>NZ_JBMPIQ010000003.1:0-4800000 GCF_054855875.1 Pseudomonas sp. G3-19
TTGGCCTGGTTCGAAGCATCGTCGCGGGGTTCGTGACGCTCCATCCGGGTGGTGTTCCGCGACTTTTCCCGCGCCATCGGCGCCGGATTCGGAACACTCAGCACGACCGAGTCGGCCTGGCGAATGTTCAGAGGGATCGCGGGTGTCGGCTTCAAAGACACATTGCGTGCATTGACCATCAATGGCTTCAACGCGCCCGCGTGCTTGCTCAGATCCGCAGTGGAGGTCAGTTCGCTCAGGCGCAACGCCGATGCGGCCAGCCATTGCCGCGCCCGGGGCGACTTGATCTTGCTCAGCACCTTGCTGCTCAGTCGCACGGGCACGCCAACGCCGCCGGAAACGCGCATCAGCAGAAAACTGATCAACAACTCGACCCGGACTTCGGCCACTACTTCTGCCAGATACTGCGGCGGCAGCATCTTCAGCCAACTGGTGAACGCTGCCAGATGGATAAACAGCAACGGCTCGTCACTAAGGATCAGCAAGCCATTGGCGATAGCCTCGCTGGAGGCGTCGAGTAGCGCTTGCAGCTCGACATCGCTCAGGTACTGCAGGAGTTTTTCGCTGTTGGCCTGCAGGTCGGCGAGCAGGGCAAACAGCTGTTTAACGTCATCCCAGATGTCGTGCAGGGCTTTCTCGAAACCGCGCCAGTCGGCCTGTTGCAACTGCTGGTAACGATCAGCCAAACCGGCGCCGGAAAACTCCGCCCACAGCGGCTGAAACCCGTCCCACTCCTGGCGAAGCCAGACCTCCATCCCGTCCAGAATCTCTTCATAGGAGGCGTACAGCGCTTGGATATGGTCGGTGGAAACATCAGGAAAGAAGGTGATGCGGTAACGCTGGCCCCGGTCGCAGTCGCTGACTTCCAGAATGCCGCTCGGGCCGATGGTATGGCGCAGTGGTTCACCGAAACTCAATACCCCGTCGATTTCGCCGATCACCGGTTCCAGCATCACCGGGGTATCGCCGATCGGTACGAACCGCGCCGCCTCGAACAGGTGCACCAGGGTCAACGGGCCGCTCGCGGGGCACATGACCACCGGGGTCTGGATCGGCTGGCGGGATTTGACCGGAGCGCTGAGGTGCACGTCGTCGCCGACCTTGAACACCTGCTCGACATCCAGTGCCGTACCCGTCCAGAGCTGCTCGGCCCAGGCCTCGTAGTTGTTCAGGCACAGGCGGAACTCGCGGATCAGCGTTTCGAAGTCCGGGTGTTGCGGGTTCAGGGCGGCAACCACCAGCAGGCCGATGCTGTTGTTCAGGGCCAGGAGCCGATCGGTTTGGAACATTCGCAAGCACTCGCGCACATGAAAGAGGTGCGCGGACTTTGCGGGGGATCAACATGGAAAGAAGTCGGGAAAGTAGGCGTTATCTGTAGGGCATTTCGCTAAATGTCAGCGAGTCATTCCACCGCCCGTAAACATTGCCCGTTGCTCAATGTCCGCTGGCCTCGCTATGCTGCTGAACCCATTAATCAGATCCGCGTAGCGGCGCCGTTTGGGCCGCCCGGGATGTTTTTGATAACGGATCCGATGATGAATGCACCGATGAAGACGTTTGGCCCGATCAAGGCCGTGATTTTCGACATGGACGGTTTGCTGCTGGACACCGAAGGTATCTACACCGAGGTCACCTCGCTCATTGCCGAGCGTTACGGGCGGACCTTCGACTGGAGTGTTAAACAGAACATCATCGGTCGTGGCGCCAATGACCTGGCGAACTACGTGGTGCAGGCGCTGGATCTGCCGATCAGCGCCGAAGAGTTTCTGCTGATCCGCGAGCCGCTGATGCGTGAACGCTTTCCCAAGGCCCAGGCGATGCCCGGCGCGGAGGAGCTGATTCGCCACCTCAAGGCGCACAACATTCCGATCGCCGTGGGCACCAGTTCGTCGCGGCAGTCGTTCGGCCAGAAAACCACCTTGCACCGTGACTGGTTTGCGCTGTTCGATTTCATCGTCACGGCGGATGACCCGGAAGTCGGCGCGGCGAAACCGGCGCCGGACATCTTCCTCACCGCTGCCCGGCGTCTGGGTGTTGCACCTGAAGATTGTCTGGTGTTCGAGGATTCGCCGTTTGGCGTCACAGCAGCCAAAGCGGCGGGGATGACCGCCATTGCGATTCCGGATGCAGCCATGGCCGATGAAAAATACGCGCATGCCGACGGGATTCTGCGCACGCTCAAGGCGTTCACCCCGAGTGCCTGCGGTTTGCCGACGCTGGAGTGGGCTTGATCTGCCGATAAGCGCCGAAAAAAACGCCGCCCTCTGTAAGGAGGCGCGGCGTTTTTTGTTTCCGGGATTCAGCGCAATCAGGCGCCAAAACCACCGTCGATGGTCAGGCTGGCACCGGTGATGTAACCGGCTTCCGGGCCGACCAGATAAGCGACGAAACCGGCGATTTCATCGGCGGTGCCGTAACGACCGACGGCCATCAGCGGGATCAGGCTCTCGGCGAAATCGCCATGGGCCGGGTTCATGTCAGTGTCGACCGGGCCGGGCTGCACGTTGTTGATGGTGATGCCGCGCGGGCCCAGATCACGGGCCAGGCCTTTGGTCAGGCCGACCAGTGCCGATTTGCTCATCGCGTACACCCCGCCACCGCCGAAGGGCATGCGGTCGGCGTTGGTGCTGCCGATGTTGACGATGCGTGAGCCTTCGCCCATGTGCTTGGCGGCTTCCTGAGAAGCGATGAACACGCTGCGCACGTTGATCGCCAGGGTCTGGTCGAAGTCTTCGAGTTTGAAGTCTTCCAGCGGCGCGATGGCCAGGACGCCGGCGTTGTTCACCAGAATATCCAGGCGGCCAAAGGCTTCGACGGTGGCGCTGACGGCATTGCGGATTGCGGCTTCATCGGCGCTGTCGGCCTTGATCGCCAAGGCTTTGCCGCCGCTGGCGGTGATGCTGTTCTGCAACTCTTCGGCCTTGGCGGTGGAGCTGACGTAGGTGAATGCGACAGCGGCGCCTTCAGCGGCCAAGCGTTTGACGATGGCGGCGCCGATACCACGGGAACCGCCTTGAATCAGAGCGACTTTGCCGCTGAGGTGTTGAGTGGTCATGTTCGATCTCCAGAAAATTCAAGGCGGGGTGCCTTGTTGTTGGAGCCGAGTATCGGCCTCGCATCGACAACCGTGTAGACCATGATTGCTATAGTCTGTGTAAACCAGAAGTTTATAGTGGCGATCATGGAAACTTTCAGCAGCATCGAATGCTTCGTGCGCAGCGCCGAAGTCGGCAGCTTTGCCGAAGCCGCCCGGCGCTTGAGCCTGACCCCGGCCGCCGTCGGCAAGAGTGTGGCGAAGCTCGAGGTGCGGCTCGGTGTACGGCTGTTCCAGCGTAGTACACGCAGCCTGACCCTGACCGAGGCCGGTCAGCTGTTTTTGAGTCAGGTCAGTGGCAGTCTGACGACGATTCAGAATGCGGTGGCCAATCTGTCGAGTGTGGAAGGGCTGCCGGCGGGAACGTTGAAAGTCAGCATGGGCACGGTATTCGGGCGCTTGTACATCGTGCCATTGCTGCAAGAATTTTTACGTCGGTTTCCGGCGATCAACCCTGACTGGCATTTTGATAACCGTCAGGTCGATTTGATTGGGCAGGGTTTCGATGCGGCGATTGGCGGCGGCTTTGAATTGCCCCAAGGCGTGGTCGCACGCAGATTGGCACCCGCGCATCGTGTGTTGGTCGCATCTGCTGAGTATCTGCAAAGGCACGAAGCCATCGCCGAACCGGATGACCTGCAACGTCACGATGGCATCCTGATTCGTTCGCCGCAAACCGGTCGGGTGCGCTCCTGGCAGTTGATCAGTGGCGGCAGTCAGCTCTGTCAGCCCTTGACCCTCAAGACGCGAATGACCATGAGCGACTCCGAAGCCGCCTGCGCTACGGCAGCACAAGGGCTGGGCATCGCGCTGGTCAGCATGCCGTTTGCCGTGGGTTACCTCGAGGCGGGCACGTTGCAACGGGTGCTGCCGGACTGGTACATCGATGACGGCAACATTTCGATCTACTACGCCGAGCATAAATTGTTGCCGGGCAAGACTCGGGCGTTTGTCGATTTTGTGATTGAGCAATTTGCGCAGCAGGGGTTGGCTCGGCGGTTCAGTGCTTTCTGAGCAAGACGTGGCACCGAGTTGACCCATTCGCGAGCAAGCCCGCTCCCACATTGGATCTGTGGCGTTCACAAATCCAATGTGGGAGCGGGCTTGCTCGCGAAGGATACTACTCGGTATTCGTCTGTGAACTCAGCGAGCAAACCGCTCCGCCCAGCCAATAATCTGCTTCGGCCGTGGTGTCGCGTAAGTCCGTACCTTGGACGTCGACAACCCCAGCCGCACCAGCGATTCAGCAATGGTCACCGCCGCCGTCACGCCATCCACCACCGGCACCCCGGTGCGGCGACGAATCTGTTCATCCAGCCCGGCCATGCCGCCGCAGCCCAGGCAAATCACCTCGGCCTTGTCCTGAGTCACCGCCAGTTCCGCTTGTTGCACGATGGCTTCCAGTGCGCGCTGTGGTTCGTGCTCCAGCTCCAGCACCGCAAGACCACTGGCCCGCACCGAGGCACAGCGATCCCACAGGCCCGAGAGTTTCAGCCGGTCCTCGATCAGCGGCACGGTGCGATCCAGCGTGGTCACCACCGAATAGGCGTGACCGAGAAACATCGCGGTACTGGCGGCGGCGTCGGTGATGTCCACCACTGGCACGTTGAGCAGTTCCTGCAAACCTTCGCGACCATGCTCGCCGTAACCGGCCTGAATCACCGCGTCGAACGGTTGGTCGTAGGACATCACCCGGTCCATCACGGCGATGGCCGCCAGGTAACTTTCGAAATTGCCTTCCACCGAGTCGGCGCCGAAGAACGGCGTGAGGCCGACGATTTCCGTGCCGGGAGACGCGACGGCCTGCGCCGAGCGGGCGATGGCCTGGGTGATGGATTCGGTGGTGTTGACGTTGACCACAAGAATACGCATGGGAAGTCCTTATTGCGGGCAGTTCAGCGGCCCAAATCCGGGCCACAAGGAAGTTAATGGCTGACGTTGTCGACGGCGATCGATTCGCCGCTGATGTCGGCGTAGTGCGGCTGACGTTTGGCGATGATCAGGTAGAGCATCGCGGCAATGCCGGCGCCCACCAGCCAGGAGAACGGCGAGATGCTGTGGAAGCCCGGCACCAGCGCCAGGACAATGGCGATCAACGCTGCCGGAATGAACGCCGCCACCGCGCGGAAATTCACTCCACGGCTGTAGTAATAGGCGCCGTTGGGGTCTTCGCTGTACAACTGCGGGACGTTGATCCGGCCTCTGCGGATCAGCCAGTAGTCGACCATGATCACCCCGTACAGCGGGCCGAGCAGGGCGCCGAGGCCGGAGAGGAAGTACACGATCACCAGCGGGCTGTTGTAGAGGTTCCACGGCAGGATCAGCACGGCGATGGTCGCGCTGATCAGCCCGGCGCGGCGGAAGGTCAGGTACTTCGGCGCCAGGTTGCTGAGGACGAACGCCGGGGCGACGAAGTTGGCCATGATGTTCACCGCCACGGTGACGATCAGGAACGCCAGGCAACCCAGTACCAGGAAAAACGTGTTGGGGATCGAAGCGATGATTTCGGTCGGGCTTTCGATGATCCGCCCGTTGATCTGAAATTGCGCACCGCAGAGCAGGACGGTGATGGCGGCGAATACCAGTATGTTCACCGGCAGGCCCCAGAAATTGCCGACCTTGATGGTCTTGCGGCACGGCGAAGAACGCGCAAAGTCACAGAAATTCAGGATCAGCGTGCCGTAGATCGCCAGCCACAAGGCGCCGCCGGCAAAGATGTTGCGCCACATTTCGCCACCGCTCAGCGGTTCGCGGATCGACCAGGCAATGGTCGCGTTGGCCTGGGTGTACATCCACGCGGCGAGGGCGGCGACGGTCAGCAGAATCACCGGGCCGGCAAAAGCCTCGTAACGGCGAACCATTTCCATGCCGTAGGCGAGAATCGCCAGCTGCACGAACCAGATCGCTACGAAGCACACCCAGCCCAGCGTCGACAGGCCGAGAATCGAGTTGTGGTCGTAATCGGCGAAACCGGGGTGAATCGCCGTCAGCAGCACGCGAAACACCACCGACGCCAGATACGTCTGAATGCCGAACCAGGCGATGGCGATCACCGCGCGAATCAACGCCGGAATCTGCGCGCCGTGGATGCCGAAACTGATCCGGCTGATCACCGGAAACGGCACCCCGGTTTTCTGCCCCATGTAGCCGGACAGGTTCATGAAGAAGTACACCAGCGCCGCGCCGATCCCCAGCGACAGCAGAATCTGCCAGCCCCCCAGGCCCAACGCATACAGCCCGATGGCGAACGAGTAGTTGGCGATGTTGTGCACATCGTTGGTCCACAGGGCGAAGATGCTGTATTTGCCCCAGCGCCGACCTTCGGCGCGGGTCGGTGCCAGGTCGCTGTTGTGCAGGCGCGGGCTGAGTTGTAACGGTTGAGCCAGACCCGCGTCGGGCAATGGCTGGTCGAGGGCAGAGGCGGGCAGATTCAGCGCGATGTTGTTGGAGAGACTTGTACGCATTCCGGCAGGCTCCTGATGGGCGGGGCCGCGATGACTGTGCATGAGCTCAGTGCTCGACAAATCTTCGTCGCGGCCAGCAGACATCACTGGTTACGGGGCATCTGCAGCCTGTACGGGATAGGGCGCTTCAGGCTTGCGGATCGAAAGTGTGGATTGATGTTTTGCAGTTTTGTATACAAAACATGTATGCACCAAAGCCAGATCTGTGCCAGTCAGCGATCTATGCAGCGATGCGCTCATTTCGAAAAGTTATCGATGAGCGCTAAGTGTTTGAAAATAATTGGTTATAAATTGACCGATTGAACAGGTATTTATTTTTTGCGAGGGATTTTGCGGAGGTGGCAGAACGCAGGGGAATTCAGCAGGGATGTAACTTTTCAGGGCGTGAAAGCAAAAAGTGCACACATAAATGGCACCGATGGTGACATTCGTGTGTACACATTTTTTTCATGGCACCACGAAGCAAATGTGGGAGCGGGCTTGCTCGCGAAGGCATCTTCCCAGTCAACAAATTCGCTGACTGACAGACCGCTTTCGCGAGCAAGCCCGCTTCCACAGGGGGAGACATCATTGGGGCGAGATTTACGCCTTGCTGATGATATTCCCCGCATGCAGCCCGCACTCTTTCTGCGTCGCTTCTTCCCACCACCAGCGGCCTTCGCGCTCGTGCTGGTTCGGCAGCACCGGGCGGGTGCACGGTTCGCAGCCGATGCTGATGAAGCCGCGTTCATGCAGGCTGTTGTACGGCAGTTCGAGCATGCGGATGTAACCCCAGATCTCTTCGCTGGTCATCTGCGCCAGCGGGTTGAACTTGTACAGGGTGCGTTCGGGCGTGGAGAACGCGGTGTCGATCTCCAGCACCGCCACGGCGCTGCGGGTGCCCGGGCTCTGGTCGCGGCGCTGGCCGGTGGCCCAGGCTTTGACGCCGGACAGTTTGCGCCGCAGCGGTTCGATCTTGCGGATGCCGCAGCATTCGCCATGGCCGTCCTTATAGAAGCTGAACAGGCCTTTTTCCTTCACGAACGGTTCCAGCTTCGTGTAGTCCGGCGACACCAGTTCGATATCGATCTTGTAGTGCTCGCGCACCTGATCGATGAAGCGATAGGTTTCCGGATGCAGGCGGCCGGTGTCGAGGCTGAACACCTTGACGTTCTTGTTCAGCTTCCAGGCCATGTCCACCAGCACCACATCCTCGGCACCACTGAAAGATATCCACAGCTCGTCACCGAACTCGGCGAACGCGAGTTTCAGGATGTCTTGGGCGGATTTGTTGGCATAGGTCGTGGCGAGTTCCACGACATCGAACGTTGGGCTCATCAGGGCGGCTTCCTACAGGTCGGTGGCGCTGGGCGCTCTATATGGCGGCGATGGTAACAAAAAGCGGCGGAGTAGGGTGTGCCCGCTGCGTTGCGCGGTGGCGGGGGAGTCGCTAGAGTTCGGGCTCGCTCGACTCAATAATCACTACAAACGGGAGTGTCTTGTGGAAATTGCTTGCCTGGATCTTGAAGGGGTACTGGTGCCGGAAATCTGGATCGCCTTCGCCGAAAAAACCGGAATCGAATCCCTCAAGGCCACCACCCGGGACATTCCCGATTACGACGTGCTGATGCAGCAGCGCCTGCGCATCCTCGACGAGCACGGCCTGAAGCTCTCGGACATCCAGGAAGTGATCGCCACCCTCAAGCCGCTGGACGGCGCGGTGGAGTTCGTCGACTGGCTGCGCGAGCGCTTTCAGGTGGTGATTCTCTCGGACACTTTCTACGAATTCTCCCAGCCGCTGATGCGGCAACTGGGCTTCCCGACCTTGCTCTGCCATCGCCTGATCACGGACGACAGCGGGCGAGTGACCAGCTATCAATTGCGTCAGAAAGATCCCAAGCGTCAGTCGGTGCTGGCGTTCAAAAGCCTGTACTACCGGGTAATTGCGGCGGGAGATTCGTATAACGACACGAGCATGCTGGGCGAGGCGGACGCGGGGATTCTGTTTCATGCGCCGGACAACGTGATTCGCGAGTTCCCGCAGTTTCCGGCGGTGCATACGTTTGTCGAGTTGAAGCAGGAATTCCTCAAAGCCTCAAACCGGGATTTGAGTTTGTAATTACAACATTGTGGCGAGGGAGCTTGCTCCCGCTCGGCTGCGCAGCAGTCGTAAGATTTTGGGGAGCGCTTCGCACTCCAGCGGGAGCAAGCTCCCTCGCCACAAAAAGTTATAGGTTTTGCAGGGTATCGAGGAGGATTCTGACCTTGGTAATCGACTCCTGATACTCCGCCTGCCAGTCCGAATCGGCCACGATCCCGCCACCACCCCAGCAGCACACCTGCCCATCCTTGACCAACAGACTGCGAATCGCGATGGAACTGTCCATCTCGCCGCGTACGTCCAGGTACAGCAACGAACCGCAATACAAACCGCGCCGGGTCGGTTCCAGTTCGTCGATGATCTGCATCGCACGGATCTTCGGTGCGCCGGTGATCGAGCCGCCGGGGAAGCTGCCAGCAATCAGATCCAGCGCATCGCGATCCTCGGCCAGTTCACCGGTCACGCTGCTGACCAGGTGATGCACATTCGGATAGCTTTCCAGGCTGAACAGCTCTGGCACTCGCACCGAACCAATCCGGCAGGTGCGGCCGAGGTCGTTGCGCAGCAGGTCGACGATCATCAGGTTTTCCGCGCGATCCTTGGGGCTGGCCAGCAGTTGGGCGGCGTTGGCGGCGTCTTCGGCCGGCGTCAGGCCACGCGGGCGGGTGCCCTTGATCGGGCGGGTTTCCACTTGGCGTTGGCTGACTTTGACGAAGCGCTCGGGCGACAGGCTCAACACTGCGTCGCCGTCGGGCAGGCTCTGGAAACCGGAAAACGGCGTCGGGCAGGCCTCGCGCAACGCGCAATAGGCCAGCCACGGATCGCCCTGACACGGTGCGCGGAAACGCTGGGCGAAGTTGACCTGATAGCAGTCGCCGGCCTGGATGTATTGATGAATGCGTTCCAGCGCCTGGCGATAGTCATCGGCCGACAGGTCGGCGGTCATCGGCGTGTCCAGCTTGAACGGCGTCAGCGGCGCTGAAGTCGGTTGGCTGAACAGCGCGATCAGCCGTTGCCGCTCGCTGTCGGCCAGTGACGGGTGAAATATCAGTTGGCTGGTGGCGGTCTGGTGGTCGCTGATCAGCGCCCAGTCGTACAGGCCGAACCGCGCGTCGGGCAGTTGCAGATCATCCCGGGCCTGGCTCGGCAGGTGTTCCAGATGCCGGCCAAAGTCGTAGCTCAGATAGCCGATCAGGCCGCCGGCGAATGGCAGGTCATATTCGCCAGGCAGCTGCGCCTCGCCCAGACGGCTCAGATTATCGCGCAGGCGTTGCAGGAAAACGCTGCCGCTTTCGTCGGGCAACACCGCCAGTTGTTCCAGCGGCCAGGCGCTGAGCAGGTCAAAACGGCCACGGTCGGCACTCGGCCGGCCGCTGTCGAGCAGCACGGCGCCGGGCGCATGGCGGATGGCCGCGAAGTAGTCGGCGGGGTTGGCGCGGTAGGGCAGCGGGTGTACGGAACAGGTCAACATGGGCGGGGCAGATCGGCCATTGAGGCGGGGTGGGGATTGTAGTCCTCTCGGCTGCCAGATCAAAATCAAAAGCTACCCCCTCACCCCAGCCCTCTCCCCCAAGGGGGCGAGGGGGAAAGGGGGCGGATCTTCATGCTTTTCAAGTTCTGAGTTCGACTCGAACTTGCAGGTCGATGTACTTCGAGCATCCAACACGGTCAGTCCCCTCTCCCTCCGGGAGAGGGCTAGGGTGAGGGGCTCTTCAGCTTTTCAGCTTCAGCCCTCGACCGCCGGAATATGCCCAAACATCTCCTGAGTAAACGCCACCCGTTCTTCAACTGACTCCGTCACCCCACGCGCCTTCAGGTCTTCCAGATGCGCCTCGACCGCATGCGTACGCTGAGTCAGCCCGCAATCGTTGGCAATCTGGATATTCAGCCCCGGTCGCGCATTCAGCTCGAGAATCAGCGGACCTTTCTCCTGGTCCAGCACCATGTCCACACCGATGTAACCCAGCCCGCAAAGCTCATAACAGCCAGCCGCGAGCTTCATGAAGCCGTCCCAGTAGGGCAGTTGCACGCCGTCCACCGCGTTGGTGGTGTCGGGGTGTTTGTTGATGATGTTGTTCAGCCAGGTACCGCGCAGGGTCAGGCCGGTGGCGAGGTCGACGCCGACGCCGATGGCGCCCTGGTGCAGGTTGGCCTTGCCGCCGGACTGACGGGTCGGCAGGCGCAGCATGGCCATCACCGGATAGCCCATCAGCACGATGATGCGGATGTCCGGCACGCCTTCGTAGCTGATGCTCTTGAAGATCTGGTCCGGAGTCACCCGGTATTCGATCAGTGCGCGGTCGCGGTGACCGCCCAGCGAATACAGGCCGGTGAGGATGCTCGAGATGTGGTGTTCGAGTTCTTCATGGGCAAGGATCTTGCCCGAGACCGTGCGATAGCGGCCCTCGAAGCGGTCGGCGATGACGATGATGCCGTCACCGCCGGCGCCCTGGGCGGGCTTGATCACGAAGTCGTTGTGCCCGCCGATGATCGCGTCGAGCTTGTCGATTTCCTTCTCCGTGGAGATCACGCCGTACAGCTCCGGCACATGAATGCCGGCAGCGATGGCGCGCTCCTTGGTGATGATCTTGTCATCGACGATCGGGTACAGGCTGCGCTTGTTGTATTTGAGCACGTAGTCGGCGTTACGCCGATTGATGCCCATGATGCCCCGCGCCTCCAGCGCCTTCCAGGTCTTCCAGAAACCGAACATCAGGCGTCAGCCTTCTTCAGGAAAGCCTTGAAGCGCACCAGTTCGGTCAGGCGATAACCGCGATAACGCCCCATCGCCAGCATGAAACCGACCAGAATCAGCAGGATCGCCGGGAAGGTGAACACGAAGTACACCAGCTCCGGCACGGTCATGATCAGGTGTGCCAGCGAGGCGGCGAACAGGGTGCCGATCGCCACTTTCATGGCATGGCTGGCGCCACGTTCTTCCCAGGTGATCGACAGGCGTTCGATGGTCATGGTCAGAATCACCATCGGGAACAGCGCCACCGACAAACCGCGCTCCAGGCCGAGTTTATGGCTGAACAGACTGATGGCGGCAATCAGCACCACCACGAAGGTCAACACTACCGACAGGCGCGGCAGCATCTGCAGCTTCAAATGTTCCAGATACGAGCGTAATGACAGGCCCAGCGCGGTGATTACGGTAAACAGCAGGATGCCGAAGCCCAGTTGCGTTTCGCGGAAGGCCAGGGCGATCAGTACCGGGGTGAACGTGCCGAGGGTCTGCAGGCCGATCAGGTTGCGCAGGATCAGGATCACCAGCACGCCGATCGGGATCATCACCATGATCATGAACGTTTGCTGGGTCTGCAGCGGCAGGCCATACAGCGAGTATTCGAGGAAGTTGGCGTCGGTGTTTTCGTCAGTCAGCTTGGCCAGACGAATCGCGTTCATCTCGCTGTTGTTCAGGCTGAAGGTCACGTTGGCTTTCTTCGCGCCCTCGATGGTGATCAGGTTTTCATCACCGGTCCACCACAGCAGGCGGTCGGTCGGCAGGCCTTGTTCGCCGGTTTCCGGGTTGAAGTACAGCCAGTCGTTGCCGTTGAAACTGCGCAGCCACAGTTCCGGGGTTTGCGGTTGATCGGCGACGAGGCGGATGGTGTGGACTTTTTCTACCGGCACGTGAGCGATCGACAGCAGCAGTTCGACGATCTTCGCCTTGTGCGGCGTCGACGGGTCGCCGGCCAGCAGCAGTTTGACGTTGTCATCGTTGGCGTTGTTGACGCGTTTGATCGCTTCGCCGATGAAGGTTTCGACGTCGGCCGAGTGCTGGCGGATCGGCGCGAGCAGGGCTTCGGCGGCGATTTTTTCCGGGCCTTCGATGGCGATGCTGTCGCGGAAGGTCGGGCCTTTGATCTTGGATTTTTCCGCGGTGTAGCGCTTGGTCAGCACCAGACGGTAATAAAGGGTCTGGTTGCCCTTGGCCCGGCGCGCCGACCAGGTGACCTTGCGGTTGCCGTCGACACGGTTGACCGCCACGCCGTAATTATTGGAGATAAAGCTTTCGTTGAGGCTGACGTAATCGCGGCTCAGGGGCGGCACGAACATCTGGACCTTCACCGGGTCCTTGGTGCTGGCGACGAACTCGACTTTGGCGTCGATGTTCCACAAGTCGTCGGTAGCGTCTTCGGTCACCGGGATGCCGAGCACGAAAATCTGATAGGCCGTAACCGAAACGCCCAGGAGCACCAGAATGGTGATCAGGATTTTCAGGTGGAAGGTTAGAGAACGCATGGAAATTACTCGGCGGTATGAGCGGCGATGGTGCAGGCAGGTTTGCCGGCAGCGTATTTAAGACTGGGGTCGACCAGCGCGTCGAAGCGTTTCAGCGCTTCGGAGCCGATCAAAAGCGGGTATTGGAACGCACTTCGGTCGGTCAGGTTCACTTCGATGCTGCGCAACGCCGTGCCCATGCAGATATCCAGCTCGATCACCGGGCGCGCGGTGTACTTTTTACCTTCTTCCGGGTCGTAGTCGCCGGCGCGGCGTTTGATCTTGCTGACCCGGGCCAGCGGCCGCTCGATCGGGTGCGAATGCGCCGCGTCGATCGCCAGGTAGAAACGCACCCAGGACTCGCCGTTGCGTTTGAAGCGTTTGATGTCGCGGGCACTCAGTGAGGCGGTCTTGGCGCCAGTGTCGAGTTTGGCCGCGACTTGCAGATTGATGCCGTCAAGCGATGCGTATTCGTTGAGGCCGTACACGGTTTTTTCCCCCGCCGCGGCGAGGCCGGGCAGGCAAAACAGCGCAAAAAATGTGGGGAAGGGCTTGAGTCTCATAAATCCTGGTGCGCAGCGTTCCGTTTTCGGTTCAGGTTCCTGGCAATACTGCGCAAGCTCCTTCGTGTGCCTATCAGCTTTTTATGACAAGCCGTACAAATGGCCAGCAAATGCGGGCGGCATTCTAGCACGGTGGTTTTATGGCGCCAGCGCTGGGGCCGGTCTATAAAAGATCAAAAGATCGCAGCCTGCGGCAGCTCCTACAAAGGATTCGCGTACATTCTGTAGGAGCTGCCGAAGGCTGCGATCTTTTCGGTTTATTAGACGATTGTCGACAATATCCATTTATCCTTTGACTGGTGCCGGCTAATTGGCTAGTTTTTGCTGCATTGGATTTGAAGGTGTCGACAATCATGCTGGATCAACTCGATCCCCCGGTCATCAGCGGCGAGGATTCCGAGACGCTCTCGGAAAACGTCTTCCGGCGCATCCAGGCGGCCATCGTCAAAGGCGAGATCGCCCCAGGCAGCAAGATCTCCGAACCCGAGCTGGCGCGCACTTATGGCATCAGTCGCGGGCCGCTGCGCGAGGCCATCCATCGGCTCGAAGGCCAACGCCTGCTGGTGCGCGTACCGCATGTCGGCGCGCGGGTGGTGTCGCTCAGCCACGCCGAATTGCTCGAACTCTACGAAATCCGCGAATCCCTTGAAGGCATGGCTTGCCGGCTGGCGGCCGAGCGCATGAGCGTCGAAGAAATCGACGAACTGCGCCGGGTGCTGGAAACCCACGAGCGCGACGCGGCGTTCCAGGCCGGAGTCGGCTATTACCAGCAGGAAGGCGATTTCGACTTTCACTACCGGATCATCCAGGGCAGCGGCAACCGCACGCTGACCCAGATGCTCTGCGGCGAGCTGTATCAACTGGTGCGCATGTACCGCATCCAGTTTTCCACCACGCCCAACCGCCCGCGTCAGGCCTTCGCCGAACACCACCGGATTCTCGATGCCATCGCCGACCGTGACGGCGAGCTCGCGGAATTGTTGATGCGCCGCCACATCGGCGCCTCGAAACGCAACATCGCCCGTCACTACCAGGACGGCGCCGACAATAAGACAGCCACTGAACGAGGTGAGTCATGAGTTCCAAGCAGAACACTCCAGGCCAGCGTTTCCGCGATGCGGTCGCCAGCGAGCATCCATTGCAGGTGGTCGGCGCGATCAACGCCAACCACGCGCTGCTGGCCAAGCGTGCCGGTTTCAAGGCGATCTACCTGTCCGGTGGCGGGGTGGCCGCAGGCTCGCTCGGCGTGCCGGACCTGGGCATCACCGGCCTGGATGACGTGCTCACCGACGTGCGGCGCATCACCGACGTCTGCGACCTGCCGCTGCTGGTGGACGTCGACACCGGTTTCGGCTCGTCGGCGTTCAACGTGGCACGCACCGTGAAGTCGATGATCAAGTTCGGCGCCGCGGCGATTCACATCGAAGACCAGGTCGGCGCCAAGCGTTGCGGCCACCGTCCGAACAAGGAAATCGTCAGCCAGCAGGAAATGGTCGACCGCATCAAAGCCGCCGTCGATGCCCGTACCGACGACAGCTTCGTGATCATGGCGCGCACCGACGCCCTGGCCGTCGAAGGTCTGGAATCGGCCCTGGATCGCGCCGCCGCGTGCATCGAGGCCGGCGCCGACATGATCTTCCCGGAAGCCATCACCGAGCTGGAGATGTACAAGCTGTTCGCCAACCGGGTAAAGGCGCCGATCCTCGCCAACATCACCGAGTTCGGCTCGACACCGCTGTACACCACCGAGCAGCTTGCAGGGGCGGATGTGTCGCTGGTGCTGTACCCGTTGTCGGCGTTCCGCGCGATGAACAAGGCAGCGGAAAACGTCTACACCGCGATCCGCCGCGACGGCACCCAGCAGAATGTCATCGACACCATGCAGACGCGCATGGAGCTTTACGATCGCATCGATTACCACACGTTCGAGCAGAAGCTCGATGCGTTGTTTGCACAGAAGAAAGGCTGAATTAAACCCTGTGGGAGCGGGCTTGCTCGCGAAGACGGACTGATATCCAACATTGATGTCGACTGATCCAGCGCTTTCGCGAGCAAGCCCGCTCCCACACGTTTCCCCTACAAATTCAAGAAGATTGGAGACAGCAATGGCCGAAGCAAAAGTACTCAGTGGCGCCGGGCTCCGGGGCCAGGTTGCCGGGCAAACCGCACTGTCCACCGTGGGCCAGGCCGGTGCCGGGCTGACCTATCGCGGCTACGACGTGCGTGAACTGGCAGCAGACGCGCAGTTCGAAGAAGTGGCATACCTGCTGCTGTACGGCGAACTGCCGACCCAGGCGCAACTCGACGCTTACCAGCAAAAGCTGAGCAAGCTGCGCGACCTGCCGCAAGCACTGAAAGAAGTGCTCGAACGCATCCCCGCCGACGCCCATCCGATGGACGTGATGCGCACCGGTTGCTCGTTCCTCGGCAACCTCGAGCCGGAGAAAGACTTCTCCGAACAGCGCGACAAGACTGACCGTCTGCTGGCCGCATTCCCGGCGATCATGTGCTACTGGTATCGCTTCAGCCACGACGGCAAACGCATCAACTGCGTTAGCGACGAGCCGACTATCGGCGGCCACTTCCTGCACTTGTTGCACGACAAGAAGCCGAGCGAACTGCACGTCAAAGTGATGAACGTGTCGCTGATCCTTTACGCCGAGCACGAATTCAACGCCTCGACGTTTACCGCTCGCGTTTGCGCATCGACCCTGTCCGACCTGTACTCCTGCGTCACTGCGGCTATCGGTTCGCTGCGTGGCCCGCTGCATGGCGGCGCCAACGAGGCGGCAATGGAAATGATCGAGCGCTTCTCGTCGCCGGAAGAGGCGATCAAAGGCACCCTCGGCATGCTCGAGCGCAAGGACAAGATCATGGGCTTCGGCCACGCGATCTATAAGGACAGCGATCCGCGTAACGAGGTGATCAAGGGCTGGTCGAAAAAACTCGCCGACGAAGTCGGTGACAAGGTGCTGTTCCCGGTCTCCGAAGCCATCGACAAGACCATGTGGGAGCAGAAAAAACTGTTCCCCAACGCCGACTTCTACCATGCCTCGGCGTACCACTTCATGGGCATCCCGACCAAGCTGTTCACGCCGATCTTCGTCTGCTCGCGCCTGACCGGCTGGGCCGCGCACGTGTTCGAACAGCGCGCCAACAACCGCATCATCCGTCCAAGCGCCGAGTACATCGGCGTTGAGCAGCGCAAGTTCGTGCCAATCGAACGTCGCTGAATGGTGAGCTGACCCGATCCTTGAAGCCACCACAAATCCCTGTAGGAGTGAGCCTGCTCGCGATGACGGACTGACATTCACCATTGATGTCGACTGATCTACCGCTATCGCGAGCAGGCTCACTCCTACAAGGGACGGTGTGAATCTTGAGTCGGGCGTCTGCCCACCCTTTGAAACTACCGTGACCCGAGTCCTGACCCGATGAACACAGCATTCCGCAAAAACCTGCCCGGCAGTTCCCTGGATTATTTCGACGTCCGTGCGGCGGTCGAGGCGATTCAGCCCGGCAGCTACGACACCCTGCCGTACACCTCCCGCGTGCTGGCGGAAAACCTCGTGCGTCGCTGCGACCCGGCCACGCTCAGCGATTCGCTGAAACAACTGATCGAGCGCAAACGCGACCTCGACTTCCCGTGGTTCCCGGCACGCGTGGTGTGCCACGACATTCTCGGCCAGACCGCACTGGTCGACCTCGCCGGCCTGCGTGACGCGATCGCCCTGCAGGGCGGTGACCCGGCGCAGGTCAACCCGGTGGTGCCGACGCAACTGATCGTCGACCACTCGCTGGCGGTGGAAGCGGGCGGTTTCGACAAGCAGGCGTTCGAGAAGAACCGCGCCATCGAAGACCGGCGCAACGAAGACCGTTTCCACTTCATCAACTGGACCAAAAAGGCCTTCAAAAACGTCGACGTGATCCCGCCGGGCAACGGCATCATGCACCAGATCAACCTGGAGAAAATGTCTCCGGTGATCCAGGTGCGCGACGGCGTGGCGTTCCCCGACACTTGCGTCGGCACCGACAGCCACACCCCGCACGTCGATGCGCTGGGCGTGATCGCCATCGGCGTCGGTGGCCTCGAAGCCGAGAGCGTGATGCTCGGCCGCGCCTCGTGGATGCGCCTGCCGGAGAGCGTCGGCGTCGAACTGACCGGCAAGCTGCAACCCGGCATCACCGCCACCGACATGGTGCTGGCGCTGACCGAATACCTGCGCAAACAGAAAGTCGTCGGCGCCTGGCTGGAGTTCTTTGGCGAAGGCGCGTCCGCGCTGACCCTCGGCGACCGCGCGACCATCTCCAACATGGCCCCGGAATACGGCGCCACCGCGGCGATGTTCTACATCGATCAGCAGACCATCGACTACCTGAAACTCACTGGCCGCGAAGACCAGCAAGTGCAGCTCGTCGAGCAGTACGCCAGGCTCAACGGCCTGTGGGCCGACAGCCTGAAAGGCGCGCAATACGAGCGTGGCCTGACTTTCGATCTGTCGTCGGTGGTGCGCAACATGGCCGGCCCGAGCAATCCGCACGCCCGTGTGGCGGTAGCGGATCTGGCGGCCAAAGGCATCTCCGGGCAGTGGGATGACGTGCCGGGGCAAATGCCCGACGGCGCGGTGATCATCGCCGCCATCACCAGCTGCACCAACACCAGCAACCCGCGCAACGTGATCGCCGCCGGCCTCTTGGCGCGTAATGCCAACAAGCTTGGCCTGACCCGCAAGCCGTGGGTCAAATCTTCGCTGGCGCCGGGTTCGAAAACCGTGGCGCTGTACCTCGATGAAGCGGGGCTGACCACCGAGCTGGAGCAACTTGGTTTCGGTGTCGTCGCGTTTGCCTGCACCACCTGCAACGGCATGTCCGGCGCACTTGATCCGCTGATTCAGCAAGAGATCATCGACCGCGATCTGTATGCGACTGCCGTGCTTTCCGGCAACCGCAACTTCGACGGCCGCATCCACCCCTACGCCAAGCAGGCATTCCTCGCGTCGCCGCCGCTGGTGGTCGCTTACGCCATCGCCGGCACCATCCGTTTCGACATTGAGAAAGATGTGCTGGGCGTGGTCGACGGCAAGGAAATCCGCCTGAAAGACATCTGGCCGAGCGACGAAGAAATTGACGCGGTGGTGAAGTCGTCGGTCAAGCCGGAGCAGTTCCGTCAGGTCTACATCCCGATGTTCGCCGTCCACGAAGACACCGGCCCGAAAGTCACGCCGCTGTACGACTGGCGCGAGATGAGTACCTACATCCGCCGTCCGCCGTATTGGGAAGGTGCGCTGGCCGGCGCGCGGCCGCTCAAGGGCATGCGCCCGCTGGCGGTGCTCCCGGACAACATCACCACCGATCACCTGTCGCCCTCGAACGCGATCATGCTCGACAGCGCCGCCGGTGAATATCTGGCGAAAATGGGCCTGCCGGAAGAGGACTTCAACTCCTACGCCACGCACCGTGGCGACCACTTGACCGCGCAGCGTGCAACCTTCGCCAACCCGAAACTGTTCAACGAAATGGTCCAGGAAAACGGCAAGGTCAAACAGGGTTCGCTGGCGCGGGTCGAGCCGGAAGGCCAGGTGATGCGCATGTGGGAAGCCATCGAAACCTACATGGAGCGCAAGCAGCCGCTGATCATCATTGCCGGCGCCGATTACGGTCAGGGTTCGTCCCGCGACTGGGCGGCGAAGGGCGTGCGGCTGGCGGGTGTCGAAGCGATCGTCGCCGAAGGTTTCGAGCGTATCCACCGCACCAATCTGGTGGGCATGGGCGTATTGCCGCTGGAGTTCAAACCGGGCACCGACCGTCACACGCTGGCCATCGACGGCAGCGAAACCTACGACGTGATCGGCGCCCGCACCCCGCGCGCCGACCTGACGCTGGTGATCCACCGCAAGAACGGCGAGCGCGTTGAAGTGCCGGTGACCTGCCGCCTGGATACCGCTGAAGAAGTGTCGATCTACGAGGCCGGCGGCGTGTTGCAGCGCTTCGCCCAGGACTTCCTCGAAGAGTCGGCTGTTGCCGTTTAAATCACGTAGTGCGAGCGCGGGTCGGTTGACCCGCGTTTGCGGATAAGGAGCACCATGGCTCACGCAGCTCATTTCGCACCGCAGATCAAAATCCCCGCCACATACATGCGCGGCGGCACCAGCAAAGGCGTGTTCTTCAGCCTCAAGGATCTGCCCGAAGCCGCGCAGGTTCCCGGCCCCGCCCGCGATGCTTTGCTGCTGCGGGTGATCGGCAGCCCCGACCCGTACGACAAACAGATCGACGGCATGGGTGGTGCCACCTCAAGTACCAGCAAAACCGTGATCCTGTCGAAAAGCAGCAAGGCCGATCACGACGTCGATTACCTGTTCGGTCAGGTGTCCATCGACAAGCCGTTCGTCGACTGGAGCGGCAACTGCGGCAATCTCTCGGCAGCGGTCGGTTCGTTCGCCATCAGCAACGGTCTGGTGGAGGCCAGCCGCATTCCGCACAACGGCGTGGCGGTGGTGCGCGTGTGGCAGGCCAATATCGGCAAGACCATCATCGCCCACGTGCCGATCACCAACGGCGAAGTGCAGGAAACCGGTGATTTCGAACTCGACGGCGTGACCTTTCCGGCCGCCGAAGTGCAACTGGAGTTCATGGACCCGGCAGCGGAAGAAGAGGGCGGCGGTTCGATGTTCCCCACCGGTAACCTGATCGACGAGCTGGAAGTGCCGGGTGTCGGCACGTTCAAGGCGACCATGATCAACGCGGGGATTCCGACGATTTTCGTCAACGCCGAAGATATCGGCTACACCGGCACCGAGCTGCAAAGCGCGATCAACAGCGACCCGAAAGCCCTGCAGATGTTCGAAACCATCCGCGCCTACGGTGCATTGCGCATGGGCCTGATTGCGAATCTGGACGAAGCGGCCAAGCGACAGCACACGCCGAAAGTGGCGTTTGTCGCCAAGCCTGCGGATTACATCGCATCCAGCGGCAAGGCGATTGCTGCCGCTGATGTGGATCTGCTGGTGCGTGCGTTGTCGATGGGCAAGTTGCACCACGCGATGATGGGTACGGCGGCGGTGGCAATCGGCACGGCGGCGGCGATTTCCGGGACTCTGGTGAATCTCGCGGCGGGCGGTGTCGAGCGCAATGCTGTGCGCTTCGGCCATCCGTCCGGGACGCTGCGCGTAGGCGCCGAGGCCAGTCTGGAAAACGGTGAGTGGGTAGTGAAAAAGGCCATCATGAGCCGCAGTGCGCGCGTCCTCATGGAAGGTTTCGTCCGTATCCCTGGCGACTCTTTCTGATCCAGTATCGATGCCCTCACCCCAACCCTCTCCCGGAGGGAGAGGGAGCAGACCGAGTTGTAATTGGATGTCCTGCGACCTGAAGCATCTTGGCGATTATGGATTCACGGGAGAGCTTTCAGGTCGACGTATGTGTTGAATATCACCCTAGCCTCTCCCGGAGGGAGAGGGAGCAGACCGAGTTGTAATTGGATGTCCTGCGACCTGAAGCATCTTGGCGATTATGGATTCACGGGAGAGCTTTCAGGTCGACGTATGTGTTGAATATCACCCTAGCCTCTCCCGGAGGGAGAGGGAGCAGACCGAGTTGTAATTGGATGTCCTGCGACCTGAAGCATCTTGGCGATTATGGATTCACGGAAGAGCTTTCAGGTCGACGTATGTGTTGAATATCACCCGGTCGGTTCCCTCTCCCTCCGGGAGAGGGCCAGGGTGAGGGAAACAATCCACTGACGAAACATCACAAAGCAGACACCACGATCTGCTCTGAACAAAAAACCAACCAGCCCCTGAGGAAGACCACCCCACTCATCATTCCCCACCAGGAGAACCGCAATGAGCGCCAACGTCGACCAGAACAACCGCCCCGACTACGACCGTGTCCTGCAGGACATCGCCGATTACGTCCTCACCTTCAACGTCGAATCTGCCGAAGCCCTCGACACCGCCCGCAACTGCCTGATGGATACCCTCGGCTGTGGCCTGCTGGCGTTGCGTTTTCCCGAATGCACCAAGCACCTTGGCCCCATCGTCGAGGGCACCGTCGTGCCGTTCGGGGCGCGGGTGCCGGGCACTTCCTATCGCCTCGACCCGGTGAAAGCCGCGTGGGACATCGGCTGCATTGTGCGCTGGCTCGACTACAACGACACCTGGCTCGCCGCCGAGTGGGGGCATCCGTCGGACAACCTCGGCGGAATTCTCGCGGTGGCCGATCACCTGTCGCAAAAGCGCGTTGCCAATGGTGAGAAGCCGCTGACGATTCGCGATGTACTTGAAGCGATGATCATGGCCCACGAAATTCAAGGCGTGATCGCTCTGGAAAACTCGTTCAACCGCGTCGGCCTAGACCACGTGCTGCTGGTGAAAGTCGCTTCGACCGCCGTCACCGCCAAACTGAGGGGGGCCAATCGCGAGCAACTGCTGTCGGCGTTGTCCCATGCCTTCGCCGATGGTCAGGCGCTGCGCACCTATCGCCATGCGCCGAACGCCGGATCGCGTAAATCCTGGGCGGCGGGTGATGCGACCAGCCGCGGAGTGCGTCTGGCCGACATTGCCCTGCGTGGCGAGATGGGTATTCCCGGGGTGTTGACGGCCAGGCAGTGGGGCTTCTACGACGTATCGTTCAGCCATACCAATAACGATCTGGCGCTCAAGCCCGAAGGCAAACGTGCCTTCAGTTTCTCGCGGCCCTACGGCAGTTACGTGATGGAAAACGTGCTGTTCAAGATCAGCTTCCCCGCTGAATTCCATGCGCAAACGGCCTGCGAAGCGGCGGTGACCTTGCATCCGTTGGTGCGCAACCGCTTGCATGAAATCGACCGCATCGTCATCACCACCCATGAGTCGGCGATTCGCATCATTTCCAAGGTCGGACCGTTGGCCAACGCCGCCGACCGCGACCACTGCCTCCAGTACATGACCGCCGTGCCGCTGGCATTCGGCAATCTGCTGGCCGAGCAATACGAGGACGATTTCCACGCCGCGCACCCGATCATCGATGTGCTGCGCGAGAAAATGGTCATCGTCGAAGACCCGCGTTTCACCCGCGAGTATCTGGAGGCCGACAAGCGCTCGATTGCCAACGCGGTGCAGGTGTTTTTCAAGGATGGCTCGAGCACCGAGAACGTGGTGGTGGAATACCCGATCGGCCACCGTCGCCGCCGCGCCGATGGCATCCCGTTGCTGGAGGACAAGTTCAAGGCCAACCTGGCGACGCGTTTCACCGGCCAGCGCAGCAACGAGATCTTCACCCTGTGCAAGGATCAGCAAGCGCTCGAAGCCACGCCGGTCAATCGCTTCGTCGACCTGTTCGTGATCTAGGCCAACGCCAGAGGTGTCGCGGGCTACAGGCTGCCCTCGACATCCTCCAGGCTGAAGGTTTCGGTGTGGTCGTCGTAGGAGAAAATCTCCGCATAACGACCCCAGGCGATCACCACTTCCAGGGTTCTCTCGACGAACGCTTCGGTCAGCGAGTCCTGCAGTTCCTGCTCGAAACGCACCCGTGGCGCGCGGTGACCATTGCGCTCCAGTAGTACCTGACGGATGCGCGCGGCCAGCGGCACGTGGCGAATCAGGTGCTCGGCAAACAGGGTTTTGCGCTCCTGGGTGCCGTAGTCGGCGAACAGTTTGCCGGCGTCGGTCAGGGTGATGTCGGCGCCTTTGAGTTCAGCGAAACCGAGGTGCTCGATCATCTCGGCCACGGGGAACAGGTCATCGACTTCCAGCAGACGCCGTTCGGCCACGGTGGGCAGGCCGGCGTGGCCGTTGTAGGGTTCGGCGGCGATGGTTTCGATCAGACCGGCCATCAGGTTGGTCGAGACCTCAGGCAGCGGACTGCTCATTTTCAGCTCGGGTTTGCCGGCGCTGGCATCGGCGCTGCGCCGGTCAGTCATCTGCGCGTAAATGTCGTCGACCATCTGCCGGAAAGCCGGATCCAGGCGGTTGCGTGGATGGGCGAACGGCACTTTGATTTCCGCCACCACCCGTCCCGGGTTGGACGACAACACCAGAATGCGGTCGCACATCAGCACCGCTTCTTCGATGTTGTGGGTGACGATCAGGATCGATTTGATCGGCAGTTGCTTGCCGCTCCACAGGTCCAGCAGATCCGTGCGCAGGGTTTCGGCGGTCAGTACGTCCAGTGCCGAAAAGGGTTCGTCCATCAGCAACAGGGTCGGGTTGACCACCAGCGCACGCGCGAAGCCCACGCGCTGGCGCATGCCGCCGGACAACTCGCGCGGGTAGGCGTTTTCGAAACCGTCGAGGCCGATCAGGTCGATCGCCGCCAGCGCCCGTTTACGCGCAGCCTTGCGTTCGACCTGCAAGGCTTGCAGGCCGGCCTCGACGTTTTCCAGCACCGTCAGCCACGGGAACAGGGCGAAGGTCTGGAACACCATCGCCACACCTTCGGCCGGGCCGTGCAGCGGCTGGCCGTTGTACAGGACATCGCCCGATGACGGTTCGATCAGGCCGGCAATGATCCGCAGCAAGGTGGATTTGCCGGAGCCGGAGCGGCCGAGCATGCCGACGATCTCGCCTTCGCGCAGGGTCAGATCGACCCCGCTGAGCACTTGCAGTTCTTCCTTGCCCTTGCCAAACACCCGGTTCACATCGCTGAGCGAGTAGATTTCGGGGCTGGCGGCGGTTTGTCCGGTATAGGTATTCATCGCAGCGAGTCCCATCAGTTCAGGCGCAGTTTGTTTTCGGCCACGGCGTACATCGGTCGCCAGACCAGACGATTGAAGGCCACGACAAAGATCGCCATGACCACCACGCCGAGGGTGATTTTCGGAAAATCTCCGGCGGCGGTGGTCTGGGCGATATAGGCCCCGAGACCGTGGGCAACGACTTTGTCCTGCCCCCAGGAGACGAATTCGGAAACGATGCTGGCGTTCCACGCACCGCCCGAGGCGGTAATGGCGCCGGTCACGTAGTACGGGAAAATGCCCGGCAGCATGACTTTGCGCCACCACAACCAGCCGCGAATGCGGAAGTTGGCGGCGGCCTCCTTGTAGTCATTGGGGAAGGCGCTGGCTCCGGCGATCACGTTGAACAGGATGTACCACTGCGTGCCGAGCACGATCAGCGGGCTGAGCCAGATGTCCGGGTTCAACTGGTAGCGCAGGATCACGATGACGAATACCGGGAACAGCAAGTTCGCCGGAAATGCCGCGAGGAACTGCGCCAGCGGCTGGATCTTTTCCGCCAGCGCCGGACGCAGGCCGATCATCACTCCCAGCGGCACCCAGATCAGCGAAGCAATGAGAATCAGACCGGCCACTCGCAGCAAGGTGAAGAACCCCAGCAGCAATACATGGCCGACCTCGGCGAGCGTCACTTCTGTGCCGACATACAGGACGATGTGATAAAGCGCATAAGCCGTGAGCAGCGCGATCAATGTGCCCCAGATCCAGTCGATCATTTTCGCTCTGCTCGGGTTGTCCGCGCTGAGGGTGTGGCGCGCCGCGCGCGGCAGGTTCAAGCGCATGTTGCCCAGCCGGCTGATGGCGCGGCTGAACGGGCGCAGCAGGCGCTGGATCAAGCGGGTGCGCTGGATCAGGTTCAGTACCCAGGATTCGGGCGCGGCGGTCTGCGAGGCGGTGTTTTCCATGCGGAACTTGTCGGCCCAGGCCACCAGCGGGCGGAACAGGAACTGGTCGTAGATCAGGATCACCACGATCATCGTCATGATCACGTAACCCACCGCGTGCAGGTCTTTCTGCGCGATGGCCATGGCCAGATACGAGCCGATACCCGGCAGGGTGATGGTCTGGTCCCCCACCGTGATTGCTTCCGACGCCACCACGAAGAACCAGCCGCCGGACATGCTCATCATCATGTTCCACACCAGCCCGGGCATGGCGAAAGGCACGTCGAGTTTCCAGAAACTCTGCCAGCCGGACAGTTGCAGGTTGGTCGACACCTCCACCAGATCCCGCGGCAGCATGCGCAGCGACTGGTAGAAGCTGAACGTCATGTTCCACGCCTGACTGGTGAAAATCGCAAAGATCGCGGCGAATTCCGCCCCGAGTACCCGGCCGGGAAACAACAGCAGAAAGAAGGTCACGGTGAACGAGATGTAGCCCAGCACCGGCACCGATTGCAGGATGTCCAGCACCGGCACCAGCAGTTTTTCGGCGCGACGGCTTTTCGCGGCCAGGGTGCCGTAAAGCAGGGTGAACACCAGCGCCGCGACCATCGCCGCGAGCATGCGCAGGGTGGTCCGCATGGCGTATTCCGGCAGGTTGCCCGGATCGAGGGAAATCACTTCGCTCTGCAAGGTGGCGATTGGCGCCCAGGTTTCCCGGGCGGTGATCGAGAAAAACAGCAAGAAGCCGATCACCAGCGGCATGGCGATCAGATCCCAGCGATTGGGCAGCAAGCGCCGGGTCGTGGCCGGGATGTAGTGACGGAACACTTTCTTCATACGCAGTGATTCCAGCGGTGTCCAAGGGGGCGCGGCAGTCTGAGCGTAGCTTCTGTCTGCACGACCCACCGAGTGAGCGGATGCTCGTTCTTCAGGTTCAAGTGGGAGGTGAATGTTGCGGGCCCGCTGAATTCATCAGGCCAGGAGGGCTGGCGCATCCGGTTTGGGAACCGGATGCGCTGCTTGCGCGGATTGTATATTTCCAGATGTTACAAAGACGTAAAGACCGTGTCTGTTTTGAGTGAAGAAACTTTCATCCGGTAAATGCCCGTCCGCCTACGCGAAACGCAGGATTACCCGGCGATTGTTGCGGCTTTTCTTCTCGATTTTTTCGCAATACACCCGGCCGATTTCCCGGGTGTTGTGCACATGGGTGCCGCCACAGGGCTGGATGTCGACGCCGCTGACCTCGACCATGCGCAAGTCACCCTGAATGACGGGCGGCTTGACCGTCTTGCTGCCGGTCCTCTCCAGCAAGGCGGGGTACTCGGCGGCCGGCATCGACAGGGTATTGACCGTGCAGGCCTGTTCGATCAGCGTGTTGAGGTCGCGGGTGATGCTGTCCTTGTCGAGGGTCATTTCCGGCAGATCGAAATCCAGTCGGCCCTTGTCGGCGCTGATGCTGCACCCGGTGACTGGCGCATTGATCAGCGCACCGAGCAGATGCAGGCAGGTATGCATCTTCATGTGCTGATAGCGCCGCTCCCAGTCGAGACTGGCGTTGACCAATGCGCCGGTACACAACTGCGGCGGACACTCCTGCACCTGATGCCAGATGATCGACGGCAGCAGGGGATCGCGCACCGTCCCGGTGACTTCGATCCGCGTACCATCCACCAGACTGAAATGCCCGGTGTCACCCGGCTGCCCGCCACCGGTTGGGTAGAAAAGGGTGTGTTCCAGCACGACGGCCTGATCGACCACTGCGATGACGCGGGCACCAAAGGCGCGCCGGTAGGGTTCGCTGTTAAACAGGCTGAGGGTTTCCATGGTGTGTACCGACATTTGAACCTCCGATGTTCAAAGTTGAGTGGTGTGTGAGCCCTTGTGCTCACGTCGGGTCGTGGGCTTTCAGCGTTTGAGCGGTAGCTTGGTGATCGCGAAACCGGCGAGCAGGATTGCCGAGTACAGCATCAGGTCCCGCGAGATCGGCGTGCCTTCGTACCAGGCGCCGATGAGCAGGGCGAATACCGGGAAGATGATGAACACGAACGACAACAGCACCGGGCTGAGGCGTTTGAGCAGGATGAAATACACGATAAAGCCGCCCACTGACGCCACCAGTCCGAGGTACAGCAGAGCGCCCCATGAGCGCGCGGTCACGTCCTTGAATACCGGTGCTTCCACGTTCAAGCCGACAATAAATAACATCAGCCCGGCGATGCCGATCGGCAGGGTGTTGTAGGTGATCACGCTGATCGCGCTGCCGTGCTTTTTAGTCACCACGTAACACAGCGCATGCAGGATCGCCGCGCACAGAATCGCCAATACGCCGAGCCATTCCGCCTGATCCAGATGCAGGCCCTGGCTGCGAATGATCATGAACAGACTGGCGAAACCGATGGCGATACCGAGCATCTGTGTGGGGAGGATTTTCTCGCGCAGGAACAGCGCGGAAAACATCAGGATAAACACCGGCATGCAACTGAACAGCAGCGCTGTCAGACCGGACGAAACGTGCATCTCGCCGTAGTTGAGTAGGTAGTACGGCAGGCTGAAGTACGACAGCGTGACGAACACGAAAAACCAGCGGCTCTGTCGCGGGAACAACAGCGGTTCCCTGCGCAGTGCGGCGAAGCTCAGGAACAGCGGAAAGGCGATCAGAAAGCGCAGGCCCGCGGCGGTCAGTGGCGGCACGCTTTCCACGGCAATCCTGATCCCCAGCCACGTGGTGCCCCAGCTCAGGCAGACGATCAGAAACAACGTGCTGGTGAGCAATCCGGCGAGCCAGGGGTTGCTGATGTTCAGCGGTGCGCTGATGGCAGTCGACATGCTGGGTGCTCCGCAGCAAAGGAATTGACCCGGTTGTTGAAAAGGGCTATCCCTGATTGAACCTGTTTTCAGCACGCTATTCGGGGCGACAATGACTGTCAAAGTAAGTATTGCCATGGTGTCAATCCTCCGCGATGGCCTCGCCAACGGGGTGGGGGTAAAGTACAAGCGCCTGGCGGATGCGGTGCAGCAGGCCATCGCCGAAGGCGTGATTGCGGCGGGAGCGAAATTGCCGCCGCACCGGCTGTTGGCCGATAGTCTGGGCGTGACCATTGGCACCATCAGTCGCGCCTATGGCGAACTGGAGCGGGTCGGTCTGGTGGTGGCCCGGGTCGGCGATGGCACTTATGTGCGTGAGCGCGGGATGGAGCGGCCGCAGGACAAGGGCTTTCGCAATGTCAGCGATGAGCCGCGCGCCTGTTTCGACATGAGCCGCAATCAGCCGATCCCTGGGCAGGAAGCGGCATTCATGAGCCAGACCCTGCACAGCCTCGCCAGTGATCCGCGCGGCTTGCAGCAGTTGACCGGTTACACCGTCGAAAGCGGTTTGCTGCGGCATCGGCAGGCGGGGGCGCGTTGGTTGAGTCATGGCGCGTTCCAGCCGCACGCCGATCAGGTGTTGTGCGTCAATGGCGGCCAGCATGGCTTGCTGTGCGCCTTGATGGGCCTGCTCAAGGCCGGCGACACGTTGGTTACCGAGCATCTGACCTATCCAGGCCTGATCAGCGTCGCGCGCCAGTTGGGGATCAAACTCATCGGTGTCGCAATGGATGACGAAGGGCTGCTGCCGGCAGCGCTGGACGACGTCTGCCGGCAGCATCGCGTCTCGGCGCTGTACTGCACGCCGACGATTCAAAACCCGACGGCGGCAGTCATGTCGGTGCCACGGCGCGAGGCGATTGCCGACATCTGTCGCCAACACCATCTGCTGGTTTTCGAAGACGACGCGCATGCGGTGCTGGCCCGCCAGCGGCCGTTGCCGCTGAGCCATTTCGCCGCCGAGCGCGCGGTGTTGATCGGCAGTCTGAGCAAGGCCGTTTCAGCCGGTCTGCGGGTCGGTTATCTGCATGCACCGCAAACGCTGATCGGGCGCCTGAGTGCGGCCATTCGCGGCACCTGCTGGATGGCCAATCCGCTGGCGATGGAGTTGGCGAGCCGCTGGATCGACAACGGCATGGCCGAGCGTTTGCTGGATGAGCAGATCAGCGAAATCGGCCGGCGCAAGGCGCTGGTCGCACCGGTGTTGGCGGGGCTCAATTACAAGGCGGATGCGCATAGCCCGCACTTCTGGATTGAGGTGCCGGAGCTGTGGCGCGCATCGCAAATTGCTGCGGAGCTGAAGGAAAACAACTACCTGGTGGCCACCGCCGAGGCCTTTGCGGTCGGGCATGCGGCGGTGCCGCAGTTCATTCGAGCGAGTGTGTGCAATGCGGTGGGGGATGACCGGTTGTTGCTGTCCGGGTTCGAGGCTCTGGCGCGGGCATTAACGGAAACCGTGTAATCGTTCTTCGCGAGCAAGCCCGCTCTCACATGCGATCGCATTCCAACTGGAGGAGCTCGATCAACCTGTGGGCGCGGGCTTGCTCGAAGGCGTCGGAACAGACGCCACAAATCTATTTGAACCGCCGCTCCACGCCTTTCTCCACCAGAATCTTCGCCGAAATCTCTTCCACCGAAAAATGCGTGGAGTTGATGTGCGGGATGTTCTCGCGGCGGAACAGGTTTTCCACTTCGCGCACTTCGAATTCGCACTGGGCGTAGCTCGAATAGCGGCTGTTGGGCTTGCGCTCGTTGCGGATCGCGGTGAGGCGGTCGGGGTCGATGGTCAGGCCGAACAGCTTGTGCTGATGGGCGCGCAGGGCGGTCGGCAGGGTCAGGCGTTCCATGTCGTCTTCGGTCAGCGGATAGTTGGCCGCGCGGATACCGAATTGCATTGCCATGTACAGACACGTCGGCGTCTTACCACAACGCGACACGCCCACTAGTATCAGGTCGGCCTTGTCGTAATAGTGGGTGCGCGCGCCGTCGTCGTTGTCGAGGGCGAAGTTCACCGCCTCGATGCGCTCCATGTAATTGGAGTTGTGGCCGATCGAGTGCGACTTGCCGACGGTGTAGGAAGAATGCTCGGTCAGTTCCTGTTCGAGCGGGGCGAGGAACGTCGAGAAAATGTCGATCATGAAACCATTGGAGGTTGCGAGAATCTCACGGATGTCCTGATTGACGATGGTGTCGAAGATGATCGGACGGAAGCCGTCGGTTTCGGCGGCTTTGTTGATTTGTTGTACCATGGCCCGCGCTTTGTCCGCGTTGTCGATATACGGCCGCGTGAGCTTGGTGAAGGTAATGTTTTCGAACTGCGCCAGAAGGCTTTGACCCAGGGTTTCGGCGGTAATGCCGGTGCCATCGGAGATAAAGAAAGCAGATCGTTTCATTTGCACCTTGGGCCTTAAGCTAAAGAGTATTTCTGGATATGATAGGCGCGATTTGCCGGCCGCCATTGGCCCGCATTCTCACTTATTTTCCAGGTCCAGGCCATACAGCCGGCCAACGCTCCCCCGAGCCGCCGGTTTCTGAGCTTTTCCAACACAGTTAGTGGAGAGATCACCTTGGTAGAGTACGTAGTTTCCCTCGATAAGCTCGGCAAACACGATGTTGAGCATGTGGGGGGCAAGAACGCATCCCTGGGCGAGATGATCAGCAACCTGGCGGGTGCCGGTGTGTCGGTCCCCGGCGGCTTTGCCACCACCGCGCAGGCCTATCGCGACTTTCTCGAACTGAGCGGCCTCAACGATCAGATCCACAAGGCTCTCGACGCCCTGGACGTCGATGACGTCAATGCACTGGCCAAGACCGGTGCGCAGATCCGTCAATGGATCATGGACGCCGAATTCCCTGAAAAACTCAATACCGAGATCCGCACCGCGTTCGCCGCGCTGTCGGCCGGTAACCCTGACGTGGCCGTGGCCGTGCGTTCTTCCGCCACCGCCGAAGACTTGCCGGATGCCTCGTTCGCCGGTCAGCAGGAAACCTTCCTGAACATCCGTGGTGTGGAAAACGTTATTCGCGCCGCCAAAGAGGTGTTCGCTTCGCTGTTCAACGACCGGGCGATTTCCTACCGCGTGCACCAGGGCTTCGACCACAAACTGGTCGCCCTGTCGGCTGGCGTGCAGCGCATGGTGCGTTCGGAAACCGGTACCGCCGGCGTGATGTTCACCCTCGATACCGAATCCGGTTTCCGTGACGTGGTGTTCATCACCGGCGCCTACGGTCTGGGCGAAACCGTTGTTCAAGGCGCGGTCAACCCCGACGAATTCTATGTACACAAAGGCACCCTGGAAGCCGGTCGCCCGGCGATCCTGCGCCGCAACCTCGGCAGCAAGGCGATCAAGATGATCTACGGCGACGAGGCCAAGGCCGGTCGTTCGGTGAAGACCGTCGATGTCGACAAGGCTGAACGCGCGCGTTTCTGCCTGACCGACGCCGAAGTCAGCGAGCTGGCCAAGCAGGCGATGATCATCGAGAAGCACTACGGCTGCCCGATGGACATCGAGTGGGCCAAAGACGGTGACGACGGCAAGCTGTACATCGTGCAGGCCCGTCCGGAAACCGTGAAAAGCCGCACCCAGGCCAACGTCATGGAACGTTACCTGTTGAAAGAAACCGGCACCGTGCTGGTGGAAGGTCGTGCCATCGGCCAGCGCATTGGCGCCGGCAAAGTGCGGATCATCAAGGACGTCTCGGAAATGGACAAAGTCCAGGCCGGCGACGTGCTGGTCTCCGACATGACCGACCCGGACTGGGAGCCGGTGATGAAGCGCGCCAGCGCCATCGTCACCAACCGTGGCGGCCGTACCTGCCACGCGGCGATCATCGCCCGTGAACTGGGGATTCCAGCGGTCGTGGGTTGCGGCAACGCCACCCAACTGCTCAAGGATGGTCAGGGTGTGACCGTGTCCTGCGCCGAAGGCGACACCGGTTACATCTTCGAAGGCGAGCTGGGCTTCGACGTCAAGAAAAACTCCGTGGACGCCATGCCGGAGCTGCCGTTCAAGATCATGATGAACGTCGGCAACCCGGACCGCGCCTTCGATTTCGCGCAGCTGCCGAACGCCGGTGTCGGCCTGGCCCGTCTGGAATTCATCATCAACCGCATGATTGGCGTCCACCCGAAAGCGCTGCTGAACTACGATGGCCTGCCGCAGGAAATCAAGGACAGCGTCGACAAGCGCATCGCCGGTTACAACGATCCGGTCGGCTTCTACGTCGAAAAACTGGTGGAAGGCATCAGCACCCTCGCTGCTGCGTTCTGGCCGAAGAAGGTCATCGTGCGTCTGTCGGACTTCAAGTCCAACGAATACGCCAACCTGATCGGCGGCAAGCTGTACGAGCCGGAAGAAGAAAACCCGATGCTCGGCTTCCGTGGCGCTTCGCGTTACATCAGCGAATCGTTCCGTGACTGCTTCGAACTCGAATGCCGCGCGTTGAAACGCGTGCGCAACGAGATGGGCCTGACCAACGTCGAAATCATGGTGCCGTTCGTGCGTACCCTCGGCGAAGCCAGCCAGGTGGTCGATCTGCTCGCCGAAAACGGCCTGGCCCGTGGCGACAACGGCCTGCGCGTGATCATGATGTGCGAACTGCCATCCAACGCGATCCTGGCTGAAGAATTCCTCGAGTTCTTCGACGGTTTCTCGATCGGTTCCAACGACTTGACTCAGCTGACACTGGGCCTGGACCGTGACTCCGGGATCATCGCGCACCTGTTCGACGAGCGTAATCCGGCGGTCAAGAAGCTGTTGGCCAACGCGATTGCCGCGTGCAACAAGGCCGGCAAATACATCGGCATCTGCGGTCAGGGCCCTTCGGACCACCCGGATCTGGCCAAGTGGCTGATGGAGCAGGGCATCGAAAGCGTGTCGCTGAACCCGGACTCCGTGCTGGAAACCTGGTTCTTCCTCGCCGAAGGTCAGGCGCAGGCTTGATCCATATGTGAACGGCCATCCACGCCTGTGGGAGCGGGCTTGCTCGCGAAGACGGAATGAGATCCGCCACAAATGTTGGCTGATACACCGCTTTCGCGAGCAAGCCCGCTCCCACAAAGGTCGGGGGCTTTGAGATTGAAGTAGGGCGGGCTCCTGTAGATGCCGCCCTTTTTTGTGCAAGAGCATTATGCAAAGCAGCAGCAACCTGTTTCCTGTCGCCCTGATCAGCGCCGAACGTCGCGGTGATCTGAGCGAAGATGTGTATCGACTCAAACCCGGCAACAGTCCCGACTGGTCCGTGGAAATCGCCGTGACCCGCTTGGGCATGGCCGACGACACGACACCACGCGGCGTGCCGGTGATTTTGTTGCACGGCAGTTTTTCCAATCGGCGCTTCTGGTTTTCCCCCAAGGGCCTCGGGTTGGGTGCGTACCTGACCCGTCTGGGCTTCGACGTGTGGATCCCGGAGATGCGCGGTCACGGCCTGTCGCAGCGCAACGAGGACTACCGGCGCAACCGCGTAGCCGACTACGCCCGTTACGATCTGCCGGCGATTGCCGCGTTCGTCCGCGAGCAGAGCGGGCAGGTGCCGCACTGGATCGGCCATTCGCTGGGCGGCATCACGCTGGCGGCGGCGCTGGGTGGCGAATACCTCGGCGAGCCGGCCGTGGCCTCGGCGGCGTTTTTCGGCACGCAGGTCAGCCGCACGTACTGGCCGCTGAAGATTCCACCGGTGGAGTGGAGCGGGCGCTTCATTCTCAAGCGTTTCGCGCAGTTGTCCGGCTCACGCCTCAAGCGCGGCCCGGAAGACGAGCCGATCGGGCTGGCGCTGGAAAGCATGCGCTGGTACGGCTTGTTCGGGCGTTTTGGCGACAAGGACAAGGACTGGTGGGCCGGCCTGGCCGAGGTTCAGGTGCCGGTGCTGGCAGTGACCGCGGCGGGCGATCATCAGGATCCGGCGTGGGCCTGTCGCAAACTGTTCGAGCAGATCGGCTCCGAGCACAAACAGTTCGTCAATCTGGGGCGCGAGCAGGGCTTCAGCGACAACTTCGGGCATGTCGAGATGTTGGTGAGCAAGGCGGCGCAGGCCGAGGTCTGGCCGCTGGTGGCACGCTGGTTGAACGATCAGCAGACGCCGTTGCTCGGCGACAAGCCGGATCTTGCCGCTGCGGTCTGAGTCCGGGGCTCTGAAAAGGGCATTTCGTTCAGGTCGCCTTGCGGCTAAGATATGACGCATTGTGCGGTTCTGGTCATATTTGGTGGCTGTTTAGCTATTACGTTTCAGCGTTTGTTCAGGTTCGTTCAGCGACCATTGCATGAACTAAGGTAAACAGCGACCGCCGGGACTCGTTTCAAAAGAGTGCGACATCCTTGATCGTCTTCCTTTTTACAGGAGTTTTTCGATGAACCATTACCTCACGCCTGACCTGTGCGACGCCTATCCGGAGCTGGTGCAGGTGCTGGAACCGATGTTCAGCAATTTCGGCGGCCGTGATTCCTTCGGCGGCGAAATCGTGACCATCAAATGTTTCGAAGATAACTCGCTGGTCAAAGAGCAAGCCGAACTCAAGGGTAACGGCAAGGTGCTGGTGGTCGATGGCGGCGGTTCGCTGCGGCGCGCGCTGCTGGGCGACATGATCGCCGAGAAAGCCGCGAAAAACGGCTGGGAAGGGATGGTCATCTACGGTTGTATCCGTGACGTCGACGTTATTGCCCAGACCGATCTCGGCGTTCAGGCGTTGGCCAGCCATCCGATGAAAACCGAAAAGCGCGGTATCGGCGATCTCAACGTACCGGTGACTTTCGCCGGCGTGACGTTCCACCCGGGCCACTACATCTATGCGGACAACAACGGCGTGATCGTTTCGCCAAGTCCGCTGCAGATGCCTGAATAAGTTTTTCGACAAAGGGATGCGGATGTTCGAGGAACAAAACGCGCAGTGGGGGCTGGTGCATGCCCTGGTGCTGGACGGTAAAGGCGGTGCGCGTTCGATTGCCCGGACTGAGCTCGACGATCTGCAACTGCAGGCCCATGAGAGCCTGTGGCTGCATTGGGATCGCAGCCATCCGCAAACCCAGACCTGGCTGCGCAAATCCAGCGGCCTGAATGAATTTGCCTGCGACCTGCTGCTGGAAGAGAACACCCGGCCACGCCTGTTGCCGTTGCCGGATGCCGAACTTCTGCTGTTTCTGCGCGGGGTCAACCTCAACCCCGGCGCCGAGCCGGAAGACATGGTCTCGGTGCGGATTTTCGCGTCGGCGCAACGGGTCATCTCGCTGCGTTTGCGTCCGCTGCGTGCCACCGATGAGCTGCTGGCGCTGCTAAGCGAAGGCAAAGGCCCGAAAACCTCATCTGAACTGATCCTGTATCTGGCGCAATTCCTTACCAACAAGGTGCAGGATCTGGTCACCTGCCTGTCGGAACTGGTCGATGAAGAGGAAGAAAAACTGGATGCCGACGAACGGTATACCCCCGAGCATGGCTCGATTTTGCACATCCGCCGCCGGGCGGCCGGACTGAAGCGTTTTCTGGCACCGCAGCGGGATATTTTCGGACAACTGACCCGGATAAAACTGCCGTGGTTTGTCGACGATGACGCCGACTACTGGAACGAATTGAACAACAGCCTGACGCGCTATCTGGAAGAGCTGGAATTGACCCGAGAGCGCATGGGGCTTGTGCTGGAGGCCGAAGACCGGCGTTTGAACGTGCGCATGAATCGCACGATGTACCGCTTCGGCATCATCACCTGCATCTTTTTGCCGATGAGTTTTCTCACCGGCCTGCTGGGCATCAATGTGGGCGGCATTCCGTTCTCGAGCAGCCCTTATGGTTTCCTGATTGCCTGTCTGACGGTGCTGGCGATGGCCTTCGGTCAATGGTGGTTATTCCGCCGTTTGCGCTGGGTGTGAATATGCAACATGTGACCCGACCAAATTTGCCCGCGTCTTTCACAGACATCACGAGAGGTGCGTATGCACGATCCGTTTGAACAGTCTTTGCGCGACATGCTCAACGCCTCGCCGTCCAGCCGTGACGACGACGCATGCCTGGGTCGCGTACTCAAAACCGCCAACCGCCAGGTGGGCGCCGGTGATCTGTTCAGCCTGCTGGGCCGCTGGCTGCCCGCGCTGATGATCGCCCTGAATAACGGATCGGCCCACGTCTCGCCGGTTTCCCGTCTTCGTAAAACTACTGCACGCACTGCTGATAAGGCTGATTGAATATGGAACTTGATCTCTGGACTCAGAGCCTCGTCACTGCAATGACTGCGTTGTGGACCAAAGTCGCCAACTTCATCCCGAACCTGTTCGGCGCACTGGTGGTGCTGCTGTTGGGTTTCGTGGTGGCCAAGCTGCTCGATACCTTGCTGTCCAAATTGCTCGCCAAACTGGGCCTTGATCGCCTGATGGGCGGCACCGGCCTGACCAAGTTGATGTCGCGGGCCGGCCTGCAAGTGCCGATCTCAACCTTGATCGGGAAGATTGTTTACTGGTTCGTTCTGCTGATTTTCCTGGTTTCTGCAGCAGAGTCCCTTGGACTTGAGCGAGTTTCAGCTACGCTGGACATGCTGGCCTTGTATTTGCCGAAGGTTTTCGGCGCCGCGCTGGTGTTGCTGGTGGGTGTTTTGCTCGCGCAATTGGCCAACGGCCTGGTGCGCGGAGCGGCAGAAGGCGTAGGGCTGGACTACGCTTCGGGTTTGGGCCGAATCGCCCAGGGGCTGGTGATCATCATCAGTATCTCGGTCGCGATCAGCCAGCTCGAGGTCAAGACTGACCTGCTGAACCATGTGATTGTCATCGTATTGATTACCGTTGGTCTGGCCGTTGCGCTGGCCATGGGTTTGGGAAGCCGGGAAATTGCCGGTCAGATTCTTGCGGGAATCTATGTGCGTGAGTTGTATCAGGTTGGGCAACAAGTGCGTGTTGGCGAGGTCGAAGGCCAGATCGAAGAGATCGGCACGGTTAAAACCACATTGCTGACCGATGAGGGTGAGCTAGTCTCACTCTCCAATCGGATCCTGCTGGAACAGCATGTGAGTAGCCGCTAACCCGGCAAACCCTGCTAATGTATGCCGCCGCAAAATGCCCTGAGAGGGGTGCGGCGGACATTGACCTGACTGTCGGCACGACTTGTTTTGAATAAAGCCCAAACGCTATCCACGCGCTATGACCCCCGTGAGCTCTCTGATGAGGAGTTGGTCGCGCGCTCGCATACCGAGCTGTTTCACGTGACGCGCGCCTATGAAGAGCTGATGCGGCGTTACCAGCGAACATTATTTAACGTTTGTGCGAGATATCTTGGGAACGATCGCGACGCAGACGATGTCTGTCAGGAAGTGATGCTTAAGGTGTTGTACGGCCTGAAGAACTTCGAGGGGAAATCGAAGTTCAAAACCTGGCTCTACAGCATCACGTATAACGAATGCATCACGCAGTATCGGAAGGAACGGCGAAAGCGTCGCTTGATGGACGCCTTGAGTCTGGACCCGCTGGAAGAAGCGTCGGAAGAAAAGGCGCCGAAACCCGAGGAGAAGGGCGGACTCGATCGCTGGCTGGTGTATGTGAACCCGATTGACCGTGAAATTCTGGTGCTACGATTTGTCGCAGAGCTGGAGTTTCAGGAGATCGCAGACATCATGCACATGGGTTTGAGTGCGACAAAAATGCGGTACAAACGTGCTCTAGACAAATTGCGTGAGAAATTTGCAGGCATTGCTGAAACTTAGTTCAGCGCAAATATCTCTTACGTGTAGGCAAGTTCTGATAGACTTGCCGCCGAGTTGTCCCCCGGTTTGCGGGACTGCTTCACAATCACCAGATGGGGATTTAACGGATGAAACTGAAAAACACCTTGGGCTTGGCCATTGGTTCTCTTATTGCCGCTACTTCGTTCGGCGCACTGGCACAAGGCCAAGGCGCAGTTGAAGGCGAGATCAACTACAAGAAGCAGTACAACGACAGCATTGATCATGTCGAAGACGGCTTCAACCCAGGCGCCAAAATCGGTTACTTCCTGACCGACGACGTCTCGATCAACTTCGGCTGGGATCGTAACAACCACACCCGTTCGAACGACGGTACCGGTAGCCAGAAACTGCGCGGTGACAACTTCGGTCTGACCGCTCAGTACCACTTCAACAACGCTGGCGACGCTCTGCGTCCTTACGTTGAAGGTGGTGTTAAGCACGGCAACCTGACCAACGTAGCTGCTGACGGCCACACCGGTCGCGACCAGTCGACTTTCCTGACTGCTGGCGCTGGCGTTAAGTACTACTTCGCTGAAAACTTCTTCGCCCGTGCTGGCGTAGAAGCTGACTACAAACTGGACAACGGCCGTTGGGACTACGCTCCATCGGTTGGTCTGGGTGTGAACTTCGGTGGCGGCGGCAAGCCAGCTGCTGCTCCAGTTCCAGCTCCGGCTGAAGTCTGCTCCGACAGCGACAACGATGGCGTTTGCGACAACGTTGACAAGTGCCCGGACACCCCAGCCAACGTAACTGTTGACGCTGATGGCTGCCCAGCAGTTGCTGAAGTTGTTCGTGTAGAGCTGGACGTGAAGTTCGACTTCGACAAGTCGGTCGTCAAGCCAAACAGCTACGCTGACATCAAGAACCTGGCTGACTTCATGAAGCAGTACCCAGCCACTCACACCACTGTTGAAGGTCACACTGACTCCGTCGGTCCTGACGCTTACAACCAGAAACTGTCCGAGCGTCGTGCAAACGCCGTTAAGCAGGTTCTGACCCAGCAGTACGGTGTTGAGTCGTCCCGCGTTCAGTCGATCGGCTACGGCGAATCCCGCCCAGTTGCTGACAACAAAACCGAAGCTGGCCGTGCTGTTAACCGTCGCGTAGAAGCGCAGGTTGAAGCTCAAGCTAAGTAATTAGCTGCCGCTACGAGAAAAGCCCGGCTCAGGCCGGGCTTTTCTTTGCCTGCGATTTGGCTTTACAGGGCGTACACAGTTCCCTTGCGGGAGCTGCCGGAGACTGCGATCCTTTGCTCTGCAATGGCAGCCACTGCGCCGATGACGAGTATGGCCGGGCTCTTGAGCTCAAACCGGCAGGCGTCGTCACTCATGCTCATCAGATCAGTGCGGCACTCACGCTGCTCTGGCAGAGAGGCATTCTCGATCATCGCCACCGGCGTATCTGCCGCCATCCCGCCGGCCAATAGCTGATCGCGAATCTCGCCAAGCTTGGCCACCCCCATGTAAATCACCAGTGTCGTCCCACCTCGCGCCAACGCCTGCCAGTTCAATTGACTGTCGTCCTGGGTGTGCGCGGTCACCAGCGTCACCCCGCGCGCCACACCGCGCAACGTCAGCGGAATATCGCATTGCGTCGCGCCGGCGAGTCCGGCGGTAATACCGTTGACCAACTCGACCTCAATCCCACGTTCGCGTAACCACTGCGCCTCTTCGCCGCCACGACCGAAAATGCACGGGTCACCGCCCTTGAGCCGCACCACGCAGTTGCCTTGGCGCGCATAACGCAACATCAGCCGATGGATGAACGCCTGCGGTGTCGAGCGACAGCCGCCGCGTTTGCCCACGGCAATGATTCGCGCGGTGGGGCAATGCTCCAGCACCGCGGCATTGACCAGATCGTCAATCAACACCACCTGCGCTTCACGCAATGCGCGCACCGCTTTGAGCGTCAGCAGTTCGGGATCACCGGGACCTGCACCCACCAGCCAGACTTTTGCATTCATGGTGTTTTCCTTATCAGCTGGATACCGGCTGCAGATCGGCCGCCAGCAATCGTTTGATTTCCGGGACGCACGAACCGCATTGCGTGCCGCATCCCAGTTGTCGTTTGAGGCCTTGCAGATCGAGACCCTGGCGAATCCCGGCACACACCGCGCTGTGGCTGACGTTTTGGCAGTTGCATAGGGTTTTTCCCGGATTGGCCTGCAAACCGGCACTGCCCGGCGGCGCACTCATCGGCGCCAGCAGCCAGCGTCGCAGTTGTTCATCGGCGCGGCCCTCCAGCCATAGCCCCTGCAGCCAATGCCGGGCCAGGGTTTCGCCGGCCAGGCGGATCGCGGTGATGCGGCCGTTTTCGATGCGTACCCGTTTGCCGATGGCGCGACGCGGGTCGTCGTAGGCCAGCACCGGCCCGTCGAGCAGCGCCAGACACTGATCGATATCGCGCAGCAGTTGCGGCTCCGGCGCCGTGACGCTGGCAGCGCGTATCAGCAGCGCGGGCCGTTCACGTCCGGCAAGGCTGAGGCTGACGTAGGAAAACGCCTCACACAGGGGTCGTAGTGTCTCGAAATGCCGTTGAACATCGCCCTCGATGAGTGCGAAGAGCTGCCATGGCAGATTCACCGGTTCCAGACGCACGCCGCTGTGCTTGAGTTCGGGCTGCTTCGACAGCGGGTCGAAGGCCGCCAGGGTCAGGCTGTTTACTCCGCCCTTGAGAAAGCGCTCGCCCCAGTGCATCGGCAAAAAAGCCTGACCCGGACGCACGCCGTCGTCGCTGCCGACAGCCACAATCACCGCACCGCGTCGACTCTTCAGATTGACCAGATCTCCCGGCTGCAAACGATGACGGCGCATTTCGTCCGGATGCAGGCTCAACAGCGCTTCGCTGACATGCCCGAACAATTGCGCTGCGGTGCCGGTGCGGCTCATACCGTGCCATTGATCGCGCAGACGGCCGGTGATCAGGGTCAGCGGAAACCGTGCATCGCGTTGTTCTTTGGCCGCGCGATAAGGATCGGCAACAAACTGCGCACGACCGTTGGCCGTGGGAAAAATCCCGTCGCCATACAAACGCGCGGTGCCTTTTCGGGCCCCGGTGGGGAAGGGCCACTGCTGCGGTCCCAGTTCATCGATCAATTGATGGCTGATGCCCGACAGGTCCAGATCGCGTCCACGGGTCAGTTGCTTGTATTCGTCGAACAACTGCGCCGGATGCTCGAAAGCAAACAGGCTTGGTTGTTGCGGACGCAGACGTTGCTCCAGCCGTTGTGCGAAATCCACGGTGATCGCCCAGTCCGGCCGCGCTTCACCGGGTGGGAGAATGGCCTGGCGCACGTGGGAAATGCGCCGTTCGGAGTTGGTCACCGAGCCTTCCTTTTCGCCCCAACTGGCAGCGGGTAACAACAGGTCGGCGAAGGCGGCGGTTTCGGTGGTGCGGAAGGCTTCTTGCAACACCACGAACGGGCAGGCCTGCAGCGCCTCGCGAACCGCGTGTTGATCGGGCATGGACTGTGCGGGGTTGGTGCAGGCAATCCACAGCGCCTTGATCTGGCCGCTGCGCATCCGCTCGAACAGCTCGATGGCGCTCAGTCCAATGTTTTCAGGCAGTTGATCGACGCCCCAATAGGCTGCCACTTCGGCGCGGTGTTCGGGGTTGGCTGCCTCCCGGTGACCGGGCAGCAAATTGGACAGGCTGCCGGTTTCCCGCCCGCCCATGGCATTTGGCTGACCGGTCAGCGAGAAAGGTCCTGCGCCTGGCCGGCCGATCTGCCCGGTGGCCAGGTGCAGATTGATCAGCGCGCTGTTTTTCGCGCTGCCAGCGGTGGACTGATTCAGGCCCATGCACCAAAGCGACAGGAAACTTGGCGCCGTGCCCACCCATTCCGCGCACTGCTGCAATTGCTCGACACTGATCCCGCACAGTTGCGCGACCATTTGCGGGGTGTAATCGCGCACCCGATTTTTCAGTTCAGGCAAACCGTCGGTGTGCGCCCTGATGAAGTCGCGGTCGATCCAGTCTTCCCACAGCAGCAGATGCAAAATCCCATGGAACAGAGCGACATCGGTGCCGGGCAAAATTGCCAGATGCAGGTCCGCCAGCTCACAGGTGTCGGTGCGTCGGGGGTCGATGACGATGACCTTCATCTGCGGTCGGCGCGATTTTGCCTCTTCAAGGCGTCGGAAAAGAACCGGGTGGGCGTAGGCCATGTTACTGCCGGCGATCATCACGCAATCGCTGAGCTCCAGATCTTCATAGCTGCACGGCGGCGCATCGGCGCCGAGGCTGCGCTTGTAACCGACCACTGCCGACGACATGCACAGCCGGGAATTGCTGTCGATGTTGTTGGTCCCGACTAGCGCTCGCGCCAATTTGTTGAAGGCGTAATAGTCTTCGGTCAGCAACTGTCCGGAGATGTAAAACGCCACGCTGTCCGGGCCGTGTTCGGCGATGGTCTCGGCAAAGACCTGGGTCGCGTGATCCAGCGCCGTATTCCAGTCGCAGCGACTGCGCGCCAGGCCTTTGCCCAGACGCAGCTCCGGGTACAGCGCCCGGGCGGCCAGATCGCCGGTCAGGTGCAGGGTCGAGCCTTTGCTGCACAATTTGCCGAAGTTGGCCGGATGCGCCGGATCGCCGCTGACGCCGAGAATGCGCTCGCCGTCATGCTCGATCAGCACGCCGCAGCCGACGCCGCAGTAGCAGCAGGTCGAGGCGGTCGTCTGGCGGTTCATCAGACCGCATCCCGCAGTGCCAACTGCACGCGGCCGTTTTCGACCCGGGCCGGATGATGGTGCGCGCAGCCGATGTCCGGGGCCTGAGCCTCGCCGGTTTGCAGGTCGATCTGCCAGTTGTGCAGCGGGCAGGCCACGCGTTTTCCGTAGATCAAACCTTGTGACAGCGGCCCGCCCTTGTGCGGGCAGCGGTCGTCGAGGGCGAAAACTTCGTCGTCGCTTGTACGAAAAATCGCGATGTCGCCTTTCGGCCCGGCAATGATCCGCGAACCGAGGGCGTTGATCTCTTCCAGGGCACAGATATCGAGCCAATTCATGCCGGCACCTCCAGGTTTTTCACGGGGATCACCTCGAATTCTTTCTTCAGTTGCGGCTGCGCCAGACGCTCTTTCCACGGGTCCTGTTCGAACGACAGGGAGAACTGCAGACGCTCGTTCAGGGCCTTGCGCCGCTCCGGATCTTCAAGCACGGCCTGCTTGATGTGCTCCATGCCGACCCGTTGCAGGTAGTGCACGGTGCGTTCGAGGTAAAAGGCTTCTTCGCGATACAGCTGCAGGAACGCGCCGTTGTATTCACGAACTTCCTCGGCGGTTTTCAGCTTGACGAAGAACTCGGCGACTTCGGTCTTGATCCCGCCGTTGCCGCCGATGTACATCTCCCAGCCGGAGTCGACACCGATGATTCCTACGTCCTTGATCCCCGCTTCCGAGCAGTTGCGTGGGCATCCGGAGACAGCGAGTTTCACCTTGTGCGGCGACCACATGTTGAACAGGTCGTGCTCAAGCTCGATACCCAACTGCGTCGAGTTCTGCGTGCCAAAGCGGCAGAACTCGCTGCCGACGCAGGTTTTCACGGTGCGGATGGATTTGCCGTAGGCGTGGCCGGACGGCATGTCGAGGTCTTTCCAGACGCCCGGCAAGTCCTGCTTCTTGATCCCCAGCAGGTCGATGCGCTGACCGCCGGTGACCTTGACCATCGGTACGTTGTATTTGTCGGCCACGTCGGCGATGCGGCGCAGTTCCGAAGGGTTGGTCACGCCGCCCCACATCCGTGGCACCACCGAATAGGTGCCGTCCTTCTGAATGTTGGCGTGGGCGCGTTCGTTGATCAGGCGCGATTGCGGATCGTCCCTGGCTTCGCCGGGCCAGGTGGAAATCAGGTAATAGTTCAGCGCCGGCCGGCAGGTGGCACAGCCATTCGGGGTGCGCCAGTTGAGGTAGCTCATGGTGTCGGCGATGGTCAGCAGATGCTGTTCGCGGATCGCCTGGCGGATCTGCCCGTGGTTGAGGTCGCTGCAACCGCAGATGGCTTTTTCGCTTTTCGGTTTGACGTCCGCCGCGCCGCCGACGGTGTTGATCAGGATCTGCTCGACCAGCCCGGCGCAGGAGCCGCAGGAACTGGCAGCCTTGGTGTGCTTCTTCACGTCATCGACGCTGAACAGGCCGTGTTCCTGAATCGCCTTGACGATGGTGCCTTTGCACACGCCGTTGCAGCCGCAGACTTCGGCAGTGTCGGCCATGCTCATGGCTTTGTCCTGGCCCTGATGTCCTACGTCGCCGATAGAATTTTCACCAAACATCAGGTGATCGCGGATCTCGCCGATGGCGTGATTCTCACGAATCTGTCGGAAATACCAACCGCCATCTGCCGTATCGCCGTACAGACAGGCGCCGACCAGCACGTCATCCTTGATCACCAGTTTTTTGTACACGCCGCCGATCGGGTCGGAGAGGGTGATGGTTTCGGTGCCTTCGCCGCCCATGAAATCACCGGCGGAAAACAGGTCGATGCCGGTGACTTTCAATTTGGTCGAGGTCACCGAGCCCTGATAGCGGGCGAAACCCAGTTGTGCGAGGTGATTGGCGCAGACCTTGGCCTGTTCGAACAGCGGCGCCACCAGGCCATAGGCGATGCCACGATGGCTGGCGCATTCGCCGATGGCATAGATGCGCGGATCGTAGGTCTGCAGGGTGTCGTTGACCAGAATCCCGCGGTTGCAGGGGATGCCGGCGCGTTCCGCCAGTTCGGTATTGGGGCGGATGCCGGCGGCCATCACCACCAGATCGGCGGGGATGATCTCGCCGTTCTTGAACTGTACCGAGCCGACCCGGCCGTTGCCTGCGTCGTGCAGGGCTTGGGTCTGCTCGCACAGACGAAAGTGCAGGCCACGGGCTTCGAGCGCCGTTTGCAGCAGTTGGCCGCTGGTCTTGTCCAGCTGTCGCTCCAGCAGCCATTCGCCGATGTGCACCACGGTGACGTGCATGCCGCGCAGCATCAGGCCGTTGGCGGCTTCGAGGCCGAGCAGGCCGCCGCCGATGACCACCGCGTGCTTGTGGGTTTTGGCGGTGTCGATCATCGCCTGGGTGTCGGCGATGTCGCGGTAGCCGATCACACCCTGCAAGGTATTGCCCGGAATCGGCAGGATGAACGGCGTCGAGCCGGTGGCGATCAGCAGGCGATCATATTCAGCCTCGGTGCCGTCCTCGGCGATCACCCGGCGTTTGACCCGGTCGATCTGCACCACCTTGCGGTTGAGCAGCAACTTGATGTGGTTTTCCAGGTACCAGTCGAGGTCGTTGAGCACGATCTCTTCGAAGGTCTGTTCACCGGCCAGCACCGGCGACAGCAGGATGCGGTTGTAGTTGGTGTGCGGTTCGGCACCGAAGACCGTGATGTCGTACAGCTCGTTGCTCAACTTGAGCAGTTCTTCCAGGGTGCGAACCCCGGCCATGCCATTGCCGATCATCACCAGTTTGAGTTTTTTCATCAGGTTCTCCGGGGAGCGGTGGCTGGCCTCTTGTGGGCAGTCAGGCCGTGCTCGACAAATGTTGCGCAAACAAAAAAAGGCGTCCCGCTAGTTGCCTAGCGAGGACGCCTTTGTCCTGGTCCCGTTCTCTCGGGAAGCCCGGCCTTCGTCGTTGAAGGCTGGGCTTTATGTATGGTGAAACGGGTAATGCAGCGGTTGTGCCAAGTGTGGGGGTGGCGGGTTTATTGCGTTTAGTCAGCGTTTATCAAGGTTTTTTGCACCTTATCGAAGCGGGCTGCCCATTCGTGGAGCGTTCAAACAGAAGGATTTGTAGTGATTGGACGGACGCCTTCGCGAGCAAGCCCGCTCCCACAGTAGAACCGAGTCGTTCACAAATCCCCTGTGGGAGCGGGCTTGCTCGCGAAGGGCGCGAAGCGGTATCAGCGGTGAAACAACACCACCAGCAGCACCAGATTCCCCAGCAAAGCCAGCAATGCTACCGTCCGCCAGACCGTCAACGGCTCACGCTCCAGCAAAGGCCTGGGTCGCACACTCAAACTGCGCCGCTCCCCTTGTTCCAGCACCAGCAACCATTCCTCAGCCGTTTCGAAGCGCTGTTGCGGATCCGCCGCCACGCCACGCTCCAGACTCTGCGCAATCCATTCCGGCACGTCCGGGCGGTAGCGACCGGCACTCACCGGCAGGCCGAATCGCGGCCGCTGGAAAGCTTCGACCTCGCCATAGGGGAAATGCCCGGTCAGCAGGAAAAACAGGGTCACGCTCACCGCGTACAGATCCTGTTGCGCACTCGGTGGCTCGCCGCGAAAGGCTTCCGGGGCGATGAAGCTGGGCGTTCCCGGCAGCGTTGACGGTGCGTCAGCGGACAGACCGGGGCAGTACGCCAGACCAAAATCCAGCAGACGTAACTCTCCATCGTCACCCAGATGCAGGTTTTCCGGCTTGATGTCGCGGTGCAGAATCTGCCGCCGATGCAGCAGGCCTACCGCCCGCAGCAAGCGCTCGGCAATGTCCTGCCACTGCGCCAACGGCAACGGGTTGTTGTTTTGAAACAGCTGCGCCAAGGTCATCCCGGAATATTCGCGCATCACGTAGTACAAATGCTGACGCTGAGTGCCGGCATGGATTTCAGGAAAATGCCGCCCGGCGACACGCTTGAGGAACCATTCTTCCGACAGCAAGGCTTGCCCGGCCTGGGGATCATCGGCCAGCCGCGCCGGCAGGGTTTTCAACAACCAGCCCCGAGCTTGGCCATCCAGCACTCGATACAGTAGCGATTGCTGGCTCTGAGCGACAACGCCCTGCACCTGCCAGCCTTCGAACATCTGCCCGGTTTTCAGCGCTGGCGGCAGCGGCCACTGCTGTAAGTGAATCAGCGCATCGCCGATGTTCGCTTCGCCGAGCGCATCGACCCGCACCAGCAGCGCACTGGCATTATCCTGACTGCCGGCCAGATGCGCAGCGTTGACCAACGTGTGTGCGGCGCTATCGAGATCCGGCTGATCGCGCAGAATCGCCGCGATTGCGGTATCGCCCAGAGACGACCACACGCCATCGCTGAGCAGCACGAAACATTCGCCCTCGCGTAAGTCACCGTCGAGAAAATCCAGCACCAGATGCTGATCCAGCCCCAGCGCGCGTTTGAGCACGTGCTGCATGCCCGGCTGCTCCCAGACATGATCCTGCGAAATCCGCTGCAAAGCGTCGGCCTGCCAGCGATAGACCCGGCAATCGCCGACGTGGGCCAGGGTGAAACGCCGACCGCGCAGGACCAGTGCGCTGACCGTGGTCAGCAGCGGTTGCCCGCCGCCATTGGCCTGCAACCAGCGATTTTGTGCGAGCAGCAGGCGATCCAGCGCCTGCGCCACGCTCCAGGTTTGCGGCGTGGCGTAGTAGTCCAGCGCCAGTGCCTGCAGGGTCGAGCGTGCGGCCAGGCCGCCGTCGGCGCATTGGCTTACGCCGTCGGCAATGGCGACCAGATAGCCTTTGCTGGCGGCCAGCGCCGGGGCGGGCGTCACCAGGCGCATTGCGTCCTGATTTTCCGCGCGCGGGCCGGTGGCGCTGGCCTGGGCAAAGCTCAGTTGCAGGGGCATGAAGGCTTCAGACCCGCGCAGCGGTCACTGCGGCCGAACCCCAGGTGGTTCTCCAGCGACGTTTGACCCCGTGCAGACCGAACCACGCCAACACGCCGAGGCTGGCGAACAACCACAGCGCCAGTTGATAGCTACCGGTGCTTTGCTTGATCGCGCCCATGCCGGCCGCCAGGGCAAAACCACCAATGCCACCGGCCATGCCGATAAGCCCGGTCATCACGCCGATCTCCAGGCGAAAACGTTGCGGCACCAACTGGAACACCGCGCCGTTGCCGGCACCGAGACCGAGCATGGTGCAGACGAACAGCGCCAGTGCGGCGTAGGAGCTGGGCAGGTTGAAACCGACAGCGGCGATGCAGATTGCCGCCACGGTGTACATCGCCAACAAGGTGCGGATGCCACCGAAGCGATCCGCCAACGCACCGCCGAGCGGACGCATCAGGCTGCCACCGAACACGCAGGCAGCGGTGTAGTAACCCGCCGTGACAGGACTCAGGCCGTATTGGTCGTTGAAGTAGCCGGGCAGGGCGCTGGCCAGGCCGATGAAGCCGCCGAAGGTCACGCTGTAGAAAAACATGAACCACCAACTGTCGCGGTCGCCAAGGGCCTTGAAGTAGTCGGCCATGGCTTTGGCCTTGGGCCGCTGCGGGGCGTTTTTTGCCAGCCAGGCGAACAGCACCAGCGTCAGGATCAATGGAATCAGGGCGAAACCGAACACGTTGCTCCAGCCGAACGCCGCAGCCAGCACCGGGGCGATCAGCGCGGCGAACACGGTGCCGGAGTTACCGGCGCCGGCGATGCCCATGGCCTTGCCCTGATGCTGCGGTGGATACCACTGCGAAGCCAGCGGCAGGGCCACGGCAAACGAAGCACCGGCCATGCCGAGGAACAGTCCCAGAATCAGCGCCTGTTCATAACTGTGGATGCCGAGTTTCCATGCGCCGAACAGCGCGCAGATCACGATCACCTGACCGATCAGGCCAGCGGTTTTCGGCGACAGACGATCGGCCAGCATGCCCATCACAAAGCGCAGCACCGCGCCGGCGAGAATCGGTGTCGCCACCACCAGACCACGTTGTTGTGTGGTCAAGTGCAGGTCGGCGGCGATCTGCACCGCCAACGGGCCGAGCAGGTACCAGACCATGAAACTCAGGTCGAAATACAGGAACGCTGCGAACAGGGTCGGGGTGTGGCCGGATTTCCAGAAGCTTGAATTCATCGCGCACCTCAGCTGAAAAGAATCTCGAAAGGAGTCACAGCAGGTGGCGCGCCGCCACGGCCGCACCACCGGCCCCGGGCTGTGGGGCCAAAACGCAAAAACGCCGCTACCTGGTTCGCCGATGTGGGCGAGCGGGGTGAGCGACGTCTTTGTCGTGGGTGGGGCAACCGCCGTTGGTTACCTGTGCGGAATACTTAGCCAGATTTGTGCCAACACTTGAAAGATCAAAAGCCCCTCACCCTAACCCTCTCCCATAGGGAGAGGGGACTGATCGAGTTGTTCCAACGAATTCAGCGACGTGAACGACCGAGTCGATTACGAATTCACCCAACATCGTTCAGGTCGGCATATCACTGCGCTATCGCCCAATCAGTCCCCTCTCCCATAGGGAGAGGGGACTGATCGAGTTGTTCCAACGAATTCAGCGACGTGAACGACCGAGTCGATTATGAATTCACCCAACATCGTTCAGGTCGGCATATCATTGCGCTATCCCCCAATCAGTCCCCTCTCCCATAGGGAGAGGGGACTGATCGAGTTGTTCCAACGAGTTCAGCGACGTGAATGACCGAGTCGATTATGAATTCACCCAACATCGTTCAGGTCGGCATATCATTGCGCTATCCCCCAATCAGTCCCCTCTCCCATAGGGAGAGGGGACTGATCGAGTTGTTCCAACGAGTTCAGCGACGTGAATGACCGAGTCGATTATGAATTCACCCAACATCGTTCAGGTCGGCATATCATTGCGCTATCCCCCAATCAGTTCCCTCTCCCTCTGGGAGAGGGTTAGGGTGAGGGGCTTTTCAAGCGCTCAGCGGTTTTCAGCCAAGCAACTCACTCATGGCAATGATCTGCTCCGCCACCTGAATCAGCTTCTGCTGGCGACTCATGGCCTGGCGGCGCATCAGGGTGTAGGCCTCTTCCTCGTTGCAGTCCTTCATTTTCATCAGCAGCCCTTTGGCCAGTTCGATGCGTTTGCGCTCGGCCAATTGCTGGTCGCGGGCCAGCAGTTGCGCGCGCAAGGCCTGATCGCTTTCGAAACGCGCCATGGCCACATCGAGAATCGGCTGCAGGCGCTGGGCGTGGATGCCCTCGACGATGTAGGCACTGACCCCGGACTTGATCGCCTGACGCATCACCCCCGGGTCATGTTCGTCGGTGAACATCACGATCGGCCGGGGCTGGTCGCGGCTGACCAGCACCACTTGCTCCATGACATCGCGGCTCGGTGACTCGGTATCGATCAGGATCACGTCCGGGCGCACTGTTTCGACGCGGGCCGGCAGGTCGATGGTCAGACCGGACTCATCGATGACCTCGAAACCGGCCTCGGTCAGCGCGGCCTTCAGGCGCCCGACTTTTTTCGCGGTGTCGTTGATCAGCAGAATGCGCAGCATATTGGCGGCCTCCTGTCAGCGGCGGGCGAGCAGAGGAGCGGCGTCGCTCAGGGCGTGCAGCTTGAAACTGCGGGCGTAACCAGCCGGATCGCTGCCGTCCCAGACTTTGCCATCGAGCAACTGGCTACTGCGCATTTCCTTGCCCCACGCGGCGACACCGACGGCGGTGGCCGCTTCGCGATAGATATCCAATTGTTGGACCTGGCGGGCCACCGCGAGGTAGTCGGGATCCTCGCGTAACAGGCCCCAACGGCGGAATTGGGTCATGAACCACATGCCGTCGGACAGGTACGGCAGATTCACCTCGCCGTTGCCGTGAAAGCGCAAGGCGTGCGGGTCCTGCCAGCGATTGCCGAGGCCATCGGCGTAGTCCCCGAGAAAACGCGGTTCGATGCAGGGCAGCGGGGCGTCGAGGTATTCCGGGGCGCTCAGCAGCTGCGCGGTGCTGCGGCGGTTTTCCGGGTTTTGCTCGATGAAGCGGCTGGCCTCGAGGATTGCCATCACCAGCGCCCGTGCGGTGTTGGGGTATTGCTCGACGAACGCGCGGGTGCAGCCAAGGACTTTTTCCGGGTGGTCAGGCCAGATGCTCTGGCTGGTAGCGAGGGTGAACCCCAGATCCTGTTGCACGGCGCTGGCCGCCCACGGCTCACCGACGCAGAAGCCATCGATACGCCCGGCTTGCAGGTGAGCGACCATTTGCGGCGGCGGCACCACCACGCTGTCGACGTCCTGCAACGGATGAATGCCCTGACTCGCCAGCCAGTAATACAGCCACATCGCATGGGTGCCGGTGGGAAAGGTCTGGGCGAAGGTCAGTTTTGCGCGGGTTTGGTGCGCCTGCCGATCCAGCGCTTCAGGACTGGTCACGCCCAGTTGCTGCAACCCGTGGGACAGGTTGAGACTCTGGCCGTTCTGGTTCAGCCCCATCAGCACCGCCATGTCGCTCGGGGCGACGCCGCCGATGCCCAGGTGCACCGCGTAAATCAGCCCGTACAGGCTGTGGGCCACATCCAGTTCGCCGCTGACCAGTTTGTCGCGCAAGGTCGCCCAGGACGCCTGGCGCTTGAGGTTGATCGTCAGGCCGTAGGGCTGGGCAAAGCCCTGTGTTGCGGCCACGACCACCGAGGCGCAATCGCTCAGGGCCATGAAGCCGAGGTTGATCACACGCTTTTCCGGGGCATCACTGCCGTTGACCCAGGCCAGCGGCCCTACGGACGAATCACTCATATAAAGCCACCTTCAAAAAAAACGCCGTCCCAGGCTTTGCCCAGGCAAAACCTCCGAACGACGCCATTGTTCGTGCCCGCACGCCGCCATTGGCCTGTGGGCTGATACCCCTGAAAGTGCAAGGCATATGCCAGTCAGGCTGATTTACCTGTGTGCCTCGCGCCGGGGGACGTTGCCCGGCTATAATCGCCGCCTCTTTTCGCCGCCCGAGTCATCGCCGCCCATGTACACCCTGGCCCGTCAGCTGTTGTTCAAACTTTCCCCGGAAACCTCCCACGATCTGTCGCTGGATCTGATCGGCGCGGGTGGGCGTTTGGGCCTCAACGGCATGCTGTGCAAGAAGCCGGCGAATGTGCCGGTGACGGTCATGGGCCTGGACTTCCCGAACCCGGTGGGTCTGGCGGCCGGTCTGGACAAGAACGGCGCGGCCATCGACGGTTTCTCGCAACTGGGTTTCGGTTTCGTCGAAATCGGCACCGTGACCCCGCGTCCGCAGCCGGGCAACCCGAAACCACGGATCTTCCGTCTGCCGGAAGCCGAGGCGATCATCAATCGCATGGGCTTCAACAACCTCGGTGTGGATAACCTGCTGGCGCGGGTCGCGGCGGCCAAATACAAGGGCGTGCTGGGGATCAACATCGGCAAGAACTTCGACACTCCGGTCGAGCGCGCGGTGGACGACTATCTGATTTGCCTGGACAAGGTGTATGCCCACGCCAGCTATGTCACGGTCAACGTCAGCTCGCCGAACACCCCGGGCCTGCGCAGCCTGCAGTTCGGTGATTCGCTCAAGCAGTTGCTGGCGGATCTGGCCACGCGCCGCGCCGAACTGGCCCTGCGCCACGGCAAGCACGTACCGCTGGCGATCAAGATCGCTCCGGACATGACCGACGAAGAAACGGCGCAGGTGGCTCAGGCACTGATCGAAACCGGAATGGACGCAGTGATCGCCACCAACACCACCCTGAGTCGTGTCGGCGTCGAAGGCATGGAGCACGGTGACGAGGCGGGTGGTCTGTCCGGCGCTCCGGTGCGTGACAAGAGCACGCATACCGTGAAGGTGTTGGCGGCTGAGCTGGGTGGTCGGTTGCCGATCATCGCGGCGGGTGGCATCACTGAGGGCAAGCATGCGGCGCAGAAGATCACCGCGGGTGCGAGCCTGGTGCAGATTTACTCGGGCTTCATCTATAAGGGCCCAGCGCTGATTCGCGAATCGGTAGACGCGATCGCCGCCTTGCGCTGATCCCATTGTGGGAGCGGGCTTGCTCGCGAAAGCGCTGTTTCAGTCAACATTTGCGGTGGCCGACACGACGCTTTCGCGAGCAAGCCCGCTCCCACAGGTTATGTGTGCAGTTCAAATGATTTGCGGGCATAAAAAAGGGCTCCTCGAAGGAGCCCCTGGGCCGTAGCCCGCCGTCCGGGAAGGACGTGCATGGTAAGTCGCTAAAAATTCAGATTGTCGTGTTGCAATAAGTGCCCTGTGTCAGCCGACGGCGTGAAGTTCGTTGAGTCTGTGGATCCCCGCAGTGCCGGTCATACCGTCCCAGTTGTCGCCGCGTCCTTCTCGCCAGCCGTTGATCCAGGCTTGGCGTACCGACGGTAGAGTAAATGGGCAAAGCTCGCGGGATTTGCCACCAACGCCATATTGATATCCGCGCAAAAATGCTCTTTCCAACGGATCACGCTTAAGTCTTCTCATAGGGTGTTTCCCTCACTTGTTGACTGTTTTCGTCGCGTTGACCTCAACCGAGGTCTGGCAGAAAAAACTCTGCCGTTGGGCGGCTCGCTGCCGGCGTGGCGAGCCAAGGTGTTGACGCCGTTGCGACGTCAACCTGTGGTCAGTTCTAACCAATGAGTCACACCGAGGGAATGATCGTTTTGTCATAAGGACGTAACGAAAATAGTGCTACAGCCATAAGTAACGACGGGTTTCATGAACGTTTTTTCAGCAAACCCCGGTATGATCGGCCCCGCACTGGATGATGGGGTTAATCCTTTAGTGAGAATGACCCACGTTTACGCTGGGGTAATATTCGACGAAGGGTTGCTTTGAGTCATTTTGTTTCATCAACTTTAATACCTGTCCTTGCATCTAAGCTCTTTTAACCCGAGCAGCGGGGATGGAACGGCACACCTTCGTGCCACGCGGGCGCTCTTTTAGAAAAGCGCCTGATTGAAAACCGGATCGGCAATGCGTTGTCGATTCACTAGCCAAAGGCTCTGGAAATACCATGTCCGACCGTTTCGAACTCTTCCTCACTTGCCCCAAAGGCCTTGAAGGCCTGCTCATCGAGGAAGCCGTCGGGCTTGGCCTTGAAGACGCCCGCGAGCACACCTCCGCCGTGCGTGGCATGGCGACCATGGAAACCGCTTATCGCCTGTGCCTGTGGTCGCGTCTGGCCAACCGGGTGCTGCTGGTGCTCAAGCGCTTCCCGATGAAGGATGCCGAAGACCTGTACCACGGCGTGCTTGACGTCGAGTGGCAGGATCACATGCTCGCCGACGGCACCCTGGCCGTTGAATTCAGCGGCCACGGCTCGGGCATCGACAACACCCACTTCGGTGCGCTGAAAGTCAAAGACGCCATCGTCGACAAACTGCGTACCCCGCAAGGCGACCGTCCGTCGATCGACAAGCTCAACCCGGATCTGCGCATTCACCTGCGCCTGGATCGCGGTGAAGCGATCCTGTCCCTCGACCTTTCCGGCCACAGCCTGCACCAGCGCGGCTACCGCCTGCAGCAGGGCGCGGCACCGCTGAAGGAAAACCTCGCGGCAGCGATTCTGATCCGTTCCGGCTGGCCGCGCATTGCGGCCGAAGGCGGCGCGCTGGCTGACCCGATGTGCGGTGTCGGTACGTTCCTCGTCGAAGCCGGGATGATCGCCGCCGACATGGCGCCGAACCTGCGCCGCGAGCAGTGGGGCTTTACCGCATGGCTCGGCCACGTTCCGGCGCTGTGGAAAAAACTCCATGAAGAAGCGGTCGAACGCGCCGCTGCCGGCCTGGCCAAGCCGCCGCTGTGGATTCGCGGTTACGAAGCCGACCCGCGGCTGATTCAGCCGGGCCGCAATAACGTCGAGCGCGCCGGTCTGAGCGAGTGGATCAAGATCTATCAGGGCGAAGTCGCGACCTTCGAGCCGCGTCCGGATCAGAACCAGAAAGGTCTGGTGATCTGCAACCCGCCGTACGGCGAGCGTCTGGGCGACGAAGCCAGCCTGCTTTACCTCTATCAGAACCTTGGCGAGCGCCTGCGACAGGCCTGCCTGAACTGGGAAGCGGCGGTATTCACCGGCGCGCCGGATCTGGGCAAGCGCATGGGCATTCGCAGCCACAAACAGTATTCGTTCTGGAACGGCGCGCTGCCGTGCAAGTTGTTGTTGATCAAGGTGCTGCCGGACCAGTTCGTCACCGGCGAGCGGCGTACTCCGGAACAGCGTCAGGCCGAGCGTGAGCAAGCAGCCTACGATCAGACCCCGAACGAGCCGCAAGAGCGCAAGTTCAACAAGAACGGCAACCCGATCAAACCGACGCCAGCCCCGGCGCCAGTGGTCGAGCAGCCGCGCCTGAGCGAAGGCGGGCAGATGTTTGCCAACCGCCTGCAGAAAAACCTCAAGGCGATGAGCAAGTGGGTCAAGCGCGAAGGCATCGACTGCTACCGCGTCTACGATGCCGACATGCCGGAATACGCCATGGCCATCGACCTGTACCACGACTGGGTGCACGTGCAGGAATACGCCGCGCCGAAGTCGATCGATCCGGAAAAGGCCTCGGCGCGCATGTTCGATGCCCTGGCGGCGATCCCGCAGGCGCTGAACGTCGACAAGAGCCGCGTGGTGGTCAAACGCCGCGAGCGGCAGAGCGGCACCAAGCAATACGAGCGTCAGGCGGCGCAAGGCAAGTTCAATGAGGTCAGCGAAGGCGGCGTCAAGCTGCTGGTGAACCTCACTGACTACCTCGACACCGGGCTGTTCCTCGACCACCGGCCAATGCGTATGCGCATTCAGAAAGAGGCCGCCGGCAAGCGCTTCCTCAATCTGTTCTGCTACACCGCGACCGCCAGTGTGCACGCGGCCAAGGGCGGTGCGCGCAGCACCACCAGCGTCGACCTGTCGAAGACTTACCTCGACTGGGCGCGGCGCAACCTGTCGCTGAACGGCTTCTCCGACAAGAACCGTCTGGAGCAGGGCGACGTGATGGCGTGGCTGGAAAGCAGCCGCGACGAGTACGACCTGATCTTCATCGACCCGCCGACCTTCTCTAACTCCAAGCGCATGGAAGGTATCTTCGACGTGCAGCGTGATCAGGTGCAGTTGATCGACCTGGCCATGGCACGTCTGGCGCCGGGTGGCGTGCTGTATTTCTCCAACAACTTCCGCAAGTTCCAGCTGGAGGAGAACCTGGCCGAACGTTACGCGGTCGAGGAAATCAGCGCGCAGACCATCGATCCGGATTTTGCGCGTAACACCAAGATCCACCGCGCCTGGAAAATCACGGCTCGTTGACGCTTGGGCGGGTTGGATCCACAGAGCCTTGATTTTTAAAGGCTCTTGGATCCGATCAGCGCTAGCCAAATTAATGGCTAATAGCTATAACTCAACTCATGGCCAATGGGGTTTTCCCCCCCGAAACAATGGCGTCGTGAGTTGCCCCTATGTCGTTGCACCCCGTGCGCCCAAAGATTCTGGGTTTTATCAGCGAAGACGTCTCGGCCTGGCTGGTCGCGCTGCTGGTATTGCTCGCCGGCGGGATTCTCACGGGGCTGCTCGCCTGGGCCACCCTCAATCAGTTTCACCATCAACTGCGCCAACGCTTCCAGCTGCTGGCCAATGAGCGTTACAGCCGCATCGAAGAACGTTTCCAGGATCAGGAACAGCGTCTCGACGGCCTGCGCCGTTTCTTCGCCAACTCCGATTCGGTCTCACGCAACGAATTCGACGGCTATGCCAAACCGCTTCTATTACGCACCCAGGCCTATTCCTATGCGCCGCGGGTCAGCCGTGCCGAACGCCCGGCGGTCGAACAGGCCGTGCGTAACGAAGGCTTCAGTACGTTCACTTTTCGTGAACTGAACGCTGACGATCAGTTGCAGACCGCCGCTGATCGCCCCGAATACGTACCGGTGATCTACACCCAGAGCCTCAGTCGCTTGCCCACGCCGCTGGGTTACGACTTGCTGGCGCAACCGCTGCGCCGGGCGACGCTGGAACGCGCCGACCGCACCGGGCACATGGTGGTGTCGCAGCCATTGCATCTGGTGGGGATTGATCCGGCGTATGCCCGGGGCGTCTTGCTGCTGGCGCCGGTCACCCGTGAAGGGGCGCTGAAAGGGCCGCCGCAAGGCTATGTGATGGCGGTGATCAGCATGCAGCAGTTGCTGGCCGACGGACTGCCGGAGGAGCACCAGGATTTCCTCAATGTCCGCATTCTCGACCTGTCCACCGATGAACAGCATGAAGTGCTCTACGAGTCCGCCAACCAGGCCGGGGCCAGTGATCTGTCCGCCACACGTCTGTTGCGCATGGCCGACCATGACTATCAAGTGGATATGCAGCCCAGCGAAGCGTTTCTGCAGGCCAACCATTCGTCAATCAGCAGCCTGGTGGTGCTGGGGGCGCTGCTGAGTCTGTTGCTCAGCGCACTGCTTTACGTGCTGGTCAGTCAACGCCAGCGCGCCTTGCGCATGGTCGAACTGCGCACGCAGGAACTGCACGCCCGCGAGCAGGAATTGCGCGGCACCCACGGTCAGTTGCGTGGCGTGCTGAATGCCGCAACCCAGGTGGCAATCATCGCCACCGACCTGCGCGGGGTGATCAACACCTTCAACCCCGGCGCCGAACAGATGCTCGGCTACAGCAGCGCTGATGTGGTCGGCCACATGACTCTGGAGAACCTGCATCTGCCGCGAGAGCTGGCCGCGCGTTCGGCGGAGTTGAGTGCGCGTTACGGCAAGAGCATTCCGACCTGCCACGCGATGCTGGTCGAGGGCGGCGAGGTCGGCGGTCATGAGGCGCGCGAATGGACGCTGGTGCGCAGCGACGGCAGTCATCTGCCGGTGAACATGCTTGCCACCCCGGTGCTCGATGAGCAGGGTTTGTGGGTCGGGCATCTGGCGATCTGCATCGACATCACCGAGCGCAAGCGCGTGCACGAAGCGCTGGCGGCGCGCGATGTATTGCTGAAAAAGCTCAGCGCCCACGTGCCCGGCGGCATCTACCAATTCAAGATGGAGTTCGACGGGCGCTTCAGCGTGATCTACGCCAGCGATGGCATCCGCGAGATCTACGAGCTGGAGCCGGACGTGCTGCTGCTCAATGCCGAGGCGATTTTCACCCGCATCCATCCACAAGACGTCTCGCGAGTGCGCAGCTCGATCCGTGCTTCGGCAGACAGCCTCAGCCCATGGCGCGAGGAATACCGTGTGCAGTTGCCCGAGCGCGGCCTGCGCTGGGTGCGCGGCGAGGCAACGCCGGAAGAGCTGCCGGGCGGCGGCGTGCTGTGGCACGGCTACATCTCGGACATTTCCGACTTGAAACGGGTGGAAGAGGAATTGCGGGCGCTGTCGGTCACCGACTCGCTGACCGGCATCCACAACCGCCGCTACTTCCAGGAACGCCTGACCACCGAAATGGCCCGGGTCGAGCGCGGCGGCGGTGAGCTGTCGGTGATCATGCTCGACATCGACCACTTCAAACGCATCAACGACCAGTACGGCCATGCCGTGGGCGATCGGGTGCTGCAGGCGGTGTGCGAGCGCATCGGCCATCGTTTACGGCGGACTGATGTGTTCTGTCGTCTCGGTGGTGAAGAGTTCATGGTGCTGTGCCCGGACATCGACGGCGAGCATGCGTACATGCTGGCGGTGGAGTTGTGGCAAGGCCTGCGCAGTGCGCCGGTGGATGTGGTCGGGGTGGTGACGGCCAGTTTCGGCATCGCCAGCTGGCGCCCGGGGGAGGGCGCGGATGCGCTGCTGCTGCGCGCGGATTCGGGGGTGTATGCGGCGAAGCAGGGCGGGCGCGATCGGGTCGAGCAGATGAGCTGAGCCTTGGCACGATCTACCTGTGGGAGCGGGCTTGCTCGCGAAAGCGGTGTGTCAGCCAGCAAAAATACTGACTGATCTGACGCCTTCGCGAGCAAGCCCGCTCCCACATGAGAGCGGCTGTGTTTTTACAGGGCCGAAGCGGTCTGCGGCAGGCGCGGCTGCTTGTACAGATCCAGCAGCACCTGATCCAGCACCGACGACGCGCCGAACGGGGCCTTGTCGTTGAGGATCGCCACCACCGCCCAGGTGTTGCCGTTGACGTCGCGGCTGAAGCCGGCGATGGCGCGCACGGTGTTCAGGGTGCCGGTCTTGACGTGGGCCTCGCCGCGCATCGCGGTGGTCTTCAGGCGTTTGCGCATGGTGCCGTCGGTGCCGGCAATCGGCAGCGAGCTGATGTACTCGGCGGCGTACGGGCTGTGCCAGGCGGCTTGCAGCATGTTGGCCATCTCGCGGGCGCTGACGCGTTCGGCGCGCGACAGCCCGGAGCCGTTCTCCATCACCAGGTGCGGCGCGGTGATACCTTTCTTCGCCAGCCACTGGCGGACTACGCGTTGTGCGGCCTTGGCGTCGTCACCGTCGGCTTCGTTGCGGTACTTCTGACCGAGGCTCAGGAACAGCTGCTGAGCCATGGTGTTGTTACTGTATTTGTTGATGTCGCGGATGATTTCCGCCAGATCCGGCGAGTAGGCGCGGGCCAGCAGCTTGGCGCTGCTCGGGGTCGCGGCGAGGCGATCCTTGCCCTGGATGCTGCCGCCCAGTTCCTTCCAGATCGCACGCACGGCACCGGCGGTGTAGGTCGCGTGGTCGAGCAGCGACAAATAAGTCTGCGAGCTGCAGCCATCTCCCAATTGACCGGCGACGGTCACGGTCACGCTGCCGTCAGGCTGGGTCACCGGGTTGTAGCGCACACCACCGGTGCACTGCTTGGAGTTGAGCGCCTTGACCGTATTTTCGATACGCACGCTGGCAATCGGCGGCTCCACCGAGATCAGCACCCGGCCCCCGTCATTGCGCGCGACGAAGCGCAGGGCCTTGAGGTTGACCAGCAGCGAGTCCGGTTTGACCAGGAACGGCTTGTTCTCGTCATTGCCGTCGTCGTTGAACTCGGGCAGTTGCGGCTGGATGAAGAAGCTGCGGTCGAGGATCAGGTCGCCGGTGACCTGGGTCACGCCGTTGGCGCGGAGGTCGCGCATCAGCAGCCAGAGTTTTTCCATGTTCAGCTTCGGATCGCCGCCGCCCTTGAGGTACAGGTTGCCGTTGAGAATGCCGCCACTGAGGTCGCCGTCGGTGTAGAACTCGGTTTTCCACTGATGGTTGGGGCCGAGCATTTCCAGCGAGGCGTAGGTGGTGACCAGTTTCATGGTCGAGGCCGGGTTGACCGAGACGTCGGCGTTGTACACGGTCGGATTGCCCGGGCCGTCGAGCGGAATCATCACCAGCGACAGTGCAGTCGGCTGCAGCTTGCTGGCCTTGAGGGCTTTTTCGACGTTAGGGGTGAGGGCGGTATTGATAGTGGCAGCGGCAACCGGCAGGGCCAGGGGCAGAAGAAGGCCGGCAAGAAAGAGAGGACGCAACGATTTGATCATATGAAATAAAACCCTGCAGAAGAGGGGAAAAATAACGAGGGCATGGATGAAAAAGCCCTCAGTGGTCATGAAAGTGTCGGCATTATGCCCCAAGGTGTAACAGCTTGTGCCTTGCCCGGGGCGGCCATTTCGTTATTTTTTTACAGGCGGTCGGCCACCGTACCCAGAGAGTCGGGCAATTGACCGCTTAAACTGGTAAAGTGCCGGCCGTTATTACTTAAGAGGATTGTTCCAATGGCGACTAACCGTTCCCAGCGTCTGCGCAAAAAACTGTGCGTTGATGAATTCCAAGAGCTGGGTTTCGAACTGAACCTGGACTTCAAAGAAGACTTGTCCGAAGAAGCCATTGACGCTTTCCTCGAAGCATTCATCAAAGAAGCCATGGAAGCCAACGGTCTGGGTTATGTTGGCGGCGATGACTTCGGTCTGGTTTGCCTGCAGAAGCGTGGCTCGGTCAACGAAGAGCAGCGCGCTGCCGTTGAAGCCTGGCTGAAAAACCGTAGCGAACTGACCAGCATGACCGTCAGCCCGCTGCTGGACGTCTGGTATCCGGAAAAGCCGATCAACGCGGCTAAGTGATACTGAAAAAAACGGCGACCTGAGGGTCGCCGTTTTTTTATGCCTGGGCTTTACGCCAATTCAAAATCAGTAACGTCAAAACCCCCGCGACAATCCCCCAGAACGCCGAGCCGATGGAAAACAGCGTCAACCCCGACGCCGTGACCATAAAGGTGATCAGCGCCGCCTCGCGTTCCTTCACTTCGCTCATGGCAATGCTCAGGCCGTTGATGATCGAACCGAACAGCGCCAGCGCGGCAATCGACAGCACCAGTTCTTTTGGCAACGCGGCAAACAGCGCCGCCAACGTAGCGCCGAATACGCCGGCAATCCCGTAAAAAATCCCGCACCAGACGGCGGCGGTGTAGCGTTTGTTGCGATCCTCATGGGCGTGCGGCCCGGTACAGATCGCCGCGCTGATCGCCGCGAGGTTGATGCCGTGGGAGCCGAATGGCGCCAGCAACAGCGAGGCGATGCCGGTGCTGGTGATCAGTGGCGAGGCGGGCACGTTGTAGCCGTCGGCGCGCAGTACGGCGATGCCGGGCATGTTCTGCGAAGTCATCGCCACCACGAACAACGGAATGCCGATGCTGATGGTTGCGGCCAGCGAGAAGTGCGGCGTGGTCCAGACTGGCGTCGCCAGTTCCAGGTGGAAACCGCTGAAATCCAGCAGGCCCATGAAGCCCGACAGCGCGGTGCCGATCAGTAGCGCAGCCAGTACCGCGTAACGCGGTGACAGGCGTTTGACCAGCAGATAAGTGAAGAACATCCCCAGCACCAGCCCGGTGCGGTGTTGCGCGGCGACGAAGATTTCGCTGCCGATCTTGAACAGAATCCCCGCCAGCAACGCTGCCGCCAGCGACGCCGGGATCTTCTTCACCAAGCGTTCGAAGCTGCCGGTCAGGCCGCAAATGGTCACCAGCACCGCGCAGGTGATGTAGGCGCCAATGGCCTCGCCGTAGCTGACGCCGCCCAGGCTGGTGATCAGCAGGGCTGCACCGGGGGTCGACCAGGCGATGGTGATCGGTGTGCGATAGCGCAGCGACAAGCCGATCGAACACACCGCCATGCCGATCGAGATCGCCCAGATCCACGAGGAAATCTGTCCGCTGCTCAGGCCCGCCGCTTGCCCGGCCTGGAACATCAGCACCAGCGAACTGGTGTAGCCGGTCATCATTGCAATGAACCCGGCAACGATCGCTGAGGGCGAAGTGTCGGCGAGGGGGCGCAGGCGCGTGTAGGTGGCGTCGTTCATGACGGCGGTGTTCCTTATACAGATGGAGATGTCGTAGCAACGCTGAACCCTGTGGGAGCGGGCTTGCTCGCGAAAGCGCTGGGCCAGTAAAGGCAGATGTCGCCTGACACACCGCCTTCGCGAGCAAGCCCGCTCCCACAGGAGAGTTGTGTTCTGGCAGCGGATTCTGCGATCAAGCCTAAACTCAATCGTAACGGATCGTTGCAATACAGCCGTGGTCACAAACAGCCGTACAGTCGTGTTGCCACCATCCATTGTGTACAATCGCGCTGTTTTTTACGCGATACTTGCCAGCGACCTACTGTGCCGTATTACAGTCACGGTCTATTCGCCGCAGTTCTCCCGACTCGAGTGCCCATGAACGAACAGTTGCAACCCCTCAAGAAACAACCGCGAGCAGGCAAAGCCGGCCGCAGCGGAACCCAGGACGATATTGTCTACGCGCATATCTTCGAGGCCATCCTCGAACAGCGTCTGGCGCCCGGCACAAAATTGAGCGAAGAAGCGCTGGGGGAAATCTTCGGGGTCAGCCGCACCATCATTCGCCGCGCGCTGTCGCGTCTGGCCCATGAAGGCGTGGTGCTGTTGCGGCCGAACCGTGGCGCGGTCGTCGCCAGCCCGAGCGTTGAAGAAGCGCGTCAGGTGTTCATGGCCCGCCGTCTGGTGGAGCGCGCGATCACCGAACTGGCCGTGCAGCACGCCACCGCCGAGCAGATCGCCGAACTGCGTCAGATGGTCAACGACGAGCGCGACAGTTTCTCCCGTGGCGATCGCGGCGCCGGTATCCGTCTGTCGGGCGAATTCCATCTGAAACTGGCCGAAGCGGCGAAGAACGCGCCACTGATCAGCTTCCAGCGCAGTCTGGTCTCGCAGACCTCGCTGATCATCGCCCAGTATGAAAGCGGCAACCGCTCGCATTGCTCCTACGACGAGCACACTCAGTTGATCGACGCCATCGAAGCGCGCAACGGTGAGCTGGCAGTGGACCTGATGATGCATCACATGGATCACATCGACAGCAAGCTCAACCTCGATGAGGAGAGTGCGTCGGATGATTTGCATGCGGTGTTCTCGCATCTGTTGCAGACCAAAAAAACTGGGCGCCCGGCGGCCAAGCTTTGAGCTGACACCGAGTCGCGGCCTTCGCGAGCAAGCCCGCTCCCACATTGGATCTTCAGTGAATATAAAATTTGGCATCGACTGAGATCCCCTGTGGGAGCGGGCTTGCTCGCGAATACGGTCTGACAGGCAACAAAAATCCCCCGGGGCTAACACCACCGGGGGATTTTTTTATGCCTCGGGAAAACTCAGCGCTGATGCACCAAAGCCCCCGCCGCATAAGTCTGCTGCACCGTGCGGTCATCGCCCAGTGTCATCAGCACAAACAACGTTTCAGCAATGTTGTTAGCCTGTTTCAGGCGATAGCTGAGCAGTGGCGTGGCGTTGTAGTCCAGCACCAGGAAGTCGGCGTCTGAACCCGGTTGCAGGTTGCCGATCTTGTCTTCCAGACGCAGTGCCCGCGCACCGCCCAGCGTCGCCAAGTACAGCGACTTGAACGGACTCAACCGCGCGCCCTGCAGCTGCATGACTTTGTAGGCTTCGTTCAGCGTTTGCAGCAGCGAGAAACTGGTGCCGCCGCCGACGTCAGTGCCGAGACCGACGTTGAGCTTGTGCTTCTCGGCCATCGGCAGATTGAACAAACCACTGCCGAGGAAGAAGTTCGAGGTCGGGCAGAACGAGATCGCCGAGCCGGTTTCCGCCAGTCGCGCGCATTCGTCGTCGCACAGGTGCACGCCGTGGGCGAACACCGAGCGCTCGCCGAGCAGTTGGTAGTGATCGTAAACGTCGAGGTAACCCTTGCGCTCCGGGAACAGTTCCTTGACCCACTCGATTTCCTTGAGGTTTTCGCTGATGTGGGTCTGCATGTACAGATCCGGGTATTCGGTCAACAGTTGGCCGGCGAGGGTCAGTTGCTCCGGGGTGCTGGTCGGGGCGAAGCGCGGGGTGACCGCGTAGTGCAGGCGGCCCTTGCCATGCCAGCGTTCGATCAGCGCCTTGCTCTCGACGTAGCTCGATTCGGCGGTGTCGGTCAGGTAGTCCGGGGCGTTGCGGTCCATCATCACCTTGCCGGCGATCATCCGCAGGTCGAGCTTCTCGGCGGCCTCGAAGAACGAGTTCACCGATTGCGGGTGCACGCTGCCGAATACCAGCGCGGTGGTGGTGCCGTTGCGCAGCAGCTCCTTGATGAAGATATCGGCCACGTCGTCGGCGTGGGCCTTGTCACCGAACTGGCTTTCGCACGGGAAGGTGTAGGTGTTGAGCCAGTCCAGCAGTTGCTCGCCGTAGGCGCCGACCATGCCGGTTTGCGGCAGGTGGATGTGGGTGTCGATGAAGCCCGGGGTGATCAGCGCGTCCTGATAGTGGGTGATCTCGATGTCCGCCGGCAGGGTCGGCAGCAATTCACTGGCGTGGCCGAGGGCGCTGATCTTGCCGCCATCGACCACCAGCAGGCCGTCCTCGAAATATTCGTAGGAGGCTTCGATCCCGACTTCGGCGGGGTCGGCGATGCTGTGCAGGATGGCGGCGCGGTAGGCTTTGCGAGTCAGAGGCATGAGGGTTCTCTAATCAGTTTGAGGCTTTGAGTTTGGCGGCCTGACTGCGCCGGGAAACCGGCAGCAGTTTGGCAATCGGTTCGGCGCTGGCGCTGTGCTGGCCGAAATTGGCGTTATAGGTGGCGATGATTTCGCCGGCGATGGAGATGGCGATTTCCACAGGCAGTTTGCCTTTGACGTCGCCGATGCCCATCGGGCAGCGCATGCGTTGCACGACGCCGCTGTCGAAACCGCGATCACGCAGGCGATGTTCGAACTTGGCCCGTTTGGTCTTCGAACCGATCAGGCCGAAGTAGGCGAAGTCGTTGCGCTTGAGGATCGCGGCAGTGAGTTCCAGGTCGAGCTGATGGTTGTGGGTCATGACGATGCAGTAGCTGCCGGCGGGCAGGTCGTCGATTTCATCCACAGGCTCTTCGGCGACGATTTTACGCACGCCGTGGGGGATCTGTTCGGGGAATTCCTCTTCCCGCGAATCGATCCAGCGCACCCGGCACGGCAGGCTGGCGAGCAACGGTACCAGCGCACGGCCGACGTGCCCGGCGCCGAACACCGCGATCTGCGCCTGCACCTGGCCCATCGGTTCGAAGAGCAACACGGTGGCGCCACCGCAGCACTGGCCGAGGCTGGCGCCGAGGCTGAAGCGCTCCAGATGGGTGTCCTGCTTGCCGCTGGCGAGCATCTCGCGGGCGATCTGCATGGCTTTGTATTCCAGATGCCCGCCACCGATGGTGTCGAAGGTCTGTTTCGCGCTGACGACCATCTTCGAGCCGGCGTTGCGCGGGGTCGAGCCGAGTTCTTCAATGATCGTCACCAGAACACAGGGTTCGCCCTGGTTCTGCAGGTCGGCGAGGGCGTCGATCCAGTTGTACATAGTTCACCCCTACAACATCGTTGTCTGTTCGGGCCTATTCGCGAGCAAGCCCGCTCCCACATTGGATTTGCACAAGTCCAACAGTCAGCACATATCCCTGTGGGAGCGAGCTTGCTCGCGAATGGCCGCACCTCGGTCCCTAGAGCGGAGCCAACTCGGTTTCAGCTTCGACCGCTTTCACCGTCTTGAGCTGGCGCATCTGCTCACAGCCCCACAACACCCGCTCCGGGGTCGCCGGCGCATCGATCTGCGGCTGATGCTTATAGTCACCGAGGCTCGCCACCGCGTCCTTGATCGCGCACCACGCGGCAATCCCGAGCATGAACGGCGGCTCACCCACAGCCTTGGAATGGAACACCGTGTCTTCCGGGTTCTTGCGGTTCTCCACCAGCTTCACCCGCAGGTCCAGCGGCATGTCCGCCACGGCCGGGATCTTGTAGCTGGCCGGGCCGTTGGTCATCAGCTTGCCCTTGTTGTTCCAGACCAGCTCTTCCATGGTCAGCCAGCCCATGCCCTGGACGAAACCGCCCTCGACCTGACCGATGTCGATCGCCGGGTTCAACGAGGCGCCGACGTCGTGGAGGATGTCGGTACGGAGCATCTTGTACTCGCCGGTCAGGGTGTCGACGATCACTTCGCAGCACGCCGCGCCGAAGGCGAAGTAGTAGAACGGCCGACCACGGGCCTGGCTGCGGTCGTAGTAGATTTTTGGGGTCTTGTAAAAGCCGGTGCTCGACAGCGAGACCTGATTGAAATACGCCAGTTGAATCAGCGCCTCGAAGGTCATGATGTGGTCACGCACGCGCACATGGCCGTTGTGGAATTCCACGTCTTCTTCGCTGACCTTGTAGTGCCGCGCGGCGAATTCCACCAGACGCTGCTTGATGATCTCGGCGGCGTTCTGCGCGGCCTTGCCGTTGAGGTCAGCGCCGCTGGAGGCCGCAGTCGGCGAGGTGTTCGGCACTTTGTCGGTGTTGGTCGCGGTGATCTGCACCCGATCCATTTCCACCTGGAACACTTCGGCCACCACCTGCGCGACTTTGGTGTTGAGGCCCTGGCCCATTTCCGTGCCGCCGTGGTTCAGGTGGATGCTGCCGTCGGTGTAGACGTGGATCAGCGCGCCGGCCTGGTTGAGGAAACTGGCGGTGAAGGAGATGCCGAATTTCACCGGGGTCAGCGCCAGGCCTTTTTTCAGGATCGGGCTGTTGGCGTTGTAGCGGCGGATCGCTTCGCGGCGCTCGGCGTACTGGCTGCTTTCTTCCAGTTCAGCGGTCATTTCCTCGAGCATGTTGTGCTCGACGGTCTGGTAGTAGTGGGTGACGTTGCGCTCGGTCTTGCCGTAGTAGTTGGCCTTGCGTACCGCCAGCGGATCGAGGTTGAGGTGACGGGCAATCGCGTCCATCACTTCTTCGATGGCGACCATCCCTTGCGGGCCGCCGAAACCACGGTAGGCAGTGTTCGACGCGGTGTTGGTCTTGCAGCGGTGACCATTGATGGTCGCGTCCCCAAGGTAGTACGAGTTGTCCGAGTGGAACATCGCCCGGTCAACGATCGACGCCGACAGATCCGGCGAACAGCCGCAGTTGCCGGCCAGGTCCATGTTGATCCCGTGCAGACGCCCGCTGCTGTCGAAGCCAACGTCGTACTCGACATAGAACGGGTGGCGCTTGCCGGTCATCAGCATGTCTTCGACCCGTGGCAGGCGCATCTTGGTCGGCTGGCCGGTGAGGTGCGCGATCACCGCGCACAGGCACGCCGGGCTGGCGGCCTGGGTTTCCTTGCCGCCGAAACCACCGCCCATGCGGCGCATGTCGACGACGATCTTGTTCATCGACACGTCGAGCACTTCTGCCACCAGTTTCTGCACTTCGGTGGGGTTCTGCGTCGAGCAGTAGACGATCATGCCGCCGTCTTCGGTGGGCATTACCGAGGAGATCTGGGTTTCCAGATAAAAGTGTTCCTGGCCGCCGATGTGCAGCGTGCCCTGAATGCGGTGTTCGGCGGTGGCCAGGGCCGAAGCCGAATCGCCGCGCTGATGGGTGTGGCTGTCGAGCACGAAGTGGCGTTTGCGCAGGGCTTCGACCACATCCAGCACCGGCTCGAGATCTTCGTACTCGATGATCGCCGCCATCGCCGCTTTGCGTGCGGTTTCCAGGTCTTTCGCCGCCACGGCCAGTACCGGTTGCCCGACGAACTGCACGTCATCGATGGCCAGCAGCGGATCGCCCGGCAGCAACGGGCCGATGTCTTTCAGGCCCGGCACGTCTTCGTGGGTGATCGCAATGCGCACGCCTTCGAAGGCGTAGCAGGGCTTGGTGTCGATGCTGATGATTTTCGCGTGGGCGCGGTCCGACAGCCGTGCGTACACGTGCAGTTGATTGGGAAATTCCAGACGATCATCGATGTACTGCGCTTCACCGGACACATGCTTGGCGGCGCTGTCGTGCTTGACGCTGCGGCCGACACCGGTGGTCAGGTCCTTGGCAAACAGTTCCGCCAATTCGGCTTGGGTCTTCTCTACGGCGTGATGGTTAGACATAAGCGGTCACCCGAGTCTCGATGTGCGGTGTTTGCAGTTCGATGAAGTATTTGCGCAGCAGGTTCTGCGCACTGAGCAGGCGATATTCCTTGCTGGCGCGGAAGTCCGAGAGCGGCGTGAAGTCTTCGGCCAGTGCGGCGCAGGCGCGTTCGATCACGGCGTTGTTGAACGGCTGACCGAGCAGCACGGCTTCGCAATGGGCGGCGCGTTTCGGGATCGCGGCCATGCCGCCGAATGCCATGCGCGCATCGCTGATCACGCCGTTTTCCACGCGCAGATTGAATGCGGCGCAGACGGCGGAGATGTCATCGTCCAGACGCTTGGAGACTTTGTAGGCGCGAAAGCGCTGCTCGGCCGTGGCACGCGGGACGATGATCTTCTCGATGAACTCGCTTTCCTGACGGGCGGTGACCTTGTAGTCGATGAAGTAATCTTCCAGGTTCAGCGTGCGCCGGGTTTCGCCTTTGCACAGCACCACTTGCGCGCCGAGGGCGATCAGCAGCGGTGGCGAGTCACCGATCGGCGAGGCGTTGCCGATGTTGCCGCCGAGGGTGCCCTGGTTGCGGATCTGCAGCGAGGCGAAGCGGTGCAGCAGTTCGCCGAAGTCCGGGTATTCGGCGGTCAGCGCTTCGTAGCAGTCGGAGAGGGCGGTGGCGGCACCGATTTCGATGCGGTCGTCGAAGGTTTCGATGCGCTTCATTTCGGCGACGTTGCCGACGTAGATCATCACCGGCAGGGTGCGATGGAACTGGGTGACTTCCAGCGCCAGATCGGTGCCGCCGGCCAGCAGCCGCGCTTGTGGGTAAGCGTCATACAGATCGGCCAGATCGGCGACGGTCAGCGGCACCAGGCAACGCTTGTCGCCACTATTGAGTTCACCGATATCGGTCGGGGCGATGGCTTTGAGGCGGGCGATGGTCTCGGCTTCGCGGGCGTCGAACTGGTCCGGTTGCTTGCCACAGCAGGATTGCTCGGCGGCGGCGAGGATCGGCCGGTAGCCGGTGCAGCGGCAGAGGTTGCCGGCCAGCGCTTCGTGCGCCTTGGCCGGATCCGGTGCATCGCTGTTCTTTTGCAGGGCGAACAGCGACATGACGAAGCCGGGGGTGCAGAAGCCGCACTGCGAGCCGTGGCACTCGACCATGGCTTTCTGCACGCTGTGCAGTTCGCCCTGGTGCTTGAGGTCTTCGACGCTGATCAGTTGTTTGCCGTGCAGCGACGACACAAAGGTCAGGCACGAGTTGAGGCTGCGATAGCGAATGTGTTCGCGGCCGGCGTCATCCGTTTGCAACTCGCCGACCACTACGGTGCAGGCGCCACAGTCGCCGCTGGCGCAGCCTTCTTTGGTGCCGGATTTGCCCACGTGTTCGCGCAGGTAATTGAGCACGGTCAGATTCGGGTCCAGGGCGTGCTCGCTACGGAGTTCCTGGTTAAGTAAAAACTGGATCACGGAAGGCCTCGCAGACTCATTATTGTTGTTAACCGACTTCAACCGAATTTAGCAGGTCTGACTTTTCGGTCAATGGTTTTCTGACTTAAAGGTCAGGAAAAACGGTTTTGTCGATTAACGCGTGCTCTATTGAGTATTGACCCTGAGCGGATCCACTGCCTTTTTGCTTGAATCGTGCCAAAAAGCGCCGTGCGGGCACTCCGCCATGCACCTGCATTTGCGCTACACTGCGCCGCTTGTGCAGATCGAAGAGTTTGAAGGACAACCATGACGTTCAAGGCGCCGGACAGCCTCGCCGAGCAAATTGCTCACCACCTCGCCGAACGCATCATTCGCGGCGAAATGAAGCCGGGAGAGCGCATTCAGGAACAGAAGGTCACGCTGGCCCTCAATGTCAGCCGCGGATCGGTCCGCGAAGCCCTGCTGATCCTCGAACGCCGTCACCTGATCGCGATCCTGCCGCGACGTGGCGCCCATGTCACCGAACTCACCGCGCACAAGGTGCAGAGCCTGTGCACGCTGATGAGCGAGCTGTACATCCTGCTCGGCAATGCGGTCGCCAATGGCTGGCAGATCCAGGCCGACATGGCGCCGTTCGTGCAGATCCAGCAGCGCCTGACCGCCAGCTACGAGCGTCAGGACATCCGCACCTTCGTCGACGACAGCTTCGCCGTGATGCGCGCTGCGTACCCGTTTGCCAACAACCCGTACCTGCAAGAGACCGTCGAGAACCTGCAGCCGGCCATGAGCCGTGCCTATTTCCTCGCCCTCGAACAGCGCAAGGCCGAAATGAGCGAGTTTCTCGAACTGTTCGAACGCCTGCTGGCCGCTGTGCTCGCCCGTGATTTGCCGCAGATCCGCATCGTGCTGACGGCTTACGCCCAGCGCAGCTGCGATCTGGTGGTCTCCGCCCTGACGGTTGCCTGAGCGTGCGGCTGAAGTGCATCAAACTGGCGGGGTTCAAGTCCTTCGTCGACCCGACCACGGTGAACTTCCCCAGTAACATGGCGGCGGTCGTCGGGCCGAACGGTTGCGGCAAGTCGAACATCATCGACGCCGTACGCTGGGTGATGGGCGAGAGTTCGGCGAAGAACCTGCGTGGTGAGTCGATGACCGACGTCATCTTCAACGGCTCGACCAGCCGCAAACCGGTGAGCCAGGCGAGCATCGAGCTGGTGTTCGACAACTCCGCCGGCACGCTGTTGGGCGAATACGCGGCTTACGCGGAGATTTCCATCCGTCGTAAGGTGACCCGCGACAGCCAGACGACTTATTACCTCAACGGCACCAAATGCCGTCGTCGCGACATTACCGATATCTTCCTCGGCACCGGTCTGGGCCCGCGCAGCTACTCGATCATTGAGCAGGGGATGATCTCCAAGCTGATCGAGTCCAAGCCTGAAGACTTGCGCAACTTCATCGAAGAAGCGGCAGGCATCTCCAAGTACAAGGAGCGCCGGCGCGAGACCGAAAACCGCATCCGCCGCACCCACGAAAACCTTGCGCGTCTGACCGACCTGCGTGAAGAGCTTGAGCGTCAGCTCGAACGTTTGCACCGGCAGGCCGAGTCCGCCAAGAAGTATCAGGAATACAAAAACGAAGAGCGCCAGCTCAAGGCGCAACTGTCGGCCCTGCGCTGGCAGGATCTGAACGATCAGGTCGGCCAGCGCGAGTCGATCATCGGCACCCAGGAAGTCAGTTTCGAAGCGCTGGTTGCCGAGCAGCGCAATGCCGATGCCGCCATCGAGCGCCTGCGCGACGGGCACCACGAACTGTCCGAGCGCTTCAATCTGGTGCAGGGCCGCTTCTATTCGGTCGGCGGCGACATCGCCCGGGTCGAGCAGAGCATCCAGCACGGTCAGCAGCGCTTGCGCCAGTTGCAGGACGATCTGAAAGAAGCCGAGCGCGCGCGTCTGGAAACCGAATCGCACCTGGGCCACGACCGCACGCTGCTGCTGACCCTCGGCGAAGAGCTGGACATGCTCACCCCCGAGCAGGAAGTCACCAGCGCCGCTGCCGAAGAAGCCGCCGCTGCGCTGGAAGATTCCGAAAGCGTCATGCACGGCTGGCAGGAGCAGTGGGACACTTTCAACCTGACCGCTGCCGAACCACGGCGCCAGGCCGAAGTGCAGCAGTCGCGGATCCAGCAGCTGGAAACCAGCATGGAGCGTCTGGCCGATCGGCAAAAGCGTCTCGCCGAAGAGCGCGATCTGCTTTCCGCCGACCCGGAAGACGCGGCGATCATGGCGCTCAACGAGCAGCTCGCCGAATCCGAAGCGACCCTCGAAGATTTGCAGACCAGCGAAGAAGCGCAGGTCGAAAAACTGGAACAACTGCGTCAGGAATTGCAGCAGGCACTGACCGCGCAGCAGCAGGCGCAGGGCGATTTGCAGCGCCTCAACGGGCGACTGGCGTCGCTGGAAGCCTTGCAGCAAGCCGCGCTCGACCCGGGCACCGGCACCGCCGAATGGCTGAAGGAACACAACCTCGCCGAACGGCCGCGTCTCGCCGAAGGCTTGAAGGTCGAGGCCGGTTGGGAGCTGGCGGTGGAAACCGTGCTCGGCGCCGATCTGCAAGCGGTGCTGGTGGACGACTTCAACGGCTTCGATCTGTCCGGTTTCACCCAAGGCGATCTGCGCCTGCTCAGCCCCGCCAGCGATGGTGTGCGAGTGGCGGGCAGCCTGCTGGATAAAGTCGAGGCGCAGATCGATCTGTCGCCGTGGCTCGGCCAGGTCAAACCGGTCGACAGCCTTGAACAGGCGTTGGCCCTGCGCGGCCAGTTGAGTGCCGGGCAGAGCCTGATCAGTCGCGACGGTTACTGGGTTGGTCGACACTTCCTGCGGGTGCGTCGCGCCAGTGAAGCCGAGAGCGGCATGCTTGCCCGTGGCCAGGAAATCGAGACGCTGCAGGTCGAACGCGAAGAGCGCGAAGCCACGGTCGAAGCCATGGAAACCCGTCTGCAAACCCTGCGGGCGCAACAGCGGCAGCAGGAAAACGGCCGCGAACACTTGCGCCGTTTGCTGCAGGACGAAGCCCGCTCCCAAGGTGAATTGAAAGCCCAGTTGTCCGCCGGTAAAGCCAAGGCTGAACAGCTGACGCTGCGCCGCACCCGACTCGATGAGGAGCTGATCGAACTCGGCGAGCAACGCGAACTGGAACACGAGCAGATCGGCGAAGCGCGCATGCAATTGCAGGAAGCGCTCGACGCCATGGCGCTGGATACCGAGCAGCGCGAGTTGCTGCTGGCTCAGCGTGACAGCCTGCGAGAACGCCTTGATCGCGTGCGCCAGGAAGCCCGCCAGCACAAGGATCACGCCCATCAACTGGCGGTGCGTCTCGGCTCGTTGCGCGCGCAGCACGATTCCACGCGTCAGGCGTTGGAACGTCTGGAGATGCAGGCCGAGCGCCTGACCGAAAAACGCGAACAGTTGAGTCTGAATCTGGAGGAGGGCGAGGCACCGCTGGAAGAGCTGCGCCTGAAACTCGAAGAGCTGCTCGACAAACGCATGACCGTCGACGAAGAACTGAAGACTGCGCAGATTGCGCTGGAAGACGCCGACCGCGAATTGCGCGAGGCGGAAAAGCGCCGGACCCAGGCCGAGCAGCAATCGCAACTGATCCGTGGCCAGCTCGAACAGCAGCGCATGGAATGGCAAGCGCTGACCGTGCGGCGCAAGGCGTTGCAGGATCAATTGCTCGAAGACGGCTACGATCTCAATGGCGTGCTCGCGACGTTGACCCCCGAGGCCAGTGAACGCGCCGCCGAAGAAGAACTCGAACGGATCAATGCGCGGATTCAGCGCCTGGGTGCGATCAACCTCGCGGCCATCGACGAATACACGCAACAATCCGAGCGTAAACGTTATCTGGATGCGCAGGACGCCGATCTGGTCGAAGCATTGGAGACCCTGGAAAACGTCATTCGCAAGATCGACAAGGAAACCCGTAACCGCTTCAAGGATACCTTTGATCAGATCAATGGCGGATTACAGGCGCTTTTCCCGAAAGTTTTCGGTGGTGGCAGCGCGTATTTGGAACTGACGGGCGAAGATCTACTCGATACAGGGGTGACGATCATGGCGCGGCCGCCAGGAAAGAAGAACAGCACCATCCATTTGCTCTCTGGCGGGGAAAAAGCCCTGACCGCACTGGCACTGGTTTTTGCGATCTTCAAATTGAATCCGGCGCCGTTCTGCATGCTCGATGAAGTTGACGCGCCACTGGATGACGCTAACGTTGGACGCTACGCACGATTGGTTAAAGAGATGTCGCAGACCGTGCAGTTCATCTATATCACCCACAACAAGATCGCCATGGAAATGGCCGATCAACTGATGGGTGTGACGATGCACGAGCCGGGTTGTTCGCGACTGGTTGCAGTGGATGTCGAGGAGGCGATGGCGATGGTGGACGCCTGAGTCAGCGTGGTGTCGGAAGGGTATGAGTAGTCTGTAGGACTTTTTTACCGACTTCGACTTGCTGGCCAATCGACATATTCGCGCAAGCCAATGTGACAGACGGTGTAAAGTTGTCTTTGGTCGTGCTAGTTTAATGTCAATTTTTCGTATACGTGGGCAAAACGCCTGTCAGAACATAGAGTTGGCGCCACGTTTTAAAGCGGTTTGCACAATGTAAACCCCTTATTTTTCAGCATTTTTTATAGAGGCACGGGATTACATGGAAATCGGTCTGCGCGAGTGGCTGATCGTCATCGGCATCATTGTGATAGCCGGTATTCTTTTCGATGGCTGGCGCCGTATGCGCGGCGGCAAGGGAAAACTGAAATTCCGTCTTGACCGAAGTCTGTCCAACCTGCCGGACGAGGACACCAGTGCCGAGCTGTTGGGCCCGGCCCGCGTGCTGGATACGCATAAAGAGCCGCAACTGGACGAACACGATCTGCCGTCGGTGAGCATGCCGGCCCGCGAAGCACGCGAGCCTCGCGAATCCGGTTCGAAACGTGGCAAGCGCGGCAGCAATGGTCCGGCCCAGGGCGACCTGAACCTCGATCTGGATTTGGACGGCGGCCCGAGCTTCAGCAGCCGTGATGACGACTTCGTCGACGACAGCAAGCCTGCGCCAGCGGTGGCCGACAAGGATCAGCCGCAAGCCGAAGAAGTCCTGGTGATCAGCGTGATCTGCCGCGATGCCGCCGGCTTCAAAGGCCCGGCCCTGCTGCAGAACATTCTCGAAAGCGGTCTGCGGTTTGGCGAGATGGATATTTTCCACCGCCACGAAAGCATGGCCGGCAACGGTGAAGTGCTGTTCTCCATGGCCAATGCGGTCAAGCCGGGCATCTTCGATCTGGACGACATCGACCATTTCAGCACCCCGGCGGTGAGCTTCTTCCTCGGCCTGCCAGGCCCGCGTCATCCGAAGCAGGCCTTCGACGTGATGGTGGCGGCAGCGCGCAAGCTGTCCCAAGAGCTGAACGGCGAGCTGAAAGACGACCAGCGCAGCGTGCTGACCGCACAGACTATCGAGCACTACCGTCAGCGCATCGTCGAATTCGAACGCCGCGCCCTGACCCAGAAGCGCTAAAGGCCAGAGCGCAGTTGTGGCGAGGGAGCTTGCTCCCGCTCGGTGGCGAAGCCGCCGTAAATCCTGCAACCGGGTTGTGCCTGATGCAACACGGTGGATGGTATTGGGGCTGCTTCGCAGCCCAGCGGGAGCAAGCTCCCTCGCCACAATGTCCATAGCCTTGAGCCATTGTGATTTAGAAGATTGAGCAGCCTCGGCTGCTCTTTTGCTTTATGAGAGAACACCCATGACCGCCGCCAAAAACCGCATTCTAGAGCTGCGCGCTGAACTCGATCAGCACAACTACCGTTACCATGTCCTCGACGAGCCGAGCATTCCGGACGCCGAGTACGACCGGTTGTTCCACGAGCTCAAGGCGCTGGAAGCGGCCAATCCGGAATTGATCACCAGCGACTCGCCGACCCAGCGTGTCGGCAGTGTGGCGCTGACCGCGTTCACCCAGGTGCGTCACGAAGTGCCGATGCTCAGCCTCGGCAACGCCTTCGAAGAAACCGACATGCGCGAGTTCGACCGCCGGGTGACCGAAGGTCTGGATCTGCCGGCCGGTGATCTGTTCGGTGGCGGCGCGGCGGTGGAATACAGCTGCGAGCCGAAACTCGATGGCCTGGCGGTCAGCCTGCTGTATCAGGACGGCGTGCTGGTGCGCGGCGCCACCCGTGGCGACGGCACCACCGGTGAAGACATCAGCGTCAACGTGCGCACCGTGCGCAACATCCCGTTGAAGCTGCACGGCACAGGCTGGCCGGCGACCCTCGAAGTGCGCGGGGAAGTGTTCATGTCCAAGGCCGGTTTCGAGCGCCTCAACGCCTCGCAACTGGAAGTCGGCGGCAAGACCTTCGCCAACCCGCGCAACGCCGCTGCCGGCAGCCTGCGTCAACTGGATTCGAAGATCACCGCCAATCGCCCGCTGGAATTCTGCTGCTACGGCATCGGTCAGGTCTCCCACGATATCTCCGATACTCACATCGGCAACCTCAAGCAATTGCAGAAGTGGGGCATGCCGATCAGCCACGAGCTGAAGCTGGCCAAAGGCATCGGCGAGTGCCTGGATTACTACCGCGACATCGGTGAGCGGCGTAACGCGCTGGCCTACGAAATCGACGGTGTGGTGTTCAAGGTCAACAGCATCGCCGATCAGCGCGAGCTGGGCTTCCGTGCCCGCGAACCGCGCTGGGCGATCGCGCACAAATTCCCGGCGATGGAAGAACTCACCGAACTGCTCGACGTGGAATTCCAGGTCGGTCGCACCGGCGCGGTCACTCCGGTGGCGCGGTTGAAACCGGTCAAGGTCGCCGGCGTCACCGTCGCCAACGCGACCCTGCACAACATGGATGAAGTGGCGCGCTTGGGCCTGATGATCGGCGACACGGTGATCATCCGTCGCGCCGGTGACGTGATCCCCCAAGTGGTGCAAGTGGTCACCGAACGCCGTCCCGAGAATGCCCGTCCTGTAGCGATTCCGGAGAGCTGCCCGGTCTGCGGCTCCCATGTCGAGCGTACGCAACTGGTCAAGCGCAGCAAAGGCAAGGAAACCATCAGCGAAGGTGCGGTGTACCGCTGCGTCGGCCGTCTGGCCTGTGGCGCGCAACTGAAGCAGGCGATCATTCACTTTGTCTCGCGCCGGGCGATGGACATCGAAGGCCTCGGCGACAAGAGCGTCGAGCAACTGGTCGACGAAGGTCTGGTCAGTTCGCCGGCCGATCTGTATGCGTTGAAGTTCGACGACATTGTCGATCTGGAAGGCTTTGCCGAGGTCTCCAGCAACAAGCTGCTGGCGGCGATTGAAGACAGCAAGCAACCGGGACTGGCGCGGTTCATTTATGCGCTGGGCATTCCCGACGTCGGCGAGGAGACGGCCAAGGTGTTGGCGCGCTCGCTGGGTTCGCTGGAGCGCGTGCAGCAGGCGTTGCCGCAAGTGCTGACCTACCTGCCGGACATCGGCCTGGAAGTGGCGCACGAGATTCACAGCTTCTTTGAAGATGCACACAACCAGCAGGTGATCACCGAGTTGTTGGGGCATGGCCTGCAGATTCAGGATCAGGGTGAACTCGGCGCCGAATTTGCCGCCAGCACGACCCTCGGTGGTCTGCTCGACAAGCTGCACATTCCCTTTGTCGGCCCGGGCGGCGCGCAGAAACTGGCGGACAAATTCGGTTCGCTGGAAGCGGTGATGAATGCCGACTGGCTGGACATGCGTCAGGCGCTGCCGGAGAAGCAGGCCAATTCGGTGCGCGAGTTTTTTGCTGTGCCCGAGCATCGGCAGATCGCCGAGTCCGCCGAGAAACAGTTGCGGGATTTCGGCATGCACTGGCTGAGCGAGAAGAAAGTCGTCGAAGGCCTGCCGCTGTCCGGCGAGACCTGGGTGCTGACCGGCAAGGTCGAGTTGATGAGCCGTGATGTCGCTAAAGAGCACCTGGAAAGCCTCGGCGCCAAGGTCGCCGGCTCGGTATCGGCGAAAACTCATTGCGTGGTCGCAGGGCCGGGTGCTGGCTCGAAGCTGACCAAGGCCAATGAACTGGGGGTGAAGGTGATGGATGAAGAGGCGTTTATCGCGTTCCTCAAAACCCATGGCATTTCTGCCTGATAGGGCTCAAACCTGTAGTGAGGGGATTTATCCCCGACCGGCTGCGCAGCAGTCGTAAAGCCTGAGCACACGGTTTGTCTGATTCAACTGAGTTTTAGGATTTGGGGCTGCTTCGCAACCCATCGGGGCGGTGCGACGTTTCGCTAAATCCCCTCACCACAAGGGTGGTATCGGCCAATAGCCGTGGAGTATTCGGAACGATGTCGGCTCGGCAATGATCTAGTCTTGGCAAGCCCCAGGGAGAGATCGCCATGTACCGCTTTTTCGAGCAGCTCAGTTCTCGCATCGTCGCGCCGTTCATGGGCGAATCTTCACGCAACAGCAAAATCTGGCCGTGCCGCTGCGGCCAGTCGCTGTTCTTTCGCAACAGTCAGTGTCTGGCTTGCAGCGCCTTGTTGGGCTATCAGCCTGAAGAAAGTCGCCTGACCTCGTTGCAGCCCGGGCCACAGGACGGCAGTTGGACACTCGATGCCGATCCCGACGCCGGACTGTTTCGTCGCTGCGCCAACCTCGACACTCCCGCCGCGTGCAACTGGCTGCTGCCGGATAACGGCCACGACAGCCTGTGCATCGCCTGCAGCCTCAACCGCACCATCCCCGACCTCTCAGTGCCGGAAAACCCCGAACGCTGGCGCAAAGTCGAAATCGCCAAGCGCCGGCTGGTGGCGCAACTGATCACCCTCGGCCTGCCGGTCATCCCGAAAACCGTGGATGAGGCCACCGGTCTGGCCTTCGACTTCATCGGCGTCGACCTCGAAGGCAACGCGCCGATGACCGGCCACGCCAACGGCCTGATCACCCTCGACATCAAAGAAGCCGACGACGCCCATCGCGAGCAGATCAGGGCGGCGATGCATGAGCCCTATCGCACGCTGCTCGGGCATTTTCGGCATGAGGTCGGGCATTATTATTGGGATCGTCTGATCGCCAATGGGCCGTGGCTTGAACCTTTCCGAAACCTGTTCGGCGACGAGCGCGCCAGTTACGCCGAAGCGCTCGACCGTCACTACCAGCAAGGTGCACCGCTGGACTGGCCGCAACACTACGTCAGCGCCTACGCGACCATGCACCCATGGGAAGATTGGGCCGAAACCTGGGCGCATTACCTGCACATGATGGATGCGGTGGATACCGCGCTGGGTTTCGGCATGAGCGCGCGGGAAATGGACTTCGACTACCAGCCGTTCCCGTCCAGCACGCTGTACGACCCGGAGCACCCCGGCGGCCCGGCGTTCCTGTCGTTCGTCAATGCGTGGATCGAACTGGCGGGCATGCTCAACGAGCTGTCACGCAGCATGGGGCAGCCGGATTTCTACCCGTTCGTGCTGCCGGCGGCGGCGATTGCCAAGTTGCACTTCATCCATCTGGTGATCCAGCAGGCGGGCGGCAAGGCGGACGAGGTGTTGCAGGCGCAATAGCAAGTGCTTGAAGCCCTTCATATTTTTAATCTGAAACCAACGGTTGTAACTTCGCTTCAGATAGGTACAATGGCGCGGCTCGCCGACAGGTGAGTGTCGTTATGGTGACCCCATCGGTCCCCCCGCAACGATTACCCGTGAACCTGGTCAGAGCCGGAAGGCAGCAGCCACAGCGGGAACATTGTGTGCCGGGGTGTGGCTGGTGGGGTTACCACCTTAACGAACGAAGAACGCTTCAACAGAACTGCATGGGTTTCGCCCACTGCGGTTTTTTTATGCCCGCGATTTGGGCTTTCACACCAGCCCCTGTGGGAGCGAGCCTGCTCGCGAAGGCTGCCCCCCGATGCCTGTTCAGTCACCAAGGTTGAACAGTGGCATACTCCACCGTCTTGCTGCGCGCGTCGTTGACAAGTTCGCGCCCTGGCTACGAGGTTGTATGCACCCGGAACATCACGATTTATCCACCGCCGTGTACTTGCCCGTGACGGATGAGACCTGCGCCAGCCTGTTGCAGCCCGATGGCGCAAAAACCCTCGGCGAGTTGACGGATGCGCAGCTGGCCGCCGTGCTGGTCATCCAGAATCTGGCTCAGGCCACCGAAAAGGATCTCACCGCCGTAGCGGCGGAGAAGGTGCTGGCGCGACTGATCGCCTGGGCGGTCGATGGCGGGGCAGGGCTGCTGTCCGAGGCGCAACGGCTGTTCGACCCGCGCCAGTTGTACTTCGGCCTGAACGCCATCAGGGGATTGAACCTGCGATTGCTGTTGGCCGAAGAGGTGTCGGCGCAGGATTACCTGCTGCCCGATGGCAAGTGGGATGACGAGTTCAAGACGCGCCACCACGCGATCAACAATCCGTTCAGCCAGCAGATGATCAGCCCCGCGCACCGCGAGCGCTGGCTCAGCGCCGCGCAGGACAAACTGGTCAGAACCTTCCGCGCCAACCTCGATGAAGACCTGCACGTGCAAGGCTATGCCGGGATCGGCAAGAGCCACCTGGTCGGTGCCTTGACCGAGTGCCTGGACCCCGGGAAAACCCTTTTGCTGGCACGCACCCCGGAAAAACTCGCAACCCTGTGCCAGCGCATGGGCGTTGCCAGTGAACGCAAGCCAGGCATCACCTTTGAGGCGTTCGCGCGCGGGCTGATTTATGGGCGCAAGCCACAGCCGGCAAGCGCCGCCGGCCGAGTCGCGAGCAAACAGAGTCTGGCGCAGGAGCTGAACATCCTCGGCTTTCGCGAGCATGACGCGCAAAGGACTCTCAACGTCTGTCTGGAAACCCTCGAGCGCTATTGCCACTCCCGGGATTACAGCCTGTCGGCGCATCATCTGCCGTATTTCAAACTGTCCTTGTCCAGCCTTGAGTCCAAGGTGCTGCTGGAATATTCAAGCCGCGTCTGGACTTACCTTGAGGCCAACCCGGCGTGGGGCCGGCAGAGCGGCTTTGAAGCCTTGTTGCTGATCAAGCGTGCAAGCCTTGCGGGCTGCGTGGTGCCGCCGCGTTATACCCACGTGCTGATTGACGAGAGTCAGGACATTCCCGCTTCGCTGCTGCAGATAATCGAGCGTGGCCGACAGGTGCTGATCACGCTGGGCGATGAGTATCAGCATGCCGAGCGCGATCTGGTGAAAAGAAAGCGTGAAGTGCGCCAGAGCGATATCACCTATTCGGTGCGCTCGGGGCGCAACGTCGAACGTCTGGTCAATCCGCTGATTTCCCGGCACTCGGAAAAGAGCAAGGTGCCGTTCGAAGGCGCGCGTGAAGCTGACGTCGGCATCGAGTTTTATCCGCAGGGCTTTGTCCCGCCGGAAGGTTGCGTGGTGCTGACGGCGTCCCCTTGGGACACCATGAAGTGGGCCATGCAGCTGCACGATGCCAATTGCCTGTTCAGCTTTGCCGACATGAAAGCCCAGCGCGACCTCGAGCACTTCATGATCACCGCCATCGAACTGTTCAGGGTCGACTTCTACAGTGCCGAACACAGCGAGAAGGGCCCGCATCGCTATTTCAGCGATCTGCCGAAGTGGCAGCAGGTGCGCGATGCCAACCAGTTCGACGAGGCGTTTCTGTGGGTCGAGGCCGAACTGGAGAAGGGCTTCAAGGTCGCTGACCTGACCCGGCTCAACCGGATGATCGGCGGCCCCGGCAAAAGCTGCCTGTTGATGCAGGCGCACGAGGCGGGCGGCATGGAGTTCGACCGCGTTCTGCTGACGCCCGAACTGCTGACCAATGTGCAGTTCAAGGACGCCTACGCGTTCGATCAGCGGATCTGCGCCGTGTACATCGCCATCTCCCGCGCCCGGCAGCAGCTTTATCTGCCGTACGATGTGGTCGAATGGATCGAATTTCACGACTACCAGAAATTCCGTGAGTCGCACGGCTACTGAATAATTCTCTGTCGGAAATGTCCCCCTGTGGGAGCGGGCTTGCTCGCGAAGGCGGTGTGCCAGTTAACGAATCAGATGACTGACACACCGCCTTCGCGAGCAAGCCCGCTCCCACAATGGGTTATGGGGTGGCTTCAGTGGACCCGGTATACAACCGGATGATGTCATCAATCTCCCCCGACATTTTCATCCGCAACAACGTGCGCAAGATCCGCTGCACCGGCACCTGAGGGTCATTCCTCACGTAGCAGCCGACATGCTGCTCCTGCAACACCGCGACGCCGTGCAGTTGCTGCCCGGGCAGCAGGCGCTGATTGAACCAGTCCAGTGTCCATTGATTGCTCACCGCATAGCGGTAGCGGCCGGCCAGGAGTTTTTCCAGTACTTGTTCCTGATTACGCGCGTCCTCGCGTTGCAGGCGATCGGCGTCGAACAGCGGTTGCAGGGTCGGATAGGTATAGCCGAGCACGGTGCCGATCGATTGGCGGGGCAGGTCGGCAGGGTCGACGCGGGGCGGCTGAGCGTCGCGGCTGATCAGCAAATCGCGCTGGAACAGCAGCGGAAGGCTCCAGATATAGTCCCCGGACTGATTCGGCAGCCACGATTGTGCGGCATAGCAGCGCACGTCGACTTCGCCGTGCTCCATGGCGTTCTGCACCCGGGCGCGCGGCAGGACGTGGAATTCGGCCGGCACGCCGACCTGCGTCGCAAGGCTGAGCATGATGTCGTGGAGGATGCCCTGGGTTGGGCGGCCATGGTCGATCTGCACCATCGGCATCGCCCAGCTGTCGGCCACGACGAAGCGCAGCGGCGGTTCGGCCGCGCTCACGCTCAGACTGATCCCCAACAAGGCTCCCAAGGCCCAACGCATACATGCTCCGATGAGTCCCGATCATGAGCGAAATTTCCCCGCCAACAGCAGCTTAGCCAGATTAGACGAGCACACCGGATGCAATTTTGCCCTTGCTCCGCTAGCATTAGCCGCTTCAGCTTCCTTCGTTGCGACGGTTTTCGATGAGTTATCAGGTTCTTGCACGTAAATGGCGTCCGCGCTCGTTCCGCGAAATGGTCGGCCAGACCCATGTGCTCAAGGCTCTGATCAATGCCTTGGACAGCCAGCGGCTGCATCACGCGTACCTGTTCACCGGTACCCGCGGGGTCGGTAAGACCACCATTGCGCGGATCATTGCCAAATGCCTGAACTGTGAAACAGGTATCACTTCCAGCCCCTGCGGCGAGTGTTCGGTATGCCGCGAGATCGATGAAGGGCGCTTCGTCGACCTGATCGAGATCGACGCCGCGAGCCGGACCAAGGTCGAAGACACCCGCGAGCTGCTCGACAACGTGCAGTACGCGCCGAGCCGTGGGCGCTTCAAGGTCTACCTGATCGACGAAGTGCACATGCTCTCCAGCCATTCCTTCAATGCGCTGCTGAAAACCCTCGAAGAGCCGCCGCCGTACGTCAAGTTCATCTTGGCGACGACGGATCCGCAGAAACTTCCGGCAACGATTTTGTCGCGTTGCCTGCAGTTCTCGCTGAAGAACATGACGCCCGAGCGCGTGGTCGAGCATCTGACCCACGTGCTCGGCGCCGAAAACGTGCCGTTTGAAGACGACGCGCTGTGGTTGCTGGGCCGCGCCGCTGACGGCTCGATGCGTGACGCCATGAGCCTGACCGACCAGGCCATCGCCTTCGGTGAAGGCAAGGTATTGGCCGCCGATGTGCGGGCGATGCTCGGCACGCTGGATCACGGCCAGGTCTTCGACGTGCTGCATGCACTGATCGAAGGCGACGCCAAGGCGTTGCTCGAAGCCGTGCGCCACCTGGCCGAGCAAGGCCCGGACTGGAACGGCGTGCTCTCGGAAATTCTCAACGTGCTGCACCGCGTCGCCATCGCCCAGGCCTTGCCTGAAGGTGTCGACAACGGTCATGGCGACCGTGACCGCGTATTGGCGCTGGCGCAGGCGCTGCCGGCCGAAGACGTGCAGTTCTATTACCAGATGGGCCTGATCGGTCGCCGCGATTTGCCGCTGGCGCCAGATCCCCGTGGTGGCTTCGAAATGGTCCTGCTGCGGATGTTGGCCTTCCGGCCAGCTGACACGGCGGACGCCCCGAGGCAACCGCTAAAGCCAGTGGGGATCAGCCAGGCCACAGTTGATTCCGCAAACTCAGTGGCTGCCGCGCCCAAGCCTGCGCCGGTAGTCGCTGCGGCTGTCGCGCCTGCACCGGTGGTTGCGCCAGCGCCGGCTCCAGCGCCTGTGGTGGTGGCTGCGCCGGCACCCGCGCCAGAAGCAGAACCTGAACCGGTCGCCGCCGAAGCGCTGGTCGACCTGCCGTGGAACGACCCGGTCGAACCCGAGCCAGAACCCGAGCCGGTGCAGCAACCAGCCGTCGAGCCTGTGCTGGAAACCGCCAGCGAGCAGCCCGAGTTGCCGCCGATGCCGCTGCCGACCCCGGACAGCGTGGTGCCGGATGCACCGGAGTGGGCCGCTGCGCCGATTCCCGAGCCGTCGGTCGCCGACGTCGATGCCGCCACTCCAGGCATGGACCTCGACGACGAGCCGCCGCTGGACGAAGACTACATCGAGCCGGACATGGATTCGGCCTACAGCTACCTCGACGACCTGGCCAGCGAACACACCGCCGAGCCGGCCCCGGAACCCGAGCCGGAGCCTGCCGCAGCGCCGGCCACCGGTCTGGCGTTGCAATGGCTGGAGCTGTTCCCGCAACTGCCGATCTCCGGCATGACCGGCAGCATTGCCGCCAACTGCACGCTGATCGCGGTCGATGGCGACCACTGGCTGATGCACCTGGACCCGGCGCACAGCGCGCTGTTCAACGCCACGCAACAGCGGCGCCTGAACGATGCGTTGAACCAGTTCCACGGTCGCACGCTGACCCTGACCATCGAATTGATCAAGCCCGAGCAGGAAACCCCGGCGCAGGCCGCGTCCCGTCGCCGGGCCAACCGTCAGCGCGAGGCGGAGGAATCGATCCACGGTGATCCGTTCATCCAGCAGATGGTCCAGCAGTTCGGTGCGGTCGTGCGACACGATACTATTGAACCTGTCGATGCCTTGGTCGCCCAAGGCTAATAACTGAGGGCGTTCGGCGTTAAGTGCCGGGCGCTGTTTTGATCCAAGTACTTTTGAGGTGATTCCCATGATGAAAGGTGGCATGGCCGGCCTGATGAAGCAGGCGCAGCAGATGCAGGAAAAAATGGCCAAGATGCAGGAAGAACTGGCCAACGCCGAAGTCACCGGCAAGGCCGGTGGCGATATGGTCACCGTGGTGATGACCGGTCGTCACGACGTGAAAAGCGTCAGCATCGACCCAAGCCTGGTTGAAGGCCTGAGCGAAGACGACAAGGAAATGCTCGAAGCCGTTGTCGCCGCGGCCGTCAACGACGCCGTGCGCAAGATCGAAGCCAACAGCCAGGAAAAAATGGGCAGCATGACCGCCGGCATGAACCTGCCAGCAGGTATGAAACTGCCATTCTGATTCGCCATCGCGAGTTGGATGAGCTACACAAAATGCCAGGCATCGCGCCTGGCATTTTTGTTTCTGCCTGAGTGTCATGTGTTGGCAGAGCTGACGCTTTCGCGAGCAAGCCCGCTCCCACATTTGGAATGCGTTCTTCCTGTGGGAGCGGGCTTGCTCGCGAAGGCGTCGACTCGGACCAACTGAAGAAACATCGAACCCACCACCGCCGCCAAAGGTCTGCTCCCTATACCCCCGAATTCCCCATTCACAGGAGACGCTGACATGTCCGACCCTCTGACCCTCAACCAACGCTTCGTCCTCGCTTCACGTCCGGTGGGCGCGCCGACTCCGGAAAACTTCCGTCTGGAGCGCGAAGCGTTGCCGGATCTCGAAGACGGCCAGGTGTTGCTGAAAACCCTGTACCTGTCGCTGGACCCTTACATGCGCGGGCGCATGAGCGATGCACCATCCTACGCCGCGCCGGTACAAATCGGCGAAGTGATGACCGGTGGCGCTGTCAGCCGTGTCGAGAATTCCCGTCATCCGAAATTCCACCAGGGCGATCTGGTGGTCGGCCTCACCGGCTGGCAAAGCCACAGCATCAGCGACGGGCGCAACATCATGCCGATTCCGTCCGGTCTGCCGAGCCCGTCGATGGCGCTCGGTGTACTGGGCATGCCGGGGATGACCGCGTACATGGGGCTGATCGACATCGGTCAGCCGAAAGAAGGCGAGACCCTGGTGGTGGCTGCAGCGTCCGGTGCGGTCGGTTCAGTGGTCGGTCAGGTGGCGAAGATCAAGGGCCTGCGCGCCGTGGGTGTGGCCGGTGGTGCCGACAAATGCAAATACGTGGTCGAGGAACTGGGGTTTGATGCCTGCATCGATCACAGGGCGCCGGACTTTGCCGAACAACTGGCCAAGGCTTGCCCGAATGGCATCGACATCTATTACGAGAACGTCGGCGGGCATGTGTTCGATGCCGTGGTGCCGCTGCTCAACCCCAAGGCGCGGATCCCGCTGTGCGGGCTGATCGCCGGTTACAACGCCACTGAAGCGCCGCAAGGTCCGGATCGTCTGCCGATGCTGCAACGCACCCTGCTGACCAAGCGTGTACGGATTCAGGGCTTCATCGTGTTTGACGACTACGGCGACCGCCAGCCTGAGTTCATCAGCCATATGGTGCCGTGGGTGCGCGACGGCAAGGTCAAATTCCGCGAAGACGTGGTGGAAGGTCTGGAGCAGGCGCCCGAGGCGTTCATCGGTCTGCTGGAGGGGCGCAACTTCGGCAAACTGGTGGTGAAGGTCGCCCAGGACTGAGCATTTGACGCTGGCCAGAGGCGCGGGTATAAACCGCGTCTCGTTGTTTTGTCGGACTTTTTACCCATGAGCTTCAGCCCTTTGATTCGCCAACTGATCGACGCCCTGCGCACTTTGCCGGGCGTGGGTCAGAAAACCGCCCAGCGCATGGCGTTGCAGTTGCTCGAGCGTGATCGCAGCGGCGGCACGCGCCTGGCCCAGGCCTTGAGCCAGGCCATGGAAGGGGTGGGGCACTGCCGTCAGTGCCGCACGCTGACCGAAGACGATCTGTGCCCGCAGTGCGCCGACACGCGCCGCGACGACACGCTGCTGTGCGTGGTGGAAGGGCCGATGGACGTGTATGCGGTGGAGCAAACGGGTTTCCGTGGGCGCTACTTCGTGCTCAAGGGCCACCTGTCGCCGCTCGACGGTCTGGGGCCGGAAGCTATCGGTATTCCGCAGCTGATGGCGCGTATTGAAGAGGCGGGCACGTTTACTGAAGTCATCCTCGCCACCAACCCGACGGTGGAAGGTGAAGCTACTGCGCATTACATCGCCCAGCTTCTGGCCAACAAAGGCTTGATCGCCTCGCGGATTGCCCACGGTGTGCCGCTGGGTGGGGAGCTGGAGTTGGTGGATGGCGGGACACTGGCGCATTCGTTTGCCGGGCGTAAGCCGATTTCCCTCTAAGTCATAGGGTGTCTGAACAGACGCCTTCGCGAGCAAGCCCGCTCCCACAGTTGATCGAGTTCATTCAGATTGAATGCGGTCGAATGTGGGAGCGGGCTTGCTCGCGAATGGCGCACCTCGGTCTGACTGATTCACACAAACCTATTGAAAACCAAGCAAGCGCTCGGTTAACGTCGGCCAACCCCTCAGTGGAGTTCGCCGATGCCTGCTTTCCAGGAATACTTCGACCCCAGCCACCAAATGGTCCGCGACAGCGTCAGACGTTTCGTCGAGCGCGAGATCCTGCCGGACATCAATGCGTGGGAAGAGGCCGAAAGCTTTCCCCGTGAGCTGTACCAGAAGGCCGGGGCGGCGGGGATTCTCGGCATCGGTTATCCCGAAGCGCTGGGTGGCAGCCACGAAGGTGATGTGTTCGCCAAGGTTGCCGCCAGCGAAGAACTGATGCGCTGCGGCTCCGGTGGTCTGGTCGCGGGCCTCGGTTCGCTGGATATCGGCCTGCCACAGATCGTCAAATGGGCCCGGCCCGAGGTGCGCGAGCGCGTCGTGCCGCAAGTGCTCAGCGGCGAGAAAATCAGCGCCCTGGCGGTCACCGAGCCCGGCGGCGGTTCCGACGTCGCCAACCTGCAAACCCGCGCCGTGCGTGACGGCGAGTTCTACCGGGTCAGTGGCAGCAAAACCTTTATCACAAGCGGCGTACGTGCCGATTTCTACACCGTCGCAGTGCGCACCGGAGCGCCGGGTTTCGGCGGCATCAGCCTATTGCTGATCGAGAAGGGCGCCCCAGGCTTCACCGTAGGCCGCCAACTGAAGAAAATGGGCTGGTGGGCCTCGGACACCGCTGAACTGTTCTTCGACGATTGCAGGGTGCCTGTGGGCAATCTGATCGGCGCCGAGAACATGGGCTTCGCCTGCATCATGGGTAATTTCCAGAGTGAACGACTGGCGCTGGCACTGATGGCCAACATGACCTCGCAGCTCGCGCTCGAAGAGGCGCTGAAGTGGGCGCGCGAGCGTGAGGCGTTCGGCAAACCCATCGGCAAGTTCCAGGTGATCAAGCATCGGCTGGCCGAAATGGCCACGGCGCTGGAAGTATCGCGCGAGTTCACCTACCGCCAGGCGGCGAAAATGGCGGCGGGGCAGAGCGTGATCAAGGAGATTTCCATGGCCAAGAACGTTGCCACGGACACCTCGGACCGGATTACCACCGAGGCAGTGCAGATTCTTGGTGGCCTGGGTTACATGCGCGAAAGTCTGGTGGAGCGGCTGTATCGGGATAACCGCATTCTGTCGATTGGCGGCGGGACGCGGGAGGTGATGAACGAGATCATCAGCAAGCAGATGGGGCTTTAGGTTCTGCGGTGAGGCTGCAGGCCCCTTCGCGAGCAAGCCCGCTCCCACATTGGATCTGTGGCGTTCACAAATCCTCTGTGGGAGCGGGCTTGCTCGCGAAGGCGCCAGTACAGACGCCGCTTACTTGTCAGTCAAAGCAAACTGCGTCAGACAGAAAGTAGGAATCCCCATATCTTCCAGGCGCTGCGAACCCCCCAGCTCCGGCAGATCAATGATCGCCGCCGCTTCATGCACCCGCGCGCCCATGCGGCGGATCAGGTTGGCCGCGGCGATCAGCGTGCCACCGGTGGCAATCAGGTCATCGAACATCACCACCGAATCGCCTTCGCACAGGCTGTCGGCGTGTACTTCGAGGAACGCTTCACCGTATTCGGTCGCATAACCCTCGGCCAACACGTCCGCCGGCAGTTTTCCCTGCTTGCGGAACAGCACCAGCGGCTTGTTCAGTTGGTAGGCCAGCACCGAACCGATCAGGAAACCGCGCGCATCCATCGCGCCGATGTGGGTGAAATCGGCTTCCACATAACGGTGGGCGAAGCTGTCCATCACCAGGCGCAGGGCCTTGGGCGACTGGAACAGCGGGGTGATGTCGCGAAAGATCACGCCCGGTTTCGGGAAGTCGATCACGGGGCGGATCAGGGATTTGATGTCGAAGGAGTCGAAGACCATCGTCGAGGTGTCCTGGCAGGGCTGCAAACGGCGCAGTATACCCGCGGCTGAAACGCTTCGCTCAACCGCGGATCGAGATCAGCCTTCGAGCGAGCCGCCGGCCAGGGCGCAGAGCTGGATCGGGTCGAGGATGTGGATCTCTTTGCCCTCGGCGGCGATCAGTTCGTTCTGCTGGAAGCGGGTGAATACCCGTGACACGGTTTCCACCGCCAGGCCCAGATAATTGCCGATTTCATTACGCGACATGCTCAAGCGGAACTGGTTGGCCGAGAACCCGCGAGCACGGAAGCGGGCCGATAGGTTGACCAGGAACGTGGCGATGCGCTCGTCGGCGGTTTTTTTCGACAGCAACAGCATCATTTGCTGGTCGTCACGGATCTCGCGGCTCATCACCCGCATCAACTGACGGCGCAGCTGCGGCAGTTGCAGGGCCAGTTCATCAAGGCGTTCGAAAGGAATTTCACAGACCGAGGTGGTCTCCAGGGCCTGGGCCGACACCGGGTGTTTCTCGGTGTCCATGCCGGACAGGCCGACCAGTTCGCTCGGCAGGTGGAAACCGGTCAGCTGTTCTTCGCCGCTGTCGCTCAGGCTGAAGGTCTTCAGCGCGCCGGAGCGTACTGCATAAACGGAATCGAAGGTGTCGCCCTGACGGAACAGGAACTCACCCTTTTTCAACGGGCGGCCACGTTTAACGATTTCGTCCAGCGCATCCATGTCTTCCAGATTCAGAGAAAGTGGCAGGCAGAGAGGGGCCAGGCTGCAATCCTTGCAATGGGCCTGGTTGTGAGCGCGCAGTTTGACTGGCTCGGACATTTCTTAAATCCTTGTGGGAAAACACACATAAGACGTAAGGGTAACCCACGGGGGGACATTCAGGCCAGCCTGTGGCGAGTTTGTCCCGCGGGCGTAAAGCCGCAGGGCAAGTGGCCGATAAAGGGGTATCACCACGCATGCAAGGAATCGCTTCGATGGCCGCCATTGACACGCTGAACCCCGGTAATAGCGGCGTTGCGTCTGTGCCGAGCACCGCCAGGACGGGCACCGACAGCGAGCAGAATGCCGCCTCTGCGCCGTTGACAACCCCGACCTTGGTCGAGGGCGTCAAAGTGTCGCTGTCCGGCGCCTCCATCGAAAAATCCTTCAGCGTCAGTGGTGAGAACAGCGACATCGAAGACAGCGGCTTGCCCGAGAACGTCCAGCAGTTGCTGAAGATGATCCGCAAACTGCAAAAAGAGATCGCCGAGAAGAAAGCCCGGATGGCGGCCGTCATGTCCGACAGAACACTGACCAACGAAGCCAAGGTCAATATGCTCGCCGCGCTGCGCGGTGCCATCGCCGCCCTGAATACCGGGCTGATCAGCGCCAATCTGGCCCTGTCCAAAGTCATGGATCAGTCCGGCCTCACCTCCGAGCAGAACCTCAAACTCGGCTCACTGCTGACGAAAAACTAGATCACCCGCGAGAAGCGCTGGCGGTTCTGCTGTTCCAGATACGCGTCGAACACCATGCACACCGAACGCACCAGCAGACGCCCGGCCGGCAACACCTCGATGCGCTCGCGTTCCAGCGTGATCAATCCATCGTTGGCCATGCCTTGCAGTTGCGGCCACAGCTCGCCGAAATAGCCCTGAAAATCGATGTTGAACGCTTGCTCGATTTCGGCGAATTCCAGGCTGAAATTGCAGATCAGTTGCTGGATCACCGCACGCCGCAGGCGATCGTCGGCATTGCACACCAGGCCACGGCTGGTTGCCAGTTGCGCGGCGGCGAGGGTGTTCTGGTACTGGTTCAGATCGCTGTTGTTCTGGCAGTAGAGGTCGCCGATCTGGCTGATCGCCGACACCCCAAGACCAATCAGGTCGCAATGGCCGTGAGTGGTGTAGCCCTGAAAGTTGCGCTGCAGGGTCTGTTCTTCCTGAGCGATTGCCAGCTCATCGTCGGGCAGCGCGAAGTGGTCCATGCCGATGTAGCGGTAGCCGGCGGCGGTCAGTTGTTCGATGGTGCGCTGGAGCATTTCCAGTTTTTGCGCAGGGCTTGGCAGTTCGTGGCTGTTGATCCGCCGCTGCGGCATGAAGCGCTCCGGCAGGTGTGCATAGTTGAACACCGAGAGTCGATCCGGTTGCAGGCTGATGACTTCCTCGACGGTGCGCGCAAAGTTCTCCGGGGTCTGCTTCGGCAGGCCGTAGATCAGGTCGATGTTGATCGAGCGAAATTGCAGGGTGCGCGCGGCGTCGATCACCGCGCGGGTTTCTTCCAGGCTTTGCAGGCGATTGACCGCCCGTTGCACCGCCGGGTCGAGGTCTTGCAGGCCGATGCTGACCCGGTTGAAGCCGAGTTCGCGCAACAGACCCATGGTCGACCAGTCGGCCTCGCGCGGGTCGATCTCGATGCCGTAGTCGCCGGAATCGTCATCCAGCAGATTGAAGTGTTTGCGCAGGTGCGCCATCAACTGCCGCAGTTCGTCGTGGCTGAGAAAGGTCGGAGTGCCGCCACCAAAGTGCAGTTGCTCGACTTTCTGCGCCGGTTCCAGGTGGCAGGCGATCAACTGGATTTCCTGCTCCAGCCGTTGCAGATACGGCTGCGCTCGCCCGCGATCCTTGGTGATGACCTTGTTGCAGGCGCAGTAGTAGCAAATGTTCGCGCAGAACGGCACGTGCACATACAGCGACAACGGGCGCAACGCCTTGCGGCTGTCGCGCAGGGCGTGGAACAGGTCGAAGGTGCCGACCTGGCTGTTGAATTGCACGGCCGTCGGATACGAGGTGTAGCGCGGCCCCGCCAGGTCGTAGCGGCGGATCAGATCAGTGTCCCAACGAATGGCGTCGAGCATGCGGGCATTCCCCCGGATAGGCTGGCAGTGTGGCGAGTCTATCGGGGTGCGACGACGGGGCTGTTGATTTGCATCAACGGCGGATTGGTAGTCACTGCTTTTGTGGTGAGGGAGCTTGCTCCCTCACCACTGTTTAGTGGCCCATCAACCAATGTTGGTGAGGGCCAGGAAGCGTCCAGATCCCGAACACAATCACCAACAACCCCCCAGCCATGCGCACGCTGCGTTTACGCAGCAACGCCGTGACCCGCTCGGCCGCCAGCCCGGTCGCCAGCAGCACCGGCCATGTGCCCAGCCCGAACGCCAGCATCAACAGCGCACTGTCCAGCGCATTGCCCTGGCTCGCCGACCACAGCAGCGTGCTGTAAACCAGTCCGCACGGCAGCCAGCCCCATAGCGCGCCGAGCAATAACGCACGGGGCAGTGTCGACACCGGCAGCAATCGATTGGCCACCGGTTGAATGTAACGCCACAAACCACGACCAAGACTTTCGATGCGGGTCAGGCCGCTCCACCAGCCGGCCAGATACAGGCCCATGGCGATCAGCAGCAGTCCGGCGAGGATGCGCATGACCATCGCCGCCGGGCTGTTCGCCACCGCCCAACCGGCGAGGCCGATCAGCAAACCGGCGGTCGCGTAACTGAGGATCCGTCCGAGGTTGTACGCCAGCAGCAGACGAAAGCGTCGGCTGCGCTGCTCCTTGGGAATCGCCAGGGTCAGCGCGCCCATCAGGCCGCCGCACATCCCCAGGCAGTGACCGCCGCCGAGCAGGCCGAGGATCAGCGCGGAAACCAGCAGCGGCGCCAGCTCAAGCATGGGGTGGCGCCTTGTCCTGCGGTTTGTCGGCTTTGGCTTCGTCCACGGCGGCGGTGTGGTTCGGGTCCTGATCATCGAACAGGATGCTGTGGGCCGGACCATCGAGGTCGTCGTACTGCCCGCTGTCCACCGCCCAGAAGAAGATGTACACGGCGATGGCCACGATCAGCAGGGCGGCCGGGATCATCACGTAAAGAGCTGGCATCGGTACTCCTGGCCCGCGCGGCTCAGGCCGGCAACGGGCGGGTTTCTGAACGGGTGCCGGCGACCGGCGCGCTCGGCAGGCGAGTCAGGCGCAGGGCGTTGAGCACCACGGTCAACGAACTGATCGACATGCCGACCGCAGCCCACACCGGGGTGATCCAGCCGAGGGCGGCGAACGGCAACATGAGGCCATTGTACAGCGCCGCCCACAGCAGGTTCTCGATGATTACCCGACGGGTTCTGCGCGCTAAGGTAAAGGCTTGCACCAGCGCGTCGAGGCGGTTGGACAGCAGCACCGCGTCGGCACTGGTTTTCGCCAGATCGGTGGCTGATCCCATGGCCACGCTGATGTCGGCAGCGGCCAGCACCGGTACGTCGTTCACCCCATCACCGAGCATCAGCACTTTACGACCTTGAGCGTGCAGCTGTTGCAGCACTTGCAGTTTGTCGTCCGGACGCAGACCGCCACGGGCCTCGTCAATACCCAGTTCGGCGGCGACGCTGGTGACCATCGGCGAGCTGTCGCCGGACAACAGCAGCGTGCGCCAGCCACGGGCCTTGCAGGCGGCGAGCAGGGCGGGCGCATCGTCGCGCAGGCGGTCGTCGAGAACGAACCACGCCAGCGCTGCCGAGTCATCGCCGAGCAGCAGCCACTGACCCGGTTCATCCGGCATCGCCGGCAGCGGCGAACCGCTGAGGGCGCAGACAAATTCTGCCTGACCGATGCGCAAACGCTGTGTGCCAACCAGCCCTTCGAGGCCGAGTCCCGGCGTGCTGTGCACTTCTTCAGCCGCCAGTGGCGCACGACCGAAGGCGCGGGCAATCGGGTGTTCCGAACGATTTTCCAACGCGGCGGCAAGGCTCAGGCACTGGTCGCTGTTCAGCGTGCCCAGTGGACGGATCGAACGCAAAACCAGCCGCCCCTCGGTGAGGGTGCCGGTCTTGTCGAAGATCACCGTGTCAATCTGGTTCAGGCCTTCCAGTACATGGCCGCGCGTCAGCAACAGGCCGAGTTTGTGCAGGGTGCCAGTGGCGGCGGTCAACGCCGTCGGGGTTGCCAGCGACAGCGCGCAAGGGCAGGTCGCCACCAGCATCGCCAGCACGATCCAGAACGCCCGCGACGAATCCAGCTGCCACCACAACAGGCCGATCGCTGCGGCCGCAATCAGCGACAACAGCAGAAACCATTGCGCAGCGCGGTCGGCGATTTCTGCCAGTCGCGGTTTCTCGGCCTGGGCGCGATCAAGCAGACGGACGATGGCCGACAGGCGCGTGTCCTGACCCAGCGCCAGAACCTCGACGGTGAGCGCGCCTTCGACATTCAGCGTGCCAGCGGTGACCGCATCGCCCAGCGTGCGCGGTTGCGGCAGGTATTCGCCGGTCAGCAGCGATTCGTCGATGCTCGACTGGCCGTCGAGGATCTTGCCGTCCGCCGGCAGGATCGAACCCGGTTGCACCAGCACCCTGTCACCCAGGCGCAATTCGCTGAGCAGGATGCGTTCGCTCTGGCCGTCGGCGTCGAGGCGCAGGCACGAGGCTGGCAACAGGTTCACAAGCTGCGCGGTGGCCGCGGCGGTGCGCTCGCGGGCGCGTCGCTCCAGATAGCGCCCGGCGAGGAGAAAAAGCGCGAACATCCCGACCGCATCGAAATACAGCTCACCGACGCCGGTGATCGAGGTCCAGATCCCGGCGATGTAGGCACTGCCGATCGCCAGCGACACCGAGACGTCCATGGTCAGGTGGCGGGTGCGCAGATCGCGCATCGCGCCCTTGAAGAACGGCGCGCAGCTGTAGAACACGATCGGTGTGGTCAGGAACAGCGCGACCCAGCGCAGGATCGTGTGCAGTTCGGGGCTGAGGTCGATGTTGAATTCCGGCCAGGTGGCCATGGTCGCCATCATTGCCTGAAACCACAGCAGCCCGGCGACACCGAGCTGACGCAACGCGAGACGGTTTTCGCTGGCCAGTTGCTCGCTGGCGCGGTCGGCCTGATAGGGGTGGGCGGCGTAACCGATGTGGCGCAGCTCGGCGAGGATCTGGCTCAGCGGCAATTGTGCGTCGGCCCATTGCACGTGCAGGCGATGGTTGGACAGATTGAGCCGCGCCTCGGCCACCGCCGGCAGGCTGCGCAGGTGTTTCTCGATCAGCCAGCCGCAGGCGGCGCAACTGATGCCTTCCATCAACAGCGTGGTTTCGGCGAGCTCGCCCGCGTGACGGACGAAGGGCTTTTGCACGTCGGCGCGGTCGTACAGCGCCAGTTCATCGGTCAATTGCACCGGCAAGGCTTCGGGGTTGGCCGAGGCTTCGCTGCGATGCTGGTAATAGCTTTCCAGACCACCGGCGACGATGGCTTCGGCCACGGCCTGACAGCCGGGGCAGCAGAACTCGCGGGACTCCCCGAGCACGACGGCGGTGAAGCGGCTGCCCGACGGGACGGGCAGAGCGCAGTGGTAGCAGGGGAGTGGGGTGGTCATGGCATCGTTGAGGGGGTAAGCCCTTGCATTGGGGTTGTCCGCTTGCCCTCAACCTAGCCCTCTCCCGGAGGGAGAGGGAGCCGATTGATGGAGGCCGGAAAAGAGGTGCATCCACGGATATCGTCACTGCCATACACAAGGCATGCGAGCCCCTCACCCTAACCCTCTCCCTCCGGGAGAGGGTTAGGGTGAGGGGCTTCTGCAGTTTATTTATTTATCCAGGTCTTCGGCGCCCTGCAGCGGTTCGTCACCGAGCAGCAGATCCTTGTCGTGGCTGACCTGTTCCTCTTCGAACATGCGCCACACGTGGTCGTCCTGCGTGCCCAGCAATTCGACAAAACGCCGGCCTTCGACCTTGTCGCCCAACTGACCGATGTAACGGCCGGTTTCGGTTTCGCTGCGGGTCAGGACGATCTTGCGATCCTTCTCCGGCTGGGTCGGCGAGATCAGGTTCAGTTCCAGGGTTTTCGGCTGGCTGTCACCGCTCAGGCGCAGGTCGACTTCGCCGGTCAGGTCATCCAGATGCACGCTGGCGCGCATCTTCAGCTCCTGCGCCAGCAGCTCGCGATCCAGCGAGCGGTTGATGCCTTTGCCGGCCTCGTAATAGTTGTCGTTGACCAGGTTGTCCGGGTTGTTCACCGCGATGGTCACCATCGACAGGGTCAAGGTCACCGAACAGGCCAGAATTCCGATGATGATCCACGGCCAAAGGTGCTTGTACCAAGGACTGGCGGCGTTTGCTGCGGGCATGTTCAGTTCTCTCAACGGGTTTGTGGGCCGATGAATCGGCTCTTGGCTTCAACGTGGACGCTGTCGTCGTCGGCATCCTTGAGGATGAATTTCACCTCGTTGGTGCTCGACGGCAATTGTTCCGGTGCGCTCGACAACTCCACCGGCATGCTGAAGATTTCGCCGGCCGGCACCTTGATCTCGCGTTTGCCCTGCAAGCGCAGGTCCGGCAGACCGGCGGCTTCCAGGACGTAGGTGTGGTCGCGCTGATCCTTGTTCATGATCTTCAGGCTGTAGACGTTTTCGATCCGGCCTTCGGCGTTTTCGCGGTACAGCACGCGATCCTTGCTGACGTCGAAGCCGACCAGCGAGCGCATGAAGAACGCCGTCACCAGCAGGCTGATCATCGCCAGCAGCACCACCGCGTAGCCAATCAGGCGTGGCCGCAGTTTATGGGTTTTCTGGCCGGAGAGGTTGTGTTCGGTGGTGTAGCTGATGAGGCCGCGCGGGTAGTCCATCTTGTCCATGATCGCGTCGCAGGCGTCGATACACGCGGCGCAACCGATGCACTCGATCTGCAGGCCGTCACGGATGTCGATACCGGTCGGGCACACCTGAACGCACATGGTGCAATCGATGCAGTCGCCCAGACCCATGGCCTTGTAGTCGACACCTTTCTTGCGCGGGCCACGGCTTTCGCCGCGACGCGGGTCGTAGGAAACAATCAGGGTGTCCTTGTCGAACATCACGCTCTGGAAACGTGCGTAGGGGCACATGTAGATGCACACCTGCTCGCGCAGCCAGCCGGCGTTGCCGTAGGTGGCGAGGGTGAAGAAACCGACCCAGAAATACGACCAGCCATCGGCCTGGCCGGTGAAGAACTCGATCACCAGTTCGCGGATCGGCGAAAAGTAGCCGACGAAGGTCATGCCGGTGACGAAGCCGATCAGCAGCCACAATGAATGCTTGGCGAGCTTGCGCAGAAATTTGTTGCCGCTCATCGGCGCTTTATCGAGCTTGATCCGCTGGTTGCGGTCGCCTTCGGTGACCTTCTCGCACCACATGAAAATCCACGTCCACACGCTTTGCGGACAGGTGTAGCCGCACCAGACGCGGCCGGCGTAAACGGTGATGAAGAACAGGCCGAACGCCGCAATGATCAGCAGCCCCGACAGCAGGATGAAGTCCTGCGGCCAGAAGGTCGCACCAAAGATGAAGAACTTGCGTTCCGGCAGGTTCCACCACACCGCCTGATGCCCGCCCCAGTTCAGCCACACCGTACCGAAATACAACAGGAACAGCGCGGCGCCGCCGATCATCCGCAGATTGCGGAACAGGCCGGTGAAAGCACGGGTGTAGATTTTTTCTCGAGAGGCGTAAAGATCGACGCTGTTGTTCGCGTTTTTGCTCGGTGGTGTGACGTCGTGTACCGGAATCTGGTTGCTCATCATTGCATCCCACGGCAGTGGACAAATGCCTCGGTCGATACGTGCCGACCGCGGTCAGAAAGGGGTGTCGCAGTGGCGCAATGATACGCCTGTCGCTCTAACTCAAGGGTGCGACCTTTGGTCGCGTTGGGGAAAAAGCATTATTGGTGTAGCGAATGCAGCAAAGCCTGATGCAGATCAATTGACTTGATGAGTATGGACAGTTTTCGCGCAGTCGCTCGCTCATTGTTCCCATGGATTGATCAGGGCGACACCGCTCGACTGGAAATCGCCGACGTTACGAGTGACGACGGTGAGCCCGTGCACCAGTGCCGTGGCAGCTATCAATGCATCGCTTTCATTGGCCTGGTCGGGTACATGCAGGCTGGCACAACGCAGTGCCACCGCGGCATCGACCGGCAGGATTCGGGCTTCGAAGGCCGGCATGACGTGACGCGTCAGCCAGCTGCGCAACAGCTTTCCTTGAGCAGGATCACGCCGTTCCATTCGTAGTACCCCGGTTTCCAGTTCTTTCAAGGTAATGGCCGAGATGTACAGGCGCGGTGCGATGACGCTTTTGGCCCAACTGACGACATTGGCATCGGCTTGCGGCTTGCGAAGTTCGGAAATCACATTGGTGTCGAGTAAATACATCAGGACAGATCCACAGGACGATGAATGATGACTGCGCGCTCGGTTTCGAAATCGATGTCGGCAGCCTCCGGCATGACCAGCAAATCGACAATGCTGGCGTGTGCACCGCTCAGTTTCTGAAATTCCTCAATGCTCAACAGTACGTGAGAGGCCTTGCCACGGTCGGTGATGATCACTGGACCCAGACGTGCAGCCTTTTTGGCGCCGCTGGTGTCCTGATTGAATTCACGGCTGGAGATGGTGGTGATTGCCATCATGGTTGACCTCTCGCAATACAGATGTAGCAACGTTACTACTTCGCCTTGGGGGCGGCAATCGAGGAAGACAGGACTCAGCCGTCCGTTGGTCGGTCCGTGGCAGGCATCAGTCGAGCCAGCCTCGCACAAGGCGCAGACCGGCTCGGATTGATTCAGACGTGGCGTCAAGACTCAGGGAAGTCTGCCGCCGCCCAGGCTCTCGAGACTGCCGGTATTTCTGTGGGGCTTTGTGGTGCTTCTGGAGTCGGGTTGCAACGGATTACCCAGTGTCACGGCAATCGATTCCACGGGGTGGTTCGATGGATCGATTGCCTGATCGTTGTCTATGAGTTTCTGATCAACCGGGAGAGGGTTTTTGCTGTCATTCAACATAGCGGCTTCATCCTTGAAGTGGCTCCGATGAGGGTCAACGGGCTGTGGACGACCCTACAGAGCATAGCGAATCGAGTCCATCAGGCATGTGTCTCAAAGTATTAATTTCGAAGGCGATTTTAATATTCAAGAAATATCATTAGTTAATTAATGGGTTTTGCTTTCTTGTTTTTTTCGAATAGCTTATTGGCTGTTCTGCAGCGTGCTAGTTGCATGTTCATGTTTTGAAATTTAACGGAATAATGGAGTGTTATGAAAATCAAGGAAGTTAAAAAGCTTTTCGCTTGTCTGTGTCTGGTGTCCCTGACTTCTCTCGCCAGTGCCAACGAAGGTATGCCGCAGCACATGGTATTTGCATCAGACCCGCAATACCCGTGGACAGAAAAGTCGGACAGTGGCGAGGATGAGTCGAGCGCGGATTTCGAAAAGCGCGCGAAATGGCTGGTGGAAACCCAGTTCGCGAGCATTGCCCAGTTCCGCACCGAGATGGGCGGGCAGGCTGCCGTGCCATTGATGATCAACGGTGACATGACCGCGTTTGGCCACGGCTGGCAGCGCTCTTTCATCGGTTCGATGCTGAAGAAACACTTTGGCGATCACGTGCTCTACGGATTGGGCAATCACGACTACCAGAACAACGTGAATGACTGTTTCAGTGAAAGTTGCGCAGCGGGCAGTATTGTTGATTACCGTGATCATCATGTCGGTAAAGTCGATGAATTTGATCTGGAAGTCACCGGCAGCTTTGTGAATAAACACTATCTGGGTAGTCTGGCTTATTCAAAGAATATGGGTGAAGTGCATCTGGTGCAGTTGAACAATGAACCCACTTATGCGGTGAAGATTTCTCACGCGTTGAATCCGACCACATTCGATATCACGGCGTCGCTGGACTGGCTGGAAAATGATTTGCGAATAGCGCGAGCGCAGGGCTACGCGATCATTATCAACATGCACAAGCCCTATGAGTGGAAAGGCAGTTGGGATCAAGAGAAGCGCTTTCGCGAAATGATTGAAAAGTATCAGGTGACGGCGATGTTCGCCGGCCACTTCCACGACGAGGGTGGTAGCCAGACCTATATGGGGAGCGTGCCGATGTTTCTCAGCGGTTCAGCTTCTCAGCAGACGTACCTGACCGCCACTTTTTCCAAGGATCGCAAGCAATTGGAGGTGAGTCTGGTCGAGGACAATCAGTGGCGCAAACGTACGCCGGTGGCCACCGTGCCGGTGAAGTCGATCTGGGCCAGTAACCCATAAAAAATCCCCCGCCAGAGCACTGGCGGGGGATTCTTCATTACATCAAGCCCTGGCCTTATTGCGCCTCGGCCTCCGGCGCTTTTTCACCGTGGGACAGGCTGTACACGTACGCTGCCAGCAGGTGCACCTTGTCGTTGCCTTGCAGTTGTTCCTGCGCCGGCATCTGGCCCTGACGGCCGTAACGGATGGTCTGCTGCAGTTGCGCGAAGCTCGAACCGTAGATGAACGCGGCCGGGTGGGTCAGGTTAGGCGCGCCCATCGCCGGGGTGCCTTTGCCTTCCGGACCGTGGCAGGCCACGCAGTTGGCGGCGAACAGTTTCTGGCCGTTGGCCGGGTCAGCCTTGGTGCCTTCCGGCAGTTTGCGGCCATCGAGCTGGGTCACCACGAAGGCTGCGACATCGGCTACGCCTTGTTCGCCAATGACTTCGGCCCAGGCCGGCATCACCGCGTGTCGACCGCCCATGATGGTGGTCTTGATGGTTTCCGGCTCGCCGCCCCAGCGCCAGTCGGCGTCGGTCAGGTTCGGAAAGCCATAGGCGCCCTTGGCGTCGGAACCGTGGCATACCGAACAGTTGGAGGCGAACAGACGGCCGCCCATCTTCAGTGCTTGCGGATCCTTGGCCACTTCCTCGATCGGCATCGCCGCGAACTTGGCGAAGATCGGACCGAACTTGGCGTCCGAGCGGGCCATTTCCTTTTCCCACTCATGCACGCCGGTCCAGCCGGTCTGGCCGTTGGCGAACGCGGTCTGCTTGTCGTTATCGAGGTAGTTGTAGCCCGGCAGCAGGCCTTTCCAGTTGCCCAGGCCCGGGTACAGCACCAGATAACCCAGGGCGAACACGATGGTGCCCACGAACAGCATGAACCACCATTTCGGCAGTGGGTTGTCGTACTCCTCGATCCCGTCGAAGGAGTGGCCGACCGTTTCGTCCGTCTGTTCGCTGCGCTGGCCCTTGCGGGTCGACAGCAGCAGCCAGGTCAGGGCGAAGATCGTACCGAGACTGAGGACTGTGACGTACAGACTCCAGAATGTAGTCATTCTTTGTTACTCCTAGAAGCTTGCTCGACGTGCTTGATGGCTTCGGGATCATCCGCAAAAGGCAGCAAGGTTGCGTCTTCAAACTCCGACTTGCGCTTGGGGCTGAATACCCACAACGCCAAACCGATGAAGGCCACCATCACGACGACGGTGCCCAGGCCGCGAATCATCCCGATATCCATGAAGAATCACCGTTTGCTTTTGATGATGGTGCCCAGGCCCTGAAGGTAGGCCACCAGCGCGTCCATTTCGGTTTTGCCCTTCACGGCATCTTTTGCACCGGCGATGTCTTCGTCGGTGTAAGGGACGCCGAGCGTGCGCAACACTTCCATTTTCTTGGCCGTGTCTTTGCCGTCGAGCTTGTTTTCCACGAGGAACGGGTAAGCCGGCATTTTCGACTCAGGTACCACGTTGCGCGGGTTGTACAGGTGCGCACGCTGCCAGTCATCGGAGTAACGACCGCCCACGCGAGCCAGATCCGGGCCGGTACGTTTGGAACCCCACAGGAACGGGTGGTCCCAGACGCTTTCACCGGCGACCGAGTAGTGGCCGTAGCGTTCGGTTTCAGCGCGGAACGGACGGATCATCTGCGAGTGGCAGCCGACACAACCGTTGGCGATGTAGACGTCGCGGCCTTCCAGTTCCAGCGCCGAACGCGGCTTCATGCCTTCGACCGGCTTGTTGGTGACGTCCTGGAAGAACAGCGGAACAATCTGGGTCAGGCCGCCAATGCTGACGGCGATGACCATGAAGAAGGCCAGCAGGCCAATATTCTTCTCGACAGCTTCATGCTTCATCAGTGAGCTCCAACGACAGCGATCTGGGCAGCGGCTTCGGCTTCAGCCGGGTTCGAGGCGCGCACGGTGCGCCAGACGTTGTAAGCCATCAACAACATGCCGCTGGCGAAGAATGCACCGCCCAGGGCACGGACGATGTAGCCCGGGTGGCTGGCCTGCAGCGCTTCGACGAACGAGTAGGTGAGGGTGCCGTCATCGTTGATTGCACGCCACATCAGACCCTGAGTGATGCCGTTGACCCACATCGAAGCGATGTACAGCACGGTACCGATGGTCGCGAGCCAGAAGTGCGCGTTGATCAGGCCGACGCTGTGCATCTGCGCACGACCGAACAGTTTCGGGATCATGTGGTAGATCGCGCCGATCGAAATCATTGCCACCCAACCCAAAGCGCCGGCGTGGACGTGGCCGATGGTCCAGTCGGTGTAGTGCGAGAGCGAGTTGACGGTCTTGATCGCCATCATCGGACCTTCGAAGGTCGACATGCCGTAGAACGCCAGCGACACCACGAGGAAGCGCAGGATCGGGTCGGTGCGCAGCTTATGCCAGGCGCCCGACAGGGTCATCATGCCGTTGATCATGCCGCCCCAGCTTGGCGCCAGCAGGATGATCGACATCGCCATGCCCAGCGACTGTGCCCAGTCCGGCAGTGCGGTGTAGTGCAGGTGGTGCGGACCGGCCCAGATGTACAGGGTGATCAGCGCCCAGAAGTGCACGATCGACAGGCGATACGAGTAGATCGGACGTTCGGCCTGCTTCGGCACGAAGTAGTACATCATCCCGAGGAAGCCGGTGGTCAGGAAGAAGCCCACGGCGTTGTGGCCGTACCACCACTGGATCATCGCGTCGGTCGCACCCGCGTAGGCCGAGTAGGACTTGAAGAAGCTCACCGGCAGGGAGGCGTGGTTGACGATGTGCAGCATTGCGGTCACGACGATGAACGCGCCGTAGAACCAGTTACCGACATAGATGTGTTTGGTCTTGCGCTTGGTGATGGTGCCGAAGAACACCAGCCCGTAGGAGACCCAGACAATGGCCAGCAGAATGGCGAGCGGCCATTCCAGTTCGGCGTATTCCTTGGTGGTGGTGTAACCCAGCGGCAAGGTAATGATTGCGCCGACGATGACCGCCTGCCAGCCCCAGAAGGTGAAGGCGGCAAGGCTGTCGGAGATCAGTCGCGTCTGGCAGGTTCGCTGCACGACATAGTAGGAAGTGGCAAACAGTGCACAACCACCGAAGGCGAAAATCACCAGGTTTGTGTGCAACGGGCGCAGGCGTCCAAAGCTCGTCCACGGCAGACCGAAGTTCAACTCCGGCCAGACCAGTTGCGAGGCGATGAAGACACCAAGCCCCATGCCAAGGATCCCCCAGACCACCGTCATGATGGCGAACTGGCGGACTACCTTATAGTTATAAGCAGTCGGACTGATTGCTGTGCTCATTCTAAGGTTCCACGGTTTGGGTGTTTTATTAGGATTAAAATCGGCCGCAAGTATGCAGAGAGCAGGGGGTCATTGCAACGCGCCATGACCTGGGTCAATGCTTTCCAACGCTGATTCTGCGGCCTTTCCATACGCCGCGTAAGGTCAAAATTGGCCTCGGACAAAATGTCGCAACGGACGAAAAAAGCGAGGGGATCAGGTCGCTTGTAACGGGGTGTGTTCAAACGCTCAGTTCGGGTGACGGACGGTAAATGGCACGACAGCCGGTATCTACCGGCGTTTGCGGCCACATCAGTCAGCCGGTTCGAAGAACACAGCAGTCAGCGTTGACCTGGAACCAGCACAAGCCAGTCCGCATCGAGCAAGCGTAGACCCGAATCCGGGGAACCGAAAGGAGAGGGTGTGACGGGGTGCGACAATGCGTCGCAAAGGGGCGGGATGCTGCCGCACCGAGAATGGTGCGGCAGAGGTGTGTGCAATGATTACTGTTTGTTGTCTTCAGTAATCAGTTTTTCTGTATTCAATCCATGGCTAAGGCTGTACACATAAGCTGCGAGCAGTTGCACTTTATCGTTGCCCAACAGTTCGTTCTGTGCCGGCATGTGGCCCTGGCGACCGTGGCGGATGGTCTGCTCAAGCTGCGTCAGACTCGTGCCATAAATAAATCCGGCCGGGTGCGTCAGATTCGGCGCACCCATGGCTTCAGTGCCGTGGCCGGTTGCCCCATGACAGGCTACGCAGGTGGTGCTGAACGCTTGCTGTCCGGCTTGCAGGTCAGCTTTGCTGTCGGCAGGCAGCGGCAGGCCGGCGAGTTCGTGACGCACATACGCCGCGACGTTCTTCACCCCGGCTTCACCCAGCACGTCGCCCCAGGCTGGCATTGCCGCCATCCGGCCACCCATGATGGTGGTCTTGATGGTCTCGGCATCGCCGCCCCAGCGCCAATCGCTGTCGGCCAGGTTAGGGAAGCCGAAAGCGCCCTTGGCGTCGGAACCGTGGCACACCGAGCAGTTGGAAGCGAACAGCCGGCCACCCATTTTCAGCGCCTGCGGATCCTTCGCCACTTCTTCCACCGGCATGGCGGCGAATTTGGCGAAGATCGGCCCGAATTTGGCGTCGGCCTTGTTCATTTCCTTTTCCCACTCGTGGACGCCGGTCCAGCCGTCCTCGTAGCCGGGCAGGATGCCTTTCCAGTTGCCCAGGCCCGGATACAGGATCAGATAGCCCACGGAGAACACCAGCGTGCCGGCGAACAGCATGAACCACCACTGCGGCAGCGGGTTGTCGTACTCCTCGATGCCGTCGAAGCTGTGGCCCATGGTCTGGTCGACGCTGCCCTTGGTCTCGCCCCGGCGGGTGCCGATCAGCAGCCAGGTCAGGCCGATCAGGCTGCCGATGGTCAGTACGCAGATCCACGTACTCCAGAAGGTGGTCATGGCCGGGTACTCCTTGGTTCAGATACTGGTTGGGTGTCGGGTTTCGGCTCGTCGGCGAACGGCAGCAGGCGCGCTTCGGCGAACTCCGGCGTGCGCTTGCGGTTGAACACCCAGATCGTCAGGCCGACGAAGGCGACGAACACCACGACGGTGCCGAGGCCGCGAATCAGCCCTGCACTCATTTCAATGATCATCGTGCTCACCTCTTGCTCTTGATCGCAGTGCCGAGCACTTGCAGGTAGGAGACGAGGGCGTCCATTTCGGTCTTGCCCTTGAGGCTGGCGACCGCGCCGCTGATGTCGTCGTCGGTGTACGGCACGCCGAGGGTGCGCATGGTCTTGAGCTTGGTTTCGGTGTGGCTGCTGTCGACCGCTTGCGTCACCAGCCAGGGGTAGGCCGGCATTTTCGACTCCGGTACCACGTTGCGCGGGTTGTACAGGTGCGCGCGGTGCCAGTCGTCCGAGTAACGCGCGCCGACCCGGGCCAGATCCGGCCCGGTACGTTTCGAACCCCACAGGAACGGGTGATCCCACACGCTCTCACCGGCCACCGAGTAGTGCCCGTAGCGTTCGGTTTCGGCGCGGAACGGGCGGATCATCTGCGAGTGGCAACCGACGCAGCCTTCGCGGATGTAGATATCGCGGCCTTCCAGTTGCAGCGCGGTGTAGGGCTTCATGCCTTCCACCGGTTTGTTGGTGACGTCCTGGAAGAACAGCGGGACGATCTGGGTCAGGCCGCCGATGCTCACGGCGAACACCATCAGCAGCATCAACAGGCCGACGTTCTTTTCAATCGTTTCGTGTTTCATGGCGGACTCCTCAGGCCATCTGCGCGGCAGCAACGACGTCAGCAGGCTGCGAGGCCCGCACGGTGCGCCAGGTGTTGTAAGCCATCAGGAACATGCCGCTGAGGAAGATCGCCCCACCCACCAGACGCACGATGAAGCCTGGGTGGCTGGCCACCAGGGTTTCGACGAAGGAGTAGGTCAGCGTGCCGTCCTCGTTGACTGCGCGCCACATCAGGCCCTGGGCGATGCCGTTGACCCACATCGAGGCGATGTAGAGCACGGTGCCGATGGTCGCGAGCCAGAAGTGCGCGTTGATCAGGCCGATGCTGTGCATCTGCTCTTTGCCGAAGACTTTCGGGATCATGTGGTACAGCGCGCCGATCGAGATCATCGCCACCCAGCCGAGTGCGCCGGCGTGTACGTGGCCGATGGTCCAGTCGGTGTAGTGGGAGAGGGCGTTGACCGTCTTGATCGCCATCATCGGACCTTCGAAGGTCGACATGCCGTAGAACGCCAGTGAGACCACGAGGAAGCGCAGGATCGGGTCGCTGCGCAACTTATGCCACGCGCCCGAGAGGGTCATCATGCCGTTGATCATGCCGCCCCAGCTCGGTGCCAGCAGGATCAGCGACATCACCATGCCCAGCGACTGCGCCCAGTCCGGCAGTGCGGTGTAGTGCAGGTGGTGCGGGCCGGCCCAGATGTACAGGGTGATCAGCGCCCAGAAGTGCACGATCGACAGGCGATACGAATACACCGGACGTTCGGCCTGTTTCGGCACGAAGTAGTACATCATCCCGAGGAAACCGGCGGTGAGGAAAAAGCCCACGGCGTTGTGGCCGTACCACCATTGCACCATCGCGTCGGTCGCACCGGCGTACACCGAGTAGGACTTGGTCAGGCTCACCGGCAACTCAAGGTTGTTGACGATGTGCAGAATCGCCACGGTGATGATGAACGCGCCGAAGAACCAGTTGCCGACGTAGATGTGCTTGGTCTTGCGCTGCATGATCGTGCCGAAGAACACGATGGCGTAGGCGACCCAGACGATGGTGATCAGGATGTCGATCGGCCATTCCAGCTCGGCGTATTCCTTGGAACTGGTGTAACCCAGTGGCAGGCTGATCGCTGCCAATAGAATCACAAGCTGCCAGCCCCAGAAGCAGAATGCGGCGATTTTCGGCGCGAACAATTGCGTCTGGCAGGTGCGTTGTACCGAGTAGAACGAACTGGCGAACAGCGCACAGCCACCGAAGGCGAAGATCACCGCGTTGGTGTGCAGCGGGCGCAGACGGCCGAAACTGGTCCAGGGCAAATTGAAGTTGAGTTCGGGCCAGACCAATTGGGCCGCGAGAAAAACCCCGAGCCCCATGCCGACGATGCCCCACACCACCGTCATAATGGCGAATTGGCGGACCACCTTGTAGTTGTAGGCGGTACTGATAGAAGTGTTCATGGTTCCCCATCCACGGTTCAGCCGAAGTGAGCGCGCGCGGAAAACGCCGCGAATCCTTCGCCTGGAGTTATAGGCAGACTAAAAGCGAGGCAAGCATGGACAAACAGCACAAGGCCAGTATTGACGGGGATCAATGGGCGCAGTGCGTGCGGGATCATGGGTGGCTTTGGGATGCCGCGTCGGGCGAGGCTTCGGCGACTCTGATCCTGGCGCATGGGGCGGGGGCGCCGATGGACAGTGAGTGGATGGCGGATATGGCTGGGCGCCTTGCTGGATTGGGCGTGAACGTGTTGCGGTTTGAGTTTCCTTATATGGCGCAGCGGCGGGTGGATGGCAGTAAACGGCCGCCTAATCCGGCGCCGAAATTGCTGGAATGTTGGCGTGAGGTTTATGGCCTGGTGCGACGTCATGTCGCTGGGGTTTTGGCGATTGGCGGGAAGTCGATGGGCGGGCGGATGGCCAGTCTTTTGGCTGACGAATTGGGCGCCGATGCGCTTGTCTGTCTTGGATATCCGTTTTATGCGGTTGGGAAACCTGAGAAACCGCGGGTTGAACATTTGGCTTCTTTGCGGACTCGGACGTTGATTGTTCAGGGGGAGCGGGATGCTCTCGGAAATCGGGACGCTGTCGAGGCTTACGATCTATCGCCGAGTATTGAGGTGTTTTGGTTGGCCTCTGGGGATCATGATTTGAAGCCGCTCAAGGTTTCCGGGTTTACGCATGAGCGGCATTTGGCTGCCGCCGGGCAGAAGGTGGCTGCGTTTCTTCAGTGTTGACCGAGCCGAGCTGAAATTTTGAAACTCATGAAGATCGGCTCCCTTTCCCCCCTCGCTCCCTTGGGGGAGAGGGCTGGGGTGAGGGGGTAGATCTTGAACGTTGCACACTTTTCGAACTGTGTGCATATCCGTTGCTGCGGTAACGGCTACTTAGGGTTCCGCCCTTACGGCGGGTCACTTTTTACAAACGCCTAAAAAGTAACCAAAAACGCTTGCTCCTACGTCCGGCCCGCTCGCTAAAGCTCGGGGTCCCTTCGCTCCGGGATCCATCCGGGCGCAGCGCCTACGGTTTGCTTCGCTGCACCTCCTCTCGCTGTGTTTGGCTGCGCCAAACGGTCGCTGCGCTCCCACCCCCGGATCAATCCCTCCGCTCAGCCTTCCGATGTCGCCTGTGGATCAAGATCAAGAGCGACAGCCGAGCTTGCGCTCATCCTGTTGAGTGGTGAGGAGCAAGAGCGGTGCGCGTTCTGCTCTTGCTTTTGTGTGGGAACCCGCCTGCTGGCGAAGGCGGCCTGACAGCCGACCATTCTATTACTGACTGCACGCAATCCCTGTGGGAGCTGGCTTGCCAGCGATGGCGGCCTGACAGCCGACCATTCTCTTACTGATGTACCCGGCCCTACTGTGGGAGCGAGCCTGCTCGCGAAAGCTGTCTTCCGCGCGCCATCCATTTCAAACAGGCAATAAAACCCCGGAGGCTTTCGCTAACCAGTTTTTCACGATCAAAGGATCGCATCCTGCGGCAGCTCCAAGGAGTCATTCTTTCAAATTACATTGAAGGGGTACTCCTCCGGAGTTGCAGCGAGCACCCCTGCCAGAGTTAGCCAGCATCCGATGGTCTCAGTCTCGTCATGGTGAAAGTCCCCTTGGGATTCAGACGATAGCGATGACTTTTGAACACGGCCTCGAATGATCCCGTAGCGATGTCCGTTTCAGCATCATATTTAACGCTGAGGATCGCCGAGTCGGCGTCCACCGAAGCCATTCCGATAAATCCCGGCGGCGCAGGGATCCAATGGCTGTGGACAAATGTCAGCCCGTCGTCGAAGTTATAGACGCCTGTGAGTGACTCATCGGATTGGTAGGGCAGAGTCATGGAGAACGAAAAATAGCTTTCATCGTCGAAATTTCCTGTTCCACCACTGATGGACCAATACCGCTCGCCCAAGAACTCGTCCTGATAGAAAGATCTGAATTTCGCTGTTTTCCGTTTACCGCCCAATCTCCATTGAAACCTGTCATCACTGACGAGCGGTTTTTTCGGGAGAAACATAACGTGCGTGGTCATTGTTAAACCTGCCTTTTCAATTAAGAGGAGGTGTTACAACCGACTGCAATTACGGTTTCTCTTGATATCCGCTTGAACAGGTGTGCGTCTACTGTCAGATCTGACAGCTAGGCAGCCAGCCTTATATGTGCTGGTCAGCTAATAACGTTGCCGAGACTGCGTGAATATCCGTTGCCGCGGTAACGGCCACTTAAGGTTTCGCCCTTACGACGACTCACTTTTTTGACAAACACCTCAAAAGTAAGCAAAAAACGCTTGCTCCAACGTTCGGCCCGCTCGCTGGAGCTAGGGGTTCCTTCGCTCCGGGATCGATCCGGGGGGCAGCGCCTACGGTTTGCTTCGCTGCACCTCCTCTCGATCGCCGAGGCTTGCGAATCGTTGTCGTCGGCCAAAGTCATGGCTGGCAATATCGCCAACTCAATCGGTGGCCCGGAGGGCAATCCGCTGCTGGCGCTGCAACAGCTGATCATTTTGAACGAGCTGTTGGTTAATCGATTGCTGGACAAACTGCGGTTGCCTCAATAATTCCGCTGGCCGTTATGGCCTCTTCGCGAGCAAGCTCGCTCCCACATTGGTTCTGCGTACACAGGACTAAATGTGGGAGCGAGCTTGCTCGCGAATGCGGTCTGCCAGACACCACCAGTTTCAGACTGGCAACAAAAAGCCCGGACGCTTTAGCTGTCCGGGCTTACAGGTCAAAAGATCGCAGCCTTCGGCAGCTCCTACAGGTGATCGGTGTAGGAGCTGCCGAAAGCTGCGATCTTTTGATTTACTTTGTGGTGGATAGCCTGCCAGTGATCACATATTTATCGAACACTTTCTGCCCATCACGCGCGGCGTGCCGAGCATCCAGGAATGTCAGTTCATCACGAACTTACTGTTTGTGGGGGTTTCGCGTGGGGTATGTATTCATGCTGGCCGATCTGCGTGATTGAGTAGCGACCGGCAAGCGATAGAACTTGGCTGCACCAAGCACCAGTCGGCGCATTCTGGCGCAGTTGTAGGCAGTGTCTGCGTTGCTTGAGTGAGATCGTCGTTGGCAGAGAAGGCGTCTTCGCGAGCAAGCTCGCTCCCACAGGTGATTGTCGTCGTGCGCAGAACTGTGACTCAACGCAGTGCCAATGTGGGAGCGAGCTTGCTCGCGAATGCGGTCTGCCAAGCACCATCAATTTCAGACTGGCAATAAAAAGCCCGGACGCTTTCGCTGTCTGGGCTTTTAAGATTAAAAGATCGCAGCCTGCGGCAGCTCCTACAGGTGATCGGTGTAGGAGATGCCGCAGGCTGCGATCTTTTACTTTTAGCGGTTAAACCGCTCCACCAACGAATACTGAGTATTCGCAGTCTTGGTCAGCTCTTCACTCAGCAACGCCGAGTTATGCGCCTGTTCCGAGGTCTGGTCTGCCAACTCCGAAATGTTGCTGATGTTGCGGCTGATTTCTTCAGCCACGGCACTTTGCTCTTCGGTCGCAGCAGCGATCTGCGTGGTCATGTCGGTGATGTTGGCCACTGCTTCGCTGATGCCGACCAGTGCCTGATCCGCTTCCAGTACCCGCGCCACACCTTCTTCGGCCTGGCGATGGCCGGCTTCCATGGTCTGCACGGCGCTGGACGCGGTCTGCTGCAGCTTGGCGATCAGGGCGTGGATCTGGCCGGTGGATTCGCTGGTGCGTTGCGCCAGTTGGCGCACTTCGTCAGCTACCACGGCGAAGCCACGGCCCATCTCGCCGGCACGTGCCGCTTCGATGGCGGCGTTGAGGGCGAGCAGATTGGTCTGGTCGGCGATGCCTTTGATCACGTCGACCACGCCGCCGATTTCGTCGCTGTCCTTGGCCAGTTGGGTGACGGTCAGGCCGGTTTCGCCGACCACCACCGACAGGCGCTGGATGGCTTCGCGGGTTTCCCCGGCGATGTCACGGCCACGACCGGTCAGGCGATTGGCTTCCTGGGTGGCGTCGGCAGTGCGCTGCACGTGGCTCGCCACTTCTTGCGTGGTGGCAGCCATCTGGTTGACGGCGGTGGCGACCTGTTCGGTTTCCACGCGCTGGCGCTCCAGACCGCTGGAGCTGTTGTGCGCCAGGGCGTCGGACTGTTTGGCCTGATCGGTCAGGTGCTCGGCGGTGTCCTGCAGACGGGTCAGGCAGGTTTTCAGGCGCGCTTCCTGGCTGAGGATCGACATTTCCAGACGCGCCTGCGCGCCACGGCTGTCGGTGTACATCTGCGCGATCAGCGGGTCGGAAGTGGTCTGCTCGGCCAGACGCAGCAGGCGCTTGAGCCCGCGTTGCTGCCATTGCAGACCCATCAGGCCCAGCGGCACCGAGAGGCCCGCTGCCAGGGCGAAGCCCCAGTGCGAGTTCAGGGTTGCGCCGATCACGAAGCTCAGTTGGCTCACCAGAATGAACGGCAGCCAGTCCTGCAGCACCGGCAGCCATTTGTCGCTGGAAGGGATCGCCGACTTGCCTTGGTTGATGCGTTGGTAGAGCGCTTCGGCACGGCGGATCTGTTCGGCGGTGGGTTTGATCCGCACCGACTCGTAACCGACCACCTGATTGCCGTCGAACACCGGTGTCACGTAGGCGTTCACCCAGTAGTGGTCACCGGATTTGCAGCGATTCTTGACAATGCCCATCCATGGCAAGCCTTGTTTCAGTGTGCCCCACATGTGCGAAAACACCGCAGCCGGGACGTCGGGGTGACGAACCAGGTTGTGCGGCGCACGGATCAGCTCTTCACGCGAAAACCCGCTGATTTCGACGAAAGCGTCGTTGCAGTAGGTGATCACGCCTTTGGCGTCGGTTGTGGAAATCAACCGCTGCTGAGCCGGGAAAGTCCGTTCGCGTTGTGTAATGGGCTGGTTATTACGCATGGTTTTTCAATCCGCAAGGCTTTGAAAGGTTGTCGGCGCTGTCAGGAAATTATTGAAGTTTTTTTTTCAGATATAAGTACGGCGTCGCAAAACCGCTCTTGCTTCAACCGGCCAGCATCGGATAGGTGAACAGCGCAAAATGCAGCAGGTTCAGCCCGAAATGCGTGGCGATCGCCGCCGCAAGGCCACCGAAACGGTAGGCCAGACCATAGCCGACACCCGCCAGACCCGCCAGCAACACCCAGTGCCAACCCGCGCCCAGATGCGCCAGGGCAAAGATCAGCGACGCCAGCAGCAGAGCGAGGTTGTCGCCGTGGGGCAGGTGTTTGAACAGTCGGCTCAAACCGCCCTGTATATAGCCGCGAAACAGCGCTTCCTCGACCAGCGTCACCAACAGCAGATTGTTCAGCAGCCACAGCCATGCTTGATCAGGCCACTTCGGCGCCCAGGCAATCATGCCGAACAACAGTGCGCCGCCCAGCGCCAGGACGGCGCTCAAGGTCAGGGCGAGGACGCTGGCGTACTCCGTCGGACGCAGCGAGCGTGCCGCGACAATCCACGGGCAGGCGAGCAACAGCCAGAAGCCGATCAAGGGTTTGTCCAGATTCAGGTACATCGCAAACGGCACGGCGTCGTCGGTGAAACGCAGCGGGGCGATGGCCCGGCCGTTGGCGAATCCCGGCAACCAGTGCAGCGCCAGCGACAGGGCGAGGAAGATGAACACGGCATGCCCCAACAGGCGCGCCACCGGCACCTGCTGTTGGCGCACGGCGAAACCGGTCAACAGCAATAGTCCCACGGAGATCAGCGCGAGCCAGCCGAGTTGGCCAAAGCTCAACGCCAATCCATAACCGAGGCTGAGAAGTGCCAGATAGAGCCATGGCAACGCCTTCATCGAAAGTCCTTGTGCAGAATTTTGTGGAAGGGCTTTCTACACGGGTGAGGGCGTGGGGACAAGTAAAGCTGTGGCGGGATGCGGGGACAGGTTCCAAACCTGAGGCCATCCACAAAACCCATTGTGGGAGCGGGCTTGCTCGCGAATGCGGTGTGTCAGGCGATAAAAATCTCGACGGATACACCGCATTCGCGAGCAAGCCCGCTCCCACAGTAGATCTGTGTGTGGCTGAGGAATCAGCGCAGATCGAGCTTCGCCGCCGCGCGCTCGGTGATTTCCGTGCGCAGTTTCAACGAAAGCGCCGCGCGGTGCCGAGCCTCATCGACGACAGCACTCGGCGCCGTCTGCGGGCTGCCCGATTCAAAAGGCGGCGCCGGCGCATATTCCAGCTGCAGTTGAATTAACTGCGCCGCCTCGGCCCCCACCAGTTCGGCGGCCAGCACCAGCGCAAAGTCGATGCCTGCGGTAATGCCGCCACCGGTAAACAGATTGCCGTCGCGTACCACCCGGTCCTGCACCGCAATCGCGCCGAGTTTCGGCAGCAGTTCGTGATAGGCCCAGTGGGTGGTCGCGCGTTTGCCTTTCAACAGTCCCGCCGCGCCCAGCACCAGCGAACCGGTGCACACCGACGTCACATACCTGGCCTGCGCTGCCTGACGCCTGATGAACTCCAACGTCTGCTCATCTTCCATCAGCGGCCCGACCCCGGCGCCGCCGGGAATGCAGATCACATCCAGATCCGGGCAGTCCTCGAAGGTGGTGGTCGGTTTCAACAGCAGGCCGGTGCTCGCAGTGATCGGCACCAGATCTTTCCAGATCAGATGCACCTGCACGTTCGGCAGCGAGGCCAGTACGTCATAGGGACCGGTCAGGTCGAGTTGCTGCACCTGCGGAAACAACAGAAAACCGATCTGCAACGTCATGGGATTTTTCTCCATTTGAGGGGTGGACGGCTTCACTGTAGGCGCGTAGGTTCTGGCGTATACGCCAATAACCCCACGAATTACGCCAAATGCCCAAAGTCATCCATGTACTCGCGTTTGCCAACATGCAGATTCTCGACGTCACCGGCCCTCTGCAAGTATTCGCCTCGGCCAACGACATCGCCCGCCAACGCGGCTTGCCGGTGCCGTATGCGCCGTCGGTGATTGCTCGCGAGGGTGGGGCGGTGATGTCCTCGGCGGGGCTGGCGGTGCTCGCCGAACCGTTGCCGCAAGACGCCAGCGACACGCTGATTATCGCGGGTGGTTGGGGGATCTATCCGGCATCCGAAGATGAGTCGCTGGTGGATTGGGTACGCGAGCACGCAGCGAAATGTCGACGCGTCGCCTCGGTGTGTACGGGGGCATTTCTACTGGCGGCGAGCGGCTGGCTCGACGGACGTCGCGTGGTCACCCACTGGACCCGTTGCGAACAACTGGCGCAGCAGCACCCGAAGCTGCAGGTCGAAGCCAATCCGATCTTCATCAACGACGGCCCGGTCTGGACCTCGGCCGGCGTCACCGCCGGCATCGATCTGGCGTTGGCGATGGTCGAGGAAGATCTGGGCCGCGACATCGCCCTCGACGTCGCCCGGCATCTGGTGGTGTTCCTCAAGCGCCCGGGTGGGCAATCGCAATTCAGCGTAACCCTGGCCCTGCAGAATCAGGGCAATCGCTTTGATGAACTGCACGCCTGGATCGCCGAAAACCTCACCTGCGACCTCGGCGTCCCGACCCTGGCCGAACAGGCCGGCATGAGCGAACGCAGTTTCGTCCGCCACTACCGCGCCGACACCGGCCAGACCCCGGCCCGCGCCATCGAACTGATCCGCGTCGAAACCGCCCGGCGCCTGCTGAGTGATACCGTGCTGCCGGTGAAACGGATTGCGGCCAATTGCGGGTTTGGCAGTGAAGAAACCTTGCGCCGCAGTTTTCTGCGCGCGATCGGGGTGACGCCGCAGGCGTACCGGGAGCGGTTTTCGGTCAGCGCTGGCGAAGCAGAGTCAGCGATGCCCTTAGGGGCAATTACCCGAACAGAACCTTCTGCCAATGATCTTCGCTGATGATCGCAATCGGCACGCCGCTGTCTCTCAGCTCAACGGCTTTCTTGATCTTGGTGCCGTAAGAGCTGTGAAGCCACTGATCATTGCCAATGCTGCCCACTACCAAATAGTGAATCTTTTTGCTGACGGAACCACCAATAAGGCCGCCGCGTTCGAGGATCTGCGACTCACATTCTTTACGTGGCCCATAGGCCATGACGCCTGTAAACAGGAAGACCCGATCAATCAGGCATAACTGCGGGGCAGGGTGGTCGAGAGGAAGGCTGGCCGGAGTGGTAAACGTTGGTGTTTGTGTTGGTGCGACTGGCAGCCCGGTGAACTGATGCAGCATTTCCAACAGCTCCGCAGACTCGTCGGCGTCTAGAACTCCATCACTGAGCATGTCGGCAAGACGTCTGTAAAGGATGTTCACAACCGGATCATCCAGGTGCACCAAATGGGTTTCAATCCAGGTTCTGAGAAACTCGGCTTCTTGCTGGTTGATCGTGCCGTCTGCGGCAAGCCCGGCGGCGATGCCGATGAGAGCATCGACCGAGCGCCGCTCGATTCTTGCCTGGTGAAAGAACACGCTGCTCTTAAATTCCTGATGCAAATCGACCATCGTTGCTTCTCCTTAAGCCTCGGCTTCCGCCACCTGATTGAAATACTTCGTCCGATCCGGGGTAAACGTTACCCGCATCTTCGTCCGCGAGCAGGTCAGCGAACGCTCTTCACCCAGATCAATATCCAGATCCTCGCCACGCAACCCCTGCCACTGCGCCAAGTATTTCAGCGAGCCGTATTTCTCGTTTTTCTTCAGGCTGCGGCTCACGCCACCTTTCCAGCCGAGCACCGGCAGTTCGCCGGCGAGGCATTGTTGGGCAAGGTCGGGGAAGCGGGTGGCGCGCTGACGGCCGATTTCCCAGCACTTGATCAGGCCTTTGTCGGCGGCTTCCCAGAGTTGGGTGCGGGTCAGGCCGCTGCGCAGGGGCGTGGCGATGGGGCGGTGGACGTGCTGGGTCATTCTGTTTCCTTGAATTCGGGTTTTATTGGACAGCTCCGCTGTGCCCGTTGCGGTGGATGGTAGGGGGGGATGTAACAGCTGGCAACAGGGTATTTCAGGGTGTAAGTGCAGGTTGCGGGGGAGGGATTTGCCAGGGTGTTGTTTAGAAGAAGCAGGAACAGACTACCCAAACTGTGGTGAGGGGATTTATCCCTGATCGGCTGCGCAGCAGGCGCAAAGCCAAGCAACGCGGTGCTGTTGACGAAATGCACCGGAAAAATCAGGACTGCTGCGCCGCCCGTCGGGGATAAATCCCCTCATCACAGGGGATCTGATTCTGTTTATTTCTGTGTAGGGGTTAGCCCGGCGCAGCGCGCTTATGCGGCATATTTCCTACAAACACTGGCGAAATTACGGCTGCCAAACACTCTTTTCCCCACTCAAACGCCGATCCAGAAAACTCGCCGCACTGATCAGCGCCAGATGCGTCAGCGCTTGCGGGGTGTTGCCCAGATGGCGGCCCTTGCTGTCGAACTCTTCGGCATACAGGCCCAGTGGGTTCGCGTAGCGCAGCAGTTGTTCGAACTCCAGATGCGCCTTTTCCACCTGACCGGCGCGGGCCAAGCATTCGACGTACCAGAATGAGCAGGCGGCAAAGGCGCCTTCGGTGCCGGTCAAACCGTCGATGTTGGCGTCATCGTTGCGATAGCGATAAACCATGCCGTCGCGTACCAGAGTCTTTTCGATCGCTTCAAGGGTCGACAGCCAGCGTGGATCCTTGGCGCTGACGAAGCGCACCAGCGGCATCAGCAGCATCGAACCGTCGAGCGCGGTGCCGCCCTTGTACTGGACGAAATGCCCGCGCTCCTCATCCCAGAAGTTGTCCCAGATGTCGGCATAGATCGCCTGCCGGGTCTGATCCCACTGGACGAACGGCGCCGGCAGCGAGCGTTTCGAGGCCAGGCGAATCGCCCGGTCCAAGGCCACCCAGCACATCAGTCGCGAGTGCAGGAAGTGATGCTGCTCACCGCGCATTTCCCAAATGCCGACATCGGTTGTCTGCCAGGTCTCACACACCTGATCGACCACTTCGCGCACGTGTTTCCAGCCCTGGTGGGAAATCGCGTCGCCGTACTTGTTGACCAGGTACACCGCGTCCATCAGTTCGCCAAAGATATCGAGCTGAATCTGATCGTACGCGCCATTGCCGATGCGCACCGGTTGCGCGCCGCCATGGCCGGAGAGGTGGGAGAGTTCGGTTTCCGGCAGCTCCTGGCGACCGTCGATCGCATAGAGGATGTTGAGTTTGGTCGAATTTCCCTGGCAATCGCTGACCCGACCACGCAGCCAGCCCATGTAGGCATTGGCCTCATCGACAAAACCCAGGCGCATGAACGCGTAGACGGTGAACGAAGCGTCGCGGATCCAGGTGTAGCGATAGTCCCAGTTGCGCTCGCCGCCGGGGGTTTCCGGCAGGCCAAAGGTGGCGGCGGCGAGGATTGCGCCGTGCTTGCGCGAGGTCAGCAGCTTCAGCGCGAGGGCCGAGCGATTGACCATCTCCCGCCAGCGCCCGCGGTAGTTGGACTGACCGATCCAGTCGCGCCAGAACTTCAGCGTGCGCTCCAGGCACATTTTCGCGCCGTCATCCTTGAAGCGCGGATCGTCGGCGCCACCGAGGACGAATTCGGCGTGCTGATCCTGTTTCAAACTGAAGGAGGCAACGGCCGACTCGCCATCGATGTGCAACGCCTGATCCGCCACCAGCCGCAGCGATGGCTGACCCTCCGCACTGAAAATCACCGATTGTTGATCCATCTGCGCCCGGGTGTTGGCACGCGCGTAGTCATGCCGCACCGCGCAGCGCATGTGAAACGTCGCTTCACCGCTGACTACCCGCACCCGGCGCATCAGCAACGGCAGGTCATCGACACTGTCGCCGATCGGCAGCAGATCGGTGATTTCCACTACGGCCTGTTCGCTGAGCCAGCGCGTCTGCAAAACGTTGGTGTCGGGCAGGTAGATCTGCTCGCGCCGGGCATCGGGCAAGTCCGGGGCGAGCTGGAAAATCCCTGCCTCGGGCGTGTCGAGCAGTGAACAGAAGATCGACGGGCTGTCGAATTCCGGCCAGCAGAAAAAATCCACGCTGCCCTTGTCGTTGACCAGTGCGGCACTGCGCAGGTCACCGATGATGCCGTGGGCGTCGATCGGGCTTTGTCGTTCAGGATGATGCTCAGCCATTGCCACGAAACTCCGGATAAAGACTCATGCCGCCGTCGATGAACAGGGTGGTGCCGACGATGTAGTCGGCGGCGTCGGAAGCGAGAAACACTACGGCGTTGGCGATGTCCTCGACATCGCCGATGCGACCGTAGGGGATAAGCTCCAGCAGCTTCTCACCGGCCGCGCCTTCGGTGGCTTGCTGATTGATTGCCGTGCGAATCGCCCCCGGCGCGATGCCGTTGATGCGGATGCGCTGCTGGCTGACTTCCTGGGCGAGGGTCTGCATCAACTGATCGACGCCGCCCTTGGACGCCGCATAGTTGACGTGCCCGGCCCACGGAATGCGCTGATGCACCGAGCTCATGTGAATGATCTTGCCGGCCGCGCGGGACACGCCTTCACGCACGCCCTGGCGATTGAAAATCCGCAGCGCGGCGCGAGCGCAGAGGAACTGGCCGGTGAGGTTGACGCCGATCACCGTGTTCCAGTCTTCGAGGGTCATGTCCACCGCCGGCGCATCCTTTTGCATGCCGGAATTGGCCACCAGAATGTCCAGCGCGCCAAAGGCCTCGAGGGTCTCGGCGAACAACCGTTCGACCTCGTCTTCCTTGGACACATCGGCGCCGATGGCCAGTGCCTGACCGCCGTCGGCGATGATTTGCTGCGCCAGTGCCTCGGCAGGTTCGGCCTGACGGTTGTAATTGATCACGACGGCTGCGCCGGCAGCGGCCAGCGCTTTTGCGGCAGCGTGGCCGATGCCGGAGCTGGCGCCGGTGACCAGTGCTACTTGGCGGGCGAGGGAAATCTGCATGCTCGAAATGCCTGGGTTAAGGGCTCAGTCAGCTGACCCATGGCGAGCTGCGAGAGTTCATCCGCATGCATGAAAAGATCGACACGTTCAGACGTGATAGCGGCCACTGTGCCGGTGCCATTCAAGACTGCCGGAGACCCAGCTTTTTATGCCGGTCAGAAAACGCTGCAGCAGCGGCGATGCATCCGGCAGCACGGCTTGTTCCGCCGCTTCATACAGGTGCACGATTTCGTCATGAACGTGCGCGCACTTGATCATCGCTTGTCGGGGCGTGCAATTGTGTTCGCGAGCCAGTAACTGCGGCAGATTGAAATCGCCGATTGCGGCCTGATTTTCCTTGTGTGCGGAATACAGATCGTTGGCGACGATTGTGGCGCTGGCGGCCAGCGTGGTCACGCGCCGCACGGCAGGGGCGCTGTAGATGTGTGCTGGCAGTTCGTATCCACCGATCACGTCGATCAATGACATGCAGGGTAAAAAGCTGTTGGTCTGGCGTTGAGCGAGGTATTCCCAGATGGGTGGGGTCAATCCTTCCAGGCGCCAGGCCGCTTCGGCAGTCATGGTGACAAACATGGCGATGATTTCGTGGCGTACCCTGGCCACTTGTACGGAAGATGCGAATGCCTGAACGCGGTCCATATAGGCGCGAAGCGCAACCAGTACCGGGTCACTGTTCAGTGCATGATCAAGACCGCAACGAAAGCGAGAGGGCAGGTGCGCCGGCTCCAGTGCGGCCAGCGCCAGCGAAAGTCGGGGCCCTACCAGGCGCGGTTCGGAGCCGGTTCGCTCGTCATCACAGTAGTAATCATCCACGGCAAACAGGGCGGCGATGCACTGTGCCGAAAGCAGCAGGCGATCGGGATCGTGAGTGTCGGTATGGCAAAGCATGGCGAAGCGACCGAACCCCATGGCGCGGACCTTTTCGAGTTGTCCCGCAAATATGCCGACTTCCTTGATCCATGGCATAAGCCGATCTTCGACGGCCTCGGCCAGCGCCGTATCAACCCGAAACGGCGCCGGACAATACAACGGCGGGACGGCCCAGGGTGATCTTGCCTTTTTCCCAAAAGCATCAGGCATTGATCGTGCCGCTGACGCATCGTGGGCGGCCTCGAACCATTGCCTTACACCCCCTATCCCGAACTGCTCGAACATCCGGCGAAACCAGATCGTGAACTGCTCGGGTGCCTGTTCGATCCGTTCGGTGATCTCCTCCAGCGACAGCCACTCCCAACTTTCGACTTCCTCGGGATTGGCTACCGGATCGAGCTGGCTGAGGCCGGCAAACACGTGGTCAAATTCATGCTCGATCAGTTCATTGGACATTTGCTCGTAATAGAGCATCGAGGCGACTTTTTGCAGTTTGCACGTCGTGCCCATTTCCTCCTGCAGTCGACGCAGGGCAGCGGCGGCCGTGCGTTCGCCGGGGCGAGGATGCCCGCAGCACGTGTTGGTCCATAATCCGCCGGAATGATATTTGCCCAACGCGCGTTGTTGCATCAGCATCCGACCTTGTGAGTCAAAGAGCAGAATCGAAAATGCGCGATGGCGCAGTCCCTGGTGATGCACTTTCATCTTTGAGGCTACACCGGTCTGGCGATCCTTGGGCGATACCAGAATAAGCTGTTCTTCCATGGCAAGGCTCCTTGGCGCGTGCGCTATGGGATAGTGCTCAAGAGCAGTTGCCCGTTCATTCAGGAGCGGTACGCCATTGAGTCAAAGCCTCATGAGAACTGCAATCGCATGAAAAGGCACCTGTAAAACCTGACAGGTGTGCGCGATTTTCGACGATTGGTTATGTGATTCCAGACGTCGGCGGCAATGCCATTGGTCTTGGGGAGCGATCCTGGGAGAGTGCCTGGAATCGCAAGGTGTCGAGTTTCGCGCCTTCACATTCCACCAACAATTCCCCGCTTCCACGCTCATCAACCTTTATGGCAACTTGGCGGCCCCTGATGAGGCTGTACCCATGGCAAACCCCTACCGCGAATTATTCACCGCCCCCGGCGCCCGGGCTTTTGTACTGGCCGGGATGATCGCGCGCATGCCGATTTCCATGACCGGCATCGGCGTGATCACCATGCTCTCGCAGCTCAAGGGCGGGTACGCGCTGGCCGGTGCGGTGGCGGCGACTTTTGCCCTGGCCACGGCTTTTTGTGCGCCGCAGGTCTCACGGCTGGTGGATCGTTTCGGCCAGGGCAAAGTGCTGCCGTTGTCGGCGTTGATCGGTGGCGGGGCGCTGTTGATGTTGCTGCTGTGCACGCGTTTGCAGGCGCCGACCTGGACGCTGTTCATCTTCGCCGCGCTGGCCGGCTGCATGCCGAGCATGTCGGCGATGGTGCGCGCGCGCTGGACCGAGATCTATCGCGGCCAGCCGCAATTGCAGACTGCCTATGCGCTGGAATCGGTGCTTGATGAAGTTTGTTTCATCGTCGGCCCGCCGCTGTCGGTGGGTTTGTGCGTGGTGGCGTTTCCCGAGGCCGGGCCGTTGGCCGCGCTGTTGGCGTTGGCGATCGGGGTGACGGCGTTTGTCGCCCAGCGCAGCACCGAGCCGGCGGTGCATCCGCAGGAATCACAGCATCAGGGTTCGATCATTCGCTCGACCGACGTGCAATGGCTGCTGGCGTTGATGCTTGCCATGGGCGTCATCGTCGGTGTGGTCGATGTGGTCAGCGTCGCGTTCGCCCAGCAGCAGGGCCAACCGGCAGCGGCGAGCATCGTGTTGTCGGTGTACGCCATCGGCTCGTGTCTGGCCGGTATCGCGTTTGGCGCGATGCGCTCGAAACTGCCGTTGCCGCGGCTGTTTCTCTACGGTGGGGTGGCGACGGCGGTGACCACGCTGCCGCTGTTGCTGGCGAGCAATATTTTCGGTTTGTCGCTGGCGGTGTTTGTCGCGGGATTGTTCTTCTCGCCGACGCTGATTGTGGCGATGGCGTTGATCGAACGCATCGTGCCGCCGGCCAAACTGACTGAAGGCCTGACCTGGCTGGTGACGGGGTTGAGCATCGGCGTGGCGATCGGCGCGGCCGGCTCGGGCGCTCTGGTGGATGCTTTCGGTGCACGCAGCGGATTCTGGCTGGCGATTATGGCGGGGGCGGTGGTGTTGGCGTCGGCGTTTCAGAGTTATCGGCACCTGAAATAACCCGGCCATCGCGGGCTGTTGTGGTGAGGGGATTTATCCCCGATGGGCCGCGAAGCAGCCCCAAATCCAGCCAGCTCTTTCCTTCAGAAGAAGCGTGCCGGGTGAGTTTGCGACTGCTGCGCAGTCGATCGGGGATAAATCCCCTCGCCACAGAGTTATCCACACAGACAGCGGATGGGTTACCAACCCCGCCCCGAATTCACCCAGAAATTCACCGACAGTGACGTCGACACCGACTCCACCTGATGGAACCAGCCCTCCGGCAGAAACAGCAGATCCCCGGCCTCCAGCGTCACGCGCAGGAACGTCACATCGCGTGCTGCGGGAAAGCGCTCATAGTCCGGTGCGTCGGGGTTGAAGTCGCAGCCGTCCAGGCCACCCTTTGGCGCTGTCGACCAGGTGCCCAGTGCTTCGCGGTGATGCGGGGCGGCGAGGGTGAACTGCTTCTGGCCCCAGACCTGCGCGAACAGGTTGTCGGTGTCGTCGCGGTGCAGCGGCGTCAGCGTGCCTTTGGGGCCGATCCAGATGCGTGGCGGGATGAACAGCGAAGCATCGAAGTAGGGCGGGTACTTGATCTGCTGCAGCAATTGCGCCGGCAGGATGTTGTTGCCCATGTAGGCCGGTGGTTCGCCGTCAGCCCGTTTGACTGCCGGTTGGTCCAGCGAGGCAATGAACTCGGCCATCGACGTCGAGCGGAAATCACGTTCGGTGGAAAAGGTTTTCTTCACGTAATCGCCGTGGCGGGTGATGCCCTGCAGTTCGGCGAAATGCACCAGTGATTCCTCGCGACTGAGCTTGAACAGCGGCCAGTCCTGCAAGGCATTGCTGATCACCACCGGGATGCCGTTGGGCAAGTATCTGCTTTTGAATTCGCTGACCGACAATTCATCGCGCGCATGGCGCTCGATGCGGGTCTGCACCGGCAGCCCGGCGGTGAGTTGTTCGCTGAAGCGTGGCGGGGTCGGGTAGCGCTTGTTCATGTCGACCTTTTGCGCCACTGCGCCACCGTGCATCGCATGCTCGATGATCTGCGGCAGCAGCGTCGCCAGGCCCATGTTGCCGCCGATTTTCAGGCGCCCGCTGGCGAACAGTTCTTCGACATTGACTCGGCCGCCCATGATCCCGAGAAAATCACTCTCGGCCACTTCAATGGTCACGTCGGGGCTGGGGTGGCGTCCGGGCGCCGTGCGACTGCTGGCCTTGACCTCGGACCAGTAGGCCTGCTGCGGGCCAAACACGAATTGGAAAACGCCTTCGATGCCGACGGCACCGGCGTTGGCGAACAACTTGCCCAGGATGCTCTGCAGGTCCACGGTGAATCCTCGTTATTGGTTTTGGCCTGAACAGTTAACGAGCGCCTGTTGGCGCAATTTACCGGCGCGCGACTAATTTGCCGGGGGGCGTAATCCGTTTATCTCTACAGACAAATTTTTCGAGGAAAGCCGGGTGAACAAGCTGACCCTGCTGTGCCTGCCGTACTCCGGCGCCAGCGCCATGGTCTATAGCCGCTGGCGGCCAAAACTGCCGCAATGGCTGCAACTGCAACCGGTGGAACTGCCGGGGCGCGGTGCACGTTTCGACGAGCCGCTGCACACGGATATGCGGGCGCTGGCGATGCAACTGGCCAAGGAATTGCGGCCGAATCTCAAAGCGCCGTATGCGTTGTTCGGCCATAGCCTGGGCGCGCTGCTGGCCTGCGAAATCGCTCACGCGCTGCGCGCATTGGGCTGTCCGGAACCGGTGGCGCTGTTTCGCCTCGGGCACGGCGGCGCCGACGATGCGCGCCGATTACGATCGCGGTTTTGCCGAGCCGAAAACCGACGCCGAGCTGATCGATCAATTGCGCACGCTCAACGGCACCAGCGAAGAAGTGCTGGCCAATGCCGAACTGATGAGCCTGACCCTGCCGATCCTGCGCGCGGACTTCTTGCTCTGCGGCAAATTCGAGCCGTTGTCGCGGCCGTTGCTCAACTGCCCGGTGCACGTGCTGGGCGGCAAGGCGGATCGCGCGACCACCGAACAACTGATCGGCTGGAGCAAGGAAACCCGTGGCAGCTTTTCAGTGGACATGCTCGCCGGCGGGCACTTCTTCATTCATGAGCATGAAGCCAAAGTGCTCAAGGTGATCAAGGATCAGCTGGAAGGGCATCATCGCCGGCATATCATGGCCGCAATCGCCTGAGCAGCGCATCACTCAATGTGGGAGCGGGCTTGCTCGCGAAAGCGGTATTTCAGTTATTGCATCGTTGACTGACACACCGCTTTCGCGAGCAAGCCCGCTCCCACATTTGATTTGTGTTTATGAAAAAAGCCGCTCAATCGCCCGCCTGACAGTTGTTCTCATTCGCTAATTTTTCCGGTCTGTATTCGTTTTATAGGGACGACGTGCCTTTGTGCTTCCTGCCTACTGATCCGGATGCTGAGAAATGAATGCTGAAGACTCCTTGAAACTTGCTCGCCGGTTTATCGGGTTGCCCCTGGAAAAGCGCCAGATGTTCCTCGCGGCCCTGCACAAGGAGGGCGTGGATTTCGCGCGGTTCCCGATACCCGCCGGCATCGCAGCCGAGGATCGTCAGGCGCTGTCTTACGCGCAGCGACGCATGTGGTTCCTGTGGCAACTCGATCCGCAGAGCGGCGCCTACAACCTGCCCGGTGCGGTGCGACTCAATGGTCGACTGAACCAGTCGGCGCTGGAGCAAGCTTTCGCCAGTCTGGTGGAGCGCCACGAAACCCTGCGCACGGTGTTCCAGCGCCAGGCCGATGACAGCCTGCTGCAAGTGCCAGCCACCGCGCCGCTGCTGATTAACCGGGAAGACTTCAGCGCACTGCCGGCCAGCGAGCGCGAGCAGGCGGTGATCCGTGCCGCCGAACAGCAGTCGGTGTTGCCATTTGATCTGGCGGTCGGCCCCTTGCTGCGGGTGACCTTGCTCAAGCTTGCCGAGCAGGAACACGTGCTGCTGCTGACCCTGCACCACATCGTGTCCGATGGCTGGTCGATGAACGTGTTGATCGACGAGTTCATCCGTTGCTACGACGCGTTCGACGCCGGTCAGACGCCGCAATTGCCGCCATTGCCGATCCAGTACAGCGACTATTCGCTGTGGCAACGCCGCTGGCTGGAGGCCGGTGAGCAGGCGCGCCAGCTCGACTATTGGCAGGCGCAACTGGGCGACGAACACCCGGTGCTGGAGCTGCCACTGGATCATTCGCGCCCGGCGATGCCGAGCTATCGCGGCACTCGTTACGAGTTTGCGGTCGACGGCCAACTCGCCGAGCAACTGCGCAGCACTGCGCAACAGCATCAAGTCACTTTATTCATGTTCCTGCTCGGCGCCTTCAATGCGCTGCTGCACCGTTACACCGGGCAGACCGACCTGCGGGTCGGCGTGCCGATCGCCAACCGCAATCGCGGCGAGATCGAAGGCCTGATCGGCTTCTTCGTCAATACCCAGGTGCTGCGCACGCAGCTGCACGGACAGACTCGGGTCGATGAACTGCTGCGGGCGGTCAAGGAAACCGCGGTCGGTGCCCAGGCGCATCAGGATCTGCCGTTCGAGCAACTGGTCGAAGCGCTGAAGCTGGAACGCAGCCTCAGCCACACGCCGCTGTTCCAGGTGATGTACAACCATCAGCCGCACGTGGCCGATATCGCCACCATCAGCACCGCATCCGGCCTGCAACTCGACAGCCTCGACTGGCAGAGCCGCACCACTCAGTTCGACCTGACGCTGGACACCTGGGAGAAGGGCGGCAAGCTGCACGCCGCGCTGACCTACGCCAGCGACCTGTTCGATGCACCGACCATCGAACGCATGGCGCGGCACTGGCTGCGCCTGCTGACGGCGATGGTCGCTGATCCGTCGCAGCGCATCGGTGAGTTGCCGCTGCTGGAGGCTGACGAGCAGCGCACCCTGGTACACGACTGGAACAACGTCCACGCGCAGTACCCGAGCGACACGCCGATTCATCAATTGATCGAAGCGCAGGTCGCGCGTACGCCGCAGGCACCGGCACTGGTGTTCGGCGAGCAGACCCTGAGTTACGCCGAACTGGATGCCCGGGCCAATCGCCTGGCGCATCTGCTGCGCGAACAGGGCGTGCAGGCGGACAGTCTGGTCGGCGTGTGCGCTCTGCGTTCGGTGGAAATGGTCGTCGCGCTGCTGGCGATTCTCAAGGCCGGCGGCGCCTACGTGCCGCTGGATCCGGAGTACCCGCAGGAGCGTCTGGCCTACATGATCGGGGACAGCGGCATCACTTTGCTGCTGACGCAACAGGCGTTGCTGGCAGCGCTGCCGACTGACGGCGTAAACGTCATCACCCTGGATCAGCCGGGGCTGCTCGACCGTTACAGCGATAGCCGTCCGGAGGTCAGCGTCGATCCGCTGAACCTGGCCTACGTGATTTACACCTCGGGTTCCACCGGCAAGCCGAAGGGCGCCGGCAACAGCCACGCGGCGCTGGTCAACCGTTTGTGCTGGATGCAGGAGGCCTATGCGCTGGACGCCAGTGATTCGGTGCTGCAGAAAACCCCGTTCAGTTTCGACGTGTCGGTGTGGGAGTTCTTCTGGCCGCTGCTGACCGGCGCGCGGCTGGTGGTGGCCGCGCCGGGCGCGCACCGTGATCCGCTGCAATTGATCGATAGCATCAACCGCCACGGCATCAGCACGCTGCACTTTGTGCCGTCGATGTTGCAGGCGTTCATTCACGAGGCCGGCGTGGAGAGCTGCAGCGGACTCAAGCGGATTGTCTGCAGCGGTGAAGCGTTGCCGCTGGATGCGCAGCTGCAAGTCTTCGCCAAACTGCCGAACGCGAGCCTCTACAACTTGTATGGCCCGACCGAAGCGGCCATCGACGTCACTCACTGGACCTGTGTCGATGAAGGCGCGGACAGCGTGCCGATCGGCCGGCCGATCGCCAACCTGCGCACCCATGTCCTCGATGCCGAATTGCTGCCGGTGCCGAGCGGTGTCGCCGGTGAACTGTATCTGGGCGGCGCCGGGCTGGCGCGCAGTTATCACCAGCGTCCGGCGCTGACGGCCGAACGTTTTGTGCCGTGCCCGTTCCATGACGGCGCGCGCCTGTACCGCACCGGTGACCGTGTGCGGCAGCGTGCCGACGGGGTGATCGAATACCTCGGGCGTCTCGACCATCAGGTTAAGTTGCGCGGTTTGCGCATTGAGTTGGGTGAAATCGAAACCCGCCTGATGCAGCACTCGCTGGTGCGTGAGGCGGTGGTGCTGGTGCAGGGCGGCAAGCATCTGGTGGCTTATCTGGTGCTGGAAAACCCGCAGGCAGACGAGCAGTGGCAGCAAGAGGTCAAGGCGTGGCTGCTCGGCAGTCTGCCGGAGTTCATGGTGCCGACCTACCTGATCACCCTCGACAAATTGCCGGTCACCGCCAACGGCAAGCTCGACCGCAAGGCCTTGCCACAACCGGATGCCGCGCCGCAACAGGCATTCGTGGCGCCACAGGACGCCATGCAGAAAGCCCTCGCGGCGATCTGGGAAGCTGTGCTCGGCCTCGACCGCGTCGGCCTCGAAGACAACTTCTTCGAGCTGGGCGGCGATTCGATCATCTCGATTCAAGTGGTCAGCCGCGCGCGGCAGGCCGGGATCCGTATCAGCCCGCGTGACCTGTTCCAGTACCAGACGGTGCGCAGTCTGGCGCTGGTCGCGAGCCACGATCATCTGTCCACTGTGGATCAGGGCCCGGTGACCGGCGACGCCGTGCTCGGGCCGATCCAGCAGGATTTCTTCAGCCGCGCGATGCCGGTGCGCGAGCACTGGAACCAGTCGTTGCTGCTGACCCCGCGTGAGGCATTGAACGCACAATGGCTCGATGCCGCGCTGACGCACCTGATCAATCACCACGACGCCTTGCGCCTGCGTTTTGTCGAAGGCAGCGAAGGCTGGCAGCAAAGCCACGGCCCGCTGCTGACGGGCGCTGAGCTGTGGCAACGCGATGCCGAATCTGCCGAACAGTTGCAGGCGCTATGCAACGAAGCGCAGCGCAGCCTCGACCTGCAAAACGGCCCGCTGCTGCGCGCGTTGCTGGTGACGATGGCCGACGGCTCGCAACGACTGGCACTGATCATTCATCACCTCGCAGTCGATGGCGTTTCTTGGCGGGTGCTGCTGGAAGATCTGCAGCAGGCTTACGAGCAACTGGCGGCGGGTGGCGGCATTCAGTTGCCGGCCAAGACCAGCGCGTTTCAGAGCTGGACCGCGCGTCTGGCGCAGGAAGCGTCGCGCTTCGATGAGCAATTGGGTTATTGGAAAGCCCAGCATCAGGGTGCCAGGGATCTGCCTTGCGAACGCCCGGATGGCAGCCTGCACAACCTGCATGGCGAGAAAATCGAATGGCGCCTCGACGCCGAGCGCACCCGCCAGTTGCTGCAACAGGCGCCCGCCGCCTATCGCACCCAAGTCAACGATCTGTTGCTCACCGCACTGGCGCGCACCATCAGTCGCTGGAGCCAGCAGCCGGGCACGCTGATCGAACTGGAAGGCCATGGCCGCGAAGACCTGTTCGATGACATTGACCTGACCCGCACCGTGGGCTGGTTCACCAGTCTGTTCGCGGTCAACCTGACCGCCAGCGCTGATCTCGACGGCTCGATCAAGTCGATCAAGGAGCAACTGCGCGCGGTGCCGGACAAAGGTCTGGGTTACGGCGTGCTACGGCATCTGGCCGCACCGTCGGTGCGCGCCGAACTGGCCGCGCTGCCGCAACCGCGCATCACCTTCAACTACCTCGGCCAGTTCGACCGCCAGTTCGACGAGACGGCGCTGTTCGTGCCGTCGGTTGAAACCAGCGGCGTGGCGCAGGATCCGTCGGCGCCTCTGGGCAACTGGCTGACCGTGGAAGGTCAGGTGTATGGCGGCGAACTGTCGATGAGCTGGGGCTTCAGCCGCGAGATGTTCGACAGCGCCACGGTGCAGCAACTGGTCGATCAATACGCCAGCGAATTGCAGGCGTTGATCGAACATTGCTGCACGCTACCCATTGCGCAAGCGACGCCATCGGACTTCCCGTTGGCTCGGGTGACCCAGGCGCAACTGGATGCGCTGCCGGTGCCGGCCGGTGAGCTCGATGATGTCTATCCGCTGTCGCCGATGCAGCAGGGTTTGCTGTTCCACACCCTCTACGAGCAAGCGGCGGGGGAATACATCAATCAATTGCGCGTGGATGTGCAAGGCGTTGACCCTGAGCGTTTCCGCGCCGCGTGGCAGGCCACCGTCGATGCGCAGGACATTCTGCGCAGCGGTTTCGTCTGGCAGGGCGAACTGGCGCAACCGCTGCAGATCGTCCATAAGCAGGTGCAGTTGCCGTTCAGCATTCTCGACTGGCGCGAGCGCGACGATCAGCCGGCAGCCCTTGCGGCGCTGGCCGATGCCGAACGTCAGCAAGGATTCGATCTGAGCCATGCACCGTTGCTGCGTCTGGTGCTGGTGCAGACCGCTGCCGAGCAATGGCACCTGATCTACACCCATCACCACATCCTGATGGATGGCTGGAGCAACTCGCAGTTGCTCGGCGAAGTGTTGCAGCGCTACAGCGGTCGCACCCCGGCCCATGGCGGCGGACGGTATCGCGATTACATCGCCTGGCTGCAGCGTCAGGACGCGCAACTGAGTCAGGACTTCTGGAGCGCTCAGTTGGCCGCGCTGCAAGAGCCGACCCGACTGGCCCGCGCCGCCATCGGCGGCGAAGGCGACAGCGGCCACGGCGACCATTATCTGACGCTGGACGTGCCGCGCACGCAGGCGCTGGAAGCGTTTGCCCGCCAGCAGAAAGTTACCGTCAACACCCTCGTGCAAGCTGCGTGGCTGCTGTTGCTGCAGCGCTACACCGGTCACGAAGCGGTGGCGTTCGGTGCGACCGTGGCCGGGCGTCCGGCGGATTTGCCGGGCATCGAGCAACGGGTCGGCCTGTTCATCAACACCCTGCCGGTGATCGGCGCGCCGCGTCCGGATCAAAGCGTTGGCCAATGGCTGCAAGCGGTGCAGGCGCAAAACCTCAGCCTGCGCGACTTCGAACACACGCCGCTGGCGGACATCCAGCGTTGGGCCGGGCAGGGCGGGGAAGCGCTGTTCGACAACATTCTGGTGTTCGAAAACTACCCGGTCGCCCAGGCGCTGAGCCAGGCCGGGCAAGGCCTGACATTCGGTGAGGTCGGCAACCTGGAGCAGACCCACTACGCCCTGAGCGTGGCGGTCACCCTCGGACAGCAACTGGCGCTGCACTACAGTTTCGACCGCAGCCAGTTTGCCGGTGAGGTGATCGAAGGCATCAGTGCCCATCTGCTGCAATTGCTTGAGCAGTTTGCGCTGTCGGCCGAACGCAACCTCGGCGAAATCGCTCTGGCCAGCGCTGACGAGCATGCCCGCCAGCAAGCCGAAAACCGGCCGCAGCCGTACCCGCTGGACATCGCGGTGCATCAGCGCATTGCTGTGCTGGCGGCCGAGCGTCCGCAGCGCACCGCGGTGATCTTCAACGGTCAGCACTTCAGTTATGGCGAGATCGAGCAGCGTGCCAATCAACTGGCTCACGCGCTGATCGCCCGTGGTGTCGGCGCCGAGACTCGGGTCGGCGTGGCCCTCCCGCGCAGCGAGGCGGTGATCGTCGCGCTGCTGGCGGTGCTCAAGGCCGGCGGTGCCTATGTGCCGCTGGACACCAGTTACCCGCGTGAACGCCTGGCCTATCTGATCGAGGATTCAGGACTGGCGCTGCTGATCAGCGATTCGTCGGTGTCGGCGCAATTGCCGGTCGACGAGTCGGTGCCGTTGCTGGAACTGGACCGTCTCGACCTGCGCGAATTGCCGAGCACGGCGCCACAGGTGGCAGTCGATCCGCACAACCTCGCGTACGTGATCTACACCTCCGGTTCCACCGGTAATCCGAAAGGCGTCAGCGTTGCCCACGGCCCACTGGCGATGCATTGCCAGGCCATCGGTCAGCGCTACGAAATGCGCGACAGCGACTGCGAATTCCACTTCATGTCGTTCGCCTTCGACGGCGCCCACGAACGCTGGCTGACCAGCCTGACCCACGGGGCTTCGCTGCTGATTCGCGACGACACGCTGTGGACGCCGGAGCAGACCTATAACGCGATGATCGAACACCGCGTGAGCGTGGTCGCGTTCCCGCCGGTGTACCTGCAACAACTGGCCGAACACGCCGAGCGTGTCGGCAACCCGCCGAAGGTGCGGATCTATTGCTTCGGCGGCGATGCGGTGCCAAACGCCAGTTTCGAGCGGGTCAAACGCGCGCTCGATCCGGACTACATCATCAACGGCTACGGCCCGACCGAAACCGTGGTCACGCCATTGATCTGGAAGGCTGGCCGTGAAGAGCCATGCGGTGCCGCTTACGCGCCGATCGGCAGCCGGATCGGCGACCGCAGCGCCTACGTGCTCGACGCCGATCTGAACCTGCTGCCACAAGGCATGGCCGGTGAGCTGTACCTCGGTGGTACCGGGTTGGCGCGGGGTTATCTGAACCGTCCGGGGCTGACTGCTGAGCGTTTTGTCGCCGACCCGTTCAGCGCAAATGGCGGCTTGCTGTATCGCACCGGTGACCTGGTGCGCCAGCGCGTCGACGGCACGTTCGACTATCTGGATCGCATCGACAATCAGGTGAAGATTCGTGGGTTCCGTATCGAACTGGGCGAAGTCGAAGCGGCGCTGCAAGCTCTCGACGGCGTGCGTGAAGCGGTGGTCGTGGCGCAGGAAGGCAGTGCCGGCAGTGGCAAGCGTCTGGTGGCTTACGTGGTCGGCGATTCAGCGAGTGCCGAGTTCACCGACGACCTGCGCGCGCAGCTCAAGGCCAGCCTGCCGGCGCACATGGTGCCGGCGTATGTCCTGCGTCTTGAGCGCATGCCGCTGACGCCGAATGGCAAGCTCGATCGCAAGAACCTGCCAAAACCGGACGTCAGCCAACTGCAACAGACCTATGTCGCCCCACAGACGGCGCTGGAGCAACAACTGGCGGCGATCTGGCAAGACGTGCTCAAGCTTGAGCAAGTCGGTGTCAGCGACAACTTCTTCGAACTGGGCGGCGACTCGATCATCTCGATTCAGGTGGTCAGCCGGGCGCGGCAGGCCGGGATCCGCTTCAGTCCCAAAGACCTGTTCCAGCACCAGACCATTCAGGCCCTCGCTACAGTCGCGCAGACCGGCGAGGCGGTGCAGCCTATCGATCAGCATGCGCAAACCGGTGAAACCGCGCTGTTGCCGATTCATCAGGCATTCTTTGCCGAGGCGATTCCCGACCGTCACCACTGGAACCAGTCGGTGATGCTCAAGCCGACGCAGGCGCTGGACGCTCAGGTACTGGAGCAAGCGCTGGATGCGTTGGTGGTTCAGCACGACAGCTTGCGTCTGGACTTTGTCGAGCAGGCCGCGGGTTGGTCGGCGCACTACCGCGACGTCGCCACGCAAGCGGGTGAAACCATTCTCTGGCAAGTCGAGGTCGCTGATCTCGCCGCCCTTGAGGCACTGGGCGACAAGGCCCAGCGCAGCCTGCAACTGAGCGGCGGTTCGCTGATCCGCGCGGTGCTGGCGAACCTGGCTGATGGCAGTCAGCGCCTGCTGCTGATCGTCCATCACCTGGTGGTCGATGGCGTGTCGTGGCGGATTCTGTTTGAAGACCTGCAAAACGCTTATCGCCAGCTCCTCGCAGGTAAGCCTGTGCAATTGCCGGCGAAAACCAGCGCAGTCAAAGCTTGGGCGGCAGCGTTGCAGGACTACGCCCAAACCCCAGCGTTGCAGGCCGAACTGGGCTTCTGGCAGCAGCAGCTGCAGGGCGCTTCAGCGGCTTTGCCTTACGACCGGCCGCAGGGTGGTCAGCAACACGATCAGGCACTGACCCTGCGCAGCAAACTCGATCAGACCCTGACCCGTCAGCTGTTGCAGGAAGCTCCGGCGGCTTATCGCACCCAGGTCAACGACCTGTTGCTGACCGCGCTGGCGCGGGTGCTGGTGCGCTGGACCGGTGACGACAACGCGTTGGTGTTGCTTGAGGGCCATGGTCGCGAAGACCTGTTCGAACACATCGATCTGACCCGCACCGTGGGCTGGTTCACCAGCGTATTCCCGGCACGCCTGGCACCGGCTGCGGAACTCGGCGCGTCGCTCAAGCAGATCAAGGAACAGCTGCGGGCGATCCCCCACAAAGGCATCGGCTTCGGCGCACTCGCGCACCTTGGTGATGAGCCGGCGCGTGCCACCCTGCAAGCCTTGCCGGCGCCGCGCCTGACTTTCAACTACCTCGGCCAGTTCGACGGCAGCTTCGACGCTGCCAGCGATGCCCTGTTCGTGCCGACCAGCGAGTCCGGCGGCGCAGAGGTCAATCTGCAAGGGCCGCTGGGCAATCCGCTGGCGCTCAACAGCAAGGTGTTCGGCGGTGAGCTGGACCTGAGCTGGACCTACAGCGGCGCGATGTTCGACACCGCCACCATCCAGCGTCTGGCCGACGACTATGTGCAGGAGCTGACCGCGCTGATCGGCCACTGCTGCGACACTGGCAACCGTGGCGTGACGCCGTCGGACTTCCCGCTGGCGCAACTGTCGCAAGCGCAACTGGATGCGCTGGTGCTGGAGCCGCAAGGCATCGACGACATCTATCCGCTGTCGCCGATGCAGCAGGGCATGCTGTTCCACACCTTGCTCGAACACGGCAATGGCGACTACATCAACCAGATGCGCCTGGACGTCGACGGTGTCGATCCGCAACGCTTCCGCGCGGCGTGGCAGGCGGCGGTGGATGCGCATGACATCCTGCGCAGCGGTTTCTTCTGGCAAGGCGATCTGCCGCAACCGGTGCAAGTGGTGCAGCGTCAGGTCGAGGTGCCGTTCAGCGTGCTCGACTGGCATGGCAGGACTGATCTGGAGGCAGCGCTGCAAACCCTCGCCGATGAGGAGCGCGCCCTGGGTCTGGACCTGAGCTGTGCGCCGCTGATGCGCCTGGTGCTGGTGCGCACTGCAGCCGAGCGTTATCACCTGATCTACACCAACCATCACATCCTGATGGACGGCTGGAGCAGCGCGCAGTTGCTCGGCGAAGTGTTGCAGCACTACAGCGGCGAAGCGGTCGCCCGTGGCGCGGGTCGCTACCGCGATTACATCGCCTGGCTGCAACGTCAGGATGGCGCGGCGGCGCAAGCCTACTGGTTGGCGACGCTGGGCAATCTGCAGGAACCGACGCGCCTGGCCAATGCCATCGCGCGGCCGCAGGCCGGTTTGCCGAGCGTGGGTTACGGCGATCATTACCAGGTGCTGGACGCTGAGCTGAGCCAGCGCCTGGGCGAGTTTGCCCGGGCCGCGAAAGTCACCGTCAACACCGTGGTGCAAGCGGCGTGGCTGCTGCTGTTGCAGCGCTACACCGGCAAGGATTGCGTGGCGTTCGGCGCCACCGTCGCCGGGCGCCCGGCGGAGCTGCCGGGGGCCGAAGCGCAGATCGGCCTGTTCATCAACACGCTGCCGGTGATCGCCGCGCCGCCCGCGCAGCAGAGCGTGATCGCCTGGCTGCAAGCGGTGCAGGCGCAGAACCTCGCCTCGCGCGAGTTCGAACACACGCCGCTGGCGGACATTCAGCGCTGGGCCGGGCAGGGCGGTGACGCGCTGTTCGACAGCCTGATGGTGTTCGAGAACTACCCGATCGGCGAAGCACTGGAGCGCGGTGCGCCGCAAGGTCTGCGCTTCGGCGCGGTGGCCAATCAGGAGCAGACCAACTATCCACTGACCCTGCTGGTGAACATGGGCGCGCAACTGTCGGTGCATTTCAGTTATCAGCGCGACAGCTTCGCGGCGGCCAGCGTGGCGCAGTTGGGCGCGCATCTGCAGCGTCTGCTGAGCCAGATGGCGGATGGCGGGGAACGTTCGCTCAGTGAACTGAACCTGATTGAACACGGCCCGCAAGTGAACAGCGATTTCGTTACCGAGCAGTGCATCCATCAAGCCATCGCCAATCAGGTGGCGGCGACCCCGGATGCCTTGGCGGTGACCTTCGCCCATAAGCAACTGAGCTACGCCGAACTGGATGCCCACGCCAACCGTCTGGCGCATAAATTGGTAGAACTGGGCGTCGGCCCGGAAGTGCGCGTGGGCGTGGCGATGCCGCGTTCCGAGCAGTTGCTGATTGCCTTGCTCGCGGTGCTCAAGGCGGGTGGCGCTTACGTGCCGCTCGACCCGGACTATCCGGCGGATCGCGTGGCTTACATGCTCGAAGACAGCCGCGCGCGGGTGTTGCTCACCGAGCATGCAGTCGCGGCGACCCTGAGCGTGCCGGGCGATACGCAAGTGCTGCTGTTGGATCAGCTGTCGCTGAGCGGCTATCCGAGCAGCGCGCCGCAAACATCGGTCGCTCCGGACAACCTCGCCTACGTGATCTACACCTCCGGCTCCACCGGCAAACCGAAAGGCGTGGCGATTGCCCATCGCAACGTCATGGCGCTGATCGACTGGTCGGCCAAGGTCTATAGCCGCGACGACATTCAAGGCGTACTGGCCTCGACGTCGGTGTGCTTCGACCTGTCGGTGTGGGAACTGTTTGTCACCCTGGCCAACGGTGGTTCGCTGATCATCGCGCGTAATGCCTTGGAGCTGGCGCAACTGCCGGCCCGCGATCAGGTGGGCCTGATCAATACCGTGCCGTCGGCGATTGCCGCACTGCAGCGTGCGGGGCAGATTCCGCCGAGCGTGCGCATTATCAACCTCGCTGGCGAGCCGCTGAAACAAGCGCTGGTGGAGGCGTTGTATCAGCAGTCGACGGTCGAGCACGTCTACGACCTGTACGGCCCGTCGGAAGACACCACTTACTCGACCTGGACCCGCCGCAGTGCCGGTGGTCAGGCGCGGATTGGTCGTGCGCTCGATCACAGTGCCAGCCATCTGCTCGACGCCGATCTGCACGCGGTGCCGCAAGGCGTTTCGGCCGAGCTGTACCTGTCCGGCGCCGGCATCACGCGCGGTTATCTGGGACGTGCGGCGATGACCGCCGAGCGCTTCGTGCCGAATCCTTTCGTCGGCAGCGGCCAGCGCATGTACCGCACCGGCGACCTGATTCGAGAGCGCGAAGAGGGCGAGCTGGAGTACATGGGCCGGATCGACCATCAGGTGAAAATTCGTGGATTCCGCATCGAACTGGGGGAGATCGAGGCGCGATTGCTCGCGCAACCGGCAGTCAGCGAGGCGGCGGTGCTGGCCGTCGACAGCGACACCGGCGCGCAACTGGTGGCGTATGTGGTCGCCCCGCAACTGGAGATGCACGACGGGGACGCGCAGCGGCAACTGCGCGAGGGACTAAAGACTGGCCTCAAGTCTTCGTTACCTGACTACATGATTCCCGCGCACCTGCTGTTCCTTGAGCAGTTGCCACTGACCCCCAACGGCAAACTCGACCGCAAGGCCCTGCCGGCGGTCGATGCCAGCCAGATGCAGGCCGCGTATGTCGCGCCGCACAGTGAGCTTGAGCAGCAGGTCGCGGCGATCTGGCAGCAAGTGCTCGAAGTGCAACGCATCGGCTTGAACGATCACTTCTTCGAACTCGGCGGGCACTCGCTGCTGGCGGTCAACGTGGTGTCGCGCATGGCCCTTGAACTGGGCCTGACGCTGACCCCGCAACTGTTATTCCAGCACCCCGTCCTGAGCGATTTTGTCGCTCGACTCGATACAGGAGGCGGGGCAATCAACGAACAGAAACTGAGCAAGCTGGAAGCCCTGCTTGACGATATGGAGGAAGTCTGATGGACAAGAGTGTTGCTTTGAGGGTAGCCAAGCGCTTTATCACTCTGCCGCTGGACAAACGTAAGCTGTACCTGGAAAAGATGCTCGAAGAGGGCGTCTCTCCGGCCAACCTGCCGATCCCGGAAACACGTTCCGGGTTTGCGGCGATTCCTCTGTCGTACGCTCAGGAACGTCAACTGTTCCTCTGGCAAATGGACCCGCACAGCACCGCGTATCACATCCCCAGCGCCCTGCGCCTCAAGGGTCGGCTGGATGTGGCGGCGCTGGAGCGCAGCTTCAACGCCGTGGCGGCGCGTCACGAAAGCTTGCGCACCACTTTCGCCGAACAGGGTGAAAGCTTTTGCCAGGTGATTCACCCGCAGCTGCCGCTGAGCATCAGCCTGACGCCATTGCCGGAGGGCCTCGACGCCGCCGGGGAAGACGCGGCGATCAAGGCCTTCGTCGAGAGCGAAACCGCACGCCCGTTCAATTTGCAGCAGGGCCCGCTGCTGCGGGTGGCGCTGCTCAAAGTGGCACCGGACGACCATGTGCTGGTGCTGATCCAGCACCACATCATCGCCGATGGCTGGTCGATCAAAGTCCTGGTCAACGAGCTGATCCAGCATTACGCCGCCGACACCGCCGGGCAGCCGCTGAGCCTGCCGGAACTGGAAGTGCAATACGCCGACTACGCGATCTGGCAGCGCCACTGGCTGGAAGCGGGCGAGCGCGAGCGCCAGTTGGCTTACTGGGTCAAGACCCTGGGCGGCGAGCAGCCGGTGCTGGAGCTGCCGATCGATTTCCCGCGTCCGGCCGTGCAAAGCCTGCGCGGTGCGCGGCTGGAACTGAACCTGCCGGCAGACCTCGGTGACGCCCTCAAACAACTGGCGCAGCGCGAAGGCGCAAGCCTGTTCATGCTGTTGCTGGCGTCGTTCCAGGCGTTGCTGCATCGCTACAGCGGTCAGGCGCAGATTCGCGTCGGGGTGCCGACCGCCAACCGCAACCGTGTCGAGACCGAAGGCCTGATCGGCTTCTTCGTCAACACGCAGGTGCTGAATGCCGAGGTCAGCGGGCAACTGCCGTTCAACCAGTTGCTGGCTCAGGTCAAACAGGCGGCGATGGATGCGCAGGCGCATCAGGACCTGCCGTTCGAGCAACTGATCGAAGCCCTGCAACCGGAGCGCAGCCTGAGCCACAGCCCGGTGTTCCAGGTGATGTTCAACCACCAGACTAGCCGTGATCAGGGACGTAGCGCGGCGCAGTTGCCGCAGCTGAGTGTCGAGGATGTGCAGTGGGAAGGGCGCACCGCGCAGTTCGACCTGACGCTGAATACCTACGAATCCAGCGACGGCTTTGCCGCCGAGCTGATCTACGCCACTGACCTGTTCAAAGCTGAAACCGTCGAACGTCTGGCGCGTCACTGGCAGCACCTGCTGCGCGGCATCGTCGCCGCACCGAGCCAGCGCGTCGGCGAATTGCCGTTGCTGGAAAGCGCCGAGCACGGCGTGCTGTTGCAGGACTGGTTGCGCAGCGCCGACCGCACTGCGCAAGCCGAATGCGTGCAGCAGGATTTCTCCCGGCGTGCCCAGCAAACACCGCAGGCCACTGCCCTGATCATCGGCGAAGACGTGCTGAGCTACGGCGAGCTGGATGCCCGCTCCAGTCAACTGGCGCACAAGCTGATCGAGGCGGGTGTCGGCGCGGATCAATTGGTCGGCATCGCCGTCGAACGCAGTGTGGAAATGATCGTCGGCCTGCTGGCGATCCTCAAGGCTGGCGGTGCTTATGTGCCGCTGGACCCGGCGTATCCGCAGGATCGTCTGGCCTACATGATCGAAGACAGCGGCCTGCAATTGCTGCTGACCCAAAGCCATTTGCAGGCGCAACTGCCGATCCCGCCGGGCGTGCAAAGCCTGTTGCTGGATCAGCCAAACTACTGGCTGGCGGCTTATCCACAGACCGCGCCGGACGTGGCAGTCAATGGCGAGCATCTGGCCTACACGATCTACACCTCCGGTTCCACCGGCAAACCCAAAGGCGTGATGGTGCGCCACGCGGCGCTGAGCAATTTTGTCGCGAGCATGATCGAACAGCCGGGCATCTGTGCCGCCGATCGCATGCTGTCGCTGACCACCTTTTCGTTCGATATTTTCGGCCTGGAAATCTACGGCCCATTGCTGGCCGGCGCCTGTGTGGTGCTGACCGGCAAGGATGTGCATCAAGACCCGCAAGCGGTGCTCGAACTGATCGAGCGTCACGCCGTGACGGCGCTGCAAGCCACGCCTTCGACCTGGCGCATGCTGCTGGACAATGAACAGGCGCCAATCCTGGCGGGCCGCACGTTCCTCTGTGGCGGTGAAGCGCTGCCGCAGGAACTGGCGCAACGCATGCTCGCACTGACGCCGAGCGTGTGGAACCTCTACGGCCCGACCGAAACCACTATCTGGTCGGCGCAGCACGCCTTGAGTGCGGACAGCAGCCGTCCATTCCTCGGCACGCCGATCGACAACACCGCGTTGTACATCCTCGGCAGCGACCTTGAGCTCAATCCGCTCGGCGCCCCGGGGGAATTGCTGATCGGCGGCGACGGCCTCGCTCGTGGTTACTTCCAGCGCCCGAGCCTGACTGCCGAACGCTTTGTCCCTGATCCCTTTTCGAAAACCGGCGCGCGTCTGTACCGCACCGGCGACCTGACCCGTTACCGCGCCGAAGGCGTGATCGAGTACATCGGGCGGATCGACCATCAGGTGAAAATCCGTGGTTTCCGGATTGAACTCGGCGAGATCGAAGCGCGTTTGCTCGCCCTCGATAGCGTGCGCGAAACCGTGGTAGTCGCTCAGGACGGCCCGAACGGCCCGCAACTGGTCGGCTATGTGGTGCCGACCGCCGACGATATTGCTGAAGTCGAACTGCGCGCCGCATTGAAAGCCAGCCTCAAGGCCGAGCTGCCGGAATACATGGTGCCGGCGCACCTGCTGTTCCTCGCGCAACTGCCGCTGACGCCGAACGGCAAAGTCGACCGCAAAGCCTTGCCGGCACCTGACGCCAGCCACTTGCAATCAACTTACATCGTCCCGCAGACCGCCACTCAGCACAGCGTTGCCGAAATCTGGCAGGCGGTGCTCAAGCTTGATCGCGTAGGCCTGAGTGACAACTTCTTCGAACTGGGCGGCCACTCGTTGCTGGTCACGCAAGTGGTCTCGCGCGTACGTCAGGCGCTGAACGTTCAAGTGCCGCTGCGCACGTTGTTCGAACACAGCACGCTGGAAGACTTTGTCGCCGCGCTGGGTGTCGATCAGGCGCATCGGGAGCCGCCGATTGTTGCCTTGCCACGCCAGCAACCGCTGGCGCTGTCCTATGCCCAGGAGCGTCAGTGGTTCCTCTGGCAACTGGAACCGACCAGCACCGCTTATCACGTGCCGGCGGCGCTGCGTCTGCGCGGTGAGCTGGATCTGCCAGCGTTGCAGCGCAGCTTCGACGCGCTGATCGAGCGCCACGAATCGCTGCGCACCTGCTTCGTCGAACAACAGGGGCAGACCCTGCAAGTGATCCAGGCTCATGGCACGCTTGATCTGCAGGTGCAGGACGTGGCAGCGGATCTCGACGAGGCGGCGCTGCAAGCGCTGGTCGCCGCCGAAACCCTGCACCTGTTCAATCTGCAGCAAGGCCCGTTGCTGCGGGTCAAACTGCTGCGTCTGGCCGCCGATGACCACGCGCTGGTCATCACCCTGCATCACATCGTCTCCGACGGCTGGTCGATGAATGTCATGGTTGATGAGCTGGTGGCGTTGTATGCCGCCTACAGCCAGGGCCAGAGCGTGCAATTGCCGGCGCTGCCGGTGCAGTACGCCGACTACGCCGTGTGGCAGAAACAGTGGATGGACGCCGGTGAACGCGAGCGTCAATTGAGCTACTGGACCGCACAACTCGGCGATGGCGATCAACCGCTGCTGGAGTTGCCGACCGACCGTCCGCGTCCAGCCGAGCAGAGCTATCGTGGCGCCCGTCGCGATATCCCGCTGAGCCTCGAACTGGCCACCGCGCTCAAGCAACTGGCGCAACGCGAAAACGTCACGCTGTTTGCGCTGTTGCTGGCGTCGTTCCAGACCTTGCTGCATCGCTACAGCGGTCAGGCCGATATCCGCGTCGGGGTGCCGGTGGCCAACCGCAACCGGGTCGAGACCGAAGGCCTGATCGGTTTCTTCGTCAACACCCAGGTTCTGAAGGCCGAGTTCGACAGTCAGCAGACGTTCCGCAGCCTGCTGCAACAAGTGAAAAATACGGTGCTCGGCGCCCAGGCGCATCAGGATCTGCCGTTCGAGCAACTGGTCGACGCGCTGCAACCGGAACGCAGCCTCAGCCACAGCCCGCTGTTTCAGGTGATGCACAACCACCAGAGCCAGGTACGTCAGGCGCAGGGCGCCACGCGTCTGCCAAACCTGGCGATTGAAGGCTTGCCGTGGGCGTCCAGTACTGCGCAGTTCGACTTGACCCTGAACACCTTTGAATCGAGCGACAACGTCTGGGCCGAACTGACGTACGCCACCGACCTGTTCGACGTTGAGACCATCGAACGCCTGGCGCAACACTGGACCCATCTGCTGCAAGGCATCGTCGCCGACAGCGCTCAGCGCATCGCCGAACTGCCGCTGCATGACGCCGCCGAACGCGCGGCGACCTTGCAGCAGTGGAACCCGGCCATCCGCGATTTCCCTAGCGAACAGTGCCTGCATCAACGGATCGAACAACAAGCCGCCCGCGCCCCGCAAGCGATTGCCGTGAGCTGTGCCGGGCAGTCCTTGAGTTACGGCGAACTCAACAGCCGCGCCAACCAGTTGGCCCACAAGCTGATTGCCAGCGGTGTCGGCCCGGACGTGCGCGTCGGTCTGGCGGTGGAGCGCAGCCTCGACATGCTGGTCGGCCTGCTGGCGATTCTCAAGGCCGGCGGTGCCTATGTGCCGCTGGACCCGACGTATCCGGAGGAACGCCTGAGCTACATGATTGGCGACAGTGGCATCGCCTTGCTGCTGACCCAGAGCCATCTGCTGGGGCGTCTGCCGGTGCCGGATTCGCTGCGCAGCCTGATGCTCGATCAGGAGCGTGACTGTCTGGAAGGCTACAGCGACAGCAATCCGCAGGTACGCATGAGTCCGGACAACCTGGCTTACGTAATCTACACCTCCGGCTCCACCGGGCAGCCGAAGGGCACGTTGCTGGCCCATCGCAACGTGCTGCGCCTGTTCGAAGCCACTGATGCGTGGTTCGATTTCGGCGCCGCGGATGTCTGGAGCCTGTTCCATTCCTACGCCTTCGATTTCTCGGTGTGGGAGATTTTCGGGGCGCTGCTGTACGGCGGCAAACTGCTGGTGGTGCCTTACGAGGTCAGCCGCTCGCCGGAAGATTTCTTCGCCTTGCTTTGCCGCGAAGGCGTCACCGTGCTCAACCAGACGCCGTCGGCGTTCAAGCAATTGATGCAAGTGGCCTGCGCCCCCGAACACGCGGCGCAAGCACTGGCGCTGCGTTACGTGGTGTTCGGCGGCGAGGCGCTGGAGGTCAAGAGCCTGCGTCCGTGGTTCGAGCGTTTCGGCGATCAGACACCGCAACTGATCAACATGTACGGCATCACCGAAACCACCGTGCACGTGACCTACCGACCGATTTCGCTGGCCGACTTGCAGCGTGATGCCAGCAGTCCGATCGGCGAACCGATTCCCGACCTGTCCTGGTACTTGCTCGACGGTGATCTGAATCCGGTCGCCAAAGGTTGCATCGGTGAGCTGTACGTCGGTCGTGCCGGCCTGGCTCGCGGTTACCTGAACCGTGCGGATCTGACCAGCCTGCGCTTCATTCCCGACCCGTTCGCCGCCGATGGCGGGCGTTTGTACCGCACCGGTGACCTGGCGCGCTACCGCGCCGACGGCGTGATCGAATACATCGGCCGGATCGACCATCAGGTGAAGATTCGCGGGTTCCGTATCGAACTTGGCGAGATCGAAGCGCAACTGCTGGAACAGGCTGCCGTGCGCCAGGCCGTGGTGCTGGCGCAGCCGGGCCTCAGCGGTCAGCAACTGGTGGCGTATCTGGTGCCAGGCGACGCCGCGCTGCTCGACGCAAGCCCGGCCGAACAGGCGCTGTGGCGCGACAGCGTGCGCGCCGAACTCAAGGCCAATCTGCCGGATCACATGGTTCCGGCGCACCTGTTGCTGCTGGCGCAATTGCCGTTGACCGCCAACGGCAAACTCAATCGCAATGCCTTGCCGTCACCGGACGCCAGCCAGGCGCAGCAGGCCTATCAGGCGCCGCAAAGCGCGATGGAGCAGGGTCTGGCCGCGATCTGGCAAGACGTACTGAAGCTGCCGCAAGTCGGCATCAACGACAACTTCTTCGAATTGGGCGGCGACTCGATCATCTCGATTCAGGTGGTCAGCCGTGCCCGTCAGGCCGGCATTCGCCTCAATCCCAAAGACCTGTTTCAGCACCAGACCGTGCAGCGTCTGGCACTGGTCGCGCAGTGGGGTGGCGACGAATCGACGATTGATCAGCAAGCCGCGAGTGGTGCGGCGTTGCTGCTGCCGATCCAGCAGCAGTTCTTCGCCGACGAAATTCCGCAGCGTCACCACTGGAACCAGTCGGTGCTGCTGCAACCGCGGCAGGCGCTGGACGCGGAAAAAGTCGAGCAAGTGTTGCGCGCACTGGTCGCTCATCACGATGCCTTGCGCCTGAGCTTCACCCAGCGCGATGGCGTGTGGCAGGCCGAGCACCGCGCGGTCGAAGCGCTGCCGCAGCACCTGCTCTGGCAGGAGGACGTGGCCGATGCCGCCGCCCTTGAAGCCTTGGGTAATCGCGCCCAGCGCAGCCTCGATCTGCAACACGGGCCGTTGCTGCGTGCGGTGCTGGCGAATCTGGCCGATGGCACGCAGCGTCTGCAGTTGGTGATTCATCACTTGGCGGTGGACGGCGTGTCGTGGCGGATTCTGCTGGAAGACCTGCAAAACGCTTATCAGCAATTGCTGAATGATCAGCCGTTGAGCCTGCCGTCCCGGACCAGCGCCTTCAAGGACTGGGGCGAGCATTTGCAGCGTTACGCCAACAGCCCGGCGTTGCAGGCCGAACTGGCTTGGTGGCAGGCCTGCCTGAGCGATGTGAGTACCGATCTGCCGTGCAAACGCGTTGACGCCAGTCAGGACAATCGTCTGGCCCAGACCGTACAAACCCGGCTCGGCACCGAGCTGACCCGCCAACTGCTGCAAGAGGCCCCGGCGGCGTACCGCACCCAGGTGAACGATCTGTTGCTGACGGCACTGGCGCGGGTCATCGGTCGCTGGAGCGGGCAGGCGTCGACGCTGATCCAGCTCGAAGGCCATGGCCGCGAAGAACTGTTCGACGGTGTTGATCTGACCCGCACGGTGGGCTGGTTCACCAGCCTGTTCCCGGTGCGCCTGACACCGGCAGACACGCTTGGCGAGTCGATCAAGCAGATCAAGGAACAACTGCGCTCGATCCCTAACAAGGGCATCGGTTTCGGCGCCTTGCGTTACCTCGGTGATGCCCGCGCGCAGCAGAGCTTGCAGGCCTTGCCGAGCCCGCGCATCACCTTCAACTACCTTGGGCAGTTCGACGGCAGTTTCGCTGGCGACGAGGCTGCGCTGTTCGTGCCGTCGCCGGACAACGCCGGCCTCGATCAGAGCCCGGAGGCGCCGCTGGGCAACTGGTTGACCCTCAACGGTCAGGTGTATGGCGGCGAGCTGCGGGTGGGCTGGACGTTCAGTAGTGAGCGCTTCGACAGCGCGGTGATCGAAGCCCTGGCCGCAGATTACGCCGCAGAACTCGCAGCGTTGATCGGCCATTGCCTGACCCCGGGCGTCGAAGGCCTGACCCCGTCGGACTTCCCGCTGGCCGGCCTGACGCAGGCGCAGCTCGATCAGTTCCCGCTGGCGCCACGGCAGGTCGCCGATGTGTATCCGCTGTCGGCGATGCAGCAGGGCATGTTGTTCCACAGCCTTTACGAGCAGGCCACCGGCGATTACATCAACCAGGTTCGGCTCGATGTCGAAGGCCTCAATCCGCAACGCTTCCTGCAAGCCTGGCAAGCGGCGGTGGACAACCACGACATCCTGCGCAGCAGCTTTGTCTGGCAGGGTGAGCTGGCGCGTCCGGTGCAGGTGGTGCACAAGCAACTGGACATGCCGTTCCGCGTCCTCGACTGGCGTGATCGCGACGATTGTCAGAGCGATCTGAATGCGTTGGCCGCAGCCGAACAGGCGCAAGGTTTCGACTTGAGCCAAGGGCCGCTGTTGCGCATGGTCGTGGTGCGGCTGGACGAGCAGCGCTGCCACTTGATCTACACCAACCATCACATCCTGATGGACGGCTGGAGCAACTCGCAGTTGCTCGGCGAAGTCCTGCAGCGCTACAGCGGGGTTGCCCAGCCGCCATTGGCCGGGCGTTACCGCGATTACATCGAATGGCTGCAGCGTCAGGACGTGCAGGCCAGCGAGCGTTACTGGACCGCGCAACTGGCTGACCTGCAAGCGCCGACCATGCTGGCGCAAGCGTTGCAGGCGCAGCGCGGCGATGCACCGCGCGACGGCCACGGAGAACATTTCTGCGTGCTCGACGCTGAGCAGACGCGGCGTCTGGGCGAGTTCGCGCGCCAGCAGAAAGTCACCCTCAACACGCTGATTCAGGCGGCATGGCTGCTGCTGTTGCAGCGCCTGACTGGCCAGCCGTGTGTGGCGTTCGGCGCGACGGTAGCGGGGCGTCCGGCCGAGCTCAAAGGGGTCGAGCAGCAGATCGGCCTGTTCATCAACACCTTGCCGGTCATCGCCAGCCCGCAGTCGCCATCGAGCGTTGGCGAATGGTTGCAGAGCGTGCAGGCGCAGAACCTGGCCTTGCGCGAACATGAGCACACTCCGCTGTTCGACATTCAGCGTTGGGCCGAGCGCAACGGTGAGGCGCTGTTCGACAACATTCTGGTGTTCGAGAACTACCCGGTGTCCGAGGCGCTGGCGCAGGGCGCACCGCAAGAACTGCGCTTCGGTGAAATCCACAATCATGAGCAGACCAACTACCCGCTGACGCTGCTGGTGCACTTGAGCGACGAGTTGTCGATGCACTTCAGCTACCAGTGCGAAAGCTTTGCCGCGCACAGCGTAGTGCAACTGGCCGGGTATCTGCAGCGCTTGCTCGGGCAGATGAGCGAGTCGGGGGAGCGTTCGCTCAGTGAACTGAACCTGATCGAGCACAGCCCGCAGGTGAATAGCGATTTCGCCACCGAGTTGTGCATCCATCAAGCCATCGCCCATCAAGTGGCGGCGACTCCGGATGCCTTGGCGGTGACCTTCGCCAATACGAAGTTGACCTACGCCGAACTGGACGCGCAGGCCAATCGTCTGGCGCACAAACTGCTTGAGCTAGGTGTCGGCCCGGAAGTGCGCGTGGGCGTGGCGATACCGCGTTCCGAGCAGTTGCTGATTGCCTTGCTTGCGGTGCTCAAGGCCGGTGGCGCCTATGTGCCGCTAGACCCGGACTACCCGGCCGATCGCGTGGCTTACATGCTTGAAGACAGCCGTGCGCGGGTGTTGCTCACCGAGCAGGCCGTTGCGAAGACCCTGAGCGTGCCGAGCGATACCCAAGTGCTGCTGTTGGATCAGCTGTCGCTGAGCGGTTATCCGAGCAGCGCGCCGCAAACATCGGTGGCTCCGGACAACCTCGCCTACGTGATCTACACCTCCGGTTCCACCGGCAAGCCGAAAGGCGTGGCGATTGCCCATCGCAACGTCATGGCGCTGATCGACTGGTCCGCCAGGGTCTATAGCCGCGACGACATCCAAGGCGTGCTGGCCTCGACGTCGGTGTGCTTCGACCTGTCGGTCTGGGAGCTGTTTGTCACCCTCGGCAACGGCGGCTCGCTGATCATCGCCCGTAATGCCTTGGAGCTGCCGCAACTGCCGGCCCGCGATCAGGTGCGCCTGATCAATACCGTGCCGTCGGCGATTGCCGCACTGCACCGCGCGGGGCAGATTCCGCCGAGCGTGCGCATCATCAACCTCGCTGGCGAGCCGCTGAAACAAGCGCTGGTGGAGGCGTTGTATCAGCAGTCGACGGTCGAGCACGTTTACGACCTGTACGGCCCGTCGGAAGACACCACTTACTCGACCTGGACCCACCGCAGCGCCGGTGGTCAGGCACGGATCGGGCGCGCGCTCGAGCACAGCGCCAGCCATCTGCTGGATGCCGATCTGCACGCGGTGCCGCAAGGCGTTTCGGCCGAGCTGTACCTGTCCGGCGCCGGCATCACGCGCGGTTATCTGGGGCGTGCGGCGATGACCGCCGAGCGCTTCGTGCCGAATCCTTTCGTCGGCAACGGCGAGCGCATGTACCGCACCGGCGACCTGATTCGTCAGCGCGAGGAGGGCGAGCTGGAGTACATGGGCCGGATCGACCATCAGGTGAAAATTCGCGGCTTGCGTATCGAGCTGGGCGAAATCGAAGCGCGTCTGCTGGCGCATGCCGCCGTGCGTGAAGCGGTGGTCGTGGCCAGCGAAGTGTCGGGCAGTCAGCAACTGATTGCCTATCTGGTGCCGAGCGATCCGGCGATCATCGAGGCCAGCGCCGAGCAACAGGCCGCACTGCAGCAAACCCTCGGCAACTGGCTGGGCGCGACCCTGCCGGATTACATGGTGCCGAGCCACCGCCTGTGGCTGGCGCAGCTGCCGCTGACCCCCAACGGCAAGATCGATCGCAAGCGCCTGCCAGCACTGGAGCTGAGTGCCGCGCAGTTGCATGTCGAACCGGTGAATGCCACCGAGCAAATGTTGGTGGAGATTTGGAAAGAAGTGCTGGGCCTTGAGCAGGTCAGCACCCATGACAGTTTCTTTGCCTTGGGCGGCGATTCGATCATCTCGATTCAGGTGGTCAGTCGCGCCCGTCAGCAAGGGCTGGAGTTGAGCCCGAAAGACCTGTTCCAACAACCGACCATTCAACAATTGGCCCTGTGCGTGCAGGCTGCCGAAGGGCATGTGGCGCCGGAGCCGGCGCTGATCGACCTGCCGCTGCACGGCTTGAGCGAGGCGCAAGTGGCGCAACTGCCACTGCCGGCGGGGCAACTCGACGGGCTCTATCGCTTGTCGCCGATGCAGCAGGGCATGCTGTTCCTCGGATTGAATTCGCCGGAATCGGACCTGTACGTCAACCAGTTGAGCGTTCCGGTGCAGGGTCTTGAGCCGCTGCGTCTGCAAGCCGCGTGGGAAACCGTCAGCCGTCGCCACGACATTCTGCGCACCGGTTTCCTCTGGCAGGACATGGCCGAGCCGCTGCAATTCGTCCTCGCCGATCCGCAGTTGCCGTTCAGTCTGCTCGACTGGCGTGAGCAGGATCATTCGGCCGAAGCCTTGCAAGGCCTGGCGGATGCCGAGCGGGCCAAGGGTTTCGACCTTGACCAGCCACCGCTGCAACGGCTGACACTGGTGCAAGTCGGCGAGCACAGCTATCAGCTGATCTGGACTTACCATCACATTCTGATCGATGGCTGGAGCAGTTCGCAGTTGATCGGTGAAGTGCTGAGCCAGTATTCCGGACGACCACTGGCCGAAGCGGTGCCGTACCGTGGTTACATCAACTGGCTGCAGCAGCAGGACGCGAATGCCAGCGAAGGTTTTTGGCGTCAGCACCTGAGCCGGCTCGACGAGCCGACCTATCTGGCGGACGCGGTGACGCGCACCGGCAGCGGTCGCGGTCACCAGGCGCTGTACAGCCGTCTGGGCGAGGCCCGCACCGAGCAGTTGAAAGCCTTTGCCCAGTCGCAGCAGATCACCCTCAACACCTTGGTGCAGGGCGCATGGCTGGTGCTGCTCAGCCGGTACAGCGGCCAGCGTTGCGTAGCGTTCGGCGCGACGGTGGCGGGGCGTCCGGCGAGTCTGCCGGCCTCGGAATCGATCCTCGGTCTGTTCATCAACACCTTGCCGGTGATCAAGGACGTGCCGGCCGAGCAGGCCGTGGGTGCCTGGTTGCGCGAGTTGCAGGATTTCAACCTGGAGATGCGCGAGCGCGAATATACCCCGCTGACCGACGTCCAGCGTTGGGGCGGGCGTGCCGGGCAGTCGCTGTTCGACAGCATCATCGTGTTCGAGAACCACCCGATCGATCAGGCGCTGCGCGAGTGGCGCGATGATTCGCTGAAGTTTGGCGAAATCAATAACTCAGGCCTGACCAACTTCCCGATGGACCTGATGGTCACTCTCGAAGACGGGCTGGTGATCGAGTACATGTTCCTGCGCGAACATTTTGATCTGGCGACCGTGGAAGGCATCCGCAGCAACATGGAAGGCCTGCTCACGGCCCTGGTTCAGGACGCCGGGCAGGCGCTGGGACGCATCGGTCTGCCGACCGGGCAAGTCGCGCCCACGCCGGACGTTGTCGCGCACCCGCAGACCACGCTGGTGCACCAGCGCATTGCCGGGTGGGCCGCGCAACGTGCCGAACAAACCGCAGTGATCTTCAATGAGCAAGCCTTCAGCTACGGCCAGATCGAAGCGCGGGCCAATCGTCTGGCGCATGCGCTGATCGCCGAAGGTGTAGGCCCGGAAGTGCGGGTCGGTGTGGCCCTGCCACGCAGCGAAAACATGATCGTCGCGTTGTTGGCGGTGCTCAAGGCCGGGGGTGCCTACGTGCCGCTGGACGCGACTTATCCGCGCGAGCGCTTGAGTTATCTGATGCACGATTCGGGCATCGCCTTGCTGCTCAGCGATTCGAGTCTGCGTCAGGTGCTGCCGACCCAGGCCAACCTGCATGTGCTGGAACTCGATCAGCTGGACCTGCGCGCTCAGCCGCCGTCGGCACCGCAGGTGGCGGTGCAGCCGGGCAACCTGGCCTACGTGATCTACACCTCCGGCTCCACCGGTCAGCCGAAAGGTGTCGGCGTGGCGCACGGGCCGCTGGCGATGCACTGCCAGGCGATCGGCCAGCGTTACGAAATGAGCGCGGCCGATTGCGAGTTGCACTTCATGTCGTTCGCCTTCGACGGCGCGCATGAGCGCTGGCTGACCACCCTGACGCACGGCGCGCGTTTGCTGATTCGCGACGACAGCCTGTGGACGGCCGAACAAACCTACGACGCCCTGCATCAGTATGGGGTGACCGTGGCCGCGTTCCCGCCGGTGTACCTGCAGCAACTGGCCGAGCATGCCGAACAGCACGGCAATCCGCCGCCGGTACGGATCTACTGCTTCGGCGGGGATGCGGTGCCGGTGGCGAGTTTCGAACTGGCCAAACGAGCGCTGCAACCGCAGTACATCATCAACGGCTATGGCCCGACTGAAACGGTGGTCACGCCGCTGATCTGGAAGGCCGCGGTCGACGATCAATGCGGCGCGGCCTATGCGCCGATCGGCAGCGTGGTCGGCGAGCGCAGCGGTTATGTGCTCGACAGCGATCTCAACCCGCTGCCGGCCGGCATTGCCGGTGAGTTGTACTTGGGTGGCGCGTTGGCTCGCGGTTATCTGGGGCGTGCCGGTGGCACCGCCGAACGTTTCGTTGCCAACCCGTTCAGTGCCGACGGCAGTCGCCTGTACCGCACTGGCGACCTGGTGCGCCAGCGTGCCGACGGCACCGTTGATTACCTCGGGCGGATCGACCATCAGGTGAAGATCCGTGGTTTCCGCATCGAGCTGGGTGAAATCGAAGCGCGCCTCAAGCAGCAGCCGGGCGTGCGTGACGCTGCCGTGGTGGCCCGCGAGGGTGTCAGCGGCAAGCAACTGCTCGGCTATGTACTGGCCGCTGCCGAGACGCCGGCCGACGGATTGGGCGAACGTCTGCGCGAGCAACTCAAGGTCAGCCTGCCGGATTACATGGTGCCGGCACACCTGATGGTGCTTGAGCGCATGCCGCTGACGCCGAACGGCAAACTTGACCGCAAGGCCCTGCCGAATCCGGACGCCGAACAGCGCCTGGCCTACGTCGAGCCGCGCACCGAGCTGGAAAAAGCCCTGGCGAAGATCTGGCAGGAGGTGCTGAAAATCGAACGGGTCGGGCTCAGCGACAACTTCTTCGAACTGGGTGGCGACTCGATCCTCAGCCTGCAAGTGGTGGCCCGCAGCCGTGTGCTCAAGGCTCAGGGCCTGAGCCTGAAACTGCGCGATCTGATGCAGAAACCGAGCATCGGCGAACTGGTAGCGAGCGTTCAGGGCACGGCGGAAAAAGCCTCCGGGTTGCTGGCGATGAACGCCGAGGTCAAGGGCGTGGCGCCGTTGTTCTGCCTGCATGCCGGCTTCGGCACGGTGTTCGACTACGAGCCGCTGGCGCGGCGCCTGAGCGGTCAACGCCAACTGTTGGCGATTCAGTCGCGGATGCTGCTGGATCCGGCGTTCAACGACACCTCGCTGCAGGAAATGGCCAGTGATTACCTGGCGCAGATTCGCCAGAAACAGCCGCAGGGGCCGTATCACCTGCTGGGCTGGTCGCTGGGCGGAACGCTGGCGATGTTGATCGCCGCGCAACTGGAGCAGGCCGGGCAACAGGTCAAGTTTGTCGGGCTGGTCGACAGCTTCGTGCCGTCGGCGGCGGTCGATGCCGGGGCGGTCGATGACTGGCAAGCCGACCTGCGCGATTTCCTGCAGGTGACGCTGCCGGACGCCGCACCGGGCCTGTCCATCGACGGTGAAGAAACGCCGCACAACCTGCGTGCGCTGTTCCAGCGTGCCATCAGCGCCGAGCGCGGGGCGTCGACCTATGTGGCGCTGGGCGCCGAAGAACTGGCGCAGGTGTTCAGCGTGGCGCGCCGGCTCAAGCAGTTGTCGCTCAAGCTTGAGCGCTGTGCGCCGCTGACCGTCGACCCGACGTGCTGGTGGACCTTGGGTCGCGAAGCCGAGGCACTGGAGCTGGCGGCGCAACTCGACCAGCCGGGCATGGGCGGTGAATGGCTGGATTGCGGGCACTTCCAGATCCCGCGCGATGAAACTTTCCTGTCCGAGGCTGAAGAAATGCTCGGCCAGATCGTTGAATCAGTAGTCATGTCCTGAAACCTGCTGTGAAACCCAAGCAAAACCGATCGGGCGCTGATGGCGCCCGATCGGTTTGGAGATTTGAATGTCATTGAATCCTGATATCGCCGCATTTCTGCAACTGGTCGGCAACGGCCGGGCCAGTGGCAAACGCGTCGGCATGCATGAGCTGACCCCGAGCGAGGCCCGTGAACAATTCGATCAGTCATCGTTGCTGATGGACGCCGGCGGTGAAGAACTGGCCGTGGTGGATGAGCTGCAATTGCCGGTGCGTGACGGTGCACTGTTGAACGCACGGATCTACAGCAATCATCCGTTGCAGGCGGGCGCCGGACGTCCGGCACTGTTGTATTTCCATGGCGGCGGCTATGTGGTCGGCAGCCTCGACTCGCATGATTCGCTGTGCCGTGCGTTGGCCTTGCTGGCGGATTGTGTGGTGCTGTCGGTGGCATATCGACTGGCGCCGGAACATCGTTTTCCGACAGCGGCCGACGATGCGCAGGATGCCTGGGACTGGCTGGTGGCGAGTGCTGCTGACGTGGGCATCGACACGGCGCGGCTGGCGATTGCCGGTGACAGCGTCGGTGGCAGCCTGGCCACGGTGCTGGCTGCGCAACTGACGGATGCCGCTGTGCAGCCGCGTTTGCAGGTGCTGATTTATCCGGTCACCGATGCCAGTCGCATTACGCCTTCGATCGAGCGTTTTGCCGAAGGTTATCTGCTGGAGAAGGCTTCGCTGCAGTGGTTCTACGCGCACTATCAGCGTGATGCCAGCGATCGTCTCGATCCGCGTTTCTCGCCGTTGCTCGGCGAAGTTCCGGCCAATGTCGCGCCGGTGCTGATGGTGTTGGCCGAGTGTGATCCGTTGCACGATGAGGGGGTGGCTTATGCCCGGCATTTGCAGGCGGCGGGGGTTGTTGTGGATTTGCAGGTTTACGCCGGCATGACCCATGACTTTATGCGGATGGGGGCGATTGTTGATGAGGCTGAAGAGGCGCTGAGGTTGATTGCTGGGCGATTGGTAGAGGTGTTTGCTTTGGCTTGACGGGGTGGGGGGGGTGAATATCCGTTGCTGCGGTAACGGCCGCCTAGGGTTTCGCCCTTACGGCGACTCACTTTTTTTACAAACGCCCGGAGTGCCGGCCCAGTAAAAAAGTAAGCAAAAAAACGCTTGCTCCTACGTTCGGCCCGCTCGCTGGGGCTCGGGGTCCCTTCGCTCCGGGCTCCATCCGGGCGCAGCGCCTCCGGTTTGCTTCGCTGCACCTCCTCTCGCTGTGTTTGGCTGCGCCAAACGGTCGCTGCGCTCCCACCCCCGGATGAATCCCTCCACTCAGCCTTCCGACGTCGCCTTACAGATCAAGATCAAAAGCAGGCGAGCTGACACTCGGCCTATTGAGTGGTGAAGAGCACGGGATTCGGCTTTGGTTTTGTGGTGCTCTTGCCCCTCATCGGAACGCCGCCCGCCCAGCCCTCTCCCAGAGGGAGAGGGGGCCAATTTTTGGGCTTTTCAAAATTGGTGTTCGACTCGGTATTTCACGTCGGCGCACCTCTCCCAAACACCGCGATCAGTTCCCTCTCCCTCCGGGAGAGGGCTAGGGTGAGGGGTTTTTGATGTGGTTTTTGATCTTGCTTTGGCTTTTGATTTTTTGCCCCTTCGGCAGGCCGAGCGTAGGTGTCCATCCGGGGGATAGGCGCGCAGCGCCATGCGGCGAAGCCGCATCCATCGAGAGGAGGTGCAGCGAAGCAAACCGTAGGCGATGCCCCCGGATGGACACCGTAGCGAGGGAACACTGAGCCTCAGCGAAGTGCCGTACGCCGGGGCAAAGCCTTTTGGGTTACCTTTTCGGCGTCTGGAAAAGGTGACTCGCTGTAAGAGCGAAACCGCCAGCGGCAGCACCCGCAGAAACGGATATTCACCCAAATCCCCAAGAGCCTGGTCGGCCCAAAGGCCGCCAAGTCCCCCAAAAAAAACGCCAGCAAATGCCGGCGTTTCAGTGAGCGCTAAACGTATTACCAGTTGTAGGTCACGTCAGCAGTCATGGTCCGACCTTCGCCGTAGTAGCAATCGAGGGTGCCATTGCACGCGGCAACGTACTTCTCGTCAGTGAGGTTCTGCAGGTTGGCTTGCAGCTTCACGCCTTTGACATGCAGCGGCGATTTCTCCAGGTCGTAAGAGACCATGGCGTCATACACGGTGTAGGACGGAATCTGGAACGAGTCCGACTCGTAATCCGAACCGTAGCTGCTGCGCACGTAACGGGCGCCCAGACCCATGCCGAAACCGGCGAGGGCGGTGGAAATGTCGAAGTCATAGTTGACCCACGCGGAGGCGGTCAGCGGTGGACGCATGGCCAGAGTGCGACCTTCGCGACCGTCGTTGTCTTTCTCCCACTTGGTCTGGTTACGCGACACCGCCGCCAGCACGCGCAGGTTGCGGGTGACGTTGACCTTGCCTTCCAGCTCGATACCGCGCGAACGCACGGAGCCGCTCTGGGTGCTGAAGCCCGGGTTGTTGAGGTCGGTGGTGAGCATATTGTCCTGGTCGATCTGGTACGCCGACAGCTGGATGAAGCCGTCGATGGCCTTCGGCTCGTACTTGACGCCGACTTCGTACTGCTTGCCGGTGGTCGGTTCGAAGGCGCCGCCGCTCATGTCGGTACCGGTTTGCGGCAGGAACGATTCGGCGTAGCTGACGTACGGCGTGATGCCGTTGTCGAACTCGTAGCCCAGGCCGGCACGCCCGGTGAACTTCTCGTCCTTCTGATTGCTGTGGCCGCCGCTCAGCGGTTGCTTGTTGTCGGTTTCGGCGAAGTCATAACGACCGCCGAGGGTCAGGAACCACTGGTTCCAGCGCAGTTGATCCTGAGCGTACAGGCCGGTCTGGGTGATGGTGTTGTCCCATTTGTACGGCTGACGGAAATTGATCTGGCTGCCATACACCGGGTTGTACAGATCCAGACCTGGAGCGGTGCGGTCGTACAGGCCGAGGAATTTCGAATTGTAGTGGTAGTAGTCCACACCCAGCAGCACGGTGTGCTCGACGTCGGCGGTGTGGAACTTGGCCTGGGCGATGTTATCGATGCCGTAGACCTTGTTGTGCTGCGACCAGTCCACCGCATAACGGCTCTGGTAGCTGCCGTCGTTGAGGCCGGTAACCGGGTTGGTCGGGAACGCATAACCGTGCAGCGGCGCCACGTACTGGTCGTTGATGTCGGCGTAACGCGCGTTCTGCTTCAGGGTCCAGACGTCATTGAGTTCGTGGGCGATCTCGTAACCGACGACGAACTGCTCGCGGTGGTACTTGTTCACGTCCGGCTCGCCGAGGAACAGGCTGCGGCTGATGCGCCCGGCCTGGCTGCGATGTACGGTGCCGTTGGCGGGCAGGCCCTGAGCTTCCGGTACATCGTGGTCTTTCTGGTACTGACCGAACACGGTGATGGTGGTCTGATCGTTGGGCAGCCAGGTCAGGCTTGGCGCCAGCAGCATGCGGTTCTGGCTGGCGTAGTCGATGGCCGAGCCGCTGTCGTTGACCACGCCGGTCAGGCGATAGAGGAATTCGCCTTGATCGTCGATCGGGCCGCCGAGGTCGAAGGCACCGTACTTGCGGTCATAGCTGCCGCCACCGAGCTTCACTTCGTGCAGCGGGGTCGCGGTCGGACGCTTGCTGACCATGTTGACGATACCGCCCGGCTGGTTCTGGCCGTACAGCACCGAGGCCGGACCCTTGAGCACTTCGATGCGCTCCAGGGTGTACGGGTCGATCTGCAGCGAACCGCCGGTGCTGCCGCCGCCGTAAGGCATGTGCAGGTCGTCGAGGTACAGCGGAGTAGGGGAGAAGCCACGGGACGTCGGTTCGTCGAAGATCTTCACTCGATCCGAGAAACCGCCGCCGGTCATGCCGGGCGTGTATTGCAGGGCCTCGGTGACGGTCTTCGAGCCGCGCATCTTGATTTCGTCTTGAGTGACGACGTTGATGGTCTGCGGGATTTCCTTGAGCGACGAATCGGTCTTCGAACCGGTGGCGCTGCGCTTGGCGACGATACCGTCGACCGGGCCCCAGGCCGATTCGGCGGTGGCGGAAATGCTGGTCGGGGCCAGATCGAGGCTGGCGCCGCCGCTGCTGCGTGAACGCAAGGCGACGTTGTTGCCTTCGACGCTGTAGGCGATGTTGGTGCCTTGCAGCAGTTGCGCGATGGCGGCGGTCGGTTCCAGGTTGCCACTGACCGCGCTGCTGCGCAGGCCGCTGACTTCATCCGGGCTGTAAAGCACTTGGAGGTTGGTCTGGCGACCGAATTCCTGCAAGGCGCTCCCCAGCGACTGTGCAGGAATATTGATCGCCACGGCGGCGGCCTGGGCCTGGCCGATCATCGGCACAGTCAGGGCCATGGCGCAGAACGCGGGCAAGGTGCAACGGAAGGAGCGGCGGATCAGCAGAGCCTTGGCGAGCGGGTGGAGTCCGTGCGGTGCGGGCATTGTTCTTCTACTCTTCAAAGTGTTGACTGAGAACTATTTCTATTAACTGTTAGTAAGACGTTGAGCCTTCCGAAAACCGGAAAACTCAACGCAAATTTTTTACAAAATTTTCACAGTCAGGCGGGTTGCAGCTCAGTGACCACTTTGCCGGCGCTCATGCGCACCAGTTGATCGGCGACATCGAAGTAACGATCGTCGTGGGAAATGACGATGATGGTCTTGCCCAAACGCTTCAGGTCCGGCAGCAGCTCGGTGTAGAAAATCCGCCGGAAGGTCGGGTCCTGATCGGCGGCCCACTCATCGAACACCAGCACCGGACGCTCTTCCAGCCAGGCGTTGATCAGGGCCAGACGCTTGCGCTGGCCGGTGGACAGGTCGGTGGTGGTGAACGAGCCGTCACGCACGCTGACCTTGTGCGCAATTTCCAGGCGCTCCAGGTATTGGTTGGCGTCTTCCGGGATATGCGTATCGCCCTGGACCACGTCGTCGAACAGGTAATAGTCGGCGAAGATCGTGGTGAACAACTGGCGGTAATCGTCGCGGTTGGCGGCATCGACGAGCTGCTGGTTGAGGCGGATTTCGCCTTGCTGCGGCGCGTACAGGCCCAGCAGCAACTTGATCAGCGTGGTCTTGCCGCAGCCGTTTTCGCCGACGATGAAAATGATATCGCCCTGTTCGATTTTCAGGTTCACCGGCCCCAGCCGGAACGGCTTGGCGCCTTCTACCGTCGGGAAGCTGTACGAGACATCGGTCAGCTCCAGGCTGTGCACCGGGGTCTTTTGATGGCCCTGATCACTGAGCAGCAGGTGCGGCTCGGGCGAGGAGAATTGCTCGGACAGATCGGCGATCCGGCGGAACGCGATTTGCGCACGACTGACGATCGGCAGGGTGCCAATGATGTGTTCCAGCGGCCCTTTCATGTACAGCAGCACCAGCACGAAGCCGCTCATCACCGCTTTGTCGGCGCTCGGCCACAGCGATTGCAGGCCCAGCGCCAGGCCGATCACCACGAAGAACAGCATCGAACCCAAGGTCTTGGCGACCACGAAAATGTTCACCGAACGCACCTGCGTGTCGCAGATCTTGTCGGCCGTGCCTTCGATGCCCGAGACGAACATGCGATGCCGGCGCGGGCGGTGGATGCGCAGTTCCTTGGCGCCCTCGGCGACAGCGTGGTAGTGCTTCTGCAACTCGTCTTCGTAGTCGCGGGCCTTGAGGAATCCCTGCATGCCGCGCCCGCGTGCGATGTACTGAATGACCGTGCCGATCAGGATCGCCACCGCCATCATCAGGAACATCGGCCACGACAACATCGCCAGGTAGCCCATGCAACCGAGGGTCACGGTCAGGGAAATCGCCAGCGGCGCAAAGGCGAAGGCGAAGTCGCTGATGGTGTCGACGTCGTGGGTCAGCACCGGAATCAGCCGATGGCTGCGATAGCGCTCGATCTGCTCGATCGGCGCCGAGAGGACTTTTTCGCCCAGCTCTTTGCGCAATTTGGCGATGATGTGCTGGCCGACGAAATTGGTGCCGATGTCGGAGAAGATCGAGCTGGTCAGCGCCAGCAGGCACAGGCCGGCAAACACCGCGACCATCGTGCTGGTCAGTGCGCCCTCGGCGTGTAGCACGTTGTTGATGGTCGCCAGCAGCGCGGTGACGCTCAGGCCACCGACCATGCCGAGCAGGATCGACACGCTGACGATCAGTCGAAAGGGTTTGAGCAGGGCGAACAATTCATTGATCACCCCGCGTGTTGGTTTGCTCATGGAGGTTCCCTGCTTGAAGGAGCGGCGAACACCGGCACTGCTCGGGCGGTTCGCCTGGATGACGTAGAGGGCGGTGGGCGCGCCATGGAGGATCGCGCCCACTTTTAGAACGACTGGCAGGACGGCTAATTTAGCCGGACGATGGCGTTACAGATCGCGGGCGACCCGGAAGCCGATCCAGTCGCCACGGGTGTCGGTGTAGGTGGCGTTGCGGTTGCCCGAACGCGAGAACACCGGTGCCTCGCCCCAGTCGTTGCCACGGATGCGCCGCACGTCGCACTTGCCGCTTAACCAGGCACTGCCATCGCTTGGCGCGCCGACGTAGTTCTCGTTGTAGCAATCGGCGGTCCACTCATAAATATTGCCGTGCATGTCGTAGACGCCGAAGGCATTGGCCGGGAAGCTGCCGGCCGGCGCGGTGAAGTTGTAGCCATCGGCGGCGCCATAGGTGTTGGCGTGTTTGGCGATGCTGTATTCCTTGCCTTCATCGAACGGGAAGGGGAACGGCCCCGTGCTGCCTGCGCGGGCGGCGTATTCACGCAGCGACTCGCTGACCAGCCGGTATTGCTGGCCGGTCTTCTTCGACAGCCAGGCCACGTAAGCTTCGACCTCCGGGAAATCCATGCACACCGCCGGGTGCTTGTCAGTGTACTGCTTGCGCGGGTCGCTGCCCTGATAATCCGGGATCCCCGCCTTGCAGGCGCGACCGGGGCGAGTGTCGCCGTCGGGCATTTTGTAGCCGCTGTCCTTGAGGTAGGCGTCCCACTCGCCGCGCAGAATCTGGAAACGGCTGATCGCCAGCGGTTTGGCAAACGTCACCGGGTGCAGCGGCCCTTCATCCGGCTCGCGGCCGACCTCATCCTCCGGGGTGCCCATGGTGAACGTGCCGGTGGGCAGCACGACCATTTCCGGGCAGTCCTTGCAGTCCTTGAACACCTTGCCCGGCGCAGGCGGGGTGGCGGCCTGCGCGGCGCCCGGCAGCAGGCCGGCGGCGAGGGCGGTGAGCATCAGCGCCGGCAGCGCCTTCAAGGAAAATCGACGCAGTTCACTGTTCATTGCGAGTCTCGCTAAAAGAAAAAAGGGAGCGTCCGGGTCAAAGGGCCTGGTCGAGCACGGCCAGCAAGCGGTCGATTTGCTCTTCGTCGTTGAGCAGCCCCGGTGCGGTGCGGATCACCGGGCCGACGTCGCGGTGCACGGCATCGGCCACCACGCGGTTGGCCATCAGGTGCGCGGCGATCTTGTCGCTGTCCTTGCCCTTGACCCGGAAGAAGGTGAAACCGGCGGACAGCTCAGGGCTCAGTGGCGTCACCAGTTCGATCTGCGGCCGTTGCTGCAGGCGTTGTTTCAGGTAGCTGTTGAGCGCGTGAATGCGCGCCTCGACCTCGGCCTTGCCCAGCTCAAGATGCAATTTGAACGCTTCGTCCAGCGCCCAGCGGTGCTCGAACGAGTGATAGCCGCCGGGCGTCATGGTGGTGGAAAACGCCGTGGCTTCAGAGAACGTCGGAATGATCGGGGTGACGTATCTGACCTCGGCGAAGCGGCTGCAGACGATGCCGGTGCCACGTGGGCCGAACATCCACTTGTGGGTGCCGGCGATGAAGAAGTCGCAGTTCATCTGCGCGAAGTTCAGGTTGTCCACGCCGAAGCCATGCACCCCGTCGACCACGTAAACGATGCGGTCAGCGTCGCTGCGACCGCGGTTGTGCTGGTCGACGATGGCGCCGATTTCACCGATGGGCAGTTTCATGCCGCTGCCCGAATGCACCCAGCACATGCCCAGAACCCGGGTTTCGGGGCGGATGGCGCCGTCATTGCGGCAAGGATTTCTGCTTTGCTGGCGCTGTACGAATCCTTGAACAGACGAATTTTGCGCACCCGGGTGCCGTCGCGTTCGCTACGCAGGGCGAGGATGGTGTGGGTCGCGTAGTGCTCGTGCTCGGTGGTGAGGATTTCCTGATCGGGGCGCACGTGCACGCCGCCGTAAATCATCGCCAGACCTTCGGTGGTGCTGCCGGTCAGGGCGATCTGTTTGGCGTCGGCTTGCAGGTAGCGTCCGGCCCAGACCCGCACGTTCTCTTCGCGTTGTTCGATCACGCCGAGATCCCAATCCATCGCCAGTCCGGGATTTTTGTCGAGGGCGGCGCGGTGCCGCTCAATCGCCTCGCGCACTGGTTTGGGGTGCGAGGTGATCAGGAAGTTGGAGAAGTGCAGATACGCCGGATCCTGGTCGAACAGCTGCTGCAACCGCGTCCACTTGTTGCCGGTCACGGGCGCGGCGTTCGCGGCACCGGCGACATTCGGCAGGCTCGCACCCAACGGCAGCGCCGCCGCGAGAATCCCCGCCTGCTTCAAGAACTCACGACGATTGCTCATGGCTTGGCAGTTCCCGGCGCGGCGGCCAGTGCCGGTTTCGCGGCTTTCTCGACCTGATCCCAGACCCGCAGGAAGTTGCCGCCCCAGAGCTTGGCGATGTCCGCTTCGGAATAACCGCGTGAGATCAGCTCTGCGGTGACGTTGCGAATTTCGCCGACGTTCTCGAAGCCTTTGACGCCACCACCTTCGTTGAAGTCGGAGCTGATGCCGACATGGTCGATGCCGATCTTGCGCACCGCGTAATCGATGGCATCGCCCAGATCCTTGAGGCTGGCTTTCGGCTCTTCTTCGAGGATGCCGTAGAGGCGGCTGGCGTACTGGCCGAACTTCTGCTCGGACCACGCGGCAATGATCGGGTCGCCGGGCATCAACGCCATCGCCAGGTTCGGCAGCGGCGGCAGGTCGAAGTCCTTGCGCATCTCGTTGAGCTTGTCCTGGGTTTGTTGGGTGAGCGGACGCAGGTACTGCGAGAACGCGACGATCTGCACCACGCCGCCGCTGTTTTTGATCAGCTGCATTTCCTTGTCGCTGAGGTTGCGCGGAATGTCGACCATCGCACGTGGCGCCGAATGCGAGGCTACCAGTGGCGTGCGGCTGAGCTGCGCGACTTGTTCGAGGGCTTTGGTCGACATTTGCGAGACGTCGATGATCACGCCCAGATCGTTGAGGCGCTTGACCGCCTGCTTGCCCAGATCCGAGAGACCGTCGAGGGCGTCCGGCGAATCATTGAGGAATGGCAGCGGCCGCGACGAATCCGCCCAGTCGTTGTTGCCGATGTAGCTGAAGCCGAACATGCGCATGCCGCGCGCGGTCCACAGGTTCAGCAGGTTGAGGTCGTGGCCCAGCGGATAGGCGTTGAGCATGCTGATGAAAATCGCGAATTTGCCTTCGCCGTGCAGGCGCCGGAAGTCGTCGGGGGTGTAGGCGATGGCCACCTGATTGGGGTAGTCGCGAACCATCCCGGAGATGATCTTGAAGCGGATTTCCTGCTGATTGCGCGCCTCGTCGACGAAGCCAGGGGTCGGCTTGTGCGGGGCGTTGGGGCCGTTCCACATTTCCGGCCAGCCGAAGATGGTCAGCGCGGCGCCGGACAGGCGCCCGCGGTTGGCCTTGGCGAGGTCGAACTGGCCGTCGCCGTCCTTGTCGGCTTCGTGGCCGTCGGTGCCGAAATTTTGCGTCAGGCTGACATGGCTGTCGAAATAGAGCATGCGTTCGTGCAGCTCATCGGCCTGCTTCATGACTTTGGCCGGGTAGCCGAGGTCGTCCTTGAACCAGTGATGCCACACGGCAAAGCCTGCGCCGGCGCTGATCGCCAGGGCCAACGGCAGGCCGATGAATAGAGCCTTTTTCGAACGTGGTTTTGTCATTGCCATCTCAGTCAGGTTCGCCATCGAGGTGCAGGCGCGGGGGCCTTCGCTATCTGGGAAGAACGAGTGGTTGGCGGCAAAATTTAAGCCTGACACTGTGGCGAGGGGATTTATCCCCGATCGAGGGCGAAGCGCTCGCAAGGCCTGCGAGCGCCGTCCCTTCTGGTGTCGCCGCCAGCGTCGGATGGGAGTTGCTTCGCAACTCATCGGGGATGAATCCCCTCGCCACGGGTCATCATCGCCGGGCACGTTAAATTTGCCGGGGGCAACAAACGTTCTAGCTTGGATAAAGCCTGCTTCATGGCTGACACAGGTAGGGCAATGAAGATTTCTCGACGATGGTTCATGGCGGGCCTGGCGCTGACCGGCGCTGCCGTGCCTGCGGCGTATTTCGGGCATCGTGAATGGACGAAGCCGGACCCGACGATCACCCCGGGCGAAGCGTCTTTCGACGTCGCCGACATGGCCGGGCAGCGCCTGGCGAATGCGTTGCGCGGGGTGTGGGATATCCGTTTCGAAGGTGCCGATGCCGGCCTCGAGGGCTTGCCGCTCAAGGGTCTGCAAGTGTTTCTCGACATCGGCCAGAAGGGACGCGGCGTGTGCGGTTTTCTCGACACGCCCGAGCGCCTGCGCTCCGCTGAAACACCGCGTTATCGAATTCTGGGCGACCTCGCGAAAGCCGATGCGGCGAAGCTGAGCTGGCGCCTGATCGGCGCTGACGGTCAGATCAGCTATGAGCTGGAGATGATCCTCGATGAGGTCTGGGCCGACTTCGGCAATGCCGGCAGTGGCACCCTCAGCGGCAAGGCCTTGCGCCTGGACCGGTCGCTGGCCTTGCCGGCGCAGGACAATCGCTTCGTCGCCGTCAAGCGGCTGTTTCCCGAAGCGCGCGAGCGCACGCCGCTCAACCCGACGTTGCTGGCGTGGCTTATCTCTCCCGAGCATCGCCTGTTTCACCAGTTGTGGCATGCGACCCGGGACAAGTGGCACAAACTGCCCGAGGACAAACGCGAAGCCTTGCGCGGCATTGGCTGGCAGCCCGGCCCGCGTGACAAGGAGCGCGATGCCCGTGGCCCGCGAAAGGATCGCAATGGCTCGGGCGTGGACTTTTTCTTCATGCACCGGCACATGCTCGGGACGGCGCGCTCGATGCAGGATCTGCCATCCTGGGAGTTTTTCCCGCTGCCGCAGCCGGAGCTGATCCGCGACCGCGTCGGCTTCGCCCGCTATTTCGACAACCACGACGGCACGGCCTTGCCGCCGACCTGGACGGCGGCGGGCGATGACGAATTCAGCCAGTGGGTCAGTGACATCAAGACTGCCGAAACCTACGAAAGCAACTTCCAGGTCTGGGAGTCGCAGTACCGCGATCCGGCGTATCTGGCCCGGCTCACCCTCGGCCAGTTCGGCTCCGAAGTCGAGCTGGGCCTGCATGACTGGCTGCACATGCGCTGGGCCTCCGTGCCACGCGATCCGTCCAACGGTCAGCCGGTGCCGTTTGCCCGCGATCCGGCGGACTTCGCGGCCCGCTGGTACAACGCCGAGAACGATTTCCTCGGCGATCCGTTTTCTTCCCACGTCAACCCGACGTTCTGGCATTTCCATGGCTGGATCGATGATCGCATCGAGGACTGGTTCCGCGCCCACGAGCGCTTCCATCCGGGTGAAGTCACGCGGCTGCAGGTCAATGGCGTGCCATGGTTTGCCCCGGGGCGCTGGGTCGAGGTCGACGACCCATGGCTCGGGCCGATCACCCATGGCTGCAGCACCACGCCGGGATTGCAGATGGGCAAGTCGGTGGAGATGGATCCGGAAACCATGAAGCTGGCGCTGCGCATCACCTTCATCACCGACGAGGAAAAACTCGCCGGCCTGTTCCGCCGCGTGCCGCAACGGCCATGGTATGCGCGCAATCTGAAGCCTAAAACCAGCCCGACTTGAGGGCTGCGTTATCGTTCTTCGCGAGCAAGCCCGCTCCCACAGGTTCAGGTGTCAGCCCACAATGTCCGGACTGACCCCGGACACCCTATAGGAGTGAGCCTGCTCGCGATAGCGCCCGACCAGTCGACATTCAATTGCCTGAGCCACCGCCATCGCGAGCTGGCTGACTCCTGCATGAGAACGCATTCCTGCTGATGGAACACGATCAAATGTGGGAGCGAGCTTGCTCGCGAAGGCGATCTGTCAGTCGCCGCAATTACAAGGTCTGCCACCCGCCACCAAGCGCCTTGTACAGCGCAATGCTCGCCTGCATCCGCGCCAGGCGCAGTTGCACGTTCTGATCCTGCGCTGCGTACAAGGTGCGCTGGGTTTCGAGGACAGTCAGCATGTCTTCAGCGCCGGCCTGGTAACGGCTCTGTGCGATGTCGAACGCGGTCTGTGCCTGATTCAGTTCTTCGTTCTGCCACAACCGCTGCTCATCCAGGCGACGAATGCTATTGAGCGCTTTTTCCACATCGGCGAAACCGTTGATGATCGCTCCACGGTAAGTTTCCAGCAGCTCTTGCTGGCGCGCAGAGGCCTTGTCGCGTTCAGCGCCGAGGCGACCGTTATTGAAAATCGGTGCGACCAGCCCGGCGGTCAGGTTGTAGAAAGGGCTGCGAATCAAATCGTCGAACTGATTGGCGCCCGAGCCGAGTTGGGCGGTCAGGGTCAGTGCCGGCAACATGGCCGCGCGAGCGACTTTGACGTCAGCTTCGGCGGCGGCCAGTTGGGCTTCGGCGCGTGCGATGTCCGGACGATGCGTGAGCAACTCGCTGGGCACGCCGGCGGCGATGTCTGGCCATTGCAGGTGCTCGAAGGACTCTGTCGCCGACAGTTGCTGCACCGGTCGGCCGAGGAGGGCGGCGAGGCTGATCAGCGCGTCCTGGGCTTGCTGTTGCACGCGCGGCAATTGCCATTGCTGGGCGGCGACCAGGCTCTTCTGTTGCGCCAGTTCCAACGCAGTGGCTGAGCCTGAATCAAACCGCGTCTGCACCAGTTTCAGCACGCTTTGCGCGTTGGCCAGATTGAGTTCGGCGATGCGGCTCTGCTCGCGTAGCGACAAGGTTTGCGCATACGTGCTGGCAACGCCGCTGAGCAATGTCAGTTCGACCGTCGCCCGGTCGAATTCGCTGGCCTGCAGGGCGAACTGCGCACTGTCGCGCGAGGCGCGTTTGCCGCCCCAGAAATCGATTTCGTAAGTGGCGCTCAGGTTGGTATCGAAATAGTCCACAGCCTTGTTGCTGCTGTTGGCATCGAGTTGGCTGTAGCCATTGCCGCGCAGCAGTTTCTGCCGATTAGCATTCAGGCCGGCCTTGACCTCCGGCAACTGAGAGCCGCCAGCGATGACAGTGCCTGCCTGCGCTTGACGCACTCGAGCGACGGCGGCCGCGAGGTCGAAACTGCCGACGCGAGCCTGTTCGATCAGACGATCCAGTTCCGGGCTGCCAAATTGCGTCCACCACTGCGGGCTATTGCGGGCAACGCTGGCGCCATGGGGCGACTGCCAGGCAGCAGGCGCCTGCACACCGCTGTCCGGGCGTTGAACGGGACTGCCGCAGGCACTGAGGATCAGGCACACGGTCAACAGGCTGAGGCGCGGTTTCATAAATCGATCATTCACTGGTAAGGGCTGTGACCGGGTCGAGCCGGGCAGCTTTGCGGGCAGGCATGAAGCCGAAGACAACACCGGTGACCAAGGCGCAGCCGAAGGCGCCGAGTACCGCCATCAAGGAAAAGGCCACGGCCACTTCGCTGAGGATCAGCACGCCGCCGACAATCAAGGCCAGGGCGATCCCGGCAATGCCGCCGACCACCGAGAGCATCACCGCTTCGGTGAGGAACTGCCGGAGGATGTCGCGCTGGCGGGCGCCGGTGGCCATGCGAATGCCGATCTCGCGAGTCCGCTCGCGCACGGTCATGAGCATGATGTTCATCACGCCGATGCCGCCGACCAGCAGCGAAATCGCCGCAATCGAACCGAGCATCAGCGACAGGGTGTTCTGGGTGCGGGCCTCGGCCTGGATCATCGCGGCGTTGTTGGTCAGTTCGAAATCCTTCTTGCCGTTGTGCAGGCGCAGCATCAGTTGCTCGATGGCCTGCTCGGTGTCCTTGACCTTGCGCGCGTCGGCGGCGGCAATGGCCACGTATTCCGGATTGCGCGTGCCGAACAGCCGCACGCTGGCCGCCGAATAGGGGATGGCGATGCGGTTATCACTGTCGGAGTCGCCGGAGCTGGCGCCCTTTTCGGCGAGCACGCCGACTACCTGGAACGGCACATTCTCGATCAGGATGAATTGGCCGATCGGGTTCGGCACATCCTTGAGCAGTTTGCTGCGGACTTTGTGGCCGATCACCGCGACGGCTGCAGCATTCTGCTCATCGGCCTCGGTGAAGTAACTGCCTTGCACCACCGGCCAGTTGAAGATCGCCGGGAAGTTGGTGTCGTTGCCACCGACGTAACTCAGGTGGTCGGCATTACCGTAACGTACGCCGGCCTCGGCGCCGTTGACCGGCATGATCCGCTGCACTTGCGGCAGGCTGGCCAGCGCGTGCACATCGTCGAGGGTGATGATCCCCGGCGGCGTGCGCGGGTTGGGCGCTGAGCCGCTGAGGTAAATAATGTTTGAACCGAAGGCGCCCATCTGCGCCATCACCTGGCGTTTGCTGCCTTCACCGACCGCCAGCATCACCACCACCGACGCCACGCCGATGATGATCCCGAGCAGGGTCAGCGCTGTGCGAAAGCGGTTGATCCACATCACCCGCCACGCGGCATGCAGGGCATCGACCAGTTCACCTTTCCACGCGCCAGTGGCTTCGGCGCCGTCGGCCAGACGCTGGCGCAGATCCACCGCTTGCAGCGCGCCGGGGTTGGCGCTGGTCTGGGCGTGGGGATCATCGCGGGCGCTGTCGCTGATGATCAGGCCGTCGCGTATTTCGATGATGCGTTTGGCCCGGGCCGCGACTTCGCGGTCGTGGGTGATGAGGATCACTACGTGGCCCTGGCTCGCCAGCTCATCGAGCAGCGTCATCACTTCTTTGCCGCTGTGGCTGTCGAGGGCGCCGGTGGGTTCGTCGGCGAGGATGATGTGGCCGCCGTTCATCAACGCCCGGGCAATCGACACCCGTTGCTGCTGACCGCCGGACAATTGATGCGGGCGATTGCCGGTGCGCGAGGCCAGACCGAGGCGGTCGAGCAGGGCGGCGGCGCGGGCGTGACGCTCGGCGGCCGGGGTGCCGGCATAGATCGCCGGCATCTCGACGTTTTCCTGGGCCGAGCCGGACGGAATCAGGTGATAGCCCTGGAACACAAATCCAAAGGCTTCGCGGCGCAGCCAGGCCAGCTCGTCGCTGTCGAGGCCGGCGACGTTTTCCCCGGCAAAGCGATACTCGCCGGAGGTCGGCCGGTCGAGGCAGCCGAGGATGTTCATCAGGGTCGATTTGCCGGAGCCGGAAGCGCCGACAATCGCCACGAATTCACCGGCGTGGATCGACAGGTCGATGCCGCGCAGCACGTGCACTTCAGGTGCATCGCCACCACCGTAGGATTTACGAATGTCCTGCAGGTCGATCAGAGGCGTTTGCATTCAGCCTCCGCTGCCGTCGACCGGGCCGATCAACAGGTGATCGCCTTCGTTGAGGCCGTCGACAATCTGCACCTTGAGCCGGTCGCTGATGCCGGTGCGTACCTCGCGTTGCTGGATGTCGCCGTTGGCCGCCACCACCTGCGCGGTTTGCAGGTTGGCCGTGGTGCTGCCCTGCAACGCGGCGACCGGCGCGGTGAGCACGCCTTTGGCCTGATTGGCGACGAAAAACACCTGGGTGGTCATCTCGGCCATCAAGGCGTTGTCGGCGTTATCGACGTCGAGCAAAACCGTGTACAGCACAACGCGGGCGCTGCCGCTTTTGCTGCTGCTGGCCGGGCTGCCGCCGCCCTGGCTGGTCTGATCCAGCGGCTTGGGCGGCACCGGCAGGATCTGCCGCACGGTGCTGCTCCAGCGCCGCTGACCGCCGCTGAGGGTGGTGAAGTAGGCGGTCATGCCCGGTTTGACGTGACCGATGTCAGCCTCGGAAACCTCGGCCCACACGGTCATCGGTGACAGCTTGGCGATGCGCAGGATCAGCGGCGTCTGCTGTTGCGCGTTGAGGGTCTGGCCTTCGCGGGCGTCGAGGGCAACCACGGTGCCGGCCATCGGCGCATAAATCCGCGTGTAGCCGAGTTCAGCCTGATCGCTGCGCAGGCTCGCTTCAGCCTGGCGGATCTGTGCCTGGAACATGTCGACGCGGGCCTGAGTGGCTTTCAGTTCGGCGCGGGCGGTCTGCACGTCTTCTTCACGGGTGGCGCCGCCGGCCACGAGATTCTGCTGGCGCTGATACTTCTGCCGCGCCAGTTCATGCTGGGCGCGTTGCTCCTGCAATTGCGCCTTAAGGTTTTCGATGGAGAAGCGTCCGGCGTCGAGTTTGGCCTTCTGCGTGGACGGATCGATTTCCACCAGCAGTTGACCTTCCTTGACCACGTCACCGACTTCGACGTGGATTTTCTGGATCTGCCCGGAGGCCTGCGCACCCACATCGACATATCGGCGCGGTTGCAGAGTGCCCAGTGCGGTGACGCTGCTTTCGATGTCGCCACGACTGACTTGCACGGTGGCAAAACGGTCGCGTCCCGGAGGCATGATTTGCCACGCGGCGTAGGCAACAACAGGAATCAGACAAAGGACTGCGAGCAGGGCGCGTCGAGCGGGGCGGGGACGTTTCATGCAGGGTTCCGGCCAGTGGAATTCGGCCCGTCGTCCGGCTGCACGCCACAGCGCGCAGCCGTTGAACGCTGTCGCAGGGCGCGACAGACACGGGGAGCTGTCCTGTAAACGATGAATACGCGGGGGAATTTAAGCGAAGACACAGGATGTTACAGGTATGGAACGGCACTATTTAGCGGGCAACGACAAACGCCACTTTAAATCTATATGAGAATTACTATAAATTACGCACCTCAGTTGCCACTATCTTGCTACCCGTGTTCGCGGGCCGTCGATCAGTGTGCTCAAGGATCGAATCCGCATCGAAGCGGCCGGGAGTCATGTTGGAAAACTACTATCGCGAGCTGGTGTGTTTCCTGAACGCCAAGCTCGGCAACCGTCAGGTCGCCGAAGATGTGGTGCATGACGCTTATGTGCGGGTTCTGGAACGCTCCAGCGACACGCCCATCGAGCAGCCCCGGGCCTTTCTTTATCGCACTGCGTTGAATCTGGTGATCGACGATCATCGGCGCAACGCCTTGCGCCAGGTCGAGCCACTGGAAGTGCTCGACAGCGAAGAGCGCTATTTCACCCCGTCGCCCCATGGCACTCTCGATCACGGCCAGCGTCTGGAGATGCTCCAGCGTGCACTGGCGGAATTGTCGCCGCTGTGCCGCGACAGTTTTCTGCTGCGCAAGATCGAAGGCCTGTCGCACCCGCAGATTGCCGAACAGCTGGGAATTTCCAAGGCACTGGTGGAAAAACACATCGTCAATGCGATGAAGCATTGCCGTCTGCGCATCAAGCAATGGGATGCCCATTGAGCCGCCATCGCTAAATTTTATTTCACTGTCCTCGTTCCTACTCAACAGACGACCTGCTGTCCTGCTCAAGGCCAGTCGGGTCACTTAGGCTCTCCTTTCCCCTTGTTGAGGGGTTCATCCAGAGGACACTGGAAATGACTCAGGCAATTGCATCGCCCATCGTTCACGACCTGATCGGCGTCGGTTTCGGCCCTTCGAACCTGGCGCTGGCCATCGCTCTGCAAGAGCGCGGCCCGACCCACGGCGAGCTGGATGTGCTGTTCCTCGACAAGCAGGCCAACTACAGCTGGCACGGCAACACCCTGTCGACCCAAAGCGAATTGCAGATTTCCTTCCTCAAGGATCTGGTGACCCTGCGCAACCCGACCAGCCCGTACTCGTTCGTCAATTACCTGAAGGCTCACGGCCGTCTGGTGGACTTCATCAACCTCGGCACCTTCTACCCGTGCCGCATGGAGTACAACGACTACCTGCGCTGGGTTGCCGGGCAGTTCACCGAGCAGAGCCGCTATGGCGAAGAAGTGCTGACCATCGAACCGGTGCTGCACAACCATCAGGTTGAAGCATTGCGCGTGATCTCCCGCGACAGCGAAGGCCAGCAGTTGGTGCGCACTGCGCGTTCGGTGGTGGTCAGCGCCGGCGGCACACCGCGTATTCCGGAGGCGTTCAAGGCGCTGAAGGGTGACAGCCGCGTGTTCCACCACTCGCAGTATCTGTCGCAGATGGCCAAACAGCCGTGTGTGAACAACCAACCGATGAGCATCGCGATCATCGGCGGCGGGCAGAGCGCGGCGGAAGCCTTTATCGATCTGAACGATTCGTTCCCGTCGGTGCAGGTCGACATGATCCTGCGCGGTTCGGCCCTCAAGCCTGCGGACGACAGCCCGTTCGTCAACGAAGTGTTCTCGCCGGAGTTCACCGATCTGGTGTTCCAGCAAAACAGCGCCGAGCGTGAGCGCCTGGTCAACGAGTACCACAACACCAACTACTCAGTGGTCGACATCGACCTGATCGAACGCATCTACGGCATCTTCTATCGCCAGAAAGTCTCGGGCATCGCCCGTCATGCGTTCCGTACCCTGACCACCGTCGAGAGCGCCACGGCCACCGAACGCGGCATCGAACTGGCGGTGCGCAACAACGCCACCGGCGAAGTCACCGTGCGTATCTATGACGCCGTGGTCCTGGCCACCGGTTACGAGCGGCAGATGCACCGCAAACTGTTGGCACCGCTGGAAGAATACCTCGGTGATTTCGAGGTCGATCGCAACTACAAACTGATCACCGACGAACGCTGCAAGGCCGGTCTGTACATGCAGGGCTTCTGCCAGGCCAGCCATGGCCTGAGTGATACATTGCTGTCGGTGTTGCCGGTGCGTGCCGACGAGATTGCCGGTTCGCTGTATGAGCATGGCAAGAACCGTGGGCATCGTTCGGTAGCGGATCTGTTGTTGGCGACGGCCAGCTGAGTTTTGCGTCGTCTGTAATACCGCTATCGCGAGCAGGCTCACTCCTACAATGTTCTGTGCACGCAGGACAACTGTAGGAGTGAGCCTGCTCGCGATAGGGCCATCAGAAATGCTGAAAATCCGAAACCTGAACCCTTCCTGAACATCCCCGACACACCTTCTTACACGGGTTTACTCATCCATCATCGAGGCGTAAGCTTCGCGCGTTTTCATCAATAGCGGAGACCCACAGTGGGTACTTGTTCGAGTGACAGTTGTCGGCCGGTCTCGGTAACCGGCAGATTCTCGGCAAGATAACGCGCAGCCTTTCTCTGCCGTTGTCTCGCCGTAAAGCGAGCAGCGGCATCCCGATCATGGTCAGTTGAGACCATGTCCCGACGTCCTTCTCATCGACACTGAAAGTATGTGATTTCGACCGTGTGGTCGCGATCGCAAACCTATCGACACGCCTGTCCTTTGTGATCGGCGCGCCAAGCCTTGCCGTGCCGGATTTTCCGGCGTACGAGGCGCGGTCGTACCTGCTCGACGGTTTCCCGGCTGACCATAGGGGCAACAGCCATGAAACTTACGCTCAAGGAATTTTTCGCAGGCTTCCTGCGCACACGCCACATCGCCCGGCACTTCCGCCGTCTGGCGCTGCTGGAATCGATCACCGACACCACGGTCAGCCGTGAAGTCCCGCCCACCCTGGCCAACACCCTGGTCGATGCAGCCCATCGCGACAGCGGTGAACTGCTGTCGTCACTGGGTACTCACACCGACGGCCTGACCGATTTTGAAGTCGACGCCCTGCGTGCGCAGTACGGCCTCAACGAAGTCGAACACGAGCAGCCGCTGCCATGGTGGACCCATCTGTGGCACTGCTACAAAAACCCGTTCAACCTGCTGCTGACCCTGTTGGCGGTGATTTCGTGGCTGACCGAAGACCTGAAAGCCGCCACGGTGATTTTCTCCATGGTGGTGCTGTCGACGCTGCTGCGCTTCTGGCAGGAAAGCAAATCCAACCAGGCCGCCGACGCGCTCAAGGCGATGGTCAGCAACACCGCCACGGTGATGCGCCGCGACGAGCCGCGCATCGAACTGCCGATCAAGCAGCTGGTGCCGGGCGACCTGATCGTGCTGTCCGCCGGCGACATGATTCCCGCCGACTGCCGGGTGCTCAGCGCCAAGGACCTGTTCGTCAGCCAGGCGGCGATGACCGGTGAATCGATGCCGGTGGAAAAATTCGCCCGTCAGGCCGACCGCGACACGCGCAATCCGCTGGAGCTGGAGAACATTCTGTTCATGGGCACCAACGTGGTGTCCGGCACGGCGGTGGCGGTGATTCTCACCACGGGCAACAGCACCTATTTCGGCGCGTTGGCACAGCGTGTGGGCGCAACTGACCGCGCGGTGACCTCGTTCCAGCTGGGCGTGAACAAAGTCAGCTGGCTGCTGATCCGCTTCATGTTCGTCATGGCGCCGCTGGTGCTGTTCATCAACGGTTTCACCAAGGGCGACTGGACCGAAGCGCTGCTGTTCGCGCTGTCGATTGCCGTGGGCCTGACCCCGGAAATGCTGCCGATGATCGTCACCTCGACCCTGGCCAAAGGTGCGGTGTTCCTGTCGCGCAAAAAGGTCATCGTCAAGCGTCTGGACGCGATCCAGAACTTCGGCGCGATGGACGTGCTGTGCACCGACAAGACCGGCACCCTGACCCAGGACAAGATCTTCCTCGCGCGCAATGTCGACGTCTGGGGTGAAGACTCCGATGACGTGCTGGAAATGGCCTACCTCAACAGCTACTACCAGACCGGGCTGAAAAACCTGCTCGACGTGGCGGTGCTGGAACATGTGGAAATTCACCGTGAACTGAAAGTCGGCACGGCATTTCGCAAGGTCGATGAGATTCCGTTCGACTTCAATCGCCGGCGCATGTCGGTGGTGGTCGAAGGGCGTGGCCAGCCACATCAACTGATCTGCAAAGGTGCGGTGGAAGAAGTGCTGGCGGTGTGCACCCGTGTGCAGCACGGTGACGTCGAGGAAGCCTTGAGCGATGAATTGCTGACCCGGATTCGTCAGGTCACCGCAGCATTCAACGCTGAAGGCTTGCGCGTGGTGGCAGTGGCTGCCCGCTCGATGCCGGAAGGTCGCGACACCTACAGCCTGGCCGATGAGCAGGAACTGACGCTGATCGGTTACGTGGCGTTCCTTGATCCACCGAAGGAAAGCACCGCGCCGGCACTCAAGGCTTTGGCCGAGCACGGTGTGGCGGTCAAAGTGCTGACCGGTGACAACGAACTGGTGACCGCGAAGATTTGCCGCGAAGTCGGTCTGGCCCAACAGGGCTTGCTGATGGGCAACGATGTCGAGCGCATGAGCGACGCCGAGCTGGCCGTGGCGGTAGAAAAAACCAACGTCTTCGCCAAGCTGACGCCGTCGCACAAGGAGCGCATCGTGCGCATCCTCAAGGGCAACGGGCATGTGGTCGGCTTCATGGGCGACGGCATCAACGACGCCCCGGCGCTGCGCACCGCCGACATCGGAATCTCGGTGGACAGCGCGGTAGACATCGCCAAGGAAGCCGCTGACATCATCCTCCTGGAAAAGAGCCTGATGGTGCTGGAGGAGGGCGTACTCGAGGGGCGGCGGACCTTCGCCAACATGCTCAAGTACATCAAGATGACTGCCAGCTCGAACTTCGGCAACGTGTTCTCGGTGCTGGTGGCCAGTGCGTTCATTCCGTTCCTGCCGATGCTGCCGATGCACCTGCTGGTACAGAACCTGCTCTACGACATTTCACAGATCGCGATTCCGTTCGACAACGTCGACAAGGAGATGCTGAAGAAGCCGCAACGCTGGCAGCCGGCTGATGTCGGGCGCTTCATGCTGTTCTTCGGCCCGATCAGTTCGATCTTTGACATCCTGACGTTCGCCTTGATGTGGTATGTGTTCGATGCCAACACCCCGGACCACCAGACCCTGTTCCAGTCCGGCTGGTTCGTGGTGGGGCTGCTGACCCAGACGCTGATCGTGCACATGATCCGCACGCCGAAGATTCCGTTCCTGCAAAGCCGTGCAGCCATGCCGCTGCTGGTGATGACCGGGATCATCATGGCGGTCGGAATCTTCCTGCCGATGGGGCCGCTGGCCAACTACTTCAAATTGCAGGCACTGCCGTCGATGTACTTCGTGTTCCTGCCGATGATCCTGCTGGCGTACATGGCGCTGACCCAGGCGGTGAAAGGCTTCTACATCCGCCGGTTCGGCTGGCAGTAACAACAGGACAACGCTGTTCCCTCTGTAGGAGTGAGCCTGCTCGCGATAGCAATCTGTCAGTCAAAATTTCAACGACTGACACACCGCTATCGCGAGCAGGCTCACTCCTACAGGGGATTCGGATGTTTTCAAGGACAAGACTATGCAAGCCATCAACAACCTCAACCTGACTTCTTTGCTCGACACGCTGGTCAGCCTCAGCGCAGCGTTCATCCTCGGTGGCCTGATCGGGTTCGAGCGCCAGTACCGGCAACGCACTGCCGGCCTGCGCACCAACGTGCTGGTGGCGGTCGGTGCGGCGATTTTCGTCGACATGGCCAACCGTCTCGGCGGTGCTGAAGGCGCGGTGCGGGTGGTCGCCTACGTGGTCTCCGGCATCGGCTTTCTCGGTGCCGGGGTGATCATGCGCGAAGAAGGCAACGTGCGCGGCCTCAACACCGCCGCGACCTTGTGGACGTCAGCCGCCGTTGGCGCCTGCGCCGGTGCCGACCTGCTGGCCGAAGCGGTGCTCGGCACGCTGTTCATTCTGGCCGCCAACACCTTGCTGCGGCCGATCGTCAACAACATCAACCGTCAGCCACTGGACGTGGTCTCGGCCGAAGTCACCAACATTGTCTATGTCATCGCCCGGCGCTCACAGCAGAAAGCCGTGTTCGCCCTGCTCGAAGCCGAGCTGGAACGCAGCAATTACCCGGCCAGCGATGTCGATGTACACGCCTTCGGTGCCGACGAAATCGAGATCGAAGCGACGCTGGCGACGACTTCGGTCGACGGCGATGAACTCGATGCGCTGGTAGCGCGGATTTCGACTTCAGCGCTGGTGGTGCAGGCGTTCTGGAGTCCGAGTACCACGGAATAAGGCAACAACCTCGAGCCGCCACTCGGCGTGGCTCATGAGTGCGGATGAATGACCGGTTTTTTAGGAAAAGTCCTACAGAACTGCTCCTGAGGCTTGCGTAGTCTTGGCGCACCCGTCCACCTCCACGAGATCGAGCATGATCAATAAAACCCTGCGCATCCTGATTGCCGATCCGCAGCATTTTCACCGGATGAAAATCGAGCGCCTGTTCAATGGCCTTGAATACTTCCGCATCGCTCCGGTACAGAGTCTGCTTGAGCTGCTGACCCTGGTGGAGTACGGCTGTGAACCCTTCGATGCGGTGGTTATCAACGCCGAGCTGGCGGCCGGATCGCTGGACCTGCCGGGGTTTTTCCTCAACAACCCGCATGTGCGCCACGCGCTGATCTATAACGAGCCCTCGGCGCCTGCGCTGACACCCGCCGGCTTCGCTCAGGAAAACCTGCAGATCAGCCCCGTCGCCTTGCCCAATGCGGCCGCGATCAAGCACCTGATGGCGCGGGTCGACGTTGCCCCGGTGTGTGCAGCTAATGCCTGGAACCCGGCGCCAGCCTTGCAACGCCGGGCTTGAGCACGAATTACGTTTTTGCGCAACTGTCAGATCTGACAGGTAGATACGACTGGCTTCCCGTGTAACAGTTCTTGCGCAGCCACCCCGGCGGAACAGCCGCTACCGGTGGCGCCATCGTTTTGTTTTTGCCCTGGGAGCGGTCATGAAGTCAGCGCTGATCGTCGACGATCATCCGGTGGTGCGGGCTGCCGTGAAACTTGTGCTCGAAGCCGAAAGGTTCAGGGTGATTCATGAAGCGTCGAGCGCCAGCGAAGCCCTGGAGCTTAGCCGTGAGCACAAACCGGAACTGGTGATACTCGATCTCAAGTTGCCGGGGGTGGGTGGACTGGAAGCGCTGGAGCGGCTCAAGGCCAACGACCCCGAATGCAGGGTGCTGATTTTTACTTCTCAGGATCCGCTGCACTATCAGGATCGCTGTCTGCGTAGTGGCGCCATGGGTTACGTGGCTAAAACCAACCAGTTGCTGCAATTGCACAAGGCTGTCCAGGCGCTGATGTCGGGCTACTCCTATTTTGCTGCACTGCCTGATAGCGGCTCTGTGTCGACCCCGTCGCACCGCAGCGAAAAACAGCTGATCGACGAGCTCTCCAACCGAGAACTGAACATTCTCGTGCAGTTGGCCCTGGGCAAGCCCAACAAGAAAATCGCCGCTGAAATGTTCCTCAGCCACAAGACCGTCAGCACTTACAAAACCCGCTTGATAAAAAAGCTGGGTCTGCACTCAAAGTCAGCGGTGTACTTGCGCGAATTCGCCAAGCGCAACGATTTGATCTGAGTAGCACAGTGAATCTGCGACGCTGGTGGTGCGTGCTCTGGTTGAGCATCACGGCCACCTGCTGGGCCAGTGAGTCGCCGCAGCCTCTGGAGTTGTTGAGCCAGGCAGCACTGGAGAACATTCAGGTCCCGCTCGACCCCCAGGATCAACAGTGGCTACGCCGCCATCCGACGTTGCGCATGGGGATTTCCGGGCCCGATTATCCACCGTTCGAGATCACGCGGAATCGGCAGGAGCTGGAAGGTCTCACCGCCGACTATGCCGAGTTGCTGGCGCAACTGCTCGGGGTTCGGATCGAGGTGCAACGCTACGCAAACCGCGACGCGGTGATGAGCGCACTCAAGCGCGGCGAACTCGATCTGCTGGGCACCTCGAACAATTTCGAGCTGGCCGATCCAGATTTCATCTTGTCGCGCCCCTATGCCGAAGACCAACCGATGCTGGTGACCCGGCTCGACGAAACGTTACCGGCCGACCTGGCAGGCAAACGCATCGCCATGGTCGAGGACTACCTGCCGCTGACCAGCGTGCAGGCGTTCTACCCCGACGCGAAGGTGCAGCGTTACTCCTCGGCAATGGATGCGCTGGGTGCGGTGGCGTTCGGTGTCGATGACGGCTATCTCGGCGATCTGATCAGTGCCAATTACCTGATCAACACCAATTACCGCAATGACCTGCAACTGGCCGGGCCCTCGGGCCTGGATGCCAATCCCTTCGGTTTCGCCCTGCTGCGCAGTGACGTGCGCCTCAAACGCATCATCGACAAGGCGCTGGCGGCGATTCCCATGGAGCGTCGTCAAATGATCGAGCAGCGCTGGAGCGCAGGGCGCGCGCAAATGGCCGCGCAGTCGCAGGTGCGCCTCAGTGCCAGCGAACAGCAGTGGCTGGAGCAACATCCGCGGGTGCGGGTCGGCGTGATCGAAGACTTCGCACCGCTGACGTTTTTTGATGCCGACGGACGATTCAACGGGCTGTCGGCGCAGTTGCTCAACCTGATCAGTCAGCGTACCGGGCTGCAATTCGAAGTGGTTCGGGGGCGTTCGCTGGATCGTCAGATTGAGCAGCTCAAGGCCGGTGAGCTCGACGTGCTGCCGGTGGTGACCCCGAGCAGCGAACGGGAAACCGAGCTGCAATTCACCCGTGCCTACCTGAATAATCCGTTTGTGCTGGTCAGCGCGACGACGGCCGGCAGCCCGCGCAGCCTCGCCGATCTGCCGGGCAAGCGGCTGGCGATTTATCGCGGTCATCCATTGCACGACTTTATTCTGCAGCAGGTGCCCGGGATTCGCCTGGTGGAGGTGCGCAGCCCGGCCGAGGGCATGGAGCAGATCGCCAAAGGCCAGGCCGACGTGACCGTCAGCTCGCTGCTGGTGGCGCGTTTCCTGATCGCCCGCCATTACCGCGAGCGCCTGCGCATCACCAACACGATCGGCGATCAGCCAGCACGCATTGCCCTGGCGACCGCAGCGCAGGATACGGCGCTGCACACGATTCTGAACAAGGCGTTGCTGAGCATCGCGCCGCAGCAGATGGACGAACTGGTCGAGCGCTGGAGCCATGACGTGGTCGTGGAAGAGAGCTACTGGCAGCGTCATCGCCGCGAAATCCTGCTGGCGTTTGCCGGTGCGGCAGGGCTGCTGTTGCTGGCCTTGGCCTGGATCGGTTTTCAGCGCTCGCAGCTGCGTCAGCGTCAGCAGTGGCTGCAACAGTTGCAGCAGGCCAAGGATGCCGCCGACGACGCCAATCGGGCCAAGACTACGTTTCTGGCAACCATGAGCCATGAAATCCGCACCCCCATGAATGCCCTGATCGGCATGCTCGAAATGGCCCTCAAGCGTGCCGAGGAGGGCGTCACCGACAAGCTGGCAATCGAGGTCGCGTCCGCTGCCGGCCAGCAATTACTGGCGTTGATCGGTGATATTCTCGATATCGCACGCATCGAGTCCGGGCATTTGTCCCTCGCGCCGCAGCGGGCCAATCTGCGCGAACAAGTGATCGCGGTGTGCCGCGTATTCGAAGGGCTGGCGCGGGAGAAACGCCTGCTGTGGCAGGTCGAACTGGATGCGCACAGTGACGTCGACGTCATGCTCGACCCGACACGCTTCAAGCAAGTGCTGTCAAACCTGTTGAGCAACGCGATCAAGTTCACCGAGCAGGGTCAGGTGAGCCTGCGTTTGTCATGCTCTGCGAGGCCGTCCGGGATCCTGGCGGTCGCGGTGGTGATTGCAGACAGCGGAATCGGCATCAGTGCCGATGACCGCAAACGCCTGTTCAGTCCGTTCGTCCAGGCCGCTAACCAGGGCCAGTCAGCGCGTAGCGGCTCGGGATTGGGCCTGGTGATCAGCCGTAACCTCTGCGAAATGATGGGCGGCACACTGCGCCTGGACAGCGAGCCGGGGCATGGAACGCGGGTTGAGGTAAACCTGCAACTGCCGCTGTTGACCGCGCTCGAACCCGAGACGGCAGGCCCGCAAGTGGCGGACACGCCAGCGCGTTCGCTGAGCGTGCTGGTGGTGGACGATCATCCGGTCAACCGCTTGCTCCTGTGCCGGCAACTGAGTGAACTGGGCCACGCTACGGTCGATGTCGAGGATGGTGAGCTGGGCTTGCAGCGCTGGCGAACACAGGCTTTCGATGTGCTGATCACCGATTGCAACATGCCCCGGCGCAACGGTTACGAACTCGCTCGGACACTTCGTGAAGAAGAGGCGGCGAGCGGTCGGGCACGCTGCCTGATCCTCGGCTTCACTGCCAACGCGCAGGTCGAGGAGAAAGTCCGTTGTCTTGAGGCCGGCATGGACGATTGTCTGTTCAAGCCAATTCGCTTGCACGATCTGCAACAGGCATTGAAGGCGGCCAGTCGCGGTGACGGTGACCAGCTGTCGGACCCGGCACCGCCGTTGCCCGAGATCGACCTGAGCGCGCTTGAGCAGATGGCCGGGGACAATCCTGCGGTGATGCAGCGCCTGCGCGAACAAGTGTTGCGCAGTCTGCACGACGATCTGCAACAGCTGGACGCTGCGCGCCAGCCACAGGATCTGAGCGAATTAAGCACCCTGGCGCATCACATCAAGGGCGGTGCGCAAATGGTCGGTGCCGCGCGGGTGGCGGCGGCGTGCGCGGAGCTCGAACAGGCGTGTCGCGACGCCGAAACCCTGACTGTCCACCGCTCGGTGGACACGCTGCGCAGGGCCATGCACGACCTCGCGCAGCGGCTTCAGGACTGAGCGATCAATCCCACTGCGGGGCAATGCCTTTCGGGCTGGTCAAACGATGGCCGCGCTCCAGACCGGCGATCAGCGCCATGTCGGATTCGCTCAGGGTCAGCGTGGTGGCGCCGAGGTTGCTTTGCAGGTTTGCGCGTTTGGTCGACGATGGAATCACCGCGTAACCCGACTGCATCGCCCAGGCCAGGGTGACTTGCGCCGGGGTCGCTTGCAGGCGTTCAGCAATCTGCCGGATCACCGGATCCTTCAGCACTTCGCCATAGGCAAGGGTCATGTAGGAGGTGATCTGGATGCCTTGGCTGCGGGCGAACTCGACCACTTTGCGGTTTTGCAGGTACGGGTGCAGTTCGATCTGGTTGGTGGCGATGTTTTCCGCGCCAACCGCTGCGATGGCTTGTTGCATCAAGTCGATGGTGAAGTTGGACACCCCGATCTGCCGGGTCAGGCCCAGACGCTTGGCTTCGAGCAGCACGCCCATGAATTCGGCGACTGGCACCTGATCTTCCGGCGACGGCCAGTGGATCAGCGTCAGGTCGAGGTAGTCGGTCTGCAGTTTCTGCAGGCTTTCCTTGAGGCTGTCGATGAGACGGTCCTTGGCGAAGTTGGCGATCCAGATCTTGCTGGTGATGAACAGCTCTTCGCGAGCAATGCCGCTGGCGGCGATGGCCTGGCCGACCTCGGCTTCGTTCTCGTAGATCTGCGCGGTGTCGATGGCGCGGTAACCGAGTTCAAGGCCGGTGCGCACCGAATCGATGACCACCTGACCTTGCAGGCGAAACGTACCCAGACCAAAAGCGGGAACAGACATTGATGACTCCAGGGTTGCAGTGGGAATGGGCAGGAGTATCCGCGTCTGCGTGCTTGGGAAAAACCGCTGCTGGGGCAAAGCACTGTTGAGCAGAAGTCATGAATCTTTCGCCGCCGGCAACACTCCTGTAGGAGCTGCGGCACGCTGCGATCTTTTGATCTTGTTTTTCAGGATCAACAGATCGCAGCGTACCGCAGCTCCTACAGGGCTTTGTGGATAGGTGCAGCACTGTTCTATAAGTGGAACAGTAAGGCCGGTTTTTACCGTCTAGTCCTTCAGCCGTCATGGATTTATGCTCAATCCATTGCGTCACCCACCTTTTCTGGAGGCAACCATGAAAAACATCATCGGTATCTACACCAGCCCTCGCGGCCATTGGGTCGGCGATGGTTTCCCGGTGCGCACTCTGTTTTCCTATGACAACCTGGGCAAACACATCAGCCCGTTCCTGCTGCTCGATCACGCAGGCCCGGCCGAATTCACCCCGACCACCGAGCGCCGTGGCGTCGGCCAGCACCCGCACCGTGGTTTTGAAACGGTGACCATCGTCTACGACGGCGAAGTGCAGCACCGCGACTCCACCGGCAGCGGCGGCACCATCGGCCCCGGCGATGTGCAGTGGATGACCGCCGCGTCCGGGATCCTCCACGAGGAGTTCCACTCGGATGATTTCGCCAGAACCGGCGGCAAGCTGGAAATGGTGCAGCTGTGGGTCAACCTGCCGGCCAAGGACAAAATGGCTGCGCCCGGCTACCAGACCATTCTCGACGGCGATATTCCCAATATCGCGCTGAAGGACGATGCCGGCCGGCTGCGGCTGATCGCTGGTGAGTTCGATGGGCATAAAGGCCCGTCGCACACTTTCACGCCGATCGACGTCTGGGACCTGCGGTTGAACGCCGGCAAGTTGCTGACGCTCGATCTGCACGAAGGGCGCAACACCGCGCTGGTGCTGTTGAAAGGTTCGGTGCAGATCAACGGCGTGGAAACCGCGGGTGTCGGGCAGTTGGTGCTGTTCGAGCGCGACGGTCGTCAGTTGACCCTTGTGGCCAGTGAAGACGCAGTGGTGTTGCTGCTCAGCGGCGAGCCAATCGACGAACCAATTGTCGGCCATGGCCCGTTCGTGATGAACACCGAGCAGGAAATTCATCAGGCATTCGCCGACTTCCAGTCGGGACGTTTTGGCCGGATGCACGGGTAAATTTCCCCCCTGTGGGAGCGGGCTTGCTCGCGAAAGCGCAGTGCCAGTCAATGCATGTCTGACTGATCCACCGCCTTCGCGAGCAGGCTCGCTTCCACAGGGGTTTTCCGGTGTTTTTGCGCTGGTGTTCTGCCTCTGAAATCAATTACTCCTACACTTGCCCAATCTGTGCGATCTTCTCGCGACCGGGCCCTGTCGGAGTGCTTTGATGTTGTCTTTTTTGACCGAACATCCGTTGTTTTGCGCGTTGATCCTGATCCTCCTCGATCTCGGGCTGTGGCGCCTGATCAGCTCCCGTGGCAGCGAGTGGAAGCTGCTGGTGCGGGTACTGATTTTCAGCCTGTTCAGCGTGCTGTTGTTCAACGAAGGCCTGAATCCGATGGAGCCGGCGCCGTGGGCCGACAACGTGCCGCTGCACCTGGCGGCGACCGGGTTGCAGATCGGCTGGTGGCTGTTCGGCGCGCGCACCCTGACCGTGCTGATCGGTGCGGTGATGATGCAGCGCGTCGGCCACACCGGGCGGCTGTTGCAGGATCTGCTCGGTGCGGTGATTTTCCTGATCGCGATTATCGCGGCGCTGGCCTATGTGCTGGATCTGCCGGTCAAAGGCGTGCTGGCGACGTCCGGGGCCTTGGCGATCATCGTCGGTCTGGCGTTGCAGAGCACCCTCAGCGATGTGTTTTCCGGGATCGTGCTCAACACCACCAAGCCCTATCAGATCGATGACTGGATTTCGATCGATGGCACCGAAGGCCGGGTCATCGACATCGACTGGCGCGCCACGCGTCTGCAGACCAGTCAGGGCAGCATGGCGGTGATTCCCAACTCGCTGGCGGCCAAGGCCAAGATCATCAACTTCAGCCGTCCGAGCAACATGTTCGGGGTGGCCGTCAGTGTCCAGGTCAGCCCGCATGCCCGGCCCAATACGGTGATCGATGCGCTGGAGCGGGCGATGCAGGGCTGCCGCCCGCTGCTGGACAATCCCTCGCCAAGCGTCGCGCTGAAAAGCTCCAGCAGCGCCGGTGCGGAATATGAAATCAGCGGTTTTGTCTCGTCGATGGATCAGAAGCGCTCAGTGCGCAATCAGCTGTTCGATCTGGCTTACCGGCATCTGCAGGCATCCGGGATCAATCTGTTGTCGAGTATCGAACCGATCGTCGCCGGCAACCTCTCGCGGCCACGGGCGCTGCTCGACAGTTCGCCGATTTTCTCCACGCTGCGCCAGGAAGAGAAAGACACCTTCAGCCAGAACATGACCCTGCAAACCTTCCGTGCCGGCGAGACGATCCTCGACGCCGGGGAGGTCAGCGATCATTTGTTCATCATCGAATCGGGCGTGGTCAGCGTGACCTTGACTCGCCATGGCAGCCCGTTCGAATCCGGGCGCATGGGGCCGGGGGAGGTGATCGGCGAGGCCGGGATTCTGTCCGATTCATCAGTGCCGGCGACCTTCGCGGCGAAAACCTTCTGTGCGCTGTACCGCATCGAGAAGACCTACCTGAAGCCGTGTCTGGATGCCCGCCACGACATCAATGAGGCGATGAAAGCCTTGCTCGATTATCGCCTGCACAAGGCCCAGACCCTGACGCAGGACGTGCCGACCGTGGTGGCGAAAACCGGGTTCCTGCACTGGTTGCGCAATCGCGTGTGACAGGGTGGTCTACTCGTCTTCCGGGAGATTGGCTATTTGTCCGGGGCAAGTGCGGGACTACCTTAGTCACACATTCACTGGCCCCGGAAACTCAATCATGAAAGCTCGTACCGATTTCTACACCGCCTCCCCAGACGCCCTGAAAGCGATGATCGCCCTGGAAACCGCGGTCTCGAAACTGCCGCTGGAAAAGACCCTGATCGAACTGGTCAAGCTGCGCGCTTCGCAGATCAACGGCTGCGCCTTCTGCATCGACATGCACACTGCGGACGCGATCAAGGGGGGCGAAACTCCGCGCCGGCTGTTCGCCGTGACCGCATGGCGTGAAGCGCCGTTCTTCACTGAGCGCGAACGCGCTGCGCTGCTGTGGACCGAATCGCTGACCCAGCTGAGCCTGACCCACGCCCCGGACGAAGACTACGACATCGTCGCGGCGCAATTCACGCCCAAGGAAATGGTCGACCTGAGCGTGGCGATCAGCACCATCAACAGCTGGAACCGTCTGGCGGTGGGCTTCCGCAAAACCCCACAGCTCTGACAGTTCACGGTCGAAAACTGTGGGAGCGGGCTTGCTCGCGAAGGCGTCGTGTCAGTCACCTTAGTGGTTATCTGACACACCGCCTTCGTCGGATCGCCGCCCGGAGCAAGCCCGCTCCCACAGTGAAAAGTGCAAAACTTCAGAAGGGTGATCAATGCGCATCTGCACTCGGCGCGGCCGGTGGTTGTACCTTGCGCATCAAGGGCACCATCGCCGTGGCAATGATGAAGCACAGCATGATCATCAAAAAGGTATCGCCGTAGGTCTGGGTCTGCGCCTCGCGGTAGGTCAGCAGCCACAGTTGACGCAGGCCTGCGGTGACGCCGACGTCACCACTCTGACCCTGTGTCGCCAGATTGCCACCGACCTGCGCCAGCCACTGATTCATCGCCTCGTTGCTGCTGTTCAGATGCTCGGCCAAGCGGGTGAAGTGCAGGTTGGTGCGGTCATTGAGAATGGTCGCGCACGCAGCAATGCCGATCGCCCCGCCCAGATTGCGCATCAGGTTGAACAGCCCCGAAGCGTGCTTCAAGCGCGCCGGTGCCAAACCTCCCAGAGTCAGTGTCACTGCCGGCGGCACCGCCAGTTGCTGGGCGATCCCGCGCAGCGCTTGCGGTAGCATCAACTGGCCGGAACCCCAGTCGTGGGTGATCGGACTGAACTCCCACATCGACACGGCAAACAGGCCCAGGCCGATCATCATGATCCAGCGCAGATCCATGCGATTGGCGAGAAAGGCGTACAGCGGAATCGCCATGATCTGGAACACCCCGGTGGAAAAAACCGCCAGACCAATGTCCAGCGCGCTGTAGCCTCGCACCCGGCCGAGAAACAGCGGGGTCAGGTAAATCGTTGCGAACAGACCAATCCCGGTGACAAAGGAAAAGAAGCAGCCCAAGGCAAAGTTGCGATCCTTGAGCGCGCGCAGATCGACGATCGGATTGGCCACGTGCAAGGTGCGCCCGATGAAGGCCAGACCTGCCAGACCGCTGATCCATGCCGTGATCAGAATCGTTTGATCGCTGAACCAGTTCCAGCGCGGGCCTTCTTCGAGGGTGTATTCCAGGCAGCCGAGAAACAGCGCGAGAAACACCATGCTCAGGTAGTCTGCGCCCTTGAGCAGCGACAGCTCCGGCTGGTCGATCTTCACCAGCATCGGCACGGCCACGGCGACGAAAATCCCCGGCACCAAGTTGATGTAGAACAGCCAGTGCCACGATGAAATGTCGGTGATCCAGCCGCCGATCACCGGCCCCAACGTCGGCGCCAGCGACGCCACCGCACCGATGGTTGCGGCGGCGATCACCCGTTGTTTGCCGGTGAAGAAAAAGAACGCGGTGGTGAACACCAACGGAATCATCGAGCCGCCAAGAAAACCTTGCAGCGCCCTAAAGGCGATCATGCTCTGGATGTTCCAGGCCACGCCGCAGAGCAGGCTGGCCAGGGTGAAGCCGACCGCCGAGGCGCAAAACAGCCAGCGCGTGGAGAACACCCGCGACAGCCAGCCCGACAGTGGAATCACGATGATTTCGGCGATCAGGTAACTGGTCTGCACCCACGCCGTTTCATCAGTGCCGGCCGAGAGCCCGCCGCCGATGTCGCGCAGCGAGGCCGAGACGATCTGGATGTCCAGCAGCGCAATGAACATGCCGATGCACATGGTGGCGAAGGCGAACACTTTGGTCGCGGTGGCCATGTCGGCGGCGCTGAACGGTTGCGCCGGGGCGGTGAGGGCGGTGCTCATGGCGCGACGGCCACGGCGCTGGTTTCGGCTTGCGCGCGGGTGTCGACTTCAGCGGTCACCGATAGCCCCGGCCGCAGATGGCCGAGCACGCCATCAGCCGGATCGAGGAGGATTCGCACCGGTACCCGCTGGACGATTTTGGTGAAGTTGCCGGTGGCGTTCTCCGGCGGAAGCACGCTGAATTGCGAGCCGGTAGCCGGGGCGAGGCTGTCGAGGCGGCCGTGGAATTCCTGGCCGGAGAGCACGTCGGCACGGATGCTCACCCGTTGCCCGGGTTTCATCCGCGCCAGTTGATCCTCCTTGAAATTGGCATCGACCCACAGACCGCTGGCCGGTACCACCGACAGCTGTTGCGAACCCGCCTGGGCATAGGCGCCGACCCGCGCGCGGCGGTTGCCGATCACGCCGTCAACCGGCGCGCGCAGCTCGGTGTAGCCGAGGTTCAGTTGCGCCAGATCACGCTCGGCGCGGGCTTGTTGCAGGGCGGCGCGGGCCTGTTGTTTCTGGGTGTCGATCACCGCCAGTTGGCGCTGTGCGGCAAGCAATTCGGCCTGGGCGCGGGCACTCAGGGCCTGGGCGGTCTTGAAGGTGGCGTCGGCGCGTTGGGCGCTTTCCACCGACACGGCATTGGTGCTGACCAGACGTTTGTAACGCGCATTGTCATCCCGCGAGCGGGCGGTTTCGGCACCGGCGGCATCGATGCCGGCGCGGGCCTGGCCGATCACCGCTTGCTGCAGTTGTTCAGTGGCGTCGAGGTTGGCCAGCAGCGCCTCTTCGGCGGCAACGGCGCCCTCGGCTTTGGCGAGGTTGGCGCGATAGTCGCGCGCGTCGAGGCGAATCAGCACCTCACCGGCCCTCACCGATTGGTTGTCGCTGACCAGCACTTCTTCGATGTAACCGGCGACCTTCGGCCCGATCACCGTCACGTCGCCACCGATGTAGGCATCGTCAGTCTCTTCAAGAAAACGCCCGGTGCCCCACCAATGACTGGCGTAAACGCCGACCACGACCAGCGCGACCAAGCCAGAGCCGGTCAGCAGCAGGCGTTTGCGCAGTGGCGGCTTGGCGGGGGTGACCGGGGCAGACAGGTCTGGCTCAAGGGTGGGCATACTGGTCATTGCGTAATACCTGCAGAAACGGGCTGTTATTACGGCTGTAATATGACGCAAGTAATATTTTGTGGCAATTATGTTTTTGTGCCGATCGTCAGTTGCTTACCCGGCCTCGGGGTTTGGAGCGGTTTCGACAAACGACAGCGCCCGTAATACGGGGCCAAATCTTCGAGAACTCGATGAAAGCCCTCGGGGAACCCCTGAGGGACTGACGTTGAACACAGCAAAATCAAATGTTTAAGAAATGTAAGCGTTGTAGGAAGCGTCTTGCATTTGTGTAGGAAGGCTCTGACTATCACTCGCATTGATGAGGTGGCATTACGCTACTTTATGATTGCAAGGATGTTGCGTGCCGTATTTGCTTTGCGCTGTTTTCCGTCGTCGTTCCACGCTTTGCCCGCTGTTGTCGGCCTTTGTGTTGAGTGTGTGTGCCTCCTCGATTCAAGCGGCTGATCCTGTTGCGCCGGGCCAGGAAGTGCTGCGCCAGCAGCAACAGCAACAGCGCGATCTGCAACAACTGCAAATGGAACAACGCAAGCGCCAACTGGAGCGCGGTGCGTTCGGCCCGGCACCGGTCACCCCGGCGATCCCGCAAACCGTCACCCCCGATGAGCGCTGCTGGCCGCTAAGTGGCACGCGTATCGGTGGCGTCACGCTGATCGACAGCGCCAAGCTCAACGCCCGGATCAAACCGCTGCTGGCGCCGTGCATGGGCGTCGGCCAGATCAACCATCTGCTGGCGACCATCACCGCGAGCTACGTCGAGCAGGGCTACATCGCCAGCCGCCCGTACCTGTTGAGCGCGCCGGCGGCGGGGCAGTCGCTGGACATCATGATCGACGAGGGCTACATCGAGTCCATCGAACTGGCCGATCAGAGCCTGCCCGTTTCGCTGGGCGGCGCGTTCCCGCACATGCTCGGCCAGCCGCTGAACCTGCGCGATCTGGAGCAGGGCCTGGATCAATTGAACCGCTTGCGCTCGATCGACCTGACCGCCGACATCGCCCCCGGCAGCCAGCCCGGCGCGTCGCGAATCATCCTGCGCTCGCGCACCTCCGGGCAGTCGCGCTGGGCGTTGGGCCTGGGCATGGACAACCTTGGCAGCGCCAGCACCGGGCGGGATCGCAATACCGTCAGCCTGAGCTTCGACAGCCCGCTGCAACTCAACGATCTGTTGAGCCTCAGTGCCAGCGACACGTTGAATCAGGGCGACCGCTACAGTCGCAACGCCAGCCTGTATTACGCGATTCCCTACGGCTACTGGACCTACAGCGCGTTCGCCAGCCACGCCGAATACCGCGCGCCGTTCAAACTGCCCAGTGCGACCTTGTACAGCACCGGCCTCACCGATCAACTGAGCCTGCGCGCCGACCGCGTGTTGTGGCGCGACCAGAGCCGTCAGCTCAGCGCCAACCTGCAACTGGCACACAAGGACGTCGACAGCTATCTGGAAAATGTCCGTCTGGGCATTCAAAGCCCGACCCTGACCGTGGCCGAAGCCGGACTCAATCTGTTCTGGCTCGACCGTGCGGTGTGGAACCTCGACTTCACCTATTCGCAAGGCCTGCGCTGGCTGGGCGCTGATGACGACGCCAATCATGCGGTCAACAATTTGCCCAAAGCGCAGTTTCGCAAGTACCGCGCTGGCCTCAGCCAATGGCGCAACGGCCAGTTCGGCGCGCAAGCGTGGCAGTGGCAGAGCCAGCTCAATCTGCAATACAGCCCCGACCCGTTACCGGCCATCGAACAGTTGCTCGGCACCGATGATTCGGCGGTGCGCGGCTATCGGGTCAGCAGCGCATCCGGGGCCAGCGGCGCGATCTGGCGCAACACCTTGCGTCTGCCGCTGCGTAGCGATTGGCCGGTGCAGATCACCCCGCGCGTGGGCCTGGACAACGGCTGGCTCAAGGCCGACCACGGCGCCCAGGGCCAGCGCCTGAGCGGCGCCAGCGTCGGGCTGAATCTGGGCTGGAAGAATCTGCAAGTGGACGTCGATTACCAACGCGCCCTCAACACCCCCAACGGTTTGCAGCACGAGCCAGAGACCTGGCTGATGCGCGTGGGGTTGCAGATATGAGCACCAGCGAGACTCATCAAGCAGTGAACAAACCGCCGTCGGATCTGAGCGCGACAGCCACGGCCAAGACCAAATCGCGTGCCGTGATGCCGTACTTACATGGAGACGTTTTTATGCCAGCACACACCTTTGCATTCCATCTTTCTCCTCGGGGCAAACTGCGCTGGGCGATCGCCAGCCTGTTCTTCGCCGTGCACCTGCCCAGCGCCATCGCCGGCGGTGTGGTGGTCGCTCCCGGCCCCGGCGGCACCGCGCAACTGCAGACCCAGGGCGGCGTGCCCATCGTCAACATCGTCGCGCCCAACGGCTCGGGCCTGTCGCACAACCAGTTCCTCGACTACAACGTCGACCGTCAGGGTCTGGTGCTGAACAACGCCTTGCAGGCCGGGCAATCGCAGCTCGCCGGGCAATTGGCAGCCAACCCGCAACTGCAGGGGCAGGCCGCGAGCGTGATCCTCAACGAGGTGATCAGCCGCAACCCTTCGGCCATCAACGGCGCCCAGGAAATCTTCGGCCGCGCCGCCGATTACGTGCTGGCCAACCCCAACGGCATTTCGGTGAACGGCGGCAGTTTCATCAACACGCCTAACGCCAGTCTGCTGGTCGGTCGTCCGGAGTTGAACGACGGCAAACTGCAAGCCTTGAACACCCGCGACGCCAGCGGTCAGTTGCAGATCCAGAGTGGCGGCCTGCGTAACGCCGAGGGTTCGGTCAATCTGATCGCCCCGCGTATCGACAGCCAGGGCCGCATCGATGCCCGCGATCAGTTGAACCTCACCGTCGGGCGCAATCAGGTCGATTACGCCAGCGGTCAGGTCAAAGCCGTGGACCCGGCGGGCAATACCCAGGATCAGCGCATCGACGCCAGCCTGTTCGGCGCGATGCAGGCCGGGCGCATCAATATCGTCAGCACCGCCGAAGGCGCGGGCGTGCGTGTGGGGGCGGTGCAAGTGGCCGGGCGTGACGGCGTGCAGATCCGTTCCGCTGGCGATCTCAGCGTCAGCGGTGAAGCCATCCCCAACAGCCTCGAAGTGACGCGTGCCAGCATTCGCAGCAGTCAGGGTGATGTCGGCCTGCACAGCGGCAACGACCTGACGCTGGCCGCCACCGATGTCAGTGGTCGCGACGTCAACGTCAATGCCAAGCGCAACCTGACCCTGAGCACCGTAGAAAGCCGCAAGCTTCAGGAAAAACGCGAGAACTGGAGCAACAGCACCATCGGCATCACTTGGGAAACCTACGACCGGACCCAGACCGACAGTGAAACTCGCCAGCACGGCAGCCAGATCGTCGCCAGCCGCGACGTCAAGCTGACCTCCGGCAAAGACACCGAACTCAAAGCGGCCAAGGTTGAAGCGGCGAAAAATCTCGATGTGCAGAGTGGCGGCGATCTGCGCCTGACCGCGGCCACCGAAAGCCACACCCAGACTGATCAGGGCAACCATCGCAAGCATCTGTGGAAGGCCGACTGGAACAACAGCAGCGAAGAACAGCGCAGCATCGGCAGTCAGTTGAAGGGCGGCAATATCGCTCTGCAAACCGCCGCGTTGCTGCGCGCCGAAGGTGCCGAACTGAACAGTGCCGGCGATGTGAAACTGGCGGGCAAGCAAGTGGACGTCACCACGGCCACCCGCACCAGTCGCAGCAATAACAACAGTTACTCCGGCGACCTGGTTGGCGGCGGATTCTTCGGCAAGACCGGTGATGCCGACAAGGGCCAGACCCGGCATCAGGGCAGCAAAATCAATGCGGCCGGCAAACTGATCGTCAAGGCTGACGACGTGCGCATCAGCGGCAGCCAGGTCCGTGGCGGCACCGAGGCCAGCGTGATCAGCGATCAGGGTTCGCTGGTGATCGACGGTGTGCAGGACACCTCGCACAGCAACAACCACGACAAGGACAGCAAGTTCTTCGGCATCACCAAGGACGAGTCGCGGCAGAACGCCAGGGACAGCACCACGGTGCGCAGCGAGCTGGTTTCCGACAGCAATCTCAAGCTCAAAAGCGCCAAGGACATCGAAGTGGCCGGCTCCACGGTCAAGGCTGGCGGCGCGCTGACGGCGGACGCTGCGGGGGATGTGAACGTGCATTCCACGCAGAACAGCCACGACAGCAGTTCGACCACCGAGACCCGTGGCTTCGATGCCTACGCCAAAGAGCAAACGCCGGAGCAATATCGCGCCGGGGTGCACTACGAAGACAAGCAGCAGACCGTCACCCGTAACGACGTCAACCAGCAAGGCTCCAGTCTCAGCGGCGGCAGCGTGCAGGTGAAGGCCGGCGGCGACCTGACAATCAAGGGCGGTGAAGTCAAATCCACGGCCGGCGACACCACGCTGAGCGGCAAGAACGTGTCGTTGCTGGCCGAACAGGACAGCCACAAAACTTCGACCGACACCTCCAGCACCGGCGGTGGTTTCTACTACACCGGTGGCCTCGACCGCGCTGGCAGTGGCGTCGACTTTGCCCACAGCACCACGCAAGACAGCAGCAGCAAAACCACCGCGCAAACCACCCACGTGCAAAGCAGCGGCAGCCTGAACATCAATGCCGACAAACTGCTGACCGAAGGCGCGCAGGTCAAGGCTGGCAACGGTCTGAACGTCGCGGCCAACGAGGTCGACAACCGCGCCGCCAGCAACACCGAAAGCAGCACTCACAACCAGAGCAACTGGTCGGCGGACATCGGCGCCAACGTCGAGTACAAGGACATCGCCCGCCCGATTGCCGGTGCGGTCAAGGATGTGCTCAACGGCAAGGTGCCGGACAAGGAAGCCCTGAGCAATCTCGGCCAGCCGAACGTCGGCCTCGACGTGGCGATCGGTCACGGCAGCGCCGACAAGACCGAGCAGAGCAGCAACGCTGTGGTCAGCCGTTTCGACGGCGGCAGTGTCGACGTGAAAACCGCCGGCAACCTGCACGACCAGGGCACCCAGTACAGTGCGAGCAACGGCATGGTCAACATCAGCGCTGACAAACTGGTTGCCGATGCCGCGAGCAACACTCACAGCAGCACCGATAACTCGGTGGACGCCAAGGTCGACGTGCGCGTCTACACCAAGACCGGCGAGGACGTGAACGTCGCCGGCAGCGGCGCGGGTGGCAACAGCTACAGCAGCAAGGACAGCAGCACCGCAGTGGTCGGCGGTTTTGCCGGCAGCCAAGGCGTGAACATCAAGGTGGGCGGTGATGCGCAGTTCGCTGGCAGCCGTTTCGACGGCGGGCAGGGCGGTGTGAACATCAAGACCGGCGGCGATCTGGCGCTGAATCAGGCTACCGACCGCCAGAGCAGCAGCGACTCCAGCCTGCGCGGCAACGGCTCGCTGACGGTCGGCACCTTGCCGGGCACCGACGGCACCAACGTCGACCTCGGCGCTGGCTTCCAGCTTGATCACACCGGCAAGCAGACCAATGACACCCAGGCTCACGTGGCGAGCATCAGCGGCAACGGCCCGGTGCAACTGAGCAGCGGTGGCAATCAGGTTCAGCAAGGCACGCAGATCGACAGCGTCGGCGGCATTGAGCTGCACGCTGACGGCAAACTCGATCTGCAAGCGGCCGTTGATACCCACACCGCGACTGGCAGCAATCTCGGCGGCGGCTTGAAGGGCGGCGGCAGCAAATCCAGCAGCGAGAAGAGTCGCGATCAGGGCGGTAATCTGAGCGGTAACTTCAACATTGGTCGGGTCAACGAAAACTCGCAAACCCTGACCGGTGGCCAGCTCAACAGCCAGAGCAACGTCGCCTTGAGCGGTGACGCGGTGCACCTGCAAGGCACGCAAGTCAGCGCGCCGAACGTCAGCATCGATGCGCAGAAGGGCGGTTTGGTTCAGGAATCGGCGCAGTCCACCGAGAGCCGCAACAACTGGAACGTCGCGCTGAATGCCGGCGGCAACCTGAGCAGCAAGACCCCGACCGCAGCCGATGAAAAGGCCAGCAGTGACCACGGCTTCAACGCCGGGGCCAAGGTCGGCGTCGATTACCTGCAAGGCACCACCCAGCAAAACAGCCAGATCAAGGCTGACAGCGTGGTACTCAATAGCGCAGGCGATGCACAACTGTCTGGCGCGCGGATCGACGCGAACACTGTCGGCGGCAAGGTTGCCGGTAATCTGACCGTCGAAAGCCGTCAGGACTCGAAGACGCAGGCCAAGGTCGATGTTGATCTGGGCCTGACGGCGAAGAAAAATCCACCGAGCGACAAGGAAAAGCTCGCCGGCACCGACTATAAACCGACGCTGAAAGCGCAAGGCGAATACGCGCACAAGGACAGCGTGGTGCAGGCGTCCGGCATCAGTGGCAATCAGGGTGTGAAGTTGAACGTTGGTGGTGGTACGCAGCTGACCGGCGCACGGATTTCATCGACGGACGGCAAGGTCGATCTGGGCGCTTCGAAGGTCGTTGGCAGCGATCTGGTCAACCGTGAATATGGGGTGAAAGCCGGACTGGACCTGCCGCAGAAAACCGAGGAGAACGCACCGAAGGTATCGTTCGATAACGGCAATCTGAAAGTCGGTCCGGTGACCCTGAGCGGCAATCTGGACAGCCAGACCCTACAGGCCGGGATCGACGAAAAAGGCTGAGCAGCACCGCTGTAAAAACTGTGGGAGCGGGCTTGCTCGCGAAGGCGGTGGTTCAGTCGATAAATTAGCTGACTGAATTGACGCTTTCGCGAGCAAGCCCGCTCCCACATTGGTTTTCTGTCTCGACCCGATCTGGCGGTCAGCTCGAAGCCTTCGCCTTACCCGCACTCATCAGCACGACCACCGCCAGCAGCGCGGACAAAATCGAACCCAGCAACACACCCACCTTCACCGAGTCGACCAGATGCGGCGCGCCCGGGAAGGCCAGTGCGCCAATGAACAGGCTCATGGTGAAGCCGATCCCGCAGAGCAGGGCGACGCCATACAGCTGCAGCCAGCCCGCGCCTTGCGGCAGTTGTGCTAGACCACTGCGAATCGCCAGGGCGCCGAGGCCGAGGATACCGATCTGCTTGCCGAACAACAGCCCCAGCGCGACGCCCAGCGGCACCGGCTCAAGCAGGTTGCTCGGAGAAATGCCGGTCAGCGACACACCCGCGTTGGCGAAGCCGAAAATCGGCACCACGGCGAACGCCACCCACGGATGCATTTTTTCTTCGAGGTAGAGCAGCGGCGAGTTGTGCTCGTCTTCGGGATTTCCCAGCGGAATGCACAGGGCCAGAATCACCCCGGCGAGGGTCGCGTGGATCCCCGATTGCAGCATGAAGAACCACAGGAAGGCGCCGGCGATCAGGTATGGCCAAAGCTTTCTGACACCGCAGCGGTTGAGGATTACCAGCAGTGCAATCACCGCCAACGAGGCCAGCAGCATGCTCACCGACAGGCCGCTGGTGTAGAAAATCGCGATGATCACCACTGCGCCCAGGTCATCGAGGATGGCCAGCGCCGAGAGGAAGATTTTCAACGAGACGGGCACTCGTTTGCCCAGCAGCGACAGCACGCCCAAGGCGAAAGCAATGTCGGTGGCGGCGGGGATCGCCCAACCGCTCAGGGTCTGCGGATTACCCCAGTTGATCGCGACGTAGATCAGGGCCGGGACCAGCATCCCGCCCAGCGCGGCGAAGCCCGGCAGCGCGCGCTGACCCCAGGTCGACAACTGACCGGCGAGCATTTCGCGCTTGATCTCCAGGCCCACCAGCATGAAGAAGATCGCCATCAGGCCATCATTCACCCAATGCTCGATCGACAGACCGGCGATCTTGATGTGCAAGGTCGAGAAATACGTGGCCGCCCAAGGCGAGTTGGCGACCAGCAGCGCGGCCAAGGCAGCGGCCATCAGAATCAGGCCACCGGCGGACTCGGCGGCGAAAAATCGCGAGAGAAAGGCCAGGGCAGAAGGCGACTCCTGACGGGCAGCCTGCAGGCGTGACGGATCGTGGCTCATAGGCACAGCAACTCCGCGCGGCGGCCCGACCTGCGCTGAATTAAACCTGCCCTGCCGCGTTGTTGCGGTGGCACCCGGGCGGCATTTTACACAATAGGCGGGACGGCTGCGAAAAACTCGACGACGTGGGTCGCTGCCCGGCAATTTCTCGATACGTGGAAATTGGCTTCCTGATGTGTGCTTAGCTGTGCGTCGTCCGTTTCAGCCTCTGACCCTTTATAAAAATGAAAACAACCCTCGTCGCCTTATTCGCTTTGTTATCAGTCATTCAGACCTCCCTGTCCGTGGCAGAAAATGCCAACGGCAAAAATCTTTATGTCCAGCGCTGTGCTGTGTGCCACGGCGCCGATATCAAGGCAACCGGGCCATTGGCCAATAAAAGCAATCCGCCAACGCCTGACCTGACAACAGCCACCTTCAAGAAACGCCTTAAGGATTATCCGGGCGTCATCGTGTCCTCGATCATCCTTCGTCCCAATGGAAACCTGATTCCAAAAACCTTGCAGGACAACGGCGTGAAGATCGCGCTGCACGCCTGGAGCGTTCAGGATTTTCGCGATCTGCATCAATACATGAGTGAGGTGATTGCAAAAGCACGATGACCTGGAGATGAACGGCGGATCGGGTCTCCAAGGAATGAATTGCCGGCCTTAATAGGAAGCATTACTATTCACGCCTCTTTCCCCAGCACGCTGTCATGAACCCCATGCTGCCCCGCAGACCCGGCTTTTTCGAGCATTACGAAGAGTTGATCGGCACCTGGACCCGGCGTCTGCGCAACCGCGCGCAGGCCGAGGATCTGGCGCACGACACCTTTGTGCGGGTGCTCGAATCCGATTCGGCAGCGGTGCAGCAGCCACGGGCGTATCTGCACCAGACCGCACGCAACATCGCGGTCGACGGTTATCGGCGTGAGGATCGACGGGAAGCCATGGAGTCGCAGGCGATCGATCACAGTGTGTCGTCCACCGGCGACCCGGAGCATTACATGCAGGCGATCCAGTTGGCCGACTCCATCGAACGGGCGCTGCAGGAGCTGCCGCTCAACTGCCGGAAGATTTTCGTCTGGCAGAAGATCGAAGGGCTGACCCAGGCGGAAATCGCTGAGCGCCTGGGGCTGTCCAGAAATATGGTCGAAAAGTATATGATCCGCACCCTGCGCCACTTGCGCGATCGCCTTGACGGCATGCAGTCATGAGCGGCCACCGCGTTTCATCCCCAGCCCGACAGGACATTCCATGATGGATACCCGTGATTGCGCGTGCGGGCAAACAACGGTGCGCGATGAGGCGGCACGCTGGTTTGTGCGTTTGCAGGAACCGCTGATCAGTGCCGACGAACAGCAGCGCTTCGACGTATGGCTGAACCAGCATCCGCAACACCGTGACGAATTCCAGTTGCTGCAAGGCCTGTGGACGGCGGCCGATCTGCTGCCGGCGCCACGTCTCAAGTCCCTCGTCGAAACCCCGCCAGCCCGTCGCGAGCGTCGCCCGCTGCTGCGCTATGCCGTGGCCGCCAGTGTGCTGGCGGTGGCGCTCGGCCTCGGTCTGTTCAGCGGTCTGAATCACCCCGACGGCTACAGCGCCGAGTTCGCGACGGCGCTGGGTGAGCGCAAGCATGTGGCGCTGCCGGACGGATCGGTGATCGACCTGAACAGCCGCAGCCGTCTGCAGGTGCGTTTTGAGAAGGATCGGCGGCTGATCGAATTGAGTGAAGGCGAGGCGCTGTTCAGCGTTCAGCACGACACGGCGCGGCCGTTCGTGGTCGAGGCCGGGAGCGGCAAGGTCACGGTCACCGGCACGCGTTTCGATGTGCGCCGCGATGTCACGCAAACCCGGGTCGCGGTGGAGCAAGGCACGGTCAAGGTGCAGGGGCGCAATGCAGCGGACAATCAATTCATCAACCTGACCGCAGGCCTCGGCACCCATGTCGATGCCGAAGGCAAAGTCGCTGCCGCCTACGCGGTCAACCCCGCCGAACTGACGGCGTGGCGCAGCGGCAAACTGGTGTTCAACAACGCGAGCCTCGGCGAAGTGGCAGCGGAAGTTTCGCGTTATCGCGACAAGCCGCTGACGGCCAGCAACCCGGCCGTGGCCAGTCTGCGCCTGACCAGCGTGTTCAAATCCGACAACACCGACGCCTTGCTCAAGGCCCTGCCAAACATCCTGCCGGTGGCCGTTCGCACCCTGGCCGATGGCAGTCAGGAAATAATTTCAAAATAACATTCAGGTTTTTTTCGAGTTCATCGTCTTCCTGTTCAACTGCAACTGGTTTGCATTAACAGACGCACACTCTTGCGCTCCACAGGACTACGTTCGACGTGAAAAACACCTCAACCAACAACAAAAAATCCCCTTGGTTGCCGCTGGCCCTCGTGCTGGCGGTCAATGCAGCGATGCCGCTGGCCTATGCCGCCGAGGCCATTCACATCCGCGCCCAGCCGTTGGGCCAGGCCCTGAGCGAGCTGGGCCAGCAAACTTCGCTGCAAGTGTTTTTCAGCCCGGATCTGGTCGCCGGCAAACAGGCGCCGGCGGTTGACGGCAATCTTTCCCCCGAGCAGGCGCTGCGCCAATTGCTTCAGGGCAGCGGCCTCGACTATCAGATCAACGAAGGCTCGGTGACTCTGGCGCCAGTCGCGACCGCCGCCAGCAACGGCCCGCTGGAACTGGGCGTGACCGACATCAAAGTGGTCGGCGACTGGCTCGGCGACGCCGATGCCGCCGTGGTACAGAACCACCCGGGCGCACGCACGGTGATCCGCCGCGAAGCCATGGTCGAGCAGGGCGCGATGAACGTCAGTGACGTGCTCAAGCGCGTGCCGGGCGTGCAGGTGCAGGACTCCAACGGCACCGGCGGCAGCGACATCGCGCTGAACGTCGGCGTGCGTGGCCTGACTTCGCGCCTGTCGCCACGCTCCACGGTGCTGATCGATGGCGTGCCGGCCGCGTTCGCGCCGTACGGTCAGCCACAACTGTCGATGGCGCCGATCTCCTCGGGCAATCTCGACAGCATCGACGTGGTACGCGGCGCCGGTTCCGTGCGTTACGGCCCGCAAAACGTCGGCGGGGTGATCAACTTCGTCACCCGCGCCATTCCGGAAAAAGCCACCGGGGAAATCGGCACCACGCTGGAGACCACCCGGTACGGCGGCTGGAAGCACATCGACACGGCGTTCCTCGGCGGCACGGCCGACAACGGCATGGGCGTGGCGCTGTTGTACTCCGGGGTCAACGGCAACGGTTACCGCGAGCGCAACAACGATAACGACATCGACGACGTGCTGCTCAAGACCCATTGGGCGCCGACCGATCAGGACGATTTCAGCCTCAACTTCCATTACTACGACGCCAGCGCCGACATGCCCGGCGGCCTGACGCAGAAGCAGTACGATGACAAGCCGTACGACTCGGTGCGCGATTACGACAACTTCAGCGGGCGGCGCAAGGACGTGTCGTTCAAGTGGATTCGCCAGATCGACGAGCGTACTCAGGCTGAAATCCTTACCTATTACACCGACAGCTTTCGCGGCAGCACCATCGCCGCCCGCGACCAGAAAACCCTCAGCTCGTACCCGCGTTCCTACTACACCCTCGGTGTCGAACCGCGGGTGTCGCGGGTGTTTGACGTCGGCCCGACCACGCAGGAAGTCAGCGTCGGTTATCGCTACCTGAAAGAGGCGATGCACGAACAGTCGAGCCGTCTGGCGCTGGTCAATAATCAGCCGGTGGTCACGCCGACGTCCGACGGTCATGTGTTCCAGGACCGCACCGGCGGCACCGAGGCTAACTCGGTGTATGTCGACAACAAGATCGACGTCAGCAACTGGACCATCACCCCGGGCATTCGCTTCGAACACATCAGCACTGACTGGCATGACCGCGCCGTGCTCGATACTTCGGGCAAACGCGTGCCGGAGAAAAACCGCAGCATCGAAAGCAACGAACCGCTGCCGGCGCTGAGCGTGATGTATCACTTGTCGGACGCGTGGAAACTGTTCGCCAACTACGAAACCTCGTTCGGCAGCCTGCAGTATTTCCAGCTCGGCCAGGGCGGCTCGGGTGACCAGACCGCCAACGGCCTGGAGCCGGAAAAGGCCAAGACCTACGAAATCGGCACGCGCTACAACGATGACGTGTGGGGCGGGGAAGTGACGCTGTTCTACATCGACTTCGATGACGAGCTGCAATACATCAGCAACGATGTCGGCTGGACCAACCTTGGCGCGACCAAGCACCAGGGCATCGAAGCCTCGGTGCATTACGACATGGCGGCGCTCGATCCGCGTCTCGACGGTCTGACCGCCAACGCCGGTTTCACCTACACCCGTGCGACTTACGAAGGTGAAATTCCGGGCTTCAAGGGCCGTGATCTGCCGTTCTATTCGCGGCAGGTGGCGACCGTGGGCTTGCGTTACGACGTCAATCGCTGGACCTACAACATCGATGGTTTCGCCCAATCGAAACAACGCTCGCCGGGCACCGGGGTCAACGCCGATGGCAGCTTCAACGGCAACTACATCACCGAAGGCACGGCCGACGGGCAGTACGGCGACATCCCGGGTTACGTGACCTGGAATGTGCGCGGCGGTTATGACTTCGGGCCGCAAGTGTCGAATCTGAAACTGGGTGCCGGGGTGAAAAACGTCTTCGACAAGCAGTACTTCACCCGGTCCAGCGACAACAATTCGGGGATGTATGTGGGCGCGCCACGGACGTTCTTTGTGCAGGCCAGCGTCGGTTTCTAAGGCGCTGTTGTGGCTGAACCGGTTTCACACGGTTCAGCCACAAAAAGCCTGAAGCTATTGAGGGATCAGAAACTCGATGGTCGGCCCGGGATTCCCGGCCAGGTCTGCGCCTTTGAGGCAGACGTTCTTTCGGCCATTGGCAATGGAAACATGGAACACGCCTGTGGAGGGTGATACGCGTTGAAATCCCTGCCCGTCATTGCAATTGATGCTCCCTGGCTGGCCGTACTTGTATTGAAACCGGGCGGGATCCAGATCCGGTGAAACCGGAAATACTCTGATGTCGTATTCGTCGCCACCTACCGCTTCCACCTTATAGGCAGGCTTCAGCGGTGCGGGCGCGTCCATCATCCAGCGCCAGTAGACGCTGGGTGTTCTTCCGGCCCATTGCTTGGGTACGTCCGTAGGCCGCTGTTGGCCAATCAGGCAGAGAAAGTACAAGCCTGAGCCGTCTTTAAGTTCATGACTCAATTGATTATCGGCGTCCGGTGCAGCCGTTCGCACTTGGCTATAGCCATCAAGGTTCTGACATTCGTCCAGAGTGCGCGTAAAGCGATAGCGGTAGTAAGGCGCGGTTGTGGTGAACGTTTGCAGCCATCGCCAAGGCACGACTTGTCCATGTTCGTCGCGCTCGAGCTTGATGTAATCGCTGTTTTGCGACGAACCAGGAAACGACCAGTTCTCGCCCAGCGAACAACCGTCCAGACGTGGATTGAAATGTCCCTTGGCGAAACAGGCGTCCAGCCCATCGGTTGTGGAGGCGTAATTGGTATTGCTGCGTTTGTTGACCTGTCCCGCCACGACTTCGCAGGGCGCGCCCTTGTCGCAGCGATTGCGGTCACTCCCGCGAGTGGTGGTGCCGAGCACACCCACAATTTCATTGGTGTAACGCGCAAGCAGTGGCGAGCCTGACAGCCCGCTGACAACATCGAGACAACGGTTGCTCAGTTGTCCGACCCAACGCCATGGGCCTTCAATAATCGCCGCCGAGTGTTCTTGTTTGCAGGCCATGCGCTGAATGAAACCGTTCATGGGCGCGCCGGTGATCAGAATGTCGTCTTCGCTGTCCAACGGGGCCCGCGCCAGTTTCAACGGCTGGATACCGTCTCTGATCAACTGTTCCAGAGGCTGTTCAAGCTCAATGATAGAGAGGTCTTGACCGCGTAGCGTGCTCCAGCCAATGCGACTGACCGTGTAGGAACGGCTTTGCGGTTGCGTGTCGAAAAAATAATTGAACGTCACCCGACCCTTTGCAGGTTGATTGACGATGATCTCGTTATTGCCTATCTCCGGATGTGTGCAGTGTCCGGAGGTCAGCACATAGGCGGGTTGCGATACTGCTCCGGGTTCTCGAGTGTCAATCAGCGTGCCGGAGCAGGTCATGCCGCTTTCAACTTCAACACGGCCAATGGCTTGCCAATGCGCATAGTTTCCGCCGGCATTGGCCAGGCGCTCAGCGGGCGCAAAATTGGCAGTGCCTTCACCCCAGTCGTATCGATTGACGGAGGCACATCCCTGGAGAAGCGTGATTAGCGCGATAACTGATCCTGTTCCAATGTTCATGCCGGATTTCCTTTCCTCCTGAGCTGGAAATCAACCCTATGATTGGGGGCAGGGCTTGTCTACTGTCAAACCTGACAGGTACCGCGCCAATGTTCAGACTTTCAAGGTCTTGCCGCCGATGGCCACCGCCACCAACAACACCGCCATCAAGCCAAACGCAAAACTCAAACTGCTGGCATGCGCGACAAAACCGATCACCGCCGGCCCCGCCAGAATCCCTGCGTAACCCAGCGTGGTGATTGCCGGCACCGCAATGCTTTCCGGCATCACCGTCTGCTTGCCCACCGCCGTATACAGCACCGGCACGATGTTCGAACAGCCGGCGCCGACCAGCGCATACCCCAGCAGCGCGGCTTCCCAGCTCGGGGCGAAGGTCGCCAGAAACAGGCCTGCCGCTGCCAGCAGCCCGCCAAACAGAATGATCCGCGTAGCCCCGACACTGCGCACGATCCGGTCACCCAGCAGGCGTCCCACCGTCATGGTCAGGGCAAATGCGGCGTAACCCAAGCCCGCATACGCCGTGTCGATCCCGCGTTCCTGTGCGAGGAACACCGCGCTCCAGTCGAGCGCCGCGCCTTCGGTGAGGAACACGATGAAACACATCCCGCCGATGAACAGCACGATACCGTGGGGAATGGCGAATGCCGGGCCCGAGCTTTCACTGCCGTACGGCAGCATGTGCGGCGCCGCTTTGACCAGCGCGCCGATCAACACCGCCACCACCACCAGCATCGCCGCCAGTGGCGTCAGGCCGAGGCCGAGCAGGGCGCTGACACCGGCCGCGCCGACAATCCCGCCGAGGCTGAACAGGCCATGAAACCCCGACATCATATTCTTGCCACTGGCCCGCTCGACGATCACCGCTTGCAGGTTGACGGTCGAATCCACCGTGCCCAACCCGGCGCCGAACATGAACAGTGTCGCGATCAGCGCCGGTATCGACGACACCGTCGCCAGCAACGGCAGCGCCGCGCAAATCAGCAGGGTGCCGCCGGTGGCGACTTTGCGACAGCCAAAGCGTGTGGCGAGAATCCCCGCCAGTGGCATCGCCAGAATCGAGCCGACCCCCAGGCACAGCAGCAGAAGGCCCAACGTGCCTTCATCGAGTCCGGCGCGGGCCTTGGCGTACGGCACCAGCGGCGCCCACGCGGCAATGCCGAGGCCGGCGATGAAAAAAGCGATGCGCGTCGACACCTGTTGCAGGCGTCCGGGGACGAAGGTGTCTTGGGGGTTGAGGCTGGTCATATCGATCCTTGGCAAAAAACGTCGCGTCCCCGAATGACAGTGATAGCGCGTCGAGGTTCGATCGCAAGTCTCGGGGCGGTGCAACCGACATCCTAACCTGTGGGAGCGAGCTTGCTCGCGAATGCGGTATATCAGCCAATGAATATGGCGACTGATACGCAGCCTTCGCGAGCAAGCTCGCTCCCACATTGGATGACCGGTGTTCACAAATGCCCGTTCTGTGCAGAACCCTGTGGGAGCGGGCTTGCCCGCGATTGCGGTGGTTCAGGCGATGAATATGGCGACTGATACGCAGCCTTCGCGAGCAAGCTCGCTCCCACATTGGATGACCGGTGTTCACAAATGCCCGTTCTGTGCAGAACCCTGTGGGAGCGGGCTTGCTCGCGAAGGCGGTGGCTCAGGCAATGAATAGGGCGCCTGATACTGCGCTATCGTGAGCAGGCTCACTCCTACAAGGGATCGCGGTTTACAGTGATGGCTTCGACAAGGTGAGTGAGGCTAGTGATGACGCAGTTTTACGATGCACGGGGCAATATCTACGGGGTGGTTTCGCCTCAGGCACTTCGTGAGGCGGGGATCGATTTGCCTGTCGGTGCCGCGCAGTGTGCCTTGTCGAGACAGGCATGGAGTCAGGCAGCCATTGCGCTGTGCTGCGATTGGCCTGAGGGGCAGCGTCCGGCGGGGAGCAAATCCCATCGCAGCGATGGCCTGCTGATCGGCCCGTTTCAGTCGGCAGCGCCGTTCGACGTGCTGATCGTCAACACCGACGGCACCTTGGCCGAGCGCAGTGGCAACGGTCTGACGATCTTTTCCCAAGCGTTGCTTGAGCAGGGGCTGATGCGGGAAGAAGGCGCGTTGCTGAAGGTGCATCACGACAAGGGCGACGCCGTGGAAACTTCGGTGAAACCAGCTGCAGTCGAAGGCGTTCACGGCTTCTGGCTGGATCTCGGTCAACCGGGCTTCGGGCCTTCAGCGGTGACCGCCCGGAATGTTGAAAACCGCGAATTCAATGGTCATGAAGTGAGCCATGTAAAACCCTTGGCGCAGCTCGATCCCGCGTGGCAGCACAGCCAGTTCGTGCGCATCGGCAATCCGCATTGCGTGACCTTGCTCACCGACGTTGCCGTGTTGCCGAGCAACCCGCAAATGCGCGAATCGCCCTGGGCTGAAGGCCTGACCCGAATCGCCTACGCGATGCCGACCGGCGCCGGCCAGCCATGCCCGGCGGGCATCAATCTGCAATGGGCCGCGCTTGAGTCCGCGCAGCGCATCGTCGCCCGAGTATTCGAGCGTGGCGAAGGGCCGACGGCGTCTTCCGGCACCAGTGCCAGTGCGGTGGCCTGCGCAGCATGGGCGGTGGGTTGGGTGGCGAGCGGCGAAGTGCACGTCGTCATGCCGGGCGGGACGGCGCCGGTGTTGCTCGAAGAAGAGCAGGGCGAATTGGTGCGGGTCAGGCTGTTTGGTACGGCTCGATTGATCGACTGAAGCGGCAATCGCCTTCGCTGGCAAGCCAGCTCCCACAGAGTTATGTGGTGAACACAAATCACGCGTTCACTGCTGGATACTGTGGGAGCTGGCTTGCCAGCGATGAGGCCATCAGCCTGACAAAAGTTTCAGATTTGTCCGCTGCTGAACGCCACCACCGGCATCTGCCGCTGCATCAGCACCTTGCCGCCACGAATCGAATACAGCGGCAGGCCCTGGCTGCGGATCACTTCGTAGTCGCTGTCCGCCGACAGAATCAGCAGGTTCGCCGGGCGCCCCTCTACCAGGCCATAACGCTCGCCCAGGTGCATGGCCTTGGCGCTGTTGTCGGTGACCAGATCCAGCGCGTTCTGCAGGTTGCGGTAACCGAGCATGTGGCAGATGTGCAACCCGGCTTCCAGCACCCGCAGGATGTTGCCGTTGCCTAGCGGATACCAAGGATCGACGATCGAATCCTGGCCAAAACACACGTTCATCCCGGCTTCAAGCAATTCATTCACGCGGGTCACGCCACGGCGTTTCGGAAAGTTGTCGAAGCGCCCCTGCAGGTGAATGCTTTCGGTCGGGCACGAGACGAAACTGATCCCGGAATGCCCGAGCAGGCGGAACAGTTTGGCGCAGTAAGCGTTGTCGTAAGAACCCATCGCCGTGGTGTGGCTGGCGGTGACCCGCGCGCCCATGTCGCGGCTGCGCGCCTCTTCGGCGAGCACCTCAAGAAAGCGCGAGTGCGGGTCGTCAGTCTCGTCGCAATGCACATCGACCAGGCACCCGGTGCGCTCGGCCAGGTCCATCAGAAACTTCACCGAACTGACACCCTGATCACGGGTGTACTCGAAATGCGGAATGCCGCCGACCACATCGGCGCCCATGCGAATCGCTTCTTCCATCAGCTCGCGACCGTTGCGGAACGACTCGATGCCTTCCTGCGGGAACGCGACGATTTGCAGATCGATCAGGTGCCGGGATTCTTCGCGGACTTCGAGCATCGCCTTGAGCGCGGTGAGTTGCGGATCGGTGACGTCGACGTGGGTGCGCACGTGCTGGATGCCGTGTGCGGCCAGGGCCTGGATGGTCTTTTTCGCGCGGGTCTTGGTGTCTTCTTCGGTGATGGTGACTTTGCGCTCACCCCAGCACTCGATGCCCTCGAACAGCGTGCCGCTCATGTTCCAGCGCGGCTCGCCAGCGGTCAGCGTGGCGTCGAGGTGGATGTGCGGCTCGACGAAGGGCGGCACCACCAGATTGCCGCCGGCGTCGAGGTCGCCGGGGTTGAGGGTCGGGGCTTCGGTCTGGCGGCCGATGCTGCGGATCAGGCCGTCTTCCAGGTGCAATTCGTGCAAACCGTCCTGGTTGCGCAGTCGGGCGTTGATGATGTGCATCAGGCGAATCCTTCTTATAGGTCTGGTAGTGGCGCACTGGCGCGACGGGCGCCGAGCAGGCCGGTGACGATGACATACGTTAGCGCGGCGGCGGCAATCCCTACCAGCGGTGCGACCCAGGGCGAATGGAACGCGGCGAGCGTGCCGACCGCGTAAGCCCCCAGCCCCGGCCAGTTGAACGCCGGCAGCCGTGCGTCGGCCAGCCGCGGATAGCGCCCGCGCCAGCGGAAGAAAAAGTCGGCCATGATCACCCCGCCAATCGGCGGAATCACCGTGCCCAGCAGAATCAGGTACGGCACCAGCATGTCGTACATGCCCAGCAGGGCGAGCAGGGTGCCGATTACCGCGCCGGCCAGGGTCACGGTTTTGCGTCGGCCGGTGCGCAGCAGGTTGCAGCCGGCGACGGCGAAGTTGTAGATGGTGTTGTCCTGGGTGCTCCAGATATTCAGTAGCAGCATGGCCATTGCGGCCATGGCGAAACCTTGCAGCAGCAACACTTCAACCACGTCGGGCTGCTGATAGACGATCGCGCCGTAGGCACCGATCAGCACCATCAAGCCATTGCCGATGAAAAATCCGATCAGGCTCGCCAGCACGGCAACCCGTGCCGAGCGCGAGAAGCGTGTCCAGTTGGTGGCCTGGGTCGCGCCGCTGACAAAGGTGCCGAACACCAGCGTGATCGCGGTCGACCAGTCCAGCGAACTCGTCGGCACCACGCTGAGCAAACCTTCGAGGCCACCGACTTTTACCGTCGCGACCCACATCGACAGCATCAGCAGCAACATCATCGCCGGCACCGCGATGTACGACAGGATCTCCAGGCCGCGATAACCGATATACGCCGTGGCGCAGAACACCAGGCCGAACAGCACCATCAAGCCGAGCACTGTGCCTTGCCCCAGATCGAAGTATTTGCCGAGCACCACGGCGGCGGTCGCAGTGCCCCAGGCGTACCAGCCGATCTGGGTGAAACCGAGGATCAGGTCGCTGAGCTTGCTGCCGACTTCGCCAAAACAGAACCGCCCCATCAGCACCGAATTAAGCCCGCTCTTGAAGGCGATATAACTGAGGCCTGCCGCATACAGACCGAGCAGCAGGTTGCCGACGATGATCACCGCCATCATCTCGCCAAAACTGAACGCCACTCCGAGCTTGCCGCCGGCGAACATGGTTGCGGTGAAAAACGTGAAACCAAGCAACACCATGGCGGTCGAGGCCAGGCCTTTTCGCGCATGCATCGGGACTTCGCTGAGGGGGTAGTCGTTGCCGGGATCGTTCTGCGTCATGGGGCGTTCCTTGCTGGATTGGGGAGACGCGAAGCAAGTTGCAGTGGTCGTGCCAAAGACCGTTATGCGGATTATGTATAGCCGAGTCAGGGATTTCGGCGCGAAAGCAGTGCACCAGAACACATACAGGCCCAATGTGGGAGCGGGCTTGCTCGCGGATGCGCCCGGTCAGCCAATGCAGATGGCGACTGATACACGGCTTTCGCGAGCAAGCCCGCTCCCACAATTTTGAACTGTGTGGGGGGCAGATGTCGGGGATGTCGCGGTAAGCCAAAAAGCACAGGCATAAAAAAACAGCCTCGGGGGCTGTTCTCTATTTTCCTGACAAAACATCAATCCTTTGTAGGAGTGAGCCTGCTCGCGATGGCATCGGCACATCTGAAATCAATGTGTCTGACAAACCGCTATCGCGAGCAGGCTCACTCCTACAGGGGGGATTGTGTTGGATCATTCACCGCGATAGATGCAACCGCTGGTGCAGGTCTCGTGAATGCGGATCGCGCTGAGTTCCGGCAGCAGGGGCTTCATTTCATTCCAGATGAATTTGGCCAGGACTTCGCTGGTCGGGTTTTCCAGGCCGGGAATGTCGTTCAGGTAGTTGTGGTCCAGACGCTCGTACAGCGGCTTGAAAATCGCCTTGATCTCGGAGAAATCGCGGATCCAGCCGGTGTGCGGATCGAGGTCGCCGCTCAGGTGCAGCGCCACCTTGAACGAGTGACCGTGCAGGCGCCCGCACTTGTGGCCGTCCGGTACGTGCGGCAGGCGGTGGGCGGATTCGAAAGTAAACTCTTTGAAAATTTCCACAGTATTTTCGGCTCTGTTCAGGTGGCGTTCGCCGCAGCGATTCGGGCAGGCGGCGAGTTTACCAGCTTGTGTTTGGCGATGCGGGAAAACACTGACTAAAGGGTCAGCAAGCGTTCGGCGAGGCGACCGTTGGCCGCCAGTTCGAGAAACTCGTCGCCGAGACGGCGGCTTTCGTCCATCGCCGCGTGCCAGTATTTCTGCCGACTCGGCGCATCGCCCATGAAGCGCTTGAAGTCGTTACGGTCGGGAAGTTTGCCGTAGGGCAGGCGCGCCAGATATTCCTTCGATGGTGCGAGCAACAGCACGTCCTGCAAGCGCTCCACCGAGGCACGGCGCCACGGCAGGGTCTTGTCGAACCAGCCGGGAATCACCCGGTCGGTGAAGTGCGGATAGAGCACGATGCCGTCGCCGCTGTAGGGCAGGTCGAGGTGATAGTCGAGCAGCCCGCCGTCGCGGAACGTGCCGGTACCGGCGCCCGGCAGGTCGCGCACGCCTTCCATGACCATCGGGATCGATCCCGAGGCCAGCAGCGCCTGGCGCAGATTGCCGGCGTCGAGGGCGACGAAGCGCGACGGAAAGTCATTCAGCGCATTCAACGGCGGGGCAAGGCGCGGGTCGTGAATGATCAGGCGTTCGAAGTGCCGCGACAGCCGCGCGCGACCGCGCAGGTTATCGGCAATCACCGAGCCCAGCGCCAGACCGAGGCGGCCACGATGATCGTCGGCCAGGCGTCCGTGGCTTTTCACCACCATGATGTTCAGGCGGTAGTCGGCGTTGTTGAGGATGCTGGCGTCGCGGCCGTCGAGCAGGTCATTGAGCATGCGCTGCGAGCTCTGGCTGATCTCGGCCATGGTCACGCCTTTGTTGAAGTTCTGCTCGGCGTACAACTGACCGAGGCGGCGGATGCCTTCAGCGGCGTCCGGCAGACAGGCGCTGGCGAAGCGCCAGGAACCGACCGACGCGCCGATCAGCGAGCGCTCACGCGGCGCGCTCGGCAGCCACTCACCGAACAACGCCAGATCCAGCCCTTGAATCCCCAATGCCTTCGGCCCGCCGGCCGCACCGGGCAGGGTGCCGACGTCAGCGGCGTTCAGGCCTTGGGCACGAATGCGCGCCATGGCCCGTGGGCCGGCCTTGAGGGTAAGGGCAGGGAACTTGATGTGGATGGCTGTCATACCGGTCTCGATCGTTAGCAAGCTTTGGATTATAGGCGCACTACTTGACCCTGTGGGAGCGGGCTTGCTCGCGAAAGCGGTGTATCAGTCGCCATCATTACTGCTGACCCACCGCATTCGCGAGCAAGCCCGCTCCCACAGGGTTTTGCATGAATCTGCAAATGAGGTTGGTGTCAGGGGCAATGATGGCAATTCAGTTTCAGTTAAGTTCGCACCGCTATGGTGCCGACCGTAGCTGCACATAAAAACACGGAGACACCCATGAAAACCCTGACTGCCCTGTCCATTGCCTCGATCATCGGCCTGACCGCCAGCCTCGCCCACGCCCGCGATCTTGGCCCCGATGAAGCCCTGCGCCTGCGCGACGCTGGTACTATCGTCTCCTTCGAGAAGCTCAACGCCACGGCGCTGGCCAGACACCCGGGCTCGACCATCACCGAAACCGAGCTGGAAGAGGAGTACGGCAAGTACGTCTACCAGGTCGAAATGCGTGATCCGCAAGGGCTGGAGTGGGATCTGGAATTAGACGCGGTCACTGGGCAGGTTCTCAAGGATCATCAGGATACGTAATGAAGGTTAATGTTCGCGCCACCAGCCGCACGGCGTTGGCGCTTGTGATTGTTTGCTCGGCGGCGATGGCCCGCGACCTCGATCAGGACGAGGCGCTGAAGCTGCGTCAGCAGGGCGTGATCCTGCCGCTGGAGCAGGTGCTGCAACAGGCGCTGGATCGCTATCCGGGGGCCAAACTGCTGGAGGTCGAGCTGGAGGAAAAGCACGACGTTTATGTTTATGAAGTCGAGTTGCTGACGGTCGAGGGCGTGGCGCGCGAGCTGCACCTGAAGGCCGACAGCGGCGAATTACTCAAAGACAAGGAAGATTGACCGATGCGTTTGCTTCTGGTGGAAGACCACGTGCCGCTCGCCGACGAACTGATCGCCGGCCTGCAGCGCCAAGGCTACGCGGTGGACTGGCTGGCGGACGGGCGTGATGCGGTTTATCAGGGTAGCAGCGAGCCCTATGACCTGATCATTCTCGACCTCGGCCTGCCCGGCGTTCCCGGGCTGGAGGTGCTGGCGCAATGGCGTGCCGGTGGCCTGTCGACCCCGGTGCTGATCCTCACCGCCCGCGATTCCTGGGCCGAGCGCATCGAAGGCCTGAAGGCCGGCGCCGACGATTACCTGACCAAACCGTTTCATCCCGAAGAGCTGCATTTGCGGGTGCAGTCGTTGCTGCGCCGCTCCAAGGGCCAGGCCAATCAGCCAACGCTCAAGGCGGCCGGCCTGCATCTGGATGAAGGTCGCCAGTGCGTGATCCGCGACGGCAGCGAGATTCAGCTGACTGCCGCCGAATTCCGTCTGCTGCGTTATTTCATGCTGCACCCGGAACAGATCCTGTCGAAAACCCACCTCGCCGAGCACCTCTACGACGGCGAAACCGAGCGCGATTCCAACGTCCTCGAAGTTCACGTCAACCACCTGCGGCGCAAGCTGGGTAAAGCGGTGATCGAAACCCGTCGCGGCCAGGGTTACCTGTTCGGCGGGCAAGCTTCGTGAGGTCGATCCAGCGCCGTTTGAGCCTGGGCTTGATCAGTGTGATGGTGATCGTCGGTCTGGTGCTGGCGCAAACCAGTCTGTGGTTGTTCGAAGTCGGGTTGCAGCGTTATCTCGAGGCCGGTCTGCGCAACGACAGCGAAAGCCTGCTGGTCGCGCTGGTGCGTGGCCCGCAAGGTTTGCAACTGGATGAGCGGCATCTGTCGCCGGCCTATCAGCGACCGTTTTCCGGGCATTACTTCCGCATCGATTTTGCCGACAGCCACTGGCGCTCGCGTTCGCTGTGGGATCAGGATCTGCCGCTGCTGGAGCACCCGGGTTTGCACAGCAACCTGCAACTGGGCCCGGACGGTCAGCAGTTGCTGGTATTGCGCTCGGACTATCGACGTCTGGGGCAGTCGATCTCGATCAGCGTCGCCCAGGATTACACCCCGGTGCGCGAGAGTTTCCAGCGCATGCGCCAGATCGGCCTCGGGCTGGGCCTGGCCGGTTTGCTGCTGATTCTGCTGCTGCAACGGCTGACGGTGCGCCGCGCGTTGAAGCCGCTGGAACGGGCGCGCGAGCAGATCGCCCAGTTGCAGCAGGGCCAGCGCTCGCAACTGGACGATCAGGTGCCGGTCGAGCTGGAGCCGCTGGTGGCGCAGATCAACCATCTGCTGGCGCACACCGAGGACAGCCTCAAGCGTTCACGCAATGCGCTGGGCAATCTGGGACATGCGCTGAAGACGCCGTTGGCGGTGCTTTTGAGTCTGGCGTCGAGCGAAAAACTCGATGCCCACCCGGAGCTGCGCAAGATCCTCAAGGAACAGTTGGAGCAGGTGCAACAGCGGCTCAATCGCGAGCTTAATCGCGCGCGGTTGTCAGGTGATGCGCTGCCCGGCGCGCTGTTTGATTGTGACGCGGAACTGCCGGGATTGCTGGCAACGCTGAACATGATCCACGGCGAGCATCTGGCGTTGAGTTACGTCGCGCCGCCGGGGCTGCAACTGCCGTGGGACCGCGAGGACTTGCTGGAACTGCTCGGCAACTTGCTGGACAACGCCTGCAAATGGGCGGACGCCGAGGTGCGTCTGAGTGTGATCGAAAGAACAGATGGCTACGCCCTGAGCGTTGAAGATGACGGGCCAGGGATTCCTGAGGAGCAACGCACTCAGGTGTTCAGTCGTGGCACGCGGCTCGACGAGCAGACTGACGGGCATGGTCTGGGGCTGGGGATTGTGCGCGATATTGTCGAGACGTGGGGCGGGTTGCTGGTGCTGGGCGAGAGTGAGTGGGGCGGGCTGAAGGTGGTGATCGAGTTGCCTAAACGCTAACCCCTGCCTGCCAAAGAACTGTAGGAGTGAGCCTGCTCGCGATTGCGCCGATACATTCGAAATCAATGTGTCTGACAAACCGCTATCGCGAGCAGGCTCACTCCTACAGGGACGGTGATGGTTTTCAGACCCGGAACTGATCCATCAGACTCTGCTGCTGATTCGCCAGGCTGTTCAGCGACTGGCTCACCCGCGCCGACTCATTGGCCTGTCCGGACAGCGATTCGGTCACGTCACGAATGGTCGCCACGTTGTTGTTGATCTCCTCGGCCACCGCGCTCTGTTCTTCCGCCGCGCTGGCGATCTGCAGGTTCATGTCGCTGATCACCGTCACTGCATCGCCGATCTGGCGCAGTGCGGTCACCGCTTGCCCGACCTGTTCGACACTGCCCTGCGCCTGACGATGGCTGCTGCCCATCGACCCGACCACATCCTGGGTGCCGGTCTGCAATTGCTCGATGACCTGACGGGTTTCTTCCACCGACTCTTGGGTGCGACGGGCGAGGTTGCGCACTTCGTCGGCGACCACGGCAAAACCACGCCCGGCTTCACCGGCGCGAGCGGCCTCGATCGCCGCGTTGAGCGCCAGCAGGTTGGTCTGTTCGGCGATGGCGCGGATGGTTTCCAGCACGGTGCCGATCTTCTCGCTGTTGGCGGCCAGGCCTTCGACCTGGACCATCGCCGCGTTCATGTCGGCGGCGAGGGCGTCGATGCTCGCGGTGGTGCGGTCGATCACGGTCAGGCCCTGACGGGTGGCGCGGTCGGCGTCCTTGGCTGCTTCAGCGGCTTGCGCGGCGCTGCGTGCAACGTCCTGCGCGGTGGCGCTCATTTCGTGGGAGGCAGTGGCGACCTGATCGACCTGACGGTATTGCTGCTCCATGCCGGCGCTGGTCTGGGTGGCGATGGCCGAGGACTGGTCGGCGGTGTTGCGCGCATCCTGCACCGAGTGCTTCACCTCGGCGATGATCGGCTGCAACTTGTCGAGGAACTTGTTGAACCAGCCAGCCAGTTGACCGAGTTCATCCTGCTTGTCGTAGGCCAGACGGCGGGTCAGATCACCTTCGCCACTGGCGATGTCTTCGAGCATGTTGGCCACGCCGAGGATCGGTTTGGTCACGCTGCGCGCCATCAGCCACACCAGCAGCAGGCCGACCAATGCCGCCAGCACGCCGAGGCTCAGCTCGATCAGGGTGCCGGAGTTGTTGCTCGCATCCAGTTGCTGCTTGAGCGCTTCGGCGCGGCTGACCAGCACCTTTTCCGGCACGTCGAGCAACACGCCCCACGACGGCCCGCCGGGGATCGGCTGGAACGGCGACAGCACTTTCAACTGGCCGTTGCTGTGCAGGCTGCTGACGCTGCTGCTGGCGGCGAGTTGACGCAGCAATTCAGCGCCGCTGACGGTATCCACGGCATCCAGGCGCTTGCTCAGTTTGCTGGCGTCCGGGCTGTAGCCGGCGAGCAGGCCGGTGGGGCTGATGATGCTCACGGCGGTCTGGCCGTCGTAGAGTTTTTTGCTCGCGCCCTGGCTGATCGCCTGCAGGCTGTTGAGATTGATGTCCACCGACAGCGAGGCGATGACTTTGCCGTTGACCATCAGCGGGAAGACGATGCTGGTCATCAGCACGTTCTGGCCGTCGATCACATAGAAGTACGGTTCGATCACGCACGGTTTGAGCGTGGTGCGCGGGCAGGTGAACCAGGCGTTGGCGGCCTGACCGCTGGGGCCGGTGCTGGTGTCGGCCATGTCGCTTTCCGGCAGGGCCATCGAGGTGACTTTGCCGGGAGTCGGCTGCGACCAGTACAGGGCGAAGCGGCCCTTGTCGTTGCTGCCCAGTTCGGCCTGACCGGCGAACAGTTCATCCTTGCCATCCAAGGCGTTGGCTTCGAACACCAGCGACAGACCGAGCAGATCCGGGTTGGCTTGCAGCGCGGACTTGACCTGACGGGTCATGTCTTCGCGCAGGTCGAAGGCATCGAGGAAGCGCTTCTCGGCCTGTTCGCGCAGGAACAGCACCTGCCGCGAGAAGCCGTGGCCGTACTGATAGGCATCCATGAACTGCTGGCGAATGCCGGCAGCCTGCACCTCACCTTGCGATTCAATGCGCGCCTGGGCTGACTCGGTCAGCATCTCCATGCTCGAAGCCTTCACCAGCTCGGAGCTGTGCTCCATGCGGTACAGCGAAAGACCCACCAGCAGGGTCACGATGCCCGCCAGGCACAGGCCGGCGAGCAGGGTGATTTTCCATTGAATGGAAAGTTGTCTGAGCGACATGGAGACGTCCTTATTCGATAAATATCTGAGACTTTGCACTGTAACGGCCGCGTTTCGGCTTTCTTTATTGTTCAAGCGCAATATGACCAATTGCCGCATGCTGGCGATCAGATACCTGTGGTGAGGGGATTTATCCCCGATGGGGGGGCGAAGCCGCCCTCACAATCGTTCAGAGAAATTGCATATTCAGGTTTGGCGACTGCTGCGCAGCCGATCGGGGATAAATCCCCTCGCCACAGGGTCCTCCATTGCCCGTTACATTGATCTCCTTACCGCAGGGTTCTCCATTGCCAGCTACATTTCAGTTCAGCCGCTCGCTTTGACACCGCCGCCACTCTGCGGCACAGTGCGCGCCCTTCTAATAAGACCCTCTTTGCAAATCCGCCGGTTAACCGTTGGCGGACTCATCCTGTCTGGCGGTGATGATTTCATCGCAGTGTTTTTGAGGTAGTGAAATGAATGCAGTGATTGCTGCGGTCGGCGTCATGCTGATCCTCAGCCTGTCCCGTGTGCACGTGGTGATCGCCCTGATCGTCGGTGCGCTGGTTGGTGGCCTGACCGGTGGTCTGGGCATCGACGCCACGCTCAAGGCGTTCAACAGCGGCCTGGGTGGCGGGGCGACGGTGGCGTTGTCCTACGCATTGCTCGGCGCTTTCGCCGTGGCGATTGCCAAGTCCGGCCTGGCCCATGCGCTGGCCGACAAGGCCCTGGCGATGGTTGACCGCCAGCATTCGACCGGCGGCGGCAGCGTCAAGTGGCTGCTGATCGGTCTGCTGTGGGTGGTGGCGATTGCCTCGCAGAACATCCTGCCGATCCACATTGCGTTCATTCCGCTGCTGGTGCCGCCACTGTTATATGTGCTGACCAAGTTGCAGCTGGATCGCCGGTTGATCGCCTGCGTCATGACCTTCGGCCTGATCACCCCGTACATGTTCCTGCCGCTAGGCTTCGGTAACATCTTCCTCAACGAAATCCTGCTGGCCAACGTCGCGCGCAGTGGCGTCGACATCAGTGGCATCAACGTCACCCACGCCATGGGCATTCCGGCGCTGGGCATGGTGTTCGGCCTGGCGATGGCGTTCATCAGCTACCGCAAGAAACGCGTGTACGACCTGGCGAAGATCGAACAGGTCGAGCAAGTGGCGGTGCAGTACAACCCGCTGAGCCTGATGATCGCCGGTGTGGCGATTGCGGCGGCGTTCATTGTGCAACTGCTGCTGGACTCGATGATTATCGGGGCGCTGGTCGGTTTTCTGATCTTTTCGGTGTCCGGCATCGTCAAGTGGCGCGACACCGATGACCTGTTCACCGAAGGCATGAAAATGATGGCGATGATCGGCTTCATCATGATCGCCGCGTCCGGGTTCGCCGAAGTGATGAAGGCTACCGGAGAAGTGCAGACCCTGGTCGAATCGTCGGCGTCGTGGATCAATCACAGCAAGGGCATCGGCGCGCTGTTGATGTTGCTGGTCGGGCTGCTGGTGACCATGGGCATCGGTTCGTCATTCTCCACCGTGCCGATTCTGGCGGCGATTTTCGTGCCGCTGTGCGTGCAACTGGGCTTCAGTCCGCTAGCGATCGTGTGCATCGTTGGTACCGCCGGGGCCTTGGGTGACGCCGGTTCGCCCGCCTCGGACTCGACCCTCGGCCCGACCTCCGGCCTGAACATCGACGGCCAGCATCACCACATCTGGGACACCGTGGTTCCGACCTTCCTGCATTACAACCTGCCGTTGCTGGCGTTCGGCTGGGTGGCCGCGATGGTGTTGTAAACGCTGAAACCTGTGGGAGCGGGCTTGCTCGCGAAAGCGGTGTATCAGAAACATAAATGTTGACTGACACGACGCCTTCGCGAGCAAGCCCGCTCCCACAGGGGAATGCGGTGAATCCCCCGCTCAACTTTTGCTTTCGCGTGCCGTTAACGCCTTTAACCACGCCAATAAAACCAAAAGAGTGAGCCCCCCAATGCGCTTGAGTCTCAAGGCCAAAGTCCTGTCCCTTGCCGTCCTGCCGGTGCTGCTCTTTGCGCTGGTCATCAGCCTGACCACGCTGTTTATCCTCCAGCAACAGGCGCACACCGAAGTCGAACAGACCCGCGAGCGCCTGCTCGCCGATGCCAAGGCCACCCTGCAAAGTTACGTCGCCGTGGCGATGACCACGATCAAACCGCTGTACGACGCGGCCGCCCCCGGTGACAACGCGGCGCGGGCGCAGGCGATCAAGCTGCTGTCGGGCATCCGCTACGGCAAGGACGGCTACTTCTTCGGCTACGACTCCGAGACCGTGCGCCTGTTCAAGGCCAACGACCCCGAAGGCGTGGGCAAAAGCTTCAAGGACAACCGCGACCCGAATGGCGTCTACGTCAACCTCGGCCTGGTGAAAGTGGCGAAGGAAGGCACCCACTATTTGCAATACAGCTCGCCGCTGCCGGGCAATGCCAGCGTGCTGGTGCCGAAACTCGGCTACACCGAGTACCTGGCGAAGTGGGATATGGCGGTCGGTACCTCGGTCAGCCTCGACGGCATTGAAGCGCAAGTGGCAGTGGTCGAGGCGCAAGTGCAGGAGCGCATGCAAGGCGTGATCCTCAGCATCGTCGGCGTGGCGGTGCTGGTGCTGCTGGTGATTGCCATCGCGGGGATGCTGCTGGCCAACACCATTCTGCGCCCGTTGAACCTGATGAAAGCCAACCTCGACGACATCGCGGCGGGCGAGGGCGATCTCACGCGCCGGTTGAACATCACCAGCCAGGACGAACTCGGCGAACTGGCCGGCTCGTTCAACCGCTTCGTCGACAAGATCCACGGTCTGGTGCGGCAGATCACCGAGATGACCACGCAACTCACCGGCCTGGTGACCCAGGTGTCGGATCAGGCCCAGCGTTCCGATCAGGCGATGGAGCGTCAGCGCCACGAGACCGATCAGGTCGCCACGGCGATCAACGAGATGTCCGCCGCTGCCCAGGAAGTCGCCAAGAGCGCGCAGAACGCTGCGGTCGCCGCGCAGCAGACCGACGAAGAAGGCCAGAGCGCCAAACGCGTGGTGGCCGGCAGCATCAAACAGATTCATGCGCTGGTGGATGACATTCGCAGCAGCGGCGTGTCGCTCGACAGCCTGCAGCAGGACGTGTCGTCGATTGTCGGCGTGCTTGGGGTGATCCGTTCGATTGCCGAGCAGACCAACCTCTTGGCGCTGAACGCGGCGATTGAAGCGGCACGCGCCGGGGAGGCCGGGCGCGGCTTTGCAGTGGTGGCGGACGAAGTGCGGGCACTGGCCAGCCGCACGCAGATCAGCACTCAGGAAATTCAGGGCATGATCGATCGCCTGCAGGCCGGCACGCAGTCGGCGGTCGAGGCGATGCGCCGTTCCAGTGAAGCGGGCGATGGCACTTCGGCGCAGGCCAATCAGGCCGGGGCGTCGCTGGATGCCATGGCTGACCTGATCGCGACGATCAACTCGATGAACGCGCAGATCGCCAGCGCAGCCGAGGAACAAACCGCGGTGGCCGAAGAGATCAACCGCAGCGTGCATCAGATCGCGGTGGCGGTGGACAGCGTGGCGGATGAGACCCAGTTGGGCGCGCAGACTTCGCGCAGCCTGGCAGATCTTGGCCAGCGATTGGGCAAGCTGGTGGGCCAGTTCCGCATCTGATAATTGTGTGAATCCTCAAGCGGGCCCTCAACCTAGCCCTCTCCCGGGGGGAGAGGGAACCGACCGCAGCGTCTCGCGTCATACATCGACCTGAAAAAACCAGTCGATTATGGATTCAAAGCCGATCGCTCATGTCAGCGTATCTCTTGACTATCCCCCGATCAGTCCCCTCTCCCTCTGGGAGAGGGCTAGGGTGAGGGGCTTTTGATTTTCAGCTTCAAGGTCTGTCCCAGTACGGCACTTCGCCGAAGCACTCAACAAAGAAATCAATCACCGTCCGCACCTTCACCGACAACCTTCGACTCCCCGGCCACAGCACTGCGATCTGCTGCGGCTCCAGGCTGTTCGACACCTGATACTCGCGCAACACCGGCACCAGCGTGCCTTCGCGCACCGCTTCACCAATCAACCAGGACGGAAACATCACCAGCCCCAAGCCTTGTTCGGCGGCCTGGGTGAGGGTGTCGGCGTGGTTGCCAGTGATCGGGCCTTTGACCGAGTAAGGCGTCCAGTCGTCCTGATCCTGACGGAAAAACCAGCGTTGCTGACCGGTCGCACCTTTGTAGGCCAGGCACTGGTGTTGCGCGAGTTCGTCGGGATGTTGCGGTGTGCCGTGGCGCTTCAGATAAGTCGGGCTGGCCGCGACCTGAAAGCGGTGCGGCGCGAGAATCCGCGCCTGCATGCTCGAGTCGTGCATCGGGCCGATGCGAAACAGCAGGTCGGCGCCTTCCTGCAACGGGTCGACGTAATGGTCAGTCTGCTGGATGTCCAGTTGCAGCTTTGGATAGCGCGCGCACAACTGACCGAGCCACGGCGTCAGATGCCGTTGGCCGAACACCACCGGCGCGTTGATCCGCACCAGCCCGGTGGGTTCGCTTTGCTGTTCCTGCAACGCCTGCTCGGCCTCTTCCAGTTGCACCAGCACCAGCCGCGCATGGTGGCCGAGCATGCGCCCGGCCTCGGTCGGCGTCACGGCGCGGGTGTGGCGGTAGAGCAATTGCTGGTTCAGCGCCTGCTCCATCAACTGGATCTGCCGTGAAATCGAAGAGGGCGCCACGCCCTCGCGGCGGGCGACTTCGGAAAAACTGCCGTGGTCGAGCACCGCCACAAACAGCCTCAGCGCCTTGAATCCTAGTTCGTTCAGCCCGTGCATGGATCGTCCTGCTGTGCGCGTTGCGCAAAAGTGTTGTCCGGATGCTCCCATTTATCGCACAGCTACGCCAGCCGATAATCCGCGCCATCGTTTACTTGCGTGGGTTTTGGATGATGCAGACATTGGATGAAGTGAGTGTGCCGGCGCCGGCGACCCGGTCGTGGTTGCGCCTGTTGTTGCTGCCGCTGGTGATTCTGGCCGGCATGGGCCTGTCGGTGGAGGCCGGGTTACTGGGGCCGCTGGGGCAGCAGGTCGGGCATCTGTGGGCGACCTTGAGCATCTTCGGCGTGGGTTCGGCGATTCTGTTTTTGCTGCTGTTGTTCGCCGGCCCGCAGAAAGGCCCGGCGCTGACCGATCTGCCGCGCTGGCAATTGATCGGCGGCTTTCTCGGGCCGATGTACGTGGTGGTGCTGACCCTGGCGACGCCGCATATCGGGATCGCGATGACGATGATCGCGATCCTGTCCGGGCAGGTCGGCAAGAGTGTGCTGATCGACCATTTCGGCTGGTTCGGCGCGACGCGCAAGAAGGTCAATGCCGAGCGCTGGCTGGCGTTGGGGTTGATAGTGGTGGCACTGGTTCTGATTGCGCGGGGTTGAGAATATGAGTCTGGTTATTTTGTTGGCAGTGGTGGTGTTGGCTGGCGCGGTGTTGAGTGTGCAGGCGGCGATCAATGGGCGCCTTGGTGAAAGCGTCGGGGTGTTGCGCAGCAGTTTGCTGACGTTTTTCGTCGGGGCGGTGGTCACCGGGTTGTTGATTGTGTTTTTTGAGCCGGCGCATGCGGTGAGTTTGCTCGATGTGCCGAAGTGGCAGGTCTGCGGTGCGCTGTTTGGCGTGGTTTACATGATGGTCATGGTTGGCGCGGTGCCTGTTGTGGGGGCGGCGGTGGCGACTGTTGCGGTGATTGTTGGCCAACTTGGGATGGGGATGTTGATCGATAATTTTGGCTGGTTGGGGAATCCGGCGATCGAGCTTTCGTCCTCGCGGGTGTTGGCGATGGTGTGTCTGGGGTTGGCTTTGGTTTTTATGTATCGGAGTAGTGTTCGGGGTTCTGATTGAGTCTTGGGTGTATATCCGTTGCTGCGGTAACGGCGGCTTAGGGTTCCGCCCTTACGGAGAGTGTCAGATTTTTTGTGTGCGGGCCGGTAATGGCCTGCCGTCAGGCAGGCCTTCATTTCACCAGTTCGGCCTGATGAATCGGTCTCCATATAAAACCGCAAACTGATTCATGGCGCTTTTCCAGTCATGGGCGGCGCTGCCCCAGTTGGCGGTGATGTTTTTCAGCGCCAGCCAGATCAGTTTTGTCGCCGCCTCATCGGTTGGAAAGTGGCCTCTTGTCTTGATGATCTTGCGTAACTGCGAATTGATGCTTTCGATCGCGTTGGTGGTGTAGATCACTTTGCGTATCGCGGGTGGGAACACGAAAAATGGGATAACCCGCTCCCAGGCGCGTCTCCAAGCCGCCGCTATCGTCGGATACTGCTTGCCCCACGGCCCCGCTTCGAAGGCGTCCAGAGCCTGTTCGGCGACATCGGCATTGAGAGCTTGATAAATCGGCTTAAGGGCCTTGGCCAGTTCACGGCGCTTGTCCCACGCCGCGTAATCAAGGCTGTTGCGGATCAAATGGACGATGCATGTCTGCAGCGTTGTCTCTGGAAACACCGCACTCAAAGCCTCCGGCATACCTTTGAGCCCGTCAGTTACCGCGATCAGCACGTCTTCGACGCCCCGGGTTTTGAGGTCATTGAAGACCTTCATCCAGAACTTGGCACCTTCAGTGTTCTCGATCCAGATCCCCAAAATATCTCGGGTCCCATCCGGCAGCACGCCCAGAGCCAAGTAGATGGCCTTATTGCGAACCACGCCTTCGTCACGGATCTTGACCCGCAGAGCATCGAAGAAAATGACCGGATACATGGGCTCAAGCGGGCGTTGCTGCCAGGTACTGACTTCCTCCAGAACCGCATCGGTGACGGAGCTGATGAAGTCATGAGAGACATCTGTGCCGTACTGTTCCGAGAGGAAAGCACGAATCTCGCGAACGCTCATGCCACGGGCATACATGGCGATGATTTTGTCGTCGAAACCCGTGAAACGGCGCTCGTGCTTGGGGATCAGGATCGGGGCGAAACTGCCGTCGCGGTCTCTGGGAATATCCAGACGCAACGGGCCGTCTTCGGTCAGCACGGTCTTGCTGCTTCTGCCATTACGCTGATTACTCGAATCCTCAGGGCGCTCCGCGCCCTGAGGATAACCAAGGTGGTGCCCCATCTCGGCGCCAAGGGCTCGCTCGATCAGCGCTTTCTTAAACGCCATCGCGGCATCCTGAATAGCGTCGGCACTCATCGGGCCGCTGACGAACTGGTCGATCAGCTCTTGGGGAATGGAAGGAAGGTCACGCTGGGCCTCTCGGGCCGGTCTCTTTTTGGTCGGCATACATGCACCTCTGCGACATGTTATGCCCGAACACAAAATTTATGACACTCCCCCCTTACGGCGACTCACTTTTTTTACAAACGCCTAAAAAAAGTAAGCAAAAAAACGCTTGCTCCTACGTTCGGCCCGCTCGCTGGGGCTCGGGGTCCCTTCGCTCCGGGCTCCATCCGGGCGCAGCGCCTCCGGTTTGCTTCGCTGCACCTCCTCTCGCTGTGTTTGGCTGCGCCAAACGGTCGCTGCGCTCCCACCCCCGGATGAATCCCTCCACTCAGCCTTCCGACGTCGCCCGTGGATCAAGATCAAAAGCTGCAGCCGAGCTTGCGCTCATCCTGTTGAGTGGTGGAAAAGCATGCGGTCGGCTTGTGTTCTGTGTTGGATCTACCCCTCATCGGAACGCCGCCCGCCCAGCCCTCTCCCGAGGGAGAGGGAGCCGATTTTTGAGCCTTTCAGAACCTGAGTTCGACTGGGTGTTTCACGTCGGCGCACCTCTCCCAAACACCGCGATCAGTTCCCTCTCCCTCCGGGAGAGGGCTAGGGTGAGGGGCTCTTGATCCGGCTTTTGATGTGGCTTTGGCTTTTGATCTTTTGCCCCTTCGGCAGGCCGAGCGAAGGTGTTCATCCGGGGGGTAGGCGCGCAGCGCCATGCGGCGGAGCCGCATACATCGAGAGGAGGTGCAGCGAAGCAAACCGGAGGCGATGCCCCCGGATGGACACCGTAGCGAGGGAACACTGAGCCTAAGCGAAGTGCCGTACGCCGGGGCAAAGCCTTTTGGGTTACCTTTTCGGCGTTTGGAAAAGGTGACTCGCTGTAAGAGCGAAACCGCCAGCGGCAGCACCCGAAAAAACGGATATACACCCAAAAACCAAGTATCCAAATCGCACCCAAGCAAAATCAAAAGATCGCAGCCTTCGTCAGCTCCTACACTGGTATTTACGGCTTATCCCAAAAGCCCAGACAACCACCAAAAAAAGGAGTCTGCCCCCATGCCCGATAGAAAATGCGACTGCCCCAACTGCAAATGCACGATCAAGGAAGGCGACCACGCCTACGCCGTGCACGGCAAACACTATTGCTGTGAAGCCTGCGCGCACCACCACAAGGGCGGTGAAGAGTGTTCAAGCAAAGGCTGCCATTGCGCCCACCCCAAATAACCGCGCGCAAAAAAAGTGGAGCCTAATCAGGCTCCACTTGCAGTTTCAGGCTTTCATCATCCAGCCGTTCGGTACGGCGCACCGTGCCTTGCAGTCGTCGCCCGTCAACCCTGACCACCACGGTTTTCGCCTGGTCGAGGTCTTCCGGTAACGGCGCCGGCACACGCAGGGCGAAGCTATACGGGTCGTCTTCGACAGCCTCAAGACCCACCCGACAGTCCACGCTTTTGGTGATACGTCCGAACAGGGTGTCCAGTCCGTAATCCAGATGCGCCGGGCTGAAGATGCTGGTCATTGTGTACGCCCCCCAAGAGTCCCCATCGCCTGACGAGAGTCTAGCTCGCCGGTCGCCATGTGACGTTTTCCACGCCGAATTTCTCCGCCATCGGTTTGCTGGTCTTTTGCACTTTTTCCCGGCCGAAACGCGGGATGCGACCCACACCGGCGTCGCAGCTTGCCCAGTGCCACGCCTCGGCGTTGTCCATTCTGTCCGAGCGGATAATGAACGACTTAGGCGTGCCGTGAAGGGTGTAATCGATGACAAACAGTTTTGCGTTGTTCATAAAGCCCGTAATCCTCCCTGTGGTATTAGAAGGATCGCGGCGCGTCGGGAAAATTCACTCGGATTGTCCGACGGTATCTATCGTTGTCGACGCTGTGACCGACTGGTTACCATGCGCCTTCCGCCAACCCCAATGAATGCTCGCCATGGCCCTCGCCGCACCCCCCGATCTCACGGATACCGATGTGCCGGTGCAACCGCTGGCGCGTACCTATCCGCGTGGTTTGTTCATCGAGCCGCACGAGCATGTCTGGGGGCAGTTGCTGTATGCAATGAGCGGGGTGATGTGGGTCGAAACCCCGCATGAGGCACTGGTGGTGCCGCCGCAGCGCGCGGTGTGGTTGCCGCCCGGGGTGCCGCATGGAATTCGCGTGGTCTCGGACTTGCAAATGCGCAATATCTACCTGCGCCCGGTGCTGGCGGCAACGCTGGATCCGACGGTGCAGGTGATCGAGGTCGGTGGGCTGTTGCGTGAGTTGATCGTCGGGCTGGTGGAGCAGGGTGACAGCGGTGAGCCGGCTTATTACGACGCCTTGGTCGGGCTGGCGTTGCTGGAGCTCAAGCGTGCCCGGCGCTCACAATTGAAGATCCCGCTGCCGGACGATTCCGACCGGCGCCTGATGAATTTGTGCCAGGCGGTGATGGCGGCACCGTCGCTGGACATTCCGTTCGAACAGCACGCGGAAAACGCCGGGGCGAGTGTGCGCACGCTGGCGCGGTTGTTCAAGGACAGTCTGGGCATGGGCTTCGCCGAATGGCGGCGGCAGGTGCAACTGGCGACGGCGGTGGCCGAGTTGATTCAGGGCGTGCCAGTGAGTGCGATTGCTCGGGAGCTGGGATATTCGCCGAGCAGTTTCAGTGACATGTTCCGGCGCGAACTGGGCGTGGCGCCTTCGCAATTTACGGCCACCTGAACGCAATCCCTGTGGGAGCGCGAAAGCGGTTTGTCTGTGAAGCATAAAGTGACTGACCCGCCGCCTTCGCGAGCAAGCCCGCTCCCACAGGGGACGGCAGTGAACGCGGGGAATTGGCCGAAATTCAGAAGTCCTTGGCCGACGCCTCTGCCCATCTTTCCCTAGACTCTGCCCATTCCTTCAACGCGGCGGAGTTTCCTTCATGAACTATCTGATTTCGCTGGCCATCGGTCTGGGTGTCGGCCTGCTCTATGGCGCGCTGGATTTTCGTTCCCCGGCACCACCGGCCATCGCGCTGGTGGGGCTGCTGGGCATGCTCGCGGGTGAGCAGCTGTGGCCGATGGGCCGGCAACTGGTCGCCGGTTGGCTGTCCTGAATTCCTTTTTCCCTTTGATGGATGTCCTCATGAAAGCACTGCAATTCGATAAAACCGGCGATCTGTCTTCCCTGCATTTCGTCGACGTACCGACCCCGGTGCCCGGCGCTGATGAAGTGCTGGTCGAGATCAAGGCGGCCGGTCTGAACCCCAGCGATGTGAAGAACGTGCTCGGGCGATTTCCGTACACCACGTTGCCACGGATTCCCGGGCGTGATTTTGCCGGTGTCGTGGTCGAAGGCCCGCAGGCGTTGCTCGGTCAGGAAGTCTGGGGCACCGGGCGTGAACTGGGCTTTTTCGCCGATGGCTCGCACGCGCAGTTCGTCAAACTGCCGGCCAATGGCGTGGCGCACAAACCGTCGCACTTGAGTTTCGCCCAGGCCGCCAGCCTCGGCGTGCCGTACACCACGGCGTGGGATGCGCTGGAGCGTAGCTTGGTGACGGCTGAAACCCGTTTGCTGGTGATCGGTGGCGGCGCGGTGGCCACGGCGGCATTGGCGTTGGCCAAGGTGCGCGGTGCGCAGATCCTCGCGGCAGCGCGGCGGCCGGAGCAGGTCAAGGAGTTGCAGGCGCAGGGCTTCCAGACGATTCAGCTGGATAAACCCGAAGACCTCGGCGCGCAGGTCAGCGCGGTGTACAGCGGTGGCGCTGACGTGATCTTCGACACCACCGGCTTCTGGCTGCCGGCCTCGGTGGCGGCACTGGCAGCGTTCGGCCGCATCGCGATCATCGCCGCACCGGTCGACGGCCATGTGCAGTTGCCGGCGCTGGTGTTGTACCGCAAGGGCGGTTCGGTGGTCGGGATCAACTCGCTGCTGTACGGCGTGCAAGCCTGTGCGGCGATGCTCGAGCAGTTTGGGCGGTTCTTTGATGAGGATCTGTTGCCGTTGCCGCAGTGGTTGGTGCAGGTGCCATTGGCGGAGGGGGTGGACAGCTACGCGCAGGTGAATCAGGGCAGTGGCGACAAGGTCATCCTGATTCCCTGACACCGCAAAACAACTGTGGGAGCGGGCTTGCTCGCGAAAGCGGTGTGTCAGCGAAGCAAGTATTGGCTGATACACCGCATTCGCGAGCAAGCCCGCTCCCACATTTTTACCGTGTTGTACTCAGGATTGCGGAACGCCGTTTTCCCACGCCGACCAGTGTTTCAGAATGTCCTGCACCAGCGGGTTGCCGGCGCGATAGAGGTTTTCCAGCGCCGGCACGAACCCGCCCTGATCGGCGTATTTCAGCAGATTATCCACTTCACTGCCGCCCGGTGCCGGCCGATCAAAGTCAGAGCCGGCACGCACCACGGCCAGACGCTGCACATCCACCAGACCTTCGCGACTGGCACGCAGCAGCGCTTCGTAGGTGGAGTTGTCTTCCTGTTGCGTGGTGCAGTATTCGCCGTGGTTATCGGTCAACAATTTGGTCCAGACCTCGGCGCGTTCGCTCAGGCGTGTACCGGAGAACCAGGTGTTGCCCGCCAGCGTGTCGCAGCGCGTGACCACGGGCGGCTGATTGGCCGGGGCCGACGGGTATTTCCGGCGCCACGCCGCCGACTCCTTGCTCTCGCTCAGTTCGACCTTGTGGCTTAGGGCGAAGGCTTTGGCCTGCAGTGTCGGGTTGAGTTCGAAGACTTCGGTCTTGTAGTCCAGCGGCGGTTTTTCGTTGGGGCCTTTGGTGTTAATGCCCAGGTAGCCGGTCGGCCAGCTCGCCGGCGCATCGCGCGAATCCAGTTCCCATTGGGTACCGAATTCCACCAGGTAATGCGCCCACGCGGCGGTGCCGATGGTCCCGTGCTTCGGGCTGATGCCGGCGATACCCGCGATCAGGAAGTAGCTTTTGCGCAGATCGAATTTCGGCGACAGCGCCAGTGCCAAGGTCGAGGCGGCGGCATTGGTCTGGCCCATGCCGGTGGTCAACAGGCACACCTGTTGCGAGTTGCAGCGGATGGTCGGGTACTCGGCGGACAGGCCCGGTACGCGGATTTCCTGCTTGAGATTCAGGCGCTCGATCCAGTTCTGTGCCTCGGGGGCGAACATGGTGATCAGTACGACTTTCGGCTGGATCGGCGCTTCAGCCGCCCACGCCGTGGAAGAGAGCAGGGCCGCAGCGGCCAAGGTCAGACGCGTCATTGCTTGCATGAGAATCTCCTGATTTCAGAACTGGTAGCCGATGCCGGCGTAGTAGCCCCAACCGTTGGAGCGCGCGCGGAAATTACCGTCGCCGAAGTTCAACTCACTGCCGTCCTCCCAGTTGCCGCCGTTATGGAAGTAACGGCCGACCAGGGTGAAGCGCAGGTGGGTGAACGAGTACAACAGCACGTTGGTCGCCACCGTGGCATTGGCGGTGCGCGCCGGATTGTCCTTGTGAATGTCCGAGCCGAAATCGAAGTTGGTGAAACCGATGTAGGTCAGCGACGCGCCGTTGCTGAATTTGTCGATGGGCACGATGTACTTGAGCTGCGCGCGGTAGCCGTCCCATGAATACTCATTGCTCGCGCCGTAGTTTTCCCACTGGTAGCGCCCGTACAGGTTGGCCGACAGGTTGACCCGCGAATGGGTGTCGATGTCGGTGCCGAAGCCGCTGTACAGGGTGTTGGCGCGGTTCTCTTTACGGCTGCCGTGATCGTAGATCCAGTCGAACGCCACATACCATTCCTTGAACGGGCCGATGGCCAGGCTGCGGCCGGCGAGGTAGTCGATGGAGATGCGCGGCTCGTGTTCCATGAACACCGGTGAGCCGTGATCCCACACGCCTTTGTCGTGGCTGTTGCCGATGTTGAAGATCTTCGGAATGTCGACGTAGCCGTACAGCTCGAACGGACCCTTGCGCCCGAAGTACTCGTATTCCAGATAAATGTCGTCGGCCGGTTGCGGCCCGAAGCTGATGTCCTTGCTGCCGATCAGCGTCAGGTCCTGGTTGTACCAGTCCGACAGATACACGCCTTTTTTCGGCGGGGCAGCTTCCGGGCTGAGGGCTTCGCCCTGAGCGGATTCGTCGGGCAGCGCCGGTTGCGCCAACGCGCTGTGGCTGAGAACTCCGGTAACGCCGGTCAGTAGCAGGGAAACAGCAAACGTGCGCGCAAACGGGGCGCGAAGAAGGGAAGCAACGTGCATTCAAAGTCCTTTTTTTCGGATCGAGGCCCGGGTTCTGCGGGTCTGTACGGTTTTGTTACGAAAAAGCCGTTATCGGCAGGTCGCAAACGTTTGCACAAGGCGTACCAGTTTCTTTTAAACGCTGAAATTCTCCTGTGGGAGCGGGCTTGCTCGCGAAGGCGTCGGGTCAGGTGACACATCCTTCTCAGTTACACCGCTTTCGCGAGCAAGCCCGCTCCCACAGGGTTAGTCAGGTGTCGCCAAACCCAGTGTTTACTGGCCGAAACCCTCGTTCTAGACGGCCCTAGTATTAAAGTATTAACACCATTTAATCAGTGCCCCATCGCGGGGCGTCTACTAGCTTGTCAGCCAAGACGCGGTTTTGTGATGACCGTCGCAGTCTTGATTCGCGTGTGGAATAAGCACGTCTCCCACGCCTTCAAGGAAGAATTTGGCCACGACAAGGAGTAGCCCGTGGAAGCAAGGTTTGGTGTCGCCCTCGTTTCGCGTTTTTCCCCACTTTCCCTTGCTGTGCACCTGAGCGTTGCCGGACTGTTGTTCGGCGGCGTCAGCGAGCAGGCGCTCGCGACCTGCTCGGCGGCAGGTTCGACGATTACCTGTTCGGGCGTCCCGACGCTGCCGCTGTTTCTCAATGACTACAGCAGTGCCACCAGCGGCCTGACGGTCAACGTCACCAACGGAGCGCAGATGAACGCCACCCTGGGCGGCAAGGTGCTCAACCTGACCGGGGCCAACATCAACCTGAACAACTCCGGCACCCTCGACCCGGCCTTGCTGGGCCTGGTGTCGATCCTCAGTGGCGGTGCGTTCATCGGTACCGGCGCGACCAGCACGGTGAGCATCGTCAACAACGCCACCGGGCTGATTCGCGGCACCGGCATGCTGCTCGGGCTCAACCTGACCAGCATCGACGGGCTGGGGATTGCCGTGAACAACTCGGTGTCGGGCACCACGACCATCACCAACGACGGCACCATCACCTCCACCGGGCTGTCGGTCGGCGGCATCACCCTGGCCGATACCCCGGTGGTCGGGGTGTATGGCGGTTCGCAAGTCAACATGACCAACAGTGCCAGCGGCACCATCAATGGCCGGATTGCGTTCGAAACGTCAGTGGCGGGCAACACCTTCACCAACGCCGGCAACATCACCGGCGGTGTGTCGATGGGGGCGGGTAGCACCAACACCTTCTACGCGATCACCGGTTCCAGCGTTAACGTCGGCGACGGTGTGCAAGTCTCCGTCGGCCTCGGTGGCCTGATCGGCATCAACCTGACCTTCGCCCCGACCGGAACGATCGATGGCGGCGCGGCGGGTACCAACACGCTGATTCTGCAAAACCCGATCGGCCTTGGCGGCGGCACCACCGGGACGGGCACGGCGTCCAGCGCCACCTACGTCAACTTCAACAACCTGACCCTCAACAGCGGCACCTGGACCTTGCAGGGGCCGTTGGTCAGCGGTGCGACCACCCTCAATGGCGGTGTCGCGCAGTTTAACGACAACGCGGCGTTCGGCAGCGGCGTGCTGACGTCCAACGGCGGGATCCTCCAGGCCAGCAATGCCGGTTTGACGCTGGCCAACCAGATCAACCTGGGCGCCGGCGGCCTGACCCTGCAGGGCATCAACGGCACGACCCTCAACGGGGTGATTTCCGGCACGGGCGGCCTGACCAAGATCGGCAGCGGCCAGCTCAACCTCAACGGCATCAACACTTACACCGGCAACACCGTGCTCAATGGCGGTGTGGTGCTGGTGGGCAACAACCAGTCGTTCAGTACCGGTGGCATCACGGTTGGCGGCTCTTCGAGCATTTCAGCGACGGCACCGATTTCACTGGCTAACGCGATCACGCTCAACAGCACCCTCACCGCAACCGGCACCGGTGCGTTGACCTTGGGCGGGGTAATCAGCGGCGCCGCCAACCTGACCAAGACCGGCAGCGGCAGCCTGACCCTCAACGGCATCAACACCTACACCGGGATCACCAGTCTCAGTGCCGGGGCCTTGCGCGTCGGCAACAACAACGCACTGGGTACCGGTGTGCTCAACACCAGCAACGGCACCAGCCTCGACAGCACCGGCAACGTGACACTGGGCAACAACGTCGGCATCACCGGTGCGCTGAACGTGCTCGGCAGCAATGCCCTGACCCTGGGCGGCATCGTCTCCGGCACCGGTGCGATCACCAAGAGCGGCAGCGCCAGCCTGACCCTGACCGGCAACAACACCAACAGCGGCACCACCGCACTCAATGGCGGCAGCTTGCTCGTTGGCAGCAACACCGCCCTCGGCACGGGCGCATTGAACGCGGCGGCCGGCACCACGCTGGATGCGACCGCCGCCGTGACGTTAGCCAATGCCGTCGCGCTGGCAGGCGGGCTGACCATCGGTGGCACTCAGGCGCTTGGTTTGAGTGGTGTCATCAGCGGCGCCGGCAACCTGATCAAGGGCGGCACTGCGAACCTGACCCTCAGCGGCAACAACACGTTCTCCGGTGGCACCGCGCTGAATAATGGCACGCTGATCGTCGGCTCCAACACCGCGCTGGGCACCGGCGCACTGACCACGGCGGCGGGCACCACCCTCGACGCCAGCACCACCGTGGCGCTGAGCAACGCGGTCGCCCTCGGCGGCAACCTGAACATCGCCGGCAACGCCAATCTGACTCTCGGCGGCATAGTCAGCGGCAGTGGCGGGCTGACCAAGAACGGCGCGGCCAACCTGATTCTCAACGGCGCCAACACCTTCAGTGGCGGAACCACGCTGAATGCCGGCACCCTGACCGTTGGCAACGCCGCCGCATTGGGCAGCGGCGACCTGACCGTCGCGAACGCCGCGACCCTCGACAGCAACACCTCGGTCATCCTCAACAACAACGTCGCCCTCAACGGCAACCTGGCCATCGGCGGCAGCAACGGCATGATCCTCGGCGGCGTGCTAAGCGGCGCCAGCCAGTTGATCAAGAACGGCACGGCCAACCTGACCCTCAACGGCGCCAACACCTTCACCGGTGGCACCGCGCTCAACGCCGGCAGCCTGACCGTCGGCAACGGCGCGGCACTCGGCACCGGCACGTTGACCGTGGGCGGTGCGGGCGCAACGCTTAACAGCAGCGCCAACGTGACGCTGAACAACGCGATTGCCCTGAACGCCAACCTGACTGCCGGCGGTGCCAACCCGCTGACCCTCGGCGGCGTGATCAGCGGCAGCAGCAACCTGATCAAGACTGGCGCTTCGACCCTGACCCTCACCGGCGCCAATACCTACACCGGCTCTACGTCGCTGAACGCCGGGACACTGATCGTCGGCTCCAACACCGCGCTCGGCACCGGCGTGCTCAACGCTGGCAACAACACCACGCTGGACGCCAGCACCGCGACCAGCCTGGCGAACAACGTCAACCTCGGCGGCAACGTGACCATCGGCGGCAGCAATGCGCTGACGCTTGCAGGGGTGGTTTCCGGAGTTGGCGGCCTGACCAAAAGTGGCCCCGCTGATTTGATTCTCAACGGCGCCAACACCTACTTCGGCAACACCGCACTCAACGTCGGCAAGCTGATCGTCGGCAGCAATACCGCGCTGGGCAGCGGTGCGCTGAACGCGGCAGCCGGCACCACGCTGGACACCAACACTGCCGTCACGCTGGGCAATCAGGTCAACCTGGCCGGTGCGATGAACATCGGTGGCAGCGCAGACCTGACCCTCACCGGCACTGTCGCCGGAGCCGGCAGCCTGGTGAAAAACGGCGCGGCCAATCTGAACCTCAACGGCACCAACACCTACGCCGGCGGCACCACGCTGAACGCCGGTACGGTGACCGCCGGCAACAGTTCGGCGCTCGGCACCGGTGCGTTGACCGTTGGCGGCGCGGCAACGCTCGACAGCAGTTCGCCGCTGGTCAGCCTGGCCAACGCGGTCGTGCTCAATGCGGCGCTGAGCGTCGGCGGCACCCAGGACCTGACCCTCGGCGGCGTGATCAGCGGCGCCGGCCAACTGGTCAAGAACGGTAGCGCCAACCTGACCGTCAACGGCACCAACACCTTCAGCGGTGGCAGCACGCTCAACGCGGGTACGCTGACACTGGGCTCGGCCGCTGCGTTGGGCAGTGGCGGCCTGACCGTCGGTGGCGCTTCGACGCTGGACACCAGCACCGGCATGAGCGTCGGCAACAACATCACCCTCAACGCCGGCCTGACCCTGGCCGGCAGCAACACCCTCAACATCAGCGGCGTGATCGATGGCGCCGGCAGCCTGACCAAGGACGGCTTTGGCGATCTGACGCTCAGCGGCAACAACACCTTCACCGGTGCGCTGAACATCGCCTCCGGCAGCGTCACCACCGTGAGCAGCGGGGCGCTGGGCAACACCTCCGGCGCCAACATCAGCGCCGGTGCCAATCTCTATCTCAACAGCAGCGCCAGCCTCAACGGCTTGAGCGGCAGCGGCAGTGTGCAGATCGCCGGAGGCAATACCCTGACGGTGGGCGGCGTGAACAGCACCAGCACCTTCGACGGCGACCTCGGCGGCAGCGGTGCGCTGACCAAAGTCGGAACCGGGACGCTGAACCTCACCGGCAGCAACGGCCTTACCGGCAACACCAATGTCAACGGCGGTACGCTGAATCTCACCGGTTCGCTGGCCAGCACCCAGCTCAACATCAACAACGGCGCGACCCTCACAGGTACCGGTTCGGCGCTTGGTTTCATCACCATCAACAGCGGCGGTCATCTGGCGTTGTCCTCGGGCAACACCTTGTCCACCTCGTCGCTGATTCTCACTGCCAACAGCAATGTCGACGCGAGCCTCGCCACGCCATCGACCTCCTCGCTGATGAACATCGGCGGCAACCTGACCCTCGACGGTAACCTCAACGTCACCGATGCCGGCGGCTTTGGCGTCGGTGTCTATCGCTTGTTCAACTACATCGGCGCACTGACCGACAACGGCCTGACCGTGGCCGGTGTGCCGGTGGGTTATGGCCTCGGTGACATCCTTGTGCAGACCCTTGGCAATCAGGTGAACCTGGTGGTGTCGGCACCGAACACCAACCTGCGTTTCTGGGACGGCAGCCAGACCATCCCGAACGGTAATGTGGACGGCGGCACCGGTACATGGACTGCCGGCGGCACCAACTGGACCAATTCCAACGGCACGCTGAACCAGACCTGGGCCGGCGATTTTGCGGTGTTCCAGGGCACGGCCGGCACAGTGTCGGTCAACGGCACGCAACTGTTCACCGGGATGCAATTCCTCACCGATGGCTACAACGTGGTCAACGGCACGTCGGGTCTGCTGACCGCCGTCAATGGCACCGGCGGCACCACGGCGATGCGGGTCGATCCGGGCGTGACCGCCACGGTCGGCGTGGACATCAACGGCAGCGGCATCCTCAACAAACTCGATGCCGGCACCCTGGTACTCAACGGTGCCAACAGCTACACCGGCGGCACGCAACTGGACGGCGGCAAGATCATCGTCGGCAGCAACACCGCGCTGGGCAGCGGCACGCTGACCGCCAACGCTGGCACACAACTCGATAGCAACACAGCGGTCACTTTGGCGAACGCGGCAACGCTCAATGGCAATCTGACGGTGGTCGGCAGTAATGCGCTGACCCTCAACGGCGTGATCGGCGGGACTGGTGGCCTGATCAAAAATGGCGCGGCCAGCCTGACCCTCGGCGGCAACAACGCTTTCCTCGGGCCGGTGGCGCTGAATGCGGGCGGCTTGATTCTGGCGTCGAACAGCGCGCTGGGCTCGGCCACTCTGAACGCGGCGAGCGGCACCACACTGGATGCCAGCGGCGCCTTTACGGCGGGTAACGCGATCAATCTGGCGGGCAACCTTGATGTCGTCGGCAGCAACGATCTGACACTGAGCGGTGCGATCAATGGCGCCGGCAGCCTGACCAAGAATGGCGCGGCCAACCTGATCCTGAGCGGGGCCAACAACTTCCTCGGCGGCGTCACCCTCAACGCCGGCACACTGACCGCCGGCAACAACGGCGCACTCGGCCTGGGCAACCTGACCGTGGCCGGTGCCTCGGCGCTGGACGGCAACACCTCGGTGTCGCTGGGCAACAACGTGGTGCTCAATGCCAATCTGACCAATACCGGCAGCAGCGACGTAGCGCTCAGCGGCGTGGTCAGCGGCACCGGCGGTCTGATCAAGAACGGCGCGTCGAACCTGACGCTCAACGGCATTAACACTTACAGCGGCGGCACCACACTGAACGCCGGCACCGTGACCCTTGGCACCTCGGCGGGCCTGGGCTCCGGCGCGGTAACCGTGGCGGGTGCGTCGACCCTCGACACCACCGCGCCGCTGGTGCTGGCCAACAACGTCAACGTCAATGCCAACCTGAGCGTGGCTGGCAACAACAACCTGACGCTCGGTGGCGTAATCGCCGGGGCGGGCACCCTGACCAAGAATGGTCTGGCCGACCTGACGCTGTCCGGCAACAACACCTTCAGCGGCACCTTTGATGTGCAGTCGGGCAGCCTCACGACACTGGGCAACTCGGCATTGGGCAGCAATGCCGGAGTCAATCTCGGCGCTGCGGCGACGCTGAACCTCGGCGGCTCCGGCAGTCTCGCCAGCCTGACCGGTAGCGGTACAGCGCTGATCGGCGGCGGCAACACCCTGAGCATCGGCGGCAACAACGCCAGCAGCATTTTTGACGGCGTGCTCACCGGCACCGGCGAGTTGAGCAAACTCGGCACTGGTACGCTGACCCTGACCGGCCTCAACAGCCTGACCGGCAACACCACGGTCAACGCCGGCACCTTGAACGTCAGTGGCGCGCTGGACAGCGCCAGCGTACTGGTCAACAGCGGCGGCACCCTGACCGGCGGCGGCTCGCTCGGCGGGGCGGTAACCGTGGCGGATGGCGGTCATCTGGCCGGCGCCACCGGCAGCACCTTGTCGGTCAACTCGCTGGTGTTCAACGCCAACTCCAATTTCGATGTCGGACTGGGCACGCCGGTCTCCGGTGGCGGCAACGCGCTGGTCAACGTCGGCGGCAACCTGACCCTCGACGGCAACCTCAATGTCAGCGACATCGGTGGTTTCGGCAGCGGTGTGTACCGGTTGATCAACTACACCGGCGGCCTGACCGACAACGGCATGCTGATCGGCACGGTGCCGGGCAGCGTCACTCCGGGCGATCTGACCCTGCAAACCGCGCTGGCCAACCAGATCAACCTGCTGGTTACCGCACCGGGCGTCACCGTGCAGTTCTGGGACGGCAATCAACTCGTCGCCAACGGTTCGGTGGATGGCGGCAGCGGTACCTGGGGCGCCGGCACCACCAACTGGACCGACGTCAACGGCACCACCAATCAGGCCTGGACCAACAACTTCGCGGTGTTCCAGGGCACGGCGGGCACGGTCACCGTGAACGGCGCACAAACCATCACCGGCATGCAGTTCGTCACCGATGGCTACAGCCTGCAGGACGGCACCGCGGGTTCGCTGAATCTGGTCAACGGTTCGTTGGGTAACGCCACGGTTCGAGTCGATCCGAACGCCACCGCGACCGTCGGCGTTGCGCTTAACGGCAGCGGCACCCTCGGCAAATACGACACCGGCACGCTGGTGCTCAACGCCGCCAACGGCTACACCGGCGGCACCGCGCTCAATGGCGGCAAGATCGTGGTCGGCAACAACGCAGCGCTCGGCAGCGGTGTGTTGACCGCTGCGGACGGCACCGCGCTGGACAGCAACGCGGCCGTCACGCTGGGCAACGATGTGGTGGTGAACGGTGGCCTGACTGTCGCAGGCAGCAACGCCTTGACCCTCGACGGTGTAGTCAGTGGGGCGGGCAGCCTGATCAAGTCTGGCGCTTCGAGCCTGACCCTCAACGGCAGCAACACCTACAGCGGTGGTACTCAGCTCGCTGGCGGTACGCTGGTGCTGGGCAACAACAGCGCAATCAGCAGTGGTGCATTGAGCGTGACCGGCAACGCCAGCCTCGACAGCACCTCGGCGCTGCAACTGGCCAACGCGATCAATCTGGGGTCGCAACTGACCCTGGCCGGCAACCAGAACACCACGCTGCTCGGCGCCATCACCGGCACCGGCAGTCTGGTGAAAAACGGCAACGGTGACCTCGTGCTTAGCGGCGCCAACACCTACAGCGGCGGCACCACGCTGAACGCTGGCACTACCACCGGCGACACCAGCAGCCTGCAAGGCGCCATCGTCAACAACGCGGCGCTGACCTTCGCGCAGAACGCCGACGGCAGCTACACCGGCAACTTGACGGGCGCCGGCACGCTGAACAAAACCGGCACCGGCCAATTGCTCCTGACCGGCAACAACACCTTCACCGGTGATACCTCGGTGCAGGCCGGCAACCTGATCGTTAACGGCGTGCTCAACAGTGCCAACGTCAACGTCGCCAGTGGTGCGAAAGTCGGTGGCAGCGGGCAACTGGGCGGCAACGTGCAACTGGCCAGCGGTGCGACGCTGACCGGTGGCGGCACGGCTACACCGTTGTCGGTCGGCTCGCTGGCGCTGTCCTCGGGCACCAACCTGGACTTCAGCCTCGGCTCGGCCGCCAGCTCCACCACGGTGGTCAACGTCGCCGGTAACCTGACCCTCGACGGCACGCTGAATATCAGCAACGCCGGCGGTTTCGGCACCGGGGTCTATCAACTGTTCCGCTACGGTGGCAGCCTGACCGACAACGGGCTGGTCTACGGCAGCCTGCCGGTGTCGGCGGCCAACCTGACCCTGCAAACCGCGATCGCCAATCAGGTCAACCTGTTGGTACAAGGCACGCCGGGTGAGGTGCAGTTCTGGAACGGCGGCACTACCAACCCTGATGGCAGCATCGGTGGCGGCAGTGGCGTGTGGGGCCCGGGCACCAACTGGACCGATCCGAGCGGTACGCAGGCGCTGGCGTCCAATGGTCAATTCGCAGTGTTTGGTGGCCAGGCCGGTACCGTCACTGTGCAGGGCAATCAGAACTTCACCGGTCTGCAGTTCCTCACCGGCGGCTACAGCCTGGTGCCGGGCGCTGGCGGTACGCTGACGCCAGTCAACGGTGCGGACGGCAGCCTGGCGCCGGTGCGGGTCAATGCCGGAGCCAATGCTGAAATCGACGTGCCGCTGATCGGCACCGGCGGTATCGAGAAACTCGCTTCCGGCACCCTCGTGCTGACTGGCGCCAATACCTACAGCGGTGGCACCACCGTCAGTGGCGGTACGCTGATCGGTAACACCACGAGTCTGCAAGGCAACATCACCGACAACGCCACGCTGGTGTTCCAGCAAAACACCGATGGCCAGTTCAATGGTGTGCTCAACGGCACCGGCGCGCTGTTCAAACGCGGCGTGAGTCGCCTGTTGATGGTCGGCAATCAACCGTTCAGCGGTACGGTTTCCGTCGATCAAGGCCTGCTGCAAGTCGGCAGCCGTGCGGCCCGGGCCTCGCTGGGCGCACAAGTCACGGTCGCCAACGGCGCAGGCCTGAGCGGTAACGGCAGCGTCGGTTCGGTGGTCAACCACGGTGTGGTGGCTTCCGGTGGCGCTGACGGCACCTTGAGCGTGGCCGGCAACCTGACCAACAGCAGTGATGGTGTGCTGGCGCTGACCGTCAGCTCGCCAACCGCGACACCGTTGGCGGTGGGTGGTACGGCGGCATTGGGCGGCGGTCTGGTGGTCAACAGCCTGGCGCCGTTCACCGGCAACACCACTTACTCGCTGATCACTGCGGGCGGTGGGGTGACCGGTACCTTCAGTGCCACCGATCTGCCGCAGTACGCGTTCCTTAACAGCTCGCTGATCTACGGTGCCGATTCGGTGACCCTGGCCGTGAGCCGCAACGGCAACTCGTTCGCCGACGTCGCTGCCACGGGCAACCAGCGCGGCACCGCCACGGCACTGTCCAATAACGGTGCGGCCGGTGCGGCGTTGCAGAACCAGATCGTCAACCTCAGCGTCGCCGGTGCGCGCAATGCGTTCGACAGCCTGTCGGGTGAAATCCACGCCAGCACCGCCAGCGCCATGCTGGAGGACTCGCGCTTCATCCGCGAGGCGGTCAATGACCGCATGCGCCAGCCATCGTGCAGCGCGGCGGATGATCCACGCAGACCCCTGGCCCCGAGCGACACGCAACTGAGCAGCAACGGTTGCCACGGGGAAATGGTCGGCTGGATCCGGGCCATTGGTGCCTGGGGCGACATGGGCGGCGACAGCAACACGGCGAAAGTCGATCGCAACCTCGGCGGTTTCATGCTCGGCACCGACAAGGCGCTGGATGACACCTGGCGTGCCGGGATGGCGGCCGGCTACACCCGCAGCAACCTCAACGCGCATGATCGCAACTCGGATGCCAAGGTCGACAGCTACCACCTGGCCGGTTATCTGAACTCGCAATTCGATGCATTGGCGGTGCGCCTCGGCGCGGCTTACAGCTGGCACAGCATCGAGACCAAACGCGATGTCAGCGTCGGTACTTACAACGATCGCCTGAAGGCCGATTACGACGCGCGCAGTGCACAGGTGTTCGGTGAAGTGGGTTACGCGATCAACGCGGCAGGCGTTGCCATCGAACCGTTCGCCGGGCTTGCCTACGTCAACTACGACAGCGACACCGGCAAGGAAAAAGGGGGAGTGGGGCGCCTGAAGGCCGACGCCGATCAGGACATCACCTACTCGACCCTCGGTGTGCGCATCGGCAAGTTGGTGACCCTGGCCAATGGCAGCCAACTGACACCGCGCGCGGCCATCGGCTGGCGGCATGCCTACGGCGACACCAAACCTGACGCCGACCTGACCTTCATCGACGGCGGCGCCTCGTTCAGCACCCAGGGCGTACCCATCGCCAAGGACAGCGCATTGCTCGAAGCCGGCATCGACTTCCAGGTCACCCCGACCGGCAAGCTGGGCATCGGCTACTCAGGCCAGGTGTCGAGCGACAACAACGACAGCGCGTTCAACATCAGCTTCAGTCAAAGCTTCTGAATCATGGTCGAAGTACTTTAGCCGCCCGAAAGGGCGGTTTTTTTTGCACAATCGAAAGTCTTTGTGGCGAGTGATTTCTGCACTGAGGTAGGAACGAGATGGATCTGTCGAAGCATTTGTTACATCTGGAAAACCGCTTGCTGTCGCGCGCCGTGCGCGAGGATGCCGCAGAACTGGCGAGATTGATCGCGGACGACTTTGTCGAATTCGGCGCCAGCGGCGGCATCTGGAATAAATCCGATGTACTGGAAGCATTACCGCAGCAAGTGTTCGCACAACGTACCGTCAGTCAGTTCACGCTCAAGCAATTGTCGGAAGATTCGGCTCTGGTGACGTATCACTGCCATACCGTAGCTGGCGGCCAGCGGGTGCCGGCGGACAGTCTGCGCAGTTCGGTATGGCGGCGGCAGGGTGAGCAGTGGCAGTTGGTTTTTCATCAGGGCACCTTTTGTGCCCGGCCGTGAATCGTGGTGACCCGTCGATAGCTTTCGCGAGCAAGCCCGCTCCCACACTGGATCTTCAGTGAACACAGGATTTGTGGATGACAGCGATCCCCTGTGGGAGCGGGCTTGCTCGCGAAGGGGCCGTGACATTCAGCGCAAAAATCTGCCGGCCCGCGCTCTGCTAGAATCCGCCCCATCAACTGCCAGAGACTCCCCCATGAGCGAGCCGATTCGCCTGACCCAATACAGCCACGGTGCCGGTTGTGGCTGCAAGATTTCCCCGCAGGTGCTGGAAGTGATTCTGGCCGGCAGCGGTGCGCAGAACCTTGACCCGAAACTGTGGGTCGGCAATGCCTCGCGTGATGATGCGGCGGTTTACGAGATTGATGCCGAGCGTGGTGTGGTGTCGACCACCGACTTCTTCATGCCGATTGTCGACGATCCGTTCGACTTCGGCCGGATCGCTGCGACCAACGCGATCAGCGACATCTATGCGATGGGCGGCGATCCGTTGATGGCGATTGCGATCCTCGGCTGGCCAGTGAATGTGCTGGCGCCGGAAGTGGCGCGGGAAGTGATTCGCGGCGGGCGCGCGGTGTGTGACGCCGCCGGCATTCCGCTGGCCGGCGGGCATTCGATCGATGCGCCGGAGCCGATTTTCGGCCTGGCCGTGACCGGTCTGGTAGAAAAACGCCACATGAAGCGCAACGACACCGCCAGCGCCGGTTGCCTGCTGTACCTGACCAAACCGCTGGGCATCGGCATCCTGACCACCGCCGAGAAAAAGGGCAAATTGCGCCCCGGCGACATTGGTGTGGCCCGCGACTGGATGTGCACCCTGAACAAGCCCGGCAGCCGTTTCGGCAAACTCGCCGGGGTCGCCGCGATGACTGATGTCACCGGTTTCGGTCTGCTCGGGCATCTGGTGGAAATGGCCGACGGCAGCCACCTGACCGCACGTATCGGCTACAACCACGTGCCGCGTCTGGACAGCGTCGAATACTACCTCGAACAGGGCTGCGTGCCCGGCGGTACCCTGCGCAACTTCGACAGTTATTCGAGCAAGCTTGGCCGTCTGCAGGAGCTGCACAAGCGCGTGCTGTGCGACCCGCAGACCAGCGGCGGTCTGCTGATTGCAGTTACACCGGAAGGCAACGCCGAATTCCTCGCCGTGGCTGCCGAACTGGGCCTGAACCTGGCGCCGATCGGCGAGCTGGTCGAGCGACAGACCCACGCAGTCGAGGTGAACTGATGTCACGCGACTGCACCGATTACCGCGATATTTTCCTCAACGACCGGCCGATGATGGATGCCCGTGCGCCGATCGAGTTTGCCCACGGCGCGTTTCCCGGCGTGGTCAACCTGCCGCTGATGAACGACCGCGAGCGCGAGCAGGTGGGGACTTGCTACAAGCAGCATGGACAACAAGCCGCCATCGCCCTGGGTGAGCGGCTGGTGTCTGCCGAAGTGCGGGAGCAGCGCATTCAAGGCTGGGTCGAGTTTGCCCGGGCACACCCCGACGGCTATCTGTATTGCTTTCGCGGCGGCTTGCGTTCGCAGATCGTCCAGCAATGGATCAAGGAAGAGGGCGGGATCGATTACCCGCGGGTCGGCGGTGGCTACAAGGCGATGCGTACGTTCCTGCTGGAGACGATCGATCAGGCCGTGGCCGAGTGCGATATGGTGCTGCTGGGCGGCATGACCGGCACCGGCAAGACCGAACTGTTGGTGCAGTTGAGTAATGGTCTGGATCTGGAAGGCCACGCCAATCATCGGGGCTCGAGTTTCGGCAAGCGCGCCACCGGCCAACCGACCAACATCGATTTTGAAAACCGTCTGGCCGTTGATGTGCTGAAAAAACGCGCCGGCGGGATCCAGCAGTTTGTGCTGGAAGACGAGAGCCGGGTAGTCGGCAGTTGTGCCTTGCCATTGCCGCTGTACCGAGGCATGCAAGTGGCGCCGATGGTCTGGCTCGAAGACAGCCTGGAGCAGCGGGTCGAGCGGATTCTGCAGGATTACGTGATCAACCTGCACGCCGAGTTTGTCGCGGTACATGGCGAGCAGGGCTTTGCGCTGTATGCCGAGCGGCTGATTGCGAGTTTGAACAATATCCAGCGCCGGCTGGGCGGCGAACGCCATCAGCGGATGTTCCTGCAGATGGAAGAGGCCTTGGTGGAGCAGGCGCGCAGCGGTTCGGTCGAGATGTTCCGGGACTGGATCAGCGTGTTGCTGCGCGAATATTACGACCCGATGTATGCGTTCCAGCGTGAAAAGAAGGGCGGGCGGATCGAGTTTGCCGGGGAGCGCGGGGCGGTGCTGGAGTATCTGCGTGAGCGGCTGAATCAGCGGGTTTGAGGGTGCTCTTGCGGGCCTCTTCGCGAGCAAGCCCGCTCCCACATTGGGTCTCCACTGGGCAGAAATTTCTGCCTGGCGCAGATCCCCTGTGGGAGCGGGCTTGCTCGCGAAGAGGCCGGTACAGGCAGCGCAAAACTCAAGTCGGACAGGTCGCCTTGCCGTTATCCAGCCCCTGCTTGTAGCTGTGGCTCTGCAAACTGGCCTTGCCGTTGTGCCAGGTCAGGGTCAGCACGTACAGCGAATCGAAATCGCCCGACGCCCAGTCGTCGGTGATGGTCTGCTTTTCGCCGACGGCCTTGCCGGCAACCTTGTTGATCAGTTCCGGCAAATAGCCGTGCGACCATGCGGTGTAGATCGTCGCGTTGTGGTACTTGTCCTCGGTCAGCTCGCGCGCCAGGTCACTGGTGTCGTTGGCGGAGAACTCGATGTTCACCGGCAGGCCGAGCTTGATCGCTGCGGGACTGATGGTCATCAACGGGCGGATGTAGCTGTAGGAGTTGTCTTGTTCGCCTTCCTCGACATTGCGTGTCGGGTTGGCGGCGAACACGTAATCGGCCTTGCCGAATTTTTCCGGCAGCAGGGTCGACAGCTCGATCGCCCGGTTCAGACCCTGACAGTTGAGCTGGCCGAGACCGCCCTCGGGTTTTTCCGCGTGGCGCAGGAAGATCAGCGTCTGCGTACCGTCCACCGGTTGCGCGCGAATCTGGCTCGATTCGAGCGACAAGGTCAGCGCACTGACTGCCAGCAGGGAGGGCAGGGCCACATAGGCGCGATGTTTGAAGCGTTTGGCGAAACTCATGAGGTTCGTCATTGAATATAGGATTCTTCAGCAAATTCGGTTGGGGCTGACCAACCCTTACACCGCGGGCTCCCAGCACCGGGTGTTGTCCATGTCGTGTCGTACTTCCCTTGCAAAGACATAGCTCAGAGTCCACTGAGGCCGCTTGGTTCGATCCTGGCTTCTGCACACTAGCTGCAGAATGTTACGGTTCCTGGATTATGATCAGCGCTTCCCATGTGACTGGATGTTTCCCATGACCGATCTGTCCGCGTTCCCCATCACCCAGAAATGGCCGGCGCAGTACCCCGACTGGATTCAACTCTATTCCCTGCCGACCCCCAACGGCGTCAAGGTCTCGATCATGCTCGAAGAGATCGGCCTGCCCTACGAGCCGCACCGCGTGGGTTTCGACACGCAAGACCAGATGTCCCCGGAATTTTTGTCGCTGAACCCCAACAACAAGATCCCGGCGATCCTCGACCCCCACGGCCCGCAAGACCAGCCGCTGCCGCTGTTCGAATCCGGCGCAATCCTGATCTATCTCGCCGACAAGAGCGGCCAGTTGCTCGCCCAGGAAGGCGCGCTGCGTTACGAGACGATTCAGTGGCTGATGTTCCAGATGGGCGGTATCGGCCCGATGTTCGGCCAGCTCGGCTTCTTCAACAAATTCGCCGGCAAGGACTACGAGGACAAGCGTCCGCGTGACCGCTATGTCGAGGAGAGCAGACGCCTGCTCAGCGTGCTCGACAAACGCCTGGAAGGTCGTGACTGGATCATGGGCGAGCGCTACACCATCGCCGACATCGCCACGTTCCCGTGGGTGCGCAACCTGATCGGGTTCTATGAGGCGGGAAATCTAGTGGGCATCAGCAACTTCCCGAACGTGACCCGGGTGCTGGAGCGCTTTCTGGCTCGCCCGGCTGTGGTGCGCGGGTTGACCATTCCTTCCTGAGGCCACACATAACCCTGTGGGAGCGGGCTTGCTCGCGAAGGCGTCGTGTCAATCAACACGTCTTTTTCTGATACACCTCCTTCGCGAGCAAGCCCGCTCCCACAGGAATAGTGATGACGCCCGCAGATTATTGCGTCCTCGGTAACTCACTGTTGATTGATCCAGGTTTGTACCTGCACCCAGCGAAGGCATAAGCTTCGCCCCCTACGACTTTCGTCTCATCTTCCGATTTCAGGAAAGCCCCATGTCCAGCCAGTTCCCCGAAGCACGTCCCCGCCGTCTGCGCCGCAATGCGAGCCTGCGCAGCCTGTTCCAGGAAACCGAGTTCAGCCTGAATGATCTGGTGCTGCCGATTTTCGTCGAAGAAGAGATCGACGACTTCGTGCCGATCAAGAGCATGCCGGGGGTGATGCGCATTCCCGAGCGCAAGCTGGCCAGTGAAATCGAGCGTTATGCCCGTGCCGGGATCAAGTCGGTAATGACCTTTGGCGTGTCCCATCACCTGGACGCCAACGGCAGCGACACCTGGCGCGAAGAGGGACTGGTCTCGCGCATGTCGCGGATTGCCAAGGACGCCGTGCCGGAAATGATCGTGATGTCCGACACCTGCTTCTGCGAATACACCGATCACGGCCACTGCGGCGTGATGCACAACCACGAAGTCGACAATGACCAGACCCTGATCAACCTCGGCAAGCAAGCCGTGGCGGCGGCGCGTGCCGGTGCGGACGTGATCGCCCCGTCGGCGGCGATGGACGGCCAGGTGCGGGCGATTCGCCAGGCGCTGGACGCCGCCGGTTTCACCCAGATTCCGATCATGGCCTACTCGACCAAATTCGCCTCGGCGCTGTACGGCCCGTTCCGCGAGGCCGGCGGCAGCGCGCTGAAGGGTGATCGCAAAAGCTATCAGATGAACCCGATGAACCGCCGCGAAGCCCTGCGCGAATCGCTGCTCGACGAACAGGAAGGCGCCGATGCGCTGATGGTCAAACCGGCCGGTGCGTACCTCGACGTCATCCGCGACATCCGTGAAGCCTCGAACCTGCCGCTGTCGGCGTATCAGGTCAGCGGCGAATACGCGATGATCAAGTTCGGCGCGCAGGCCGGTGCAATCGACGAGGATCGCGTGGTGCGCGAAAGTTTGGGCGCGATCAAGCGCGCGGGTGCGGATCTGATCTTCACTTACTTTGCGATGGATCTGGCGCTGGCCGGGATCTGACGAATACCGCAGAACCCCCTGTGGGAGCGGGCTTGCTCGCGAAGGCGGTGTATCAGCAACGAATGGGTTGACTGACACGCCGCCTTCGCGAGCAAGCCCGCTCCCACAGTGGGGTTGTGCTGTGTCAGGGGCAGTTGAAGTAGGGGCGGATCCCGTGATCCCGAAAGTACCGCTCGATCACCTTCGGATCCGCGCTGTTATCGGCAATCGCCACATAAGTATCCGGGCGCAACAGGTAAAAACCGTTACGCCCCAATCCCGCCGTTTCAAACGCCGGCCGCCAGTCGAACACGTGCAGCGACAGATGGTGTTCATTGCACCAGGCGATCATCTCGTCGCTGGTGTCGCCGTACACGTGCACCTGCCAGCAGGGCTGGCGCAGCGGCTCGAAATTATCCCCCTCACCATCATGCGCCCACGGCAAGCGGTCGCCGCCGTGGACGTGGCCGGCCGTGCCCTGGCTCAGCGGCATGCCGCGGTAGTTGAGGGTGACCTGTGAGACGGTGCGAAAGAGGAATTCGCGGCTGGCCTCGAACGTGGCCATTTTCGGGATCAGAAACGGTGCCAGACGCGTGCGCAGCAAATCGGCGATGCGCCCCTCGGCGGTGACGAAACTGAACACCTTGTCGGTGGTCGACACCAGCCGCCGGGCGAAGGCGATGCGCTCGGTTTCGTAAGTGTCGAGCAGCTTCGCCGTGGCGCTGCCGTTGAGCACGGCGGCGAGTTTCCAGGCCAGGTTGATCGCATCGCCAATGCCGGTGTTCATGCCCTGGCCGCCGGCAGGGCTGTGCACATGCGCGGCGTCGCCGAGGAGAAACGCCCGACCGCTGCGAAAGTGCTCGGCCACGCGGTGATGCACGCGGTAGGTGGAGAACCAGTTGACCTCGTCGATGTGCACTTTCAGGTGCTCGATGGCGCGGCTGCTGACGTCGGCAAATTGCAGGGTTTCGGCGCGGTCGGCACGTTCGTCACGCACCGTGCCGATCAGTCGGGCACGGCCTTCGCCGGCCAGTGGAAACACCGCAAGGAAGTCCGCTTCATCCAGATCCAGGTGCAGCTCACCGTTCATCGTCGGGCCGCTGGCCTTGACGTCGGCGACGTAGAAAATCTGCTGATAGGTGCCGCCGGGAAAACCGGTGTCGAGGGTTTTGCGCACCACCGAGCGCGCGCCGTCGCAGCCTGCCAGAAAGCACGCCTGACAGATTTCCTGCTGCCCGTCGGGCAAGCGCAAATGTGCGCTGAGGCCATCGCCGGTTTCTTCGAAACTCTCCAGTTCGGTGTTGCGCTCAACCACTACGTCGTAGTCTTCGAGGCGTTCGAGCAGCAGCCGTTCGTGCAGGTCCTGGGGAAAGATTTCGATGAACGAGTAGGGCGTCAGGCCTTCGCCGATGCGCTGCAACGGCAACTGCGCGACCGGTTTGCCCTTGACCCAGAAATTCGCCGCCGCGACCTTGTGGCCGTTGCGCACCACGGTGTCGGCCAGGTCCAGCTGGCGATACAACTCCAGGGTGCGCGCCTGCACCGCCAGTGCTCGTGAGGTGGTGCCGGGCGCGGAGGTCTTGTCGATGATACGCACGCGCACGCCCAGTTTGCTCAGCCACAGGGCCAGCACCAGACCGGTCGGGCCGGCACCGATGATCAGTACGTCGCTGCGGTTCATGGGCCTGTCCTCCGTTGGCTGTGCAGCAAGTATGGATCAGATGGGAAGGGTAGCCAGTTGATCGGTCAGACGGAAAAAGGCCCCGCAGCGGTGGGGCTGTGGGGCCTTTTTTCGGGTGTTTGGCAGGAGATTTGGTGACAGTGAAATTTGCCCCCTCACCCCAGCCCTCTCCCCCAAAGGGGGCGAGGGGGAAAGGGAGCCGATTTGGGTGCCTTTCAAAACCTTAGTTCGACTCGGTGGCACACGTCGGCGTGACTCGAAAGAACACCGCGGTCAGTCCCCTCTCCCTACGGGAGAGGGCTAGGGTGAGGGGCTTTTGAGGGTGAGGGCTTCTCAGCTTTAAAAATCGATAGTGCCCGACAGCTTCGCCACCCGCGGCTCACCCTGGGTCAGATAACCGCCTTGAGCCGACTCCCAGTATTTCTTGTTGGCCAGGTTTTCCACGCCCAAACGCAGGGTCACGTCTTTCTGCGAGACCTTGAACGCATAACGCACACCGGCGTCGAAGCGATTCCAGGTCGGCAGGCTGAGGTTGTTGGCGGCGTCGGCATATTGGCCACCGGTGCGCAGCATCCGCGCATTCAGCGCCACGCCTTGCAGGCCCGGTACATCCCAATCGGCGCCGGCGTTGAACTGGAAGCTCGGCACGCCGATGGCACGGTTGCCGTCGTTGGCGCCGTTCTGGGTGTTGCGCAGTTCGGTGTCCATCAGCGTCAGGCCGCTGATCAGGCGCAGGCCGTTGATCGGCTCGCCGAACACGTTCATCTCTACGCCTTTGTTGATCTGCTCGCCTTCACGCACGTAGGTGCAGGTGGTGGCGCTGTTGATTTCGCAGTAACCGTCGCTCGGCTGCTCGATGCGATAGACGCCCAGGCTCGCGCCGTAAGTGCCCATGTCGACCTTGACCCCGGCCTCGGTCTGCTTGGAGCGCGCCGGTGCGTAGACTTCGTTGCCGTTGGTCACGCGCAAGCCGCCGGTGCTGGCTGGCGAGGTCGGCCCCTGGGCCAGGCCTTCGATGTGGTTGGCGTAGAACGACACATGCTCCCACGGCTTGAACACGATGCCGTAGACCGGCGTGGTGATCGATTCGTCGTAGCTCGACTTGCGGCTGCCGCTGCCGTAACTGGCGTAGTTGTAGCCTTGCACCACCAGTTGCTGGCGACGCAGGCCAGCGGTGATCAGCAGGCGATCATCGAAGAAACCGAGGGTGTCGGAGAGCGCGAGGCTGCGGTTGAAGGTCTTGCCGACGATGCCCGGGTCATTGAGATCGCCGCCGGAAAAATTGCCGACCGGCGACGGCGTTTCCACCGGGTGGTAGATGTTGTTGGCGTACTTGGTCAGGTCGAAATCATAGGCACTGCGCTGTTCGGCCCACAGACCGCTGAGGCCGAAATTGAGCTTGTGGCTGACCGCGCCGGTGTTGAACTTGCCGTTGAGACCGGCCATCAGGCTGGTGTTGTCCTCGTCGTGGGGGATGAACGAGCCGGTGGTGTAGGAGGCGCCGTTGTTGCCCACCAGCGTGGTCGAATTGTAGCGCCCGACCTCGCGGGTGTGCTTGGCGCCGCCGGCGACGTACGCGGTCCAGTTGTCGTTCAGGTCGTATTCGGCGCGGAGCATGCCGAAGGTGTCTTCGATGTCGGTGTAACCCCACTTCGGCGCGTAGTTGGTGTCGGCTGACGGCGCGTCCGGGATGTGCGTGGCGGTGCCGAGGTTGACCGAGTTGCGGCCACCGTTGACGCGTTCTTTCTGGTAGGCGAAGTCGCCGGAAATACGCAGCGCGTCACCACGATAGTCGAGGCCGATGCTGAACAGTTTCGAGCGCTGGTTTTCGTGATCGATGCCGGTGTCGCCTTCGCGCTGCGACAGGTTGATCCGCGCGCCGAAGCGGTTGTCTTCGCCGAATCGCTGGCCGATATCGAAGTGCTGACCGATGCGACCTTCGCTGTTGATATCGGTGGTGTAGCGGCGCAGCGGCTCGTCGCCGGCGCGCTTGGGCTGCAGGTTGACGCCGCCACCGATGCCGGAGCCGGTCGGGGTCACGCCGTTGATGAAAGCGTTGGGACCTTTGAACACTTCCACGCGCTCCAGGGCGTCAGTGGAAATGATCTGCCGCGGCAGCACGCCGTACAGGCCGTTATAGGAAATGTCGTCGCCGTTGAGCGGCAAGCCGCGGATCATGAACACCTGCGCCTGGTTGGAGAAGCCCGAGGCCTGACGCACCGACGAATCATTGAGCAACACGTCGGCAACGTTTTCCGCTTGCTGGTCCTGAATCAGCTGTTCGGTGTACGACGCGGCGCTGAACGGCACGTCCATCATGTCCTGATTGCCGAGCACGCCGAGCTGACCACCACGGGCGACCTGACCACCGGCATAGACCGGGGGCAGGGCGTTGGGCGTCGGTGCCTGGGCGTTGATGTTGACGTTGTCGAGCACCAGCTCCTTGCCGTTTTCGTCGGCAGCGTGAGCGGTGACAGTCAGGGAGCACAGCAGGGCAAGAAGCGTCGGGCGAAACGGGACGGCGAGTCGAGCTGAAACGGGCATGTCGATACCTGGAGGCGTGCGGCTGGTGAGAAAATTAGAACGGCGCGGGGAACTCCTTGCGCAAATACGACTCCAGGCGCAAATGATAGGAGTTCGCAGTAACGTTTTGCAATCAGTTTATCTTGCTGAATTTCCCGATCCGAATGGAAACCTGTAGTGAGGGGATTTATCCCCGATGGCGCGCGGAGCGGGTCGCTTTGATATTGGAAGGCTGCTGCGAAGTCCATCGGGGATAAATCACCTCACCACTAAGGTCACAGTCCTAGCCTGCGTCACCCCTTTGATCGTATGGTGAACCCGCCTCAATGCACGCCAAGGAGCGCCATGCACACCCCTCGATTACTCGTTACCCTCGCCGCGCTGCTGGTGCTCGCCGGTTGCGCCGGCCAGCGCAGTCAGGAGCCTGTTCCGCGTGCGCCGGCTGAAGTGAAGGCCGAAATAGTGCGGCTGATGCCGGCCAAAGTGCCCGACCGTCAAGGCTGGGCCACCGACATCTACGCCGCGTTCGCCGCGCAGAACATCAGCCCGACCACGCAGAATCTGTGTTCGGTGCTGGCCGTGGCCGAGCAGGAATCCACCTTCCAGGTAGACCCCACGGTGCCGGGCCTGGGCAAGATCGCCCGCGACGAAATCGACCGTCGTGCCGCCAAAGTGCATATCCCCGGTCTGTTGGTCAGCGCCGCGCTGCAAGTGCGCTCCACCAGCGGCAAGACCTACAGCGAACGCTTGAACGCGGCACGCAGTGAAAAAGAACTCAGCGCCATTTTTGACGATTTCATCGGCAGGGTGCCGATGGGCCGCACCTTGTTCGGCGGCTTCAACCCGGTGCACACCGCCGGACCGATGCAGGTCAGCATCGAATTCGCCGAGCAGCACGCCAAGGAGTATCCGTACCCGGTAGACGGCACGATCCGCCACGAAGTGTTCACCCGCCGTGGCGGCATGTACTTCGGCATCGCCCATTTACTTGGCTACCCGGTGAGTTACCGCGAGCCGCTGTACCGCTTCGCCGACTTCAATGCCGGCTGGTACGCCAGCCGCAATGCCGCGTTCCAGAACGCCGTCAGCCGAGCTTCGGGCATCCCGTTGGCGCTGGATGGCGACTTGATTCGCTACGACTCGATCATGCCTGGCACCACCGAACTGGCGGTGCGCACCCTCGGCAAGTCGCTGGGCATGCGCAACCCGACCATTCGCGATCAACTGGAGAAGGGTAAGACCCTGGAATTCGAAGAAACCAAACTCTACCAGCGCGTGTTCGAACTGGCCGAGAAGGCTGAAGGCAAGACCTTGCCACGCGCGGTGTTGCCGGGGATCGTTTTGCAGAGCCCGAAAATCACCCGCAAGCTGACCACGGCGTGGTTCGCCAAACGCGTGGATGAGCGCTACAAGCGCTGCATGGCCAAGGCCGGTTGACGCCGGTTCAAAGCACTTTGACGGCTCGGCCAATGGCCTGAATCGGCCCGGTCGGTTTACCGATCGGCGAGCCATTGGCGCCTTCCAGCGTCAGCTCGAACAGCTGATTCGGTTGCAGCGGCGGCAATTTATCCAGCGGCACCGAGAGCGTCTGCCCCGGTTTGACCAGCCCCAGCGACACCGGCCCTTGCCAGCCGTCAGCCTTGGTCCAGAACTCCAGCGCCTTGTCCGCCGGCACTTCGACCACGCCCAGCGGGATCAACTGGATTTCACGCGGATTGCTGGCCTGAATCACCCAGCCTGGCGCCTTGTCCTGCGGCGCGACCAGCACCACCAGATAGTTCGGCTTCGGCGGGGTCTGGGTCAGCAGGATCGAGCCCAAAACCAATGTGGCGGCCAAGCCGGCCGCACTCAAGCCGCGCCACAGCGGCAGCAGATTCCACCACGAGGTTGACGGCGCAGCCGGCGCTTTTTGCGCGAACCGCTCGACACTGCGCTCGATGCGCGGCCACAAGTGCGGCGAAGGCTGCTGCGTGCCGGCAAATTCGGTCAGGTCGAGCAAGCGTCGCTCCCAGGCATCCACCGCCGCTTGCAGCTCGGGCTCGTGGGGCAAGCGCCGTTGCAGTGCTTCGCGCTCCGGCGCCGACAGGGTGCCGAGCACGTACTCGCTGGCCAGTTCATCACGTTCCTGCGCCGATTCAGTGGTCATCCCATGCACTCCCGCAAAGCGTTGAGGCTGCGTTTGATCCAGGCTTTGACCGTGCCCAGCGGCGTGCCCAGGCGCGCGGAAATCTGTGCATGACTGTAGCCGTCGACATAGGCGTGGAGAATGCAGCTTCGCCGCTGCGGGTCGAGTTGTTCCAGACAACGATGGATCCGCGCCGAATGGCCCTGCACATCGAAGGCGTCCTCGTCAGGCTCGGCATCGTGTTCTTCGTTGAACGGCGCCTCCCGGCTTTGATCACGCAGCTGGTTCAACGCCAGATGCCGGGTCACGCTGAACATCCAGCCGCGCGCTGAACCGCGCGCCGGATCAAATTGCGCCGCACCGTTCCAGATCTTGATAAACGCCTCATGCACGATGTCTTCGGCCAGCGCCGCGTCACGTATCAGTCGTTTTGCAACGCCGAGCAGGCGCGGGCCTTCCTGCACGTACAAATCGCGCAGGGCCGACTGCTCGCCGCGGGCACAGGCAGCGAGATGGGCTTCGTAATCAAACAGCGGTTCAGGCAAAGACATGGGGTGCAATCTAGCTCACATTCTTCAAACATCCAGACAACACAGTCTTCTACTGTGGGAGCGAGCCTTTGTGGTGAGGGGATTCATCCCCGACCGGCTGCACAGCAGCCGTAACCGTTGGTTGCGGTGAATGCCTGACTCCGCAGTTGCCGGATTTTGGGGCGCTTCGCGCCCCATCGGGGATGAATCCCCTCGCCACAAGTTCGCTCCCATAGGGACATCAAGGAACTAGTTCGCCGCCCAGAAAATGTAGTCGGCCTGATACTTCACCACTTCCTGCTTGCCCTTGTTCGCCGCTGTGCATTCACTGCCCGGCGCCACGCCGCCCTTGAGCGCGACACGCTGGATATAACTCACGCCGCTCATCGCGCCCTTGCCTTCAGCCGGGTTGGCCTTGACCAGTTGATAGGGCAGGTTGCCCGGGCTCGACGGAGCGACGGCCAATTGCGTGCCGGTGACTTTCGAACCGTCCTTGGCCTGCCAGGTGGCGGGCGGGCCGAAGTAGGTGCCGACCTGCTTGCCGCTGCGATCATTGAGCACCGCTTTCGGGCCGACGAAGGTCCATTCGGTCTGCCCGGCGGCATTGGGCTTGTCGCGGCATTCGTAAGTGATCTCGCCGACCCCGGTGGTTTCCATCGCGATCTTGTGGCCTTCCGGGACTTTGATCGCATCGGGGTAGCTGCTTTGGGCGAAGGTTGTCGAGGACAGGGCGAGCAAACCGGTGAGGCCAATCAGTTGAGTGATGTTCATCAGTGTTATCTCCGAAAGGGGTAGACCGCTGACAGCCGAAGAGGGCTGTTACAGGGACTACCCGTGGCGGAGGCGTTTGGATGCAGTGCCCGACAAATATTTTCCACCTCCACCGATCTCCCCTGTGGGAGCGGGCTTGCTCGCGAAGGCGTCCTGTCAGTCGATATTCATGTCACAGGCATATCGCATTCGCGAGCAAGCCCGCTCCCACAGGGATTTGCGTCGGGCTTGAGGCCGGAGGCTTTCAGCAGTTCCTGGGTATAGGGATGCTGCGGTGCGGCAAAAATCTCCCGCGACGAACCCTGTTCCACCACCTTGCCATCCTTGATCACCAGCAAGTCATGGGCCAGCGCATGCACCACCGCCAGGTCATGGCTGATGAACAGATAGGTCAGCCCATGCTTGATCTGCAGTTGCCGCAACAGCTCCACCACTTGTTTCTGCACCGTGCGATCCAGCGCCGAGGTTGGTTCGTCGAGCAGGATCAGCGCCGGCTCCAGCACCAGCGCGCGGGCAATGGAGATGCGCTGACGCTGGCCGCCGGAAAACTCGTGGGGGTAGCGGTGACGGCTCTTGGGGTCAAGGCCGACTTCTTCGAGTACGCGAATCACTGCTGCTTCGCGCTCGGCCTCGGTGCCGATGCCGTGGGTCAGCAAGCCTTCGGCAATGATCTGCTGCACCGACATCCTTGGACTCAGGCTGCCGAACGGATCCTGGAACACCACCTGAATCTGTCGCCGCAAGGGGCGCATCAAGCGTTGATTGAGCAGGCTCAGCTGCTTGTTGCCGAAGCGGATATCGCCCTCGGATTCCACCAGCCGCAGGATCGCCTGACCCAGCGTCGATTTGCCCGAACCGGACTCGCCGACAATCCCCAGGGTCTTGCCGCGTTGCAGGCGGAAACTGACTCCGTCCACCGCTTTGATGTACGCCTGCGAACGACTGAACAAGCCCTTGGGCAGTGGAAACCAGACCTTCAGATCATCGACTTCCAGCAGGTTGTGCTGGTACGGACTCGGCACCGGCGCACCGCTCGGTTCAGCCTCGATCAGCAAGCGGCTGTAAGGGTGCTGCGGCGCGCGAAACAGCGTCTCGCAGTCAGCCTGTTCGACGACTTCACCGTGACGCATCACGCACACCCGTTGCGCGATGCGCCGCACCAGATTCAGATCGTGACTGATCAGCAGCATCGACATGCCGAGCCGCTGCTGCAACTCGATCAGCAGCTCGAGAATCTTCTGCTGCACGGTGACGTCCAGCGCCGTGGTCGGCTCATCGGCGATCAGCAGTTCCGGCTCATTGGCCAGCGCCATTGCAATCATCACCCGTTGCCGCTGGCCGCCGGACAACTGGTGGGGATAGGCTTTCAAACGCTGCAATGGCTGGCGAATGCCCACCAGTTCAAGCAATTCCAGCGTGCGCTCACGGGCGGCGCGGCCCTTGAGGCCCTTGTGAATCTCCAGCACTTCACTGACCTGTCGTTCCACGGTGTGCAGTGGATTGAGCGAGGTCATCGGCTCCTGGAAAATCATCGCAATCCGGTTGCCGCGCAAACCGCGCATCTGCGGCTCGCTGGCGTGCAGCAAGTTCACCCCGTTGTAAGCAATCGAACCGCTGCTGCTGACGGTTTTGCCCGGCAGCAGACGCAAAATCGAATGCGCCGTGACCGACTTGCCCGAGCCGGACTCACCGACCAGCGCCAGGCATTCGCCACGCCGAATATCGAGGTCCAGACCGTGCACCACTTCCTGCCCGGCGAAGGCGACACGCAGGTCGCGGATTTCAATCAGGTTGTCGCTCATGTCAGCTCCTCGGATCAAGATCGTGGATCAAACGCATCACGGCAAGCCTCGCCGATGAACACCAACAACGACAGAATCAGCGCCAAGGCAAAAAATGCCGTCAGCCCCAGCCATGGCGCTTGCAGATTGCGCTTGGCCTGGCCGATCAGTTCGCCCAGCGAAGCGGTCCCGGCGGGCATGCCGAAACCGAGGAAATCCAGGGCTGTGAGGGTGGCGATGGCGCCGGTCAGAATGAACGGCAGGTAGGTCAGGGTGGAGGTCATCGCGTTGGGCAGGATGTGACGCAGCATCAGTTCGCTGTCGGTCAGCCCCAGCGCCCGCGCGGCTTTGACGTATTCCAGATTGCGTCCACGCAGGAACTCGGCGCGCACCACGTCCACCAATGCCAGCCAGGAAAACAGCGCCATGATCCCCAGCAACCACCAGAAACTCGGCGAGACAAACCCGGACAAGATGATCAGCAGATACAGCACCGGCAGCCCCGACCAGATCTCCAGCACCCGTTGCCCAAGCAAATCCACCCAACCGCCGTAATAACCCTGTAACGCCCCGGCAACGATGCCGACCAGCGCACTGATGCCGGTGAGGATCAGCGCAAACAGAATTGAAATCCGTGTGCCGAAAATCACCCGTGCCAATACGTCCCGCGCCTGATCGTCGGTGCCCAGCCAATTGCTGGAAGAGGGTGGGCTGGGTGCCGGTTCAGTCAGGTCATAATTGACCGTGTCGTAGCTGAACGGGATCGGCGGAAACAGCATCCAGCCGCCCTGATCCTCGATCAGCCCGTGCACGTAAGCGCTGGCGTAATCCGGCTGGAACGGCAGTTCGCCGCCGAAATCGGTTTCCAGGTATTCGCTGAGGATCGGGAAGTAGTAGGCGCCGTGGTAGCGGATCACCAACGGTTTGTCGTTGGCAATCAGTTCGCCGCCGAGGCAGATCAGGCACAGGCCAATGAACAGCCACAGTGACCAGCGTCCACGGCGGTTGGCCTTGAACTGCGCGACCCGGCGCTGACCCAGAGGAGAAAGTGTGAACATCAGGCAGTCCTCGCCGAGAAGTCGATGCGTGGGTCGAGCAGGGTGTAGCAGAGATCACCGATCAGCTTGATCAACAGGCCGAACAGGGTGAACAGAAACAGCGCGCCGAACACCACCGGATAGTCACGCGACACCGCCGCCTCGTAACTCATGCGCCCGAGGCCGTCGAGGTTGAAGATGGTTTCGATCAGCAAGGAACCGGCGAAAAACACCTCGATCAGCGCCGAGGGCACCCCGGCCACCACCAGCAGCATCGCGTTGCGAAACACGTGGCCGTAGAGCACGCGGCGCTCGGTCAAACCCTTGGCCCGCGCGGTGATCACGTATTGGCGGCTGATCTCGTTGAGGAAGCTGTTTTTGGTGAGGATGGTCAGGGTGGCGAAACCGCCGATCACCAGCGCGGTCACCGGCAACACCAGATGCCAGAGGTAGTCGCCGACCTTGCCCAAGGTGCTGAGGCTGTCGAAGTTATCCGACACCAGCCCCTGCACCGGGAACCAGTTGACGTAGCTGCCGCCGGCGAACACCACGATCAGCAGCATCGCAAACAGAAACGCCGGCATCGCGTAGCCGATGATGATCGCCGTGCTGCTCCAGACATCGAACGCGCTGCCGTTGCTGATCGCTTTGCGGATGCCCAGCGGGATCGAAATCAGGTAGGTGATCAGCGTCGCCCACAGGCCAAGCGACAGCGACACCGGCAGTTTCTGCAGGATCAGATCGGTGACCTTGGCGCCGCGAAAGAAACTGCTGCCCAGATCCAGCTGGGCGTAGTTTTTCAGCATCAGCCACAAGCGTTCGTGCATCGGCTTGTCGAAGCCGTAGTGGTGTTTGATTTCCTCGATCAGCGCCGGATCGAGGCCCCGGCTGCTGCGCCCGGCACCGCCAACCGCGGCGACTTCGCCACCACCGCCCATGCCGTGCCCGCTGAAACCTTGCAGGCGGGCAATGGCTTGCTCCACCGGGCCGCCCGGTGCGGCCTGCACAATCACGAAGTTGACCACCAGAATGCACAGCAGCGTGGGGATGATCAGCAGCAAACGTCGACTCAGATAACGCAGCATGTCACTGACCCCCTGCGAGCTGGGTGTGCATCTGTTGCGTGGTCAACGGCTTGGCCGAGACCTCCCACCAGGTGTTGAGGCCTTCGTCGTACGCCGGTTGCACCGGCGGCATGCCGAAGCGGTTCTGATACACCGTCGGCGTGCCCTTGGAGTAGTAGTTGGGAATCATGTAGTAACCCCATTGCAGCACCCGGTCGAGGGCGCGGGCGTAATGCACCATGGCGTCGCGGGTGTCGGCCTTGACCAGCCCGTCGATCAGTTGATCGACCGCCGGGTTGGCCAGCACCATCGAGTTCGAACTGCCGACTTGCGTGGCACTTTGCGAGGCATACAGGCTGTACAGCTCGCGGCCGGGGGAGACGATCGGATCGCCACTGCGCGGGAAACTGGTGACGATCATGTCGTAGTCGCGGGCGTTGAGCCGATTGACGTATTGCGCCGAGTCGATCCGCCGTAGATTCAGGGTGATGCCGATCTGCGCGAGGGTGCGTTTGAACGGCAGCAGCATGCGATCAAAACCGCCCTGACCGTCGAGGAAGGTGAACTCCAGAGGCTCACCGGCGGCGTTGACCAGTCGGCTGTGTTGCGGCGTCCAGCCGGCCTCGGCGAGCAGCTTCAGAGCTTGCAGCTGCTTGTCGCGGATGTAGCCGCTGCCATCGGTTTTCGGCGCCTGATACACCGTGGTGAACACCTCGTCGGGAATCTGTCCGCGCAGCGGTTCGAGAATCTTCAATTCTTCGGCGTCGGGCAGGGCGGTGGCGGCCATTTCACTCTTGGGCCAGAAACTGTTCTGGCGCACGTAGAAGCCGCGCATCATCTGCTTGTTGGTCCATTCGAAATCCCACAGCAGGCTGATCGCCTGACGCACGCGGCGATCCTGGAAGATCGGGTTTTGCAGGTTGAACACGAAGCCTTGGGCGGCGGTGGGTTTTTCCGGAGCGAGGATCGCCTGCTGCAAGCGACCGTCACGCAGCGCCGGACTGTCGTAACCCACCACATAACCGGACGAGGAAAACTCGCGGTTGTAGTCGAACGCCCCGGCCTGCAACAGTTGCCGGGCGACGTCGGTGTCGCCATAGAAATTCACCGTGAGCGTGTCGAAGTTGTACATCCCGCGACTGACCGGCAGGTCTTTGCCCCACCAGTCCGGGTCGCGCTGGAAACTGATGCTGCGCCCGGCATCGACCTTGCTCACGCGGTACGGGCCGCTGCCCAGCGGTGGCTCGAAGCCGCCGCCGTTGGCGAAATCGCGAGTTTTCCACCAGTGTTCGGGCACCACGCGCAGGGTCGCCAGGTCCAGCGCCAGGGTGCGGTTGAGGTTGTTCTTGAAAGTGAAACGCACCTGCCGTGGGCCTTCGATCAGCACGTCCTGCACGTCGGCGTATTGCTGGCGATAACTGAGGCTGCCCTTGGTCATCAGCAGGTTGAAGGTGTAGCGCACGTCCTCGGCGGTGATCGGCGTGCCATCGGCGAAGCGAGCCTTGGGGTTCAGAGTGAAGCGCACCCAGAGGCCATCGGGATCGCGTTCCATCTGTTGCGCGACCAGACCGTAAACGGTGTAGGGCTCGTCGAGCGAACGGAACGCCAGTGGCGCATACACCCAGTCGTTGACCTGCACCACGGAAATGCCCTGATCGGCATACGGAGTGATGTAGTTGTACTGGCCGATCTCCATCGACGCACGACTGAGTGAACCACCCTTGGGCGCGTCGGGATCGACGAAATCAAAATGCTCGAACCCCGCCGGATACTTCGGCGCCTCGCCGTATACCGTCAGTGCGTAGCTGCCGGCGGCCATTGCCGGCACGGCGGCGCAGAGCAAAACGCCGCCGAGCAGCAGGCCTGCCATGTTGCGCATGAATCTCATGAAGTTTTTCCTCTAAGCCCGAAAACTCACTGGCAACGCTGAAAACTGTGGGAGTGCCCTCTGGTGCAGGGGATTTATCCCCGACCGGCTGCGAAGCAGTCGCAAACCCATTGCATGCGGTGATTCTGGTCATCCGCAGTTCAGGTTTTGGGGGCGCTTCGCACCCCATCGGGGATGAATCCCCTCACCACAAAAGCTCAGTCACACAAAGGATGTGTCCAGCCCTGGGGTCAGAAGTGATACGTCATGCGCGCAAACAGCGTGCGGCCCAGCGGGTCGGTGTAGCGCGGGTCATAGCCGCTCTGGAAGTTGTAGGCCTGGTTGGTGAACGGCGGGTTGCGGTCGAACATGTTCTTCATCCCCGCATCCACGTCCAGCACCTTGTTGAAGGTGTAGCCGGCCGACAGGTCCCACACCGAATACGACGCGACGCGCGCATGGGTATCGCGGTCGTAGTCGTTGTAGCCGGTGGTGAAGCGGTTGGTCAGCGACGCACGAGCCGCGCCGAAGGTCCAGCTGCCGGTGAGGTTGTGTTTCCAGCGCGCGATCACGCCGTCCCCTTCGAAGTCGCCGACCTTGTCGGTGAACGGGCCTTTGATGGTGCTCTGGAAGTCATAACTGTCGACGTAGGTGCCTTGCAGCCCCAGGCCGAACTGGCCGTAAGGGGTGTTCGGGAAGCGGTAATCCAGCGACACATCGACACCGTTGGTTTCGACGATGCCGAGGTTGGCGTTGCCGGTGACGATGTAGTTGAGCGTGCCGTCGGCGTTGCGCACGAAGCGATCCGGGTAGCTGCCGGCCTGATCGAACACGGTGGATTCAGGGAACGGCTGGATCTGGTTGGAAATGTGAATCCACCAGAAATCCAGACCCACCGACAGGTTGCTGACCGGCTGATAGACGAAGCCCAGCGTCACGTTGCGCGCCTTCTCCGGGGCCAGATCTTCATTGCCGCCGATCTGATTGAGGAACTGCTGGCCGCAATCGCGCCCGCCGTTGCCGCCCGGTTGCACCACGCCACCGGTACACAGCACCGGGTCGTTGTAGTAGCCCTGGGTGTAGGTGATGCTGCGCGGCGAATACAGCTCGTAGAGCGATGGCGCACGGAAGCCTTCGCTGTACGCGCCACGCACTACCAGCTCCTTGAGCGGCTGATAACGGAACGAATATTTCGGGTTGGTGGTGCTGCCGAAGTCGCTGTATTTGTCGTGACGCACGGCGGCGGACAGTTCGAGGCTGTCGAGCACCGGCACGTTGATTTCGGCGTACGCGGCTTTCACGCTGCGGTCGCCCTCGACGCTGCCGGCCGGGTCGATGCCGAGGCTCTGGATATCACCGGCAAACTGTTCGAAGTCCTGGTGGAATTTCTCTTTGCGGTACTCGCCACCCAGCGCCAGACCGGCGGGGCCGGCACCGAACCAGTCACCGATCTCGCGGCTGATCCGCCCGTCGAAACCGGCGACGCGGCCGACAGCGGTGGAGTAGGCGCCGTGGTACATGGCCTGGTCGATGTACTGCTGACCGGCGGCGGATTGCGGGCCGAACGGGTTGAGCAGACCGCTGGCCAGACCGTTGATCATCGCCTGATCGCTGACATATCCGCTGGTGACACTGGAGACGATTTTGTTCTGGTTGTACGAGGCGCCGACGTTGTAATCCCAGCCGCCGACCAGACCATCGAAGCTCAGCAGAAAGCGCTGACTGGTGTTCTGGTCTTTCGATTCACGCGGGCCGGCAGCGGTCTCGCGCCAGTTCACATCGACCGGTTGCGTCGGGTCGAGGGCGAAGCCGGTCGGGCCGGGGGTGATGCCGTTGCCGGGGTAGTAGGGCGACGACGAATCCAGGCTCAAGCCGGTGAGCGGGGCCGGGCCGACAGCGGTGGCGTTGTTGTTGCGCGACCAGAAGTATTCGAGGTTGACGTTGTGGTCATCCGCCAGCTTGCCGGTGGTCTTGCCGAAGAACGACGTTTTTTCGGTTTGCGGAATCAGGTCGATGTATTCGCGGGTGCTGAAGCGGCACAAGCCGTCACGCGCCACCAGGTTCGGCCCGTTGCAATTGCTGTTGGCCAACGGGTTGGTGGCGTTGCCGTTCTGGCTGTAGTTGCCGGGGAACGCGGTGCCGGAGGTCTGGTCCAGGCCACGGCCGGGCACATAGTCGCGGGCGAAGGAGCGGTCGTTGGCGTCGAGGTTCTGCTGCTTGTTGTAGTTGAACACGCCGAGGACGTTGAAGCGGTCTTGCTCCAGATCGCCGTAGCCCCAGCTGGCGCTCATGTCTTTGGTGGCACCGCCGCCGCTGTGGGTTGGGGTTTCGCCACCGAGGGTGAGCTGGCCGTCGGTCATGGATTTCTTGGTGATGAAGTTGATCACGCCGCCGATGGCGTCGGTGCCGTAGAGGGCCGACGCGCCGTCGCGCAGGACCTCAACGCGCTCGATGGCGGCAAACGGGATCATGTTCAGATCCACCGCGCCGCCGGCCGAGTTGGTGCCGGACAAGGCGTTGTTCGCCAGGCGTCGACCGTTGAGCAGCACCAGGGTCTTGTTCGCGCCGATGCCGCGCATGTCGGCAAACGAAGCGCCACCGGTGGCGGCGCCGACCGAGCCGGCGCTGTTGTTGATCGACTGGCTGCCGGTGATCCGCTGCACCAGTTCGGCGGTGGTGGTCACGCCCTGTTTGCGCAACTCATCGGCCTTGAGAATGGTGATCGGCACGGCCGTTTCCGCATCGACCCGGCGAATCGCCGAACCCGTCACTTCCACCCGTTGCAGTTGCGTGGTCGGCGCCACCACCGCTGCCGCAGCGGGCACGGTGGCGTTGTCACCCTCGGCGGCTTGCACAGTCCCGGCGCCCATCCCCATGGCCACCAGATACAACGGAACAAAACGGTGGCGAGAGATCGTTGCCACCAAAGGTTTGAGCGTGAAGCGTGGAGTGTTCATCAGCATGGTTATTTCCGACTTTTTAGACGTTATCGAATTGGCCTTGTGAGCCCCTCATTGCTCCGCTATCGGTGATACCGCGTGCGGAAAACCACTTTCTTCAAGCAAGCCGATCCCCTCCGAAGACGCGTGGCGTTTTTTCGGTCGGCTGATTGCGACGGGATGCTTCAGCGGTGCCGGGCGCGTTTCTCAACGCGCGCCCGGCACCGCACTCAGTGGGTGGTCATCACCGAAATCTTGCTGATGCCCGAACGTTCGATGGATGCTATGGCCTTGGCCACCTGGCCATAATTGACGTTGGCGTCGGCCTGCAACTGCACGCGTACTTCGGCGTCCTTGGCCTTGACCTCCTTGAGGCTGGCCTCCAGCGATTCCGGCGCCAGTTCGGTTTTCGCCAGGTAGAACTTGCCGTCCTGATCGACGCTGACCACCACCGGGTCTTTCTTTTCGGCGGGAGCGACGGCGTCGGTTTTCGGCAGATTGACCTTGATCGCATTGGTCATCAGCGGCGCGGTGACGATGAACACCACCAGCAGCACGAGCATCACATCCACCAGCGGCGTGACGTTCATTTCGCTGAGCACTTCATCGCTGTCTTGGGTGGAAAAGGACATCAGCTGGCCTCCCGCACGGCGGCTGTGGTTTTGCTGGCGATGGCCTGGCGGCTGATGGAGAACGCACTGCGCGAGGCGAGGGCGTCGAAGTCGTGGGCGAAGTCATCCATGTCTGCCGAAGCGAGTTTCAGGCGGCGCAGGAAGAAGTTGTAAATCAGCACCGCCGGGACCGCGACAGCGATCCCCACGCCAGTGGCGATCAGTGCATGACCGATGGGGCCGGCGACCGCTTCAAGGCTGGCCGAACCGGTTTCGCCGATGCTTTGCAGGGCTTCCATGATCCCCCACACGGTACCGAACAGACCAATGAACGGCGCGGTGCTGCCGATACTGGCGAGAATCGCCTGACCGTTTTCCAGCGAGCGGCGTTCTTTCTGGATCTGCTGGCGCAGGTTGCGCTCCAGACGATCGGAACGGTTGATGGTGTGCGCCAGTTGTTGCGTGGTACGCGGCGATTCTTCCACCAGCAAGGCTTCGAAGCCGCTGCTGGCGATGCGCGCCAGCGAGCCCGGATACTGGCTGGCGTGTTCGGCAGCGGTGAGCAGATCCGGTGCGCCCCAGAAGGCTTTGCTGAACTGTTTGTTCTGGGCTTTCTGGCGCAGGTATTGCGCCGACTTGACCAGCAGGATCGCCCAGCTGACCACGGAAAACAGCACCAGGCCCCAGAGCACACCGGGGACAATCATCGAAGACAGTGAATTGTTCATCGCTACACCTCGCTTGCATTAAGTCGGTTGTGAGTTCGTTGGGTTGTGCCGTTATTGCGGCAATTTGAAATCGATGGTCTGGGTGGCGAAGCCGTCAATCGGCGTGTCACCGCGTTTGGCCGGAATGAACTTCCAGTTCTTTACCGCCGCGACGGCGGCGTCATCCAGTTGCGGCTTGCCGCTGGACTTGGTCACTGTCACCGAGCCGGCGCGACCGTTGGCCAGCACCTGAATGCGCAGCACCACGCTGCCTTCCCAATTGCGCCGCAGCGCCAGCGACGGATATTCCGGCGGCGGGTTGCCAAGGCTGGCGAGACCGGAAATCGCTGCCGATTCCTTGATCGGGCCAGGCGCGGCGGCCGGGGCCAGTGGCGCGCTCGGTGTCGCCGGCGCAGCGGGAGCGGCCGGTTGTGCCGGGGCGGGCGGAGCTTTCGGCGGCTCGACTTTCTTCACCGGTTTGGGCTTCTCGAGCGGTTTCGGTTTTTCGATCGGCTTGGGTTTCTCTACCGGTTTTGGCGGTGGCTTGACCGCGTCTTCGTCTTCCACCGGTTGTTCCGGTTCCGGAGGTGGAGGGGGCGGCGGTGGCGGTGGCGGTTCCGGTGTGGGCGGTGCCGGCGGCGTCGGGCTGGTCAACTCGACGGTCATTTCCGGAATCTGCGGCGGAGTCGGCAGTGGCTCGGGCCGGGTCTGCTGGAAAAACCACCAGGCGCCGCCGTGTATCAGCGCCGATACCGCCACCAGCAACAGCATCTGCTGTTTGTTCAACCCGCCGGGTTGCGAGGTATTGGCCGTGAAGGCTGGCCTGTCCGGTGACAGCGGGATTGGCGCTTCCCGTAACGACCCCGGCAGGGTTCTGTGCTTTACCGCATCGTTCATTAAAGCTCCCTCGGGTTGATGAAGGGCAATAAGGTGCCGTCCGAACATAGGGGTGATGTTCGAGTGGGTGGGTGTAACTTTCTTCAAGGTGTACGCAGGCCGATAGTTGAACTATCTATAGAGCAGGGCTTGCTTACAGTTACTGGCTTAGAGCCATCGACTTCGAGTGTTCATTGGCCATTCCCTGGTTGTTCTTCTATTGCTTGAGATCAGTGTTGGTGTCTCATGCTTGTGCTTTTTTGCATGTAGCAACCGCTGTGCCAGATGTTGCCGAAATGTATAGGTCTTATTTCATCAGTGTTACCCATGTCGCATTTATATAAGTTTTGCCTTTGTCGTGTATTTCTCCGGCCAACAGTTTCCCGAAACTCCTTTGAGTGGAGTTTTTTCAGAGGCGAGTCAGGCTCTACGCGGTATCACGCTGATCGGCGGGATAGAGCGGCGGCTTGGCTAACGGCCCGGGCACTTGCTGGTGCGCGGCGGACTGATTTGGTGCGGGTCTGTGTTTTAGCGGGTCACGGCGTATGTTCCTTGTTCTTGTTTAAATGAAATCAATGTTTCCAGTGCTGAATAATCCAACTCACTGGAGTCGTTTTGGTGCACTTGCAAAGTCTCTGAAAGTTATTGTCCGACAATCCAGTCTGCGTTCATTTAATACGGCGCAGGTGCAGGAATTTTTGCAGTTGTATTTAAAAAATAAATAACACGCCGTTGTCGGCGAAGCGTCATCGCCAATCACGGTGTGTGGTCATGGAGTCAGGTAATAAAATAGAGGCACTGGCCGCCGGGACTGTTCGAATGAACTCGGCGTTGTTGATAAACAAGCAAGCAGAGGCTGATGCGGCAGAGCGTTTGAAGATTCACGCGGTGAACTCCTTGTTGCCAGCTCGGATACGCGAACTTTTGGTTCGGTATCGCACCTTACAAGAACGCGGATAGCGTTCGATGATTGCTCTTGGTGCGGGATGGGCACCGCCAGCGCTGTTTTGCGAGGTTTGAATTCGCAAGTCGCCAATGCATGGGAAAAACGTGCCAAAGCGGATACACCCGCTATAAATAGGGCTACACAGATCTGTCGAGATCGAGGAGGGGGCATGTATCAACTGTACGGACATCGCAATTCAGGTGCCGCAGCCATCGAGGCAGCGCTGGAGTTATGCCAGATCGCCTATCGCTTTATCGATATCGAAGCCTCAAGCGAAGCCGCCGAGGCACTGGCGCGCCTCAATCCACTGAAGCAGGTGCCGACCCTGCAATTGCCCGATGGCAGTGCGATCACCGAGAGTGTGGCGATTCTGATTCATCTGGGCCTGAGTTTTCCCGAGTCCGGTCTGTTGCCGGCCAAGGCGGCTGATCGCGATCAGGCGATTCGCGGCATGGTCTACATCGCCAGCAATTGCTATGCAGCCATCGGCGTCATCGATTACCCCGAGCGCTGGCTGGTGATGCCCGACGAAGCCTCACGGCAGAACCTGATGGCCGGCGCGCGGGAGCGTTTGCACTGGAGCTGGGAAGTGTTTGCCGATCAGTTTTCCGCCGAGTTGTACCTGGACGACGAAACGCCCGGCGCGCTGGACATGCTGGCGGCCGTGGTGACGCGTTGGGCGGGGAGCCGCGAGCACTTGCGCCAGACACGTCCGGGGTTTTATGCGTGGTTGCAGCGTATTGACAGGCATCCGGTGCTGGCGCCGGTGTTTGCCCGGCATTGGCCGTCCTGAACACCCGGTAAACCAAAATGTAGGAGTGAACTCTGTGGTGAGGGGATTTATCCCCGATGGACTGCGAAGCGGTCCCGGCTTTTCTGGGGGTGCTTCGCGCCCCATCGGGGATAAATCCCCTCGCCACAGGGCTCACTTCTGTAAGTGGGAAGGGTCTATTCCCCGCGAATGTACTGTTCCAGCTGCTTGATCAGTTCCGCCTGCTCGGCAATTGCCTCTTTCACCAGGTCGCCGATCGACAGCAGACCGATCAGCTTGCCGTTCTCCACCACCGGCAAATGGCGCAGGCGTTTGTCGGACATGATGCCCAGGCAGGTGTCGACGGTCTGGTGGGTGTCCACGGTGATGACGTCCTTGACCATGATGTCGCGCACCGGTGTTCCCACTGACGAGCGCCCGTGCAGTACCAGTTTGCGTGCGTAATCACGCTCACTGATGATGCCGACCACTTTGTCATCTTCCATCACCACCAAGGCCCCGACGTTTTTCTCGGCCATTTTCATCAGCGCTTCGAGCACCATGTGACCGGGATCGATATGGTGCACTTCCTGATTTTTCTGATCTTTGAGCTTGAGCAGTTGGGCGACGGTCTTCATGGCGGTTACTCAGGTGTTGTCGTTGTTACTCAAGCATCGTAGACCCTTGTGCGCAGGGCAAGGTGGCAAAGCGGCAGATAGCACGCAAAAAACGTCATTTGCCGGTTTTTCCGGCTCACCTCTAACCCTGTGGCGAGGGAGCTTGCTCCCGCTGGACTGCGTAGCAGGCCCAAACCCTGAGAATTCGGTTTGCCTGATACACCGAATTGCCTGGCTTTGCGACTGCTGCGCAGCCGAGCGGGAGCAAGCTCCCTCACCACAGGGAATGGGGTTATCCCTTGAAGGGCAGCGTAGAATGCCCCTCTGATTCAATTCCTGAGGTTGCAGTGGTGGATTTACAGCAGGGCTTCGTCCTGACCCGGCATTGGCGCGATACCCCGGCCGGCACCGAAGTCGAATTCTGGCTGGCGACCGACGCCGGGCCGCGCCGTGTGCGCCTGGCGCCGCAAACGTCGGTAGCGTTTATCCCCGCCGAACAGCGTGAAGCAGCCGAACGCCTGCTGCACGATGAAAAGAACGTCGAACTGCGCCCGCTGGCCCTGCAGGATTTCGAACATCGCCCGGTGCTCGGACTGTATTGCCAGCAACACGGCCAGTTGATGCGCCTGGAAACCGCGCTGTCCCGCGCCGGTGTCGATGTCTTCGAAGCCGACGTGCGTCCGCCCGAGCGCTACCTGATGGAGCGCTTCATCACTGCACCGGTGTTGTTCGGCGGTAGCGCCGACGCTGACGGCGTATTGCTCAACGCTCAACTCAAACCTGATCCGAAATACCGACCGCAACTACGGCTGGTCTCGCTGGATATCGAAACCACCGAAACCGGCGAGCTGTATTCCATCGCCCTCGAAGGTTGCGGCCAGCGTCAGGTGTACATGCTCGGCGCGCCCAACGGTGACGCGAGCATCATCGACTTCGATCTGGAATATTGCGACTCGCGCACCGTGATCCTGAAGAAGCTCAACGACTGGTTCGCCCTCCACGACCCCGACGCGATCATCGGCTGGAACGTCGTGCAGTTCGACCTGCGCATCCTTCACGAACACGCGCGACGCCTCGGTGTGCCGCTGAAAATCGGCCGTGGCGGTGAGGAGATGCAGTGGCGCGAACACGGTAGCCGCACGCACTACTTTGCCTCGGCAGCGGGGCGCTTGATCATCGACGGCATCGAATCGCTGCGCTCGGCGACCTGGAGTTTTCCCTCGTTCAGCCTGGAGAATGTCGCGCAGACCCTGCTCGGCGAGGGCAAGGCGATCGACAACCCGTACCAGCGCATGGACGAAATCAACCGCATGTTCGCCGAGGACAAACCGGCGCTGGCCAAGTACAACCTCAAGGACTGCGAACTGGTCACGCGGATCTTCGCCAAGACCGAACTGCTGACGTTTCTCCTCGAACGCGCCAGCGTTACCGGCCTGCCTGCGGATCGCAGCGGCGGCTCGGTGGCGGCGTTCACCCATTTGTACATGCCGTTGATGCACCGTCAGGGTTTCGTTGCGCCGAACCTGGGCACCAATCCGCCACAGGCCAGCCCCGGCGGCTTCGTCATGGATTCGCAGCCGGGGCTGTACGAGTCGGTGCTGGTGCTGGATTACAAGAGCCTGTACCCGTCGATCATCCGCACCTTTCTGATCGACCCGGTGGGCCTGATCGAAGGCTTACAACACCCGGACGACGCCGATTCGGTGCCGGGGTTTCGCGGTGCACGTTTCTCGCGCACCCGGCATTGCCTGCCGTCGATTGTCGCGCGGGTCGCAGAGGGCCGCGAGACCGCCAAGCGCGAGCACAACGCACCGCTGTCGCAAGCGCTGAAAATCATCATGAACGCCTTCTACGGCGTGCTCGGTTCCAGCGGCTGCCGGTTTTTCGATACGCGTCTGGCATCGTCGATCACCCTGCGCGGCCACGAGATCATGTTGCGCACCCGTCAGCTGATCGAAGCGCAGGGCCACGCGGTGATCTATGGCGACACCGACTCGACCTTCGTCTGGCTGCGTCGCGCGCACGGTCAGGAGGAAGCGGCACAGATCGGTCAGGCGCTGGTCAAGCACGTCAACGACTGGTGGCGCGAGCACGTGCGTGAGGAATACGGCCTGCAAAGTGCTCTCGAATTGCAGTACGAAACCCACTACAAACGTTTTCTGATGCCGACCATTCGCGGTGCCGAGGAGGGCAGCAAAAAGCGCTACGCCGGACTGGTGACGCGCGCCGACGGCAGCGAAGAAATGGTCTACAAGGGCCTGGAAACCGTGCGCACCGACTGGTCACTGCTGGCCCGGCAGTTCCAGCAGGAACTCTACGAGCGGATCTTCCAGCGCAAGCCGTATCAGGATTACGTGCGCGATTACGTGCGCAAGACCCTGGCCGGCGAATTCGATGAGCGACTGGTCTACCGCAAGCGCCTGCGCCGCACCCTCGATGACTACGAACGCAACGTACCGCCGCATGTGCGCGCGGCGCGGCTGGCCGACGATTACAACGCACAGCAGGGTCGCCCGCGGCAGTACCAGAACGGCGGCTGGATCAGTTACGTGATCACCCTGGCCGGGCCGGAACCGCTGGAAGTACGCCGCGCCGCGATCGACTACGACCACTACATCACCCGCCAGCTGCAACCGGTGGCGGACGCGATTCTGCCGTTCGTCGACGACGATTTCTCAACCTTGATCGGGGGGCAACTGGGCCTGTTTTGAGTCCAGCAGTTGCAGGGTCCATTCATCGAGGATGCCGTGGAAGTAACGCTCCAGCGCCTGAGCGAACGGGCAATCTTCGGCGCTGAACTGCGCAAACAGGGTCATTGAAGAGTGGAATTTCAGGTCGTCGGGGTGGCCGAAAATCTCGGCAATCGAGCGCTGGCGGATGTTCAGTACCAACTGCGTGCAGATGCGCAGCCGCGCACCGAGCAGGTCGTGGGTCAGATAGGCCCGCGCTTCTTCGGCGGATTGAATGGCGTAACGCCGGGACATCTCGCTGCCGCCCAGCCCGGCGAACTGCGGGAACACAAACCACATCCAGTGGCTGCGCTTGCGCCCCTCACCGAGTTCACGCTGAACCCGTTCGAACACCGGGTCCTGCGCCTGGACGAAACGCTGCAGATTGAACGGGTCGTACTGATCAGTGCTTCTCATGACGAAGCCCTCGCCAGCCGGCAGCGACTCAGACCATCGCCAGCCGCTGCTTGCGTTGTGGCGCTATGAATACCTGATCCAGCGCCGCCAGATCCCCGGCATCCAGTTGCAACTGCGCCGCTTGTGCATTGAGTTGCACATGTTCCGGTCGCACAGCCTTGGGAATCGCAATCACACCATCCTGACGCAGAATCCACGCCAGCGAAACCTGTGCCGGGGTCACGTTGTGACGAGCGGCAATCTGCTTGAGCACCGGTTCGGCGAGCATCGCGCCGCCCTGGCCGATCGGACAGTACGCCATCAACGGCATGCGCTGTTGTTGGCACCATGGCAGCAAGTCGAATTCGACGCCGCGCTCTTCGAGGTTGTACAGCACCTGATTGGTGGCGCAGGCCGGGTTGGCCAGTTCTTCGAGATCATCGACGTCGAAATTCGACACGCCCCAACGGCCAATCTTGCCGTCCTCGCGCAGGCGTTCGAAGGCTTCGACGGTTTCTTCCCGCGGATACTGGCCGCGCCAGTGCAGCAGATAGAGGTCGATGTAGGCGGTGTCGAGCCGGCGCAGACTGCGCTCGCAGGCTTGCGGGATGCCTTTGCGGCTGGCGTTGTGCGGGTAGACCTTGCTCACCAGAAATACCTGATCACGCAGACCGGCAATGGCTTCGCCGACCACGCTTTCGGCACCGCCCTCGGCGTACATTTCTGCGGTGTCGATAAGGGTCATGCCCAACTCGATACCTTGTCGCAGCGCGGACACTTCACGCGGGTGCGCCGAGCGATCTTCGCCCATGCGCCAGGTGCCCTGGCCGATCACCGGAACCTGCACGCCTGCCAGTTCAAGGGTACGCATTCAAACCTCCTGTGCTGATGGTCATACCTTAGTGGGCAGCAGGATAGCGCAGGGGTTCCAATGGAGGTCGATGAACCTGTGGCGAGGGGATTTATCCCCGATGGGCGCGCAGCGCCCCCAAGAAGCAGGGTTGCTGCGCAACCCATCGGGGATAAATCCCCTCACCACAAGGCAAGTGTTATTTCGCGGAGAACTTCAACACCACGCTGTGGCTGTAAGTCTGCCCCGGATCGAGACGCGTGCTCGGGAAGTCCGGCTGATTCGGCGCATCCGGATAGTGCTGCGTTTCCAGGGTAAACGCGCCCCAGTGCGGATAGACCTTGCCACCCTTGCCCTTGACCGTGCCGTCGAGGAAGTTGCTGGTGTAGAACTGCACCCCCGGCTCGCTGGTGAACAGCTGCAGATGCCGCCCTGACTGCGGATCGCTGACCTCGGCGGCGACTTTGCTCACATCACCTTTGGTATCCAGCACCCAGTTGAAATCGAAGCCGCCCTGTTTCGGTTCGGCGAATTTCAGCTGTGGGTGATCAGCCTTGATGTGCGTGCCGATCGCGGTGGGTTTGGTGAAGTCCATCGGTGTGCCGGCCACTGGCGCCAGTTCGCCGGTCGGGATCAGTTTGCCGGTGACCGGGGTGTAATGGCTGGCGTGCAAGGTGGCCACCTGCTTGAGGATGTCGCCATTGCCGGCACCGGCGAGGTTGAAGTAGCTGTGGTTGGTCAGGTTGAGCACGGTCGGTTTATCGGTGCTGGCCTTATAGTCGATGCGCAACTCGTTGCTGTCGGTCAGGCGGTAGGTCACTTGCGTGGTGAGATTGCCGGGGAAACCCATTTCACCGTCTGCCGACAGATAGGTCAGGGTTACGCCGACCGAATCCTTGTCCTTGGTCTCCTGCGCTTTCCAGACCTTCTTGTCGAAGCCCTGAGTACCGCCATGCAAGGCGTTGGACTTGTCGTTCTGCGGCACCTGATAGCGCTTGCCGTCGAGTTCGAACGCGCCGTCCGCGAGGCGATTACCGAAACGGCCGATGGTCGCGCCGAAATACGCTGTGCCTTTCTGGTAACCCTGAACATCGTCGAAACCCAGCACCACATCGGCTGCTTTGCCGTGTTTGTCCGGCACCAGCAGCGATTGCAGGGTGGCGCCGTAGGTGATGACGGTCGCCTGCATGCCGTGGCTGTTGCGCAGGATGTATTGCTCGACGGGCGTGCCGTCATTGGTTTTGCCAAAGGCTTTGTGTTCAGCGCTGAGGCCGGCCGCGTTGGCGGAGAGGGTGGCGATCATCAGGGACAGTCCGAGGCCGGAGAGCAGGTGACGTGATTGAAGCATGGTTGACCTTCCTTTTTGTTGTTGTTTTCAAAACAGGGTAATAGTCATGCTAATTGTGGGTTGAGTCAGAATTTATAGCCGGTTAAAGGTTTAGTGCAAATATAAAGTCATACTAAATAGTTGCCGAAGGTCGGGAAATCGTGCCAGCGCTGCACTTTTCCGGATTTGGCGGCTCTATCCATGGCCAGGATGCGGCGACGCCCGCCGCACAGGAATGTGCCCGTTCGAGAATTCATGCCGAGAGTTTTTCACCCGATCGCCCGATTTTTTCGCCGCCCGTGCCTGCTGCTGGCCTGTCTGTCATCGCTGTTTGTCAGCGGTTGCACGCACCAGACCGGCAACGGTTTCATCGCTCAGATGCGTGACGGTCAACCGCAGGAATTCCTGCAGACCAGCGTCGATCGCATGGCCACGTTGGCGATGCGCGACAACCTCAACAGTCTTTATCGGTTGATGGGCAAGCTGTATTTGCGCAACCCGGAAGAGCTGCGCAAATCGGGATTCCTCGACATCAACACCGCGGTGAAACAGGTGCGCCTGGCAGTCGAGCAGCAACAACCGTTGCCGGTGCTGGGCGGGCGCAAGGATCTGGCGGCGCTCAGCTATGCGATGAGTCCGGAGTTTCTCGGGGATCGGGTCGGCGCCTTCATCTATGCCATCGGCAGCATGCTGGTCACCGCCCACGGCAATCGCATCGAGTTCTACATGACCGATGCAATCAACCCGACCTTCGTCCACAACGCCGCGCGCAACATCGAGAAAGCCACGTGGATTCTGGCCCAGCGCCAGAACAAGGAAGGCCAGCCGCTGCTGTTCTCCAATGAAATCTCGGAGGAGGGCAGCAACCTGAGTTTCGCCACCGAGTTCGGCAAGATCGTCGCGCGGCTCGACCTGCTGGCGCAGATGCTTGATGAGCGCTACCGGCGCATCGGCCTGAACTACGCGCAGAGCCTGCTGTTCCTGAATTTCCTTCCGGTGCAGTAAGTGCGGAGATCCAATGTGGGAGCGAGCCTGCTCGCGAAAGCGATCTACCAGGCGCTGAATCTCTGATAGATCCACCGCATTCGCGAGCAGGCTCGCTCCCACATTGATCAAATTGTGCGTGGGATTTTTGTATACAATCCATCGCTACTATTGATCCAAAGGGAGCTGCACCTGTCATGACCGACTCCGCAAGCACCGACTTCAACCGTATCGACCGCGCTACCCGCACAGAAAAACTGCCCTATGCCGCGTTACTGGCGTTCGCCATGACCGGCTTCATCGCCATCCTCACCGAGACCCTGCCGGCCGGGCTGCTGCCGCAGATCGGCGCCGGGCTTGGGGTCAGCGAAGTGCTCGCCGGGCAACTGGTGACGCTGTATGCGCTGGGCTCGATTGTCGCGGCGATTCCGCTGACCGTCGCCACCCGGGGCTGGCCACGGCGGCGGGTACTGCTGATGACGGTCGGTGGCTTCCTAGTGTTCAACACCGTGACTACGTTTTCCAGCCATTACGGCTTGACCTTGGCGTCGCGGTTCCTGGCCGGGATGGCGGCAGGCCTGTCGTGGGGAATCATGGCCGGCTACGCCCGTGGCATCGTGCCGGTGCACCAGCAGGGACGGGCGTTGGCAATCGCCATGCTCGGCACCCCGGTGGCGCTGTCGCTGGGCACCCCGGCGGGAACCTGGCTGGGCAACCTGATCGGTTGGCGCGCTTCGTTCGGGATCATGTCGGCGCTGGCGTTGGTGCTGGCGGCGTGGATTGTGCTGGCGGTGCCGGACCGTCCGGGCCAGGCCAGCGCCGAACGCCTGCCGTTGCTGCAATCGCTGCGTCTGCCGGGCGTACGGCCGGTGCTGTTCGTGGTGCTGACCTGGATGCTTGGGCACAACATTCTCTACACCTACATCGCGCCATTCCTGATGCAGGCCGGGCTGGCCGAGCGCGTCGATCTGGTGCTGCTGGTGTTCGGCCTGTGTTCGCTGATCGGGATCTGGATCATCGGCCTGCTGGTGGACCGCTGGTTGCGCTGGCTGACGCTGATCAGCCTCGCGGTGTTTGCCGTGACCGCACTGGTGCTGGCGCTGATATCCCCGTCGCCGTGGCTGATCTACACCTGCATGGCCGTGTGGGGCCTGTCGTTTGGTGGCTCGGCGACGTTGCTGCTGACCGCTGCGGCGGATTCGGCCGGCGAGCATGTGGACGTGGTGCAAGCGATGCTCACCACCTCCTGGAATGTGGCGATTGCCGGCGGCGGCCTGTTTGGCGGGTTGCTGCTGGATCGGGCGGGGGCGATGTCGTTTCCATGGGCATTGTTGATCCTGTCGCTGATCGCGCTGGCGACGGTGTGGATCAACCGGCATCAGAGCTTCAAACCAGGCCGGCGCGTGCATTGATCTACCTGGCACCATAGAACCCCTGTGGGAGCGGGCTTGCTCGCGAAAAGGGCGTGTCAGTCGATATCTACGTGAATGACACACCGCTTTCGCGAGCAAGCCCGCTCCCACTCAGATAAAGGCGGTGTGGCTAGAAGGCATAACGATAGACCGCATCGATATATGTGGTTATATGAAAAATCGCTATGCTGCGGGCCAGATTTTTCCTGTCGTTTTTCTGGACGTCTTAATGGAATTGGCAAATTTCGGCCTGGTGATTGCCGGGCTGGTGGTGGGTTTTATTGTCGGCATGACCGGTGTCGGCGGCGGTTCGTTGATGACGCCGATCCTGCTGTGGTTCGGCATCAACCCGGCAACAGCGGTGGGCACCGACCTGTTGTACGCGGCCATTACCAAATCCAGTGGCGTGCTGGTGCACAAGAAGAACAACAACATCGACTGGGCGATCACTGGCTGGCTGACTCTCGGCAGCGTGCCGGCAGTCGCCATGACCCTGTGGTTTCTCAGCACCCTGCACACCGCGCCCGAGGCGATGAACGCGATCATCAAACAGGCCTTGGGCTTCGTGCTGTTCGCCACGGCGCTGGCGATTCTGTTCAAGAAGCGCCTGCTCGAATTCGCCCACAAACGCGCGGGCGGCAACTACAACCCGAGCGGCGCGCGCCTGAATGTGATGACAGTGATCACCGGGCTGATCCTCGGCACCATGGTCGCCCTGACCTCGATCGGCGCCGGCGCCCTCGGCACGGTCGCGTTGTTCATCCTCTATCCGCTGCTGCCGACCCGGCGTCTGGTCGGCACCGAAATCGCCCACGCCGTGCCGCTGACCCTGGTTGCCGGTCTGGGCCACGCGAGCATGGGCAACATGGACTGGGGCGTGCTGGGCTTTCTGCTGATGGGTTCGTTGCCAGGCATCTGGCTCGGCAGCCACCTGACCGGGCGCATTTCCGATGAATTGCTGCGCCCGTGCCTGGCGACCATGCTGCTGCTGATTGGCTACAAACTGGCGTTCTGATGTAGGGGCTGCCGCAGGCTGCGATCTTTTGATCTTCGTTTTTACGATCAGGATCAAAAGATCGCAGCCTGCGGCAGCTCCTACACTGGGGTATGAAGGATGTTGAATTTCATGACGGTCACCGGCAAATCCTCGTAGACCAGATCCTCGACCACCTCCCAACCCAACCCCGCATACAGCGATTGCGCAGCGTCGGTGTACAGATACAACTCAGTCACTCCCAGCGTCGCCGCCTCGGCGACGATCCTGTTGACCAGTTGCGAAGCAACCCCGCGTCCACGCTCTTCAGCCTTCACATAAACCCCCGCCAGCCAAGGCGTCAGCTGGGGACGGATCTTCATGTCGCTGTCGATCAGCAGCGCGCCACCGAGCAATCTGTCGTCTTCAATGGCCACCACCACGCTGGGAACCGCACCCTTGCCGCAGGCCGCGCGCATCCGCTCGGTGCGGGCTTCAAGGGTATCGCCGTCACGGAATTCGCCCCATTCCTTGAAATTGAGTTCGGCGAGTTCCTCAATCAAATGCGGGTGATCGCACAGGTAGTCGATGTGCATGGGTTGAACTCCATTTCGTGGGCAGAATGACCACCCTAATGCGCTCACAAAAGGTAATCAAATCCGCGTCACGATTACGCCGATGCAGTTGCGCAATGACGCGGCTGACCTAAGCTTCTGACAAGGCGAAACATATTTGCCGGGCACGACCCCGGAACAATCGCCGCGATGCGCAATCATTAGAGCGTGGATATCAAAAGGAGATGCGCATGCTCATCAGGTCACTGACCCTGACACTCTTGCTGGCGATTGCCGGCCCCTTGTTCGCCGCTGACAACGATTCGCCCATAGCCGGGGATATGGGGCGGGCCCGACCGTTGATCGTGATCGCCCAAAGCACCGTCGACCCGGTGTGGGTGGGGTTGAAAAAGTCGCTGGAAGATCCGGCGAACAAGAAGGGCGTCGCCGACCGCAACATCAAGGTCTACACCATCCTCAATATGGCCGGACAACTCGATGGCAAGGATCTCGGCCAGCAAGACACCATGGCTTTGCTGCGGTCGCTGAAACTCGGTGCCGGCGCGTATCCTAAAGTGTTCCTGCTGGGCAAGGACGGCGAGACCAAACTGTCGGCCTCGGGCGATGAAGCGAAATCGGTGGACCTGAAGAAAATCTTCGACACGGTTGACGCGCTGCCGGCCAGCGAAAAGGAAATCAGCGCACCGACGGTCGCTGAAACCAAGGCCACCGCCGCCGAACCGGCAGCCAAGAAAGGCGAGAAGGGCGCCAAGGCGAGTAAACCGGCGAAACCGAGCAAGCCACCGGAAATGCCGGATGATTGATTGAGGCAGGCTCTGAATAAAAAATGGCGAACGTCTTAAACGATCGCCATTTTTTTGTCCGCGGGAATGGCCACGATACTTTGAACATCAGGGCAGGAGCTGACGGATGACATTGACCAGAATCGGAGAAAAAGCCGCAAGCTGGCCATTCTTGGGAGTCAGCATGTCATCAAGGAGAATGCCCAGAAGCTCTTCATCTTCAAGGTCATCGGGTTGCATGCCTCCTGTAAAGATCAACTGATCAACCAGTTGTTTCCGTGCCCCTATGAGTCCGCGATTGCTTTCTTCGGTATGACCGAGATTCAAAATTTCCAGAGCCGAATTTGCGCGTTCAGTTTTGCCGGTCACTCTGCCGGACAGATAAAACTTCAATTCCGACTCGCATTCCTCCATCAAGGGCGTTAGATCTAGTGGGCGCGTGCCTCGATGATGTCCACATTGATTCTGGCGCTGGCAACTGGCGACGATGTTGGTGAACTCCAAGGTGCGATTGGGAGCTTTATCCTGGGCCTCAACGTGCTCGTTATGTGAGTTGTCGCCTGCAATGGACTGGCAGCAATAGGCGCAAAGGCTGAACTGTTCCGCTATACAGGCCGTGCGCACGCTCACGCGTTCTTCGCCGGGCAGGTCCCGGTAACGTAATGTTGTGTTGGCGCGTTTCCATCTGATGAGTTGTTCCGGCTCGGCTCCCTTGGTGATCTTACGCACGGCGCAACTCCAGTTTGCGCAGCAACAGCGCAGCTTTCGCCAGTTCGATATGACCGTCTGGAAGTTCTTCTGCCAGTTCGGCGAATAGCTTCTGGGCAGTTTCCAGATCACCGTCCTGCAGGCGTTCGAGCAGCGCGTTCAAGCGTTTTTGAACGTCACTGTTGCGGATATCGGTGTCCATGACTTCCAGCAGCACCTGATTGGCATCAAGTCCGTACAGGCCGTTGTGTTCGTGGAGTTCACCGTCATTGAGCACGTAAACCAGCACATCCTTGGCGTCGCTGATGACCAGTGGCGAGTGGGTGGTCAGTACGAACTGACAGTTGGGGAAGGTTTCGCTCAGTTGGCGGATCAGACTGCGTTGCCATTTCGGGTGCAGGTGCAGATCCACTTCGTCGATCAGCACGATGCCGTCCCCGTGGAGCGGGTTGTCCAGCGACTGGTTCATCATTGCCAGGCGGCGGGCGATATCACCGACCAGCGCCATCATCGACTTCTCGCCTTGCGAGAGTTGGGCGACGTTGAGGGTGACGCCGTCCTTGTCGATAGCCATGTGCAGGCGCGGCTTACGTTGCACGCGCAGGTTGGTGAAGCCGGGCATGAAAGCGGCGATGGCGGAGCGGACGGCGGTCAGTTGGCGGTCGCGGGAAGAAGCTTTCAGTTTGGATAGAGTTTTCCAAACGTCGCTGTCAGTACCGAACTTTTTGGAGATTTCCAACAATGCGCTTGTGGATACTCCAGTCTCGTTTTCACTATCTTCACGTTCACGAAACCATTCGAAAAAGCGCCGGAAGTCGACGCCTCGATTCAAAGAGTTGTCGTACCCATCCAACTGATCAAAGGTGTGTTTGGTTTTTATTTTAAGTGGTATTTCCAAAACCGAACGCTCGACGGGGTAGTAAGCGATCAGTGGAAGAGACGCCTTATCATTGGCAGTCAGTTGATTGCGATAGTGGTCTGCCAAGCGAGTTGCATCCGCTAACGTGCTGTGCATGGAGTGTTTTCTACCCTGCCTCCCGCGGCCAATACCCCAAACAAAAAGGCTATTGTCACCATCGGAGTCCGAAGGGAGGGGCGTTGTAGACGATTCGTCAATTACAGAGACCAACACTAATGCTGCGTTAGCTCCATTCTGAATGTCTTCCTCAGCCAGATGATTGCCATTGCCTTTCTCGTTACGAACTCTTGCGACCAGCCAACTCAGCGAGTTTGCTAAGGATTTAAGAAGAGTGGTTTTCCCGGCGCCATTGTTCCCAACCAGTACGGTTACGTTAGAAGGGTGTTCTTGGGTAGGCGCCAGTCGAACGTTAACATCGGCGAACCGACCGACATTCGTGAGCCTCAATCTGTAGATTTCCATTACAACGCCCTTCGAGGGTCAGTCGGTTAAAAAGCTTTGGCGCGCATTATGTCATCCCCGGCCACGGATTGATTCGATGGAGTGTAGATACTCCATTTCACCCGGTCACCCATGAAAATAGTTGCCGCATATTCCCACCAGAATGAGCTGCGCAACACCCTTCAAATTCCTCGGATATTTCCTTCAACGCGCGGCGGCGTTGGTGAACTGGTGGCTTGGGTCGAACGCCGATAACCTCTTCGGGCCGCTGCAAAATCAGCGGCCGGATGTGGAAGTCCGTTTGCAGACTCATTCACCAAGCTCCGTTATGCGCATGGCGACATCTTTTATGTCAACATCGCGACCTTACGGTGGCTGTACGCGGGAGCGCTTTTGAGTGCGCCGGGTTAGGGTGATTGGCTCGGTCTTCCACACCTGCGTGCAGCTGCCACCCTCATGTGGAAGTGAGATGGGTAGCGTTTTCAGCAATCCCCATTGGAGTTTCACCCATGAAGAAAACGGATGTCGAATCACCTGAAATTTCCACCAGTTCAAGCAAACCCCGCTATATCCCCATCACCGGCATCGACTGCCCGATCCCCTGTCTCCTGATCGACCGCGAAGCCCCGGTAGACGTACTCCACGGCACCGCCGCCTACCGATTACGAAGCGTGACGCAGTTGTTGGAAACCCTCTCGCTCGGCGACGGCACCGGCCACGATGCCTTGTTGCTGCAGGATTTCGCCCGGGTGCTGGCAATCCCTCTGCGCGACAGCTGCGACCTGATGGATGTATTGGGCTGGAAGCTACAGGCGTAGTTTTCAATCCCCTCAAATAAAAATGGGCGACCTTCACAGGTCGCCCATTTTTCATGGTCCGATTACCGGGTGAGCTCACCCAGAATCTTGTGCGCAATCTTCACCCGCTCCGCATTCGGGTAGTTCCGGTTCGCCAGAATCACGATCCCGACTTTCTTCGACGGCACGAACGCGACGTAGGCGCCGTAGCCTGCAGTGGATCCGGTCTTGTTCAGCAACACGTTCGCCGGCTCCGGTTGTGGCGGATTCAGCCATTTGACCTTGTGCGCTTCCATGGCCATCGGCGTCGAGTTGCCGTCCAGCAGGCGGTCGAGGCTGATCGGATAGGTGTAGCGTTCCCAGCCCAGGCCCTGAGTCATGTCGCCGACGGTGTAGTAGCCGGTGTGGGTGAGGGCGATGGCTTTTTGCACGGGTGATTCGAGTTTGGCGGAGTCGAGGTTGGCCTGGACATATTGCAGCAGATCCGCGGCGCTGGTTTTTACGCCGTAGGCTTCGGAGTCGAGGGCGCCGGGGCTGACTCGAATCGGTTTGTTGTTCTTGTCATAGCCTTGGGCGTAGAGCTTTTGTTCAGACGCCGGCACCGACAGGAAGGTGTGCTTGAGCCCGAGTTTCGGCAGCAGAATTTCGGTCATGACCTGATTGAACGGTTGGCCAAGGCTTTTCGCCGCCAGATAGCCGAACAGGCCGATGCTCGGGTTGGAATACAGGCGATGGCTGCCGGCCGAAAAAGTCGGTTTCCACTGTTGGTAATAGCCGAGCATCTTGTCGGAAGAATCCGCAGCATCCGGGAATTGCAATGGAAGGCCGCCGGCGCTGTAAGTGCCCAGTTGCAGCAGGCTGATGTGGTCAAAAGCGCTGCCCTTCAGTTCGGGCCAGTGCTGGCTGGCCTTGTCGGAGAATTGCAGTTTGCCGCTGGTCTGGGCGTAAGCGGCGAGGGTAGCGGTGAAGGTTTTGCTCACCGAGCCGATTTCGAACAGGGTGTTTTCACTCACTGATTGCCCGGTGCTTTTGTCGGCGACACCGTAGTTAAAGTAGTGCACCTTGCCATCGACGGTCACGGCCACGGCCAGCCCCGCAATGTCCTGTTGCTGCATGACCGGGGTCACGGCGGCCTTGACCAGCGCCTGCAACTGATCGTCGGTTTGCTGGGCAGCCATGCACGCGGTGGCAGCGAAAATCAGGCCGAAAGCGCTGCGAGAAATGACTTTGCTCGGATTGATGAATGACATAAATGAACCACTCTCCATGAGTGTTGAGGGTGTTATCCCGCTAGACTGCGGGCAATTGCAATGTTGGGCAGCTGATCAGCGCCGACAATTTAGGCAGTCTGGCACTCGTCGACAAACGATGATATTTCGGATGAGCCATTAGAAAAATTTGGGACTGGGCATGATTCGACCTCAATTGCCGCTCAATGCACTGCGCGCGTTCGAAGCTTCGGCGCGTCATCTGAGCTTTACCCGTGCCGCCGTGGAGTTATGCGTGACTCAGGCGGCGGTAAGCCATCAGGTGAAAAGCCTCGAAGCGCAACTCAACGTCACCCTGTTCAAACGCCTGCCCCGCGGGCTGATGCTGACCAGTGAAGGCGAGACCCTGTTGCCGGTTTTGACCACGTCGTTCGATCATATCGCGCAGATGCTCGAGCGACTGACTGGCGGTCAGTATCGGGAAATGTTGACCGTGGGTGCCGTCGGAACCTTCGCGGTCGGTTGGCTGCTGCCACGGCTGCCAGACTTCCAGGCGAAACATCCGCTCATAGATTTGCGGCTGTCGACTCACAACAACCGGGTCGACGTCGCCGCCGAGGGGCTGGATTACGCGATTCGTTTTGGCGCCGGAGCGTGGCATGGCATCGAGGCAACGCGTCTGCTCGACGCTCCACTATCGGTACTGTGCGTACCGGAAATTGCCCGGCAGCTGCACACCCCGGGCGATCTGCTGCAACAGCGCTTGCTGCGTTCCTATCGCACCGATGAATGGCCGGAATGGTTTCACGCCGCCGGCCTGGCGACCCACGCGGCGCCGCCGCAGAGCATTGTGTTCGATTCGTCTCTGGCGATGATGGAAGCGGCGCTGCAGGGCAGCGGGGTGGCGTTGGCACCGCCGCTGATGTTCGCCCGGCAACTGGCGGCGGACGTGATTCGTCAGCCGTTTGCGATTGAAATCACCACCGGCAGTTATTGGCTGACGCGCTTGCAGTCACGGCCGGAGACGGCGGCGATGACGGCGTTCAAAAACTGGCTGCTGCAAATCTCTGCCTGACACAAATCCCCTCCTGTGGGAGCGGGCTTGCTCGCGAAGGCGGCGTGTCAGTCAACTCAAATATTGACTGATGCACCGCCTTCGCGAGCAAGCCCGCTCCCACAGGGACGGCAGTGGACTGCAGATCAGAATTCAGCGCACCAGACACGGCCGCTTGTTATCGAACGTCCACCCCGGTATCAAAAACTGCATCGCCACGCTGTCATCCCGCGCGCCGAGACCCATGCCTTTGTACAGTTCGTGGGCCTTGGCCAGCTGATCCATGTCCAGCTCCACCCCCAGCCCAGGTTTCTGCGGCACTTGCACGCAACCGTCGACAATTTGCAGCGGTGCCTTGGTCAGACGCTGGCCGTCCTGCCAGATCCAGTGCGTGTCGATGGCGGTGATGTCGCCCGGTGCCGCTGCCGCGACATGGGTAAACATCGCCAGTGAGATATCGAAGTGGTTGTTGGAGTGTGAGCCCCAGGTCAGGCCCCACTCATGGCACAACTGCGCGACACGTACCGAGCCTTGCATGGTCCAGAAGTGCGGGTCGGCCAACGGAATGTCCACCGACTGCAACTGAATGGCGTGGCCCATCTCGCGCCAGTCGGTGGCGATCATGTTGGTCGCCGTCTTCAGTCCGGTTGCGCGGCGGAACTCGGCCATGACTTCGCGCCCCGAGTAACCGTTTTCCGCACCGCACGGGTCTTCGGCGTAAGCCAGCACCTTATGTTGATCGCGGCACAGGCGGATCGCTTCTTTCAGTGACCAGGCGCCGTTCGGATCAAGCGTGATACGCGCCTCGGGAAAGCGTTCGGCCAGTGCCGTCACGGCTTCGATTTCCGCGTCGCCGCTAAGCACGCCGCCTTTGAGTTTGAAGTCCTGGAAACCGTATTTCGCCTGGGCCGCTTCAGCCAGGCGCACCACCGCTTCGGCGCTCATGGCCTTCTCGTGACGCACGCGGAACCAGTCGTTATCGGCGTCCGGTTCGCTGCGGTAGGCGAGGTTGGTCTCGCGTTGATCGCCGACATAAAACAGATAACCGAGCATCTTCACTTGGTCGCGTTGCTGGCCTTCGCCGAGCAGCGCCGCGACCGGTACGTCGAGGTGTTGCCCGAGCAGATCGAGGAGGGCAGCTTCGAGTCCGGTGACCGCGTGGATGGTGATGCGCAGGTCGAACGTCTGCAGGCCACGGCCGCCGGCATCACGCTCGGCGAAGGTCTGGCGCACCTGATTGAGGATCTTCTGATAGTTGCCGATTGTGCTGCCGAGCACCAGGCTGCGGGCGTCCTCCAGCGTCTGGCGGATGCGCTCGCCACCGGGCACTTCACCGACGCCAGTGTGGCCGGCGTTGTCCTTGAGAATGACGATATTGCGGGTGAAAAACGGCCCGTGGGCGCCGCTCAGGTTGAGCAGCATGCCGTCGTGGCCGGCCACGGGAATCACCTGCATGTCAGTGATGATTGGCGCTTTGGCAGTGTCGTGTGCGGTCATGTTTTTATCCTTGTCAGCATTCTTCAAAACGAATTCAGGCGTGCTTCGGCGCGGCTTCGGCCACGGCGATGTCAGCAGTCGGTTTCGGGGTGGTGCGTGCAGCGAAGACGATGATCGCGGCGATGATCGAGGTTGCGGCCAGGCCGTAGAGGCCGCCCTGAATCGAACCGGTGTGTTCTTCGAGCAGGCCGAAAGTGGTGGGCGCGACGAAGCCGCCGAGGTTGCCCACCGAGTTGATCAAAGCAATCACTGCCGCAGCGATCCGCGCATCCAGATACGCCTGCGGAATCGGCCAGAACAGCGATGAGGCGGACTTGAAACCCAGCGCGGCAAAACAGATCGCGACAAAAGCGAAAATCGGCCCGCCGGTGGTGGACATGAACATCCCTGCTGCGGCGATCAACAACGCGGTGGCGACCCAGGCCTGCTGGTGCTTCCACTTGGCCGAGAAGGCGGCGAAGGCGTACATGCCGACGATCGACAGTAGCCACGGGATCGAGTTGAACAGCCCGACCTGGAAGTCACTCATCTCGCCCATTTTCTTGATGATGCTCGGCAGCCAGAACGTCGCGGCGTAGATCGTCAGCTGAATGAAAAAGTAGATCAGGCAGAAGAGGATGATTTGCCGGTCCTTGAGCAGTTTGCCCATCGATGGGCGGATCGGCGTCGCGGCTTCGCGGGCCTTCTGTTCATCGTCGATGGCGCTGACCAGTGCGTCCTGTTCGGCGCGGGTCAGCCATTTTGCGTCGTGGGGTTTGGCGTCGAGCCAGAACCACACGAACACACACAGCCCCACGGAAAACATCCCCTCGATGAAGTACATCCATTGCCAGCCGTGCAGGCCCAGGCCGTTGATCTGCAAGAGCAGGCCGGACAGCGGGCCGGAGATCAGCGAGGCCACCGCCGAACCACTGAGGAAAATCGCGATGGCCTTGCCGCGTTCGGCGCCGGGCAGCCAGCGGGTGAAGTAGTAGATCACCCCGGGAAAGAACCCGGCTTCGGCCACGCCGAGCAGAAAGCGCAGGATGTAAAAGTGCGTTTCGTTCTGGATGAACGCCATGCCGGCGGCGACCAGGCCCCAGGTGAGCATGATGCGGGTCAGCCAGATACGCGCGCCGACTTTCTGCAGGAGCATGTTGGACGGCACTTCGAACAGCGCGTAACCGATGAAGAACAGACCGGCGCCGAAGCCGTAGGCGGCAGCCCCGATGCCCAGATCATGTTCCATGTGAGTGCGGACGAAACCGATGTTCACCCGGTCAATGTAATTGACGATGAACATGATCACGAAGAGCGGCAGGACGTGGCGTTTCACTTTCGAGATGGCGGACGCGAGTTTCGAATCGACGCCCTCGTTCATCCCGGAGACGGAGGTTTTCACTTGGTTTTCTCCCACTGATTATTTTTATGCGGGGTAGGGCTGGATGCTGCGTTGTTGATAGACATCATACAACTGAGATTTTTTGTCCTACAAGTGGGGTGGAGCGATTAAATTTGTCTGGTGGGTAGATTTCTTATTTCTTTTTAGTGATTTCCCCCGTTTTTATTGGGATAGATTGCTTGTGTCAGACGCGTTTCATGGTTTTTCATGTCAAGGTTCAAACAGATCAGCCACCGTGCCTACTCCGGTTTTTTTCGTTTTATTGAGTGTTGTCATACAAGCTGAAGGCGGTTTCGGCGCTAAAATCGACTCGTCAGCCATCACGCAGTGCTACGATCGGCAAGCCCCGAAGACCGGAACCGAACATGCAAGAAGACCTCGACGCCCCCGCGCCCAAACGTGCGCACAACCTCGCACACGATCTGGTGGAAAAACTCACCCAGAGCATCCTGCTCGGCCGGCTGTCGCCCGGCGACAAGCTGCCGTCGGAGAACGCCATCGTTCAGGAGCACGGCGTCAGTCGCACGGTCGTGCGCGAAGCGATTTCCAAGTTGCAGGCGTCCGGCCTGGTCGAGACGCGGCACGGCATCGGCAGTTTTGTCATCGAGCGCGCTGCCGAGCAGGGCTTGCGCCTGAATGTCGATACCGCTCTCGGGGTGCGCAGCATTCTTGAATTGCGCATGGGCCTGGAGACGCAGGCTGCGGCGTTGGCCGCGTCACGTCGCAGCGAGCAGCAATTGCTGCAAATGCGTCAGGCGCTGGATGACTATCAGCGTCTGCTGGACAGCAACGATAGTTGCGTCGAGGCCGACCGACGCTTTCATCTGCTCATTGCCGAAGCCACCGGCAACGTCTGCTTCAGCGAAATCATGCAGCACCTGGGCAGCGCGATGATTCCGCGTCAGCGGCTCAATGCCGCCGAGCGTGGCGCGGCGGATCTGAGCAAGCTGGGGCAGTTGGCCCATCTGGAGCACGAAGCGATCCTGAATGCGATCAAGCGGCAGGATCCGGACGCGGCGCGCGCGGCCATGTGGCTGCACCTGACCAACAGCCGCGACCGCTTCAGTGCGCAGGGCTGATTGCCGTTGGTCTGCTCGATAGCACCGCCTGCGCAGGCACGCTTCCAAGCTGTATGGCCCGGGTTCTCCGGACCTCCTTGGTGAGGTGTGTCATGGCTAATGATTTGCTGTTTCAAGGTGGTGTGCTGCCGACCGATCCAACCCGTCCGGTGCCCGGCACGGATGAGCCGACACTGGCCGATCACGATGCGCCGCCGGGCATGAGCCCGGGACGTGATCCGTTGAGTGATGCCGATCGGCCGGAAGACTGGAAGGACCCGGCGGCGGACGATGATGTGCCGCCAGCGGATGAGCCTACGCCATTGTCGGATGACAGGCGCTGAGGCTAACCCGGCATGAGATATTTATAGTCTGCGCCGGCCCTTTCGCGAGCAAGCTCGCTCCCATAGGTAGAACGCATCCCCCTGTAGGAGTGAGCCTGCTCGCGATGGGGTCATAGCCTCAGTAAAAACCTCGATCAGACCTCAATCGGTCGACCCTCCACCCGCCGCTCCAGATTCAACGCCAGCACACTGATCAGCACCACCGCCGACCCCACCAGCACCATCAGCGTCGGTCGCTCGCCCAATCCCAGTGAAGCAATCCCCATCGCCGTCGGTGGTATCAGGTACAACGTCATCGTCGCCCGGCTCAAGTCCACATGCTTGAGCACAAAGCCCCAGGCCAGATACGCCAGCGCACTGGGAAATACCCCCAGTGCCAGCACTGCCCACTGCACTTGCAGCGGCGCTTTCACCACCGCAGCACCCAGCCCCGGCAGATAAATCAGCAACAGCAGCGTCCCCGACCACACCGCATAACAAGCCAGACTGAAGCCGTCATAACGCCGGGCGTGATGTTTTTGCAGGGCGAAGTAAATGCTCCATGACAGCGCTGCCAGCAGGATCAGCAAGCCATGCGCGTCGATCTGCCCCAGGCCCCGATCGGCGCTGACCACGATCACCACGCCGACCAGTCCCAGCAAGACGCAGCCCCATCGCCAGACACTGACCTGATCCTTGAACACGTAACGCGCCAGCAGCGTACTGAACAGCGGGCTCGACTGTGCCAGTACGCTGGAGGCGCCGGCACTGACGCTTTGCTGGCCGATGTTCAGCGCCACGTGATGCAGGCTGACGGCAAAAAATCCCAGGGCGAACAACAGCGGCACATCGCGCGGTTGCGGCAGGCGAATGCCCTTGAACGCCGCAATCACGGCCATGAACAACGACGCCAGCAGAAACCGCAGCAACGCCAGATGCCCGGGGTCGTAGGCTTGCAGGCCGATGTGAATGCCGGTCGGCGAATAGGCCCAGCAACCGACCACGAAGGCCATGGCCAGAATGATTTTCAAGGGAGAAGGAGACGGCATGATCGGCGCACCGCAAGGGTTGATGCGCCGAGTATCCGGGCGGCCAGAAAGTCTCCACAACTGACTTATACTGCGCTGAATGTTCACTTTGAGTGATGAGTATGGAGCTGGCGCAGATCCGCATGTTCAAGACCGTGGCCGACGAGGGCAGCATTGCCCGGGCCGCTGAAAAGCTGTTTTGTGTACCGTCGAACATCACCGCACGGATCAAGGCATTGGAAGCTGAACTCGGTGTGGCGCTGTTTCTGCGCGAAGGGCGCGGGCTGCGGATCAGCCCGGCGGGGCAGACGTTTCTCGCGTATGCCGAGCGGATTCTGGCGCTGACCGCCGAAGCCAAGCGCGCAGTGGATCCCGCCGCCGAACCGTCCGGCCCGCTGCGTATCGGCGCGATCGAGTCCTCGGCCACCGGGCGTTTGCCCCGACTGTTGGCCAAGTTTCACCAGCGCTATCCGCAGGTGGCGCTGGAATTGACCACTGGCACCTGGGGCCAATTACTCGACGACACCGTCAGCCATCGCCTCGACGGTGCGATCGTCGCGGTGGACGTCGAGCGAGCGCAACTGAAACGCACGCCGATGTACCGCGAAGAATTGCTACTGATTGCCTCGACATCATTCGGCCCGGTGCGCGATATCCACGATCTGCAGGACAAAACCGTGTTCATGTGGCCGCAGGGCTGCCCGTATCGGGCGGCGCTGGAGCACTGGCTTTTGCGTCAGGGGCAGGCGCTGCCGATTGTCAGCTTGGCCAGTTACGGGGCGATTGTCGGTTGCGTGAGTGCTGGCGCCGGCGTGGCCTTGGTGCCTAAAGGCGTGTTCGAGCAATACGCCAAAGGCGCTGGATGCGTGGGCTATGAGTTTCCCGAACTGACGGCGATCGACAACCTGTTTTACTGGCACGAAAACGCCGGGGTACACCCGGCGCGTGAGGCGTTCGTGGCGATGTTGCGTGAAGAATTCCTCTGATCACATCCAACGCGCACCTGTAGGAGCTGCCGCAGGCTGCGATCTTTTGATCTAGTTTTTCAAAAATAAAGTCAAAAGATCGCAGCCTGCGGCAGCTCCTACAGGGGAGGGGGTCAAGGAGTCAGGTCGCGCATCAGCAGGCCAAAGCGCAAATCCACCGCATCCGGAATCGGCAGGTACACCGTGTGCCCATCCCCCGGCGCAACCTCGATCGCTTCACCCTTGGCACTCTGCAACTGGTGCAGATCGAAGTGGAAATTGCCCTTGGGTGTCATCAGTTCCAGATGATCGCCCAAGGCAAAACGGTTCTTCACTTTGACCTCGGCCAACCGGTCGCGGCGCTCGCCGGTCAGTTCGCCGACGAACTGCTGACGCTCTGACACCGAGCTGCCGTTCTGATAATTCTGGTATTCGTCATGTACATGGCGACGCAGGAAACCTTCGGTGTAGCCGCGCTGGGCCAGTGATTCCAGATCGGTCATCAGACTGCGGTCGAACTCGCGCCCGGCCATCGCATCGTCGATTGCCCGGCGATAGACCTGAGTGGTGCGTGCGCAATAGAAGTGCGATTTGGTCCGGCCCTCGATCTTCAACGAATGCACGCCCATGCGCGTCAGGCGTTCGACGTGCTGCACCGCGCGCAGATCCTTGGCGTTCATGATGTAGGTGCCGTGCTCGTCTTCAAATGCCGGCATCAACTCATCGGGGCGATTGGCTTCCTGCAGCAGAAATACCTGATCGGTCGGCGCGCCGATGCCCAGGGTTGGCTCCGGCTGGAAGGTCTGCACGATCTCGCCGAGCTGGTTTTCCGTGGCTTGCTGCGCCGAATACTTCCACCGGCAAGCGTTGGTGCAGGTGCCCTGATTGGCGTCGCGCTTGTTCATGTAGCCCGACAGCAGGCAGCGCCCGGAGTAGGCCATGCACAGTGCGCCATGAACGAACACTTCCAGTTCCATGCCTGGTACCTGTTCACGGATTTCACCGATTTCTTCCAGCGACAGCTCCCGCGACAGGATGATCCGGCTCAGGCCTTGTTGCTGCCAGAATTCGACGCTCGCCCAGTTCACCGTGTTGGCCTGCACCGAAAGGTGGATCGGCATCTGCGGGAAATGCCGGCGCACCAGCATGATCAGGCCCGGGTCGGACATGATCAGCGCATCCGGCGCCATCTCGATCACTGGCGCCAGATCCTTGAGGAAGGTCTTCAGTTTGGCGTTGTGCGGGGCGATGTTGACCACCACGTAGAAGCGCTTGCCCTGTGCCTGCGCTTCGCGAATGCCGAGGGCGAGGTTGGCGTGGTCGAACTCGTTGTTGCGCACCCGCAGGCTGTAGCGCGGCTGGCCGGCATAGACCGCGTCGGCACCGTAGGCGAAGGCGTAGCGCATGTTCTTCAGGGTGCCGGCGGGGGCGAGCAGTTCCGGGGCGGCGAGGGGGAGGTCAGGGATCATGGCGGCATCGGTCGCAAAAGCGCGGCAGGGTAGTGCAGTGGCAAGTGCGGTTTATTGATCTGGATCTACGTTTGAGTGCGTGGACTTTATCTGTGCAGAAAGGGCACAGATCATGTGCCGGTTTCACTGTGTTCGGTGCGGCGGTGGCTGCTTAAGATTCGCTTGTCAAATCAACCGAGGCAGGACTTTCCCATGCAGAACTTTACTCGCCGCTTTCTCACCGCTTGTGCATTTTCCGGTGTATTGGCCAGCAGCGCAGCGATGGCCGACAACCACCCGACCATTCGGGCAATGTCCGGCGCGACACCGGCTGATCATTTGCCAGCGGGCAAATCCGCACTGGTGGTGATCGATTTCCAGAATGAATATTTCAGCGGCCGGATGCCGATCCCGGACGGTGCCGCTGCCCTGGCGAAAACCCGTGAGCTGATCACTTTCGCTGACAGTCACAAGATCCCGGTGTATCACGTGCAGCACGTTGCCCCGGCCGGCTCGCCAGTGTTTGCCATCGATGGCCAGACCGTCAAATTTCACCCGGACATGCAGCCGCGCCCGCAAGACGTGGTGCTGCAAAAGAGCACCGTCAGCGTGTTCGCCAGCACCGACCTTGACCAGCAATTGAAAAAGGCCGGCATCCAGACCCTGATCATTTCCGGCCTGATGACCCACGCCTGCGTGGCGGGTGCCGCACGGGACGCCGCGCCTTTGGGTTACAACGTGATTGTCGCGTCCGATGCCTCGGCGACCCGCGCCATCACCCGCGCCAACGGCGTGTCTATCGACAAGGATTCGCTGCACAAAGCCGCGTTGGCGGAAGTCGAAGACACCTTCGGCGATGTGTTGAGCACTGCGCAGATCGTCAAACTGCCGGTGCGCTGATTAGCCGGGCTGCATCGTCCAGGCAATCTATGCTCCATGAACAAAGATGGCACTCGCGCGCGCCCCGGCTGACTAAGGTTCGGGGCGTGCGAGACGCCTGACTGACATGGATCGGACATGAACGAAAAAACCCTGCAATTCAAATCCCTCACCGTGCTGTTGCTGTTGGTGACGGTCGCCTTCATCTGGATTCTGCTGCCGTTCTACGGCGCGGTGTTCTGGGCGGTGATTCTCGGCATTCTGTTTGCGCCGATGCAGCGCAAGTTACAGCTCAAATTTGGCTGGCGGCGCAACCTGACAGCGCTCTGCACTCTGGGCATCTGCCTGGTGATCGCGATTCTGCCGGTGATCATCCTCAGCATCCTGTTGGTCCAGGAAGGCGCGACGGTTTACAACAACATCGAAAGCGGCCAGCTGGACATCGGTGCCTATCTGGCACAGTTCAAACACAGCCTGCCGCCGTATTTTCAGCATTTGCTCGATCGCTTCGGCATGGGCGAACTCAACGGTCTGCGCGAGAAAATCGTCAAGGCGTCGATGCAGGGCAGTCAGGTGCTGGCCAGTCAGGCGTTCAGTTTCGGTCAAGGCACATTCGAGTTCGTGGTCAGCTTCGGCATCATGCTGTACCTGCTGTTTTTCTTTCTGCGCGATGGCGCCGAGCTGGTGCGCAAGGTACGCACAGCGGTGCCGTTGGAAGAGAGCCACAAACGCCGTTTGCAGTTGAAGTTCAATCGGGTGGTACGCGCGACGGTCAAGGGCAACCTGGTGGTGGCGGTCACTCAGGGCGCATTGGGTGGGGCGATTTTCTGGTTTCTCGACATCCCCAGCGCGTTGCTCTGGGCCGTGCTGATGGGCTTTCTGTCGCTGTTGCCGGCGGTGGGTGCGGGGATCGTCTGGGCGCCGGTGGCGGTGTACTTCCTGCTCAGCGGGATGATCTGGCAGGGCGTGGTGCTGGGGCTGTTCGGGGTGTTTGTGATCGGTCTGGTGGACAACGTGCTGCGCCCGATCCTGGTCGGCAAGGACACGCGGATGCCGGATTACATGATCCTCATCTCGACCCTCGGCGGCCTCGCGGTGTTTGGCCTCAACGGTTTCGTGATCGGGCCGCTGATCGCAGCGCTGTTCATGTCCAGTTGGGCGTTGTTCATCGAGACCAAACCGAAAGTCCAGTTGCCTTAAGCGTGGAATGGGCCGCTGACGATTTTCTGTGACAGGGCCTGTGCGGCGGGCAGCGAAGTGAGCGGGCCGCTGATCGGCTCGCCATCGCGCACCAGATACCAGCAGGCGAGCAATCCCGACGCTCTGAGCGATGCGGGAACAGCGCTGCCGATTACCGACATGATTTGAACCTGAGCCATGACAAGTACCTCCATCAATCTGTGGAGCTACCTTAGGGATTCGCTGCGCTCAGGGACAATCAACGCTTTCGATAGTGGTCATTGATCACAGTGAGGACTGCATCAGTCGACAACCTGGTCGAGCATGTGCACCACTTCGCGCTCATTGAGCAGGCCCTTGTGCACGAGGTTCTCCGCCAGCAGCGAAAGAAACTTGGCGCAGCGGTGGCCTTCCAGGTGTTTGAGTTCAGTCAACGCGCTGTACACCTTGCTTGAAGTGCACAGGCCGACGATGCGGTGCGGATTTTGTGTAGGCATGGGTCGTCCTTGTTTTTATCAACCTGTTGTTTACGGACGGATTCAGATTGCGGTTCCGTCATGACAAATAGATGACCGTTCTGTGTTTTGCCCCCAACGGTCAAGTCCATCATGCCGACTTTAGCTGCCGGGACTGTCCTCACAGCGACCTTGGCGAGATTTTTTCAGACTCTGCCCGACCGACGGTCATAAAAAAGCCCCGCTATAAAGCGGGGCTTGTTGGTTGCGATTACCAGCGCGGGCCACCGTAGTAGCCGTGTGGCCGGCCGTAGTAGCCGCGTGGTGGGCCGTAGTAGACCGGGCCAGGCACGTAGACCGGTTGTTGCACATAGACCGGCGCCGGCTGGTAGTAGACCGGTGGCGGCGGTTGTTGCACGTAAACCGGTGCCGGTTGAGCGTAAACAGGCTGTTGCACGTAGACCGGCCGGTCCTGGTTGATCAAGGCGGAGCCGATGATGGCCGAGCCGACGATCGCACCAAACACTGCCGGACCCTGCCAGCCACCGCCGTGGGCTTCTGCCTGACCTGTGATAGCGAATGCACCAATCAACAAGGCCACGATGGGGAGTTTACGAATCATGATAATTCCTCGGTTCTTCGACCCGGCGTCCGGGCCTGCACCAGGCCCAAAGTTGTCGCGGGGATACTTCTATGACAGCGAAATTCTGAAAATCAGCACAGCCGCTGGGTAAATTTTGTGTAAGGTCTGTACCGGCTTCTTTACCGGTCGGTCAAAGGGGCTCGCAGCCCGTTGCAGACAGGCGCCTATGATCGTCCAGAACCCGATGGAATGGCTAACTCCGTCCATCCGAAAGTCCGTTTTCAAGGAGAAGTTTCATGCAGATGAATCCCAACAAAGACACCCAGCTGTGCATGTCCCTGTCAGGGCGCCCCGGGAACTTCGGTCTGCGGTTTCATAACCATTTGTATGAGCAGTTGGGCCTGAACTTCTATTACAAGGCGTTCAGCAGTCAGGATCTGCCGGGGGCCGTTGGCGGCATTCGTGCGCTGGGGATTCGTGGTTGCGGGGTGTCGATGCCGTTCAAGGAAGCCTGCATCGCGCTGGTCGATGAGCTGGATGCGTCGGCAGCGGCGATCCAGTCGATCAACACCATCGTCAACACCCACGGCCATCTCAAGGCTTACAACACCGATTACATCGCCATCGCGCAATTGCTGGAAACCCACGCGGTACCGCAAGACACGACGTTCGCCCTGCGCGGCAGCGGCGGCATGGCCAAAGCGGTGGCCAGTGCCTTGCGCGATGGTGGCTACAAGAATGGCTTGATCGTTGCGCGTAACGAGCGCGCCGGACGGGCACTGGCGGACTCGCTGGGCTATCGCTGGCAGGCGGATTTGGGCGAAGAGCGGCCGCAGATGCTGATCAACGTCACCCCGGTGGGCATGGACGGCGGGCCGGAGGCCGGGCAACTGGCGTTCGAGCCTGAAGTGATTCAGGCGGCCGGGATCGTGTTCGATGTGGTGGCGATTCCGTCGGAAACTCCGCTGATCGTGCGGGGGCGGGCCGAGGGCAAGAAGGTGATTACCGGGCTGGAGGTGATTGCGATCCAGGCGCTGGAGCAGTTTGTGCTGTACACCGGGGTGCGGCCAAATGAAGAGCAGTTTGCGGCGGCGGTGGCATTTGCTCGCAGCTGATCATTGAGTTTTGCGCTGATCCATCGGGCCTCTTCGCGAGCAAGCCCGCTCCCACAGGTATCAGGTTGCAACACAACCAGGTGAGCAACCACAAATCCTGTGGGAGCGGGCTTGCTCGCGAAGGCCGCGACTCGGTTGTTAGTCGGTTGCCTATACTGCGGCCTCAGCAAGCCCAGACTTGCCCCTCATAAAAAACCTGATCGAGGCTCCCCATGCATCCGCCCATCCTCAACCTGCACCAGGTCGAACTCGAATCCCTGCCCGAAGCCCTTGCCCCGGAAGGCGAAACCGCTGGTCGCTATCAACAACGCATGGCGCGCATCGGCCAGCAGCTTGGTGCGCAGAAACTCGGCTATCGGTTGTACGCCTTGCCGCCAGGCATGCGCGGCAGTCCGTTTCACAGCCATCGGGTCAATGAAGAGATGTTCTATGTGGTGGCCGGGGAGGGCGAAGTGCGGCTGGGGGCCGAACGCTTTCCGATCCGCGCGGGCGACGTGATCGCCTGCCCGCCGGGCGGCCCGGAAACGGCGCATCAGATCATCAACACCAGCGACGCGGAACTGCGTTACCTGGCGGTCAGCACCCAGCAGCAACCGGATATCTGTGAATACCCGGACTCCAACAAATACGCGGTGATGGACAACTTCAAAGTCGATGACCAAGGCAATGCGTCAGGCTTCGTTGCCGTGGCGCGGCAGGCGGATGGTGTGGATTACTGGGATGGTGAATAAATAGAGATCTTCGGCTTGGTGCAGACCCTGTGGGAGCGGGCTTGCTCGCGAATGCGGTGTGTCATTCACAGTGATTCGACTGACACAGCCCCTTCGCGAGCAAGCCCGCTCCCACCATAGGATTGGGGGTGATTATTCGAGGCGCGCCAGGCGTTCTTCCAGTGCGGCAATCCGTGCTTCCAGTTCTTCGATGCGTTCAACTGACACACCGCTGGTCGCGCGTTCCCCAGGATTCTGCCGCGCCGCCAGGATCGCCTCGATATCTGCCGGATCGCCCAGCGCATGGGTGTAGCGGTCTTCACGCTGACCGGCCTGACGCGGAATCAACACCGCCAGTCCGCGCGCGATCAGGCGCTCAAGCTGATGCACCACTTGCTCGGCATCTTCGAAGTCATGCATGCGGCCGCTGCGGGTCAGCAGCTCATTCACTGTCTGCGGGCCACGCAGGAACATCAAGCCAGTGAGAATCACCTGGGCCGGTACCAGTTCCAGCGCCTTGTCGAGCTTGTGCTCCCAGCGATCGGCGCGACTGCCCATGACCAGTTTGGCGTAACCGTGGCTTTCCAGCGCCCGCAGGCTCTGGCCAACCTGGCCTTGAGTCAGGTTCATCACCGGTTCACGGCTGGTTTTCTGATTGCAGGCCAGCACCAGTGCATTGAGGGTCAGCGGGTAGGTTTCCGGGCTGGTGGCCTGTTTTTCGATCAACGAACCCAGAATGCGGATTTCCGTGGCGTTGAGCCGTGGTTCGTCGGTGGTGGTTGCAAGTTCGGTGGTCATCGCGCGTTCCCTCTGCAGTCGAAGGCGCCTAGCCTAATCCTTGGCTAACAAAAGGCAAGCCGTGTGGTCATCAAGCATGGCTATAATCGCCTCCACGTTCCACCCAGCCACTACACGAGACTGCCATGACCATTTCCCTGTACGCCGCATCCGTCCCGGTTTTTCAACAAATGCTCAACGCCCTGAGCGATGTCCTGAAAAAGGCTGAAGCCCACGCCACCGAGAAAAACATCGACCCGAACGCCTTCCTGCAAGCGCGCCTGTACCCGGACATGTTCCCGTTGGTACGTCAGGTGCAGATCGCCGTCGACTTCGCCAAGGGCGTTACTTCGCGTCTGGCTGAAGTCGAAATCCCGAAATATGACGACACCGAAACCACCTTCGCCGAGCTGCAGGCGCTGATCGCCAAGGTCCTGGCCTACATCGGCGAGATCAAGCCGGAGCAGATCAACGGCAAGGAAGGCATCGAGATCGTGACCCGTCCGGGCACGCCGAAGGAGAAGCGCTTCAGCGGCCAGGCTTACCTGCTGAGCTACGGTCTGCCGCAGTTCTTCTTCCACGTCACCACCACCTACGCGCTGCTGCGTCACAACGGTGTTGAAGTGGGTAAACGCGATTACATGGGCGCGTACTAAATCGTTAGAAGCCCTCACCCTAGCCCTCTCCCAGGGGGAGAGGGGACTGATCGCGTTGTTTGTTCGAGATACGCCGACTTGATCTATCGAGTCGAACTCAAGACTTGAATGCGACAAAGATCGGCTCCCTTTCCCCCTCGCCCCTTGGGGGGAGAGGGTTGGGGTGAGGGGGGAAAGATCTCGGCCACAAAAAAGCCCGCCAGGGTTCACACCTTGGCGGGCTTTTCATTGCAGCAATTGTTACGCAGTGCGCTGGGCTTTCGCCTCTTCACCCAGGCACGCCGCGGCGGTAAACAGCACATCGGTGGACGAATTCAACGCCGTCTCCGCCGAGTCCTGCAACACCCCAATGATGAAACCGACCGCCACCACCTGCATGGCAATCTCGCTCGGGATACCGAACAGGCTGCACGCCAGCGGAATCAGCAGCAGCGAGCCGCCGGCCACGCCCGAGGCGCCACAGGCGCAGATCGCCGCGACGACGCTGAGCAGAATCGCGGTTGGAATGTCCACGGCAATCCCCAGCGTGTGCACCGCGGCCAGGGTCAATACGGTGATGGTGATCGCCGCGCCGGCCATGTTGATGGTTGCCCCCAGCGGGATCGATACCGAGTAGGTGTCTTCGTGCAGGCCCAGGCGCTTGCTCAGTTCCAGGTTGACCGGAATGTTCGCCGCCGAGCTGCGGGTGAAGAACGCGGTGATGCCGCTTTCGCGCAGGCACTTGAGGGTCAGCGGGTACGGGTTGCGACGGAGTTTCCAGAACACGATCAGCGGGTTCATCACCAGCGCGACGAACAGCATGCAGCCCAGCAGCACGCCCAGTAGATGCGCGTAACCGATCAGTGCGCCGAAGCCCGAGGTCGCGAGCGTCGAGGCCACCAGACCGAAAATGCCCAGGGGGGCGAAACGAATCACCACGCGCACGATCAGCGTCACGCCGTTGGACAGATCGCCGAGCACTTCGCGGGTGGTGTCACCGGCGTGGCGAATGGCAACGCCCATGCCGATCGCCCAGGCGAGAATGCCGATGAAGTTGGCGTTCATCAGGGCGCTGACCGGATTATCGACCACGCTCAACAGCAGACTTTGCAGCACCTCGGCGATGCCGCCTGGCGCGGTGACTGACACGTTGTCGGTGGATAACACCAGATGCGAGGGAAACGCCATGCTGGCGACAACCGCCACCACCGCCGCAGCGAATGTGCCGAGCAGATAAAGAAACAGGATCGGCCGGATGTGGGTTTCCTGGCCGTGCTTGTGGTTGGCAATCGACGCCATCACCAGCACGAACACCAGAATCGGGGCCACGGCTTTCAGTGCCGAGACGAACACTTTGCCGATGAACGCCGAGCCTTTCGCCGCTTCCGGGGCGAACAGCGCCAGAGCGATACCGGCAATCAGGCCGATCAGGATCTGCGTGACCAGGCTGAGGTTTTTCAGGCGTTGCAATAGAGAAGGGGATGAAGCGGTCATAACGGCATCTCTGATTTTTTATAGGGTGCAAGGTTGCGTGAAACCGGTGATACATCGGGGGGCAGGTCACCGGCACGAACCGAAAGGGCTGACGCGCGATCAACGCTGTTAAACGGGGCGCTGAACAGGGTGTACGTTTTTCAGGGCGCGGACTTTATCACAGCGTAGGCGTTATCCTTCAGGCCTGTGACGATCTGCCACCGGATTGATCGGCAAGTCAGCAGGTTTGTGCAAGTCAGCCCGGAAACACTCTGTTAAGATTCGCCATCCTCATTTTCATAGTCTGCCAGCGGGCCTCTTGGTCATCGCTGGTGTCGTCGTTTTGCTGGAGTTGCTCATGCTGTTGCCCATTCTTCTGTTGTCCGCCGCCGGATTCACGGTGCTGACCACGGAATTCGTCATCGTCGGCCTGTTGCCGGCCATTGCCCGCGACCTGGCGGTAACCATTCCGCAGGCCGGTTTGCTGGTGACTCTATTCGCTTTCACGGTGGCGATGTTCGGTCCATTTTTGACCGCGTATTTCGCCCGGTTCGAGCGGCGCAAGTTGTTCATCACGATTTTGATCATGTTCGGCCTGGCCAACACCGTTGCGGCGCTGGCGCCGAACATCTGGGTCATGGCCATCGCCCGGTTGATCCCGGCGCTCGGCCTGCCGGTGTTCTGGGCCTTGGCCAGTGAGACGGCGGTGGACATCGTCGGCCCGGATCATGCCGGCCGCGCGATTGCCAAGATCGGCTTCGGCATTGTTTGCGCGACGGTGTTCGGCATTCCGGTGGGCACGTTGATTTCCGATGCGTTCGGCTGGCGCAGTGCGTTTGCGATTCTGGCGGTGATCGCTTTCGCCAAGGCCTTGCTGCTGTTTGTTTACCTGCCGAAAACCAGTCTGCACCAGCATCAGGTCAGTTTCGCTTCGCAGTTCAAGATCCTGCGCAACCCGCTGATGATCGGCCATGTGCTGTTGTCGATTCTGGTATTCAGCGGCATGTTCACCGCTTATACCTATCTGGCCGACATTCTTGAGCGTCTGGCCGGGTTCAACGGTACGGTGGTTGGCTGGTGCCTGATGGGCTTCGGTGCGGTCGGGCTGATCGGCAACTCACTGGGCGGTCGCGCGGTGGATCGTCATCCACTGGGCGCCTCGGTGTTGTTCTGCGCGTTCATGATTGCCGGCATGGTCTCGCTGGTGCCGAACATTCACTCGACGGTGGGGCTGGCGGTGGCCATGGGCATCTGGGGTATCACCCAGGCTGCGTTGTTCCTGGTCAGCCATGTACGCTTGATGAAGGCCGCACCGGAAGCGCCAGCCTTTGCCGCCTCGCTGAATATCGCCGGGGCCAACCTCGGGATCGGCCTCGGAGCGATGATCGGCGGTCGAGTGATCGACAGTGCCGGCCTCGGCTTTCTGGGATTTGCCGCTGCCGGGTTCATCCTGCTGTCGGTGTTCCTCGCCATGGTGCTGATGACGCTCAAGCCGCGCGAAGCGTGCGCCCAGCCGTCATAACGCGGTAAACAGCTCGCGTCGGGCACCTTCGGTAATCGCAACGATGCCGGGGTGCTTGACCTTGCGCTCCACCGAAATGGCATAGAACGACTCGGTCACCGCGTCGGTCTGGCCAATCTCCTCGACGCCGTACTGGCGTTTGACTTCATCGGCAATCACGCTCGGACCGATGAAGATCCCGCTGCCCGATTGGCCGAAGGCTTGCATCAGGGCGCTGTCATCGAACTCCCCGACGATTCGCGGCTGGATCTGCTGCTCGGCAAACCAGCGCTGCAAACGGCTGCGCACCACGGTTTCCGCCCCGGGAATCAACAGCGGTGCGCCGTTGAGGTTGCGCGGAAAATCCTGCCCGTATTGCGCCGCCAACTTCGTGGTGGCGAAGAAACTGATCCCACATTCGCCGAGCTTCTGGCTGTAGCCCTTGATGTCGAGATGCGATGGCATCGGACTGTCGGAAATCACCAGATCCAGGCGCTGGATCGCCAGATCCGCCAGCAGGCGTTCGAGTTTGTCTTCGCGGCAGGTGATGCGCAGTGGCTCGTGCAGCTCCATGGTCGGCGCGATCAGGCGGTAGACGATGGATTTGGGCACCACATCCGCCACGCCGACGCGAAACAGGATCTGCTGTTCGTTGGGCTGGGCACGTAGCATCAACTCCAATTCGCCGCCTAACTGGAACATCTGCTCGGCATAGGGCAGGGCCTGACGCCCGGCTTCGGTCAGCTCCAGCTGACGGCCGACCCGTTGAAACAGTTCGATGCCGTAGGTTTGTTCGAGCAGCGAAATCTGCCCGCTGATGGTTTGTGGCGTGAGGTTAAGTTGCTCGCAGGCACGCACGATGCTGCCGGTCTTGGCGACCACCCAGAAGTAATGCAGTTGTCGGTAATTCAGCACGCTACGGTCCCCCCCCCCTGTAGGAGCTGCCGCAGGCTGCGATCTTTTGATTTTTTTGAGCAAGATCAAAAGATCGCAGCCTTCGGCAGCTCATACATTGATTGTCATAGTTCGTTAAAACCGAAGTATAGCCGCTAAAAATACGAATTTTACTGAAGTGTTTGTCTCCCTAGAATGCCCAGCCATCGACGGGCGGTCTGTGACCCTGTCTGTTCATTCGAAGGAAGTCCCATGAAATACACAATTCCAGCGTTGATGTTTACGTCTTTACTGCTTATGGCCGGTTGCGATCAGGCCGAGAAAAGCGCCCAGCAGTTGATGGGCAAGGCCGCCGAAAGCGCCAAACAGGCGATCGACGACACGCACAAGGCTGCTGAACAAGCACTCAGCGACGCCACCGGCGGCCTGATCGAGAAAAAAGAAACACCGGAAAAAGACGCGGAAAAATCCGAATCTTCCTCCAAGACCATCTAAACCGTCTTACACAGAGTCAGGACTGACCCATGGAATATCTGTTAGAACTCGCCGCCAGCCCCGCCGCCTGGGTTGCTTTGGCCACACTGGTGGTGATGGAGATCGTACTCGGCATCGATAACCTGATCTTTATTTCGATCCTGACCAACAAACTGCCCGTGCAGCATCGGCAGAAGGCGCGTCGAATCGGTATCGGCATGGCGCTGATCCTGCGTCTGGCTCTGTTGAGCACCATCGCCTTCATTGTGCAGTTGACTGCCCCTGTGATCGAAATCATGGGCCAGGCGTTCTCCTGGAAGGACATGATCCTGATTGCCGGTGGTCTGTTCCTGGTGTGGAAAGCCACAACCGAGATCCATCACAGCATGGACCCGGCGCCGGAAGACCCGAAAAGCGCGACATCGACCGTGACCCTGGGCTTCGCTGCCGCGATCGGTCAGATCCTGATGCTGGACATGGTGTTCTCCATCGACAGCATCATTACTGCGGTGGGCATGACTGAGCACTTGCCGATCATGGTGATCGCAGTGGTGGTCTCGGTAATGGTGATGCTGTTTGCGGCTGAACCGCTGGCCAAGTTCATCAACGACAACCCGACGGTGGTGATGCTCGCGCTGGGCTTCCTGATCATGATCGGCATGACGCTGATCGCCGAAGGCTTCGGCGCCCACGTACCGAAAGGTTATGTGTACGCGGCGATGGCGTTCTCGGCAGCGATTGAAGTGCTGAACATGATGTCGCGCCGGGCGAAGCAGAGGAAACTGGCGCAGCAGGCGTAAGCGCTGACCAGCCAAAAGCCCCCTGAGCGCCAAGCGTTCAGGGGGCTTTTTTATGGGCGGAACGTTTGCAGTATCAACGTTTGCGGTATCAATGTGCGGTCGCGTGCCGTGCGTTGTGCTTTTGCGGTTTTTCGACCGCCACAGGTGGCTGCGGGTGATGGTGGCGCCGCGAAATCCGCAGCACGCCCCACAACATGGCAGTGGCCACGGCCAGCCAGCCGGCGATCAGCATTACGATAGTCATGGTCAGGCTCATCAGTGCCTCCTCTTTGCCCTGCGTCGGGCACTCACTTTTTCAATTCGCTCTGTTTCAGTGACAGTCTAGACAATGGGGTGTTTCAGACTATTGACCAAAGGTCGGTAATGACCAATCAGTTCGCTCTATGCAAACGATCAGTCTGCGGTTTAAGGCTATACCGCAGGCGTGCGTCGCCCTATGATCGCAGGCGTTGCCGGAACACGATGACCGGCGTCTGACGAGAGTGATGATGGTGCAGGTATTTTCTCGATTGCGAGGGGCGTTGCTGGTGGCCGGTTGCGCGGCGGCGTTGGCAGGGTGTGCGGGCAGTGTCGCGCCGCAGGTCAAGCGTCTGCCGGAACGGGTCGAACTCAGCGGCACGTTCTATCGCGGCGAAGCCAATCAAAGTGGTCCGCAAGTGCTGGCCAGCCTGTTGTCGCAGCAAGGCATCATGATCACCCCGGGCCTGCTGGAAAAACCGTTGCATCTGCCGGGGGCACAGGATCAGTTGCAGCAGAATCTGCAGAACCTGGCCCGTGATTACGGCATGGTGGTCTACCCGCTGGACAAGAACCTGCCTGCCTTGTTGACTCAGGTGGCGGCCGGTTATCCGGTGATGGTGCGCTTCAGTGAAGGCTCGGCGTTCTGGGCTGAACCGCGTTACGCGATCCTTTCCGGTTATGACCGGCTGAAACAGAAGGTGCTGTTGCGCGCCGGGATGAATCGCCGCGAACTGATGAGTTTCAGTTCCTTTGAATCCGCCTTCGAAAAATCCGGCGGCTGGGCAGTACTGATCCAGAAACCGTCGCAGATTCCTGCCGAAGTCGACCGCCAGCGCTGGCTCAAGGCTGCGGACGAGCTGGCGCAGGCCGGGCAGGAACGTGAAGCGGCGCAAGCCAGAAAGGCCTTGGCCGCACATTAAGGCTCCGTTCGTCATCTGCCGGGCACCCTCACGCCCGGCAGGCCTCTCACTGATAGAGCCCGAATGTGCGGGTGAATCAGGAGGCGAGCATGGCAGATTCCCCATCCCCGAAAGGCCCACACTCAAGCGAGCATTCGTCCGGTCATGATCTGGGTTTCGATCCGGATTCACCGGATCTCGACGATCCGCAGGTCGATCCGGTCGGCCCCGCCAAGGCGCCGAAAGATGTGGAACCTGGCGAAGACAGCAAGCGTCCGGCCAAGCCCTACGATCCGTTGGCTGACCTGAAACCCTGAAGTGAGGTGCGTATGAGTACCGATTCCAGCTTCGACGATAAAAAACCGGATAGCGTGCCGACCACGCCTGAGGACGACGTGGACCCTGTGCTGGATCCGGACAGCCCGCTGCGCGATCCGCTGGCGCGACCTAATGTGCTGACGCCAGATCCGAGCGCTGGTGACGGCATTCCGGACGACGACAAAATGCCGTTACCCAATGATTGAATAACGGGTATTTAACCGCTGGCTGAATACCTCTGTGGCGAGGGAGCTTGCTCCCGCTGGACTGCGCAGCAGGCCTTTTCTGTTAAAAAAGAAGGTCCTCTACGTGCCCCAGCGGGAGCAAGCTCCCTCGCCACAGTTGGATATTTCTAATTACTTGGAGGCTTCGACCACGCCGCTCTGGCGCGACTTGAGGTTTTTCTCGGCCTTGTATTGCTGCGCAACTGCCGGGACGCTGGCGCTACGACCGGTTTCCATCCAGCTGCGGATACGGCTGGCATCGGCAAAATGCGTGTACTTGCCGAACGCATCGAGAATCACCAGGGCAACCGGGCGGTTGCTCATTCGCGTCACCAGCACCAGGCAATGACCCGCCGGGTTGGTGAAGCCGGTTTTGGTGATCTTGATGTCCCAGTCAGCCTTGTTCACCAGGTGATCGGTGTTGCGGAAACCCAGGGTGTAATTGGGCTTGCGGAACGCTACGGTTTTTTCCTTGGTGGTGGTCAGCTCGCTGAGGATCGGATGCTTGCTAGCGGCCACCAGCAGTTTGCTCAAGTCGCGGGCGGTGGACACGTTGCGTTCCGACAACCCGGTCGGCTCGACATAGTGCGTATTGGTCATGCCCAGCGCTTTGGCCTTGGCGTTCATTGCGGCGATGAACGCGGCGTAACCGCCTGGATAGTGATGCGCGAGGCTGGCGGCAGCACGGTTCTCCGAGGACATCAGGGCAATCAGCAGCATCTCGCGACGCGGCAGTTCGCTCTTCAGTTTGACTCGGGAGAACACGCCTTTCATTTCCGGCGTATGGCTGATGTCGACGTCGATCCATTCGTCCATGTTCTGGTGCGCTTCAACCACCACCAGTCCGGTCATCAGTTTGCTCACAGAAGCGATCGGTACGATCACATCCGGATTGCTCGAATAGATGACTTTATTGGTCTGCAAATCCATAAGCAGGGCGCTGCCGGAGGCGATCTTCAGTTGTGAAGCGTCGCGTGGCGCGGCGGTAGTTTCTGCGGCGTTGACCGTTGGCGTGACGAATGTGCCTGAAAAAGCAAAAACCAGGCTCAGGATCGAAAGACGAATTTTCACGCGGGCGAACTCATAAAGGTTGGATATTCCGTTAGTTTGTAACGGGTTATTTCTTCAAAGCGTCGCATTCTAGGAGTATGGCTGAAGATCTGTCGATGGTTGTTTGAATGACCTGAAAATCTCGTGAAAAGGCCTGTAAAAAGAGGGGTTTCCGGCGAACGGTTAGTGTTTTTTCTCAGATACGAAAAACCCCGCACAAGGCGGGGTTCTTTTATTGCGGAAAAACGTCTCAGGCGTGCAGGGTTTCTGCCGCGTAGAGGGTGTTTTCCAGCAGGCAGGCACGGGTCATCGGGCCAACGCCGCCGGGAACCGGAGTGATCCAGCCGGCGCGGGGCAGGGCGGTTTCATACACCACGTCACCGACCAGCTTGCCGTCGTCCTGACGGTTGATGCCGACGTCGATCACGATCGCGCCTTCCTTGATCCACTCACCCTTGACCAGTCCCGGCTTGCCGGCGGCGACCACCACCAGGTCAGCGCGACCGACGTGGCCGGCCAGGTCCTTGGTGAAGCGGTGGGTGACGGTCACGGTGCAACCGGCCAGCAGCAGTTCCATCGCCATCGGACGACCGACGATGTTCGACGCACCCACCACCACCGCATCCAGACCATAAAGGTCCACGCCGGTGCTTTCCAGCAAGGTCATGATGCCTTTTGGGGTGCACGGACGCAGCAACGGAATGCGCTGGGCCAGGCGACCGACGTTATAAGGATGGAAGCCATCGACGTCTTTGTCCGGGCGAATGCGCTCCAGCAGTTTGGAGGCGTCCAGGTGCTCGGGCAGCGGCAGTTGCAGCAGCACGCCGTCGATGGCCGGGTCGTCGTTGAGGCGATCGATCAGATCGGTCAGCGCTTCTTGAGTGGTTTCGGAAGGCAGGTCGTAGGCTTGAGAGAGGAAGCCGACCTCTTCACAGTCTTTACGCTTGTGCGAGACATAAACCTGAGAGGCAGGATCGCTGCCGACCAGGATCACCGCGAGGCCGGGAGTGCGCAGGCCTTGCTGGCGACGCTCGGCAACTCGTTGGGCGATCTGCTGGCGCAGGCTGGCGGCGATCGATTTGCCGTCGATTAGTTGTGCAGTCATTGCGCGTGATTAACCATCGAGAGGGGAAAAAAAGAGAACGCATTCTCGCATGTCAGGCGGTGAGGGCAAAGGCGCTTGGTCAGCAAATTCCCCTAACTCCTTTAATTAAATGAATTTTTTTCAAAAAGGATTTGACGACCTTGGGAGCGCTCTATACTATTCGTCGCACTTGTCGGGCACAGCCTAGCACTGGTTAAGAAGGTTGAGCGGAATTAGCGTTCTGCGAAGCTGGAAAGCATTTAGTTTGTAGTCCTCCAAGAGTACAGATTAATAAGGCGCCCGTAGCTCAGCTGGATAGAGCATCCGCCTTCTAAGCGGATGGTCGCAGGTTCGAGTCCTGCCGGGTGCGCCATTAGGCAGCTTTGGCACAAGTAGCGCGATATGGTGGGCGTAGCTCAGTTGGTAGAGCACGGGATTGTGACTCCCGTTGTCGTGGGTTCGATCCCCATCGTCCACCCCATATTTCGAAAGGCGTCAGATGTAACAGTCTGGCGCCTTTGCTTTAAAAAGCTTCATCTGCGGATGTGGTGGAATTGGTAGACACACTGGATTTAGGTTCCAGCGCCGCGAGGCGTAAGAGTTCGAGTCTCTTCATCCGCACCAATTAAAGCTTCATTCATGCCGCAGGTCTGATGAAGTTCAGCAAAGAAGTTGAATGGCTTTTTTGTGACGCAATATGGTGGGCGTAGCTCAGTTGGTAGAGCACGGGATTGTGACTCCCGTTGTCGTGGGTTCGATCCCCATCGTCCACCCCATATTTCGAAAGGCGCCAGATTTAACAGTCTGGCGCCTTTTTTGTTTTACGGCTGGTGGTTTGTCGCGCAGCGTTTCGGGTCGAAGGGCAGGGCGTTTCGTCGTGTTCAGGGGCTTGCTGTCAGTGTGCCGACCGCCGGCCATGTTCGCGGGATCAGCCGTCAGGGAGATGGCTCGCAGTCTCTTCTATATATAGAAGCGGTTGAAGCAGAGCCTTGGCGTGATGGTCTTTATTCGTCTTCGAGGTGGAGTGCATTGCTGCATTCACACCTATAAATGGCCTGCTGTTTTTTTACCCGTTTTCAGTAGGGTGACTTCTTGAGTTTGACCCACTAGAATGCATGCCCTTGATTCTGGGGTCGGAAACGGCCGGCTAACGTCTGTGCAACGAGGAATATCCATGCAAGTTTCTGTTGAAAATACTACTGCTCTTGAGCGCCGCATGAGCGTCACCGTGCCGGCTGAGCGCATTGAGAGCCAGGTCAACAAGCGTCTGCAGCAGACTGCCCAAAAGGCCAAGATTGCTGGCTTCCGTCCAGGCAAAGTGCCAATGAGCGAAATCAAGCGCCGTTTCGGTGCTGACGCTCGTCAGGAAGCTGTTGGTGATGTCATCCAGTCCTCCTTCTACGAAGCCGTGGTTGAGCAGAAGCTGAACCCTGCCGGTTCGCCTTCGATCGAGCCGAAGTCGCTGGAAGCTGGCAAAGACCTGGAATACGTTGCCGTATTCGAAGTGTTCCCTGAGTTCACCGTTGCCGGTTTCGACGGCATCACTGTCGAGCGCCTGAGCGCTGAAGTGGCTGACGCCGATCTGGACAAGATGCTGGACATCCTGCGCAAGCAGAACACCCGTTTTGAAGTGGCCGATCGTGCCGCTCAGAACGAAGACCAGCTGAACATCGATTTCGTTGGCAAGGTTGACGGCGAAGCCTTCGCTGGCGGCTCGGCCAAAGGCACTCAGCTGGTGCTGGGTTCCGGTCGCATGATCCCGGGCTTCGAAGAAGGCCTGGTGGGTGCTAAAGCGGGCGAAGAGCGCGTTCTGAACCTGACCTTCCCTGAGGACTATCAGAACCTGGACCTGGCCGGCAAAACCGCCGAGTTCACCGTGACTGTAAACACCGTGTCCGAGCCGAAGCTGCCAGAGCTGAACGAAGAGTTCTTCGCTCAATTCGGCATCAAGGAAAGCGGCATCGACGGTTTCCGCACCGAAGTTCGCAAGAACATGGAGCGTGAGCTGCGTCAGGCCATCAAGTCCAAGGTAAAAAATCAGGTAATGGACGGTCTGCTGGCCACCAACCCGATCGAAGTGCCGAAGGCTCTGCTGTCCAACGAAGTTGACCGTCTGCGTGTGCAGGCTGTTCAGCAGTTCGGTGGCAACATCAAGCCTGACCAACTGCCGGCCGAGCTGTTCGAAGAGCAAGCCAAGCGCCGTGTAGTGCTGGGTCTGATCGTGGCCGAAGTGGTCAAGCAATTCGACCTGAAGCCTGACGAAGCCCGCGTTCGCGAAATGATTCAGGAAATGGCTTCGGCTTACCAGGAACCTGAGCAGGTCGTGTCCTGGTACTACAAGAACGAGCAGCAACTGAACGAAGTTCGTTCGGTTGTGCTGGAAGAACAAGTTGTGGATACTGTTCTGCAGAAAGCTAGCGTGACCGACAAATCGGTCTCTTACGAAGAAGCGGTCAAGCCGGTAGAAGCTCCAAAAGCCGACTGATTGTTTTTGCGTTAAGAAGTACACACATAAGCCAGCCTTCGAGCTGGCTTATGCGTATTCAAGACATAACTATTTGGGAGTGACTGCAGAGCATGTTCCGTAATTCGTATATTCAGCAGAACTCTGATATCCAGGCCGCTGGCGGCCTGGTCCCGATGGTTGTCGAGCAATCTGCTCGTGGCGAGCGCGCCTATGACATCTACTCGCGCCTTCTGAAGGAGCGCGTCATTTTTCTGGTGGGTCCTGTAGAGGACTACATGGCCAACCTGATCTGTGCGCAATTGCTGTTCCTTGAAGCGGAAAACCCGGACAAGGACATCCATCTCTATATCAACTCCCCGGGCGGTTCGGTGACAGCGGGCATGTCGATCTACGACACCATGCAGTTCATCAAGCCAAACGTCTCGACGACGTGCATTGGTCAGGCGTGCAGCATGGGTGCATTCCTGCTGACGGCCGGTGCTCCAGGCAAGCGTTTCTGCCTGCCGAACTCGCGTGTGATGATTCACCAGCCACTGGGCGGTTTCCAAGGCCAGGCCTCGGATATCGAAATCCATGCCAAGGAAATCCTCTTCATCCGCGAGCGTCTGAACACGCTGATGGCCAAGCACAGCGGTCGTACGCTTGAAGAAATCGAGCGCGACACCAACCGCGACAACTTCATGAGTGCAGAAGCTGCGAAGGAATACGGCCTGATCGACGAAGTCATCAACCAGCGTCCTGCGTAAAATAAGCAGCTCAAAATAAGGTGGGTCGGCAGGTCCGACCACCAGCGGGCTTGAAAAAGCCCGCAATAGCCTTCATCTTGTGTTGCAAGCCTATCGGATTTGGATCGAACGAATGACTGACACCCGCAACGGCGAGGACAACGGCAAGCTGCTCTATTGCTCCTTCTGTGGCAAAAGCCAGCATGAAGTGCGCAAATTGATTGCCGGCCCCTCGGTCTTTATCTGCGACGAGTGCGTCGACCTGTGCAATGACATCATCCGCGAGGAGGTGCAGGAAGCACAGGCCGAAAGCAGCGCGCATAAATTGCCTTCGCCTAAAGAAATCAGCGGCATCCTTGACCAGTATGTAATCGGTCAGGAGCGTGCGAAAAAGGTTCTGGCCGTAGCGGTGTACAACCACTACAAGCGCCTGAATCAGCGTGACAAGAAGGCTGACGACGTCGAACTCGGCAAGAGCAACATCCTGCTGATCGGCCCGACAGGCTCCGGTAAAACCCTGCTGGCCGAAACACTGGCCCGCCTGCTGAACGTTCCGTTCACCATCGCTGACGCAACCACCCTCACCGAGGCCGGTTACGTAGGTGAAGATGTCGAGAACATCATTCAGAAATTGCTGCAAAAGTGCGATTACGACGTGGAAAAGGCCCAGATGGGCATTGTCTATATCGACGAAATCGACAAGATTTCCCGCAAGTCCGACAACCCGTCGATCACCCGCGATGTTTCCGGTGAAGGCGTGCAGCAGGCCTTGCTCAAGTTGATCGAAGGCACGGTCGCTTCCGTTCCACCGCAAGGTGGTCGCAAGCATCCGCAGCAGGAATTCCTGCAGGTCGACACCCGTAACATCCTGTTCATCTGCGGTGGTGCGTTCTCTGGTCTGGAAAAGGTTATTCAAAACCGTTCCACCAAGGGCGGCATCGGTTTCAACGCAGAAGTGCGCAGCAAGGAAGAAGGCAAGAAAGTTGGTGAATCCCTGCGTGAAGTCGAGCCTGACGATCTGGTCAAGTTCGGTCTGATCCCGGAATTCGTCGGTCGTCTGCCGGTTCTCGCGACGCTGGACGAGCTCGACGAGGCTGCGTTGATGCAGATCCTCACCGAGCCGAAAAATGCTCTGACCAAACAGTATGCCAAGCTGTTCGAGATGGAAGGCGTGGATCTGGAGTTCCGGACCGATGCACTGAAATCGGTCGCCAAGCGTGCCCTGGAACGTAAAACCGGTGCCCGTGGCCTGCGTTCGATTCTCGAAGGTGTGCTGCTCGACACGATGTACGAAATCCCTTCGCAGTCTGAAGTGAGCAAAGTCGTCATCGATGAAAGCGTGATTGAAGGCAAGTCCAAGCCACTGTATATCTACGAAAACAGTGAGCCGACGGCCAAGGCAGCGCCGGACGCGTAAGCGTCCACACTGCCGGAACAAAGAAGGGGCCTTCGGGCCTCTTTTTTTTTATGTCGTTTTTTACATCCGCTTTGCGCTTGTTTTTTTTCAAGGCAGCCCCCATCTTGGTTTCAAGTTTAATTCCATCTGATTACGGCCATATGGCCGCCGTAGAGGCGAAATCATGAAGACAACCATCGAATTGCCTCTCCTGCCATTGCGTGATGTCGTGGTTTATCCGCACATGGTTATCCCGCTGTTCGTGGGGCGCGAGAAATCCATCGAAGCCCTCGAGGCCGCGATGACGGGCGACAAGCAGATCCTGCTGCTGGCCCAGAGAAACCCGGCTGACGATGATCCCGGTGAAGACGCTCTCTATCGCGTAGGTACTATCGCCACTGTGTTGCAGCTGCTGAAGCTGCCGGACGGCACCGTCAAGGTTCTGGTCGAAGGTGAGCAGCGCGGTGCTGTAGAGCGCTTCAGCGAAGTCGACGGGCATTGCCGCGCCGAAGTCTCGCTGATCGACGAAGTCGACGCCGCCGAGCGCGAATCCGAAGTGTTCGTGCGCAGCCTGCTGTCGCAGTTCGAACAATACGTGCAGTTGGGCAAGAAGGTCCCGGCTGAGGTCCTGTCGTCGCTTAACAGCATCGATGAGCCTGGTCGCCTGGTTGACACCATGGCCGCGCACATGGCGCTGAAGATCGAGCAGAAACAGGAAATCCTCGAAATCATCGATCTGTCGGCCCGGGTCGAGCACGTGCTCGCCTTGCTGGATGCCGAAATCGATCTGCTGCAAGTTGAAAAACGCATTCGCGGCCGCGTCAAAAAGCAAATGGAGCGCAGCCAGCGCGAGTACTACCTGAATGAGCAGATGAAGGCCATTCAGAAAGAGCTGGGCGACGGTGACGAAGGTCACAATGAAATCGAAGAGCTGAAAAAGCGCATCGATGCTGCCGGCCTGCCGAAAGATGCCTTGGCCAAAGCCACCGCCGAGCTGAACAAGCTCAAGCAAATGTCGCCGATGTCCGCTGAAGCCACCGTGGTGCGCTCCTACATCGACTGGCTGGTGCAGGTGCCGTGGAAGGCGCAAAGCAAGGTACGCCTCGACCTGGCGCGTGCTGAAGACATTCTCGACGCCGATCACTACGGTCTCGAAGAGGTCAAGGAGCGCATCCTTGAATACCTCGCCGTGCAGAAGCGCGTGAAGAAGATCCGTGGCCCGGTGCTGTGCCTGGTGGGTCCTCCTGGCGTGGGTAAGACCTCGCTGGCAGAGTCGATTGCCCACGCCACTAACCGTAAATTTGTGCGTATGGCCCTCGGTGGCGTGCGTGATGAAGCGGAAATTCGTGGTCATCGTCGGACTTACATTGGTTCGATGCCAGGAAGATTGATTCAAAAGATGACAAAAGTGGGTGTGCGCAACCCGCTGTTCCTGCTCGATGAAATCGACAAAATGGGCAGCGACATGCGTGGCGACCCGGCGTCGGCGTTGCTGGAAGTGCTCGATCCGGAGCAGAACCACAACTTCAACGATCACTATCTGGAAGTCGATTACGACCTGTCCGATGTGATGTTCCTGTGCACCTCGAACTCGATGAACATCCCGCCGGCATTGCTGGACCGGATGGAAGTCATTCGTCTGCCGGGCTACACCGAAGACGAAAAGATCAACATCGCCGTAAAGTACCTGTCGCCCAAGCAGATTGCCGCTAATGGTCTGAAGAAGGGTGAGCTGGAATTCGACGAGGAAGCGATCCGCGACATCATCCGTTACTACACCCGTGAAGCCGGTGTGCGTGGCCTCGAACGTCAGATAGCCAAAGTCTGCCGCAAGGCCGTGAAAGAACATGCGCTGGAAAAACGCTTCTCGGTAAAAGTGACAGCTGACCTGCTGGAGCATTTCCTCGGTGTGCGTAAATTCCGCTACGGTCTGGCAGAGCAACAGGATCAGATCGGTCAGGTGACTGGCCTGGCGTGGACGCAGGTGGGCGGTGAATTGCTGACCATCGAAGCGGCTGTGGTGCCGGGTAAAGGTCAGCTGATCAAGACCGGTTCGCTGGGCGATGTAATGGTCGAATCGATCACTGCGGCGCTGACCGTTGTGCGCAGCCGTGCCAAAAGCCTGGGCATTCCGCTGGACTTCCATGAGAAGCGCGACACGCACATTCACATGCCGGAAGGGGCGACCCCGAAGGACGGTCCTAGCGCGGGTGTGGGCATGTGCACGGCGCTGGTGTCAGCCTTGACCGGGATTCCGGTGCGCGCCGATGTCGCCATGACCGGCGAAATTACCCTGCGTGGCCAAGTGTTGGCGATTGGTGGTCTGAAGGAAAAACTGCTCGCGGCTCACCGTGGCGGAATCAAGATTGTGATTATTCCGGAAGAGAACGTGCGCGATCTGAAGGAGATTCCTGACAATATCAAGCAGGATCTGCAGATTAAACCGGTTAAATGGATTGACGAGGTCCTGCAAATTGCGCTGCAATACGCGCCGGAGCCCTTGCCGGATGTGGCTCCGGAGATAGTTTCCAAGGACGAAAAACGTGAGTCTGATTCAAAGGAAAGAATTAGCACGCATTAATACGTTTTTGCCTGGGGGGCTTCCTTGACAGCTTTTTAGAGCCCTTGTTATAAAGCGGCTCTTAAGTGTCTGTAGGCCATTCAGCACTCGTTTTTGCTTTCACCAAAAAACTTAGAATCATCTCAAAATAGATATAAGGGGACTTAGAGTGAACAAGTCGGAACTGATTGATGCTATCGCTGCATCCGCTGATATCCCGAAAGCTGCTGCTGGCCGTGCGCTGGACGCTGTAATCGAATCCGTCACTGGCGCTCTCAAGGCTGGCGACTCCGTTGTTCTGGTTGGTTTCGGCACTTTCTCCGTGACTGATCGTCCAGCTCGCGTTGGTCGTAACCCACAGACCGGCAAGACGCTGCAAATCGCTGCTGCTAAAAAGCCAGGTTTCAAAGCCGGTAAAGCACTGAAAGAAGCTGTTAACTAAGTTAGTTTGTTTCAGGTTTTTACCCATCCGGGTCGGGGTCATGCCTGACTTGGCAGCGGAGCGGTAGAGCAGGTCGCTGGAACAGCCGCCTGTAACGCCGGGATCGAGGGTTCGAGCCCTGTCCGCTCCGCCAGTTACGAGAAGGCGCATCCTCGGATGCGCCTTTCTTCTATCCGGATTCTACCCACGCTCCACGGTTGCCTAATTTTTGAAGTTCAACCGTTTCTGGGGGACGCATGCTGCAGAATATCAGGGACAATTCACAAGGCTGGATTGCCAAGACCATTATCGGGGTCATCGTTGCACTGATGGCTCTGACCGGTTTCGATGCCATTTTCAAGGCCACGACGCACACCAACGATGCGGCCAAGGTCAATGGTGAAGAAATCAGCCAGAACGAGCTGAGCCAGGCCGTTGACATGCAACGCCGTCAGCTGATGCAACAACTGGGCAAGGACTTCGATGCTTCCTTGCTTGACGAAAAAATGCTCCGCGAATCGGCCCTCAAGGGCCTGATCGATCGCAAGCTGCTGCTGCAAGGCGCAGAACAATCGAAATTCGCTTTCTCCGAAGGTGCACTGGATCAGGTGATCCTGCAGACCCCTGAATTCCAGGTGGACGGCAAGTTCAGCTCCGAGCGCTTCGACCAGGTGATTCGTCAACTGGGCTACACCCGCATGCAATTCCGCCAGATGCTGGCTCAGGAAATGCTGATCGGTCAGTTGCGCGCCGGTGTTGCCGGTAGCGGCTTCGTCACCGACGCCGAAGTGCTGGCATTTGCCCGTCTGGAAAAACAGACCCGCGATTTTGCTTCGCTGAACGTCAAGGCCGACCCGGCCGCGGTCAAGCTGACCGACGATGAGGTCAAGGCTTACTACGACGAGCACGCCAAGGAGTTCATGACCCCTGAGCAAGTGGTCGTCGATTATGTCGAGCTGAAGAAGTCTTCGTTCTTCGACCAGGTTGCGGTCAAGGATGAAGACCTGCAGGCGGCGTATCAGAAAGAGATCGCCAACCTGTCGGAACAGCGTCGTGCGGCGCACATCCTGATCGAAGTCAACGACAAGACCACCGACGCTCAGGCCAAGGCGAAGATCGAAGAGGTCCAGGCGCGTCTGGCCAAGGGCGAGAAATTCGAAGCGCTGGCCAAGGAGTTCTCGCAGGATCCGGGCTCGGCCAACAATGGCGGTGACCTCGGTTTTGCCGGTCCTGGCGTCTATGATCCAGCTTTCGAAAAAGCCCTGTACTCGCTGAACAAGGACCAGGTGTCCGAGCCGGTGCGTACCGACTTCGGTTACCACCTGATCAAGCTGCTGGGTGTTGAAGCGCCGGAAGTTCCGACCCTGGCCAGCCTGAAAGACAAGTTGACCCGCGAGCTGAAGACTCAACAGGTCGAGCAGCGTTTTGTCGAGGCGACCAAGCAACTGGAAGACTCGGCGTTCGAAGCGTCTGACCTGGCCCAGCCTGCGGCAGATCTGAAACTGACTGTGCACACCTCCAAGCCGTTCGGCCGTGAAGGTGGCGAAGGCATCGCCGCCAACCGCGCGGTGGTGACGGCTGCGTTCAGTCAGGAAGTGCTGGAAGAAAACGCCAACAGCACCGGTATCGAGCTGGACCCGGAAACCGTGGTCGTGCTGCGCGCCAAGGAACATCTGAAGCCTGAGCAGTTGCCACTCGAAGCGGTGAACACGGCGATCCGTGCCCAACTGACCAAAGAGCACGCCAGCGCTGCGGCCAAGACCAAGGCTGACCAGTTGATTGCTGGTCTGCGCGATGGCAAGACTGCACTGGACAAGGCGGTTGACGGCCAGAACTGGAAGGTTGTGACGGCGGCGACCCGTGCTCAGGAAGGGGTTGACCCGACTGTGCTGCAGGCGTTGTTCCGCATGCCGAAACCGGCAGCCAAGGGCAAGCCGACGTTCAGCAGCGTGACCTTGCAGGACGGTAGTCTGATGATTGTGCGTCTGGACGGTGTGAATGAAGCAGTAGCGCCGACTGATGAAGAGAAGGCGCAGTACCGTCGTTTCCTGGCTTCGCGTGAAGGTCAGCAGGATTTTGCGGCGTTCCGTAAGCAGTTGGAGAGTCAGGCGGACATCAAGCGGTATTGATGGTTGACTGAGTGGTAACAGGAAAGCCCCGATCTTATGGTCGGGGCTTTTTTATGGTTGAGATTTGGGTGTATATCCGTTGCTTCGGGTGCTGCCGCTGGCGGTTTCGCTCTTACAGCGAGTCACCTTTTCCAGACGCCGAAAAGGTAACCCAAAAGGCTTGGCCCCGGCGTTCGGCCCTCGCCGTGGCTCGGGTTCCTTCGTTACGGGATTCATCCGGGGGCATCGCCTCCGGTTTGCTTCGCTGCACCTCCTCTCGATGTGTTTGGCTTCGCCAAACGTCGCTGCGCTCCTTCCCCCGGATAAACCCCTTCACTCAGCCTGCCGATGGGGCCGGCACGGCAAGATCAAGAGCTTTCGGCGAGCTGACACTCCGCCATTTGAGTGGTGAAGAGCATGCGTTCGGCTTTTGCGCTACTGTGGGAGCTGGCCTGCCGGCGATGGCGGCCTACGAGCCGGCCTGTCTCTAACTGACTATCCGCAGATCAATTGTGGGAGCTGGCTTGCCAGCGAAGACGGCCGACTAGCCGCCCGGCCCCTCGGGAGTGTCATAAATTTTGTGTTCGGGCATAACATGTCGCAGAGGTGCATGTATGCCGACCAAAAAGAGACCGGCCCGAGAGGCCCAGCGTGACCTTCCTTCCATTCCCCAAGAGCTGATCGACCAGTTCGTCAGCGGCCCGATGAGTGCCGACGCTATTCAGGATGCCGCGATGGCGTTTAAGAAAGCGCTGATCGAGCGAGCCCTTGGCGCCGAGATGGGGCACCACCTTGGTTATCCTCAGGGCGCGGAGCGCCCTGAGGATTCGAGTAATCAGCGTAATGGCAGAAGCAGCAAGACCGTGCTGACCGAAGACGGCCCGTTGCGTCTGGATATTCCCAGAGACCGCGACGGCAGTTTCGCCCCGATCCTGATCCCCAAGCACGAGCGCCGTTTCACGGGTTTCGACGACAAAATCATCGCCATGTATGCCCGTGGCATGAGCGTTCGCGAGATTCGTGCTTTCCTCTCGGAACAGTACGGCACAGATGTCTCTCATGACTTCATCAGCTCCGTCACCGATGCGGTTCTGGAGGAAGTCAGTACCTGGCAGCAACGCCCGCTTGAGCCCATGTATCCGGTCATTTTCTTCGATGCTCTGCGGGTCAAGATCCGTGACGAAGGCGTGGTTCGCAATAAGGCCATCTACTTGGCTCTGGGCGTGCTGCCGGATGGGACCCGAGATATTTTGGGGATCTGGATCGAGAACACTGAAGGTGCCAAGTTCTGGATGAAGGTCTTCAATGACCTCAAAACCCGGGGCGTCGAAGACGTGCTGATCGCGGTAACTGACGGGCTCAAAGGTATGCCGGAGGCTTTGAGTGCGGTGTTTCCAGAGACAACGCTGCAGACATGCATCGTCCATTTGATCCGCAACAGCCTTGATTACGCGGCGTGGGACAAGCGCCGTGAACTGGCCAAGGCCCTTAAGCCGATTTATCAAGCTCTCAATGCCGATGTCGCCGAACAGGCTCTGGACGCCTTCGAAGCGGGGCCGTGGGGCAAGCAGTATCCGACGATAGCGGCGGCTTGGAGACGCGCCTGGGAGCGGGTTATCCCATTTTTCGTGTTCCCACCCGCGATACGCAAAGTGATCTACACCACCAACGCGATCGAAAGCATCAATTCGCAGTTACGCAAGATCATCAAGACAAGAGGCCACTTTCCAACCGATGAGGCGGCGACAAAACTGATCTGGCTGGCGCTGAAAAACATCACCGCCAACTGGGGCAGCGCCGCCCATGACTGGAAAAGCGCCATGAATCAGTTTGCGGTTTTATATGGAGACCGATTCATCAGGCCGAACTGGTGAAATGAAGGCCTGCCTGACGGCAGGCCATTACCGGCCCGCACACAAAAAATCTGACACTCTCGGCCCCTCACAGACAAACATCCCAATCACACAAACCCATAGCCCCTCGCCCTCAGCACCGCACTCAAGGTCAAAACCAGCAACCCCACAACAATCCACGGAAACCCCCCAACCCCCAGACTCCCCAGCAGCAAACCACCCGCCAACCCCCCCCCGGCAATTCCGACATTCCACAGGGTCACCAGCATCGACTGCGCCGTATCGGCAGCCTCTCCAGCGGTTTTCGCCGAGGCAGTCTGCAACAGCGAAGGCATCGCACCAAACGCCAGGCCCCACACGGCGACGGCGAGGTAGACCACGGTCGCCGATTCTCGCCACAGGCCCAAGGCGATGGCGGAGAGCATGAACAGCAGCGTGCTGATCAGCACCAGTTCGCGCAGCCAGTGATCGATCAGGCTGCCGACGATCCACAGGCTCAGCACTGAGGCCAGGCCGAACACCAGCAGCACCCGGTCGATATCGCTGGCCAGTCCTGACGGTTGCAGGAACGGTGCGATGTAGGTGTACAGCAGGTTGTGGGCGATCACGTAGGTCAAGGTCACGAACAACACCGAGCGTACGCCGGGCAGGGTGAAGACCTGACGTAGGGGCAGGCGTTTTCCTGTGTGTTCTCCGGCAAAGTCCGGCACTTGCCAGCGCACCCAGATCACCAGCAACAGCGTCAGCGCAGTCATGATGGCGAAGCTCAGGCGCCAGCCGACCAGCGTGCCGAGTAGTGTGCCGGCCGGGATGCCCAGCGAGAGTGCCAGTGGCGCGCCAAGCATGGCGACGGTGATTGCCCGGCCTTGCAGGTGTGGGGCAACCATGCGGCTGGCGTAGCCTGCCAGCAACGCCCACAGCAGCCCGGCAAATATCCCGGCGAGCAAGCGTGCGGTCAAAGTCAGCCAGTACCATTCCGACACGGCGGTGATGCTGTTGGCGATGGCGAAGCCGCCGATGGCTGACAGCAGCAATGGCCGACGACGCCAGCTGCGGGTGACGATGGTCAGCGGGATGGCGGCGAGCATCGAGCCAATCGCGTACAGGGTGACCAGTTGCCCGATCAGTGCCTGGGAGACATTCAGCCCCGCGCTCATTTGTGGCAGCAGGCCGGCGGGCATGGCTTCGGTCAGCACCGTGATGAAACCGGCGGTGGCCAGGGCCAGCAGGGCGCCGAGGGGCAATCGTTCGCGGGTGTCGACTGGCTGGGTGAGGGCCGAGGTCAGTTGTGCGTCGTTCATGAGTCAGCGTCCATGTGCCGAAGTGGGTGAAGGCCATAGGCTAGGGCGCTGCGCATTGGAGAAAAATGGGTTACGGTTCCGAACATATCGGACATGGATGTCGTGAATCGGAGGGGCGGAATGGACAGTCTGGGCAGTATTTCGGTGTTTGTTCAGGTCGCCGAGACCCGCAGTTTTACCGAGGCTGGGCGGCTGCAGGGCGTGTCGTCTTCAGCGGTGGGCAAAAGTATCGCCCGGCTGGAGGCGCGATTGGGCGTGCGGCTGTTTCATCGCACCACCCGCAGCATCACCCTGACCAGCGAGGGCACGCTATTTCTCGCACGCTGTCGCAAAATTCTCGCCGAGGTGGAAGCCGCCGAGTTCGAACTTTGCGATTCCGCCTCGCAGCCCCATGGCAAACTGCGCATCAGCCTGCCGCAGGTGCACGGCTTGGTAATGCCGGTGATGAATGAGTTCATGGCGCTGTACCCGCAGATCGAGCTGGATCTGGACCTGACTGATCGCATGGTCGACGTGGTCGAGGAGGGCTTTGATGCGGTGATTCGTACCGGTCAACCACGTGATTCACGCCTGATGGCGCGGCCCTTGGGCGAGTTTCACATGGTGCTGGTGGCGAGCCCGCTGTATCTGCAACAGCACGGCGTGCCGCAAATTCCCGCCGATCTGGCGGAGCACGCCTGCTTGCGGCACACCTTTCATGCCACTGGCAAGCTGGAGCCATGGCCATTGATTGGCGAGGAGGGCGCGCCGGAGCCGAGCTTGCCGGCGCGCCTGGTCACCACCTCCATCGAAGCCGTCCATCATGCGGCGCTGGCAGGGATGGGTATCGCCTGCCTGCCGGATTTCATGACCCATGAGGATGTGGCGCAGGGGCGCTTGCAGCGAGTGCTGGATGCGCATATGAAACACACCGGTCAGTTCTGGGTGTTGTGGCCCTCCAGTCGCCATGCCACCGCCAAATTGCGCGTCTTCATCGATCACTTGTCGCTGCGACTTTTTCCGGCAAACAAGGGTCAATAGGGTTGTAACGGCTTTAAGACACAATCCATGCGCCGCAGGGCCAAGTTCTGTTGCACAATACGCCCCGGACTGTTTTCCCTCAGGATGTTCAATGTTGATTTCAACTCCCATGCGTGTCGTTGGGTTGGCGCTGTTGTTGACCGCTGTTGCTGGCTGTTCGAAGGACAAGCCGATCTATGAGCATGAGAACTTCGATGATTCCGGCACGTTCTCGCGCAATTATCCGGTGGCCGACACCGCGAGTTGCGAGGCGGCCCGTCGTGCGTTGCTCAGCCAGGGCTACATCATCACCAGCAGTGACCCGAAACTGATCAGTGGCCACAAAAGCTTCCAGCAAACCGGTGAAACCCACATGGAGATCAGCTTCAATGTGGTGTGTACCGAAGATGGCAGCTCCAAGCACCATGCCACGGTGTTCGCCAATGCCCTGCAGGATCGCTATGCGCTGAAGAAGACCAACAACTCCGCCAGTCTCGGGGTTGGCGTATTGGGTTCGGTGTCGATGCCGATCGGCTCATCCGACGATTCGATGGTCAAGGTGGCCAGTGAGACCGTGACCTCGCAGAAGTTCTACGAGCGGCTCTTCACGCTGGTTGAGTTGTTCCTGCCAGCCGATGCGAAGAAAGCCGCGCACATCGAAGAAAAACCCAAGACCGATCTCGGTGTGCCTGAGCCCAAGCCTGCCGCTGTAGCGCCGGTTACACCTGCACCGGCGGTAGAGGCAACGCCTGCACCGCCGCCAGCCGGGATTGTCGAGCCTGCCCAAAACATGACGCCGGTAGCCCCGGCAGCGACCCCGGCCCCCGCTCCGGTTGCGCCGACGCCAACGGGTTCTGAGCCAGTGGTGCCGCCGGCCGAGTCAGCGCCGATCACCCCGGCACCGAGTGCAGAGCCTGCACCGGCTACCGAAACGATCACGCCGCCGGCCAACCCGACCAATATCCCGCCGCCATCGGAGCCGATTCCGGCGATGCAGTAACACACACACATCCCATGTGGGAGCGGGCTTGCTCGCGAAAGCGGAGTATCAGTCAATGTATATGTTGATTGACACTGCGCTTTCGCGAGCAAGCCCGCTCCCACATTTGTTTTGTGGTGTACTCAAATCTCGTTACATTCCCCCGACAAAAATCCTGCGATAAATTCCTGACCACCTGCTACGTTTTATTCATGAAGGCGGGATGTCACTTTTCCTTCATACGGGCACGATAGGCTCGAGGCACTGGTCAGTTGATCGGGCTATTTTCAAACGGGCAGCAGGGGGATCACACGATGGACGACTATCAAGAAGAACTGCTCGAATACCAGGCGTATGAACTGGATCAGCCAGAGCCGGCCGAAGACGCCACCGAGTTGTAAGGTGTCAGGCGGTTTTGCGGTGACTGCGGCGAAACTCGCCGGGGGTCTGGCCGCTCCAGCGCTTGAAGGCGCGTTGAAACGCCTCGGCTGAAGCAAAGCCCAGCAGGTAGGCGATCTCGCCGAACGCCAGTTCGGTGTCGCGGATGTAGGTCATCGCCAGATCACGGCGGGTGTCATTGAGGATCGCGCGAAACTGCGTGCCTTCCTCGGCCAGTTTGCGCCGCAAGGTCCAGGTCGGCAGCTTCAGGCGCGCCGCCACTTCTTCCAGGTCGGGTTCCCGGCCACCATTGAGCAACGGCCCCAGCAGTTGAGTGATGCGTTCACGCAGGCTGCGGGTGCGGGTCAATTGCTCCAGTTCCCGTTCACACAATTGCAGCAGATGCCGCCAGGTACTCGGACAGTGCTCGGGATTACGCTGTGCGAGGCTGTTCAGGTTCAGGCGCAATTGATTGCGCTCAGCGCCGAACTGGATCGGGCAGTCGCCCAGCGCGTTGTAGGCGTCGCGGTAGTCCGGCGCGTCAAATTCGATCTCGATGCGCTCGGCGCGCAGTGGCTCGCGACCGACGCTGGACAGTTGATGCAACCAGCCGGCGATAATCGAATCCACTACAAAACGGTTATAGGCGTTGTACGGGCTGATCGAATAGAAGCGCAGCCACGCGCCATGAGCGTCTTCGTGAAAACTCGACTGCCCGCGATAGTTGGAGCCGTACAGCGGCTCGAAGCGGATCAGACAACGGGCGGCCTCGCGCACGGTCGGCGCCTGCGCGGCAGTGACCCCGGCGAGTCCGGCCTGACTCAAGCGGCTGAGCTGACCCATGCGCAAGCCCAGTGCCGGATCGCCGGTCAACTGAATCGCGCTGTGCCCCAGACGCATGTAGCGCGGAATCGACAACCGCGCGCCGGCCTCGGCCAGTCGCGCAGCATCCAGCCCATATTGTTCGAGCAGCGGTTGCGGATCGGCACCTTGGCTGCGCACGGCATCAGCGAGGCTGTGCACGAAACCTACCGACAGATCCCCCAGACGCATCGGCAGCGGCTTCATGGCTTACAACCAGATGTTCAGCAGACGCGCGCCACGGGCTTCGCCATCGGCGAATTGCTGGCCGTTGCTGCTGAGGAAGCTTTGCCCCGAACCGGGCTTGTCCCAGAACTGGCCGCGCAGGAACACGCTCATGCCGGCGATCGCACGGCTGCTCGGTGGCTGTGCGGTCAGTGTCAGGCGATGCCAGGCCTGACCTTCACTGATTTCTCCGGGCTTGAGGCTGACCGACCCCGGTGTACTCGAACCCTTATAGCCGGCCCACGGCTGATTCCAGGCGTCGTGGCCGACGACGAAGGCCGGCACCGCCACCAGTTGCGCGCCTTGCTCGTCGAGTCGGCGATAGTTGTCGGGGTACCAGCTGTCGCTGCCGATCAGCACACCCAGACGCCCGGCCGGGGTCTCGATCACGTTGATTGCATGCTCGTCTTCGCTATTGATCACGTCGCGCTGTTCGAAGATCGGGTGCATCTGCCGCTGGGGCTGGCCCAACGGCACACCATCACGGCCGAACACCACGCTGCTGTTGAACAGCGCGCCGCTGCCGGGCTTGAGTTGGCCATCACGAATGCTCGGTTCGGGCAGGACGATGGAGCCGGCCACCAGTGTGACGTGGAATTCCTTGGCCAGACCACCGAATAACGTCTGGTAATCCTTGGCCATGGCTTTGGACTTCATCCGCAGATGGGCGTCGTCGAGGCGATTTTCGCCCTTGGCAGTGAGCCAGGCTCGGGCGAACAGCAACGGATTGCTCGCCGCCAGCCAGTTCATCGCTTCGACGAGGGTCGGCGCCTGGTAGAGCTCGTCTTTCTCGCCGCTGATCATCAGCCAGGTGCCGACATGCTCGGGCAGTACCACCACGGTTTTTTCGTTGAGCAGCCCCTGATCCTGTGCCTGCTGCAGATAGGCCGCGAGTTTGCGGTGCAGGCGCTCGGGGCTTTGGTAGTCGGTGGGAAACAGTTCCGGCTGGATGCCCAGCAGATTGCCACGGTCGGCGGGCGTGCCCTGATCGACCGCCAGTTTGATGCGCAGGTCCGACAGGTAATGCCCCGCCGGCCGGTCCGCCGCCCACATGGCGTAGGTGGTCAGGGCGGCAACGATGGCCATGGAGAAAAACAGATACAGAAGTTTGCGCATGAAAACCAACAACAGCCGGGTACAGGGTGTGGCGACTAGGGTAGGGCGCATGCCTGCGCTTGCCAAGGGGCGCTGCGCATTTGGATCAATAAGTTGTCAGTTTCGGTCATTGAGTGACAGCGGTGCGACTCTTAGTCTGTCGAACATGACTGACGGGGGACGCAGAGCTCCCGCAATTTCCGTGATCGCACGTTGTGGAGTTACCGATGACCGCCGCTCATTACCCGCACCTGTTGGCCCCGCTGGACCTGGGATTCACCACGCTGCGCAACCGCACCCTGATGGGCTCGATGCACACCGGCCTTGAAGAGAAACCGGGTGGCTTCGAACGCATGGCCGCGTACTTCGCCGAGCGTGCCCGTGGCGGTGTCGGCCTGATGGTCACTGGCGGTATCGGCCCGAACGACGAGGGCGGCGTGTACTCCGGCGCAGCCAAACTGACCACCGAGGAAGAAGCGCTCAAGCACCGCATCGTCACTCGCGCAGTGCACGAGGCGGGCGGCAAGATCTGCATGCAGATCCTCCACGCCGGGCGTTATGCCTACAGCCCGAAACAGGTCGCGCCGAGTGCGATTCAGGCGCCGATCAACCCGTTCAAGCCCAAGGAGCTGGACGAGGAGGGCATCGAGAAACAGATCAGCGATTTCGTCACCTGCTCGGTACTGGCGCAGAGCGCCGAGTATGACGGTGTGGAAATCATGGGCTCTGAAGGTTATTTCATTAACCAGTTCCTCGCTGCGCACACCAACCACCGCACCGACCGCTGGGGCGGCAGCTATGAAAACCGTATGCGCCTGCCGGTGGAAATCGTCCGCCGCGTGCGCGAAGCAGTCGGCCCGAACTTCATCATCATTTTCCGTTTGTCGATGCTTGATCTGGTCGAGGGCGGCAGCAGCTGGGAAGAGATCGTGACCCTGGCCAAAGCCATCGAGCAGGCCGGCGCGACCATCATCAACACTGGCATCGGCTGGCACGAAGCGCGGATCCCGACCATCGCCACCAAGGTGCCGCGCGCGGCGTTCAGCAAGGTCACCGCCAAATTGCGTGGTTCGGTGAACATTCCGCTGATCACCACCAACCGCATCAACACCCCGGAAATCGCCGAGCAGATTCTCGCTGAAGGCGATGCCGACATGGTCTCGATGGCACGGCCGTTCCTCGCCGATCCGGACTTCGTCAACAAAGCTGCAGAAGGCCGCGCTGACGAAATCAACACCTGCATCGGTTGCAACCAGGCGTGCCTCGATCACACCTTCGGCGGCAAGCTCACCAGTTGCCTGGTCAACCCGCGTGCCTGCCATGAAACCGAGCTCAACTATCTGCCGGTGCAACAGATCAAGAAGATCGCCGTGGTCGGTGCCGGCCCTGCCGGTCTGTCCGCTGCGACCGTGGCCGCCGAGCGCGGGCATCAGGTGACCTTGTTCGATTCCGCCAGCGAAATTGGCGGCCAGTTCAACATCGCCAAGCGTGTGCCGGGCAAGGAAGAATTCTTCGAAACCCTGCGCTACTTCAAGCGCAAGCTGCAGACCACGAATGTCGAGGTGTGCCTGAACACCCGTGTCGACGTGGCGAAGCTGGTCGAGGGCGGTTACGACGAAATCATCCTCGCCACCGGCATCGCGCCGCGTGTGCCGGCGATTCCGGGCGTCGAGAATGCCAAGGTGCTGAGCTACCTGGACGTGATCCTCGAGCGCAAACCGGTGGGCAAGCGCGTCGCGGTGATTGGCGCGGGCGGCATCGGTTTCGATGTCTCGGAATTCCTTGTGCACGAAGGCGTGGCCACCAGTCTGGATCGCACCGCGTTCTGGAAAGAGTGGGGCATCGACACCCATCTGGAAGCCCGTGGTGGCGTGGCCGGGATCAAAGCAGCGCCGCACGCGCCGGCTCGCGAAGTGTTCCTGTTGCAGCGCAAGAAAACCAAGGTCGGTGATGGTCTGGGCAAGACCACTGGCTGGATTCACCGCACCGGTCTGAAGAACAAGCAGGTACAGATGCTCAACAGCGTCGAATACCTGAAAATCGACGACGAAGGCCTGCACATCCGCATCGGCGAAACCGGCGAGCCGCAAGTGCTGGCGGTGGACAACATCGTGATCTGCGCCGGCCAGGATCCACTGCGCGATCTGCAGGAAGGTCTGGTCGCGGCGGGGCAGAATGTGCACTTGATCGGCGGCGCCGATGTGGCGGCGGAGCTGGATGCCAAGCGCGCGATCAACCAGGGTTCGCGTCTGGCTGCTGAACTCTAAGCCCCACAAATCTCCAATGTGGGAGCGGGCTTGCTCGCGAAGGCGTCGTGTCAGTTGACCTATGCAATGACTGACAGACCGCATTCGCGAGCAAGCCCGCTCCCACAGTAGATTTGTGGTGTTCGCAGAATTTATGCATGCCGCGGATCCTGTAGGAGTGAGCCTGCTCGCGATGGCGTCCTGTGAGCGACTAGAATGCCGGCTCTGCCTCGAATGATCAGTCGCCCATGCTTCTTCCTCCCGCCAACTGGCTACCCCAAGCCCCCCTCGAATTGCTTCAACTCGACTGGCTCACCAACGCCGGAATCGAGGTCGCGATCCAGCGTCTGGACCAGATCGACCCGCTGATCAGCGGCAACAAATGGTTCAAACTCACCGAACACCTCAAGGCTGCCAACCGCGCCGGCGCGCACGGCATCATTAGCCTGGGTGGCGCGCATTCCAATCATCTGCATGCGCTGGCGGCGGCGGGCAAGCGTCTGGGTTTCGAAACCGTTGGGCTGTTGCGTGGCCGTCCACAGCAGACGCCCACGGTTGAGGACCTGCAGGCGTTCGGCATGCAACTGCACTGGCTCGGTTACGGCGGCTATCGGGCGCGGCATGAGCCCGGATTCTGGGAGCCTTGGCAGGCGCAGTTCCCGAATCTGCACGCAGTGCCAGAGGGTGGTGGCGGATTGGCCGGTGCCTTGGGCTGCAAAGCGCTCAAGGAGCAGGTGATCACGCAACTGAACAATCTGGGCTGGAGCGATTTCCACGGCTGGTGGCTGGCCTGCGGCACCGGGACGACCCTGGCAGGGCTGGTGCTCGCCGAGGCGGGTGCACATCCGGTGTACGGTGCGCTGGCGGTGCCGGAGGATCATGGCGTGGCACCGCAGGTTGAGGCGATTGTTCGGGAGTCGGGGCTTGCTGTGGCGGACTACGCGTTGTTCGACGCGAGCCGCGGTGGGTTCGCCAAGGTCGATCCGGTGTTGCTTGAGTTCATCGAGAGCACTGAGCGCAGTAGCGGCGTTCCGCTGGAGCCGCTGTACACCGGCAAGGCGTTATTGGCGCTGAAGCAGCAGGTTGAAGCGGGCAGGTTCGAGCACGGCACGCGGCTGATCTTCTTGCATACCGGAGGCTTGCAGGGGCGCCGCGGATTCACCAGGATTTAGCGTGAATGGTTTTGTAGCGAGGGGATTCATCCCCGATGGGCGGCGCAGCAGCCCTTTCTTTCAGGGCCGCTACGCGCCCCATCGGGGATGAATCCCCTCACCACAAGGCATGGACAAAACTGGGCCTCAGCGTTCCGCGCGCTTGGGCATCATCCGCAGCAAGGTGTTATCGCCCACCACATAATGGTGATAAAGCCCCGCCAGCGCATGCAGGCCGATCAGCCAGTAGCCGATATTGCCGATCAACACGTGCCAGTGCTCAACCTGCTTGGCGAAGGCCTTGTCTTCATGAACCAGCAATGGCAGATCGAAACCGTAGAACATCACCTGATGCCCCTCGGCGCTGGTAATCAGCCAGCCAAGAATCGGCATGCTGATCATGAACAGGTACAACAACCAGTGCATCACCCGCGCCAGCAGAGTCTGCCATTGTGGCGAGGCCGGGAAGATTTTCGGTGCCGGGCCGATGCTGCGCGCTACGAGGCGAAACCACACCAGCACGAACACGGTCAGGCCGAGCATGTAGTGCACTTCGCGGATCAGCGAGCGGCCGCCACTGCCTTTGGGAAAAATCCCGCGCAACTCCATGCTGGCATACACCAGGATCAACAGGACCAGCATCAGCCAGTGCAGCAGCACGGACACGGTGCTGTAGCGGGATTCGGAACTTGTCCACGGCATACGGTGTTTCCTCACAGATCAGGGTCGCCACGTGCCGTTCTTGCGCGACGGCATGCTTTAACTGTAATCCGCTTTGGCGGATTTGCCTGAGGCTGATCGGAGTTTCACTGCGCTGAGTCAGGGCTTTAGCCAAAAAAAACGCCAGTGTCGCGAAGACCCTGGCGTTTTTTGTTGTTTTGAGAAAAGGCGTGATCAGCTCGATTGTGGCATTTCACCGTTGGCCAGACGCTTGTTGATGTCGGCAATCACTTCCGGCAGGTCGCTGATGGTGTCGATCATGTAATGCGGGCGCGAATCGGCGAACAGCGCGTGGATGCGTTTGCGTTCGCTGGCCAGTTCGTCGCTGCCCAGTGCTCGGTAGCCGGCGTAATCCAGGCCCAGCGCGTTGCCCGAGCAGATCAGCGCCACGGTCCACATCCCGGCGCGACGGCCTTCGAGGATGCCCGGCACGGTGTCGTCGATCTTCACGCAGGCCGCGACATCATCGATGCCCAACGCAATCACGTTGGCCAGAGCCTGGGCCGGCCATGGGCGACCGTTCGGCACTTCGTCGGTGGCGACCACGTGGTCGGCAACGTAGCCGTTAGTGGCAGCGAGGGCCACAACCTTGTCCATCACTTGTTTCGGGTAGCCGGAGCAGGAACCGATCTTGATCCCTTGCTGACGCAGGTTGGCAATGGTTTCCAGCGCGCCGGGAATCAGCGCCGAGTGCTCGGCGATCTTCTCGATCTGCAGCGGCATGAAGCGGTTGTAGATCGCGGTCACGTCGTCGTCGGTCGGGGTGCGGCCGAACGCTTTGCGATAACGCTCGGCGACCTGCGGCTGATCGCACAGGGTACGAATGTGATCCCACTTGCCCATGCCCATCGGGCCACGGGCTTCTTCGATGGACACCTGAACGTCGAACTCGGCGAAGGCTTCGACGAAGATCTGCGTCGGTGCGAACGAGCCGAAATCGACCACGGTGCCGGCCCAGTCGAGGATCGCGGCTTGCAGCTTGCTTGGGTTGGTGTAGTTCATGGCAATCAATTCCTGAGTTGGCAATACGGTTCAAAACTGTGGGAGCGGGCTTGCTCGCGAATGCGGCGGCACATTCAACATTGATGGCGGCTGACACTCCGCCTTCGCGAGCAAGCCCGCTCCCACAGGGGATTAGTGGTGTTTCAGATATCGAGGACTTCCATCTCGCGCAGCACTTCACCCACTGCTGCCACGGCCTGGCGCATTTCGTCCGGGTTGACGTGGCCGATGCAGCCGACGCGGAAGGTTTCGACCTGGGTCAGTTTGCCGGGGTAGAGGATGTAACCCTTGGCCTTGACCCGTTCGTAGAAGTCCTTGAACTGGTAGCGCGGATCTTGCGGGGCATGGAAGGTGGCGATGATCGGGGCCTGGATCGCTGCCGGCAGGAAGCTGCGCAGCCCGAGCTTGCCCATCTCTTCCATCAGCGCCTGACAGTTGGCGGCGTAGCGCGCATGGCGAGCGGGCAGGCCACCTTCTTCGTTGTATTGCAACAACGCTTCGTGCAGCGCCGCGACCACGTGGGTCGGCGGGGTGAAGCGCCACTGGCCGGTCTTCTGCATATACGTGTGCTGGTCATACAGGTCCATCGCCAGCGAGTGCGAATTGCCGGCCGCTGCTGCCAGCGATTCCTTGCGGGCGAAAACGAAACCCATCCCCGGCACGCCTTCCAGGCACTTGCCGGAAGCGGCGATCAGCGCATCGAACGGCACTTTTTGCGCGTCCACCGGCAGTGCGCCGAACGAGCTCATGGCATCGATGATCAGGCGCTTGCCGTGTTGCGCGACGACCTCGGCGATTTCCGGCAACGGGTTGAGGATGCCGGTGCTGGTTTCGCAGTGGATCAGCGCGACATGGGTGATGTCGCCATCGGCGCGCAGCAGGCGGTCGACGTCGGCAGCGGTGGTCGGTTCGTCTTCGGCGGTTTCGAAGGTGCTGAACGAGCGGCCGAGCACTTCGCAGATCTTCGCCAGACGCTTGCCGTAGGCACCGTTGATCAGCACCAGCACCTTGCCGTCACGCGGCACCAGCGTGCCGATGGCCGCTTCGACAGCGAAGGTGCCGCTGCCCTGCAATGGCACGCAGTGGTGAGTGGCGGCGCCATTGAGGATCGCCAGCAATTGCTCGCAGAGGCTGGCGGTCAGTTGGTTGAAGCGGTCATCCCATGACCCCCAGTCGATCATCATTGCCTGGCGGGTGCGGGCCGACGTGGTCAACGGGCCGGGAGTGAGCAGGATGGGTGCGGCAGTACTCATTCGTGTGTCCTCGCGATAGCGCTGTGGGATGAAGCTACGGGGCATACGTTGCAATTCGGCGGTCTATCAATCAAATTGTTTGTTGTTATTCCAGCCATCAGTGAGGGTTATCCATGAATCTGTTCCAGCTGCGCGCCTTCGACGCCGTGGCCCGGGAAGGCAGCTTTACCCGCGCGGCGGCGCGCCTGTTCATCAGTCAGCCGGCGGTCACCGGACACATCAAGGCGCTGGAGGAGCACTACCAGATCACCTTGTTGCGTCGCACCGCACGCCGGGTGGAACTGACCGAGGAGGGCACCAAACTGGCGGCGATTACCCGCGCGATGTTCGGTTTGGCCGAAGAAGCGCAAACCCTGCTCGAAGCCAATCGTCAGTTGCTCACCGGGCGCCTCGAAGTGGCGGCGGACGGTCCGCACATGGTCATGCCGATGCTCGCCAGCCTGCGTGCGCGCTATCCTGGAATCACGGTGAACCTGCGTCTGGGCAATGCGCAGGAAACCCTCGCCGCGCTGTTGTCCGAGCATGCCGACGTGGCGGTGCTGACCGAGGTCGAACCGCGCAAGGGCCTGCATCTGCAAGCGTTGAGCGAATCGCGGATCTGCGCCCTGGTGCCGGCGGCGCATGCGTGGGCGCAGCGTGCCGGCGAAGTGAAGCTCAAGGAGCTGGATCAGGTGATCATGGTGCTGCGCGAGCCGAGTTCGATCACCCGGCGCACCTTTGATCAGGCGTGTGCGCAGGCGGCGGTCAATCCACGGGTTCTGCTGGAACTGGACAGCCGTGAGGCGGTGACCGAAGCGGTGGCGGCGGAGCTGGGGGTGGGCGTGGTGTCGTCGGTGGAGGTCAGCCATGACCCGCGGGTGGTGGCAATTCCGATTGTCGGCGACGGGCTGGTCAATCGGCACATGATTGGCTGCATGGAGCGGCGGCGGGAGTTGCGCCTGATTCAGGCGTTCTTCGATCTGGCGACAGTCTGACAATTCGCGTCGCCTCATTCGCGAGCAAGCTCGCTCCCACAGGTATTGTGGCGTGTACATAATGTGTGAACGACCGAGAACCCTGTGGGAGCGAGCTTGCTCGCGAAGGGGCCAGACCGGTTTACCCAAGGCTCTCGCGCACCATATCGAGAAATGTCGCCACCACCCGCCGCGAACTCTGCTCGCGCAAGCACACCAGCGTCTCGGTCAATCGTCGGGTGCAATCGGTAATCGGCAACGCGCAGACTCGCGAATCCGCGCCAAACTCCGCCGCCGACACCACCCCCACACCGATCCCCACCACCACCGCCTCGCGCGCGGCTTCCCGGCCCTCGACCTGGATTGCCGGACGAATGCGAAAACCGGCGCGGGCCATTTCTTCTTCCAGAGTCTGGCGGGTTACCGAGCCGTGCTCGCGCAGCACCAGCGGCGTGTCATCGAGATCGGCCAGACAGATCGACTCGCGCTCGGCCCACGGGTGATGGCGCGAGACGAACGCCACCATCGGGTCGTTACGCAGCGGCACGCACAGCAGACGTTCATCAGTGACATCGCGCCCGAGCAGCGCCAGATCGGCCTGATAGTTGAACAGGCGAAACAGCGATTCATCGGTGTTACCGGTCTCGATCTTCACGCTGATCCCCGGATACCGCTCGCAGAACCGCGCGATTTGCGGCAGCACGTGTATCGGTGCGTCCACTGCGAGAATCAGGCTGCCAGTCTGCAACGCCTGGGATTCCTGCAGCAGTTCCTGGGCTTCAGCCTCGATCACAAACAGCCGCTGAGTGATCGCCAGCAGCCGCTCACCGAGATCGGTCAGGCGCACCGAACGCTTGTTGCGATGGAACAGCAACACACCAAAGCGCTCTTCGAGTTTGCGCACCTGGTCGGAAATTGCCGGTTGCGTGAGAAAAAGCCGTTCGGCGGCTTTGGTGAAGCTTCCATGGACGGCCACGGCGTGGAAGGCTTTGAGCTGGGCGTGGGACACCGACATGCAGCCTCCAGTAACAAGCTGAGCTTATGTGTGAAATACGATAAATCGATTTTATTTATTAAACAGTAATTGCTTTGATCCGCTCACGCCAGCGCTGACTGTCCGCTCGGACAGCAGCGTTGGCGATGAGCCTGTGCGTGCAACAACAGGACTCATCTGACCGCTATCGCCATCAGGGATGGGGCGCTGGCGCAGTGCTCAACAATAAAAAACACAGGCGTTTACTTAACGATTCTGCCGGCACACTCACACCCTGAGGTCAGAACCACAATGAACAAGCACATCGGCACCATTGCGCGTTGGCGCATGCAGATTTTCGCTGTCACCTGGCTCGCGTACGCCGCTTTCTATTTCACCCGCAAAGCGTTTTCGGTGGCCAAACTGGGCATCGCCGAAGACCCGACCTTCATGCTCGACAAGATGGCCATGGCCAACCTCGATGCGATCTATCTGGCGGCCTACGCCATCGGCCAATTCACCTGGGGCATGCTTGCCGACCGTTTCGGCCCGAGGGTCGTGGTGCTTGGCGGGCTGCTGATTTCCGCTGGTGCGGCATTGGTGATGGGCAGTTTCGCGACCTTGCCGATCTTCGCCACTTGCATGCTGATCCAGGGGCTGGCGCAGTCCACCGGCTGGTCGGGATTGTGTAAAAACCTTGGGAGTTTCTTTCCGGCGCAGCAGCGTGGGCGGGTGCTCGGATTGTGGAGCTCCTGCTATGCGTTTGGCGGTCTGGTGGCCTCGCCGTTCGCCGGCTGGTGGGCGTATACGCTGATGGGCACCTGGCACGCGGCGTTCATTTCCAGCGCGGCCGTGGTCGCGGTGGTGGCGCTGTTGTTCTTCATTTTTCAGCGCAACAAACCGGAAGACGTCGGCCTGCCGGCGGTGGAGCCGGAGCCGGAACTCAGTGCCGCGGAAACCGAAGCCAACAGCAAGCTCAGCGTCTGGGAGCCGTTGAAGGAAATCCTGCGCAACCGCACGGTGCTGGTGCTGGGCCTGGCGTATTTCATGTTGAAACCGGCGCGTTACGCGATTCTGTTGTGGGGCCCGGTGATCGTCTTTGAGCAGATGCCGAGTGTCGGCAAGGTCGGCGCGGCGATCATTCCCACCTCGTTCGAACTGGCCGGGTTGCTCGGGCCGATCATGATCGGTCTGGCCTCGGACAAACTGTTCGGCGCCCGGCGCATGCCGGCCTGCGTCCTCAGTCTGCTGGCACTGACCGTAACGTTGGCGCTGTTCATGGGCGCGTTGCACACCGGCAGCGTGATGCTGGTGGTGGCGTTGCTGTTTGTCATGGGCCTGACCCTGTACGGGCCGGATTCGATGATCAGCGGCGCGGCCGCCATTGACTTCGGCAAGGCCAAGGCCGGTGCCACGGCAGCCGGTTTCGTCAACGGTTGCGGCTCGGTCGGCGCGGTGCTCGGCGGATTACTGCCGGGTTACTTCGATTCGGTGACGGTGTTCATCGTCTTCGCCGGCTGCGCATTGTTCTCGGCGCTGGTGCTGATTCCGCACTGGAACAGCCGCCCGGTCGGGGTGATGGAACCGCGCGCGGCCATTCCCAATTGCCCACTGACCATCAAACCCCTGCGTAACTGAAAACCCTTGCCCTGCGGCCTGCTGCGGCGCTCGCGGCAGGCTGTGTCGTGGCCATCTGACTGGAGAATCCCATGCGACCGTTTTGGCTAGAGCAAGCCTTGCAGGCCGACCCATCCGCGACGTGTCCGTCACTGCAAGGCGAAGTGCGCAGCGACGTGTGCATCGTCGGCGGCGGCTACACCGGGTTGTGGACGGCGATCATGCTCAAGCAGCAGAACCCGGAACTCGATGTGCTGCTGATCGAAGCCGATATCTGCGGCGCCGGTGCCAGTGGGCGCAACGGTGGTTGCGCGTTGTCGTGGTCGGCCAAGTATTTCACCCTCGAGCGGCTGTTCGGCGTCGAGGAGGCGGTGCGCCTGGTCAAGGAATCCGAGCGCAGCATCCACGCCATTGGCGCGTTCTGCGAACAGTTCGGCGTCGATGCCGATTACCGCCTGGACGGCACGCTGTACACCGCCACCAACAAGGCGCAGGTCGGTTCGACCGACGCGGTGATCGCGGCGCTTGAGCGCAACAGCATCAACTCCTTTACCCAACGCCCGGTGGCCGATGTGCAGCGCATGGCCGGTTCCAGCAAGCATCTGGAGGGCTGGTTCTCGCCAGCGGCGGCCAGTGTGCAGCCGGGCAAACTGGTGCGCGGGCTGCGTCGGGTGGCGTTGCAACTCGGCGTGAAGATCCACGAGAACACGGCGATGACCGGCCTGGAGGAGGGCCGTCCGGCGCGTATTCACACCGCTGGCGGTAGCGTGATTGCAGACCGCGTGGTGCTGGCGATGAATGCGTGGATGGCCCGGGCGTTTCCACAGTTCGAACGTAGCGTGGCGATTGTCTCCAGTGACATGCTGATCACCGAGCCGCGCCCGGATCTGCTGCAGGACATCGGTTTGACCAGCGGCGTTACCGTGCTCGATTCGCGGATTTTCGTGCACTACTACCACAACACGCCGGACGGCCGGATCATGCTTGGCAAGGGTGGTAACACGTTTGCGTATGGTGGGCGAATGTTGCCGGTGTTCGATCAGCCATCGCCCTATGCGGATTTGCTCAAGCGCAGTCTCGGCGACTTCTTCCCGGCGTTTGCCGATGTAAAGATCGACGCAACGTGGAACGGGCCGTCGGATCGATCGGTCACCGGGTTGCCGTTTTTCGGGCAGATGAGTGCCAGTGGCAATGTGTTTTATGGCTTTGGTTATTCCGGCAGTGGCGTCGGGCCGTGTCACATGGGCGGGCAGATTCTTGCCTCGTTGGTGCAGGGGCTCGATAACCCCTGGACTCGTTCGCCGTTGGTGAACGGGCCGCTGGGGTATTTTCCGCCGGAGCCGATTCGGTATCTGGGGTCGTTGATGGTGCGTAATGCGATTCGGCGCAAGGAGCGGGCTGAGGATCATGGGCGGCGGCCGCGGCATCTGGATGTGCGGTTGGCGAAGTTTGCGGCGGCGGCGGGGAAGGCTGACAAGGGGTGATTGGGGGCTGGCGAGCGCTGCGTTCTTTTGGGTTACCGAGTACATATCCGTTTCTGCGGTAACGGCTTCTTATGGTTTCGCTCTTACAGCGACTCACTTTTCCAGACGCCGAAAAGTAAGCAAAAGGCTTGGCCCCGGCGTACGGCCCTCGCCTAGGCTCGGGTTCCTTCGTTACGGGATTCATCCGGGGGGCATCGCCTCCGGTTTGCTTCGCTGCACCTCCTCTCGATGTGTTCGACTTCGTCGAACGGTCGCTGCGCTCCCACCCCCGGATAAACCCCTCCACTCAGCCTGCCGATGGGGCCGGCACGGCAAGATCAAGAGCTTTCGGCGAGCTCACACTCGGCCATTTGAGTGGTGAAAAGCATGCGCTTGGCTTTAGCTCCCTGTGGGAGCTGGCCTGCCAGCGAAGGCGGCCTACGAGCCGACCAGCCTCCAACTGCCCGCACCCAATCCAACTGTGAGAGCTGGCTTGCCAGCGATAGCGACCTCCCAACCGACCAATCTCCAACATCCCACACCCAATCCACTGTGGGAGCGGGCTTGCTCGCGAAGGCGGCCTGCGAGCCGACCCACCTCCAACAGCCCACACCCAATCCAACTGTGAGAGCTGGCTTGCCAGCGATAGCAATCTCCCAGCCGACCAATTTCCAACAACCCACACCCAATCCACTGTGGGAGCGAGCTTGCTCGCGAAGGCGGCCTCCCAGCCGACCCAGCTCCAACAGCCCGCACCCAATCCAACTGTGAGAGCTGGCTTGCCAGCGATAGCAATCTCCCAGCCGACCAATCTCCAACAGCTCACACCCAATCCACTGTGGGAGCGGGCTTGCTCGCGAAGGCGGCCTGCGAGCCGACCCACCTCCAACAGCCCACACCCAATCCAACTGTGGGAGCTGGCTTGCCAGCGATAGCGACCTCACAACCACCCAGTTTCTTCCAGGTGTACTCAATGCCAATGTCTGCGGCGCTTAGGGATCGGCACCGTGCAGCAGCCAATCGAGCAACAGGCTGCTGTCGCGCGGTGGTGGTGTTTCACTCGGTGGCGCAGGGCGTGGGTTGGCGAGGCACAGAATCGGTCGATCCGGGTCGCTGTCGAGGAAGCTGACCCACACCTCACTGCCGGCGCGGGGCAACTGGTGGGTGGCGAGCCGGCCGGCGCCGGTCAGTGCGATTGGCAGCCACAGGCATGCAGACTCAGTTGTCTGCGCCGGCCAGAGGTTGACGCCGATGCGCCCGCGATCATCCAGTTGCGCGGGCTGGCCGGGCGATCCCAGCACTTGTGCCAGATGGTAGCCGCCGATGTTCGGGCGCGGCTGTGCCAATGGCGGGCGAAAATCGCTTGACCAGGGCAGGGCAGTGAAGTCGTTTCGATAGCGATGCACATCAGTGGTCGGGTCGAGGATCGAGGGGTGCTGGCCCTGGTGGTGCAGTTCGGTGATCAGCCATTGTTCATTGAAGGTATTGATCGGATGCTCGCTGATCTGTAACAGATGCCCGCTGCGCAACGCGCTGCAATCGCAGGTGCCCCGGATCGAGCGCGACTGACAGCGCTGGCGCTGCAGATGGCGACGGCTGCGTTGTTCGGCGTGACGCTGTTCGCCGGACAGGTTCTGCGGTGCGAGTGCGGGCACGGGATGGTTGGCCGCGTCGGTAGTGATGGCCTCCTGACCGCGGTTGCGAATGCCGTGCGCAGCCATCATCGGTGGCGCGTCATGGCGCTGAAACAGCGTGCTGACGCGCGGTGATGGTGTGTCGTCGGTGATGCCAAACGGCACCGACAACGGTTCCTGCGGCAGGCTGAGGTTGTCATCGGCAAACACCAGCACATGCCCGTTCGGGTGATGTTCGAAGTGATAGTGGATGCCTTCCTCCTCACACAGCCGTTGCACGAAGGCCAGGTCACTTTCTTCGTACTGGATGCAAAAGGGCCGCGGCGGGTATTGGCCGACGCTCATTTCGATCCGGTAACTGTCCGCCGGCAACTCATGCTCGCCGAGCAATTGCGCGAGGATCGTCGGCACGCTCGTTTGCACGAAGACCCGGCGCCGGGGCGGCTGGTCCAGACTCAGCAGCAGCGGGACGAGGATCAGCCGGTAGCCGATGCGGTGGCTGGCGCGATGCTCGCAACTGACGCTGTGGATCAGACCGTGGATCCCGTGATCGGCGCCCAGGCGCAGGAACGCCGGTTGGCGCAGCAGACTGCCTGGGGGCAACGCCGGTGCCAGACCGATCATTTCAATTTCGAAGCGAAACGGCTGATTGAGTGCTTCCTTGCCACTGAAACGCAAGACCGGCAGGCACAGCGGGCCGTCGGTCAGGGTCAGGGTGAACGGGCTTTCCTTATCATTGAGCATTCGTACGGGCTCTGTGGGCAATACGGACGGCAGAGGGTACGAAAACGCGAGCACGAATGGTCATGGCTGGTGGGCTTTTCAGAATCGCCCTACAAGTCGTGGTGACGATGTCGATTCAACAATGATTTTTTTGGTCGATTGCCGACTTTAGGCCGTATAAACTTGGCGCCACGCGTCGGCCAATAGATGTCTCGGCGCCACAGATCAAGAGAGTGAGTAATGGGCGCACAGTGGAAGGTTAAACACAAAGAAGCGGCAGCCAACGCCAAGGGCAAGATCTTCGGCAAACTGGTGAAAGAAATCACCATCGCTGCCCGCAACGGTGCCGATACCGCCACCAACGCACACCTGCGTCTGGTGGTCGAGCAGGCCAAGAAAGCCTCGATGCCCAAGGAAACCCTGGACCGCGCCATCAAGAAAGGCGCCGGCCTGCTGGGCGAAACCGTGCAGTACCACCGCGTGACGTACGAAGGTTTCGCACCGCATCAGGTTCCGTTGATCGTCGAGTGCGTCACTGACAACATCAACCGCACCGTCGCGGAAATCCGCGTGGCGTTCCGCAAGGGTCAACTGGGCGCTTCCGGTTCGGTGGCCTGGGACTTCAACCACGTCGGCATGATCGAAGCGTCGCCGGACACCCCGGACGCCGATCCGGAAATGGCCGCGATCGAGGCCGGTGCCCAGGACTTCGAGCCGGGCGAAGAGGGCGCGACCCTGTTCCTGACCGATCCGACCGACCTCGACGCCGTGCAGAAAGCCCTGCCTGAGCAAGGCTTCACGGTGCTGTCGGCCAAACTCGGCTACCAGCCGAAGAACCCGGTCAGCGGCCTGAGCGCCGAGCAGATGGCTGAAGTTGAAGCGTTCCTCGAAGGCCTCGACAACCACGACGACGTGCAGGACATGTTTGTCGGTCTGGCGGGCTGATTTGCTGCAAAGATAAACTGTGGCGAGGGAGCTTGCTCCCGCTCGGCTGCGCGGCAGTCGTTGTTTTTGGGACGGCTTTGCCGTCCAGCGGGAGCAAGCTCCCTCGCCACAGGATTTGCGTCAGTTACAGCGTTTCCAGCATCTCAATCACTTCGCCAAACCCCGGCCGCGCCAGCACGTCCGGCTGACAGCAACGCTGTTCCAGCGCCTCCAGCACCTCGCGCTGTTCATCGCTCAACCCCGAGTCGACGCGCGCCAGCAATTCCCCGAGCAGAACCCCGAACGCCCGCACTTCGATGCGTTGCAGTGCCCGGGTTTCCAGGTTGTCGGTGGTGGCATGGAACGACGCCGCGCCGAAATCCCCGAGCAAGCAATCGCCCTGATCGTTCAGCAGAATGTTGTGGCCGTAGAGGTCGCCGTGGGTGATGCCCTGTTGATGCAAGTGCTCGGCCGCCGAAGCGATGCCCTTGGCAATGTTCAGCCCCACTTCGGCACTGAAGCGGCAGTCCTCGGCATACACATCCCGCGAGCAGCTCGCCAGGCTCGGCAATGCCGCCAGGTTGCGAAAGCTTGGGTCGATCAGTTGCATCACCAGCCCCTGCTGGCCATCGGGATGCCCGTGAATACGGCCTTCCACGCGGATCAGGTTCGGGTGCAGGCCGGCGGTGATGCAGGCGTTCATCTCGTGCAGCGGCGAACCGTCGCTGGTCATTTCACCTTTATAGAGCTTCACCGCGACCGGCACCTGCGAGCCGTCGGCGCGCTGCCACTGCGCCCGGGAAATCACCCCCGAGGCGCCTTCGCCCAGGCGCTGTTCCAGACGCAGCGCCGACCAGTCGATCAGCGGCGTGGCTTCCAGCGCGGCGGCATCGGCTTCGGTTTCCAGCGGATTGCCGGCATACGCCAGCCAGGTCAGGCCCGGCAGGGTCAGCAGCCACTGCGGCAGTTCACGCATCTGGTTGGCGGCGATGCGGATCAGCTCCAGGCGATGGCACTGGCTCATTGAAGCGGGCAGCGCTTGCAGGCGATTGCCCGCCAGCAGCAGTTTTTGCAGGTGGGGGCGCTCACCCAGTTCGACGGGCAAGCTTTCGATGCAGTTGTCGGTCAGGATCAACCAGCGCAGCAGCGGCGGCAGTGCTGCGCCCGGCACGTGGCTGATGCGGTTGGCCTTGAAGCCGATCATCGTCAGCGCCGCGCATTTTCCGACGCACTCCGGCACCTCGGTGAAGCGGTTGTCCGAGCAGAACAGGATGCGCATCCTGGTCAGGCGATGCAGATCATCGGGCAGACTGCTCAAGGCGTTGCCGCTGAGGTTGAGCACCTCCAGCGTATCGGCCAGTTCGAAAATCTCCCGGGGGAACTCGGTCAGGCCGCAAGACAGATCCAGCCGGGTAATGCCCGACAACTCGCCGGCGCGCAATTGAGCAAGGGTGTGCATGGGGATGTTCACTATCAAAGGAAAGAAGCGCCGGGCGCTCGGAATGGGCGACATGATAACGGCAAAGCCGGGATTTGCACTGAAGAACACTCTGATCCACTGTGGGAGCGAGCTTGCTCGCGAAGGCGTTCTGTCAGTCAGTGATTCGTCACTGACACTCCGCTTTCGCGAGCAAGCTCGCTCCCACAGTGGTAATCGGTGGTGATCAATGGGATCAGTGGGTTTCCTGCAACTGCCCCAGGCGACTGCGGGTGCGCGCCAGATCGATGGCATTCCCGCCAAGGGCCTCGCGCAGTGGCAAGCGGCTGAGCAGGGTCAGGTGCTTGTCCTGGTCGTAGAGCACGTCGATCAGGTTGATGAAACGCTGTTGTGCGGCGATCGAGCACTCACCGAGTTCCGGCAGGTCGTCGATGATCCACTGGTCGAAACGCCGACACAGCTCCAGATAATCCATCACCGCTGTCGGTTGCTCGCACACGTCGCTGAAGGTGAAAGCGACCCGGCTGCCATCGCACAGGCGCGCCTGAACGTGTCGGCTGCCCACCGGCAACGCAATGGCCGGGGCACCTTCGGGCGGCAGGTTCAGCGCCTCGCGCTGGGTTGCGGTGGCTGGCCACACATAGTGGCCCTGCGTGAAAACCTGATGCGCATGGTTGCTCGCCTGGCTGCGGTAATCGTGCGGGCCGCCGACCTCCATCACTTGCATTCGGGCGTTGATCAATTCGATCACCGGTTTGAAGCGCGCATGATAGAGCGGGTTGGGCAGCAAGCCTTCCGGCGGATAGTTGGAAGTCACCAGCAGCAGAATCCCGCGCTGGAACAAGGCCTTGAACAGGCGGGTGATGAGCATCGCATCGCCGATGTCATGCACATGAAATTCGTCGAAACACAGTACCTGGCAATCGGCTAACAGCTCGTCGAGGGTGACGCCGAGAGCGTCGTCCTGTTCGCGATGGTTGAACATGCCCTGATGCAACCGGGCAAAGAATTCATGGAAATGCACGCGCTGTTTCTGCGTGGTCGGCAGTGCCTGGAAAAAACCGTCGAGCAGCCAGCTCTTGCCGCGTCCGACCGCGCCATGCAGGTACAGGCTCGGCGGCATTTGCGGCTTGGCGCCGAACAACAGGCTGGCCTGCTGCGCCATGCAATCGATCACCCGCTGTTGGCTGTGGCTGAGGGTGTAACCCTGACTATGGGCCTTGTGCCGGAAATAGTCGCGGATCGACTGGGCATTCGCGTCATGCCCGGCATGCCCGGGCCGGCCCTTGGCGAACCAGCGGCGCAGCGCCGACCAGCGCAGGGTCAGTGGCGATCGTTTGGGCGCTCGAGAGGGCACAGTGCAGTCACTCCGTGTTCATCAGACCGGCGCCCGGGAGCGCGGCGCCGTAGTGTAACCAGAGGCTGCGCCCGGCTTCCATCGCGGTTCGTCGACTGTGGGCGATCACTGAACAGATTTGTGTGGAACGTACAGCTATTTTCAGCGATGTAATTCGCCGTGTTGCCAAACTTTCGAAACATATCCCGGCAGGACCATGGATCCAATCGACTGGCGGATTCGTCGTCCGTTGCTACCCTGAAACACAGTAACGTCATCCAGGATGTTCCCTCACAAGGAATGGGACAGTGATTGTACGTGTGGTGATGGGCCTGCTCGGGGTGCTTGGGGCCTCGGTGCATGCCGCGGATCTTCAGGTCGAAGTCCGCGTTGACGTGCAGCGTGGCTGCCAGTTGATCGGCCAGCAGCGCGAGGCGGGTATCGAACAATTGGGCGTGCTGGATTTCGGCAGTATTGCGCGTCTCGACGACCCGGCCGGGCCACTGGGTGCGGCGCTGACCAACCAACGGTTGCCACGTCTGGAATGCAACCCTGACACGCCGTATCAACTGCGGGTCGACGGTGGCCTGCATGGTGGCGTTGGCGAGGTTCGCTACATGGCGGGGGCGGCGGGGAGCCAGCCGATTCCATATCGGCTGTATCAGGACGCGGCGCGCCGGGTGCCGCTGGTGGTGAACGTGCCAGTCAGCGGCCGGGTGCCGGACACCGGCACGGTGGAGTTGCCGCTTTACGCGCGGATCGAGCGTCTGGCGCAGGTGCCGCAGGTCAGCCGCTATTCGGATCTGGTGAAAGTCACCGTGACCTGGTGAGTGCAGGATTTCAGGCAATCCGCTGGAGGCGGATTGCGCAGGGAAGGGGCGTTCAATGCAGAACGCAAGGTACGCAGGCATCCTGAAGGAGTAGGACGGACGCAATGACAGGCAAGCACTGGATGGTTATCGCCACGGGTACGTTGCTGTTGCTCGCTGACGACGCACAGGCGGCGATCAGTGGGCAGATCAATGCGCGGCTGATCCTGATCGCCGGGTGCGAAGTCACCAACAGCGCCACCCCGGCGATCCCGGTGAGCAATCTGGGCACCCTCGATTTCGGTCAGCAGGGGCCGACCTGGAACGCGCCGATCAAGGCCAGTCTCGACGGCGACAGCAGCGGCAAGCTGAACGTCGCCTGCAATCCCTCGGTCACCGGTTTCACCGTCACCATCGACGGCGGCAGCCACGGTGACGGCACCACCCGCCGCCTGAGCAACGGGCGCCAGACCCTGCCTTATCAACTCTTTCTGGATGCCTCCGGCAGCCAACGCTACAGCATTGGCCAACAACACAATTTCGCTGTCACCAGCGGTGCGCAGATACCGATTCCGGTGTTTGGCACGGTGGTGGCGAATACCCGCGCGGTTCCGGCAGGTGTCTACACCGACACGCTGACGGTGACGCTCGACTGGTAACCCCGTAGAGGACGGACACCATGCGCAAGTTTGCATCAAGGATAGGTTTGTCGTTGCTCGGCCTGACGCTGGTTTCCAGTGCCCACGCCGCCACCACGGTCACCGGCCAGATCACCGCCAGCCTGACCCTGATCAGCAGCTGTCAGGTCAACGGTGCCGGCGGTTCCACCGGGCTGAACTTCGGTGCGCTGAACTTCGGCACCGCCAACAGTCTGTTCACCACCGCGAGCGGGCAGGTACTGGGCGGTGGCGGCGGGGCGCTGTCGATTCTCTGCTCCAGCGGCACGACCCCGGTGGTCAAGGTGCGTGCCGGTGCTCACGATGGGCAGTCGCCGGGCGGCGCTCGCGCGCTGTACGACGGTGTCGCCAACTACGTGCCGTATGACTTCTACACCGATGCCGGGCATTCGCAACTGCTGCCGATCGACGGCACGATCAACCTGGCGACCAGCACTGGCGTGGCGCAGACGGTGAATATCTACGGTCAGGCGGTGGGCAAGGCCGGGCTGCCGGCAGGGACTTACACCGACACCGTCGCTGTTGAACTGACGTTCTGATGCCATGCGCCGCCAGTTCTGCGCTGCGATGCTCCTGCTCTGTGCGAGCAGTGTGCCGCTGCCGCTGGGGGCGGCGACCAGTCAGAGCTTTCAGGTCAGCGCGACCATCACGCCGGGATGCCTGGTGGTGGGCGGGGTGTCGAATTACGGCGGACTGAATTTCGGTTCGAGTTCGGCCCTCGCGACCGGCACGGTGCAAGTGGCATTGACCGGCGGCGTGCAGTTGCAATGCACGCCGGGGGTGGCACTGAACATGACGGTCGATGGCGGCCAGTACAACAGCAGCGGTCGCCACATGCAGATCAACAGCGGCAGTGCGCGGGTGGCGTATGCGCTGTTTCGCGATGCGGCTTACAGCCAGAGCCTGGGCATCGGCCAGAGCGTGGCGGTGGCCTATAGCGATGCGAACAACATCAGCCTGCCGATTTACGGTCAGGTGCAATTGCCGGGCAATCAGCCCGGGGGGACGTACAGCGACGTGTTGCAGGTGCAGCTGTCGTGGTAAAGCGAAATTTGAATGGCCGACAAGGAGCAGGTTCATGGGGGCAGTTACGTCTGGGCATTCGTTGTTGCAGGGCGCGTTGCTGGCGCTGGTCATGCTCGGGGCCGGCCATGCGCAGGCCGCCAGTTCGGTGTTGATCTGGCCGATCGATCCGGTGCTGGAGGCCGATCAACAGGCCAGTGCGCTATGGCTGGAAAACCGTGGCACGGAAACCGCCAACCTGCAGATCCGCGTGTTCGGCTGGAGCCAGAGCGGCTTTGCAGAGCAATACCAGAACCAGCGCGACGTGATCGGCAGCCCGCCAGTGGCGAAGATCGAGCCGGGGCAAAAACAACTGGTGCGCCTGACCCGGACCAAGGATGTGCCGCCGGGGCAGGAACTGGCCTACCGGATCATCATCGACGAAATCCCTTCCGCCCAGCCGCCGGCCGCCGAAGGCGGCAAAACCGCAGCCGCGATCCGCTTTCAGATGCGCTATTCGGTGCCCTTGTTTGCCTACGGCGCGGGGCTGTGGAGCAAGGAAGACAGCACCCGCCCGCGTGACCCCAAAGGTATCGGTGTGCCGCAGCTGAGCTGGCGCACGGTGGCGGTGGACGGTCGACCGTATATCGAAGTGCGCAATCAGGGCGCTGTGCATGCGCGGCTGACCGACGTGGCGATCAAACAGGGTGGACAGAGCAAGCCATTAGCCGAGGGGTTGCTGGGTTATGTGCTGCCGGGCGCGGTGATGCGCTGGCCGGCACCTGGGGCGTTGGCGAGTGAGTCGGCGTTGCAAGTGCGAGTCAATGGCGGGGTCCAGGTGCAGAGCATTGCGCCGGGACGCTGAAAAGGGAGCCATGCCGAGTGGACTTTTGTGGCGAGGGAGCTTGCTCCCGCTGGGTTGCGAAGCAGCCCCAAGCCATGTCAGGCAGTCCGCTTAAACAATTCTGACGACGGCTGCGCCGCCGAGCGGGAGCAAGCTCCCTCGCCACAATGAATGCATCGTGTCGTCAAAATTCCACAGAAAGATAACTGGCTTTGGCAAGAGTGGCATCAGGAGGATCGAGTCCATTGACGGACGTAAAGCGTGTATGAGCCCGGGATGGGCTCGTCGTATTCAGCGTCCGTTGTGGCTCATGACCGGCGCGTGTTGCCTGATGTTCGTGCAACCATCCGAGGCCGGCGAACTGCCGCCACCGCCCAGCGGCATGGAGGCCATGAGTGATGCACAGTTGTTTCTGGAGTTGGTGGTCAATCAGATGAACACCGGGCGGGTGGTGGCGGTGCAGCAACGTGACGGGCATCTGTTTTTGCCGGCCAGCGTATTGGCTGAAACCGGGATGAAATTGCCGGGCAATCCTGGTGCTGAAGTTGCTCTCGACGGCCTGCCTGGACTGCACAGCGAATACGACAGTGTCGGCCAGCGCCTGCTGCTGGTGGTGCCACCGCAGTGGCTGCCGGATCAGTTCATCGGTAATCGCGAGAACTATCCGCGCACCCCGGCGCTGAGCAGTTTCGGCGCGTTGTTCAACTATGACCTGTACCTCAACGACACCGACGATGCCGGCACTTATCTGGCGGCGTGGAACGAGGTGCGGCTGTTCGATAGCTGGGGCATGTTGTCCAACACCGGGCAGTACCGGCGCACCTTGTCCGGCGATTCGGTCAGCACACTGGACAACGGCTACCTGCGCTACGACACCACCTGGCGTTACTCCGACGACGAGCGAATGCTCACCTACGAGGGCGGGGACGTGATCAGTGGCGCCTTGCCGTGGAGCAACTCGGTGCGTCTGGGCGGTGTGCAGTTCTCGCGGGACTTTGCCGTGCGTCCGGATCTGGTCACCTATCCGTTGCCGCAGTTCGCCGGTGAGGCCGCGGTGCCGTCGTCGGTGGATCTGTTCATCAACGGCTACAAGTCGAGCAGCACCGACCTGCAACCGGGTCCATATACCCTGACCAACATTCCCTTCATCAACGGCGCCGGGGAGGCCGTGGTAGTGACCACCGATGCATTAGGGCGGCAGGTGTCGACCACGGTGCCGTTCTACGTCACCAGCAGCCTGCTGCAAAAAGGCCTGAGCGATTTCTCGGTGGCCGCCGGTACCTTGCGCCGCGACTACGGCTTGAAAGATTTCAGCTACGGCACCGGGGTATCTTCCGGCAGCCTGCGTTACGGCGTCAGCGACAGCTTCACCCTGGAAAGCCACGCCGAAGCGGCTGACTCGCTGACCCTCGGCGGGATCGGCGGCAATTTGCGTCTGGGCAATTTCGGTGTACTCAACAGCGCCATCAGTCAGAGCCGATTCGACGGCGACGGCGGCGAGCAGTTGAGTCTCGGTTATCAGTACAGCAGCCAGCGCTACAGTTTTTCCTGGCAGCGCCTGCAACGCCGCGATCAGTACGCCGACCTCAGCGTGATCGACAGCCCTTACATCAGCCTCAGCCGGCGCAGCGAGCAGGCGACCCTGAGCGTCAACCTCGAGCGCTGGGGCAGCCTCGGTGCCGGTTATTTCGATGTGCGCGCGGCGGACGATTCGCGTACGCGTCTGCTCAACCTGAGCTGGAGCAAACCGCTATGGCGCAACAGCAGCTTCTATCTGTCGGCCAACCGCGAGATCGGCGACAGCAACTGGGCAGTGCAGGCGCAACTGGTGATCCCGTTCGATCTGCGCGGCAGCCTGGCGATCAGTAGCGAGCGCAGTAAGACCGGGCAGAGTCAGCAGCGGGTCAATTACAGCCGCTCGGTGCCGACCGAGGGCGGGGTGGGTTTCAATCTGGGTTACGCCAAGGGTGATGGCCCCGATTATCGTCAGGCTGATGTGACCTGGCGTCTGCAATCGGTGCAGTTGCAGGCCGGTGTCTACGGCACGTCCGACGCCGAGACCCGTTGGGCCGATGCCAGTGGCTCGCTGGTGTGGATGGACCGCCAGGTGTTCGCCGCCAATCGCATCGACGACGCGTTTGTGGTGGTCAGCACCGAGGGTTTCGCCGATATTCCGGTGCGCTACGAAAACCAGCAGGTCGGTCAGACCGATAAAAACGGCCACTTGCTGGTGCCGTGGAGCAGCGCGTACTACCGCGGCAAATACGAAATCGATCCGCTGAATCTGCCGGCCAACGTGCGCAGCCCCAACGTCGAACAACGCATCGCCGTGCGCCGTGGCAGCGGCTATTTGCTGGAGTTTCCTCTGACCCGGGTGATCGCTGCGAGTATTGTGCTGGTGGATGCGCAGCAGCGTGAATTGCCATTGGGCGCGGGCGTGCTGCACGAGCAGAGTGGCGCGCGCACGGTGGTCGGTTGGGACGGCTTGGTCTATCTGGAAAACCTCCAGGCGCAGAACTCGTTGCAGGTGACGCTGGCCGACGGCAAGACCTGCAACGCGCAATTCGCCGTGGACATGCAGCAAAGCCAGGTGCCGCTGATCGGCCCGTTGGTGTGCCAATGAACGCGGCGCGGATTTGCCTGTGTCTGGCGTTACTGTTGCCGGGGATGGCGCAGGCCTTGTGTTCGGTGGTCACTACCACGCCGGCGGCGTTCGGTTCGATCAGCTCGATTGCCGTGCGCACCACGACGCAGCCCAGTTCCACACTCAATGCAGGCTTGAGTTGTACTGGTTCGCTGCTGTCATTGCTGACCAGCAACGATCATTTCTACGCCACCATCACCTCGACCCAGAGCGGCTTGCTCGGGCCGACGGGCGACGTCATTGGCTACACGATCTACGCCAACAACAGCACCAGCTACCCGGTCACCCGTGGCACCGCCTTCGACTTCGCCCGCAACGGCATCATCGATGCCTTGGGATTGCTCAACGGCACCACCCCGAAAACCGTGCCGCTGTATCTGGGCACGACCATTGGCAGTAACGTCGCCGCCGGGGTTTATACGGAAACCCTGAGCATTTTCTGGAACTGGAATTACTGCTCCGGGATCGGTATCGGCAGTGTTTGTCTGGGGCGCGACATCAATAGCGGTACCGCGACGTTGACGGTGAACCTGACCGTGTCCAACGACTGCACGATTACTGCGCCGAACATTGCCTTTGGCAGTGCACCGGTGATCAGCGCTTTTACCCCGGTGACGGGGCAGACGATCAACCTGGCCTGTACCAAGGGCAGCGCCTACACCGTCGGTTTGAGCGACGGACAGAACCCGGTCAGTGTCGGCGGTCGGCGGCGGATGATTTCCGGAAGTAATTATCTGGCCTACGATATCTTCAAAAGCGCTGGCACCACCCGGTGGGGCAGTGTCGGCAGCGCACGCCGGTCGAGCACCGATGCCGAGGTGAATCCGGGGAATGGGCTGGGCACCGGAAGTCAGATCTTCAACTACAACGCGAAGATCTACACCGATCAGACCACACCGCCGGCGGGGACTTACCTGGACAATGTGGTGCTCGACGTAGGGTTCTGACTCATACGATGACCCCTGTGGGAGCGGGCTTGCTCGCGAATACGGTGTGTCATTCAACAATGATGGTGGCTGATCTAGCGCTTTCGCGAGCAAGCCCGCTCCCACAGGGGGATTGGCGCAGTTTTCACAATGGCAGTGACTGCCTCAATTGCTGCACCGCCGGCGAATCCGTCGGGCTGACCATCGCATAGTTGTACCCGCCACCGGACCAGTAATCGGCCTGCAGATCGCCGTCGCTGCGACTGCCGCGTGGCAGGAAAGTGTTCTTCGGCCCCGGTGGCCGCACGTAGAAACTGACCTTGTGGCCGCTGCGATCCTCATACACCACCATCGCCGCCGGGCCTTCATCGGTGCTGAGCAGGCGGCCACTGACCGGTTCGAAACCGGCGGATTTCAGATCCGGCAAGCGACTGGCCTGGGTGAAATAACGGTCGAGCCAACGCTGCATATCGCCGTCACTGGCAACCTTGTAGTCCGCTGGCAGAATTCCCTGCTGGGCAATCAATCGATAGGCCTGCAAGGCATCGGTCATCGGTAGTGTGGAAGAGCGCACGAGGGTCATTTCCCGCGCCTGCCAGCCACTTAAACCGCCGATGCCGACCGCGATCAGCAACACCGCCGCGCTGGCCAAGTGACGACGCGACTGACGCTTGAGGCGCTGGCGAATCAGCGCGGGATCGAGTTCCGGATTGGCCGGTTGCTGCAAGGCACCGCCCAGGGCTGCGCGCAACAACTGGGCGTCGTGCTGCCAGGCGCGCACCTGCGCGGCGGCTTCCGGGTGAGTGGTCAGCCAGGTGTCGACCAGACGCCGGTCGGCTTCGTTGAGTTGGTGATCGACGTACGCGTGCAGGTCGCGCTCGCTGGGGGGCATGCTGATCATCTGAGTATCCGCAAAGAAGGGCTGCTGATTTCGCCGTCGCTGAGCTGGCGCAAGGCTTGGCGGGCGCGGGACAGGCGCGACATCACCGTGCCTGTGGGGATGTCGAGGATTTCGGCGACTTCCTTGTAGCTCAGGCCTTCGACCGAGACCATCAGCAACAGCGCGCGTTGTTCGGTGGGCAGGCGATCGAAGGCTTGCAGGGTCGATTGGGCGATCACGGTACGCTCGACCGAGGGCTCGGCATCGTCGCGACCAGTGAAGAATTCGAGCATCCGCGCATAACGACGCGAGCGCCGATGGGCGTCGAGAAATTGCCGATAGAGAATCGCGAACAGCCACGCGCGCACATCACCCTCGGCGCGTTTCGCACCCCAGCCGGACAGGGCCCGCTCGAGGCTGGCCTGCACCAGATCGTCGGCGCTGCTGCTGTTGCGGGTCAATGACACGGCAAAGCGGCGCAATCTGGGAATGATTTCTCTCAACTGTTCGTCGAATTCGCTCATGAATTTCTGCTAGTCACTACGCTGTGGACTAGGGAGACGTCTGCCGTTCGAGGTTATTCCACGTTCGGAGAAATAAATACCGGGCCATGGAATAAATCCCGCTGGGGCGCGTCTTGCTGATTCTTCCTACTTGTGGCCGATGGCCCTGGAGTTATTCATGGTTGATCGCACTTCACCGCCGGGCAGGCCGTCGCGCCCGCCCTTGAGTGCCGCGAGCACAGTGTTGCGCCTGACGGCGATTGCCGTGGTGGTTGCCGCAGTGGCTGGGGCGTTTGCCTACGTGCACGGTAACCTTGACCCACAACGTCTGACGCCCAAGGCGCTGGTCGATGTGCTGGAGAAAAACAACGGCGTGCATCCCGGGTTCCGGCGCAACCACGCCAAGGGCGTGTGCGTGATCGGGCATTTCGAGAGCAGTGGCGAGGCGCGGGCGTTTTCTTCGGCGCAGGTATTCAACGAGGCGCAAACCCCGGTGGTCGGGCGTTTCGCATTGCCGGCGGGGAATCCCTACGCCCCGGACAGCAGCGTGCCGATCCGCAGCCTGGCGCTGCGTTTCACCCAGGCCAACGGTCAGCAATGGCGCACCGGGATGAACAGCATGCCGGTGTTCCCGGTTGGCACCCCCGAGGCGTTCTATCAGTTGCAGCAGGCGCAGTCGCCGGATCCGGCCACGGGTAAACCGGATCCGTCGAAAGTGCCGGCATTCTTTGCCGCGCACCCGGAAGCCGTGCCGTTTCTGACGTGGGTGAAGACCGCCAAACCGTCGGCCAGCTATGCCACTGAAACCTACAACAGCGTGAATGCGTTCTATCTGGTCAACGCCAGTGGGCATAAGCAGGCGGTGCGCTGGAGTGTCACGCCATTGGCGCGCGATGCCGCCGGAGCCTCGGCGCCGGAGGGTGCGGATTTTCTCGAGAAGGATCTGGTGCAGCGTCTGGCCGAAGGGCCGTTGCGCTGGCAGCTGAATATCACCCTGGCCAACCCCGGTGATCCGGTGAACGATGCCAGCAAAACCTGGCCCGAGGGTCGCAAGGTGATCAACGCCGGCACGCTGGTGCTGGAGAAGACTCAGCCGCAGCTCAGCGGCGAATGCCGCGACATCAACTACGATCCGCTGGTGTTGCCGGCCGGTATCGAAGGTTCCGACGACCCGCTGCTCGCCGCGCGTTCCGCCGGTTACGCCGATTCCTATCTACGGCGCACCAGTGAAGTCAGCCAATTGCCCGCCGCCCGTCAGGAGGCTCGCCCATGAGCACGCAACCGACTCATTTCGCGCTGTTGGCGCGGCTGCTGCACTGGCTGATGGCGCTGATGATCATCGCCATGTTGTTCATTGGAGCCGGCATGGTCACTTCGGTTTCACAGCGGCATGAATGGCTGATTCATCTGCACAAACCATTGGGGATCGCGATTCTGCTGCTGGTGGTCGTGCGTCTGTTGGTGCGGTTTTCCACTCGACAGCCGCCGCTGCCGGCCGATCTGCCGGGCTGGCAGGTGATGGCGGCCAAGGCTTCGCATGTGTTGTTGTACGCGTTGATGCTGGTGCTGCCGCTGCTCGGTTGGGCGATGATCAGTGCGTCCGGGGAGCCGGTGATGCTCAACAATACCTTGCAGTTGCCGTCGATCCTGCCGGCCGATGCGCAAGTGTTCGCCCTGCTGCGCAAGGCGCATGGCTATCTGGCGTACCTGTTGTTCCTCACCGTGCTGTTGCACCTGGCAGCGGCGCTGTTCCATGGTTGGGTGCGCCGCGACGAGGTGCTCGACAGCATGTTGCGCGGTCGCGATCGCGATTAACCCGCTTGTGTGGCGCACCGCTGCGGTGCGCCACTTCTCAGGGTCAGCCACCAATAACCCAGCGCCACTGCGTTGATAACGGCGCCAAGCAGACACACGCCGGTCCAGCCGGCCCAGGCGTACATCGCCGTCGAGGTAATCGAACCCAATGCACTGCCGATCGAATAGAACAGCATGTAGCCGGCGGTGAGGCGGCTTTGCGCTTCAGGGCGCACGCTGTAGATCATGCTCTGGCTGGTGACGTGCACGGCCTGCAAGCCCAGATCGAGGGTGATCACGCCGAGCAACAGCGCCCACAGCGAGGACTGGGTGAGGGCGATCGGCAGCCACGAGGCGAGCATCAGCAGCAGCGACAGGCCACTGACCCATTGGCCGAGGCCGCGGTCGGCCAGATGCCCGGCCCGTGCGGCGGCAAGTGCACCGGCGGCACCTGCCAACCCGAACAGGCCGATTTCACTGTGCGACAGCGACAGTGGCGGGGCGGCCAGCGGCAGCACCATCGGCGTCCACAGCACCATGGCGCTGGCAAAGGTCAGCAGCGCGAGAATCGCCCGTTGCCGCAGCACCGGCTCTTGCCCGAACAGGCTGAACACCGATGCGATCAGCGCGCCGTAACGGCTTGCGGGCTGCGCGGCTTCATTCTTGGGCAAGACGCGCAACAGCAGCAGTGCCATCAGCAGCGTCAGCCCCGCCGACAGCAGATAGATCGCCCGCCAACCGGCCAGATCAGCCATGGCCCCGGCAATGGTGCGCGCGAGCAGAATGCCAACGACGATGCCGCTGGTGACCACGCCGACCACCCGGCCGCGTTGCGCCGGGACGGCCAATGTCGCGGCGTACGCCACCAGCACTTGCGTCACCACCGCGAGCAAACCGGTCAGGGTCATGCCGAGCAGCAACCACACACTGTTGGGCGCCAGCGCGATCATCAACAGCGCGGCGGCCGAGAGCAGGGTCTGGGTGACGATCAGCCGCCGACGGTTGAGCAGGTCGCCAAGTGGCACCAGCAACACCAGACCGATGCCATAGCCGATCTGCGTCAGGGTAATGACGATGCCGATGGTTGCCGGTGACATGGCGAAGGCATCGGCCATGGCGTCCAGCAGCGGCTGCGCGTAATACACGTTGCCCACCGCAAGTCCGCAGGCGACGGCAAACAGCAGCACCACGCTGCTTTTGAGAGGTTGAGGTTGCATGCCCTGATTCCTTTTTGGGTTTCAAATTAAAACCATAATCAAGGTAGGCACTCTGGTTTTAATTTGCAACCTTGTTGGTCATGGCGTGTGATTGCGCAAAAAAAAGATCGCAGGCATAGCTGCGATCTTTGGGTAGAGCGGGGGAAGGATCAGCGCAGAGTGTCGATCATGTCTGCGATCGTGGTCAGCACGTCCTTGCCCAACTGTTTCGAGCGCTTGCCCGACCAGCCCGTTTCTTTGTTCGGATGGTCATCGTGATCCTTGAACGGCATTTCCAGGGTCAGCGACAGGCAGTCGTATTTCTGGCCGACCGCGTTGCAGGCCAGGGTCATGTTGGCCTGACCCGGTTCGTCACGGGTGTAGCCGTATTTGGTCTGGAAGTCTTTCGTGGTGTGCTTGAGGTGCGTGCGGAAATGCTCTTCGAGCTTCTCGATGCGCGGCGTGTAACCCGGGTTGCCTTCGCAACCGGCGGTGAACACGTGGGGAATTTCTTCATCACCGTGTACGTCGAGGAACAGATCGACGCCGTACTTTTCCATCTGCTGTTGTACGAAAAGGACTTCAGGGCTGATGTCCTGACTGGCGCTCTGCCAGGCGCGGTTCAGGTCCTGGCCCATGGCATTGGTTCGCAGATGCCCGTGGAAGGCGCCGTCCGGGTTCATGTTCGGTACCAGATACAGATCGGCGCTGGCGAGCAGCTTGTTCAGCACCGGGTCGTCGTGGCGCTCCAAACGTTCGATCACGCCTTCCATGAACCATTCGGCCATGTGTTCGCCCGGGTGCTGTTGCGCGATGATCCAGATTTTGCGCTGGCCTTCGGCACCGATGCCCTTGCGCAGCAACTGAATGTCACGACCCTCGACGCTTTTGCCGGTGGCCAGCAGTTCGGTGCCGGCCTTGGTCAGCGCTTGCTCGATCAGCCAGTCGTGACGACCTCGGCTGTAGGGTTCGAAGTAGGCGAACCAGGCGTGGGTCTGCTCGGCTTCGAGGCAGAAGCGCAGGCTGTCGCCTTCGAAACTGGTAGGAATACGAAACCAATTCACATGGTCGTAGGACGCAACAGCCTGATAGCCAGTCCAGGCCTTGTTGTAAGAGGATTGACTGGCGTTGACCAGGCGAAACCAGTGTTCCTGATGAACATGCAGGCCGCTGGCCTTGAAGTGGAACCACTGAAAATGCGCGCTGCGGGTATCCGGGCGAATGGCCAGAACCGGGTTGAGCGGGTTGGAGATGTCGATGACTTGGATGTTGCCGTTGTCGAAGTTGGCGCTGATGTCGAACGAAGATTTGGCCACGGTCATAATCGGTTCCTGAATATGATTTTTATGGCGGCTACTTTACACGCAAGACAGGGCTGAAACCGAGGGAAATTGCGGGTTGCGTGGGGGGCGTCTTCCATGACGCGCAAGCAGCTTAGAGAGTGTGCGATTGATTCTCAAGTGCTAATTGTCATTAGTTTGCCCCAATCGGGCCGGGCTTTGCTTGCCAAGCGATATTCTTTTGATATTATCCGCGCCATCGAATTTGCAGCACCCAAAGACTTCATTAGCCTGAAGCCATAAGCCCGAAAAACGGGCAAAAAAAGACCCGGCAAAAAGCCGGGTCAAAAACCGTGATTAGCCTGATGAGGAGATAGTCCAGAAGACCGACCTAAGGTCTCTGGTCCATCGACTGATCTCGCGACCAGCTGCTTGCAATAATAATCATTATCATTTGCAAGTCAAATGTTTTTATCTGCGCGATTGGAAAACTCTTTCCTGCCCGTCCGCTTCCCGTGTCCGTCAGAGCTGTTCGCCATCGATTGAATGGTCGACCATCGCTCGCGCCATATCCACCATATGCACCACCGAAAATGCCAGGTCGCGGCTCGCGCCCTGCAGGTTTTCGGCTGCCTTGAAGGCGGTGGCGGCTGCGCAGCGCAACAGATCCGACGCGTGCACCAGAGCTTCTTCGCCGCTGAGATGGCGTTTCACATCAAAAAAACGTTCATCTACCTCGGGTTCTGACACAGCTGGTTTCAAGTAATAGTCCAGTGCTCGCTGCGCTGCTGCATTGCCTTGAGGGGAGGTGAACGTGGTGTCCATTTGCAGATCGGGCAAGTCTTTGCTGCTGATATTCATGGTGAAGGGTCACTCCTTGTTCGATTGAAAGTCCGTGCTTCCAGCATAGTACGATGCGTAGTTGTGACCAGAATTTAAATACTACAATATGTGTTTTGCCGGCCGAAGGCGGGGCAAGTAAGGTGCCGCACATGGATAAATGGATTGAGTTGGTCAAGGCCAAAATGAGTGAACTCAAAATCACTCAAACAGAGCTCGGAGAGCGCGTCGGCATGTCCCAGGGCGGGATCGGCCATTGGCTGAACAAACGTCGCGAGCCGGGTATTACGGAAATGAACCGCGTATTGCAGGCGCTGGGGATGGACTTCCTGGAAGTGGTGCTGGTGATTCGCGAGCCGCAGGAGACCGACGATGACGAGATGCCGCTGGCGCAGAAGTACAACCCGTATTTCCGCTATCCGGTCAGCGATTGGCACACGCCGTGCGAATCGCGTGAGAGTGCAACCGCCGCTTACGCCCCGTCACATGACAAGCAGCGCTTCGAACTGACGGATTATCACGCCCGTGGCGCAGCGTTCTGGCTGACCGTGACGGGAAATTCGATGACCGCACCTTCAGGTCAGAGCATCGCCGAAGGCATGCTGATCCTGGTGGACCCGGAGGTGGAGGCGCTGCCCGGCAAACTGGTGATCGCCCAGTGGCAGGGCTGCGATGAAGCGATCTTTCGCAAGCTCGACGAAGAGGGCGGCCAGCGTTATCTGGTACCGCTCAATCCGACCTGGCCCAAAGCCCTGTTCACCGATGAGTGTCGAATCATCGGCGTGGTGGTTCAGGCCACGGCGCGTTTCTAGTCCGATCGATCCTCGCTCGGCGTAGGATCGATCTCCCATTTACTCGGCTTCCAGTTCCACCAAAGCGCTGCCTTCGCCGACCATTTCGCCTTCCTGGCAATACAGCGCTTTGATCACTCCCGCATGGGGCGCGCGAATGCTGTGCTCCATCTTCATCGCCTCCAGCACCACCAGTTGCGCACCGGCCTCGACCGATTGCCCGGCCTCCACCAACACCCGCACGATGCTGCCGTTCATGGGCGCAGTCAGACCGCCCTGATGGCTGTGGCTGGCGTCGACGGCGCTGATCGGGTCATACGCCTGAATGCGCCGCAACTCGCCGTCCCATTGCAGGTACAGCGAATCGCCCTGGCGAATTGCCCGCAGGACACGGCGTACGCCATCGTGCTCGACCACCAGTGCTTCACCGGACAGTGTGGCGTTGCCTGAGCTATTCAGCGTCAGCGCCCGATCCTGGCCCTCGCAGCTCAAATGCAAAGTGACTTCTGCCGGCAGACCGGCGCGCAAACCACTGTTCAAGGCCCACGGCGACTCCGGATCATCCGCCCGAACAGTACCCGGCAAACTCTGCGCGAAAGCCTGTGCTGCGGTCTGCCAGAACTCATCGCTCAGCTCACCCGGAGCGGGCAGCAGCGTTTCCTGATAACGCGGAATAAACCCGGTATCCAGCTCCGCGGCGGCAAACGCGGGATGCGCGATGATCCGCCGCAGGAAGTTGATGTTGGTCTTCAAGCCGCCAATCGCGAACTCATCAAGCATGCTCAACAGCCGTAGGCGCGCCTGTTCGCGATCCTCGCCCCAGGCGATCAGCTTACCGAGCATCGGGTCGTAGAACGGCGAAATTTCATCGCCTTCTGCAACCCCGCTGTCCACCCGACGCCCAGGTCCTCCTGCCGATTCACGGTACAAATCCAGGCGACCGGTAGCCGGAAGGAAATCATTCGACGGATCTTCGGCATACAGGCGCACTTCAATCGCATGGCCATTGAGCGGCACCTGATCCTGGGTGATCGGCAGCGCTTCACCGCGCGCCACAAGAATCTGCCACGCCACCAGATCGAGGCCAGTGATCGCTTCGGTGACCGGGTGCTCGACCTGCAAGCGCGTGTTCATCTCCATGAAGAAGAATTCGCCACGCGCATCGAGCAGAAACTCGACGGTGCCGGCACCGACGTAACCGATCGCCTGCGCCGAACGCACGGCCGCTTCGCCCATGGCGCGGCGCAGTTCCGGGGTCAGGCCCGGGGCCGGGGCTTCTTCGACGACCTTCTGGTGCCGGCGCTGGATCGAGCAATCACGCTCGTTGAGGTACAGGCAGTTGCCATGCTGATCGGCGAACACCTGAATTTCCACATGGCGTGGTTTGAGCAGGTATTTCTCCACCAGCATCCGCGAATCGCCGAACGACGACTGCGCCTCACGCTGCGCCGAGGCCAGCGCTTCGGCCAGTTGGCTGACGTCCTCAACCACTTTCATACCTTTGCCGCCGCCACCGGCCGTGGCCTTGAGCAGCACCGGATAGCCAATGCGTGCGCAGGCATCGCGGAAGGTTTCGAGATCCTGCGCCTCGCCGTGATAGCCCGGCACCAGCGGCACACCGGCGGTTTCCATCAGCGCCTTGGCTGCGGATTTGCTGCCCATCGCGTCGATGGCCGAAGCGGGCGGGCCGAGGAAAATCAGCCCGGCCTGTTCAATGGCACGGGCGAAGCCGGCATTCTCCGACAGGAAACCGTAACCCGGGTGAATCGCCTGCGCGCCGCTGGCCTTGGCCGCTGCGATCAGTTTGTCGATTTGCAGATAGCTGTCGGCGGCTTTGCTGCCCCCGAGATCAACGCGGATATCCGCCTCCCGGCTGTGCCGCGCTTCGCGGTCGGTGGCACTGTGCACGGCGACGGTGGTCAGGCCCAGCGCCTTGGCGGTACGCATGACCCGGCAAGCGATTTCGCCACGGTTGGCCACCAGCAGGGTGGTGAGAACAGGTGCGCTCATCAACGCGGCTCCTTAGTGGTGGTTGCGGCTTGCCAGCTTGGCGCACGTTTTTGCAGAAAGGCGCGCAAGCCTTCCTGGCCTTCAGGGCTGACGCGGATGCGCGCGATGGCGTTTTCGGTGTAGCGGCGCAGCGCCGGGGTCAGCGCGCCGTTACCGACTTCGCGCAACAGATCCTTGCTGGCGCGCATCGCGGCCGGACTGTTGAGCAGCAGGTTGTCGATCCATTGCTCGACGGCTTGATCAAGCTCGGCGGCCGGGTAGCTGTCGGACAACAAACCGATTTCTCGCGCACGCTGCCCGCCGAAGCGCTCGGCAGTCAGCGCATAACGACGCGCGGCACGTTCGCCGATGGCCTGCACCACGAACGGACTGATCACCGCCGGTGCCAGGCCGATGCGCACTTCCGACAGACAGAATTGCGCGTCATCGGCGCCAATCGCCATGTCGCAGCAACTGATCAGCCCCAGCGCGCCGCCGAACGCCGCGCCCTGCACCACGGCCACGGTCGGGATTTTCAGCTTGGCGAGGTTGTACATCAGCTCCGCCAGTTCGCGGGCATCGTCCAGATTGGTGTGATAATCGAGCTCGGCCGATTGCTGCATCCACGCCAGATCGGCGCCGGCGCTGAAATGCTTGCCACGCCCGCGCACCAACAGGAAACGCAGGCTGGCGTCGCTGGCAACCTTGTCCAGTGCGAGGATCAGTTCGCGGATCATTTCGGCGTTGAACGCGTTGTTCTTTTCCGCACGGTTGAGCCACAGGGTGGCGAAACCCCGTGGGTCGTTGTGCAGTTCGAGGGTGTTGAAGTCGCTCATATTCTTCCGTCTCCACGGTTTCTGTGGGAGCGGGCTTGCTCGCGAAGACGGTCTGTCAGTTGCGGATACGTCGACTGATACACCGCTTTCGCGAGCAAGCCCGCTCCCACAAAAAAGCATCACATCCGGAACACGCCGAAGCGGCTCGGTTCGATAGGCGCGTTCAACGACGCGGACAAGGCCAGGGCCAGCACATCGCGGGTCTGCGCCGGGTCGATGACGCCGTCGTCCCACAGGCGTGCGCTGGAGTAGTAGGGGTGACCCTGCTCTTCGTACTGGTCGAGGATCGGTTGCTTGATCTCGGCTTCCTGCGCGGCGCTGAAGGTCTGGCCGCTGCGTTCGGCCTGCTCGCGCTTGACTTGCACCAACACGCCCGCAGCCTGCTCTGCGCCCATCACGCCGATGCGCGCATTCGGCCACATCCACAGGAAACGCGGATCGTAAGCGCGCCCGCACATGCCGTAGTTACCGGCGCCGAAGCTACCGCCGATGATCACGGTGAATTTCGGCACTTTGGCGCAGGCCACGGCGGTCACCAGTTTCGCGCCGTGCTTGGCGATGCCGCCGGCCTCGTATTTCTGGCCGACCATGAACCCGGTGATGTTCTGCAGGAACAGCAGCGGAATGCCGCGCTGGCAGGCCAGCTCGATGAAGTGCGCGCCTTTTTGCGCGGCTTCGGCGAAGAGGATGCCGTTGTTGGCGAGGATCGCGATCGGGTAGCCATGCAGGTGCGCAAAACCGCAGACCAGCGTGGTGCCGAACAGCGCCTTGAATTCATCGAACACCGAACCGTCGACCAGCCGCGCAATCACTTCGCGCACGTCGAATGGCTGTTTGGCGTCGGCCGAAACCACGCCATATAACTCGTCGCTGGCGTACAGCGGCGCAATCGGCGTGCGCTGCTGCACTTCGCCGAGCTTGCGCCAGTTGAGGTTGGCGACGCTGCGGCGGGCGAGGGCGAGGGCGTGTTCGTCGCTCTCGGCGTAATGGTCGGCCACGCCGGAAATCTTGCAGTGCACGTCGGCACCGCCGAGGTCTTCTGCGCTGACCACTTCACCGGTCGCGGCTTTCACCAGCGGTGGGCCGGCGAGGAAGATCGTCGCCTGATTGCGCACCATGATTGCTTCGTCCGCCATCGCCGGCACATAGGCACCGCCTGCGGTGCAGGAGCCCATGACCACGGCGATCTGCGGAATGCCCATCGCGCTCATGTTGGCCTGGTTGAAGAAGATCCGGCCAAAGTGCTCGCGATCCGGGAACACTTCGTCCTGACGCGGCAGATTGGCGCCGCCCGAGTCCACCAGATAGATGCACGGCAGGCGGTTCTGCTGGGCGATGGTCTGCGCGCGCAGGTGTTTTTTCACGGTCAGCGGGTAGTACGAGCCACCTTTCACCGTCGCGTCGTTGGCGACGATCATGCACTCGACGCCTTCGACCCGGCCGATCCCGGCAATCACCCCGGCGGCTGGCACGTCTTCGCCGTACACGGCGTGGGCGGCGAGCTGGCTGATCTCGAGAAACGGCGAGCCCGGATCGAGCAGGCGGTTGATGCGTTCGCGCGGCAGCAACTTGCCCCGCGAGGTGTGACGTTCCTGGGCTTTCGCGCCGCCGCCCAGCGCCACTTGGGCGAGCAGGGTGTGCAGCGCGTCCACCTGTTCAAGCATCGCCGCGCTGTTGGCGGCGAACTCCGCTGAGCGGGGGTTGAGCTGGGTATGCAGGATAGCCATGTGCAGCTCCGTTTAGCGGGTTTCGTTGAACAGTTCGCGGCCGATCAGCATGCGCCGGATCTCACTGGTGCCGGCGCCGATTTCGTACAGCTTGGCGTCACGCAGCAGACGTCCGGCCGGGAATTCGTTGATGTAGCCGTTGCCGCCAAGAATCTGGATCGCGTCGAGGGCCATTTGCGTGGCGCGCTCGGCGGTGTAGAGGATCACCCCGGCGGCGTCCTTGCGCGTGGTTTCGCCACGCTCGCAGGCCTGAGCGACTGCATACAGGTAGGCGCGGCTGGCGTTGAGCTGGGTGTACATGTCGGCGACTTTGCCCTGGATCAGCTGGAATTCGCCGATGCTCTGGCCGAACTGCTTGCGATCGTGGATGTACGGCACGATCAGGTCCATGCACGACTGCATGATCCCGGTCGGGCCGCCGGACAGTACGACGCGCTCGTAATCGAGGCCGCTCATCAGCACTTTCACGCCGCCATTGAGCACGCCGAGGATATTTTCTTCTGGCACTTCGACGTCATCGAAGAACAGCTCGCAGGTGTTGGAACCGCGCATGCCGAGCTTGTCGAACTTGTTGCTGCGGCTGAAGCCTTTCCAGTCGCGCTCGACGATGAACGCGGTGATGCCGTGCGGGCCTTTTTCCAGGTCGGTCTTGGCGTAGATCACGTAGGTGTTGGCGTCGGGGCCGTTGGTGATCCAGGTCTTGCTGCCATTGAGCACGAAGCGGTCGCCGCGTTTGTCGGCGCGCAGTTTCATCGAAACCACGTCGGAACCGGCGTTCGGCTCGCTCATGGCGAGTGCACCAACGTGTTCGCCGCTGATCAGCTTCGGCAGGTATTTGGATTTCTGTTCGTGGTTGCCGTTGCGGTTGATCTGGTTGACGCAGAGATTGGAGTGCGCGCCGTAGGACAGCGCCACGGAAGCCGAGCCGCGGCTGATTTCTTCCATCGCCACCACGTGCGCCAGGTAACCCAGGCCCGCGCCGCCGTACTCTTCCGGCACGGTGATGCCGAGCAGGCCCATGTCACCGAATTTGCGCCACATGTCGGCCGGGAACAGGTTGTCGCGGTCGATCTGCGCGGCGCGTGGGGCGATCTGATCGGCGACGAAGGACTGAACCTGATCGCGCAGCATGTCGATGGTTTCACCGAGGGCGAAGTTCAGGGATGGGTAGCTCATGGGTCACCTTTTGGCTTTTTTGTAGGGTGGGGAGGGCGGTCGAACGGCTCTCACCTTTACGTTAACGTAAGCCTGTGACGAATGGCTGTCAATCACCCTTTACGTTAACGTCAACATAGGCGAGAGTAGGACCAGTTCAGGATTGAAGCGGAGTGCTTTTGGTGGGAGCGGGCTTGCTCGCGAATGCAGTGTGTCAGCCTATACATCTGGCGACTGATCCTCCCCATTCGCGAGCAAGCCCGCTCCCACCCGAAGCAAAATCCCGGTAAACCCACTAATAAAGACAATAGGGGTCATCATGGATCAACCCAGTGCAAACCCGCAGCGCAGCTATACCCGAGGCTCCCAGGAAAAAGCCTTGCTGGCGATGACCATCGGGCAGAAGTTCGATCAGACTGTCGCGCAACACCCACACGGCGAGGCGCTGGTCGTAAGGCATCAGCAGTTGCGTTATACCTGGCAGCAACTGGCCGATAGCGTCGACCTGCACGCCAGAGCCTTGCTGGCGCTGGGTTTGCAGGCGGGAGATCGGCTCGGTATCTGGGCGCCGAACTGTGCACAGTGGTGCATCACGCAAATCGCCACGGCGAAGCTCGGCGTGATCCTGGTCAACATCAACCCGGCCTACCGCAGCTCCGAACTGGAATACGTGCTCAAGCAGTCCGGTTGCCAGTGGCTGGTGTGCGCCGGCGCTTTCAAGTCCTCCAACTACCACGCCATGCTGCAAGGGCTGGTACCGGAACTCGCAGAGCAATCCATTGGCCATTTGTGCAGCGAACGTCTGGCGGATTTGCGCGGGGTGATCAGCCTCGACGCACAGCCACCGTCGGGCTTCCTGCCGTGGTCGCAACTGGCCGATCTGGCGAGCAGAGTTTCGCCCGAACAACTGCGTGAACGCAGCGACAGTCTGCACTTCGATCAACCGGTGAACATCCAGTACACCTCCGGCACCACCGGTTTCCCCAAGGGCGCGACCCTCAGTCACTACAACATCCTCAACAACGGTTACATGGTCGGCGAAAGCATCGGCCTGACCCCGAGCGACCGCCTGGTGATCCCCGTGCCGCTGTATCACTGCTTCGGCATGGTCATGGGCAACCTCGGCTGCATCACCCACGCCAGCACCATGATTTATCCCAACGACGCGTTCGACCCGCTGCTGACCCTGCAAACTGTCGCCGAAGAACAAGCCACCGGCCTGTACGGTGTGCCAACCATGTTCATCGCCATGCTCGATCAGCCGCAGCGGGCCGAGTTCGACTTGTCGACCCTGCGCACCGGGATCATGGCCGGCGCCACTTGCCCGATCGAGGTAATGCGCCGGGTCATCAGCGAGATGCACATGAGCGAAGTGCAGATTGCCTACGGCATGACCGAGACCAGTCCGGTGTCGCTGCAGACCGGGCCGAACGATGAGCTGGAACTGCGCGTCACCACCGTCGGCCGCACCCAGCCGCAACTGGAAAGCAAAATCATCGACGAGGCGGGCAACCTGGTGCCGCGCGGCACCATCGGTGAGCTGTGCACCCGCGGTTACAGTGTGATGCTCGGTTACTGGAGCAACCCGCAAGCCACGGCCGAAGCCATCGACGAGGCCGGCTGGATGCACACCGGCGATCTGGCGAGCATGAACGATGAGGGTTACGTGAACATCGCCGGGCGCAACAAGGACATGATCATCCGTGGTGGCGAGAACGTTTATCCGCGTGAGCTGGAAGAGTTTTTCTTCACCCACCCGGCGGTGGCGGACGTACAAGTGATCGGCATTCCGTGCTCGCGTTACGGCGAGGAGATTGTCGCCTGGATCAAATTCCATCCCGGCCACAGTGCCTCGGAACTGGAACTGCAAACCTGGTGCAAGGAGCGCATCGCCCACTTCAAGACGCCGCGTTACTTCAAGTTTGTGGAGGAGTTTCCGATGACGGTGACGGGCAAGATCCAGAAATTTCGGATGCGTGAGATCAGTATCGAGGAGCTCCGCGAAAAGCAGGCCTGACACAATCAAATGTGGGAGCGGGCTTGCTCGCGAATGCGGTGTATCAGATACAAATTTGTCGCCTGACACTCAGCATTCGCGAGCAAGCCCGCTCCCACAGGGAATCTGTGATGTTTTCAGGAATCACAGAAAGCACAAAGGGGAGCCGAAGCTCCCCTTTAATTTTGTCGTCGCGTGCTCTTTTTTATTATTGAGGGGCGGTCTGTTGTTGTTTTTGGCAACCGTGGCCCTTTACCGCTGTTTTTGGCGACCCCCATCCGGGGTCAAGAGCAAACGTATTTTTTTGAGCGCTGATCTGCTTTCTCGTTAAACGATCCAACCGATTCGGGAGCTACCTGAAGGTAGTTTTATTGTTCTCTGCCCGGTTGCGGGTCACTCCTGAGAGCACCCTGAAAAGCACACCTTCTCCAAAAAAATCTGTTAGCTGCGTCTCTGCCGTGTTGTTTTTGTTATGTCAGAGTCGGTACGTCTTATTTTTATTGGTTTGCTGCTTTTTATTCTTGTTATGCCATAGAGATAGCAGAAGCCGTGCCAACTTTTTAAATCCCTTGTAAATCAATGCCTTGAGATTTTTGAAGGATTTTTCCTTCAGGGCAAACCAGACAATTTGTTTCCGTGTTACTCGACTACGCCCGCGTTTCGGACACAGCGGTAACACCTTCGCCCTCACTGGGCGTTACGGGCCTTGGCCACACGCGAACCGCTCGGGCGACCGAGCACCGCGCTGATCTGCTGACCCGCCGCAATCAGGGCGTCGAGGTCGATACCGGTCTCGATGCCCAGGCCGTTGAGCAGGTACACCACGTCTTCGGTGGCGACGTTACCGCTCGCGCCTTTGGCGTACGGGCAGCCGCCGAGGCCGGCGATAGAGCTGTCGAACACCGCGATGCCTTCCAGCAGGCTGGCATAGATGTTGGCCATCGCCTGGCCGTAGGTGTCGTGGAAGTGCCCGGCGAGTTTTTCCCGTGGCACTTGCGCCGACACCACTTCGAACAACCGCCGGGTCGCGCCGGCGGTGCCGGTGCCGATGGTGTCGCCGAGGGACACTTCGTAGCAGCCCATCGCATACAACTCGCGGGCGACCATCGCCACTTGTTCCGGTGCGACCTCGCCTTCATAAGGGCAACCGAGCACGCAGGACACGTAACCGCGCACGGTAACGCCGTGCTGTTTCGCGGCCTCCATGATCGGTGCGAAGCGCGCCAGGCTTTCGCTGATCGAGCAGTTGATGTTGCGCTGCGAGAACGCCTCGGACGCCGCAGCGAACACCGCGACTTCTTTCACGCCGGCAGCCAGCGCATCTTCAAATCCGCGCAGGTTCGGCGCCAGTGCGCCGTAGGTCACACCGGGTTTGCGCTGGATCTGCGCAAACACTTCGGCGGATCCGGCCATCTGCGGCACCCATTTCGGCGAGACAAAACTGCCGACTTCGATATAACCAAGGCCGGCGGCGCTCAGGGCGTCGACCAGTTGCACCTTGTCAGCCACGCTGATCGGTTGGGCTTCGTTCTGCAGGCCATCGCGCGGGCCGACTTCGATCAGGCGTACTTGGGAGGGGAGGGACATGGGTTGACCTGCTCTTCTGGATTCGAGGAGATCCCCTGTAGGAGTGAGCCTGCTCGCGATAGCGGTGAGTCAGTTAATATTTGCTCGACTGACACACCGCTATCGCGAGCAGGCTCACTCCTACAAGGGATTTGTGTTGTTTACTAGCTCGCCTGCTGGCCCTTGAGCGTCTGCTCCAACGCCTGCACGCAGCGCTCTTCAGCGGTGTCGAGTTCCAGCTTCATCTGTTCGATGTCGAGCAACTGCTGCTCAAGCTGTTCGCGGCGTTCGCTGATTTTCGCCAGCATGCTGTTGAGCTGTTTGGTGTTACCGCTGGACGGGTCGTAGAGTTCGATCAATTCGCGGCATTCGGCCAACGAAAAGCCGATGCGCTTGCCACGCAGGATCAGCTTCAGGCTGACCTTGTCGCGCGGCGAGTAGATGCGTTCCTGGCCACGGCGCTCAGGGCTGAGCAAGCCTTGTTCTTCGTAAAAGCGGATCGCCCGGGTGGTGATGTCCAGCTCGCGGGCGAGGTCGGAAATGCTGTAGGTCTGGCTGCTCATGAAAGCGCTCGGAAAAAGGTCTTGGCGCTAAGCTAATGGCGAGTTGACGTTTACGTCAAGAAGGATGATCTGCGGTGTTCTTGTGGGCCTCATCGCGAGCAGGCTCACTCCTACAATTGAAACGCGGTCGTATGTAGGAGTGAGCCTGCTCGCGATGCCAGCGACTCGGTGCAAAGACTTACACCTTGTCCAGCTTCTTCTCCTGCGCTGCCACCTGCTGGCACAACTCGATGATCTGCTCGCGCATCCAGCGATTGGCCGGGTCCTGGTCGGTGCTTTCATGCCAGTACAGGTGAGTCTCCAGCGGCGGCACGTCGTTGACCGGCAGGTTGAACGCATGCAAGTCATTACGCCGGGCAAAGCGCTCGGGCACCGTCATCACCATGTCGGTCTGCTGCATGACCTGCGACGCCATCAGATAATGCTGCGAGCGCAGGGCGATCTTGCGCTGAATGCCCATTTTGCCCAGCGCCAGATCCACATAGCCCAGCCCGCTGCGGCGACTGGAGATATGGATGTGGGTCAGCGACAGATAGTCATCCAGCGACAGTTTCTCCTTGCCCGCCAGCGGATGGCCCTTGCGCATCGCACAGACGTAACGGTCTTCCATCAGCTTGACGTGGCGCACCTGCGGGTCGGTGTTGAGCGGGGCATCGACGGCAAAATCCAGGCGTCCGGCCGCCAGTTCCTTGGTGGTCTCGCGGCGTTTCGACAGGAAACTTTCAATGATCACCGTCGGCGCCAGACGCCGCAAACGCTGGAACAGCGGCGGCAGAATCACTGCTTCAGTGAGGTCGGTCATGCTGATGCGATAAGTCTTCACCGCCTGCGCCGGGTTGAAAATCCGGCTCTCCTGGACCGACACCCGCAGCAGCGACAGCGCGTTGCGCACCGGGCCGATGATGTTCTGTGCCATCGGCGTCGGCACCATGCCCTGGGCGGTGCGCACGAACAGCGGATCGTTGAAGGTCTCGCGCAACCGCGCCAGCGCGTTGGACACCGCCGGCTGGGTAATCCCGACAATCTGCCCGGCGCGGGTCAGGTTGGCTTCGGTGTAAATCGCGTCGAAGACGATGAAAAGGTTGAGGTCGACCTTACTCAGATTCATAACGCGGCTTCTCTTGTTCTAGGGGCTGACGATCAGCGGATCATATATCGGTGATGAATGTTTATACACGCCGAGAATAGGCTAGGTAAATTATCAGCGCTGTTCTAGCATCGATTGCATGATCTGAACAACCTCTGCCTAAAGAAGGTAATTGCTCATGGATTTCGCTTATTCGCCCAAGGTGCAAGAACTGCGTGAGCGCGTGACCGCGTTCATGGACACTTACGTTTACCCGGCCGAAGCCGTGTTCGAACGCCAGGTTGCCGAGGGTGATCGCTGGCAGCCGACCGCGATCATGGAAGAGCTCAAAGCCAAGGCCAAGGCTGAAGGGCTGTGGAATCTGTTCCTGCCTGAGTCGGAACTCGGCGCCGGTCTGACCAACCTTGAATACGCACCGCTGGCAGAAATCATGGGCCGTTCGCTGCTGGGGCCGGAGCCGTTCAACTGCTCGGCGCCGGACACCGGCAACATGGAAGTGCTGGTGCGCTACGCCAACGAAGAGCAGAAACAGCGCTGGCTCGAACCGCTGTTGCGCGGCGAGATTCGCTCGGCGTTCGCCATGACCGAGCCGGACGTGGCCTCGTCAGATGCCACCAACATGGCCGCCCGCGCCGTGCGTGATGGCGATGAGTGGGTGATCAACGGCAAGAAGTGGTGGACTTCCGGCGCCTGCGATCCGCGCTGCAAGATTCTGATCTTCATGGGCCTGAGCAACCCCGACGCACCGCGCCATGCGCAGCACTCGATGATCCTCGTGCCGGTCGACACCCCCGGGGTGAAAATCGTCCGCCCGCTGCCGGTATTCGGCTACGACGATGCACCGCACGGCCACGCCGAAGTGTTGTTCGACAACGTGCGCGTGCCGTACGAAAACGTCCTGCTCGGCGAAGGTCGCGGCTTCGAAATAGCTCAGGGTCGCCTAGGTCCAGGGCGGATTCACCACTGCATGCGCTCGATCGGCATGGCTGAACGTGCGCTGGAATTGATGTGCAAACGCTCGGTGAGCCGCACCGCGTTCGGCAAACCGCTGGCGCGTCTGGGCGGTAACGTCGACAAAATCGCCGACTCGCGCATGGAAATTGACATGGCACGCCTGCTGACCCTGAAAGCGGCGTACATGATGGACACCGTCGGCAACAAAGTAGCGAAGAGCGAGATCGCGCAGATCAAGGTCGTCGCACCGAACGTGGCGCTGCGGGTGATCGACCGGGCGATCCAGATTCACGGCGGCGCCGGGGTCTCCAACGATTTCCCGCTGGCCTACATGTACGCCATGCAGCGCACCCTGCGCCTGGCCGACGGCCCGGACGAAGTGCACCGCGCGGCGATCGGCAAGTTCGAGATCGGCAAGTACGTGCCGAAGGAAATGCTGCGCAGCGGTCATTAAGACCGCGTCGCCGGCTTCGCGAGCAAGCCCGCTCCCACATTCGACCGCATCCCGACTGGAAGAATGCGATCAAAAGTGGGAGCGGGCTTGCTCGCGAAGGGGCCCATGCATCCAGCACACCTGCATCAGATTCAGTACACCCAAACCTCAACCCGCCGATTCTTGATCCTGCCTTCATCCGCACTGTTCGCCGCCACCGGCATCAACGCGCCAAACCCGCGCACTTCGCGCATCACCACGCCGTTCTTCACCAATTCACGGCGCACCGCCATCGCCCGCAGCTTTGACAGCAGGTCGGCGCGGGCCGGATCGTCTTTCTCGTCGCCAAACCCCACCAGCGTCACCGCGCGCTCGGTCTTGTCGTGGCGCTGTATATAGTCGAGCACCCGCGCCAGATCCAGCCGCGCCTTGTTGTCGAGACTGGCGCTGCCTTCTTCGAAGCGGAAGTTCACTGTCAGACGCTGGGCATGGCGGCTGAGGGATTGATAACCCTCGGGCATCAGCACATTCGGGGTCACGGTCATCGCGTGCACGGTCTGGCTGATGAAGCCGTTGGCCGCGACAATCTTCTGGCCCTGTGGGCTTTGCGCAAACGCCACCAGTGCCGATGCCCACGGATTCTGGTTGCCCGGCGGCAGATAAAAGAACAGGCGCCGCGACAGCGGATAGTCCTCAGTGGCAATCAGGCTGTTGAGCGGCAACATCGATTGCGATGCGCCATCGGCGATTGCCACGGCTTTGGCTTGGCGCACATAAGGCAGACCAATAAAACCGATACCCTGCGGATCACTGCTCACCGCGTCGGACAATTGCTCGCTGGATTCGAAGCGTTTCGCACTGGAACTCAGACTTTTCCCACGCCGACCCAGCACCAGTTCCTTGAACGTGTCGTAAGTGCCGGACTGATCATCCCGCGCATATAAATGAATCGCGCCGCCGCGACCGCCGAGGTCTTCCCAGGTTTTCACCTCACCGCTGAAGATCCGCGCCAGTTGCTCGGTGTCCAGTTGCTGCAGTGGGTTGTCGGGGTGAAGGATGATCGCCAGACCGTCGATGGCAATCACCTGCTCGGCGGCGGCGCTTTTCAGATCGCCGAGCGCTTGCAGGCTGAGCAGTTCGCTGTCCTTGATCGGGCGGGAGGAGGCGGCGAGGTCGGCACTGGCGCTTTTCAGCGCGGTGAATCCGGTGCTGGAACCGTGGGCGGCGACTTCAATCACCACCCGTTTGCCTTGGGCAGTCTGGCCGACGATGTGTTGTTCGTTGGCGGCGTCGGGGTTCTCGCGGTGAACTTTCAGCAGGCCCTGGTCCTGTAGAAAGCCTTCGACCAGCGCCGGGCCGAGATCGGCGCCGATGGTGTTGGAACCCTGAATGCGCAAAGCCGGGCCGTTTTCAGGGATGGGCAGGGCGGCGGCACTGACCGTCAGCCATGCACTCGACAGAAAAGCGAACAGAACACGCAGGATCATGCCGGCACCGAATCAAGCCAAGGGGATTGCCGGGGAGATTAAGTCAGGCGCATGACCAAAACATGACAGTGATCCAATGTAGGAGTGAGCCTGTGGTGAGGGGATTTATCCCCGATGGTTGGCGAAGCCGACCCAAAATCTTCATTTCGATCTATTAGAGACGACTGGGGCCGCTTCGCAGCCCATCGGGGATAAATCCCCTCACCACAGGCTCACTCCTACAGGGAGAAGCGTTGTGAATCAGCTCAACTCAAGCCAGATCGGCGCATGATCCGACGGTTTTTCCATGCCGCGCAGTTCATAGTCCACGCCCGCATCCTTGACCCTTGGCAGCAAACCATGGGACGCCAGGATCACGTCGATGCGCAGCCCGCGCTTCGGTTCGTCTTCAAAACCACGGCTGCGATAGTCGAACCAGCTGAACATGTCGGTCACGTCCGGGTTCAAGTGGCGATAGCTGTCGGTCAGGCCCCAGTTTTTCAGGCGGGCCATCCACTCGCGCTCTTCCGGCAGGAAGCTGCATTTGCCAGTTTTCAACCAGCGCTTCATGTTGTCCGGGCCGATGCCGATGTCGCAGTCCTCCGGGGAAATGTTCACATCACCCATCACCACCAGCGGCTGCTCGTTGTGAAACTGGCTTTCCAGCAGGGTTTGCAGGTCGCTGTAAAAGCGTTGCTTGGCCGGGAATTTGGTCGGGTGGTCGCGGCTTTCGCCCTGCGGGAAGTAGCCGTTCATGATGGTCACCGGCACGCCATTGGCGTCGGCGAAGGTGCCCCAGATAAAGCGGCGCTGTGCGTCTTCTTCATCGCTGGCGAAGCCTTTGTGGATCGCAAGCGGTTCTTTGCGCGACAGCAGCGCGACGCCGTAATGGCCTTTCTGACCGTGGAAATAAACGTGGTAGCCCAGCGCACGCACTTCTTCCAGTGGGAACTGGTCGTCGTGGACCTTGGTTTCCTGCAGGCCGATCACGTCCGGCTGATGCTTTTCGATCAGCGCTGCCAGCTGATGCGGACGGGCGCGCAGTCCGTTGATGTTGAAGGAAACAATCTTCATGGTCGGCAGTCCTGGCAAAAGGGCGATGCTAGCTGACATGTGGGATGGGGGCCAGTGTGGGGTGGGAGAAATCATTTTTGTCTGTGGGATGTGGGTTGCCCGAGCTGACGCCATCGCGAGCAGGCTCACTCCTACAATTTGGAATGCGTACCCCTGTAGGAGTGAGCCTGCTCGCGATTGACGGCCGCCCGGTCGATGAAGAGTCTGGCTTGGTCTATACCTGTGGGGAACTGCGCCACCCGCAAAAGGTTCGTACCATCAAGAGCGCAGTCATTTGAGCCGCGCCCCGGGGGAGAATCACCGTCATGCCTGAAACCCAGACCGCCATCGCCGACATCCACATGCTCGACCGCGGTTACTCGCGCGAAGCCCGATCGCTGCTGTATCAGGCCTATCGCCACGAGCCGACCTTCGGTTACTTGTTCGAGGCCGAGCGGCCGGGTTACGAGCAGCGCGTGCGGGCCACGGTGCGGGAACTGGTCAAACAGCACTTTCTGCAGGATCAGCCGGCCATCGGCCTGTTGGTCAACGACCGGCTGATCGGCATCGCCCTGATCGCACCGCCGCAGCGTCGTCTGGGCATCACCGAAAGTTGGGCGTGGCGCCTGCGCATGGTGCTCAGCACCGGATTCCGCTGCACCCGGCGTTATCTGGAATACCACGATGCGGTGGCCGCCTGCGTGCCCAGCGATTCGGTGCACATGCTGCCGCTGCTGGGGATTCATCCGCAGTTTCAGGGCAAACACTTCGGCGAGCAGTTGCTGACCGCCGTGCATAACTGGTGCGCAGTGGACGAAACCTCGCAAGGCGTGGTGCTCGACACCGGCAACCCGCGCTACCTGGAATTCTACAAACGTCAGGGTTATGAGGAGATTGGCGAAGTGGCCGTCGGCCCGGTGCGCGAGCACGTGTTTTTCCACGCCAATCCGCAGGTGTTACAAACTGCAACGGCTTAGCCATAGAACTTTTCAGGAAATTTCCTGTTCTATCACGCTCCCAAGCCCGTGATAGCATCCGCGCCTATGAAGTTTCCAGGAAGATTTACCAGTGGCGTGCTCATGCTGTTAACCAGCTGCGCGGCGCTGGCGCAAAGTGAATTGGACGTGCGGATCAAACCGTCCAACGATGAACTCAAGGCCAATATAGAAGGTTATATCGGCAGCCTTGGCGATCGTGACGAACAAGCCTTGCTGCGCTTCAGTCGCGGGGCCGAGGAGCAGGCGCGCAAAGCGGCGCAGGCCTTGGGTTATTACCAGCCGCAGATCGACAGTGACGTGAAGGGCGGCGAAAAGCCGCGCCTGGTGCTGAACATCGATCCCGGCGAACCGATTCGTCTGCGCAACGTCACCATCCGCGTCGACGGGCCTGCCGCCTCCCTCAAATCCTTTCGTGTGCCGAGCAGTGACACGCTCAAGTCCGGCGCCGTGCTCAACCATGGGCGTTATGAAGACGCCAAACGCCTGATCCAGAACCAGGCCTCGCGCTTCGGCTTTTTCAGTGGCCATTTCACCAGCCAGAAACTTTTGGTCGACCCGCGTGCCGGGGTGGCCGACGTTGAATTGATCTACGACAGCGGCCCGCGTTATGCGCTGGGCAAAGTCAGTTTCGAGGGCGATACGCCGTTCGACGAAGACCTGCTGCAACGCATGGTGCCGTTCAAGGCTGGCGATCCGTATGACTCCGAGCTGATCGCCGAACTCAACCGCGACCTGCAATCGAGTGGCTATTTCGAAGGCGTGCGCGTCGATGCGGCGCCGACGGCGGCGAAAAACGACGTGATCCCGGTCGACGTCAAACTCGACACGCGCAAACCACGCACCATGGGCCTGGGCCTCGGTTATTCGACCGACGTCGGCCCGCGGATCAAGGCCAACTGGACGCGCCACTGGGTCAACCCGCAGGGCGACAGTTACGGCTGGGAAGCCGAGTTGTCGGCTCCACGGCAGAACGTCGGATTGTTCTATGACATCCCGCTTGACCCGCCGCTGACCGACAAACTGCGCTGGGCCGGTGGTTATCAATACGAAGACATCGACGGCTCCGACACCCTGAGCAAGCTGCTGACGTTTGGCCCGGAATGGCACAGCAAGTTGCCCAGCGGCTGGCAGCGAGTGATCTCGCTGAAATGGCAGCGCGAAGAATATGAACTCGGCGACGACTCCGGCCTGAGTACCTTGCTGATGCCCGGCATCAGTTACTCGTACCTGAAAAGCGACAACCGCATCGACCCGCACAACGGCTATCGCCTGACCTTTGAAAGCAAGGTGGCGAAGGAGGGCCTCGGTTCGGACAACAACCTCTTATATGGCACGGCGTTGATCAAAGGCCTGACCACGGTGTTCGACAACCACCGCTTCCTCGGTCGGGTGCAGGTCGGCGGCAGCGCCACCAATGGTTACAACTCGGTACCGCCGTCCCTGCGTTTCTTCGCCGGTGGCGATCAGAGCGTGCGCGGTTACGACTACCAAAGTCTGTCCCCGGAGAACTCCAAGGGCGACCGTATTGGCGGACGCTACATGGTCGCCGGCAGCGTCGAGTACCAGTATTCGATTGCCGAGAAGTGGCGGGTCGCGACCTTCGTCGACCAGGGCAACTCCTTCAACAAACTCGAACTGCCGAACCTCAAGACCGGGGTCGGTATCGGTGTGCGCTGGGTCTCGCCGGTGGGGCCGATCCGCCTCGACCTGGCCCACGCGCTGGACGACGACGGCGGCATCCGGCTGCACTTTTCCATGGGGCCTGAGCTGTGAAGCGTGGTTTGAAAATATCGGCACTGGCGCTGTTGGCGCTGGTGCTGTTGGTTGTATTGAGCATCAGCGCGGTACTCGGGACGCAGGCCGGCAGCCGTTGGGCGCTGAGCCTGGTGCCGGGTTTGAGCGTGGAGAATTTCCAGGGCCGTCTCGGTGGCCAATGGAGCGCCGATCATCTGCTGTGGCAGCAGGACAGCAGTCGCGTCGAGCTGAACAAGGCAATCTTCGCCTGGTCACCGCTGTGCCTGACCCGCATGACTTTGTGCATCGAACAGCTCAAGGCCGATCGGGTAACTCTGCAATTCCCGCCGAGTGAAGAAACCACTGAAAGCGGCCCGATCAAACTGCCGGATCTGCAACTGCCGGTGGCCATCGAACTCGGCGACGTACAAGTCGGCAGCCTGTTGTTCAACGGCAGCGAGCAGCTCAAGGGCCTGCAACTGGCGGCGCACTGGACCGCCCAGGGCATGCAGATCGACAGCGTGAAATTGCAGCGCGACGACCTCAGCCTGAATCTCTCCGGCCTGCTGCAACCGACCGGCAACTGGCCGCTGAACATCGCCGGTGACCTGAACCTGCCGTCCCCAGGCACTGGCCCATGGACGCTGGCGTTGAAAGTCGACGGCGATCTGCTGAAAACCCTCAACCTGCACGCCGATAGCCTTGGCTACCTCGACGGCCAGTTGAGCGGCGAACTGCAACCGCTGGCGGAAAACCTGCCGGCCAAGGTGCGTATCACCTCCGAGGCATTCAAACCGAGCGCCGATCTGCCGGACACTCTGCAACTCAATCAACTGGTTTTGACCGGCGAAGGTGACTTGAAAAACGGTTACCAGTTAAACGGCAATGCCACGCTGCCCGCCGATAAAGGCCCGGTGGCGCTGCTGCTCAAAGGTAAGGTCGATGCCAGCGGCGCGCAGATCGCCGGCCTCGACCTGACGGCCAACGATAAGCAAAGCCTCAAGCTCACCGGCAGCGTTGACTGGAGCAAGGGCCTCACGGCTCAGGCCAACATCAACTGGCAGGATTTCCCGTGGCATCGGCTGTATAACGAAATCGACGAGCCGCAAGTCGCCTTGCGCACCTTCACCGGCGAAGTCTCCTACACCGACGGTCAGTACCTCGGTAACTTCGCCGCCGACCTCGATGGCCCGGCGGGGGCGTTCAGCTTGAGCAGTCCGTTCAGCGGCAATCTGAAACAGATCGCCTTACCGCAATTGAAAATGCAGGCCGGGCAGGGCAAGGCTGAAGGGCATGTCAACGTGCAGTTCGCCGATGGCATCGCCTGGGACACCGCGCTGGATCTCTCTGCGCTGAACCCGGCGTACTGGGTTGCGGAGCTGCCGGGCACCTTGGCCGGGCCACTGAAAAGCAAAGGCGAAATGAAGAACGAACGCCTGAGCCTCACCGCCGATCTCGACCTCAAAGGCAAATTGCGCGGGCAACCGGCGATCCTGCAAGCCAAGGCTGACGGCGCGGGTGAGCAGTGGAACCTGAATGCCCTGCACATCCGCCTCGGCGATAACAGCATCAGCGGCAAGGGCAGCCTGCAACAGAAACTCACCGGCCAGATCGACATCAAACTGACGCGTCTGGCCCAGCTCTGGCCGCAGCTGCGGGGGCAGGTCACGGGTCAGGTCAACGTTGCCGGTACGCTGAAAGCACCGCAAGGCAAACTTGATCTGCAAGGTTCGCAACTGGCGTTTCAGGACAATCGTCTACAAAGCCTCAACCTCGACGCCACGCTCGACAGTGCGCAACGGGCGAAGATCGACTTGAAGGGCAGCGGCATTCAGGCCGGCGACACCAACCTCGGTGTGTTGACCGCCAGCGCGCAGGGCGACATCAAGAGCCAGAAACTCAACCTCGACCTGCTCGGGCCGAAGCTGAAACTGGCCCTCGGTCTGGACGGCAATCTGGACAAGGGTAACTGGCGCGGTCGTTTGGCCAGCGGCGATATTCAGGCCGGCGGCCAGGACTGGAAACTGCAGAATCCGGCCAAACTCGAACGCCTCGCCGACGGCAAGATCAACTTCGGCGCGCATTGCTGGATGTCCGGCAATGCCAGTCTGTGCGGTGAAGATCAGCGCCTGCTGCCGGAGCCGAAACTGCGTTACCACCTCAAGCAGTTTCCGATCGAAAGCCTGGCGCAATGGTTGCCGAAAGACTTTGCCTGGCAGGGCAAGCTTAACGCCGACCTGCAGCTGGACTTGCCAGCCAGCGGCCCCAACGGCGTGGTCAGCGTCGACGCCAGCGGCGGCACCTTGCGCATGAAGGAAAAGGATCAGTGGCTGGACTTCCCGTACCAGACCCTGAAGCTCACCAGCAAACTCACACCGAAGCGCGTGGACACCGAACTCAACTTCGTCGGCGGCAAGCTCGGCGAATTGATGGTGCAGACACAGCTCAATCCGTTGCCGAAAAACAAACCGCTGAACGGCTCGTTCCGTCTCTCCGGGCTGGACCTGTCGGTGGCGCGGCCGTTTGTGCCGATGGTCGAGAAACTGACCGGGCGCCTCAACGGCAGCGGCACGATATCCGGCGGACTGCTGGCGCCGCTGGTCAACGGTACGGTGAAACTCAGTGACGGCGAAGTCTCCGGCGCCGAGCTGCCGACGGAACTCAAGGATCTGCAACTGCAAGCAGTGATTGCCGGTGAGTCGGTACGTCTGGACGGCGGCTGGAACAGCGGCAAGACCGGCCAGGGCAGCCTCAATGGCAACGTCGCGTGGGGGCAGGCGCTGATAGTCGATCTGGCGCTCAAGGGCACGCAATTGCCGGTCACCGTTGAACCGTACGCCAAGCTTGAAGTGGCGCCGGACCTGAAGATTTCCATGGCCGGCGATGAGCTGAAGATTGCCGGCAAGGTACAGGTGCCGCGAGGCGAAATCACCGTGCGTGAACTGCCGCCATCGACGGTAAAGGTTTCCGACGACACGATCATCGTCGGGGCGCAGACCGAAGAGGGTAAACCACCGATGGCGATGAAAATGGACATCGACGTGGTGGTCGGCGAAGACAAACTGAGCTTCGCCGGGTTCGGCCTGACCGCCAACCTGCAAGGTCACGTGCACATCGGCGACAACATGGACACCCGTGGCGAGCTGTGGCTCAACGACGGCCGTTACCGCGCCTACGGCCAGCGCCTGAACGTGCGCCGTGCGCGTCTGTTGTTTGCCGGCCCGATCGATCAGCCGTATCTGGACATCGAAGCGATCCGCCAGACCGACGACGTGATCGCCGGTATCCGCCTGAGCGGCAGCGCCGAGCAACCGACCACGCAAATCTTCTCTGAACCGGCGATGAGTCAGGAGCAGGCGTTGTCGTATCTGGTGCTCGGGCGACCGTTGAGCACCAACGGCGAAGACAACAACATGCTCGCGCAAGCGGCGTTGGGTCTGGGCTTGATGGGCAGTTCCGGGGTCACCAGCGGCCTGGCCAAAGACCTTGGGATTCAGGACTTCCAGCTCGACACCCAAGGCAGCGGCAACACCACCAGCGTGGTCGCCAGCGGTAATATTTCCGAGAAGCTCAGCTTGCGTTATGGCGTCGGCGTGTTCGAGCCAGCCAACACCATCGCGCTGCGCTACAAGCTGAGCAAGAAGGTATATGTCGAGGCGGCGAGTGGCGTGGCCAGTTCGCTGGATATCTTCTACAAGCGCGATTTCTGAGAACTGGGCCAATAGCCGGGTCGTGACGCTGCGATCCGGTTTTTCCAGGATGTATTAGACTCACCGAGCCCTCAAAACCTTGCCGGTTGCGCCTATGGTCCGCTTGAGTATTGTCTTGCTCGGTAATGACTTTGTCCGTAACCGTTGGTCGACGCTGGCGCTGACCGGCATTGTCTGGGGCGCGGCCGGGGTGGCGATCTTCATCGATGCACTGGACGGCGTGCTGTATTTTCCGCTGCATGTCTTTGGCTATCTGCTGTTACTCGAGGCCCTGATTATCCTGCTGGTGCCAGCACCGCAGACCGGCACCGCCGCCGCGTTGCGCAAGGCGCGCGGTCTGGCGTTCCTGCTGCTTGGGCTGCTGATCGTCGACCGGCAACATGTCGCCAGCCTGATTCTGGCAGTGCTGTTCGGTGTGGCGTTTCTGCTCGATGGCGGCTTTCGGCTGGCGGCGGCGGTGGTGGTGCGCTTTGTCGGTTGGCGATTGTCGCTGCTCACCGGATTGTTCGAAATCACCTTTGGCCTGTTCATCCTCGAACCGTATCCGACGTTGTATAAGGGCACGGTGCCTTTCTGCATTGGCATGAGCATCTTTCTTTCGGGCTGCGCGTTGTTGCGCCAGTCACTGCGCTTCAAACACCAGCCACCGTTGGCGAGTCCGGCCTCGGTCGGTGGGCCGGCCCCCAGCACAGCGCTGGTGATCCATGTCTGGACCCCCAGCGGCACCGTCGATGACACTCTGGTGCGCAACCGTCTGCTCAACCGCTATATCGCCGCGGTCGACATCAACGGCGTGATCTCCGCCGGCCACGCGGCGCTGGAATGTGGCCCGGAGATTTACATCAGCCATTACCCGCTGGACGACATCGATCGTTCGGCGGGGGATTTCGTGCGCTTGCTGCGGGCGACGCCGAACAACGATGTCGCCGGGCGGTTTCTGCCGGACTATGCGGGGGAGGTGGCCGACTGGTGCCCGTCTTCGGTTCAGGTCAGTTTTGCTCACTATGACGCCCGGCGGTTGCAGGCGTTCTGGGCTGAGTATCGACAGAACAGCACATACAACCTCACCAGCCGCAACTGCTCGAGTGCCGTCGCCCACAGCCTCGAAGCAGCCCTTGAAGGGGCGATGAATCGCGGGCATTCGAGCATGCTCGATTTCGCCAGAGTGATCCTCAGCCCCGAGTTCTGGGTGGCGGCGCAGGTGCGTAAACGCGCCGAAGTGATGGCCTGGACGCCCGGTCTGGTGCTCGATTATGCACGGGCGTTGCATGCCGCCATCGAGCCGGCACCGCCGGGCTGGCACAGCATGTATGCGGTGATCAAACGCGCTTGCGGTTATGCGCTGACGGCCTTGCGCGGGCGCGAAGTGCATCCCCTCCAGCCGCCATCTGTGCATCCTTCCGACAAATCCTGACCGACGTTACACCCAGTCGCTGCCTTCGCGAGCAAGCTCGCTCCCACATTGATCCATGTATGCATGAGATCCCTGTGGGAGCGAGCTTGCTCGCGAAAGCGTCAGTGCGGGCAACACAAAAACCCACTCCACTGGTCAACTAATTACAAAGCAACCTAACTATTACGTTGACATTCGCTGCCTAGGCAGTAACATCTCGACATACATTCACTGCCTAGGCAGTTATTAGGTGAGCACATGAAGCATTTCACCCCGGACGAATTCAAACATTGCCATCTCGGCCTGTTGCTCGGCCGTGCCGCGCTGCTCAAGGACCGGATCATCGACACCCACATGGAACCCCACGGCATCACCGCCGCGCAGTTCAAGGTGTTGATCATCATGGCCCAGTTCGGCGTCGACACCCCGGCCGAGCTGTGCCGGCATCTGTCGCTGGACAGCGGTTCGATGACACGCATGCTCGATCGTCTGGAGCAGAAAGGCTTCCTGGTTCGCCAACGCAGCGAAGGCGATCGCCGTCAGGTGCAGCTCAAGCTCACCGAGCAGGGCCAGCAACTGGCCGATCGCCTGCCGCACATCGGCGCCGATGCGATGAATGAACTGGCCGGTGCCGTCACTACGGACGAGTTGAAAACCCTGGAATACATCCTCAAGAAAATCCTGCTGGCAGCCGGTGACCCGATCACTATCCAGCGGTTAGGTGAACACAATGAGCGGTAAAACCTTGCGCACCAGCCTGACCCTGGTGCTGTCGGCGATGATCCTCGCCGGCTGCGCCAATTACAGCGGCCTCGACACACAGGGCAAAAGCCTGGATGCGAAAAGCCTCAACGCCAGCCAGTCCCTCAACGGCGTGACCCTGTCGCCGGCCGCCTGGCCGAAGAGCGACTGGTGGACCAGCCTTGGCGATTCGCAACTCGACGGGCTGATCCGCGAAGCGCTGCACGACAGCCCGGACATGCAGATCGCCGAAGCCCGCGCGCATCAGGCCAGCGCCGCCGCGTATGCCGCCGATGCCGAACGCTATCCGACCCTCGACGCCAGCGCCGGCATCAGCCGTTCGCGCTTGGCCAAGGATCAGGACCCGCGAGGGCAGGGCGATGCCTACGCCACCGTGCGTAACGTCAGCGCCGGTTTCAATTACAACTTCGACCTGTGGGGCGGCCAGCGTGATGCCTGGGAAGCTGCACTCGGTCAGGCTCGCGCTGCCGAAGTCGACCGTCAGGCCGCGCAATTGACCCTCGCCGCCGACGTGGCCCGGGCCTACAGCGATTTGGGTCAGGCGCACATCGTCTACGACCTGGCCAACGACGATCTGAAACGCACCAAACAGATGCTTGATCTGAGCCAGCGCCGCTTGAGTGCCGGGATCGACAGCCAGTACCAGTTCCAGCAAACCCAAAGCCTTGAGGCCAGTTCCGAAGCCAGCCTGATCGACGCTGAAAAACGTCTGAACAGCGCGAAAATCGCCCTGGCCGTACTGCTCGGCAAAGGCCCGGATCGCGGCAACGAAATTGCTCGACCGAAAGTTCTGCAAGCCAGCGCCGTGGCGGTGCCGTCGGTGTTGCCGGCGGAACTGCTCGGTCGGCGTCCGGATCTGGTCGCTGCGCGCTGGCGCGTAGAGGCGGCGAGCAAAGACATCGACTCGGCGAAAACCCGCTTCTATCCCAACTTGAACCTCACGGCTTCGGCCGGTGCCGAATCTTTGTTGGGTGACGCGATGTTCGGGTCGGCCAGTCGCTTCTTCAGCATCGCCCCGACCATTTCGGTGCCGATCTTCGACGGTGGACGCCTGCGCGCCAACCTCGATGCGCGCGACGCCGATTACGATCTGGCGGTGGCGCAGTACAACAAAAGCCTGGTGAAAGCCCTCGGTGATGTCAGCGACACGATCAACCAGTTGCGTGACATCGGCCGGCAGATCGGCGCGCAGCAGCACGCCACCGAGATTGCTCAGGATTCTTACAACACCGTCGTCCAGCGTTACGGTTCCGGCATCGGCAACTACCTGGACGTGCTCAGCATCGAGCAGCAATTGCTGCAGGCCCAGCGTCAGCTGGCCAACCTCAATGCCGAGCAGATCGACCTGTCGATTCAACTGATGCAAGCGCTGGGCGGCGGCTTTCAGGGTGAAACCCTGACCGCAGCCAACGCCACCCCAGCCACGTCGCACAACTAATTCAGGTATTTGTCATGGCCACTGCCGAAAACACTCAAGCTCAAGCCAACACCCCCGACACCGGCAATCCGCGCAAGCGCAAAGTCATGCTGTTGGTCTTGGCCGTTATCGTGCTCCTCGCCTGTGCTGGCGTGTGGGCGTATCACGAATTCATCGGGCGCTTCAACGAGAGCACCGACGACGCCTACGTCAACGGCAACGTCGTGGAGATCACCCCGCTGGTCACCGGCACCGTGGTCAGCATTGGCGCTGACGATGGTGATCTGGTTCACGAAGGTCAGGTGCTGATCAACTTTGACCCGAACGACGCTGAAGTCGGCCTGCAAAGTGCCCAGGCGAAACTGGCGCGTACCGTGCGTCAGGTGCGCGGCCTGTACAGCAACGTCGATGGCATGAAAGCCCAGGTCAACGCGCAACAGGCAGAAGTACAGAAAGCGCAGGACAACTACAACCGCCGGAAAAACCTCGCTGCTGGCGGGGCGATTTCCCAGGAAGAGCTGTCCCACGCCCGCGACGACCTGACCTCGGCGCAAAACGCCCTGGCCAACGCCAAGCAGCAACTGAAAACTACCAGCGCGCTGGTCGATGACACCGTGGTTTCGTCGCACCCGGACGTGATGTCCGCCGCAGCGGATCTGCGTCAGGCGTACCTGACCAACGCCCGTAGCACCCTGATCGCGCCAGTCACCGGTTACGTCGCCAAGCGCACCGTGCAACTCGGTCAGCGCGTACAGCCGGGCACCGCGCTGATGGCGGTGATTCCGCTGGATCAACTGTGGATCGATGCCAACTTCAAGGAAACCCAATTGCGTGACATGCGCATCGGCCAACCGGTGGACATCGAGTCCGACATCTACGGCAGCAGCGTGAAATACAGCGGCACCGTCGACAGCCTCGGCGCCGGTACCGGCAGCGCGTTCGCCCTGTTGCCGGCGCAGAACGCCACCGGTAACTGGATCAAGATCGTGCAGCGCGTGCCGGTGCGGATTCACATCAACGCCGAAGAACTGGCCAAGCACCCGCTGCGGGTCGGCCTGTCGACCAACGTAGAAGTGAACCTGCACGACCAGAGCGGCCCGGTACTGGCCCAGCAACCACCGCAAAAGGCCTCGTTCAGCACCAACGTCTACGACCGCCAACTGGCCGAAGCCGACGCGATGATTGCGCAACTGATTCACGACAACAGCGCTGCGGTGAGCAAGACCGCGCAACGCTGAATCTTCCCCCTGTGGGAACAGGTTCTCAAGGTGATGAGATTTACTGTGGCGAGGGGATTTATCCCCGATGGACTGCGCAGCAGACCCAGCTTTTCTGAATCAAAGGAGGGGCCGCTTCGCGACCCATCGGGGATAAACCCCCTCACCACAGATGAACTTCCTCATCACAAGGGCCTGTTCCTTATGGGCAACTGCTTCTTTAACAGACGCAGCGTCAACCCGGTTTCATAGGATTCACAATGAGCAATAACGCCTCTTTCACGCCGCCCAGCCTGTTGCTCAGCACCATCGGCCTGTCGCTGGCGACGTTCATGCAAGTGCTCGACACCACCATCGCCAACGTGGCTCTGCCGACGATTTCCGGCAACCTTGGGGTGAGTTCGGAGCAGGGCACCTGGGTGATCACCTCGTTCGCCGTGAGCAACGCGATTGCGCTGCCGCTGACCGGTTGGCTCAGCCGCCGTTTCGGTGAGGTGAAGCTGTTTCTCTGGGCCACCATTCTGTTCGTGCTGGCCTCGTTCCTCTGCGGTATCTCCACCTCAATGCCGGAATTGATAGGCTTCCGCGTGCTGCAAGGCCTGGTGGCCGGGCCGCTGTACCCGATGACGCAAACCCTGTTGATTGCCGTGTATCCCCCCGCGAGGCGCGGCATGGCCCTGGCGTTGCTGGCGATGGTCACAGTGGTCGCACCGATTGCAGGTCCGATTCTTGGTGGCTGGATCACCGATAGCTACAGCTGGCCGTGGATCTTCTTCATCAACGTACCGATCGGCATCTTTGCGGTGATGGTGGTGCGCTCGCAACTGGCCAAGCGCCCGGTGGAAACCAGTCGCCAACCGATGGACTACGTCGGGCTGATCACGTTGATCATCGGCGTCGGCGCGTTGCAGGTGATCCTCGACAAGGGCAATGACCTGGACTGGTTCGAGTCGAACTTCATCATCATCGGCGCGGCGATTTCGGTGATCGCCTTGGCAGTGTTCGTCATCTGGGAAATGACCGACCAGCATCCGGTGGTGAACCTGCGGTTGTTCGCCTACCGCAACTTCCGCATCGGCACGCTGGTGCTGGTCCTTGGATACGCCGGTTTCTTCGGCATCAACCTGATCCTGCCGCAGTGGCTGCAAACCCAGATGGGTTACACCGCGACCTGGGCCGGTCTGGCGGTGGCGCCGATCGGGATTCTGCCGGTGCTGTTGTCGCCATTTGTCGGCAAGTACGCGAACAAGTTCGACCTGCGCCTGCTGGCCGGTCTGGCGTTCCTCGCGATTGGCCTGAGCTGCTTCATGCGCGCCGAGTTCACCAACGAGGTGGACTTCCAGCACATCGCTCTGGTGCAGCTGTTCATGGGTATCGGCGTGGCGCTGTTCTTCATGCCGACCCTGAGCATCCTGATGTCCGACCTGCCGCCAAGCCAGATCGCCGACGGCGCAGGCCTGGCAACCTTCCTGCGCACCTTGGGCGGCAGCTTTGCGGCATCGTTGACCACGTGGATCTGGATCCGCCGCGCCGATCAGCATCATGCGTACATGAGCGAAAGCATCAGTACCTTCGAACCGGCGACCCGCGAGACCTTGAACCATTTAGGCGGCGCGAGCCAATCGGCGTACGCGCAGATGGATCAGATCCTCACCAGTCAGGCGTACATGCTCTCCACCGTGGATTACTTCACGTTGTTGGGCTGGGGCTTCATGGGGCTGATTCTGATTGTGTGGCTGGCGAAGCCGCCGTTTGCGGCGAAGGCCGGGCCTGCTGCTTCAGGACACTAAGGTCAAAAGCCCCTCACCCTAACCCTCTCCCGGAGGGAGGAGGGGACTGACTGAGGGTTTCTTTCGAGGTCCGCCGACCTGAGCCACCGAGTTGAACTCAGGTTTTGAATAGCATGAAGATCGGCTCCCTTTCCCCCTCGCCCCCCTGGGGGAGAGGGCTGGGGTGAGGGGGGGCGATCTTCAGCCGTGCGGCAGGGCCGGCGGCGGAGCAAAGTCGAACGGTGCCAGGGCATACCCGTTCTCATCCACCTGCAACGCCCAGCCCTGACGATCCCAGTCCCCCAGCACAATCCGCTTAGCTGCCTGCTCGCCGAGTTGCAGCTTGTGGATCGCCGGACGATGGGTATGCCCGTGAATCAGGGTTTTCACCGCGTATTGCTGCATGATCCGCGGAATTTCCTCAGGTGTGACATCAACAATGTCATTGGCCTTCATCCGCGTCTGCGCGCGGCTTTCGCTGCGCAGCTTGCGCGCCAGTTTGTGGCGGGTGCTCAGCGGCAGGTGGCGCAGGATGAACAAGGTGATCGGGTTGCGCAGGTAGCGCCGCAGCTTCATGTAGCCGACATCGCGGGTGCACAGGCTGTCGCCGTGCATCAGCAGCACCGGCTCGCCATAAAACTGCACGACACTCGGGTCCTTCAACAGCGTGCAGCCGGCTGCTTTGCAGAAGGCCTTGCCGAGCAGGAAGTCGCGATTGCCGTGCATCAGAAAGATCGCCGTGCCGCTGTCGCTCAACTGGCGCAGGGCCTGGCAGATGGAACGCTGGAAGGGCGTCATGGCGTCGTCGCCAATCCATGCCTCGAAAAAGTCGCCAAGGATATACAACGCACTCGCCGAGCGGGCGCGTCCGGCGAGCAAATCCAGAAACGCCCGGGTAATGTCCGGGCGCTCCTCTTCCAGATGCAAGTCTGAAATCAGCAATATCACGCTTCGATGATCTCGGCTTTCTCGATGATCACGTCGTCTTTCGGCACGTCCTGGTGACCGGCCTTGGAAGTGGTGGCAACGGCTTCGATCTTGTCGACGACATCGGTGCCGGCAACGACTTTACCGAACACGGCGTAACCCCAGCCCTGAGCGGTCTTGGCGGTGTGGTTGAGGAAGCTGTTGTTGGTGGCGTTGATGAAGAACTGCGCCGAGGCCGAGTGCGGGTCCATGGTGCGGGCCATGGCCAGGGTGTACTTCTCGTTCTTCAGGCCGTTGTCGGCTTCGTTCTGGATGCTGGCGCGCTTGTCTTTCTTTTCCTGCATGCCAGGCTGGAAACCGCCGCCCTGGATCATGAAACCCTTGATCACACGGTGAAAGACTACGTTTTCGTAGTGACCGGCCTTAACGTATTCAAGGAAGTTGGCAACGGTGATCGGCGCTTTTTCAGCGTCCAGTTCGATGACGATGTCGCCGTAGTTGGTGGTCAGTTTGACTTGAGTCATGATCGGTGCTCTTTTTCAATGAAGCGTTTTATAAGGAATTCGTGGGTATTGGGACATTTGCGCCCTATACCGGTTCAGCCCATCGGCCAAGGTGCGCAGTTTAGCGTGACAGGCGCGAATTTCGAGGCTGTTTTTCATATCCCGGCGATTAAATGCGCTCCTTTATAGGCCGCGCTCTGTCAGGCCCTTGACAGCATCGGCTATGATAGCGGCTTTGTTTTGTCTGGCCCCCTTTGCGGCCGCGCACATGTAAGTCAAGGATCCTATGAGCAAGCCCACTGTCGACCCTACCTCGAATGCCAAGTCCGGCCCTGCCGTGCCGGTCAATTTCCTGCGGCCGATCATCCAGGCAGACCTGGACTCGGGCAAGCACACCCAGATCGTCACCCGTTTTCCGCCTGAGCCCAACGGCTACCTGCACATCGGCCACGCCAAGTCGATCTGCGTGAACTTCGGCCTGGCCCAGGAGTTCGGCGGCGTCACGCACCTGCGTTTCGACGACACTAACCCGGCCAAGGAAGACCAGGAATACATCGACGCGATCGAATCCGACGTCAAATGGCTGGGCTTCGAGTGGTCCGGCGAAGTGCGCTACGCCTCGCAGTATTTCGACCAGTTGCACGATTGGGCCATCGAGCTGATCAAGGCCGGCAAGGCCTACGTCGACGACCTGACCCCGGAGCAGGCCAAGGAATACCGTGGCAGCCTGACTGAGCCAGGCAAGAACAGCCCGTTCCGCGACCGTTCGGTGGAAGAGAACCTCGACTGGTTTGCGCGCATGCGCGCCGGTGAGTTCCCGGACGGTGCCCGCGTGCTGCGCGCGAAGATCGACATGGCCTCGCCGAACATGAACCTGCGCGATCCGATCATGTACCGCATCCGCCACGCCCATCACCATCAGACCGGTGACAAGTGGTGCATCTACCCGAACTATGACTTCACCCACGGTCAGTCGGACGCCATCGAAGGCATCACCCACTCGATCTGCACCCTGGAATTCGAAAGCCATCGTCCGCTGTACGAGTGGTTCCTGGAAAACCTGCCGGTGCCGGCCAACCCGCGCCAGTACGAGTTCAGCCGCCTGAACCTGAACTACACCATCACTAGCAAGCGCAAGCTCAAGCAACTGGTCGATGAAAAGCACGTCAATGGCTGGGATGACCCGCGCATGTCGACGCTGTCGGGCTTCCGTCGCCGTGGCTACACGCCGGCGTCGATCCGTAACTTCTGCGACATGATCGGCACCAACCGTTCCGATGGCGTGGTCGACTTCGGCATGCTCGAGTTCAGCATCCGCCAGGACCTGGACGCGAACGCCCCGCGTGCCATGTGCGTGCTGCGTCCGTTGAAAGTCGTGATCACCAACTACCCGGAAGGTCAGGTCGAAAACCTCGAACTGCCGCGTCATCCGCAGAAAGAAGAACTCGGCGTGCGCCAGCTGCCGTTCGCCCGTGAGATCTACATCGACCGCGATGACTTCATGGAAGAACCGCCAAAGGGCTACAAGCGCCTGGAGCCTAACGGCGAAGTACGTCTACGCGGCAGCTACGTGATCCGTGCCGAGGAAGCGATCAAGGACGCCGACGGCAACATCGTCGAACTGCGTTGCTCGTACGACCCGGACACCCTCGGCAAGAACCCTGAAGGCCGCAAGGTCAAAGGCGTGATCCACTGGGTGCCGGCCGCTGCCAGCATCGAGTGCGAAGTGCGTCTGTACGATCGCCTGTTCCGTTCTCCGAACCCGGAGAAGGCCGAAGACAGCGCGAGTTTCCTCGACAACATCAACCCTGACTCACTGCAAGTGCTGACCGGTTGTCGTGCTGAGCCATCGCTTGGCAACGCACAGCCGGAAGACCGTTTCCAGTTCGAGCGCGAAGGCTACTTCGTCGCCGACATCAAGGACTCGAAACCAGGTCAGCCGGTATTCAACCGTACCGTGACCCTGCGTGATTCGTGGGGCCAGTGATTTAGCGTCAAGGAAATATAAAGTGCTGACGATCTACAACACGCTCACCAAGAGCAAAGAAGTCTTCAAGCCGCTGGATGGCAACAAGGTGCGCATGTACGTCTGCGGCATGACCGTGTACGACTACTGCCACCTCGGCCACGGCCGCAGCATGGTCGCGTTCGACCTGGTGACCCGCTGGTTGCGGTTCAGCGGTTACGGCCTGACCTACGTGCGCAACATCACCGACATCGACGACAAGATCATCAATCGTGCCCGCGAGAACGGTGAGTCGTTCGACGCGCTGACCGAGCGCATGATCGCGGCGATGCACGAAGACGAAGCGCGCCTGAACATCAAGAAGCCGGACATGGAACCGCGCGCCACGGATCACATTCCGGGCATGCACGCGATGATCCAGACCCTGATCGACAAGGGCTTCGCTTACGCTCCGGGCAATGGCGACGTGTATTACCGCGTCGCCAAGTTCATGGGTTACGGCAAGCTGTCGCGCAAGAAGATCGAAGACCTGCGCATCGGTGCGCGCATCGAAGTCGACGAGTCGAAAGAAGATCCGCTGGACTTCGTCCTGTGGAAAGCCGCCAAACCGGGCGAGCCGAGCTGGGAATCGCCGTGGGGCGCCGGGCGTCCGGGCTGGCACATCGAGTGCTCGGTGATGTCCACCTGCTGCCTCGGTGAGACCTTCGACATTCATGGCGGCGGCAGCGACCTCGAGTTCCCGCACCATGAAAACGAAATCGCCCAAAGCGAAGCGGCCACCGGCAAGACCTACGCCAACGCGTGGATGCATTGCGGCATGATCCGTATCAATGGCGAGAAGATGTCCAAGTCCTTGAACAACTTCTTCACCATTCGCGACGTGCTCGACAAGTACCACCCGGAAGTCGTGCGTTACCTGCTGGTGTCGAGCCACTACCGCAGCGCGATCAACTACTCGGAAGACAACCTCAAGGACGCCAAAGGCGCACTCGAGCGTTTCTACCACGCGTTGAAAGGCCTGCCGAACGTGGCACCGGCCGGCGGCGAAGCGTTCGTCGAACGTTTCACCACCGTGATGAACGACGACTTCGGCACGCCGGAAGCCTGCGCGGTGCTGTTTGAGATGGTTCGCGAGATCAACCGTCTGCGCGAGAGCGATCTCGACGCGGCGGCCGGTCTGGCGGCGCGCCTCAAAGAACTGGCCAGCGTGCTGGGTGTGTTGCAGCTCGAAGCCGATGACTTCCTGCAGGCCGGCGCCGAAGGGCGTGTCGATGCCGCTGAAGTCGAGGCGCTGATCGCTGCGCGTCTGGCGGCACGTGCCGGCAAGGACTGGGCCGAATCCGACCGCATCCGCGACCAGCTCACCGCCATGGGCGTGGTGCTGGAAGACGGCAAGGGTGGCACGACCTGGCGTCTGGCTGACTGATTGCCTGATCCGCGTTAAAACAAAACCCGCCGAGTGCGGGTTTTGTTTTTTCTGGCGGGGCCTTAGCTCAAGGCGCCGGTGCTGACCGCGACGATCAGGAAAATCCCCAGCACCGCACGGTAGATGACGAATGGCCAGGTGGAGAACTTCTCCAGAAAACGCATCAGGCCCCAGATCGCGAAGAACGCCGAGATGCTGGCAATCACCAGACCGAAAATCAGGTGCCCCCAAACGGCAGCTGGAAGGTCGGCATGGAACAACACCCACAACTCTTTCAAACCGGCGAGGGCGATGGCCGGCAGCCCGAGCAGGAACGAGAACCGCGCCGCTTCTTCACGCTTGAAGTTGAGAAACAACGCCGCCGTCAGCGTCGAGCCGGAGCGCGACACCCCAGGAATCAGCGCGCCAATCTGTGCGATGCCGACGATCAGCGCATCGCGCAGACGCATTTCGTCAACGCTGCGCCGATGGCGGCAGGTCAGTTCGGCAGCCGCCAGCAGCACCGCCATGACCACGCAGGAAATCCCGATCACCATCAGGCCGCGCAAGGGTGAGTTGCAGGCGTTGAGTGTCGATGACAAAGCTATACCGGCGATGCCGATGGGGATGGTCGCCAGCACGATGGCCACCGCGAGGATGAACCAGCGATTGTTGAAATCCCGTTGGCGCACCGCATCGACGCTGCCGCCGACCACTTGGCGGACATCGCGCCAGAAATAACTGACCACCGCCGCCAGTGCCGCCAATTGCATCGCTGCGGAAAACGCCGAGCCGGGATCCGGCCAGCCGAGCAGGGCCGGGACGATGCGCATATGCGCGGTGGAGGAAACGGGCAGCAACTCGGTGATGCCTTGAATGATGCCGAGGAAGCCGATCTGCAGGTAGTCCAGCGAAGCGAAGCCGATATCGAGGCCGGTGGAACAGATGTTGGTCAAAGCACTTATCCTGTGAAAATCAGGAGGAGGGAGGTGTCTGAATCAATGGCATGGCGAAAAACTGAAACATTTCGTCACAGTCTAGTCGGTTCGGTCAATGAGGGCGGATTGATAGTTGTGGGGTGACTGGGCTGGCGCCTTCGCGAGCAAGCCCAATCCCACATTGGATTTTTGTCATGTCTGATTTTTGTGTACGACACGGATCCCCTGTAGGAGCGGGCTTGCTCGCGAAGAGGCCGGTTCAGCCACCCTGTCACTCAGCCTGACGCAAGCGCTTGTAAAGGGTATTGCGACTAACCCCCAACCGCCGCGCCAGATGCGAAATATTCCCCCCGGCTGCTTTCAACTCCCGGTTCAACGCTTCCACATCATTCAGATCCAGCCCCAGCGGCTGCACGCTCTCCACCGGCTCCATCTCCAGATCGACAAAAAAGTCATCCGGCAAATGCTCCGGCCGCACCGGCTGTTCCTCGGCCATTGCCAGCGCTACCTGCATCACACTGCTGACCTGACGCAGATTACCCGGCCACGGGTGCCGCTCGAACAGCTCCAGCACTTCGCGGCTGAGCCCGGCCCATTGCGTCGGTTCGCGATGCTGCTCCCACAGGCGTTTGAACAGCGCCTCTTTATCACTGCGCTCTCTGAGCGGCGGCAGTTCCAGTGTCAAACCGCCAATTCGGTAGTACAAGTCCTCACGAAATCGGCCCAATTGCACTTGTTCGCGCAAAGAGCGGTTGGTCGCCGAGATGATCCGCAGATCCACCGCGAACAACTCGCTGCTGCCCACCGGTTGCACGCAGCGCTCCTGCAACACCCGCAACAACCGCGCCTGAGTCGGCAACGGCATGTCGCCGATTTCGTCGAGGAACAGGGTGCCTTTGTCGGCTTTGCGGATCAGGCCGATGCTGCCTTTCTGGTTGGCGCCGGTGAACGCGCCTTTTTCATAGCCGAACAGTTCTGATTCCACCAGTTCGGCGGGGATCGCCGCGCAGTTGACGGCGATAAATGCCTGTTTGCTTCTCGAACTGGCCTGGTGCAGGGCTTTGACGAAGACTTCCTTGCCGACTCCGGTTTCGCCGTGGATCAGCAGCGGAATGTCTTTTTCCAGCAGGCGTTCGGCCTGACGCACGGCTTTTTCCACCCGGCTGTCACCGAAGTGCAGGGTGCTGAGGCTGATGGCGCCCGCGGGTTTGAGCGACGTTTCGGCGCTTTTCGGTTCAGCAAATACCCGAGGCTGAACCGCTGCCTGTTGCGGTCGCTTCAACAAACACTGAAAACGGTTGCGCCCGGAGGTCTGCAGGGCGAACGGCAAGCCGTCGGGCTGATTCAACAGCTCCAGCAGCGACACGTTGAACAGGCTCTCGACACTGACCCGCGACAGGCGCACGCCGAGCAGATTGTCCGCCCGGCGATTAGCCGACAGCACCTGCCCGCTCTCATCGAAAATCAACAAACCGGCCCACTGACTGTCGAGGTTGTTCAACCCGGTGTTGAAGGTCAGTTGAAAGTGCTGGCCGTGGAACAGGTTGAGGATCAGCCGGTTCTCCACGGTCTGGCTCATCATCTTGACCATGCCCAGCGTGTGCGAGGGCGGCAAATAGCTGTCGCTGGACACGTCGAGTACGGCGATAACTTTGCGCTCGGCATCGAAAATCGGCGCGGCGGAACCGGTCATGAAACGGTTGGCTTTGAGAAAGTGTTCATCGTGCTCGATGTGCACCGCTTGCTCGCAGGCCAGCGCGGTGCCGATCGCATTGGTGCCACTGCAGCGTTCCATCCAGCTCGCCCCGGCGCTAAACCCTCGGGCCAGGTTCGGCTCGATAAAGCGCTGAGTGCCCCACGAGGTCAGCACCTGACCCTGATGGTCGGCGAGCATGATCAGGCAATTGGAGTTGCTGAGGATGTTCTCGTAGTACGGCAGCACTTCCTGATGGGTGGTTTGCACCAGCGCGTGGTGACGGTCGAGCAGCTGGGCGATGCCGGCGGCGGGCAATTGATCGAAGGCCGGGGTGCTTTGGTGGTCAAGGCCGAAGGCGCGGCAACGTTGCCAGGAGGTCTGGACAATCGCGTCGTGGGACAGCGGCGGGGCAGGTGCGGCCATGGTGGTGGGCCTCTGAAGGGCATTTTATTGTTGTTATGGCACTGCTTTCAAAACCAACACAGATCAAAACTGTGGGAGCGGGCTTGCTCGCGAAAGCGGTATATCAGACACATTTACATCGACTGACACACCGCATTCGCGAGCAAGCTCGCTGCCACAGGATCTCCGGTGTTCACCGAAATGAGTTCATAGAGTGTTGTTCACTATTGTTCATTGTCAATCGCCCAGCTGTTCAAATGTGTTCAGCAATGAACGCCTGATCCCCGCGTTTTCAGCCCTTTTCACGACAAATCAACCACTTGCCATTTCTGGCACGAATGTCGCTCTGCTGCACAGATCGCTTGACTCCAATAATAAAAAGGCCGAGCCATGTCACTCACCCTGGAGCACGTCAGCCGCACCGTCGAGGGCCAGAACTGGATCGACGATGCCTGCCTGAAATTCGAACCCGGATCTTTCAACGTTCTGCTCGGCCGCACGCTGTCCGGCAAGACCAGCCTGATGCGCCTGATGGCAGGCCTGGACAAGCCCGACAGCGGCCGGATCCTGATGAACGGCGTCGACGTCACCCAGCGCCCGGTGCGCCTGCGCAACGTGTCGATGGTTTATCAGCAGTTCATCAATTACCCGACCATGACCGTGTTCGAGAACATCGCCTCGCCGCTGCGTCAGGCCGGTGTTTCCAAAGAAATCATCCATAGCAAAGTGCTGGAAACCGCGAAGATGCTGCGCATCGAGAAGTTCCTGCAGCGCTATCCGCTGGAGCTGTCCGGCGGCCAACAGCAGCGCACGGCGATGGCCCGGGCGTTGGTCAAGGATGCCGAGTTGATCCTGTTCGACGAGCCGCTGGTCAACCTCGACTACAAGCTGCGCGAAGAACTGCGCCAGGAAATGCGCGAGCTGTTCAAGCTGCGCCACACCATCGCGATCTACGCCACCACTGAACCCAACGAAGCGTTGGCGCTGGGCGGCACCACGACGATTCTGCACGAGGGCCGGGTGATCCAGAGCGGCCCATCGACCTCGGTCTACCACCAGCCGCAAACCGTGCTGGCGGCGGAGTTGTTCTCCGAGCCGCCGATCAACCTGATGCCCGGGCGCATCGCCGGCAACGAAGTCAGCTTCGCCAACTTCGTGCACTTCCCGTTGAACGTCGACCTGCGCCCGGTGGGTGAGGGCGAGTTCCGCTTTGGCGTGCGCCCCAGCCATATCTCGCTGGTGCCGAGCAACGATGACGATTTGGAACTGGCAGTCACCGTCGAAGTGGCGGAGATCAGCGGCTCGGAAACCTTCCTGCACGTGCGCAACGAGCATTTCCTGCTGGTGCTGCACCTGCCGGGGGTTCACGAATACGACGTCGATGCGCCGATCCGCATCTACATCCCGACCCACAAACTGTTCGTGTTCGATGCGCAGGGCCGTCTGGTGCAGGCACCGGGTCAACGTGTCGCGAGGGTTGCCTGATGGCCGAAATCCGTTTGCAGCACCTCGCCCACAGCTACAGCAAGCAGCCGAGCGGGCCTGACGATTACGCGATCCGCGAGATGGATCACATTTGGGAGCAGGGCGGCGCGTATGCCTTGCTAGGCCCTTCGGGTTGCGGCAAGTCGACCTTGCTCAACATCATTTCCGGCCTGCTCAGCCCCTCGCAAGGGCATGTGCTGTTCGATGGCAAAGCGGTCAACGACCTGACCCCGGAGAAGCGCAACATCGCTCAGGTGTTCCAGTTCCCGGTGGTCTACGACACCATGACCGTGTTCGACAACCTGGCCTTCCCCCTGCGCAATCAGGGCATGGCCGAGGCGAAAGTGCACAGCAAGGTGCAGGAAATTGCCGAAGTCCTCGACCTGCAAAACTTGCTGAGCAAGAAGGCGCGTAACCTCACTGCCGACGAAAAACAGAAAGTCTCCATGGGCCGTGGCCTGGTGCGTGACGACGTCTCGGCGATTCTCTTCGACGAGCCGCTAACGGTGATCGACCCGCACCTGAAGTGGAAACTGCGGCGCAAGCTCAAGCAGATCCACGAGCAGTTCAACATCACCATGGTCTACGTCACCCACGATCAACTGGAGGCCTCGACCTTCGCCGACAAGATCGCAGTGATGTACGGCGGACAGATCGTGCAGTTCGGCACGCCCCGGGAATTGTTCGAGCGGCCGACTCACACCTTTGTCGGCTACTTCATCGGCAGCCCGGGGATGAACCTGATCGAGGTGCAGCCGCAGCCGGGCGGGGTCGGTTTCGCCTCGACGCACTTGCCGTTGTCCGACGCCTTGCAACGGCATATCGAACACGGTCAGTGGAAAAATCTGAAGGTCGGCATCCGCCCCGAATTCATTCACGTCTGGGACGAGCCGTTTGACGAGGCGATGCAGGCGCGGGTGGTTCACGTCGAAGACCTCGGCACCTACAAGATCCTCACCCTCGACCTCGATGGCGCGCCGCTGAAGGTGCGTCTGGCCGAAGACAAACCGGTGCCGCAGGGCACGGCGTATATCAGTTTTCCGGCGCAGTGGCTGATGGTCTATGCCGATGAGTTTCTGCTCGAAGCCGACGACGAGGTGCAGCCATGAACAAGGTGCAGAACAACAAGGCCTGGTGGCTGGTGTTGCCGGTATTTCTGCTGGTGGCGTTCAGCGCGGTGATCCCGATGATGACCGTGGTCAACTACTCGGTACAGGACATCTTCGACCAGTCCAGCCGCTACTTTGTCGGCGCCGACTGGTACAAGCAGGTGCTGCTCGACCCGCGTCTGCATGACTCGCTGCTGCGCCAATTCATCTACTCGGCCTGCGTGCTGCTGATCGAAATTCCGTTGGGTATCGCCGTCGCCCTGACCATGCCGACCAAGGGCCGCTGGTCGTCGGTGGTGCTGATCATCCTGGCGATTCCGCTGCTGATCCCATGGAACGTGGTGGGCACCATCTGGCAGATTTTCGGGCGTGCCGACATTGGTCTGCTGGGGTCGAGCCTGAATGCGCTGGGCATCAGTTACAACTACGCGGCCAACACCATGGACGCCTGGGTGACGGTGCTGGTGATGGACGTCTGGCACTGGACTTCGCTGGTGGCGCTGCTGTGTTTTTCCGGGTTGCGGGCGATTCCCGACGTGTATTACCAGGCGGCGCGGATCGACCGCGCCTCGGCGTGGGCAGTGTTCCGCCATATTCAGTTGCCGAAGCTGAAGAGCGTGCTGCTGATCGCGGTGATGCTGCGCTTCATGGACAGTTTCATGATCTACACCGAGCCGTTCGTGCTCACCGGCGGCGGGCCGGGCAATGCCACGACCTTCTTGAGTCAGACGTTGACGCAGATGGCGGTCGGTCAATTCGATCTGGGGCCGGCGGCGGCGTTTTCGCTGGTGTACTTCCTGATCATCCTGCTGGTCTCGTGGCTGTTCTACACCGCCATGACCCATTCCGACGCCAACCGCTGAGGGCCCGGCCATGAGCAAGAGAAAGCTGATTCCGCTGCTGGTGTACATCCTGTTTCTGCTGGTGCCGATCTACTGGCTGCTGAACATGTCGTTCAAGAGCAACACCGAAATTCTCGGCGGGTTGACCCTGTTCCCCCAGGATTTCACCTGGCACAACTACAAGGTGATTTTCACCGATCCGAGCTGGTACACCGGTTATCTCAATTCGCTGTATTACGTCAGCCTGAACACGGTGATCTCGCTGAGTGTGGCGCTGCCGGCGGCCTATGCGTTTTCGCGCTATCGCTTCCTCGGCGACAAGCACCTGTTCTTCTGGCTGCTGACCAACCGCATGGCGCCACCGGCGGTGTTTCTGTTGCCGTTCTTCCAGCTGTATTCGTCGATTGGGCTGTTCGACACGCACATCGCCGTGGCGCTGGCGCACTGCCTGTTCAACGTGCCGCTGGCGGTGTGGATTCTTGAAGGTTTCATGTCCGGGGTGCCCAAGGAAATCGACGAAACCGCGTACATCGACGGCTACAGCTTTCCCAAGTTCTTCGTGAAGATTTTCATCCCGCTGATCGGCTCCGGCATCGGCGTCACGGCGTTTTTCTGCTTCATGTTTTCCTGGGTCGAACTGCTGCTGGCGCGCACGCTGACTTCGGTTAATGCCAAGCCGATTGCCGCGGTGATGACCCGCACGGTGTCGGCTTCCGGCATCGACTGGGGCGTGCTGGCGGCGGCGGGGGTGTTGACCATCCTGCCGGGCATGCTGGTGATCTGGTTTGTTCGCAACCACGTGGCCAAGGGCTTTGCCCTGGGTCGGGTCTGAGGAACGCATGATGGAATGGATGAGTTGGACCACCCCCACGGCGGGGTTCTTTATCGCCATCGGCCTGTTGCTGGTGGGCATGACCACCTGGGAATTGCGCTCGCCGAGCATCCTGCGACGCGGTTTTCTGCCGATTGCCACCACCCGTGGCGATCGCTTGTTCATCGGTCTTCTCGGCAGCGCCTACCTGCATCTGCTGGTAATCGGCGTCACCGACTGGAGCATCTGGGTAGCGTCCGCGCTGTCTCTGGTGTGGCTGTTGGTTGTGATGCGCTGGGGCTAGTCGAGTCGCTCGGCAATCGTGCTCCGTAACTCAAACTGGAGGTCTCTATGTTCGACAAAAACAATAAGCTGCGACATAGCATTTCATTGGCAGCCGTGCTGGCACTCAGCGGTTTGAGCGCATCTGCCTGGGCCGATGCCTACGAAGACGCTGCGAAAAAATGGATCGGCAGTGAATTCAAGCCGTCGACCCTGACGGCCGATCAGCAACTCGAAGAATTGAAGTGGTTCATCAAGGCCGCCGAGCCGTTTCGCGGCATGGAAATCAAAGTGGTTTCCGAGACCCTGACCACCCACGAATACGAGTCCAAGGTGCTGGCCAAGGCGTTCACCGAAATCACCGGGATCAAGCTCACCCACGACCTGCTGCAAGAAGGCGATGTGGTGGAAAAAATGCAGACGGTGATGCAGTCGGACAAGAACATCTACGACGGCTGGGTCAACGACTCGGACCTGATCGGTACGCACTTTCGCTACGGCAAGACCGAATCGATCACCGACCTGATGGCCAACGAAGGCAAGAACTTCACCTCGCCGACCCTCGACATCAAGGACTTCATCGGCATCTCGTTCACCACCGCGCCGGACGGCAAGATCTATCAACTGCCCGATCAGCAGTTCGCCAACCTGTACTGGTTTCGCGCCGACTGGTTCGAACGCGCGGATCTGAAAGCCAAGTTCAAGGAAAAGTACGGCTACGAATTGGGCGTGCCGGTGAACTGGTCGGCCTATGAAGACATCGCAAAATTCTTCAGCGAAGACGTCAAGGAAATCGACGGCAAGCGCGTTTACGGCCACATGGACTACGGCAAGAAAGACCCGTCGCTGGGCTGGCGTTTCACCGATGCCTGGTTCTCCATGGCCGGTGGCGGCGACAAGGGCCTGCCCAACGGCTTGCCGGTGGACGAGTGGGGGATTCGCGTCGAGGATTGCCACCCGGTCGGTTCCAGCGTGACCCGCGGCGGCGACACCAACGGCCCGGCGGCGGTGTTCGCCACCACCAAGTATGTCGACTGGCTGAAGAAGTACGCGCCACCGGAAGCGGCGGGCATGACTTTCTCCGAGTCCGGCCCGGTGCCGTCGCAGGGCAACATCGCCCAGCAGATTTTCTGGTACACCGCGTTCACCGCCGACATGACCAAACCGGGCCTGCCGGTGGTCAACGCCGACGGCACGCCGAAATGGCGCATGGCGCCGTCGCCGCGTGGGCCGTATTGGGAAGAGGGCATGAAGCTCGGCTATCAGGACGTGGGTTCGTGGACGTTCATGAAATCCACGCCTGAGAAACAGAAGCTGGCGGCGTGGCTGTACGCGCAGTTCGTCACCTCGAAAACCGTGTCGCTGAAGAAAACCATCGTCGGCCTGACGCCGATTCGTGAGTCGGACATCAACTCGCAGGCGATGACCGATCTGGCGCCGAAACTCGGTGGCCTGGTCGAGTTCTACCGCAGCCCGGCCCGCGTGCAATGGACCCCGACCGGGACCAACGTGCCGGACTATCCGCGTCTGGCGCAATTGTGGTGGAGCCACATCGCCGAAGCGGCCAGCGGCGAGAAGACTCCGCAACAGGCGCTGGATGGCCTGGCCAAGGATCAGGACGCAATCATGACCCGCCTCGAACGCTCCAAGGCGCAAGCCACTTGCGCACCGAAAATGAACCCGGAACGCGACGCGCAATACTGGTTCGATCAACCGGGCGCACCAAAACCGAAACTGGCCAACGAGAAGCCGAAGGGCGAGACCGTGAGCTACAACGAACTGCTGAAATCGTGGGCGGATGCGCGCAAGTGATGGTTGATGTGTGAAAGGCAAACGGCACCGTAAGGTGCCGTTTTTTTTGTTGCCTGATCTACCGCTATCGCGGGCAAGCCACGCTCCCACAGGTTTCTGTGTTGCTTACAAATTCAGAGTGCACCCGAAACCACTGTGGGAGCTTGCCTGCAAGCGATTGCTTTCTGACATTCAACATGGATATCGCCTGATCCGACGCTTTCGCGAGCAAGCTCGCTCCCACAGGTTTTGGCGGTGTCCACACATTTTGTGAATGACTACTGTCCCTGTGGGAGCGAGCTTGCTCGCGAAGGCTCAGTATCAGGCAGTGCAGATGTTGCAGGACCCACCGCCATCGCGAGCAGGTGAAGGCCTACAGGTTTCAGTGGTGGTCACAAAACCTGAGTACCCCGCAAATCACTGTGGGAGCTTGCCTGCAAGCGAAGGGCCATGGGTGTCGCCGCGGGAAAACCGAGGCGGAATACGGTCATGACACCTGGCAAGCTCTTCACCTCCGCCACGCCCTGATGCAGACTCATGATCGAGCGCACGATTGCCAGTCCCAGCCCGGTGCTGCCCTGTGAACGCGAGCGGGCGCTGTCGACGCGGTAGAAGCGGTCGAACAGGTGCGGCAGATGTTGCGCCTCGATGCCGGCGCCGGGATTGCTCACCAGCAGTGACGCTTGCGTCGCGCCTTGCTCGATCAGCAAAGTGATGGTTTTGCCGTTCGGGCAATGGCGCAGCGCGTTGGACAGCAGATTGGAAATAGCCCGCTGGATCATCAGCCGATCGCCCAACACCGATGCGCTGCCAACAACATTCAAATGAATCTGCTTGTCCTGCGCCGCCAGCGAAAACATCTCCGCGACCTTCGCCGCTTCCTCCTCCAGCGCCACCGATTCAAACGGCGCCAGTGCCGACGGATGACTGACCTGCGCCAAAAACAGCATGTCGGAAACAATCCGCGCCACGCGCTCCAGCTCCTCGGTGCACGACACCAGAACGTCCTGGTATTCCTCGCTCGTGCGCTCGCGCGACAGCGTCACCTGGGCCTTGCCCATCAGGTTGTTGATCGGCGTGCGCAGTTCATGCGCCAGGTCATCGGAGAACTGTGACAACTGCTGCACCCCGGCATCGAGGCGATGCAGCATGAAGTTGATGCCCTGCGCCAGTTCGCTCAACTCCTGCGGCATGTTCACCACCGACAGCCGATGATCCAGGTCCTGCGTCGAGACCATCGCCGCCACTTTGCGAAACTCGCGCAGCGGCGCCAATCCACGCTGCACCGCGCCCCACGCGGTGAGGCCGATGAACACCAGCAACAACGGCAGGGCAATCAGCGTCGAGCGCAGATAGGCGCTGAGCAAAGCCTGATCATGGGCGTTGTCCATCGACAGCAGCACCGGCACGCTGCTGCCATCCTTGAGGCGAATCAGCTTCGACGCGGTGAGGAACTTCGCACCTTCGGCATCGCTGCTGTCGCTGTAGGTCAGTTGATCGGTGGTCCCGCGAACAGCTCTGAGTTCCACCCGTGGATCGTTCAGACCCGTGCCGGATTTGAGCAGCGGCGAACGCAGATTCGAGCGCTCGTAAATCGTCAGCGTCAGGTTGTCATGGCCCATGACCTGATCGAGCAGAATGTGCGGCTTGCCACTGACTTCGTTGGTGTCGGCGTACAGCGACAGGCTGTGCTCGACCTGCGCCATCTTCTTTTGCAGGCTGTCGCGGGCCAGCGCATTCAGCTCATGGGTCAGGGCGAAATAGGCGAGGATCGCCAGGAATACCACCAACAGCGCGCCGAGAATACTTACCGTCAGACCGAGGCGCATCGACAGGCTGGCCGGCTTCATTCCCGCGCCTCCAGCACATAGCCGACACCGCGCAGGGTGTGGATCAGCTTGTTGTCGAACGGATCATCGATCTTCGCCCGCAAGCGCCGGATCGATACTTCGACCACGTTGGTGTCGCAGTCGAAATTCATGTCCCACACCAGCGAGATGATCTGCGTGCGGGTCAGCACCTCGCCGGACTGGCGCATCAGCAAATGCAGCAGGGCGAATTCCTTGGTGGTCAGGTCGATGCGCTGCTCGCCACGAAACGCCCGATGCCGGCCCGGATCAAGCTCCAGATCGGCGACTTTCAACACCTGCGGTAGCGGGATGTTTTCACTGCGGCGCATCAGGGTACGCACCCGCGCCAGCAGTTCGGGAAACTCGAACGGCTTGACCAGATAGTCGTCGGCGCCCAGGTCCAGACCACGAATCTTGTCCGCCAGCCGCCCGCGCGCGGTGAGCATCATCACCCGCGTCGAGTGGGTGCGGCGCAGTTGCTCCAGCACGCCCCAGCCGTCCAGTTCCGGCAAGTTCACGTCGAGAATGATCAGGTCATACGCCTGCTGTTGCGCCAGATGCAATCCATCGGCACCGGTGGCGGCGTGGTCAACGATATAACCACTTTCGGTCAAACCCTGATGCAAGTATTCGGCAGCTTTAAGCTCGTCCTCGACGACAAGGATTCGCATGATCTATCACCACTTTTATTTAAGGGATATCTAATTAAGGCAACCCCTCACCCTAACCCTCTCCCCGAGGGAGAGGGGACTGAATGCGGGATATTTCAGAACTACGCCAACGTGAAAAAACTTTACTGAATCCATAATCGACTTGATGTAACAGGTCGATAAAAAACCCGAGACACTTCGGTCGGCCCCCTCTCCCCCCGGGAGAGGGCTGGGGTGAGGGGATGTCCGCAACGATAAAGGTTGTAGCGGCTACAGGGTCAACAACCCAATGCTTTAAACCGGGGCTGTGCGACAGTCCGCCGCAGCGCGGACTACGTGATTCTCGTAAGTTTGATTCCGACAAGTACTGTTCAGCAGTTAACTACCGAGTATTTGTTTCCATGTATTACGACAAAGCCGATTGCACTTCGCATCCTAGAACAAAACAACTTTGCTGAACCGTGGATAACGGATTTGTAATGTTCCAGTCACCTTGTCGATAAGTTCAAAACCCTAACGTGGCGGCATCGAAAAATCCTGAATTAAAGGAAGCCCTCCATTGCCCGGTTTAATTGAACTGACGGCGCGATCACGCCTGAACAAAACCGCCAGCTGCCTCTTGTTGCTGGCGTGCAGCAGCCTGGCCAGCGCATCGACCCTGACACTGGATCAGGCGCTGCAAAGTGCCTTCGCCGGCAACCCCGATCTCGCTGCTGCGCAATGGGAAATCGGTATTGCCGAGGGCGATCGCCAGCAGGCCGGGCTGATCCCCAATCCCGAGGTGTCGTGGGAGGCCGAAGACACCCGGCGCGACTCGCGCACCACTACGGTGATGCTCAGCCAGCCGATTGAACTGGGCGGCAAACGCGGTGCGCGCATTGATGTCGCCAGCCGTGCGCAGGACGCCGCCGGCATTGAGCTGGAGCGCAAGCGCAATGCCTTGCGCGCCGATGTGATTCAGGCGTTCAACAGCGCGCAAACCGCGCAGCAACGCTTGCAGCTGTCGCGTCAGTCACTGCAACTGGCCGAGCACGGTTTGCGCGTCGCTCAGGGGCGGATCGAGGCCGGTAAATCGTCGCCGGTCGAAGGTGCGCGAGCACAGGTGCAGCTCTCGGAAGTGCGCCTGGAGGTGAGCCGCGCCGAGCGCGATCAGGCCAACGCCTATCAGCAACTGGCGCAGGTCATGGGCGCACCGTTGCCGACTTCGACCAACGTCCAAGCCGCCACGCAAAACCTCGCCACGCTGCCGCCGCCCGGCCGTTTGCTCGAGCGTCTGAACCAGACTGCCGAGCTGCGTCTGGCGAAGCTGCAGATCGATCAGCGCGAAGCCTCGTTGGGCCTGGAAAAGTCGCAGCGCATTCCCGACCTGACCGTGAGCATCGGCAGTCAGTACAGCGAAACCGAGCGCGAACGGGTCAACGTGGTCGGGCTGTCGATGCCGATTCCGCTGTTCAACCGTAATCAGGGCAACGTGCTCGCCGCCGCACGCCGCAGCGATCAGGCGCGGGATCTGCGCAACGCCACCGAGCTGCGTTTGCGCACCGAAGTCCAGACCAGCCTTGAGCAATGGCAGACCGCCAACGGCGAAGTCAACGCGTTCAACCAGACCATCCTGCCCGCCGCACAAAGCGCAGTGGACAGCGCCACGCGCGGTTTCGAAATGGGCAAGTTCGGTTTCCTCGACGTACTCGATGCCCAACGCACCCTGATCGCCGCGCGCAGCCAATACATCCAGGCCGTCAGCGAGGCGACCGACGCCCGCGTGCGCCTCGAACGGATCTACGGCGACCTCAGCGTCAGCCCTTGAATTTCACTTTTCAGACAACTGCGCGATGGCACGGCGCAGAGGAGTTTCCATGGATAAAAAACTGATGGTGGTCGCGGTGGCGACCTTGGCGCTGGGCATTGGCCTCGGTTCGATGTGGCCGGCCAATTCAAATATCGACGCGCATGCCGATGAGGCCTCCGAACACGCCGATCACGCCGAGGAGGGCGCTGCCGCCGAAGGCGAACATGCCGAAGAAGGCCACATCGAATTGAGCACCGAGCAGATCGCCGCCGCAGGCATTCAACTGGCCGAGGCGCGGGCGCAGAGCATCAGTCTTGGCCTGTCGTTCCCCGGCGAAGTGCGCTTCGACGAGGACCGCACTGCGCACGTCGTGCCGCGCGTGCCGGGGGTGGTCGAGTCGGTGGCAGTCAACCTCGGGCAACCGGTGAAAAAGGGCCAGTTGCTGGCCGTGATCGCCAGTCAGCAGATTTCCGATCAGCGTAGCGAGCAGGCCGCCGCGCAACGTCGCCTGGCGCTGGCGCGCACCACCTACGAGCGCGAGAAAAAACTGTGGCAGGACAAGATCTCCGCCGAGCAGGATTTCCTCCAGGCGAAGCAGGCGTTGGAAGAGGCGGAAATCGCCATGAACAACGCCCGGCAGAAAATCAGCGTACTCAGCGGCAGCGTGGTCGCCACCGGTGGCAATCGCTACGAACTGCGCGCGCCATTCGACGGCGTAGTGGTGGAAAAACACCTGACGCCGGGCGAGGTGGTTGATGAAACCACTGCCGCATTCACCCTCTCGGATCTGTCGCGGGTGTGGGTCACGTTCGGTGTCTCGCCCAAGGATCTGACCCAGGTGCAGGTGGGCAAACCCGTCACCGTCAGCGCGCCTGAACTGAAGGCCGAAGTGACCGGCAGCGTGGCGTACGTCGGCAGCCTGCTCGGCGAACAAACGCGCACCGCGACCGTGCGCGTGACGCTGGAAAACCCGCAGGGCTCATGGCGTCCGGGGCTGTTCGTCACCGCGCGGGTCGCCACCGACAGCCGCCAGGCCAAAGTCGCCGTGCCGGAAACCGCGATCCAGACCGTCGAGGACAAACCCACGGTGTTCGTGCGTACCGACGACGGCTTCAAGGCGCAGGCGGTGGAACTGGGCAGCCGTGCCGCAGGCCACGTGGAAGTCACCCAAGGGCTGGAACCGGGCGTGCAAGTCGCCAGCGCCGGCAGCTTCGTCCTCAAGTCGGAGCTGGGCAAAGCCTCAGCCGAGCACAGTCATTAATTCTGGAAGGTTCCCATGTTCGAACGCCTGATCCAGTTTGCCATCGAGCAGCGCATCATCGTGCTGCTCGCCGTTCTGCTCATGGCCGGCCTCGGCATCGCCAGTTATCAGAAACTGCCGATCGACGCCGTGCCCGACATCACCAACGTCCAGGTGCAGATCAATACCGGCGCCGCCGGGTTCTCGCCGCTGGAAACCGAGCAGCGCATCACCTTCCCGATTGAAACCGCGATGGCCGGTTTGCCGGCGCTGGAACAGACCCGGTCGCTGTCGCGTTCGGGGCTGTCGCAAGTGACGGTGATCTTCAAGGACGGCACCGACCTGTTCTTCGCCCGCCAACTGGTCAACGAGCGTCTGCAGATTGCCAAGGAGCAATTGCCCGAAGGCGCCGAAGCGCTGATGGGACCGATCTCCACCGGCCTCGGCGAGATCTTTCTGTGGACGGTCGAGGCGCAGGAGGGCGCGTTGAAGGACGACGGCACAACCTACACGCCGACCGATCTGCGGGTGATTCAGGACTGGATCATCAAGCCGCAATTGCGCAACGTACCGGGCGTCGCCGAGATCAACACCATCGGTGGGTTTGCCAAGGAATATCAGATCGCGCCGGACCCGAAACGCCTCGCCGCGTACAAGCTCACGCTCACCGATCTGATCACCGCGCTGGAGCGCAACAACGCCAACGTCGGCGCCGGGTATATCGAGCGCAGCGGCGAGCAATTGCTGATCCGCGCGCCGGGGCAAGTGGCGAGTACTGAGGACATCGCCAACATCGTCATGGCCAATGTCGATGGCACGCCGATCCGGGTGAAGAACGTCGCCACCGTGGAAATCGGCCGTGAGTTGCGCAGCGGTGCAGCCACCGAAAACGGTCGCGAAGTGGTGCTGGGTACGGTGTTCATGTTGATCGGCGAGAACAGCCGCACCGTTTCGCAAGCGGTGGCCAGCAAGCTGGAACAGATCAATAAATCCCTGCCGCAAGGCGTGATCGCCGTGCCGGTGTACGACCGCACGCACCTGGTCGACAAAGCCATCGCTACGGTGAAAAAGAACCTGATCGAAGGCGCGATTCTGGTGATCGCGATTCTGTTCCTGTTCCTCGGCAACATCCGCGCCGCGCTGATTACGGCGATGGTGATTCCGCTGTCGATGCTGTTCACCTTCACCGGGATGTTCAGCAACAAGGTCAGTGCCAACCTGATGAGCCTCGGCGCGCTGGACTTCGGGATCATCGTCGACGGTGCGGTGGTGATCGTCGAAAACACCCTGCGCCGGTTGGCTCACGCACAGCAGCATCACGGCCGTTTGCTGACTCGTGCCGAGCGTTTCAAGGAAGTGTTTGCGGCGGCGAAAGAGGCGCGGCGCCCGCTGATATTCGGCCAGTTGATCATCATGGTGGTGTACCTGCCGATCTTCGCGCTGAGCGGCGTCGAAGGGAAAATGTTCCACCCGATGGCGTTCACCGTGGTCATCGCGTTGCTCGGTGCGATGCTGCTGTCGGTGACCTTTGTGCCGGCAGCGATTGCGCTGTTCGTCACCGGCAAGGTCAAGGAAGAAGAGGGCGTGGTGATGCGCGGCGCCCGTCGTATTTATGCGCCGGCGCTGGCCTGGGTCATGGCCCATCGCACGGTGGCCGTGGGCGCGGCGTTGGGCGTGATCGTGCTCAGCGGCGTGCTCACCAGCCGCATGGGCAGCGAGTTTGTACCGAGCCTCAGTGAGGGGGATTTTGCCCTGCAAGCGCTGCGCGTGCCGGGCACCAGCCTGACGCAATCGGTGGACATGCAGCAGCGGCTGGAGACGCTGATCCTGGCCAAAGTGCCGGAGGTTGAACGGGTGTTCGCCCGCACCGGTACGGCGGAAATCGCCTCCGATCCGATGCCGCCGAACATCTCTGACAGCTACGTGATGCTCAAACCGAAGGATCAATGGCCAGACCCGAACAAGTCCCGCGAAACACTGATGGCCGAGTTGCAACAAGCCGCCGCGACGTTGCCGGGCAGCAACTATGAGCTGTCGCAGCCGATCCAGTTGCGCTTCAACGAACTGATCTCCGGTGTGCGCAGCGATGTCGCGGTGAAGGTGTTCGGCGATGACATGGACGTGCTCAACGCCACGGCGGCGAAGATCGCGGCGGCGATGCAAAAGGTCAACGGCGCCTCTGAAGTGAAAGTCGAGCAGACCACCGGGTTGCCGGTGCTGACCATCAACATCGACCGCGACAAGGCGGCGCGTTACGGGCTCAACGTCGGTGATGTGCAGGACACCATCGCTGTGGCAGTGGGCGGGCGTCAGGCCGGCACCTTGTACGAGGGCGATCGGCGCTTCGACATGGTGGTGCGTTTGTCCGACGCCATGCGCAAGGACATTGACGGCTTGTCGGCGTTGCTGATTCCGGTGCCGGCGCTGAGCGGTGCGGCGAATCAGATCGGGTTTATCGCGCTGAAGGACGTCGCCAGCCTCGATCTGGTGCTCGGGCCGAACCAGGTCAGCCGCGAAAACGGCAAGCGCCTGGTGATCGTCAGCGCCAACGTGCGCGGGCGGGATATCGGCTCGTTCGTCAGCGAGGCGGGTGCGCTGATCGAGCGCGAGGTGCAGGTGCCGGCCGGTTACTGGACCAGTTGGGGCGGGCAGTTCGAACAACTGCAATCGGCGGCCAAGCGCTTGCAGATCGTGGTGCCGGTGGCGTTGCTGCTGGTGTTCGGCTTGCTGTTCATGATGTTCAACAATCTGAAGGACGGCTTGCTGGTGTTTACCGGGATTCCGTTTGCGCTGACAGGTGGGGTGATGGCGCTGTGGCTGCGGGATATTCCGTTGTCGATTTCCGCAGGCGTGGGGTTTATCGCGCTGTCCGGGGTAGCGGTGCTCAACGGGCTGGTGATGATCGCGTTTATTCGCAATTTGCGCGAGGAAGGAAGGTCGCTGGCGGAGGCGATCAACGTCGGCGCGTTGACGCGGTTGCGGCCAGTGTTGATGACCGCGCTGGTGGCTTCGCTGGGGTTTATTCCGATGGCGCTGGCAACCGGCACCGGTGCTGAAGTGCAGCGGCCGCTGGCAACCGTGGTGATTGGCGGGATTCTGTCCTCGACGATCCTCACGTTGCTGATCTTGCCCGCGCTGTACCAGATCGCCCATCGCCGGGATGAGGACACCGTACCGTCTGAATAGGTGATCCCTTGTGGGAGCGGGCTTGCTCGCGAAGAGGCCGTGTCAGTCGACATCAATGTTGGATGACACACCGCTTTCGCGAGCAAGCCCGCTCCCACATGGGTTCCGTGCACTGATCCGGCAGATAACGGATATGTAATTCCCCCGCCACCGTCACGAAAGGTGCGCCTTGTTACTTTGATCCCGTCAGCTACTTAAACGAGGAATCAACCATGAAATTCGCCCAACTGAGCACCTTCGCAGCCGCCCTGATGCTGTCGTCCCTGGCCATGGCCGAAGGCGGCGGTGACCGCACGTTCGACCGGATGATGACCGCCAATGATCGCGCCGTGGAGCTGTTCGTGACCAAGGAACAGGCCCGCGACCCGGTCGTCGTCAACGAGAAGAAAGACGACAAGACCAAAGACCTGTAAGCCCGGCGCACTGGAACAAGCCCGTTGTCGTGTGCCGATGCCGGGCTTTTTTACGGAGGAGTAAACATGCAGTTGATCAAATGGATGACCTTCGCCGGCGTCATGGCGATGTCGGTAAATGCACTGGCTGAAGGCGGCGGCGATCGCACTTTCGAACGTGCTTTCAGCGCCAACGCCAAAGCCATGGCGCAATACGCAGCCGAGCGCGGCAAAGCGGCGCCGGTGGTCAAGGAATACGAATACGGCATGAAGCTCGACGTGGTGAAAATCGTCAGCGTGGTGAAGCCGCAGCCTGCCTGCTCGGTGGTGCCTACCGCTATGACCTACGAAGACTCGCAAGGGCAGCTCAACACCCTCAGATACAGCGTGGCCGGCGTGTGCCGCAACAGTGGTGGCTAACCAACACCTGATCCCCGGAGCTGCATTTAAAAGTTGTGTGGGAAAAGCAGAACCTTCCCACAATGTTTTCAGGTTGCCCTTCGGACGTCAGCTCTCTAGCCTGTGTGTTCAAGGAGGGTTACTTGGTCGGCAAGGGCTCGACGTCGACAGTGGCCGGGAGCGGAGACGCTTCCTGGTTCAACTTGCGTCGGGCAATCTCGGCGCCGCGCAGACGCAGAGGCGTTTCGATAAAGCGGTAGTTGAGTTCGCTCAGCAGCACCAGCAGACCCACCGACGTCAGTAACAGCTCAAGGGTGAAACGCCCATCCAGCGGCACGCCTTGGTTGGCGGCAATACGCGTCCAGATCTCTGTACTCAGGTGGTTGGTGAACACGTGGATCACGTAGAGCCCATACGACCGTGAGCCAAGCCACTGCATGAGACCGCGCATGAAGGCCGGACAGTAGATGTAGCCTTTCTGATAACTCGCCAGCCAGACAATCAATACCGCGACCATCGCGACGATGCCGACAGCAATGGGCATGGCAATCAGCTGGATGGCGATAGAACCCAGCATGTAGAGCAGGAACAGCGTGCAAAGCAGCGGTTTGATCGTCCCCTGACCCAGCCCGACCGGTTCTATCTGCCGATAGAGGCGGGTACGGGTGAACAGGCACAGAAGAATTCCCCAGAGCATTGCATCCAGACGGAAGTGCGTGAGGATGCTTGTGGGTTGGCCGTAGGGGTTTCGATCAATACCGAACTGCAACGCAATCAGTGCGAACAGGGCAATGATCCGCCAACGCGGGGCCGTGACAAACAGCAGAAAAAACGGAAACACGAAGTAAAACTGCTCTTCGAGCGCCAGGCTCCAGTATTGAGGGCTAGGGCCCAACAGCGAGTTGTAATGCATCGCCAGATTGCCGCTGAAGGTCGCGACGGCGGTGAAACTGCGCAGATTGTCGTACCACGAACCAAAGGCGTTCGATTGGTTGAAAACAATGGAAAACAACAGCGGAATGAGTATCCAGAGCCATGCCGTGGGCAGCAGGCGATAGGCGCGGCGCAGCCAGAAACAGGCCGTTGCCAGACCGAACTGACCTTGGGCGCGCTGTTGGTCGAAATGGTCCAGATAGGCCTTGCTGACCACGAAACCGGAAATGCAGAAGAACAGGTCGACACCGGTCCAGGGCATGAAAATCGAGAATATTCTCAGCAGCGTATCGGTATGGAACGGCAGCATCATGGTGACATGGCACAAGAAGGTCATGGCCACAGCAGCCCCTCGCAAGTACTCGATTTCCAGGTTCTTACGGCTACTCATCGGTCCCTCGTTATTCTTGTTGGTCAGCGCAGGCGAAGATGGCAGGTGGCTTGCGGTTCGGTCAAGAAAACGATGAGTTTATTCAGCGCAAAAAAAGGCGCCCCGAAGGACGCCAAAAAATTCACCTCTGACCAAAGGAGCAAGGAGCTTCTAAAGGTGAATGGTATTGCTCGGGAAACTCAGAGAATCGCCAGCGGGTATTCGACGATCACCCGCACTTCATCCAGGTCCGACTCGAACGCCGTGGCGCGGGTGGTGGCCTGGCGCAAACGCAGTGACAGGTCTTTCATCGAACCGCTCTGCACCACGTATTTGACTTCGATGTCGCGCTCCCAGCGCTTCTGGTCGGTCAGCGGATTGCCTTCGGCATCGCGGCGCATGTACACGGCGTTGGCGTTGGAATAGTCGGCGTCGGTGCCGCGCGCGTAACGGGTCATGAACGACAGACCCGGCACGCCATAAGCGCTCATGTCGAGGTCGTAGCGCACCATCCACGAACGTTCTTTCGGTGAGTTGAAGTCGCTGTACTGGATCGAGTTGTCGAGGAAGATCGAGTCGGACTGGCGCAGGTAATCGAAGTCGTCGTTGCCGTTGTTGCGCTGATGGGAGAGGGCGACGGAATGGGCGCCGAGCTTCACGCCGACGCGGCCGCTCCAGATGTTGTTGTCGAACTGGCCAAGCAGTTGTTTGCCTTCGTCGACCGCCTTGTAATAGTTCAGGCCGCCGAACAGCGACAGGTCGTCCGCCAGCGGATAGGTCCAAGCGGTGCCGGCGTAATACTGATTCCAGGCATCCTTGAGACGACTGGAGTACAGGCTGAAACTGAGGTTCTTGTTCAGCACGTAGTCGCCCCCGCCATAAGCGATCCACGGCGAATTGACCGGGCCGGCGTAGAACGTGGCGAAATTTTCGCGCATGTCGCTGGACACCGGTTGGCTCATCGCATGCAAACGACCGCCCTGAATCGACAGACCGTCGATGCTGGTGTTGGTCGCCGTCACACCACGAAAGCTTTCCGGCAGCAGGCGCGAATCACCTGCGGCCACCACCGGGTTGGCCGGGAACACATCACCGACCTTGACCACGGTATCGAAGGCCCGCACTTTGGCGGCGCCACCGATCTTGGTGTATTCATCCCGCGCCTGGCCGTCACGGTTGACCGGCAGCACATCGAACGAACTGCGCCCGCCGTTGCGGCCGTCACCGGTGTCGAGTTTCAAGCCGACCATGGCAAATGCGTCGACACCGACCCCGACGGTGCCTTGGGTGAAACCGGATTCGAACTTGCTGATCACCGCATGCGCCCAGGCTTCGGAATAACCGTTGCCGGTGGGGCTGGACTGGCCGTTGCGATGATCACGATTGAAGTAGAAGTTGCGGTTGAGCACCGTCAGGCTGCTGCCTTCGACAAAGCCTTCGGGCTTGTCTTCTGCAAACACCATGGACGGCCCGGAGCCGACCACCACCGCTAAAGCGGCCATCGACATTTTTGTATTGTTAACCATCAAACACTCCTTGGGTTCGGCAGAACGGGAACGTGCGTCGGCGTGGTTTTATTGTTCGACGGGGCAGGGCCCGCCGGCATTGGTCGCCGGGTCACATCGTTGCAAGCTGCGGATAACGCCAAGGTGATGGGGGAATTACAATTTCGTCATGTGGCTGGAATCAAAACCCCGTGTCAGGTCAGGGCTGCGAGTTGTTCGATTGTCTGTGGAAAACGCTCGACCAGACGGATCAGGGTTGTGGCCTGAGCATTGGGCGTAGCTCGTCCTTGCTCCCAGTTCTCGAGCGTTCGCGTATTGGTGCGTAGATACATCGCGAAAACTGACCGGGAAAGATTAAGTTGCTGACGGATGGCTATCACTTCCTCAGCAGTGATCGGCATCAGTTTTGGCAGCTGAACCTTATGGGTACGCAAGGTGATTTTGCCTTGGCGTTCATCGGCCAGTGCTTCCAGTCCATCCATCAGTTCGGAAAAAATGTCACGTTTCATAGTGGCTTCTCGCGTTGAGTTCTCTATCCAGTGTTTTTCTGAAAAGCTTTTTCTGGGCAGGCGTCAAATCGTCCTGCTCGTTTTTGTTGAAGACGGTAAAGAGCCAGAACTGATCGAAGCCTGACCACCAGTAATAAATCACTCGTAATCCGCTGCGCTTGCCTTTCCCTCTTCGTTGGTCGCTGAAGCGAATTTTACGAAGCCCGCCTGTGTCCTCGATGAGATCGCCCGCTTCCGGATTTTTCAGCAACTCCAATTGAAAGCTGCGAAACAGTTCGTCATCCAGATAGTCGTCTCGGTGCTTCTGAAACACAGGCAATTCGATAAATAGAGCATCCATGTTCTGTACGTTACCTACGTATAGTGTTGTCTCGATAATCGAATCGGTCAAGGCCTCCAGGCCTTGCTTTTCGTCCCTTTTTCAACCGTAGACGCCGGTCGTAAAAACACCTGTAGGACGAATCGACGAGTGTGGTGAGAACGTTCGATTGAGTAGAGAGGAGGCTTAGCAATTGACGTGTCGGAACAATCCGCAGCACTATCGCCCCATGACTGTCCAACTTCGAATGACCATGATGTGCTCCTCCATGACCGCTTCCGGCGGGCCATGAGGTCATACGTGTTTGTCATTTGACGTGTTACCCGAGGCCCCGCCAGCCATGGACGGGGCTTTTTTCATGCCCCGTCCGCACATGGCTCAAGGAGAGAGAAATGTTCGACATAAGAAGAGCCACCCCGGACGACGCGCAGATCGCATTCGACATTCGGCGACTGGCCATCCGGCACCAATGCATCGGTGCCTACAGTCAGCAGCAAATGCTCGACTGGACCAAAGGCGCGGCCGAAGACGGCTACGACACGCTGATGGCAAAACACTTTTATCTGGGCTGCATTGAGGGTCAGGCTGTAGCGACCGGCATGCTTGATCTGGATTACCGTGAAATCGGCGCGATCTTCATTCGCCCGGATTTCATGCAGCGTGGGCTGGGCAAGCGTGTTCTGTTCTTTCTCGAAGATTTGGCGCGGGATCTCGGGTTGACCGAGGTGTGTCTGGACGCCACATTGAATGCGGCCGACTTTTATCGGCGCTGTGGTTATGTCGGGGAAGAGAGTGCGGTTTATCAATCACCTTCGGGTCTGCAACTGGCGTGCGTGCCGATGGTGAAGAGGTTGTAAAGATCAAAAGATCGCGGCCTTCGGCAGCTCCTACACAATTCCCCTGTAGGAGCTGCCGCAGGCTGCGATCTTTTGACGTTAAATCCCACAAAAACAAAAACGGCACCCGAAGGTGCCGTTTCCGTTTCCAGCCAGCCGAATATCAGCCCGCCAGACCCGCCTGCTGAACCAAGGTCAGCAATGGCTGCGGGTACACACCGAGGAAGAACGCGACCAGGGCGATGGCCAGCAGCATTACGCCGCCTGCCTTCTGTTCCCAGTGCAGCTGGGCGTCGTGGCGGCGCAGGTTCGGTTCGATCAGGTACAGGGTGACCATCACGCGCAGGTAGTAGAACACGCCGATGGCGCTGCCCAGTACCAGCGAACCGACCAGCCACCATTGGTGCGACTCGACACCGGTGGCGATGATGTAGAACTTGCCGATGAAGCCAGCGGTCAGCGGGATACCGGCCAGGGACAGCATCATCACGGTCAGTACCGCGGTCAGGTACGGACGGCGCCAGAACAGGCCGCGGTACTCGTACAGCGCGTCGGCGTCACGGCCGTTGTACGGCGAGGACATCAGGGTGATCACGCCGAAGGCGCCAAGGCTGGTGATCACATAAGTAACCAGATACACGCCGATGGCTTCCACCGCCAGACCCTTGCTCGCCACCAGCGCGATCAGCAGGTAGCCGAAGTGCGCGATGGACGAGTAACCGAGCAGACGCTTGAGGTTGCTCTGGGTCAGGGCCAGCAGGTTACCGAACAGGATCGAGGCGACGGCGATCACGCTCAGTACGTCGCTCAGCACGCCACTGCTCGCGGCAGGGGAGATCTGGAACAGACGCACCATCACCGCGAACACGGCAACCTTCGACGCCGTGGCGAGGAACGCGGCGACCGGTGCAGGAGCACCTTCGTACACGTCCGGCGTCCACAGGTGGAACGGTACCAGCGACAGCTTGAATGCCAGACCGATCAGCATCATGCCCAGACCCAATTGAGCCAGCGAGCTCGGCAGGTTGGTGGTGGCCAGCGCCTGACCGATACCGTTGAAGCTCAGGGTGCCGGCGTCAGCGTAGAGCAGGGCCATACCGAACAACAGGAACGCGGAACCGGCGGCCGACAGCACCATGTACTTGATACCGGCTTCCAGCGAACGCTTGTTGAAGAAGGCGTAAGCCACCAGACCGTAGACCGGCACCGACAGCAGTTCCAGACCGATGAACAAACCGGCCAGGTGCTGCGCGCTGACCAGAACCAGACCACCGGCGGCGGCCATCAGGATCAGCAGGTACAGTTCTTCACGGTTGCCCGGGTAACCCGAACCGCCATCGCCGAGGTAGGCGTGGGCGAGGGTCACACAAGCGAGGGTGGCGACCAGGATCAGCGCCATGTACAGGCAGGCGAAGGTGTCGATCTGGAGCAATGGGGTCACGGCCAGAGGCGCGACTTTCAGGGCTGGCAGGATCGACAGCAGGGCCAGGTTCAGACCGGCGACCGAGATCAGGAAGGTCTGCGAGTGGTTGCGGCGCCAGGCGATTGCCAGCATCACCACGATAATGGTGAGGCTGGTGATCAACAGTGGCGCAAGCGCAATAAAGTGTTGAATCGTGAATTCCATAGCGCTCTTACCGGGCCGAAGCGAGTTGAGTGAAGGCGGTGCCGAGCCACTGCTGCACGCCATGCATCGTGGCGGCGGAAGTGTCGAGGAACGGTTGCGGGTAGACGCCGAGGTAAATCAGCAGCACCGCAAGGCCCAGCACCATGATCAGTTCGCGACCGTCCATGCCGTGCAGTATCGAATCCGATTTCGACGGACCGAAGTAGGCACGGTGGATCATGATCAGCGAGTAGACCGAACCGAACACCAGACCGGAGGTGGCAATCGCGGTGATCCATGGCGCACTGGCGAACGTACCGATCAGGATCAGGAACTCGCCGACGAAGTTACCGGTACCCGGCAGACCCAGCGAGGCGGCGGCGAAGAACAGGCTGATCGCCGGCAGGTAAGCGATACGCGACCACAGACCGCCCATCTCACGCATGTCACGGGTGTGCAGACGCTCGTACAGCTGACCGCTGAGGATAAACAGTGCCGCGGCCGACAGACCGTGCGCCAGCATCTGGATCACTGCACCTTGCAGCGCCAGTTGGCTGCCGGAGTAGATGCCGATCAACACGAAGCCCATGTGGGAAACGGACGAGAAGGCGATCAGACGCTTGATGTCGGTTTGCGCGAACGCGAGGAACGCACCGTAGAAGATCCCGATCAGACCGAGGGTCATGGCGATCGGCGCGAACTCGGCCGAAGCATTCGGGAACAGCGGCAGGGCGAAACGCAGCAGACCGTAGGCCGCGGTTTTCAGCAGGATACCGGCGAGGTCGACGGAACCGGCAGTCGGCGCCTGGGCGTGCGCGTCAGGCAACCACGAGTGGAACGGTACGACTGGCAGCTTGACCGCGAAGGCGATGAAGAAGCCGAGCATCAGAATGTACTCGGTGGTCATCGACATCTTGGTCTTCAACAGGTCGGCGTAGTTGAAGGTAATCACGCCAGTGTTGTTGAAGTTGACCAGCACCAGACCGAGGATCGCCACCAGCATGATCAGGCCGGAAGCCTGAGTGAAGATGAAGAACTTGGTTGCTGCGTAGATCCGGGTTTTCTTGCCGTCCGAAGAACTGTGACCCCAGAGCGCGATGAGGAAGTACATCGGCACCAGCATCATTTCCCAGAAGAAGAAGAACATGAACAGGTCGAGGGCGAGGAACACGCCGACCACGCCGCCCAGGATCCACATCAGGTTCAGGTGGAAGAAGCCAACGTGACGTTGAATCTCTTTCCACGAGCAGAGTACCGAGAGGATACCCAGCAGGCCGGTCAGCAGGATCATCAACAGCGACAGGCCGTCGAGGGCCAGGTGCACGTTGATGCCGAAGCGCTGGATCCAGACGTGCTTGAACTCGAGCGCCCAGGTCGGATCGGCGCCAGGCGCCGGAGCAAATGAATAGTCACCGTGGGCCCACAGCCAGAGGCCGAGGGCGAGTTCCAGGGTCATGGTCAACAGCGCAATCCAGCGGGGGAGGGTAGCGCCGAAGCGCTCACCCATCCAGCACAGCAGGCCGCCGATGAAGGGGATCAGGATTAGCCAAGGCAGAATCATGACGGGCTCGTTTCCTTTCGCAAATTCGCAAGGTTCATATCAGACCGCTACCAGCACGATGGCGCCAATTACCAGCACGGCACCAGCAGCCATCGAGGCGGCATACCAACGCAGTTGACCGGTCTCGGTGCGGCTCAGGGCGGTGTGACCGCCTTTGGCCATACGCGGGATCAGACCGATGGTCTGGTCGAGCGGGTCTCTGCGCAGTACATGGCTGATCGCAAGGTACGGCTTGACGAACAGTTTGTCGTAGATCCAGTCGAAGCCCCAGGCAGCGAACCACCAGGCTGAAAGGAAACGGCCGACGCCGCTGTTGGCGATCGCGGTCACGAAGCGACGCTTGCCGAGGAACAGCAGGGCCGCCAGCAGGATACCGGCCAGGGCGATGGCGCCCGAAGCGATTTCCAGACTGTGCTTGGCTTCACCACCGGCATGGCCAACGCTCTCAGGCAGTACGCCGTGCAGCGGTGGAACGATCATGGCGCCGACGAACGTCGACAGTACGATCAGCACCGACAGTGGCAGCCAGTGAGAGATGCCGTGACCGGCGTGGGCTTCGGTCTTGGCTTCACCGTGGAACGTGATGAAGATCAGGCGGAAGGTGTACAGCGAAGTCATGAACGCACCGACCAGACCGGCGTAAAGCAGACCGTGGTTGCCGCTGGCGAACGCTTCCCAAAGGATTTCGTCCTTGGAGTAGAAGCCTGCGGTGACCAGTGGCAGGGCGGCCAGTGCAGCACCACCGACGATGAAGCTGGCGTAGGCCAGTGGCAGCTTTTTCCACAGACCGCCCATCTTGAAGATGTTCTGCTCGTGGTGGCAGGCAACGATCACCGCACCGGAAGCAAGGAACAGCAGGGCCTTGAAGAAGGCGTGGGTCATCAGGTGGAAAATCGCGCCATCCCAGGCACCCACGCCCAGCGCCAGGAACATGTAGCCGATCTGGCTCATGGTCGAGTAGGCGAGGATACGTTTGATGTCGGTCTGTACCAGTGCGGCGAAACCGGCCAGTACCAGAGTCACACCACCGACGATGCCGACCAGGTGCAGGATTTCCGGCGCCAGGGTGAACAGACCGTGGGTACGGGCAATCAGGTAGACACCGGCGGTCACCATGGTCGCGGCGTGGATCAGTGCCGACACCGGGGTCGGACCGGCCATCGCGTCCGCGAGCCAGGTTTGCAGTGGCAGTTGCGCCGATTTACCGACCGCGCCACCCAGCAGCATCAGGGTCGCCAGGGTGATCCAGAAGTCGCCGACCTGGAATTTCTGCGGTGCCAGCACCAGCAGTTCCTGGATGTTCAGCGTGCCCACTTGCTGGAACAGGATGAACAGGCCGATGGCCATGAACACGTCGCCGATCCGGGTCACGATGAAGGCCTTGAGTGCGGCGTTACCGTTGTTGCGGTTGCTGTAGTAGAAACCGATCAACAGGTACGAGCACAGGCCCACGCCTTCCCAGCCGAAGTACAGGAACAACAGGTTATCGCCGAGTACCAGGAACAGCATGCTGGCGATAAACAGGTTGGTGTACGAGAAGAAGCGCGAGTAGCCCGCTTCGCCGCGCATGTACCAGGACGCGAACAGGTGGATCAGGAAACCCACGCCCACCACCACGCCGAGCATGGTGATCGACAGGCCATCGATGTAGAGGGCGAAGTCAGGCTTGAATCCTTCGACCGCCATCCACTTCCACAGCACCAGGGTGTAGTGACCACCTTCGGGCGGCGCGACGTTGAATTGCCAGATGACGTAGGCGGCGACAATCGCCGACAAGCCAATGGAGCCCACGCCGATCAGCGCCGAGAGGTTTTCCGACCAGCGTCCACGGGAGAACGACAGCAGCAGGAAACCGATCAGAGGGAATACAAAAGTCAGAAAGATTAGGTTCATCCGCGCATCTCACTGGCAGCGTCGATATCGAGCGTGTGGAAGCGGCGATACAGTTGCAGCAGGATCGCCAGGCCAATACTGGCCTCGGCGGCTGCCAGACTGATCACCAGGATGAACATGATCTGTCCATCCGGTTGGCCCCAACGGGCGCCTGCAACGATGAAGGCCAGTGCAGAGGCGTTCATCATCACTTCCAGACTCATCAACACGAACAAAATGTTGCGGCGGACCATCAGGCCGACCAGACCAAGGCAGAACAGGATGCCGGCAACGGCCAATCCATGTTCGAGAGGGATAGCAGGCATGTCTTACTCCTTCGCCTCGTTACGGCCCAAATGGAACGCCGTGACGGCTGCAGCGAGCAGCAGCATCGAGGCGAGTTCGACCACCAGCAGATACGGACCGAACAGGCTGACGCCCACGGCTTTTGCATCGACGGTGGTGTGGCCGATGGCCTGGCCGCTCTGGTGAGCGAACAGCACATACAGCAGTTCGGCCAGCAGCAGGGCGGCGAGAATCACCGGCCCTGCCCAGATGCCGGGCTTGAGCCAGGTGCGTTCCTGCTGAACCGAGGCCGGGCCCAGATTCAGCATCATCACCACGAACACGAACAGCACCATGATGGCGCCGGCGTAGGCGATCACTTCCAGCACGCCGGCGAACGGTGCGCCGAGGGCGAAGAAGGTCATGGCCACGGCGATCAACGAGATGATCAGGTAGAGCAGGGCGTGCACAGGGTTGGTGTTGGTGACCACACGAAGCGTGGACACCACCGCGATACCCGATGCGAAATAGAAAGCGAATTCCATCGTTCTTCCTTAAGGCAGCAAGCTCTTCACGTTGATCGGTTCGGCTTCGTTCTGCGCAGAGCCTTTCGGCTTGCCAGCGATTGCCATACCTGCAACACGATAGAAGTTGTAATCAGGGTTTTTGCCGGGGCCGGAGATCAAAAGATCTTCTTTCTCGTACACCAGGTCCTGACGTTTGAACTCGGCCATCTCGAAATCCGGAGTCAGCTGGATTGCGGTGGTCGGACAGGCTTCCTCGCAGAGACCGCAGAAAATGCAGCGCGAGAAGTTGATACGGAAGAAGTCCGGGTACCAGCGACCGTCTTCGGTTTCAGCTTTCTGCAGCGAGATGCAACCTACCGGGCAAGCCACGGCGCACAGGTTGCAGGCTACGCAACGCTCTTCGCCATCGGGGTCACGGGTCAGGACGATGCGACCACGGTAGCGTGGTGGCAGGTAGACCGGCTCTTCCGGGTATTGCAGGGTGTCGCGCTTGCGGAAGCCATGGCCGAAGACCATGACCAGGCTGCGCAACTGGGTACCGGTACCCTTAACGATGTCGCCAATATATTTGAACATGGGTCAAATCCTCACTGAACCGCAACCGCAGGTGTGTTCCACAACACAACCGCAGCGGTTATCAGCAAATTGATCAGGGTCAGTGGCAGGCAGAATTTCCAGCTGAAATCCATCACCTGGTCATAACGCGGACGCGGAATGGAAGCGCGCAGCAGGATGAACAGCATGATGAAGAACGCGGTCTTCAGTGCGAACCAGACGAAGGACAGTTGCGGCAGGATGCCGAACGGACCGTGCCAGCCACCGAAGAACAGGGTGACCAGCAGCGCCGAGATCAGGATGATGCCGATGTATTCACCGACGAAGAACATGCCCCATTTCATACCGGCGTATTCAATGTGGTAACCGTCGGCCAGTTCCTGTTCCGCTTCCGGCTGGTCGAACGGGTGACGGTGAGTCACGGCGACGCCAGCGATGAAGAAGGTACAGAAGCCGAAGAACTGCGGAATGATGAACCACAGGTTCTGCGCCTGGTACTCGACGATGTCGCGCATGTTGAACGAGCCGACCTGCACCACGATGCCCATCAGGGCCAGGCCCATGAACACTTCGTAGGACACGGTCTGCGCCGAAGCACGCAAGCTGCCGAGCAGGGCGAACTTGTTGTTGCTCGACCAGCCGGCGAACAGCACCGCGTAGACCGACAGACCGGCCATGGCGAAGAAGAACAGCAGGCCGATGTTCAGATCCGCCACGCCCCAGGTCGGGGTGATCGGGATGATCGCGAACGCGATCAGCAGGGCGGACATGGCGACCACCGGTGCCAGGGTGAAGATCACCTTGTCGGCAAACGGCGGGGTCCAGTCTTCCTTGAAGAACATCTTCAGCATGTCGGCGGCGATCTGGAACATGCCGAACGGGCCAACGCGGTTCGGACCGTAACGGTCCTGCCACCAGCCCAGCAGGCGACGTTCGACAAAGCTGAGCAACGCGCCCGCGACCACAACGGCCAGCAGAATCACGATGGCTTTGATGACCGTCAGGATCACATCGATCACTTCAGGGGTGAACCAGGTCATTGCGCTGCCTCCTGCAGACCGTCGACGGACAGGCCGGCGAATGCCGGTGGAATGCCGGCGATGCCCGCAGGCAAGGCCACCAGACCCGCGCCCAGTTCTTCATTGATGCGCAGCGGCAGACGCAGGGTCTGGCCGGCCACGTTCAGGCTCAGCAGAGCACCGTCGTTGACGCCCAGGCGATCCGCTTCGGATTTGGCCAGAGCGACGTATGGCGCCGGGATGCGTTCCTGTACCGGCGCGGCTTTCGACGAGTTTTCGTCGCTGCCGAACAGGTGGTAGAACGGCACGGCTTGCCAGGTGCCCGGCGCCGGGTTGAAGGCGCGCGGAGCAGCGGCGAACCAGTTCAGCGAATCACCGGTGCTTTCGATCAGGCGGGTGCCCGGGTCGCCAGCACGCAGGTGACCACCGACTTCGTCCTGGAACTTGTTCCAGGCTTGCGGCGAGTTCCAGCCCGGCGACCAGGCAAACGGCACTTGCTGACGCGGTTCGGCAGAGCCCGAGTAACCTTCCATGGAGAAGGCGAACGCGGTGTCTTTGTCTTGCGGGGTGCGCGGTTCGTGAACGCTGATGTCGGCGCGCATCGCGGTGCGACCGGAATAACGCAGCGGCTCACGCGCCAGTTTCAGACCCTTGATGCGGAACGCGGCAGACGGCGCGGCGTCGACGATACGCGCCAGTTGCTCGGTGCTCGACGCCACGGCAGCGGTGACGTGGTCGAGTTGCGTCCAGTCGATCGGCTGGTTCAGCAGGGTCGAGCGCAGGGCGTGCAGCCAGCGCCAGCCTTCGTGAACCAGGATGCTCGCGTCCATGTATTGCGGATCGAAAACCTGGAAGAAGCGCTGGGCGCGACCTTCCTGGCTGACCAGCGTACCGTCGCCTTCAGCGAAGCTCGCCGCTGGCAGCACCAGTTGCGCGCGGTCGGTGGTGGCGGTTTTCTGGTGGTCGGCAACGATCACTACTTTCGCAGCGTTCAGCGCGGCATCGACCTTGGCTTTCGAGGTGCGGGTGTACAGATCGTTTTCCAGCACGACGATGGCGTCGGCCTTGCCGTCGATCACGGCTTGCAGCGCCGCGTCGACCGATTCGCCACCGAGCATGGCCAGGCCAAGGCTGTTGGCTTCCGGCACGATCAGGCTGATCGAACCGTTCTTCTCGCGCAGCTTCAGGGCTTTGGCGATGTTCGCCGCCGCTTCGATCAAGGCTTTGGAACCGAGCGAAGTACCGGCGATGATCAGCGGACGCTTGGCCGCGAGCAGGGCGTCAGCGATGCGCTGAGCCAGTTCCAGTGCTTCGGCGTCCAGACCTTCAACGGCCGGGGCGCTGGCATCCAGTGCGTGGGCCACAGCGAAGCCGATGCGCGCCAGATCGTCCGGAGCGGCGTGAACGCACTCTTCCGCGATGTCGTCGAGCTTGGTTTCCGCCAGGCTGGCGATGAACAGCGGGTTCAGTTCGTGCTGACCGATGTTCTTCACCGCGGCGTCGAGCCACGGCTGAACGCGCATGGCCTCGGCCATGTCTTCAGCTTTGCCCTTGACCGACTGACGCAGGGACAGCGCCATACGGGCGGCGGTCTGGGTCAGGTCTTCACCGAGGACGAACACGGCGTCGTGGTCTTCGATGTCGCGCATGTTCGGCACTGGCAGCGGGCTGTCTTTGAGCACTTGCAGGACCAGACGGATGCGCTCCAGTTCGGAGGCTTCGATACCGGAGTAGAAATGCTCGGCGCCGACCAGTTCACGCAGCGCGTAGTTGCTTTCGAGGCTGGCACGCGGCGAACCGATACCGACGATATTGCGCCCGCGCAGCAGGTCAGCGGCTTTATCCAGCGCAGCGTCGACGCTCAGCTTGGTGCCGTCGGCCAGCAGTGGCTGACGTGGGCGGTCGGTGCGGTTGACGTAGCCATAACCGAAACGGCCGCGGTCGCACAGGAAGTAATGGTTCACCGAACCGTTGAAACGGTTTTCGATGCGACGCAGTTCGCCGTAACGCTCGCCCGGGGAGATGTTGCAACCGCTGGAGCAGCCATGGCAGATGCTCGGCGAGAACTGCATGTCCCATTTACGGTTGTAGCGCTCGGAGTGAGTCTTGTCGGTGAACACACCGGTCGGGCAGACCTCGGTGAGGTTGCCGGAGAACTCGCTTTCGAGGGTGCCGTCTTCAACGCGACCGAAGTACACGTTGTCGTGGGCGCCGAACACACCGAGGTCGGTGCCGCCGGCGTAGTCCTTGTAGAAACGCACGCAGCGGTAGCAGGCGATGCAGCGGTTCATTTCGTGGGAAATGAACGGGCCCAGTTGCTGGTTCTGGTGGGTGCGTTTGGTGAAGCGATAACGGCGCTCGTTGTGGCCGGTCATCACCGTCATGTCTTGCAGGTGGCAGTGACCGCCTTCTTCGCACACAGGGCAGTCGTGCGGGTGGTTGGTCATCAGCCATTCGACAACACTGGCGCGGAACGCCTTGGATTCTTCATCGTCGATGGAGATCCAGGTGTTGTCGGTGGCAGGGGTCATGCAGGACATGACGATGCGACCACGGGTGTCGTTCTCGTCGCTGTATTGCTTGACCGCGCACTGGCGGCAGGCCCCGACGCTACCAAGCGCGGGGTGCCAGCAGAAATAAGGGATGTCGAGGCCCAGCGACAGACATGCCTGTAACAGGTTGTCTGCCCCGTCGACTTCGAGCGCTTTGCCGTCTACGTGGATAGTGGCCATGGTTCAAAGGTCTTCGTTGGCCCGGTGTCAGCGGGCGTGGCTAATGGAATCTTGTTATCCGTCCGAATCCAGTCAGCCCCGAAAGGCGTCATCGGACGAAAGGCGAAGGGCACGGACCCTTCGCCTTTTTAAGCGTTTACGCGCCGATTACGATCGGCCTTGCCAGAGGCGGGACGGCGGCGCTTGCAGGCGCGATACCGGCTTCGAACTCTGGACGGAAGTATTTGATGGCACTGCCCAACGGCTCCACGGCACCCGGTGCGTGAGCACAGAAGGTCTTGCCTGGGCCGAGGAAGCCGACCAGACCCAGCAGGGTCTCGATGTCGCCTGGCTGACCACGGCCTTCTTCGATGGCCATCAAGAGCTTGACGCTCCATGGCAGGCCATCACGGCACGGGGTGCAGAAGCCGCAGGATTCGCGAGCGAAGAACTGCTCCATGTTGCGCAGCAAGGAGACCATGTTGACGCTGTCGTCCACCGCCATCGCCAGGCCGGTACCCATCCGGGTGCCCACTTTGGCGATGCCGCCGGCGTACATCTGTGCGTCGAGGTGTTCCGGCAACAGGAAACCGGTACCGGCGCCACCTGGCTGCCAAGCCTTGAGCTTGTAACCGTCGCGCATGCCGCCGGCGTAGTCTTCGAACAGCTCGCGACCGGTGACGCCGAATGGCAGCTCCCACAGCCCCGGATTCTTGACCTTGCCGGAGAAGCCCATGAGCTTGGTGCCCATGTCTTCGCTGCCTTCGCGGGCCAACGATTTGTACCAGTCAACGCCGTCGGCAATGATCGCCGGCACGTTGCACAGGGTTTCCACGTTGTTCACGCAGGTCGGCTTGCCCCACACGCCGACGGCGGCAGGGAAGGGCGGCTTGGAGCGCGGGTTGGCGCGGCGGCCTTCGAGGGAGTTGATCAGTGCGGTTTCTTCACCGCAGATGTAACGCCCGGCGCCGGTGTGGACGAACAGTTCGAAATCGAAACCGCTGCCCAGAATGTTCTTGCCCAGCAGGCCCGCAGCCTTGGCTTCTTCCACGGCACGATTCAAGTGCTTGGCGGCGGTGGTGTACTCGCCACGCAGGAAGATGTAGCCACGGTAGGTTTTCAGCGCGCGGGCACTGATCAGCATGCCTTCGATCAGCAGATGGGGCAGTTGCTCCATGAGCATGCGGTCTTTCCAGGTGTTCGGCTCCATTTCATCCGCGTTGCACAGCAGGTAGCGGATGTTGATGGATTCGTCCTTGGGCATCAGGCCCCACTTCACGCCAGTGGGGAAGCCTGCACCGCCGCGACCTTTGAGGCCGGCGTCTTTCACGGTCTGGACGATGTCGTCCTGGGCCATGTCGGCGAAGGCCTTGCGCGCAGCGGCGTAACCGTTCTTGGCCTGGTATTCGTCGAGCCACACGGCTTCGCCGTCGTCACGCAGACGCCAGGTCAGCGGGTGAGTCTCGGCCGAACGCTTGATGCGGTTGGCGGGACCGAAAGATGTCAGGGTCATACGTAGCCCTCGAGCAGTTTGGCCACGCCGGCAGGCTGCACGTCGCCAAAGGTGTCGTCGTCGATCATCAACGCCGGTGCCTTGTCGCAGTTGCCGAGGCAGCAGACAGGCAGCAGGGTGAAACGACCGTCGGCGGTGGTCTGACCCAGGCCGATGCCCAGATTGTTCTGGATTTCGCTGACCACCGACTCGTGGCCGCCGATGTAGCAGACCATGCTGTCGCAGACGCGAATGATGTGACGGCCGACCGGCTGACGGAAGATCTGGCTGTAGAACGTCGCCACGCCTTCAACGTCGCTGGCCGGGATGCCGAGGATCTCGCCGATCGCGTACAGGGCGCCATCCGGCACCCAGCCGCGTTCCTTCTGAACGATCTTCAGGGCTTCGATCGACGCCGCGCGCGGGTCTTCGTAGTGATGCAGCTCGTGCTCGATGGCCGAGCGCTCGGTTTCACTCAAGGTGAAACGGTCTGTCTGGATAAGCGTGCTGTTCATGCTTAGCGGTCCACGTCGGCCATAACGAAGTCGATACTACCCAGGTACGCAATCAAGTCCGCGACCATGCTGCCTTTGATCACCGAAGGGATCTGCTGCAGGTGCGGGAAGCTCGGAGTACGGATCCGGGTACGGTAGCTCATGGTGCCGCCGTCGCTCGTCAGGTAATAACTGTTGATGCCCTTGGTCGCTTCGATCATCTGGAAGGATTCGTTGGCCGGCATGACCGGGCCCCACGAAACCTGCAGGAAGTGCGTGATCAGGGTTTCGATGTGCTGCAGCGTGCGCTCTTTCGGCGGCGGCGTGGTCAGCGGGTGATCCGCCTTGTACGGGCCTTCCGGCATGTTGCGCATGCACTGGTCGATGATCTTGATGCTCTGGCGCATCTCTTCGACACGGACCATGCAGCGATCGTAGGCATCGCCATTGGCGGCCAGCGGTACTTCGAATTCGAAGTTCTCGTAGCCGGAGTATGGACGCGCTTTACGCAGGTCGAAGTCGCAACCGGTCGAACGCAGGCCGGCACCGGTGACGCCCCATTCCAGGGCTTCTTTGGTGTTGTACTGGGCGACGCCGATGGTCCGACCTTTGAGGATGCTGTTCTGCAGGGCAGCCTTGGTGTACTCGTCGAGGCGCTTTGGCAGCCATTCAACGAAGTCTTTCACCAGTTTGTCCCAGCCGCGCGGCAGGTCGTGGGCGACGCCACCGATGCGGTACCAGGCCGGGTGCAGACGGAAACCGGTAATGGCTTCGATCACCGTGTACGCCTTCTGGCGGTCGGTGAAGGTGAAGAACACCGGGGTCATGGCGCCGACGTCCTGGATGTAGGTCCCCAGGAACAGCAGGTGGCTGGTGATCCGGAAGAACTCGGCCATCATGATGCGGATGACGTCGACCTTCTCCGGGACCTTGATGCCGGCCAGCTTCTCGACCGAGAGCACGTACGGCAGGTTGTTCATCACGCCGCCGAGGTAGTCGATACGGTCGGTGTACGGGATGAAGCTGTGCCAGGACTGACGCTCGGCCATCTTCTCGGCGCCACGGTGGTGGTAACCGATGTCCGGTACGCAGTCGACGATCTCTTCACCGTCGAGTTGCAGAATGATGCGGAACGCACCGTGAGCTGAAGGGTGGTTCGGGCCCAGGTTGAGGAACATGTAGTCCTCGTTGGCCCCGGAGCGCTTCATGCCCCAGTCTTCAGGACGGAAGCGCGCGGCTTCTTCCTCAAGCTGCTGCTTGGCGAGGTTGAGGCTGAACGGATCGAATTCGGTGGCGCGCGCCGGGAAGTCCTTGCGCAGCGGGTGACCTTCCCAAGTAGGCGGCATCATGATGCGCGACAGGTGCGGGTGGCCTTTGAAGTCGATGCCGTACATGTCCCAGACTTCACGCTCGTACCAGTTGGCGTTCGGCCAGATGCTGGTGACGGTCGGCAAGCTCAGGTCGCTTTCGGACAAGGCGACTTTGATCATCACGTCACTATTACGCTCAAGCGACATGAGGTGATAGAACACGGTGAAGTCGGCGCCCGATGGCAGCCCTTGACGCTTGGTGCGCAGACGCTCGTCCACGCCGTGCAGGTCATAGAGCATGACGTACGGCTTGGGCAGGTTACGCAGGAAGGTCAGGACTTCGACGAGTCTGGCGCGCGCCACCCACAGCACCGGCATGCCGGTGCGGGTCGACTGAGCGGTGAACGCTTCGGCGCCAAAACGGTTGTTCAATTCGACGACCACATCCTGGTCGTCTGCCTTATAAGGCGGGATGTACAGAGCGCTGCCTGTAGTCATGGTTATTTTTTCGCTTTCGGTCAACGTAAAGAATGAAGCCAGCTTCTCGTTTCTTTGAAACAGACTGGATCAGACTTCGTCAGGGCTGCGCAGATTGGTGACTGCGATTCGCTGTTCGCGGCGCTGTTCCTTTTGCGAAGGCATGTCGGCGCGATAAACGCCTTGGTCGCCAACGACCCAGGAAAGCGGACGACGCTCCTGTCCAATCGATTCCTGCAACAGCATCAAGCCTTGAAGGAAAGCTTCTGGACGAGGCGGGCAGCCAGGTACGTAGACGTCCACGGGCAGGAACTTGTCCACCCCTTGAACCACGGAGTAGATGTCGTACATGCCACCGGAGTTGGCGCACGAACCCATGGAGATAACCCACTTAGGCTCGAGCATCTGCTCGTAGAGACGCTGAATGATCGGCGCCATCTTGATGAAGCAGGTACCGGCGATAACCATGAAGTCGGCCTGACGCGGTGATGCCCGGATAACTTCGGCGCCAAAGCGCGCGATGTCGTGGGGCGCCGTGAAGGCGGTGGTCATTTCCACGTAGCAGCACGAAAGGCCGAAGTTGTACGGCCACAGGGAGTTTTTACGCCCCCAGTTGACCGCGCCACTCAGCACGTCTTCGAGCTTGCCCATGAAAATGTTTTTGTGAACTTGATCCTCTAACGGATCGGAAACGGTTTCCCGTTCGCCGATCGGATACTGCTCGTTAGGAGCATCGGGGTCGATTCTGGTGAGATTGTATTGCATTGCCAAAGCCTCATTGTTTCAGCTTCGCCTGCCGCTTGCGACGAGCTTCCGGAGCCCAGTCAAGGGCGCCCACTCGGAACAGGTAGACAAGACCTGCCAACAGAATTGCTATGAAAACGAGAGCTTCGACGAATCCGGTCCAGCCGCTTTCGCGGACGGACACAGACCATGCAAAGAGAAAGAGGGCTTCGATATCGAAGATCACGAACAGCATCGCGACCAGATAGAATTTGGCTGAGAGCCGCAAGCGGGCGCCACCTGTAGGTAGCATGCCGGACTCGAACGGTTCGTTTTTGCTGCGGCCCCAGGCTTTTGACCCGAGGAGGCTGGAGACGCCAAGCATGAAGGCACACAGGCCGACGACACCCAGAAGGAAAATGGCAAAGCCCCAGTTGTGGGCCATGAGTCCTGTCGCTTCGGGCATGCTGGTAATCCTTAACAGAGAGCAAAGGTCTCTGAGCTTGATAAAGAAATAGGCAGTGACGATATGTCGCAGCAATCAATCGCGCTGATTTTATGGCTAAACACCCGGCAAGTAAAATTCCTATAGCGAAATTATTTATTGGAATAAGGACATAGCGTACCTCCAATGCCCTGCAGCCCATGCGTTGCGGGCATTAGCCGGGTTTATGCAAATAATGTTTTGTAGGGAATGTAACGAACATAGTTGCGGCTAAATGATAATTGATATCGTTTGCAGGGGTTTTGTAACTGTTTAGCGGCGCAGTAAACAGAAAGTTGTCTTATATGCCTGTTACTGCAAGTAGCGGTGGCGCCCGTTTTAGCTGATTTTTCTGACCTGAGTACTGGTCTGGATCAATGTTTTGTCGCGCGGCGGGCGTCAAACCTGTGGGAGCGGGCTTGCTCGCGAATGCGGTGGGTCAGTCGCGCATGTGCAAGCTGACACTTCGCTTTCGCGAGCAAGCCCGCTCCCACAGGGGGGGGGGGGTTGGGAAATAGGCGCGCAAAAAAAAAAGCCCCGAACCAGTCGGGGCGTCAGTCTTGCGGCTTTGCGGTTAGCTTTCTATACGATCCGCAAAGGCCGTTTGCTCAGCGAAGCCGAATCAGTGGAACTGTTCTTCTTCGGTCGAACCGGTCAGCGCGGTCACCGAGGACGAGCCACCCTGAATCACGGTGGTCATGTCGTCGAAGTAGCCGGTGCCCACTTCCTGCTGGTGAGCCACGAAGGTGTAACCCTTGGCGGCGTCAGCGAATTCCTGCTCTTGCAGCTTCACGTAGGCAGTCATGTCGTTGCGGGCGTAGTCGTGCGCCAGGTTGAACATGCTGTGCCACATGTTGTGAATGCCGGCCAGGGTGATGAACTGGTGCTTGTAGCCCATGGCGGACAGTTCGCGCTGGAACTTGGCGATGGTCGCGTCGTCCAGGTTTTTCTTCCAGTTGAAGGAAGGCGAGCAGTTGTACGACAGCAGTTGGTCCGGGTATTCCTTCTTGATCGCTTCAGCGAAGCGACGGGCTTCTTCCAGATCCGGTTTGGCGGTTTCGCACCAGATCAGGTCGGCGTACGGTGCGTAGGCCAGGCCACGGGCAATCGCCTGATCCAGACCGGCACGTACCTTGTAGAAGCCTTCCTGAGTACGCTCGCCTGTCACGAACGGCTGGTCGTACGGATCGCAGTCCGAAGTCAGCAGGTCAGCCGCGTTGGCGTCGGTACGCGCCAGGATGATGGTCGGCGTGCCGGCAACGTCAGCCGCCAGACGAGCAGCGGTCAGCTTCTGTACGGCTTCCTGAGTAGGAACCAGTACCTTGCCGCCCATGTGGCCGCATTTTTTCACGGAAGCCAGTTGGTCTTCGAAGTGAACGCCGGCGGCGCCTGCTTCGATCATGCTCTTCATCAGCTCGTAGGCGTTCAGCACGCCGCCGAAACCGGCTTCAGCGTCAGCCACGATTGGTGCGAAGTAGTCGATGTAGCCTTCGTCGCCCGGATTCTTGCCGGCTTTCCACTGGATCTGGTCGGCACGACGGAACGAGTTGTTGATGCGCTTGACCACGGTTGGCACCGAGTCCACCGGGTACAGCGACTGGTCCGGGTACATCGATTCTGCGGAGTTGTTGTCCGCAGCCACTTGCCAGCCCGACAGGTAGATCGCCTGGATACCGGCCTTGACCTGCTGAACAGCCTGGCCACCGGTCAGGGCGCCCATGCAGTTGACGAAATCTTTCTCTGGGCGGAAGGACGGCTTGGCACCCTGGGTCACCAGGTTCCACAGCTTCTCGGCGCCCATTTTCGCAAAGGTGTGCTCAGGTTGAACCGAGCCACGCAGACGGACGACGTCAGCAGCGGAATAAGTGCGAGTCACGCCTTTCCAGCGCGGGTTTTCAGCCCAGTCTTTTTCAAGGGCTGCAATTTGCTGTTCGCGTGTCAGTGCCATGGAGATAAACCTCGTCGCGTCTTTATGAAAAGTTGTTCTGCGGTGGAAAATTCCTGCGCTCGCTGACCAGAAGCTTAGGTGGTCAAGTCGGATTCGGCGGGGGAGGCGACGGGATGAACGATGGGCTCGAGGGGAAGTGAGCAGGTAGTGGCGGACTGCGGGCGCATTCGGGCGTCGTGGGCCTTTATACGGTCTACAGCGTGAAGCCGGGTTACCTAATTACGCTTCCGTCCCTCGGGACAACTTCGTTCCAGTCGGCAACCTCGTCAAACACACCTTGTGGGCGGTACAGACACGAAGCGGTTCGCGGGGTAGGTGCGAACATCGCTTCGAAGGCCCTTGCCAGGGCCTCTGATTAGCGGGAGCGAGGCCATCATGCCTTCGCTTTTTTAACCCGTCAAACGTTTTGTAGTGCTTTTTTTCAAGCACTACATCTTTCGTCTAATACGACTAATCAGTCAGTTTTCGGTGCTTTAGTCCAGGGCGTCGACTTTGACCCGTAAAGTCATGTCATCTCGGCCTTGAGTCGAGTAGCTGCGGGTCAGGCCCTGTTTGTCGGCCTGAGTCTGGCGATTTACGCCGGCGAGGGTGATCCATTCGCCCAGGCGTCCGCTGACCGTTGTGTCGGTACTTTGCACGTTCACTACATCGGGACGTTCCTGGCTCATGCGGTCACGGTTGGTACTGATTGCCAGGTGAACGATGTCGCCGGTGACGCTGGCGGTGACGTAGAAGCCTTGAGTGACGTTGCGGTATTGGGTCTGGCTACTGTAGTCGCCGTAGGAGTTGGTCTGGCTGCTGGTGATCGGCACACTTTGGCCGACCTGGATCAGCGCCGGCGCGCCCTCGCTGGCCTGAATCTGCTGGATGCCGCCGTCACGGCTGGCGGTGCTGTAGTTGATGATCCGGGTCTGTTGGTCGCCAGTGTTCTGCTGGTTGTTTTCGTTGGTGTCGACCGTGATCAGCAGGCGCTTGGGCGCAGTGTCAAGCTGGGTGATCAGCGCTTTGAGTTCCTGAATCTTGTCCGGCTCGGCCTTGATGATCAGTTGGTTGCCATAGGCGCTGACCTGGCCATCCTTGCCGATAAAGTCTTGCGCCATCGGCAACATGTCGGCGCTGGTGCGGTAGTTGAGAGGCACGATTTCTGTGGCTGCCATCACCGAAAAACTGCAACCGAGCAGCAGGGTGGTGAGCAGGGTGCGTAGGGACATGTCCGTTATCTCCGCTTTCGAAAGGCTTGATATTGCCAGTTTGTCGGCTCGGGGTGGGGCAAGTTGAATCGTAGACAGCAAAACGCCCCGGCATCCGAAAATGGCAGGGCGTTTTGAGAGGGTGCTCAAGAGCCTTTGTAGTGAGGGGATTTATCCCCGATGGGGCGCGGAGCGGCCCCAAAAAACCTTGGGCCTGCTTCGCAGTCCATCGGGGATAAATCCCCTCACCACAGGATCTCCAAAGATCACAAGATCTCTGCCGCTCAAGCCGAATGGCGAACCATATCGACATGCGGAATCCCGGCTTCGAGGAATTCCTCGCTGACCAGTCTGAAGCCCAGACGCTCATAGAACGCCGTGGCCTGTACCTGCGCACTGAGCATCTGCTCTTTCAGGCCGCGGGCTTCGGCTTCGGCGATGACCGCTTGCATCAGCGCATCGCCTACCTTCATGCCGCGCCAGTCCTTCAACACCGAAACCCGACCAATGTGCCCGTCGGGCAGCAGGCGGGCGGTGCCGATCGGAAAGTCGCCTTCGAACGCCAGAAAATGCACGGCGGTCGCGTCATCGGCGTCCCATTCCAGCTCGGGTGGGACCGATTGTTCGGCGATGAACACCGTTTCACGAATGCGCCGGATCTCGGCGTTGTCCTTTTGCCAGTCTGCGACACGTACGCGAATCTTATTCATCGGCAAATCCCAGGCTGCCCTGTTTGACCAGCTCGCACAGCAGGCCGCGACCGTCTTCGTCGTTCAGCCACTCGCCGAGGTTGTCGACGTGCAGCGCCTCGGCGGCGCAGATCATCTTCAGCAGCTCGCGCAGCTTGCCCGGCAGGTAACGGCTCTGGCCGCTGGCGAACAGCAGCAGATCGTCATCGACTTCCGACCAGGCCAGGCGCGCGCTCGGGTTGCGGATCAGCACGGCGCCGTCTTGCAGGGCGTTGAGGAAGTCGTCTTCTTCAACGTCTTCCGGGCCGACCACCAGTTCCGGGTAGCGTGGCTCGGTCATGTACTGGCCGAACCACGTCAGCAGCAGGCGCTCGTCACTCATGTGTTCGGCGAGCAGGCTTTTCAGGCGGCCGAGTGCATCGTGCTGGATCTGATGTGGATCATCGCTGACCGGCTTCGCATCGGCGTCGGTGTAGCGTTCTTCGTCAGTCAGGAACTGGCTGAGGAAGTCGGTGAAGTGGGTCAGCACTTCCGAGGCGCTTGGCGCACGGAAACCAACCGAGTAGGTCATGCAGTTGTCCACGGCGACACCGCAGTGAGCCAGGCGCGGCGGCAGGTAGAGCATGTCGCCCGGTTCCAGCACCCACTCTTCGGTCTCGTGGAATTCGGCGAGGATGCGCAGATCCGCGTGTTGCAGCAGCGGGCTCTCGGAGTCGCACATCTGGCCGATTTTCCAGTTGCGCTTGCCGTGGCCTTGCAGCAGGAATACGTCGTAATTGTCGAAGTGCGGACCGACGCTGCCACCTGGGGCGGCGAAGCTGATCATCACGTCATCGACGCGCCAGCTCGGCAGGAAGCGGAAGTTTTCCAGCAGTTCGCTGACTTCCGGGACGAATTGGTCAACGGCCTGAACGAGCAGGGTCCACTCTTTTTCCGGCAGCTTGCTGAATTCGTCTTCGGCGAACGGGCCGCGACGCAGCTCCCACGGGCGCTCGCCGTGCTCGATCACCAGGCGCGACTCGACCTCTTCTTCCAGGGCCAGGCCGGCCAGCTCGTCGGCGTCGATCGGGCTTTCGAAGTCAGGGATGGCCTGACGGATCAGCAGCGGCTTTTTCTGCCAGTAATCGCGCATGAATTCGCGCGCCGTGAGACCGCCCAGAAGTTGAAGAGGAGTATCAGGATTCATGTGTAACCTATTGAAAAAAAGCATTTTTCAGACGGGAATAAAAACGCCCGGCGCGGCCGGGCGTCTCAAACGGGTCAAGCGGTGAATCAGATGCGTTTGGCTTGCGCTACAGCGTTACCGATGTAGTTGGCCGGGGTCAGCTGTTTCAGCTCGGCTTTCGCTTCGGCTGGCATGTCCAGGCCGTCGATGAAAGTCTGCAGCGCTTGCGGGCTGATGCCCTTGCCGCGGGTCAGTTCTTTGAGCTTTTCGTACGGGTTTTCGATGTTGTAGCGGCGCATCACGGTCTGGATCGGCTCGGCCAATACTTCCCAGCAAGCGTCCAGATCGGCAGCGATCTTGTCAGCGTTCAGCTCAAGCTTGCTGATGCCTTTGAGGCTGGCTTCGTAGGCGATCACGCTGTGAGCGAAGCCCACACCGAGGTTGCGCAGTACGGTGGAGTCGGTCAGGTCGCGCTGCCAGCGGGAAATTGGCAGTTTGCTCGCCAGGTGCTGGAACAGTGCATTGGCGATGCCCAGGTTGCCTTCGGAGTTTTCGAAGTCGATCGGGTTGACCTTGTGCGGCATGGTCGACGAACCGATTTCGCCAGCGATGGTGCGCTGCTTGAAATAACCCAGGGAAATGTAGCCCCAGATGTCACGGTCGAAGTCGATCAGGATGGTGTTGAAGCGCGCGATCGCGTCGAACAGCTCGGCGATGTAGTCGTGCGGCTCGATCTGCGTGGTGTACGGGTTGAAGCCCAGGCCCAGCTCGTCTTCGATGAAGGCGCGGGCGTTGGCTTCCCAGTCGATCTGCGGGTAGGCCGACAGGTGCGCGTTGTAGTTGCCTACTGCGCCATTGATCTTGCCCAGCAGCGGCACGGCAGCGACTTGAGCGATCTGACGCTCGAGACGGTAAACCACGTTCGCCAGCTCTTTACCCAGAGTAGTCGGGGAGGCCGGTTGGCCGTGGGTGCGCGACAGCATCGGCACGTCGGCGAAACGGATCGCCAGTTCGCGGATGGCGTTGGCAGTCTGGCGCATCAGCGGCAGCATCACGTCGTCACGGCCTTCGCGCAGCATCAGGGCGTGGGACAGGTTGTTGATGTCTTCACTGGTGCAGGCAAAGTGGATGAACTCGCTGACCTTGGCCAGCTCCGGTAGCTTGGCCGCCTGCTCCTTGAGCAGGTATTCGATCGCCTTGACGTCGTGGTTGGTGGTGCGCTCGATCTCTTTGACGCGCTCGGCGTGCTCCAGCGAGAAGTTTTCAGCCAGTTCATTGAGAACGGCGTTGGCCTCGGCGGAGAAGGCTGGCACTTCCGGGATACCGGCGTGGGCGGCCAGGCGCTGGAGCCAGCGCACTTCAACCAGGACGCGGGCACGGATCAGGCCGTACTCGCTGAAAATCGGGCGCAGGGCCTGGGTTTTGCCGGCGTAGCGGCCGTCAACAGGGGAAACCGCAGTGAGCGAAGAGAGCTGCATGGGGTGTTCTCGGACAGTCGGGCAACGAAATGGGGCGCGTATCATACATGAAAAAATCCGCCGGTCCGTTGCCAACTGACCGGCGTATTACGCGCTACAGACTACAAAACTTTTATTGCGCGACGATTTACTCGCTGCGCATCAACGGATACAGCTCTTTGAGCAGCTTGCGCCGGCTGATCACCAACTGCCAGCGGTGGCCGCCGAGCTGCCGCCACAGGCGTGCCGAACGGATGCCGGCCAGCAGCAGGGCGCGGATCTTCGAGGCGTTGCTCGGTTGCTGCAGGTTGCGCATGTCGCCATGCACCTGAATCCGCTGGCGCAGCGTGCTCAGGGTGTCCTGATACAGCGCACCGCAGGCGGCGATCACGTTTTCGTGGGCCGGGCCGAAGTGTTCGACCTGCGACTGGATCTGCGGCAGGCGTTTGCCAATGGTGTCGAGCATGTCGTCACGTTTGGCCAGTTGGCGTTCCAGGCCGAGCATCGACAGGGCATAGCGCAGCGGTTCGCGTTGCAGGGTGCTCGGGTCGCGCTCGAGAGCGCCGATCAATGCGCGATAACCCTCGCGCAGATTGAGGTCGTCGCCACCGTACACGTCCAGTGTGTCCTTCGGGTCGCGTACCAGCAGGCTGCCGAGCATGCAGCTCAGGCCGGCCTCGCTGGTCTGGCCGGTCTTGGCGATGCGGTCGACCAGCACCGCGGCGAGAAACACGCCGCCCAGCGCCGTCAGTTGCTCCTGAGTCGGGCTCATGCCTGGCCGCTCCACGGCTCGGCAACTTCGATCACGCCGCCACCGAGGCAGATTTCACCGTCATAGAACACCACGGACTGACCCGGGGTTACCGCGCGTTGCGGTTCGTCGAACACGGCGCGGTAGCCGTTTTCGGTTTTTTCCAGGGTGCAAGCCTGATCACTCTGGCGATAACGCACTTTGGCGGTCAGGCGCAGCGGCTGGCTCAGGTCGATCGGATTGACCCAGTAGATTTCCGAAGCGAGCAGGGCGCTGGAGAACAGCCACGGATGGTTGTTGCCCTGGCCGACGATCAGCTCGTTGCTGTCCAGATCCTTGCGCAGCACGTACCACGGCTCGTCGCCGGCATCTTTCAGGCCGCCAATGCCCAGGCCCTGACGCTGACCGATGGTGTGGTACATCAAGCCGTGGTGACGGCCGATGACTTCGCCTTCGGTGGTCTTGATCTCGCCCGGTTGTGCCGGCAGGTATTGCTTGAGGAAGTCGCTGAAACGTCGCTCGCCGATGAAGCAGATCCCGGTGGAATCCTTCTTCTTGGCGGTCGCCAGCTCGTATTTCTCGGCAATGGCGCGCACTTCGGGCTTTTCCAGTTCACCGACCGGGAACAGGGTCTTGGCGATCTGTTCGCCGCCGACAGCGTGCAGGAAGTAGCTCTGGTCCTTGTTCGGATCGAGGCCCTTGAGCAGTTCGGTACGACCATCGATGTCGCGACGGCGCACGTAGTGGCCGGTGGCGATCAGGTCGGCGCCAAGCATCATGGCGTAGTCGAGGAACGCCTTGAACTTGATCTCGCGGTTGCACAGGATGTCCGGGTTCGGCGTGCGACCGGCCTTGTATTCGGCCAGGAAGTGCTCGAACACGTTGTCCCAGTACTCGGCGGCGAAGTTGGCGGTGTGCAGCTTGATGCCGATCTTGTCGCACACGGCCTGGGCATCCGCCAGGTCGTCCATGGCGGTGCAGTATTCCGTTCCGTCGTCTTCTTCCCAGTTCTTCATGAACAGGCCTTCCACCTCGTAACCCTGCTCGATCAGCAGGAGAGCGGAAACGGAAGAGTCCACGCCGCCGGACATGCCGACAATGACGCGCTTCTTGGATGTGTCAGAAGGGGCTGGATCACGCATAGGGATTCAATGAGTGTCTTGAAAAAGGACGCGATTCTAGCAGGCTCACGGCCTCAAGGCTAAAGAGAAGGGCGGATCAGTTCGAGACTGAAGTGATGACCGGCCAGATAGTCGTCGATGCAGCGGATGATCAGCTCGCTGCGCCAGTTGTCGCGCTGAGCGATTAATTCGCTACGGGTCAACCACTTGGCGCCGACGATGCCGTCGTCGAGTTGATAGTCCGGGTGATGTTTCACCGCTTTGGCGCTGAAGCACACGCGTTGATACGTCACGCCGTTGCTCGGCGCGGTATACAGATAAATGCCGATCACGCCGGTGGGTTCGACGTCCCAGCCGGTTTCCTCAAGGGTTTCGCGGATGGCGGCGTCGATCAGGGTCTCGTTCGGATCCAGGTGGCCGGCGGGCTGGTTGAGCACATTACGCCCTGCTTTGTGCTCTTCGACCATCAGGAAACGGCCGTTGTCTTCGACGATGGTGGCGACGGTGATGTGGGGGAGCCATTCCATAAATCTTCCTCAATCTATTGGTTAAACCCCAATCCCCTGTGGGAGCGAGCTTGCTCGCGAAAGCGGTGGGTCAGTCAATGACGATGTTGAATGATAAACCGCATTCGCGAGCAAGCCCGCTCCCACAGGGGTTTCGTGTTGTATTTGGAAACAGAAACCCCGGCACTGGGCCGGGGCTTCTTTTGCAGCATTACAACCTTAAACCAGCGCAGCAATCGCCGCGTTGAAGGTTGCGCTTGGGCGCATGGCCTTGCTGATCAGCTCGGCATCGGCGTGGTAGTAACCGCCGATGTCCACTGGCTTGCCCTGCACAGCGTTGAGCTCGGCAACGATGGTCGCCTCGTTCTCGGTCAGGGTTTTGGCCAGGGTCGCGAACTGCGCTTGCAGTGCAGTGTCTTCGGTCTGGGCGGCCAGGGCCTGAGCCCAGTACAGCGCCAGGTAGAAGTGGCTGCCGCGGTTGTCGATGTTGCCGACCTTGCGCGATGGCGACTTGTTGTTGTCGAGGAACTGACCGGTGGCCTGATCCAGGGTTTTCGACAGAACCAGCGCTTTCGGGTTGTTGTAGTTCACACCCAAATGCTCGAGGGAGGCTGCCAGAGCCAGGAATTCGCCCAGCGAATCCCAGCGCAGGAAGTTCTCTTCAACCAGTTGCTGCACGTGCTTCGGCGCCGAACCGCCGGCGCCGGTTTCGAACAGGCCACCGCCGTTCATCAGCGGCACGATCGACAGCATCTTGGCGCTGGTGCCCAGTTCCATGATCGGGAACAGGTCGGTCAGGTAGTCGCGCAGTACGTTGCCGGTCACCGAGATGGTGTCCTTGCCTTCGCGGGTGCGCTGCAGGGTGTACTTCATGGCATCGACCGGCGCCATGATCTGGATATCCAGACCAGTGGTGTCGTGATCCTTCAGGTAAGCCTGAACCTTCTCGATCACTACGCCGTCGTGGGCGCGCATCGGGTCCAGCCAGAAGATCGCCGGGGTGCTGCTGGCGCGAGCACGGTTGACAGCCAGTTTGACCCAGTCCTGGATCGGCGCATCTTTGGTCTGGCACATGCGGAAGATGTCGCCGGCTTCGACAGTCTGTTCCATCAGCAGGTTGCCCTTGCTGTCGGTGACGCGAACCACGCCGTCAGCCTTGATCTGGAAGGTCTTGTCGTGCGAGCCGTACTCTTCGGCTTTCTTCGCCATCAGGCCAACGTTTGGCACGCTGCCCATGGTGGTCGGATCGAACGCGCCATTGGCTTTGCAATCTTCGATCACAGCCTGGTAGATGGTTGCGTAGCAACGATCCGGGATCACTGCCTTGGTGTCGTGTAGCTGACCGTCGGTGCCCCACATCTTGCCGGAGTCACGGATCATTGCTGGCATCGAGGCGTCGACGATGACGTCGCTCGGCACGTGCAGGTTGGTGATGCCCTTGTCGGAGTTGACCATCGCCAGCGATGGGCGAGCAGCGTAGACCGCCGCGATGTCAGCTTCGATCTGTGCTTGCTGCTCGGCCGGCAGGGCCTTGATGCGCGCGTACAGATCACCGATGCCGTTGTTCAGGTTGAAGCCGATCTGGGCCAGCACGTCAGCGTGCTTGGTCAGGGCGTCTTTATAGAACTCGGCAACGATCTGGCCGAACATGATCGGGTCGGAGACCTTCATCATGGTCGCTTTCAGGTGCACCGAGAGCAGTACGCCTTGCGCCTTGGCGCTGTCGATTTCAGCGGCGATGAACGCGCGCAGGGCGTTTTTGCTCATCACGGCGCAGTCGAGGATCTCGCCAGCCTGAACGCTGGTTTTTTCTTTCAGGACGGTTGCGGTGCCGTCTTTGGCGATCAGCTCGATTTTCACAGCGTCAGCGGCGTCGATCAGGGCAGCTTTTTCGCTGCCGTAGAAATCGCCGGTGCTCATGTGAGCGACGTGGGATTTGGAGTCTTTGGCCCAGGCGCCCATTTTGTGCGGGTGCTTGCGGGCGTAGTTTTTTACCGACAGCGGAGCGCGGCGGTCGGAGTTGCCTTCACGCAGAACCGGGTTCACGGCGCTGCCCTTGACCTTGTCGTAACGCGCCTTGGCTTCTTTTTCGGCGTCGTTGGTCACGGTTTCCGGGTAGTCCGGCAGGTTGTAACCCTGGGCTTGCAGCTCTTTGATCGCCGCTTGCAGCTGAGGCACCGAAGCACTGATGTTCGGCAGCTTGATGATGTTGGCTTCAGGCGTAACGGCCAGGTCGCCCAGTTCGGCGAGGTGGTCGGCTACGGCTTTGTCGCCCAGTTGCTCGGGGAAGCTGGCCAGGATGCGTGCTGCAAGAGAGATATCGCGGGTTTCCACGGCGATATCGGCCGAGGCGGTGTAAGCCTCGATGATCGGCAGCAGGGAATAGGTGGCGAGGGCTGGAGCTTCGTCGGTGAAGGTATAGATGATCTTCGAGCGGGTGGGCATATTCGGATTAACTCTCTCTTCTTTGCTAAAGCGTGCGCAGAAACTCGAGGGGCGCCGGGTAAGCGCGTTCGTTCAAAGTCATCCATGAACCGAATGTCGAGATTCTTCGCGGTGATGTTGGGTGCATCAGTAGAGCGTCAAGCAGTCGGACTGCGGTAACAACCCGACCAATCAGGCGGAAAGTCTCGTGCTAGAGAGGCCAGCCGTCGTGACCCTTTGGTCAGCGGGCGGCATTATACATAGGTAGCTGGCAATCTGCCGATGGTTCATATGCAACGATTCTCGTCCATTGGTCTAAAGGTCGCAGGGGCGGGTGGGGCGTAGAGTCGCTGCGAATGCTTGAGTTTGGCGCTTTTCCCTTTGCTTTCAGGCTTGTACGAAACCAGATGTGCCCGCGCCGTGAACAGAGGGTTTGCGTGTTGATTTAACTGGGTTACGCTCGAACCAAGCCAGATGTTCAATCCAAACAATGGAGTTCAGCATGGGTTACAAGAAGATTCAGGTTCCAGCCGTCGGCGACAAAATCACCGTCAATGCAGACCATTCTCTCAATGTTCCTGATAACCCGATCATCCCCTTCATCGAAGGTGACGGCATTGGCGTCGACGTCAGTCCGGTGATGATCAAAGTGGTTGATGCTGCCGTGGCCAAGGCCTACGGGGGCAAGCGCAAGATTTCCTGGATGGAGGTTTATGCTGGCGAAAAAGCGACTCAAGTCTATGACCAGGACACCTGGCTGCCCCAGGAAACCCTGGACGCCGTCAAGGATTACGTGGTCTCTATCAAGGGCCCGCTGACCACCCCGGTCGGTGGTGGCATCCGCTCCCTCAACGTGGCCCTGCGCCAGCAACTCGACCTTTATGTCTGCCTGCGTCCCGTAGTGTGGTTCGAAGGTGTGCCGAGCCCGGTGAAAAAGCCTGGCGACGTCGACATGGTGATTTTCCGCGAGAACTCGGAAGACATTTATGCCGGTATCGAATGGAAGGCCGGCTCCCCTGAGGCCACCAAGGTCATCAAGTTTCTGAAAGAAGAAATGGGCGTCACCAAGATCCGTTTCGACCAGGATTGCGGTATCGGCATCAAGCCTGTTTCCAAGGAAGGCACCAAACGTCTGGTGCGCAAGGCCCTGCAATACGTGGTGGACAACGACCGCAAGTCGCTGACCATCGTGCACAAGGGCAACATCATGAAATTCACCGAAGGTGCCTTCAAGGACTGGGGCTACGAGGTGGCGAAGGAAGAATTCGGCGCCGAGCTGCTCGATGGCGGCCCATGGATGAAATTCAAGAACCCGAAAACCGGCCGTGAAGTCATCGTCAAGGACGCCATCGCCGACGCCATGCTTCAGCAGATCCTGCTGCGTCCAGCCGAGTACGACGTAATCGCCACGCTGAACCTCAACGGTGACTACCTCTCCGACGCCCTGGCGGCGGAAGTGGGCGGTATCGGTATCGCGCCGGGCGCCAACCTGTCCGACACCGTGGCCATGTTCGAGGCGACCCACGGTACCGCGCCGAAGTACGCCGGCAAGGACCAGGTCAACCCGGGTTCGGTGATTCTGTCGGCCGAGATGATGTTGCGTCATCTGGGCTGGACCGAAGCAGCGGATCTCATCATCAAGGGCACTAACGGCGCCATCAAGGCCAAGACCGTGACCTATGACTTCGAACGTCTGATGGAAGGCGCCACGCTGGTGTCTTCTTCGGGCTTTGGTGAGGCGATCATCAAGCACATGTAAATCGTGCAGGTACAAAAAAACCGCCTTCGGGCGGTTTTTTCATGACTGGGTGACGGTTGAGTCAGCCTGATACCGTTTCTGTATGAGGGGCATGCATAGCCGCTTCGCCTGCCACGGTTGCCGCTTTGATCTTTACCGCGTGCAGGCCTTTGGGCCCCTGGACGATGTCGAAACTGACGATCTGCCCGGCCTTGAGAGTTTTATACCCGTCCATCTCAATGGCCGAGTAGTGGGCAAAGAAATCGACCTCTTTGCCGTCCTCGTCACGTCCTTCCCGGGCATCGGTGTTGATGAAGCCGAATCCCTTGGCATTGTTGAACCACTTGACCTTGCCGACAGCCATGCTCAAATCCCTCTGCAACAGACTCCATCGCTGGAGTATCATCCAGGACATCCGCAATCTAATCCGTTAAAAGGATTGACTCCGCGGATCTTTTTTACCCACTGTGGGCTCTATTGGTTGTAACACCGTTTTCCCGATAGTCAAGGTGACCGGGCAGTCGGAGTTGAAAAGGTGTACAGCCGCCCCCACCACTGTATTTGCACAACTGACGAACCTTTCTTTCCATGCATGCAATCAGCCAGATTCGACTAACATTCAATCAGGATCGCCCGCTTCTCCAAAAGGATCATCCAGAGGAGCACGACGACGATTCGGCAGGCGTTGCTGTTCAGGAAGCAAAGCCTGCGTTACAGGCGCCGCCGATGTACAAGGTGGTTTTGTTCAACGATGACTACACACCGATGGATTTCGTCGTCGAAGTGCTCGAGGTGTTTTTTAACCTGAATCGCGAGCTGGCGACCAAGGTCATGCTGGCCGTTCACACAGAAGGACGGGCAGTATGTGGAGTGTTTACCCGCGACATCGCCGAGACAAAGGCCATGCAGGTCAACCAGTACGCCAGGGAAAGCCAGCATCCGCTACTCTGTGAAATCGAGAAGGACGGTTAATCGCCGACCACTTGGGTATGAGGTGAAGCTATGTTAAACCGCGAGCTCGAAGTCACCCTCAATCTTGCCTTCAAGGAGGCTCGTTCGAAGCGTCATGAATTCATGACCGTCGAACACCTGCTGCTGGCCCTATTGGACAATGAGGCTGCCGCCACCGTATTGCGTGCCTGCGGCGCAAACCTCGACAAACTCAAGCACGACCTGCAGGAGTTCATCGACTCCACCACGCCATTGATCCCCGTCCACGACGAAGATCGCGAAACCCAGCCAACCCTGGGCTTCCAGCGTGTACTGCAACGTGCTGTCTTTCATGTGCAGAGCTCGGGCAAACGCGAAGTAACCGGCGCCAACGTGCTGGTTGCAATCTTCAGTGAGCAAGAGAGTCAGGCCGTATTCCTGCTGAAACAGCAGAGCGTTGCGCGCATTGATGTCGTCAATTACATCGCCCACGGCATTTCCAAAGTGCCAGGGCACGGCGATCACTCTGAAGGTGAACAAGATATGCAGGACGACGAGGGCGGTGAGTCTTCTTCTTCAGGCAATCCGCTGGATGCTTATGCCAGCAATCTCAACGAACTCGCGCGCCAGGGTCGGATCGACCCGCTGGTCGGCCGCGAGATGGAAGTCGAGCGTGTCGCGCAGATTCTCGCGCGTCGGCGCAAGAACAATCCGTTGCTGGTCGGCGAGGCAGGTGTGGGTAAAACCGCGATTGCCGAAGGCCTGGCCAAGCGCATTGTCGACAACCAGGTGCCGGATCTGCTGGCCAACAGCGTCGTCTATTCGCTCGACCTCGGTGCACTGCTCGCAGGCACCAAGTATCGCGGTGATTTCGAGAAGCGCTTCAAGGCGCTGCTCAATGAACTGAAAAAACGTCCGCAGGCGATCCTGTTCATCGACGAGATTCACACCATCATCGGTGCGGGTGCTGCGTCCGGTGGCGTGATGGATGCCTCGAACCTGCTCAAGCCGCTGCTGTCGTCTGGCGACATTCGCTGCATCGGCTCGACCACGTTCCAGGAATTCCGTGGCATCTTCGAGAAGGATCGTGCGCTGGCACGACGCTTCCAGAAGGTCGATGTTGTCGAGCCGTCGGTGGAAGACACCATCGGTATCCTGCGCGGCCTGAAAGGGCGTTTCGAACAGCACCACAACATCGAATACAGCGATGAGTCGTTGCGCGCTGCTGCCGAGCTGGCATCGCGCTACATCAATGACCGGCATATGCCGGACAAGGCCATCGACGTGATCGACGAGGCGGGTGCCTATCAGCGCCTGCAGCCGGTCGAGATGCGCGTCAAACGCATCGAAGTGCCGCAGGTTGAAGACATTGTGGCGAAGATCGCGCGGATTCCGCCAAAACACGTCACCAGCTCCGACAAGGAATTGCTGCGTAACCTGGAGCGCGACCTGAAGCTGACGGTGTTTGGTCAGGATGCGGCGATCGATTCGCTGTCGACCGCGATCAAACTGTCCCGTGCCGGGCTCAAGTCGCCTGACAAGCCAGTCGGCTCGTTCCTGTTCGCAGGTCCTACCGGTGTCGGTAAAACCGAGGCCGCGCGGCAACTGGCCAAGGCGTTGGGTATCGAACTGGTGCGCTTCGACATGTCCGAGTACATGGAGCGCCACACCGTATCGCGTCTGATCGGTGCGCCTCCGGGCTATGTCGGCTTTGATCAGGGCGGTCTGTTGACCGAAGCGATCACCAAGCAACCGCACTGCGTATTGCTGCTCGATGAAATCGAGAAGGCGCATCCGGAAGTCTTCAACCTGCTGCTGCAGGTGATGGACCACGGCACGCTCACCGACAACAACGGGCGCAAGGCGGATTTCCGCAATGTGATCGTGATCATGACCACCAACGCCGGTGCCGAAACCGCGGCGCGTGCTTCGATCGGTTTCACCCATCAGGACCACTCGTCTGATGCGATGGAAGTGATCAAGAAGAGCTTCACGCCGGAGTTCCGTAACCGTCTGGACACCATTATCCAGTTTGGTCGCCTCAGCCATGAGGTCATCAAAAGCGTGGTGGACAAGTTCCTTACCGAACTGCAGGCGCAGTTGGAGGACAAGCGTGTGTTGCTGGAGGTTACCGATGCGGCGCGCAGTTGGCTGGCGGCCGGTGGTTATGACTCGGCGATGGGCGCACGTCCGATGGCGCGTCTGATCCAGGACAAGATCAAGCGTCCGCTGGCGGAGGAGATTCTGTTTGGCGAGCTGGCCGAGCATGGCGGTGTGGTGCACATCGACATCAAGGATGGTGAGTTGACGTTTGACTTCGAAACCACGGCGGAGATGGCCTGACGGTTGTTGGTCTGTTGTAAAGCGAAAGGCGCCTTCGGGCGCCTTTTTTGTTGTCTGATTTTTTTGGGTGTATATCCGTTGCTGCGGTTATGGCTGCTTAGGGTTCCGCCCTTACGGCGGGTCACTTTTGGCAAACGCCCCAAAAGTAACCAAAAGGTCTATGCCCTGACGTTCGGCCCTCGCCTAGGCTCGGGTTCCTTCGCTCCGGGATTCATCCGGGGGCAGCGCCTACGGTTTGCTTCGCTGCACCTCCTCTCGCTGTGTTTGGCTGCGCCAAACGGTCGCTGCGCTCCCACCCCGGATAAATCCCTCCACTCAGCCTGCCGACGGGCCCTGAGATCAAAAGCGGTACTCGAGCTAACGCTCATCGTGTTGAGTGGGGCGGCTTCGCCGCATGGGGTGCACGCACTCTGAACTGTAGGAGCCAGCCTGCTGGTGATGGCGGCCTACGAGCCGACCGATCTCTAACTGAATACACTCATTCCAAATGTGGGAGCTGGCCTGCCAGCGATGGCGGCCGACCAGCCTACCAATCTCCAACTGCCTACCCCAATCCACTGTGGGAGCGGGCTTGCTCGCGAAGGCGGCCTGCCAGCCGACCAAACTCCAAATGAAAACACCCAATCCCATGTAGGAACTGCCGAAGGCTGTGATCTTTTGATCTGCTTTGGCTTTGGCTTTTGATGTGGCTTTTGATCTTCAACCCCTTCGGCAGGCCGAGCGTAGGTGTCCATCAGGGGGGGGGGCGCGCAGCGCCATGCGGCGAAGCCGCATCCATCGAGAGGAGGTGCAGCGAAGCAAACCGGAGGCGATGCCCCCTGATGGGCACCGTAGCGAGGGAACACTGAGCCTCAGCGAAGTGCCGTACGCCGGGGGTAGCCTTTTTGGTTACTTTTTCGGCGTTTGGAAAAAGTGACCCGCCGTAAGGGCGGAACCGTAATCAGCAACCACCGCAGCAACGGATATGCTCACAAACCCAAACCCAAACCCAAATCGCAGACAAACAAAAACGCCCGGCAAAGCCGGGCGTCTTGTATTGACTTGATTAACGAGCGCGGTAAGTAATGCGCCCTTTGCTCAAGTCATAGGGCGTCAGCTCGACGCGCACTTTGTCACCGGTAAGAATACGAATGTAGTTCTTGCGCATCTTGCCGGAGATATGCGCGGTTACGACGTGCCCATTTTCCAACTCCACACGAAACATGGTGTTGGGCAGGGTGTCGACGACAGTGCCTTCCATTTCGAAGCTGTCTTCTTTCGACATGCAGTAAAGCCCTCGGTGTCCAATGAATGGCCCGGTGCAACTGCGCCAGGCAAAAGCGGCGTGCATTGTGCCCGAAAAAGGGGGTTTAAGCCAAGGGGTTTACGGCTTGCGATCAGTTAAGAATCACCCAGCGCTGATTAATCAGCAATTCAATGGGGCGATACTGGGTCTTGTAGTTCATCTTTTTGCAGTTCTTGATCCAGTAACCGAGATACACCGCCTCTAGCCCCAGGCGCTGGCTTTCGGTGATTTGCCACAGAATTGCGAAACGCCCCAGGCTGCGGCGTTCCTCGTCAGGTTCGTAGAAGGTATAGACCGCTGACAAGCCATTGGGCAGCAGATCGGTCACCGCGACGGCGAGTAACCGTCCGTCGAGACGAAATTCATAAAAGCGCGAGAAGGGCAGATCGCGTACCAGAAAGGTCGAGAACTGGTCCCGGCTCGGCGGGTACATATCGCCGTCGGCGTGTCGTTGCTCGATATAGCGCTGATACAGATCGAAATATTCTTCGCTGAAGTGCGGTTTTACCGGGCGTACCTGCAGATCGGCATTGCGTTTGAAAATGCGTTTCTGCTGGCGGTTGGGCAGGAACTGCGCCACCGGGATGCGTGCAGGCACGCACGCATTGCAATTCTGGCAATGGGGCCGATACAGATGATCGCCGCTGCGACGAAAACCCATTTCCGACAGGTCTGCGTAGACGTGCACATCCATGGGCTGACTCGGATCGAGAAACAGCGTCGTCGCCTGCTCCTCGGGCAGATAACTGCAGGAATGAGGCTGAGTGGCATAGAACTTCAAGCGCGCCAACTCGGTCATGATCAACCCTCGGGATAAGCTGGTGAATTAAGTGTAAGCCACGCGCGCAAAAGTCGCTCAGCAAACCCAGGTGGCACGACTCGGTTGATCCAGGTGGCGAGCCAGATAGTCGGCGAATTCGTGGCGGGGGATCGCGCGGGCGCCGAGGCTGTGCAGATGATCGGTCGGCATCTGGCAGTCAATCAGAACGAATCCAGCGTCTTTCAAATGCTGCACCAGCGTGGCAAAGCCGAATTTGGAGGCGTTGTCGGCGCGGCTGAACATCGATTCGCCGAAAAACAGCTGACCCATCGCCAGGCCATACAGGCCGCCGACCAGTTGGCCCTGATCCCAGACCTCTACTGAGTGGGCGAAGCCGCGGCGGTGCAGTTCGAGGTAGGCGTCCTGCATCGCTTCGGTGATCCAGGTGCCGTCGGCGTAGTCCCGTGGCGCGGCGCAGGCGCGAATCACTGCGTCGAAATCCTGATCGAAGGTCACCTGGTAGCGTTGCTTGCGCAGCAATTTGCCGAGGCTGCGCGAGACATGCAGTTCGTCGGGAAACAGAACGGTGCGCGGATCCGGTGACCACCAGAGGATCGGCTGGCCTTCGGAGAACCACGGAAAACAGCCGTGCCGGTAAGCCTGCACCAGCCGATCGGCGGACAGATCGCCACCGGCAGCCAGCAATCCATTGGGATCGCGCATGGCCTTTTCCAGGGGCGGGAAAGTCAGGGAATTGCGTTGTAACCAAGTCAGCATGGCGTCCAGGCTTGCAGAAGGGGAGGGCGGTGCGGGCGCGAGGCCCGCGATAAAGTGTGCCGTTAAATGACAGGAATGTCGTCCAGATACTTCTCCGCGTCCAGTGCCGCCATGCAGCCGGCGCCGGCCGAGGTCACGGCCTGGCGGTAGACGTGGTCGGCCACATCGCCGGCAGCGAAGACGCCGGGGATCTCCGTGGAGGTGGCGTCGCCGTCGCTGCCGCCCTTGACCAGCAGGTAGCCGTCGCGCATTGGTAATTGGCCCTGAAACAGGTCGGTGTTGGGTTTGTGGCCGATGGCGATGAACACGCCGGCCAGCGGCAACTCGCGGGTTTCGCCTGTGTGGCTGTCACGCAGGCGTGCACCGGTCACGCCGCTGGCGTCGCCCAGCACTTCATCCAGATTCTGGTTCCAGTGCAGGCGAACGTTGCCGTTGGCGGCTTTTTCGAACAGTTTGTCCTGAAGGATTTTCTCCGAGCGCAATTTGTCGCGGCGATGGATCAAATGCACCTCTCTGGCGATGTTCGACAGGTACAGCGCCTCCTCGACAGCGGTATTGCCGCCGCCCACCACGGCGACCACCTGATTGCGATAGAAGAAGCCGTCACAGGTCGCGCAAGCCGAAACCCCTTTGCCGGCGAACGCTTCTTCCGAGGGCAGGCCCAGATACTGCGCCGAAGCGCCGGTGGCGATAATCAGCGCGTCGCAGGTGTAAGTGCCGCTGTCGCCAATGAGTTCGAACGGGCGCTGCTGCAACTTGGCGGTGTGGATGTGGTCGTAAACGATCTCTGTGGCAAAGCGCTCGGCGTGTTTTTGCATGCGCTCCATCAGCACCGGACCGGTCAGGCCTTCGACGTCGCCAGGCCAGTTGTCGACTTCGACGGTGGTGGTGAGCTGACCACCGGCCTGCAGTCCGGTAATCACCACCGGTTTGAGGTTGGCACGGGCGGCGTACACGGCGGCGCTGTAACCGGCAGGGCCGGAGCCGAGAATGATCAGGCGTGAATGCTTCGCTGCGTTCATCAAATACACCTCATAAGCCTTTGTCACAAAAGACAATGCATGCTCAAATTGAAACGCAGTATTTGTGCGCTTGGCTATGCTCAGCTATGGGTTGAAGCATGGCATCAGCCGCACAAACCCGTACAATGCCGGGCTGTTACAGAATATTTGTAGAGCGCTGTGTTTATGGCTGTGTTTATAAAAGCTGCGGCACAGTGTTAAAAGTAGTCTCAGATGCGCCGGTTCACTTTTTTACCTGCCTGGATTGGGCAGTTTTTTATCGACATTCAATAGATGGACGCGCCCCGGGCGCAGGAAAAGAAGCGTTTTGAAGAAATCCACCGCAGCACCAAAAACAGTCGTTCCGCTCTGGCGCCAGCAATTGCACTACCGGCTCAAGGAAGGTGCATTGATCGCCATCGGTGCCTTGTGCCTGTTCCTGATGATGGCCTTGCTGACCTACGGCAAGGATGATCCGGGCTGGAGCCACAACAGCAAGATCGACGATGTGCAGAATTTCGGCGGCCCCGCCGGTTCTTACAGCGCCGACATCCTGTTCATGGTGCTGGGTTACTTCGCGTACATCTTCCCGCTGCTGCTGGCGGTCAAGGCGTATCAGATCTTCCGTCAACGCCACGAGCCGTGGCAGTGGAGCGGCTGGCTGTTCTCCTGGCGCCTGATTGGTCTGGTGTTTCTGGTGCTGTCGGGCGCCGCGCTGGCGCATATCCATTTTCATGCGGCCACCGGCCTGCCGGCGGGCGCCGGCGGGGCGCTGGGCGAAAGTCTCGGTGATCTGGCGCGTAACGCGCTGAATATCCAGGGCAGCACGCTGCTGTTCATTGCACTGTTCCTGTTCGGCCTGACCGTATTCACTGACCTGTCGTGGTTCAAGGTGATGGACGTCACCGGCAAGATCACCCTCGACCTGTTCGAACTGTTCCAGGGCGCGATCAACCGCTGGTGGTCGGCCCGAACCGAGCGTAAGCAACTGGTTGCGCAACTGCGTGAAGTCGATGATCGCGTTCACGATGTGGTCGCCCCGACTGTCACCGACAAGCGTGAACAGGCCAAGGTCAAGGAGCGTCTGATCGAGCGCGAGCAGGCCCTGAGCAAGCACATGTCCGATCGCGAGAAGCAGGTACCGCCGGTCATCGCCCCGGCCCCGGTCAAGGCGCCGGAGCCAAGCAAGCGTGTGCAGAAAGAGAAACAGGTGCCGTTGTTCGTCGACAGCGCCGTGGAAGGCACCTTGCCGCCGATCTCGATCCTCGATCCTGCGGAAAAGAAACAACTCAACTATTCGCCGGAATCCCTGGCAGCGGTCGGCCACTTGCTGGAGATCAAGCTCAAGGAATTCGGCGTCGAAGTCACCGTGGACTCGATCCATCCGGGTCCGGTGATTACCCGTTACGAAATCCAGCCTGCAGCCGGCGTTAAAGTCAGCCGCATCGCCAACCTGGCGAAAGACCTTGCACGTTCGCTGGCCGTGACCAGTGTGCGGGTGGTCGAGGTGATTCCGGGCAAGACCACGGTCGGTATCGAGATCCCCAACGAAGACCGGCAGATCGTGCGCTTCTCCGAAGTGCTGTCGACCCCCGAGTACGACAATTTCAAGTCGCCGGTCACCCTGGCTCTGGGCCACGACATCGGCGGCAAACCGGTCATCACTGACCTGGCGAAGATGCCGCACCTGCTGGTCGCCGGTACCACTGGTTCCGGTAAGTCGGTGGGCGTGAACGCGATGATCCTGTCGATCCTGTTCAAATCCGGCCCGGACGACGCCAAACTGATCATGATCGACCCGAAAATGCTCGAACTGTCGATCTACGAAGGCATTCCGCACCTGCTGTGCCCGGTAGTAACTGACATGAAAGACGCTGCCAACGCCCTGCGCTGGAGCGTTGCCGAGATGGAGCGTCGCTACAAGCTGATGGCGAAGATGGGCGTGCGTAACCTGTCCGGCTTCAACGCCAAGGTCAAGGAAGCCCAGGACGCTGGCGAGCCGTTGAGCGATCCGTTGTACAAGCGCGAAAGCATTCACGACGAAGCGCCGCTGCTGCAGAAGCTGCCGACCATCGTCGTGGTGGTCGACGAATTCGCCGACATGATGATGATCGTCGGCAAGAAGGTTGAAGAATTGATTGCGCGTATCGCGCAGAAGGCGCGTGCCGCCGGTATTCACCTGATCCTCGCGACCCAGCGACCTTCGGTGGACGTGATCACCGGTCTGATCAAGGCCAACATTCCGACGCGTATGGCGTTCCAGGTGTCGAGCAAGATCGACTCGCGGACCATCATCGACCAGGGTGGCGCCGAACAACTGCTCGGTCACGGTGACATGCTCTACATGCCACCGGGCACCAGCCTGCCGATCCGGGTACACGGCGCGTTCGTTTCCGACGATGAAGTACACCGCGTGGTCGAAGCCTGGAAACTGCGTGGCGCACCGGAATACAACGATGACATCCTCAACGGTGTCGAAGAGGCGGGCAGCGGTTTCGAAGGCAGCAGCGGTGGCGGTGACGGTGATGATCCGGAAGCCGACGCGCTGTATGACGAAGCCGTACAGTTCGTCCTGGAAAGCCGCCGGGCGTCGATTTCCGCGGTACAGCGCAAGCTGAAGATTGGTTACAACCGCGCTGCGCGCATGATCGAAGCCATGGAAATGGCCGGGGTCGTCACCTCAATGAACACCAACGGTTCGCGTGAAGTTCTGGCCCCGGGCCCGGTTCGCGACTGATTGCAAAAGCAAAGGGCGGGACAATGATGTGCCGCCGCTCTCCCAACGAGTATTCAAGAGGACTCCCATGCGTCTTATCCGCATGCTGTTGCCAGTACTGGCGCTGACCACGTTCACGGCCCACGCCGACGACAAGGATGTGGCGCGTCTGACCCAATTGCTGGAAACATCGAAAACCCTGACCGCGAACTTCTCGCAGCTGACCCTCGACGGCAGCGGCACGCAGTTGCAGGAAACTCGCGGTGATATGGTTCTGCAGCGTCCGGGCCTGTTCTACTGGCACACCGAAGCGCCAAACGAGCAGACCATGGTCTCCGATGGCAAGAAAGTCACCCTGTGGGACCCGGACCTGGAGCAGGCAACCATCAAGAAGCTCGACGAGCGTCTGACCCAGACCCCGGCGCTGCTGCTGTCCGGTGACGTGTCGAAGATCAGCCAGAGCTTCGAGATCAGCGCGAAAGAGGCAGGTGGCGTGATCGACTTCACCCTCAAGCCGAAGACCAAGGACACCCTGTTCGACAGCCTGCGTCTGTCGTTCCGCAACGGCCTGGTCAATGACATGCAACTGATCGACAGCGTTGGTCAGCGCACCAACATCCTGTTCACCGGGGTCAAGGCCAACGAAGCGGTGTCGGCGTCGAAGTTCAAGTTCGACATCCCGAAGGGTGCTGACGTTATCCAGGAATAAGCCCTCAGCCCTGTAGTTCTGTGAAGGGGCTTTTGTGGCGAGGGGATTCATCCCCGATGGGCTGCGAGCAGCCCCAAAAAAGGTGACTGCTACGCAGTCAGTCGGGGATGAATCCCCTCACCACAGGGTTCTCGACAGGCTTTAAGACAATCAGAGGTTTCAACGCTACGTGATGGATCTGTTTCGCAGTGCACCGATTGCCCAGCCACTGGCCGCGCGTTTGCGTGCGACCAATCTGGATGAGTATGTCGGTCAGGAGCACGTGCTCGCTCGCGGCAAGCCTCTGCGTGAGGCGCTGGAGCAGGGTGCCCTGCATTCGATGATCTTCTGGGGGCCGCCGGGCGTGGGCAAGACCACCCTGGCGCGATTGCTCGCGGAAGTCTCGGATGCGCACTTCGAAACGGTCTCGGCGGTGCTTGCCGGGGTCAAGGAGATCCGTCAGGCGGTGGAAATCGCCAAACAGCAGGCCGGCCAATACGGCAAGCGCACGATCCTGTTCGTCGATGAAGTGCACCGCTTCAACAAATCGCAGCAGGATGCGTTCCTGCCGTACGTCGAAGACGGCACGCTGATTTTCATCGGTGCCACCACCGAAAACCCTTCATTTGAATTGAACAACGCGCTGTTGTCGCGGGCCCGTGTCTATGTGCTGAAAAGCCTCGACGAGACCGCGCTGCGCAAACTGGTACATCGCGCGCTCACCGAAGAGCGCGGGCTGGGCAAGCGCAACCTGACCCTCAGCGATGAAGGCTTCCAGATGCTGCTGTCGGCCGCCGATGGCGATGGCCGGCGCCTGCTCAATCTGCTGGAGAACGCCTCGGATCTGGCCGAAGACAACAGCGAGATGGGCACCGAGCTGCTGCAAAGCCTGCTCGGCGATACCCGACGGCGCTTCGACAAGGGCGGCGAAGCGTTCTACGACCAGATCTCGGCGCTGCACAAATCGGTACGCGGCTCCAACCCCGACGGCGCGCTGTACTGGTTCGCGCGGATGATCGACGGCGGCTGCGATCCGTTGTACCTGGCCCGGCGCGTGGTGCGCATGGCCAGCGAAGACATTGGCAACGCCGACCCACGCGCCCTGAGCTTGTGCCTGGCGGCGTGGGAGGTGCAGGAGCGCCTCGGCAGCCCGGAAGGCGAATTGGCGGTGGCTCAGGCCATCACCTATCTGGCCTGCGCGCCAAAAAGCAACGCGGTGTATATGGGTTTCAAGACTGCACTGCGCGCCGCTGCCGAATACGGTTCGCTGGAAGTGCCGCTGCACTTGCGCAATGCACCGACCAAGCTGATGAAACAATTGGGCTATGGCGACGAATACCGCTACGCCCACGACGAACCGGATGCCTATGCCGCCGGCGAAGATTATTTCCCGGAAGAGCTCGAGCCGATCCCGTTCTATCAACCGGTGCCCCGTGGCCTGGAATTGAAGATCGGCGAGAAGCTCAACCACCTCGCCCAACTCGACCGTTTAAGCCCAAGACAGCGGAGAAAATAGTGCTTCCATTGATCGTTGCGGTCTCCGTCGGCGGGATTGCCGGCACCCTGTTGCGCTTCGCCACCGGCAATTGGGTCAACGCCAATTGGCCGCGGCACTTCTATACCGCGACGCTGGCCGTTAATATCGTGGGCTGTCTGCTGATTGGCGTGTTGTACGGCCTGTTTTTGATACGCCCGGAGGTGCCGATCGAGGTGCGTGCCGGGTTGATGGTCGGCTTCCTCGGGGGGCTGACGACTTTTTCATCCTTTTCACTGGATACGGTGCGCCTGCTGGAAAGCGGGCAAGTGCCGCTGGCCCTGGGCTATGCGGCGATCAGCGTATTCGGCGGGCTGCTCGCGACGTGGGCCGGCCTGTCCCTGACCAAACTTTGATAACGAGAAACCGACATGCTCGATTCCAAACTGTTACGTAGCAACCTTCAGGACGTAGCGGACCGCCTGGCTTCCCGTGGCTTTGCCCTGGATACCGCGCGCATCGAAGCGCTGGAAGAACAGCGCAAGACCGTCCAGACCCGCACCGAAGCACTGCAGGCTGAGCGTAACGCGCGTTCCAAATCCATCGGTCAGGCCAAGCAGCGCGGCGAAGACATCGCGCCGCTGATGGCGGACGTCGAGCGCATGGCGGGCGAGCTGAGTGCCGGTAAAGTCGAGCTGGACGCGATCCAGACCGAGCTGGACTCGATTCTGCTGGGTATCCCCAACCTGCCGCACGAATCGGTACCGGTTGGCAAAGACGAAGACGATAACGTTGAAGTGCGCCGCTGGGGCACGCCGACGCAGTTCGATTTCGAAGTGAAAGACCACGTTGCACTGGGCGAGAAGTTCGGCTGGCTGGACTTTGAAACCGCCGCCAAGCTGTCCGGCGCCCGTTTCGCTCTGCTGCGCGGTCCGATCGCCCGTCTGCACCGCGCTCTGGCGCAGTTCATGATCAACCTGCACGTCAACGAGCACGGCTACGAAGAGGCCTACACGCCTTATCTGGTCCAGGCCCCGGCGCTGCAAGGCACCGGTCAGCTGCCGAAGTTCGAAGAAGACCTGTTCAAGATCGCTCGCGAAGGCGAAGCCGATCTGTACCTGATCCCGACGGCCGAAGTGTCGCTGACCAACATTGTGGCCGGTGAAATCGTCGACTCGAAACTGCTGCCGATCAAGTTCGTCGCCCACACCCCGTGCTTCCGCAGCGAAGCCGGTGCGTCGGGTCGCGACACTCGCGGCATGATCCGTCAGCACCAGTTCGACAAGGTTGAAATGGTCCAGATCGTCGAGCCGTCGACTTCGATGGAAGCGCTGGAAGGCCTGACCGCCAACGCCGAAAAAGTCTTGCAACTGCTGGGTCTGCCTTACCGCACCCTGGCGCTGTGCACCGGCGACATGGGCTTCAGTGCCGTCAAGACCTACGACCTCGAAGTGTGGATTCCGAGCCAGGACAAGTACCGCGAAATTTCGTCGTGCTCCAACTGCGGCGACTTCCAGGCCCGCCGCATGCAGGCGCGTTTCCGCAACCCGGAAACCGGCAAGCCTGAGCTGGTACACACTCTCAACGGTTCGGGTCTGGCGGTCGGTCGTACGCTGGTGGCGGTGCTGGAAAACTACCAGCAGGCCGACGGTTCGATCCGCGTGCCGGACGTACTGAAGCCGTACATGGGTGGCCTCGAGGTCATCGGCTAAATGAAATATCTGCCGCTGTTTCACAACCTGCGCGGCAGTCGTGTGTTGGTGGTCGGTGGGGGGGAAATTGCCTTGCGCAAATCCCGCCTGCTGGCCGATGCCGGTGCGCTGCTGCGGGTGGTCGCACCTGAAATCGAAGCGCAACTGCGCGAACTGGTCAGCGCCAGCGGTGGCGAATGTCTGCTGCGTGGTTACGTGGAAGCGGATCTGGACGGTTGCGGGCTGATCATCGCCGCCACCGACGACGAAACGCTCAACGCTCAAGTCTCCAGCGATGCCCATCGGCGTTGCGTGCCGGTCAACGTGGTCGATGCGCCGCAGCTGTGCAGCGTGATCTTCCCGGCGATCGTCGATCGCTCGCCGCTGATTATTGCAGTGTCCAGCGGCGGCGATGCGCCAGTGCTGGCGCGGCTGATTCGCGCCAAGATCGAAACCTGGATTCCCTCAACCTATGGCCAATTGGCCGGACTGGCCGCACGTTTCCGCAATCAGGTGAAAAACCTGTTTCCGGATGTGCAGCAACGTCGCGGTTTCTGGGAAGACGTGTTTCAGGGCCCGATTGCCGACCGACAACTGGCCGGACAGGGTAATGAAGCCGAGCGGCTGTTACAGGCCAAGATTGATGGCGAAGCGACCGTCACCACCGGAGAGGTGTATCTGGTGGGGGCAGGGCCGGGTGATCCGGATCTGCTGACCTTCCGCGCCTTGCGCCTGATGCAGCAAGCCGACGTGGTGCTGTACGACCGCTTGGTCGCTCCGGCGATTCTTGAGCTGTGCCGTCGCGATGCCGAGCGCGTCTATGTCGGCAAGCGTCGCTCTGATCATGCGGTGCCACAGGATCAGATCAACCAGCAACTGGTGGATCTGGCCAAGGCCGGCAAACGCGTGGTGCGCTTGAAGGGCGGCGACCCGTTCATCTTCGGTCGCGGCGGTGAAGAGATCGAAGAGCTGGCAGCCCACGGGATTCCGTTCCAGGTGGTGCCGGGGATCACGGCGGCCAGCGGTTGCGCGGCGTATGCCGGGATTCCGCTGACCCACCGCGATTACGCGCAGTCGGTGCGCTTCGTCACCGGCCACCTGAAGGACGGTTCCACCGATCTGCCGTGGGCCGACCTCGTCGCCCCGGCGCAGACGCTGGTGTTCTACATGGGCCTGGTGGGCTTGCCGGTGATCTGCGAGCAGTTGATCAAGCACGGCCGCAGCGCGGATACCCCGGCGGCGTTGATCCAGCAGGGCACCACAGTCAATCAGCGAGTCTTCACCGGCACGCTGGCCGACCTGCCGCGTCTGGTGGCGGAGCATGAAGTGCATGCGCCGACACTGGTGATCGTCGGTGAAGTGGTGCAGCTGCGCGAGAAACTGGCGTGGTTCGAAGGGGCTCAGGCGCAGGTCTGAAAACGAGTTGCCCTCATTCGCGAGCAAGCCCGCTCCCACATTGGATTTGTGCATGACACAGATCCAATGTGGGAGCGGGCTTGCTCGCGAAGAGGCCCTCAAAAACACCGAATCAATTAACCCCGCCGCCAAACTCCTTTCCCGCTCAGCCGCTCCCGATCATGAGCGATGGTGAAATCCTGCTTCGGCCCCTTCGGCACAATCCCCGTCGGATTGATGGTCTTGTGGCTACCGTAGTAGTGGTTTTTGATGTGCTGAGAATCCACCGTCTCGCCAATCCCCGGCCACTGATACAGCTCACGCAGCCAGTTCGACAGGTTCGGGTAATCGGCAATCCGCCGCAGATTGCACTTGAAGTGCCCGTGGTACACCGCATCGAAGCGAATCAGCGTGGTGAACAGTCGCACATCGGCCTCGGTCAGGTATTCACCCGTCAGATAGCGATTGGCGCCCAGCACCCGTTCCAAGTGATCCAGCTCGGCAAACACCTCATCGAACGCCTCTTCATAAGCCTGTTGCGAGGTGGCAAAGCCGGCGCGATACACACCGTTGTTCACCGCCGGATAAATCCGTTCGTTCAGTGCATCAATCTCGCCGTGTAACGGTGCCGGGTAGAAGTCCAGTTCGTTACCGGTCAGGTCATCGAAGGCGCTGTTGAACATGCGGATGATTTCCGCCGACTCATTGCTGACAATGCGCTTGAGCTTTTTGTCCCACAGCACCGGCACAGTGACACGGCCGGTGTAGTCCGGCGTGTCGGCGGTGTAGCGCTGATGCATGAAGTCGAAGTGGTCGAGCTTGTCGCCGGTCGAGCCAAGGGTTTGGTCGAAGGTCCAGCCGTTTTCCAGCATCAGCCAACTGACCACGGACACGTCGATCAGGCTTTCCAGACCTTTGAGCTTGCGCAGAATCAGCGTGCGGTGTGCCCACGGGCAGGCGAGGGAAACGTAAAGGTGATAGCGCCCGGCTTCGGCGGCGAAACCGCCTTCACCGCTCGGCCCGGGCTGGCCATCTGCGGTGACCCAGTGGCGACGCTGCGCCTGTTCGCGCTGAAAGGCGCCGTCCTTGCTGCTTTCGTACCACTTGTCCTGCCAGTGGCCGTCGACGAGTAAACCCATGATCAAGACTCCTGAATCCAATAAGCGTTGGAGCCGAGTCTATTCCGATGAGTTCGAACAAAAAGCGCAAAGATCGGGCGTCGATGATCGGTTAAATCGATTTGTTACGCGCCGCCCAGTATTGCTCGGCGGTTGCGAACGCCTGCTCGCGACTTTGACCGAGACCGCGCAGGGCCAAGGCCATGGTCGAAATCAGGGCCATTTGCGGATAGCTGTCGACCACCTCGCCGCGCCACACAGCCTTGAGATGTTCGACGTCCAGCGAGGCCGGTTTGACGTGGCGCTGGCTCGACAGCTGCGGCCATTCCTCGTCCCAGCTCTCGCCGCCCCTGGTGCCGTAAAGATGGCTGTCGGCATCCGGGTTGATCTCGATTTCGCCGCCATCGCCCTTGACCACGATCGCCGTGTCGCCGAGCAGACCGCTGGCCTCGCGATGCACCGCTTGATAGCCCGGGTGGAAAATACTTTGCAGGCCACAACGGGCGCGCAGTGGATTGAGGATGCGTGCCAGCGAGTGAATCGGCGAGCGCAGGCCCATGGTGTTGCGCAGGTCGATCATCTTCTGCAACTGTGGCGCCCAGTCGATCAGCGGCATGAACGCCAGACCGCCGTGGTCCAGCGCGCTGCCGACTTGCTGCCAGGTGCGGCACAGCGGGATGTTCAGCTCGCCAAGCAGTTGTTCGGTGTACAGACGTCCGGCGGTGTGCGCGCCGCCGCCGTGCATGAAAATCCGCACGCCGTTTTGCGCCAGGCACTTGGCCGACAGCAGGTACCACGGCAGATGGCGTTTCTTGCCGGCATAGGTCGGCCAGTCCAGATCGACATTCAGCGTTGGCGCTGACAGGCGCTCGCGCAAGGCTTCGGTGAAACCGGCCATTTCCTCCGCGCTTTCTTCCTTGTGCCGAAGCAGCATCAGAAAGGCGCCGAGCTGGGTGTCTTCGACTTTGTCGTCGAGCACCATGCCCATGGCTTCCCGCGCTTCTTCACGGGTCAGGTCGCGGGCGCCGCGTTTGCCCTTGCCGAGGATCCGTACGAACTGCGCGAACGGGTGCTCGGCGGGCGTTTCGAGGGTCAGCGCTGGAAAGTCGGTCATAAGCAATTCGTCGGTTTGGGCAGGCCCGCCAGTTTCGCGGCGAGTTTGGCAGGGGTGCCTTTGAACAGTCGGTTCAGGTGCAGGCTGTTGCCTTTGTCCGGGCCGAGTTTGAGTGCGGTGTACTTGATCAGCGGGCGGGTGGCCGGCGACAGCTGGAATTCTGCGTAGAAACTGCGCAGCAGTTCGAGGACTTCCCAGTGTTCCGCGGTCAGTTCGATGTCTTCAGCGACGGCGAGGGCGCTGGCAACGTCATGAGACCAGTCGTCGAGGTCGACCAGAAAGCCGTCCTTGTCCAGTTCGATGGCGCGGGCGCCGACAGTCATCGAGTTCATAGCCAACTGTTGACCTTGTCGTGGTGGATCGACAGTTCGACGAAGGCCGGGTAATCGATGGCTTCGGCCCAGTCGGGAGCAACGATGGCACGGGCCTGCAGGTCTTCGGCGAGGGCGAATAGCTTGCCCCGGCGCTCGTTCAGCGTGGCGAATGGCGCAGTGCCCGGTTGCAGGGCGTAGACCGCGTCGCCGGATAACAGTAAGGCGTCGGCAGCGCCGATCACGCGCAGGCAACTGCTCAGGCGATCATCGCCGAACGGGGAATGAGACAACACATGCAAAGTCGACATCAGAGGGTGATCACCTGGTCGTAACGGTCAATAAGGGCGGTGATTTCGCTGGCGCCGAGCGGCTGCGCTTCGTCCAGCGACAGCGTGCTCAGGCCACGGGCGCTGGCGCTGTCGGTGCAGTAGAACAGTTCTTCAACGCCGAACATCGGCAGCGCCTGCAGATTGGCACTGAGGTCTTTCTGTTGCAGGGCCTTGGCGTTCTGTCCGGCGGCCAGTTGCAACACGCCATCGTCGAGAAACAGCAGGCCGATCGGCAGATCGAACGCGCCGCCAGCCAGGACGATGTCCAGCGCTTCGCGGGCGCCGGGGCCGGACCATGGCGACTGGCTGCTGATGATCAAAAGGGATTTGGCCATTTCACGCGCCTCCGAAACAGATCAGTCGATCGGCGTCCTGCACCGCGTCGTGCAACTGGCCGAGGCCGGACAACTCCCACGGCGCGCTGACCGCGACGGCATCACGCTGGTAGCGTTTGGCTTCTTCGTCATTCAGCACGCCACGGCGCAGGGCGGCGGCGATGCACACCACGCCGTCCAGTTGCTGCTCGCTGATGAACGCGCGCCACTGTTTGGGCAGGTCCAGTTCGTCCTGCGGGGTGACCACCGCGTCGGAGGCGTTGTAGACGCCGTCCTGATAAAAAACAGCCGGACAATCTCATGCCCGCCGGCCAGCGCAGCCTGCGCAAACAGCAGGGCACGGCGCGAGGAGGGCGCATGGGCGGCGGAAAACAGCGCAATGGCGAACTTCATGACGGACTCGATCAGCAAAACTGCGGCCATGATAAAGCTTTATGAAGGCAGCCGCGAAACCAAGTGAAGCACATGCCCTCTGTGGGAGCGGGCTTGCTCGCGAAGGCGTTGGGTCATTCGACACATCTTTGACTGATGCACCGCTTTCGCGAGCAAGCCCGCTCCCACAGGATCGTATTTCAGCGCGGCATATAGCCCAGTTGCCAACGCCGCGGAATGCTCAGGGACAGCACGCCCAGCACCGCCGCCAGCAAGCCGCTGGCGAACAATGCCCGAAGTCCGAAATGATGTTCCAGCACTGCGCCGAGTATCGCGCCGATGAACATCCCGCTCCACGGCACCAGTTGCACCCGCCAGCCATTACGGCGTTCGCCGAGCATCCAGCGCCCCAGTCCACGGCCGAACCGCGACAGCGCTCCGGTCACGTACGTCAGGCCCACTGGCAGGCCATTCACTTCCTCGACCGCCGCGTTGAGCATGCCCATCGCGATGATCGCCGCCAGCAGCGCCGGCAGTTGCGTGTCGTACGGCCATGCCGCCGCCAGGCAAAGCAGGGTGGCGATGCACAGCAACAAGGGCAATGTGCGCCGACCACCGAGGCGCCCGATCACGATCCCCAAGGCATTACCGATCACGAAGGTGACGACGAGGATGATCAGGCGCAAAGTCAGTCCGAGGTCGCCGTCACTGATCGCCACCGCCAGCCGCGTGGTATTACCGCTCATGAAAGAAACGAAATCGCCGCTGGCCATGAAGCCGATCGCGTCGGTCATGCCCGCCAGCACTGACAGGCTGGCCACCAGCGCCAGACCGATGCGCCCGCGCCATTTCTGCCGATGCAGATGCCCGGAGGTGGCGCGGTGAGTCGAAGTGGAGGGCAGCATCGGCGACGATATCCTTCAGCGGCGTTTACGGTTCCAGCCCATACAGATCGCAGTAATCCTTCCAGCTCATGTGCGCCATTTCCGCTACCTCGCGATGCACCTCCATGCGCTGGGCCTGATACTCCTGGGGCGATGCAGCCGTGAGTCGCAAGGTCAGTTCCCAGGCGAACAGCCCCTGATTTTCCGCCTCGGCCTCGAAGGCTTCGTGCAGGCGTTCTTCACGATACTGCGCCGGGGTTTCGCCTTTGGCCTGGGCCAGCAGCGGATTGAGATGATCGAGGGATTCGCGCAGTTCGGGGCGCGCGTCGAGAAACAGTTTCAGGGCTTGTTCATGTCGCTGGTCGGTGGGCGCCATGTGTGTTCCTTGTGAGGCTGATGACCCTAGGGTGCCGGAGCGGCCGTCGCATGTCGCGCTATAAATGCAGTAAAGCAGAACGATTTTGCCTGTTGCGGTGATACAGTCCGCTTTTTTCTGAATGAGCGAATGCAATGCGAATTCTGATGGTAGCGCTGGCCGCGACCCTGCTGGCTGGCTGCGCGGGTTCGGTGATGGACGATTCTCGCACCAAAGCCCCGTACAAGGTTCTGACTTCGGACAAGCCGGAGAAAGTTGTCGCTCAGTGCGTACAGTTCGGCTGGCAGGACGAAGCAGTGTTTGGCGTGGACGCCGGAGCGTATCTGCAACCGGGCAAGAAGGGTGGCTCGACGGTGTACACCCGTTCCGCAGAGTCATTTGTCGACGTGACCAGCGATGCGTCGGGAACCGTGCTCAACTACTACGCGCAGAAGGACGATTTTGTTGCCAAGCGCCGGTTGGCGGCGTTGGCGACCTGCCTCTGATCATGCGTTGAAGCGGCTGCCGTTATCGCCAGCAGGCTGGCTCCCACACTGGATTTGTGTTTGCCACCGATCCTGTAGGAGTGAGCCTGCTCGCGATGAGGCCAATGAATTCAACCGATCAAGCGCTTCTGGAAATAATGCCGGCTATGCCCCGGCGGGTAATCAACGATCTCGCCAAACTGGCTGAATCCCAGCTTCTGGTAGAACGCCGGCGCCTGAAAATCGAAGGTGTCCAGCCAGATGCCCAGGCAGTTCTTCTCCTTGGCCAGATTTTCCGCCATGGCCATCAGTTCCGAGCCGATGCGTTGCCCGCGACCCTGTTCCGGGACGCACAGCAACTCGATGTACATCCACTGGAAGATCACCCGGCCGTACAAACCGCCGAGAATCGCGTCGTGTTCATCGCGCACCAGCAGGGCGAAAGGTTCAGATGTGGAACCACCGGTCCGGGCGTCGTTATACGCAATCAAAGGCTCGAGAATGGCTTTGCGCTGTTCTTCCGTAGGGTTCTGCGACAGCTCGATTCGCAACGTCATGTGCAACTTCCTTGTGAGATGAACCGCCAGCCTATCCTGCCCGGGGAGCGTCTTCCAAGTCCTTCCTCATCCCTTTGGAACCGCCGCTGTCGCGCCGGGGTCTAGCTTTTACAGCGTCATTCCGAACGCGGTTGATGAGGATCCCCCATGAATATTTTCGAAGCCCTTCGCGAAAGCCACGACCGCCAGCGCAGTTACGCCAAAGCCCTGGTCGAAACCAGCGGTGATACTCCGGAGCGGGTTGAGGCCTACAAACAGCTCAAGGCTGAACTTCAGGCCCATGAAACCGCCGAAGAGCGGCACTTCTACATCCCGCTGATGGAGTTCGACAACGGTGTCGACCTCAGTCGCCATGCCATCTCCGAGCACCATGAAATGGACGAGATGATGGAAGAGCTGGACGAGACCGAGATGTCCAGCCCGGCGTGGCTGGCAACGGCGAAGAAGCTCTCCGACAAAGTCCATCACCATCTCAAGGAAGAAGAGCAGAAGTTCTTCCAGATGGCCGGCAAATTGCTCGATGACAAGCAAAAGGAACAGCTCGCTGGCCAGTACGAAAAGGAGTACCAGGCGCAACTGCCATAAGTACTGAATGCCAGTTTTTGCAGTGTCGGCGTGTAGGCCTTTGGCCATGCGTTGGGTGGGTCTTGTCGTAATAAGCTGTATATTCATCCAGTGTTTTCGGCGTTTTTGACTTGAGACGCCGATCGACTGCGACAAAACCGCCGATGGACAAAAAAACCACCTCCGTTAGCTTGAAGGCCTCTCCTCGGACAGGAGAGTTCTTAAATCAACGGAGTGAAAAACATGAATCAACCACACGCTCAAACCCAACTGCGACACGGTCGCGTCACCTCTCCAGCCAGCCGCGGTGCGGTAGCCATCGAGCAAGGATTGCTCGGTGCCTGGCAGGTCAACGAAATGGAAGGCGGCAAGAACTTCCCGGCGCTGACGGCAGGACCTTTTCCTGCTCCCTATGGCAGCGACAGTGACAGTGTCACGCCGCCCGCCGACGGTTACATCCTCAGCGGTGGCAAGACCGATGCCCGTGACTGCGTGAACTTCACCGACGAGGAAATGAGCAAAAAGCTCAATCGTCCGTTCAGCTGGCCACTGCTCAGTGTCACCCCGGGCCAGACGCTGGAAGTGAAGTGGGAATACACCGCGCCACACACCACCCGTGGTTATCGCTGGCTGATCACCAAGGATGGCTGGGATCCGAAACAGCGTATTTCCCGTGCACAACTCGAAGCGCAGCCTTTCGCCGAAGACTTCTACACTCAAGTGCCGTATTACAGCTATCCGGGGGAATTGAAGGCCAAGGTCAATCATTCGGTGAAATTGCCGGCCACCAAAAAGGGCCGTCACGTCATCGTGCTGATGTGGATCGTCGCCAACACCGGCAACGCGTTCTATCAGGCGTTCGACGTCGACTTCAAATAACGGCGTTACGCTCAACTCACAGGTTCTGAAGGATTAGAACATGTCAAATATCGACTTCACGCTAGTGCAAAACCAGGCGGCCGACGCGGCCTCGCTGATGCCGAGCATCGCCGGCAAAAAAATACTCATGGGCTTCTGGCACAACTGGCCGGCGGGTCCAAGTGACGGCTATCGTCAGGGCCGCTTCGCCGAAATCGCTCTGGAAGCGGTGCCTAAGGAGTACAACGTGGTCGCGGTGGCGTTCATGAAGGGCAGCGGGATTCCAACCTTCAAGCCGTACAACGTCTCCGATGCCGAGTTCCGGCGTCAGGTCGGCGTGCTCAACAGCCAGGGGCGGGCGGTGCTCTTGTCCCTGGGTGGCGCCGATGCGCACATCGAGTTGCGGGCCGGACAGGAACAACCACTGGCCAATGAGATTATCCGTCTGGTGGAAACCTACGGCTTCGATGGGCTGGACATCGATCTTGAACAGAGCGCGATTGATTTCGCCGCCAACAAGACCGTGCTGCCGGCCGCGCTGAAACTGGTCAAGGATCACTACGCAGGCCAGGGCAAGCACTTCATCATCAGCATGGCCCCGGAGTTTCCGTACCTGACCACCAATGGCAAATACGTCGGTTACCTGCAGGCACTTGAAGGCTATTACGACTTCATCGCGCCGCAGTTCTACAACCAGGGCGGCGACGGGGTCTGGGTGCCGGAAGCCAATAATGGCAATGGTGCGTGGATCGCGCAGAACAACGATGCGCTGAAAGAGGACTTCCTCTATTACCTGACCGAAAGTCTGGTGACCGGCACCCGGGGCTTCACCAAAATCCCGGCGGACAAATTCGTCATCGGCCTGCCGGCCAACGTCGATGCGGCGGCCACCGGTTACGTGATCGACAGCACTGCCGTCGGCAATGCGCTCAAACGTCTGGCGATCAAAGGGCTGCCGATCAAGGGCCTGATGACCTGGTCGGTAAACTGGGACAACGGCGTCAGCAAGGATCGCGTGCCGTATGGCTGGGAATTCAGTCGGCGTTATGGACCGCTGATTCACGGAGCGAAAACAGCGGCACAGGAAACGGATGACACGTTGTCGCGCGTCGCCCGTTAGCAGCAATTAAAGAGCCCGGTAGCGCTGCCGGGCTTTTTTGCGTGGGCCAGGCAAACAATGCTCGGGTGTGAGTCATAGCGGAGCGGGTTGCTTATCCGATTGGGACGCGCTCGATACATTGAGTGAATGACTGGACGAGATCCAGCAAGCAGGCAGCCGCCTGATTGATCTGCGTATCGGTAAGCGCCGCGTAGCCAATCAGCACGCCGGGTTTGACCGCGTGACTGCTGGTGAATGCGGATACCGGTTGCAGGCAAAGATTGAAGAGGGCAGCCCGTGCGCAGAATTCTCTTTCATCAATGTCTGTGGGTAACCAGAGCACAAAATGTAATCCGGATTGCTCGCCGGAAATCTGCAGATCAGGGTTTTCTCGCAGCTTTGAGATCAGCAAATCGCGTCGATGTTGATACGTCTGTCGCGAGATGCGCAAATGCCGTACATATTTTCCGGTGCAGAGAAACTGGTTGAGTGCGAGCTGACCCAGTATGCCTGGCGTCTGGCCGGTGTCTTCGATGAGGTTGATGACTTTCTTCTGTAAATGTTTGGGAATGACCATGAAGCCCAGACGAAAGTTGCTGAACAGGGTTTTATTGAAGCTGCCGCAGAAAATCACCCGGTCGTTTGTATCTATTGATTTGATGGCGGGCAGGGGAGCACTGCCATAGTTGTATTCGCTGTCGTAGTCGTCCTCGATGATGATCGCATTGGCTGCGGTCGCCGAGGCCAGCAGAGCCTTGCGGCGTGCCATGCTCATGCAGACACCCAAAGGAGCCTGGTGAGAGGGCGTGACATAAATGGCCTGAACCGGACTGGCGGGTGACAACGCTTCAACGATCAGACCTGCATCGTCCACTGGAATATCGATGATTGTGTTGCCGGAACAATTGAATATCCGCCGGGCCCAGTAATAGCCGGGATCTTCCATGGCAACGACGGCCTCTTTTCCCAATACCCGGCTGATGAGGTCGAGACAGTGCCTGATGCCGTGGGTAATCACGATGTCCTGAGGTGAGCAGTCAATTCCCCGGTAGATCTGGATATGGTCGCAAATGGACTTGCGCAAGTTCTCGTCACCGCCGAGTGACGAGGCCGATACTGCGGTGGCGAGGTCTTTGGCGGAAGGTGTGCATAACGACTTTACATCTTTTTCTTCGAGCAATCCCGGATCGGCCAGTCTGGCAATAAACGGTACATACGGCTGTAAATAAGTAATGGGAGCAGGTGAATCGGATGACCGGTGAGTATCAAGTTCGACTTGCAGTTCCTTAGTTCTGGCGGCGGCGATCAGATTATCCGGCAATGTTGCGCAGACTACCGAGCCGGCACCTCGCTTGCGAATGATGAAACCTTCTTCGCGCAATTGATCGAAAACAGTTTCCAGGGTCCCTCGGGAAACTCCCCATCTTTGCGCAAGCGTACGCGTGGAGGGCAGCGCTTCGCCGGATTGGAGCCGACCGGAGCTGATCAGGTGTTCAAGGAAACGGCACAAAAGCTGATGTTTGGTGGACAGCGAATGTTCGGTCAATTCGAACGGCAAGACTAGGTCGAGGCCAACTGGCCGCTTACCTCTGGTCATAGTGGTACACACCAAAATCCATTTAATGGATCTTCATCTTAGCGCGGCATACAAATACGCTCAACGCCGCTCAAGCTAACGCGTTGAGGGGTGGCGCGCGAGTCATTGGGGTCAAGAGAAACTGGATTGGTATAGGGATATCGTCGGCAATGACTGCTTTTGAAAAACTGTCAACACTCAATAAGACTAATCATCGCGAGCCGCAACTAAAGATTGCGATAGTCGGAGGGGGTGCAACAGCGATTAGTGTAATTGATGCGTTGCAGCGCGACGTTAAGCTGAAAAATATGGATGTTGCAATTACCCTCTATGAGCCTGACAAGAAAATAGGTCCAGGTCGCGCTTATCAAAACGATGGTGATTATGGATTGATTAATCGCCAGGCCCGCTTCATGTCCGTGAAAAGTGACGATCCCCGGCACTTTGTAGGATGGGTCACTCATAAATATGGAAGTGCACTGGCGCAACTTGATTTCTTGCCCCGTCACTATTTTGGTGAGTACCTGTCCGATTGTTTTGCCGAGCAAGTGGCGCTGGCGCGCGACCTCAAGCGGCCGATTCGGGTGATCGGGCAAAAGGTCACCAGCCTGACAATGCACGATGACAAAGCAGTCGTCGGTGTCGAAAACGGGCCGCAACAAGTGTTCGACCGGGTGATTCTGTGCATCGGTACCGCTGAACCGGCGGATATCTTCTCGTTGGCCTGCTCCCAAAACTACATCGGCAATCCGTATCCGATGTGGACCAAGTTTTCCGCGATTGGCGGCGACGATCAGGTGGCGATCATTGGTTCCAGCCTCTCCGCTGTCGATGCAGTCCTGGCCCTGAATGCCCAGGGACACCGCGGCAAGATCGTCATGCTGTCGCGCAATGCGCTGCTGCCAGCGGTGCGCATGCCGCATCACGACTTCACTTACAAGGTCATCACCCGCGAACGCATCGAAGAGCTGCGTGATGAAGCGGGGATGATCTCCTGGTCGAAATGGCTTGGCCTGATCACCTTCGAACTGACAGCCCAAGGCGTGGATCTGGAGAAGCTCAAGGCTGAACTGGCGCCAGGTCAACTGCCGTTCGAGCGGCTGGAGCGCCATCTTCAGGCGTCGGCCCGCGGCGAAAAGTGGCTGTCCATCCTGATTGATATTGCCAACGACTACGTCGAGCTGGCCTGGGACAGCCTGAGTGCGGGCGATCGCAGTTATTACATGGCCAACTATCACTCGATTTTCATGAGCCTGTGCAACCCGATGCCTCCGGCAACGGCCAACAAGTTGCGCAACATGCTCGAATCCGGGCACCTCGTGATTCGTCCTGGCCTGAAGGGCGTGGAACTGAGTCCCGGAGGCGGTTTCGTCCTGAATTACCAGGCAGGCGCCTGTCATGCCGACTGGGTCATCAACGCCACGCGATCTGAAACCGGTGGTGTCGGGCAGACCGGTACCGAGCTGGTGTCTTCGATGGTCAACAATGGCGTCGCTCAGCACCATCCGTTTGGTGGACTGCACGTGTCATTCGGCTCGCACAAGGTCATCGACCGCAGTGGCAAGGCCAGCGACGCTATTTATGCCTTGGGCCAACTGGCTGCCGGTAACCATTACTACACCAGTTCACTGGCCATGATCACACGTCAGATCGACCGGGTTCTGCCGCATTTGCTGACGACTGATCAATACCTCAAGGAGCTTTCTGCGTGAAATCCAGCCGCCCCGGAATCCTGTTACCTGCAGCGTTGTTGTCGGCCGTAATCGTGCCGCAGCTCGGACTCGGTCTGATGACGCCCACCGTTGCAAAACTGGCGGAGGAGTTTCGAGTCCCCCATGAGGCGATTCAGGAAACGTTTGTTGTTTACATGATCGGGTATGCGTTGTCCGTGGTCTTGGCGGGGATTCTTGCCGATCGTATCGGAGCCCGTCGCGTACAGATTTCGGGGTTGCTGATTTGTGCTGCCGGGTGCCTGCTTGCAGCGTTCTCGGACTCCTTTTACCTGTTTGCGGTTGCGCGTTTCATGCAGGCCCTCGGAGGGTGTGTAGGGACCGTAACCACCAGGCTGATCGTGAAATCCGATTATCCGGAAAGCAAACGCCTGCGAATTCTCACCACCCTTGCCTCAGCGATAGCGCTCACGCCGTGTATCGCACCGTTGCTCGGCGGCGTGTTGTTACCTTCGCTGGGATGGCGCTGGATGATGGGCGGCGTGGGGATGTTCAATCTTGCGGCATTGGTGCTTTTCTGGCAGGTCGACACCTCTCCGGGGGCATCGGATTCGACGGGGCGCAGCATCATTGCCGTTTATGCCGCCAACTTCAAAAATGCGGATTATCTGGCTTATGCCGCCGGCATCAGTCTGGTGTGGATGAGTTACTTCGTGTTCCTGTCCTGTTCGACTTATGCGTTGCAAACGGAACTGGGCATGTCCAGCCTGGGTTACGGTGCGGTGATCTCCCTGTGCGCCGTCGGTTATGTGATTGGCAGTACGTTGGCGCGAGCATTGAGCGCCAGGTGGGCGTTGAACGAGATCCTGCTGCTTGGAAGCAGGGTAGGCATGGCCGGGTGCATGTTGCTGGGCATTCTGCTGTCGGTGTTTGGCAGTGTGCTGCCGGCGCTGCTGATTCCGATGGTGTTCATTCTGTTGTCGGTCGGGATGGTGATTCCCGCGACTCAGGCCGGGCTATTGAAGAGTGTCAGTCGCGATATCGGTATTTCCTCCGGGCAGTTTTTCTTTTTCCAGATGGCGGCGGGGGCCGGTTACGGTTTGCTGGTCAGTTCCTTTTCCGAACTGGGCGTTCGTGGCCTGGCACTGTTTATCGCCATTCCGATGGTCGTGTTGTTCGTTTTCCTGAATATGTCGCGGGCACTGTCGAAGTCCCCGGAAGAACAGTTGAAGGCAGTCTCTCGGACCTGAGTTTGCTGTTGCTGCGACCCTGATAAAAAAAACAAGGATGTGTAGTCGTGCAGTATCTGAAATCGCTGAAGTTGAACAGTGTGTGTTATGACATTCGTGGCCCGGCACTGGAGCAGGCCAGAAAGATGGAGGAGGACGGCCAGCGCATTCTCAAGTTGAATATCGGCAATCCCGCGCCCTTCGGTTTCGAGGCGCCCGACGAGATACTCCAGGATGTGATCCGTAATTTGCCGACGGCGCAAGGTTACAGTGACTCCAAAGGCTTGTTCAGCGCCCGCAAGGCCGTCATGCAGTACTGTCAGCAGAAGCAGATCGAGGGCGTCGGCGTAGACGATATCTACCTGGGCAATGGCGTCTCCGAGCTCATTGTGATGTCACTGCAGGCGCTGCTGAACAACCGCGACGAAGTGCTGGTGCCTGCTCCGGATTATCCGTTGTGGACCGCCGCGGTGAGTCTTGCCGGGGGCAATGCGGTGCACTACAGGTGCGACGAGCATCAGGACTGGTGGCCGGACCTCGATGACATACGGGCCAAAATCACCCCCAACACCCGAGCGCTGGTGATCATCAACCCCAACAATCCCACCGGTGCGGTGTATCCGCGAGACGTGCTGCTGGGAATGCTGGAGATCGCGCGCCAGCACAATCTGGTGGTGTTCTCCGACGAGATCTACGACAAGATTCTCTACGACGAGGCTGTGCACATCAGCACCGCCTCGCTGGCGCCGGACTTGCTGTGCCTGACCTTCAACGGGTTGTCCAAGTCGTACCGGGTGGCCGGGTTCCGCTCCGGCTGGCTGGTGATTTCCGGGCCGAAGCAGCATGCCGCCGGCTACATCGAAGGCATCGACATGCTGGCGAACATGCGCCTGTGCGCCAACGTTCCGGCCCAGCATGCGATCCAGACCGCGCTGGGGGGTTACCAGAGTATCAATGACCTGGTCTTGCCTCAGGGGCGCCTGCTCGAACAGCGCAACCGGGTGCATGAACTGCTCAACGCTATTCCTGGCGTCAGTTGCGTCAAGCCGATGGGCGCGCTGTACGCATTTCCAAGGATCGATCCGAAAATTTGCCCGATCAAGGATGACGAGAAGTTTGTCCTCGAACTGCTGATGTCGGAAAGGCTGCTGGTGGTTCAGGGAACCGCGTTCAACTGGCCCGCGCCCGACCATTTCCGCGTGGTCACGTTGCCGGCATTGCCGGACATCGAAGACGCGATGGCGCGGATTCATCGATTCATCAGCAGCAGGTCAGTCAACAACCTGAGCGTTCGTCGAGTGGCGAATAACGCCCGGGACCTGTGGCCGGTCTTCTGATTCCAGACGCAGATCAAGTAAGCAAGTTGTCATGCCAGACGTAAGTTCGTGGCAGGTGTGACAGCGCAAAGTGCCAGACGGCTGGATGCCACGCTCGGCCATCTCTCTAAGTTGTGCAGCATAAAGGAATGAGTATGCGGAACTTTGATGCGCAGGTTTCTTATCGGGTCATGCTTTCTCAGGATGAGATTAATCATCGTGGGGCCGGTTGGGAAAAAGAGGCCTTGAATGAACTGCAAGAGCGACTTGGGGCAGGGTCCGACTTTCCCTGCATCTTTTCCAAGAATGCATTCAAGAAGTCTTCGATCAAGTTTGTATTTGTCGACACTTTGGATGCTCAAGGGCTGGCGAAACTGGCTGAAGGGTTAAAAGAGTATGTAACGCTTTCCAGAACATGGAGTGGTTCAATCGAGGACGCTTATCCGCTCATCGTGTTCTTTTCAACCGATGCGATATCGGCGAGTACCGCGCAGGAGTATCAGGCCGCCGGGTGGGGCGTGCTGCAGAGCCTGCACTGGCTGGATGAAAGCCCGTGGCCGGACAGCGTCGATGTCGACCCGGAGTCACCGTTCTGGTCGATGTGCTTCGCGGGAATGCAACTGTTTGTGAATATGAGTTCTCCCGCACACAAACTTCGCAAGAGCAGAAACCTCGGGTCGAGATTTGCGTTGGTCATTAATCCGCGTGAACGCTTCGATGTATTTGCCGGCGATACCGTGGGCGGACGTAATGTTCGCGCCAATATACGCAAACGCATCCTTAAATATGATTCGGTACCCCACGCCTTGCAATTGGGCGGCTTCGGCTCTGACGCCAAAGAGTGGTGGCAATACGGTTTGATTGAAGAAAATGCAGAGCGCACGGATGTTTGCCCGTTCAAACATTCCAGCCATGAAAATAAAGAGGAAGCCTGATGTTCAAGTTGATTGTATCCAACGGCAGGGTGGCAGACCGCACGGCATTTACCCGTATCGGCGCGTTGAAGGCCGCGTCGGCACTTGAAGCAAAGTACGGTGTAGCGCCGCTGTATGTCGGTGACGGCAGCTGCGAGCCTGCGGCCGATGACTGGACAGTCAGTCTGCCGGCAGGACGTGAGCAGATCGATTCGCTGCATCGCGCCGTAGCCTGTGCGGTAGAGGAGCAGCAACTCACAGTGGTCATCAACGGCACCTGCCCGGCCAGCCTGGGCAGCGTACCTGCGGTTGCCAGACATTACCCGGACCTTTGTCTGGTGTGGGTCGATGCCCATGGTGACTTCAATATTCCGACGACCACTGACACGGGCTACCTGGGCGGGATGGTGGTGTCGGCATTATGTGGCCTCTGGGACAGCGGCTGTGGCGCCGGCGTGCGTGCGGAGAACGTCATTCTGGTCGGCGCGCGTGACATCGACGGGCAAGAGCAGCGTCTGCTGAGCGTCAATAATGTGCGCACGCTTTCTCCGCAGCAGGCAACCGCCGAAGCGGTGCGTAGCGCGATCGGCCAATCGAAGGTCTGGGTGCACATCGATTGGGACTCTCTTGAGCCTGGCTACGTTCCCGCCGACTACGCAGTGCCTGACGGTCTGCTGCCGCAACAGCTCGCGGCGATCCTGGGAGCAATTCCGCTGGAGCAGATCGTCGGCCTGGAAATCGCCGAGTTCAACGCCTCCTGCGATGCGGCGACGGCACAGCGTGCGACCCAGTGCATCATCGATATCGTTGACCCGCTCCTGTCCAAAGCGTGTCTTGAGGCGAGTGTGTGCCATGCATAAGCCGCCTGCTGCTGCCCGGCTGCGTTTCAGCAAGATGCACGGTGCGGGCAATGACATGATCATTCTCGATCTGCGTGATGCGCAGGATCCGTCGCGCGAATTGTGCAAGTACCTGGCTAACCGCCATAAAGGTATCGGCGCCGATATGGTTCTGGGCGTCAAGGCGGCGCGCAATCCATCGTCCGTGGCCTCGTTCGATATATGGACGGCGCAGGGCGAGTCCTCCCGGCAATGCGGCAACGGCGCGCGGTGTGTCGCCGCATGGCTGGTTCGGGCAGGCCTGACGGAGGCGTCCGAGTTCACCCTCGACAGTCCCTCCGGTACCCACCGGGTCCGGGTCATGGAGGACGGCAACTATCAGATCAGCATGGGCGCACCGAATTTCTCGCCCGCCGCCATCCCGGTGTTCGGCTTCGACCAGGCGCAGTCGGCTTATCAACTCGAACTCGCCGGGCAACACCTGGCGTGTTCGGCGGTATCGATGGGCAACCCGCATGCGGTGATCGAAGCCGAACGTGATCAGTATGAGATTCCAGCTGTCGGCAGCGCCCTGCAAAACTCCGGGTATTTCTCCCCTGATGTCAACGTCGGGTTTGTACAGCTGCAATCGCGCAACAGGATAAAACTCAAGGTCTACGAATTCGGCGCAGGCGAGACGCTGGCCTGCGGCAGCGGTGCCTGCGCGGCGGTCGCGGTGCTGGCGCGGGCCGGGCGGGTCGACCGCTCGGTCGATGTCGAACTGCCCGGCGGAACCCTTGAAGTGACATGGGAGAGTGACTTGTCCGCGATGTACCTCTCCGGCCCTGCTGAATTCGTATTTGATGGAGAACTCGCTCATGCCGTTGTATGAAAGCATTCTGGACACGATCGGCCGTACGCCAATCGTCAAGCTGCAAAGGCTCGCCCCGGAACACGTCAGCATTTATGTGAAGGTCGAGTCGTTCAACCCCGGCGGCTCGGTCAAGGACCGGCTGGCGCTGGCGGTGGTACTCGACGCCGAAGCCAGAGGCCTGTTGAAGCCTGGCGATACGATCGCCGAATGCACCTCCGGCAACGTCGGCATTGCGTTGGCGATGGTTGCCGCGGCGCGCGGCTATAACTTTGTGGCGATCATGTCCGACAGTTACTCGATCGAACGGCGCAAGCTGATTCGTGCCTATGGCGGCAAGGTTCTGCTGTTTCCTGCTCACCTGGGCAGCAGCGGCGGCAACCAGATTGCCGATGAACTGGCGCAGAAGTTTGGCTGGTTCAGATCGCGACAATTCGATAACCCGGCCAACCCTTCCTATCACCGCGAAACCACCGCCACCGAAATCCTCGGTGATTTTGCCGGTAAACGCCTGGACTACTTTGTCACCGGTTTCGGCACCAGCGGCACACTGACCGGCGTTGGCCAGATGCTGCGAGTCGCGCGACCTGCGGTGCAGATCGTTGCCGCAGAACCGGAAAATGCTGCGTTGCTGTCGGGCGGCACCTGGGGCGTGCACCAGATTCAGGGACTCGCGCCCAACTTCACGCCGACCATCATGGACAAGACCGTCATCGACAAAGTCCTGACCGTGAACGAGTACGAAGCACGTGACACTTCGCAGCGCCTGGCCAGGGAAGAGGGGATCTTCGTCGGCATTTCTTCGGGCGCTTCGGTCGCCGCAGCGTTGAAGGTTGCCGAGACCGCGGCGGCCGGTTCGGTGCTGCTGGCCATGTTGCCGGATACCGGTGAACGTTATCTCTCGACGTTCCTGATGGACGGCATCGCCGAAGGTTCCGACGATGACTGGTTGCAGTCGCTCGAGCCGTAACAGGCAACCGGTTACTTGGCGAAGCAGGCGCTCTAAGGGATTAGCATCATGGTGGAAACTCTTCCGGCAGCAGATTACATCGAGTTCGCGCGCCCGTTTCCAATGCATCGTGGAGGTGTACTGGAAGATTTCAGGCTGACGTATGAGACGTTCGGGCAACTGAATGATCGTCGCGACAACATCGTCCTGGTGCTGCCCGGCATGTCCGCCAACAGCCACGTCTGCAGTGTCGCCCGCGATCCTGAGGCGGGCTGGTGGGAGGACTTTGCCGGTTCAGGCAAGCCGATCGATACAGACCGCTGGTATGTGATCTGTTTCAACTATCTGGGGGGTTGCAAGGGCTCGACGGGGCCGCTGTCCACCGAGCGGGCGAGTGGCAGGCCTTACCAGTCGCGCTTTCCCGAGCTGAGCATCGAAGACATCGTCGACACGATCGTCATGGCCGTGAAAGCGCTGGGCATGGCGCAAGTGACCTGCCTGATCGGCGCTTCGATGGGTGGCATGTGTGCGCTGGCCCTGTTGACCCGGCATCCGGGGTTTGTCCGGCATCACATCAACCTGTGCGGCGCGGCCAGTTCGCTTCCCGTGTCCACGGCCTTGCGTTCATTGCAGCGGGAAGCCATCCGCAGTGATCCGCTATGGGCCGGTGGCGAGTATTCGCCGGATGCGCGCCCGATTCACGGCATGACGCTGGCCCGCAAGATCGGCCTGTTGAGTTATCGCTCCGGCGCGCAATTGAATCGCCGTTTCAGCCGCAGCGATCAGGCGGCGGGGAAATCCGCCGGCATGACCCACGACTTTGAAGTCGAGGATTATCTGCAGGCCAATGCCTGGCGATTCGCGCGGGATTTCGACCCCAACAGTTATCTGCAGCTAAGCCGCGCGATTGATCTTTATGCCTGTCTGACGCCGCCGCAGGGCGGTTTTCAGACTGCCGGGCTGGAGCAGGTTCTGGTGGTCGGCGTCGAGAGCGACACGCTGTTTCCTGTTGCGCAACAGCAGCACATCGCTCAAGGGCTCGAGCAGGATGGTGCCGAGGTGACCTTTGTCCGGCTCGATTGCCCGGACGGCCACGACGCCTTTCTGACCGATCTGCGGGCGTTCGGGCCGCTGCTGGAACATTTCATGAATCGTATTGGTTCCGTCCTTCCTGCGGGCAGGGCGGAGCGTTGTCTGGAGTTGCACGATGAACGATTTTGACAAGGTTGCATTGGTGACCGGTGCCAACCGTGGCATCGGTTTCGAGGTGGCGCGACAACTGGCCGCCGAGGGCGTGACGGTGGTGCTCAGTGGCAGGAATTATCAGGCTGTCGCTCAGGCGGCCGACGAATTGGTCGACATGGGCCTGAAGGCGTTCCCGTGCCTGCTGGATGTCACGGATGAAGACAGCATCGCCTCGGCGGTCAAATTGCTGGAGGCGAAGTTCGGTCGACTGGATATCCTGATCAATAACGCGGCGATCCGTATCGAATCCTACGGGTTGAACCCTTCGCAACAACCACTTCAACAGTGGCGCCAGACGTTTGAAACCAACCTGTTCGGCATGGTCGCGGTGACCCAGCATTGTCTGCCGCTGATTCGCCAGTCTGCGGCCGGGCGCATCGTCAACGTATCCAGTCTGCTGGCATCGCTCACCACCCATACGGACGTCGATTCTTACGCCTATTCACCGATGTTCAAATCCTTGCCGGGCTACAGCGCCAGTAAAAGCGGGGTGAATTCGTGGACGGTTCATCTGGCTTACGAGCTTCGCGACACGCCCGTCAAGGTCAATGCCGTGCACCCCGGTTACACCAAAACCGGCATGAATGACGGCGCCGGTGATCTCGATGTGCAGGAAGGCGCGCGGACCAGTGTCGCTCTGGCATTGATCGGTGCCGATGGCCCCACGGGCACTTACCGCCATCAGGACCGCGTGATTCCCTGGTGAGTCGTCGCTGTTTTTCTGCTTCCAACTGTTCAGTAGAAAGGATTCTTCATGATTAAGCTTGCACTCGTCACCGATAAGCCGAACCTGCACATTGACTACGACATGCCGCCATTGCTTGAAGCCTGCAAGCAACTGTCGATCAACGCCGATGTGTGCTTCTGGGACGATCCGTCAATCGATTGGGCGGCGTATACCGCCGTATTGATCCGTTCACCGTGGGACTGCATTGAAAGCCTCGACGAATTCTTTGCCTGGTGCGACAAGGTGCATGCACTGACCTGCCTGTTGAACGTGCCGTCCGTGGCCCGGTGGGGCTTGAACAAGTTGTACCTGAAGGACATTGCTGCGCGCGGCGTGCCGATTATTCCGAGTGTGTTCCTGGCGCCCGACGACGCTCCCGAGGGTTATCTGGCTGACTTCCTCGACGCGAACACCGACAGCCACGAATTTGTCGTCAAACCGACGATCGGCTCGTATTCGCGCGGAGTGAAAAGATTTGTCCGCTGCGGTTCCGAGGCCGCGCTGGCGCACATTCGCGCGCTGCAAAAGCGCGGTTCGCACGTGATCATCCAGCCGTACATCACCACCATCGACACTTACGGCGAGACGGACCTGACCTTCTTCGATAACACCTTCAGCCATTCCATCCGCAAGGGCGCCATGCTCATGGCGGACGGTACGGTGAATGTGCCGACCCCCGAATTTCGCCAGCCGCGCGAGGCGGATGCCGAGGAGCAGGCGGTGGCGCTATCGGCGCTGGTGGCTTCTGCCGAGGTGCTCGGGCTTGAGCTGCCGTTGCTCTACGGCCGGGTCGACGTGATCCGCGACTATGACGGTCGGCCGATGATCATGGAAATGGAGATTTGCGAGCCTTCGCTTAACCTGCCGTTTCGCGCCGACAGTGCGATGAACCTGATCAAAGGCGTGCTCAAGCGCATCGACCGGCACCTGGTCGATCTCTGACACCCTCCGCGAACACCAGTAAACAGGCCCGACAGCATTGCCGGGCTTTTTTTGTGCGCGCGATTATTCGACTATGGGCGTTTTCCGATGGCACAAGGAACAGGCGTCATGACCAAGACAGCCGAGCGGGTCAACATTGTCGATACTCATGTGTTGTCCCACGACTGGTATCTGTTGCAGAAAATCACCTTCGACTATCTGCGCAACAACGGTGACTGGCAGCGGCAGACTCGCGAAGTCTACGACCGTGGCAATGGCGCGGCGATTCTGTTGTTCAACCGCGAAAAGCGCACGGTGGTGCTGACCCGCCAATTTCGCTTGCCGGTGTTCGTCAACGGCCACGACGGCTTGTTGATCGAAGTGGCGGCGGGGCTGCTGGAAGGTGCGGCGCCGGAACAGCGGATCCGCGACGAGGCCGAAGAGGAAACCGGTTACCGCGTGCATGAGGTGAAGAAGGTCTTCGAGGCCTACATGAGCCCCGGCTCGGTGACCGAGAAGCTGCACTTTTTTATCGCCGAATACGACGCGAAGTCGAAGGTCAGCGAGGGCGGCGGCCTGGAAGAGGAAACCGAAGAACTGGAAGTGCTGGAATGGCGCTTCGATGAGGCACTGGCGGCGTTTCAGCGCGGCGAGATCTGCGACGCCAAGACCATCATGCTGCTGCAATACGCGGCGATGAATAACCTTTTCGACAGCTGATTCAACGCCAATCCATTGTGGCGAGGGAGCTTACTCCCGCTGGGCTGCGCAGCGGCCCCAGGTTTTTGCCCGTGCTGCGCACTGGAGCGGGAGCAAGCGCCCTCGCCACACAATGGCATTTACGGGGTTAAAACAGGTCGCCTGTTCTACCGACATCAGACCAGTCCCCGCCCTCCAGCGTCAGCAACCGCTCCTTGGCCTCAAGCCCACCCGCAAACCCGGTCAACTTCCCCGACGCGCCGATCACCCGATGACACGGCGCCACAATCGAGATCGGGTTACGCCCATTCGCCGCTCCCACCGCGCGCACGGCTGTCGGATTACCGATCTGCTCGGCGATCTGGCTGTAAGTGCGGGTTTCGCCAAACGGAATGGTCAGCAACGCCGCCCAGACCTTTTTCTGAAAATCGGTGCCGACAAAATCCAGCTCCAGATCGAAGCGATCACGCTTGCCGGCAAAATATTCTTCAAGCTGCTGCGAGGTTCGCTGCAGCAGCGGATTGTCCGGTGCTTCGCTCATCGGCCCGAGGCGCACCCGGCCCGGTTTGTCGTTTTCCCAGAGGATGGCCGCCAGTCGTGAGCCGTTCGCCACCAGCTTCAATTCGCCGACCGGTGAGGGCAGGGTGATGAACGTGTACGACATGGGCAGAACTCCGGATCGGTACGGCGAAAGCGCCCAGCATACTGCCTGAGCGGGGAGGCGCAAATCGCAATAGCGACCATACTGCTTGGTGCTTTTGCTGCGTTCCCCTCTGTTCTGCACAGAACCCGAAAACAAAAAAGAGATCGACTCATGAAGTACGAACCTTTGGCCAAAACGCTGATTGCGACGTCACTGGCACTGAGCTGCCTCATGGCCCACGCCGCTTCCGTAGCACCGGTTGCCGCCGAAAACGGCATGGTGGTCACCGCTCAACACTTGGCCTCGCATGTCGGTGTCGATGTGTTGAAAAACGGCGGTAACGCGGTGGATGCGGCGGTCGCTGTGGGCTATGCGCTGGCGGTGGTGTATCCCGCCGCAGGCAACCTCGGCGGTGGCGGTTTCATGACCATTCAACTGGCGGACGGGCGCAAGACCTTCCTCGACTTCCGCGAAAAAGCCCCGCTGGCGGCGACTGCCAACATGTATCTGGACAAGGACGGCAACGTCGTCCCGGATCTGAGCACTCGTGGTCATCTCGCCGTGGCGGTGCCGGGCACCGTGTCGGGCATGGAGCTGGCGCTGAGCAAGTACGGCACCAAACCGCGCAAGGACATGATCGCCCCGGCGATCAAACTGGCGGAAGACGGCTTCGAGCTGGAGCAGGGCGACGTCGATCTGTTGGACTACGCCACCGATGTGTTCAAAAAGGACATGCGTGATTCCGGCTCGATCTTTCTGCACAACGGCGAACCGATGCAGGTCGGGCAGAAACTGGTGCAGAAGGATCTGGCGAAAACCCTGCGCACCATTTCGGACAAAGGCGCCGACGGTTTCTATAAAGGCTGGGTGGCCGACGCCATTGTCACGTCCAGTCAGGCCAACAAGGGCATCATCACCCAGGCCGACCTCGACAAATACAAGACCCGCGAACTGGCCCCGGTGGAGTGCGATTACCGTGGCTACCATGTGGTTTCGGCGCCACCGCCAAGCTCCGGCGGGGTGGTGATCTGCGAGATCATGAACATCCTCGAAGGCTATCCGATGAAGGATCTGGGCTTCCATTCGGCCCAAGGCATGCACTACCAGATCGAGGCGATGCGCCACGCTTACGTGGACCGCAACAGCTATCTGGGTGACCCGGATTTTGTGAAGAACCCGATCGAGCATCTGCTGGACAAGAACTACGCGACCAAGCTGCGCAACGCGATCCAGCCGCAGAAGGCCGGGATCTCCGCCGAACTGAAACCCGGCGTCGCGCCGCATGAAGGCAACAACACCACGCACTATTCGATCGTCGACAAGTGGGGCAATGCGGTGTCGGTGACTTACACCCTCAACGACTGGTTCGGCGCCGGGGTGATGGCGAGCAAGACCGGTGTGATCCTCAACGACGAGATGGACGACTTCACCTCCAAGGTCGGTGTGCCGAACATGTACGGTCTGGTGCAGGGCGAGGCCAACGCCATCGCCCCGGGCAAAACCCCGCTGTCGTCGATGAGCCCGACCATCGTCACCAAGGACGGCAAAGTGGTGATGGTGGTTGGTACGCCGGGTGGCAGTCGGATCATCACCGCGACCTTGCTGACCATGCTCAACGTCATCGACTACAGCATGGGCCTGCAGGAAGCGGTCGACGCGCCGCGTTTCCACCAGCAATGGATGCCCGAGCAGACCAACCTCGAAGACTACGCCGCCAGTCCCGACACGAAGAAAATCCTCGAAAGCTGGGGCCACAAATTTGCCGGGCCGCAGGATGCCAACCACATCGCCGCGATCTTGGTCGGCGCGCCGTCGCTGGGCGGTAAACCGGTGGGCAACAACCGTTTCTACGGGGCCAACGATCCACGGCGCAATACCGGGTTGTCGCTGGGTTACTAAGAGGCGTAAAACGGGGTGGGCTCAGGTCCGCCCCTGTTTCAAGGATCGATCAAGGAAGACTCATCATGTCTACTGCATTGCTGATCATCGACGTCCAACAGGCTCTCTGCTCAGGCGAGTATCAGTGCTTCGACATCCACCGTGTGATCGACACCATTAACCCGCTCAGCACGCGTGCGCGCAAGACTGGCGTGCCGGTGGTGCTGATACAGCATGAAGAAAAGGACAGTCCTTTGGCCTACAGTGCCGAAGGCTGGCAACTCGCCGACGGCCTGCTGACGACGGAGCAAGACCTGCGCGTACGCAAAACCACCCCGGATTCGTTCTATCAGACCGAGCTGGGCAAACTGCTGCCCAGCGAAGACTTCGAACGCCTGATCATTTGCGGCCTGCAGACCGACTACTGCGTCAACGCCACCGTGCGCAAGGCTCATCAGTTGGGTTACGACGTGGTGCTTGTGGCAGACGCCCATTCCACCCTCGACAACGGCACCATGAGCGCCGAAGACATCATCGCCGAACACAACAAGGACCTGGCGCACCTGACGGGCGCCACGGCCCGGGTCGACGTCAAACCCGCAGCCGAGATCACTTTCTAAAACCAGCGCATACCCCTGTGGGAGCGGGCTTGCTCGCGAAAGCGGTGGGCCTGTGACGCATGTGTGGGCTGACCCGGCGCCTTCGCGAGCAAGCCCGCTCCCACAATGATTGATGGTGTTCACGGATTCCCATGTCCAGCACAAATCCCCTGTGGGAGCGAGCTTGCTCGCGAAAGCGGTGGGCCTGTGAAGCATGTATTGGCTGACCCGACGCCTTCGCGAGCAAGCCCGCTCCCACAATGATTGATGGTGTTCACGGATTCCCATGTCCAGCACAAATCCCCTGTGGGAGCGAGCTTGCTCGCGAAATCGGTGAGCCTGTGAAGCATGTATTGGCTGACCCGACGCCTTCGCGAGCAAGCCCACTCCCACAATGATTGAAGGTGTTCACAGATTCCTTGCCCAGCACAAATCCCCTGTGGGAGCGGGCTTGCTCGCGAAAACGGTGGGTCTGTGACGCATGTGTTGGCTGACCCGACGCCTTCGCGAGCAAGCCCACTCCCACAATGATTGATGGTGTTTACAGATTCCCACGTCCGGCACAAATCCCCTGTGGGAGCGGGCTTGCTCGCGAAAGCGGTGGGTCTGTGACGCATGTGTTGGCTGACCCGACGCCTTCGCGAGCAAGCCCACTCCCACAATGATTGGTGGTGTTCACAGATTCCCATGTCCAGCACAAATCCCCTGTGGGAGCGAGCTTGCTCGCGAAATCGGTGAGCCTGTGAAGCATGTATTGGCTGACCCGACGCCTTCGCGGGCAAGCCCGCTCCCACAATGATTGAAGGTGTTCACCAATTCCTTGCCCAGCACAAATCCCCTGTGGGAGCGGGCTTGCTCGCGAAAACGATGGGCCTGTGACGCATGTGTGGGCTGATCCGACGCCTTCGCGAGCAAGCCCGCTCCCACAATGATTGAAGGTGTTCACCAATTCCCATGTCCAGCATGAGTTCCCTGTGGCGAGCGAGCTTGCTCGCGCCGGCTGCGTAGCAGCCCTCACACTTCAAGTCGCAAACAAAACCCCACGAATCTCCCCAACCCGCGGGGCCACGACGCCCTCCAGCACCAACCGCGTAATGGTCTCGGCTGCCGTCGCGTAATCCTCATCCTGCGGCACTTCGCGTCCGGTGATGCAGCCCATCTGCCAGCCAATATTGGTGTAGGTGCGGGTCGCCGACCAGATGAACAGCATCAGGTGTTCCGGGTCCACCGGGGCCAGCAGGCCGCGTTCGATCCAGCTGCGCAGGCAGTCGACGTTGCGTCGGGCTTCGGCGTGCAACAGGTCGCGGCATTCGTCTGGCAACTGGCGCCCGCCGAGCAGCAGCTCGCCGCTGAATACCCTGGCAATCGCCGGGTGTTCACGGGCGATGCGGATACGCGCGGCGATGTAGGCGCGCAGGCCGATCAGCGGGTCATCGCTTTCGCGCAACGCTGCCGAGGCTTCCAGCAGCGGTTCGACAAATCCCAGGAGGACTTTCGAGTACAGGTTTTCCTTGGTCTGGAAGTAGTAATACAGGTTGGCCTTGGGCACACCGGCGCGGGCGGCGATGTCGCGGGTCTGGGTCGCTTCAAAGCCGTTGGCGGCAAATTCTTCGCTGGCGGCGGCGAGGATCAGTTGCTCGTTGCGTACGCGGATGGCGCTCATGGGAACACGATGTGAATAGTAGGCATGGGCAGATACGGGCAATTTCGGTTTCGCAATATACAAAACTATATAGCGGCGAAGCCAGCTAACTGTTCCACTTGCGACAGGGCTGAGCGGATATTTTTGTGTAAATTTCCTGATTCAGTCTTTCCTCAAGCGAGCGCTCTCTCTAGAATCCGCCCCGCCTCCGCAATGGAGGCTCATTGCTATCATTTGGCTCGGTTCACATAGGGAGGACAACATGCAATTCGGGAAAATCCTGGCGCTGGGCCTGGTGCTTGCGCTCGGTGGTTGTGCCAGTTTCACCAAAGACGAAGTGGCGCCGGTCAAACTGCCATCGATGGCCAGCTACGCCAACAAACCCAATGTCTATGTGGACTTCGACTTCTATCAGGGCGAGCCGAAAAGCGCTTCGGCCGTAGAAGTGCCGCAGGCGCGTGATCAGCTCAAGCCTGAGCTGCAAAAGATTCTGACCGATTCGGGCCTGTTCGGCCGTGTCACCCTGGACGAGTTCCAGAAGCAACCGGGCGACTACAGCCTGCGTCTGAAAATGTACAACCATCCGCCGAATGCCGGTTCGATGGTGCTGGGCTTCATCAGTGGTTTCAGCCTGGGGGTGATCCCGGCGTACGGCACCGATCAGTACACCATGAGCCTCGAAGCCGTCGACGGCACAGGCCAGGCCCTGACCACCGCGAGCAACCATGATGCGGTCGGTACCTGGATCGGTATCTGGTTCATTCCGCTGATGGGCAACACTCCGAAGGCTGCGGTCAACGACACCTTCGCCCGTCAGGTCAACGCGCTGCTCAAGCAGATGATCGACAACAACAACCTGAAATACTCGGCACTCGAGCCCCGTACTCCACGGGCCTGATGGCAAAAAAAAAGAGCCGCAATCGCGGCTCTTTTTTCGCCCTTACTTCAGGGCCTGGATGAACTGAGGATCGCTGTACAGTTCTTTCAGCAAGTCACGCAGCATCGGGTTGTAGGCGTTGACCGCATTTGGAATCGCAATGAAACCGAAGAAGCTGCTGCTCCACTGGCTGCTGACATGCTTGGTCGCGTCGTAAACCACATTCTGGCCATTGAGCAGGGTGAAGCGTGCCGCGAGTTGGCCTTCGCCTGTGCCCATGCCGGCCGACAGGTTGTTCTTCACCACCAGCACTTTCAACTGACGCTGAGCCTGCGGATCAAGCAGACCGGCCTTGCGCAGTTCTTCGGTGATCGCGTCCTGGATATGCGCCGGGATGCTGCCGGATGGCGAGCGCACCGGGTTGGCCCGCACAGTCAGCGAACCTTCACCGGATTCGGCAGTTACCTGAGGATTGCTGATCGCCTGCAGCGGCGGAGTCTGCTTGAGCTTCTGAACGTTTTCGAAGCTCGGCTCATAGCGAGTCATGGTCATGCCACAACCTTGCAGCAGCACTGCCAGCATCGGGATCAACAACAGAGACTTTTTCACGGCGTTTCCTTGCGTGAGGAATAAGGGGGGCGAATTATGGGCAGAGTGCCATCATTGGGCAACCGACTTCATCGTGAAGCGCTCAGAGCTTCAACAAATTCTCGATCTGCGCCAGTTCCCAGGTACTGAGCAGATTCACCGGGTCGGTGCCGTAACGGCTGTTGAATTGCCATTCGCGGCCATCCGGGCAGCGGCACTGTTCACAGTGATGCAAGCGCCCACCCTCAAAATCCAGCAACAAGCGCCAGCCCTCGATATCGACCGTAACCAGTCCGGTATCAGCGGGCGTCTCGGATCTATTGAACATCAGCACGCCCAGCGCAGCCTCGCGCAAGCGCTGGCAAACGTCGCGGGCGGTCAGCAATGCAGTCATGGTCGTACTCAATGGGCAGAAGCGCGTCAGGATAAATCGCGCGTCGACGGGTGTCAGCGATCACTGGCCCGATTCCGAACTATTCCGTAACATCCGCTCCCCGCTTTTTTACGAACATCAGCGGCCGTACTCGTCGGCCGTCAGTCAGGTAAGCCATGAAACCGAAACGTCTGCGCGCCGATGTCCTGGCCGGACTCACCACCTCATTTGCCCTGTTGCCCGAATGCATTGCGTTCGCGCTGGTGGCTCACCTCAACCCGCTGATGGGCCTGTACGGCGCCTTCATCATTTGTACGCTGACTGCGTTGTTCGGCGGCCGGCCGGGAATGGTCTCCGGGGCGGCGGGTTCGATGGCGGTGGTGATCGTGGCGCTGGTGGTGCAGCACGGCGTGCAGTACTTGCTGGCGACGGTGTTGCTCGGCGGTTTGATCATGATGGCGTTCGGCTTGTTGCGCCTGGGCAAACTGGTGCGCATGGTGCCGCATCCGGTGATGCTCGGTTTCGTCAACGGCCTGGCAATCATCATTGCACTGGCGCAACTGGAGCATTTCAAGAGCGGTGAACATTGGCTCAGCGGCACGCCGCTGTACCTGATGACCGGGCTGGTGCTGCTGACCATGGCCATCGTCTACATCCTGCCGCGCCTGACCCGCGCAGTGCCGCCGGCATTGGTGGCGATCCTCGGCGTGGGCCTGCTGGTCTACCTGTTCGGTCTGCCGACCCGCACCCTTGGCGACATGGCGCACATCGCCGGCGGTCTGCCGACTTTCGCGCTGCCGGACATCCCGTGGACGCTGGAAACCCTGCGCATCATCGCCCCGTACGCGATTCTGATGGCGCTGGTCGGTCTGCTGGAAACCCTGCTTACCCTGAACCTCACCGACGAAATCACTGAAACTCGCGGCTACCCGGATCGCGAGTGCGTGGCGCTGGGCGCGGCGAACGTGGTCTCGGGCGCGTTCGGTGGCATGGGCGGTTGCGCGATGATCGGCCAGACCGTGATCAACCTCAGTTCCGGCGGCCGTGGGCGTTTGTCCGGGGTGGTGGCGGGAGTGCTGATTCTGCTGTTCATCCTGTTTCTGTCGCCGCTGATCGAGCGTATTCCGCTGGCGGCACTGGTAGGAGTGATGTTGGTGGTCTCGCAGCAGACCTTCGCCTGGGCGTCGTTGCGGGTGTTGAACAAAGTGCCGCTCAACGATGTACTGGTGATCATCGCCGTGACCACTATCACCGTGTTCACCGACCTGGCCACTGCCGTACTCTGCGGGATCATCATCGCCGCGCTGAATTTCGCCTGGCAGCAGGCCCGCGAGTTGTACGCCGATGAGCATCTTGAAGCCGACGGCAACAAACTCTACCGCCTGCACGGCACGCTGTTTTTCGCCTCGACCACGCCGTTCCTCAACCAGTTCGACCCGGCCAATGACCCGGCCCGTGTGACTCTCGATTGCCGGCATTTGAGCTTCGTCGATTACTCGGCGATTGCCGCGTTGAAGACCCTGCGCGAGCGTTACGAAAAGGCGGGCAAGGAGCTGCAGGTGTTTCATCTCTCCGAGCGCTGCAAGAAGCTGTTGAAACGCGCCGGCGTCGAACACCACTGAGTGCAGTTGTGGGCGCGGCTTGCTCGCGAAGGCGGTATGTCGGTGAAACGGTATCGACTGCCACTACGCCTTCGAGCAAGCCCACTCCCACAGAGGCGATGCCAAAGATCACTATCGGGAGAACTTCTTCGCCCCGGCCACACAAAGAATCACGCCCACCGTCACCACCAGCATGCCGATGCTGACTTGCTCATGCAGCAACGTCGCTGCCAGCGCCAGGCCGAAAAACGGTTGCAGCAACTGCAGTTGACCAACCGCGGCAATCCCGCCCTGGGCCAGGCCGCGATACCAGAACACGAACGCGATCAGCATGCTGAACAGCGAAACGTAGCCCAGACAGACCCATGCCGACACGCTGATGCCGCTGAACGACGGCGGGGCCAGCCACAGGCTCGCAATTGCCATCGGGGGCAGCGACAAGACCAGCGCCCAACAGATCACCTGCCAGCCACCCAGGGTGCGCGACAGTTTTGCGCCTTCGGCATAACCCAGACCGCAGACCAGAATCGAGGCCAGCATCAGCAGGTCACCGGTGGGCGAGGCGGACAATCCCTGTGACAAGGCGAACCCCACCACCAGAGCACTGCCGAGGATCGAGAAGAACCAGAATACCGGGCGCGGACGCTCGCCACCGCGCAACACGCCAAACAGCGCAGTGGCCAATGGCAGCAAGCCGACAAAGACGATCGAATGCGCCGATGTCACGTGCTGCAATGCCAACGCCGTCAGCAGCGGGAAACCGAGCACGACGCCCAATGCCACGATCAGCAACGAAAACCACTGATCCCTGGACGGTCGCCGCTCACGGAACAACCACAACAGGGCAACGGCCAGGACGCCGGCAATGGCGGCGCGCGCGACGGTGAGAAACACCGGGTCAAACTCCAGCACGGCCAGGCGCGTCGCCGGCAGCGAGCCGCTGAAGCACACCACGCCAATAAAGCCGTTGATCCAGCCGCTGGTTTTTTCCAGTGTCGGGTTGCTCACGTTTGAAGTCCGTTCCATACGATTCACACTCATTGTGGGTTGCTTTGAGAGAATCCTATGATTGAGAATCAGGACAATCAAAAAATTGTCATGGATACATCCCGACATGTCCCGCTCTCGCTACAAGACCCTCGTCGACACTTACGCCGCCGACATTCGCACCGGACGTCTGGCGCCCGGCACCCGTCTGCCGACGCACCGGCAACTGGCCACGCAGGAAGGCCTGGCGCTGGTCACGGCCTCGCGGGTGTACGCCGAACTCGAAGCCATGGGGCTGGTCAGCGGCGAAACCGGGCGCGGCACCTTCGTGCGCGAAACCTCGTTGTCGCCGGGGCAGGGCATCGACCAGAAAGACGTGGCCGTCGGCATGATCGACCTCAATTTCAACTACCCGTCCTTGCCCGGTCAGACGCAATTGTTGCGCACCGCACTGCGCCAGTTGGCGTTGTCGGGAGATCTGGAAGCGTTGTTGCGCTATCAGCCCCATGCCGGCCGGGCCCACGAACGGGCTTCGGTCGCGCGCCATTTGCTCAGTCGCGGTGTCAACGTCGACGCCGAACAAGTACTGCTGGTCAACGGCGCCCAGCAGGGGCTGGCGGTGACGCTGATGGCGTTGCTCAAGCCCGGCGATGTGATCGCCGCCGATGCGCTGACCTATTCCGGGTTCAAAGTGCTGGCCGAGGCGTTGCATCTGGAAGTGGTGGCGATCCCGGTCAACGAGCAGGGGCCGGATCTGGCCGCGCTGGAAAAGCTCTGCCGCAGTCGCTCGGTGCGTGCGGTGTACAGCATGCCGACCCTGCACAACCCGCTTGGTTGGGTGATGCCTATCGAGCAGCGCGAAGAATTGGCTGCCATCGCGCGGCGGCATGATCTGACCCTTATCGAAGACGCGGCCTACGCTTTTCTGGTGGAAGACCCGCCGCGTCCTCTGATCGACCTGGCGCCTGAGCGCACGGTCTACGTTTCGGGCCTTTCGAAGAACATCGCCACCGGCCTGCGCGTCGGTTTCATTGCTGCGCCTGCGGCCCACGTTCCGGCACTGGAGCGGGTGATTCGCGCAACCACCTGGAACACCCCGGGACTGATGACCGCGATCGTCTGCGGCTGGCTCGACGACGGCACCGTGATCGAACTGGAAGCGCAAAAACGCCACGATGCTCAGGCGCGCCAGGCACTGGCTGCCGAGTTGCTCAAAGGGTTGCCATGCGTCGCCCATCCGAACTCGTATTTCCTGTGGCTGCCCTTGCCGGAAGACGTGCGTGCCGATCAGATTGTGGTGGAGCTGATGCAGAAGCAGATTTCGGTCACCACGGCCGAGCCGTTCGCCGTATCGGCGCATGTGCCGCATGCGATTCGACTGGCCCTGGGTTCAGTGGAAATGGATGTGTTGCGGCAGGCCTTGACCACCGTCAGGAAGGTCATCGCCGCTTACCTGTAAAACGAGGCCCGGGGACAGATGTTACCCTTGCGCAGCCAGATTCAAGCCGTTCCGGAACCTTAGATGAAAAACACCGTTGCACTCTTGCTTGCCTTGACCGCCACCGCCGTACTGTTCAGCTCGACCACCCGCGCTGCAGGCGATCCGCAGGCCGGCGAAAAGATCTTCCCGCGCCTGTGCGGCGGCTGCCACCAGGTTGGCCCGGATGCGCGCCCGGGGTTCGGCCCGCAACTCAACGGCATCATCGGTCGAGCGGCCGGAACCTCGGCCAATTACGTGTATTCCGAGGCGATGAAAAATTCGGGCAAGACCTGGGACCGCGAAACGCTGACTGCGTATCTGAAAGATCCAAAGGGCGTGGTGCCGGGCACACGAATGATTTTCTGGGGGCTGAGTGACGAGGAGAAAATCGATAATTTGCTGGCGTATCTGCAGCAGTTCTCCAATTAAAGATTTTGCTCGACCGGCCCGGCAAACCAGGCCAACGGCATTTGCGAAGTCAAAGAGGGCTGATCAAGCCACCTGATTACGGCCCGCCGCTTTCGCCTGATACAGCTGCTGGTCGGCACGTTTGATCAGCATCGTGTGGCTGTTGTCCGCCGGGTCGGCCAGCGCGACGCCAATGCTCACCGTGACCTGTCCGATCTCGGGAAAGTGCGCCTGGGCCACGGCGACACGGATCTTTTCGGCGACCACCTCTGGAGTATCAGGCTGGGCGACTTCCGGCAGCAGTACGGCGAATTCCTCGCCGCCATAACGGGCGACGAAGTCTGTGGCGCGCACGCTGACCTGAATGAGCTGCGCCAATTGCTGCAACACGTCGTCGCCAATCGCGTGGCCGTAGGTGTCGTTGATACGCTTGAAGTGATCGGCGTCGATCAGCAGCAGGGCAAACGGTCGCCCGGTGCGGCGGAACAGCAGACTGTATTCGCTGAGTTTTTCATCGAAGCGGCGACGGTTGTAGACGCCGGACAGGGCGTCGTGGGTCGCCAGGTTCAACAGGTCGGCATTGGCCTGCATCAGGGCCGCGGTGCGCTGGGCGACGGTTGCTTCCAGCGAGGCGTTGGCTTCCTGCAGTTCGCGCTCCTTGGCCAGCAGCGACCGGGTCATGGCGTCGATCGACTGCCCAAGCTGGGCGATTTCCCGCACCGGGTGCTGCAGCGGGAAGTGTGCGCCGGGCTGCTGGTTCTGCACCTGTTTGGCCGAGTGCGCGAGTTGCTCGATCGGCCGGCTCAGATACTGCGCCAGATAGTACGCCACCAGCCCGAATGCCACGGCGGCGGCCACACCCAGCAGCAACAATTTATAGAGCAGCAGGCGCGCCGGCTCCAGAGCGGTGTCCAGTGGCTGGCGCACGGCAATCGACCAGGACAACGCCGTACTCGAAGGCGTCGGTACGGTGACCATGCTGGTCAGGTAACCGTTGCCGACCGACCAGCCCGGCGACTTCGAATCATTCACCGCCAGTTGCTGGCCCATCAGGGCTTCCGGGTACAGCACCTTGCCGTCGTGATCGATGATCAGCGCTTCGATATCCGGCGACGCATTTTTATGCGAGAACGCTGCCGATTCGACGATACGCGTCACCCAGCTCCAGTGCGCGTGCGCGCCCAGCACGCCAATCACCTGGCCGTCGGCGTTGCGGATCGGGGCGGCGAAGTCGATGAAACGCAGCGGTTCGCCGTTGGGCGTTCCCGGCAGCAGTTTGGCCAGCAACACCGCTTCGTGCGGGTCACCGGTGTACTCACCCCGCAGGCCAGCCTGGAACCATGGCCGTTGCTGCACCGATTGCCCGACCAGCAAATTATTCACCGCTTGATGCACATGGCCCTCGGCATCGGTCACGCCCATCCACGCATACTCGGCCCGGGCCTGGGTGCGCAGTTGCATCGATTTGAGAATCGCCGGGTTGTCGAGGTCGCCGCGTTCCAGATGCGGCGCACGGCTGAGCAGGTAGACCTCCAGCTGGCGCTCGCGTAATTGGTCACCGAGCAACGTTGCCGCAGAACGCGCGGTATTGAGCAGTGAATTGCCGCTGACCTGTTTCATCTGTTCGGTGGCGATATGCCCGACATAGAAGCCGACGCTCGCCAGGGTCAGCAGGGACAAACCGGCGAACCAGAGGGTCAGGTGACTTCGCAGACTGGCTTTGAGCATGGGCAGGCAAATTCTGTTTGGACGTTGTGGCCGCATGGTATGCGCATTAAGCGTCGGGCTGCCAGTCGGTCGCTTCGGATAAGCACCGTCGGAAGTTTCGCCAATGCCCTACAAGGCAAGGTCCTTTCTGACGCGGGTTGTTGAAAAGAACCACGCCAGCAAACGACGAAATGCAAAAGCCCGGCTGATCAGGCCGGGCTTCTTTGACTGCTTTAGAGCCGTTGTTTTATGCATTGCGGCTTTCGATCAGACGATCCGAACCACCTTCAGCGACACGGCGTTCTTGCAGACGATCCGAACCACCTTCAGCGACACGGCGTTCCTGCAGACGATCCGAACCACCTTCAGCGACACGGCGTTCTTGCAGACGATCCGAACCACCTTCAGCGACGCGGCGCTCCAGCAGACGATCCGAGCCACCTTCAGCGACACGGCGCTCCAGCAGACGATCCGAGCCACCTTCGGCAACACGGCGCTCCAGCAAACGATCAGAACCACCTTCAGCCAGACGGCTTTCAATCAACTTGTCCGAGCCGCCTTCAGCGACCAAGGTGTGAACGGGTGTTGCTGCAAAAGCGTTAACTGCAAGAACCGAGAAAGCGATGCCGAGGATGGTTTGGCGTTTCATGATCGTGTGCTCCGGGGTGTATTGGGTTGGTATGGAGCTGATGTTACGCCGCGGATTTTTTATGAGAACTTCATTGGCGTGATGGTGACTATCGACGCCAGCGATGTATGCCGCAAGTCCGGATTCAGAGCTTCTGCGCCCGAATGCATAGTTCTCCGGTGGCGCGGGTCAGGGCCAGATCATGCAGTGCGTCGTGTGTCAGGCCCTGCCGGGCCTTGGCCAGCCAGACCGGGCAATCCGGGTCGCGGCGATGCGGCGCGAAGTCGGCGTACTGGCGCAGCAGGCGGGTTTGCAGCTCGTCCAGGCGCGGACGAATCTGCCCGGCCAGATCCGGTCGCGGCGTGTCCGGCGCCGCACCAGCCGCTTGCCATTGCGCGAGCAATCCGTACTGCACCAGTTTGTTTGCCTCCATTTGTGCAGCGATCAACTGGGCGACTTCTTCGGGGTCGAGCTGGTGTTCGGTCGCCAGGGTGCGGGCATTGGCGATGACCTGGGCTTCGCGCGGGCTGTCCTGAATCGGCTTGCCACTGTCCCATTTGGTCAGGGCGACGAGGTCGCCGATGTTCAGGCGTTCGTTCAAGGTTGTCAGCAACGGACGCAACGATTCGGAGGAAACAGGGGGCTCGGCGGCGCCGGCAGTATGGCTGAACAGAAGCAGCAGGGAACAGGTCAGAGCATTTCGCAACGGAGTCATGGGCAGGCGCGTTCCACAAAAAATAGTGCCGACATTTAAGCCTTGAGCAGAGGCGATGTCGACCGACTTTATCCCGCCCATCTAGCGTAATATCCCTCGCATCTCCCACCCCGAGAACGATCCTCAATGCAAACCCCCAGCACCATCAAACCGCTCTGGCAAACCTACCTGCTGTTCCTTGCGCCGATGGTGTTGTCCAACTTCCTGCAATCGATGTCGGGCACGGTCAACAGCATTTACATTGGGCAGATGCTCGGTACGCAAGCGCTGGCGGCGGTGTCGGGGATGTTTCCGGTGATCTTTTTCTTTATCGCGCTGGTGATCGGCCTGGGCGCGGGCGCCGGGGTGTTGATCGGCCAGGCGTGGGGCGCGCGCGAGGCACACATGGTCAAGGCGATCGCCGGGGCAACGCTGTTGCTGGGGGTGTTGATCGGTTTGCTGGCGGCGGTACTCGGCAGCGTGTTTGCGCGTCAGGCATTGCAAGGGTTAGGAACGCCGGCGGATGTACTGGACGACGCAGTGGCGTATGCGCACGTGATGATGTGGATTCTGCCGTCGATGCTGGTGTTTGTGCTGTTCACGCAATTGCTGCGCGGAGTCAGCGACACCGTGTCGCCACTGTTGGCGCTGATCGTGTCGACCTCGGTCGGGCTGGCGCTGACCCCGGCGTTGATTCGCGGCTGGTTCGGTCTGCCACAGTTGGGCATTCAGAGTGCCGCCTTCGCCGGACTGGCCGGTAACCTGTCGGCCATGACGTGGCTGGCGTGGCGGCTGATTCGCAAGGACCATCCGCTGGCGCCGGACCGCGAGTTCTTCGCGGCACTGCGCCTGGACGCGGCGATTCTCGGCAAGGTGCTGCGCATCGGCCTGCCGACCGGGGTGCAGATGATCGTGTTGTCGCTGTCGGAGCTGGTGATTCTGGCGCTGGTCAACCAGCACGGCTCGCAGGCGACAGCGGCCTATGGCGCGGTGACGCAGATCGTCAACTACGTGCAGTTTCCGGCGCTGTCGATTGCCATCACCGCCTCGATCCTTGGCGCCCAGGCCATTGGTGCCGGGCAACTGCAACGCCTGGCAGCGATCCTGCGCACCGGGCTGTTGATCAACGTGTGCCTGACCGGCGGTTTGATTGTGCTCGGTTACCTGTTGTCGCACTGGTTGCTGGGACTGTTCCTGACCGAAGATTCGACCCGGGCGATGGCTGAGCACTTGCTGCACATCATGTTGTGGAGCCTGTTGGTGTTCGGCTTCCAGGCGATCATCGGCGGCATCATGCGCGCCAGCGGAACGGTGCTGGTGCCGGTGATTATTGCGATTGTCTGCGTGGTCGGCGTGCAGTTGCCGGCAGCTTACTGGCTGGACGGTCAGTACGGTTTGCAGGGCGTTTGGATGGCGTTCCCGGTGGCGTATCTGGGCATGCTGGTGTTGCAGACGCTGTATTACAAACTGGTCTGGCAGCATCAGAAGATCGAGCGGCTGGTCTGAGCCCGAGCCACATCGGCAGACAAATGACATGGCGCATTCGCCGGTTGTTTGCTTAAGTCAGTCGAGGCCTCGAAGGTTTGCCCTGTCCGGAGAATCCCATGCGTGCCCGATTCACCGCTGTGGCACTGTTTGCCTGCCTGTGCGTCACGAGCGCGGCGCAGGCCGCTGAATACAACCGCGTCAACACCACCGCCAGCCAGATCAGTTTCACCTACAGCCAGATGGGCTCGCTGATGTACGGCACCTTCGGCAAGTTCGACGCGACACTGCAGTTCGACAGCGACAACCTCGCCGGCGCCCACACCACATTGCACATCGACCTGAACAGCATCGACGCCGGCAGCACCGACGCCAACACCGAACTGGTGAAACCGGCGTGGTTCGATACGCAGCGCTTTCCCGTGGCGGTGTTCGAGTCCAGCCGTTTTACCTGGGTCACGGGCAATCATTATCTGATCGCCGGCCAGCTCACCCTCAAGGGCATCACCCGCGAGGTGCAGGTGCCGGTCGAGCTGAAACCGGACAGTTCGATCGGCATTTTCGACGGTGAGCTGGTGCTCAAGCGTGACCAGTTCGGACTCGGGGCGGGGGAGTGGACGGACACTGTGGTGTCCAACGACATCGCGATCAAGTTCAAGGTAGTGGCGCCACAGCAGTGACGCCAGCCGCTCAGGTCAGTAGGCGCGCCAATGTCCCGGTGCCCAGCGCCACTCACGTCCATCCCAACGATAGTGACCGGCGACCCAGTGATAACCGGGCGCTGGCATGACCGGCACGACTTCCACCGGCGGTGGTGGCCGATGCGGCCGTACCGGTTCGACAATGCAGCCCGACAGGGTGATCGCGACCAGTGAGGCGGCGAGCAGGGTTTTCAGGTTTCGCGACATGGTGGTCTTCCCGGTAGATAAGTTGTTGTTGCCGAGCGGGTTCAACGGGCCCAGTGGCCTTCGACCCAGTACCAGTTAGGACCGCGCGCCTGCCAGTGGCCTGGTCGCCAGTGCGCGCCGTACCTCACCGGTTGCCAATGACCGGGCATCCACACGTAGCCGCGTCCTTCCCAGCGCCAATGGCCCTGATCCCAGACATAACCGGGGCGCGGGCCGGGCATCACTTCCATGCGCATCGGCGGCGGTGCCTGCTGAATGTAAACCGGGGGTTGTGCAAACACCGGGGTGCTGGCCAGCGCTGCCAGGGTCAGCGGCACCAGCAACAAGGCTTGCCGCCATTTGAACAGAGAACGCAAAACGTTCATGTGAACTCCTCAAGGCCTGCGTTAAAAAAGTGAACGCAGCTGAAGAATTGGACGCTAAATCGGCGAAAGATCCGAGCCTTGGCAGATGAAATTTTCTTCAGGTCAACCGTCAGCTTGCTTCGGTATTTCCTGCGACAGTGGCAGGCGTCGGGACACGGTATGATGTCGCGGTTTTCCGCCGGAGTTCAGTTGTCATGCCACGCATCACCCACTACAAATCCCCATGCCCCGAAAGCGTCAACAGCCAGATTCTGCAACTGGTGGTCGATTACCTGACCGACATCAGCGCGGTCGGTCTTGGCCCGAGCAATCTGCTGTACAACGTCTATCAGTACGCGGTCGGCTATGAGGTGCATCTGTATCTGGAGGCGCTGAATGGCGAGAAGGGCACCGAGGTGGAGTTGCTGGTAGCGACGGCCGAGGACGATCCGGAGCGGGTCATAGGTTTCCTCTTGTACCTGCCGGTGCAAGGCGATTGGGAGGCGTGCAGCGTCGCCTACATGGCCGTGCGCGAAGGCTATCGGCGCCAGGGCGTGGCGCGGGCGATGATCGGCGAGATGGTCAGCCGTTATCCGCACGCCGAACTGACCTGCAGCGTCGGCAAGGTGCCGTACTTCGAGGCGCTGGGTTTCGAGGTGATCGGCGCGCGCGAAACCCAGGTGTTGATGAGCACCCGGCATTACCGCAGCAATGGCCTGCGCGGTTTCATCGACACCACACCGATCTATCGCTCGCTGGAAGTGCAGCAGATCCACACCTACCTGCTGCAGAAAAACGGCAAGCGCGCGATGCTCGATGCGGAAAAACAGCGCGACCGGCATCTGGATCAAACTACCCGTCACGTCGAAGAGTTTGTCCGTCAGCGCCTGACGCTGCACTGAGTCCTGAGTCCGGCGCAAAAAACGGACAAAAAAAGAGCCTCAAGGCTCTTTGATGGGGAGAAGTAGAGCCCATGAGGCTCAAGCTGCGCATGAAACAGGGAACAGGCTTGATTTGGGGTTCAGAACACCCGTTCCCTACGCAGTCGCTCAGGAGTGAAGCGCCTGCGTACCTTCATCATGGGAACGCGCGGGGGCCGACTCAAGTACCGCTAGTCGCACGGGCGGCGGCCCGTTCCACCATCGCGATGATGGTCGCGAACAACTCGTCCTTCGCTTGCCGGGCACTGATTTCAGCACTGGCGGCAGCATTCGACAACGCCTCGGCGGCACCGAGCATCGCGCGCAAACCGGCTTGGGTGATTTCCCCGCCAGCAGCCAGCGGTTGCAGCACACTGCGGCACTTTTCGAGGAAGATTGCCTCGTAGTCGCGCTTGATCTTTTCCAGCTCCGGCGTGCTGCCCAGCGCGGCAATCACTCCAGGAATCTCATTGCCCTGCAATAACACGCAATCGACGTACGCCGTGGCGATCACTGTCGCGGTGGCGGTCAGTGTCGGCGGACATTGGTCGATGGCAGCGTCCATCACCGCGGTCTGGCGCGTATCGAAGTCCCGGTAAAGCGCCGCGAGCAAGCCCGAGCGAGTGGTGAAGTGGTCGTAGACCACCGGTTTGGTCACCCCTGCCTTGTCCGCCAGATAACCCAGGGTCAGGGCATCGGTGCCCTCGGCCCGAATGATCTGCCAGGCGACGTCGAGCAACTGGCGGTTGCGATCTTCGCGCGACAGGCGACGTCGCGGCTGGGCAGGGGAGTCGGCTTCGGTCATTTCTGTGGTTGACATCGGTTATATACCAAACGTAACTTACTGTTCGTAACTTACCAAGAGTACATAGCCCTTGGTCAGCGCAAACTTACAGGAGAATGACCATGCACGCATTGATTGTTGTGGCGCATCACGAACCGCGTTCGCTGACCCACAGCGTGGCAACGCAGATTGCCGAGGGCCTGACAAGCGCCAACCCTGCCAATACCCGGGAAATCGCCGATCTGTACGCCGAGGGATTTCAGCCGGTGTTCGGCGCAGCGGATTTCGCCGTGCATCACCGTGAGGCGCGGCCGCCAGCCGACGTATTGGCGGAACAGGCACGGATTGATCGGGCCGACGCTCTGGTGCTGGTATTCCCGGTGTACTGGTGGTCGATGCCGGCGTTGCTCAAGGGTTGGATTGATCGGGTGTTCAGCAACGGCTGGGCGTTTGATTTCGCTGGCGACCTCAAGCATGTGAAGAAGCTGCAGCGCCTGCGCGTGCATCTGGTCGGGCTTGCGGGGGCCGACGAACGCGCCTACGAACGCCACGGTTATGGCCCGGCGATGAAGGCGCAGATCGAACACGGGATTTTCGATTACAGCGGGGCGACGGTGGTCAGCTCGACGCTGATGGTGGAGTCGGAGGTGCGTGATCCGCAGGAGCATCTGCAAACGGCGCGACATATCGGCGCCCAGATGTTCACCTGAACCTCACCTCCTGCAGCAGCTGCCGAAGGCTGCGATCTTTTGATTTATGAAAGCAAGGTCAAAAGATCGCAGCGTGCCGCAGCTCCTACAGGTCAGCGGGCGCCGGGCCAGCCGGCCTTGGCGAGGGCGGCGAGCAGAGTTTCCTTATCCAGCCCAGGCACTGCATGCCCGTTGCCCTCGGTGCTCTCGCTGGCGAGCAGGGCGTTGATGATCGCTTCTTCGACCGCTTCGGTGGCGGCGAGGAACAGCTCGCTGATGTGGTCGTTGTTGACCATGCGCAAGCCGTCGCAGGTTGGCGCGCCTTTGCCCTCGTAGGCGGCGGGCGGCACGTGATCGTTGCCGGTGGCGAAGGCGATGAAGATGTCGCCGCTGTGGTCTTCGTTACCGCCGCCGCTGCGCGCCAGACCGAGGCTGGCGCGCTGTGCCAGGCGCGTGCATTGATGCGGCAGCAGCGGTGCGTCGGTGGCCAGGCAGACCACGATCGAACCCATGCCTGGATGCGGCAGCGAAGCCCGCAGGAACGGCGAATCTACCTGCTCCATGTAGCGGCCCACCGGATAACCGTCTACCCGCAACTCACTGCGAATGCCGTGGTTGGCCTGCACGATCGCCCCCACGGTCCAACCGCCCTGAGCGCTGCTCAAACGGCGTGACGCGCTGCCGATGCCGCCCTTGAATTCATGGCAGATCATGCCGCTGCCGCCACCAACGGCGCCTTCTTCTACTGCGCCGTCATGCGCTGAGCTCAGCGCCTCGGCGACATGCTCGGGCTTTACGTGAAAACCATTAATGTCGTTGAGCAAGCCATCGAAAGTTTCCAGCACCACCGGCATGTTCCAGTAGAGGCGCCCGTCGTCCGGTTGCTGCTGACGATCCAGCGCAATCAACGCATCGCGCACCACGCCAAGACTGTGGGTGTTGGTGAAGGCGATGGGACTGGTCAGCAGCCCGGCCTCGCGAATCCACTCAAGGCCGGTGGCATCGCCATTGCCATTGAGCACATGCACCCCGGCGAAGCACGGTTGCTGGTTGGTCGAGCCGCGGCGCGGTTCGATCACTGTGACGCCGGTGCAGATGTCCCGTCCGCTGTCGCTGCGGCCACGCACGTTACTGTGGCCGACGCGCACGCCGGGGACGTCGGTGATGGCGTTGAGCGGGCCGGGTTGCAGTTGGCCGATGCGGATGTTGAGGTCACGGGCACGAGGTTTCATGGGATGTCTCTCTATAAAAAGGCAGAAATGAATGAGCGGGACTGAACACAAAACCCCTGTGGGAGCGTGGCTTGCCCGCGAATGCGGTGTGTCATTCAAAGGAGATGTTGACTGACCCGACGCATTCGCGAGCAAGCTCGCTCCCACAGGGAAATGTGTTGGGGTTACTGGCCGTTCTTGACCTTGCTCCACACCCGCGTACGCACGCGTTCGGTGGCTTTGGGCAGCGGTTCCAGGGTGTACAACGTGGCCATCGCCGCGGCCGACGGATACACCGCCGGGTTATCCCGCGTGGCCTCGGCCACCAGTGGTGTCGCCGCACGATTGCCGTTGGGGTACGACAGGTGATCACTGACCGGCGCGATCACTTCCGGGCGCAGCAGGTAGTCGATAAACGCCAGACCCTGAGCGCGGTTCGGCGCATCCTTGAGCAGCACCAGCGTGTCGAACCACACTGGCGCGCCTTCCTTGGGCAGGCTGTAGGCGATCTTCACGCCGTTGTTGGCCTGCTCGGCGTTGGTCTTGGCTTCGAGCATTGCACCGGACCAGCCGACTGCCACGCAGATGTTGCCGTTGGACAGGTCACTGATGAACTTCGACGAGTTGAAGTAGGCAATGTGCGGGCGCAATTTGAGCAGCAGCGCTTCGGCTTTCTGATAGTCCTCGGGGTTGGTGCTGTTGGGCGGCAAGCCCAGGTAGTGCAGGGCCACCGGGAGCATTTCCGACGGCGAGTCGAGCATCGCCACCCCGCACTGGCCGAGCTTGGCGAGGTTCTCTTCTTTGAACACCAGATCCCACGAATCCAGCGGCGCCTTGTCGCCGAGCGCGGCGCGCACTTTGTCGACGTTGTAGCCGATGCCGTTGGTGCCCCACAGATAAGGCACGGCGTATTGATTGCCGGGGTCGTTGTTGGCCAGTTTGCTCAGCAGATCGCTGTCCAGATTGTTCCAGCCCGGCAGTTGATCGCGAGGCAGCGGGGCGAGGGCGCCGGCCTTGATCAGCGTCGGCAGGCTGAAGTTGCTCGCCACCACCACGTCGTAACCGCTGCGGCTGGTCAGCAGTTTGCCTTCGAGCACTTCGGCGCTGTCGAAGGTGTCGTAAACCGGTTGAATGCCGCTGTCGCGCTTGAAGTCAGCCAACGTCGTGGGGCCGATGTAGTCGTACCAGTTGTAAACGTGCACGCTCGGCGCATCGGCGGCACTGGCGGCGGATGCGACGCCAAAACAGGCGAGCAGGCCAAGGTTGATGCCCCGGTTGATATAGCCACGACGACAACGCATGATGCGGCACTCCTGGCCTGCGGCAGGCCGGTGATTGACAGGAGTGCTCAGCCTATCGGGGCGGGCACGCCTGACCCATTCCCATCATGGGTTACTCAAAAGGGGTAGAGCGTGGACGCGTTGTTGCAGGAGTTGCCGGTGCACCAAAGTCTGGCGCGGGTGTTTGCCGCCGTCGGCCAGGACGCTTTCTGGCGCGCGTTGGTCGACACGCTGCGCCTGCTGGTGCCGCTGGACAACGCGCTGGTGGCGTTGATGAAGGCGGGGCAGGCACCGCAATTGCTGATCGACTTCGACAGCAAGGGCCGCGCCGACGAGCAGGAAGAACTGGCCAGCTACACCGCTGGCATGTACCTGCTCGATCCGTTCTACCAAACCGCCTCGACCGGCATCGCCGACGGCCTGCATAGCCTGGCCTCGGTGGCGCCGGACCAGTTTCTGCACAGCGAGTATTACCAGAGCTACTTTCGCTCGGTGGTCGGTGAGGACGAGTTGCAGTTCATGATCAACATCGAGGGCGGCGTGCTTGGCCTGTCACTCGGACGCTCGACGGCTTTCGATCTGGCCGAGCAGGGCCGTCTGCTGTGTGTGCGCGACTGGGTGCTGGCGGCGATGCGCCGACACGTGCAGCTGTTGCCGCCGCAAGGGACGGGCGCCGAGCCGGTGGCGGGGGATCTGGCAACGCTGCTCGATCGCTTCGATGCGCGCCTGACCACCCGTGAAGTCGACACCGCGCGGCTGATTCTGCAGGGCTTTTCCAGCAAGGCCATCGCCCAGCAGATGGGCATCTCGCCGGAGACGGTGAAAGTGCATCGGCGCAATCTCTATCACAAGCTCAATGTGAACGGGCATGGCGAACTGTTTGCGCTGGTGTTGCGCCCACCGACTGCCTGAACCTGTGGGAACTGGCTTGCCAGCAATGACGCCCTTACAGCCAACCAATCCCCAAATGAATACACCCAATACAACTGTAAGGGCCAGCCTGCTGGCGAAGGCGGCTCACCAGCCAACCAATCCCAAACTGAATGCACTCAGTCAAATTGTGGGAGCGGGCTTACCAGCGATGGCGGCCTGCCAACCGACCAACCTCCCACCTGAATGCACTCATTCCAACTGTGGGAGCGGGCTTGCTCGCGAAAGCGGCCTGCCAGACAAAATCAAAACAACAGAGCAAACGCCGCACATAAACATCACCCCGCAACCACGTTTAAAGTACACGAACCGTTACGCCATGCCGGCTACAACGCCTTGCGCCGTTACCTACGCGTACGCCAGAATCCGCCGGCTTACACGGCTATGCGACGGGCTTATCGTTTCCCTGTCACTGAAAATCAGTGATCGGGTTTGGTAGCCCGTCTGTAATAGCTGTATGGCAACACCTATGCAGTCCCTTTGTGGGGCTCGGTTTTATGGTGGTCATGCGTGGGGCTCACTCGTGAGCGCCGGGTTCCTATTGCAGCCGGTCTACCAACCCGCGTATGGCCACCACCCCTCGTTTGGTAGCGAGAGTGATGGCTCCTGAATAACTGCAATAGGAGTACATCCATGTTCAAAGCCACACCCAACCCCCCGGACACCTCAATCCCGTACGACCCAGCCCTCGACCCGCAGAAGATAAAAGCCGCGACCGACCGTGCCATCAACTTCTACCTCAACCCCGGCGCCCTGAAGATCTCGATCCCTTCAATCTCGTCATGCAAGGCGAACAGAATCTTCCTCATCGACCCCACCGTGGACGAAGAAACCTTGCTCGTCGAAGCCTGCGAATCATTAGCCGCCGCCAGCGACATGGCCCGCGATATTGGCGACGTCGTCGACCACCCACAGCGCCGGGCGATGCTGATGCTGCATCAGGTGATCATGCTCAGTGAACTGATGGTCAACCGGGTACTGGACGGCCGCCGCGTGCCGAATTAACTGCCCGGTCCCCCTGTAGGAGCTGCCGCAGGCTGCGATCTTTTGATTTTGTTTTTCAAGATCAAGATCAATAGATCGCAGCCTGCGGCAGCTCCTACAGTGAGTAATCCTTTCAAAGTGCCCCGATCGGAGTTCCAGCTGATGTCCGAAACCTCAACCAATCCGCCAATCACAGACCCGCTATCTCCCTACGAATCCCTCAACTCCAGAAAACTCCACGAAGCCGCCGAACGCGCCCTCGACCATTACCTCGCGCCCGCGAACATCATGGCAACGCCGTACACCCCCAGCAGCATGTTCCTGGTCAACCCACAAACCGACACCGAATCCCTGCTGGCCAACGCCTGCGAATCCCTGGCCTTCGGCCACGGTCATGCTCGGTGATTTCGCCGGCACGCTGGAGGGGCCGAGTCGTAATACGGTGTTGGGCATTGCGCAGGTGGTGATGCTGGGGGAGTTGGCGGTGAATCAGGTGCTGGATAATGTTGTGCCCAAGGAATAGGTGCTGACAGTTCTGGCCTCTTCGCGAGCAGGCTCGCTCCTACAGTGGATCTGCGTTGGTCACGGGTTAAGTGCCCGGCAAAGATCCCTTGTAGGCGTGAGTCTATTAAATAAATTCGTCCCCTTCTCCCGCCTTATTCCAGATTGTTTTTCGCAGGCCAAGAATTGGCCTGCATATGTTTTGAGTAATGTAGGTGAGTATTCGGATACAGCTGTGCTCGGGTTAATTGATCGGGGTAACACTATCGTGGGAAATCGTTACCCCGGCCAATAACCTCCTGGGTTCACTTCAGTTCATTGAAAACACACCAGCTTTAGGCGAAAGTGCTAAGCACCTCCCCACCAAGGAGAGGTGCCTAGCGTGGATTACCCGTTTTCGGGCAGTGATGCTCTTGGAGAGGTCACGGGAACTGTTTAGCTTTTGAATGTGACCCTGCCGATGTCAATCCAATGCGCGGATTCATTCCCAAAATTCGTAGTCACCACGAACTTGAGTGTATCGAACGCTTGGCCATTGTCTGGGGCGACGTCCCGTTCATAATATTCTTCAGGTGGCTTACCCTCGTAATACAACATTGAGAACACCACAAAATTGTTCCGTAGAAACTCAAGCTGGACGCGGATAGAAAGAGTTATGGAAAAGATGCCGTAGATTGTTGCGCTCTTGGCACTCCCTTGTTTCAATCCTAAGGAGTACGCAAGTGTGGCTGAACTATCCGCGCCGTGCATACTGCCCCGAAACCACGGTGTCGAACCCATGTCGGTCACCAAAACGCCCTGGTGCCGCATCCCCCCTGTATTTGTATTCAACGTTACTTTGGTGTGCGTCCCCTCGAGAGATCCCCCTGGATTTGAAATCAGTACTTCTTTTGGATATGACTTAAAGTCTTCGACGAGGTCAACGAAATCGACCACGTTCACTATCCACTCTCCCGACTCCATCCCGCTGCCATACAACGCCTTGGCTTTGAACACATGCTTCGTACGCGTCAGTCCGGTCAGTTCAACCGTCCATATTCCATCTGCATTGGCCTCGACCCTTTTGCCTGTGGAGCTGTTACCGTCGAAAATTTCCACCTCAAGATGCTTGGTCGCCGTCCCCCTCAGACGAACAGTGGTGTCACCGGTGCTTCCATCATTGCTGATTGGCTGCCCGTTGGAATCTTCCGCACCGGTGATCGCCGGCCGGACCCCATTCAATACGGTCAGGCGCCAGGGATTCGACGGCGGGTTATTTGCGTATTGACCAATGGCCGTGAAAGTATGCAACACGTCCAACGACAACCCGCTAACGGGACGGCTCCAGATGGAGTTGCTTTCTGCCTTGGCCTTGCCTTTGGAGACCGCACCGAGAAAAACTTCCACCTCCTGGCCGGCCGGCGCAGAGCCAGTGAGCGTGATGCTGGTGTGCACGGTGTAACCGTTTTCGCGGATGTTCCAGTTGCTCTCGTCTTTTACTGATGTGATGGCCGGTGTGTCGGCAGCCACCACGACCACGATCCGCGGAAGCGATACCTCCTCATTACCATACCGCGCAGTAGCGGTGAAACTATGGGTGTCGGCGCTCAGCCCCGTCACCGGGAACTCCCAGTCACCACTCTGTGGATCGATGTCGGCAATGCCTATCTCGATATTGCCATCCTTGATCAGGACTTTCTGACCTTTAGCGCCTTTCCCTTCAAGCTTGATCGAGGTGTCAACGGTCGTGGCGCCCGGGAGAATTTCTTCCCCTTTGGAGTTTTCCACCCGAGTGATAGTTGGCGCGGTAGGAGCGGTCACGACCACGACCCACTGATCCGATATCTGCCCATTGCCGTACTGGGCAGTGGCGGTGAAACTATGGGAGACAAGGGCCAGCCCCGTCACCGGAAACTCCCAGTCACCACTCTGTGGATCGACGTCGGCAATGCCTATCTCGATGTTGCCGTCTTTGATCAGGACTTTCTGACCTTTAGCCCCTTTCCCTTCAAGCTTGATCGAAGTGTCAACGGTCGTGGCGCCCGGGAGAATCTCATTCCCTTTGGAGTCTTTCGATCCGGTAATTTCTGGCCGAACATCCTCAAACGCTTTGATCATGTAGGTGCGCACAGGGAAGTCCACTGCCTCGCTCTCATTCGTGTTCTTGCCGAACGCGGCCTTGAACTCCATGGTCAGCGGGCTGCCATCCTTGAGGTTTCTCAAGCCTGCAAAGGCGATGCTTCGCTCGTAATAACCTTGATTGATCCATTGATCAGTGACGTATGAGCCTGGTGCCGTATGAATCTGCAGGTTGTAGTTGCTGCCATCAGCGTTCGTCCCTTTCAGGCGCAGCCAGACATATTGGCCTGTGGCAATCAACGGCCAGACGCCCATGCGATAGGTGGCATTGCTGGTCAGATTCCCTACGTTGAACTCCGGGCCTTCGCCGTCGTTGTCCGCGTCCTTGATGATCGGTTTGAGCAGTTCATTCTGCGGCATGCTCAACACAGTCAAATCAAAGACGAGGGACGGCAGCGGCTTGCTGTCGCGGATGACGACGTAGGACACCTTCACATCTTTGTTCAGGTTGAACGCGACCACACTATTCGGAATCGCAAACTCCCGGTTGCTGCCCAGCGGCCGAGGAACAGAGGTGTGCGAACCGCCTGCGGGCGTACCCTGTGCGCCAGTCCAGGTGGCGATGATTTCATCAGTTGGCAGCAACGCGCTGTTGTCCGGCACCACGATGGTCAAGGTGTCCCTGACCAGCAGCGGGTTGAGTGTGCTGTCGCCGTTGTTCTCCTTGATCGAGGGGGCGAGCAGTTCCAGCGCGACGCCCACGGTGAACACCAATGGATTCGAAAGGCTGGTCTCATCTGTGGCATTCCGCCAGAGCTGGTAACGGACGGTGATCTTGCTGCCGCGGTTCGGTTCGATGTGCTGGGCGACGAAGGCGGCGTCCAGGTTGATGACCCAGTCTTGTTGGGCGGTTACGGCATTGAATGTGCGGGACCCGGGTTCCTCGCCGGAGATGTCGCCCACCCACTTCCAGGTGGCCTCGTCGTTGGCTACCCATGGCTTCACCACAGGCCTGGGGATGGTCAGTTTACTGGTACCGCCGGGCAGTGTGGCCGGGTCGAGGAAGCCGTTCGCCACCCCGAGGACAATGGGGGCGTCCAGCTCGAATTTCGGTTCACCCACATTGAGCAATTTCGTGTGCAGCGATTCCCGTCTGAGGATCTCGTCGCCTTCGGCTGTCAGCAGGTCGTACCACCCCTTCAGGGTTCCGCCGTCAAGGAGCTTGAGGTTGTAGTCATCGACGGTGATGACAAAACCTTCGGGATTCTCGACTTCATCCTCCTCCGGAATGTGCCACTCCAACTCAGGCAGGAAGGTGCTGCCGTCCGGACGTTTACCCAACAGGAACAGCTCAATGCCCATGCCGTACTCGATGGCCGGATCGAACGGAATGCGGACGTTGATGGGTGTCTTCGTGGGATCGATGAAGTCTCCCTCGGCTTCTTCGATGATCGGTGCGGCCAGGCGGTGGGCTGCGCCGGTGACTTGTACAAACTGCCTTTTTGAGCGTAACGGGTCACTGCTGCCGCTGCGTTCCAGCCGATAGAAGAAACTGATCTGGGTATTGACCAGTTTACGCACGGCCGCAATGGACAGCTTGAACTCGTAGTTATGCGGGATATTGTCGACGGTCTGGGGCAGAGCGGTGACTTCGACTTTTTCGCCCTCCAGGGTGGTGCCGAGCATGGTCAAGTGAATGATGTCATTCATCTCGAAGTCTGGTCGGTCGGCCGTGACATGCACTGTGATGTCGTTGTCGCCCTGTTTATCGGCGTCGAGCTTGTTGTTGACGGCCTCCTGAACAATCGGTGCGGCCAGCAGGTCGATGCCGGTGGTGACGACAATGCGGGTTGCCTTGCACCAGTCTTCCGATTCATTGCCGACGATGTCGCGCACCTTGAAGGTGACCGCCAGACCGAAGAGGTCGGTGTCACCAGCCTCTTTAATAGTGGCTTTGGAGACCGTGATTAATATCGGGTTTGCCGCTGGATCGTTGATCTGCTCCAGGGTCACCGGTGTGGAATACTCAAAAAAGCCACCCCAACTGAGATGAATGACGTCGCCCTCCGCGATGTCAGGGTAAGGCAAGCCGCCGGCCGCGGACCTGATGACAATCGGCACCCCCGCTTCGGCAACGTCTTTGTCCACCCCGCCGTTGACGATTGCCGGGGGAATGTACATGTACAGGTTGGAGTGACCAGGGTCCGGGTCGGTATCCTGGCCACCGGGGAGTTCCAGTTTGACGAAGAGGTCGAGGGGCTTGTCCGGACGCTCTTCTTTTTGATTGGGCTGTTTGATTTCGTAGGTGAGTTGGTAAGGACCTGTCTGCAGATGACGAGGAGCCACCCACAAGAGGGTCGGTTGTTTGAGCTCGGTCTGGTCAATGATGGGACGCCCGTCGACCTCACGGTCATTGAGCAGCAGCTTGACGGTATCGCCGACAGCCTTGGTGGCCCAGATGGGGATGACGACCAGCAGGCCGAGGTCGGGAAAAGTGAACACCGCCGCCCGGTTGATCCCCCACTGACCGGAAGGCAGGAGGCGCCCGAGCACTATCGGGTCCAGCAGTGAATGGGGGGCAGAGATTTTCATCTTGGGCTGAACGAGCATGGACGGAACTCCGTGCGAACTGTCGGGAGACAAAGGGCGTGGAGTTATTCAGCGCTGAAGATGACGGCTCTGGCTACTGTCAGAAATTACAGGTAGGGACGTATTTGCGATGAACGGTCGGGGGGCGCTGAGGTGATTGCGGGTGGGCAGGACAGCGCGGCAATCATCAGCAGCGTGCTCAATGATCATTCGTTGAAGACGGGGACGGTTTGATCTCGGCCTGAACGACAAAACCCGCCGCCCCGGTTGATCGGGGCGGCGGGTTTTGTCCTTCTGAAGAAATGGGTTGCCGGTGAGTCAGTCTTCGCGAGCAGGCTCACTCCTACAGGGATGAGCGGGGTTCGCGGGATGTCGGGTCAGTCGAGGCGTTTGAAGACGAGCGCCTTCAGGCCGCTCTCAGGATCAATATCCGGAAACTCCGGCGGATTCTCCAGCCGCTCCTCAAAGCGCAAACTCGGCGCCTCTTGCGTCACGCCATCGATCAGAAAGTCCGAACCGAACGACGGATCATTCATGCACGCCAGCACCGTGCCGTCAGCCGTGAGCAATTCCGGTAAACGACGCAATACGCGCTGGTAATCCTTGGTCAGCAGAAAGCTGCCTTTCTGGAACGACGGCGGGTCGATGATGACCAGGTCGTACGGGCCGCTGTTGATCACCTTGCCCCAGGACTTGAACAAGTCGTGACCGAGAAAACTCACCTTGCTCAGGTCATGCCCGTTCAGCCGGTGATTGTCGCGACCACGGCTCAGCGCGGCGCGGGACATGTCGAGATTGACCACATGGCTGGCGCCGCCTTCGATGGCTGCCACGGAAAACCCGCAGGTGTAGGCGAACAGGTTCAGCACCCGTTTGCCCGCCGCTTGTTCACGCACCCAGTTGCGCCCGTAGCGCATGTCGAGAAAAAGCCCGGCGTTTTGCTTGCGGCCCAGGTCGACGCGGTACTGCAAGCCGCCCTCGACGATGCTCATCTCGTCGATTTCATTGCCCAGCAACCATTCGGCGGTGCTCTGCGGCAAATACCGATGTTGCACCAGCAAGGTGTGGGCGCCGGACTGTTGCCACTCGGCCGAGGTGCTGAGGTCTAGCAGCGATTGCTTGAGCGCTTCGAGCTGTTCGGGCTGCGGCTCCTTGAACAGCGACACCAGCACCACGCCTTGCAGCCAGTCCACCGTCAACTGTTCCAGCCCCGGCCAGCAACGCCCACGGCCATGGAACAGGCGGCGGGTTTCGCTCGGTGCCGCGGCGAGTGCAGGCAGCAGATGGGCGCGGAGGGTGGCGAGGGCTTCAGGGTTCATCAGTCACGGTCGGCAAGCAAAAGGGCCGGCATTTTAACCACAAAAGCCGCTTGGCGAACGCCCGTCGCCGAACGCTGATCAGGACTGTTAAGAAAAGACCTGTATCAAAAATGAATTTATGCAGGGCGCGCTGCTCATACCAGATAAGCAGCGGAAACAAGCCGCTAAATCGTTAATGCAATTCAGGGAGTGCCAGTTCATGAGTCCAACACCGACGGCGAGCGAGCACCTTCCTGACGGGTTGATTCTGGTGGTTGAGGACGACCCGTTGATTCTGGAGTTTCTCTGCGAAATTCTTCAGGAGGAAGGTTTCAAGGTCGAGCCGCAAACCAGCGCGGATGCCGCCAAGCTGTATCTGGAAGAGCACGCGCCGGAAGTCGCGCTGCTGCTCACCGACATCACCATGCCCGGTGAAATCAACGGAGCGGGGCTGGCCAATCTGGTCGGCGACCGCTGGCCGGACAAACCGGTGATGGTCATGTCCGGTTATGAAACCCCGGAAACTTCCGGGGTCAAGCATCCGGTGGCGTTCATCAAAAAGCCTTGGGCCATCGGCCAGTTGCTTGACTGTGTCGACAGCGCGTTCAAGTCCAAGGCCGCGCGTCTGCACTGAGCCCTTCGGGGCGAATGGCCGGGCAAAAATGCTACATTGCCCGGCCAATCTGCCCAATTCTGTCAAAGGATGCGACCTTTTGTCTGCTCACGATAACGTCTTCGACCGCGCGTTCGGCGCGTTCCTGTTCGACATGGACGGCACCGTCCTCAATTCCATCGCCGCTGCCGAGCGCGTCTGGGCCGCGTGGGCCGAGCGCCACGGGGTTGATGTCGAGCGTTTCCTGCCGACCATCCACGGTGCTCGCGCCATCGACACCATCCGCCGGCTGAACCTGCCGGGAGTGGACGCCGAGGCGCAAGCGGCGTTCATCGCGCAGGCGGAAATCGATGATGTCGAAGGGATTGTGCAGATACCTGGGGCTGCGGCGTTTCTCGAAGCCTTGCCGAGTGAGCGCTGGGCGATGGTGACGTCGGCGCCACGGGATCTGGCGTTGCGGCGGATGGCCGCGGCGGGGATTTCCGAGCCTGCGGTGATGATTACGGCGGAGAATGTGGCGGCTGGCAAGCCTGATCCGGCGGGTTATCTTCTGGCCGCGCAACGTCTGGGGCTTGATCCCGCTGATTGCCTGATTTTCGAAGATGCCACTGTCGGTATTCAGGCCGCTGAAGCGGCAGGTGCAGCGCTGATGATCATCACCACGACGCACCAGCATCCCCTCGAAACCCGCCACGCGACTATCGACAGTTATGAGCAGATGAGCGTTGTCGTCGATAGCCAAGGTCAACTGCACCTGCAAAAGGCCTGACACTACAAAGTCCCCTGTGGGAGCGGGCTTGCTCGCGAATGCGGTCTTTCAGTTGCATGCGATGTCGACTGATTCAGCGCATTCGCGAGCAAGCCCGCTCCCACATTCGATCAATGTCGGGCCGTAAATGTTGCCCGCTATCCAACACTGCAGGAGCCAGTCAGTCTGCTGGTGATGGCGTCAGTAAACCCTCGGCAACAATCGCCAGCTACGCGCGCAATAAGCCTCGTACTCTGCACCAAACTGCCCGCGCAGCAGCGCCTCTTCCGAGTGAATACGTGCGATCAGTGGAATCAGCGTCAGCGCCGCCAGAATCAACCCGACACTGGAACGAAACGCCAGCGCCCAGCCCACGGCGTTGACCACCAGCCCCAGATAGCTCGGATTGCGCAGGCGTGTGTAAATGCCGTCGGTGACCAGCCGATGCCCCGGCTGAATCGCCACCAGGCCGCTGAACCGACGGCCCAGCACAAACACCGGCCACAGCCGCAGCGTGCCACCGACGATAAACAACAGCGCGCCGAGCCAGCGCACGCCTTCAGCGCCGAAGGTCCAGAAGTCGATGCGGTCGCAGTATGCCGGGAGAAAACCGCTGACCAGACCGATCACGCCGAACGCCGGAATCACCCAGCGATTGGCGCGGTCCTCGCGCTCGCCCGAGCTCATGTTTACATCGGTGAACAGCGACGCCACCACCATCAGCACCGTGGCCAGCGCCACCAGCACCAGCGCCCCATGCGAAAAGAACACCGCCGGCCCGCCAATGCCCCACACCGCAAGGCCCAGGTAGGCGAGGGTGGCGAGCACCGCAACCACGGTCATTTGCGCAGACATTTTCATGGTCATCTCTTGAAAAGCGGCTGATCCTTTCAGTGTAGGACGCCGCTGAACCCGCGTAGGTACCGGATCAGTCACCATTGAAGCCGGATGTCCCGACCCCTTCGTGAGCAAGCCCACTCCCACCCTTGATCCGGGCCAGCCCGAGAGCCTCCATCGACCGACAATCCCCAGTGGGAGCGGGCTTGCTCGCGAAGGCGTCAGGTCAGTCACCATTGAAGCCGGATGTCCCGACCCCTTCGTGAGCAAGCCCACTCCCACCCTTGATCCGGGCCAGCCCGAGAATCTCCATCCACCGACAATCCCCAGTGGGAGCAGGCTTGTTCGTGAAGGCGTCGGGTCAGTCACCATTGAAGCCGGATGTCCCGGCCCCTTCGTGAGCAAGCCCACTCCCACCCTTGATCATGGCCAGCCCGAGAGCCTCCATCGACCGACAATCCCAAGTGGGAGCGGGCTTGCTCGCGAAGGCGTCGGGTCGGTCGTGACCAGTCTTTGGTCGGCAACGCCTTCATCCGGCCAACATCGCGTCTACGCTGATCCATTCCTTCTATTTGTCCGTGTATTGCCCATCGAAGAGGTGAACCCATGAAAATCGACTTGAGTGGAAAACTGGCCATCGTCAGCGGCAGCACGGGTGGCATTGGTCTGGGCATCAGTCAGTCACTGGCCGAGGCCGGAGCCACGGTTGTGGTGATCGGGCGTGAAACGGCCAAGGTCGAGCAAGCGCTGGCGAGCATTCGCCAGCAGGTGCCGGGTGCGCAACTGCGCGGACTGACGGCCGACCTGGGCACTGCCGAAGGTGCGGAAAAACTGTTCGCCGCCGAACCACGCGCCGACATTCTGGTGAACAACCTCGGCATTTTCGATGCCGTGGATTTCTTCGACACCCCGGACAGTGAGTGGACGCGTTTCTACGAGGTCAACGTGATTTCCGGCGTGCGCCTGTCGCGGCATTACGTGCCGGCGATGGTCGAGCAGGGCTGGGGACGGGTGATTTTCCTGTCCTCGGAATCCGGTGTGGCGACCCCGGCCGACATGCTTAATTACGGCGTGACCAAAAGCGCCAACCTTGCGGTGTCCCATGGCTTGGCCAAGCGTCTGGCGGGCACCGGTGTGACGGTCAATGCGATCCTGCCGGGGCCGACGTTTACCGGTGGCGTGGAACACATGCTCAAGGATGCTGCCGCCGAGTCCGGCCGTAATCTGCGTGAAGAGGCTGATGCGTTTGTGCGCAGAGCGCGGCCGACGTCGATCATCCAGCGGGTGGCCGATGTTGCCGAGGTGGCGCATCTGGTCACGTACATCGCTTCGCCGTTTTCCTCCGCCACCACTGGCGCGGCCTTGCGCGTGGATGGCGGTGTAGTCGACAGTATGGCGATCTGAACCGCGAAGACTCTGGAGAAGCGTTTATTTATGGCAACTGCATCAGCAACGATCGACATCCCGGCTTCGGCCGATCAGGTCTGGCAATTGATCGGCGGCTTCAACACGCTGCCGGATTGGCTGCCGTTGATTCCCAAGAGTGAGCTGAGCGAAGGCGGACGCGTGCGCACCCTGCAAACCGCCGACGGCGCGGTGGTGATCGAGCGTCTGCAAGCGTTCGACAACGCTGCCAGGACCTACAGCTACTCGATCGAACAGGCACCGTTCCCGGCGACTGACTATCTGGCGACGATCAAGGTTGAAGCTCAGGGGCAGGGCGCCCGGGTAACGTGGTCGGGACGCTTCAACGCCAAGGGCGTGAGCGAAGAGGAAGTGGTGGCGCTGTTCACCGGCATCTATCAGGGTGGCCTTGAGGCGCTGCGGGCCAACTATCCAGCCTGATTGAACGCCACAAAAACCCTTGTAGGAGTGAGCCTGCTCGCGATAGCGGTCGATCATTCAACAATTATGTTGGCTGACCCACCGATATCGCGAGCAGGCTCACTCCTACAATGCAGCGCGGTGATTCTCAGGACTGCGAGATCAAACTCTGTCGACAATCCAGCACCAGCTGCGCACCGCCCAGCTCACTGCTGCCCACCTCAAGATTGAAGCCATGCAGGCTGACAATCGCCGCGACAATCGACAAACCAAGGCCAAAACCACTCTGCGGTTGCCCGCCCTCGGCACGATAGAAACGCTGGAACACCGCCTCACGCTCGGCTTCGGGAATCCCCGGTCCGGAGTCGTGGACTTCAATCCGCGTATGCCCACCGTCATTCACACCACGCAAAATCACCGTGCCGCCTGCCGGGGTGAACTTTATCGAGTTGCTCAACAGATTGGCCAGCGCCTCGAACAACAACGCCCGGTCGCCATTGAGCGGTGGCAGGGTTTCCGGCATGTTCAGTACGAACAGCAGTTCGCCTTCCTCGGCCAGTGGCAGATAAAACTCATGCAGTTCTTCCAGCAGTTGCACCGGATCGAGCTCGACAAAACCTGAGCGGCGCTGACGATCTTCCAATTCGGAAATCCGCAGCAATCCGCGAAACCGCGCCATCAGCGTGTCCGCCTCGGCCAGCACCAGGTCCAGTTGCGCCGCCTCCTGTGAGCCTTCACCCGCCTGCTGTTGCATGCGATACAACTGCGCGCGCAAACGCGTCAGCGGCGTGCGCAAATCGTGGGCGATGTTGTCGCACACGCCTTTGACTTCATGCATCAGCCGTTCGATGCGATCGAGCATGGCGTTGACGATGGCGGCGAGCATGTCCAGTTCGTCGCGGCGGTTGGACAGCGGCAAACGGTGGGTCAGGTCGCCAGCGACAATCGCCTGGGCGCTGTCCTGAATCGCGCGGATGCGGCGCATTGGTCGGCGGCGCAGCAGATGCCAACCGGCAATCCCCGGCAGAATCGTCAGTGATACCCCCCAGAACAACGCGTGCAGAATGATCCGCGTCACGGCGAACAACGAACCGTTATCGCGCAACAACACCAGCCAGCGACCGTCGCGGGTCTGGGTTGCCACCGCGTCGCAGCTGTCGGCGGGCAGGGTCGGGTCATCGGAATCGGCGCAGTCATCCAGGGTGTGGATCTTGCCATCCAGCGGCAGGCCTTCGGGCAGTTGCTGCAAGGCACCGCCGAGGTAAACGCCCTGGGCGTCGAACAGGCCATAGGCGTCGATGCCGCGGATGTCAAAGGTCATGCTGGCGGCGAGCGCTTCTTCCAGTTGTTCACCGCGAAAGTGCGAAAACAGATGCTGACGTTGCATCAGCGAATGCTTGGCGAGGTTATCGAGATAGCTGGAGACCTCGAAATACATGACCCCCATGAGGATCGCGCTCCAGGCCACGAACAGCGAACTGTACAGCGCCAGCAGTCGACTGCTAGAGGAGCGCCAGCCGTCAGACGGGTTCGGCAATGACATAACCCGAGCCCCGTACCGTGCGAATCAGCGGAACATTGCCCGCCGCGTCGATCTTCTTGCGCAGACGACCGATGTGTACGTCGATCAGATTGGTGCCCGGGTCGAAGTGATAACCCCAGACCTCTTCGAAAATCATCATCCGCGACAGGATCTGCCCGCTGTTGCGCATGAGGAATTCCAGCAACTTGTATTCGGTGGGCAGCAGCGTCAGCACCTGCCCGGCGCGGCGTGCTTCGTGGCTGATCAAGTCCAGTTCGAGGTCGGCAACCTGCAACGTGGTGGCCTGGGTGGCAACGCTGTTCTGCCGGCGCAGCAGCACTTCCACGCGTGCGGCCATCTCGTCGGTGGCGAACGGTTTGGTCAGGTAATCATCGCCGCCGGCGCGCAAGCCGCGCACGCGCTCATCGACATCGGAGAGGGCGCTGATCATCAGAATCGGCGTGGCCACGCCCATGGTGCGCAGGGTGGTGACGATCGCCAGGCCATCGAGTTCCGGCAGCATGCGGTCGAGGGTGATCAGGTCGTAGTTGCCGCTGACGGCGCGGTCCAGGCCCTCGCGGCCATTGTCGACCCAATCCACTTGCAGGCCGTGGCTGCTGAGTTCGGCAACGATTTCACGGGCAGTCACGGCGTCGTCTTCGATGGTCAAAATACGCGTCATAGGGCAGGCCTTGATCGGTTCAAACGGAATGGCAGCATTTTGCCAAGTATTTTGCGTCGCGCTTTAAATTAACTTTCATGTATAGCCTGTCACAAACGTCAATTCGGGGCGCTTCGCGGCGTTGGCGTCAATGCATAAAACCCGCTGCTTTCCGTCCATTGTTGCAAATTGCAATGAATGTAGAAGTTCAGTCTTTTTAAATCATTGAAATTGAAGGATTTATTTCGGGCTCTCGACTGGCACGGTCGCTGCAATTCATCTCGTGACGAGTTGTAACACCATTTTTCATGCCTGGAGCACTACAACAATGAATAGATCCTCTGATGGGTTTTATCCTGCCTTCGAAGGAGAGTCGAGCAACGTGTCAGGCGTGTCCTGGGGCGCGATTTTCGCGGGCGCAGCGGCGGCCGCAGCACTGTCGATGATTTTAGTGCTGCTTGGCTTCGGTTTGGGATTCTCTGCCGTTTCACCTTGGGCCGGGGAGGGCATCAGCGCCAAGGGTCTGGGGATTTCGACGATTGTCTGGCTGGCGGCGACGCAAATCATCGCCTCGGGTCTGGGTGGCTACATCGCCGGTCGGCTGCGGGTGAAGTGGGCCAACATGCACGGGGATGAAGTGTATTTTCGTGATACTGCCCATGGCTTCCTTGCCTGGTGTGTGGCCACGCTGGTCACCGCAGTATTGGTAGTCGGCTCGGTCAGCAGTGTGATCAGTGGCGGTGTGCAGGCCGGTGCCAGTGTCGCCGGTGGCGCAGCGGCTGCCGCGACTCAGGCTGCCGGTAGCGCAGCGGCCAACACCGACAGCAATCAGTACGGTTACTACATCGACAATCTGTTCCGCGATGACCGTCCAGCGTCGGTCAGTGATGATGCCGCCCATGGCGCCGTAGCGCGGATCTTCGCCCAGAGCCTGGCCAACGGCCAACTCAGTCCGGAAGACCGTACCTACCTCGCGCAACTGGTCGCACAACGAACCAATCTGAGTCAGGCCGACGCCGAGAAGCGTGTCGATGAAGTGTATGCCCGCACTCAGAAGGCCATCGCCGACGCCAAAGTCAAAGCCCAACAGGCTGCCGACACCGCTGCGAAAGTTGCTGCCTGGACCTCGCTGTGGATGTTCATCGCGTTGCTGGCCGGTGCGTTCTTCGCCAGTCTCGCAGCCACCTTCGGCGGTCGTCGCCGGGATGCGGTCGAGTACGTTGAAGTCGAGACCTACGCCACCACGACCACTCTGCCTCCAGTCCGTTAACAAGGAGAATCACCATGCGCTCTCTATTACTGTTTTTCCTCGGTGTGCCAATCCCGATCATCATCCTGATCGCCCTGTTCGTACACTGATTCCAATGCTCCATTGAGGCCCATGCCTCGGCCGCTTTCACTTCACGGTGAAAGCGGCTTTTTGCTTTCTGGCGTGCACCATTCGTCTTCTTCAACCGAATCGTTGAACAATCCGACCGCTTTCACTGGCCTGGATCAATATTCGCGTTTGTAACTTCCCCTAACGTAAATGTTCCAGGCCTTCGCTGAGGTTTGAACTACAGTGCTTCACGCGCACTTTGCTGCGCTGACGAAGTACCCGCGAGCCCGCCTGTAATCGAACAATTAAACGGGCCGCATGGTGTAGAGCAGCAAGGAGCTGACGCAATACCTTCCCCCTGAACCTTTTCACGGATGAACTTCGTAATGCACTGCCTAGAACGCACTTTCGATATCCAGCCCCTGACCCAGGCGGATATGACCGTCCACATCAATGGTCAACCGGTGACGGCGGCCATTGGCGAAACCGTCCTGAGCGTTATCCAGTCCCTTGGCGTGCGCCAGGTCGCACGCAACGACCATGGCCAGATCAGCGGCGCCTACTGCGGCATGGGTGTGTGCCAGTGCTGCCTGGTGAAGATCAACGGCCGCCACAAGCGCCGTGCCTGTCAGACCGTGGTGCGCGACGGCATGCAGATCGAAACCCAGGTCAACCGCATCAACGAGCTGGAGGTCGTATGAGCCTGCAACCGGTGATCGTCGGCGGTGGTCCGGCGGGGATGGCGGCGGCCATCGAGCTGGCGCGTCATGGGGTGCGCTGCACCTTGCTCGAAGAGGCCTCGCGTCTTGGTGGCGTGGTCTATCGCGGGCCGCTGCGCGACGGCGTGCAACTGGATTATCTGGGGCCGCGCTATTCCGAAGCCCTGAGCAAACTGCACGGTGATTTCCAGGAACAGTCCGGGTTGATCGACGTGCGCCTCAATCATCGCGTGGTCGGCGCCGAAGGCACCCGCGCGCTGGTGGTGCTCGACGGCGACGAGCAGCTGCACGAGATCGAGTATCCGCAATTGCTGCTGGCCGCCGGCTGCCACGAACGCAGCGTGCCGTTTCCCGGCTGGACCCTGCCGGGGGTGATCATGCTCGGCGGCCTGCAACTGCAAATCAAAAGTGGCGTGGTCAAGCCGCAGGGGCCGGTGGTCATCGCCGGTACCGGGCCGTTGCTGCCATTGGTGGCAACGCAGCTGCACGCGTCCGGCGTCAAGGTCGCGGGCGTGTACGAAGCCTGCGCCTTCGGCAAGATCGCCCGCGAAAGCCTGGCGTTGCTGAACAAGCCGCAGCTGTTCCTCGACGGTTTGAGCATGCTTGCTTACCTTAAACTGCACGGCATCCCGATGAACTACGGCTGGGGCGTGGTCGAAGCCCACGGCGACGGCGAGCTGAAAAGCGTCACCGTGGCACCTTACTCGGCCAGCTGGGAGCCGGACCTGACGCGCATCGAGCGCTTCGAAGCGCAGACCCTGGCGGTCGGTTACGGCTTCATTCCGCGCACCCAGCTCAGTCAGCAGATGGGCCTCGATCACGGTTTCAGCGACGACGGTTACCTGCGCGCCAATTCGAACAACTGGCAGCAAAGCAACGACCCGCACGTGCATCTGGCCGGTGACATGGGCGGGATTCGCGGCGGTGAAGCGGCGATGCTTGCCGGCAAGATCGCCGCGACCTCGATCCTCCTGCAACGCGGGGTGATCGAAGAAGAGCTGGCGCGGGTTCGCCGCGATCGTTATCTGGGCAAGCTCAAATCCATCGTGCGCTTCCGCGCGGCTGTTGATCGCTACACCGAACGCGGTGTCGGCCAGACCGCTTTGCCGGCCGCCGACACCGTGATCTGCCGCTGTGAACACGCCACCCGCGCGGACATCGATCTGGCACTGGAGCAGGGTGTGCAAGACATCGCCAGCCTGAAAATGCGCACCCGCGTCAGCATGGGCGATTGTCAGGGGCGGATGTGTGTCGGCTACTGCAGCGACCGTCTGCGTCAGGCCACCGGGCGCAAGGACGTCGGCTGGCTGCGTCCGCGCTTCCCGATTGATCCGATCCCTTTTTCCGCGTTCCAGTCCGTCGGCACGGAGGCCGCATCCCATGAGTAAGTTCTATGACGTGATCATTGCCGGCGGCGGCGTGATCGGGGCGTCCTGCGCCTATCAATTGTCCAAGCGCCAGGGCCTCAAGGTGGCGGTGATCGACGCCAAGCGCCCGGGCAACGCGACCCGCGCTTCGGCCGGAGGCTTGTGGGCCATCGGCGAGTCGGTGGGGCTGGGCTGCGGGGTGATTTTCTTCCGCATGATGTCGGCCAACCGCAAGCGCGAAACCCAGGGCGCGGCGGTCGCGGTGGACGCCAGCACGCCGCACATCCTGCCGGAGTCCTTCTTCGATTTCGCCTTGCAGTCCAACGCGCTGTACCCGGCGTTGCACCGCGAGCTTAAAGACAAGCACGGGATGGATTTCAAGTTTGAAAAGACCGGGCTGAAGTTCGTCATCTATGACGACGAAGACCGCCTCTACGCCGAGCACATCGTCAGTTGCATTCCGCATCTGGCCGATCAGGTACGCTGGCTCGATCAGGCGGCGCTGCGTGAAGCGGAACCGAGCGTCAGCCATGAGGCCCGTGGCGCGCTGGAGTTTCTTTGCGATCACCAGGTCAGCCCGTTCCGTCTGGCCGATGCCTACATGGAAGGCGCGCGGCAGAATGGCGTCGACATCTTCGTCAACACCAACGTCACCGGTGTGTTGCACCACGGCAGCCGCGTGACTGGCGTGCAGACGGCCGAGGAGGGCGTGTTCCACTGCAAGACCCTGATCAATGCTGCTGGTGCCTGGGCGGCGGACTTGAGCGAGTGGGCGACGGGGATTCGTATCCCGGTGAAACCGGTCAAGGGCCAGATTCTGCTGACCGAACGCATGCCGAAGATCCTCAACGGCTGCCTGACCACCAGCGACTGCTATGTGGCACAGAAGGACAACGGCGAGATCCTGATCGGCAGCACCACCGAAGACAAAGGCTTCGACGTCACCACCACCTACCCGGAAATCGCCGGACTGGTGCAGGGCGCGGTGCGGTGCCTGCCGGAACTCAAGGACGTCAATCTAAAGCGCACCTGGGCCGGATTGCGTCCGGGCTCGCCGGATGAGCTGCCGATCCTCGGGCCGATGCGTGGGGTGGAGGGTTACCTGAATGCCTGCGGACACTTCCGCACCGGTATTCTGACCTCAGCGATCACCGGCGTGCTGCTGGACAAACTGGTCAATCAGGAAGCGCTGCCGCTGGATATCACACCGTTCCTGGCGGATCGGTTTGAGACTGTACCGGTCAAGCAAGAGCGTGAATTGGAAATGGCCTGAGCCCATCCACAATCCCTGTAGGAGTGAGCCTGCTCGCGATGGCGGTGTGTCAGTAACAGAGATGGGTACTGATAGATCGCCATCGCGAGCAGGCTCACTCCTACAATTGGAATTGCGCTGAAGTCAGACCTTGCGCGCTTCTTCTTCCAGTTGATCCGACTCGAACAACCGCGCCAGTTCCGCTCGGGCTTCCTGGGCGGTTTGCAGGACTTTGGCCGCGTCGTCGTAGACCGCGTGCTGGGCTTCCAGCACCTGTTCGTCATGGTGTTTGAAACGCTTGATCCGCGCATCGGCCTGGGCCTGGGTCAGGCCGAGGCCGACCAGGGTACGGCGGCTCATTTCCAGGCTGGAGTAATAGGTCTCGCGAATCGCTTCGGCGCCGACATCGACCAGGCGGTGCACGTGCTGACGGTTACGTGCGCGAGCGATGATCTTCATGTGCGGATACAGCTTGCGCACGATCTCGGCGGTCTTGATGTTGGTCTCCGGATCATCCGTGGCAATCACGAAATACTCCGCCTCGCCAACCTTCGCCGCATTGAGGATTTCCGGGCGCATCGGGTCGCCGTAGAACACCGGCACGCCGCCAAAACTGCGCGACAGTTCGATGGTTTCCACCGAGGTGTCCAGCGCCACGAACTTGATGTTCTGCGCCCGCAGAATCCGCGCCACGATCTGGCCCATCCGGCCCATGCCGGCAATCACCACGCGCGGTGCCTCGGTGTCGATTTCGCGGAATTTCTCCGGCACCTCCACTGGCTGCACTTTCGGGCTGACCAATCGTGCACAGATCAACAGCAGCAACGGCGTCAAGGCCATCGACAGAGTGATGGTCAGCACCAGCAAGTCATACAGGCGCGGTTCGAACAGGCCCTGATCGCGCCCGATCTTGAACACCACAAAGGCAAATTCACCGCCGGCGGCGAGCACGATACCCAAGCGAATCGCACTGACCTTGGTCAGCCCACCGGCCAGACGCCCGACCACAAACAGCAGCGGCAACTTCAAGCCGATCAGCAGCAGCGTCAGGCCCAGCACGGTGATCGGCGCACTCAGTAGCAGACTCAGGTTGGCGCCCATGCCGACGCTGATGAAAAACAGCCCGAGCAGCAGGCCTTTGAACGGCTCGATCTGCGCTTCCAGTTCATGGCGATACTCCGAGTCCGCCAGCAGCAGGCCGGCGAGGAAAGCTCCGAGCGCCATCGACACGCCGACCAGATCCATCAGCCACGCCGTACCGATCACCACCAGCAATGCGGTGGCGGTAGAGACTTCCGGCAGACCGGTTTTTGCCACCACGCGAAACACCGGACGCAACAGATAACGCCCGCCGACCACCACCACGGCGATCCCGCCGAGTACTTGCAAACCGTGGTTCAGGCTTTCCGCGTTGCTGCTGGCGTGGGCGCTGCTGGCGAGCATCGGCACCAGCGCGATCAACGGGATCGCGGCGATGTCCTGAAACAGCAGAATCGCAAACGCCAGCCGCCCATGCGGGCTGGTCAGTTCCTTGCGCTCGGCCAGGCTTTGCAGGCCGAATGCGGTGGAAGACAGCGCCAGACCAAGACCGAGCACGATCGCACTGTTCAGCGGCTGTCCGAACACGTACAACGCCAGCACGCCGATCACCGCCGCCGTCAGCAGCACCTGCGCCAGACCCACGCCGAACACCGACTTGCGCATTACCCACAAGCGACGGGGTGACAGCTCAAGGCCGATGATGAACAACAGCAACACCACGCCCAGTTCGGAAATATGCGCAACGCTCTGCGGATTGCCGATCAGGCCGAGCACCGACGGGCCGATGATCACCCCCGCCAACAGATAACCGAGCACCGCGCCCAGTTGCAGACGCTTGGCCAGTGGCACGGTAAGCACGGCTGCGAGGAGAAACACGACAGCGGCTTGTAACAGGTTGCCTTCATGGGGCATGGGTTGACTCCTGACAGCGGTACGGCGGGGGGTGACAAGGATAAGGGCTGCGCCGCTCGTCAATCCACCACAAAACCCTGTGGGAGCGGGCTTGCTCGCGAAAGCGCTGGTTCAGTCGATGTTGATGGCGACTGTGACACCGCATTCGCGAGCAAGCCCGCTCCCACAAGGGCGATATCATCAAATCTGTAATAAATTGCATCATTTGGTTACATTGATAGCCTTCATGAATCAATCTTTTCGAGTCCGCCATGGCCATCAACTTCGACCTCAACGACCTGCAAGCCTTTCGCGCCGTGGTCGAGCAGGGCAGTTTCCGCAAGGCCGCCGACACCGTGCGCCTGTCACAACCGGCCCTGAGCCGACGCATCGAGAAGCTTGAAGACGCCCTCGGCGTAAAGCTGTTCGAGCGGACCACGCGCAAAGTCAGCCTGACCCAGGCCGGGCGTGGCTTCATGCCCAGCGTCGAGCGTTTGCTGGATGATCTGGACGTGGCGCTGCTGGGCATCAGTGAAGTCGCATCGACCCGACTCGGTCATGTCACCGTGGCTTGCGTACCCTCGGCGGCGTACTACTTCATGCCGCGGGTGGTCGCTCGCTATCACCAGCAGTTTCCGCGGATCAAGGTCAAAGTCCTCGACTCCAGCGCCCACGACGTGTTGAGCGCAGTGGTCAACGGCGAGGCGGATTTCGGGTTGAGTTTTCTGGGCACGCAGGATGCCAAAGTCGATTTCGAACCGCTTGTGCAGGAGTGCTATGTCGTCGCTTGCCGGCGCGATCACCCTTTGGCCGGACGCAGCAGCGTGACCTGGGACGAGTTCTATCAGCAGGATTACATCTCGCTGGACAAGACGTCCGGCAACCGTTTTCTGCTCGATCAGGCCTTGAGCAGCGTGGTGCCGCAGCGCCCGAGCATCTGCGAGACGCGGCATGTGACGACCATGATTGGTCTGGTGGAGGCGGGGCTTGGCGTGGCGGCGGTGCCGTTGATGGCGATGCCCGGGCCGGATCATCCGATCCTGACGCGGGTGCCGCTGACCGATCCGCAAGTGATGCGCAGTGTCGGCATCCTCAAGCGCCGGGGTCGCACGTTGACCCCGGCGGCATTGGAACTGGAGCGGCTGGTAGTGGAAATGAAAGTCCAGCCGCCAACGCTTAGCGCTTGACCGAATCCAGCCCTGTGGCTTGCACGTCAGCCTGGGCGGCAGGCGCGGCAAGATAGTTGAGCAGGGCCTTGGCCTCTTTTGGATGCTGTGCGCCGACCGGGATGCCGGCGGCGAAGCGCGTCACCGACTGCACCGACTCCGGAATCTTGCCGACAAACGTCACCCCCGGCACCGGCAGCAATTCGCTGACCTGCTGGAAGCCCAGTTGATAATCGCCGGTGGCAACCACCGAGCCGACCGGGACTTTCGGGACCATCTTCGCTTTCGGTTTCAGTTGATCCTCGACACCGAGTTTGTTGAACAACTCCTTCTCGATGTACACGCCGCTGGCGCTGTCGGAGTAGGCCACCGATTTTGCGTCGAGCAGGGTTTTCTTCAGGCTTTCGACGCTGCTGATGTCCGGCTTCGGCGCGCCTTCACGCACCACCAGACCGATCCGTGAATCCGCCAGTTCGACCCGCGAGGCCGGGTCGACCTTGCCCTGTTTGATCAGGTCATCGAGGGCGTAGCCGACCATGATCACCACGTCGGCGTGCTCACCGCGAGCGAGGCGATTAGGGATCGCTTCCGGCGCCTTGCCCATCGACGGGCCGAGTTGGGTGTCGAGGGTGTTGCCGGTGGCGGCCGCGAATTTCGGGCCGAGGATTTTGTAGGCGGCGGTGAAGCCGCCCGACGTCATCACATTCAGCTGTTCAGCATGGGCCAGGGCGCTGAAAGCGAAGAGGGCGATGGCGCTGAGATTGATCAGTTTTTTCAAGGTGATTGCTCCTTATGCGGCAACCGGTTGCAAACGGCCGCCTGCGCGGCGATAGAGGTACAACGTGGCGCACAACGCGCACAGTGCGCCGACGCTCATCCAGTAACCCGGCGCCGCTTTGTCGCCGGTGTACTGGATCAGGAAGGTCGACATCGCCGGGGTGAAACCGCCGAAAATCGCGGTCGCCAGGCTGTAGGCGAGGGAGAAACCGGCTACTCGCACTTCCACCGGCATGATCTCGGTCAGCGCCGGAATCATCGCGCCGTTGTACATGCCGTAGATGAACGACAGCCACAGCAGCGACAGCAACATGTGACTGAAGCTCGGCGCCTGCACCAGGTACGACAGCGCCGGATAGGTGGTGGCCAATGCCAGCAGCGCCATGGCGATCAGCACCGGGCGCCGGCCGATACGGTCGGACAACATGCCGCCAATCGGCAACCAGAAGAAGTTCGACACGCCGACCAGCAAGGTCACCAGCAACGCATCGGAAGTGCTCAGGTGCAGCACGGTTTTACCGAAGGTCGGCGCGTACACGGTGATCAGGTAGAACGCGGTGGTAGTCAGCGCGACCATCAACATGCCGCCCAGCACCACGCCCCAGTTCTGACCAAGCGTGCGAAACACTTCCTTCATGCTCGGGCGGTGTTTGCGTGCGGCAAACTCTTCGGTTTCTGCCAGGTTACGCCGCAGGAAAAAGATGAAGGGCACGATCATGCAACCGACGAAAAACGGAATGCGCCAGCCCCAATCGGCAATCACGTCTGGCGCCATCCACGCGTTCAACGCATAGCCCAAGGCTGCCGCGACGATGATCGCCACTTGCTGACTGGCCGACTGCCAGGCAGTGAAAAAGCCCTTGCGGCCAGGGGTGGCGATTTCCGACAAGTACACCGAAACACCGCCCAGTTCCGCACCGGCGGAGAAGCCTTGCAATAGCCGTCCGACCAGCACCAGCGCTGGCGCAAACAGACCGATGGTCTCGTATCCGGGCACCAGCACAATCAGGATCGTGCCGCTGGCCATGATCGACAGGGTGACGATCAACCCTTTGCGCCGACCGACGTCATCGATGTACGCACCCAGCACGATCGCCCCCAGCGGACGCATCAGAAAGCCTGCGCCGAATACGGCAAAGGTCATCATCAGGGAAGCGAACTCACTGCTCGCGGGGAAGAACACCGCCGCGATCTGCGTGGCGTAGAAGCCGAACAGAAAGAAGTCGAACTGTTCGAGGAAGTTGCCCGAGGTGACCCGGAAAATGGCGCCGGCCCGCGAGCCGCCGTGTGGGATTGAGGCTGTCATAGAAAAATCTCCACCGCTTTTATGACGTGCGCGGCGTGGAAGCGGCGCACGGTTGTTATTGCGGCGGATGGTCGCGCAGCTGTAACAGGATGTTAATTGCATTGTTGGCATGGATTGATGCACAAAGCGGATCAATCCTGAAAACACCATCTAATCTGTGGGAGCGGGCTTGCTCGCGAAAGCGGTGGTTCAGGCGGAAAAGTGTTGAATGTGCCGGCCTCTTCGCGAGCAAGCTCGCTCCCACAAGTTTCCGGATTGACTGCAAACCTTGCTCCCACCAACTGCTCTGTGGGAGCGAGCTTGCTCGCGAAGGCGTTGTGTCAGATAAAGCGAGTGCTGGAAGTGCCGCCCGGTTAGTCTGCACTCCCATTCATGCTCGTTCCCGTGTCGGGCTCTGTGATCAGAAAGGGTGGCAGCGGGCAGTCGAGCAGATCCGCCACCGCACGAAACAACTCGGCTTCCGCCACAGTGATTACCCCGTCATGCATCACACAGCGGGTCATCGCATTGAGCAGGGCAGGCCGTTCTTCTGGCATCAAGTGGCGCAGGCGTTTGATTGCGGCTTCGAGCCCTTGCAGATCCTCAAGTTCGACCGGTAATTCCGACGGTCGCTCGAATGGCAATCCCTCCCAGGCAAAGTGCAGCGCCTGCAACGCCACTTGCTGATTCTGCTGACCGGCGCGCGCCATCGCATTCAGCAGCACCAGCAGTTGTTCGGCGCACTGGAACAAGCCGAACTTGAACTGAACCGCTGGCGCGCCCTCGACATTGCGTTCGACTATGCGTAGCAGTGTCCACTCCAGCAGCTCGGTTTCGTTATCGGCGTCAATCAGCAGGTTCATGTTCTGCTTCATCGTCGCGAAAGGTTTCTTGCCAAGGCGCTTAAGGCTGGGAATCAGAAGATCCAGCAACGGCAGGCGCAGGCCCGGATTGAGTAGTGACAAATGCTCGCGCATGGCATTGAGGATGTTGAACAGCGTGCGGTCGAGGCTCGACTCCAGCAGAGATAATTGCAGTGCCCGCAGCGAGTCGGAGCGTGACAACAACAGGCCGTATACCAAAGCTTGCGCGCTGTCAGTGCTGCGTGCCGCAAGTTTGAGCTTTTGTGGAATTTTCTCCAGCACCCGGCGCGCTTCGATCAGATGTTCGGCGCGTGGCGCACCGATAGCGGCCACGGATGCCTGCACGGCGTTCATGTCGTACACCACGGACATCGCTGTGTCCGGCACGCCGCTGAAGGCATCCGGGACCGGCAACACGGCTCTGGCCACCATTGAGTCCTGCGGCGGCGCGGCAATTTTCACGAACGTGCCATCCCAACTGGCATCGATGCGACGAATACGCTCGCTCAAATCCGGATGACTGGACATCAAGTCAAAGCTTGAAGTACCCGAACCGAAATACAGATGGCTGAACTCGGCGGCGCGCGCCGCGTTGATCTTCGCGCCCAACGCGTAGCCGCCGATCTTCTTCAATGCACCGGCAATGCTATGTGGGTCGCGGGTGTACTGCACCGCTGTTGCATCGGCAAGGAATTCGCGCTGCCGGCTGACCGCCGCCTTGATGAGATTGCCGAACACAGTCCCGCCATACCCGACGATGCACAGCACGGTGCCAAACATCACGGTGAGGATGGCCGGTTGAGTGCGATTGACTGGGGAGCGACGCACGTCATCCATGCCGCGCAAAATGAAGCTGCCAGTCAGGCCGATCACCAGGATGCCGTGGACGACGGCGACCAGGCGAGTGTTCAAACGCATGTCACCGTTGTAGATGTGACTGAACTCGTGGGCGATTACGCCTTGCAGTTCATCACGCGACAGTAGGGTGATCGCTCCCTGCGTCACACCGATGACCGCGTCTTGCGCGGTAAAACCTGCGGCGAATGCGTTGATGCCCAAATCCGGTAGCAGGTACACCGAAGGCACGACGGTGCCCGACGCCAGGGCCATTTCCTCGACCACATTGACCAGGCGCTGCTCTTCCAGAGTTTGCGCGCTGTGATTGATCAGACGTCCGCCCAGCCGACGTGCGATCACTTTGCCGCCGGCCGATAATTCGCCGTATTTGACCAGGCCGCCGACCAGCACAATGCTTGTCACCACCACCGAAACGGCGGTGAACATTTCCCAGCTCAACTCAAGGTCTATGACCGTATTGCCGTCGCCGTCGGAAACCGGCAGCGTCATCAGTAAGCACGACATGAGGATCAGACTGAGTACAGCGAGGCCCATCAAAATAACGAGCAGCACCGAGCGGCGCTTGGCCTGGCGCTGTTGCTGGAAGAAATTCATCGTAAAGTCCGGAAGATGTCGGGTGCGCCTGTCGTATCGTGTTCAGGGGGGCTGGCGGTTACTGCGCGGACGACGCAGTAAGCTGGCCGTCCCATTGTGGATCGATACGCCGGATACGTACGCTCAGATCGGGATGGGTAGCAAACATGCGACTCAGCGTGGTCGAGACGCCTGTGCTGAAGTACAAATGACTGTACTCACCGGCCCGGGCAGCGCTGATTGACGAACCTTGAGCGCCGATTTTTTTCAGGGCGCTGACGAGTGCCTGAGGGTTGCGAGTGAATTGCACCGCACTGGCATCGGCCAGGAACTCGCGCTGGCGGCTCACGCCGGCCTTGACCAGATTGCCAAAAAAATTGCCGATGCAACCGGCCAGACACAGCAAAAAGCCAGCGAATAACGCCAGCAGCATCAAGCGCACGTCGCGCTTTCCACCCTTGAGCAGGCTTGCCATCAACAGACCGCCGGAAAGCCCTAGCACCAGAAGGCCGTGTACCACTGCCACGAGTTGCGTGTTCAGGCGCATATCGCCATTGAAAATGTGGCTGAACTCATGGGCGATCACCCCTTGCAGCTCTTCGCGCGTCAGTTGGGTGACTGCGCCCTGGGTTACGCCGATGACCGCGTCCTCAGGTGTAAACCCCGCGGCGAAGGCGTTGATACTTTGATCCGGTAACAGGTACACCGCTGGCATTACGCTGCCAGAGGCGATAGCCATTTCCTCGACAACGTTCATCAGCCGTTTTTCGCCCGGCGTCATCGCAAATCCGTTGAGCCAACGCCCGCCAAGCTTCTCGGCCACCACTTTGCCGCCCGCCCGTAACTCCCGGTATTTCAGGAGGCCGCCGATCACCACGATGCCGCCGACGATTGTTGCGATAACGCCCAGCGCCATAAAGGCATCCAGCAGACTTCCGGTTCCGCTCAGATAATCCTCAAAACCACTGAAGACGAAAGGCAGGCTCGTCAGACCGATCAACATGACAATGGACAGGATCATCATGTTGATCAGGCGCGCGGTCTGGTTTTTCGCCTGGCGTTGTTGTTCGAAAAAGTTCATCGGGCCTTCCGTGGGCAAGGGGGTTAGAAAGAAACTTTGGGAGCCGTCTTGATCGCCAGAGTGTCGGCAAATTTGAGCGGTGCCGCATCATCGCGATGGCCGAAGCTGGGGGCTAGCAACACTGTCGGAAAACTCTGCTTGAGGGTGTTGTAGGTCATCACCGCATCGTTGTAAGCCTGGCGGGCAAAACTCACTCTGTTTTCAGTACTGCTCAATTCTTCACTCAACTGCAGCATGTTCTGCGAGGCCTTGAGATCGGGATAAGCCTCCAGCGTGACATTCAGACGATCCACGGCAGTATTGAGCGCGCTGTCGGCCTGACCCAGATGTTCGATGTTTTGCGCGTTCCCCGGTTGTGCCTGCGCGGCCTCAAGTACGGCCACCGCGGCATTGCGTGCCGCGATCACGGCTTCAAGGGTTTCGCGCTCGTGGGCCAGAGCGCCCTTGGCAATGGCAACCAGATTGGGAATCAGGTCGTAGCGACGCTTGAGCTGGACTTCGACTTGCGCGAAGGCGTTCTTGATTTCGTTGCGGCGTGCGACCAGCGAGTTGAATGCGCGAACCGCGTAGAGGGCGCAAAGACCGAGCAAAACCAGATTGACGACAAGATAGGTGTTCACGGTGATGTCCTTATTCACTCGGCGGGATTTTACGCGCGGCATATTAGCGCAAAAGCATGCAGTTGAGCCCGGATCCTGTGGGAGTGAGCCTGCTCGCGAAGGCGGCCTGCCTGCCAACGACAATGCCCGGGCATCCCAAGCTAAAAAACAAGGAATGATTGCGTGACGCCGCAGTCGGAGTTCAGGTATCACACATCTGAAGGAGGTTCACCGATGAACAGCAAAACCCTAATCGCCAGCCTGGCCCTGGTCGCCGGCATTGCCGGGATCAGCCCACTTGTTCAAGCGGCGCAAACCTCAAGCGAACAGGCTGTCCAGTCGCCGACCAGCGACCGTGAGTTGAAGGTCAACGACCGTGCACCAGACATTTATCAGCGCAGCGACAAAGCATTGAAAAACTGGAAGCAGAAAGGCTTGAAAGCCCCGGTCGATCAGGCGCAGTGGGTGCAGATCAACGACAAGTACGTGATGGTCATGATCACCAACGGCACCATCGTTGAGATGCAGCCTGTCGAGCGTTAATCACCGGACTCAAAGGCCCTGCGCATGCATCCGTGCAGGGCTCTCGCCCCCCAAACGATACTGATTATTCCCACTGCGCTTGGCCTCATACATCGCCAGATCGGCAATGTGCAGCAGCCGATCCATGGTTGGCGCATGGTCCGGAAACACCGCGACCCCAAGGCTGGTACCGACATGGCGCTGGTCGTTGCCGATGCAGATCGGTGGGGACAGTTCGATGAAAATTTTCTGACAGATGCTGCGGGCTTCGTCCTGCAGGTTGAGGCTCGGGGCCAGGCCTTGCAGAATCACCACGAATTCGTCGCCGCCAATCCGCGCGACGGTGTCGGTGGCGCGCAGGATGCGTTTCAGACGAGTCGCAGTGGTGATCAGCACGCGGTCGCCGGCGGCATGACCGTAGTGGTCATTGATCGCCTTGAAACCGTTGAGATCGATAAACACCAGTGCCACCCGGGTCAGGCTGCGGCGCGCCTGTTCCAGTGCTTCGGATAAACGCTCCTCGAGCACCAGACGATTGGGCAGACCGGTCAACGGGTCGAAGTGGGCGAGGTGCTGGAGGTAACTCGCCGAGGCTTTCTCCTCGGTAATGTCGCGCACCACGCCCATCATTTTGATGACGGCGTCGTGGTCGTTGCGCACCACATTACCAGTCTCGCGGAGCCAGCGAATCGTGCCGTCGGGCCAGACCACGCGGTATTCCTCATCGTGGTTTTCACCGGTCTCCAGGCAACGCAATTCACCGTCGCGCACTCTGACGCGGTCGTCCGGGTGCACGCAGGAGCAGAACAGCGCATAAGACGGCGTGATCTCGCCGATCTTGAACCCGAACATGCCATAGATCGCGTCTGACCAGTACAGCCGATCGGTGTCGACTTCCCAATCCCAAGTGCCGATCCGCGCAAAATATTGGCTGCGTTTGAAACGCTCGGCGTCACCGTCCTGGTGGATGTTCTGCCGTTCGGCGGCGCGGGTCAGCAACTCGCGGTATTCGTCCAGTTGCTTGCGCAAACCGCGCGCTCGCCAGATCAAGACGACGATCAATCCAATCATGACAACGCCAAGGGCAAGGCTGATCCAGAGGTAAGTCATTCGGGAACTGCCAGCATGAAGAATCGATCCGTGAAGTAATGGCGGTTGGCTATCTTAATGGGTTGTCAGTCACTTCGGATACAGCGCCAATTTTCGTCAATGAGTTGCGAACAGCCGACATTTCTGGGAAAACGGCGGCCAGTTGAGCAATAGAGTGAATGTCATGAATGATGAACTGCAGGTAATCGATCTTCAGGTGGGCGAGGGCAAGGCTGCCGTCAAAGGCGCGCTCATCACCACCCACTACACCGGCTGGCTGGAAGACGGCAGCGAGTTCGACTCTTCCCACAGCCGAGGCAAACCTTTTCAGTGCGTGATTGGAACGGGCCGGGTGATCAAGGGTTGGGATCAGGGGCTGATGGGGATGCAAGTGGGCGGCAAGCGCAAACTGCTGGTGCCGGCGCATCTGGGCTATGGCGAGCGGACGATGGGCAAGATTCCGCCACATTCGAATCTGGTGTTCGAGATTGAGTTGTTGGAGGTTTTGACGCGGGACGATTGAGGCGAATAAACGCCGATCAATCAGTGTCCATGCAACCTGTGGCGAGGGGATTTATCCCCGATGGACTGCGCAGCAGGCCTTGTTGGGGCATTGCTCCGCGATCCATCAAGCCCTCGCCATTTTTACTCAGGCAACCATCGCAATCTCGGTCAACGTGTCAGCCACTGTCCTTTCAAGTGACGGAAACCGCCGTTTCACCCGCTGCAGCGCGGGCAGCACAGCCTCCATCTCAAGCTCATCGAGTTTCCCGAGAGCGGCCACTGCCGAGGCCACAATTGTTTCTAGCTTGCTGTCATTCCTTAAAGCCTGGTAGGCCTTGAGCTGCACGCCATTCCTTCACTGTTCGTGTTACACCTTCGGCAGAGTTGTCCGCCCCGGGTTCCGGGTGGAAAATCAGGTCGTAGCCATCTGGATGCCCCGCAAGTCGACTGAACTTTTCAAGCAACTCGCCAAGCTCTTCGTCCGTGCCTCCTTTGTTAACGACACGTATATTTTTGATAAAGGCAATGAATTCGGCTTCGGTAAAGTCAGAAATATTTTCCATGCTGTGCCTATTTCCTTCTGTGAAGATCAATGTGATTTCGTGGGGTGTTAACCCTTAAGTTATCCACGTCATAGACCGCGCCGCCATCTTTAATTAGCTCGACATGGTGTATTTCATAGGTAACCCGTTTGCCTACCGAGTCTCTGAATCGAACAGTAGGGGCGTTACCAGTTAGCACACGCGCCTGATCGTCCGCACTCAGTTGGCTAAATAGCTCAGGATCGTTGCTAACTGCTCTCCAGAACGCACCTCTGAAAGTATCGAAGCTTTTAAAGGTTTGTCCTCTTAATGAATCCGCTATTCGGGTAGGGATAGGTGCACCTAGCCCTGTTGTAGCGCCAGCAAGCCATATACCAGAGACATCCTCGCCGCGACCCGTGACAACGCCCGGTGAGTAGCGAGCGCTGATGACAATGTATAGCGGCTGTATGCCAGAATCCGCCGGGAACACGAGGATGAAGTCTTTGTACTCGGGCGGATAGATCGGGTTGACGATGATGCTATCCGCTTTTTCGGACGGCGGATAAATCCAGATCTGCGGGGCTTGAGGTGCACCCTCTAACGGTGGGATACCTGACGTGCTGGACGGGTCAACGGCTGGTGTCCAGATCAGGGTCACACCATCGCCAAAGTCCGCCACTTGTTGAGAACCTTGCTCCACAAATTGCACAACCGGAATCATCTCCCAGTCAGTGCGGTTCTGGGGGTTGTACCCATACCCCTTCAGAGTGCCATCTGCTTGCTGTTCTACGTGAATCCGAACCCGTGTGCGGCCTTCCTTTAACGCCTTCAGTTGCTCTTCAGAGTACAAGCTGCTGTCTCCGAGATTACCGGGCACCATCAGCCCGATAGCTCCCAGTAAAGAGCCAAGAACTACGCCAGCAGTAACTATTCCAGCTCCCGCACCCGCAGCTCCCGCAGCACCTGCACTCGTTGCAGCATTCCCGCCAGCAACAGCAACTCCGGCAGTACACAGGCCACCACAAGACGCACCAGCAGCCGCAGCACCACCTAATAGAAGGCTGCCCAGTGCAGTTGGTAGAGCGTTACCACTGATTTTCTTGAGCGGGATGTTCCCGTCTGCATCCGTTTCATTGCCGCCGAGAATGGCAAACTCGCCGTAGTTAGCCACCTTCTCGACGGGGATGAATCCGGCTGGATTCTTGTGGTCGATCACGCCGTCTGGAAGATCGCAGCTCTTGGCGAACACACACCCCAAGCTATTTGGCTTGGCTTCCTCTTTGGGGGGAAGGTCTTTGTATTCAGCCCAACGCTGGGCGTGCATATCAACAGGCTCAACGCCGCTGTAGCGGTAGCCCTTTGGTGGGTTGGGTACATAGCCAGACATGCAGCTTCCTTTCTTCCTTTCTTCCTTGGTGAGTTCCAGCCGAAGCTGGGGCAGCATTGACGTTATCGAGCAGCGAACGCGGTGGCTGTAGGACTAATCCCAAAAGCCTTGCAGATGGTTCCCTGTATTTCGTGTCGTTTGCTGAGGGGCGAAGGATAAACTCTTGGGGTGAGCGTTTGAATGGTGGCCACTGGCTATAAAGTGGTGGATTTCGCGACTGTATTCTCTGCTAACCTCCAGTGCTTGGGATTCTTTTAATCAGAAAATACAGGCGTAAGAATGAGCAAAGTCATCAAGTGGATTGGTGTAGGTGTTATGGTTCTGGTTGTCGCTGCGATTGCAGCCTACAAGATAGAGCAAACTAGTATCGCAACTTCAACCACAGGTTACACTCGTGAGGGTGCTGTAATGCAAGTTACTATATGCAAGGCTTGGATTTATATCTGCTCGCGTACAGTTGATTACAATGTTCGGAATCTTGATGTCTGTCTTTTTGTCGCTGCAATAGCTCAGCAAGGGTTGCAACGTCTTGCTTCCCCTTGGTATGAAACAAAGAACGCCGAGTGTGTAGCCGTTAGTGTCAAATGAACTGCCTGATTGGCATTGTATTGCAAAGGGTTATATTTCTCGGATGGGCCGCTGTAGTTCATTGTTAAGCGCATGACTCCTGTTAACATCTGCAACACTAACCGGGCTTAGGTGACCGCATGAATTCCAGACGTAGGAAGCAGCTAGTGTGGACGGTTATGCTTGGGGCTATTACCGCCTTCATTGGCGCCGTTATCAAGATGTTAGTGACAGATCAGTGGCCGAACCTTCGTCCTTTAGTCGCCACCGGCTGGGACAGGACACTAGCTGCCTTCACGTGGCTGGATCAGACTATTGCTCTCCCGCACTGGGTAGTCATCAGCGTTCCACTGATGATGCTCTTTTTGATGGCGATTCTTGTGTGGTCGCTGAATTCAACGGGTGCGAAATTGACCGATGCTGAAGAGGCTATAGCCGGTCTGAAAACTCCTTCAGTGCCTCCCCTGAACAACCATCAGGAAATTGTCCTTGCAGCCATTGCTGCATACGATACCGCTGATAATGGCTGTGATGTCAGAACTTTGCCTCCTGGTAGCGGCCTCACACTTTTGCAGGTGAATGGTGCAGTTGATGTGCTTGAGCAAAGGAAGCTAGTTTCGTTTTACTACGCAAGTTCTGGAAAATTCGTATCTTTGAGTCCTGCTGGCCGTGCCCACGTACTTGCTCCCGACTATTCTCCCCCTATCCTTCCTAGCGCTTCTACTGTGCCTGTAGCTAAACGTCGCTAAGCCCGTTTCCTCGGCGTCATCAGGGGCTGATGGGGATGCAAGTGGGCGGTTAGCGCAAACTGCTGGTGCCGGCGCATCTGGGCTATGGCGAGCGGACGATGGGCAAGATTCCGCCGAATTCGAATCTGGTGTTTGAGATCGAGTTGCTGGAGGTTTTGACGCGGGACGATTGAGGCGAATAAACGCCGATCAATCAATGTCCATGCAACCTGTGGCGAGGGGATTTATCCCCGATGGACCGCGCAGCAGGCCTTGTTGGGGCATTGCTCCGCGATCCATCAAGCCCTCGCCATTTTTACTCAGGCAACCATCGCAATCTCGCCCAACGTTTCTGCCACCGTCCGTTCCAATGCAGGAAAGCGGCGTTTCACCCGCTGTAGCGCTGGCAGCACAGCCTCCATTTCAAGCCCATCAAGTTTCCCTAGAGCGTTCACGGCCGAGGCCACAATTGTTTCTCGCTCGCTTTCAAACAACACCAGGCATGCGTTCTGCGCCCAGCGGCGATCCCGTTCGTTGAGGCCCATGGCGACTAATGCGGCGACGACGTGGGCATCTGGTTTATTGGCCATGTGAAGTTCTCCTTTGCGTCGTTTTCCTTGTGGCGAGGGAGCTTGCTCCCGCTGGGTTGCGAAGCGACCCCAAGCCCCATCGATCCGGTTCGGATCCGGATTTTCGACTGCTGTGCAGTCGAGCGGGAGCAAGCTCCCTCGCCACAGGGATGCTTTTTCAATTGCTGATCGGGGGCTCGAGGTTGTCGAGGGCGCGGTTGACGGCGAGTTCGCCGAGCATGACTACTTGCTGGATGCCGAGCACGGTGTTGCGATAGGGCGTGTCGAGCAGGCCGGCGAAGTCGCTGAGCATGATGCTGGCCGAGGCCATGGATTCGCAGGCGTGGGCCAGCAGTTCTTCGTTGTCCATGTTCGGGGCGACGACGAACATGTGGCTGGGTTTGCGCTCGGGCGGGGCTTGCGGTCTCAGGTAGTGATCGAGGGCGCGTTCGGCGGCTTCGTGGAGTTTTCTGGAATTGGGGTCGGAGTAGGGGGACGTTGATTCGGGGTCAGGTATTGCGTCCGCTTCAGGCGGATTTGGCGTCACTTTAAACATTTGCTGGGTAACCTCAATGAGGCTGACACGCACTTGCGACTAAACAATGGGTGGCAGCTGTACGCAGGTTAGTCGACCAGTACCCAAGCATTACCGGCGCGCCAGAAGGCGCCCTGCGCACAGCCGCCATTGAGCGCAGGCGTAGAGATGCCTGACTGAATAACAGCTTGCGAACTTGAGATAACACCGAGCGACTAAACCCGATCACTGATCATTCAGTGACGCGAGCCAAGTTACCGATGCCCCCCAAACCGCACAAGCCGGCGGATTCTGGCGTACTTGTAGGCAAAGGCGCAAGGCGATGTAGCCTCTTGGATGATGCTGAAATGATGCTGCGTTTTTCAGGCTGCCATCGCCAGCAGGCTGGCTCCTACAGGGGAATCTGCGTACGGCGCGGAACCCGAGCACCCCCCGGAAAAATGTAGGAGTGAGCCTGCTCGCGAAGGGGCCGGTACATTCAGCATCTTTGTTTCCAGACACACCGCTATCGCGAGCAGGCTCACTCCTACAACGGGAGTGAGGTCGCTTTCCGCATCCCGTTCATCCTTTGAACACTCACCGAGCTTGCGATTGCCCAAGCCATAGGCGACCATGCGCGCCATATAGGGGTAGGGGGTATAGGTATGTCGCACATTCATGAACACAAAGACGAGCTGCTCAACCGTGTACGACGCATTGCCGGCCAGGTACAGGCCGTCGAGAAAGCGCTCGAGGGCGATGCCGATTGTGCCAAGACCTTGCATCTGGTGGCGGCGATTCGTGGGGCGGTCAACGGGTTGATGGAGCAGTTCATTGAGGCTCACACCCGTGAGCACGTGGCGCATCCCGACCTCACCGACGAACAGCGCGCTCAGGGCGCCGAAGATCTGCTGCAAGCCATCCGCCGTTATTCCAAATAGAGCATCCGTATCATGAGCCTGACCCCAAGCGCTGAGCGTTTCAGCCACGATCACCAATTCCTCGGCGGGTCTCACGACGAAAACGCCCGCCGCACCTTGTGGGTGGTGGCGCTAACCTTTGTGATGATGATCGGCGAGATCGCCGCCGGTTATCTCACCGGCTCCATGGCCCTGCTGGCCGACGGTTTCCACATGGCGACCCATGCCGGTGCGTTGGGCATTGCTGCTGCGGCCTATGGTTTCGCCCGGCGCAACGCCAACAACCGCCGCTACAGTTTCGGCACCGGCAAGGTCGGCGATCTGGCCGGTTTTGCTTCAGCCATGGTGCTGGGGCTGGTGTCGCTGGGCATTGCCGGCGAGTCGATTTTTCGTTTGTTCGAACCGACCACCGTGGCGTTTGGCGAAGCGACCGTGATCGCGATTGTCGGGCTGGGCGTGAACGTCCTCAGCGCCTTCCTGTTGATGGGCCATCACGGCCATGACCACGGCCATCATCATGACCACGGTCATGATCATCATCACCATCACGACAACAATCTGCGTTCGGCCTATGTCCACGTGCTGGCCGATGCCCTGACCTCGGTGCTGGCAATTGCCGCGTTGCTGGCCGGACGCTATTTGGGTTGGGTGTGGCTGGACCCGGCGATGGGGATTGTCGGCTCCATTGTCATCGCGAAATGGGCTTACAACCTGATGCGCGACAGCGCTGCGGTGCTGCTCGACACCACCGACGAACCGGTTGCCGCAGAGATTCGCGAACTGCTGGAAACCTCGGACAACGTGCGCATCAGCGACCTGCATGTCTGGCAGGTCGGCCCGCAGGCGCGGGCGGCGATTGTCAGTGTGGTCGCGGCGGCGGGCGTGACGACGGAGGCGATTCGCGAACGGCTGGCGCCGGTGCATGAGCTGTCGCACCTGACCATTGAGCTGCGCAGCGCTTAAGGCTGCATTGCGCTGAACAGTGGAATCCGCCCATTGAGCGATGGGCGGTAATGCCACGTCAGTTGTTGCAGATTCATACCCTGATCAAGGATTTCTCTGACAGTCGCAGCGGCAATGCTCAACGCCAGCGTCTGCCCCGGACACTGATGCCGGCCGCTGCCAAAGCTGAAACTGCGCCGGTCAGGACGATCCAGCAGAAACCGCTCGGGCTCTGCATTCAACAAAGGATCGCGGTTGGCCGAGGCCAGCAGCACCAGAATCACCTCACCGGCCTCAAGCCGCACGCCATTGATCTCGCAAGTCTGCGCGACAAAGCGCCGAGTGTTCTGCACTGGCGGATCAAAGCGCTGAACCTCGGCCAACAGTGCGTCCACTGAGGCATGGCGCAATTCGGGCTGACGTCGCAGCGCAATCAGTGCATTGCCGATCAGTCCCGCACTGGCCTCGAGCGTCTGCGAACAGAGGCCGATCAGGTTGGCAATCATGGTCTCCTCATCGCCATCAAATCGCTGCCCGACGGCCTTGAGCAAATCGCTAGGCGGTTCGGCCAGCAACTCGACGAAGTAACCGCGCAATTGCTCCGCCGCCGCATGCGCCGCCGCCAGTTGCAGGTCATTGCTCAGCGGCGACAGGCAGGCGACGAAGTCCGCGGTCAGATCACTGATCGCCCGGCCCTGCGCCGGGGTGAAGCCGAGCAGCGCCGCGACCACGCACACCGGGCCGCGAAACATCGCCTTATTTAAGCCGTCGGCGTCCGCTGTAATCAGACGCGCGGCCACCAGTGCGCGTACCTGCTCGTCATCTATCAACTGCAGTGACGGCTCGATTGCCGCACGCGGACAGCGCTGACGTTCGCCATCGTTCATCCGCATCAACTGCCCGAACACCTTGCCGGCCAGCCCCGAGGCAATCGCCTTGGGCACCGGTTCCTGCAACGGTCGCACCCGACAATCGGCATGCGTCAGCACCGCACGCACCGCTCGGGCGCTGCTGGCGACCCACAGCTTCAATCCATGATCAAAGGTCAGTCCGCCCTCGGCGCGCAGTTTGGCGTAGTAGGGGTAGGGATCGGCATGCGTCGCAGCGATGATCGGGTCCATGGTTCACAGCCTTGTGGTCGGGAAAGTGATGCGAGTATCTTCAGTTCGCAGCGACGACGATTCGTCGGGGAGCGAAATATGCACGCAGAACATCAAGACATCGGCGTTTCGCAGGTGGCGGCCGCCATCGCCGAACCGGCACGCACGAAAATTCTCTGCTCGCTGATGGACGGCCACGCCCGCACCAGCACTGAATTAGCGGCCGTGGCGGAAGTCAGCGCCTCCACCGCCAGTGCACATCTGGCCAAGCTCAAGGATCTGGCACTGGTGCGCCTGCACGTGCAGGGCCGCCATCGTTATTACAGCCTCGCCGATCAGCGGGTGGCTCAGGCGCTGGAAGCGTTGATGGTGATCGGACAGAACGCCGCGCCGGGCTTCAAGCCGCACACCCCGGATCGCCTGCAATTCGCCCGCACCTGCTACGACCACATGGCTGGGACGCTCGCGGTGTTGCTCCACGACCGTTTGCTCGAGGCGGGGTGGCTGGTGGAAACCGATGAGCGGGTTTATCGCTTGAGCGGCACCGGCGACGCGTTGTTTGCGAGCTTGGGAATTGAGGTGCAGGACTTGAGTACCTTGCGCCGCAAGTTTGCTTGCCCGTGCCTGGACTGGAGCATGCGCCGGCCGCATCTGGGCGGATCGTTGGGCGCGGCGTTGTTGCAGATGGCGTTGAAACGCAAGTGGGTGACGCAGGATCTTGATAGTCGAGCGTTGGCGCTCACCGTGGCGGGGCGAAAGGAAATGGGTAAGCGGTTTGGTCTTGAGTTGCCTTTAGACGCGAAGATCAAAAGATCGCAGCCTGCGGCAGCTCCTACAGTAAGTCCGTACACCCGATAAATCTCGACCCTGCCCAATCCATGTAGGAGCTGCCGCTGGCGGAATCCTTTGATCTTGAGCTTCTGCCCGACGAGGTGCGCTTCTACCACCTTGTAACCCCGTGCTCGGACCTATACTGTATATCCACACAGTAAAGAGCCCGCGCCATGCAAATCATCGACAAGCTCAGCATTCTCGCCGACGCCGCCAAGTACGACGCCTCCTGCGCCAGCAGCGGTGCGCCCAAGCGCAGCTCCGAAGGCAAGAGCGGGTTGGGCTCGACCGATGGCATGGGCATCTGCCACAGCTACACGCCGGACGGCCGTTGCGTGTCGCTGCTGAAAATCCTCCTGACCAATTTCTGTCTCTACGACTGCCAGTATTGCGTCAACCGTCGCTCCAGCGATGTGCCGCGCGCACGCTTCACCCCCGAGGAAGTGGTCACGCTGACCCTGGATTTCTACCGGCGCAACTGCGTCAGCGGGCTGTTTCTCAGTTCGGGGATCATCCGTTCGGCGGACTACACCATGGAACAACTGGTGCGCGTGGCGAAGCTGTTGCGCGAGCAGCACGAGTTTCGCGGCTACATTCACCTCAAGACCATTCCCGAGGCCGATCCGGCATTGATCGAGGAGGCCGGGCGCTACGCCGATCGCCTCAGCGTCAATATCGAACTGCCCACCGACGCCAGCCTGCAAACCCTGGCGCCGGAGAAGCAGATCGGTTCGATCAAGCAGGCAATGAACACCATTTACACCGGCGTACAAACGGTGCTCAACGAACCGCGTTCGGCAAAATTCGCTCCCGCCGGGCAGAGCACGCAAATGATTGTCGGCGCCGATGACACCGACGACAGCACGATCCTGCACAGCGCCCAGTCGCTGTATGGCAACTACCGCTTGCGGCGGGTTTACTATTCGGCCTTCAGCCCGATTCCCGATAGCCCGAAAAGCGTGCCATTGGCCGCACCACCGCTGATGCGCGAACATCGTTTGTATCAAGCCGATTTCCTCTTGCGCAGCTACGGCTACAGCGCCGATGAGTTGCTCAAGGGCCCGGGTAATCTGGCGCTGGATATCGATCCGAAACTGGCTTGGGCGCTGCAGAATCGCGAGGTGTTTCCGCTGGACCTGAACCGCGCCGAACCGGCGCTGATCGCACGAATCCCCGGCATCGGCCTGCGTACCACCGAACGTCTGGTGCAATTGCGCCAGCAACGGCGCATTCGCTACGAAGATGTGGCGCGCATGCGTTGTGTGCTGGCCAAAGCCAAGCCGTTCATCATCACCAGCGACTACCATCCGCAACAGGCCGAAGTCACCAGCCACATGCTTTACCAGCAATTGCGCGATCGGCCGCAGCCGCAGCAGATGGGGTTGTGGGGATGATCAATCTCGATTGCGACGACCTGTTCGACACCTGGCGCCAGCAGGCACGCTGGCTGCTCAGCCATGAAGTCGACCCGAGTCTGGTGAGTTGGGCGTCGGAAGGGGTGAGCGATCTGTTTGCCAGTGACGTCTCGGTACCCGAGGGGCAGGGGCCGTTTCAGGCACGCATCCCCCGTGCAATGCTCGATACCCTGGAGCAAGCCGCGCGCTACCGGGGCGACCAGCGCTGGAGTCTGTTGTATGAAGTGCTGTGGCGAGTCAGCCATGGCGATCGCACGGCGATGATGGCCGGCGACAAGCTCGGCAGCGAGTTGCAGCGGCGGATCAAGCAGGTGCAGCGCGAAGCCCACCATTTGCATGCGTTCGTGCGTTTCATCGAACGCCCGCAGGATCAGCCAGGCCCGCAATACGTCGCGTGGCACGAACCGGCCCACGACATCCTGCACAGTGCCAGCGAACATTTCATCGGACGCATGGGCCGGCATCGCTGGTTGATCGCCACGCCGCGTGACGGGGTTTATTACGACGGTGAACAGTTGATTCATCAGCGCCAGTGCCCGGTGGAATGGCAGCAACTGGCGCAGAACGTCGATGACCCGCATGGCGAGCTATGGCTGACCTATTACAGCCACATCTTCAACCCGGCGCGATTGAACGAGAAGGTCATGCAAGGGCATTTGCCGGTGCGGTTCTGGAAGAATCTGCCGGAAGGGGAATTGATCCCCGGGTTGATCACCCAGGCGCGGATGGGCAAACAGCAAAATGGTCAGGCCAGCGGAATAGCCGCGCGAGCCGGCAAGCGAATTGCCTTGAAACAGAATGAGCCTGAGCAGGTCGATCAGCGGGTTGCCGACGCCATCAGCAGACCAAAACCGGCAAAGGTCACCCCCGAGACTTTTGCCGCCAGCCAGGATCCTTTCGGGCTCGACAGCCAGCCTTTGGCCGCATTGGCGAGCAGGGCGTAGCTGCCGTGCACCAGAATTACCAGCACCGCGTAAGAGGCCACCAGTTTGAAGAACTGCGGGTAAAAAGCCTGTTCAGTGTCGATGAACTGCGGGAATACGGCCAGAAAGAAGAAGATCGCTTTCGGATTGAGAAACTGCAGGGACGCGGCTTCGAGAAAACGGTAGCCCGGACGAGAAGGGCGAACCTGCTGCAGGCTACGGAAACGATCTGAACGCCAGCTCTTGAAGCCCAAGTACAACAGGTATGCAGCTCCGGCGTATTTCAGCACGGTAAACGCCTCGGCCGAGGCGCTGAGGATCAAGCCGACGCTGGTGGCGCTGAGGGCAGCCACCACGAACGCGCCCGAGGCGATGCCCAGAATGCCGGGTGCTGCGCCGGTCCAGCCCAGGCGCACGGCGTTGGACAGGGTCAGCACCACGCCCGGGCCGGGGCTCAAAATGGTCAGGGCGGCGAACAATACAAAGAGTCCGTAGCTGTGCATGATGTTGCTCCGTCGAATCGCGTATCTGCGTGCGGGCAGATTGGCGTGGCGGCAACGCGCTGACAAACGCTTTAAATGCAGTGCATATGTAACTAAATTAGACCCATGAAAAATTCACTTCCCCCGCTCAATGCGGTTCGCGCCTTCGCTGTGGCTGCTCGTCATCAGAGTTTCAGCCTGGCGGCCGACGAGCTGCATGTCAGTCATAGTGCGGTCAGCCGCCACGTCAAATTGCTTGAAGAACATCTGGGCGTTTTGTTGTTTGAACGGCGCATCAGGCAGTCGCTGCTGACGCCGGCGGGTGAGCTTTTTTATCAGCAAGTCAGCGCCGGTCTGGCGCAGATTGCCGACGCCGCTGCCGAGTTGAGGCGACAGGCAGCGCGGCCGACGATCACGATCAATGTCCGGCCGTCCTTCGCCCTGTTATGGCTGACGCCTCGTTTGGCGGACTTTTCGGTGCAGCATCCGCACATCGACACCCAGGTCGTCACGCAGACCCAGTCGCCGGATCCGGCCCGCGACGATTTCGACATTGTCATCCGCCGGGGCCGCGACGATTGGGCGCCGACGCTGGAGGCGCACGCGTTGTTCGAGGATGAATTGGTCATGGTCGCGGCGCCGGCATTGATTGAGCGACTGCCGCTGACAAATCTCGCCGGCCTCAGTGCGCATACCTTGCTGACCGTCAGGGCGCGGCGTGAAGACTGGCACCACTGGGCCATGCATTTTGGCCAGAGCCAGAGCAGTAGCCAGGTGATCCGCCAGTTTGATTACATGCACCGGGTGCTGGAAGCGGCCGTGGCGGGCGAGGGCATCGCGCTGTGTCCGACTACTTTGCTCGGCACACATTTGTCGAGTGGTCGCCTGATCTGTCCGTTGCCGGATCTGCGCATGCCGCTGCCACGCTATTACTACGGCGTTGCCCCGCAAGCGTCGGCGCACACCAAAGTGTTGATTGAGTGGCTACAGCAACAGCGCCCATGAAAAAGCCCCCATCGATCACTCGATGGGGGCTTTTGTGCATCAGCAGCCGTCAGATCAAACCTTGACGATCCAGCCCGCTGGCGCTTCGATGTCGCCGGTCTGCACGCCAGTCAGCTCTTTGTAGAGCTTCTGGGTGACCGGGCCGACTTCGGTTTCGCTGTGGAACACGTGCAGGTGGTCGTTGTAACTGATCCCGCCGATCGGGGTGATCACCGCCGCGGTACCGCAGGCGCCGGCTTCCTTGAAGTCCGACAGTTTGTCGATCAGCACGTCGCCTTCAATCACTTCCAGACCCAGACGGGTTTTCGCCAGTTCGATCAGCGACAGACGGGTGATGCCTGGCAGCACGGATGGCGAGTTCGGGGTGATGAACTTGTTGTCGTGGGTGATCCCGAAGAAGTTGGCCGAACCGACTTCCTCGATCTTCTTGTGGGTCAGCGGATCCAGGTAGATGGCGTCAGCGAAGTGCGCTTTCTTGGCCTGAGAGCCCGGCATCAGGCTGGCGGCATAGTTGCCACCGACCTTGGCCGCACCAGTGCCTTGTGGGGCGGCGCGGTCGAAGCTGGAGATCTGGAAGTTGTGCGGAGTCAGGCCGCCCTTGAAGTAGGCGCCGACCGGGATCGCGAATACCGAGAAGATGAACTCCGGCGCGGTACGCACGCCGATGTTGTCACCCACGCCGATCACGAACGGACGCAGGTATAGCGCGCCGCCGGTGCCGTATGGCGGGATGAAGCGCTCGTTGGCGCGAACCACTTCCTTGCACGCTTCGATGAACTGCTCGGTCGACACGTGCGGCATCAGCAGGCGAGCGCAGCTGCGTTGCATGCGCGCGGCGTTCTGGTCAGGACGGAACAGGTTGATCGAGCCGTCCTTGCAACGATAAGCCTTCAGGCCTTCGAAGCACTGCTGGCCATAGTGAAGGGCAGTCGAGCCTTCGCTGATGTGCAGCACGTTGTCTTCGGTCAGGGTGCCTTTGTCCCACTCGCCATTGCGAAAGTACGACAGATAGCGTTTGTCGGTCTTGATGTAGTCAAAACCCAGCTTGTCCCAATTGATGCTTTCGTTACCCATGACACCCTCTATCACTGAACAACCGTCGAAACGGTTCAAGGCTTCTGACGTTTTTTTGGATGGGCACAACAATACTTCATTCTTGCGCGGTTTCGCAGCCCGGACTATCGGATGACAGGCAGATAAATCGAGTCGGCCTCAAGAATTCGCGAGCAAGCCCGCTCCCACAGGGGGAATGCATTTCCCTGAAGAAGCCGCTCCCACATTTTGGAATACATTTCCCTGTGGGAGCGGGCTTGCTCGCGAAGAGGCCACCACTGCCACCATCCATCACAGATGCAACGCATGCCCCAAAGCACGCAACGCCGCTTCCTGCACCGCTTCACCCAGGGTCGGATGCGCATGAATAGTGCCGCCAATGTCTTCGAGGCGCGCACCCATTTCCAGGCTTTGCGCGAACGCGGTCGACAACTCGGAAACGCCTGCCCCGACCGCTTGCCAGCCGACAATCACATGATTGTCGCGACGCGCGACCACCCGCACGAAGCCGCTTTTCGATTCCAGGGTCATCGCCCGGCCGTTGGCAGCGAACGGGAAGCTGGAAACGATGCAGTCCAGTCCGGCAGCCTTGGCTTCGTCCGGGGTCTGGCCGACCACCACTAGTTCCGGGTCGGTAAAGCACACGGCGGCGATGGCGGTCGGGTTGAATTCGCGGGATTTGCCGCTGATCAGTTCGGCAACCATTTCGCCCTGAGCCATGGCGCGATGGGCGAGCATCGGCTCGCCGCTGAGGTCGCCGATGGCGTAGACGTTGCGCATGCTGGTCTGGCAGCGGCTGTCGATCTTGACCGCCGAGCCGTTCATGTCCAGGTTCAGCGCTTCGAGGTTCCAGCCTTGAGTACTTGGCTTGCGCCCGACTGCCACCAGCACCTGATCGGTTTCCAGATTGAGGGTGTCGCCGTTCGGGTCACGCACCTGCAAGGTGCCGTCGAAACCCAGCACGCTGTGCTTGAGATAGAGCTTCACGCCCAGTTGCTTCAGTGCTTCGTGCACCGGTTGCGTCAGCTCGGCATCGTAGGCCGGCAGGATACGATCCTGCGCCTCGACCACACTGACCTCGGCGCCGAGCTTGCGGTAAGCAATGCCCAGCTCCAGACCGATGTAACCGCCGCCGACCACCACCAGACGTTTGGGCACGGACTTCGGTGCCAGCGCTTCGGTGGAGGAGATGATCGGCCCGCCGATTGGCAGGATCGGCAGGTTGACGCTGGTCGAACCGGTGGCCAGCACCAGATGTTCGCACTGGATCCGCGTATCGCCGACTTCCACGGTTTTGCCGTCGATGACTTTGGCCCAGCCATTGATGACCTGGACCTTGTTCTTTTTCAGCAGTGCGGCGACGCCGGTGGTCAGGCGATCGACGATGCCGTCCTTCCACTCGACGCTCTTGCTGATGTCGAGGGTTGGCGCCGAGACGCTGATGCCCAGCGCCGAATGCTGGCTGTGATGGCGGGTCTGGTGGAACTGCTCGGCCACGTGAATCAACGCTTTGGACGGAATGCAGCCGATGTTCAGGCAAGTGCCACCCAGCGATTGGCCTTCGACCAGAATCGTCGAAATGCCCAGTTGCCCGGCGCGAATCGCCGTGACGTAACCGCCGGGGCCGCCGCCGATGATCAGCAGCGTGGTGTTCAAGGTTTGCATTGCATCACTCCACAAACAGGGTTGCGGGTTGTTCGATCAAGCCACGAATGGCCTGGATGAAGAGCGCCGCGTCCATGCCGTCGACCACGCGGTGATCGAAGGAGCTGGAGAGGTTCATCATCTTGCGGATCACCACTTGGCCTTTGACGACCATTGGCCGTTCGACGATTTTGTTCACGCCGACGATCGCCACTTCCGGCAGGTTCAGCACCGGGGTGCTGACGATGCCGCCCAACGCACCGAGGCTGGTGAGGGTGATGGTCGAGCCGGACAATTCGTCGCGGCTGGCCTTGCCATTGCGTGCGGCATTGGCCAGACGCGAGATTTCCGCGGCGCTGTCCCACAGGCTGCGCGCTTCGGCGTGACGCACCACCGGCACCATCAGGCCGACATCGCTTTGCGTGGCGACACCGACATGCACTGCGCCGAGGCGGGTGATGACCTGGGCTTCGTCGTCGTAACGGGCGTTCATCTGCGGGAAGTCACGCAGGGCGACGACCAGTGCGCGGACCAGGAACGGCAGCAAGGTCAACTTGCCCCGGGTGGCACCGTGTTTTTCATTCAGATGCGCGCGCAGTTCTTCGATGGCGGTGACGTCGATTTCCTCGACGTAGCTGAAGTGCGCGGCACGCTGAGTGGCGTCCTGCATGCGCTGGGCGATCTTGCGGCGCATGCCGATCACTTGAATCTGTTCTTCATCGTGACGCTGGGCGTACGCGGCGGTTGCCGGTGCCGAAGCGTTTGATTGACCCTGGGCCAAATAAGCGTCGAGGTCTTCGTGCAGCACACGACCGGCCGGGCCGGTGCCGCGTACCAGACGCAGCTGAATGCCCAGATCCAGCGCATGTTTGCGCACGGCCGGCGAAGCCAGCGGACGTTCATCAGCCTCGCGGGCAACCATCGGACCCTGGCAAACCGGTGCGGAACGCGGTGCAGCAGCGGCGGCAGGTTTGCTCTCGACTGCGGCTTCAACTTTCGGCGCAGCAGGTGCCTCTTTCGTAGCAACCGGTGCTGGTGCGGCGGATTTCTTCAGGTTTCCGGCGCCTTCAACTTCGATGCTGATCAGCACACTGCCGACCGCCATCACTTCACCCGGCTGACCGCCGAGCGAAATCACCTTTCCGTGCACCGGCGATGGAATATCAACCATTGCCTTGTCGGTCATCACGTCCGCCAGCACCTGGTCTTCAACCACCAGATCGCCAACCTTGACGTGCCACTGCGACAGTTCTACTTCTGCGATGCCTTCGCCGATGTCCGGCATCTTGATAACGTGCGTGCCCATTCAGACCTCCATGACCCGTTTCAACGCCGCGCCCACTCGGGACGGCCCTGGGAAATACGCCCACTCTTGCGCGTGCGGGTAGGGGGTGTCCCAACCGGTGACGCGTTCGATCGGCGCTTCCAGGTGATGGAAGCAATGCTCTTGCACCAGCGACACCAGCTCGGCGCCGAAACCGCAGGTGCGCGTGGCTTCGTGTACCACCACGCAGCGGCCGGTTTTCTTCACCGACTTGACGATGGTTTCCAGGTCCAGCGGCCACAGGCTGCGCAGGTCGATGACTTCGGCGTCAACGCCGGATTCTTCGGCGGCAACTTGCGACACATACACGGTGGTGCCGTAGGTCAGCACGGTCACGTCCTTGCCCGGACGGGTGATGGCGGCGACGTCCAGCGGCACGGTGTAGTAACCGTCCGGCACTTGGGCCTGCGGATGTTTCGACCACGGGGTTACGGGGCGGTCGTGGTGGCCGTCGAACGGGCCGTTGTACAGGCGTTTCGGCTCAAGGAAGATCACCGGGTCATCGTTTTCGATGGAGGCGATCAGCAGGCCCTTGGCGTCGTACGGGTTGGATGGCATGACGGTGCGCAGGCCGCAGACTTGAGTGAACATCGCCTCAATGCTCTGGCTGTGGGTCTGGCCGCCGTAGATCCCGCCGCCGCACGGCATGCGCAGGGTCATCGGCGCGGTGAACTCGCCGGCCGAGCGATAACGCAGGCGCGCGGCTTCGGAAATGATCTGGTCGGAAGCCGGGTAGACGTAGTCGGCGAACTGAATCTCGGCGACCGGACGCAGGCCGTAAGCGCCCATGCCCACCGCAACACCGACAATGCCGCTTTCAGAGATCGGCGCGTCGAATACCCGCGAGGTGCCGTACTTGGTCTGCAGGCCTTCGGTGCAACGGAACACGCCGCCGAAGTAGCCGACGTCCTGACCGAACACCACCACATTATCGTCACGCTCAAGCATCACATCCATGGCCGAGCGCAGGGCCTGGATCATGGTCATGGTGGTCGTGGTCATGGCGGTTTCCAACTGAATATTGTTGTTGTGATCGTTCATGTCAGATCCCCAACTGCTGACGCTGGCGCTTCAAGTGCTCCGGCATCTCTTTGTAGACGTCTTCGAACATGGTTGCGGCGCTTGGAATCTGCCCGCCGGCGAGGGTGCCGTACTGTTCGGCCTGTTTCTGCGCGGCAATCACTTCGGCTTCGAGCTCGGCGCTGACGGCGGCGTGCTCTTCTTCCGACCAGTGGCCGACCTTGATCAGGTGCTGCTTCAGGCGGGCAATCGGGTCGCCCAGCGGGAAGTGGCTCCAGTCATCGGCAGGACGGTATTTCGACGGATCGTCGGAGGTCGAGTGCGGGCCGGCGCGGTAGGTGACCCATTCGATCATGGTCGGGCCGAGGTTGCGCCGGGCGCGTTCGGCAGCCCAGGCGGAAGCGGCGTAGACCGCGTAGAAGTCGTTGCCATCGACCCGCAGCGAGGCGATGCCGCAACCAACGCCGCGTCCGGCGAAAGTGGTGGCTTCACCCCCGGCGATGGCCTGGAAGGTCGAGATCGCCCACTGGTTGTTGACCACGTTGAGGATCACCGGCGCGCGGTAAACGTGAGCGAAGGTGAGGGCGGTGTGGAAGTCCGATTCGGCGGTGGCGCCGTCACCGATCCAGGCCGAGGCGATTTTCGTGTCGCCCTTGATCGCCGAGGCCATGCCCCAGCCGACGGCCTGAATGAATTGGGTCGCGAGGTTGCCGGAGATGGTGAAGAAACCGGCGTCCTTGACCGAATACATGATCGGCAACTGCCGGCCCTTGAGCGGATCACGCTCGTTGGACAGCAGTTGGCAGATCAGATCGACCAGCGGGACTTCGCGGGCCATCAGAATGCTTTGCTGACGGTAGGTCGGGAAGCACATGTCGTCGATGTTCAAGGCCAGGGCCTGGGCGCTGCCGATGGCTTCCTCGCCAAGGCTCTGCATGTAGAACGACATTTTTTTCTGGCGCTGGGCGACCACCATGCGGTTGTCGTAGATCCGCGTCTTGAGCATGGCGCGCATGCCCTTGCGCAGGATCTCGACCGGCACGTTTTCAGCCCAGGGGCCGAGGGCGTTGCCCTGATCGTCGAGCACCCGAATCAGCCCACGCGCCAGGTCGGCGGTGTCGGCAGGTTCGACGTCGATGGAAGGTTTGCGCACCGTGCCGGCATCGGTCAGATGCAGGTAGGAGAAGTCGGTTTTGCAGCCTGGGCGGCCCGAGGGTTCAGGGACGTGCAGACGCAGCGGTTCATACGCTTGGGTCATGGCTTCTACGCTCGATCTTGTGAATTTCTTGTAGTGAGCTGGCAATCATTCTTGGGTGAAAGAAATCTTGTCCTACAACAATCATAGGCCCGGGCCAGAAGAATATTTCTCTCTGTTTCGTTGCGCTGGAGACGATTTGCAGATAGAAATTCTGCATAAACATAAAAAACAGGTGGTTTTGTCTCATGCGCAAACTGGACCGTACCGACATCGGCATTCTCAACAGCCTTCAGGAGAACGCGCGCATCACCAACGCCGACCTCGCGCGCTCGGTGAACCTGTCGCCGACGCCGTGTTTCAACCGGGTCAAGGCGATGGAGGAATTAGGGCTGATTCGCGAGCAGGTGACGCTGCTGGATGCCGATCTGCTGGGGCTGCATGTGAACGTGTTCATTCACGTCAGCCTGGAGAAACAGGTCGAGGAGGCGTTGCAGCATTTCGAAGAGGCGATCTCCGACCGCCCCGAGGTGATGGAGTGCTACCTGATGGCCGGCGACCCGGACTATCTGATCCGGGTGCTGGTGCCGACGATTCAGGCGCTGGAGAGGTTCATGATGGACTTTCTGACCAAGGTGCCGGGGGTGGCGAATATCCGCTCGAGTTTTGCCTTGAAGCAGGTGCGCTACAAGACGGCGTTGCCGTTGCCGGCGAATGGGTTGACCCTCGGGTCCTGAAGATCAAAAGATCGCAGCCTGCGGCAGCTCCTACAGGGACACCGTTTATGTGTGCCCTGTGTAGGAGCTGCCGCAGGCTGCGATCTTTTGCTTTAAAGCTTGTTGATCGGCACTTTCAGATAAACCACACCATTGTCTTCGGCCGCCGGAAAATTCCCCGCCCGCACATTCACCTGAATCGCCGGCAGCAACAGCGTCGGCATGCCCAACCCGGCGTCACGTTTGGTGCGCATCTCGACAAACGCCGCCTCGTCGATCCCGTCATGCACATGAATATTGCTCAGGCGCTGCTCACCGACGGTGGTCTGGCACTGTGACTCGCGGCCTTCCGGCGGGTAGTCGTGGCAGACGTAGAGTTTGACGCTGGCCGGGAAGGCCAGCAGTTTGTGGATCGAGTTGAACAGCTGATGCGCGTTGCCGCCGGGGAAGTCGCAGCGGGCGGTGCCGACATCGGGCATGAACAGCGTGTCGCCGACCAGAATCTGTTCGCCGTCGATCAGGTAAGCCATGTCCGCCGGGGTGTGGCCGGGGACGTGCAGGGCGGTGGCCTTGAGGTTGCCGATCATGAACGACTCGTTCGGCGCGAACAGGTGATCGAACTGCGAGCCGTCGACGCAGAATTCCTGTTCCAGATTGAATAGCGCCTTGAACACGTTCTGCACCTTGCTGATGGACTGGCCGATCGCAATCTTGCCGCCGAGTTCGCGGCGCAGGTACGGCGCGGCGGACAGGTGGTCGGCGTGGGCGTGGGTTTCCAGCAGCCATTGCACCTGCAAGTGGTGTTCTCGGACGAAGGTGATGATTTTGTCGGCCTGCGCGGTGCAGGTGCGACCGGCGGCGCCGTCGTAATCGAGTACCGGGTCGACGATTGCACACTGCCCGCCATCGGCTTCATAGACCACGTAGCTGTAGGTCGAGGAGGCGGGGTCGAGGAAAGCTTCAATCTGCGCGGGCATGGACACCAACCTGAATCAGGGAAATGGGTTGCAACACTTTATCTAAAAACATAATGTTCGCAGCTTAAGTGACGTTGAAGGCATCGTGCAAATGCAATCCAGTCTGACCGAATGTGAAGTCGCCCAATTGCGGGCGTCCGCCTCCAAGGCCTGCGCGCTGCTCAAGGCGCTGGCCAATGAGGATCGCCTGTTGATCCTGTGCCAGCTGACCCAGGGCGAGCGCAATGTCGGCGAGCTGGAAAAAATGACCGGCGTGCGCCAGCCGACCCTGTCCCAGCAACTGGGCATCCTGCGCGATGAAGGCCTGGTGGCGACCCGTCGCGAAGGTAAATACATCTTTTACGGTCTGGCCAGTCCTGAAGTGATTCAGGTGATGAAGACCCTGTCCGGGTTGTATTGCGGAGCGGTGCTGAAAAGCCTGGGCCATCAATAAATGTCAGCCACCACACAATCTCTGTAGGAGTGAGCCTGCTCGCGATAGCGGTGTATCAGCCAACATCTTCATAGACTGACATACCGCTATCGCGAGCAGGCTCACTCCTACAATGGATTTGTGCGATGGCCAAGAAATCCTTGCATGCAGCAATAAGGAACAAGCAATGAACGATCAACACTGGGGCCTATCCATCAGTGCCGATATCGTGGTCATCGGCGGCGGCACCGCCGGCATCGGCTTCGTCGCCAGTCTGCTCAAGCGTGATCCCACTCTTAAAGTCACTGTGATCGAGCCAAGCGTCCAGCACTACTACCAACCGGCGTGGACGCTGGTCGGCGGTGGCGCCTACGACGTCAAGGACACCGTGCGGCCGATGAGCAAAGTGATGCCGCGTCAGGCCACCTGGATTCAGGCGGCGGTGACCGGTATCGATCCCGATCAGCGCCAGTTGACCCTCAACGATCAGTGCACCGTCACTTACCAGAACCTGATCGTCTGCCCCGGCCTGCGGCTGGCCTGGGAGAAGATCGAAGGCCTGCAGGAAAGCCTCGGCCAGCATGGCGTGACCTCCAACTACAGCTATCAGCACTCGCAGTACACCTGGGATCAAGTGCAGAAACTGCGTGGCGGCAAGGCGTTGTTCACTCAGCCGGCGATGCCGATCAAATGCGCCGGCGCGCCGCAGAAGGCGTTGTACCTGTCGTGCGATCACTGGCGTAAAACCGGCGTCCTGAACAACGTTAAAGTCGAGTTCAACCTGGCCGGCGCCGCGTTGTTTGGCGTCGCGACCTTCGTCCCGCCGCTGATGAAGTACATCGAAAAGTACAACGCGCAACTGGCCTTCAGCTCCAACCTGGTCAAGGTCGACGGCCCGGCGAAAACCGCCTGGTTCGAGGTCAAGGATGCTGACGGCAACCTCACCACACAGGCGAAAACCTTCGATCTGCTGCACGTGGTGCCGCCGCAAGTCTCGCCGGATTTCATCGCCCAGAGCCCGCTGGCCGACGCTGCCGGCTGGTGCGAAGTCAATCCGCATAGCCTGCAACATCCGCGTTACCCCGAGGTGTTCGGCCTCGGTGATATCTGCGGCACCAGCAATGCGAAAACCGCTGCCGCCGTGCGCAAGCAGGTCGTCGTAGTCGCCGAAAACCTCTTGGCCCTGCGCAAGCAACAACCGCTGCCACTGAAGTACGACGGCTACGGTTCGTGCCCGCTGACGGTGGAGAAGGGCAAGGTGATCCTCGCCGAGTTTGGTTACGGCGGAAAGTTGCTGCCGACCTTCGCCCTCGATGCGACCGTGCCGCGCCGCTCGGCGTGGTTCCTCAAGGCGACGCTGCTGCCGTGGTTCTATTGGAACGGCATGCTCAAGGGCCGCGAGTGGCTGACCGGTTTGTCCAAAGTCGACTGAGAATTCCCTATGTTGCTGGCAAGTCTGTTTGGCGTGTTGATGGGGCTGATTCTCGGACTGACCGGGGCGGGCGGCGGGATTCTCGCGGTGCCGGCGCTGGTGCTTGGCCTCGGCTGGAGCATGACCCAGGCCGCGCCCGTGGCGTTGTTCGCCGTCGGCAGTGCGGCGGCAGTGGGCGCGATCGACGGTTTGCGCCATGGGCTGGTGCGCTACCGCGCGGCGCTGCTGATCGCCGCGCTTGGCGCGGTATTTTCGCCACTGGGCATCTATTTTGCGCACCAGTTGCCGGAGAAGATCCTGATGATCCTCTTCAGCCTGCTGATGGTCATGGTGGCCTGGCGCATGCTGCGCCGCGAGCGTGCGCAAACGGGGCCGAGCGACCACGGCCACGCCAGTTGGGGGCAGAAAAACTGCATGCTCAATGAGCAGACCGGGCGTTTCGACTGGACCGCCAAATGCACCGCGACCCTCGCGGCGCTGGGTGCGGTGACCGGCGTGGTCTCGGGCTTGCTCGGCGTCGGCGGTGGCTTCCTGATCGTGCCGGCGTTCAAGCAACTGACCGATGTGCAGATGCGCGGGATTGTCGCGACGTCGCTGATGGTGATCAGCCTGATTTCGGCGATTGGTGTGATCGGCTCGTTTCACGCGGGTGTGCGGATTGATGCTCAGGGCGCGGCGTTTATCGTGGCCAGCATCGTCGGCATGATCATCGGCCGCAAACTGTGCGCGCGGGTGCCAGCGCGGACGTTGCAGGTGGGGTTTGCCAGCGTGTGTCTGGTGGTGGCGGGGTATATGTTGTTGCGTGCCTGAATGTTGGCAGATCAAAAGATCGCAGCCTTCGGCAGCTCCTACAGGAAGCGCATTCCCATGCAGGAGCTGTCGAGTGAAACGAGGCTGCGATCTTTCAGGCTGTTACAACACCAGATGCGGTAGCCACAGGGAAATGGCGGGGATGTAAGTGACCAGCATCAACACCAGAAACAGCACCGCATAAAACGGCAGCAGCGCCTTCACGGTGCTTTCGATACTGACCTTGCCCACCGCCGAACCGACAAACAGCACCGCACCCACCGGCGGTGTTATCAGCCCGATCCCGAGGTTGACCAGCATGATCATGCCGAACTGCACTGGATCGACACCGATGCCGAGAATCACCGGCATCAGGATCGGCGTCAGAATCAGGATCAGCGGCGCCATGTCCATCACCGTGCCGAGCAACAGCAGCATGACGTTGATGCACATCAGGATCACGTAACGGTTGTCCGACAGGGTCAGAAACAGCGTGGTGATTTTCGCCGGAATCTGCATCAGGGTCATGATGTAGCCGAAGCTCGCGGCGAAACCGATCAGGATCATCACGATGGAAATGGTGCGTACCGTGCGGTGCATCAGCTTCGGCAGTTCACGCCACTTGTAATCGCGGTAGATGAACATGGTCACGAAAAACGACCACAACACGGCGATGGCCGCCGATTCCGTGGCGGTGAAAATCCCCGAGAGGATGCCGCCGAGGATGATCACCATCGCCATCAGGCCCCAGAGGGCTTCGCCGACGATTTTCAGCGCCTGGCGCATCGGGATCACTTCACCCTTGGGGTAGTTGCGCTTTTTCGCGAAGATCAGGCACAGCACCATCAGGCAGGCGCTCATCATCAAGCCCGGCACGATGCCGGCCATGAATAGCGAGGCAATCGAAACCGTACCACCGGCGGCCAGGGAGTAGAGCACCGAGTTATGGCTGGGTGGCGTGAGCAGGGCTTGCACCGAGCCGCTGACGGTCACTGCGGTGGAGAAATCCCGTGGATAGCCTTTGCGTTCCATTTCCGGAATCAGCACCGAACCCACCGACGCGGTGTCGGCCACCGAGGAACCGGAGATCGCGCCGAAAAAGGTCGAGGCGACAATGTTGACCAGCGACAGGCCACCACGCACGAAACCCACCAGCACCCCGGCACACGCCACCAAGCGCCGCGACATGCCGCCCTCGGCCATGATCGCGCCGGCCAGGACGAAGAACGGAATGGCCAGCAGCGAGAACTTGTTCACCCCCGACGCGACCTGGATCATCACCGCCTGGAACGGGATGTCGATCCACCACGCACCGATCAGCGCGGCGGCGCCCAGCGCATAGGCGACCGGCATGCCGATCAGGATCAATACGATAAAACTGCCCAGCAGAATCAGAGCGTCCATTAAGCGCCACCTTCACTTTCTTCAACCAGATCGAACTGCACGACCCGCCGTTTGCTCTGGTCACCGAGCAAGAGTTTTTCCAGGACGAAAACCAGCGTCAGCAAGCCGCCCACGGGAATCGGCAGATAGGTCACGCCAACCCGCAGATCGGGCAGGGCCGCCATGAACTGGTTCCAGGTGGACAGGCACAACTTGGCGCCCCAGATGGTCATGAAAATGCAGATCGACGCCATGAGCAGTTGCGAGAATATCGCCGCCGCAGATCTCAGCCGGGGTGGCATGCGGTCGGTGAGCATGGCCACGGCCATGTGCGCACCGGCGCGGTAACTGGCGGCGGCACCGATGAAGGTGAACACCATCATCAGCAGGATCGCCGTGGGCTCTGGCCAGCTCGAACCGGTGCCCAGCACGTAGCGGGCGAAGACGCCCCAGGGAATCATCAGGGAAATCGCCAGGACGGAAAGGCCGGCGACCCAGATGCACGTCATGTAGATCTTGTCGTTGATACGCAGCAGTAGATTCTTCATCGGGTTCCACCGTAACCGGGCGCGCCTGTGTCATCAGGTGCGCCGGGCCTGGTTAATGAGGACGGAGCGGGAGGCGTTACTGCACGGCTTCGATTTTCTTGATCAGGTCGGCGTACTTCGCACCGTACTTTTCCCGCACCGGTGCGGTGGCGTCGTAGAAGGGTTTCTTGTCGACCTCGATGAACTCGACGCCAGCGGCCTTGAGTTTTTCTTCGCTGGCAGCGGACTTCTTGTCCCACAGCACACGCTCTTCAGCCTGGGCAGCCTTGGCGGCGTTCTTGACCAGCGCCTGTTGATCCGGGGTGAGTTTTTCCCAGGTGATTTTCGACATCACAATCGGCTCTGGCAGGATCAAGTGACCGGTCAGGCTGTAGAACTTGGCGTTCTGGAAGTGGTTGTGTTCGAGCAGGGTCGGCGGGTTGTTTTCCGCGCCGTCGATCACGCCGGTTTGCAAGGCGCTGAAGATTTCCCCGGTGTCCATGGCGATACCGTTTCCGCCCATGGCGTTCATCATGTCGATGAACATCGGGTTGCCCTGGACACGAATCTTCATGCCCTTGAGGTCTTCGAGCTTGCGCACCGGTTTCTTGGTGTAGACGTTGCGCGTGCCGCCGTCCATCCAGGCCAGCGCCACGAGGCCGAATTCGGAGTTGGTGATTTTGTCGAGGATCTCGTCGCCCACTGCGCCGTCGATGACGTTACGCATGTGTTGATGGTCGCGGAAGATGAACGGCATGTTGAACACGTTCACATCCGGCACTACCGGGCCGACGATACCCAGGCTGACGCGAGACAGCTGTACCGCGCCGACTTGCATCTGCTCGATGACTTCCTTTTCAGAACCCAGCACGCCGCCGGGAAAGTATTGGAAGGTCAGCTCGCCGTTGGTTTCCCTGGTCAGGGTCTTGCCCATGTTTTCTTCGGCTACCACGGTGGGATAACCGGCGGGATGGATGTCAGCGAATTTGAGTTGCAGGGCCTGGGCGGCGCCAGTGAAGGTGAACATCAGCGGGAGTGCAGCGGCCAGCAAGGTGCGTTTGAAGTTCATGGGGGGGAGTCTCCAGTCTTGTTATTGTTGTGTTCAAGGCGCAGCGGTGCAGCAGAGGCGGGTGTTACAGGGAATCGTCGAATAGTGGTTCTTCCAGGCCTTTGACTCCGGGATTGAGGGCGAACACGCCGCCGGCCAGGGATTGCGGATCGCGGTCGTCGCCGGGACGAATCGAGGTCACGAAGAGGGTGTCCAGGCGGCTGCCGCCGAAGGCACACATCGTCGGTTTCTTCACCGGCACTTCCAGCGAGAAATCGAGGCGGCCGTCCGGGGCAAAACGGTGAATCAGTCCGGCGTCGTTGGCGCAGATCCAGTAGCAGCCTTCGGCATCCACGGCAGCGCCATCCGGCCGGCCGGGGAAGTGGTTCATGTCAACGAAGATCCGCCGATTCGACGGGGTGCCGGTCTCGGTGTCGTAATCGAAGGCCCAGATCAATTGCACGTGCGGATGTGAATCGGACAGGTACATCGTCTTGCCGTCAGGGCTGAAGCCGAGGCCGTTGGGCACGATGAACCCGTCGAGTTGCGCTTCGATCACACCAGACTGCCCGGCGCCGTAGCGGTAGAGGCGGCCTTCGGATGCGTTCAGGCCCATGTTGAGCACCATGCTGCCAGCCCAGAAACGGCCCTGGCGGTCGCAGCGACCGTCGTTGAGGCGCATGTCTGCTCGGCTGTGCTCGACGGTGGCGAGCCATTCGCTGTCGAGGCTGCCGTCGCTGTGCGGGTGCAGATGAAAAAAGCCGCTCTCCATGCCGGCAACCCAGCCGCCACTGCTATGACGGGCAATGCAGGCGAGCATTTGCGGGGTTTTCCAGGCATGCACATGGCCGGTGTCAGCGTTCCAGCGTTGCAGTCCGCCGTTGGCAATATCGACCCAATACAGCGCGTTTTCCTGCGGCACCCAGACCGGGCTTTCGCCCACGGCGTTGCGCGCATCGACGATCAATTCGGCTTGCATACTCATTCCTTTGCGTCGTTGGCAGAGTGTTCAGTCGCCGAAGGGGCCGGCCGCGACGAACGCGCCGCCCTGATAGATCCGCGCCGGGTCATCGGCGGCGGGCATAGGCTGCGCTTCGACTTTTTCGCGGAACACTTCGGAGCTGTCCCTGGCCTCAAAACCGAGGTGACTGGCGAAGCGGTTGTCCCACCAGACGTCCTTGTTGGCGGACATGCCATAGACCACGGTATGGCCAACGTTTGGCGTGTACAGCGCGCGCTCGAGCAATTGGGTGAGGTCGTCGAAGCTCAGCCAGGTGTGCATCATTCGGCGGTTCTGCGGCTCGGGAAATGAGGAGCCGATGCGGATGCTGACCGTCTCGATGCCGTAGCGATCGAAGTAGAAACTGGCCATGTCTTCGCCGTAGGACTTGGACAATCCGTAGTAGCCGTCGGGGCGGCGGGCGCAGCTGGCATCGAGCGGCTCGTCCTGTTTGTAGAAGCCGATGACGTGGTTGGAACTGGCGAAGATCACTCGCTTCACACCATGGCGGCGTGCAGCTTCGTAGATGTGAAATACGCCGCAAATGTTGGCGCCGAGGATTTCTTCGAAGGGCCGCTCCACGGAGACACCGCCGAAATGCAGGATCGCGTCGACGCCTTCGACCAGTTGGTGCACTGCCTGTTTGTCGGCAAGGTCGCAGGGGACGATTTCTTCGCGATCATCAATGGCTGGGGCGAGAGCCGCGATGTCCGACAGGCGCAGGACATGGGCATAAGGGCGCATACGTTCGCGCAGGACTTTGCCCAGGCCACCGGCAGCGCCGGTCAGCAGCAGACGGTTGAACGGGGCGCGGGGAGTAGAGGTAGACGTCATGGCAATCCCTTACACGTTGTTATTAGGTTTGTTGTAGGTTGTCGTATGACTGCGCTGAAGTATCGGTAGGGTTTCCGGAACTTGTCAACGCGACTTTTGGGGTAAATGACGGAAGGGGCTCATTCACTTTTCAATCACCGCGACGCCTTCGTTGCAATGCAATCCCCCTATGGGAGCGGGCTTGCTCGCGAAAGCGGTGTGTCATTAAAAGGTAAATTGACTGACCCGACGCATTCGCGAGCAAGCTCGCTCCCACAGGGAAACCCGGTGTGAGGACTGGCTTTACAACAACGAAATCGGGTAGCTGACAAAGATCCGGTTCTCATCGAACTCATTGGTGCTGAAGTCCCGGCGTATCGTCGCGTTGCGCCATCTCACGTTGAGGTTTTTCAGCGGCCCGCTCTGCACGGTGTATCCCAGTTCCGACTCGCGACCCCATTCCTTGCCGTCGGTAATCGTCCCGGTATGCACGTTATCGCCGCTGATGTAGCGGTTCATCAGGGTCAGGCCGGGAATCCCGAGGGCGACGAAGTTGTAGTCATGACGCAACTGCCAGGAACGCTCTTTGGCGTTGTCATAACTGGCGTTGTAGCTGTCGTTGGCCAGGGTGCCGCCGCTGGTGCCGTTGACCCGCATCCACGCGTCGTCGCCGCTGAGTTTTTGCAGGCCGACATAGAAGGTGTTGCCGCCGTAGCGGGCCGACAGCATGGCGAACGCGGTCTTGTTATCGAGGTCGCCGGCCTGGGCGCTGCCGTCTTCCTTGCCGGTGAAGAAACCGAGGTTGGCGCCCAGCGTCCAGTCACCTAGCGGCTGGCTGTGGCTGAGGTTGAAATACTGCTGCTGGTAGATGTCGCTGAGTTCGGCGTACCACACGCCGACCAGGGTGCGCTTGTCGTTGAAGGTGTATTCGCCGCCGCCGAAGTTGAAACGGTCGGAGGTGAAGGCGCCGCGGCCGTTCATCGACATGTCTTCCATGCTGGCGTCGTTGCGCGGGCTGTTGCCACGGAACTGCCCACCGTAGAGGGTCAGGCCGTTGATTTCGGTGGAGGTGATCTGGCCACCGCGAAAGGTCTGCGGCAACGAGCGGCCATCGTCCGAGCGCAGGATCGGCAGCACCGGCATCCATTCGCCAACCTTCAATTCGGTCTTCGACACCTTGGCCTTCAGCGCCACGCCGAGGCGACCGAAGTTGTCCGCCGGACGCCCGTCATCGTGAATCGGCAACAGTTGCGTACCGCCGGTGCCCTTGCCGCCATCGAGTTTTTGCGAATACATCCCCAGCACATCGAGACCGAAGCCGACGGTGCCTTGGGTGAAGCCGGATTTGGCATCAAGGATGAAGTTTTGCGTCCACTCTTCAGCCTTGCCCTGCGGGTAGTTCGGGTTGACGAAGTTGCGATTGAAGTAGGCGTTGCGCAGGTTCAGCGTGGCTTTGCTGTCTTCGAGGAAGCCTTCGGCGTCTGCGCTCATCGGCAAAACCAGGGCGAGGCTGCTGCAGCCGATCAAACTCAGGGTGGAACACGGGCGGGGGAAGGAAATACGGGACGTGCGAACGGAATTGCAGACGAGTGTGCTCACTGTGACGCTCCCTGTTGTTGTTTTTATTATTTGTCATACGTCGTCGTACAACATGGTTGCGGATAGTTGCGAGGTTTTCCGCAAAAGTCAACAGGGCTTGTTACGATTGTTTTGCGCGATTTGGCAGCCCTCCAAATACTGCGAAGAGGGCTGTTTTCGGCGGGTTTACCGGTTATAGAGCGCCTCTGTGTTGTCGATCAGCGGGTTTTTCTCGGTCAGGACGATCCGGGCGATCTGGTCCTTGCGCATGAATGTCACCTTCGGATGCGCCTGCGCATAGCGGATAAAGCGTTCCATCGCCTCGACCATCGCCGGAGTGCCGCCGATGCGATCGTGCAGACTCACTGACATCATCCGCCGCTTGCCAGCTCCTTCGGAGTACAGGCGATCAAATTCCAGAACCAGTTGCTGATAGAACTGCTCGGCGGAGAAATGCCGACCCTCGATCAACACGATGTCGTTGTTGCGCAAGGTATAGGGCACCACGGCGAATTTGCGCCCACGGACCATGGTCACGAACGGTTCGTCGCGGCTGACATCATCGATGTGGTAGGTGAAATTCAGGTCTTGCAGGACCTTCAGCGTGTTGGCGCTGCGCCGCAACCAGTTGGCGTTGTAGCCCAGCGAGCGCTGGCCGGTAAGTCTCTCGACCGCGTTGACACCGTCGCCGATGAACTGTTTTTCCTGGTCGTAACTCATGTTGTAGGAATCGGCCCAGCGCATGCCGTGGGCTGCCAGTTCGTGGCCGCGCTCGGCAATCGCTTTCGCCAGTTCCGGGTGCTTGAGCGCCGCTTCGCCGACCACATGCGAGGTGACCTTGATCCCGGTGCGATCCCACAGGTCGAGCATCCGCCACAAGCCTTCCTTGTAGCCATAATCAAACCAGGTCTGCGCCGGCAGATCAGGGTAACCCTTGGGCAATGGACTGCCGGAAAACGGACTTTCCGCACCCTCGGGCTGGCCGCCGGTTTCGAACTGCATCGACACCGAGATCACCAGTTGCGAGCCGTCCGGCCACGGGCGTGCCTGGGCGAAGGCGAGGGCGGGCAGCAACAGGGCGGCAGCCAGAAGGTTTTTCAGCAGGCGTGGGGAGCGTTGCCGGTGGGGCGTGGTCATAACGGGCACCTTGCAGGTTGAGAAGGGCTGCAAGGGTGGCAGTTGCCCGGCGCGGGAAAAATCCGTTGCGGGCGAGAGGACCTTTAAACAGAATTTACGAATCCACCGCGAACCCTGTGGGGGCGGGCGTGCCCGCGATAACGGTCTGCCAGTCAGCCTGTTGCCGAGCCGACTACCGTCATCGCCGGCAGGTCAGCTCCCACAGGATTGTGGGTTTGCCGCAAGATTTGCGGCAAACTCCCGGCAACACAAGCACAAGGCCTTTCAATGGATCGATACGCCCCGCGCGACTGGCAGCCTCACGAGAAGCCCAGTCTGCCCGGTTCCCCCTCGACGCCGCTGCACTCCAACCCCAAGCGCCTGGCCTATGCGCTGGTCGGGCTGCTGGTGGCGGTGACCGGTGGTTTGGGTAACTCGCTGGTGGTCGCCAACCTGCCTTACCTGCAAGGCGCGCTGGGCGCGACCACGGCGGAGATGGCCTGGCTGCCAGCTGCGTACGTGATGACCAACGTGTCGATGAACCTGCTGCTGGTGAAGTTTCGCCAGCAGTTTGGCCTGCGTGCATTCACCGAAGTGTTTCTGGTGCTGTATGCGCTAGTGACGTTCGGTCATCTGTTCGTCAACGACTTGAGCTCGGCCATCGCGGTGCGGGCGGCGCACGGCATGGTCGGTGCGGCGTTGAGTTCGCTGGGTCTGTATTACATGGTTCAGGCGTTTCCGGCCAAGTGGCGGCTGAAGGCGCTGGTGCTGGGCCTCGGCGCCTCGCAACTGGCTTTGCCGCTGGCGCGATTGTTCTCCGAAGACTTGCTGCAGATTGCCGAATGGCGCGGTTTGTACCTGTTCGAATTGGGCATGGCCTTGCTGTCGCTGGGCTGCGTGCTGCTGCTCAAGTTGCCGCCCGGTGACCGCTTCAAAACCTTCGAGCCGCTGGACTTTCTGACCTTCGCCATTCTCGCCAGCGGCGTGGCGCTGCTCTGCGCGGTGTTGTCGCTGGGACGCATCGACTGGTGGCTGGAGGCGAACTGGATCGGCTACGCGCTGGCGGCCTCGATTGCCCTGATCCTCGCCGGCCTGGCGATTGAACACAATCGCAGCAACCCGATGCTGATGACCCGCTGGCTCGGCAGCGGCACGATGATCCGCCTGGCGCTGGCGGTGACCCTGATCCGCATGGTCACCTCGGAACAGTCCACCGGCGCCGTCGGTTTCATGCAGAACCTCAACATGGGTTATGAGCAGTTGCACAGCCTGTATGTGGTGATGCTGATCGGCAGCGTCGCCGGGCTGGCGACCAGCGCACTGACCATCGATCCCAAGCACCTGCTGATGCCGCTGATCATCTCGCTGGCGCTGATGGCGACCGGTTCGGTGATGGACAGTTTTTCCAACAACCTGACCCGCCCGCAAAACCTGTATTTCAGCCAGTTCCTGCTGGCCTTCGGCAGCACGTTTTTTCTGGGACCGACCATGGTTTTCGGCACCCGCAACGTGCTGACCAATCCGCGCAATCTGGTGAGTTTTTCGGTGTTGTTCGGGATCTGCAACAACCTCGGCGGCCTGCTCGGCGCGGCGTTGTTGGGCACGTTCCAGATCGTGCGCGAGAAATTCCATTCCAGTCACCTGGTCGAGCACCTGACGCTGTCCGATCCGCTGGTGGCCGCCCGTGTGCAGAGCGGCGGGTCGGCTTACGGTTCCTTGCTGGCCGACCCGAGCCTGCGCAATCTGGCCGGGATTCGCAGCCTGGCGAATGCCGCGACTCGCGAAGCCAACGTGCTGGCCTATAACGATGTATTCATGCTGATCGCCGTGATTGCGGTGCTGACCATGATCTGGCTGTCCATTCGTGCGCTGTGGCTGATGAGCACCACCAAAGCCGTCGACCCCGCGCCTTCCGTACCTCCTGACGGTGCTTCCAATTCATGACCGAACCGACCACCACAACCACCAATGCCATCGCCGCCACCCCGGAAGGCGTGGCACCGCCGTCCTCGCCGAACACCGAGCCGCGCTCGTTGCGGGTGCGGATCATCTCGTCGCTGGGCTTTGCCGCGATTGCCATCGTCGGTGTGCTGATCGTGCTCTACGCCTGGCAGTTGCCGCCGTTCAGCAGTGCGGTCGAAACCACTGAGAACGCCCTGGTGCGTGGCCAGGTGACGATCATCGGCCCGCAGCTCAGCGGTTACGTGTTCGAGGTGCCGGTGCAGGACTTCCAGTACGTGAAGGCCGGCGACCTGCTGGTGCGGCTGGACGACCGGATTTATCAGCAGCGCCTCGACCAGTCGCTGGCGCAACTGGCGGTGCAGAAAGCCGCGCTGGCCAACGTGGTGCAGCAACGCAACAGCGCCGAAGCGACGATCAAACTGCGTCAGGCGGTGGTGGCCGACAGCGAGGCGCAGTTGCGCAAAAGCGAGGCGGATCTGCGCCGTAACAAGGAGCTGGTGAGTGACGGCTCGGTGTCGAAACGCGAGATGGACGTGACGCTCGCGGCCAATGCGCAGAGCATTGCGGCGGTGGCGCAGTCAAAGGCCAATCTGGAAATCGCCCGGCAGGATCTGCAAACGGTGATCGTCAATCGCGGCTCGCTGGAAGCGGCAGTGGCCAGCGCTGAAGCAGCGGTGCAACTGGCGCGGATCGACCTGTCGAATACGCGCATCGTCGCCCCGCGCGACGGCCAACTCGGGCAGATCGGCGTGCGCCTGGGCGCTTACGTCAACTCCGGCGCGCAGTTGATGGCGTTGGTGCCGAACCAGAAATGGGTGATCGCCAACATGAAGGAAACCCAGATGAACAACGTGCGCGTCGGGCAGCCGGTGCGTTTCACCGTCGATGCGCTGAACCACCGCAAGTTCACCGGCCATGTGCAGCACATTTCGCCCGGCACCGGTTCGGAATTTGCCCTGTTGCAGGCCGACAACGCCACGGGCAACTTCGTGAAAATCGCCCAGCGCGTGCCGGTGCGGATCACCATTGATGAGGGGCAGCAGGAAGAGGAACGCTTGCGTCCGGGGATGTCGGTGGTGGTCAGCATCGACACCGCGGCGGGTGACACACAACCGCATTGACCTGCGCAGATCAAAAATGTGGGAGCGGGCTTGCTCGCGAAAGCGGTGTGTCAGGCGATATTTTCGTATCTGATACACAGCCTTCGCGAGCAAGCCCGCTCCCACAGTCTGATTGGGTTTATCCAGCAATCATCGGCGGCAAGGTACCGAGCAGGGAGACGGCCGCCACCGCACCCATCCCCAACAACCACTCCAGCACCACACTGCGCTTGAGCGCGCCCATCCGCTGTTCGCAATCATCAATCCGCAAGCGATTGAACAGCGCCAGCGCGAGCATGCCCAGCACCAGCAAGGCCTTGATCAGCAGAATCAAGGCAAACCCTGCAAAGAGCGGCGTCGGCCACCATTGCCCGGTCAGCACGCGCACGTTGATCAACCCGGTGATCAGAAGGCCGCCAACGATCGCATAACCGACACCGCTGAAGCGTTGCAGGATCCGCCCCATCGCTGTGCTCGGCTGACGCAGGATCAACACCAATAGCAACAAGCCGCCCAGCCATGCAGCGACGCAGGTCAGGTGAACGATCTGGTTGAGGATCAGCAGTTGCCCGCTGAGGCCGTCGAGCATCGCGCCGTGACCGACCGGCGCCAGGGTCGCCAAGAGCAGCGCGCTCAAGCCCAGGCGCAGCAGCACATTCGAACGCCACGGCGTGAACAGCAGTGCCAGCAACAGCGCGTTGATCAGCAGATGCCAGCGCCAGACCTGGCCGAAAAAGGTGTTGCCGAGCACCACGCCAACAGTGTCCGGATCGAACGCTGCCGCCGCCGAACCGGCCATGCTCGCGGTGATCAACAGTGCCCAGGTGACACCGCTGACCAACGCAATCGCGGTCAGCCAACGCGCCAGTCGCGCCAGATGCCGATCCAGTGTCGGCACTGGCGTCTTGAGCAGCAACGGCTGGAACAGCCAGGCGCCGAACAACATCAACACCGCGCTGAAATGCACAAAGCGGCACAGCACCAGCGCTTCACTCATGAATTACTGACCAACCTTGAACTGGTAGGCGCCTTCGCTCTTGTGTGTGTCGACCGACACCGCGTGCCATTCGACTTTGTATTCACCGGCGCCGAGCGGTGCGGCGGGGGTGACGATCAGGGTTTTCTTGTCGCCTTCGGTGGTCAGCGGTTTGATTGCGACCGGGGCGCCGTCGTGGGTCAGGCTGACTTTGGTGAAACTGGCTTCGACGCCTTCAGAAAAGGTCAGGCGCAGATCGGCCGGCGCGGCGACGGTGCTGTCGGCGGCCGGGGTGGCACTTTTCAAGTGGGCGTGGGCGAAAACCGAAGATGCGGCGAACAGCGAAGCGAGCAGGGCAGTGGTGGTCAGGACGTTCTTGAACAGCATCGCGGATACCTCTGAGGCAGGACAAAGAAGCGCCAGTTTAGCCATGCGCCGGCCTTCATACGAAGTTTTGTTTGCAGCGGTCGCCCCGAGGCCAGAGCGGATGCTAGTCTTCAACAACGTCGTTGTCAGGGAGCCCTCATGGGCAATCACAAGATCGAGATTCGTCGCAGTAACGTCGAGAAAATCCTGCTCGCGGCGGAAAAAGTCTTCGCCGAAAAAGGTTTCGGCGGCACCGCCATGGCCGACATCGCCGCCGAAGTGCAGCTGCCGCGTTCCAACCTGCATTACTACTTCTCGACCAAAAGCGAACTGTACAGCGCGGTGCTGTTCGACCTGCTGGAGGTGTGGAAACAGGACGCGCTGTGCTTCGAGATGTTCGATGACCCGCGGGTGGTGCTCAGCAGCTACATCCGCGCCAAGATGAACCACTCGCGCAGCCGGCCGCACGGCTCGAAAGTCTGGGCCAACGAGATCATCCACGGCGCGCCAACGTTAGGCGAGGCGCTGGATGTCAGCCTGTATGACTGGGCGAAAATGAAGGAAGCGAAGATCCGCCAATGGGTTGAGGACAAGCGGATTCTGCCGGTGGAGCCGTCGAGCCTGCTGTACATGATCTGGGCTTCGACCCAGCATTACGCCGACTTCGATCATCAGGTGAATATTCTCAACGAGCATCAACCGCTGTCGGACATGCAGTTCGAGCGGGCGGTGCAGACGGTGACCAGTGTGATTTTGCGCGGGATCGGGTTGGAGCCCTGAAGCAAGAGCTGACCCTCACCCCAGCCCTCTCCCGGAGGGAGAGGGGGCCGACCGAGGTGTCTTGCGAGTTACATCGACCTGAAAAATCCAGTCGAATATGGACTCAAAAAGCCGTCCGTGCCTGTGCATGCATCGATTTTGGATTCAAAGCCGTCCGTGCCTGTGCATGCATCGATTATGGATTCAAAGCCGTCCGTGCCTGTGCATGCATCGATTATGGATTCAAAGCCGTCCGTGCCTGTGCATGTATCGATTATGGATTCAAAGTAAATCGCTCAAGTCGGTGGATTTCTGAAATATCCCCCAATCAGTCCCCTCTCCCTTTGGGAGAGGGTTAGGGTGAGGGGGCTGTTGGATCAGCCGGCGATCTAGACGGCAACGTGGTAAGGATTCCTCGGATCATGATTCCAGTCCAGAAACGGCTTGCCGGTTTCCATCGGCACCATCTCGATACAGTCCGCCACCGGACAAGTGATCTGGCACAAGTTACAACCCACACACTCCTCATCGATCACTTCATATTTATGCGTGCCGTCAGCCTGTTTCAAGCTGCTGATCGCCTGGTGTGAAGTGTCTTCGCAAGCAATGTGGCAACGCCCGCAACCGATGCACGCGTCCTGGTCGATCTTGGCGATCACCTGGTAGTTGATGTCGAGGTACTTCCAGTCGGTGGTATTGCCCACTGCGCGCCCGGAGAACTCGGCGATGTTGGCGTAGCCTTGGCTGTCCATCCAGCGCGACAGACCGTCCTTCATCTCCTCGACAATCCGGAAACCGTGGAGCATCGCCGCCGTGCACACCTGCACCGCGCCGCTGCCCAACGCCATGAACTCCGCCGCGTCACGCCAACTGCCGATGCCACCAATGCCGCAGATCGGCAGGCCCTGGGTCTGTGGATCACGGGCGATTTCGGCGACCATGTTCAGCGCGATCGGTTTGACGGCCGAGCCGCAGTAACCGCCGTGGGTGCTCTTGCTGCCGACGGTGGGCAGGGCGACCATGTGTTCCAGGTCGACGCTGGTGATCGAGTTGATGGTGTTGATCAGCGACACCGCATCGGCGCCCCCGCGATGCGCAGCGCGGGCGGCGACACGGATGTCGGTGATGTTCGGTGTCAGCTTGACGATCACCGGTAGCGAGCAATAGGTCTTGCACCAGCGCGTCACCTGCTCGACGTACTCCGGCACCTGACCCACCGCTGCGCCCATGCCGCGTTCGGGCATGCCGTGCGGGCAACCGAAATTCAGCTCGATGCCGTCGGCACCGGTGGCTTCCACCAGCGGCAGGATGTGTTTCCACGATTCCTCGACGCACGGCACCATCAGCGAGACGATCAGCGCACGGTCCGGCCAGTCCTTCTTGACCTGTGTGATCTCGCGCAGGTTGATTTCCAGCGAGCGGTCGGTGATCAGTTCGATGTTGTTGATGCCCAGCACCTCGCGGTTGTTGCCGTAGTGCGCCGAGTAGCGCGACGATACGTTGACCGCTGCCGGGTCCTCGCCGAGGGTTTTCCAGACCACGCCACCCCAGCCGGCCTCGAAGGCGCGGACCACGTTGTAGGCCTTGTCGGTCGGTGGCGCGGAGGCCAGCCAGAACGGATTGGGGGCTTTGATACCGGCGAAGACTATCGAGAGATCGGCCATTTACGCAGCCTCCACGTTGAGCATCAGTTGCGCGTTGATCGCCTCGGCGGCGAGTTTGCCATGCTGCACCGCTTGCACGGTGAGGTCCTGATCGAGGCTGGTGCAGTCGCCGCCGGCATACACGCCGGGAATGCTGGTGCGCAGGTTGTCATCGACCTGAATCCGTTCGCCCTGACGCTTGAGTTCACGGGCCAGCGGGTCGGCGAGGGCGCTGCTGTCGAAGGCCTGACCGATGGCTTTGAAGATCGCGTCGGCGGCCAGTTCGAAGGTCTCGCCAGTGGTTTGCAGGCGACCGTCGACCAGTTGTGTACGGGCGAAACGCATGCCGCGCACCTTGCCTTGCGCGTCGAGCAGCACTTCCTCCGGTTGTGCCCAGGTCAGCAGGCGCACCTGATTGGCTTTGGCGATGTCTTGTTCGTGACCGGTGGCGCCCATGTCCGCCGCGCCCCGGCGATATACCAGATTCACGTCACGCGCTCCGAGGCGGGCCATTTGCACGGCCATGTCGATCGCGGTGTTGCCGGCGCCAAGGACGATGCAGCGTTCGGCCAGTGGCAGTTGCGTCAGGTCATCGGCCTGGCGCAGCTCGCGGATGTAGTCGGTGGCGGCGAGCAGGCCGGGCGCGCCTTCGTGGGCCAGACCGAGCTGTTTGCTGGCGTTGAGGCCGAGGCCGAGGAACACCGCGTCGAACTGCTGATGCAGCTCGCTGAGGGTCAGATTCTCGCCGAGTTTCTGTCCGTGACGGATTTCGATGCCGCCGATCTGCAGGAGAAAATCCAGCTCTTTCTGCGCATAGTCATCGACCAGTTTGTACTTGGCGATCCCGTATTCATTGAGGCCGCCAGCCTTCTCCCGTGCTTCGAAAATCACCACGTCATGCCCGTGCATCGCACTGCGGTGGGCGCAGGACAAACCCGCTGGCCCGGCGCCGACCACGGCGATGCGCTTGCCGGTGCTGGCCGCACGCTGGAACGGGTGCTCGGTGAAATTCGCATTGTCCACGGCGTAGCGTTGCAACAGGCCGATCAGCACTGGCGCGCATTCCTGGGCGTTGTTGCGCACGCAGGCTTGCTGACAAAGGATTTCCGTCGGACAGACCCGGGCGCAACTGCCGCCGAGGATGTTCGCCGAGAGAATTTTCTGCGCCGCACCGGGGACGTTGTCCTGATGGATATTGCGGATGAACGACGGAATATCGATCTCGCTTGGGCACGCGTTGACGCATGGCGCGTCGTAGCAATACAGGCAGCGCGAGGCTTCCAGATGCGCCTGCCGGGCGTTGAGCGGTGGCGCCAGATCGGTGAAATGACCGGCGAGGGCGGCCGCGCTTTCGTGCGGATGCGGGAGATGGTTCAGGGTCTCGATCACGGTTTTGTGCCTCACGGTTATTGAGGTTCTCTGCCTCTGATGGGCAGTGGTTTTTGTGTTGTCTGGACGGGCCCCTTCGCGAGCAAGCTCGCTCCCACATTTTGGAATGCGTACACCCTGTGGGAGCGAGCTTGCTCGCGAAGGCCGAAGGCCTGGATTTCAGCGTTTCACCGCCGTCGGCTTGTGCAACTCAGCCCGCTTGCTCAGCAAATCAAACACCGCCGGATACGGCGGCCGTTCGATATACCGCCCGGCCCCACGCTCGGCGCGCAGGTCGCCGTCGGCCCAGACCACTTTGCCTTGGCTGACGGTATGGCTCGGCACGCCGCGCACGGTCTTGCCTTCGAAGATGTTGAAATCCACCTGCTGATGGTGGGTCTTGGCGGAGATGGTGCGGGTGCCTTGCGGGTCCCACAGCACCAGGTCGGCATCGGCGCCGACGCGGATCGCGCCTTTGCGCGGGTAGAGGTTGAAGATTTTCGCGGTGTTGGTGGAGGTGAGGGCGACGAAGTCCTGCATCGACAAACGTCCGCTGTTGACCCCTTCATCCCACAGCACCGCCATGCGGTCTTCAATGCCGGCGGTGCCGTTGGGGATCTTGCTGAAGTCGTCGCGTCCGGCGGCTTTTTGCTCGGCGCAGAAGCAGCAGTGGTCAGTGGCGGTGGTGTGCAGATTGCCGCTTTGCAGACCGTGCCACAGCGCTTCCTGATGGCCGCGCGGGCGGAACGGCGGGCTCATCACGTAACCGGCGGCGGTCTGCCAGTCCGGGTGCTGATAGACGCTGTCGTCGAGCAGCAGATGCCCGGCCAGCACTTCGCCGTACACTGGTTGACCCTTGCTGCGGGCGTAGGTGATTTCGTCCAGCGCTTCCTTGGTGGAAACGTGCACCAGATACAACGGCGTGCCGATGGTCTCGGCAATACGGATCGCCCGGCTCGCCGCTTCGCCTTCCACCTGCGATGGCCGCGACAGTGGATGCGCTTCCGGCCCGGTGATGCCCTGGGCCATCAACTTGCGTTGCAGGTGATAGACCAGTTCGCCGTTTTCCGCATGCACGGTCGGCACCGCGCCGAGTTCCAGGCAGCGTTCAAAACTTGCCACCAGCGTGTCGTCGGCGGCCATGATCGCGTTCTTGTAGGCCATGAAATGCTTGAAGCTGTTGATCCCGTGATGGCTGACCAACTCGGCCATTTCCTCACGCACTTGCTCGCTCCACCAGGTGATCGCGACGTGGAAGCCGTAGTCCGATGCCGACTTCTCGGCCCAGCCGCGCCACTGATGAAACGCTTCCATCAACGACTGCTGCGGATTGGGAATCACGAAGTCGATGATCGACGTGGTGCCGCCGGCCAGACCTGCAGCGGTGCCGCTGTAAAAGTCTTCACTGGCCACGGTGCCCATGAAAGGCAGTTGCATGTGAGTGTGTGGGTCGATGCCGCCGGGCATCAGGTATTGGCCGCTGCCGTCGAGCACTTCGGCGCCGGCGGGAACATCCAGGTTCTGACCAATGGCTTTGATCACGCCGTCGGCGCAATAGACGTCGGCGCGATAACTTTCATCATGGGTAACAACGGTGGCGCCACGGATCAACAGAGACATTCCGAGTTCCTCGCAGGCATGACCGACTTGTGCCGGTTCTAAATGTTTTATTGATGTACAACGCTGATCGGCGTATTCCTGTCAGCGCTGTCAGGAATAGAAGCTAGTCGCAGTTTTGAAATTGATCAAGATTATTTTTTATAAGCTTATGACTGTTTTAAGTGTATGAAAAATAACGTTAAAAAACCTAAATCACCAAAATGGTGAGGCTGTTCACCATTTTGACGCACTTGACAGGATGGAAATATGAGCAAGATTTCCTATGTGAAATCAGCCGCTTGAAGTTGAGCTGCGGCTGATTGCCCATGATGAAAAAAAGAGCAGTGCACCAGATTGAGTCCTGACAGTTCGAACAACTTGGCAAACGTTTGGCCTGAGCGTGCAGACAAGTTATCGCGGACTCTTTCGGTGAATAATTAAAACCGAGCAATATCAGAAAGTTGCAATGTGTTTGAACCACGGCCCTACCGTTAAGCGGGGCACCCGGCACGTTTATTGATGCCGCCGCTGACACCATGGCCGGTACACGAAAGTTGTCAGTTCCTCCGGCCATCGTCCGGCTCGCACCCCGTGTGCAGCCGCCTGATGAGCAAAAAAATAATCAGAAGAACAGTGGAGCGGCCATGCAACAGAACAGATCGCAAGTGACCGAGCGCGACGGCTTGTTCGAACTCGAAGCCGGCAGTGACGTCCTCGACAGTCCCCGTTACAACCACGACATGGCACCGACCAAGGTGCGCGAACGAACCTGGAATAAATGGCACATCACCGCGCTGTGGGTCGGCATGTCGGTGTGCGTGCCGACTTACACCCTCGGCGGCGTACTTACCGCGTATTTCGGCCTGACCGTCGGCGAAGCGCTGATGGCGATTCTGCTGGCCAACGTCATCGTGCTGATCCCGTTGACCCTCAATGCTTTCCCCGGCACCAAGTACGGCATTCCATTCCCGGTGCTGCTGCGCTCGTCGTTCGGCGTGCTCGGTTCCAACGTGCCGTGCCTGATTCGTGCGCTGGTGGCGTGTGGCTGGTTCGGCATTCAGACCATGTTCGGCGGGCTGGCGATTCACCTGTTTCTCGGCTCGATCTTCGACGGCTGGAAGTCACTCGGTGGAACAGGGGAGGTGATCGGCTTCATGATCTTCTGGTCGCTGAATCTGTGGGTGGTGATCCGCGGGGCCGAGTCGATCAAGTGGCTTGAAACCCTGTCCGCGCCGTTGCTGGTGGCGGTCGGCATCGGCCTGCTGATGTGGGCGATGCCCAATGTGTCGATGACCGAGCTGCTGGCGATTCCACCCAAGCGTCCTGAGGGCGCGAGCGTGGTCAGTTACTTCGCCGCCGGGCTGACGGCGATGGTCGGCTTCTGGGCCACGCTGTCGCTGAACATTCCTGACTTCAGCCGTTACGCCAAGAGCCAGAAGGACCAGATCCTCGGGCAGATTTTCGGTCTGCCGCTGACCATGTTCCTGTTCGCTTCGCTGGGTGTGGTGATGACTGCCGCGTCGGTGAAACTGGTCGGCGTGACGGTGTCCGACCCGGTGAGCCTGATCGGCCATATCCAGAGCCCGCTGTGGGTGGCGGTGGCCATGGCACTGATCATCATCGCCACGCTGTCGACCAATACCGCAGCGAACATTGTCTCGCCGACCAACGACTTCCAGAACATCGCGCCCAAGGTGATCAACCGCACCAAAGCCGTGTTGCTCACCGGCTTCGTCGGGCTGGCGCTGATGGCCCACGAGCTGCTGAAAAAGCTCGGGCTGATCGTTTCCGATGTCAGCTTGGAAACCGTGTATTCCAACTGGCTGCTGGGCTATTCGAGCCTGCTCGGACCGATTGCCGGGATCATGGTGGTGGACTATTTCCTGATCAAGAAACAGCAGCTGGACCTGGCCGGGCTTTATCGCGACGACGTGTATCCGGCGTGGAACTGGGCCGGGTTTACCGCATTTGGCGTGCCGGTGGTGCTGACCTTGCTGTCGCTGGGCAGCGATGCGTTCAGTTGGTTTTACAGCTACGGCTGGTTTACCGGTTCGGCGCTGGGTGGGGTGATTTATTACGGGTTGTGTTCGATGCGAAGCAGCCCCTCTGTTGTGAAATCTTCGGTGTGAGGAATGGCCCCTTCGCGAGCAAGCCCGCTCCCACAGGGTGAACGCATTCCAAATGTGGGAGCGGGCTTGCTCGCGAAGACGGCCTCAAATACACACAAGAACTGCCTGTAGAAACTCATAAAAAAACTGCCTGAGGAGATCAACATGAACGCAGCCGTAGACGTTCTGCAATCCACCCATCAGCACATCAACCGCGACCGCCTCTGGGCCTCGCTCATGGAACTGGCCAAGCTCGGTGCCACGGTCAAGGGCGGGGTCTGTCGTCTGGCCCTGACCGACCTCGACCGTCAGGCTCGTGACCTGTTCGTGCAGTGGTGCAAGGACGCCGGGTGCAGCGTCACGGTGGATGAAGTCGGCAACATCTTCGCCCGCCGTCCCGGGCGCAATCCGAACCTGCCGCCGGTGATGACCGGCAGCCACATCGACACCCAGCCCACCGGCGGCAAGTTCGACGGCTGTTTCGGCGTGCTCGCCGGCGTCGAAGTGCTGCGCACCCTCAATGACCTCGGCGTAGAAACCGAAGCGCCGCTGGAAGTGGTGGTCTGGACCAACGAAGAAGGCTCGCGCTTTGCTCCGTGCATGATGGGTTCCGGCGTGTTCGCCGAGAAATTCACCCTTGAAGAAACTCTGGCCAAGGTCGATGCCGACGGCGTCACCGTCGGCCAAGCCCTGAATGCCATCGGCTATGCCGGGTCACGCAAGGTCAGCGGACATAAGGTCGGTGCCTATTTCGAGGCACACATCGAGCAAGGCCCGATCCTCGAAGACGAACAGAAAACCATCGGCGTGGTACTCGGCGCTCTCGGGCAGAAGTGGTTCGACCTGAAACTGCGCGGCGTAGAAGCCCACGCCGGGCCAACGCCGATGCACCTGCGCAAGGACGCGCTGGTCGGCGCCTCGGTCATCGTTGGTGCGGTCAACCGCGCCGCCCTCGGCCATCAACCCCACGCCTGCGGCACGGTCGGTTGCCTGCAAGCCTACCCCGGCTCGCGCAACGTCATCCCCGGCGAAGTGCGCATGACCCTCGACTTCCGGCATCTGCAACCGGAGCGGCTGGACTCAATGATCGCCGAGGTGAAGCAGGTCATCGACGCCACCTGCGAGGAACACGGCCTGACCTATGAGCTGACCCCGACTGCAGACTTTCCGCCGCTGTACTTCGAAAAGGGCTGCGTCGAGGCGGTACGCGGCGCGGCAAAAGGCCTTGGCCTGTCGCACATGGACATCGTCAGCGGCGCCGGGCATGACGCGATCTTCCTCGCCGAACTCGGTCCTGCGGGGATGATTTTCGTACCGTGCGAAGGCGGGATCAGCCACAACGAAATCGAGAATGCCGCGCCGGAAGATCTGGCGGCCGGGTGTGCGGTGTTGTTGCGGGCGATGCTGGCGGCTTCGGCGATGGTGGCGGAGGGGCAGCGCGCGGCCTGAAAACGCGGCGTGACCTGTGGGAGCTGGCTCGCCAGCGATGGCGGTGGACCAGTCGACACTGGATTAACTGAAAGTCCGTCATCGCTGGCAAGCCAGCTCCCACAGGTTTTTGTTCAGTTGAGTAAAGTGATCAGCCGGGCCGGTCATTCTTGCCCGCTGTGCCCTGGCGTCGGTCGGGGCCGTTGGGGTTGCCGACATCCAGCAACCGTCGTTCGACCAAAACATTCTCCAGCGCCTGACGCTCGACCGGCGCCATTTGGTGTTCGCGCTTTTTCAGCTCCAGCAGAATCGGGCTGGACCAGGTGCGATAAGTCTGTTCGATGTTGCGACGCGACGTCATCAGTCTCTCCTTGATCAAGAGCCCGGTGGATCTGGCAGGGGCTCAATCCGATGAGGGGGTAACCTTAGTCGAGAATCCCCGGGTCCGCGAATGTGGCGTTGTTCCCTGTAGGAGTGAGCCTGCTCGCGATAGCGGTGTGTCAGTAGCGCAAATGTCAGCTGACACACCGCTATCGCGAGCAGGCTCACTCCTACAGGTTTTGCATTGCATGTGGATCCGCGGTCAATCCTCGATATTCATCATCGCCTGCACACCTTCCCATGCCTCGGCGCGCATCCGTTCGATATCCAGCCCCGGAATCACGCCGTTATCGACCACGATCCGGCCGCCCACCAGGCTGTACTTCACCGTGATCGGTTCTCCCGCGACCACCGGTGCAACCGCACTGTCGTGGAAACCGAAGAAGCGTGGGTGATCAAGGCTGTAGATCACCAGATCCGCCGCTTGCCCGATTTCCAGCGTACCGACCGCGCCCAGTCCCAATACCTGCGCGCCGCCCGCCGTGCCCCAGTGGATCACGTCTTCGGCAGTGGTCGCCGAGGCGCCTTGTTCGGCGCGATGGATCAGCCATGCGGTGTTGGCTTCGCCGACCATGCTTCCGGATTCGTTGGACGCGACGCCGTCGACGCCGAGGGAGATCGGTACGCCGGCCTCATACATTTGCGGAACCGGCGCGACGCCGCTGCCCAGGCGCGCGTTGCTCACCGGGCAATGCGAGATGCCGGTACCGGTCTGGGCGAGCATGCGGATTTCGCCGGGTTGCAGGTGCACGGCGTGGGCGAACCAGACGTCGGGGCCGAGCCATTCGTGTTCGGCGACGAACTCCACCGGCAGGCAGTTGTATTTCTCGCGGCAGAAATTCACGTAGTTCTGCGTTTCCGACAGGTGCGTGTGCAGGCGCAAACCGAGGCCGCGCGCGGTGTGCGCCAGTTCGCGCAGCAGGGTCGGCGGCAGCGAAAAGGTCGGTGTGGTTGGCGCGACGACCACCCGGCGCAGGGCATCCGGGGTGTCCTGGTGATACAGCGATTTCAGTCGCTCGATATCGCCGACCATTTGTTCGAGGCTTTCCGGTTGCAGCGCGGTTTTCGAGAAACCCGGGTGCGCGCTGGCGGATTCCAGCGCGCCACCGCGACACAGCACAAAGCGCAGGCCGAACTCATCGGCCAGATCGAACAGCAGGTCCCCGGTCTCGGTGCTGCCGTGGGCGTGGTAGAGATAATGATGATCGGCGCAGGTCGTCACCCCGGACAACAGCAATTCGACCATGCCCAGCCGAGCGGCGATCCGCGCCAGTTGCGGGGTAAAGCGGTTCAACCTTGGGTAGGGCACGCTCGCCAGCCAGCCTTGCAGATCCTGATTCAAACCTTCGGGCACGGCTTTGAGCAGGTTCTGGAACAGGTGATGGTGGGTGTTGATCCAGCCCGGATAGACCACGCAGTTGCGTGCATCGATCACGCGCTCGCCGGGTTGCGCTTGAAGGTCGGCGGCCATTTCGGCGATGCGGCCGTTGACCACGCGAATGTCCACCGCACCGGCCCGGGCTCGCGGGCCGCGCAGGCCGGTCATCACCGCCAGCGGGTTTTTGATCAGGATGTTTTGAAGTTGAATCATGGGCAGGCTCCAGTCAGAGAATGTGCGAGGCGGATTTGCCGGGTGTGGTGTCTGGCACGCTGACGCCGTTGAGCGCCGCGTTGAGCAGCACCGACACCAGGCAGGCGATGACCACGCTGCTGTGCAGGAACGGCTGTGACCACTCGGGCATTTGTTTGAACAGGGTCGGGGCGAGCACCGGTACCAGCGCGGCGGCGATGGTGAAACCGACGATCAATACGTTGTAGCGATTGCGCTCGTAATCGACCTTGGCCAGGGTCTGAATCCCCGCCGCCGCGACCACGCCGAACATCGCGATACCGGCGCCGCCCAACGCCGCGGTCGGCATCGACGCGATGATCGCCCCGGCCTTGGGCACCAGCGCAATCGAACACATCAACAGGCCACTGACGGCGACCACCCAACGGCTGCGCACGCCGGTCAGGATCACCAGGCCGACGTTTTCCATGAAGGCGATAAACGGGAACGCGGCGAACATCCCGGCGATGGTGCTGGCCAGGCCATTGGCGCGCAGGCCGTTGATCACTTGCTGGTCTTCCACCGGTTTGTCGACGATGTCGCCGATGGCCACGAACAGCCCCATCGACTCGACCATCTGCACGATCATCACCACCACCATGGTCGCGATGGGGATCAGGCTGAAAGTCGGCAAGCCGAAGTAGAACGGGTAGGGCAAGGTCAGCCAGGGCGCCTCTTCGACGCTGTGGAAATTGCCCATGCCCAGACCGTAGGCCAGACCGGCGCCGACCAGCATGCCCACCAGCACCGCCATGTTGCGCAGCAGCGGACTGCCATAGCGATTGACCAGCAGAATGGTCAGCAGCACCACCACCGCCACCGCGAGAAATGCCGGGGCGCCGAAGTTGCTCGCGTTGCGTCCGCCACCGACCCATTCATAGGCGATCGGGAACAGCTGCAAACCAATCACCGTGACGATGCAGCCGGTGACCACCGGCGGGAAAAACCGCCGCAATCGGCCCACGAACGGCGCCATCAGCAGGGTGAAAATCCCGGCGCCGATCACCGCGCCGCAGACTCCCGCAAACCCCACGTCGGGGTTGCTGCCGATGGCAATCACCGGACCGACGCTGCTGAACGCCACGCCTTGCAGGATCGGCAGGCGTACACCGAACTTCCAGAAGCCGACGGTTTGCAAAAGGGTGGCGATGCCGGAGCAGAACAGCGTGGTGCTGATCAGCACCACGGTATCGGCGTGGGACATCTTCAGGGCACTGGCGACGATCAACGGCACGGCGATGGCGCCGATGTACGAGACGGCCATGTGTTGCAGGCCGAGGGTGAGCATCTGTCGCACCGGCAAAACGCGGTCGACGGGGTGCACGGTGGAGGAAGGAGTGGCTGACGACATGGAATCACCTCTGGCTGTTTTTATGCGGTAGAGAGGGGTATTCGTCTGATGCCGCGTAGCGCCAGAACACGGTGTAACCCTGTGGGAGCGGGCTTGCTCGCGAAAGCGTTGTGTCAGTCGACATCACTGTGCAATGACCCACCGCATTCGCGAGCAAGCCCGCTCCCACATGTTCTGCGCCAGGCGAAAGAACATCAGTCATTCGTGCTGCGAAGCCGCCATCCACCGGCTCCGATGCCTTGTTCAGCCTGCCAGGCAGGCGGCAAAGCCCTGGTTCAGCGCCGCGCGGTCCAGGTCGCGGCCGATGAACACGATCTTGCTCGAACGGGGCTCCGTGCCCCAGGCGGTCGAGGCGCGGAATTCCACCAGGCTGTGCACGCCTTGCAGCACGTAGCGCTGGTCTTCGTTGGCCACGGCGAGCACGCCTTTCATGCGATAGAGGTTGTCGGCCTGGGACGAGCGCAGCTCGCTGATCCAGCGGTGGAACGCCATCAGATTGACCGCGCCGTCGACGGCGATGCCCACCGATGACACGCTCGGATCGTGTTCGTGGTCTTCTGATTCATGGTGGTGGTCATGGTCGTGATGCTCAGGTTCCGCGCCGATTTCCATAAGCTTCTGCGTGCACTCGAACGCACCGATGCCGAGGATTTTCGTCAGGTCGATCTGCGCGTGGGTGGAGGTCACCAGATCTGCGGTGGCGTTCAAACCACGGATCTTGCCGCGCAGAATGTCCACCTCTTCAGGGCTGACCAGATCGACCTTGTTGATGACGATGCGGTCGGCGCAGACGATCTGATCCACCGCCTGATTGTCGACGCCATCCAGTTGCAGATCCTCCAGGTGCTGGGCGATGTGCCTGGCGTCGACCATGGTCACGATCGCGTCGAGTTCGACTTCTTCGGCAATGGGGTCATTGATGAAAAAGCTCTGCGCCACCGGGTACGGATCGGCGAGGCCGCTGGTCTCGATGAGGATGTGATCGAGGCGCACCGGGCGCGCCACCAGCTCGCGGACGATGCGCACCAGGTCCTCACGAACCTCGGCGGTACAACACACGCAGCCGTTGACCATTTCGTAGATCTCTTCGGTCTCCGAGCTGAGCACCAGATCGCCGTCGATGCCGACCTCGCCGAACTCGTTTTCGATTACGGCAATCTTGCGCCCGTGGTTTTCCTTGAGGATGTAGTTGAGCAGGGTGGTTTTGCCGGCACCGAGGAAGCCGGTGAGGATGGTCACGGGGATTTTGGTGTTGGGGGTTGGGGCGTTGAAGGGGGTGTTCATATGCAGCTCCTTGATGGACGCGGATTTGCTTTGGGTGGGAGCGGGCTTGCTCGCGAATGCGGTGGTTCAGCCACCATCATTGTTGAATGACCCACCGCATTCGCGAGCAAGCCCGCTCCCACAGGGTTCTCGGTGTTCTTTCCAGCGGGTGGCAACGCCGGCATCGAGGCCGAACAGGTCGAGCACTCTGCCGAGGCTGTGATCGACCATCTGCGCCAGGCTTTCGGGCCGGGCGTAGAACGCCGGCACCGGCGGGGCGATGATTCCGCCCATCTCGGTCACGGCAGTCATGTTGCGCAGGTGGGCGAGGGTCAGCGGGGTTTCGCGGGCCATCAGCACCAGGGTGCGGCGTTCCTTGAGGGTGACGTCGGCGGCGCGGCCGATCAGCCCGGACGAAGTGCCTGTGGCGATCTCCGCCAGGGTGCGCATCGAACACGGCGCGACCACCATGCCCAAGCAGCGAAAGGAACCGCTGGCAATCCCGGCGGCGACGTCATCGGCGCGGTGGTAGTGGCTGGCGAGCGCAGTGACCTCGGCCAGTTTGTAGTCGGTTTCGTGGGCCATGGTCAGCAGCGCGGCGCGGCTGATGATCAGGTGGCTTTCGATGTCCAGTTCGACGAGCAATTGCAGCAGGCGCACGCCGTAGATGAAGCCGGACGCGCCGCTGATGCCGACCACCATCCGCTGACGGTTCACGATGCCAGACCCTTGAGCAATTGCCGGGCACGTTCGAGCACGTCCTGATCGAGCTGCGCCTTGATCCCGTCGAAGCCCGAGCCACGGGTGGCGTCCAGGCCCATGCGCGAAGTGGTGCCGTTGACCGATGACGACGGATCCAGCGGGCTGCCGGGCAAGCCGTCGATCATGAACAGATCCAGATGCGGCTGGAAATGCGTGGCCAGCGCCCACAACACCTGGCTGTCGTCGGTGATATCGATATCGCTGTCCACCGCGATCACGTTTTTCAGATACGGATCCCAGCCGAGCAGGGCCAGCATGATCTGCCGCGCCTCACCGTCGCGGCTCTGATCCAGTGCCACGTAGCAATGAAAGTGGGTGCCGGAGTTCGGGTAATGCACGGCGGTGACGGCGGGGAAACGCGCCTTGAGCTTCTCGCTCATTTCCGCTTCGCGCGGCAGCCGGGCGAGGGTCAGATGCTCGGCGTAGCGGCCGCCCATCACGTCCACCAGCCAGGCGTCCCTGCGCCGCAACAGGGTGTCGACGCGCAGCACGTTGTTGGTCGAGCGATCCGAGGAGTAACCGCTGAACTCGCCGAACGGGCCTTCCTCGGCGTAGGCCGTCGGGTCGATGGCGCCTTCGAGGACGAACTCGGCGTATGCCGGGACGCCGATGCCATAGCGCGGGGTCTTGACCAGTTCCAGCGGTGCGCCGAACAACCCGCCAGCGACAGCGCGCTCATCGGCGCCATACGGCAAACGCGCTGCCGCCGCGAGCATGAACAGCGGATGTGCGCCGACCACCATTGCCACGCGCAATTCTTCGCCGCGCTCACGGGCGGTCTGCAGCATCCGCCACAGGTGTCCGCGCGAGTGCAGGCTGGTCGCCAGGGACTGGCGCGCGTGGCGCATCGAGCGGTGGTAGCTCATGTTGGCGATGCCGGTCAGCGGGTCCTCGGCGATGATGATCGCGTTGGTGATGTACGGCCCGCGATCGCTGTCGAAATGCTTGAGCATCGGCAGCAGCGCCAGATCTACGGCTTCGCCTTCGAACACTTCATCAAGCACGGGGCCGCTTTCCACGTAGCGCGGGGCGATGGGCTGGTTGGCGCGGCGCTGGAAGGTTTCGTGCAGTTGTGCCGGGGTGACATCGAACAACCGGGCAATGCGGGTGCGGGAGGCGAACAGGTTAGTTGCCACCGGTACCTTGAGGCCGCCGACGTTGTCGCAGATCAGCAATGGATCGCGGCCCTGTGTGGCGAGGGCATCGACCAGGGCGGTGATGTCCTGATCGGCAGAAACGGGTTGGGTGATGGTCAGCACATCGTCCGGGTACTCACGGCGATAGGCGTCGATGAACACGTGAAAATCCTGAGAATCGCCGAGCGTCGAACGGGTCATGGTTTCACCTCGTAAAAAGCAGGCACGCAGGGGTGAGAGGGCGTTCGATCGAGCAGCCGTTGGCCTGCCGGTCGAGGGAACGCCGGGTCATCTTCGTGCCTGTAAAGTCGCTGTGTAACTGTCGTAACACGGCCCCAATGTGGGAGCGGGCTTGCTCGCGAATGCGGTGGATCAGCCACCTTCATTGTTGAATGAAGCACCGCTTTCGCGAGCAAGCCCGCTCCCACATGGATTGTGTGTGGCTACAAGTACGTGGTGGTCAGGCGTATATCCGCCTCAACCAGATCCTTCGGCGGTGGCGTCGGTTCGATCCCGCACAACCGGGCGATGTTGTTGCCCAGGTAGTCCTCCAGATGATCCTCATCGATGCCAAGACCTTGCGGCGCCGGTGAGCACAACACCTCCAGTTCGCGCAGCCACATGCCCGGTTCGTTCGGCGGCGAGTCGGTGCCGAACACGATCTTGTTGCGCGGCAGTTCCTTGGCGAACTCGACGATCCGCGACTGGAAGCACCAACCCGATTCGCAGTACACGTTCGGCGTGTCCATCGCCATCCAGAACGCCTCGAACGAGTAGTTGCCGCCGGTCTGGATGCCGAAGTGGCCGATGATGAAATTGACCATCGGGAACTCACGGATGATCGGGTAGAACATCGTCGGAATGGTGTACGGGCCGTCGCCGGTATGGATCAGCACCACGATGTTGTACTTGGCGCAGACTTTCATTGCCGGGCGCAACCAGTCCAGCGCCCGGTCCGGGCGATAGCCGTGCATGTTGGCGTGCAGCTTGAGCATCTTGAAACCGTATTCCTTGATGTGGAATTCCAGCTCCGCCGCACCGTTTTCCGGTCCCCAGCGCGGGTTGAAGTTGAAGTTGCCGATGAAGCGATCCGGGTACTTCACACAGAGTTCGGCGACATACGACATGTAGTCGCGCACGCCCTCGCGGCCCCGGCGGTTACCGTCGCGATAACCGGTGTTGCCCGGTGGCGGCTGGATGAAACCCATGTCGATGCGGCGCGGTTTGCCGTTGATCATGTACGGGCCGTCCATCAGTTTGAGCATGCGCTCGCCGGTGAACGGTTCGCCGGTGTGGCGCCAGGCCTCGTCGACCAGATTGGTGGGGTGCAGATGGGTGTCGATGATCATCGGTTCAGCTCCTGGCCAGTTGCGTGGTGACGGGGCGCTTGAGTTGCGCCTCTGCTTCGGAAACGGAACGCGGCGGCGGGGTCGGTTCGAGGCCGATCATCCGCGCGGTGTTGTTGCCCAGGTATTCCTCGAGGGTGTCTTCGTCGAGGTTCAGGCCTTGCGGCGGCTCGTGGCACAACACTTCGAGCAGGCGCAGCCACATGCCCGGTTCGTTCGGCGGGGTGTCGGTGCCGAACAGGATCTTGTGCGTTGGCAAGACCTTGGCGAACTCGACGATCCGCGATTGTAGGCACCAGCCCGATTCGCAATAGACGTTGGGCAGCTCCATCGCCCATTGCATCGGTTCGAACACGTAGACCCCGCCGGTCTGCACGCCGAAGTGGGCCATGATGAAATTCACGTTGGGGAATTCCTTGATCATCGGCACCCATTCCGACGGGATGCTGTACGGCCCGTCGCCAGTGTGCAGCTTGACCGGGATGCCCAGTTCGGCGCATTTCTCGAAGCACGGGCGCACCCAGTCCAGTGCACGATCAGGCCGGTAGGCGTGCATATTGGCCTGCATCTGCACCATCTTGAAACCGTGCTCCTTGACGTAGCGCTCGATCGCCTCGACGCCGTTTTCCACGCCGCAGCGCGGGTTGTAGACGAAGCAGCCGATGAAACGATCGGGGTAGGTCTGCACCATTTTCAGGGTGTAGGCCATGTAGGCGTCGATGGATTCGCGGCCCGAGAGTTCGCCGTCGGTCCAGGTGTAAATGGTGTTGCCCTGCGGCGGCTGGATGAAGGCTTTGTCGATCCGGCGAGGTTTGCCGTTGACCATGTACGGGCCATCCATCATCTCCAGCAAACGCTCGCCGGTGAACGGGTCACCGTCATGCCTCCAGGCGAGGTCCACGAGATCCGTGGGATAGCAGCTGATATCGATGATCATTGAAGTCGATCTCCTGATAGCGGGGAAGGGAGCCTTGCGGCTCTCGGCATCCACGCCCCGGGCTATCGGCCATTTCTATGCGCAGCACTCGCGCATTCCCTCGCCTGTTCGCATCCGGCCCGGGTGGGTGGTTGCTGAGGGCGAGTATTGGAAGGCGGGGGAGGGTTCGTACAATATTAATTGGGTGGGGTGGTGATACTTCTGGGATATGGGCCTTGGATCAAGAGCCTTGCCCTCACCCTAGCCCTCTCCCGGAGGGAGAGGGAACCTACGGAGGTGTCTTTCGGTTTACATCGACCTGAAAGATCCAGTCGATTATGGATTCACAGCTGAGCTTTCACGTCGGCGTAATTCGTCAATATTCCCCAATCGGTCCCCTCTACCTCTGGGAGAGGGAACTTACGGAGGTGTCTTTCGGTTTACATCGACCTGAAAGATCCAGTCGATTATGGATTCACAGCTGAGCTTTCACGTCGGCGTAATTCGTCAATATTCCCCAATCGGTCCCCTCTACCTCTGGGAGAGGGCTAGGGTGAGGGCAGCGTTCTCAAGCGTACACAGAGCCAACTGTTTGATGACCTCAACCACCGGCGCCACACGCTCGGCCTGCCCATGCGGCCAAACCGCATACAGGTTGTAATGCGCAGCAATCTGCGCCTCGTTCAACGCCACCAGCCGCCCATTGCGCAACGCATCGGCGGCGAGTAAACCGCGCACCAGCCCGGCACCAACCCCGGCTTCAGCCGCCGCAATCAGGTTCGCCGCATTATCGAAAATCACCCGCGCCGCTGGCTCTACCGGGGGCATTCCGGCCGCATCCAGCCACGGTATCCACGAGCGCCGCGTATAGCCCAACAGCGGCAATTCAAGAATCTGCGCCGGGCTCAGCGGCAACTGCAAACCATAGCGCTCAAGCAGCGCCGGTGAAGCCACCGCCAGCACCCGGTCGCCGCAGATCTGCGTCATCTCGCAGTCATCCCAATCGCCATAGCCGTAACGCAACGCCAGATCGACCCGCTCAAACGTGCTGCGATCACTGCGTGGCATCGACAGCAGCGTCACCTCGTAATCCGGCAGTCCGTCGAGCAACTCCGGCAGGCGCGGATTGAGCCAGCTCTGCGCCAGTTCACTGTCGACGTCCAGGGTCAGGCGCTGCGCCACGCTGCGGTTTTTCACCGAGGACAGGGCCCGGTCGATCTGCGCCAGCCCGTCCGCTAGCACGCTGGCAAACAACTGCCCGGCATCGGTGAGGTTGCTGCCGCCGCCCTCACGTACGAACAACGGCTGACCGATGAAATCTTCCAGTGCGCGAATCTGCTGGCTGATCGCACTGTGCGTCAGGTCGAGCTTGCGCGCAGCGCTGGAGAAACTGCCGCTGCGCGCCGCTTGGATGAACGCGCTCATGGACTGCACCGACGGGTATCGCTTGTACATGTTGTTAGTCCTGCTTACACCGGTTGGCAGAAATCGTCGCTGGCCGCGTGTTGCGTGGGCTTCCAATAATCGGTCACCAGGCCCGCACAAAGACGGGCCGCTCTTTTGGAGCCTGACAATGATCGCATTCACGGTTAACGGCGAACGACGCGAGCTGGATGAGGCGTCCCCCTCCATGCCCTTGTTATGGGTACTGCGTGATCAACTGAAACTCACCGGCACCAAATTCGGCTGCGGCATGGGCCTGTGCGGTGCCTGCACCGTGCATCTGGACGGTGTCGCGGTGCGTTCCTGCCAGTTGCCGCTGGCCGCCGTCGCGGGCCACAGCATCACCACCATCGAAGGCTTGTCGCCGAACGAAAGCCATCCGCTGCAACTGGCCTGGGTCGCCGAAGATGTGCCGCAATGCGGCTACTGTCAATCCGGGCAGATCATGTCCGCCGCCGCGCTGCTCAACACCGGCGCGACGGTAACCGACGATTCGATCCGCAATGCGATGACCGGCAATATCTGCCGTTGCGGCACTTACGCGCGGATCAACAAAGCGATCAAACGTGCGGCGAATGCGCCGAAGGAGGCGTGATGAGCCTGCGCGACGACACCTTGATCGAACCGTCACGCCGGGTGTTTCTCAAGCAGGCAGCGACGGTCGCTTCGGGCCTGGCGATTGCCTTGTACCTGCCATCCGGCAGCGCCGCCAGCGACCCGAAAGCCCCAGCGCCGGCCACCGAATTCGAGCCCAACGCCTGGGTGCGGATCTTCCCCGACGGCACAGTGAAACTGGTGGTGCACAAACACGATTCCGGCACCGGCACGCAAACGGCGTTGGCCGCGTGTGTGGCCGAAGAGCTGGATGTGAACCCGATGACCGTGCAGGTCATCACCCCGGAAGATCCGTTCTTCGAGACCTACATTCACCCGGTCTGGAAAGTCTTTTCCACCGGCGGCAGCACCAGTGTTTCGCTGGAATACGAGCGCCTGCGTATGGCCGGGGCCACGGCGCGGGCGCTGCTGATCGCGGCGGCAGCGCAGCAATGGAAAGTCAGCCCCGACAGCTGCAGCACCGAAGAAGGTTGGGTGGTTCATCTGCCCAGCAAACGCAGCCTCGGCTATGGCGAACTGGTCGACGTGGCGGCGCATTTGCCGGCGCCGGCCGGTGTCACGCTGAAGGATCCGACGCAGTTCAAATACATCGGCAAACTGCGGCACAAGCGCGATGCCGCGGCCAAGGTCTGCGGGCGCTTCAAGTACAGCATCGACGTGCAGTTGCCGGGGATGATGGTGGCAGTGATTCAGCGCGCGCCGGTGGTCGGGGCGAAAGTCGTCAGCGTGAATTCGGCGGCGGCATTGCAGGTGCCGGGCGTGCGCCAGGTGCTTGCAATCCCTGGGCGCCCGGACGTGCTCGGCGGCAATCTGGAAGGCGTCGCGGTGCTGGCCGAGACATTCTGGGCGGCGCAGCAGGGGCGCAAAGTGCTGGAGATCAAATGGAGCGATTCGCCGCTGGCCGGGTTCGACAGCGCGGAACTGGCCAAGGCCCAAGCGGCCGCTATTTCCGACCCGAACAGCCAAACCATCAAAGCCATGACGCATGGCGATGTCGGCGCGCAATGGCCGCACGCGGCGCAACTGATCGAAGCCGATTACCGCATGCCGTACAAGGTGCAGAACCCGCTCGAGCCAATCTGCATCACCGCGCACGTGCAGGACAAGGCGATCACTTATTGGGGCGGCGTGCAGGTACCGTCGTCGGCGCTGGAAGCCGCGCAAACCGTATGCGGCATCGCCAAGGAGAAGGTCACCATCAATGAGCTGGTGTCCGGCGGCAGCTTCGGCGCGCGGGAGGCCAAATACTGGTTGTTCGAGGTGGCGTATCTGGCGCAAAAGACCGGCGTGCCGGTGAAGTTGCTCAACAGCCGCGAAGACGAAATGCACGCACTGTTCAATCACCCGGCGACGCTGCACCGGGTCAGAGGCGCGCTGGATGCCCAAGGCAAACTCAACGCACTGCAACTGCACGCGGTGTCACCGGCCTCGCCGGAGCAGTGGGAGCCGGGCTATTTCGAACGCCCGGATCACATGGATTACAGCACCACCGAAGCGATCACCGCGTGGGACTTCGCCTACCGTCCGCCGCACCTGGAGTTGAACTGGGTCAAGCACGAAAGCCATGTGCCCAGCGGCTGGTATCGCTCGGTGAGCTTTATTCCCAATGTGTTCGCCGTCGAGAGTTTCATGGACGAACTGGCCCATGCGGCAGGCGCGGATCCGCTGGCGTTCCGTCTGGCCAACATGCAGGAGCGGCCACGGCATGTGGCGGTGCTGAAACAGGCTGCCGAACGCGCCGGATGGGGCCAGCCGTTACCGCCCGGCACTGCGTTGGGGATTGCGACCAATCAGGGTTACACCAGTTTTATCGCGGTGGTGGCGCGGGTCGCGACGGTCGATGGCAAGTCGAAAGTCGAGAAGCTGACCTGCGTGGTCGATTGCGGTCTGGCGGTGTCGCCGGGCGGGGTCGAGGAGCAGATCTACGGCGGACTGATGTGGGGCTTGGGCCATGCGTTGTTTGATCGCCTCGACATTCAACAGGGCAGGGTGGTGCAGAGCAATTTCCACGACTACCGCGTGACCCGCATGTCGGACATGCCGGCCACCGACATCGTGGTGCTGGATGGCGAGCCGGGCAAGCCCGGTGGCGTAGGCGAGTTGGGCAGTCCGTCGGTGGCGCCGGCGATTGCCAACGCCTTGTTTGCGCTGACCGGCGTGCGCCAGCGCTCAACGCCGCTGAGTCTGGGGTAAGCGCCATGGACCTGCGTCTGCTGCGGTACTTCATGGCCCTGGCCGATGAGCTGCATTTCGGCCGGGCCGCCGAACGTTTGCACATCTGCCAGCCGCCGCTGAGCCAGCAGATTCGCCTGCTGGAGGAGGAGCTGGGCACGCCGTTGTTCGAGCGCAGTCACCACCGGGTCGAACTGACAGCGGCGGGGCAGATGCTCAAGGAGCAGGCGCCGCTGGTGTTCGAACAACTGGAACGGGCGCTGGACCTGACGCGCCAGACCGGGCGCGGGCAGCTTGGCGAGCTGGAAATCGGCATGATCAGCTCGGTGATGGTCGGCGTGCTGCCCAGAGCCCTGCACCTGTTTCGCGAGCGCTATCCGCAGGTGAACTGGCGCCTGCATGAAATGACCCCGGCGGCGCAGGTCAAGGCGTTGAAGGAAAAACGTATCGATGCCTGCGTGTTCCGCGTGGGTTATGACGATCCGTTGCTGCGCAACGAGTTGTTGATCTACGAACCGATTCATGTGGTGATGCCGGCCGATCATCCGCTGGCCAGCCGCGAGCTTCTGGCCCCGGCTGATCTGGCACAGGAACCGTTTGTCGCGCTGGAACTGAAGCAGTCGCGGTTCGCCAACTTCCTTTATCAGTGCTGCATCCAGGCCGGTTTCACCCCGCAGATCCGTCAGCAGGTGATCGAGGTGCAGACCTTGCTCAGTCTGGTGCGCGCCGGTTTCGGGGTGGCGCTGTTGCCGGCCTCGATCGAGCAGTTGGCCCCGGCGGGGCTGGTGTTTCGCAAGCTGACACCGGCGCTGCCGGAGGTGCCGTTGTATGCGACTTACCGGGCGGATGATGCCTCGCCGGTGCTCAAGCTGTTTCTCAATACGTTGCGCGAGCTGGTGGAAACTTCAGATCACCATTGATCCCCTGTAGGAGTGAGCCTGCTCGCGATAGCAGTGTGTCAGTCAGAGTTGATGTGGCTGACAGACCGCTATCGCGAGCAGGCTCACTCCTACAGGGATTTGTGGTGTTGTTGAAGAGTTCGGCACGATCACGAACGCCTGCGGTCGTAATCTTCACACGCGAATTCCCTGTGGAGATCCAATGAGCCAGGAAGTCCTGACCACTGAAACCAACCGTCGCCAGTTGCAGCAGATCATCGCCGGGCTGTCCGACGGGGTGATTCTGCTGGAGCTCGATCAGAGCATCCTCTGGGCCAATGAGGCGGCGCTGGCGATGCACGGTGTCAGCCGGATCGGTGAGCTGGGCACTAATGCCGATGAGTATGCCAAGCGCTTCAGCCTGCGCTATCGCAACAATCATACGGTGCCCCCGGAACACTATCCGATCAGCCGCGCTGCACGCTGCGAAGCCTTCAACGACGTGCTGATCGAAGTGTCTGCCGTGAATGATCCCGAGCACGTCTGGGTGCACAGCGTGCGCAGCATGATCCTGACTGATCGCGAAGGGCAGCCGGAGTCACTGGTGCTGATCATGAGCGACGTCACCGATTGGGCGAACGCCGAGCAGCGCTTCGAAAAGACCTTCAATGCCAACCCGGCGCCGGCGGTGATCTGCCGCCTCAGCGATTTGCGCTACATCAAGGTCAATCCGGGGTTTCTGGAGATGACCGGTTACACCCGCGAGCAGGTGATCGGCACCTCGGCCTATGAAATCGACATCTTCGAGCAGGCCGAGCAAAAGGATCTGGCGATCCAGCGCCTGCGCGATGTGGCGACCATTCCGCAGATGCAGGCTCAACTGCGCCTGCCCGATGGCGGCAGCAAGCAAGTGATCGTCGCCGGGCAGCCTCTGGTGCTCAATGATGAGGATTGCATGCTGTTTTCCTTCGTCGACATGGAGCTGCGCCACAAGGCCGAAGTTGCGCTGCGTCAGAGTGAAGAGCGCTTTGCCAAGGCGTTCCGCCTGACTCCGGTGCCGATTCTGATCTGTACCGCCGACGAACAGCAGGTGATCGATGTCAATCAGGCGTTCCTCGACACCCTGGCGTACGAGAGTGACGACGTCGTCGGCAAAACCGTGACGCAGCTGAATTTCATTGACGACGATGGTGCGCGGGCCCGACTGCTGACCGCCTTGGCGAAAAGCGGACGAGTGGATCGGGTCGATGTGCGGGTGCGCAAGAAGGACTCGGATCTGCTGGAGTGCGCGGTGTCTGCCGACACCGTGAATATTCAGGACACGCCGTGCTATCTGCTGGTGCTGATGGACATCACCGAACGCAAGCGCACCGAGCTGGAGCTGGTGGCGGCGATTGAAGAGGTGATGAAGGACGCATCATGGTTCAGCCGGACGCTGATCGAAAAACTGGCCAATGTGAAGAAGGTCAACTCGCCGCAACTGCCGAGCGTGTCGTTCACTGACCTGACGGCGCGTGAGCGCGACGTGCTGGGGCTGATCTGCGAAGGCCTGGCCGACAAGGAGATCGCCGCCCGCCTGAAACTGGCGCCGAATACCGTGCGCAATCATGTGGCGACCGTGTATTCCAAGCTTGATGTACACAGTCGCAGCGAGGCGATTGTCTGGGCGCGGGAGCGTGGTCTGTTTTCTGGCGAGCGCGGCGCGAAGGGTCAGCGGTAGGTGCAAATGCACTAGCTGATGCGGTGCAAATGCAGGTTCTGGTGAGATAGGGCAGTTCTTAGTCTGTTGGGGTGCGATACGAGCCTGTTGGCTTGGGATCGTCTCCCTTCGAAACAGCTAAAGGAACAGGCTCCATGATGAATCTTGCGCAGTTGCGCGCCAGCCTCGAACAGAGTTTTTCGCCCTTGGCGTGCGAGTGTTCAGTGGATGGGGATCATTCGCTGACGGTGAAGTTGTATCACCCGGATTCGGGGCAGGTGGATCTGGTGATCAGCGGGTTGAAGCTCAATGCGTTGCGTACGCCGGAGTCGGTGGCGGCGTTGGTTGATGAGTTGCGCTATGAGTTGGAGAGCAATTCTTTGCGGGCTGCTCGGGATCCGGATATGGCCTAGGGTTTTGGTGTTGGTTTGTTTTGGGTGTATATCCGTTGCTGCGGTAACGGCCACTTAGGGTTCCGCCCTTACGGCGGGTCACTTTTTCCAGACGCCGAAAAAGTAACCAAAAAGGCTTTACCCTGACGTTCGGCCCTCGCCTAGGCTCGGGTTCCTTCGCTGCGGGATTCATCCGGGGGGCAGCGCCTACGGTTTGCTTCGCTGCACCTCCTCTCGCTGTGTTTGGCTGCGCCAAACGGTCGCTGCGCTCCCACCCCCGGACAAATCCCTCCACTCAGCCTGCCGACGGGCCCTCAGATCAAAAGCGGTACTCGAGCTAACGCTCATTGTGTTGAGTGGGGCGGCTTCGCCGCATGGGGGGCTCGCTCTCTGAATTGCAGGAGTCAGCCTGCTGGCGATGGCGGCCTGACAGCCGACCAATTTTTTGCTGATGCACCCGGCCCAACTGTGGGAGCGGGCTTGCTCGCGAAGGCGGCCTGACAGCTGACCCATTTCAGTCAGGAATACTCAACCCCTGTGGGAGCTGGCTTGCCAGCGATGGCGGCCTTCCAGTCAAAAAAATTCTTGTTGATGTACCCCTCCCACACAGATTTACTCCCCGCAAAATCGACAGCCAATTCTCTTATCCCCCTCCATTTCACTGGCGCTTACAGGGTGGTCGGCTATAAAGAATGAGTGGTCAGGTCTTCCGTCATCCGCGGTATTCGTGCGCGATTGCGGAAGTGGCTCTTCCATTCATCGCGGGTCGTCCTATGAATAATCCTGGGAAACGCGTGTATCTGCCGTTGTCGCTGGCTTTCTCTGTCGCGCTATTGAGCGGCTGCGCCAGTCCTCCGCCACCGCCTCCTGCTGCACCGCCGCCACCGCCGGTGCGTACCTGTCAGACTCTGGAAAACACTCAGGTGTCGGGCGATATGTATGTTGACGAGCAGGTCACTCGGCATATCACCACCACCCGGTGTGTCACGCAGTAGTGCTGTGGGGGTGCTTGCCGGTGCACTTTGTCAGGCAATTACCCAAAGTCACCGTCTTACGGATAACCCCTGTGGGAGCGGGCTTGCTCGCGAATGCGGTGTGTCATTCAAGGCAATGCTGCCTGACACTCCGACTTCGCGAGCAAGCCCGCTCCCACAGGGTTGTCAGAGAGATCAGGACAGGAACCCACCGTCCACATTCAGCGAAACCCCGGTGGTGTAGCTCGATGCATCACTTGCCAGATACAGCACCGCCCCGGCCATTTCACTCGGATCGGCCACGCGCTTGAGCGGGATCTGCGTCAGTGCCTGCTTGAGGATCGAGTCATTCTTCACCAAGGCCGAAGCGAATTTGGTGTCGGTCAGGCCCGGCAGCAAGGCGTTGCAGCGGATGCCGAATTGCGCGCATTCCTTGGCGAAGACTTTGGTCATGTTGATCACGGCGGCCTTGGTCACCGAGTAGATGCCCTGGAACACGCCCGGTGAAATCCCGTTGATCGAGGCGACGTTGATGATGCTGCCGCCACCGTTTTCGCGCATCAGCTTGCCGGCTTCCACCGACATGAAGAAGTAGCCACGGATGTTCACGTCGACAGTCTTCTGGAACGCACCCAGATCGGTGTCCAGCACGTTGCAGAACTGCGGGTTGGTCGCCGCGTTGTTCACCAGAATATCGAGGCGACCGAACTGTTCCTTGATCCCGGCGAAGACCTGGCTGATCTGTTCCATTTCACCAATGTGGCAGGCCACGGCGGTGGCCTTGCCGCCGGCGGCAATGATCGCGTCGGCGACGTGCTGGCAGCCTTCGAGCTTGCGGCTCGAGACGATCACGTGGGCGCCTTGCTGGGCCAGCAGTTTGGCGATGGCTTCACCGATGCCACGGCTGGCGCCGGAGACGAATGCGATTTTGCCGTCGAGGTCGAACAACTGAGTCTTGGACATAAAGGTTCCTTGGTGTGGGCCGTCAGAGGCTCGATTTCGCAATGACCTGCAGGCTCATGTGCTCCAGCAGTTTGTTCATGTGAATGAACTGCGCGAAGCGTTTGTCCTGGGTCTGGCCGTGGTAGAAGCGGTAGTAGATCTGCTGCACGATGCCGGCCAGACGGAACAGGCCGTAGGTGTAGTAGAAGTCGAAATTGTCGATCTGGATGCCCGAGCGTTCGGCGTAGTAATCGACGAATTCGCGTCGAGTCAGCATGCCCGGGGCGTGGCTCGGCTGGCGGCGCATCAGTTGCACCGGTGCCGGATCATCGGCCTGAATCCAGTAGGCGAGGGTGTTGCCCAGATCCATCAGCGGATCGCCGAGGGTGGTCAGTTCCCAGTCAAGCACGCCGATGATCTGCATCGGGTTGTTCGGGTCGAGGATCACGTTGTCGAAGCGATAGTCGTTGTGGACGATGCTTGAGGTCGGATGGTCGGCCGGCATCTTGTCGTTGAGCCAGGCTTTGACTTTCTCCCAATGCGGCGCGTCCGGGGTCAGGGCTTTTTCGTAACGTTCGCTCCAGCCTTTGATCTGGCGGGCGACATAGCCTTCAGGTTTGCCCAGATCGCCGAGGCCGCAGGCGTTGTAGTCAACCCGGTGCAGTTCGACGAAACGGTCGATGAAGCTCTTGCACAGTGCTTCAGTCTTGGCCGCATCGAGGCCCAGTTCTGGCGGCAGGTCGGAGCGCAGGATGATGCCCTTGACCCGTTCCATCACATAGAACTCGGCACCGATCACCGACTCGTCGGTGCAGTGCACGTAGGCTTTCGGGCAGTAGGGGAAACCGTCGAGCAGTTGATTGAGGATGCGGAATTCGCGGCCCATGTCGTGGGCGGATTTGGCCTTGTGGCCGAACGGCGGCCGGCGCAGCACGAACTCCTGCTGCGGGTATTCCAGAAGGTAAGTCAGGTTCGACGCACCGCCTGGAAACTGGCTGATCTGCGGGGTGCCGGTCAGGCCCGGAATGTGCGCCTTCAAGTATGGATCGATCAGGCTGGCATCGAGTTCTTCGCCAGAGCGGATCCGGGTGGACTGGTCAGTAAGCGCCATGCTTATCCCTTCTGCTTATTTTGGAGGCCAGACATCATTGGCTAATCTAATGGCGCACTCGGGCGGCCACAAGCGCGCAGCGGTCTTATAGGTTAGCGTGTTGCAGGATAATCAGCGTTTCGAATAGGTACGGCAGCAGGGCGCTGCCGGCTCTTTTCAATGCACGCGCTGGTTGTTGAGCCTGGGGGGCAGGGCGATGGGCGTCAGCACCGGTTGCCCTGAGAAGAACGCCACGAGGTTTTTTCCACCAGTTCCACCGTGCCTTGGGTGGCCTCGGGTGACAGGCCGGCGACGTGTGGCGTGAGAATCACATTACTCAGGGTTTTCAACGCATCCGGCACCTGCGGTTCGTGATCGAACACGTCCAGTGCGGCGCCGGCAATCCGCCGTTGCTCAAGGGCGCTGATCAGCTCAGCGGTGGCGATCACACTGGCCCGCGCGATGTTGACGATGAAACCGTTCGGGCCAAGGGCGTCGAGTACCGGGCGAGTCACCAGATGCTGGGTGCCAATCCCGCCCGGCGTGGCGACGATCAGAAAGTCCGAGGCCCGCGCCAGTTCGGTCGGCGTCGAGCAGAACGCGTAGGGCACATCACTGCGCAACTGACGGTTGTGGTAACTGATCTGCATGTCGAAACCGAGGTGAGCACGCTTGGCAATCGCCATGCCTACCGCGCCCAGACCGAGAATCCCCAGGCGTTTATTGGCCAGCGACGGGCGCATGATCTTCGGCCATTCACCCCGGCGCACCGCCGCGTCGCAGCGTGGAATGTCGCGCACCAGCGCCAACAGCATCGCCATCGCATGATCGGCCACCGACGAGGCGTTGACCCCGGCACCATTGGTCACGGTGATCCCGCGATCGCTGGCAGCCTGCAGGTCAACGTGTTCATAACCGGCGCCGATCACGGTGATGATTTTCAGCGCCGGCAGGGCGGCGATTTCCTCAGCGGTCAGTCCCAGCGGGCCACGGGTCAGCACCGCGTCGATCCGTGCGCCGTGGCTGGCGATGGCTTGCGCACGTTCGGCAGGGGTTGGTGCGAGGATCAGGTGAAAGCCCTGATGCTCGAGAATCGGCAAATAGTCATTGATGGTTTCAACCAGTACCAGAACGGTGGCGGGCATTGCGCGGCTCCTGTGATCTATGACGGTGTGGTCGCGAAAGTCGTGTCAGAGTGCTGATTCCAGAGCGGTTTGGCAATGGTGGCCGCAGCCCCGCTTCAGCCAGTGTAGGAGCTGAAACGGGGAGCGCGCGGGCGCTTCGTCAGAAGCTCACGTCGGCGCTGTTGATCAGCCGTGCAAATGCTCCGCCGAGGGTGGCGTTATGGTGCTCGATGATGACCTGGGCGGGTAATGCCGGTGTGTCCATGCAAGTGTGGGCGTCGGCCACCAGCAACGGTTTGAAGCCCAGATCGGCAGCGGCGCGGCAGGTGGCGTCGACGCAGAACTGAGTTTTCATGCCGACCAGGTAAAGGTCGTCAATCTGATTAGTGTTGAGCTGCTGCGCCAGATCGGTGCCATGGAAGGCGTTGGGTCGGGACTTGTCGAACACGTGGTCGGACTCGGCATTCAGGTCAAGTTCCGGCAGCAATTGCCAGAAGGGGCTGCCGGCGGCAATCGGCGAACCTGTCGGGCCGGTGTGGCGTACGGCGTAGATCGGCACGTGCTGCTGGCGTGCCTGGCGGATCAGCTGCTGGATGTTGGCGAGCACACGTTCGCCGTCGTGGGGTTTTTCCGGGCCATGGAACAGACCGACCTGCATATCGATGATCAACAATGCTGCGGACATGATGTTTCTCCTTGAGGGCTGCAAAAGCCGCACGGACGGGAGAAACAACAAGGCCCCGTCCATTGCTGGCGGGGCCTTGGGTTCACTGCGCTGGATTCACCTCAGGCAGCAACACCACGACCCGCCGGTGGCGGTCGTGGTGGTACGGGTGAGGTGCAGCGGGCGAAGGTTCATGCCGCCGATCATGCTGGCGGCGGCGAAGGGCTGTCAACTGGCGTATTGAGCGATGCCGTTGCCGAACGACCAATTCTCCTTTTTGACTTCCACCAGATTGATGAACACGTCTTCCAGGCGGATGCCCAGTTGGGTGTTCAGGTTGTGCGCGATGGTCTGGTACAGGGCTTTTTTCTGCTCCAGCGTCCGGCCTTCATTGAGGGTGATCTGGATGATCACCAACCGATCGCTGCGCTGGATGCCCAGGTACTGCGGGTCGAAGATGAAATGCTCGCCGTCGTGCTCGTTGAGGATCTGGAAGTTGTCGTGCTCCGGCACGTTGATGGTGCTGCGCATGGCGGCGTAGATCTGCTCGCCGATGCGTTTGGCGAAGGTGGGGTCAGAGTGTTTTTTGATTTCGACGCGGACGAGGGGCATGGGCAGAGACTCCGTGAGGCAGGGGACTGATCTCACGCTAGAACATGTCGGCCAGATTGAAAGTGTAGGGTGATGAACTCGCCGCTGTTTTTGTACGAGGCTACCTACGTTTTTCGCGGATTTTGCCTACGAGTTTGGCGGATGCGTCTGCTACCGGAATGGTGATGAACGCGAAATCATGGAGGCACAAAGTAGCTTGGGCAGTGACTACCAACAGCCAAGGAAGGCAAATGCTTCAAAACAATCGAGAACACCTGGAACTCGAAAGGATAATGAGTGAAATACGGAAACTGGCGGCCGAGAGAAAAAAGCTTATAGCGGAAGAAAAGAAGTTGAGGTGGGATACGTATTTTTATCCGTTTGCGGTAGTCACTGGGGTGTTGACCGCAACAGCAGCCGCAGTAGGACTTTCACTCAAGGTTTAAGTGTTTGCGTTTGTACCATTCAGACCCCTCTCTAAAAAAGGAAATCACCATGAGTACATTTGACCGTCAGGCCATGATTGAACGGGCAGATCGAGAATACGATGAGGACGTTGAAAGAATGCGCATTAAAAACAAGGGCGATATGTACCCAATCTGGGGGATGCTGGTGTTCGGCCTGTTTTGCATGTCACTCGGATTCATGCTGGCTCGATCAATCTGATCAAGTCTTGCCGGTGGAATTGTCGCTGAAACTTGCCGGAAAACGACATCTCACGTATCCGGAGCCGACAGCCATTTTCCCGAAAACGACAACCCGCTGATCTGCTCCGCACAACCATTCCTCAGCTAAGTCTTTGCTTCTGCTCATTTATCGCGGAGAATCGCGCCCCTGTTTCGGCCGGAGCATGTCTGTCGGTTTTTTCCGACGCGTCCTGACCGAGTGGCAAGTGACCGGAATGCGGAGATCCGACCGGATGAATGATCAGGCCAATAGCGTCGACGCACGCTATGAAGCGGCAGCACCAGCTGAACTGTCGAGCTGGAATCGCCATGACACCACGTGGATGTTGGGACTGTTCGGGACGGCCATTGGCGCCGGTACCCTGTTTTTGCCGATCAACGCGGGTCTGGGTGGCTTCTGGCCGCTGGTGATCCTCGCGCTGCTGGCCTTCCCGATGACGTTCTTCGCTCACCGCGGCCTGACCCGCTTCGTGCTCTCCGGTCGCGAAGGCGCCGACATCACCGAGGTGGTCGAGCAGCATTTCGGCATCAAGGCCGGCGCGCTGATCACCCTGCTGTACTTCTTCGCCATCTTCCCGATCCTGCTGATCTACAGCGTCGGCCTGACCAACACGGTCGCCAGCTTCCTCGAACACCAACTGCACATCACGCCGCCACCGCGCGCGCTGCTGTCGTTCGTGCTGATCCTCGGCCTGCTGGCCGTGGTGCGTTGCGGCGAGCAGGCGATCGTCAAGGCGATGAGCCTGATGGTGTATCCGTTCATCGTCGCGTTGCTGTTCCTCGCGGTGTACCTGATTCCGCACTGGAATGGCGGCATTCTCACCACCGCTTCGCAAGTGCCGGCACCGTCGGCACTGCTGCACACACTGTGGCTGGCGATTCCGGTGATGGTGTTCTCGTTCAACCACTCGCCGATCATCTCGGCCTTCGCGGTGGACCAGAAGCGTCGTTACGGTGCCAATGCGGAGCAGCGCAGCTCGCAGATCCTCTGCCGCGCCCACCTGCTGATGGTGGTGATGGTGCTGTTCTTCGTCTTCAGTTGCGTGCTGACCCTGTCGCCGGAACAACTGGCCGAAGCCAAGGCGCAGAATCTGTCGATCCTGTCGTACCTGGCCAACCACTTCAGCAATCCGGCCATCGCTTTTGCGGCGCCGTTGATTGCCTTTGTGGCGATTTCCAAGTCGTTCCTCGGCCACTATATCGGTGCCAGCGAAGGCCTCAAGGGCCTGATCGTCAAGAGCGGCAAGCGTCCGGGCGCCAAAGCGCTGGATCGCATAGTCGCGGCGTTCATGCTGGTGGTGTGCTGGATCGTTGCAACCCTGAACCCGAGCATTCTCGGGATGATCGAGGCCGTCGGCGGTCCGGTGATTGCGGCGATCCTGTTCCTGATGCCGATGTACGCGATTCGTAAAGTACCGGCGATGGCGCGCTATCGCGGTCAGGCGTCGAACGTATTCGTTACCCTGGTCGGTCTGGTGGCCATTTCGGCGGTGATTTATTCGCTGACGGCGTAAGCCAAAGCGCCAGAGACTCAGCTACAGTGGCCGCTGTGCGTGATACGCACAGCGGCTTTTTTTCGTCTGGAGACAGTGGATTGTCGAGCGCGCCCCAATCTGTAGAGCCACCCAATCGCTGGCAGGATATCCTCGCCGGTCTGTCGATTGCCGGTCTGCTGTTGCCCGAAGCGGTCGCCTATTCGACCATCGCCGCACTGGCGCCCCAGGCCGGGGTGATTGCGCTGTTTGCCGGGTTGCTGTGCTATGGGTTGTTTGGCACCAGCCGCTTTGCCATTGTCTCGGCCACGTCTTCGTCAGCGGCGGTGCTAGCGGCGGCCACCGCGACCATGGCCAATGGCGACCTGCAGTTACGCGCGACGCTGGCGGTCGGGTTGGTGCTGGTCACCGGTGGGCTGTTCTTGCTGGCGGGGATCTTTCGTTTCGGCAGCGTCACTGCGTTTATCGCCAAACCGGTACTGCGCGGCTTCGCTTTCGGCCTCGCGCTGACCATCATCCTCAAGCAGGTCGCCAGCGTGGTCGGCGTGCACCTGATCGACGCCAATCTGGTGCGCTTCGCCCCGCAACTGCTCGAACAACTGCCGCAGTGGAACTGGCCGGCGGCGGCCGTCGCAGCGGTGGCGCTGGTGCTGTTGGGACTGTTCTCGCGTTTTCCACGGGTGCCTGGCGGTTTGCTGGTGGTGGTGATCGGCATTGTGGCCGGGCAATGGCTGAACCTTCCGGCGTATGGCGTGAACATGATCGGTTTGATCGACCTGAGCCTGGAGGTACCGAGCCTGCCGGTGCTGCCGTTTGCCGACTGGCTGCGGCTTGGGGAGGTGGGTTTTGCGCTGGTGATGATTCTGTACGCCGAGTCGTACGGCTCGATCAGTTCGTTCGCCCTCAAGCACGGTGATCGTGTGACCTCCAACCGCGATCTGCTGGCGCTCGGCGCAGCGAACTTGTTGTCCGGATTGTTCCATGGCATGCCGGCGGGGGCCGGGTATTCGGCAACGTCGGCGAACGAGGCCGCTGGCGCGACTTCTCGCTGGGCCGGTGGGGTGGCGGCGCTGGTGGTGCTGGTGATCGTGCTGACGGTGCTGCCGTGGATCGCCCTGACACCGGAGCCGATTCTGGCCGCCATCGTGGTTCATGCGCTGGCGCGGGGCTTGAGTCTGCAGCCGCTGGGGCGCTATTTCGTCTGGCGCCGGGATCGGCTGCTGGTGCTGTGCGCGGTGGGGGCGGTGCTGGTACTGGGCATTCTCGATGGCTTGCTGGTGTCGGTGGCCATCAGCGTGTTGCTGATGCTCAAACAGATGTCGGCGGCGGACATTCAGGTGCTCGGTCGGATCGACGGCGGGCATGATTTTGTCGATCTGCAGCGTCACCCAACGGCGGTGACTGAGCCGGGAGTGCTGATTGTGCGGCCCAGTGAGGCGTTGTTCTTTGCTAACGTCGAGCGAGTTCTTGGTGCAGCTTTGCACTTGATTCGTCATTCGGACGTGGCGCTGCACACGGTGATTCTCAGTCTGGAGGAAACCCCGGATCTGGACGGCACCAGCATCGAGGCGATCCAGGAGTTCTTCCTGCGGGTGCATCAGGAGGGCAAGCGCCTGATTCTGGCGCGACTCAAGCATGAGGCACTGGCGGTGCTGGAGGTGTTGCCTGAAGTGCAAGCAAATGGCGTGACGCTTAGCGGGCTGAGCGTTGATGGCGCGGTCCGGCAAGCCCTCAAACTCAACACTTAACCCCCCTGTAGGAGTGAGCCTGCTCGCGATAGCGGTGTGTCAGTCGATACAAATGTATCTGACACACCGCTATCGCGAGCAGGCTCACTCCTACAGGGGACGGTATTCCAAGGCATAAAAAAACGCCGCGCATCTCACGATGGGCGGCGTTTTCTATTGCTTTGTAACGTTAGGCTTGAACGACCGGAATCTTGGCGTTCGCAGCAGCTTCACGGAACTCGGCGATCTGGTCGAAGGACAGGTAGCGGTAGACATCGGCCGCCATGCTGTCGATCTTGCCAGCGTATTCCATGTACTCCTCGACGGTCGGCAGGCGACCCAGGATCGAAGCCACGGACGCCAGCTCGGCCGAAGCCAGGTAGACGTTCGCGCCGTCGCCCAGACGGTTCGGGAAGTTACGGGTCGACGTCGAGACCACGGTGCTGTTCGGCTCAACGCGTGCCTGGTTACCCATGCACAGCGAGCAGCCTGGCATTTCCATGCGTGCGCCGGCCTTGCCGTAGATGCCGTAGTAGCCTTCTTCGGTCAGTTGGTGAGCGTCCATCTTGGTCGGCGGCGACAGCCACAGACGGGTAGGCAGCTGACCCTTGACCTGATCCAGCAGTTTACCGGCAGCGCGGAAGTGACCGATGTTGGTCATGCACGAACCGATGAACACTTCGTCGATCTTCTCGCCAGCCACGCTGGACAGCAGACGGGCGTCGTCCGGATCGTTCGGCGCGCACAGTACCGGCTCGTTGATGTCGGCCAGATCGATTTCGATGACTTCGGCGTATTCGGCGTCGGCATCGGCTTCCATCAGCTCAGGGTTGGCGATCCAGGCTTCCATCGCTTGCGCGCGACGTTCCAGGGTACGCGCATCGCCGTAGCCTTCGCCGATCATCCAGCGCAGCAGGGTGATGTTGGACTGCAGGTACTCGGTGATCGACTCTTTCGACAGCTTGATGGTGCAACCGGCAGCCGAACGTTCGGCCGAGGCGTCGGACAGTTCGAACGCCTGTTCCAGGGTCAGACCTTCCAGGCCTTCGATCTCCAGGATGCGGCCGGAGAAGGCGTTTTTCTTGCCTTTCTTCTCGACGGTCAGCAGACCGTTCTGGATGGCGAAGTAAGGAATGGCATGAACCAGGTCACGCAGGGTGATGCCAGGTTTCATTTTGCCTTTGAAGCGCACCAGGATCGATTCCGGCATGTCCAGCGGCATGACGCCGGTGGCAGCGGCGAACGCGACCAGACCGGAACCGGCCGGGAACGAGATGCCCATCGGGAAGCGGGTGTGCGAGTCACCACCGGTACCTACGGTGTCCGGCAGCAGCATGCGGTTCAGCCACGAGTGGATGATGCCATCGCCCGGACGCAGGGAAACGCCGCCGCGGGTCATGATGAAGTCAGGCAGGGTGTGGTGGGTGGTCACGTCGATCGGCTTCGGATACGCCGCGGTGTGGCAGAAGGACTGCATCACCAGGTCAGCGGAGAAGCCCAGGCACGCCAGGTCTTTCAGTTCGTCACGGGTCATCGGACCGGTGGTGTCCTGAGAGCCGACGGTGGTCATTTTCGGTTCGCAGTAGGTGCCAGGACGAACGCCTTTGCCTTCTGCCAGACCGCACGCCTTGCCGACCATTTTCTGCGCCAGGGTGAAGCCCTTGGTGCTTTCAGCCGGTGCTTCCGGCTTCTTGAACAGATCGAATGCCGGCAGACCCAGTTCGGCACGAGCCTTCTCGGTCAGGCCACGGCCGATGATCAGCGGAATACGACCGCCGGCACGGACTTCGTCCAGCAGCACAGGGGTCTTCATTTCGAAGGTGGTGATGACTTCGTCGGTACCGTGCTTGCAGACTTTGCCAGCGTGCGGGTACAGGTCGATCACGTCGCCCATGTTCATGTTCGACACGTCGAACTCGATTGGCAGTGCGCCGGCATCTTCCATGGTGTTGTAGAAGATCGGAGCGATTTTGCTGCCGAAGCAGAAACCGCCAGCGCGCTTGTTCGGCACGTAAGGGATGTCGTCGCCGAAGAACCACAGCACCGAGTTGGTTGCCGATTTACGCGAGGAACCGGTACCGACCACGTCACCGACGTAGGCGATCGGGAAGCCTTGACCGCGCATCTCTTCGATCTGCTTCATCGGGCCGGTCTTGCCTTGCTCGTCCGGAACGATGCCGTCACGGGCCATTTTCAACATGGCCAGGGCGTGCAGCGGGATGTCAGGACGCGACCAGGCGTCTGGTGCAGGCGACAGGTCGTCGGTGTTGGTTTCGCCGGTGACCTTGAATACGCGCAGGCTGATCTTGTCGGCCAGGACAGGACGCTTCTTGAACCACTCGCCGTCAGCCCAGGATTGCAGCACGGCCTTGGCGTGAACGTTGCCGTTCTTGGCTTTTTCAGCCACGTCGTGGAAGGCATCGAACATCAGCAGGGTGTGCTTGAGTTCTTCGGCAGCCACTGGCGCCAGCTCGGCGTTGTCCAGCAGTTCAACCAGAGTCACGATGTTGTAGCCGCCCTGCATGGTGCCGAGCAGTTCTACAGCGCGCTTCTTGTCCAGCAGAGGGGAGGTGACTTCGCCTTTGGCCAGGGCCGACAGGAAACCGGCTTTGACGTAAGCGGCTTCGTCCACTCCTGGTGGTACGCGATTGGTGATCAGGTCAACGAGGAAAGCTTCTTCGCCAGCCGGAGGATTCTTCAGCAGCTCGACCAGGCCTGCAGTTTGTTCGGCGTTAAGCGGCTGGGGAACGATACCCAGGGCTGCACGCTCTTCGATATGTTTGCGGTAGGCTTCAAGCACAGTTATTACCCTCATCAGTGGTCCCAAATGGGTGTCCGGGACGCTCATCCCGAAATTGCCGTACTCATGCACCGCACGACGTTGTGGGTCGTTTGGCCAGAATTACCGGCAATTCCTTACAGAAGCTGCTTTCAAAGTTTTACGCCTGCAGAACGGGGAGCTGATGAGGGTTGGCGTTGGGCTTTTCCCCGCTGGAAAAACCCTTCGCCAACACCGCTCTGAAGGAACGACTGTGCTCGTGACGCTTTGAAAACAGCTTCTAACGGACATTGGCGCCTTAAAAGGCTGGCTGATTCTACGGCAAAAAAAATTTAAAGGTAAGTCGCGCTCTATTGGACTTTGGTGGCGTTGTGCGCGGGCGAGGCAAACCGCGAGCCAGCGCTTGCCCCTGACGTTTGAGGGGTGATCAATGCCCGACAAAGGGCTAACATGCCGGCCTGTTCCGCGTTTCAGTGTTTTGCCAATTTATGCCCAATCAGACCATCAAGACCCCCTGCGTCGGCCTCTGCTCCACTGTTTACGGAGATCTGGTGTGCCGTGGCTGCAAGCGTTTCCACCACGAAGTGATCCACTGGAATGGTTACGGCGAGGAGGAAAAGCGTGCGGTGTGGTTGCGTCTGGAGCAATTGCTGTCACAAGTGATGGCGAGCAAGGTCGAGATCTTCGATTCGGCGCGCCTGCGCCAACAGCTGGAACAGCGCAAGATCCGCTTCGTGCCGCATCAGTCGGAATATTGCTGGGCCTATCAGCTGATTGCGCGCGGGGCGCGGGTGATCATTAATCTGGAAGCCTACGGGATGGTGTTGCTGCCGGAGTTCCGCGACTGGAACCTGCCGGCGTTGCGCGATGCCATTGATCGGGAATTTTTCCTGCTGTCGGAAGCGCATTATCAGCGCTACATCGCCCCTGGCTTCCTCAAGGACGTCTTTGGCGCCTGAAGATCAAAAAGCTTCGCGAGCAAGCCCGCTCCCACAGGAGATTGCATTCCAAATGTGGGAGCGGGCTTGCTCGCGAAGACTGACTTTCAAACGCCGCAGTCCTTAATGCTTCACTGCCAACTCCACCAGATGATCCTCAACCTCCTGCGGCTTGAGCACCAGCACGTCGCTTTCCAGCGCATCCAGCACCACTTCGGCGGTATTGCCGATCAGTGCGCCCGACAACCCGGTGCGCGCCACGGTGCCGATCACGGTCACTGCCGCCTGCAGCTTGTGCGCCATGAACGGAATCAGCACATCCGCCGGGCCTTCCTCGATGTGCAGGTGTTCGTCGTCCACATCGAACTCGGCCTGAAACGCTTTGCACTGTTCGCGGTATTTCGCCTCGATGGTTTCCTTGAGTTGAAAGGTCGGATCCGCTGCCGAGAGCATGGGTGACGGATGCGCCGTGATCACATGCAGATGCGCCTTGGCGAGGCTGGCAATGTCGTAGCCGTGATCAATGATCGTGGTGTGCAAATGCCGGTGTTCGCCATCGGCATTGCCCACGTCCACGGCCGCAAGAATCACCCGGTCTTTCCAGGAAGTGGATGTTTTTACCAATAGCACCGGGGTCGGGCAGTGCCGCAGCAGTTTCCAGTCCGCCGGGGTCAGCAGGGCCTTTTTCAGCGCACTGTCGGGATAGTGCTGCTTGACCACCAGCCCGCAGCCTTCGGCCTGCTGCACATCGATGATGGTTTCATGCAGGCTCTCGTTCCACGCCTGTTCGGTGGTCGCGCTGTAGCCATCCGCCAGCAGCGCGGCTTTGAGCACGCCGAGCATGCCGGCGTGGTCGTGCTTGCGGTCGCACACCAGCAGGTGCAGATGGGCCTGGGTCACGCCGGCGATCAACTTGGCGCGCTTGAGCGCCAGGCTTTCCGAATGTTCGGGTTCGATGACCACCAGAATGCTGCGAATGGCTTGCATGAGCGGAGTCTCCAGCAAAGAAAAGGCACGGCGTTGCACAACTATAGTTGCTGCTCATGCGCCTGCGACTTGATACATATCAACGCCTGCGACTGGTGGTCTGCGGGCAGGCCGGTATAATCGGCGGCCTTTGCTCGTACACCTTTTACCGTGAGCCCCATGATCCTTCCCGAAATCCACGAATTCCTTGGCTGCCGCACGCCCGACGCCTGGGTCCAGGCGGCACTGGCCGATCAGGAAACCCTGCTGATCGACCACAAGAACTGCGAGTTCAAGGCCGCCAGTACCGCGTTGAGCCTGATTGCCAAGTACCATTCCCACGTCGACCTGATCAACATGATGTCGCGTCTGGCCCGGGAAGAACTGGTGCACCACGAACAAGTCATGCGCATCATGAAACGCCGCAAGATCGAGCTGCGCCAGTTGCACGCCGGGCGTTACGCCTCGGGCCTGCGCAAAGTGGTGCGCAGCCATGAGCCGGTGAAACTGGTGGATACCCTGGTGGTCGGCGCATTTATCGAAGCGCGCAGTTGCGAGCGTTTCGAAGCGCTGGTGCCGCATCTGGACGAAGAACTCGGCAAGTTCTATTTCGGCCTGCTGAAAAGCGAGGCGCGGCACTTTCAGGGTTATCTGAAACTGGCTTACCAGTACGGCGACGCGAAGGACATCGCTCAGGTGATCGACAAGGTGCGTGCGGCCGAGCAGGAGCTGATCGAGTCGCCGGATGAAGAATTCCGCTTTCACAGTGGTGTGCCGGCCGCGGCCTGAAACACAAACTGTTAAAAACTCTTAAGAGTATGAAATATCACCGAAAACCGGCCCCTGCGGCCGGTTTTTGCTGGCCGAAACAACGCCTCGCCGACGAATCCCGCCATACTGTCGCCCACTTCACACATGGGTTGGCAGACGGTCGTTATGGATAACCTGGGTTTTGGCAAAGTCCTGCTGGTCGAAGACGATGAGCGTCTGGCCACGTTGATTGCGCACTTTCTCGAACAACATGGCTACGAGGTGCGCGCGGTGCATCGCGGTGATCTGGCAGTGGCCGCGTTTCTCGAGTTCCAGCCCAAAGTGGTGGTGCTCGACCTGATGCTGCCGGGGCAGAGCGGCCTGCACGTGTGCCGGGAAATCCGCAGCGTGTCGGACACGCCAATTGTCATCCTTACCGCCAAGGAAGACGACCTCGACCATATTCTCGGCCTGGAATCCGGCGCCGACGACTACGTGATCAAACCGATCAAACCGCCGGTACTGCTCGCTCGGCTGCGCGCCTTGCAGCGGCGGCAGATGCCGGAAGCCGGCGTGGTCAGTGCGCTGGAGTTTGGGCGCTTGAGCATCGATCGCAGCTGTCGCGAAGTGCGTCTGGCCGGCGAGATCATCGAAATGACCACCATGGAATTCGAGCTGCTGTGGTTGCTGGCCAGCGCCGCCGGCAAGACCCTGTCCCGCGATGACATCCTCAATCGCATGCGCGGTATCGCTTTTGACGGGCTCAACCGCAGCGTCGACGTGTACATCAGCAAGTTGCGCAACAAACTCAAGGACAACCCACGCGAACCGGTGTGCATCAAGACCGTGTGGGGCAAGGGGTATCTGTTCAATCCGTTCGCGTGGGAGCTGTAGATGCTGCGGTTATTCCTCGGGCTGTTTCTGGTGATGACGGTGGGCCTGGTCCTGGCCCTGCAAACTGTCGAGCGTACGTTCGATGCCTTGCTCGACTATCAGATGCAGGACTACAACCGCGAGGCGGTGCGTGGTCAGGCCTGGACGCTGGGGGAGTTGCTGCGCAACCTCGACAGCCCGGCCCGTGAAAAACAATTGCAGGCCCTGCGCCCGCACTATGGCCTGGGGTTGACCTTGGTCGACGCCGATCAACTGGCGCTCAGCGACGAGGAAAAAGCCGAGCTGGCTCAAGGCTTGCTGGTGATCCGCGACAAATACACCCAATACATTTCAGCCATCGACGGCGGCTCGCAACTGCTCAGCATTCGCTTGCCCGCCGAACCCAGCCTGATGCCGTTCTACATTGCCGGTGCCTACTTGATGATCGCCGTGCTGATCGGCTGTGTGTTGTTTTTCTGGGTGCGTCCGCACTGGCGCGATCTGGAAAAACTGCGTCTGGCCGCCGAGCGCTTTGGCGACAACGACCTGTCGGTGCGCATTCAACTGTCCAAGCGCTCGAACATTCGCGATCTGGCTGAACACTTCAACCTGATGGCGGCGCGCATCGAGAGTTTGATCGCCAATCAGCGTGAGCTGACCAACGCGGTTTCCCACGAACTGCGCACGCCGATTGCGCGATTGTCGTTCGAACTCGACCAGCTCAAGCAGCAACCGGACGCCAGCCAGAACCGCGAACTGATCGCCGACATGTACGCCGACCTTGGCGAACTGGAAGAAATGGTCTCCGAGCTGCTGACCTACGCCAGCCTCGAACGCGGCGCGACGGTGATCAAGTGCGAAAACATTCAAGCCGCCAACTGGCTCGACAGCGTGGTCGGCAGTGTGGCGCTGGAGGCGGAAGCGGCGGGGGTGCAGTTGCTGATTGGTGATTGCCTGCTCGACACCGTACGCATCGAGCCGCGCTTTATGGCGCGCGCAGTGATCAATCTGCTGCGCAACGCCATTCGTTATGCCGAGCGCCGTGTCGAGGTGACGCTGGTGCGCAGCGGCGATTACTACGAAGTGCGGGTCAACGACGACGGCCCGGGTGTGCCGGTGGAAGGTCGAGAGAAGATCTTCGAGCCGTTCTCGCGGCTGGATGCCAGTCGCGATCGGCGTACCGGTGGGTTCGGCCTGGGTCTGGCGCTGGTGCGGCGGGTGTCGCAGTCTCATGGCGGGCAGGTCGAGGTCGGGGAATCAGTGTGGGGTGGGGCGTCGTTCCGGATGACCTGGGCGCATCTGGACTGATTTGTGTAGACAGGTTGGGCCCTATCGCGAGCAGGCTCACTCCTACATTTGGAATGCATTCCCTTGTAGGAGTGAGCCTGCTCGCGATAGGGCCATCAATCACAACACCCCCCCTGTCATTTGACCAACCCCAACCGCTCATGCCACTGCGCAATCGACTCCTCGGGATACACCGCAAACTGCTTGTCCTTGGGCTTCGCATCCACCTCGACCCAGGGCGCCTTCGACCCCAGCATCAAATGCGTGTGCTGCGGCGGCACCGGCAGTGGCGTATCGATGGCCGAGGCAAATGGATGAATCAACTCCGGCCATTCCGGGCTGAACAGCCACAAACCACTGCCGCACTGTGAGCAGAAATGCCGCTCGGCGGTGCTGCGATGGGCACGTTTTTCACCTGCTTCCTTCATCTTCGCGTGGTAGATGCTGATGTGCTTGCGCCCCTGAATCTTGAGGCTGGCCGCATCGCCACCGAGGTTGATCGCATAGCCGCCACCGCCCTGAGTCTTGCGGCAGATCGAGCAGTAGCAGCGTTGATAGGGGTAGGGATGGGCGCTGGTCAGGCTGAAAGTGACGGCGCCGCAGTGGCAGGAGCCTTCGAGGTGCATGTTGGGCCTCCGGTTGGCTGAAGTGGGTGCGGTTGAGCCTAGAAGATTTGTGGTGATCATGTTGACGCCTTCGCGAGCAAGCCCGCTCCCACAGGGGAACGCATTTCAAAGTGTGGGAGCGGGCTTGCTCGCGAAGAACGATAACGCGGTGCCACTGGACGCCTGCTCAAGGCCCGGTCAGCATGTCCCAAAAAAAGGCACCCCAACCCATGCGAAGACTCCCCTCACTGGCCGCCCTGCGAACCTTCGAATGCGCCGCCCGCCACGCGCATTTCGGCCGGGCTGCCGCCGAGTTGTGCGTCACCGACAGCGCGGTCAGCCACCAGATCCGTCAGCTCGAAGAGCAGCTCGGCGTCTCGCTGTTCATCCGCGAAGGCCGGCAGATTCGCCCGACCATCGCCGCCGGACGCTTGATGCAAAGCCTGCAACAGGCCTTCGAACTGATCGGCGAGGCCTGCGATGAACTGCGCGATCCTTCCTCGCTGGCGGTGTTGCGCCTGGCGGTCACCGCCGAGCTGGCGCAAAAGTGGCTGATGAACCGCCTCACCGATTTCTACGCACGCTATCCGCACATCACCCTGCATCTCTACGAACAGCCGATCGACGCCAGCGCGCCGGGCGAAGACATCGACCTGGCGATCACCTACGGCACCGGCCCGGTGGACAGCAGCGCCTACTTCGTACGGCCGTTACCAGCGCTGCAATTTTTCCCGGTGTGCAGCCCGGGGCTGTTCAACCAGGGCACTCTGAAAACCCCCAAGGACCTGGCCCGTCATTGCTTGCTGCACGACGATCAGGACGGCAAGACCTGGACCGCCTGGCTCACCAGTCACGCCGGTGATCTGCGCCCGCAGCGCCAGTTGTATTTCGCTCACGCCGGTCTGGCGCTGGAAGCGGCGGCACAGGGGCAGGGTGTGGCGATGGGCGACAACCTCACCGCGCAGGAGGACTTGCTGAGCGGGCGGCTGGTGCGGCCGTTCGCATCGAGCATGACCGCGCTCGGCCAATACGCGCTGGTCTGCGAGCGGCTGCGCCTGGAGCGGCCGGCGGTGGCGCAGATGCTTGAATGGTTCAACGATCAACTGGCCGATTGATGAGTTGAATTCAACTGTTCCGCAATATTCATCGTTGGCGGGCCAGCCGTCCGCGATCGTAGCCTGTGGTCATTCCCAACCCCAAGACGAGGTTTGACCATGGCACGTTTGCTCGACTCCACCCCCAAGCGCGACGGCTTCCGTCTGCCCGGCGAATTCGAAGCCAAGTCCGGCTGCTGGCTCGGCTGGCCGGAGCGCACCGACGTGTGGCGCAACGGCGCGAAACCGGCGCAGAAAGTCTGGGTGCAGATCGTCACCGCCATCGCGCAGAGCGAACCGGTCACCGTCTGCGCCTCCGCCGCGCAATTCGCCACCGCCCGCCGCCAGTTGCCGCCGCAAGTGCGCGTGGTCGAGATGACCTGCAACGACACCTGGTTCCGCGACAGCGGTCCGTGCTTCGTGGTCAACGACCAGAGCGGCGAAGTGCGCGGCGTCGACTTCGAATTCAACGCCTATGGCGGCCTCGACGGCGGGCTGTACTACCCGTGGGACAAGGACGATCAGATCGCCAGCAAGATCCTCGAAATCGAACGCTTCGACCGTTACCGCGCACCGCTGATAGCCGAACTCGGCGGCATCCAGAGCGATGGCCAGGGCAGCATCCTCACCACCGAACAGTGCCTGCTCAACCGCAATCGCAACCAGCATCTGGGCAAGGACGAGGTCACTCGACGCCTGACCGATTACCTCGGCGCCGAACAGGTGATCTGGCTGCCACGCGGCTGCAAGTTCGACGAGACCGATGGCCATGTCGATGACCTCGCCTGCTTCGTGCGCCCCGGCGAAGTGGTGCTGCAGTGGACCGACAACCGCGACGATCCGCAATGGGAAATCTATCAGGAGGCCTACGACATCCTGCGCAGCATCCGCGACAGCCGTGGTCGCGAGTTGATCGTGCATAAACTGCCGCAACCGGACGTGCTGGAGTGGACCGCTGAGGAAGCCGAAGGCCTCGATCAGCAGGACAGCACGCACACCCGTCAGGCCGGCACCCAAATCTGTGCGTCGTATATCAACTACTACGCCGGCAACAGCTCGATCGTGGTGCCGCTGTTCGGTGATCGCAACGATCAGGTGGCGCTGGCGACCCTCGCCGAACTGTTCCCGCAGCACAAGATCGTCGGCATCGAAAACTCCCGGGAAATCCTCCTCGGTGGCGGCAACGTCGCGTGCATCACCATGCCGCAATACGCCGGCACGTCTAATCGCAAGGGGGTGTGATGATGGGCCTGCACAAACTGACTCAAGCGTTATTGCTGGTGCTTGCACCCCTGTGTGTGCAGGCCGCCGACCCCGCCAGACCGGTGGTCAATCTGTATATCTGGGGCGAGTACCTGGCCCCGGATACGCTGAAGAACTTCGAGGCGCAGACCGGTATTCAGGTGGTCGCCGATCACTTCGATTCGCTGGAAACCGTGGAGACCAAACTGCTCACCGGACGCAGCGGGTATGACCTGGTACTGACCGCCGGCCAGCACCTGTCGCGGGCCATTGAAAGCGGTGCGATCCAGCCGCTGGACAAGGCCCGGGTGCCGCACTTTGCCGGGGTTGGCGAGGAGTTCCGCCAGCACATGGCGGTGTTCGATCCGGGTAACCGTTACGCCGGGATCTACGCCTGGGGCACAACCGGCGTCGGCTATCAGGAGCAAGCGATCAAGCAGCGTTTACCAGAAGCGCCGACCGACAGCTGGGCGATGCTGTTCGACCCGGCGGTGGTGGCGAAATTTGCCGATTGCGGGGTGAGTCTGCTCAACGACCCGAACGAAGTGTTCGCGGCGGTCATGAAGTACCTGGGCCTGGACATCAACCGGCAGAACCTTGATGACTTGAAACTCGCCGAGCAGCAACTGGCGAAGATCCGCCCGTACATTCGCTACTTCGACAACGACCTGAACATCAGCGACCTGGCCAACGGCAACACCTGCGTGGCGATGTCGTGGAATGGCAACGTGGCGATTGCAGCGGGGCAGGCGCAAGCGGCGAGCAAGCCGTTCCAGCTCAGTTACCGCATCCCCAAAGAAGGCACGTTGATCTGGTTTGACGCCATGGTCATTCCCAAGGATGCGCCGCATCCTCAGGCCGGGCTGGCGTTGATGGATTACCTGATGACGCCTGAGGTGATCGCGCCGATCACCGACACCATCCACTACGCCAATGCGATCACGGCGGCGGATGGTCTGGTGGATGTATCGATCCGTAATGATCCGGGGACGTATCCGTCGGAGGCGGTGCGGGCTTCGCTGTACAGCAAGAATGACAATGGCAAGGCGTTCAATCGGGCTTTGATTCGGGCGTTCAGCAAGTTGAAATCCGGCCTCTGAAAAGCCAACCCTCACCCCAGCCCTCTCCCGGAGGGAGAGGGAGCCGACCGAGGAGTCTTGCGTAATACATTGACCTGAAAATCCTGGGCGACTATGGATTCGCAGCAGCTATTACAGGTCGGCAAACATCTCCAGTCTCCCCCAGTCAGTTCCCTCTCCTGGAAGGACAGGGAGCCAACCGGGGCGACTATGGATTCACAGCCGCTATTTCAGGTCGGCGGATATCTCCAATCTCCCCCAGTCAGTTCCCTCTCCCTCCGGGAGAGGGCTAGGGTGAGGGCAGCGGTTTTGGCACGCGCCACAAATACCACGCCGCCACCGTCCGATACGGACTCCACGCCAGGCCGATCTCGATCATCTGCCTGCGCGTCGGCTGTACCTCCAGCGCCTTCAATCGGCGATAGCCCTCGCGCACGCCAAAATCATCCGCCGGCAGAATATCCATGCGCTCCAGGCTGTAAATCAGCAGCATCTCCACGGTCCAGCGGCCAACCCCGCGCAGGCTGACCAGGCGTTCGATCAGCGCTTCATCGTCCATCGCCAGCGCGGTGGGATAATCCGGCACCATACCGTCCAGCGTTGCCCGGGCGATGCCCTGAATGGTCGCAATCTTGCCCGCCGAAAAACCGCAACCGCGCAGTTGATCGAAGTCGGTCGCGAGAATCTGTTCAGGCCGGGGAAACGTCTGCCCCGGAAACAGCGCCACCAGACGCCCGACAATCGCATCCCCGGCCTTGGCGTGCAGTTGCTGATAGGCAATCGCCCGCACCAGCGATTCGTAAGGGTCACGCGCCGGGTGCGGTTGATGCAGGCACTGGCCGACGGCTGCAACGTGGCGCTGCCAGTCCTCGTTGAGCGCGGCCAGAAATTCGCTGGCCGCCTGATAACGATCCGGCATGCTATTTCAGCAGTCCGTTGACTTCGCCGTAGGTCAGCGCCTTCAGGTCGTGGGTGTCGAGCTTGCCGCTGACGAGGAAGCTTTTTACCAGCGAACCCATCGCGCCGTAGAGGAACTCGGCGATCCCGGACCCGGCGCTCAGGCGCCGCACGCCCAAAGCTTGCAGCTCGGACGGCGAGGGCAGGCAGGCGAAGCCGAGCACGTTCACCGGCAGTGACGTGCCCTTGCAGATTGCCTCGATTTCATAAGCGGCGGTCACGCCAGCGGCAAACAAGCCATCGGCCCCGGCGGCCTGGTACAACGCTGAACGGTGCAGGGTTTCGGCGACGCGATCCTCGGCCGGTACCAGGCCCTTGAGGTAGACGTCAGTGCGCGCGTTGATGAACAGCTTCACACCACGCTTCTGAGCGACTTGCCGCGCCACTTCAATCTTGCGCGCCAACAGCTCCGGGGCGCCGCTGCCGTCCTCGATATTGATCCCGACCGCACCGGCGGCGAGCACCGCGTCGACCACTTCGGCCACACGGCCAAGGTCATCCGAATAACCCGCCTCGATGTCCACGCTCAGCGGCACCTGGATCACCCGCGCGATGGATTCCACGGTTGAAATCAGCCGTTCGAGGGGCAAGGTGTTGCCGTCTGGATAGCCATGCGCCCAAGCGACTGCCGCGCTGCTGGTGGCGACCGCTTGCCCACCCGCGTGCTCGACCAGCCGCGCGCCGGTGGCGTCGGCGACGTTGGTCAGGATCAGCAGACCTTCCTGGTGTAACTGGTGAAACCGAGTGTCGAGCGCGTTCATCGAAATCCCTTTTTGTGAGTGGTGCAAAGCGTCAGAAAGCCAGTGGTTGCGTGAGCTGCACCGCAGCGTTTTCCAGCCTCAGCAAAAACGCCTTGCGCGGCTGTCCACCACCATAGCCGGTCAGCGAACCGTCCGCACCGATCACCCGATGGCACGGGACCACGATCGACAGCCGATTGTGTCCATTGGCCAAGCCTACCGCGCGACTGGCGCCGGGTTTGCCCAGGCGTGAGGCGATGGCGCCGTAGGTGCTGGTCTGGCCATAAGGAATTTGCAGCAGTTGCTCCCAGACTTGCTGGTCGAACGCGCTGCCGGGCAGATGCAGCGGGACGCTGAATGCACTGCGCGTCCCGGCAAAATATTCGTTGAGTTGCTCTTCGATCTGCCGCAAAGGCGCGTTGTGTCCCGGGGCGACCAAGTAGCCATGACGGGTTTGCAGCTCTTCGACTTCGCGGGTCAGCGCCGGGCGATCGAGAAACTCCAGCAACACCAGTCCGCGACGTTCGGCCATGGCGATCATCGGCCCCAGCGGCGTGGTCAGGCGGGTGAACAGCAGCGGTTCACTGTTGGCCGCGCGGCCCGGGGTGATGTGGAACGACTTCTGGAACGCATCGCGAAAACCGCTGAGTGATTCGTAGCCGGAATCGAACGCCGCATGATCAATCGAGGTACCTTGGCGAATGCCGCCCAGCGCCATGCCGAGCCGGCGCGTGCGCAGCCAGGCATGAAAGGTCATGCCGAAATGCTGCTTGAACCAGCGCCGCAGCTTCAGCGGTTCGATGCCTGCGGCCAGCAGTTGCGCATCGCTCCAGCGCATTTCCGGGTCGGCATCGACGGCGGTGAGCAGGCGCTGCACCCAGTCGGGGGCGATGGCTGCGGCGTCCAGCGGCTTGCAGCGCAGGCAGGCGCGATAACCGGCGCTCAAGCACTCATCGGCATGGGCGAAGAATTCGACGTTCTCCGGTTTCGGCTTGCGCGCCGTGCAGCTGGGGCGGCAGAAGATCCCGGTGGTTTTCACGGCCGTGAAGAACACCCCTTCGTAGGCGGTGTCGCGTTCGAGCATGGCGCGAACCATCTCGGCGTGGGGCGGCAGGAGTGCGGTTTGTATGTTCATGGGCAGAGCTTAAATCCAGGATTTCGATGGCTCCACCGAAAAATCGACAGTGAATTTTTTCGATTCTGCACCACAATCAGCGGATCGCCGATTCGCTGGAGCCAACCATGCCACCGTTCATCATTCAACACATCGATCACATCGTCCTACGTGTCGCCGATCTGCAACGCAGTATCGAGTTCTACCGCCAGGTCTTCGGCGCCGAGGTGGTCAGGCACAACGAACCATTGGGGCTGGTGCACCTGCGCGCCGGCACCTCGATGATCGACCTCGTCGACTTGCAAGGCGAACTCGGCAAAAAGGGTGGCGCGGCGGCCGGTGCCGAGCGGCGCAACGTCGATCACTTCTGCCTGCGCATCGAGCCGTTCGATGAATCTGCGCTGACCGAGCACTTGCAGGCGCACGGTCTGACTGTGGAAAAAGCCGCCAGACGCTTCGGCGCCGAGGGCTACGGCCTGTCGTTGTATTGCTTCGACCCGGACGGCAATCAGGTCGAACTCAAAGGGCCGTCCGAGGCCTAGGTATCACGCGCGTTTCGCCAGCAACAACACCGAAGCCGCCGCCGACAACAGCCCTGCGCAGCAACGGTTGAAGATCCGTTTGCCGCGCGGCTCGGCGAACCAGCGGCGCATGTGCAGGCCCATCCACGCGTAGGCGCCGATGGCAATCCATTCCAGCAGCAGAAACAGCGCGCCGAGCACGGCGAATTGCGCCGGCACCGGGCGGCTCGGATCAACGAATTGCGGCAGAAACGCGGTGAACAACAGGATCGCCTTCGGATTGCCCGCCGCCACCAGAAACTCCTGACGTGCCAGCCGCCAGAACCCCACCGACGCTCCGTCCATCTGCTGCTCAGCCTCGGGGTTGGCCCGCCACAGTTGCCAGGCCAGGTACAGCAAGTACGCCGCGCCAATGATCTTGATCGCATGGAACAGCCATTCCGAGGTCTGCAGCACCACCGACAGCCCCGCGCCGGCGAGGGCGATCATTGCGGCGAATGCAACGATTCGCCCGATACCGGCGGCGCAGGCCCGACGATAGCCATAGCGGGTGGCATTACTGACCGACAGCAGGTTGTTCGGGCCGGGGGCCATGTTCAGGGCGAAACAGGCCGGGAGAAACAGCGAGAGCGTGGCGAGATCCATGGGCTTGGGCTCCGGAAACGATGACGCTTTTTTATCACAGGCTGCGGGCGCGCTGACCCGTACAGTCACGTGCTGCTGTCGCGGTACAGCATTGGCAGCCCTTTAATCGAGTCGAACTTTTCTGATTCTTCAGAACTCTGAAAGGTCAGAAGGTGCTGGTTTCGTCAGAAAAATCTGTGCGCCAAGTCAGAAAAAGGCGTTTGCCGTGTAATATCCGTCCAAAGCTGCAAACACCCTGCCGGCCCCGAAGCGGCCCCACCAAGAGCGATCTACATGCAAGCAAAGGCCCGTGAAGTTTATGTGCCACCGGTGCTGCAAGATCTGCGAGCCGGCACTGCCGAACTGCACATCGCACTGGAAAAACGTCTTCCTTTTTTCTCCGATACCCTCGATTCCAACGCTTTTTTGCGGTTGATGCAGGCCTACTACGGCTTTTATCGACCGCTGGAAAGTGCACTGCTCGACAGTGGCGTGATGCCGGTCGATTTCGATCTTGCGCCACGTCTCAAGGCACCGACCCTGTTCAATGATCTGAGGGCCCAGGGTCTGTCGGTCGAGGCTATCGCCCGTTTGCCGCTGTGTCAGGCGCTGCCCGTGATCGACTCCAACGCTGCCTGTCTGGGAGTGACGTACGTGCTGGAAGGGGCAACCCTCGGCGGGCAGATCCTGCGCCGCGAAATCGCCTCGCGGTTGAGCCTGAACGCCGACAATGGCGCGGCATTCCTCGACATTTATGGCGCCGCCACCGGCCGCCGCTGGCGCGCTTTCATTGAATACCTGGGCAGTCGATCACTGGATGCGAGCGAACGTGAAGCCGTGGTTGCGGCGGCCCGAACCACATTCAGTTGTTTCGAGCGCTGGCTCGAAAGCCGGGAGGTACTGGCATGAACCCGCAAGACCAAGAAGCCTTTGAAGAACTGCTGGCCAACTGTGCCGACGAACCGATCCGCTTTCCCGGGGCAATCCAGCCCCATGGCCTGTTGCTGACCCTGAGCGAGCCGGCGCTGGAGATCATTCAGATCAGCGCCAACGTCGAGACCCTGCTGGCACGCCCGGCGCAGGAACTGATCGGCCAGCCGCTGCACGAATTGCTGGGTGAGAAGCACGCGGTGGCCGTGCGCGAGGCGTTGCAACAACCGGTATTTGCCGATGCCGCACCGCTGCACTTTCGCCTCAACGGCACCGCGTTCGAAGGTCTGCTGCACCGGCATCAAGGCGTGTTGATTCTGGAACTGGAAATCCACGTTGAAAACTTCCAGCCGCGCAACGTCGCCGGTAACCAGACCCATCTGGGGCGCATGCTCCAGCGCTTGCAAGCGGCCACTTCGCTGCAGGCCCTGTACGACATCAGCGTCAAGGAAATCCAGGCGATGACCGGTTACGACCGGGTGCTGATCTACCGCTTCGAGGAGGAGGGCCACGGTCAGGTGATCGCCGAGGCGTCCGATCCGTCGATGGAAGTGTTCAACGGCCTGTTTTTCCCGGCCTCGGACATCCCCGAGCAGGCGCGCGAGCTGTACCGCACCAACTGGCTGCGGATCATCCCGAATGCCGATTACCAGCCGGTGCCGCTGGTGCCCAAGTTGCGCCCGGACACCCAGACCCCGCTGGACCTGAGTTTTGCCACTCTGCGTAGCGTCTCGCCGATTCATTGCCAGTACATGAAGAACATGGGCGTGCTGTCGTCGATGAGCATCTCGCTGCTCAAGGGCGACAAGCTCTGGGGCCTGATCAGCTGCGGTAATCGCCAGCCGCTGCATGTGCCGCACGAACTGCGCAGCGCGTGCCAGACCATCGGTCAGGTGCTGTCACTGCAGATCAGCGCGATGGAGGCGCTGGAGATCAGCCGCCAGCGCGAAGAGAAAGTCGAGGCGCTGGCGCTGCTCAATCAAGCGATGATCGACTCGCCGGAAAATGTCTTCGATGGTCTGGCGCAGCAGCCGCAAGTGCTGATGGCGCTGGCCGGGGCCGGGGGCATTGCGATCATCGAAGACAAGCAATTGCATCGCTACGGCAACTGCCCGGAGCCGGAAGACATTCGCGCCTTGCACAAGTGGTTGCAGGAAACCGGTGAGCCGGTGTTCGCCAGCCATCATCTGGCGAGCGTCTATCCGCCGGCTGCGCAGTTTCAGCAAGTGGCCAGCGGCGTGCTTGCCATGAGCCTGCCCAAGCCGGTGGACAACGGGGTGATGTGGTTCCGTCCCGAGGTCAAGGAAAACATCAACTGGAGCGGCGACCCGCGCAAACCGCTGGATCTGGAAAATTCCGACGCCGGCCTGCGTCTGCGTCCGCGTACTTCGTTCGAAATCTGGAAAGTCGAGATGGCTGGAATCTCCACCAAATGGAGTCACGGTGATCTGTTTGCGGCCAATGACCTGCGCCGTTCGGCACTGGAAAACGACCTCGCCCGTCAGGTGCGCCGTGAGCAGGAGGCGGTGCGCGCCCGTGATGAACTGGTAGCGGTGGTGTCCCACGACTTGCGCAACCCGATGACCGTGATTTCCATGCTCTGCGGCATGATGCAGAAGACCTTCAGTTCCGACGGCCCGCACACCTCGCGGCGCATCTCCACCGCGATCGACACCATGCAGCAGGCAGCTGGGCGGATGAACACGCTACTGGAAGATCTGCTCGACACCTCGAAGATCGACGCCGGGCGCTACACCATCGCCCCGCAGACCCTGGATGTCGGGCAGATGTTCGAGGAAACCCAGTCGCTGCTCGGGCCACTGGCGATGGACAAGGACATCAATATCTCGTTCGAGGCCGATCCCGACCTGAAAATCCACGCCGACCCGGAGCGCCTGTTTCAGGTGCTGTCGAACCTGATCGGCAACGCGATCAAGTTCACCCCGCGCAAAGGTTCGGTGGGCGTGTTGGCCAAGTCTGACGGCAAAGAGATCGTGTTTACCGTGCGCGATACCGGCGAAGGCATTCCCAAGGAAAACCTGGCGCGGGTGTTCGATCGCTACTGGACGGTGAAGGAGGGCAACCCGACCGGAACCGGACTGGGCTTGTACATCACGCAGGGGATTGTTGAAGCCCATGGCGGGCGCATCGAGGCCAGCAGTGAGCCGGGTGAGGGCACGGAGTTTCGGTTTACCGTGCCGGCGATGCTCTCCGGGGAATGAAGAAATCCGTGCCACGTTAAACGGGGCACGGATTTTGGGTGGTTAGCCCAGATCGCTCAACGACATGAACACGTGTTTCGGCATCGGTACAAATCGATTGTTGCGCAGTTGGCTGATCGCATACACCGCGCTGGCGGTACGACCATTGCCGTCGCCGAAGCCTTGAAAACCGGCGATGGCCGCCAGCAAGTGTTTGTCGACGTGCTCATGGGCGGCATCGAGCTTTTTCAGATGTTGTTCCAGCGAAGCATAACCGCTGATGCTGCCACCATATTTTGTTGGCTGTCCTACCTCGCGCACAGACTCCGCCAGTTGAGGCACCAGTCGAGCGTGGATCTCTTTGACCACGTTCGCATCGGTGAGCGATTTATTGTTGCTCGTATACTCGCGCAGGATCGCGACAATGTGCTCCAGTTCGTTGTCGGAGGACGAACCCTTGACCATCCAGGCTCCGGCTCTCTGCGCATTGTCGGTGAAACCCTGCGGGTTGAACGCCGTTTCGGGCATCACGTCGCTGTAGGGTGGCTTGCCCAGATCCGTCTTCAAGACGCTTTGCTGATGATTCTTCAGATAGATGACTTTCCTGGATTCAAGCTCGGCCATTGATCCAAGTATTTCCGAATAGTCACCAGCTTTTGTAGTGAACTTTGTGCCGTTGAACCGGGGGCCTCTGCTTTTGGTGAAGCTGATCAGTACGTCGTTCGCCGCGGCATGACCTATTAACGATTCCAGTTGCTGGAATCCCTTTGAGGACTGAGTCGCTTCCCTCGTTGCAGCGTTGAACAGATGCTGCAGTTCTGTCGCATTGCCGCCCTTGGGTATGGAAACAACGTCCTGGCTCAGGCGTGTGACGAGCTGTTCGACTGTTTCGAGTGCATCATCCTTGAACAATGCCCGTGCATGCGCCAGCGTCGGCAACGTCATGCGAATCTCCGCTGCAACTCCGGTCTTGCTCAGGGCCTTGACCAGGTCGTACGAGCCGCTGCTGGTACTGCTCAGCGCTCGGAGTTGTCCGGCTCCGGCCCGGATGACGGTATGGCCGAAATGGCTGAGTTTCATCACGCCTTTGCCGACCAGTCTGGCGCCACCGTAAACCAGCTTCGGAACGCCATCGAGCGGATTGAACACCGACAGCGCTACGCTTGCGCCGACCTTGCTCAGGCTTAACAGTCTTGTACTGCTGCCCAGCGCCTTGCTGAACGGCCCCAGCGCTCCGGCAAAGACGAAGAGGATCGCGGTCAGGTCCATCACACAACTGAATATGGCGCCGCTGCGAAGATCCGGGTCACTGGAGGACAGGCCCCTGATGCATTGGCGGAACGGGATGACGACGTCGAGAATGGTTTCGGTGATGTTGTCCCAGTCATCAAGATTCTTCTCCAGGGCGGTTTTGTCGTAACTGATTGCATAAAACTGATCGTAATGGGTCGGCGGATTATGTTCGGCAATGATTTCGCCGATCTTGTTGAAACGTTCCGAGTTGAAACTGTGCATAGGGCTACGCGTAAAGGGTAGCGCGTCGTCAGGCTCATCGAATTCGGCAAAGCGTTCGAGAATGATGCCCGGCCTGTCTCGCAGCTCCTCGCCCAAGGGGGCCTGGCCTTCGAAGTAGGCGGTTTTTTCGATTCGCGTATGAAGATACGTCAGCGACTTGAAGTCGTTGTCGCCGTTCGGCCCTTCGGTAAACCATCCGATCTCATCGAGTGTCTGGCCGCGGACGTAGGCCTCAGCAAGAGCCGGATTATTGCGGCAAATGCCTTGCAGGGGGAATATTTCAAAACAGTAAAACTGCAATCCATACTTGCAAAACAGCAGGGTGCCGAAGCGCGCTGTTTTACGTGGATCAAAAGGCACAAAGCTGCTGTTTATCGGGGTTTGTATGGAGAATTCGCGAACGATGAATATGGCTGCCTTGCCAAATTCAAGTGCCATCCGTTCTTCCTGTGGCAGTCGTGAAAGTGTCAGGCGCATAGTGGTGTTGATGGCCGCTTTGTATTGCTTGAAGTATTCTTTTACTTTTGCCTTGTAAAGGTCATTGATTGGTTCGAGTCTCAGCAGATCCGGATGTGCCTTGTAGATACTTGTGCCGGATTGCCTGTCATAGTCCTTTTTGAACAACAGGTTGCGCGTCATATAAACATCAAGTACGGAATGATAGTTGCGTTTGAATCCGTATTCGACCGGCAACGATATTTCTGTCGTCGGATCGCAATCAATGTCGTACAGCTCGGCTTTCGCCAGCTTGCGCCGACTGACCGGTGGGGTGGCGAGCGTTGTCAGTGCGGCGCTGATCGCATCGAGGTGGGCGTTGTATTGGGTGGCAGCCAGCTTGAATAGGTCTTGGGTTGGCAGTTCATTGGCATTTTCCGGTTCCAGGCCATTCAGCATCGACCAGTCCATGATGCCTTGCAGGTTCGCCCAGTCATGCAGGGTCTGCTGTTGCGCACTGGTGGGCAAAATCGCGCCCAATTCAAGCAGCTTGTCATAGGACATCTGACTGGACAGGCCCGGCGCGACGCTCTCGGCCAGACTTACCGATTTGCGCAGAATTACCCAACCAGGCGTGCCGATCTGCAGAGTCGCGGGTGTCCTGACCAGGAACTCAGGTGCAAGTCCGGCGAGGATCAGTTCCAGCGTCATGGGAACTGCATATTCCTTGATACGTCGGCGTCCGAGTGCCTGTTCCAGTCTCAGGTTGACCTCATGGGAGGTAGCCTGCACGTAACCTGGGTTATAGATATTCTGCTCGATGAAGTTCTGGTTCTTGTCTTCGCGACCCAACGACAAATCCAGCATGACCGCTGCGACCAGCAGGCGACTGCGCTGCGCTGTGCTCAGCACAGTCGCATTGACCATGGACGGTCCATTCAGCGCTTCAAGGCAGGACTGGACGAAAGCTCTGGCTTCTTCGGTCTCGATCAGCAGTGCCCAGGCGCGACGCGGGTATTCACGCAGGGCTGTCGGCGTCTCTTTCTTGAGCAGTGCGCCCGCCAGATAATTGATCAGCGGTTCCGCGCGCGGCTCGCCCTTGTCCATCAACTTATGGATGACCTGGTAGATAGCCGATTGCTGATCTTCGTCGATGCACAGCTCTGTTGCGCTGGTTTCGTTCGATATCCCCCAGTAGTTGCCATGCGTGGGCGGCAGCGGCAACGTCAGTTCGAGCCAGGCAATCAGGTTTTGCAACTGGTCTGCGGTCTCGGGCAGGTTCAGTTGCTGGAACTGCAGCCAGTTGAGCAAGGGCAGACGTTCGCTTGAAGACACGATGCCGCCTGTCATGACTGCACTGCTGGCCAGCAGTTGCAGGTCGGCTTTCAACGAATCAATCTCGTTGATCTGCTGGGTGATATCAATGCGCTCGATAAACGTCCCGACAGTTGTTTCGATTTCATGGACTTGAAAGATTTCGCCCTTTTTATTGACCAGTGTCCAGTTGTCATCATTGATTTCTAACGTATCGACGATTGCAACGAATTGTGGCTGACGTACCAGTTGGCGCAGGACGATGTGTGCCGAAAAATGCGCTTGATTGAATAGACTTCCCTCAAGAGTCGATATGCACAGTTGTTTGTTATTAACACGGTTGGTGGGGTAGGCATAGTTGTCGCTGGCCTTGGCCTTTTCCCACTTTTCGAGCATGGCTCTCATTGTCTGCGCAATATCACGTCGCTCAAGTTGCTCACTTGATAGAGGTGCTGGGGTAAAAAGATTGGTTGAAGTCGTCATTGGGTGTCAGTCCATCCATGGCTATATAGGTGGGTCAATAAACGGGTACCGCGAAGATTTGTTTTCGCGTGGCGACTATATCGGCGCAACCAGGGTTTGTTTTGCAGTATTGGTTTCAACGTATGTTTCGTGTCGGTCGATACGAGGGCAATTTTGTTCAATACAGCAGGCCGTGCCTTAGTTAGCCTGAGTCTCTTTCTCCCCACTCTGCAGCAGGTGCGTAATGAGTCTGATTGTGTCGATGGCGGCGTTTGCGCTGGTGGCGTCCATAACCCCGGGGCCGGTGAATATAGTGGCGCTGAGTTCCGGTGCGCAGTTCGGCTTTCGGGCCAGTCAGCGGCACGTGGCAGGAGCGACGCTGGGTTTTGTGCTGTTGCTGGTGCTGATGGGCCTGGGGCTGCATGAGGTCCTGAAACTGTGGCCATTTCTGACCCGGGTGGTGCAATTGGCCGGGGTGGCGTTTCTGTTGTTCATGGCCTGGAAACTGGCTGCCGATGACGGCCAGTTGCATGCCGGCGAGGCGGGTCGGGCGCCGTCGATGTTGTACGGCGCGGTGATGCAATGGCTCAACCCGAAAGCCTGGCTGGCGTGTGTGGCAGGGATGGGCGCGTTTGTCGCCGATGGCGAGGCACGGCTGGTCTGGCAGTTCGCCGCGGTGTATCTGGTGATCTGTTATCTGTCGGTCGGTTGCTGGGTCTATGCCGGGACGTTTCTGCGTGGGTATCTGGGCAATCCGAAGGGGATGCGCCTGTTCAATCGGTTGATGGCCTTGTTGCTGGCGGCGAGCGCGGGTTATCTGCTGTTGCCGTGAGCCCGGCGCCAGGATCAGCCGCGATATTGGCCGGGTGTCGCCGCCAGATGCTGTTTGAATGCGCGCTGAAAATGCGCCTGATCGGCAAACCCTGCTTCCAGCGCGACATCGGCAATCAACTGGCCGCTGCGCAGGCGTTCGCGGGCGAACTGGATGCGCTGGTTGACCACAAAGGCATGCGGAGTCATGCCGTAATGCTGCTTGAACGCACGGATCAGATACGACGGTGACAACTGCGCCGCCGTGCAGATGTCCTCCAGGCTGAGCAGGTCAGTGCAGTGTTCGCGGATGAAGTCGGCGGCGCGTTCGAGCTTGAAATTCGGCTCGCGTAACGGTGGTTCAGCCGGGTTCAGGCGAAGTTGCAGATCGCCGAAAAACTCCACCGCTGCGCTGTGTTTGCGCAGTACGTCCTGCTGCTCGTCGACCAGTGTGGCGTAAAGCCCTTGCAGGTCACGAAACAGTCGCGGGTCATCCAGATGAGTAGTGGAAAACCGCCGAAACTCAAGCTCGGCACTGAACCCCAGTTGATGCTGCAGATCCGTCAGCCACGGCGTCTCGACATACAGCATCAAGTACGACCACGGCTGATCATCGAGTGGGTTGCAGGCATGCACGTCGCCCGGATTCATCAGCACCACGGTGCCGGCGGCGACTTCAAACGTCGATTGCTCATGCACATAAATGCTCCGTCCGGCGGTGATCGCGCCAATCGAAAAATGCGCATGGGAATGGCGCGAGTAGCAGACCTCACGGCCATCGGCGATGGCCCGTGCCTCGATGAAGGGCAGAGCATCGTCGCGCCAGAAGCGAGGGGCTTTTTCAGGTTTTTTGGCGGCAGCGTGTTTCATCGTTATGGTTCCCGGCAGGCCAGAACCGGAGTGTATTAGCTCTGGCCGGCAAAGGCCCGCTCCAGTTCGGCGATGTCGAGTTTTTTCATCTTGAACATGGCCTGCATTGCCCGTTGCGACTTGCTGGTGTCGGGGTCCAGCATCATGTGCATGAACGCCACCGGCACGATCTGCCACGACACCCCGAACTTGTCCTTGAGCCAGCCGCATTGCTGGGCCTCGACCGGGCCGCCTGCCGACAGATTGCCCCAGAAGTGGTCGACCTCTTCCTGATTCTGGCAATTGACCTGAAACGAAATGGCCTCGCTGAACTTGAACATCGGCCCGCCGTTGAGGCCGGTGAAGGTCTGGCCGTCGAGTTCGAAACTGACGGTCATCACCGCGCCTTCCGGCTTGCCGTGAAATTCCTGGCCGACCTTGCTGTAGTGGGTCAGGCCGGTGATTTTCGAATGATCGAAGATCGAGCAATAGAACTTCGCGGCGGCTTCGGCCTGATCATCGAACCACAGGCACGGTGTGAGTTTTTGAAAGCGTTGCATGGCAGTCATCCTCGGCAGGTTAGACACGCAGGATTTACAGCGTAGTCAGTCCTTGGTCGAATGGCGGTGCCGTAGATCGACAAGTGCGGCGCTTGCTGACAAACCCTGTAGGAGTGAGCCTGCTCGCGAAAGCGTCGGCACATGCGGCAACGAGCCTGTCAGACACTCCGCATTCGCGAGCAAGCTCGCTCCCACAAGGGGTTCGAGTCGCCCCGGTCAGCGCCGTTCGGCGATCAGCAACAGCGACTGTGGCACTGGGCTTTGCGGATGCTGCGGCTCTTGCAGGCTGACCAGGTGAAACCCGGCCATGTCCAGCGCGTTGCACCAGCTCGACAGCGTGCGGAAATACCATGGCATCGGCTGCCACTGGCCCTTGAACCCGGCGAAGAACTCTTCACGCCAGCCATCCTGATAATCGCCGGCCGCCACGGCCCACGGATGCAGGGTCTGAATGATCATGGCGCCGCCGGGAACCAGTAACTCATGCATTGCGGCGAGCAATGGAATGATGTCCTGATGCAGCAGCGAGAAGTTGGCGCAGATCAAATCGTAGTCACGGCCAATATCAATTTCGGTGTCGACCAATGCCGCATAACTGGCCACATGTACCTTGGCCGAACCGGCCTCGCGTGCAGCTTCTATCAAGGTCGCATCGCCATCGACGCCCGCCGAATCGATACCGCGATCCGCCAGCGCCCGCAACAACCAGCCTTCGCCGCAACCCAGATCCAGCACGTGTTCCGGTTGGCGGCCCATGATCGCCAGCAGGATCGCCTGATCGGTGACCTGCTGACGGCTTTCGATGGCACCGCTGCGGATCGCGTCGATCCAGGCATTAGCGTTGGTGTGCCAGCTCTGTAACAAGATGGATTCAGGGGAGGGCATGGAGCGGTCTCCGGTAAAGGCCGATTGTGGGCGTTCGCTTGTTGGCTGCTATGTTCAAAGGCTGAACAGAGTCTGGCAGAGGATAGACACCATGAACCCATTAACTGGCGGTTGCCTGTGCGGCGATGTGCGTTTCGAAGCATCAGGCCAACCTTACCGCGTCGGCATCTGCCACTGCCTCGACTGCCGCAAACACCACGGCACGTTGTTTCATGCCTCGGCGATATTTCCCGAGAATGCGGTGACCGTCAGTGGCAAGACCGGCGAATATCAAGGGCGGGTGTTCTGTCCGCGCTGTGGTTCGCCGGTACTGGCGCGTTCGGGGGATGAAATTGAAGTGAATGTCGGCTCGCTGGACGCGCCGAACCAGCTCAAGCCGACTTATGAACTGTGGACTGTACGGCGCGAGTCATGGTTGCCGGCGCTGCCACTTGCGCACCACTACGAACGTGATCGCGAACGCACGGGGCGCACCGAGGAATAGCAAAAAGTCCGGGCAAGCCCGAGTCCCCTGGTGGGAGCGGGCTTGCTCGCGAAAGCGGTGGTTCAGCCAACTCGATATCGACAGACCGATTGCCTTCGCGAGCAAGCCCGCTCCCACAGGATTTGTGTTGGATAGATAGAATTGTTTGCACCACCGACCTTGGTGGGAGCGAGCTTGCTCGCGAAAGCGGTGATTCAGTCAACCTGATATCGACAGACAGATAGCCTTCGCGAGCAAGCCCGTTCCTACAGGGGAGTCAGCTGACTTCGGTTATCTCAACCGCGAATAAACGCCAGCAAATCGGCATTGATCGTCGCCGCCTCAGTCGTCGGCATCCCGTGCGGAAACCCCGGATATGACTTCAGCGTGCCATTTGGCAGCAGTTTCGCCGACAAAGGCCCCGAGTTCGCATACGGTACGATCTGATCGTCCTCGCCATGCATCACCAGCACCGGCACGGTGACTTTCTTCAGGTCTTCAGTGAAATCGGTCTGCGAGAACGCAACGATCCCGTCGTAATGCGCCTTGGCGCCGCCGATCATGCCCTGACGCCACCAGTTGCCGATGATCCCCTCAGACGGCTTGGCCCCGGGGCGGTTATAGCCATAAAACGGCCCGCTGGGGATATCGCGGTAGAACTGCGCACGATTGTCCGCCAGTTGCGCCTGAAAATCGTCGAACACCGATTTCGGCAAGCCACCCGGATTGCTTTCGGTCTGCACCATCAACGGTGGCACCGCGCTGATCAACACGCCTTTGGCGACGTTGTCCTGACCATGACGGGCGATGTAGTGGATGACCTCGCCGCCGCCGGTGGAGTGGCCGACATGCACCACGTTCTTCACCCCCAGGTGCTGAACCACCGCCAGCGCATCGTCGGCGTAATGGTCCATGTCATGGCCGTCCCAGACCTGACTCGACCTTCCGTGCCCCCGGCGGTCATGGGCGATCACTCGAAAACCCTGGCCCAGGAAGAACAGCATCTGCGCATCCCAGTCATCCGAGCTGAGCGGCCAGCCGTGGTGGAAGTGGATCACCGGGGCGTCCTTCGGGCCCCAGTCCTTGTAGAAAATATCGACGCCGTCTTTGGTGGTGACAAATCCCATGTTCGCGACTCCTGAGCATTGTGATGGGTTACCGCGCTCGTCGCAGACCGGTCGTGAGGGTTCGGATAAGCGCCGTTATCAGCCAGAGGATTAAAGTCGACATTTTTGCGATAGGGCATGACCGGTGGTCGCCACGTCTGGCTTCACGCGCAAATTAGGCTTTGCTGAAAGGGATAAGCCGAGGCGCGCACAGGCTTCGATGGCCGTAACGACGCCCCTTCAGAACACCGTGAGTCTGAGGAAAATCCCCGATGTTGACCTTGAATATCAATGGCAAGGATCAGGAGCTCGATGTGCCGGCCGACATGCCGTTGCTCTGGGTCCTGCGTGACGTTGCGCACCTGACCGGTACCAAATTCGGCTGTGGCATGGCCCAGTGCGGCGCCTGCACCGTACACGTCGATGGCGCACCATTGCGTGCCTGTATCACGCCCGCCACCGCGGTGGCCAACGGGCAGAAAATTCTCACCATCGAAGGCCTTTCGACCGATGGCTCGCACCCGGTGCAGCAGGCCTGGGCCGAACTTGATGTGGTGCAGTGCGGCTACTGCCAGTCGGGGCAGATCATGTCTGCCGCCGCGCTGCTGGCGAAAATCCCCAAGCCCACCGACAGCGATATCGATCAGGCGCTCTCCGGCAATATTTGCCGCTGCGGTACCTATCCGCGAATCCGCGCGGCTGTGAAACGTGCGGCCGAGATCGGCTGATTGGGAGACAGACGATGAACAGTCCTGTATCGCGTCGCGGATTTCTCAAGGGCAGTGCCGTGCTGGGGGGCGGTCTGGTGGTGGCGTTCGTCGTGCCTGGTGCCCATCGTTTTGCTCTGGCGGCGGAGAATGAAGGCAAGGTCTTCGCGCCGAATGCGTTTTTGCGCATTGCCGCCGACAACAGCGTGACGGTGTTGCTCGGGCATTCGGAAATGGGTCAGGGCATCTGGACCGGTCTGACCATGCTGATCGCCGAAGAACTGGACGCCGACTGGTCGACGATCCGCGTCGAACACTCGCCGGCCTCAGCGGCGAATTACGGCATGCCCGCGTTTGGCGGGATGCAGATTACTGGCGGCTCGACCTCGACCTGGATGGAATTCGACCGCTACCGGCTCGCCGGGGCCACGGCGCGGCAGATGCTGGTGGAAGCGGCGGCCAAGCGCTTCAACGTCGCTGCGTCGACTATTCGCACCGAGTCCGGCGTAGTGATCGCCGGCGATAAACGCGCGACGTACGGCGAACTGGCGGACGCCGCCGGGCAACTGCCAGTGCCGGATCCAAAGTCGATCACCTTCAAGGAGGCCAAAGACTGGAAGGTCATCGGCAAGCCGACCAAGCGTCTCGACACCCCGGAGAAAATCACCGGCCGCGCCAAGTTCGGCATGGACGTGCAGTTCGACGGTTTGATGACGGCGATGGTCGCCCGTGCGCCAGTGTTCGGTGCCACGGTCAAATCCTTCGAGGGCGCCGAGGCGCTGGCGGTGCCCGGCGTGCACAAAGTGGTGCAGGTGCCGACCGGCGTGGCGGTGATTGCCGATCATTACTGGGCGGCGAAACTTGGTCGCGATGCGCTGAAGGTCGATTGGGATCTCGGGCCGCACGCTGACCTGAGCAGCCAGGGCCTGCTCGACAGTTTCCGCAAACTGGCAGCGACACCGGGCACTTCCGCCAGCCAGGCTGGGGATCCGAAAGGCAACTTCGACAAGGCGGCGAAGAAAATCGACGTCGAATACAGCGTGCCGTATCTGGCGCACGCACCGATGGAACCGCTGAACTGCACAGTGAAGATCAGCGCCGAAAAGTGCGAGATCTGGACCGGCACGCAATTTCAGACCCTCGACCAGATGGTCGCCGGCAAGATCACCGGACTCAAACCGGAACAGGTGGAAATTCACACCGAATTTCTCGGTGGCGGCTTCGGGCGTCGGGCCAATCCGACCTCGGACTTCGTCGCCGAAGCGGTGCAAGTGGCGAAAGCCGCCGGCATGCCGGTAAAAACCGTGTGGTCCCGCGAAGATGACATTCGTGGCGGCTATTACCGCTCGATGTTCCTGCATCAGGCACGCATAGGCCTGGACGGGCAGGGCATGCCGCTGAGCTGGCAGCATGTGCTGGTCGGCCAGTCGATCATGGCCGGCACCATGCTCGAACAGACCATGGTCAAGAACGGCATCGACGCGACTTCGGTCGAAGGTGTGGCCGACAGCCCGTATATCAAGGGCCTGGCCCATCAACAGGTCGAGCTGCATTCGCCGCAGACCGGAATCAATGTGCTGTGGCTGCGTTCGGTGGGGCACAGCCACACCGCGTTCGTCATGGAGTCGCTGATCGATGAAATGGCCTCAGCGGCGGGCAAGGATCCGGTGGAATACCGACGCACCTTGCTCAAGGACCACGCGCGCCATCTCGGGGTGCTGAATCTGGCGGTGGAGAAGGCCAACTGGACAGCGCCGTTGCCTGACGGGCATGCATTGGGCGTGGCGGTACACGAGTCGTTCGGCAGTTATGTGGCGCAGGTGGCCGAGGTCTCGCAGGACAACCTGGCGATCCGCGTGCACCGCGTGGTGTGTGCGGTGGATTGCGGAATCGCGGTCAATCCGCAAAGCATCGCGGCGCAGATGGAATCGTGCATCACCTTTGGCCTGGGCATGGCGCTGCACAGCAAACTGACGCTCAAGAACGGCGCGGTGGTGCAGTCCAATTATCACGATTACCAGGTGCTGCGGCTCAACGAGATGCCGATGGTCGAGGTGCATATCGTGCCCAGCAGCGACAAACCCGGCGGCATCGGTGAGGCCGGTGTTCCGCCCACAGCGCCGGCGGTGGCCAATGCCGTGTATGCGCTGACCGGGCAGCGCTTGCGTGAACTGCCGCTGCAACTGTCGGGGGTGTGAGATGAAACGACATCTGCTGTTGGGCACGGTGATATTGCTGGGGCTGGGCGGCTACGCCTCGGACCTGTTCGCCGATGATCAGGAAGCGCTCAAGGCGTTCGGCACGGTGCAGAAGGTGTTCCAGAGCCCGCGCTGCCAGAACTGCCACATCCCTGGCGACTCGCCGCTGCAATTCGATGCCGGCAAACCACACGCGATGAATGTGGTGCGCGGCATGGACGGCAAGGGTGCCGCCGGTTTGCCCTGCGCCACCTGCCACGCCGAGACCAATCCGCCGGCCAGTTATGGCCCGCATGCACCGCCGGGGGCGCCGCACTGGAGCTTGCCTCCGGCGGCGCACAAGATGGCGTGGATCGGCCTGCCGCCGGACAAGTTGTGCGCAATGATCAAGGATCGTTCGAGCAATGGCGACCGTGATTTCGCCGCGCTGATCAAACATGTCAGCGACGACAAACTGGTGTTGTGGGGATGGAATCCCGGGGCAGGGCGCACGCCGGTACCGGTACCGCATGACATTTTTGTGGCCCAGTTCAAGCTTTGGGCCGATGCTGGCGGGCCATGTCCGGTGGCGGGCGGTTGAGTGTGTGAGTCGCTGGCGAATCAAGCTACTCTAACGGTCATTGACCCTGATGGAGTGCGTGATGCTGGCCCCGATCAAACCCGCCAATGAAGCCACCCGAATTCAAGCGCTGCACGGCTTGAAGGTTCTTGATTCGGCGCCGGAGGAGCGTTTTGACCGGCTCACGCGGCTGGCCAAACGCCTGTTCAACGTGCCGATTGCGCTGGTGACGCTGGTGGACAAGGATCGGCAGTGGTTCAAGTCGTGCGTCGGCCTCGAGGTCAACGAAACCCCGCGTGATGTGTCGTTCTGTGGGCACGCGATTCTTCAGGACGAATTGCTGCTGGTGCCTGATGCCAAGCAGGACAAGCGCTTTCATGACAATCCGCTGGTCACCGGCGAGCCGAAGATTCGTTTCTACGCGGGCTACCCGCTGACCGTGCCCAACGGCAACAAAATGGGCACGTTGTGCCTGATCGACACCAAGCCGCGTGAACTCGACGACGAGGAGCGTGCCCTGTTGCGCGATCTCGCCGGCATGGCCGAGCAAGAGTTGATGGCGGTGCAGATGGCAAGCATGGACGAGCTGACGCTGCTGTCCAACCGCCGCGGCTTCAAGACCCTGGCCCAGCATGCGCTGGACGCCTGCAAACACCGGGACAAACCGGCGACGCTGCTGTTTTTCGATCTCAATGACTTCAAACAGATCAATGATCGTTACGGCCATGCTGAGGGCGACAGTGCGCTGAAGACCTTTGCCGATGTGCTGCGCATCGCTTTTCGCGAGAGCGATGTGGTCGGGCGCCTGGGCGGTGACGAGTTCGTGGCGCTGCTGACCGGCTCCAGTCACGTCGAAACCACAGCGATCATGGCCCGGCTCAAGGAAATCCTCGACGAACGCAATGCGATGTTGCAGCGCGGCTACGAGATTCGCTTCAGCGTCGGCCAGATCGAATACGATCCGCAACGCCATGAAACGGTGGATCGACTGCTGGCCGATGCCGACGAGGCGATGTATGCGCACAAGCAGGCGTTGAAACGGCGCTGATTCAGGCCTCATCGCTGGCAAGCCAGCTCCCACAGGTTTATCGGCTGCCCACAAAATCCAGATACACCGCAGAACCCTGTGGGAGCTGGCTTGCTCGCGAAAGCGTCCGCTCAGGCGATATCCATGTCGAATGTGCCGGCCTCTTCGTGAGCAAGCCCACTCCCACAGGTTTATCCGCTGCCCACAAAATCCAGATACACCGCAGAACCCTGTGGGAGCGGGCTTGCTCGCGAAAGCGTCCGCTCAGGCGATATCCATGTTGAATGTGCCGGCCTCTTCGTGAGCAAGCTCACTCCCACAGGTTTATCGGCTGCTCACAAAATCCAGATACACCGCAAAACAGTGTGGGAGCGAGCTTGCTCGCGAAAGTGTCCGGTCAGGCGATATCCATGTCGAATGTGCCGGCCTCTTCCTGAGCAAGCCCACTCCCACAGGTTTATCGGGTGCTCACAAAATCCAGATACACCGCAGAACCCTGTGGGAGCGAGCTTGCTCGCGAAAACGTCCGGTCAGGCGATATCCATGTTGAATGTGCCAGCCTCTTCGTGAGCAAGCCCACTCCCACAGGTTTATCGGGTGCTCACAAAATCCAGATACACCGCAGAACCCTGTGGGAGCGAGCTTGCTCGCGAAAGCGTCCGGCCAGGCAATATCCATGTTGAATGTGCCAGCCTCTTCGTGAGCAAGCCCACTCCCACAGGTTTATCGGCTGCTCACAAAATCCAGATACACCGAAAAACAGTGTGGGAGCGGGCTTGCTCGCGAAAGTGTCCGGTCAGGCGATATCCATGTTGAATGTGCCGGCCTCTTCGTGAGCAAGCCCACTCCCACAGGTTTATCGGCTGCTCACAAAATCCAGATACACCGCAGAACCCTGTGGGAGCGAGCTTGCTCGCGAAAGCGTCCGCTCAGGCGATATCCATGTTGAATGTGCCGGCCTCTTCGTGAGCAAGCCCACTCCCACAGGTTTATCGGGTGCTCACAAAATTCAGGCATATCGTAAAAACAGTGTGGGAGCGGGCTTGCTCGCGAAAGCGTCCGGTCAGGCGATATCCATGTTGAATGTGCCGGCCTCTTCGTGAGCAAGCCCACTCCCACAGGTTTATCCGCTGTTCACGAAATTCAGGCTCACTCCTACAGGGGATTTGGGTTGTTGAAGACATTGCAGGCACAAAAAAACCCGCCGATTGGCGGGTTTTTTATCGGCAGAGCGAAGATTACTCTTCGATGTTGCCCATGGCGGTGGTGTTGAAGCCGCCGTCCACGTACATGATTTCACCACTGATGCCCGACGCCAGGTCGGAGCACAGGAAGGCGCCGGCGTTGCCGACTTCTTCGATGGTGACGTTGCGGCGCAGTGGGGTTTGCGCTTCGTTGGCGGCCAGCATCTTGCGGAAGTTCTTGATGCCCGAGGCTGCCAGGGTACGGATCGGGCCAGCCGATACGCAGTTGACGCGGGTGCCGTCCGGGCCCAGGGAGCCGGCCAGGTAACGTACGCCAGCTTCCAGCGAAGCCTTGGCCATGCCCATCACGTTGTAGTTCGGCATGGTGCGCTCGGCGCCCAGATACGACAGGGTCAGCAGGCTGCCGTTGCGGCCTTTCATCATTTCGCGGCCAGCCTTGGCCAGGGCCACGAAGCTGTAGGCGCTGATGTCGTGAGCGATGCGGAAACCTTCACGGGTGGTGGCTTCGGTGAAGTCGCCGTCCAGTTGGTCGCCCGGGGCGAAGCCGACGGAGTGCACGATGCAGTCCAGGCCGTCCCACTTCTTGCTCAGTTCTTCGAAGACCTTGGCGATTTCTTCATCGCTGGCCACGTCGCACGGGAAGCACAGCTCAGGGCTCGAACCCCAGCCTTGAGCGAATTCCTCAACACGACCTTTCAGTTTGTCGTTCTGATAAGTGAAGGCAAGCTCAGCGCCCTCGCGATGCATGGCGGCAGCGATGCCGGATGCGATGGACAGCTTGCTGGCGACACCGACGATCAGTACGCGCTTACCGGCGAGAAAACCCATGTGTTGCTCCTCTTTCAGGTTATTGCGCAGTGGCTGGTGCCAAAAAAGCGGCTTCCAGCAACTGCTGTGTATACGGATGTTTGGGGGCGGCAAAAATATCTTGCGCAGCTCCCTGTTCGACCACTTGGCCATGCTTGACCACCATCAACTGGTGGCTCAGCGCTTTGACGACAGCCAGGTCATGGCTGATGAACAAATACGTCAGGTTGTACTTGGCTTGCAGTGAACGCAACAGCTCCACCACTTGCCGCTGCACCGTGCGGTCGAGCGCGGAAGTCGGCTCGTCCAGCAGGATCAGCGCCGGTTTCAGCACCAAAGCCCGGGCAATGGCGATACGTTGCCGTTGCCCACCGGAAAATTCGTGAGGGTAGCGGTGCCGGGTTTCCGGATCCAGACCTACCTCCTTCAATGCCGCAATAATCGCCGCTTCCTGCTCGGCGGCGGTGCCCATCTTGTGAATCCGCAGGCCTTCGCCAACGATGTCGCTCACGCACATGCGCGGGCTCAGGCTGCCAAACGGATCCTGAAACACCACCTGCATCTCCCGACGCAACGGGCGAACCTCGTTCTGCGTCAGGCAGTCTAGCTGTTTGCCCTCAAAGCGAATCGCGCCTCTGCTGCCGATCAGCCGCAAAATTGCCAGACCGAGGGTGGATTTGCCGGAACCGCTTTCCCCCACGATCCCCAGCGTCTGTCCCTGAGGCAGGCTGAAATTGATGCCGTCCACTGCCTTGACGTAATCCACCGTGCGCTTGAGCAGGCCTTTCTTGATCGGGAACCAGACTTTGAGGTTCTCGACTTCGAGCAGCGGCGCCCCGATTTTATTGGTCGCCGGGCCTCCGCTGGGCTCCGCGCCGAGCAATTCCCGAGTGTACGGATGCTGCGGCGAACGGAACAGCTCTGCGCACGATGCCTGTTCGACGATGCAACCGCGCTGCATGACACATACGCGATGCGCAATTCTTCGCACCAGGTTCAAATCGTGACTGATCAGTAGCAGCGACATGCCCAATCGAGCCTGAAGTTCCTTGAGCAAATCGAGGATTTTCAGCTGAACGGTCACGTCCAGTGCGGTGGTCGGCTCGTCGGCGATCAGCAGTTCCGGCTCGTTGGCCAACGCCATGGCGATCATCACCCGCTGGCGCTGGCCGCCGGACAATTCGTGGGGCAGGGCCTTGAGGCGTTTGTGCGGCTCGGGAATGCCGACCATCTCCAGCAGCTCCAAAGTGCGCTTGGTCGCGACTTTGCCGCTCAGACCCTTGTGGATGCCGAGGATCTCGTTGATCTGCTTCTCGATCGAGTGCAGCGGGTTGAGCGAGGTCATCGGCTCCTGAAAGATCATCGCGATGCGGTTGCCACGAATATGCCGGATGGTCTTTTCGCTCAGCCCCAGCAGATTCTGCCCGGCATAGGTGATGCTGCCGGCTGGATGGCGGGCCAGCGGGTAGGGCAGCAGGCGCAAGATCGAGTGCGCCGTCACTGATTTGCCCGAGCCGGACTCGCCGACCAGGGCCAAGGTTTCGCCGCGCTTGATGTCGAAGCTCACGCCCTCGACCACCCGGTGCAGCCGCTCGTTGAAGCCGAACTCGACGGCGAGGTCGCGCACTTCGATCAGATTGTCCTGATTCATTTCACTTCCTCGGGTCGAAGGCATCGCGAGCGGACTCGCCGATAAACACCAGCAAACTCAACATCAGCGCCAGCACCGCGAACGCGCTCATGCCCAGCCATGGTGCCTGCAAGTTGGATTTGCCCTGGGCCACCAGTTCACCCAGCGACGGACTGCCGGCCGGCAAGCCGAAGCCTAGGAAGTCCAGCGCAGTCAGGGTGCCGATGGCGCCGGTAAGGATGAACGGCATGAAGGTCATGGTCGAAACCATGGCGTTGGGCAGGATGTGGCGGAACATGATTGCGCCGTTCTGCATGCCCAGCGCCCGTGCCGCACGCACGTACTCGAGGTTGCGGCCACGCAGGAACTCGGCGCGCACCACGTCGACCAGGCTCATCCACGAAAACAGCAGCATGATCCCCAGCAACCACCAGAAATTCGGCTGGACGAAACTGGCAAGGATGATCAGCAGGTACAGCACCGGCAATCCCGACCAGATCTCCAGAAAGCGTTGCCCGGCCAGATCGACCCAGCCGCCATAGAAACCCTGTAGCGCGCCGGCGATCACGCCGATGATCGAGCTGAGCACGGTCAGCGTCAGGGCAAACAGTACGGAAATGCGGAAGCCGTAGATCACCCGCGCGAGCACATCGCGGCCCTGATCGTCGGTGCCGAGCAGGTTGTCCGCCGAGGGCGGGGCCGGGGCCGGGACTTTCAGGTCGTAGTTGATGCTCTGGTAGCTGTAGGGGATCGGCGCCCACAACACCCACGCATCCTTGGCCTTGAGCAGTTCGCGGATGTACGGGCTCTTGTAGTTGGCTTCCAGCGGGAATTCGCCGCCGAAGGTGGTTTCCGGGTAGCGCTTGATCGCCGGGAAGTACCAGTTGTTGTCGTAATGCACCACCAGCGGCTTGTCGTTGGCGATCAGCTCGGCACCGAGGCTCAGGCCGAACAGGATCAGAAACAGCCACAGCGACCACCAGCCGCGCTTGTTGGCCTTGAACAGTTCGAACCGGCGGCGGTTGAGAGGGGACAGGTTCATCTCAATGCTCCCGGCTGGCGAAGTCGATGCGCGGATCGACCAGGGTGTAGGTGAGGTCGCCGATCAGTTTCACCACCAGACCGAGCAGGGTGAAGATGAACAGAGTGCCGAACACCACCGGGTAATCGCGGTTGATCGCCGCTTCGAAACTCATCAGACCCAGACCGTCGAGGGAGAAGATCACCTCCACCAGCAACGAGCCGGTGAAGAAGATGCCGATGAACGCCGACGGAAACCCGGCAATCACCAGCAGCATGGCGTTGCGGAACACATGGCCGTAGAGCACGCGATTGCGCGTCAGGCCCTTGGCCTTGGCGGTGACCACGTACTGCTTGTTGATCTCGTCGAGGAAGCTGTTTTTGGTCAGCAGGGTCATGGTCGCGAAGTTGCCGATCACCAGCGCGGTCACCGGCAGCGCCAGATGCCAGAAATAGTCGAGAATTTTGCCGCCCAGGCTCAGCTCATCGAAGTTGTTCGAAGTGAGGCCGCGCAGCGGGAACCAGTCCAGATAACTGCCGCCGGCAAACACCACGATCAGCAGAATCGCAAAGAGGAACGCCGGAATCGCATAGCCGATGATGATCGCCGAACTGGTCCACACGTCGAAGTGGCTGCCGTGTCGCGTGGCCTTGGCGATCCCCAGCGGGATCGACACCAGATACATGATCAGCGTGCTCCACAACCCGAGGGAGATCGACACCGGCATCTTTTCCTTGATCAGGTCGATGACCTTGGCGTCGCGGAAAAAACTGTCGCCGAAATCCAGCTTCGCGTAGTTCTTGACCATGATCCACAGACGTTCCGGGGCCGACTTGTCGAACCCGTACATGTGCTCGATTTCCTTGATCAGCGCCGGGTCGAGGCCTTGCGCGCCACGATACGCCGAACCGGCCACCGAGACTTCGGCACCGCCACCGGCGATGCGGCTGGTGGCGCCTTCGAAGCCTTCGAGCTTGGCGATCATCTGCTCCACCGGGCCGCCGGGCGCGGCCTGGATGATCACGAAGTTGATCAGCAGGATGCCGAACAGGGTCGGGATGATCAGCAGCAGTCGCCGAAAGATATACGCCAGCATCTGATTACTCCGTGCCCACAGGGTCGGCTTGCAGTTTGGTTTCGACTTCTATGGCGGGTTTCGCGTCAGGCTTGACCCACCAGGTGTTAATCCCGATGTCGTATTTGGGCGAGACTTTCGGGTGACCGATGTGGTTCCAGTACGCCACGCGCCAGGTCTTGATGTGCCAGTTGGGGACCACGTAGTAACCCCATTGCAGCACTCGATCCAGCGCCCGGGCATGCGCCACCAGACTGCTGCGCGAATCGGCGTTGATCAGGTTTTCCACCAGTTGATCGACGATCGGATCCTTCAGGCCCATGGTGTTGCGGCTGCTCGGTTTGTCGGCGGCGGCGCTCATCCAGAATTCGCGCTGCTCGTTGCCCGGCGAGTTGGATTGCGGAAAGCTGCCGACCATCATGTCGAAGTCCCGCGAACGCACGCGGTTGATGTATTGCGAAACGTCGACACGGCGGATCACCAGATCGATGCCGAGGTCGGCCAGATTGCGTTTGAACGGCAGCAGCACGCGTTCGAATTCGGTCTGCGCCAGAAGGAACTCAATGACCACCGGTTTGCCGTTGGCGTCTACCATTTTGTCGTCGACGATCTTCCAGCCGGCCTCCTGCAGCAATTGATAGGCCTCGCGCTGCTGGGCGCGGATCATGCCGCTGGCGTCGGTCTTGGGGTTCTCGAAGGCTTCGCTGAACACCTGGGCCGGCAGTTTGCTGCGAAACGGTTCGAGGATCGCCCGTTGCTCGGCGTCGGGCAGGCCGGTGGCAGCCATTTCCGAGTTCTCGAAATAGCTGCGGGTGCGGAAGTAGGCACCGTTGAACAGCTGCTTGTTGGTCCACTCGAAATCAAACAGCAGGCCGAGCGCCTGACGCACGCGCACATCCTGAAACACCGGGCGGCGCAGGTTGAAAACGAAGCCCTGCATGCCGGTCGGGTTGCTGTTGGCGATCTGTTCCTTGATCAGCCGACCTTCGGTCACGGCCGGAATGTTGTAGGCGTTGGCCCAGTTCTTCGCGGTCATTTCCAGCCAGTAATCGAACTGGCCGGCCTTCAGCGCTTCGACGGCGACGGTGTTGTCGCGGTAGTAATCGGTGGTCATTACGTCGAAGTTGTAGAACCCGCGATTGACCGGCAGATCCTTGCCCCAGTAGTCCTTGACCCGTTCATAGCGCACCGAGCGCCCGGCTTTCACTTCGGCGACCTTGTACGGGCCGCTGCCCAGCGGGATCTCCAGATTGCCCTTGGAAAAATCACGACTGGCCCACCAGTGTTTCGGCAGCACCGGGAGCTGCCCGAGGATCAGCGGTAACTCGCGATTGTTGGTGTGCTTGAACTTGAACAACACCTTGAGCGGGTCTTCGGCGATGGCCTCTTCGACATCGCTGTAGTAGCCGCGAAACAGCGGCGAGCCGTCCTTGGTCAGGGTCTGGAAGCTGAACACCACGTCTTCGGCGCGCACCGGATGGCCATCGTGAAAACGCGCTTCCGGGCGCAGGTAGAAACGCACCCAACTGTTGTCCGGGGCTTTCTCGATCTTCGCGGCGATCAGGCCGTACTCGGTGAACGGCTCGTCGAGGCTGTGCTTGGTCAGGGTGTCGTAGATCTGCCCGACATCATCGGCCGGCACGCCTTTGCTGATGAACGGGTTGAGGCTGTCGAAGCCGCCGAACCCGGCCTGACGGAAGATCCCGCCCTTGGGCGCGTCGGGGTTCACGTAATCGAACTGCTTGAAGTCCGCCGGGTATTTCGGCGGCTCGTTGTACAGGGTCACGGCATGTTGCGGGGCGGCAATCGCCAGCCCGGCGAACAGCAGACCGCTGGCCTGCACGAGCAGGGCGCGGATGGGCGTCATTTATTGTTCTCCGAAGATTTCAGCCACCACGCGCTCAGGCCCAGGGTGTAGGGCGGCGTGGTGACGAAGGCCAACCGGTTGCGGTAGGCCAGTCGGTGATAATTGAGGTACCAGTTGGGAATGCTGTAGTGCTGCCAGAGCAGCACGCGGTCCAGCGCCTTGCCGGCGGCGACCTGTTCGTCGCGGGTTTGCGCGGCGAGCAATTGTTCGAGCAGGTGATCGACCACCGGGTTGGCAATACCGGCGTAATTCTTGCTGCCCTTGACCCCGACCTGACTGGAATGGAAGTACTGCCATTGCTCCAGACCCGGGCTGAGGGTCTGGTTGAGGGTCATCAGGATCATGTCGAAATCGAACTGGTCCAGACGCTGCTTGTACTGGGCGCGATCCACCGTGCGCAGGCGCGCATCGATGCCGATGCTGTTGAGGTTTTCGATATAGGGCTGGAGGATCCGCTCAAGGTTCGGATTGACCAGCAGCAGTTCGAAGCTCAGCGGTTGCCCTGCGGTGTTTTGCAGACGCTGGCCGTTGAGTTTCCAGCCGGCCTCGGCGAGCAGCGCCAGGGCCTTGCGCATGGTCTCTCGCGGGATGCCACGGCCATCGGTTTGCGGCAGGGTGAACGGCTCGGTGAATAGCTTCGCGGGTAACTGATCTTTATACGGCTTGAGCATCAGCCATTCGTGCCCGACCGGCAGGCCGCCGGCGCTGAATTCGCTGTTGGGGTAGTAGCTGGTGGTGCGTTTGTAGGCATCGCTGAACAGTGCGCGGTTGGTCCATTCGAAGTCGAACATCAGGCCCAGCGCTTCGCGCACCTTGACGTCGCTGAAGGTTACACGCCGGGTGTTCATGAACAGGCCTTGGCTCTGCGTCGGGATCTGGTGCGGAATCTGCGCCTTGATCACTTCGCCACGGCGCACGGCCGGAAAGTTGTAGCCGTTGGCCCAGTTCTTTGCCTGATGCTCGATGTAGATGTCGAATTCGCCGGCCTTGAACGCTTCGAAGGCCACGTCGCTGTCGCGGTAGAACTCGACTTCCATGCGATCGAAGTTGTACTTGCCGCGATTGACCGGCAGATCCTTGCCCCAGTAATCCTTGACCCGCTCGAAAATCAGCTGCCGCCCCGGCGTCACTGAGGTGATGCGGTACGGGCCGCTGCCCAGCGGTGGTTCGAAGGTGGTGGCCTTGAAGTCGCGATCCTTCCAGTAATGCTGCGGCAGCACCGGCAACTCGCCGAGGCGCAGGATCAGTAACGGATTGCCCGAGCGTTTCATCACGAAACGAATGCGCTGCGGGTTGAGGATGTCGACCCGCGAGACTTCCTGCAGGGCGGTGCGGTACAGCGGGTGGCCGTCCTTGAGCAGTGTTCGGTAGGAGAACGCCACGTCGTAGGCGGTGATCTGGGTGCCGTCGTGAAAGCGTGCTTCCGGGCGCAGATTGAACACCACCCAGCTGCGATCTTCGCTGTACTCCACCGATTGCGCGATCAGGCCATAACTGGATGCCGGTTCGTCACCGGACGGCGAATACTGGCCAGTGCCGACCATCAGCGGTTCGTTCAGCTCGTTGATGCCGTACTGCAGGAAATTCGGTGTGGTGACCGGGCTGGTGCCCTTGAACGTGTATGGATTGACCGTATCGAAGGTGCCGAACGCCATCACCCGCAACGTACCGCCCTTGGGCGCTTGCGGGTTGACCCAGTCGAAGTGGGTAAATCTGGCCGGGTACTTGAGCGTGCCGAACTGCGCATAACCGTGACTCTCGGTAATCGTCGCGCTTGCGGGTGAGCTCAAGGCCAGGCTGATCAGGAGCAGGAGGAGGGGACGCTTCAAGTCAGATCCGATCCAGGCGGCTTGGGCTTTGTGGGCCGTACAGTAACAGCTTGTCTGGACAGGAAAAAGACAGAGGTTAATGTGGGGTTAATCGGCAAGGCCAAGAGCCCCTCACCCTAACCCTCTCCCGGAGGGAGAGGGGACTGACCGAGGTGTTTATGAGAAGTACGCCGACCTGAAATATCGAGTTGAACCCAGGTTTGAAAAAAAACCCAATCTGCTCCCTTTCCCCCTCGCCCCCTTGGGGGAGAGGGTTGGGGTGAGGGGGAGAAATTTTGAGGGCGCAAACAAAATCAAGCCAGGCGCCAGGCGAAAAAAAGCCCCTGAAAGTTCAGGGGCTCTTCTGTCAGTGCGGCTGATAAACCGTGAGCATCTGCCCAGGCTTGAGGGCCTTGCCGGCACCCGGGTTCCAGCGCTTGAGATGCTGCATCTCGACGTTGAAACGCTTGGCTACCACGTACAGGGTGTCGCCACGTTTGACCTTGTACTGGGTCTGCTGCTGACTGTCGGCCTTGCCTTTGGTCTTGCTGTTGGCGGCGATCACCGTGTTGACCCGGCCACCGCTGCGCGCCGGGGTGCGCTTGGTGTTGTCCTGCATCACCAGAGTCTGGCCGACCTTGAGGTTCTTACCGGTCAGCTTGTTCCAGCGCTGCAGGTCCTTGACTTCGACCTTGTTGGCCTTGGCGATGGAACCGAGATTGTCGCCGCGTTTGACCCGGTAAGCGCGCTTGAGCTTCGCCACTTCAGTCGGGTCGGCACCGTCGAACACCGGCTTCAGCGAGCGCGGGCTGATCAGCTCTTCAGGCCGCATGGTCTGCAGGCTGGCGGTCAGCAATTGCGCCTTCGACGTCGGCACCAGCAGATGCTGAGGGCCGTCGATGGTGGTGCGCTGCTTGAAGGCCGGGTTGAGCTGGAACAGCTCGTCTTCGTCGATGTTGGCCACCGCTGCGACCTTGGACAGGTCCATGCGCTGGTTGATTTCGACGACCTGGAAATACGGTTCGTTGGCGATCGGGTTGAGGTTCACCCCGTAGGCTTCCGGGGCCAGTACCACTTGCGACAGGGCCAGCAGTTTTGGTACGTAAGCCTGGGTTTCTGCCGGCAACGACGACAGGTTCCAGTAGTCGGTCGGCAGGCCGAGCTTCTCGTTACGCTCGATGGCGCGGCTCACCGTGCCTTCACCGGCGTTATAGGCCGCCAGGGCCAGCAGCCAGTCACCGTTGAACATGTCGTGCAGACGAGTCAGGTAGTCCATCGCGGCGGTGGTCGAGGCGGTGATATCGCGACGGCCATCATAGAAGCGGGTCTGGCGCAGGTTGTAGTAACGACCGGTGGACGGAATGAATTGCCACAGGCCCGAAGCGTCGGCCCGGGAATAGGCCATCGGGTTGTAGGCGCTCTCGATCACTGGCAGCAGGGCCAGCTCCAGCGGCATGTTGCGCTCTTCGAGACGCTCGACGATGTAATGAATGTAGAGACTGCCGCGTTCGCCGGCGTTCTCCAGAAAGGACGGGTTGCTGGCAAACCACAGGCGCTGCTGCTCGATACGCGGGTTGACGCCCAGGCCGTCCTGCAGCTGGAAACCACCGCGCATGCGCTCCCAGATGTCCTGAGGCACCTGCGGGCTGGGCTTTTCACTGAGCCAGATCGGTTTCTGCTTGGCTCGCGCAGCAATGTTCGGCGTATGGCTCGCTTCAGGCTGCGGAGCATGGCTGGAACAGCCCGCCAACGTGGCGGACACAGCCACCGCGATGGCTTGCGCCAGGCGGGTCAGCGTGTCTGAATTGACGGACTTACGTATGGATGACGACATTGGCTGGAAGTAAGTTCCGGGCAAAAATGTCGGGCGATTCTAGAAAGCGCACCCCCTGCGGTCAACCATTCAGAATTTTTGTACCAGCTGGTGAGTCACTTAGAACGTATCTTTCCATGCCCGCAGAGCCGCAAAAACCTCACTCGGCGCCCGGTTTTGAGCGCCTGCCCGTTCGTCCACTTTTTGTGTAACTAATGTTTCAGCGGTACGCAAAAACGGATTTGTGAGCTTTTCCAGGGCCAGGGTCGAGGGCAGGGTCATCACGCCTTTTTCCCGTTGTTGGCTGACTTTTTCCAGACGGGCGGCAATGTCCGGGTTGCCCGGTTCGACTGCCGCAGCAAACTTCAGATTGCTCAGGGTGTATTCATGGGTGCAATACACCAGCGTATCCTCGGGCAAAGCGGCGAGACGGCCGAGCGAGTGGTGCATCTGCTCCGGCGTGCCTTCGAACAGGCGTCCGCACCCGGCGGCGAACAGGGTGTCGCCGCAAAACAGCAGGCCGTGGTGGTAATAGGCAATGTGGCCGAGGGTGTGGCCGGGCACCGCATAGACATCGAAGTCCCAGCCGAGCACGCTGACCTTGTCGTTGTCCTTGAGCGCCACGTCGCGCCCCGGAATGTTTTCGCTGGCCGGGCCGTAGACTTTGGCGCCGCTCGCGGCTTTCAGGCGCTCGACGCCGCCGACGTGATCATGGTGGTGATGGGTGATCAGAATGTCGCTCAGCACCCAGCCCGGGTGCGCGTCGAGCCAGGCCTGCACCGGCGCGGCATCGCCCGGGTCGACCACGGCGCAACGCTGGCTGCGGTGATCCTGTAACAACCAGATGTAGTTGTCGGTGAACGCGGGCAGGGCACTGATCTGTATCATCGTCGGAATTCGCCAAGCGGAAAACATTGGCGCATCTTAGAGCTTCTAGCGGCGTTGGAGAATGACATGACCGATAAAGCGTTCGCTCAGGCCGATCCCGACTGGCTGGCGTTGATCGGCGCGGCCCGTGAATGGCTGGCCGGCCCGCTCGGGCAATTTCTGCTGGATGAAGAACGGCGCATGCTCGAAGACGAGTTGGGGCGGTTCTTCGGCGGCTACCTGGTGCATTACGGGCCGTCGGCCCAGACCCCGCCGTCGGCGCCGCAAGTACAGCGCAACGTGCGGCTCGGCGCGCCGTTGCCGGGTGTCGAGATCGTCTGCGAGGAACAGGCCTGGCCGTTGAGCGAGCACGCCGCCGACGTGGTGGTGTTGCAGCACGGTCTGGATTTCTGCCTGTCACCCCACGGTTTGCTACGCGAAGCGGCAAGCAGCGTGCGCCCCGGCGGGCATCTGCTGATCATTGGCATCAACCCCTGGAGCAGCTGGGGCTTGCGCCATGTATTCGCCCACGACGCCTTGCGTCAGGCACGCTGCATCTCGCCGTCGCGGGTCGCCGACTGGCTCAATCTGCTGGGCTTTGCGCTGGAGAAACGCCGCTTCGGGTGCTATCGTCCGCCGCTCGCGTCGCCCAAGTGGCAGGCCCGACTGGCCGGCTGGGAACGCAAGGCCGGCGACTGGCAACTGTCGGGCGGTGGCTTCTATTTATTGGTCGCGCGCAAGATCGTGGTCGGCCTGCGTCCGGTGCGTCAGGAGCGTCGCGAGCCGATGGGCAAGCTGATTCCGCTGCCGATGGCCAAGGTCAACCGCCGTCGTATCGAACCGTAAACCTTCTTTTTATAGTGGCCGGACTTGTTCCGGCCGCGGCCATCGTCGATCCGCGATTGACGGGGCCAGGCATTTTTCTGGATAGAGTGGCATGAGCGAAAGCGTCGATAGCGTAGAACTGTTCACCGACGGTGCCTGCAAGGGCAACCCCGGCCCGGGCGGCTGGGGCGCCTTGCTGGTGTGCAAGGGCGTCGAAAAGGAACTGTGGGGCGGCGAAGCCAACACCACCAACAACCGCATGGAACTGCTCGGCGCCATCCGTGGCCTCGAAGCCTTGAAGCGGCCGTGCGAAGTGCTGCTGGTGACCGACTCGCAATACGTGATGAAGGGCATCAACGAGTGGATGGCCAACTGGAAAAAGCGCGGCTGGAAGACGGCGGCGAAAGAGCCGGTGAAAAACGCTGATCTGTGGAAAGAGCTGGACGAGCAGGTCAACCGGCACAAGGTCACCTGGAAGTGGGTGCGCGGGCACATTGGTCACCACGGTAACGAACGGGCTGACCAGTTGGCCAACCGTGGGGTGGATGAGGTTCGCGGGTACAAGCAGAGCTGATTCCCTCCGTTGCACCGAGTCGTGGCCTTCGCGAGCAAGCCCGCTCCCACACTGGATCTCCTGCGTACATCAGCACTGTGTCCACCGCAGATCAATTGTGGGAGCGGGCTTGCTCGCGAATGGAGCGACTCGGTCTACCTGAAACACCCCCACCGAGCGTGTTAACATCGCCGCTTTTGCACGATTGACCCCGTTGAGAATTGAACACTGATGGCCACCAGATCCGTTGTACTCGATACCGAAACCACCGGCATGCCGGTGACCGATGGTCACCGGATCATTGAAATCGGCTGTGTCGAACTGATCGGTCGGCGCCTGACGGGCCGGCACTTTCACGTTTACCTGCAACCGGATCGCGAGAGTGACGAGGGCGCGATCGGCGTTCACGGCATCACCAACGAATTCCTTGTCGGCAAACCGCGTTTCGCCGAAGTCGCCGACGAGTTCTTCGAGTTCATCAACGGCGCGCAACTGATCATCCATAACGCGGCGTTCGACGTTGGCTTCATCAACAACGAATTTGCCTTGATGGGTCAGCACGATCGCGCTGACATCACGCAGCACTGCACCATCCTCGACACCCTGATGATGGCCCGGGAACGTCACCCGGGGCAGCGCAACAGCCTCGACGCCTTGTGCAAACGTTATGGTGTCGACAACTCTGGCCGTGAACTGCACGGCGCCTTGCTCGACTCGGAGATTCTCGCCGACGTCTACCTGACCATGACCGGTGGCCAGACCAGTCTGTCGCTGGCCGGCAACGCTTCCGACGGAAATGGCACGGGCGAGGGCGCGGACAACTCCGCCACCGAAATCCGTCGTCTGCCGGCGAGTCGTCAGCCTGCGCGGATCATTCGGGCGACGGAAGATGAACTGGCGGCGCATATGGCGCGGCTGGAGATCATTGCCAAGTCGGCGGGCGGGCCGGCGCTGTGGACGCAGATTGCCGAGGCTGATGCTCAAGCTTGACCCCCTCTGTGGCGAGGGAGCTTGCTCCCGCTTGGCTGCGAAGCAGTCATAAAACCTGAATGCACTATTGATGCTGAACGAATACTGGGGGCCGCTTCGCGCCCCAGCGGGAGCAAGCTCCCTCGCCACAAAAGCCGAGTCAGGCTGAATGAAGCCAACTGGCCACCCTCGCCACTTTCGCTGCAACCCTCTACCCTGAGTGCATTGGCAGACTTTGATCCGCCGCCTCGGGACACTGAGCCTCATGTACAAAGATTTGAAGTTTCCGGTGTTGATCGTCCACCGCGACATCAAGGCCGACACGGTCGCCGGTGACCGTATCCGTGGCATCGCCCGGGAGTTGGAGCAGGAAGGTTTCAATATCGTTTCGGCCATCGACTACACCGAAGGGCGGTTGGTGGCCTCCACCCATCATGGTCTGGCGTGCATGCTGATCGCTGCCGAAGACGCCAGCACCCACTCGCATCTACTCCAAAACATGGCCGAACTGATCGGTCTGGCGCGAGTGCGGGCGCCGGATCTGCCGATCTTCGCGCTGGGCGAACAGGTCACCCTGGAAAACGCCCCCGCCGATGCCATGGCCGAGCTCAATCAACTGCGCGGCATTCTCTACCTGTTCGAAGACACCGTGCCGTTTCTGGCCCGGCAGGTAGCGCGGGCGGCGCGTAAATATCTGGATGGCCTGCTGCCTCCGTTTTTCAAAGCGCTGGTGCAGCACACCGCCGACTCCAACTATTCCTGGCACACCCCCGGGCATGGCGGTGGCGTGGCTTATCACAAGAGTCCGGTGGGGCAGGCGTTTCACCAGTTCTTTGGCGAAAACACCCTGCGTTCGGATTTGTCGGTATCGGTGCCGGAACTCGGTTCGCTGCTCGATCACACCGGCCCGCTCGCTGAAGCGGAAGAGCGTGCGGCACGCAATTTCGGCGCCGATCACACCTTTTTTGTGATCAATGGCACCTCGACTGCCAACAAGATCGTCTGGCACTCGATGGTCGGTCGTGATGATCTGGTGCTGGTTGATCGCAACTGTCACAAGTCGGTGCTGCACGCGATCATCATGACCGGCGCGATCCCGCTGTACCTGTGCCCGGAGCGCAATGAGCTGGGGATCATCGGCCCGATTCCGCTGAGCGAATTCAGCCGCGAGTCGATCCAGGCCAAGATCGACGCCAGCCCGTTGACCAAAGGCCGTGCGCCGAAAGTCAAACTGGCGGTGGTGACCAATTCGACCTACGACGGCCTGTGCTACAACGCCGAGCTGATCAAGCAGAGCCTGGGCAATAGCGTTGAAGTGCTGCATTTCGACGAGGCGTGGTACGCCTACGCAGCGTTTCACGAGTTCTTCGCCGGGCGCTATGGCATGGCCACCTCGCGCACAGCAGACAGCCCGCTGGTGTTCACCACTCACTCCACGCACAAGCTGCTCGCCGCGTTCAGCCAGGCCTCGATGATTCATGTGCAGGACGGCGGCGCGCGGCAACTGGACCGTGACCGTTTCAACGAAGCGTTCATGATGCACATCTCAACCTCGCCGCAGTACAGCATCATCGCTTCGCTGGATGTGGCCTCGGCCATGATGGAAGGCCCGGCCGGGCGCTCGCTGCTGCAGGAAACCTTCGATGAGGCGCTGAGTTTTCGCCGGGCGCTGGCCAATCTGCGCCAGCACATTGCGGCGGATGACTGGTGGTTCTCGATCTGGCAGCCGCCCGGCGTCGAAGGCATCGACCGGGTGCGGACTGAAGACTGGCTGCTGCAGCCGGACGCCGACTGGCACGGCTTCGGCGAAGTCAGTGACAACTATGTGCTGCTCGACCCGATCAAAGTGACCCTGGTCATGCCCGGGTTGAATGCCGGTGGCGCGCTGAGCGAGAAGGGCATCCCGGCGGCGGTGGTCAGCAAGTTCCTCTGGGAGCGCGGGCTGGTGGTGGAGAAGACCGGGCTGTATTCGTTCCTGGTGCTGTTCTCGATGGGCATCACCAAGGGCAAGTGGAGCACGCTGCTCACCGAATTGCTGGAATTCAAGCGCAGTTACGACGCCAACGTCAGTCTGGCCACTTGCCTGCCTTGCGTGGCGCAGCAAGACACCGCGCGCTATCGCGGCATGGGCCTGCGTGACCTGTGCGATCAACTGCACGCCTGTTACCGCAGCAACGCCACCGCCAAACATCTGAAGCGCATGTACACGGTACTGCCGGAAATCGCCATGAAGCCGGCCCATGCCTATGATCATCTGGTGCGCGGCGAAGTCGAGGCGGTGCCGATCGATGAGCTGGAAGGACGGATCGCGGCGGTGATGCTGGTGCCGTATCCACCGGGAATTCCGTTGATCATGCCGGGGGAGCGCTTTACCGAGGCAACCCGCTCGATCATCGACTACCTGAAGTTTGCCCGCACGTTCGATAGCAGCTTCCCCGGTTTTGTCGCTGATGTGCATGGACTGCAACATGAAGACGAGGGCAATGGACGGCAGTACACCGTCGATTGCGTCAAGGAATGAGGACTTTTCCGAGTATGCAACCGGTCATGAATCCGAAATACCCAGGGCTGTCGGTGCGCGTCGCCGACGATGGTTTCGCGGCGTACATCTGGGGCAGCGACTTCAGTTTCGAGGTCGCCGCGTACGGTGCCGCCGTCATTGGCCAACCGGTCGAGCGCTGGGCGGTGACGCCGATCGTGCCGTATCGCAAGTGCTACGGCATTGATCCTGAAGAGTTCAGCAGCTATCGCGATGCCGCCGACAGCGCGATTTTCATGGCGTATCTGGATGACGAGCCGGTCGGCCATCTGGTGATCAGCACCAACTGGAACGGCTTTGCTCACATTGATGAACTCGCGGTGCACGCACCGGCGCGCCGGCATGGTGTGGCCAAGGCGCTGCTGGATGTCGCGCAGTTCTGGAGTCGCAAGAAAAAACTGCCGGGGATCATGCTCGAGACGCAGAACAACAACCTCGGCGCCTGTCGTTTGTATGAGCGTTGTGGCTACGAGATTGGTGGTATCGACCATCTACGTTATCGCGGGATTGATCCGAACACCGCGGAAATCGCGCTGTTCTGGTACCGGCTGTTCGATAACCCGCTGGAAAACCCGCTCAGCTCGCCAGCATCGCCTCGGCTTGTTCCGTGACAATCGTCAGCAGCGTCTGAATCGCTGTGGGCGTGGCGCTGTGTCGGTAGGTCAGGGCATACAGGCTGATCGGAACCGCCGGTGACAATGGGCAGACATCCAGTCCGCTCGTCCGCGCGCCGAGGGCGGTGAACGGGTCGACGATGGCCAGGCCTTCGCCGGCCTCGACCATGCTGCGCATCATCTGATGGGTTTGTACTCGGGTCTGGATGCTCGGCGCCGGGCGCAGGGCCTGGAGTTTGTTCTCCAGCGCCGGGCTCAATGGGTCGTGGCCTTCGAGGCCAACCATTGCCTGGCCAGCCAGATCCTGCAGGGAAATGTATTTCTGCTTCGGTTGCAGCCAGCCGTGGGGCGCGAGCAGTTGCAGCTTGCCGTGGGCCAATGGCTGGCAGTGGATGTCGGGGTGTTCCGGATCGTGCAGGCTCAGGCCCAGATCGCTTTCGCGCAGCAGCAGGCTGCGGACGATGTCGCAGGTCGGAGAGCTGAGCAAGCGGCAAGGAGCGTCGGGCAACCGTCGGCGCAGCAGCGCGATACTTTGCGGCAACAGCTGTTGCGCCAGCGGCGGGGTGCCGATGATGCGCAGGGGCGGGGCGAGGTATTGCTTGAGGCTGCTGGCCAGACGCTGCACCGGCTCCAGCGCCTGATAGACATGAGCGATTTCCACCTGCAACGCCCGCGCTTCAGGCGTCGATTGCAGCCGGCCGCGTACGCTGGCGAACAGCATGAACCCCAGCTCGCTCTCGGCTTCGCGCAAACGCTCTTCGACCTCGGTCACCGGGAGCTGCAGCCATTCGGCGGCGGTGCCCAGGTGACCGGTCTGCAAGAGCGCCTGAATCACTTCGATATGACGTAAACGCATGCGTGAAGTCCATGTTCAGCAGGTGGGGTCAGTGGCTGAATCCTACCCCAAGTCTGCGCATATGACTTCTGCTCATAACGGCCAGTTATGACGCGACGGTTGTCTCAGGCTCACGGGTCAGGGTAATACCTGACTGAACCAGGAGAAACTCGGTGTCACTGACTTTGTTGACGCGATCGCCAATGGCCAGTTTGTAAATCGGCTCCGAGCCAGTGGAACCGTCTGCCGACGGGGTGGATTCCTGGAACTCATGCACGGAATAAACGCGGCCTTCCGCATCTCTTGCATGGAACTGACCGACGAGTACTGCTGCCATCTGCTTAGAACCTCTGGAGATAAAACGCTTGATTTGCGGCTTGGTAGACCGTCATCAAGCCCTGTAAGTTTTCCTACAGGAAAAAAATAATCAGCGCGCAGGAATTTCCCTTGCTCGCTGGTGAAACTGTCATCGAATCATCTATAACTACTGGCTCTTCCCACCGACAGTCGAGAGTCTTCCATGAGCAATGTCTACAACGTCGCTGTAGTCGTCGGCAGCCTGCGCAAAGCATCGATCAACCGCAAAGTCGCGCTGGCGCTGGCCGAGCTGGCACCGGCGAACCTCAAACTGAAGATTGTCGAGATTGGCGACCTGCCACTCTATAACGAAGACATCGACGGCGATTCACCGCCGGCAGCCTACAGCACTTTCCGCCAGGAAGTCGGTTCTTCCGACGCGGTGCTGTTCGTCACCCCGGAATATAACCGCTCGGTGCCGGCGCCTCTGAAGAATGCGATTGACGTGGGTTCACGGCCGTATGGCAAAGCCGTCTGGAGCGGCAAACCGGGTGCGGTGATCAGCGTGTCGCCGGGGGCGATTGGCGGTTTTGGCGCCAACCAGCATTTGCGCCAGTCCTTCGTGTTTCTCGATGTGCCGTGCATGCAGCAGCCGGAAGCGTATCTGGGTGGCGCGGGTTCGGCGTTTGACGAGGCGGGCAAGTTGAGCGAGTCGGTGAAACCGTTCCTGCAGAATTTCATCAATGCGTATGGGAAATTTGTGGAACAACACAAAAAATAATCTGGTCAGAGCTGCGATAAAACAGAGATCCTGTGGGAGCGGGCTTGCTCGCGAAAGCGGTGTGTCAGACACAAAGTTGTCATCTGACACACCGCTTTCGCGAGCAAGCCCGTTCCCACGTTTGGATCTCCACTCATTGAATAATTGAAGGCTGTCGCGAATGCTCGCTGCGTCACTGATCTTCCTGCTGACCATCACCCTTGTCATCTGGCAACCCAAAGGCCTCGGGGTCGGCTGGAGCGCGACGCTCGGTGCCGTGCTGGCGCTGATCTTCGGCGTCGTGCACCTGAGCGATATTCCGCTGGTGTGGCAGATCATCTGGAACGCCACCGGCACCTTCGTTGCGCTGATCATCATCAGCCTGTTGCTCGACGAAGCGGGGTTCTTCGCCTGGGCTGCGCTGCATGTAGCACGCTGGGGGCGGGGCAGTGGGCGCAAGCTGTTTGCCTTCATGGTGCTGCTCGGCGCGCTGGTATCGGCGTTGTTCGCCAATGACGGCGCGGCGCTGATCCTCACGCCGATCGTGATTTCCATGCTGCTGGCGCTGCGCTTTTCCCCGGCGGCGACCCTGGCGTTCGTCATGGGTGCCGGTTTTATCGCCGACACCGCGAGCCTGCCGCTGGTGGTGTCGAACCTGGTCAACATCGTTTCGGCGGACTTCTTTCACATCGGCTTCAACCGCTATGCGGCGGTGATGGTGCCGGTCAACTTCGTCAGTGTGGCCGCGACGCTGGGCGTGCTGCTGTGGTTTTTCCGTCGCGACATCCCTAAGGCTTACGATCCCGAACAGCTCGAACAGCCGCACACGGCGATCCACGATAAGGCCACGTTCTATGCCGGTTGGGTAGTGCTGGTGATTCTGCTGATCGGCTGCTTTTTCCTCGAACAGCTGGGCATCCCGATCAGCGCGATTTCGGCGGTCTGTGCGGCCCTGCTGCTGGGGATCGCCGCCCGTGGCCACAAGATTTCCACGCGCAAGGTGCTGAAAGAAGCGCCGTGGCAGATCGTGATTTTCTCGCTGGGCATGTATCTGGTGGTGTATGGCCTGCGCAATGCCGGGCTGACCGGGTATCTCGCTGGCTGGCTGGATGTGTTCGCCGGGTACGGCGTATGGGGCGCGGCGCTGGGCACCGGGGTGCTGACGGCGTTGTTGTCATCGATCATGAACAACTTGCCGACAGTGCTGATCGGCTTGTTGTCGATCGATGCCAGTCAGGCCAGCGGTGTGATCAAGGAAGCGATGATCTACGCCAACGTGATCGGCAGCGACTTGGGGCCGAAAATCACCCCGATCGGCAGCCTGGCGACCTTGCTCTGGCTGCATGTGCTGGCGCGCAAGGATATCCGGATTGGTTGGGGCTATTACTTCAAGGTCGGGATTGTGCTGACGGTGCCGGTGTTGTTGATTACCTTGGCGGCGTTGGCGTTGCGGTTATCCATCTAGAACGCGTTGGCCCCTTCGCGAGCAAGCCCGCTCCCACATTTTGAGCAGCATTCCAAATGTAGAAATTGGAATGCCATCCCCTTGTGGGAGCGGGCTTGCTCGCGAAAGGGCCGGTCCAGGCACTGCAGAAACTCAGGCCTGCCCCGGCACATTCGGCCAAAGATCCGCCACCAGAAACAACCGCTCCGCCTCTTCCCATTCGCCCTGCGCATTCTCGGTCAGGCGTACCAGCAGTTGCGCCGGGGCCATCGGTTCCAGGTCGTCCAGCCACATCTGCAGATGTTCAGCGCTCCAGGTCTGATCCGCCGGGTAGTGTGCCGGCGCGAGCCACGCATGGCGGGGCAGGGGTTGCCAGCGCCCGGCCGGACGTTGAGCGACGAACGCCGGCCAATCCTTCTGATGCAGCCAACTGCCACGCAGGTGCTGCGGATGCGCGCCTTTCGGTGGTTCGGCCTGACCGGGCCACGGGTACAGCAGATAACCGCCCAGCCACAACTGCGCACTGAACACCTCGATATCCAGCTTCGCCAGCACCTCACGGCTTTCCGGGCGCGCCGAGATCGGCAGTTGGTGTTCGGCCAGATGCGCCAGTTTGCGGTCCAGTCGATCATGACAACCCGGCCCCAGCCACTGCGCCGGGTCGTGGCCGTCGCCTTCCTGTGGGCCGAGGTAGAGCTTGATCGCCAGTTCCAGGTGATGCACGCCGTCGCGGTCGCGCAGCAGCATGTCGAGTTCACCGAGGGTGTGGCCTTCGCGGCGGATCGGCAGGTTGGCGGCAATCAGTTCGATGCCCGGCGCATGCTCCACGGCAAACTGCCACAACCGTTCGTAATAAAGGCCCAGCCGCCGGGTACGCGCCTGCGACAGCCAGTGCAGCAAACCATAACTGTCACGATCAAGTTGCCGCAGCCAGTGCTCCAGGCGCTGCGGATCACTGACCCAGTCGCTGCCGGCCAGCGGATGGCGCTGCGGCCACGGCGTTGCGGCCAACATCGGCGGCGCGAGAATCACCCACGCCAGATCACGCACTTCGGGATGGCGTAATTGGTGTGGCAACTGAAGCAGGTCGGGAAACAGGATCATCTTGCGAGCATAGCCTGAAACACGCGCGCACCCTTGAGGCTGAAAGGATTTTGTCTATCGCGGGCTTTCGCCCATAATCGTGTTTTTCGCGTTTTCGATTGTCCGCAGAGGTCCCATGGAGCAATTTCGTAATATCGGCATCATCGGTCGCCTGGGCAGTTCCCAGGTGCTGGATACCGTCCGCCGACTGAAACGCTTTCTGCTCGATCGTCACCTGCACGTGATTCTCGAAGACACCATCGCCGAAGTCCTGCCGGGCCATGGCCTGCAAACCTCGTCACGCAAGATGCTCGGCGAAGTCTGCGACATGGTCATCGTCGTCGGCGGTGACGGCAGCCTGCTCGGCGCCGCGCGGGCGCTGGCCAAGCACAATATTCCGGTACTCGGGATCAACCGGGGCAGCCTCGGTTTTCTCACCGACATTCGTCCCGATGAGCTGGAAGTCGAAGTGGCCAAGGTGCTCGACGGCCATTATCTGGTGGAAAACCGCTTCCTGCTGCAAGCCGAGGTGCGCCGGCATGCCGAGGCCATTGGCCAGGGCGATGCGTTGAACGACGTAGTGCTGCACCCGGGCAAGTCGACGCGGATGATCGAGTTCGAGCTGTACATCGACGGCCAGTTCGTCTGCAGCCAGAAGGCCGACGGCCTGATCGTCGCCACGCCGACCGGTTCCACCGCGTACGCGTTGTCCGCTGGCGGGCCGATCATGCATCCCAAGCTCGATGCCATTGTGATCGTGCCGATGTACCCCCATATGTTGTCGAGCCGGCCAATTGTGGTCGATGGCAACAGTGAGCTGAAAATCGTCGTGTCGAAAAACATGCAGATTTACCCGCAAGTCTCCTGCGACGGTCAGAACCACTTCACCTGCGCGCCGGGCGACACCATCACCGTGAGCAAGAAAGCCCAGAAGCTGCGGCTGATTCACCCGCTCGACCACAACTACTACGAAGTCTGCCGGACCAAGCTCGGCTGGGGCAGCAAGTTGGGTGGTGGAGGCGACTGATGCTCGATCCCGCGCGCAGTTATGACTTGATTGGTGACGTGCACGGATGCGCCCTGACCCTCGAACACTTGCTTGACCGTCTCGGTTATCACAAGCAGGGCGGGGTCTGGCGGCATCCATCGCGCATGGCCGTGTTCGTCGGCGATATCATCGACCGTGGCCCGCGAATCCGCGAGGCACTGCACATCGTCCACGACATGGTCGAGGCCGGGCAGGCGCTTTGCATCATGGGCAACCACGAATTCAACGCACTGGGCTGGAGCACGCCGTCGCTGCCGGGCAGCGGCAAGCAGTTCGTCCGTGAGCACACGCCGCGGCATGCGCGCCTGCTGCACGAAACCCTGACCCAGTTCGAAGACCATCCGGGCGACTGGCATGACTTTCTCAACTGGTTCTACGAACTGCCGCTGGTGGTTGATGCCGGACGCTTCCGTGTGGTGCACGCCTGTTGGGATGCCAGCCTGATCGAACCGTTACGCGGGCTGTTTCCCGATGCGCGCATCGACGAGCACTTTCTCCAGGCGTCGGCCGTGCCCGGCAGTTTCGCCTGCACCGTGTTCGACCGCTTGTTGCGCGGCACCGACATGCGCCTGCCGGATGGCTTGACCATGACCAGCGGCGACGGTCTGGTGCGCTCGTTCTTCCGCACCAAATTCTGGGAAGACGACCCGAAAACCTACGGCGACATCGTCTTCCAGCCGGATGCATTGCCGGAGCCGGTGGCGCAGAAGCCGCTGACCTCCAGCGAAAAAAACAATCTGCTGCGCTACGGCATTGACGAGCCGTTGCTGTTCGTCGGCCACTACTGGCGCAGCGGCAAACCGGCGCCGATCCGCCCGAACCTCGCTTGTCTCGATTACAGCGCGGTGCTCTACGGCAAACTGGTGGCCTATCGTCTGGATCAGGAAACACGTCTGGATCCGCATAAATTTGTCTGGGTCGATGTCGAGCGGCCGGAGGTGCTGCAATGAGTGCGGTAGCGGTATTGCGTCTGCCGTTGGCGGTGGATCTGAGCGGTTTCGTCAAGCTGCTGCAACGGATGCAGGTGCCGCATCGAGTCAGCGAAGAGGCGGGCGAGCAGGTGCTGTGGGCACCTTCGGAAATCAGCGCAGACGTACGCTCGCTGTACGAGCGCTTCCCGGCCGGCGACCCTGATCAGCAACTGGACATCCCGCTGGCGCCGACTTTCAAGCGTCCGAGCTTCGCCGAGCAACTCAAACACGCCAAGGCCACCGGGTTGATCCTGCTGCTGAGCCTGCTGGTCGGTGGCCTGACCTATCTGGGTGACAACCTCGACACCATTCGCTGGCTGACCTTCCTCGACTTCCGCGTGGTCGGCGAGTACATCCAGTTCACGCCGCTGGCCGACAGCCTGGCGGCGGGGCAGTGGTGGCGCCTGTTCACGCCGATGCTGCTGCACTTCGGCATCCTGCACCTGGCCATGAACGGCATGTGGTACTGGGAGCTGGGGCGGCGCATCGAGTCACGTCAGGGCAGCATCAACCTGCTCGGACTGACCCTGCTGTTCAGCCTGGTGTCGAACTACGCGCAGTTTGCCTGGAGCGGCCCGAGCCTGTTTGGCGGCTTGTCCGGCGTGCTCTACGGTTTGCTCGGCCATTGCTGGATTTTCCAGTTGCTGGCGCCGAACCCGGCGTATCGCCTGCCGCGAGGCGTGCTGGTGATGATGCTGGTGTGGCTGGTGATTTGCATGTCCGGACTGGTCTCGATGATCGGTTTCGGCCAGATCGCCAACGCCGCGCACGTCAGCGGGTTACTCATCGGATGCTTCACCGGTTTGTTGGGCGGTTTGTATAACCGCCGTAAACTGGCCGCCTGAAATTTTAAGTGAATAAAGAGCACGGAGACCCTGATGTCCTCTTTTAACGACATGATCAAGAACATCACCCCGGACATCTACGAGAGCCTGAAACTGGCCGTGGAAATCGGCAAGTGGTCCGACGGCGGCAAACTCACCGCCGAACAGCGCGAGCTGTCGCTGCAGGCGATGATCGCCTGGGAAATCCAGAACCTGCCTGAAGACCAGCGCACCGGTTACATGGGCCCGCAGGAATGTGCGTCGAAGTCGATCGAAGTACCGAACATCCTGTTCAAGTCGGATGCCATCCATTGATCGAGATTGGCCGCGGTGCAATCAGCAAAATGTCGGCGCGCCTGGACGGGCCGAATGTGCAATACGCGTTTCGTCTGGATGACGTCGAGGTCCCGGTCAACCCCATGATCGGCACCACGGTGCGTCTGGAGTACCTGGGGGCGATTCATTGCACCCATTGCGGGCGCAAGACCAAAACCAGTTTCAGTCAGGGTTACTGCTACCCGTGCATGACCAAACTGGCGCAGTGCGATCTGTGCATCATGAGCCCGGAGCGTTGTCACTTCGAGGCCGGTACCTGCCGGGAGCCTGAGTGGGGGCAGAAGTTCTGCATGACTGATCATGTGGTGTATCTGGCCAACTCGTCGGGGATCAAGGTCGGTATCACCCGCGCCACGCAGTTGCCGACCCGTTGGCTGGATCAGGGCGCGAGTCAGGCGCTGCCGATCATGCGCGTATCGACGCGCCAGCAGTCGGGCTTCGTCGAAGACCTGTTCCGCAGCCAGGTGGCCGACAAGACCAACTGGCGCGCCTTGCTCAAGGGCGATGCGGCGGCGGTGGATCTGGCCCAGGTGCGCGACCAGCTGTTTGAAAGCTGCGCCGAGGGCTTGCAAGGCCTGCAACAGCGATTCGGCCTACAGGCAATTCAGACGATTGCCGATGTAGAACCTCTCGAAATCCGCTATCCGGTCGAGCAATACCCGGCCAAAATCGTCAGCTTCAACCTGGACAAGAACCCGATTGCCGAAGGCACGCTGCTGGGAATCAAGGGTCAGTACCTGATTTTTGACACCGGCGTGATCAACATTCGTAAATACACGGCCTATCAGCTCGCCGTGCATCAATAAGGATTCCAGCATGCGCACCGAACAACCGAAGATGATTTACCTGAAGGACTATCAGGCCCCCGAGTACCTGATCGACGAGACGCACCTGACCTTCGAGCTGTTCGAGGACCACAGCCTGGTCCACGCGCAACTGGTGATGCGCCGCAACCCGGAGCGTGGCCCGGGCCTGCCGCCGCTGGTGCTCGACGGCCAGCAGCTGGAACTGCTGTCGGTAACCCTGGCCGACCAGGAACTGAGCGCCGGCGATTATCAGCTGAGCGAAAACACCCTGACCCTGCAACCGGCCAGCGCCAGCTTCACCGTCGACACCAGCGTCAGGATCCATCCGGAAACCAATACCGCGCTGGAAGGCCTGTACAAGTCCGGCACGATGTTCTGTACCCAGTGCGAAGCCGAAGGCTTCCGCAAGATCACCTATTACCTCGACCGCCCGGACGTGATGAGCAAGTTCACCACCACGGTGGTCGCCGAGCAGCACAGCTATCCGGTGCTGCTGTCCAACGGCAACCCGATTGCCTCCGGCCCGGGCGAAGACGGCCGACACTGGGCGACCTGGGAAGACCCGTTCATGAAACCGGCGTACCTGTTCGCGCTGGTGGCCGGTGATTTGTGGTGTGTCGAAGACACCTTCACCACCATGACCAATCGCAATGTTGCACTGCGCATTTACGTCGAGCCGGAAAACATCGACAAGTGCCAGCACGCGATGAACAGCCTGAAGAAGTCGATGCGCTGGGACGAAGAGGTCTACGGTCGCGAGTACGATCTGGACATCTTCATGATCGTCGCCGTCAACGACTTCAACATGGGCGCGATGGAGAACAAGGGCCTCAACATCTTCAACTCCAGCGCCGTGCTGGCCCGCGCCGAAACCGCCACCGACGCCGCGCACCAGCGGGTCGAGGCGATCGTCGCCCACGAATACTTCCACAACTGGTCGGGCAACCGCGTGACCTGCCGCGACTGGTTTCAGCTGTCGCTCAAGGAAGGCTTCACCGTGTTCCGCGACGCCGGTTTCTCCTCGGACATGAACTCGGCCACGGTCAAGCGCATCCAGGACGTGGCGTACCTGCGTACCCACCAGTTCGCCGAAGATGCCGGCCCGATGGCCCACGCGGTGCGCCCGGACAGCTTCATCGAGATTTCCAACTTCTACACCCTGACCGTGTACGAGAAAGGCTCGGAAGTGGTCGGCATGATTCACACCCTGCTGGGCGCCGAAGGCTTCCGCAAGGGCAGTGACCTGTACTTCGAACGCCATGATGGCCAGGCCGTGACCTGCGACGACTTCGTCAAGGCCATGGAAGATGCCAACGGTGTCGACCTGACCCAGTTCAAACGCTGGTACAGCCAGGCCGGGACGCCGCGTCTGGCGGTCAGCGAGTCCTACGACGCCGCAGCGAAAACCTACAGCCTGACCTTCCGCCAGAGCTGCCCGGAAACCCCGGACAAAGTGGAAAAACTGCCCTTCGTGATTCCGGTCGAACTCGGTCTGCTCGACAGCAAAGGCAACGAGATCGCGCTGCGTCTGGCCGGTGAAGCGTCGGCGCAAGGCACAACCCGCGTGATCTCGGTGACCGAGGCTGAGCAGACCTTCACCTTCGTCGACATCGCTGAACAGCCGCTGCCATCGTTGCTGCGTGGTTTCTCGGCACCGGTGAAACTGAGCTTCCCGTACAACCGTGACCAGTTGATGTTCCTGATGCAACACGACAGCGACGGCTTCAACCGCTGGGATGCCGGTCAGCAGCTGTCGGTGCAGGTCCTGCAGGAGCTGATCGCCCAGCAGCAGAAGGGCGAGAGCCTGGTGCTCGATCCGCGTCTGATCTCGGCGCTGAAAACCGTGCTGTCCGACGAGTCGCTGGATCAGGCCATGGTCGCCGAAATGCTCTCGCTGCCGAGCGAAGCGTATCTGACCGAAATCAGCGAAGTGGCGGATGTCGAGGCGATCCACACCGCTCGCGAGTTTGCCCGCAAGCAACTGGCGGACAACCTGTTCGAAGCGCTGTGGCTGCGTTATCAGGCCAACCGCGACCTGTCCAGGCAAACGCCGTATGTGGCCGAGGCCGAGCATTTCGCCCGGCGTGCGCTGCAGAACATTGCGCTGTCGTACCTGATGCTCAGCGGCAAGCCGGAAGTGTTGGCCGCGACCCTTGAGCAGTTCGAAAACAGCGACAATATGACCGAGCGTCTGACCGCGTTGGCGGTGCTGGTCAACTCGCCGTTCGAAGAGCAGAAGGCCTTGGCGCTGGCGAGCTTCGCCGAGCACTTCAAGGACAACCCGCTGGTCATGGATCAGTGGTTCAGCGTGCAGGCCGGCAGCACACTGCCGGGCGGTCTGGCGCGGGTCAAGGCGTTGATGCAGCACCCGGCGTTCAACATCAAGAACCCGAACAAGGTGCGTGCGCTGGTCGGTGCGTTTGCCGGGCAGAACCTGATCAACTTCCACGCCGCCGACGGTTCGGGCTACCGCTTCCTCGCGGATCTGGTGATCGAACTGAACGGCTTCAACCCGCAGATTGCTTCGCGGCAACTGGCGCCACTGACTCGCTGGCGTAAATACGACAGCGCCCGTCAGGCGTTGATGAAGGCTGAGCTGGAGCGGATTCGGGCTTCCGGTCAGCTGTCCAGCGACGTATATGAAGTGGTGAGCAAAAGCCTGGCGTAACGCATAACGACATGTGGGAGCGGGCTTGCTCGCGAAAGCGGTGTGTCAGACACGGAGATGTCGACTGGTATACCGCATTCGCGAGCAAGCCAGCTCCCACAGGTTTTTGCGTTTTCTGTTATTTCAGGTCGAATCGATCCAGCTCCATCACCTTGGCCCACGCCGCCACGAAGTCTTTGACGAACTGCTCTTTCGCGTCAGCACTCGCATACACCTCGGCCAGCGCACGCAGTATTGCGTTGGAACCAAACACCAGATCAACCCGCGTTGCCGTCCACTTCACGCTACCGGTTTTACGGTCGCGTCCTTCGAACTCGTCCGCCGCTGCCGACGTCGGCTTCCACTCCACACCCATGTCCAGCAGGTGGGTGAAGAAGTCGTTGCTCAGGGTTTCCGTGCGCGAGGTGAACACGCCATGCCGGCTCTGCCCGACATTCGCCCCCAATACCCGCAGACCACCGACCAGTACGGTCATTTCCGGAGCGGAGAGGGTGAGCAATTGCGCCTTGTCGATCAGCAGCGCCTCGGCCGACACGGTGTATTTGCCCTTGCTGTAGTTGCGGAAACCATCGGCAATCGGTTCGAGGAAACCAAACGACTCGACGTCGGTTTGCTCCTGAGTCGCGTCGGTGCGTCCTGGATTGAACGGCACAGAAACCGAGTGCCCGGCGTTTTTCGCCGCTTGCTCGACCCCGGCGTTACCCGCCAGCACGATCAGATCCGCCAGCGAGACTTTCTTGCCGGATGATCCGGCGTTGAACTCGTTCTGAATGCCCTCCAGGGTCTTCAGCACTTTGTCCAGTTGCTCCGGCTGGTTGGCCTGCCAGAATTTCTGCGGGGCCAGACGCAGACGTCCGCCGTTGGCGCCCCCCCGTTTGTCCGAACCACGGAATGTCGATGCCGCGGCCCAGGCGGTGGACACCAGTTGCGACACCGACAGGCCGGAAGCCAGCACTTTGCTTTTCAGCGCTGCCGCATCGTTGCTGTCGATCAGTGGGTGAGTGGCATCGGGAATCGGGTCTTGCCACAGCAGTTCTTCGTTCGGCAGTTCCGGGCCGAGGTAGCGCGACAGCGGACCCATGTCGCGGTGGATCAGTTTGTACCAGGCGCGGGCGAAGGCGTCGGCCAATTGATCAGGATTGGCCAGGAAACGGCGGGCGATCGGCTCGTAGATCGGGTCGAAACGCAGCGCCAGGTCGGAAGTGAGCATGGTCGGCGAGAGCTTTTTGCTCGGATCGTGCGCATGGGGAACAGTGCCAGCCCCGGCGCCGTTTTTTGGTTTCCACTGATGCGCACCGGCCGGGCTTTTGAACAGTTCCCACTCGAAACCGAACAGGTTTTCCAGGTAGTTGTTGCTCCACTGAGTCGGGGTCGTGGTCCAGGTGACTTCGAGGCCGCTGGTGATGGTGTCGGCGCCTTTGCCGGTGCCGAATGCGTTGCGCCAGCCGAGGCCTTGTTCTTCCAGCCCGGCCGCTTCCGGCTCAGGCCCGACATTATCGGCCGGGCCGGCGCCGTGGGTCTTGCCGAAGGCGTGACCGCCAGCGATCAGGGCCACGGTTTCTTCGTCGTTCATGGCCATGCGGCCGAAGGTTTCGCGGATATCGCGACCCGAAGTCACCGGATCCGGGTTGCCCTCGGGCCTTCCGGGTTGACGTAGATCAGGCCCATCTGCACGGCGGCCAGCGGGTTTTCCAGATTGCGTTCGCCCTGATCGGTGCGGCTTTGCTCTTTGCCGTGCAGGTCCGGTTCGGCCACCAGCGTACCGTCACCCGGTTCCTGCATGGCCGACTTGTCTTTGCCGTAGCGACTGTCGCCGCCAAGCCATTCGCGTTCCGAACCCCAATACACGTCTTCGTCCGGTTCCCAGACATCGGGACGTCCACCGGAGAAGCCGAAGGTCTTGAAGCCCATCGACTCCAGCGCGACGTTGCCGGTGAGCACGATCAGGTCGGCCCAGGAAATATTGCGGCCGTATTTCTGTTTGATCGGCCACAGCAGTCGCCGGGCCTTGTCGAGGCTGACGTTGTCCGGCCAGCTGTTGAGCGGAGCGAAACGCTGTTGCCCGGAACCGGCGCCACCACGGCCATCGGCGGTGCGATAGGTGCCGGCGCTGTGCCAGGCCATGCGAATGAACAGCGGGCCGTAGTGGCCGAAGTCGGCTGGCCACCAGTCCTGGGAGTCGGTCATCAGTGCGCGCAGGTCTTGTTTCAGCGCCTGGAAGTCCAGGCTTTTGAAGGCTTTGGCGTAGTCGAAGTCCTTGCCCAGCGGATCGGACTTGGGCGAGTGCTGGCTGAGGATCTTCAGGTTCAGTTGATTCGGCCACCAGTCACGGTTCGTCGTACCACCACCGGCGGCGTGGTTGAACGGGCATTTCGATTCGTTTGCCATGTTCGAGTCCTTATCAGGTCTTGTGCGGCCGGCTCATGCCGACTTCGGACTAGTAAGGCTAGACCCGACTTGGGCAGTCAGCTAATAGGCCGACTATTGGAGCGTGATAGGCGCAGTCTTTCGAGACCCTGGTAACGCGGGTCTATTCCATAGCTGGCTGATACTTTGCCGAAAACTGGTTTGATAACGCCGTTAATGATTTTAAATATTGAACTTTTTATTTCGAATTGGGCTAGCGGCCTGTCAGATATGACAGTAGCGCTCGAAGTAATGGCGCATTAGCTTTGTCAGCGGAAGCAACGGTCTCAAGATTTTTTGAGAGCCAATCATCACTATAAAACTATTTTGGAATGCATTCGGATGAACAAATCAATTAATACAAAAGAGCAACTTGATGCGTTGCTGCAGGAGATTGGTCGCGGCTCTAATGGTGAGTTCAGTGCATCTATTGGTGGAAGAAATTTCTTGTCGGCGACGAAGGAGAATGCGACTTTTTATATAGCAGCAAATGACTTCATGATTATTGGAGCTGATGACAACAATCGAGGGCATGTAGCTTTCTGCGTTCCAAAGAGCCTGGTTGGTGACGGACCTCATGAGGTGACGTGCTACACAGGTGACTTGAGTTGGACCGCGGCTGACAATGACAATTATCAACTTATTAAATCAGGACGGGCAAAACTGACGTTCTTGAAAAAGGAACATGCGCGAGTCGGCGTTACAGGAAAGATCTATTTTGATTTTCCTGATGGAGGGGAAATAGAGGGGGATTTTAATATCAAGCTTGTTTAGCAAACGTAAAGGGACGGATCCAGCCAATCCGTCCCTTCCCTGATTTCAACTCGATTGCACAGTCTCATCATCGGGCAACGCATCCAGCGGATCTTCCTGCCCCGGCAATTCAGTAATCACACTGAAATCCGTGACCTCGACCGCACCCAATCCATAACCCAGCAAATGAAACGAGAAAGCCTTGCGTTGCTGCGGGTTGTCGAAGCTGAAATCCATCTCCAGCGGCTGATCGGCTGTGGCGACCATCTCGGTCGGCAGGCCCAGTTGCACGTCCTGTTCGAACTCCTTGGCCTTGAGCTGAATGTACGCCGCCTGCTGCGGGTCCACCGAGCGCACGGTCAGGCGCACACGAGTGTGCGAGCCCTTGGGCATTTCCAGGTATTGCGCACCGATCAGGTTATCGGCCCAGTCATCCTTGATCTGCGCCTGTAGCGGGATGACGTTGTTGCTGCCGAACTGGTAACGCTGATTGAGCGGGGTGCGCAGCAGTGACAGGTCCAGCGCCATGGCCCGCGCGGCTATCTGTCGGGCCTGCTGGCTGCTTTCGGTACCCTTGAAGGTGGCGCGCTCGGCAATGAAACCGGCGCTTTCGTAGTAGCGACAACGGCGCGGCATGTCGCACTCGGAAAAGATTCCCTGGCCGTTGTGGTAGCGCAGTTTACCGTTGGTGTAGGACATGATTTCGCGTCCGCTGTCGTAATCGCGAAACAGCGAACGGCCGCTCAGCGCCGACGGCACCGGCAGATCGAAATAGTCGAGGATCGACGCACTCAGATCGACATGCCCATACACCCCGGCATTCAGTCGCGGCAGTTGCTCGTGTTCCGGCGCCAGCGTCAGGTTGAAGCCCCAGGACGACGCCAGACGCACGCCATCGATGCCGTGGGATTCGTCCGAAGTAATCACCACCAGCGTGTCCTTGAGCACGCCCTGGCGTTCGAGGCCGCTGAGGAACTGCTCCAGCGCATCGTCCAGATAACCGACGGCGGCCTGTTTCGGCGTCTCGTAGCGCGCCAGATAGTCTTCCGGTGCGGAGTAGGGCTGGTGGGTGCCGACAGTCAGCAGGGTGAGCATCCACGGTTGCTTCTGCTTCTTCAGTTGGCCGACGTAATCCAGCGCACCTTCGAAGAACGCCTTGTCATCCTTGCCCCACGGGAACTCCAGATAGTTGGCGTTGGTGAACCATTCCAGACCATGGGTCGCATCGAAACCGATGTGCGGCATGATCTTGTCTTTGGCCATGAAACGCAGACCGGCGCCTTGCAGGTAATGAGTGCTGAAGCCGTTCTGCCGCAGTTGCGCCGGCAGGCAGGCCTGATTGCGCTCCTGCTGAGTGAGCATCTCCACGCCTTTGGGCGTGCCGTTGTTGAGCTTGTCGTAATCGCCACAGAGCATGGCGTACAGGCCGCGAATGGTCTGGTGCGTATGCAGCACGTAATCCGGGGTGTTCATGCCGCGCTCGGCCCAGCGGCTGAGATGGGGCATCAGGTCTTCCTGATAATGACTGCCGATGGCCTCGCGATTGGCGCGGATGTACGCGCCGGGGATGCCTTCCAGGGCGATGATCAGCACATTGCGCGCCTGACCCGGTGCGGCCAGCAGCTTGTGGCCATTGAGATCCAGATCGGTCAACCCGGCCATCTGTGGCGCGGGCTCTTCGACGTCACCGTCCAGCCATTCCTCGGCCTGCAACTGCAGCTCGGCGACTTGCGAGGCGAGCAACTGATGCGGCAGGTTGTACAGGCGCCATGGATCTTCCTCGCTTGGCCACTGGTTTTGCACGCCCCAGTGCGCGGCGAACAGCAGCGCCGGTGCGGCCCACACGGCACGGGGCAGGGCAGCAGCGGGCTGCGCGCGATTGGCGAAACGCGTCAGCAACCAGAGCAGCAGCGCCAGCAACAGGGCAACGCCCAGCGCCGGATGGGCAAAGCCGCCACCGGTGGAGTTTTCCACGAACTGCGGGTCAATCAGGTAATGCAGGTCGGATGGGGTCGGCAACCGGCCGACAGCGCTGACCAACTCCGCCGTCGCCACCGCCAGCAACCCCCAGAACAGCAGCAACGGCAACGCGAGCCACCACGCGCGGCGATGCAGCAACAGCACCAGCAAACTGCCAATCGCCAGGTCGGATAAATAGCCCAGCGACGACGACCAGCCCAACGCCGCGCGCAGGCACACCGGTACGATCAGCACCAACAGAATCAGGGAAAACAGGCGGGCATGCGGCTGCCGTAACCAACGCAATAAAACGCTCACAAACAAAGACCTTCCAGCCATCAAACCGTCATAAAAGTGTGCGCGATGATACCAAGGGTGGGCTGTCTGATCGCCCTTTTAAACACACGGCTGATCTGCTCTCGCAGGCACGGCGCAGGGCTTGAGGCCGTGACTGGCGTTGGTGTCAGCGCGCTGACGGCTGACGCACAGCGTGTAATCGATGGCAGATTTATTGTTTCAGGCTGTTTAAATCAGCGCATGACGGCAAACGTGAGCGTGCTATGGATATTCGATAACGGTATTTAATTTCTGTTTTTTATAGCGATAGAGTTCGGCCTTTCAGCCAATTCACCCGACTGCGAGGTTGTCATGGCCATACCGTTCAAACGTTCTGCGCTGATTCTGTTGGCCGCATCCCTGGCAGGCAGTCTGCTGTTCAGCACCGGCGCTCAGGCCGAAGGCAAGATCAGCATCGCCCAGCAATTCGGCATCGGTTATCTGATTCTCGACGTGGTTCGTGATCAGCAGTTGATCGAAAAACACGGCAAGGCGCAGGGGCTGGAGATCAAGGTCGACTGGAACAGCATCTCCGGCGCCACTGCGATGAACGAAGCGCTGCTGACCGGCGCGCTGGACGTGGTCTCCGCCGGGGTGCCGCCGATGCTCACCGTGTGGGATCGCACCCGAGGCAAACAGAACGTCAAGGCGATTGCCTCGCTCGGCTCGATGCCCAATTACCTGCTGACCAACAACCCGAACATCAAGACCCTGAAGGATTTCAGCGACAAGGATCGCATCGCCGTGCCGGCGGCGGGCGTGGGGTTCCAGTCGCGGACCCTGCAGATCGAAACGGCCAAGGAATTCGGCAATGACCAGTACAAAAAATTTGACGACATCTCGGTCAGCCTGCCGCATCCGGACGCCACGGCGGCGCTGATTGCCGGTGGTTCGGAAATCAACTCGCACTTCTCCAGTCCGCCGTTCCAGTATCAGGCGCTGCAAAACCCCAACGTGCACAAAGTGCTGAGTTCCTACGACGTGCTCGGCGGTCAGGCCACCTTCAACGTGCTCTACACCACGGAAAAATTCCACGACGAAAATCCCAGGACCTACAAGGCGTTCTACGACGCGTTGGCCGAAGCGGAAAAAATCATCAAGGCCGACAAGCCCGCCGCCGCCCAGGCGTACATCCGCGTCGAACAGTCGAAACTTCCGCTGGCGCTGGTCGAGAAGATCGTCACCGATCCGGAAATCGACTTCACGGTGGTGCCACAGCGTACGTTTATCTATGCCGAGAAACTGCAGGAACTGGGCGTGCTGAAGAACAAGGCTGGCAGCTGGAAGGATTACTTTTTTGAAGAGGCGCATGGTGGCGCTGGGAGCTGATAACGGCTCGCCAAAGAGTTGAAGCCTGTGGTCGTTTCTGGACAGCCTGATGGCCACTCAGTAGCATTCGAGCCCAACGGACTTTCCCTTCGCACGTCGTCCGACGTGGAGTTCACAAGGAATCGACATGCGCGACACCCCCAATGGCGAACAACGAACGGTCGTGACCTTGGTCAACGGCGAGATTCATCACGAAACCCAGATCAGTTTCAGCTCGGTGTCGGTCGTCAATGGCGAAGTGCGGGTGCATACCGCTGAAGGCAATCAGATAAATGTCCAGGTACCGGGGGCGGATTTCTCATTGCGCTTTGATCTGGATGGAGTGCAGCAGATTCCAGTGGCGCAGCAGGCACCGGTTGAAACGGTGCCCGTCGACAACAACCTGAAGCTGTTCACCTGGAAAACCGTACTGATCACCCTTGGGCTGTGGACAGTGGTCAACCTGATCACTGGTTGGCTGGGATTTTTTGCGGCGGCCGGTTATCTCGGTTATCGCTGGAGTCAGGTGTTGAAGCGCAAGCAGCAATTGGCTGCGGCACCCGTGGAGAAAACTGCGGCGGCATCGCGCTCGGGGATGTCGAGAGAAAGCGTGCGCAATGCACTGGCCCGCAAGCGCGGCTGACATGCGCGATAAAAAAGGGGCGACCTGATCATCAATCAGGCCGCCCCTTTTTATTACCGCCAAGTCAGATCAATGCATCTTGCTGTGATCGTGGCCTTCCATGTGCGTCAGCGCACGCACTTCGGCTTTGACTTCGACGGTTTCTTTCTCGCCCTTGGCGTTTTCCACGGTCAGGGTCAGCGGTACGCTTTCGCCTTCCTTGAGCTGGCCGGTCAGGCCCATCAGCATCACGTGGTAGCCGTTCGGGTCGAAGGTGACGGCTTTGCCGGCTGGCAGGTCGACCGATTTGACCGGGCCCATGCTCATCACGTCGTTCTTCATCGACATTTCGTGGATCTGCACATCCTTGGCCACTGGCGAGGCCACGCTCAGCAGTTTGCTGTCGCTGTCCGCGGTGACGGTCATGAACGCGCCGCTGGCCGATTGGGTCGGCACGGTCGCACGCACCCAGGCATCATCGACCTTGGTCTGAGCCGAGGCTTGAAACGCCAGGCCCAGCAGGGACAGGGCGAAAACGGCGCGTTTGATGTTGTTCAAAACGGGGTGCATCAGCAGACCTCCATAACGGTGAGCAAATCTTCCGTGCACTCTTGTGCCGAAAGCGATACAGACAGACCCAGGCGCAACTGGCCGCGCGAGTCGTAGACGTAACTGGTGGATGTGTGGGAGATCGTATAGGTGTCGCCGGCCGGCACCTTCTCGAAGAACACGTCGAATTCCTTGGCGGTGGCCTGGGTTTCTTCCAGCGTGCCGTACAGTGCGACGAAGCTCGGGTCGAAGGCTTTGACGTAGGCGTCGAGGATCTGCGGCGTGTCGCGTTCCGGGTCGAGGGTGATGAAGATCACCTGCAGACGGTCGCCGTCCTTGCCCATCAGCTTCTTGATTTGCGCGGCGCGGGCGAGGGTGGTCGGGCACACCGCCGGGCATTGGGTGAAGCCGAAGAAGATCATCGGCATCATCCCGCGAAAGCTCGACAGCGTCATGGTTTCGCCGTCGGTGTTCTTCAGCTTGAAGGTGCGTCCGAGGATCTTGTCACTCAGGTCCTTGCCGTACTTGTACGACAGTTGGCCACGGGTGTCGCAGCCGGCGAGCAGGCCCAGGCCCAGCACGCCCATTCCCGCAAGCACCTTGCGGCGAGTCAACAAAGCCGTCATCTAATACCGCCTTTTGCAGCCCGTCAGTCGGCAGGACTGGCGGGGGGTTAACCGTAAAAGCGGCGCATGATACCAAACTGACGGCAGACGCCGGCCACGGATCGCCGCGCGGCGTCGGATCGGGCGACAAAAGGTGTAAGAAAAAGTGACGAGGGGCTACTGAACCCGGGCCTCATTGGCCTGCCAGCCGCCGCCCAGCGCGGTGTACAGGTTGACCTCGGCAACCAGCTGCGCAAGACGATCAGTGATCAGCCCCTGCTGTGAACTGAACAGCGAACGCTGTGCATCAAGAAACGTCAGGCTGCTGTCGACGCCATTCTGGTAACGGTGTTGCGCCAGGTTGTAGTAGTCCTGAGTGGCCTGCACCAGATCGCGCTGTGCCTGCAATTGCTGCTGATAAGTGCTGCGCGCTGCCAGGCCGTCGGCAACTTCCTGAAACGCGGTTTGAATCGATTTCTCGTATTCGGCGACCGCGACGTCTTTCTGCAATTTCGAATAATCCAGACTCGCGCGCAGGCTGCCGGCGTTGAAAATCGGCAAGTTGATTTGCGGCTGGAACGTCCATGCCCCGGAGCCGGCGCTGAACAGGCCGGACAGATCGCGGCTGGAGGTGCCGGCGCTGGCGGTCAGGCTGACACTGGGGAAAAACGCCGCGCGCGCTGCACCGATGTTGGCGTTGGCCGCTTTCAGTTTGTACTCGGCCTGGAGAATGTCCGGGCGCCGTTGCAGGAGGTCCGACGGCAACCCGGCCGGCAATTGCTGAACCAGATCGTTGGCCAGTGGTTGCGCCGGCAGTTGCTCGGGGACTGGCGCGCCAACCAGCAGTGTCAGGCTGTTGAGATCCTGCGCCACCTGACGTTTGTATCGCGCCAGATTGGCTCGCGAACTGTCGACGCTGGTTTGCGCCTGCGCCTGTTCCAGCGCCGAAGACTTGCCGGCCTCACGGTTGCGCGTGGTCAGGCGCAGACTTTGCTGATCGGCGGCCAGGGTCTGGCGCGTCAGTTCGAGCAACTCTTGATCGGCGCGCCAGGTCAGGTAGGCATTGGCGACGTTGGCCACCAGACTCAGCTCGGCACTGCGCCGCGCCTGTTCGGTCGCCAGCCAGGTTTGCAGCGCCTGCTCGCTGAGGCTGCGCACTCGGCCGAAAAAATCCAGTTCATAGGCACTGACGCCCAGATTCACCGCATAGGTCGAATTGATCATGGCTTTGCTGCGGGTCACGCTGGGCGGCATGCGCTGGCGCGACTCGCTGGCATTGGCCGATACCGCCGGCAGCAGATCGGCGCGCTGGATCCGATACTGCGCCTGGAACGCCTCGACGTTCAGCGCCGCGACCCGCAGGTCGCGATTGTTCACCAGCGCGCTTTCAATCAACTGTTGCAGCGCCGGGTCGTTGAACAGCGTGCGCCAGTCTTCAGTGCGCGCTGCGGCGGGTTTCGGTGCCGGGTAAACCGCGCCTTGCGGATACTGCGCCGCGCTCGGTGAGGCAGGGCGCTGGTACTCGGGAATCAACGAACAACCGGCCAGCAGGGCGGCGAGGGACAGCAGGGAAATGCGCAGCATCGAACGCTCTCATGCAGAAAAAACACGTGCCGGGCACTGCGTCCCCACACCATCATCAAACACCGTTGAACCACGGCCGCGCGGTTATGCCCCAGCCATCCAGCGCGCCAGACCGTGCCGTCCGCTGACCCCCAGTTTGGCGGTCGCCCGTTTGAGGTAGGTCTCGACCGAACTGCTCTTGACCCGCAGCTTCTCGGCCAGTTGCGGCACGGTACCGCCGGTCAGCAGACCCAGGCAGACTTCCTTTTCCCGCGCCGACAGCACGATGCCACCCAGCGCCAGGCGTTCGTCGAACACCTGCTGCAACGGCGCCTGCTCCAGATCGGCCAAGGGCAGGCGCGGCTGTTTGGCGACAATCTGCCGACTGAGCTGCGCGTGCCGTTCGATCAGCGGCAACAGCGTGTCGGACAGGCTTTTAAGAAACGACAGCTCCGGCAAGGAAAACACTCGTTGCGTATGCGGTCGGTAGAACGAGATGACACAGCGGCGATTAGAGGTGCGGGACACCAGATTGCACTGGTGCACGCTGTGCTGCGGATGTTGCGGCTGGAGCGACGCTTTGAGTTGAATCAGCAGGGAATCATTCATCTCGATCATCTTCTGCAACAACGGATGATCGTCCGGACTTTTCAACGGGTCCGGTGGCGGGAAGGTCTGCGGCAGTCCGGCGCTGCCCAGCGCCTTGATCTCGACCACGCTGGCCTGACGTTCGTCCAGCGTCCACTCACTGAGATCGACGCGATTGACCGGCACCAGGGTGTCGACCAACTGGAACAGGTTGCTGGCGAAATGATCGTCGCCGGTGCTGGCAATCAGTTCCCCCAGTTGCCAGTAGAAATGCGGGTTTTCCATGTTGCGAATGCTGCCGGTCAGATTCATATCCTTGTCATCCCTGGTTTCGAGTCATCACCGAGTCGTCCGCTGTTTATGCAAAAGCCGCCCACGCAATCGTCTCTCCTTGAAACTGATCTGGGGCGGGATTTAAGCCTATGGATTTGTCCTACGTCTGTAGGGGAAAACAGGGACACAAAGTGCCATCATTTCTGAAAGTTGGCGCCGGGCTTCTGACGCCGTTTGCGACAGGTGTTGCGCATCGCGTGACTGTTTGGTCACGGCAAGACCTTGAAAACCGGGGCAGTTGCGTTTTTTTGAGGTCACAACGCAGGTCGATGGCAGCGCTGGTGTGTGGCATTTTTCCTACAGGATTTTCAGTGTTTCCTCTTCGAACTTTTAGTGGGTTCCCACCCAATCAGGGGCTACAAGCGCTGACAGGCCAGCGCCCGGGGCGGGGTTGTCCGGGTTTTACGTGTCATGTCGGCATCGGGGCCGATGCTTGAATAGGCGCAAAATCACATGAGAAGGATCTTATGCCGCCTATTTCTGCCCCTGCGGTGGCCACGCCGTCCGCATCGCTCCAGACGTATCCGCTGACCGCTGCGCAGCTGGATATCTGGCTGGATCAGCTGAGTCGCGGGGATTCGCCGCTGTACAACATCGGCGGCTATCTGGACCTCAGCGGGCCGCTGGATCCGGCGCGGCTGCAGGCTGCGCTGGAAGCACTGGTAGCCCGGCATGACGCGCTGCGCACGATTCTACTGCCGGGCGCCGGCGCCGATGGCCTGCCTTTGCAGCAGTTCGCCCGGTCAGTAGCGGTGCCGATGCCGATCGACGATGTGTCGGCGCACAGCGACCCGGAATCGGCGGCGCGGGCATTGGTGCAGGCGCGAATCGATCAGCCCTTTGTACTGGACGGCGGCTGCCTGTTGCGCTTTCTGTTGATCCGCCTCGATGACCAGCGACACTGGCTGTCCGTGCAGGCGCATCACTTGATCGTCGATGGCTGGGGCTTCGGCGAAATGTTCAAGTCGCTGGACGAGATCTACAACGCGCTGGCACACGGTCAACCGACACCGGTCGCGGCGCCGTCGTACATCGACTTCATCGAGGACAATGCGCGCTATCACGCGTCGCCGCGTTATGCGCAGGATCGCGCCTATTGGCTGGACAAGTACCGACAATTACCCGAGCCGCTGTTGCTGCCACGGCATCAGCAGAGTCTGGCCGGCCAGACCGCGCAGACGCAGGTCTACGCGCAGCCCTTGCCGGCGTTGCTGCACGAGCGCATGCAGCAGGTGGCCCGAGCGTTCGGCGCGTCGGCGTTCCATGTGTTGCTGGCGGCGCTGCATGTCTACTTCAGCCGCACCGCACAACGTGACGAATGGGTGGTTGGATTGCCGATTCTCAACCGCTCCGGCGCGCGCTTCAAATCCACGCTTGGGCTGTTCGCCCAGGTCAGTGCGGTGCGCATGGGCTTCGGTCGCCACTGCACGTTCGCGGAACTGGTCAGAGCGATCCGTGAGGAACTGCGCAAGGATTTCCGCCATCAGCGCTTCCCCGTGAGTGAGATGAACCGCGCCCTCGGCCTGCTGCGGGAGGAGCGCTCGCAGCTGTTCGAGGTCACGGTGTCTTACGAGCAGGGCACTCACGATTATCGCTACGGCGAGGCGTCGGGACGGATCATCAAGGCCTCGAACGTCGAAGAGGCCACACCGCTGGCGGTGCACTTGCTGAGCAATCTGGCCAATGACGACGCGCGGCTGTACCTGATCTACAGCGAGGCGTATTTCAACGCCGATGAAGTCCAGGCACTGGCTGAACGCTGGCTGCTGATTCTGGAGCAGGGGCTGGAAGCGGTGAACCTGGCGGTGACGGATTTCGATCTGAGCACGCCGGAAGAAACCGCGCTGCTGCAACAGTGGAATGCCACGCGGGTGGACTACCCGGCCCCGACGACCATTCAGCAGCGTGTCGAAGCGCAGGCGACGCTACGGCCGCAGGCGCTGTCGGCGGTTGAGCAAGGGCAAGGCCTGACCTATGCCGAGCTCAATCAGCGCGCCAACGCGCTGGCTCATCATCTGCTCGATCTCGGGGTGCGCCCGGATGACCGGGTGGCGATCGTTGCCCGGCGCGGCCTCGACACACTGGTCGGGCTGTTGGCGATCCTCAAGGCTGGCGCCGCTTATGTGCCGCTGGATCCGACGCATCCAGCCGAGCGCCTGAGCTACCTGCTGGAGGACAGCGCGCCCATCGCGGTGCTGACCCAGCGCGCGCTACGCGGGCATTTGCCGGCGTTGTCGGTGCCGGTGATCGAACTGGATCAGCCGAGCTGGCCCGCCGAACATGTCGGCGCGCCGAAGGTGCCGGGGCTGACCCCGGCCAACCTCGCTTATGTGATTTACACCTCCGGCTCGACCGGCCTGCCCAAGGGGGTGATGGTCGAGCACCGCACCCTGTGCAATCTGGTCGATTGGCACGCTGATGTCTTCGACCTGCATGCCGGCAGCCATACCTCGAGCCTGGCCGGTTTCGGTTTCGATGCGATGGCCTGGGAAGTCTGGCCGGCGCTGTGCGTGGGCGCGACCCTGCACCTGGCGCCGGCCAGCGAGGGCAGCGAAGACATCGATGCGCTGCTCGATTGGTGGCGTGCGCAGCCGCTGGACGTGAGCTTCTTGCCGACGCCGATCGCCGAATACGCGTTCAGCCGCCAGCTCGATCACCCGACGTTGCGCACGCTGCTGATCGGTGGCGATCGCCTGCGTCAGTTCCCGCGTCAGCCATCGTTCGAAGTGATCAACAACTACGGCCCGACCGAAGCCACCGTGGTGGCGACCTCGGGACGTATCGACGCCGGGCAGGCGCTGCACATCGGCAAACCGGTGAGCAACGCCACGGTGTATCTGCTCGACGAGCAGCAGCAACCGGTGCCGCTGGGCGTGACGGGCGAGTTGTACGTCGGCGGGGCCGGGGTGGCGCGCGGTTACCTGAACCGCGCAGAGCTGAGCGCCGAACGCTTCCTGCGTGATCCGTTCAGTGCTGAACCGGGCGCGCGCCTGTACCGCACCGGCGACCTCGCGCGCTGGCGCGCCGACGGCAATCTCGAGTACCTGGGGCGCAACGATGATCAGGTGAAAATCCGTGGCATCCGGATCGAGCCGGGGGAGATCGAGAGCGCAATCGCCAGCCATTCGGCGGTGCGCGAAGCGGTGGTGCTGGTGCGCGACGGGCAGTTGCTGGCGTGGTTCACCGAGCAGGCGCCGCTGGACATCAATGAGCTGCACGCGCAGCTGAAAACCCGCCTGAGCAGCGCCATGCTGCCGAGCGCCTACGTGCGTCTAACGTCGCTGCCGCTGACCGCCAACGGCAAGGTCGATCGCAAGGCCCTGCCGGCGCCTGGGCCGGACGATCTGATCCGCCGCGAATACGAGGCGCCGCAGGGTGAGGTCGAAATCGCCCTGGCGCAGATCTGGGCCGAAGTCCTGCAAGTCGAGCGGGTCGGGCGTCACGACCATTTCTTCGAACTCGGCGGCCATTCGTTGCTGGCGGTGATTCTGATCGAGCGCATGCGTCAGCTCGATCTGAGCAGCGACGTGCGCGTGCTGTTCAGTCAACCGACCCTGGCAGCGCTGGCGGCTTCGGTCGGCAGCGGTCGAGAGATCGAAGTGCCGGCCAACCGCATCGCCGCCGATTGCACCCATATCACCCCGGATATGCTGACCCTGCTGCAACTGAATCAGCCGACGCTCGACCGGATCGTTGCGACGGTACCGGGCGGCGCCGCCAATGTGCAGGACATCTATCCGTTGGCACCGCTGCAGGAAGGCATTCTCTATCACCACATCACCGCCGCGCAGGGCGATCCGTACCTGCTGCAATCGCAACTGGCGTTCGACAGTCTTGAGCGCGTCGAGGCTTTCGCTGCGGCACTGCGCGAGGTCATGGCGCGCCACGACATTCTGCGCACTTCGGTGCTCTGGGAAGGCCTGAGCACCCCGGTGCAGGTGGTGTGGCGCGAAGCGATTCTGCCGTTGCAGGAGGTCGAACTGGACCCGGCCGACGGCCCGGTCATCGAGCAGTTGCACGAGCGTTTCAACGCCCGGCGTTATCGCCTCGACGTCAGCCAGGCGCCGCTGATGCGCCTGGTGTATGCCCGTGATCCGGCGCTGGATCGGGTGGTGGGGATTCTGCTGTTCCATCACCTGGCCATGGATCACATCGCCCTCGAAGTGATGCGCAGCGAAATGCAGGCCAGTCTGTCGGGGCAGGTCGTGGCGCTGGCGCCGCCGGTGCCGTATCGCAATTACGTGGCGCAGACGCGGCTGGGCGTCAGCGAGCAGGAACACGAGGCGTTTTTCCGTGAGCAACTGGCGGACATCGACGAGCCGACCCTGCCATTCGGCCTGCAGGAAGTGCAGGGCGACGGACGCGGCATCGACGAAGCGCAGCAGGCGTTGCCGGCTGACGTCTATCAGCGTCTGCGCACCCAAGCACGACAGGCCGGGGTCAGTGTGGCGAGCCTGATTCATCTGGCCTGGGCGCGGGTGCTGGCGGCGACGTCGGGCCAACAGCGTGTGGTGTTCGGTACGGTGCTGATGGGGCGTATGCAAGGCGGCGAGGGCGCCGACCGGGCCTTGGGCGTGTTCATCAACAGCTTGCCGTTGCGCATCGATGTCGATGCCGGGGTGCGCGACGCCGTGCGCGCCACCCATGCGCGGCTGACCGCGCTGCTCGGGCATGAGCACGCGTCGCTGGCACTGGCCCAGCGCTGCAGCGGCGTCGCCTCGCCGTCACCGTTGTTCAGCGCGCTGCTCAATTATCGGCACAGTGACGAGTCCGAACTGCTGGAGCCGTCCAGCCATGCCTGGAAAGGCATCGAAACCCTGGCCAACGAGGAGCGCACCAATTACCCGCTGACCATGAGCGTGGATGATTTTGGCAACGGCTTGCGCCTGACCGGCAGGGCCGTGGCGCAGATCGGCGCGCAGCGGATTTGCGGCTACATGCAAACCGCGTTGAGCGGCCTGGTACAGGCCTTGGAGCAGACTCCGCAACAACTGTTGAACCGCTTGCCGATCCTGCAAGCCGAGGAGTTGCAACGTTTGCTGATCACGTTCAACGCCACCGAGGTCGATTGTCCGCTGGACCAGCCACTGCACGCGTTGTTCGAAGCACAGGTGCGGCGTAAGCCGGACGCCATCGCGCTGCAATCCGCGCAGGGAACCCTGACTTACCTTGAGCTCAATCAGCGCGCCAATCGCCTGGCCCATCACCTGCGTGAACTCGGCGTGCAACCGGACTCGCGCGTAGCAATCTGCGTCGAGCGCGGACTGGATCTGATCGTTGGTTTGCTCGGCATCCTCAAGGCCGGTGGTGCTTATGTGCCGCTGGACCCGGACTATCCGCTGGAGCGCCTGAATTACATGTTGCAGGACAGCGCGCCGGTCGCACTGCTGGTGCATGGCGCCACGCGGCAATTGCTCGGCGAACCGGGTGTGACGCTGATCAATCTGGATCACGGCAGTTGGGAGCAGCAGTCGTCAGGAAATCCGCAGGTGCCTGGCCTGAATGCTTCGAATCTCGCGTACATGATCTACACCTCGGGCTCCACCGGGTTGCCGAAAGGCGTGATGATCGAGCATCGCAGCGCCTGCAACATGGTGCATTGGGGTTCGCAGCTCAGTCCGCCGACCGAGCACGGTGCGCTGCTGCAAAAAGCGCCGTTCAGCTTCGACAGTTCGGTGTGGGAGATCTTCTGGCCGCTGTGTTCCGGGATGCGTCTGGTACTGGCGCGACCGGACGGCAACCGCGATTCGGCGTATGTGGTGCAGACCATTCGTGAGCAGCAGGTGACGGTGGTCAAGTTCGTCCCGGCGCTGTTGCAGCAGTTCATTGAGCAGGACGGTGTCGAACAGTGCACCAGCCTGACCGATGTGCTCAACGGTGGTGGCGAACTCAGCGCAGCGCTGGCCCGCCAAGTGCGCGATCGCCTGCCGTGGGTGCGGTTGCACAACGTTTATGGCCCGACTGAAACCACGGTGGACAGCACAGGCTGGACGCTGGAACCGGACATGCCGGTGCCGGACAACGTGGTGCCAATCGGCACAGCACTGAGCAACACGCGGCTGTACGTGCTTGATCCGTACGGTCAACCAGTGCCACATGGCGTCAGCGGTGAGTTGCACATCGGCGGCGTCGGCGTGGCGCGTGGTTATCACGGTTTGCCGGAAATGCAGGCCGAGCGCTTCATCGACAGCCCGTTTGTGGCGGGTGATCGCCTGTACCGCACTGGCGATTTGGCGCGCTACAACAATCATGGGGAACTGGAATTCCTCGGCCGCAACGACTTCCAGATCAAGCTGCGGGGCTTGCGTCTGGAGCCGGGGGAAATCGAGGCACGGTTGATCGAACATCCGGCGATTCGCGAGGCGGTGGTGATGGTCCGCGATGAGCGTCTGGTGGCCTGGTACAGCTTGCGCGCCGGCATCGACGCGCCATCGTTGGAAACCTTGCGCGGCCATGTGCTGGAGCGTTTGCCGGAGTACATGGTGCCCGGCGCGTTTGTGCGGCTCGACGCTTTGCCGCTGACACCAAACGACAAGATCGATCGCAAAGCCTTGCCGGAGCCGGGAGCCGACGCAGTCATCAATCGCCCATACGTGGCACCCGAGGGTGAAGTCGAAACCGCGCTGGCGCAGATCTGGAGCGAAGTGCTTGGCGTCGAACAGGTCGGTCGTCACGACAACTTCTTCGAACTCGGTGGGCATTCGTTGCTGGCGGTGAGTCTGGTGGCGCGCATGCGTCAGAGCGGCCTGCACACCGACGCCCGGGCACTGTTCAGCCAGCCGACGCTGGCGGCACTTGCGCTCAGCACCACACCCGAGGCGCAGCAAGTGTTCATCCCGCAAACCACCATCCCGAGCCTCACCCGCAAACGCCGGCTCTAGCCCGGAATTGATTGTGTAAACCAAACCCTGTGGGGGATTGCGGCGGCCGAGCCGGCGGCTTGTCCCCGCTTCCCATGTCAGCCCCGCAAGCCCCGATGTTTTAGTTTTTCCAGGCTGCGCACAGCAGGCACGGACTCGCGGCTGCGCGCTCCTTTTTCTCGTATTTACAGCAGGTTATCCCATGCATTTCAGCGAACTGATGGCTGTTCTTTCCACCCATGCGATCCGCCTTCAACAGGAAGATGAAGACCTGGTCATTCTGGGCAGCGACGACGCGCTGGACGATGCGTTGTGGGACAGCCTCAGCGAACACAAGGCGCAGTTGCTGGAACTGGTCGCGCAAAACGGTGGCGACTGGCTGAGCCCGGCGTTTCGCATCACCCCGGACATGCTGCCGCTGGTGACTCTGGATCAGCCGACCATCGATCGCCTGGTCGCCAAAGTACCCGGCGGCGCCGCCAACCTGCAGGACATTTACCCGCTGGCGCCGCTGCAGGAAGGCATGCTCTATCTGCACCTGTCGGCGCCCGCCGGCGACCCGTACGTGTCGCAAGCGCGATTCGCCTTCGACAGCCGCGAACATCTCGAAGCCTTCGCCGAGGCGCTGCAATGGATGATCGAACGCCACGACATTCTGCGCACCTCGTTCGTCTGGGAACGCCTGGACGAACCGCTGCAAGTGGTGCAGCGGCAGGCTCGTCTGCACTGCGAAGAAATCGCCCTCGACCCGGGCTCGGATGTCCTGACGCAACTGCTGGAGCGCCACGACCCACGGTTCTTCCGCCTCGACATCCGGCAGGCGCCGCTGCTGCGTCTGGTGTACGCCATGGATCCGGCCAACGGGCGCGTGGTCGCGCTGTTGCTGTTTCATCACCTGATCATGGACCACGTCGCGCTCGACGTGGTGCGCCGTGAAACCCGCGCGCATCTGCTGGGCCAGACCGCGCAGGTCGGGCCGCCGGTGCCGTACCGTGATCACCTGGCCAAGGCGCGCATGGGCCTGGACGAAAAATCCCATGAAGGGTTTTTCCGCGAGATGCTCGCCGACATCGACGAGCCGACCTTGCCCTGTGGTCTGCAGGATGTGCAGGGCGATGGCCAAGGCATCGAAGAAGCCTTGCTGATGCTCGACACCGATTTCAGCCGGCAACTGCGCGGCCAGGCACGTCAGCTCGGCGTCAGTGTGGCGAGCCTGATGCACCTGGCGCTGGCGCGGGTGCTCGGCCAGTTGTCCGGGCGCACGGCTGTGGTGTTCGGCACTGTGCTGCTGGGGCGGATGGAGGCGGGCGAGGGCGGCGAACAGGCGCTGGGGATGTTCATCAACACATTGCCGCTGCGCGTGGATGTCGGGCAGGACGGCGTGCGTGCCGGGGTGCTGGCCACCCATCGACGCCTGACCGCGTTGCTCGGCCATGAACAGACCTCACTGGCCCTGGCCCAGCGTTGCAGCGCAGTGGCGGTGCCGACGCCGTTGTTCAGCGCGATCCTCAACTATCGCCACAGCAGCAGTGAAGAGATCGCCGAGGTCAGCGAACTGGCCCCCGGCGTGCAAGTGCTGGGCGCCCGCGAGCGCACCAACTACCCGCTGACGATCAACATCGACGACCTCGGCGAAGACTTGCGCATCACCGCGCTGGCGGATGCGGCGCTGGGTGCCGAACGCATCGCCGCTTACCTGCACACCGCGTTGCACAGCCTGCTGCAGGCCTTGCAATCGACCCCGGATGCACCGCTGCAACGCCTGAATACTCTGCCGGCGGCCGAGCGCGAATACCTGCTGCACGGGGTCAACTCGCCGTTGCCGCAGTTCCCGGAAACCCCTTTGATCCATCAGCAATTCGAAGCCCACGCGGCGGCACGCCCGGAGGCCGCAGCGCTGCTGTTCGAAGAGCAGACGCTGAGCTACGGCGAGCTCAACCGCCGCGCCAATCAGCTTGCGCATCACCTGCTGGCGCGGGGGATTCGTCCGGATCAGCGCGTGGCGATCTGCGTCGAGCGCGGCCCGCAGATGATCATCGGCCTGCTTGGTATCCTCAAGGCCGGCGCCGGTTACGTGCCGATCGACCCGGCCTATCCACTGGAGCGCATCGCTTACACCCTGGAGGACAGCGCCCCGGTGGCGGTGCTGACCCAGGCCGATACGCTGGATCGGGTTGGCGCGCTTGGCGTGCCGATCATCGATCTGGACAGCCTGCAGTTGCAGGCTGAACTCAGCAGCAATCCGCAGATTCCCGAGCTGACCCCAAATCATCTCGCCTACGTGATCTACACCTCCGGTTCCACCGGGTTGCCCAAAGGCGTGATGGTCGAACACCGCAACGTGGTGCGACTGTTTTCGGCGACCCACGACTGGTTCAACTTCAACCCGCAGGACGTGTGGGCGCTGTTCCATTCCTTCGCTTTCGACTTCTCGGTGTGGGAAATCTGGGGTGCACTGGCGTTCGGCGGACAATTGTTGCTGGTGCCGCAGGCCGTCAGCCGCTCGCCGGACGACTGCTACGCATTGCTGTGCCGTAGCGGCGTGACCGTACTCAATCAGACCCCGAGCGCCTTCCGCCAGTTGATCGCGGCGCAGGGCCGCAGCCCGTTGCAGCACTCGTTGCGCGAAGTGATTTTCGGCGGCGAAGCCCTGGAGCCGGGCCTGCTCAAACCGTGGTACGCGCGGGTCGGCAATGCCGGTACACGGTTGGTGAACATGTACGGCATCACCGAAACCACGGTGCACGTGACCTATCGGCCACTGGAGGCAGCGGACTCGCTACTGGTCGGGCGCAGCCCGATCGGTGTGGGCATTCCCGACCTGCAACTGTACGTGCTAGACGCGCAGCGCGAACCGGTGCCTGCCGGCGTGATCGGCGAGTTATACGTCGGTGGCGCCGGGGTTGCCCGCGGCTACCTCAACCGCGAGACGCTGACCGCCGAGCGCTTTATTGCCGACCCGTTCAGCGGCCGTGCCGAGGCGCGTCTGTACAAGACCGGTGACCTGGCGCGCTGGACCGCCGATGGCAGCCTCGAATACCTCGGTCGCAACGACGATCAAGTGAAGATCCGTGGTTTTCGCATCGAACTCGGTGAAATCGAAGCTCGCCTCGCCGCCTGCGCCGGTGTGCGTGAAGCGCTGGTGATTGCCCGCGAAGACAGCCCCGGTGACAAGCGTCTGGTGGCCTACTGGCTGGCCGCAGCAGGCATTGAGCCGAGCGCCGCGCAATTGCGCGACGAGTTGCTGCTGTCGCTGGCCGACTACATGGTGCCGAGCGCCTTTGTGCGCCTCGACGCCATACCGCTGACCACCAACGGCAAGCTTGATCGCAAAGCCTTGCCGCAACCGGACAGCGATGCGTTTGCCCGGCGCGGTTTCGAAGCGCCAGTGGGGGAAGTCGAAACCCTAATTGCCGGGATTTGGCAGACCCTGCTCGGTGTCGAGCAGGTCGGGCGGCATGACAATTTCTTCGAACTCGGCGGCCATTCGCTGTTGGCGGTGAAACTGATCGAGCGCATGCGCCAGCACGACTTGCAGTGCGACGTGCGCGTGCTGTTCGGTCAGCCAAGCGTCGCGGCGCTGGCGGCGACCTTGAGTCACAGTCACGCCCTGCGGGTGGCGGACAATCTGATTGCTGCCGATTGCACGCGCATCACCCCGGACATGTTGCCGCTGGCCACGCTGGATCAGGCGGCCATCGACCGTGTGGTCGCCACTGTGCCCGGCGGCGTTGCCAATGTGCAGGACATCTATGGTCTGGCACCGTTGCAGGCGGGGATTCTCTATCACCATCTGGCGACCAGCGCCGGTGACCCCTACGTGCTGCAGGCGCAATTCGCCTTCGCCGGTCTGGCGCAGATCAAGGCCTTCGTCCGTGCGTTGAATGCGGTGATCGAGCGCCACGATATTCTGCGCACCAGCGTGGTCTGGGAAAGCCTTGAAGAGCCGGTGCAAGTGGTCTGGCGCGAGGCGCCGCTGGCGCTGGAACGGGTCGATGCCGACTTGCTGGAGGGCGATGTGCTGGAGCAGATGCAGGCACGTTTCGATCCGCGGCACTACCGCCTCGACCTGCGCCGGGCGCCGCTGATGCGTCTGGCCTACACCGAAGACCGTGAACAACAGCGCTGGGTCGGCATCCTGTTGCTGCACCATATCGTCCTCGACCACACCGCACTGGAAGTGTTGCTGGCGGAAATGAACGACAGCCTGTACCCGAGCGGCGCCGATTTGCCGATGCCGATGCCGGTGCAGTACCGCAACTACGTGGCGCAGGCGCAGCAACAGGCCAATGCCGAGGCGCATGAAGCGTTCTTCCGCGACATGCTCGGCGACATCGACGAGCCGACCGTGGCCTTCGGTGTGCAGGACGTACATGGCGACGGCAGCAGCATCGTCGACAGCGAGCAGGCGCTGGATTCGAGCGTGGCCCAGCGCTTGCGCGAGCAGGCGCGCCGCCTCGGCATCAGCGCCGCCAGTCTGGTGCACCAGGCCTGGGGCCAGGTGCTGGCGCAGGTTTCGGGGCGCGAAGAGGTGGTGTTCGGCACCGTGCTGCTCGGGCGCATGCAGGGTGGCGAGGGCGCCGATCGCGCACTCGGCATGTTCATCAACACCTTGCCGTTGCGGGTCAGTGTTGGCGCTACCTCGGTAGAGCAAGGCGTGCGCGCTACTCATGAGCGTCTGGCGCAACTGCTGGCGCATGAGCAGGCCTCGCTGTCGCTGGCCCAGCGTTGCAGCGGTGTTGCCGCGTCGCTGCCGCTGTTCAGCAGCTTGCTCAACTATCGCCACAGCGCGGCGGAACCGACAGGCGTGGCCTGGGACGGGATCGAGATTCTCAGCTCGCGCGAGCGCAGCAACTATCCGCTGGTGGTCAGCGTCGACGACCTCGGCACCGGTTTCCGCCTGAGCGTGCAAGCGGTGCCGCAAGTGGATGGCGCGCGGGTCTGCGATTACCTGCAAACCGCGCTGCACAACTTGCTGACCGCTCTGGAGCACTCGCCAGCAACGTCGCTGCGGCAGATCTCGGTGCTGTCACCGAGTGAACGCCAGCGGGTCCTGGTCGGCTTTAACATCAGCGGTCGCGACTACCCGCCGGCGCAAACCGTGCAGCATTTGGTCGAGGCCCAGGCCGCCGCGCACCCCGAGGCTTTGGCGGCGGTGCAAGGTGCGCAGCAGTTGCGCTATGGCGAACTCAATCAGCGGGCCAATCGCCTGGCGCATCACCTGATCGGCCTTGGCGTGCAGCCCGATGACCGGGTCGCCCTGTGCGCCCGGCGCAGCCCGGACATGCTGGTGGCGCTGCTGGCGATCCTCAAAGCCGGCGCCGGTTATGTGCCGGTCGATCCGGCGTATCCGCCGGAACGCATCGCCTATCTGTTGCAGGACTGCGCCCCGGTGGCGGTGGTGGCGCAGGCGTCGACTCGCGATCTGCTCGGTGGCGTGCCGGTCATCGATCTGGACAACGACCTCTGGCAGCACCTGTCGGATGCCAATCCGCAGGTGCCGGCATTAACCCCGAACCATCTGGCTTACGTGATCTACACCTCCGGCTCCACCGGTCAACCGAAAGGGGTGATGGTCGAGCATGCGACCCTGGAAAACCTTGTGTACTGGCACGCTGAAGCCTTTGATTTGGAGGCCGGCAGCCAGACCGCGAGTGTCGCCGGCTTCGGTTTCGATGCCATGGCCTGGGAAGTCTGGCCGGCACTGTGTGTTGGCGCGACCTTGCACCTGCCGCCGCAGTCGATCCGCAATGAACATCTGGACGAGCTGCTCGACTGGTGGTGCGCGCAGCCGTTGCAGGTCAGCTTCTTGCCGACGCCGGTGGCCGAATTCGCGTTCAGCCGGCAATTGCAGCACCCGACCTTGCGTACGCTGCTGATCGGTGGCGACAGACTGCGTCAGTTCAGTCGCCAGCAAACCTTCGCAGTGATCAACAACTATGGCCCGACCGAAGCGACGGTGGTCGCCACCTCGGGGCGGGTAGAGCTTGACCAGCCGTTGCATATCGGCCGCCCTATCGCCAATGCCAAAGTCTACGTGCTGGACGCTGAGCAGTGCCCGGTGCCTGTGGGTGTGGCAGGCGAGTTGTATGTTGGCGGGGCCGGCGTGGCGCGTGGTTATCTGAATCGCCCCGAGCTGAGCGCTGCGCAGTTCCTCTTCGATCCGTTCAGCGACGAGCCGCAGGCACGCATGTACCGCACCGGCGATCAGGCGCGTTGGCTGGCCGACGGCAACATCGAGTACCTGGGGCGCAACGACGATCAGGTCAAATTGCGTGGCGTGCGTATCGAACTCGGTGAAATCGAAGCCGCGCTCGGCAGCCACGCTGCGCTGCAGGAAGCGGTGGTGCTGGTCCGCGACGGACGGCTGATTGCCTGGTTCACCGAGCGCACGGCGGTCGATATTCAACAGTTGCACTCGCATTTACAGGCTCGCTTGCCGGATGCGCTGTTGCCGGCGGCTTACGTGCGGCTGGACGCATTGCCGCTGACCGCTAACGGCAAGATCGACCGCAAGGCCTTGCCGGAGCCGGAACAGGGCGCATGGCTCAGCCGCGAATATGAAGCGCCACAAGGTGCCGTGGAAAACGCGCTGGCGCAGATCTGGATCGACGTGCTGAAAGTCGAGCGGGTCGGGCGTCACGACAACTTCTTCGAATTGGGCGGGCATTCGCTGTTGGCGGTGAGCCTGATCGAACGCATGCGCCAGATTGACCTTGCGGCCGACGTGCGCGTGCTGTTCAATCAGCCGACCCTGGCCGCACTCGCCGCCGCCGTCGGCAGCGGTCGCGAAATCGAGGTGCCAGCCAATCGCATCCCGTCGGGCTGCACCCGCATCACCCCGGACATGCTCAGCCTGACTGAACTCGATCAGGCCAGCATCGAGCGCATCGTCGCCACCGTGCCGGGCGGGGCTGCCAACGTGCAGGACATCTATCCGCTGGCACCGTTGCAGGAAGGCATTCTTTATCACCACTTGAGCGCCGAACAGGGCGATCCGTACCTGCTGCAATCGCGGCTGATCTTCGACAGCGTCGAGCGCCTGCGCACGTTCAGCCAAGCCTTGCAGCAGGTCATCGCGCGCCACGACATTCTGCGCACCAGTGTGGTCTGGGAAGGGCTGGCGAGTCCGCAGCAAGTGGTCTGGCGTCAGGCGCCGCTGGTGGTGCAAGCGGTGGCGCTGGACCCGGCGCAGGGCGACGTTCTCGAACAGTTGCACGCGCGGTTCGATGCCCGGCACAACCGCCTCGACCTGAGTCAGGCGCCGCTGATGCGTATCGTCTATGCCGAAGACCCGGCGCAACAACGTGTGGTAGCGATCATCCTGTTCCAGCACTTGATTCTCGACCACACCGCCATGGAGGTGGTGGGCCAGGAAATGCGCGCGTTCATGTTCAATCAGGCCGACAGCCTCGGCACGCCGATGCCGTACCGCAACTACGTGGCGCAGGCGCGTCTGGGCGCCAGCGAGCAGGAGCACGAAACGTTCTTCCGCGACATGCTCGGCGATATCGACGAACCGACCTTGCCGTTCGGTCTGCATGACGTGCAAGGCGATGGCGGCAACATTGAAGAGGCGCAGCAAGCCGTCGATGCCGGGTTGACCCTGCGTCTGCGTGAACAGGCGCGGCAGTTGGGTGTCAGTCCGGCGAGCTTGATGCACCTGGCCTGGGCGCAGGTGCTGGGCGTGCTTGCCAACCGCCGCGACGTGGTGTTCGGCACGGTGCTGTTGGGGCGTTTGCAGGGCGGTGAGGGCGCGGATCGCACCCTCGGCGTGTTCATCAATACCTTGCCGCTGCGGGTGGATGTCAGCGAAGGCGTGCGCGCTGCGGTCAAGACTACCCACGCACGGCTGACCGCGTTGCTGGCCCATGAACACGCGCCATTGGCGCTGGCCCAGCGTTGCAGCGCGGTGTCCGGGGCGCCGCTGTTCAGCGCACTGCTCAACTACCGGCATACCGCTGCCGAAGCGCAGCCGCATGACGGTCAGGGCATCTGGGAAGGCGTGCAATTGCTTGGCGGCGAAGAGCGCAGCAACTATCCGCTGACCCTCAGCGTCGACGATCTCGGCGAAGACTTTTCCCTGTCCGTGCTGGCGTTGGCGCAGATCGGCGCGCAACGGATCTGCGGCTACATGCACACCGCGCTGGAGCATCTGGTGCACGCGCTGGAACAGGCGCCGCAACGTCCGCTCAACCGCTTGCCGATTCTTGCGGTCGAGGAATACGAGCGCTTGCTGGTCGGTTTCAACCCGACTGCGGCAGCCTACCCGCGCGGTGCAACGATTCAGGCGCTGGTGCAAGCGCAGGCCGAGCAGCAGCCGCAGGCATTGGCGGTGGTGCAGGGCACGCAGCAACTGACCTATGCGCAACTCAATCAGCAGGCCAATCGCCTGGCGCATCACTTGCTCGGCCTCGGCGTGCAACCGGACGACCGGATTGCCGTGTGCCTGCAACGCGGCCCGCAGATGCTGGTGGCGCTGCTGGCGATTCTCAAGGCCGGCGCCGGTTACGTGCCAATCGACCCGGCGTACCCGGCCGAACGCATCGCCTACCTGCTGCAGGACAGCGATCCGGTGGCGGTGCTGGCGCAGGGCTCGACCCGCGAGTTGCTGGGCCGGGTGCCGGTGATCGATCTGGACAACGCCCTCTGGCAACACCTGCCGGCTACCAATCCGCAACTGCCAACGCTGACCCCGGCGCATCTGGCCTACGTGATCTACACCTCGGGTTCGACCGGTCAGCCGAAAGGCGTGATGGTCGAACACGCAACCCTGGAAAACCTTGTGCACTGGCACTGTGAGGCGTTCGACCTGCGCGCCGGCAGCCACACCGCCAGCGTCGCCGGTTGCGGTTTCGACGCGATGGCCTGGGAGGTCTGGCCGGCGCTGTGTGTCGGCGCGACCCTGCACCTGCCGCCGCCGTCGATCAGCAACGAACACCTGGATGAACTGCTCGACTGGTGGCGCGCGCAGCCGTTGCAAGTGAGCTTCCTGCCGACGCCGATTGCCGAATACGCCTTCAGTCGTGAGTTGGGTCACCCGACCTTGCGCACGCTGTTGATCGGTGGCGACAAGTTGCGCCAGTTCTCGCGTGGGCAGACGTTCGACGTCATCAACAACTACGGCCCGACCGAGGCCACGGTGGTTGCGACTTCCGGTCAAATCCATGCCGGGCAATTGCTGCACATCGGCCGGCCCATCAGCAACGCCAGGATCTACCTGCTCGATGAACAGCAACGTCCGGTGCCGGTTGGCGTGGCGGGCGAGCTGTACGTCGGTGGCGCGGGTGTGGCCCGTGGTTATCTGAACCGTCCCGAGCTGACCGCCGAACGCTTCCTCGAAGACCCGTTCAGTGACGAGCCACAGGCGCGCATGTACCGCACCGGCGACCTCGCGCGCTGGTTGGCCGACGGCAATATCGAGTACCTGGGGCGTAACGACGATCAGGTCAAACTGCGCGGCGTGCGGGTGGAACTGGGGGAAATCGAAGCTGCGCTGTCCAGCCATCCAGCGGTGCAGGACTCGGTGGTGCTGGTACGCGAGGCGCGGTTGATCGCCTGGTTCACTGCGCGCGCAGCGGTCGATATCGAAGAGCTGCGTGCGCATCTGCAAGCGCGTCTGCCACAGGCACTGGTGCCGGCAGCTTACGTGCGGCTTGAGGCGCTGCCGCTGACCGCCAACGGCAAACTCGACCGCAAGGCCTTGCCAGAACCGGATCAGGACGCCTGGCTCAGCCGCGAATACGCAGCCCCGCAAGGGCCGGTGGAAACCGCGCTGGCGCAGGTCTGGGCCGAGGTGCTGCAAGTCGAACAGGTCGGTCGTCACGACAACTTCTTTGAACTGGGCGGACATTCGCTGCTGGCGGTGACCCTGATCGAGCGCATGCGTCAGCTCGGCCTGAGCACCGACGTGCGCGTGCTGTTCAGCCAGCCAACCCTCGCCGCGCTGGCGGCCGCCGTCGGCAGCGGTCGCGAAGTCGCGGTGCCGGTCAATCTGATTCCACTCGGTTGCACGCACATCACGCCAGACATGCTGACCCTGCTGCAACTGGATCAGCAGAGCATCGAGCGGATCGTTGCAACGGTGCCGGGCGGTGCCGCCAACGTGCAGGACATCTATCCGCTGGCGCCGTTGCAGGAAGGCATTCTTTATCACCACCTGAGCGCCGGGCAGGGCGATCCATACCTGCTGCAATCGCGCCTGGCATTCGATAGCCTTGAACGCTTGCAGGCCTTTGCCGCCGCGCTGCGCCAGGTCATGACACGTCACGACATTCTGCGCAGCGGAGTGGTCTGGGAAGGGTTGTCGACGCCGGTGCAAGTGGTCTGGCGCGAAGCTCAACTGCCGGTGCAGGAAGTCGCACTCGACCCGGCCGCCGGTGATGTTCTGGCGCAGTTGTATGAGCGCTTCGACGCGCGGCATTACCGCATCGACCTCAGTCAGGCGCCGTTGATTCGCCTGGTCTATGCACAAGACCCGGCCAATGATCGAGTGGTCGCCATGCTGCTGTTCCATCACATCGCCATGGATCACACGGCGCTGGAAGTGGTGCAGCAGGAACTGCAGGCGCTGCTCTTCGGTCACGGCGAAGCCCTGATCCCCGCCGTGCCGTATCGCAACTACGTGGCGCAGACCCGGTTGGGCGTCAGCGAGCAGGAGCATGAAGCGTTCTTCCGCACGATGCTCGGCGAGATCGATGAGCCGACGCTGCCGTTCGGTCTGCTGGATGTGCACGGTGACGGCCATGACATCGAAGAAGTCCGTCAGCGCGTGCCGGAAGTCTTGGCGCAGCGCTTGCGCAGCCAGGCGCGGCAGCTGGGCGTGAGCGTCGCGAGCCTGTTCCATCTGGCATTTGCCCAGGTATTGGCGGCGACTTCCGGACATGAGCGCGTGGTGTTCGGCACCGTGCTGCTGGGGCGGATGCAGGGCGGTACCGGTGCTGATCGCGGTCTGGGAATGTTCATCAATACGCTGCCGCTGCGGGTGGATCTGGGTGATGTTCCGGTGCGTGCCGGGGTGCGCGCCACCCATGCGCAACTGACCGCATTGCTCGGCCATGAACATGCGTCACTGGCATTGGCCCAGCGTTGCAGCGGGGTGGCGGCGCCGTCGCCGCTGTTCAGCGCCATGCTCAACTACCGGCACAGCGTCAGCGCGGAACAGTTGCAAGCCAATCGCCTGGCCTGGCAAGGCATCGAAAACCTGTCCAGCGAGGAGCGCACCAACTATCCGCTGAGCTTCAACGTCGATGACCTGGGCCAGGGCTTTGACCTTACGGCAATGACCCCTTCACAGATTGGCGCGGCGCGGGTGTGTGGCTACATGCAGCAGGCGTTGGCGGGGCTGGTCGAAGCGCTGGAGCAGACACCGCAGCAGGCCCTGAATCGCCTGCCGGTGCTGGCGGATGCCGAGCGCCAGCAGTTGCTGTTCGGCCTCAATGCCACGGACGTCGATTACGACCTTGAGCAGACCATTCATGGCTTGTTTGAAGCGCAAGTGGCGCGTTCGCCTTGGGCACCCGCGGTGGTTGCTGATGAACAGCAACTGAGCTACGCCGAACTCAACGCCCGGGCCAATCAACTGGCGCGGCACCTGCGTGAATTGGGTGTAGGGCCGGATGCGCGGGTGGCTATCTGCGTCGAGCGCGGTCTGGACATGGTGGTCGGGCTGCTGGCGATCCTCAAGGCTGGCGGCGGTTATGTGCCACTGGACCCGGCGTATCCGCTGGAACGACTGGCCTACATGCTGGAGGACAGCGCGCCGCTGGCGGTGCTGGTGCAGGGAACGACGCGCTCGTTACTCGGTGACGTTGGCGTGCCGGTGATCGACCTGGATCAGCCGCATTGGCAAGCGCTGCCGCCAGACAATCTTGCGATAGCCGAACTGGCCCCGCAGCACACCGCGTACGTGATCTACACCTCCGGTTCCACTGGCCAACCGAAAGGCGTGATCAACGAACACAGCGGGGTAGTCAACCGCCTGCTGTGGATGCAGGACGCCTATCAACTCACCGCCAGCGACACGGTGTTGCAGAAGACCCCGTTCAGCTTCGACGTCTCGGTCTGGGAGTTCTTCTGGCCGCTGATGACCGGCGCCCGACTGGTCATGGCCCGGCCCGAGGGACACAAGGACCCGCTGTATCTCAGCGACATCATCGAACGCGAACACATCACCACGCTGCACTTTGTCCCGTCGATGCTCGACGTGTTCCTCGCTCACTCCGACACCGCACGTTGCAGCAGTCTGCGGCAAGTCATGTGCAGCGGCGAAGCCCTGCCGGGCAGTGTGGTGCGGCGCTTCAAACAGCAACTGCCGGGCAGCCAATTGCACAACCTTTACGGCCCGACCGAAGCCGCGGTGGACGTGACCGCGTGGAACTGCGCCGGTCCACTGGAAAGCACCCCGGACAACACGCCGATCGGCAAACCGATTGCCAACACCCGCATGTACATCCTCGATGCCCAGCAACAACCGGTGCCGCACGGCGTGGTTGGTGAGTTGTACATCGGTGGCGTGCAGGTGGCGCGCGGTTATCTGAATCGCCCGGAGCTGAACGCCGAGCGCTTCCTCAACGATCCGTTCCAGAACAATGGGCGGATGTACCGCACCGGCGATGTCGCGCGTTACCTGCCGGACGGCAACATTGAATACCTCGGCCGTAACGATGATCAGGTGAAGATCCGTGGCTTGCGCATCGAACTCGGCGAGATTCAGGCACGCCTGACCCAGATCGACGGCATTCAGGAAGCCGCCGTGCTCGCCCGCGAAGACGCATCCGGCGACAAGCGTCTGGTGGCGTACTACACCGGGGCACGCCTGGAAATCGACGTGCTGCGCAGTCATCTGCTGGAAAACCTGCCGGACTACATGGTGCCCGCGCTGTTCGTGCATCTCGATGCACTGCCGCTGAGCCCCAACGGCAAACTCGACCGCAAGGCGCTGCCGGCGCCGGATCAGGCCGCATTGCCGGTGCGCGAATACGAAGCCCCGGTGGGCGACGTCGAAATCACCCTCGCACGGCTCTGGGCCGAGTTGCTCAACGTCGAGCGGGTAGGGCGCCACGATCATTTCTTTGAACTGGGTGGTCACTCGCTGCTGGCGGTCAGTCTGATCGGCCGGCTGCGTCAGGAAGGCATGGAAGCCGATGTCAGGTCGCTGTTCGAACATCCGACCTTGGCAGGCTACGCCGCAATTACCGAACGAATGGAGATCGTCCTGTGAACGTGATCGAACTGTTGGCCACATTGAAGGCTAAAGATATCCAGCTGGCGGTCGCGGACGACCAATTGCGGGTCAATGGCAACAAGCAGGCGTTGAACGACCCGGCGTTGCTGGCGCTGTTGCGCGAGCACAAACCGGCGCTGATCGAGCTGATCAAGGCCGGGCAGTACTCGGCCAGCAAGCACGGCCAGGTCGAGGTGCCGGCCAACGGCATCGCCTCGGATACCACGCGCATCACCCCGGCGATGCTGACGCTGGTCGAACTCGACCAGGCGACCATCGACCACCTCGTCGCACAAGTCCCTGGCGGCGCGGCCAACGTGCAGGACATCTACCCGCTGGCGCCGCTGCAGGAAGGCATCCTGTATCACCACGTGAGTGGCGGTGACGGTGATCCGTATGTCATGCAATCGCATTTCGCCTTTGCCAGCCGCGAGCGTTTTCAGGCGTTTGCTCAAGCGCTGCAAGCGGTGATCGATCGGCATGACATTCTGCGCACCGCTGTGCATTGGGCAGGGCTGGATGCGCCGGTGCAGGTGGTCTGGCGTCGGGCCGAACTGCCAGTGGAAGAGGTGACGTTGCCTGATGCAAATGGCGACGTGCTGGCGTATCTGCATGAGCGTTTCGACGCCCGGCACTTCCGCCTCGACGTTACCCTGGCGCCACTGATGCGTCTGGCCCACGCCTGGGATGAAGCCGGGCAACGGGTGATCGCCACGCTGTTGTTCCATCACATGGCGCTCGACCACTCGGCCCTCGACGTGGTGCGCCACGAAATGCGCGCCTGCCTCACCGGGCAGCGTGAACGGCTCGGGCGCCCGGTGCCGTTTCGCAACTACGTGGCGCAGGCGCGTCTGGGCGTCAGCGAGGCCGAGCACGAGGCGTTCTTCCGCGAGATGCTCAGCGACATCGACGAACCGACGCTGCCTTACGGCCTGCAGGACGTGCAGGGTGACGGCAGCGAAATCGTCGAACTCAGCGTGCCGGTCGCGGCGCTATTGGGCCAGCGTCTGCGGGCGCAGGCGCGGTCGCTCGGCGTCAGTGTCGCCAGCCTGTTCCACCTCGGCTGGGCGCAGGTGCTGGCCGCGCTGACCGGCAAGCAGCAAGTGGTGTTCGGCACCGTGCTGATGGGCCGCATGCAGGGCGCCGAAGCGATTGACCGGGCGCTGGGGATTTTCATCAACACCTTGCCGTTGCGGGTGAACATCGACGGGCAGGACGTGCGCGCGGCGGTCAACGCCACCCACGCCCGGTTGACCACGCTGATGCGGCACGAACACGCACCGCTGGCCCTGGCTCAGCGCTGCAGTCACGTGGTGGCGCCGACGCCGCTGTTCAGCACACTGCTCAATTATCGCCACAGCCACAACGTCGCCACCGCCAGCGCCGAAACCCTCGCGGCGTGGGACGGTATCTCCACGTTGCACTCCGAAGAGCGCAGCAACTATCCGCTGACCCTGAGTGTCGATGACCTCGGTGATGCCTTCAGCCTGACCCTGCTGGCGAGCACCCAGACCGATCCGCAGCGCATCTGCGATTACCTGCACTGCGCGCTGGAAAACCTCGTGCTCGGGCTGGAGCAGGCGCCGCAGACACCGATCAACCAACTGCCGATTCTGCCGGCGGCAGAGCTTGAACAGGTGCTGCTCGGCTTCAATGCCACCCATGTGGATTTCCCGACGGCACAGACCATCCAGCAGCGTTTCGAGGCGCAGGTGGCCGAGCAGCCTGAGGCGCTGGCGGCAGTGTTTGCCGACGTGCAACTGACCTACGCCGAACTCAATCAACAAGCCAATGCCTTGGCGCAGCACCTGATCGGCTTGGGTGTGAAGCCGGATGATCGCGTGGCGATCGTTGCCCGCCGTGGGCTGGACACCCTGGTCGGGCTGGTGGCGATCCTCAAGGCCGGCGCCGGTTACGTGCCGATTGACCCGGCGCACCCGGCGGAGCGCTTGAACTACCTGCTCGACGACAGCGCGCCAGTCGCCGTACTGACCCAAAGTCATCTGCGCGAGCGACTGCCGGCGCTAAGCGTGCCGGTGCTCGACCTCGATCACTGCAACTGGCCGCAGGGCGTGACCCATAATCCGCGCGTTCCCGGCCTGAGTACCGAAAACCTGGCCTACGTGATCTACACCTCCGGCTCCACCGGCCTGCCCAAGGGTGTGATGGTCGAGCATCACACCTTGAGCAATCTGGTCGACTGGCACTGCACCGCGTTCGACCTCTGCGCCGGACGTCACACCTCAAGCCTCGCCGGTTTCGGCTTCGATGCGATGGCTTGGGAAGTCTGGCCGGCGCTCTGCGCGGGCGCGACCCTGCATCTGGCGCCGACTCACGAGGGCGGCGAAGACATCGATGCCTTGCTCGCGTGGTGGTGCGCGCAGCCGCTGGACGTGAGCTTCCTGCCGACCCCGGTGGCCGAATACGCCTTCAGCCAGAACCTCGAACACCCGACCCTGCGCACGTTGCTGATCGGCGGCGACCGCTTGCGTCAGTTCAATCGCAACCAGCATTTCGACGTGATCAACAACTACGGCCCGACCGAGGCCACAGTGGTCGCGACCTCAGGTCTGGTGCAAAGCGGCGACGCGCTGCACATCGGCAAACCGCTGAGCAACGCCACGGTGTACCTGCTCGACGAACAACAGCGCCCGGTGCCGCTTGGCGTGGCGGGCGAGTTGTACGTTGGCGGTGCCGGGGTCGCCCGTGGCTACCTGAATCGCCCGGACATGACTGCCGAACGCTTTCTGCGTGACCCGTTCAGCCGCGCGCCGAACGCGCGGATGTACCGCACCGGCGACCTTGCACGCTGGCGCGAGGACGGCAACATCGAGTACCTGGGACGCAACGACGATCAAGTGAAAATCCGTGGCGTGCGCATCGAGCTGGGCGAGATCGAAACCTGCCTCAACCAGTTGCCGGGGATTCAGGAAGCGGTACTGCTGGCCCGCGAAGATCAACCCGGTCAGCCGCGACTGGTGGCCTACTTCACCGAGCAGGCGCAGGTCGAAGCGCTGCCGGTGGGCGAGTTGCGCGCGCAATTGCTCAGCCGTTTGCCGGAGTACATGGTGCCGACCGCGTTCGTCAAACTCGCCGCGCTGCCGCTGACCGCCAACGGCAAAGTCGACCGCAAGGCCTTGCCGGCGCCGGATCTGGCGGCGCTGTTCACCCGCGAGTACGCGGCGCCCGAAGGCGAGGTGGAAACCGCGCTGGCGCAGATCTGGGCCGACGTGCTGCAGATCGAGCGGGTCGGGCGGCAGGATCACTTTTTCGAACTCGGCGGGCATTCGTTGCTGGCAATGCGCATGGTCTCGCAAGTGCGCCAGCGCCTGGGTGTCGAGCTGGCGCTGAGCGATCTGTTTGCCAACGCCGAACTGGCGGCTGTCGCGGCAGTGCTGAACGAGGCCGGACGCTGTGCGCAACCGCAGATCGTGCCGGTCCCGCGTGACGGCGCGTTGCCGCTGTCGTTCGCCCAACAACGCCTGTGGTTCCTCGCGCAAATGGAAGGCGCCAACACCGCCTACAACATTCCCGTGGCCCTGCGGCTGCGTGGCCGTCTCGACGACGCGGCGCTGCAACGCGCACTGGCACGGATCGTCGCCCGGCACGAAACCCTGCGCAGTCGCTTTGCGCAATTCAACGACGAAGCGCAAGTGCTGATTGCCCCGGTGGACACCGGTCTGCTGCTGCGTGTCGAGGACCTGCGCCAGCACCCGCAACCCGAGGAAACCTTGCAAGCGCTGATTCAGGGCGAAGCCTCCGGGCCGTTCGACTTGCAGGACGATCCGTTGATTCGCGGGCGACTGGTGCGGTTGGCGGATGATCACCATGTGCTGTTGCTGACCCTGCACCACATCATCTCTGACGGTTGGTCGATGGGCGTTTTGACCCGCGAACTGATGGCGCTGTATCAGGCGTTCAGTCACGGTCAGCCGGATCCATTGCCGCCGCTGGCGCTGCAATACACCGACTACGCGGTGTGGCAGCGGCGCTGGCTCAGCGGCGAGGTGCTGCAACGCCAGAGCGAATACTGGCAACAGAACCTGGCCGGCGCCCCGGCGCTGCTGATGCTGCCGACCGATCGGCTGCGCCCGGCGCAGCAGGACTATGCCGGCAGCAGTGTCGCCGTCGTGCTCGACGAGCGCCTTAGCGCCGGGCTCAAAGCCTTGGGCCAGCGCCACGGCGTGACCCTGTACATGACGCTGATGAGTGCCTGGGCGATGCTGCTCAGTCGCTTGTCCGGGCAGGCGGAAGTGGTGATCGGTTCGCCGGTGGCCAACCGCACCCGCGCCGAAATCGAAGGCCTGATCGGCATGTTCGTCAACACCCTGGCGCTGCGCATCGACACCTCCGGCGAGCTGAGCGTCGAAGCGCTGCTGGCGCGGGTCAAGGCGCAAACCCTGCAAGCGCAGGCGCATCAGGATCTACCGTTCGAGCAAGTGGTGGAAATCACCCGGCCGGTGCGCAGCCTGGCGCACAGCCCGTTGTTCCAGACCTTGCTCAGTTGGGATGGCCTCGAAAGCCCGGCGCTGGCCCTCGGTGAACTGACGCTGGAAGGCGTGGCCGAGCCGAGCCACTTTGCCAAGTTCGACCTGTCGCTGAGCCTCAGTGAGTCCAACGGCAGCATTCGCGGATCGCTGGAATACGCCACGGCGTTGTTTGACCAGAGCACGGTCGAGCGCTTCACCGGTTACTTCCTGCGCCTGTTGCAGGCGATGGTCGCCAACGATCAGGCGCTGCTGGAACAGGCGCCGCTGCTGGAGCCGGAAGAAGAGCAGCGTTTGCTGGTCGAGTTCAATGCCACGGCGGTCGATTACAACCTTGAGCAGACCATTCACGGCTTGTTCGAGGCGCAAGTGGCGCGCTCGCCGCTGGCACCAGCGGTGGTCGCGGGTGAGCAGCAACTGAGCTACACCGAACTCAACGCCCGAGCCAATCAACTGGCGCGGCACCTGCGTGATTTGGGCGTAGGGCCGGATGCGCGGGTGGCGATCTGCGTCGAACGCGGTCTGGACATGGTGGTCGGGCTGTTGGCGATCCTTAAGGCCGGCAGCGGTTATGTGCCGCTGGACCCGGCGTATCCGCTAGAGCGTCTGGCTTACATGCTGGAAGACAGCACGCCGCTGGCGGTGCTGGTGCAGGGTGCGACGCGTTCGTTGCTCGGCGAAGTCGCAGTGCCGCTGATCGACCTGGATCAGCCGCATTGGCAAGCGCTGCCGACAGACAATCTATCGCTCGCTGAACTGACTCCGCAGCACACCGCCTACGTGATCTACACCTCCGGTTCCACCGGCCAACCGAAAGGCGTGATCAACGAACATCGCGGGGTGGTCAACCGCCTGCTGTGGATGCAGGACTCCTATCAACTGACGTCGGCCGACAACGTATTGCAGAAGACCCCGTTCAGCTTCGACGTCTCGGTCTGGGAGTTCTTCTGGCCGTTGATGACTGGCGCACGTCTGGTCATGGCCCGACCTGAAGGGCACAAGGATCCGCAATACCTCAGCGAAATCATCGAACGCGAACACATCACCACGTTGCACTTTGTCCCGTCGATGCTCGATGTATTTCTCGCTCATGCTGACACCGCGCGTTGCGCCAGCCTGCGGCAAGTCATGTGCAGCGGCGAAGCGTTGCCGGGCAGCGTGGTGCGGCGTTTCAAGCAGCAACTGCCGGGCAGCCAATTGCACAACCTCTACGGCCCGACCGAAGCCGCGGTGGACGTGACCGCGTGGAATTGTGCCGGGCCGCTGGAACAAACGCCAGACAACACGCCGATCGGCAAACCGATCGCCAACACCCGGATGTACATCCTCGATGCCCAGCAGCAACCGGTGCCGCACGGCGTGGTCGGCGAGCTGTACATCGGTGGCGTGCAGGTGGCGCGTGGTTATCTGAATCGCCCGGAACTGAACGCCGAGCGCTTCCTCAATGATCCGTTCCAGAGCAATGGGCGGATGTACCGCACCGGCGACGTCGCGCGTTATCTACCGGACGGCAACATTGAATACCTCGGCCGTAACGATGATCAGGTGAAGATCCGTGGCCTGCGCATCGAACTCGGTGAAATCCAGGCACGTCTGACCCAGATCGACGGCATTCAGGAAGCCGCTGTACTGGCCCGCGAAGACGTGCCGGGGGACAAGCGTCTGGTGGCGTACTACACCGGCGCACCGCTGGAAGTCGAAACGCTGCGCAGCCATCTGCTGGAAAACTTGCCGGACTACATGGTGCCCGCACTGTTCGTGCATCTCGATGCATTGCCGCTGAGCCCCAACGGCAAACTTGACCGCAAGGCGCTGCCGGCCCCGGATCAGGCGGCGCTGACCGCCCGTGAATACGAAGCCCCGGTCGGCGAAGTGGAAACCGCGCTCGCGCAGCTCTGGGCTGAATTGCTCAAGATTGAGCGGGTAGGGCGCCACGACCATTTCTTCGAACTCGGTGGTCACTCGCTGCTGGCGGTGAATCTGGTGGCGCGGATGCGCCGTGCCGGCCTGAGCGCCGACATTCGCGTGCTGTTCAACCAGCCGACCCTCGCCGCGCTGGCCGCTGCCGTGGGCGGTGAACCGGAAGCCGAAGTCCCGGCCAACCTCATCCCGGCGGACTGCACGCGCATCACTCCCGAGTTGTTGCCACTGGTGGCGCTCGACCAGCCGAGCATCGACCGCATCGTCGCCAGCATCCCCGGCGGCGTGGCCAACGTGCAGGATATTTACCCGTTGGCGCCGTTGCAGACCGGCATCCTCTTTCATCACCTGTCCGCCGCCCAGGGCGATCCGTATGTGTTGCAGGCGCAGTTCGCGTTTGCCGATGAGCAACGCCTGAACAGCTTCACCCAAGCCTTGCAGAACGTAATCCAGCGCCACGACATCCTGCGCACTTCGTTGTTCTGGGACGGACTGCAAGACCCGGTGCAAGTGGTCTGGCGTGAGGCGCCGCTGGCGTGCGAATACCTGGAACTGCATGACGCGGACGGCGATGTACTGGAGCAATTGCGCCAACGCTTCGACGCTGCGCAATACCGCATGGCCGTCAATCAGGCGCCACTGATGCGCGTGGTGCACGCCTGGGACGCCGCCAATCAACGTGTGGTGGCGTTGCTGCTGTTCCATCACCTGGTGATGGACCACGTGGCACTGGAGGTGCTGCAACACGAAATGCAGGCGTTCCTCAGCGGCCAGCCGCAACGTCTGGCCGAGCCGGTGCCGTATCGCAATTATGTGGCGCACAGCCGTGGCGCAATCAGTGATCAGGCGCATGAAGCGTTCTTCCGCGAAATGCTCGGTGACATCAGCGAACCGAGCGCGCCGTACGGCCAGCAGAGCATTGCCGAGGGCCACGCCGCAGAAGCACGACGGGTACTCGACCTCGATCTGAGTCAGCGCGTCAGGGCCAAGGCCCGGCGTCTGGGGATCAGCGCCGCGAGCCTGATGCATCTGGCCTGGGCGCAGGTGCTGGGAAAACTCTCCGGGCGAGACGCGGTGGTGTTCGGCACCGTGTTGCTGGGGCGGTTGCAGGCGGGCGAGGGCGCCGAACGCGCGCTGGGGGTGTTCATCAACACCTTGCCGCTGCGCGTCGATCTCGGGCAACGCTCGGCGCAGGAAGCCGCGCTCGCCACCCACCAACAGTTGAACGCGCTGCTGCAACATGAGCATGCGCAATTGGCGCTGGCCCAGCGTTGCAGTGGTATGCCCGCCGGCACGCCGTTATTCAGCACGCTGTTCAACTATCGCCACAGCGCAACTGCCGGCACGCCTTCCCCGGAGGCGGCGAACGCGTGGCAAGGCATGCAGTTGCTCAATACCCAGGAGCACACCAATTACCAGTTGAGCGTGAGTGTCGATGACCTCGGCGAAGGTTTCGGCTTCACCGCACTGGCCGCTCCCGGCATTGATCCCGCACGCATCTGCGAGTACCTGCAACGGGCGGTGAGCAACCTGCTGCAGGCACTGGAACAGACACCGCAACTGAGCATTGATCAAGTGTCGATTCTGGCGCCGGACGAACGCCGGCAATTGCTGGTCGAGTTCAATGCCACCGAGCGGGAATACCCGCGTGCGCTGACCGTGCACGCATTATTCGAAAGGCAAATGGCGGCAGATCCACACGCCATCGCTGTGGTGCATGGCGGGCAAATGTCGAGTTATGCCGATTTGAATGATCGGGCCAACCGTTTGGCCCACTACCTGATCGCTCAAGGCGCAAAGCCGGGCGCTCATGTGGCGATCCTGCTGCCGCGCTCGCGGGAGCTGTTGGTCGCGCAGCTGGCGATTGCCAAGTGTGCGGCGGCTTATGTGCCGCTGGACATCAACGCGCCGAGCGAGCGCCAGGCGTTCATGCTTGAGGACAGCCGCGCCGTGGCGTTGCTGACACTCAGCAGCGAAGAGATCGACTACGCCGCGCCGCGCATCGACCTCGACCGGCTCAAGCTCAGCGGTCAGTCGACGCACAATCCGAATCTGGCGCAAAGCTCGGACGCGCTGGCGTACATCATGTACACCTCCGGTTCCACCGGTACGCCGAAGGGTGTGATGGTGCCGCACCGTGGCATCGCTCGTCTGGTGCTGAACAACGGCTACGCCGATTTCAACCCGCAGGATCGCGTGGCGTTTGCGTCCAACCCGGCGTTCGACGCCAGCACCATGGACATCTGGGGGCCGCTGCTCAACGGCGGACGCGTGGTGGTGATCGATCACCAGACCCTGCTGGATCCGAACGCATTCGGTCGCGAATTGAGCGCCAGCGGCGCGACAATCCTGTTTGTCACCACGGCGCTGTTCAACCAGTACGTGCAACTGATTCCGCAGGCCTTGAAAGGCTTGCGCATGGTTCTGTGCGGCGGTGAACGCGGCGATCCGGCAAGCTTCCGCCGCTTGCGGGCCGAGGCGCCGCAGCTGCGCATCGTGCATTGCTACGGCCCGACCGAAACCACCACTTACGCCACCACGTTTGAAGTGCACGAAGTGGCGGAAAATGCCGAAAGCGTGCCAATTGGCGGGCCTATCTCCAACACCCAGGTGTATGTGCTCGACGCGCATCAGCAACCGGTGCCGATGGGCGTGACCGGCGAGTTGTACATCGGCGGGCAGGGCGTGGCCCTCGGTTACTTGAACCGTGCCGATCTGACGGCGGAAAAATTCCTGCCCGATCCGTTCAGCGACCGTCCGGGCGCGTTGCTCTACCGCACTGGCGACCTCGTGCGCTGGCTGGCGCCGGGGCAGCTCGATTGCATCGGGCGCAATGACGATCAGGTGAAAATTCGTGGTTTCCGCATCGAACTCGGTGAGATCGAAAATCGTCTGCTGAGCTATCCGGGGATCAACGAAGCGGTGGTGCTCGCCCGGCGCGATGGTCAGGAACCGCTGCGGCTGGTGGCCTACTACACCGCGCACGACAGCACGCTGGAACTGGCTGACCTGCGTGAGCATTTGCAGACGCAATTGCCGGAATACATGGTGCCGAGTGCCTGGGTGCAGCTCGATACCTTGCCGCTGAACAACAACGGCAAAGTCGATCGCAAAGCCTTGCCCGAACCGGATGCTGCGGCGTTGTTCACCCGTGAATACGTTGCGCCGCAAGGTGAACTGGAAACCGCGCTGGCGCAGATCTGGGCCGAAACCCTGCAAGTCGAGCCGATCGGCCGCCATGACCACTTCTTCGAACTCGGCGGTCATTCGTTGCTGGCGATGCGCATGTTGTCGCAGGTGCGCCAGCGTCTCGGCGTTGAATTGCCCTTGAGCGAATTGTTTGCCGACCCGCATCTCAGCGCCGTGGCCGAGGTGCTGAACCGCGCCGGGCGCAGCACGCTGCCGGAGATCTTGCCGGCGGCGCCTGAGCAAGCACTGCCGCTGTCCTTCGCCCAGCAACGCCTGTGGTTCCTCGCGCAAATGGACGGCGGCAATTCGGCGTACAACATTCCGCTTGGCCTGCACCTGCGCGGGCAGCTCGATGTCGAAGCTTTGCAGCGCGCGCTGACGCAGATCGTTGCGCGGCACGAAACGCTGCGCAGCCGTTTCGTCAGCGTCGACGATCAGGCGCAGGTGACGATTGCACCGGTCGATAGCGGCCTGCTGCTGCAGGTGGAGGACCTGCGCCAGGTTCCACAGGCCGAAGCCACGGTGCAGGCACTGCTCGCGCAGGAAGCCGTGACTGCCTTTGATCTGCAGCACGATCCACTGATTCGCGGACGCCTGCTGCGTCTGGCTGACGAGCACCATGTGCTGTTGCTGACCGTGCATCACATCGTCGCCGACGGTTGGTCGATGGGTGTGCTGACCCGTGAGCTGATGGCGCTGTATCAGGCCTTCAGTCACGGTCAGCCGGATCCATTGCCGCCACTTGCGCTGCAATACGGCGACTACGCCGTGTGGCAGCGGCGCTGGCTCAGCGGTGAAGTGCTGCAGCGGCAGAGCGATTACTGGCAGCAGACCCTCGACGGCGCGCCGGCCTTGCTGACCCTGCCCACCGACCGTCCGCGTCCGCCACAACAGGACTTTGCCGGCAGCAGCGTCGAAGTACGCCTGGATGAGCAACTAAGTGCCGGGCTAAGAGCCTTGAGTCAGCGTCACGGCGTGACCCTGTTCATGACCCTGATGAGTGCCTGGTCGCTGTTGCTGAGTCGTCTGTCTGGGCAGTCCGACGTGGTGATCGGCTCGCCGGTGGCCAACCGCACCCGCGCTGAGATCGAAGGCCTGATCGGCATGTTCGTCAACACCCTGGCGCTGCGCATCGACACCTCGGGTGAACCGAGCGTTGCCACGCTGCTGGCGCGGGTCAAGGCGCGCACGCTGGAGGCGCAGGCGCATCAGGATCTGCCGTTCGAGCACGTGGTGGAAATCGCCCGGCCGGCGCGCAGTCTGGCGCACAGCCCTTTGTTCCAGAGCACGCTGAGCTGGGACAGCAGCGTCGGCCCGCACCTGGCGCTGGGCGATCTGCGCCTCGAAGGGGTGGCCGCGCCGGGCCGGGTGGCCAAGTTCGACCTGACTTTGACCCTGGGTGAGGTCAACGGGGTGATTCGCGGTTCGCTGGAATACGCCACGGCGTTGTTCGATCAAGCGACCGTCGAGCGTTATGTCGGCTACTTGCAGCGCCTGCTGGCGGCGATGGTCAGCGATGAGCTGACAGTCCTGGAGCGGGTGCAATTACTCGCCGAGTCTGAGCGTCAGCGCTTGCTGTACGACTTCAACGCCACGGCGCGCGAGTATCCGCAAACGCTGACCGTACACGGGATTTTCCAGCAACAGGCAGCGGCGCATCCCAAAGCGGTGGCGGCGGTGCATGGCGAGCATTCGCTGAGCTACTTTGAGCTGAACGCCCAGGCCAACCGTCTGGCGCATCACTTGATCAGCCACGGCGTGCAGCCCGGCGACCACGTGGCGATCCTGTTGCCGCGTTCGCTGGAATTGCTGGTGGCGCAACTGGCGATTGCCAAGTGCGCGGCGGCCTATGTGCCGCTGGACATCAACGCGCCAAGCGAGCGGCAGGCGTTCATGGTCGAGGACTGTCACGCGGCGGCGTTGCTGACCCTCAGCAGTGAAGTCATCGACTACGCTGCGCCACGCATCGACCTCGACCGCTTGACCCTCAGCGGCCAACCGACGCACAACCCGAATCTGGCGCAGTCCTCGGAGTCGCTGGCGTACATCATGTACACCTCCGGCTCCACCGGCACCCCGAAAGGCGTGATGGTGCCGCACCGCGCCATCGGCCGCCTGGTGCTGAACAACGGTTATGCCGATTTCAATGCGCAGGACCGCGTGGTGTTCGCCTCCAACCCGGCGTTCGACGCCAGCACCATGGACATCTGGGGACCGCTGCTCAACGGCGGGCGCGTGCTGGTGATGGATCACCAGACCCTGCTTGATCCGAACGCCTTTGGCCGCGAGTTGAGCGTCTCCGGGGCGACCGTGCTGTTCGTCACCACTGCGCTGTTCAACCAATACGTGCAACTGATTCCGCAGGCGCTGAAAGGCTTGCGCATTCTGCTGTGCGGCGGTGAGCGCGGCGACCCGGCGGCGTTCCGTCGACTGCTGGCCGAGGCGCCAAAGTTACGCATCGTGCACTGCTACGGCCCGACCGAAACCACCACTTACGCCACCACCTTCGAAGTGCGTGAAGTGGCGGAAAACGCCGAGAGCGTGCCGATTGGCGGGCCGATCTCCAACACCCAGGTGTATGTGCTCGACGCGCATCAGCAACCGGTGCCGATGGGCGTGACCGGCGAGTTGTACATCGGCGGGCAGGGCGTGGCGCTGGGTTACCTGAACCGCGCCGATCTGACCGCCGAGAAGTTCCTGCGCGATCCGTTCAGCGAGCAGCCGGGTGCGTTGCTGTATCGCACCGGCGACCTCGCACGCTGGCTGGCCCCGGGGCAGCTCGATTGCATCGGGCGCAATGACGATCAGGTGAAGATTCGCGGTTTCCGTATCGAGTTGGGCGAAATCGAAAACCGCCTGCTCAACTGCCAAGGGATCAAGGAAGCGGTGGTGCTGGCGCGCCGCGATGGTCAGGACATCACGCGTCTGGTGGCCTACTACACCGCGCACGCCGGCCGTCTGGACAGCGCGGATCTGCACGCGCAGTTGCTGGCGCGACTGCCGGAATACATGGTGCCGACCGCCTGGGTACAACTGGATGTACTGCCGTTGAACAACAACGGCAAGGTCGACCGCAAGGCGCTGCCGGCACCGACGCAGGCAGCGCTGCTCAGCCGGGTGTATGTGGCGCCGATCTCGGCGCTGGAAGACCATTTGGCGCGGATCTGGGCTGGCTTGTTGCAGCTCGAACAGGTCGGTCGTCACGACAACTTCTTCGAACTGGGCGGGCATTCGTTGCTGGCGATGCGCATGCTGTCGCAGGTGCGCCAGCAGTTGGGCGTCGAGCTGACACTCGCCGAGTTGTTCGCCAATCCCGAGCTGGCCGCTGTCGCCGAAGTGCTGAGCCGGGCGGGGCGCAGCACCTTGCCGGAGATTTTGCCGGCGCCCCGCGACCAGCTATTGCCGCTGTCATTCGCCCAGCAACGCCTGTGGTTCCTGGCGCAGATGGACGGCGGCAACAGCGCCTACAACATCCCGGTCGGTTTGCGCCTGCGCGGTCGGCTGGATGAAGACGCGCTGCAACGGGCACTGGCACGCATCGTCGCGCGTCACGAAACCCTGCGCAGCCGCTTCAGCCAGATCGACGATCAGCCGCAGGTGCTGATTCTGCCGGCCGAGAGCGGTCTGTTGCTGGCGGTAGAAGACTTGCGTCAGCACCCGCAGGCTGACAACGCCTTGCGCGGTCTGATCGAAGAGCAGGCCTGCGCCTCCTTCAATCTGCAGCACGATGCGCTGCTGCGCGGACGTCTGGTGCGTCTGGCTGATGATCATCATGTGCTGTTGTTGACGCTGCACCACATCATCGCCGATGGCTGGTCGATGGGCGTGCTGACCCGCGAGCTGGCGGCGTTGTATCAGGCCTTCAGCCGTGGCGAAGACGATCCGCTGCCGCCGCTGGCGCTGCAATACACCGACTACGCGGTGTGGCAACGGCGCTGGCTCAGTGGCGAGGTGCTGCAGCGTCAGAGCGATTACTGGCAGCGGACCCTGGCCGGCGCGCCAGCCCTGCTGACCCTGCCCACCGACCGTCCGCGTCCGCCACAGCAGGACTATTCCGGCAGCCGCGTCGACCTGCTGCTCGATCAACACTTGAGCGCCGGTTTGAAAGCCTTGTGTCAGCGTCGCGCGGTGACGCCGTACATGGTGATCATGAGCGCCTGGGCGATGTTGCTCAGTCGGTTGTCCGGGCAGAGCGACGTGGTGATCGGCTCGCCGGTGGCCAACCGCACCCGCGCCGAGATCGAAGGCCTGATCGGCATGTTCGTCAACACCCTGGCGCTGCGCATCGACACCTCGGGTGAGCCGAGCGGCGAGGCGCTGCTGGCGCGGGTCAAGGCGCAGACTCTGGACGCTCAGGCGCATCAGGATCTGCCGTTCGAGCAAGTGGTGGACATCAGCAAGCCTGTCCGCAGCCTGTCGCACAGCGCGTTGTTCCAGACCATGCTCAGTTGGGACAACAACGACGGTCCGAGCCTGACCCTCGGCGACCTGACCCTGGAAGGGGTGGCCGGCGACAGCCATTTTGTGAAGTTCGACCTGTCGCTGAGTCTTGGCGATTCCCACGACGGGATTCGCGGTTCGTTGCGCTATGCCACGGCGTTGTTCGATGAAGCGACGGTGCAGCGTTTTGTCGGCTACTTCCAGCGGCTGCTGGCGGCGCTGGTCAACGATGATCAGGCGGTGCTTGCGCGAGTGCCGTTGCTGGCACCGCAGGAGCAGCAGCGTTTGCTGGTCGATTTCAATGCCAGCGCCGTTGATTGTCCGCTGGAGCAGCCGTTGCATGGCTTGTTCGAAGCGCAGGTGCGGCGCAAACCGGACGCTGTCGCGCTGCAGTCCGCGCAAGGCAACCTGACCTACCGCGAGCTCAATCAGCGCGCCAACCGCTTGGCCCAGCACCTGCGCGAACTCGGTGTGCAGCCGGATGCGCGGGTGGCGATCTGCGTCGAGCGCGGGTTGGATCTGGTGGTCGGTCTGCTCGGCATCCTCAAGGCCGGTGGTGCCTATGTGCCGCTGGACCCGGGGTATCCGGTGGAGCGTCTGGCCTACATGCTCAAGGACAGCGCGCCGACTGCGGTGCTGGTGCAGACCGCTACTCGCGGGTTGTTCGATGACGCGGTCGCCACGGTGATCGACCTTGACCGCAGTACCTGGCAGCACCTGCCGGATCACGATTCGTCAGTGCCGGGCCTCAGCGCCTCGAACCTTGCGTACATGATCTACACCTCCGGTTCTACCGGGCTGCCGAAGGGCGTGATGATCGAACACCGCAGCGCCTGCAACATGGTGCATTGGGGTTCGCAGATTTCGCCGCCGACCGAACACGGTGCGTTGCTGCAAAAAGCACCGTTCAGCTTCGACAGTTCGGTGTGGGAGATCTTCTGGCCGCTGTGTTCCGGGATGCGTCTGGTGCTGGCGCGGCCGAACGGCAACCGCGATTCGGCCTATGTGGTGCAGACCATTCGTGAGCAGCAGGTCACCGTAGTCAAATTCGTTCCGGCGCTGTTGCAGCAGTTCATTGAGCAGGACGGTGTCGAGCAATGCACCAGCCTGACCGATGTGCTCAACGGTGGTGGTGAACTCAGTGCGGTACTGGCGCGACAGGTGCGTGATCGCCTGCCGTGGGTGCGTTTGCACAACGTTTATGGCCCGACTGAAACCACGGTGGACAGCACGGGCTGGACGCTGGAGCCGCATATGCCGGTGCCGGACAACGTGGTGCCGATCGGCACAGCCTTGAGCAACACTCGGCTGTACGTGCTCGATGCGTACGGTCAGCCGGTGCCGCAAGGCGTCAGTGGTGAGTTGCACATTGGCGGCGTCGGCGTGGCGCGTGGTTATCACGGACTGCCGGAGATGCAGGCCGAGCGCTTCATCGACAGCCCGTTTGTGGCGGGTGATCGCCTTTACCGTACGGGAGATCTGGCGCGCTACAACAATCACGGCGAGCTGGAATTCCTTGGTCGCAACGACTTCCAGATCAAGCTGCGGGGCTTGCGCTTGGAGCCGGGGGAAATCGAGGCGCGGCTGATCGAACATCCGGCGATTCGCGAGGCGGTGGTGATGGTCCGTGATGAGCGTCTGGTGGCCTGGTACACCGTGCGTTCCGGCGTGGAAGCACCGAGTCTTGAGACGTTGCGCAGCCATGTGCTGGAGCGCCTGCCGGAATACATGGTGCCGGGCGCGTTCGTGTTGCTCGACGCTTTGCCGCTGACACCAAACGACAAGATTGATCGCAAAGCCCTGCCGGAGCCGGGAGCGGACGCCGTGATCAACCGCCCATACGTGGCGCCACAGGGTGACGTCGAAACCGCGCTGGCGCAGATATGGGGTGAAGTCCTCGGCGTCGAACAGGTCGGTCGCCATGACAACTTCTTTGAACTGGGCGGGCATTCGTTGCTGGCGGTGAAGCTGGTCAATCTGATGCAACGGGCCGGGCTGTCGCTGTCGCTGGCCGAACTGTTCCAGCATCCGAGCATCGAGTCTGCCGCCGCGCTGCTCAGTCAGGGCGAGGCGGTCAGTCAGCCTGACGGGCTGGTCGTGGTGCGTGCCGGGACGCACGGTACGCCGCTGTTCCTGCTGCATGAATTCAGCGGCAGGGACGTGTATTTCCCGACGCTGGCCCAGCACATCGGTGGCGAGTTCCCGATTTACGGCCTGCCCGGTGTGCCGCTGGGGCAAGCGCAATTGCGCACGCTTGAGTGCATGGCGCAGCGCATGGTCGGGATCATCCGCGCGGTACAGCCTCACGGGCCGTATCGGCTGGCGGGCTGGTCGTTCGGCGGGGTGCTGGCGCATGAGGTCGCGCAGCAATTGCTCGGCCTCGATGAGCCGGTGGATTTCATCGGCATGCTCGACAGCTATGCGCCAAACCCACTCGCCCAAGACAAAACGATGTGGAGCGGCGAGGGCCTCGACAAGCGTCAGTTGCTCGGCCATTGCCGTGGGCGTTCGCTGATGCTTGGTGCTGGAAGCGAGACGGCGCTGGCGGCGGTGCAAGCGCTGGAAGCGCAAGTCGAACAACTGGATTTCCCCGAGCTGTTCAAGCGCTGTCAGGCGCAGCAACTGACCGATCCGGAACTGGCCACGGTCAGCGCGGCGGACGCCTGGCATTACTTTGATCGCGAAGCGGCGCATCGTCTGGCGCTGGCGCATTACCGGGTCAGCCCGGCGAGCCAGCCGATCCACCTGTTCCGTGCACAGGAACTGATGGAAGGCCAGTCATTGCCGAGCTCGACGCGCGGCTGGGAAGAGCGCTTCGACATTGGCTTGCTGCGCTGCATCGACATCCCCGGCGACCACCGGACCATGATGAAGCACCCGCACATCCAAGCGCTTGGCCAGGCCATTACCCAGGCGCTGGAAACCCTGGTGACGCCGGAACCGGCGCTGTATCAACCGCTGCTGACGATTCAGACCGGGCAGCCGGGGCATGCGCCGATTTTCTGTGTGCCGGGGGCGGGTGACAGCGTCACCGGGTTCATTCACCTGACCGAGGCGATCGGCCCGGAGTGGCCGATCATCGGCCTGCAACCGCGCGGGCTGGACGGCGTCAGTGTGCCGCACAGCGCGGTCGAAGCCGCTGCCGCGTTCTACCTGCAAGCCATCGAGCAGATCCACCCGCAGGGGCCGCTGCACCTGATCGGCCATTCGTTCGGCGGCTGGGTCGCGCATGCCATGGCTGCGCAGTTGCAGGCGGCCGGGCGCGAGGTGGCTTCGCTGACCTTGATCGACAGCGAGGCACCGGGCGGTGACGGCACGGCGGGCAAGCCGTACACGGCCACTGCCGCGCTGCAACGGCTGATTGACACCCTGCAGTTATCCTGTGGCAAATCGCTGGGCATCGATCCTGCGACCTTCGCCAACGCCGACGACACCACGCAACTGCGTCTGCTGCACGACGGCATGGTGCGCGCCGGGGTGTTGTCGGAGCGCGCGGCGCCGGACGCGATGCATGGCCCGGTACGCACCTTCGCCAGCGCCTTGCGCACGGTCTATCAACCGCGACTGGCCTATACCGGGCCGGTGCGGCTGGTACTGGTCGATGACCCGACGCTGGACGAGTGGGGCAATCAGCGCGAACAGGCGGCGGTGCTTGAAGGCTGGCAGCGGCAGGTCAGCGATCTGGCGGTGTGGTACGGGCCGGGCAACCACTTCACGATTCTCAAGGCGCCCAACGTCTTCAGTTTCGCCGCGTGGTGGCATGACGGCCTGGCGCTGACGGTCGGCGAAGTGCTGTCCTGAGTGTGGTTGTTCTATCAAGACCCGGCCGCTGGCCGGGTTCATCCCTGAACGGACTTGTGGTTATTTATGGAAAAGTCGAAGTTGCGCAAAGTCGGTATGGGGTTGGCATTGGCGGCGGTGGCCGGGTTGGTGCTGTACACGGTGCAGGCACCGGCCGAAGCGCCGAAATACCAGACCGCCCCGGTCGAACGCTCGGATATCGAAAACACTGTGCTAGCTACCGGTTTGCTGGAAGGCGTCAAGCAGGTGGACGTCGGTGCCCAGGTGTCGGGGCAGTTGAAGTCGCTCAAGGTCAAGGTGGGCGACAAGGTGAAGAAGGGCCAGTGGCTGGCCGAGATCGATCCGCTGGTGCTGCAGAACACCCTGCGGCAGGCGCAGGTCGATGAGGAAAACCTGCAGGCGCAAAAGCGCGCCACACAAGCCCAGCTCAAGCAGACCAAAGCGATTTACCAGCGCTATCAGAACCTGCAGGAAGACGCGTCGATCTCGCGTCAGGACTTCGAAACCGCGCAATCGGACTACGAGGTGCAGCAGGCCAATCTGCTGTCGCTGGACGCGCAGATCAAAAGTGCGCACATCCAGATCGACACCGCCAAGGTCAACCTCGCGTATACGCGGATCGTCGCGCCGATCGATGGCGACGTGGTCGGCATCGTCACCCAGGAAGGCCAAACCGTGATTGCTAACCAGTTGGCGCCGATCCTGCTGAAACTGGCGGATCTGGACACCATGACCATCAAGGCCCAGGTCTCGGAGGCCGACGTGATTCATATCGCGCCGGGGCAGCAGGTGTATTTCACCATTCTCGGCGAAGACAAACGCTATTACGGCAAGCTGCGCGGCACTGAGCCGGCGCCGCAGAACTTCCTCGAAACGCCGCCGGCCGGCACCCCGAAGCAAAACACCGCAGTGTTCTATAACGCGCTGTTCGAGGTGCCCAATCCCGACCATCGCTTGCGCATCTCGATGACCGCGCAGGTGCGTATCGTCCTCGATACCGCGCAATCGGTGCTGACCGTGCCGGTGGCCGCGCTTGGGCCACGCAACGCCGATGGCAGCTTTCCGGTGCGGGTGCTCGATGCCAAGGGCCAGGCGCAGTCGCGCAACGTGCAGACCGGGATCAACAACAACGTCAAAGTGCAGATCAATCAGGGCCTCAGCGAAGGCGAGCGGGTGGTGATCGGTGATCCGTTGCCCGCCGTGGCGGGGGCTTGAGCATGACGCAAGCGTTGCTGCAATTGACCGGCATCACCCGCAGTTTCACCGCCGGCGACCGCGAGTTTCTCGCGCTGAAGGACATCAACCTGACGATCAATGCCGGAGAAATGGTGGCGATCATCGGCGCCTCCGGCTCCGGCAAGTCAACCCTGATGAACATCCTCGGCTGCCTCGATTACGCCACCGCTGGCAGCTACAAGATCAATGGCCAGGAAACCCGCGACCTCGATGATCAGGCGCTGGCCGAGCTGCGCCGCGATTACTTCGGTTTCATCTTCCAGCGCTATCACTTGCTGCCGCACCTGAGCGCGATGCACAACGTCGAGATGCCGGCGATCTACGCCGGCATCCCCGCGCCGCAACGCCACGCCCGCGCCCGCGAGCTGCTGGCGCGTCTGGGTCTCGACGGGCACTTGACGCACCGTCCGAGCCAGCTCTCCGGTGGTCAGCAGCAGCGGGTGAGTATCGCCCGGGCCTTGATGAACGGCGGTGAAGTGATCCTCGCCGACGAACCCACCGGCGCCCTCGACACCGCCAGCGGCAAAGAGGTGATGCGCATCCTGCTGGAGCTGCACGCGGCCGGGCACACGGTGATTCTGGTGACCCACGACCCGAAAGTCGCGGCCAACGCCGAGCGCATCATCGAAGTCAGCGACGGTGAAATCCTCAGCGACCGGCGCAACCAGCGCGACACCGGGCAACTGTCCGACGAAGAGGAGGTGCCGCCCAAACCACCGGCGACACGCCGTTTGGTCGCCAGCCTCGGGCTGTTCAAGGAGGCCTTCAACATGGCCTGGGTGGCGCTGATTTCGCACCGCATGCGCACCTTGCTGACCATGCTCGGGATCGTCATCGGCATCACCTCGGTGGTGTCGATTTCGGCGATCGGCGAGGGCGCGAAAAACTACGTGCTCAAGGACATTTCGGCAATCGGCAGCAACACCATCGATATCTATTCCGGCAGCAGTTTCGGCGACAAACGCGCCGCCTCGATCGAGACACTGGTGCCGGCCGACGTCACCGCGCTGAATCAGCTGTATTACGTCGACAGCGCCACCCCGGTGGTCGGCCGCAGCATGCTTTTGCGTTACCGCAACATCGACCTCGACGCGCAGATCAATGGTGTCAGCGACCAGTATTTCCAGGTTCGCGGAATCAAACTGGAGGCGGGCATCACCTTCAGCGAGAGCGACGCGCGGCGCCAGGCGCAGGTGGTGGTGATCGACTACAACACCCGGCATCGGTTATTCGGCGAGGGCGTCGATCCGCTGGGCCAGGTGATCCTGATCGGCAACCTGCCGTGCACGGTGATCGGCGTGGCGGCCGAGAACAAAAACCTGTTTGCCTCTGGCAAGACCCTCAACGTCTGGGTGCCCTACGAAACCGCCGCCGGCCGTATTCTGGGCCAACGCTTCCTCGACAGCATCAGCGTGCGCATCAAGGACGGTCAGTCGAGCAAAGTCGTGGAAAATCACGTCACCCAATTGATGCTGCAACGCCACGGCATCAAGGACTTCTACACCAACAACCTCGACAGCGTGATGCAGACCGTGCAGAAAACCAGCCGCTCGCTGGCCTTGCTGCTGTCGCTGATCGCGGTGATTTCGCTGGTGGTCGGCGGCATCGGCGTGATGAACATCATGCTGGTGTCGGTCACCGAGCGTACCCGCGAGATCGGCATTCGCATGGCGGTCGGCGCCCGCCAGTCGGACATTCGTCAGCAGTTTCTGGTGGAGGCGGTGATGGTCTGCCTGCTCGGCGGGGCCATCGGCATTTCCCTGTCGTATGCCATCGGCCACCTGTTTTCGCTGTTCATCAAGGAATGGGAGATGGTGTTCTCCATGGCCTCGGTGCTGACGGCAGTGATCTGCTCGACGCTGATCGGCATCGTCTTCGGCTTCGTCCCCGCGCGCAATGCTTCGCGCCTGGACCCGATCGAAGCGTTGGCACGGGACTGATTGCCGAAGCTGATTGGCCGGGCTCGTGCCTGAAGTGCAAAAATCGAAAGGGACGGGTCATGAACCCGTCCCTGTTTTTCGCTTTCCAACTGTGGGAGCTGGCTTGCCAGCGATGACGGCCCAGAAGCCGACCAACCTCCCAACTGAATGCACTCGTTCCAACTGTGGGAGCTGGCTTGCCAGCGATGGCGGCCTACCCGCCGACCAACTCCCACCTGAATGCACTCATTCCAACTGTGGGAGCGGGCTTGCTCGCGAAAGCGGCCTCACAGTCGACCAATCCCCAACTGAATACACTCGGTCAAATTGTGGGAGCTGGCTTGCCAGCGATGGCGGCCTACCAGCCGACCAACCTCCCACCTGAATGCACGCAATCCAACTGTGGGAGCGGGCTTGCTCGCGAAAGCGGCCTCACAGTCGACCAATCCCCAACTGAATACACTCGGTCAAATTGTGGGAGCTGGCTTGCCAGCGATGGCGGCCTACAAGACGATCACCCTCCCACTGAATGCACTCATTCCAACTGTGGGAGCGAGCTTGCTCGCGAAAGCGGCCTGCCAGACACCATCAAAACTACAGGAGCAATCCCGGTTCTCCACACACACACACACACAATAAACGCACCCCTGCAACCACGTTTAAAGTACACGAACCGTTACGCCATAACGGCTACAACGCCTTGCGCCGTTACCTACGCGTACGCCAGAATCCGCCGGCTTACACGACTATGGGTCGGGCTATATCGTTTCCCTGTCACTGAAAATCAGTGATCGGGTTTGGTAGCCCGTTTCTAAGTGTGATGGCGACACCATATGCAGTCCCTTTTCAGGGGGACTCGATTTTTTATGGTGGCCATGCGTGGGGCTTCTTCGGGAGCGCCGGGTTTTCCTGCTTAGACCGGTCTACCAACCCGCGTATGGCCGCCACCCTCGTTTGGTAGCGAGAGTGATGGCTCCTTACTTTTGCTAAGCAGGAGCTTCATCCATGTTCAAAGCCACACCCAACCCCCCGGACACCTCGATCCCGTACGACCCAGCCCTCGACCCGCAGAAGATAAAAGCGGCAACCGACCGCGCCATCAACTTCTACCTCAACCCCGGCGCACTGAAGATCTCCATCCCTTCAGCCTCGTCATGCAAGGCGAACAGAATCTTCCTCATCGACCCCACCGTGGACGAAGAAACCTTGCTCGTCGAAGCCTGCGAATCATTAGCCGCCGCCAGCGACATGGCCCGCGACATCGGCGACACCGTCGATAACCCACAGCGCCGGGCCATGCTGATGCTGCATCAGGTGATCATGCTCAGTGAACTGATGGTCAACCGGGTACTGGACAGTCGCCGCGTGCCGAACTAACTGCCCGGTCCCCTGTAGGAGCTGCCGCAGGCTGCGATCTTTTGATTTTGCTTCTAAAAACAAGATCAAAAGATCGCAGCCTTCGGCAGCTCCTACAGGGAGTCATTCTTTCAAAGTACTTTGATCGGAGTTCTTGCTGATGTCCGAAACCAAGCCCAATCCGCCAATCACAGACCCGCTATCACCCTACGAATCCCTCAACTCCAGAAAACTCCACGAAGCCGCCGAACGCGCCCTGGACCACTACCTGGCCCCCGCGCAAATCATGGCCACACCCTACACCCCCAACAGCATGTTCCTGGTCAACCCGCAAACCGACACCCAATCCCTGCTGGCCAACGCCTGCGAATCCCTGGCCTCGGCCACGGTGATGCTCGGTGATTTCGCCGGCACGCTGGAGGGGCCGGGCCGTAATACGGCGCTGGGCATTGCGCAGGTGGTGATGCTGGGGGAGTTGGCGGTGAATCAGGCGCTGGATAATGTTGTGCCCAAGGAATAGGCGCTGACAGTCCTGGCCTCTTCGCGAGCAAGCCCGCTCCCACAGTGGATCTGCGTTGGTCACAGGTTTTGTGCCCGACAAAGATCCCTTGTAGGTGTGAGTTTGCTCGCGATTTTCATTAAATAAATCCTTCTCTGATCCCCGTTATCCAGGCGCCTACCCATCAGGGAGAGGCGCTTAGTGTGGCTCGCGGTTTTTTCGTTTCAAACAAATCGCAGTTCGAAAGTACCGTACACCTCGGTAGGTTTGGTGTCGGAGGAGACAACGAAGGTATAAATACTTCGGGAGTTAATCCTGACAACAATATGATCGGTCGGACCGACAGTCACTGGTTTCCCTGCGGTAACTGGTATCCATAGCCAAGTGAAACTGTCATAGGGTCCGCCAGCCCCCCGCCTTAAATTAAAATTTACTCTTCGTATCGATTTAGAGAAGGTTGTGACGATAGAAATCGTTTTGTCACGATAAGCATCAAAGCTCAAGGTTGCGCCGGATGTGTGCTGTTGCCGGTCCGTCCCGTCGAGCCGCTGTGTGTATAGCGCATGGGAAAGAATCACGCCTGTGGATTTGATCGTATAAGTGCGCACTGGAAACTCCACCGCCTCACTCTCCACCGTGCTCTGACCAAGCGCCGCTTTAAACACCAATTCCAGGCCGCTGCCATCCTGCAGAGCGTTGAGCTCATCGGCTGGAAGCTGAACAGTGAAGAACCGGTCAGCAATCCAGTCGGGGGTGGTGAAGGCCGTCGGTGCGCTCCAGATCTCGCGTGTGTAGGCGCTGCCGTCGGCATTGGTCCCGCGCAGGCGCAACCAGACGTATTGGCCGAGGGCGATCAGCGGCCAGTCACCCATGCGTACGGAAGCTTGGGTCAGGTTGCCGGTATGCAGTTCCGGGCCGGCGCCGTCGTTGTCGGCCTGCTCGATGGTGGGGCTGACCAGCGCGCTCTGCGGCATTGCTTGCACCGTCAGGTCAAATACCCGGGACGGTGTCGGATGACCATCAATGATGACGACGTAGGAGATTTTTACCTGCTTACCCAGATTGAACGCCACCACGCTGTTGGGGATCGCAAACTCAAGCCCTTCGCTTACCGCGCGCGGCACTGAGGTATGCGACCCGCCGGCCGGCGTGCCGTCAGCGCCAGTCCAGGTGACGCTGATTGCATGGTTTGGCAGCAACGCGCTGTTGTCCGGCACCACAATGGTCAAGGTGTCCTTGACCAGCAGCGGGTTGAGTGCGCTGTCGCCGTTGTTCTCCTTGATCGAGGGGGCGAGCAGTTCCAGCGCGACGCCCACGGTGAACACCAATGGATTCGAGAGGCTGGTCTCATTTGTGGCATGGCGCCAGAGCTGGTAACGGACGGTGATCTTGCTGCCGCGGTTCGGTTCGATGTGCTGGGCGACGAAGGCGGCGTCCAGGTTGATGACCCAGTCTTGTTGGGCGGTGACGGCATTGAATGTGCGGGACCCGGGTTCCTCGCCGGAGATGTCGCCCACCCACTTCCAGGTGGCCTCGTCGTTGGCTACCCATGGCTTCACCACAGGCCTGGGGATGGTCAGTTTACTGGTACCGCCGGGCAGTGTGGCCGGGTCGAGGAAGCCGTTCGCCACCCCGAGGACAATGGGTGCGTCCAGCTCGAATTTCGGTTCACCCACATTGAACAATTTCGTGTGCAGCGACTCCCGTCTGAGGATCTCGTCGCCTTCGGCTATCAGCAGGTCGTACCACCCCTTCAGGGTTCCGCCGTCAAGGAGCTTGAGGTTGTAGTCATCGACGGTGATGACAAAACCTTCGGGATTCTCGACTTCATCCTCCTCCGGAATGTGCCACTCCAACTCAGGCAGGAAGGTGCTGCCGTCCGGACGTTTACCCAACAGGAACAGCTCAATGCCCATGCCGTACTCGATGGCCGGATCGAACGGAATGCGGACGTTGATGGGGGTCTTCGTGGGATCGATGAAGTCACCCTCGGCTTCTTCGATGATCGGTGCGGCCAGGCGGTGGGCTGCGCCGGTGACTTGTACAAACTGCCTTTTTGAGCGTAACGGGTCACTGCTGCCGCTGCGTTCCAGCCGATAGAAGAAACTGACCTGGGTATTGACCAGTTTACGCACGGCCGCAATGGACAGCTTGAACTCGTAGTTATGCGGGATATTGTCGACGGTCTGGGGCAGGGCGGTGACTTCGACTTTTTCGCCCTCCAGGGTGGTGCCGAGCATGGTCAAGTGAATGATGTCACCCATCTCGAAGTCTGGTCGGTCGGCCGTGACATGCACCGTGATGTCGTTATCGCCCTGTTTATCGGCGTCGAGCTTGTTGTTGACGGCCTCCTGAACAATCGGTGCGGCCAGCAGGTCGATGCCGGTGGTGACGACAATGCGGGTTTCCTTGCACCAGTCTTCCGATTCATTGCCGACGATGTCGCGCACCTTGAAGGTGACCGCCAGACCGAAGAGGTCGGTGTCACCAGCCTCTTTAATAGTGGCTTTGGAGACCGTGATTAATATCGGGTTTGCCGCTGGATCGTTGATCTGCTCCAGGGTCACCGGTGTGGAATACTCAAAAAAGCCGCCCCAACTGAGATGAATGACGTCGCCCTCCGCGATGACGGGGTAAGGCAAGCCGCTGCCGGACTCGGACCTGATGACAATCGGCACTCCCGCTTCGGCAACGTCTTTGTCCACACCGCCGTTGACGATTGCCGGGGGAATGTACATGTACAGGTTGGAGTGACCAGGGCCCGGGTCGATGTCCTGGCCAGCGGGGAGTTCCAGTTTGACGAAGAGGTTGAGGGGCTTGTCCGGACGCTCTTCTTTTTGATTGGGCTGTTTGATTTCGTAGGTGAGTTCGTAAGGACCTGTCTGCAGATGACGGGGAGCCACCCACAAGAGGGTCGGTTGCTTGAGCTCGGCTTCGTCAATGATGGGACGCCCGTCGACCTCACGGTCATTGAGCAGCAGCTTGACGGTATCTCCGACAGCCTTGGTGGCCCAGATGGGGATGACGACTTGCAGACCGTCATCGGGAAAGGTGAGCAGCGCCGCCCGGTTGATCCCCCACTGGCCGGAAGGCAGGAGGCGCCCGGGGACTATCGGGTCCAGCAGTGAATGGGGGGCAGAGATTTTCATCTTGGGCTGAACGAGCATGGACGGAACTCCGTGCGAACTGTCGGGAGACAAAGGGCGTGGAGTTATTCAGCGCTGAAGATGACGGCTCTGGCTACTGTCAGAAATTACAGGTACGAGGCCTTTTCGGATGAGCGGTAAGGCGCGGCCCGACGGATAAAAATACGTTTCCCGGCATCCCTTGGCGCCTTCTGTGCCCGTCGCGGGCAGTGCCTGCAGGGCTTGAAGGAGAGGGTTGCCAGCCGTACCGGCCTCTTCGCGAGCAAGCCCGCTCCCACAGTTTTAGCCGGGTGTTGCCGTAACCATTGGCTCAGCGCATACCAATGTGGGAGCGGGCTTGCTCGCGAATGCGGTGTGCCAGCCAACACCTTAAGTGCCTGACACGGCCTCTTCGCGAGCAAGCCCGCTCCCACAGTTTTAACCGGGTGTTGCTGTAACCATCGGCTCAGCGCATTTCGATGTGGGAGCGGGCTTGCTCGCAGCGGCAGTTCCTGCAGATCGGGCACCATCAAGCGGCGTGGGGTGAGCCGGGCAGGGTGGCGGTATGTTCAGGCGAGTACATCCAGCGCATCAACGAATGCCGGCCGCTGATCCCCAGTTTGATCGCGGCGCGCTTGAGGTAACTTTCCACCGTGTTGACCTTCAGTTGCAACTGCTCGGCCAGCTCCGGTGCGGTACGCCCGGCGAGCAGGCCGATGCACACTTCGGTTTCGCGATTGGACAGCCTCAGGCCCAGTTGCTGCAAACGCTCGTTGAAGCGCAGCCGCAGGTTTTCCAGGCCCTGTTGCGCGCCATCAGCGCTGGGCGACGGGTCTTCTGTGTTGGTCTGCTGGGGTTGCAGGGCGTGAATGTGTTTTTCCACCATCGGCAACAGCACCGGAGATATGTCCTGCAACAAACTCTGCTCCTGAGCCGAGAAGCGCTGCGACTGGTCGTTGCGATACACCGAAATCACGTAGCGGTAGCCGTCCTTGCGCCGGGTCAGGTGCAGCTGCGAGGCATCGGCGCTGGCCGCGTCTGGCGTGTCCATCGGCTCGCTCGAGCGTGCGGCAATCTGTTCGCAGAATACCGTTTCAGCCTGCTGGGCCGAGTCTTGGCCGGTTTCCGGCGGGTTGCGATGGGCGGGGCGGCCCACCGGCTCGACGCGCATCTGGCGAATGTGTGTGGCGTCCACCGCCAGTTGTGTCTGGATCAGGTCATGCAGCATCCGCGGAAAGTGCCGGCTGCCGGTGCTCGCAATGACTTTACCGATGTGGGGAAACAGGTGTGAATTCATAAACATCATCCATGAGTTGCAGGTGAAACAGTCCCATTCCTGACCTGCGTCGAGCATGTTCCCTGGTCGGCGCAAATGTCAGGATGTGGATCCTATCCTAGTACAACGTTTGAAAGACGGTTTAATGAAGGCGTTATTAGCTCATAACTTCATCCACAGGGTTATGCGGTGAACCCAGGAATGTCGGCTTGTCGAGATCATTGTGGGAGCGGTGAACTCAGGAATGACGGCCTGCCGAGATCCAGTGTGGGAGCGGGCTTGCTCGCGAAAGCGGTGTGTCAGCCATTTGAGATGTTGCCTGGAATGAACCCTTCGCGGGCAAGCCCGCTCCCACAGGGTTATGGGGCACCGCCTACCCGCAAGGCCTCAACTTGATTGGCGCAACGGTGGAGAGGGTCCTGAACCGGGCACCGTACAGTTTGATGATCGCCAAACCAATTCCCGAGGCGGATTGAGTTGGAGGCTGGCAAGCCTGTGTTGTGTCGCCAGGATTGTCCGTTATGAGTTGACAGTGAAACGCTTTTCAACCGATTTATCCGTTCAGGCGGTATCCGTAATCTGTGCCCATGTTCAACGCAACGCCCACTACCTCAACCAAGAAAAGGGATTCAAACATGAGCACTGCAACCTACAACCGCCTGAACAAAGACGACGCCGTAGTCCTGCTGGTCGACCACCAGACCGGTCTGATTTCTCTGGTTCAGGACTTTTCGCCGAACGAGTTCAAGAACAACGTCCTGGCCTTGGCCGACCTGGCAAAATTCTTCAACCTGCCGACCATTCTCACCACCAGTTTCGAACAAGGCCCCAACGGCCCGCTGGTCCCGGAACTGAAAGAAATGTTCCCAGACGCGCCGTACATCGCCCGTCCAGGCCAGATCAACGCCTGGGACAACGAAGACTTCGTCAAGGCGATCAAGGCCACCGGCCGCAAACAGATCATCATTGCCGGTGTGGTCACCGACGTCTGCGTAGCGTTCCCGACCCTGTCGGCACTGGCCGAAGGCTTCGACGTATTCGTCGTCACCGACGCCTCCGGCACCTTCAACACCACCGTCCAGCAAGCCGCGTGGAGCCGCATGACCCAGGCCGGCGCACAAATGATGAACTGGTTCTCGGTCGCCTGTGAGCTGCACCGCGACTGGCGCAACGACATCGAAGGGCTGGGCAATCTGCTGTCGCAGCGGATTCCGAACTACCGGAACCTGATGAACAGTTACTCGGCGTTGACCGCTCAGCAGAAGTGATTGCAGCGTTGTGAACGTGAAAGCCTGCCCTGAAAAGCAGGCTTTCTTTGTTTGCGCCGCTGCATCAACGTTACTACCCGGCGCGATGAACCGAGCGCTGGCGTCTGCGGTTTTTTGATCAGACTCCGCTGGGTATTCCCTGACGTTTACGGCTAATCTGCGCACTCGCTGACGACAACAAGACAAAAACAGGAGTCACTGATGCAACCGATCCGTCTCGGTCTGGTGGGCTACGGCAAGATTGCCCAGGATCAACATGTTCCGGCGATCAACGCCAATCCCGGATTTCGTCTGGTGGCGGTCGCCACGCAAGGTAAACCCTGTGCCGGGGTGGAGAACTTTCACTCGTTGAGCGAGTTGCTGGAGAACGGCCCCGAGGTGGATGCGATTGCGTTTTGTACGCCGCCGCAAGGTCGGTTCGCACTGGTGCAGCAGGCGCTGGCCGCCGGCAAACATGTGTTGGTGGAAAAACCGCCGTGCGCGACGCTGGGCGAGGCGCTGGCCCTGGTCAGTCAAGCGCAGCAACAGGGTGTCAGTGCGTTGTTCGCCTGGCATTCGCGCTACGCCCCCGGTATCGAAGCCGCCCGCGACTGGCTCGCCAGCCGCACGTTGCAAAGCGTGCAGATCGACTGGAAAGAAGACGTGCGCAAGTGGCATCCCGGTCAGACGTGGATCTGGCAACCCGGTGGTCTGGGCGTTTTCGATCCGGGCATCAATGCCTTGTCGATTGTCACCTATTTGCTGACGCAGCCACTGTTTGTGAAGTCCGCCGAACTGCGCGTACCGGACAACTGCCAGTCGCCGATAGCCGCGTCGATCAAGATGTCCGATGCGAACCGACTCGACGTGCAGGCCGAGTTCGATTTCGACCACGGTCACGACGAACTCTGGAGCATCGAGATTCGCTGCGCCGAAGGGCTGCTGCGCCTGGACAACGGCGGGGCGCTGCTGAGCATCGACGGCGTGCGCCAAGTGGTGTCGGAAGAGGGCGAGTACACCGCGGTGTATCGACACTTCCGGCAACTGATTGGCGATCGGGCTAGCGACGTCGATCTGCAGCCACTGCGGCTGGTGGCTGACAGTTTCTTTGTCGGCAGCCGGGTGGCAGTCGAACCGTTTTATGACCCGGCACGTTGATCAGTTGAAGCGGGAGAGCTGTCGCGTGATGACAGCGAACTTGAGCGTCAGGCCTAAGCTAATGCAAAAAGGGTATTTGTTCGTGGTTTTTAAGATCGTTTAGTTTTGTCTCACGACGAATCGAACGCATCAAACCGATAGACCCCCGATTGCCATGACGGCACACGCTGAATCGATCAAAGGCTCTTAAGGTTTGGTTCACACGGGAGTGAATCATGCCGCATACCCTCGATATCACTACGCTGCCGACGCTCGACCTTTCGTTGTTCGAAGGCACCGCGCAACAGCGTTATGAATTTCTTGAAAACCTGCGTCACGCCGCGCGTGACGTCGGCTTTTTCTATCTCACCGGCCATGGCATCGACAGCCACCTGCTCAAGCAGGTGCAGGATCACGCCCGGCAGTTCTTCGCCTTGTCCGAGCAGGAAAAGACCGCCGTCGGCATGATCAATTCGCCGCATTTTCGCGGTTACAACCGTGCCGCTTCCGAGATCACCCGTGGTCAACCCGACTGGCGTGAGCAATTCGATCTCGGCGCCGAGCGCGAAGCGTTGCCGCTGGACGCGGACAGTCCGTTGTGGGCTCGGTTGCAGGGGCCCAACCAATGGCCGGCGGCGCTGCCAGAACTGAAACCGCTGCTGCTCGAATGGCAACAGGCGATGACGCGCATGGCGTTGCGTCTGCTGCGTGCCTTTGCCCAGGCGCTGTCGCTGCGGGCGGACGCGTTCGATCAGTTGTACGGCGACAAGCCCAACGAACACATCAAGTTGATGCGCTATCCAGGCCAGGCCGCCAACGCGAGCCAGCAAGGCGTCGGCGCGCACAAGGATTCCGGATTCCTCAGCTTTCTCCTGCAAGACCAGCAGGCCGGGTTGCAAGTGGAAGTCGAGGAGGGGCGCTGGATCGATGCGCTGCCCCGCGACAACACGCTGGTGGTGAACATCGGCGAACTGCTGGAGCTGGCCACCAACGGTTATCTGCGCGCCACGGTGCATCGGGTGGTGTCGCCGCCCGCAGGCAGCGAACGCTTGTCCATCGCCTTCTTCCTCGGCGCGCAACTCGATGCCGTGGTGCCGCTGTACCCGTTGCCCACCGCGCTGCTGCGCGAAGCGCGTGGCCCGGCGAGTGATCCGCTCAATCCGTTGTTTCGCGATGTCGGCTGGAACTACCTCAAGGGACGGTTGCGTTCGCACCCCGACGTCGCCCGGCGCTTCTATGCCGACGCGCTGATGCCCGCCGCACCAGCTCGTAAAACCGCCAACGCCTGATTCATCACTCGCTCAAGGACTCCGCACATGTTGAAAAAAGCAGGTTTGACCCTGGCCGTGCTCGGCGCGCTGGTGACTTCGTTCGGCGCTCAGGCACTGGAGCCGTTGCGGGTGGCCGCCGACCCGGTGCCCCACGCGCAGATTCTCGCGTACATCCAGACAATCGATCCGCAACTCAAGCTCAAGGTCATCGAGATTCCCAACGGCGTGAACTCCAACGAGCTGTTGGTGCATGGCGATGTCGATGCCAATTACTTCCAGCATCTGCCTTATCTGAAATCCCAGGAACAAGCGCTGGGGCAGAAACTCGCGGTGGCCGCCACGGTGCATATCGAGCCGCTGGGCATCTATTCGCGCCGGCACAAAAGCTTCGCCGACGTGCCGGAAAAAGGCACCGTGGCGGTTCCCAACAACGTCACCAACCTGAGCCGTGCGCTGTACCTGTTACAGGACAACGGGCTGATCAAACTCAAGCCCGGTTTCAAGGATCCGGCAGCCGATCAGGCCACACCCAAGGACATCGCCGAGAACCCGAAACAGCTGAAGATCCTTGAAATCGAATCGCCGCAAATCCCTCGGGCCCTGGACGATGTCGACCTTGCGGTGATCAACGGCAACTACGCGCTGGAAGCCGGACTGGTGCCGGCCCAGGATGCGCTGGGGCTGGAGAAGGCCGAGCACAATCCGTACGCCAACATTCTGGTGACCACGCCGACACTGCAGAACGATCCGCGCATTGTGCAACTGGCCAAGGACCTGACCTCGCCGCAAGTGGCGAAATACATCACCGATAACTTCAAGGGGTCGGTGATTCCGGTGGAGGATGGCAAGCCATGATCGTCGTCGAGCAGTTGAGCAAGACCTACCCGTCGGCGCCGGCACCAGCACTGGATCAGGTGTCGCTGAGTATTCCCGACGGCGCGATCTACGGCATCCTCGGGCGCAGCGGGGCGGGCAAGTCGACCCTGTTGCGATGTCTCAATCTGCTTGAACGCCCGGACAGCGGGCGAATCCTGATCGACGGCGTGGACCTGCTGACGCTGTCTGCCAGCGACCTGCGCCGCCAGCGTCAGCGCATCGGCATGATTTTCCAGGGCTTCAATCTGCTGCATTCGCGCACGGTGTTCGACAACATCGCCGTGCCGCTGGAAATCGCCAACGTCGGCAAGCCGTGGCGCCATGTGCGGGTGCGCGAGCTGCTGGAACTGGTCGGATTGACGGACAAGGCGCAAGCCTTTCCCTCGCAGTTGTCCGGTGGGCAAAAACAACGGGTGGGGATCGCCCGCGCCCTGGCCGCCGAGCCGGCGTATCTGCTGTCGGACGAAGCCACCAGTGCACTGGATCCGGAAACCACGGCGTCGATTCTTGAGCTGCTGCGCGATATCAATCGGCAACTGGGCGTGACCATCGTGCTGATCACCCATGAGCTGGAGGTGGTCAAGTCGATCTGCGATCACGCGGCGTTGATGGCGGACGGGCGTCTGGTCGAGTCCGGCCCGGTGCCGCGCTTGCTCGCCGATGCGCAATCGAGTCTCGGCACTTCGTTACGTCCGACCTGCGGCCTGCCGCTGGGCCACGACATCCCCGGGCTCAGCTTCCTCAAGCAATACGGCGTGCGGGCGGCCCAGTCATGAACCGCGCGATCAACTGGGATGAAATCCTGCAACTGGTGTTCAACGCCACCGGCGAAACCCTGTACATGGTCTTGCTTGCCGGGCTGTTCACGCTGCTGATCGGTTTGCCGCTCGGGGTGTTGCTGTTTGTCAGTCGCCGAGACGGACTGTGGCCGCTGCCACGGCTCAATGCCGCGATGGGTTCGCTGGTCAATCTGGGGCGCTCGCTGCCGTTTGTGGTGATGTTGATTGCACTGATTCCGCTGACCCGACTGGTGGTCGGCACCACCCTCGGCAGCACCGCTGCGGTAGTGCCGATCACCATCGGCGCGTTTCCGTTTTTTGCGCGGATCGTCGAGAACGCGCTGGACGAAGTCGACAAGGGCCGCATCGAAGCGATCCTCGCCATGGGCGGCGACATCCGTCATGTGATTTTCAAAGTGCTGTTGCCCGAAGCGCTGCCCGCGTTGCTGGCGGGGATCACTCTGACGCTGGTGATGCTGATCGGTTTTTCATCCATGGCCGGGGTGATTGGCGGTGGCGGCCTCGGTGATCTGGCGATCCGATATGGCTATCAGCGTTTCAACAATGAAGTGATGGTCGCCACCGTGGTGGTGCTGGTCATTCTGGTGCAGGGCGTGCAGAGCCTGGGCGACCGGCTGGTGCGTTCGCTGGCCCATCGGCGTTAAGGAATTTTATGAGTGTCGTCGTGGCCCGCGCGCCGCTGATTCAGGTGCGTGAACTGAGCAAGCGCTTCGGCTCGAACAGCGCCCTGGATCGCGTCAGCCTGCAGATTCATCCCGCCGAAGTGGTGGCGTTGCTCGGTGCCAACGGTGCCGGCAAATCGACGCTGGTGAAGATTCTCGCCGGCAGCCAGCGCGCCGATGGCGGCGAGATTTACATCGACGGGCAGCCCCGGCAATTCAGTTCGCCGCTGTCGGCACGCCGGGTCGGGATTGTCGCGGTGCATCAGCAGATCAACGAGGGCATTGCGCCCGGTTTGAGCGTGGCGGAAAACCTGTTGCTCGATGAGTTGTGCAAGCCTGACGCGGACTTCTGGCTCAATCGCAAACGCTTGCTGGAACGCGCCGCGAGTATCGCCGCCGGGCTGGGTCTGGTGTTGCCGCTGGAGCAGCCGATTGAACACTTGGGCCAGGCCGAGCGGCAGTTGGTGGTGCTGGCGCGGGCCTTTGCCTTGCAGCCGCGTCTGCTGATTCTCGATGAGCCAACGGCGGCGTTGTCGGATGCCGAGGCGCAGCGTCTGTTTGATCTGATCGATATCTTGCGCAGCCGTGGCGTGGCGATTGTTTACATCTCCCATCGCTTGTCCGATCTGCAACGGGTGGCGGATCGCGCCATTGTCCTGCGCGATGGGCGACTGGCCGGAGAGTTCAGCGCGCGGCAGTTGCCCGAGGCGGTGCACGCCATGCTCGGGCAGGCGCTGGACGGGCATGTCTACACGCCCGGCAGCGTGGGGCAAAAAGTATTGGGTGCGCGAGGTTTGCAGATTTTGCCACGATCCAGACGTTTCGATTTCGACCTGCACCAAGGCGAAGTGGTGGTGCTGACCGGGCTGCTCGGCGCTGGCAAAAGCGAGATCGCCGAAGTGCTGTTCGGCTTGCGTAAAGCCGTGGCTGGCAGCCTGCAACTGGACGGCATGGACTGGCTGCCGGGTTCGCCAAGGGCGGCGATTCGCAGCGGTGTGTTTCTCGCAGCGGAGGATCGCGCCAGTCAATCGTTGGTGCCCGACTTTTCCCTGCGCCGCACCCTGACGCTGCCGTTTCTGCAGCGCTTCACCCGTGCCGGGTTCATTCGCAACCGCGCCGAAGCCGCAGCGGTCGAGGCGCAAGTCGCGGCGCTGGGGATCAAGACCGCCGGCATCGAGGTGCCGATGAGCGCGCTGTCCGGCGGCAATCAACAGAAAGTTGTGCTGGGTCGCTGGCTGCTCGGGGACGGGCGGGTGCTGATTCTCGATGAACCGTTTCAGGGTGTCGACGTGCGCGCCCGTCGCGAGATCGGCCAGTTGCTGCGCGACAGTGCCGGCGGCCGCGCGACCCTGGTGATCTGCGCCGATGTCGATGAAACCCTGGAAATCGCCGACCGCATTCTGTTGGTGCGCGATCACGCGGTGGTCGCCGAATACCCGCGCGCCGGTCTTGAACGCGCGACCCTGGTCGCTGCGCTGGCCGGCAGCGACGCTAGCGAAAATCCCTTTCATGCCACGCCAAGGAGCAGAGCGAGTGCCTGATTCGAGTTCATTGTTGTCTGCCGCTACGGCACCCGCCGAGCGCCTGCTGCAAGCGCTGATCCGCTACGGCCTGTTGTGGCTGCTGGCGCTGATCGTGGTGTTTTTCAGTGTCGCGGAGCCGGCGTTTTGGCGCGTCGGCAATCTGTTCAGCATCTTGCAGTCGGTGTCGATCGTCGCACTGCTGGCCCTTGGCGTGACCCTGACCATGGCGGTCGGCGGGCTTGATCTGTCGATTGGTGCGGTGGCGGCGATGAGCCTGATGATCGCCAGTTACGTGATGGTGGTGCTCGGTTGGGGCGCGGTGCCGGCGGTGCTGATCAGTCTGGCCGGTGGCGCACTGGTCGGGCTGCTCAATGGCTGGCTGATCGTCAAGCTGCGGGTGCCGGACATTCTCGCGACGCTGGGCAGCATGTTTCTGGTGATCGGCGTGCAACTGATTCCCACGGGCGGACGCTCGATTGCGGTGGGCATGACCTTGCCCAGTGGCGTGGAAACCGAAGGCACGTTCAGTACGGCGTTTCTCGCCCTCGGCCGCGGCCGCTTGTGGGACGTGGTGCCGGTGCCGGTGTTGATCACTGCGTTGGTGGCGCTGGCGGTGTGGCTGTTTCTTGAGCGCACGCGCATCGGCCGGTTGTTTTATGCGATTGGCGGCAACGAGCAGGCAGCGCGATTGGCAGGCGCGCCAGTGCAGCGCTTCAAGTTGCTCGCTTACGTACTGTCGGCATTGCTCGCTTCGCTTGGCGGGTTGCTGTTGGCGGCGCGCCTGGGTCGGGGTGATGTCAGCTCCGGCAACGGACTGGTGCTCGACGCCCTCGGCGCGGCGCTAATCGGTTTTGCCGTGCTCGGGGCGAAGAAGCCCAATGCCTTTGGCACATTGGTCGGCGCACTACTCGTTGCCTCGTTGCTCAACGGTCTGACCATGCTCAACGCGCCGTACTACACGCAGGATTTCGTCAAGGGACTGGTGCTGGTGCTGGCCCTGATGTTCACCTTCGGCCTCGCGCATCGGGCGCGCTGAGCCGGTTCATTTGTCGCTGCAAGGAAGATGTATGCACGGTTCAATCAAGCAGTTCGCACGCCATTGCCTCGCCGGCGCGGTGCTCTCGGCGTTGGCTTTGAGCGCTCAGGCCAAGGCATTGCCGGGGGCTCCGGCGCCGTTCGACAAGGGGCAGGTGCAGATCGCGCTGGTCGGCTATCTGTTTTCCGGGGACTTTCCCGAAGCGTATCTGCGCGGCGTGGAGAAACAGACCGAGGCGCTGGGGGCCAATCTGCGGGTGTTCGATGCGCGGCAGCAGGCAGCGAGTCAGGGCGAGATGATCGATCAGGCGATCGACCTCGGCGTAGACGGGATCATCGTGCAACTGGGCCTGGCGGAAACCCTCAAGGGACCGATTGACCGGGCGATCGCCAAAGGCATCAAGGTGGTGGCGTTCGACGTTGACCTGAACAGCCCGCAGGTGACCCAGGTCGAGCAGGATCACCATGCACTGGCGCGACTGGCGCTGGATCAGGCGGTGAAGGACAACGGCACGCGGTTCGATGCCGGTTATGTGTACATCAGCGGCTTCACGCCGATGGAGCGCCGCGACGAGATCTGGAGTCAGGTGAAAAAGGCCAATCCGGGCATCATCGAGAAGGCGCGTTTCGGCACGCTCAACCCGCCGATTGCCAACTCGGTGGCGGATCAGGCCAGCGCGGTGTTGCGCGCCAATCCGGATATCAGCGTGATCTTCGCGCCGTTCGACGAGTTTGCCAAAGGCGCGAAGATCGCCGTCGACGAGGCCGGGCTGGGGCGCAAGGTGAAGATCTACAGCGCCGACATCTCCACCGCCGACATTCAGATCATGAAAGAACCTGACAGCGCCTGGGCGGCGACCGCCGCGGTCAATCCGCAAGTGGCGGGGGCGATCAGCGTGCGCAGTCTGGCGATGTTGATTGCCGGCGAAAATCCGGGACATCAGGTGTTGGTGCCACCGACCCTGATCACCCGTCAGCAATTGCTCGATCTGGACGTGAAAAACGTCCGCGACCTGGCGCAGAAACTCCCGGCGTTCGGTGATACCGCCAACGTGGCGCGGGCCGAGTGGATTCCTGTGGCGAACTAAATGCAGCCGTTATCACCGGGTGATGCGCTGTATGCGCGGCAGGCATCCTGACGCGCTTGGGAGTGAATATGCACAACAAAGCCATGCGCTTGCGCAACAGCCGCGCACCCAAGGCTGATCCGGCGCTCGGTCAACGCTTGCCGCCGGGGCAGGTGTTGACGGAGCGCTTCCCGATCCTCCACGAAGGCACGGTGCCGGAGTATGAGTTGGCAACCTGGTCACTGCGCCTGTTCGGCAAGGTCGGACGTGTCGTCGAGTTGAGTTTTGCTGACCTGCAAAGGTTGCCGCAGCGCGAGCTGCAATGTGACATTCATTGCGTGACACGCTGGTCGAAGTTCGACACGCAGTGGAGCGGGGTGCATCTGCAGGATCTGCTGAGCGAGTTCGGGATCCAGCCCGCTTCACGTTTTGTCATGGCCCACGCCGATCACGATTACCAGACCAACCTGTTGCTGGACGACCTGCTGCACCCGGACAGCCTGCTCGCCACCCATTACGCCGGCCAACCCTTGACCGCCCAGCACGGCTGGCCACTGCGGCTGGTGGTCGCCGGGCGCTACTTCTGGAAGAGCGCCAAATGGCTGCGCGGTCTGGAGTTTGTCGACGAAGAACAACCCGGTTTCTGGGAGCGCAACGGCTTTCACCTGCACGCCGACCCGTTTGCGGAACAACGCTTCAGTGCGCAGGCCCTGGACATCGCCGCGGATGCCTGGCTGGAAAAGGAATTCGACTAAAGGTTTGCGCATGTTTGCAGTCAACATCTCGGGTGACTGGACTGGCCCCTTCGCGAGCAAGCCCGCTCCCACATTGGATCTGCGGTGGATGAAAGCAATGTATTCACCCCGATCAACCTGTAGGAGTGAGCCTGCTCGCGATGGGGCCCGGACATTCAACTGCTTCGGTGGCTGATATACCGCTATCGCGAGCAGGCTCACTCCTACATTGGATCTGTGATGGATGATAACTATGCGTTTACCCCGATCAACCTGTAGGAGTGAGCCTGCTCGCGATGGGGCCCGGACATTCAACTAATTTGGTGGCTGATACACCGCTATCGCGAGCAGACTCACTCCTACATTGGATCTGTGGTGGATGAGAAGTCAGTGTTCACCCAGTCAGACCTGTGGGAGCGGGCTTGCTCGCGAAGGGGCCAGCCCAGTCGATATTTTCGGTGACTGAACGATAGCTATCGCGAGCAGGCTCACTCCTACAAAAGATCTTTGTCTGATCTCGAATTAGTTGGTGTTAGTTACGGCTTCAGTGTTTGTCCAGCAACACTTGTGTTGGACTAAATACAATTATTCAACCCGATCTAACCTAAGTGTTATTGGTTCTTTTACGGCAAACCTCTGCCCGTCTAGCATCGGTGTTCAAGGGGAAATAACTAACTTTGGGGATTCTGCGCTTAACCAACTCAATACGTTTAACCAGCCTTCACCACCTTCCTGCTTTCTAAAACTACAGCAGACATTGCCGTGCATTGATTGCCGAACCTTTATTGTCGGCAACGGCCGGGTATTAGCTGCGATAAAGGAGCTGTCCCATGTATCAGCGTTCCCGTTCATTACTGGCCATCGCGGTTGTCGGTGCGATCTGGCAAGTTCCGGCGCAAGCCGAAGACACTTCCACGCGCGTTAACGATGACACACGGCTGGGTACCGTGCTGGTCACCGGCACCCGTGGCACTGCTCGCACGGTGCTGGATTCTCCGGTGCCGGTTGACATATTGACTGCCACCGACCTCAAGTCCACCGGCGCGGCCGACGGTGAGCTGGGTCAGGCGCTGCAAACGTTGCTGCCATCGTTCAGCATGCCGCGTCAGTCCAACTCCGGTGGCGCCGACCACGTGCGCGCCGCACAGCTGCGCGGCATGAGCCCGGATCAGGTGCTAGTGCTGGTCAACGGCAAGCGTCGTCACACTTCAGCGGTGGTCAACGACTCGTCGAAAATCGGTCGCGGTACGGCGCCGGTGGACTTCAACTCGATCCCCATCAGCGCGATCAAACGCATCGAAGTGCTGCGCGACGGCGCCGGTGCGCAGTACGGTTCCGATGCGATTGCCGGGGTGATCAACATCATCCTCGACGACGCGCCCGAGGGCGGCGAAGTGTCCACCAGCTACGGCGCGTTTCACACCCATCAGGACGCCATCGGCAGAACCACCACCGACGGCCAGAACAGCGTGACCACGGCCAAGATCGGCACGCGTCTGGGTGAAGAGGGCGGGTTCATTCGCGGCGGTACCGAGTACAAAAATCGCAACCCGACCAACCGCGCCGGTTTCGACGGTTTTGCCGATACCCCGGACCAGCGCAACTACGTGATGGGCGACGGCCTGGCGCGGGACGTCAACCTGTGGTTCAACAGCGAGCTGCCGCTGGCCGGCGGCAAGGCCTACAGCTTCGGCACCTACAACCAGCGCCACACCACCGGCGCCGAATTCTATCGCTACCCCTACGAGCAGCCGCAGTTCTATCCCAACGGCTACCTGCCGCAGTCGCTGGGCGACAACAAGGACGTCTCTGCCACCGCCGGTTTCAAAGGCATGATCGGCGAAGACTGGGACTTCGACAGCAGCCTTACCCATGGCCGTAACCGCTTCGACGGATCCACCCGCCGCACCCTTAACGTCAGCCTCGGCGAGGACTCGCCGACGAAATTCGACACCGGCGATTACGAGCTGCGCCAGACCACCACCAACCTCGATTTCAGCCGCGAACTGCGCTTGGGCGGACGCTCGTTCGTGCTGGCGCTGGGCGGCGAATATCGCTACGAAAACTACCTGACCTACGCGGGTGACGAGGCCTCTTACATTGGCTCCGGCGCTGATGGTGCCAACGGTCTGCGCCCCAGCGAAGAGTCGGACCTGGACCGCAACGTGTTCGCGACTTACGCCGAGTTGTCGGGCGATCTCACCGAGCGCTTCTTCGTCGACGCCGCCACGCGTTGGGAACATTACGATGATGCCGGCAGCAAACTCACCGGCAAGCTCAGCGGTCGCTACAAACTGACCGAGCAGTGGGCGCTGCGCGGTGCGGTGTCGAACAACTTCCGCGCGCCATCGCTGGCGCAGAGCGGTTTCCAGAACACCACCAGCAACTTCGGCGAAGGCGGCACGCTCACCGATATTCGTGTGCTCTCGGTCAACGACCCGATCGCCCGCGCGCTGGGGGCCGAGAAGCTCGATCCGGAAACCTCGAAGAACTTCAGCTTGGGGCTAACCTTCCAGCTCAACGAACGCTTCGACGCTTCGCTCGATGTGTTCCGCATCGACGTCAAGGACCGCATCACCCTGTCGCAGCGCATCGGCAGCGACGCCATGGAGCAATACATCAACGACAACTTCGGCGTGGCCGGGGTGCACGACGTCAACTTCTTCACCAACGCCGCCGACACCAGCACCCACGGTGCCGAACTGGTGCTCAACTACCATCAGCCGCTGTACGAAGGGCAACTGGGCCTGACCACCGCGTACACCTACAACCACACCAAAGTCACCAACACCAAAGGCACACCCTCGCAACTGACGGCGTTGGGTATCGGCAACGATGCACTGGTCGGTGTCGAAGAAACCAACACCCTGACCGACGCTGCGCCCAAGGATCGTTTCGTGTTTTCCGCCAACTGGGCCAGCGAACACTGGGGCCTGCTCGGGCGTCTGACCCGTCAGGGCGAGACCACCCGGGTGTTCGATTTCGGCGACTCGCAACCGGAGCAGACCTATGGCGCGGTGTGGCAACTGGATGCCGAGGTGACCTACAAATTCACCCCGAAATTCAGCGTCGCCCTGGGCGGCAACAACCTCACCGACAACTACCCGGAGCGCTCCGGCTCGGCGATCAATTACGGCGGCAACCTGCCGTATGACGTGCTGTCGCCGATCGGCACCAACGGCGCGTACTACTACGCCAGCGCCACCTACGGCTTCTGAGCCGATCCGCCACGGATGGCGGACTTTTTGCGGAACTCTCCATGAATCACTCCAACGGCCCCAAGCGCCATCTGCCGGTGCTGCAGGCGTTGCTGATCACGCTGGGCATGGTGATCACCACCGACATCCTGAAAACCGCGCCAACCGTGGCGCTGAACGTCGGGCCTGCCTGGTTCTACTGGGTCTGGGTGCTCGGCGGCCTGGCGTCGATGGCCGGGGCGTTGTGCTTTGCCGAAATGGCCGCGGCATTTCCACATCCTGGCGGCGACTATCACTTTCTGCGCACGGCCTATGGCGAGCGCATGGGTTTCCTGTTCGCCTGGTCGCGCTTTTCGGTGATGCACACCGGCTGGATCGCCTTGTCGGCGTTCATGTTTGCTGATTACGTCAATGCCGTGGTGCCGCTCGGTCGATACGGCTCGGGGCTGTTTGCTGGCGGGGTGATCGCCGCGTTGGTGCTGCTCAATCTGACCGGCAAGCACATCGGTTTCATCACCCAGACGTTGTTGGTCGGCTTGTTGGCGCTGGGCTTTCTGAGCATCGCCAGCGCCGGGGTGTGGCTGGCGTGGCAGGGGATTGAAGCGGCGCCAGCGAGCGTTTCGGTTGCGCCGGAAAACACCGGTATGGCCGGGTTTTCGGCGGCGATGATTTTTGTGTTTCTGGCGTTTGGCGGCTGGAGCGATGCGGCCACATTATCGGCGGAAGTGCGCGATGGGCGGCGAGGGATTTTCATCGCCATGCTCGGTGCGCTGACGCTGCTGATGGCGATTTATCTGGCGCTGAACTGGGCGTTTGTGCGAGGCCTGGGATTCGCCGGACTGGCGGCGAGCAATGCACCGGCGGTGGAACTGTTGAACCGTGCATTCGGCGCGCCGGGGGTGCTGCTGATTCTGCTGATGGTCGGCATCGCGGCCATCGCTACCATCAACTCGACCTTGCTGGTCGGCGCCCGCACCACCTATGCCGCTGCTCGCGATGTGCCGCAGTTGCGTCGTTTTGGCGAGTGGCACGAACGCGACGGCGTGCCGCGCAAGGCCTTGCTGGCGGAGGGCGCGGTGGCATTGTTGCTGGTGCTGTTCGGCAGTTTCACCCAGAGCGGCTTCAACACCATGGTCGAGTACCTGACCCCGGTGTACTGGCTATTTCTGAGCTTCAGCAGCCTGGCGCTGATCATTCTGCGCCGGCGTTTCCCTGAGGTGCCGAGGCCGGTGAGGGTGCCGTGGTATCCGCTGTTGCCGCTGCTGTTTTTCGGGCTGTGCCTGTACATGCTCTATTCGAGCGTGAAGGTGGTGGGGTGGGGCGCGTTTCTGGGGATTGGCGTGTTGGTGGTCGGTGCGCTGCTGCTGGTGGGATTGAGCCGCCTGGCGTCGACGCCTCGGCAAGCTCTCGGCCAGATCAGCGATTAGAACGATACGTCGGCCGGTTGCGACAGACGCAGTACCGACAAGTCCCCGGTAATGCGTTTGTACGCCAGTCGAATTGCCTCGATGTTGCCGGCGTTCTGCGGATTGTTCTCGTGCAGGATCACGATGACCTTGGTGCTCAGCCGCTCCGGCTCCTTCGCCCCATGATCACGCCACTGCCCATAGGCATCGAACACGGTGAAACCGTCGGGAAACCGCGACGTCACTTCCTTGTCGAGAAACTCGCGCCAGCGCGCCGGGCTGACCGCGCCTTCCTTGCCATCCACGGTGCCCACCGAGAAGTACAGCTCGGTGCGGATCCACTGTGCCTGTGCCGGACGCGTGGCGTCGCCTTGCAGGGTTGAACTGGTGGGGTCATGGGTGTGAACGGCGGCAGGCGGCGGGCTGGCACAACCGGCGACAGTGACGAACAGTGCGGCCAGTAACAGGCGTCTTTGCATGGAATATCCCTTTTTATGAGTTAGTGCAGACGCGCAATTATAAGGGGCGGGGTTAATAGCCATAAAAGATTAAAAAGTGGTTTTTTGGTTGATTAATGGAATAAGAAACCAACGAGTCCTGGATGCTCAATGTACCGCCGCCTTCGCGGGCAAGCCCGGCTCCCACAGGTTTTGTGGTGTACACAAATCCGCTGATCGAAACATCTCCCCTGTGGGAGCTGGCTTGCCAGCGAAAGCGGTGTGTCAGGCAATGAAGATGCGGGATGTACCGCCACCATCTCGGGCAAGCCCGGCTCCCACAGGTTGTGTGGTGTGCTCACGGTTGGTGATCAGCACAGATCCAATGTGGGAGCTGGCTTGCCAGCGAAAGCGGTGTGTCAGGCAATGAAGGTGCTGGATGTACCGCCGCCTTCGCGGGCAAGCCCGGCTCCCACAGGTTGTGTGGTGTGCTGATCGACGCTGGGAAACGCCATCTGCAAATAGGCCGCTCAGCGCCCCTCATGCTGCTTGCGATAAGCCCCCGGTTGCACACCCACCGACTTGGCAAACGCTCGGGTAAATGCGGCGATCGACTGATAGCCCACCGCCGCGCACACCTGTTCCACCGTGTGATTGGCCCGCAGCAACTGGCAGGCATGCCGAATGCGCAACGCCAGCAATACCTGCCCCGGCGATTGCCCGGCCAGTTCGTTGAAGCGTTTGAAAAACGCCGAGCGCGACAGGCCGATACTCGCCGCCATGCTCTCCAGCGACCACGGCAATTGCGGTTGTTCGATCAACTGGTCCAGCAACGGCGCGAACTGCGGATTGCGCGCCAAAGCCACGAGGCCGCCGAGGCTCTGGTTGTCGGCCATCTGTTGGCGCAACACATACAAAAACAGCAGATGACTCAAGCGTTCGAGCAGCGCCGAGGAGGGCGCCGGCAAGCGTTCGCACTCTTGCAGGATCAACTCGAACAAGGCTCGCGCGGCGCTCGAAGAAGGATCGCCCGCGCGCAGGATGATCCAGTCCGGCAAGCCTTCGATGATCAGCGACGACAGCCCGGACTTGAAATGAAAGAACCCGCAGACCAGCCCGACGCCATCCTGTGCCTGACTGTCGAGCGCGGTCATGGCCCTGCGCGGCAGCGTTTGGGCGAGTGCCGGCTCTTCGGCGCTGGAGAGGCGGTAGTTCAGATCGCGCAGCAGAAATACCGCATCTCCGGCGTTCAACACTATCGACTGCTCCTGCCCGTCAATGTGCAGCCAGCAGCGGCCCTGCACGATCAAGTGAAAACTGGCGCGCGCCAGTCCGTGCGTACTTGCATGCCAGCCACCGCAATAGCGCCCGACGTGAAACAGGCTGGCATCGAGTTCGAGGCTTTCTAATAACCAATCAACCAGGGGGCTGGACGAAATCATCTAATGGAAACACTCAGGAGCAAGTAATCGCTACTTTAGAATATGGATCGAAATTTTTATAACCAACAGACTGGCCGGACACTCAACAGCAGGAGTCCACTCCATGTCGCGCGTCACTCTTCACACCGTGCAAAGCGCTCCCGAAGCCGCCAAACCGTTTCTGGAAAATGCGCAGAAAAACTCCGGATTCATTCCGAACCTGCTGGCCGTGCTGGCCAATGCCCCGGCCGCGCTGGAAACCTACGTTACGGTATCGGCGCTCAATGGCAAGTCCGAACTCAGCCTCGCCGAGCGCGAAGTGGTGCAACTGATTGCGGCGACCAACCATGGTTGCGATTTCTGTGTCGCAGGTCATACCGCCGTCGCGCTGAATAAGGCAAAACTGCCGCCGGAAGTGGTCAGTGCGCTGCGTGAGAAAGCCACCGTGCCCGTGGAAAAACTGGAAACCCTGGCCGCGTTTGCCCGCGAAGTGATTGCCACCCGGGGCAAGGTCAGCGACCAGACCTTCAACCAATTCAAGGCTGCCGGCTACACCGAAGGCAATGCGCTGGAAGTGATCCTCGGCATCAGCCTGGCGACCCTGTGCAACTTCGCCAACGTGTTCGCCGGCACGCCGCTCAACCCCGAGCTGGCGCCGTATCGCGCGTAATCGGCCAGCGCTTCAGGCCGCATCGTCTATGGTTGATGCGGCTGCGTACAAGGAGAGAAACGACATGCTCAATCCGGCATTGATGCAATGGCTGGAACACAACGCCCAGGCCCTGGATGCGGGCGACGGCGATCCGCAACAGGTGCTGACGCAACTGGCGCAGGCCGGGGTGCTACGGGTCGGCATCAGCCCGGCGCTGGGCGGCAGCGGTGGTCACGTCAGTGATGCCGTGGAAACCCTGGCTGCCGTCGCCAGCCATTCATTGGCGGCGGCGTTTGTGTTCTGGGGCCAACGGGCCTTTATCGAATACCTGCTGCACAGCCCCAACACTGCGCTGAGGGAAAAACTGCTGCCGGCGTTGCTCAGCGGCGAACTGGCCGGCGCCACCGGTTTGTCCAACGCGATGAAGTACCTGTCCGGCATCGAGGCATTGCAAGTGCGCGCCGCCCACACCGCAGACGGCTGGACCTTGAACGGGCGCCTGCACTGGGTCACCAATCTGCGCAAAAGCGGTTTTGTGGTGGCGGCGGCGATCGAGCACGAGGAGGGCGGTTCGCCGTTCGTGCTGGCGATTGCGGATGACGCGGCCGGTGTGCAACGTTCCGCCGACCTGCAACTGATGGGGCTGCAATCGAGCAACACGGCTGCGATCGATTTCGCGCAAGTGGCGGTCGGACGCGAATGGCTGCTGCATGAAGATGCACGCAAGTTTCTGCCAGCGGTGCGCCCGGCGTTTCTCGGTCTGCAATGCGGTATGGCGATCGGTCTGGCGCGACGGGCGCTGGCCGAGGTCGAAGGACATTTGCAGGACGGCCGTTCGATTCTGCTGGAGCCGTTGCAGGAACAACGCGAGCAACTGGCGCAGAGCGTCGATGCGCTCAAGCAAGGTTTGCACGACGGGCGTTTCCTGACCCAGCCGGGCGCCTTGTTCCAGATCCGCATCGCGCTGGCCGAATCCGCCGCCAACGCCGTGCAACTGGAACTGCAATCGAGCGGCGGCAAGGCTTATCTGACCGAGCACGGCAGCGGTTTCGCCCGGCGCTGGCGCGAGTCGGCGTTCGTGCCGATTGTCACCCCAAGCCTGGTGCAACTGCGCGCCGAATTACAGCGGCAGAAACGGGAAGCGACGGCATGACGGCGCCGGTGCTGGAGGCGCAGGGCATCAGCTTCGGCTACCCGCGAGAGCAGGGCTGGCACACGGTGCTGGAACACTTCGACCTGCAATTGCAGCCCGGTGAAGTGGTGACCATTCTCGGCCCCAGCGGTGTCGGCAAATCCAGTCTGCTGCGAGTGCTGGCGGGTTTGCAGGCACCGCAACAGGGGCGGGTGAGCCTGCTTGGCGAACCGCTGACCGGTGCGCATCCACGGGTCGCAGTGGCGTTTCAGGATCCGAGCCTGTTGCCGTGGCTGACCCTGGAAAACAACGTTGCCTTCGGTCTCGACTTCGCCCGCCAGCCGCATCTCACGGCCGAGCAGCGCAAGGCGCGGATCGACCACGCCATTGCTGCGGTCGGCCTCGAACATGCACGTCAGCAGCACCCGGCGCAGTTGTCCGGCGGCATGGCCCAGCGCACCGCGTTGGCCCGCTGTCTGGCGCGGCAGCCGCAGGTGCTGTTGCTCGATGAACCGTTCGGTGCGCTGGATGAAATCACCCGCGCCGACATGCAGCAGTTGCTCCTGCAACTGATTGCCGAGCACCACACCGCAGCCGTGTTGATCACCCACGACATCGACGAAGCCCTGCTGCTTTCCGAGCGGATTCTGCTACTGGGTAACAGCCCGGCGCACATCCTCGGCGAGTGGCGCATCGACCTGCCTCAGCCGCGTGCCGAGCTGGTCGAGGAACTGGGCGCGCTGCGCATCGACATCCTCAAAACCCTTCGGCGGGCGAGCCGCAATCCTCTTACTCAACCTGTGCCCGCTATGTCGGAGATTGACCATGTGCCTGGACGACTTCACTCACACACGTCGTGACTTCCTCAAACTCAGCGCGCTGCTGACCGCTGGCGGCGCGTTGCCGCTGCTCAACAGCCTCAACGCCCGCGCCGCGTCCGAGCCGAACGCGCCGGTGCGCATCGGTTACCTGCCGATCACCGACGCCACGCCGTTGCTGGTGGCGCACAACAACGGCCTGTTCGAAGCCGAAGGCATTCAGGCCGAGCGCCCGGTGCTGCTGCGCAGTTGGGCGCAAGTGATCGAGGCGTTCATTTCCGGGCAGGTCAACGTGATTCACCTGCTTTCGCCGATGACCGTGTGGGCGCGTTACGGCAGCAAGGTGCCGGCCAAGGTCGTGGCGTGGAACCACGTCGGCGGCTCGGGCCTGACCGTGGCGCCGGGCATCACCGAGGTCAAGCAACTTGGCGGGCAGTCGGTGGCGATTCCGTTCTGGTATTCGATTCATAACGTGGTGGTGCAGCAGTTGTTCCGCGACCACGGTCTGGTGCCGGTGAGCAAATCGGCGAGCGCCGCGCTGGCGCCGAACGAGGTCAATCTGCTGGTGCTGCCGCCGTCGGACATGCCGCCAGCCCTGGCGAGCAAACGCATTGCCGGCTACATCGTCGCCGAGCCGTTCAATGCGCTGGCCGAGGAACTCAAGGTTGGCCGCGTGCAGCGCTTTACCGGCGACGTCTGGCGCAATCACGCCTGCTGCGTGGTGTTCATGCACGAGCAGGATCTGAACAACCGCCCCGAGTGGTCGCAGAAAGTGGTGAACGCCATCGTCAAGGCGCAGGTCTGGACCCGCGACAACCGCGCCGAGGCGGCGAAACTGTTGTCCAAGGACGGCGCCAATCGCTACACGCCGCACGCGCAACCGGTGCTCGACCGGGTGCTGTCGCCGGCCACTAGCGACCGCGAGCAGTATCTGGCCAGCGGCGCGATCCAGCACAGCCATTGGGACGAGCAGCGCATCGATTTTCAGCCGTACCCGTTCCCCAGCTACACCGAAGAACTGGTCAAACGTCTGAAGGACACGCTGATCGAGGGCGACAAGGGTTTCCTTGCCAACCTCGATCCGCAGCAAACCGCTCGGGATCTGGTAGACGATCGCTTCGTGCGCAATGCCATTGCTACAGTCGGCGGGATGAAGGCATTCGGATTACCGGAAAGCTTCGAACGCAGCGAGGAGTTCAGCCTCTGATGCGTCAGCGATCTTCTTCGACCGTTCATGGTTTGTTGGGTGTGGCGGGACTGTTGGGCCTGTTGCTGCTGTGGTGGCTGGGCGTACACGTGTTCGGCGGCAACGACAGCCTGGCGCTGCGCTTTTCACCCGAGGCAACCCTGGCGAGCCTCGGCGAACTGCTGCTGCGCCCGGAGCTGTACGAGCATGTGCTGGTCAGCCTGAAGCGGATTCTGGTCGGTCTGCTGCTGGCGCTGCTGATCGGCGTGCCACTGGGCTTGATGATCGGCAGCTACCGGCATCTGGAAGCAGCGACCACGCCGGCGTTTCAGTTTCTGCGGATGATTTCGCCGCTGTCGTGGATGCCGGTGGTGGTGATGCTGATGGGCGTTGGCGATCAGCCGATCTACTTTCTGCTGACCTTTGCCGCCGTGTGGCCGATCCTGCTCAACACCGTGGCCGGTGTGCGCCAGCTCGACCCGCGCTGGCTGCAACTCAGCCGCAGCCTCAGCGCCACCCGCTGGGAAACCCTGCGCAAGGTGATCCTGCCCGGCGTGCTCGGCCATGTGCTGACCGGGGTGCGGCTGTCGATCGGCATTCTGTGGATCGTGCTGGTGCCGTGCGAGATGCTCGGGGTCAGCGCCGGGTTGGGCTACTTCATCCTCGATACGCGGGACCGCCTGGCGTATTCGGAACTGATGGCGATGGTACTGCTGATCGGCGTACTGGGCTTTGCCCTGGATGCGTTCGCGCGCTGGCTGCATCGGCGTTGGGCGCCGGCGTGAGGCTCATCGCGAGCAGGCTCGTTCCCACAATGGATTAATGACAAGCATGCATTCCGTGTTTAGCGCAGAACCCCTTGTGGGAGCGAGCCTGCTCGCGAAGGCGGAGTATCAGTCGCCGGAAATTTTCCCTGTGCCGGCGTCTTCGCGAGCAAGCCCGCTCCCACAATGGATTAATGACAAGCATGCATTCTGTGTTTAGCGCAGAGCCCCTGTGGAAGCGGGCTTGCTTGCGAAAGCGGAGTGTCAGTCGCCGGAGGTTTTGCCTGTGCCGGCGTCTTCGCGAGCAAGCCCGCTCCCACAATGGATAAATGGCAGGCATGCATTCTGTGTTTAGCGCAGAGCCCCTGTGGAAGCGGGCTTGCTTGCGAAAGCGGAGTGTCAGTCGCCGGAGGTTTTGCCTGTGCCGGCGTCTTCGCGAGCAAGCCCGCTCCCACAATGGATTAATGACAGGCATACATTCCGTGTTTAACGCAGAGCCCGCTCCCACAGGGGGGCTGTTACGGGGCGGAGGCTGGTTTCGCCAGCGCAATCCCCGCATCCCCCAACCGCTTGAGAATTTCGAACAGCAAATCACTCTTGGTCCCGCCGACAATCCGCGGGCTGCCGACGTAGCCGGTCACCGTCAAGGTGATGCCATCCGGCGACAGCTTGCTGAAGCGCACGTACGACGCTGGTTTGTCGAGGATGTTTTCGTTTTCGCGGTAGGTGTTCAGCAGCAATTCCTTGACCTGTTCGGGGTCGATGTCCAGCGGGAACATCAGCTCCAGGCTTGCCACCCCCTGGGCGCTGCCGCCGAGGGTGACGTTGCGCAGGTTCTGCGAGATCAGTTGCGAGTTGGGCACGATCACGATGGAGCGGTCGCTGAGCTGAATTTCCGTGGCGCGCACGTTAATCCGGCGGATGTCGCCCTCGACGCCGCTGATGCTGATCAGGTCGCCGACCTTCACCGGGCGTTCGGTGAGCAGGATCAGCCCGGAGACGAAGTTCTTGACGATCTCCTGCAAACCGAAACCGATCCCCACCGAGAGCGCACTGACGATCCACGCCAGATTGGTCCAGCGCACGCCCAGCGACGACAGCGTCAGGAGGATGACCGTGGCATAACCGATGTTGGAAAACAGCGTGCTCAACGACGCGCACATGCCCGGATCCATGTCGGTCTTGGGCAGGAATTCATTGTCGAGCCAACGGCGCAAAGCGCGGATCAGGTAGATGCCGATCAGCAACGCCAGCACGGCATTGATCAGATGCGCGGGAACGATGTTCAGCTTGCGCAATCCGGCGCCGCCGAGAATGCCCATGACATTGGTGGTCAGTTGCCCGAACGTGGTGCCGATGCCGCCGACGAACAGGGTAATCACCGCCAGCAACAGCAGCCCGGCGCGGCTGGCACCGGACAGCACAATCGAAATCTGCTCCAGCCGCCGGTCGCCCATGCCCAGGGTCTGCTTGATGGTTTTACCGGCCGAGTAGCGCGGCGAGAACAGGTATTCGCAGGCATCCTTGACCACTTGAATCAGCAAATAGAACCCGGCCAGCACGATATAGGCCCAGACCAATTCATAGGTGACGAAGCGGGCCAGCGACACGTAGCCGGTGAGCAAGGCCAGCGCCGACACGCACATGCACACCGTGGCGATGCTGTAGATCGCCCCGGCAAATGTGCTGCCGGCCTCTGGTTCATTGGCGCTGATCAACGCCTTGCGCACTCTGCCGACGCGCAACAGCAGCGGCACCAGAATCACGATCACCACGATGGCAATCACCCCACGTTGAGCGATCACGATCTGGCTGCTCATGCCGGTGGCATTGCTGACCTGCACCAGTGTCACCAGCACCAGCAGTATGGCCGCGAGAATCCTTGGATAGGGTCTCAGTGCCAGCGCCACCGAGTCGGCAATCGCCGGCAGCCGCCATGAGGGATGTTTGGTCGACAGCAGTGCGCGGCTCAACGCGGTGATCAGGACGCAGGCGTAGACGGCTTTTTCGAATTCCTCGGAAAAAGTCTGCAGCACTGGCGTCAGCGGTTCGTGGCGGGTGCAGGCGTAGAACAGCAGATGCAGGGCGATGGCCGTGGTGCCAAGGGTCGCCAGCGCCGAGGCGAATGCCAGCGCGCTACGGCGCAAGCGCCCCTCCGGCATGCGGTGGATGCACAACCAGGTCAGCCCGCGCTCGGCGAGTCGGCGGCCGACCGTCCAGAAAGCCAGCGCCAGCAGCACCAGCACGCAGGTGAAAAAACGTTGCCCCGGTGCCCAGACCGTGGCCCAGGTGAGGTTCACCTGATTGATGAAAAAATTCAGTCGCTGGCGGTCATCCGGCTCTGGCGACACCAATGGCGACCAGAAGGCCGGACTCAGAATGCTGTCGGTGCGCAGCGTCAGTTCGCTTTCGAGCAGTGTGCGGCGAATGCCGGCGATTTGCGTGATCAGCTCGGCGGCGCTTTGTTTGAGCGCGGCAAGGCTTTTGAGCGTGGCATCGACCTTGTTTTTTTGCTCGTTGAGCTGCGCCCGTTGCGCGGCGATTTCCGCTTGTTCGGCGGCAATCTGCGTATCCGGCGCTGCGCCGAGCACCCCCAGTTGCACCGTCAATTGAGCTTGCTGCGGCAACAACGAAGCCGACAACCGATCGATGTCCAGAATGAACGTTTGCACCCGGTCTTGCGGGCCTTCGAGCTGGTTGTAGTTGTTGGCGGCGGAAATCTGCTGCTTCAGCCCGTCGAGGCGCAGTTGCAGGGCTTGCAGATCACTTTGCGAGACCTCCACCAGCGGCGCCGCAGTGGTCGCCGAAGGCGCCGGCAAATCCGCCGCCCACAACGCCGAACTGCCCGCAGCGAGCAGGAGCAGCGCGACAAACAACAATAACTTCAATGTGTTGCGCATGAGAGGGGCCGGTTCTCGTTGATCACACAAGCTATGAGGTTAGGTGATCGAACCGGGCGCGGCGGAAAATTTCAGGCGAGCAGGGCGGGCCAGTGAGCCGGCCGTGCCGTGTAGGCCCTCAGTCTCAGCTAAGTATTGGCTCGTATCTTCCCCCCAGCGCAAGTTCAGCGCTGGACAGCAGAGGCGATCCACACATGAATCCCGCAAAAGCCGGATGGCTTAACAAAGTCCCCGAAGTGACACTGGCCTTCTGGGTGATCAAGATTCTCTCGACGACCGTGGGTGAAACCGGCGCCGACTTTCTCGCCGTGGATGCCGGTTTCGGTGCTGGCTGGACCAGCATCGGCATGGCGCTGTTACTCGGGTGCGCGCTGTTCTTTCAAATGCGTAAAACCGCGTATACGCCCTGGATCTACTGGTTGACCGTGGTGCTGGTGAGCATCGTCGGCACGCAGATCACCGACATCATGACCGACATGCTCGACATCAGCCTGTACGTCAGCACTGCGGTGTTCTCGGTGTTGCTGGCCGTTAACTTCCTGATCTGGTTCACGATGGAGAACAACCTGTCGATCCGCGAAATCAACACGCCGCGGCGCGAGCTTTTTTACTGGTCCACTGTGCTCTGCACCTTTGCCCTGGGCACTGCCGCCGGGGACCTGGCAACCGAAGCGTTGGGGTTGGGCTTCACCGTCGGTGCAGTGATATTCGGCGCGCTGATCGCGGCGACGCTGTTGGCCTGGCGGATGGGGGCCAACGTGGTGCTGACCTTCTGGATCGCCTACATCCTCACCCGTCCGTTCGGCGCCTCTCTCGGTGACTTGCTGACTCAGGCCAAGACCTACGGTGGCCTGGGCATGGGCGCCGCCTGGACCAGTGCGATCTTCCTCAGCGTCATCGTGCTGCTGGTGGCGGTCGCGCAGATCAGCCTTGGCAATCGCAAAACCCTCACTCAATAAACGTTTGGATACCCATCAAGGAATCAATATGCACGCCTTCAAAACGGCTTTTCGCCACGTCGCGATCATCTCGTCTCTGGTACTGCTCGGTAGCCTCGCCGGCTGCTCGAAACCCGCCGACAAGCCCGCTGTCGGCACGCCGACCAGCTCTTTGAGCGCGCCGCCGCAATCGGGCTCGAAGCTGGGTGACCTGAGCGAGTTCCGCAACATCGCCGCTGACGTCAGTACGCTAGTCGAGAAAAACGACCTGCTCGGCGCCAAGACCCGGATCAAGGATCTGGAGACCTCCTGGGACTCTGCCGAAGCCGGCATCAAGCCGCGTGCCGCTGCCGACTGGCATGTACTGGACAAGGCCATTGACCGCGCGCTGGATGCTCTGCGCGCCAACTCGCCGAAGCAGGCTGACTGCAAGGCGGCCATGGACGACCTGCTCAAGGCCTTCGATTCGATGAACGGCAAGCAGTGATCGCAGCGCTGAACCGGCGGCGGACAAACGTCGGTTCAAGTGCTTCAATACAGGCGCGATGGCAATGACCGTCGCGCCTTTTTCTGTCGGAGCGCTGCATGCGGATTCTGCTGGTCGAAGATGACCTGATGATTGGCGAAGCCATCGAGGCGGCGCTCAAGGAAGCGAGCTACGCCACCGACTGGGTGAAAAACGGCCTCACCGCGCTGGCGGCGCTGGACACCCAGACCTACGATCTGGTGTTGCTCGACCTCGGCCTGCCCGGCAAGGACGGGCTCGATGTGCTGGATGCCATTCGCGCGCGCAACAACCCCGTGCCGCTGCTGATTATTACCGCCCGCGATGGCCTCGATGATCGGCTGCGCGGCCTCGATGGCGGTGCGGATGACTTCCTGCTCAAACCGTTCGCCATGGCCGAGTTGCTGGCACGGATGCGCGCGGTATTGCGCCGTCGCGGCGGTAACGCGCAATCGTTGCTGGATAACGGCGAGGTGTCGCTGAACCTGATTTCGAAACAGGCCTCTACCGCGCAAGTCGCCGATGTGCAGCTTTCCAGCCGCGAGTTTGCGCTGTTACAGGCACTGTTGATCCGCCCGGGGGCGATTCTCTCGCGCAGCGAACTTGAAGACCGGATTTACGGCTGGGGCAACGAAGTGGAAAGCAACGCGGTGGAGTTTTTGATCCATTCGCTGCGGCGCAAACTGGGCAACCATGTCATCAGGAATGTCAGGGGGATGGGATGGATGGTTTCAAAAGGCGTTTGAGCGACTCGGTGCAGTCACGGCTATCCATCACGCTGTCACTGGCGATACTCATCGTCGCCTTGCTCGCCGGTGCATTCGCGTTCATCTCGGCACTCGACGAAGCGCACGAAATGCAGGACGAAAGCCTGCGTCAGGTGGCGCTGCTGTTCGATCGGCAGCACATGACCCTGGGTTATCCCGCTGCCGGGCAGGTCGTTGGCGATGACGAAGACTCGCGGATCACCGTGCAATACCTGTCCGACAGCAGCAAAGCCGTCGGCACTGATGACGCGAGCATTCCGTTGCCCTTTCCCCTGACCCTGGCCGATGGTCTGGCGACGCTGAATATCGCCGGTGAACACTATCGTGTGCTGGTCAGAACCACCTCGGCAGGCGAACGCATTGCGGTCGCGCAGGAAGCCGATGTGCGCGACAAGGAAGCCCGGGAAAGCGCCTGGCGCAGCCTGCTGCCATTTCTGATTCTGTTTCCGGTGCTGCTGTTGGTGGTGGGGGATCTGGTGCGCAAGCTGTTTCGCCCGATCGCGACGCTCTCGGCGGAAATCGATCAGCGCGACCAACAGGCGCTGCATGCGATTGATGAACAGCACTTGCCGAGCGAAATCCGGCCCTTCGTCGTGGCGATCAATCGATTGCTGCGCCGCGTTGCGCAGGCGATGGAGGCGCAACGACGGTTTATCGCCGATGCCGCCCATGAACTGCGCTCGCCGATGACGGCGCTGTCGCTGCAGGCTGAGCGATTGGCCGCTACGCCCATGTCGGCTGACACCCGGCAGAACTTTCTGCCGCTGGCTCAGGGGATCGAGCGCAGTCGCAAGCTGATCGAGCAATTGCTCGCTCTGGCCGCCGCACAATCAATCGCGCAACGCGCCGAGGCCGCCGTGTCGGTGCATGCAGTGTTCCGCCGAGTGCTGGAAGACCTGCTGCCACTGGCAGAGAACAAAGACATCGATATCGGCGTGGAGAGCGTCGAGGATGTGCAGGTCGTCATCAGCGAACTGGATCTGATCATCCTGATCAAGAACCTGGTGGATAACGCCGTCCGCTATACCCCGGCGGGCGGACGAGTCGACCTCAGCGTCGAACGGACGGAGCAGGGCGCGCGCATCGAAATCAAGGACTCGGGGCCGGGCATCCGCGCCGAAGAACAGGCGCTGGTGTTCGATCCGTTTTACCGCAGCCTGGGCACCGGCGAGGCCGGGTCCGGGTTGGGGCTGTCGATTGTCAGGGCGATCGCCGAACGGACGGGGATTCGGGTGGGTTTGAGTTTTGTCGATGAAGTGGGGCGGTGTGGCTTGCGTGTTTCGCTGTGGTTGAAAGATAGGTTGTGAGAGAACCCTGCATTTAAAAAAGCGACGGTGACAGGCATGCTATGGCTCACGCCAATGTTCGGACGTCAGGGATAGTCAGCTCCATGTGGAAAGTTTTGTTGCAAAGACTCACCGGAAAAACATCCACCACTGCAAAAACCGAACGCTCAGTAGATCCAGTAGATCCAGTAGATCCACCTGAAGTATTGCCAGTGCGTGACTGGAAGTGGCTGGTCATGTCCTGGGATGGATTCCACAGGGAGGCCGGTCTACGGCAAATCCGCTCATCGCAATCGACCGAGCGGCTGGCGTCCATTATCGTGCGGCTCAACGACTGGGTGCCGCAGGTACGTGCGGCGGCCAGAGACGCTTTCGCAGACTACCTGACCCCCGAGTATGGCCCTTGGCTGATCGCCAAGACTCCCGCCATCCTTGCCCTTGAGCAGCGCCGACGCGAAGACCACGGCGTTACTATCCAAAAGCTTGAAGCGCTGCTGGCAACACCCGAATGCCTCGCGCAAACCACAGCTGCCTTCGAAACCAGCCGTGGCGCCTGTACGCGGTTGTTTTTCAGGGTACTCGCTCAGACAAAGCGCGCAGATGAGCTGGAGGCGTTTCTTGTCGCGAGCCTTCATCATGCAGATTTCAGTGTGCGGCGAGCTGCGCTCGGCAGGGCAATGGCGCTGCCTCTGGAATCGGCGCAGAAGGCCATCGCCTATGGACTCGCCAGCAACAGCAGCATTCTCAGGCGCCTGTCGTTTCTGCAAGCCATTGAGTTGCAAACGGATCGCACACGACTGATCGAAGACTTTCTGACCGACCCATCGTCTGCAGCAAGATCGACTGCACTCTGGGCCGCCAGAAAGTATGGCGTCGACCCGTTGCAGGTACTTCAAGCGCAACTGGCAGGCGAGATTCCCGCTACCAAAGCCCGTTGGCTTGGCGTACTCGGGTTGGCGCAGTCGCTTGGCATGGCGATCCCGCAAGGGTGGATGAACGCTGCCCTCAGCCAAAACAGTGGCGAGGTTCGGGCACTGGTCCTGAGCCTCGAAGGAGAGGGCAGGCCTGATTTACTGATCGCGGCGATCGCGGACCCGTCACGCCCGGTGTTCGAGGCCGGGGTACGCGGCCTGCGCCCGCAGCCATGGAAAGTCATCGAGTCAGCATTCAGCGCTCAGCTCGAGACCCTCTGGCCAGCGCTGTCCGCCTCTCGACGTCAGGCACTGCTTGAACTGATGCCCAAATGGACACAAGCCGGGTATCTGTTGCAGCAGCTGTCTCGCACACCTGCTGAACCCTCCGTGCTTGAGCAGTTGCGTGCATGGGTCTATGGCCAGACTTACTCGATTACTGACCGGGAAACATCGGAAAGCGAGCGTGCCCGAGTTGTCGCGAAACTGACTGCGCTTGAGAAGGACGGGGTATTGCCGACAGGGTCGGTTGCCAGGCTGACATGAAGGTGATGTCAGGCAGGCATGAGTGCTCGAACCCGGATAGGTTGAATCGGGGAAGGTCTGTTATGCGGTTGGATCCGGATCACGGCTGCTGGCTGTCATGGCCTGTCCACGACATTTCGATATGCGTGTCCGTCGCCCCAGTCCTGCGAAAACCCAGTCGTTCATAGAGCTTCTGCGCCAGAGTGTTCGTGCGAAAAGCGCCCAACTGCAACGGCACCTTGCGGGCAGCGGCTTCCAGTTGGAGGTTCTTCAGAATCTGCGAGCCAATGCCCTTGCCTTGGTATTCGGGCGAAATAGCGATGTTCTGAACATGGATTCGGTCTTCCTTGTCCAGTATTTGCACATAGCCAACAAGCCGGCCGTCTTGTTCAATAACCGAAGTGGCTGTGCATGCGAATTCCACCGCGAAATTTGCGCGTTGCCAACTCTCATCCCAGCCCCATATTTTTTCGATGTGTTCGCGGAAGACTGCTCGATGCAAGTCGAAGAGGGCTGTCTGGTCACCATCGGTGGCGGTGCGTAGCGTCATGCGGGTCTCTGATTTGTGCTTTTGACTTTTGCTGAGGCTAGTGGCTGCAACAAAAAACGGCAATTCGGATCGATATGCCGCGCAGCATCTGACTGCCCCACGTACACTCAAAGCGCCACCCGCTGCAGAAACCTGCTGACCTCCAGCGAATACGCCGCCGGATGCGAGAACCTGAACATATGCCCGGTTCTCGGCATGACGACTTCCTGCGCTGCCTTTATCCCCTTCAGCAGGATCCCCGAAGCCTCTTTGCCGATGAGCCTGTCTTCCTCGGGCGTAAGGATCAGCGTCGGCACGTCGATCTTTGGCAGCAGGGCGGTGTAGTCGACTTTCTCGATCGAGCGCCCGCGGTTGACGTAGGCCTTGTGTGGGGTTTGCTCGATGAAGAAGGCGCGGCTCCTGGCGGTTGACCAGGGAATTTCGCCTTCCTTGTCGAACGACGAAGCCAGTTGTGCGGCGTGGAGGCGCAGGGTCGTCTGTCGATAAAACGGCCCGGGGAAGAACGGCGCCAGTGCGGCCAGCGTTTTCAGCAGGGGCGAGGTGATCGGGTTTTTGGCGAAACCGCCGGACAGCACCAGGCCCTTGAGGCCTTTTGGCTGGCGCGTTGCAACCGCGATCGAGGCGACCGCGCCGTAGGAGTCGCCCACCAGCACGTAGCATTCGAGATCTTTCACTTGATCAACGATGAAGTTGGCGAGCGTTTCCAGATCAGCGACGTCGTCCGGTAAGCGCAACGTACGCATGGCGCGGTGCTGCAAGTGGCTGAGTTGGTTGAGCTGCCACGGCGCACCGGCGAAGCAAGGGACCATGACCAGGGTGGGCTCGGTTTGCATGAGAATTCCAGGGATGTTGAACGGATGTCCGCACTCTAGGAGCACCGAGGCGCGCGATCCAATGGCATTGGTGCAGCCTCTCGATGCACGAGGTCGATCATCAGTCGCCGATCAGCATTCTGGTGATCCATTCAACCGCCGGCTCGTTGGCGCGCCCGCGTGCGCGGACGACGAAGACCTCCCAGGTGGGCAGCGTCAGGGGCAATTCGAACAGGCTCAGTTGTGCGGTTTCCTGCATCTGCAAGGCGACACGTTCGGCGACCACGGCAATCGATTCCGATGCGCCAACCATGAATGGCACTGCGAGAAAACTCGGGCAGGTGACGCTGACCTTGCGGCTGCGACCGAGCTGTTCCAGCGCGTCATCGACAGCGCCCCGCGCGTCGCCACGGGGCGAAATCAGAACGTGCGGCAGACGCGTAAAGTCATCCAGTTCCATATGCAAATGTTTGCCGCGCTTGACCAATGCCGGGTGCCCTTTGCGGGCGATGCCGACGAATCGCTCCTTGTGCGCGAGCTGGCAATCAAAGCGTTGCGGCACTTGCGCAAACGAACCCGAACCCAACACCAGGTCGATCTCGCCGGCGTCCAGTTGGCGCATCGCCGACTCGCCATCCACCGGCCCGAGTTTCAGCACCACCTCCGGCGCCGCAACCTGAATTTTCGCCAGCGCCGGGGCGATGACGGTCAGCACGGCGTGATCGGTGGCCGCTATCCGCAGTGTCGCCTGCAGACGCGCTGGATCGAACGGCCCCCGTGGGCTGGCGACCAGCCGCACCGATTCGAGCACCGCCGCCACTCTGGGCATCAGCTCGATGGCCAGCGGCGTCGGTGCCATGCCGCGAGGGTTGCGAATGAACAACTGATCATCAAACGCCGTGCGCAAACGCGACAGGGCATGGCTGGTGGCCGACTGCGACAGATGCAGGTGCTGCGCCGCACGACCGACGTGCCTTTGCGCCCAAAGCGCCTCAAGAACCACCAGAAGATTGAGGTCGAAACGCGTCAGATCCAGCGGCTTCATGAGGTGTTGGCCTTTTCATCATTCGATGTTCGCCACTTTCCTACAGCCACTGGCTGAAAGCTACAGCCCGATCTTTCCTGGCAGGCATGCAGGCGTGGTCGCCTGAGAAGGTATAGGGCGAGACGACGCGGTTGTTCAGCCGTCCTTTCCGTGGCGCGTAGCCGGTGTATCAAATGCCCGTCGATGTCGCCCGCAATGTACCCATGACAATTTTTTGATTGTGATAAGCGCCAGATTTTACGATGAGTCATCGCCCATTTAGAGACTCACCATGCACATCGCCATCCTGACCTTTGAAGGCTTCAACGAACTGGATTCGCTCATCGCGTTCAGCATTCTCAACCGCGTCAAACAGCCCGATTGGCGCGTGTCGATCGCCAGCCCGACGGAAAAAGTGCGCTCGATGAATGGCCTGGTAATCGAGGCTCAGGTGTCATTGGAGGAGGCGAGCGACGCGGACGCGGTGTTGGTGGGCAGCGGAAGTCTGACCCGGGATATCGTGGCGGATACCGAGCTGATGGCGCGGCTACGGCTCGATCCGCAGCGCCAGCTCTTGGGCGCCCAGTGCTCGGGCACGCTGATCCTGGCAAAGCTCGGCCTGCTCAATGACGTCCCAGCCTGTACCGATCTGATCACCAAGCCCTGGGTGGAGGAGGCCGGTGTGGCGGTGCTCAATCAGCCGTTCATGGCCAAGGGCAATGTCGCCACCGCTGGCGGTTGCCTGTCCTCACAATATATGGCGGCCTGGTTCATCGCCCGTCTGGCCGGTGTGGAGGCCACCCGCAACGCGTTTCATTATGTGACGCCCGTTGGCGAGAAAGAGCTCTACATCGATCGGGCGATCGCGAACATCGAGGCGTATCTGTAAAGCGCGTTTAATCGACGCCTGAAGCAGCGAATCAACTCTCACGGGTTTCAACCGGTTCGGCCGCCGCTTCGGCCGCCAGTTTCGCGCGGTCGGCCTTGCTGATGTACTTGGGCTTTTTCGGCGCGAGTTTGGCGCTGGCCTTTTTGGCCTTTTCCTTGAACAACTGCTGCAGTTTCTTTTGGCGGTTCATGTTTCTACTCGGAGAAGGGGAGCCGGGCATATGCCCATCCAGCGCGCATTAAAACCGGCTCGGAGCGATTTGGCGAGTCTGTTGCAGCGATGCAGGATCAAACGGCTCACCGGTGTCCGTCATCAGCCATTTCGCAAAGGGGTTGCCGCGGCCGGGGTCATGGCTTCGACGCCGCCAGAAAATCGCTGATCAGCGCTACCACCTGCTGCTGGATCACTTTACGCGGGCGCGCATTGTCGCGATCCTGGCAAATGACGCCATCGCCCGGTGCGTCTTCCTCGAGCATCTCGATCGCGCCCGGTTTGCAGATCGACGTGAAGCTGAAGTGAGTGGCGTCGTTGATCTCGACATAACGTGTGGTAGCCGGTGGCAGGCGTTTGGCCAGATCTGCGGATTCCAGTTGCGCCGGCAGGTCTTCGGAAGGTGCGCCGGCGGCGATCACCAGCGTCGGTACTGGCAACGCCGCGAGGCTTGCGTCGGTCATTCCGCGTGACAGGCCCAGGTCCAGCGAAACGATGGCGCTGACTGGTTTGTAACGCCGGTCGGCCGCCAGGTCGGCTTTGCCTTGCGCGGTGCTGGCGGGGTTCATTTGCTTATAGACGTTGCAACTGGCGAGCTGCGCATGGGCCTTGCAGTCCTCGGCAAAACGCTCGGGGTCAAAGCGTGCACCGGCGATTTCCAGAGCCGTCCAGCCACCGAGCGAATGCCCGACGACGGCAATCCGCTGCGGCGCCACCGCGCCAAATTTTCCCGGCTGCGCCACAACGGCTTCGATGGCCCGCCGCAGATCGACCGGCCGCTGCCACAGCTGCGCCGCCGCTTGCGGACTGCGGTCGTGGGTGGTGCTGCCGGGATGGTTGACTGCCGCGACGATGTAACCCTGATCGGCCAGCGCACTTGCCAGCCACATCTGATTGCTCCAGTTGCCCCGGTAACCATGGGACAGCACCACCAGCGGATGCTCGCCGGCGGTCGGCGGCGCATCGCGCACCGCAGAGGCACTGACGAACACCGGACTGTCGTCAATCACTTGCGCGGTTGCATGGGTTGTCGCCGGGTACCAGACGACCATTTCCAGCGGCCGCTGCGGATCCGCCAGGGTTGTGCGGTGGAAGCCGATGGGGTGCGAGTCCGCGAGTGCGCTGGTGGACAGGCCAAGCAGAAGCAGGGCGCCGAGAGCTGTTTTCAAGGTTGATCTTCCATGAGTGCATTTGTTGTTTTGAGATACGGCTGCGCGCAGGTTAGTAGACCGGTTGCAAAGAAGATAGTGGATGCCTCGACTGTGCAGTGACAGGCCGAATCCGAAACAAGACCGCGCCCGTCCGGATTTGAAATACCCACCATTGCCCGCTAGAGTCGCGCCCCTTGTCCGGCCAGCAGCGCCGGCGATGGCTGGGGAAGAGGGCGGCAGTTGAACGAACACACATTGTCCATGCGTCTGGAGCGGGTGGCGGCGCATGTACCGGCCGGCGCGCGCTTGGCGGATATCGGCTCGGATCACGGCTATCTGCCGGTGGCCCTGATGCGACGTGGCGCCATCGTTGCGGCGGTGGCCGGCGAGGTGGCGCTGACGCCGTTCCATGCCGCGGTGCGCACGGTGCGCGACAACGATCTGCAGCAGCACATCAGCGTGCGTCTGGCCAGTGGCCTGGCGGCGATCGAGCCTGATGACGGAATCACCGCGATCAGCCTCTGCGGCATGGGCGGCGAGACGATTCGCGACATTCTCGACAGCGGCAAGGCGCACCTGCGCGGGCACGAACGGCTGATCCTGCAACCCAACGGCGGCGAGCAACCCCTGCGCCAATGGCTGATGGACAACGGCTACCGCATCCTCGACGAGGAAGTGCTGCAGGAAAACCGTTTCTTCTACGAAATCATCGTCGCCGAGCGCGGCGCACCACTGAGTTATAGCGCCGAACAGTTGTACTTCGGCCCGTTGCTGATGCAAGCACGCAGCCCGGCATTCCTCGCTAAATGGCAGCGTTCTTTAAGGCAGAAACAGAAAACCCTGAACAGTTTCAAACAGGCGCGCCAGGCTGTGCCCGAGGAGAGGCTGGAAGAGGTTGCGCGGCAGGTGCAGTGGATGACTGAGTTGCTGGCGTGATTTGCCGTGTTGGCTGTTGCACTCCTTCAGGTTTAAAGTCAGCTTCAAGGTTAACGTGCTGCGGAGTCGGACATGAGAATTGGTGAACTGGCAAAAATCAGCGGACTGGCGCCATCGCGTATCCGCTTCTACGAAGCGAGCGGGTTGATCACTTCAGTCGCGCGCAAAGCCAATGGTTATCGCGATTACGCCCCCGACACACAGTGGGTGTTGCATATCATCACCGGCGCGCAGGCGGCAGGTTTCTCCCTGGAGGAAATCCGTCAGTTGATGCCGATGAACGCGAGTGGCTGGCAGCATGACCAGTTGCTCAGTGGCTTGAAGCAAAAGGTCGAAGAAATCGAGGTGCTGCAGCAACGGCTGGCGCAGAACAAGGAACAACTTCAGCTCGTCATCCAGGGCATTGAAGGCAAGCCCGTGGGAGTGGCGTGCGCGGACAATGCGCAAATGCTGATAAATCGACTGCGCGAACAAGGTGTGGTGGGCGCTGCAGAGTGTCGCGATGTGGCGCGTTAAAGCGCGAATCAGCTAAAAAGGCTATTGACCTTAAAGTTGACTTCAATCTTATGGTGGCCTCATCTCCAGTTGAGGACTGCCCCATGAATGTGTTCGACCCCCTGACCTTACCCAACGGTTCGACCATCAAGAACCGCATCGCCAAAGCCGCCATGGAGGAAAACATGGCGGACGCCGACCAGGCGCCCTCTGCAGAACTGATGCGTCTGTATCAGGCATGGGCCGACGGTGGTGCCGGGCTGATCATCACCGGCAACGTGATGGTCGACGGCCGCGCCATGACCGGGCCGGGCGGCGTGGTGTTGCAGGATGATCAACAACTGGACAAGTTCAAGCGCTGGGCGCGGATTGGCCGTTCTGCCGGTGCGCAGTTCTGGTTGCAGATCAATCATCCGGGGCGCCAGATGCAGTCCAACCTCGGGCAGAAAACCTGGGCGCCATCAGCGGTACCGCTGGACCTGGGCAAACTGTCCAAGCGTTTCGCCACGCCCCACGCCATGACCGCCAGTGTGATCAAGGACGTCATCCAGCGTTTTGCGAATACCGCACGCCTGGGTGAACAGGCGGGGTTCACCGGCGTGGAAATCCACGCCGCCCACGGCTATCTGTTGAGCCAGTTTCTCTCGCCTCTGACCAATCAAAGGATGGACGAGTGGGGCGGCTCTCTGCAGAACCGTGCGCGGTTGTTGGTCGAGATCGTCAAGGCAGTCAGGGCAGTGGTTTCTGCAGAGTTTGCCGTAGCGGTCAAACTCAATTCCGCCGATTTCCAGCGCGGCGGATTCACCGCTGACGACGCGAAAAAGGTCGTTGAGCTGCTCAACGATCTGGGCGTGGATCTGGTGGAACTGTCCGGTGGCAGCTACGAAGTTCCGGCCATGCAAGGTGAGGCGCGCGATGGTCGAACTCTGGCTCGCGAGGCCTATTTCGTCGAGTTTGCCCGGGACCTGCAGACCGTTGCCAAAATGCCAGTGATGGTCACCGGCGGCATCCGCCGTCGTCCGGTGGCCGAAAGCGTCGTGCACAGTGGTGTGGACATGGTCGGCATCGGTACCGCGTTGGCCATCGATCCGTACCTGCCGCGTGACTGGCTGCAGGGCAAGGACAACGCCCCGCAATTGCCGCCGATCACCTGGAAAAACAAGGCCATTGCGGCCTTGGCGAACATGGCGGTGGTGAAGTTTCAGCTGGGTAAACTCAGTCGGGCGAAAAAGCCTGATCCGGGGGTGTCACCGTTACGCGCGCTGATTTTGCAGCAGATCGCCATGGCGTTTCGCACCCGGCAATATCGGCGCTGGATGGAAAAGCGTTCGGCGTGAGTCGCAAGGCATTTCAATCGTGAAGTTGGCGGACGTTCTGGCGAGAGCCCGCCAACCTCAGCCAGTCAATTCGGCATCAGCACCGTATCGACCACATGAATCACGCCATTGGATTGCATGACGTCCGCGATGGTAATGGCCGCCTTGCCGCCTTTGGCGTCCTGCACCCACAGCTTGCCGTCGTGCAACATCACGGTCAGCGATTCGCCCTGGACGGTTTTCAGCATCACTTTGCCGCCGTGCATTTTGGCGTCGTCCATCAACTGTTTAGCCGTGTGAGTGCCGGCGACGACGTGGTAAGTCAGGATCTTCGTCAGATCGGCCTTGTGTTCAGGCTTGACCAATGTATCGACCGTGCCGGCGGGCAGTTTTGCGAAGGCTTCGTTGGTGGGGGCGAAGACCGTGAACGGTCCCTTGCTGTTGAGCGTATCCACCAGCCCGGCGGCCTTGACCGCAGCGACCAGGGTCGTGTGATCCTTGGAGTTGACTGCGTTCTCGACGATGGTCTTGGTCGGATACATGGCCGCGCCGCCAACCATCACGGTATCGGCGGCAAAGCTGGATCCGGCTCCGAGGCAGAGCAGGGTGAAGCAAGCGACAGCAAGGCGTTTGATGAGCATGTGCATGGTGCGTCTCCTTGGTTCTTCGACCCTTCGAATGAGGGTGTTGAATATACGGAGCAGGGAGTGAAACGGATGCAGCATGCAGCGAAAAACCTTTTGCGGTGCGCTGAAACGGATTACCGCTAATCACGCAGGGTGGCTTCACCTGTGCGCGGGTTGGTCAGGGTCACATTCTCCAGCGCTCTGATGCGCCAAGCCTCGTTCTGCCAGATCAGCACCGCGAGAATCAGCGTATCCACCACATGCGCCCCGGCCGGATGCGCAGCACCGGCCGACAAACGACTCCAGAAATGAATGATCGCCACCCCGTCAGCAACAGGGTCGATATCGATCAGTTCATTCTCAAGAGTGGAGTCACGATAGATCGTCTGGTGAATGGGCGCGTGCAGCGCAACGATCTGCTCGACGCCCCGAACGAAGTGGCCGAAACGATTGACGAACGTCGCTTGCGGATCGAACAGAGCTCCGAGTGCCGCCATGTCGTGAGCGTTCCAGGCTGCCTGGAATGCGGCGGGAGCGTCTTCGGGGGTTTTTATCTGAGTCATGGCCGGGGCCTCGCAGATCGTTAGAATGCGCTTTTAAACATAAGAAGCTCAGTATGGATGTACAAGCGCTCGAAAGTAGCGACGTTTTATCGTTCGCGTTGGATCAGGCACATCGCTGTTTCGAAATGGTCGTCAGCCTGAAGGACGGCTGCCGATGCAAACTGACGGCGTGGAATATCGATGGCGCAGAGTTGCCCATCAGTCTCGGTGCTCTGCACCTTCAAAATTCTCGCGTCCTCGGAGAGCTGGAAGGGATCAGCTTTGTTGAAAACGTTCTATCTCTCGAGGGCGATTTTGGCGATATGTCTATCGAGGCGGACACGGTTTTGGTCGAAAAGCTGATTTAGGCTTTGAGCGCAAAAGGAGGGATCGCCATCTCGATAGACGATTCCATTCAAATCTCTGTAAAGCTTGGCGCAATACATTCTGTCTGTAACCTGAGGTTCTGCCGGCGCGCTTGTTTCTAAACCTGACGCCAGCGCCTGATCAATCGTTTTTCCAAGGAGGTCCCCATGACAACAGGGCAGTGTCTTTGCGCGGCAGTACGCTTTTCCCTCTCAGTGGAACCGCGCTTTTTCTATCGCTGCCACTGCTCATTGTGTCGCAAGCAAACCGGTGTCGGGTTCAACCTCGCCACTCTGGTCAACGCTCGGGACTTTCGCTGGGATGCAGGGCAGGACTTGATTAACAGTTGGGTCAAACCCAGCGGCTACAGAAACGACTTCTGCGCACAATGCGGCTCGACCGTGCCCAACCCGCTTCGCGAATCGCCTTACGTGTGGATTCCGCTCGGACTGCTCGATGAGGATCTGAGCATGGAATGCGTTGGCGATTTCTGTGTGGACGATGCCATGTCATGGGATACGCAGCGTTCAACGCGGAGTTATCACGGGACGGTGGAGTCACTGGCGTTTCTTCTGCAAAAACTCCGGCTCAATCCTGATTGACCCGAAGCTCGCGCTGCAATTACTTCCTTAGATACGCAAACATGTGCTGCACATAATCCGCCTTGCCCAGCGGCACACCATTGTGGCGCAGGATGTTGTAGGCACAGCACACTTTGCGCAGGAGCCTCCCCACGGCATTTGCCGTAGGCTCAATGATTGGCAGCGTCGCTCAACTGTTGAAGCTCAAGTTGCCTGGCAGCACTCGCTTCGAGGGTCGCACGCTCTACATCCAGATACCGATGGATGCTTTGGAGGTTGGCAATTTTCTGTTTGATTTCGGCCATCTTCTTTTCAATCAGCTTCGCGCCGTCAGCACAGTCGATCAGCTTGTTGCGCTGCGCATCCAGAATCTCGCCTATTTCCCCCAAGGAAAATCCCATGCTTTGCGCGCGCTGGATAAAGTCCAGATCCTGCAGGGTTTGCTCGGTGTAGACACGATAGTTGTTGGTTTGCCGCAGCGGTGAGATCAGGCCGATTTGCTCGTAGTAACGCAACGTATGACGGCTGGCGCCGCTGCGAGCCTCGAGTTCGCCGATTTTCATGAAAACACCGCTTGACTGTAGAGTTGGGTCGATACTTTACGCTTGATTTCTCACCTTCAACAAGGAGCAGGGAAATGAGCGTGGAGTGCTTTGTCACGGGGGGAACCGGCTTCATCGGTCAACATTTGCTGGCGAACCTGAGTGCAAAAGGTCACACCCTTCGGGTATTGATGCGTCGCCCGGAGCGGCTGGCTGCGTTGCGCGAGCAAGTTGATAGTTTAGGCGGGTGCGCGACACGGGTATTTGCCGTGGCTGGCGATCTGGAACAGGACAATCTCGGGCTGAGTCTGGTTGATCAGGAAGTGCTGAGGCGCGCCAGCGTCATATTCCATCTGGGCGCTCACTTCGCATGGGGGCTTTCGATGGAGCAGTCTCGTGCGGTGAATGTGGAGGGGGCAAAGCGTGTGGCGCTGTTGGCGGCTGAGCAAAAAAGCCGTTTAGTGATGATCGGCGGCTACATGCTGAACAATCATGAACATCTGCAACGCATCGGCATTGATCCTCGTCAGCCGGAGTTGACGAACTGGCCCGCCGTCTACCGGCGTGTCGGTGGTTACGAGGCAAGCAAGCTGGAGGCGCATTTTGCGACCCTGCAGGTCATGTCCGCCAAGGGGGGTGAGATGACCGTTGTCCACCCTGCGACGGTCTGTGGCCACAGCCGCACCGGGCATATCGTTGACGGTCAGCCGCTGGTGGCGCTGATACGCAACCTGGTGCAGGGCAAGATGAGTGCAGTGCCCGGTACCGCCGAGCACTGGCTGCCACTGGTCACCGTGGATTATCTGGTCGAACTGGTGGCTGTTTGTGCTTTTGATCCTGCCATGGTGGGCGAGGAACTGCTGGCGCTTGATGATCAAACGCCAAACTTGCGAGAACTCCTGGCACAGGTGGCTAAACCTTTGGGCTTGAAGTCTCCCAAACATCACATTTCACTCCGACTGCTGAAGTGGCTACTGAGTATTCCTCCGGTCGCGTGGTTTTTGAATACAAAACCCGAAGCCCTGGACTTTATCCAGACCACTCGTTTCAACACCGCGGCGGTCGAGCAATTTGCCAACAGGCATGGAATAGCCAAACCGGATATACGTCAGGCTTTGCAGCACACGGCAACGTTCGTCAACGCGTATTGCATAGCCAAGGGCCAGGCACTCTGACTTCTCCCTTGGGCGGCGCCGTCGATACAGGGCGGCATGCTATCGAACGACAATTCAGCGACAAGGATCGTCACCGCGCAGCCTCGGATGCGCGGCAGGATCTTGTTTCGCTACTCACGGAACTGTCGCTAGACCAACGTCGGTTTTACAACGCAAACGTAGTCCCGCGAGTATTCACAAACAATGAGTAGATCGAGTGACTACTGGCCATGAACAGTCGATTGCCTTCGCGCCCGCCGAAGCACAGGTTCGGGCAGCGCTCTGGCAATGAAATGTGCCCGATGGCCTTGCCCTGCAAATTGAAAACACGCACGCCGTCGAGTTTTTCCAGGTCCGCCTTGGGATCACCATTACCGCCCCAGCCGCACCACAGGTTGCCCGCTTCGTCGCACTTGATGCCGTCAATCGCGGCATAGTCCAAGCCTTCGATGTGCTTGCGGCGTTCACCCAGGGTGCCGTCGTCTTTCACCGTAATCGCCCAGATCAAGCGATTGGGCTTGGCGCGACCTTCGACGACATACAGGGTCTTTTCATCGGGAGAAAAGCACAGGCCGTTGGGGCCGTTAAGGTCGTCGATTACCCGAGTGACTTTTTGGCTCTCACCGTCGATGCGGTACACGGCGTGGGGTTGGGTCGGGGTGACTTTGTGGCCTTCGTAGTTGTTGCCGGTCTGGAATGGCGGGTCGGTGAACCAGATCGAGCCATCACTTTTGCAGACAATGTCGTTGGGCGAGTTGAAGGGCTTGCCGTCGAAACTGTCGGCCAGCACGGTGATCGTGCCATTGTGTTCGGTGCGCGTGATGCGGCGCCCTTCGCTAGTGGTGGTGGAGCCTTCGCAAACGATCAGACGCCCTTGTCGATCCCGGCACATGCCGTTGGAGAAGTTTGAGTGTTCGCGGTACACCGTGAAGGAGTCGGTGATTTCGTCCCAGCGCATGATGCGATTATTGGGGATGTCGCTGACCAACAGATAGCGGCCATCACCGACCCACACCGGTCCTTCGGCCCAGCGCATGCCGGTGGCGAGCTTTTCAACACTGGCGTTGAAAACGCGTAGCTCCAGGAAACTGTCGTCGAGGATATGAATCAGTGGATCAGGGTAGCGCTGACTCAAGGGTTCGGCGGCATCGGAGAAGCGGGGCAGTGCGGCGCTGCCGACAGTGGCGAGCGTGGCGGAAACAGCGAGCGACTGTTTCAGGAAACTGCGGCGGGTATTGCCTTTCGCTTGATCAAGGCTTTGAGGCTTGGCGGACAGGAATGAGTCCATGTAGCGATCTCCGTGGTTTTATTTTTGTTGAGGAGACGTAGTAATACCCTGTGATAAGACATCGTACAAGATGGCATGCCGTTGCCAGCGCTGCATTTTATCGCGGGTGAATTACTCAAAACGCTGATTGGAATCGATCTGGCCGACACGGCGCTAACGCGGTCGCAAAGCCTCCCCCGACGATCTCCTCGGCCACCAGTCGTCCTACGACTGCCGCCAATGTCACGCCCGGATGCATGACGCAAACATAGGCACCGCTGAGGTTCGGCAGATAGCCAATGACTGGAATGCCATCGACAGGCATTGGTCTGAGGCCGACGCACGCCGTTTGCGGCTCTATGGATAGCACCCCGTGCAGTTCGTGCTGGATGACTTTGGCCGTTCTCTGTGCGATGGCTTGCGCGCTGTTTTGCGGCGCCTCATCTACGTAGTCTTCTGCAGCGAGCAACGTACCGTCAGTGTCTTGCCTGATTTCCATTTCGGGGCTGGAGATGATCGTGTTCACTCGTTGGGGTTGGGTTTTGTAACGGATGAATATTGCGGGTGAGGCGTCGATGGGCAGGGTGACGTTCAGTTGATCCACCAACAGCGGGGTGGCGGTTCCGGCTGCCAGTACGACAACGTCGGCATCGTGCTTGCCCGTCGCAGTGATCACGCCGCTGACGATACCGTCCAGAATCTGCAAACCGAGCACTGGCGTATGGGTAAGCAGAGTCGCTCCTTGCGCCTGCGCACCTGCAATCAAGGCCCGCGTTGCCTGCACGGCATCCAGCGCGCCTTCTTCGGCGGCAAAGAACGCCCGTTCTGGAGGATGTTTGAGGTTGGGTTCAAGCTCGAGAATCTGCGCGCTATATATAGAAGGCGCTTGAAACCGGCCATCGCCGTAAGACAGCGCACCGGTCCAGCGCACCTTCAGCCCCGGCAGCTCGGATTCGAGTCGGCGGTATTCTGCGATGGCCGCTGCGCGCAACGGCGCAATGGAATCCGGTCCGCCGTGCGAAGTATTGATCCAGGCGAAGGAGCGGCCCGTCACACCGGACGCAATCTCACCGGCCTCGACCATTATGACGTGTGCACCTTTCGCGGCGAGATGATACGCAACTGACGCGCCGACGATTCCCGCGCCGATGACGATGATTCGTTTACTCATATCAACCTCCGTTGTCGAGGCGCTGACGTTACTACATCGCCGCCCTTTGACGCAGGCTTGCCTGACCCGGTGATATCAGGGAAGCTGCGCCGAATCCGGTTACGGGTCAGTTGTTGAATTGTTCAGGGAAGCGTTGATGGCACTCAGGGTGTTGGTGGTTGGCGGGTATGGAAACTTTGGCAGTATCGTTTGTCGGCATCTGATCGACATGCCGGGCGTCGAACTGGCGATCTCGGGGCGCGATCCGCAGAAGCTGGAGCGCAAGGTCGCTGAGTTGGGGGCGAGCTGCGAGCGCTGGTGTGGTGATGCGATGGGCGCCGGTTTCACCGCTGCTCTGCGCGCAATGAATATTCAACTGGTGATTCACACGGGCGGCCCGTTTCAGGGGCAATCCTATGCAGTGGCCGAAAGCTGCATCGAGGCGGGCGTCAATTATTGCGATCTGGCGGACTGCCGGACGTTCGTCAATGGCATCGGCACACTCGATGCACGGGCGAGGGAGGCCGGTGTCGTCATCCTCAGTGGTTGCAGTTCGGTGCCGACGCTGTCGTCGGCGATCATCGATGAGCAGCGCCATCACTTCAAACGCATCAACTCGATCGAGCACGGCATTTCCTCGTCAGCGAAAATGCCGGGGTTGTCGACGATTGAGGGTGTACTGGCGTATGCGGGCAAACCGATCCGCCAACTGCGCAATGGTCAAGTGCATGAGGTGATGGGCTGGGAAGACCTGACCCTGCGCAAGCTGCAGAACCTGGGTACTCGTGCGCTGGCCAATGTTGATGTGCCGGACATGGACATCTTTGCCAGCCGGTTTGGTGCGCACACGTTGAGTTTCAAGGCAGGCGCTGGCCTCAAGCTCGGCGGCGTGGCCAATTATCTGTTTGCACTGGGGATGAGGAAAGGGCTGGTGCGTGACCACAGGGTGTGGGCGGCCCGGTTGCATCGCTGGGGGACATGGTTTGAGCGTTTCGGTGATGGCAAAAGTGCAATGTATATAGATGTGCGAGGTGTCGGTTTGAACGACCAGCCGTTGTCGATGATGGCGCAACTGACCGCGCTGAATGACAAGGGGCCGGAGATCCCTAGTTGTGCTGCCGTCGCTCTGGCCGCGAAGATCGCCCGAGGTTACTTGCCCGAACCGGGGGCTCGTCCATGTGTTGGTGAGATCAGCGTCGACGAATACATGGCAGCGATCAACGATCCGCAGAATCTTGGCCTGTCCGTGATGTTCTCTGACGGGATGCGTTGAGCATGCTTTATCTGAGCGTGAAGTACGTGCATGTCATCGCTGCGATTTTCCTCTTCGGCTTCGGCATGGGTTCCTATCTGTACCTGATCGCCGCCAGTCGCACGGCCAATCCGCAAGTGATTGCACATGTGGCGAAGATGGTCGTGCGCTATGACGCCTGGATCACCACGCCGGCGGGCTTCATCCAGATCGCGACGGGTTATTGGCTGACAAGGCTTTCCGGGTTGCCCTTGACCACGGAATGGGTGCTGATGTCGCTGATCCTGTTCTTTATCGTGGGCTCGCTTTGGTTGCCGGTGCTGTTGCTGCAGAAACGTTTGCTGGGGATGGCGGCGGACGCGGTGCAATGTGGCGCAAGGCTTGATGCTGATTACCGGGCTGTTTATCGGCAGTGGTTCTGGATGGGTGTTTGCGGGTTTCTCGGGATGTTCGTAATTGTTTTGATGATGGTGACGAAGATGACGCCGGGGCAGTGGCTGCAGTTGATGTAGCTGAGCATTCACATTGGCGACTTGAGAAAGCGTCGTTCGTGATCGGGGTCGGGTAACAGGCAGGTGTCGTACTTGCCGAAGATCCGATAACGATTCAGCGCCACGCGGTCGTAGGTCCAGTCTCTAAGTGCTCGTGGGAAAACTCGCAGAAGCGTGATCGGCGACCAACGAGCCGGCAGTTGTGCAATCACTTCGAAGAACGCATCGGAGCGCACCCAGTAATGCTCGTCGCGGATCACCGCCATAGTGTCGAATTCGTCCACCGGGAGACCGGCCCATGCCAGCAAGGCCTGACCTTCTGGCGATTGCACTGCCGCCAGGCGCACTCGCTGTTTGTTGTCGTGGCGAATCAGAAAACGCGCCCAGCCGTTGCATAGCTTGCAGACGCCGTCGAACAGCACCACGGTCTCGCCTGGATTGAGCAGGGGCGCTGGGGTAGGGCGTATTCGGGAGCCGGGCAAGGGCCGGGATCCAGGAAGTTGGGCTGTCATTGTGAGGCATCATCCGAAGGCGTTGTTTTAGGCGATGGGCCGTATGCTGCGCATCTGTTGACGGTGCGTCTATATATAAGCAGGCTTTTTCGGTGCATTGATAGAAAACTGAAATTAACGGTTGACGGCAGATTCAGGAGGTCTATAATTCGCCCCACTTCCGGCGCAGTCGAAACGGAAAACTCCTTGAGATTCAATGAGTTACGCAGTTTTCGACAGCGACTTGCTTCAGTTCATCGAAGCCTGGAAGGAGTTGAAAGAGCGGTGATGTTTGGCTCTTTTGACGGTTCGATCTTCTCGGTCGAAAGCGGAGAAAAAGAGGTGTTGACAGCAGCGTGTAACGCTGTAGAATTCGCCTCCCGCTAACGAGAGATCGGAAGCGCAAGTGGTTGAAGTTGTTGAAGAAATCTTCGAAAACTTCTGAAAATAATCACTTGACAGCAAATGGGGCTGCTGTAGAATGCGCGCCTCGGTTGAGACGAAAGATCTTAACCAATCGCTCTTTAACAACTGAATCAAGCAATTCGTGTGGGTGCTTGTGGAGTCAGACTGATAGTCAACAAGATTATCAGCATCACAAGTTGCTCCGCGAGAAATCAAAGATGTAACCAACGATTGCTGAGCCAAGTTTAGGGTTTCTTAAAAACCCAAAGATGTTTGAACTGAAGAGTTTGATCATGGCTCAGATTGAACGCTGGCGGCAGGCCTAACACATGCAAGTCGAGCGGATGAAAGGAGCTTGCTCCTGGATTCAGCGGCGGACGGGTGAGTAATGCCTAGGAATCTGCCTGGTAGTGGGGGACAACGTTTCGAAAGGAACGCTAATACCGCATACGTCCTACGGGAGAAAGCAGGGGACCTTCGGGCCTTGCGCTATCAGATGAGCCTAGGTCGGATTAGCTAGTTGGTGAGGTAATGGCTCACCAAGGCGACGATCCGTAACTGGTCTGAGAGGATGATCAGTCACACTGGAACTGAGACACGGTCCAGACTCCTACGGGAGGCAGCAGTGGGGAATATTGGACAATGGGCGAAAGCCTGATCCAGCCATGCCGCGTGTGTGAAGAAGGTCTTCGGATTGTAAAGCACTTTAAGTTGGGAGGAAGGGTTGTAGATTAATACTCTGCAATTTTGACGTTACCGACAGAATAAGCACCGGCTAACTCTGTGCCAGCAGCCGCGGTAATACAGAGGGTGCAAGCGTTAATCGGAATTACTGGGCGTAAAGCGCGCGTAGGTGGTTTGTTAAGTTGGATGTGAAATCCCCGGGCTCAACCTGGGAACTGCATCCAAAACTGGCAAGCTAGAGTATGGTAGAGGGTGGTGGAATTTCCTGTGTAGCGGTGAAATGCGTAGATATAGGAAGGAACACCAGTGGCGAAGGCGACCACCTGGACTGATACTGACACTGAGGTGCGAAAGCGTGGGGAGCAAACAGGATTAGATACCCTGGTAGTCCACGCCGTAAACGATGTCAACTAGCCGTTGGGAGCCTTGAGCTCTTAGTGGCGCAGCTAACGCATTAAGTTGACCGCCTGGGGAGTACGGCCGCAAGGTTAAAACTCAAATGAATTGACGGGGGCCCGCACAAGCGGTGGAGCATGTGGTTTAATTCGAAGCAACGCGAAGAACCTTACCAGGCCTTGACATCCAATGAACTTTCCAGAGATGGATTGGTGCCTTCGGGAACATTGAGACAGGTGCTGCATGGCTGTCGTCAGCTCGTGTCGTGAGATGTTGGGTTAAGTCCCGTAACGAGCGCAACCCTTGTCCTTAGTTACCAGCACGTAATGGTGGGCACTCTAAGGAGACTGCCGGTGACAAACCGGAGGAAGGTGGGGATGACGTCAAGTCATCATGGCCCTTACGGCCTGGGCTACACACGTGCTACAATGGTCGGTACAGAGGGTTGCCAAGCCGCGAGGTGGAGCTAATCCCACAAAACCGATCGTAGTCCGGATCGCAGTCTGCAACTCGACTGCGTGAAGTCGGAATCGCTAGTAATCGCGAATCAGAATGTCGCGGTGAATACGTTCCCGGGCCTTGTACACACCGCCCGTCACACCATGGGAGTGGGTTGCACCAGAAGTAGCTAGTCTAACCTTCGGGAGGACGGTTACCACGGTGTGATTCATGACTGGGGTGAAGTCGTAACAAGGTAGCCGTAGGGGAACCTGCGGCTGGATCACCTCCTTAATCGACGACATCAGCTGCTCCATAAGTTCCCACACGAATTGCTTGATTCATTGAAGAAGACGATAGAAGCAGCCCGAAATTGGGTCTGTAGCTCAGTTGGTTAGAGCGCACCCCTGATAAGGGTGAGGTCGGCAGTTCGAATCTGCCCAGACCCACCAATTTTTGTGTGGGAAACCTGTAGAAATACGGGGCCATAGCTCAGCTGGGAGAGCGCCTGCCTTGCACGCAGGAGGTCAGCGGTTCGATCCCGCTTGGCTCCACCACCACTGCTTCTGAAGTTTGAAAGCTTAGAAATGAGCATTCCATCGCTGTGATGGTGAATGCTGATTTCTAGTCTTTTGATTAGATCGTTCTTTAAAAATTTGGGTATGTGATAGAAAGATAGACTGAACGTTACTTTCACTGGTAACGGATCAGGCTAAGGTAAAATTTGTGAGTGACTCTTAAGAGTTTTGCGAATTTTCGGCGAATGTCGTCTTCACAGTATAACCAGATTGCTTGGGGTTATATGGTCAAGTGAAGAAGCGCATACGGTGGATGCCTTGGCAGTCAGAGGCGATGAAAGACGTGGTAGCCTGCGAAAAGCTTCGGGGAGTCGGCAAACAGACTTTGATCCGGAGATGTCTGAATGGGGGAACCCAGCCATCACAAGATGGTTATCTTGTACTGAATACATAGGTGCAAGAGGCGAACCAGGGGAACTGAAACATCTAAGTACCCTGAGGAAAAGAAATCAACCGAGATTCCCTTAGTAGTGGCGAGCGAACGGGGACTAGCCCTTAAGTGGCTTTGAGATTAGCGGAACGCTCTGGAAAGTGCGGCCATAGTGGGTGATAGCCCTGTACGCGAAAGTCTCTTAGTCATGAAATCGAGTAGGACGGAGCACGAGAAACTTTGTCTGAATATGGGGGGACCATCCTCCAAGGCTAAATACTACTGACTGACCGATAGTGAACTAGTACCGTGAGGGAAAGGCGAAAAGAACCCCGGAGAGGGGAGTGAAATAGATCCTGAAACCGTATGCGTACAAGCAGTGGGAGCCCACTTTGTTGGGTGACTGCGTACCTTTTGTATAATGGGTCAGCGACTTATTTTCAGTGGCGAGCTTAACCGAATAGGGGAGGCGTAGCGAAAGCGAGTCTTAATAGGGCGTCTAGTCGCTGGGAATAGACCCGAAACCGGGCGATCTATCCATGGGCAGGTTGAAGGTTAGGTAACACTGACTGGAGGACCGAACCGACTACCGTTGAAAAGTTAGCGGATGACCTGTGGATCGGAGTGAAAGGCTAATCAAGCTCGGAGATAGCTGGTTCTCCTCGAAAGCTATTTAGGTAGCGCCTCATGTATCACTGTAGGGGGTAGAGCACTGTTTCGGCTAGGGGGTCATCCCGACTTACCAAACCGATGCAAACTCCGAATACCTACAAGTGCCGAGCATGGGAGACACACGGCGGGTGCTAACGTCCGTCGTGAAAAGGGAAACAACCCAGACCGTCAGCTAAGGTCCCAAAGTTATGGTTAAGTGGGAAACGATGTGGGAAGGCTTAGACAGCTAGGAGGTTGGCTTAGAAGCAGCCACCCTTTAAAGAAAGCGTAATAGCTCACTAGTCGAGTCGGCCTGCGCGGAAGATGTAACGGGGCTCAAACCATACACCGAAGCTACGGGTATCACGCAAGTGATGCGGTAGAGGAGCGTTCTGTAAGCCTGTGAAGGTGAGTTGAGAAGCTTGCTGGAGGTATCAGAAGTGCGAATGCTGACATGAGTAACGACAATGGGTGTGAAAAACACCCACGCCGAAAGACCAAGGTTTCCTGCGCAACGTTAATCGACGCAGGGTTAGTCGGTCCCTAAGGCGAGGCTGAAAAGCGTAGTCGATGGAAAACAGGTTAATATTCCTGTACTTCTGGTTATTGCGATGGAGGGACGGAGAAGGCTAGGCCAGCTTGGCGTTGGTTGTCCAAGTTTAAGGTGGTAGGCTGAGATCTTAGGTAAATCCGGGATCTTAAGGCCGAGAGCTGATGACGAGTTACCTTTTAGGTGACGAAGTGGTTGATGCCATGCTTCCAAGAAAAGCTTCTAAGCTTCAGATAACCAGGAACCGTACCCCAAACCGACACAGGTGGTTGGGTAGAGAATACCAAGGCGCTTGAGAGAACTCGGGTGAAGGAACTAGGCAAAATGGCACCGTAACTTCGGGAGAAGGTGCGCCGGTGAGGGTGAAGGACTTGCTCCGTAAGCTCATGCCGGTCGAAGATACCAGGCCGCTGCGACTGTTTATTAAAAACACAGCACTCTGCAAACACGAAAGTGGACGTATAGGGTGTGACGCCTGCCCGGTGCCGGAAGGTTAATTGATGGGGTTAGCTAACGCGAAGCTCTTGATCGAAGCCCCGGTAAACGGCGGCCGTAACTATAACGGTCCTAAGGTAGCGAAATTCCTTGTCGGGTAAGTTCCGACCTGCACGAATGGCGTAACGATGGCGGCGCTGTCTCCACCCGAGACTCAGTGAAATTGAAATCGCTGTGAAGATGCAGTGTATCCGCGGCTAGACGGAAAGACCCCGTGAACCTTTACTATAGCTTTGCACTGGACTTTGAATTTGCTTGTGTAGGATAGGTGGGAGGCTTTGAAGCGTGGACGCCAGTTCGCGTGGAGCCATCCTTGAAATACCACCCTGGCAACTTTGAGGTTCTAACTCAGGTCCGTTATCCGGATCGAGGACAGTGTATGGTGGGTAGTTTGACTGGGGCGGTCTCCTCCTAAAGAGTAACGGAGGAGTACGAAGGTGCGCTCAGACCGGTCGGAAATCGGTCGTAGAGTATAAAGGCAAAAGCGCGCTTGACTGCGAGACAGACACGTCGAGCAGGTACGAAAGTAGGTCTTAGTGATCCGGTGGTTCTGTATGGAAGGGCCATCGCTCAACGGATAAAAGGTACTCCGGGGATAACAGGCTGATACCGCCCAAGAGTTCATATCGACGGCGGTGTTTGGCACCTCGATGTCGGCTCATCACATCCTGGGGCTGAAGCCGGTCCCAAGGGTATGGCTGTTCGCCATTTAAAGTGGTACGCGAGCTGGGTTTAGAACGTCGTGAGACAGTTCGGTCCCTATCTGCCGTGGACGTTTGAGATTTGAGAGGGGCTGCTCCTAGTACGAGAGGACCGGAGTGGACGAACCTCTGGTGTTCCGGTTGTCACGCCAGTGGCATTGCCGGGTAGCTATGTTCGGGAAAGATAACCGCTGAAAGCATCTAAGCGGGAAACTTGCCTCAAGATGAGATCTCACTGGAACCTTGAGTTCCCTGAAGGGCCGTCGAAGACTACGACGTTGATAGGTTGGGTGTGTAAGCGCTGTGAGGCGTTGAGCTAACCAATACTAATTGCCCGTGAGGCTTGACCATATAACACCCAAGCAATCTGCATGCTCGAAAGAGACCAGATTGCGGTGTGTGAAGACGCAATGAACCGAAAGTTCGCGATGCTCACAAACACCTGTATCACATACCCGATTTGCTGAAGCGAGGCCAACCGGTCACGAGTCAGTACCCGAATTTCTTGACGACCATAGAGCGTTGGAACCACCTGATCCCATCCCGAACTCAGAAGTGAAACGATGCATCGCCGATGGTAGTGTGGGGTTTCCCCATGTGAGAGTAGGTCATCGTCAAGATTAAATTCCGAAACCCCAATTGCGAAAGCAGTTGGGGTTTTGTTTTGCCCGCAGGAAAGTATTTTCCTGCCAATACAGGCCCTAACTGCTTGTTTTTGCCCTGATCTGACGCGAAATCCAAGCCCGACTGTAGGACAAAACACGACTAGCCATGGTGGTCGGAAAATGGATAAAGCCATGGGCGGACGAGGGCAGTAGATGGATTTCAACCGGTGCTGATTGTTGCCAGCGCTCAGCCAGTTCCAGCGTGTCATCGCGCAGCGGATCCAGTTCACCGGTGAACATCAACGCCGGTGGCAATCCGCTCAAGTCGCCGTACAGCGGAGACAGTGGCGCCTGCCGGCGTTCATCATCGCTCAATCCTGGAGTCAACAAGCGTAGCGCCTCGACCATTCCCGGGCCGTCGAGTACCAGCGTGTCAGCAGGTGCTGCGTGCACGCTTGGGGTGCCGGCGAGATCGTAAACGCCGTAATAGAGCAGGGCGCCGCTGACCCGCTGCAGCAAATCGGATGATGCTTTGAGCGCTAACAGGGTGGCAGCTGCCAGATGCGCGCCTGCCGATTCGCCGACAACGATTACCGGCAGGCCGACGAACTCCGTGCAATCATCGCTCAACAGCCAGCGTGCGGCGCATAGACAATCCTGCATGAGATCCTCAACTGGCGTATTGACTGCCAACCGATAGTCGACCGATACCACCGCCACGTTGCATGCCTTGACCATGCCGATATTAAGGTCGTCGTTCATCCGTGCATTGCCGATCACCCAGCCGCCACCGTGGTAATCCAGCACCACACCTTGAGCCTTTCCTTGCGGGCGGATGATTCGGACGGGTACTGAAGTGCCTTGTGAGTGGACCACAATGTTCTGCGCATGAAGATCATGCTTGAGCGTTTTATCCGCGCTGACAATCTGACTGGCACGCAGCAATGCCTGGATCAAACGCGGCGTCAGCCGATTGCGGATGCGAAAGCGCGGCAGCCAGGCGAGCTTGCGATTGAAGCGTTGCATCTGCGCCAGATCACTATCGCTGAACTTAAGCACATTCTTAGCCAAATCCTTCCTCCTTAGGTTGCAGCGCCGGCTCAATATTCCCCACCTGCGGCAATGTCTCAGGCACCGCCAGCCACAACAGCACAAACGCCACTCCGGCAATCACCGCCAGGGTCAGAAATGCCGCGTTGTAACCGGCCTCCTGCAGCACAATGCCCGCCACGCTGGCACTCAATGCTGCGCCCAGACCAAACACCGTCGAGAGAGCGCCGAGGCTGATGTTGAAGTGTCCAGTGCCCAGCGTCAGGTCTTTCACTACCACCGGGAACAGCGCACCGAAGATCCCCGCGCCGACGCCGTCGAGCATCTGCACCGCTACCAACCAGTAAGGGTCGGCGGATAACGTATAAAGCACGCCACGCAGCTGCAGAATCAGGAAGCCTGCGAGTAGCAGCGGCTTGCGTCCCCAAACATCGGCTTTGGCCCCGACCAGCAAGGCGACCGGCACCATGACCAGTTGTGCGGCAACGATACAGGCCGAGGTCAGTGGCGTCGCCATCTGCAAGTTGACCTGCGCCAGTTTCTGGCTCACCAGTGGCAGCATCGCTGCGTTGGCCAGGTGAAAGAGGGCGCAGCAGATGGCGAACATCAGCAGCGCCTTGTTGGTCAGCAGCACCGCCAATCCCGAAGGCGCCTTGGCGTGAGTGGCGTCGCTGGGGTCAAGGCCCCGGGCCAGATCATGGTTGATCGCGTTGGCATCGACGAAGCTCACGGCGATAACACTGCACAGCGCCATGACCGCCATCAGATAAAACACCGCCACCGGCCCGAACAGGTACGCGAATCCACCGGCCAGCAGCGCCGCGCAGGCGTTGCCGGCATGGTTGAAGGTCTCGTTGCGTCCGGTGCGTCGGGTGAACGCGCGCGGCCCGGTGATGCCCAGGGTGATCGCCGAAATGGCCGGAGCGAACACCGATGCCGCGGCGGCGCTCAGCGCTTGGGTGATCGCTACCAGACTGAAGGACGTCACGAAGGGCAACACCACGCAACTGCCGGTCACCAGTAACGCGGCAATCGCGATCACCGCTCGTTTACTGCGTGTGTTGTCGACCAGGGCCCCGGCGGGCGTCTGGGTGACAAGGGCGGCAATGCCAGCGAGGGTCATCACCAGCCCGATGCTGGCCGGCTCCCAGTGATGAACGGCCAGCAGGTAAATGGCCAGATACGGCCCGAGCCCGTCGCGCACATCGGCGAGGAAGAAATTCAGGCTGTCCAGCGAGAGGTTGTTGCGACGATCGGTATGAGTGACCACGCTGGCATCTTCAATAAACGAGGTTCGGCGAAATGCCTCAACCTCCGCTAAGTCAGTGACTTGTCGCCAGCGGATTTAGTTTCCTGGCGAATGCCGACGGCACACACTTTTTCGCTCGGCGCTCGCACCAGCAATGGCAACCCGACCAGGGTCAGACCGATACCGAGTAGCGCGCTGGCACTCAGCGGATCGTCGAACTGCATCCACGCCCACAACAATGTCACCGGTGGCGTCAGAAACAGCGCGCCACTGATGCGCTGTATGCTGAATTGCTGCAAGCACAGCCAATAAAATCCGTAGCCACCAAACGTCGAGAAGATCACCAGCCACAGCACGCCACTGACGAAATCCGCAGTGATGGGCGGGCGCAATTCACCCTCAAGGCCAGCCAGCAGCGCAAATACAGGAATCACCGCGCATACCTGAATGAACAGCGCCGTGGTGGCCGGTATTGCAATGCCCGGCCGGGCTTTCTCAAACAAGGTGGCCGCCGCCAGCGACAATACCGCCAGTAACGGCAAGCTGTAGGCCCACAACCCCGCACCGGCCCATTCGACACTCGCGGCGCTGGCCAGCAGCATGCCGATCACGCATAGCGCCACACCCAGCCATTGCCAGCCACGTGTGCGCTGGCCTGGGACGCTGCCGGCCAGCAGCACGATCGTCAGCGGCAACAGATTGGCAAACAGTGACGCAGTGCCAGGCGTGACGCCAAGTTGAATCGAGGCGGCAATCGGTCCGATGTAGCCACCCATCGCGAATAGCCCAAGCAGTGCCTGATTCCACATGTCCTTGCCGCGTAAACCACGCAAGCCGGGCCAGGCGAACGGCAGCAACAGCAATGCCGCCAATACAAAACGCCACAACGAGGCCAGGTATACGCTGCCCTGATCGGCGACGTAGCGATAGCCAATGAACCCCGAACTCCAGCTGACCACCATTGCCATCAGCAGTAAAAAACGAACAGGCATGACGTTCATCGCATGGCACCTGACAGAGGAATGAGTTCGATGATATGAATCAAGCACTGATGCATTCAAACGATACGATCCGCACCACTGATGCAGGAATTCTCAAGCATGGCCGAAGCCCTTGATATCGAACTGTTGCGCACCTTTCAGGCAATCGTGCGCTTCGGGCAATTTCTCGCCGCCGCGAGTTTCCTCAACAAGAGCCCGTCAGCGGTCAGCCTGCATGTGCGGCGTCTGGAAGCGCTGGCGGGCGGGCGCTTGCTGGAGCGCGATAACCAGACGGTCAACCTCACGCCACTGGGTCGACGCTTCGCCCTGCAGAGCGCCGATTTGCTACGCCACCACGATCAATTGCTGGCGAGTTTCAGCACGCCGCTGGCCAGCGGGCGGGTTCGCCTGGGGATTTCCGAGGAATACGCCGGCGCGGTCCTGGGCTGTACGTTGCCGCACCTGTCGGCAGATTTTCCGCACATCGAATTGGAAGTCGAAACAGGTGCCAGCGGTCGGTTGAGTGCGCGTCTGGAACGCGGGCAACTGGATCTGGCGTTGCTGGTGGTCGTCGCAGACGCGCCGCCATCGACGCGTTGCGTAAGGATGCTGGGCCTGACCCAGCCCGTGTGGGTTGCCGCGCACAATTACACGCAGGATCTCACCCGGCCGGTACCGCTGGCCTTGCACGGCAAGGGTTGTCCCTATCGCAGCGTTGCCGTGGATGCATTGAGCGAGCAGGGACGCCGGTGGCGCGCAGTGATTGTCAGCGCCGGTGCCAGCGCGCTGGAAACAGCCATCGAGGCCGGACTGGCGGTGGGCATTGTTGATCGTGCGCAAGTGCGACCCGGCCTGCGCGTGTTGAGCAGTGAGGAGGGGCTACCCGAGTTGCCGCTGCACGAGTTGCGCCTGATGCAGGCACCGGGTGAATTGAGTGAGGCGGGGGAGGTTCTGGTGCGCTTGATCGGTGACGGCTTCGTGTTGTGACGCGTTGAGCGACGGCGGCCTCCGGGCAGGGCCGCCGTCAGTCATTACATCAGTTGATGCGCGGATGCTGCTGCACCAAATCCTTGCGCTTGGCTTCCAGTTCGGCGATTTCGGCGTCGATGTCTTCGATTTTCTGCTCGATGTTGTCGTGATGTTCCTTGAGCAGTTCCTTGGCTTCCTCAAGATCCGACGCCGCCGGTGCGGCACCGCGCAGCGGTTTGTTGGCGGTCTCTTTCATGGTCACGCCGGTGATCAGGCCGACCACGGCAATCACCATCAGGTAGTAGGCCGGCATGTACAGGTTGTTGGTGCTTTCTACCAGCCAGGCCACGGCAGTCGGGGTCAGACCGGCGATCAACACCGAGACGTTGAACGCGGCGGCCAGTGCGCTGTAGCGGATGTGCGTGGGGAACATTGCCGGCAGGGTCGAGGCCATGACACCGATGAAGAAGTTCAGCAACACCGCGAGGATCAGCAAGCCGGAGAAGATCAGGCCGATCTTGCCGCTGTTGATCAGCATGAACGCCGGAATCGCCAGCAGGAACAGGCCGATGCTGCCGACCACAATGAAGGGCTTGCGGCCGATCTTATCGCTGATAAAACCGATCGCCGGCTGCACGAACAGCATGCCGACCATGATCGCGATGATGATCAGCACGCCACGGTTTTCGCTGTAGTGCAGGTTGTGCGACAGGTAGCTCGGCATGTAGGTCAGCAGCATGTAATAGGTGACGTTAGTCACCGCCACCACGCCAATGCAGGTCATCAGGCTGCGCCAGTGTTTGGTCGCGACTTCCTTGAACGAGACCTTCGGCCCGCCCGCCAGACCTTCACGGTCGCCTTCTTCGAGTTTCTCGACGTGCTGTTGAAACGCCGGCGTCTCTTCCAGCGCATGCCGCAGATAGAGGCCGATCATGCCCAGCGGCAGGGCGAGGAAGAACGGCAGACGCCAGCCCCATTCGAGGAATTTCTCTTCGCCGATGATCGTCGAGATCAGCACCACCACACCGGCGCCGAGGACGAAACCGGCAATCGAGCCGAAGTCCAGCCAACTGCCAAGGAAACCGCGCTTGCGGTCGGGCGCATATTCGGCGACGAAGATCGAGGCGCCGGTGTACTCACCGCCGACCGAGAAGCCCTGAGCCATTTTCGCCAGCAACAGCAGGATCGGCGCCCAGATGCCGATCGACTCATACGACGGTATCAGGCCGATGGCGAAGGTACTCAGCGACATGATCACGATGGTCGCGGCCAGCACTTTCTGCCGCCCGTATTTGTCGCCCAGCGCACCGAAGAACAGGCCGCCCAACGGACGGATCAGGAACGGCACCGAGAAGGTCGCCAGCGCTGCGATCATCTGCACGCCAGGATCGGCGCCGGGGAAGAAGATCTTGCCCAGTGCATAGGCGACGAAGCCGTACACCCCGAAGTCGAACCATTCCATGGCGTTGCCCAGTGCGGCAGCGGTGATCGCCTTGCGCATCTTGGCGTCGTCGACAATCGTGATGTCTTTCAATCCGATGGGATTGACCTTGTTTTTCCTTGATTTCATGCGGGTCACTCATAGCTGAACGGATTCGATGCCATTGTTTTGCTGGCATGGGTTCTTTCCGTCAGATACAAGAAGACACGAAAAAATTCACTGCTCAGGGCATTTTTGTCGTTCGCACCCGCCAAGACGCAGCAGAGCCCACCCGGCGGCGATTACGCAAAAGCACAAGACGTCAGGCTGAAAACCCGGATAATGGCCGCCAATTCGTTTCTGCTCTCTGGTAAACCCGCATGGAAATCAAGGTCAACTTTCTCGACAACCTTCGACTTGAAGCCAAGTTCGACGACTTCACGGTGATCGCCGATCAGCCCATTCGCTACAAGGGCGATGGCTCGGCACCGGGGCCGTTCGACTACTTCCTGGCGTCGTCGGCCTTGTGCGCGGCTTACTTCGTGAAGCTGTACTGCGAAACGCGCAATATCCCGACCGAGAATATTCGCCTGTCGCAGAACAACATCGTCGACCCGGAAAACCGTTACAACCAGATCTTCAAGATCCAGGTCGAATTGCCAGCGGACATTTCCGAGAAGGATCGTCTGGGCATCCTGCGTTCGATTGATCGCTGCACGGTGAAGAAGGTCGTGCAGACCGGTCCCGAGTTTGTGATCGAAGAAGTCGAGAACCTCGACGCCGATGCGCAGGCCTTGTTGATGCCGCATTCGACTTCCGAAGCCGGCACCTACATTGCCGGTAAAGATCTGCCGCTGGAGCAGACCATCGCCAATATGTCGGGAATTCTCGCCGATCTGGGGATGAAGATCGAAATCGCCTCGTGGCGCAACATTGTGCCTAACGTATGGTCGCTGCACATCCGTGATGCGCATTCGCCCATGTGTTTCACCAACGGCAAAGGCGCGACCAAAGAGGGCGCGCTGGCCTCGGCACTGGGCGAGTTCATCGAGCGCCTGAACTGCAACTTCTTCTACAACGACCAGTTCTGGGGCGAGGACATCGCCACCGCCGAGTTCGTGCATTATCCGAACGAGCGCTGGTTCAAGCCCGGTCCGAAAGACGAGCTGCCGGCAGAGATTCTCGACCCATACTGCCTGGACATTTACAACCGCGACGGCGAGCTCAAAGGCTCGCACCTGTTCGACACCAACTCCGGCAACACCCAGCGTGGCATCTGCTCGCTGCCGTTCGTGCGCCAGTCGGACGGCGAGGTGGTGTACTTCCCGTCGAACCTGATCGAAAACCTGTTCCTGAGCAACGGCATGAGCGCCGGCAATACCTTGGCCGAAGCGCAGGTGCAATGTCTGTCGGAGATCTTCGAGCGCGCGGTCAAACGCGAAATTCTCGAAGGCGAGATGGCTTTGCCCGACGTGCCGCAGGAAGTGCTGGAGAAGTACCCGAGCATTCTCGCCGGGATCAAAGGCCTGGAAGAGCAGGGCTTCCCGGTGCTGGTCAAGGACGCGTCGCTGGGCGGTGAATTCCCGGTGATGTGCGTGACCCTGATGAACCCGCGCACTGGCGGCGTGTTCGCCTCGTTCGGCGCGCACCCGAGCCTGGAAGTGGCGCTGGAACGCAGCCTGACCGAACTGCTGCAGGGCCGCAGTTTCGAAGGCTTGAACGATCTGCCGCAACCGACTTTCTCGGGCCAGGCCGTGACCGAGCCGAACAACTTTGTCGAGCACTTTATCGACTCCAGCGGTGTGGTGTCGTGGCGCTTCTTCAGTGCCAAGTCTGACTTCGAATTCGTCGAGTGGGACTTCTCGGGGCAGGGCGAAAACTCCAACGCCGAAGAAGCCGCAACGCTGTTCGGCATCCTCGAGGAAATGGGCAAAGAAGCCTACATGGCGGTCTACGACGACCTCGGCGCCAACGCTTGCCGGATCCTGGTGCCGGACTACTCGGAAATCTATCCGGTGGACGACCTGATCTGGGACAACACCAACAAGGCCCTGCAATTCCGCGCCGACATCCTCAACCTGCACAGTCTGAGCAAGGTCGGCCTGCGCAACCTTGCTCAAGGCCTGGAAAACAGCGAGCTGGATGATTACACCGACATCACCACGCTGATCGGTATCGAGTTCGACGACAACACGCCGTGGGGCAAACTAACGATTCTGGAACTGCGCCTGCTGATCTACCTCGCCCTGCAGAAATTCGAACAGGCCAAGGATCTGGTCGAAGCCTTCCTGCAGTACAACGACAACACTGTCGAGCGCGGTTTGTTCTACCAAGCGGTGAACGTGTGCCTGGAAATGGAGCTGGACGAGGATCTGGAGCTGGCCGATTACGAGGCCAACTTCCGCCGCATGTTCGGCGACGAGCGCATGGACGCGGCGATCGGTTCGGTCAATGGCAGCGTGCGTTTCTACGGTCTGACGCCGACCAGCATGAAGCTCGAAGGGCTGGATCGTCACCTGCGTCTGATCGACAGCTATAAGAAGCTGCACGCGGCGCGGGCTAATGCGGCGGCGTTGAATCGCTGATAGCAGACGGTCACTTCTGCTGAGTAAACCTGTCGTGAGGGGATTTATACCCGATGGCGCGCAAAGTGGGCCGGGCTTCTTCAACCAATAAAGAAGCGGGCCTGCTACGCAGTCCATCGGGGATAAATCCCCTCACCACAAGTGAGTATTGTGGGGACATGGAGTCGGCAAAATGACTCTCACGAATACTGCTGTGTACTTGAACGCCAACGCCATGAACCGCATGGATCAGGACGGCACACTGGACGCCAATCCCGTCTCCGCCGCAAAACCTGCGGGAACCCGCCGCTAATTCTGAGTCCACTGCACAACCCCATGTGGGAGCGAGCCTGCTCGCGAAGAGGGCGTGTCAGTCGCCATCGCTTTGGCTGACAGATCGCATTCGCGAGCAGGCTCGCTCCCACATTGGATTTCTGGCAGCCGCCAATCCTGAGTCCACCCAATAACCCTGTGGGAGCTGGCTTGCCAGCGATAGGGCCGTTTCAGCCAACATCATTATCGGTGCCGTCAGCGCTTGCACTGCGCCTGCACCACCTGGCAAGTGTTCGGCGTCCCTCCGGAGCGGCTCGCATAACGCATGCAGTTATTCAACGACTTCTTGCGCGCCATGCTCAAGGTATCGCCCCAGGCCAGACCGCCTTCGCCGGAAGTGGGCACGGCTTTGGCGTAGCAGTTCGAGCCGTTGGTGGCGTAGCGCTTGCTCGAACAGCCGGCCGTCAGCGCCATGGCAGTGGCGAGCAGGGTAAGTAGCACCCAGGACGAGCATTGGCGTGCGGTGATTGTGGTCATCTGGGTTCCTCGTTGGGTCATGCGCCTCAATTGCCTCGCCGACAGGCGTTGGGCATTATCCAGCAATCGACATAAGGAAGCGTCCCCAATGCGTGCACCCACACTACACCTGATGTGCGGCAAGATCGCCTCGGGCAAATCGACACTGGCCCAATTACTGGCTGAGGAGCACCGCGCGCTGGTGCTCAGTGAGGATCAGTGGCTGTCGCGGCTGTATCCGGAGCAGATCAAATCCGTGGCGGATTACCTTCGATGTGCGCGGCAGATTCGCGGCGTGCTGGGGCCGTTGGTGATCGATCTGCTTAGCGCGGGGGTGAGTGTGGTGCTGGATTTTCCGGCCAATACCGTGGCGGATCGGCAGTGGTTGCGAGGGCTGGCGGATACTGCAAAAGTGCCGCATTGCCTGCACTATCTCGCGGTGGATGACGATACTTGCCGCGCCCGGCTGCATTCGCGCAACGCGCTGGCGGAGCACGAGTTTGCCGCTTCGGATGCAGAGTTTGATTTGATCACCAGCTACTTTCAGGTGCCGGAAGCAGGCGAGGGGCTGGAGATCGTCATGCACCGCAATCGTTCGTTAGCAGGGCTAGCTCCGCAATGAACTCGGGCGGCGGTCAATCCTGAGTCCACCACATAACCCCTGTGGGAGCTGGCTTGCCAGCGAAGGGGCCGTGTCAGTGGCCATCACTTTGGCAGGCTCGCCCCAATCGCCAGCAGGCTAGCTCCCACAATGATCTCCACCGCCTGATCCACGGAGAGACTCGTGGTGTCGAGCCGAAGGATCGGCTGCGCCCAGGCTTCAAATTCGTGATTCGCCACGGAGGACCAGGTCGGTGGTGTCAGCCCCGTGATGTCTGATTGCCGCTGCTCAACCCGACGACGATGCTCACGTCGATCCGAGCAAATCACTTCGATGTTGAGCAACGGCGCACCCGAGCGAGCCGCGATGTCGGCCCACGTCGCGTGCAGAAGTGGATGAAGAACTTGACCTACAAAGCCCACATCCGAACCAGGGCAAATTGCAGATCCACAGTGACGCATGTCCGGCCATCCACCCATTCATCTTCGCGAAGGCGACGTCCGGTATTGGTTTCGCGCTCGCCTTTGGCGATGACCAGGACGAACAGGCGGGTGGGGCATTCGAAAGAGCGCAACCGATCAACATCGGCCCGCACTGACCAATCGCCTTCCAGGCACTTGGCCTGCGAGACATCGCCCAGGCATTTGATTTCGGCGACCATCCTCGGCGCACCGTTGTCGTCCAATGAGTACAGGTCCGCTTTGCGTCGGTCGCCTATCGGCAGATCCGTCCAGATCTCGATCTCATCTTCGAACCAGGCTTGCAGACTGATCTGGGCTTGAATCCAATGCTCGCGGCAACTGTTGAGTTGCAGCACTTGCTCAAGATTCTTCTCCATGCCGCGAAAAGCCCGCTCGAACAAACCGAGCCATTGAGTGGTGTCCATTTCACATTTCCTGTGTCAGTCCATTTGGGGGAGGGATTATGGACGGAATCGCCTTCAACCGAAAACTCCACATTCTTCACCGAACCCTGTAGGAGTGAGCCTGCTCGCGATAGCGGTATATCGCTGACATTTGCGTTGTCTGACCCACCGCTATCGCGAGCAGGCTCACTCCTACAGTGGCTCTCCGGCAGATACGGACAAAAAACGCAGCCCACGGCCCAATCGCGCAGGCATTTGCGTGCGCAGTCGTTCTGTCATATTCGGTATCAGTTGATTGCAGATAGTAGCCAGCCCAATGCTAATTCCAATGAGGCTGCACTGTGTTTCAACGTCTTGTGTGTTCGCTGTCCGTTCTGAGCCTGTCCATCGCCGCTGCCCACGCCGCCGAGCCTGTGGTGCTCGACACGCCGCGCCTGCAAAGCATCGACAACTTCCGTGATGTCGCCGGCCTGACTACTGCGTATTCCACCGCCCACGACGGCACCATGCGTAGCGGCGTGTTTTACCGCTCCAACGCGATCACGCCGTCGGCAGCGGATCTGGCGACCCTCAACAGCCTCGGCATCAAAGCCGTCTACGACCTGCGCACGCCGAGCGAAATCGCCGGCACGCCGGATACGATGCTGAGCGGTGCGACCTACCAGAACATCGACATTATCGGCAGCACTACCTCGGGCGCGAACATCACCACCGTGTCGTTCAAAAGCGCCGCCGACGCCATCGCCATGATGGAGCAGACCAACCGCGCCTTCGTCAGCGACGCCGGGATGCGCGGTCAGTTCGGCAAGCTGTTCAACGAACTGGCTACCACCGACGGCGCACAATTGTTCCATTGCACCGCCGGCAAGGACCGCACCGGCTGGACCGCCGCCGTGCTGCAGAGCATCGCCGGGGTCGATAACGCGACCATCATGGCCAACTACCTGGCGACCAACGACTACACCGCCGCCCGCGTCGCCGCGACTCTTAAAGCAATGCCGCCAAGCATGGCTTCGGTGTACGCGCCGCTGCTCGGCGTGCAGGCCAGTTACCTCCAGGCCGGTCTGGATGAGGTCACCGCCGAATACGGCAGCATGGACAACTACCTCAAACAAGGCCTCGGCCTGTCGCAGGAAACCATCTACGTGTTGCGCGGCAAACTGGTCGAGTACAACAGCCTGCCGGGTCAGGCGGGGTTGATCGGCAACGCCGCTGCCGGTGCCCAATTGCTCCGCGAGTTGCAGAACACCAACCTGTCCGGCACCTACAGCGCCTACAACTACTACCTGCAATCGGCCATCGACGCCGGCACCCTCGGCGGTGTCGAGTCCCATGTCGGCGGTCAGGTTCACGCTGACGCCGCCAGCTACCTGCTGCGGCAGAATGCGCTGATCGAGCAAGCCGCCGCGCCTTACGCCAGCGGCACCGATCTGAAAGTCGGCCAATACCGGTTGTGGACCACCGCGCTTGCCGGATACCTCGGCACCGACGGCTCGTCCCACGCCGAGAGCAGCAACGAACACAGCCAAGGCCTGATGGTCGGCATCACCCAGCGCTTCTCCGAACAACTCAGCGCGCGCGGCGGTTTCGGCTACAGCAAAGGCACCGTCGGCGGCGGGGGTGGCGAGGCCGATACCGACTTCACCTTCTTCAACCTCGGCGCGCGCTACGGCTTCACTAGCCTGGAACGTGGCCTGTTCGTCGACGCCAACGCCAGCGCCGGCTACGTCGATTACGACAGCAAACGCGAACTCGGTGGCGGCCTCGGCGCGGCCAAGGGCGACACTCACGGCAACCTCACCGGCGCGACGTTGGCGCTGGGTTACCGCGCACCGGTCAACGGCATGATCCTCGAACCGAGCCTCGGCGTGCGCATCAGCCACCTCGACCTCAAAGGCTTTAAAGAGAAGGGCAGCGAACTGGCACTCGACATCGACGACAACACCGCCACCCGCCGCAGCACCGTCGCCAACCTCCACGTGGCATTTGCCCCGGTGGCGATGGGCGCCTGGCAACTGGTGCCGGGCGTACGAGTCGGCTACGAACGCACCCTGGGCAACAACGACGTCAACAGCCAGGGCCACCTGCTGGGCCTCGACATCGAACAGCGCGCCGCCTTCGACAACCGCGACCAGTTCAGCGGCGGCGTCAACCTGATGGCCAGCCTCGGCGCGGTCAGCGTCGGCGCAGAAGTCGGTGCCAGCGGCGGTGGTGACAGCCACGGTTTCAGTGGCAGCCTGAAGGCCAGTTACGCGTTCTAAAGCAGGGACAACCGCGCAAGGTCAAGGACGACCACCATTCACAAAGCACCAGCAAAATATGGTGGAGCAGGGAACGGCCAACCCTGAGTCACCGCAAAAACTTGTGGGAGCGGGCTTGCTCGCGAAGAGGCCGTGTCAGTCACCATCACCTCGCCTGACCCACAGCATTCGCGAGCAAGCCCGCTCCCACATTCAGATCCCGGCCAGCCGCCAAACCTGAGCCCATCACATCAGTCGTGTCACCGACCAGCGCCAGTCTTGAGTCCACCAACTAACCCTGTGGGAGCGAGCTTGCTCGCGAAGGCGCCATGTCAGCCAACATCACCTTGGCTGACCCATCGCATTCGCGAGCAAGCCCGCTCCCACATTCAGATCCCCGCCAGCCGCCAAACCTGAGTCCAGCACATCAGCCGTGTCACCGACCAGCGCCAGTCTTGAGTCCACTGCATAACCCTGTGGGAGCGGGCTTGCTCGCGAAGGCGCCATGACAGCCAACATCACCATCAACTGATCCACCAGCATCCCCGCCGATAAACCAATCAACCCCGCCCTCTCAGATGCGCCGGACTCACCCCATACGCCTGCTGAAAATACTGACAAAACCGCCCGACATTACTGAAGCCAAAGCGCAACGCCACCTCCGTCACCGACGCCGAATGCCGCTGCCCCAGCGCCTCGAAAGCGCGCTCCAGCCGCACCTGCCGCTGATACGCCACAATCGACATCCCGACAAACCGTCGAAACCCCTCCTGCAATGCGCGCTGACTGACATTGCTCAACCGCGCCAACTCCACGCCACTCACCAGTTGCTCCGGATGCGCCTGAATAAACTCCATCGCCAACTTCACATGCCGCGGCGCCACCCTCGGTGCCGGCTGGCGCAACGCCTCGGTAAAATTGTGCGGCCACGCCTCCAGCACCGCATCGATCAACATCTCGCGCAACCGCGACGGCATCAGCGTCCCGCTGTTGAGCAACAAATCAAACTCCGTCCCCGTCGCCAGATCAATCAACGCCTTGATCCCGCCAAACGCCGCCGAGTGCAGATCCACCACCGGCTCAAATACAATCTTCTGCACAATGGGCCGCCCCAACAACGCCGCCAACCGCTCCGTCAGTTGCCCCCGATTCACCGAAATCCCGTGCTGCGCGTGATTGTCGAGAAACCGCATCGAGCGGATATCCGCCTTATCAATCGCCAACCCCACTTGCGCCACACCGACGGACTCGGTGCGGTGGTTGAACACAATCTTGCCCGCCGTGGGAATCACAAAAGTGATCTCGTCCTGCGGGTCGGGGAAGGTGACGGTGAAATCACCGTGGTAATGCATACGCCGGAAACTGACCCCGTCGTGCCGCCCGTAGACGCCGCCGATGATGATGTTGGAGGGGATCGGCGGGGTGTCGGCGTAGCGATTGCCGAAGAGCCGGGAGAAGAGGGCGCCGAAGTCTTCGGAGTGGAGGTTTTCGGAGCGGAGGATGATTTTTTGGCGGGGTGGGGCGACGGAGTACACCTTGGGGCACCTTTTGTTGGGGCTCTTAAGTAAGTGGGGAGGAGGCGCAGGGGAGGTTAGCAGGTTGGGGGTGACAGGTTTGTGACGGGAGATTGAGCCACTGGAGGCAGGTTTCCTTTCGACCAATAACCCCCAGGTATATCCAGCAGCAGTCAGATACTTCAGGTTGTTCTTGCTTAGGTTTTATCTAAGGCTTCTTAAATATCTGTTCTGTCATTTTCGTGGTTGGAATGATCAATGACTTTGTGTAATAGGTTTTATATCCATACGCGGTAATGCGTACCTTGCAGGGTATGAAAGCTTTATTGGCTAGTAGCGGTCGGACGGCTTCGTAATCATTCAGATCGAGTTGCGTCCCGTAGGGTCTAGCGTTGTAGAAAACAAGCTCTGAGGTGAAAGTGTAATTTGGTCTGGTTTGGCTGCTCGCATTCACCAGGCCTTCAGCCTTTATATTGATTGAATGCTTGGACGAAAAATCCATATCGCCGTCTAGTGAGCAGATCAGCGTTGGCGTGAGCTGATTAGAGTTCTCGAAATCATTGAATGCGCTAGCCAAATCTACTGTTGAAGTGAATTTCACAGTAAAAAGATTATTCGGTCCTAATTCGAAAGACGATAAAGTAAGGTCGGCGGGCGGGATGTTGGCTGTTTTTACACAGCCAGCGCAGAGAAGTAATGTCAGGTAAACGAAGCCGCGATATAGATTCATTGGCCGAAAATACCATTGATGGAATCAAAAATCAGATCGAGCGCTGATTTTGCTTCCTGAACAGGTTGAATGAACATCCAGTTATTCGGCTTGTCTTGTTTTATCTCTTTGCGCACATTTCAATTTCAGCTTGTGTTGACACTTTTGTGTCAATACCTAATCTGTATTTGCAATAGTCAATGATGTCCTGCCTTTGCTCGTTCGTGAGTTTTTCTACTCGACGGTAATTCCCATCGTTTGCATGGATGTTTGTAAATTTCACACGCATGCTTGGATCCTTCTTAATGAAGAAAACTCGATTGACCTCACCATCAGATACTTCGTTATAGAAGCCCACGTTCAGGATGATTAAAAGCGAGACCAATCCTGCAAATATAAAATATTTCATTCCGCGCCTGGCTTCGGTGGTGGGAGAAGTCCGGTCTTGGTGCGGATGTTTCTGACAAGCTCCATGCCAATGTTGCCGGGGCAGATTTTCCCTTCACTCACTTGGCCGGGGTACTCCCGGTGGCCGCCAAAATTCTTGATCAGAAAAACGTCTTTAAGCACTTTGATCAATCGCAGTAACGAGTCAATCTGTGCCGCAGGTATGACATTTGTTGTGCTAACCCCGAAGTACTCCAGGGTTTCCCTGCCTTTCGCAACGATGTCTCCGCCTTCCTCTGCAGTAGTCAGGTTTTCCAGAAGCACTATTCCGATCACGCCTGTGTTGAACAGGTGAACGTTCGACCCTAGAAACCTGATGTCACGGCCTTCGAGAACCGTTCCGTCGCAAGCGATCCCATAGTGGTAGCCGATATCGTCAAAGCCGTTACCCATGTGATGGGATTGAACGCCTTTCATCTGCTTGCTTCCGCCTGGAGTGCATTCGTATGAGCGCCCGGCATGATGCAGAGCAATCATTGAATAGTCCCAATCCTTTTCCATGTCAGGTTTGGCCTTGGCCGCTCCCCAACTAGAGCGTTCGGTAAAGACGCCACCTGCCTTTCGAAAGCTTTGAATGATCGCTTCGCGTGTCGCCGCACGATCATCGACTTTTACCGGGATGGGGCACATGAACTCGCCGGGTCTGATTTTTTGAGCGGTCGCTTTCGTTGAGAAATTGTCAGCCATTACTGCCCCTCCGACAGTTCGTCGAGTGTTCTTGCCGGAGCATTAAATATGACGTGCAGAGAGATTTTTGAGTCTTTCGATGGCGCCTTTACGTGAGCAACTCCACTTGCATCCGTGACGCCCGTGATTTTTACCCCGTCGATGGTTGCAACAAAATCCCTGAGTGCCAATGGCTCACCGGTCTCGCTATTGAGCACGCTGAATGATTGACCAAAGGTATTAGGCAGGACTAACGGCAGTGGAGGCGTAAACGGCGCGGGAGTATGCGAATTGCCAATGATTACGGTACCGGAGCCACTGATGACATTGTTGCCATGAGCCCCCGTGCTACCCAAGGTTGCTGCGGGCAAGCCATTGATGAGAACCGTGGAGGCGACGTCTCCGACAATTGCGCTTCCACATGCGCTCTTGTCAGTCTGTCGTGCGGCAGCCAAGCCATCGAAGAAAACGTCTGGAGACCCAGAGGCTATTGGGTTGACTCCGTGCCCTGGTAGTGGGCAGGACGTGGGATCGGTAATACGAGCGGCAGGTTTGCCCGACATCTTGAACATCCTTGTAGAAGTAACGGCAGTCGAAGTCTGGCATAGAGGCAGGCTGCAAACCATAGCAGGGCGATCTTGAGCTTTCGGAGCGAGATGTTGGGAATCTGAGAATTCGCCTATCGGTTCGTCCTGAAGGCAGATGCCTAACGCGTTCCTGTTTCTAGTTAGTCCCTCCGTGGCGACCTATTTAACGCCGCCAAGGAGGGAGCGTTCGTTATGCCGTCGGCACAACATTATCCAACGCCTGATTCACCGCCAGTTCCCCCAGCATCACCACCTGCGCAATGCCCAGCAGCGTCTTGCGAATCGGCCCCTCCACCAGCGCGGCCACATCCCCCAACATCACCGTTGCCGAACCCAGTGATTCACTGGCGTTCGCCAGCAATTCCTCGGTGGCGATTTTGGGGTTGGCCAGGAACATGGCGTTGGGTGTGTAGGGCGTGGCCATGATTTGGCTGGCGGGGTTCAGGTAGTGGTCGAGGGCGCGTTCGGCGGCTTCGCTGAGTTTTCGGGAATCGGAGGATTCGTAGGGTGAGACCGTTTCGGTTACGGGTGGGTTTGGTGTGACCTTGAACATAGTGACGCTCCATATGTGGCTAAGGGAACCATCACATTCGCTACCAAACGAGGGTGGTGGCCATTACGAAGGTTGGTAGACCGGCACACATGGAAAAACCGGCGCGCTCGAAAGCGCCCTGCGCATGGCCACCATAAAACACAGGCGCCAGAAGGCATCTGCGTAAGGTGACGTTTTGCGCCATGTGTGAAACCGGGCTACCAAACCCGATCGCTGCTTTATCAGCGACCGACCCACGATAGAACCCGCACTCTAGGCGCACAAGCCGGCGGATTCTGGCGTAGTCGTAGGCAATGGCGCAAGGCGTTGTAGCCTTGGGGACGTAACACCGGGTGTCATATAAACAACTCTGTTTAAACGCGTCATCGCGCGCCATTGGTAGGGTCGCCCTCGGCCAGCATGTGTTTCATGTATTCGCGTTCTGGCGCGCCGGGCAGGACGCCGGTGGTGATAGCTTCGAGCACGGTGATGTGTTGTTCGTTGAAGACGCTGACTTCGGCTGTTGCGTGGCCTCGCTCGTCGATGCTGGTGATGAGCCAGTGGCAGGTGATGGTTTCGCCGGGATAGACGGGGCGCTTGAACTGGAGGTTCATGCCGGTGGCGAGCCAGCCGATCTGGCCGCCGATTTCGGTCATCAGGCTGGCCGTGAGCAGGCCGTGGGTGATCGGCGCTTTGAATGCTCGCAGTTGCGCATAGTGCGCGTCGCAGTGGACGGGGTTGTAGTCGCGGGACAGTTGCGCGAAGTGATGGACGTCGTCGGGTGTGAAACGGCGGACGACGTTGAAGCGGTCGCCCACCTTGAGGCCTTCGGCGGCGCGTTGTCTCGGGGTTTGCATGGGGGCCTCCTGCTGCTGGCGGTTGGTTAAAAGGTGTGTTCGGGGCCGGGGAAGGTGCCGGCCTGTACGTCGTCGGCGAAGTCTCTGGCCGCCGTTTGCAGGACGCTGCGCAGGTCGGCGTACTGTTTGACGAAGCGCGGCAGACGTCCCTGGCGCAGGCCGGCCATGTCTTGCCAGACCAGCACTTGCGCGTCGCACTGATTGCCGGCGCCGATGCCCACAGTGGGGATCGCCACCGCTTGAGTGATCGCTGCGCCAACGTCGCCGGGCACCATTTCGATCAGCAGGGCGAACGCGCCGGCGGCTTCCAGCGCTTTGGCGCTGTCGATCAGGCGCTGCCCGTCTTCGCCCCGACCTTGTACACGATAGCCGCCCAATTGATGTTCCATCTGCGGGGTGAAACCGATGTGGGCCATGACCGGGATGCCCGAGACGCTGAGCTTGGCGATGTGTGGCAGCAATTCGACACCGCCCTCGATCTTCACCGCATGGGCGCCAGCCTCCTTCATGAAACGCACGGCGGTTTGCAGGCATTGTTCGGGTGAAACCTGGTACGAGCCGAAGGGCAGGTCGGCGATGACCAAGGCCCGCCGGGTTGATCGGGTGACGGCGCGCACCAGCGGGAGCAGTTCGTCGACGGTCACGGCCAAGGTCGAGTCGTTGCCAAACACGTTGTTGGACGCTGAGTCGCCGACCAGCAGGACGGGAATGCCGGCGTCCTCGAAAATTACTGCGCTGTACATGTCGTACGCGGTCAGCATCGCCCATTTGCGCCCTTCGACTTTCATCTGTTTGAGCTGCGGGATGCGCAGGCGTGTTGCCGGCTTGGTTAGGGCAGTGGTGTCGTAGGGTGAGGTGTGTTCGGTCATTGGCAGATCTCGTCAGGAGGAAGAATCAGGCGTGCAGCTGTTCGATCAGCAGCCCCAGCGCAATCGCAATCATGATCAGCCCTGAAACTCGACTGACCCTGCGTGCCGCTGCAGGCCGGGCGCGCAGTACCACCTGTGAGCCAAACCCGACCAGCAGATAGATCACCGCGCAACTGGCGGTATGCACCAGGCCGAGCGCGACCATTTGCAGCGGCACGGGCCACGGCGCGCCGGCGTCGGTGAATTGCGGCAACAGGGCGAGAAACAGCAAGAACACTTTCGGGTTGAGCCCGCTCACGCAAAGACCCTTCAAGGCCCAGCGCGCCCATGAGTCGCTGGTCTGGCTCGCTGCGGCGTGCAGAGTGGAAGGGCGGGCGAACAGATTGGCGCCCAGCCACAGCAGGTAACCGGCGCCGGCTACGGTCAGTGCTGTCAGGGCCAGCGGATGTCCGGCGATCAGCGTGCCTACCCCGGCCGCCACAATCAGCGTCGCGAGTAAGTGCCCGGACAGCAGACCGCCCACGGCGGGGAGTACGACGCGGTGCTTCAAGCCTGCGGAAATCGCGTAGGCCCAGTCGGCGCCGGGGGTGATCACAAACAGAATCGATACCGCCCAGAAAGCGGCGAATACGCTGAAGGTCATGGCGTCACCCATGGCCGTTGACGTGGCGTTGCTTTGCTCATGTTGGTTTTCCATCAATCAAGTGCCGCGCCGGTTGCAGCGGTGCGGCAGTTTTTGGTTGAGGGAGAATAAGCAAACTCGGCTAGAATATTTTTCCAAAGATGGTCGTCATGGCGCATCAGATTAGAAGGTTTTATTGCGTGGACAGAACTGATCGGAAGATTCTTGCTGAGCTGCAAAAGGATGGTCGGCTGTCGGTCACCGAACTGGCCGATCGCGTGGGCCTGAGCCTTTCACCCTGCCACCGCCGCGTGCGGGCGCTGGAAGAGTCCGGGGTGCTGCTCGGCTACCGGGCAAAACTCGACCCCGCCGCGCTGGGCCTGAACTTTTCCGCGATGGTCTTCGCCACGTTGCGCGAAGGCGACCGGCAAGCGGTGGAGGCGTTCGAGGCGGCGCTGGTGGAGATTCCGCAGGTGGTGGATGCGCAACGGTTGTTCGGCGAACCGGATTATTTGCTGCACGTCATCGCTCAGGATTTGCCAGCGTTTCAGCGCCTGTATGACGAGTGCCTTTCGACTTTGCCGAATGTGCAGCGGCTGACCTCGACGCTGGTGATGAAGCGCGTGGTGCAGGATCGACCGTTGCCGTTGTAAACAGAGTGATACGATCGGGGCGTGCCTCCCACGCCACAGAGCAGAATCGTCCACCATGAAACCCAGTTTCGAAAAAATCCCCACCGAAGCCACTGCCTCCTGGACGCTGCTGAACCGGCGCCTGCCAGGGGCAATTCCGTTTGAGTGGCACCACCACCCCGAGTACGAACTGACGCTGACCTTGAACAGTCGTGGCCATCGCTATATCGGCAATGACGTCGCGGCTTACGATGACGGCGATCTGATTCTGGTCGGGCCGAATGTGCCGCATAGCTGGTCGTCGGCGGAGCGGGTCGACGCCGGGCAACCGCATGTGGCGTTGGTGATCTGGTTTTCGGCGGCGTGGGCGGAGTCGCTGGTGACGTTGTTTCCGGAGATGGGGTCGCTGCGGCAATTACTTGTGGCGGCGCGGCAGGCGTTGAGTTTCAGTGCGGCAGCGTCGCGGGAGATTCGGCCACTGATCGAGGCGATGGTTGAGCAGGAGCCGGCCGAGCGTTTGATCGCGCTGTTGACCGTGTTGAGCAAACTGACGCGGGACGTCGATGCCAGGCGAATCCTCTCTGCGTCGGACTCGCAGGCTGGCAGCCAGATTGTTGAAGACCCGCGCATCCACCGGGTTCTGGATTATTTGCATGGTCACTACGCCCAGGCCATCAGCATTCCAGCGTTGGCCGTGATGGCGTGCGTCAGTGTGTCGGCGTTCCATCGGATGTTCCGCCGTCATACGCGCTGCACGGCGTTGGACTACATCGTACGGCTAAGAGTCGGACACGCCTGTGCGTTGTTGATGCAGGGGAATACGACGGTTTCGCTGATTGCCGACGAAGTAGGGTACTCGTCGCTGGCGCTGTTCAATCGGCAGTTCAAGGCGTTGAAGGGGCTGACGCCTTCGGAGTTTCGTCGTCAGCACGGTCATCACTTTCAGTAAGCAGCGCGCCGCTACAACGCCACAATCGTATTACTTGACGCGGCAAATCAGGCTGCCGCCGACACCATCGGAAGTGGTCCCATACCTGCACCAACAACAAGGTCTGCAGGTCCCCCGATGAGCAAATACCAGGCATTCGAGAGCGCAACGCTTCCGGAGAATTACCGCGAAAGTATCGTCAAAATGAAACGCACCTTGCGCGCGCAGATCGGCGATGTGCAGGGGCTGTTTGCCGAGGTCAGTGAGTTTATTGCCGGCGAGATTGCGTCGATCAAAGCCCAGGAGGCGCAGACCGGGTCGGGCTGGCCGGTGCTGGAGTTCGCTGACATCGCCGCTGGCACAGTGACTGCCGAGCAACTGGCGTTGATCAAGCGTCGCGGTTGCGTGGTGATCCGCAATCACTTCCCCCGCGAGCAGGTGTTGCAGTGGGACCAGGGGTTACTGGATTACCTCGACAAGAACCGGTTCGATGCGTTTTACCGTGGGCCGGCCGACCAGTTTTTCGGCAATCTTGAGGCGTCGCGGCCGGAGATTTTTCCGATCTATTGGTCGGCGGCGCAAATGCAGTTGCGCCAGCATGAGCGGATGGGCACGGCGCAGGCGTTTCTCAATCGGTTGTGGAAGACTCATTCGCACGGTCAGGACTGGTTCAATCCGGACATCAACGCGCTGTATCCGGATCGGGTACGTCGGCGTCCGCCGGGCACGCACTCGAAAGGCCTTGGCCCGCACACCGATTCCGGGGCGCTGGAGCGCTGGCTGCATCCGGCGTATTTGAAGGTCTTCGACAAAATCTACAGCAACGACTTCGCGGCCTACGACCCGTGGGATGCGGCGTTTCGTACCGAGGTGGATGAATACGCCTACAAGGACACGGTGAAGTGTTCGGCGTTTCGCACGTTTCAGGGCTGGACTGCGCTGTCGGACATGCAGGCCGATCAAGGCGTGCTGCACACCCTGCCGATCCCCACGGCGATGGCGTACCTGCTGCTGCGGCCGCTGCTCGATGACGTGCCCGAAGACGAGTTGTGTGGGGTGGCGCCGGGCAAGGTGCTGCCGGTATCGCGGCAATGGCATCCGCTGCTGATCGAGGGGCTAAGTCCGATTCCGGATGTGCAGGCCGGCGATTCGGTTTGGTGGCATTGCGATGTGATCCATAGCGTCGCGCCGGTGGAGAATCAGCAGGGCTGGGGCAACGTGATGTACGTGCCGGCGGCGCCGATGTGTGCGAAGAATCTGCGCTATGCGCGGGATGTGTTCAGGGCGTTTGAGCAGGGGGCGTCGCCGGATGATTTTCCGCGGGAGGATTATGAGCGGGCGTGGGTGGAGCGTTTTCCGGTGGAGCGTCTGAATTCGATGGGGCGTGCGGGGCTTGGGTTGGAGTAGGTGAGTTTGGGGTTTGGGGCCGATTCGCGGCCCATCGGGACGGTGCGACGTATCGCTAAACCTCTCGGCATGGGTTTTGTGTTGTCTGGTCGCTGGCGGTCGTCTCGGGTTCTTTGTTGACTGGGCTGGCGCCATCGCGAGCGGGAGTGTCATAAATTTTGTGTTCGGGCATAACATGTCGCAGAGGTGCATGTATGCCGACCAAAAAGAGACCGGCCCGAGAGGCCCAGCGTGACCTTCCTTCCATTCCCCAAGAGCTGATCGACCAGTTCGTCAGCGGCCCGATGAGTGCCGACGCTATTCAGGATGCCGCGATGGCGTTTAAGAAAGCGCTGATCGAGCGAGCCCTTGGCGCCGAGATGGGGCACCACCTTGGTTATCCTCAGGGCGCGGAGCGCCCTGAGGATTCGAGTAATCAGCGTAATGGCAGAAGCAGCAAGACCGTGCTGACCGAAGACGGCCCGTTGCGTCTGGATATTCCCAGAGACCGCGACGGCAGTTTCGCCCCGATCCTGATCCCCAAGCACGAGCGCCGTTTCACGGGTTTCGACGACAAAATCATCGCCATGTATGCCCGTGGCATGAGCGTTCGCGAGATTCGTGCTTTCCTCTCGGAACAGTACGGCACAGATGTCTCTCATGACTTCATCAGCTCCGTCACCGATGCGGTTCTGGAGGAAGTCAGTACCTGGCAGCAACGCCCGCTTGAGCCCATGTATCCGGTCATTTTCTTCGATGCTCTGCGGGTCAAGATCCGTGACGAAGGCGTGGTTCGCAATAAGGCCATCTACTTGGCTCTGGGCGTGCTGCCGGATGGGACCCGAGATATTTTGGGGATCTGGATCGAGAACACTGAAGGTGCCAAGTTCTGGATGAAGGTCTTCAATGACCTCAAAACCCGGGGCGTCGAAGACGTGCTGATCGCGGTAACTGACGGGCTCAAAGGTATGCCGGAGGCTTTGAGTGCGGTGTTTCCAGAGACAACGCTGCAGACATGCATCGTCCATTTGATCCGCAACAGCCTTGATTACGCGGCGTGGGACAAGCGCCGTGAACTGGCCAAGGCCCTTAAGCCGATTTATCAAGCTCTCAATGCCGATGTCGCCGAACAGGCTCTGGACGCCTTCGAAGCGGGGCCGTGGGGCAAGCAGTATCCGACGATAGCGGCGGCTTGGAGACGCGCCTGGGAGCGGGTTATCCCATTTTTCGTGTTCCCACCCGCGATACGCAAAGTGATCTACACCACCAACGCGATCGAAAGCATCAATTCGCAGTTACGCAAGATCATCAAGACAAGAGGCCACTTTCCAACCGATGAGGCGGCGACAAAACTGATCTGGCTGGCGCTGAAAAACATCACCGCCAACTGGGGCAGCGCCGCCCATGACTGGAAAAGCGCCATGAATCAGTTTGCGGTTTTATATGGAGACCGATTCATCAGGCCGAACTGGTGAAATGAAGGCCTGCCTGACGGCAGGCCATTACCGGCCCGCACACAAAAAATCTGACACTCTCTCGCGAGCAGGCTCACTCCTACAGGTTTTGCGCCCGCCACAACATTCGTGAGCACTGCAAAATCCACTGTAGGAGTGAGCCTGCTCGCGAAAAGGGCACCCACGGTGTCTGGACTTATTCATCACCATTCTGGACACAGTGTTTGTCCAGCCGACCGATTTTTGCCGTGCGCTTGAACCCCTAACATCGTCTCCACTCCGTGAACAAACACGGTTCCCCACGAGACGGTGAACATCATGAAACTTGCAAAAATCGCTCTTCTTCTGGCCCTAGGCGGTATCGGCGCGCAAGTCTTTGCGGCGGATGAAACCGCACAAGTCGAGGCGTACAACTCCGCCAGCCAACTCGACATCGCTCACGTGGTGTCGATCTCCGACACTGCCAATCAGTGCGGCGCGGTGCCGGTGCAGATGACTTATGACGACTCAACCGGCGCGCAACACGTCGTGCAATACCAAGTGATGGGCAGCGGTTGCTCTAACGGTTAATGGTCGATGCCGGTGCTGGAGGGTCGACACTCCAGGTCTGCGGCACTAAGCATCAGCGAGTTGCTTGGCCCCAGCCATGTCTTCATCCGATGCCAACAGTTGCGGGATGGCGGTTTTCAGGAACTCCACCCAGGTCTTGATTTTGGCGTCGACGAATTTGCGCGACGGGTAGATCGCGAACAGGTTGTATTCCTCCAGGCGGTACTGCGGCAGTACCCGCACCAGTGTGCCTCCGACCAATCCTTCGACGGCTGATGCCAGCGGCTGAATGCCGATGCCCATGCCATTTCTGATCGCCGTGGCCATGCCGTCGGCGGTGTTGATGTGGAAAGGGGAGTCGGGGATATTCTGGGTTTCCATGCCTTGAGGCCCTTCGAACACCCAGTTGTCTGCGGGCATCACCGTGTTGACGATGCGCAGGCAGTCGTGCGCGGCGAGGTCGGCGGGTGTGGCGGGGTGGCCGTGTTTGGCCAGGTACGCCGGTGAGGCGCAGAGGATGCTGTAAGTAGTGCCCAGGCGTTGCGCGACGAAGCCGGAATCCGGCAGGTCGCGGGCGAGGACGATCGACATGTCGTAGCTTTCTTCGAGCAGGTCGGGCAGGCGATTGCTCAGGGTCAGGTCGAACATCACCGTGGGGTGAATTTCGCGGTAGCGGGCGATCGCATTGATCACATAGTGGTTGCCGATGGCGGCCATGGCGTGGATCTTCAGACGCCCGACCGGCAAGGTCTGCGCGGTGCCGGCTTCGTCATCGGCCTCGCGCAGGTCATCGAGAATTTTCTCGGCGCGCTGCAAATAACGCACGCCGGCTTCGGTCAGGGCGAGGCGGCGAGTGGTGCGGTTGATCAGGCGCGTGTGCAGCCGGGCTTCGAGGCTGGAGACGGCTTTGGAGACGTTGGTCGTGGTGGTGTCGAGCACGTCGGCCGCAGCGGTGAAGCTGCCGCTCTGGGCCACGGCGACGAAGCAGCGCAGGGTCTGAATAACGTCCATCGTTGTGCTTGGCTCTGTGGCTGGGATGGCCATTCTAGGGTTTGCCGTGGGTGGTGGTGCAAATGTTTGCGAATGAGGGCGGGCGCATGGCGGGTGAAGGGCTTGAAGACATTCTGGCGCCGGGGCTTTCGGTGGTGTTCTGCGGGATCAATCCGGGATTGCTCGCGGCGGCGCAGGGGCATCATTTTGCCGGGCGCAGTAATCGCTTCTGGCGCACCTTGCACTTGGCCGGGTTCACCCCGCATGAGGTGCCGGCGGAGGAGGATCGAAGCATCCTGCAATTTGGCTGCGGCTTGACGGCGGTGGTCGAGCGGCCGACGGCGCGGGCGGATCAATTGGCGGCGCAAGAGTTCGCCGCTGCCGCCCTGAGCTTTGAGCAGAAGATCACCCGCCATGCGCCGCGCTTTGTGGCGTTTCTCGGCAAGGCTGCATATGCGGCGTTGACGGGGCAGAAGGTGGTGGCGTGGGGGCCGCAGGCGAAGACCTTCGGTGGCGCGCACGTGTGGGTGTTGCCGAACCCGAGCGGGAGGAACCTCGCGTTCAATCTTCAGCAGTTGGTCGACGCTTATCGTCAACTGCAGGTGGCGTTGTCAGCGTCGAAAATCTAAACATCACCACTGCGCAAAAAGTTGCGCAGTAGTTTCACGGATTTCACCCGAGAATCTACTTGAAACCCTTATAAACCGTGCCCTTCAGCCAAGTGCGCAAGAACTTGCACAGTACTGCGCAACTTCTTGCGCACTTTTTTCTGTTTATCGAAATTTTAAACGCCTAAACGCAAAGGCATTGCCGCCAACCCCTTGATCCATAATGGCTAGGTGATAGCTGGCACGGAACTGATATCCGAGCAGACACCCGGACAGGCAATGGTGCTTGTCGGTTGTGTATTTTTCGAGCAAGGAGAGCATCCCCATGGCAACACCAGCGTACATGTCCGTCACTGGCGAAAAACAAGGTCTGATCACTGCCGGCGCGTTCACCGCCGACTCCGTGGGTAACACCTTCCAGGAAGGTCACGAAGACCAGGTCATGGTTCAGGCCTTCACCCACGACGTGATCATCCCGCGTGATCCGCAATCCGGTCAGCCAACCGGTCAGCGTGTGCATAAGCCAGTGGTCATCACCAAGGTCTACGATAAGGCTTCGCCTCTGCTGCAAGCGGCGCTGACTTCCGGCGAGCGCATGAGCGAAATCGTTATCCAGTGGTACCGCACTTCGGCTCAAGGTACTCAAGAGCACTACTACACCACCAAACTGGAAGACGCGATCATCGTCGCCATCAACAACAAGATGCACAACTGCCAGGACCCGTCGAACGCCCACTTCACCCACCTGGAAGAAGTGCAGTTCACCTACCGCAAAATCACCTGGACCCACGAAGTCTCCGGTACTTCGGGTTCCGATGACTGGCGTGCTCCAGTCGTTTAATCGCGACTGATGGTTGTACTGCCCCGGCCAGTGCGGCTGGCCGGGGCTGCTCTTAACAGAATTTTTTGCGTGCGCCACGCTTCATGGAATGGCGCCCGTCGCAGCATTGCGCGAGGAACAAGGGATGTTCTCACCGGCCAATCAGCCTCATTTCAATCTGACCATCGATGGCGCGGACAGCGATTTCCAGGTGCTGTCGTTCACCGGGAAAGAGGCGCTCAACACCCCCTTCGAGTTTGAGCTGGAACTGGTCAGTGAGAAAGCCTCGATCAACCTCGAAAGCCTGCTGCACAAACTCGCGTTCCTGCAGCTGTCGCCCAGCGGCACGGGGATTCACGGGCTGATCTACAGCATCGCCCAGGGCGAGGCCGGTAAGCGCCTGACCCGCTATAAAATCTCCCTGCGCCCGCAGCTGTCGTACCTCGCGCATCGGGTCAACCAGCGCATCTTCCAGCAGATGACCGTGCAACAGATCATCAGCAAGGTGCTGGAAGAACACGGCATTCTCGCCAGTGACTATCACTTCCAACTGAGCGCGATTTATCCGGAGCGCATCTACTGCGTGCAGTACGACGAAAGCGATCTGCATTTCGTCCAGCGCCTGTGTGAGGAGGAGGGGATTCACTACCACTTTCAGCACACCGCCAGCGGCCACAAACTGATGTTCGGCGATGATCAGACGGTGTTTCCGAAACTGGCGCCAGTGGCTTATCAGCAGGACTCTGGACTGGTCGCCGATCAACCGGTGGTCAAGCGTTTCGGTCTGCGCCTGGTCACGCGCACCAGCCGCACCACGCGGCGTGATTACGACTTCGTCAAACCGAAGATCGAGCTCGAAAGCGATGCCAAGAGCAGCGCTCAGCCGGATCTGGAAGATTACGATTACCCGGGGCGTTTCGTAGATCGCGAGCGCGGCAAGCACCTGGCCAATCGCGCACTGGAACGCCATCGCAGCGACTATCGTCTGGCCGAGGGCAACAGCGATCAGCCGATTTTGGTCAGCGGGCATTACCTCGCCCTGACCGAACACGCCAACCCGACCTGGAACGATCTGTGGCTGCTCACCGAGATCTTCCACGAAGGCAAACAGCCGCAAGTGCTGGAAGAGTCGGTGACCAGCGACACCACCGACAACAAGGACGATTTCCACCAGGGCTACCGCAACCGCTTCAATGCGATCCCGTGGGACGTGCCGTACCGGCCGCCGCTCGACCACCCGAAACCAAAAGTCCTCGGCACCCAGAGCGCCGTGGTCTGCGGCCCTGAGGGCGAAGAGATCTACTGCGACCAGTACGGTCGGGTGAAGGTGCAGTTCTTCTGGGACCGCGAAGGCGAGCACGACGACAAGACCAGTTGCTGGATGCGCGTGGCCTCGAACTGGGCTGCCGAAACCTTTGGCGCGATCAACATTCCGCGGGTCGGCATGGAGGTGTTGATCACCTTCCTGGAAGGCGATCCCGACCAGCCGCTGATCACCGGTTGCCTGTACCACGGCGCCAACCTGCCGCCGTACAAACTACCGGACTTCAAGACTCTGGCCACGGTCAAGAGCAAGGAATACAAGGGCAGCCGCGCCAACGAACTGCGCATCGACGACACCACCAGCGAGATCAGTATCGCGCTGCGCAGTGACCACGGCGCCAGTGCGATCAACCTCGGCTACCTGACACACCCGCGCCCGAGCGGCGGGCAGCCGCGTGGCGAAGGTTTCGAGTTGCGCACCGACCGCCATGGCGCGGTGCGTGCTGGCGCCGGTCTGTTGATCACCACCGAGCCGCGCCCTAACGAATCGAAGCACCACAAGGATTTGCCGGAAACCGCCGAGCGCCTCGCCACCGCGAGCGATCAGCAGGACGGTTTCGCCACTCAGGCCAAAGAGCTTCAAGCGCAAGAGGCCGGCGATCAGGACGATGTGGCCAAGGCGTTGCACGCGCAGCATCAAGGTGTGCTGGGCAGTGGCCCGGCGAACATGACCGCCAATGAATTCCCTGAATTCACCGAGCCGCATCTGGTCCTCGCCAGCCCCGCCGGCATCGCCCTGACCACGCCGCGCTCCAGCCATATCGCCACCGGTGAACACCTGGCGCTGAGTAGCACCGGGCACACCAGTTTTTCCATCGGCAAACGCCTGCTGGCCAGTGCCAGCCGTGGCATGCGTCTGTTCGTGCAGAGCATGGGCTGGCGCCTGGTCGCGGCCTCCGGCGACATCGACGTCAAGGCCCTCAAGGACAGCATCAACCTGCTGGCCAAACTCAACATCACTGCCAATGCTGACCGCATCACCATCACCGCCAAGACCGAACTGGTGATCCAGGGCGGTGGCAGCGCCACCACCTACAACGCCGGCGGCATCACCCACGCCACTACGGGCCCGTACACCGCGCACGCGGCGAACTTCGCCTACACCGGGGCGAAAAGTCTCGCCGGGGTATTCCCGGAACCGCCGAAACCGGGCAAAGGCAATCTGGAGCTGTTCAACCAGTACGCCGGGCGTCAGGGCATCAAGGAAGGCGACTACGAAGTCATCGACGCCCTCGGCAAAAGCATCAAGGGCAAGCTCGACGCCAAGGGTTTCGCCAGCGTTTCTGGCGCTGCACCAGGCCCCGCGCGTGTGTTGTTCGGCAAGGATCCGGCGGACACCTGGAGTGAGGGCAGCTACATCGGCAAAGCGGAGTGGCCGCTGAAACCGCCAGCCGCAGAAGACGTGCCGAGCCAGGTGCAGGCGATGGTTGCGCAGGTTCTGCCGAACAAGAACTGGGACGTGCTGGAGAAGGGCAAGGACATGGCGCAAGCAGGGATGAATGCGATGCAGACGGCGCAAGGCGCACTGCAAACGGCGCAGCAGGTGAAAGGGGCGGTGCAGGGCGGGGCGGCCGGGTTGCCGAAACTGGCGAGTGCGGCGCTGCCGAGTGCGGCGCTGCCGAGTGCATCAAGGATTCTGGGTGCGGCGAGCAAGAGCGGCAAGTTGCCGGGGTTGCCGGCGCCGAGGTTGCCTGAACCTTCCTTGAAAACTCCGGGCCTGTTGGCCGGTGAGATGCTGTCATGACCACTGAAAATGCTGTTGTAAAACGTGAGCCTCAAGTTGCCATCGTTCCACTGAACACCATCGACATCAAGGATGTCGGGCGCGGTGCCGCCAGGTTTGACGCCTGGCTGCAATCGATCAGTGGTGGTGTGGTCACGCTTGAACGGGTCAAGAACGTCGCCGGAGCGCTCCCGGTAGTCGGCAATATCATGGCATTGGTTGATGCGCTCGGGGACGTTGTCACCCTGGCCAAAAGCAAGCAACGCCAGGTATTGGACTGGGTCAGTCTGGGCATCAACCTGATCGGTGTATTGCCGGCTCCACCGACGATGGCCTCTGCGCGAATGACTTTGCGCCCGACGTTGTCGCTGGTACGTCAAGAGCTGCGTAACAGCGCGAAAATGTTGTTGGGCGATTCGCTGATTGAAGTTCTGATCGGACATTTGAATGCCACCATCGTTGGCACAATCGATGACTTTGTCGAGCAGGCGAAGCCCAAACTAGCGAGCATTTTGGACGACGCGGGCGAGCTCGGCCAGAAAGCAGTGAACGAGATAGCCAAAGGACTGGAGACCGTCATCAACGGCAAGCTCGACGCGAAAGGTGATATGCAGGCGGCGAGCGCCAAGATGAGTGCCGCCGGTGGTCAACTGATGCACGATCCCAAGGCCGCCATCAGCAATATCTTCGGCGCCGCTTTCAGTGCATACAAGGCCGCTGGCAAGGGTGTTGCCAACAGTGCAGCGAAGAATCTGCTGCCGGACAGTGCCAAGGCTCTGGTCCTGACCAACACATCAATGCTGCGCACCCTGGGTGCGGATCTGAGAGTCCAGATGAAGAAGCTCGGCGATCCGGGCGTGCAGCACTCCATCGGTTGGCTGCTGCAGATGCTCGCGGGTGCTGTAGTGACCTGGCGTAAACGCCGTGGGCAAGGACAAAGTGCGGGCGTCAAACCGAACACGACAACTCAGGCAAAACACCAGGCCGGCGAAGGTCGGCTTGAGGCCAGCAATCACCAGGCGCCGGCGTCAGGCAATTGCAATAGCTGCAAGAATGGTGTTCCGCCAGGTACCAAGCGCAGTATCAGTTTTGCCATGGGAACCGAGACCCTCAGCCATACGGATTTCAGCCTGCCTGGCTCATTCCCGATTGAATGGAGCCGCACCTACCACTCCGGGCTTGATGCCTATGACGCCGGCATGCTTGGTGCGCGCTGGATTACTCCCTTTACCATGCGTTTTGACTGCGTTGACGATGCTGTGGTGTTTCATGACACGGATGGACGCAGCCATGCCTATCCACTGCCGAAATCAGGGCTCTTTCATTACGACGCCATCGAGAATTTTTCCGTCGTGCGCGTCAGCGAAGATCAACTGCTGCTTTGCCGGGGACTTGAGCGAAAGGAAACCTATGTCCGGTTCGGCCAGCGTTTTTTACTCGTCAACGCGGTACTGCGGAACGGTGCTGGCGTCATGCTGCATTACGAACATCGGCATGGCGATAGTCATGTGCTTTCCGATGTTATTACTTATCAGGGTGATATCTCTGAGGTGCAGCGTCATTTAGGCACGATGATCGATGACCAGGGGCGAGTAACCGGCATCTGGGAAATTCGCAATGGTGTTCCTGAGCGCCAGCTCTGCGCTTATCAATACAATCGCGAGGGTGACCTTGTCCTGGCACAGGATGAACACAGTGCCGCCTGGTCATATCAGTACCGTCATCACTTGCTGACTCGTTACGCCGATCGAACCGGCCGCGCAATGAACATCGATTGGCAAGGTTCGGGGGCGGATGCCAAAGCCGTGCGCGAGTGGGCTGACGATGGCAGTTTTGATACGCGGCTGGAATGGGATGAAAATATCCGTCTGACCTATGTCACGGATGCTCATGGAAACGAGACATGGCACTACTACGACATACTTGGCTATACGTATCGCATTCGTCATTGCGATGAGCGCTCTGAATGGTTGTTCCGTGACGATGCCAAGAACGTGATTCGTCATGTCCATGTCGACGGAACGACTGACCGTTACAGCTACGACGAACGAGGAAACCTGCTGTCGCACATTCGTGCGGATGACAGTGAAGTTCATTTTGCTTATGACGATCAGGATCAATTGATCAGGATCAGCGACGCCGAGGGAGGGCAGTGGCATCGCAGTTATGACGATGTCGGCAATCTGGTTGAAGCCGTAGACCCCTTGGGCAACAAAACCGAATACGCCTATACCCTTGCGGGTTTGCCTAAAACAATAAAGGATGCTGACGGCAACCAGAAAAAATTCGATTACAACGCTGCCGGACAACTGGTGGAATACGTCGATTGTTCCGGGAAGACCAGCGCCTGGCAATATGATGAACTTGGCCAGATGATTGGCTTCACCGATGCGGCGGGGCAATCGATCGAGTACCGATACGAGGCCGGGCAGTTGGTGTGGGTCAAGCACCCGGATAATACCGAGGAGCATTACAAACGCGACGCAGAAGGTCGTTTATTGGCGCATGTTGACGCACTGGATCGCTGCACTACATGGAGTTACACCGATGCCGGTCTGATTGCAGAGCGGGTCGATGCCGCCGAGCAAACCTTACGGTACCGCTGGGATCGTCTGGGGCGCCTCATCGCGCTGGAAAACGAAAACGAACAGAGTGCCGAGTTTAAATATGATCCGGCCGGCCGATTGTTGGCGGAGAAGGATTTTGACGGGCGCTTCCTTCGCTATCAATACGACCCCGAAAGCGGGCGGATGGTCAATGTAGTCAATGGTGATCGGGTCATCGGCGTCACTTTCGATCCGATGGGCCGGGTGACCAGGCGCCATGCACAACGAGGCGGCGAGTCTCAGACAGAGACTTTCGATTACGACGGCAATGGCAACCTCTTGCAGGCTTGCAATGCTCATAGCCGACTGCAATGGTTTCATGATCCAGCCGGCAATGTCGTCCGAGAGCACCATCATTACCTCTTTCTGGATCAAGGCTCGGTCGCGATCTGGCAGCATGAATATGATGTGCTCAATCAGCGCGTTGCAACGGTACGTCCCGATGGTCATCGGGTCAGCTGGCTGACTTATGGCAGCGGTCACTTGTTGGCTCTGCGTCTGGATGAGCATGATCTGGTGGCATACGAGCGCGATGAGTTGCATCGTGAAATCGCTCGCCACCAAGGTAACAAACTGTTCCAGGCACAAAGCTGGGATCCTGCCGGGCGACTGCTTCAGCAATTGCTGGGACGCAGTGATGATAAATCGACACTGCTCAAGCGTGACTACGGCTACGACGCTGTCGGGCAACTGACTGGCGTAAGTGATAGTCGGCGAGGCCCATTGTCTTATCAATATGACCCGGTCAGTCGTTTGCTCAGTGCAACAAGTCGGCTGGGTACCGAGACGTTTGCGTTCGACCCTGCCAGTAACTTGCTCGAAACCCGACACAAGGGCATTCGACGTCCGCTGGATCCAGATCCTTTACAGTGGAAAACGCTCGATAACGTTGTGCGTGAGTACGATGGCACGCGCTATGAATATGATGAGCGAGGCAATCAGGTTGGCCGTTGGAAAGACGGTATCCATAGCCAGCTGAGTTGGGATTTGTTTGACCGACTTGCGCACTTTGAAGACTCCCGACTGTCCGTGGAGTTTATCTATGACGCACTGGGCCGCAGGTTGTGTAAAAAGTCCCGGGCGCACTACAAGCAACAGCGCGAGGCGGGCTCTGAATGGAATCGCATTGAACACGCGCGGTTACAGCGTGAGTATGGTTGTGGGGTCTCCCTATATGGTTGGGATGGAGATAACCTGGCTTGGGAAAGCACGCCGTCTGAGCTGGATGGAGAGACGGGTAAAACCGTGCACTACATTTTTGAGCCAGGGTCATTCGTGCCAGTCGCCCAAGGGCTGATAAAACAACCGATCAACTTGATCAGTGCCTCGGTTCAAAGGCATGAATATGACATTGCCGAGGATCCGCTGTGGAACCCTGTTCAAACCGTGGTGCCGTTCGACAGGTTGGCCTGGTATCAATGCGATCATCTGGGGACGCCTCTGGAGCTGACGGATGAACATGGCGACATTGTCTGGAGTGCGCAGTACGAGGCGTTCGGCAACGCTCACGAAGAGCACTCGCAGATTGCAAAGAAAATCGGGCTGAGTAACCCGATCAGGTTCCAGGGACAGTTCCATGACCATGAGACGGGGCTGCACTACAACCGCTATCGTTACTATGATCCTCACTGTGGCCGGTTCATCAGCAAGGACCCGATCCGCTATGCGGGTGGGCTGAATCTTTATGCGTACGGCAAGAACCCCATAGGTTGCGTTGATCCACTTGGACTCACGACACCTCCGGTGATCACGGCAGCCGATATTACCGATAAGACACGTACGGAGATTCGTGATCTGGCCAGGCAAAAAGGACTTGTCGTTGCCAAGTCGGATGCGAGCGGCGAACCGATCAAGTGGAAATGTCCCAGCACCAATAAACAACGGTTGCGCCTGGATCGCGGACATATAGACCCGGTCACCAAACTACCTTACAACGATCCCAAGGCTGCGGTAGATCACGTGCATGCTTATGATTCCACCGGCACCGTCAAAGTGAAATCCCCGGTTGACGGCAATCCTCATTTCCCGACTACAGGCGAGTAAAGATGCAAGGCGAAGAAGGACAAGATTATTTTGAGAACAGTGATAAAACCATTCGCGTATGGATAGAGCAGGAAACGTCTATTCAGATCAAGGCAATAACTGAGCACGACGATCCGGTTGAGTTATCCGAATCAGAAGCGTTGGAGCTTGCAGAGGTGCTTCGCAAATTTGCCAGTCGTCTCTCGGACTGACTGTGCGTGACCTGTGCGCGTGCCTCGGCACCGTGATGGTGCTCTGGATGGTAGATGTGCTGATCACGCAGCGGGATTGAGCTTTGAACGGTTCTGAGCCTGCTCGCAAGTCAAAGGAGTGACAACATGAAAGACGCCATTCGCTTGGGCGACTCCACCACTCACGGTGGCAAAGTCCTCGAAGCGTTCTCCCGGACCGACCTCAACGGCAAACCGATTGCCGGGGTCGGTCACAAGGTAAGTTGCCCGTTGTGCAAGGGGATTTTTCCGATTGCCGAGGGCAGCAGCACCTACACCGTCGACGGCGTGCCCATCGCGCTCGACGGCATGAAAACCGCCTGCGGTGCCGCGTTGATTGCCAGCGGCCCGAAAGGGGCGGTTGTCAGCTGAATCACTGAATTTCGATAGGGAACCGGATCTCCGATCCGTGGCGTTGTTCGCCCGGTCATCAGAGGTCTGCGCCTTCACTAACTACCCGAAGAATCCCCGGGCCCGTTGGATCTTGTCATGACGACTGAAACTGCTGCGGTAAAACGAGAATCCCAGGTTGCTGTTGTACCGCTTAATCAGATTCAAGTAGCGGATGTCGGGCGCGATGCGGCGAAATTCGATGCCTGGCTGCAAGAAGTCAGTGGCGGTTACGTCACCCTCGAGCGCATCAAGTATTTCGCCGGAGCCCTGCCGGTTGTCGGCAACATCATGGCGCTGGTCGATGTCTTGAACGACATCGCTGTTTTATCGCGGAGTGAAAAGCGTGATCCGCTGGATTGGGTCAGCCTTGGCATCGACCTTATCGGTGTAATCCCCGTACCGGCGAATATGGCTGCCGCTCGCATGAGCCTGCGACCGACGCTTTACCTGGTCAGACAGGAAATGAAGGTCGCTGGCAAGGCGCTCTTGGGCGACGCGTTGATCAACGTGATTGCCGGCCACTTGAATGCGACGATAGTTGGCGAGATTGATCATTTCGTTAAGACAGCCCAATCCGCCTTGCCGGATTTGCTGGATAAGGCCGGGCAAAAGGGGGAGGAGTTCCTCAAGCAGATTGCCACGGGGTTGAACGCGGTTGTAGACGCTAATCTTGATGCGGACAGTGACCTCAAGCGCGCAGGGAAAAAAATCGACGGTGTGGGAGGACAGCTCCTGCATGACCCCAGCAAGGCTATCAGCAATATTTTTGATGCCGTCTACGATGTTTATAAAGCGGCCGGAAAGGGCGTAGTCAATAGTGCTGCCAAGCACTTGTTGCCTCGGGAAGCCAGGAAACTTGTCCACGATCAGACAAAAATCCTGGTGGCCATGGGGCCGGAGTTACGGGCCCAGTTAAAAAAGCTCAGTGATCCGAACATGGCGTTTTCTATCGGGGCGCTCTTGATTGTATTGGCCAAGGCTGTGGAAGCCTGGCATCTGCGCAACAAGCGTGGTGTCGCGGGCCACGTCAAGGTGGGGGGTACGAGCCAAGCCAGACACCGGGCGGGCGAGGGCCGAACTGAAGTCAGGAAAACCGAAGTACCGGCGAAGAAGAAACCCAACGCGGAAAAAAATGGTACCTGTCCCGGGACTTGCGACAGCATCAGCTTTGCGGTCGGTTCCGAAAGTATCGCTCACACGGACTTCAACCTGACCGGGCCATTTCCGATCGAGTGGACGCGTATCTACAGTTCGGACCTGCAGGCCTATGACAAGGGTGATCTCGGGGCACGATGGATTACTTCATTCACCACACGCTTTGACCTCGTCGACGGCGCCTTGCAGTTCCATGATGCGGACGGGCGCAGCCATGACTATCCGTTGCCGAAAGTCGAGCTGTTCCATTACGACGCGATTGAAAATCTCACCGTTGTTCGGGTCAGTGACGACAAGCTTTTGCTCTGCCGTGGCTTCGAACGCAAGGAAACCTATATACGTCGTGGTCAACAGTTTTTGCTGGTCGGTGTGGAGTTGCGAAGTGGCGCCGGCCTCATGCTGCATTACGAGCACCAGCAGGGTGACCGGACAGTTCTGTCTGACCTGATTACGTATGAGGGCGATCCGAGCAAGGTGCATCTGCATCTCGGCACGATGATTGACGAGCACGGGCGTTTGACCGGCCTCTGGGAAATTCGTGACGGTGAACCTTTGCGTCAACTCTGCGCCTATGTTTACAGTCCGGCAGGCGATCTGGTTCAGGCCCAGGATGAAAATGGGGCGGCCTGGAGTTATCAGTATCAACATCACCTGATCACCCGTTACACCGACCGCACTGGCCGAGGTATGAATTTGCAGTGGCAAGGCGACGGTGCCGACGCCAAGGCTATTCGCGAATGGGCTGATGACGGCAGTTTCGACACGCGTCTGGAATGGGATGAAAACATTCGTCTGGTGTATGTCACAGACGCGCTCGGTCACGAAACCTGGCACTACTTTGACAGCCTTGGTTATACCTACCGCATCCGCCACGCCGATGACCGTTCCGATTGGTTCTTCCGTGATGACGCCAAGAACGTCATTCGCCACGTTCGCGCCGATGGCCGTTCTGAACGCTACAGCTACGATGAGCGGAGCAATCTTCTCGAGCACATTCGCGCCGATGACACGGTGGTGCACTATGCGTACGACGATCTCGACCAACTGATCAAGATCAGCGATGCCGAGGGCGGCCAGTGGCTGAGGGCTTATGACGAGACCGGCAATCTTGTCGAGAGCGTCGATCCCCTGGGCAACAAGACCGAGTACGCCTACAGCCCAACGAACCTGCTAGTCGCCGTTAAAGATGCCAACGGCAATGAAAAAAAACTGGACTACAACAGCGCCGGACAACTGGTGGAGTACGTCGACTGTTCAGGCAAGACCAGTGCGTGGGAATACAACGAACGAGGGCAAATGGTCTGTTTCACAGACGCCGCCGGACAAAACACCGAATACCAGTACAAGGCCGGTCAACTCGTGCTGATCAAGCATCCGGACAAGACCGAGGAGCGTTTCGAACGGGATGCCGAGGGACGCCTGCTGGCTCACGTTGATGGTCTGGATCGTTGCACTACCTGGAGTTATACCGTCGCGGGATTGATTGCCGAACGGGTTGATGCGCTGGAGCATGCTGTCCGTTATCGCTGGGACAAACTTGGCCGTCTGGTCGCCCTGGAAAACGAAAACGAACGCCGTGCGCACTTCACCTATGACCCGATCGGCCGGCTGCTCGAAGAAAACGGTTTCGATGGCCGTTCCACTCGTTATGTGTATGAGCCGGAATCCGGTCGCCTGGTCAGAATGTACAACGGGGAGCGGTGCATCGAGCTGCGTTACGATCCGATGAACCGTGTGATTGAGCGTCGGGCCACCCTGGGCGATCAGCAGCAGAGCGAGACTTTTGCCTATGACGGCAACGGTCACCTGATTTTTGCAAGCAATTCCGATAGCCGCCTCCAATGGTTCCATGATCCGGCCGGCAACCTGTTGCGTGAACATCAACACTATCTGCAGTTGGAAAAGCCGAAAGTAGCGGTTTGGCAGCATGAGTACGACGTGCTTAACCAGCGAGTCGCGACCATTCGCCCTGACGGGCATCGCGTCAGCTGGCTCACCTATGGCAGTGGGCATTTGCTGGGAATGCGTCTGGATGAGCATGAACTGATCGGGTACGAGCGCGACGATTTACATCGTGAAGTGGCGCGGCATCAGGGCAATCGCCTGTTACAGACCCAGAAGTGGGATCCGGCAGGTCGGCTGCATGAGCAATTGCTGGGGCGCAGTGACGATAGAACGGTGCTGCTCAAACGAGACTATAAATATGACGCAGCGGGTCAGCTGAACGATGTCCATGACAGTCGCCGGGGCTCGTTGTCCTATCGTTACGATCCGGTCGGTCGGCTGATCGGTGCTGTTTCCCGGCTTGGCGTGGAAACTTTCGCATTTGACCCGGCCGGCAATCTTCTGGATGACAAGTCTTTTGAGGTCATCAGGCCGCTGGACCTTGCACCGCCGCGCAGCAAACTTATCGACAACCTGTTGCGTGAGTACGCCGGGGCGCAATATGAATACGACGCGCGTGGAAACCTGATCAAACGTTGGCATAACGGCCGTCATAGTCAGATGCGATGGGATCTGTTTGATCGTCTGGTGCATTTCGAAGACGACCGTCTGGCAGTCGATTATGCGTACGACCCGCTCGGTCGCCGACTGCATAAGAACTCCAGCGCTCATTACAAACAGCGTCCAGAAGCCGGTTCGCTCTGGAACCGCAATGAGCATGCCCGCAAACAGCGCGAATTCGGCTGCGGCTTCACGCTGTTTGGCTGGGACGGTGACAACCTGGCGTGGGAGAGCAGCCCGGCACAACACGATGGTGATACGGGGCGCACTGTTCATTATGTGTTCGAGCCGGCGACATTTGTGCCTGTGGCACAGGCATTGAGTCACCGGCCGATCAGTCTTGCCAATCAACCAACCTATGATGATGTCTACGCTCAGGAAGATGACCCACTGTGGAATCACAAGCCGATAGCTCACGCCTTTGACGACATCGCGTGGTACCAGTGTGACCACCTCGGCACACCGCAGGAGCTTACCGACCAGCAAGGTGATATGGCGTGGAGTGCACAATATAAAGCGTGGGGCAGTGCGATCGAGCAACTTTCGCCCGCGGCTCATCAACAGGGGCTGACTAACCCGATCCGCTTTATGGGGCAGTACCACGACCACGAGACCGGTCTGCATTACAACCGGCATCGATACTATGATCCGGAGGTCGGCCGCTTCATTTCTCGCGATCCGATCAGCTACGCCGGGGGGATCAATTTCTATCAGTATGCGGTCAGCCCGACGCAGTGGGTCGACCCGAACGGATTATGCAGTACTGCTCTCAATCGAGCGCTCGGCGGCACAACCCATGACAAAATGCAGGCGCATCACCTCATCCCTGAGGAGGTATGGGGAAGGCAAGCCAGCTTCTTCTCGGATATCGGAATGGGCGCAGACCGCGATAAAAAGGCAAACGGGTTACTGATGCCTGACAGTGCGGATCAGGCGAAGAAAACCAAGCGTGTTTTTTACCATTGTGGTTCGCATGGTAAGGTCTATAGCCCGATGGTTGATAACATGGTGACGACTGTCAGAACCAAATATGAGGCGGGTGTCATCGACGAAGCGCAGGCGCGCGCTCAGATATCTTCGATTCAGACAAGATTGAGAGCAAGTCTTTCAGTACCCGGCACCAAACAACGCCGACTTCGATAAGCAGGGAGAGTTGATATGGAATTTTATGTGCTTTCTCAAAAGGAAGAACCTGGTTGCCCGACTGGCTTCTTGCAAGCGGATCTTTACGATAAGTTTTACTCGGATACCAAAGATGTCGAGCATGGTTTTTTTTCGTGGTATGCGGAGAAGATCCATTACAAAACACACACACCCTATCCTGAAGGGATGGTGCTGATTTCTAAAGATAAATTCTATGATTTTGATATTAGGAGCGTGGCGCGATTTTACATAGTCAGCGACGACTTCATGTCTATCTGCAGTGATTTAGATGTAAGCGTTACCGATGCCGTTGCCATTCAGGTCGTTTCCAGACAAGGGCAAAGGATCTCGACAAAAAATTACAATGCTGTACTTTTTGAAGAGTTGGATGCGCGCTCGCAGACAGATGCTGCTTCTACCTTTATAGAAGAAGATGGATTGATTTTCAGATTCAAGAAATTAGTATTGCCTCCTGGCTTCAAACGTCATCTGTTTAAATTCAAAGGACTGATTTCAGGAAGTAATACGCTTATTTGCTCGAGTGAATTCAAGGAGCTTGCGAGCGGTATTAAAGGGGTTGGTTTTACGCCACTGGAAAATGTGACTTGGTCGGCTATCAAACCCATTTGAACGTGGCTGGTTGCAATGCGATGAATTATTATGTTCTGTCTCAAAAAGAAGAGCCGGGTTGCCCGGCAGGTATTTTATATGCCGACCTTTTTGATAAATTCTATGCGGATACAAAAGGTGTGGAGTTTGGCTTTTTCCCCTGGTATGCAGAAAGAGGTAGGCCCGGGCCACGCACTCCTTTTCCAGAGGGCATGGTTCTTATATCCAGGGAAAAATTTTATGACTTCGATATCCGTAGCGTTTCGAAGTTTTTTTATGTCGTAAGTGACGCGTTTCTGGCTGCCTGTCGCCAGGTTGAAGTCGATATTATCGATAGCGTGAGAATCAAGGTTCTGTCAGGAGCGGGTGAGAGGATCTCAAAAAAAGATTACCACGCTGTGTTGTTTGATGAGTTGGACGTGCGGGCTAACAGTGATCCGCGTTCAATATTCGTAGAGGAGAATGGCAGGCCTGTCAGGTTTGAGAAGCTGGTTTTTCCTGATGAATGGAAGTTGGATCTATTCAAATATAAACGAATGATTTCTGGTAGTGGCAGTCTGGTCTGCTCTGAAGTATTTAAAAGGTTGGCGGAGGGGTTCAAAGGTATTGAGTTTAATCCGATAGACACCGTTCGATGGTCAGGGGTCAGAAGAATCTGAAGCCATGATGGAACTTAAATCGCTCTAATATTAAAGGAATAACTATGAAAGCCACTTCTTTGATCCTCGCACTGACTGCCACTTTCGGCCTCTCCACCCTGGCACGCGCAGAAGCACCAGATCCCGCTACCCTGAAAAGCATGTATGACAGCGGTCGCAACATGTCGGGCCTGATCAAGCATTGCGTCGACAAGGGCTACCTGAAAGCGGATAGCACTGAAAACGCCAACAAGATGGTGGCGTTCGTTGCGAATATGCCGGGCGAGTTCGACAAGGCCGATGGCGACAAGAACGAAGGTCTCGGTCGCAAGGGCGAAGTGTTGGCCGACGGTCAATACAAGAGCCTGGAAGGCAACCTGCCGCCGGATCTGAGCCTCAAGCAATGGTGCGAGCAAGCGGATCAAGGGATGCGTGAGGGGCTCAAGCAAATCGGCTTGTAAACCACATCGAAGAGAACACTTGCCATGAAATCCGAAATACCACCCACCGACGCCTCGGCACTCATCGACGCTCGAATCGCCGAACTGGCCGATTGGCGTGGTGCCGTCCTCGGCGAGATTCGCAAGGTCATGCACCAGGCCGATCCCGAGGTGGTGGAGGAGTGGAAGTGGCGCGGCGTTCCGGTGTGGTCGCGGGGCGGGATCATTTGCACCGGGGAGACCTACAAGGCGGCGGTGAAGATGACCTTCGCCAAGGGCGCGGCGCTGGCTGATCCTGCGGGATTGTTCAACGCCAGCCTTGAGGGCAACACCCGCCGGGCGATTGATTTTCATGAGGGCGACAAGGTCGATGAACAGGCCTTGCAAGCGCTGATTCGCGAGGCGATTGCGCTGAATTTGTCGAAGTGAATCGTGCCGTTTGCCTCGGCTCAGAAATAACTGGCTGTTTTAAAACAAATTTTTTTGCACTCAGGGCTTCCCAAATCAAAAAAAGGTTGGTAAATTGCGGCCCATTCTCGCAGAGCTTGTTACAGAGCTTGAGATACAGGGGCGTCGCCAAGCGGTAAGGCAGCAGGTTTTGATCCTGCCATGCGTTGGTTCGAATCCAGCCGCCCCTGCCATATTCAGAAAAAACGCCAGTCCGAAAGGGCTGGCGTTTTTTTATGCGCGCGATTTGTGGCTGGGGGCTGACAGTTGCCTGAGCCGGAGCGGGGGACTGATGTAAACTGCCCGCGCGAAAGTCCCGGCGGGTTGTTGGCCGGCGACCCTCAATCTCTCCAGACAAGAGACTTTCATGGCTAATCAAGACCTCAGCTTCACCCCTGATCCGGATGCAGATTCGATTTCCTCCGACATCGTCGGTTTCAACGGCATTCTGGTTTCGACCCAGATCCCGACCCGCGCCGACGGCAGTCTGGAGCTGGGCGACATCACCCTGCAAAGCGAATGCACCCTGCAGGCGCTGAAAGTGGCGCTGGAGCGGGCCGGCAGTTCGATGGATCGGGTCATGCACCTGACCATCTACCTCACCGACATGGCCGATCGTGCGGCGTTCAACGAAGTCTACAAGCGCTTCTTCGCCAAACCATGGCCGGTGCGCGCCGCTGTGGGCGTGGCGTCGCTGGCGGTGGAAGGCATGCGCGTGGAAGTCACCGCAATGGCCGCCAAGGCCTGACCGCCCCCTGTAGGAGTGAGCCTGCTCGCGATAGCGGTAAATCAGCCACCATCAACGTTGACTGTGCCACCATCATCGCGAGCAGGCTCACTCCTACAGGAGACTCTCGTGTCGGATTGGAGCGAGGTCATCTGCCACTTGGCAGCACAGGCGTGCCGCTCGGGCGTTTCGCGGCTACAATGCGCGCCTTAACCGTGACAGCCTGACTAAAAAAACTATGTCCTTGCCCAAGCATCATCTGGAATTGCTCAGCCCCGCCCGTGACGTGGCGATTGCCCGCGAGGCGATCCTGCACGGCGCCGATGCCGTGTACATCGGTGGCCCGAGCTTCGGCGCGCGCCACAACGCCTGCAACGAGGTGAGCGAAATCGCCGAGCTGGTGGAGTTTGCCCGCCGTTATCACGCGCGCATTTTCACCACCATCAACACCATCCTGCACGACAACGAACTGGAGCCGGCGCGCAAGCTGATCCACCAGTTGTACGACGCCGGTGTCGACGCGCTGATCGTCCAGGATCTGGGCGTGATGGAACTGGACATCCCGCCGATCGAGCTGCATGCCAGTACCCAGACTGACATCCGCACGCTGGAGCGGGCGAAGTTCCTTGATCAGGCCGGTTTCTCGCAGCTGGTACTGGCCCGCGAGCTGAACCTCAAAGAAATCCGCGCCATCGCCGACGAAACCGATGCCGCCATCGAATTCTTCATCCACGGCGCACTGTGCGTGGCGTTCTCCGGGCAGTGCAACATCTCCCACGCGCAGACCGGGCGCAGCGCCAACCGTGGCGACTGCTCGCAGGCCTGCCGTTTGCCGTACACCCTCAAAGACGAAAAGGGTGGGGTGATCGCCTACGAAAAACACCTGCTGTCGATGAAGGACAACAACCAGAGCGCCAACATCCGCGCGCTGGTCGAGGCCGGTGTGCGTTCGTTCAAGATCGAAGGTCGCTACAAGGACATGGGCTATGTGAAGAACATCACCGCCTATTACCGCCAGCGCCTCGACGACGTGCTCGAAGACCGCCCGGACCTGGCCCGCGCTTCCAGCGGCCGTACCGCGCACTTCTTCCTGCCGGACCCGGAAAAGACCTTCCACCGTGGCAGCACCGACTACTTTGTCACCGATCGCAAGATCGACATCGGCGCGTTCGACTCGCCGACCTTCACCGGTCTGCCAGTGGGCACCGTCGAGAAAGTCGGCAAGCGTGACATGCAGGTGGTGACGCAGGAACCGCTGTCCAACGGCGATGGCCTCAACGTGCTGGTCAAGCGTGAAGTCGTGGGTTTCCGCGCCAACATCGCCGAGCCAAAGGGCGAGTTCGAAGAAGACGGCGAGAAGCGCTATCGCTACCGCGTCGAGCCGAACGAAATGCCCGAAGGCCTGTACAAGCTGCGGCCGAATCATCCGCTGAACCGCAACCTCGACCACAACTGGCAACAGGCTCTGCAGAAGACCTCTGCCGAGCGTCGTGTCGCATTGAGCTGGGTTGCACGCCTGCGTGAAGAACAGCTGGAAGTGACTGCGACCAGTGAAGAGGGGATCAGCGCCAGTGTGACTCTGAACGGCCCGTTCGGTGTGGCCAACAAACCGGAGCAGGCGCTGGAGCAATTGCAGGATCTGCTCGGTCAGCTCGGTACCACTCAGTACCACGCCACCGACATCAAACTTGATGCACCGCAGGCGTTTTTCATTCCGAACTCGCAGCTCAAGGCCTTGCGCCGTGAAGTGATCGAAGCCCTGACCGCCGCCCGTGTCGCGGCGCATCCGCGTGGCAGCCGCAAGGCCGAAACCACGCCGCCGCCGGTGTACCCGGAGTCGCACCTGTCGTTCCTGGCCAACGTCTACAACCAGAAGGCGCGCGACTTCTATCACCGTCATGGCGTGAAGCTGATCGATGCGGCCTACGAGGCGCACGAAGAGGCCGGTGAAGTGCCGGTGATGATCACCAAGCACTGCCTGCGTTTCTCGTTCAACCTGTGCCCGAAACAGGCCAAGGGCGTGACCGGTGTGCGCACCAAGGTCGCACCGATGCAGCTGATTCACGGCGACGAAGTGCTGACCCTGAAGTTCGACTGCAAGCCGTGCGAGATGCACATCATCGGCAAGATGAAAGGCCACATCCTCAACATGCCGCAACCGGGCAGTGTGGTCGGCCACATCAGCCCGGAAGACCTGCTGAAAACCATCCCGCGCGCGCCACACTGAGTGACGGGCGGGCGTGGCGCTACGGTGTCACGCCTGCTCGGGCTCGCGCTCCGCGAGGTCTTCGAGCAAGTCGGCTGACGGCACAAAGAACAGCCCCCCGGTGACTGCCGTGCTGAAGTCCAGCAAACGGTCGTAGTTGCCGACGGGTTTGCCGACAAACATATTCTCCAGCATCTGCTCGATCGGTTCCGGCGAGCGCGCGTAACCGATGAAATAGGTGCCGAACTCGCCAACCCCCGGACGACCGAACGGCATGTTGTCGCGCAGGATCTTCTGCTCCTGACCGTCCTTGGTGATGGTGGTCAGGGCGCTGTGGGAGTTGCTCGGTTTCACCTCTTCACCGAGTTCGATGTCGGCCAGCTTGGTGCGGCCGATCACCTTCTCCTGAGCCTCCACGCTCAGCGCATTCCACGCCTCCATCTTGTGCAGGTACTTCTGCACCAGCACATAACTGCCGGATTCGAACGCCGGGTCTTCGTTGCCGATCAGGGTGAAGTGGTCTGCCTTGCGGCCCACCGGGTTCTCGGTGCCATCGACGAAACCGATGATGCTGCGCATGTCGAAGTAGCGGAACCCCTGCACCTCATCCACCACGGTGATCGCGCCATTGAGTGCGCTGCACAACTGGGTTGCCAGTTCGAAACACAGGTCCATCTGGTCGGCACGGATGTGCAGCAGGATGTCGCCCGGCGTTGCGACGGCACGACGGCCCTCGACGCCGAACTCACGAAACGGATGCAGCGAGGCCGGGCGCGGGCTGCCGAACAGCGAGTCCCAGGCGCTGGCGCTGAACCCGCAGACACACGACAGGTTGCCGTTGGGCACACGTTTGCCGACCGAACGGGTGAGGGCGGCGATGTCGCCGCACCAGCCGCGCACCTGACTGGCGGCGTCGTTCCCGGGCAGCAACGTGGCGACGATGAAGATCGCGCTGCTGGTGATGGGGTTGCAGATCGCTTGCGGCTCGGGGGTATCCATTGCTGAGGTCATCGTCGGTTCCATATGCGCGGGGCCAAGGTCGGCGCTCAGTATGAAACCAAAAACGTTTCATCGATATCTCAGAAGCGACCCAGTCGATAGGCATCCATCGTCGGCACGCCGACATTGGTCGAGGGTGACGCCAACTGAGCAATCATCTCAGCAGTCACCGCCGCCTGCGTCAGCCCCAGATGCTGATGACCGAAGGCGAGCAGCACCTTGCCGTCGCAAACCTGGTCGATGACCGGCAGCGAGTCCGGCAGCGACGGACGAAAGCCCATCCACGGCGTCGCGTCTTCAGCGTTCAAATCATGGCGGAACAAGCCCTTGCTCAAGCGATGCAGTTGCCAGGCGCGCTCCATGAACGGCGGGCGCTGCAGGCCGGCGAACTCCACGGTACCGGCCAGGCGCAGACCGCAGGTCATTGGCGTCATGATGAACTTGCGCTCCAGTGACGTCACCGCAAACGGCAGGCGCCCGTGCTCGTGCGGCAACATGAGGTGATAGCCGCGCTCGGTGTCCAGCGGCACCTGCTTGCCGGTCAGCGCGGCAGTCAGCTTCGCCGAGTGCGCACCACAGGCGATCAGCACCTGCCGCGCGCTGAAACGCCCCTGATCGGTGAGCAACGACACGCCATGTTCCTGCAACTGGCCACCCCGAACCTCCTGCTGAATGAACTGCACGCCGGCCGTTTTCGCCGCACTCACCAGTTCACACACCACCTGATACGGATCGAGAAAATGCCCGGTGCGCGGGTAGAACAATCCGCCCTGAATCTGTTCGCTGAGCTGCGGCGCGCGCTCCCTTACGGCGTTGGCCGACCAGAAATCCACCGGCACCTGCTGTTGACGCATGCGCGCCTGCAAGGCTTCGATGGCTGGCTGCGACTCGGCGCGCTCGAACACCAGCAGCGAGCCGTCCTCCTTGAGCAGGTCGGGGCGGGCGATGCTGTGCAGCAAGCGCTGCCACGCGTCGAGGCTGCTTTCGTTGAGCGCGCGCAAACCGGCCACGGTGCGCTGAAACGGCGCCGGGCGCAGGTTCAGCAGTAATCGGCTGAACCACGGCACGGCGCGTGGCAGGTACTTCCAGTCCAGGCGCAGCGGTCCCATCGGGTCCATCAGCATTGCCGGCAGGCGCTTGAGGATTGACGCATCGGCAATCGGAAACACCTGCTCGGTGGCCAGATGCCCGGCGTTGCCGAACGAGGCGCCATGACCGGGCGGCTGCTTGTCGATGACCACCACCCGTTTACCCTGACGTGCCAGTTGCAGGGCGCAGGCGACACCGATGATGCCGGCGCCGATCACCGCGATATCGGCGTTGTCCGCTGTGAGGTTGTCAGGCATGTTCAGGCTTCCCTCTGGCCGTCGAGCAAGCGTCGTAACTGCAGCGGATTCGCCTGTTTCAGCGGCGGCGGCAGCAGGCTGTCGGGAAAATCCTGATAACACACCGGACGCAGGAAACGCAGGATCGCCGCCGTACCGACCGAGGTGCTGCGCGAATCCGAGGTGGCCGGGAACGGCCCGCCATGCACCATCGCGTCACACACCTCGACCCCCGTCGGCCAGCCGTTGACCAGCAGACGTCCGGCCTTGCGTTCCAGTGTCGGCAACAAGGCCCGGGCTTGATCCAGATCGGCGTCATCCAGGTGCAGGGTGGCGGTCAACTGGCCTTCGAGGTGTTCGCAGACCTGACGGATTTCATCGTCGTTGGCGCACTGTACGAACAGTGATGCGGCACCAAAGATTTCACCTTGCAGGCGTGCGTCGGCGAGGAAGTCCTGCGCCTGAGTCATGAACAATTGCGTCTGGCACTGGTTCGGGCCTTCAGCCGCTAGACCGCTCGCCACGTGTTGCGCCTGCGGATGTTCGGCCAACGCGGCGACGGCGCTTGCATAGGCGCGGAAAATCCCCGGCGTGAGCATGGTCTGCGCCGGGCTGCGCTGGACCCCTTCGGCGGCGGTGGCGATGAAACTGTCCAGCGCCGGCCCTTGGTGAGCGATGACCAGCCCGGGATTGGTACAGAACTGCCCGGCACCCTGAGTCAGCGAGGCGACAAAACCCTGCGCCAACGCCTCACCGCGAGCGGCAAGCGCTGCGGGAAACAGCAGCACCGGATTGATCGAGCTCATTTCCGCGTACACCGGAATCGGCTCCGGCCGTGCCTGCGCCGCTTGGCTCAGGGCGAGGCCGCCACTGCGCGAGCCGGTGAAGCCCGCAGCCTTGATGCGCCAATCGCTGACCAACGCAATGCCCACTTCATTGCCCGAACCGAACAGCAGCGAAAACACGCCTTCAGGCAAACCGCATTTTTTCACCGCGCGAGCCAGCGCCTGGCCGACCAGTTCACTGGTGCCGGGATGTGCGCTATGCGCCTTGACGATCACCGGGCAACCGGCGGCCAATGCCGAAGCGGTGTCGCCGCCCGCCACCGAGAACGCCAGCGGAAAGTTGCTGGCGCCGAACACGGCCACTGGCCCCAGCGCGATCTGCCGCTGGCGCAAATCAGAACGTGGCAGCGGCTGGCGCTGTGGTTGTGATTGATCGACGCGAACGTCCAGCCACTCGCCAGCACGCACGGTGCGGGCAAAGGTGCGCAGTTGCCCGCAAGTGCGTCCGCGTTCGCCCTGGATACGGGCGCGTGGCAGGCCGGTTTCGGCCACGGCACGGTCGATCAGCGCATCGCCAAGGGCTTCGATCTCATTGGCGATGGTTTCGAGAAATTTGGCGCGCGCCTCCAGGGAGGTCTCGCGATAACGATCAAACGCTTGCCACGCCAGTGCGCAGGCCTGTTCGACATGTTCTGCAGTGCCACCGGCATAGGCCGGTTCCAGCACTGCGTCGGTGGCGGGGTTGATCGCATGGATCGCTTCACGGCTGCCGGCAATGGCTTGGCCGCCGATCAGCATGTGGCCTGTCAGAGTCATGACGCTTCCTTGATAAAAGAGGTGAAGCCCCGGCATCACACCGGGGCAGGGACTGCGATCAGGCGAGGTTCTGTTCGGCGGACCAGTTTTTGTACCACTGGCGGAACAGCGCGTACTGGGTCTCGGCGTAACGGCGCTGGGCATCGCTCAAGGCGTCGGTTTCGTTGAAGTGCAAGGCGTATTCGCGGTCGCCGTTGAGCACCATCAGGTGCTTGTAATAGAGCACCAGGTCGCAGCCTTCGTCGAACGACGACAGCACTGCCAGCGCCGCTTCCAGTTCGCGCGCCAGACGTCGGGCCTTGGCATCGCCCTTGGCCGCTTGCTTGCTCAGCGCCACCAGTTGCAGCACTTCGCGGGGCAGGGCGTTGCCGATACCGGTGATCGCGCCGGTGGCGTTGCAGTTGACGAAACCGTGCACCACTTGGGTATCGACACCGACCATTAGGGTCACGGCATCGTCCTGCGAGGTGATGTTTTCGGCGGCGTAGCGCAAGTCGGCGCCACCGCCGAACTCCTTGAAGCCGATCAGGTTCGGGTGTTCACGGCGCAGTTCGAAGAACAGCTCGGCGCGGGTGGCGAAGCCGTAGTAGGGACTGTTGTAGATCACCGCCGGCAGGTTCGGCGCGGCGTTGAGGATCGCGGCGAAGTGGGCTTTTTGCGCGGTGGCCGAAGCACCACGGGACAAGACACGCGGAATCACCATCAGGCCATGGGCGCCGACTTTCGCCGCATGTGCAGCGTGGGACACCGCTTCACGGCTGTTGACCGCGCCAGTGCCGACGATGGTCGGTACGCCGGCGGCCACCAGACGAGCTACGCCTTCCTGACGCTCGGCCTCGGTCAGCAGCGGCCAGTCGCCCATCGAGCCGCAGTAAACCACTGCGCTCATGCCGATATCGATCAGCTCGCGCCCCTTGGCCACCAGGGCGTCGAAGTCGGGTTTACGCGCGGCGGTGCACGGGGTCATCAGCGCGGGAATGCAGCCAGTGAAGATGTTATCGCTCATTGTTGTAGCTCCTCGGGACATTCATTCGGATCGTTAGAAAAGCGGGGCACTCAGATGCCCCAGGCGAAAGGATCCTGCTCGTCGATCAGCAGGGTGGCGTCGGCGGTCATGTAGGCGCGGCCGGTAATGAATGGGCGTACGCGTTCGCCTTGCCATTCGAAGCGCCCTTCGAACTGGCTGCCGGTGATGCTCGCTTGCGTCCAGACCTGGCCTTCGGCGAGTTTGCCGTCGGCGGCCAGGCAGGCCAGTTTGGCGCTGGTGCCGGTGCCGCAGGGCGAGCGGTCGTAGGCCTTCCCCGGGCACATGACGAAGTTGCGGCTGTCGGCGTGGGCGTCGTCGGCAAACAGTTCGACGTGGTCGATCAGCGCGCCGTCCTCACCGTGGATGCCTTGGGCCTCCAGGGCCTTGAGCATCGCCCAGGTGTACTCGGTGAGGGCTTCGACGTTGCTCATCTGCAGGTCCTGGCCGTGTTCGGAAACCAGGAAAAACCAGTTGCCGCCCCAAGCGATATCGCCGGACACGCGACCGTAACCGGGCACATCGACCGGCACCTGTTTGCGGTAGCGCCAGGCGGGGACGTTGCCAAGGGTCACCGCGCCGTCCTCGTGCAGGGTGGCGCTGACCGGGCCGACCGGGGTGTCGATCTTGTGCACGCCCGGTTCGATCTGCCCCAGGTAATGCAGCGAGTTGACCAGGCCGATGGTGCCGTGGCCGCACATGCCGAGGTATCCGGCGTTGTTGAAGAAAATCACCCCGCAAGTGGCGTCCGGCGACACCGGCGCGCAATACAGCGCGCCGACCAGTACGTCGTTGCCACGCGGTTCCAGCAGGCAGGCGCGGCGCCATTGATCGTGGCCTTCGCGCAAGGCATCGCGCTTCTCGGCCATGCTGTTGCCGGGCAGCTCGGGGAAGCCCTTCATCACCAGACGCGTGGGTTCGCCGCCGGTATGGGAATCGATGATGTGCAGTCGTTTCATGGTTCGTCCCTTGAGTGAAGGTCAGGCGTGAGCAGGGCGCTGGCCCGTTGCCGAATGGGTGGAGGATTCAGCGGCTTCGCTTTCGTCGTCCTCGGTTTCCAGACGAATCAGGTGTGCCGGTACGCCGGTGGCCGCGCCCCAGTAGTAGATGGCCAGCGCGCAGACCGCGACGATCACGGTGTCGAACGGATGACTGAGCACGCCGATACCACCGAAACTGCCGAGCTTGGAGAGGACGATGGTCACCGCGTAGAAGCCGATCAGCCACGCTGAAGAGCGCACTTGCTGGCCGAGATTCAGGTGCGCGGTCGGTACCATGCGCCCGCACAGCAGGTAGATGACAAACATCAGGATTTGCAGGCCGAGCAACCACGACACGGTGCCCCAGCCCGACCAGTAGACGATCAGCGCGGCGATGATGAACGACAGCGGCCCGAGGACGCTCATGCCCTTGACCCGGAACGGACGCGGCATGTCCGGCGCGTTGCGGCGCAGTGCGGCCACCGTCACCGGAGCCACCGCATAGCTCAATACCAGCGCGGCGGAGACCACGTTGATCAGCGCTTCCCACGACGGGAACGGCAGGGTCCAGAACACCGACAGGCCAAAGGTCAGCCACAGCGCCGGGCGCGGGATGCCGGATTTTTCATCGATGCGGGTGAAGATCTTGAAGAAGGTCCCGGTCTGCGCCCAGCCATAGATCACCCGTGGCGTGGCGTTCATGTAGATGTTGCCGCAGCCGCTGGGCGAGATCACCGCATCGGCCACCACCAGATACGCTAGCCAGCCGATGCCCAGTGCCAGGGCGATGTCGCGGTACGGCAGGGCCAGTTCCTTGGCGACCCCGGCCCAGCCATTGGCGAGCATTTCGGTCGGGATGCCGCCGAGGAAAGCGGTTTGCAGCAACACGTAAATCGCGGTGGACAGCAGCACCGACAGGATCAGCGCAATCGGGATCGTGCGTTGCGGGTTCTTCACTTCACTGGCCACGGAAATGATCGGCGTCAGGCCCAGATAAGCGAAGATCACCCCGCCGGCCGACACGGCCATTTCGATGCCGGACAGACCGAACGGCGCAAAGCCATGCACTGCGAAATTCGCTGGTTTGAAGAAGGTGAACAGCACGCCGATCACCAGCAGCGGCACGATGAACTTGAACACGCTGACCAGATTGTTGGCCATGGCGAAGGTCTTCACGCTGCGGTAATTGAGCAGGAAAAACAGGCACAACAACCCGAACTGGACGAACCAGCCGAGCACGGTCGGGTCGCTGGAACCGGCCTTGGTCAATTCGGGAAACCACGCTGCCGCATATTGCCGCGAGGCAACCACTTCGATCGCCACCAGACTGGAAAACGCGATCAGCGTGATGAAGCCCATCAGGTAGCCAAGCAGCGGGCCGTGGGAGTAAACCGGGTAGCGCACCACACCGCCGGCACGGGGCAGTGCGGCGCCCAGTTCGCAGTAGACGATGCCCAGCAGCAACACGGCGAAACCACCGAGCAGCCAGGAAAAAATCCCTGCCGGGCCGGCGATGGCCGACACGTGACTGGCCGCGAACAACCAGCCCGAACCGAAGATCGCCCCCAGTCCGATGAACGTGAGGTCTATCAATGAAAGTTGTTTCTTGAACTTGCCTTGGCCTGTCATAGCGTCGCCTTCTTGTTGGTTGTTGGAGGGGCGTGCAGTGGCGCTACAGTGAACTCATCAGGCGATGCGCGATTGATGTTTTTTGCCGGTGACGATGACGAAATCAGCACAATGGCCAAGGTCAAAGGCCCGGCTCGACAGGCTGTCGGCCATCGGGCAATCTGCGCGCAAGCCAATGCGCACCGTGGGGAGTGACAGTCATGACGCAGAATGCGTTTGCGATCCTGAGCCAGCAGAACGAAGCGAGCCGACCGCAAAGCCTCGACGATCTGCTCGCCAGCATGGCGCTGCTGTTACCGATGCTGGATGTGATTCCCAACGCGGCGATCTTCATCAAGGACCTGCAGGCGCGTTACGTCATGGCCAACCAGACTTTGGTGCAGCGCTGCGGTTTGAAAGACCTGCGACCGCTGCTGGGCAAGACCAGCGCCGAGGTGTTTCCGGCGCAATTGGGGCCGGGCTATACCGAGCAGGATCGGCGCGTGCTGGAAGAGGGGTTTGTGTTGGAGGATCAGCTGGAGCTGCATCTGTACGGCAGCCGCGAACCGGGTTGGTGCCTGACCCACAAGCGTCCGCTGTACGATCGCGACAACCGGATCATTGGCCTGGCGGGAATTTCCGTCGACCTGCAAACCGCCAGCGAAACCCATCCGGCGTATCAGCGGCTGGCGGCGGTGGACGAGTACATTCGGGCGAATTTCGCCAGCCGCGTCAGCCTGAGCGAACTGACGCGCATCGCCGGGATTTCAGTGGCGCAACTGGAGCGCTACTGCAAGCGCGTGTTCCACCTCACGCCGCGGCAGATGATCCAGAAAGTCCGTCTTGAGCACGCGCATCGGCTGTTGCACGGCGACTTGCCGATCACCGAAGTGGCGCTGCAGTGCGGTTATACCGACCACAGCGCGTTCACCCGGCAGTTCAAGGCTTCCACCGGATTCACCCCGCGCCAGTATCGCTTGGCGACAGCGCCCTGAGGCTTGCCCGTCAGGCCTTGACCCAACGCTGCCGGCTCCAGGCACTCAGCGAATCCACGCCCAGCACCAGAATCAGCATCGCCAGAATCACCGTGCTCGCCTGCGCTTCCTGAAACAGGCTGAGGCTGACATACAGCATCTGCCCCAAACCACCGGCACCGACAAAGCCCAACACGCTGGCCATGCGAATGTTGTTTTCCCAGCGATACAGGCAATAGGCGAGCAATTGCGGAGCGAGGTTGGGCAGGGTGCCATAGCAGAAGGCGAGCGCCGGGTTGCCGCCCTGCAAGCGGATCGCTTCGGCCGGTTCCGGCGGGGTATTTTCCAGCGCTTCGGCGAACAACCGGCCGAGCACGCCGGTGGTGTGCAGGGCCAGCGCCAGGGTGCCGGCGTTCGGGCCGAGGCCGGCGGCGAGCACCATCAGTGCCGCCCACACCAGTTCCGGAATCGCCCGCAGACCGTTGAGCAGCAGGCGCGAAGCGCTTTGCAGCGGCCAGCCGAAACGTCCGGCGGCGGGCAGCGCGAGGAGGATGCCGAACACCGCCGCGAGCAGGGTGCCGAGGGCCGACATGGCCAGGGTTTCCAGCGAGCCCTTGAGGATCGCCTGCAAATGCGTGGCGCTCAGGTCCGGGCTGAGAAAGCGCTGCGCGTAGGCACCCATCTGCTTGAGGCTGGTGGCGCTGCCGAGTTCACCGAGATCGAGTTCGAGGTAACCGAACGAGGCGATAACCGCGACGCCAATGCCGACGATCAGCAACAGATTGATCAGGCGATTCATGTCAGCCTCCAGCGCAGCAGGCGGCTGAGTTGGTCGGCACCGAGCACCAGAATCAGGAACGTCAGCAACATGCTCGCCACTTCACCGCTGGCGAACATGCGCAATGATAGGTCGATCTGTTGGCCGAGGCCTCCGGCGCCGACAAATCCCATCACCACCGACGCACGAATCGCGCACTCCCAGCGATACACCGTGTACGACAGCAGCTCGGCCGCGACATTCGGCAGAATCCCGTAGGCAAACGCCGCGAGTCGTCCGCTGCCGGCCTGCATCAAGGCGTGCGCCGGGCGTTGGTCGGTGGATTCGAAAATTTCCGCGTAGACCTTGCCGAGCATGCCGCTGTAGGTGATGGCGATCGCCAGCACACCGGCTGCCGGGCCTAGGCCCACGGCACGCACAAACAGCAGTGCCCAGACGATCTCCGGCACGCTGCGCAAGAAGATCAGCAGCCCGCGTACCGGCCAGCGCAGCAAGCGCCCGACCCGACTGGGAATGCCGCCGCGGGACGCGGCGGACAACGACAGCGCGCGGCTGGCAATCAGGCTCGCCGGTACCGCCAGCAGCAGCGCCAGGGCCATGCCGGCGGTGGCGATGGCCAGTGTTTGCAGAGTGGCTTTGAACAGTAACTGAAGAAAGTCGTGGTCATGCGCCGGTGGCCAGAACCCGGAGATGAAACGACCCATTTCGGTCTGGCTGTCGCTGTGTAGCAGCACGCCAAGGTCCAGTTCGCTGAGCTGGATGCCCGGCCACAGCAGGGCAAGTGCCAGCAGGGTCAGCAGTAATCGCGGCGCGGCGGCCGGGTCGCGTGAATCGGCCCTCAGCATCGCGGGATCTGCACAATCAGCGGCGCACTGGGCGTTGTCGGGCTTTGCAATTGCTCGTTGACGTACAGCGTGTCGAGCATCTCGCGGCTGACCTGTTCGGCCGGGCTGTCGAACAGGATCTGGCCATCGCGCAAACCGATGATGCGCGGAAAGTGTGCCAGCGCCAGTTCCACCGCGTGCAGGCTCGCCACCAGCGTGACGTTATGCGCCCGGGCATGCTGCGAGAGGATCGACAGGGTGTGCCCGGCCAGCACCGGGTCCATCGCCGACACCGGTTCGTCCGCCAGCAGAATCTCCGGCGCCTGATACAGCACCCGGGCAATGCCTACGCGCTGCAATTGGCCGCCGGACAATTGCTGGCAGTAAGCGAAGAGTTTGTCGCCCAGATCCAGGCGGGCGAGGGCCGCACGGGCGCCGGGAATATCCGTGGGATGCAGCAGATTCAGCAGGCTCTTGCCCAAACTCCATTGGCCGAGTTTACCGGCCAGCACCGCCGTCACCACGCGCTGGCGCGGCGGCAGCGGTGGGGCTTGATGCACCAGGCCGATGCGCGCACGCAGGCGTTGCCGTTGACGAGTGGAGAGGTGCCAGGGACGTTCGCCCAGCACCTCGATTTCGCCGCTGCTGGGGCGCAACGCGGTGGCCAGCAAGTTCAGCAGACTGGATTTTCCGGCGCCGGACGGGCCGATGATCGCCACCTGTTCGCCCGCGCCAATCTGCAGGTCGACGCCGCGTAGCGCATCGACCCCGTTGACGTGGTGCAGTTTGGCTTGTTTGAGGCTCAGGGTCATTTCAACAGATCGGCAGCGCGAGCAGCTTCCTCGATACCCTTGTAGTTTTCGGGCTTGGTGTCGATGAAGCGGCTGGCAGCCTGCAGATCAAGAATCTTCTTTTGCTCGGGGTTGGCCGGGTCGAGGTCAAGGAAAGCTTTCTTGATCTTCGCCGCCAGCGCCGGGTCGAGGGTGCCACGCACGGTCCAGTTGTAATCGAAGTAAGCGGGGGTGGTGGCGAACACATGCACCTTGCTGGTATCGACCTTGCCGGCGTCCACCAGTTTCTGCCAGACGCTGGCGTTCAAGACACCGGCATCGACCTTGCCGGCCTGAACCCAGGCGACGGTGGCATCGTGCGCGCCGGAGTAGGCGACGCGGCTGAAATAGGCTTCAGGCTTGATGTTGTCGTTCTTCAGCATGAAATAACGAGGCATCAGGCTGCCGGAGGTGGACGACACCGAGCCGAAGGCAAAGGTTTTGCCCTTGAGGTCGGCCAGGCTCTTGACGTTCGGGTCGGCGGTGATGAATTTGCTGGTGAACTGCGCATCCTGCTCGCGCTGCACCAGCGGGATCACCGGGGTGGTGGCGTCGGTCTTCAGGCGTGCCTGAACAAAGGTGAAACCGCCCAGCCAGGCCATGTCGAGGCGGTCGGTCGCCAGCGCTTCAACCACCGCCGGATAGTCGGCCACGGGAACGAACTGCACCTTCATGCCCAACTGCTGCTCCAGGTACGCACCGAGCGGCTCGAACTTGCGCAGCAATTCGGTCGGGGCTTCGTCGGGAATCGCGCTGACCCGCAACACATCGGCGGCATGCGCCACCAGAGCAGAAAAAGACAGGGCCAGAGCAGCAGTCAGTGCCAGGGTTCGTTTGAGCATGGAAATCTCCGTTTCATGAGCGTCGCATTCTAAGCGCCACCGGGCGCGGTGTCGCGCGCGGACGCTCAATCAGGTTAGACGAAACGGCGAGGTTATACGCAGCCGCGCTGTCAATGACCAGCGCGGGTGCTCGGTGATGTTTTGCTCCACGTTTCTTGCCAGTGGATTGATCCGAGATGAATCGGCCGATTCAGGATCGCTCGTTGCCGTTTTGGCCGTCGCTGATGCGCTGTCGCGTGTCTTGGTCGATCAGCTCACGCAGGGTGGCGAAGACCGGGTCGGCACTGGTGTATTTCTTGCCGTAGCCCAGATTGAAACCGTAATCGAAATCCGCCGGGTTCAGCCCCTGGTTGTGTTGCAGCAGCGTCTCCAGTTTATCCAGTGCCTTGACCGCTTTGGCTTCGGCGGACTGAGCATTTTCGTAGTCGTCCCACAGCGCCAGAATTTCGCTGCGCAGCGCCTCATCGAGCGCACCGGTCAGCAGCAGAAGGTCGTTGCGTTCCTGTTCACCCTTGTCGGGGAACGCGGCCTGATTGACCGCTGGAATGTCACCATTGATGGCTTCGCCCAAATCGTGAATCACGCACATCTTCAGGACCTTGAGCAGGTCGAGGCCGGCCAGTTGATCGGCGAATACAATCGCCATCAGGCACAGGCGCCAGCTGTGTTCGGCGGTGCTTTCGGTGCGGCCGCTGGAGGTGTGCGCGCTGCGCAGCACGTCCTTGAGTTTTTCTGCTTCGCGCAGAAATTCGAGGCGGCCTTTGATCATTTCGAGGTTCATGTGTCTGCCTGGCTGATTACGCCGAAAAGCTCAGCCTAGAACCGCAGGGGCTTGGCGTCCACGCATAAAATATGCGTTCAGAGGGTTTCCACCAGCCGCGCGGCGCTGCCGTCGGAGAGTGGAATGCGCGTCCAGCGGCATCGGCCGGCGCGGATCGGCACGAGGTCGGAGGCATTGCTGCCGGTGCTGAATTCCACGGCTGGCGGCGCCTGAATTTCGTGCCAACCGCTGGTTGCCAGGGCCGACTCTCTGAGCACAATTTCCGGCGTTGCGAAGCGCCACAGCGATTGTCCCAGCAACGTACTCAAGGGTCGGGTGAACTCGGCAGCACGCGCAGGAGAGCAGGCCAGCAGGCGATGGGTGAGGTCGCAGATCAGGTGCATCGGCCGCTGACTCTCCCCGATCAGACGCGCCAATACCTGATCGGCGGCGCTGTCCAGGCGCGCAGTCAGCAAACGCTCCAGTTGCAGTTGCGCGGCAGGTTCCATCGCCTGCACACCGCTTTCCCAGCGGGAAATGGTCGACTGGGTGACGTTGAACAACAGCGCCGCGTGAGTCTGTTTGACGCGATGCAACAGGCGCCAGCGTCGCAGGGCGATACCGGGCAGGGCGGGCTTCAATAACAGGTCTGACATGGCGGTTGTCGAGCAAAGGCAAGCGGGCCGGACAGTCTGAAGGCGGCCGGCCCTCGGCGCAAATCCGCCGGACGATCAGGCCGTTTCGCGCAGTTTGGCAATCACCTTGATCTCGAACTGAAACCCGGCCAGCCAGGTCACGCCCACCGCAGTGATCGTCGGATACGGTGCGCTGCCCCAGAACTCCGGTACCACTTCCCAGATGGTTTCGAAGGTCGATTGTGGATCGATCATGAACACCGTGACGTCCACCGCATCGGCGAAGCTGCAACCGGCGGCGTCGAGAATCGCATTGAGGTTATTGAACGCCAGGCGCACCTGGTTCTGCAGATCCGGTTCGGGCGAACCGTCTTCACGGCTGCCGACTTGCCCCGAGACGAACAGAAAACCGTTGGAACGAATCGCTGGCGAATAACGATGGCGCTCGTAAAGCGCATGGCGGGCTGGCGGGAACACGACGTCGCGCTGGGTCATGGGTGTCTCCATCATTGTTTGGTGGTTGTTGAAGGAGTGACTGTAGGGACTTGCGCAGTGGCGATAAACGCGCAAGCTTGGCGCTCACTGTTTGCAGATTCCAAACAATCCGAGGGTGCAAAGTGGACCGTTTCGATGCAATGCAGGCGTTCGCCCGGGTGGTCGAGGCGGGCAGTTTCACCAAGGCTGCCGAGACCTTGCACATGAGCAAGACCACCGTGACCCAACTGGTGCAGCAACTGGAAGCCCGGCTGCGGGTCAGGTTGCTCAATCGCACCACACGCAAGGTCAACGTCACTGCCGATGGCGCGATTTACTACGAGCGAGTGATCAAGCTGTTGGCCGATATGGACGACGCTGAAACCGGTCTGTCCGGCGCGTCGGCATTGCCCAGAGGACGCTTGCGCGTAGATGTGCCGAGCCCGCTGGCGAGGCTGATTCTGGTGCCAGCATTGCCTGAGTTTCATGCGCGTTATCCGGACATTCAGATCGACATGGGTGTCAGCGACCGCATCGTCGACATCATCGATGAGAACGTTGACTGCGTGGTGCGCGGCGGCGAATTGCTTGATCAGTCACTGATGGCGCGGCGGGTGGCCGATCTTCAGCTCGGGGTTTTCGCCGCGCCGGATTATCTGGCCCGCGCCGGCACGCCGCAGCATCCACGCGAGCTGGAGGACTCGCATCATCGGGTGGTCGGTTTTCTCTGGGCGCGCACCGGCAAACCCGTGCCTTACGCCTTGCACAATGGCAGCGAACACCTGCAGATCAAGGGCCGCCACGTGCTCGCCGTCGATGACGGCAACGCTTACCTTGCGGCAGGTCTGGCCGGCATGGGCGTGCTGTGGTTGCCCAGGTACATGTCGCACGCGCATCAGACTCGGGGTGAGTTGGTGCCGCTGTTCGAGGACTGGCAACTCGAGCCGATGCCGCTCTACGTGGCGTACCCGCCGAACCGGCATATCAGCCAAAAGCTAAGGGTATTTATCGATTGGATCGTGGCGTTGATGGCGCACCATGGTAATGGCCCGGAACTTGCTGAGCCGCGCTCCGGGACTGTCAAATAACTAACGAATAACGCCAACCATGACAGTCGCCAGCTGTGGATGCACCGCTATTCACTCAAGGAGCGTCACCCGTCATGAACATGTACATCGATATTGTCGGCGCGTGCAATTTAAGCTGCCCTTCGTGCCCGATGGGCAACTCGGAAAACGTCAACTTCAAGAAAGCCATGCAAGTCGACATGTTCCGCAAGATCGTCGAGAAGGCCCGCAACGAAGGGGTCGAGACGATCTTTCTGTACAACTGGACCGAGCCGTTGATCCACCCGCGAATCGGTGAGTTTGTCGAGATCATCAATGCCGCCGGTTTGCAGAGCGGTATCAGTTCCAACTTGAACCTGGCCAAGAACATGGAAACCGCCATGCTTGCCAACCCGTGGTTCTTCCGTATTTCGTTGTCCGGGTTTTACCAGGAGACTTACCGGCAGGGGCACGTGGGCGGCGACATTGAAGTGGTCAAAGCCAACATGATCAAACTGCATGAACTCAAGCAGCAACATGGCTTGAGTACGCGCATCGAGGTTTACTACCACCGTTATCTGGACAACATGGAAGAAGAAGGGCTGATGCGCGAATTCAGCCAGAGTCTGGGTTTCGAGTTCTCCACCGGGTATTCAGTGATGATGCCGCTGGAGAAAACGCTGGCGCTGATCGAGCGCGACCCTTCGGTGACGGCTACCGATCATGAAACCCTGAAAAGGCTGGCGCTGCCGCCCTTCGACGATCTGGTCAATCTGGTCCGTCAATATCCCAAGCAAGCGTGCTCGCTCAAGGATGACTGGCTGGTGCTCGACTGCAACGGCAATACCGTTTTGTGCTGTTCCGTTTTCAATCAGACCGAATACCAGGTCGGCAAGTATCTGGACATGCCTCTGGCGCAATTGACCGGCCTGAAGTCCACCCAGAAAAATTGCGTCGACATGTGCAATCGCTGCGCAAAAAACGGCTTGCACATCTACTCGACCCAATCCAATCGGGGGCCGCTGGAAAGTCACGCCGTCAACCGCATTATCGACTTCCAGCGGCGCACGATCATGGGGCTGCCGGTCGAAAGCGAAAAGCTTGGGCGAACCGGTGAAGTCAGTGCGGATAACTTCGACGAAGCGCAATACCTGCATATGAATCAGGACGTCAAAAACGCGATTTCCACGGGTGCGTTCACCAGCGGTTATCAGCATTACGTGCTGTTCGGTCGTCTGGAAGGCCGGCTCGGTGCGGGTTATCTCACGGTCGTCTGATCGTGCGGATCAGGTCCCGCCAGTTGGCTTGAAAGCCATTCACTGAAGCATCGCGCCATCGGGTCATTCTCGCTGTCGCGATGGGTCAGCAGCGCCCAGTTCGGGCCACGAATGGTTTGCTCCACCAAGGGCTGCAACCGCCCGTTTTCCTGCGCCTGATGGCTGAGCAACTGACTGACCAGCGCAATCCCCAGCCCTGCCGCAGCGGCATCGAGCAACAAGCCCGGATCGGAAAAATTCAGCCCCTGATCCTGTTGCCCGACATCGACGCCGGCCTCCACCGCCCAGTGGCTCCAGTCCATTTCCCGCTCACCGTGCAGGGTGGTGCGCTGCGCGGCGGGCTGCGCCAAAACGCTGGGATGACACGCCGGAAACAGGCGGTCGGCATGCAGCACCTTGAAGCTGCATTCAGCCTGGGAGCTGATGTCGTCGCGCACCGCCAGGTCGATGGTTTGCGTGGCCATGTCCGGTACTTCATCGGTGCTGAAAATCCACAAATCGACTTGCGGATGCTGGCGCCGAAAATCCGCCAGACGCGGCAGCAACCAGTGCCGGGCAAACGCCGGCGTGGTGTTGAGCACCAGTTGATTGGGCTTCTGATATTGCCCCAGACGCCGGATGCCGACCGCCAGTTGCTGCAGCATCGCCTGGGTGGTGCTGAGCAGATCGTGGCCGGCATCGGTCAGCGCGACACTGCGACCGTTGCGAAAGAACAGCGGCTGTTCGAGGTACGCTTCGAGGCTGCGAATCTGCTGGCTGATCGCCGATTGAGTAAGGCTCAACTCATCGGCCGCCTTGTGAAAACTGCCGAGGCGCGCAGCCGCTTCGAAGCCGCGCAGGGAGCTGAGCGGCGGCCAGTGCTTGAGCATATCGATAAGTTCCTCTAATCAGTTGTGCGCTAAATCCATCGTTTGTTGGTGCGGTTTTAGCTCCGTAGCATTCACCTCAAGCCAAATCACGGCAATATCCATTGAACACAATGGCTTAATCGAGAGGTGCTTGTCATGCCGCGCAACGAGAATAACAACAACGCTTGGATGATGCCTGCTGAATGGGTGACGCATGCCGCGACCTGGATGGTCTGGCCGCACAACAAGGCGCTGTGGGAGTCAGGCTGGCGCGTGACATTGCCGCAGGTGCAAGAGGATTTCGCCCGGGTCGCCAACGCCATCGCGCGCTTCGAACCGGTGAAAATGGTCGTGGACCCTTCGGCGCTAGCGAGCGCCAAAGCCCTGTGCGGGCCGAACATCGAGCTGATCCCGCTGGCGGTCAACGACAGCTGGTGCCGCGACTCTGGCCCAAGCTTCGTCTGCCACCCACAACAAGGGCTGGCCGGTGTCAGCTGGCGCTTCAATGCCTGGGGCGGCAAGTCGGCGCATGAGCTGGACGAAAGCCTGGCGCGGCGCGCACTCAATCATCTGGGGCTGGAATGCTTCGGCACGCCGTTGAGCAACGAGGGCGGGGCGATTCATGTCGACGGCGAGGGCACGCTGATCACCACCGAGTCGGTGCTGCTCAACCCCAATCGCAACCCGGGCATTGGCAAGGCCGAAATGGAGGAGATTTTCAGCCGTTTGCTCGGCGTGAAGAAAACCATCTGGCTGCCGGGCGACCCGGACTACGTCACCGGCGACATGACTGACGGTCACGTTGATGGCGTCTGCGCCTTCGCCCGTCCCGGCGTGTTGCTGGTGGATGCGACCCACGACCAAAGCTCGGTGTACGCCGAAGTGGTCCGCGAAAACCGTCGTGCGCTGGAGTTGGCGACCGACGCCCAAGGCCGCCGGTTCGAGTTGATCGAACTGTTCGAAGCCAGCGAAGCGGTGGACAGCGACGCCGAAGTGTTCTGCGCCTCGTACACCAATTTCTACATCGCCAACGGCGCGATCATCATGCCGGCCTACGGCATCGAGGCCGACGAGGTGGCGGCCAAAGTGCTGGCGCAGGCGTTCCCCGGACGCGAAGTGGTGCCGGTGCGCATCAATCATCTGGCCCATGGCGGCGGAGGGGTGCATTGCATCACCCAGCAGCAACCGGCCTGGCCAGTGGAGGGTTGAGCGATGAGCCATCTGACCATCGCCACCACCCAGATGCCGTGCACCTGGGATCTGCCGCGCAACCTCGATCAGGCCGAGCAACTGGTCCGCGACGCGGCCGCGAAGGGCGCGCAGGTGATCCTGTTGCAGGAGCTGTTCGCCACGCCATATTTCTGCATCGAACAGAGCCACAAACATCTGGCGCTGGCCGAGGAGTATCGCGACAGCCGCGTGCTGCAGCGTTTCGCCGCGCTGGCCAAAGAGCTGGGCGTGGTGCTGCCGCTGAGCTGGTTCGAGCAGGCCGGCAATGCGTATTTCAATTCGCTCACCGTAGCCGATGCCGACGGGCGCCTGTCGGGGGTGTACCGCAAAACCCACATCCCCAACGCCATCGGCTATCAGGAGAAGGAATATTTCAGCCCCGGCGATAGCGGCTTCAAAGTCTGGGAAACCGCGTTCGGTCGCCTCGGCGTGGGTATCTGCTGGGATCAGTGGTTTCCCGAGACCGCGCGTTGTCTGGCGTTGATGGGCGCTGAAGTGTTGCTGTTTCCCACGGCCATCGGCTCTGAGCCGGGTTGCGTGGCGCTGGATTCTCGCGACCACTGGCAGATGACCATGCGCGGCCATGCCGCCGCTAATCTGCTGCCGGTGGTGGCGGCCAACCGGGTCGGGCGCGAAGTGGCGAGCACCGATCCGTCGCTGCAGATGAGCTTCTACGGTTCGTCGTTCATCAGCGATCACAAAGGCCAGTTGCTGGCCGAAGCCGACCGCGACAGCACGGGCGTGCTGGTGCACGGCCTCGATCTCGACGCGATGCGCGAAGAGCGCCTGAGCTGGGGCATCTACCGCGACCGCAGGCCGGACATGTACGGCGCGCTGCTCAGTCAGGATGGTCGCAATCTTCATGCACGCTGGAACGCTCAAGGGGTTTGATATGGCTAAGCATCACAAACGACTGCTCGGCGTTCTGGGCCTGGCGCTGACCTGCGTGATTCCGGCGCTGCATGCCGAGGACAAAACCCTGCGGCTGTACAACTGGGCCGATTACTTTGCCGAAGACACCCTGAGCCGCTTTACCGCGGAAACCGGGATCAAGGTGATCTACGACGTCATGGACGGCAGCGAAACCCTCGAAGCGAAGATGCTTTCAGGTGGCAGCAGCTATGACCTGATTTTCCCCGGTGACACCGTCGCCGAGCGCCTTATGCGCGCCGGCAGCCTGATGCCGCTGGCCCCATCGAAGCTGACGGCGCTGGCCGACATAGAACCCGGCTTGCAGAAATTGCGCAGCCATTACGAGCACTCCAGCAAAGCCACCGTGCCCTACACCTGGGGCACCATCGGCCTGACCTACAACGCGGCGCAGATCCAGCAGCGCGTGGCCGACGCACCGGTCAACAGCCTGGACATGCTGTTCAAACCGGAGTTGGCGGCGAAGTTTGCCGATTGCGGTATTTCGCTGATCGACTCGCCAGACGAAGTGCTGGCAGTCGTGCTCAATTATCTGGGCCGCGATCCGCGCAGCGCGAAACCGGCGGATCTGGCGGCGGCCAGTGAGCTGCTGATGAAGCTGCGGCCGTACGTGCGCAAGTTTCAGTCGCAACCGGTGACCGATCTGGTCAACGGCAACCTGTGCCTGTCGCTGGGTTACAGCGGCGATATGACCCAGGCCCAACGCACCTCGGACAGTGCCGGCAAGACCACCCGGTTCGAGTACCGCATCCCTCGCGAAGGCACCACTGTGTGGATGGACACCATGGCGATTCCTGTCGATGCGAAACACCCGGAATACGCCTACGCGTTCATCAACTTCGTGATGCGCCCGCAGAACATGGCGGCGATCAGTAACTTCACCGGTTACCCGACTTCCAACGCCAAGGCGCGGGACAGCGTCGACGCCGCGATGCGCAATAACCCGGACATCTACCTCGACGAGGCGACCTATGCTCGATTGATCCCGGGCAAGGACATCCCCCAGGCCGACATGCGCGCACGGATGCGCACCTGGACCAAATTCAAAACCGCCACCCACCCATGATTCAACGGCCGGCGCCCGGTCGCCGGCCCTTTTCAGGAAAACCAGAGATGTCGACACGTCGTGAATTCATCAAACAGGTATCGGTCGCTGCAGGTGTCGGTGCTGCGTTCGTGGGGCTGGGCCTGGCACCCGGCAGACTTCTGGCGGCCAGCACGGGAGATTGGTTCATGCCCGACGAGGGTGACAGGCACGAACGCGCCTTCATTGCTTTCGGCGCACAGGATGCGATCTGGGAAGATTTCACCGCCGATGTGCAGGCTGCGCTGGGCCGCATCGCCCGCACCATTGCCCGTTATGAGCCGGTCACGGTGTTGTGTCGCAGTGGCGAACGCAGCCTCGCCGAAGAGTATTGCGGCACCCGCAACGTCACCTACGTGACCGCCGCGCTCGACGACATCTGGATGCGAGATATCGGCGCCAATTTTGTCATCGATGACAAAGGCGGGCTTGGCGCGGTGGACTTCAATTTCAACGGTTGGGGCAACAAGCAGCGGCACAGCAAGGATGCGAAAATCGCTGCGCGAGTGGCCGCCGATGCACAGGCGACCTACCTGCGCAGTGAACTGGTGGGCGAGGGCGGTGGTATCGAGGTCGACGGCCACGGTACCGGGATCATGACCGAAAGCAGCTGGATCAACAGCAACCGCAATCCCGGCTGGAGCAAGGCCGATGTCGAGGCTGAATTGAAGGAACGTCTGGGCCTGCGCAAAATCATCTGGCTGCCGGGGATCAAGGGCAAGGACATCACCGACGCCCACGTCGATTTCTATGCACGGTTCATCAAGCCCGGTGTGGTGATCGCCAACCTCGACAGCGACCCTGAATCCTACGATCACCAGGTCACGCTGGCGCACCTGGAGATTCTCAGGAAAGCCACCGACGCTGATGGTCGCAAACTGCAGATCCACACGATTTCGCCGCCGCTCAAGCCGCGCCAGAGCAAGTTCAACCAGAACAACCCGGATTTCGCTGCGTGTTACATCAACTACTTCGTGATCAACGGCGCGATCATCGCCCCGGAATTCGGTGACAAGGAGGCCGATAAAAAGGCTTATGACCTGTTATTGAAGCTGTACCCGCAGCGCAAAGTCGAGTTGCTGAACATCGATGCGATTGCTGCCGGTGGCGGCGGGATTCACTGCGTGACCAGTCATCAGCCGCAAGCGTGATTGACTCTTTGGCCCATCAAGCCAACTATCGGCGCATAACAACATGACCGATGGGCCAGACCTTGATCGAACGACGTCAATTCAGCGGAGGCATGAAGGGTAAAAACCTCCGCTATCTGAATGAGCAAGCCGCCGAGACCCGCATCACCCGCACCGGTTTCCTGTTGCTGGAGCACTTCTCACTGCCGGCCTTCACCCAGGCGCTGGACACCATTATCACCGCCAACCTGTTGCGCGCCGGACTGTTCAGCTCGCGCACGTTCGGGCTGGGCGAGGGTGAAGTGATCAGCGATCTGGGGCTGGTGATTCGCCCGGATGCGCGGATTGACGCCGCCAGCCTTGCGGATCTGGACGTGCTGGTGGTGTGCGGCGGCTACCGCACTGAGCTGAAGGCCAGCGAGGAGTTGAACAGCCTGCTGCGCTCGGCGGCGGAGCGTGGGGTCAGTCTGGCTGGTTTGTGGAACGGTGCGTGGTTTCTCGGCCGCGCCGGGCTGCTCGATGGTTATCGTTGCGCGATCCACCCGGAACACCGTCCCGCACTCACGGAAATTGCCAAAGCCACTCAGGTCAGCAGCGAACCTTATGTGATCGATCGCGACCGGCTCACGGCATCGAGCCCGTCCGGGGCTTTCCATATGGCGCTGGACTGGATCAAGAGCCTGCACGGCAAGGCGCTGGTCGAAGGCATCGAGGACATTCTGGCGTTCGAGGAGTCGCGGTACCGGCGGATCAAACCGGATGAAAACCTCTGCGTCAGCGCGCCGTTGCGCGAGGTGGTCAAACTGATGGACGCCAACCTCGAGGAGCCGCTGGAGCTGGAGCAACTGGCAGTGTATGCCGGTCGCTCGCGGCGGCAGCTGGAGCGTTTGTTCAAGGAGCAACTCGGCACCACACCGCAGCGCTATTATCTGGAATTGCGCATCACCGAAGCCCGGCGCCTGCTGCAACACACCGAGCTGTCGCAGATGGAAGTGCTGGTGGCCTGCGGTTTCGTTTCGCCGAGCCATTTCAGCAAGTGCTACAGCGCGTTTTTCGGTTATCGCCCGTCCAGGGAAAAACGCCTGGTCAAATAACCCGCGCTGTTTCTACTGCCAGCTACAGACCGACCCCTGTGGTTGGTGTCAGAACCACTGGCTTAGCACAGACTAATGTGGGAGCGGGCTTGCTCGCGAAGGCGGTGTGTCAGTCAGCATATGAATTGGCTGACACGGCCTCTTCGCGAGCAAGCCCGCTCCCACGGTTTTAATCGAGTGGTGTCAGGTCCACTGGTTTAGCGCAGGCCAATCAAGCTATAGGCCAGTGACGCTTCATCGGGCGCGCAGCAACTTGCGGTAATCCACCGGCGAAATCCCGCGGGCCTGACGGAAGGAATGGCTGAAAGAACTGGCCTGCGAGTAACCCAGCATCAGGGCGATGTTCATGATGCTGGTCTCGGTGCGGCGCAGGTAATGGTCGGCCAGTTCCATGCGCATGGTTTCCAGCACCTGATTGAAGTTTTCCCCTTCGGCGGCCAGTTTGCGCTGCAAGGTGCGCGGCGAAATCGCCAATTGTCGGGCCAGGCTTTTCAGGCTGAAATCACCGGTCGGCAATTGCTCGGTGAGCAGCGCGCGCAATCGATCTGTGACCGAAAACGCCGGATACGACAGGCACAACTGCCAGTCCGCCTCCAGCAGCATGCTGCGATGCATGCGCGGGTCGGCGCCCTGGATCCGCGTCGAGAGCGTCGACTCGGCAAACACCAGTGCATTGCAACCGGCCTCGAACTGCACCGGACAGCCAAAGAAGTGTTCATACAGCGCCGGTTCGCCCACCGCCGAATGCATCATCCGGACTTCCAGCATCGGCTGATGACTCGCGATCAACCAGCGGCCGAACGCTGCCCAGCCGACCATCAGCGCTTCCTGATGCAGGGCGCAGTAAGGCTCCAGCTCACTGATGCGTTGATCTTCGAGAGTCACGCGGCCGTCGCCGATGACGATTCGGGTCTGGCTGGACGGACTGTCGTAAACGATCTTGCCGAAACGCAGAATCATGTTCAGCGACTCGCCCAGTGTCGCGCTGGTCATCAGCACATAACCCAGCACGCCATAGGTGCCCGGGCGCACGGCGGCGCCGACCAACAGGCCGAAATGCGGCAGGTTGCTGCTGAGCGCCGCCAGTTCCAGCAAGGCACGCAGTTGGCGCATGGGGATGCGCACGATCGAGTCAGACAACTGCTCGCGTGAGAGTCCGGTCTGCTGCAACAGCCAGTCGCCATCGCAGCCGTATTGTTCGGCGACATCAAGGACGTGGTTAACGAAGGCAGCGCTGGAAGTGGCGGGTCGCATGGGGGGAGGGGAAGTCCGGTAATCCGGTGATCTTGCTTTTCCGAAAGGTGAAGAAAGCGACGTCGCCAAGGCGCGCGGCGTCAATAGACCCTACATGCGCCCGATCACCGGAATACCGGTGCCAGTGACGGCCGACGCTTGTTCCGAGATCAGAAACAGAATGACCGCCGCCAGTTGAGCGGGCGTCACCCAGCGCTGATGCTCGGCGTCGGGCATGGCTTCACGGTTTTGCGGGGTGTCGAGCACGCTCGGTAACACGGCATTGACCGTGATGCTCATGTCCTTGAGTTCTTCGGCGAGGCTTTCGGTCAGGCGCAAAACGCTGGATTTCGAAGCGGCGTAAGCGCCCATGCCCAGCCCGGCCTTCGCCGCCATGCTCGATCCGATATTGACGATGCGTCCCGCCGAGGATTGCAGCAGCAATGGCAGCAAGGCTTTGCTGGCGTTCAATGCGGTTCGAAGGTTCAGCGAGTAGAGCCGATCCCAGGCCTCTATCGCACTGCCCAGCAACGGCTCCCACGCATAGCCTCCGGCGCCGTTGACCAGGGCGTCGAGGCGTCCGAAATAGCGATTGATCTGGTGGGCGACTGCCTGGCAATCGGCAAGGGAGGTCAGATCGATGCCGGACAGGACCAGTCGATTGTGGGAACTGGGCATCGCCATCGTCGCCTGATCGATCAGCACCAGATCCGCGCCCTGGGCTGCGGCCATGTCCGCCAGGGTCTCGCCGAGATTCCCCAGGGCGCCGGTAATCGCCACAACGCGCCGTGAGAGTGACTGAGTCATCAAGAGTCCTTTCCTTTTTAAGGGCGCATACTCTAATGATATCGGTGGCCCGTGGCATGCTTTTGGATGTCAACTTGTTGTGCAAAAGTGCCAAAATTTTATGCTTGGCAACACATCACGAAAGGGTCGTGAAACAGGCGTCAGAAAGTTGGCTTCAGGCGTGTGGCGCCAAGCGGATTCTGAAAGCCTGGCGATGGTTTGGTCTGGCATTCTTGTCGCTGTTTCGCCAAGCGCAAAGCCTGTCCTGAAGTCTTTAGCACGCTTTTTCCGGACGACGCAGCGCAAATCGGAAGTATGTCTTTTTTGCGCGACATAATCTGTTGCTGCAGCAAGCCAGTGCTGCTTGTATCCTTGCGCGCGACAAGGACACGCGGCTGCAGTCATCGAGTCGGTCGACCCGCCGCAGGAACGGAAACCGGACTTTCCCAAAGGTAGTAATGTGAAGCGTGATACCCGCCTGGTTGTGCTTTTGTTGTTGGTGATCGGTTGTTCCCTCGGGTCACTGACGGTGTGGAAAGTGCTGGCCTCTCGAGAGCGCGCACTGGAGGAAGTCAACGTTCATGGCTTGAACCTGACCCAGGCGCTGGCGACTTATTCCGAAGGGATCGTTCGCCAGAGTTCGTTGCTGTTGCTCGGGATCGTCGAACGTCTGGAAACCGAAGGCAGTGGCCCCGCGCAGATCCAGCGTCTGAGCGCACTGGTCAATCGCCAGGAACCGCTGATGCCGCAGCTCAGCGGCATCACCATCTACGACAATCAGGGCCGTTGGCTGATGTCGTCCAACCGACCGATCCCGGCCGGGGCCAACAGCAGTGATCGCGTCTACTTCACCCATCATCGTGACGACCCGAGCCGCGAGACCTTTATCGGTCCGCCGATCCAGAGCCGCTCCAATCAGGAGTGGGTGATCACCGTCAGTCGCCGTTTCAATGACGCGCACGGCGAGTTTGCCGGTGTGGTGGCGGTGACCCTGGGAATCGAAAACTTCCTGCGCCTGTTCGGCAAGATCGACGTCGGGCAGGAGGGGGCCATCGGCTTGTCCTACACCGACGGCACGTTGCTGGTGCGCTATCCCTTCCGTGAGCAGGACATGGGCCGCAATTTTTCCAAGTCGCCCATCTATGCGAAGTATCTGGTCGATCGATCCGTCGGTACCGCGTCGTTTACCTCCAGCCTCGATGGCGTCGAGCGGCTCTACGCTTTCCGCAAGAGTGACCGGCTGCCGCTGATCACCACCGTCGCCCTCGGCAAACGCGAAGCCCTTGCTGCGTGGCGCATGGAAGCCTGGCTGTCGGCAGTGGTGGTCACGGGGCTGCTGGGGCTTACCGGGCTCATCGGCTGGTTTCTGATTCTCGATATTCGCAGGCGTACCAGGGCTGAAGATCAATTGCGCGGGACGCAGCAGCAGTTGCTTTCCTCCAATCGTCAGCTTGAGTTACTGGCGATGAAGGACGCCTTGACCGGTCTGGCCAACCGGCGCTGCTTCGATGAGAGCCTCGCCATGGAAGCCCGGCGCGCACAACGTGACGGCACGACGCTGGCGTTGCTGATGATCGATATCGATTACTTCAAGCTGTTCAACGACTCGTTCGGGCATGTCGCCGGCGATGCCTGCCTGCAGAAGGTCGGCACAATCCTCGAAGGTTGTGTGCGGCGCCCGTCGGATCTGGTAGCGCGTTACGGCGGCGAGGAGCTGAGCGTGATCATGCCGGCCACCGACAGTGACGGTGCTGCAGTGGTCGCGCAGTTGATCCTCGAACGCTTGGAGCAAGCGAACATCGCACACCCGTCCAGCCCATTCGGCCGGCTGAGTGTGAGTATCGGCATCGCTACGGCCTCGGGGGCGCAACTGCAATCCTTGCAAGGGTTGATCGAGGTCGCCGATCAGGCGCTGTATAACGCCAAGACGCTGGGGCGTAACCGGTTTGTGAAGTGATCGGTGGGCGTTAATCCGATAGATCGCCGTCAGGCTGACTTTCATGCCGGGCGGGAACCCGCTGGGTGTCTTTTGATGGCAGACACCCAAACTGGCGACTGAATTGCGACGGGCTTTCGTAGCCCACTCGATGGCAGGCACTCGCCCCATCCAGCCCTTCGCCGAGCTCGCAGCCCGCGCGATCTCGGATGATTTGTGCCAGGAAACGGACAAGATCCGCGTCACGGTGGTGTGCCCGGGCGTCGTCGAGTCCGACTGGCCGCTTCATTTATCGAGGCCGCAACGAAAACCATCCGTCGCGCCATCAGTCGCCGCCGCTGAACACTCCAGAACCGCAGCCCTCTACCGACTTACAAGTCACCCGGGGTAATGACCATGAGCGACGATGGGAAAGAGCAGGCGTTGGCCGCCTGGCGAAAATTACTGGAAGAGCCAGCGATCCGTATGGACGCCGAGGATCAATACGACGAGTTGCTGAAAATGGCCGATAGCATGGAACAGCAAAGGCTGATTACAGCAACTGAATGGCGCCAGTTGGTGCGCAAGGCCGGGGCGAGGTTCGTCCAGGCCACCGAGGGGCTTTCGGGCGGAACATAAACATTCGCGGGGCAGGGTGCAGAGCGACGGTGTCTCCCTTACCAGGGATAACGCCGTTAATGGGAATTTGTATTAATTGCGAATAATTTTGTATAGCATGCGCGGGAGTTTTTTGGCGGATTCACCCCCTGCATTGGCCTATTCGTAAAGGTTTCCCTCTCCATGCGTCGAACCCTGCTTTCCATTTGTGTGCTGCAAGCATTGTCGCCTGCCTCATGGGCTGATCAAACGGGGGCATCTCCCTCAACGCTGGAGCTGGACGCAACCGATGTCATCGGTACGGCGAATTACGAAAGGGCGGACGGCCCGGTGCAGGGTTATCGCGCGACGCGCTCGGCCAGCGCCACGCGCACCGACACCTCGATCCACGAAACTGCGCAATCGATCAGTGTGGTCTCGAAGGATGCGGTCGAAGATCTGGGCGCCACCCGTTTGCAGGATGCGCTGGACTACGCCGGCGGCGTGGGGCGGGCGAACAACTTTGGTGGTCAGGGCCTGACCACGTTTACCGTGCGTGGCTTCACCACCGGCGAGTTCTATCGCAACGGTTTCCCGATCAACCGCGGCTATCCGAACATGCCGGATGCCAACACAATCGAACGCCTCGAAGTGCTGCGCGGCCCGGCCACCATGCTCTACGGTCGAGGTGATCCTGGCGGCACCTTCAACGTGGTGTCCAAGCAGCCGTTGCCTGAAAGCAGCGTCACCCTGGGCAGCCAACTCAACGATCAGGGCATGAAACGCGGCACGCTGGACGCTTCCGGCCCGCTCGACGAAGAAGGGCGTCTGGCCTATCGCTTGAACGTCGTGGGCGAGGGCGGCGACACCTTCCGCGATCACGTCGAAACAGAGCGCTACGGCATCGCGCCGGTGCTCACCTGGCAGGCAAGCGACGCGACCAAGCTGATTTTCGAAGGCGATTTCATGCGCAACAACGCGCCTCTGGATCGCGGCCTTACCCGTTACGCAAAACAGACGGGAACCGCTTCGCGCGACAGTTTTTTCGGCGAAAAAGACGCTGGCAAGCTGCATAACGACAACAACGTGGCGCAAATGCGTTTCGAGCATATGCTCAATGACGACTGGACCCTGGGCGGCGGTTTCCAGTGGCTCGACGGTTCGCTCAAGGGCAACGCAATCGAGGCCAATGGCATTGCCGATGACGGCCGCACCCTTGGGCGCAATTTCAACTATCGCAAGCTGGAGTGGACCGACAAGGATACCCAGCTCAATCTGACCGGGCATTTCGATACCGCGGGTTTGCAGCACACGTTGCTCACCGGTATCGAGTACGAGGATTACGACTACAAGTCGATCATCCAGCGCTCCAGCGGCGCCGTCGGTGCGTACCCGATCGACATCTTCGACCCGGTCTACGGCCAGCCGCGCCCGGCACTCACCCGCACGCCGACGCACGACAAGGAAAACCTCAAGACGTATGCCGCGTTCGTGCAGGATCAGGTGGCGTTGACCGATAAACTCAAGGTGTTGGCCGGGGCGCGTTTCGAGCGCTTCGAACATGACTACGAAACTTACGTGCCCGGTGGCAAGAGCTGGCAGGCCAGTGACAACGCGGTGACTCCGCGCATCGGCGTGACCTATGACCTGACCGAGACATTGGCGATCTATGCCGACACGGCGCGCTCTTTCAAGCCGAACACCGGCGCCAGTCGCCAGGGCGGAGGGTTCGAGCCAGAGAAGGGCAAGTCCTATGAAATGGGGCTCAAGTGGGAAGCGCTGGATCAGCAGTTGAGCGTCGACGCGGCGATCTATCAGATCGAAAAACGTAACGTGCTGACCACCGACCCGGTTGACTCGACCTTCAGCGTTGCGGCCGGCGAGGTGCGCAGCCGTGGATTCGACGTCAACGTGGCCGGCAACCTGACGCCCGAATGGCGGGTGATGGGTGGCTACGCCTATGTCGATGCCGAAGTGACCAAGGACAATGTGCTGCGCTCTGGCACGCGGCTGATGAACATCCCGAAGAACAGCTTCAGCCTGCTGAACATGTATGAGTTCCAGGACGGCACCTTCAAGGGACTGGGCCTGGGCACTGGCCTCAAGTACGTCGACGAGCGCGCCGGCCAAACCGCCAACACCGCGTTTTCGATGGGCAGCTATACCGTTGTCGACTTGCTCAGCTTCTACAAGATCAATGACAAGGTGCGGCTTAATCTCGACGTGAAAAACCTCTTTGACCGTGATTATGAAGAGGGCGCATTCGGCAACGTCTATGCCTACCCGGGGGCGCCGCGAACCGTGCAGGTCGGCGTTTCCTACACCTTGTAGCAGGGTGGAGCAAAATTCTCACAGGCCACAAATGAAACAGCCCTGAATATTCAGGGCTGTTTCTTGTTTATCCGATAACGCTTGAAACGTTCTTGCTGTAGCCGCTGCCGGCCTCCGTCAGATTCGCGTAAAAGATACAGCCGATCAGTCTCGCGAACAGGCCTAACGTGTCTGCCAGATCCGGGTCATCGAAAATCACCGCCCTGGAGTCCAACGCACACAGCGCGCCCCAAAGTTGTCCGTCAGGAAGGAAAATGGGCGCGCCTGCGTAGCTTTCAATCAAATATTGCTTCACCACGGGACGTGTGGAAAACCTGCCGTCGCGACTTATCTGCGGCACGAAAAGCACCTGAGGGTCTCTGCGAAACTCGCTGCACAGCGTGGTCTCCAATTCCAGCGTGTCGCCGGAGTTGATCCCAAGTTCGATCGGATCGTAGGCGGAACAGACGATCCAGTCCGTGTCGGTGAATTTTGCGATCGCCGCGAAGCGCGTTCCGGTCATGCGTGTAACAAGCTGCAGAATATTGGTTGTAGCTTCAATTTCAGCGATAGAGGAACGTTCCTCTGCGCTTAGCAACGCTCTGTCAATGGTGTCACTGAGGGGCATGCATTGTTCTCCGGTCATGATTTTTTAAGTTGGCGACTGCTAAACGCTTTTGAAACTGCCCATTTTGATACTAAACAAAATGGATTCGTTCACATCAAAGGTTCCTGATGGCTGCAATAGCGAAGCGTCATTGGCGTGCGGCTTGAGGCGCCGTTATCGGCGGCGTAGCCTTGATCTCATAAATGTTGGATGTCGCATTGAATGAAAGGTGAGGAAAGTGGAAGGGGTAGTGTTGAGCGAAAAGATGCAACGTGAAGCTGATCGGCTCCTGGCGCAGATTGTCCGGGCAGACTCGATGATCATCGCCGTGAAGGCGGGGGCTCGTGCGGATGGCTTCGTGCTTGGGCTGGAAACCAGCGAGGTTCTGCGTGCCGGCGATGCTGAAAAGCTGTACGTCATTTTTGAAGCGGCTTTGGTCGAGCGGCTGAAAACGCTTTCTCGCAGTTGAGCTGCAGAACATTTATCCGCTTGAACTAACGATTGACCGGTAAGTCAGGGTAGTTGTCTGCCACTCTGATTTTGAGGTTATCAATGCGCAACTACACCATCGAGTATCTGTTCAACGGCGAGTCCCGTACGCATCAACTCGCGTTGCAGCAGTCGAAGCTCTCCGTTCACGACGCTGCCATGCATCTGCTGGAACTGCATTTTGGGGATGCTGAGAACAGTCTGATCATGCCAACAGCTGACTCGACTGCTGAAGAGATACTGGAGCAGGCCAGTCTGGTGGGTATTACGCAAATCGACGTGAAGGATGCAGGCGCTGACTGATTTCTTCTTCGCTCGCCCCCGGCCCCTGCGCGATGCCCAACCCTGCATTGACGATACTTACGTATACACTCAGGCGAGTTGACACGCAGTCGTTCGGAAATCGGGACATCAGCATCCTTGAACCGCCAGTTGGTTCCAGTGGACAGGAGGGTATAACTGAGGCAGGCGGCGAAGGCGTCCCAGGCCATGGCCGCGCTGTTGAAGGAGATCGCTATTGGTTTGATTGCTACAAAAAAGCGAGTTTGCTTGTGAGTGGCGGCTAATGGCCGATCTGTGGCATTCGTGGAGGGCAGAAAACGGCCAGAAGCGGACCTGCGCCACGGATTGCATAGCTCCCTCGGCAGGGCGGCGGGTGGCCTGGATCAGGTCTCCGCACCACCCAGGTGCCCATCACGTGGGTTACTCAAGCGGTGTCGCTGCAACGTGCAGCGCACACTCGCTCTCATGAAGAGCCCCATGCCGGCCGTTGCTGTAATGAAAAGTTTTTATGACGATGAATGTTGGTAGGTTCCTTGGTGGACGGGTGGATTCTGAACCGACGGGCAAATACGCTTGCATGTACGTAGAGGCTGCGCAGTGTCAGGCTTTGGATCTCTGGGATGATTTATGTCGTCAGACTCTGGGCCGGCAAGCCAATAAGTTTCAATGAAATCGCCTTCCGAAACTTGGTCGGTTACAAATCGAAGAACGTTTGCTCTATCGTCGAAAACGCTTAGTTCGATCATCATTGAGGAATCACTAGGTCGATGGGATTCCACGAAAGAGCTTGAGGCCAAAGCAGGACCAAGTATGTTAGATAGGCCCAGTTCACGAAGCTTTGAAGCCAATTCATCGAAAAATTTATTGTGGCTGATGGGATTAAACGTTGGATCATTCAGGAGATGGGTCGCAGAAAACTCCATTGGGACGTACCCCGTATCTGTAAGTATCCAGCTATTCGGGAGAATTGCTTCACCTATTTCGCTGATCGATCGAGCCCTCGTGATTAGGGCAAACCCAATCTCATCTGAAAGTGTACCTTCGACCATCAATTCATGCTCAGCAATCAAGTTATGCTTGTGAAGAAGGCGTAGGCCGACAAAAGATTCAACTTTGTGCTTTCGAACTATGTCAAGAAGTTGATCGACCGATTTTTTTCGACCAGGCTCGTGCAACATACGATCTGCGTCAAATACATCGGGGAGCATGTTGTAGATCTTGGATGTTTCGGAGGATACGAGGATCATTGTCAAACTCCTATAAAGCGTTTATAGCCTAAAATAGCGTAAGTGATCGAAGCTATGAAATGCTGATTTTGTCTTTTATAAAAATGGCGTATTAATTCTCCTGAGCATTGATCGACTTTCAGTTATTTATAGTTCACTTTGACACAGCAGCTTTAGGGCATTAGTGTTCGATAGGCGATCTGTCCATTGACGAGCTAAAAATAATTTGTGAATGATACCATTGAAAATTTCTTTTATATGAATAGAGTGGAGGTCACGCTTTGTATATATAGCGATAAGTTTTAGAGTTATCGTAAATGGGGTGGTAGTATTGCGTTTTTTAGTCGGCTCACTATCTGAGCTAGGTAAATTTACTATGACTGGCAAATTCTTTATTTAAAATAAATATAACGAACGCAGTGTAGTGGATATCTAGCTAACGCGTTTCTGCTCAAAGGCAGATGCCATAAGATGGGGTTTAGGGCTAGGTTGACCTGAGGCTTGCCAAGCCTAGTTAGATGTATTCCTCCCACACGTTCTATTTTTCGAGCACTGCACGTTAGCCAGCAGCGTCGGTTCTTACGCCGACTCTATGACCAACGGGTTTATAAAGTTGTTCACGTAAAAAATACTCCCCCCACGGGAGTCGATGCGCGACGGTATCAAAGCCTACATGCTTCCTGCGGTTTCCTCACTGGACTGCATGTTTGCGGACATAGGTTTCGATCCCTCACGACGCGATTGTCAAATATTCGAGGCTACAGATTTTTTGACCCGCACTAGAACACCAGATACCGCCGCCGCTGTGATAATTATTCAACCTGGCGCAATTGGAGACATGCGGTTCCGATTTCGACGATATGATCGTATAAACATGCCTGTGTTTGTTGACTACCTACAAAGTTTCTATGGTGCTGACCACGACGTCACTCTTTATCAAGCGGCGCAATGTCCTGTTTGCGAGCCTGTGATACATAAAGTGGCGATACGGGATATCGTTGCTGCAAAGCCTTCAGGCATCACGACTCTTTACATTCCATCGAAACGTTCCCCGCGACAAATTCGGAGATGATGAGTCGCTTAGGGCTTGGGAAGTCCGCGTCCAAAAGCGAGTAAGCGAACGAATGTAGCATCACCTGCCCTATACCGCCGGTGAGGTGGTGGTTGGCATTGCCGCTGCCGCCGCCGGCTGAGTCGATCGCATCGAGTAGGACTGGCAGGCGCAGATTAGCTGTGGCAAGACGGTCGCGCAGACGACTTTGATCGCGTTGGGCATCATTCAGCGCTCGGTGATAATATTGTTCGCTGACCGAAAGCCGCTGTTACAGGGACAGACGCTGGTGCTGTTCGGCACGCTGTTGCGCATTCGAGGCCAAAGCAAATTGATGAAGAGTGTCGGTGTGCAGCCGAGTCTGTTCGGCCAGTTGTTCACTGTAATGCCAAGCTTTGACCTGCCAAGCCAAGGCGGCAGCACGCGCGACGGCAACCAGTAGGTTGCCGACGATCAACACACGATACGGCGCGGGGATCAGATTAAGGAAACGCATAACACCGCCCTTGCCTGCTCCCATAGGTGCGCACGATTCGCCAATCCATTCAGCCCGCCATTGATCTTACAGGTGATTTTTTCGCGCTCGTCCCGATCGGCAAGCGCGTTCAGTTCACGTATCCACCAGAGCCTGGCCGCCGACTCGGCTACCCACTGCGGTTGCTCGACCAACTCCGATGTGCGGAAAAGACGCTCGTCGCCGAACAGCAGCAAAGCTGCAGCGCAGGTAGTTTCTGCGACCGGTAAATTGGATCAACCCGCGACCACGGTAACGCTGGCCATTGCCTCGGTTTGCGGTGTGTTACCTAACCGAACCTACAGCGCATCGGTGTCGTATTTGCTCAGGTAGTGGTCCCCCCAATTCACACACGTACTGTAGCTGACCGGATTCGTGCGCAATCTGTGCAAGGAAGGCCGCCTGACGTTCTGGCGTTCACTGCTACAGTTAGTTTAGTTGTATAAACCGAAATCAACCGAGGAAATAAATATGTCTCAAACTCATCACTTCGGCTCTGGCTCATTTAAAAAAGAGCTGTGGGTTGCTAGCAAGAAAATCTTCCCAAAGCTCACAGATGTAAATGTTGAATTCCAAAGTGGTCAATGGGAATGGATAATTGCGGATTCAGCTGGGAATTTTGTGAGATCCGTCAATGGAGGAGGTGGCGGCTGGCACGGCATAAACCTTCCCTCATTAGGTCTTTATGGGGATTACAGCATTGGATTTCGTAGCACTTCATCCGATACAAAGAAAATCGTACAGGGTGATATAAATTACGGATAATTTGCACAAAATTACAGACTCACAAGATCACCCCCTCTGCAAAAAAGGCGCTCCATTTGCATTTTGCAAATCAGAGCGCCGCTCAAAGCTCTAATCCTCTGCGTGCGAATGCGATGTAGCACCTACATGCCCACCTTCAGGAAGCACAGAACAAAAACGGTTGCACGAGTTAATCCACCTAACTTTACCATCTACATCCACTTCTTTCTGAGCACACCACTTTATACATATTCGTATTACGCTACGATAAAAAAGCTCAAAATGCCTATTATTCACGTCCCCTCCAAGTCAAAGGTCAAAATGGACCATTACAAAACTTCATCTCCACAGTTTCCTCTCCCTTTTCACAGGAGTCTTGACGAACCCTATAAACTGGGCAAATCCTCCTGCCACTATCGCAACTCTCTCTACTAAGACAACACAACGAACCACAGCTTTTGGCAGAACTACTCTTAGCTGAAGATGCAAATAGCGGAGGGCCAATGCGATAAATATGATCATTTTTATTAACGAGGAAATCAGCAAAAGCACTCGAGCAGAATGCCAGAAAGAACATTGAAAAAATAGTATTGGCAAGTTGATTCTTCATGTCCGCTACTCACGTAATCCTACGCTCACAATATAGACGACAAGGAACTATGCTGGCGCCATTCTTTATAATATTTCGCTATTATATGAATTTCAAAACCATCGACCAGCCACTAAAAATTATCCTTTCGATCAAAAAACAACCAACCAAAACTTAGACACAACTAATTTCCAGCTTTTGGCAAGCCTCGTTAACTACCTAAATTTCATAATTGGTCGAAGTCTGCTGGCCATAATTAGGGGCGTACTGGTTAGATTCGGTCCAAAGTGCTTTCAGGACTAACAGATATTGTTTCGACTATTCGAAATATCGCCAACGAACCTGCTGGTGCTAAAGCATCCCGCACAGGGGATGCAGGGGGTGGTTTTGTAGTGGTGACGTCGAGGTGCGTAAGTTGTCTACTCTGACTAGCGTTTCGACCTGAGAAGGCAGTATCACTCGCAACCAAGGGCGAGTGATCGAAATGTATGTAGATGTAATGAGCCTTGTTTTCACATATAGGCATGCTGCTTGAGTCTTGAAATGACCGCTTCTGGCCGATAGCTGCCGCTCACGAACGGCGACTTTCGGCCAATAGCTGCCATTCATAATGAGCAGTAAACCACCCATTGCAGTCGGTCGCGCCCGAAGCAGTCGATCAAAATCATCTGCTCATTCACGGTTATGAGGGGGCGGAAAAAATTCAGACGCCTTGAAGGTCGATGTCTCAGCCCCTGTAGAGTAACGCTTCAACTACAACGCCAAACGCTGATGAGTGTTCGCGACGATTGGGGTAGTAGAGATGGTAGCCGGCAAAGGGTTGGCACCAATCTTCCAACACCCGCACAAGGCTACCGTCGCCAAGCTCCTTCGCCACCATGTCCTCTGGCAGGAAAGCCAAGCCACATCCCGCCACGGCCGCACGCAGAATTGGCACGCTGCTGTTGAATGTCCATTGGCCTTCGACGCGAGCTTTGAGTTCGTGGCCATCCTTTTCGAAATCCCATTGCATCAGGCTGCCGTGAGTCGGCAGGCGCAGGTTGATGCAGTTGTGTGCCGCCAGATCTCCCGGTTCCATCGGGTAAGGCCGATGCCGGAAATACTGAGGCGAGCCGACAACTGCAATACGCAAGGATGGACCGATCGGCACGGCGATCATGTCCTTGGCCACCTGTTCACCCAGGCGCACACCTGCGTCATAACGCTGCGCGACGATGTCGGAGAGGGCGTAGTCGACGGTGATTTCGACCTTGATGTCCGGGTAGTCGGGCAACACCTTCAGCAGCTTCGGCCAGAGGATATTGTTGGCTGCATGTTCGGACGCCGAGATCCGCACGTTGCCGGCCGGCGTGTCGCGAAACTCACTGACAGCAGCCAGTTCCAGTTCGATCTCATCGAAGCGCGGCGCCATCGACTGATACAAGCGCTGGCCGGCCTCGGTCGGCGAAACGCTGCGTGTGGTTCGCGTCAACAGGCGCACGCCCAGCCGAGTTTCTAGGGCGCGCATGGTGTGACTCAGCGCCGACTGCGAAACGCCCAGTTGCGCGGCAGCACGGGTAAAACTGCCTTCGCGGGTGATGACCACGAAGGCTTGCAGGTCGTTGAGATTGGGGCGGGACATTGATGAGTACCTCTCATGAGGAGCGCGTGATTATTCCATGGAAGCAGGTCGCGCACGGATGCGCGACCCTTGGCGCGCTGATCACAAGGTGCGTGCGTAAAAATCCGTCAGTTTGCCGATCGCCGCATCGACATAACGCGGCACCCAGTAGGTTTCGATGTGTGTGGCGCCATCGAGGATGAACACTTCCTTGTCAGTGGTGCCGATGGCTTTCGGGAACGCATCCTGGGTCATGTACAGGCTGTCGGCCTTGCTGCCGGCGATCATCAGCAAGGGTTGATTGATCAACTCGATATGGTCGGTGGCGTCGAAACGCATAAGGTCAATAAGGCTGCTGGTGGTGTATTTGAAGGTCGAGTTCGGGTGCGCGTGGGTTTTCCAGTAGTACTCATAACCTTGGCGATACAGTTCGAAAGGCAGTTCGGCAATCTGCTCGTCGGTGAGGTTGGCATCCCCCGAATACAACACTGCGCCCCCCGCTGCCTCTTGCGCGCGCGCTACTGATGCCTGTTGCAAACGTTGCTGAATGCTGTCCATTTGCGAGTCGTTGTAGCCGTTGCGGCGTACTCGACCCGAGTTGAACACGCTCACCGTCGCCAGGGATTTGAAGCGTTTGTCGGTTTGCGCCGCCGCCAACGAATAACCACCGCCGCCACAAATGCCGAGCAGGCCCAGGCGATTGTCATCCACACCAGCGAACTGGCTGATGAAATCGGCCATGCCGTGAATGTCTTCGATGCGATACGCCGGTTTATCGATGCTGCGCGGCTGACCACCGCTGGCGCCCTGATAGGCCGCATCGGCCGTGATGGTGATGTAGCCCTGTTCGGCGAGGCGCTGGGCATACAGACCGGCGACTTGCTCTTTTACGCCGCCATTCGGATGCGCAACCACCACGGTCGGGTAGTTCTTCTTCGCGTCGTAGTTGGCAGGAGTGTAGACGTTGGCGGCGATGTCCAGACCGTTGAGCTTATAGCTGACCGGGTGAATGTTGACCTTGCCCGGTTCGTTGCGGGTGATCGCGCCGTCGTAGGCGAGGGTGAACGGGTTCTTCTTGTAGTCGGCGGCCAAGGCTTCGCCTGCCGAGAGGCCGACCAATGCCGACATGAACGTGGCTTTGAGAGTGTTCTTCACGTGAAGCTCCTGAGCAAAAAAAGGCGGCAGTTGCAAAAGTATTTGGGTCAGTCCAGCTGTTTTTCTTTGAGGAACTGCGCGACCAGGTCAGCGATCTGCACGTTGTTCAGATCCGACATGGGGAAATGGGTATTGCCGTGAATGCCAATCTCCGGCAGGTGTATCAATCGCACATCACCGCCATGGCGATTGACCGCGTCACGCCAGAACCGGGCCATTTTCAGGCGTGCGCGCCAACTGTCCTGAGCGGGCAGATCGACTGCCTGTTCCGGGATGTTGTCGCCGTACAGGATCAGGATCGGAATGCGCGTCAGTGCCATGAATTGCTCCATCGGCACCGCTGCGCCTTGCACCGTGTCGAATGCGCTGGGAATCGGCGCCGGCACTTCACCGTCAGCAAATACGAAACTGCTGCCCGGTTCGAACGCCACGATGGCTTTGACCTTGTCGTTCTTGATCGCCGTCAACCAGCCCGGCCCGCCACCCTGAGAATGCGTAAACAGGATGCCGGGGCCGATTTTGTCGAACAGCGCCGACACACCATCGGAGACCACGCCCATGTCAAACGGCCCGGTGTTCGGCGTCATTGCCCTGAAAAACTGCTCGCGGGTCTGGGCGTCCTGTGCCACTTGCACGCCGTTGAAGTAGCGGGGCCAAAGCCCGATGCGGAACTGGTTGAACCACAGTTGTTCGTCCGGCACAGGCTTTATGGTGGTCTCGACCATGCTGCGCCCGGCATCACCACGCCGGGGCTGATCGATCAGATAGACGCCGTAGTGGCGGCGCAGAAAGATGTTCTGAAAACCCTCGCGACCATCGGCGGTGGTTTCCCAGGTCTTGGAAAACTGACCCGCGCCGTGCCACATGACGATGGGCAGCTTTCGCGCGTCCGCCGGGATTTGATAGAAGGCGTAGGCGTGGTCCCCGTGGTAGGTCTGGCCGTTGGGTGTCATCGGTTGGCGCGGGTTGAAGGTGCCCGGTGCCGTGATCATCGTTCCGCCGGCGGCGAAGCTGCCTTGTTTCTGGATCAGCAGCGGGCCTTCGGAGTGGTTCGCGCAGGCCGCCAACAGGCTCAGCAGCGTGACGCTCAGTAAATGCTTTGCAGATTTCATGTCATTTCCCCGCTGGTGCGAGCGCTAGGGTCAGCGCTGCGCTTGCCCGCTTGGCAGTCTGTGTATCGCCATGCTTTTCAAGCAGCTCGGTGACCTGGCGCAACTGTGCCGCACTCAGCCCGACGCGCAGGCTCGCCGCCATGTGCGAACGCAGTTGCGATTCCACGCCCGGGGTCGCTGCCAGCGCCCCGACTGTCGCCAGTTCGCGGCTTTGCCAGTCGAGGTTGTCGCGCTCGAAAATGTCGCCGAACAGATGGGTTTGCAGGAACCGGTTGATCACCGGAGCGAACTCGAACACCGGGCCTTTGACCGGGGCGCCGGAGATTTTCGTTTGATTCGCCATACCCGCTGCCAATAGCTCATCCCCGACCGGAATCGCCCGGTTCGGCTCACGCCCCGGCGCATCGTCAAGGCCGCGTTGTTTGCGCGCCTGCACCACGGTCATCAATTCATTCAAGGCGTTGAGGCTGCGCGGGAAGCCGACGTAGGCGTAGAGCTGCACGAGAACTTCGCGGGTTTCGCTAATGGTCAGGCCGGCATCAAGCCCTTGGTTGAGCGCCGTGTTGAGGTTGGGCATGTCGCTGGTCGCCATGAACGCCGCGATCAGTGGAATGGCTTGTTGCTGGCTCGACAAGCTGGCTGCGCTGGCGGGTGTGCTGGTCATGGTGGGCGAAGCCTCGGCTGCTTGAGTGGTGACGCTGAACATCGCCCCGACGCCAAGGCAGAGCGCCATGAGTGTAGGGAGTGCAGTGCTGTTGCGGGTGTCAGTGATCATCGTGAAGGGCTCCATCCATTGCGGGGCGCTGCGGTGTCGCTGAATCGTACGGAGGTTGGTTATGGCGATTAACCCTGATATTGCGCATGGGTTCTTGAGCCGAACTCATGAATCGACGGAGCAGTCATCGCAGAAATCCCGACGCAACCCCGCAGATTCGGGGCTTAGACGTCGACTAGCCGATTGCCCCCAACGTGCCGGCAGCGCACCTTCGACACATTCCGTAACTTCATTTACCGGCGTATTGCGCATCCGAGACCTGTTCTGCCCAAGTGACGGTCTGGCCGTCCTCGGCTTCAGCGATGGCGATGTGGGTCATGCCGTTGCTGGCCGTGGCGCCATGCCAGTGACGGGTGTTCGGTGGAATCCAGACACTGTCGCCCGGACGGATCTCCTGACGCGCGCCCCCCTCTTGCTGCACATAGCCGACGCCGGCAGTGACGATCAGCGTTTGCCCCAGCGGATGGGTGTGCCACGCCGTGCGTGCGCCCGGCTCGAAGGTCACTGTGCCGCCGCCGATGCGCGCCGGCGGTTCACCTTTGAACAGGCCATCAACGCGCACCGTGCCGGTAAAGTTTTGCGCCGCGCCCTTGACCGAGGGCTGCGCGCCGTTTGGCGTGATGCGGATTTCGCCGGCGGCCTGGGACTCTGCCGCCATCAGTGACAAAGCAACGAGTGGCGCAATCAATCGGTTCATCGGATTGGTTCTCCGGTCAGACAAGAAAAGCGGCGCCGCCCGTGGCGCCGCGTTGGGCAGACTCAGAGTCCGGTCATTTTCAGTGCCGATTCCGGCAGGCGTTCACCGTGCACCTGAATCTGCGCGATCTGCTCGTTGATCACGCGCAGATCGTCGCCGGTCAATTGCAGTTCGACCGCGCCCAGATTCTCTTGCAGTCGATGGGGTTTGGTCGTGCCAGGGATCGGCACAATCCACGGTTTTTGTGCGAGCAACCAGGCTAGCGCGACTTGCGCAGGTGTCGCGTGCTTACGCTCAGCGACGACTTTCACCACATCGACCAGCGCCAGGTTGGCCTTGCGCGCTTCGGGGGAAAAACGCGGGACGAAGTTGCGGAAGTCGCTGGCGTCGAACTGCGTGTGCTCATCGATTTGACCGGTGAGAAAACCGGCGCCCAGCGGGCTGAACGGTACGAAGCCGATCCCCAGTTCTTCCAGCACCGCCAGCAGCTCCAGTTCCGGGCCGCGCCAGAACAGCGAGTATTCGCTCTGTACCGCCGTGACCGGTTGTACCGCGTGGGCCCGGCGGATGGTTTCCACACCTGCCTCAGACAGGCCGAAATGCTTGACCTTACCCTCGGTGATCAATTCCTTGATGGTGCCGGCGACGTCTTCAATGGGCACCTGCGGATCAACGCGGTGCTGATAAAACAGGTCGATGTGATCGGTACGCAAGCGCTTCAATGACGCCTCGGCGACGGCGCGGATACGCTCCGGCCGGCTATTGGTGCCGCCGCCTCGTGCGCCGGTGATCGGGTCGATATCGAAGCCGAACTTGGTGGCGATGACGACCTGCTCGCGGATCGGCTGCAAGGCCTCGCCCAGCAGCTCTTCATTGGCGAACGGGCCATACGCTTCGGCGGTGTCGAACAAGGTGACGCCTTGCTCGTGGGCCGAACGAATCAGCTTGATCATGCTGGCTTGGTCGGCTGCCGGCCCGTAGGCCGACGTCATGCTCATGCAGCCAAGGCCCAATGCAGACACTTCCAGGCCATTGCCCAACGTGCGGTTTTTCATGATGTCACTCCGTACAGAATTCGATTAATGCGTGAGAGGGTGATCGTTCAGCCAGCCGTTCACGCGTTCCATGGTCTTGCGCTCCTGCTCACCCTCCATCACAAATCCTTCCAGCACTTTGGCCTTCGGCGCGTGCTTGACCAGCACACTGCGGCTGTTGCCCAAGCCGTAACCGCCGTGGGTGTTGAAGGGGATGAGGGTCTTGCCGGTCAGGTCGTGGGCGCTGAGGAATGCGCGCACGACCGGCGGCGCGGTTTCGCCCCAGATCGGAAAACCGAGATAGATCGTGTCGTAGTCGCTGAGGGCATGAACCTTGTTCTGCAGCTCGGGCTCGAAGCCACTGTCACGCTCCTGGCGGGCCTGCTCCACGGTTTGCAGATAGTCCTCGGGGTAAGCGTGGGCCGGACAAATCTCGAACAGATCGGCACCCAGTCCACGCTGGATCAGCCCGGCAACTACACGGGTATTGCCCGAGCGCGAAAAATACGCGACCAGAATGCGCGAGCCAGAACGCGGTGTTTCACCGGCACTCTGCGTGTCGGCAAGCGACAGCAGTGGCGCGCTGGCCAATGCGGCGATCACCGTGCGCCGCAGCGGATCGTAATCGTTACTCATCGGCCGACACGCGCCTTGAGGGATTCGGGGTAGCGCTCGCCTTCGATGCGGACTTGCCCCAGCGCAGTATCAATCGCTTTGAGTTCGGCCGCATCGAGCGTGATCTCCGCGCCGCCGAGGTTTTCTTCCAAGCGATGCAGTTTGGTCGTGCCCGGAATCGGCACAATCCACGGTGCCTGCGCGAGCAGCCAGGCCAGCGCGATCTGCGCCGGTGTCGCTTGTTTCTGCGCGGCTATCTGACGGACCAACACCACCAGCGCCTGATTGGCCTGGAGCGCCGATTGGCTGAAACGCGGGACGATGCTGCGGAAATCGTCGCTGCCGTAAGTGGTCTCAGCCGTCACCGTGCCAGTGAGAAACCCCTTCCCCAGCGGACTGAACGGCACGAAGCCAATGCCCAGATCCCAAAGCGTCGGCAGGATTTCCTGCTCGGGCTCGCGCCACCACAGTGAGTACTCGCTTTGCAGCGCTGTGATCGGCTGCACCGCATGCGCACGGCGAATGGTCTGCGCACCGGCCTCCGACAGGCCGAAGTGCTTGACCTTGCCTTCGCCAATCAAGTCCTTCACTACGCCGGCTACGTCTTCGATCGGTACGTTCGGATCGACGCGGTGCTGGTAGAGCAAGTCGATGTAGTCGGTCTTCAAACGACGCAACGAGCCCTCGACGGCTATTCGAATACGTTCGGGGCGGCTGTCCAGAGTCTGCTTTGTATTGTCGGCGCCGACGGCGAAGCCGAATTTCGTGGCGATCACGACCTGGTCGCGAACTGGCGCCAGCGCCTCGCCGACTACTTGCTCATTGATATAGGGGCCGTAGAATTCGGCGGTATCGAAGAAGGTGACGCCTCGCTCAACGGCTGAGCGGATCAGTGCGATGGCTTGTTCGGTATCCGTGGCCGGGCCATAACCATGGCTCAGACCCATGCAGCCGAGGCCGAGGGCGGATACTTCGAGTGAACTGTTGCCGAGTGTGCGTTTGTGCATGTTGATCTCCCATTGGGCATGGGAAGAACAGTAAGCGCGCTAACGACTGAGGACTAGACGGGTAAATCGGCAAAGCTTGATGAGGTTTGCTCATCAGTCCCGGAAAAGGGGAGGTGGCGACTGCCGAATGAAAGCCTGAGTCACGGTAGGCCATCACCGCTCGCACACAAAAAATCTGACACTCTCTTGACCGTCCGCTTTTGGCCGAACCCAGCCGCTCATGAGAGACCGCTTTCGGCCAAAAGCTGCCACTCAACGCGACTCGATAATTCCAACCCGAACATGCATCATCGGGCTCGCCACGATCACGTCGCGGCGTCGAAGCCATAAGTGCAGAACCTGCCGCCTGCACGAATTAGCATTTTGAAATGGAAGTCATCTCATGTTCGAGCGTAACAAACTGGTTCCGGAGTTAATGGTCACCAACCTGGATAGTAGCCTAGCTTTTTGGGTTTCTTGCTTAGGGTTTAAAATAGCTTATCAACGCCCGGAAGACGGATTTGCATACCTTGATTTGAATGGTGCTCAAGTGATGCTTGAGCAGATTGATTCGGACGCGGGACAATGGCTTGCTGCGCCGTTGATTAAGCCGTTTGGAAGGGGCATTAACCTACAGATTGATGTTGAGGCTGTCGCACCCATCATCCAAAAACTTGATCTGGCTGGATTTCCACTCTATCGAGAATGCAAAGACACCTGGTATCGGGCTGATAATGTAGAAGTAGGCCAGCGCGAATTCATCGTCCAGGATCCCGACGGTTATCTCGTAAGGTTGGTAGAGCGGTTGGGGGAGAGACCGGCTTGCTCAATCTGAAACTGAGCAAAGCCTACCGTCAGCTTTGTGCCGGTGCAGCCCTTCACGACAGACAGCAATCGGCCAAGATCCGCCAGTCGACGTCCCTTAAATAAGCGCTAAGCAAGGTAAATTTCGCGATGAAAAGCTGGATAGCTAATACGAAAATTAATGCACTGTTAGGGGCTAGCTCTCAAAAATTTGATGGCGTGAAGGTTAGGCGGATCCTTATAGAATACTGCGACAGGTATCAAAAGATTTATCCTTTTGAAATTCTGGAAGAGCCACTTGAATTTCTGAAAAACAATGTAGATTCAGGTAGTAGATATAGGGAGATGCGAGCGCTGCTTAGGGTTGCCGCTGAAGAATACTGCATTAGTTTAAACGAGATAGCCGATGCTCTTCTTGACCTGATAGACATTCGTGTCCTTACTACGGACCAAGCAAAAAAAATTATTAACCACGTTTTCGAAGCTTTTTCCTGCAATGAAAGCCCCGAAGATTTCATCCCAAGAGAGGATGCCTATTTGTGCAAAAATCTATTTGCGATTACCTCCGGCTAGCAAATGGTTGAAACCTCTAGCCTTGCTCACAATGACGGGCCCGATTGGCGTGACTAGATATTCGCCTTGGGACATTTTTGGGGCTTTGATGACTGGCCGCTTTTGGCCGATAACTGCCGCTCACAAACGACCGACTTCGTAAACGCTCGCCCAATGCTGGTAAACCGAAAAATTTAATGTGATGAAAAATGATTTGTCCGAGATGCGATGAGCAAGGCGTGGTAGTTAACGTCGAAGTGCGTACAACGGGAGAAATTTTGCACGTGTGCGATGAGTGCGAAGCCACTTGGTTCAGTATTGACGCCATTGGCAGGGACGCTTTCGTTGATTTTTCTATTTACATGGAAGAAATTGGGTTGCCACCACTGTGGAGTTCAATTTATGTTCTTGACTCAACTGAATTTTTTAGTGAAAACTCATTGAAGTATTTGACTTCAGTAGGTTCCATAAAGATCGAGTGAGTTAAGCCCTCCTATATCGGCATACTGGTCGTGCGGCAGTACGCTCAGTCGTTTTCCCAATAGCAAACGGGCGTGTTACAGATCTTGCTGAAGACGTGGAGTGGTGGCTAGACAGCAGGTACCTGATCTAGAAGGGAGAGGGAGAGGCAAATACTACACAAAAACCATTCCGTCCGCTATTGGCCGAAAGCCGACGGTCGCGAACGGCAGCAATCGGCCACAAGCTGACATTCTCACAGTATCTTGATAGACATCCTTGAGGCCTGAGAGGCTCTCTGAAATTGGGGACGACTCAATGCAACCCACTCTAGGGCCGCGCTGTACTCGTCCTCTTAACTACCTGCCCAGAAGACTGCTTGAGGTAAGGACTAAATAGTATTGCTGCCCTCAACGAATGTGCCGCCGACATGCAACTGCTCAAGTATTTTGAGAGCCAAGAGGCCATAGACTACTTCAGGCTTGGTGTCATTTCGGGCGTACCGGATGTGGGTAACGACATGTGAGGTGCCAAAGCGTCGATTTGCCTCCGATGTTCCTTCGAGTACGCTTGCAACGATAACAGCCTCAACTAATGGTTCGTGATTACATGCCCCCTGCGGCGGGAGACACTCACAGATCGGCTCATGCTGCTCACCAACTCCTAGGCGCAGTTGCAGGAGATTATGCCGAGGCCCAATAATACGTGAAGCGGCAAGGTACTCTCCGTGGCGGACGAAATGCATGTGATGTGGCTCTGCTGTTTGGTTAAAGGGTGCACTCTTCGCGTCAGGAACTGCGTCCGCCCCCATTCATTGTTAGAGCGTCCCGAAGGAAAAGCGAGCATGAGAGGGCGGTCGCGTAAGTTGCCCGGCTTCTGTGCGGTACGCCCGTCGCGGTGTTCGCCACCGCGACGTGGGCGAATCATGTTTCATCGCGGACCTGCATCAGCGCGAACCCCAGCAGATTCAGGCCTTGCCACAGGTTGGGGTTATTCGCGTTTACGTGATCCTGGGCGAGTCCGATGCCCCAGATGCTGTCAACCGGGCTGGCCTCAACGATGATGCGAGAACCGGTATTCTTGAGGAATGCATTCAACTCCGGGTTTTGCGAGAACTTGGCCTGGTTGGCCCGGACGACAATTGCATACCGGTGTTGCAACCAATCGTGTTCGTTGAATCCACGCACGTTGCGGCCAAGCGCCTTGGCCGCGTTGGGCGTAGGCGCCCGTAGCACTTGAGCGCGAATGTCCTGATCGCCGAACAAGGCTGCTTTCTCTGCCATCATGAAATGTTCGGCAGTCGCGTAGCGTTGCCCGTCGACAACAAATTCGGCTTCGAACCACTGGCTGAAGCACGATGCGCTGACTCCGTGCCTGCTTCGCTGGTGTCCCCAGAAAAAGACATAGTTCAGCTCCTCACCAGCGTTGAAGCGGGAGCGGAGGTCTTCCAGATATTTGGAGTCGTGCAATTGGACTTCCTTCATGCTTTGTCAAAACCAAACAATGAACGCAGCCAGCCTGCCGACTTCCGTTCATAGAAGGGCGTGGTTTGCTTGAGCAAGTAATCGCTAAGGCCTGAATCTGCGTCATGAACGCGGTACAGGTCAACGGGTTCGCCATCCGGAGCCAAGTCCGCGGCAACGCTGCCCGCTTCGCGCATGACCTGTTCAAAATCGCCGTCCGCTTCGATCCCGATGATCAGATGAGGCTTTTGGTCAGACGAAGCGTCATGCATCAATGCCAGAAACGCGCGCTTCACATTGCGATGTCTGGCGAGTAGTTGCTTGAGCGAATGGACCATCTTCGAGGGATATTGCGACGGCTGTCCGAGCAGTACCTGAGTGTCCTTTTCGACCGTGCGCTGCACCGGTCCCTGGCCGATCTCATCGGAGAGCAGGTAGCGCACTTCCTCGGGGAAAAACTCTTTCCCGTAGGGAGACTTCGGATTGAGGAAAAGAGGAGTGCCCAGCGTGATTTCAAACAGCGATCTGGCCGGGATCTCTATATAGGACTCCTCGCTGTTTATGGATCTTCGTAGTGTATGCAACGAAGTGAAAAACGGGATGACAGCGGAGCCGTCGGGCTTTTGCCAGTGCGCAATGCTGATGTTGCTGCCTGCCTCAAGGTTGACTTGCCCTTCGCCAGTGCCGGCGGTGCCTAGGACGTAGATTTCCGAATTCAGCAGCGTCTTGAAAAAATCAGGTCGGTGGGCGGGTTCATCCGCCGCCAGTCTGAGTGACTTTTCGAGGGTGTTTTCTTGCTGGGTATCCATGATGTCCATCGGCCGTTCCATCAATGCAGGCAAAAAGAGGGTGACAAAGAACGCGCAGTTTTTCACGCTGCTGTGAAAACAGGAAGAACTGAAGCCTGATAAATCTGCCGCATCAGGAAGGCAACACCGCGTGATGACGCCGAGCCGCGTGGAAAGAATGCTCTACCTCGCCTTCAGTTCATTTGCGCACCGTAGAAGTGGTTGAGCAGTATCAACTCAATCACAGCTACAAAAACGCACAGCACGAGAAAGCCAGGACTGAAGACGCGCTTGCGGCCGGATGAGCTTGTATCCATCCAGTTAGCGCCGGAATCGCCGGAACTCAGCAGCAGGAACATTACCCAGGCACAAGCCCAAACTTTGCCCCAGAAACCAGCATTTCTGAAAGAAGTCATCCGTGTTTTTCCGTATGCCGCTTGATTCGGCAGACCTTTATTTGCTGGTTAAGCTTGGCGGGAGGGCATTTACGCCTCCCAGAGAACGCTTCCGTGCCAAACGAGACGGCCGATTGATTTCCTCAACCCCCAGAAACGACAAAGCCCTGAATAATCAGGGCTTTGTCGTACATAAGATGGCGGAGGCGATGGGATTCGAACTCATGGACCTGTTACAGTCGACGGTTTTCAAGACCGCTATGGAAAGCCGCTGAATACGCGGCCTCAGACTCTTTTTCGTTCCAATACTTTTGTTTTGCAGCACCTCTACAGACCGCATTCTACAAGGGGCGCGATTTGAGTTATGGAACGCATTTTTTGCCTATTTTGATGGTTTGGCGATGGCGCCGACGCGACGATAAACTCGCTCGGTAATATCGCCTTTTGTGTGCCCGAGCAGCAGGCTGGCGTCACCCACATCGCTGATTTCCGACGCCGCCTTTGGCCGAATGTCCCGGAACTGAAATTCACCGATCCGCTTCGCCAGCAGTTCGTCTCCCTGCTCAAGCGCTTCCAACTTTGCTTTTTCCCGCGCCGTGTCCCACCGTTTCCTCAGCATCGTCGCAGTCATCCGCTTACCGCTCCGGTTGATGATCAGGTAGCTCGAAACGTGCGCAGCGTTTCGCTCTGTGATCGCTGCGATCAGAATGCCCAGGCTGTTCGCCTCTCCGGCGGTCGTCATCTGAATGCGCAGCTTCTTGTGCGTCTTGTTCTGTTGAACAGTCAGATATCCGCCCTCAACATCATCCTTCCGCATTACCAGCACATCTGCCGGCCTTTGCCCGGTCAGATAGGCCAGGTCCATCGCTTCCTTCAGCTCCTGAGCTGCCTTCTTGTACACCGCCTCCCAAACCACATCATTCGCGTAATAATCCCTCGGCGTCTCCTTGTTCTTGCGCACCCCTTGGCAGGGGTTCTCCTTCGTTGTCAGCCCCCATTCTCGGGCGATATTGAAAATGTGGGAGAGGGTAGCGATCTCACGGTTCGCCCGGACCTTCGCCGATCGCGCGTCTCGGTAGCCAGCAATCGTTGCTGGCGTGATTGAGTCGATCGGGGCGCTGTCGAACATCGGCCGTAGCTGCTTGATTTCCGCCAGGTTGTCCTTCTGCGTGCGCGGTGCTTTCTTCGGCACCACATCGCGAATGTACCGATCGAAGATTCCCTTCATGGTGCGCAGGTCGAGCGGTTTTTCCTTGGCTTCGAGTTCGGCCCACTTCAGTCTGGCCTTATCGAGATCCTTGCCCAGAGGGATGTCATTGCCGAGCAGGTCGCGGTAGTAATACGCGGTCCAGGTACTACCGTTTTTGCGCTTTCGGGATCGCTTGTACATTCGTGGGGGCAGATGCTGGTGCTCGGTCTTGCGGGGGCGCATATCAGTTCACTCGCGAATAATCAGGTGTCCATACCGGTGCGGCCGGTGGCGGGTTCGGATCGGCGATGGTGGGGCTGATCATGCCCAGCTTCATGCGGGCGTACATCCGCCCCACCAGCGGGCGCTTACCGCGGCTTTCGACGAACACCCACTGGCGATCTATCAGCCAGCGGCGCTGGTAGGCCCGTGCCTTGTAGCCGGTGAGTTCGGCCAGCTCCTCGTCGGAGAGAATTTCAGTTTCCATTGTGTTGCTCCATGCCGCGCGTGGCGGCAGAAGGTGGTGATGGTTCAGGGTTTGAATTCTTCGGCGGCGCACAGCTTCCGCGCGTAATCGAGTAGGTCGGCTGACCAGTTCAAGCCAACGCCGTCGTCAATGGCGAAAAGCATCCCGGCGAGGGCTTTACGAAGGTTTCCTTTTTCTTCGGTCAGCTTGATCACCTCTTCGTGAAGCTGCTCAGCGTGATCCGTCCATTCCTCAGCCATGATTTCGAAGTGCTCGGCCGGCTCCCATGGAGAAGGTATTACGTTCGTGACCCAGTCATTCCAATGCTCAACGCATTCACCGCGCGCGATGCGCTCCTGCTTCATGCGCTCGCCCAGATCGCGCAGCTCCTGCGCCCTCTGCTCTGCATCTTCTTTATTGAGGCATGGGTACTGCTCGCCTGGCCCGACGCTGTGGATTGCCCAAAGCTCAATCTTCGGCTCCGCTAATGACTGCCGGAAAACGCATACCTCCTGACAGGCCGAAGGTCCGGCTTTGGCAAGATCGGGATGGCTTTCCAGCAAGGCCAGCGCGCGCTCGATAGTGTTTCGGTCTAGGGTGATGACCTCGGCAGCCGGCGGAGGCGCCGCGGTCAAAGCGTCGATGATTCGTGCAATTTCGGACATGCGAATTCCTCGCCCGCCGTACACCGGCAGGCTGTTGAGTTGGGAGAGGGGTTACTGCTGGATCAGTTCGGCGGGGACCTTCACGGCGCCGCCGCACTTGGCGAAGACCAAGGCGCGGAACACTGCGATGGTCAGGGTTTCGCCGGGCTGGCGGTTGAACGGGTCGTTTGTCGCGTCGGCCAGCCATGGATGCCGGTGGCCAACATCGACCCAGACGCCGTACTTCGTGATCAGGTGGTCGGCTTCGGGCAGGGCGAAAAGTTGCAGTTGACCGGTACCGGGCTGCTGATCACCCTCGATCGCGTTGATTGCCCAGTCCAGCGCCGGGCCGGTCAGTTCCTCGGTGCGGACGCTGACCATGCGGTTCATCGGGTGGCGCTCAATGCCGTCGGCGGCGATGGCGGAAAGCCAAAGTGATGCCGCCGTTTGCCCGTGTAGCCACATTCGCTGCATCCCGCTGAAGGGCCGCAGCTGCAGCCACCCTCGCAGCCGCAGCTACATCCGGAGCAATCCAGGGTGCACCAGCTTTCCTGTTCAACTTCCCCCTCGGTGCTGATTGAGTAGTTGATTCGACGATCCAAACGGAAGCCGGTGATTTTCTCGGCGTCCTCATAGGTTGCTGGAACAGAACGAAATCCGTATTCGGCTGATGGATCATCTACGAATCGGCGAACACTTCTCATCACCGCGGCCCCTTGTAGCAGTACACGTAGGCGAACCAGGCGAGGGCGATCATGGGGTCACCTTCAGGCCGGCAGCTTCGATGGCTTTCGAGCAGGCATGGCGCATACCTTGCGCTGCGTGGTAGGCGTCCATGTAGCTGTCGTCAATGGCGTCATCTGGCTCATCAGGCTCTGGATATGGAGGCGGCAACTCGACCACCAGCGCTGCGCGGCATTCCTGCCATGCCCACCACGCAGACTGAACCAACGGGTTGAGATAATCGCCGCAGTGGTCCTTCGCAAAAATCGCAGCGTCGAAGCGCGGGATTGCGCGCTTCAGGCATGCGTCTTTGTATGCTGCTTCGAATTGTTCACGCAGTTTGTTGCTCATCCGATCACCGCCTTTATGGTCAGTACCAATGGAAGCCAGAAGAAGAGGAGGCAGAAGGCCAAATATTTGAGGATCATGGCGCCACCCGCTTGAACTCGACGACCCAGACCCACGGGTTGGCGTCCCAGTCGCCGCCGGTTGAGTTCCAGAGGTTGGCGAAAGCCCAGCGTGGCGCGCCCAGGCATTGTTCATGACTGGTTGTCTTGTCCCACATCCAGCCGTCGCGCTGCGGGTGATGTTCCTTCGGCGCCGGGCAGTCGCCGACCTCGGTCCAGCCTTTCCCGGAGTGACCGCACTTGCGCCCGTAATCGGTGAAGAAGCAGCCTTCGGCCTCGGCCTGATCGTCGCTGATGTCCTGCAACCGCTCGACGCGCACGTCGGTGATCTCCAGCAGGATGCGGCTGGCTGCTCGCGGCAAGTGAATCGAAGGCTTCCATGATTCAGCATCGGTGAACTTCCCGCCGCCTATGCTCTTCGGGAACTCCCCGTCAGCACGGTAGTAATAAACGCCTTCCGCGCCACCAGGGTTGGTGCGATTGAAAGTCTCACGGACGTACAGCCGTTCACCGATCTGGCCGAATGGACAAAGCTCATTGGCTGAAAGCGCGACGAACTCCGGCACGAATTCTTCCAGCCATTGCAACGCTGAACCTTTCACCGGACGCCGCATTACCGTCTTCCGGCTATCCAGAATGGCGCGCACCATGGGCGCCGAGAACAGAATCGGCCGTTCCTTGATTGCGGTCATGGCGCCACCTCGCGGCGAGCCCACCAGCAGACCGGGCCGCTGTCAGTGTCGTGGATGGAAAGGCAGAACCAGCCTTCGCCTTCAGGTTTGTCCGGATCCCAGTAGCTGCAATCCGGATCATGGGAGTCGAAGTAACGGTCAGAGACTGTTTGATCGCTGTGGTATTCGAGTTCGACCATTTTCACTTGCAGGCCCTGCTCGGTGATCCAGGCTTTGCACTTGTCTCCGTCGCCTTCATCGAAGTCGGGCAGGTCTGGATGCTGGAACATGCCGTCCTCATCGCGAACGACCGGAGCTGGCTGGATCAATTTGATTTCTTCAGGCATGACTTCGTCCTTGCCGCTATAGCGGCTGACTTTGAAGGGGGAGGGAGTTACAGCGAGTGGTTCAGTGCTTTCACTGTATGGAGACATGCGCTCCAGCCATCACGGAATCCACGGCGTAGCTTTTGGGATTTGTAGATTTTGCCGGCCGGCTGATCGGCTGGAAGAACGATTGATCCGCGAGAAGCATTTTCTGCAATCAGCCGCGCAAGCGCTTCGGGGTCTGGCTTGCAGCATCCGCAGCATGGCTCGCCGTAATAGTCATGACCAACGCCGTAACACCATTCGCAGTCGGCGTTTTCAGGCATGTCGGTTCGCGATTTCAGTGCCGCCTTGTAGATCTTTACTGCCTGCTCTTTGCCGATCGGGTAGCCCAGTCCGGCGGAGATCAGGGTGTCCTCCGACGGCCAAACCGACATCTTGTATCGCTCCAACTCATCAATTCGGTCATCGCGCTTGGTCAGCAGAAGTTGCAGGGCGTCACGCTCCGCGGTGACCCGATCGAGCTCGGCGCGGTCAATCAGCTGGATGTACACGTCATCGGTGCCCGTAACCAGCCGCTGCTGAAGCTCTTCGATCAGCTTCGTGTCCGGCTGGATGTCGGTCTCGCCAAGCTCGGTTGCGTCGAACGCGCCGCCGAGCACCAGGATCGCCAATGTTGGTATTTCGCTCATCATGCAATCTCCATCGATACCAGATCATGGGCATTCACAACCTTCATGCCGAGCTCCTTGCCGATATGAACCTCAAGGCTGGCGCCGCGGGAATCCTGCCAGCCGGGCAGGGTGGCCACGGTGTCGCATTCCATCAGGGCGGCGATGTCTCGGCGCATGCATTCGCTCCAAGTGCCGGGGTCTGGGTTGAGCTCGGCGGGGTTGATGACGCTGTGCCCGGCGGCGCGCAGGGTGGCGGCCGTGGAGTGGAACAGCGGGAAGTTCAGGTCCAGCATGTTGGTCATTGGGCCGCTGAGGTAGATGCGCTTCATGCTGCCACCGTGTCGTGGCCAGGGCAGCCATTACCTGCAAAGTCGAACCCTTCGCAGGGCGGCCCGAACGGCAGTACTTCTTTGCCCTGCGCCAGAGCTTCGAGCAGATGATCCTTCGCCTCATCGGCGGTGCAATCGCGACCACCCTCCATGCGGAACATGCCTTTAAGCTGGCGTTTGCTGAAGTCACGCAGCGCGCCGCGCACGCTCAAGTGAATGTGGAAAGTGCGACCGTTCGGACCAAATGGATCTGCCGGTTTGTTTTCTATGGGCATGGGACGTCCTATGCCGGGGCATGCCCGGGCGGTGGAGGGTGGTGTTTGGAAAAACACCAAGTGGAACGCCTGGGGCAAGCGGCAGACCATCAAGCAATACCGTCAGCGCATCGTGTGATAGCTGACCAATTGCCGAGGCGCCGCCGAATGAAGAAACTGACTGACCTGATAAACCTGATCGCTGCCGTGATTCGGCTGATCGACGCGATCATCCGTACGGGCTGGGTGTGATCTGCTTGGAGTCGGCGGCGGTAGCGAATGAAAGATACCGGAGCCTGTGATTTCGTAGTGTCTATCTGGCATCATGTGGAAAAAAATGGAGCCGGGTAAATGACAGATAATAGTGAAATTTCTAAGTCCGAACTCAAGAAGAAGGATTTAAATTCTCCAGAGTTTAGAAAGCGAATTGCTGAACAGGCATGTCGAACAGCTATAGATGACCTGGCTGCATGGAAGTCTATTTACAGCTTGTCAATTGATCTGAGAAATTTTGAAATTTCTCAACTGGTTCAGAGAAATAATTTCTTTATGATTTTTCAGGGGGTTCTTTTTGCCGGGATTTGTCAATCTGCTGGGCAGTTGCCGATAGTTAGCTTTGTTATATGTTTGGTTGGGTTGTTAGTTTCGCTGTTTCAGGCAGGAATGGCTGCTGGCGCGAAATATTGGCAGGAACATTGGGAAATTAATTGCAAGAAGTCAGAAGAATCCATGGTTGAGCTTTTGAAGCGTCACAGAGTGTACAGATACATGAATGACAAGCTTGATATAAATCTTTCTCCTGAGGTTGATCAAAAGTTACTTCGCAGAAAGGTTTTAATTCATTTGTTTCTGGATAACTCGAACAAGGACGACATCAAAAAAAGCGTCTGGAAAGGTAGGCCATGGGCTCCGGTGGCTAATTTGATGATCTTAGCTAGGTTTTCTTCCAGTAGACTTCCTATATATGTCGGGCTGGTACTAGCATTGGGCTGGGGGATTTTGTTTGTTTCCACCTTTAGGGTCGAGGCACTAGACTGGCACGTTCCAGAAAATATTTCCGGATTTAAACAGCGCCAGACCCCTGAACCAGTTTTGCCGAAGTAACCACCCGTATCTCATCGGAAGTCACTCACACAACCCATAGATTGAGCTGCAAAGCTCAACCTCCTGATCAACTCGGATGAGGTCATATTGACGGCCCCCGCGCGAAGTTTTGGCCCATTCGACCCTGGCGTGAATGCCATGCGATATCGTTCCGGCGTCGGCAGCGGATTTAGCGCCTAGGTCAGAGGCTGGGAAGAATGTGGCCACCTTCGTTTTGCTGACCTTCGATATCAGTTGCTCCCAAACGGCGAGCCGCTCCAGCTCTTCAGGGAAGCGTTTACTTATTTCCAGAAGCTCGTCCTTGCCGGCGTTTATGCATGGCATACAGCCGACTCGACGCATGCCCAACTCATACAAAGGATTCGACTTGAGCCCATGCTTTCGATGCATCTCGAAGCATTCATCTGCCGTCCACGGAAGGATGGGGCGGTAGTTCCAAAGTTCGGCTCCGCTGCTGCGCGTCAGCACGTGCTCTGACGCCGGCAACAGGGCGCGCTTCGCTCCTTCGTCGGCTCTTACCCCTTGCCACGATCGGACATCGTCGCCAGCGTCGAGCAGGGGAAGGTGAACTTGTTTGGTCAGTTGGTCGCGCTTGAGCTCTTTTGAGCAGAAGGCAACTTTTGTGGACGGGAACCGGCCGTGAACCATGCACATGTCAAGGAAGGGATTGCCGGTGGTGTAGAGCAAGCCAAGGGCCTGCTCAGCAATCTCTGTTGTCCACTCATAGCGGCCCTGATTCTTGTGCGTTCCGGCGATCACGTTACGCATCATTTGGCGCCGCCCTTCGATCTGCTTTGAGAAGTCGGCGCGGATCCAGCGAATCGGTACACCAGTGGCCTGCTCGACATAACGCACGTAGTCATAGGTTGACGGGTGCTCGTTCCCCGTGTCTGCAAAAACGGCCTGTAGGTTTTCCGCCTGCTGCTCAATGGCAAGCAATAGCATCGCGGTGCTGTCTTTCCCGCCGCTGTAGCTGATGACGTTGTGCTCGATGGTCATGGCGTTTTCCATGTGCGCGCCTGCCTCGCCGGCTGGCGTGATTCGTAGAAGTGGGGTATTTGTGTTCGGCCCGGCATGGGGCCGGAACAAGGAGCGAAAATGCGGAAGCAGATCGGTTATCTGGATAAGATGGGTGATGAACAGTTCTACTACCTGGACTTCAACGAAGAGACGCATCAGTTCAGCTACGTGATCGAATACATAACTCGCAAGGGCGAGCACAGCGAACGATCCGTTCCCTTACATGAGGCCAAACAGGAGCGAGGCTTTCATAAAGCAATCCAGCTGATCAAAGATCGCCTGTTCTTTGACGGCGAATGACTCGGCGCAGTGAACACGGCGGCCTATGCCTCCTCTGCGTCGAGTCGTGATGCTTGGCGCTGGCCGAGAACGTAGATTTCTGCCGCCACGTTTTCGCTAACTTCGATTTTGTGGCGCGAACGAAGCGCTTCACGTGCACCGTCCGGACCGAGCGAGTGCACGTAGCGCAGAGATGCAGCCATAACCGAAGCCTGCTCAGTGTCTTCAGTCCAAGCCATGAGATCCGCTAGCATCCGCTTTTCGCCCTGGCGGACACGGTGCCGCAATTCTTCCTCGCCGCGCTCCTTGCGCTTCGCCGCGCTCTTTGCAGATCGTTCCTGTCCGGTCTTGGCCATGGCCTACCTCTTCAATTCCGCTGGCGGGCAAGTCCAGCCAGGTCTGTCGTTTGCGTTGTTGGGGTCTTCGTTTCATCGAAATGCAGGCTTCAGCTTCGGGAAGTCGATCTCGTTATCCCGGATGATCCGGTCGAGCATGTTGTAACTGATCGCCAGAGCCTTGCAGCACTGACTCCGGTTCATGCCACCGGCGATGCAGTTCTTTATCTCCGCGACCAATCGCGCTTCCACATCAGGCGGCGCCTTGTTCGGCGCTGTGCCGATCTTCTGCCGAACCTGGAACTTGATTGCGTGCTTGGTGGCGATCGCCTTCAGCGTGGCCAGCGCTATTCCTTCCCGCTCGCAGATCTCGTTCCGTGTCAGCGTCTTGGCCATTTCACGGATTCGCGCAACGCGAGCGGTCGTTTCGTCCTTCACCTTCGGTCGCTGAAAACTTGGCGGATGCTTCCGCTCGGAGGTGCTGGTGAACTTGATCGGCGCCGGTTCCGGCTCATGAATTTTTCCGCCGGCGGCCAGGTACTGGGCAATCTGGGCGGATAGGTCGATTGCGTCCTGACGCCGCCGCTCGACGTCGTTGAGGTGGTTACTGATCATGATTCACCATCAGCGCGAAAGCGCTTTGCGAACGAATGGGTCAAGGTCCGACTGATTCAGCAGCCAGCGTCGGTAGTCGCTCGGCAAGTCAGCGAAGGCGGTGCCTTTGTGTTTGCCAAAGCCGATGATTGTAGGGATGCGGGCCTCCTCAGAAATCTGCCACAGCTCCTCCCAGTCATTGACCGGCCGGCCGAGCTCAGCCGCGAGCTGATCGAGGATCTTCACCAGCAGCAAGCGGCAGTTCTTCACGTCGTCGAGCGCTGCATGGGCGTTGCGGAGCAGACCGGTCGCCTCGGCGCGGTAGTGCAAGTAGATCATTGCCGACTGCGTGTGACTGCCTGCGCTGGGCCACAGCTTCGAGCTCAGGGCCTGGGTGCAGATGCGTTTCACATCTGGCTCGCCGATCACGCGCCAGTCGTAGTCGACGTTGTGCCCGATCAGATAGGCGATGTCTCCCGGCAAAGCAAAATCGGTGTGTGGTGGGCAATCGACCAATTCCTCGTCGAGGATGTGGCTGGTGGCGAGCGCGCTCAACTCAATAGGCTTGCCTGGCTTATAGCGATGCAGGAATGAGTCGGTTACAGCGAGACTGCTGACGCCGCTGAGTTTCAACCAGGCAGCCTCGACCAAGTGCGGATCGTTCAAGCCGGTTGTTTCGCTATCGAAGATGTATGCGGTCATGCTGATTGCCTTTGTGGGGAGAGTTCGTTTTTGCGCTTGTCTTTGGCCGTCACGACCTGTTGAACGAGGTCGTCGAAACCGACGGCAATCGCCTTAGCCGCGTTGAACGCCGATTGCAGTGAGGCAATGTCCTTGGCTGACGCAATGTCAGCCAGAGCGTCCACCAGCAGCTCCTTGGCGCGCTCCTCAGGGCTCACGCCTGAGTTGAGCCAGGCCAGCAGCCGGCGTCCGGTTTCTTCAGTGATCAGCTCAGGCTCTTCGAAGAGCTTCGTCCGGTCTTTGCTGGCCATGGCGGTATGACCGTCGTGGGTTAGGTCCAGCACCACGGTGAATTCGTAATCGGTGCCGTCGCGCTGCTCGGACTTCATGCCCAGCTTGAGGATCTTTTTCCCCTCGCCCTGGACCGTTTCCGTCTTGCTCCGCATGGTGCAAATGATGTGGAGTGAGCTGGTCAGGATCTTGTCTGTCAGCCGGCGGTGGCGCGGCGTCGTCTCGTTCCACGCCGCCCAGGTGTTGCCCTTGAATTTCTGGTGAGCAAGCTTCTCGTTCGCCTCCAGGCATCCGCCGGAGCCGGTCCACTCGTGGGAGTAGCTGTCGATGATGAGAACGCTGTAACCGGCATGTTCGGCGGCGGTGATGGCTTCGACGTAGCGCTCAGGCGAGTAGGGCGCGTGCAGCTCAAGCGTGTCGAAGTCCGCGATATCCGCGTACAGCGATGCGCTGCCATGTTCGGTGTCGATCACCGCGATTCGCCCGCCAATCCCCTGTGCGAGCAGAAGAGCGGAGTAGGTTTTGCCTGATCCAGATGGCCCGGCAAGTGCCAGCCGTAGCTTGGCCTGCTTGCGTTCGGCTTTCTTGAACATCGGAGTGTCCTCAGATTGGTTGGTTGTCCCACTGCTGTTCAATGCGGCGGGCTTCGTCTTCGTACTCTTTGCGCTGCTCGCCGCTGAACTGCTCGGGCGAGAATGCGCCGACCGTCATCCAATCGAACTTGGCGGCCAAGCGGGGTGATGTATTCATGTGGGCCTACTGCGTGATGCGTTCGGCGAGGGCGCTGAGCAGCATCAAGAGGGTGTAAACGCCGATGGCGGAGAACGAGCCGCGCCGAATCAACAGACGGCGCGCTCGCTGAAGCCTGGTCACCGGAAAACCCGGTAGGTGGTTGAGTGAGGAACTTGGCACGTTGCGGAGGACTCGCGAACTGCGCTATACGCCGCCAGAACGACAACAAGACCAGCAGAAAGACACCAGAACATGATCTTCATCAGCTGATCCTCGCGATGAGCATTCCCCGGCGCGACCGGATGGAAATACGGTTTGGCAGATCGGAGACCAGAAAAAAGCCCTGTCGCTGCAGGGCTTCGGTCATTGCTTTCGCGTTGCGTGCGATGATGGTCATGCTGCAGCTCCTTGCGTGATCGAAGCGTTGTAGGAGGTGTAGATCTGGTCGATGCGCGCCCGGTAATACCGGTGTTCATCGTTATCAATGGCACGGAGCAGGAAGGCGAGGGTGATCGCCGAAGTTGCTGCGGCGCTGGCGTTGGGTTTGCCGAGGTCGCGGATCATGTTTTCGATCTCGCCCTCGATCCAAGTGATCGCCGTCTGGTGATCTCGCTGTTGAGTGTTCATTTCAGCCCCCAGAACTCACCGTAAGCGACCACTGCTGCCGCGACTCGATTGGCCCGCGCCTTGCGGTCTACGAGCTCCTGAGCGGCCATCAGCGCTTGGCGCTGGGTGCGTTGCTGCTCAGCAGCTTCGTAGTCGTGGAAGTCTTCAACCTGCGGCGCTTTCGGTCGCCCCCAGTCGTCGTAGCGCCTGTCCCACTCTCGGGCCTGCGCACTGTCTGCATAGCTGGTTGCCATGGTCGCCTCCAGTGTTGGCTGGGTTATTCGTTTTCCAGCGGTGGAATTACCGTCCAGTGCGTGAAGTTGTTTGGCCAAGTCCTGACAACCCAGTCCTGCTGAACGCGCCGAATTCCTTGATTTGGGTAAGAACTGCTGAGCTCGTATTTCTTCACGCAGATGACCAACACCTGGTATGGGGTGCCCAAGTCTTCCGGAGGGCGCTCAGAAACAGGTATCCATGTACTCATGCGACCTCCGGCCAGTGGCGCTCAATGCTCTCTTTGGCGTACGGCGATAGACGCGCATAGCCGTTTACCGATCCGCACCCCGGCATGGTTCCTTCCAGCTCGACGCAGGCGCGGATGTCGCAGCGGCGCGAGCAAACCCAGCCGCCGTAATGGCAGCAGTGGACTTCACCTTTCGGATCGGGGTGATAGGCGAGGCCGCCTTTCCACGATGGCGAGCCGCGCAGCTTCAGCCCGCAACCTCGGCAAACTGCTTGTGTGTCGGTGCAGTTGTGCATGACGACCTCCAGTGTTTGGGGTTAGGCGGTGGCCGGAACGGCTTCACGAAAGCGCGAGGGGCTCCAGTCGCACGACTCATCCGCAGGGATGTGGCCGAACATCGCGGTGCAGCGCTTGCAGTGCACGCAGTCGCCGCAGGTCTTGCCCTCGGGCAGGTTCATCTGATCAGCGTTGTCCGCCGACCGTGGATACGGCGCTCGTTGCTCGGCCATGATTTGCTCCTTGTGGTTGATCCAACAAAACTCGGATGCACTCATCCGCTCCGCTGGTTGCCGTTGGGCGCGGAGGGGAGTGCAAGCTTGGGTTATGCAGAGCGGCCGTGGTTTGGGTGGAACCCATACCGGAGCTCTGCAGATTTTCTCGCTGCTGCAGCATCAAGAAAGCATTTGAAGTGCCCGAGAGTCAGACACTTGCCGTCAACGCCGATCGTCACTCGAAACGACGATGATTTTTTAAGGAAGTACACGCCGTGAATGCCGCTTCTGTTGAGGTGCTGAAGCTTGGCGTTACGGTTGTTGTCCGTGATTGAGACGGTGCGTAGATTCTCTATCCGGTTATCCGTCCGATTGCCGTTGATATGGTCAATTCGAAGGCCTGGAGGGATCTCGCCGTGATGGATTTGCCAGATTACCCTGTGCACATACAGCGCTTTCCTGCCTGCTCGGGTAGTGAGATACCCGTCATATCTCGGAGAGCCAACCTTTGTGCCGGCGGCATTTCCTGATGAGCGAACAAGAGTGCCATCGGTAGCGCAGTACCGGTAAAGGCTACTCAACTCAATAGCGCTGAGCTCAACAACTGGAAGCTCTCTCTTCTTCCTGGCGCGACCACAGTCACACGACTTACAGAAAGATCCGAAACCATTTTTTCGTGATCGATCCTTGTAGAAGCATTCAAGCTGAAGCTCTTGCAGGCACCTGCCGCATCGCTTGGTTTGCGCAAGCATCGCCACCTCCTTGCGGAAAGCGTTCTGTTGTCGGGAAAGGTGGAAGCCGCTTACGGCGGCAAGTCGGCTTGCTCATGGCTTACTGCAAGCAGGTAGCTGTAGTCCCCGGTGAGACGAGGATGCCTTTCCTTGCTGCCGATACCCGGCAAGGCAGGTTGTGGAGTTACCTGTCAGCTGTTGGAGCAGCTGACTAACAGATCGGCTCTGCTGCGTTGATGCAGGTGGGCGGTTATAGGCCGCAGTTTCGTCCGCATCGGGGTGTGATCTGGCGGTTCCGTCTCATCTTCGGCAGTAGCAAGCCGCCGATTTGCAACCACGTCGCCGCGCTTAGATGCTTCGTCACAGATCACACCCCGATGCGCTCTCATAGAGAGGATCGGGCAGTTAACGACAGGCTGTCGTGGTACCTGTTTTTACAGGGACAGGCTCCCTGTTTCCTCGCTTTCCACAGTCGAGGGAAAACCATATGCTTCGACCTCCACAGTCGAAACAAGGAGTGCAGTTATGGCGGAATATATGGCTCGAGTTGAGCTGTTCAGGGCGGATGGCGAGGACTACGCCGACCTTCACGAAAAGATGGAGGCTCTAGGCCTGAAGAGAACGGTTAGATTTGATGACGGGAAAACATACAGCATGCCGATAGGCACGTACTTCGGAACAAGCGCCCTAAGCACGTCCTTATTGAGAGATAGGGTCAAATCCATTTCTGACCCACTGACCTCAAGACAGTCAGCATCTATCTTTCTCTGTCGCGTACAGGATCAGGAATGGTCGGCATTTCTTTACGAGGCCTGACTCGATCCGCCGCTGGATGATGCCTCTCTTCCTTTTGGCATTTCACTGACCCAGTAAGCCAAGTAGTTCGATGCGATCGCGAAAGCCTCATCAAAACTGACGCTCTCGTCGGTCGCAATCTCTTGAACAATTTGGCGAAAGCGTTCTATCTGTTCGTCGTTCATTTCCTTCCTCCGGTTGTTTTCCCAATGCACCCGTCACCAGGTGCATCAGTGAAAAGACCGTCATGCTGAGTAACCGGCCCGTACGACGTCGCTCATGCATACGGTTGCCGTTCCGCGCAGACTGAGCACTTCCCGCTCGCGCTTTAGGCGCTCGGCCTTCGCCAGATACTCAAAGGTCGGGTGGAAGTAGCATTCAGGCTTGTGGCCATCTTTCTTCATGTGACCCAGCTCTCCGCTACGCACTGCTGCGTTGAGGGCCTTCCGAAGGCTTGCAGGGAGACTATTCACCACCATCCTGAAGCGCTCGTTGCGAACCATCTGCACGTTCGCTTGATCTGCGGTCAGCTCGCCTTTCTGCATCAGGTCTTGCAGGTGCTCGATGTCGTTCTGCCGTGCCATCTGCGTATCTCCCGTTGGATTTCCAATGCCGCCTCATCGAAGCGGCATCAGTAAATCTGTGGTCTTTCTCCGCACCCGCTTACCAGGTCATTCACTCAGTTCGGTCAACACCTCGTCCGCCGTCGCAGTGGGCTGCGCGTTGGCAGGCTTTCGGGCCTGTCGGATCGCCGGTCGCCGGTAGAGGCAAGTGCGGTTTTGTTCATCGGTTTACTGACCTCCCACCGATGGAGCCGGGAGTGACCTAACCGGACTGGCCGGGTAGTCGTTCATGGCGCTGGTTGTTAAAGAGCGGCGGGTCTGTTGAGGCCCTGGCGCCTTCTTGCTTTGGCGTTGAGGCAAATCTACAACTGAAAATTGTAATGTGCAAGCAAGAGTTGTAATTATTTTTGCAGTTATGCATGGGGTGGGTTTCCTGCAGGCGTAAAAAAGCCCGCGCTTGGCGGGCTCATTTGAGATGTGCGGCGTTTAGTCTCTGCGCAGCGTTGCTGATCTGCCGTGCTTCGCCTCGAACTTGTCGACCATGCCTCGGCATGCGCCGCGCACGAACGTCTTCGTCTGCACGGATGCCAGCGGATCATCGTAGTCCTTCCAGCACAGCTCTATCGCGAGGCGATCACGGTCGTTCTCAGAGGGTGGCCCCGATAGAGCGCCGATCACAAGAAGCAATCCGAATAAAACCAACGGCACCAATATGAACCACGGCCAAATCGGCTTGCGGGCTGCCTTTGGCGGTTCACCGCTAACTGTTCCAGTGAGCAGACTGGTGCCGCAGTGCTTGCACTTGATGGCCTCGGCTTTGATGGTTTCTGCGCAATAGGGGCACGCCTTTACCGCTTCGTCCATGTTGAAGCCTCTGAATTCAATTTGCGCGAGAGTACATCGCCCACCAAAAAACATGCCCAAGAATCGCTATCTGCTGCTCTTGGATCTGCTCGAAGGTGTAGTTTTCATCCGGGTGTTCGTCGTGGTTGAAGCTCCGCAGCTTAATGCCCGTGGCCGTGCGGTAGACCTGCTTCACACGAAGCTGGCCATTATGGTTCACCGCGTACATCTCGCCGTCGACAATATCGCCGAGCGAGTTTTTGCCCATGTTGACGCCCACTGTGGCGCCGTCACGCAGCACCGGCATCATGCTGTTGCCGCTCACCGTCACGCACTTGGCGTTGCTGAATTGAACGCCGTTGTTGCGTAGATCCTTCTTGAAGAAACGAAGCCTTGCGCTGTCGCTTTCTTCTATCGCGAATCGCCCCGTGCCCGCCGCCAACTCTACTTCCTTGAGGAAGGGGACGTAGACCTCGTCGTCACCGAGAGGCGTTTCGTCATCCCACGTTTCGATTGAGCTCAATGAAGTGTCGGCAGTCCGACTCTGGCTTTCGAGCGGGCCAGCCTCGCCCATCAGGTAGGCAACCGAAACCCCAAGCACCTCGCTCAGCATTTTGATCTTCGGGTTTCTCGGGACCGTGCGCCCGGATTCCCAGGCTTGAACGGATTGCGGGCTCACATCAAGTTTGCGCGCCAGCTCGGACTGATTCAGCCCAGCAGCCTCGCGGGCCGCAGCGATTCGGGAAGAGGTATTTGTCATGACAGCGAGAATACAACTCGAACTTGTAGCCAGCATTGCAATTCTCACTTGTAGTTGTAATTTAAAAGCTGTAACTTTGCGTTGTAATTACCAGTTTAACGAGGACGCTATGGAACAGAACGCAGCAGAGCGTGCAGCTAAGGCAGCAGGCGGCCAGTCGGCCCTCGCTCGCGTCCTTGGCTGTACGCCACAAAACGTACAGCGCTGGTGCGCCACCGGCCGAGTTCCGGCCGAGCGTGTAATTCCCGTCGAGCAGGCAACTGGCGTATCCCGCCATGACTTGCGCCCCGACCTGTACCCCGACGAAACCAGTAAAGCCGCTTAACCACTTTCCATTCACCAAGGAGCAAGACCCCTATGGCCTACGACGACAGCCGTCACCTGAAGGATCGGGAAATCAAATCCCGCTACGACGATGAGACCTACGAGGCATTGAAGGCCGTGGCACGCCTTCACAAGTTGCAGCTCGCAGTGTTCGTGCGCATGTGCGTGGAGGAGAAGCTGGAAAGCATCGTCGAGAGCGATGTTACCGATGAACGCCACATGGCCTGAAGGCCTACAGGAGGCCCTGTGCCTGAAACCACGATCTGCCACGGGATCGATGGAAGGCTTTACGAAAAGCTTGTGCGACTTGCGAAAGCAGAAGGACTGACGCCAGAGCAGTACGCCGCAAAGCTTGGAACAGAGCGTTTCTTCGAGAAGACCAGGCCAAAAGGCTCCGGAAAGCTGCGCAATCTTCCGGTGCCTCGGCGAGAGCCGCCCCCGGACTTAAAAGGGACTGAAAAAGGATTCGCTGATGAAGTCCAGAAGTAGCAAACCCCAAACCGCAGGCGAAAAAAAACCACCAGGCCCGGTGGTTTCTTCTACTGCATACAACAAAAGCATCTGTGAGGCCGATTATGCATACCTCTAACCATGATGTACAGGCCCTCAAAAAGCCCGCGACACCTTTTTATAATTCCGAAAACGTGTCGCGACACACTATGTCTTCTCGCGAGATCGCCAACGTAACCGGCAAGCGCCATGCGAACGTCAAGCGCGACATTCTCGCAATGCTAAAAGAGCTCAAGGCAGATGCACTCAGTTTTGAGCACATCTACTTGGACGGCCAAAACCGCGAACAAATCGAGTATCTGCTGGACCGCGAACACACCGATTGCCTGCTTACCGGCTACAGCGCGCCAATGCGGATGAAGGTGATTCGCCGCTGGCGTGAACTGGAGCAGCAGGATGGCGCCCGCCAAGCTGTTCTCGCCAACGGCACGAAGGTAGTGGGGGAACTGGCAATTCTCGAATGCTTCACGCGCCTGCTGAAGCCCGCGCCGTCCAGCCAGGTGCTGATGCTTGCCCAGATCGCAAAGAACAACGGCTTGGAGTCGAGCTTCCTCCCAGGATACGCAATCGACGCCGCACCCGATGCCACCGGCGGCTCCTCGATGCCTACCAAGTCTGCCACAGCGCTGCTAAAGGACAGCGGCATCCGCTGCGCGCCGGCCGCTTTCAATCGTGCGCTGGCCGACCACGGCTTCCTCAAGCAACTCCAGCGCAAGAACTCCAAACACGAGATGGTCGACTTCTGGTCCGTGACTGAAAAAGGCCTCAAGTACGGCAAGAACCTCACCAGCCCTCAATGCCCGCGCGAGACGCAACCTCACTGGTACGTCGATCGCTTCCTTGAGCTTGCCGTGCTTATCGGCAAAGGACGCCCATGATGGCCAGATCCAGAAATATCAAACCGGGGTTCTTCTCGAACGAACACCTGGCTGAAGTAGATTTTGCAACGCGCCTCCTTTTCATTGGCATGTGGACCGAGGCTGATCGGGAAGGGCGCCTGGAAGATCGCCCGCGCCGCCTGAAAATGGCTCTGTTCCCCGCTGACAACGTGGACATCGAAAAGATGCTCGCCGACCTGGATCATCTGGGGTTCATCACGCGCTACACCGTTGGATCATTCAAGGCCATCCAGATCGTGAACTGGTCGAAGCACCAAAACCCTCACGTGAAAGAGGCGAAGAGCGTCATCCCAGAAATGCCCGTTGTAGAGCCTTCGGAGGAGGGGCATGGTGCAAGCACGGTGCAAGCACCAGACAAGAACAGTTCTTTCCCGGCTGATTCCCTCTCTCTTGATTCCGGATTCCTGATTCCTGATTCCCTCTCTCCGTCGCCTGCTCCGGTGGTGACCGAGGACCTTTTCCAGAAGTTCTGGAAGCTCTATCCGCGCAAGGTCGGGAAGGACAAAGCCGAGAAGGCGTGGGCGAAGCTCAAGGTGAATCAGGCACTGTACGACCTGATGGTCGCAGCTTTGGCCAAGCAGGTTCTGACGCCTGACTGGACCAAAGAGCGGGGCCAGTTCATCCCGCACCCTGCGACGTGGCTAAACGGCAAGCGCTGGCAGGACGAGATTCCCGAGCTCGCCAGCAACGTGCACCCGTTCCCGCAGTCCCGCCACACCGGCTTCGCCGATCGCGATTACACCTCCGGACTGAAGCAGCGGGAGGACGGCAGCTATGCGCTCTGAGCCGGTTCAAGCCAATCCAGAACTGCCGCCGGGCACTCGCATCCAGCCTGCAGAGTGCGAAACCCACGGCGCCTACGAGCAGAAGGTCTATGCCGTGCTGGGCCGCGAACTCAGAAGCAATTGCCCTGAGTGCAGCCGTATTGCCCGCGAGAAATCCGATGCGGCCGAGAAGGCCAACAAGGCGATGGAGCTGCGCATGTCCCTCGCTCGCAAGCTGGGCGACGCGCTGATCCCCAAGCGTTTCACCACTCGCACCCTGGGCAACTACCAGGCCGAGAACGAAGGCCAGCGTAAAGCCCTCCGGTTCTGCCAGCACTACGTGCAGATCTTTGACGAGATCCTGAAGGCCGGGCGCTGCATGGTGTTGATCGGCAAGCCCGGCACTGGGAAAACGCACCTCGGCGCCGGCATGGCCAACGAGCTTCTGCACAACACGTCGCGCACGGCCGTGTACCGCACTGTCGGCGCAATCCTTCAGGCGATCCGCTCCACATACGACAAGCACAGCGAACGCAGCGAGGCGGAGATTCTGTCGAGCCTGATCGATCCCGATCTGCTGGTGCTGGACGAGGTAGGCGTGAGCAAGGAGCAGCCGAGCGACTTCGAGCTGACGACCTTGTTTGCAATCATCAACGGCCGTTACGAGCAGGAGCGCCCCACGGTGGTGATCTCCAACCTCGAAGCCAGCCAATTGCCGACTGCGATGGGTGACCGCTGCGTCGACCGCTTGCGCGAGGGCGGAATGATCGTGGTCCCGTTCGACTGGGAATCTCAGCGCGGCAAGGAGGGTTTCTGACATGACCGTAAAACTTTGGAGCATGCGCGAGCAGTGTCACATCGTCCGAGGTGTTCGCGGGACCGTGTTCGAACTGGCAAAGCACTTCGGAATTCCGCCCAAGGTCGCGCAAAGCCGAATCGCTCGGTATGGCTGGACCGTTGAGAAGGCTGTCACCGAGCCGATGCGTGAAGACTCTCGGAGGAATCGCCAATGAACGAGTTCGCAATCCGCAGCCAGCGCGATATCAGCCGTCTGATGGGCGTCCTGCACGCCACCGACTTCACCAAACCCAAGATCGTGGTCATCAAGGACGAGAAACGCCCAGACGTCTGTAACCGGAAGATGTGGGCAATGCTCAAGGACGTATCGGAACAAGTGGTCTGGCACGGCAAGAAGCTGACCAGCGAAGACTGGAAGTGCCTCTTCAGTGCCTCGCTGGAGAAGCAGCGCGCGGAGCCTGGCCTCGACGGTGGATTCGTCGTGATGGCCGTATCGACGCGCAAGCAGTCGCAGAAGTGGTTCAGCGATCTGTTCGAGCTGATGCATGCCTTCGGCGCCGAGCGTGACGTGCGTTGGACTGAGCAGGACAAGTGGGGAGGGCGCTACTGATGCGCGTAGCCATCAAGGAGTCGAAGGCGCCCAAGCCGAAGAAGTGCAAGAACCCAGCGTGCGGGGACTCATTCGTCCCGCAGCGCCTCGGGCAGGCGGTGTGTGGGTACAAGTGCGGTCTGGCCATCAAGGACGTCAATCAGGCGAAGGCCGGCAAGGCGTTGGCCCAGATTGGTCGCCGCGAGATCCAGGTGCGCAAGGAGAAGCTGAAGAGCAGGGCTGACCACCTGCGCGAAGCCCAGACCGCCGTGAATGAGTACGTGCGCCTGCGTGACGCGCATCTGCCGTGCATCAGCTGCGACTCAATGCCGAACGACAACGACCTGATGACCGGTAGCCGCTGGGACGCTGGGCACTACCGATCCGTCGGTGCCTGTCCGGAGCTGCGATTCGAGCCGCTGAACATCCACCGCCAGTGTGTGAAGTGCAACCGCAATCTGTCCGGTAACGCGGTCGAGTACCGCATCCGGCTGGTGCAGCGCATCGGCGCCGAAACCGTGGCATGGCTGGAAGGGCCTCATGAGCCCAGCAAGTACACCGTCGAAGAAATCAAAACCATCAAGGCCGAATACCGGGCCAAGACCCGCGAACTGAAAAAGGGGCAGGCAGCATGAAAATCAACTCAGCGCGCCAGGCTTGGCATGACTGCAAATACAACCCGGCCCCCGGCCAGACCTCGGATGTCGTCCAGCTTGGCGTGGTGGTGCAGAACACGGAGCGCGGGCCAACGGCCAATCATGCCGTCCATGGCGCCCTGGCCGGTCACATCCAGTCAGCAATCGCCAGGCTTCACCCGCAGATCCGCGTCTTCGGTGATTTCATGTACGCCGCCGAGCAGAGCGACGACATCCGCGAGGCGGCCGAAGACGTGGTGTTCCTGCTGGTGCAAAACAGATCGCCACGGATGACTGCGGCCAAGCGCGAAAAGCTGGAGTACGTGGTGAAGGGCGTCATGAGCCGGTACCGCTACATGCACCAAGGTGGCCAGTCGGCCAATGAGGACCCGCTCGCCAACGCCGAGAAGTTCCGGGCGTGGCTGTGGCAGGTGTACGGGGTTCGGTTGGAGTCGTGCAACTGGGAGCGGGATTGGGGTGGTGTTCTGCAACTGATTTTCGAGTGCTGCGAGGATCTGGATCGCCGTGCACTGAGTCCAGTTGCTGCGGTAATTTACGAAATGCGTGAGGCCGCTTGAGGGCCTATTGCGTTCCCGTGCGGCTCATGGCATGATTTCGCCACTGTTAGAGTTTTGCCTCCGGCAACTTACTCATGATTCAAGAAAACCCGGCCATCGTGCCGGGTTTTTTATTGCCTGAAATTCGCCGTCATAGCTCCAGCGGTAGAGCAGTCGCCTTGTAAGCGAATGGCCCGGGGTTCGAATCCTCGTGACGGCACCACATTGGCGCGTAGCTCAGTTGGTAGAGCAGGCGGCTGTTAACCGCCCGGTCGGAGGTTCGAGCCCTCCCGTGCCAGCCAGCAACACTGTAGCCAGGACAGCCCTCGGGAAGGCCTGGACGTCGATAGCCGGATAGTGCGACGTACGGAATCAACGCCGGCAGCCCGCGCACTTTGACCTCACACTTGCTTTCGGAGTGGCGCGAGACTGGATCAGCGAGATCGATGCAAAGGGGCGTCGACGTTGAGAAGGCCTTTGGACGACAGCTCGGAAAGACGAGCGCACCTATTCAGGGCCTCAGCACTTGCAGGGGCTTTTTCGTTTTCGGCCCCGCCACACCCATTGCTCCGAGCTGGGAGTGCTGACGGGGCTGATTCAACACATGCCCCACGGAGTCGAGCGCATGGAGTTATTGCAGCGCCTGCTCGACAAAATCGACAGGTTTGAATTGCTGATCGCAGGATTGGTCGGTGCTGTCGTCGCAAGCTGGTGGCACAAAGACGACCTGGCCGACTGGCGGGCTTGGATGATCTTCCTGGTCACCGGCATTGCCTGCTCTCTGTACCTAACGAGCATGGTCAGCACCTATCTGGGTGTGACCGAGCCAAAGATCGTCGCGGGCATTGGCTTCTTGCTGGGCACCTTCGGCGGATCGCTGCTGGCAGCCATCAACCGAGCCATCAAAGCCGCTGACCTCTGGGCGCTAATTCGCCAGCGGTTCGGGGGAGGCAATCCACCATGAATCTTGAACTGATCAACTCCATCGTCTGCGGCTTGATTGCCTTGTGGGCGACCTGGTGTGTTCTGAGCGGGCGAGTGCGGGACGGTGTCATCGGCAAGCTGATCTACTCGGCGATTGCCATCAGCGGCTTCGTGGTGATGAGTCGCGACCAGAACATTTTCATCATGGCCCCGACCACTGCCGGGATCACATTGCACGTCTCATTGGCCCTTGCCGGTATGCGTCACATCTTCATGGTCATTTGGTGGCAGAGGGTGAAGGCGTGGTTATGCCGCACCATGAACTGTGAACACTGCATGGGGTGTGACAAGGCGCCTGGCGGGATTGACCGTCGATCCAAATAGGTCGAGACACATTTCTCGGGTCGTAAAAACGTGTCGCGACACTGAGGTGGTGAATGGATAGGCCTTTGCCTCCGGCATCGCTGCTCGACTTGTCCGAAGTCGGTATGCGCCTGAAGCCTGCTCCAGAAGTATGGGATTGGCTGCAAACCGAAATCCTCGCCGACACCGGCAGCATCCACAACGAAGACCACGCCCATCTGATCGATGCGGACGTGCGAGTCATGTGGGCGTCTGCTGCCTTCACGAAGAAGGGGCGTACGGTGGTGGGACAGGCCGAACAGGTGGCGTTCCGCGCTGGTGGCTGGCAGAAGGCCCGGATGGAACAGCAGATGCAGGATTGGTTCGGCGACGTGCCGGCCTACATCATCACGCTGGCCGCCGACTACTGCGCGGATTGCTCAGACGCTGACTTTTGTGCACTGGTCGAGCATGAGCTGTATCACATTGCCCAGGCGACCGATAAGTACGGTCAGCCAGCGTTCACCCAAGAAGGACTGCCCAAGCTTGAGATGCGCGGACACGACGTTGAAGAGTTCGTCGGCGTGGTGCGTCGCTATGGGGCGAGCCCTCAAGTGCAAGAGCTGGTGGACGCTGCAAACAATCCCGCTGAGGTGGGGAAATTGAATATATCGAGGGCCTGCGGAACCTGTCTGCTCAAGTCGGCCTGATTCTGGACAGGCATTGGACGGATGAGAATTTATGGCTGCCCTTCAAACCGACGTGAAGGCCTTTATCGTTCAGGCCCTGGCATGCTTCGACACGCCTTCTCAGGTGGTTGAGTCTGTCCAGAAAGAATATGGGGTGACGATCACCCGCCAACAGGTTGAGACGCACGACCCTACAAAGACTTCAGGTAAGTGCCTGGCCAAGCGCTGGGTGACGTTGTTCGAGGACACCCGAAAGCGCTTCCGCGAAGACACCGCCGACATCCCGATCGCCAACCGGGCGTTCCGATTGCGTGCCCTTGGCCGAATGGCTGAGCGCGCTGAAAGCATCAAGAACCTTGCACTGGCCGCTCAACTCATGGAGCAGGCAGCCAAAGAGACTGGCGGGGCATACACGAACAAACAACAGGTGGATTTGAGTTCCGCTGATGGCTCGATGAGCCCCAAGGCGGTGCCAACCGGAGTAGATGCGGCCCTCGTTAAGGCCCTGGTAGACAAGCTGGTTGACTGATGGCTATCAAACCGATCGAGTGGGACACGCTTTCCGTTGACGAGCGTGCCGCCTTGATCGCGGCTGGCGAGCATAGCCCTCTGGCCTTCACCAGCCTCTGGTTCAACATTACCCAGGGCGACAGCTTCAGGACCAACTGGCACCACCACTACTTCGACTACGCCGCCCGCAAGATGCTTGCCGGTGAAGCGCAGAACATCGTCGTCAACATTCCACCGGGCGGCACGAAGACCGAATTCTGGTCTGTGCACCTGCCGGTCTACACGATGGTCAAGCACCGCCGGGTGCGGATCCTCAACACCAGCTACTCCAAGAATCTGGTGGACGAGAACAGCGAGCGCAGCCGCGCCCTGGTCAAGTCGTCCGAGTTCCGCGAGTTCTACCCCTTCGACATCGAGAAGGACAAGGTAGACGACTGGACGCTGGCCAAGGATGGGAAGCGCGTTCACCAACTGTTCAGCCGTTCAAGTGGCGGCCAGATCACTGGTGTCCGTGGCGGCTACATGGGTGATGGCTATACCGGTCACATCCAGGCGGATGACTGGGACAAGATCGACGACCTGTTCAGCGAGGCCAAGCGGCGTAAGTCGCACACGCGCCTAGTGAACACCCTGCGCAGCCGGAAGGCGCACAGCGGCACGCCATTCGTTGCGATTCAGCAGCGCGGACACGTCGACGACTCGACCGCGTTCCTGCTGTCCGGCGGCATGGGCCTGAAGATCGATCTGCACATTAAGATCCCAGCCCTGGTCAATCAGGAATACATCGAAAGCCTGCCTGACGGCATCCGCGAGCGCTGCATCAAGAGCGTGTGCGGGTCTGAGCAGGTTGATGGCTACTGGTCGTACTGGCCAGCCAAGGAAAACGTTCACGACCTGATCGCGCTCCGGACGGCTCACCCGTACACGTTCAGCAGCCAGTACATGCAGGATCCCGACACGCTCGACGGCGGGATATTCTCGGCTGATGACTTCCAGTACTACGGCGACGTGGATGCTGGTGCCGATCTGCCGCTGCCGGAGAAGTTCGACTACCGCTTCATCACCGCAGACACCGCCCAGAAGACCAACACCTGGAACGACTGGACTGTGTTCGGTGAGTGGGGCGTGGCCGAGGGTCGCATCTACCGGCTGAGCATGAAGCGCGGCCGGATGGATGCGAAGACTCTGCGCCGCGAGTTCGAGGCATTCGTCAAGGGTGCTTGGGCCAAGAACGGTAAAGCCAACGGCATCCTGCGCCGGGTCTACGTCGAGGACAAATCGAGCGGTACCGGCCTGATCCAGGAGATGGAAAAGCGCCTACCGCTCAAGGTGACACCTGTTCCGCGTGATCGCGACAAGCTGACCCGCGCACTCGACGTGCAGGGCTTTCACGCTGCGAAGCTGGTCTGCCTTCCGTACGACGACAGCCAAAACTACGAGTTCGTGTGTGAGGTCGCGTCCTTCACCGCCGACGACAGCCACAAGTACGACGACCAGACCGACGTGATGATCGACGCCTTGTCCGAGGTTTACATCAAGGGCAAGCGCTCGATCCGCGATCTTCTATAACCCAATCGGTGACCACATGAGCAAGAAGGGCTTAGTGCCAGCAGACAAAAAGCTGGGCAAAGCCCTTGTGAAGGCTGCTCAGAAGTACGAGGCGCAGATCAAGTCGTCGAGTGACGGTCTGGTCAACGTCGTGTCGGGGCTTGGCACCCAGAAGGCAAAGCGATCGCATAACCAGTTCCAGTACGGATTCCTGAACGACTTCCAGCAGCTCGACGCGGCGTATCAGACCAGTTGGCTTGCCAGGGCGATCGTGGACTACCCGGCCGAGGACATGACCCGCGAGTGGCGAACCCTCAAGTGCGACGACGCGGACGTGATTCGGGCCGAGGAAGACCGCCTGCAACTGCCTGCTATGGTGAGCGAGGCAACCAGCTGGGCGCGCCTGTACGGTGGCGCCGGCATCCTCATGTTGACCAATCAAGATCTGACCAAGCCGCTCAAGCCGGAGAAGATCAAGAAAGGCGACCTCTACCGCCTGCTGGTCATCGACCGATTCGACATGACGGCGATGGACCTGAACCAAACCAACATCCTGGCCGCGAACTATTTGCAGCCGGAGTTCTACACCATCGCCGCCGGCGCCCAGATGATCCACTGGACGCACTTTGCCCGGTTCGCCGGAGCCAAGTTGCCACGCCGCCAGCGTGCACAGACGCAAGGCTGGGGCGACTCGGAACTGCGCAAGTGCCTAGACGACGTGATGGATATGGTCGCCAGTAAAGACGGCATCGCCGAGCTGATGCAAGAAGCGAACGTCGACATCATCAAGCGTGTCGGCCTCTCGGATGAGCTGGCCAGCGATCAGGATGACGCCATCACGGCGCGCTACGCCCTGTTCAGCATGATGAAGTCCTCGATCAACCTGGCGCTGCTGGATGACGAAGAGACCTACGACCGCAAGACCCTGGACCTTTCCGGGGTGGCGCCGGTGCTTGACCTGCTCATGACCTGGATCGCCGGTGCCGCTGGCATCCCGGTGACGCGCCTGTTCGGCGAGTCTGCCAAGGGCCTGGGCAATGATGGCCAGGGTGACGACACCAACTACTACAACCACCTCTCATCGAAGCGCCTGACGCAGATCGATCCCGGTCTTCGCCAGCTCGATGAGGTGATGGTGCGTTCGGCCACCGGCCGGTGGCTGGATGACTTCAACTACGTCTGGAATCCGTACAAACAGCCGGACGCCGTGCAGATATCCGCTGCCAACAAGGCCAAGGCCGAGACCGATATGCTCTACAAGGACGGCGGGGTTGTGACCACCAGCCAAATCCAGCGCCGCCTGCAGGCCGAAGAGCTCTACCAGTTCGACGACGACAAGATCGCCGCGCTGGAGGCTGATGAGGACCTGACCATGTTCAATGACCCGGTGGATGACGACGACAAGGTTGAATGACCATGGACATGATCGGCATCCAGTACAACGCCAAGCTGCAGCGGCTGGTGAAGCAGGTCAAGGAGTCGATCAGCAAGGAGGTCATGCCTCTGGTTCGCCAACTGGCGCCGGAGTACACGCAGGACGCGGTGGTCACGACTGACGCCTGGTCCGACCTGATCATCAACGCCATATCAACGCTGGTGAGTCGCTGGTCGTCGCCGATGGTTCAGGCTGCCGGTGCGCGCATTGCTGGCGAGTTCGTTCAGTCGTCGCTCAAGAAGTCCGAGCGAGACCTGAAGAAGTCGGCAGGCATCGACGTATACAGCGGCAACAGCGCGCTGCAGGACTACCTGAAGGCCTCGGCCCAGCAGAACGCCCAGCTGATCAATTCCATCCCGGCCAAGTACCTCGACGAGGTGCAGACGCTGGTGATGGCGAACATGCGCTCCGGCATGCGCCCCGGCTACATCGAGAAGGCGTTGCAAGAGCAGTTCGGCGTGACCCAGCGCCGCGCCAAGATGATTGCCCGCGACCAGACATCGAAGATCAACGGCGAACTGGCTGAGAAGCAGCAGAAGGGCGCCGGCTTCGAGTACTTCCAGTGGATTGACTCCGACGACAGCCGTGTACGGCACCGCCACCACGAAATCGCCAACAAGGTCACCGCCTACGGCAAAGGGATTTATCGGTGGGACGACCTGCCGCTGAGTGCCGACGGCAAGCCAATCAAGCCCGGCTCCGACTATCAGTGCCGATGCATCGCGCGCCCAGTGAGCGCACGCGAGGTCAAGGCCAACCAAGACGCAGGCAAGACAGCGCCAGGCGTCTACCGCTAATCCATCCAATCCGCGAGGCCGCAACATGAAGTGCACGGTTTTCGACCGGGCTGGGTATCGCATCACCCAGCGAGAGTACACCGACGAGGGTTTTCTGAAGGTTCCGGGGCGGGTTGCCCGTACCGGGATTCAGGAGTACCTGTCGCGCGAGCTCGGGCTCGACGGTGATCCGAATCGCGTTATCCGCGTTTACCGGCCGCCGGAAGAGGTATTCGCGCCTGACTCGCTGAACACCTACGACGCCAGTGACATCACCAATGACCACCCGAAAGAGTTGGTCACTGCGCTGACCTACAAAGGCGTCGCCGTCGGCGTGGTGCGCGGGCCTGGACGACAAGATGGCGACTTTGTCGCTGCCGACCTGATCGTCAAAGACCAGAAGACCATCACCGACATCAATGCCGGCAAGTGCGAAATCTCCGCCGGCTACACCGCGATTTACGACGAAGCGCCGGGCGTCACTGAGGACGGCCAGGCGTACGAATACATCCAGCGTGAAATCCGAATCAACCACGTTGCGATCGTTGACCGAGCAAGGGCGGGCGCCAATGCCCGCGTTTTTGACCACAACCCAGGAGGCAACACAATGCCTGTACTTATCACCACCGATAGCGGGCGCAGCGTTGATGTTGCTGATCCTGCGAACGCCCAAGTGGTCGCCGACTCGTTCGACCGACTGTTGAAGCGTGCCACTGATGCGGAAACCAAGGCTGATAAGGCCCAGGCAACCGCTGACAAGGCTGCTGAAGACTTGGTCGAGGCCCGCAAAGCTTCCGGCGATGTCGCAATCGGCGAACGCGTCAAAGCCATCAGCTCAGCCCAGGCCCTTGCCCGCAAGGTCGCCGGCGACGAATTCACCTGCGATAGCCTCGACGTGATCGAGATCAAGCGCGCCGCACTGGCTGTGGCCCTGCCTAAGCGCGACTGGTCGGACAAGTCCGCCGGCTACGTTGAAGCCGCCTTCGACGCTGAGTCCGACAAGGACGAGGAAGAAGACGACAAAGACGAGAACGGCAACAAGAAGCCGAAGCCGGCCACCGGTGACACCGCCGCGCTCTTCGCTCAGTTCATGCAGTTGGCTAAAGACGGCGCAACTACCGCCGCAACCACCGACGCCGCACCTACCCCGTACCAGGCGCACAAGCAAAGCTTGTCCGGCGCCCACAAACAGAAAGGAGCCTAACCATGCCAGTTATCGGTGGTAACGCAATCAACCACGGCGTCGCGTACGCGGGCATGGTCGCTGACGGCGAAGTGTCCAACGGCGTCTCCAAAGTCAACAAAGGCACCGCGAACATCGCGTACGGCCTGGGTGTTGTGAGCGACGGTGACGACGGCGCAAAACTGCCGGTCGCTGCATCGACCGCAGCCCAGTTCATCGGCGTCGTGAAGCGCGAACTGAACCGCGCCTACACGCAGAGCGATGTATTCGGCGCGGTCGCCAAGCGCGACATGACCGTCGAGACCGTGGCGCCTATCTGGGTTACTGCTCGCGTGGCGGTTGCCAAGGATGACCCAGTCTATCTGGTTGTCGGCGACGGCACTGGCACCAACCAAGGACAGTTCTCGAACGTGATCGGCGCCGCCGCAACGCTGGCCGTCCTGATCCCGGACGCCAAATGGGTCAGTTCCGCCGGCGCCGGCGCACTGGCTAAAATTTCTCTCAAGGTCGGGGGCTAATCGACATGACTCAGCTTAAAAAAATCGTCGTAGCCATCGATGCCGCTATCGCGCACCAGATCGGCCGCGATGCGTACCAAGTGACCTTCAACGACGGTCTGCCGACCCTCGATGACGGCCTGGCGTTCTACATCAGCCAGCTGGCGAGTTTGGAATCTCGTATTTACGAGGCCAAGTACGCCGCGATCAACTACATGGAGCTGATCCCGGTCGACACCTCTCTGCCTGAGTGGGTAGATCAGTGGGACTACATCAGCTACGACGGCGTGACCATCGGCAAGTTCATCGGCGCCAGCGCTGACGACCTGCCAGATGTGACGGTAAACGCGAACAAATCGGTTGTGCCGATCGGCTACGCGGGCAACAAGTACAGCTACAGCCTGGACGAACTGCGCAAGTCGCAACAGCTGCGAATCCCGCTGGATACCACCAAAGCCCGTCTGGCTTTCCGTGGTGCCCAAGAGCATACCCAGCGTGTGGCGTACTTCGGTGACGCAGCTCGCGGCATGACTGGGCTGTTCAACAACCCCAACCTGGCGCTGTCGAACTCCACTCTCGACTGGTACAACGCCGCGACCACGGGTGACCAGATCGTCGCCGACCTGAACAAGATCCTGGTTGATGTCTACATCAACTCGGCCACCGTTCACGTCCCCGACACGATCATCCTGGATGCTGCCCGCTTCGCGTTCATCTCGAACAAGCGGATGGGCACCATCACCGACAAGACGATCCTCGAGTACTTCCGCACCAACAACCAGTTCACCGCGCTGACCGGTCGCCCGATCAATATCTTCAGCCGCCTGCAGCTGTCTGCTGCCCAGTTGGCAGCCGCCGGCGTGTCCAACGGCAACAAGGACCGCATCGTCGCTTACGAACTGAACGACGAGAACCTGGGCATGCAGGTGCCGATCCCGTGGCGCTCCCTGGCTCCGCAGATGTGGAATCTGAAGGTCAATGTGCCCTGCGAGTACAAGATCAGCGGCGTTGAATTCCGCTACCCGTTCTCTGGCGCGTACCGCGACCAGTTCTAACCACCCGATCCTTGGCTGCCTCCGCTCTGCCCGGGGCGGCGGCCAATGATTCCGGGCGAGGATTCGACATGTTCCTGAAGAACGAAGCAGCACGACTGATCACCATCAACCACCTGGTGGGCGACAAAGAAACCAGCTACCCAATCCTGCCGGGTGAAAACCCTGCGGTTGAAGTTCCTGACGCGGTGGCCAAGATCGATTTCGTCAAAGCTTTGCTGAAGAACGGCGACCTGCGCCGCGTTGGCGCTGACGAGCTCGGCGACGACGATGAGGGCGACGACGACAGCGATGCCATCATCGCCCAGCTTCAAGAAGAGGCCGCTGGCCTCGGCATCGAGGTGAATCCTGTATGGAAAGAGGCACGCCTGCGCAAAGAAATCGCCAAGGCTCAGCCTGCCGTGTAACACCCGGGCGCCTGGCGCCCACCCATTCAAGGTGAACGCATGCAAATCACTCCGGAAATGATCGCGGCATTTCGCGCCGATCCGCTGATGAAGGCGTTCGTCGATGCGACAAAGTGGCCTGATGAAGTCGTTACTGAGGCCCTGTGCGAAGCGGGGACCGAGACAGGATCATCGCGCTGGGGCGCGCTTGAGCTCACCTGCTGCAACTTTAAATGGCGCGGCATGAAGTACTACGCCGCGCACTGGCTGTCGACGAATTTCGGGTCGCTCGGTGCCGGCGGCAATCCGAACCCGGAGGCCCGGCTCAACGTGGCCGAGAAGTCTGTCGGTGATGAGTCAATCAGTTACCGAGTCCCGCAGATGATGGACGCCGGTACCGACTGGCTGACCTACACCAACTACGGGCAGCAGTTCTACCGGCTCAAGAAGCGCGCCGGCATGGGCGCCAAGGCGGTTTGAATGATCGATCTCACCATTCACGGCCTTCAGGAGCTGCAGGACGAGCTCGCGAAAGAGCTGAGTGCACTAAAGTCCGACAAGGTCGTGACGATCGGCATTCACGAAGAAGCCGGAAACGTCGAGTCGGGCGACATCACCATGGCCGGGCTTGGCGCCACGCATGAGTTTGGCGCCGATATCGATCACCCTGGTGGCACGCGTTATGGATACGCAACAGCAGAAGCGGCTGACGCCTACGTGGCGGGCCGCTCGACCGGAAGGGTCAGCTTCCTTGCTCCCGGGAAAGGATTTGCCGAACTCGGCGTAACTGGCCCGCACAAGATCAGCATCCCGGCAAGGCCATGGCTTGAGCCTGGAGTTGCGAGCGCCACACCGGAAGTGCTGCTGACCATTCAGGATGGCATGGAGGCCGGACAGTCGATGGATCAGATCCTCGAGACTGTAGGACTCGTCGCGGCTGCCGCAGTGAAGGTCTACATGACCGATCTGAAAACACCTCCGAACGCTGCTTCAACCATTCGCAAGAAAGGCAGCAGCAACCCTCTCATCGACTCCGGCGCCATGCGCCAATCAGTCACACACAAGGTCTCAATCGGGCCGGTTACGGAGGGTCTTGAATGAGCCTGAATATGGAAGGCCAGATCGACCAGGTCTTCGCCAGCGTCGAAGCAAGCCGCACGGTTGATACCGGTGGTGACTGGGTAGAAGGAATTTGGGTGCCCGGCACCCCAAGCACCACCCAGTACATCGTGAACATCCAGCCAGCCAGCGACAGGGAAGTTGATTTCCTTCGACAGGGTGGCGAGCGGATCGTCGACGCGCGGCGGATCTACATCAACCAGGGCGATATGCAGCTGATTGATCAGACCGGAACGTGGGAATTTCTGGGGCAGCAGTGGAAGGCCGTCAAATGCGACAACCGCCACTGGCGTAACTACTGCAAGGTCATTGTCTCCAGAATCGACGACCAGTCAGGCGGCCCGGCATGACCAACGAAGAACTGTTCAAGAAGCTCCGTCCGATTGTGATGCTGGCGACCGGCGTGCCTGAGTGCGTTCTTGCTGATCAGGCAGGCCCCGGAAGCATGCCAGCACCAAAGGGTGAATACGCGACCATCACGCCGCGGCAATACGTCGGCGAGCGCGGCCAGGCGAATATCAAGTCGCGTGACATCCCCGACGACAAAGTCGAGACCGAAGTTCGCGCGCAAATCATGTGTTCGGCCAGCATCAACTTCTATCGCGGTGAAGCGCTGATGTATGCCGAGCGCCTGAAGCAGGCCAATAAGCGGCCAGACATCAGCATGATGTTGTTCAAGTCCAAGATCGGCTGGAACAGCGCCGACGGCGTCAACAACCTGACCAGTCTGCAATCGGCCAACTTCGAGCAGCGCGCACAGATCACCGTTCGCCTGATGTACGAGGCGATCAGCGTGGCCGAGATCAACAACATCCTGAGCGTAGAAGTCGCCCTTCAGAACGAAAAAGCCCAGGTCCTCGACACTTTCATCGTGGAATTCGACCCCACATAACCCATTGGAGCTAGCACAGTGAGCTATCCAGCTACCAACATCATCCGGATTAATGCCCGGATCAGCCCGGCAGGCCTGGGCAATGCGAACTTTGCCAGCGCCATGCTGTTCGCGCCTCAACTTGAGCTTCCGGTTGGCTTTTCGCCGGACACGTACCGGACGTATTTCAGCCTCCCTGCGCTGTCAGAGGATTTCGCTGATACCACCGAGACATACAAGGCAGCACAGCGCTGGCTCGGCGGCACGCCTGCTACCCGCGAACTGAGGGTTTATGGTGTGGCTACAGCCGATGCGACACGCGACGCCACCCTCAACAAAGCCAGGAATCTGCTGTGGTGGTACTGGACGATGTGGACCGCGCCGATTCTAGCGGTCAAGGCTGATGTGCTGGCGATCGCCCAATGGTGCGAAGACAACACCAGCATGCTCATCAATAATCAGACCGGCGCGTCGGCAACCGAGATTCGCGACCCGGCCGACACTGACGATATCGCCACTCAACTGACGACCGCCGGTTTCCGCCACGTTTACACCGCCGCGCACGCCACCGATCCATATTCTGGTTCGGCACTGGCCAAGCATTTCGCAGCCGTCAACTACAGTGCTGACAACTCGACCATCACCGGTGAGTTCAAAAAATCTCCAGGAGTGCCGGCGGAATCGCTGACCGGTACTGCATACGCCGCGATGCAGAGTGCCACCAAGAAAGCGATCTTCTACACCGTCGTCGACAATCAAGGGTCGGTTGATTCTGGGCGCTGGATCAACACCGTCACGCACAGCACCTACGGCGAATTCATTGACGATGTGGTGAACCTGGATGCCTACATCAACGGGTTGACCACGGCGCTGTACAACGCAAATGCGAACCAGCCGACCAAGTTGCGGCAAACCCCGGCAGGCGAAGCCGTTTTGATTGGTGCGGCGAGATCGTTCTCGCAGGGCTATATCGGCAACGGCTACCTCGGCCCGCGCAATTACATTGATCCGGACGATGGTCTTGAGAAGTACACCTCCGGCTTCGAGATCCTGACAAAGCCTGAGGACATTCTCGATCTGTCTGAGGCCGATCGTAATGCCCGCAAGGCTGCTCCTTTGAGAATTCGCCTGTTCCGCGCCGGCGCCATCCACATTGTCGATGTCGATCTCGACGTCTATTGATAGGTGATCCATGAGCCTGAATAACTTCTCGACAGACCTGTGCGTCGTCACCATCAACGGCCGGCAGATCCAGGACTGGGGCGAGACCGCAACCCCGTACACGGACGCGCCAATCGATCCGCGCAGCCAACTGCGCCGAGGGCAGGGCGGGAATGCTGTCCGCCTCGACCGAATCAATCCCGGGCGCGAGGTGAACGTATACCTGAACCCCGGCTCTGCAGACTCCGCCTACGTGCAAGGCCTGCTGAACTCGAACGCCAACATCACACTGACCTTCACCCAGATCGGAACGCTGGAAACTGCGCTTGGATCGGAAGGAGTGCTGGTGAACGATGGTCAGCGCGGACGGGCTGGTTCCACCATCACGGACGACCAGTTCACGATGCAATTCAACATTTGGGAAGCAACAAGGGGCTGATAGATGAGCGTGAAAGCATTCACCATCGGCGGCGTGCAGTACAACGCCGCCATGGCCAGCGCTGTCGATCAAGACCGTCTGATGTCCTTGCTGTCCGCTGCCGTGCTTGAGCGATTCGCCACGGCTGCCGGCGCAGGTCTAGAGATTGATGACAAGGTGTTGAGCGCCATGTTCATGTCGATGCGTCAGGACGTGAAGGCGCAGGTCACGCAGATGCTCATGACCCGGGTATTCATCAACGGAACTGAGCGCGCGGTCACCGTTTCCGACTTTGGCGGCAAGATGGTGCAGTACAACCAGCTCTTGGCTGAGCTACTGCGCTGGAATCTCTCCGATTTTTTCGACTGGCTGCCAAGCGGCGAAAAAAGCCCAAGGCAGCCGGGCATGGAAAGCGTAGCGCCGTAAATTGGTTCTTGATGCGGCCCTGCGTTGGGATTGTGGGCATCTGCCCGCCACTCTGTACGTGGTCGCAACTCGCCGACGGGTCGCTATCGATCGCTGATGTCGAGCGCTTCAACCAAGCCATGGACGAACTGTTCGACCAATACGAGGCCGCGAAGAATGGCTAGCAAGGTACTGAAGTCGTTCCTGATTGGCATCGGCTATGACACGAAGGCGCTGGAAGCCGGCGACAAAAAGATCAACGCCAGCCTGAACGGAATAAAGTCTGGCGCGCTGGGAATCTCTGCTGCACTGGTTGGCGCTTTCGGAACTGCCGCCGCATCGATTGTTGGAGTGGCCAACAACGTCGACAAGCTGGCCATGTCGACGCAAAACCTGCGCACCTCTCAGGCCGCCGTCTACAACTACGGTAACGCCATCAAACTGATGGGCGGGGATGCGGCCGACGCCGTTGAAACCCTCAAGCGCTTCGAAGAAATCCAGAACAATCTGCGACTGAAAGGTGATGCGGGGCCGATCAATGATCTGGCCATGGCCGGTCTCGACGTCAGCACTCTTTACGAAACGAAAACTGGCGAGGAGTTCATGCGCGCGCTGGCGGAGATGATCCCCCGGCTCGACGAGGGTCAGCGATCCGTTGTTCAGAGCTCGCTAGGCTTGTCAGATGCGGTTTTCCGCTCCCTCGCAGGGGGCGTTGATCAGCTCGACGCATCGATGAAGAAGGCCGGCGATCTGACTGGGCCAGTCGATCAGTTGACCGACAATGCGCGAAAGCTCGCGGAGAACTCGAGCGAGTTCGGGCTGATCATCGAGGGCATCAAAAACGAGCTTGCTGACAAGTTCCTACCAAGCCTGATCGGTGCAGGCGATGCAGTGAACAACTTCCTCAAGGAATACCGTCCGCAGATCAGCAAGGCAATTGACTACTCAGCTGAAAACCCTGAGGCCACGGCCGCGCTTGGCGCATCGGCAACGGCGGCGGTAGTTGGCGCAACTGCCGCGAAGCTTGGGCTCAACACCGTCGGCGGCGCAGTAAGCAAGACCGGCACCGCTGGCGTGGCGCTTACTGGATCTGCTATCGGCGCAAACGTTGTAAACCGGACTCTTGATGAATACGTTCCAGGCTATTCGGCCGCATCGAGAAAATTCGACGAGATCCTGAAGAGCATGACCGGGCTCGAAAGGATCAAGGGCCCAATGGAGTTGATGTTCGGCGGAAATCCCGGCGTCACCAGTTCGTCCAGCGTTCAACAGGATATCGTCTCGACTGATGACGCTCAGCCATCGAAGGCTGCCCCGAACGTCGACAACCAAAGTCCTCAGACGTACAGCCATCCGCAATCCGATGAGGATTCTGGATATACCGGCTTGCCACTCCCGTCAGAAGAGCCTGGGCGCCATGTTGACGACGTGCTTGGCGGTAGAACAGCGGCAGACATCATGCCGCCAGCAAGCGAATCAACAGTAGAAGATGATCGCCAAGCAAATGCCGAAGCATTCGCCGGCGCACTCAGCAAGACGCCAATCAAGGTGCAAAACCAGCTCGGTATTACCGTCCAGCTTGATGGTCAGGCGCTGGAGACCAAGATCACTCAGGTCAACGAGCGGCAGAATTACGAAACCTTGGGCGACCTGAGGACCACTACGGAGCGATAGCCTTGAGCATCATGAATATCTTCACGCGACAGGCGCCCACCATCGCGGGCTACTCGTTCGACGCAGTGCTGGAGGACACGTTCGAGGCGACCGTCACCATCACATCCGTTCCGATCGAGTCCGGCGTGAGGATTTCAGATCACCGCATCCTGAATCCTTTCAAATGGACGATGACCGGGGCAATCAGTAACAACCCGGTCAAGGTTCAGCTGACCGACTTCCTCGGTGGCGCGATCTCAAACCTTACGAGCAATCCGATTGTTTCAACGGTTGCAGGTCTTTCCGCAGGCTTTCTTTCCGGTAGTGATGAAACCCGGGCAAGCACAACGCTTGAGTTCCTGATCTGGCTCATGCAATCCGCTGATCCGTTCGATATTGATGCCGGTGACATCCTGCTCAAGAACATGGCAATCACTCGCCTTTCGAGAACTAAAGAGCCGAGAAACGAAGGTGGCCTTGAGTTCGTAGCCGAACTTCAAGAGGTCATAAGTCTTGATCGGATTGCGCAAAGTACGGAATGCGCTCTCCCTCAGTTGCGAGAAGGTGACCCGTCACAAAGCGCGCTGTCGAAAGCGATCAAGCGGGGACAGGCAATCGCCAAAGAGGCAAATGACACCGTCGCTAGCGCGGTCAACGACATTCTTGATGGAGTGGTCTGATGTACGTGATTCCGCTGCGCCAAGGCGCTGGTAATGCACACCAGCGATTTTCAGTTCAGCTCGGCGAAAACTTGATCGACTTCGAGGTTGATTTCGTTTCTTACCTAGATCAGCCGGCCTGGTCGATGAATCTGATTCGTGATGGCAGCCAGCTTGTGTCAGGCGCCATGCTTGAACCTGGCAGCGACGTCATCCAGAGCTATCGCACAGGCATCGGCCAGATGGTGTTCACCGGCGCTGATGTAACGCTGGATAATCTTGGCGTCGATAACTTCCTCGTTTGGGTGCCCCCACTGGTGGAAACATGAGAGAGCGAGTCTGGTCGGTCGACGTAAACGGTCAGCCCTACATCGGCCCCCAATACGGGCGCCGGCAGTTCCGCATCCAGTTCAACATTGATATTTCGCCCGGTGACGCGATTTCGTTCGCAGACATTCGCCTCTACAACATAAACAAAGGCTCTAGCATCGCTCAAGGCTCCAGCATCGTGCTGCGCGCAGGGTACGACGATAACATCGACGCGGTTTTCACCGGGTTCGTGACGAACACTCTTCGTGAGCGCGAGCCTGGAGCGCCGGAGATCATTACCAGGCTCGTCTGTCGTTCCGGGCAGCCGGCGGTAGATAGGGCCTCTGCTCAGCTGTCGTTCGGTATCGGGACGCGCATTGAAGAAGTTCTCCGCGCTCTTGCGGCGGCTTGGCCGCTCCCGATCGACATCGACAATGCCCAGTTCGCTGATGCGAAGCCGTTGTCGTCCGGGCTGGTGGTGGACGGTGATATACCCTCAACCATGAACGACCTGGCCTATGCCTATAAATTCGAGTGGATGCAGGACCGCGGGCGAATCGTAGTCACGAAAACGAACATGCCACGTACTGCCGCACCGGTCAGGGTTGACCAGTTCAGCGGAATGATCGGCATCCCAGAGGTGTCTCGTGGACCTGACGGTCTCGGCGTGTTCGTTTCGGTGCAAATGAATCCAGCTCTGCGCATCAATGGCAAGATCGACGTCGAGAGTGAGTTCGCCACTTTCAACACTGGAAACCTGTTCGTTTCCGAGTTGAGCGGTGATGCCAGCGCCAACGGGGAGTACAACATCTTTGCAATGAAGCACAGCGGAGACTCCCATAGCGACGTTTGGCGTACTGAGATCGACGGTCTTCGCGCCGGGACGACGCCAAGCACTTCGCAGTTGGCTACGACCGAAAACGGGAAGCTGATCTGGGGCGCAAGGGTAGATCAGGCTTTCCGAGCGAAAGTTCGCGAGATAACGTCACGCTTATCGTTTGACCCCAATTGGCTGATGGCTGTAATGGGGTTCGAGACTGGCTATACGTTCAGCCCCGCCGCCAGAAACCCGGGAAGCACGGCAACCGGTCTGATTCAGTTCATCGAATCAACCGCACGTGGACTTGGAACATCAACGGCTCAGCTGGCGCGCATGACTGCGATTCGGCAGCTCGACTATGTCGAGAGTTACTACCGACCTTACGACGGGCGAATCCGTAATTTGGGAGACGCCTATCTTGCAGTGCTTTGGCCGGCTGCCGTCGGCAGACCTGACTCCTATGTAATGTGGGAGCGTGATTCCGGTCCTTATCAGCGCGAGTACGCCGCCAACTCTGGCCTGGATGTGAACCACAACGGCGTGATCACGCGCGGCGAAGCGGTGGCATCGGCCAACACCTCGTTCATGCGCGGACAGCAGTTCGTCAGATGAAAAGTAGGCCTTCGGAATTACGGTGCTGTGTCTGCTACATTTCGCTGTATTACCGAGCCATCTAGGGAAGCACACGCCGATGAAGATCAGGTCCATGATCACTAACTTCGTGATCCTCGCGGCCACCGCATCAAATACCGCATTTTCGGCCGAGAATCAGGCCGAGTGCGACGGACGTCAGATGTATAACTACGTCGATGTCGCGCTGAAAGCGGGCGGAGGAGTTGTGAATGTCGCGAACGATCCAGAATACGGCGGCAGTTCAGTATCTCTGGCGCTGAAGTCGCAGAACATGCGGATCTACAGAAAGATGATCTCCGACATCCGTGAGCACGACCTGAACCTGGCTCGAAGTGGGTGCAAGACTCTGGTCAAAGGACCTACGAAGGGGATGATGTCGACCCTCCGACAGGTAGAGTCGAAAATCCAAGCCTTGGTGAGCAGCCAGTACAGCGAGAATGGTGTCTTGACCGACGGCTTCGGAGATATCAGATAGACCAACAACACAGCAGAACCCATCAAATGACCCGCTCCGGCGGGTTTTTTATTGCCCGTGGAAAAATGGAGAGCTGGAATGCTTGAGTCTGAAGGGCGCGCAAAGCAGGCAAAACTCATCCGCGACGCATTTCGCGAGGTTTTGAAGGGTGTCAGCACCTCAATCCCGGGTCACGTACTGACGTTCAATCCAGATACCCAGCTCGCCCAGGTGCAGCCAGGCATCGCACGAGTGGATATCAACGGCGCCGAATTCAAGGTACCGCCAATCATCGAGGTTCCGGTCTACTTCCCTGGTGGCGACTTCTGCGTTGAGTATCAGATTGACCCAGGGTGCGAGGGCGACATCCTGTTCTCTCAACGTTGCATCGACGGCTGGATTCAGAGCGGTGGTATCGCCAGCAACCCGATCGGGCGCTTCCACAACATGCAGGACGCCATGTTCCTGCCGGGATTCAGGTCACAGCCGAACGCGCTACCGGAGTTCCAAAACAACGGCGTGCGCTTGCGCAATCGAGCGGGCACGCAGTTCGTATGGCTGAAGAACGACAACAGTATCTCCATGGATAACGGGGTCGCCAGGTTCAACGTGCTGCCAGATGGTACGACCCTCATGCAGAACAGCTCCGGCATGTTCCAGCTTCTGGCTGACGGTTATTTCCTGATCAACGGACTGAAGATAACGCCAGACGGCGACGTGATCACGGCTACCGGTATCTCCCTCAAAAATCACAGAACGTCAGGTGTTACGCCTGGATCTGGAACAAGTGGAGTGCCAGTTATATGACCGTTCGCAGACTCGACGACAGCGGCGACATCGTGACGCGCGGGCAACAGTTCATCTCCGGCCAGTCCGAGGTTGCGCAGACGGTGCTAACCCGGATCCGCCTATTCCTGGGCGAGTACTTCCGGGACATCACCGACGGCACGCCATGGTACGAGCAGATCCTGGGCAAGTTCACCAGCCTCTCCACCGCCGAGGCTGCACTCAGGGCGCGCATCGCCAACACGCCCGGCGTGATCAGGCTCACCAGCTTCTCCGCAGACTTCGACATCAATACCCGCCGTTACAGCGTGACCGCTGGAATTCTCACCGAGTTCGGCTTGGAAGAGGTAACACTGAATGGCTAGCCTGACTTCTACCGGCTACGTGCTCCAAACGCAAAACGAGTGGTTCGCCCAGGAGCGTCAGTTCTATGTGGATATCGATCCACTGTGGAACCTCGACCCTTCCACGCCAGACGGCTTGAAGATGGCGCACGACTCCGAAATCTTCTACGCCATGGACGAAACTCTGCAGCAGGCATACAACTCGAAGGATCCGAACAAGGCGAAAGGACTTGATCTCGATATTGTTTGCTCGCTCACAGGGACAATACGCTCGAACGGATCTCCGTCGAGTGTCGAACTGATCTTGACCTCAGCGCCCGGCACCGTGATTTTGAAAGGCAACCGTTTCGAGTCCATCACTACTGGTAGTCGCTGGGCCACGGACCAAACTGTCACAGCCGACGGATCTGGGGCTGTCACGGTCAATGCTACCTGCACTGTCGTCGGCCCCACTCAGGCGGACACAGACACCATCACCCGTATCGTTGACGTAGTGGCCGGCCTGGCTTCGGTCAACAACCCTGCGCCAGCCACGCCGGGGACGGACCGGCAGCGCGACGAACCGCTGCGTGTGACCCGCGCCACGGCAGTTGGGCGTCCAGGGAACAACCAGCTCGATTCGATGATCGGTGAGTTGTTCAGCGTCTCAGGCGTTCGCAGGGTCAAGGTTTACGAGAACGATACTGGGAGCGCCGCGGTATCGGCTGACAACCCCCACGGACTTCCCGAGCATTCCATTGCGCCTATCGTCGATGGCGGAACCGACGACGACATCGCCATGGCTATCTACGTGAAAAAGAACCCAGGGGCGCGCCTGTATCAGGCCGGAACCCCGTTCGAGGTTCTGGTGACGTCCCCCAAATACCCAAACAACACAAAATTGATCCGAGCCAGTCGACCGATATATGTCGACATGATCCTCATCATTAACGTGAAAAACGACGGAACGCTGCCGTCGAACGCTGACCAGCTCATCAAAGAGGCGGTGATGGAGTACGCCGCCGGCGATCTAATTCCGGCTGACGTGGGCTTCAAGATCAGCGGCTTCGACATTGGCGAGAGCGTTCCTTACAGCACGATGTTCACCCCGATCAACCAAGTGATTGGAGCGTATGGAAACAGCTACGTGACACTTCTCCAGCTCAACGGGGCGTCATCCAACGCAGCCATCGCCTACAACCAGATGTCACGGTGGACGGAGAGCAACATCACAGTGGTGATTACGTGATGAACATACCTGACCGCGTCTACGCGCAATACCGCGACAAGCCTAAAGCGGTGGCCTGGTATGAGATAGCAAGAAAGCTCGGCGGGAGTATTGAGGATGCCGCCCAGGCTGTTCGAAAGAGCTATGACGTCGACACCGCTGAAGGTGAGCAACTCAATGTGATAGGCAGAATCGTTGTGGCGCCGCGCAGCTTTGTCGGCTTGATGCCGATGAGCCCCGGGTTGTTCGATCTAACTGATGGGTCAGAGTTCGGTGATGACGAAGCAATGTTCAGTGCCTTGACGATCGATCAGGACGGACAGCTTTCTGACGAGCTTTACCGTCTGGTCATAAAGGCCAAGATCATCAAGAACAATGGCGAAGCCACGATAGAGAACATCCTCGACGGCATGAATTTTTTGCTACCCCACGCGGAGGTTTTGCGCGTAACGGATGGCGAGGATATGTCTTTCAGTATCGAGTTTTACGGTCAGATCACCAATCTTGAACGGTTCGCGTTGCTGAATGCCGGGCTGGTGCCGAAGCCGCAGGCGGTGAGATTTAACGGGTTCCTTGAGGGGCTTGAAATGGTCGAGTTCGGCGATATGGACGCAGAATTCGGTGACGAAAACAAAGAATTTGCAGGATATATAGGGGAATAACGATGGCACTGAAGCTTAACGAGCGCTACCCGGGCCGATTCAATAACCCGTCAGCTGACTATCCTCAAGGCTCTTTCAAAAACAGAACTACTCCCACTGCCAAGGATGGTTCATACCTTGAGCAGGACTGGGCAAACGATAAGGAAGGTTTTTTCCAGTCACTGATTTCTGTGGCGGGAGTAACGCCGAGCGGGACAGCCGATAAAGTTGGCACCTCTCAATACTATGATGCGTTGTTGACTGTCTTATATGCCGCAGCGCGCAAGACCCCTGTCCTAAACGACACAGGAACTACGGGTTCCTACGCGGCAGCCAACACTCCGACTCTCATCGCGCTGCCGTCGACTGGCTACATGCAGCGGGTGAAGATCGCCAACCCGAACACCGGACCATCAACTTATTCGCCAGACGGGCTGGCTGCCAAGCCAGTCTATGGCCTTGGCCTTCAGCCACTTCAGGGTGGAGAGCTGCCTGCCGGTATTGTTGTTCTGATGTATTTGGTGCAGGCAGGGGTAAACGGCGGGAACGGCGCCTGGATACTGATCGAATCTCTTGGTGGAGCGCAGCAGGTACCCCCCGCCACAAAAAGCCAGCACGCAATACAACTTGGGCAGGCCACCGGCCGCCTTCTTAATGTTCAAAAATTCGACACAAGCGGAACTTACACGCCGACAGCAGGCACCACTAAGATTCGCGTAAGGTGCCAAGGTGGTGGTGGCGGCGGTGGCGGCACTCCGGTTACTTCTGCAGGTCAGGTTGCTGTAGCTGGCGGTGGCGGTGCGGGAGCGTATTCAGAGGGGCTTTACGCCAACGCCGTAATTCAGTCCGTAGTAGTTGGCTCCGCGGGGCTTGCATCTGGCGCATCAGCTTCCCCTGGTGGCGTCGGAGGCGCGTCCTCTGTCGGCTCGCTCATCAGCGCAGCTGGCGGGGTGGGCGGTGGCGCGGGCGCAATTATTACTCCTCCTGCGCTTGTTAGTACGGGGGGTGCTGCGGGAGCTCTTCCGGCACTTGGCAACGTTGCCAACACAAGGGGGCAGGCAGGCGGGGTTGGAGTAATGCTAGGTGCCGCCAACGCGATCAGCGGATACGGAGGAAGTAGCGTTATGGGCGCTGGCGCAACTCCTGCGGCGAACGCTGCCGGCCAAAACTCTTTAGGGTATGGAGGCGGCGGATCTGGAGCATCTGCTTATGCGGGCTCACCAGCTACAAGCGGTGGAACCGGCGGCCAAGGGGTAGTTATTATCGAGGAGTATGCATGATGGGTACTTATGCAATTATCGAAATTGACTCTGGCTTAGTGACAAACACCATTGTCTGGGATGGAATCGCGGAATTTGCGCCAATTGAAGGTTGCCTGCTTATCGAAACGAGCACCGCGAGTATTGGTTGGACGTATGTGAATGGTGAATTCCTTCCTCCGCCAATTCAGCCACCTACACCTGCACAGGTCTTGGCAGCGCAAAGTGCGATTTTGCAATCGCTAACGCAGCTCGCCAATGCACAAAAAACCGCTCTGACGAACCGCATTGCAACTCTGCAGGATGCGATTGACAACGTCGGCGTCGAAGGGATGGAAGAATTTGCCGCTACGCCGGAAGAGCAGGGTGAATTCCCCAAGCGCAAAGCTCAGCTGACTAAGTGGAAGAACTACGGAATAGCCCTCGGCCGGGTCACGTCACAAGCTGGCTGGTACACGACCGTAGTGTGGCCGGCCCAGCCTGCGGAAGGGATGGATCTCACAGTGTCTGCAAGGGCGCCGGAGACGGTTTAGCTCTGCGAAGAAGGTTGTCGATTCCAGGGCGGATTTTGTACTTGTACACCCAATGCTCCAGCTTCCCGAACAGCACTGCGACCGGTAGCGCGGCGATGGCCATTAGTGCTACTGAGGTATACAGGGTTCCGCCATTTTTTTGCACTTCCAAATAAATGCAGTAGATGACGGCGGTATGTACAAGATATATGCCATACGAGTAGTCGCCAAGCGTATTCATAACTTTAGGGAGAGTTGGAGACTTTATTGCCCAGATGATGGCTGCAATAGTCAGGGCGCATACTGCAACTGGCGCCTTCATCCCGTAAAAGAAGATGCTGGAGGACGCAGAAATGAAAAGTGCCATGTATCCTATTTGCGGGCTTTTCGACAGTAGAATTCGCGACAGGAAAAAGCCGACAATGAAATAGATGTTCAGCGGGGAAAAGGCAATTTCTGAAACGGTTGGCATTGCCACGCTGAAGCTTACGCCGTTTGCTGTCTGGTAGATCATGACCAAAAGCCAGGCGAAGATCGCCCCGTCGATTATGGCTGCGCGACCGCGAAACACAGTCATCAATGCCAGCACCAGCGCATAGAAAAACATCTCGTAGATAAGCGTCCAGTAGGGAACCTGAAGAGATGGGTTCAGCGAGCCTGTAGGTATTAGCAGGATCGACATTGACGTGTCATTCAGATCTGGTCGATAGTCAGAGAATAAAAATAACACGCCGGCAGAAAACAAAACTGCTGCTATGTAGCCAGGATATATCCGAAAGATTCTGTGCAACATGAACTGCAGCGGTTTTCTATCTGTTTGCATTGCGATAACAAATCCAGATATAACAAAAAACACGAATACACCAATGTCTCCAAAGTTGAAGCTTAAGAATCGCGTTATCTGCGTGTTAGTTGCCAATCCAGAGAAATATACGCTGTGTTGAACAAATACCAAGAGAGCTGCTATCAAGCGCAGCGATTGTAAGTTTTGCAGGTTGTATGACACCGCTTAGTCCCTATCTAAATCACATCTTCATGATTGAGGCGCGATTTTGCGCCAAATTGCCATCAAGAGAAAGCCTCATGCCTATCACCGTGCTGCAATTATTGCAGATCCTCCCGAACATCCGCACCCAAGCGGGTATTTTTTTGCCTGGAGAAAAGTGATGCCAGTAACCGAGAAAGACCGAGATATTCTCGCCCGTACGATTTGGGGCGAAGCGCGCGGAGAAGGAACCGACGGCCAGGTTGCCGTCGCCTGGACTATCCGCAACCGCGTGTTTGATGGGAAGGAAAAGTCGTGGTGGGGGGAGGGCTATGCCGGCGTCTGTCAGAAGCCGTACCAGTTCAGCTGCTGGAACAAGACCGACGCGAACTATCAGTTCCTGATCGGCGTGAAGCAGATCCCGTTCCGCGAGCTGGCTCAATGTCGGATCGCTGCTGACCAGGTGATCGACGGCAAGGTGCCTGACCCAACCGGTGGCGCCACTCACTACTACGCCACCAGCATCAAAGCGCCGGCTTGGGCGGCGAAGGCCAAGCAGACGCTCAAGTTGGGCGGGCACGTGTTCTTCCGGGATGTGCAGTGATGGTCGTTCCGTGGAAAGCGGTGGGCGCGCTGGTGCTGGTGCTGATCGGCGCCGGCAGCACTTGGCAGTTTCAGGACTGGCGCTTCGGCAAGCAGTTGGCCGAACAGGCCCAGCAGCACGCCGAAACCCTCAATCAACTGACCCAAGCCGCGGCTACCGCGCAGCAGGCCGAGCAGGACAAGCGTCTGGCGCTCGAGCAGCGGCTCGCGGCCAGTGAGCAAACCCACTTCAGGAAAATGACCGATGCCCAACGTGACCAAAATCGCCTGCGCGATCGCCTTGCCACTGCTGATGTGCGGTTGTCAGTCCTCCTCGACGCACCCGACACTGCCAAAGGCTGTGGGATGCCAGCCACCGCCAGCGCCGGCGGCTTGGATCATGCAGCCGTACGAGCCAGACTTGACCCGGCGCATGCTCAACGAATTATCGCCATCACCGACACCGGCGACCGTGGACTGATCGCGCTACAGGCATGTCAGGCCTACGTCCGTGCGCTGAGTGATGGCTCGGCGCTATCGTTGCGAGGTGAACTCCGGTAAACCATCATTTATGTTCGATCTGGATGATGCGGGCACATGGACAAGCAACTGGCTGGTTACTCAATTGTGATGACGATTATCTGGGTTTCAGTCGTTCTTTCTGTCATTTATTGGATGTCGTAGTGAAGGTAATAGGTGGCTGATATGGAAGGCGTGGTGCTGAGCGAGAAGCAGAAACGAGAGGCGGATCGGTTGCTGGCGCAAATCGTTCGTGCTGATTCGATGATCATCGCTGTGAAGGCGGGAGCACGGGCGGATGGCTTCGTGCTTGGACTTGAAACCGGCGGGGCTTTGCGCGCCGGCGATGCGGAAAGGCTGTACATCATTTTTGAGGCCGCGCTGGTGGAGCGCTTGAAAACGCTGACGCACAGTTGATCAATCGATCGGCTTGATCAGGTCCGGACCCTGGTTTCGGACATTCCCCACAGCCCGGTCAACCTTGAACCACTCGAACACCTCTGTCGGTTCGCTTTGGTGCAGCACAATCTGTTCGGCGCGCTCTTTCGGTGTTGCCGGGTCTAACCATTCCCGTGCGAGTTCAGGCGATAACGCCACCGGCCGCCGGTCGTGGATATCGACCATTCCCCCGGCGCTGTCGGCTGTAATGATCACAAAGCCGTCGTGCTCGCCCGGTTCGTGCTCTTCGTTCGGATATTGGCCGATGGCGGCACACAGGATTGGTGACTGGTCCCGGTGCCTGATCAAATAGGGCTGCTTTTTCGGCCCGCCTTCGTCGACCCACTCGAACCAGTTATTGATCGCGATGATCGCTCGGTGCGGCCAGATCGCGCGGAAGAATGGGCCGTGGGCGACTTTCTCAACGCGTGCATTGATTGGCGCGGCGCGGTCTTTCGCCCAGTGCGGGCGCCAGCCCCAGCGAACCATGTCGGCGTGCAGGAATTGACCTTCTTGGTGGAAGAGGGCGAGTTGAGCGGTCGGCGCGGCGTTGTAGCGCTCGAACGGTTGCTCGCCGGTCGAGTTGACCAGGGCGTTGGGCATGCTGAGCGCTGCCACGAAGTCGTGAATGCCGCTGTACTGGGAGAGTCGTCCGCACATTGCCCGTTCCTCGCATGGTTCCTTCAGCGTAGACCCGCCGGTGCCGTCTTCCTCACAAAACCTTTTCCGGTGCAAGTTGGGCAGTCATCACGCGCATCAAATCGATCGAGGCAGGTGGGGCACATGCAAAAAGCCGCCGACTCGATGTGAGGGCGAACCTTTTCAAAAGCGCGTAGGTCTCGCTCTTCTTTGGCGATTTGAGCCGCATCAACCAGAGCGCGGTAAGCGTCTGGATCATCCATTGGCTTGTAATCAACCCCGCGAACAACCCGCTCGGTTTCAACGAGGTGGTACCGGCGCCCATTCAGTTCCAGAAACAGGCCCGAGATTGTCCCGATCTTTCGGGAAAGCCCCAAGGTCAGCCGCACTCCGTCCGCGCCAGAGTAAACCTTGCCGTCGTAGGGAAACGAGGCGCCGCGTGGTTCGTCGCTTTCGAAGTTGAAGATGGAACGGCTGATATTGCCAAGCAGCCTACCGGTGTCGACCTGCACGACATCGTAGGTCGACGCTCCGCGGTACTGGCCCGGCGAGTTTTGCAGCTCTTCTACAGAATGCCAGTAGGCGGCATCTGCCATCTCGTTCATATCGAACTGCTCAAGCTGGTCGATCAGTCCCTCTGTATGCAGGGCGTCCGCCATTTGATGAAGCGTTTCCCGGTGTGCCTCCGGGTTCTGCATGCGAAAGTCCTGGTCGTCTAGAGTCGCGCGCCATTGCTGGAGCCGAAGGGATTTGGCTTGGTCGAAATTCATGGAGGGAGATTCGCTGTACAAATGCTGTATGCATGTACAGTAATCGAGGTGCGCCGAGCAGGCGAGGGGAAGGCGACGAGCTGTCAGTCGGGCGCCATTAAAACCGCCAGGGTCATTTTGATGAACTCCTCGTTCTTGTCGATCGTCCAGAGTGCCCCGCGGATGTTCTCAGCGACATCTGCCGATCCACGCTGCTCGACCCAGTTGGACAGCTCCATGATGGCGGCTTCGAGGGCGAGCTGGTTTTCGTTGATCTTGAAGAGCAGGGAAGGGAGCAGGTCGGAGTTGGGCATTTTGGTTTCCTTGGCAGCCAAGGAATCAGCGTAGCACCGTGTTACATGAAGAGTGTTTTAACGATTGGCAGGACGCCGGAGAGGGGAGAAATCGGTCGGAGTTATGGAACGCGTCCACAAAAGTTATGGAACACATACCGAAAGGCAGAAATTTTCGTAAGCGCCAGAAACGACAAAGCCCTGAATAATCAGGGCTTTGTTGTATCAAATATGGCGGAGGCGATGGGATTCGAACTCATGGACCTGTTACAGTCGACGGTTTTCAAGACCGTTGCCTTAAACCACTCGGCCACACCTCCGTTTGCGTTGCGGGCGCCATAATACCTGAATGAAACACACTGTCAAACTCTGTGCATGGCTTGTTACAGAGCGTCTGTTATGATCTTTGCCACTGAACGTTTCAAACCAACAGGAGTGTCGCCATGCGCGAACAGGATTACGCAGTTCACAACAGCGTGCAGGCTGAGCAGCTAGAGGTTAGCCGCGTCCTGCGCAACACTTACGGTCTACTGGCGCTCACCCTCGCATTCAGCGGTGTGATGGCTTTCGTGGCCCAGCAGATGCGCGTCGGCTATCCGAACATTTTCGTGGTGCTGATCGGTTTCTACGGGCTGTTCTTCCTCACCAACAAACTCCGTGATTCTGCGTGGGGCCTGGTGTCCGCCTTTGCGCTGACCGGTTTCATGGGTTTCCTGCTCGGCCCGATCCTCAACCGTTACCTGGGCATGCAGGGCGGCGCTGAAGTGGTCAGTTCGGCATTCGCGATGACCGCGCTGGTGTTCGGTGGTCTCTCGGCCTACGTGCTGATCACCCGCAAGGACATGAGCTTCCTCGGTGGTTTCATCACCGCCGGTTTCTTCGTGTTGCTGGGTGCAACGCTGGCGAGCATGTTCTTCCAGATCAGCGGCCTGCAACTGGCGATCAGCGCCGGTTTCGTGCTGTTCTCGTCGGTGTGCATTCTGTTCCAGACCAGCGCGATCATCCACGGTGGCGAGCGCAACTACATCATGGCAACCATTAGCCTGTATGTATCGATCTACAACCTGTTCATCAGCTTGTTGCAGATCTTCGGCATCATGAGCCGCGACGACTGATCGCTGTTTGTGAATCAACAAAAAACCCGCTTCGGCGGGTTTTTTGTTGCCCGTGCGAAAACGTAGTGGCCTTTCGCCGACATTTTTTCAAGAAATCATGGCGCCTTTATGGAATTGGCCTACACCTAAGACAAGGAAGAACGGCAGGCGGTCGACAGGAGTCGGCATGCAGTAACACCTTCTACAGCCCCCGCATCCCATTTTTCTTCTTCTGTTCAAGCCCGGAGCGTCGCCCGGGTTGTCGTATTCGTTCATCCGGAAAACAGGAGGTCCTCCAAACCAGCCTACCCAGATTCAACCGTGAGTTGCTCTCGGCCCGCAAGCCGAGTCCCTGATTATCAAAAAAATAATGGAGGCCCTGGTGGTCGGACTCGATTCATGGGTCGCTGCAGGCGTTGTCCCAATCAAGGAGATCATCGATGAACCAGCCCCAAGGAAAGCGTGCCGTATTGGCTATCACGACAGCACTGTTCAGTGCCTCGACTCTTGCCGGTGTCTACCCCGATTTTGGCTATCAGCCACCCGCCAGCCAATATTCAGGCCCGTTGTTCGAACTTAGCCAGAGTTACCCGACCCAAGCTCCCCAAGGAGCGCTGCCGGATTTTTTCAAAAAACTCCCGACCAAACCCGACAACAACTTTGAAACCTGGCGTGCCTACATGGAGGAGGTGAAGCACTATTGCCTGGAAGGCAATGTCGAGGTTGATTGGAATGTACAGAAGAACAAGCTGCGTCAGTGGTACCACATGCCTTGGCAGCACTATGGCCCGCTGGGGCGTGAAGGTATTCATGGTCTGACCAAGGAAGCGCAGATTCCGGTCAAACAACTGGCACAGACGCAGATCGCCAGTGGCCAGACCTACGCCGTGGGCATTTACAACGACATTGGCGCCTACACCATTGGCGAGGTCTGGAAAGATCCGAACAACCCGGATCCTGGCTTCACTTCGCAACCCAAAAGCTTTGCCAATGGCACCGTAGTCTGCAAGGCATTGTTTGCCGATATTGATCGCACCACCGTACCGTTCCTCGTCAACCCGGTGTTGTGGCAAGGCTATATCACTGAAACTTTCACGTCCGCAAATCGCAAGATCAAAGATGTTGCGCTCATTCAGATGGACATCGCCGTGCGTGATACCCGTATGAGCGACACAGGCTGGATTTTCGGCACCTTCCAGTACAACGGGGCTAAAACCGGCAAACCCGGTTGGGACAATCTCGTTCCGGTCGGGATCATGTGGGGTAACGATCCGAAAGAAACCGGCAATGACTTCACCAATCCGACGCCGACTGAAACCAGAATCAACCCGGCATTGCAGCAGACGGCAATCAACGCCAACACCAAAGAACTGCCGCCCACCCACCTGGGCTGGAACGGTCGCCTCAACGGGCCTGTAGACAACCCCAACAGTTCCTGCCTGAGCTGCCACGCCACGGGTGAGTCGCCACAGGTGGCGATCATGAATCCCACCTTCCAGCCCAAGGACAAAATACCGAGCCCGGGTTCTGCGGAATGGATGAAGTGGTTCCAGAATATTCCGGCGGGTCATCCGTTCACGCCAGGGACCAAGAGCACGGACTACAGTCTGCAACTGTCAGGCGGTCTGGTTAATTATTTCGAATGGAAATGTGACATGAGCGGGATCTACGCCGATGGCAAGAACGCCTGCGCCAAGGTTCAGAACCTCAAGTTGAAAATGCTCAAGACAGGCGACGACAATTCGCAGCCTCAGCAAAAAGTCATGCGTGACCCAAGCTTGCAGCAATTGCTCGAGTAAAGTGCAGCAGCCTCCAGACGTCTCGGCGTCTGGAGGTTTTCAATCAGTTGATCACGATGCTGCCATCGGCCTGTTGCTTGTAAATCGTGTAGGGCAGCAAGAATGTGTCCAGCACACCTGAGACTGCTGCATCGACCACCAGGCCAAGGGAGGCGTTGTTGTAATTGAACGCGTCGACGTCATCCGGCTTTTCGGCGTGCAGCATGCAGAAGTCGTAGGTTGCACCGCTGTAAATGCGCGGAACAGCGCCGCAGTAGCTCTTCTTGGTCTTCAGCTGGTCCACAGAAGCCTTGTCGCTGAGCACGACGGTCTGCACCGTCCCGCACCCGCCGAGCATCAACACCGTCAGCATCACTGCCTGAATTCTCATTACCGCCCAATCCTTTCGCCGGAAAAACCTCAATCTACGCCGAGCAGGCGCAAAAAGCACTCACGCCATCGGCGGTAAACGGCGCTTGACCGGGGTTTTCTTGACGATCGCGGTGTTGGTTTCGGCCAGCGTATTAAGGCGGTCGAGCAGGGTGTCCAGCTGTTCCATCGAGCGCACGTGCAGGCGTGCGATGAAGCAATCTTCCCCGGTGACCTTGTCGCACTCGGTGAACTCCGGGATCGACATAATTTGCCGCTCCACCTCCTGCAATTGCCCCGGCAGTGGTCGCACCCGGACGATGGCCTGCAGCTGATAGCCGAAGCATTTAGGGTCGATCTCGACGGTATAGCCCTTGAGCACGCCGCGCTCCTCCAGGCGGCGCAGGCGTTCGGCCACGCTGGGTGAGGACAGGCCGCTGATTTGCGCCAATGCCTTGAGCGAGCGACGCGAGTCGTCCATCAAGGCGCTGATGAGGATCTGGTCGATATCGTCGGTCATGGGGCAACTCCGGTATTAGGCATTTGAGGGAAACCACCCGCGATAAAAAAGGCAGAAATCGAGTTTAGCCTGCTTTTTGCGCTGGAGGCGCTCGTGGTCGGCTTGGCATACTTTTGCCACGCTTTCGTCAAACGCTTAGGGAGATCGATGATGGACAACACAATCCGCCGTGGTTCATTGGAAATGACCGCCGCCATGCTGATTTCCGGGACCATCGGCTGGTTCGTGCTGGTGTCCGGGCAACCGGTGCTGGATGTGGTGTTCTGGCGTTGCGTGTTCGGCGCCGGCACCTTGCTGCTGATATGCGCGGCGTTCGGCTTCTTGCGTCCGGGCATTCTGACCCGCACCACGTTCCTGCTCGCGGTGCTCAGTGGGGTGGCGATTGTCGGCAACTGGGTGTTGTTGTTCGGCTCGTATTCCCGCGCCTCGATTGCCATCGGCACAGCGGTCTACAACGTGCAGCCGTTCATGCTGGTCGGTTTGGCGGCACTGTTTCTCGGCGAGAAAATCACCTTGCAAAAGCTGTTCTGGCTGGCGATTTCCTTTCTCGGCATGCTGGCGATCGTCAGTGCCCATGGCGGGCAGGGCGAGGGCGGTAGCGAATATCTGCTGGGGATTGCGCTGGCGTTGGGGGCGGCGTTGCTCTACGCGATGGCGGCGCTGATCATCAAGCGTCTGACCGGCACGCCGCCGCATCTGATCGCGCTGATCCAGGTCTGCACCGGAGTGCTGTTGCTCGCGCCGTTCGCGCACTTCAACGGCCTGCCGCAAACCAACGGAGCCTGGGCCAGTCTGGTGACGCTGGGCATCGTCCACACTGGCCTGATGTACGTGCTGCTGTACGGCGCGATCCAGAAACTGCCGACTGCCCTGACCGGTGCGCTGTCCTTCATCTACCCGATTGCGGCGATTTTCGTCGACTGGTTCGCCTTCGGCCATCGCCTGCAGATCCTGCAATGGATCGGGGTGGCAGCAATTCTGCTGGCCGCCGCCGGGATGCAACAGGGCTGGGGACTGAAAGCCCGGCGCCAGTTCAAATCGGTTTGATCAGATCCTTGAACAGGCCTTTGAGCTGCTGATTGCCGGCATCCACCAGATGGTTGTCGTCAAAGTACAGCGGCACGCCGTCCATGGAACCCATGCAGTTGCCGTTGGGGCACAGGTACGGCGTCGGGTCGATCACCGTCGCGTTGCAGCGGCTAGCAGCGGCTTCGATGGTTGCGATGGCGATGCGGTTGCGCTTCTCATAGGCCTGTAACGGCAAGGAAATGTCTGTGTTTTGCTGGAACAGACGCTGATTCAGATTCAAGCCCTTGTAGACACTGAAAGGCATCTCCGGGATCGGTTTGACGATGTACACCGGATGGTTTTCCGCGATCGAGCAGACCGTGCTGACGTACTCTTCGGTATACGCTTCGGCAAACGTGGCCTGGCGCTCGGGAAAGGAAATCCGGTAGCTGTTTTCCCGGCCCGAATCCGCATACAGCGCCGCACGGCTGAACAGCACCACCGGCACGCCGGCGTACGCGGTTTTCAGTTGTTGCAGCTTTTCCTGATTGAAGCCCCGGCACTGGCTTTCGACGGTCTTGTCGTGCATGGCGAAGTGCGTCAGGGTCGGGCAACCGCCCCGTGACCATGACAGTGCCGCCTGAGGATTTTCCATCTGCACCGCCGCTGCGGTGGATTGCGCATGGCTGTCGCCGTACAGAATTACCGACACATCACCCGTGCCCAGTTTGCAATCCGCCGCCGCATAGGCATTCGGGTAGCACTCCTGCGGATACAGCTTGCTGGTGTATTCCGGCTGGCCAAGTTCGACCAGTGCCGGGCGCCAGTCGGGGTGTTGCTTGACCAGCGACGACGTCGTTGCCGACACGGCCACCACCGCTACCGTCAGTGACGCGAACTTGACCACTGTTCGAGTAGCGCTCGTACCTTTCTTCACCTTCGATTCCACCAGGTAGAACGACAGGGTGCCGAGGGCGAACGAGGCGATGATTGCGCCGATCACGTGCGGCCAGCTGCTCAACAGCCCGCACAGGTAAAGCAGTACCACCAGCGGCCAATGCCACAGGTACACCGAGTAGGAAATGCTCCCGACAAATTGCAGCGCAGGATTGCCGCTGAACATCGACCGGGTGTTGGCGTGAATCACCAGCATCGTCCCCAGCACCGGCACCAGTGCCAGGTAGCCCGGCCACAGATCCGCCTCAGAAAAAACCAGCACGCTGACGGCAATCGCCAGCAGACCGAGCCCTTCGCAAATCGCGCCGCCGCGCTGGCTCAATCGCAGGGGAAACAGAAAAACCAGGCCGCCAGCGATCATTTCCCAGGCGCGGGTGGGCAGCATGTAGAAGGCGAACGTCGGGTTGACGCGGGTCACGATGATGGACGCCAGCAGCGAAATCAGCGCCACGGCCAGCAAGGCAACGCGAGTTTTATCGGTGCCGAAGAACCGGTGCAGCCCCATGATCAGCACGGGGTAAAGCAGGTAGAACTGCCATTCGACCGACAGCGACCAGGTATGCAGCAACCAGTTTTCATGCAGCGGCGCCGCGAAGTAATTGCCGCTTTGGGCAAAGCTGAAGTTCGAGCTGAACAGCAGACTGCTCTTGATCGTACGGATGGTTTCGCGCAAGTCATCCAGCGACAGATAAAAGTAGCCGAAGATCAGCAGCGCAACGCACAGGACCAGCAGGGCGGGAATGATGCGGCGGGCGCGGGAGGCATAGAAACCGAGGAGGGAAAAGTTCTGCTGCTGCACGCCATTGACGATGATGCCGGTCATCAGGAAGCCGGAGATGACGAAGAACACGTCTACGCCGACGAATCCGCCTTCAAACCCGGGCACCTTGAAATGAAACAGCACGACCGAAAGCACGGCCAGTGCCCGCAGGGCGTTGATACTCTTCCTGAATTGCATTTATGCGTCCATGTCACATCCGTTGTGCGGCGCATTGTAGTGATGATGTCAGCTTTGTTACATGGGTTTTTTCCGACGGCTCAGATGTTCCAGCGCGGTGCAGTCATCGCCAGGCGTTGGCGCAGTTCGCCAATGTTCGCGGCCAGTTGTCGGGTCAGCAACCGGTAACCGTCCAGCGTGCTGTAGACCGGTGTGTCGAGGCTCGCGTCAGGCAATTCCAGCGGGCGCTGCAGACGTTGCGTGGCGCCAGACTTCAAGGCCCGGGCCATGCCGATCAACTGTATGCGGATCACCCGGTGCTCGGCCCGCAGCGCCGATTGCAGATGCGCCATGGCTTCGGGGTCGTTGGCATCCGGGCGGGTGTTGCCGAGGATTTCCAGCGTGCTGACGCACATCCGCAGGTTGCGTTGAATTGCATCCAGCTCGGTCATGGAGATTTTCACTTCCTTGGACACCGAAGGCATCAGCGAGCGCAGTTGCACCATCACCGTGGTCACCCGGGCCATCAGCTTCAGGTGTTCATCGGCGCTGACCGGTTGGCCGCTGATGATCCGCCCATACAACGTGGCGCAGTCGCGCAAGGCATCGGCCAGGTTGTAGCGCCACGAATACACCGCATACAGCGGCAGGGCGAAGGAAAACGCCAGGGCCAGGGCGATGCCGATCAGGATGTCGACCCCGCGCCATAAGCCATCGGTGATCGGGTTGTCGCCATGCCCGGCGACAATGAAAACGGTGATCGCCGAGAGCAGGGCGGTGTAGCCGCCCTTGCCGATCGCGTGATAGGAGAAGAACCCGCAGACCACCGCCATGGCAAAGTAGGTCAGCCACGGCAGGCCCAGCCATGCCTGTTGCGCTACCAGCAGCAGACCGACGCCGGCACCGATCAGGGTGCCGGTGGCGCGTTCGGCGGCTTTCTTGCCGATGTTGCCGTGGTGTTGCAGGCCGCCGATCACCACCAGCATGGTCACCGAAGCCCACTCGCCGTGGGGCAGGTTGATGCCGGTGGTCAGCAGGATGGTCGCCAGCAGCCCCAGCGCTACCCGCACCGCGTGAATCAGTCGGGCGTGCTGGTAGCGGCGGTACGGGTCCAGCAACGGACGCAGGATTCGCCGCAGCAGCGGTGGCAGTCGTTGGGTGCTGAAGGTGCTCAGTGCAAAGTCCTCGTCAGAAGATGTAGTCGGTGGTCAGGAAGCTCGAATCGCGGCCGCGAATGATTTCGCTGATCAGATCCTTGTTGCTGTCCTGGAACTTGGTTGCCACCAGTGTGCGGATCGAAAACACCCGCAGGGCATCGTGTACCGACAGCGTGCCTTCGGCGGAGTTCTTGCGCCCGTTGAACGGGTAGGTGTCCGGGCCGCGCTGGCACTGGGCGTTGAGGTTGATCCGCCCGACCTGGTTGGCGAAAGTGTCGACCAGTCGACCGATCGCCACCGGGTTGGTGCCGAACAGGCTCAGTTGCTGGCCGAAGTCCGATTCCAGCACGTAATCGATCACGGTATCGAGGTGACGGTACGGCACGATCGGCACCACCGGGCCGAACTGTTCTTCGTTGTACACGCGCATCTGCGGCGTCACCGGGTACAACACGGCGGGGTAGAAGAACGACTCGCGACTCTCGCCGCCATTCGGGTTGACCACTTGTGCGCCCTTGCTCTGCGCGTCGGCCACCAGACCGTGCAGGTAGTCGACCTTGCCCGACTCCGGCAACGGCGTCAGCGCCACGCCGCTGTCCCATGGCATGCCCGGCTTGAGGGTGGCGAGTTTGGCGTTGAATTTTTCGATGAAGGCGTCGACCACGTCCTCGTGCACAAAGAGGATCTTCAGCGCGGTGCAGCGCTGGCCGTTGAACGACAGCGAACCGGTGACCGCTTCGCTGACCGCATTGTCCAGATCGACTTCCGGCAGGACGATGCCGGGGTTCTTCGCATCCAGGCCCAGCGCGGCGCGCAAGCGGTGTGGTTTCGGGTGCAGTTTCTTCAGGTCGCTGGCGGCCTTGTTGGTGCCGATGAAGGCGAAGATGTCGATCTTGCCGCTGGCCATCAGCGCGCTGACGGTTTCGCGGCCGCTGCCGTAGATCACGTTGATCACGCCGGTCGGGAAGCTGTCGCGGAACGCTTCGAGCAACGGGCGGATCAGCAACACGCCGAGCTTGGCCGGTTTGAACACCACGGTGTTGCCCATGATCAGCGCCGGAATCAGCGTGGTGAAGGTTTCGTTCAGCGGATAGTTGTAAGGCCCCATGCACAGTGCCACGCCGAGCGGCACGCGGCGGATCTGGCCGAGGGTGTCCTGTTCCAGTTCGAAACGGCTGGAGCGACGGTCGAGTTCTTTCAGTGCATTGATGGTGTCGACGATGTAGTCGCAGGTGCGGTCGAACTCTTTTTCCGAGTCCTTGAGGTTCTTGCCGATCTCCCACATCAGCAGCTTGACCACGGCTTCGCGCTGCTGGCGCATCCGGCCGAGGAACGCTTCGACGTACTGAATGCGTTCGGCCACGCGCATGGTCGGCCACAGGCCCTGACCGCGATCGTAGGCGCGCACGGCGGCATCGAGGGCGGTGAGGGCGGTGTCGGCGTCGAGCAGCGGGGTGCTGCCGAGAATCACTTGTTCATCGCCGTTTTCGCCGTGCAGATACACCGGGCTGCGCACGGTGGCGAGTGGGCCGTCCCAGCGCCGCAGTTGGCCATCGACGAGGTATTCGCGTTGCTCGACCTGACCGTCGAGGCGGTATTTTTCCGGGATGTCGCTGACAGAAGGGAACAGATTGCCAAGGATGTTTGCTGTGGTCATGTCGCTACCCCGTGTTGATGTCCGTATACAGATCAAAAAGTCTTTACAGGTTATACGCCTGAATGCGCCGATATTTAAACCCGCCAATGTCACGCGAATGTCACGCAGAGATGCGGAACAGAGCTCTGACTGGTTTATGAAATCCAATGTGGGAGCGGGCTTGCTCGCGAATGCGTCCTTTCAACTGACATCCTCATTTGCTGACACACCGCATTCGCGAGCAAGCCCGCTCCCACAGTTGAATGGGGTGGCCTGAACACTCTCTACTGGCCCCGGTTGGCCCCATCGTTGTCCGGCAATGCCCTCAACCCGCTGCCGTGCCTGCCTTAAGGTGTGATCACAACAAAAAGCGATGCCACCCTCGAGGATCGTTATGCGGGCAATCCCACTCACTTTACTGCTGGCGCTGATGATGACGCTGTGCGGCTGCGACGAAAAATCCGCACCGCCGGCGACCACTCACAATGCTACTCCCACCGACCCGGCACTGGCGCAGATCTACACCAACAGCTGCCAGCTGTGTCACGCCAACCCGGCTGCCAATGCGCCGCTCACTGGCGATCGTCAAGCCTGGGAACCACGCATCCGCCAGGGCGCCGACACGCTGCTCGACCACGCCATCAACGGCTACAACGGCATGCCGCCGATGGGCCAGTGCGTCGAGTGCAGCGAAGAACAATTCCTGCAACTGATCGGCTTCATGGCCGACCAGCCCCTCCCACAATAAGGGCGCGCGCATGAGCATGGATCTGACACGGCGTCAGTTGTTGCAACGGGCAAGCATCGTCGGCGCGTTCAGTGCATTGGCGGCCAATCCCGCGCTGGGACAATTGATGCGCGCCCCGCGACTGATTCCCTGGCGCAACTGGTCGGGCGGGCAGAGTTGCCTGCCGGCGGCGCGGCTGGCGCCGAAGAATCTTGATGAACTAAGCGCTGCGATTCGTCAGGCCCAGGGCAAGATCCGCCCGGTCGGTTCCGCGCATTCGTTCAGCGCACTGGTGCCCACCGACGACACTTTGCTGTCGCTGAGCTACTTCACCGGGCTGCTCGACCACGATCCGAACACCCTGCAGGCCGAATTCGGCGCCGGTACGCCAATGTCGCGCATGGGCGTGCCGCTGAAGGACGTCGGCCAGGCCCTGCAGAACATGGCCGATATCGATTACCAGACTCTCGCCGGGGCAATTTCCACCTCGACCCACGGCACCGGGAAAACCTTTCAGTCGTACTCGGCGCATGTCTGCGGCCTGCAACTGGTGACGGCCGACGGCGAGGTGCTGGACTGCGACAGTCAGCGCCACCCGGAAGTGTTCAATGCCGCCCGGGTATCCCTTGGGGCACTGGGCGTGGCGACGAAAATCCGTCTGCAAAATCGCCCGGCCTACCGCCTGCGCGAACGCCAGTGGATCGCCAAGACCGAAGAGCTGCTGGAAGACCTCGACAAAAACACCCGGGAAAATCAGCACTGGGAAATGCTCGTCGTCACCCATTCCGACTACGCGCTGTCCATCGCCCTCAACGAAACCAGCGACCCGGCCACGCCGCCGATCCCGCCCGAAGAGGAGGGCGGCAATGAGTTCGTGACCCTGATCGAGAAGATCGACAAATACGGCAGCGACTTCCCCGAGCTGCGCCGCACGCTGCTCAACAGTCTGCGGCATATGGCGAGTTTCGATGACCGGGTCGGCGACTCGTTCGACATCTACGCCAACGTGCGCACCGTGCGCTTCAACGAGATGGAATACTCGGTGCCCGCCGAACACGGCCCGGCCTGTCTGCGTGAAATCCTCAAGCTGATTCAGGACAAGGACCTGCGCACCTGGTTTCCCATCGAGTACCGCTACGTCAAGGCCGACGACATTCCGCTGAGCATGTTCGAGGGCCGCGACAGCTGTTCGATCTCGGTGCACCAGCATTACCAGATGGATCACCACAACTTCTTCGCCGCGGTCGAGCCGATCTTCTGGAAGTACAACGGCCGCCCGCACTGGGGCAAATTGCACACGCTCAACGCGAAGAATCTGCAACCGCTGTACCCGCGCTGGCACGAGTTTGTCGACGTACGTCAGGCGCTGGATCCGAGCGGACGCTTTCTCAATGCGCATCTGTCGTCGATTCTGGGGGTGAGCTGATGGCGGTCAATCGACGCAATTTTCTCCTCGGCACGCTGGGTGTCGGCGCTTTGTTAGTGGGCGTGGGCGCCTGGCTGCGACCGGGTGATCGTGGCGGCCCGTACAGCGAGTATTTTCGCGCGCTGAATAAAGAATTGAAGGACAACGGCCCGATGCGCCCGGTGTTGTTGATCGATCTGGATCGCCTCGATCACAACATCGACGTGGTGGTGCAGTCGGTCAAACGCGGCGGCAAGCAATTGCGTCTGGTGGAAAAATCCCTGCCGTCGCCGGGCTTGTTGAGCTACATCGCGCAACGGGCCGGGACGCAAAAACTCATGTCGTTTCACCAGCCGTTCCTCAATCACGACGCCGTCACGTTTCCCCAGTCCGACATCCTGCTCGGCAAGCCGTTGCCGGTGCGTTCAGCCGAGCTGTTTTATCAGACTCACAAAGGCTCGTTCGATCCTTCCAGGCAACTGCAATGGCTGCTCGACGGGCCTGAGCGCTTGCAGCAATACCTCGCGCTGGCGCAGGGTCTGGGCACGCGGATGCGCATCAACATCGAGCTGGATGTCGGCCTGCATCGCGGTGGGGTCAGTGATGTGAATGTGTTGGGGCAGATGCTCACGCTGATCAGCGCCAATCCGCAGCATCTGCAGTTCGCCGGGTTCATGGGTTACGACCCGTTCGTGGGTATGGGCGTGCCGGGGATACTCGGCTCACCGGAAGAACTGTTCGCCAAGGTCATGCTGATTTATCAGCGCTGCGTGGATTTCACCCGCCAGCAGTTTCCGGCGTTGTGGAACGAAAACCTGTGCCTGAACACCGCCGGCAGCCCGAGTTACCGCATCCACGAAAACGAGAAACTGAGCACTGAGGTGTCGGTGGGCACGGCGATGCTCAAACCGACGCATTACGACCTGCCGTCGCTGGTTGACCACGTGCCGGCGACCTACATCGCCACGCCGGTACTGAAAAGCACTGGTGCGGTGAATATCCCGGCGCTGGATGACAAGTCGACGTTGTTCTCGTGGTGGGACACCAACCAGCGGCAGACTTTTTTCATCTACGGCGGCAACTGGATGGCCGAGTTCGAATCCCCGCCAGGGTTGCAGAGCAATGGGGTGTACGGGCGCAGTTCGAATCAGGAGATGGTCAACGGCTCCAACGCCGTGGGCCTGACCATCGAAGATCAAGTGTTCCTGCGCCCGACCCAGACCGAGGCCGTGCTCCTGCAATTCGGTGATCTGCTGGCGGTGCGTGGCGGCAAGATTGTCGACACCTGGCCGGTCTACATCTGACCCAAAAACACCTCAGATCCCCCTGTGGGAGCGGGCTTGCTCGCGAAAGCGTCCTGTCAGTCAGCATCTATTTGACTGGCACACCGCATTCGCGAGCAAGCCCGCTCCCACAGGGTTTTGTGTTGTCTGTCAAATCCCGATCAATTTCTGTAATGAAGCTTTTATGACAAAAGTTCGGTAGCACATAGCCAGTCCGGTCATGCCTATGTAACGCGCTTGAGGGGCCCAACGGGGCGCTTTTCACAAGCCGAGGCGGGACGCCGGGAGTGAGGCAATGGGGACTATGGAACGCTACTCGAAAGTGGGCATGCAGGAGCTCGATCAGCGCCTGTCGAAGATCGTCGAGGCCGCGCGCAAGAAGCCGGTTTCGGTATATCGCTACGGCGCGCCGTGGGTCTGGATCGTCTCGCAGGATGACTGGCAGGGCGCCTTGAAAGAGGTCTCCAGCTACATTCCGCCCGGCCATTCGCTGGTGTTGCTGCGCCCGCAGATCGATGACTTGCTCGACGCCCATCAAGGCCTGTTGCACGAACTCAATGCCGAGCCCGGCATGCTCATCCCCGCGCAAACCGTCATGCACATCCTGCTCCTGCAACTGCTGTATTCGGTGCCCAGCGAGCAGCAACTGTATGAGCAACTCAATTACAACCTGCTGTTCCGCTGGTTCGTCGGTCTTGGCCTGAACCAGAAAGTCTGGAGCTTCAACGTCCTCAGTCGTGACATCGCCACGCTGCTCAACAACCCGCGTGCGGTGCAGCTCATTCAGAAAATCATCGGCGAAGTGTTCTGCGGTGCCTTGCTGCAAATGCCCGAGTTCTCGTTGAACTTCGCGCTGCTGCACACCTGGCTCGGCAAGCACAGCGGTGTCTCGACAGTCAGCAACTGACGCAACACACAAGGCGCGCAACAGCGCCAACAGGTCATCGCGAATTCAGGGGGTAGTGTGGATCAGATTTTCACGTCACGGCTGGCGCTGTGGGGCTGGCTGCTGGTGACGGCCGGCGCGCAACCGGCATTCGCCGAAGAGGCTGCCCAAGGCGCCGCGCCGCAACGTCTGGTGGACGTCAACGAATACTTCGTGCGCGGCAACACCGTGCTCGACGCCCGGGCAATTGAAGAGGCGGTGTACCCGTTTCTCGGCCCGCAAAAAGCCATGACTGACATCGAAGGCGCCCGCGATGCCCTGCAGAAGGCCTATCAGGAGCGTGGCTACCAATCGGTGTTCGTCGAGTTGCCGGAGCAATCGGTGGCGGACGGCATCGTCTATCTTCAAGTCAGCGAAACCAAGGTCGGCCGCGTGCGTGTGGTCGGCGCCAAACACTATTCGCCGCTGGACATCCGCGACAACGTGCCGGCGTTGAAAGAAGGCGAGGTGCCGGACTTCGCCAAGGTTCAGGGCGAACTGGCGCAGCTCAATAAAACCCCGGGCCGCCAGGTCATGCCGCTGGTGCGCGAAGGTCAACGCCCCGGCACCATGGACGTCGATTTGCAGGTCGAAGACCAGAACCCCTGGACCGGCAGCATCGGCCTCAACAACGATTACAGCGCCGACACCGAAAAGCTGCGCGCCGTGACCAGTCTCGGCTACAACAACCTGTGGCAGCTCGGCCACAGCATCAACCTGACGTACTTCACCGCGCCGCAGGACACCGACAACGCCAAGGTCTGGTCGGCTTCCTACACAGCGCCGTTGAGCGAGCGCTGGAGCGTGCAGTTCTCCGGTTATCAGTCCGACAGCAACGTCGCCACCATCGGCGGCAGTAACGTGTTGGGCAAGGGGCACTCCTACGGCGTGTCGGCGATCTACACGTTGCCGTCCAGTGGCAACTGGTCGAACTCGCTGTCGGCCGGTATCGACTTCAAGGACTTCGACGAGCGCCTGACCCTGTCCGGCGAGAGCGACAAGGTGCCGCTGAAATACGCGCCGTTCACCTTCGCCTACAACGGCTTCCGCTACACCGAAAAGAGCCAGCTCGGCCTCGGTCTGAGCCTGGTTGCGGCCACCCGCAGCATCTTCGGTTACGGCAGCTCCGACGAAGACTTCGACTACAAACGCTACCGGGCCAACCCGAGTTTCGCCGTGCTCAAGGGCGACAGCAACTTCACCTGGACCTTCGACAACGACTGGCAGAGCGCGAGCAAAGGCGCGTTCCAGCTGGCGTCGGGGCCACTGGTCTCCAACGAACAGTTTTCCGCCGGCGGCGCGACCTCGGTGCGCGGCTATCTGGCGGCCGAGCGCACCGGTGATGACGGCGTGCTGCTCAGTCAGGAGCTGCGCACCCCTTCGCTGGCGAAATACGCCGGCAGCTGGATGCAGGAATGGCGCTTCTACGCCTTTGCCGAAGGCGCGCAACTGTACCTGCGCGACGAACTGCCGGACCAGGACGCCAGTTACGCCCTGGCCAGCGTCGGCCTCGGCACCCGCGCCAGCCTGAGCAAATGGCTGTCCGGCAGCCTCGACTGGGGCTACCCGTTACTCGAAGGGCCGAACACCTCGAAGCAGGAGTCGCGCCTGCACTTCAACCTTCAAGCCACTTTCTAAAGGAGCACGTTCATGCAGCGCCTCATTCTTTCGTTGTTGATCTGCCTGGGCTTCGTGCTCCCGGCCACGGCGCAGGCCTGGTGGCAGGACGACTGGCATTACCGCAAACAGATCGCCGTCGACACCACGCCGCAGGGCGCCGGGATTAATCAGGCCCTGGGCCGCACCGCGCTGCTGGTGCGCCTGCACACCGGCAATTTCACCTTCGACGGGGTCAAGGAAGACGGCGCGGATTTGCGCTTCGTCGCCGCCGATGACAAGACCGTGCTCAACCACCAGATCGAAAGCTTCGATGCGCTGATGGGCATGGCGCTGATCTGGGTCGATGTGCCGAATGTCGAGGGCGGCCAGCGTCAGGACATCTGGATGTACTACGGCAATCAGAAGGCCCCGGCCACCGGCAACGGCCAGTTGACGTTCGATCCGAATTACACCGCGCTGTATCACTTCGACGGCGCCACCGGCACCCCGGCCAAGGACACCACCGCCTACGGCAACACCGCGCAAAGCGCCACCGGCGCGGCGATTGACGGCGTGGTCGGGCGCGCCTTGCAGTTCAGCGGCCAGCCGTTGCTGCTGCCGGCCAGTCCGTCGTTGCAGCACAGCGCCGGCAGTGCGTTCACCTTCAGCGCCTGGCTGCGTCTGGATCAGGCCAATGGCGAGCAGTTGATTCTGGCCCGTCGTGAAGGCGCCAACAGCCTGCTGGTCGGGGTCAATCAAGGTGTGCCGTTTGTGGAGATCGACGGCCAGCGCGCCGTGGCCACTCAGCCGCTGAATCCGGGCCAATGGCAGCACGTCGCGCTGACCGCCGAAGGTTCGAAAGTCAGCTTGTACATTAACGGTCGTGAGGGCGCGTCCCTCGCTCAAGCGATGCCGGCGTTCAATTCGGTGATGGCGATTGGCGGCGATCTGACCGCTGGCCCGTTCCAACCGTTCGTGGGCGCCATCGACGAACTGCGCCTGTCGAAAGTCGCGCGTCCGGCGCCGTTGCTGCTGGCTGACGCCACCGCGCAAGGCGCCGAGTCGAAACTGGTGGCCTACGGCGTCGACGAAGAACAGTCCGGTTTCGGCTTCGGCAGCCTCGGTTTCCTGCTCAACGCGGTACCGGTGGACGCCTGGGTGATCATCGTCGTGCTGGTGCTGATGATGTTCCAGTCGTGGATCATCATGCTGCGCAAGAACCGCACCCTCAGCCGCGTGAGCAAGGCCAACGAGGATTTCCGCGAGCAGTTCGCCAAGGTCGGTACCCGTCTGGAGATGTTCGCCGACGACGCGCAACTCGCTCAGCGTCTGCAGCACTCGCCGCTGTGGCGCCTGTACTCGGTGGCGGTCAAGGAAATCCGTACTCGCCGCGAGCAGGGCGCCGATACCTCTTCGGTGTCGGCGGCAACCATCGAAGCGATCCGCTGCTCGATGGACGGCGTGCGTACCCGTGAGAACCAGGCGCTCAGCTCGAAACTTTCGACCCTGTCCAACGCCATCGCCGGCGGCCCGTACATCGGCCTGCTCGGCACCGTGCTGGGGATCATGGTGGTGTTCCTCGGCACCGCCATGGCCGGCGACGTCAATATCAACGCCATCGCGCCCGGCATGGCCGCCGCATTGCTGGCCACCGCCATGGGCCTGTTCGTCGCGATCCCGGCGCTGTTTGGCTACAACCGCCTGATCACCCGCAACAAGGAAGTCAGCGCCGACATGCGCGTGTTCGTCGACGAGTTCATCACGCGTCTGGCGGAGATGCACGGCGAGAGCCAGTTCAGTGAGTCGTCGCATCAGCGCGGTCATCACGCCAACCACTCCGTACCGGCCTGAGGAGCACTGCCATGGCGTCCGTAAATGCCTCCCACGACGATGACGAAGATGCAGCGGTGGACAGCATCAACATCACCCCGCTGGTCGACGTGCTGATGGTGGTGCTGGTGATGTTTATCCTCACCGCCACCGCGCAGGTCTCCGGGATCCAGATCAACCTGCCCAAGGCCAGCGCCTCGGTGTCGCTGTCGGAGGCCAAGACCAAAGCGATTTCGGTCAACGACGGCGGTCAGGTGTTCCTCGACGCCTACCCGGTGACCCTTGCGGAGCTGGAAGAGCGCCTGCGTATCGAGAAGGCGCAGAGCCCGGACTTCCCGGTGATCGTGCGCGGCGACGCCACGGTGCAGTACCAGAAGGTCATTGAAGTGCTGGATCTGTTGCGCCGGCTCGAACTGTCTCAGGTCGGTCTGGTGACCGGCAAACCGACGCAGGGCTGAGTGATGACCGCACAACTTCCGATCGAGCCCTTGCCGGTGAAGAAATCACCACTGCGCTACGTGAAGTGGGGCGCCGGGCTGCTGCTCGGCGCGCTCGCCGCGTGGTTTCTGTGGCAGTGGGCCAATGACATGAGCGGCGTGCGCCGTGAAGCGCCGAAGTTGCCGACGATCATTCCGTTGCCGCCACCGCCGCCGCCACCTCCGGAAAAACCACCGGAGCCGGAAACCCCGGTGGAAGAAAAAGTCGTCGAGCCCGAACCCACGCCCGAGCCGCAAGAGGTCAAGCCCGAGGAAGAGGCGCCGCCATCGCCGGCGGACGATCTGGCCAACCCGATGCAAATGGACGGTGACGCGCAGAGTGGCAACGACGCTTTCAACATCGGCGCCGGCAAGGGTGGCGGCATGGCCGGTGCGGGTGGCGGACGCCTGGGCACCGGCACTTACAGCCAGTTCCTCGCGTTCACTTTTCAGCGCTTGCTGCGCGAGAACTCCGATCTGCGCAACCTCGCATTCTCGCTGCAGGCCGATGTGTGGCTGAGCAGCGTCGGCGAAATCACCCGGGTCGAGCTGGTCAAGTCCAGCGGCAAGCCCGAGATCGACACTCAGGTGCTGGCCGCATTGCGTAACGCGCCCCATCTGAGCGAACGGCCACCGGCCTCCATCACTTTGCCTGTGCGCCTGTCCCTGCAAGGGCGGCGTCCGGGTTAACCCACTTATTCATTGCCAAGCATTCAAGCTTTGCCAAAAGGAGTTGTGTGCAGATGATTTCCAACGTGAATCGATTGTCCCTGGCGGTCGGCATGGTCATTGCGACCCTGGTCGGTCAGGCCGCGGCAGCGCCTGCGCCCTCGGAGAACGCCACGATCAATCTGATCCGCTTGCTGGTCGAGCAGGGCATTCTGAAACAGGACAAGGCTGACGCGCTGATCGCCCAGGCGCAGAACGAAGCCGCCCAGGCCAAGCAGGCAGCGGCTTCGACAGCCGTAGCGGCCGGACCGGTGGCGGCACCGGGCGATGTGCGCGTGCAGTACGTGCCGGCCGCGGTGCGCGACCAGATCCGCGATCAGGTCAAGGCCGAGGTCATGGCCACCGCCAAGCAGGAAAACTGGGCAGCGCCCAACACCTTCCCGGACTGGGCGTCGCGTATCAGCTTCGATGGCGACATCCGCCTGCGCGATGAATCGCGCTACTACTCGGGCAGCAACAGCAACGAAATCGTCGACTTCGCCAAACTCAACAACAACGGCCCGTACGACGTGAACCCCAACAGCAGCACCAGCCTGCCGCCGTTGCTCAACACCCGTGAAGACCGCACCAATCAATTTCGCATTCGTGCGCGGTTGGGCATGAAAGCGGTGATTTCGCCGGAGTGGACCGCCGGCATCCGCATAGGCACCGGCTCGGACAACAACCCGGTGTCGACCACGCAGAACCTCGGCGGCGGATTTGCCAAGAAAGACATCTGGCTCGATCAGGGCTACCTGAACTGGAAGCCGACCGATGAGCTGACCCTGACCGGCGGGCGCTTCGCCAACCCGTTCATGTCCACCGACATGCTCTATTCCAACGACCTGAACTTCGATGGCGTGGCGGCGATTTTCGACCACAAGCTCAACCGCGACTGGGGTGTGTTCGGCACCGTCGGCGCGTTCCCGGTGGATTACACCAACGACACCAGCACCAGCAACGGTTTCGACAAGGAAGAAAGCGACAACAAGTGGCTCTACGGCGCGCAGCTCGGCGCCAAGTGGGCGATCAACAGCAACAACCGCCTCAAAGGTGCGCTGGCCTACTACCGCTTCGACGACATTCAGGGGCAGCGTTCCAGCCCTTGCGAGCCGTGGGCCGGCGCTCCGGGCTGCGACACCGATGGCAGCCGTGCAGCGTTCATGCAGAAGGGCAACAGCGTGTTCCTGCTGCGCGACATCACGCCGAACCCGGCCAACCCGACCACCACACCGCAGCCGCAGTTTGTCGGCCTGGCGTCGGAGTTCAATCTGCTCGACCTGAACCTGGTGTGGGACGCCGATCTGCCAGAGGACTTCAAGCTGCGCAGCCAGGGCAACTACATCCACAACCTCGGTTACGACGAAGGCGACATGCGCAAGCGCTCCGAGGGGCAGATCGTCAACAACCTCAACAGCAGCGGCGAGATCGAAAGCGGCGCCAATGCGTGGATGGTCCAGTTCACCCTCGGCAATGCGCTGGACCTGAAGAAGCAGGGCGACTGGAATATGTTCGCCGGGTACAAGTACATCCAGCCGGACGCCTTGCCCGACGGCTTCAACGATTCGTCGTTCCACCTCGGCGGCACCAACGCCAAGGGCTATTTCCTCGGCGGCAATTACGGTCTGGCGAAGAACGTCTACGCCACCGGCCGCTGGCTGAGCACCGAGGCGGTGTACGGCGCGCCGTTCGACATCGACGTCTTGCAGCTTGAGATCAACACGCGCTTCTAAGGCGCCGGGAGTACGGTCATGCACGCACGAGTTTTTCTGTTGGGGCTGAGTTTTTTCATCGCACAAGGCGCGCACGCCGAAGGCATGGAGGAGCGTCTGCGCACCCAGTTGCGCAGCACCACCCAGCAGTTGCAGACCCTGCAGAGCCAGCAGGCCCAAGCCAGCGCCGCGCAACTGGCGGCGCAGAACGAAGCCAAGGCTGCGCAGGCGCAGATCAAGCAATTGACCGCCGAACTGGCCAAGGCCAAAGGCGTCGCCGAGCAGTTGGCCGGCCAGCAGCAGAACCTGCACAACCAGGCGCAAGCGCAAGTCGCCGCCAGCAGCGAACAGGTCGGCAAGTTCAAGAAGGCCTACGACGAGTTGCTGGTCATGGCCCGTGCCAAAGAGGCAGAACGGTCTAAGCTTCAAGCGCAATTGGCTGAACGTGACACACAAGTGCAGCAATGTTCAGTCAAGAATCAGCAGATGTATGGCGTCGCCAAGCAGATCCTCAGCGCCTACGAAAACATCGATGTGGCCGAGGTGATGAAGATCCGCCAGCCCTTTGCGGGTAGTGCCCGGGTCAAGTTCGATGAGTTGGCCCAGGGGTTCGGTGACGAGCTGTACAAGACTCAATTCGACGCGCCACAAGCCGCGCTCGCACACTGATTTACCAACAAGGAAGAAGTCATGACTCAATTGATCAGCCATGTGTCCCCACAATCCCTGACCGACGTCCTGCAAGCCGCCGGTTATCGCGTCAACCAGAGCGAACAGAACGGCATCGTACAGTTGCTCAGCGCCAGTCAGGGCATCGGTTATGCCGTGCGTTTCGGCAACCCGGCGGTGGAGCAGGGCAGCTACGTCGATTTCACTTTCAGCTGCGCGCTGCGGGTGCAAGGTGAGTTGCCACAGGGCGTGGCCGAACAGTGGAACGCCACCCGGCGTTTTGCGCGGTTGTCGTTGCAGGGCGAGTTTCTGGTGATGGAGATGGACGTGGTGCTGGCGGCCGGTGTGAGCCACGATCACCTGCGCGGCAATCTGGAATTGTGGGATCGCCTGTTGCAGGAGTTCATCGTCTACCTGCGTGATTTCAGCCAGGCCGCACAATCTTCGACAGCAAAAGTCGCCACCACTGAGCAAGAGGAAGTCGCGCTGTGAAAAAGCCTGCCATGGTGATCGGCGCCGGGGCAGTGGCGCTGTTGGTGGTAGCCGTGGCGCTGGTGCTGCGACCGGGTGCTGACCCGGTTGCCGCCCAGCAATCGTCGCCGTTGGCGGCGGTTGCTGCGGGGCCTGCGGTGGCGCGGTTGGGCAATCAGCAAGTGACGCCGCAGGAGTTGCAGGCGCTGCTGGCGACCGTCCCGCCGGCGACTCGCGAGCAATTGCGCGGCAACCGTGAAGCGCTGGAGCGCTGGATTCGTGCGCGGTTGGCGGAAAAAGCCGTGTTGGAACAGGCCGACGCTCAGGGCTGGGCACAGCGTCCGGACGTGGTGCGGCAAACCCGCGCGGCCACTGAGCAGATCGTCTTTCGCGATTACCTGCGCTCGGTCAGCACGGTGCCGGCGGACTACCCGAGTGCGAGCGAGTTGCAGCAGGCGTATGACGCTGGCAAGGGCAACTGGCAGACTCCGGCGTTGTATCGGGTGAGCCAGATTTTCCTCGCGGTGCCGGATGCCCAGAGCCTGGAAGCTGTGCGCAAGCAGGCCACCGAGCTAAGCAAGAAGGCCCAGAGCACACCGGGGGATTTTGCCGCGCTGGCGACTCAGTATTCGCAGGATCGCCTGACCGCCGAACGCGGCGGCGACACCGGGCTGCAACCGTTGCAGCAACTGGTGCCGGAGGTAAGGGGTGCGGTGGCGAAATTGAAGGTCGGTGCGGTGTCCGATCCAGTGCAGAGCGCGGCCGGCTTCCATGTGATCAAACTCACTGAACAGCAACCGGCACGTACTGCGACCCTCGACGAACTGCGCGACCAATTGACTCAAGCCTTGCGTGCGCAACGTCAGGAGCAGATTGCTCAGGCGTATCTGGACGGGATGCTCAATACCGCGACGCTGAGTATCGATGGGGCTGAGCTGAACAAGGTCCTCGAAGAGAAACGCTGATGGTGATTCACCGCAGATCCCGGGTGGGAGCGGGCTTGCTCGCGAAAGCGGTGGGTCTTTCAACAAACAAGTTGGCTGGCATGGCCCCTTCGCGAGCAAGCCCGCTCCCACATTAGAACCGTGGCGTTTTCCAAAATACAAAGATCGACAGGGAGTCATCGATGTCATTCACCGAACCCGCAGGACGACAGGGTAGCCCCGACTATCGCTGGGCACAGGGCGAGCGCGAGCCTTGGCTGGCGCAAGCCGCGACCATCGATGCCGAGGTCGCGCAATATTTTCTGGTCAGTGCCCGTTGCGGCTGTTTCATGCAGGCGGCGCGCAGCCTCAACGTGCGCTCGACCTTGCTGCGCAAGCAGTTGGCGCAGCTTGAGCAGGAACTGCAGCACTCGCTGTTCAGCTTTCAGGGCAGCGCCCTGAGCCTGACCCGTGAAGGTCAGCAGTTGCAGGCGCAACTGGTGGCGCTGGCCCACGAACGCAAACTGCCGGTGGTCGAGCAGCCACTGGTGCGTTTGGCGGTAGCCGAATCGATCCTGCATGACATTCTCGGTCGCGACCTGATCGCGTTGCTGCGGCGCAATGCCAGCGTGCGTCTCGAGATCATTGCGCTGGACAGCGAGTTGGCCTTGCGCGCAGTCAGCGCCGACGTGGTGCTGTGGCTGGCCCACGGCGACACCCCCAGCCCCGGCCCGACCTTCGCCACCAGTCAGCCGCAGGCCCTGGCGCGTCTGGATTACCTGCCGCACATCGCCAAACGCTATTCCCGGGTCACCGCGCGCCCGGCGAGTGCCGATGATCTGAGCGATTTCATGCTGGTGCAATGGCAGCACGACCGCCAGATCGACAGCTTCCGGCCGTGGAATGAACTGGTCGAACAACGTTTGGCCGGCGTGGTGCAGATGCAGTCCTATGAGCTGATGCTGGAAATGATCCGCTGCAGCGCTTGCATCGGGTTGCTACCGGCGTACATGAGCCGTTTCGATCGCGGGCTGATTGCGCTGCCGGGGTTGTTTGACGAGCCGATGCAGTTGCAGGCATGGCTGGCGGTCAACGCTGATTCCCGGGACGTCGCCGAAGTGCAAACCCTGGTCGAACTGATCCAGCACACCTTCAACGAACGCCAGGAATGGTTCCAGACCTGATCTTCCCAACACCCCCAATCCACTGTGGGAGCGGGCTTGCTCGCGAAGGCGGTGTGTCAGGCAACAGAAGTGCTGAATTTCAGACCGTATTCGCGAGCAAGCCCGCTCCCACAGTTTGAAACCTCGCCAAATTGATAACCGGCAGTTTAGAGTGATCAGCCACACATCGATCCAGGAAGGATCCGCCATGCCCGACCACAACCCCGCCATCACCCTCGAACGCTTCAACGAATCCCATATCGAGGCCGTTACCGCGCTGTACAACGATCCGGCCGTGACCCGGCAGGTGTTGCAGATGCCGTTTCAGTCCACCGAGATCTGGCGCCAACGGCTGCTGGCGGAGAACGAGCGGATGGTCAAACTGGTGGCGCTGCATCAGGGCGCGGTGGTCGGTCATCTCGGGCTGGAAAACTATTCGCGGATTCGCCGCGCGCACGCCGGCAGTGTCGGCATGGCGGTCGCCGTGGCCTGGCAGGGCAAGGGTGTCGGGTCGAAACTGCTGGCGGCGGCGCTGGACGTCGCCGACAACTGGATGAACCTGCACCGGGTCGAACTCTCGGTGTACGCCGACAACGAGGCGGCTATCGGTCTCTACCGCAAGTTCGGCTTCGAGAACGAAGGCCTGTTTCGTGACTACGCCGTGCGCGACGGGCAATGGGTCGACACCCTGAGCATGGCCCGTCTGCGTCGTCGATAAGCCAAAAAATCCTGTGGGAGTCAGTTGCCCAGAGCGAACGCCACCGCCGACTGCGCATGCAGCTCGGTGGTGTCGAGCAGAGGCAGGGCGCTGTGTTCGGGTTTGACCAGCAGGCCGATTTCCGTGCAGCCGAGGATGATCGCCTGGGCACCGCGCGCGGCCAGCGTTTCGATCACTCGTTGATAGATTTTGCGTGATTCGTCACTGATCACTCCGACGCACAGTTCGTCGTAGATGATCCGGTGCACGTCCTTGCGCTCGGCGTCGTCCGGCACCAATACCGTCAGACCCTGCGCAATCAGGCGCTGCTTGAGAAAATCCTGCTCCATGGTGAACGCCGTGCCGAGCAGACCGACCGTGCGCGCATCGATGGCCAATGCTGCCTGCGCCGCCGGTTCGGCGATGTGCAGGAACGGAATGCTGATCGCTGCCTGAATCTGCGCCGCTACCTTGTGCATGGTGTTGGTACACAGCACCACGCATTCGGCGCCGCCGGCCTCGAGCCTGCGCGCGGCATCCACCAGAATCGCCGCTGCGTCGTCCCAGCGCCCGGCGTGCTGGGCCTGTTCGACCGGGCCGAAGTCGACGCTGTACATCAGGATTGGCGCCGAGCGCAGCGAGCCGAGCCGGTCACGAACCTGTTGATTGATGAGACGATAATATTCCGCGCTGGATTCCCAGCTCATGCCGCCGATCAGGCCGATGGTGCGCATTGAAATTCCTCGAACAATGGCCCGTATTGGAAAAGTCGGGCTCCGGCCGAGTGTCCATCGGTTCAATGACGGATGCCAGTACAAAGCAACTGTACCGTTGATCCTGTTGCCAAGTGTCCCGGTGCCGGCGATCGAGGTTTAACGTACGCCGGCGCCTCGATCTGTCACTATCGACTATCGCAGGCTCTCCCCGAGGAACGTACCGATGAACGACGTACAACAACTGGGCGAAATGCTTCGTCACTATGCCGAGAGTGAAGCGCACAAGAAGCAATTGTTCGAAACGCAGTCACAGGCGTGGGCCAGCCGCATCACCGAGCTGTTCGGCCAGATCCAGCAATGGCTGGAACCGGTGCAGGCACCGAACCTGCTGGAGGTGAGCCGCGAGGCTTACGTCGCATTCGGGCCGAGCACGCCGGTGGAAACCTCGACCTTCAAGACCGAGAAACTGAGCATCGTGATTGCCGGCAAAGCGGTGGAGTTCGTGCCAGACGTGATGGGCAGCGCCGGGCAGATTTCCCTGGCGGTGATGGGCCTGACGGCGGCGCGCTATGGCAGCATTTCGCTGGTCGGGCTGCCGAACGGCGAGTGGCAATGGCGCAAGACCAATGGCCTGAAGGATCCCGACACGTTTGTGTTTGATGCGGATTTTCTCGCGCAGCAGTTGCAGAGCCTGATCCCGCGCGATCGCGCCTAGATCTCAGGATTTGCACAAGTCCCCTGTAGGAGTGAGCCTGCTCGCGATGGCGGTATATCAGTCACCATACAGTTGGCTGAATGACCGCAATCGCGAGCAGGCTCACTCCTACAAAGGGGCGGTGGTGGGGTTACATCTCGAGGTTGATCCAGCCCGGCTTCGCCTCTTCCGGCGCCACGGCTTTCACGGTTTTACCGGTGGCCAACTCAACCCGCCGTGCCACCTCCGGATCATCAGCAAACGGCACCATGCTCGCATCGTCGAGGCTTTCCGCCGTCTGATGGCGCAGGCAGTACTCCACCGCCAGCCACAGAAACACCACCCCCAGCACATTCAAGAAAATATCCATCCTCTGCGGCTCCCTGCCTCAGGCGATCTGCGCCTGGCTGCGTGCCAGCGCCACGTCGGCGACCCGCACCGTGCGCCAGACGTTGTAGGCCATCAGCAGCATGCCGCTGAGGAAGAACACCCCGCCGGCAAAGCGCACGATGAACCCAGGATGACTGGCCTGCAGTGCTTCGACGAAGGAGTAGGTCAGCGTGCCGTCCTCGTTGATCGCTCGCCACATCAGGCCCTGAGTGATGCCGTTGACCCACATCGACGCGATGTACAACACCGTGCCGATGGTCGCCAGCCAGAAGTGCAGGTTGATCAGCGGCGTGCTGTACATCTGCTCGCGGCCAAAGACTTTCGGCACCATGTGATAAGTCGCGCCGAAGGTGATCATCGCCACCCAGCCGAAGGCCCCGGCGTGAACGTGGCCGATGGTCCAGTCGGTGTAGTGGGAGAGGGCGTTGACGGTTTTGATCGCCATCATCGGCCCTTCGAAGGTCGACATGCCGTAGAACGCCAGCGACAGGACGAGGAAGCGCAAAATCGGATCGGTGCGCAACTTATGCCAGGCACCGGACAAGGTCATCATGCCGTTGATCATCCCGCCCCAGCTCGGCGCCAGCAGGATCAGCGACATCGCCATGCCCAGCGACTGCGCCCAGTCCGGCAGCGCGGTGTAGTGCAAGTGGTGCGGGCCGGCCCAGATGTACAGGGTGATCAGCGCCCAGAAATGCACGATCGACAACCGATACGAATACACCGGGCGATTAACCTGTTTCGGCACGAAGTAATACATCATCCCGAGGAAGCCGGTGGTCAGGAAGAAACCCACCGCGTTATGGCCGTACCACCACTGCACCATGGCGTCGGTCGCCCCGGAATACACCGGATAGGATTTGAACCAGTCCACCGGGATCGACAGGTGATTGACCACGTGCAGCATGGCGATCACCAGAATGAACGCGCCGAAGAACCAGTTGCCGACGTAGATGTGTTTGGTCTTGCGCTGCACCACGGTGGTGAAAAACACGATGGCGTACGCGACCCAGACCACCGCCATCCACACCGCGCCGGAGAATTCGATCTCGGCGTATTCCTTGGTGGTGGTGTAGCCCATTGGCAGGGTGACCAGCATGATCACGATCACCGATTGCCAACCCCAGAAGGTGAAGGCCGCGAGCTTGTCCGAATACAGCCGTACTTGGCAGGTGCGCTGCACCGCGTAGTAACTGGCGGCGAATTGCGCGCTGCCGGCGAAACCGAAAATCACCAGGCTGGTGTGCAATGGCCGCAAGCGGCCGAAGGTGGTCCAGGGCAGGTCGAGGTTCATGTCCGGCCACACCAGTTGCGAGGCGATCCAGACCCCCATCGCCATGCCGACAACACCCCAGAAAACCGTCGCGATAACGAATTGGCGGACGACCTTGTAGTTATAAGCCTGTCCGATTGTTGCTGTGCTCATGGTCAGTTCATCCACGGTTGCAAAGTCTTGCCAGGCCAACCCGGTCTGGCACGAGCTGCACTGTAGGAACAGCGTCGGAAACAAAACAGGCTCAGGAATCTTTCATTTGTACGGATCAGATTGAAGTGCTGCCTGCGGCGTTCTGCCGCGCCCTGATATGGTTTTTATGACTTCAGGTGAATCTGTTGCGTGCTGCGCTGCTCGTCCATAGTCGGGGAAAATCCTGTGGGAGCGGGCTTGCTCGCGAAAGCGGCGTGTCAGGCAACGACTCTGTTGGCTGACACGCCGCTTTCGCGAGCAAGCCCGCTCCCACAGTTTTGATCTGGGATCAAACCTGATGGGGTAGCCGCTGCATGTATCAATACGATGATTACGACCGGGCGTTGGTGTTCGAGCGCGTTGCGCAATTTCGCGATCAGGTCGAGCGCTTCATGGCCGGAGAGTTGAGCGAGGAAGAGTTCCTGCCGCTGCGTCTGCAAAACGGCCTCTACCTGCAGAAGCACGCGTACATGCTGCGCGTGGCGATTCCCTACGGGACATTGAGTGCCGAGCAGATGCGCACGCTGGCGAGCATCGCCGCCGATTACGATCGCGGCTACGGCCACTTCACCACGCGGCAGAACCTGCAATTCAACTGGATCGAACTGGCGCAGGTGCCGGACATCCTTGAACGCCTGGCGCAGGTCAACATGCACGCGATCCAGACCTCCGGCAACTGCGTGCGCAACATCACCACCGAGGCGTTTGCCGGGGTCGCGGCGGACGAGTTGATCGACCCGCGCCCGCTGGCCGAGATCTTGCGGCAATGGTCGACGATCAACCCGGAGTTCCTCTTCCTGCCACGCAAGTTCAAGATCGCTATCTGCTCGGCGAAGCAGGACCGTGCGGCGATCATGATGCATGACATCGGCCTGTATCTTTATCCGGGGCGCGACGGGCAGATGCTGCTGCGGGTGATCGTCGGTGGCGGGTTGGGGCGCACGCCGATCCTCGGTCTGCAGATCCGCGAAGGCTTGCCGTGGCGGCATCTGCTGTCCTACGTCGAAGCGATCCTGCGGGTCTACAACCGCCATGGCCGGCGCGACAACAAGTACAAGGCGCGGATCAAGATTCTGGTCAAGGCGCTGGGCATCGAGGCATTCGCCAAAGAGGTCGAGGAAGAATGGCAGCACCTCAAGGACGGCCCGGCGCAGCTGACCGAGGCTGAATACGAGCGGGTCGCCAGTGCCTTCGTGCCGCCGATCTATCACACCCTGGCCGAAACCGATCTGGATTTCGGCACGCATCTGGCTGAAAGCCCGGCGTTCGCCCGCTGGGTCGCGCGCAACGTGCAGCCGCACAAGAAACCGGGTTACACCAGCGTGGTGCTGTCGACCAAACCGGGGCTGAGCGCACCGCCGGGGGATGTCACCGGATTGCAGATGCTGGCGGTGGCCGACTGGTCGGAGCGCTTCGGTTTCGGCGAGATTCGCATTGCCCACGAGCAGAATATCGTCCTGCCCGATGTGCAGAAGTCTGAGCTGTATGAGCTCTGGCGACTGGCCTGCGAGCGCAATCTGGGCAGCGCCAACGTCGGCCTGCTGACCGACATCATCGCCTGCCCGGGCGGCGATTTCTGCGCGCTGGCCAACGCCAAGTCGATCCCGATTGCCCAGGCGATTCAGGCGCGTTTCGACAACCTCGACTACCTGCACGATCTGGGCGACATCAGCCTGAACATCTCCGGTTGCATGAACGCCTGCGGCCATCACCACATCGGCAATATCGGCATCCTCGGCGTCGATAAGAACGGCAGCGAGTGGTATCAGATCACCCTTGGCGGCGCGCAGGGCAAAAACAGCGCCTTGGGCAAAGTCATCGGCCCGTCCTTCAGCGCGACTGAAGTGCCGCAGGTGATCGAACGGATCATCGGCACTTTTGTGCGATACCGCGAAAGCGAGGAATTGTTTGTCGACACCGTGGCGCGCATTGGTCTGGAGCCTTTCAAGGAACGCGTCTACCCGAAAGTGCTGGAGGCGTCGGCATGAACAATCTGCTGCGTCTGGAGCAAGGTGTCGCACGCCTGATCGAGGACGACCCATGGACGCTGGTTCGCGAGCCGGAGCAGGGCAGGCCGCAAGGATTGTTGATCTTGCCGCTGGCGCACTGGCTGCAATCGCCCTCGACCCACGCGGTGTGGCTGGGGCCTGACGATGAGGTCGAAAGCGTGGTGCCGTGGCTGGCCTCGCTGCCGCTGATTGCCCTGGATTTTCCGAGCTTTCGCGACGGTCGCGCCTACAGTCAGGCGTATCTGCTGCGTAGCCGGTTTGGCTGGGCTGGCGAGTTGCGCGCGATTGGCGATGTGTTGCGCGATCAGCTCAGTCATATGCGCCAGTGCGGGTTCGACAGCTTCGCGGTACGCGAGGACAAATCGGCTGAAGATGCATTGAAGGGCCTAGCCGGCATGAGCGTACTGTACGGCCGCTCGGTGATTGAGCCACGCCCGTTGTTCCGCAGACGCTGAATATCCATTGCTTGATAGATACTTTGTGGTGAGGGGATTTATCCCCGATGGGCTGCGAAGCAGACCTAAAATCTGCCGAAGCATTTCTTCAGCTAAAACCTGTTGGCTGGTTCTGCGGCCGCTGCGCAGCCGGTCGGGGATAAATCCCCTCACCACAATTGCCTAGCGGCCCCTTCTCTACAGGGGAAACCCTTACATCCCGCACCATTCCCGGATTTTTCCTTGGGTCGATGCTGGCCTTTTGGTAGAGTCCCCGTCGCCAGCGGGTTTTCGGCTGGACGACGGAACGAAGAAGGGAGTCTGGGTAGTGAGTGCGGGCAAAAAGATTTTGGGCCTCACGGCGTTGCTGTTGATGCTGACGCTGTGGGCCAGTTACTTCTATGTGTTCAAGGAAAACCGCGACGGCCAGTTGGGCGGCGCCGGTGAAAGCACCGCGTGGTGCGGCGCGCCGCCGTCCACCGAAGCGGCGCTGTTGGGCAAGGATCAACTGACCTTGCGCGTCACCAACAACCTGCGCGGCGAGTTCATGCTCAGTGGCTCGCTGGTGGTCTCCGAACGCACCTTCAACCGTTACGATCTGGGCCGCAACGAACTGCGTCTGCGCCTGGAACCGTTGCAGTGGTCGTACGGCGTGACGCCGATCTTCCTCGAACAGGTCAAGGTTCAGCCGCTGAGCCGCAACCTCGCGTCTCCAACGAAAAGCGCCTACGCCGAGCTTGAGCCACGGCCGATCGGCGTCCAGGGCCAGGTCACCGACTTCCCCTTCGACACCTATCGCTACGGCTACAAACCGGTGCTGTATTACCTCAAGGGCAGCGAGCGCATCGACCTGCGCTTCAAGAACATCACCACGCTGATGGAGATGTCCAACACCTTCACGCCGATCCAGAAGTACAACCGCGTCGAGTACATCAACGAGAAAAACTCGATGATCCGCGACGAGGATTACAAGGCCTACGGCCCGCACGAATGCGCGTTCAGCGTCGAGCGCAAAGGCTCGTTCAAGGTCGTGGTGCTGTTGTTCCTGCTGGTGCTGTGCCTGCCGCTGTTGCACGTGTTCTATCGTGACGAGCCGGGGATCGACTTCCTCGCCACGCTGGTGACGATTGCCGTGGTGCGGGTGCTGCTGGTCGGGCCGGTGCAGGACTTCCAGCTGTACAACATCGACTTCCTGTTCGGCGCTGCGATTCTGCTGGTGGGCTCGGTGTCGCTGATCAAGGCGATGCGCGCCAACAGCCGGCGCGAGATGGCGTTGAAGAGCGGGGCGACGTCTTCCTGGTAATACTCAGTGTTCGAGACCAACACTGACCCTGTGGGAGCGGGCTTGCTCGCGAATGCGGTACATCAGTCACCCTTGATGTTGGCTGAGGGAATGCATTCGCGAGCAAGTCCGCTCCCACAAGGGATCAGCGATCACTTCAGCGCCGGATCCCCCATGTTCATCTTCTTCCAGCCTTAAGTCGTATCTGCATCTGTGGCTTAAATGAGGTTTGCCAAGCCGCGCGGGGTCTCGTATGAATTTTGTGGTTTTGCAACGCAATCGCCGCGCTTTTAGCTATACCTGTAACTCCCCCATACGCACATTCAGGCCTTCTGACAGGAGTTACAGCATGAAGCTAGCAGTAATGATGGGCACCCTTTGCATCGCCACCCTTGGGGTGGTGGGTTGCTCCAGCAAAACCGTCGCTCCCGATGAGTATTCCGGCTTTCTCAAGGACTACAGCCAGCTCAAGGAGGCCAAATCGCCGTCCGGCGCCGAGGTGATGCGCTGGATCGATCCGAAGGTCGACATCAGCAAGTTCACCAGCGTGTACATCGAGCCAACCCAGCTCTATCCAAAGCCGCAACCGACCGCAAAGATTTCGCAGCAGACCCTCAACGGCATCACCTCCTATTACGATCAGGCGCTCAAGCGTGAAATCAGCAAGGATCTGCCGTTGGCCAACGGCCCCGGCCCAGGGGTGATTGTGGTGCGGGCGGCGATCACTGCCGTGAGCAGCAAGACCGAAGGCCTGCACGCGTATGAAGTGATCCCGGTCGCTCTGGTCGCGGCAGCGGTCAGCACCGCCAGCGGTATCCGCGATCAGGAAACCACCCTGGCCACCGAAGCGGTGTTCCTCGACGGTGCGAGCAACAAGGTGGTGGCGCAAGTGGTGCGCAAAGGCACCGGTAAACCGTTGGAAAATGAAACTCAAGCGATGAAGGCCTCCGACGTCAAACCTGTGATCGACGGCTGGGCCAATGACATGCGTCAGATGTATGTGAAGCTCAAGTCCAAATAAGCTGGGGCCTTTGTAGGAGCTGCCGCAGGCTCGGGCCGCGATCGGACGATCTTTTGACTTTGATTTTTTAAAAGCCAGATCAAAAGATCGCAGCCTTTGGCAGCTCCTACAGGGGGCAGGGATTACAGGTTTTTCTTCGCTTGCTCGCGAACACGCTCTTCCTGCGCCCGCGCCTCAGGCGTGAACTCGGCGCCGAAATCCTCGGCAGAGAATATCTGGCGGATCTCGATATCAGAATCGCCCGGCATCGGGTTCGGGCAGCGCTTGACCCATTCGATGGCTTCTTCCTTCGATTTGACTTCCCAGATCCAGTACCCGGCCACCAGCTCCTTGGTCTCGATGAACGGGCCGTCGATGACGCTGCGCTGGGCGCCGGAGAAATGCACGCGGACGCCTTTGCTGCTCGGGTGCAGGCCATTGCCGTCGATGAGGATGCCGGCCTTGACCAGTTCTTCGTTGAAGTTGCCCATGGCGGTGATCAGCTCTTCACTGGGCATGATGCCGGCTTCGGAGTCGGCGCTGGCTTTGACAAGGATCATGAATCGCATGGTGGTTTCTCCAGGGAATGGGGTTGATTCACTGCTTAGTCGAACGGGCACCTCACGAATCGACAGAACTCCTAAGTAAATGATGCAAACTCAAGCTCCGCGAAGATCACTGTGGGAGCGAGCTTGCTCGCGAAGACGGCGGCACATTCAGCATAGCGTTGACTGGCAGATTGCTTTCGCGAGCAAGCTCGCTCCCACAGGATTTGCGGTTGTATACAATTTTTTGCGCAGGCCCCTGACAATTTTCATGCAGGGCATAGGTCGTCGGACAATTTCGTGGTTAACTTCGGCCTCTTGCATGCTCAATCACCACGTTAAGAAGGACTAAAGTCATGGCTCAAGTCACCCTCAAAGGCAACCCGGTTCAAGTCAACGGCCAGTTGCCACAAGCCGGTTCCAAGGCGCCAGCCTTTTCCCTGGTTGCCGGCAATCTGTCCGACGTCACCCTGGCGAGCTTCGCCGGCAAGCGCAAAGTGCTGAACATCTTCCCAAGCGTTGATACCCCGACCTGCGCCACTTCGGTACGCAAGTTCAACGCTCAGGCCAACGAACTGGCCAACACCGTGGTGCTGTGCATCTCGGCTGACCTGCCATTCGCTCAGGCACGCTTCTGCGGCGCCGAAGGTCTGGAAAACGTGCAGAACCTGTCGACCCTGCGCGGTGCCGAATTCATCGAAAACTACGGCGTAGCCATCGCTGACGGCCCGCTCAAAGGCCTGACCGCCCGTGCCGTGGTAGTGCTGGACGAGAACGACAACGTCCTGCACAGCGAACTGGTCAAGGAAATCGCTGAAGAGCCGAACTACGACGCAGCACTCGCCGTTCTGAAATAAGCGCTTTTACAATTGTTAACGGCCTGGCCCTGTCCAGGCCGTTTTCATTTGTGTATCAGTGTTTTGCCTCACACCTTGAAACGTAAGTTGAAGGTAAATTGCCGGTAAAGCTGCTTTGCTTAAATCCGATCAGTGCTTATCGTTCAGCCTCCCGTAAAAGAAGCCCACGCGCCCAATGGTTAATCAATCCATGCAATCGTCCCCTCGCAACTCCCGTCGCTGGCTGATCAGCCTGCTCGTCCTGTTGGTCATCGCCGTCCTGTGCTGGAAATTCTGGCCCGCCGGTTCGGCCCACAAGGAGGGCGCCGACAAGGCGGCGAGCGGCCATGCCGGACGTTCGGGGATGATGCGGCCAGGCTTCGGCGGTGCGGCCGGGCCGATTCCGGTGCGTGTGGCGCCGGCGGTCACGGGCGACTTCCCGCTGTATTACAAGGCACTGGGCACGGTGACTGCGCTCAACACCATCAACGTGCGCAGCCGGGTCGGCGGTGAACTGGTGAAGATCAATTTCGAGGAAGGGCAGATGGTCAAGGCCGGCGACCTGCTGGCAGAGATCGATCCGCGTCCGTACCAGAACGCCTTGCTCCAGGCTGAAGGCACCTTGCTGCAGAATCAGGCGCAGTTGAAAAACGCACAGGTCGACGTCGAGCGTTATCGCGGCCTGTACAAGGAAGACAGCATCGCCAAGCAGACCCTGGACACCGCCGAAGCGCTGGTCGGCCAGTACCTGGGCACGGTCAAGACCAATCAGGCGGCGGTCAACGACGCCAAGCTCAATCTCGAATTCACCAAGATCCGCGCACCGATTGCCGGTCGCGTCGGTCTGCGTCAGGTCGACGTCGGCAACCTCGTCGCCGCCAACGACACCACGTTCCTTGCGGTCATCACTCAGACCCAACCGATCAGCGTGGTCTTCACCCTGCCGGAAAACAGTCTCGAAACCGTATTGGCGCGCTACCACAGCGGCGCCAGACTGCCGGCCGAGGCATGGGATCGCGGCGATACCAAGATCCAGGCCAGCGGCGTGCTGCAAAGTCTCGATAACCAGATCGACGTCGCCACCGGCACCCTGAAATTCAAGGCCCGTTACGATAACCGCGACCAGTCGCTGTTCCCCAATCAGTTCGTCAACGTCCATCTGCTGGCCGATACCTTGAAAGGCGTGGTACTCGCACCGTCGGCGGCGATTCAGTTCGGCACCAACGGCACGTTCGTTTACGCATTGGACGGCGACAAGAAAGTCACCATCCGCCAACTGAAGATCGGCGCCAGTGACGGTACCAACACCGTGGTCACCGAAGGCCTCGCCGCGGGCGATCGCGTGGTGCTGGAAGGCACCGACCGCCTGAAGGAAGGCAGCGAAGTGGAAGTGGTCAACGACAGCAATGACGTGCCGACAACCCCGACCGGGCACCTGCAGGGCAAACCCGCCGCCAGTGCACCGGACGCCGCCGCGGCTGACAAGGCCAAGAAGGGCGCATGAACATTTCGCGGCTGTTCATCCTCCGTCCGGTAGCCACCACCCTGAGCATGCTGGCCATTGTTCTGGCCGGCCTGATTGCTTATCGCCTGCTGCCGGTCTCGGCATTGCCGCAGGTCGATTATCCGACCATTCGCGTCATGACCCTGTACCCCGGCGCCAGTCCGGACGTGATGACCAGTGCCGTCACCGCGCCGCTCGAACGTCAGTTCGGGCAGATGCCGGGCCTGACGCAAATGGCCTCGACCAGCTCCGGCGGCGCTTCGGTGCTGACCCTGCGCTTCAGCCTCGACATCAACATGGACGTCGCCGAACAGCAGGTGCAAGCCGCGATCAACGCCGCGACCAACCTGCTGCCGACCGACCTGCCGGCGCCGCCGGTGTACAACAAGGTCAACCCGGCGGATACCCCGGTGCTGACCCTGGCGATCACCTCGAAAACCATGCTCCTGCCCAAGCTCAATGATCTGGTCGATACGCGCATGGCGCAGAAGATCGCCCAGATCAGCGGCGTCGGCATGGTCAGCATTGCCGGCGGTCAGCGGCAGGCGGTGCGGATCAAGGTCAACCCGGAAGCCCTCGCGGCGAACAGCCTGAACCTGGAAGACGTGCGCACCCTGATCGGCGCGTCCAATGTCAACCAGCCGAAAGGTAACTTCGACGGCCCGACCCGGGTCTCGATGCTCGACGCTAACGACCAACTGACGTCGCCCAAGGACTACGCCAACCTGATCCTCGCCTACAAGAACGGCGCGCCGCTGCGTCTGAAGGATGTGGCGGAAATCGTCGACGGCGCGGAGAACGAACGTCTCGCCGCGTGGGCCAATCAGAATCAGGCAGTGTTGCTGAACATCCAGCGTCAGCCGGGCGCCAACGTGATCGAGGTGGTCGACCGGATCAAGGCGTTGCTGCCGAGCATCACCGACAACCTGCCGGCCGGCCTCGACGTTACCGTGCTCACCGACCGCACCCAGACCATCCGCGCCTCGGTGACTGACGTGCAGCACGAACTGCTGATCGCCATTGCGCTGGTGGTGATGGTGACGTTCCTGTTTTTGCGGCGTGCCAGTGCGACGATCATCCCGTCGGTGGCGGTGCCGCTGTCGCTGATTGGTACGTTTGGCGTGATGTACCTGGCCGGCTTCTCGGTCAACAACCTGACCTTGATGGCCCTGACCATCGCCACCGGTTTTGTGGTCGACGATGCGATCGTGATGCTGGAAAACATCGCGCGCTTCATCGAGGAGGGTGATAGCCCGATGCAGGCAGCGCTGAAAGGCGCCAAACAGATCGGTTTCACTTTGATTTCGCTGACCCTGTCGCTGATCGCGGTACTGATTCCACTACTGTTCATGGCTGACGTGGTCGGGCGGCTGTTCCGCGAGTTCGCCATCACTCTGGCGGTGGCGATCCTTATTTCGCTGGTGGTCTCGCTGACCCTGACGCCGATGATGTGCGCGCGCTTGCTCAAGCGTGAGCCGGAGGCCCACGAACAGGGCCGCTTCTACCGGGCCAGTGGCGCGGTCATCGACTGGATGATCGCCGCGTACGGGCGCAAGTTGCAGTGGGTGCTCAAACACCAGCCGCTGACCCTGTTGGTGGCTATCGGTACGTTGGCGCTGACGGTGTTCCTTTATATGGTGGTGCCCAAGGGCTTTTTCCCGGTGCAGGACACCGGGGTGATCCAGGGCATCTCCGAAGCGCCGCAGTCGATTTCGTTCGCGGCCATGGGCGAGCGCCAGCAGGCGCTGGCCAAAGTGATTCTCGAAGATCCGGCGGTGGAGAGCCTGTCGTCCTACATCGGTGTCGACGGCGACAACGCCACGCTCAACAGCGGTCGCTTGCTGATCAACCTCAAGCCGCATGGCCAGCGTGACCTGAGCGCCACCGAGGTGATCGCGCGCCTGCAACCGCAACTGGACAAACTGGTCGGCATCCGTCTGTTCATGCAGCCGGTGCAGGATCTGACCATCGAGGATCGGGTCAGCCGCACCCAATACCAGTTCAGCATGTCCTCGCCGGATGCCGAACTGCTCAGCCAATGGAGCGGGCGTCTGGTCGAAGCCCTGGCCCAGCGTCCGGAACTGACCGACGTTGCCAGCGACTTGCAGGATAAAGGCCTGCAGGTCTATCTGGTGATCGACCGCGATGCGGCTTCGCGCCTCGGTGTCTCGGTGCAGAACATCACCGATGCGCTGTATGACGCCTTCGGTCAGCGGCAGATCTCGACCATTTACACCCAGGCCAGCCAGTACCGCGTGGTGCTGCAGGCGCAGGCCGGGGAGAAGATCGGCCCGGCGGCGCTGGACCAGATTCACGTCAAGACCACTGACGGTGCGCAGGTGCGCCTGTCGAGCCTGGCCCATGTCGAGGAGCGTCAGGCGCAACTGGCGATCACCCACATCGGCCAGTTCCCTGCGGTGATGATGTCGTTCAACCTGGCTCCCGGTGTGGCGCTGGGACATGCGGTGGATATCATCGATCAGGTGCAGAAGGACATCGGCATGCCGATTGGCGTGCAGACCCAGTTCCAGGGCGCGGCCGAAGCGTTCCAGGCGTCGCTGTCGAGCACCTTGCTGCTGATTCTGGCGGCGGTGGTGACCATGTACATCGTGCTCGGCGTGCTTTACGAAAGTTACATCCACCCGATCACCATTCTCTCGACCCTGCCGTCGGCGGCGGTCGGCGCCTTGCTCGCGTTGCTGCTCAGCGGCAATGACCTGGGGATGATCGCGATCATCGGCATCATCCTGCTGATCGGTATCGTCAAGAAGAACGCGATCATGATGATCGACTTCGCCCTCGACGCCGAACGCACCCAGGGCATGGCGCCGGAGCAGGCGATCTATCAGGCGGCGCTGCTGCGCTTCCGGCCGATTCTGATGACCACTCTGGCAGCGTTGTTCGGCGCCGTGCCGTTGATGCTCGCCACCGGTTCCGGGGCTGAGTTGCGTCAGCCACTGGGTCTGGTGATGGTCGGCGGCTTGCTGGTGAGCCAGGTGCTGACGCTGTTCACCACGCCGGTGATCTATCTGTACTTCGACCGTCTGGGTCGGCGCTTCGGCAAAACCAATGCCAAAGAGGTACCGGTATGACTGTCTGGACACATTCCCCCTGTGGGAGCGGGCTTGCTCGCGAAAGCGCTGTATCAGGCGACATGAATGTTGAATGTCAGACCGTATTCGCGAGCAAGCCCGCTCCCACAAGGGACTGGTGTGATGTTGGGGATTGCGGTCAATGAACCTCTCCGGTCCTTTCATCAAGCGCCCGGTCGCGACCATGCTCCTGAGTCTGGCGATCATGCTGCTGGGCGGTGTCAGTTTCGGTCTGTTGCCGGTGTCGCCGCTGCCGCAAATGGATTTCCCGGTGATCGTGGTCCAGGCCAGTCTGCCCGGCGCCAGTCCCGAGGTGATGGCGTCCACGGTGGCGACCCCGCTGGAGCGCTCGTTCGGGGCGATTGCCGGTGTCAACACCATGAGCAGCCGTTCCAGCCAGGGTTCGACCCGGGTCATTCTGCAATTTGACCTCGACCGTGATATCAACGGCGCGGCGCGGGAAGTGCAGGCGGCGATCAACGCTTCACGCAACCTGTTGCCGAGCGGGATGCGCAGCATGCCGACCTACAAGAAGGTCAACCCGTCGCAGGCGCCGATCATGGTGCTGTCGCTGACGTCGGATGTGCTGGAAAAAGGCCAGCTCTATGACCTGGCCTCGACCATCCTCTCGCAGAGCCTGTCCCAGGTGCAGGGTGTCGGTGAAGTGCAGATCGGCGGCAGTTCGCTGCCGGCGGTGCGTATCGAACTTGAACCGCAGGCGCTTAACCAGTACGGCGTGGCGCTCGACGATGTGCGCAAGACCATCGCCGGGGCCAACGTGCGCCGGCCCAAGGGCTCGGTCGAAGACGGCGAGCGCCTGTGGCAGATCCAGGCCAACGACCAGTTGGAGAAAGCCAAGGATTACGAGTCGCTGATCATCCATTACAAGGACGGCGCAGCCCTGCGCCTGAAGGACGTGGCCAAGGTCAGCGACGGCGTCGAAGACCGTTACAACAGCGGTTTCTTCAACGATGACGCGGCGGTGCTATTGGTGATCAACCGCCAGGCCGGCGCCAACATCATCGAGACGGTCAACGAGATCAAGGCGCAGTTGCCGGCTCTGCAAGCGGTACTGCCGGCCAGCGTCAAACTGAACCTGGCAATGGATCGCTCGCCAGTGATCAAGGCCACGTTGCACGAAGCGGAAATGACCCTGTTGATTGCCGTGGCGCTGGTGATTCTGGTGGTGTTCCTGTTTCTCGGGAATTTCCGCGCCTCGCTGATTCCGACGCTGGCAGTGCCGGTGTCGCTGGTCGGCACCTTTGCGGTGATGTACCTCTATGGCTTCTCGCTGAACAACTTGTCGCTGATGGCGCTGATTCTGGCTACCGGACTGGTGGTGGACGATGCCATCGTGGTGCTGGAGAACATCTCCCGGCACATCGACGAAGGCGTCAAACCGATGCAGGCTGCCTACCTCGGGGCCAAGGAAGTCGGTTTCACCTTGCTGTCGATGAACGTGTCGCTGGTGGCGGTGTTCCTGTCGATCCTGTTCATGGGCGGGATTGTCGAGAGCCTGTTCCGTGAGTTTTCCATCACCCTGGCAGCAGCCATCGTGGTGTCGCTGGTGGTCTCGCTGACCCTGACGCCAATGCTCTGCGCCCGCTGGCTCAAGCCGCACACGCCGGGCCAGGAAAACCGCCTGCAACGCTGGAGTCGCCGCGCCAACGACTGGATGGTCGGCAAATACGCGACCAGCCTCGACTGGGTGCTGCGCCACCGCCGTCTGACTTTGCTCAGCCTGATCATTACGGTCGGGGTCAACGTCGCGCTGTACGTGGTGGTGCCGAAGACGTTCATGCCGCAGCAGGACACCGGCCAGTTGATCGGTTTCGTCCGGGGTGACGACGGTCTGTCGTTCAGCGTGATGCAACCGAAAATGGAAACCTTCCGCCGCGCCGTGCTCAAGGACGAAGCAGTGGAAAGCGTCGCCGGGTTCATCGGCGGCACCAACGGCACCAACAACGCGTTCATGCTGGTACGCCTGAAGCCGATCAAGGAGCGCAACCTGTCGGCGCAGAAAGTCATCGAGCGCCTGCGCAAGGAAATGCCCAAGGTGCCCGGCGCCCAGTTGATGCTGATGGCCGATCAGGATCTGCAATTCGGCGGTGGTCGCGAGCAGACCACCTCGCAATACAGCTACATCCTGCAAAGCGGCGATCTGGGGGCGTTGCGCGAGTGGTACCCGAAAGTGGTGACCGCGCTGCGCGCACTGCCGGAGCTGACCGCCATTGATGCCCGCGAGGGGCGCGGCGCGCAGCAGGTGACGTTGATTGTCGACCGCGATCAGGCCAAGCGCCTCGGGGTCGACATGAACATGGTCACGGCGGTGTTGAACAACGCCTACAGCCAGCGGCAGATTTCGACGATCTACGACAGCCTCAACCAGTATCAGGTGGTGATGGAGGTCAATCCGAAATACGCGCAGGATCCGGTGACGCTCAATCAGGTGCAGGTGATTACCGCTGACGGTGCGCGGATTCCGTTGTCGACCATCGCCCATTACGAAAACAGCCTGGAAGACGACCGCGTCAGCCACGAAGGCCAGTTCGCCTCCGAAAGCATCGCGTTCGACATGGCTGAAGGCGTGACCGTGGAGCAGGGCAGTGCTGCGATCGAGCGGGCGATTGCCAAGGTCGGTCTGCCGGAAGACGTGATCGCGAAAATGGCCGGCACCGCCGATGCCTTTGCCGCCACGCAGAAGAGTCAGCCATTCATGATCCTCGGTGCGCTGCTGGCGGTGTATCTGGTGCTCGGTGTGCTGTATGAAAGCTACATTCACCCGCTGACGATTCTCTCGACCTTGCCGTCGGCCGGGGTCGGTGCGCTGTTGTCGATCTATGCGCTGGGCGGCGAGTTCAGCCTGATCTCCCTGCTCGGATTGTTCCTGCTGATCGGGGTGGTGAAGAAAAACGCGATCCTGATGATCGACCTGGCGCTGCAACTGGAACGCCATCAGGGCCTGTCGCCGCTGGAGTCGATCCGCAGCGCCTGCCTGCAACGGCTGCGGCCGATTCTGATGACCACCCTGGCGGCGATCCTCGGCGCCTTGCCGTTGCTGCTCGGCCGCGCGGAAGGCGCAGAAATGCGCCAGCCGTTGGGCCTGACCATCATCGGCGGCCTGATCTTCAGCCAGGTCCTGACCCTTTACACCACGCCTGTGGTTTACCTCTATCTCGACAAGCTGCGCCACCGCTTCAACAAGTGGCGTGGCGTGCGTACTGACGCCGCTCTGGAAACTCCGCTATGACTGACCGTTCGCTTCTCAATCTGGCCACTGCGCGCGGTTCGCGCCTGTTGAGTCTGTCACTGTGCGTGGCGATGCTCAGTGCCTGCGCCGTCGGCCCGGACTATCAGCGTCCGCAGACCGCCGAGGTCGCGCAATACAAAGAGGCCAAAGGCTGGCGTCAGGCCAATCCGAGCGATTCGCTGGCGCGCGGTGCCTGGTGGGAGTTGTATGGCGATCAGCAACTCAATGGTCTGATCGAAAAACTCAACAGTTCCAACCAGACCGTGGCGCAATCCGAAGCCCAGTTTCGTCAGGCCCAGGCCTTGGTGCGGAGTGCCCGTGGAGCGTTTTATCCCAGTGTCGACCTGAGCGTGGGCAAGACCCGCTCCAGCCAGGGCACCGGCAGCAGCAGTTCGAGCCTGAGCAGTTCCGCCAGCGGCATTCGCGACACCTACAACGCGCAGTTGGGCGTGAGTTGGGAAGCGGATATCTGGGGCAAATTGCGCCGAGGCCTGGAAGCCGACCAGGCCAGCGCCCAGGCGAGTTTTGCCGATCTGGCCGCGATGCGCCTGAGTCAGCAGTCGGAACTGGTGCAGAACTACCTGCAATTGCGGGTTATCGATCAGCAGAAGCGTCTGCTCGAAGCCACCGTCGCGGCCTACGAAAAATCCCTGCAAATGACCCAGAACCAGTACCGCGCGGGGATATCCGGGCGCGATGCGGTGGCGCAGGCGCAGACCCAGTTGAAAACCACCCAGGCCGATCTGGTGGATTTAATCTGGCAGCGGGCGCAGTTTGAGAATGCCATCGCCGTGCTCACCGGGCAGGCGCCGGCAGAATTCAGCATCGCTGAAACGCAGAACATTCCGAATCTGCCGCAGATTCCCCTGAGCCTGCCGTCGCAGCTACTGGAACGCCGCCCGGACATTGCCTCGGCGGAGCGTTCGGTGATTGCCGCCAACGCCAATATCGGTGTGGCCAAAGCGGCGTACTACCCCGATCTGACCTTGAGCATGAGCGGCGGCTACAGCAGCAGTACCTCGAAAAATCTTTTAACGCTGCCGAACCGTTTCTGGTCGGTCGGGCCGAAACTGGATTTGCCGATATTCGACGGTGGTATTCGTTCGGCCGAGGTTGACCGTACCGAGGCGGTGTATGACCAGACCGTTGCCAAGTACCGCCAGACCGTGCTCGACGGCTTCCGTGAAGTGGAAAACTATCTGGTGCAACTGAAGGTGTATGAAGACGAAGCGGCGGTGCGTCAGGAAGCACTGGATGCTGCACGCGACTCGCTGCGCCTGACCCAGAACCAGTACAAGGCCGGGTTGATTGCTTACATCGATGTGGTCGTGGTGCAAGCCACCGCGCTGAGCAACGAGCGGACTGTGCTGAACATTCTGCAGAACCGCTTGATCGCCAGTGTGCAATTGATTGCGGCGCTGGGTGGCGGCTGGGACGGACAACTCGATGTCAGCGACAATCGCTGATCCGTTGGAGCGAGCCTGCTCGCGAAGCCGTCAGTTCGGTCGATATCTGCGATGAACGTGCTGGCTTTTTCGCAAGCAGGCTCGCTCCCACATCAATCGCGCTGATTGCCGGAATCCTGGGAACGAGGCCCGGGCCAGAGCCTCGCAAAACCATCAAACAAGCGTTTCATCGGGTTGATGGCAAAATGATTACTTTGTCAGTGCGTTCTTCCGCGCAATCAGTACAATCGCCGCATTTGCCCAGCCGAGAATGGACGCAGTACGGCGCGGGTGGTCGCGAGAATCTTCATGCTCATCGGTAATTATTCCTTCACCCTGGTTTTCATTTCTTTGTGTGTGGCGATCCTCGCGTCCTACACCGCGCTCGATCTGACCGGGCGCATCGCCAGCGCCCGTGGGCGCGCAGTGCATTTCTGGACGGCCGGCGGTGCACTGGCGATGGGGGTCGGCGTCTGGTCAATGCACTTCATCGGCATGTTGGCCTTCAAGCTGCCGATCGACCTGGGCTACGACATTGCGATTACCGCGCTGTCGCTGCTGATTGCCGTGCTGTCCTGCGGGTTTGCCCTGTGGCTGGTCAGCCAGCCGAAACTGCCGATTTTGCAATTGGCCTTTGGCGCTTTGGTCATGGGCGCCGGCATCAGTGCAATGCATTACACCGGCATGGCCGCGCTGCGCATGACGCCTGGCATCGATTACGACCCGACCCTGTTCGGCGCCTCATTGCTGATCGCGGTCGGGGCCTCGGCGGCGGCGTTATGGATCGCCTTCCGCCTGCGCCAGCACTCGCCTTATGTACGTCTGATTCGTGGTGGTGCGGCAGTGATCATGGGCATCGCGATTGTCGGCATGCACTACACCGGCATGGCCGCCGCGCAGTTTCCTGATGGCAGTTTCTGCGGCGCAACGCTCGACGGCCTAAAAGGCAACGGCCTCGACAATCTGGTGCTGATCACCACGCTGGCGGTGCTGTCGATCGCCTTGCTCACTTCGATTCTCGATGCGCGCCTTGAAGCGCGTACCGCCGATCTGGCGCATTCGCTGACCCTGGCCAACCGTGAACTGACGCAACTGGCATTGCACGACACCCTGACCGGTCTGCCGAACCGTATGCTGCTGGACGACCGGATTAATCAGGCGATGAAGAAGGTCGAGGAGCAGGGCGGTTGTTTTGCGTTGATGTTCATCGATCTGGACGGTTTCAAACCGGTCAACGATGCCTTCGGCCACCACATGGGTGACCAGTTGCTGCGTGAAGTCGGGGTGCGCCTGCGCGAAGATCTGCGCAGTCAGGATACGCTCGCGCGAATTGGCGGCGACGAGTTCGTGCTGCTGGTGCGTCTGAGCGAACCCGACGATGCTCTGGGACTGGCTGCGCGTCAGGTCGGGTTGCTCGGTCAGGCGTTCCGCGTGGCCGAGCACGACTTGCAGATTTCTGCCAGCGTCGGCATCGCCCTGTACCCGGGTAACGGCCTGAGCGCCCAGGAACTGCTGATGAATGCCGACGCGGCGATGTATCACGCCAAGGGCAGCGGAAAAAACGGTTACAGCTTCTTCGATGCTTCGATGAACAGCAACGCGCGCAAGCAGCTGCAGCTGTTGCAGGACCTGCGCGCCGCGCTGGAACACAGTCAGTTCAGCCTGTATTTCCAGCCCAAATTCGACGCCATCAGTGGTCGTCCGGTCGGTGCCGAAGCGCTGCTGCGCTGGCAGCATCCGACCCAGGGCATGTTGCTGCCGGACAAGTTCATCGATCTGGCGGAGAAGACCGGCCTGATCATCGCCATCGGTGAATGGGTGCTCAACGAAGCTTGCCGGCAGATGCGCGAATGGTACGTGCTCGGTTACACCGACTGGCGCATTGCGGTGAACCTCTCGGCCTTGCAGTTCTGCCACGCGGGGCTGGTGCAGAGCGTGGCCAAGGCGCTGGCGACCCACCACCTGCCGGCCAACAGCCTGACCCTGGAGATCACCGAAACCACGGCCATGAGCGACGCGGATGCGAGCATGAAGGTGTTGCAGGAGTTGTCCGACATGGGCGTCGACCTGTCGATCGACGACTTCGGCACCGGTTATTCGAGCCTGATGTACCTCAAGCGTTTGCCGGCCAACGAGCTGAAGATCGACCGCGGTTTTGTCCGCGATCTGGAGCACGACAGCGATGACGCGGCCATCGTCTCGGCGATTGTGGCGTTGGGCCAGGCACTCGGTTTGCGCATTGTTGCCGAGGGGGTGGAGACCGGCGTGCAGCAGGATTTCCTCACGCAGTTGGGCTGTGATTCGTTGCAGGGCTATCTGTTGGGGCATCCGATGCCGGCGGATGCGTTCATGCAGAACATTGCCCGTGGAGAGGCTTTGGCGGCAGTCTGACTGCATTCTGTGGCGAGGGAGCTTGCTCCCGCCGGGGCGCGAAGCGGCCGCGTTTTTACTCGGTTTTACTGTGTTGCCCGGAATCACGGCTGCTTCGCAGCCGAGCGGGAGCAAGCTCCCTCGCCACAAAAAACATCTCAGTCTCATGCAGGGTTTTGTCTTTGACAGAGCCCATGCAAAACCGCCCAATGGCGGTTATTCTTCAACCCGACTGTTACGTGTGCATTGGGGGGAAGGGCCAGCATGGATAAAGTCATGGTAATCACCGGTGGCGGGCGCGGAATTGGCGCCGCTACGGCGTTGTTGGCTGCCGGGCAGGGCTATCGGATCTGCATCAACTATCAGTCGGATGAACAGGCCGCGCAAAGCGTGCTGGAGCAAGTGCGGGCGCTGGGGGCGCAAGCCATTGCGGTACGCGCCGATGTCAGCATCGAAGACGAAGTGATCGCGCTGTTTCAGCGGGTCGACACCGAATTGGGGCGGGTCACCGCGCTGGTGAACAACGCCGGCACCGTCGGGCACAAGTCGCGGGTCGATGAAATGTCCGAATTCCGCATTCTTAAAATCATGAAAACCAACGTCCTGGCGCCGATCCTCTGCGCCAAGCACGCGATCCTGCGCATGTCGCCCAAACACGGCGGGCAGGGCGGCAGCATCGTCAACGTCTCCTCGGTCGCCGCGCGCCTGGGTTCGCCCAACGAGTACGTCGACTACGCCGCGTCCAAAGGCGCACTTGACACCTTCACCATCGGTCTGTCCAAGGAAGTGGCGGGTGAGGGGATTCGGGTCAACGCGGTGCGTCCGGGCTATATCTATACCGATTTCCATGCACTGAGCGGCGATCCTGATCGGGTCAGCAAGCTTGAGTCGGCGATTCCGATGGCCCGGGGCGGGCGCCCGGATGAAGTGGCGGAGGCGATTGTCTGGTTGTTGTCGGACAAGGCTTCTTATGCGACCGGGACGTTTGTTGATTTGGGTGGCGGGCGCTGATCGTTGGGATTTGTGTTGCCTGATCTGGACTCTTCGCGAGCAAGCCCGCTCCCACAGTAGACCGCGTTTCTCCAGATGGAATGCGGTCTACTGTGGGAGCGGGCTTGCTCGCGAAGGCGTCATAAGCCCCAACATCTGTCTGTCAGAACGACCGCACAATCCGCCCCAACGTCTCCATCGCCTTCTCCGAATCCTCGGTCCACGGGCTGCCGTAATTCAGGCGAATGCAGTTCCTGAACCGCTGAGTCGGCGAGAAGATCGGCCCCGGCGCGATGCTGATGCCCTGCGCCAATGCCATCTGAAACAACTTCAACGAATCCATCTGCGGTGGCAGTTCCAGCCAAAGGAAGTAGCCGCCCGCCGGCTGGCTGACGCGGGTCTGCGCCGGGAAATAGCGGGCAATCGCTGCGAGCATCGCGCTTTGCTGTTCTTCCAGGGCGTAGCGCAGTTTGCGCAAGTGGCGGTCGTAGCCGCCGTGTTGCAGGTAGTCGGCGATGGCCGCTTGCGCCGGCATCGAGGCACAGAGCGAGGTCATCAGTTTCAGCCGTTCGATTTTCTGTGCGTAACGCCCGGCGGCGACCCAGCCGATGCGGTAGCCGGGGGCCAGGCTCTTGGCGAACGAACCGCAGTGCATCACCAGCCCTTCGGTGTCGAAGGCCTTGGCCGGTTTCGGTGCCTGCTGACCGTAATAGAGTTCGGCGTAGACGTCGTCCTCGATCAGCGGCACCTGATGCCGGCGCAGCAGTTCCACCAGTTCCTGTTTCTTCGCCTCGGGCATGGTCGCGCCCATCGGGTTCTGGAAACTGGTCATGCACCAGCAGGCCTTGATCGGATGGCGCTCCAGGGTCTGGGCGAGCACGCCGAGGTCGATACCGTCGCGCGGGTGCACGGGGATTTCCACGGCTTTGAGTTTCAAGCGCTCCAGCACTTGCAGGCTGGCGTAGAACGCCGGGGCTTCGATGGCCACCAGATCGCCCGGCTCGGTCACCGCTTGCAGGCACAGATTCAGCGCTTCGAGGGCGCCGTTGGTGATCAGCAGTTCTTCCATCGGCAGCATCAAGCCGCCAACCATGTAGCGCAGGGCGATCTGCCGACGCAGTTGCGGGTTGCCCGGCGACATGTCGGTGACCACCATGCGCGGGTCCATCTCCCGCGCCGCACTGGCCAGCGAACGTGACAGCCGTTGCAATGGGAACAGGGTCGGGCTGGGGAACGCCGAGCCGAAGGGCACGGTGCTCGGATCCTTGATCGATTCCAGCACCGAGAACACCAGTTCGCTGACGTCGACTTCGGTGGAGTCGTTGACGTGGCTGCTGATCACCGGCTCCGAGAACGGACTCGGTGCGTGGGTGTTGACGAAGTAACCGGAGCGCGGCCGCGCGCGGATCAGACCGCGACGTTCCAGCAGGTAATAGGCCTGGAACACCGTGGACGGGCTGACCCCGTAAGTCTGGCTGGCGTAGCGCACCGACGGCACCCGTTGCCCGGGGCCGAGCACGCCGGAGCGGATCAGTTCAGCGATGTCGTCGGCGAATTTTTCGTAGCGTTTCATCGGGGGCCTTGGTGCTGGTTGGGTGTGTAGGGTGTCAGGGAAAGCCCCTCACCCTAGCCCTCTCCCGGAGGGAGAGGGGACTGATCGGGTTGTATGTTCGAGTTACGCCGACTTGAAAGCCCGGAGTCGAACTCGGGTTTGAAAGCCACTGAGATCTGCTCCCTTTCCCCCTCGCCCCCTGGGGGGAGAGGCTGGGGTGAGGGGGAGGATTCTAACGGCTCAGCGATTCATCGGCGCCACAAACCTGCTTTTCGCCACGCTATAAATCTCGGGCTCGTCGCTGTCGGCGATCTTGAAGCTCAAGGTCTGCGAGCTGCTGGCCGGGCGCTCCGTGGTCATTGCCACCGACACCGGCACATCGACGATCTCACCCGGCGCCAGGCTCAGCTCGGTCTTGCCCTGCAACTGGAAGCCGTCGCCATCCACCAGGCTCAGGTTGTAGTCCTGACGCTGCTGGGTCTTGTTGATGACCTTGAGGGTGTAGATGTTTTCGATCTGGCCCTGACCGTTTTCGCGGAACAGCCCACGGTCCTTGGTCACGTCCAGCGAGACCATCGGCCGTTCGACCAAGGCTAGCGCCAGAGCGCCGATCATCACCAGCAGCACCGCGACGTAGCCGATCAGCCGTGGCCGCAGCAAGTGGGTCTTGCCGCCCTGCAATTCGCGCTCGGAACTGTAGCGGATCAAACCGCGCGGGTAGTTCATCTTGTCCATGATCGAATCACAGGCGTCGATGCATGCCGCGCAGCCGATGCATTCCATCTGCAAGCCATCGCGGATGTCGATGCCGGTCGGGCAGACCTGCACGCACAACTGGCAGTCGATGCAGTCGCCGAGGCCGGCCTCGGCGGGCTTCACATCGCGTTTGCGCGGGCCACGGTTTTCGCCACGGGCGACGTCGTAGGAAATAGCCAGGGTGTCCTTGTCGAACATCACGCTCTGGAACCGCGCATACGGGCACATGTGCATGCACACCGCTTCGCGCAGCCAACCGGCGTTGATGTAAGTGGCGGCGGTGAAGAACAACACCCAGAACAGACTGACCCCGCCGATCTGCAGGGTGAACAGCTCTTCGGCCAGCGGCCGGATCGGCGTGAAGTAGCCGACGAAAGTCAGCCCGGTCATCACGCTGATCGCCAGCCACAGGGTGTGCTTGGCCGCGCGCCGCGCCAGTTTGTTCAGGCCCCAGGGCGCCGCTTGCAGTTTGATCCGCTGGTTGCGTTCGCCTTCGGTGACTTTTTCGCACCACATGAAGATCCACGTCCACGAACTCTGCGGGCAGGTGTAACCGCACCAGACCCGGCCGGCGAACACGGTGATGGCGAACAGACCGAACGCAGCAATGATCAGCAGCGCCGAGAGCAGGATGAAATCCTGTGGCCAGAAGGTCGCGCCGAAGATATGGAATTTGCTTTCGGCCAAGTCCCACAGCACGGCCTGACGACCGCCCCAGTTCAGCCACACGGTGCCGAAGAACAGCAGAAACAGAAAGCCCGCGCCGCTGATGCGCAAGGTACGGAACAGGCCGGTGAAACTGCGGGTGTGGATGTGATTGTCGGTGGAGCCGGCCTTCGCCTTCATCGGGCGACCAGGCACATTTTTTATGGTGGGGCTTGCTTCTACGGTTCGGACGGGGATTTGTTCGCTCATGGTCATTCGCTCATCAGCCTCCATCAGGCGGACGAACTATGAGCGCCGATCTGTTTGCATAACAGACTCAGCTATTTGAATAAAAAGCGTATCAGATGGCGTTTGGTACACATCCTGCGACAACTTGAAGCAGCCCGCAGGCGCAGGCGCAAACGCCTATCGCAGGCGTCTGCGCCGGATGTTGATCCGGGTCAGTCAAATCACCGAATCACTCTCATCGGCCTTCAGGTGCTTGCGACCGTCTTTCGCGCCGGCGACGGTCAGTGCATCGGCTTCTGCTTCGGTGATGTAAACGCGCCGGCCTTCAATCTCTACGAACGACATGGCTTTTTCGCTATCGGTTTTGACTTCCAGCGTGTCGCAGATACGAATTTCCTCGCCATTTTCGACGGTGAAAAAACACACTTTGGATTCGGGATTGGATTCATCGATTCGAACGGGCATGAGGCTGTCCTTTTTTCATGAGTACCTGAGAGGTTAGGGCGCGTGCTTTGCCGATCGTTCTGCGCAACTGATTAATGGTCGCTGCTGTCCATCCACTAACGACCAATAAGAAAGGAGGGAGCGATGAACGCCTGGTGGCATGAAGTGTGGGTGACGCTGCAAGCGGAGTTCGCCGATGTCGGCGATGCCTCGCAACTGACGCGCATCACCGTGCGCCTGTTGATGGCGGCGGTGCTGGGCGGAATTCTCGGTTTCGAACGCGAGCACAAGGGTAAGGCCGCCGGGGTGCGCACGCACATGTTGGTGGCGTTGGGGGCGGCGCTGTTTGTGCTGGTGCCGCAGACCTCAGGGGCCGAATCCGATGCGATGAGCCGGGTGTTGCAGGGAGTGATCGCCGGGATCGGCTTTCTCGGTGCCGGTACGATTTTGAAGAATCAGGAAGGTGACGAAGGGCATGTGAAAGGACTGACCACGGCAGCCGGGTTGTGGATGACGGCGGCGATCGGCGTGGCGGCCGGGTTGGGCAGGGAAGCGACGGCGCTGCTCAGCACTTTGCTGGCGCTGGGAATTTTCAGCGTGATGCCACGGGTGGTCAGGATGTTTGAGAAGGATGGGGAGAAAAACCAGCACCTGTAACCGATCGTTCCCATGATGGTGGGAACGATCGGCTGGGTGCTTAAACGATCACGGGGGGCATCGTCGTCGGCGGTTCTTCCTTTGGCGGTGGCGTGGTGCCTGGGGGTTCCTGCTCGGGAATCGGCTGTGGCTCGGTCTCGGGCAGGGCTGGGTTGTCGATGTTCGGATCAGGCGTTTCGGCCGGGATCGGGATGTTCATCTGTAGACCTCCGTGTGGCACATGGCGTGAGAAGTGCTTAAGTGGATTGACCACCGTGTGATGAATTCGATCCGCTTTTCTGTCCAGACAAATCCCTGTGAACTTTTCCCCGCGCCGGTCGCTCGGAACCTAAGTGAGTTCAAGTCGGGGCCGGTGCCTCATTGTGAACACTGTTCCGGCACAAGAGCGTCCTTGGGGCGTTAAGGAGAGATGCTCGATGTCTGCTGAAAAACCTTCAGAGCAGAGCTACAACCCGCACATGCCGCTGTCGCAGGCGTTGCTGCTGCCGCGCATCGTGATCGAAAACACCATGCCGACCCTCGATGGCGGGCAGTTTGCTGTGAAGTCGATTGTCGAGCGTGACGTGATCGTCACCAGCAAGGTCTTCGCCGACGGCCATGACAAGCTGGCCGTGCGCATCCGCTGGCGTGCCGAGGGCGAAGAGTCCTGGCACAGCGAGGTGATGAGCGAGCTGGGCAATAACAGTTGGCAGGGGCAGTTTCGTCCGGACCGCCAGGGTCGCTATCTGTACTGCATCGAAGCGTGGATCGACCATTTCGCCAGTTTCCAGTACGAACTGGAGAAGAAGCACAACGCCGCCGTCCCGGTGTCGCTCGAACTGCAGGAAGGCCGCAGCATGGTGCTGCAGGCCGCCGAGCGCAGCGACGGTCAGCTCAGCGAACAGCTCGCCGCCTTGCATCATGAATTGTCCGGCCTGCTCGAAACCGAGCAGGTGGCGCTGTTTCTGCACTCGCGCAGTGCGCAATTGATGGCGCAGGCCGATCACCGCGCTTATCTGAGCCTGAGCGCCGAATTCCCGGTGGATGTCGAACGGGAACTGGCCGAGTTCGCCAGTTGGTACGAGCTGTTTCCGCGCTCGATCACCGACGATCCCAAGCGTCACGGTACATTCAACGATGTGCACTCGCGCCTGCCGATGATTCAGGACATGGGTTTTGACGTGCTGTACTTCACGCCGATCCACCCGATCGGCCGCGCCCACCGCAAGGGCCGCAACAATTCCCTGACCGCAGGTCCCGATGATCCGGGCAGTCCGTACGCGATTGGCAGCGAGGAGGGTGGCCATGAGGCGATTCACTCGCAGCTCGGTACTCGCGAAGACTTCCGCCGGCTGGTGGCCGCTGCCGCTGAGCATGGCCTGGAAATCGCCCTCGATTTCGCCATCCAGTGTTCGCAGGATCACCCGTGGCTCAAGCAGCATCCAGGCTGGTTCAACTGGCGCCCGGACGGCACGATCAAATACGCGGAAAACCCGCCGAAGAAGTACCAGGACATCGTCAACGTCGACTTCTATGCGCCGGATGCCATCCCCAGCCTGTGGGTCGAGCTGCGCGATATCGTCGTCGGCTGGGTCAACGAAGGTGTGAAGATCTTTCGCGTCGACAATCCGCACACCAAGCCGCTGCCGTTCTGGCAATGGCTGATTGCCGATGTGCGGGCACTGCACCCGGAAGTGATCTTCCTCGCCGAGGCGTTCACCACACCGGCGATGATGGCGCGCCTGGGCAAGGTCGGTTACAGCCAGAGCTACACCTATTTCACCTGGCGCAACACCAAGTCCGAGCTGGCGGCCTACTTCACCGAACTCAACGAGTCGCCGTGGCGCGAATGCTACCGGCCGAACTTTTTCGTCAATACGCCGGACATCAACCCGGCGTTCCTGCATGAATCAGGGCGGCCGGGGTTTCTGATCCGCGCGGCGCTGGCGACGATGGGCTCGGGCCTGTGGGGCATGTATTCCGGTTATGAGTTGTGCGAAGCGGCGCCGGTGCCGGGCAAGGAGGAATACCTCGATTCGGAGAAGTACGAGATCCGCGTCCGCGACTTCAATGCGCCGGGCAACATCATTGCCGAAATCGCCCAGCTCAATCGCATCCGCCGGCAGAACCCGGCGCTGCACACGCACCTGGGGTTGAAAATCTACAACGCGTGGAACGACAACATTCTGTACTTCGGCAAGCGCAGCTTTGACGGCAGCAATTTCATTCTGGTGGCGGTGAGCCTCGATCCGCACAACGTGCAGGAAGCCAATTTTGAACTGCCGCTGTGGGAGATGGGTCTGCCCGACGACGCGACCACCCACGGTGAGGACTTGATGAACGGGCATCGCTGGGACTGGCATGGCAAGTATCAGTTCATGCGCATTGACCCGGCGTACCAGCCGTTCGGGATCTGGCGGATTACTGCCGCGTAAGACCTTGCTCAAAAACTTGTGGTGAGGGGATTTATCCCCGACTGGCTGCGCAGCAGCCACAAAGAACAACCGGGTAAAACTGAATAAAAGCAGGGCCGCTTCGCAGCCCGTCGGGGATGAATCCCCTCACCACAGAGCCCCTCGTCACAGGGCATCCGTGTGGTCTGACAGAATTGAACAGGAGTTTCACATGGCGAAGAAACCCAAGGCAGCCACCTTTATCAAAGACCCGCTCTGGTACAAGGATGCGGTGATCTATCAAGTTCACGTCAAATCGTTTTTCGACTCCAACAACGACGGGATCGGCGACTTTCCCGGCCTGATCGCCAAACTCGATTACATCGCCGAACTTGGCGTCAACACCATCTGGCTGCTGCCGTTCTACCCGTCGCCACGTCGCGATGACGGCTATGACATCGCCGAATACCGCGGCGTACACAGCGACTACGGGACCATGGCCGACGCCAAGCGCTTTATCGCCGAGGCGCACAAGCGGGGTTTGCGGGTGATCACCGAGTTGGTCATCAACCACACCTCGGATCAGCACCCGTGGTTCCAGCGGGCGCGCAAGGCCAAGCCCGGTTCGGCGGCGCGGGACTTCTATGTGTGGTCGGATGACGATCAGAAGTACGACGGCACGCGGATCATCTTTCTCGACACCGAAAAGTCCAACTGGACCTGGGACCCGGTCGCCGGTCAGTACTTCTGGCACCGCTTCTATTCGCACCAGCCCGACCTCAATTTCGACAATCCGCAAGTGATGAAAGCCGTGCTGTCGGTGATGCGTTACTGGCTGGACATGGGCATCGACGGCCTGCGCCTTGACGCGATTCCGTACCTGATCGAGCGCGACGGCACCAACAACGAAAACCTGCCCGAGACCCACGATGTCCTCAAGCAGATCCGTGCCGAAATCGATGCCAATTACCCGGACCGCATGCTGCTGGCCGAGGCCAACCAATGGCCGGAAGACACCCAGCTGTACTTCGGCGACACCGATGCCGAGGGCGTCAACGGTGACGAATGCCACATGGCCTTTCACTTCCCGCTGATGCCGCGCATGTACATGGCGCTGGCCCAGGAAGATCGCTTCCCGATCACCGACATTCTGCGGCAAACCCCGGAAATTCCTGCCAACTGCCAGTGGGCAATCTTCCTGCGCAACCACGATGAGCTGACGCTGGAGATGGTCACCGACAAGGAGCGCGACTACCTGTGGAATTACTACGCCGCTGACCGCCGCGCGCGGATCAACCTTGGCATTCGTCGGCGTCTGGCGCCGTTGATGGAGCGTGATCGTCGCCGCGTCGAGTTGCTCAACAGCCTGCTGCTGTCGATGCCCGGCACGCCGACGCTGTATTACGGCGATGAAATCGGCATGGGCGACAACATCTACCTCGGCGACCGCGACGGCGTGCGCACGCCGATGCAATGGTCTATTGACCGCAACGGCGGCTTCTCCCGCGCCGATCCGGCCAGTCTGGTGCTGCCGCCGATCATGGACCCGCAATACGGTTATCTGTCGGTCAACGTCGAAACCCAGGCCGGCGATCCGCATTCGCTGCTGAACTGGACGCGGCGCATGCTCGCTGTGCGCAAGCAGTCCAAGGCGTTCGGTCGCGGCACGCTGAAGATGCTCTCGCCGAGCAACCGGCGGATTCTGGCCTACACCCGGGAATTCACCGACGCCGACGGCAAGCACGAAATAATTCTTTGCGTGGCCAACGTCTCGCGCAGCGCGCAAGCGGCGGAACTCGATCTGTCGGCGTACGTCGGCATGGTTCCGGTGGAGATGCTCGGCGGTAACGCGTTCCCGCCAATCGGCCAGTTGAATTTCCTCCTGACCCTGGCCCCGTACGGTTTCTATTGGTTCGCCCTGGCTGCAGAAAACCAGATGCCGAGCTGGCACGTGGAACCGGCGCAGAGCCTGCCGGACTTCACCACCCTGGTGCTGAAAAAACGCATGGAAGAGCTGCTCGAGGCGCCGACGCGTACCACCCTGGAGCAGAGCATCCTGCCGAGCTGGCTGCAGAACCGCCGCTGGTTCGCCGGCAAGGACGCGGCCATCGAGCAGGTCAATCTGGCCTACGGCGTGCGCTTCGGCGACGCGCAGCATCCGGTGCTGCTCAGCGAGATCGAAGTCACCAGCGCCGGGCAGACCAGCCGCTATCAACTGCCGTTCGGCTTCATCGCTGAAGATCAGGTCGGGCCGGCATTGCCGCAGCAACTGGCGTTGTCCCGGGTTCGTCGCGGGCGTCAGGTCGGTCTGATCACTGATGCGTTCAGCCTCGAAACGTTTGTGCACGCAGTGCTGCAAGGCATGCAGAGCAACACCGTGCTCAACTCCGAACAGGGCGAGATTCGTTTTGCGCCGACCGCGCAACTGGAAAAACTCGGCCTCGGTGCCGAATCCGAGGTGCGTTATCTGTCGGCCGAGCAATCGAACAGTTCGGTGGTGATCGGCAACAGTCTGGTGCTGAAGCTGATCCGCAAGGTCGCTTCGGGTGTACACCCGGAACTGGAAATGAGCGCGTACCTGACCGAGGCCGGTTTCGCCAACATCTCGCCGCTGCTCGGCTCGGTGATCCGCCGCGATGGCGCTGGCGAAGACAACCTGCTGATGATCGCCCAAGGCTATCTGAGCAATCAGGGCGATGCCTGGGAATGGACGCAGAACAACCTCGAACGGGCGTTGCGTGATGAGCTGGCGGACGCGATGTCCGAGCAGGAACAGCATTACAACGCCCTCGGCGAACTGAAGGACTTTGCCGGCATGCTCGGCCAGCGTCTGGGCGAAATGCACCAGGTGCTGGCGGCGCCGAGCGACAATCCCGACTTCGTCCCGCAAACCACCAGCGCCAAGGAGGCGCAAGCCACTGGCAAGGACGTCGCGGCGCAGGTAGAGCATGCGTTGAAGCTGCTCAAGCAACATCAGAGTCATCTGAGCGCGGCGGATCAGAAAATGGTCGCGCGGCTGCTCGACAACAAAAGAGTCATCCTCGGCCATGTGCAGGAACTCGCGCAGAAAGCTGTGGGCGGCTTGCGTATCCGCGTGCATGGCGACCTGCACCTGGGTCAGGTGCTGGTGATCAAGGGCGATGCCTATCTGATCGATTTCGAGGGTGAACCGGCGCGGCCGCTGCACGAACGGCGCGGCAAACACAGTCCGTACAAGGACGTCAGCGGCGTGCTGCGCTCCTTCGATTACGCGGCGGCGATGACCATCAACGTGCACAACGTCGATCACAGTCCAGAGTCGGAAGCGGCCCGGCATCGGGTTGCCGAGCGCTACCTGCGTGAGGCGCGCGAGGCATTTGTTCAGGCATATCGCCAAGCGGCAGCTAGTCTTGATCATGCTTGGCAGGATCCTGCGGGTGCCGACGCTGCGCTTGCGCTGTTCGGCCTGGAGAAGGCGGCCTATGAAGTGGCCTATGAAGCCGAAAATCGCCCCATGTGGCTGCCCGTGCCGTTGCACGGTTTGTATGGGTTATTGACGGGGCTTAAACCCTTTTCCGATCTTGGTGGAGAGTAGTCATGAGTTTCTCGAACAAGGAACAGGGTCACGCTAAAGAAGCGTTATTGCCGGCGGCGCGGGACATCGACGCCCTGGTGCGCGCGGAACACCACGACCCGTTTTCCATTCTCGGCCCGCACGGTGATGGTGCCGGCGGGCAATTTATCCGTGCTTATCTGCCGGGTGCGTTGAAAGTCGAAGTGCTGGACAAGGACAGCGGTGAAGAGCGCGGCGAACTGCAAGCCACCGAAACACCGGGGCTGTTTGTCGGTCACTTCGATCAGGCGCGACCCTATCTGCTGCGCACGCGCTGGGCCGGGGGCGAGCAGGTGGCGGAAGATCCCTACAGCTTTGGCCAATTGCTCGGCGAAATGGATTTGTATCTGTTCGCCGAAGGCAATCACCGCGACCTCAGCAGTTGCCTCGGCGCGCAACTGACCACGGTCGATGGCGTCGACGGTGTGCGTTTTGCCGTGTGGGCGCCGAATGCCCGGCGCGTGTCGGTGGTCGGTGATTTCAACGTGTGGGACGGTCGCCGGCATCCGATGCGCCTGCGCCATCCATCCGGGGTCTGGGAATTATTCATTCCGCGCCTGCAAGCGGGAGAGTTGTACAAATACGAGATCCTTGGCACCCACGGCATCCTGCCGCTGAAGGCTGACCCGATGGCGCTGGCCACCAGTCTGCCGCCGGACACCGCGTCGAAAGTCGCCGCACCGCTGCAGATCAACTGGCAGGATCAGGACTGGATGAACGGCCGTCGCGAACGGCAGAAGCATTCAGCGCCGCTGTCGATCTACGAATTGCATGCCGGCTCGTGGCAGTGCGAACTGGACGATCTGGGCGAAGTCGCCCGCCAGTACACCTGGCCGGAACTGGCCGAACGGCTGATCCCTTACGTCAAGGAACTGGGTTTCACCCACATCGAACTGATGCCGATCATGGAGCACCCGTTTGGTGGTTCGTGGGGTTATCAGTTGCTCTCGCAATTCGCCCCGAGCGCCCGATACGGCACGCCGGAGCAGTTCGGTGAGTTCGTCGATGCCTGCCACCGTGCCGACATCGGCGTGATCCTTGACTGGGTGCCAGCGCATTTCCCCACTGATACTCACGGTCTGGCGCAGTTCGATGGCACGGCGTTGTACGAATACGGCAACCCGCTGGAAGGCTTTCATCAGGACTGGGACACGCTGATTTACAACCTTGGGCGCACTGAAGTTCACGGCTACATGCTGGCGTCGGCGTTGCACTGGTTGAAGCATTTCCACATCGATGGCCTGCGCGTCGATGCGGTGGCCTCGATGCTGTATCGCGACTATTCGCGCAAGGCCGGCGAATGGGTGCCGAACCGTCACGGCGGGCGCGAGAATCTGGAGGCAATCGATTTCCTCCGCCACTTGAATGACGTGGTCGAGCTGGAGGCCCCGGGGGCGCTGGTGATCGCCGAGGAGTCCACCGCATGGCCGGGCGTCAGTCAGAGCACCCAGCAGGGCGGTCTTGGTTTCGCCTACAAATGGAACATGGGCTGGATGCACGACTCGCTGCACTACATCCAGCAGGATCCGGTGTATCGCGCGCACCATCACAATGAATTGAGTTTCGGCCTGGTTTACGCCTGGTCCGAGCGCTTCATCCTGCCGATCTCCCACGACGAAGTGGTGCACGGCAAGCACTCGCTGATCGACAAGATGCCCGGTGACCGCTGGCAGAAATTCGCCAACCTGCGCGCCTATCTGAGTTTCATGTGGACCCATCCGGGCAAGAAGCTGTTGTTCATGGGTTGCGAATTCGGCCAGTGGCGCGAGTGGAATCACGATCAGCAACTGGACTGGTACCTGCTGCAATACTCGGAACACAAAGGCGTGCAGAAACTGGTCGGCGACCTCAACCGCTTGTACCGCGAGGAACCGGCGCTGCACGATCAGGATGATGCGCCGCAGGGTTTCCAGTGGTTGATTGGCGATGACGCGATCAACAGCGTGTACGCGTGGCTGCGCTGGAGCAAGGACGGCAAACCGGTGCTGGTGGTGGCCAACTTTACTCCGGTGCCGCGTCAGTCGTACCGGGTCGGCGTGCCGTTTGCCGGGCGCTGGGCGGAGTTGCTCAACAGTGATGCCGACACTTACGCCGGTTCGAATTATGGCAATGGCGGCGGGGCGTTTACCGAAGAGGTGCCGAGCCATGGCCAGTCGCTGTCGCTGGAGCTGAATCTGCCGCCGCTGGCGGTGTTGATTCTCAAGCCGGAGGGTTGATCCGCGACCGCGTCGCTGCCATCGCGAGCAGGCTCACTCCTACATTTGGAATGCGTCTCCCTGTAGGAGTGAGCCTGCTCGCGATGGCGTCAGCTCAGAGGCCATCGCCCCTCAAGCCGAAATCACCAACGCATCCGCACCCCCAGGCTGCCAATCAACCCGTTCAAGTCATTGTCATCCACATCACTGCTGTAATCGGCGCTGACATACAGGCTGACCGCCGGCGTCACCCGCGCCACCAATCCCAACCCTAATTCGACCGTCGATGATTTGCGGCTGCTGCTGATCTTGTCGACCTGATCGAGAGTCACCGTGTTGCCGGTGTAGACCGTGTGCCAGAGGTTGGTGCGCACGTAGGGTTCCACGGGCAGACCGTTCACATCGTAGCTACCTTTGAGGCGGGCGCCGACGCGGCCGCTCCATGCCGACAGATCCGATGATGAAGCGTTGCCGGCACCCGCGTACGGCGTGTCGAGGGTGATGCGCTGATTGATCAGTTGCGCCTGGGGTTCAACCACCCAGTTGCCGCCCAGGCCGATCGGGTATCCACCTTCGACCGAGAAGGTCATCGCACTGCCTTCGGTGGCCTGGCGCGCGCCTTGTTCGTTGCGACTGAAACCGCTGACCCGGCCACCGCTGGCCGACAGGTCGACATGCCAGCCTTGCGCGCCAGTCAGGCGGTAATAAGCGCCGAGGCTCTGGCCTTGCAGGTTCAGAGTATCGGCGGCCGGGTCGGCGAGGGCGCGGCTGTTGATCGGGCCACCGCTGTTGGCCTGGATCTGGTTGTATCCGCCAATCAGGCCGAGGGTCTGAGTGTGGCCGCCGGCGCTTTGCACGGTGATTACTGGCGCGCCTTTGAAGTCGCCGTTGCCGGGGGTGGCAAAACCTGGTGACAGCACGTCGGTTTGCGCTCGCCGAGCGCTTTGCCCGTACAACTGATCCCAGGCCACCGGTGCCAGATCCTCGGTGATCAGGTCGGCGCCGCGCAGATCGGGACGGGGACTCAGGCGTTGGGGCCCGGGGGTAATAACGGTCGCCGGCAGGGTCAGGACGGGCACGTCCTGGCGATACCAGGGGGTGGTTTCATCCGCTGCAGGACCGGCCTGCGCCTCCATGGATGAGCACAGCAGAATCGAACTCGACACTGTGCAAAACGTCACTTTGATTTCTTGCGGGGTGAATGAGCTTTTCATGGAGGTCTATCTTGCAAGCGCATGCGGGGTCTCTTTTCTGGCGTCTCTCCTACCCCGAACGAGGGGCGACCGAATGGAGCGGGGCGAACCGCGGCGCTCGATTTCTCGAGTGCCGGAAGGGTCGCCCCGGTTAGTGATTCCGGGGGTAGTAAGGTAGAGATAAGAAGAGTGATGCCCATGCGTCAAGAAACTGAACGATGAGCGGTACAGCTAAATCAGGCGCTGCAAGTGTTTGTTTTTCTGCACATATCTAAGTCGTTGTCTGTGCTCACAAATGCACTTCGACCGCCAGCGGCAAATGGTCCGACAAGTGCGTCCAAGGCTTGTTGCCGAGGATCTGCGGGTCGTGGCTGCTGGCATTGCGCAGGTAGATGCGGTCCAGGCGCAGCAGTGGAAAACGCGCGGGGTAGGTCTTGGCCGGGCGGCCGTGGTGGCGTTCGAAGGCTTCGTGCAGGTAATCGCGGCGGGCGAGGGCGGCATTGCCCTGCAGCTGCCAGTCATTGAAGTCGCCGGCAATGATGACCGGCGCATCGTCGGGCAATGATTCGAGCAACTGGCAAAGCAGCTGCAACTGCAATTGGCGGTGGCTTTCCAGCAGACTCAGGTGCACGCAGATCGCGTGCACTTCGGCGTGGCCCGGTACGTCCAGCACGCAGTGCAGCAGGCCGCGGCGCTCGGGGCCGGTGATCGACACGTCGAGGTTGCGGTATTCGCGGATCGGGTATTTCGACAGCAGCGCATTGCCATGATGACCATCGGGGTACACCGCGTTGCGCCCGTAGGCAAAGTCGCTCCACATGCTGTCGGCGAGAAATTCGTATTGCGAGGTTTGCGGCCATTCCTGGTAGCGATTGGAGTGGCGCTCGTGTTCGCCCACCACCTCCTGCAGAAACACCAGATCAGCCGAGGTGCTGCGCACCGCTTCGCGCAGTTCCGGCAGGATGAAGCGCCGGTTGAGGGCGGTAAAACCCTTGTGAGTGTTGACCGTCAGCACGCGCAGGCGATGGATGACGGGTGCGTCGACGGCGTGACGCTTGGGATCGCTGGACACGTTCACTCCTCTGAAAAAACGGCTTCCTGTTCATGCGACTGGTCTGTGAGCGGGCAGTTCCTTCCAGATGCCTCAGGCCGTAATACAAATCACCAGAGCCGCCAGGAAACCTGTGGGAGCGAGCCTGCTCGCGAAAGCGGCCTCACAGTCGACCAATCTCCGACTGAATGCACTCGGTCAAATGGTGGGAGCTGGCTTGCCAGCGATGACGGCCTACAAGACGATCACCCTCCCAACTGAATGCACTCATTCCAAGTGTGGGAGCGGGCTTGCTCGCGAAAGCGGCCTGCCAGACAGCATCAAAACAACAGGGTAACTCTCGATACCCCCGCGCATATAAACCTAACTCCGCAACCACGTTTAAAGTACACGAACCGTTACGCCATAACGGCTACAACGCCTTGCGCCGTTACCTACGCGTACGCCAGAATCCGCCGGCTTACACGGCTATGCGTTGAGCTTATCGTTTCCCTGTCACTGGAAAACAGTGATCGGGTTTGGTAGCCCATTTCGGTACGGTCGTATGGCGTCACCTTATGCAGCCTCTTTTTGGGGCTCAGTTTTATGGTGGACATGCGTGGGGCTCATTCGTGAGCGCCGGGTTCCGTATCGACCGGTCTACCAACCCGCGCATGGCCGCCACCCATCGTTTGGTAGCGAGGGTGATGGCTCCTATTTCTCGATACGGAGTTTCATCCATGTTCAAAGCCACACCCAACCCCCCGGACACCTCAATCCCGTACGACCCAGCCCTCGACCCGCAGAAGATAAAAGCGGCAACCGACCGCGCCATCAACTTCTACCTCAACCCCGGCGCATTGAAGATCTCGATCCCTTCAACCTCGTCATGCAAGGCGAACAGAATCTTCCTCATCGACCCCACCGTGGACGAAGAAACCTTGCTCGTCGAAGCCTGCGAATCATTGGCCGCCGCCAGCGACATGGCCCGCGATATCGGCGACGTCGTCGACAACCCTCAGCGCCGGGCCATGCTGATGCTGCATCAGGTGATCATGCTCAGTGAACTGATGGTCAATCGGGTACTGGACGGCCGCCGCGTGCCGAACTAACTGCCCGGTCCCCTGTAGGAGCTGCCGAAGGCTGCGATCTTTTGATGTTGCTTTTAAAAAACAAGATCAAAAGATCGCAGCCTTCGGCAGCTCCTACAGGGAGTCATTCTTTCAAAGTACTTTGATCGGAGTTCCATCTGATGTCCGAAACCCCACCCAATCCGCCAGTCACAGACCCGCTATCACCCTACGAATCCCTCAACTCCAGAAAACTCCACGAAGCCGCCGAACGCGCCCTGGACCACTACCTGGCCCCCGCGCAAATCATGGCCACACCCTACACCCCCAGCAGCATGTTCCTGGTCAATCCACAAACCGACACCGAATCCCTGCTGGCCAACGCCTGCGAATCCCTGGCCTCAGCCACGGTGATGCTGGGCGATTTCGCCGGCACGCTGGAGGGGCCGAGTCGTAATACGGTGTTGGGCATTGCGCAGGTGGTGATGCTGGGGGAGTTGGCGGTGAATCAGGCGCTGGATAATGTTGTGCCAAAGGAATAGGCGCTGACAGTTCTGGCCTCTTCGCGAGCAAGCCCGCTCCCACAGTGGATCTGCGTTGGTCACAGGTTAAGTGTCCGGCAAAGATCCATTGCATGAGTGAGCCTGCTCGCGATTGCCATTAAATAAATCTGTCCCCTTATCACTTCTCAGCAACTAGGGTTTAAGGCGAGCAAACCCTTCTTATCAATTGAATGTGACGGTGAAGGGCGGAGTTATCTGCTTTCCTGTGGGGCCGAAAAAGTTCAGCGTATATAGTCCCGGCCCGTTGAGTTTGATACCCCATAATCCGAGTTGACGGGAACCAGGAGATTTAATGTCTAAAGTCCTGCTTTGAAGCTCAACCATGGGGCTACTTAGCGTTACTACATGAGTTCCTATGGCGAGGGATACGACCTGAAAACCCAAGCTCAAGCCGACGTAATTCGAAAATAACAATACGCTACCGTTTTGAGGAAGATACCCGGCGCCTCCTGACGGCAATTGCATCCAAAAACTGAGAACATCTTTTGCATCTATGACAACGATGAGGTACGGGGTAGAAGTCTGATTACTGCCATCCAGAACTTTGGCAGTGAAGATGTGAGTCAACGCGTCAAGCCCCATCAAGGTGTACGACCATTCTCCGTTTTGCGAGTCTGCCAAGACCTCGCCTATGGCTGTCAGGTTATCCAGAATTTCGACTCTTTGGCCCCTGCTTGCTACCCCGGTCAGAACTATCGTTCTGTCAGCAGTATCACCGCCAGACAGAATCATCTGGCCCACAGAGTCTCTTGCCGAAATGATGGTGGGCCGCACATCCTCAATCGCTTTGATCGTGTAAGTACGCACTGGAAACGCCACCGCCTCACTCTCCACCGTGCTCTGACCAAGCGCCGCTTTAAACGCCAACTCCAGGCCGCTGCCATCCTGCAGAGCTTTGAGCTCATCGGCTGGAAGCTGAACAGTGAAGAACCGGTCAGCAATCCAGTCGGGGGTGGTGCCGGCCGTCGGCGCGCTCCAGATCTCGCGCACGTAGGCGCTGCCGTCGGTATTGGTCCCGCGCAGGCGCAACCAGACGTATTGGTTGAGGGCGATCAGCGGCCAGTCACCCATGCGTACGGACGCTTGGGTCAGGTTGCCGGTATGCAGTTCCGGGCCGTCGCCGTCGTTGTCGGCCTGCTCGATGGTGGGGCTGGCCAGCGCGCTCTGCGGCATTGCTTGCACCGTCAGGTCAAATACCCGGGACGGTGTTGGATGACCATCAATGATGACGACGTAGGAGATTTTTACCCGCTTACCCAGGTTGAACGCCACCACGCTGTTGGGGATCGCAAACTCAAGCCCTTCGCTTACCGCACGCGGCGCTGAGGTGTGCGACCCGCCGGCCGGCGTGCCGTCAGCGCCAGTCCAGGTAACGCTGATTGCATGGTTTGGCAGCAACGCGCTGTTGTCCGGCACCACGATGGTCAAGGTGTCCCTGACCAGCAGCGGGTTGAGTGTGCTGTCGCCGTTGTTCTCCTTGATCGAGGGGGCGAGCAGTTCCAGCGCGACGCCCACGGTGAACACCAATGGATTCGAAAGGCTGGTCTCATTTGTGGCATGGCGCCAGAGCTGGTAGCGGACGGTGATCTTGCTGCCGCGGTTCGGTTCGATGTGCTGGGCGACGAAGGCGGCGTCCAGGTTGATGACCCAGTCTTGTTGGGCGGTTACGGCATTGAATGTGCGGGACCCGGGTTCCTCGCCGGAGATGTCGCCCACCCACTTCCAGGTGGCCTCGTCGTTGGCTACCCATGGCTTCACCACAGGCCTGGGGATGGTCAGTTTACTGGTACCGCCGGGCAGTGTGGCCGGGTCGAGGAAGCCGTTCGCCACCCCGAGGACAATGGGGGCGTCCAGCTCGAATTTCGGTTCACCCACATTGAGCAATTTCGTGTGCAGCGACTCCCGTCTGAGGATCTCGTCGCCGTCGGCTATCAGCAGGTCGTACCACCCCTTCAGGGTTCCGCCGTCAAGCAGCTTGAGGTTGTAGTCATCGACGGTGATGACAAAACCTTCGGGATTCTCGACTTCATCCTCCTCCGGAATGTGCCACTCCAACTCAGGCAGGAAGGTGCTGCCGTCCGGACTTTTACCCAACAGGAACAGCTCGATGCCCATGCCGTACTCGATGGCCGGATCGAACGGAATGCGGACGTTGATGGGTGTCTTCGTGGGATCGATGAACTCTCCCTCGGCTTCCTCGATGATCGGTGCGGCCAGGCGGTGGGCTGCGCCGGTGACTTGTACAAACTGCCTTTTTGAGCCTAACGGGTCACTGCTGCCGCTGCGTTCCAGCCGATAGAAGAAACTGACCTGGGTATTGACCAGTTTACGCACGGCCGCAATGGACAGCTTGAACTCGTAGTTATGCGGGATATTGTCGACGGTCTGGGGCAGGGCGGTGACTTCGACTTTTTCGCCCTCCGTGGTGGTGCCGAACATGGTCAAGTGAATGATGTCATTCATCTCGAAGTCTGGTCGGTCGGCCGTGACATGCACCGTGATGTCGTTATCGCCCTGTTTATCGGCGTCGAGCTTGTTGTTGACAGCCTCCTGAACAATCGGTGCGGCCAGCAGGTCGATGCCGGTGGTGACGACAATGCGGGTTTCCTTGCACCAGTCTTCCGATTCATTGCCGACGATGTCGCGCACCTTGAAGGTGACCGCCAGACCGAAGAGGTCGGTGTCACCAGCCTCTTTAATAGTGGCTTTGGAGACCGTGATTAATATCGGGTTTGCCGCTGGATCGTTGATCTGCGCCTGGGTCACCGGTGTGGAATACTCAAAAAAGCCACCCCAACTGAGATGAATAACGTCGCCCTCGGCGATGTCAGGGTAAGGCAAGCCGCTGCCGGACTCGGACCTGATGACAATCGGCACTCCCGCTTCGGCAACGTCTTTGTCCACGCCGCCGTTGACGATTGCCGGGGGAATGTACATGTACAGGTTGGAGTGACCAGGGCCCGGGTCGATGTCCTGGCCAGCGGGGAGTTCCAGTTTGACGAAGAGGTTGAGGGGCTTGTCCGGACGCTCTTCTTTTTGATTGGGCTGTTTGATTTCGTAGGTGAGTTGGTAAGGACCTGTCTGCAGATGACGAGGAGCCACCCACAAGAGGGTCGGTTGCTTGAGCTCGGCTTCGTCAATGATGGGACGTCCGTCGACCTCACGGTCATTGAGCAGCAGCTTGACGGTATCTCCAACAGCCTTGGTGGCCCAGATGGGGATGACGACAAGCAGTCCGAGGTCGGGAAAAGTGAACACCGCCGCCCGGTTGATCCCCCACTGACCGGAAGGCAGGAGGCGCCCGAGCACTATCGGGTCCAGCAGTGAATGGGGGGCAGAGATTTTCATCTTGGGCTGAACGAGCATGGACGGAACTCCGTGCGAACTGTCGGGAGACAAAGGGCGTGGAGTTATTCAGCGCTGAAGATGACGGCTCTGGCTACTGTCAGAAATTACAGGTAGGGACGTATTTGCGATGAACGGTCGTGAGCCATAGCCACTGGCTCGCCGCATATCAATGTGGGAGCGGGCTCGCTCGCGAATAGGCCGGCACATTCAACATCACAGGTGACTGAACCGACGCTTTCGCGAGCAAGCTCGCTCCCACAGGGGATGGGTGTTTCAGATGAAGACAATTTCGTAGGGCAGGCGCATCCGCTCCAGGATCACCGGCGGTAGCATCGGCGCGATGCCGATCGCCGGTTCGCCCTTGAGCTGGCTGGCATAGGCGTGGGTGGCGTGACTTTTTCGCGCGACGGTCCAGGTGTCGAGGCGCAGTTTGCGTGCACGATCCCAGGGGATCAGGCTCTGCTCGCGCTCCGGCCAGTGCCAGGCCCAGACTGCCACGTCGTGATAGGTGGCTCCGGCTTGCGCCGCCGCGTTGGCACTGGCACGTCCGACCGCTTCGTGGTCGTCGTTGCCGTCGTTGCGCCAAGTGCTGAACACCACGTCGCCGGGGCGCAGATAACGTGAGATGAAACTGCTGATTTCCGTCTCGCGCTCGAGCAGCGCGTTGTCGGTGAACCCGCCGCGCACCCATTTCAGACTGTGCATCGGCAGGCCGAGCCGACGCAGGGCTTCGACGCTCTCTTGCGGACGGAACACGCTCAGGCGTTTTTCCGACCACTGTCGCGAACCGGGATGGCTGGCGCTGCCGTCAGTGATCGACAGCAGTTGCAGCGGATGGCCAAGGCTGGAGAGCAATTGCAGGAGGCCGCCACAGGTCACCACTTCATCACCCGGATGCGGGGCGACGACGACGGCGCGAGCACCGGGGGGAACGAGGCTATGGGTGTTGATGACGGGGATGTTGTCCAGCTGCGGGGAACTGTTCCAGATCTGTACCGGCGGCGGGTTTTCGTTGAGGAATAACGGTTTCATGGGTGCTACGTCCTTGTCGAGTCAGGCCCTCAGCCGAATCTGCACCGTGCAAAAGCAGGTGCGCTCGACCCGTGAAGGCGAATGGATTGCTGTGCGACGCTCCCAACCCTGGATTGCCGCGCAGCAGAGTATTGCTCATGAAAACCGGTTCGTCGCGTTACAGATCAATCTGATCCGCTTTTTTTATGTCTAACTGTACCAATTTTCGCAGGTAGTCCCCGAAACCGCCCCGGGCACGGCTGTCCAGACGGGCGCTGGTGTGCACTTGCGGACGATGGCTCCAGGCAATGTCGGCACCGAGCAACTCCAGTTGCCGCACCAGTTGCACGTCCTCATCACAGGTCAAGGGGGCGAACCCCCCGGCCCAACGATAAGCATCGGCACTGACCCCGAGATTGGCGCCGTGGATATGGCGATGCCCGTCCCGCGCCTGATAGTGGCTGTGATAGCGGATTTGCGCGCTTTCGTCGAATGTCGGATCCCAATGTTCAACGGTCACCGTGCCGCACACCGCGTCCGCACCCAGACCCAACTGCGCCACCAGCCAGTCCTCGGCCACACGGCTGTCGGCGTCGGTGCAGGAGATCCAGCGCGCGCCACGCTCCAGCAACACCTGCGCGCCGGCGGCACGGGCCTGTCCGACGTTGCGCGCGTCGATGTGCAGGCTCAGTACCGGAAAGCCGCTGACGATCTGTGCCGAGCGATCCGTGCAGCTGTCGAGCACCACCAGTACTTCGACCGGTTCGCCGGCCAGCAGCCCGTGTTTGCTGGCGCGTACGGCGGCGCTCAGGCACTGTTCGAGCAGGTCTTGCTCGTTGTGCGCGGGAATCAGAATGCCGATCATCGCAGGCCCTCCAATGCGGCCACCGAGCGCGGCTCGCGGCTCCAGACTTCAAGAATGAAGTCCGCTTCCTGATGCAAGGCCAGACGCGGCAGCGGTAATTGCTCGTGGATCAGGTCGTGCACCTGCCGGGCATTGAGCGGGCAGCCGTCGATGGGCGGGCGCCAGTGGCAGGCGAGGAACTGGCCGTCCGCGGTCAGGGATTGACTGATGCGCCGGATCACTTCTGTCAGATCCTGGGCATCGAGGTAGTAGCCGATTTCGCTAAATACAATCAGGTCGAATTTTTCCTCCGGCCAGTCGCCGGGCAAGCGACTCTGACGCACTTCGGCGTGGTCAAACAGGCTCAACCGGGTACGCGCCAGATTCACCGCGGCACTGGCGGTGTCGCAACACAGCAGGCGGTCGCAGCGCTCGGCGAGTTCCGCGCTGAGCTCGCCATTGGCGCAGCCGGGCTCGAAGATCGCCCGGTAATGCGCACGGGGCAGGGCGGCGAGGGTGATCGCGCGTTTGCGCTGTTCGTACCAGCGCTCGCGGAAGGCCCAGGGATCGTCATTGGCGCTGAACAATCCGTCGAAGTAACGATCATCGACGCTCATAGAAACACCACTTCGAAAGGTTGCAGCAGGCGATCCAGCACGTACGGCGCCAATACCGGTTGCAGCCCGGCTTGCGGGTCGCCCTCCAACTGACTGGCGAAGGCATGGATCGCGTGGCGTTTGCGCGCCACTTGCTCGGGTGACAACAGAATCTTGCGCGCGCGCTGCCATGGCACTGAGGCGTCTTCGGGGGAGGCCCAGTGCCAGGTCCATACCGGCAATTCGTGGCAAGTGGCGCCGACCCGCCGCGCGGCTTCGATACTCGCGCGGCCGGCGGCTTCGTGATCGCAGTGGCCGTCCTCGCACCAGGTGCTGAACACCACGTCGCCGGGGCGCAGGTGGCGTTCGATGAACGCGACCAGCGACGGCTCATCCGCAGCGACCTGGCTATCGCTGAAACCGCCGCGCAGCCATTTCATCCGGTGCAACGGCACGCCGAGGCGGCGCAGGGCTTCGGCTGATTCCTGCGGCCGCACCACGCTCAGACGCTCCACCGGCCAGCGCTCGGAGCCGGGGTGACTGGCGCTGCCATCGGTGACCGAGATCAACTGCAACTGACGCCCGGCGGCGGCCAGCAACTGCAACATCCCGCCGCAGCCGAGCACTTCGTCGTCCGGGTGCGGGGCGACAATCACCGCCCGCGCGCCCGGTGGCACCAGACTGAGGACATCGACGCTGTCCAGCGCCGCGAGGTGCCGGGAATGTTGCCATTGCAGCAGTGAAGTGCCTTGGTGGCCGATGATCGGATCGGGTTTATTGGCGACATTCATAGCGTCCAGGCCTCCTCGGGGTGTTCAGCCAGCGCTTGGCCAAGGGCCGCCAGATCACGCTCGGCATGGCTCTGGCGTAGGAACACCGGCAGATCAGCGATCAGCCGGGCGAAGTGCCGGTCCTTGCAGAACGGCCCCGCGCCCAGCGCCCGACCGGTCTCGCGCATCACTTGCTCAGCCGATTGCTCGACCACGGCGCGAGCACGCCGCGCTAACAGTTCGGCATCGGCTTCGGGATGCGCATCGATGTGCAGCGCACTGAAACGCAGGACATTGGCGGCTGCGTACAGCGCCGCATCGACCGTGCCGAGGTGGGCGAGGGCGTGCGGCTCCTGACGTTGCGCGCAGTGTTTACGCAGCGCCTCGGCGATCTCCCTTGCCGCGCCGTACCAGCACGCGGCGATGCCGATCCCGCCTTGCCAGAACCCCGGACGATTCAGGTAGTCGCCGGGTTCGCCGATGGCCTGGGCTTCAGCGCCGTCGAACAACACTTCGACGCTGCCGGTGGCGCCCATGCCGACTGCTTGCCAGCCCTGATCGGTAATGTTCACGCCCGGTTGATCCAGCGCTACTGCCACCAGTTGCTGACGGTCTTCGGCGTCCCACGCGGTGAGCAGCGCATGGCTGAGCACCGCCGCCCCGGAGCACCAGGCCTTGCGCCCGTCGAGGCGCACCATGTGCCCGGCCGGGCGCACCTGCACCCGCGCCTGCGGTGGTTCAGCCGCCCACATGCCCCAGGTGCTGCCCGGCGTGGGCGAACCACCGAGTTGTTCGATGATCGCCAATGCGTCGGTGTGGCCTTCGTAGAGTTTGCACAAGCCCAGATCATGTCCGCCGACTTCAGCCAGACGCTGAAAACGCTCCAGCGTGCGGCCGCTGCCCGGTAACGGCAACTGATCCAGACCGGCCTCGACCAGCGCCCGCAGGCAATGGCCAAGTGCGGCGGTGTCGTGATAGTCCGGCGGTCGGCGCGCCAGATAACTGTGCAGGTCCATATCAGTCTTCTTCTTCGCGTTGCAGTTCGAACAGCAGCAACGAACGCCCGGTGACCGAATACTCATGGCCGAACTCGAAGCGTTCCTGACCGCGAATCGACGGCTGATTGGTGTCGATCATGCAGGTCCAGAAACTGCCTTCCGGCACTTCCGGCAGGCTGAAATTGACGATGTCGTGATGGGCGTTGACCACCAGCAGCAGCGTCGCATCGGCACCTTTGCGGCGGATCCCGGTTTCCTGCGCGCGACCGTCGAGCAGCATGCCCAGGCAACGGTTGTGCGCGTCATGCCAGTGTTCGGTGGTCATCTCGGTGCCGTCCGGCGCCAGCCAGGTGACGTCCTTGACGCCGATGTCCTCGTTGTACTCGCCGACCAGGAAACGGCCCCGGCGCAGGATCGGATAAGCCATACGCAACTTGATCAGGCGTTTGACGAATTTGAGCAGCGCCTTGCCGTCCTCGCTCAGGTCCCAGTTGACCCAGCCGATCTCGCTGTCCTGGCAATAGGCGTTGTTGTTGCCGTCCTGCGTGCGGGCGAATTCGTCGCCGGCGACAATCATCGGCGTGCCCTGCGACAGCAGCAGCGTGGCGAAGAAGTTGCGCATCTGCCGATGGCGCAGCGCGTTGATCTCCGGGTCATCGGTCGGGCCTTCGACGCCGTGGTTCCACGACAGGTTGTTGTTGCTGCCGTCCTGGTTGTTCTCGTCGTTGGCTTCGTTGTGCTTGTCGTTGTATGACACCAGATCGTTGAGGGTGAAACCGTCATGCGCGGTGATGAAGTTCACCGACGAGTACGGCCGCCGTCCGCGCTGGTTGAACATCTCGCCGGACGCGGTCATGCGGCTGGCGAAGTCGGCAACCTGGCCGTCGTCGCCTTTCCAGAACGCGCGCACGGTGTCGCGGAATTTGTCGTTCCACTCGACCCAGCCCGGCGGAAAGTGGCCGACCTGATAGCCACCGGGGCCACAGTCCCAAGGCTCGGCGATCATTTTCACCTGGCGCAGCACCGGGTCCTGACGGCAGGCGACGAGGAAGCTGTGGCGCTCGTCGAAACCGTCGTGATAGCGCCCGAGAATCGTCGCCAGATCGAAGCGGAAACCGTCGACGTGCATCTCGCTGGCCCAATAACGCAGCGAGTCGGTGACCATCTGCAGCACGCACGGGTGACTGAGGTCGAGGGTGTTGCCGGTACCGGAATCGTTGATGTAGTAGCGCTTGTCGTCCGGCATCAGGCGATAGTAGGAGGCGTTGTCGATGCCGCGCATCGACAGGGTCGGGCCTTGTTCGTTGCCCTCGGCGGTGTGGTTGTAGACCACGTCGAGGATCACTTCCAGATTGGCCTCGTGCAGGTGCGCGACCATCTCCTTGAACTCGGCGATCTTGCCGCTGGCCAGATAGCGCGGGTCCGGAGCAAAGAAGGCGATGCTGTTGTAGCCCCAGTAGTTGGTCATGCCCTTGTGCAGCAAATGCTGGTCGTTGACGAAGGCATGGATCGGCAGCAATTCCACACTCGACACGCCGAGTTTGCGGATGTGTTCGAGCACGTCGTCGACCATCAGGCCGGCAAAGGTACCGCGCACGTTCTCCGGCACCGATGGGTGACGCATGCTGATGCCGCGTACGTGGGTTTCATAGATGATGGTTTTGTCCCACGGCACGCTGACGCGGTGGTCGTTGCCCCAGGTATGCGCCGGGTCGATGACCTTGCACTTGGGCACAAACGGCGCGCTGTCGCGTTCATCGAAACTGAGGTCGGCGTCGGGGTGGCCGATGGTGTAGCCGAACAGCGCCTCGGACCATTTCAACTCGCCGACCAGTTGTTTGGCGTACGGATCGATCAGCAGTTTGTTGTGGTTGAAGCGATGGCCGTTCGCCGGGTCATACGGGCCATACACGCGGTAGCCGTAGATCAGCCCCGGATGGGCATCGGGCAGATAGCCGTGGTAGATCTCGTCGGTGTATTCCGGCAGTTCGATGCGCTCGAGTTCGACTTCGCCGGCATCGTCGAAGATGCACAGCTCGACCTTGGTGGCGTTGGCGGAAAACAGCGCAAAGTTCACCCCCAGACCATCCCAGGTGGCGCCGAGCGGGAAGGGCAGACCTTCACGGATTCTGGACGGCTCAGCGTGCGCTGCGGGCTCGGCTTTTTTTGGACTGGACATGATTGCTCCTGCAAAACGGGTTGGTTCGAATAACGGATCAACTGTGGGAACAGAATCTGTGGTGAGGGGATTTATCCCCGATGGGTCGCGCAGCGGCCCTGCGACTGCTTCGCAGCCGATCGGGGATAAATCCCCTCACCATAGACATCTGTCCCTGACAGGGGGTGTTTGAGGTTTCTTGAGGACGAGTTGTCCCTGTGTGGCGAGCGCACCCGCCACACGGTCATTCAGTTCAATAATCCGGGTGTGTCAGTTGGCCGGGGGCTTGCGTGGGGCGCGCGGCTTTTTCTCGGCGGCTTTTTCGCCCGGTGGAATCACTTTGGCGGCGCTGGATGGCTTGGCTTTGGCGTCCGCTGGCGCCTTGGGCTTGGCCGCCGGGGTCTTGCTTTCAGTGGCCTTGCCGGTCGCAGTCTTGCCGGCAGTTTTGCTGCCCGCAGCCTTCGGCGACTTCTTCGGCGCGAGGGCCTCGGCTTCGGCCAGTTTGCGCGCCATTTCCCAATGACGCGCTTCATGACCTTCAGGTTTGCCCTCCGATTCCCAGATCTGATAGGCAAACTCGCGGATGCGTTTATCGTCGGTACTCATCGCAATGCTCCTGAACTGAACTCGTCGTTACGTAAAGAGTTGGGTAAACAGATTGACCGGGAAATCCCCCAGCGCGGCGCTGACGTTCAGCTCCCTGTTTTTTGTGACTGCGCTGCTGTGAAAAAGTCCCTTCAGGTTTGTGTCAGAGGCGGCGAACGGTAAAACCACCCGTGTATCGCCCCAGCGCAGCGCATCCACCTGTGGCACGGCACTGTTTTCCAGCAACGTCGCGCAGCGGATCGGCACGATCACGATGGCGTAGCGGCCCTCGTGCTCACGGGCGAATGCGAGCACGTTGTGCGCCTGCTCGCCCAGCACCTCCAAGGCCTGATACGTGCCCCGGCGAAACAGCTCGGCGTGTTCGGCGCGCAGGTTCAATACCTCGGCGATCAACGCTTGCTTGATGCGCCCGTCACGCCAGTTCGCCAGCAGCTCCGGGAGCGGCGCGTGTCCGTCCAGAGCTTGCGCGCGCGCGGCGTAATCCACCGGCCGGCGGTTGTCCGGATCGACCAGGCTGAAGTCCCAGAACTCGTTGCCTTGATACAGATCCGGTACCCCCGGCACGGTCATGCGCAGCAAGGTTTGCGCCAGACTGTTAAGGGCGCCGGCTGCCGCGATGCTGTTGACGGTCTTGCTCAGTGCTGCGCGCAGCAGCTCACCTTCGTCACCGGTGAGCAGGCGTTGGGTGAACGTCTGCGCAGCGTTTTCATAGGCTTCATTCGGCGCACTCCAGCTGCTTTGCAACTTGGCTTCTCGCAGGGCTTTCTGTTGCCACTGCCAGATGCGCTCGGCGTAGTCGCTGAAACCTGCCTGATCGTCATCACGCAATAGCAGCGGCCAACTGCCGAGCAACGCCTGATACAGGATCAGTTCATCGCCGGACGACGGCACTTGATCATCGTCGCGCAGCGGCCGGGCGAGGGCGCGCCACAACTCGACCTGTTCGGCATACCAGTGGCTGCGTTCGCTGAGCACTGCCAGTCGTGCACGGGTGTCTTCGCCACGTTTGTGGTCGTGGGTCGCAGTGGCCAGCAAATTGTCGGGAAACGCATCCAGGCGTTGCTGATTGACCGCATGGAAGTCGCTGACCGGCGCGCTGAACTGCTCGGTGTTGTAGCCGACGTCATTGCGCGACAGCAGCACCGCCGAGCGATACAACGCGGTGTCTTCCACGGCTTTGGCCGCTGCCGGCGACGTCAGTTGCTGGAAACGCACGCAGGCGTGCTTGAGAATTTTGCGCGAGCGCCCGCGCGGCTTTTGCCGCCAGGGCGTGCCACCGAGCCAGGCCGCCACACAGTCAAGCACCGGCCAGTCGCCTTCGCCCAGCGTCTGCCGCGCGCCGTCCATGGCCTGCTGGAAGAACTGTTCATCCTGAGCCGCGCGACCCAGCGCATTGATGTAAGTGCGATACACCGGGAAATGCACGATCAGCGCCTGCAACACCCGGCGAATTGCGCCGAGAGTCAGGTCGCGGGTCATCAGGTCATCGCGGGCCACTTGCAGCAGCGCCTGGGCGACGCTTTCGAAGTCACTGGCCAGCGAGCCGTTGAGGATCTGTTGCCTCGCCAGTTGCGCTTCTTCAATGAACGCCGCCGGACGCTCGGTGCGTCGCTGCCAGAGGTCGCCGAGTACATGTTCGCCATCGGGGTCGTGTTGCAGCAACGACAGCTGATTCATGAACTCGTAACCGGTGCTGCCATCCACCGCCCAATCGGTACGCAGGGTTTCGCCGGCACCGAGAATCTTCTCGACATAGATCGGCAAGTGCCGATCCGGCGCAAGCAAGTCGAGGCGCCGCCGCAGCTTGCGGCAATAGCCACGCGGGTCAGCGAGACCGTCGATGTGGTCGATGCGCAAGCCGTCGACCAGGCCTTCGCTAATCAACTGAAAGATCTTGCCGTGAGTGGCTTCGAACACGGCCGGGCGCTCGACGCGCAGGCCACCGAGCTCGTTGATGTCGAAAAAGCGCCGCCAGTTGATGTCGTCTGCTGCGGTGCGCCAACTGGCCAAGCGGTAGCTTTGACGTTCGAGCAACTGATGCAGCTTGTCGAAGCCTTCTGCTGTCGTGGAGTCGTAATGCGCGAGATTTTCCTCGATCGCGGCAAGGATCTGCGGATCGCTTGCCAGTTCCTTCAATTCAGCCTTGAGCGGCATTGCCAGCGCATGCGCGTCGGTCTGGTAGCTGAGGGTACTGAAACGATCGGCGAGGGATTTCAGCGCTTCGAGCGGTTTGAGCAACTCGCCGTAGTCATTCGGGCAGATCGGGAAGTGGTGCTCGTAATGCTCGACGTGGAAGCGACCTTGCTGCGCATCGAAATGCAGTTTCAGCGTGCCTTCCTGCAGCGCGACACCGTAGTCGCTGCCGAGAAACGGCAGCAACAATTGGCCTTCCATCAACGGGTCCGGCGAGTGCCACTGGATGTCGAAGAACTCGCCGTAAGGGCTCAGTCGGCCCCACTCCAGCAGATCGAGCCACCACGGGTTGTCACCGCCGCCGACGGCCATGTGGTTGGAGACGATGTCGAGGATCAAGCCCATGCCGTGTTCGCGCAGGGTGCTGACCAGACGCCGCAGCGCCGGTTCGCCGCCGAGTTCCGGATTGACTTGCGTCGGGTCGACCACGTCGTAGCCGTGCATCGAGCCGGCGCGGGCCGCGAGCAGCGGTGAGGCATAAATGTGGCTGATGCCGAGGCGGGCAAAGTACGGCACCAGCGGCACCGCCTGTTCCAAAGTGAAACCCTTGTGAAATTGCAGGCGCAGGGTGGCACGCAGGGGTTGGATAAGGGTCTGGTTCATTGGTCACGCTCGGCAGCTTGCAGGCGGGCGCAGGCCAGCAGTTCCAGGCGGCGCGCGGCATCGGCGCCATCAAGCAAGGCTTCGCTGTTGCCGGGCAGGCGTCGCGACCAGTTCGGGTGGCTGTCGATGGTGCCCGGCAGGTTGGCCTGCTCGTCGATGCCCAGCGCATCTTCCAGCGGCAGCAACACCAGCGGTGCACGGGTGTGGCCGAGGAAACGCACGCTGGCATCGACCACTTGATCGGCTTCGTGGGACTCTTCGCGAAAGTTTTGCGGGTCCTGACTCAAGGCCCCGCGCAGGCCTTCGCGCTCGCGCTGGCGATGGCGGCGCCATTCGATTTCACCGTTGGCGTCGACAAATTCCAGACGCGCATTCCAGTCGATATCGCGGCCATGCCACCAACCGTTGAGCGTCGGCAGATCGTGGGTGCTGGTGGTCGCCAGCGCGTTGTCCGGCCAGTCGAGGATCGGTTTGAAATACGTGTTGTCCTGTTCGAACAGCAGCACGCGCATGCCAAGAATCGCCCGCGCACTGAGTTTTTCCCGCAGACCGTCGGGCACGGTGCCGAGGTCTTCGCCGAGGACGATCGCCTGATGTCGATGGGACTCAAGGGTCAGCAGGCGCAGCAGATCGTCAAACGGGTAATACAGATAAGCGCCATCGGCCGGGGCCGCGCCATTGGGGATCACCCACAGGCGTTGCAGGCCCATGACATGGTCGATGCGCAGCCCGCCAGCGTGGGCGAAGTTGGCGCGCAGCATGTCGATGAACGCACGAAAGCCGTTGCGGATCAGACCTTCGGGGGAAAACGCGGAAATCCCCCAACCCTGACCGGAGCGATTGAGAATGTCTGGCGGCGCACCCACGGTGAGCGAGGCGAGCAGTTCGTCCTGAAAACTCCAGGCCTGGCTCCCGGCGCCGTCGGCACCGACCGCAAGGTCAGCGATCAGGCCGATGCCCATGCCGGCGCTGCGCGCAGCCGTTTGCGCGCGCTCCAGGCAGCGGTGGATCAACCACTGGCAAAAGGCGAAGTAACTGATGCGTTCGGCGTATTCCTCGGCAAAGGCTTCGAGGGCGGCGCCGCGCGGGTCATGCCAGTGTGCCGGCCATTCGCGCCAATCGAGGCTTTCGCCACGGGCAGCGCGCATTTCCTGAATGGCTTCGAAGCGGCAATGGTTTTCCAGGGCTTCGCCACCGGCATGGCGGAAACCGGCGAAGTCCGGATGCAACGGATGCTCGCCCGCGACGAAGCCGTCGTACAAGGCTTGCAGCAATTTCTGTTTGGCGTCGGCGGCGGTGGGCCAGTCGATCAGCTTCAAGTCTTCCAGTCGCCGGAATTGCTCGGCCAGACCGCTGGCGTCGATCGCATCACGCAGGGCGCGTTCGCCAAGGATGGCGCCCGGTGCGGCATACAAGGCGTTGAGAAACAGGCGGCTGGACGGCGAATACGGGCTGTAGCGCCCGGTGTCGGCGCTGAACATCGCATGCAACGGACTGATTGCCAGCGCATCGGCGCCACGCTCGCCAGCCACCCGCACCAGTTCTTCCAGCGCCTGAGTGTCACCAAAACCGCCATCGCCGGGGCGGCGCAGACTGTACAGTTGCGCGCTTAATCCCCAGACGCGAGGGATCGGGTTGTCTACCGCATCGCCGACGCTGAAGCAGCGTTCGGGGGCCACGGCGAGGGTGAAATACTGATCGGCGATGTGCACCTGTTGATAGCCGACCGGGATCAACCCTGGCAGTCTGGCTTCGGCATCGAGCTTGAGGTTAAGCCGTGAGCCGTCTTCGAGGTGGATTTCGCAAGGGGTTTCAGGCTCGAAATAGCGGGCCAGATCAACGCTGATTCCGACATCTGCGGTCAACAGCGGCGGCAGGTGGCGATCCTGTTGCACCTGTTGCAGTTGCAGCAGGCTGGCGTCGATTTCCTGCGCGGTATTGGCCGGATGACCCAGGCCGGTGAGAACATTGCGCAGCACCGCCGGGGCGACTTTCTGCGGGCGGCCGTTGGCGTCGATCCAGTCGACGGCGAGGCCGGCGCGGCTTGCGAGTATTTCCAGTTGCGCATCGCTCATAGGCGCTCTCCATCCAGAGGTTGCAAGGGGGTTGCGGCCGTGAGGCTGACAAGCGCGCAATACGCGGGCAGTACGCCCGGTTCCGACAGGGCAACGGCGGGCGGCTGTTGAAACAGCCACACGGCGTCGGTCTGTGCAGGGTTGACCACTGGCGTATCGCTGAGGTTCAGGTCAATTCGCAGCTCACTGCCATCGCCCAGGCGCCAGCGTGCACTGACCGCACCGAAGCCGAGCATGTGCGCCCCAAGCGCCTGGGTGCCGGACAGATTGGGAATGATGTAGCGGTGGCGCAATTGCAGCAGTTGCCGGTACAGCGCGAGGGTTTCCTGCTGTTTTGCGCTGCCGCTGCCGACCAGGCGAGGCTGCGAGGCGTGGAAGGTCTGCTCGGCATTCGGATCGGGAATTTTTTCGCGTTTGTGCGGATCGGCGAAGGCGCTGAACCCGGCGAATTCATTGCGCCGACCTTCGCGCACCAGATCCGCCAGTTCACCGTGGTGACTGGTGAAAAACAGAAACGGTTGCTCGGCGGCGTACTCATCGCCCATGAACATCAGTGGAATCATCGGCGACAGCAATAACAGCACGGTGGCGGCCTGCACGGCGCGTGGATCGGCCAGTTGATGCAGACGTTCGCCGAAGGCGCGGTTGCCGATCTGGTCGTGGTTCTGCAGGAACAGGATGAAAGCGGTGGAGGGCAGGTGTTCGCTGGGCTCGCCGCGCGGTTCGCCGTGGCGGGTGATGTGGCCCTGAAACACGAAGCCCTGGCTTAGGCAGCGCACCAGTTGTTCGGTGGGTTGCAGCGCATAGTCAGCGTAGTAGGCGTCGGTTTCGCCGGTCAGCAGCACGTGCAGGGCGTTGTGGCCGTCGTCGTTCCACTGCGCGTCGTAATCCTCTTCAAGCAGGCTCGACTGGTTGAGCTCGTTTTCGACGGTCAGCCAGACGTGGCGGCTTGGATCGATCTGCTGACGAATACGCTGCGCCAGTTCGGGCAGGAAGTCCGGGCTTTCGATGGCGTGCACCGCGTCCAGGCGCAGTCCGTCGAAGCGGTATTCGAGCACCCACATCAGCGCGTTTTCAATGAAGAAGTCCCGCACTTCACGGCGGCGGAAATCGATCGCCGCGCCCCAGGGCGTGTGCTTGTCTTCGCGGAAAAAACCTTTGGCGTAGCGTCCGAGGTAATTGCCGTCGGGGCCGAAGTGGTTGTAGACCACGTCGAGAATCACCGCCAGCCCATGGCCGTGGGCGCTGTCGATCAGGTGTTTGAGTTGTTCCGGGGTGCCATAGGAGGCTTGCGGTGCGAAAGGCAGCACGCCGTCATAACCCCAGTTGCGCGTGCCGGGAAACTGCGCCAAAGGCATCAGTTCGATGGCGGTAATGCCCAGCTCGACCAAGCGCGCCAGATGCTGCTCCACTTCGGCAAAGCCGCCGAGCGCGCCGACATGCAGCTCGTAGATCACCGCTTCGCTCCACGGCCGGCCGTGCCAGGTGGTGTGGCGCCACTGATAGGCCAGCGGATCGACCACCACGCTGTGGCCGTCAAGGTCGCCGTCCTGGGCGCGGGAGGCCGGGTCGGGCACCTCCAGTTCACCATCGATGTTGAAGCGGTAGCGGGTGCCCGCCGGGCACCGGGTCTTGATCACGAACCAGCCATCGGCCTGCGGTAACATCGGCAAGGACTGGCCGTCTTCAAGTTCGACACTGACGTAAAACGCATCCGGTGCCCACAGCGCAAACTGAGTGTGTTCGGCGTCCTGCATGATCGCGCCGTGGGGCCAGTTTTCTTGGGTCCGTAACGGCATTGTGAAAAGCTCCCTGAGTTATTTGTGGCCGGCTTTACCCAGCGCCTTGGCGACCAGTTGTTCGTAGAGTTCGGCGTAGGGTTCGACCGCTTTGCACCAGTTGAACGGCGCGGCCATCGCTCGGCAGCGCATGGCGTTGAGCAGGTCGGGGAAGGCGAATACCTTGAACGCGCGGCTCAGGGCTTCGCGGTAGCTCTCGACAGTGGACTCGTCAAAGAGGAAACCGGTGACACCGTTCTCGATGGTGTCGGCCAGGCCGCCGGTATTGCGCGCCACGGGCAAAGAGCCGAAGCGCTGGGCGTACATCTGGCTCAGGCCGCAGGGTTCATAACGCGACGGCATCAGCAGGAAATCGCTGCCGGCGAACATGCGCCGGGCGTCGGTTTCATTGAAGCCGATGCGCACGCCGATCTGCCCGGGGAAGCGCAGCGCCAGTTCACGCATGGCCTGTTCTTCTTCCGGCTCGCCACGGCCGATGATTGCGATCTGGCCGCCGTTCTGCACGATGTATTCGGAGACGGCTTCAGTCAGGTCCAGACCTTTCTGATAAACCAGACGCGAGACCACGGCAAACAGCGGGCCGCTGGAATCGTTCAAGCCAAACAGTTCACGCACATGGGCAGCGTTGACCGCTTTGCCTTCCCAGTCGCCGATGGCGAACGGCGCGAACAGGTGTGGATCAGTGGCCGCGTCCCAGCTCTCGTCGATGCCGTTGGGGATGCCGCTGAGCAAGCCTTGCTGGGTTTTGGCGGCGAGAAAACCGTCGAGACCGCAGCCGAAATCCGGGGTGGTGATTTCCTGCGCGTAGGTGGCGCTGACCGTGGTGATGTGGCTCGAATAGGCCATGCCGGCCTTTAGGAACGACATCTTGCCGTAGAACTCCATGCCTTCCTGTTGCAGGGCGTGGGTCGGAATGCCGAGCTCCGGGCACGAGCCGAGGCTGGTCACACCTTGATAGGCGAGGTTGTGAATGGTGAACAGGGTTGGCGTGCGCTGCCCGCGCCAGTGCATATAGGCAGGGGCCAGACCGGCGGGCCAGTCATGGGCGTGCACCAGATCCGGGCACCAGTGAATTTGTGCGAGGTTGGCGGCGATGTCGGCAGCGGCCAGGCCCAGGCGGGCGAAACGAATATGGTTGTCCGGCCAGTCGCGACCGTTGTTGGCACCGTACGGCGAGCCTTCACGCTCATACAGCTCGGGGCAGATCAGCACGTAGATCACCAGCCCGTCCGGCATGTCCATGCGCCCGATCTTGCACGGAGGCAACGCGGCATGCCCGCCGAGTTCGCCGATGATGTGGATCGGGTTCTCGCTGTGCATCACCTGCGGGTAACCGGGGATCAACACGCGCACATCGTGCAGGTGCGCCATGGCGCGGGGCAGGGCGGCGGAGACGTCGCCCAGACCGCCGGTCTTCACCAGGTCGGCGATTTCCGACGTGACGAACAACACTTTCTTTTTGTTGGGATTCTGGCTGGCGACCGGCGTCAGCGTTTTAGTGCCCGGGACGTTGATCGACCGGCTGCCGGGAAGACTCACCGTGCTCGATTCACCAACCGCCTGCTGAGCACGCTCTCCCTGAATATCCAATGCCGCACTGATCATATGAATCTCCCGTGTCGTTGATCTGATTCTTGTATCGAACAAGCTGTGGCCAAATCCTGTGGCCGGGCGCAAACGCGCCACGCATCGGTGAGCAAACGCTACCCAACACGTGCAAGCAGAATGGGTGAAGGGGCCATTGCAAGGATTGCACCAGTCGCGTTAACCCTGCCTTTCAGATGACCCGCCGCCATCTGCAAAAGTTTCGACAATTTTTCGGGTTTGTGACTGGCCGGTTTTAATCCGCGAAAGTCAGTCTAGGCCAGATCCTAGAGCGGGCGAGAGCAAACGGGTAAATTGTTCGACAATCGGTTTGCAGGCAGCGAAATCCGTGGTGTGCAAGCAGGAACGCACCGACGAAGGGCAGGTTTTTTTGAGGGAGAGGGCTAAAACGGTGACTGGTTGGTCACGATTTTGTGCTAGTGCAAAGGGAGGGCGCACTGTTGTGGTGCGGGCAGTTTGTTGATGTGTTGTCTATTCAGGCCCCTTCGCGAGCATGCTCGCTCCCACAGTTGATTCGGGTACGACACATTTCCAATGTGGGAGCGGGCTTGCTCGCGAAGGCGTCAGTCAATTCACCGCAATCGAAACGTTGCGATCAATTCAACAGGCGCAGCGGGTTCCCGGCGGCCCACCCCTGAATATCCTCGATCATCTGCGCAAAGAACTGTTCGTAGTTCTGTCGGCTGACATACCCCACATGTGGCGTGGCCAGCACGTTGTCCAAGGTGCGGAACGGGTGCAGTTCAGGCAGCGGCTCCTGATCGAATACATCCAGCGCCGCGCCGGCGATCTTCTGTTTCTGCAACGCCTTGATCAGCGCCGCTTCATCGACGATCGGCCCGCGGGCGGTGTTGACCAGCAGCGCGGTGGGTTTCATCCAGTCCAGCGCCTGCGCATCGACCAGCCCGCGGCTGCGCTCGCTGAGCACCAGATGCACCGACAGCACGTCAGCCTGTTCGAACAGTTGCTGCTTGCTGACCCAGGTCACGCCGGCCTGCTGTGCGCGTTCAGCGGTGAGGTTTTCGCTCCAGGCAATCACGCGCATGCCAAACACCTGACCGAATTGCGCGACCTTCTGGCCGATGCTGCCCAGACCGAGAATGCCCAGGGTCTTGCCGTGCAAATCACCGCCCAGCCCTTGCTGCCAGCCGCCGGCGCGCAGGGAATTGGCTTCATTCACCAGATTGCGCGTAGCGGCCATGATCAGCGCCCAGGTCAGTTCCGGCGCCGCGTGTTTGTAGCTGTCGGTGCCGCAGACCTTGATCCCGAGGCCAGCGGCCGCCTGCATGTCCAGCGCCGCGTTACGCATGCCACCGGTGACCAGCAGCTTGAGATTGGGCAGGCGCTGCAGCAGGTCCTGGTCGAAACGCGTGCGCTCGCGCATCACGCAGATCACCTGGTACTGGCCCAGTCGCTCGGCCAGTGTGGTGTTGTCCGCCGGGTAGTCATGCACAAACGTCACTTCGCCGATGCTGTCGAGCACCGACCAGTCGACCACGTCCCGTGCCACGTCCTGCCAGTCATCGATCACTGCAATCTGCACCGCCATCAGTCTTACCTCATCAACGAACGGGATTGGTGTTGTTCAGCCAGCCGAGCAAGGCCTGGTGAAATTTCGCCGGTTCTTCCATCTGCGGTGCGTGGCCCATGCCGGGAAACTCCACCAGTGTCGATTGTGGAATCAGCTTGGCGACTTGCTTGCCGAGCACCTCATAATGGCCGATTTTCGCCTTGACCTCGGGTGACGCGAGATCCTTGCCGATGGCCGTGGTGTCGGACGTGCCGATCAACAGCAGGGTCGGCATCTTCAGGTCCTTGAACTCGTAGTACACCGGCTGGGTGAAGATCATGTCGTAGATCAGTGCCGAGTTCCACGCCACCTGGGTTTTGCCCGGGCCGTTGCTCAGGCCGGCGAGCATGTCGACCCAGCGGTCGAATTCGGGTTTCCAGCGGCCGTCATAATAGGTGTTGCGCTCGTAGTCGCGAATGCCTTGGGCGGTGACTTTGAGTTCGCGCTGATACCACTGATCCACGGTGCGGTACGGCACGCCGAGGGCTTTCCAGTCTTCCAGGCCGATCGGGTTGACCAGCGCCAGTTGTTCGACCTGATCCGGGAACAGCAGCGCGTAGCGAGTGGCGAGCATGCCGCCGGTGGAATGGCCGAGCAGGGTGGCTTTCTGAATGCCCAGGGCCTTGAGCAGCTGTTGGGTGTTGGTCGCCAGTTGCTGGAAGCTGTACTGGTAGTGATCGGGTTTGCTGGAGGTGCAGAAGCCGATCTGATCCGGCGCGACGACCCGGTAACCGGCCTCGCTCAAGGCCTTGATTGAACTGTCCCAGGTGGCGGCGCAAAAGTTCTTGCCGTGCATCAGCACCACGGTGCGCCCGTTGGCCTTGCCGTGGGCGGCGACGTCCATGTAACCCATTTGCAGGGATTTACCCTGAGACTGAAAGGCAAAGTGTTTGAGCGTGTAGGGGTATTGGAAACCTTGCAGCTCCGGGCCATAGGTCTGGCCATCGGCGGGTGCAGTTTCAGTGGGCGCTGCAGCGTGGGCGAACAGCGGCAGCGCAGCAGTCAGGACCAGGCCAGGCAGCCAGCGGGATAGCGTGACGGACATAAGGGCAAACTCCATGGAAATCGGCCGATGCTGGAACGCCCGGATTAGGGCGACGTTAACCACAGGCAACGCCATGGCTGGAATGTTCAACCGAGCCAGCCCAGGGTCAGCATCGCCACCACGGCGTAACGCGCAGCTTTGGCCAGCGTGACGATCAGCAGAAAGCGCCCGAGCGGCTCGCGCATGACGCCGGCGATCAGGGTCAGCGGATCACCGATCACCGGCAGCCAACTCAGTAGCAGCGACCAGTGACCATAGCGCTCGTAGTGTTTGCGCGCGGTGGCCATGTGGTTGGGGCTGACGGGGAACCAGCGTCGATCCTGAAAGCGTTCGAGGCCGCGCCCCAGCCACCAGTTGACCAGCGAACCGAGGACGTTGCCCAGCGTCGCTACGCCCAGCAGGCCCCAGAGCCAGTAACGGTCGCTGGCAATCAGCCCGACCAGCAGCGCTTCGGATTGCAGCGGCAACAGCGTCGCAGCGCCGAACGCCGCCGCGAACAGCCCGACGTAACCGGCAGCCATCAGTGGGCCGGGTAGTCTGCCACCACCACATCCGTGCCGTCCTTTTTCAGGCCGATCACTTGATAGGCATCGCTCATGCCGTCCATTTCCATGCCCGGTGACCCCATGGGCATGCCCGGCGCGGCCACGCCCAGCAGATCGTCACGCTTGCTCAGGGCCAGCACCTGTTCAGCCGGCACGTGGCCTTCGACGAACTTGCCGTTGATCAGCGCGGTATGGCACGAGCCCAGGCGCGGTGGCACGCCGTGTTGCTGCTTGAAGCTGCTCATGTCGCTTTCGACATGGTCTTCGACTTTGAAGCCGTTGGCTTCGAGGTGACTGATCCATTTTTTGCAGCAGCCGCAATTGGCGTCGCGGTGCACTTCGATCGGGATCAGCTCGGCGGCCTGGGCCAGGGAGGACAGGAGCAGGGCGCTGAGGGCGGCCAGTCGCAGGGAGGTTCGCATGGTGGGCTCTCGACAAGGATGACGGTCAAAAAGGAAAGTATTTTGACCGGATTATCCTGCCGGGCATCAACGGAGTGTTTCAAGTTGATACAAGACAGGCTGGCAGGATGATCATGGATCAAGCCTGACAGCCTGCTGAGCGGGAGATTACAAATCTGTCAGGCTCAACGAACCTTGAACCGCCCCATGATCGCGCTCACCCGGTTGTTGGCTTCCAGCAACTGGCGGGTGTTGAGTTCGCTGGCCTGGCCGCTGTGCACCAGTTCTTCGACCATGTGGCGGATCTGCACCATGCTGCGGTTGATCTCTTCGGTGACCGCACTCTGCTGTTCGGCAGCGGTGGCGATCTGGGTGCTGAGGCTGTTGATGTGGCTGACCGAGCCGGCCATTTCATCCAGACCGGAGTTGACCCGCGCCGTGGCGTCGGCGGCGGACTGGCAGCTGGCCTGAGTGTTTTCCATGGCGCTGACCGACGAGCTCACGCCTTGGGTCAGGCGGGTCAACATCTCGTTGATTTCCGAAGTGCTGGCCTGGGTGCGAGCGGCGAGGGCGCGGACTTCGTCGGCGACCACGGCAAAGCCGCGACCCTGTTCACCGGCCCGGGCGGCTTCGATGGCGGCGTTGAGCGCCAGCAGGTTGGTCTGCCCGGCGATTGCGCCGATCACCCCGAGAATCTCGGTGATGCGCTGCGCGTCCTGCTGCATGCTCTCGACTTTCTGGGTGGCGCTGGCCACTTCGTCGATCAAGGCCACCACGCTGTTGGTGGCTTCACCAACCACCACCCGTGAGCGATCGGCGTTTTCGTTGGCGCGCTGGGTGAACGCAGCGGTTTCTGCGGCGTTCTGCGCGACGCTTTCGGCCGTCGAGCTCATTTCGGTGATGGCGGTAACGGTCTGATCGGTTTCCGAAGCATGGCGCAGCAGAATCTGGCTGGTGTTGGCCGACGTACGCTGCAGGTCATCGAGGCTCGAGGCCATGGCGCCGGTGGCCTGCGTCACTTCACCGATCATGTTCTGCAGGTAGGCAATGAAGGTGTTGACCGAGTGGCCGATGGCGCCCAGTTCGTCTTCGGCACGGATGGTGATGCGCCGGGTCAGGTCGGCATCGCCGCTGGACAGCAAGTCGATGTTGGCTTTCAGCGCTTTCATCCGCGACACCAGTTGGCGGATCGCATACACCTGCAACAGCACCAGCAGGATCACCAGTGGAATCTGCAGCAGGCTCAGGCTGCTGAGCACGTCGTCACGCTGGGCGGTGAGCATTTTCGTTGGCAGGGCGGTGGCCAGGAACCACGGCGTGCCTTCGATCGGGCGCATGAAGAAAGTGCTGGCTTCGCCGTTGTTGTCGAACTCGACGCGTTGCGCCTGATCGCGGTTCTGCAGGCCGGCCTTGACCTGACTGGCGAAGGTCGAACCGGCGGCCAGTTCGCTGATGTTCTTCAGCACGATCGGGCCGCTGATGCGCGAGCTGTTGCTGATGATCTTGCCGTCGGCCTCGACGATCAGCATTTCGGCGTTGAGGTCTTTTTCCTTGCGCGCCACCAGATCGTTGAAGAAGCCCAGCGTCACGTCGATGGTCGACACGCCCCACGCTGCACCGTTTTTCTGGATCGCCATGGCGCAGTTGGTGCGCGGCTCGGCACTCGCGTCATCTTTATAGGCAGCGGCCCAGGCGCACTGGCCGCGCGGGGTCTGCATGCCGCCCTTGTACCAGCTCTGGTCGTAATAGTTGGGCGCCGCGTCGCTGTTCCAGAAGGTATTCACCGCCAGTTTGCCCGAGGCGTCGCGGTGCCAGAACGTGCTGAACTTGTTGCGCCCGGCCTCACGCTGACCCGGCAGTGGCCAGATCCCGCCACCGAAGACTTTCAGTTCGCCGTACTGATCCACCAGGCCCGGCAACACTGTGTCGATGGCCGCGCTGTCGAGCAGGGGAATGGTCTGGGTGATGCTGCGCTGTTGCGCCTGGACTTTGTTCAGTTCGCCCTGAATCTGTTCGGCGACTTCGGCAATCCGGTTGAGCACCACCTGTTCTTCGGTATGCCGCAGCTTGGGGGCAACCAATTGGCTGATACCGACCACGGTCAGCACCGACAGCAGCAGGATGAACAGAACCAGAAATAACGTGTAGCGAGCCTGAATGGTGCGGAATGCGGGCATGGATACCGGTCCTTGAGCTGCGATTCTTATTGTGGGTCGAGGAAAAACGGCGGGGTCACACCAGCGTATCGTCGGCGAACGGGGAAGCTTTAAGTACTTTGGTGCAAGAAAGTGTCGGGCTGACGGAAGGGGCGTGTCGACTCCGATACAAATGGATCGACCCTCTCGTCAGCCAACGCAAAAAAAGCTTCGCGAGCAATCGTCAAACTGCCATGAAACCGCGACACCGTGAGCTTCTGGTAATTTGTATCGAGAATGTACAAAAATTGTAAGCGGCTGCACTAAAAGGGTTGGTGCCACCAGTTCGCCGGTAGATACTTCCCGGCATTCAAGTAGTCCAGCAAGGGCATTTCATGGTTATTTCACAGGGAGTCTTCTCATGACGATCGGCATTGTCGGCGGCTGGGAGAGCAAGGCAGGGGTGCTGGTTCGCAATACAGGCGCGAAGAAAGAGGTCAAACAAAGCCTCAAGGTGCAGCAGATGCTCGCCAAGGTCGGCACCAATCCTAACGCGCTGAACACAGCCGAAATGGACAAGCAGGGCCTGCGCAAGAACATCAAGGGGTTCGATCCGGCGAATGTCTCGGTCAAGCAACTGAGCAATCTGAGTGTTTTTCTGCGTGAACGCGGGCTGATTTCCGACATCACCTCCTTTACATTGCTCAATGCCGGCGACAAGTTCGACCGTTTCGGCGTGACCAAAGACCCTGATGCAAAATTCAATGCGCTGGAGTATTTCGCCACCCAGCTCGACGCCATTCAGAACAATGGCCTCAATGGCAATGCCTACGGCAAGAACCTGATCCCCGAATACAAAAAGGCGATCTACGTGCTGCAGAACCTGAAAACCTACGGTGAAGGCAACGCGGCGAAACCGGTGGATCAAGGCGTCAAGTCCAAGGCCTGAGCCGGTCACCCACGGCCCACCCATTGATTGGGTGGGCCGTTTTCGTTTTTAGTCCTGATACCTTTCGCCGGCCTGCTGCGCCTGATCCTGCAGGTGCTGCATGTGTGGACAGTGCAGGCTCAGCGTGGAGGCCTGGTAGCCACGATGAAACAGGGCCAGCCAGCCGTCGCTGTGGTCATCGGGGACAATCCCGGTGAAAGCGAAACCGGCATCGGCCAGTTTGCGCAGCGCGCTGGAAAACCCTTGGGCGAGTCTGAGTCTGATCGAAATCAGCCAGTGCGCCGGCAGTTGTCCCAATTGCTCGAGCAGGTTGTCATCGAGGGCCTTGAGCAGCAGGTCGTAGCGCCCGGATACGTGATCGAAGCGGATCTTCGGGCCTTTCCATGGCACGGTATGGTCGGTGGTACCAAACACCGCCTCCAGACGCGACATCAGCTCGCGGCAATCCTGCGGCCAGGCCAGCGCCGGCAGCGGGCGCCGATAACCGTCGATGCTGCAGTGACCCACAACAATCGTCTCCCGCCCGGTTCCACCGAACGGCGAAGGCGCGTAATCGGGCAACAGACCACAGCTGTGAAACCCCAGGCCGGCGGCCATGCGCTGCGTATACGGGTGATGCGTGACCTGCTTGATCGTCACGCCTCGGCAATCCAGCGCCTGGGCATGAATCAGCAACTGCTGGCCCAACTGGGTGGCGATGTTTTGCCCGCGAGTGTCCGGGTGCACCACGGTCAGTGCCAGCTCCGCCAGTGCGGTTCGGCCAGATTGGCGAAACAACGTGGCATGCCCGCAGATATGCTCGTTTACCACCGCCACCAGCGAGTGCCAGCGACCGACACTGTGGTTCTGGCTGATCATCCAGGGCAAATACACGTGGGGTTGAGGATAATGAACGCCGTAGATTTCTTCGAACAGGCGGCTGACTGCCGGCGCATCGGCGACGCGATAGCGGCGGATGGTTGTCGTGTCCATCACGCTTGCCCCTGCTGCGGATGGTCATAAAGCCGTCGATCCACGACCCGCTGATGTTTGCCGGAGCGTGGATGACAGGTCAGTTCATCGTTCGCACAGGCGATCACGTTCAGCTCCAGCAATTGATCGGACTGCAGTTTCTCGATCAGCGGGTATTGGTTGATCAGCGCACGGCGCAGGGTTGAGCTTGCCTGGCTGATGTCAGCCGTTCGCGTGCAGGGTACCCACTTGAGGCTCAGCAGATCTTTGCTTGCTCGCTGTTCGATGAGCAGTTGCCAGCCATCGCTGGCGGCGATCTTGCGCACCAGCTCGCCGATGTCACCGGTATCCAGACTCAACACGCTCACCCGCACGCGCTGGCTGTTCATGCTGCGGCCCATCAGGGCGAACTTGCGCATCGGCGTCCCTCCCGGTTCACGCCAGCAGGCGAGGTCGCCGACCGGATAGCGGATCACCGGCATCAGGCGCCGGGTGAGATTGGTCAGGACCAGCCTGCCGTTACGGTTGCACTCTTCGATGACGGCACCGCTCACCTCATCGATGATCTCCAGCACGCTGTGCCGCTCCAGCATCCGGTGTTCGCCCAAGCTGCAATCGCGGGTGCTGACGCCGATCAGTCCGGCATCGACACTGGCGTAGCCGATAGAGGCAATGCGTGCGTTCGGGAACACCCGCTGGAGCGTTTGCAGTTGGGCGGCGAACAGGCTTTCGCCGCCGTAGAGCAGGGTTTCGACGCCCTCCAGGATCCGTGACTGGCGCTCAAGCCAGGCGGCGAATTTGAGCATTTGCGCCGGCAGACCGGCCAGCACATTGATCCGGTACGCAACGATCGACTCGGCCAGTACGGCGCTGTCGACGGCCCCGGTGAAGGGAAATTCGCTGACGGGAGTCTGGACATGTGCCAGCGCGTCGTGAAGAAAAATGAAGCTGGCATACAGGTCGCCGACGAAGAACAGATTGGCGACCCGGTCGCCGGGGTTCAGTTGCGCCGTGAGTTGGCTGCCGAAATCGCGCACCAGGGTTTGCCATTCTGCGCGGGCAAACAGCGAGAGTTTTCCTGAGCCGGTGGTGCCCCCGGTCTTGAAGACCATCGCGTCTTCCAGCGGGCCTGACAACACTGGCCATTGGTGCGGATGCTGACTGTCACGCCAGTATTGTTCAGGGTCGATCAGGGGCAGTTCAGTCAAAGCGCTGATGGGTGCCGCGACATGTTTGAAGTGTTCGCGGCAATAGGCCGAATGTTGGCGGGTGTAACCGAGCAAATTGTTCAATTCAACGATCGTGTTCATGATTTTTTCTTGTATGAAGTGGCGATGGGCCGCGTGCAGATAGCTGCTGTCAGCGGCGCGTATCAATCAGTAGGGGAGTTTTGCCGCTGTGCCGGTTTCGGGCGAACTGCTCGACGGCACATTGCTCGACGTCCAGCGTGAGCAAACCGGTCTGCACCAGCGTGGTCAGCGTCGAATAATTCTGCAGTCGGCGGTGGGCCTCGGCCGGTTCCTGAGGGCAGCACAGGCGCATGCGTTCCAGGCCGTCAGGGCCGTGATCGAGGACCAGTTGAAACGGCATCTGAAGGTGCTGCTCCAGGATCGCCAGCGAAATAAAATCGGTGCCGATGCGCAGCAGGTTGCCGTGGCGTTGCAGCAGTTCGAAGCGTGGCGAAGTCAGACCGCAGGCACACGGGCCGGGTAACCAGTGTCCGCTGTCGCCAATGTCATAGCGCTGCACGGACTGACCCTGACGCTCGCGGGAGGTCACCAGCAGACGACCGGATTCGCCGTCACCGACCGGCACGTCATGCTCGAAATCGACAATTTCCAGGTGCTGGATGTCGCTCATCAGATGGAAAACGCCATCTGCCGTGGCCCGGCAGGCATGGCCCAGGGGACCGGCATCGACGCTGCCGTAAATCGCCGAGCGGATCAGGCTGACGCCGCAACTTTGCAAGAGCTCGCGGGTTTGCTCACTCAGGTGTTCGCCACCGAGAAAGACCTTGGCGACGCCACCGTAGCGCCGCAGTATTTGTTGTTCGTTGATAAACAATCGGTGCAGGGTGCCGGGCATGCCGATCAGCACGGTGATCCGTTGAGCCTCGATCATCTGCGCGATCTCGCGGTAATCGTCGTCCGCCGGGGCGCCCATCGGCCAGTGCCGGGCCTGCAGTTGTTCCAGTACTTTGGCAAAACTGGAAAAGCCGCCGTACAGTCCGCCGCTGAAAAACAGGTTCATGACCCTGTCCTGCGCCGGGTCCAGTCCGGCCGCGAGCAAGCCATCAGCGGCCGCCTGCATCTGGCGCTGGAAGTCGTGGTAACTGAAGCCGGAAAGCACAGGTGCGCCACTGCTGCCGCCGGAGCGAAAGAACAGCTGCGCCGCTGAATCCGGCGGCTGGCGGACGAACTGTCCCTTGTCCATGATCGCCAGTCCGGTCAGTGGTGGTGGGGCAGGCAGCTGATCAAGCGTGGAATGGCCGGTCAGCACGTTCGCCGGCAGACTGACCGATACGCGTCGACTCAGGCGCTGCAGCGCATAAACACCGTCGTGGGGTTCGCCGGCGTAGCCATCGTGAATAGTCTCGATCGGGGTAATGCGCGTCACACCGGCGGCAATCAGCGTTTGCGCCAGTTCAGCGATCTGCGCCTCGGGGCAAAGCAAGGCGCAGCTCTGCAGCACGTTGCGCCAGGGCAGCAACGTGGCGCTGAGCCGCTCGCGGGGCAGGGGTTTGAGCAACAGGCTGCGAAACAGCGCAGAAGGTTCGAGCTGGCGATCATGGCTCCAGATCACCCGCCAGCCCGACGCACTCCAGACCCGGCCGGTCTGCCCGGCAAAACTCTGGGCCAGCCGGGCCATTGCCGTGCAGGTGGTGATTTGCGAAGCCTCTTCAAGCGTCGGTGCAAGGGCCGACCATTGTCCGGCACGGCGTTCGAACGCGGCGGCCAGTTGCTCCCCGATATCGTTCAGTACGCGCGCGTCGTCGCTGTCCACCAGCAACCACTGCGGGCTGGAGCAGGCTTGCTGATCGAGGCGGCAGACTTCATCGACAATCGCATCGAGGACGGCGGGCGATGCGGCGTCCGGGGTCAGGTAGGCGAAGCTGATGCGGTGCCCCCAGTCGATCCAGCGACAGCCTGGCGGGATCTGCTGGCGGATGGCTTGCAGCGCGGTTTCGCCACCCCACGCCGCGACACCGTTGGCGTGCCTGCACAACTGGCCGATTTGTTCGGTGCGGGTCGGCAGCACCGCCACGTAACCATTGAGTTGTCCGCTTGCATCGCAGGCAACCAACGCCTGAAGCAGGCGCGCGGTGAAGCCAGCGTCACTGCTGCTGGGACGCAGCCAGTTGACGTTGCCGCTCAGCAGACTTTCGATCACCGCACAGAACGCCAGCAGCGGCGCGTTGGCCGGAGTGATATGCACCACCAGGCCCAGCGGACTCCAGCGCTCGAAGCGTGACTGTCGATAGTCGATGCGACGCAGCGAATCGGGGCGCAAGCCCAGCTCACGATCCAGCTTGGCTTGCAGGGCGGCAGGCTGGCAGAAATCGATCAGTGCTTCGCGCTGACCGGGAGCCAGTGGCAGTTCCGTTTTTTCTTGTTGCAGACGTTCGGCGAAGGCCTTGGCAGTGGCGAGCAGCGTGCTGGTTTGCAGTGGAAGCTGCAGCCTTCGTGGCAACTCCCGCTGAAGTTGGTGCAAGGCGCTGTCGAGGCTGCACTCGGTGTGCAACTGACCGTTGATCAGGTACATATCAGTGCCTCCCCAGCAGTTCGGACGCGGCCATGGCACAGCTCCTCGCGGCCGTGGTGCCGGCGCGGCCGTGCAACTGGAACCAGTCGCTGGCCAGACCGCAGGCACAACGGGTGCCCGGATGCAGCGTGGCCAGATCGCTCATGACCACGGCATGGGCCGGGCTTGAGGAAATGTAGGGCGAGACCAGACTCAGCAGGCCGCGCTGGCCATAGGGCAAGACCGAAAAATCCACCGGGCAGCGTACGTACACTTTCGCGTAGACCGGTACGTGAAAGTGATGGTGGGCGCATTCGACGTAAGGCACCGCGTGTTCGACGGCGCCGTAACCGTCGCGACAGTCTTGGGTCGCGATGCCCAGTTGTTGCTGGATCCGTGCATACAAGGCTTGTCTGGGGACTTCTTCGGCGGCGCGGGTTTTCCAGCCGCCGCCGAAAAATGCCAGCGATCCAGCTGGCAGTTGCAGGTCCGCCACGCCGGTGGCGCGCATGCGTTGCAGGGTTTCCCAGAGAAAGGCGGGAAAGCCGAAGATGCGCACCGGCAGACCTTCTTCGGCAAAGGCCTGCAAGGCGCTGATCACGCCGAACAGATCAAACTGGTGGCCGTCACCAGTGCGACGCAGGGCGTAAACCACCCGATTGGCGGGAGCAAAACTGCACAGGAACTGATCGGTGAAGGATGTGCCCAAGGTGTTTTTCTGCTCCGGCTCATAGCCGAGCAACAGGTAGTTGCACGGCGCATGCGGGGCAATCCAGCCATATTGGACGAAAATCCGTTCGACCATGTACTGCGCGGCGCCGAGGCTGCGCGCGTCGTAGCGCATGCGGCTCTTCTGCCCGCTGGTGCCGGAGGAAGTCAGTTCCAGGGCGTCTTCGCCCGTCGGACTGAGCAGCATCTGTTGCTTGAAAAAACTGGCGAAAATCGGTGGCAATTGCGACCAGTCGTCGAGCTCGTCCAGGTCATCGACAGCGATTGCATGGGCGTTCAACCAGTGGCCATAACCGGGCGTATGGCGAGCGTGAAACCGGGTGATTTCGCGCATGGCCAGATTGAACAGCCCTTTGGGGACGGCCTCCTGGCAATAGGGCTGCGGCAATGCGCAAAGCGCATCGCTGTGGGGGAACAGAGTCATCGAATATCCTTATTGATGTGTGGTGGGCGCGGCGGGTGCCGCAGAAGGCGGTAGAGCAGGGGCAGGCACAGCAGGCCGCCGAGGCCGGCGAGCAGGGAAAAGGATTGCAGGTTCGAGCCACCGCCGATGATGGCGATGAGCGAGCCGCCGCTGCCCATTACGGCAATCGACAGCATGCCGATCATGGCCGACACCAGCCCCTTGCCCGCATCGCTGGAGAACAGCGCGAGGCGGTACAGCGCGGCGTTGCTCATACCAAGCCCCAGTGCATACACGGCCAGTGCGCAAACGGCCAATGGCAGCGCAGCCGAACTCAGGGCAGCAGCGATCAGCCCCAGCAGTCCGAGGCAAAACGGCCACAGGGCCAGACCGATCACCTGGGCGAGCGTGTGCCCGACGAGCAATCGATCCAGTAGTAAATTACCGAGGATCACCGCCGCAAACACCGGGATCTGCCACAGGCCATATACCAGCGCAGACAGCTCAAGGCGTTGCATGAGCAGCACCGGCGCCAGTCCGATCCAGGCAATCAGCGGCAGGCTCATCAGGCCCAGTGTCAGACTGGCGCCGATGAATCGGCGGTTGCGCAGCAGCGCGAGGTAACCCAGGCCGATCTGCCTGAGCGAAAACGCCGCTGGAGCCTGTCGCTGGCCGTCACGGCGCACGACGTCGATCGTTTCCGGCATCCAGGCAAACAGAGCGAGCCAGACAACCACACTCGTTGCCGTCAGCCCCAGAAACATCTGTCGCCAGCTCAGCCATTCCAGCAGCAGGCTGCCGAGTAAAGGGCCGAGCAGCGGCGACAGCAGCGCCACGTTGCCCAGTAATGCCATGAGGCGCACGGCATCGGCCTCGCAGAACACTTCCTGCAGGGTCGGGTAGCTGACGGCGACCACAAAGCCCAGGCCCATGCCCTGGATCAGGCGCAACGCATTAAAGGCTTCAATGCGCTGCGTTATGACTGCGGCGCTGCACGCCAGGCCGAACAGCGCACAACCGAGCAACAGCAAGCGACGCCGGCCGTAGCGGTCGGAAAGGGGGCCGATCAGCCATTGCAGGCACACGCCACCAATCAGATACAGGTTGAAGGCGTTGGCTACATGCCGGGTATTGGCGTTGAACTCGCCGGTCACCGTCAACATGGCCGGCATGATCATGTCGCTGGCCATATAGGTGAGCAGTTCAAAAGCGGTAATGGCCAGGCAGAATCCGATAATCTGCACGGGCGCCATTACGATCAAGGTTCTCTGCATAAACATCCCTGTTTCAGTAAGCGAGAAAAGTTCGCAGAGACTAGAGGCAGAGTTGTCGCGGCAGCCAATCCTTTGCTGCGACATGAAATTTCAAATACTTACAGCGTATTTACTGCCCCCCGCAGGCTGATCGAAAAGGCATTTGCGAGGCACAGGCGCGCCAACAAAAATGCCCGCTGGCGGGCGGGCATGGTTGGCATTGAAAAGGCTGGTGAGGTATCCCGACCGGTATTTCAGGCGCACCGGCGGGCGAACGATCCTGTTTTATCGATGGTAATAACCGGGGCCTTCCTGATAACGATGGTGGCCATCATGCCAGCCGCCGTGGGGGAAAATGATGCAGCCGCTCAAGGTCAGAACGGCAAGGACAGGAATCAGCCAGGTGATTCGACGGAACATTTCAAAGATCCTCATGGTTACGCCGGCATGAAGCCAAAACTCTTCATCGGCTGTAACATGAGACCGCGTTCAGCCAGGCCCATCCCCGCAACACGGTATGTGCATGGCATGCAACCGGATACAAACCGGATACATTTGAAAGTTTCAGGAACCTGCAATGACCCAGAAGCAACGTTTGAAATACTCGATCCTGATCGCCCTGTCGGTGTTGGCGATCATGCTCGGCCTGTCCTGGCTGCAAAATGCCGGGATGATCAGTCAGAAGATGTTCCAGTACATCGCCATGGGTGTGGCGGTGGTCGTGGTGGTGATCAACGGGGTGATGCGCCGCAAGGTCAAGCCCTGACGGCGATCGCGGGACGCTTCAATCGTGATTGAGCACTGCAGCAGCCTGTGGATGCAGGCTGTAACTCTTGTCCGGGTTGAAGGTGACCACCCCTTCGGCGCATAGACGCTTCAACACTTCGCGCACGCTGAGAAAGGACAACGGAATATCCAGGTCCAGCAGTTGACTGTGCACGCCGCGCACGCCCAGGCGTCGATCACTTTGTGCGGCGACCAGCAGGGCGTCGATGACTTTCAGACGAATCAGGCTGGTGCGCAGGCCGAAGCTTTTCAGCAACAGACGAATACGCTCATTGCCCTGACGCTCGGGGCTGGGGGCGAAGCTGCTCGCGCGGGAACTCATGGAAGCTCCTTGTGACGCCTGGCTACCATCCATTGGTAGTTGCGAGTTGTACATGGGGTTACTCCTTTTCAGAGCCCGATCAGGAAACGTTTTGACTGCTCTCAGTAAACAAGACGTTTCAGCACGACAAATCATGAAAGGAAATATGTAGAAATTTTGTCGGTTATTCGTTGTTTTCCCGTAATCAGTGAATTTCACCTTCCTCAATCGGGCTAAATTTTTTTTCTCGCATTCGTTTCCTGAACAGCCGTCTTGCGCCCCAGGCGCATGAATCAATTTCAGAGTGGATCCGGCGCAAGCGCCGATCCTTGTCTTGTCGTTCAGGAGCGAGTGTGATTATTTCCCGACAGTTAACCGGACTGGCCCTCGCCGGTGTGTTTCTCGGACTCAGTCTGTCCGCCCATGCGTTCAGTCCCGCTGCACAAGCCAGTGCCGATATCCGCCGCACCTCCTTTGGCGTGCCGCACATCCGCGCGGAAAATGAACGCGGACTGGGTTTCGGCATTGGTTACGCCTACGCGCAGGACAACCTGTGCCTGCTGGCCAACGAGATCGTCACGGTCAATGGCCAGCGCTCGCGTTATTTCGGGCCGGAGCAGTTCACCGTCGAACAACGCGAGAATCGCGTCAGCGACCTGTTCTTCACCTGGCTCAACACTCCCGCAGCGGTGAAAGCCTTCTGGGACGCGCAACCGGCGCAGGTGCACGATCTGGTGGAAGGTTATGCCGCGGGCTATAACCGTTATCTCGCCGAACGCCGCCAGCAGGGTCTCCCGCAACAGTGCCAGGGTGAGTGGGTGCGTGATATCAGCGCCGAAGATCTGGTCAAACTCACTCGGCGCCTGCTGGTCGAGGGCGGGGTCGGACAGTTCGCCGAAGCCCTGGCTGGCGCGACGCCGCCGCAGGCCACGGCGCAGCTCGGCAGCGATGCCCGGGCCTATCAGTTGGCGGACGCGCGCCTGCAGCGCTTCGCTCTGGATCGCGGCAGCAATGCCGTGGCGGTCGGCAGCGAACGCTCGTTCAACGGACGCGGCATGCTGCTGGCCAACCCGCATTTTCCATGGGTTGGCGGCATGCGCTTTTACCAGATGCACCTGACCATTCCGGGCAAACTCGACGTCATGGGTGCAGCCTTGCCGGGGTTGCCGATGATCAACATCGGTTTCAACCAGCATCTGGCCTGGACCCACACGGTGGATTCATCCAAACATTTCACCCTGTATCGTCTGCAACTCGACCCGAAAGACCCGACCCGCTACCTGCTCGACGGCAAGTCGCTGCCGTTGAACAAGCAGACGGTCACTGTGCAGGTCAAACAGGCGGACGGTCAGGTGGTGCCGGTCTCGCGCGATGTCTACAGCTCGCAGTTCGGCCCGATCGTGCAATGGCCGGGCAAACTCGACTGGGATCATCAGTACGCCTACAGCCTGCGCGACGCCAACCTGGACAATGATCGCGTGCTGACGCAGTGGTACGCGATGAACCAGGCGTCGAGCCTCAAGGCTCTGCAGGATTCGGTGCACAAGCTTCAGGGCATCCCCTGGGTCAACACCCTGGCCGTGGATGACAAGGGGCAGACGCTGTACATGAACCTGTCGGTGGTGCCGAACGTCAGCGCCGACAAACTGGCCAAGTGCAGCGACCCGCGCATCGGCTTGCAGATGATCGTGCTCGACGGTTCCAACAGCGCTTGCGCCTGGGATATCGATCCGCAAGCTGCGCAGAAGGGTATCTATGCCGCCAGCCAGCTGCCGCAACTGTTGCGCAAGGACTTCGTCCAGCATTCCAACGATTCCGCGTGGCTGGCGAACCCGGCACAACCGCTGACCGGGTTCTCGCCGCTGATCAGTCAGGACGGCCAGCCGCTGGGCCTGCGATCAAGATTTGCGCTGGAGCGCCTGAACACACTCGGCAAAAAAGGGCCGCTGGCGGTGAAGGATCTGCAACAGATGGTGATGGACGACAACGTCTATCTGGCGACTCAGGTGCTGCCTGATCTGCTGAAGTTCTGCGCTGCGGATCTGGGTGCGGACGCGGCCGCGTTGAAGCCGGTTTGTGCCAGTCTCAAGGGTTGGGATGGCCGGGCGAATCTGGATTCGGGCATTGGTCTGGTGCATTTCCAGAACATCATGCAGGCGCTGCAAGCGTCGCCGGATGTCTGGCGTGTGCCGTTCGATCCAAAAGACCCGCAACACACGCCACGCGGGTTGGCGATCGAGCAACCGGCCGTGAGCAAGGCACTGCGTGAAGCGCTGCTGGCGTCGGCTGCCACTGCGCAGAAAATGGGTCTCAAGCCTGAAACCCGCTGGGGCGATATTCAGGTGGCGAGCAGCGGCGCTCAACAAACCGCAATTCACGGCGGGCCGGGAACGCTGGGGATCTACAACGCGATCCAGAGCGTGCCGCGTGAAGACGGCAAACTCGAAGTGGTCAGCGGCACCAGCTACCTGCAAGTGGTGACCTTTGACGACAAAGGCCCGCACGCTCAAGGGCTGCTGGCGTTCTCGCTGTCCAGTGACCCTGAGTCGAAATATTCCCGGGATCAGACCGAGGCGTTTTCGAAAAAGCAGTGGAGCGTGTTGCCGTTCACTGAGCAGCAGATCGCTGCCGATCCGCAGTATCAGGTGCAAACGGTTCGCGAGGTGGCGGGCAAGGGCACCGAGGTGGTTGCGCAGTAAGTCAGGCTGAACGAAAAAGCCGCTGCTCCTTGACGGGAACAGCGGCTTTTTTGTGCCCTGAGTCAGCCATGGCCGACGGGAACCGCTTTCAGGTTTTTGGTGGCTGCCGCGGCATCGAGTTGATCACCGGATCACCCTCGGTATTGCGCGTAAGGTAGACCGGCAGCACCTTGGGCAGGGTGTTGACGAGGCCGCCGAGCTCTTTGATGTTGTAGACGCCGCCGACGCGGATCGCGCCGGTGTTGGCGTCGGCCAGTTTCAGCGGTTTGCTCAGGTAGCGATTGATCAGCGGCAAGGCTTCGTTCAGCGCCAGGTTGTCGAGCACCAGTTTGCCGCTGCGCCAGGCCAGGGCGTTATCGTTGGCGTAGGTCTGGCTGATCTGTGGCGTGTAGTCGCCATGCCGGTACTGCGCCTGCATGGCCGGCCCCAGGCGCAGACCGTCGCCGGGCAGGGCGGCGTTGCTGGTTACCAGAACCGAGCCTTCGATCAGGTTGACCCGCACCTGATCTTCGTAGAGCCAGACATTGAAGCGGGTGCCGGTCACGCGGATCTTGCCTTCGCCGGCCCTGACCACGAACGGGTGGGAGAGGTCATGGCTGACTTCGAAAAACGCCTCGCCTTTTTTCAGGGTGACCCGCCGTTCATCCTTGTAATTGCTGAAGGTCAACTCAGTATTGAGGTTGAGCTCGACCTGACTGCCATCCTTCAAGGTGACCTGACGGACATTGTCGGTGGCTGCGAAATGCTGATAGCTGTTGGGCAACCAGCCCAGATTCCAGCCACCGTACGCCGCCAGTGGCAAGGCCAGGGCGCAGACGCTCGCGGCAATTGCGTAGCGCCGCCAGGCGGGCAGTGGTTTATTCAGCGGCACACTCGGCGGCGTCTGCGGACGTGGCAAGTGTTCGGCAACGTCCCAGATCTCCAGCATCGCTTCGTATTCGAATGCATGCAGCGGATGCGCATCGCGCCATTGCTCGAAAGCCAGACGCTCCTCGGCGGAGCAGTCTACGGCGTGCAGACGCATGCACCAGTGCGCGGCGGCATCGGTGATCGCATCGTATTCGGCTTCCGAGAGGGATTCTTGGGTCATTGACTCGTCCTGATTTGCTGCATTCTAACCTTGCGGGCGTTGCGCCGAGAACATCCGTCATGGCAATTGCCCATCAAAGTGGAACTTATTTTTCCGTCAGACGCCCAAAAACAGGACATCAGAGGAACATCATCCACAAATGGAGTGAAAAAATGATCAAAAAAACCTTAGCCGCTGCAATCGCCACCGCCGCTTTGTTCAGCGCCGGTGCCGCCATGGCTGATCGTCCCGGTGCGGGCTGGGTCACCATCGAAAAGGCTATCGAGATCGTGAAAACCAAGGCCGGTTACGTCGAAGTCTATGAAATCGAGGCCGACAATGACGGCTACTGGAAAGGCGAGGGCCGCAAGGCCGACGGTTCGGTGTATGAATTCCGCATCGATGGCGCCTCGGGCAATGTATTGCGTGACCAGAAAGACTGAGTTCACCCAGCGATGAACCATGCGCAGGCCAACCGCCTGCGCATTTTTTTTATCTCAGTTGAGCCCTCCGTGAGGTTGGGTTACCGGATCCAGCTGGCGGCCCATTTCGCAAATCAGAAAGGCGATCGAATCGGCATTGCGCAATATGGTGTCGATGCGTGGATGCGGGTTGGTCGGGCTGAGAAATGCCGTTCGCGCGTCCTCGAGATTCCTCGTCCCCGTGGTCTTGAGAACTTCCCTGCGCACATGTTCCATGCCCTCAAACTCGTCGATATCGAGCCACTCCTGAAGGTTGTCGCTCCAGCGCGAAAACAGCTCTTCACGGCGCGTGGACAGTGACAGTGCTTCGCGCTGAAATCGTGTCTGTACCTGTTTGCGGGCAGCTCCGTAACCGGTCACCGTAGCAATCAGATCAGCAAACGGGCGCCGCGCTTCCAGGGAGGCAATGTCGACGGTCTTGCTGAATTGATGGGAAAACTCGTGGATCAGCGTCGCTGCCCGTGCATGCCCGTCAACATTGAACGGTTCGGTCAGGCCTGTGTTGTACCAATCCAGCCCTTGATTGAAGAACTTTTCGGTGAAATGGACTTTCTTGAGTAAATCGCCACCCAGCACAAAGGCGATTACACCCGAGCTGCTGTGTCTGTTCGAGCCGACCACAAAGCGACTGGTGTTCAACAGGTCTTCTGTTGGATCGACCAAGGCATCACAGATCGGCACGATGGCCTGCTTCAGCTTGTCGAGAATGTCGGCATCAATCCGTTGCACGTCAAAAAAAGACTTGAGAAAAGTATCGAGGCGGGTGCCCGGCACATAGTTTCTCAGTTGCGCAAGATTGTGCAGGCTGTTGAACGCGTAATGCCGGGCCAGATCAATTGCCTCGATCAACATGCGGGCTTTCTCCGGATGGCGGGCGCGGATTTCTTCCATGCCTTGCGCTTCGATATTCAGCATGTACCGCGCCTGGCGATGGGTGGCGTAATGGTTGAGCATCGTCGACATGGCCTTGCCGAAATGCACGGTATGGCGATCCGGGTCCAGCACCAGTTGCCGGGAAGCGGTGTGTTGCAACACCGGGCCTGGCTGCTCGGCGCCTTTGATCTGCCAGACGGCTCCCGGCCGCTCCACGGGATAGACTTTGCCGGCGATAGGGGCGTAAGTCGCTTTGGTTGTCAGATCCTGATACGTGCCCTCGGCAGCATCGTGAGTCAGATCCTTCAGGGCGATAGTCGGAGCTTCGAATGTCTGCAGCGAGGTGCGCAGCGGATCGGTCGGCTTTGTCTGCGCAAGGATGGGAGCGCTCAGCGTGGTTGGCTGCGGTGGTTGCGGCGCTGCCACGGCTTGAGATTCCAGACGTGACTCCAGCGCCAGTCGCCCGAGACTGATCATCTGCGCTGCGCCGGCGACAAAGGTTTGCAGCGCACGTTTCCAGTGGTGATCCTGCAACGCTTCGGCCGAGTCCAGAAAATCCTGGTAGCTTTGCCAGAGAAACTGCACATAGGCGAGCTTGCCCGGCAGCAGGCCCCGGATCCGCTGGAAGCCTGAACTGAACAGGTGCTTCGCGGCGTCCCAATCCGCCTGCGCCGATGGCAGCGAATGGCTGCTCAGCAAGTGCGGCAACAAGGCCAGATTGTCGTCGAACAACTGCAGCAGCAAGTTGCCGTCGACCGGGGTAGTGGCCAGGGTCATCTCGCTCGTCTGGCCGCTGCTCGCCTTGAACAACGCGCTGAAGATCGAACGTTGACTTTCCGGCAAGCGGCGCAGCAGCAAATCCTGCAGTGAGCCCGGCGTCTTCAGCGCGGCGATCACTGCCGCCTCGTCCTCGAACTCACTGAATGCGTGCTCTCCATGGTAGGGCGCATAAAGCACCTGAGGGCCGGGTTTTCCCGCAGGGCCGATCAAGTACAGCCCCAGCGCCTTGATCGCTGAGGCTTCGGCGGTCTTGATCAGCGCTAACGGCCGGACAATCGCATCGGCCCCTTGCACGGTCGCACGAGCGACGGCATCGGGCATGTCGAGCACCTGTGAAATCAAGTCGAAGGACTTCGGCGACAAGCGTTGTTGCAGTTGTAACTGGTGGGCATGTTGCAACAGTTGCCAGGGTAGTTGCTGGATGAAACGCAGCTTGCGTTGTTCGGCGTCGACGTCATTCGCGGACAACACCGTGGTGATTTTATTGGCGAATGTTGTCGCAACGTTCAAGGACAACAGCAGGCTCCTGACCGCTTGTTGGTCGAGTCCGGTCGGCAGCGCCCGGTCGGTGCTCGAGCTGAGGGAGAATGCAGTGTCCTGGGCAATATGCGCATGGTTCAAGGCGAAATCGGTCAGGCTCATTGCAGACCCAATCAGGCTCAGCGCGGGAGTGACGGTGATCTGTTCGGGGTCGAGATCCTGCCTGTGCAAGCGGGTGCTCAGCAGCGTCTTTAGGGTCTGCCGGATGTAATCACGCAAGGTTGGCAGCGCGTGGAGATAATCCTCGTCGTCGATGACGCTGTGCCGCCACTGTTCCAGCAGCTCCAGATGCAACTGCTGGTCTTCAAGCCTGGCCATTCCCAGCCAGGCAGGCAGTGAATGCTGTTTAGCGAGGGCCTGCGCCAGAGCGGTGGCACGTTGCAGGTTGGTCTCAACGACTTGCTCACTCAACGTTTTGAGAATCTGGGTTTCGCGCGGCTTTGGCCATTGGCGGCCCCGTACCTGTTCACAGCGCTGGAGAAAGTGTTCGATCGCTGATTCGGTGCGATCCTGCAGGACATTGCCGCTGATCAGCTGTAACCGTCCCAGTGTGTAGTGTTGATGGAACCTCTGGTGCAGGGGTGAAAGGTTTTCCAGCAGCGCCAGGCGTTTTTGCGGATCCAGCAGCCGCTGGCTCAAAACCTGTCTGGCGTGCTCGATCGAGCGGAAGACTTCCAGGCCCAGAGCCGGTGTCCACAAGATCGCGCGTCCGGAGTGCTGCGTATCGAGGCCACCGCGTTCCGTGAGCAGGACGCAGTTGGCCAACGGCAGCACTTCGCTCTCACCGGCGACCTGTAACGTCAATGACCAGGCATCCGGCCGAATCCCGTTGAGTGCCTTGCGGCGGCTGCGATCCGGGTGATCCGGATTGAACACGGTGTCGACCAGGGTTTGCGCATGACGGCTTAGCGTTCCGTCCAGGACTCTCAACCGTGCTTCGCCATTGATGCCGACAGACAGGGCGTGCGCCAGCTTCGCTACGATACCTTGCAGGTAGGTACGCTGCAGCGCTGTGACGGTCAACGGCTGAGCGGCGAAGTCTGCGGCGATGGTTGGCATGATGCTGGCGAACTTGCGCACTTCGGCTGCGGCGGTGTCCGCCAGCACCCTTGAAGGCAATGGGTTGCCGGTGAGCATCGGCCGGGTGCTCCAGCGCCCGCGAGCATCCAGGGTGACAAGGCGCTCGTGGAGCATCGAGCGGATGTCCAGGGCCTTATCGAACAGTGCGCGGATATCCACGACGCCGTCGCTGTGCCGGTACAACTGCAAGGCATAGTCGATGTTCTGTCGTTGCTTGGTGATGATCAATTCGAGCAGTACGCTGAACACGTCTCCGGCAATCGATTCACCGGAAACCTGCGGCCGATCAAAACCGAGAAAGCGCTGGCGCTCGTCGAGACTCAGCAGACCATAGAGTTCGTCTTCGTGCCCGGGGCTGGCGAACTTGCCGAGCAGCATGGATTTGAGATCTGCGTAGTCCTTGAGCACTTGCAAACCGTGAGTCGGGGTATACAGGCAGTTGTCGGAGTGGCTGATCATCAGCGCACCGGCCAGTTCCACGAAGTTTGCCTGGTGCTCCCATAAACGCACGGTTTCCACGGCCGCGCGAGGCGCCAGACTTTCGCTGAAACCCAGCGACGTCAGCAGGCTGTCGAATTGGCGCTGATCGATGATGCCAGCCTCGCGTTTGAACAAAAAGTCCGCCAGCGCCTGCTGCCGAATGATCTGCGCCAATACGTCGCGCCGCGAGGCCCCGTCAGCACTGAGCCCATTCCAGTAGCGCTCCATGTGCTGGTACAGCAACACCAGCAGTTTGCCTGAAGCCGTGGTGATGGCTGTTTCCCAGTGTTGCTGATCACTGGCCTGGAAAGTCCGGTCGGGGTGCGAAAACTCATGGGTCTGGCCAACCGGCCATCCGGAGTGGCGATAGTGCAACAGCAACGCATCGCCAAGCGACAGCGCTTCAACCCCGCGCCGTGAAGCAAGGTCTGCCGATGCCGGGCCGGTTGCGGTCGTGGTCGCGTACAGGTTCACGCGCGTGTGTGTCTGGTCGACGCCGCGCATCGTCGGCGTCAGAAGTTCGTCGGTAATGGTCTGAAGCAGGCTGCCAAGTTCGGGCAGTTGCATCAATTCATCAAGCATCGCTTGCGTGTTGAGCTGCTGGCAATGCTCGATGACGGCGTGTTGATCTTCGAAGATATCGCCTTCGACAAGCTGGTAGGTCACGCTGATGCCGTGCTGTTCTGCCAGTCGCTTGCGTTGGGAAAAGGCGAGGAATGCCAGCAGTCGGTCGTCCTCGCTGGCGCTGTTCAGATGCTGTTCCAGGTGCGCGGTCAGGGCGGTGAGGCTGGCATGTTTTTTCAGCCCGGCGAAAGGTGTGTACAACAGGATCCCGTGATCATCCGGGGTGGCACTGAGTATGAAACTGCCGGCCAGAGGCACCGCTGGCGCACTAGCGGTATTGAGCAGGATGCGCTGGGCAAGCATGGGCGGGGTCTGCTGACTGCGCAGTGCGTGGGTCGCCAGTTGCACGTGGCTCAACCATTGGAAGTCCGCGCTGGACAAGTGATGGAGATTGCCGAGTTCGCGCCACGATCCGGGGGAGTTGAGGATGGGCTGGAACAGCAGGGGAGGAATGGGAGCAGGCATCATCGGGTCTCGTTCAGGGCACCGTCCGGTGCACCGGTAAATTGAGACACGAGACTAAAGACCGGGCAGATAGCACGGGTGGTACATAGTTACCGCACCAGCGGCAGCGCAATGTGCTAGCCGCGACAAGCCGGCACCACAACGGTTGACAGCACCCGTACCGGGCGTGGTTAATCGCTGGGCAAGCTGTTCGTACGCTGTTGTTCCCTCCAATAATTAGTCTGGAGCTTCAGATGTCTGCGCCACACGATTCCGTGTCTTCCCCCGTTGCGTCCACACTCTCGCTCGAAGCGCTGACGCAATTGCTTGAAAAAATTTTCCTGCGCCACGGTACGTCGGCGTCCGTCGCCCGCACTCTGGCTGCCAACTGCGCCGGTGCCGAACGCGACGGTGCGCACAGTCATGGCGTGTTCCGTATCCCCGGATATGTTTCGACCCTAAATAGCGGTTGGGTCAATGGACAGGCTGTGCCGCAAGTCGAGGACGTAGCCTCGGGTTTCGTGCGAGTCGATGCCGGCAACGGTTTCGCCCAGCCAGCGCTGGCCGCTGCTCGTTCGTTGCTGGTGGAGAAGGCGCGTAACGCAGGAATTGCGGTGTTGGCAATTCGCAACTCGCATCATTTTGCGGCGCTGTGGCCGGACGTCGAGCCGTTTGCCGAAGACGGGCTGGTGGCGCTCAGCGTGGTCAACAGCATGACCTGCGTGGTGCCGCATGGCGCTGATCGGCCGCTGTTCGGCACCAACCCGATTGCCTTTGCCGCGCCGCGGGCCGGTGGTGCGCCGATTGTCTTTGATCTGGCGACCAGCGCCATTGCTCACGGTGATGTGCAGATCGCGGCGCGCAAGGGCGAACGTCTGCCCGCCGGAATGGGCGTGGATGGTCTTGGGCAGGCGACGCAGGATCCGAAAGCCATTCTTGAAGGCGGCGCACTGCTGCCGTTTGGCGGGCATAAGGGGTCGGCGCTGTCGATGATGGTCGAGCTGCTGGCGGCGGCGTTGACCGGGGGCAATTTCTCCTTCGAGTTCGACTGGTCGAACCATCCCGGGGCCAAGACCCCGTGGACCGGGCAGTTGCTGATCGTCATCGACCCAAGCAAATCCGCCGGGCAAAGTTTTGCCGAGCGCAGCGAAGAACTGGTGCGGCAGATGCATGGGGTGGGATTGAAGCGCTTGCCGGGTGATCGTCGGCATTTGCAGCGGGCCAGATCGCTGGCCGAGGGGATTGTGCTGGATGAGCAGACGCTGGCGCAGTTGCGCGAATTGGCCGGGGAATAATTGTCAGATAACCCATGTGGCGAGGGAGCTTGCTCCCGCCGGATTGCGGAGCGATCCCCTTTTATCTGCTTGAGAATAGGGGACTGCTGCGCAGTCCAGCGGGAGCAAGCTCCCTCGCCACATGTTTTTTGTCAGACGTCGATCAACGACGACCGAGCAACAAGCCCACCACCAGACCGAAACCGGCGGAAATCGCTACGGTCTGCCATGGATGGCCGCCAATGTAGCTCTCGGTGGCCTCGACCGCCGGTTTGGTGCGCTCACGCACGCTCGAAACAGAATCCAGCGCCTGTTGCAGTTTCAGGGCGATTTGTCCGCGCAGGGTCTCGGCTTCTTCGCCCACCAGTGAGGCGCTGCTCTTGAGCAGTTTGTCGGACTCTTCGATCAAAGCCTGAAGTTCGCTGAAGGCTTGATCCTTGATTTGGTCTTCGACGGCTTGCACGCGGGATTTGCGGGCCATTGGGTGACTCCTTGCAGATGGATGAACAGTGATCAATGGAGTGTGGCGCTGACTGAAAAGTTGCACTGATTTTAGGTGCGAAAGAAAAACCTGCGCGGGAGATTTCCCTCCAGCGTGTAAGATGTCGCCATTTTACGCAGCAGGTATTTCCCCATGAGTTTCAATCTGGCCGACAAATCCCTCGCCGAGCGCGCTGCGCTGGAAGACGAGAAATCCCGTCTGTTCGAACTCTGGCAGAACAATCTGGGCAAAGCCAAAGGCGAAGCCGCGCGGTTGTTCGGCGAACGCTCCAAGCGCAAGGGCAAATGGGCCGAGTGGGTGCGCGCCGAGCTGGATGGCATGTCCCCGCCGGAGTTCGCCAACATGGTGCGCAGTGAGGTCAATCGACTGATGGCAGCCAACAAGTAACACGCGCCTCAGTCCGCATTGAAACATCCGACAATCGCCTCACGCACCTTGATCACCACCGGATCGATCTGCGTGCTGGTGCGCCAGCCCAGTTCGATCGGGTAACGCGGCAGCGCCAGCGGGCAGGGCAGCAGCACCAGTCCGCTGAGCTCGGCAAGGGCCTGGGCGGCGTGGCTCGGGATGGTTGCCACCGCGCCGCTGCCCTTGAGCAGATGCGGCAGCGCGGCAAAGTGCGTGGTCGAGGCGCAGACCCGCCGGCTCAGGCCCAGCGCCGCCAGGCCTTCATCGGTGATGCCGATAAAGCCGCCCGAGGACACCAGAATGTGCTCGCGGGCGACGAACTCCGGCAAATCGATGTTCTGTTGGCCGGGCGCCAGACTGCCCGGATCGACCAGACACGCATAATCCCCTTCACCCAACACCTGACGACTGAGCAGACGCTCGGCGAACCCACCGGCGGTGATCGCCAGGTCGATGCTGCGCTCCATCAGGGCGCGGGCGACGATCTGGCTGTGGGTCTGGCGGAAGATCAGCCGCAGCTTGGGCGCGCTGCGAGCAATGGCTTCGATCAGGCGCCGGCCATAAGCGATTTCGAAATCATCCGACAGGCCCACGGTGACTGATCGGCCGTCATAGTGGTGGGCCGCCGGATCGACCATCGCCAGGCTCTGCCGACATTTGTTCAGCGCCTCGCTGACCACCGGTTTCAGTTGATTGGCCTTGAGCGTCGGCGCCAACCCGCGACCAGTGCGCACGAACAATTGATCGCCATACACCTCGCGTAACCGGCGCAACGCCGCGCTGACCGCCGATTGCGTCACGCCCAGACGCAGCGCCGCACGGCTGGCGCTGGACTCCTCATGCAGGGCTTCGAAGACTTTCAGCAGGTTGAGGTCGACGGTTGCGATATTCATTTGGCTCATATCATTCAGCAGTGAATCGGTGTTTATTCATGATCCCGCGCCGCCGCAGAATCGGCAACACTTGAACCCGATGGAGTGACCGCAATGCCCAAATCAATCGTCGCCGCCCTGCAGATCGGCGCCTTGCCCGGTGGCAAGGGTGAAACCCTGGAACAGATCCTCAGCTGGGAAGACGCGATCAGCGAGTCCGGCGCGGCACTGGTGGTGATGCCTGAAGCGTTGCTCGGGGGCTATCCGAAAGGTGAGGGCTTCGGCACGCAGTTGGGCTATCGCTTGCCCGAGGGGCGTGAGGCCTACGCCCGCTACTTCGCCAACGCCATTGACGTGCCAGGGGCAGAAACCGAGGCGCTGGCCGGTTTGGCGGCGCGCACCGGGGCCAATCTGGTGATCGGCGTGATCGAGCGTGCCGGCAGCACGTTGTATTGCACGGCGCTGTATTTCGATCCGCAGGCGGGGCTGGTGGCCAAGCATCGCAAACTGATGCCGACCGGCACCGAACGGCTGATCTGGGGCAAGGGCGACGGCTCGACGCTGCCGGTGCTCGACACTCAGGTCGGTAAACTCGGCGCGGTGGTGTGCTGGGAAAACATGATGCCGCTGCTGCGCACGGCGATGTACGCCAAGGGCATTGAAGTCTGGTGCGCGCCGACCGTGGACGAGCGCGAGATGTGGCAGGTCAGCATGCGTCACATCGCCCACGAGGGCCGCTGCTTTGTGGTCAGCGCCTGTCAGGTGCAGGCCTCGCCGAACGAGCTGGGCGTGGAGATTGCCAACTGGCCGGCGGATCGGCCGCTGATTGCCGGCGGCAGTGTGATTGTCGGGCCGATGGGCGATGTGCTGGCCGGGCCGTTGCGCGGGGAGGCCGGGTTGCTGACGGCTGAGATCGATACTGATGAGCTGGTGCGTGCGCGGTACGACTATGACGTGGTCGGCCACTATGCGCGGCCGGATGTGTTTGAGCTGAGTGTCGATGAGCGGGCCAAACCCGGCGTGCGCTTCACCGCATAACTTCCGCGCCGACACAAAACCTGTAGGAGTGAGCCTGCTCGCGATGGCGTCAGATCAGCCAACACCTTTATTGACTGACGTGACGCTATCGCGAGCAGGCTCACTCCTACAGGAGACTTGTGTGTTTAGTGGGTTACCACGTCGCAGCAGTGGCCTTCGGCAAACTCAGCTTGCCACTGTCGACAAATCGCATGGTGCCGAACACGCCGCCCGCGAGTTTGCCGCGCAGTACGTAGGGCAGGTTGTCGAGGGTTTGTGTCTGGCTCAAACCCAGAGTCTGGCGCAGTACCGAGAACGCGGAAACGCTGACCGGCACGCTGACCACGGTTTCCGAGAAGCGCGGGATCGAGCCGGTCTGATCGCTGACGCCCGAGGCCAGTGGTCGGCCATTGACCTCCAGATCCAGGGCGATGCCGTTGTAATCGATGGCCGTCTCATTGGGGTTCTGCACCCGCAACTTGATCGCGAAACGCACTTCCAGATCCTGGCTCGGCAACGGTTCGAGGCCGACCACGTTGATGTTCACCGGATCGCGGTTGGGAAACAGCGCGCAGGCGCTCAGGGACAACAGTAGCAGGGACAGGATGACGGCGTGGACGCGGCGCATAAACAGTCTCTCAACGAAAAAGGGCTGAACCGTTGCCGGCTCAGCCCTTTTTTCATGGCGCAGCGTCAGCGGTTCAACTGTGCGACCGCCGCGGCCGTTGCAGGTTCAGCTTTGGCCGGCAGATCGGGGTTTTCCATGACCTGCAGAATCGACGCTTCCGGATCGAAATCGTCTTCTTCCAGCTCAATGAATTCTTCCGGCAGGAAGATATTCAGCACGATAGCGCACAACGCACCGACGGTGATCGGCGATTCGAAGATGTTACGCAGCGCTTGCGGCAACTCGCGCAGCACTTCCGGCACCGCGGCGATGCCCAGGCCCATGCCCAGGGAGATCGCCACGATCAACATGTTGCGCCGATGCAGGCCGGCCTCGGCGAGGATTTTGATCCCGGCCACGGCCACGGTGCCGAACATCACCAGTTCAGCGCCGCCGAGCACCGGTTTAGGCATCAGTTGCAGCACCGCGCCGATCATCGGGAACAGCCCCAGCAGCACCAGCAGGCCGGCGATGAAGAACGCCACGTAGCGGCTGGCCACGCCAGTCAACTGGATCACGCCGTTATTCTGCGCGAACGTGACCATCGGCATGCTGTTGAACACCGCTGCCATCGCCGAGTTGAGGCCATCGGCGAGCAGACCGGATTTGATTCGGCGGATGTACAGCGGACCCTTGACCGGTTGCCGCGAGATCATCGAGTTGGCGGTCAGGTCACCGGCCGCTTCCAGCGGCGAAACCAGGAAGATCACCGCCACCGGCACGAACGCCACCCAGTCGAAATTGAAGCCGTATTTGAACGGCACCGGCACGCTGACCAGCGGCACTTCGGGCATCGAGGCGAAATCCACCGTGCCCATCAGCCAAGCGACCACGTAGCCGAGGGTCAGGCCGATGACGATCGCGCCCAGGCGCAGAAACGGCACGTCGACGCGGTTCAGCACAACGATAGTGCCGATCACCAGCGCGGCCAGAAACACATGGCTGGCGGCGCCCAGATCGGGTGCGCCGAAGCCGCCGGCAATGTCGGTCATCGCCACTTTGATCAGCGACAGGCCCATCAAGGTGATGATGGTGCCGGTGACCACCGGGGTGATCAGCATCCGCAGTTTGCCGATGAACTGGCTCAGCACCACTTCGATGAACGCGGCGAAAAAGCACACGCCAAAAATCGTCGAGAGAATTTCATCGGTGCCGCCGCCCCGGGCCTTGACCATGAACCCGGCGCTGAGAATCACGCTGATAAAGGAAAAACTGGTGCCTTGCAGGCACAGCAGACCGGAACCGACCGGGCCGAAACGCTTGGCTTGAACGAACGTGCCGAGGCCCGAAACGAACAGCGCCATGCTGATCAGGTACGGAATTTCACTTTGCAGACCGAGGGCGCCGCCCATGATCAGGGTCGGGGTGATGATGCCGACGAAGCTCGCCAGCACGTGTTGCAGCGCGGCGAAGACGGTTGCAGTCAGGTGCGGACGGTCGTTGAGGCCGTAGAGCAGATCGTTGTTGCGCGGGACTTTTTCAGAGGCGGTCATGGTGTTTTGCGCGCCGTGAGGCGGGGCCGGGTCAGAAAATGGAGGCGCAGGATGCCGGAAGAGGACGGCGAGGGCAACGAGCAAAAATTGCCTGAAAGGTCAAGAAATACGGGGTTTGAACTGGTTGCTGTTTATGTGGTGAGGGGATTTATCCCCGATGGACTGCGTAGCAGGCCCAGCTCCTGAATACCAAAGAGCCGGGCCGCTTCGCGCCCATCGGGGATAAATCCCCTCGCTACAGGGTTATTTGCTGGCAGAAATTTTTCAGGTGAAGGCTGCGAGCAAATCCTCCTCAAACGCCTTCTGCGCATCACCTGGCACCTGCGCGCGATGCCGGGCCAGATGAAATGCCACTTCGAAACTCAACTCCCCAGGCCGCAACGCGCGCAGCAAGCCCTTGACCTCCCAGACCCGCGCGTAGTGATCGGGCAGATAATCGACATGCTTGCCGGAAAGAATGAAGGCGAGGGTGCCTTCGACCTGTTCCGAACGCGCAGAAAAGCGCTTGTCCGGGAACGGCTCGTCCGTGCGCATGAATCGATACGGATGATCCACCCGGTCGCAGGCCCGCAACGCCGCATCATCCGGCGCATCGACGCTGAACAGCGGATGCCCCTGCGCGCAATACAAATGCTGGGTTTCCCGGAACAGCTCGCGGTAATCGAAAGCGCTCTGCACCTGGGAGAAATAACCAATGGCCAGGTCCAGCCGCTGTTGTAGCAGCAGGCGCTCCATTTCACCGGGCATCGCGCTGATCAACTCGATGCGCACCGACTCATCGCGCTCGCGAAAGCGCCGGATCGCATCTGCCACCCGCAGCAGCACCGACTGATCAACTGCCTCGGACAGGCCCAACCGCACCTCACCGATCAGCCGTCCGGCAACACCGTTGGATTGATGCCGGAACGTCTCGATGGACTGGAACAGTGCGCGAATCGCGATAAGCAATTGCTCACCCTTGGGCGTGACGCTGAAACCGCCCTTGCCCCGGCTGCACAGGCGATAGCCGAGGCGGGTTTCCAATTTGGCCATTTGCTGGCTGATGCTCGACTGGCTCAGGCCCAGCTCACCTTGCGCCGCGCTGAAGCCGCCACATTCCACGACCCGCACAAACAGGCGCAGCAACTGCAAATCGAGGTCGTGAAGCTGACCGAGCATTACATTACTCCGGGATAAAGTCAGGTTAACAAACTTGATATTTCTGCAATGTATCCGACGGCGCATCCTGCCACCACTTCCTCCGGTCAGGTGTTCGTCATGGTTCCCGTGTCCAAGCTGTGTTTTCCCGCGCTGTTGCTGTCCGTGGCCCTCAATGCCCAGGCGGAGGACAAAACCCTCAATCTTTACAGCTGGGCCGATTACGTGCCGGCGCAGACGCTGCAGCGTTTCGAGCAGGAGACTGGCATTCATGTGCGCTACGACACCTTCGATACGTCCGAGGTGCTGGAAACCAAACTGCTGACCGGCGGCAGCGGTTATGACGTGGTGGTGCCGTCGTCCAGCGTGCTGGCCCGGGGTTTGGCAGCGGGCGCGCTGAAGGAAATCCCGCATGAAGGCCTCCGGGGCTACGCCAATCTTGATCCCGATCTGCTGGAAAAACTCGCCGCCGTCGATCCCGGCAATCGCTACGCCGTGCCTTATACCTGGGGCACACTCGGGTTGGGGCTGAACGTCGAGGCGGTGAAAAAGCGCTTGCCGGACGTGCCGCTGAACAGCCTCGATCTGCTGTTCAAACCCGAGTACGCCAGCAAACTCAAGGACTGCGGGATTGCCGTGCTCGATTCGCCGCAGGAAGTCATTGGTCTGGCGCTGCATTACCTCGGCAAGGATCCCTACAGCACCGACAAGCATGATCTGGCCGCCGCCGAAGCCTTGTTGCAGAAACTCCAGCCGTCGGTGCTGTATGTCTCCACCGGCCGGCAGATCAACGATCTGGCCAATGGCAGTGTCTGTCTGGCGCTGACCTACAACGGCGACGTGAGCATGGCCGCCGATCAGGCGCACAAGGCCAACAAAGCCTACGAAGTCGCCTATCGGATTCCGCGCGAAGGCACGTTGATCTGGCAGGACAATCTGGCCATTCCCAAGGACGCGCCAAACCCGCAAGCGGCGCGGGCGTTCATCGAATTCATGCTGCGCCCCGAGTCGGTGGCCGAGCTGACCAATACGCTGTTTTTCGCCACCGCCAACCAGGCCGCGACGCCGCTGGTGGATGAGGCGGTGCGCAACGATCCGGACATCTATCCGCCCGCCGAAATGCGCGAACGCCTGTACGCCGACCGCAGCATGAGCCTCAAGGACATGCGTCAGCGCACGCGTCTGTGGACCACTTTCCGTAGCCATCAATAACAAAAGGAGCACACCGATGGACGTGCCGATGCTCAACGACCAAGCCCTGACCCGTGACAGCCTGTACGGCACTGCCGCCGAAAGCACCTACGCCGGGATCACCAGTTTCATGCGTCGTCGCTACAGCCGTGATTTGCGCGGCGTCGACGTGGCGGTCAGCGGGGTTCCGTTCGACACCGCCACCAGCAACCGCCCGGGCGCACGCTTCGGCCCACGGGGGATTCGCGCCGCATCCACCGGGATCGCCTGGGAACGGCACTGGCCGTGGGCGTTCGATCCGTTCGATCATCTGGCGGTGATCGACTACGGCGACTGCGATTTCGATTACGGCTCGCCGCACACCATCCCGGAAAGCATCGAGGCTCACGCCGAACGCGTTCTTCAAGCTGGCAGCGCCATGCTGACCTTTGGTGGCGACCACTTCATTACCTATCCGCTGCTCAAGGCTCATGCGCGCAAACACGGCGCACTGTCGCTGATCCACTTCGATGCGCACAGCGACACCTGGCCGGACGAGGGCGGCAAACGTGTCGATCACGGCACCATGTTCTGGCACGCGGCCAGGGAAGGGCTGGTCGATCCGGCGCGTTCGGTGCAGATCGGTTTGCGCACCACCAATGACGATCATCAGGGCTTTGCCGTGCTCGACGCCCGCCAGGTGCATCGGCGTGGCTGCGAAGCGATTGTCGAGGCGATTCGCGCGCGGGTCGGCGATCACCCGGTGTACCTGACGTTTGATATCGATTGCCTGGATCCGGCCTTTGCCCCGGGCACCGGCACTCCGGTGTGTGGCGGGTTGAGCACGCTGCAGGCGCTGGAAATCCTCGGCGGGTTGCGCGGGATCAATCTGGTGGGCATGGACGTGGTGGAAGTGGCGCCGGCCTATGACCATGCGGACGTGACGTCGCTGGCAGCGGCCACCCTGGCAATGGAAATGCTCTGCCTCTACGCCGCTCGACACAAAGTCGACCTTTAAAACACCGCAAAGCCAATGTGGGAGTGGGCTTGCTCACGAAAGCGGTGTGTCATACAACGATGCTGCTGGCTGACCTGACGCCTTCGCGAGCAAGCCCGCTCCCACAGGAGGTTGTATTCTAGGCAGTTGCTGCACGCTGTTTTGAGGTCGCGAGATATACAGTCGATCTTTGCCCCCCACAAAACCCATGTGGGAGTGGGCTTGCTCACGAATGCGGTGTGTCATTCAACGGTGATGTTGGCTGCCCCGACGCCTTCGCGAGCAAGCCCGCTCCCACAGGGGGTTGTATTCCAGGCAGTTCCTGCACGCTGTTTTGAGGTCGCGAGATATACAGTCGATCTTTGCCCCCCACAAAACCCATGTGGGAGTGGGCTTGCTCACGAATGCGGTGTGTCATTCAACGGTGATGTTGGCTGCCCCGGCGCCTTCGCGAGCAAGCCCGCTCCCACAGGGGGTTGTATTCCAGGCAGTTCCTGCACGCTGTTTTGAGGTCGCGAGATATACAGTCGATCTTTGCCCCCCACAAAACCCATGTGGGAGTGGGCTTGCTCACGAATGCGGTGTGTCATTCAACGGTGATGTTGGCTGCCCCGGCCCCTTCGCGAGCAAGCCCGCTCCCACAAAAGGGCACCTGTTTTTCAGGGACATCGTGGCATACTGCCGCGCATGACTTTCGACTCTCCCTTAAGCGCCTGGCAACACGCGATCGAGCACAAGGGGTTCATCCAGGATGAAGCCCAGGAGCATGCGGTCTGGGCGCTGCAAAAATGCCATGAAGCCTTACATACCGGTGCCCGGTCGGTCACTGGCGTGTATTTGTGGGGCCCGGTCGGGCGCGGCAAGACCTGGTTGATGGATCAGTTTTATCAGAGCCTGCGGGTGCCGGCCCGACGTCAACACTTTCATCATTTCATGGGCTGGGTGCATCAGCGCTCGTTCCAGCTCACTGGCATCGCCGATCCGTTGCGGGCGTTGGCCAAAGAGTTGGCGGCGGAAGTACGGGTGTTGTGCTTCGACGAACTGTTCGTCAACGACATCGGCGATGCGATCATTCTCGGGCGGCTGTTTCAGGTGATGTTCGACGAAGGCGTGGTGGTGGTCTGCACCTCCAACCTGCCGCCGGATGAGCTGTACGCCGACGGCTTCAACCGCGACCGGTTTGTCCCGGCGATTGCCGCGATCAAGGCGCACATGCAAGTGGTGGCGGTAAATGGTGCCGAGGATCATCGCCTGCATCCGGGCGCGGGTCAGCAGCGCTATTTTGTCGCTGCGCCGGGACAGGGCAGTGCTCTGGAGCAGGTCTTCCAGTCACTCAACGCCGGGCAGCCCGCCAGCGCCGAGCCGGTGCCCGTCGGCCATCGTGTGCTGAACGTGGTGCAAGCCGGTGCGACGGTGCTCTGGTGCCGCTATGCCGATCTCTGCGAGCAACCATTTGCCGCGATGGATTTCATCGCACTGTGCGACAACTATCGGTCTATTCTGTTGAGCGACGTGCCGAACCTCAGCGCGCAGAAACGCGAAGGGCGCATCGCTCGCGGCACCGAGGACGGCTCGGCGCAGGTGGTGGCCGGTGACCGTGAGTTGCCGCAACTGTCGGTGCACGACGACGGCGTGCGTCGCTTCATTGCTTTGGTCGACGAGTGTTACGACCGTAAGGTGCCGCTGTACATTGAGGCTCAGGTGCCGATGGACGCGCTGTACACCGAGGGTTATCTGGAATTCCCGTTCCGGCGTACCCTCAGCCGTTTGCAGGAGATGCAACTGCAGCGTTTTGCCGAATCCTGAGCGCAGAGGGCGCGAGCATGAGTCAACCGTTGTCGCATCATTTACTGACCATGGCTTACCAGAACGCGTGGGCCAATCATCGCCTGGGCAAAGCGTGGACTCAGCTCGATGCCACTGAGCTGGCGGCGCCGCGAACCAGCTTCTTTCCGAGTATCCGCCTCACCCTCAATCACATCCTCACCTGCGACTGGTTCTACGTCGACGCTCTGGAGCGTGAGTTGCGCGGTGATGAACCGCATCCTGATTGCTATGTGTTTTTCAACCATGACGAGCCGTTTACCGAGGCCGCAGCGCTGCGTGAAGAGCAGGCACACGTGGACCGCCGCTTGATCGCTTATTGCGAACAACTGCGCGATGCCGATCTGGGGCGGATCGTCACCATCGCCCGTGAAACGCCGCAGCATGACAGTCGCTTGCGTATGCTGTCGCACCTGTTCGAGCATCAGATCCATCATCGTGGGCAGGTGCACGCGATGCTCAGCGCGACCTCGGTAAAACCGCCGCAGCTGGATGAGTTTTTCTGCGCCGGCGAGAGCGGGTTGCGTGCTCAGGATTTTGCCGAGTTGGGCTGGACCGAAGAGCTGATCTGGGGGCGCTGAAGCCTGGAAATCAAAAGATCCGGTTGTGGCCCGCAACATCCTCGCGGTAAGGTCGAACAGCCTTTCAGGTGCGCACTTTGCACGCCGGGGCCATGATCGGGGATGGAAATGGATTCCGCAGAAATTCTTGTGCTGCAAGCCAGTTACACCAATCCACTGCACGCCGAAGCCATCGGCATCGTGCTCAATCATTACGCAGAAGATCCCATGGGCGGCGGCCATTCGCTTGACCCGGAACTGTTGCGTCGCGTGCCGGAAGAACTTGCGCGCAGGCCTCATGCGTTCAGTGTGCTGGCGTTCGTCGGTGGCGAGCCGGCAGGGCTGGTGAACTGCTTTGAAGGTTTCTCGACGTTCGCCTGCAAGCCGCTGGTCAATGTCCATGACGTGGCGGTCGTGAGCAAATTTCGCGGCCTCGGCTTGAGTCAGAAAATGCTGCGCAAGGTCGAGGAAATCTGCCGTCAGCGCGGTTGCTGCAAGATTACCCTGGAAGTGCTCGAAGGCAACGAGGTGGCACAGAACTCCTACCGCAAATTCGGCTTCGCCCCCGGCATGTTCGACCCGGAACATGGCCGTATGCTGTTCTGGATCAAGGATCTGCAGGCATAAAAAAAGGCGCCCCGGACAGGGCGCCCAACTGTCGTCTCCGAGGCCAGAGCGGAGCCATCGGAGGTCCATCGGTTGCTCGGTGAATCAGTCGCGATAAGACTCGGTGACTTGCGCGGTCTGATCGTTCGGAACCTTCAGTTCCGCTGCTTTGCTATCGGTCGGCTGTTCGCTTGGCGCGTGGTGGACCGGGAAGTTGTCGTAGTAATGCCGCATGCGTTCGGCGCCGCCCTCGGCAAAGGCGCTGGCGGAACCGAGGGCGAGTAGCCCGGCAAGAATGGCGGTGGTGGTTTTCATGGTGCCTCCTACTGAAAAACGTCGGAGCCGTTCGTCCATGAAGCAGATCTCGGGGCACAGTGTCCCGGCGGGGAATTAACTCGGGGTTAACAGCGGTGGCGAGGGGATTTGGTGACGCATTGCGCGTCACCTTGCGAGTGGGGCCGCTTCGCGACCCATCGGGGATGAATCCCCTCACTACAGGGGTTTTGTTGGACCGGTGCGCTCAGAGCTTCCAGTCCAGGCTCAGCGTCACTGTGCGCGGGTCGCCCCAGTACACGCCGTTGTAGAAGCCGACGTTGTCGTAATACTTCTTGTCGAACAGGTTATCGACGTTCAGCGACGCCGACAGATGCCTGTCGAACTCATAGCGCGACATCAGCTTGACCACGGTGTAGGCCTCCTGGTTGATCCGCGCCGGTTCGGTGATGATCCGGCCGTTGGCGCCGCGCCCGACCGGGCGGTTAGCCGCGCCATAGACGTCGCTCTGCCAGTTCACCGCGCCACCCACGGTCAATGCGTGCCAGTTGCCCGGCAGACGATAGGCCGTGGACAGCCGCAGCATGTTCAGTGGTTGAGCGGTGTTGCTGCGCTGTTTTTCGCCGTCGACGGAATGGGTGTAGGTGTAGCCGGCGGTCATGTTCCAGCCGCTGAGAATTTCCCCGGACACTTCGGCCTCGAAGCCATTGACCTTGTTACCCTTGCCGCCGGACTTGAAAAACTCCTCGCCGCTCACCGGGTCCGGGGGGGCCGAGTTGTCACGCTCGGCGACGTTGTCCTGTTTGCTCCAGAACACTGCCGTCGCCAGGTTCAGGCGTTCGTCGAGCAGGCTGCCTTTGAGCCCGACTTCATAGTTGCTGCCGATCACCGGGTCGAGGTAATTGCGTTTGCTGTCGCGCTTACTCTGCGGTTTGAAAATGTCGGTGTAGCTGGCGTAAACCGTGTACTCCGGCGTCAGGTCGTAAAGCAGGCCGGCGTAGGGCGTCCAGATATCATTCTGGCGTTGATGGGTGGCATCGGTGCGGGTCAGTTTTTGCTGCGCGTCATAGTAGTAATCGGTGCTGGATTCGTTCCAGCTGCCATAGCGGCTGCCGAGTACTGCATGCAGCTCATCGGTCAGGCTCAGACGGGTCGCGAGGTAACCGGCCTTTTGCCGAGTGATGCCTCGCGCGCCCGGCAGGCTGGTGACAGTGTCGGCGAATTTGCCGATGTCACCCATGTATTTCCAGTCGCGGATCTTGCTGTAGTCGGCGGCTTGGGGACTGTTGAAGGCGTAGGGCGAAGTCGAGCGGTTTTCCGCCTCGCCGTAGCCGAACATCATCTCGTGTTCGCGGCCGAACAGCTGGTACGGCCCTGACAGGTTGAAGTCGTACACGCTCATTTTCTGCGTGCCGAGCATGTGCCCCATGTAGGCCGTCATGCCGCTGCGGTCGGCCTCGGGAAAACCGGAGCCGCCGTAATAGACCTTGCCGTCGGTATCACTTTCGCGGTGGGTGTAGGCGGCCTTCAGCTTCCAGCCATTACCCAGTTGCTGGTCAAGGGTGACAAACGCGGTCTTGTCCTTCAGTGGCCAGGAGCTCCAGGATGTCGCCATGTTGGTCGACCGTCCGAGGCCGGCCTTGCTGCCGTCGGCGTTCCAGTACGGCACGGTGCCCCAGGAGGTGCCCTGAACCTGCTTGTCCTGATAGTCGTAACCGACGGCAAGCACCGTGGAGTCGGTCAGATCAGCTTCGAGAATGCCGTAGCCGACCTCGCGCTGCAGCGCGTATTTGTCGCGGAACGACTGGCTGTCGCGATAGGCCAGCACCGTACGCCCGCGCAGCCGACCATCGAAGGCCAGCGGCCCGCCGACATCGACATAGCTGTAGTAGTTGTCGTAGCTGCCGCCACTGACCCCGGCCAGTGCCTGCCACTGGGCAGTCGGGCGCTTGCGCACCATGTTGATCGTCGCTGAAGGATCACCCGCGCCGGTGGTCAGGCCGGTGGCGCCGCGTACCACTTCGATGCGGTCGTAGATGATGGTGTCCGAGTCTGACTTCATGCGCCCGAAGGTGTTGAGCATTCCGTCGATCTGGAAATTGTTGATCGGGTAACCCCGCGCCGAATAGCTGACCCGATCCGAGTCGTTGTGTTGCACGACGATGCCGGTGGTCTGGCGCATGGCTTCGGACAAGGTACCGAGCTTGAAATCATCCATCTGCTGGCGCGTGACCACGGACACCGATTGCGGGGTTTCCTTGATCGACAGGTTCAGCCGCGTCGCGGTGCTCATCGCGCCAGTGGTGTAGGAATCAGTGTTTTCAGTGTTAACGCCGAGGCCTTCGGCGCTGACGCTGGTGGCGTCCAGTTCCAGCGCCTGGGCGGTGGATTGTGGCGCTGTTTCAGGATCGGTTTCAGCCAGCAGATCGGGACTCAACGCCATGCTGAACAAGCCGACAGTCAGGGTCATGGAACGGGTAATGGGCGCGAACATCGCAGCCGACTCCTTGTCTTCGAGGGAAAAAATCCATTGGTTCAAAGACGAGACGCAGCACGACGATTTAGTAACAAACAAGAAATATTATTATTTGGAGATATTTCCCGACTTCGCCGAGACGGGCGAAAAGCTGCTCACGGCGCTTGCCCAATAGACGGCGGCGGGTATGCTGTTGGCCTGCCGAGGAGATAGCAATGGCCTACGATTTTGACCTTTATGTGATTGGTGCCGGTTCCGGCGGTGTACGTGCAGCGCGCTTCGCCGCCGGTTTCGGCGCGAAAGTGGCGGTGGCCGAGAGCCGTTACCTGGGCGGCACCTGCGTCAACGTCGGCTGCGTGCCGAAGAAACTGCTGGTGTACGGCGCGCATTTCGCCGAAGACTTCGAACAGTCGTCCGGTTTCGGCTGGAGTCTGGGTGAAGCAAATTTCGACTGGACGACCCTGATCGCCAACAAGGACCGCGAGATCAATCGCCTCAACGGCATTTATCGCAACCTGCTGGTCAACAGCGGCGTGACCCTGCACGAAGCCCACGCGAAGATCGTCGGCCCGCACGAGGTCGAGGTCAACGGTGAGCGCTTCACCGCGAAAAACATTCTGATTGCCACGGGTGGCTGGCCGCAGATTCCGGAAATCCCGGGGCACGAACACGCGATCAGTTCCAATCAGGCGTTTTTCCTCAAAGAGCTGCCGAAGCGGGTACTGGTGGTCGGTGGTGGTTACATCGCTGTCGAGTTCGCCGGGATTTTCCACGGTCTGGGCGCGAACACTACGCTGCTGTATCGCGGTGATCTGTTCCTGCGTGGTTTCGATGGCTCGGTGCGCAAGCATCTGCAGGAAGAGCTGACCAAGCGCGGCATGGATCTGCAATTCAACGCCGACATCGCGCGCATCGACAAACAGCCTGACGGCAGCCTGAAAGCGACCCTCAAGGATGGTCGCGTGCTGGAAGCCGATTGCGTGTTCTACGCCACGGGCCGGCGTCCGATGCTGGACAACCTCGGGCTGGAAAACACCGATGTGCAGCTCACCGACAAAGGTTTCATCAAGGTTGACGAGCAATACCAGACCAGCGAGCCGTCGATTCTGGCGCTGGGTGATGTGATCGGTCGGGTGCAACTGACGCCAGTGGCACTGGCCGAAGGCATGGCGGTGGCGCGGCGCTTGTTCAAGCCTGAGCAATACCGTCCGGTGGATTACAAGATGATCCCGACCGCCGTGTTCAGTCTGCCGAACATCGGCACTGTCGGCTTGACCGAAGAAGAGGCGCGGGAAGCGGGGCATGAAGTGGTGATTTACGAGAGCCGCTTCCGCCCGATGAAGCTGACGCTGACCGAGTGTCAGGAGAAAACCCTGATGAAACTGGTGGTCGACGGCAAGACCGACAAGGTGCTCGGTTGCCACATGGTCGGCCCGGACGCGGGGGAGATCGTCCAAGGCTTGGCGATCGCGCTGAAGGCTGGCGCGACCAAGCGTGACTTCGACGACACGATCGGGGTGCACCCGACGGCCGCCGAAGAGTTCGTCACCATGCGTACGCCGGTCGGCGCTTAAGCGTCCTTCGCTTTGGCTGTGTCTGGCGCTGCCGCAACGGTAGCCGCCAGACGCAAGCTGTCCTCGAGGCTGGCCTGAGTCTTGGTCAGTTCCTTTTCCAGTGACTGATTGAGCTGCCGCTGTTCGTCGGCATCCTGTTTCAGCGTCTGACTTTCCAGTAGGGCCACGCGCAGGCGTTCCTGGAGGAGGGTGCGTTCGTTGTCGACGCGAGTGGCTTGCTCCAGCAACTGATCCTGACGCTGGTTGCTGTGCTTGAGCTGATCCTGCATCAGGCTCAGCTCGCGCTGGGTGCCACGGTTTTCCGTGAGCAGGCGTTCGTTGTCGCGATGCAACTGAGTGATCTCGTCCTGACGCACCAGTGCACTTTGTTGCGCCTGGCGCAATTCCATCTGCAACTGCTGCAGCTGTCCTTCGTGACGGGCCTGCTCCTGCTCGCGCTGCTCTTTGGTGGCGTTGCGGTAATGCTCGAGAGCATCGCGGGCGTGCAGGTGTTTCTCTTCCAGCGAGCGGATCTGCTCGTCCTTGTCCTGCAGGCGCAATTCGAAATCAGCCAGCGCCTGATTGAGTCCGGCGTTGCGGGTTTGCTCGGTCTGCAGCATCGAGCGGGTTTCTTTTAGCGCTTCGGATTCCTTGGCCAGCGCCGCGCCTTGAATGTCGTGCTGTTGTTCCAGTTGCTCAAGTGCCTGGCGCACCTGCTTGAGTTCCGCTTCCAGGGTTTCGCGCTGCTCTTCGAACTGCTCGCGCGCTTGTTCGATCGGCTCTTGCGCCTGTTCTTTCAAGCGCTGGGCGAGACGCGAGACCAGTGCGGTCAGCTCGTCATTGATCGGTTCCGCGGACGCTTCGACCGGTTGGCTGCCGTCATCCAGCTCTTTCAGATAGCGATGGATCGTGGTTTTCGAACCGGTGTTGCCCAGTTCGATGCGTACTGCATCGATGCTGGGGTGTTCGCCTCGGGCCAGAATCGCTGAGCGCGCGATCTGCACCACTGCTTTGTTAACGCCACCACGGGCCATTTTAACTCCTACCATTACGTACTGTGGTACATGCCACCAAAGTACGCAGTGTACCACGCTGAAAATAAAGTTAAATGCTTGATTAATCACAGGCGGGATATACTGGTATTACCCAATGTCAGACCCCTGAATCGGTTTTTTCATCCAGCAATCAGTACGCCTGCGAGAACACTGCCCATGAGCGAGATCGATCGCTATCTGCAAGCCGCCACCCGTGACAACACCCGCCGCAGCTATCGTTCGGCGATCGAGCATTTCGAAGTGAAGTGGGGCGGCTTCCTGCCAGCGACCGCCGACAGTGTGGCGCGGTATCTGGTCGAGCATGCCGGGGTGCTGTCGATCAACACACTGAAACTGCGGCTGTCAGCGCTGGCGCAGTGGCACAACAGTCAGGGTTTTGCCGATCCGACCAAGGCCCCAGTGGTGCGCAAAGTGTTCAAAGGCATTCGCGCACTGCATCCGGCGCAGGAAAAACAGGCCGAACCGTTGCAATTGCACGATCTGCAGCAAGTGGTCGACTGGCTGGAGCAGGAAGCCAGTAGCGCCAGGCAGAATCAGGATCGTCCGCAGTTGCTCAAGGCCTATCGCGATCGGGCGCTGATTTTGCTGGGCTTCTGGCGTGGCTTCCGCAGCGACGAGTTGTGCCGTCTGCAGATCGAGCATGTGCAAGCGCACGCCGGCAGCGGCATCACCCTCTACCTGCCGCGCAGCAAGGGCGACCGCGACAACCTCGGGCAGACGTATCAGGCGCCGGCGCTGCTCAAGCTGTGCCCGGTGCAGGCTTATATCGACTGGATCACCGAGGCAGCGCTGGTACGCGGCCCGGTGTTTCGCGGCGTTGACCGCTGGGGCCATCTGAGCGAGGAGGGCTTGCACGCCAACAGCATCATTCCGCTGCTGCGTCAGGCGCTGGAGCGCGCCGGCATCCCGGCCGAGCGCTACACCAGCCATTCCCTGCGCCGCGGCTTTGCCACGTGGGCGCATCAAAGCGGCTGGGATCTGAAATCGTTGATGAGTTACGTTGGCTGGAAGGATATGAAGTCAGCCATGCGCTATGTTGAAGCCAGCCCCTTTCACGGGATGGCCCGGATTACGGATAAACCGGCTTCGTCGTAGATATGGTTTTCTTCTATTAATACAGTCCGCTAATAGCGAAAACAAATCAGCAGCATCAGGTTTGCCAATGAGCCATCCGTCGAGTGAGTGGGTAGGATTCACCCATCGAATTCACAACCCTGACGGAGAGTCATCAATGCCTATCATCAACAGCCAAGTAAAACCGTTCAAAGCTACCGCATTCAAAAACGGCGACTTCGTACAAGTCTCGGACGCTGACCTGAAAGGCAAATGGTCCGTAGTGTTCTTCTACCCAGCCGACTTCACCTTCGTGTGCCCAACCGAGCTGGAAGACCTGGCCGACAACTACGCTGCGTTCCAGAAACTGGGCGTGGAAATCTACAGCGTTTCGACCGACACCCACTTTGCTCACGCTGCCTGGCACAACACCTCGCCAGCGATCGGCAAAATCGAATACACCATGATCGGCGACCCGACCCACGTCATCTCCCGCAACTTCGACGTGCTGATCGAAGAAGCTGGCCTGGCTGACCGTGGCACCTTCGTGATCAACCCTGAAGGCCAGATCAAAATCGTTGAACTGAACGATGGCGGCGTTGGCCGTGACGCTTCCGAGCTGCTGCGCAAGATCAAGGCTGCTCAGTACGTTGCTGCTCACCCAGGCGAAGTTTGCCCGGCCAAGTGGAAAGAAGGCGAGGCCACTCTGGCTCCGTCCCTGGACCTGGTCGGCAAGATCTGAGTCTGTGACGCACGCAACACAGGGCGGGACTCCGCACCTACTTCAGTAAGCTGCACCGCCCATTGAAAAAGCCCGGGCGAGATTCGCTCGGGCTTTTTTTCGCCTCGAATAAAGACACAGGAGATCGCCCGTATGTTGGACGCCAATCTTAAAGCCCAGTTGAAATCGTACCTGGAACGGGTCACCCAGCCGATCGAGATCGTTGCTTCCCTCGACGACGGTGCGAAATCCCGGGAAATGCTTGACCTGCTGAAAGACGTTGCCAGTCTTTCGAGCCAAATTACTTTGATCGACAGCGGTACCGATGCCCGCAAACCGTCGTTCTCGATCAATCGTCCGGGTGCCGATATCAGCCTGCGTTTCGCCGGCATCCCGATGGGCCATGAATTCACCTCGCTGGTGCTGGCCCTGTTGCAAGTCGGCGGCCACCCATCGAAAGCCAGTGCTGAAGTCATCGAACAGATCCGCTCGCTCAAGGGCGAGTTCTGCTTCGAAACCTACTTCTCGCTGTCGTGCCAGAACTGCCCGGACGTGGTCCAGGCGCTGAACCTGATGGCTGTGTTGAACCCGAACATCCGTCACGTCGCCATCGACGGCGCGTTGTTCCAGGACGAAGTCAACGATCGCAAGATCATGGCCGTGCCGAGCATCTACCTCAACGGTGAGAACTTTGGCCAGGGCCGCATGGGCCTGGAAGAAATCCTCGCCAAACTCGACACCGGCGCCATCGAGCGTCAGGCCGAGAAAATCAGCGCCAAACAAGCCTTTGATGTGCTCGTAGTTGGCGGTGGCCCGGCCGGTGCGTCGGCCGCTATCTATGCCGCCCGTAAAGGCATTCGCACCGGTGTTGCGGCTGAGCGCTTCGGCGGTCAGGTGCTCGACACCATGGCCATCGAGAACTTCATTTCCGTGCAGGAAACCGAAGGCCCGAAACTGGCGACGGCGCTGGAAGAACACGTCAAGCAGTACGACGTCGATATCATGAACCTGCAGCGCGCCGACAAGCTGATTCCCGGCAAGAACGGCGAGCTGCACGAAGTCCACTTCGCCAGCGGTGCGACCCTGAAAGCCAAGAGCGTGATCCTGGCGACCGGCGCACGCTGGCGTGAAATGAACGTGCCGGGCGAGCAGGAATACCGTAACAAGGGCGTGGCGTACTGCCCGCACTGCGACGGCCCGCTGTTCAAAGGCAAGCGCGTGGCGGTGATCGGCGGTGGTAACTCCGGCGTTGAAGCGGCCATCGACCTGGCCGGTATCGTTGCCCACGTGACACTGCTGGAGTTCGACGTGCAACTGCGTGCCGACGCGGTGTTGCAACGCAAACTGCACAGCCTGCCAAACGTCACCGTGATCACCAGTGCGCAAACCACTGAAGTCACCGGTAATGGCGAGAAGGTCAACGGCCTGCGTTACAAGGATCGCAATACTGACGAACTGCGCAGCGTCGAGCTGGAAGGGATTTTCGTACAGATCGGTCTGCTGCCGAACACCGACTGGCTCAAAGGCACCATTGAGCTGTCGCCGCGTGGTGAAATCATCGTCGACAACCGTGGCGAGACGTCGATCCCGGGGATCTTCGCGGCCGGCGACGTGACCACTGTGCCGTACAAGCAGATCGTGATTGCGGTGGGCGAGGGCGCGAAGGCTTCCCTCAGCGCGTTCGATCACTTGATCCGTACTTCTGCGCCGGCGTAAACGGCAGTCGCTGAAACGAAAAAACCCATGAGCGATCATGGGTTTTTTTATGCCTGCCACAATCCAATTGTAGGAGTGAGCCTGCTCGCGATGGCGGCTGCACATTCAAAACATCATGGCCTGACACACCGCTATCGCGAGCAGGCTCACTCCTACAGGAGAAATTTGCAGTCAGTTACAGCGGCGCAGGCTGGATGATTTCAACCCAGTAGCCATCCGGGTCCTTGATGAACGCCAGGCTTTTCATACGGCCATCAGTCAGGCGCTTCTGGAAATCACAGCCCAGCTCTTCAAAACGTGCGCACGCGGCAACGATGTCTGGCACCGAGATGCAGATGTGGCCGAAACCGCGTGGGTCGGTGTTGCCATTGTGATAGGCGAAGTCGGCGTCGTTTTCGGTGCCGTGGTTGTGGGTCAGTTCCAGAATGCCGGGGATCGACTTCATCCATTCGGTGCGGGCGGCGGCGTCGGCCGGGATCTGCGCCTTGTCGACCAGCGCGAGGAAGTACAGGCTGAATTCGGCTTCCGGGAAATCACGCTTTTCAACCAGCGAGAAGCCCAGTACGCGGGTGTAGAAATCCAGCGACTTGGTGATGTCCTTTACACGCAGCATGGTGTGGTTGAAGACGAAGTTGCGGGTTGCGCTGTCTGGAGTGGCGGTGACGCCGGGGAAAGTGTTCAGTTCGTGCAGGCTCATAGGCCCTCCGTAACAATGGGGCGAGTGAATGGGCGCAATGATACGCATGCGGGGCGGCATCGCCAAACCGAATGCGCGGCTTGCTCTGTGGGCGGCCGGGCCTCAGACTTTGCTGCTCAATCTGCGAGTGCCTCTGGTAATGATCCGACCGTTCAAAGCGCTGTTCGTTTGCCTTTTCTCATCGCTGCTTGCCGTTCCGGCGCTGGCGGATCAGCCCAGTATCACCTGGCCTGCAGGCTGGGAAGTAGAGGCGCTGCCTGATCAAGCCCCTCAGGTTTCGCGCCAGCGCGCGGTGAAAACCGACACCGACGGCAATCAGGTGATGGTGATGGAGTTGACCATGAGCCAGGTTGAGGCAGGCCATCAGGTCAATGTGCAGGGTGTCCTGCTGGAAATGCGCAAATCTATTCAGAAAGACTTCTTCCAGGGCGGCTATCAAAGCGTTTGCAACAAGATACATCCGGCAAAACTCGCCGCTCTGGATGCACTGGAGACCACCTGCACGATCATCGAAAACGGCCGTCATGTGTTGTCGCAAACATTGGTTGCTGCGGTCGCGAAGGATAAGGCTTATGTACTTTCTTACGCGGGTCAGGCTGAGGTTTATACGGCGAGCGCCGAGGAAATAGTCGCAGTGAGAAACAGCTTGAAACTTTAAGCGTCTGTTTGCACCGCTACGGGTTTAGATACCCGAAGGAATTAAGCACAAAGTTTAGCGGTCGTTGCGGTTGCAACATCCCGGCGCAAAATGTTTAGCCTCACGGCTTGTGGGTGTTAAAGCAGATTGATAACTAGCGTGGCGGAAATCGTTGCTTTTGTTAGATATTGTCGAAAAAAAAGCCCTGCATAGAGCAGGGCTTGTTTGTTGACGCAAGATTAACCGCGCAACCAGGAATCGACGGTGGCAGCACCGTACTGTTCTTTCCAGGCTTTCAGGCCGCGGTGATTGCCGCCCTTGGTTTCGATCAGTTCACCGGTGTGCGGGTTCTGATAGACCTTGACCACGCGAGCGCGGCGGGTTTTCGGTGCGGCAGACACTTGCAGGCCGGACTTGGACGGGTTCGGATCGAGGATGGCGATGATGTCTTTCAGGCCTTTGCCGTAGGTTTTCATCAGCCCCTGGAGCTTTTCTTCGAATTCGATTTCTTTCTTGAGCCCGGCATCGTTCTTCAGCGATTCCAACTGCTTGAGCTGTTCCTGAAGGGCCTTTTCAGCTGCACGAAATTCAGCGAGTCTGGACAATATCTTTACTCCAATAGTGTGTTTGGCTGATACCAACCGCAAACAAAGCTATAAGCCAAGAGCCTTGAAGCGACTCGGTGATAATGGCTCACCTGCCAATCTTGCACAGGCTGAAAAAATTGTAGTAGTTAATGCGCCAAGAGTAAATCCTGATCTTGTCGTCATGTAACAACAGTGGTGTTTTGTATCAATTTGGTGCGCCCGGTCGCAGCGCCGGGCTTAATTTATTTTTAGTTAATGGTGACTTAATGCATCGATGAAGTCGGCGCCAGGCATGGGTTTTCCGAACAGATAGCCCTGCAGGAAGTTGACGTGGTGTGCGGTCAGATAGTCAGCCTGAGCCTGAGTTTCTACACCTTCGGCAACAATACCCAAATCGAGCTTGGCCGACAGTTCGATAATCGTGTCCAGAATATGCCGCGACAGCGCATCAATGCCGATCATCGCGACGAAACTCTGGTCGATCTTGAGAAAATCGACATTGAATGTTCGCAGGTAGCCCAGACTTGAATGGCCGGTACCGAAATCGTCGATGGCGATCATCACCCCCAGCGCGTGCAACTGCTCGAACAATAGGTGCGTGACATCGGTTGGCTCAATCAGCTCGCGCTCGGTCAGCTCCAGCACCAGGTTGATACTGCCGGGGGCAAAAGCAGCGAGAAACCCGCGACAGTCTTCGACCAGTTGCAGATCCTGGCAATGGCTGGCGGTGATGTTGATGCCGATGTGGAACGGTTTGTCGAACTCCGCCGACAACGGGCCGAGCAGGGCGGCTGTCTGCTGCATCAGCGAACGAGTCATGGGCACGATCAGGCCTGAATGTTCGGCAAACGGAATGAACAGATCCGGACGCACCAGACCCTCCTTGGGGTGATTCCAGCGCATCAGCACTTCAGCGCCGGACCACTTCCGGCTGTCGCCATGCACCACCGGCTGGAAGTAGGAAATGAATTCGCCAGCTTCCAGCGCGCGCAGCATCTCATGGCTGGGCGAAGTGGCGCGCCGTTGCAGGACATGGGCGATAGCGCCCGCGATCACCCCGAAAAATATCAGCAGACTGAACAGCGGCGGGTATTCGCCGGCCATGTAGCGCCACGTTTGCCCCTGCGGAAAGCCTGCACTGACACTGAAGGCATAGCGCGAAGACGCGAGCATACTCTGCGCCACCGGTAACGGCGGCAGGGCGCCTTGATGCACCTTGCCATCGACGGACAGCCAGTTATCGCCGACCTGCAACAACAGCAGCGTCTGCCGGCCGATCAGGCGCAGGATGTTGCTCAGGTGATAACCATCGAGGGTGGTCAGCGCGCCACCGCGACCTTCGCTGAGGCGATACACCAACAGCGCGGTGTTGGGCGTGACGGGGTTGCCATTCATCAACCACAGTTTGCCCTGCGTATAGTCGCCCGGATTCACGGCCTCCTTGAACTCCCCGAACAGCGAGCTGCAATAGAGGTTGTTGTCCCACACCAGATTGGTCGAGCGTACAAAAGGTCGACGGGTCACCTGCTCACGCAAGGCCAGTTTGACGCTGTCGCAGGGCTGGCCGGCCAGGGGCAGCAGTTCGCTGGCGGCCTGGGCGGTGTTGTCGAGCATCAGTTCAAACTGGCGCAGCGCCTCCTCGGCGGTATTTTGCGTGCTCTGTTGCAAGGTGCGTTCGGCTTGCAGATACAGAATCCCTGTGCCCAAAAGCACCGGCAGCAGGCCGCAAAGCAGGGTCACAATCATCCGCACGCTACGTTTGCGGCGGGGTTTGACAGTCAAGGGCATGGACGCGTCCTGTTGCGATGGAGTGAAACTCTCGAATGCAGGCTGGCAACGGCGCGCCTGTGAAAAACAGCGGAGTCAAAACGCATGATAGATGGCCGTTGCCGCTTGTGCCGCTTACAGGCGATTGATCTGCGGGGCGAGTGCGATACAGGCTCAGCTTGTTTACGTGTGCAACAAACCCCTTGCACCGATGCGAAAAAGGCGGATTTTATAGAGAGGGCAGACAACCCTATTTACGCTGTGTAGAATCGGGTTACGCATACAATAATAAACGTCTTCTGGCAGCAGAAGCCTCGCCCGCAAGAGCCTTGGGTCGACAATGAAGATATTCGGGTTTCAACTGATCTACGGTGACTTCCTCGCCCGCAGTGTGCGAGGCATTTCCTGCGCACCTCCCGCCGGTCTCAGCATTACTGACAAATAACTCTGGTTAATTGATAAGAATGATGAGGCGTCACCATGGCAGATTTATACGAAAACCCAATGGGCCTGATGGGCTTTGAGTTCATCGAGTTCGCATCGCCGACTCCTGGCACCCTGGAGCCGATCTTCGAGATCATGGGCTTCACCAAAGTCGCGACCCACCGCTCCAAGAACGTGCACCTGTACCGTCAGGGCGCGATCAACCTGATCCTCAACAACGAACCGCACAGTGTGGCCTCGTATTTCGCGGCCGAGCATGGACCGTCGGTGTGCGGCATGGCGTTCCGCGTGAAGGATTCGCAAAAGGCCTACAGCCGCGCACTGGAACTCGGTGCTCAGCCGATCCACATCGAAACCGGCCCGATGGAGCTGAACCTGCCAGCGATAAAGGGCATCGGCGGCGCGCCGCTGTACCTGATCGACCGTTTCGGCGAAGGCAGTTCGATCTATGACATCGACTTCGTGTTCATCGAGGGCGTTGATCGCAACCCGGTCGGTGCCGGTCTGAAGATCATCGACCACCTGACCCACAACGTGTACCGCGGCCGCATGGCCTACTGGGCCAACTTCTACGAGAAGCTGTTCAACTTCCGCGAGATCCGCTATTTCGACATCAAGGGCGAATACACCGGCCTGACCTCGAAAGCGATGACCGCACCGGACGGCATGATCCGCATCCCGCTGAACGAAGAGTCGTCCAAGGGCGCCGGGCAGATCGAAGAGTTCCTGATGCAGTTCAACGGCGAGGGCATTCAGCACGTGGCGTTCCTCACCGACGACCTGATCAAGACCTGGGATCAGTTGAAGAAGATCGGCATGCGCTTCATGACCGCACCGCCGGACACCTACTACGAAATGCTCGAAGGCCGCCTGCCGAACCACGGCGAGCCGGTGGATCAACTGCAATCGCGCGGCATCCTGCTCGACGGCTCGTCGAACCCGGACGACAAGCGCCTGCTGCTGCAGATCTTCTCGGAAACCCTGATGGGCCCGGTGTTCTTCGAATTCATCCAGCGTAAAGGCGACGATGGTTTCGGCGAGGGCAACTTCAAGGCCCTGTTCGAATCGATCGAGCGTGATCAGGTGCGTCGTGGTGTGCTCGCTACCGAGTAATCCGCCACCAGAATGAAAAAATCCCGGCTTGCAGTCATGCACAGCCGGGATTTTTTTGCGTCAGCAAAACTGTGGGAGCGGGCTTGCTCGCGAATTCGGTCTTTCGTTCAAGGTCTTTGTTGACTGACCTGACGCTTTCGCGAGCAAGCCCGCTCCCACAGTAGTTTTGTATTGCTTTTAAGACCTGCGTTGTCGCATCAGGTGTTTGAAGCCTTCGAAGATCAGCACCACAACGGCGAGCCAGATCGGAATGTAGGTCAGCCACTCACCCGCCTTGATGCTTTCCCCCAGCAACAGCGCCACGCCGAGCAGCAACACCGGTTCCACATAACTGAGCAAACCAAACAGGCTGAACGGCAGCAAGCGGCTGGCAATGATGTACACCACCAGCGCCGAAGCACTGATCAGACCGAGCAGCGGAATCAGCCAGAGCAAGCCCGGATACTGATCGAACACGGCGAAACCTTGCTCACCACCGCGCACGAACCAGTACGCCACCGGCAGCATCAAGGTCATGTCGACCCACAGACCGCCCAGGTTGTCGGTCTTCAGGCGTTTGCGCAGGATGAAATACAGCGGGTAACCGACCACGACCACCAGCGTCGCCCAGGAAAATCCGCCGACCCGATACAGCTCGTTGGCCACGCCGAGAACGGCAAAGAACACCGCGATTTTCTGCAGGTACGACAGGCTGTCGCCGTACACAATGCGCCCGGTCAGTACCATCGCCAGCGGCAACAGGAAATAACCCAGCGACACATCGAGGCTGTAGCCGTTGAGCGGCGCCCACATGAACAGCCACAACTGCACGCCGAGCAAACCCGACGAAACAATCAGACCGCCAATCAGCTTTGGATAGCCCGCCACCTTGCGCAGCAACTCCAGCACCCGCCGCCATTCACCCGACACCAGCATGAACACGGTCATGCACGGCACAGTCAGCAGCATCCGCCAGCCAAAGATTTCCACGCCGCTCAACGGAGTGAGCAGCGAGGTGTAGTAATACATGACGGCAAACAGCACCGAAGCTGAAACCGATAGAGCGATACCTTTAGACAAACTGTCCTCGCGGATGGGTGATCAAACAGGGCGCGCAGGATACGTGGTTTTTGTGCTGAATATTGGCCGGGGCGGTCAATATTTTCTACATGAACCCAAAAGCCCCTCACCCTAACCCTCTCCCAGAGGGAGAGGGGACTGACCGTAGGGTCTCGCGACATTCAGCGATGTGAAAGTCCGAGTCGATTATGGATTCAACACAACAGCTTCAGGCAAAAGCGTAGCTTCAATATTCCCCGATCGGTTCCCTCTCCTCCGGGAGAGGGCTAGGGTGAGGGCGGGGGGCTCACGTCGAACGCGGTTTACGGCCCGACACAAAATGGCTCACATCGTTAAACCCCGGCGTCGAAGCATGCCCCGGCGTCACCAGCGAGTCGATAAACGCTTCATCCTCCGCCGTGATCTGCACCGCCTGCGCCTTGGTATAAGCATCCCACTGTTGTTCGGTGCGCGGCCCGACAATCGCCGAGGTCACCGCGCTGTTGTTCAGCACCCAGGCAATCGCGAATTCGACAATCCCGACGCCACGGCCCTGGGTGTACTGCTGAATCTGCTGGGCGATGCGCAGCGATTCCACGCGCCATTCGGTTTCCAGAATGCGTTTGTCCTGACGCCCGGCGCGGCTGTTGGCGTCGGGAGTGGCGTCGGGTGCGTACTTGCCGCTGAGCACGCCGCGGGCCAGCGGGCTGTAAGGCACCACGCCGAGGCCATAGGTTTGCGCGGCGCTGATCTGCTCGGTCTCGGCCTGGCGGTTGACGATGTTGTACAGCGGCTGGCTGATCACCGGGCGGTCGATACCGAGCTTGTCAGCGATGCGAATCACCTCGGCGATGCGCCAGCCGCGATAGTTCGACAGGCCCCAATAACGGATCTTGCCCCGACGAATCAGGTCGCCGATCGCCGACACCGTGACTTCCAGCGGCGTGTTGTGGTCTTCGCGGTGCAGGTAATAGATGTCGAGATAGTCGGTGCCAAGACGGGTCAGGCTGGCCTCCAGACCATTGAAGATGTGCTTGCGGCTCAAGCCGCTGCGGTTTGGCACGCCGTCCGCCGGGCCGAAACCGACCTTGGTTGCCAACACCCATTCGTGCCGATGGCGGGCGATCGCCTCGCCGACAATTTCTTCCGAGCGGCCGTTGGTGTAGACGTCGGCGGTGTCGATGAAATTGATGCCCTGATCCCAAGCCTTGTCGATGATGCGCAGCGAATCCTGGGCGCTGGTCTGCTCGCCAAACATCATCGTGCCGAGGGTGAGGGTGGACACCTGCAACCCCGAATGCCCCAGTGTGCGATAGCTCATGCCGAAATCCTTTTGTCGGTGGGAAAACTCCAATCAAATACCAGAAGCATCCGATGGGGCAAAGTGAATTATCGGCTGAGCGCTGCGCAACGCATCTGCAAAAAAGCCTGCAACACCCGAACGCGTTCGGACACCTGCACCCGGTGCGGGCAGAGCAGATTGAACGGCACGCTTTCGCCATGCCAGTCATCGAACAGCGTCAACAGGCGCCCGGCGCGCACGTCTTCGGCGACGTCCAGCCAGGCTTTGTAGGCGATACCATGCCCGGCCAGTGCCCAGCGTCGTGCGACTTCGCCGTCATCGCTGAAGTAGTCGCCGTGGACTTCAATTTCCAGCGTTTCGTCCTCGCGACTGAAACGCCAGGTGTTGTACGGCCGACCATTGCGTAGGTAGAGCAGGGCGCTGTGTTCGCGTAATTCGCCGGGATGTTGCGGTGTGCCGTGGCGATCCAGATAGTCCGGACTGGCGCAGGCGACACGGCGATGTTCGGGCAGAATCGGTATCGCCACCAATGTTGAATCGCTGGGCACGCCAAAGCGCAGTGCGACGTCCACGGTTTCGCGGAACAGATCGGCGTGCCGATCGTTGAGCAGCAGTTGCAGCTGAATATTCGGGTGTTCGCGTTTGAAATCGTCCAGCCACGGCAACAACACGTTGCGCCCGAAGTCCGAAGGCGCCGCCAGTTGCAGCACACCGCTGAGGCCTTCGCCGTGTTGCCTGAGCGCTTGTTCACCTTCGGCCAGTGCGCCGAGGGCAATGCGTACGCTGTCGAGATAACGCCGACCTTCTTCGGTCAGGCGCATGCTGCGGGTGGAGCGCGCGAGCAGGCGGATGCCGAGGCGGGTTTCCAGACGCTTCAGCGCGATGCTTGCGGCGGCCGGCGTCAGTTCCAGCGCGCGGGCAGCGGCGGAGATGCTGCCGGAGTCGGCCACGCGGACGAAGATCTCCAGATCGAGAATCGAGCTCATTGGTAAAAATCCTTTAAAGATCTGTGCGTTTTTGCGGGATTTTTCCGTGATTGGCAAGTCAGGGCGTTGCAATCAGTGAGCAAAAAAAGATCGCAGCCTGCGGCAACTCCTACAGGGAAACGCGTATTTCCATGCATGTAGGAGCTGCCGCAGGCTGCGATCTTTTGATCTTGATGCGTGATGATTAAGCCCGCAGCGTTCGCGTCATGCGCAACGCCAGCAAGCTGCCGCCGACAATCACCCCCGCCAGCAGATACAACGCCGCATCGGTCGAACCGGTGCTGTCCTTGACCCAACCCACCAGGTACGGGCTGAGGAAACCGGCCATTTGCCCCATCGAGTTGATCAACGCCAGGCCACCGGCCGCGGCGCCCGCGCTCAACAGGGCAGTCGGCACTGGCCAGAACATCGGCAGACCGGTCAGCGCGCCCATGGTCGCAATGGTCAGGCCGAGAATGGCGATGGCCGGGTTGGCGGCGAAGTTCACCGCGATCAGCAGACCGAGCGCGCCCATCAGCATCGGTACGACCAAGTGCCAGCGACGCTCTTTGCGCAAGTCCGCCGAACGCCCCACCAGCAGCATGAACACCGCCGCCAGCAGATAGGGGATCGCACTCAGCCAGCCGATCACCAGGTTGTCGCTGAAGCCGAGGTTCTTGATGATCGACGGCAGCCAGAAGTTGATCGCGTACACGCCGCTCTGGATGCAGAAGTAGATCAGGCCGAAGGCCCAGATCGCTGGGGTCTTGAACACCGCGAGCAGCGAGTCCGAGGTGGTTTTCGGTTTGTTCGCCAGGTCTTCGGCCTGATCCGCCTCAAGCACCGCGCGCTCATTCGGACTCAGCCACTTGGCATTGGCGAAGCTGTCGCTGAGCAGGAAATAGGCGAGGGCGCCGAGGATCACGGTCGGAATACCTTGCAGCAGGAACATCCACTGCCAGCCGGCCAGTCCACCTTGCCCGGCGGCGAAGTGATTGAGGATCCAGCCGGAGAATGGGCTGCCGAGCAGGCCCGAGACCGGGATCGCCGACATGAACAGTGCCATGATCCGCCCACGGCGGAACGTCGGGAACCACTGCGAGAGATACAGCACCACACCTGGGAAAAACCCCGCTTCGGCGGCGCCGGTGAACAGGCGCAGGGTGTAGAACTGGGTCGGGGTGGTGACGAACAACAGGCAGGTCGACAGCGTGCCCCAAGTGATCATCATCAGCGCGATCCAGCGTCGCGGGCCGAATCGGGTCAGCGCCAGGTTGCTCGGCACGCCGCACAGCACGTAGCCGATGAAGAAGATCCCGGCACCGAGGCCGTATACGGTTTCACTGAACTTCAATGCGTCGAGCATCTGCAGTTTGGCGAAGCCAACGTTGACCCGGTCGAGGTAGTTGAACAGGTAGCAGATGAAGATGAAGGGGATCAAACGCAGGGTGATGCGTTTGTAGACGGCGTTTTTACCGTCGTCGATGGTCTGGGTAGCTGCGGCGCTCTGCGACATAGCGGCTCTCTCTTTATTATGATTTTTTGCGATGCACAGGTTAACGTTGATCGCTCCGAGAGTCTCGGCCACCTGTGGCCGGATTGTCTTTGTGCCTGAGCACAGGGTTTGCCGCCAGACCCTGTGCGGGTGAACAACCGTCCGCCGCCGCTGCTTAAGGATTTTGCCGATCATGTTCGAACTCGATCACGACCTCGCTCAGGATATCGTCGACCGGGCCATGGCCATTTTGCCCTACAACGTCAACGTCATGGACAGCCAGGGCCTGATTCTCGGCAGTGGCGAGCCGGAGCGCATCAACACCCGTCACGAAGGTGCGCAACTGGTGCTGGCCAACGGGCGGGTGGTAGAGATCGATGCACAAACCGCCGTGCACTTGAAGGGTGTGCAGCCGGGCATCAACCTGCCGCTGATGCTCGATCAACGCCTGATCGGCGTGCTCGGTATTACCGGCGAACCGGAGCAACTGCGCACCTACGCCGAACTGGTGCGCATGACCGCCGAAATGCTCGTCGGTCAGCGCAACCAGCAGGCCGAGCAGCAATGGCGGCGCCAGCGTTGCGATGACCTGTTGGCGTTGCTGTTGAGCGAAGCCGGCGACTCGCCGCGGCTGGTCGATGAGGCGCAGCAACTTGGGCTCAAGCCGCAGTTGACCCGGGTGCCGTATCTGTTCGAACTGGGTCTGGAGCATGGGCCGGGGCAAACCGTCGAGGCGTTGAGCGCGTGGCTGACCTCGCGCTATCCGGACAGCTGGTGCGTCAGTTCGGCCAAGTCGTCGCTGCTGTGGTGCCGACCCGCAAGTCAAACGGTTGAGCATGATCGCCTGCTGGAAAAACTCGATGGCCTCGGCTGGAACATTTTGCGTATCGCCGTCGGTGGGCAGGCGGACGGGCTGGGCGGATTGCGCCGTTGCTATCGGCGGGTGGGTGATCTGCTGGCCTATGGCCGGGGTGTGCTGCCGAATTCGCGCTTGCTGACGCTCAATCGCTATCGCTTGCCGGTGATGCTCTGGCGCCATCGCAACGATGATGCGCTGGATGAATTGCTCAAACCGTTGCGCAAGGTCATCGCCAAGGACGGCAACGGCCAGTTGCTCGCAACCCTGCGCAGTTGGTGTGAACACGACGGGCAGAGTCAGGCGTGTGCCGATGCGCTGGGCATTCATCGCAACAGCTTGCGTTATCGGATGGAGCGGATTGCTGAGTTGAGCGGGGTTGATCCGCTGAAACTCGACGGGATGCTGGCGCTATATCTCGGGGTGCAATTGCTGCCGCACATTGATCCGGGCTGATCGGATGTTTTCACCGACGCCTTCGCGAGCAAGCCCGCTCCCACATTTGGAATGCATTCCCCTGTGGGAGCGAGCTTGCTCGCGAAAGCGTCGGTACATTCGACACAGGCTTTTGTAGAAATGAACAATAAACGCCCACCGCACTTGTGCAGCGGACAGGCGTCAATGCGCAGGCCGACTGGCAGCATGAACGGCATTGGAACTGGAGAATTCGCATGAAGATCGTCATCGCCCCCGATTCGTTCAAGGACAGCCTGAGTGCCCAAGGCGTTGCCGAAGCCATTGCGCTGGGGCTGGCGCAAGTCTGGCCGCAAGCAACACTGGTCAAATGCCCGATGGCCGACGGCGGCGAGGGCACGGTGGAATCGATTCTCGCCGCTTGCGAGGGTGAACTGCGCCGCACCCGAGTACGCGGGCCGCTGGGTGCGCCGGTCGACGCCGCGTGGGGCTGGTTGCCACACAATCACACCGCGATCATCGAAATGGCCGAGGCCAGTGGTTTGCAATTAGTGCCTACGGGGCAACGCGATGCCTGCATCACCAGCACCTTCGGCACCGGCGAACTGATTCGCGCCGCGCTGGATGCCGGCGCGCAACGGGTGATTCTGGCGATTGGCGGCAGCGCCACCAACGACGGCGGCGCCGGCGCGATGCAGGCGCTTGGGGTGAAATTGCTCGATGCGCAAGGTCAGCCATTGGTGCCGGGCGGCTTGGCACTGGCGCAACTGGCGCGGCTGGATTTGAGTGAGCTTGATCCGCGTCTGGCCCACGTGCGCTTCGACATCGCCGCCGACGTCAACAACCCGCTGTGCGGCCCGCACGGGGCCTCGGCGATTTTCGGCCCGCAAAAAGGCGCGTCACCGGCACAAGTGCAGCAACTGGATCAGGCGCTGGGGCATTTCGCCGAGCTCTGCGCGCAAGCGTTGGGCAAGGACGTTCGCGATGAGCCGGGCAGTGGTGCGGCGGGGGGATTGGGTTTTGCGGCCAAGGCGTTTCTTGGCGCGCAATTTCAGGCCGGCGTGGAAGTGGTGGCCGAGTTGGTGGGGCTGGCCGAAGCGGTCAACGGCGCCGATCTGGTGATCACGGGAGAAGGGCGGTTCGACGCGCAAACCCTGCGCGGCAAGACCCCGTTCGGCGTGGCGCGGATTGCCAAGCAGCACGGCGTGCCGGTGATCGTCATCGCCGGCACCTTGGGTGAGGGTTATCAGGAACTCTACGAGCACGGCATCGACGCCGCTTTCGCCGTCACCAGCGGCCCGATGACCCTGGAGCAGGCCTGTGCCGAAGCTCCACGCTTGTTGCGCGAACGGGCGACTGACATTGCCCGCGTCTGGCAGATGGCCAAACTCAATAGCTGATTGCGTGAAGATGTTGTGGCGAGGGGATTCATCCCCGATGGGTTGCGAAGCAGCCCCCCCGCGTTTTTCGCAAAAAACCAGTTTTGAGATTTTGCGACTGCTGCGCAGCCGATCGGGGATAAATCCCCTCTCCACAGGGGGTTAGTGTCAAGGTGTTTCAGCGCTGAAACACCTTGAAAAATATTTTCGCTTTACACGAAATCTTCCTAAAGCGCCGCCGATACAGAGATCAGGCGCACACAGATTCCCTCGAACAGTGACGCCTGACTGGTCCCGCCCCCAAGGGCCAGTGATGACGGCACGGACGCTCGCAGCTACCTCTATCCGAGAGTCCAACCATGTCCTTGCGTAACCTGAATATCGCGCCCCGTGCCTTCCTCGGTTTTGCCTTTATCGCCTTGCTGGTGATTGTCCTTGGTGTGTTCGCCGTCAACCGCATGTCGACCATTCGCCAGGCGTCCATCGACATGGAGACCAACCAACTGCCTAGCGTCACCTACCTTGGCGTGGTCACGGAAAACGTTCTGCGCCTGCGGATTCTGTCGTTCCGGATTCTGGTCAACCGCGACCCGGCAGGCCTGCAAGAAGCGCAAACGCGCATCGGCGTGCTGGTGGACAAGGTGCGCAGTGCTCAGGCCAGTTACGCCGCGTTGCCGGCAGAGAGCGAAGAGCGTGCGTTGTATCAGACGTTCGCGACCACGCTCGACAACTACCTGCAAGCGCAAAACCAGATGATGGAGCTGTCGCGTCAGGACAAGGTCGACGAGATGCGCACCTTGATCAACACGCGGATCAAGGACGGCACCGACCAGATGGGCGAACAACTGAACAAGCTGATCGCAATCAACGCGGCGGGCGCGAAAGTCGCCTCCAATCAGGCCGGTGAGCATTACGACAGCGCCATTACCGGCATCATCGTTGTTGCCGTGGTCGCCGCGCTCGCCACGGTACTGCTGGCCCTGTTGCTGACTCGCAGCATCGTCACCCCATTGAATCGTGCCGTACAGGCTGCGCAAACCATCGCCGGCGGCAACTTGACCCAGTCCATCGAAGTCGATGGCAAGGACGAAGCCACCCAACTGCTGCAAGCCCTGTCCACGATGCAGATCAACCTGCGCAAAACCATCGAACAGATCGCCGGTTCCGCGACTCAGTTGGGCGCGGCTGCCGAAGAGCTGAGCGCGGTCACCGAAGAGGCTTCCCGTGGCCTGCAACAGCAGAACAACGAGATCGAACAAGCCGCCACCGCCGTCAACGAAATGACCGCCGCTGTGGAGGAAGTCGCACGCAACGCGGTATCGACCTCCGAAGCCTCGAACCAGTCGACCCAGGCCGCCCGTGAAGGTCGCGATCAAGTGGTGAAAACCGTCGACGCGATCCAGACCATGACTCATGACGTGCAGAGCACCGCGCAAATGATCGAAGGCCTCGCCGCGCAGGGTCGCGACATCGGCAAGGTGCTGGATGTGATCCGCGCCATCGCCGAACAGACCAACCTGCTGGCCCTCAACGCGGCGATCGAAGCAGCGCGTGCCGGTGAGGCCGGACGCGGTTTTGCGGTGGTAGCGGACGAAGTTCGCGCATTGGCGCATCGCACTGCGCAATCGACTCAGGAAATCGAAAAAATGGTCGCTGGCATCCAGAACGGTACCGGCGAAGCGGTGTCGTCGATGCAGCAAAGCAACCAGCGCACCCAGACCACTCTGGAAATGGCCCGCGCTGCGGGTGTGGCGCTGGAGCAAATCACCCAGTCGATCCACCAGATCAACGAACGCAACCTGGTGATCGCCAGTGCCTCGGAAGAACAGGCCCAGGTCTCGCGTGAGGTCGACCGCAACCTGGTCAACATCCGTGATCTGGCCACGCAGTCCGCCGCCGGCGCGAATCAAACCAGCGCCGCAACCCATGAACTGTCGCGTCTGGCGGTGGATTTGAATGCCATGGTGGCGCGGTTTGTGATTTGAGAAATACGCAGTTGCCTGAAGTGGGCCGAACCAGATGATTGTTCGGCCCACCTCGAAGAGTCAGCGCTTCAAGACAGGTCCACTTTGACTTGCTTAAACGAAGACTGTTGCCCAAGGTTTCCTGCACGATCGCGCAGCCTGTAAAACGCGAACATCGTGCCGGAGCCTATCTCACGGATAATCGCGCCACTCAGTTTGATAACGGTAGGTGAAGTTGCGTCATGCACCGTTTTAATGATGACTGGCTCCGCCGCAAGTGAGCCAAAGTGAAATTCGATGCTGTCGCAGGCTCGCTGCTGCATATAGATGGCAATGGTTACCAGAACTTCATCATTGTGGGCGGCGAGATACTGCGGTGTGATCCCCTCACTGTCGATTTCTGGTGGAAATTGCGGAGGTTCTCCCGGATTGCCGAAGTTGGGAGCCGTTAGATCGACCGTAATCGGCGTGCTCGCGGCCATGTCTTCATTCCCGCCAATATCGAGGATGTATGAAACCTCATATACGCCTTCTTGTACCAGGTGTGCCTCAGGAATATGGGCCTCAAATGGGAAAAGCGCCGGGTCGATGGGTGTCGTAAAAGGATAGTCCGCCACCCTATTCCCGTTTAACAACAGCCTTAACAGTACGGGCACGCCTGGATCAGAAGGTGAACTATACCATTCTGGAATTAACACTTTCAGAGGAGATACCAATGCACTCAATGGCAAAAGGTTAACCTGACTGCCAGGGAAATTGGGTAGCGCATCGGGGATTTCCGGTGCGTCCAATAAGAGGATTTTTTCATTCAGATTCGTCATCGTTTCAACACTCCGTCGTTTCGATTAGAGGGGGCCGCAGTTGTTTCCTCATGTTGATTAAGCGAGCGTTTGTGAAGTGGGTCTACTGTCAACTCTGACAGGTAGTCAGTCGACTGCTAATCGACCACTGTACGAAGTTCTTCTTTAAATTCATCCAAAGGACAAAGCGGCTGGCGCGGTTTGTGATTTGACCTAGGGTGAAGGCTGGAGACCGCGCAATCAGGAGACGTGCATGCGTTATTCAGCCTTGACCCAACGAATCGCCGGGGAGGGAGCCGCTGCCTGGCAGATTCATGACCGAGCGCTGGAGCTGCGCGCCGAGGGTGTCGATATCCTGCTGCTGAGCGTGGGGGATCCGGATTTCGATACGCCGCTGCCGATCATTCATGGCGCCATCGACAGTCTGCTGGCCGGCGATACGCATTATTCCGAAGTGCGTGGTCGCTTGGCGCTGCGCAAATTGATCGCCGCCCGCCACCAGCGGCGCAGCGGTCAGGTGGTGGATGCCGAGCACGTGATCGTGCTGCCCGGCGCGCAATGCGCGGTGTATTCGGTGGCCCAATGTCTGTTGGATCCGGGCGATGAAGTGATCGTCGCCGAGCCGATGTACGTGACCTACGAGGGCGTGTTCGGCGCGTGCGGTGCGACGGTGGTGCCGGTGCCGGTTCGACCGGAAAACGGCTTTCGTGTTGATCCCGCTGATGTCGCTGCGCTGATCACGCCGAAGACCCGCGCGATGTTGCTCAACAGTCCCAATAATCCTTCCGGCGCGAGCCTGTCGCTGCTGATCTGGCAAGAGCTGGCAGCGCTGTGCGTGCGCCACGATTTGTGGCTGATCAGTGACGAGGTCTACAGCGATCTGCTCTACGAGGGCGAACACATCAGTCCGGCGAGCCTGCCGGGCATGGCCGAACGCACGGCAACCATCAACAGCCTGTCGAAATCCCATGCCATGACCGGTTGGCGCATTGGCTGGTCGATCGGGCCGAAGGTGCTGGCCGAGCATCTGGTGAACCTGTCGTTGAGCATGCTGTTCGGTCTGCCGGATTTCGTGCAGAAAGCAGCGGAGGTCGCGTTGGCAGGCGATCTGCCGGAGGTGACGCAGATGCGCGAGGAATATCGGTTGCGCCGCGATCTGGTGTGCGAGCATTTGCGCGGTTGTCCGGGGTTGCAGCCGATTCGCCCGGATGGCGGGATGTTCGTGATGGTCGATGTGCGCCAGACCGGGTTTGGCGCGCAGGGGTTTGCCGAGCGATTGCTGGAAGGTTATGGGGTCTCTGTGCTGGCTGGCGAAGCGTTCGGGCCGAGTGCGGCGGGGCATATTCGCATCGGGCTGGTGCTGGATCGGGTGCAGCTGGCGGATGCCTGTGCGCGGATTGCGTTGTGTGCGGTCCAGCTGTTGCAGGCGCGTAGTGCCTGACAGTGTTGTGTTGCCTGAACTGGCCTCTTCGCGAGCAAGCCCGCTCCCACAGTGGATGGGTGTGTACATAATGTTATCTATACACACCGAACCCTGTGGGAGCGGGCTTGCTCGCGAATGCAATCTGCCATTCAACACATTTTTCAGCCCTGCCAAACCGCCGAATTCACCAGGTTCGCAGGCTTCTCCCCAGCCAAAGCCTGCAACAGATTCTCCACCGCACAGCTCGCCATCGCCTCCCGTGTCTCATGCGTCGCCGAACCCATGTGCGGGGTTGCCACCACATTATTCAGCTGCAACAACGGCGAATCATGATTCAGCGGTTCACGCTCGAACACATCCAGCCCCGCTGCGCGAATCCGCTGATGGCGCAACGCGTCGATCAGCGCCGCTTCATCCACCACTTTGCCGCGCGAGATATTGATGAAGATGCTCTCGGGGCGCATCAACGCAAACTGCTCGGCGCCAATCAGGCCTTCGGTCTGCGCAGTCAGCGGCAGGGTTAGGCAGATGAAATCGGCCTCTTGCAGCAGCGCTTCCAGGCTGCGGTACTGCGCCGCAAAACGCGTCTCGACTGTCGGTTTGCGCGACTGGCTGTGATAGAGCACCGGCATGCCAAAACCGAAATGTCCACGCTGCGCGAGCGCCTCGCCGATGCGCCCCATGCCGATGATGCCCAGGGTCTTGCCATGCACATCGGTGCCGAAATGCGCCGGGCCGATGTTGCGATGCCATTGGCCGCTGCGCACCATGTTCGCCAGTTCCACTACGCGCCGGGCGGTGGCGAGGATCAGCGCGAAACCGGTGTCGGCGGTGGTTTCGGTGAGCACGTCCGGGGTGTTGCTAAGGAGGATCTTGCGCCGGGTCAGGTAGTCGATGTCGTAGTTGTCGACACCCACTGAGACACTGGCGATGGCCTCAAGCTGCGGCGCCAGATCGAGCAGCGCGGCGTCGAGTTTCAGGCTGGCGCCGAGCAAGCCATGGGCGCCGGGCAGGGCGTCACGCAGCTTCATCAGGCCGTCGGCGTCGAGGCTTTCGATCAACGTCACTTCACACTGTTGCTGCAGACGCGTCATCAGCGCTGGCGACAGTTTCTTGTACAGCACGACTTGCTTTTTCATGGGCAAAAATCTCTTCAGGAATGCGCCGGCACGGGACGCGTGACTACGGCTTTGGCCACGACACGATCACTGGCGCCAGGCTTGAGAAAAATCGTCAGCACCACAGACAGCAGCAACGCGCCGCTCATCAGCAGGTACGAAGCACCGGGCGAACCGGTGGAGCTGTTCAGGTAGCCGACCAGGTACGAGCCGCCGAACGAACCGAGCGCGCCCATGCTGTTGATCAGCGCCATGGCACCGCCGGCGACGTTGGCCGGGAGGATCTCCGGAACGATGGCGAAGAACGGCCCGTACGGCGCGTACATGCAGGCGCCGGCGACCACCAGCAGCGTGTACGACCACCAGAAATGTTCCGCGCCCAAGGCGTAGGAACCGTAGAACGCAATGGAGGCGATCAGCAGTGGCGGCCATACGAAGCGTTTGCGCTTCTGCAGTTTGTCCGAGCCCCACGACACCGCGAGCATGCCGATCACTGCAGCCAGGTACGGCAGCGCCGACAGCCAGCCGGCCTCGATCATGTCCATTTGCGCGCCGGCCTTGAGGATCGACGGCAGCCACAGCACGAAGCCGTAGACGCCGATGCTCCAGCAGAAAAACTGCAGCGCCAGAATGATCACCTTCGGCGAGCGGAACGCTTCGGCGTAGTTCTTCACCGCTTTGATCCCGACCTGTTCGGCGGCGAGAGCGCTTTCCAGGTCGTGCTTTTCCTGTTCGCTCAGCCACTTGGCCTGAGCAGGACGATCATCGGCCAGCTTCCACCAGATAAACGCCCAGATCACCGCCGGCAAACCTTCGATGATGAACATCCAGCGCCAGCTGAAGTGCTGCACCAGATAGCCCGAAACCACCGACATCCACAGCATCGTTACCGGGTTGCCGAGGATCAGAAAGGTGTTGGCCCGCGAGCGTTCGGCGCGAGTGAACCAGTGGCACAGGTAAACCAGCATCGCCGGCATCACCGCGGCTTCGACCACGCCGAGCATGAAGCGAATCACGATCAGCCAGTAGGCGTTGGACACGACGCCGGTCAGGGTGGCGAGGCCGCCCCAGAAAATCAGGCTGAAGAAAATCAGCTTTTTCACGCTGTGCTTCTGCGCGTAGATCGCTCCCGGTACCTGGAAGAAAAAGTAACCGAGGAAGAACAGCGCGCCGAGCAATGAAGACAGGCCCGGGGTGATCATCAGGTCGGCGGCCATGCCGGAGGCGGCGGCAAAGCCATAGTTGGCGCGGTCGAGATACGCCAGGCTGTAGGTGATGAACACGATCGGCATGATGTACCACCAGCGGCGGGCGGCGAGGGATGCGGTTTTCATGGTGTTGCTCCTGAGCTTGTTGTTTTTGTCGCAGCAGGTTCAATTAATGGGTTGTCTGAGCGGGCCTCATCGCGAGCAGGCTCACTCCTACAAGGGTTATGTGTTTGCCGCTGCAGCTGTGACTGGCGGAGATCCACTGTAGGAGTGAGCCTGCTCGCGATCAGCGGCTTCGAATTCAGCGGAGAGCTCGGGCCGGGTCGGCAACCCCTCCATGTCCCCGCGACTCTGCACCGCCCGACTGCCAATCCAGTTCGCGCGTTGCACCGCCTCGGCAAAACTCTGATGCTCCAGCAGGGCACTGATCATGCCAACCGCAAAGCCATCACCCGCACCCACGGTGTCGACCACGTTGGCCACCGGCACCCCGGCGACAAAACCCTGATCCAGATGCGTGCGGTAATAGGCACCTTGCGGCCCAAGCTTGATCGCCACGGCTTCGGCGCCCTGATCGAGATAAAACGCCGCGATGTCCGCCGGGTCTTCGAAGCCGGTCAGCAAGCGACCTTCGCTCAAGCCCGGCAAGACCCAGTGGGCGAGGGCGGCGAGGCGGTTGATCTCGCGGATCATCTCTTGCTCAGAGGCCCACAGACTCGGGCGCAGATTGGGGTCGAACGACACGCTGCGCCCGGCATGACGCATGCGTGTCATCAGCTCGAGCGACATTTCCCGCGCACTGGCCGATAGCGCTGGTGGAATTCCGGTGGCGTGCAGATGGCGGGCGCTGAGCAAAGTGTCGCTGATCGACTGTACGGACAGATGACTGGCCGCCGAGCCACGGCGGAAATACTCGACCTGCGGATCGCTGCCGTCGTCGTTACGCGACTTGAACTGGAAACCGGTCGGGTGCTGGTGATCGACCGCGACGTGACTGCAATCCAGACCTTCCTTGATCAAGGTCTCGACTACAAAACGTCCGAGGGAATCGGCGCCGACCCGGCTCAGCCACGCCACATTGAAGCCCAGCCGCGACAGACCGATCGCCACATTGCTGTCGGCGCCGGCAATGCGTTTGTGAAAATGCTCGACCGCAGCCAGATCTCCGGTCTGCTCGGCGACCAGCATCGCCATGGTTTCGCCAAACGACAAAATATCGATGTCAGACATGGGCAGGCTCCAGACGCGATTGACCAAGGCGGGCGAGGGCGGCGACGTGCTCGGTGGTCAGTGCCACCAGGTCATCGCCCTGCAACGGGTATTCGGCGGCACGCATAACGCCTTGGGCCATGTGCCGCAGCAGTTGTTCCCACAAATGCAGGTCGCTGACGGCGGGCGGCACGGCGACCAGTTTGCCGTCGGCGCGGCGGGCCACGGCTTTGCAGTGCACGTAGCCGACGTGGCGTCCGAGCAGACGTGCGGCGTTGGCGGCGGACTGGTCTTGCCACTGCCAGTTGCCGATATCGAAGGTCATCTTGATCGGCAAATCATGCTGCTCCACCGCCGCGAAAAAACGCTGGAACGGCTCGATGCGGCCGCCCTGCAAGGTCTGGTCGTTTTCCACCAGCAGTTGCACCGGGCTGGCGCCGAGCAGCTGTTTCAGCGCCTGCAAATCACAGTTGTCGGTGAAGTAACCGAGCGAGACTTTCAACCATTTCGAGCCGAATGCTTCTGCATGTTGCAGGGCGTTGATCAGCTCGGGATTGGGCCGCGCCTGACCGGCGAGCCACAGTTCGCTCGGCGACGAATAGATGCTTTGCAGTCCCTGCGCCCGAGTGGCGGCTTGCAGTTGCTCGGGCACTTCGCGAGTCAGCAACTCTTCGCGCCACTCGATGCGATCAGCGCCGGCGGCAGCCAGCACATCGATGAAGAAGTCTTGCCCGCGTTGGCGCACAAGCTCGGCGCCGTAGCTGGAAAGGCTGATGGAAACGGCAGGTTTATTCATTGTTATCTACCTCTGAAACCGGTTTCATTTTTGTTCAAAAAAATCTGATTGATCTTCGTCGGGCGTTCGGGCGCCATCGCGAGCAGGCTCACTCCTACATTTGGAATGCGTTCCCCCTGTAGGAGTGAGCCTGCTCGCGATGGCGCCATAACATTCACCGCAAAGATCCTCGGGTAGACCCGCGCTCAATCAGCACCGGCGCAAAATCCACTCTGCGCGCTACCTCGACATCCCCCCGCAAACGCTTGAGCAAACATTCAAACGCCCGCGCGCCGATCTCGGCTGTGGGCTGGGCGAGGGCGGTAATTCCGCTGCCGACCAACGGGTACCAATCCAGATCATCCAAGGCAATCAGCCCGACATCCTCGAACAATCGGCAACCGATTTCGCGCAAGGCCAGGGTACAGGCCAACGCTGCCACGCCATTGGCGCAGAACAGTGCTTTCGGCCCGGTCGCCGGTGTGTCCAAAAAGATTTGAAGATGAGTAGCGAGTGCGTCGCCGGTTTCCAGCACCGCCCCGGTCAACCCGGAGCGCTGGGCGATCTGCGTCCGAAAACTGCTGACCCGCTCGATCCGCGAACTGGTGCCGTCATAAGGCTCAGTCACCAGCAACACATCGCGATAGCCGCGCTGTTCCAGGTGCTTCAGCGCCATCTCAACAGCTTGCGGATTGTTCAGCCCGACCATGTCGCTGTCGAGGCCATCGACCTTGCGGTCCACCAGCACCAAGGGCATTTCCCGGTGCAACTCGTGGAGTTCGTCACGGTGATGGCCTAGGGTGTTCACGATCAGCCCCTCGATGTTGTACGAGCGCAACAGCGCCAGATGCTGGCGCTCCTGCTCGTCGTCGCGGTCGGTGTTGCACACCACCAGGCTGTAGCCGTGCGCACGGCAGGCGGTTTCCACCCCGTGCATCACGGCAATCGAATAAGGGTTGCGGATATCGGCCACCAGCATGCCGATCAGGCGCGTGCGCCCGCGTTTCAGACCACGGGCCATCTGGTTCGGGCGATAACCCAGCTCACTGATCGCCTGCTCGATACGCAGGGCGATGGCATCGGAGAGCAGGGCGCGGTCGTCGCCGATGAAGCGCGAGACGCTGGCCTTGGATACGCCGGCGCGTTCGGCAACATCAAGCATGGTCACGCGGCTGCGCTGGGCGGCGGAGAAGTCGTTCACGGTCTGAAACCTATTATTGGATTTATTCGTTTCATGCGCCTCGATGGCGCTGAAACCGGTTTCAGGAAACACCAGAAGCTGACACTCCGTCAAGTGAATGCGCGTGGTACTTCAACTTGGCGCCGACGGGCGGTGCTCAGCGTTACTGAAGTATCTGCGCAATGCTCAGCCAAACAGGCCGGCAGCAATATTGATCGAAAAGCCCAGAATCGCGGTGTTGAACACAAAACCGATCAATGATTGCGCCAGGACGATCTTGCGAATATCGCGGGTAGCCACGCCGACATCGGCAGTCTGCACTGCCACGCCGATGGTGAAGGAGAAATACAGGAAGTCCCAATAATTGGGCGTGGTCAGACCTTCAGCGAAACGCAGGGCCGGTTCCTTGCCGTCCCAGGTGTAAAACAGGCGCGCGTAGTGCACACAGAAGATCACCCCGATCACCAGCCAGGAACCTACGACGGTGACGGCGGTGAACGCGTAATGCAGAAGTTTGTGATGGGTATCCAGATCCTTGGTGCCGGCCAACTCCAGGGTGATGGCGGCCAGGCTGGCCAATGCTGCGATGCACACCACGAACAGCACCAGTCCGGCATTCTCGTCTTCGACGACGGCGATGCGTTTGACGTCCGGTGCCTTGGCTCGGGTGGCGAGCCAGAACATCAGGATCAGGTAAGTCCAGACGCCGGCGTTCCAGCCGATGAGGATTTTGCTGACGACGGAGTCGGCAGGGACCAGCAGGCCGGTGGCAAGGCCGACCAAAGCGGCGCCGGACAGGCGAGGGTGGGTGCGGGCGAGAAAGCGCATGGGGACTCGATGGGCCAGGATGTTTTTACACCTTAGCCCAGCGACGTCTCGGATGACCACTGACTTGACTGTTCGATGACCTTGTGGGAGCGGGCTTGCTCGCGAAAGCGGTGTGTCAGCTACATGAATACTGACTGACACGATGCCTTCGCGAGCAAGCCCGCTCCCACAGGGATCAATGGTGTTTAGTGAAGCGTTGTACGAGCTTCATCACCACCACAAAGAACAACGGCACGAAAATCACCGGATGAACACTGCCCCGACTGTTCGAATGACCTTGTGGGAGCGGGCTTGCTCGCGAAAGCGGTGTGTCAGCTACATGAATACTGACTGACACGACGCCTTCGCGAGCAAGCCCGCTCCCACAGGGATCAGTGGTGTTTGGTGAAGCGTTGTACGAGCTTCATCACTACTACAAAGAACAATGGCACGAAGATCACCGCCAGCGTCGCCGTGATCATCCCGCCGATCACTCCGGTGCCGATAGCTTGCTGGCTCGCCGAACTGGCGCCAGTGGCGATGGCCAACGGCACCACGCCGAGGATGAACGCCAGCGAAGTCATGACGATCGGGCGCAGACGCAGGCGCGCGGCTTGCAACGTCGCGTCGATCAGGTCGTGACCTTCGTCGTACAGGCTCTTGGCGAACTCGATGATCAGGATCGCGTTCTTCGCCGAAAGACCGATGATGGTAATCAGCCCGACCTTGAAGAACACGTCGTTGGGCATGCCGCGCAAGGTCACCGCCAGCACTGCGCCGAGCACACCCAGCGGCACCACCAGCAGCACCGAAGTCGGAATCGACCAGCTCTCGTACAGCGCCGCCAGGCACAGGAACACGATCAGCAACGACAGACCGAGCAGGATCGGCGCCTGACTGCCGGACAAACGTTCCTGCAACGACAGCCCGGTCCATTCCTGACCCAGACCTTTCGGCCCCTGAGCGACCAAGCGTTCAATCTCCGCCATCGCTTCACCGGTACTGTGCCCCGGCGACGGTTCGCCGGAAATCGCAATCGCCGGATAACCGTTATAACGGGTCAGTTGCGCCGGGCCTTGCGTCCACTTGGCCTGAACGAACGCCGACAGCGGCACCATGTGCCCGGCGTTGTTGCGCACGTGCATTTTCAGCAGATCATCAACCTGACTGCGCTGATCGCCTTCGGCCTGGACCACCACCCGCTGCATGCGTCCCTGATTGGGGAAATCATTGATGTAGGAGGAACCCACGGCGGTGGACAACACGCTGCCGATGTCAGCAAACGACACGCCCAGCGCATTGGCCTGCTTGCGGTCTACCTCCAGTTGCACCTGCGGCGCTTCGGCCAGCGCGCTTTCGCGCACGTTCATCAGTACCGGGCTTTTCTCGGCGGCGGCGAGCAATTCGGTGCGCGCCTGCATCAATGTCGCGTGACCGAGACCGCCGCGATCCTGCAGACGGAATTCGAAGCCGCTGGAAGTACCGAGACCGTCAACCGGTGGCGGCAACACAGCGAACGCGATGGCATCCTTGATCTGGCTCAGGGCGATGTTGGCGCGATCGGCAATCGAGGTGGCGGAATCATCATGGCCGCGTTCAGACCAGTTCTTGAGAGTGGTAAACGCCAGCGCCGCATTCTGCCCGCTGCCGGAGAAGCTGAAGCCGAGAATCACCGTGCTGTCGCCAACCCCCAGTTCACTGGCGTTGTGCGCCTCGATCTGCTCGACCACCTGCACCGTACGGTTTTTGCTCGCACCCGGCGGCAACTGAATGTCGGTGATGGTGTAACCCTGATCCTCAACCGGCAGGAACGAGGAGGGCAGACGCGCAAAGCACAACCCCATGCCGATCAGCAGCACGCCGTAGATCAGCAGATAACGCCCGCTGCGCTTCAGCGCGTAGCCGACCCAGCCTTGATAGCGATCGGTCAGTTGCTCGAAGCGGCGGTTGAACCAGCCGAAGAATCCGCTCTTCTCATGATGCTCGCCCTTGGCAATCGGCTTGAGCAGCGTGGCGCACAGTGCCGGCGTCAGCGTCAGGGCAAGGAACGCCGAGAACAGGATCGATGTCGCCATCGACAGCGAGAACTGCCGGTAAATCACGCCCACCGAACCCTGCATGAACGCCATCGGGATGAACACCGCCACCAGCACCAGGGTAATGCCGATGATCGCCCCGGTAATCTGCTTCATCGCCTTGCGCGTCGCTTCTTTCGGCGACAGGCCTTCAGTGGCCATGATCCGCTCGACGTTTTCCACCACGACAATAGCATCGTCCACCAGAATGCCGATCGCCAGGACCATGCCGAACATAGTCAGCACGTTGATCGAGAAACCCAGCGCGAGCATGGTGGCGAAGGTGCCCATCAGGGCCACCGGCACCACCAGCGTCGGGATCAGCGTGTAGCGGATGTTCTGCAGGAACAGAAACATCACCGCAAACACCAGCAGCATCGCTTCGCCGAGGGTGTAGACAACCTTGGTGATCGAGACTTTGACGAACGGCGAGGTGTCGTACGGAATCTTGTATTCGACGCCGGCCGGGAAGTAGCGCGACAGTTCGTCCATCTTCGCCCGGATCAATGTGGCGGTCGCCAGCGCATTGGCCCCAGGCGCCAACTGCACGCCGACGGCGGTGGACGGCTTGCCGTTCAGGCGCGTGCCGAACTGGTATTCCTGACTGCCGACTTCGACCCGTGCCACATCGCCGATGCGTACGGTGGAGCCGTCCGGATTGGCCTTGAGCACGATGTCGGCGAACTCTTCCGGCGTCGACAACTGCCCCTTGACCAGAATGGTCGCGGTGATTTCCTGCGAGGATGGGTTGGGCAAGTCGCCAATACTGCCCGCCGACACCTGGGCGTTTTGCGCGACGATGGCGGCGTTGACGTCAGCCGGGGTCAGGTTGAAACCGATCAGCTTCTGCGGATCGATCCAGATCCGCATCGCCCGTTCGGCGCCATACAGCTGCGCCTTGCCGACGCCGTCGATGCGTTTGATCTCGTTCATCACGTTGCGCGCCAGATAATCACTGAGCGCTACGTCATCAAGCTTGCCGTCGCTGGAGGTCAGGGTGATCAGCAACAGGAAGCCGGCAGAGACTTTCTCCACCTGCAGGCCTTGCTGATTGACTGCCTGCGGCAGGCGCGACTCGACCACTTTGAGGCGGTTCTGCACATCGACCTGCGCCAGTTCCGGGTTAGTGCCCGGCTGGAACGTCGCTTTGATCGTCGCGCTGCCGAGGCTGCTCTGCGATTCGAAGTACAGCAGGTGATCGGCGCCGTTGAGTTCTTCTTCGATCAGGCTGACCACGCTTTCATCGACGGTCTGCGCCGAGGCGCCAGGGTACACCGCGTAGATTTCGATCTGTGGCGGCGCGACATCGGGGTACTGCGCCACCGGCAATTGCGGAATGGCCAGCGCACCGGCCAACAGGATGAACAGGGCGACAACCCAGGCGAACACCGGGCGATCGATAAAGAACTGCGGCATATGAAAGCGTCCTGCTTACTGACCAGAGGTCTGGGCAAGTGGAAGAGGGGTGTCGTCGATCTGCACTTTTTCGCCTGGACGGGCGTGTTGCAGGCCTTCGATGACAATGCGGTCGCCGGGCTTGAGGCCGCCGGTGACGATCCAGCGGTCGTTCTGCACCGCGCCCAGTTGCACCGGCTGCTGGGCGACGCGCATCTGCTCGTCGACGGTCAGCACCTGGGCGATACCCGCGCTGTCACGCTGCACCGCACGTTGCGGCACGGTGATGCCGTTCTGTACGGTGGCTTGTTGCAGACGTACACGTATGAAGCTGCCCGGCAGCAGGTCGAGATCGGGATTGGGGAACTCGCTGCGCAGAATGATCTGGCCGGTGCCCGGATCGACGCTGATGTCGCTGAACAGCAATTTGCCCGGCAACGGATAGAGGCTGCCGTCATCCTGAATCAGCGTGGCCTTGACCTGATCCTGACCGACTGCCTGCAACTGCCCGGAACGGAGCGCGCGACGCAGTTCGTTGAGTTCACGGGTCGACTGAGTAAGGTCGGCGTAGATCGGGTTGAGCTGCTGAATCAGCGCCAGCGGCGTGGTTTCGTTCTGCCCGACCAGCGCACCTTCAGTGACCAATGCACGGCCGACCCGCCCGGAAATCGGCGCGGTGACGGTGGCGTAGCCGAGGTTCAGCTTCGCGCGTTCCACTGCAGCTTTATTGGCCGCCACATCGGCGGCGGTTTGCCGGGCATTGGCGCGGGCGTTGTCGTAATCCTGAGCGCTGATGGCCTTGTCGTCGATCAACTGCGCGTAGCGTTGTTCCTGCAGCCTGGCCTGGAAGGCATTGGCCTCGGCCTTGCGCAACGCGGCTTCGGCGCTATCGAGATCAGCCTTGAACGGTGCCGGGTCGATGCGAAACAGCACGTCACCCTTTTTCACGTCGCTGCCTTCACGGAAGGTCCGTTGCAACACCACCCCGGCCACTCGGGCACGCACTTCAGCGATGCGCGGGGCGGCGATACGCCCGCTCAGTTCGCTGCTGATCGACAGGGGGCGGGCCTCGATGGTCTCGATGCGCACGGTAGCTGGCGGCGCTTCTTCTTCGGCCTTCGAGGACGAATCACAGGCGCTCAGCAACAGCGCAGCGGCGATCAGGCCGAGCCCGGCCAGAAGATTTTTTGACATGTACCACCCCCAATATTGAAGCCCGCATCCTAAGGCCAGACGCCGAGGGTAGCGGTGAAGCTTTGTAGGCGCTGTGTGAAATTGTGTAAGGGTTTTACTCAGGGACGGGCGAGGGCGTATATCCTTTACGCCTTGAAATTTATTGCGACAGATAAACCGCCATCGCGAGCAGGCTCACTCCTACATTGGAACTGTGTCAGACACGAACCTTGTAGGAGTGAGCCTGCTCGCGATGAGGCCCAAACAGTCGCCACAGCACTTTCCTGGAACACCCCATGCCCAACATCCTCCTGGTCGAAGACGACACCGCCCTCGCCGAACTGATTTCCAGCTACCTGGAGCGCAACGGCTATTCCGTCAGCGTGATCGGCCGTGGTGACCACGTGCGCGAGCGGGCACGGATCAATCCGCCGGATCTGGTGATCCTCGACCTGATGCTGCCCGGTCTCGACGGCCTGCAGGTCTGCCGCTTGCTGCGGGCCGATTCGGCGACGCTGCCGATCCTGATGCTGACCGCCCGCGACGACAGTCACGATCAGGTGCTGGGCCTGGAAATGGGCGCCGACGATTACGTCACCAAACCCTGCGAGCCACGGGTTCTGCTGGCCCGGGTGCGTACTTTGCTGCGGCGCAGCAGCCTCGGTGAACCGATGACGGTCAATGACCGCATTGTCATGGGCAATCTCTGCATCGACCTGTCCGAGCGCACCGTGACCTGGCGCGAGCAACCGGTGGAACTGTCCAGCGGCGAATACAATTTGCTGGTGGTGCTGGCCCGGCATGCCGGGGAAGTGCTGAGCCGCGATCAAATCCTGCAACGCCTGCGCGGCATCGAGTTCAACGGCACCGACCGCTCGGTGGACGTGGCGATTTCCAAGCTGCGGCGCAAGTTCGACGACCATGCGGGCGAGGCGCGCAAGATCAAGACGGTATGGGGCAAGGGCTACCTGTTCAGCCGCTCCGAGTGGGAATGCTGAGCTGATGTTCAGAATCCTGTTTCGCCTGTATCTGGTGACGATCGTCTCCTACAGCGCGGCGATCTATCTGGTGCCGGATCTGGTGATCATGGCGTTCCGCGAGCGCTTCATCACCTACAACCTCGACTACTCGCGCGGCCTGCAATCGCTGATCACCCGGCAGTTTCACGCGGTGCCGCAGGATCAGTGGCCGGCACTGGCGCAATCGATGGACAAGGACTTCCAGCCGCTGCACATCGCACTGGCGCGCATCGACGACGCCGGGTTCACCGCCCCCGAGCAAGTGCGCTTGCGCGCCGGGGAAAACGTGGTGCGTATCGGCGATTGGGGATGGCGCACCTTGGCGGTCACGCCGCTGAACGATGACGTTGCCGTGCAGATGGTGGTGCCGCCGGATCCGCTGGACGTCAATCTGTTGTACTGGAGCATCAACGTGCTGATCGGCGCGAGCATGCTCGCCTGCCTGCTGCTGTGGATTCGTCCGCACTGGCGCGATCTTGAACGCCTCAAGGGCGCCGCCGAACGCTTCGGCAAGGGCCACCTGAACGAGCGCACGCAGATCCCCGCCAGCTCCAACATCGGCAGCCTGGCCAACGTGTTCGATACCATGGCCGGCGATATCGAAAATCTGCTCAATCAGCAGCGCGACCTGCTGAATGCGGTGTCCCACGAATTGCGCACGCCGCTGACCCGTCTGGACTTCGGTCTGGCCCTGGCGCTGTCCGATGATTTGCCGGCGACCAGTCGCGAGCGCCTGCAAGGACTGGTCGCACACATTCGGGAACTGGATGAGCTGGTGCTGGAACTGCTGTCCTACAGCCGCCTGCAGAACCCGGCGCAGTTGCCGGAACAGGTCGAGGTTTCGCTGGATGAGTTCATCGACAGCATTCTGGGCAGTGTCGATGAAGAACTGGACTCGCCGGACATCGTCATCGATGTGCTGCTGCACGGTCAGCTCGAACGTTTCACGCTGGATCCGCGCCTGACCGCCCGGGCGATCCAGAACCTGCTGCGCAATGCCATGCGCTATTGCGAAAAACGCATTCAGATTGGCGTGCAGGTCAGCCCCGATGGTTGCGAGATCTGGGTCGACGACGATGGCATTGGCATCCCGGATGATGAGCGTGAGCGGATTTTCGAACCGTTTTATCGACTTGATCGCAGTCGTGATCGGGCTACCGGCGGCTTTGGTCTGGGCCTGGCCATCAGCCGTCGGGCGCTGGAAGCGCAGGGCGGGACCTTGACAGTTGAAAGTTCGCCGCTGGGTGGGGCGCGGTTCAGGTTGTGGTTGCCTGACATGACTTGACCCGAAACCCGTGGGAGCGGGCTTGTGTTGCTCAGATCAGTTGGTTCGACTGAATCAAGCCAACCCCGGCCGTCTGCATCCGCTCCATCGCCGCTGCCAGTGACCCATCCCTGTCAATGGCACGACAGGCATCCAGCACCACGAACGCGTTGAACCCCGCCGCCCGTGCATCCAGCGCAGAAAACATTACGCAGAAATCCAGCGCCAGACCGACCATGTACACCGTGTCGATACCGCGCTCCTTCAGATAACCGGCCAGACCGGTGGTGGTGCGCCGGTCCGCCTCGAGAAACGCCGAATAGCTGTCGATGTCCGGATTACAGCCCTTGCGGATGATCAGTTGCGCGTGCGGCAGGTTCAGCTCGGGGTGAAACTCGGCGCCGGCAGTGCCTTGCACACAATGCTCCGGCCAGAGTACCTGCTCGCCGTAGGGCAACTGAATTACCTCGTAAGGCTGGTGTCCGGGGTGGCTTGAGGCAAAGGACGCGTGGCCGCTCGGGTGCCAGTCCTGGGCAATCACCACCTGTTTGAACAGGCCACCGAGGCGATTGATCAGCGGCACGATCTGATCGCCTTCGGGCACGGCCAACTGGCCGCCGGGGATGAAGTCGTTCTGCACGTCAATGACCAGCAGGGCGGTGCGGGGTGAAATCTGCATCGGGGCTTCCTCCTTGGATAATCACCCGCTCAGCATAGTGGAGCGGCACTCACGCGCCCAGCTTGTCGACCAGGTGTTTTGCCAGGTCTTCCAGCGCCGGCGCCGGGTTGTGCCCGATCAACATCCACGCATGCTCACCTTCGGTCCAGTACACCACGTTCATTTCGTGGCGCCGTTCGTGCGCCAAAGGCTGGCTGCCACTGTTGGAGCGAGTCACGCACAAGGCCAGCGGCCCGTGTTTCGCATCGAGATAGGTCAGTTGCGCAATCGGCACACCGTCGTACTCGAGCATTTGTGCACGTTTGAGTTCGGCGCCCGGTAACCTCACCAGTGCCGGCGACAGACTCAGCCCCAATCGTGCATCCACCGCACGCAGTTGCGCGCGCTGGCTGGCTTCGTCACTGGGCAGGTGATCGAGGGTTTGCGGCACATACAGTGCCATGTAGTCGCCCACCAGGGCGCGCCAGTTATGCGTTTGCTGCGTTTGCCAGGCGAGAAACAGGCGATCGGCCAACACGCCGCCCGCCAGCAGACTCGCGGCGGCCGCACCGATGAACCAGCGTCGGCTCAGGCCTGGCTGCTGAGGGGCGGGGATGGCATCGAGGCGCGCCTGCAAACGTTCCAGCGGTGCCTGTTGCGCCAGTTCGTCATAGGCTTCCTTGTACGGCAGGCTGCTGCGTTCGAACCATTGCACGCGCAGGCTGAGCAAGGGGTCGTCGGCAATCGCGCTGTCGAGCTGGGCGCGATACGCGGGGTCCAGCTCGTCGTCGAGGTAGGCCACCAGTTGTTCGTCGGAGGGCTTGTTCATGGGCGGTCACCTCCGGTGGTTTTCGGCACGGCTTGCAGGGGCGGGTATTCAGCCAGTTTCAGGCGCGCGGTGGCCAGACGGCTCATGACCGTGCCGATCGGCACTTGCAGGATCTCGGCGACTTCGCGGTAGGACAGGCCTTCGACATAAGCCAGATACACGGTTTCGCGCTGGGTTTCCGGCAACGCATCGACCCGGCGAATCACTTGCGCCGCCATCACATGAGTCTGCGCGGCGTATTCGCCATCGAAGGCCAGTTGCGCGTCGGCATCGACCTGACCGGCGCCCTGACGCACCCGACGCGCGCGCACTTCGTTGAGCCAGATTGAATGCAGGATGCTCAGCAACCAGCGATCCATGCGCGTGCCGGCCACATATTGGCCGGCACGCTCCAGCGCCCGTACACACGTGGCCTGCACCAGATCCTCGGCCACGTGCCGATTGCGCGACAGCAGCAGGCCGTAGCGCCACAGCCGCGCCAGATGCTGTCCGAGTTCCGCTCTGAATGCCTGATCGCTGACGATGATGGCGTTCCTTTATCTATGTCAGGTTTTCGATGAATCGTTGATGGCTTCAGCCAGGTCCTGGTATTCCTCGCAGGCGGTGCCGCAAATCGATTTGATCTGCTGCAATTGCTCCTGCGCCAGGTCGACGCGGCCTTTGATCACATAGGCTTCGCCGAGGTATTCACGCACTTGCGCGTACTGCGGATCGAGTTTCACCGATTGCAGGTAATAGCCGATGCCTTCATCGGTACGTCCCAGTTTTCGCGTGGCGTAACCGCGATAGTTGAGGGCTTTGGCGGTGTTCGGTTGTTGCAGGGTGTCGAGCAGAGCCAGGGCCTCTTCGTAGCGACCGTCCTTGGCCAATCGGTAGGCATAGTCGGTGCGATCGACATCCCGTACGGCGCCGCTGGTCTGCAGCACACATTTCTGTGATTTGCTGTCCCAGACCTGGCCTTTGGGGCAGTTGGGCTTCTGCACGGGCGCGCTTTCATCACCGTTGGCAAACGCCATCGATGCGGACAACACGGTGACCAGCAGCAACGGGGCGGCGAACATAACGGAACGGATAGTCATGGGCAAGGCTCCACAGAGGGTTATGTTTCACTTTGAACACCACAGCCCGGCATTTTATTCATTGCTTTGTCAGGCTCTGTTCAAGGTACGCGCAAATCGCGGCGTTATGCTCGGCTACGCCTGCCGTCCATCCAGCGCTTTGCCATGCCCCGGCGCTGACACACGAGGAACTGCCATGAAAGATCAGGTCCATCATTCCGCTGCTGCCGGCTACAAGACTGCCGCTGACACCTACATTAAGGGCCGCCCGGACTATCCGCCGCAGGTCAGTCAGTGGCTGACCCAGACGTTGGGTCTGGACAGTCACAAGACCGTCATCGATCTGGGTGCCGGCACCGGCAAGTTCACCGGCCGGCTGGCGGCCACCGACGCGCAGGTGATCGCCGTGGAACCGGTGGCGCAGATGCTGGAAAAACTTTCCGCTGCCTGGCCGCAGGTGTTGGCGGTGAGCGGTACCGCGACCGATCTGCCTCTGCCTGACGCGTCGGTGGATGCAGTGGTCTGCGCGCAGGCGTTCCATTGGTTCGCCACCCCGGAAGCCCTGACGGAAATCGCCCGCGTACTCAAGCCTGGCGGCAGACTCGGGCTGATCTGGAACCTGCGCGATACACAGGTCAGCTGGGTGCCGAAACTCGACGCTATCGTGAATGCGCTGGAGGGGGACACGCCGCGTTACTACACCGGCCAATGGCGTCAGGCGTTTCCGCATCCGGCGTTCGGGCCGTTGCAGTTGCAGCAGTTTCATCATGGGCACACCGGCTCGCCCGAGGACGTGATTTTCAATCGGGTGCGCTCCACCAGTTTCATTGCAGCATTGCCGCAGGCGCAGCGCGACAAGGTTGATGAGCAGATTCGCGTGTTGATTGCCTCGGAGCCGGCGTTGCGTGGGCGGCATGTGCTGACGGTGCCTTATGAGACGGCGGCTTATGTGGCGGTGAAGGTTAGTTAGATCGGCGGTGAGCCTATCGCGGGCAAGCCACGCTCCCACAGGTCTTGGGTGGATCACAAAGTCTGTGATCAAACCTGACCCTGTGGGAGCGGGCTTGCTCGCGAAGAGGCCAGCCCTGTCACCCCATTTCTCGAAGCAGTCCCGCATTTGGCCGAACCGCCATCGTCATGCCTTGGTATAGTTCGGGCCTCATTTTCAGCCCGGTAAAGGATCACTGCCATGACTCAATACACCGCCTTCAGCGTCGAACTGGCCGACAACATCGCGCATGTGCAGATCAATCGCCCGGAAAAGATCAACTCGATGAACGCCGCGTTCTGGAGCGAGATCGTCGAGATTTTCCAGTGGATCGATGACACCGACGAAGTGCGGGTGGTGGTACTGAGTGGCAACGGCAAACACTTTTCCTCGGGTATCGACCTGATGATGCTCGCCGGCGTCGCCAATGAACTGGGCAAGGACGTCGGCCGTAACGCGCGCCTGCTGCGGCGCAAGATTCTCACCCTGCAAGCCTCGTTCAATGCTGTCGACAACTGCCGCAAACCGGTACTGGCGGCGATTCAGGGCTACTGCCTCGGCGGTGCGATTGACCTGATTGCTGCGTGCGATATGCGCTACGCCGCCGAAGACGCGCAGTTCTCGATCAAGGAAATCGATATCGGTATGGCTGCCGATGTTGGCACTTTGCAACGGTTGCCACGGATCATCGGGGACGGCATGCTGCGTGAACTGGCTTACACCGGGCGCACTTTCGGCGCAGATGAAGCGCGCAGCATCGGTCTGGTCAATCGTGTTTACGCTGACAAGGAGCTGCTGCTCGAAGGCGTGATGGACATTGCTCGCGAGATCGCCAGCAAATCGCCAATCGCGGTCACCGGCACCAAGGAAATGATCAGCTACATGCGCGACCATCGCATCGATGACGGCCTCGAATACGTTGCCACCTGGAACGCCGCCATGTTGCAATCCACCGACTTGCGCGTGGCCATGGCCGCCCATATGAGTAAACAGAAACCCGAATTTCTGGATTGAGAAACCATGACAGCTCGCTGGACCACTGCAGTACTGGACACCGATCAACCCGGCGGCTGGGCCGTGGCGCGCAGCCCCGAAGGCTTTCTGTTCGATGACAACGGCGCGCTGTTCCCCCGGGAATGGCTCAAGCGTCAGGACTTGTCGATCCTCGCCGAACACGGCATCGGCCATCTCGATGGCGAGCCGGTGTATCTGCTGGAGCTGCGCAGTTCCAGCGACGTGCCGGGCTGCAACTGGAAAGGTCTGCGGGCGTTCATGCTCGATGGCGATCACACTGTCTACAAGGTGCTTGGTTATGCCGCGCAGATCGGCACCTGGGCGCGTGAACATCGCTTCTGCGGCAACTGTGGGCAGGCGATGACGCAGGTGCCGCGCGAGCGAGCGATGTATTGCCAGCCGTGCGACCTGCGCAGTTACCCGCGGATTTCGCCGAGCATGATCGTGCTGGTGACCCGTGGCGACGAGATCCTGCTGGCGCGCTCACCGCGTTTCGTCACCGGGGTCTACAGCACGCTGGCCGGGTTCGCCGAGCCGGGCGAGTCGGCGGAGGATTGCCTGATTCGCGAAGTACGCGAGGAAGTCAGCATCGAAGTGAAGAACATCCAGTACCTAGGCAGCCAGTGCTGGCCGTTCCCGCATTCGATGATGCTCGGCTTCCATGCCGAATACGCCGGGGGCGAGATCATCTGCCAGGAAGACGAGATTGAAGACGCCCAATGGTTCAACGTGCACGATCTGCCGCCGTTGCCGGCGTCAAAATCGATTGCCCGTTATCTGATCGACGTCTACGTGGCCCGCCGCTTAGGCCACGCTGAACCAGTGTTGCCAGGCTAGGCGCACGGTCAAACCCAATACCACGGTGATGAACACCGGACGAATGAACTTGGCGCCGCCGCTGATCGCGGTGCGCGCCCCGAAGAACGCGCCGACCATCACCGACAGGCCCATGCTCAGGCCGATGATCCAGTCCACTTGCCCGGAAAACACGAACACCGACAGCGCCGCGATGTTGCTGACGAAGTTCATGCTGCGCGCCACACCGCTGGCCTTGACCAGGTCGATCGGGTAGAGCAGCAGGCTGCTGACCGTCCAGAACGCACCCGTGCCAGGGCCGGCCACGCCGTCGTAGAAACCGAGGCTGAAGCCTTGGGTCGATTGCCATTTCTTCTTGATCGGCGCGTCGCTGTCCAGCGGCGCTTTGGGCGTGCCGCCGAACAACAGATACAGGCCACAGGCGAAGACGATCACCGGCAGCATCTTGTTCAGCCATTCCGCCGGCAGATAGTGCGCGACGATGGCACCGGTGAGCGCACCGACCAGGGTGCCGACGATCGCGTGCATCCACTGCCGGGGGTGGAACAGTTTGCGTCGGTAGAAGGTGAAACTGGCGGTGGCCGAGCCGAACGTCGAACTCAGTTTGTTGGTGCCCAGCACCAGGTGCGGCGGCAGGCCGGCAGTGAGCAGCGCCGGGGTGGTCAACAGACCGCCGCCGCCAGCAATGGCGTCGATGAAACCGGCAATGAAAGCGACAAGGGCCAGAACGGCCAGGGTGGTGAGGTCAACGCTGAGTTCGAAAGGCATGGAATCGGCTTATTCGGCAGGGCGCAGAGGGGCTGCGGGAGGTCGGTCATGTTACCTGTATCCGGCTTTTGCGGCGACCCGTCGGACGCCTTCGCGAGCAAGCCCGCTCCCACATTCTGGAATGCATTCAACCTGTGGGAGCGGGCTTGCTCGCGAAGAGGTCGGCTCAGGCACCGCCTATTCAACTGTTGCCCACCCAACACCTCGACAACAAATCACCCTCCAACAATGCAACTCCATCAGCCTCAAGCCCAATAAAACCGGCCCTCTGGACGCTGGCACGCTTGCTGCTCTGTCCCATTGACCTTCCCAATGTCCCGAGGACACGCCAATGAGCAAGCAAGCCGTGAAATTCGCCTACTGGGTGCCGAACGTCAGTGGCGGCCTGGTGGTCAGCAAAATCGAGCAGCGCACCGACTGGGGCATCGACTACAACCGCAAACTCGCGCAACTCGCCGAAGCGGCCGGGTTCGAGTACGCCTTGACGCAGATCCGCTTTACCGCCGGTTACGGTGCCGAGTTCCAGCATGAGTCGGTGGCGTTCAGTCATGCGCTGCTGGCGGCTACCACCAGGCTCAAGGTGATCGCGGCGATTCTGCCGGGGCCATGGCAGCCGGCGCTGGCAGCCAAGCAACTGGCGACCATCGATCAACTCACCAACGGCCGGATTGCGGTGAACATCGTCAGCGGTTGGTTCAAGGGCGAATTCCAGGCCATCGGCGAACATTGGCTGGAACACGACGAGCGCTATCGGCGTTCCGAGGAATTCATCCGCTCGCTGCGCGGGATCTGGAGCCAGGATAACTTCAGCTTTCGCGGCGACTTCTACCGCTTCGACAATTACAGCCTCAAACCGAAACCGCTGGGCCGCCCGGAGATCTTTCAGGGCGGTAGTTCCCGTGCGGCTAGGGACATGGCGGCGCGGGTCTCGGACTGGTATTTCACCAACGGCAACAGCGTCGAAGGGATCAAGGCGCAGGTCGATGACATCCGGGCCAAAGCGGCAGCCAACAATCACTCGGTGAAGATCGGCGTCAACGCCTTCGTGATTGCTCGCGACACTGAAGAAGAAGCGCGTGCGGTACTGGCGCAGATCATCGACCAGGCTGACCCGGACGCGGTCAACGCTTTCGGTGACGCCGCGAAGCAGGCGGGCAGGGCGTCGCCGGAGGGTGAGGGTAACTGGGCGAAATCGACGTTCGAGGATCTGGTGCAATACAACGATGGCTTCAAGACCAACCTGATCGGCACGCCACAGCAGATTGCCGAGCGGATTGTGGCGCTGAAAGCGGTGGGGGTGGATCTGGTGTTGGCGGGGTTTCTGCACTTTCAGGAGGAGGTGGAGTATTTCGGCAAACGTGTGTTGCCGTTAGTGCGGGAACTGGAGGCTGAAAAGACTGCCGCAGTAGCCTGAAACACCACAAAAACCTGTAGGAGTGAGCCTGCTCGCGATTGCGTATGAACAGTCAATATTCAGGCTGACTGACACACCGCTATCGCGAGCAGGCTCACTCCTACAATTGGAACTATGTGGACTTAGAGGCCTAGATCGGAGAGCCCCGGATGATCATCCGGACGCCGACCCAGCGGCCAGTGGAACTTGCGCTCGCTTTCCTTGATCGGCATGTCGTTGATGCAGGCATAGCGCTGGAACATCAGCCCGTGCTTATCGAACTCCCAGTTTTCATTGCCGTAGGAACGAAACCAGTTGCCCGAATCGTCGTGCCATTCATAGGCATAGCGCACGGCAATCCGCGTGTCCGAATACGCCCAAAGTTCCTTGATCAAGCGGTAATCAAGTTCCTTGGCCCATTTACGGGTCAGGAAGGCCTTGGCTTCTTCGCGGTTGTTGGCGAACTCGGCGCGGTTGCGCCATTTGGTATCCAGGGTGTAGGCCAGCGACACCTTCTCGGGATCGCGGGAGTTCCAGCCATCTTCGGCCAGACGTACTTTTTCGATAGCCGATTCACGGTTGAACGGCGGTAAAGGCGGACGCACTTGGGCAGCAGTCGACATTTTCAGTCTCCCGATCTAATTAACGATTAAACAACGGTTGAGGCTTATTTAAGGCGTTACAGGTCCAATAACTTACGCGCCATGCATTGCGCATTATCAGCGGCACTGTGATCACCCATCACCAGCGCTACGGTAATGGCGCCGTCAATCAGGATCAGCAACTGTCTGGCCAGACGTTGCGGATCTTCGACGCCATGTTCGGCACACAGCTCGCACAGGTAGTCGAGCAGCTTCTGTTTGTGGTCTTTGGCGACCTGGCGCACCGGGTCTTCGGGGTCACCGGTCTCGCCACTGGTATTGATGAAGGCACAGCCACGGAAACCTTCCGAAGCGAACCAGCTTTTGAGCACGGTAAACAGGTTGAGCAGGCGGTCGGTCGGGGTTTCGGCCTGATCGACAGCACTTCTGTACCAATGCATCCAGCGCACGTCGCGGCGTTGCAGGGCGGCTACGGTCAGCTCCTCCTTGTTGGCGAAGTAGCGGTAGATGCTTTTTCTGGAGACGCCGGCGGTTTTCACCAGAAGATCCATGCCGGTGGCGGCGATGCCACTTTTGTAGATCAACTTTTCGGTGACATCCAGAATGATGTCGCGGGTCGAGGTGTCAGTGATTTCGTTCATGTGGCGAACAGTAGAACGATCGTTCTCCTTGGTCAAGCAGTTATTTTTGTGTCTGCGATACCGCTTTCGCGAGCAAGCCCGCTCCCACATTTGAAATGCGATCCACTGTGGGAGCGAGCTTGCTCGCGAAGGGGTCATTACAGACAGTAACAAGACCCGAACCGGTTGATGGTGTAAGCTCTCGGGTTCTTCGGATTCGACCCATTGCGAGCCCTATGCCGTTGCTTTTCAAACGCTCTTTGCTGCCCAAACTGCGCAGCTTTCCGCTGACTGCCGAGGCCGTGACCATTCTGTCCGGCGCCGCCGAGTTCCGTCGTTGCCTGCTGGAGAAAATCGCCGAGGCGACCCGGCGCATCTACATCGTTGCGCTGTATCTGCAGCACGACGAGGCCGGTCAGGAAATCCTCGATGCCTTGCACGCCGCCAAGCTCAAGCGCCCGGAGCTGGAGATCGTCGTGGTGGTTGACTGGCTGCGCGCCCAGCGCGGGTTGATCGGTGCCGGCAAACAGCCGGGCAACTCGGCGTGGTACCAGGAAATGACCCGCACCCATCAGAGTGAAGTGCCGGTCTACGGCGTGCCGGTGCAGACCCGCGAACTGTTCGGCGTCCTGCATCTGAAAGGCTTCGTGATCGACGATTGCGTGGTTTACAGCGGTGCAAGCCTGAACAACGTCTACCTGCACAAGTTCGACAAGTACCGTTTCGACCGCTACCACGTGCTGCACAGCCGCGAACTGGCGGATTCAATGCATCACCTGGTCAAGCACGGCCTGATCGAATCCAAGGCTGTGCATCGCCTCGACCTGCCCAACCTGCCGACCACCCGCAGCCTGCGCAACGACATCGGCGATCTGCGCAGTCGTCTCAAATATGCGGCGTACGACACCAGTGCCGGCAGCACCGCGCATACCGGCCTGTCGGTCAGTCCGTTGCTGGGCGTGGGCAAGAACAACCCGTTGAACCGGGTGATTGTCGAGCTGATCGCCAGTGCGCAACAGCAACTGACCATCTGCACGCCGTACTTCAACCTGCCGCTGCCGATCATCCGCGAGGTCAACCGTGCGCTGGCCCGTGGGGTGAAGATCGACATCGTGGTCGGCGACAAGACGGCCAACGATTTCTACATTCCGCCGAGCGAGCCGTTCAAGGTGATTGCGGCGCTGCCGTATCTGTACGAAATCAGCCTGCGGCGTTTTGCCAAGCGGCATCAGCGCAACATCGACAGCGGCCAGTTGAACCTGCATCTGTGGCGGGATGGCGACAACAGCTATCACCTCAAGGGCATGTGGGTCGACCAGCGCTATACGCTGCTGACCGGCAACAACCTCAATCCACGGGCGTTTCGTCTGGACCTGGAAAACGCTCTTTTGATCGATGATCCGCAAGGCGAGTGGCTTGAGCCACGGGCGAAGGAGCAGCAAGAGATCTTCCGCAACACCACGCGGATTGCCAGCTTCCAGAACCTGGAGACTCTGCCGGAGTACCCGGCGGGGGTGGCGAAGTTTCTCAAGCGCGTGAGTCGGGTGCGGATCGAGCGGTTGCTCTACCGGATTTTGTAAACCTTCAGATTATTCGGTTCGGTTAAAACCGCTATCGCGAGCAGGCTCACTCCTACAGGGGAATGCATTCCAACTGTAGGAGTGAGCCTGCTCGCGATGGGGCACTTAAGGCCTCTACATCAATCAGTTCAGACCGAGCTTGCCACGCAATGTGGACAGGTCTTCCGCCAAGGTATTGACCGGGCCAACCAGCGCCTTGCGGTCGTTATCCTTCACCTTGTCATAAGTCTCGAAACCACCGTCCTTGGTCTTGTACTTGGCAAGGATCTTGTCCACGGTTGCGAAGTTCTTGTCGACTTTGGCAACAAACGCCTTGTCCTGTTTTTCGATCTGCGGACGGAACAGGTCGACGATTTTCTTCGCGCCGTCGATGTTGCCCTGGAAGTCATACAGGTCAGTGTGGCTGTAGCGGTCTTCTTCACCGGAGATCTTGGTCGCGGCGACTTCTTCCAGCAGCGCGGCCGCACCACCGACGACTTTTTCGGGCGGGAAGGTCAGGCCAGCGACGCGGGTTTGCAGGTCTTTCACATCGCTGTCGAGCTTGTCCGCCAGAGCGGTCAGGCCTTCAGTGGTTTTCTCCGAGAACAGCGAGTATTCGATACGGTGAAAACCGGTGAAGTCTTCAGCCTTCACGCCTTTTTCGTGGTCGTCGACGCGCGAGTCGATGGACGCATCAAGGTCACTGAACAGCTCGGCAATCGGCTCGATCGACTCGTAGTAGACGCGGGTCGGCGCGTAGAGCTTTTGCGCGGTGGCCAGATCACCTTTCTTCACCGCATCGGTGAATTGTTTAGTGTGGCTGCCCAGTTCATCCAGTTGCACGGTGACGTAGATCTTGTAGTCCGACACCGGGCCGACCAGATCCAGTGGCGCCGTCGCGGCGAACGCCGACAGCGGGGTGTTGAGCAAACCGAGGGTCAGCAGTAACGCGAGTGGCGACTTTTTCATGGAGCGGCTCCGAGGTTTTTTATGGTTAGGCAGCTGTTTTGGGTTGGGTGGCATTGAGCAGCGAACGACCGATGAAATCCTTGTCGCCGGTGACACCCGGAAGGGTGAAGAAATAACCGCCGCCGACCGGTTTGAGGTATTCCTCAAGCGGCTCGCCGTTGAGCCGGGTCTGCACGGTGATGAAGCCTTTTTCCAGATCGGCCTGGTAGCAGATGAACAGCAAGCCCATGTCGAGCTGGCCGTTCTTGTTCACGCCGTTGGAGTAGTTGAACGGCCGGCGCAGGATCAGGTTGGCCTGGCTCGCGGCGGTGCGCGGGTTGGCCAGGCGAATGTGCGCGTCGAGCTTGGTCAGTTTGCCTTCCGGGTCTTTGCTGTAATCCGGGATTTCGGTTTCGTGATTCGCGCCCATCGGTGCGCCCGTGGTCTTGACCCGGCCGATGATGCTTTCCTGTTCCTGCAACGGTGTACGGTCCCAACGCTCGACGAAGTTGCGGATGATCCGTACAGCTTGATAGCTGCCGTGGGCCGCCCACGCCGGCTCATCGCTGCCCGGTTGCACCCACACAATCTTGTCCATCGCTCTGGTGTCGTTGGAATCGGGGTTGGCCGAGCCGTCGCGGAAACCGAGAAAGTTACGCGCCGATTGCGCCGGCACACCCGGTTTGGCCGGAGCTTGCGGCGGCACGCTGCCTTCCTGCTTCCAGCGCACCAGCAGCAGGTCCGGCAGGTTCTTGACGATGTCGCGCAGGGCGTGAATGTTGGTGTCGGCGGTGTTCGAGCAAAACTGCAGGCTCAGATCGCCGTGGCAGCAATCGGCCTCCAGCGCATCGTTGGGAAAGCCGACCATGCGTTGCAGGCGCTTCGGTTTGGCGTCGGCCAGGCCGAAGCGCTCGTCGAACAGCGACTCGCCCACCGAGACGGTGATGGTCAGGTTGTCCGGAGTCACCACCGGGCCGAGAATGCCGGAATCCGGCGGCGGCAGTTTCGGGTCGATCTGCGCCACCGGGCCGCCCTTCATCAGGAACGCGATGCGCTCGTTGAGGGTACGGAACAGCCGCTCAAGGTCTTCGCGATCGCTAGCCAGTACGTCGAACGACACGAACATGCCGGCCGCCGGCCGCGGGGTGACGATCCCGGTCTGGTGCACCCCATGGAAATCGTGGCGGTCTTCGGTCTTGTCGCTGCTCGGCGCTTCGGTGACTTGCGCCGGCGCTGCAGCCATGGCCGGGCAGCTCAGGGCCGAACCGGCCAGGGCGACGCCGGCGACACCCATGCCCATCAGCAGGCGGCGACGTTGCAGATCGAGGTTTTGCAATTCTTTCATCGGTATTCGTCTTCTGCTTACAGGCCGGAAAGGCCGAGGGCGGGATCGATGCCATCCAGAGCGTCAGCCAGAGCCTGAGCCTTGTCGGCGATCTGTTTGCGTTGTTCGCCACTGACCGTGTCGTAAGTGGCGTAGCCGTCCTTGACCTTGAAGTTGTTCAGTACGCTGTCGAAATCACTCAGCGCCGCGTCGATTATCGGCAGCAGATCCGGCGCCGACCTGGTCAGCATCGGCCGCAGCAGCTCGACCACTTTGTGTGCGGTTTCCAGGTTGCTGGCGAAGCCATTGAGGTCGCCGTGGCTGTAGCGTTCCTCTTCACCGCTGGCAGCACGCACGTCGGCCAGGGTGTTGAGATTGCGCACCACGATGCTTACCAGTTGCTCCGGCGGCAGCGATTGCGCCAGCAGTTGCTGTTTGAGGGTGGTGACGTCGGCCAGCAGGCGCTCGGCGACCGTGTTCAAGCCGTCGAGGCTGCGTTGCTGAAACAGCGCGTATTCGATCCGGTGGAAACCGACGAACGCCGGATCCTGTTCGCGTTTTTCGAAGTAATCGGCGCGGGCATTGATGCTGTTGTCCAGTTCGGCCAGACGTTGCGCGGCCGGGGCCAGACGCTGGTAAGCGCCACGGGCCGGCAGGTACAGCGCCTGTGCCTGGGCCAGGTCGCCGCTGGTAATCGCCTGATTCAGTGCGGTCACGGCTTTGATCAGCGCGCTGCCCTGAGTGGCCAGATACACGCGGAATTCCGACAGTGGCCCGACGAACGCGACCATCGACGGTTTTGCCTTGGCGGCCTCATCGGAGGCGGCAGTCGGCGTTACGTGCAGCACGCCACGCGGATTGCTCAGCAGACCGCACGTAATCGCGTAGTCGCCGGGTTGCAGATTGGCGTTGATCACCTGGCTCAGGCCGGGGGCGATGTTCTCGCGCTCTTCGATCACCAGCACGCCGTCGAGGATTTCCCATTCCACCGCCCGGTCGGAGCGGTTGACGATGCGGAAACTGGCGCGACCGGCGGGAACCGTCAGCTCGTTCGGATCGCAGCTGTGCGCGTTGATGTTCACCACCACTTCATCATGGTTATGCTGCCGCTTGGCCGCGGCCATTTTCGAGGCGTAGTAGAACAGGCCACCGGCGGCGATCATCACGACCACCGAACCGGCCACCGCCCAGCGCAAGGCGCGGGGAGGCGAGGCCTGAGGAGTATTAGGCTTTGACATGGAGGCCCTTATTGGCTGGAAACGGAAGACGATTTGCCGGCGGCGTCAGCGCTGGAGGCCGGCGCGGCGGGGTAGAAAAACATCACCAGCGCCAGCACCAGATAGATCAGGTACGCACCGAGAGTGCTGACGGTCGGCGCATCCTGATACCCGAACATGCCGGCCAGCACCGAACCCAGCGGGCCGTCCATCGGCAGCGTCGCGCTGAAGTCGAACAGCACGGTTTGTAGGTGGTTCCACACGCCGGCTTCATGCAGAGCTTGCACCGAATTGGCGAGGATCCCGGCGGCGACCACCAGAATGAACAACCCGGTCCATTTGAAGAACGCCGACAGGTTCAGGCGCATGCTGCCGCTGTAGATCAGGAAACCGACGACAATCGCCAGCACCAGGCCGAGCAGGGCACCGATCGGCGCGCCCGGGCCTTCGCTCTGCTGGAACACGGCGAGCAGGAAGAACACAGTTTCCAGGCCTTCGCGAGCCACGGCGAAGAACACCATGGCGATCAGCGCGATTACCTGGTGCTTTGACGAAGTCAGAGCGTGATCGAGCGAGGCTTGCAGCGAATGCTTGATCGAGCGCGCAACCTTGCGCATCCAGAACACCATCGAACTGAGAATGCCCACCGCGACGAGTCCGACAATGCCTTCAAACAACTCCTGCTGTTTCTGCGGGAATTCGGCGCTGACCAGTTCCAGGCCACCGCCGACCAGCAGCGCCAGCGCAGCGGCGAGGAAGACGCCGATCCACACTGCCGGCATCCACTGGCCACGACCGGTCTGTTGCAGGTAGCTGGCGATGATGCCAACGATCAGCGCGGCTTCAATGCCTTCGCGCAGCATGATCAGAAAGGGAACGAGCATTGCGGCAACCACGAGTGATTTAGATAGGTGGCTAAGTTGTAACATAATGACACTCATTCCCAAATGGGGATGGTTGACATTTACCTGAACATTCGCTGAACGGCACCTATCTTGGCCTTGCTCAGATCCAATTGTGGGAGCGGGCTTGCTCGCGAAGGCGGCGCGTCAGTCGATAAGGATGTTGCTGACACATCGCCTTCGCGAGCAAGCGCGCTCCCACAGGGGATTCGTGCTGAATTCGCATCCTGCGTTAAGATGCCACTCACTCGAAAACAACAAGGTCTGCCTCGCTCCATGTCGGAAAAAGACACCATTGCCGTTCAACTGGTGCGTGAAGCGCTGCTGCAAAGTTGTGCCCCGGGCGCGGCCACGGATGAAGTCTTGAACAAGGTCGGGATTGCTCCGGCGCTGCTGCATAGCGAGCAAGGCCGGGTGCCGGCCTCGCAATACGCGAAACTCTGGCGCTTGCTGGCCCGGCGTGGCGATGACGAGTTCTTCGGCATGGATCCACGCAAGCTCAAGTCCGGCAGCCTTGAGTTCCTTTGTCGAAGCGCCATGGCGCAACCGACCCTGGCCGTCGGCCTGAGCATGGGCCTGAATTTCCTCTCCTTGATGCTGGAAAAAATGCCCGCGCAATTGGCGCATCAGCAGAGCTTGGCGGAAATCGTCCTGCTCGAAGACGATCCCGAGCCGCGCCGGGCGTTTACCTATTTCACCTACTGGATGATCGTCCACGGCGTGGCCTGTTGGCTGGCGGGGCGGCGGATTCCGATTCTGGCGATCGAACTGCGCTGCGCCGAGCCGGATTTCTGCGACGACTACCGGGTAATGTTCTCGGAAAACCTGCGCTTCGACCGTCCGCGCACGCGGATGATCTTTGCTGCTGACTGCCTCGACCTGCCGATCAAACGTACGGCCGAAGAACTGAAACGCTTTCTGGCCCATGCGCCGGCGAACATTCTGGTGAAATACCGCGACCCCGAAAGCCTCGCCAGCCGAATCAAGCAGGATCTGCGGCAGCTACCCGCCGAACAGTGGCCGGAGACTGAGGCGCTGGCGCAACAACTGTGCATGTCCGCCTCGACCCTGCGCCGGCGACTGTCCGAGGAGGGGCAGACCTATCAGGGGCTCAAGGACAGCGTGCGCAAGGAACTGGCAATTACCTGGCTGGCCGAACCGTCGATCAGCTTCGTCGAAATCGCGACGCGGCTGGGGTTTGCCGATGCGAGTTCGTTCTACAAGGCTTTTCGCAAGTGGTCCGGGTCGAATCCGGGGCATTACCGCACGTTGATCCTCAACGAAGCCGTCTGATCCGGATTGTCAGTCGCCTGATCGGGCCTCTTCGGGAGCAAGCCCCCTCCCACATTTGAAATGCATTTTTCCTGTTATTTGCAGCCTGCCTGGATTGCCCAGGTGGCCATCATTTGAAATGCATTGTTCCTGTGATTTGCAGCCTGCCTGGCTTACCCAGGTGGCCTTCCATTTGAAATGCATTCCTTCTGTGATTGCAGCCTCCCTTGCTTTTGTGGCTGATCCCTCATTGTGAAATGCAATTCCCTGTGGGAGGGGGCTTGCTCCCGAAAGCGTCAGTCCAGCCTGTAGATCTCTCGAACCTTGGCCAAACCAGTCAGCCACTTTGATGGCTTTGACCATTGCCGCCTCCGCGCCGCAGCGCGACTATCCCTGTGTTGTTTACGGTTCCCAGCCTAATAAAAACACCGAGGGATTCTGGCAATGCGCGATTACTTGTCTGCCACCGAACAGTTCAACTATCAGCACACCGTGGACGCTGCGCTCAGCGGCACGCTGGAGGCGCTCAACGCCTGCGTCGAATGTTGCGACCGCCACGCCTTGCCGGGGCGCATTGCGTTGTTCTGGGAAGGCCGCGACGGCGCGAGTGCCACGTACACCTTCAGCGAGCTGCAAGACAAAGCCGCACGTTTCGCCAATTTCCTTCGCGAACAAGGCGTGCAGAAGGGCGACAAGGTCGCCGGCCTGCTGCCACGCAACATCGAATTGCTCATCACCGTATTCGCCACCTGGCGCATCGGCGCGGTGTATCAGCCGCTGTTCACCGCGTTCGGCCCTAAGGCCATCGAGCATCGCCTGAACAGTTCCGGCGCCAAAGTGGTGGTCACCGACGCGGTCAACCGGCCGAAGCTCGCTGAAGTCAGCGATTGCCCGACCATCGTCACCGTCGGCGGCGCCAAGGGCCAGGGCATCGTCCGTGGCGATTTCAGTTTCTGGGCCGAGCTGGCCAACTATTCCAGCGTTTGCGAGCCGGTGCTGCTGAGCGGCGAAGATCCGTTCCTGCTGATGTTCACCTCGGGCACCACCGGCCCGTCGAAAGCACTGTCGGTGCCGCTCAAGGCGATCGTCGCGTTCCAGAGCTACACCCGCGACGCGGTGGATCTGCGTCCCGAAGATTCGTTCTGGAACGTCGCCGATCCGGGCTGGGCCTACGGCATCTATTTCGGCGTCACCGGCCCTATGTCGATGGGGCACCCGATCACCTTTTACGATGGCCCGTTCACCCTCGAAAGCACCTGCCGGGTGATCAACAAATACGCCATCACCAACCTCACCGGTTCGCCGACCGCGTACCGCTTGTTGATTGCCGGCGGCAACGAGTTCGCCAAGTCGATCAAGGGCAAGCTGCGCATCGTCAGCAGCGCTGGCGAGCCGCTGAACCCGGAAGTGATCCGCTGGTTCGCCGACAACCTCGGCGTAGTCATTCACGACCATTACGGCCAGACCGAACTGGGCATGGTCCTGTGCAACCACCACGGTCTGCAGCACCCGATCCACCTCGGCGCCGCCGGTTTCGCCTCGCCGGGCCATCGCATCGTGGTGCTCGACGAGCACTACAACGAACTCGGCGTCGGCCAGCCGGGCATCCTCGCCATCGACCGCACCCAGTCGCCGATGTGCTGGTTCGGCGGCTACGAGGGCGTGCCGACCAAAGCCTTCGTCGGCGATTACTACCTCAGCGGCGACACGGTGGAATGGAACCCGGACGGCAGCATCAGCTTCGTCGGGCGCAGTGATGACGTGATCACCACTTCCGGCTACCGCGTCGGCCCGTTCGACGTCGAAAGCGCGCTGATCGAACACCCGGCGGTGGTCGAAGCCGCCGTGGTCGGCAAGCCGGATCCGGAGCGCACCGAACTGGTCAAGGCCTTCGTCGTACTCAACCCGCAATACCGCGCCGAACCGGCGCTGGCCGAAGAGCTGCGGCAACACGTGCGCAAACGTCTGGCCGCGCATTCGTACCCGCGTGAAATCGAATTTGTCAGCGAATTGCCGAAAACCCCAAGCGGCAAATTGCAGCGCTTTATCTTGCGCAACCAGGAAATCGCCAAGGCTCAAGAGGCTGCGGCGCACAACGTTTCAGCTTGAATCAGGAAGTCAGTCATGCAGATCGAGAACAAGGTTTTTATCGTCACCGGCGGCGCCTCCGGCCTGGGTGCGGCCAGCGCTGAGTTGCTGGTCAACGCCGGCGCCAAAGTGATGCTGGTGGACATGAACGCCGAAGCCGTTGCCGCTCAGGCCCAGCGCCTCGGCGCGCACAGCGTGGTGGCCGACATCAGCAATGAAGCCGCTGCCGAAGCCGCCGTGCAGGCCACGCTCAAAGCCTTTGGCAGCCTCAACGGTCTGGTCAACTGCGCCGGCATCGTCCGGGGCGAGAAGATCCTCGGCAAGAACGGCCCGCATGCGCTGTCGAGTTTTGCCCAGGTGATCAACGTCAATCTGATCGGCAGCTTCAACATGTTGCGTCTGGCCGCAGCGGCCATCGCCGAGAGCGAAGCCAATGCCGATGGCGAGCGCGGGGTAATCATCAACACCGCCTCGGTCGCCGCGTTCGACGGCCAGATCGGTCAGGCCGCGTATTCCGCCTCCAAAGGCGCGATCGCCAGCCTGACCCTGCCGGCCGCCCGTGAACTGGCGCGTTTCGGCATCCGCGTGATGACCATCGCCCCGGGCATTTTCGAAACCCCGATGATGGCCGGTATGACCCCGGAAGTGCGCGAGTCGCTGGCCGCTGGCGTGCCGTTCCCGCCGCGTCTTGGCAAACCTGCCGAGTACGCCGCGCTGGTTCGGCATATCATCGAAAACAGCATGCTCAATGGTGAGGTGATCCGTCTCGACGGCGCCTTGCGCATGGCCGCCAAGTAAGGAGGATTTGTCATGACTATTGCCAACGATCCGATTGTTATTGTCAGTGCCGTCCGTACCCCGATGGGTGGTTTTCAGGGCGAACTGAAAAGCCTCACCGCGCCGCAACTTGGCGCCGCCGCGATCAAGGCAGCGGTTGAACGCGCCGGGGTTGCCAGCGATGCGGTTGATGAAGTGTTGTTCGGTTGCGTATTGCCGGCCGGCCTCGGTCAGGCGCCGGCGCGGCAGGCGGCACTGGGTGCCGGGCTGGATAAATCGACACGCTGCACCACCGTCAACAAAATGTGCGGCTCGGGCATGGAAACCACCATTCTCGCCCACGACATGCTGCTGGCCGGCAGCGCCGATGTGGTGATCGCCGGCGGTATGGAAAGCATGTCCAACTCGCCATACTTGCTCGACCGTGCTCGCGCCGGTTACCGCATGGGCCATGGCCGGGTGCTCGACTCGATGTTCCTCGACGGCCTCGAAGACGCCTACGACAAGGGCCGTCTGATGGGCACCTTTGCCGAAGACTGCGCCGAAACCAACGACTTCAGCCGCGAAGCCCAGGATGCGTTTGCCATCGCTTCGACCACCCGTGCCCAACAGGCGATCAACGACGGCAGCTTCAAAGCCGAGATCGTGCCGCTGACCGTGACCGTCGGCAAAGAACAGGTGCTGATCAGCAACGACGAGCAGCCGCCGAAAGCCAAACTGGACAAGGTTGCCTCGCTGAAACCGGCATTCCGCGACGGCGGCACGGTAACCGCGGCCAACTCCAGCTCGATCTCCGATGGCGCGGCGGCGCTGGTGCTGATGCGCCAGTCGCAAGCGCAGAAACTCGGACTGAAACCGCTGGCGGTGATTCACGGTCATGCGGCGTTTGCCGACACGCCGGGCCTGTTCCCGGTGGCACCGATTGGCGCGATCAAGAAACTGGTGAAGAAAACCGGTTGGGCGTTGAACGAGGTCGATCTGTTCGAAATCAACGAAGCGTTCGCCGTGGTGGCGATGGCGGCGATGACCCACCTGGAAATCCCCCACGACAAGCTCAACGTGCACGGCGGCGCCTGCGCGCTGGGCCATCCGATCGGTGCCTCGGGCGCGCGGATTCTGGTGACCTTGCTCTCGGCCCTGCGCCAGAAAAACCTGAAACGCGGGATCGCGGCGATCTGCATCGGCGGCGGCGAAGCCACGGCAATGGCCGTGGAATGCATCTACTGAGGCCAACGCCCTTTCTCCCTGTGGGAGGGGGCTTGCTCCCGAAGGCGGTGTGTCATTCAGAAATTGTCTGACTGACACGGCCAATTCGGGAGCAAGCCCCCTCCCACAATGAATAGGCGGTGCGACTTGAATTTAAGGATTCACCATGATTCCCAACGAAGACCAATCCCAGATCCGCGACATGGCCCGGCAGTTCGCCGAGGAACGGCTGAAACCGTTCGCCGCCGAGTGGGATCGCGAGCATCGTTTCCCCAAGGAAGCCATCGGCGAGATGGCCGAACTGGGCTTCTTCGGCATGCTGGTGCCGGAGCAGTGGGGCGGCTGTGACACCGGCTACCTGGCGTACGCCATGGCCCTGGAAGAAATCGCCGCCGGCGACGGCGCCTGCTCGACCATCATGAGCGTGCACAACTCGGTGGGCTGCGTGCCGATCCTCAAGTTCGGCAACGACGACCAGCGCGAGCGCTTCCTCAAACCGCTGGCCAGCGGCGCCATGCTCGGCGCCTTCGCCTTGACCGAACCGCAGGCAGGCTCCGACGCCAGCAGCCTGAAAACCCGGGCACGGCTGGAAGGCGATCACTACGTACTCAACGGCTGCAAACAGTTCATCACTTCCGGGCAGAACGCCGGGATCGTGATCGTGTTTGCGGTGACCGATCCGAGTGCCGGCAAACGCGGGATCACGGCGTTCATCGTGCCCACCGATTCGCCCGGCTACAAAGTCGCGCGGGTCGAAGACAAGCTCGGCCAGCACGCGTCGGACACCTGCCAGATTCTGTTTGAAGACGTCAAAGTGCCGGTCGCCAATCGCTTGGGCGAAGAGGGCGAAGGCTACAAGATCGCCCTGGCCAACCTAGAAGGCGGACGTGTCGGCATCGCCTCGCAAGCGGTGGGCATGGCCCGTGCCGCGTTCGAAGCGGCTCGCGACTATGCACGTGAGCGCGATACTTTCGGCAAGCCGATCATCGAGCACCAGGCTGTGGCCTTCCGCCTCGCCGATATGGCCACGCAGATCGCCGTCGCCCGGCAGATGGTGCATTACGCCGCGGCCCTGCGCGATAGCGGTCAGCCGGCGCTGGTCGAGGCTTCGATGGCGAAACTGTTCGCCTCGGAAATGGCCGAGAAGGTTTGCTCAATGGCGTTGCAGACGCTGGGCGGTTACGGTTATCTCAACGACTTCCCGCTGGAACGCATCTACCGCGACGTGCGCGTCTGCCAGATCTACGAAGGCACCAGCGACATTCAGCGCATGGTTATTTCGCGCAATCTCTGACAAGGAATCTTGCCCATGACTTACGAAACGATTCTGCTGGAAAACCACGGCCGCGTCGGCCTGATCACCCTCAACCGCCCACAGGCGCTGAACGCCCTGAACGCGCAACTGGTCAGCGAAGTGAACCATGCCCTCGATGGTCTGGAAGCGGATGCGAACATCGGTTGCATCGTCATCACCGGTTCGAAGAAAGCCTTCGCCGCCGGCGCCGACATCAAGGAAATGGCCGAACTGACCTATCCGCAGATCTACATGGATGATCTGTTCAGCGACAGCGACCGTGTGGCCAACCGCCGTAAGCCGATCATTGCTGCGGTCAACGGTTTCGCCCTCGGTGGCGGCTGCGAACTGGCGCTGATGTGCGACTTCATCCTGGCCGGTGACAACGCCAAATTCGGTCAGCCGGAAATCAACCTCGGCGTGCTCCCGGGCATGGGCGGCACCCAGCGCCTGACCCGCGCCGTGGGCAAGGCCAAGGCCATGGAAATGTGCCTCAGCGGGCGGATGATCGATGCGGTGGAAGCCGAACGCTGCGGCATCGTTGCGCGGATCGTGCCGAGTGATGAACTGCTCGACGAGGCGTTGAAAGTCGCTGCGGTGATCGCCAGCAAGTCGTTGCCGATTGCGATGATGATCAAGGAAAGCGTCAACCGCGCCTTTGAGGTCAACCTGACCGAAGGCGTGCGCTTCGAGCGCCGGGTGTTCCATGCGGCGTTTGCCACGCAGGATCAGAAGGAAGGTATGGCGGCGTTCGTCGCCAAGCGGACGCCGGAGTTTCAGGGCAAATAATGCGCTGACCTGACTGACGCCTTCGCGAGCAAGCCCGCTCCCACATGGGATTTGTGTACGACGCAGATCCAATGTGGGAGCGGGCTTGCTCGCGAAGCTTTTGGCGTTACAACTGGTAGTTCTTCAGCTCCCGCGCAATCACCATCCGCTGAATCTCGCTCGACCCCTCGTAGATCTGGGTAATCCGTGCATCGCGGTAGTACTTCTCGACCGGATAGTCCTCCAGATACCCATACCCGCCATGAATCTGAATCGCCGAGGAGCAGACCTTTTCGGCCATTTCCGAGGCGAACAGTTTGGCCTGTGAGGCCTCCGACAGGCACGGTTTGCCCGCCGTGCGCAGGCGCGCCGCATGCAGGATCATCAGTCGCGCCGCGTTGATTTGCATGTGCATGTCGGCCAGCAGGTTGGCGATGCTCTGGTGTTCGTTGATCGGCTTGCCGAACTGGATGCGATCGCGGGAATACACCAGCGCCGCTTCAAACGCGGCCCGGGCGATGCCCAAGGCTTGCGCGGCGATGCCGATGCGGCCGCCTTCGAGGTTGGACAGGGCAATCGCCAGACCCTTGCCGCGCTCGCCGAGCAGATTGGCCTCGGGAATGCTGCAGTTGTTCAGGGTCACCGCGCAGGTGTCGGAGGCGCGGATGCCCATTTTGTGTTCGGTGCGATCGACGATGAAACCCGGGGTATCGGTCGGTACGAGGAACGCGGAAATGCCTTTCTTGCCCAGATCCGGATCCGTCACCGCAAACACGATTGCCAGTTTCGCCCGTTTGCCATTGCTGACGAATTGCTTGGCGCCGTTGATCACCCACTGGCCGTCGCGCAGTTCGGCGCGGGTGCGCAGGTTGTGCGCTTCGGAGCCGGCCTGCGGTTCAGTGAGGCAGAAGCAGCCAATCGTCTGGCCACTGGCGAGATCCGCCAGCCAGATCTGTTTCTGCGTTTCGCTGCCGTAGTTCATGACCGGGCCGCAGCCCACCGAATTGTGGATGCTCATGAACGCACCGGTGGCGCCGTCGCCGGCAGAAATCTCTTCCACCGCCAGCGCATAGGCCACGTAATCGACGTAAGTGCCGCCCCATTCCTCGGGCACCACCATGCCGAGCAAACCGAGTTCGCCCATCTTCGCCACCAGCGCGTCGTCGATCCAGCCGGCCTTTTCCCAGGCTTGCGCATGGGGCGCGATTTCGCCACGGGCGAAGTCCCGGGCCATGTCGCGGATCATCACTTGTTCTTCAGTCAGTTCGAGATCGTGCATGGCTCAGCTCCCGCTCTCAGTAAAGCCGTGGAAGAAACTCGCGACATGCCCGGCGTCCAGCGCAGCGAGGGTCGGCGGGTTCCAGCGTGGTGTCTTGTCTTTGTCGATCAGCAGGGCGCGCACGCCCTCGATCAGGTCGCCGCGTGCGAACCACTGGCGATCCAGATGCAGTTCGAGGGCGAAACAGTGTTCCAAGCTCAAGTGCCGACCGCGACGGAGCATCTCCAGGGTCACGGCCATCGCCAGTGGCGAGCGGGTTTCCAGCAGATCGGCCGTGGTAGTCGCCCACTCATGGCTGTCGGCGACGGTGACTGCGCGCAGTTGCTCGACGATGCTCGGTACGTCCGGCAGGGCGAAGAAATGGTCGATGGCCGGGCGCAGTTTCTCCAGCGGCGCATCGGCGAGGGTTTGCACGCCGTTTTTCGCCAGCAGGCCCTGCAGATCCTTGAGCGGCGTGTCGCGCCATTCCAGGTGATCGAGTTGTTCGTCGAGGCTCGACAGTTTGCTGCTGTCGACAAACCAGTCCGCCAACCCGCAGTACAACGCATCGGCCGCGCGAATCTGCACGCCGCTGACGCCCAGATAGATCCCCAGTTCACCGGGAATCCGTGAGAGGAAATAGCTGCCGCCGACATCGGGGAAATACCCGATCGCCACTTCCGGCATCGCCAGCCGGCTCTTTTCGGTGACCACTCGCAGATCCGCGCCTTGGACCAGGCCCATGCCGCCGCCGAGGACAAAACCGTCCATCAAGGCCAGCACCGGTTTGCGGTAGTGATGTAGCGTCAGGTCGAGGGCGTATTCCTCGACGAAGAAATCTTCGTGCAGCGTGTCGCCGCTTTTGAAGCTGTCGTACAGCGAACGGATATCGCCACCGGCGCAGAACGCCTTCTCACCGGCACCGCGCAGCACCACGGCGTGCACGCTGGCGTCAGTCGCCCAGGCATCGAGTTGCTGCTGCAACTGACGAACCATGTCGAGGGTGATGGCGTTGAGACCGGCGGGGCGGTTGAGGGTCAGGTGACCGATGTGATTGCGAACCTCGGCCAGCACTTCGTCTGGCGTGGCATCCATGGACGGCGTCCGCGGGGATGAAGCCTGAGCAGTCATCACTAACTCCCTGCTTTTATTGTCTTTATTCGAGAAGCTCGCGCGCGAGCGTTGACGGATCGTAACAGTGCAAATTTGCCGTGTACAACCGGGATATGTGCAGGGGGAGTTTGCGTTTTTGCAGCAGGTTGAGGATTGCCTTTGTGGCGAGGGAGCTTGCTCCCGCCGGGTTGCGAAGCGGCCCGACACCACGGGTTTACGACTGCTGCGCAGCCGAGCGGGAGCAAGCTCCCTCGCCACAATGATGCAGGTGGTTATCGGGTGAAGACTTCGCCGATGCTGCGGCGTTTGGCGTGCAGTTCGCTGGCATGAATCAACTGTTCGAGGTCTTCGGGGGTGACGTCGATAAACGCTTCCATGTCGGCCAATGCCAGTTTCAAATCCTCAGCGGTAATGGCCTGGCTATCCACCGGCACCAGTGCCGGCGCTGGCTCGGCCGCGCGTTTCGGGTAGCGGATGCGCGTCAGGTTGTTGTAGGCCAGCGCGCTGAGCAGCATGCAGGCGGCGGCGAGCATCACCGGTTCCATGGCTTTCCAGTCCATGGCGATGGTGGCCGGATCGGCCAGTACCAGCGTCAGCGCCAAGGCGCCGGCCGGTGGATGCAGGCAACGCAGCCAGCACATCAGGATCAGCGCCATGCCCGCCGCCAGGCAGGCGCTTCCCAAGGTGCGACCGAGGACGTGGGCCACCAACAGCGCGACCACGCTGGCGCACAGGTAGCCGCCGATGATCGACCAGGGTTGCGCGAGTGCGCCGGAAGACACGGCAAACAGCAACACGGCCGAGGCGCCCAACGGCCCGATCAGGTGGTACGCGACCTCGATGCCGAACACCTGACTGCACGCCCAGACGCTGAACAAGGTGCCCAGCGCCATGCCGATCGCGGCGCGGCTCCATTCGGTGGGGCGGGTGTTGATGGCGGCGGGCAACCAGCGAGCGAGCATGTGAATCGGGTCCTTGCAGTAAATTCGGGGCAAAAAAAAGGACTTGTCCGTTTCGGAAAGTCCTCGAAGCGTTCCAACTATTGGGGGAGGAACGCGCACAGTGTGCCGTGCAAAGTCGATGCTGACAAATTCATATAAATGCTGCTTCAGTGCATTATTTTTGAATTATCGCCACGCGGCGTCCACTGACGAAACACAAGTACCCACCCAACGCCGCCAGAGCGCTCAGGGCGTAGAACATGCTCGGCGCCGGCGTGTGCATCAGCAGGAACCCGCACATCACCGGACTCAGCGCACCGCCCAGTGCCGCGAGGTTCTGCGCACCGTAGTAACTGCCGCGCAGCTCTTCGGGAGCGAGGGTGTCGACGAAGAGGAAATCCGCCGGATAGATGATCATCTCGCCGAGGGTGAAGATGAACATCGCCACGCACCAGCCGACCAGACTGTCGGCCATGCTGAAGCCGATCAGACCGACGATGAACAACGCGGTGCCGCCGGCAATCCAGTAGCGCAGATGCTCACGCTTGAGAAAGCGCCCGATCTGGTACTGCAGCAGGATCACCGTGATCGCGTTGCAGGCGAGCAAGGCAGCCATGGTATCGAGGGTCTGCTGCTGCGTGTGGGTCACCAGCAGATACTGCGACAGGTACAGGGTGAAGCGCCCGTGAACCAGGGTGCTGAGCAAGCAACCGAGGGTAAACAGGATCATCGTGCGGTCGTTTTTCAGGATGATCAGGGTGTTCAGGAAACTCTGCGGGGGGCTGGCCTGCGACTCCGGACTGGCCTCGCGGGACACGCCCAGCAGCAGAAAAACGCTGCCAGCGGCAATCAGCCCCGCGACGATAAATGGCGCTGAAGGCTGAACCCCGGCAATCACCACGCCGATCATCGGGCCGACGGCGTAGCCGATATTCGTCAGCGTGTAGTTCAGCGAAAACGCCTTGACCCGCTGGCCGACCGGCAGGTTTTCACTGAGCATCGCTTTGGAGCAGATCAGGAACAGCGCAGAGGCGGTTTCACTGATGATCAACACCAGCGTGACCAGGTACAGATTCTGCGCGAAGGTCAGCAGCATCAGGCCGACACCGCTGGAGAGCATGGTCAGGATCAACAGCTGACGCTTGTCGAGGCGATCGATGATGTAGCCGCCGTACAGCGACAACAGCGTGGCACTGAACACGGCGATGCCCAACAGCAGACCGACGTCCTGCGGGTTGAGGCCCAGTTTGTTGCTGAGGAACAGGGTCAGCAGCGGACTGATCAGGGCGCGGCTGATGACGATGCTCAGCGAGGTGATCATCAGTCGGCGGATCAGGCGGGAGTAGGTGGCCACGAAGAGGTCAATGTCCTTATTTCAGAATGCGCGGGCGGCGTTGTCATCCTCACCGGGTCCCGCTCAGCGGTCAACCTGACACACCGCAAATCCGTGTGGGAGCGGGCTTGCTCGCGAAGGGGCCGGCACATCCAGCATCGTTATCAGCGGGCACACCGCCTTCGCGAGCAAGCCCGCTCCCACAGAGGGGATTTGCAGTGTTATCAATAGAGGGGCAGGTGCATGGCGCAGCGGCGTTCGGTGGCAAAACCATGCTCGACTTCTTTCTGCAAAGCGTCGAGCAAATGCGCTTCATGCTCACCGGACGCGACTTCCACAAACCCCATCCGCTGATAAAACGGCGCATTCCACGGCACGTCGCGAAACGTGGTCAGGGTCACCGCGCGCACTTGCTCACGGCGGGCATGTTCAATCGCGGCCAGCAGCAGTTGACGGCCCACGCCTTGTCCCTGAAACGCGAGGCTGACCGACAGTTCTTCAATGTGCAGCAAGTTGTCGAAATCCAGCGCGCGGATAAACCCTGCGAGTTGCGCCGAGGTGGTTTCGGCGACCCAGACGTGTGCATTGTCGATGGCATGGCGGTGTTGCGCGGCGCTGGCCACGTCGGTGTCGGCAAGCCAGGCGAGGGTCGGATCTGTGCGAAACAGCTCGGCGGCCGAGCGTTCGATGGCGGGGAGGGCGGCGGCATCATTCTGCCGCGCCCGGCGTACAACAAAACTCATGGTAAAAATCCCTGTAGGAGCTGCCGCAGGCTGCGATCTTTTTCCTGAAAGCGCAAAAGATCGCAGCCTCAATCAGTTCCTACAAGGGCTTCAGATACAACAGCACGTAATCGTTCTTGTCGAAACGCCCCGTCAGCACGGGTTGCAGGCTGGCCAGCGAGGTTCCTTGCAGCGATTGCAGGTCCTTGCTGTCCATCATCAGCCAGGCCGGGCCCTTGAGGGCTTCGAGTTGCTGGACTGTTTCGGTGAACTGCGGTTGCAGGTCCTGCTCGACGTTGACCATGAACTTGATCGCCTTGGCGTCTTTGCCCATGCCGTGCAGCACCAGCGGTGCCGGGTTCTGCTGCACCTGCGCGAAGGCAGCACGACTGAAGGCCTGCGTGTCGTACAGACGTCGCTCTACCGGTTCGAACACCGCGGCATACACCGTCCACAACGCCAATACCGAGCACAGCGCCAACACTTCGGCCCGCCAGCGCGGGACCATCAGGCGCGACAACGCGAGCAATTGCAGAACGCCGAGCACGACCAGCACCAGGGTGATGCCGTCCAGCTGCTCGGGAAAACGGCGCTTGGCAACCAGCAGGGCCACCATCAACAGCCCCGGTGTCACCAGCCAAATGCCTTGAATTACCCCACGCAATACGCGGAACACTCGTCCGTGCAGCACCTGAAACGGGTACGCCGCGATGATCGCCGCCATCGGCAACATCGGCAGCAGGTAACGCGCCTTCTTCGCCTGTGGAATCGACAGACCGACCATGACGATCAGCCCGGCGGCCGCACAGTATTGCACCAGACGCAAGGCCGGCCTGCGCTGATGCGGCTTGCTCAGCCAGGTCGCGGCCAACGCCAGAATCGCCAGCGGATACGCCAGTGCGTAGTTGCCGATGGAGCTGGTGAAGTAATACAGCGAACCACTGACGCCCTCACTGCCGTCCATGCGCCCCATGAACTGCATGCGGATCACGTCCTGCAGGAAGGCTTCGCCACCGCTGAGTTTCGCCAGCCACAACAGCAGGCTGACACACGCTGCGAGTAACACAGAAGCGATCACGCCGAACACGAAGAGGCGTTTCCACTCACGGTTGAGCAGGTAGTAACTGCAGAGCATGCCGGTCGGTACCACCAGGCCGATAGGCCCGCGAATCCCGAAGCCCAGCAACAGCAGGACAAAGATCAGCGGCCAGCGCCGGCGCGAGCCGAAGTGGTCGTGTGCGTAGCCGAGGTAAAACACCGACAGCGCCACGGCGGCGAGCATCAGGTCTTGCGACACCGCGCGCACTTCGGTGACGAAGGTACTGGTGAGCATCAACAGCGCGATGCTGATCAGGGCCCAGCGTTGCGAATGCACCGCCAGCAACCGATACATCAACGTCACGATCACGCCGCCGGCAATCGCGCTCGGCAGCCATGCCGTCAGGGTGTTGATCGCGCCGAAGGGCAACGACAACAGCCAGATGAACAGCGTCGAGAGCGCTGAATAGTCGGCGTAAGGTTGACCGTATGTGGTCGGGAATACGGTCGGCCCGTGTCTCAGCATTTCCTGGGCAAACAGTACGAACCGTGAATCGAAGCCAATGGGAGCCTGTCCGTAAACCCCGGCTATGAACAGCAACAGCGCCAGCAGCCCTGCGATCAGGGACTGCCGGCGGATGACAGGCGACAACGTGATCAAGCGACGTCCGCTTTGTTAGGCCACTGTTGCAACGGGATCGGCAGTTTGCGCGAATCACCTCGGCCGATCGGGAAGTACTTGAAGCCGTTGCGCGCCAGACGCTCGGCGTCGTACAGGTTGCGGCCGTCGAAGATCACCGGGGCTTTCAGACGCTGCTCGATCAGGTCGAAATCCGGCGCCTTGAACTGCTGCCATTCGGTGCAGATGATCAGCGCATCGGAACCCGCCAGCACCGATTCCGGAGTGCCCATCAGCATCAGTTTTTCTTCGTTCGGATACAGATGCTGGGTTTCCTGCATCGCTTCCGGGTCGAACGCGCGAACGCTGGCGCCAGCGGCGAACAACGAATCGAGCAGTACACGGCTCGGCGCGTCGCGCATGTCGTCGGTGTTTGGCTTGAACGCCAGGCCCCACAGGGCGAAGGTCTTGCCGCGCAGATCACCTTTGTAGAACGCATTGATGCGGTCGAACAGCTTGTGCTTCTGCCGCTCGTTGATCGCTTCGACCGCTTGCAGCAGGTCGCTGGAGCAATGCGCCTGTTCGGCACTGTGGATCAGCGCGCGCATGTCTTTCGGGAAGCACGAACCGCCGTAACCGCAGCCTGGGTAGATGAAGTGGTAACCGATGCGCGTGTCGGCACCGATGCCCTGACGGACTGACTCGATGTCGGCGCCCAGGTGTTCGGCCAGTTCGGCGATCTGGTTGATGAAGCTGATCTTGGTCGCCAGCATGCAGTTGGCGGCGTACTTGGTCAGCTCGGCGCTGCGCAGGTCCATGAACATGATGCGGTCATGGTTGCGGTTGAATGGCGAGTACAGGTCGCGCATCACATCGCGCACTTCGTCACCTTCGCAGCCGATGACGATGCGGTCCGGACGACGGCAGTCGGACACCGCCGAACCTTCCTTGAGGAATTCCGGGTTGGAGACGATATCGAACTGCAGCTCACGACCGGCCTTGTCCAGTGCGGCTTGAATGTGTGCACGCAGGGTGTCGCCGGTGCCGACCGGTACGGTGGATTTCTCCACCAGGATCAGCGGCTGCTCACGATGGCGCGCCACGGCGTCACCCACCGACAGCACGTATTTCAGATCGGCCGATCCGTCTTCGCTGGACGGTGTACCGACGGCGATGAACGCAACACGACCGTGCTGTACGGCAAGTTTTTCATCGGAGGTAAAATGCAGGCGGCTGGAGTCCAGGCCTTCGCGCACCAGGCTCGACAGGCCCGGTTCGAAGATGCTGACGTGACCCTGACGCAGCAGTTCGACTTTCTTCTGATCGATGTCCATACACACGACGTCGTGACCGACTTCGGCCAACACGGCGGCCTGCACCAGGCCGACATAACCGCTACCAAATACTGTGATTTTCATGGAGCACTCCTGAATTCGGGCGCACGAGACGGACGAGTGTTAATAGTGATGACCCCGAGCATGACCAGTGCCACGCCCAGCGATTTAGTGAAACTGAACGATTCGTTGAACAGCGGCAGACTGGCCGCCAGCAGGTACACCAGCGCGTAGCTGATGCTCAATAGTGAATAAGCCCGGCCCAGCGGCAGATCGCGCAATGCCGCGAGCCAGCAGAGCATCGACAGGGCGTAGGCGAAAATCGCCGCCACCACCACGGCCATTGCCGACAGATCGACACTGCCGGCGCTCAGCGCCGTCAGCCATTGTTCCGGTTGCGGCAGGCGCGTCATGCTCCAGCGCATGCCCAGTTGGGCGCCACTGACCAGCATTACGCTGCCCAGAGCAAATCCGATTCCACGAGCCTGGTTCATGACTGTTGCCCCAGCAAAACCACGCCGCCGATCACCAGCGCCACGCCCAGCCAATGCTGACGGTCGATGGGCTCGCGAAAGACGAAGCGGGCGATCAGGGTGATCAGCACGAAGTTGAGGCTGAGCATCGGGTAAGCGATGCCCACTTCAAGACGTTGCAACACCAGCAGCCAGACCAGCAGCCCGCTACCCAGCGAAAACAGCGCCAGCCACAACCATGGCGAACGCAGTTTGTCGGCCCAGGACGAATCAACGCCGCGCCAGCTCTCCACGGCGAATTTCTGCGCGACTTGCCCCAGGCACGTCAGCAGACACGCCGTCAGTAACAGCAACCAACTCATGACGGATCCTTGGGCAGCACCATGATCACCAGATTGCCCGATTCGTAACGGGTACCGTCCTTGGGCAGCAGATCCAGCTCTTCGAGCTCGTCCTGGCCCTTGACGCGCATCAGCACACCGACCGATCCGCTGCGGCGCGCTTCGCGTACCCATTGTTGAACGTTGTCCTTGGTGAGTCGGCGTTCAGCGCCTTCCGGGTAGGACAGACCGTATTTGAGTTCGCCGACCGTGTTGTACAGCGCGACCTCTGGTTGTTTCATGCGCCAGGCCAGCGCTGCCGCCGCACCCAGATCATTGCTTAGCAGGTGCGTGGCGCCGGACAGTTCAGTGACGTGGTGCCGGATGAACTGATCCGGGGTTTTGTTGGCCACCACCGACTTGGGCAACGCCGCCGGCAGGATCCCGGCCAGTAACAGACTGCCCAGCGCCGGCGCCGCCCAGCACTGCAACGGCAGGAACGCTTGCGCCAGGTTGGCGATGATCCAGCCGATCAGGGCGATGAACACCAGCACCAGGCTGTGCAGTTCGTGGTCGTACACCGGTTTGTTCAGTTGCAGGTAAACCAGTGCGATCAGCGTGACCACACCCAGCAGCAGGTTCAGCAGACCGTTGATCCCCAGTGCCCGACCTTGTTCCAGACGCAGGCGATCAGCCAGCGCATTGCCCAGCAGCAGTGCCAATGGCAACAGGCACGGCAGAATGTAGGTCGGCAGCTTGCCGTTGCTCAGGCTGAAAAAGCCCAGCGGCAGCCACAGCCATAACAGCAGGAAAACCATGTTCGGCTGGGCCCGGGTTTGCCAGGCTTGCTTGAACGCGGTCGGCAACAGGCCAACCCACGGCAGACTGAATGCAACCAGCAGCGGCAGGTAGAACCACCACGGTGCATCGTGCTGCGCATCGTCACCGGCAAAGCGGCGGATGTGTTCGTGCCAGAAGAAGAACCGCCAGTAATCCGGTTCTTGTGCGTGCACCGCCAGCGCCCACGGCAAGCTGACGATGATCGCGATGGCGATCGCCACCGGACCGAACACCAGTAGTTCACGCCAGCGTTTCTGCCAGAGCATCCACGGCAACGCGATCAGTACCGGCAGCAACCAGGCGAGAAAGCCCTTGGTCATGAAACCCATGCCGCAGGCCAGCCCCAGCAGCGCCCAGGCGCCCAGACGGTGCCCGGTGCTTTTGCTGTCGAGCGCAAACCACAGCGCCACCAGGCTCAGGTTGACCCAGAAGGTGAATTGCGGATCGAGGTTGGCATACCCGGCCTGACCGGCGACGACTGTAAAGCTCATGTAGAGCAGGGCGCAGACGAAGCTCTTGCGCGGATCGTTCCACAACCGCCGCGCGACCAGGTAGGCCAGCAGCACACTCAACGCCGTGCTGAGTGCCGACGCGAAGCGCACGCCGAACAGGTTCTGTCCGAACAATTCCTGGCCGATGGCGATCATCCAGTAGCCGGCAATCGGTTTCTCGAAATACCGCAGCCCCATGAAATGCGGCGACACCCAGTTGCCACTGAGCAGCATGTCCTGGCTGATCTGTGCGTAACGGGTTTCGTCGGGGATCCACAGGCCATGGGTGCTCAATGGCAACAGATAGGCCAGCAGACAGAGGCCGACCAACAGCGGCAGTGCCCAGCGTCTGGTCATGCGCCTTGCACTCCCAGCCAGCCTTCACGGCCTTCGAGCACACCGCGTTGCACGCGGCCCACGGGCAGGGTGTTGAAAAACTCGGGCAACAAGTCGCCCAAGGGTTTGAAGTCAATATTGCGCTGGCGTGCATCAGCCAGCAATTGACGAAAGTCCTGAGCCATCAGAATCCCTTCTACTTCGGCATGAATGGTGTAGACGTTGAGTGCTTGCGCCTGGAACCGGTCGAGGATGAAGGCGTTGAAGTCCTTCGCCGCCACGTGCGGGCCGACGACTTCGTCGAAGGTCGGCAGGTCCACCGGAATCTGTGGAGTGCCCAGCGAACCGTCCGCCAGCAGCGGACGAAACAGGCTCTGCCCGCGGCAATCGCTGTTATAGCGAAAGCCGAAGGTCTGCTTGGCCTCGATCACGCGCTCGTCCGCACGCCAACCGGCAGCGGCCGAACACTGGATCTTTTCGCCGAGGATGTCGCTCAAGGTGTCGACGCCGCGCCGAATCTGTTCGATCAGTTGCGCGTCGCTCCAGCGCCCGGCGTTGGCCTGCCAGCCATGGTGATCCCAGGCGTGCAGGCCGACTTCGTGACCGGCGTCCCGGGCCTGACGCATCAGGTGCCCGAGATCACGGCCAATCGGTTTGCCGGGCCAGGCAGTGCCGGCCAGCAAAATGTCCCAGCCGTAGAGGCCGGCAGCGTTGGAGCGCAGCATTTTCCAGAGGAACTGCGGGCGGATCAGGCGCCACAGATGCCGACCCATGTTGTCCGGGCCGACACTGAAGAAAAACGTTGCCTTGACCTGCGCCTCGTCGAGCATCTCCAGCAACCGCGGCACACCTTCACGGGTGCCACGGTAGGTGTCGACATCGATACGAAGACCTGCCTGCATTACTTCTTGTCCGCGATTTCGAGCATGGCTTCACGCAGGAAGAAGTCCAGGGTGTTGCCGATGGTCTCGCGCATTTCCACGGTCGGCTCCCAGTTCAGCAGGCGCTTGGCGTTGGCGATGCTTGGCTTGCGGTGTTCCACGTCCTGGTAACCGGCACCGTAGAACGCCTTGCTTTCCACGTCGCGGAAACCGGCGAACGGAGGGAAGTTGTGACGCAGCGGGTGCGCTTCGAACTGACGCAGCAGCTCTTCGCCCAACTGACGGATGCTGGCTTCGTTGTCCGGGTTGCCGATGTTGATGATCTGGCCGTTGCAGACATCGTTGTCGTTGTCGATGATCCGCGCCAGGGCTTCAACGCCGTCAGCGATGTCAGTGAAGCAACGCTTCTGCTCGCCACCGTCGAACAGACGGATCGGCGTACCTTCCACCAGGTTGAGGATCAACTGGGTGATGGCGCGGGAGCTGCCGATACGCGCCGAATCCAGACGGTCCAGACGTGGGCCCATCCAGTTGAACGGACGGAACAGGGTGAAGTTCAGGCCCTTGGCGCCGTAAGCCCAGATCACGCGGTCCAGCAGTTGTTTGGAGACCGAGTAGATCCAGCGCTGCTTGTTGATCGGACCGACGATCAGGTTCGAGCTGTCTTCGTCGAAGTTCTTGTCCTGGCACATGCCATAGACTTCCGAAGTCGACGGGAAAATCACGCGCTTGTTGTACTTGACGCAGTAGCGAACCAGTTTCAGGTTTTCTTCGAAGTCCAGCTCGAATACGCGCAGTGGGTTGCGGGTGTATTCGATCGGGGTGGCGATGGCCACCAGCGGCAGGACCACGTCGCACTTCTTGATGTGGTACTCGATCCACTCGGAGTGAATGCTGATGTCGCCTTCGACGAAGTGGAAGTTCGGGTGGCTGCGCAGACGCTCGATGGCGTCGGAGCCGATGTCCAGACCGTAGACTTCGTAGCGGTCGTCACGCAGCAGGCGCTCGGACAGGTGGTTACCGATGAAACCGTTGACGCCCAGGATCAGTACGCGAGTACGACGTGGCGCACGACCGGATTCGGCACCGCGCAGCAGCGAGCCATCGACCAGACCCAGTTCGTTGGCCAGTTGCGGGCCGCTGAGGTACAGACCGTTGTCGTTGCGCTGACCGGCGTTGATCACCAGCGAGTCTTGACCGCAGGCAATGCGCAGCGGATCGACGCTGATCACGCGACCTGGCGCCTGACCTTCGTTGCCCTTGACGACTTCAGCGCTCCAGACGATCAGTTTGTGTTCGCCCACAGCGCAGAAGGCGCCCGGGTAAGGACGGGTGACGGCGCGCACCAGGTTGAACAGTTCTTCTGCCGGTTTGGCCCAGACCAGTTTGCCGTCCGCCGGGGTGCGGCGACCGAACACGGTGGCTTTCGATTCGTCTTGCGGAGTTTCAGTGATCTTGCCTTGCAGCATGTTCGGCAGGGTGTCGCGCAGCAGGTCGCTGGCGGCGGTGCGCAGTTTGGCGTGCAGGGTCAGGCCGGTATCACTGCGCTCGATGGCAACGCGCTGCTGGGCAACGATGGCGCCGGCATCAGCGCGCTTGACCATGCGGTGCAGGGTAACGCCGGTTTCGGTTTCGCCGTTGACCAGCACCCAGTTCGCCGGAGCGCGGCCGCGATAGCGTGGCAGCAGCGAACCGTGCAGGTTGAACGCGCCTTTTTTGGCCAGGGCCAGCAGTGGTTCGCTCAGCAGGTTGCGGTAGTAGAAGGAGAAAATGTACTCCGGGTCCAGCTTGGCGATGCGCTCGATCCACAGTGGGTGGTTGGCGTCTTCCGGGGCGTGGACCGGGATGCCTTTGTTGGCGCACAGCTGGGCAACCGACGCATAGAACGCGTTTTCTTTCGGATCATCGGCGTGAGTGAACACTGCTGCAATGTCAAAGCCGCTGTTGAGCAGGGCTTCAATGCCGGCGCAGCCAATATCGTGGTAGGCGAAGACAACAGTTTTTGCACTCATGAGAGAACCTGATCGGAAGTGGAAGAAGTAGCGGTAGAAGAAAGACCATCAACGGTGACGGCAGGGGCCGGATCGGCCGGCTGGCTGCGCAACACCTTTTCGATGAAGAAACGTGGACGGGCGCGCACATCGCTGTACATGCGGCCGAGGTATTCACCCAGCAGCCCCATGCCGATGAACTGACCACCGGTGAACACGAACAGTACGGCGAACAGTACGAAGGTACCGTCACCGGCCCAACCGGCACCGAAGGCCAGACGCAGGATGATCAACGCGGCGGCGAACAGCACGCCCAATCCGGCCATGGCGAAGCCGACGATGCTCAACAGACGCAGCGGGGTGGTGGTCATGCAGGTGACCAGATCGAACATCAGGTTGATCAGACGCATCGGGCTGTATTTCGAGTCGCCGTGTTCACGCTCGGCGTGGGCCACGACGATTTCGGTGGTGTGACGGGCGAAGCTGTTGGCCAGGATCGGGATGAACGTACTGCGTTCGCGGCAGGCGAGCATCGCGTCGATGATGGTGCGGCGGTAGGCACGCAGCATGCAGCCGTAGTCGCTCATGGCGACGCCGGTGGAGCGCTGCACGGCGAGGTTGATCAGCTTCGACGGATAGCGACGCAGCGCCGAGTCCTGACGATTGCCGCGCACGGTGCCGACCACGTCGTAACCTTTTTCGGCTTCGGCCACCAGCCGGGGGATTTCCTCCGGCGGGTTCTGCAGGTCGGCATCGAGGGTGATCACCACGTCGCCCTTGCACTGTTCGAAACCGGCCATGATCGCGGCGTGCTGACCATAGTTGCGGTTGAGGATGACCGCCACGAACGGGCTGTTTTCACGCCCGGCGGCTTCTTCGAGCATGTTCGCCGATTCGTCGCGGCTGCCGTCGTCGACCAGCACGATTTCGAAATCGTGATTCAGTTGGCGGCAGGCCGCCTCGGTACGACGCAGCAGCTCTGGCAGGCTTTCCTGTTCGTTGTAGACCGGGATGACGATCGACACGCTACGGATTGGATAAGGTTTCACAGGCGTTTTTCCATGATGTGTGCGATGGCACCGACCACCCGGTCAAGGTCTTGACCGGTCATGTCGGGGAACAGCGGAATCGAGCACAGCCGCGCCGAGTTCCATTCGGTGTTTGGCAGGTACAGGTCGGGGTCACGCTGGCGATACCAGGTGTGCAGGTGGGTGGCGATGAAATGGATACCGGTGCCGATGCCCTGATCCTGCAACGCCTTCATGAAGGCTTCGCGATCCATGCCGCAACGCTCGCTGTCGATGCGCAGGATGAACAGGTGCCAGGCGTGTTGCTGGGCATAGGCGGGCAGGGCCAGCGGTTGCACCGGCAGGCCTTCGAATTTTTGCAGGTAGCTGGTGGCCAGTTCGGTGCGCCGGGCGTTGATTTCGTCCAGACGTTGCAGCTGCACCAGGGCAATCGCGGCGTTGATGTCGGCCAGGTTGTACTTGAAGCCCGGTTCCATCACTTGCGCCTGCGGCTTGCGGCCACCGGTCAGACGGTCATAGGCGTCAACGCCCAGGCCGTGGAATTTGAGCATGCGCACGCGGCTGGCGAGCGCTTCGTCGTCGGTGACGAACATCGCGCCTTCGGCACAGGTCATGTTCTTGATCGCATGGAACGAGAAGATCGCCGTGCCTTGCGAACCGACGTGGCGCCCCTTGTAGCGGGTGCCGGCGGCGTGGGCGGCGTCTTCGATGACCGGGATGCCGTGCTTGTCGGCCAGGGCATACAGCGGATCGAGATCGAATGCAGCACCGGCGTAGTGCACTGGAACGATTGCCTTGGTTCGCGGGGTGATGGCCGCTTCGATGCGCGCAGCGTCGGTCATCAGCGTGTCGCGGTCGACATCGACAAACACCGGTTTGGCGCCCAGCAGGGAGATCATGTTGGCGGTCGAGACCCAGGTCTGCGACGGGGTGATGACTTCGTCGCCCGGGCCGATGCCCAGGGCCAGCAGCGTGATGTGCATGCCGCCGGTGGCCGAAGACAAGGCCACCGCGTGCTTGCAACCCACGTACTGCGCAAACTGCTCTTCGAGTGCCTGGTTTTTCGGTCCCGTGGTGATCCAGCCCGAGCGCAACACCTGCTCGACAGCGGCAATTTCCTCATCGCCAATACTTGGGCGGGAGAAGGGGAGAAACGCCTGACTCATGGGCACCTCATTGCAAAAAATAAAAGGATGGACTCACGTAACTGTTGGATCCAACCACAGCGTAGACACAGAAAAGCGCTCCTGCATCAATAACTTGGCAAAAAAAGCATGACGTCGGGGATTGATTGACTTTTCACGATTTGCCCGGCAGGTTGGGGCATAGCCACTACCGAACCTATGGGAATTAAGGTTATGCCGGTTTTTGTGAAAGGAACATGAAAAACCGGTTGGCGAATCGTTTATCTGTCACTTATACAGCCGCTGTTCAGGCTTCTGCCGTCCATCGCAGTTTTTTCTCGGACAGTGCCGCTCAAGTACCTTCTTTACTTCAAGTACATTGCATTTGTTAGTTGTTGTAGTGCTGTACGTTTTTTACTCAAGGTTTAACGTTTGATTGATTTAGTTGCTGCAACCCCCGACGCTCCAAAAACCAACCCGATGAGCCTGTACCTCGCGCGTTTGGCGCCCTCCAGCCAACTGACCATGCGCTATGTGCTGCAAGATGCGGCCGATCGCCTGGGCTTTGAAGACATGAATGTCGAAGAGATTCCCTGGCATGCCTTGCAACCGGAAGATGTTGTAGCGCTGGTCGCTGCATTACGCGCAGACAACTACGCACCGAACACTTCTTCGTTGTATGTGAATGCGGTGCGCGGGGTGATGAATGAGGCCTGGCGCATGAGTCTGATCAGCCAGGAACATCTGTTGAAGATGCGCTCGGTCAAGGGCATTGCCGGCACGCGGCTGTCTCAGGGGCGCAATCTCAAGCGCACGCTGATTCACGAATTGATGGAAGTCTGCGCCGCCGACCCACGCCCGCAGGGCTTGCGTGATGCAGCAATCATCGCGCTGCTGTACGGCACCGGTATGCGCAAGTCGGAATCGGTGGATCTGGACCTGAATCAGGTCGACTTCAGCGAGCGCAGCCTGTGCGTTACTGCCAAGGGCAACAAGCAGTTGATCAAATACGCACCGGCATGGGCGTTCAGCAAGCTCGATGCATGGCTCGAACTGCGCCGCTCGCAGCTCAAGGAAGGCGAGAGCGACGATGCCTTCCTGTTCAACCGTATTCGCCGTGGCAGCCACATCACCCGCGAGCGGATCACCAAGCATGCGATCTACTACATCGCCCGCCAGCGCGGCACGCAGGTCGGGGTGAAGATCATGCCCCACGATTTCCGTCGCTCGTTCATCACTCGGGTGATCGAGGAGCACGACCTGTCGATCGCGCAGAAACTGGCGCATCACAGCAACATCCAGACCACCGCCAACTACGATGTGCGCGATGACAACGAGCGGCGGCGGGCGGTGGATCGCTTCGATCTCTGATCAGCTCAGGCCAAACACATGCGCCGCACCGAGTACCGACAGCTGCACCGCGCTGCCGGCGGGCGGCGCGTGCATGCCGGAGCTGCGCACCAGAATCGAACGGGGCGGATCCTGAGTCGCGGATGAGCTCAGTTCAACGGTCAGGGTGCAGGTGTTGCCGGCAAAGTCACGGTCGGTGACCAGCGCATGGCAGCCTTGACTGTCAGACGCCCCTTCGGCGATCTGCAATTGCTCGGGGCGCAGCATGATCTGCGCGGCGCCGCTGAAGCCGTTGCTGTTCACCGCCACCTGACCCAGATCGCAATGCGCCCAACCCGCCTCGATTCGCGCGGGCAGGACCACCGCTTCGCCGAGAAAGTGCGCGGTCTGTTCATCCTGCGGATAGCGGTAGAGATCCATCGGATGCCCGGACTGCACCAGCCGGCCGCTGCGCATCACCGCCAATTGATCGGCAAACGACAACGCTTCGCTCTGATCGTGAGTCACCAGAATGGTGGTGACGCCGGCGTCTTCGAGCAGGCGCGCGACCATTTTGCGCATGGCACTGCGCAAACCGGTGTCGAGGGCGGAGAACGGCTCATCGAGCAGCATCAGCCGTGGTTGCTGCGCCAGAGCGCGGGCCAGCGAGACCCGCTGTTGCTGGCCACCGGACAATTCGTGGGGCCAACGGTTGGCCATGTTGGCGTCGAGGGCGACGCTGTCCATTAACTCAAGGATACGCTGGGTGCGGGCCGCACCGGTCAGGGCCAGGCCGAAACCGATGTTCGCCGCCACCGTCATGTGCGGGAACAACGCGCCGTCTTGCGGTACGTAGCCGATCTGCCGTTGATAGGCCGGCACTGCGTGGCTGCGGTCGACCAGCGTCTGGCCGTTGAGGGTGAGGCTGCCGCTGTCGGGAAACTCGAAGCCGGCGATCATCCGCAACAGCGTGGTCTTGCCGGAACCGGAGGGGCCGACGATCACCGTGCGGCTGCCGGTCGGCACGTTGAGGCTGACGTCGTCGAGCGCCTTTTGCGCGCCGAAGGTTTTACTGAGGTTGAGCAGTTCGAGAGCGTTCATCGGCCAGCGGTACGCCTGGATTGGTGATAGAGAATGGCCGTCAGCGGCAGTGAAAGCAGGATCATCAAGAACGCGTAGGGCGCGGCGGCGGCGTAATCGATTTCGCTGGTCATCGCCCAGAAACCGGTGGCGAGGGTGCGTGTGCCGTTGGGTGCGAGCAGCAGGGTCGCGGTCAGCTCATTGGTGATTGCCAGAAACACCAGCGCTGCACCTGCCGCCGCGCCGGGGGCCGCCAGGCGCACGGTGATCAGCCACAATGCGCGTATCGGCGAGCGGCCAAGGCTTTGTGCGATGTTTTCCAGCTCGACCGGGGCCTGCGCGAAACCGGCACGCATGCTGACCAGTGCTCGCGGCAAGAACATCAGCAGGTAAGCCAGCAGCACGGTGATGGTGGTCTGGTAGATCGGCCGGGCGAAATGGATGGTCACAGTGACCAACGCCAGCGCGACGACAATGCCGGGCAGGGAGCTGGTGATGTAGTTGCAGCCTTCCAGCAAGCGCTGCAGTTTGCCCGGCGAGCGGATCGACAGCCACGCGATGGGAATCGCCGCGACACTGGTCAGCAATGCGCCGGCCACTCCGTAAGACAAGGTCTGCAGCAGCGCCGGCAGCAACTCGTCACCTTCCCAGACCTGCACGCCACCGGCCAGCAGCCAGCGGCCCAGCGTGAGCAACGGCACACCGAGTGCCAGCAGGCAGGTCAAGGTTTGCAGCAATAAAGCCAGGGTTGTCACGCCTCGGCCCAGTTGCACGCTGCGCTGATCCCGGGCGCTGCCGGAACCGACTCGCGCATAGCGGGCGTTGCCACGGGCGGCAGATTCGGCGGTGAGCATCGCCAGACAGCACAGCGCCAGAACGCCAGCGAGCATGTTGGCCGCCGGGCCGTTAAACGTCGATTTGAACTGATCGAAGATCGCCGTGGTGAAGGTGTCGAAACGGATCATCGCGTACAAGCCGTACTCGGCCAGCAAATGCAGACCGACCAACAACGCGCCACCGCAGATTGCCAGGCGCAATTGCGGCAACACCACCCGAAAGAACACCGCCCACGGCTTGAGTCCCAAGGATTGCGCGACGTCTTCAATCGCCGGATCGAGACGGCGCAAGGTCGCGGCAATCGGCAAATACAGAAACGGGAAATAGGCGATCACCGACACCAGCACACCGGCCGGCAGACCGTGGATCGACGGAATCAGGCTGACCCACGCATAACTGTGGACGAACGCCGGCACGGCCAGCGGTGCGACCGCCAGCACTGACCACAAGCGTCGGCCGGGCAGATTGCTGCGTTCGGTCAGCCAAGCCAGGGTGGTTCCGAGCAGGATGCACAGCGGCAGGGTGATCAGCACCAGCAGCACGGTGTTGATCAGCAATTCGCCGACCCGCGGGCGAAAGATCAGAGCTTCGATGGTCGCCCAGCCGGTGTACCACGCCACGCCGATCACGAATGCGATCGGCAGCAGGGACAACAACGACACCAGCACCGCCGAGCTCACCACCCACGAGCTGCCACGCCCGGCCAGCGTACGGGGCGGGTGAAGGAGGCTGGCGGCGGCCGTCGCAACGGCCGGTGCAGGCAAGGTTTCGGGCATCACTTAGAGCAATCCGGCCTGGGTCATCAGCTCGACGGCTTTTTTGCTGTCGAGGGTCGACGCATCGACTTTCGGCGCGTCGAGGGTTTTCAGCGGAGTCAGCTTCGGATTGGATGGCGCGTCTTTACCCACGGCGTATTCGAAGGAGGTGCCGGTTTCGAGAACTTCCTGACCTTCCTTGCTGGTGATGTATTTGACGAACGCCTGCGCCTGCTCCTGATGTTTGCTCGAGGCCAGCACGCCGGCGCCGGAAGTGCTGACGAACGCGCCCGGATCCTGATGTTTGAAGTAGTACAGCTTGGTGTTTTTGCTGTTTTCGCCGGTCTTGGACTGATCGACGAAGCTGTAATAGTGATAGATCACGCCGCTGTCGATCTGCCCGGCGTTCACCGCTTTGAGCACCGCACTGTTGCCGCGATAGATCGTGGCGTTGGTCTTCATGCCCTTGAGCCATTCCAGGGTGGCAGCTTCACCTTTCTGTTGCAGGACGGCGGCGACGATCGCCTGGAAGTCGGCGCCAGCCGGGGAGGCGGCCCAACGGCCTTTCCAGGCCGGGGTGGCGAGGTCGAGCAGGGATTTGGGCAAGTCCTTTTCAGTCAGTTTGCTTGGGTTGTAGACGAACACGGTGGAGCGGGCGGCGATGCCGACCCAATTGCCGTGGGCCGGACGGTAGGCGGAATCGACTTGCTCAAGGGTTGTCGGCGCCAACGGGGCGAACAGTTTGGCGTTGTCCACCAGCACCATCGCCGGGGAGTTCTCGGTGAGGAATACGTCTGCCGGCGAGGCGGCGCCTTCCTGCACGAGCTGGTTGCCCATCTCGGTGTCATCGCCGTTGCGAATGGTCACCGGAATGCCGGTTTCCTCGGTGAAGCCGGCCACCCAGGCCTTGGTCAGGGTTTCATGCTGGGCGTTGTAAACCACCAGACCCACCGAATCGGCGGCAAAAGCCTGCCCGGTGCCGAGCAACGCAGTGGCCAGCAATGCGCGCTTGAAGAAGGATGGAAAGCGTGGATTCATTCGGGCAGCTCCTGTTTTCAGACGTTATGAGCAAACCCTCGCAGGAAACAATGCGAACGATTTGCAAGTGTCGAGTCGCGGCAATGTAGGGTGGCAAATGAGAAAAAAACGTCAAAGAAGCCGTTAATACTTGTCATTGCCATTCAAATTTACCGCGACTCTCTCCTTTTGTCTTAACGTCATTGCTCAGGAGTGGGGAATGTAAGCCACGCTCTGGTCTGCACGCCCGTGGAATACCTGTTCGCCACGGGTCGGGGTGGTGGTGATGACCTGATGATCAGCCTTCAGCGCATCCAGTGGCACGGCGTCACCGGAACGATATTGCGCGACGAAGATCGTGCGTTGCGGATCCCAATGTTCCCCGCTGGTCCTTTCCAGCCAGGCGATCAGCGTCGCGGTGTCGCCATTGTGCGGGAAGTCCTCGATCGTTTCCGGCACGTAGTAGAACGGTGCACCACCGGTTTGCAGGTACATCGGTACTTTGTTGTCGACCTCGATCATGACCATGCGCCATTGATTCAACGGTGCCTGCTGACTGGCCTGTTCGCGAACCTGCTCGCCGAAGCGGATGACACCGCCGCCGCTGTTGGTCCATGGGTAAAGCACACCCAGTACCGCAGCGAGCAGTATAGTAGTGACAGCGAAGCCGATCTTCAGCCCACGGCCTTCGCTGTTGCGGGCGGCCATGCGCCGGGTCACCCACCAGGCACCCAGCAATTGCGCGAAGGGCACCAGCGGCAAGACGTAATAGCTGCGGCGACTGCCACTGGCGGTGAAGAACAGCATCAGCAGCGCGAGCCCTTGAATCAGCCAGCGGGTATCCGGTTCGATGTGCTTCCAGTTGCGCGCGGCCACCCACAAGGCGATCAACCAGCACGGTGCCCAGGGCAGGGTGTAAACCGGCAGGTAGATCAAGTAGGTGTAAATCGGCCCGAACTGATCGAACGGCTGGAAAAACCGCACGACGTTTTCACGCAGCACCAGGCCGAGGCCGCTTTGTTCGTAGTTGGGCGCACCGTAGAGGTGAGACAACAGGAACGGCGCCATGTAAAACGCCCCGGCGATCAAGAGCGCGCCGAACAGTCGCAGGTTCAGATGACGTTTCCAGCGGTGTTCGCTGAGCAGGTGCGGCAGCAGCACCAGCCCCGGCAGGATGAAACCGATCAGGCCTTTGAACAGCGAGGTCAGCGACAGCAAGCCGAAAAACACCACATAGCGCCAGAACCGGGTGTCATCCGGGCCGCGCCAGTACCACCAGACGGCCGCCAGCACGCCGCAGACCGTGAGAATGTCGGCGGTGGCGACTCGCGCCCAGAACACGAAATAGAAGGTGGTCGCCAGCATCCAGCCGGCGATCAGCCCGGTGCCTTTGCGGAACAGTTGCTCGCCGAGCAGATACACCAGCCACACGCTGAACCACGCGGAAATCACCGATGACAGGCGCAACGACCAATGCCCCAGTCCGCCGGTGAACCACGAGGTGGCGGTGATCAGCCAGTACGACAGCAGCGGTTTGTCGTAATAAGGGCTGCCCTTGAGATAGGGGTCGAAATAATCGCCGCTTTGCAGCATCTGCAAGGCGATGTTGGCCCAGCGGGTTTCCGGCCCCCACAGCTCGCGACTGCCCAGACCGAGCAATAACAGCAGGGCAGTCGCCGCCAGCAGAAGCAGCAACTGCCTCCGTTCAGTCCTGGTTCGGGTCATGGCTGGCTCTGGCTGAAGATGAGGATTTCGATCTGGCCACGGCGGTAGTGCTTGCCGTCTATCGGCAACAGCTCCAGTTGTTGCTCGTCAGAGGTGCTGTTGACGCGCATCACCACGCCCACCGAGCCTTTTTTGCGCGCTGCGGTCATCCATTCGCCTACGCCGTCGAGGCTGACCTTGCGTGAGGCCGTGGCCGGGTCATCGAGGCCGTACTTGAGCTCGCCAATGGTGTTGAACAGGTCGACTTGCGGGCGGCGCAAACGCCATGACAATGCCGAAGCGGCTCCCAGGTCGTTACTCAGCAACGAGCTGGTTTCGCTCAGTTCCTGCTGATGTTCAGCAATGAACTGATCCGGCATCTTGCTGTTGACGATGGTCGCCGGCATCGCCGCTGGCAGCAATGCGACGAGCAGGCCGATGCCCAACGCCGGCATCGCCCACAGCGCCAGAGGGCGCAAGGCTTGCAGCGATCCGGCAATCAGCCAGCCGAGCAGCACGATATAGCCCAGCGACAGGCTGAACATTTCGGTGTGTTCGTAAATTTCACGGGTCGCTTGCAGATAAATCAGCGCGATCAGTGCGGCGATGGCCAGCACTACGTTGACCACACCGTTGATGCGTAAGACGCGGCCGTTCTGGTCAGCTATCCAGTTCATCACGGTGTAGCCCATCAACAGAGCCAATGGCAGCAGGCACGGCATGATGTAAGTCGGCAGTTTGCCGCTGCTCGCGCTGAAAAAAGCCAGAGGCAGCAGGAACCACAAGGCGAGGAAGGCGATTTTCGGATCACGCTTTTCGCGCCAGGTACGCAGCAGCGTCGAAGGCAACAGCAGTGCCCACGGCAAGGTGGACGCAAACAGCAGCGGCAGGTAGAACCACCATGGTCGTGCGTGCTGTGCGTCTTCACCGGCGGCGAAGCGACGGATGTGTTCGTGCCAGAAGAAGAACCGCCAGAAATCCGGTTCACGCGCATGCACGGCCAGTGCCCATGGCACGCTGACCAGCGCGGCCACCGCCACGGCAACCAGTCCATAACGCACCAGTTCACCGAAGCGCCGTTGCCAGATCATGTAGGGCAGGGCGATCAGCACCGGCAGCATCAGGGCGAGGAAACCTTTGGTCATCAGGCCCATGCCGCAGGCAAATCCCAACAAAGCCCAGCCGCCCAGGCGCGCGCGCGGGGTGTTGCTGTCGATGGCAAACCAGATCGCCACCAGACTCAGGTTGACCCACAAGGTGAACTGCGGATCGAGGTTGGCATAGCCGGCTTGTCCTGCGATCAGGCCGAAGCTCATATAAAGGAGGGCGCACGCGGCGCTGATTCGCGGGTTGTTCCACAGGCGCCGGGCCAACAGGTAGGCCAGCCACACACTAATCCCGGAGCTGAGTGCCGAGGCGATGCGCACGCCGAACAGGTTTTCACCGAAAATCGCCTGGCCGATGGCGATCATCCAGTAGCCGGCAATCGGTTCTTCGAAGTAGCGAATGCCCATGAAGTGCGGCGCCACCCAGTTGCCGCTCTGCAGCATTTCCTGGCTGATCTGCCCATAACGGGTTTCATCGGGAATCCACAGGCCGTGGGTCATCAGCGGCAGCAGATAAAACACCACGAATGCCAGCACCAGCCCGGGTATCGCAAAGCGTTCGATCAGGGAGCTCTGGTGGAGGCGCGGCAAATTCAGCGCTGCACGGTGCAGCGGTTTGTTCTCAGACGTCATGACTGGACCTTGGTGCAGTACAAAGTGTGCGTTTCAGTGACGGCCCGGTGATTTCCGTAGCAGGCGCGGCACTGGGTTGAATGAATGCAGAGGCGAGCACGGCCGAGGGGCGTGTCCTGCATTCAGAGAACGGGTCTGCTTCCAGCTTTAAGTTCTCCTCGGGAAGACAAGCTTTAAAATGAAATATTTCCAGTTTTTTCAGTCTGAAAAACATTTCTTATTACAAATTTCATACACGCCAATACCCTGTGCCAGAGCATTGGCCGAGTCGTTTGTTCTCGACTAAGTTTGATGATTACTTGGCCAATCGTTGCCAGCCTTCGGGATTCATGATGCCGATTACATCAAGTTTTCCTTGTGCATCTATCCGGGCCAAAACAGTGCTGCCATATTCGGCGGCGACCGCGCGCGGGTAACCGGTCTGCCGTTCGAAATCGGCGATGCAGCCGCTGTGGGTTACCAGAATCATGTTCTGTCCCGGGGTCTTGTGCGCCACCAATTCATTGCGCATCGTCGGGCCACAGGTTTCCAGCCATTCCGCCGCCACGGCATCGTGGCCAAGCATGTAATGCGCAGTCTGCAGGGTGCGCGTCAACGGGCTGCTGAAGAACTGGGTCTTTTCCAGGCCCAGTTGCGTAAAGCCACGGCCGACGTCGGCTGCAGCAATGCTGCCAGCCTGGGTGATACCGTCCGCCGGCCCCAGGCAAGTATTGGTCGAGCGGTCGCAACGTTCGGTGTGGCGAACCAGTGCGACGACTTCACCGGCCTGCCAGGCCTTTACCCATTCCTGAGTAGCCGACGCACTCGCATAGCGCAGGTTGGGGGGCGAGCGTTGCATCCAGACGAAGCCGCAAATCAGTGCGATCAGCAGCAAACCGACGGCAATGATTGCCCAGGTGCGCGGACGAGACAGGTCCCATCGCTTGGACGCTGATTGTACTTGTACTAATTCAACCACGACGTTGCCCCTTGTCATTCCCGAGTTCCATTCAGTCAACACGCAAAGTGCAACGTAAGCTCCAGGAGATTAGTTACTTTACGGTGATCTGCTTGAATGGCTGCTGAACACTACGTTCAGAGTCGTGGCGGGGCAGTGAAGAACATGTGAAAAATTTGCGAGAGAAGCGCAGGTATTAGCGGAAAAGTCTATTTGATAACTAAACTCAAATAGTCGTTTTGTTTGTTTTGGCCACTTAACAATGGCGCCAGTGGAGGCGAAGCTGCGACTTTGGATAACGTCGTGGCGCAGCTGCTTTCAGCCCCCGACATCAGCACTGGAGTCATTGAACCGGATGGACCTCAAGCAAAGCCTCGCCAATCGGATCGTGATTGTGTTCGCCTTGATGAGCGCGGTGGTGGCCGGTGTCTTCGCGATGGGCATTGTGGCTACCGTGCATGTCGTGGAGCACAAGTTGACCATGACCGCCCTCAGCGGTGGGCTGCGCCGGTTGTTGGCGATGGACGACATCAACCAGTGGCGCCACGAGCCGGAAAAGAGCGAACTGTTTTTTTTCGAGAACGGCCCGGGGCCCATGGCGCTGACGCCGCAACTGGCAGCACTGCCCCAGGGTTTTCAGGAGATCACCTTCAACGGTGATGACTTTTACGCGATGGTTGAGGCAGTCGGCGGACGCAAGTATGTGCTGTTGCGCAATCAGGAAAGCTTCGAACAGCGTGAACACCTGCTGTTCGTGGTGGTGATAGTCGGGTTCATCCTCAGTGTCATGCTGGCGGTCGCGCTCGGCAGGTTGTTGGCGCGGCAGGTCATGGCGCCGGTGATTCGCCTGGCGGGGCAGGTACGTCATCGCGATCAGTTGATCGCGTTGGCGCCGGCCCTGCATCCGGATTACGCCGATGATGAAGTAGGGGAGCTGGCCCTGTCTTTCGACCAGACACTCGGCCGGTTACGCGAAACCCTGAACCGCGAAAAACTCTTCACCAGTGATGTCAGTCATGAACTGCGCACACCGTTGATGATTCTGGCCAGCTCCTGCGAGCTGTTGCTGGCCAACCCCTCGCTGGATCCGCGTTCCACTCAGCAGGTCAAACGCATTGCCCGGGCCAGCGCTGAAATGCGCCAACTGGTCGAAACTTTCTTGATGCTGGCGCGAAAGCCGGAAGAGCTTGGCACCGAATCCACCTGCACACTCAAATCGATCGCCGACGCCCAGGCGGAAATCTGGGGACGATTGATTCGCGAAAAAGGTCTGGAATTCATCTACGAGCCGCAACTGGCGGGCAGCACGCGTTATGACCTGACGTTCTTGCAGTCGGTCATGGGCAATCTGCTGCGCAATGCCTGGCACTACACTGATCAGGGCTTTGTAAGGTTGACCCTGCTCAAGGACAGCTTCGTGGTCGAGGACAGCGGCATCGGTATTCCGGAAGAGAAACGTCACGCGATGTTCCAGCCATTCGTGCGCGGTGACGAACAGCGCGGTGAAGGTCTTGGGTTGGGATTGTCGCTGGTGCAGCGGATCTGCAGCCATCAGCGCTGGCAGGTTCAGTTGGTGACTCGCGAACCCAACGGCTGCCGTTTCACCGTCACGCTGTCGGCGGCTCAGGAGGCCGAAGGGCAGACGCGAGAATTGCCCGCCGCCTGATTGATCAGGACAGCCAGGCGTTTGACGTTGTTCTGTTGCGCGGCCACCAGGTCGTCGATGCTCGGGCCGGACGGAGTTTGCAAGGTTGAATGGCAGGTCAGCAGAGCATTGTCCGCCGCACCGCTGGGACGCAGGCGCCATTTGACGTCGATCAGCCCGTACTGGCCGGGGATCGAGTCGAAACGCTGCACATCGATGCGCACCGAGACGTTGCCGCGACTGCCGGTATTGCTCAGTTGATCGTTCAAGGCACTGCGCAGCTCATCCGCCAGACTCGCCCCCCACCACTGGGTTTCCAGAATCGCCAGGCCATTGTTGCCCTGGCGGATGACGATTTGCGGGCGGTCGACTTGTGGCGGCACGCTGATCCCCTCGATCGGAATCTGCGCGCCCGAGCGGGACGCCGGCAGTTGCACCGGGGTCAGGGTGTGAAAGTTGATCGGCTCGCTGCGGCAGGCGCCCAACAGCATGAACGCAGCGAGCAGGGTGATCTTCAGCGGTAAAGCCATGGGGGAGCTCCTGTGCTCAATTGCGCGGCGGTCCTTTCAGATCCAGCGGCGCCGCGTTGTCGGGACGACCGCGAATCAGCGATTCCGGATGGCGACCGAGATAATCCGACAGCTCACGCAGCGAACGCGACATGCGCCCGAGTTCGTCGAGGGTCTCGGTGAGTTTCTCGCGCTGCGGCGAATCTTCGGCCAGGGTCGAACTGGCGGATTGCAAGGTCTTGCTGACGTCGGCCAGGGTGGTCTGCACGCTTGGCAGGGTTTTCGCGTTGAACTGGGTCAGGCCTTTGCGCAGCTCGACGAGGTTGCTGTCGAGGTTGCCGGCAATCCGTTCGACCGGCAGTTTGTTGAGCTTGTCGACCACGGCTTCGAGTTTTTCCTGCAACTGTTCGAGGCTGCCGGGCACGGTTGGCAAGACCACCGGCCGGGCCGTCGCGTCGAAGGCGACTTTCTCGGCTTTCGGGAAGAAATCCAGCGCAATGTACAGTTGCCCGGTCAGCAGGTTGCCGCTGCGGGCCTGGGCGCGCAGACCATTGTCGACGAAGGTGCCAAGCAGGCGAATGCCGGCGGCTTCGTCGTTGGGATCGTGCTTGAATTCGGTCAGCATCTTTTTGTAGGCCTGCCCCAGGCGCTGCGGGTAAATGACGATGCCGACATTAAGCGGGAAGCTGCGTTTCTTCGCGTCGAAATCCAGATTGATGCCGACCACCCGGCCGATCTCCATGCCGAGAAATTCCACCGGCGCATCGACCTTGAGCCCACGCAGCGACTGATCGAAACGCAGCACCATGTATTGCGCCTTGCCGTTGGGCGGGGCGAGGGCGGTCTGCTGATCGGCGAACAGTTCGAAATCCTTGTCGTCGGCGGCGGCAACGTCGTTGGGGCTGTAATCCGGCGCACGGAAGGCAATGCCGCCGACCAGCATGGTCGACAGCGATTCGGTCTTCACCGCAAAGCCGTTGGCGCCGACATTGATGTCGATGCCGCTGGCGTTCCAGAACCGGGTGTTTTCGGTGACGAACGCGTCGTTCGGCGAATGGATGAACACCTCGATGTCCACGCCTTTGCCCTCGGGATTGAGGGTGTAAGTAACCACCTGACCGACCGGAATCTTGCGGTAGTAAACCGGCGAACCAATGTCCAGCGAACCGAGATCCGGCGCATGCAGCATGAAGCGCTTGCCCGGTTCGCCGTAGGTGATCGGCGGTGGATTCTCCAGGCCCTTGAAGTGTTTGGCACGGCTGTCGGACTGGCCGATATCGGCACCGATGTAGTCGCCGGAGAGCAGAGTGTCGATGCCCGACACACCACCAGCGCCAATGCGCGGGCGCACGACCCAGAAGTGCGAGTCTTCGCGGGTAAAGGTTTCGGCCTGCTTGGCCAGTTTGATCGTGGCGTCGACGCTCTTCTGATCGCCGCTCAACTCGACGTCAGTCACCTGACCGATCACCACATTGCGGTATTTGACCTCGGTCTTGTTGGCGGTCAGGCCACTGCCGGTCTTGAAGTTGACGACGATGGTCGGGCCTTCCTGCATCAGGTTGTGCACCACCAGCGAAATACCGACCAGCACCGCGACGATCGGCACGATCCACACCAGTGAAATACTGAAGCGACGCGTCTTGATCGGCGCTTGGCCCGGTGCTCGTGGCTCATCGGCGGCTGACGACTTCATCCATGTCCTCCTCGGTTTTGTGGATGCTGAGCGTCAGGAACGCAAAAGCACTTCATCAATATAGAAGTGCTTGGCGATAGAGCAAATAAGCGAGGAGATGGTTACGTGGTGGATGCCTCAGCCGAGGATTTCACGCAGGCGATACCAGAACATGCCCAGTGCCAGCAGCGGCGAACGCAGGGCCGGGCCGCCGGGGAAGGTCATGTGCGGCACCGCGCTGAACACATCCATGCCCTGACTGTGGCCGGCGTGAATCGCTTCGCCCAGCAGCTTGGCGCACCAGTGCGTGACGTTGAGGCCGTGCCCGGAGTAACCCTGAGCGTAGAACACGTTCGGCTGCTGCTGGAGCCGGCCGACCTGCGGGAAACGGTTGGCGGTGATGCCGATCTTGCCACCCCATTGATAGTCGATGCGCACGTCCGCCAGTTGCGGGAAGACCTTGAGCATCTTCGGCCGCATGTAGGCAGCGATGTCTGCCGGATCGCGTCCGGAATAATGACAGGCGCCGCCAAACAGCAGGCGTCGATCCGCCGAGAGCCGGTAGTAATCGAGGCCGACTTTCTGGTCGCACAACGCGAGGTTGTGCGGGATCAATTGCGCGGCACGTTCCTCGGACAGCGGCTCGGTGGCGATGATGTAACTGCCGGCGGGCAGGACCTTGCCGCTGAGTTGCTGTTCGAGTTCATCCAGATGCGCATTGCAACCGAGCACCAGACTGCCGGCGCGGACGCTGCCAGTGGCGCAGCGCACTTCAACGGTTTCGCCACGAATGATCTGCAGCACCGGGCTTTGCTCGAAGATTCGCACACCGAGGGACGCCGCCAGACGCGCTTCGCCTTGCACCAGATCCAGCGGGTGCAGATGACCGGACCCCATGTCGATCAGACCACCCGCGTAGATGTCGGCGTTGACCACTTGCTGACGGATCAGCTCCGGGCCGACCAGACGGGTCTGGTGTTGATAACCGAGTTTGTCGAGGCTGACCTGTTCGTCCTTGAACGCTGCGAATTGCGCCGGAGTGTTGGCCAGCTCGCAGAAGCCCCAACGCAGGTCGCACTCGATGGCGTTCTCGGTGATGCGCTGGCGCACCAGTTCCACCGAATCGATCCCGGCGCGCTGCAAGTAACGCACGCCGTCATTGCCGACATAGCGGGCAAAGCCTTCGACCTCGTGACCGATGCCGCGAATCAACTGACCGCCGTTGCGCCCGCTGGCGCCCCAGCCGATACGCCGGGCTTCGAGCAACACCACCGACAGCCCGCGCTGCGCCAGTTCAATCGCGGTGTTGACCCCGGTGAAGCCGCCGCCGATCACGCAGACATCGGCGCTGAGATCACCGTCGAGTGTCGGCCAAGGCGTGCTGGCCCGGGCCGAAGCTGCGTAATAGGAGCGGGCGTGTTCTCTGCTGTACTGATTCATTTGTTCGACTTCACTTTGCTCCAGGACCGGGTCATCAGACGCATGATCGATTGGGGCGGGGTAGAGGAGATGTAGAGCTTGTCCAGCACCGCCTGCGACGGGTAGACCTCGGGATTGTTCACCAGCGCCTGATCCATGTACTGCTTGGCGGCCGGGTTCGGGTTGGCGTAACCGACCGAAGCGCTGACCTTGGCAATCACTTGCGGATCGAGCAGGTAATTGATGAAGGCGTGGGCTTCCTTGGTGTTGCTGGCGTCGGCCGGGATCGCCAGCAAATCGAACCACAGGTTGGCGCCTTCCTTCGGAATCGCATAAGCGATGTTCACCCCGTTCTTGGCTTCCTTGGCGCGGTTGGCCGCCTGGAACACATCGCCGGAGTAACCGAAGGCTACGCAGATATCGCCATTGGCCAGATCGGAAACGTATTTCGAGGAGTGGAAATAGGTGATGTACGGGCGAATGCTCAGCAGTTTCGCTTCAGCCTTTTTATAGTCTTCCGGGTTTTCGCTGCGTGGGTCCATGCCCATGTAGTTGAGGATCGCCGGAAACACTTCGTCCGCCGAGTCCATCATCGACACGCCGCACTGGGTGAGTTTCTTCAGATTCTCCGGCTCGAACAGCACGGCCCAGGAGTCGATGTGGTCGATGCCGAGCACAGCCTTGACCTTGTCGACGTTGTAGCCGATGCCGTTGGTGCCCCACAGGTACGGTACCGAATGCTGGTTGCCCGGGTCGTTCTTCTCAAGCAGTTCAAGCAGCTTGGGATCGAGATTTTTCCAGTTTGGTAGCTGCTCGCGATCGAGTTTGAGGAACGCGCCGGCCTTCACCTGACGCGCGAGGAAGTGGTTGGACGGCACCACCACGTCATAGCCGGTACGGCCGGCGAGCAGCTTGCCTTCCAGGGTTTCATTGGAGTCGAAAACGTCGTAGATCACCTTAATCCCGGTCTTGGCCTGGAAGTCGGCGAGGGTGGTTTCACCGATGTAGTCGGTCCAGTTGTAGACGCTGACCTGTGGCTGGGCCAGGGCTGCAGTGCTGCACAACAGCGCCATTGCGGCGGGAACCATGGATTTCAATAGACGCATATCGACACCTCTTGGAATTATTGGAGTTTTCGGGTGGTTCTGGATTTTCAGATGGATCATTGTTCCCCTGCTCTTTGTGGGAGGGGGCTTGCTCCCGAAGAGGCCGGTACCTCCAACATTACAGCTGGCTGATACACCGCTTTCGGGAGCAAGCCCCCTCCCACAAAAAGCCATGCCATGGAGGAAGGGGATTTGTGCTGGAGTCAGACGCTCAGCAGCAGGAACTCGCGCTCCCAGGAGCTGATCACGCGCTTGAAGTTTTCATGCTCGGCGCGTTTGACCGCGACGTAGCCGCGCACGAATTTGTTGCCCAGGTAACGCGCAACGGTGTCGCATTCTTCCATTTGCGTCAGCGCGTCTTCGATGGTGATCGGCAAGCGCAGGTTACGGCGTTCGTAGGCGCGGCCTTCGACGGCGGCACTCGGTTCGATGCCTTCGACCATGCCGATGTAGCCACACAGCAGGCTCGCGGCGATCGCCAGATACGGGTTGGCATCGGCGCCCGGCAGGCGGTTTTCCACGCGCATGGCTTCCGGCCCGGAGGTCGGCACACGCAGGCCGACGGTGCGGTTTTCTTCGCCCCACTCGACGTTGACCGGTGCCGAAGTGTCCGGCAGGAAGCGGCGGAACGAGTTCACGTTCGGCGCGAACATCGGCAGGACTTTCGGGATGTACTTCTGCAGGCCGCCGATGTGATGGCGGAACAGCTCGCTCATTGTGCCGTCGGCATTGGCGAAGATCGGCTTGCCGGTGGCGATCTCCACGACGCTCTGGTGCAGGTGCATGGCGCTGCCGGGTTCGTCACCAATCGGCTTGGCCATGAACGTGGCAGTGACGTTGTGCTTGAGCGCCGCTTCGCGCAGGGTGCGTTTGAACACGGTGATCTGGTCGGCCAGATCCAGTGCGTCGCCGTGACGGAAGTTGATTTCCATCTGCGCCGGGCCGTCTTCATGGATCAGCGTGTCCAGATCCAGACCTTGCAGCTCGCACCAGTCGTAGACGTCTTCGAACAGCGGATCGAATTCGTTGGCGGCATCGATCGAGAACGATTGCCGCCCGCTTTCAGCCCTGCCCGAGCGCCCCAGTGGTGCCTTGAGTGGCAGGTCGGGGTCTTCGCAGCGCTGGGTCAGGTAGAACTCCATTTCCGGCGCCACGATCGGCTTCCAGCCCTTGTCGGTGTACAGCTGCAGGACTTTCTTCAGCACGTTGCGCGGCGACAGTTCGATCGGGTTGCCGAACTTGTCGAAGGTGTCGTGGATGACGATGGCGGTCGGCTCGATCGCCCATGGAATCACATACACGGCGTCGCTCACCGGTTTGCAGACCATGTCGATGTCGGCCGGGTCGAGCAGGTCGTAGTAGATATCGTCGTCGACAAAATCCCCGGTTACCGTTTGCAGCAGCACACTTTCCGGCAGGCGCATGCCTCGCTCATGCAGGAACTTGTTGGTCGGTGCGATCTTGCCGCGGGCGATGCCGGTCAGGTCGCTGACCACACATTCAACTTCGGTAATCTTGTGATCTTTCAGCCACGTGAACAGCTGATCGAAAGGGGCATTCATAAAGACCTCGTTATTGGTTTTATAGACGCCGGGGAGGGCGGGTTTCATCTTCCGCCCCTTCCCCTGTGGCGCGTTGACGACTATCTTGGGCGTGCCTTGCCGTTCCATCTATCCACTTTAAGCAGCACCAAAGCGCACCAAAAGAGTGCGCAAGGTCTCCCATGACAACGTGTAATCCGCTACAGGTTCAGGCTTTCAATACCGCTGATGTCAGCGAACAGATCCGCGCCACGCCGGGTTGGGTTCAGCATTACCAGCAGATGTCTCCCGGGCATTTCGCCGGGCAGATTCGCTATCTGGACCTGGAGGGTGTGCAGGTCTACGAAGAACAGATGAACACTCGCGTCGAGCAGACGTTCAGCGCGCCATCGGGGGCCTTGGCCTTCTGTTTCGATCGCAGTGACAACGCGCTGTATCTGCTCAACGAAGACAGCCGCAACATCTGGATCACCCCGGAGAACTACCAGGAAATTGCCGTGGTGTTCGGCCCGGAATTCGTCCGTCAGCACGGTCTGGAGGTGGCGAGACTCGAAGGATTGTTCATGGCGCCGCTTAACTGCGGGCAGAACGCCTTGTTCAGTCGCTGGTTAAGCTCAACTCTCACGAAGTTGTCGCAAGCTGTTGATCCGTTTGATAAAGACTCACTGACTCAGCAGTTACTCGAAGACTGCCTGTTCATCCTCGACAACGCACACACCCGTCTTGATCGCGGCGGATTACAGCGGCGTAGCGAAGAACGGATGATCATGAAGCGAGTAGGGGAGTGGGCGGCAGATTCGCCGGAAGACACCGTCAATCTGCTCGAACTGTCGAAGGTCGCAGGGGTGCCGTTGCGGCAACTACAGCAGGCGTTCAAGGCCTACACCGGGATGACCCCGAGTCACTGGTTGCGCCTGCGCCGGCTGAACAGTGCACACCGCGAATTGCTCAAGCGCCGGCCCACGGAAACCACCGTGGCTGAGGTGGCGATGCGCTGGTCGTTCTGGCATCTGGGGCGGTTTTCCAGCAGTTATCGGGCGCTGTTCAAAGAGCTGCCGAGCGAGACGCTGAAACGCTAGAGATTGCAGTAACGGGCAAAAAGATCTTTGTGTCCCAAGCGAAGTTAAATAGAATCAGTCTCATTTGAATCTAACTTCGCGCAGGGTCTCTTGAGATGATTGAAGCCGCCACGCCATCTGAGCAGAGCCTGCACGCGCTGTACCGCGATCACCGAGGCTGGCTGGAAACTTGGCTGCGTCGACGCATGGGTAACGCGTGGGATGCGGCGGATCTGAGCCAGGACACCTTCATGCGCGTGCTGTGCAGTGCGCAACCGATTGCCGACATGCGTGAGCCCCGCGCCTATCTGCTGACCGTGGGCAAGCGTCTACTGAGCAACTTCTACAGCCGCCGCAGTCTGGAAAAAGCCTACCTCGAAGCCCTCGCGCAACTGCCGGAAGAGTGCGTGCCATCGCCCGAGCAGCGTTGGCTGCTGCTGGAAACCCTGCAAGCGCTGGATGAGTTGCTCGATGGTTTGCCGCGAGCAGTGCGTCGGGCGTTTTTGTGGAGTCAGCTTGAGGGCCTCGGTTACCGCGAAATCGCCGAGCGCCTGCAAGTGTCCGAGCGCACCGTCAAACGTTACATGGCGCAGGCCTACGAGCATTGTCTGCTGGTGGAGCTTTGATGCGCGTAGCCCCCAGTGATGAAGCCCGCGAAGTCGCCCGCGCCGCCGCGCACTGGCTGGCGTTGATTGAGTCCGGCGAAGCGGGCGCTGACGATCATGCGCAATTGCAGGTCTGGCGCAACAGCGATAGCCGGCATGAACACGCGTGGCAGAAAATCCAGCGCTTGCGCGAACGGTTTTCCGCTCTGCCTTCTGCGCTGGCCATGGCTACGCTGGATCGTCCGGACGCAACGCGTCGGGCCGTGCTGAAACGCGCGCTTGGTATCGCGGCACTGGTGCCGGCTGCCTGGCTGATCAGTCGGCAACTGCCGCTGGATGTCTGGCGCGCGGATTTGCAGACGGGCACGGGTGAACACAAGACATTGCCACTCGCCGATGGCAGTTCGTTGCAGCTCAATACCGACAGTGCCGTCAATGTGGATCTTGCTGCCGGTCAGCTGACGCTGGTGCGAGGAGAGATGGCCCTTGATGTACCAGGCAACTCAGCCCTGATCATCAATGTGCCGTACGGGCGGATCATCGTCAGTCACAGTGAGATTTGCGTGCGTCTCAATGAGCGTGACTGCAATGTGTCGGTGGTTCGTGGCTCGGTGCAGTTGCAACCGTCAAGCGGGCTAGCGCTGTTACTCAATCAGGGACAGCAGATCAGGCTGCAGGCTTCTGGCGCGGGTTCTGTCCGAGCGTTTGACGCCTCGATGCCGAGCTGGCGCGACGGTGTATTGATGGCGCAAAACCAGCCGCTGGGGGATTTTCTGCGCGAATTGAGCCGTTATCGCCCAGGCGTGCTGCGCTGGGATCCGGAGCTGGAGGCGCTGCGCATCACCGGCAGTTTTCGCCTGGATAACACCGATCAAGTGCTCTCACTGTTGGCGGCCAGCCTGCCGATCGACGTGCAGCAACGCACGCGCTTTTGGGTCTCTCTCGTTCCGCGAAAATTGTCCCAGTCCAAAAAAACAGTCTGAGACCTGTCCCTTTTTTTCGCCTCGCTGGTCATTCCAGGCAAGTGAACCAAATCGAGAGCTTTTTCCTATGCCTGCAGTATTTCCAGGTCGTTTGCGTCCGTTGTTGCAGTTGAGCCTTTTGTTGAGCCTGAGTGCCAGCCCCCTGTTGATTCCCAGCAGTTGGGCGGAAAGCGCCGACCGCCGCGCTTATCAGTTGCCTGCCGGCAGCCTGGGTGCGGCGCTGACCCGTTTTGCCGGACTGGCCGGGGTCAATCTGTCGGTAGATCCGGCCTTGGTCAGCGGGCGCAACAGCAATGGTTTGTCGGGTGAGTTTGGCGTGGAGGAGGGCTTTACCCGGTTGTTGCTGGGGTCCGGTCTACAGCTGCAACCGGCGGGCGACCGCGCTTTCACAGTCATTCCTGCGCCGGACGGCGGCAGTCTGGAACTGGCACCCACTTCGATTCTTGGATCGACGGGTGGCACGGATTCAGAGGTTTTTGCCGGTGGCCAGGTGGCGCGCCGTGGTTCGCAAGGACTGCTGGGTTCCAGGGATTTCATGGAGACCCCGTTCAGCATGACCACCTACACCAGCGAAACGGTGAAAAACCAGCAGGCCCGCACTCTGGGCGACGTGATCGCCAGCGATCCCTCGGTGCGTGCGACCAACCCGGCAGGCGGCCGTTATGAGCAATTCACCATCCGCGGTTTCAGCCTGTTCAACAGTGATGTTTCCTACAACGGGCTCTACGGGGTTCTGCCCACTTACACGATCGACATGGAAATGGCCGAGCGCGTCGACATCCTCAAGGGCCCGAGCCAACTGATCAACGGCATTTCGCCGCGGGGCAGTGTAGGAGGGGGGATCAACGTGGTGCCCAAGCGCGCCGGCGATCAGCCGAATACATCGCTGACGGCCAGTTACGCTTCCAACAATCAGCTCGGCGGCGCCGTCGACATCGGCCGTCGTTTTGGTGAGGACAACCAGTTCGGCCTGCGTTTCAACGGCGTCAAACAAGCGGGTGACACTGAATGGGATCACCAGAGCGTCGATCGCGACATGGCAGTGCTGGGCCTGGATTTTCGCGGTGAGCGCCTGCGGCTTTCCACCGATATCGGTCACACCGAGCGCGATACCGATACACCGCAAGAACGTGTGCAGGTCGGTGCAAACGCGAAAGTTCCGGATGCTGATGATGTGCGCGACAACTACGCGCAACCCTGGAGCCAGGCGCGAACCAAAGATACGTTTGGCACGCTCAATGGCGAGTTCGACGTCAGCGATTCGGTCATGTTGTATGGCGGCGTCGGCGCCCGTAAAAGTAACCACGATTTCCTTCGGCATGCGGTGTCGGTGACCAACGACGCCGGCGACTTCAGTGTTCAACCGCGGAATTTCACCCGTGACGAAAATGTCCGGACCGCCACGGCAGGTGTGCGCAACTGGTTCCATACCGGTTCAGTCAGCCACGAGGTCAATCTGGCGGCCAGCTACTTCTACATGGATTTCGAAAATGGTGGCGCGCGGTATGCGGCAGGGCGCAGCAATCTGTATGACCCGGTGGAAACCGCAAAGCCGCGCACGCCAACACGCTACGACGCCAGGGTCTACACGGAAAACCGCTTCAGCGGCGTCGCACTGTCCGATACGCTGGGGTTCTTCGATGATCGCCTGTTGCTGACCCTTGGTGCTCGCTGGCAAAGGGTTCAAGTCGACGACTGGAGCGATGATGTGAAGGGCGACACAGCCTATGACGAAGAAAAACTCTCGCCATCGGGCGGCATTCTGTTCAAGGCGACGGACAAGCTCTCGCTCTACGCCAACTACATGGAAGGCCTCAGCCAAGGGAAAATTGCGCCATCGACGTCGATCAACGAGGATGAAATCTTCCCGCCTTTTATCAGCCGACAAGTCGAAGTCGGGGCCAAATATGACGCGGGTTCGTATGCGCTTACAGCGTCTGTGTTCCGGATCAAACAGCCTGCTTATGAAACCAACGCCTCGACACGAGTCTTCGGCCCGAACGGCAAACGACAGAACGATGGTGTGGAATTGAGTGTGTTCGGCGAGCCGTTCAAAGGGTTTCGATTGCTCGGCGGCGTGATGTACATCGACAGCGAACTGACCCAGACCACCAATGGAACCTTTGACGGTAACCGCGCGCCCGCGACACCCAAATACAACGTCAATCTCGGCGCAGAGTGGGATGTACCCAATATGCAGGGGCTGACGCTGACAGGCCGTGGAATCTATTCGAGTTCGCAGTATCTGGATCAGTCCAACCAGAAGGAAATCGACTCATGGGAGCGATTCGACGTGGGGACGCGTTACGCCTTTAAACTGGACGACAAGACCATCACCGTACGCGCCAATGTCGAGAACGTATTGGATAAACGCTATTGGAGTTCGGCGGGCGCATCAGATGACAGCGAACCAGGTTTGACGCTTTCGACGCCAAGGACTTATCTGCTATCGGCAACGGTGGATTTCTGATTTGCTTTGTTAAACAAGTGCGCGCTGAAAAGGAGGGTAAAATCTTCTAAATTCAGCGATCTACTGTTAACTACACTAAATAGCCGTTTAGTAGAGCTATCGTAAAACGAGCCGCCATCCACCGGAGCAGAGCATGTCTCAACGCACAGTAAACGCACAGGCCTTGATTCAGGCGCTGGATCTGCAATCTCACGTGGAAGGCGGTTACTTTCGCAGAACCTATCAGGCCGATCATAGAGAGATGCTCGATACCGTCGGTGGCCCACGGTACCTGATGACATCGATTTACTACCTGTTGACCGAGCAATCACCAGTGGGCCAGTTTCATTTCAATCATTCCGACATTGTGCATTTTTTCCATCTGGGCGATCCCATCGAGTACAGCATGATCCATGCTGACGGCTCGCTGGAAACGCTGGTAATGGGCAACGACATTCTGGCGGGACAGCATCTGCAAATGCACGTGCCTGGCGGAATCTGGAAAGCTTCGCGACTGCTCGAGGGAGAACATGGATTTGGCTTGATCAGCGAGGCCGTGTCGCCGGGATTTGATTTTGCGGATATGGAGATGGGTGATCGACGCAAACTGATTGCGCAATTTCCACAGCACCGGATGCTGATTGAAAAACTGACGCGGGATGCTGATTGAAGGTCGCCAATTGCAGGCAAGGCCGAGGTTTTGAAAAGAGGACTCAGGGTAAAACTCTGGATTGAAATCTGGCGTGCAACCGGGCTAACCCTGAAACATCTTGTTACGTGTAATGTATATTATGTTAAACCACGTATTACGCTACGCGCCTTCCTGCACCAACATCTGTCTCCACTCCAACAATCACCCCAGCACCCTATAAATCTCAGAAACCACCTGCATCGTAGCGTCTTCGATTGTTCCCTCATTACGGCACAGAACCCAACCGTGTTCCTTGACCGCTTGCTCGAACATCTCCGTACACGCCACATGCTCTGCGTACTTCTGGATCACAGTGCCGCCCAATCCTCGCGATCTTGTCGCAGCCCTTGCCCATGAAATATCCGGATCGGTGACGACGCCGACATGCAGATCCGGCACGCGCACGTCTTGATCCAGGTTCAACTGGAGAATCTCGGCAAACGGGATGGTTCGGCGAAACGCGGCATCTGACGGATACCAGCGATCGATCAGGATAATGCTGTCCAGCGGCTGCTGCGTCAGTACGTGTCGGGAAATCCAGCGCCGACTATCAGCCAGGCGCTGGCACACAGCCCATTCCAGATCCCGGGAAGGATTTCTGGCTAGCGTGTTGATCAGGGCCATGGTTTCACCCCGGAAAGGATCGCTTTTTCTCTCGCAGAGCCGGATGACTTTCCTGTTGCCGGCCCTTAGCAGCTTCGTAACGGCCTCCAACAGCGTGGTTTTGCCGGTGCCTTTGGGCCCATCCAGAGAAACAAACAGCGGACGATTCATTGTTCACATAACGATGGATTTACGGAGGGGTACTCTAACCGCATTCCTGGCATTCCAATGGCTGAATTGTCATTTCCAATGGCATGGCCCTGCCCTCACCCTACTTCACCGCCCTCCTCAGCTTGTTGCTGGAGAAATGACTGGAGACTGTTGTGGCCGTCTACGATCAGTCCTCTAACAAGCGCCTCATAGTGTTCGGCAGTAGTGAGATCTTGCAGATCGAAGCTTGCAGACCAACGGATGAACGTCTTTGACTGTCCAGTCAGCGAGGCTAATTGAACAGTAGCTACATAGTTGTCCAACGGTAACGGAGCCTCCTCGAAGCGATAAGACAGCATCGTATTGCGATCATCGACCGACAAAAGACGCTCCCTGACCACGGCACCATCGACCAACGTGAGTTTGCGAATACAGCCAACCAATCCATCGGGCTGGTTGTCCTCAATGCTGCTTTCCAAAATGGAGTGATGCCATTTACCAATCTCACCAAACCTCTTCAACACGCTCCAGGCGTGCGCTATATCGCTGTCCAGAACAGCGGAGAACTCAACTAGCGGCATCGTGTACACCCTCAAAATCAACTGCTTTCGAACCTGACCTCTGCGCACGTCAGGTGGATGAACTCCGGTCCCGGTATGGATCAACCGGGACCGGAAGACGCTCAACCTGCGAATTGGTGATAAACCTTGGCAATGACCTTCCAGGCCCCGTCGATTTTGATCAGGGTCAGGTAATCGTTGTAATCAGCGCCGATTGCATCCTGTTCCATGTCGACACGAACCACGGCGGTGGTTGGCGTGATCGCCAGCACGTCGAGTCGGGTGATGATGTTCGGGGCATCGCCGTTCTTCTCTACGAAATCAAACAGATTCCTGATCGGGCCGCCCAGCAGTTCACCATTGGTGAATCCGTACATCACAGCGTCTTTATGAAACGCCTGCGCAACGCTCTGTGCACTGCCCACACGCAGCCCTTCAACATACTGATTGGCAATGGCGATGACAGCGTTGTACTCAGCGGTGGGTACTGCCTTGATGTTTTTCGACATGGGTCTGTTCTTCCAGTAAGGACGAGGCGCGACGCACCTCGCCAATTGCATTCAACGGCTTAGGCGCTTGGGTGGGTGTGGTAGATCTTGCTGACAATCGTCCACTGACCTTCAACCTTCAGCAGGTTGAAAAAATCGGTGAAACGAAATCCTGAAACATTGTCGGTGTCGACCCGGGCGCTGGCTGCCGAGCCTACGATGTCGATGCGAACGATCGCTGCTTGCGCTTCCGGAGATGGGCGGAACGCGTTATCGATGACGTCGTACAGGTTCTGGATCGCACCGCCGACGAGCTTGCCTTCGTCGACCCCGAACATGGTGGCCTGCTGGTTGAATGCGGGCTTCATCAAGGCGCTGTCAGCTTTGGTACCACCTTCGTTGTACTGGCTGAGCACGTCGACGATTGCGTTGTATTCCTGAACATAAGTTGAAGTGGACATGAGGTATTCCTGAGTTGGTAAATGGCTGAAGAAAGCAAGGAAGGTTTACGGACGAGGCTCGGTAAACAGTCACCAATCCTGGCGCGTCGGCGAGATGATCAAGTCGTTGACGGTGACGTTTTCCGGTTGGTTGAGCGCGTAAATCACGGCCCCCGCGATATCGTCGGGGGCGATGGCAACTCGGTTGAGCGCTTGGGCAGCCTTGCGCCCTTCAGGATCACTGACCTTGTCGGCCCAGCCGGTATTGATGACACCCGGGCTGACCGTGTTGACGCGGATGCCGTGCTGCACACCGAGCTCCTTGCGCATGGACTCGGTCATGGCCTGAACGAAAAATTTTGTTGCGCTGTAAACACCGGCCGCCGGTCCGACCTGATGACCGGCAACAGAGTCCATATTGAGAATCTGCCCGGACTTGCGCTCCAGCATGAAAGGCAGCACCGCCGCCGTAGTGTTGAGGTAGCCTTTGATATTCACGTCGATCATCTTTTCCCAGTCCTGTACCGCCAGGTCGACCCAGTTGGAAAAAAGCATCAGCCCGGCGTTGTTCACCAGAATGTCTACGGTGCCGTAGGTCTCATGCGCAAATTGCGCGAGCGCTTGGGTTTGATGCGCCTGAGTCACGTCGGTGGTAAAAGCGACCACTTCGTTACCGCCCGCCCGCAACTCGGCGACAAAGCTTTCCAGACCCTGTTCATCCAGTGCGGCGGCCACTACGCGCACGCCTTGGGCGACAAGCGCGCGGGTGGTGGCGGCGCCGATACCGGAAGACGCGCCGGTGACGATGGCTACCTTGTTTTGCAGATAATTCATGCTCATTACCTCTTATCGATAAATGCCGTCGTTCAGGCGTTCGCGGTTGGCCAGTCGATGTAACCCTTGGCACCGCCGCCGTAGTAACTCTCGCGTGGCGCGATGGTGAGCTCGATCCCGCGACGCAAGCGCTCCACGAGGTCGGGGTTGGCAATGAACAAACGACCAAACGCCACCGCATCGATCCGCCCCTGCGCACGACGCTCTAGCGCCATCGGCAGGTCGTAGTTGTTATTGCCAATGAATGGCCCTTCGAACTGCGCACTCAGCGCGTCCAGATCCACGCCTTCCGGGACCGTGCGGGAGGTCGCCGTGGCGCCTTCGACAAAATGCAGATAAGCCAGATTGAATTGATTGAGCTGCTGAATCAGGTAACCGTAAGTCGCCATGACATTGCTGTCGGGAGGTGTATTTCCGGCATCGGGTGTAACTGGCGAGAGGCGAATACCGACCCGATCGCTACCCCAGATCGAAATCACGGCTGCGGTGACTTCCAGCGTCAGTCGAGCCCGGTTCTCGATGGAGCCGCCATATGGGTCAGTGCGTTGATTGGTGGAGTCGCGCAGGAACTGGTCAAGCAGATAGCTGTTGGCGGAATGCACTTCCACACCATCGAAACCGGCTCGCCGGGCATTCTCTGCGGCCAGTTTGTACTGCTCGATGATTCCTGGAATCTCCGAGGTTTCCAATGCGCGAGGCATCGACACCTCGACAAAGCCTTTCTCGGTGTAAGTGCTGCCTTCGGCCTTGATCGCCGAAGGCGCTACTGGCGCTTCTCCGTTGGGTTGTAGCTCGACACTCGAAAAGCGCCCCACGTGCCACAACTGACTGACGATTTTTCCGCCCGCCGCGTGCACCGCGTCAGTGACTTTTTTCCAGCCAGCTACCTGTGCCTCCGACCAGATACCCGGGGTCATGGCGTAACCCCGCCCCTGGGGAGAAATATTGGTCGCTTCGGCGATGATCAAGCCTGCACTGGCGCGCTGGGCGTAGTAAGTCGCATGCATTTCATTCGGTACGCCGTCTTCGGCCATTCGGCTGCGTGTCACAGGCGCCATGACAATTCGGTTAGCCAATTGGAGTGCGCCCATTTGCATGGGCGAAAAAAGGTCGGTATCAAACGTGTTAGCCGTCATAAAATCCTCGACTGAATAGACCGGTCGTCTAGTGGAAGGTTAAAAAAATACGCCCCTCTGTCAGCAGGCGTTTGCTGGTGATAATGCTGTTTCAAAAGCTGCCATCGTGTTCACGACTGTTACCGGCAGCGTTGCACCTGGTCACACAGGTGTTCGTCTGTATGACCCGTTCGTGAGGGCTCTAGCGCGACTTTCTCCCACTTGCTGATAACCAGCGGCGCAATCGCATTGCCCAGTACATTGAGCGTGGTGGTGCCGCTGTCGATAATCCTGAAAATGCCGGCGATCAATGCCACACCTTCCAACGGAAGACCGGCAGAGGCCAAGGTGGCTGACAAGATCACGATTGCAAACCCAGGCACACCTGCGGCGCCCTTCGAGGTCAGCACCATCGTCACGACCAACAGAATCTGCTGTGACAGAGACAGGTCGATCCCATAGAGTTGCGCCACAAAAATGGTCGCCACACCGAGAAAAATCGATGCGCCATCGAGATTGAACGCATACCCCACCGGCACCACAAAACTGACGATCCGACGCGGTACACCGTAGCTTTCCAGTTTGGTCATCAGTTGCGGCATGACGGCGGCTGAGGCGGCACTGGAAAACGCCAGAATCAATTCATTACGGAAGTAGCGGATCAACTTGAAGATGTTTTCGCCAATCAAATAACAAATGCCACCCAGTACCACTAAAGCGAACACCATCAGCGCCAGATACACCACCCCAATCAACTTGAGCAGCGGCAACAGCGAGGCAAAACCAAACGTCGCGACGGTCGCGCCGATCATGCCAAACACCCCTATCGGCGCGTAGGCCATCACAATGGAAACCACCTTGAACATCGCATCGGAAAGGCTCTGAACAACCGCAATAAATGGCGCGCTTTTGTCTTTGGGCAAAGCATTCAACGCCAGCCCCAACAGCACAGCGAAGAACAGTACCGACAGCAACTTCGCTTCTGACATTGCCACTATCACGTTGTCTGGAACGATGTTCTGCAAAATCACCAGCGCCCCTTTGGACGGCTCAAGCGTGATCGATGCAGCGCCATGCGAAAGGCCTGAAATATCGGTTCCTCGTCCTGGTTCGAAGAGGTTGGCAAAACACAGGCCTATGACGATGGCCAGCGCGGTAATCGCAAAGAAGTAGCCGAGCGACTTCACCCCCATACGCCCGAACGATTTGCTGTCACCGCCGCCCGCGATCCCCAAAATCATGCAACAGAACACGATCGGAACAACCACCATCTTCATCATCTTGATAAAGATGTCACCGAGCGGTTTGAGGATCTCCGCACTCACCCATGTCTGATAGTGCGGATGCGTATTGAAGTACCAACCTGCAAGCACGCCAAGCAATAGCCCGGCAACGATTTGCCACACCAAGGGAATACGTTTCATGTCTAGCCTTCTTGTTGGAATGAAAGGTCTGCGTCTATTCGCAGTTGCTAGAGTCATGAGCTTCCAGCTCACTTGAGATCGAATGGCACAAACGGGTTGTGCCATGCGTGTTCCTATTTAGCGAAGAGCTGGCTCATATCCTTGAACGCCTTGAATTCAAGAGCGTTGCCGCACGGGTCAAAGAGAAACATGGTGGCTTGCTCGCCTACCTGGCCTTTAAACCGAATGTACGGTTCGATCACAAACTCGGTACCAAACGACTTCAGACGTTCGGCCAGCGCTTCCCATTGTTCCCAACCCAAAATGATGCCGAAGTGCGGAACCGGGACATCGTGTCCGTCGACCGGGTTGCTGTGAACGCTCTCTTGTGAGGCTGTTTTCGGATGTTCGTGGATCACCAGTTGGTGACCATAAAAATCGAAATCGACCCATTGCGTGCTGGAGCGCCCTTCTTCAAGACCAAAGACCTCACCGTAGAAGGTGCGCGCCGCAGCCAGGTCATAAACAGGGATCGCGAGGTGAAATGGCGAGAGGCTCATCAGAACTCCAAATATTTTTTGTTGGTTGGCGAACATTTCCACCGTCATCAGCTCTCTGGGTTCAGCCGGTGCCGGGGGTTGGAAAACATCCTAGGACGAAAAAACAAACAGAAAAATCAATATATATTTCTCAGAAACACAATTAATATTTGTGAATGATCAAAGAACTGAAAACACTCATTGCGGTGGCGCGGGAAGGCACATTCGCCGCTGCCGGGAACAAGATCGGCCTGACCCAGGCCGCCGTCAGCGCGCAGATTCAGCGCCTGGAAACCGAACTCGGTTTTGAGATTTTCGACAGGAAAGGACGTTCGGCCCATCTGAACAAAATGGGTCACCAGATACTTCTGCAGGCGCAGGAGTTACTCAGGCTATACGACAATCTGGGTTCCACTGCGCTGGGCCAACCTACCAACATACTCATCAACATCGGTGCGATCGCATCCGTGCAACGTTCCTATTTGCCCGATGCGCTGGCGAAGTTTCACCAGCAGTGTCCGCAATGCCGCACCCGTGTCATTCCAGGGCTGTCGATGGAAATGGTGAACCTCGTAGACGCCGGCGAAATCGACATGGCTGTCATCATTCGACCGCCCTTCTCTCTTCAAAGTGACCTGCGCTGGACGACGCTGGCGCGAGAACCCTACCGACTGATCGTGCCGCGCGAGCTGGAGGGAAATGACTGGTCGGAACTGCTGTCCAGCCAGCCATTCATTCGCTATGACCGATCATCTTTCGGCGGCCGGCAGGTTGATCGTTTCCTGCGACAGATGCATTTCACCTTGCAGGAAGTTTGCGAACTGGATGAACTGGAGGCCATCATCAAACTGGTGGGAAAAGGTGTAGGCATAGCGCTGGTGCCACAGACAGAGCCCCATCAGGAATGGCCCGAAGGTGTACGAGCGATCGATTTGGGACAACACACCTTTCACCGGGATATCGGGCTGGTACATCGATCTCGACAGAGTTTCACCGAGCCTGTGCGAATTTTGGCTCAGCTTATAAGTGATCAGGTAACCGCCGTTGCAGAATAATAGTCGCCAAGCGCGGATCGAAATGCTGCGCAGCGACGACGCCAGCAATGCTAGAGCTTCGTCGCCGACATCACTTGGCTCGAAGTGCATCTTGCACGACTACTGCCAACACCTGCGACGTCTGCAATAATGCCGACCACAGCGGCGCGAAGGCATATCGAGTGCTCGTGCCCACATCTGCTTTTCGGGTTTGGAGGACTTCATGCAGGACATTATTGACGGCTTTCTGCGCTTTCAGCGCGAGGTTTATCCGCAACGCGTCGAGCTGTTCAAGCAGCTCGCGACAGAACAGAATCCAAAGGCGTTGTTCGTCACCTGCTCGGACAGCCGTGTGGTGCCGGAACTCCTTACGCAGCGCGAGCCGGGCGAACTGTTCGTTATTCGTAACGCCGGCAACATTGTGCCGTCTTACGGCCCTGAACCGGGTGGCGTGTCGGCGACCGTCGAGTATGCGGTCGCCGTGCTCGGGGTACAGGATATTGTGATCTGCGGCCACTCGGACTGCGGGGCGATGGGCGCGATTTCACGCTGCACGTGCCTGGACCATCTTCCGGCGGTTGCTAACTGGCTACGTCACTCGGACGCCGCGAAAGCGATTAACGCAGCACATGAGTTCGACACCCCCCGCGCCAAGCTTGATGGTCTGGTGCGGGAAAACGTGATCGCGCAACTGGCGAATCTGCGGACGCATCCATCGGTGGCCCTGGCGCTTGAGCAGGGACGTATGAATCTGCACGGCTGGGTCTACGACATCGAAGCGGGATGCATCGATGCTCTGGATGGCGCGACCCGCAAATTCGTGTCACTGGCTGATTCGCCGACCACCGTTGCGATCGCTGCGCGTAACGGCAAACAGATGTGATGGCTACAGATAAGTAAGGCAGAAGCCGCCTGGGGCGGCTTCTTGTCGACTCGCTTTCTTCATCAGTGACCGGCGCTTTGGCCGCCATCGACATGCAGGATTTCGCCGGTGACGAAGTTGGCGCTGTCCAGGTACAGCACCGCTGCAACGATGTCTTGCACCTCGCCCATGTGTCCGACCGGATGCAGGCTGCCCAGAGCGGCGTGATTTTCCTCGCCATGCATCGGGGTCTTGATGATGCCAGGCGATACGGCGTTAACGCGGATGCCGCGCTTGGCGTACTCGATCGCCAGGGATTTGGTCGCGGCGTTCATGCCACCTTTGGTCAGCGACGCCAGCACCGACGGCACCCCATCGATGGCATGATCGACCAGCGATGTGGTGATGCTGACCACGTGTCCACCCTCACCTTGTTTCTCCATCTGGGCAATCGCCTGCTGCGACATGTGGAAGAAGCTGCCCATATTGGTGGCCACAGTATTTACATACTCTTCGCGGGTATAGGCTGTGAACGGTTTGGCGAGGAAGATCCCGGCGTTGTTCACCAACGTGTCAATGCGGCCGAAACGCGCTACGCCTTCGCGGATGATTTTCTCGGCAGTCACCGGATCGGCAATGTCACCGGCGACGGTCAGGATGTCCGGATCCGCTGACGGTTTGATGGAACGCGAAGTCGCCACCACTTGATAGCCGAGTTTGCGAAAACCTTCAACGATGCCTGCGCCCAGCCCTTGGGATGCGCCAGTGACCACAACGACTTTTTTTGAATGGCTCATGATAATTCCTCAATAGTTTACGAAAGGGGTTTCACACACAGACGAGCCTGATGGCGTGATTACTTGGGCTCCACCAGCGACTGGCGGTACTCGGTAGTGGTTATTCCTGCGTAGCCCCAGTTATCGGTATCGACTTCCTCGATCACGATGTGCGTCAGGTGCGGATCCTTGTTGAGCACCGTCTGCATGGTTTTGGTGATCTCGGCGATGACCTGGGCTTTCTGTTCTTTGGTAACGCCGTCGCGGGTGATACGAACGCTGATGAAAGGCACGGGAGAGTCTCCAGTTCGCGCCTCATCGGCATGAGGAGGCGGCAGTGGAGTGAACTCTAGGAGGTTGCCTTCAATGAATAAATGCGGGTGCGGTTACTTCATTTGTGACGCGGTGTAATGAATCGATCCCCGGTCCTCGCCACTGCATCATCGACATCGGTATGCTTTCGGGCACTTCGCGAATACCCGGTGTGATTAATATGAAGCGCCATTTTGATGACCTGCAGTTAGGCAGCATCGAGCTGTTTTGCCTCGCCTCGGAAACCGGCAGTTTTACCGCAGCCGCGCAGGTCGCCGGTGTGACGCCTGCGGCAGTAAGCCGATCGATTTTGCGTCTTGAGGAGCGTTTGGGATCACGCCTGTTCGTGAGAACCACGCGCAGCATCCGGATGACTGAACCGGGGCGGGTGTTCTACGAACAATGCCGACAAGCCCTGACTCAACTGGTGGAAGCGCAGCAAGAAGTCATGGGCGCTCAATCGAAGCCTTCAGGGCGGCTGCGTATCAGTCTTCCGACCACCTATGGGCATCACCGGATCTTGCCGCTTCTGCCGAAGTTTCGAGCGCTTTATCCAGACGTCACCGTAGATATCCACTTGGGTAACCGAAATATCGACTTCGTGGCGGAGGGCTATGACCTGGCGATTCGGGTTCGCGCTCAACCGGACTCGACCCTGATTGCGCGCTTGCTCGAAGACGCACAACTGGTCGTGGTCGCAACACCTGAATACCTGAGCAAGGCCGGCACGCCAACGACAGTGGATGACCTCGTCGCTCACGAGTGCATTCAATTTGAACTGCCGAGCAGCGGTCGACGCATCTCATGGCTGTTCGACGTCGAGGGCAAACATCGGGAGATCTTCACTGAGGGCAGCTATTGCTGCTCGGATGATGTGCTGGGCGGCGTTACCCTGGCCAAACACAGTGCGGGTCTGTTCCAGACTTACAAATTCATTGTCGAGCGCGAACTGGCCGATGGCAGCCTCATCGAGGTACTCCAGCCCTACAATGGACGCTCCAGGCCTTACACCCTGCTCTACCCCCATGGCCGCTATGTTCCTCAGCGGGTTCGGGCATTCGTCGACTTCCTGTTGCAGTATCGAGCCGATTGGGCGGCGAACTGAGCGACGGGATGGATTGGGCGGCGCGCTCATCTTCCAGAACATCATCCACTATCACTGAGAAGAACACTGCATTTCCCGCGCATTGAGCGGGATGTCGTTGAATCCATAACGTCCATGAAAGGCCGGTTAAAAAAAAGAGCCCCTAAGGGCCCTTTCCTTTAATTCAATTTTCCTGTCTTTCAACGTCTGGTGAAAAACCCGGTCACTCACTCAGCGACGAAAAATTCGGTTTATCAGGATCAATGCCGCAGCACCTATCGCGATTGCAGCTATCGGTTTTTCTTTGACGAAGGTCGATACGTTATCCAGTGCATCGCCGTAGGATTTAGTCAGCTGTCCAGCTGCCTGATGTCCGGCACCTTCAGCTTCCATCTTCGAATCACCCATCAGTTTCCCGACCGCGCTCTGCGCCTTGCCAGCCAACTTTTCCGCTACGCCTTCTACCTGTTCACTCTTCATGATTCATAAACCTTCGTGTAAGTGGGAAGCTCTGAGTCTCGACAGAAAAGTTGACTGGTGGCTGTGAGTTGTAGTTCCACTTTTTATGGCTGCCGCCCGTCAGTGGTGCTCAAAAAGGTAATCGCCGCGCCCGCGGCACGCGTTTCATTCCATACACAATTTGGGGGTGACACGGATGTCTTGTGCTGGTTGCCTCCCGACGCTGGGCGCCGCGTCCCTCTGTGCCTTTAACTCGACGGGGTATGGACCGGTCTGCGCCAGAGCGGCTCGTACCTTGGTGATGAAGGCCTCATCGCTTTGCGTATAGAAGATCCACTCCCGCTGTTGCCCACCGGTGGCTGTGCATACCCACTTCGCCAGCCCGTTTTCCTGCACCGCCGCCATGATCAGCACCTGCATTTTCTCCATCTGCAGGGCGTCCCGGCGCTCTGGCTGGAGGCTCGGTGAAGAATATTTCCAGACTATCCGGGCTTTGAACGGCAGCGCTTGCTTTTCAGCCAGCGAAATCGAATCCACTCCCCTGTAGGACATGGGGATGGGCGTATCCGGGAAATCAGAAGATTGGTACTTGCTCTCGGGCATTTCGATGATTTGCAAGTGCTGCAGATGAGCCGGGTCATCGTCAAGCAGCGCTTCAAGTGCTTCCTTCCTTTGGCGATCCCGCTCAGCCACACAGTGATCGTACCCGAGACTGTTTACCGGGCCTGCGTCGAGGCAAGGGTCGCGCTCGACAGGTCGGGGCACCGTGTGGCTGGAGCAGCCGCTGAGAAGCACGCCGGCCAATGCCAAGATGCAACCTGTTGGCATGTGAAAAAAAGGAGTATGTCGCAGGCCCATTTACGCTTCCTTGGCGGGTCGGGAGAAAGGGTTGTGGGGGTCCTCAGCTTTGCAAAAGCTGTTTGGTCATCACCATCGACGTCTGCAGCGACTGCCCCGTGCGCTGCAGTTTGTTCAACAGACTCGCCCCCAACCAGAGTTGATACAGGGTTTCTGCCAGTTGCCGAGCGTCAGTCTGCGGCAAACTTTTATCCAGCTGCCCTTCTTCCAGGCACGTCGTAATTCGTGCAACGATGCGCTCGGCGCCGTCGCGCAAGGTCAGGCGCATCGACTCGGACAGGTCGGCGACTTCCGCGCTCAACTTCACCACCAGGCATTCATCACCATGGCCTTCCAGGGTGCAGCGGTTCTGCCAGCCCTGCCAGTAATCCATCAGCCGCTCATAGGCACTGAGCCCAGGCAGGGTCAGGCGTCGCTCCATGTCCGCGAGGTAGCCGACAAAGTAGTCCTCCAGCAGCGCCTGGCCGTAGAGTTCCTTGGATTTGAAGTAGTGATAGAACGAGCCCTTGGGCACACCGGCGGTCTGCAGGATCTCGCTCAGGCCAACGCTGGTGAAGCCCTTTTCGGCCATCATGCGGTGGCCGGTGTCGAGCAGGTGTTGGCGGGTATCGTCGTAGGTCGGTTTCATGGGGCGCAAAATACCAAACATTAGACCAGTCGTATATTTCTGATGAGCAGGAGTTTGCCACAGTGATGGCGCGGAAACACGGGCGTAAAAATTTACTAGACGACCGGTCTAATATGAATCTATTCTGTGCCTGTCACTCCTTCCGAGGTGTCGCAGACGAACCCGTCGAGGACACCAGACCAATACAGGGCGCTCTATGAAAATCTTGATGGTTCTGACTTCCCACGATCAGCTTGGCAACACCGGCAAGAAAACCGGCTTCTGGCTCGAAGAGTTCGCGGCCCCCTACTACGCCTTCAAGGATGCCGGCGCGCAGATCACTCTGGTATCGCCGGCCGGCGGCCAGCCACCGCTCGATCCGAAAAGCGATGAGCCCGATGCGCAAACCGCTGAAACCGACCGCTTCCGCAAGGACCCTGCTGCTCAGCAGGCGCTGGCTAATACCGGGCGCCTGGCGGATGTCCGCGCTGAGGATTTCGATGCCGTGTTTTATCCCGGTGGCCATGGCCCGCTGTGGGATCTGGCCGATGACAAACACTCGATTGCGCTGATCGAAGCGTTCGACCGCAGCAACAAACCTCACGGTTTCGTCTGCCATGCGCCGGGCGTTCTGCGTCACGTGGTGGCTGCCGATGGCAAGCCGTTGATTCAAGGCCGGGACGTCACCGGTTTCACCAACGCTGAAGAAGCCGCTGTAGGCCTGACCGATGTCGTGCCGTTCCTGATCGAAGACGAATTCCAGCGTCTCGGCGGCCGCTACTCCAAAGTCGCTGACTGGCAGGTTCACGTGGTGACCGATGGCCAACTGGTGACGGGTCAAAACCCTGCCAGCTCGGCAGCCGTCGCCGAAAAACTGCTGAAGCTGTTGGCCTGAACCCTCCAGCGTCCAGACACCGTGCGCATCCCGCACGGTGTTTTTTTTACCGCATTACTAGTCGACTGGTCTAATAAGGCCAAAACAGGAATCACATGAACAACAGCCCTTACTTCACCCCCGTCAAACTGGGCCTGCACACCCTGAAGAACCGCATCGTCCTGCCGCCCCTCACCCGCCAGCGCAGCACACAACCGGGCAATGTCGCCAACGCATTGATGGCCGAGTATTACCAGCAACGCGCCGGCGCCGGTCTGCTGGTCACCGAAGGCACGCAGATCGAGCCTCGCGGTCAGGGCTACGCCTGGACTCCCGGCATTCACACCCCTGAGCAAATTGCCGGATGGCGCACAGTCACCGAAGCGGTTCATGCACAGGGCGGCGTGATTTTCGCCCAGCTTTGGCACGTCGGCCGTGTGTCCCACACCGCGCTGCAGCCTGATGGGGCGGCACCGGTTTCAGCGTCCGCCATCGCCACCGAGCGAGTCAGCGTGTTCATCGAAACTGCGCCGGGCGCCGGCGAACTGGTTACGCCATCCGCGCCGCGAGCACTGAGCACCGATGAAGTCCAGGAACTGGTTCAGCTCTATATACAGGCGGCGCGCAATGCGATGGACGCCGGCTTCGACGGGATCGAACTGCACTGCGCCAATGGCTATCTGGTGAACCAGTTCATTTCTGCCCACAGCAATGTGCGCACCGATCAATACGGTGGCTCGCTGCACAATCGCCTGCGCTTTCTGCGCGAAGTGGTGTCGGGTGTCGCCGAGTGCATCGGTAAAGATAAAGTCGGCGTGCGTTTCGCGCCGCTGTTCACCACCACCGATGAAGCGCGCACCTATCTGGGCATGGTCGAAGAGGACCCGCACACCACTTACATCGAAGCGATCAAAGTGCTTGAGGATGTGGGCATCGCCTACCTGTCCATCGCCGAAGCGGACTGGGACGACGCCCCCGCGATGCCGCAAACCTTCCGCCGTGCAGTGCGCGATACCTTCAGTGGCGCGATCATCTACGCCGGGCGTTACAACGCTGACTCCGGTGCGCAGTTGCTTGAATCGGGACTGGCTGATCTGGTGGCTTTCGGCCGTCCGTTCATGGCTAACCCGGACCTGCCGGCGCGCATCGCCAATGACTGGCCGCTCAATCCACTGAATCCCGCGACGGTCTACGGCGGCAATGCCGAAGGCTATGTGGATTACCCGACCTACAGCGAATAATTCCGCGAATTCGCACAGCGCTCCCACTCACCGGGAGCGCTTCCTCTCTCCCCCGCTACACCCGCAACCTCGCGCGCTGCGCTGCGAGGTTTTCGCATCTGCACAAAAAAGATTGCCGATTGATTGTCAGGTTTATTTTTTCAGCCTATCTTGAATAAAACCTATACAAGACACTTCTTTACGTACAACTCTTGCGCTACGGATTGGCCCCCACGCACAGCACTGCCGCGAGCACCCTGAATGAACCCACTACTAGCCAGCCATCTAGCCAGCCATTACCGCGAAATCCTCGTCGGTGTCGGTGAAAATCCCGAACGCGAAGGTCTGCTCGACACGCCCCAACGTGCGGCCAAAGCAATGCAGTATCTGTGCAACGGCTACTCGATGAGCCTGGAAGACGTCACCAACGGTGCCCTGTTCGAATCGCAAAGCGATGAGATGGTCATCGTCAGTGACATCGAGCTCTATTCCTTGTGCGAGCACCATATGCTGCCTTTCATCGGCAAGGCACACGTGGCGTACATCCCCACCGGCAGGGTGCTGGGACTGTCGAAAGTAGCGCGCGTGGTGGACATGTTCGCCCGCCGTCTGCAGATCCAGGAAAACCTCACCCGGCAAATCGCCGAGGCGATCCAGCAGATCACCGATGCCGCCGGCGTGGCCGTGGTCATTGAAGCCAGGCACATGTGCATGATGATGCGCGGCGTCGAAAAGCAGAATTCGATCATGACCTCTTCGGTGATGCTCGGTGCTTTTCGCGACAGCTCCACGACGCGTCAGGAGTTCCTGCAATTGATCGGGCGGCGAAGTTGATTTCCGACCTTCGACAGGCGCGATAAACCTGTACACGATAAACCCACTGTACAAGCACGATATTCCCAACTTCACCCCCATACCTGTGCACTCAGGGAGAACGGCAATGGCCCGACTTGTGCTCTTACTGGCTCTGGCACTCGGCGTTGCAAGCTGCGGCAGCGTGGATGTCAGCCACTATGCCGATCAGCAACCGGCGCTGGATCTGCAACGCTTTTTCAGCAAACCCGTGAAAGCCTGGGGGATGTTTCAGAAGCGCTCCGGGGAAGTGGTCAAGCGCTTTGAGGTCAACATCGTCAGCCATCGTGAAGGCGACAACCTGATTCTCGATGAGCGCTTCCTGTACAGCGACGGCACGCGCCAACGCCGCGTCTGGACCCTGACGCCCGAGGGCCAGGGACGCTGGAGTGGGCGTGCGGGTGATGTGGTGGGTGTCGCTACAGGTCAGGTCGCTGGCAATGCGCTGCACTGGCGTTATCGCCTGAATCTGCCGGTCGACGGCTCAACCTATGAAATGAGCATGGACGACTGGATGTACCAGATGGACGAGGACACGCTGATCAACCGCACCAGCATGTCCAAACTCGGTGTTGAAGTCGGTCAGGTGACCTTGTTCTTCCGTCGCCAGAGCGCGGGAGAAAACCAATGAACAGTGCTGAATTTATAGGCAAGGAGTGAAGCATGAATCTGCAAACCCTGACCGAACGTGCGGCCAACAGCGAAATACGTGAGCTGGAGCTGCTGTCGCTTGAAGGTGGTTTTTATCTGGCCCGCATCCGTCTGGATCACGGCCAGTTCACCTTGCTCGACGATGCAGCCAAACCGATGCATCTGCGCTCGATCACCCATCTGCGTGACCTGCTGCAGACTGTGCCGGCATTCCCCTGCGTGCTGGTGCAGCAATGCGTGCACGACGAAATGTGCGGGCGTGATAGCGGGCCCGTCGAAGAGCTGCGGATTCCGTTTTCGCTGACCACACCGTTATGAAACGGATACTGTGAATGAACCAGAACCGTCGGTTGTGCCTGGTGCTGGGCGATCAGTTGTCCTTCGATCTGGCTTCATTGCAGACGCTCGATAGCGAGCGCGACAGCGTGCTGCTGGTCGAGGTCATGGAAGAAGCCAGCCATGTGCCGCACCATCCGCAAAAGATTGCCCTGATCTTCAGTGCCATGCGCCATTTCGCCCAGGCCCTGCGAGACCAGGGCGTTCGTGTCGAATACGTGACCCTGGATGATCCGCACAATAGCGGCTCTGTACCGGGGGAATTACGCCGCTGGCAACAGCGGTTGCAGGTCGAGGAAGTGCACGTCACCGAGTGCGGGGACTGGCGCCTGGAGCAATCGATCAGGGACTGTGGCTTGCCCATCCATTGGCACGCCGATACGCGTTTTCTGTGCAGTCGCGCCGAGTTCGCCGCCTGGGCCGCCGGCAAAAAGCAGTTGCGAATGGAGTTCTTCTATCGCGAGATGCGCCGCAAGAGTCGCTTGCTGCTCAATGGCGACGGCACGCCGGTGGGTGGTGCGTGGAATTTCGATGCGGAGAATCGCAAGGCCCTGCCCAAAGGCGTGAAAGCCCCCTACCCGATCCGTTTCGGTAATGACGCGATCACCCGCGAAGTGCTGGACCTGGTGAAGGCCCGTTTCAGTCAGCATTACGGCGCACTCGACGACTTCAACTACCCGGTCACCCATGCCGACGCGCAGGCGCTCTGGGAGTATTTTCTGGACTATGGCCTGGCAGGTTTCGGCGACTATCAGGACGCCATGGCCAGTGACGAACCGTTTCTGTTTCACGCGCGCATCAGCGCTGCGCTCAATATTGGCCTGCTGGATTTGCGGCAGTTGTGCAGCGACGTCGAGTCGGCCTATTGGGCCGGCAGGATTGCCCTGAATGCCGCCGAAGGCTTCATTCGGCAACTGATCGGCTGGCGGGAATATGTGCGCGGCGTGTACTGGCTGAAAATGCCGGACTACGCACTGGGCAATGTATTCGGCAACGACCGGCCACTGCCCGAGTTCTACTGGACCGGTGCGACGCAGATGAACTGCATGCGCCAGGCCATCGGCCAGAGTCTGCAGCACGCCTACGCGCATCACATCCAGCGGCTGATGGTCACCGGTAATTTTGCCCTGCTCGCCGGCATCGCGCCGAGCCAGATCTGTGAGTGGTATCTGGCGATCTATATGGACGCCTTTGACTGGGTCGAGCTGCCCAACACCTTGGGCATGGTCATGCATGCCGATGGCGGTTACCTCGGTTCCAAACCCTATTGCGCCAGTGGCCAATACATCAATCGCATGTCCGACTACTGCCGAAGCTGCGCCTACAAGGTCAGCGAAAGTACCGCGGACAATGCCTGCCCGTTTAATGCGTTGTATTGGCATTTTCTGATGCGCCACGGTGAACAACTGCGCGGCAATCAGCGCATGGCGATGATGTACAAGAACCTCGACCGCATGCCGCCAGCCAAGCAGGAGGCGCTGTGGCAACGCGGGCAGAACCTGTTGGCGCGCCTGGATAACGGCGAATCGATCTGAAATGAGCGCTCGCTTGCGCGGGTGGTGAAACTTAAGCACAGCGCGCCCGGTCAACGGATGATTGGCGCTCGAGTCCACTGCGAGCGCGACGTTCACTGCTCGCGTTGTGCCTACGCGCTCTATGAAGCCAGCCCCTGAACATTCAATAAAGCAGGTCACATGGATACCCTTGAACACCTTAGTCGCGAAGCGCTTGAGTCAGAGGTAAGGCGATTGCGCGCGGCGCTTCAGAGCACCCTGGTCGACACGCAGGACGTTGACCTCGATCGCGACATGGCGGCGCAACTGCAAGCCAGTCGGGATGCGCTCGCACGTAGCGAGGCACGCTTCATCACCATTCTGGAAACCATCGAATCGGCGTTCGCCATCGTCAAGGTCAAATTCGACGCTGACGATAAACCCGTCGATTACTACTTCGTCGAAGCCAACCCGGCGTTCGAACACCAGTGCGGGGTCAACCTGCGCGGCAAATGGGTGACCGAGTTCGCGCCCAATCTGGAAAGCTTCTGGTTCGAAACCTATGGCCACGTGGCCAAGACCGGAGAGCCGGCGAACTTCGAAAATTACGCCAACACCTTCGAACGCTGGTTCGACGTGCGCGCGGTACGGGTCGGCGATCCTGCCGACCGGCAGATCGCGATCCTGTTCAACGACGTCACCCAGCGGCGCGACGCCGAAGAGCGCTTGCGAGCCAGTGAAGCGCTGGCGCGGGAGAACGTCGAGCGTGTGCAACTGGCGCTTGCCGCCGGTGCGATCATCGGCACCTGGCACTGGGACCTGCTCACCGACCGCTTTGCCGTGGACGAAGCATTCGCCCGGGTGTTTGACCTCGACCCGGCGCTGGGCCGCGAAGGGCTCAGCCTCGAACAAGTCATGGTGACCGTGCATCCCGAAGACCAGGATGGCCTGACCACCGCGATCAACGAAGCCATAGGCCGTGGTGGCGCCTACTCCCACCAGTACCGTGTGCGCCGCACAGACGGCAAATATCAGTGGATCGAGGCCAACGGCCGTGTTGAGTGTGCCGATGATGGAACGCCGCTGCGCTTTCCCGGCGTGCTGATCGATGTCGAGGAACGGCGCAATGTCGAAGCGGAGCGCGACCGCGCCATCGCCGCGTTGCGCGCGCTCAACGATACGCTGGAGCAGCGCGTGTCATCGCGCACTTCAGAGCTGATGCAAGCCGAAGAGAAACTGCGTCAGTCGCAGAAAATGGAAGCCGTCGGCCAACTGACCGGGGGCCTGGCGCATGACTTCAACAATTTGCTGGCCGGCATTTCCGGCGCGCTGGAGTTGATGGGCGCGCGCATCAGCCAGGGCCGGCTGAATGAGGTCGACAAATACATGGTGACCGCCCAGGGCGCGGTCAAGCGCGCCGCCGCCCTGACCCACCGTCTGCTGGCGTTTTCCAGACGCCAGACCCTCGATCCGCGGCCGACCGATGTCAACACGCTGATGACCGGCATGACCGAGCTGATCCAGCGTACGGTCGGCCCCAGCATCGTTCTGGAAACCCGCGCCGCGCCGGGGCTCTGGCCAACGCTGGTGGATGCCAGCCAGTTGGAGAACGCCCTGCTCAACCTGTGCATCAACGCGCGCGATGCGATGCCCGATGGCGGGCGCATCACCATCGAGACGGCTAACCGTGCGCTGGACTGCGAGACGGCGCGCACCCTGGACATGCCCGAGGGCGAATACCTGTGCCTGTGCGTGACCGATACCGGCACCGGCATGACCGCCGATGTCATCGCCAAAGCCTTCGACCCGTTCTTCACCACCAAACCGCTGGGCCAGGGCACGGGGTTGGGGTTGTCGATGATCTACGGTTTCGCCAAGCAGTCCGGCGGCCAGGTGCGCGTGCATTCGCAGGTTGGCCAGGGCACTGAGATGTGCATTTATCTGCCGCGCTACCATGGCGAGCCCGTGCCGAATCAGGATCACAAGGACAACACGCCGGCAGCCTTGCCCAAGTCTGGCGAGACGATTCTGGTGGTGGACGACGAGCCTACGGTGCGCGCGCTGCTAACAGACGTGCTCGGCGATCTCGGCTACACCTTGATAGAGGCCGCTGACAGTGTGGTTGGGTTGAAGATGTTGCGCTCGGACATACACATCGACTTGCTGATCACCGACGTCGGCTTGCCGGGTGGCATGAATGGTCGGCAACTGGCCGATGCCGGCCGGGAAATCCGCCAGAATCTGAAGACCCTGTTCATTACCGGGTACGCAGAAAACGCGGTGATTGGTGCCGGTCAATTGGGCCCGGACATGCAGGTGCTGACCAAGCCGTTTGCCGTCGACACGCTGGTGGCGCGGGTCAGCGACCTGATGGCGATGAAATCCGAATGAGCGACCGTTGCGGCGCTGTAATCCCAGAGAGAGTGGCTGCGGCCAAGGAGTGAAAAATGGTGACGTTTCTGATTTTTCTGATCGCGTGCGGCGCTGCGGCGACTACCGGGGTGATTTTCAAACCCGGGCCATGGTACGAAGGGCTCAATAAACCCGGATTTACTCCACCGAATTGGGCGTTTCCGGTGGCCTGGACAATAATCTATCTATTGCTGGCCTGGGCCGGTTATCGCTTGAGTCTGATTCCTGGCAGTCAGACGGTACTGGCGCTGTGGGCCGCGCAAATTGCCCTGAACACGTTGTGGACGCCGGTGTTCTTCGGCGCGCATCAGGTGGCCGCCGCCATGGTGATTCTGCTGCTGTTGTGGCTGGTGGTCGCGGTGATGGTGTTTATGGCGTTGCGCCTGGATTTGATCACCGGGTTGATCCTGTTTCCGTATCTGGCCTGGCTGTGTGTAGCGGCGGCGTTGAATTTCTCGATTCTGCGCAATAACCGTGGTTGATGACGGCAGCTGTCATAACTCCCATTTTTTCTGACAAAAAGGCGGTTTTTCAGGCATTCAAAATATCTTTCCAGGCCCTTGAAAGCGCAGGTCCCCGCTCAGGACGGGGATTTCGCAATGAACAACAGTTCATTACTGAATTAGTGATTTAACTAGGTAGTTACCTATCTATATAATGCACGCCTCATTTCAACGGGACATTCAACGTGAAGCAGAGTCAACGCCTCTCGGGCATATCAAAATTCATTCTGGTCGGGCTGGGGGTGATCATCGCCCTGCTCGGCCTGGCACTTGCGGCTGGCGGAGTGAAGCTGGTCAGCCTGGGAGGGTCGTGGTACTTCCTCGTGGGCGGTCTGGTGATGGCCGTTTCCGGTCTGCTGATCGCTCGCTTCAAGACGGCCGGCGCCTGGCTGTTTGCAGCGTTTCTGGTGGGCACAGCGATCTGGGCAGTGAGCGATGCCGGGCTGGTGTTCTGGCCGGTGTTCTCGCGTCTGTTCATGTTCAGCGCCGTGGGTCTTGCGGTGACGCTGGTCTACCCGCTGCTCAAGCGTGCCAACGGTGGTGTTCCGGGTCGTGGCGCTTACGGCGTTGCCGCTGTCCTGGCCGTGGGACTGGCGGTGGCTGCCGGCAATATGTTCGTTGCGCACCCGACTGTCGCCGCGACCGGCACTGGTCCGGGCCTGACCCCGGTTGAGCCAGACAAGGCGCAAAAAGACTGGGCGCACTACGGTAATACCGAGGGCGGCAGCCGCTTTGCTGCGCTGGACCAGATCAACCGCAACAACGTCGACAAGCTGAAAGTAGCCTGGACCTACCACACCGGTGACGTCGCCGAGAGCGATGGCAACGGTGCCGAAGACCAGCTCACTCCGCTGCAGATCGGCAACAAAGTGTTCATCTGCACCCCGCACAACAACCTGATCGCGCTGGATGCCGACACCGGCAAAGAGCTGTGGAAGAACGCGATCAACGCTAAGTCGAAAGTCTGGCAGCGTTGCCGTGGCATGGCCTATTTCGATGCGACCAAAAGCATCGCTCAACCAAGCAATTCGAGCATCATCGAAGCCAAACCGGCGCCGGCCGCCAATTGCCAGCGCCGTCTGCTGACCAACACCATCGACGCCCGCCTGATCGCGGTCGATGCCGACACCGGCGAGTTCTGCCAGGGCTTCGGCAACAATGGCCAGGTTGATCTGAAGGCCGGTCTCGGTGACGTACCGGACAGCTACTACCAGCTCTCCTCCGCTCCGCTGATGGCCGGCACCACTGTGGTGGTCGGCGGTCGCGTAGCCGATAACGTGCAAACCGACATGCCGGGCGGCGTGATCCGTGGTTTCGACGTAATCACCGGCGCCATGCGCTGGGCCTTCGACCCGGGCAACCCGCAGGCCAAAAAGGCCCCGGCCGACGGCAGCACGTATGTGCGCAGCACGCCGAACAGCTGGGCGCCGATGTCCTACGATCCGGCAACCAACACCGTGTTCCTGCCAATGGGCAGCTCGTCCACCGACATCTATGGTGTCGAGCGCAGCAAACTCGATCACACCTACGGCGCCTCGATCCTCGCGCTGGACGCCACCACCGGTGATGAACGCTGGGTATTCCAGACCGTGCACAACGATCTCTGGGACTTCGACCTGCCGATGCAGCCGAGCCTGATCGACTTCACCAAGGACGGCAAAACCGTTCCGGCGCTGGTCATCGGCACCAAGGCCGGGCAGATCTACGTGCTCGATCGTGCCACCGGTAAACCGTTGACCGAGGTTAAAGAAGTCCCGGTCAAAGCCGCGAACATCCCGAACGAACCGTACTCGCCAACCCAGCCGAAATCGGTGGGCATGCCACAGATCGGTGCCCAGCACCTGACTGAATCGGACATGTGGGGCGCCACCCCGTACGACCAGTTGCTGTGCCGGATTGATTTCAAATCGATGCGTTACGACGGCCTGTACACCGCGCCCGGTACCGATAAATCCCTGAGCTTCCCGGGTTCCCTGGGCGGCATGAACTGGGGCAGCATCTCCACTGACCCGGTGCACGGTTTCATCTTCGTCAACGACATGCGCCTGGGTCTGTGGATTCAGATGATCCCGTCGCAGAACAAGGCTCAAGCTTCCTCCGGTGGCGAAGCGTTGAACACCGGTATGGGCGCGGTACCGCTCAAAGGCACGCCTTACGCGGTCAACAAAAACCGCTTCCTGTCGGTGGCCGGCATTCCGTGCCAGGCTCCGCCGTTCGGCACTCTGACCGCCATTGATATGAAGACCCAGAAAGTCGCGTGGCAGGTTCCGGTCGGTACCGTTGAAGACACAGGTCCCTTGGGCATCCGCATGCACCTGCCGATCAAGATCGGTCTGCCGACCCTCGGCGGCACCCTGTCGACCCAAGGTGGCCTGATTTTTATCGCCGGCACCCAGGACTTCTACCTGCGCGCCTTCAACAGCGCCAATGGCGAAGAAGTGTGGAAAGCGCGTCTGCCGGTCGGCAGTCAGGGCGGCCCGATGACCTTCGTTTCGCCGAAGACCGGCAAGCAGTACATCGTCATCACCGCCGGTGGTGCGCGTCAGTCGACCGATCGCGGCGACTACGTGATGGCTTACGCCTTGCCGTAAGCCGCAGCGCCCGTGCTGACCACGGGCGCTTTCTTTTTGCGCGCGGCACCTGAGGGTGCCGCGCCGCTTTCCGATATCGCTACAGCTTTGAGCAGGAAGATCTCCATGTTTGGTTTTACTCGTAACGGCTGGGTCAACGGCGTGCTGTTGGGCCTGACCTGCACCACCCTGCCCGCCTTCGCCGATACCGATTCGAACCTGTTGACCCGCAACACCCTGACCGGTGACTGGGGTGGCCTGCGCCACCAGATGGACGAAGACGGCATCAAGTTCACCGGCGATTACACCGGCGAAATGGCTTACAACGCCGATGGCGGCCTGCATCGCTCCGGCCGTTACTCGCAGAACATCAAGCTCGGCGCGCAGTTCGACCTGAGCAAGTTGTATGGCGTAGAGAACGCCGGCAAGGTTCAGCTGACCATCAACGACCGCCGCGGCAACAGCGCCTCCGAAGATCTGGTTGGCAACCGTCTGCCGATCCAGGAAAACTACGGCGGCCTCTACACCCGCCTGACCGAACTGAGCTATGAGCGCAGTCTGTTCACCCCGGCGCTCAACGTGAAGCTGGGTTACATGGCAATGGGCAACGACCTCGGCGGCCTCGACAGCGGCATTCTGTGCAACTTCATGAACGCCGGTTTCTGCGGCCATCCGCTGAACATGTCCGGCGGCAGCGGCTGGACCAATTACCCGAACGCACACCTGGGCGTGCGGGTGAAATACGACTTGTCGCCGTCCTGGCAACTGCGCGTGGCCGCGTTCAACGTCGATCCGGAAAGCAACGGCAACTCCAGCCGTGCCTGGCATCTGGGCCCGAAACACACCACCGGCACCGTGGTGCCGATCGAGCTGGTGTACAAGCACGCGGGCCAATTGCCTGGCGAATACAAGCTCGGTTACTACTACGACAGCTCCGACGTGAAACGCGTCGGCAGCGACAAGGAAGTCTCCGGCCGTGGCGGTCACTACCTGCTGATCGATCAGGCCGTATGGAGTTCGCCAACGTCCGAGGGCCGCAGCCTGCATGCGTTCGGCCAATACTCGGCGGCCAGCGAAGCGGCTTCGCCATTCAGCAAGTGGTACGGCACCGGTCTGGTGCTGTACAAACCGTTCGAAGGTCGCCCGCGTGACACCGTCGCTCTGGGCTACGGCCGCGCCGTGCCTAACTCGCGCAGCCGCGACGTGCAACAGGACGCTGCCATGGCCAATGGCACGCAGTTCCCGAACCTGGACAGTGGCGAGCAGTTGATCGAACTCGGCTACGGCTATCAGGCCACGCCGTGGCTGACGCTGCGCCCGAACATGCAATACATCATCGAACCGGGCGCGTTTTCCGGTCAGGACATCGACAATGCGTTGGTGTTTGGCTTGCAGGTGAAAGCTTCGCTCTGACTTCTGGCAGAACTGCAGGCAATAAAAAACCCGGCGTAATGACCGGGTTTTTTATTGCCTGAAAATTGTCGTAACCAAGAAGCTCACTCGACACCGAACCTTTACCCCCGAACCAGCGTCGGAGCTAGGGCGTTAACGCTTACCGCTCGCCACGAGGTTTCCGTTTGAAAGCAGCCATCGTCAAAAAATACCGTTTGATCATCAAGACCATGGGCTACGTGGGCTGGTCGCTGTTCTGGTTGTTGCTCTGGGACATCGCCGTCACCGTCGACTTCATGTTGTTCCTCAACGCCAAGATCAACCTGCCGCTGATGCCTCTGACTTTGCTCGGTTCAGCGCTGGTGGTGCTGATCAGTTTCCGCAACAGCAGCGCCTACAACCGTTGGTGGGAAGCGCGCACGCTGTGGGGCATGATGATCAACAGCTCGCGCAGCTTCGCCCGGCAGGTGCTGACGCTGCTGGATGATCCCGACAACGAAGTGAACCCGGTGAAGGCGACGCTGTTGCGCCGCCATGTGGCGTACGTCAATTGCCTCGCGGCGCATCTGCAGGGTCAGCCTTGCCCGGAGGAAGTCCGCGCGTTCATCCCGGCGGATGAATTCGCCCGCAGCGGCACCACCAACAACTTTGCCAACGACATCCTCACCGGTTCCGCGGCGTTGCTGGCTCGGGAATACAAGGCCGGGCGCCTGGACAGCATTCGGCTGGCACGGCTGGAATCGACGATGGTCGATCTGTCCAACAGCCAGGGCGGGATGGAACGCATTGCCAATACTCCGCTGCCCTACCCCTACGTGTATTTCCCGCGCCTGTTTATCTCGCTGTTCTGCCTGATTGTGCCGGTGGGCCTGGTGGAGTCGCTGGGTTGGTTCACCCCGCTGGCCTCGACGGTGGTGGGCTTCATGCTGCTGGCCATTGAACGCATCGGTACTGACCTGCAAAGCCCGTTTCGCCACAGCGAGCACCAGATCCAGATGGAAGCCCTGTGCGAAACCATCGAGAAAAACCTGCAGTCGATGCAGCGTGATTCGTTGGGGGATGTGCACAGGGTTGAAGAAACGGCTTGAACAACGATCTGAGGGACGCCAGGGCGTAAAGCCCTGGCGAGTCGCAGGTATTACTTCTTCTTTTTCGCCGGCTTGTCAGCCTTCTTAGCATCCTTGGCCTTTTCCGGCTTGCTATCGGCTTTTTTCGCAGACTTTTTCGGTTCGGCGTCTTTCTTCTTGTCTTTCTTGTCGGAGGATTTGGAAAGCGCCGAAGCTGCCGCTGATTTCTTTTCCGGCGAGGACTTTTTGTCTTTCAAGTCCTTGCTGGCTTTCGAAGCGTCGTCTTTTTTGCTTTTCTTCTCGTCTTTAGCCACGTTGACCACCTCTCGGAATGTGCCGGTATTGGCACCGGGCCTGTGCGAATGAACACAAGCTGATCGTTAGGCGTGAGCGTTCGGGCGGGGTTCAGATTATTTGACTCTGATCCAGCGCCCATGGCGAAGACCGGCCGTTCAACAAGTTGTCAATAGCACAGTTGTGCGACTTTTCTGGAGATAGCGCAGTGATAGGCTTTTCTGGCGTGACATTACGCGAATGCCCGATCTGTTCAGAAGGCAGGTCGGGGCCTATGTATAAGCCCGCTGTCAGCTAACTGAAAGGATTCGAACATGAAAAAGTCCATGACTACTCTGGCCATCGCGGCGACGCTCGCTCTCGCCGCAACGGTCACAAACGCTTCCGTGCATCCAACTATCATCAGTGCTCCACAGACGGTCAAGCAGGTGACCGCCTCAATTGACACGCCTTTCGCAACCCAGCGAAAGGCTGGAGAAATCCAGACGGCCAGCCTGGCCAGAAGCTGCTCTGATGAGCGCTATTCCTGGTGGGAATTCAGTGGCTGGGAAATAATCGCCTGCCTCGGAAGCGGTCAGTGGTAATTTTTCAGAGGAGGCTGGTGCGTGACTTATGTGCTGAGCACGCACCACAGCCTGTTCTAACCAATGGCTTTGCACACCTGCTTACAGGGTTCTACCACTGGCTTGCTCATAGCTCGAAAGGAAATGCCGCCACTGCGACTCATCCCAGAAAGAATGCCGTCTGAGTTGAGGAATGTCGTGACGCGCCGCACCCATTGCCGTAGCGCGACCACGAGATTTCTCCAGATCAAGCAGCGCCAGTTCGAAATCGAAGTCTGCGTCAGTAATCGACGCCTTGATAAAGATGTGTTTGGAGCGCATGCAACCGTGCTGCCATTTGCCCGAGTGCATCCGCGCCAGCATTTGCGCCAAACGTTCAAGAAGTCGCAGATGTTGCTCTGTGGTCAACAGGCTTGCAGCGCCCTGGCTATACCAGGTATCCAGATCGATGAAGCCGCCCAGGTCTTTGGTAACCAAGACACCCTGCCATACGCCGTCGACTTTTCTCGCGCCATAAAATACCGGTCTTGGCGCATTCACGCCCAGCTCTTCGAGTCTTGAAAGGGCAACGCCTTCACGCAATGCGGTCGGTCGGCCAGTGGGGTAACGGAGACTGCGGAACAAATGGCCGGTCTGGCGCTTTACAAAAAACGTCTTGTCACCTTGAACAATCAGCTGGACACCGCTGGTGCCGCTGCGGCGCACATTCGGCGGTTCCACCCACGACCCGGAAGTACCCCACCAGAAATCAAACTCATCGCGTGCCCTGCCCATTGTGTGCTCCATTTATTGTAGAAATCGTTTCGTGCGACGTTTGCATGAAGGTCGCAACAGCAGCTCAGTCTGTTGGTGGACGTTAATAGTTCCCTCGGTTTTCGAGGATTTTAGGGCCAGCTTGGGGCTTTTACGCAACCACGTGACGAAAATTGGCTATTGAGGGGTGTTTATCCCTTCAGGTGTGTCCTTTTCGCCGATAGCCGACGACATCAAACACAGATGCCAACCGCGTCGCGAGGGTCCGCCCGACTGTTTTTTCGATTAACTTGAAAGCCGTTAAATTGACCCAGGTCATGATTCAATTCGATTGAGGCAAATAACGAGCAACGTCCTTGATCCGCGTTTTCTTTGTGCTAAAAGTATTGCCGCCAGTGGCTCCTTACAGGGATGAGTAAGGGTTTGCTCATCCGCAGCCATTGCCCACGGATGCATACTTTCAACAAGGAAGTCATATGAAAATAGTTGGTCTGTCCGGGATTCTCCCGTCACGCATTATCAGCAATCAAGACGTTATAAACCTGGTCGAGGAACACTCTAAAGATACGTTCCAGGAAGACTTGCCAAAAACCTTGAAGACCATCAGCAAGTTGCTTGAAAAAAGCGGCAGCGGCACGCGCCACTGGCTGGGCGCCGATGAAACGCCGATGCAACTGATGGAGACTGCATTCAACTCGGCGCTCGCTCAGGCCAACATCGACAAGGCCGACCTGGATCTGTTGATCTATCCGAACGTCACGCGAGGCTTCATCGAGCCGGCCAACAGTACGTTCATTGCCAAGGCGCTGGGCCTGAGCTGCAGAAACTTTGATGTGGTGGACGCCTGCAACGGCTGGGTGACCGCCATGGATGTCATCAACAGCAAAATGCAGGCCGGCGAGATTCGCTACGCGGCGATCGTCAATATGGAATTTGGCATGTCTGCTGGCGGGCCGGTCATGCCCAAGAACTTCTCTTTGCAGTCGTCGGCGGAACTGGCTTACAAGTTTCCGAGTTTTACCATTGGCGAAGCCGTCACGGTCACCATCCTCAGTCATGAGGCCCCCGGCAACTTCAAGTTCTCGTACATCAACCGGCCGGACTTGAGCGACTTGTCGACCATTTCCCTGCCGGACTGGAAACTGTTCTGCAATGAGGAGGATATTCCCCGTATTGCACCGACCGGCGGGCAATATCAATTCAACTCCTACGCGGCAGCCTTGCATGAAGATGGTCGTAATGAAGCGATCAAAGTCTTCAATCTGCAAAACATCTCTGCAGCAGATGTTCATAAAGTGTTTATTCATACCGGTTCGCCAAAGATGTGGGAGCACATTGGGCAACTGATCGGTATTGATCACAAGCTGCACCATGTCGGGCATAAAACCGGCAACATCATTACCGCGTCCATCCCCTACGGCATCTTCGATGCGATGAGTCGGGGCGAAGCCGAGAAAGACCAGTTTTGCATGGGTTGGGCAGGCAGTGGCGGGATGGTCTTCTCTGCGTTGTCATTTACTCTGTAAGGCCGAAGCAACTTGCCGTCGTGAGGCGGCAAGTTGCTCGTCCATGATCAAACTGTTGGTCGGTACCAAACGAAAATCGCGCTTCGATCTCTAGGCCAGCGGCGGGTAGTCGGTATAGCCCTCTTGCGAACCACTGTAAAAAGTAGAGGCATCCGCAGTAGCCAGCGGCGCATCAAGGAAGAAGCGTTCCGGCAGATCAGGGTTGCTGATGAACAGTGTGCCAAATGTGACGGCATCGGCCAGGCCGGTTTGCAGGGCCTGTTCCGCAGACTTCCGATCATAACCAACATTTAACACGAAAATTCCTGAGAACCGCTGGCGAGCCCCGGGCGCCAAGGGTTTCGCGCCTTCCGGCAGAGTCCCGGGTTCCATGAAATGCAGAATTCCAACGTTTCTCTTTTCCAGCGCTTCTACCGCGTACATGTAGGTCTGCTCGAGATTGGAGTCGCCCATGTCATTGTACGGAATGCGCGGCGACAGCCTGACCGAGATACGGGCCGGTCCGAAGACTCTGATCGCGGCGTCCGTGGCTTCAAGCAAGAACCTCGCCCGCTTCTCAATGGTACCGCCGTACTCGTCGGTGCGTTTGTTTGAGCCGTCTTCCAGAAACTGCGCGGGCAGATAACCATTGGCACCGTGTATCTCTACACCATCAAAGCCCGCATCTTTCGCGGCCTGTGCAGCTTTTTCGTAGTCCGCAATGGTGGACTTGATTTCATCAATGGTCAGTTCGCGTGGGGTCACCGAGGGTTTGATGCCTTCGGGCGTGAACGCTTGGCTATTGAAGGGGACTGACGATGGCGCGACCGGGAGTTCTCCACCATGAAAATCAGGATGAGATGCTCTACCGGTGTGCCAAAGCTGGGCGAAAATGAGGCCGCCGGCTTCATGAACTGCCTGAGTTACCTTCTTCCAGCCCGCAATCTGTTCAGGCGTATAGATCCCTGGGGTATTCGTCCAGCCGACGGCCTGGGCGCTGATCTGGGTGCCTTCGGTAAAAATAAGGCCCGCCGAGGCACGCTGTGCGTAATAGGTCGCAGTCAATTCGTTGGCCACCTGATCCTTGGATCGACCTCTTGTCATCGGCGCCATGAACACCCGATTTCTGAAAGTGAGTTCTTCGTTGTTCAAGGGGGTTAGAAGCTTAAAATTTCCCATACTTTCCTCAGAATAAATTTTATTGAATGTCCGCCCGTGCCTAACGATTTCTCAAGTGCGGCTCGACCAAAGAAATGCTTCTGTCGGATGCTCGATTGGCTGGCTGCAAGCCGCCGGCAAGAGTGGCGAACGAAGGGTCCGGTTCGGACCGCTTCCCTCAAATGAGGACAGTCGAAAAGGTATCAATAATAAACCTGGCGTCAATTAGGCACCGTTCGTACACCTGGTAGGTCTGAGGATACCTACCGTCAGGAAATGGTCGGCGGCGTATGGGCTGGCGAGCCGTATACAGTGGCCTCGCGCGCAAGAGCAGGACGCTCCGCGTTCATGATCGAACGGCCTGAGCAATCGATGTGAAGGTTCGGTTGAAGCAGGTATCGAGATTGATTGCCCGCGCATGAAAGGCAAAAACCAGCGCACTGCCAACAACAAAAAGTGTTAGCAGAGTTTCATGCTTACCAGATCGCACTGGTTCGATTGAGATCTTCGGTGTTTTTCAAGCCATCGGATGACAAGTCCCGAAGCGCAGCATGGGCGGCCGACAACGCGTTCAAGTAATCCAGTGAAGCAACCTTCCCTACGTACTTGTCGGTCCGATTGCAGCGGCGTCGAACTTCTGCCGGGCAGCATCAACCTCCGGCAACTTGGCGAGCGTCCATTCATGCAGTGCTCGAAAAGGTTGTTGCAGCGTGCGGCCCAGCGGCGTGATTTGGTACTGCACCGCGACTGGCGAAAGCGAAATCACCTCGCGCGATACCAGGCCGTTGCGCTCCAGCCGGCGCAGACATTGCGTGAGCGCTTTTTGGGTAACGCCTTGCAGGCGACGACGGATCGCGTTGAAGCGTTGCGGACCGTCATCAAGCACGGCTAATACCATCATCGACCATTTATCAGCGATCTGCTCGAATAAAGCTCGGCTAGGGCAGTCGGACGAGAAGCACAGCGGTTCGAGTTCAAGCATGGCGGTTTCCTTCTGTATACCCAGGCGCTCTAAGGCGCGAGATTGACGCCAAGTTTACTGGATATACCGAGCCTGAGAACGCTTTCTACCGTTGTTTCGCCGGAACACTCTGACGCACATAATAATTGTCGACTTCACTGCTTTCGGTGAATTGGAAGCCATGGCGGGTATAAAAGCGATTCGAAGCACTTTCTTTGAGAGCGCCAACTTTAACAGGGAGCGCAGCCGCATCCGCCTCTTTGAAAATCTGAGTGAGAACAGCAGCCCCTACACCTGATCCTTGCGCGCTCGGTCTCACATACAAGTGGTCGAGCAAGAGTTCATTGTGGTGATGCTTGACCACTACAAAACCAACCCTCTCTCCAGATACCTCGATATAGCGTGTGTTGCGAGCGTCAAAACCGCCAAGAAACCGCTCTCGCGCACGCACCGGATCAAATCGCCCGACACGCTCCAGACTTTCGCGCATGGCCTCAATTCGAATGGCTACAAGATTTTCCACGTCGCTTGGTTGAGCCGGGACCAAAATGACTGGGAAATTTTGATTAGGTGCGACGGGCATAGGGTGTGCTCTATTTACCATCCTGGAAGGCCAGTATAGAGAGCCTGACTTGTGGGGCCCAGTTTGGCTTCACCGTCGAATTCAGGCCCCCCTCTCAAAAACGAACATGACTTGGTCAATCTGGGTTTTGATTGCCAGAGCCTTGCGTGACCGACAGGTCTCCAATACGACCTCATGGTATTCACATGTCGATATCAGACACGATCATGGCGCAATCAGGCTATTGAATCGGCAGCAAGGCCGGCTAAGGTGCCGTGTCTTCCTATCAAAACAATCCCGGTCAGATCATGGGGTTGATAAGAACTGCGGCGGTTGGACGGGCTTCTTTCGGGAGTTTCAGCAGGCAACGATGGTGCTCGGTCGTGTGCCCGGTCAATTGCTTAAATGTCGATCAGCAGAGAATAAAAATACCGATGATCAGCCCGAACTCCATGGATTCGAGTAGCCAATTGGCGCAGGGCTTCAAGCCTCGTCACGTCACAATGTTGTCCATCGCCGGGATTATCGGCGCCGGTTTGTTCGTCGGTTCAGGACACGCGATTGCCGCAGCAGGGCCGGCGGTGCTGCTCGCCTATCTGTTTTCAGGTCTGCTTGTCGTGCTGGTCATGCGCATGCTCGGCGAGATGGCGGTGGCCAATCCGGACACCGGTTCGTTCTCCACCTACGCCGACCAGGCCATCGGCCGCTGGGCCGGTTTTACCATCGGTTGGCTGTACTGGTGGTTCTGGGTGTTGGTGATTCCCATCGAAGCACTGGCGGCCGGGCATGTGCTGCACCAATGGTTTCCGCAGGTCGATGCCTGGCTGTTCGCGTTGGGATCGATCATTGCGTTGGTGGTGACCAACCTGTTCAGCGTGTCCAAGTATGGTGAATTCGAGTTCTGGTTCGCCATGGCCAAGGTTGTGGCGATCATCGGCTTCATCGGGGTCGGTTTTGCCGTGTTGATGGGCTGGGTGCCCGACCGCGAAGTCAGCGGGTTGAGCGGCCTGATGGCCGAGCACGGCGGGTTTGCGCCCAACGGCTTGTCGGCGGTGGTCGGCGCTTTCATCACGATCATGTTCAGCTTCATCGGCACTGAAGCGGTGACCATCGCGGCCGCCGAATCGAATAACCCGGCGCAGAACATCGCCAAGGCCACCCGCTCGGTGATCTGGCGCATCGGCGTGTTCTACCTGCTGTCGATCTTCGTGGTCATCTCCGTGGTGCCCTGGAATGATCCGTTGCTGGCCTCGGTGGGCTCGTATCAGCGCGCCCTGGAAATCATGAACATTCCAAACGCCAAGTTCATGGTCGACGTTGTCGTGCTGATCGCCGTGGCCAGTTGCATGAACTCCTCGATCTACATTGCCTCGCGCATGCTGTACTCGCTGGGCCGTCGCGGCGATGCACCGAAAGCGCTGAAGGCCACTTCCGCGGCCGGTGTGCCACGCGCCGCCGTGATCGCCAGCACCGTGCTGGGTGCGTCGATCACCGTGTGGAGCTACTTCATGCCCGCCGGGCTGTTCGAGTTCCTGCTGGCCAGTTCCGGGGCGATTGCCCTTCTGGTGTACCTGGCGATTGCGGTGTCGCAGCTGCGCATGCGGCGGATATTGCAACAGCGCAAGGTCGAGCTGACCTTCCGCATGTGGCTGTTCCCGTGGCTGACGTGGCTGGTGATCGGCTTCATCTGCGCGGCGCTGGCGGTCATGATGATCACCCCGCAGCACCGCACCGAAGTCACCACCACCATTGGCCTGGCGCTGGCAATCTCCTTTATCGGCCTGATGACTTCGCGTCACCCTGCCCCGGCGGCACGCGCAACCTCGGTGGGCTAGGCGTTCACGCCGAAGCCGATATTCCCTTGGCGAAGACCAAGGGAATGACCGACGCCTGCATCTCAGACCGATTCCTGTGAGGACACGATGTCATCGACCCCCTCCGTGGCCGACGGTACGACCCAATCCGTCGAGTTTCTGCTGTTGGATAAATTCACCCTCATGTCGCTGGCATCCGCCGTCGAACCACTGCGCATGGCCAATCAATTGTCGGGGCGAACGCTGTATCGCTGGCATACCTTCAGCGCCAATGGTGCGGCTGTTTGGGCCAGCGACGGGGTCCCGATCACGCCGGATGCCTCGTGGAGCAACCCCAGCGTGGCGGACACGGTGATTGTTTGTGGCGGGGTCGGCATCCAGAGCGTGATCACCCGTGAGCACACATCCTGGTTGCAAGCCCTGGCCCGGCAATCCAGACGTTTGGGCGGTGTGTGCACCGGTAGCTGGGCACTCGCCAAAGCCGGATTGCTCGATGGCTATGAGTGCAGCGTGCATTGGGAATTTCTGGCGGCCATGCAGGAAGCTTTCCCACGCGTCAACGTCAGCACCAGCCTCTTCACCCTCGACCGCAACCGCTTTACCAGTTCCGGAGGAACAGCACCGCTGGACATGATGCTGCACCTGATCGCCCGCGATCATGGTCGTGAATTGTCCGCCGCCATCTCGGAGATGTTTGTTTACGAGCGCATCCGCAACGAGCAGGACCATCAACGCGTACCGCTCAAGCATGTGGTCGGTACGCATCAGCCCAAGCTGCAAGAAGTCGTTGCGTTGATGGAGGCCAATCTTGAGGAACCGATCGAGCTGGACAACCTTGCCGAATACGTCGATCTGTCACGCCGACAGCTGGAGCGGTTGTTTCAGAAATACCTGCAATGCACGCCGTCACGCTACTACTTGAGGTTGCGGCTGATTCGCGCGCGACAACTGCTCAAGCAAACCTCCCTGTCGATCGTGGAACTGGCGTATGTCTGCGGATTTGCCTCCACACCGCATTTCTCAAAATGCTATCGCGAGCACTTTGGGGTGCCGCCGAGCGACGAGCGCTCAGGTTCTGCAATGAGTCGTAAACGGGCAACGCCGCCGTCATCGATCAACACACTGACAACGCTCGATCAGGCGAGAAACGAATCGACGTTTGCCAGTGTTCGGATGATGGCGAGTGTCGATCTGGCTTGAATGAACCGAGGCAAATCGGCCGGGAACACCCAAGATGCCCCGGCCATGTGCCCTGCCCGTTTACGCCTGATCCAAGGCCTCCACCACGCCTTTGTCTTCTCCAAGAAACCCGCCGCTCTGATGCGCCCACAGCCGCGCATACACGCCGTTCTTCTCCAGCAACTCCGAATGGGTGCCCTGCTCGATGATGCGCCCGTCATCCATGACAATCAGCCGATCCATCGCCGCGATCGTCGACAGTCGATGCGCGATCGCGATCACGGTCTTGCCCTGCATCATGTCATCGAGGCTTTCCTGAATCGCCACTTCGACTTCCGAGTCCAGCGCGCTGGTGGCTTCGTCCAGCAGCAGGATCGGCGCGTTCTTCAGCATCACCCGGGCGATCGCCACCCGTTGCCGCTGGCCGCCCGACAGCTTGATCCCGCGTTCACCTACCAGAGTGTCGTAGCCGGTATGGCCCTGACGGTCGCTGAGTTGGCTGATGAACTCGTCAGCCTGCGCATTGGCAGCGGCGCGGCGGATCTGTGCGTCTGTAGCATCGGGCCGGCCGTAGGCGATGTTGTCGCGAATCGAGCGGTGCAGCAGCGAAGTGTCCTGGGTGACCATACCAATCGCGCTGCGCAGGCTGTCCTGGGTCACGTGCGCAATGTTCTGGCCATCGATACGAATCTCGCCGCTGTCGACGTCATAGAAGCGCAGCAGCAAATTGATCAGCGTCGATTTGCCCGCACCGGAGCGCCCTACCAGACCGATTTTCTCACCCGGCCGAATGCTCAGGCTCAGGCCATCGAGCACCTGACGCTCGCCACCGTAGTTGAACTTGACCTTGTCGAACGTCACCGCGCCGCCAGAAGTGACCAGCACGCCGGCATCCGGCGCGTCTTGCACTTTGGTGCCTTGGGTCAGCGTCGCCATGCCGTCCTGAACGGTGCCGATGCTTTCGAACAGCGAGGTCATTTGCCACATGATCCAGTTCGACATGCCATTGATCCGCAACGCCATGGCGGTAATCGCCGCCACCGCACCGGCGCCGACGTCGCCCTGGTGCCACAGCCACAGCGCATAGCCGCCGGCGGACATGATCAATGCCACCACCAAGGCCTGATTGACGATCTCGAACAGACTGACCAGACGCATCTGGCGAAAACCGGTCTGCTTGAAATCTTCCATCGCCGCCCGCGCAAAGTGCGCTTCGCGGTTGGAGTGGGAAAACAGCTTCACGGTGGTGATGTTGGTGTACGCGTCGGCGATACGCCCGGTCATCATCGACCGCGCATTGGCCTGCTCCTGGCCGACCTTGCCCAGGCGCGGCACGAAGTACCACATGGCCAGACCGAACAGCACGACCCAAGCAAGGAACGGCAGCATCAGCTTCAGCGCAAAGCCGCCGGCCAGGGCAATGATCGCGATGAAGTACACGCCAATCCCCGGCAAGATCTCGATCATGGTGAACAGCACGTCGCGTACAGCGAGCGCCGTCTGCATCACCTTGGTCGTGACCCGGCCGGAGAACTCGTCGGAGAAAAACGAAAGGCTCTGCCGCAGCATCAGCCGATGGAAATCCCAGCGCAGGCGCAGCGGCAGGTTAATCGCCAGAATCTGGTGCTGGACCATGGTGCGCAACGCCACCAGCCCGACACTGAGCACCATGACAATGCCCATGCCCCACAACACAAGGCTCTCCTGCACCGCCGCTTCGCCGCCGGCCTGCCACGTCGAGAGCAGATCGACGACCTGGCCGAGGAAGGAAAACAGCCAGGCTTCATAGATCGACACAGCAGCGCTGAGCAACGCCAATGCCAGAATGTAGCCGCGAGCCCCCCGCGTGCAGGCCCAGAGAAATTTAGCCAGACCGTTGGGTGGCGGTGGCACCTCGTCAGGCGGGAAAGGGTCGAGTCTTCGTTCAAACACACGAAGCATGATGTTCTCCTGAACGTTCAAGTCAGGGAGATTCTGCCACCGATTGGATCCCGGGAGGTCTTTGTGAAAAAGTGTGTGCTCCCGACCTGACGAGTGCCTGCCGTCCCTACCAGACTGCGATATGCGAATCCGCCCGCGGCTCAGTCCCGCCACACAGTACGCCCGTCACTGGATCACGCAGAATGATTTGTCCGCGTCCGTAATCCGTCAGGTCACTGGCGATCTGCACCTCATGCCCGCGACGCGCCAACGCGTTGGCCAGATCCCTTGAAGCACCCTGCTCGATGCCCACCTTCATCCCACCCAGCCACTGCCAACGCGGCGCGTCCAGTGCCGACTGCGGGTTCAAGCCGAAATCCACCAGGTTCATCACCATCTGCACATGCCCCTGCGGCTGCATGTAGCCGCCCATCACACCGAACGGGCCCAACGCCTGACCGTCTTTGGTGAGGAAACCGGGAATGATCGTGTGAAAGGTCTTTTTCCCCGGCGCCAACGCGTTGGCATGCTCGGCATCCAGGCTGAATTCCTGGCCACGGTTCTGCAGGGCGATGCCGCTGTCCGGCAGCACCGCGCCTGAGCCGAAACCGTGGTAATTGCTCTGAATGAACGACACCATATTGCCCTGCCCGTCCGCCGTGGCCAGGTACACCGTGCCGCTGGCGTGGGGATCGCCCGGCTTCGGCGGCTGGGCCTGTTCGCCGATCTGAGCGCGGCGGCGGGCGCTGTACTCGTCGCTCAACAGATCGGCGACGGCCACGCGCATGTGCAGCGGATCGGTGATGTAGTGCAGGCCATCGCTGTAGGCCAGCTTCATCGCCTCCAGTTGCCGGTGCCAGGTCTGCTGGCTGTCACGGTGATCGAAGTTGAAGCCTTCAAGAATCTTCAGCGCCATCAGCGCCACCAGACCTTGCCCGCTCGGTGGGATTTCCCAGACATCCACGCCCCGGTAATTGACGTGAATCGGCTCGACCCATTGCGCGCGGTAATGCTCCAGATCCGTGGCGCGCAGATAGCCGCCGGTAGCTCGTGAATGCGCATCCAGGCGTTGCGCCAGTGCGCCGCGATACAAACTCTCGCAACGAGTGCTGGCCAACTCCTCAAGGGTTCGCGCCTGCGCCGGGTTACGGAAAATCTCTCCGGCCTTGGGCGCGCGACCGTCAATCAAAAACGTATCGAACCAGGCCTGCAGCACCTCATCGCGATGGGGACTGAACTCATCCAGCGCGATCTGCCATTGATGGGCAACCACCGGCGACAGCGGAAAACCGTCTCTGGCCAGACTGATCGCCGGTTGCAGTAAATCGGCGAACGGCAACACGCCAAAGCGTTGCGACAGCTCGGCCCAGGCCGATGGGCAACCGGGCACCGTCACTGGCGTCCAGCCATACAGCGGCATCTGTTCAAGGCCGGTCGCCTTGACCGCTTCGATACTTAGCGACGCCGGGGCATGGCCGTTGGCATTGAGGCCATGCAACTGATCCTTGAACCAGACCAGCGCAAACGCATCACCGCCCAGGCCGCAGCCCGTAGGCTCGACCACGGTCAGTGCCGCCGCCGTGGCGATGGCCGCGTCGATTGCATTTCCACCCTTCTGCAGCATCTCGATGCCGGCCTGCGCGGCGAGTGGCTGAGACGCCGCGACCATGCCACGACGGGCAAACACGCTTTGGCGTTGCGACGGATAGGGATATTCGTGAGCAGAAAATTTCAACATGGCAGAGGCTCTTCAAATCAGCAATTCATTGGCCGGACTTGATCCGGTTCCATTCGCGGGTGATCAGGCGCTGGATGTTTTCCGGCAGTCTTCTCGAAGATCTGCAACATGTCGGGGCTGCGGCTCCGCGTACAAGCTCGATAAACGCATCGTCGAAATCCTTGTGAAGTTCACAGCACGCGGCTGAGAAAGGCCTGGGTACGGGGATGGGTGGGCCGGCTGAAAATCTGCTCCGGCGGGCCTTGTTCGATCAGTTCGCCCTGATCGAGCACCACCACCCGGTCAGCCACTTCGCGGGCAAAACCCATTTCATGGGTGACCACGACCATGGTCATGCCCTCCTCGGCCAGCTCCTTCATCACCTGCAGAACCTCGCCGACAGTTTCCGGGTCGAGGGCACTGGTGGGTTCGTCGAACAGCATCGCCTGGGGCTTCATCGCCAGTGCTCGCGCGATTGCCACCCGTTGCTGCTGGCCGCCGGAAAGCATCGAGGGGTAATGCCCGTCCTTGTCCGCCAGACCGACTCGTTTGAGCAACGCGTGCGCCTGCTCCAGCGCAGCCTGGCGTGGCACACCCAACACCTGAATCGGTGCTTCGATGATGTTTTCCAGCGCGGTCATGTGCGGGAACAGGTTGAAGCGCTGGAACACCATGCCGATGTCACGGCGCTGGCGAGCGATGTTGCGTTCCGAGTCGCGCACCAGACTGCCGTCCGCCCGGGTGCGATAACCCATGGGCTTGCCGTTGACCCGGATCTCTCCGCCCTGAATGTCTTCAAGCAGATTGATGCAGCGAATAAACGTGGTTTTGCCCGAGCCCGAGGCGCCGATCAGCACCACCACTTCACCGCGTCGCACTTGCAGCGAGATGCCCTTGAGAATCTGCAGGTCACCGAAGGCCTTGTGAATGTTTAGCGCCTCGATGATCAGCTCGTCACTTTGCTGCGCCATGATTAACGTCCCCTCAGCAGTTTCAAAGTGCTGCGACCGAACATCCGGCTGGAGGCCGGCGGTGGCGCAGAAGGTCGGTCGGACTGGCCGAAACGGTTCTCCAGCCAGCGCTGAAAGAAGCCCCACAGCGTGGTGAGCAACAGGAAATAGATCGCCACCACCAAGTACAACTCGAACACCCGAAAGGTCGCCGAGGTGACCATCTGCGTGCTGAGCAACAGCTCTTGCACGCCGATCACGCTGACCAGCGTGGTGTTTTTCAGCATCACGTTGAACTCGTTGCCCAGCGGCGGCACGATCACCCGGAACGCTTGCGGCAGCACGATGCGACGCATCAGTTTGGCGAAGGTCATGCCCAGTGAACGGCCGGCCTCGTACTGGCCCTTGTCCACGGCGCCGATCCCGGCGCGGATGATCTCGGCCATGTACGCACCTTCGTTGAGGCCCAGAGCAATGATCGCCGCCTGAATGTTGCCGGGGATCACCAGCCCGAACAGCTCAATGTCTTCGAAGCGAAAAATCCCGCCCGCCGCCAGCGCGGTGTAGAGGAAAACGATCTGCACCAGCAACGGTGTGCCGCGCATCAGCCACACATAAAAACGCACCGGCAGATGCAGTAAAGGGTTCTTCGACAAGCGCAGCAGCGCGGCGGCCAGCCCCAGCACACAGCCCAGCAACATCGCCAGCAAACTGATCAGGCACGTCAGCCAGAGGCCGGTGAGGTACACGCCGCTGGGCTGCAACAGGTACTGCCAGAACACATCCCAATTGAAGTTCATCAACGCTTACCTCAATCGAGTGTGTCGCTGGAGACGTGCCACTTGTTCAAGAGCTGGTTGTAGCTGCCATCGCTGCGCATGTCGGTGATGATTTGCTGCACGGCGGCGCTCAGTTGCGCATCATCCTTGCGAATGCCCAGACCGGTGAGGATCCGGCTGAAGGCTGGCACGCCTTCCTCGAACAGGTCCGGCGCCATCGCCGCGTAATAGCCGGCGGTTTCTACGGTGGTGCCGTAAGCGTCGACCTGATTGATGCGCAGGGCCTGGAAGGCATCGGTATCGGTGTTGTAGACCACCAGTTTCATCGGCGGCTTGCCGGTCTTGCTCAGGCTTTCATTCTCGGTGTCGAGCAGGGTCTTGATGGTCGAACCGTTGAGCACCGCGATCTTGTGCCCGCTGAGATCCGCAAGGGTTTTCAGCGCCTTCGGATTGCCCTTGGGCACCACCACCGCCTGACTGGAATACATGTAATTGACGATGTCGATTACCTCGCGGCGCTCAGGCTTGTCGAACAACTGATCGACGATCATGTCGCACTGTTTGGCGAGCAGGGCCGGGAGCAATCCGGAGAATGGAATCACCCGCCAATCGACCTTCTTGTCGCCCAGACGCTTGGCGATTTCCAGGCCCAGATCGACGGTCAGCCCTTTGGGCTTTTGCGCTTCATCGAAGGACACCAGTGGCGGCGAATCCATGCCCGAGCAATAGGTCAGCTTGTCGACCTTGAGCAGACGCTCCGGCACCGTGGGTGCGGCAAGCGCCCACTGAGTACAGAGCCCGAGGGATATTGCAGCCAGTAACAGGCGAGACGTATGCATGACCAGACACTCCAGTTCGGTTAGTAACGGGGCAGTACTCAAAGTCAAAACATCGGCGGACTCGTGTTCCGCTCTGTGGTTATTTTTCCGATTGCAAAAATTTGATCAGCTCGGGGACCGTGCCTTCGATGTGCTCTCGCACCACAGCTTCGGCCTTGTTGGCGTCGCCGGCACGAATCGCATCGAGGATCATCTGGTGTTCCTGGCGCGCACTCAGGGGCTTTTCGATGTGCTGCAGCCAAAGGCGCATGGGGGCTTCGATCAATGAGTAGAGGGCGCCGATCTGCTTGAGCAGCCGTGGGCGATCGCTGAGGCTGCACAGGTATTCATGGAACTTGCGATGGCGGCTGACCCACGCTGCACTCTCCTCGCGGTAGTCGTCCATTTCATCGAGCAGCCGCTCCAGCGCGGTCAACTGACGCTCGTTGATCTTGGGCACAGCGATGCGAATCGCCAGCCCCTCCAGAGCGCTGCGCATCTCGAACACTTCGTGCATTTGCTCGACATCCAGACCGCTGACCACGGCGCCACGATTGGGCCTCAGCGTCACCAGGCCCTGCGCATCGAGGCGGCGAAAAGCTTCGCGCACCGGCATGCGGCTCATGCCGATTTCACTGGCAATGTCCTCGGCGATCAACCGGTCGCCCTTGCGATAACGACCACCGCAGATGCCTTCCAACAGAAAGTTGTAGGCCTCTTCCTCGGCGGTCATCGGTTGACGCTGATCGTAGGCGGGAGCGAATTGCATGGCAGCACCTTTTGTCTTTTTGTATCCAATTATCCACAGATACAAAAGAGCACGATGCATGCCAGATTTCTCCGCACCGTGCCAAGCGCTTGATTTGAATGATTTAACAAAACAACAGCGATCAGATCCTGCAGCGCGAAACTTGAGTAGTGCTACCCGATGGCCCATGGCGATCCCCGCAAAGGTGCAAATTGGTAGCTGAGTAACACTCGCCTCAACCGCACCCTTGCGGTATGTATCACTGCGTCACCACCACCTTGCCGATCATTTGCGGATGCAACACGCAAAAATATTCAAACTCCCCCGGCGTATCGAACACCCAGGAAAAGCTGTCATTGGTATCCAGCGCCCCTGAGCGAAATACCTTGTGGGTTTCCGCCACCGTGTGCGGAATCTGATCGTCATTGACCCACGTCACCTTGGTGCCGACGGCCACGGTCAGATCCTTGGGGGCGAACATGAATTCCTTGATGTCGATCTTCACTTCCGCGGCCCACAGCGGCATCGCCAGCAACAGGCCCATCAGCGCCAACAGTCGCGTTTTCATCGGTTCGCCCTCCGTCACACCAGCGTCGAATCAATCAGTGCCAGCGGGTGATCACCCTGAGTCGCGCGCACGTCGGTGATCCCCAGGTAATTGCGCAATTGATCGGCTGCCACCGTCATCGGCCCCGGCGACGGTGCGGCACCCGGTGCCGGCTGCGGATACGCGGTGCCACGGGCGGTGTGAAAGGTGATATTGCCTTCGACTTTCTGGATCACCTGATGGATATGCCCGTTGAGCACCGTCACTGAACCGTACTTGCGCAGCATCGCAATCGCCTGATCGCCATCCTCGGTGCCCCAGCCCCACGGCTGATAAATGGTCCAGAGCGGGATGTGCGTGAACACGACGATGGGCGTGCTGCTGCTGACCGCACGCAAGTCATCCGCCAGCCAGGCCAGTTGATCGGCGCCGAGAGTGGCTTCGTGACCGGCCTGGAAGTTGAAGACGTTGATCAGCCCAATGAAGTGCACGCCGTGATCATCGAAGCTGTACCAGCCGTTGCCTTTGGTGCCCTTGCCGTAGCGCTCCAGATAAAGCTTGCCGCCGCCCTCGTCGAGGGTGTCGTGTTCGCCGGGCACGTAATGCACGGTGGATGGCAGGCCTTTGAGCAGCTGTGCGGCGGTGTCGAATTCCTCAGGTTTGGACAGGTGGGTGATGTCACCGGTGTGCAGGATCAGTGACGGCCGTTTGGGCAGTGCGATGACCTTGTCGATCGCCACTTGCAAGGTCTTCACCGGCTCCGGATTGGCTTCCTTGTTGAAGCCGATGTGCGAGTCGCTGATCTGTACGAAGTGAAAGCTGCTGGCCAGCGCTTTGGGATCGCTGACGTCACCCGCCTCGTCCAGCGCAAAGGCTTTGGGAATCCCGCCGCTCAAGGCCCAGAGGACTCCTGCCCCGGCCCACGCCGAGCATTTGAGCAGGGTGCGCCGGTCCGGGTTGAGCGGGCCGTCGGTACGCAGCGGATGTTTTGCTTGAATGTCCATCGGTATGTCCTCGCGGGCGAACTACAGTGAGGTAGCTGACACGAGGTAAACCTGGCCGCGCGAGGCTTTATTCCACGGTAAAAATAAATCTTTTGGCGCGAATAAAACCTGCCGCAGCACGGTTATAGGGGTGTGACGGTGCGGAACCGACCATGAAGCGATTTGAGGAACTGATTGCGCCCCATCTGGACGCGGCCTACAACCTTGCGCGCTGGCTCACCGGCAACGACAGCGCTGCGCGCGATGTGGTGCAGGAAAGCGCGCTGCGCGCCTTCCGGTTTTTGCAGCGTTTCGCCGACGGCAACGCCAAGGCGTGGTTTCTGACCATTGTGCGCAACGAAAGCTACACCTGGCTCAAGGCCTCGGCCGGACGCCATTGGGTCGCCATCGATGACGACATGGCGACTGACGACGGCCCCCTGAGCCATAGCCAGACCCCAGAATTGCTGGCCATTCACACGGAAAACGCCGCGCTGCTGCAGCAAGCGCTGTGCGCCCTGCCGCCGGCGTTTCGCGAGGTGATTGTGCTCAAGGAACTCGAAGACCTGCCCTACAAGGACATCGCTCTGGTGGTCGATATTCCCATCGGCACCGTCATGTCCAGGCTGGCCCGGGCGCGGGCCCTGCTCAAGCTCGAACTACTGAAGTTGCACGATCATGAATGAACTCGACTGCACGGTTTGCCAGACACAGCTGCACGGCTATCTGGATCAGGAACTTGATCCGGCGACAGCTACGCAGGTGGCAGCGCACATGAGCGCCTGCGCCGAGTGCGCGCGGCTGCATGATCAAGCGAAGTTGCTCAAGCTCAGCGTGAGACGCCATGCACCCTACTACCGCGCCCCCGCCTCATTGGCGACCAGCGTGTTCGCCGCCAACACACCTGCGCCGGGGTTCATCCGGCGCTGGCAAAAATGGCTGGCTCCGGGCTTTTCCGCCGCAGCGCTGGCCCTGGCGATGGTGCTGTATGTCGCCACTCCGGGCAGCGAGCAACCCTTGATCGACGAGGCCGTGTCCAGCCATGTGCGCTCGTTGATGGGCGAACACCTCAACGACGTGGTGTCCTCCGACCGCCACACCGTAAAACCGTGGTTCACCGGCAAACTCGACTTCTCGCCCCCGGTTTCCGACTACTCGGCGCAGGGCTTTCCCTTGCTCGGCGGGCGCCTGGATTACCTGCAACACCAGACCACCGCTGCCCTGAGCTATGGGCATGGCAAACACATCATCAACGTGTTCATCCTGCCTACGAGCGAGGCTGATAAAGCCGTGCAAAGCCAAAGCTTGCGCGGCTTCAATGTGGTGTCGTGGCAGGCCAGTTATATGCGTTTCGTGCTGGTGTCGGATGCGGAGAAAGCTGAGCTGCAGGCGTTGGGGCAGTTGCTCAGAGCGCAATAGCGTGGCCTCAAAGGCAAAATCCTCGCGCATTCACTACGCTTGAGAAATCCGCCTCGGTGCAAGCCCGGCAAACACATTGAACATTGCACGCAGGCCGCTGTTCCAGATGATTCAGACAGAGAATCAAGGACGAACATATGGATGTCTTCGCTCCCGCTGCGCCTGTTCCGCCTCAGCAAAGCGCAATCACCCGTCGGCTGGCGTTTGCGGTCGGTGCGCTGTTTATCGTCGGGGTGATTGCCACTATCGGCACCTTGCTCAGCATCGCTACTCGACTGGATCGCGAGGATGTCGAGGAGACGCGGTTCTATACCGCCCGTGCGTTGGAAAATCGCATCAGCGCGTCGAAAAGCTATATCACCAGCTACGCCGACTGGACCACGGCCTACGAACACCTACACGCCCAAGTCGACAGCGACTGGGCCTATACCCAGCAGAACATCGGCAAGACGCTGTTCACCACTGACGGTTATGACGGCGTGTTCGTGCTGGATCGGCAACGCACCAAATACGCTGTGGTGCAAGGCGAGCAAGAAAACGGCGACCTCTCGCGTTGGCTCAAGGTCACCGCCGCCGCGCTGGTGGATCAGGTGCAGAGCCAGGCTGATCTGACCGTGCCCATCAGCACCTATTCGCTGTTCGACGACTGGCCGGCACTGGTCACGGCGGCGGCTATCCTGCCTAACGATGAGCGTCCAGTGGGCGATCCCAAACAAACCTCGGTACTGGTGTTCGTCGACAAGCTCACGCCCAGCAAACTGCAGGCACTCGGCACGGCCTATGGCCTGAACAACCTGATGCTGACCCAGGATGATCAACTCGCCAAGACGCAACCGCGCGTGCCGCTGGACAGCACCGGTTACAGCCTGACGGCGGATCTGGAACGCCCCGGCCAGCAATTGTTGTGGTCATTGCTACCATCACTCGGCGCGGTGCTGGTGGTGCTGATGCTGTTGACTGCGTATTTCCTGCGCTACGCCTTGCGCTCGTCCACTTACGTCGACCATAGCTTCAGCACGCTGCAGGCCTCAAACCAGGCACTGGAAGCGGCCAACCACGCGCTGGAAGCCAGTGAAGAACGCTTTCGCGCCGTGGCCGAAGCCGCATCGGACTGGATCTGGGAAGTCGACAATCAGCTGCGCCTGACCTATCTCTCGGCGCGCTTCAGCGAGGTGACCGGTTACCCGCAAACCGAGTGGCTGGGGCAAGGCATCGGGCAACTGGTGTCCTGCGATACCACGCCGCTGGAGCTGTGGCTGAAAAAACTCACCGAAGACAGCAATGCCAGCGACCTGCGCTGCACCTACCGCGATCACGCCGGGCAGCAACGCCACTGCCGGCTATCAGCGCGGCCGATCATCGAGAAGCAAAGCGTGGTCGGCTATCGCGGCACCGCCAGTGACATCACCGACGAAGTCGCTGCCCATGCGCAGATCCAGCACCTGTCGATGCACGACGCCTTGACCGGCCTGCCCAATCGCAATCAGTTGTCGCGTTATCTGGATGACGCGCTGCTGCTCAAAGAGCATGCCCCGCCACTGTCGTTGCTGGTGATCGATCTGGACAACTTCAAGCCGATCAACGACTCGCTCGGCCATCCGGCCGGTGATGCGGTGTTGCAGGAAGTCGCCAGTCGCCTGCGCGAATGCACCCGTGAGCTCGACATCGTCGCCCGCCTGGGCGGTGACGAATTCGTCGTGGTGCTCAATGGTATGGACACTCGGCAAGAGGTCGACCGCTTTTGTACCCGGCTGGTCGAGAGCCTGCATCAACCGATGGTCTTCGAGCACCATCCGCTGCACGTCGGGGCCAGCATCGGTATCGCTCTGAGCCGCCGCCAGGGCTTCGTGCCCAGCGAGTTGATCCGTTGCGCCGACATCGCGCTGTATCAGGCCAAGTCCGAGGGCAAGAACACCTGGTGCTATTTCGAAGCGCACATGAACGACCAGATCCAGACCCGCCGGCAAATGGAAAGCGATCTGCGCGGTGCGCTGAAAAACGACGAATTCATCCTGCATTACCAGCCGCGCTACACCGTCGACGGCAAGCACATCGTCTCGGTCGAGGCATTGGTACGCTGGCAGCATCCGACCAAGGGCCTGCTGGGGCCGGACGTGTTCATCGGCCTGGCGGAACAGACCGACCTGATCGTGGCGCTGGGGCGCTGGGTATTGCGTGAAGCCTGTGAAACCGCACTGAGCTGGCCGTCAGACATTCTGCTCTCGGTCAATCTGTCCCCGGCACAGTTTGCCCTCAGCGATGTCGTCGAAGACGTTCGCGAAGCGCTGATCCAGACCCGTTTCCCGGCCAGTCGTCTGGAACTGGAAATCACCGAAAACGTGATGCTCGTCGACACCGACGGTGCGCTGGCCACGATGAATGCGCTGAAGCAACTCGGGGTGCGCCTGAACATGGACGACTTCGGCACCGGCTATTCGTCCCTCGGCTACCTGCGCGCCTACCCGTTCGACGGGATCAAGATCGACAAGCGCTTTATCGCCTCGATCAGCAACGGCGCCAACGATCGCGCCGTGGTTCAGGCGATCATCGGCCTGGGCAAAGCCATGGGCCTGACCGTCACCGCCGAAGGCGTGGAAACCGAGGAGCAACTGGAGATTCTCGGCAAGGATCAATGCAATGAGGTGCAGGGTTATTTCATGAGTCGACCAGTAGACAAAACGGCGTTCGCCCGGTTGTTGCAAACCGCCAGAACCGGGCCGGCCGATCATTCGCCGTCGAAGAAAGGTCGCGTCATTTAGCCAAGCGGGCGTCCCCGCCCGGATTCGAACTAAAGCGTCGCGTCGATCTTTTTCGCCGCTGCATCGCTGACCCAGGTGTGCCAGATTTCCGGATGTTCCTTGAAGAATATCTTCGCCAGTTTCGGCGAGTCGATGTGCTCGTTGGTCATGCGGGCCAGGTTCTGGTTCAGTAGATCGATGGGCAGATTGACCTTTTCCAGTACCCCGACCAGTTCGGGTGCCTGCGCATGGAACACGCTGGACAGGCCGACCTTGATGCTGATCTGTTTATCGACGCCGGGTTTCTCGCCCAGTTTGATCAGATCAACCTGACCCATCAGCGGGGTTGGCGACCAGTAGTAGAACAGGATCGGCTCGCCGCGCTTGTAGCTCGACAGCACCGCCGCATCGAGGGCCGGGCCGGTGCCGGGGCGGAAGTTGGTGTAGCTGGCTTGCAGGCCGTAGCTCTTGAGCATCTCGCTGTTTTCCAGTTCGCAGGTCCAACCGGCCGGGCAGTTGTAGAAACGGCCCTTGCCCGGTTCTTCCGGATCCTTGAATAGCGCGGCGTACTGCGGCAGATCGGCGATGTTTTTCAGGTTCGGCGCTTTGGGCTTGAGGTTGCGTTTGGCATCGCCCTCGACCAGATACCGCGGCACATACCAGCCTTCGGTGGCGCCAATGATCGGCGCACCGACACCCACGACCTTGCCGCTGCTGGCGGCCTTGTTCCAGACCTCGCTGCGCCCGACCCACTCTTCCGCCAACACTTGGATATCGTTGCTGCCCAAGGCGCTTTCCATGGTGATGGAGTTGCCGGGCAGCGTGTCGACGGCACAGCCGTAACCATCCTTGAGCACGATCTGCAGCACCTCGGTGAGCAACATGCCACTTTCCCAATTGAGCCCGGCGAACTTCACCGGTTTGCCCGACTCGCACCAACCGGCGGCCTGGCTCGACGCACTGACGGCCAACAGGCCGATGGAAAACAGGGGGGCCAACAGGCTGTTTGTTCTTTTCACAATCGCACGCTCCAACACAGTGAACAGGATTACGGCGGTACAGGTGCTCATCACGACGTGACGGGCACCTGTCAGCAATTCACAACTCAGGCTTGCCGATGAATCGTCGGAAACCAGTCTTCGCGCAGTCGTTGACCGGTTTGCATCGCATGCCCCGGATACGGCGGCGAAGTCCGCCCCGGCCGCTCGAAGTAGCGCATGTCATCGCCGAGCCAGCGCAGCGATAGCACCCGGCGACGCTGCGCCGACGCGTTGCCTCGGGCGCCATGCACGGTGCGAAAATCGAACAGCACCGCATCGCCCGGCTGCATCTCCCACTCCAGCACTTGCATGCCCTCCTCCGAATCCGGATCCGGCGCTTCACGATAGCCATCGGCATCGCGGTAGAAGTCACTCTGATCAGCCCAGTGCACCGGTTTGATGCCTTTCTCCCAACGATGCGACCCGGCCAGCAGGCGCAACGTCGACTCGCGAACCGGGTCGACCGGAATCCAGAAACTCACGCTCTGGCTGCCTTCAACGAAGTAATAGGGAATGTCCTGATGCCAAGGCGTGGCTTTCTGCGCGCCTGGCTCCTTGACCAGCACATGATCATGGAAGAACTGTGCCGAGTTTGAACGCATGATCGCAGCGGCGACCGATGCGGCCGGGGACTGTTCGACCATGTGGCGAAATTCCGGGATCCGTTGCCAGTTGCAGTAGTCGTCGAAAAATCCGCCCGGCTGGTCATCTTTTTCAACGTAGCGGCTCGCATACACGCCCGGTTCAGCGAGGTTGCGCTCGATGCCGGCGGCAATCGTGTCGATCCACCCGGAGAACACTCCGCGCAGGCAAACCGCACCATCGCGCTGGAAGGCTTCGATGTCTTTTTCATTAACGGTGTAAGCGCTGGCTGTCATGACCTGAAACTCCCTCACGCAAGAAATAAAAGTAGGCGCAGGGCAAATATTCCATGACACTCAGCCAAGAGAAAATAATATGTCTTGATCTGTCACCGAAGAAAATCTTATGAAGTTCAGCCTGCGACAACTGCGTTACGCACTCGCTGCGGCCAAGCACGGCAACCTGACACTGGCGGCCGAGGAACTGCATGTTTCACAGCCCTCGATCTCCACCGCGATTACCGAACTGGAACAGCTTTTCGGCCAGCCGTTGTTCGTTCGTCAACGAGGCCTCGGGGTCTCGCTGACGCCGTTCGGGCGCACGCTGATGACTCAGGCCAAGCGCGTGTTGAGCGAGGCTCGGGCATTCGCCGACATCGGTGCTGACAGCACGGATTTTTCCGGAGAACTGGTGCTCGGCTGCTACGCGGATCTGGCGCCGTACTGCCTGCCCCAGATCCTGCGACGCTTGCAGCAGGAACACCCGCAGGTCACGGTGGACATGCGCGAAGGCGAGTTCGAGTATCTCGGCAAGCGTCTGGCCGAGGGCACGCTGGAGTTGGCGTTGACCTACGATCTGGGCTTGCCGGCCAACACCACATGCGTCGAGCTCTGTCAGCTGCGCGCACACGCCCTGCTGCCGGCCGATCATCCGCTGGCCAGTGCGGCCGAGGTCTGCCTGCAAGCACTAAGCGAATGCCCTCTGGTGGTGACGGATCAGATCCACAGCTGGCAGCACGTGCTGGACTTGTTCAACTTCCATGGCTATGCCCCGGCCAGCGTCCAGCACACCCACAGTTTCGAGTTTCAGCGCAGTCTGGTGGCCAACGGATTTGGCGTGGCGTTGACCTATACCCGGCCCTTCGGCGATCACAGTTACGACGGCCAGCCACTGGTCTGCCGCCCCATTCGCGAGCCATTGCCGGTACAACGCATCGTGCTCGCCCACGACCAGCGTTATCCACTGACACCGCCGGCCGAGGCGTTCAAACAACAGGCGCTGACGTGGTTCAAGGAGCGGCAGCCGTTTGCCACAAGCTGAGATTTGCCATGCCTCAAGCGGCAGTCGGAGCCCGTAAAGTCTCAGATGGCCCACCTTGGCGCTGAAACAATTTCGACTCGATCCAGCGCTTGAACGCGCTGGAAAACTTCTCAAATCCTTCCTCGATGATGTCGACCAGAGCCCCGCACAGTCGAACAGATTAACGACCTGCTCACCATGGCGCCTGGCTTTACTCTGACGGGGGAATTCGACGTAACACATCGCCATAAGCAGACAGATCGAGGAACGCCGTCACCTCTGTCGCACGCCCTTGCTCCATGCGGAAGATCCAGACGTAGCTGTTGGTATAGGGCTTTGCGTCGTGAGCGACGGCTTCGCCTTTCCAGTGGATGATGACGTAATCACCATCGGCCCAAAGCTGCCTTGACACTGGCCGGATGGGCGTCTTGAGGCGGACGGTCAGGGGGCGAACGGCTCGCTCCATCAAGTCGTTGCGGCCACGGTAAGTGCCGGAGTGAGGTCCTGATCCCTCAATGGTCCACACGACGTTGGGGGCCACAACATCGTTGAAGAAGTCAGCCCCACCAGCCGCCCAACGGTCGAACGCCGCGGCAACAAAGGCCTTGTTGCTTGCGACCACCGCCCCCTGTCCTTGCTCGAGATTGGCCGAGGCGCAAGTCGCAAAACAGGCAAGCAAAGCACAGAACACAAGCTTGTAGGTGAGATTGGCGAAACGGATTCTGGCCATGGTATCTGCTCCTGCTATCGATAGTGTTCCTGCTTGCGGCACTTAGCCCGCTCGCCCCTGCAGCTTGATGCCGCCAAATACCAATTGCTGAACCATCGGCTTGGCCACAAACCGGCCTGGAAAAATCAGCTCCGGCGCGCTTGCCTGATCCAGGCGGGCGATATGCGATTGATCCAGCTCGATGCTCAGTGCTTTCAAGTTGTCCTCGGCTTGCGCCAATGTTCGCGCGCCGATAATGGGCGCCACCACGGCCGGGTTTTGCAATGTCCACGCAAGCGCTACCTGGGACGGCTTCGCGCCGATCTCCCCAGCGATATCAACCACCACACTGGCGATTTGCAACGAACGCTCGGTCAAGTGGCCCGATGAACTGATCACGCCCTTGCGATTTGCCGCTATGCCGGCTTCGTTACTGTTGCTCAGGTCGTCACGCCCGTATTTGCCGGTCAGAACACCGCCGCCCAGCGGAGACCACGGCATTACGCCCAGCCCCATTTCTCGCGCCATTGGCAGCAGCTCGTGCTCCACCGTGCGCTCCACCAGGCTGTATTCGATTTGCAGTGCCACGAGGGGCGACCAACCGCGCAGCTCGGCAAGCGTTTGCATTTGCGCCACCTTCCACGCGGGCGTGTTACAGATGCCCAGATACACCACCTTGCCGCTGCGCACGAGGTCATCCAGGCCGCGCATCACTTCTTCCGCACCCGTGGTGAAGTCCCATGCATGCAGGTACAACAGGTCAATGCGATCAGTGTCCAGTTGACGAAGGCTGGTTTCCACCGAACGCATCAGGTTCAGGCGCTGATTGCCGCCTGAGTTGGGATCACCGGGATTACGGGCCATGGTGTACTTGGTTGAAATAACCAGGCGCTCGCGCCGGCCCTTCATCAATTGGCCAAGAATGCGCTCGGAAGCCCCGTTCGTGTAATTGACCGCGGTGTCGATAAAGTTTCCACCCGCCTCGACATAGGCGTCGAAAATTTGCCGGGCGCCGGCGGCGTCCGTCCCCCACCCCCAGTCAGATCCGAAGGTCATCGTGCCCAATGCGAGCGGGGAAACACGAATGCCGGAGCGGCCGAGCAGACGGTAGTGATCGAGTGCTGAACGAGTAGACATAGGAACTCCTTACGAAACACAGGTTTTTCTGTAGGGAGATTTTGCGTGGAGATCGCGACTTGCACGTATCAGTATCGTCCAGCATCCTTGCATCATCCTCCGAACCATTTTGCGTTCCGTAGTAGAACGTTTTGGGAAACGCCATGAATCCGCGGCACAAGCTGATCGACCTCATCAGCCGTCATGCACCGTCAAATGGTTTTCACCTGACACCACTGGCAGGCGTTACTCTGGTGCGTTCTGATACCCCGACAGTGCCCATGCCCGTGGTTTATGAGCCGACGCTCTGCTACATCGTGCAAGGCCGCAAGCAAGTGTTGGTGGGCAGCACGACCTACGTTTACGACGCGGCCAACTACTTGGTGGCCTCGGTGGATATTCCGGTGATGGGTTCGGTTATCGAAGCCAGCGAGGCAGAACCCTATTTATGCCTGGTGCTCGATCTGGACATGACGGTGCTAAGCGAACTGGCCTTGCGCAATCCTCCGACCAGCCACGAGAAGGCCGTGGTGTCGACCGGCATCGAACTCAATGGCAGCACGCCGGAGCTACTCGACGCGGTGACCAGGCTGGCTGGCTTACTGGACACGCCGCAAGACGCAGCCGAACTGGCTCCGCTGGTGGTACGTGAGGTGCTCTATCGCCTGCTCACCCTCCGTGGCAATGGCATGCTGTGGCAAATGGCCAAGGCCGACAGCCGCCTCGGCCAGATCGCCAAAGCGATTACTTGGCTTCGTGCCCATTATCAGGAACCGTTGCGCATTGACGATATTGCCGACATCGCAGGCATGAGCCGCTCCACCTTTCATGCTCATTTCAAAGCGGTGACGTCGATGAGTCCGATCGAATTTCGCTGTCTGCTTCGGCTGCAGGAAGCCCGGCGCCTGATGGTGGCCGAAGCACTGGATGCGGCGAGTGCCGGTTACCGCGTGGGCTACGAGAGTCCGTCCCAATTCAGCCGTGACTACGCGCGAATGTTTGGCCTGCCTCCTGCCCGAGATGCCGGGCGCTTGCGCAGCGGAGCCATGGACTAGCTAATTTGCCAGGCGCAAAAGTGCTTTCACCCTGGACGCGGTAGTCTGGGTGGAATAGTTATGTTCCCGAACAATCAAAAAGTGAGCTTCGACCCCATTGCCTACTGACTGGCACAGATGGAGTCCGCTGTTACTTTCAAGATTAAACAGGGATCAACTCACATCAAACCTTTTCTACCTACCGCCAATATTGCCGAGCACGAAATATGTAGAAAGCCCGGCTCGACGCGCCTCGTTAATAATGTTTTTTGTCGACTTTGATTAGTCTTGTTCAGGGAGTGTTTAGGCACGTCATGCTTGAATAGTCCATGCCGTGGGCTAGGCTCAAATTCAATTTTCCGAAATACACAACTTCACTTACGGCTTACCGGGCTTTCAGGACTGCGGTAAAAAAGAACATCTTCACTAAAGGGTTACCGATGGATCGATATGAGGCCCCGCTTGTTGTAGAGCGCACTTGGCGGGCAGTGTTGTTGAAAGGACTGATTACAAGAAATCCATGCCTGAGCATTTTTTTCATGACGCTGGCCGTGTTCATGGCGTTGCAGTACAAACCCGCTGTCCTCAACTACACAACACGTTTTGTCGACTTTGCCGAGTACATGTTGCTGCACGGCATCACACTGTTCCCGATTGCCGACGACATCAAGCCTTATCCCGACTATACGGTTCTCAATACCCTGTTGGTCTATCTGGTTTCCTTGCCGTTCGGCCGGGTGTCCATTCTTTCCATGGGTCTTCCGTCCTGCGTGGCCGCTTCGCTGATGCTGGTATTCATTTATCGGCTGGGCGCGTTGCACAGCAAGAAATGGGGCGCGTATGGCGTTCTTTTCAGCCTGCTCACCTGGGCTTTTCTTGACGGCGTCAACTCACTGGCACTGGATATCTATCCGGCGCTGTTAACGGTGATGTGCTTCTACTTTGCCTATTCGGCCGAAATGAAAAAGGCCCCACAGCGCCTGGTGTTTCTGTACCTCGGCCTGGCGCTGGGTTTCGCCTTTCGTGGGCCAATTGGCTTGATCGGGCCCGCGAGTGTCATTGGCGCTTATTACTTGCTGAGTCGGCAGTGGCGCATGTTGCTGCTGTATTCATTGCTCTCGGGCGTGATTCTGACTCTTGGCGTTGCGCTGCTGGCATGGGCGGCCTACTTGCAAGGCGGGCAAGCGTTCCTTGAGGAAGTGCTGAACATGCAGGGCATCGGACGCTTCGGTTCCGACCACGCGCCACGCTATTACTTCTACTTCTCCGCAGGCTTGTTGACCTACGGCATCACGGTGTTTTACGCCATTAATGTAATTCTCAAGAAGTACAAACTGTTCTTCCGCTCGACCCGCGATAAAGACATCGACCTGCTGCTGTATCTGACCGGGTGGCTGTTGGTGCTGCTGGTGCTGTTCACTATTCCCAGCTCGAAGAAAGCGCGCTACATCCTCGCAATCACCCCGGCCATTTCGCTGCTGGCCGCCTACCTTTTCGTCAGCAAGGAAGCCGCCTTGGTCCGCGCCAAAAACAGCCTGATGAATTTCTGCCTGAAGTTGCCTCTGCTTGGGTTGGGGATGCTGGTGGCGGTGCTGGTCTACAACAACTTCGCCGATGTTCCGTTACTGCCCAACTACCTGGGCGTAGTCTTGGGATTGTCTGCGCTGCTGAGCTTCTACCATGGCAAACACCAGTACTTCGCCGAGCATCCCTATCGCGAGTTCATGACGCTGTCGTTTGGCGTAGCGGCATTTCTGATACTGGATATGTTTTTCTTCAACCCGATCACCTACCACCTGGAACTCATGATCGAACCCACGCCGAAGTTTTTGCCGTATTGGTTTTGGTGAAGCCTCTTCCTGAGACATGAGTTAGCGACACGACTGTCCAGTATCCACATGTTGATATCTGACAGGGTCATGACGCATCCAAGGTACTGAATCGGCGGCAGGGTCTGCACAAAAGCAGTCGTTTGCAGCAGTAAGAAAATAAAGGTGGCGCCCGCTTTCGCGAGCGACACCTTCATCCCCTGCCCGCTAATCAGGCCTTCTTGTTCGCCTCTTCCAGCGCTTTTTCAGCGTTGAACCCGTCGAAGTTCTCGAATACGCCCAGAAAGCCCGGCACGGTCACTTCTCGCGCCCAGTCGCGCTGTAGTTCGCAGTACATTTGCACCCGGCTGATGAGCTTCGCGCCCGCCTGTTCCATTCTGCGCAACGCCGCCTCGTGCGCGGCGAGCGATGTGCCGCCGACCGCATCGACCGGCACATAAACGTCATAACCTTCCTGGATCGCGTCGAGCACCGGGAATGTCAGGCACGCTTCGGTCCAGAGTGCAGTCATGATCAGCTTTTTGCGCCCGAGCGCCTTGACTGCCTGCTTGAATTGCGTGTCCTCCCAACTGTTGATCGATGTGCGGTCATAGGTCGGCAGATGGCCGAGCACCTGTTGCAGCTCCTGAATCGGCGGCTTGTTGCGGCCGGTCGCGACATTGACTGTCGAGTGGATGATCGGAAGGTTGTAGTTGACCGCCGCCTTCGCGACGCTGGTTATGTTGAAGACGAGTTCATCACGCGGCATCGAGCGGATCGAAGAAACCTGAACCGGCTGATAATCGATGATGATCAACACCGAGTTTTCCGGGGTCAGTAGCTGATCGGTATGGGGGTTGCGGAGAGTCTCGCTTGCCATTGGCAAATCCTTTTCATGGGTGACGCACGTTTGTGAATCAGGCCGGAGCCTGTGCGGGTGATGGATTCCGAGACACGTGCGAATGACGCCATGCCCGGAAAATCCATTGTGCTGTTCCCATGTTTGACGCAGTAGTAGCATTGCGCGACGTGCTGTGTCGCGAAAAGAGGAACGCAAGCGTGGACATCGAAGAACTGCAGACCTTCGTGGAAGTGGCTGATGCCGGGGGCATTTCGCAGGCTGCCCTGCGTCTTGGCGTGTCGAAATCGATCGTCAGCCGCCGCCTGGCTCGGCTTGAAACCGAATTGGGTGTGCAATTGCTGGCACGCTCCACGCGCGGGGCGGCGCTTACCGAGGCCGGTGCGACGTTCCGGGACTACGCCGCCAGGGTTTGCACCGAGATCGACATCGCCAAGGAAACGATCCTGCCCGCCGGCGCCCTCCGCGGCCGCTTGCGCGTGGCCGTGCCGCTGTCGTTCGGCCAGAGTCACTTCGCCCCGATGCTGGCAGAAATGGCGCGTCGGCATCCGCAGCTGCACATCCAGACCTGTTACAGCGATCGCTTCGTTGACCTCATTGCCGAGGGGTACGATTGCGCCATCCGGGTGGGCTATATGCAGGACTCCAATCTGATCGCCAGACGGATTGGCCCGGTCTACACCAAGCTCGTCGCGAGCCCCGCCTACATCAACGCGCATGGAGAACCCCAGACGCCGGATGAACTGATTGCCCATCAGGCGCTCATGCAGGGCACCGAAGCCTGGCAATTCATGGATGGCGACAAAGTCATCACGGTTCGTCCGCAAGGCCGCTTCAAGGCCGACAACGGCATCGCCCTGGTCGCCGCCGCGACCGCAGGCCTGGGTGTCGCCTACCTGCCCGATTGCCTCACCCATGAACACGTGGCATCCGGCGCATTGGTGCCGATCATGACAAACCATCCTCCCCCTCCGGCCGGTGCCTACATCATCCGCCCGTCGGGTCCGCACCCTGCGCGCAAAATTCGTGTGCTCACTGAACTGCTGATCGAGTTCTTCGGCGAAACGCCACACCTGGCGGTGCAACCGCTGTCACATCAGGATGATGCGTTGGCGTGAGGTTGGGCTAAGCGAGAGCGACAGACTTCCTCTTTATCCGCCGTTCGCGCAGGGCCGCTATGGAAAAGCGGTCAATCGCGAGTGTCGCCTTCTGACCGGAAGTTGTCCGATAAAAACTCCAAAGCCAGCTCGGATGATTAAAAATCGCCCCCAAACACGCATTGCCGCATCTGTCCGGCGTCAGTAGGATTCGGTCATCGCTGACATAAATGGATGTGTATATGGAAAGCATGCCGAGACTGGAAATTGAGCGCGTTGCGTATCAAGAGTTTTTAACTCTTTGGGAACGCGGTGTATTCGATAATCAGCGCTTAGGCCAAGCGTTCTATAACCATTTTCGGCTTCATCGTCTGAGCGACCAAACGCGCCTGTTAGGTCTCTATGAAACTGACGGAGACAAGGCCATAACCGCGATCTCCCGCCTGTTCCAAATCAGATAACTTCGACCCCGCGTTTCGCGAGAGCAGGGTCAGCCTTGAAGACCGAGAGGAGATCTAGCGTTTTTACAGACTCTGGGCCAGAAGCGGACGTATTGGCATTTGTGTAGTATCTGCCTCTCTTCCAACCTATATGAGGTGCCCGACGTCTACTCGACACCCCCATCCCCTACAAGAGCTGTCCTAGACCTGCAATACGCCCTTTACTCGATGGAGCGTCCATCACGGTAAGGTCATGTTTGTATGACGTACACGAGCAACCACAATCCCTTGATATTTTACAATAAACCCTTCCATTTACCTGAAGCCTATATCATGTAGCCATAACTGCCGCGAGCTTCGGATGTTTATTTTGATAATACAGCTCCGCCTCAGCATCATTCTCCAGGAATTGCCATACCTCTTTTGAACGCATGGAGTATAAAACGATAACTGCAAACACTCCCAGATACAGCCATACCAGACTCGCCGTGCCGAATTTAGACATGATAGCGCCAGTTATCACGAATGAAACCGAACTTCCCAACTGACTAATAACCAACGTGGACGCCATCAATCTTACGCGTGCACCCGAAGGTATAGACACAACTCTTTTATCCATTCCGATCAAGGTAATACAAGCACTGGCCGCCCCCGCGAAAAATAGCCAAGGAATCAATAGCCAAACTTCATCGCTTTGCGTCGTCGCGCAAAGTGAAAAAGTCAGTAACGACCAACATCCAAGATACTTTTTGCGCTGATTTTGTCTTTTAGCAATAATTGGGCTCAAAATTAACAAGCCTGCAATAGCTCCACTCGCGAAGACAGCATTCAACAGGCCTGCACTGCCTTCCGCAAGATTGCGAGTATGTATAAGTGTTGGAACCAGCATCGGCACGATCGCCGTGACGGTCAAACCAAGTAGCAGCCCAGAACAGGTCAAAAATTGTTCTGGCGGAAGAATGCATTTAAGTTTAAGCCCAAGAAATATGTCATTAATACGATGTGATGTTGATCTCGGCTTTGTGGGGGCTTCACTTATCGGTAGAGCCATTGCTATTACTACGGCTACTAGTCCCAGTATTGAAGAAAAAAGTAGCGAGATGTCCAATGAATACACCGCAATTACAATGCCCGCTAACAAAGGCCCCGCAACCCTACCCACGGTAACAACGATACGCCGAATGCGAAATGCAGCACTCGTTTGATGTTTATCAACAGTTTCAGCAGGATAGATGCCAAAAAGAGGCTGGACCACTCCAAATGCTGCTACGGCGATAACGTCGATGAGAATCAGGGCGTCAAGCGAATACCAGTTAGAAGCAAATAAGTACCGCAATGCACTGGCAAACAAGATTACAATACAACCTGCCTTGAGAGCAGTACTACGGCGCATCGACTCAACGCGTGGCGCAAAGCACAACATTGAAATTATCGCTGCGAATGCGAGTGCTGTTTCGTAGACAGCCAGTTCAAACAGGCTGCCCCGCTGTACAATAATCAGAGGCAGCGTTGTGTTCCAACATCCGAGGTAGATCCAGAGCAATAACTCCAGGTATAGATACGTTCGGAATGTACTCAATTCATAATTTCCTTCTTCGTATGGGGGCCGCTATAGCTCCCTGCCATGGCGACCCCTTCACACGAATCAGCCTGCTACAAAATGATTGACTTTAAAGCTTTCTGCGCTCACACCAAACTTAGAAAAGAGGTGGCCGTGCATTTTATTCTTGTATATATCTCGATTCTTTTCGAAATACTCTCGATCATACCATCTTACGCCGAAAAACATGGTCAACCCCCTTACCACAGTCGCAAGCTGCCAATCGTAGAAACGGCCTCAACCGGTCGAGCGCCCAATCGCTCATACTGCTCAATACGAAGTAGCAACCCTTAAACACGAACCGCAGCAGAGTGTGTTTCACATTCCAGTTGAGCGCCCTGATAATTAATGTTCAACCGAACTGCGCTGTCAAACTATTTTTTATGCACCATTTTGGCAAATGAACCACGACCAACGGCGCCTTTAATTGTGGAGATGTGGCTGCAACAGCATCAAAAAGGAGCGCATATGAATTATTTGGTGCACCTCCATAAAGCAAAGAAAGTGTGAAGAAATAATGGTTAGAGACTGACAACCATCCTTTGAATGACCCCTTCTGGCCGATAGCTGCCAGCCAAAGTCAACTATTTCCAACTCAGCGCAGACACCGCACGGGATGGCGTTGGTTATCTCCAGAGGTCATTCGAAGCCGTTCTTTCGCCATCTTCACGCCTGGTTTTCAAAATACCTGGTGGCTCCATCATCAGTTTGATGACCGGATGGAATTCACCAGTACTGAATTCCATCCGGTCATCGCGGCCGCTGCACCTGACTCAAGTGTGACGCTGAACCAGTGATCACAAATACCAGCGATACTCCCGCGCGCTGATCTCCTGCATGAATGCCAGGTGATCCTGACGTTTGTTCTCGCAATACACGTCGACAAACTCGGCGCCCAGACCCGCACGCAGTTGCGGCTGGTGTTGCAGAGCCCGCACCGCGTCAAGGATTTCCGTCGGGAAATCGATGCCGCTGTTGCGATCGTCGTTGAGGGGCGGGATCGGTTCCTGGCCTGATGCCAGACCATGTTCCAGGCCCACCAGAATCGCCGCCAGCACCAGATACGGGTTGGCGTCGGCGCCGGCCAGACGGTATTCGATGCGCAGGTTTTTCGTGTCCGATTCGGGGATGCGCAGGCAGGCGTCGCGATCTTCGTAACCCCAGCTCGCCTGGGTCGCGGTGTTCACCGTGCCGCTCAGGCGGCGCATGGCGTTCTGGTTTGGAGCGAAGATCGGCATGCTGTGCGGCAGCAGATCCAGGCAGCCGGCCACCGCATGGCGCAGCGCTTGCTGGTGATTGGCGGCCAGCAGGTTATTGCCAGCGGCGTCATACAGGCTGACATGCACATGCATGCCGCTGCCCGGATGCTCCACGTACGGTTTGGCCATGAAGCTGGCGCGATAGCCATGCTTGAGCGCGACTCCACGGGTGCTGCGACAGAACAGCGCCGCCCAGTCGGCGGCACGCAAGCCGTCGTCCAGATGGCCGAAATTAATTTCGAACTGCCCCGGCCCCAGCTCGGCGGTAATCACCGTGGCGTCGATACCCTGCGCCCGCGTTGCTTCAACCATTTCGTCGAGCACCGGGGCGAAACGTGACAGACGTTCGATGTGCATGTTTGGCTGATCATCGGCATCGTCGGTCAGTTCGTCCCGAGGGAATTGCGGCAGGCCGTCGCGCAGTTTTTTGTCGAACAGATAGAACTCCAGTTCGAAGGCCACCACCGGGTGAATGCCTTTGCCCGCCAATCGATCCAGTACCTTCGCCAGCACTTCGCGGGGTTCGAACTCGATCGGTTTGGCGGTGCCGTCGGAGGTAATCAGCATCTGCCCCAGCGGCTGCGCTTCCCAGGTCACAGGCTTGAGCGTGCCCGGCACCAAGCGGCGCACGGCGTCCGGGTCGCCGTCGTTGAAGCAGTAATCACCAATCTTGAACAGACCGCCCTGCACGCCGAGCAGCACGCAGTTTTGCGGCAGTTTCAGTGCGCTGCCCGCCGCGACTTTTTCGAGCATGTCCACCGGATAACGCTTGCCGTAAAAATGCCCCGGAATGTCCAGGGAAATCAGGTCGACATAACGCACCTCGGGGTAACGTTGGCGAAACGCGCGCACTTCGGCGAGCAGATCAGAGCAGACAGCGTCCATCGTGTTCATCCTTTGTTGTTATCAGGTGTAGACCCACAGCACGCGGGTGAGCTGCCCGGTGAGATTGCCGTAACGGCAATGGGTGTGACTGTCGAATTGAAAGCTGTCGCCGGCCTTTAAGGTCACCGGCTCGCCGTCGTTGCCCAGCCACAAGGTCAGTTCGCCTTCGAGCACATAACCGCCCTGCTCCGAGCTGTCACTCATGTGCCGGTCGCCGCTGCTCGCGCCCGGCTCCAGATGACTTTCGAGCATCGAGAACGAGGCACGCATCTGCGGCGACACCAGAATGTCGGTGATGCCGTTGGCGTAATACAGCGTGCGTCGTTCGTCCGGACGGGTGACCCACGGCACTTGTTTGGCTTTGGGCAGGCTGTAGAAATAAGTGGTCGGCACGCCGAGGGTTTCGCTGATCGCGGTGAGGTCGGCCACGGTCGGGCGCGACAGCCCACGTTCGACCTGCGAGAGAAAACCCACCGAACGGCCGATCTTGTCGGCCAGCTCTTTGAGGGTGTATTTCTTGTGCTTGCGCAGGTCGTGGATCAGGATCGCCAGCGCAGCGATTTCTTCTTGCTTGTTCATGGTCAAAATCTCATCAAATGCTGTCGCGCAGCCGATACCAGGCCTTGCCGATAGCCTCCAGCGGTGCTGCGAAGTGCTTGCCGCCGGGGAAACGGCCATTGCTCAGGCCCTGGTACAACGCCAATTCATCCGCCTCGCCGAGAATCGCATCGGACACCGCACGGGCGGCGGCCAGCGTCGGCAACACGCCGTGCCCCGAATAACCCTGAAGCCAATAACGATTGCCCTCGCCGCCGACATCCGGCGTGCGGTTCATGGTCAGATCGATATGCCCGCCCCAAGCGAATTCCACCTCTACACCTTTAAGCTGCGGAAACACGCGTTCGAGAAACGGCCGAGTCGCCGCCGCAATGTCCTTGGGCATACCGCCCAGATAAGTGCAGCCACCGCCGAACAACAAGCGGTTGTCCGGCGTGCGACGGAAGTAATCGAGAACGAACTGGTTGTCGGTCACACAGACGTTGCTCGGCAGCAGCGCAGTGGCTTGCTCCGGCATCAGCGGCGCGGTGGCGACTTGATAGGTGCCGACCGGCAGGATGCAGCTGGAGAGTTGCGGGTCGAGTTGATCGAGATAGGCGTTGCAGGCCAGCACCAGCACGTCGGCGTTCACCGAACCGCGCTCGGTATTGACCCGGAAACCGTTGCCCTCCTGCCGATAACTCAACGCTTTGCTTTGCTCATGAATACGCCCGCCGGCATGCTCGATGGCGGCAGCCAGGCCAAGGGCGAGTTTCAGCGGATTGAGGTGTGCGCCCTCGGCGTCAAAGAGGCCGGCCTGATAACGATCACTGGCGACCCATTGCGGCAAATCTTTGCGAGGGATGAACTGCAGACCGTCATGGCCCCATTTGTGACTGGCTTCGTGTTGCCACTCAGTCAGCAGGCTGACCCGACGCGGCATCACCGACGTCCACAAATGGCCCGGGCGATAGTCGCAATCGAAACCGTGCCGCCCGGGCAATTCACGCAGCTCCTGCGCGGCCCAACGCATGCCGTCCCACAGACGCCTGGCGCGCTCATATCCAAGCGCAGCCTCCAGCGGCGGCATGTCGCACGACCAGCCCAAAATCGCCTGACCGCCATTACGCCCGGACGCGGCCCACGCCACGCGACTGGCTTCGAGTACGGTGACGCGCTTGCCGGCCAAGGCCAGACGCAACGCGGTGTGCAGCCCACTGAAACCGGCGCCGATGATCACGACTTCGGTGTCGTGCGCACCTTCCAGAACGGGCCGTGTGCTGAGAATATCGGCGCAACTGTGGGCGTAATAGCTGGCGACATGCTGTTGGGATTGCTGAAACATTCGGCGCCTCATGAAATTTATTTCTTATAATTTCATGAAAATTTACAGAACAAATTTCATATCGGCAACCGACAACTGAATCACCCACACAGATCAATGCTCCAACGCATAACGCCGGCAATGCTCCAGATAACCTTTCTCATGTTTGCCAACCAACTGCACAACACTGGTCCACAGCCACGACGGCGCATCCAGTGTCTTCGAGCGGCACGCTTGCAGTTCACGCATCCATGACGCCCGTGTGCTCATGTCCATCTGCCGGGCATGGGCCAGCCCCACGACGCGGGCCAGATAGCCGGCGGCGAGCATAGCGTCGGTCTGGCTCAATTGATCCAGTTCCAGTTTCATGTCTTGCGGCAGCAGTTCGCGGATGAAGAAGCCATGGTCGAGCACGCGGGTGGCGATCATCCGATTGCCCAGGCCCGGCGAGAGAAAACGCGCGCCTTCAACCACACGTTTGCCGTTATCGCGAGGCATCGCGGCGCGGGCCACCCGAGGTGCGGCGGCGGCAATCGCTTCCTTGATATCCAGCAGACAATATTCCTGATCGTCGCCCTCGCCCACACCGAGTAGCACCGCATAACGCTTGAGCCCCAGCGAACTGCAGCCTTTGACCCAATAAGCCGAGTCGAGCATTTTCACCCGGTCGTCCTTGTTGCGGCCCTTCAATGAGGTCACCAGCGTGTGCAGGTCTGGCGTGGCGCAAAGGGTCTTCAGCGCACTGCGTTCTTCCCGTGACAGCGACCAGAAATGCTTGCCCAGCGGAATAGTTGGTTTGGTGCTCTCGATGCGCTCCTGGGCCAGATGCTTCCAGGTGCGCTGCACCGCGCTGCGCATGCCGGCCTTGACTTGCGCGGGTCTTGGCGGCTCTTTGTCGACGTCGTCTTCGAATGCTTGTTCATAGCCGCGCATCATCTCTTCAAGCATGCGCGCGGTGGCGACGCCGGGCAGGTCCGAACCTCGGGCGGCGGTGGCCAAGGAAAGCGCCAGACGCACCAGATCATGCGCAGGGTTGCCGATAACGGTTTGGTCGAGGTCGCGGATGTGTATGTCGATGCGCCCTTTCAGGTCGCCGGTCGGTCCGAGATTGCCGGCGTGACAATCGCCGCAGATCCACACCGCCGGCCCCTTCGGTAAGTTGCGGCCCGGTTGGCTGTGCAGCCACTCATAAAACTGCACCGTACTGCCACGGACATAGGCGTGGGCGGAGCGAGCCATTTTCAGATTGCGCAGTTGCGACAGGGGTTCAAGACGTGCGGAGGGCCGTGGGGTTTTCATGGACGCTTCTTGCAGTGAATGTGTCCTGTTGACCGCCGGCCGCTCGCAAATGTTTCAAAGTATTACAAAGGCAACTCAACCCGCGCCAGCAAGCCACCGCTGCTGCGATTGCTCAAACTCAGTTCGCCGCCCTGCTCGCGCACAATCGCCCGCGCCGCCGACAGCCCGAGCCCGACACCACCGGTTTCCCGGTTGCGCGAGGTTTCCAGGCGGAAAAACGGGTCGAACACCCGCTGCAACGACGCTTCGGGAATTCCCGGCCCGTTGTCACTGACGTCGATGCACACGCTGTAACCGTCGCTGCTCAGCGCGATTGCCGGCTGCTGCGCGTACTTTTCGGCGTTTTCCAGCAGATTGACGATCACCCGTTTGATCCCCAGCGGCCGGCCCTCGTAGACCAGATGCGCCGGGCCGTTGAAATCGATGGCAATGTTCTGGTCGCGGTAGTCGTCGATGATCGTCTGCAACAGTTCCGACAGGTCGAACGCGGTGCTTTGCTCCGGCTGAGTGTCTTCCCGAAAGAACGCCAGTGCCGCGTTGATCATCGACTGCATTTCTTCGATGTCGCGGATCAGTTTGCTCTGGTGATCGAGATCCTCCATGAACTCGCTGCGCAGGCGCATGCGGGTCAACGGTGCGCGCAAATCGTGGGAAATCGACGCCAACATGTGCGTGCGCTCGCTGATGTAGTGCTGAATCTGCGCCTGCATGGTGTTGAAGGCGATGATCGCCTGGCGGATCTCGTCGGGGCCTTCGACTTTGATCGGCGGCGCACGCAGATCACCGCCAAAACGCCGGGCGGCGCTGGCAAAGCGTTGCAGTGGCTTGGCCAGTTGCTGCGTGGCCAGCCAGGCCACCAGCACGGTGGCGATCAGGCCGAGGGCGATGATGATCGCGATGCGCGTGCCGATGTCCAGGCCCCAGGAGCGCTCGGGCGAAGAGAACAACAGCCAACTGGAATCCGGCAGTTGAATCAGCGCCGCATAGCGCGCCAGCGGACTGCCGCTCGGCCAGTCAGCGGGATTGAACACCCGAATGTCTCGCTCATCGCCCAACAACTGATGCAACCCCGACGTCTTGTTGGCGATGAGCTGCGTACCACCTGCTGGCAATCCAAGTTCGTCGCGTTGCGCACTCCACGTCACCTCCTGCGTCGGGCCGGTTGCCGCGTGCGCCAGTTTCGGGCGTAAAGGCGCTGGTGCAGCCTCGATCACTTTGACGGTCGCGGCAATCTGCTCCAGCAACCCGGTACGTTCAATCGGTGGTCGCGCCCAGGTCCCGGCAACCTCCACGAACAGGAAATTGAGTGCCAGCGAAGCGAGCATGGCCGCGACGATGGTAAGGGCGATCCGCCGACTCAGCGGATCACGGCGCAGGAATCGACGGATCATGAACGCGTGACCTTGGCGGTAAACATGTAACCACCGTTGCGCACGGTGCGGATCAGGTCCGGGCGTTTGCTGTCCGGCTCGATCTTGCGCCGCAGGCGGCTGACCTGCACGTCGATGCTGCGATCAAAGGCGTCGTGGCCCTGACCGCGAGACAGGTCGATCAATTGCTCGCGGGTGAGGATGCGCTGCGGGTGTTCGAGAAACACCACCAGCAGATCGAACTCGCCACCGGACAGCGGAATCATCACGTTTTCCGGGGAGCGCAGCTCGCGACAGGTGATGTCCAGATGCCAACCGGCGAAGGCGATCACCGGCCGCGACGGTTCACTCGCCGGGCTGACCTGCTCACCGGCGCGACGCTGCACGGCGCGCAGGCGGGCCAGCAGTTCACGTGGGGCGAACGGTTTGGTGACGTAGTCATCGGCGCCCAGTTCGAGGCCGACAATGCGGTCGCTCAACTCGCCCATGGCGGTCAGCATGATGATCGGAATGCCCATCTGCGCGCGCACTTTCTGGCACAGGCTCAGGCCACCTTCACCGGGCAGCATCAGGTCAAGAATGATCGTGTCCGGGCGCTGCTGGGCAATCGCCGCCCACATCGCTGCGCCGTCGGCGGCGACATCGACCTCATAGGCGTGCTGGACGAAGAACTTCTTCAGCAGGGCGAGAATTTCCACGTCATCGTCGACGATCAGCAGTCTGCTCACGGGCACAGGATCCTCAGGCCAAAAAAGAACGCATCTAAAACTATTCTGGCGGGCGGGTCATATATTTCAATCGAGCAACATTCCGTCGCCCCGGACATCAAGCGGACATGCTGCGGCAAAACCCCTTTGGCACCCTGCACGCCATCGACAACCGGGGGGCTTTCAATGAGCGCATTGCACAACCGTTATACCGCCGAGGGCCACGACGCCCGCTATCCGTTGATTCTCAGCCAGCGCACCACCGCGCCTGAGCAGGATACGCCGCTGTTGTTCCAGGAGTTCTGCCTGGGCCTGTCAGATGATCAAAGCCGAATCGTCCTGCGCCGCTATTTCGAGCAGTACGGCCCCGGCGATTCGCAATGGGTGGAGTACGCGCATTCGATTCCGACCGCCGACCTGATCCAATGGATCATGAGCCACGGCCAGCTGCACATCGAATGCTCGGACAACACCCCGCCGCTCTCCTCCCCAATCACTGCCCGCGCTTGAACCACGCGGGGCAAAAGCGCAAAACAAGGATTCGCATGATCAGAAGCCATTGCTTGATGTCGGTACTGTGTACGGCGTCCCTCAGCCTGTCGGCCTGCAGCAGCAAAACCGTCGAACCGCAGAAGTACACCGGATTTCTGCACGATTACAGTGTGCTCAGCGAGCGCCAGTCGCCATCGGGGCAGACGGTACTGGGTTGGGTCAGCCCGGCGCTGGCGCGGGGGCGTTACACCCAGGCCTATCTGGCGCCCAGCCAGTTCTACCCCAGCGCCGCGCCAACCGAGCGGATCCCGCTGAGCACGCTGTCCGGCGTCACCGACTACTACGACGCCGCCCTCAGGCTGGAACTGGGCAAGGTCATGCACCTGGTATCGCAACCCGGCCCGAACACCCTGACCGTCAGACCGGCGATCACCCGCGTCGCCGCCAGCACCCAGGGCCTGCGCTTTTATGAATGGCTCCCGGTGACTCTGGTTGCCGCCGGCGTGAGCACCGCCAGCGGCATCCGTGACCAGGACAGTGAAATCACCACCGAAGTCTCGTTCGAAGACGGCTCAACCGGCGAAGTGGTCGCCGAAGTCGTGCGCAAGGGCATCGGGCTGCCGCTGGAAAACGACCAACAGGTGCTGACCGCCGATGACGTCAAAGGCGTGCTGGATGGTTGGGCCAGTGATCTGCGGCAATCGTATACGGCCATCCGCCGGTAAACACATATCCTCTGTAGATCTGATGAGCGAGACGTGGCAGCTGGTAACTGGACTGAGCTACAAGAATGGGCAGACGCTGTGCGGAGCTATCCCTTCAGCGCGCTGTATATCGTAGGGGACGGTGTGCCTTGACGGTTATGAGCCACTCGCGTTGAGCTCATAGGCGTTCTCTGGCGAGGAAGTTATTTGACAAACCAAGCATCGTCGTTATCGCAAGACAGATTGGCAATGCCTGGTTTATTTGGGTAGTTCAAGCGGGGGCGTCATGACTTTGTAAATAGGTTGTCGCTACTCCAGGGCAAGAAGTTCTATTTCGTAGATAAGGGTCGCATTAGGTGGAATTGCGCCGCCCGGCCCCCCTAGCGGCCCGTAGGCATAATCAGAAGTGATTGTCAGCTTGCTGGTTTCACCTACACTCATTTGAGCAATACCCTCGTCCCAGCCTTTAATGACCTGTCCTCGACCAATTTTAAACTTAAAGGGCTTCTCTTTATACTTACTTGAATCGAACGTCCGACCATCTATAAGAAAACCGGTGTACTCAACCACGACCGTTTGCCCACTCTTCGGGAAAGTAACGCCGTTACCAGGTTTAATCGTATCTACAATAACACCCATTTTTTATCTCCTTGAATAAGAGCAAATGTATTGCATCAGCACTGCTACGAATCTGCATATTCAAGGATCTGAGGATGTTTTTAACTGTAAAAAATGACAGTTTTTTAGTTCATTTGGCAATAGGTAAGAGTTTGTTCAGTTCTTTTTATTTAGGTTTGATTAGCTTCTCCGAACAATCCAAGGCTCGTCATCCTTGAGCACAAATCCCCCCGCATATCAGATTCAACACACTTCGCATATGCCCGGCGTGAGCATCCCGGTCTGCCCACTCGTCGGTCGCAAGGCGAATGAACGCCATATTCGCGTACTGATTGAAGAGCTTGGCAGCCACATCGATATCAACTGACTCGCGCACCTTGCCCAACCGCTAGAAAATGCTCCAGCAAAGCCTTGGTTTCTTCAATAACTACGGCGTTCCACGGACTCATCGCCTCTGCCAGTTCACCCGTGAGCAGAAACGGCGCCAACTCACGCCACAGCGAGGCCGGCATCGCTTGCAGTTGGTAGTCGGTCATCAGGCCTTCGAACTCGCACAACGCCTCCAGCGGGTCACTGTCGTCGTCGAGATTGGCCCGGGCATCGCGCATGGCCTGCTCGTCCGGCTGTTTGAGCAAGGCCAGCAGAATCTCCTGTTTGCCACCGAAATAATTGACCACCGTCGGCGCGGACACCCCGGCCTGGACCGCGATCTGGTCCAGCGTGGTGGCCGCAAAACCATTGGTCTTGAACAGCTCCAGCGCTGCCTGCGCGATGACTTCCCTGCGCTGTTCCTTTTGCCGTTCTCTGAGCCCGCTCATGGTGCTGATGTCCTGTCTTGCTGATCGGCGTCAGCCTACGGATTTCTTTTTTCACCGACAAATATTTTCTTTACAAAAATATTTTTAAGTGACAAATATTAACCGTGCACCGCTGGAATGAACGCGCACCCACTTGCCCCGTTTCTCTGGAGAACCGCCATGTCCGCCGAATTCGATCCGACCCGCAGCACCCGCGATTACCAGGCCGCCGACGCCGCCCACCACATTCACGCGTTCGTCGATCAGAAGGCCCTCAACGAGGAAGGCCCGCGGGTGATGGTCAGCGGTGATCGCCTCGCGCTGTGGGACAACGACGGCAATCGCTACCTGGACGGCATGTCCGGCCTGTGGTGCACCAACCTCGGTTACGGACGTAAGGATTTGGCCGCCGCTGCGACCGCGCAGCTGCAACAACTGCCCTACTACAACATGTTCTTCCACACCACTCACCCTCAGGTGATCGAGCTCTCCGAGCTGCTGTTCAGCCTGCTGCCCCAGCACTACAGCCACGCGATCTACACCAACTCCGGCTCGGAAGCCAACGAAGTGTTGATCCGCACCGTGCGCAAGTTCTGGCAGGTGATGGGCCAGCCCGAGAAGAAGATCATGATCGGCCGATGGAACGGCTACCACGGCTCGACCCTGGCTGCGACGGCGCTGGGCGGCATGAAATTCATGCACGAAATGGGCGGCACCATCCCCGACGTCGCGCACATCGACGAACCGTACTGGTTCGCCCACGAAGGTGATCTCAGTCCAGAAGAATTTGGCCTGCAGGCGGCGCGGCAACTGGAAGACAAGATCCTCGAACTGGGCGCCGACAAGGTCGCCGCGTTCGTCGCCGAACCATTCCAGGGTGCCGGCGGCATGATCATTCCGCCCGCCACTTACTGGCCGGAAATCCAGCGCATCTGCCGCAAATATGATGTGCTGCTGTGCGCCGACGAAGTCATCGGCGGTTTCGGTCGCACCGGCGAATGGTTCGCGCACCAGGCCTTCGGTTTTGAACCGGACACGCTGTCGATCGCCAAAGGCCTGACCTCCGGCTACATCCCCATGGGTGGGTTGATCCTGTCGCGACGCATGGCCGAGGCGTTGGTGGAAAAAGGCGGCGTGTTCGCTCACGGCCTGACCTACTCCGGGCACCCGGTGGCGGCTGCGGTGGCGATTGCCAACCTCAAGGCGTTGCGCGATGAAGGCGTGGTCACTCAGGTGAAAAACGACACCGGTCCTTATCTGCAGAACTGCCTGCGTGAGGTGTTCGGCAACCATCCGCTGGTGGGTGAGGTTCAGGGCGTGGGGCTGGTGGCGGCGCTACAATTCGCCGAAGACAAAGCCACCCGCAAGCGCTTTGCCAACGAGAACGACATCGCCTGGCGCTGCCGCACCATTGGTTTTGAGGAAGGCCTGATCATTCGCTCGACGCTGGGCCGGATGATCATGGCCCCCGCATTGATCGCCACGCGCGCGGAGCTGGATGAATTGGTCGACAAGACACGCATCACCGTAGATCGCACGGCTCGCGAATATGGCGTGCTGTAACACATACCCCTTGTAGGAGTGAGCCTGCTCGCGATAGCGGTGTGTCATTAACATCGATCTAAACTGATCGACCGCTATCGCGAGCAGGCTCACTCCTACAACGGAATCAGGTATGCCTTGAACTCAGCACATCGGCTCAATCCAGCCCGGTTGATCCTGCCCATCATCAGCAGACCTTCCCTGATTGTCGGTCCCTCACGATGGCTCCCTCGACACCACGCTTTGCACTGTTGGCCCTGCTTTGCGCAGCGACCGACACTGTTTTCGCCAGCGACTTCTTCAACGACGCCAAAACCGAAGTGCTCAGCCGCAACTTCTACCTGAGCAACGACTACCGCTCGCCCTCTCCCTCCGGCAAAAACTATAAACAGGAATGGGCCCAGGGCTTTATCGGCACGTTCACCTCTGGCTACACGCCAGGCACTGTCGGGTTCGGCATCGATGCCCACGCCTTTCTCGGCCTGAAACTCGATGGCGGCAAAGGACATTCCGGCACGGGTCTGTTGCCGGTCGACAGCAATGGTCGTAGTGAACCGAACTACTCCAGCGCTGGCGGCGCGTTCAAACTGAAAGCTTCGCGCACCACCCTCGCGTTCGGCGAGATGACCGTGGAAACGCCGGTGTTCGACACCTCGGACAAACGCCTGCAACCGGAATACGCCACAGGTTTGCTAGTGAACAGTCGTGAAATCGACAACGTTAACTTCACGGCCGGACACTTCACCGCATTCAAGAATCAGGACAGCTCCTCAGGGCGCGGCGACTTTTCCGGTTACGGCGCCACTACCGAGGCTGGCGGAATCAGTTTTCTCGGCGCCGATCTGTTCGGCGACAGTCCGGTGGGTGGATCGCTTTACGCCTCGGATCTGACTGACACCTGGCACCAGTACTACGCCAATCTGCACTTCAAACAGTCCGGCCTGTTGCTCGATGCCAACCTCTACCACACCCGCGATACCGGTCGGGCGCTGGCCGGCGCGATCGACAACACCGCGTTCAGCCTGTCCGGCAAGTACAGTTTCGGCCCGCACGCGGTCATGCTCGGCTGGCAACGCGTCAATGGCGACACGTCGTTCGATTTCGTGGGCGGCGACTCGATCTACCTCGCCAACTCGATCAAATACGCCGACTTCAACGGCGCCGGCGAACGCTCCTGGCAAGCACGCTACAACCTTGACCTCGGCGCCTTCGGCATCCCCGGCCTGACCTTCATGACCCGCTACGTCTCCGGCGACCACATCGATGGCACCCATGCGCCCAAGGGCGGCGCGTACAACCCGTTCGATGCCGACACGGGCGACTATCAGCCGCAGCAAGGTGCTGGCGGCAAGCATTGGGAACGGGATATCGATCTGAAATACATCGTGCAATCGGGCACGGCAAAGGACCTGTCGGTGCAGCTGTCGCACGTCTCGCACCGGGCCAACGAGGCACAGGCCGGGGATGATATCGACCGAATTTATGTGGTGATTCAGTACCCGCTAGGATTCTGATGGCCCGTGATTAAACCCGGACTCAGACCCGAGGTCGCCCTACGAATCCATCGACTCAAAAAACTTCACGAAGCCGCCGACAACGAAGCCCTGCTGGGCATTCAGCAAGTCGTGATGCTCGGCGAACTGACCGTCAACCGCGCCCTCGACAACCTCGACCCGCCCGCCTGAAAACGCGATCCCCTGTAGGAGTGAGCCTGCTCGCGATGGCGGTCGAACAGCCGACTTTGAGGTTAATGACACACCGGCCACCACCAGCAGGCTGGCTCCAACCAGGGGATCGAGTGACATATTGAACATTGCGTGATTCGCGGACGGAAGCCGACCTGCGTTATTGGCTAGCCAAATGCCACTACATCACTTAGTCTGCGCGCCCCGCAAAAACGTTTGGCCAGGAAGGCTTTGATTGGCCTTCGCAACTGAACGTCATCAATCACGCAGATTCAGGGATGTTCATGTTTCATGTCTTCAAAATAGCGGTCGCCGGCCTGCTGGCCTCGCTGCTCAGTGGTTGTATCACCGAAAGCGCGTCATGGGTCAGCGAACCATTGCAGGCCAAGGCCAATGAGCCTGTGGCTTATCTGATCGGGTCTATCGGGCCGCGCTCGCTCAAACTGTCTCCGGCGGATAACCAACGCCTGTTTATACGCAAACGTGGCTCCCAGTACGGCGCTGCCGGTATCTGGAAAATGGCCGGTGCCTATTCAACGCCGCAGGATATTCAGGACGCTAGCGGTGCCGCGAGTGTCTTCGTCCTTGCTTTGAAACCGGGCGACTACGAGTTCTACGATTTCCAGTTCTTCTCTGCGCGATACACACCGGGGCTTGGCACCGTTTACAGTTCGATGGAAGCGCGTGAGAAATTCAACCTTCCGCTACGTCTTGAAGCCGGAAAAGCCTATTACATGGGTGAATATCGCTCGCTCTGCCTCAACGGCATCGGCTGCACCTTCCTCTGGCGCGATCAGCGCGCCCGTGACGCCGTGATCGCCCAGCGCCAGGTGCCCGGACTACCACCTCTGCAATCACTGAAGCTCGATCTGAAAAGCGCCGAACCCTATATTTTTGCCGATACCCCGCCGGGTGTTGCCGCGGACATCAAACCATGAAAAAAATCACCACGCTTGCCACCGTCGCTCTGCTGGCCGGTTGTACCGCCACCAACACCTTGCCAGAGCGCACACTGGCCGACGGACAGGATTATCTGGCACCGATCCACGTCATGATCGACGACCCTCTGCAGTCTTCGTCGTTGCGCAATCATCTGCGCGAAACTGGCGTATTTCGCAACGTCGAAACCGGGTCCGGCCAAAACGATGCGTACAACGTCCAAGTCAAATTGAACATGCAACGCGAGTTCCCGCCGTTCCCGGTGGTGTTGTTGAGTTGCGCCACACTGTTCATGCTGCCGCTTTCGAAGGAATACGACACGCAGGCCGAGTTCTCGGTGTATCAAGGCGACAAGCGCCTCAAGCAGTACACCTATCGCAATAACACCCAGAAATACACCTGGTTGCTCGACCAGGGTGGCGAGCTGGAAGGACAGAACCTCAGCCGTATTGCACGGGCCTTTGCCCAGGACGTTCAACATGACCGGTTGATCCCTGTCGTGGGAAGTGCCCAATGAAGCTGGCCTTGATCAAGAACGGCGCCATGCTCAGTGCGCTAATGGCACTCAGCGGTTGCGCCAACACCCTGCCGCCCCTCGATTATCACGCTACGCAAGCCTATGTGCCGGTGACGTTGAGCCTGGGCCCGGCCAATACCCGGCACGAAGAATATCGTCAGCGTGAAACCATTTCTGCATTGAAAGACTCCGGTGCGTTTTCCATGCTCGACGGCGGTTACACCCGCAACGGTTACAGCCTGCTGATTACCCAGCCGTGGTCGGGCGAAACCCATTATCTGGCCATGTTCAATGTTCTGACCCTGTTCACCCTCCCAGTGCCTTATCACTACCAGGACAACTTGCGCAGCTCGGTCTTCAAGGACGGTAAACTGCTCAAGACCTATAACTATTCCCGCGAAGGCTGGAGCGTGATGGCGTGGTACGTGCCGATCCCGAACAACAAAAACAAGCAGCAGATGCTGGATCAGTTTCTGGGAGAGTTGGAGAAGGACAAGCTGATTCCCTATCAGCCTTGACCGTTGTGCCGCGACAGCAAGCATCACTGCGGCGAGGACGGGAATTTATTGGCGGAAGGCAGCCGGAGTCGAACCTGCCCGGGAACGGATGCCGTCCCCAACCGGGTTTGAAGCCCGGCCGCGCCACCGGGCGCGATTGCCTTCCTTTGAACTCAGGGTGCGTCGGCACTGGCCAGCGCGTTGTCGTGGCGGATCACCCGGGATTCGCCGATGCGCCGGGTCAGGCCGAGGCGGTCGAAGTATTCCAGGTACTGAATACAGCGTTTGCGTCCCAAGCCTAGCGCATCACGGAAGGTTGTCACCTGGATCGACGGATTTTCCTGTTCCAGTTGCAACAGAATGTCGGCCATGCGCCGCAGTTGCCCGTCAGACAGAAACAGATCGCGCACCACTTGGTGCATCAATCCCAAGCGCGCCAGTTTGCGCAACAGCAGGCGCACCATCGCATCTTCCACGCCCAACACGTTGGCGACATCACGTACCCACGGCGGATCAAACCCGGCCTGTTCGAACAGCGGCTGCATGCGCTGCCACAGGGTTTCGTCTTCAGCACTCAAACGCACCTGATGATCGGGCAAATGCAACCACGGCCCGCTGGCGTTGATCGCCCCGGCAGCGCGCAGTTCTTCCAGCAGGCTGACAAAGGTCGAGCGCTCCAGCGCCAGACCACTGAAGCGTCGCAGGCGATCGCGATCCGGCCCCATCTGGTCCGGTTCCAGCTCGTGCAATTTCGCCAGTTGCTCCAGCAGGGTGAACTTCAACTGCCCCCAGCGCTGCACGTTGAACAGCACCGGGCCCTGGCGGGTGTCGATCAGGCGCACGTTGGCCGGGAGTGCCCAGTCTTCACGCGGGCGATTGAACTGGCGCTCCAGCCGTTGCGGATCGAGGCCGCCAGCGCTGTGGTCGAGCAGCAGTGGCAGCGCTTGTTCAAGACTGTCGCTGCCGGCCAGGGCCTGCAGTTGCGCAAGCCGTTCCGGGCTGCGGCGCTGGCGGGCCGGGGCGAACGGGTCGAGCACCTGACCACCACCGAGGGTGCGTTGCGCGCTCTGGTCACGCAGGATCAGGCGATCGCCCTTCACCGCGTGCACCGGGGCGTTGATCAGCAGTTGCGCGAACATTCGTTCGCCTGCACGCAAACGCGGGCCTTCGAGCAACGCCACGCGGGCGATGACGTCTTGCGTACCGAGGTGCACGTGCACCGGGTGAAAGTGTTCGAAGGTGCGCTCACCGGGCAACAGTTGAAATTCGATATCGACCCGTTGCGTCGGTGCGTGCAGCCATTCGGCCAACAGCCATTGGCCGCGATGGATCTGCTCCAGGGTCAATCGATCGCCACTGATGTTCAGCGCCACCCGTTGCCCGGCGAAGGCCTGCTCGGCGGCCTGATTCTGCGCGTGCAGTCCTCGCACCCGCACCGATTTCCCGGACGGCCCGAGGGCCAGTTTGTCCCCGACTGACACCGTTCCCGACAACGCCGTGCCAGTGACCACAATCCCGGCGCCCGCCACGCTGAAGGCGCGGTCGATGGCCAGGCGCAAACCACCTTCGCGGCTGCGCTCATGCACTTCGCTTTGAATCTGCAGCAAGCTCTGGCGCAGTTCATCGACGCCCTGCCCGGTCACGCTCGACACCGCCAGCGTCGGCGCATCGGCAAACGGCCCGGCTTCGAGCAGATCGAGAACCTGGCGCTGCACCTCCTCCACCCTGCCCGCTTCAACCCGATCGCATTTGGTGATCGCCACCAGCGCCCGGGGAATGCCCAGCAATTGGACAATCGCCAGATGCTCGCGGGTCTGCGGCATCACCCCGTCATCCGCCGCCACCACCAGCAACACCAGATCGATGCCCTGCGCGCCGGCGAGCATGTTGTGGGTGAATTTCTCGTGGCCCGGCACGTCGATGAACCCGGTCAGCCCGGCTCCGGGTTCCAGCTCCGCGTAGAGATAACCGAGGTCGATGGTCATTCCGCGCTCGCGCTCCTGCGGGCGGCGGTCGCCGGTTTGCCCGGTCAGCGCTTGCAGCAGCGAGGTCTTGCCGTGGTCGATGTGCCCTGCGGTGCCGACGATCACGACTCGACCTGCAACTGCGGCAACTGCGGCAACTGCGGCAACTGCGCCAGCCACGCCGGCTCGTCATCGAGTTGGCGTAGATCGAGCCATAGCGCATCGTCGTCAATGCGCCCGAGCACCGGGATCGGCAAGGCGCGCAACGCCGCTTCCAGATTGAGTAGACAACGCCCGCGCAAGCGTTTCGACACGTGCGGGCGCAGGCACAACGCCGCACTTGGCAACCGCGCCACCGGTTGGCTGCCGCTGCCGATCATGCCCAACGCTTTCACTGCACTGACATTCCACGGTTCGCCGATGACCTGTACCAGTGCCGGTAGCAGGCGCTCCGCTTGTGCGAGGATCTCGGCTTGCGGGCGAGTCAACAGCCGCAGGCTCGGCAGACGTTCGGCGAGGCGATCCGGGTCGCGATACAAACCCAGCACCGCCTCCAGAGCGGCCAGGGTCAGCTTGTCGACCCGCAAAGCACGCTTCAACGGATTTTTCTTGATCTTCGCGATCAGGTCTTTGCGCCCGACAATCAACCCGGCCTGCGGCCCGCCGAGCAATTTGTCACCGCTGAAGGTGACGATGTCTGCACCGTCGAGCAGCGCCTGGCGCACTGTGGGTTCCGCCGGCAGACCCCAGCGGGTCAGGTCCAGCAGACTGCCGCTGCCCAGATCCTCCAGCAGCGGCAAGCCGTGCCGATGAGCCAGCTCGGCCAGTTCGGCGGTGGGCACCCGGGCGGTAAAGCCTTCGATGCTGTAGTTGCTCGCATGCACGCGCATGATCAAACCACTGCGCGGGCTGATCGCTGCTTCGTAGTCGCGGGCGTGGGTACGGTTGGTGGTGCCGACTTCATGCAGGCGCACGCCGGCGCGGGCCATGATGTCGGGGATGCGGAACGCGCCGCCGATTTCGATCAGCTCGCCGCGCGAGATGATGCCTTCCTTGCGCGCGCCGAGGCTGTTCAGCGTCAGCAACACCGCAGCGGCATTGTTGTTGACCACGGTGACGGCTTCAGCGCCGGTCAGTTCGCGAATCAGGCCTTCGATCAGATCATCGCGATCACCGCGCTTGCCGGTCGCCAGATCGAATTCCAGATTGAGCGGATAACGTGCGGCCATCTGCACCGCGTCGATGGCTTCTTCGGGCAACAAGGCGCGGCCGAGGTTGGTGTGCAGCACCGTGCCGGTGAGGTTGAACACCCGCCGCACGTTGCTGCGCTGCTGCTGGGCCAGACGCTCAGCAACCCGCCCGGCGAGCACGTCGGGGCTGATTTCGACGGCTGACAATTGCCCGCTCAACACGTCTGCACGCAATTCATCCAGCAACAGCCGCAAACCGCTCAGCAACGCCTCACGACCATAACGCTCAAGCAGTGGCACACAGGCCGGGTGACGCAACAAACCATCAATGGAAGGCAACCGCAGGGCAACACTCGAAGACATCAGCCACTCCCGAAAACAAGACTCTCCGGCATGACCTGACGCAACGCGTCTAAATACAGCACACCGGCCCCCAATTGTGGGAGCGGGCTTGCTCGCGAATGCGGTGAGTCAGCCACAAATGATCTGACTGACACGGCCCCTTCGGGAGCAAGCCCCTCTCACAAGTTTTTCAGGAGTGTAGACGCTCTGGTCATTCGTCTCCCGGCGCCAGCATCAGATTCGGTGCCAGACGCTGAAAACCGTCCTGCGCCAGACGCATGTCGAGCAGCAGGCTGCTGAGATCCGCCGACAACGCTTCGCCTTCGGCATCGTTCTCCAGATACACCAGTTTCAGGTAGCTGTTGCAGCTGGGGCACACCTCCGCGCGAATCGGCGCCTGATTGGCGGCGTGGCGATCGTCCTCCAGGCTCAGGTAATCGAGGCCTTTACTCGACTCGCAATACACGCACTTGACCCGCACCACGTGCCATTCGCAGGCGCACAACGAACACACCAGATAGCGCAGGCCGTTGTGTTTGCCGCGATGGCGGATCACCCCGGCCATCGCCGGTGAACCACAGCCCGGGCACTGGCTGAGGCTGTCGCCGGGTTTCAGTTGCAGGTTCGGTGCGCTGAGCAGCCAGTGGCTCCACGCCGCTTGCAACCCGGCGCCGAGAAACGGCACCAACTGTGCCGGCACCATCGAAAATTGACCGCTGACCAACGCCACCGCCCACGCACGCAACTGGCCGGCACTGGCGCCGCGCAGTGTCGCGAGCGCGTCGACTACGGCGGGTTGATCGGGCGCCACGTAACGTTGCAATAAAGCATCCAGATAAGCCCGCCAAACGTCTTCGCGAACCAGTGTGTCGGCAGCAAACGGCGGCAACCCATGCAACTGACAGGCTTCGATCCTTTGCTTATCAAACGGTACCGTCAGCGGTGGATCGTCGAAAACCTGCTGCTGAGCCCGGCACAATCCGGCGATCAGCCGCAGGTAATCAGCCAGCGGATGCCCCTGAGCCAATTGCTCCAGACGCTGGGCGCGCAGGGTGAACAGATTGTGCGGCGGCAGGTGCAGAAACGGCGGCGAACTGGCCGCCGCTTCGATTTCCCCGGGTTCAAGAATGGTTGCCAAAAGTCAGCCCTTTTTGGTGATCGGTCGCTCCGGCACGTCCGGATTGCGTTCATCGCGGGTGATGTCGCGATACCACAGTTCGTGGTGTTTCCTCGCCCAGGCGCGGCTGACCCAGCCATGCAGCATCGCGTCCACCGAACCCTTGATCCACAGGCCGGCGTAGATGTGCACGATGATGCTGAGGATCAGCACAAACCCGGCCAGTGCATGCAGGAGCATGGCCCAGCGGATCACGGTGATGCCGAAGTACGCACTGAAATACGCACGCCAGATCACCAGACCGGTGAACAGCAAACCGAGCATGCACAGCAGTAAAGTCCAGAACAGCATCTTCTGCCCGGCGTTGTACTTGCCCACCGGCGGCACGCTTTCCTCGTCGTTGACCAGCACCCGATCAATGCGGCGCATCCACTTCCAGTCGTTGTCGATGAAGAAGTTCGCGCGCCAGAAGCGGAACACCAGGCCGAGGAACAACACGAACATCAGCACGCCCATGAACGGGTGCAGAATCCGCGTCCACGGCCCGCCGCCGAACAGGTGGGTCAACCAGAACATCGACGGATGAAACAACGCCAGCCCGGACAGCCCGGCCATGAAGAACAGAATCGCCACCAGCCAGTGATTGGTGCGCTGGTTGGCGGTGTAGCGCAGGATCGTCTTGTTGCTCATGGCCGGTCCTCCCCGCGTGGATCGAAGGTGTGCACCGCCGGATCGACAACATGCACCGAGGTATCGGGCGGCGTCGGATGATCATCCTCTTCGGTGCGATTCGGCCCGATGCGCACATAGTGGAAGAAACCGGCGAGCACCGCCGCACCCATCGCCAGCAGGCCCAACGGTTTGCTGATGCCTTTCCACAAGCCCACCAGCGGGCTGATGGCCGGCGCCTCTGGCAACCCGGCGTAGATCTTCGGCGTATCGGCGTGGTGCAACACATACATCACGTGAGTGCCGCCGACGCCTTCCGGGTCATACAGACCGGCGTTGTCGAAGCCCCGGCTTTTCAGATCGACGATGCGTTCGGCGGCGTGTTCCTTCATGTCTTCCTTGGTGCCGAAGACGATGGCCCCGGTCGGACAGGTTTTCACGCAGGCCGGCTCCAGCCCTACCGCGACGCGGTCGGAACACAAGGTGCATTTGTAGGCCTTGTGATCCTTCTGCGAGATCCGCGGAATGTTGAACGGGCAACCGGTGATGCAATAACCGCAGCCGATGCAGTGGTCCTGATCGAAATCGACGATGCCGTTGGCGTGCTTGATGATCGCCCCGGGACTTGGGCATGCCGCGAGGCACCCCGGCTCGGCGCAATGCATGCAGCCGTCCTTGCGAATCAACCATTCGAGGTTGCCGGCATCGTTTTCGTGTTCGGTGAAGCGCATCAGGGTCCAGGTTTCTGCGCTCAGGTCCTGCGGGTTGTCGTAGGTGCCATGGTTGTGGCCGACCTCGTCGCGCAGCTCGTTCCATTCCGAGCAGGCGACCTGGCAGGCCTTGCAGCCAATGCATTTGGTGGTGTCGATCAGCTTGGCGACTTCCTGCTGATTCCGCACCGAGGGCGGCACCGTGGTGGTGGCCGAGCGGGCAATGATGTCTTGGCTGGCCATTTACAGTTTCTCCACGTTGACCAGGAATGACTTGGATTCCGGGGTCTGTGTGTTACCATCGCCGAGGAACGGCACCAGGGTGTTGGTCAGATAACCGTGGCGTGTCTGGCCGGTGAATCCCCAGTGCAGCGGGATGCCGATCTGATGCACCACCTGGCCGTTGACCTGCAGCGGCCGGATGCGTTTGGTCACCACCGCCACGGCCTCGATGAACCCGCGCTTGCAGCTGACCCGCACCCGATCTCCGGCGGCGATGCCCTTCTCCTTCGCCAGCACTTCGCCGATTTCGACGAACTGCTCAGGCTGGGCAATCGCATTCAACTTGCAATGCTTGCTCCAGAAGTGGAAGTGCTCGGTCAACCGGTAACTGGTACCGGCGTATGGGAAGTCCTTGGCTTCGCCGAGGCTTTCCCAGACCGAATCGAAGATCCGCGCTGCCGGGTTGCTGGTGGCTTTCTTGTTTTGCGGGTGCAGCGGGTTGATGCCGATCGGCGTTTCGAACGGCTCGTAGTGCTCGGGGAAAGGCCCTTCGTTCATCTTGTCGACGGCGAAGAACCGCGCCACGCCTTCGGGGTTCATGATGAACGGGTTCATCCCGGCTTCCGGCGGCACATCGGCCTTGTAGTCCGGCACATCGGTGCCGCCCCAGGCCTTGCCGTTCCACCATACGAGGCGCTTTTTCGGATCCCACGGTTTGCCGGCGACGTCCGCTGAAGCGCGGTTGTAGAGGATCCGCCGGTTGGCTGGCCACGCCCAGGCCCAGCCCTGATGCTGATGCATGCCATACGGATCGGCATTGTCACGCCGGGCCATCTGGTTGCCGGCCTCGGTCCAGCTGCCGGCGAAGATCCAGCAACCGGACGCGGTGCTGCCGTCGTCCTTGAGCAACCCGAACCCGGCCAGTTGCGAGCCGGCCTTGACCGCCACGCCGCTGGCATCGGTGAAGTCAGCCATGGCGCTGCCGTTGATCTCTTTGGCCAGTTCCTCCGGCGATGGCTCGTCCGGAATCTTGTACGGCCACGACAGGTTCAGCAGTGGATCGGGGAACTTGCCGCCCTCGGCCTGGTAGCGCTTGCGCAGGCGCAGAAACAGTTCGCTCATGATGCGGATGTCGGTTTGTGCTTCACCGGGGCCGTCGGCGCCTTTCCAGTGCCATTGCAGCCAGCGACTGCTGTTGACCAGCGAGCCGTCCTCCTCGGCAAAGCAGGTGGTCGGCAGACGAATCACTTCGGTCTGGATCTCGGCGCTTTTCACGTCGTTGTACGGCCCGACGTTTTGCCAGAACTCCGAGGTTTCGGTGGCCAGCGGATCCATCACCACCAGCCATTTGAGCTTGGCTAGCGCGCCCATCACCCGGTTCTTGTCCGGCAACGCGGCGATCGGGTTGAAACCCTGGCACATGTAGCCGTTGACCTTGCCCTGGCTCATCAGGTCGAACATCTTCAGGACGTCGTAGTTGGGGATATCCAGTTTCGGCAGGTAGTCGTAATTCCAGTTGTTCTCCGGCGTCGCGTTGGCGCCGTACCACGACTTCATCAGGCTGACGTGGAATTTGCTGTAGTTCTGCCAGTAGGACAACTGCCCCGGACGCAACGGCATTTGCGTACGCTTTTTGATAAAGGCGTTGTAGTCCTGCTCGCCATCGCCACCCAGGGTCAGATAACCCGGCAGCGAGTTGGACAACAACCCGAGGTCGGTCAGGCCCTGAATGTTCGAGTGCCCACGCAAGGCATTGACCCCGCCGCCCGGCATGCCGACGTTGCCCAGCAGCAGTTGCACCATCGCCGCACTGCGGATGATCTGTGCGCCGATCGAGTGTTGCGTCCAGCCGAGTGCATAGAGGATGGTCATGGTTTTGCCCGGCGTGGAGCACGTGGCAATCTCATCCCAGATTTTCTGCATGGCATCGACCGGCATCCCACAGATCTGGCTCGCCAGCTCAATGTTGTAGCGGCTGTAATGCTGCTTCATCAATTGATAGACGCAGCGCGGGTCCTGCAGGGTCGGGTCGACCTTGACGAAGCCGTCTTCCCCCAGCTCGTAACCCCAGCCGGATTTGTCGGTGTAGCTGCGTTTGGCCGCGTCATAGCCGCTGAAGATGCCGTCCTCAAAGCCATAGCCGGCTTTGACGATGAACGAGACGTCGGTGTAGTTGCGCACGTATTCGTGCTGGATCTTGTCCTGAGTCAGCAGGTAATTGATCAATCCGCCCATGAAGGCGATGTCGGTACCGGTGCGGATCGGCGCGTAATAGTCGGCCACGGAAGCGGTCCGGGTAAAACGCGGGTCGACCACGATCAGCCGGGCAGCGTTATGCGCCTTGGCCTCGGTCACCCATTTGAAGCCGCACGGATGCGCTTCTGCTGCGTTGCCACCCATCACCAGGATCAGATTCGCGTTGGCGATATCGGTCCAGGTATTGGTCATGGCTCCACGGCCGTACGTCGGGGCAAGACTTGCCACCGTCGGGCCGTGTCAGACACGCGCCTGGTTATCGAACCCCAGCATGCCAAGACTGCGAATCACCTTCTGGGTGATGTAACCGGCTTCGTTGGACGCTGCCGACGCGGCGAGGAACCCGGTGGTCAGCCAGCGATTCACCGTTTGCCCGGTGGCGTTTTTCTCGATGAAGTTGGCGTCGCGGTCGGCCTTCATCAGGTCGGCGATGCGATCCAGTGCTTCATCCCAGCTGATCCGGGTCCATTCGCTGCTGCCGGGCTTGCGCGTTTGCGGATACAGCAAGCGGCCCGGGCTGTGAATGAAGTCCAGCAGGCCCGCGCCTTTTGGACACAGGGTGCCGCGGTTGACCGGGTGGTCGGCGTCGCCCTCGATGTGAATGATATTTTGCGCGACGTTCTTCGCGGCATCGCCCTGGCTGTACATGATCAACCCGCAACCGACCGAGCAATACGGGCAGGTGTTGCGGGTTTCATGGGTGTGGGCAAGCTTGAAGTGACGCACCTGCTCGGCGAAGGCCAGCGTCGGGGCCATGCCCAACGCGCCCAGGCTAGAGCCTGCAAGGCCGATACCGGCGACCTTGAAGAATTGACGACGGCTGAGATCCATCGTGCACTCCTGATCAGGTGGAACCCGGTACTTGAGCCGGGCTTTTTCTGGACAAACACGGTTACGGCAGAATGCCTGCCGGCTTTTTCACTGTAGACAATGACCACACACTCTGTGTGAAAACCGACCGTCGGCCGTTTGTCGGTCTATTCGCCAACGAACACAAAACCCTGTGGGAGCTGGCTTGCCAGCGAAAGCGGTGGATCAGTCAACACTAATAGCGACAGTGACGACGCCATCGCTGGCAAGCCAGCTCCCACAGGGGTCGCGTTGGGCTTAGAATGGCGCCCAGGATCCATCCCGCCTTCACGAGACCGCGCATGACTTTCGATTTTGATCAGCTATTCGACCGCCACAACACCGGCAGCACCAAGTGGAGCCGCTACCCGGCCGATGTGTTGCCGATGTGGGTCGCTGATATGGATTTCGCCGCGCCACCGGTGATCATCGAGGCGCTGCAGCAGCGCCTGTTGCACCCACTGGTGGGTTACAGCGTGGCGCAGGACAACTTGCGTGAGGCGATCGTCGCCGACCTGTGGGACAAGTTCGCCTGGAAGGTCAAACCGCAGGAGCTGATCTTCCTGCCGGGCGTTGAATCCGGTTTCAACATGGCTTTGAAAGCCCTGGTACAGCCGCAGCAGAACGTCGTGGTGCAAGTGCCGAACTACCCGCCGCTGCGGCATGCGCCGGGGCATTGGGGGCTGAACAAGGTCGAGCTGGAATTCGTCGCCCAGGCCGATGGCACTTACGCCACGCCGCTGGAGACCCTGCGCGAATCGCTGAACGGTGGCGGCGCCCTGCTCTTGAGCAACCCGCACAACCCGATCGGCAAGGTCTTTGGCCGTGAGGAACTGCAAGCCGTAGCGGATATCTGCGCGGCGCAGGACGCCTGGATCATCTCCGACGAGATCCACGCCGAGCTGTGCTTCGACGGCCGCGTGCACATTCCGACCGCGTCCCTCAGCCCGGAAATCGCCAAGCGCACCATCACCCTGATGTCGGCGAGCAAGGCCTACAACATCGCCGGCCTCAAGACCTCGTTCATGATCATCCAGGACGCCGCCCTGCGCGAGCGCGTCAACCACGCCCGTTGCGGCATGGTCGACAGCGTCAACCCGTTGGGCATGGAAGCCACCCGTGTCGCCTACAGCGAAGGCGCGCCGTGGCTGGCCGAACTGAAAACCTATCTGCAGGCCAACCGCGACTGGTTGGTGGATGCGGTGCGCAGCCGCTTGCCGGGGGTGACGATCAATGTGCCGCAAGGGACGTATCTGGCGTGGCTCGATTGCTCGGCGCTGGACCTGGACAATCCGCAGCAGTTCTTCCTTGAACAGGCCAGTGTCGGTCTGAGCGCCGGGCTGGATTTCGGCGATCAGCACCAACAGTTCGTGCGCCTGAACTTCGGCTGCCCGCGGTCGTTGCTCGAAGAGGGCATCAGCCGCATGGAGCGCGCCCTGAACAACCGCAATACCTGAAACACAGATGATCCCCTGTGGGAGCGGGCTTGCTCGCGAAGGCGGTGTGTCAGCCGATATCAATGTTGACTGAACCACCGCATTCGCGAGCAAGCCCGCTCCCACAGGGTTTTGCATTGTCATCGCCAAACAATCCAGCGCAAATCCGATCGAACTCACGGCAAACCGTCCGGGTCAACCGCCCATACCTGCCCTAAGAACCTCGGAGATCTGTGATGACCGACTATCCAAAACCACCCTTCCCCGCACAAGCCCAAGCCGTCCCCGGTGCGCAAAGCAAAATGCAGCCCTACCCCGACTGCGGCGAGCAAAGCTACGTCGGCTCCGGGCGGCTGGCCGGCAAGATTGCGCTGATTACCGGTGCCGACAGCGGCATTGGCCGCGCGGTGGCGATCGCCTTTGCCCGTGAAGGTGCAGACGTGGTCGTGGCTTATCTGAATGAACATGAAGATGCCAAAGAGACCGCGCGCTGGGTCGAACAGGCAGGCCGCCAGTGCCTGTTGCTGTCCGGCGATCTCGCGCACAAGGCCCATTGCCAGGAACTGGTGGACAAGACCGTCGAACGCTTCGGGCGCATCGACATTCTGGTGAACAACGCCGCGTTCCAGATGACCCACGAAACCTTCGAAGAAATCCCCGACGAAGAATGGGTGATGACCTTCGACGTCAACATCACGGCGATTTTCCGCCTGTGTCAGGCGGCGATCAAACACATGCGCCCCGGCGCCTCGATCATCAACACCAGCTCGGTCAACTCGGACATGCCCAAACCGACCCTGCTGGCCTATGCCACCACCAAAGGCGCCATTGCCAACTTCACCGGCGGTCTGGCGCAGATCCTTGGGCCGAAAGAGATCCGCGTGAACTGCGTGGCCCCCGGGCCGATCTGGACGCCATTGATTGTCTCGACCATGCCCGATGAAGAAGTACAGAACTTCGGCAGCGAAACCCCGCTCGGGCGCCCCGGACAACCGGTGGAAGTGGCGCCAATCTATGTGCTGCTGGCTTCCGATGAAGCCAGTTACATCACCGGTCAGCGCTATGGCGTCACCGGCGGCAAGCCGATGTTGTAAGCCTCCAATGAGCTTTGTCATCTGGGTCGCGGTGCTTGGCGCGGTGTTGCTGACCCTCGCGTTGACCTCGTCGTACCTGCGCTGGATGCCGGTCACCACTTCGGCCGTGTGCCTGCTGCTGGGGATCGCGCATCGGCCCCAGCGGTCTGGATTTACTGAAACTGTCACTGGAAAACGCCTCGGTGTGGATGGAGCACCTCACGGAAGTGGCGGTGCTGTTTTCGCTGTTTGTCTGCGGGCTGAAGTTGCGTCTGCCACTGGCGCGACAAGCGTTGGCGGATTGCGTTCGGGCTGGCGGGCCCGGTGATGGTCTTGACCATCGCCGGGGTCAGCGTATTGCTGCACTGGGGCCTGCAACTGTCGTGGGGGCCGTCGCTGCTGATCGGGGCGATGCTGGCACCGACCGACCCGGTGCTGGCCGCTCTGGTGCAGGTCAACGACGCACGGGATGTCGACAGCGTACGCTTCGGTCTGTCCGGTGAAGCCGGGCTTAACGACGGCATCGCTTTTCCGTTCGTGATTCTCGGCTTGCTGCTGTTGCAGGCCGACGCGCAACCCGGCGCTCGACCGATTGGGTGCTGCACGGTTTGCTCTGGGCGGTGCCGGTCGGTTTGCTCACCGGTTACTGGATGGGGCGCGGCATCGGTCGGTTGACGCTGTCGTTGCGCATCCGCAACGACGACAGCACCCTGAGCCCGAATGATTATCTGGCGCTGTCGCTGATTGCTCTGGCTTATGTCGGCGCAGATGCGATTGGCGGTTATGGTTTTCTGTCGGTATTCGCCGCCGGCCTCGGCTTGCGTCAGGAAGAAGTCAAATCCACCGGCGCCAGCCAGCCGCCCGCCGAACATCTGGTGCAACCGGTGGTCGGCCACCAGAACATCGAACCGCAGCACGCGGTGCACGGCGATACCGAACGACTGGAGAGCAGTCAGGTCGCCGCCGGCATCATGATGGGCGACATGCTCTCATTCGGCAGTCTGGTGGAACGGGCCATGGAAGTGTTTCTGGTGACCCTGCTCGGCGTGGTGCTGGTGCCGCATTGGGACTGGCGGGCGTTGGCCATTGGCGCGGTGCTGTTCTGCGTGGTGCGTCCGGCCTGCGTCGCGTTGATGCCATGGGGCAGCTTGCTCGACGGTGGTCAGCGGCTGTTGATCGGCTGGTTTGGCATTCGCGGGATCGGCAGCCTGTTCTATCTGTTTTACGCCTTGAACCATGGCCTCAGTCCTTCAGTCGCGACGTTGTGCACCAACATCACCCTGTCCGTGGTAGCGCTGAGCATTTTACTGCATGGCATCAGCACCCAGCCGCTGCTGGCGCGCTACGAACAACGGCAAAAACGAAAAAACTGATTTTTCCGGCGGCAATATGTCGGGAAATCCATCGAAGTTTTTTCTGAAAATAAATGGATCCCTCGGCCAAAACCGACAGTCACAACCATAACCCCTCGCTGGATGCACTCGGCGGGGTCCGGCAGGTTCGGTTCCCCTGCGGCTTGCAGCCCATGAAGAGGAATCTTTGGATAACAAGGTCACGGTCATGAAAGAATGCTCGACTCCGGCACAAATCAAGGCTTGCAGGGCTTTGGCCCTGGAACGCAATCGTCAACTGTTCGAAGATGCCCATGCCCTCAACCGAGCGGCTTACGAGCTGCTGGAAGCGGACAATCTGGACCTCGAACAGTTTGAGCACTATCGAGCAATGCGCCGCAAAGCCGATGCGAAGTTCGAGGAAGCCATCGATCACTTGTGCGTCCTCAACGAAGACTTCCCGCCGATTCCAATGTCACCGCATCACTCGCAGGAATTGCGTCGGCAACTTGAAACCGTCGAATAAAGCACACAAGAAAAAGCCCGGCAGCGATGTCCGGGCTTTTTCTTTGGGCGGCGTTCAGCCCCCGGGGTTGGTCACCTGAATGAACACTGCATAAGCTCCGAGCAGGATCCAGAACGTGGCGAAGATCCATGGCGTGCGCACCGAAAACAACAGCGACTTGCGATAGCCCTTGTGGCTCGACTCCATTTCACTGAACAGCGGCGACTCGTCGTAAGCCATGCCCATGATCGGCTCGCTGCGCAACAACTCGCTCTGCTTGTAGTGCCAGTGATCGATGATGTCGTACGCCGCACGAATCCCCGGCCAAGCGTTGAGCGAACTGAGCAACCCGAGCAGTGCGAGAAACGGCGGCACCACCAGCGTGAACAGCTTGCCCCACTCGGGGTTGAGGTTGGCCATGCACGAAGCGAAGGCAATCACCAGAAACGACTGCGCCGCGAGATAGGCATCGGTGCGATTGGCGAGGATGCTGGTTTCGTACTGGATTTCCTTGCGATAGAAATCCAGCCGTTCCTTAGGTGAGCCGAACATCTTGGCATCGTGTTCGGTCAAGTGCTCTTCAGCGCTGGGCTGAGTCAGTATGCGGGGCAAGGGACGCGCACTCCGTGGCGGGGAAACCTTTTAGAAGGCCCTCGCCACGGACAAGTTCAGGCGGATTCACTTCATCGACTGCGCGATGATTTCCACCAGGTTGAGCTGGGTGAATGGCTTGGGCAGACGCGGCAATTGCGCGGCAAAGCCTTCCAGACGTTCGGCGTAACCGGTGGCCAGAATGATCGGCAGATCCGGCTTGAGCAAACGCACCGCATGCGCCAGTTGCGCGCCGCTCATCTGCGGCATGGCCATGTCGGTGATCATCAGATCGATGACTTCGTCCTGCTCGAACAACGCCAGCGCCTTGGCACCGGACGTGGCGCTGATCACGCGATGGCCAAGGTCTTCGAGCAGCAGCGTGGTGCTGGTCATCACCAGCGAATCGTCGTCCACCACCAGCACGCTGAGGCGCGGCACCAACACCGGTTTGACCGCCGGGTAGAGGTTTTTTGCCGTCTCCCCGGCTAACGCCACCGGTATCCACATTTCAGCGCGGGTGCCATGGCCTTTTTCGCTCTTGAGAATGAAACGGCCACCCAGTTGCTCGATAAAGCCATGCACCATCGACAAGCCCAGCCCGGTGCCCTTGCCCACGCCCTTGGTGGTGAAAAACGGATCCCTGGCCGAACCCAGCGTGGCTTCGTCCATGCCCTCACCCGTGTCGATCACGCTCAGGCACACATAGCGTCCCGCCGCCATTGACGAATGGCTTTGCTCAAGCACGACTTCCGGCTGCGCGCAAATGCACAGGCTGCCACCGTCGGCCATGGCGTCGCGGGCGTTGGTCGCCAAATTGAGCAACGCCAGTTCCAGTTGGTTGCTGTCGGCCAGCACCGGTTGCAGATCCTCGGGAAAGCGTGTCTCGATGCGAATCCCGGGGCCTATCGAGCTGCGCAACAGTCCGGTGATGCCTTGCACCAGTTGCGGAATATCGACCGGCTCGGTCTTGAGTTCCTGACGGCGGGCGAAGGCCAGCATGCGTTGGGTCAGCGATACGCCACGCAATGCACCCTGCGTGGCGTTTTCCAGCAGACGGCTGTTTTTCGGGTCGTCACCGATGCGCTTTTGCAGAATCTCCAGATTGCCCAGAATCACCGTCAGCAGATTGTTGAAGTCATGGGCGATGCCGCCGCTGAGCTGACCGATGGCCTGCATCTTCTGCGCCTGGAACAACGCCTCACGGGTCTTTTCCAGCGCCACTTGCGACTCATGGGCTTCGGTGACATCGCGGGTGATCTTGGCAAACCCGAGCAGCGTGCCGGTTTCGCCGCGAATGGCATCGACCACCACGTGGGCCAGAAACCGCGTGCCATCCTTGCGCATGCGCCAGCTCTTGTTCTCGAAACGGCCCTCGCGGGTGGCAATCTCCAGCGCCCGTTGCGGTTCGCCGGCCACGCGGTCTTCCGGGGTGTAGAAAATCGAAAAATGCTGGCCGATGATTTCTTCCGGCTGGTACCCCTTGATCCGCTGGGCGCCCTGATTCCAGTTGCTCACACGACCTTCGGGGCTGAGCATGTAGATCGCATAATCGGTGACACCCTGCACCAGCAGGCGGAACTGCTGCTCGCTTTGCTTGAGGGTTTCCTCGGCCATCTTGCGGTCGGTCAGGTCGCGGGTGATCTTGGCGTAGCCGAGCAGTTTGCCGTTGGGATCAATGATCGGATCGATGACCACATGGCACCAGAAGCTGGTGCCATCCTTGCGCACCCGCCAACCCTCGCCTTCGAAGCGTCCTTCGTGCAGCGCTGTGTCGAGCGCGCGTTGCGGCAGACCCGCCGCACGATCATCGGCGGTATAGAAGCGCGAGAAATGCTCGCCGAGAATCTCCGCCTCTTCGTAGCCCTTGAAGCGTTTCGCGCCGGAGTTCCAACTGGTGATGATGCCGTCCGGGTCGATCATGTAAATCGCATAATCGACCACCGCATCGATCAGCAGACGAAAACGCATCTCCTCGATCGCGGCAGTTTTGCTCGGGTTGTCACTCATCAGGTTCACCGCTGGTTTTCATTAGCGCAAGTATGCGGCAATCCGGCGCCATGGGAAGGTGCAAACGCGCTTCTATTCACGGCGTGATCAATGGGTTGATTGAGGACGAGTCGGTGCCGAGCGACCACCAGCGTGGCAGCAGTTGCTGAATGCGCGGTTCGGCGAAGCGGTCATCGATCAGCATCACCACGCCACGATCTTCACGGGTGCGGATCACCCGCCCGGCGGCCTGCACCACTTTCTGCACGCCCGGATACAGATAGGTGTAGTCGTAACCTGCGCCGAAAATCGCCGCCATGCGCCGTTTCAACTGTTCGTTGACCGGGTTGAGCTGGGCCAGCCCCAGGGTCGCAATGAACGCGCCGATCAACCGTGCTCCGGGCAGGTCGATACCCTCGCCGAACGCACCGCCCAACACGGCGAAGCCGATGCCCTGGCTGTCGGCGGTGAACTGATCGAGAAAGGCCTGCCGCTGCCCTTCGGCCATGCCCCGGGACTGCTGCCACAGATTGATCTGCGGATGGCGTTCGGCGAGCAGCGTCAGCACTTGTTGCAGGTAATCGAAGCTGCTGAAGAACGCCAGGTAATTGCCCGGGCGCTCGCTGAACTGGCGGGCGATCAGCTCGACGATCGGTTCCAGCGACGCCTGGCGATGATTGAAGCGCGTCGAAATGCGGCTGACGATCTGCACCTGCAACTGTTCGGCGCTGAACGGTGACTCGACGTCTATCCACACTGTGTCGGCCGGCGTGCCGAGCAGATCGGCGTAATAGCGTCGCGGGCTCAGCGTCGCCGAGAACAACACGCTGCTGCGCGCCGCTTTCAGGCGCGGGCCGATGAACGCCGCCGGCACCACGTTGCGCAGGCACAACTGCGACAGCGGCCGCTTGCGCTCAAGGTCGCGCTTGCTGATGTCGAACAGGTAATGCTCGTCGAACAGCTCCGCCACCCGGCCGAACTGCAGCATGTCGAAGTAGAAGGTTTGCAGTGCGCTGTCGAGTCCCTGCGGATGATCATTGAGGTAGTCGCCGATGGCCGCGCTGCACAACGACACCGCTTGCAGCAGTTTCTCCGGGGCCTTGTCGTAGGCTTGATACGGCGCCAGTTGCGGCTGATGCAGCGCGTTCCACTCGCGGTTGACCCGTTGCAGGGATTTTTTCAGCACTTCGGGGGCAGTCTTGCGCACACTGGCCAGCGCGGCCTGATCGAGACTGGCGCTGTACATCGAGCGCCCGCGCTCGACCAGGTTGTGCGCTTCATCCGCCAGCACCGCGACTTTCCACTGATTGAGCTGGGCCAGACCGAACAGCAGCGCGCTGAAATCGAAGTAATAGTTGTAGTCCGCCACCACCACGTCGGCCCAGCGGGCCATTTCCTGGCTCAAGTAATACGGGCACACCGTGTGCTCACGGGCCACTTCGCGCATCGCCGCCTGATCGAGCAGATTGATCCGGCTGGCCGCTTGCCGGGCGGCGGGCAGGCGATCATAAAAGCCCTGGGCCAACGGGCAGGATTCACCGTGACAGGCTTTGTCCGGGTGTTCGCAGGCCTTGTCGCGGGCGACCATCTCCAGCACCCGCAGCGGCAAGCGTTCAGACTGATCGAACAACACCTGACTGGCATCCAGCGCCAGTTTGCGCCCCGGGGTCTTGGCGGTCAGAAAGAACACCTTGTCCAGTTGCTGCGGCGCCAAAGCCTTGAGCATGGGGAACAGCGTGCCGAGGGTCTTACCGATCCCGGTGGGCGCCTGGGCCATCAGGCAGCGGCCGGTGCTGACCGCTTTGAACACCGATTCAGCCAGATGCCGCTGGCCGGGGCGAAAGTCGGCGTGGGGAAAGCTCAATTGCTGCGCGGCCAGATTGCGCGCCTCGCGATGGGCCATTTCCTGCTCGGCCCAGTTCAGGAACAACCGGCATTGTTGTTCGAAAAATTCCTGCAAGACCGGCGCACTGAAGGCCTCGACCAGACAGGTTTCCTTTTCGCTGACGATGTCGAAATACACCAGCGCCAGATTGATCTGCTCAAGCTCCAGCTTGCGGCACATCAGCCAGCCATAGATTTTCGCCTGCGCCCAATGCAGCTGGCGATGGTTGGCCGGTTGCTTGCTCAGGTCGCCGCGATAGGTTTTGACTTCTTCCAGACAGTTCTGCGCCGGGTCATAGCCGTCCGCCCTGCCCCTGACTTTCAATTGCAGAAACCCACCTTCCAGCGCCACTTCGCTTTGGTATTTGTCGCTGCGCCGCGAGGCCACGGTGCGGTGCCCGAGCATGCCTTCGAGGGCTGTCGGCGAAGGGGTAAAACGCAGGTCGAGGTCGCCGGTCTTGGCGGTGAACTCGCATAGGGCACGGACGGCAATGCTGTAGCTCAAGCGCTCTGCTCCGCCCATTGCACGTAGCACACGGCGACCGGCATCTGGTGTTGGTGGCAGAACTCCAGCCAGCGCAGTTGGTTGTCCTGCAAGCGGTCACCGGGGCCTTTGACTTCGATCATGCGGTAGGTCTTGTGCTGCGGCCAGAACTGGATCAGATCCGGCATGCCGGCGCGATTGGCCTTGATGTCGAGCAGCAGGCGATTGAACCAGTGCTTGAGGTGTTCCGCCGGCAAACACGCCAGCGCCTGCTCCAGCAGTTGCTCATTCAACGCGCCCCAGAACACGAACGGCGACTGCACGCCCCATTTGGCGGCGAAGCGCTCACGAATGGTCGCCGCATAACGGCCGTCGTCGAGTTGGTCGAGACAGGCCTGGAACAGTTCGGCACGGCGTTGCTGAAAGTCTTCATTGAGCAAGTCCACCGGCCCGCGCTGGAACGGATGAAAGAACGCCCCCGGCAACGGCGCAAAAATCGCCGGCCAGCACAACAGGCCGAACAGCGAGTTGATCAGGCTGTTCTCGACGTAGTGCACCGGGCCGCTGTCTTCGTGCAAATGCGCCTGCACGTAAAACTCCACAGACAATCCCGGATCAGTGCGCGGCAGTTGCAGATCGAGGCGCTCGACCGGGCGTGGCGTTGCCCGTTTGAGCGGCGGCCCGCCGAGTTTGCGTCGCAGGCGGGGCAGCATCCGCTGCAGACTCTGCTGTTCGGCGGCGCTTTCCGGCGCCTGTTCGGCGAGGCTGGCGAGCTCCAGCGCCAGTGCGTATTCGCCGCAGCGCTCCAGCACGCGGATCATTCGCTGACGGGCGCCGGGGTAGGCGCAATCGCGGTAAATGCTCAACGCCAGGGCGAACTCGGCGATGCGTTCGCAATACTGGCCGATCTGGAACAGCACCTTGCCGCGCCGCCGCTGCAGCCACGGGTTGTCGAACTGCAACGCGCGGACCTGCTCGACGATGGGCTCCAACGGTTCACCGGCTTCGAAAAGCAGTTGGCAATGATGCAGGAACAGGCAGGCGTCAACGTCTTCACGGCTGCGCAGACCACGGGAGTCAGCGCAGAACTCGACTTTTTCGTAGGTAAAGATCCCGAGGTCGGCGAGGACGAATTCCGACCAGTCCTGATAAAGATTGCCGAAGAACATCAGACGCAGGCGGTCGCAGAGGTCCATGATGGTCAGGCTGAGCAAGCGGTCGCCGAGCGTCGGTGCCCAAACGGAGAGGCTGCGCGACTCGCTGAATTGCTCGGCGAGCGGCGGCAGCCAGTCGTCCTTGCGGCCCTTGGGTTGCTCGATAAAGCTACCGAACGCCTGCAGCAGTTCAGCCTTGAGCAACACGTCGAACACTTCGGGCATGCTCAATAAAGCCTGATCGTCGAGCCAGCCGTGACGCAACAACGGCTGCGCGGCGTTGCTGATGTCCCCGATTTCCGGGTAGTTGAGTTTGCCGAAGCGGAAATGCACGCCCTTGCGCATTATCATGCGCACCAGCAAACCCTGCGAAGCGCGTGGCAAGGCCTTGAAGTCGCGGATAAAGCCGTGCTCGGATTCGCTCATCACATCGGCATAGCGAAGCTCAAGCCAATCAAGCACTTGCCGGAAGTTGTTGAGGTAATAGAACGGATCGTCGAGCGGGTTGGCAGTCACGGTAATTCAGGGCCATGGCGAGCGAATACTGGTTATGCGTACAGATACCAGCTCTGCCCCGTCGCGTGCAAACGGAAAAAGATCAGTGGCAGCGGCAATCGGGATTTTTTCAGGGTGCCATCGAACTTTTCCCCGTTCGATGGCACCAACCGCGTTAGAGACCGAAGTCGGTCAATTGATATGGAATGAGGGATTTGAGGTGGGTATGAACATCAAGACTCTGGGTCTTCCCCTGGCGGTAGCAGCCTTCCTGGCATTGGGCGGCTGCTCGACACCGACCGTGGTGACCTTGCAGAACGGTACTCAGTATTTGACCAAGGACATGCCGAAAACCAAAAACAAGGACGGGTTCTATGAGTTCGAGGATATTTCCGGGACCAAGGTGAGAGTCCGCGGCGACGAGGTCGCGACGGTGCGCAAGGAAGACTGACACCCTGCTGTACGTGTAGGAGCTGCCGAAGGCTGCGATCTTTTGACTTTGTTTTTCAAGATCAAAATCAAAAGATCGCAGCCTTCGGCAGCTCCTACAGGGGAAGTGTTATCCGCCTGGGTTATTCGAAAGCAGGCAGGCCCACAATGCTGTGATCGCAACTGAAATGCTGCTCACCGCGCCGCGCCAGCTCCGCTTGCAGACGCCGGCAGCGCTCCAGATCCTGTTGGGTCATGCGGTCAATGCTCAGATTGCCAGTGGCTTGCGCTTGTTTGTCATCACCGCGCCGAAACGTCACGAACGGCTGTTCGGGCTGGATCTGAAACAGGCTTTTCTCTTCGACCGGCTCGGCTGCTTCGGTCTTCGCCGGTTTCGGCAATTGATCGCTGCTGATGCCGTAGCGGCTCAAAATCGAGGTTTGAGGCAGATCGGCCCAGGCATTGGCCGATAACAGCGCCAGTCCGACAATCCCGACATACCCCTTGAACCTTTTCACGTGTGCATCTCCTGTACTCAATGGCGGCTGGCTATAGAACGTGTGTGCACGTGCTGGCTTTAGGCCGCTTCTGCTGTTTGCAGAGCTTTTGAGTCAGGGTGTGGCTGTTGAGTCACTTTTGATACCGAGTTGTGGCGAGGGAGCTTGCTCCCGCTTGAGCGCGTAGCGCTCACAAAATCTTCAGGGCCGCTTCGCGACCCAGCGGGAGCAAGCTCCCTCGCCACAGGTTACGGATGCATCAGGCGATCACAATTCCATCGGCACTGAGGCTATTCAGCGCCACCCCAACCAATGTCACCGAATCCCCGCCAAACTTCAGCACCGTGTCCTGCCCCACCATCGAGGCATGCGCGCGGAAGTCATCATTGGGCAACACACCCTGCACGCCAAGGAACACCAGTTTGTCGTTCGACGTAAAACCTACCACCCGATCCTGACCGAACGCGCCGTTGAACAGGAACGTATCCGCCCCGCCCCCCGATTCCATCAGGTCATTGCCGGCGCCACCGATAAACACGTCGTTGCCGACGCCGCCAATCAAATGATCGTTGCCATCCAGACCAAACAACCAGTCACCGCCGGCATGCGCCTTGAGCGTATCGGCGCCGCTGGTGCCTTTGACGCTGGACTCATACTGAGTGACGTTGCTGCCGACCTTCAGACCGCTGGCCGTGACGCTGTGGGTCACGTCGTCCTTGAACAGCCCCCAGAGAAAGCCCGGCTCCTTGGTGACGATGCTACCGATGTCGCGGGTGATGCTGATCCCGCCGTTGGCGTCGCGCACGTACAGATTGCCGGCGCCGTCGTTGGCGAAGTCGAAGGTGTTCACCGACTTCTGCAAATCGAGGGTGTTGTTGCCGGCGCCACCGAGAATCACGTTGTAGCCACCACCGTCACGGAAAGTGTCATTGCCGGCGCGACCTTCGAGGTAGTCGTTGCCGCTGCCGCCCTGGATCAGGTCATTACTGTCACTGCCGATGATGAACGTGCTGCCCTTGTGGGTTTCGGCGTTGCGGTTCAGATCCTGCACCCAGGTGTTGGCCCGCGCCGGGTCCGACAGGTTGGCGACGATGATCGTCGAGTCCTTGCTGGTCAGGTCGTAGAACTTCGACTCGATGATGCGGTTCATGCCGTCGCCGTAAGCGGTCGGCAGGTGCGAGATCCAGGTCGGGATATTGAGAATCGAGAACGGCAGCAGATTCCACGCGGTCGAGGCGTAGTGATCGTTGAAGCTGACGATGTTGTCGGTGGCCGATTCCTTGGGCGCGTCGTGCACGCCGACCGAGGCGCCGGTGAAGGTCGAGCCGTCGAGGGCGCGGAACACCGGATCGTTTTCGTAACCGACGTTGAGCACTTTGTCGGTGCTGCTCTGGGTCGGCGAGGCGTAGGCGATGTAGTTGGAATCGGCGAAGAACCCGCCCCACTTGCCGCCACTCAGGTCAGCCATGCTGTTGACCGCCAACCCGCCGAGGCTGTGGCCGCTGACCAGCACGTCCTTGCCGCTGAGGCCGTTGGCCTTGGCGAACGCCACCACGTCATTCAGTAGATTGCCGAACGCTTCGCCGACGTAATTCTTGGCGTAGTCCTTGGGACCGAACGCTGCCAGCAGGTCGTTGATCACGTCGCCGATGGAATCGAGGATCAGGTTTTCCCGCGGGCCGCTGGTGCCGCGAAAGGCGATACCGATTTCCGTGATATGGCCCTGGGCGTCGTACTTGCCGAGGATTTCCACCTGAGCGGTGGTGTAACCGGCCTTCTCACCGAAGAAGGTTCCGCGCGCGTCGGTCTTGCCGTCGTAGCCCAGTTGCGAGGCGGTGATCGGTGTCCAGCCAGCCTTTTTCACCGCGTCGAGGGCGAGTTTTTCCGAGTCGGGGTTCCACGGAATACCGGGGATCACCCCTTGCGAATCAGTACCGCCGAGCAGCGCAGTCACCAACGTGGCCGGCAGGCCGAGACCGAAGCCGTTGTGCTGATAACCGGCGGCAAAGCCGTTATCGAGGTTGTGGTAGGAATACAGCGTGATCGCCATGGCATCGCTGAACAGCGCCTTGGAATCGGCTGTGCCGAAGTTCTTGTAGTCATACACACCCATTGCTATTGCCTCTCTTTTGTTGGAATTGTCAGAGATAGCTCACAGCCAGGGCGCCCCTCACGGGCACGCCCCGGAGCATTTCAGTACTACTTGCATTGCTTTTAACTGTAGGAGTGAGCCTGCTCGCGATGAGACCGTGTCAGGCAACATGGATGGAGACTGACTGACCGCGATCGCGAGCAGGCTCACTCCTACAGGGTTTGTCTTAACAAGGAGCTAGGCGAACACGAACGCCGAGTCCGACAGGTTAGCCACTCCCACCCCGACCAGGGTCACGGCATATTCGCCAATCTTCAGCACGGTATCGGCCCCCGACTGCACAGCATGCTGCTTGTAGTCGTAGCCCTGCCCCGCGCCTTCGACGCCCATGAACACCAGTTTGTCGCTGCCCTGATATCCATTGATCGCGTCGAAACCGAACGCGCCGCTGAACAGAAAGGTGTTGTTGCCACCCACCGCCGTCATCACGTCGTTGCCGGCGCCGCCGACGAAGGTTACGTGGCCCTTGTCGCTGATCAGCTTGTCATCGCCACCCAGCCCGAACAGCCAGTCACCCTCGGCGCTGGCGTGTAGTGCGTTGCCATACGCATCGCCGTTGAGCGAATGGGTGTACTGGGTCAGTTCGCTGCCTTTGGTCAAACCCTTGGCCGTGACACCCCAGGTGATTTCCTTGCTGCCCCACCACGAACCCGACTCCTTGCTCACCAGCGCGCCGATGTCGCGGGTCATGCTGATGCCGCCGTAGGCGTCGCGCACGTACAGCGTGCCGTCGCCGTCGTTGGCGAAGCTGAAGTTCTGCAGCGGTTTCTGCAGCTCGAAGGTGTTGTGACCCTGGCCGCCCAGCAGAATATTGAAGCCACCGTCATCACGGAACCGATCATCACCACCCAGGCCTTCGAGGAAGTCGTTACCCGCCCCGCCCTTGAGCCAGTCGTTGCTCTGCGTACCGATGATGAAGGTGCTGCCGGTGTGCGGCTCGCCGCTGCGCCCCAGATCCTCGACCCAGGTCTTGCCCCGGGACGATTCCTCAAGGTTGGAGACGATGAGGGTCGAGTCCTTGTGCGTGAGGTTGTAGAACTCCGAATCGATCACCCGGTTCAAGCCATCGGCATATCCGAGCGAGCTATGGGCCGACCAGTTCAGCGGATTGACGATGCTGAACGGCACCAGGTTCTGCGCGGTGGACGCGTAGTTGTCGGTGAAATTGACGATGTTGTCGGTGGTCGACTCATGCGGCCCGTCATGCTTGCCCAGCGAACCGCTGCTGAACGTGGTGCCGTCCAGCGCACGGAACACCGGATCGTTTTCGTAACCAATGTTCAGCACGTTATTGCCGGTGCTGCTCTGGGTCGGCGAAGCGAACGCGATGTAGTTGGCGTCCTTGAAGTACCCGCCCCAGTTGCTGGCACTCAACTCGGCCACACTGTTGACCCCGAGGCCACCGAGGCTGTGGCCACTGAACAGCACGTCCTTGGCGGCGATGCCGTTGGCGATGGCAAACGCGGCAACGGACTTGAGCAGGTTGTCGAAGGCATTTTTCGCGTAGTTGCTCGCGTAATCCGATGGCCCGATGGCGGCCAGCAGGTTGTTCTTCATGTCGCCGAAGGTATCGCTGTAACCCAGTCCGCCAGTGCCGCGAAAGGCCACGCCGATGCCGATCAGCTTGCCGCCGGCGTCGTACTTGCCGAGCACTTCAGCCTCGGCGCTGGTGAAGCCGTCCTTCTCGCCGAAGAACGTGCCTTGGGCGCCGACCTTGCCCTGATAACCCAGCGCCGTGGCGCTGAGCGGTTTCCAGGCGGTGGCCGGCAACGGCTGGCCGGTTGGCGTGTAGGCATACAGCGTCAGTGCGATGGCATCGCTGTATAACGCTTTGCCATCGGCATTTTTATAATCGAACAATCCCATGTTGTGCTCTCTCTTCCTTCAAAACCGGCAGCCCCCCAAGGGACTGCCGGCACGCTTTTAGAACTGCCAGTCGAGGGTCAGACCCACACCGTGGTCTTTCTCGTTGTTACCGATCAGTCCGTTGTAGTCCAGGTTGACCCGGACATCGCGATTGAGCGCCAGCCCGGCGCGTACGCCGACCACCGCCGCGTCACGATCCATCGACACACTCTGCACAGTGAAGGCGCTGTTGCCATTGGCGAAGGCCAGGTGGCTGTCAGCATCGACACTGCTCAGGTTGTGCTGCCAGCCGAGGGTCGCGCCCAGTTCCAACCGATGTTTGTCCGACAGCGCGAAGCTGCGCTTGGCACGCACACCAAGGGTCGACAGCACCACGTCGCGGTTGTCTTCGCCGCTCTTGAGCGCCGCAGCATCACCCTTCTCGGTGAAGCTGTCGGTGTTCAAGTGCACGTACGACAGGTTGGCGAACGGCTCCAGATTCAACGGTTGCAGGCGCAGATCGTAAGCCGCTTCGGTGAACACCTGAGTGGTCGCCGCATCGTGCTTGGTTTTCTCTTTGCCATTGACGCCCGCGAACTGCAGATCACGCTTCACATCCACGCGATGCCAGCTGTAAGCCGCACCGGCGGTCAGACGCAGCGCATCAATCTGATGCCCCAGGTACGCACCCAGGTGGTAGCTGTCGACCGAGGCCGACGAATGCGTGTCGCTGCCCATGTTCAACGAGCTGTCGCTATAACCGGTAACGAAACCCAGACGCGTATCTTCAGCAATCAAACCGTCGACACCGGCCAGCAGCCCGCCAATGGAGCTGTTGGAGTCGGCGTTTTCATGGCCGCCATCGCTCTTGCCCCACGAACCCAGTACCTTGACCCAGGCGTTGCTGCGGTCGTCGGTCGGTGCGTCGGCATTGAACAGATCACGCTCACGCAGACGCTCGCCCACCGCTTCACGCAGGTAGCGACTGTCGTTGATCAGCATCGTCCCAATGGCGGGATGAATCTCGCCGGACAGTTGCTGGAAGGCTTGTTGCGCCGAGGCCGCATTCGGCGAAAGCAGCAGGGTTTCGAACAGCGCATTGCCCGCGCCCAGACCCTCGGCAGCCGCGCCAACCGCACGCTGGTTCGGCGTCAGGCCGACACTGGCGAACGACGCGCCGTTGCGCCCGACGTCCAGTTGCACGCCGTTTGCCGAGTACGCCAGGGTGCCGCCGAGGAACGCGTAGTTCGGCAGCACTTGCCCGAACTGGCCTTGGATGCCACCGGCCGCTTGCAGGATGTTGAACTGCGAACCGAGCAGGCTCTTCACTTCAGTCGTCGTCAGCAAGGTCGGGCTGTTTTCCAGCGACAGACTGACCGTGGCGCCATCGATCAGCGCTTTGCCACCAGCAACGATCTTGTCGCTGCTGGTCGGCGAGACTTCCACCGCGTAGGTCGAACCGCGCTCGAAGGTCACGTCACCGGCGACGTTCAGCGTGCCGATCGAGTTGCCCGGGGCGACGGTACCGCCGCTTTTCGCGGTCAGTGCACCGATGCGGCCGTTACCGCCGAGGATGCCGCTGTCGTTGACCGTGACCGCCGAAGCCAGCGAGCCATTGATCGCCAGACGCCCCTGATTGACCAGAGTCGGGCCGCTGTAGGTGTTGTTGCCGGTCAGCACCAGCGTGCCGATGCCCTGCTTGGTCAGGCCGCCGTGACCGGAAATGTCGTTGCGCCAGGTGTCGAGGCCGCAAGTGATGTCGGTGCACAGGCGCTCGGTCGGTTTGCCCTTGTCGATGATCGCGCCGATGCCCGGCAAGTCCGCGACAAACTGCCCGGAACCGTAGGCCCCCTGAATGCGGAACTCTTCCGGGATGTCCTGCTCGGTGACGAACATCGCCGGGCCGTCGATGCCTTTGCGCAGGTTGATCATGCCCCAGCCGTACAAGGCGTCGACGCCCGGTGCGCCGAGGTCGGTGGCGGTGGTACGCAGCACCGTGGCGACCTGATCGCCCGTCATGTACGGGAAGCGCTCCATCAACACCGCCATCGAGCCCGCCACATGCGGTGCGGCCATCGAGGTGCCGTTGTAGTTCTTGTAGCCGGTGGTCAGGTTATCGGCGTTGGTGCCGCTGATGATCGAGCTGTAGATCTGCGTGCCCGGCGCCGAGACGCAGAAGCTCGCGGTGTAGCCGCAGCGCGAGGAAAACGTACTCATGATGTACGGATTGGCGCTGGCCAGATCCGGGTTCTTCTGCAACGCGGCGACGGTGATCCAGTTCGGCGCGATGTCCGGCACGAAGTAGCCGAGGCCGGCGATGGCGTCCGGGTTGTTCAGGTTGTAATCGTTACCGGCGGCGAAGATCGTCACGATGCCGCTGCGGGCGGCGGCGATGGCGCCGTCGTAGGCGCCGCCGGGCTTGGTGCCGAGCAGTGTGCGGATCTCGTTGAACTGCACTTGCGCGTCGTTGACGGTGAAGTGCGGATACGCCGGGTCGCGGCCGCCGAGGTCGAAACGGTCAGTGATGCCGATGCCCCAGCTGTTGTTGATGATCCGCGCGCCACTGGCGATCAGCGCATCCCAACCGGCCTTGTACACCGCGCCGTCGTTGCCACGGACGATGCCGTCTTCCGGGCCCGGGTCGCCGTTATCCGCGCTGATGATCTGCGCACCGAACGCCACGCCGTGCATCGGCCCGCCGTCACGGCTGCCGGCAGCGATGCCACCGACGTGGGTGCCGTGGGCACCGAGCTTGCCGTCGGAACCGACCGAGGGCGAACCGTCATAACGGAACGCATCGCCGGCTTTGACCGGGATGTACGGGTCGGTGTATTCGCGGATTCCGCTGGTGACCAGGGTGATGACTTTATTGGCACCGGAGAACTCCGGGTGCGCGGCGTACACCGGCTGGTCGAAGATCCCCAGTTTCACACCTTTGCCGGTGTAACCGGCGGCGTAAGCGTGATCCGCGCCAATGGCGCCCAGGCCCCATTCCGCCTGGAACTCGGCGCTGCGCCAACTGGCGGGATCGCCAGTGCGGCCGCTTTCCACGTAAGGCGCCGCGTGCGCGGTGCCCCAGGTGGTCAGCGCACAAATCACGGCGCAATTGAGGGTTTTCATGGCGAAGCGACCGCCCGTTTGCGCGGGGGTTTTGTTGTTATTCATCCAGCGACCTTCCTTAGTGTTGTTGCGAAAAATCCGTGTACCAGGCCCACACCCGGGCATGGGAAATAACGCTTGTGGCGAGGGGATTTATCCCCGATGGGGCGCGAAGCGACCCCGAGCAGCTTCCAGTAACCGAGTTGTCCGGGTGAGCGACTGCTGCGCAGTCGATTGGGGATAAATCCCCTCGCCACAAGTGTGTGTTCACCTGACCTGCGGGGTTTGTTTCAGAACTGCCAATTCAGGCTCAGCCCCACGCCGTGGCTCTTCTCGCGGTTGGCCAGTTGTCCGTTGTAATCGAGGTTGACTCGCACGTCCTTGCTCAGCGCCAGGCTGGCTTGTACGCCGACCAGCGCCGCGTCACGCACCAATGCCGAACTCTCGACCGCGTACGGTGTGCTACCGCTGGCAAAGCGCAGATGCTGTTCGGCGTCGATGTCGCTGAGGCTGTGCTGCCAGCCGAGGTGGCCGCTGACGTCCAGTGCCTGTTGCGCCGACAAATTGAAGCGCTTAACCGCACGCACACCGAGGGTGCTGAGGACCGCATCACGCTGGTCGCCGGAGCTTTTCAGCGCCGCCGCGTCGCCCTTTTCCGTGAAGCCTTCGGTATCCAGATGCACGTAAGCGAGGTTGGCGAACGGCTCCAGTGCCAGCGGCTGCAGGTTCAGCCGGTAAGCCGCTTCACCGAAAACCTGCGTGGTCGCCGCATCGACCTTGGCTTTCTGTTTGGCGCTGACGTCACCGTATTGCAGATCGCGCTTCACATCGGCGCGATGCCAGCTGTAGGCCGCGCCAGTGCTCAGGCGCCAGGCGCCGATGTCATGACCGGCGTAAGCGCCGAGGTGATAGCTGTCGACCTTGGCCGACGAATGCGTGTCCGAGCCCATGTTCAGCGAGCTGTCGCTGTAACCGGTGACCAGACCGATGCGCGTCTGCTCGTCCAGCGCGCCGTCAACACCGGCGAGCAAACCGCCGATTGAGGTGCTGTAGCGCGAGGTGTCGTTACCTGAGTTGGTCGAACCCCAGGCGCCGAGGGCCTTGATCCAGCCATTGCTTTGCGTGGCGTTGGCATCGTGCAGACGCTCACCGACCGCGTCGCGCAACTGGCGGCTGTCATTGATCAGCATCGAGCCGAGCGCCGGGTAGATTTCGCCGCTCAATTGCTGGAAGGCTTGCTGCGCCGAGGCGGCAGACGCCGACAGCAGCAGGCTTTCGTACACCGAATTGCCGGCGCCGAGGCCTTCGACGGCGGCCGCCACCGCACGCTGATTCGGGGTCTGCCCGACGCTGGCGAACGAGGTGGCGTTGCGCTGAATGTCGAGCTGAATGGCGTTGGCCGTGTAGTCGAGGTTGCCGCCGATGAACAGGTAATCCGGCAGCACCGCGCCGAACTGGCCCTGAATACCACCGGCCGCTTGCAAAATGTCGTACGAATGGCCGAGCAGGCTGCGGGTTTCAGTGGTGCTGAGCAGGGTCGGACTGTTTTCCAGCGACAGGCTGACCGTGGCACCGCTGATGCTCGCGGTGCCGCCAGCGACGATGCGGTCGCTGCTGGTCGGCGACAGCTCGACCGCGTAGGTCGAGCCTGGGGCGAAGGTCACGTCACCGGCCACGCTTAAGGTGCCAATGGAGTTGCCCGGCGCTACGCGGCCGCCGCTGTTGGCGAGCAACGAGGCGATCCGCCCGGAACCGCCGAGGGTGCCGCTGTCGTTGACGGTCACCGCCGAGGCCAGCGAGCCGTTGACGCTCAACAAGCCGCCATTGACCGTGGTCGGGCCACGGAAAGTGTTGTCGCCGGTCAGCAGCAAGCGCCCTGCCCCGGACTTGATCAGGCTGCCCTGATAGACCCGCGTCGCCGCTGCGGCATCGCGCGCCATACCGACGGCGTAGTCGGTCTGATCCTGCTGAGTGGCGCCGGCCGGAATACCGTTCTGCCAGCCCTTGTCCTGCAAGGTCTGCTGCCAGGCGCCGTGTTCGGCGAGGTCTTCGCGCTGGCGCTGAATCAATGCTTTGTCGGAGATGTCATTGCTCCATACATCGCTTTGCCCGGCCGTCAGATTGGCATCGAATGCACCGAGCAATTGCCCCGGCCCGCGCATTGCCCGATTGAGGTTGGCCACGCCCCAGCCGACCCGCTCGGTCGGCGCATCGGTAATCGAGCCGTCGAGTTGCGTGGCGGTGGTCAGCAGCACTTCGAGCGCCTGCTGATTATTCATGTACGGGTAGCGTTCCATCACCAGCGCCAGTGCCCCGGTAGCGTGCGGCGCGGCCATCGAGGTGCCGGACTTGATTGCGTAATCGCCACCCGGAATGGTGCTGTCGATCTTCGCCCCCGGCGTGGTGATGCACCAGTATTTGGCGATGCCGCACTGGTTGTACTTCTGCTGATTGCTTTGGTCCAGCCCGGAGACTGCCAGCCAGTGGCCTTCGAGGTCCGGCTGAAAGTACGGCAGCGCCGAGCGCACGCTGGCGTTCGGGTAGCCGCTGTTGCCGGCACTGAACACGTTGATCACGCCACGGCGCGAGACGTCCGCCGCCGCGTCGAGCCAGGTGCCCTGATTCCAGTGTTGAGCATAAGCGGCATGCAGATCGGCCAGGGTGCGATAGCTGACATCCGGCGGCTGACTGCCCCAACTGTTGTTGATTGCGCGCACGCCGGCAGCGGCCAGGGCGTCATACGCGGCTTTGAAATAACGCGGGTCGGGTTTCGGGCCGAAGAGGAAGCTGTCGTTGTTGTTGGTGTTGCCGACGTAGATTTGCGCGTTGTACGCCACCCCGTGCATGCCGGTGCCGTCACGGCTCGCGCCCATGGTGCCGACCACGTGGGTGCCGTGGGAATCGTTGTTGGGGTTGAGGGTGCCGTTGACGTTGAACAGTGAGCCGTCGACGTAACTGCCGGAGGCCAGCACCGGGTGATAGCGGTCGCTGGCGAACTCGGGATGGGCGGCGTCGAAGCCGGAGTCGAGGGCGCCGATCTTCACGCCTTTGCCGGTGATGCCGGCAGCGTAGGCCTGATCCGCCTGCATCCGCGCAAGGCCCCAGTCACGCTGGAATTCGGCGCTGCGCCAACTGGCGGGATCGCCGGGCTTGCCGGTTTCAAGGTACTGCGCATTGGCTTGCGCGATGGAAACTGCGAGCAACAGGGTGCCGACCGCTGCCGGCTTGATGCGTACTTCCATGTTCACCACTCACTTTTATTGTTTTATGCAGGTTCTTCTGCGGTGTAAAACCCTCACCCCAGCCCTCTCCCAGAGGGAGAGGGAGCCAATCCGGGTGTCTTGAGCCATGCATCGACCTGAGAAACCGAGTCGATTATGGATTCAGCACCGCTCACTCATATCGGTGCCCATCTGGAACACCCCCCATTCAGTCCCCTCTCCCTCTGGGAGAGGGAGCCTATCCGGGTGTCTTGAGCCATGCATCGACCTGAGAAACCGAGTCGATTATGGATTCAGCACCGCTCACTCATATCGGTGCCCATCTGGAACACCCCCCATTCAGTCCCCTGTCCCTCTGGGAGAGAGAGCCAATCCGGGTGTCTTGAGCCATGCATCGACCTGAGAAACCGAGTCGATTATGGATTCAGCACCGCTCGCTCATATCGGTGCCCATCTGGAACATCCCCCATTCAGTCCCCTCTCCCTCTGGGAGAGGGTTAGGGTGAGGGCCACTCCCAAGCCATGCACATTAGCGATGAGCAACACCGAACGCCTCATCCACCCGCGCCAGATCCTGTTCGTTCAACGTCCCCGCGTAGTAATGCAGCTTGGTCCAGGCCATCAAGTAGTCGTAGCGCGCCTGGGCCAGATCGCGGCGGGTGGTAAACAGTTGCTGTTCGGCGTTCAGCGCATCGAGGTTCGTCCGTTCACCGCCAAGAATGCTTTGCTTGGTCGACACCACCAGTGCTTCAGCCGAGGCCAGGGCCTTCTGGTAGGCGCGCAGTTTGTTGACGCCCGACAGGCAGGCGCTGAACTGGCGGCGCAGTTCGATCAGCGTCTCGCGGGTCTTGCCGTCGAGTTCGTATTCCGCCTGCTCCATGGTGCGGCTGGCCTGACGGGTCGAGGCCGATACCCCGCCACCGGCGTACAGTGGCACGTTGACTTCAAAGCCGATGGTGTTGGTGTCATAGCGCTGGTTATAGGTGTTGCCGCTGTCCGATTCAGTCTTGCGGATCGACGCATAGGCACTGACTTTCGGCAGGTGCCCGGCGCGGTTGCGCTCGACTTCGTACTTGGCCACTTCCACCGCCTGGCGTTGCGACGCCAGATTGGGATTGTTGCTGATCGCCAGCTCATGCCAGGTGTCGTAGTTGGCCGGCATCAGCGCGAAGGTCTGGAAATTCTGATCCAGTGGTGCCAGCTCGCTGATGTCCACCGTCTGCACGCCGACCAGCGCGCCCAACTCGCGCAGCGCCGCGTCCTGCTCGTTGCGCGCCTCGATCTCTTCGGCGGTCGCCAGTTCATAGCGCGACTCGGCTTCGAGAATGTCGGTGCGGGTGCCCTCGCCCTGCTTGAACATGTGCTCGTTCTGTTGGAACTGCTGCTCATAGGCCTTTTTCTTGGCCTGGGCGATGTCGATCTGATCCTGGGCGAACAAGGCCTTGGTGTAGTTATCCAGCACCCGCACCAGCAGTTCCTGACTCTTGCCGCGAAACGCCTCGTCGGCGAACAGCGACTGCGCCACGCCTTTGCGATACGCCGCGTAGGCTTCGTAGTCGAGCAACGGTTGCTGCAAGGTCAGGGTCGAGCCATAGCTGTTGTAGTTGCGGTCTTCGGTGAGGTTGCCGCGAGCGGTCAGTTGCGTGGCCTTCGAGGTGTTGTGACCCCGGTTGTAGTTGTAACCCAGTCTCGGCAACAGCCCGGCGCGGCCGATGATGCGGTTTTCCAGGCCCGCGTCGCGCTCCTTGATCGCGCCGAGGAACACCGGATCGTTGCGCAATGCCTGTTCGTAGACTTCGAATGGCCCCATGGCCGCCAGCGCGCTGTTTCCTGCGAGCAGCGCGAACGCTGCTCCCAACATCGAAAGCTTATTCATACAGCCGAACATCCTTATTCTTCAGTCAACGCAGAGCCAGCGCGATCGAGCAGTGGTTTGAACAGGTAGTTGAGCAGTGACCGTTCGCCCGTGCGCACGAACATTTCTGCCGGCATACCGGGCTTGATCACCAGGCCATGGAGTTTTTCCATCGCCTGATCACTGACGCTGCTGCGCAACACGTAGTACGGCACGCCGGTTTTCTCGTCGACCATCTGGTCGGCGGAAATCAGGCTGACCTCACCCGGTACACGCGGGGTCTTGCTCTGGTTGAACGCGGTGAACAGGATGTCGACCGGCAGATGCGTGCCGACCTTGTCGATCAGGTTGATCGGCAAGTGCCCTTCGACTTCCAGGGTGGTGCCTTGCGGGACGATCTCCAGCAGGGTTTCGCCCTGACGCACCACAGCGCCTTCGGTGTGCACGCCAAGGTTGACCGCCACGCCGTCGGCGGTGGCGAGGATCTCGCTGTGTTGCAGGTCGAAACCGGCCGAGGTCAGTTGCTCGGACAGGGTCACGCTTTTGAGTTGCGCGTCGGCCAGTTGCGTGCGCACTTCCTTTTGATATTCCTCGCCATGCTGTTGCAGTTTCAGGCGCGATTCGAGGATGCCCTGCTCCACCCGGCCGCTTTCACCGGTGTTTTCCGCCAGTTGTTGCTGCACTTGCGACAGCTGACGCTGGTACTCCATCAAGCGGTTGCGCGGGATGTAGCCGTTGTCCGCCAGTGGCTGCAGGTTGCTCAGTTGCTGTTGCAGCGAATCGGCCTGGGCATTGAGGTCGGTGCGGGCGCGACGCATGCCCGCCAGCTGCGCGGTGGCGCCTTCGATGCTGGCGCGCAGACCGGCCTGCTCGCGGTAGAACGCTTCGCGACGGCTGCTGAACAGTTGACGCTGGCCTTCAAGAACCAGCGCCAGACGCGGATCCGGATCGTTACTCAGTTCGGCAGGAAAGGTGATTTCTTTGAGGTTGTCGCGCTCGGCCTGCCAGCGTGCGAGGCTGGCCCAGGCCATGCGGTACTGGGCTTGCAGCGACTGCACGTCGGCGGCCACCTGGGTCTGATCGAGGCGAAACAGCGGTTGACCCTGCTTCACGATCTCGCCTTCGCGCACCAGAATCCGGCTGACCACGCCGCTGCTCATCGACTGCACAGCCTTGCGCTTGCCCGAGACCACCACGGTGCCCTGCACCGGAATGCCCTGATCAAGCGGCGCCAGTGCGGCCCAGGTGAAGAAACTGCCGGCGCCGACGATGGCCAGAATCCAGCCCATGCGGGCGAAGAATTTCGCATCGCGCTCCGGGCGCTCGGTGACGTACGCGTGTTCCATGGAGGCTTCGTTTTCAGTGTTCATGCTGGCGCTGCTCATACACCCGAATTCCTTGTCGAGGGCTGGTACTGCCGGCTCATGCTGAGCCCGCCCGGTGCCTGCGCGGATTTTTCCCGTTGTTGTTCCTGAGCGCCGGACAGCGCCTTGAGCACTTCCTGACTGGCGCCGAACGCCTGCAAGCGGCCATCGTTGAGCACCAGCAGTTTGTCCGCCTGAGCCAGTACCGAAGAGCGATGCGTCACCAGCACCACGGTGGTGCCCTTGGCCTTGAGCTGGGCGATGGCGCTGGCCAGCGCGGCTTCACCAACAGTGTCGAGGTTGGAGTTCGGCTCATCGAGCACCACCAGGCTTGGATCGCCATACATCGCACGGGCCAGGGCCACACGCTGCTTTTGACCGCCGGACAGGCCACTGCCGTCCTCGCCCAGTTGCGTGTCGTAGCCTTGCGGCAGGCGCAGAATCATCTCGTGGACGCCGGCCTGTTGCGCGGCGGCCACGACCTTCTCCGGGTTGGCTTCGCTGAAACGGGCAATGTTTTCGGCGATGCTGCCGCTGAACAGTTCGATGTCTTGTGGCAAATAGCCGATGTACGGGCCGAGCTCGTCGCGGTTCCAGCGATGGATGTCCGCACCGTCCAGGCGCACCGTGCCGCCGAGGGTCGGCCACACGCCGACCAGCACTCGGGCCAGGGTCGACTTGCCGGAACCGGAGGCACCGAGCACGCCGAGCACTTCACCAGCACCCAGATTGAAATTGATCATCTGCAGGGTTGCCGCGCGCTGCCCCGGAGGGCCGGCACTGACTTGCTCGAAGGTGATCTGGCCTTTCGGCGCCGGCAGCGCCATGGCGTCATCACTCGGCGGGAACGCCTGCAGCAAAGAGTCCAGACGACGATAGGCCAGCTTCGCCCCGCTCCACTGTTTCCACACGGCGATCAACTGGTCGATCGGGCTCAGCACGCGGCCCATCAAAATCGAACCGGCGATCATCATCCCGGCGGTCATGTCGCCCTTGATCACCAGCAACGCACCGAGGCCCAGCACCAGCGATTGCAGGCACAGGCGCAGGGTTTTACTGATCGAGCTGATCACCGCGCCGGTGTCGCTGGCCTGATTCTGCAAGCCGAGAAACCGCGAGTGCACACCGAACCAGCGCTTGCGCAACGCGCCGAGCATGCCCATGGCCTGGATGGTTTCCGCGTTGTGCAGGTGACTAGTGGCCAGTTGACTGGACTTCTGCGAGTAACCGGCGGCTTCGCCCAGCGGTTTTTTGGTCATGTATTCGTTGAGGCAGGCCAGCGCAATCAGCAGCAGCGCGCCGGCTGTGGCGAGCACGCCCAGCCAGACGTTGAACAGGTAGATGACAAACAGATAGACCGGGAACCACGGCGCGTCGAAAAACGCGAACAGGGCCGGCCCGGTGACGAATTGGCGAATGTGGGTCAGGTCGCCCAGCGATTGTCCGGCGTTGCCCTCGCCCTTGAACAGGTTGCGTTCGAACGCCGCCTGATACACCCGCAGGTTGAAGCGGCGCTCCAGTTGGCTGCCGATGCGGATCACGATGAAGCTGCGGATCACCTCCAGCATGCCGATGAAGGCAAAGAAGCCAACCACCATCAACGACAGCATCGCCAACGTCGTTTCGTTCTGCGAAGACAGTACGCGGTCGTAGACCTGCAGCATATAAATGGAGGGCACCAGCATCAGCACGTTAATCAGTGCGGTAAAGCACCCGACGCTGATCAGAATGCTTTTATAGTCACCCAAAGCCTTGAACAAGGGAGCGGTGGCTGGGGCCTTCGCCATCTTCATTGTTTCTTCCTGAAATGATAGATCCCGCCAGACTTCGACGAGCGCTCAATTAATGTTCCGCCTACCTGCGAAAGATGTTTTGCAAGTACTCGCTTACCATTCAACAACTGCGACGATCACTTATAACGTTCAAACACTGCCATATATTCAATCTGAATTAGTTGAGCGTTTATTTCGTCGCGCGTTCGAGTGTAACAATCAGGCCCGACTTCAAAGTGCTGGAATAGAGCCCGTCACGTTGTCGGCTGAAAAACACGATTCTTGAACCTTCCTTGCCGGTGATCGAAATTCCGTCGGGGTCCGGAAACCAGCCGATGGGTGAATCTTCCAGCCATGCGCCGAGGCATTCGGCGCCCTTGCCGACGGTCTGATTGGCTTGCAGTTCGAGGGCACAGGTGTTCGACGGTTTATCCTGCAGCTTTTGCACTTCGGGCGCGTCATTTTCAGTGCTCAACGTCGCCTGCCATTGCCCGGCAAAAACCGATGGATCTTCAAGTCTGAGGCTGCTTGCCATGGTTGTTTCTCCAGAAATCATGATGAACGCCGCCGAAAGCCACGCCATTGCCTTGTAGGTAAAAACTTTACAGATCATCAGAAAATTCGCTCCAGCACCTAGCCTTGCCCAGCCATCAACACGATGCAAGCAAAGAAAACGGCGCATCAAGCGCCGCTTCCCGTTTCACATCACGCCACGATGTCGCTGGTCGCTGCCTGGCCCACGGTGCTGACCTGGAAGTCCGCCACGCCGTGCCCGGAGAAATCCACCGACAACAGGCTGTTACCGCCCGACGAGGTCAGGATCGCGTCGCCGGCCGAACCGGTGAAGCTGCTGACAAAGTGCAGGCCGGAACCGTTGGTGATGGCGCTCAGGTCGATTTTGTCCAGACCGCTGACGAAATCGAGGATCTGATCGATTGCACCCGGCTTGGAGTCGGAGCTGGAGGCGAACACGAAAGTGTCCGAACCCGCACCGCCCCACAGTTTGTCCGCACCACCAGCGCCGTAGATGATGTCGTTGCCGGCACCGCCCTTCAGCTCGTTGGACGCACTGTTACCGATCAGCAGGTCGTTGCCCGAACCACCAATGGCGTTCTCGATGGTCACGCCCTTGGCGATGGACACGTTACCGATCATGCCGCCAACGTCGGAGAACGAGGCTTCGTTGAGATTGATCTTCTGGTTCTGGGTGAAACCCGAGAAGTCGAAGGTGTCCTTGCCGCCCGCGTCCCAAACCGAGAACACCAGCTTGTCGCTCGACGACGAGGCGCTGAGGAAATCGCGACCGGCGTTGGAGTTGAAGCCGTAGGTGGTGTCACCGGTACGGGTGGTCAGGTTGGCGCCGTACAGCTTCTGGATCGCTGCAATGTCGTCCATCAGTGGGCCGGAAGCATAGGCTTCCACACCACCCTTACTGAAGTTCTGGGCGGTGTTGCTTTCGCTCCAGTAACTCATGAGGCTGTAACCGCGGGTGTCTTGCCCGTAGGAAGCATCCTTGTAAGTCGGATTGCCTTCGCCGGCGTTGTAGTCGCCAGGGTGAGACAGGCCCAGGGTGTGGCCGATTTCATGGGTCAGGGTTTGACGCCCGTAATTGTTCAGACCCGGGGTTTTGTTGACGTCGTAGCCACTGCCGGTCAGGTACCAGGACTGACCGTCATAGCCTGGCTCGGTGCCTGGCAGGAATGCAAACGCCGCTGCGCCTTCCTGGCCGCCGCTGTAGTTACCGAAGGTCATGTGACCGTCGCCACCACGGGCCGATTCGGTGAACGTCACGTTGGCGACATCCGCCCAGGATTGCATGGCGAGCACGGCCTGGGCTTTCTGCAGGGAGCTGAACTGACTGAAACCGGTGACGCCCAGGCCGCTGAAGTTAGCGGTTTTGGCGGTCAGAAAGGTGTAGGTCAGTTCGATCTTGCCGCTGTTGTCGAGGTCGTGCCAGGAGGCACCGTCGCGCAACAATTGAGTGGCGGCTTGATCCACCGAGAAGGACGGTTTGCCATTGACCGTGAGGTTGCCGCCACGATCGTATTGATGGCTGAAGCTATTGATCTGGTTCCAGGCAGAGCTGGTCGCAGCCAGAGATTGCGCTGCGCCGACAGGCACGAATGTGTCTGCGGTGATATCAATAGCGTTCGCTTTTACTTTCGACATAAACACACTTCCTTGTTTAGCAATGGAACAGTTTTTGTCAGATAGCGACGATCCCTGGCGAGATCGTCCTATCACTCGCCCAATGAAGGCGTAAGAAACCTGACACAATTTGAAATCTGTCGTCTAGCATTTTTTTGAGATCAAAACCGACTGTTCCGTCAAATGCCCGTAAACAATGACTGCGGGGTCGAAAGATTGTTATGAGGTGTTTGTTCTCGCCTAATTGTCTGACGATTTTCTATTTAAATATTAAATATCGGTAAGTTGCTTTTTGATAGATACGTCTCACTTTGCTGCACTCTATTAGTGCGATGCCAGTGTATTGATATCAAATAAAATGCTGCGCTGAAAACACATTGTGGGAGCGGGCTTGCTCGCGAATGCGGCTTATCAATCAACATAATTGCTGACTGAACGGACGCATTCGCGAGCAAGCCCGCTCCCACAGGAATGAAGTGATTCAACTACCCGTTCGAATCTTGTTCCACACCCGCGTGCGGATCCGATCGATGTTCAGCGGCATTGCCTCCAGCGCAAACAGCTTGCCCATCATCTCCGGGCTCGGATAGACCTTGGTGTCACCCTTGATTGCCGGATCGATCAGGCTGTCAGCCTGCTCGTTGCCGTTGGCGTAGTGCACGTAATTGCTGATGCCGGCCATCACATCCGGACGCAGCAAGTAGTTCATGAACGCGTAACCGGCCTTCTCGTCCGGCGCATCGGCGGGCATGGCGACCATGTCGAACCAGATGGCGGCGCCTTCCTTGGGAATCGCGTAACCGATGTCGATGCCGTTCTTCGCTTCCTTGGCGCGGTTTTCCGCTTGCAGGATGTCACCGGAGAAACCGACCGCCACGCAGATATCGCCATTGGCCAGGTCGCTGGTGTATTTCGAGGAATGGAAGTAGCTGACATACGGCCGCACTTTCATCAGCAGTGCTTCGGCTTTCTTGTAGTCCTCGGGGTTCTTGCTGTGGGGCGGCAAGCCCAGGTAATTGAGCGCCGCCGGCAGCAGTTCCGGGCCGTTATCGAGGATCGCCACGCCGCACTTCTGCAGTTTTTCCATGTATTCGGGCTTGAAGATCAGATCCCAGGAATCCACTGGCGCGTTATCACCCAGCACCGCCTTGACCTTGGCGACGTTGTAGCCGATGCCGGTGCTGCCCCACAGATACGGGAAACCGTGCTCGTTGTTCGGGTCATTGACCTGCAAGGCCTTGAGCAACACCGGGTTGAGGTTTTTCCAGTTCGGCAACTGGCTCTTGTCGAGCTTCTTCAGCGCCCCGCCCTGGATCTGCCGCGCCATGAAGTGGTTGGAAGGGAACACCACGTCATAACCGGATTTGCCGGTCATCAACTTGCCGTCGAGGGTTTCGTTGCTGTCGTAGACGTCATAGGTGACGCCGATGCCGGTGTCTTTCTGGAAATTTTTCGTGGTGTCCGGCGCGATGTAGTCCGACCAGTTGTAAATTTTCACCGTTTCAGCGGCATGACTAATGGAGGCGACCAGCAGCAGCGGCGCCAGAGCGAGGGTTTTCTGGATCATGGGGTCGATTCCTGTAGTGGCTATTTTTGTTGGCAGGCAATCAAAGGATCAAACAATCAGAAAATAAGAACGTAGGTCTTGCGCACGGTCTCCTGGATATCCCAGATGCCGAGCGTGTTGGCCGGCAACATCAGTGCGTCGCCACCTTGTATGTGCAGGGTTTCGCCGCCGTCGTCCGGGGTGAACGTGCAACGGCCGGAGATGAAGTGGCAGAACTCCTGCGCGGTGATCTGCCGGCGCCAGCGTCCCGGGGTGCATTCCCAGACGCCGGTTTCAACGCCGTCGTCGCGCTCGACACTGGTGGTCGAGGCAATGGCGACCGGCTCGCCGAGTGGCACGGCCACCGGGTTGGATTCATCCAGTTGCAGGCTGGCGGTGTTCTTGAACTGCGTAATGCTCATGGTGAGACCTGTCTTGTGAAGAAAACGGCGGTTAGTGCATGAAACCTTCCATGAACCCAGCGACCTGACTGGCCAGCTTGCGCCGCCACGGTGCGCTGGCCGGGTTGGCCAGGGTCTGGTCTTCGTGGACGAAACTTTTGATGATCGCGTTGTAACCGAGCCAGCGGCACGGCTCCGGCTCCCAGGCGCGTAGCGCATGAATTCCGCCGTCCGGCAGCACCCACGGCTGATGCACCAGTTCGGTATCGCGCTCAAGAATCAGATCGGCCAGGGTGCGGCCGCCGAGATTGCTGGCACCCACACCCTCCCCGCCATAACCGCCGGACAGCGCAATGCCATTGGCGCGATCGCAGAGCATGTGCGGCTTGAAGTGCCGGGACATGCCGAGGTTGCCGCCCCAGGCGTGGGTGATCTGCACGTTTTTCAACTGCGGGAACAGCTCGCCGAACAGATAGCGGCGCAGCTCGACTTCATCACGGGTCAGATCGAAGTTGTGGCGCAGCTTCCCGGCGAACTGGTAACCGCCGCGGGCGCCGAAGATCAGGCGGTTATCGGCGCTGCGCTGGCCATAAGTGACCTGACGGCTGAACTCACTGAAGGCCTGGCCACGGTTGAGGCCAATTTCATCCCAGGTCGCTGCCGACAACGGCTCGGTGGCAACAATCAGACTCTGCACCGGTAACTGATAGCGACCCAACGGTGGGAGCGTGACCGAATAACCTTCGACCGCCGGCACAATCCAGCGACTGCGCACACTGGCCCTGGCCGTGCGCAAACTGCCGGACTGCCAATGGGTGACTGGGCTGTTTTCATAGATCTTCACGCCCATGCTCTGCACGGTGCGCGCCAGACCGCGCACCAGTTTCGCCGGGTGAATGGTCGCCACGTGCGGCGCATAAATGCCGCCGTAGGGTTTCGCCACACGAATCTGTTGCGCCAGTTGCTCGGGGTTCAGCCAGCGGTAATCGTTGTCGGTCAGGCCTTGGGCGTGCAGTTTGTCGAGGTATTCGCGCAGGCTGGCTTCCTGCTCCGGGTAACGGGCGGCGCAGTACAGCACCCCGCCTTTACGGTAATCGCAGTGGATGCCCTCACGTTCGAGGACAACTTCCACTTCATCCGGAATGCTGTGCAGCAGATCAAACGATGCGCGACGTTGTTCTGGAGAGAGACCGGCGAACAGTCGATCCTCGCCCAGCAGGTTACCCATCAGCCAGCCGCCATTGCGCCCGGACGCGCCGAAACCGGCGGTTTGCGCCTCGACGATGGCGATATCGAGACCGGGGGCGAGTTTTTTCAGGTAGTACGCGGTCCACAACCCGGTATAACCGGCGCCGATGATCGCCACGTCGACATCCAGATCCTGCTCCAGCGCCGGCCGCGCAATCAGCGGCTCGTCGAGTTGATCCATCCACAAACTGATAGTGCGCCACGCCGGCATGCAAGACTCCGCCACTGAAAACCTTCGATGGCGTCGATCCTAGTGTGTGACTTCAATCACTGTCTTGCGCGCGTGCCCGCAAAGAAATTTGTTTGGCGTAGGCCTTCGGCGACTGGCCGGTGTGTTGGCGGAAACAACTGTAGAACGCTGACAGCGAGTTGAAACCGGCAGCAAACGCCAGCTCATCGATGCGCAGCGGTGGCGTGGCCTGATCCAGTGACTTGAGCAAGTGCTGCAGGCGGGCCTGGTTGACGTAGCGATAGAAGCTCTGGCCCAACACCTGATTGAGCAGATAGGAAATCTGATTGCGGCTGTAGCCGCACTCCTTTGCCACCCGTTGCAGATCCAGTTCCGGATCGAGATACGGTTGCTGGCGTTCGAAATATTGCTGCAGATCCTCGGCCATGAAACTGATCTGGCGCGGCGACAGCCCCAAGCGACTGACCGCCGGGCGCTGACTGGGTGCGACAGCGCCGTTGGTTTGCGTGCGGACCAGCGAGGCGTATTCGTTGACCCGCCAGATCAGCCCGTCCTTGACCGTGATCGCTTCGCTGGATCGGAACGACACCAGCCCGTCGCCACCGCGCAAAGTCACTTCGTATTGAATGAACGCGGTGTTGCCATCCACGCGAATCCGGTCGCAATGCTCGAGCGCTTCGTCGGATTCTCGCGGCATGCTCACGCGCACGTACTCGCGCAATTCGTCGAGGCCCAGGACCCGGTTCTGAAAGAAATCGTTGTATTGGACGTCCGGGTGATACAGCGCCATGACGCTGTCCAGATCTCGGTGCTTCCAGCTCAGGTGGTAGCGCATGACCGTGGCGGCCGTGGCCGGGGTCTGTTCGGGGCCGTCATCGTCGGCGTGCATAAAGGGCTCGGCGCAAAAGAACCGAGCTTGCCCAAGTTCGACAAAACGATCAACGAGCAAACCGTAGTGGCCATTTGGCGATGACTGATCCCGACGTGACTTACATCAAAAAACGCGCAGCAATCGCAAAATGAACTGAAAAATCTCACGGAAAATTCACATGCGGGTGCTACTTTTAACGTCATTGACCGGTTGAGCCAATGAAGGCTCTTCCCACCTAACATGAGCAAAAGGAAGCGCTCGATGAAGAAGGCGGGCAACACATGAATAAAGGCTCCAGTAAAGTCACGTTTCCCAATGCGTGCCAACTGATGCGTTGGCACTTTCATCCCATGGGTTTTGAGGCAACGATGGATGCGCCGGGCAGCATGATTGCCCGTCTGTTTGATCGTGCCAGCGGTGAAACCATGATCGCCATCGCCGGTATTCCTTGTGCGACGGTGATGAACGCGGCCGATGTTGAGCGCATCATTGAGGCTGTGGAAGACGAACTGGAGGCTTTCATTCCTCCGGAGTCTCTCAAGAGTTACGCATAAACTATTGTTTTATATAAAAAAAGCCCGCCAATTCAGGCGGGCTTTTTTTGTGCTTGCGTGCTACGCGTTTTGCGGCTGTTTCCGGTGATCAGCGAAAAACGCCTTGCCTTGGGTAACCCGATCGGACGCCCTTGGCATGTTCACCGCCTGAGTATCCTGCGGCTCGACGTACCAGTAGCAATGGCTGACCGCCCGGGTGATACCAACGTAGGCCAGCCGCAGAATCTCGTCCTTCTGCGCCGTGTCATAAGGCTCACTGTCGCCAGCCTTGCCCAAGCCGGCCATGCGATACACCTGATTCTTGTAGGGCGAACTGGTCAGGTGCTGGCAGTCACCGAGCAGGAACACCGCATCAGCCTGCAGCCCCTTGGCGCTGTGGTAAGTCAGCTGTTTCAGCCGTCGCGCTTCGTACGGCAAGCTCGAATCAACATTAACTACAGGCTGAATATGCTGCTCTATCAATAACTTATCGCTGCTTTTTCGATAGAGCATCAAGATCGAATCGCCACGATTGTAATGTTCAGCCAGGCGCTGTCCCAAGGCCTGATCATCGCGCTCCAGCACATTGACTGGCTGCAATGCCTTGGGAGCACCGCTGGCCTTGGCCTTCTTGCCGGGGATTGCCGGCGCGGCGCGGACGATGTGTTCGGCAGCATCGATGATGTGCTGATGGCTGCGATAGTTGTCACTGAGCATCACCCGCGTGGTGCTCGGTGACGGGAATTCCTTGTTGAACTCCATGAAGTAACTCGGCGAACTGCCGCGCCAGCCGTAGATCGACTGCCAATCGTCGCCGACACACAGCAACGAAGAACGCTGCGCACCCCGCCCGACATGCATGGCCGGGCCGCGACTGCGGATTTCCGCCAGGCTGGCGCGGATCCACGAGACGATTTGCGGCGATACGTCCTGAAACTCGTCGATCATCACGTGCGACATCGGTCGCAGCAGCTCATCGCTGAGCAACTTGAGGTTCTCCGGCGAATGTTCGCTGAACAGCGCGAACATTCGGTTATAGGTCATCACCGGCGGCTTCTGATCAAGCAAATGATCTTCCAGGGCACGCCAGAACAGGCTCAGCGCCTCAAAGAAGAATCGGTCCGGGTCGTCTTTGGCAAAACTCATGCGGCCGACGGCATCCGGCACGTCCAGCCCAAGGTTTTCGATAAAGCCGGCCGCCGCAACAAAACAGTCCAGTAACGGCGCCGAAACCAGTTCACCTTTGACCTTGTAATCGAACCCCGGACCCGCGCTCGCATCGCCAGCCAACGTCGACAGAACCCGCTTTGACATTTCATAGCTATCCAGCCAAATCAATGGCTTACGACAGAAAGCTTGAAACAGGGTGCGCTTCACAGCCCATTCAGCACGCACGCTAAGTTTGGCGTTTGGACGGCAGATTTGCGGGTTTTCCCGGGAATCGAAGCCGAGCACCACCCAGGCATCGAGGCTGGGAATGTAGCCGTGGCAGTGAAAGGTCGAACCGTTGATCTCGAACGTCTGCCGGCTGGGCTCAATGCCCTTGATCGGCCAGGCACCGGCGCGAAACCACAGGTCTTCGATGGCATCGCACAGTTCTTCGTCGCGTTTGGCTGCCAGTTCGGTCACCGCCATGCGCTTCTGCACGTCCGGGTGATCGCGCTCAAGCTCCTTGAGCTGCAAGGCAGCCTTGGCCAGTGGTTGAATCAACTGGCGGAAACGTTGGTCCTGATTGAATAACCGGTGGTAGCACGCGTTGAGCTGCTGGCGCTGGGCATCGTTGATCCGCAGATCGAACGGGTTGCTGTCGACCTCCTCGTCAGCGCCTTGTGGCCGATTGCTGAGATTTTCAAAAGCCTGCAAGCGTTCGAACCCCGGCAGGCTGCGTACCATCGGCAAAATGCGTGAGTGAAAGGTGCGCACCAGATCCCGCGCGTGTTTCAGGCTCAATGGCCGCCCCCAGAGCGCGAACATCTCGATCAGCTTATTGATGAAATCCTTGCGCGACTCGCGGGTGAAGGTCACCACGGTCATTGAATCCAGCTCAAAGCCCAGATAATGCGTGAGCAGCAGAATACGTAGAACCAGCGTGGTCGACTTGCCTGCCCCGGCCCCGGCGATCACTGAGGTCGAGGGAGTGTCACTGAAAATCATCTTCCATTGAGCGAGGCTTGGCTGGGCATGCGCGGGCAGCAGGCGCGCCACATCGGCTTTCATGCGTTTCTTCAGCTCGGCGCTGAGCGGCAGACGCCAGTCGTCGAACAGATGATTATCGACGCTCGGCGGACGATGCTCGGTGCTGCGACTGTCACGAATCAGCAAAACCTGGCGGCCTTCCTCCAGCCCTTCAAGTTTTCCCTCTTTGAAGCCGTACTCCACGCCAGCGGTGTGTCCGCTGCGAAAACCGTCCGCCTGACCGTGCAGCCAAGAGGCTCGGTGCTGGGCGCGCAAACGCGTCAGGCCGTGGCCGAAAAAACGCGCGGCCAGACGCTTGAACCATGGCATCTCGGCCAGTGGGCGAAGTTCGGGAGGAAGATCGGGAGTGTGTTGCGCCACGCTGAGGGGCTCCAGTGTGTGAGGCTGTTGGGGGCTATGGTGGCTTTATTTGCTCATGAGTTCTAGCGAAATGCTTACAGCTCATTGGTTTAGGCGATGAACTGAAAGTTGCGTGAGATTATTTTGAGCCGGTTTCCCATCAACGGATTCGATGAGAATGCCGCACTTTTTACGCTTTTTCTCGATGGTTGACTGATGGATGATGCCCGTCATAACCGACGGTCTCGCTTATGGCTTTGGCGTTACGCCCCATGACGAACCTTTTCAGGAGACGATCATGCTTGAACTCAGACCTTTCAATACGCTGGGCGGCGCTCACCACGGCTGGTTGGATGCCCATCACCACTTTTCGTTCGCCGAATACTACGACCCGCAACGCATGAACTGGGGCAATCTGCGGGTGTGGAACGATGACGTAATCGCCGCCGGCACCGGATTCCCGCTGCACCCGCACCGCGACATGGAAATCATCACTTACGTGCGTGAAGGTGCGATTACTCACCAGGACAACCTTGGCAACAAGGGCCGTACTGAAGCCGGCGACGTGCAGGTCATGAGCGCCGGCACCGGCATCGCACACAGCGAGTACAACCTGGAAGACAAAGAGACCCGAATCTTTCAGATCTGGATTCTGCCGACGGAAACTGGCGCGCCGCCATCGTGGGGTGCCAAACCGTTCCCCAAAGGCCAGCGCGAAGGCTTCGTGACCCTCGCCAGCGGCAAGGACGGCGACGATCAGAGCCTGCGCATTCGCGGTGATGCGCGGTTGGTCGCGGCCAACCTCAAGGCCGGCGAAACAGCTGAATATCAGTTGGATGCCGGACGTCGAGCGTATCTGGTACCCGCCACCGGTCTGATTGAAGTCAATGGCTTGCGCGCACAAGCTCGAGACGGTGTCGCCGTCGAGCATGAGTCAATACTGACGGTGACGGCACTCGAAGACAGCGAAATCGTGTTGGTGGATCTGGCTTGATCGCCTGATATGCAGGTAAAAAAAGGGGCGACCGTCATGGTCGCCCCTTTTTTGCAGCTTTTGTGGCGAGGGGATTCATCCCCGATAGGCGCAAAGCGGCCTTCTTTTCAATGGAGCGGACTGCTACGCAGTCCATCGGGGATAAATCCCCTCACCACAGGAAGAACTCACCCCCCTGAAGATCACTTGGTGCTGATTGCGCCATCCACCAGCGTTTGCGCTTCAGCCACCAGTTGCTTGAGGTGGTCATCGCCAATGAAGCTTTCGGCGTAGATCTTGTAGATGTCTTCGGTGCCCGAAGGACGTGCGGCGAACCAGCCGTTTTCGGTCATCACCTTCAGACCACCAATGGCCTGATCGTTGCCCGGCGCATGGCTGAGAATGCTCTGAATCTTCTCGCCTGCCAGTTCGGTCGACGTTACTTGCTCCGGCGACAGTTTGCTCAACAGCGCTTTCTGCTCAGGGTTGGCCTTGGCGTCTACGCGCACCGAGAACGGCTCGCCCAGCTCATCGGTCAGTGCGCGATAAGCCTGGCTTGGATCACGCCCGGTACGAGCAGTCATTTCCGCCGCCAACAACGCCGGAATCAGACCGTCCTTGTCGGTGCTCCAGACGCCGCCGTCCTTGCGCAGGAACGAAGCGCCAGCGCTTTCTTCGCCACCAAAACCCAGCGAGCCATCGAACAGGCCATCGGCAAACCATTTGAAACCGACCGGCACTTCGTACAGACGACGTCCCAGACGCTTGGCCACACGATCGATCAGACCGCTGCTGACCACGGTTTTACCCACGGCGGCGTCGGCGCGCCATTGCGGACGGTTCTGGAACAGGTAATCGATGGACACCGCCAGATAGTTGTTCGGTGCCAGCAGACCACCCGACGGGGTGACGATGCCATGGCGATCGTGATCCGGGTCGCAGGCGAAGGCCACGTCGTAACGCTCCTTGAGACCGATCAAACCTTGCATGGCATGGCTGGACGACGGGTCCATACGGATCTGTCCATCCCAGTCGACCGTCATGAAGCGGAAAGTCGGATCGACCTGCTTATTCACCACATCCAGATCAAGACGGTAATGCTCGGCAATCGCCGACCAGTAGCGCACCCCTGCTCCGCCCAACGGATCTACACCCAGACGCAGCTTGGCGTCACGGATGGCATCGAAGTCGATCACGTTGATGAGGTCAGCGACGTAGGTGTTGAGGTAGTCGTGACGGTGGGTGGTGCTGGCCTTGAGCGCCTGCTCGTAGCTGATGCGTTTGACGCCTGCCAGCTTGTTGGCCAGCAGCTCGTTGGCCTTGGCTTCGATCCACTTGGTGATGTGGGTGTCGGCCGGGCCGCCGTTGGTAGGGTTGTATTTGTAGCCCCCGCTTTGTGGCGGATTGTGCGACGGCGTAATCACGATGCCATCGGCCAGGCCCGAGGTGCGGCCACGGTTGTAGCAGAGGATTGCATGCGAAACCGCCGGTGTCGGCGTGTATTCGTCACCTTCGGCGATCATCACGGTCACGCCGTTGGCCGCCAGCACTTCCAGCGCACTGGCCCCGGCCGGGGTCGACAGCGCATGGGTGTCGATACCGACGAACAACGGGCCGTCGATGCCCTGGGCTTCGCGATACAGGCAGATCGCCTGGCTGATCGCCAGAACGTGCCATTCATTGAAACTCAGGTCGAAGGAGCTGCCGCGGTGCCCGGAAGTACCGAATGCAACACGCTGGGTGGCAATCGAAGCGTCCGGTTGGCCGGTGTAATAAGCCGTTACCAGTCGCGGGATGTCGACCAACAATTCTGCTGGTGCCGGTTTGCCCGCAAAAGGACTGATAGTCATGCAAAACCTCTGAAATAGAGTGGTTCAGGAAATAAAGCGCAGTTTACTGACACTTCGACCGCAGCGCGACGGGATCTATCCGACAGATTTCAACGTTCATTCCAGCGGCGCCAAGCGCAACGCCTCTCCCAACCTCTCGAGCGCTCCGCCCAAGCCGCTCTCGCCATGATCCAGCAGGTTCAGGCGCAGATGCCGACGGTGCAATCCCTGCAAGCTGAACAGTTCGCCCGGCGCAATCAACACCTGTTGCCTGAGCAGGCGCTGAAACACATCGCGCATGTCCACCGGCCGCCGTGCCCGCACCCAGACCGTCGCCCCACCTTGTGGCTCGACAACCTGCAACGCTTCGCCCAGACGTTCGCGCAACAAGTCGATCATCGGCGTACGGCGTTCCTTGAGGAGCCGGCGAAGTACGTGCAGATGCTGATCGACCCGACCGTTTCCATACAGCCGGGCAATGGCTTTCTGGCGAACGGGCGACAACCGGAACGAGCGCATCAGAAAATGCCGCTGCATTTCGTGCTTCCATTGGCGCGACAACACGTACCCGTAAGGCGCTTCGATACCGATGAATTTCTCGAACGTGGAGAAGACCAGCAGTCGGTCAGGGTCCAGTTGATCACGCAGACGCTCGACGCCCGTTGCCTCGCCCAGTTCACCGTAGCAGTCGTTTTCCAGCACCCAGGTGCCGTGCTCGCCAAGCAGGCCGGCGATCGCGTTGCGGTTATCCGCTGGAACCTGTGTACCGCGCGGCATGCATAGGCCCGAGGACAGCAGAATCAGCCGCACGTCTTCGGTCTTGAGCAGTGTTTCCAGCCGCTGCGGCTCCAGCCCGCCACAGGCCTGCAACGGCAGTTCGATTACACGCACCTCAGCCGCCTGCAGCAACCGCAGTATCACCCAGTCACAGGGCGACTCGACCAGAATGGTTGAGTGCCTGAGCTGCAGAACGGCCACCAGGATCTCCAGCACCCCGCGCATATCCGCGCCGATGTAAACATCCTCGGCGTGCCAGCACTGCTTTGGCGAGGTGGTATAGCGGGCCGCCAGGACGGCGCGTAATTCCAGTTCACCACAAGGCTGGTCGAGCAACGGCGGCTGGCGGGGATACTGGCGCAGCAGCTCACGCTCCAACAACAGCAATGGACTGTCCAGTGACTGCAGCGAAACCGGATCATCAGCATTCAACAAACGCATACCCGGGTGCCGCGCGTTGACATAGAGCGTTTCGAGCAGATCATTGCTCATGGCAGGTGGCGTCCCCCCCGAAACCGCCGTGGCGTAATACCCGGACTTGGCCACCGAATAGATCCGCCCTTCCTTTTCGAGCAACGAGTAAGCGTATTGAATGGTCGAGATCGACACGTTCAAGCGATCTGCCAACTGACGCAGCGATGGCAGCCTTGAATTGCCATCGCAAGCCGACTCGGCCATCAAGCGCATCAGGTATCGATAGACTGCCTGGTAGGCGAAACCGGATTCCCGTGCAGCCTTCATGAGGCGGACACCATAACCGTTGGTGCGCCCAAGGATCGCTCGCTCACTTCATCGTTCCACTGACCGGTCACCCACGCCGGAGCCATCGAGGCCTGCCGCGTCGAGTGCGGTCTCCAGTGTTTGCCGGGCCGCACCGTGCGCTGGCAAGGGTTCCATGGCGTAGAGGTGGCCGATGAGCCGAACCGGTAAACCGCTGACGTCCATCATCCACTGCATTACCTGCTCCGGGCCGTGCAGCCCCTGCATGGCCCGATGCAAATCAGGCAGCGCCACCAACATGCCGGGATGACAGCTGCGCAGAAACCGCTCGAGCCCGGCTCCACGCTCGATGAACGGCGTGAACAGCAGGCAGACCCATTGTGCTTCGTTCAGACCGTAAGTCTGGTGCAGCCAGCTCGCCGCTGCTTCGCGCAGTTCTTCCGTGGTCTGCCGTTGCCCCAATCTTGCGATCATCTGCTCGCAGACCGGTTCCGGCACCCGCTGCAGCTGCATGTTCGCCAGCATGCGCTGGACATGTTCCGAGAACCCCGCTTCATAGCTGCGATCGCTGAGGAACTCGGCTTCCAGGCCGCGTAAATGGGCCTCGATCAAAGGGTCGGCGTATTCGCCCTCACCCTGGTGAAACACCCATTCCTCTGCCTCGAACCCCAGAAACTCGCTCAGTAGCGGCCAGCGTTCTTCAAGATTGCCGACCGCCATGTCATGAATGTCGACAAATGTCGTGCGACGACATGACTCGAAGCCACCCTCGGGACGCCAGCATTGCCGCTCCGATTCGGAGTAAAAACCGCGATACAAATCCCCTCCCAATCCGTCCAGCAAAGCGAACAGCTCATCGAACGTCCCGGAATTCGGCGTCAGCGCCCCGATACCGGCCTTCTGCACGGCCCGGTCGAGGTCTTCGACAAACTGCTTCTGACGACGCGGCGATTCGCTGGCCAGCCAGGCATCCACGCCGTTACTCCAGCGAGCAATCTGGCCGTAAAATTCGGCCCAGGCCAGGCAGGCGTCGTCCCGCCACTCAAGCTTCTCGCCCCTGGCACGTCGATGCCCCATCATCAGCAGATTGGTGCGATGGGCGTCCGCGCTGTCCATTCCGAGTGGCGCCAGATGGTTGAACGGCAACACTTGTCGATGTTCCACCATGAGCAACTCGACACGGGGGTCGTCATACAGAAACAAGGCAGCGAAGCTGCGGTGCATGTTGTTCAGCGCCGCCGTCCCCGATTCGCTGCGGCGCAAGGTGGCCACACGTAACTGGAACGTGGCGGGCGCGCGGCCGGCAATACTCAACTGGGCGGCGCGCAGCAGCGCCAGCATGTAGCAACTGTCACGGGTACCGGATGGCGTCACCATGACCTTGTATTCACCCATGCGCTCCATTCCGCCGGCGGCGACCACCAGACGCTGGATCAGCAACTGCAGCGCTGTGCGCTCGGCTCTGGAAAAGAAACTCAGCAGGCGTTGCAATACTTGCTGGTAGACATAGTTCATTGCCTGATCATGGATCGTGCTCATCAGTACTTTACCCGGCATAAAAAATTCATATCGCGCATCAGCGATGACGCTGGCGCAATAAATTCATCAATAAGTAATAGACGATCAAATACTAACACTTATGATTTTGAAGTTATTTGAAACACTTGACGCAATGAAGTCAGCAACCCCACCGCCTCAGACAACGTAAACCCCCGTCAGCATTGAGTTTTTTCTGATCAGAAAATATCTGAGGAAACTTCTTACAGCGTCCCACGAACATTGAGTACAACAAAAGCAGAACAACAATAGGAAATGCCCTACAGTCATTAAACAAAAACCGCTATATCGCCCATGAGGGGAAACGTTAAACGCAAAATGAAAAACAGAATGCACAGACATGGCTCATTCCTTGAGATGAAAGTAATCATTCAATTATCAGGGCTTATATGGCGAATAGAAGATACAGATGGCAGACAAAAACCGGTTCAGATGCACAACCGGCCACGCACCATGCTTGGTCTGTCTGATTATTTGCGAGAGGTAAAAACGCAAGAGTCCGTGGGGCCACGGACTCTGTTCGGAGGGCGTTACGCGGGTTCGACCTGCAGGGCGACCCGTTCGCGGCATGGGCATTCGTCCATGTAGCGATGTGCTTCGACGAACTCGTTGAACGGGAAGACCCGGGTCTTGAGCGGCAGCAGCACACGGTCGGCCGTCAGCTGATTGATATCACGCAGGGCACGTTGCAAGGCGACTTGATCCTGAACAATGCCCAACTCGGGTTTACCGGTGAAATTACCGATGCAGTGCACAAAGAACTGGATGTTTTTCTGGAACGCCGCACAGGCCGGAAATGGTGTCTGGTTGCCACCCTGAAGACCATACAGGACCAGGCTGCCACGCGGTGCGAGGACATCACCGAGCAACGACATCTGCGGGCCGCCAAGACCGTCGAACACCACATCGACGCCACGGTTGTCGGTGATCTTGTTGATTCGCATCAACAAGTCTTCTTCCTCGGTGACGATGACTTTCTCGGCACCCAGCGACAGCAGGTATTCACGCTCATCAGCGGTTTTTGTCGCGGCAATCACCCGCACGCCCATGGCCTTGCCCAACTGGACAAAGGACGGACCGGCGCAATGGCTGGCGTCAGTGACCAGAGCAAACTGCCCTGGTTTGACCCGCGCCAGATCCGCATAGGCAAAATAGGCGATCAACAACGGCGTGTAATGCACGCTGGCCTCAACCGGGCTGAGCACATCCGGATAACGGGTCAGCGCGGTACGTGGCAGCACGATCTGCTCGCCATATACCGGGTAATCGTTCGGGCTTTCGGCCGGGAAACTGGCCACCTTGTCGCCGACCGACAGATCGTCCACACCGTCACCGACGGCGGTGACCACACCGGCCATTTCATGGCCGAGACCGGACGGCAGGCGTGCCTGGGACGAGGCCAGGTTCTGACGCCAGAGAATGTCGTACCAGCTGATGCCGATCGCCTCGACACGCACCTGCACTTCGCCAGGACCTGGCTGAGCGGCCGCATGCTCTTCGCATTTGAGCACCTCGGCCGGACCAAACTTGTGAAAACGGATCGTGCGGGACATCGCAAACCTCGTCAAAGTAACCTCTAATGCCCTGAACTCTATCTGGGCTTTTGACCCAAGACTATCAGTGGCTATTAATAGTCGACATGCCTGTCATTGATTCCGCAGTATGAACGGCATTGGCAAAATTGATGAAAAAATGCCGCCACCGGCCCGGTAAAGCTGAATTTAGCGGTGCAGAGTACCAGCCTTTCCCCGTAATATTCATGCCGGCCATTGTTCTCATATGGTCGCTCTCGTCAAGCTTGATGACTCTGCCAGGACTCCAGATGAATCGTAATGACCTGCGTCGTGTCGACCTGAACCTGTTGATCGTATTCGAAACACTGATGCACGAACGCAGCGTGACCCGCGCCGCCGAGAAGCTGTTTCTAGGCCAGCCGGCGATCAGTGCGGCGCTCTCGCGCCTGCGCAGCCTGTTCGATGACCCGTTGTTCGTGCGCACCGGACGCAGCATGGAACCGTCCGCCCGCGCGGTGGAAATCTTCGCCCTGCTCTCCCCGGCGCTCGACTCGATTTCAACGGCTGTCAGCCGCGCGGCGGAATTCGACCCCGCCACCAGCACTTCGGTATTTCGCATCGGCCTGTCCGACGACGTCGAATTCGCCCTGCTGCCGATGCTGCTCAAACGCCTGCGCGCCGAAGCACCGGGCATCGTCCTCGTCGTGCGCCGAGTCAACTACATATTGATGCCGGGCCTGCTGGCCTCCGGCGAAATCTCCATCGGCGTCAGCTACACCACCGACCTGCCGGCCAACGCCAAGCGCAAGGTGCTGCGCCGCAGCCAGCCGAAACTGCTGCGCGCCGACACCGTGCCCGGCCCGCTTAGTCTGGATGACTACTGCGCGCGTCCGCATGCACTGGTGTCGTTCGCCGGTGACCTCAGTGGCTTTATTGATGAAGAGCTGGAGAAACTCGGGCGCAAGCGCCACGTGGTGCTGGCCGTGCCGCAGTTCAATGGTTTGAGTACGTTGCTCGCTGGCACTGACATTGTTGCGACCGTGCCGGACTACACCGCGGATGCACTGACGGCTGCCGGCGGTGTGCGGGCGGAGGATCCACCGTTGCCGACGCGCACGTTCGAACTGCATATGGCGTGGCGTGGGTCGCAGGATAACGATCCGGGGGAGCGTTGGTTGCGGTCGCGGATTCAGATGTTTTTTGGCGACCCGGACAGTCTCGAGTTGCCTGCGCATTGAGCAGGCAACCTCGAAATGAAATGCGCCCGGCGGCGAACGGAAGTCCGCGAGCTCAGGCCCCGGACCGGGCGAGTCGATAAATCGACAAACAGTAAAACGCCAGCGCCGAAGCCGCCAGCATCCCCCCCACCACGCCGATGTAAGCAAAACCAAACTGACTGCCCACCCAACTGCCCACCAGTGCCCCGCCGCCGATACCGATGTTGTAGATGCCTGAAAACAGCGCCATCGCCACGTCGGTGGCGTCCGGCGCCAGCACCAGGACTTTTGACTGCAACGCCAGACCGAAGCCCATGATCGCCATACCCCAGAACACACTCAGCACGCCGAGGTAGGAGACGTTGCCGCTCAACGGCAACAGCAAAGCCAGGCACAAGGCGAGCACCGATACGCAGATGATCAGAAAGCGCTGGGGGTTATAGCTGTGCAGGTAGCTGAACAGCAGCGAGCCGAAGATACCGGCACCGCCGAATAGCAACAGCAGCAGCGTCACCACGTCGCCGCTCATGTTGGCCACGGTCAGTACGAACGGTTCGATGTAGCTGTAAGCGGTGAACTGTGCCGTCACCACCAGAGCCGTCAGAACATAGACGGCCACCAGCGCAGGTCGCTTCAGCAATATCGGCAGGCTCTTGAGCGAGCCTGAGTTCTGGCTGGGCAGCAGCGGCAGTACCTTCGCCAGGCAGAACACCAGCGCCGCGGCAAAGCCTGCAATCACGATGAACGTGGTGCGCCAGCCCATGGCCTCGCCCAGCAAGCGGCCGAGGGGAATCCCCAGCACCATCGCCAGCGAAGTACCGGTTGCCAGCAAGCCCAAGGCCTGAACCTGTTTGCCCGGTGGTGCCAGGCGCACGGCCAGAGACGCGGTGATCGACCAGAACAACGCATGCGACAACGCCACACCGATCCGGCTCACCAGCAGTACACCGAAGCTGGTCGCCAGACTCGACAGAATGTGACTGGCGATAAACATCCCGAACAGCACAATCAGCAATTTCCGCCGCTCGACGTTGCGCGTCAGCAGCATGATCGGCAGCGACGTCAAAGACACCACCCACGCATAGATGGTCAACATGAGGCCGACCTGCGCAGTCGACATGTCGAAGCTGCTGCCGATCGAACTCAACAGACCGACCGGGACGAACTCGGTGGTGTTGAACACGAACGCAGCCAGTGCCAAGGCAATGACTGCGTACCAGTTGCCGTTGTTTGTCGCCGTAGAATCACTCATTTAAACGTCGTATTACTCTTTGATGATCGCGCGTAATTGTACGCAAGCGATCTGTGCCCATCTGTCGGTGTCTTGATACCGATTGCCGAATGTGTCGACGTTCAGGGGACGCACCATCAGAGGGTCAAGCCACACTGATCGGGTCCAATGCGGTAGAGCATACGAGGTCTTGATCAATCAATCTGCCTTGTTCACTGGCCCGAGTAACCTTTGACGCGCATGCAGTCATTGGTCAGGTCGATCTGTTTCTCCGCTATGACAATCCCGTCACCCACGGCGCTGCCCATGCCGTGGGTTTTATCGTTCGCTGCCGGGGTTGAATGGTAGCTGGCGGTCGCGGCCTTGGCCTGATACTGGCATTCAGCTTTATCGTGCTGGATATCAGCAGCACTGGCGCCGGGCCTGGACCAGTCCTGCACAGATGTCACACAGGCGCTCAACAGCGTCGCAAACAACGCAATCATCAATAATTTCATAGTGTGTACCGCCGATTGATTAAGGGCTGCTTACTTGCAGACGAATGTCACATTGGTTACTTCATTCGCAGGATCGAGCGGCAGGCGCGATTGCACGTCAAACACGTCGATCTGCTTGCCGAGCGATGCACATTTTTTCTCGGCGCCATCAAGGGCCATCCGACGGGCCTCGGAGTGCGTGTGTCGGGACTGCAGTGTCTTTGCCGAGACCTGGTACTCGTAGGGACCGAGTTTCAGGTCATGGGACTGCCAGACATAGTTGCCGACCAATGCAATTGCGCTCACAGCGATGATCATATTGAGTTTCATGGCCAGTATCGGACGCTGGATATTTGATTGCTCATCACGCCCACCCTTCTCTTTGAATCAAGCCTCATTGCTGTCATGCGAAAGTTCGGATGACACCCGGTGCAGTGTGTTGTGCAGGTTGAAGCCGCTCACTGTCACCGCAGAGCAATGATTGAGCAGCCATATGTTTAAGTGAAGAAAAACGCAGTATCTTTCAGCAAAGATTAGAAATACTTATCCAGAGCGACAGCCATGCAACTCGACGCAAAACAGATGCAGGCGTTCCTCGCTGTGGTCGACAGCGGCAGTTTCGAGAAGGCTGCGGAACGGCTAAACGTGACGCCGTCGGCGGTGTCGCAACGCATACACGCCCTTGAAGTGCGTCTGGGCAGCTCGGTTGTGGTGCGCGGGCGCCCGTGCGAGCCGACGCTGGCGGGTAGAAAACTGATGCTCTATCTGCGCCGTGCAACCGTGCTTGAAGAGGAACTGCTCAACGAGCTGAGCGGCGATGAACAGGATCACCTGCGCGTGGTGATTGCGGTCAATGGCGACACGCTGGCGACCTGGTTCTTTCCGGCACTGGCCGAGATCTTCGTCAGCGAGAATATTTTGCTCGACGTTGTGGTCGACGATCAGGATCACACCTATGCCTTGCTGGAAAGTGGTCAGGTTATTGGCTGCATCGGCACGCGTTCACAGCCTATGCGGGGATGTTTTGCCGAGTTGCTGGGGTCGATGCGCTATCAGTTGGTCGCATCGCCCGCGTTTCAGCAGCGCTGGTTTGCCAAGGGCCTGACTCGCGCGACTGCACGTAAGGCGCCGGTATTCGCCTATTCGCGCAAGGACACCTTGCAGTCGGATTTCATGCAGTCGCGTTTCGGTCTTACCGCAGACGCTTATCCCACGCACTACCTGTCACTTCCGGAGGCACGCCTCAAAGCCATACGCCGTGGACTGGGTTATGGAATGGTGCCGCACATGCAGGTCAGCGATTTGCTGAAAAGTCGGGAACTGGTGGATGTCGCGCCGAATCACTTCACCGATGTAGAGCTTTATTGGCACGCCTGGGAGTTGCAATCGCCGCGCATGGAAATGCTCTCCGAGCGCGCGGTACATGCTGCGCGACGTATTCTGAGTAGCAAAGTGCCGGTCAAACGCTCCACCATGTCGAGAAAGTGACTGGTATCGCTACAGGTCCAGATCAAATACCACTGTTCCCAACTGCCCCAAAACGGTAAACCGGGTCAGGCTGGATTAACTCGATGAAGCTACCGTGTAGCTGGCGGCAGTGGCGGTATGCTCGTCACATCGGAGTTGTTACAGGCATCCCAGTACCACCACCCCAAGCGTTGTGCATACTCAGTCTGATAGTGAGAGATCTTCGCATTTTTGCGTAGCACGTACTCTGTTGTGTTCATCCCGAACACTTCCATTGGGAACTCGTCGTCCAGGTCGTTCAACCAGAAGTCCGGGATAGTTTTGTCATCAGCGTCAAAACGCAACGGCTTGGAAAATTTACGCTTTTGTTCGCGCAACATTGCTTCAACTTTACCTTCAAGACCTGAGTCCAAAGGGATTAGCATTTCGCTCACGCGCATCAGCGCTACTTCTAGAACATCGTAATATCTGCTCTTATCCCGAAGGCTCAAGAACGCGATGGCAACGGTCTTTGCTCCAGACTTCCAGGCGTTGAGCTCGCGGGCAAAACTAAGCCGCGCATCCGCCCAGGGCTTCCCTTTAAGCCACATGGTCGGTATGCCGGCGCTGCTCATCAGTGGCAGTGACTGCAGGTCATCCAATGTGTCATCGACACCGCCGGAAAATGGCTGGAGCACGCCCACAGCAATCAAACGGTATTGGTGGGTTTTGGCCCTATCCAAGACTTCACGGTTACGCGAACCATGTTTTGCAGGACTCAACAGCACGCGATCCAGTGTCATACGATGGGTTTTGATATTCTCGGCGGTCCGCTCGAGTAACCATTGAAGAATGGAGTCATCCCGCTTGCCTTCCATTTTTGGAAACCAAGTATTCAGGCCACTACGCGTCCACAGGAGATGTAGTAAACCGAGGAGACTCATTGCACGCTGAGTTCGCCCGGGTTTACGAGAATCGAATGGGAGGTCAACTTTGGGGTCGGCGTCATCGTTCTTCTTCCTGAGCTGAATCGCTTGGGAGAGACGGACAGATACGTCGTCTTCGTTACCCTCCTGAACAACCCCTTCAACGTATGACCCCAACCCCGTCCGATACTCGGCCTCACTGAAAAATCGACAATCCGTCGCGTGTTCATGCCCTGAATTGGCAGACCTGGCAAGCACGTAACGCTTCAAAGCCTTGAGGTGGCGGATATTCAATGCTTTTTGACCGTTGCCAAGACATAAACAAGTGGCCGATTTACCATGTGCGTTTTTCAGAAGCCGCTGCCATTTTTCGGCGTTCGCCGGAAGTGTCTGGTAGTCCTTTGAACAGGGATACTTCGCGCCAGGCAACTGAATACTGTACGTCTCAAACATGTCTTCCCTTTCTTGTAATGCATAGATTGCACGGATGTCGAAGTAGAGCTTACGGACTTGATTGCCAGAATTACAGTCACGCACAGCAAGCCCCTTTCAAGCGGCAATCCACAGCCTCTTGCACGCGACGAGCGAGACGCACCCGATTGCCACAACCGACTCTTGCACATGCCGCAACACTGAATATCATTTGAAAAGATTGATAGCCCCCTAACGAAAGGTGCATGCTAGAGGGCTCGAATCGGTCTTATATCATTCCGAATGATAGTTACCTTTGCTTCATTCGATTCGTGCCATCACAGCCCGCCGAGCATCATCCGCCCATCTTCAATACATTGGCGGATGATTCCATGGAACAGTCACTCAAACATTTGCGCTTCCCCTTGGCCATGCTGGCCGTGCTGGTGATGAGCGCTTGCGGCAAGACTCCGGAGACTGCCGCCACCCTGCCCGCTGCCAAAGTCAGCGTGGCCAAGGTGCTGGAACAACCGGTCAACGAGTGGGACGAATTCACCGGGCGCCTCGAAGCGCCGGAAACTGTTGAAATTCGTCCTCGGGTCTCAGGCCAGATTGACGAGGTGGCGTTCACCGAAGGCGCACTGGTCAAAAAAGGCGACCTGCTGTTCCAGATCGATCCGCGTCCTTTCCAGGCTGAGGTGCGCCGCCTCGAAGCCTTGGTAGCCCAGGCCCGCGCCAATGCCACCCGCAGTGAAAACGAAGCCGGTCGTGGCGAACGTCTGCGTGCGAGCAACGCGATTTCCGCTGAACTGGCCGACTCGCGCACCAGCGCTGCCCAGGAAGCCCGCGCCGCCGTCGGCGCCCTGCAGGCGCAACTGGATCTGGCCAAGCTGAACCTGAGCTTCACCCGTGTCACCGCGCCCATCAGCGGTCGCGTCAGCCGTGCCGAGATCACCGCCGGTAACCTGGTGACTGCCGACACCACCCCGCTGACTAGCGTGGTCTCCACCGACAAGGTCTACGCCTACTTCGACGCCGACGAGCGTGTGTTCCTCAAATACACCCAACTCGCCCGCAACGGCCAACGTGGCGCCACCACTCCGGTGTACATGGGCCTGTCCAATGAAGACGGCAACCCGCACCTCGGTCAGATGAACTTCGTCGACAACCAGGTCAACCCGAAAACCGGCACCATCCGTGGTCGTGCGGTGTTCGACAACAGCGACGGCACCTACACCCCTGGCCTGTATGCACGTCTGAAACTGGTCGGCAGCGGCACCTACAACGCCATGCTGATCAACGACGAAGCGGTCGGTACCGATCTGGGCAAGAAGTTCGTGCTGGTGATGGATGCGGACAACAAGACCGCTTACCGCGCCGTCGAACTGGGGCCGAAAATCGAAGGCCTGCGCATTGTGCGCACCGGTCTGAACAAGGACGACACGATCATCGTCAAGGGTCTGCAGCGGGTACGTCCGGGTTCGCCGGTGACGCCTGAAGTGATCCCGATGGCCAGCGAGCAGACCATTGCCGCTCTGGCTCAACAACGTCAAGCGCTGGAAGCCAGCAACCTGCCCAAAGTCGCACCTGCCAAGGGTGCACAGGGTACGGCTGTGAAGCTGGCCGCTACGACCCCACGCGGTTAAGGGACGACAACTCCGATGAATTTTTCCCAATTCTTCATTTCACGGCCGATCTTCGCAGCGGTGCTCTCGCTGTTGATCCTGATCGCCGGTGCGATCTCGCTGTTCCAGCTGCCGATCAGCGAATACCCGGAAGTCGTGCCACCGACCGTGGTGGTGCGTGCCAACTTCCCGGGCGCCAACCCCAAAGTCATCGGTGAAACCGTGGCCGCTCCGCTGGAGCAAGCCATCACCGGCGTCGAGAACATGCTGTACATGTCCTCGCAGTCCACCGCTGACGGCAAGATCACCCTGACCATCACCTTCGCCCTGGGCACCGACCTGGACAACGCGCAGGTGCAGGTGCAGAACCGGGTGACCCGGACCGAGCCGAAACTTCCCGAAGAAGTGACGCGCATCGGTATCACCGTCGACAAGGCCTCGCCCGACCTGACCATGGTTGTGCACTTGACCTCGCCGGACAAACGCTACGACATGCTCTACCTGTCGAACTACGCGATCCTCAACATCAAGGATGAGCTGGCTCGTCTGGGTGGTGTCGGTGACGTGCAGCTGTTCGGTATGGGCGACTACTCGCTGCGGGTCTGGCTCGATCCGAACAAGACTGCTTCGCGCAATCTGACCGCCACTGACGTGGTGACCGCGATCCGTGAGCAGAACCGTCAAGTCGCTGCCGGTCAACTCGGTGCGCCCCCTGCCCCGAATGCCCAGAGCTTCCAGCTGTCGGTCAACACTCAGGGCCGTTTGGTCACTGAAGAAGAGTTCGAGAACATCATCATTCGCGCAGGCGATAACGGTGAAATCACTCGTCTGAAGGACATCGCGCGCGTCGAGCTGGGTTCCAGCCAATACGCCCTGCGTTCGCTGCTGAACAACCAGCCCGCTGTAGCGATCCCGATCTTCCAGCGTCCAGGCTCCAACGCCATCGATATCTCGAACGAAGTTCGCGGCAAGATGGAAGAGCTGAAGAAAGGCTTCCCGCAAGGCATGGACTACAGCATCGTCTATGACCCGACGATCTTCGTACGCGGCTCGATCGAGGCGGTGGTTCACACCCTCTTCGAAGCGCTGATCCTCGTGGTGCTGGTGGTGATCCTGTTCCTGCAGACCTGGCGCGCCTCGATCATTCCGTTGGTGGCGGTGCCGGTATCGTTGATCGGTACGTTTGCAGTCATGCACCTGTTCGGTTTCTCGCTCAACGCCCTGTCGCTGTTCGGCCTGGTACTGGCGATCGGGATCGTGGTGGACGACGCCATCGTGGTGGTGGAGAACGTCGAACGGAATATCGAGCTCGGACTGACCCCGGTCGAAGCGACCAAACGGGCGATGCGTGAAGTGACCGGCCCGATCATCGCAACCGCGCTGGTGCTGTGTGCGGTGTTTGTTCCGGCGGCGTTCATCTCCGGCCTCACCGGGCAGTTCTACAAGCAGTTTGCGTTGACCATTGCGATCTCGACCGTGATCTCCGCGTTCAACTCGCTGACCCTGTCGCCAGCGCTGGCCGCTGTGTTGCTGAAAAGTCATGACGCGCCGAAAGACCGCTTCTCCAAAGTGCTCGACAAGATCTTTGGTGGCTGGTTGTTCCGTCCGTTCAACCGCTTCTTTGAAAAGGCCAGTCACGGTTACGTCGGTACTGTGCGCCGGGTCATCCGTGGCAGCGGCATCGCCCTGCTGCTGTATGCGGGTCTGATGGTGCTGACGTTCTTCGGTTTCTCCAGCACACCGACCGGTTTCGTACCTGGCCAGGACAAGCAATACCTGGTGGCCTTCGCGCAACTGCCGGACGCCGCGAGCCTGGATCGCACCGAAGACGTGATCAAGCGCATGTCCGACCTGGCGCTGAAACAGCCGGGCGTGGAAAGCGCCGTAGCGTTCCCGGGCCTGTCTATCAACGGCTTCACCAACAGCCCGAACGCCGGCATCGTGTTCGTGACCCTGAAACCGTTCGACGAGCGTAAAGACCCGAGCATGTCCGCCGGTGCCATCGCCGGGGCCTTGAACGGTCAGTACGCGAACATTCAGGAAGCGTACATGGCGATCTTCCCGCCTCCGCCGGTACAAGGTCTGGGCACCATTGGCGGTTTCCGTCTGCAAATCGAAGACCGGGGCAACCTGGGCTACGACGAGCTGTACAAAGAGACGATGAACATCATCACCAAGAGCCACAGCGTGCCTGAGCTTGCGGGGCTGTTCACCAGCTACACCGTGAACGTGCCGCAGGTCGATGCTGCCATCGACCGCGAAAAAGCCAAGACCCACGGCGTGGCCGTCAGCGACATCTTCGACACCCTGCAGATTTATCTGGGTTCGCTGTATGCCAACGACTTCAACCGCTTCGGGCGCACCTATCAGGTCAACGTACAGGCTGAGCAACAGTTCCGCCTCGAATCCGACCAGATCGGTCAACTGAAAGTGCGCAACAACAAGGGCGAAATGATCCCGCTGGCGACCTTCATCAAGGTCAGCGACACCTCGGGCCCGGATCGCGTGATGCACTACAACGGCTTCATCACTGCGGAAATCAACGGTGCGGCAGCCCCCGGCTACAGCTCCGGCCAGGCCGAAAAAGCCATCGAGAAACTGCTGAAAGATGAACTGCCGAACGGCATGACCTACGAGTGGACCGACCTGACCTACCAGCAGATTCTGTCCGGTAACACCGCGCTGTTCGTGTTCCCGCTCTGCGTATTGCTGGCGTTCCTGGTGCTCGCGGCGCAGTACGAAAGCTGGAGCCTGCCACTGGCGGTGATCCTGATCGTACCGATGACCCTGCTGTCGGCCATCACCGGGGTGATTGTCTCCGGCGGCGACAACAACATCTTCACCCAGATCGGCCTGATCGTACTGGTGGGCCTGGCGTGCAAGAACGCGATTCTGATCGTCGAGTTCGCCAAGGATAAACAGCTGGAAGGTCTCGATCCGCTGGCTGCGGTACTGGAAGCCTGCCGCCTGCGTCTGCGGCCGATCCTGATGACCTCCTTCGCGTTCATCATGGGTGTGGTGCCACTGGTGTTCTCCAGCGGTGCCGGTGCCGAGATGCGTCACGCGATGGGTGTGGCGGTGTTCTCCGGGATGCTCGGGGTAACCTTCTTCGGTCTGTTGCTGACGCCAGTGTTCTACGTGTTGATCCGTAATTTCGTCGAGCGTGGCGAAGCCCGCAAAGCGGCCAAGGTGCACGCTCTTCAAAAGCCACTGGAGGCGCAATAATGAGTCTGAAAGTCTTCCTGCCGAGTCTGCTGGTGCTGGCATTGAGCGCCTGCGCCGTCGGCCCCGACTACAAGACCCCGGCGACGGAGGCGGCCAATATAACGACCGCCACCGACGGCGCCGCCGGGCAAAAGAACTTTGACCGTTCGAAATTCGAAGGCATCTGGTGGCAGCAATTCGACGACCCGACCCTCAACCAGTTGGTGACGCAATCGCTGCAAGGCAACCGTGAACTGCGCGTGGCGTTCGCCCGTTGGAAAGCCGCCCGGGCGATCCGCGACGACGTCAGCAACGATGCGATGCCGACCATCACCAGCCGCGCGAGCAGTGATCTGGCCAAGGGGCAAATCCCCGGCCAGACCACCAAACGGGTCAACAGCGAACGCTACGACCTGGGGCTGGACATGGCCTGGGAACTCGACCTGTTCGGGCGTATCCAGCGCAATCTGGAAGCCAGCGACGCCGACCAGCAGGCGGCCGAAGCCGATCTGTACCAACTGCAAGTCACCATGATTGCCGAACTGGTGGACGCCTACGGTCAACTGCGCGGTGCGCAATTGCGCGAGAAGATCGCCGTGGCCAACCTGGAGAACCAGCAGGAGTCGCGCAAGATCACCATCAGCCTGCGTGACGCCGGCGTGGGCGATCAGCTCGACGTCGAACGTGCCGATGCGCGTCTGGCCTCGGTCGAAGCCAGCGTGCCGCAATTGCAGGCGGAACAGGTTCGGCAGAAAAACCGCATCGCCACTCTGTTGGGTGAACGTCCCGACAAACTGACCGTGGATCTGAGCCCGAAAGACTTGCCGGCGATTGCCAAGGCCCTGCCGATCGGCGATCCGGGTGAACTGCTGCAACGCCGGCCGGACATCCTCAGCGCCGAACGCAAACTGGCCTCGGCCACCGCGCGAATCGGTGTGGCGAAGGCTGATCTGTTTCCACGGGTCAGCCTCAGCGGGTTCCTCGGCTGGACGGCCGGGCGTGGTTCGCAGATCGGCTCCTCGGCGGCCAACGCCTGGGCACTCGGCCCGAGCATCACCTGGGCGGCGTTCGATCTGGGCAGCGTGCGCGCGCGTCTGCGCGGCGCCGATGCCGACGCCGAAGGCGCACTCGCCACCTACGAGCAACAGGTGTTGCTGGCGCTGGAAGAATCGGAAAACGCCTTCAGCGATTACGGCAAGCGTCAGCAACGGCTGATCTCGCTGATTCGTCAGAGTGAATCGAGCCGCAAGGCTGCCGATCTGGCGGAAATCCGCTACCGCGAAGGCACCACCGACTTCCTCGTGCTGCTCGATGCTCAGCGCGAACGCCTGAATGCCGAAGACAGCCAGGCACAGGCCGAAGTTGATCTGTATCGCGGCATCGTCGCGATCTACAAGGCCTTGGGTGGTGGCTGGCAGCCGGAAACCGTCGCCAGTAAGTAATAGTTGTTAAAGAGCTCCTTTGGTTGGCCGCAACCAACCAATTTTTTTGCCCCGCGTATCATTCGGTCGCGGGGCTTTTTTTGGCCTGATGGTTTTGCGCTTCCAGAACAGTGACAGTGGCTGTCGTACCGGCCCTTAATCGATTCTTGCCGGCATAGTCACCATCAATGCCGATGCGCACAGGCACCCGCTGCGCCAGCTTCACCCAGGTGTAACTCGGATTGATATTGGCCAGCAGTCGGCCACCCGTGGCGTTTTCTCGGTCGGCGATGGCAAAGGCGATGCTCTGGACCGTGCCACCAAAGGTTTCTCCGCTCATCAACTGCACGCGCACGCGGTCCCCCTCCTCGATTCGCGGCAATTTGGTCTCTTCAAAGTAACCGCTGACGTAGAACGAATCGCTGTCGACCAGTGCCAGCAGTGCACCACCCGCAACCGCGTAATCACCCTGTCGGGTCAGCAGATTAGTGACGTAACCGCTGACCGGCGATTCGACACGAGTACGCTGCAAGTCCAGTTCCGCCTGAGTCAGTGCAGCAATCGCCAATTGCACATTGGCCTCGGCCAGCCCGAGATTGGCCTGATTGCGCAACAGATCAGCCTGAGCCACCGCCACATCGGTATTGGACTTCTCCCATTCTTCCCCGGAAATTGCAAAACCCTGCTTGAGCGTACGCCGGCGCCGCTCTTCGCTCTGGCGTTGTTTGAGCAGCGCTTCACTGGCGACGATGGATGCCTGTGATTGCCCCAGCGTCGCCTTCGCCACCTCGACCGAACGCCGCGCATGCTCGACTGCCAGGCTATAGCGCGCCGGATCGATCTCCATGAGCAATTGCCCCTTGTCGACATGCTGGTTGTCCTGCACCACGAGGCTGACGATACGCCCGGAAACATCGGCTGATAGCGTCACCACATCCGCCCTCACCCGCGCATCCCGCGTCCAAGGCGCACGGGTGTAATGCTCCCAAGCAAACCAGCCAAGCACGATGGCCAGCAACACCACCGCTAATGTCGTTGTTCGAGCGAGTAACACTTTCAAGGCATCAGGCTCCCATCAGCAAAATCAGCGAGGCACAAACGCATGCATACAAGGCGCCCTCAAACAGCGCCTCGTGCCAGACCAGTCGCAACACACCCAGACGTCGCAAACACCAGTCCAGGAGCATAAATATCGGTATCGCCAGCAATAGGGCCTGGGCAATGGGTGGCAGATAAACACCACCCATTTCGAAATCAATGGGCAAGGGCCGGTTCTCCTTCCGAGACGTTACGTTGCAGGTATTCGCCGTGGCGTTTCAGGAAAGACACGACGATCAACAGCGCCACGCGCATGCGAAACACCGACCACAAATGATCGTGGCTGGCGACGTGCAACTCGTCCAGCTCATCACCCAATAGCTGGAGCGAGGTCAACAACGCTTGCAATTGCACGTCCTGGCGCCCGGCCACAAAACGGCCGGTCTTGCGCAGCGCCGAAGCCAATTGCTGGCTGAACGCGTCCGTCAGCAGTGCATTGTTCTGTGCCTGCTGCCGGAGTTGATGCATTGCTACGCCCAATGCGACGCACGCCAGACTGATTTCATAGAGCTGCTGCATGGCGCGCTCGCTCACGGCCGGCAGCAAGCCAAGCATGCTGGTCAGTCGGTCGACCATACGGCTTTCGAAAGCGAATTGCTGTTCATCGGTGGCCGGTTTTTTGGTCAGTTCATAAACCTGCTCACGCGCCTCGTTATAAAAGCGGCGAATGCGCAATGCCGGACGGAACGGGAAAATCCATGCGTAGACCATCAAAGCGAGCATCGCCGCGCTGACATAGGCGCCGGCGAATTCGAACCATTGAATCGCAGTGTTCTGCCCGGTGCCGACATTCTGTGGGCCGAGCAGGAGGAAACTCGACAACCCCAGGCCCATACCAATGCCCGCGGTCGTCGGGCTCGCCAAACCGACAGCGATCACGTACAGCAGCGGTGCCAGCATCAACGCCAATGGCTCGAAATCACTGATGGTCGGCACCAGCATGAATTGATAGAACGCCGAGACCACCAGTGCCAGTCCCAACCCACGCGCGTAACTCTGCGCGGCCATCAGTGGCCGCGGGAATGTCGCCATCAGCGAACAGAGAATCCCCACCAGAATCATCCCTCCCCGCGCGCCATCCCAGGCGGTTTCGATCCAGATCAACCCGGCTACCAGTAATGCGGTAAAGGCGCGGATGGCGTTCATTGAAGCCAGTGTGAAATCCAGATGCAGCGGGCTGGCCTGACCGCGATACAGACAACTGGCTTCGCGCCCTTCCTGAATGGCATCACTCAACTCCAGAATCTGCTCCAGTTGCTGCAACAGCCGCGCCTGCTCCCAGCGTAACGCCCACGCCAGCGAGCGCAGGATAGCGCTCATGTCTTCGGTCAGTTGTTCGGCCTCATACGCCAAGGCTTCAAACTGCTGCTGCAGCGTGATGAATTGATGCCGCCGCTCGGCGGGCAGCGCTCGGCCCAACTGCGCCAACTGGTCGAGAAGTGCGAGCTCTTCTGCACGCAAGCGCTGTACGTCCAGAGGAAGATCGCCCTCCCAACGTTCGGTGAGCAATTCGCGCTGATGACGTAATGCAGTCAAACGCGAGGTCAGCAACATCAGTTGATTACCCAACAGCAGCACCAGATTGTCGGCACCGCGCAACCGTGGGGCATCGAAATACAGATGGCGGCGCAACCCTTCGAGCGCGCTGATTTCACCGAGCAACTGCATCTGACGGCGCTGAAAGTCGGCTTCACTTTCTTCTGTGCGAATCACCGCAGCGGAGTGACTGGCAGCCAGTTTGATCACCTGATCGACCTTGGCGAAGTAACCTTTGGCAACTGCTTCCGGACGCGCAGTGAGCAGGCTGACCACGCAGACGCACGCTACGGCCAGCAAGGTTTCGGTAACGCGGGTGACAGCCAGCAGAAAGGTGCCATCCTGGTCGGGAATGGCCAGCAATGCCACCACCACGGCGGTATAACCACTGAGCACAAACGCCTGAGAACTGGTATAGCGCAGCAACGTGCCGCCCGCGGTGCAGAGCGCCAGCCACAGTGCCAGCGTTGTGATGAACGGAAGCGGCGCCTGCGGGAATATCGCCATGATCAACACCGCCACCGCAGCACCCAGCGTGGTGCCAATCACTTGACCGAAACTACGCGCCAGCGCCATGCCGGCCAACGGCTGGCTGACAATCACGACGGCCATGATCGACCACTTGGGTTGGTCGAGATCGAACAAAAACGCCAGATACAGCGTCAACAGCCCGGCGGCAATGGTGCGCAGGGCAAACAGCAGGACAGCCTGACCGGGATGGATCACGACCTGGAAATAATTGCGCAGGGCTTGCATGGGGGCTCTCATCGAAGCGACTCCTGCAAGCGTAGACTCTGCATCGAATGCCTGATGGGTAACTGAATCGACAGATGTTGTAGGTCAATTCGCAAGCACGGGGTTTGACTCACGGCCCTCGCTGGTCGAAGCTTGCCGTTCTGCTATAGAACGCCAGTTCACGGAAATCTGCATGCCTCAGTCCCGCCGCTACCTGCTCATCAGCCTTGGCCTTGTGCTGCTCGTCGTCATTGCCTGGTTATCCCTGCGCTCCACCGCCCCGGTGGTGCCGGAAGCGATCAAGCGCGGCTACAGCGAAGCCCTGACGGCCGCCCGTTCCGGTCAGCCGGGAGCCGCGCGGCAGTTGTATCAGCAATTGGGTCGCCCGGACCTGTCGGTCAAACGCAGTGTCTGGCTGCTGGCCGAGCTGCCCAACTATCCGAGCCCGCAAGCGCTGAAACTGGCCGACGCCCATCTGCAGAACGAAGCCCCCGAAGTACGGCTGGCAGCGATTCAAAGTGTGGTCGGACTGGTGCCCGGCGGGCAACGCAGTCTGCTGCTCGGGCCGATGCTCGACGATGAGGACCAAAACGTACGGTTCGCTGCGATCAATGCCCTGCTGGGCCTGACGCCGGATGAACTGGGGCTGTATTTCGCCCCGCTGCAGCAGGCGATCGATGGCTGGGAACAAGCGCTCAAGGGACAGCCGGAAAGCGCCGCCACCTATGCGCAACTGGCACGCCTGTATCTGCACAACGCCGAACTCAAACAGGCCCAACAAGCGCTGGACAACACCCTGCGGCTGGAACCGGGCAACCTGCCGGCACTGGTGATGCAGATCGATGTCCTCGACCGCCAGGGTCAGAGCGACGCCGCCCGCCAGTTGCTCGCCAAACAGTTGCAGGCGCAACCGGATTCCGCCTACCTGCAACACGCGCTCGGACTGTGGCTGTTGCACCACGGCCAGCGTGAATTCGCCCTGCTCGGCTTGTCCAAAGCGGTGGAACTTGAGCCTGACAACAAGGATTACCGCTACGACCTCGCCACCACCCTGCACGCTGCCGAAGAGCTGGAAGCGGCGCAAAAGCAGTTGCAGGAAGTCGTCCAGCGTCACCCAGCCGACCGCAAGACGCGAGTGCTGCTGATCAATTACTGGAAGGAAAGCGGCCAGTTGCAGAACGTGCAGATTCTGCTCGCGCAACTGGAGCAGATGAACCCTGATGACCCGGCGTTACAGCAGGGACTCTGAGCCCTTACCCGCTGATTCAATGACATTTTGATATCGAAACATCGGAACCGTCATGACTGGCAGCGGTCAAGTAATCAGGTAGAGCACAACGGCTGATACAGCCTGCTGCCTCGATTCCCCTAGTCATGAGAGGGCATTCTTTGTCTACGTCCAACGAGTTGATCAGTGCAAAAGCCGCCACCGGCATCATTGGCCTGGATGACATCCTCGCCGGTGGTCTGTCCCGAGGGCATGTGTTTTTGCTCGAAGGTGAACCCGGTACAGGCAAAACCACCGTCGCGTTGCATTTCCTGATGGCGGGCGCCCGTGCCGGCGAACGCTGTCTCTACATCACGCTGTCGGAAACCGAGCGTGAATTGCGTCAAGGCGCGGCCTCCCACGGCTGGGAGCTGAACGAGAACATTGAAATCTTCGAGCTGACGCCACCCGAAAGCCTGCTCAACGCCGAGCATCAGCAAAGCCTGCTGTACTCGTCCGACCTTGAGCTGGGCGAAGCCACCAAGCAGATTTTCGAAGTGGTCGAGCGCTTCAAGCCCACCCGCGTGGTGCTCGACAGCCTGTCGGAGATCCGCCTGCTGGCGCAGAGTTCGCTGCGCTACCGCCGGCAGATTCTGGCGATCAAACATTACTTCGTGCGTTACGACGCCACCGTCCTGCTGCTTGACGACCTGACCACCGAGTCGCTCGACAAGACCGTGCACAGCGTCGCCCACGGGGTGATCCGCCTCGAAGAACTGACGCCCAATTACGGTGCCGAGCGCCGCCGCGTGCGCATCGTCAAGTATCGCGGCCAGAAATACCGTGGCGGTTACCACGACTTCACCATCATGGGCGACGGCGTCCATGTGTTCCCACGACTGGTCGCCGCCGAACACCGCAGCGACTACCCGCGCCTGCAACTGAGCAGCGGGATTCAGGAAATGGACGCCCTGCTCGGCGGCGGGGTCGAAACCGGCTCCAGCACGCTGATTCTTGGCCCGGCCGGTACCGGTAAATCGCTGATTTCGATGATCTTCGCCGCTGCGGCAGTGGCCCGGGGCGAAAAAGCGGCGCTGTTCATCTTTGATGAAGAGCTGGGCTTGCTGTTCGAGCGCATGAAAAACATCGGCATCGACCTCAAGGCCCTGCAAGCCACCGGCAACCTGCTGATCGATCAAGTGGACGCCGCCGAGCTGTCCCCCGGCGAGTTCTCGCACCGGGTGCGTCGTTGCGTAGACGAAGGCAACATCAAGACCGTGGTAATCGACAGCATCAACGGCTATCAGGCCGCGATGCCGGAAGAAAACGCGCTGGTGCTGCACATGCATGAGCTGCTGCTGTATCTGAACCGCAAAGGCGCGGCGACCTTCATGACCGTTGCCCAGCATGGCCTGGTCGGCGACATGCAGGCGCCGGTCGACATCACTTACCTGGCCGACACGGTGATCCTGCTGCGCTACTTCGAAGCCATCGGCAAGGTCCGTCGAGCCATTTCCATTATCAAGAAACGCACCGGCAGCCACGAATCGACCATCCGTGAATACCGCATTTCCGGCCAGGGCATGACCATCGGCGAACCGCTGGAAGCGTTCCAGGGCGTGTTGCGTGGCGTACCGACTTACCTCGGCGCGAGCAATCCGCTGTTGCGGGAAGAAACCTTGTGACAGTCTCCGTATCACTGCCAGAACGGGCGCTGATTCTGGCGCCCATGGGTCGGGACAGCCAAGTGGCGCTGATGATCCTCAATGAGGCGGGTTATGGCGGAGTCATCACCCCGGATCTGGGCGCACTGTGCGCAGAACTGGAGCCTGGCGCCGGACTCTTGTTGATTGCCACCGAAGCCCTGCGCGGCCCCGAGCTGGAAAGTCTTCTGCATTTTCTGGAGCAGCAGCCGGCCTGGTCCGATCTGCCAATCGTCTTGCTGACCCACCACGGCGGCCCGGAACCGGGCCCCTCCTCGCGCCTGAGCAAACTGCTGGGCAACGTCACGTTCCTTGAGCGCCCGTTTCATCCGGCGACCCTGGTCAGTCTGGTCTCCACCGCCCTGCGCGGGCGACGACGACAGTACGAAGCCCGCGACCGACTGATCGATTTGAGTGAAAGCGAACGCCGACTGCAATCGACCCTGGAAACCCTTGAGCAACAGGTCGAGGAACGCACCGCGCAACTGCGCCACAACGAAGAAGCCCTGCGCCAGTCACAGAAAATGGAAGCGGTCGGTCAGTTGACCGGCGGCATCGCTCACGACTTCAACAACATGCTCACCGGGATTATCGGCAGCCTTGAACTGCTGCGCCGGCGTCTGGCTCGCGGACGCCTTGATGACCTCGACAGCCTGATCGATCTCGGTGTCACTTCAGCCAACCGCGCGGCCGGCCTGACCCACCGTTTGCTGGCGTTTTCCCGCCGGCAATCGCTGGACTCCAAAGCCGTGCAGATGAACACACTGGTGCTGTCGATGGGCGAGCTGCTGCAGCGCAGCCTCAACGAAAGTATCCAGCTGGACATGCGCCTCAACGACCAGTTGTGGATCGCCGAAGCGGATCCCAATCAACTGGAAAGCGCCCTGCTCAACCTGGTACTCAACGCCCGCGATGCAATGCCCGAGGGCGGCAAACTGGTGGTCGAAACCAGCAATCAGGTGCTTAAGCCGGAATTCACCGAGGCCTACCCGAATCTCGAACCCGGCGACTACGTGATGCTCAGCGTCACCGATAACGGCAGTGGCATGGCCCAGAGCGTGGTCAGCCGCGCGTTCGATCCGTTCTTCACCACCAAGCCGATCGGCCAGGGCACCGGGCTGGGTCTGTCGATGATTTACGGCTTCAGCAAGCAGTCTCGTGGTCACGTCTCGATCGACAGCGAAATCGATCAGGGCACCACGGTCAAACTGTACCTGCCGCGCTTTCGCGGCGAAGAGCTGGAGCATCCGGTGTCCGATGCTCAGCAGGCCCCGGAAGCAATGGATGGCGAAACCGTGTTGATCGTCGAGGACGACCCTGCCGTACGCGTACTGGTCAGCGCGGTGCTCAGTGAGTTGGGTTATGCGTTTGTCGAAGCCGGCGATGCCGACGGCGCCGTGCCGATCCTCAACTCGACACAGCGCATCGACCTGCTGATCAGTGACGTCGGCCTGCCAGGCATGAACGGCCGGCAACTGGCGGAAATCGGCCGGCAGTATCGGCCGGGGCTGAAGGTGTTATTCATTACTGGGTATGCCGAGCACGCGGCAGTGCGCGGTGGTTTCCTCGACCCGGGCATGCAGATGATCACCAAACCGTTCACTTTCGATCTGCTGACCGCCAAAGTCCGCGAGATGATCCAGAACTGATCCCCCAAAACGACTGTAGGAGCTGCCGCAGGCTGCGATCTTTTGATCTTGTTTTTTAAGATCGAAAGATCGCAGCCTGCGGCAGCTCCTACATGGGGAGCATCAGCCGCTATAGATCAGGCCAGCAATTCCTGAATCTTTTCCTGCAGCACGTCCAGATCGAACGGTTTTTCCAGGATCGGCGCCTTGCGCGTGATCGGGCTGCCGGTCTCGCGGATTTCCTGCGGGTAACCGCTGATGAAGATCACCTTCAGATCCGGGCGCAGTTTTACTGCCGGCTCCGCGATCTGCACGCCGGAGATCCCGCCCGGCAGGCGGAAGTCAGTGATCAGCATGTCCAGATGCGGCTTGCTCGCGAGGATCTCGAACGCCTGCTCGCCGTTTTCGGCCTGCAACACGCGGTACCCCTGCCCCGACAGGTAATCTGTCAGCACCATCAAGATAACCGGTTCGTCCTCGACGACGAGTACTACATCTTGTGCATCTACGCTCATGGGAAGCCTTTGTTCGGTCAATAGCTGCTGATACGACCGTGCGGTCACTCAGAGGTTGCGTCGGATATGCCGTTTTCCTGGATTGGCAGACAAACGCGAAACAGGGCGCCTTCGTTGATTTGACTCTCGACGACGATGGAACCGCCATGGGCGGCGACGATCTGCTCGGAAATGAACAGACCCAGCCCGAGACCAGCCACTACCGTCTTGGCGGAAACCCGTTCGAACTGTTGGAAAATGCGCTTCTGGTTCTCTTCGCTGATGCCGATGCCACGGTCCTGAACCTCAACCCGCGCCTCGTCGCCTTCACGGTACACGCGCACCTGAATCGGGCTGCGGCCACCGTAGCGCAAGGCATTGGTCAGCAAATTGGAGACCACCTGCTCGATGCGAAATTCGTCCCAGTAACCTTCCACCGGCTGCGGCGCGGTGAACGACACTTCGGTCTCCGCCGCCTCTATCTGCTGGGCGAAATTCTGCAGCAGGTTGCTCACCAGTTGCGTCAGGTCGAAACGATTCGGCCGGATCGACAGCTTGCCGGTGCGGATGCGCGAAACGTCGAGCATGTCTTCGATCAGCCGGATCAGACTTTTGATCTGTCGCTCGTCGCGATCGACCATCGCGTGCATCTTGTCGAGGGTGAACGCCGCGGCGTTGTCCCGCGCCAGGTGCATCTTGCGCAACTGGGTTTCGAGTATCAGGCCATTGAGCGGCGTGCGCACTTCGTGAGCGACGATTGACATGAAGTCATCGCGCATGCGCACCGCCTGCTCCAGCTCCAGTTGCGTACTTTGCAGTTGTTGCAGCAGCGCTTCCTGCTCGCGACGCGCCTGCTCCAGGGCTTCGACCTGTTGTTTCATGGCCTTGCTCTGGCGGTACAGGTCGACGAACACGTTGACCTTGCTCTTCACCGCGTGGATATCCAGCGGCTTGTGCAGGAAGTCCACCGCCCCGCTCTCGTAGCCCTTGAACGCGTAGTTCAGTTCACGGCCGGCGGCGCTGACGAAAATGATCGGAATGTTCTTGGTTTTCTCGGTGCCGCGCATCAACTCGGCGAGCTCGAAGCCGTTCATCCCCGGCATCTGCACGTCGAGGATGGCCATGGCGAACTCGTGTTGCAGCAGCAGCGAAAGTGCCTCGTCCGCCGAAAGCGCCTTGTACACCGTGCGGTCCTCGCGCTTGATCAGCGCTTCGAGGGCCAGCAGGTTCTCCGGCAGATCGTCGACGATCAGCAATTTGGCCTGGATATTACTCAGCATGCGATTCGTTCCAGCTCGACAAGCAGACGGCCGATGCCGTGAATGGGTAGGACATGGTCAGGCTGCTGAATTTTCAGCGCAGCCAGAGGCATGGTGGCGACCTGCGCGTCCTGCGGGTCTTGCACGATGGTCAGTCCGCCACGCTGCTTGACTTGCGCCAGGCCGCGAGCGCCATCGTGATTGGCGCCGGTCAGCAACACGGCAGCCAGGGTTTCGCCGTAAACATCAGCGGCGGATTCAAACAAGTAATCAATGGCCGGACGGGAATGGTGCACGCGGTCTTCAAGACTCAGCGACAGACTGCGATCCTGTTCCACCGACAGGTGATACCCGGGCGTGGCGAAATAAACCGTGCCGGGCATGATGTCTTGCTTGTCGGTCGCCTCTGCCACCGGCAGCATAAGGCGCCGGGAGAACACTTCGGCCAACTGACTGCGGCGCTCCTCCGGCAGGTGCAACACAACAATGATCGGCAACACGTAACCCTGGCGCAAAGGCGCGAGCAAAGTCAGCAGGGCCTCAACCCCACCGGCTGAAGCACCGACCACGATGGCCTCGACACGAGGCAAATCCACGGCATCGTTCATAATTTGCGGTAGATCCGTTCTTGTTTGACCAGCGGCTCGAACTGGTTCGAGTAGCCGGAGAAATCCAGCGTTTCCTTGCTGCCCAGCACCAGAAAACCACGGTGGCACAGCGATTCGTGAAACAGACCGAAGGCACGATCCTGAAGTTTCTTGTTGAAGTAAATCAGTACGTTGCGGCAGGAAATCAACTGCGTTTCGGAGAACACGCTGTCCGTCGCCAGGCTGTGATCGGCGAAGGTCACGTTCTCGCACAGGCTCTTGTCGAAGATCGCGTAGCCATAGGCTGCGGTGTAGTAATCGGCAAAGGAACGCTGACCGCCGGCTTGCTGGTAATTGGCAGTGTAGGCCCGGACATTCTCCATCGAGAAAATGCCCTGTTTGGCCTTGTCCAGCGAGCGCGGGTTGATGTCGGTGGCGTAGATGATCGTACGGTCGAGCAGGCCTTCTTCGCGCAGCAGAATCGCCATCGAGTAAACCTCCTCGCCAGTGCTGCACCCGGCGATCCAGATCTTCAGCGACGGATAGGTGCGCAGCAGCGGCACCACTTCCTTGCGGATTGCCAGGAAGTGCGACGGGTCGCGGAACATCTCGCTGACCGGGATCGTCAGCAACTGCAGCAACTGCATGAACGCCGTGGGATCGTGCAGGACTTTCTCTTGTAACGCCGAGATCGTCGCGCATTCGAACTGACTCAAGGCGTGCTGCACCCGGCGCTTGATCGAAGCGCCCGAGTAATCACGAAAATCGTAGCTGTACTTGAGGTAGATGGCCTCAATCAACAGGCGTAATTCGATTTCGCTGTTGCGCTCCGCGGAGTGACTGCTATCCACTAAATGCGTTCCATCTTCGGTAACCACACGCGAATCAACGAGAACAGGCGATCCAGATCGATCGGCTTGGCCAGATAATCGTTGGCGCCCGCCTGCAGGCAGCGCTCCTGATCGTCTTTCATGGCCTTGGCCGTCACTGCGATGATCGGCAGTTTGCGCCAGCGCGGATCCTTGCGGATTTCAATGGTGGCTTCAAAACCATCCATCTCCGGCATCATCACGTCCATCAGCACCAGGTCGATGTCCTCGATTTCATTCAACTTATCAATCGCTTCGCGACCATTACGGCCGATCACCACGACTGCGCCCTTGTGCTCCAGCGCACTGGTCAGGGCGAAGATGTTGCGCACATCGTCGTCCACCAGCAGCACCTTACGGCCTTCGAAGACCTTGTCGCGGCTGCGGGCGGTCTTGAGCATCTTCTGCCGTTCATGGGACAACTGCGATTCGACTTTGTGCAGAAAGAGTGTCACCTCATCCAACAGGCGTTCCGGCGAGCGCGCGCCCTTGATGATGATCGAGCGCGAATACTTGCGCAGCTCGGCCTCTTCATCGCGGGTCAGGTTGCGTCCGGTGTAGACGATCACCGGCGGGAACGAGCAGATGTCCTCGGTCGACATGCGCTTGAGCAGATCGTTGCCGAGCATGTCCGGCAATTTCAGGTCGATCACCATGCAGTCGTAAATCGTCGTGCGCAGTTTCTCCAGCGCGTCTTGCGCCAGACCGACCGCGGTGATCTCGATGTCCTCATCACCGATCAGGCGGGCAATGCTTTCGCGTTGCAGATCGTCATCTTCGACCAGCAGCACGCGCTTGACCTTCTGAGTCAGCTTGGCTTCGAGACGGGCGAACACGTCCTTGAGCTCTTCGCGGGTGGTCGGTTTGACTGCGTAACCGATCGCCCCCATGTGCATCGCCGCTTCAACGCGGTCTTCGACCGAGATCACGTGCACCGGGATGTGCCGGGTTTCGGCGTGTTCTTTCAGGCGTTGCAGCACGGTCAGACCGGAGTGATCCGGCAGACGCATGTCGAGCAGGATCGCGTCCGGCACGAACTCGCGGGCCAGGTCATAACCTTCATCCGCTCCGTGCGCCACCAGACACTGATAACCCAGTTCGTGGGCCAGGTCGTAAAGGATGTGGGCGAAATTCGGCTCGTCTTCCACCACCAGAATGCAGCGCGTGGCGAACGGCGCCTTGCCACGGTCATCGGCAAAACGCGGGATGTGCACCGGCGCCAGCGGCGACACCGCGATCGATGGCGGCTGCACCACCGGGGCCGGGGCCGATACCGGCGGCGTGAAGGTCAGCGGGATCGCAGGGCTGTCACCCGGCTCGCTGTATTGCTGCGGCAGCACCAGGGTAAACACACTGCCCTGCCCCGGCGCGCTGCTGACGCTGATCGAGCCACCGAGCAAGGCCGCCAGATCACGCGAGATCGACAAGCCCAGACCGGTGCCACCGTACTTGCGGTTGGTGGTGCCATCGGCCTGGCGGAACGCTTCGAAGATGCTTTCCTGCTGATCTGCAGCGATACCGATCCCCGAATCGCGCACGATGAACGCAATGCGTTCGTTCGGCTGGCCGGCGATGGTCAGGCTGACCGCGCCGTGTTCGGTGAACTTCACGGCGTTGGACAGCAGGTTCTTGATCACCTGCTCCAGACGCTGGCGATCGGTGTACAGCATGATCGGCGCATCCGGCTGCAACTCGACGCTGAACGTCAGTTGCTTGTCCGCCGCCAGCGGTTCGAACACGCTGCGCAGGCCGTCGGCCAGCCGCGCGACACTGGTGTTTTCCGGGATCACTTCCAGCTTGCCGGCCTCGACCTTGGAAATGTCGAGAATGTCGTTGATCAGGTTCAGCAGATCGTTGCCCGCCGAATAGATCGACTCGGCGAACTTGACCTGCTCGGCCGTCAGATTGTCCTGCGGGTTCTCGGCCAGCAACTTGGCGAGGATCAGCGAACTGTTCAGCGGCGTGCGCAGTTCGTGGGACATGTTGGCGAGGAATTCGGACTTGTACTTGCTCGAACGCTGCAGTTCTTCGGCGCGTTCTTCGAGCTGCACCTGAGCCTGATTGAGCTCTGTGTTCTTCTGGTCCATGGCGTCGCGCTGCTCGGCCAGAGTCTGCGCCTGTTCGGCCAACTGCTCGTTGGTCTGCTCCAGCTCGACTTGCTGGGTTTCCAGATGCGCCTGGGATTCCTTGAGAATACGCGACTGTTCTTCCAACTCCTCGTTTGCGGTTTTCAGCTCTTCCTGCTGCACCTGCAACTCTTCGTTGAGCTGCTGGGTTTCGGCCAGCACTTCCTGCAGACGCTGGCGATAACGCGCCGCTTCGATCGAGGTGCCGATGTTGCCGGCAATCAGTTCCAGCAAATCGATATCGCGATCGGTGAGCGGGCGCAGGAAGCCCAGTTCGATCACCCCGTTGACCCGGTCATCATCACTGGTCGGCACCACCAGCACACTGTGCGGCAGACCTGCGCCCAGGCCGGAGCTGACTTTGAAGTAGTCGGCCGGAACCGAATCCAGGCGAATCAGTTGCCCCTGCTGGGCAACCTGGCCGACGATGCCTTCGCCGCTGTAGATCTGCTGATCTTTTTCTTCCTGTTCGCGGGAGAATCCATAGGACGCCACGCGCTTGAGGCCGCCGTGTTCTTCGCGTACGTACAGCGCCGCCACCGCAGTGCCCAGATATTGTGCGCAAAACTGCAGGATGTTGCGCCCCAGCAGGTTAAGCGTCAGTTGCCCCAGCACCTGTTCCGCCAGTTCGGTCTGGCCGCTGCGCATCCACGCCTGGCGCTCCAGACGCTCGGCGCTGGCTTGCTGCGCCGCAAGGTTGGCGCTGTAGCTGTCCGACAGGCTGACCAGATCGCGGCGACCGACATACGCGAGCAAACCGCTGATCCCGGCTATAAACAGCAGATAAAGAGTGATGCTCCAGATCGTGGTACGGCGCACCTCTTCGTTGCGCGTGGTGCGCAACTGCTGCTCCATGTCGATCACGTCTTCGAACTGCTTGCGGATCTCATCGGTCAGGCGCTTGCCGCGCCCGGCCTTGACCGCGCCCCGGTAGTCACCGCTGGAGCGCTGCAGATCGATCATCGATTGCGCGTAGTTGCTCCACTCAGTCTGCAAGGCCTGCAGACGCCGCAACCGGTCGGTCTGGATCGGGTTGTCGGCAGTGAGTTCGAGCAAGGTATTGAGCGCCACGTTGATCCGCGGCTTGGCAGTCTCGTAGGGGTCGAGGAAGTGCTCGTCGCCACTGAGCAGGAAGCCGCGCATGCCGGTTTCCAGATCAACGGTGAGTTTCACCGCTTCGTTGGCGTTATTGATCACCCGGTCGGTGTGTTCCACCCACTGGATCACCGAGAGCAAATAGGTGATCAGCGAAATGAAAAACACTGCACTGATCGCGCCGACGCCCAGGGGCAGACTGATGTTGCGCGTCAGGAGTTTACGGAACCGTGTTTCGTCAACTGTAGACCGAGTGGACATGGGGCAGCCTTGTCGAACTGTCGAAACCCGGGAGTTTGCCCCAAAACGGTACTATGGATCCATTTTTCTCACCGCCATGATGGCAATTTCCTACATTTGCTGCACTTCCCGATCAGGCAACGGGTATCCTTGCCGCCCCGATTTGCAGCTAATCTTTTTCGTATCCGCTCGGGAACTTGTGGCCATGCGCCACTTACTCATGCAAGAGCCCGGCATTTTCGACCGGTCGCCGTTCCGATTTCATTTCTTGAGAGCTATCCCTATGTCCACCCCAGCGTCCACCATCCTTGTAGTAGAAGACGACGACATCGTACGCATGCTCATCGTCGATGTGCTCGAGGAGCTGGAATTCAGTGTGTTGGAGGCCGATGACGGCGAGTCTGCGCTGGAGATTCTCGGGGATCAGAGCAAGGCTATCGACTTGATGATGACTGACTACGGCCTGCCGGGCATGACAGGCAGTGAACTGGCCGGCAAGGCACGTGAACTGCGCTCCACCCTGCCCGTTCTGTTCGCCAGCGGTTACGCCGAAAACATCGACGTTCCCGCCGGCATGCACGTGATCGGCAAACCCTTCTCGATCGATCAACTGCGTGACAAGGTCAAGGGCATTCTGACCGAGTGATTGGCTTTGATCCGGCAGCGGCTGCAGATGTGCTCTAATTGCGCGCCATTTTCAGCCGCCAGCCTGCAAGGATTACTCGTCAATGACTGCATCACCTGCCACCAAAGTTCTGGTCATCGGTTACGTCTGGCCCGAACCGCGCTCTTCGGCAGCCAGCGGGCATGTGATGCAGATCCTCGAGACGTTTTTGCAGCAAGGCTGGGACATCACCTTCAGCAGCCCGGCCGGCCCGGGCGAGCACAAGGCTGACCTGACCGCGCTGGGCATCCGCGAAGTGCCGATCGAACTCAACAACAGCAGCTTCGATAGTTTCATCAGTGAACTGGCCCCGGATATCGTGCTGTTCGACCAGTTCATGATGGAAGAGCAGTTCGGCTGGCGCGTCGAAAAGCAATGCCCGAATGCCTTGCGCGTACTGGAGACGTCCGACCTGCAGAGCCTGCGCCACGCCCGCCACCAACGGCTCAAGGAGCGTTTGAAAGACGACCCGGACAATCAGGATTTCAGTGCCCTGTTCGCACCGGCGCTGCGCGAAGAGTTCGCGCTGATGGCCGATACTGACCTGGCCAAACGGGAAATCGCCGCGTTGTATCGCTGCGATCTGAATCTGATGATTTCCGAAGTTGAAATTCAGTTGCTGGTCGAACAGTTTCAAGTCCCTGGCGACCTGCTGCACTGGTGCCCGCTGATGCTCGAACCACCGCGCGATTCGTTCGTCCCCTTTGAAGAGCGGGCGCACTTTCTGAGTATCGGCAACTTCCGTCACGCGCCCAACTGGGACGCCGTGCTGTGGATGAAGACCGCCGTCTGGCCGCTGATCCGCCAGCGATTGCCCGGCGCCCAACTGCATATCTACGGTGCCTATACGCCGCCCAAGGCCACAGCCCTGCACAACGCGGCGCAGGGGTTTCATGTGATGAACTGGGCAGAAGATGCGCTGCAAGTGATGTCGCAAGCCAGGGTTTGCCTGGCGCCTTTGCGTTTCGGCGCTGGGATCAAGGGCAAGATCGTCGATGCGATGCTCTGCGGCACGCCCAATGTCACGACACCCATCGGCGCCGAAGGCATGGGCGGCGCATTGCCCTGGCCCGGTGCGGTGGCTCAGTCGGCCCAGGCCCTGGCCGACGCCGCTGTGGCGCTGCACGAAGACAGATTGCGCTGGGCTGACGCACAGCAGGCCGGCGTCGCGTTGTTGAATGCGCGCTATCGGCAGACTGATCACGGCCCGGCGCTGATCGCTCGCCTGCAACATTGCCGCGACAACTTGTCAGCATTACGTCGCGCCAACTTTACTGGCAGCATGTTGCGTCACCACTTGCATAAAAGCACTCAATACATGGCGCAGTGGATCGAAGCAAAGAACCAGAAAAGTTGATAATTAAAGTGCAAAAGCACATTGCCAATACTTTGCAAAGAGTGCTGGCTTGTACTTTTTCCGTTTGCACCAAAGAATAACTTCCGAACTGACCAAACAAGTTGACTGGTCGGAAATTAAACTTTATCTGCAACGGAATGCACCATGAGTAATTACCCTTTCAAAAACTGGATGGCGGCTACACCGGATATGGACCGACTGACCCTTAGTGAAGTGGTCTGGCCCGGCGCGCATAATTCCGGGCTGGATTTTGATTTTCCGTACCCGACTTATCTCCAACCCGCCCAGAACTGGTTTGTCTGTCAGGACGGTCCGTTCATTCAGCAACTTAATGAAGGCGTGCGCGCCTTCGACTTGCGTCTGCATTCAGATGAACACTGGCTGGGCATCAGGAAGTTTCATACCTTTCATGGCGTGAAACTGCTCCAGGGACGCTCCTTGAGCGAGCTGGTAAAAAGTCTCAACTTTTTCCTCAATGAAAATCCGAACGAGTTCATCGTATTGGACTTACATGAACTCAAGGGCACCAACGATCAGCCATTCGATTACAAGGGTTTCCATGAAGTCATCACTACGGAACTGGCTTCGCGGCTTATTCCCCGAAACAACGGTCATCTGACCCTTGAACAACTTAAAAGGGCCAGTTCGCTACAACGCGTGGTGTTGGCAAGCGACTCGCACCCGGATTTCAATTCGCTCCTGTACTGGCCGAAAATCCGCCATGAATGGAGCGGGTCGGACATCACCTCGCCAGAGCAACTCAAGCAACACATCACCCGAACCCTGGCCAACCCGCCGGTACCCGGCAGCTTCTGGTCATTGTCGGCCACCAGCTATGGCGAACTGGCCGGCGTCAAGCGGATCACCGACGAACTCGATCAATGGTTTGGCCCAGACTCGGGATGGGCGCCGAAGTGCAGCATTATCAATGCCGACTTCATCGGTGGCACTCCACTGATCGGCCATTGCCAGCAGGTCAACCAGTCCAAAGGTCTACGCAAGGCCCGGGACTGAGGCGCTGGAACTGTCCGTGGCGCGCGTGCATGATGGGCACCTGAACACCACAACAAGACGCATCGGACATGACTCGGGCAACCAGAATCACTGATCCCTCCTACGAACTGATGGACGACCATAACGGGTTGTCCATCATCTACCGTCAGCATGGTTTTCCGTGCCCGTTAGTGCGCTGGCATTTTCACAAGGAATACGAACTGCACCTGATAGTTGCCAGTTCCGGCAAGGTCTTCATCGGCGACTACATCGGCAACTTTTATCCGCAAACACTGTTCCTCACCGGGCCCAATCTGCCGCACAACTGGATCAGCCAGGTGGCCGACGACGAAGTGGTGGAAAAGCGCGACATGCTGGTGAACTTTACCGATGAGTTGTTCGACAGCGGGCACCAGGTGTTCGCCGAACTCAAGACTTTGGCGCCGCTACTGGAGCGTGCGCAATATGGCATCGAATTTCGCGACAAGGATACGATCCGTCAGGCCATGACGTTGATGCAGCGAATTGCCGACACGCGCGGCGTTACCCGTCTCGGACACTTTTTCATTTTGATGGAGCTGCTGGCGGCGACTGACGATTATCAATTGCTGTCCGGCGCCACTAACACGCAACTGGCCGACGAGCACAACATCGACCGCACCAACCGAGCGGTCGATTTCATCTTCGACCATTACGCCCGCGAATTGACCCTGGAAGAAGTCGCCGATCATCTGGGGATGAAGCCGACCTATTTCAGCCGCGTGTTCAAACAGGCCACCGGGCGCAACTTCATCGAGTTCGTCAATCGCCTGCGCATCAGTAAATCCTGCGAACTGCTGGCCGACGGCGACAAACCGGTGACCGAGGTGTGTTTCGAGTCGGGGTTCAACAACATTTCCAACTTCAATCGGCGCTTCCAGCAACTCAAGGGCATGACGCCGTCGCACTATCGACGCCTCGCTGTACAGCGCCTGACTGAACAAAACCTCGGCTGATACCACCGCCCCCTGTAGGAGTGAGCCTGCTCGCGAAAGCGGTGTATCAGTCAACTGATCGGCAAACTGACACAGCGCTTTCGCGAGCAAGCCCGCTCCCACAAAAAGCATCCGACGCGATGAAACCTGTACTGATTCGATAGCCCCTCCCCACTGAAAAGCCCTTCCCTGCGTCTACCGCAACAAACCCCAGTGCAAAAAAGTATTGATTCGAGTGCGACGGATGATTTGTCAGTCCGTCGATTGAGGGCTGTAATCAGCGCACATTCTTCCTGCATTCGGAAGACACAAAAACAATAACTGTCCTTCTGCCGCCCGCCGGGTGCAGAAAAGGAGTGCACGATGCAACCCACTGCAAAAGCTCTGCTAGCCCTCACCTGCATGACCCTCAGCAGCGTCAGCCTTGGCGCCCAGACCCTGACCATCGCCACCGTCAACAACAGCGACATGATCCGCATGCAAAAGCTCTCGAAAACTTTCGAGTCCGAGCATCCGGAAATCAAGCTCAACTGGGTGGTGCTGGAAGAAAACGTCCTGCGTCAGCGCCTGACTACCGACATTGCCACTCAGGGTGGCCAGTTCGATGTGTTGACCATCGGCATGTACGAAGCGGCACTCTGGGGCGCCAAGGGCTGGCTCGAACCGATGAAGGATCTGCCGGCTTCTTACGCCCTCGACGACGTGTTCCCGTCGGTGCGCGAAGGCCTGTCAGTCAAGGGTTCGCTGTATGCCCTGCCGTTCTACGCCGAAAGCTCGATCACCTACTACCGCACCGACCTGTTCAAGGACGCCGGGCTGAGCATGCCCGAGCGCCCGACCTGGGAACAGATCGCCGGTTTCGCCGAAAAACTCACCAACAAGGATAAAGAGCAGTACGGCATCTGCCTGCGCGGCAAGGCCGGCTGGGGCGAGAACATGGCGTTGATCACCACTGTCGCCAATGCTTACGGCGCGCGCTGGTTCGATGAGAAATGGCAGCCGGAATTCACCGGCCAGGAATGGAAAAACGCGCTGAACTTCTACGTCGACACCATGAAGAAATCCGGCCCGCCGGGCGCGTCCAGCAACGGTTTCAACGAAAACCTCGCGCTGTTCAACAGCGGCAAATGCGCGATCTGGGTGGACGCTTCCGTCGCCGGCTCGTTCGTCACCGACAAGACCCAGAGCAAGGTCGCCGATCACGTCGGTTTCACCTTCGCCCCGCATCAGGTCACTGACAAAGGTTCGGCGTGGCTGTATTCATGGGCACTGGCGATTCCGACCAGTTCCAAGGCCAAGGACGCCGCCAAGGCATTCAGCGCCTGGGCCACCTCCAAAGAGTACGGCGAACTGGTAGCCAAGACCGACGGCATCGCCAACGTGCCGCCGGGCACCCGCGCCTCGACCTACAGCGATGCTTACATGAGCGCCGCGCCGTTCGCCAAGGTCACGCTGGAATCGCTCAAGGCCGCAGACCCGAGCAAACCGACGCTGAAACCGGTGCCTTACATCGGCATTCAGCTGGTGACCATTCCTGAGTTCCAGGGCGTGGGCACCCAGGTCGGCAAGCTGTTCTCGGCGGCGCTGATCGGCCAGACCACGGTGGATCAAGCCCTGACCGCCGCGCAGCAAACCACCGAACGCGAGATGAAGCGCGCCGGTTATCCCAAGTAACCACTGAACGACTTGCTCCTGCCTCCTGTGGGAGCGGGCTTGCTCGCGAAAGCGGTGGGTCAGTGTCATGTGTATTGACTGACACGGCGCCTTCGCGAGCAAGCCCGCTCCCACACGGGATCTTCATAGGTCCGTACGACTCGGTTGTGATCACCATGAATACTTCAACTGCCAAAGCCCACCTCGACTTGTCGCAACCCCAGCGCAAAGTCCGCGTACGCAATCCCGGCTGGTTTCTGGTCAGCCCTTCGGTGGCCCTGTTGCTGCTGTGGATGATCGTGCCGTTGGGCATGACCATTTACTTCTCGATGATTCGCTACAACCTGCTCGATCCAGGGGTGAACGAATTCGTCGGGCTGGAGAACTTCACTTACTTTCTGACCGACTCCGGGTTCCTGCCCGGTGCCACCAACACCCTGTTGCTGGTGGGTAGCGTGCTGCTGATCAGCGTGGTGTTCGGTGTGCTGATCAGCGCGTTGCTCGAGGCCAGCGAGTTTCTCGGTCGTGGCATCGTGCGGGTGATGCTGATCTCGCCGTTCTTCATCATGCCCACCGTCGGCGCGCTGATCTGGAAGAACCTGATTTTCCATCCGGTGTCGGGAATCCTCGCCTACGTCTGGCGGCTGTTCGGCGCCGAGCCGGTGGACTGGCTGGCGCACTACCCGCTGCTGTCGATCATCATCATTGTTTCGTGGCAATGGCTGCCCTTCGCGATCCTGATCCTGATGACCGCCATGCAGTCCCTCGACCAGGAACAGAAAGAAGCAGCGCGCCTCGATGGTGCCGGTCCGGTGGCGATCTTCTGGCACCTGACCCTGCCGCACCTGGCGCGGCCGATTGCGGTGGTGGTGATGATCGAAACGATCTTCCTGCTGTCGGTGTTCGCCGAGATTTTCACCACCACCAACGGCGGCCCCGGCTACGCCTCGACCAACCTTGCCTACCTGATCTACAACCAGGCGCTGGTGCAGTTCGACGTCGGCATGGCTTCGGCGGGCGGCTTGATTGCCGTGGTCATCGCCAACATCGCCGCGATCATTCTGGTGCGGATGATCGGCAAAAACCTGACTGACAAAGCCTGAGGCCCGCCATGACTCTTCAACAATCCCGCCGGCTGCAAAGCCTGCTGCTCGGCACCCTGGCCTGGGCCATCGCGATCGTGATTTTCTTCCCGATCTTCTGGATGGTGATGACCAGTTTCAAAACCGAAATCGACGCCTTCGCCACGCCGCCGCAGTTCATCTTCACGCCAACGCTGGAGAACTACCTGCACATCAACGAGCGCAGCGACTACTTCAGTTTTGCCTGGAACTCGGTGGTGATCTCGTTCAGTGCTACCGCTCTGTGCCTGTTGATCGCGGTGCCCGCCGCCTACTCGATGGCGTTCTACGAAACCCAGCGCACCAAAGGCACGCTGCTGTGGATGCTCTCGACCAAGATGCTGCCGCCGGTGGGCGTGCTGATGCCGATCTACCTGCTGGCCAAGAGTTTCGGCCTGCTCGATACGCGCATCGCCTTGATTGTGATCTACACCCTGATCAACCTGCCGATCGTGGTCTGGATGATTTACACCTACTTCAAGGACATCCCCAAAGACATCCTCGAAGCCGCACGCCTCGACGGCGCCACCCTGTGGCAGGAAATGGTCCGCGTGCTGCTGCCGATCGCCAAAGGCGGCCTCGCCTCGACCGTGCTGCTGTCGCTGATTCTGTGCTGGAACGAAGCGTTCTGGTCGCTGAATCTGACCTCGTCGAAAGCCGCGCCGCTGACCGCGCTGATCGCCTCGTACTCAAGCCCCGAAGGCTTGTTCTGGGCCAAGTTGTCGGCAGTCTCGACCCTGGCCTGCGCGCCGATCCTGATCTTCGGCTGGATCAGCCAGAAACAACTGGTGCGCGGCTTGTCATTCGGTGCCGTGAAATGAAGTTCTCAAACCGTACCCAATCCCCTGTGGGAGCGGGCTTGCTCGCGAAAGCGGTGGGTCATCCAACAATGATGGTGACTGACACGGCCCCTTCGCGAGCAAGCCCGCTCCCACCAAAAGCATGCCCGGCGCCATTGAATTAACTTAAGTGGAGGCCCATCAAAATGGCCAACCTGAAAATCAAGAATCTGCAAAAAGGCTTCGAAGGTTTTTCCATCATCAAGGGTATCGACCTTGAGGTGAACGACAAGGAATTCGTGGTCTTCGTCGGCCCGTCCGGCTGCGGCAAATCCACCCTGTTGCGGCTGATCGCCGGGCTGGAAGAGGTCAGCGGCGGCACCATTGAACTCGATGGCCGCGACATCACCGAAGTCAGCCCGGCCAAGCGCGATCTGGCGATGGTGTTTCAGACCTACGCGCTGTACCCGCACATGACCGTGAAGAAAAACATGTCGTTCGCCCTCGATCTGGCCGGTGTACCGAAAGCCGAAGTCGAGAAAAAGGTCGGCGAAGCGGCGCGCATTCTCGAACTCGGGCCGATGCTCGAGCGCAAGCCCAAACAGCTGTCCGGCGGCCAACGGCAACGGGTCGCCATCGGCCGGGCGATCGTGCGCAATCCGAAGATCTTTCTGTTCGACGAACCGCTGTCCAACCTCGACGCCGCGCTGCGCGTGCAGATGCGTCTGGAGCTGCTGCGTCTGCACAAGGACCTGCAAGCCACGATGATCTACGTGACCCACGATCAGGTCGAAGCGATGACCATGGCCGACAAAGTGGTGGTGCTCAACGGCGGCAAAATCGAGCAGGTCGGCTCGCCGCTGGACCTCTATCACAACCCGGCCAACCTGTTCGTCGCCGGGTTCCTCGGCACGCCGAAAATGGGTTTCCTCAAAGGCAAGATCGCCCGCATCGACGGCCAGACCTGCGAAGTCTCGCTGGACGCCGGCACGCGCATCACCCTGCCGTTCAACGCCGCCAACCTGAGCGTCGGCAGCGCCGTGACCCTAGGCATTCGCCCGGAACATCTGGAGCTGGCACAACCGGGCGACTGCACCCTGCAAGTCACCGCCGACGTCAGCGAACGCCTGGGCAGCGACACCTTCTGCCACGTCACCACCAACGCCGGCGAAGCCCTGACCATGCGCGTGCGCGGTGATCTGGCGAGCCGCTACGGCGAGCAACTGAACCTGCACCTGGACGCCAGCCATTGCCACCTGTTCGACGCCAACGGCGTGGCGCTGACCCGCCCGCTGCGCGCCGCGGCCTGAATTTCGAGACCTGCCCGATGAAACTGAATGCACAAAACCTGCATCGCCTCGCCCCCGAGGTGCAACTGCCGTCCTACAGCCTCAGCGACACCCGTCAGGGCATCGCACACATTGGCGTCGGCGGCTTCCACCGCGCCCATCAGGCGTATTACACCGATGCGCTGATGAACACCGGCGAAGCCCTCGACTGGGCGATTTGCGGCGTCGGCCTGCGCGCGGAAGACCGCCGCGCCCGTGACGACCTCAAGGAGCAGGACTACCTGTTCACCCTGTTTGAACTCGGTGATAGCAATGACACCGAAGTCCGGGTGATCGGTGCGATCCGCGACATGCTCCTGGCCGAGGATGGCGCGCAGGCGCTGATCGACAAACTTGCCGATCCGCAGATCCGTATCGTCTCGCTGACCATCACCGAAGGCGGCTACTGCATCGACGACAGCAACGGCGAATTCATGGCGCACCTGCCGCAGATTCAACACGATCTGGCACATCCGCAGGCGCCGAAAACCGTGTTCGGTTTCCTCTGCGCGGCGCTGGAAAAACGCCGTGGCGCGGGCATACCGGCGTTCACGATCATGTCCTGCGATAACCTGCCGCATAACGGCGCGGTGACCCGCAAAGCCCTGCTCGCCTTCGCCACCCTGCGTGACCCGGGGCTGCGCGACTGGATCGAGCAGAACGTCAGTTTTCCCAACGCCATGGTTGATCGCATCACGCCGATGACCAGCACCGCGCATCGCCTGCAACTGGCCGACAAACACGCGGTGGACGATGCCTGGCCAGTGGTCTGCGAGCCGTTTGTGCAATGGGTGCTGGAAGACAAATTCGTCAATGGGCGCCCGGCCTGGGAACAGGTCGGCGTGCAGTTCACCGATGACGTATCGCCCTACGAAGAAATGAAGATCAAACTGCTCAACGGCAGTCACTTGGCGCTGACTTATCTGGGGTTTCTGAAGGGCTACCGCTTCGTTCACGAAACCATGAACGACCCGCTGTTCGTGCGCTACATGCGTGCGTACATGGATCTCGATGTCACCCCACAACTGGCGCCGGTACCGGGCATCGACCTGACCGACTACAAAAATACGCTGGTCGCGCGCTTCTCTAATCAGGCGATTGCCGATCAGCTGGAACGAGTGTGTTCAGACGGCTCGTCGAAGTTTCCCAAGTTCACCATTCCGACGATCAACCGCTTGATTACCGATGGCCAGGAGACCAAGCGCGCAGCGTTGGTGGTGGCGGCCTGGGCGTTGTATTTGAAGGGCGTGGATGAGAATGGCGACACTTATACGATTCCCGATCCACGGGCGGAATTCTGTCAGGGACTGGTGGCGGATGATGCGCTGATTACCCAGCGGTTGCTGGCGGTCGAGGAGATCTTCGGCACGGCGATTCCACGGTCGGCGGAGTTTGTTGCGGCGTTTGAGTGGTGCTGCAACAGCTTGCGCGAGGTGGGGGTGACGCGCACGTTGGAGCGGGTTTTGGTCTGAAAAGCCCCTCACCCTAGCCCTCTCCCGGAGGGAGAGGGAACTAACCGAGGTGCCTGCAGGAGAACCTTTGGCCAAAAAAAACCGAGTCGAACTCAAGTGTTGGAAAAGTACCCAAATTGGCTCCCTTCCCCCCTCTCCCCCTTGGGGGAGAGGGTTGGGGTGAGGGGGTGGCTTTTGATCTTCAGCGCAAACCGACAGGCTCACACATGACCACCCGACAACTCTTCCTCGGCATCGACTGCGGCACCCAAGGCACCAAGGCGATCATCCTCGATGCCAGCAGCGGTCAGGTGCTCGGCGAAGGCGCCGCCACACATACGATGATCAGCGGCGCCAATGGCCGCCGCGAGCAGGACACCCAACAGTGGCTCGACGCCTTCGCCCTCGCCACCCGCCGCGCCTTGCTCGCAGCCAATGTCGACGGTCAGGCGATCCTCGGCATCGGCGTCTCCGGCCAGCAACACGGGCTGGTGCTGCTCGACGATCAGGGCCAGGTGCTGCGCCCGGCCAAACTGTGGTGCGACACCGAAACTACCGATGAAAACGACCGTCTGCTCAAACACCTGGGCGGCGAACAAGGTTCGCTAGAGCGCCTGGGCGTGGTCATCGCGCCGGGCTACACCGTATCGAAACTGCTTTGGACCAAAGAGCAGCACCCGGATGTGTTTTCGCGTATCGCACACATCTTGTTGCCCCACGACTACCTGAACTTCTGGCTCACCGGCCGCGCCTGCAGCGAATACGGCGACGCCTCCGGCACCGGCTATTTCAACGTGCGCAGCCGTCAGTGGGACTTGCAACTGCTGCGCGACATCGACGCCACGGGTCGCCTGCAAGCCGCGTTGCCGGAGCTGATCGACGCGCATCAGGCGGTCGGCACGCTGCTGCCGGCGATTGCCGAACAGCTCGGCCTCAACCCGAATGCACAGGTTTCCAGCGGCGGTGGCGACAACATGATGGGCGCCATCGGCACCGGCAATATTCAGCAGGGAGCGATCACCATGAGCCTCGGTTCCTCCGGCACGGTGTACGCCTACGCTGAGGCGCCGAAGGTCAGCGCGGATGCTTCGGTCGCGACGTTCTGCTCATCCAGCGGCGGCTGGCTGCCGCTGATCTGCACCATGAACCTGACCAACGCCACCGGTGCGATCCGCGAACTGTTCGACCTTGATCTCGAACAATTCAACGACCTCGTGGCCCAAGCACCGATCGGCGCCGAAGGCGTGAGCATGCTGCCATTTCTCAACGGAGAGCGCGTCCCCGCACTGCCCCATGCCACCGGCAGCCTGCACGGCCTGACCCTGAGCAACCTGACCCAGGCCAACCTGTGTCGCGCCGTGGTAGAAGGCACCACCTTCGGTTTGCGTTATGGACTGGATCTGTTGCGCCACAATGGTTTACAAAGCCGCAGCATTTGCCTGATCGGCGGCGGCTCGAAAAGTGCAGTGTGGCGGCAGATCGTCGCCGACATCATGAACACCCCGGTGATCTGCACCGAACACAGCGAAGCCGCAGCCCTTGGCGCGGCGATTCAGGCGGCGTGGTGCAAGTCATGGTCGAACGGCCACGAAGACACTTTGGCCGATCTGTGCCAGCGCTGCGTGAAGCTCGATCTGCACAGTGAAACCCTGCCGGTCGCCGCCCATGTCGCGGCGTTCCAGCAGGCCTATGAACGCTATCAACAGCATGTCGCAACCCTATAAAGAGCAAACAATTATGTATTTGGTGTGTGGCGAAGCCCTGTTCGATTTCTTCAGCGAAGACGATGCCAGCGGTCTGGCCTCGAAGGTGAATTTCAAGGCGATTGCCGGCGGCTCGCCGTTCAACGTCGCGGTCGGCTTGCGCCGTTTGGGTGTGGATTCGGCGCTGTTTGCCGGGCTGTCTACCGACTATCTCGGCCGGCGTTTGCAGCAAGTGCTGCAGGAAGAAGGCGTGCGTGCGGACTACCTGATCGACTTCGCCGCGCCAACCACGCTGGCGATGGTCGCGGTCGGCGCCAACGGTTCGCCGCATTACAGTTTTCGCGGCGAGGGCTGTGCTGATCGCCAATTAAGCCTCGCCCATCTGCCGCAACTGGACGCTGAAGTCCGTGGTCTGCACATCGGCTCGTTCTCGCTGGTGGTGCAACCGATCGCCGACACCCTGCTGACCCTGGTGCAGCGCGAAAGCGGCAAGCGCCTGATCACCCTCGACCCCAACGTACGCCTGAACCCGGAGCCAAACATTGACCTGTGGCGCGAGCGCGTGGCGACCCTGGTGCAACTGGCCGACATGATCAAGGTCAGCGACGAAGACCTGAGCCTGTTGTATCCCGAGCAGGAGCCAAAACGCGTGATCGAAGGCTGGCTGCAGCATCGCTGCCAGTTAGTGTTCCTCACCCGTGGCGGCGAAGGCGCCACCGTATTCAGCCGCGCCCACGGTTCGTGGTCAGTACCGGCGTGCTCGGTGAAGATCGCCGATACCGTCGGCGCCGGCGATACCTTTCAAGCGGCGCTGATTACCTGGTTGACCGAGCAGGAACTGGATTCGGTCGAAGGGGTTCAAGCACTCAGCCGCGAACAGATCGAGGCGATGCTCAGGTTTGCCGTACAGGCGGCTGCCCTTACGTGCAGCAAGACCGGTCCGGATTTGCCCTATCGTCACCAGTTGAGCTGAGCGCGTAGACTGTCGGCCTTTTTGCGCGCATGGGGATGACGGTTTGATGTCGGGGCGGATGGCGGGACTTTTGATACTGGCGGGATTACTCAGCGGCTGCGGCACCTCGCCGCCGCGTTCGCCGGAAGACATTTGCGAGATCTTCCGCGAGAAAAGCGACTGGTACGATGCGGCGCAAGTCACGCAGAAACGCTGGGGCGTGCCGATCCAGGTGCCCTTCGCGATCATGTATCAGGAGTCCGGCTACCGCTACGACGCCAAAACACCGCGCAAATACCTGTTGTGGGTGATTCCGTGGGGCCGGGTGACGACTGCCTCGGGCTATGCCCAGGCCAAGGATGAAGTCTGGTCCGACTACCAGAAAAGCACCGGCCGACACGGCGCCGACCGCGAAGACTTCGATGACGCCATCGACTTCGTCGGCTGGTACATGGACAAGACCACTTCGATCAACGGCGTGTACAAGTACGACGCCTATAACCAGTACCTGAACTACCACGAAGGCTGGGGCGGCTTCCGCAACAAGACCTACGCCAGCAAGGCCTGGCTGATGCCGACTGCACGCAAGGTACAGGCGCGTTCCGATGTGTATGCGCGGCAGTATGCCGGGTGCAAAGAGGATCTGAATCGCGGCTTCTGGAGCCGGTTCTGGCATTGGTTGTAGGGGGGCTGTGAGGACGCCTTCGCGAGCAAGCCCGCTCCACAGGGGATCAGTGCCGAGCACAAAATTTGTGTTCACCCATGATCCAGTGTGGGAGCGGGCTTGCTCGCGAAAGCGGTCATCCGGACACTGCAGCTCTCACAGTTACAACACCGAAAAGTTGTAACTCACAATCAACCGGGTCTCATCCACATCCCGGGCAAACTTTTCATAGTTGGTGCGGTAAGTCGCATTGCGCAGGCGCAGGCTGACATCCTTGAACGTGCCCGTCTGGATCACGTACTTCAGCTCGCTGTCGCGTTCCCACTCTTTGCCTTCCTGATCGCTGCCCGGGACCTTGATGTGATCACCGTTGACATAGCGGGTCAGGAAGCTCAGGCCGTTGATGCCGATGGCCTTGAAGTCATAGTCATAACGCAGCTGCCAGGAACGTTCCTGCGCGGCGGCGAAGTCGTTGACCTGCACGTAGTTGACCAGATACGGATTGCTGCCATCGAGGTACGGCATCGAATTGTCGCCGTTCATGCGCTGCCAGCCGGCGCTGAAAGTGTGGCCGCTGATGCCGTACGAGAGCATGCCGCTCAAGGCGCGGTTGTCGATGGAGCCGGCCTTGGCATCACCGCTGTCGGCGCTTTTCAGCAAACGCAGATCGGCCTTCAGCACACCGTCACCCAGCGGTTGGTTGCCGAGCAAGCCAATGAAGTGCTGGCGGTAGATGTCTTCCAGCTCGGCGTAGTGATATTGCGCGGTCAGGCGATCGTTGATCTTGTAATCGATGCCGTACATGTCGAAATGATCGGCGGTGGTGTTGCAGGCGTAGCGCTTGTTCTTACAGTGCACGCGGATGTCTTGCGAATCGGTGGAATCGCGCGCGGTGTACTTGTCCAGACGCGCGGCCATGAAGGTCAGATCCTTCACTTCCCTGGAGGTCAGCATGGCGCCGTTGAACATGGTCGGCAGCAGGCGGCCGTCGTTGTACTTGAGCAGTGGCAGATCCGGCAGCAGTGCGCCGTACTTCAACACCGTGTCCGAGACCTTGACCTTGGCGGTCAGGCCCATTTTTGCGTACTGCCCCTTCGAGCCGCGCGGGTTGTCGCCGCTGGACGGCAGCAAGCCACTGTTGCTGCGATCGGGGCTGGAGTCGAGCTGAAACCCGAGCATGCCCAGCGCATCGATACCGAAGCCGACCGTGCCCTCGGTATAACCCGATTGCAGATTGAGAATAAAGCCTTGAGCCGACTCTTCACGCTTGGAAGCGCCCTGCTCGTTGGAGGTGTGCCCATCACGGAAATCGCGGTTGAAATACACCGTGCGCGATTCGATTTTCGCAGTGGTGTCTTCGAGAAAACCGCTGGCTTGAACCTGCGCGGCAAAACCGGCGCACAGCACAACGGCTCCGAAGCCAAACGACTGGCGCGGGGTGATGAGAGGGAATGGGGGACGCATGAAAAACTCCAACAGTACAGCGTTTGCGCCGGGGCGCAGTCAGCCAGAAAAATAGCTCCCGTCCCGGGTCAAAAACAGCCGGGAAGAAGTGGACACGCAGGGGTGAGCTGCAATGATGGCAGATGGCTTTTACGGGTTGAAGGCGACTTTAGTCTGAAACTGACTGGCGATTCTTCGGCCTGCGATGGGCTCAAATCATGCGCTGACCAATGGCTCTGGACTGCGAAGCCCCCGGTTTCATTGGGTGAAAACGCCGGCATAGGGGTTTTCCCTATACCCCGCGGGGCCCCTCTCTACGGCATTTGCGCCTTGAACGAGGCGGTTTAATCCTCCATCATCCGTCACCTGCTTATTCAATGGACGGAATTCAAGGCATGCTGGACGCCAACGCTACCCACATTACCCTTACCCTCGAAGGCGCCTCCGCCGACCTGCAAGTGCTCAGCTTCACCGGTCGCGAAGCCCTCAACGAGCCTTTCCGTTTCGACCTCGAACTGGTCAGCGCCCGCCCCGACCTGAAACTCGAAGAGCTGCTGCACAAGCCCGGCGTCCTGACCTTCGGCGCCACCGGCGAAGGCAAGATTCATGGCCTGGTGTACCGCATCGAGCAAGGCGATTCCGGCAAGACCCTGACCCGTTACAGCATCAGCCTGGTGCCGCAGCTGGCCTATCTGCAGCACAACCATGACCAGCAGATTTTCCAGAACCTCACGGTGCCGAAGATCATCGCCCAGGTCCTCGAAGATCGCGGCATTCTGGCCGACGCCTACAGCTTCCAGCTCAACGCCGAGTACCCGCAGCGCGACTACTGCGTGCAGTACGACGAGTCCGACCTGCATTTCATCCAGCGCCTGTGCGAAGAGGAAGGCATTCACTTCCACTTCCAGCACAGCAGCAGCGGACACAAACTGGTGTTCGGCGACGATCAGACGGTGTTCCGCAAACTCAAGGCCGTGAGCTACCAGCAAGACTCCGGCATGAGCGCCGACAAACCGGTGATCAAGCGCTTCAACCTGCGCCTGGAAACCCGCACCACCCGCGTCAGCCGCCGCGACTACGACTTCGAAAAACCGAAGATCCTGCCCGAAGGCGCGGTCAAATCCGAGTTCGCCCCGGATCTTGAGGACTACGATTACCCCGGCCGCTTCACCACCCGCGAGCGCGGCAAATTCCTCTCGACCCGCGCCCTCGAACGTCATCGCAGCGACTACAAACTCGCCGAAGGCAAAGGTGACGAACCGACCCTGACCAGCGGCCACTTCCTGACCTTGGCCGAACACCCGCGCGCTGAATGGAACGACTTGTGGCTGCTGCTGGAAGTCTTCCACGAAGGCAAACAACCGCAAGTGCTCGGTGAAAACGTCACCAGCGACGTCACCGACAACAAAAGCGATTTCCACCAGGGCTACCGCAACAGCTTCCTCGCCACCCCGTGGGACGCGCACTACCGCCCTGCCCTCGAACACCCGAAACCGAAAGTCCTCGGCAGCCAGACCGCGGTCGTCACCGGCCCGGCCGGTGAAGAAATCCACTGCGACCAGTACGGCCGCATCAAAGTCCAGTTCCACTGGGATCGCGACGGCCAGTCCGACGACAAAACCACCTGCTGGCTGCGCGTCGCCAGCGGCTGGGCCGGCGCCGCCTACGGCGGCATCGCCATCCCGCGCATCGGCATGGAAGTCCTCGTCACCTTCCTCGAAGGCGACCCCGACCAGCCCCTCGTCACCGGCTGCCTGTACCACAAGGAAAACGTCGTCCCCTACGACCTGCCGGCAAACAAAACCCGCAGCACCTTCAAAACCCTCAGCTCCCCGGGCGGCAAGGGCTACAACGAGTTTCGGATTGAAGACAAAAAGGGTGTGGAGCAGATCTACATCCATGCCCAACGCGATTGGGACGAGAACATCGAGCACGACCAGAAGATCCGTGTGGGGAATGAGCGGCATGACACGGTTGAGGCCAATGCCCTGAGCGAGTTCAAGGTTGAGGAACACCGGATTACCCATCTGGATCGCATCAGCGAGATGCGCGCGGATGACCACCTGACGGTAGGCGTGACGCAGCATGTGAAGGTCGGTACGGCGCAGTTTGTCGAGGCCGGGACCGAGATTCACTATCACGCGGGTGACAAGGTGGTGGTTGAAGGAGGTATGGAACTCACGGCCAAGGCTGGCGGGAGTTTTGTGAAGGTCGATGCCGGTGGGGTGACCATCAGCGGGGCTGAGGTGAAGATCAATACCGGTGGGGCGCCGGGGGCGGGAACCGGGATTGGGATTCTGCCACCAAACTTGCCTCTTGATGCTCCGACATCGCCAGTTCCCCAAATACCGTTGACCGCCTTAATTAATTTTAAAAAAGCCAGCGTAGCAGGGGTACAAGTAATTCCAGTGTGCGGTAAACAATCTAATGGAATTTGTACTCGCGGGGACTGCACATGCATTTGATGTTGAAATCTTGTGACGAATTAGCGCCTACAGATTACCCTCGTGCTCAAGCTGGAATGAGCCTATGGCTTCTGGCTGATCGCGTACGCTCTCCAGAGATTCTACAAGAGCTCTACAAAGACAATAACATTGAAGTGAGTTCGCTACTCGCAGGCTCTCCGCACGGCCACTTAGGGGATGCAAGCCCGATCCTTGTGAACTTAAAACAAGGATTGCTACCTGACAATGTCAGGCAAAAGCTACAGGTAGATCGCTGCGGGATTCTGTTGGCTGCCGAATCCCCTGTTCGCAAACACCTGCAGTATCTCTTTACAAAAAATTGCCGCCAACATGGGTTAGTGTATTCACGCTATTACGACCCCATTAACTGGTCTTGCCTACACCACTCATTAAACGATAATTTCAAATCTAGATTATACGGACCAATCAAACATGTTTGGACCCTTTTGCCAAATAGCAACATCAATGAGTTTAAATGGGGTCGGTGGGACAACCCAAATACGAATACAACCTCCACTACGCCCGACTTACCGTTAGAAATCCCCGACGTTTTTTTTGACATGAGTGAAACTTTGCGTTGGCAGTACTGGATTTACCACCAAGCTTTTGAACAAAATATAGACGCAAGGGATCTTGATCTTTCAAAAGCCATTTATCAACTTAATGTATTAGTTAAATCAGGAATCGATCAGGGGGCTCACCTGCAATCGTTGGTTCCTCAGATTCTTAACGATCCTGATTTTGTCCTCATGCCCGAAGCAAAAGAGATTTTGCGTAAAGATATAAAGGCTTATGAGAAAACCGCACAACTCGAATCGTTGGCTAAGGGATGAAAGCCATGACAATTTCAACTGAACAACCTAAACAGTCGCCTGTAGTATTAGAGCCTGCAACTGAAGTTAAAATAAAAAGCACTGAAAAATTTGGAGATAATCCAGGCACTGGCTGCGCTAAAGAATATGAAGATATTATTTATGTAACAGCACAAAGAAAATTCTGGTTAATCACTAAGGAAGTGGCGGACCAACTCGAAGAAAGCGCCGTACTCATGTCGAAACGAGTGGCCGTCACGGATCGCGCCGAACGTATGCAGCAGTTAGACAAGGCCGGCCTAATGGCATGCTTCGCCTCTCCAGCGCTGTCTTCTTTTCTAGACGGACAAGACAAGAAACGCTTTGATGAACTTGACGACCAAATCAATAAGATAGAGTCGTCCAACAAGAGCTCATTAGACACCGCTAAGGCTCAGACCGATGTAGTAAGGCGCCGCATCGACATTTACGAGGCAGAAAATGCAGCAAATCTATCTCTTCGCAATGATGTTCTCGCTTTAGCAGAAGAACGAAAGCAACTTGAAAATAAAGGTCGGAAAGAAGCTCTAACGAAAGGATATATCGAAGAGAACGGCCGACTGTACAGTCCGCGAGAAATTAAAATTAGCGGCCTCATAGGAACTTACTGCAAATACCGGGAAGCTTCTAAAAAGAAAGCATTTACAGAAAACGACTTTTTCCTGAAGCGTGAAGCGCCCATCTGGGAGTTACTCACCCATTATGAAAAGCTTCTTGAACGCACAGAAAAAGAAAAAAAGGTCGACGGACTATTAAAAGAGGATATTAGCAAGCGCATTGAACACTTGGAAAGTGTCCTAGCGGAATATACGAAAATCATTCTCGACCTCGCAGACCTGGGAATTGCCACTCCAGAATTCGCCCTCAATCCTGAAAGCCAACGTGCGGGTACCTTACGCTTTCATGACTACATGCAACTGGATAAAGAGTTAGACTCTACGATAAAAAAAATTATCGCAGATTTTGAAAAGTGGTGTGCCGCAACTGGGGACAGGGCAGTACCGCCCTCTTCAGTTTTCACTGAGAACCAGAACAAATATTTAGAGATTCAGGAAAAGTCTCGTTTGATGCGGCAACAAGCAGAAAAAAACTTAACTGCTGTAAAGCCATACAGATTATTGCTCTGGGATCCGCAAGCCTATACGCCTAAGCCAGTTGACTCTCTTGTGAAGGCTAACATCCCACTTCGCGAGGTCAGCATGGCCTCTTCTAGCAAACCCCTTTCCCATCTAAGCCTTATGGACTTACGCGCTTATGCAAATAAGGGGATGTATGAGCTATTAAAAAACACTAAGATTAAGGGCATTGCAAAATCAGATGAAGATGCTGCATTCACTGAATACTTGGTTGGCAAGGGATGCAAGTCATTAGAAATCAACACCGATTGGTTTGATAAAGGACTCTTTCAGCCTGAGCGCCTCTTCAAATTCCTTGACAAGGAACACTTCAAAGTCAAAAGCATCCGGTCTCCTTCGGCCCAAAAACCATGGGGAGAAAACTTGCAAGCAATGATCTTCGAAGACGATACTTTGCGCCAACTGGCTCTCTTTGATAATAGCTATGCCGCAATGTTTGTCAGAATGCTAGGCGGCGGAGCAGCTCCCAGCATACATGGAAGAGCAGAAATTAGCGGACCGAAACTAAAGGATAAGAAGCTAGCGGGCATTGAAATCGGAATGGAAGTTTCCTTAGCCCGTGGAGAGGTGGATATACTTGATCTAAAGCTACCTGACCCGGCAAGCATAAAGCCTGTAACCTTGGAATATATTTCTTACAAGGGTGAACCAAAAACCCTGGATCTTGGCGAATACTATTTAGAAATAAACGCCAAAGCATGGGGCTTTGTAGGCGCTAGTTTGATTCTAGCCAGAGACCTGAAAGTCAGCGCCGAACACGGAAAACTGGGAATTAGCGGGTCCGATGACGCCATTGAAAAAGCGACAGAAACGGTAAAAGATGCAAGCCAAGACCCTGCGAAACCTAAAGAAACCGAACCCGATGTAAAGCTATTTCTCGGCGCTCAAGTCGGCTGTCAAGTAACAGGACAATTGAAATGGAAGCCCCCTGTAAATATCCGCCCCGCCCCTCCAGTCCCTGGCTATGCACGTACAAATGCCTGGAACACACTCGCAAAACTTGAAGTCAGCGTAGCCGGTGGCGCAGGCGCGTCTCTACATGGTGCATTCTCTATTAGCATGAAAGACGGCCGTTTGAGATTAAATGCTAAAGCTTCTTTATTTTTTGGTCTAGGGGCAACTGGCTCTGTCAGCTTTGAAATAGACGCAAAAAGTATAAGTGATTGGTTAAGGATGATTAGGACCGCCCTTATTGAAAATGACATGCATAGATTGGAATGGATTGATGAAAGTGCATTTAGCTATTTAAGCAAACTATCCTTCCTAGGTATTGTTACCATGGGAGACGTCGCTTTTTATGCAGCCCAAACTGAAGCAAGAGTTAATCAGCTATACGACTCAATGACGAATGGAAATCGGGCGAGCTTAATTGGCTACAGCATTGCAAGCTTCCCGGATAAAATGGGTTATAAAGAGTGGTTTGCGGGCCTTCAACCTGAAGCGATTGGCCCACTACTTCACACACTTTGTAGTACTCCACGGGGGTTCAAGGCAACGGACTCTTCAGATACGGCTACCGCCAAGAGCTTTGACTCAACTCAGGCGATAATGTATCAACAGCAAGCCATTGGCTTTTGTATTGAATGGATTGCTCAGTCCCCAACCAAACAACCTTTCAATGCAGTGATACCGAATGAAGCCCAACGTCAGTTTGAAGAGGCCGTTTCGCGCATGAACCGTCATGGATTAACCTCCGAAGAGCCAAAACTTGATTTCTGCAAAAACTTGTATCGCCTGAATAAATTTATGGAGGAGCAAACCGGAAAACTAGGAGCCGAGAGAACGACCATTGATTTGCGCCGCGCCGAATACAAGAAAAACGTCGCCAACTTGGGCCAGCATATAAATCATTTGTGCAGCACTACCGTTGAAAGCAGTCCCCTGGGCTTTATCTCAGACGCTTACAACACAACCACAACAGTATACTCAGGACAAAAATGAAATATAAAACTGTAGCTTTATTTTTTCTGGCATTAATTCCCAGCCTGTCATTTGGTGCACTTACACCTGAACAAGCAAGCGCCAAAAGCCACGGACTTGAGCTATACAATCAAAATCAATGGTTCAAATTAGAGCCATACCTGAAAGTATCAGCTGAAGCTGGCGACATAGAGTCCCAATATTACTTGGCAGAAGCATTACGCCATCAAAAACTTTTTATGACCAAAGACGCACAATATTGGTACGAAAAGGCAGCTTCAAAAGGTCATGTGTATTCAATGCTAAGACTCGGTGAGAACAAAGAAATTTGTACGTTGACGGATGAATGCAAGCAGGATGAAAAATACTGGATAAACACCGCACGTAAAACCGCGAAAGAATGCGCAGACGCCGGCGAAAAGAAATGCTTGCTGATGATGTACAACGCAACCGCTGACGTCGAATGGCTTAAAAAATCAGCAGAAGCCGGCACCCCCTTGGCACAGAGCCTTCTTGCGCATCGCTTCGAAGAGGGTGAAGGATGGTTTTTATTTCCATCTCAACGTAAAGAAGCCGTTATGAAATTGGCCAAGGCCTCGTCTGACGGTGGGTACCCTCCTGCGATGTTTGAATGGGCTATGGAGTTAGCGAAAGAAGGTCAACCAGAAGCCGCGAGAGAAACACTGATAAATTCAGCAAAGACCGGATATGTAGATGCAGTGTTTGAGTACGCCGCCGCTCTCTCATCTGAGGATCACGGAAAAAAATATGGCGTGGAGGTCGACAAATCAAAATCCTACGCCCTATTCAGCCTTCTTTCAGAACTCGGTGACAGTAGCCCAGGTGACTTGGCACAAAAACAGTTACCGGCATTGGCAAGTAGCATGTCAAACAAGGAGATCGATCAAGCAAAGAAAATCACCAAAGACTGGGAAGTCCTCCAATCCTCCTCTTTCTTATTTCACGCCTGAATTTGGCTTTTAAATCACGATCTCGAAGATGAGCTTTCCGACTAAAAAAACGTCACAAAAAGCCGTTATTAAATTGTTAGCGTTGATCTCGCCGCTTACATCTGTGAATGGGAGGGTGCACCTCCCTTGATTAACTCCCCTCTTTATCTTTGGCTGCAATACTATTTCCACAGTTGGAATCCGCGCAGCCAATCAAAAACAAGCAAATAACCTTCTGGGGCAATTTTATACAATCGACTATAAACAGACTCCGCCATATCTAAACTAGCAACAGGCGCAGCCTGGAATCGAGGGCTCACAGCACTATTCAGGAGAAGCACTTTTAGCGAAAAGCAACTATAGGAACGCATATACCAAAAACATGGTACGAAGCGTCTGCGCGGCAAAATAACCCTACAGTATTTGCGCCTTGAACGACAGCACAGAACCATGGGTCGCAACATATAGACGCGTGTATCATCTGGATCGCGAAGGTAGAGCCATCAACAATATTAATGGACAGCTTTTTTACTCCCCATTAGAAGGCATGACGTTACCGCCCATCGAAATCAAGGAACTGGTATGGTTCTAAAAGAAGCAATGCAAAAAATAATCGCCAAATATGGCAACGCCCCTGCGGAGACTCTCAATGAACACACGCCGACAGGGCAAAAGCCTCTAGAGCTTTTTATAACTGATGAACACACAGAAAATTATTTATCGCTAAAAACTGGCACAGACCAAAACCGCGGCTTACTCAGCGGACTCCTTGGAGGAGTTTCAGCCTTAATTGCACTTATTATTGGAGTGTGGATGGCGCTGCTCGGCAAGTGGGATGGTGTTGCTTGGATGTTAATCCTGGGCATACCTTTATTCACAGTGCCGATTGTTATTGAAGCGAGACGAAAACTGCCGCTTCCTGTGATCTTCAACCGAAGAATTAAAGAAATTTACTTCGATAACGATGGCGAACTTTACCACACACCATGGCGAGGAATAGAAGCCGTTGCCTTCGAGTTTGACATTGTAGGTATCTACTCTGGTAACATTCGACACGCTTCACTCGAAGTATTGATGAAACGACTGGGAGAGCCTGAAAACTCAATTATGGTCAGCCTAGGCGCCCCAGCAGGTAAATCATTAAACATGCAAAAAGGATTCTGGGAATACATTCGCTCCTACATGAACAATGGGCCTTGGTTCGACCACAATGGAGAACATAGCGAGTCGGATGAGTTTGTGAAAAGCCAATTAGCATTAAATCTAAAGCAGTCTGAAAATTTAAGTGCCTGGCGAAAAATAATCCAAAACAAAAAAGAAGCTAGTGGCGGAAAAAATTTCCTTACCGGCACTGACGCACTAATGCTAATAAGCAACATCATTTTTTACCCTTCCAATAAGATCCAGGAATTTGTATATGAGAGGGCAAAGCGTCGTTCACGTAATCGCTGGCCTGAAATTGTTACCGAAAGACTACGATCTGATGGCCCCACCACGAGACTGATTGATTTAGAGCGCGAGCGCGGCTTTTCCGTTTGAGTCTGAGGCTTTGCTACGTTGAACACGGGCGAGTCTCACTCCCTACCCGCGTCTACGTCTGTCAATTGCGAATCAAACCGGCGCCTTCCAATCCAGCATCTGCTGCTGTGCCACCTGCAGCAAATCATTGCCGTCCTGCGCCAGCAAGTACAGCGCATGGGTAATGTGTGGAATGTCCTGAACATCACCATGGCGGAAGCACATGCAATGCAGGGTTTCGAGCAGGTCGCTGCACGCGCGGATGCGCTGGACGGCGGACTCGAGGATGTCTTGGGGGTTGGCTTGGGTGTCGATGACCATTGGCGCGCTGTCGGTGACGCCGCTGTTGAGCGGGTGATAGCGGTTTGGGAGCGGGTTTAGTATTGGCATTTTGATTACTCGATATTTTAGAAAGTAACCGCCAGTACCGTGACCAAACAGTGGGAGGCGGCCGCATGCAGGATTGGTCAACTGAGACAACGCCAAAACTCAGCTCGCCCGAAGGCGCCCTGCACACAGCCGCCATAACAGCGCACTGCAAAGACGTAGAAGTCCGCAGCGAAAATGATGGCACATCTGCAATGGTGTCGTGCTCAGGTGACCAAACCCGAATCGCTGATTTTGCAGCGACGCCAAACCATAACCGCCCCGTTCCCGCCGCCGGAAGCAGACAAAGCATCCATCCTTGTAGGAATCGGCACCGCATTCCCGAGAAATCATCCCTCTGCCAGACAGCCGGCGTTCAGCGAGGTTAACCATCGCTTAACGCCGCAGTCCAAGACTTTACTGAACCGCACACCTCAGCCCCTGGCTGGCGCCGAGTGCGGCAGGTTCGGCCGTAAGGCGCCGAACGCTTATTCCGTCGCACGGGAGTCCGATTCATGAACATTCGCACGCTATTGCTCACCTCCGCCCTCGCCTGCAGCGCATTCGCCGGGCTGGCTCAGGCCAATGACACCAACGCTGCTACCCAGCCCGTTCCCTATCAGTACGGCATGCCGTTGCATGTGAACAAAGTGATTTCCCTGACCGAGCCACAGACTCAGCAGTGCAAGGTCATCACCGCTGACATGAAGTACATCGACAATGCAGGCAAGCCGGCGGAAATCACCTACCGGAAAATGTCTGACGCCTGCAGCTTCCAGAACTGACAGAAGGCTCTGATTTGCGGCTTTGCGGTAGGCGGTGAGGGGCTCGCGGGTTATGCTCGGGGTCACTTCTCACTGCCGCAAGGACTCGCCATGCAGTTGTCGTTTCGCACTTTGTCGATCATCACGTCTTTGTTGTGTTTCGTGCTGGCGCTGGCTTGGGGCTTTTTCCCGCAGGTGTTGCTGGCGATCTGGAGCATTGAGTATTCGGTCGCTGCCGGTTTTGTAGCGCGGCGCAGTGCGGTGCTGTTTGCAGCTTTGGGGGTGATGTTTTATCTGGTGCGCAGCGCGCCGCCGTCGCTGGGGCGCAATGCCCTGAGTAACGGGTTTATCGTCGGTTGTTTTGGTCTGGCGGTACTGGGTTTTGGCGAATGGCTGAACGGCCACGCCGGCCCCGGGATTCTGCTCGCGGTGCTGGTCGAGTTCGCGCTGGGCCTTGGCTTTGTGCAGGCCCGGCGCGTGACGGTCGAACTGGGTGAAACGGTGAGTTAAAGCGCTCTGGAGCGAGGACTGTAATGCTGTGGCGTGGTTTGTTGCGCCAGATCCGAACGCAGGCCGGCAATCAGTTCGTTGATCTCGCGACAGCCATTGAGATGGCTGGCGTCGATACCGCTGACGTGCAGATCAACCTGGTCAGTCTGGTGGTCACCGAAGACCTTGACGGTCATCGACAGGTCTGGCGACAGCGTGCACTGGCAGCGTTTAGGCAGAAAACTGCTTTCAATGATATTGCGTAGTTCCAAGGCAGACAGAAACATGGTGAACCTCTCCTTATTGATGAAACTGCCAATCAACTCTTCACGTTGACCGCTTTTGCTGCCCCTGCACGGGTGTGTCCCCGCTGATTCCCTGGTGCGGCAAACGGTTGTACTGCGAAATGCCCATTGGAGTGTAGGCGCCCGAAGCCGGTGCGCTGCACCAAAGCGACGCATAAAACGTGCCTTTCATCGGGTCATTTCGACCCTCATGAAATCAAGCACTTGGCGCGCTGGCCAGCAGTTGGCCAGTTGCAAAATGCAAGATCGACCCTCCTGAGCACTGCAATTTGCAAGTCGACGCCGGTTTGCATTCATCGCTGATGATAGTGAGAATGCCCGACATCCACCCTACACCCGCCAGGAGGCTTTCATGGGTTCTTTACGCGCTCGCGCGACAATCGGTCTGCTCGTTGCCGGCCTGTCTACCCTCGCCCACGCGGCCAAACTCGAAGACGTCGCGCCGTATCCCAAGGCGGAAAACGGCTTCACCCGCCAAGTCATCTACCTGCCCAAACAGGATCAGGAGGAGAACTTCCAGGTTGAAGTGCTCGTCGGCAAAACCCTGGAAGTCGACTGCAATCGCCAGCGCCTGGGCGGCGCTCTGGACGAGAAAAACCTCGAAGGCTGGGGCTATCCGTTCTACCGCCTGGAAAAAGTCATTGGCCCGATGAGCACGCTGATGGCCTGCCCACCCGGCACCGCGAAGAAACGCGCCTTTGTCCCGGTCGTCGGTGACGGCTTCATGCTGCGCTACAACAGCAAGCTGCCACTGGTGATCTACGCCCCGAAAGATGTCGAGGTGCGCTATCGCATCTGGTCGGCTTCGGACAAGGTCGGCACTGCTATTGCGGAATGACCTGAACAGGGAGCACCAAACTTGATTACCTGCCATGTGCGATACGTGATCGATCCGTACCAATTGACCGAGTTCGAGGCCTACGCCAAGGCCTGGCTGGGCATCGTCGAGCGCTTGGGCGGCACGCATCACGGCTATTTCCTGCCCTCCGAGGGCGCGAGCAACATCGCTTATTGCCTGTTCAGCTTTCCCTCGCTGGCCGATTACGAAAGCTACCGGCACATCGCGCTGACCGACCCGGAAAGCACGGCGCTGGTGGAATCACTGGTGCAGAAAAAATTCATCGTCAGCTACGAGCGCAGTTTCCTGCGCCCACTGCTGCCCTGAGTGTTATCACGCCGGGACGCCGCACACCGCGGCGCGCTCGGCGACATGGCGCAGGCTGTCGAAGTTGATATTCGCGCCGGAGTCGATCGCGACGAAGGTCTGCTCGCGAACAGCGCTGCGCGCCACGTATTGCTTGATGCCGGCCACCGCCAATGCCCCGGAAGGCTCGGTGATCGAGCGGGTGTCGTCGTAGATATTCTTGATCGCCGCGCACAGCTCGTCATTGCTGACAGTGACCACCTCGTCCACGCAAAACCGGCACACCTCAAAACCATAAGCGCCGATCTGCGCCACCGCCACGCCATCGGCGAACGTTCCGACACTGGGCAACACAACGCGCGCATCCGCTTGCAGCGCCGCCTTCAGGCAGGCCGAATGCTCCGATTCGACACCGATGATCCGTACCTCCGGTCGCAGGTATTTGACGTACGCCGCGATGCCGGCAATCAGGCCGCCCCCGCCCACCGGAACGAAGATCGCATCCAGCGGCCCCTGATGCTGACGGAGGATTTCCATGGCCACCGTGCCTTGGCCGGCGATTACGTCCGGGTCGTCGAATGGAGAGACAAAGGTGCGCCCGGTCTGCTCGGCGAGTTGCAGCGCATGGGCCAGGGCAAACGGAAAACTCTCGCCGTGCAGCAGCGCCTCGGCGCCCCGACTTCGCACCCCAAGCACCTTGAGTTCGGGCGTGGTCGAGGGCATGACAATGGTCGCCGCGATCCCCAGCTCCCGCGCTGCCAGCGCCACGCCTTGGGCATGGTTGCCCGCCGAAGCGGTGATCACCCCGCGTGCTTTCTGCGCATCGCTCAATTGCACCAGCTTGTTGTAGGCGCCACGGATCTTGAAGGAGAACGTCGGTTGCAGGTCTTCGCGCTTGAGCAGGATCCGGTTGCCCAGCGCCTCGGACAGCGCAGGCGCCGCTTGCAACGGCGTGCGCACAGCAATGTCGTAGACCGGCGCGGCGAGGATCCTTTTCACGTACTGCTCAAGCAGGGCTTGCTGGTCGGGGCTGTATTTCATCGTCATCTCCGTGCGCTCTGTGTAGGAGCTGCCGGAGGCTGCGATCTTTTGACTTTGTATTTCTCAAATCCAAAGCAAGATCAAAAGATCGCAGCCTTCGGCAGCTCCTACAGGGAGCCATCGTTGTTAAAACCCTGGAGACAGAAAATGAAAACCCGCCTCTAGGGCGGGTTGGGTGCTGCAGTCGTGAGCTAGCCCGCCAAATGAGGAATGGCGGTAATAATGCTTGGCTGGCAGCGCAATACGGTGGAAGTCATGGGCCTGAAATTAGCCCGGCGGCGGCCGGCGAGTCAATGGCTTATTTGCGGACGCCAAGGTAGGCTGGCGATTCTGCTCATCACCCCAAGGAAGGAATGCATGATGTCTGTCGCCCTGCCCCTCACTGCGTTGATTGCGTTTACTGGCTACACCGTATCGGTGATGCTCCAGGCCGAACAGTCGTTGATCGACTTCGGCCTCAGCCTGATGTCGCGTCCGGACACGGCGCAGGTGGTGGTTGATCTGTATCTGCTGGCGACGCTGGCCGGGGTATGGATGGTCAAGGATGCGCGAGCGCGGGGGATGTCGGTCTGGTCGGTGGTGCCATATCTGTTGCTGACGGCAGTGTTTGTGTCGATCGGGCCGTTGTTGTATCTGGTGGTGCGTGGGGTTCGGGAGCGCCGGAAAGTGATTGTGCCAGATCCAGCGGGCTGATCCTGAGCCTCCGGTGCTGCTGAAATAGCTTTCGCGAGCAAGCCCGCTCCCACAAGGGATTTGTATCAGGCACAGATCCCGTGCCAACCCGCAATCCACTGTGGGAGTGAGCTTGCTCGCGAAGGCGTAGGCCAAGTCACCACAGATCACTTGGCCAGCCGCCGCAACCCAAACAACATCCCCCCTGCCCCCAACATCATCAACAGCAGAAACGCCGGGTAGGAAATCCACCAAGGCGTGCCCGCCGTCATCATGCTGAATTCCGACATCCCGCCAATGCTCGCAATCAGGTTCAACGGCAGAAACACCACGTTGATCAACGTCAGCTTGCGCAGCAGGTTGTTCATGCTGTTATTCATCAAGTTGCCACGCGCATCGATCAGCCCGGAGAACACCGTGGAGTAGATCTCCGCCTGCTTGTAGCACTGGTTATTTTCGATGATCAGGTCGCCGATCAGCCCGATCGCCTCGCTGCCGAAATGCTGTTTTTCCGCATGATTGCGCAGCCGCGTCAGCACCGCGCCGTTGCTGTGCAGGGCATTGATGTAATAGATCAGGCTTTCGCTGAGGTTGAACATCTGCACCAGGTGCTGGTTCTGCATCGAGGCGTTGAATTTCTGTTGAAGCTCGCGGGCCACCAGTTTGATCACCTTCAGATGGCCAAGGTAATGGTGGATGTTGTAGAACAGCAAATCGAGCAACACATCCAGCGGCGCGTTGAGCGGCTGGCGCGTGCCGATGCCGTGCAGCGGCGTGTCGTCGGTAGCGATCACCAGCAGTTGGCCGGGCGCAAACAGCAGGCCACAGGACGACACTTCAAACGCCAGGCTGCCACCACCGGAATAGTTTTCCGGGCGTTTCCAGATCAGGAACAAGTGATCGGGGTGAAACTCGATTCGCGACACTTCGTCCGGGTCCAGCGCCGAGGCCAACGCGTGTTCGTCGACCTTGTAGTGGCTGTGGAGCAAATCGCGCTCGGCCGCATCGGGATTGCTGAACAACATCACCTCGGCGTCCAGCCGCTCGACCCGCTGCAGTGCGCCATGACTCAATGCGAAACTGCTGATCATCGGCGTTTCACCAAGCCTGGCCGCGACGTTTGAGCTCCAGCCGTCGCACGAACTCTTCCAGCACCAGTGAATACAGATCGTCCTGCAAGTAGGCGTCTTCAATGCCGGCGTCGAGGTTAGGGTTGTCGTTGACCTCAATCACCACCACTTTGTCGCCGGCCTGTTTCAGGTCCACACCGTAGAGGCCATCGCCAATCAGGTTGGCGGTCTTGACCGCCAGTTCCACCACCGCTCGCGGCGCCTCGTGAACGGCCAGGGTACGGCACTCGCCGTTGATGTCCTGGCCCTTGGCTTTGTGGTTGTAGATTTGCCAGTGTCCCTTGGACATGAAGTATTGGCAGGCGAAGATCGGTTTGCGGTTGAGCACGCCGATGCGCCAGTCGTACTCGGTATAGAAAAACTCCTGAGCCAGCAGCAACACCGAGTGTTCGAACAGTTCAGCGGTGGCTTCAAGCAGCGCCTGCTGGCTTTCGACCTTGATCACTCCGCGAGAAAAACAGCCGTCGGGGATCTTCAGCACCAGCGGAAAACCGAGGCGTTCGCCGACCCGCTCGAAGTCTTCCGGTCGTTCCTTGTAGAGAATTTCGGTGGCGGGCATGCCCAGTTGGTGGCTGTTGAGCAGGTCGGTCAGGTACACCTTGTTGGTGCAGCGCAGGATCGACGTCGGATCATCCATGACCACCAGCCCTTCACTTTCGGCTTTTTTTGCAAAGCGATAGGTGTGGTTGTCGACGCTGGTGGTCTCGCGGATCAGCAAGCCGTCGTACTCGGCGATCCGCGCATAATCCCTGCGCTCGATCAGTTCGACGTCGATGCCCATGCGTTTGCCGACCCGCACGAAGTTTTCCAGCGCCTTGGCGTTGGATGGCGGCAAGGCTTCCTGCGGATCGTGCAGGATCGCCAGGTCGTAACGCGCCACTTGTGGCGAGCGTGGCGCCCGCCAGACTTTACGGCTGAAGCCGTCCAGCGCATTGGCGAACTGATCTTCCTGGTCATCACGCAACTTGTGCAGAGCGCCGGACTTTATGCCTTCGATGTGCCAACCGTTAGTTCGCCGAAACTCAACTAACAGAATCGGACACGGGAACACTTCAAACAACTGTCGAGCCAGATCCTGCAGCGGCTCGATATGCGTCTTGCCGAAGTAAAGTGTCAGGGTAAAACCTTCGGTATCGCTGTAGAGATGATGACTGAGGGCCTTTTCCAGGGTTTTATCGAGATCGTCCAGTGCCAGACCGTAAAGCGATTTTTTGGTCAGCTCGCTGATGGTACGTACCGATGGAATCACCTTGTGGCCGCGGGCTTCAGCCAGCAGCGAGCAGTAGTAACCGTGGCCCAGGTACTTGTAGCTGCGGCACAGATTGATCACCTGCACCCGCTTGCCCGGCTCGCTGTCACGGGTTTGCTCAAGATATTCCTGAGCCGTGACGATGTCCTCGCTGGGAAAGTACGAGGCCCAGTCTTCCTTGCGTTCGACGATAATCAACACTTGACTAGAAGTTCTGATGGCTGGATTTAAAATAGTTGCCGCCGGCAAACTTTGCTCGGATACTTCGCGCCAATGACCCTGTACCGCTGACATAGAGATTGATCCGTTGGAGAACAAGACCATTTCTATTAAGCACGAAGTTTTTCGAAAGTCCCGTTTCGTTACGCAACTTTTACGGTGGTCATATGAGTGCTGTTTTTCGTTTGGCGGTAGTTGAAGATCTGCCAGCGTTGCTGGCCCTGGAAATGCAATGTTTCACCACCGACCGGCTCACCAGCCGCAGCTTTCAATGGATGATCACCCGCGCCCATGCGCAGCTAATGGTCGCCGAGATCGACGGTCGATTGCTCGGCTACGCACTGGTGCTGTTTCATCGCGGCACCTCGCTGGCGCGCCTGTACTCGATCGCCATTGCCGGGGAAGCTCGCGGCAGCGGATTGGGCAAACAGTTGCTGCAACGTATCGAGGCCTGCGCCGTCGAGCATGACTGCGCATACCTGCGCCTGGAAGTGCGTATCGACAACCCCACCGCCATCGCGCTTTACGAGCGCAACGGCTACCGACGCTTTGCGTTGATTCACGATTACTACGAAGACCACGCCGATGCGTTGCGTCTGGAAAAGCGCATTGTTCAGCACCGTGACTCGCGCAACATCAAGGTGCCCTATTATCCGCAAACCACTGAGTTCACCTGTGGCCCGGCCTGCCTGCTGATGGCCATGGGCGCGCTGCAACCTGAGCGCTTGCTGGAGCGGCGTGAGGAATTGCAGATCTGGCGTGAAGCGACCACGGTGTTCATGACCTCCGGCCATGGTGGCTGCAGCCCCCAGGGCTTGGCACTGGCGGCCTGGCGACGGGGGTTTCGGGTGCGTCTACAACTGAGTATGACCGGACCGTTGTTTCTCGATGGCGTGCGCGATGAGCATAAAAAAGACGTCATGCGCCTGGTGCACGAGGAGTTCACTGCGCAAATGCACGAAACCGACATCGATCGGCAGATTGGCACCCACCTGGATTTGCCGAAGTTGTTACAGGCTGGCGGACAGCCTCTGGTGCTGATCAGCAGCTATCGCCTGACCCGCTCCAAATCACCGCATTGGGTCATGGTGACCGACTGCGATGAAGACTTTGTGTATCTGCACGATCCGGATGTCGATCACAGCCAGCATCGTCAGCCGATGGACTGCCAGCATGTGCCGGTCAGCCATGGCGAGTTTGAGAAGATGAGCCGGTTTGGGCGTGGCAAATTGCGGGCAGCGGTAGTTTTGTATCCCCGGAATGAAATCTCTGGCTGACCCGTTGTAGTGAGGGGATTTAGCGAAACGTCGCACCGCCCCGATGGCGCGCGAAGCGGGCCCTCCTGAATTTTTAAGGGCCTGCTGCACAGGCCATCGGGGATAAATCCCCTCACTACAATTGAGACTGAGTGTCTGAAGTGAAGTTATTTCAGACCGATTTTGTACAACGAACCATCCTGTTCATCCGTCAGCACATACAGATAGCCATCCGGCCCCTGCCGCACATCACGAATCCGCTGTTTCAGCTCACCCAGCAGCCGTTCCTCGTGCACCACCTTGTCCCCGTCAAACTGCAAACGAATCAGCTCCTGACTGACCAGCGCGCCGATAAACAGATTCTGCTGCCAAGGCTTGAAGCGGTCAGCGTCATAGAACGCCATCCCGCTGACACCGGGGGACTTCTCCCAGACATGGTGCGGATCAACCGCACCCTCGACACTCTTGCCCTTGGCTTCCGGGATCGGTTGCAGCGAATAGTTGATGCCGTGGGTCGCCAGCGGCCAACCGTAGTTCTTGCCGCGCTCAATGATGTTCACCTCATCGCCGCCACGGGGGCCGTGTTCGTTTTCCCAGATAGTGCCATTCCACGGATTGAGCGCCGCGCCCTGCGGGTTGCGCTGGCCGTACGACCAGATTTCCGGACGCACACCGGATTGGCCCACGAACGGGTTGTCATCCGGCACCTTGCCGTCGGGGAAGATCCGCACGACCTTGCCCTGCAGCTTGTCGAGATCCTGCGCGGTCGGTCGGTCGTTGTTTTCGCCCAGGGTGATGAACAGATAACCGTCGCGGTCGAACACCAGTCGTGAGCCGAAGTGGTTGCCGGTCGAGAGTTTCGGCTCCTGACGGAAGATCACCTTGAAATCGCTGATCGTCTTCAGGTCATCCGACAGCCGCCCACGCCCCACCGCCGTACCGGCCTTGTCCCCGGCACCACCGCCCTCGGCGTAGGACAGATAGACCAGTCGATCCTGTTTGAAGTCCGGCGACAGCACCACGTCGAGCAAACCGCCCTGGCCCTTGGCCCAGACCTTCGGCACGCCACTGATGGGCTCGGAACGCTTGCCGTCGGCTGTAATCAGCCGCAGGGTTCCCGGGCGCTCGGTCACCAGCATGCCCTGACGATCTGGCAGAAACGCCAGCGCCCAAGGGTGCTGAAGGCCTTGGGTGACCGTGGTGACTTCAAGGGTGCCCTGCTCGCTTTGCAACTCTTGTGGAGCAGCGGCGAAAGCTGGAGCGCTGATCAGCGCGCTGGCGCACAGCGTGGCTAGAAGGGTTTTACGCAACATGCACGATTCCTTTTGTTCATTTCAAAGGCTGACAGGAACGCAGTCCCGCCGTTCAACGGTTGCTGTCTCCATCGCGTGGCGGTGGGTTGGGGATGAATTTGGGCGGCGTACTTGGTACCGAGCGTTGCTGCTGGCCATTGCCAATCCCGCCGTTGCCAACGGTGGGCGTACTGGGTACCGGCACCGTATTCGGCCCTCGAATCGCCGGCGCGCTGGGCTGCGTGCCCTGCATGCTGTTGGGATTGGCCCGGCGGATCGGGCTGTTGTAGGGATTGTTGTTGGTGCCGGTGGGACTTTGCGCCAGCAATAGCGGCGCGGACGGTGCCGCGACGTCGGCATGCGCCAGACCGGCCCCAAGGAGCAGAACGATAATGCCTGGCAGTAGTCGTTTCATGGGGTGGCCTCGCGGTGCACAGGTGATAGAGCCTTCGAGTCCACGCTACGCCCCGGGTTCGGATTTGTTAACCCGTTGCCCTTAAACAAGATGTAACACGGCTTGACCGGCAACGCCGCGCGCCACGCAAATGCCGGAAACTTTCGCACTGCGCCACAGGTCACCTGATCATCACTTGGAGAACTCACCATGGCTCGGGCAATCTGGAAAGGCGCGATCAGTTTCGGACTGGTACACATCCCTGTCGCGCTGGTGTCGGCCACCTCTTCGCACGGCGTGGACTTTGACTGGCTCGATAGCCGCAGCATGGATCCGGTGGGTTATAAACGGGTAAACAAGGTCACCGGCAAGGAAGTCACCAAGGAGCACATCGTCAAAGGTGTGGCCTATGAAAAAGGTCGCTACGTAGTGCTCAGCGAGGAAGAGATCCGCTCGGCGCACCCGGTGTCGACACAGACCATCGACATTTTCTCCTTCGTCGATGCCGAGCAGATCCCGCTGCAGAACATCGACACACCCTACTATCTCGCACCTGACAAGCGCGGCGGCAAGGTCTACGCGTTGCTGCGTGAAACATTGAGCAAAACCAACAAGGTCGCCCTCGCCCGCGTCGTCCTGCACACTCGGCAATATCTGGCAGCACTGATGCCGCTGGAATCGGCGCTGGTGCTGGTCAAACTGCGCTGGCCGCAAGAGGTGCGCGGCCTTGATGAGCTGGAGCTGGGCAGCGAAGTGACCAAACCGCAACTGGCCAAGGGCGAGTTGGACATGGCTAAACGTCTGGTGCAGGACATGAGCGGCGACTGGAGCCCGGAGGACTACAAGGACGAGTTTGAAGACAAGATCATGGCCCTGGTCGAGAAAAAGGCCCACGAAGGCAAGATCGAGGATGTCGAGACCGTGGGTGGCGAGGAGGAGCGCAAGTCTGCGGATGTTATCGACTTGACCGAGTTGCTTAAACGAAGCCTGGGCGGTAAAGCGCCGGCCAAAGCGAAGGCAAAAGAAAAGCCTGCCAGTAAGGCAGCCCCGGCGAGAAAGACCAAAAAGGCCTCGGGGGAGTAATCAGATGCGGTTCCTGTCAGGAAGCTGACAGGTTGGCTTTGAGAGACTCATCGCTCCCACAGTTGAAATGCGTTCTTTCCTGAACTCACATTCCACTGTAGGAGCCAGCCTGCTGGCGATGGCATAAACAGGCGCGATACACCGGTCAGATCAAAATGAAGATCGCCAGCAAACCGCCGAAAATCGCCCACTTCTCCATGTAGTAACGCGCACGATTACGCTTTTTCAGCTCTTTACCACGCAGGCGAACCTTGTAGATTTTGGTAAACAGGCGATTGATCCCACCGGTGCGGTCACCGGCGTCATTCGGCGCACCGGCCGCGGACATCACGGTACGGCTGAACCAGCTGTTGAACGCCGCCGCCCAGCGATATTTCATCGGGCGCTCGATGTCGCAGAACAGGATGATGCGGTTCTTGTCGGTGGTGTTTTCGGCGTAGTGGATGTAAGTCTCATCAAACATCACCGCTTCACCGTCGCGCCAGTGGTAGCTCTCGCCGTCGACATTGATGTAGCAACCGGCATCATTCGGCGTGTCGAGACCCAGGTGGTAGCGGTACGAACCGGCATACGGGTCACGGTGGCGAACCAGTTTCGAACCCGGTGGCAGCTCGGCGAACATTGCGGCCTTGATCGAGCCGATGCTCTGCACCAGCTCAGTGGTGCGCGGGCACAGCTTCATCGCCGACGGATGGCTCTCGCCGTACCATTTCAAGTAGAAACGCTTCCATCCACTTTTGAAGAACGAATTGAAACCGACGTCATCGTACTGATTCGAGCGCTTGATCTCACCGGCGCGCAGCAGGTTCTGCCCTTCCTGGCGAATTTCTTCCCAATGCGCCTGCAACGGGCTCAGGTCCGGAAACTCGGACGGATCGAGATACGGTTTGTTCGGCTTCTTCGAAAACAGGTAAAGGAAGCAGTTGATCGGGGCCAGAAACGTCGAGTGATCGCTCAGTTGACGGCCCAGTTTGTGACGCACACGTCCACGAAGGTGAACGTATGCAATCGAAATGACATAAATAGCGGCAATGATGAGTTTCACGGAAATCGTCACACGTCAAAAGTGAACAAACTGCGCGCCTGCCGGCCAGAGGCCCAGGGTCTGATGCAGTGGCATGAATACAAATACTATCCCGGTGGCACTTCCTTGAGCCCATGCCGTTAGCGGCTATTGGGTAATCGGATGGCATTTTAGCCATACTTTGTAACCAATAGTGAACCTGATCTGTGAAAAACTGTCCGCTGAATCTGCCAAACAGCAGGCGCGACGTCATCGCCCTATCGTTTAAAGAGCCAGACCAGTACAATCGCCGCCAAACTTTACGCGCCCCCCTTGGTTGATGACGGGACTGTCCCGCTTCAGCGCACTTTGACTCGGGCCAAGCGCTCCAGCCGCACCCTCGCTACTCAGAATGCTTCGCAGGAAAAACCTTTGATTTCTACAGCTAACATCACGATGCAGTTCGGCGCCAAGCCGCTCTTCGAAAACGTTTCGGTCAAATTCGGCGCGGGCAACCGCTACGGCCTGATCGGCGCCAACGGTTGCGGCAAGTCGACCTTCATGAAAATCCTCGGCGGCGACCTCGATCCGTCCGGCGGTCAGGTCATGCTCGAGCCGAACGTCCGTCTGGGTAAATTGCGCCAGGACCAGTTCGCCTACGAAGAATTCACCGTGATCGATACTGTGATCATGGGTCACGAAGAGCTGTGGAAGGTCAAGGCCGAGCGCGATCGCATCTACTCGCTGGCGGAAATGAGCGAAGAAGACGGCATGGCCGTGGCCGAGCTGGAAACCGAGTTCGCCGAGATGGACGGCTACACCGCAGAATCCCGCGCCGGTGAACTGCTGCTGGGTCTGGGTATTCCGCTGGAACAGCATTTCGGCCCGATGAGCGAAGTCTCGCCAGGCTGGAAACTGCGCGTATTGCTGGCGCAGGCGCTGTTCTCCGATCCGGAAGTGCTGTTGCTCGACGAACCGACCAACCACCTGGACATCAACACCATTCGCTGGCTGGAAAACGTTCTGACCCAGCGTAACAGCCTGATGATTATCATCTCTCACGACCGTCACTTCCTGAACAGCGTGTGCACGCACATGGCTGACCTGGATTACGGCGAGCTGCGCCTGTTCCCGGGCAACTACGACGAGTACATGACCGTGGCGACCCAGTCCCGCGAGCAACTGCTGTCGGACAACGCCAAGAAGAAAGCGCAGATTTCCGAGCTGCAATCGTTCGTCAGCCGCTTCTCGGCCAACGCCTCGAAAGCCAAACAGGCCACTTCCCGCGCCAAGGCGATCGACAAGATCCAGCTGGCCGAGGTCAAGCCGTCCAGCCGCGTCAGCCCGTTCATCCGCTTCGAGCAGAACAAAAAGCTGCACCGCCAGGCGGTCATGGTCGAAAAAATGGCCAAAGGCTTCGATGGCAAGCCACTGTTCAAGGATTTCAGCTTCCAGGTTGAAGCCGGCGAGCGCGTAGCGATCATCGGCCCGAACGGTATCGGCAAAACCACCCTGCTGCGCACCCTGGTCAACGAACTGACCCCGGATGCCGGTAGCGTCAAGTGGACCGATGCCGCGGAACTGGGCTACTACGCTCAGGACCATGCGCACGACTTCGAAGACGACGTGACGCTGTTCGACTGGATGGGTCAGTGGACTCAGGGCGAGCAGATGATTCGCGGCACTCTGGGCCGCATGCTGTTCTCCAACGACGAGATCCTCAAGTCGGTCAAAGTGATTTCCGGTGGTGAGCAAGGTCGCATGCTGTTCGGCAAGCTGATCCTGCAAAAGCCGAACGTGCTGATCATGGACGAACCGACCAACCACTTGGACATGGAATCGATCGAGGCGCTGAACCTGGCGCTGGAAAACTATCCGGGCACGCTGATCTTTGTCAGCCACGACCGTGAGTTCGTATCGTCCCTGGCGACGCGCATCATCGAGCTGAGCGCCAACGGCGTGACTGACTTCAGCGGCACTTACGATGACTACCTGCGTAGTCAGGGTGTGGTGTTCTAAGAGCAGCTTCGAGCCTCCAGCTTCAAGCTTCAAGCGAAAGCCCTGTCGGTGTGACAGGGCTTTTTGCATTTCGGAGCCAATATTTATGCGGGCACCAACACCATCGCGAGCAGGCTCACTCCTACATTTGAAATGCGCCCCCTCCTGTAGGAGTGAGCCTGCTCGCGATGAGGGCACCAGCAACAATCGGAATAGCCAGGAAAAATAGTTAGCCTGCTTCCTTTTGTTCCAGCACCCAGCCATGATGCCGACTCTCCCACCGCCGCCCGCGAACGAGTCCACATGTCTGCGCAGCAACCGCCTCCGCAAAGCTCCCTGGCGATCACCCTGCAGATCGTCTCCATCGTGTTCTACACCTTTGTCGCCTTCCTGTGCATCGGCCTGCCGATCGCGGTGCTGCCCGGTTATGTGCATGAGCAGCTGGGTTTCAGCGCCATTATTGCCGGGCTGGTCATCGGCTCGCAGTATCTGGCCACCCTGCTTAGTCGGCCGATGGCCGGACGCATGTCGGATACGCTGGGCACCAAACGGGCGATTGTTTTTGGCTTGTCGGGGATTGTGCTCAGCGGGCTGCTGACGCTGATCTCGACGCTGTTGCAGGACTTCCCGATGCCGAGCCTGATCATTCTGATCATCGGTCGACTGCTGCTCGGCGTCGCACAGGGCCTGATCGGCGTCGGTACCATCAGTTGGTGCATGGGCCAGGTCGGCGTCGAACACACGGCGAGGTCGATCGGCTGGAACGGTATTGCCTCCTATGGCGCAATAGCGATTGGCGCGCCACTGGGCGTGGTCATGGTCGCCGATTACGGCTTTGCCAGCCTGGGCATCGCTCTGTCGATATTGGCCGCCGGGGCCTTGGTGTTGATCCGCAATAAGCCTTCGGTGCCGGTGGTACGCGGCGAACGGCTGCCTTTTTGGGCGGTGTTCGGGCGGATTGCACCGTATGGGGCCAGTTTGACTCTGGCGTCGATCGGTTACGGCACGCTGACCACCTTCATCACCCTTTATTACCTCAACCGTGGCTGGAGCGGCGCGGCGTATTGCCTGACGGTGTTCGGCGTGTGTTTCATCCTGTCGCGGCTGCTGTTCATTTCGGCGATCAGCCGTTTTGGCGGCTTCAATTCGGCGATAGCCTGCATGAGCATCGAGACCGTCGGCCTAGTGTTGCTGTGGCTGGCGCCCTCCACCGCGTTCGCGTTGATCGGCGCGGGACTGGCGGGATTTGGCTTGTCGCTGGTGTATCCGGCGCTGGGGGTCGAGGCGATCAAGCAGGTGCCCAGCTCCAGCCGTGGCTCGGGGTTGGGGGCTTATGCGGTGTTCTTTGATCTGGCGCTGGCGATTGCCGGGCCGTTGATGGGTGCAGTGGCATTGAATCTGGGGTATGCGTGGATTTTCTTCAGCGCGGCGCTGTTGTCAGTGATCGGGCTGGGGTTGACCTTGGTGCTCAAGCGCCACTCGACATCCTGAAATTTCGTACAAATCACTGTGGGAGCGGGCTTGCTCGCGAAGGCGGTGGGTCAGTCAAAATATAGAGTGACTGATCTATCGCATTCGCGAGCAAGCCCGCTCCCACAGGGGAGATTGAGTCGTTTATTGATCCGCGGTCTGCATCCCCGCCCGGCTCGGCTTGCCCAGCGTGCGCGAGAAGAACTGCCCAGCCTCGGAGATCAGGTTGCGGTGAATATCTTCGCGATCCACGCCGTCGGCGTCGGTGCACAACGCCGGCATGGCGCGGATCTGCTCTTCATTGCACGGCGCCATGAATACGAAGTGCCCTGCCCCGGCCAGTAATTTGAAGTCCGGTGCGGTTGGCAGTTTGCGCGCCAGAGCCGCGGCGTTTTTGTCGAAGGCCACCAGTTTGTCGCCATCGCCGCTGTACAGCAGCACCGGTACATGCACATCCGCCAGGGTGCTACGACCGAATTTCAGGCTCAGCGGCGCCATCAGCAGCAAGGCATGCACGCGCGAATCGGCCACTGGCTGCAAATCGTCGCGGTCGACGATCAGTTCACCCTGGGTGTTGCAGGCATCATGGTCGTCAGGGCGTTCCAGGCAGTAGCGGCGCAGACGATCCAGATCCGGCTGCGCGCCGGAGAGAATCAACGCGGTTTCGCCACCGGCCGAATAACCAATGACCCCGACCTGATCAGCGTTGACGAACGGCGAGAGCATCGGGTCGCCGAGGGTCGCGGTGATCGCTTCGGAAATCTGGATCGGCCGCCCATACAGATTGCTCAGGGTGCCGAGGCGGCTGTGGTCTTTGGAGTTGTCACCGGGATGAATCACCGCGACCACCACAAAGCCCTTGCGTGCCAGCGAGGTGGCGAGGTCATGCAGCGCCAGCGGCGTTCCGTTGTTGCCGTGAGACAGCATCAGCATCGGAAAACGACCGATCGCGACCTTGGTGTCAGCGCCGGCCTCGACGGTGTAACCCTCAAGCAGGCTGCTGTGTTCGCGGTCGCTGGAAGGATAGAAGGCGATGGCGCGCATCGGTTGCAGATCCAGCGGATCGAGGAATGTCATTTCGTGGTAACCGACACTCCAGACAGGGTGTCGCCCGGGCGCGGCATGCACTGAACCGAGGCTGCTGAGCAGGCAAATCAGTAACGTTGCACAAAGACGCATCATGGGATGGCCCACCCTGTGTTACTCAATCGAAAGATCCTTTGTGTTCCGACACGCCCCAAACCCTGAGGTTCGGAGATCCGGCGCAACGGTGCACTCAGACGTTGATCGTTTGACTGCATAACCCGGGCCAGATTATGCAACAGTCAGAAACAAAAAACTCCGCATCTGGCCCTTGCAGAACCAGAATACAGAGTTTTTTGAGGGGCTACCTGAACGGCAGCTGGTCTTAACGCAATGCTTACGCGGCGGCGAACAACTGCTCGCTGATCTTCGCCTGAGCAGCGCTCATCGCGTTGTTGCGCACTTCATCACCGTAGGCCAGACCTTCGGCACGGACGATTTCGATGTCGGTGATGCCGAGGAAGCCCAATACCAGCTTCAGATATTCCTCGTGAGCGATGCCGCTCGCCTGACCGGCATGGATGCCGCCGGAGGTGGAGACGATCACCACTTTCTTGCCACCGCACAGGCCTTCAGGGCCGGCTTCGGTGTAGCGGAAAGTCTGGCCGGCAACGGCGACGCGGTCGATCCAGGCCTTGAGCTGGGTCGGCACGGTGAAGTTGTACATCGGCGCGGCAATGACGATGGCGTCGGCAGCGATGAATTCGGCCAGGGTCGAGGCGCTCAGTTCGGCTTCGTGCTGTTGTGCGGCGTCGCGCAGCTCAGCAGTGGTACCGGCAGCCACCAGGGTGGTCGACGAGAAGTGACTGATAGCGTCGGCGGCCAGGTCGCGGTAGGTGACCACGGCGGTTGGCTCGGCGGCTTGCCAGGCTTTGACGACTTGGCTGCTCAACTGACGGGAAGCGGAGTTGTCGCCCAGAATGCTCGAATCGATGTGCAGCAGTTTCATGTGGAATCTCCTGTAAAGAATCGCCGGCGGCGACGGAATGGAGACAATCCTACGGAAGAAACCAATAGCTGATTAGCCGCCGACAATGCGATAGTTCGTCCCACTGATAGAACGGTGGACTTTTCATGCAGGATCTCAATGATCTCTACTATTTCGCCAAGGTGGTCGAGGCCGGTGGCTTCGCGGCGGCCGGGCGTTTGCTGGGCATTCCCAAGTCCCGCCTGTCACGACGCATCGCCGAACTCGAAGAGCGCCTCGGCGCCCGTCTGCTGCAACGCACCACGCGCCAGTTGAACCTGACCGCGGTTGGCGAGCGCTACTTGCGCCACTGTCAGGCGATGTTGCTGGAAGCGGAGATGGCCGACGAAGCGGTCGCCAGCATGTCCAGCGAGCCACGTGGCCGCCTGCGCGTATCCTGTCCTACCGGTCTGGCGCGGGAAATGTTGCCGTGGGTGATCAGCGAATTCCTCGGCAAATTCCCTCAGGTGCAACTGGAGGTGGTGCTGCTCAATCGCCGGGTGGATCTGGTCGCTGAAGGCTTCGACGTGGCCCTGCGTGTACGCGAGTTGGGCGATGAAGATCCGTTGCTGGTCACCCGGCGTCTGCGCCAGGCACAAATGGTCGTGGTGGCCAGCCCGGCTTTTGTCGAGGGCAAAACCATCACTCATCCGCAGGACTTGAAGAACCTGCCGGTGCTCGGCGCGCTGGAGGCCGATCGCATGGTGCATGTGCGCTTGCTGGATGAGCAAGGCAACAGCGTCGAACTGAACATGGAGGCGCGGTTGGGCATCGATGACTTCATCGTGCGCAAGGCCTGTGTGCTCGCCGGCCAGGGTTTTACCCTGCTGCCGATGATGTATTGCGAAGCCGACCTTGAGAGCGGCGCGCTGGTGCAACTGTTGCCCGAGTGGTCGTTGCCCGGCGGCTGGTTGCAGGCGGTGTATCCGCATCGACGCGGGGTGATGCCGGCGGTGCGGGCATGGATCGATCATCTGGTCGAATCGTTCAATGCGTGTGGGGAGCGGTTGTTATGAACAAGGGAAAAATGAACGAAGCGGATGTCGCCGCCTTCTGCCTGGCCTTGCCGGGTGCGCGGGAGGATTACAAATGGGGCGGCGTGCGGGTGTTCTCGATTGCCGGCAACAAGATGTTTGCCCTGCAAGGGCTGCGCGGGGATTCACTGGCATTCAAGGTCGACAAGGATCTGTTTCTCGGCCATTGCGACCGCCCGGGTATTCACCCTGCGCCTTATCTGGCGCGGGCGCAGTGGATCATCATGCACCCGCCCTACCCGCTGGGTGCCGAGGAGCTGCAGGGATTACTGACGCGTTCGCATCAATTGGTGGTAGGCAAATTGCCCAAAAAAACCCAAATCGGATTGTTGCTCTAGCTTTTTGATTTTGATTTTGATTTTGGTGGGAGCGGGCTTGCTCGCGAAAGCGGTGTGTCAGACAACATATTCGTCCATTGGCACACCGCTTTCGTCGGAACGCCGCCCGGAGCAAGCCCGCTCCCACATGGGTCATGTGTGAAGCTTAAATATGTGAAAGCAGGTTCGAACCGAGAAACAACTGATCGATCCAGAACACCTGATGCAGCGCCACAATCACCCAGAACAGAATCTGAAACGACACCTTGCGCGTCTTGTGCCGGAATACCTGTTGGGCGATCAGCGCGCCGGGCCAGCCGCCGGCCAGTTCCAGCGCATGCAGGATGTTCTCCGGTGTGCGCCACGCATCGGCGCGGGCCTTGCGCTTGTCTGCCCAGTACATGAAAAACGCCAGCACGCTGACCACGCCATAAGCGGTCAACGGCACCAGCGAGATGCCGCGCAGCCACATCGACAGCGAGCCGAACAGCGGCAGCGCGCACACGATCAACAGCACCGCCAGTTTCAGTTTCAGATGCTGAATGCCGCTACCGGACGGTCGTCCATCCGGGCGGCGCGCGCGGGAATCACTCATGGTTTCGCCGCCGACCAATCCACCCAGCCGAACTGCCAGGTCGCCAGAATCACCAGACCGAATACAATCCGGTACCAGGCGAATGCCGCGTAACTGTGGCTGGCGATGAACTTGAGCAGACCGCGCACGGCGATCATGGCGAAGATGAACGCGGTGATGAAACCAATGGCGAACACCGGGAAGTCCGCCGGCACAAACAGATGGCGATACTTGTAACCGGAGTACACCGCCGCACCGACCATGGTTGGCATCGCCAGGAAGAACGAGAACTCGGTCGCAGTCTTGCGCGACAGGCCAAACAGCAGGCCGCCGATGATCGTCGAGCCCGAACGCGAGGTACCGGGGATCATCGCCAGACACTGCGCGAAACCGACTTTCAGCGCGTCCTTCCAGGTGATCTCGTCCACGGTTTCGGCGTGCACTTCATGTTGCCGACGCTCGGCCCACAGCATGATCACACCGCCCACCACCAGCGCGGTCGCGACGGTGATCGGATTGAACAGGTATTGGTGAATCAGGTCGGCAAAAATCACCCCCAGCACCACCGCCGGCAGAAACGCGATCAGCAGGTTGGCAGTAAAACGCCGTGCACTCGGCTGGGTCGGCAAGCCGATCACCACGTCGAGAATCTTGCGGCGAAACTCCCAGACCACCGCAAGGATCGCGCCGAGCTGAATAATGATGTTGAACGCCATGGCCCGTTCGCCGCCGAACTCGAGCAGGTCGGCAACAATGATCTGGTGTCCGGTACTGGAAATGGGCAAAAACTCCGTCAGCCCCTCTACAACTCCAAGAATCAGTGCCTGCAAGGCGGTCCAAAGATCCATCAATCCCCCAAAGAGCGATGCACGCGGGCATGCCCCGATAATATTTTTCTAACGTTCACTGCGTTCAGCGTAGCTGTACCGATTCCGCGCGCACAGGATCCACACGAAACGGTCAAAATTCCGTGAAATATCAATTCGGATTCAGGTTTTCACGCGCGGGGCCGAAATCCTAACAGACAAGCCTTAATAGTGCTGCGGCGTTATACGACTTGGGTCGCGTATGCCTGACCACGCAAACGTGGTTGGATGCTGGCGTTGATTTATTACAAGAAAAAGAAATCGGAGTGACAGCGTTATGAACAGCTTGCGCAGTGTGTCGATCAGCCGACGCTTGTGGCTCATTTTGATTGTGGCGGTGGTCATGTTGTTGACCTTGGGCGTGTTGATGCTCAAGCAGATCCACGATGACCTGTACCACGCCAAGGCGCAGAAAACCCAGCATGTGGTGCAGACCGCCAGCGGCCTGCTGACCTATTACCACGACCTGGAAACCGCTGGCACCCTGACCCGCGAAGCCGCACAGAAGCAAGCGCTGACCGCCATTCGTGGCCTGCGCTACGACCAGAGCGATTACTTTTGGATCAACGACCTCACCCCCGTGATGGTCATGCACCCGACCAACCCCAAACTCGAAGGCCAGAACCTTTCGGCGATCCGCGACCCAGACGGTTTCGCGGTGTTCAACGAGATGGTCGCGATCGCCAAAAGCAAAGGCGCGGGCATGGTCGATTACCGCTGGCCCAAGCCCGGTGCCAGCGAACCGGTGGCGAAAACCTCCTATGTAAAATTGTTCGAGCCGTGGGGCTGGGTGCTCGGTTCGGGCGTTTACGTCGATGATGTGCAGAGCGAGTTCCGGGGGCAGTTGATCAAGGCTTCGGTGATTGGTTTGGTGATCGCCGTGATCATGGCCCTGCTGGTGATTTTGATTGCCCGCAGCATCGTCCGTCCGTTGCAGGAAACCGTGAACGCCATGGCCAACATCGCCAGCGGCGAGAGCGACCTGACCCGCAGCCTCGACACCCACGGTCAGGACGAAGTCACGCAACTGGCGCATCACTTCAACGCCTTCACCGCCAAGTTGCGCCGGGTCATCGGTGACCTGCAGGTTTCGGCCAGTGCGCTGGGTCAGTCGTCCAGTGAACTGGGCAACGATGCGACTCAGGCCCAGCAGCGCAGCCAACAGCAATCGCAGCAGATGGAACTGGTGGCGACCGCAATCAACGAAGTGACCTACGGCGTGCAGGATGTGGCGAAGAACGCCGAACATGCTGCCGCTGAAATGCGCGATGCCGAAGCTCAGGCGCAGCAGGGCCAGATCAACATCGACGGCAGTCTGCAACAGATCGACAAGTTGTCCGGAACCATTGACCAAGCGGTCGAAGTGATTCGCACCCTGGCGGCCGAAAGTACGCAGATCGGCAGTGTGCTGGAGGTGATCCGCTCGATTGCCGAGCAAACCAACCTGCTGGCGCTCAACGCGGCCATCGAAGCGGCCCGCGCCGGGGAACAGGGCCGGGGCTTTGCGGTGGTGGCCGATGAAGTGCGGTTGCTGGCGCAGCGCACGCAAAAGTCGACGGCGGAAATCCAGAGCATGATCGAACGCCTGCAGAATCATTCCGAAGCGGCGGTGAAAGTCATTGGCGACAGCAGCAAGGCCTCGCAACTGACCATCGAACAGGCCGGCCTCGCCGGTGCCAGCCTTAACGCGATCGGCCAGGCCCTGCGCAATCTCAACGGCCTGAATGCCTCGATTGCCAGCGCCACACTGCAACAGGCGCATGTGGTCGAGGACATCAACCAGAACGTCACGCAGGCCGCCGGTCTGTCGCACAGTACGGCGCTGGCGGCGGAGCAGTCGAGTGCGGCGAGCGTCAAGCTTGGGCAGTTGAGTGAACAGCTGAACCAGCTTCTGCGCCAGTTCCGCGTCTGACCCCGCTCCCCCTGTAGGAGTGAGCCTGCTCGCGATAGCGTCGTATCAGTCAACCACAGAGCGGCTGACCCACCGCCATCGCGAGCAGGCTCACTCCTACAGGTTTTTGGGTACAATCCGCTCCCTCCTCAACTCCCCTAAGGAACCCCCATGTCCGGGCTTGAACTGTTTGCCGCCGCCCTCGGTGTGATCGCCGTCTGGCTGACGGTCAAACAGAATCCGTGGTGCTGGCCGATCGGCCTGGTCATGGTGTTGCTGTACAGCTGGATTTTCTATGACGTGAAGCTGTACTCGGACATGTTGCTGCAAGTGATTTACGCCGCGCTGCAAGTCTACGGCTGGTGGCAGTGGACCCGCGCCGGGACGATGCATGACGGCCGTGAAGTCACGCGCCTGGATCAGCGCTCGATACTGCTCGGCCTGAGCGTAGGCGCCCTCGGCAGCCTGCTGCTGGGTGCGGCCATGGCGCACTGGACCGACGCGGCGCAGCCGTGGCTCGATGCCGCGCTGACGGCGTTCAGCCTGGTTGCGCAATTGTGGATGGCGCAGAAACGCCTGCAATGCTGGGCGCTGTGGTTCGTGCTGGATGTGATTTTCGTCGGTCTGTTCCTGTACAAGGGTCTGTACCTCACCGCCGCGCTGTATGCCCTGTTCACCCTGATTGCTGTGCAAGGCTGGCGCGAATGGCGCGCCGATCCGGCGTTGCAGCGATGAAGGTGGTTGTCCTCACCGGCCCGGAATCCACCGGCAAGAGCTGGCTGGCCGCTGGCCTTCAGGCTCGCTTCGGCGGCCTGCGGGTGGACGAATACGTGCGCTGGTTCATCGAGCAGAATCCACGCGATACCTGCCTCAACGACATCCCCAACATCGCCCGTGGGCAGCTGCAATGGGAAGATCAGGCGCGGGCGCAGCAACCGCAATTGCTGATTCTCGATACCCATTTGCTGAGCAACATCCTCTGGAGCCAGACCCTGTTTGGCGACTGCCCGGCGTGGCTGGAACCCGAGCTGCTGGCCCGGCATTACGACCTGCATCTGCTGTTGTCGCCGGAGCAGATCGACTGGACCGACGACGGCCAACGCTGCCAGCCGCAACTCAGCGAACGCATGGCGTTCTTTCAGGCCACCCGCGACTGGCTGGAACAACAACGGCAACCGCTGCAGATCATTCAGGGCGATTGGGATGAGCGGCGGTCTCAGGCTTTCGAAGCCGTGGCGCGTTTAATGGCTGATTGACCTGGCAAACAGCTCCTTTCGGAGCCCAAGTGTCCATTCTTGAAACACCCGACTCCGCGCAAAGCAGCCGTTTAAATGGCCTTCATCATTCTGCAAGGGCATCTGTTACGCCAGTGAAACAGTCCCCGGCAAACCCTTGTTCCAGAGCTTTGCACCGCCCATGCCCCCGCCGCTGTCGACATGACTGTTTCAGCGCTGAAACAGGTTATGTATCAAGATTGCGTGCCGCAGCGCCAACCCGTTGAAAACAATAGACAACTCAAAAGCGGCACAGCTTTCGCTCTCTCCTTCCCAACGCTGACAAGAGCCAGCCCACTGAAGAAGGAATTGCCGCCGTGGGGAATATCAATAAAGGCCTGACCTGCCTTCTGCTGATTGGATCAGCCGCCAGCACATTCATCAGTTTCAACGTTCAGGCCGAAGGCAATGGCGTGATCGTTCTCAACCGCGACGTCCAGCCTATTGCAATCGGGCGCAGCGGTGGCAAAGACCCGTATCCAACCACGGTCAACGCCAACCCTTCCGATCGAATCCATCAAGCGATGACCAGCACCGAACTCAGTGACGGCGATTTTGCCAGTGTCGCCAGCGGCGCTTCGATCCGCAGCAACATGATCACGCCGAACTCGGACATGCCCGGCATGAACGTGCTGACCAACCCCAACGGCCTGCCTGGCATGAGTGCCGGTCACGGCGGCGGCGGTGGCGGCACGATCTCCAACACGATCAATCGCTCGCTGAGCACCGGTCTGGCGCCGCTGACTCGCATGGCTGGAGGTCAATGAGATGAATCGTTCCCTTCTGCTGCTTGCCCTCTTCAGCTGTGCCAGCGTCATGGCCGATCCGAGTTCCGTGAACAACGCAGACATCCAGGATACCGGTGTGCAGTACCGCGGCAACTTCAATGTCAACCAGGCCGCCGGCGACCAGATGCAACAGACCAACACCAAAGCGATCGCCATTGGCACCAATGCCAGTGCCACCACCATCGTCAGGCAAAAGCTGGATACCCCTGCCAACCCGTCGATGAACGCCAGCGCCACCATTGGCGGCACCTCTTTCAGTAATGGCAACGGGATCCTGGGCGTGAACCAGGGCGCCGGTGCCAACAACCAGATGGCCAACGTGACGCGCGTCAGCATCAGTGCTGCCCCGCAAAGCGTTGACGACAGCGCCCTGTCGCAACAGAACGTGGCGCTTTTACCGAGCTCAGGAGCAACTGGCACCTCACCCGGCAGTCGCCAGGTCACGACAAGTGATCAGGCCTTCACCGGCAGCCGAGGGGTGATTCAGGTGAACCAGAGTGCCGGGGTGGGGAACCGTATGGCTAACACCCTGAGCATCCGGGTCGCTGACTGACCCAAACAACAAAAGCAGTGCAATTAGAAAGTACCAACACTTAACCAACTAATAAGCACGATGGAGAAACACCATGAAAACTACAATGGCTCTCAAACCACTGGTTTTCGCACTTGCAGCAGTAATGGCAATGGCGGCTCAAGCAGGCGGCAATGATCATGGTAACAACGGTGGTCACGGTCACAACCCTCCTCCACCAAAAGGCCCTACCCTGGAAGAACTGCTGCAAATCGGCGCAGGTGCCGGTGCTGCAGTGCTCGACGTGCAAAACAACGGCGGTAACACCGTCCTGAACCAGGGCACCCAGAACAACGCCGGCATCAGTGGCTCGCTTAACGGCGCCAACGGCAACATCGGGGCCAACAACGTGGCCGGTGACGGCAACCAGCAAGACAACGCCGCGGCTCTGGCCACCGCTGACGAAAGCTTCATCTTCGGCTCTGCGGTGTCCGCTTCCAGCGCCACTCAAGTCAACAGCAACAACACCGTTGGCAACTACTCCAGCACCAACAACGCCGGCATGAACAACGTCGGCAACAGTGGCTCGGGTAACATTGGCGTGAACAACGCTGCCGGCAACTTCAACCAACAGAAAAACAACCTGGCAATCGCTGTGTCCGGTGGTCGTGTAGCGCAAGCCGCTGCTGCTGCCAACCAAAGCACTACCGGTCTGCAAGTCGGCAACAACGGCACTCAGACCTACAAAAAAGACACCCTCACTGGCACTGTCGCCGCCGTCGGCGTATTCGGCGCCGTGGGCGAAGCTACCATCAAAGGTGACAGCCACGGCGGTGGCGGTTATGGCAACGACGACAAAGGCCATGGCGGCAATGGCGGCAGCAAAGATCAGAAAGCCACCTTCGAAGCTGTGGGTGCCTTCGGTCTTGCTGGTGTAACCACGCAACAAGTGCTGACCCCAGACGGCTGGAAAAACCCAGTTACCAACAACGCCAGCATGACCAACGTAGGCAACAACTGGTCGGGTAACGGTGGCTTCAACAACGCTGCCGGTGTTGGCAACCAACAAAGCAACTCGCTGTCCATCGCTGCAGGTTGCAAAGCCTGCATGTAATCGCGATCGAAACGAAAGCCCCGGAAACGGGGCTTTTCCTCAGTCCGCAAAGGCGTATCGATCATGCGTAAGACTGCCTTTATCGCCCTGCTTTGCCTGTCCGGCCTGACCCAGGCTGCCCAGATGCCCGTCGCTGCCCTGCCTGGCGGCGTACTCATCTACAAGAACGTGCAAAGCATTCGTGAACGCAAGTTTGCCGACATCGTCGAACAAAAAACCGATTTCAGCTGCGGCGCCGCCGCACTGGCCACGGTACTGCGCCAGGCTTATTGGCTCGACGTCGATGAAGAGCACATCATCAAAGGCATGCTGGTCAACGCTGACCAGGACCTTGTTCGTACCCAAGGTTTCTCCATGCTGGACATGAAACGCTACATAGAAAGCATCGGCATGCGCGCCAGGGGCTACAAGATTCCACCGGAAAAACTCGACGACGTAACAATCCCGGTGGTGGTACTGATGGAAATTCGCGGCTACAAGCATTTCGTGGTGCTGCAGCGTTCGGACAAGGATTGGGTTTATATCGGAGATCCCGTCTTAGGCCACAAACGCTACGCCCATGATGACTTTGTCAAAGGTTGGAACGGCATCGTCTTCGCCATCGTCGGCCCCGGTTATGACAAAACCAATGCATTGCGCATGCCGCCGACCCCGCTGACCGCGAAGAACAAGCTGGATAACTTCAACCCTGTCAGAGATGCCGAATTGATGGACTTCGGGTTCATACAGAGCGACTTCTTTTAATCGCCGATTATAAAGAATGGGGCTGGATGTCCCGGGAGCAGCAGATGAAAACCTCATACTGGCTGGCCGCCGCCTGCCTGGCAGCGAGCGCGTCAGGCTATGCCAATGCAGGATTCAAACCCATCGAAGTTCAGGATCAGGAGCTGTCCCAGCTTCGTGGTCGTTACGTCATGCCGGGGCGGATCATCAGCTTCGGCATTGTCATGAGCAGTACCTGGCGCAACGCCAGCGGTGATCTGATCGGCGCTGCGACGTCGATGCAAATCCAGGCCGCCACGATCAAACCGGAATTCTATGTCTCGACCATCAAGGAACAGGGCAACGGCAGCACCCCGACGCCGGGCACTGGCAATGTCATTGGTGGCGCGGCACTCAACAGCAGCCAGGGCGTGACCCAAAGCGTACGCGCCGCCGGCGACGGCAACACCGCCAGCAACAATGTGGCCATCAATGTAAAAGAAGCCAACACCCCTCCTCCGCTGGCACCCGCACAAGGCCAGGCCCTGATGGCCGGGCAGACTATCGGGGCCAGCAATGCCGCTGGCAGTGTCGCCGTTTCGGCCACCAACAGTGGCGTGCAAATGGCCATTCAGGCCTCGGGCAATCAGGGCACCGCCCTGCAACAAGTGGCCCAGGGTGGCCTGCTGCAGAACACCCGCCTGCTCGGCAGCGCCAACGTGGTCAACAACATGACCCAACTCAATGTTGTGCTTAACAATAACGGCATCAGCCCCGGCGCACTGGACTGCAACCTGACTCAACTCAGGGCACTACGCAATATCGGATATTGAACTACGCTGAGTCTCGATCATTGGGCTTAAAGGGACGGCTTATTCATGTATCGATCAGTATCACTGCGTGCCGCTGTATGTCTGAGTACTCTTCTACCCGCGGCGATGCTGCAAGCAGCACCCGACGCAGATGTGGAGACCCTGAAACAGGAACTTCTGGAGCTGAAGCAACGATACGAAGTGCAACAAAAGGCCCTGGCGGTGCTCGAACAACGGGTCCGTCAGGTCGAAGATCAACCGGCAGCCCCGCAACCCAAACGGCTGGCCAAGTCGCCGTCTGACATGAAAGGCAATCCAAAAGTCGCGACCGGTACCGGGGCTCCCGGAGTTGGCGCGGCAGCAGCATCGGGGGGCGCCGCCGGGGGCAGCGGCGCTTCTTACGGCCAGTCGCTGGCCGACGATTCGCAACCGGCCCAGAGTGTGTCCAACCTCTACGACGAGGCCAGCGGCTTCTTCGGCGGCGGTAAATTCAGCTTTGAAACCGGCGTGACCTATTCGCGTTACGACACCCGGCAGCTGATCCTAAACGGCTTCCTCGCGCTGGACTCGATCTTTCTGGGCAACATCAACCTCGACCGGATCAAGGCCGACACCTGGACGCTGGACCTGACCGGGCGCTACAACTTCGACAACCGTTGGCAGTTCGACGTGAACGTGCCGGTGGTTTACCGCGAATCGACCTACCAGTCCGGTGGCGGCAACGGTGGTGCGTCCAACGTCACGACGGAACAGGATGTTTCGCGCGATCCGACCATCGGCGACGTCAACTTCGGTATTGCCTACAAGTTCCTCGACGAGTCGGTCAACACGCCGGACGCCGTGGTCACCCTGCGGGTCAAGGCGCCAACCGGCAAGGATCCGTTCGGCATCAAACTGCGCCAGACCGACGCCAACTCCAACCTGTTCGTGCCTGACACGCTGCCAACCGGTAACGGTGTCTGGTCGATCACACCCGGGGTTTCGCTGGTCAAGACGTTCGACCCGGCAGTGCTGTTCGGCAGCTTGTCCTACACCCACAACCTGGAGGAGTCGTTCGACGACATCAGCTCGACCGTCAACCAGAAAACCCCGGGCAAGGTCAGCATTGGCGACAGCTTCCAGATCGGCGCCGGTATTGCGTTTGCACTGAACGAAAAGATGAGTATGTCGTTTTCGATGTCTGATCTGGTGCAACGCAGGAGCAAACTCAAACCCGATGGAGGGGATTGGCAATCGGTGGTCTCAAGTGACGCCAACGCAGGCTACTTCAACGTCGGCATGACCATTGCCGCCACGGACAACCTGACTATCGTGCCCAATCTGTCGATCGGCATGACCCCGGATGCCCCCGACTTTTCCTTCAGCCTGAAATTCCCGTACTACTTCTAAAGCAAAAGACCGCAGCCTGCGGCATCTCCTACAGGGTTAATCCCTGTAAGAGCTGCCGCAGGCTGCGATCTTTTGGGCTTTGGTCTCTAGCGAATCTGATGCTTGTGCAGCAGGCGATAAAACGTCGGCCGCGACACGCCCAGCACTTTCGCCGCCACACTTAGGTTGTCACTGTGGCGGTTCAATACATCGCACAGCGCCTGGCGTTCGGCGCGCGTCTTGTAGTCTTCCAGCGTACCCATTGGCGTCGAAATCGTGTGCTGGCTGAGCAATCCCAGATCCCGGGCTTCGATCTGTCGGCCTTCCGCCAGAACCAGACCCCGTCGCACTCGGTTGGCCAGTTCTCGAACGTTGCCTGGCCAGTCGTGCTTGCCCATGGCAATCAACGCATCCTCACTGAAGCTGCGCGGGCGGCGGCCGGTTTCGTGGCTGTAGAAATGCGAGAAATGGTTGGCCAGCATCGACAGATCACCGTGGCGCTCGCGCAATGGCGCGGTCACCACTTGCAGCACATTGAGGCGGTAATACAGGTCCTCGCGAAAACGCTTTTTCTCGATTGCCGCCTCGAGGTCGACGTGGGTGGCCGCCAGCACGCGAACATCCACCGGGATCGGCTGACTGCCACCCACGCGCTCGATGTGTTTCTCCTGCAGAAAACGCAGCAGATTGGCCTGCAATTCCAGCGGCAGATCGCCGATTTCGTCGAGAAACAGCGTGCCACCATTCGCGGCCTCGATGCGCCCGACCTTGCGCTGATGCGCCCCAGTAAAGGCGCCTTTTTCGTGGCCGAACAGTTCGGATTGAATCAAGTGTTCGGGAATCGCCCCGCAATTGATCGCCACAAACGGCTTGCTGTGGCGCTGGGACTGGCGGTGCAGTGTGCGCGCCACCAGTTCTTTACCGGTGCCGCTTTCACCGCGGATCAGTACCGGGGATTCGGTCGGCGCCAGTTTGCTCAATAACTTGCGCAGCTCGCGGATCGGCTTGCTGTCGCCAAGCAGCTCATGTTCCGGCTGGTCGACGTGAATCGTGCCTTGTCCGCGCAGACGTGCCATGCCGAATGCGCGCCCCAGGGTCACCTGGACCCGCGAGACATCGAACGGCAAGGTATGAAAATCGAAAAACCATTCGCAGACGAAGTCACCGACGTTCTGCAACCGCAGGACTTCCTGGTTCAACACCGCGATCCACTCGGTGCCGCTGCGGCTGATCAGTTCCTTGACCGCTTCGGGACGTTCAAGGTGAAAAGGTTGCAGTCGCAGCAGCCCGACATCGCATGTCCGATCGGCGGCATTTTCCAGGGTACAACTGTCGACATCCCAGCCCACCGCGCGCAATCCGGGTAACAGGCGATGGCAGTCGTCACAAGGGTCGACTACCAATAAACGTCGTAACGCTGGCGCTTCGATCATGACTGTTCCTTGGCGCCAAATTTAGGGAAATTATTGTAAAAACAGTCATTTGGCAGACCCGACTGTAACATTAGCAAGAAATTGACAGGGCCTTGTATCGATTGCTTATAGGTGTACAAGCTAACGAGTTATAAGAAGCAAGTTTATTAGTCAGCTATCGAGTTGCTATCTTTCACCAGGCTTTCAAAAACGTTCGGAATGTTGAGCCCGAGCAATTAAGTTGAAATTTCTTTGTTTCGTGTGTGACCTGCCACGGGGTTGCGTGCATCAGTACAAGTAACCAGCCGAACGGTAAGCCCAACCGACGGCACATCACTTGATTGGGCACGACAGAGAGAAGACCCCAATGACCGCCCCGCTCCGTATCAACGAAGCTCTTTTGATTGCCAACCACGCGTTCAAACCCTTTCAGTGCGTGGCCTGGGCCCCACAAGACGGCAATGGCGAACTGAACCTGACCGTCATCGATCGTACCAACTCGCACATCGGTCGCCAGCAGATTCCAAGCAGCGCCTACTCCGATCCGGCGCAACTGGAACTGCTGTTGCAACAGGCCCGCGCTGAATTGAGCAAAGAAGGTTACCTGCTGCAATCGTGGTCGATGCCACATTGATCAGAGGCTGATGCGGATGACTTTCACGTCATCCGCTCTGTTCTTTGTTAGTTATCCGCTGCTGTTTATCTTCAATACTTCTGTACAACTTTCTTCAACCTGCCAGGCGCCACTGCTTGGCAGGCTTTCGTTTGGTTCAAAAAGACACTGTTATGGCACAGTGCGACCCTCCACCTGTTAGTTCTGTCAGTTGAACTTGCGTGTATTCAGGGATTGAATGTTCCGCTCATGCAGTTACCGCCCATTCGGGCCTGGTCAACTTGCAAGGAGAGGCATGCATGTCACCCGAGAACGCCTTTGCGCGCCCGGCACTACTCAACAGTTCCGGGCAACTCGACAAACAATTTGCCAACACTGGCGTCGCCCAAGTGTATTTCGCCGGCAGTGTTTCCAGCATGACTCAGGGTGTCGCACTGGATCGACAGGGGCGCGTGCTGGTCGCCGCCAAGGTCGGCACTGCTCAAGGCAGTCGTTTCGGTCTGGCACGCCTACTTGCGGACGGTTCGGCCGACCTCGCTTTCGGCCAGCATGGCAGCGTGATTGGCGAGTTCGAACGCGGTTTTGAGGCCACCGGTGGCAAGGTCCAGGTATTGCCCGACGGACGAATCCTGCTGGCCGGGCTGCATTATCAAAACGCCCATCGCACCCTGCCCGCCCTTGCCCTGTTCAGCACCGAGGGTATCCCCGACCCGAGCTTTGGTGAAAATGGTCGCAAAGTAGTGCGCCTGCCCGGCGACCTGTCCATCGGTTCCCGTGACTGCTGGCTGCCTCCCGGCGTACCGGGTGCTGAAGCCTGTGACATCGCCGTGCAGGACGACGGGCATATTCTGCTGATCGCCAATCACCACTTCGAACTCGCCGACCATGCCGGAATGCTGATCCGCCTGACGCCAGACGGGACGCTCGATGCAAGCTTCAATGGGCGCGGTTTCGTGATGATTCGACATTTGCTGCTCAACACGTGGCTCAGCAGCCTTGTATTGCAGAAGGACGGGCGGATCCTTGTCGCCGGCTCAATTGATTTTCCCCAGGAGGGGCTGGTGGCGCGCTACCTGCCTGACGGGCGTCTTGATGAGCGCTTCGCGGTGGATGGCTTCCTGGCTTTCAAAGCCAACGGCAAAAGCGCGATGGTCTGTCAGGTCATCGAGTCAAAGGAACATCTGCACTGTTTTGGCAGCAGTCGCGATCCGATCCGCTGCCTGGCGCTGAGCCTGCATCCTAACGGCCGCCCGGACTGGCGCAACGACACTGGCCAGCCGCATCTGCTGGAAATCGGCCCCAGTGGTTGTCAGTGGAGCGCCGCGCAACGCATGGCGGATGGTCGGATCATGGCGGTGGGTGCAACGATCGGCGGCGTCGAGGCCGACTTCATCGTTGCTCGCTATAAAGCTGACGGCCATCTCGACCGAAGCTTCGGCAACGGCCACGGCTGGTTGCGCACGCGCCTGGGCCGCAGCCTGGATACCGCCAATTCTCTCGCGATCCAGCCAGACCGGAAAATTCTTGTCGGCGGCTACTCGCTCGACGGCAACTACCGCGCCATGGTCGCGCGCTATCTGAATCAATAACTTCCCGGACTTGAACTTGCCAGACACATGCGGCAACTTGCGCGCTTCTTAATACAAGGAGCAACCGATGTCCGGTTCACTGGCCCAGGCGTTCGCGCATAATTTTCTCGGGCACTCGCCCCGCTGGTACAAGGCGTGCATCGTAGGGTTCCTGATCCTCAACGCCGTGGTGCTGTTCACTGTCGGCCCGGTCGCCGCCGGCTGGCTGCTGGTGATCGAATTCATTTTCACCCTGGCCATGGCCCTCAAGTGCTATCCATTGATGCCCGGTGGCTTGTTGCTGATCGAAGCCCTGCTGCTGAAGATGACCTCACCACAGGCCCTGTACGATGAACTGGTGCACAACTTCCCGGTGATCCTGCTGCTGATGTTCATGGTCGCGGGCATCTACTTCATGAAGGATCTGCTGCTGTTTCTGTTCTCACGGTTGCTGCTGGGCGTGCGCTCCAAGGCGCTGCTGGCGCTGATGTTCTGCTTTCTCTCAGCTTTTTTGTCGGCGTTTCTCGATGCCTTGACCGTAACCGCGGTGATCATCAGCGCGGCGGTCGGCTTCTATTCGGTCTACCACCGCGTGGCCTCGGGCAATGATCCGCGTCAGGACAGCGAATTCAGCGACGACCGCCATCTGCCGGCCCTGCACCATGAAGACCTGGAGCAATTCCGCGCATTCCTGCGCAGCCTGCTGATGCACGGCGCGGTCGGCACCGCACTCGGTGGGGTCTGCACCCTGGTGGGTGAGCCGCAGAATCTGCTGATCGGTCATGAAATGGGCTGGCACTTCGCAGAGTTCTTCCAGAAAGTCGCGCCGGTTTCGTTGCCGGTGCTGGCGGCGGGTCTGGTGACGTGCGTGCTGCTGGAAAAACTGCGCTGGTTTGGCTACGGCACCCTGCTGCCGGACAACGTCCGCGCCGTGCTGGCCAATTACGCCGCCGAAGACAACGCCGAACGCACCCCGCGTCAGCGTGCCGCCCTGCTGGTGCAAGGCGCTGCCGCATTGATCCTGATTGGCTGCCTGGCGTTTCACGTCGCGGAGGTCGGGCTGATCGGCCTGATGGTGATCGTGCTGATCACCGCGTTCACCGGCATCACCGACGAGCATCGTCTGGGCAGCGCGTTCATGGACGCCATGCCGTTCACCGCATTGCTGGTGGTGTTCTTTGCCGTGGTCGCGGTGATTCACGATCAGCAACTGTTCGCCCCGTTGATCCAGTGGGTGCTGGCGCTGCCGGCGGAACAACAGCCGGGCATGCTGTTCATCGCCAACGGCCTGCTCTCGGCGATCAGCGATAACGTGTTCGTCGCCACGATCTACATCACCGAAGTGAAACAGGCTTTCCTGTCCGGGCACATGAGCCGCGAGCATTTCGAGACCCTGGCGATCGCGATCAACACTGGCACCAACCTGCCAAGCGTGGCGACGCCGAACGGTCAAGCGGCATTCCTGTTCCTGCTGACCTCGGCGATTGCACCGCTGGTGCGCCTGTCGTACGGGCGGATGGTGTGGATGGCGCTGCCGTACACCGTGGTGATGGGGTTGCTGGGCTGGTATGCGGTAAGTTACTGGCTCTGACAACACGCGATAAAACTGTGGGAACGGGCTTGCTCGCGAATGCTGAGTGTCAGGCACTTGATGTGTTGACTGATGCACCGCATTCGCGAGCAAGCTCGCTCCCACATTGTCAGGGCGGTGAGCCAATGGCGCTGGCAACTCTCGATCAACCGGTATGAGCAGACTCACTCCCACATTGGCAGGCGCTCAGCCAATGGCTCTGACTACACGCGATTAAAACTGTGGGAGCGGGCTTGCTCGCGAAGACGGAGTGTCAGGCACTTGATGTGTTGGCTGATACTCCGCATTCGCGAGCAAGCCCGCTCCCACAGTTTGTTTCCGGGTGAATCAGCGACCGAGGATGTACTTCTCGATCGCCTGCGCCACGCCGTCGTCGGTGTTTGGCGCGGTGACCACGTCAGCCTGGCGCTTCACCGCCTCTTCCGCCTGCCCCATGGCAATCGACAATCCCGCGCAATGGAACATCGCCGGGTCGTTGCCGCCATCGCCAATCGCGGCGGTCTGCGCCAGCGGGATATCGAGGTGCGCGGCAATGGTTGCCAGTGCGGTGCCCTTGTTGGCCTCCAGCGCCGTCACGTCCAGGTACACCGGTTGCGAACGCGAGACCTGCGCCATGCCGCTGACCTTGGCTAACAGGCGCGCCTCAAGCTCGATCAGCAGATCGGTGTTGTTACTGGTGGCGACGATCTTGTCGATGCGCTCCAGGTACGGCTCGAAACTCTCGACCACCACCGGCGGATAACCGAGGCCGTGCTGTTCGCGCGGCACCATCGGCCCGTGCGGATCCTTGAGCAACCAGTCACCACCGCTGAACACCCAGATCTCCACATCCGGTTGGTCAGCGAACAACGCCAGGGCAATCAGCGCCGTCGGCACCGGCAGGTAATGCGCCACCAACAGACTGCCATCCGGATTGACGATGGTGCCGCCATTGAAGGCGGCGGTCGGCAGATCGACGCCCAAGGCTTCGATCTGCTGCAACATGGCTTTGGGTGGGCGCCCGGTGGCCAGGCTGAACAACACGCCGGCCTCGCGCAGCGAACGAACGGCGTCGATGGTGCGTTGACTCAGGCTGTGATCGGGCAGCAACAGCGTACCGTCCATGTCACTCAATAAAAAACGGATCGACTCACTCATCCCAGACCATGCCAGACGCGACCGTCGCGAGTCAGCAGATCATTGGCGGCTTGCGGGCCGTCTTCCCCGGCAGCGTAAGTCTGCACACTCGCATCCTGTTGCCAGGCATCGAGGAAGGGCTGCACCGCGCGCCAGCCGTTCTCGATGTTGTCGGCGCGCTGGAACAGCGTCTGGTCGCCGGTCAGGCAGTCGTAGATCAGCGTTTCGTAGCCGGTGGACGGCTGCATCTCGAAGAAATCCTTGTAGGCAAAACCCAGCTCGATGTTGGCCATGTTCAACGCCGGCCCCGGCCGTTTGGCCAGCAGGTCGAACCACATGCCTTCGTTAGGCTGGATCTGAATACGCAGATAGGTCGGCTGCAACTCGTCGACCTCGGTATCCCGGAACTGCGCGTACGGCGCTGGTTTGAAGCAGATGACGATCTCGGTGTCGCGCACGCTCATGCGCTTGCCGGTGCGCAGGTAGAACGGCACGCCGACCCAGCGCCAGTTGTCGATCATGACTTTCAGCGCGACGTAGGTTTCGGTGTTGCTGTCAGGCGCTACGTTGGCTTCCTGCCGATAGCCATTCAACGCTTTGCCATCGACTTCACCGGCGCGGTACTGACCGCGTACCGAATTGGCTCGCGCTTCTTCAACGCTCCACGGGCGGATCGCGCCGACCACTTTGGCCTTCTCGCCGCGCACGGCGTCAGCGCCGAACGCGGCCGGCGGTTCCATGGCGACCATTGCCAGCAGCTGGAACAGGTGATTGGGCACCATGTCACGCAGCGCACCGGTGTGCTCGTAAAAACTGCCACGGGTTTCGACGCCGACGGTTTCCGCCGCGGTGATTTGCACGTGGTCGATGTAATGGTTGTTCCAGAATGCTTCGAACAGGCTGTTGGAGAACCGGCTGACCAGAATGTTCTGCACGGTTTCCTTGCCCAGGTAATGGTCGATCCGATAGATCTGTTTCTCGGACATGACCTTGAGCAGGCAGGCGTTCAACGCTTCGGCAGTTTGCAGATCGGAGCCGAACGGCTTCTCGATGACCACCCTTCTGAATGCTTCCGGGGTTTCCTCCAACAACTTGGCGGCGCCGAGACGGCATACCACTTCACTGAAGAAACGTGGCGCGGTGGCCAGGTAGAACACCGCATTGCCAGTGCCGCTGTCGGCAATTTTTGCCGCCAGCGCGGAATAAGTGCTGTCGTCCAGGAAGTCGCCCTGGACGTAGCTGATGCCTTTGGCGAGCTTGGCCCACAAGGCCGGATCAAGCATCTGATCGCCCTTGCCGACTTTCGCCGCCACTTCGGTACGGATGAAGTCTTCGAGTTTTTGCGCGAAGGCTTCATCGGTAATGGCGTTGTGATCAACGCCGACGATCCGCAGATTCTCGTCAAGCAAGCCGTCGCGACTGAGGTTGTACAGCGCCGGCATCAGCAAGCGCTTGACCAGGTCGCCGTGGGCACCGAACAGAAACAGCGTGGTCGGTGGTGCGGGTTCTGCCTTGGATTTCCTGCGGATCGTATGGGTCATTTCTTCGGTGTCTCCACGTGGCCGCCGAAGCCGAAGCGCTGGGCCGAGAGAATCTTGTCGCCAAAAGTGCCCTGACCGCGCGAGCGGTAGCGCGAGAACAGCGAGTTGGACAGCACCGGAACCGGCACCGCTTGCTCCATGGCCGCTTCGATGGTCCATTGACCTTCGCCGCTGTCAGCCACCGAACCGGAGAAACCGTCGAGTTTCGGGTCGCTGGCCAGTGCGTCGGCGGTCAGGTCGAGCAGCCAGGACGAGACCACGCTGCCACGGCGCCAGACTTCGGCGATGTCGGCCACGTTCAGGTCGAAACGCTGATCTTCCGGCAGACGCTCGCTGGACTTGGTCTTGAGGATGTCGAAGCCTTCGGCGAACGCGGCCATCATGCCGTACTCGATGCCGTTGTGAATCATCTTCACGAAGTGCCCGGCACCGGCAGGACCGGCGTGGATGTAGCCGTGCTCGGCGCGGTGATCCTCGGATTTGCGATCCCTGGTGCGCGGAATGTTGCCCATGCCCGGCGCCAGCGCTGCGAACAGTGGGTCCAGACGGTTCACGGTCTCGGCGTCGCCGCCGATCATCATGCAGTAGCCGCGCTCCAGGCCCCAGACGCCGCCGGAGGTACCGACGTCGATGTAGTGCAGGCCCTTCTCGGCCAGGGTTTTCGCCCGGCGAATGTCATCCTTATAGTTGGTGTTGCCGCCGTCGATGATGGTGTCACCGGCTTCCAGCAAGTCGCTCAGAGTGTTGATGGTGTCTTCGGTCGGCGCGCCGGCCGGCAACATGACCCATACGGCACGTGGCTTGGCCAGGCCTGCCACCAGAGCGGGCAGGTCGGCAACGCCGGTGGAGCCCTCGGCGACCAGGTTATCGATGAAAGCGGTATTGCGGTCGTAAACAACGGTGGTGTGACCGTTGAGCATCAGACGTCGCGCAATATTGCCGCCCATGCGGCCCAGTCCAATAATCCCGAGTTGCATGTGCTGATGCTCCTTACTACAAATAAATGTGTGTCATTGGTTATAGCCCAACGCGACTGATGGAGGTTAGTCCAGAGCGTTGCGATGAAGTTTCCGGGCATTGTGCCCGATCCAGAGTGATAACGCCCCGAATCCTGCCGAAGACACACCGACCATGAAAAATAAAAAAGTTCCATTCACGGGCAAAAGAAATCAAAATTGGCGCCGATAGCAAGTCAGTAGCCCCGACGCGGGGACGATTTGCAGTTGAGACACGCCATTTGCGAGGTGAGCAATGGGCACAGTACACACAGCAATGCCGCCACAAACCCTGTACGTCACGATCCGTCGCGATGAATTGCGCCAGTTGAAAGACGAGCGCGACCAGTTGAAGCAGGAGCTGGCGCAGCTGCGCTCGCTGACCCAGGGCGCTCAGCCCAAACCTCTGCCGGTGGTCCAGCGCCATCCGCACGCCTGACCTGCCCCGCCAGCTTCGGGAACGGCGCCTGTCGTTCCCGACATGATGCTCCCCTCCCCCTGATCAGCAACTAACGAAGTTTTCACACTACCTTGGTGATACTCCGGCCCATTCTGGCCGTGCGTTTGCGCGCGGCTTCCGTTCGTCGGTTTGATGTAGCGCTCCGACGGTGGTTAGTGACGATGAGCTGGAGTGCTGAATGGCATTGTTCAAACGCAGCAAAACGACTGCGACAGGTTTCGACTGGGCCGGGGTTCTCTGGCTGTTCGCTTTCTTCTGGTATTTCTCGGGCATCACCCAACTGTTGATTCAGCTGACCGGCACCTCCGGTTTCAGCGGTTTCCGTCAGGCCTTCGTGATGAGCGCGCTGTGGCTCGCCCCGATGCTGGCGTTTCCCAAACGCACCAAACTGCTTGCCGCGCTGATCGGCGTAGTCCTGTGGGCCTGCTCGATGGCCAGCCTGGGTTATTTCTTCATCTATCAGCAGGAATTCTCGCAAAGCGTCATCTTCATCATGTTCGAGTCGAACATCTCTGAAGCCGGCGAATACATGACCCAGTACTTTGCCTGGTGGATGATCCCGGCGTTCCTCGCCCATACCGCTTTCGCCTATTTCCTGTGGACCCGCCTGCGCCCGGTGTACATGCCCCGAGGCCGCGCGTTCGTGGCTGCGATCGCGATCGTTTTCGCCGTAGTCGGCTACCCGCTGATCAAACAGACCCAACGTACCGGCAGTTTCGCCGGCGGTTTCGAGAAGTTCGAAGACCGCATTGAGCCTGCCGTGCCTTGGCAGATGGCGGTGGCTTACCACCGCTACCTCGACACCCTGGCCGGCATGCAGGACATGCTGCACAGCACCAGCAAGGTTCCGCCGCTGCATAACCTCAAGGTGACCGATGCCGATAAACCGTCGACCCTGGTGCTGGTGATCGGCGAGTCGACCAACCGTCAGCGCATGAGCCTGTACGGCTATGGACGCAAGACCACGCCGGAACTGGACAAGCTCAAGGATCAGCTCGCGGTATTCGACAACGTCATCACCCCGCGCCCTTACACCATTGAAGCGCTGCAGCAGGTCCTGACCTTCGCCGACGAAGAGAACCCTGATCTGTACCTGTCCACGCCGTCGCTGGTCAGCATGATGAAACAGGCCGGTTACAAGACCTTCTGGATCACCAACCAGCAGACCATGACCAAGCGCAACACCATGCTCACGACCTTCTCCGAGCAGGCCGACGAGCAGGTGTACCTGAACAACAACCGCAACCAGAACGCCGCGCAGTACGACGGTGACGTGATCGAGCCGTTCAACAAGGCGCTGACCGATCCGGCGCAGCGCAAGCTGATCGTCGTGCACTTGCTCGGCACTCACATGAGCTACCAGTACCGCTATCCGCCGACCTTCGACAAGTTCCAGGACCGTACCGGCGTGCCGGCCGGCGTACGTGACGATCAGGTGCCAACCTACAACAGCTACGACAACGCCGTGCTGTACAACGATTTCGTGGTGTCCAGCCTGATCAAGGACTACGCCAAGTCCGATCCGAACGGTTTCCTGCTGTACCTCTCCGACCACGGTGAAGACGTGTTCGACTCCGCCGGCCACAACACCCTCGGCCGTAACGAGAACAAACCGACCGCGCCGATGTACACCATTCCGTTCATGGCCTGGGCGTCGCCGAAATGGCGCGAGAACCACGACTGGAACTTCGCCGCCGACCTGGGCCGGCCGTACAGCAGCTCGCACCTGATCCACACCTGGGCGGACATGGCCGGTTTGAGTTTCGATGAACTGGACCGCAGCAAGAGTCTGGTCAGCGACAGCTTCAAACCGCGTCCGCTGATGATCGGCAACCCGTACGAACGCGAGCAGCGCGCCTTGATCGACTTCAGCCTGATGAAGCCGAAAAAGGTCGACCCTGCCGCAGCGAATGTCGTGCAGCAGTAACCGCTCGGAAGGCATCGGTTTCGAGAGATCGCAACCGGTGTAACGCATAAAGAAAAAGCTCCGTATCGCAAGATACGGAGCTTTTTTCGTTTTGGGCGGTCAGGTAGCCCGCTTTATGGGGCTCTACTTTACCGCCTGAGGAAAATCGGAGCAGCCAGCATGCTCGCATGTACCCTCCTCCCTGAAAGAGCAGCCAGCGCGCTCACAGGGCGCCAGTAAATTGCACCACCAGGATCAAGGATTGTTCCAGCACAAAAACAAACGCCCCGAACAAGTCGGGGCGTTTGTGGGTGCGTTCACTTGGGTGCTTTCACACCCTTCGCGATGCAGGTCCGGCGCTATCAGTAAGCCTTGCCGGTCTTGTAGAAGTTCTCGAAGCAGAAGTTGGTGGCTTCGATGTAGCCTTCGGCGCCACCGCAGTCAAAACGCTTGCCCTTGAACTTGTAGGCCATGACGCAGCCGTTCTGGGCCTGCTTCATCAGGGCGTCGGTGATCTGGATTTCACCACCCTTGCCTGGCTCGGTCTGTTCGATCAGGTCGAAGATGTCCGGAGTCAGGATGTAACGACCGATGATCGCCAGGTTCGACGGCGCGTCTTCCGGCTTTGGCTTCTCGACCATGCTGTGCACGCGGTAGATGTCGTCGCGGATCATCTCACCGGCGATCACGCCGTACTTGCTGGTTTCCTGCGGATCGACTTCCTGAATGGCGATGATCGAGCAGCGGAACTGCTTGTACAGCTTGACCATCTGGGTCAGTACGCCGTCGCCTTCGAGGTTGACGCACAAGTCGTCCGCCAGCACCACGGCGAACGGTTCGTCACCGATCAGCGGGCGACCGGTGAGGATCGCGTGACCCAGACCTTTCATTTCGGTCTGACGGGTGTAGGAGAACGAGCACTCGTCCAGCAGCTTGCGGATGCCGACCAGGTATTTCTCCTTGTCGGTGCCTTTGATCTGGTTTTCCAGCTCATAGCTGATGTCGAAGTGGTCTTCCAGAGCGCGCTTGCCACGACCGGTCACGATCGAGATTTCAGTCAGGCCAGCGTCCAGAGCTTCTTCAACGCCGTACTGGATCAGTGGCTTGTTTACCACCGGCAGCATTTCTTTGGGCATGGCTTTAGTCGCTGGCAGGAAGCGAGTACCGTAACCGGCTGCTGGGAACAAGCATTTCTTGATCATATAAGTCCTTGAAAGGGCTGTGTGTACGAGTTTCGGCGCAGTCTAATCAGGCGGCGTGCACCTTACAATGCCCCGCACTGGCTAACCGATGCCAACATAGAGAAATATTCTCGCCGATAGTTCCGTTGGCGACTTCGACCCGCGAAAACAGAGTAGCTCAAACACGCAAATACGCTGCATCACCATACGCTCATCATCCCCCAATGTGAGGATTTGTCGGTATCATGGCGCCTTTGAACCAGCGAACGAGACAGATAGATGGCCGCGGTAAAAATCATCAACGGGTATGTGATCGACAAGAAAGACGGCAAGTGGAACCTGACCACGACCAATGGCGAACACATCGCCGGTCCTTTCGACAGCGAGCAACTGGCGACTGATGTAGCGTCGGTATTCACCGACACCCCTGCGTCGTCCAAACGCCGTGGCAAAGATCAGGACTGATCTGTTGCGACACGCGCCGAGCCCTGCCCTTGTGCAGGGCTTTTTTGTGGCCGCTCGCAGCATGATGAAAACAAGTGGCCAATCGCTATAACCTTTTCATGCTGGCGCTGTCAGAGCGTTTAGCCCCTCCCTCGCTGAAGACGACACACTTATGAACATGAACAGAATGCTGCCGCTGATCGCGGTATTGGCCCTCGGTGGCTGTGCCACCTCGGAAACCACCTACCTGAACAACGGCGAACAGGGCTTGAGCATCGACTGCTCCGGGGAAGCCAACTCCTGGGCCACCTGCTACGAGAAGGCTGACGCCTCCTGCGCCGGCACCGGCTATCGCATCGTCGGTACCGACGGCACGCCGGCGCCCAAGGAGAGTGACAAAACCCTGGGGGTCGACGTCGGCAACTACAAGAACCGCAGTGTGGTGGTGGTCTGCAAATAGACCCTACATGTGGATCTCGGCGAACTTGATCCCGAGCCCGCGCACGATCTCGATCAGGTCGTCGAGCCGGGCAAAGGATTCGACTTCGTCGTTATCGTCCACCAGAAAATAGCTGCGACCGGCACTCTTCTTGAAAAACACGATCCACTCGCCCGAGTTCGCCGGATTTTGAATCACATGCGTGGCAGAGATAAGGCCCTCTGCATGCCGTTCCCGTACTTGCTCTCGCTTCATGCGCGACTCCAGAAATGAAAATGCCGTCACAGCAAGACTGTGACGGCATCGGTGCTGATGGCCGCTATTCTATCAGCCGGAAATACAGGCATTGGCGGCGTTTTGCACGTCACGGGGACGAACCGGCACATTGGACATCCGCTCATGCAGCTTGATGCTGCTGCCGCCGGAACGGTCTTCGATATCAAACACCGCAGCCGCGCCGGTGGAAAATTTCCCGGGAACAATCACTCGCACGCCATCCTTGTGCGGCTGCATCTGCAGCGCGCCGCGGCTGTTGGCAAGCTTGTCGGCCAGGCACTGAGCATACTCATGGGGTTTCTTGCCGGAAATCACGCTCATGGTGGGCAAGGTTTCGTTGATTTCGGAAACACTCGCGCAACCACCCACGACCAACATCAACGGCAGACACACCACACCCCACTTCATACAAATACCTCCCATAAAGACCCTCGGACAGCAGTAATGCCATTTTTCTCCGAGGCTTACTCCATTAAACCCGCATGGAATCGCGAATAACTGTTTTTAATTGTCAAAGCAGCGCTCGACGGCGGGATAATAACCCGTTCGGGCTGATAAACTGCGCCAATCGCACATGCTATCGTTTTGATTTAGTAGAAAAAGCCCTTCTGGAGGCGCCCATGAAATTCATTCACCAGCGCGAGCACCTCAACGAAGACGACATCGTCGTCATCCAATGCTCGCAAACCTGCAACATCCGCTTGATGAACGACGCCAACTTCCGCGCGTTCAAGAACGGCGGCCGCCACACCTACCACGGCGGCGCTTTCGACACGTTTCCTGCGCGCATCACCGCGCCGAGCACCGGTTTCTGGAACATCACCATCGACACCGTCAACCGTCGCGCCATCAGCGTCACGCGCAAGCCGACCCTGACCCACTCGATCAAGATCATCCGCCGCTCCAGCTCCAAACTGAGCTGAGTCGCCCCTGACAAAAAGGTAAGCACGACCGTGGCCCAAACGACCAAATACGTCATCAAATACAAGCTCAACGGTGAACGCCGTTTCGAGTTCGCGCAACTGGAAAACGGCACCGTCGAAGAGGCCAAGGCCGCACTGGATGCCATCCATGGCACCACCGAAGACGTGATCAGCGACATCGCCGTGAGCAAAGCCCTGTAACACCACATTACGGGATTCGACCGCAAGCGGCGGAGTGTTCTGCCGCCGGTATTTGCCCAGACTGACAGCCTCGACCAAAGGGTTCAGGAGTCAGCATGTCAATGTCCCCGTCTCGGCTGGATGCGCTCGATTGGGCAAGCCTCGAACAGCATCTGGATCAATATGGCTATGCCATCGTCCGCTCGTTGCTGTCGGCGCAAACCTGTGAACGCTTGAGCGCCCTGTATTCGCAGACCGAACCGTTTCGTTCGCAGGTCATCATGGCCCGCCACGGTTTCGGTCGCGGGGAATACAAGTACTTCAGCTATCCCCTGCCGACAGCCATCGAACGTCTGCGCACTGCGTTTTACCCGCGCCTGGTGCCACTGGCCAACCGCTGGTACGAACGCATGAATGTGCCTGTACGCTTTCCCGCAACCCATTCCGAGTTTGTGCAGCGCTGTCAGGCTGCCGGCCAGCTGCGGCCGACACCCTTGCTGTTGCAATACGGCCCGCAGGACTACAACTGCCTGCATCAGGATCTGTACGGAGAACTGGTTTTCCCACTGCAAGTGGCGATTCTTCTGTCGCAGCCCGGAGAGGATTTTGCCGGTGGTGAGTTCGTCCTGACCGAGCAGCGTCCACGCATGCAGTCGCGCCCGCACGTTGTGGCTCTGCACAAGGGTGACGCGGTTATATTCGCGGTCAACCAGCGCCCGGTCAACGGCACACGCGGCGATTATCGAGTGACCATGCGTCACGGCGTCAGTCGCCTGCACAGCGGAAATCGGCATACTCTGGGCATCATCTTCCACGACGCATCATGAACACCATGCACCCGACCACCTTCGACCTGTTCGCCGACCACGAACCCGAGCAACAACCCCGCGCCGAGCAGATCGGCGAACAATCGTGGGTGTTGCGCGGCTTCGCCCTGCCGGTGATCGATCAACTATTGCCAGCGCTGGAAGCCATTCTCGCCGTAGCACCGTTGCGCCACATGATGACCCCGGGCGGTTTCAGCATGTCGGTGGGCACCAGCAGTTGCGGAACCCTGGGCTGGATCACCGACCGTAGCGGTTATCGCTACAGCACCGTCGACCCGCTGAGTGGCCAGCCCTGGCCGGCGATGCCAGAAGTGTTGTCGGAACTGGCGCGCAAAGCAGCACAGCGCGCTGGATTTGCCGACTTTCATCCAGACTCCTGCCTGATCAACCAATATGTCCCCGGCGCGAAAATGTCTTTGCATCAGGACAAAGACGAAAATGCCTACGCGGCGCCGATCGTTTCGCTGTCATTGGGGTTGCCGGCGATGTTCCTGTTCGGTGGTTTTTTGCGCAGCGACAAGAGCCAGCGCATTCCTCTGCTGCACGGCGATATGGTGGTCTGGGGCGGGGTCGATCGCTTGCGTTTTCACGGTGTGCTGCCGATCAAACCCGGGCGGCATCCACAGTTGGGCGAACGCCGGATCAACCTGACCTTGCGTGTCGCCGGGTGATCTGAAAAGTTTGACCGCAAGGCCCGGAGTGCTACCAACATTGCCGCTGGTTAACCTGAATCAAACAGGTCAACGGACTACTCGCCATGAAAAAGCTTTCGCCCCTCATCAACGTTGAAACCGATCCACGCTGGGCCGCTGTCGTTGCACGGGACCCGCGGGCCGACGGGCAGTTTGTCTATGCGGTGAAAACCACCGGCATCTATTGCCGCCCCAGCAGCCTTTCACGTTTGCCCAAGCCGCAGAACGTCGAGTTCTTCGAAAGTGCTCAAGCTGCCGAGGCGGCGGGTTACCGCCCAAGCAAGCGCACCCGCAAGGATCAGACTGAAGTCGCCAGCCAGCACGCCGCGACCGTGGCGATGGCCTGTCGGCAGATCGAGTCGAGTGAAACAGTGCCCTCGCTCAATGAACTCGCCGAAACCGCCGGCCTCAGCCCTTTCCATTTTCATCGGGTGTTCAAGGCCGCAACCGGCCTGACACCAAAGGGTTACGCGGCGGCGCATCGTTCGCGCCGGGTGCGTGAACGGCTCGCGGATGGCGGCACGGTGACCGATGCGCTGTACAACGCGGGTTTCAATTCCAACAGCCGCTTTTATGAGGCAGCCGACAAGGTGCTGGGGATGAAACCCGGTGACTACCGCGCTGCAGGACGCAACAACGACATTCATTTTGCGGTTGGCCAATGTTCGCTCGGGGCAATTCTGGTGGCGCAGAGTGAGCGCGGCGTGTGCGCGATTCTGTTGGGCGACGATCCGCATCAACTGGTGTGCGATCTGCAGGATCAGTTCCGTCAGGCCAACCTGATTGGCGCCGATGCCGGCTTCGAGCAGTTGATTGCCAAGGTGGTGGGTTTCATCGAAGCGCCAGCGCTGGGCCTCGACTTGCCACTGGATGTGCGTGGCACAGCGTTCCAGGAGCGGGTGTGGCAGGCGTTGCGGGAAATCCCGGTGGGTCGCACCGCCAGTTACGCCGAAATCGCCCAACGCATTGGCGCGCCGACGTCCATGCGCGCCGTGGCGCAAGCCTGCGGCGCCAACCGTCTGGCCGTGGCAATCCCCTGCCATCGCGTGGTGCGTAGCGATGGCAATCTGTCGGGGTATCGCTGGGGAGTAGAGCGTAAGCGCCAGTTGCTGGAACGCGAAACCCAGTCTTAGCGCACGCCGATGTAGACCGACACGGACTCGGGGCCGGTATAGGCCTCGAAGTCGGTAGCGTAACGGCGCTGAATCTGCGGATTGGCTGCAAAGAAGTCCCAGATCTTTCCCCAGGTCGAGATGACCGCGTCTGGCAACGGCCCCTGTGCTTCGAACACCAGATACTCGCCCGCTTCGATCCGCACGGACTCAAAGTCTTTGACTGAAGCATTCACGGCAACGCCAGCGGTAACGTCAAACGCACCCGAAGCATCCGACTCGTAAGCCGAATACACGCCATAAATCGGCGAATGGGCTGACTTGCCGGGAATGGATTCGGCCAACTCCTCGCCGAAAAACCGGCCCCACATCGGGCCGATTTTCGCGGTTTCGGGTTGGTGCTCTGCGGCGTTGGTGGTGCGAACCTGCAGCCCAGCAACGGTGAAGGCGTCGATTTGCTGTCGTTTCAAATCCATCGAAATTGCGGCTCCCTGTATAGAAGTGCGGCCACACAGGGCCGCAATGACGCCTACTCTGTCAGCGATTGACGTCGACCACAACCCTGCCGCGAAGCTGTCCGGCGAGCAGTTTTGGCGCCGCGTCGATGGCTTCGCTGAGGGCGATTTCATGACTGATCAATGGCAACAGAGCGAAGTCCAGATCCTTGGCCAGACGCGCCCAGGCCTCGATCCGCCGCGCCTTGGGCTGGGTCACGCTGTTGATTCCGGCCAGGGTCACACCGCGCAGAATGAACGGCGCCACCGACGCCGGAAAATCCATGCCCTGAGCCAAGCCGCAGGCCGCCACCGTGCCTTCGGCGCGGGTGCTGGCACAGGCGTTGGCCAAGGTGTGACTGCCGACCGAATCGATCACTGCGGCCCAGCGTTCCTTAGCCAAGGGCTTGCCCGGCTCAGACAAAGTTGCGCGATCGATGATCTCGCTGGCACCCAGTTGCTTCAGGTACTCATGCTCGGACACCCGGCCGGTGGACGCCACCACGCGATAACCGAGTTTGCTGAGCAAGGCGATGGCGAAACTGCCCACCCCGCCATTGGCGCCAGTCACCAGCACTTCGCCCTGATCCGGGGACACGCCGTTACGCTCCAGCGCCAGAATGCACAGCATCGCCGTGTAGCCGGCGGTACCAATGGCCATGGCTTGCGCGGCGGTAAAGGCTTTGGGCAACGGAATCAGCCAGTCGCCATTGAGTCGCGCCTTCTGCGCCAGCCCGCCCCAGTGACTCTCGCCCACGCCCCAGCCGTTGAGCAGCACCTGATCACCGACCTGGTAATCGGGATGCGAACTGACCTCGACCGTGCCCGCCAAGTCGATCCCCGGCACCATCGGAAACTTGCGCACCACCGGGCTGCTGCCAGTAATCGCCAGTCCGTCCTTGAAGTTCAGCGTGCTGTACGCGACCTTCACCGTCACGTCGCCTTCAGGCAACTGCGCTTCGCTGATCTGCTGCAGGCTGGCGCGGTAACCGCTGTCGTCTTTGTCGATCAAAATGCCGTTGAACATGGCTGCCTCTCAATCAATGGGTTCAGATCCTCGTGCCCTGAAATAACACAAAGCAACACATTGCCCCACCCGACTTTGCGCCAATTCGCGAATCCGCCCGGTAATTATGAAGCGGGCGGCTATGCTTTTTCGACGGTCGTGCTTTCGCTGCCATCCTGCTGAAAGCGGCCCTGTCGATGGAGCTGACAATGTCTTACCCGCGCTCGTTGCTTGCGATACTGATGCTGTGCCTGCTGACGGTTGGCAACCCTTGGGCTGCCCCGGCTACCGCCAGCAAACCTGTCGCTGCCGACACTGCCCCGAGCGCGCCGACGTGGCCGCAAGTGATCAGCAGCGGCAAGGCCAAACTGACTGTTTACCAGCCGCAACTCGACAGCTGGGATGGCTACACCCTCAATGCCCGGGCTGCCGTCGAAGCCACCGGCGCCGACGGCAAACCCACCTTCGGCATCGTCCAGTTCAGCGCGCACACGCTGGTCGACAAGGCCACGCGCTGGGTCGCACTGGATCAGTACAAGATCATCAAGGCCGACTTCCCTGCCGACGCCAGTCAGGCCGACGTCTGGCTCGGCGCGCTGCAGAAAGATGCCGAAAGTCGCAAGAAAACCATCTCCCTCGATCAACTTGAAGCCGCCGTCAGCGTGCTGTCAGCCGAGCAGAAAGCCGACAGCGCGCCGCTGGAGAACACCCCGCCGACGATCATCAGTTCAGACGTCCCGGCGCTGCTCGTCTACATCGATGGCGACGCCGTGTACCGTGCGGTCGACGGCACTGCGTTGCAGCGGGTGATCAACACCCGCCCGCTATTGCTCAAGGACGCCGAGGGCAAGCACTACCTGCACGTGTTCGATGGCTGGATGGTCGCTGACAGCCTCAGCGGCGAATACACCCGTCTGACCACACCACCGGCCGATCTGGAGAAGGCCAAACAGGCGGCGATCCAGAGCCGTCAGGTCGATCTGCTGACCGGGCAGAGTGATCCGAAAGACAAGGTGCCAAATCTGGCCAAACCGCCGCAGCCGAAAATTTTCATCGCCACCACGCCCACTGAGCTGATCGTCACCGACGGCGCAGCGCAGTGGCTACCGATTCAGGGCACCAGTCTGCTCTACGTGAGCAACACCACCGGGCACATCTTCAAGGAAATCGGTGACCAGAACAGTTACGTGCTGATCTCCGGGCGCTGGTTTCGCGCTGCCGACATGCGCGGCCCATGGACGTTTACCCCGGCGGACAAACTGCCGGCAGATTTCGCCAACATCCCGGACGACAGCCCGAAAGAGAACGTCAAGGCTTCGGTCGCCGGCACACCGCAGGCCAAGGAAGCCGCGATCGCGGCGACCATCCCGCAAACCTCGGCGATCAAGAAAAGCGCAGTGAAAATGACCGCACCGCAGTTCGATGGCGAGCCACAGTTGAAGGCAATCAACAGCACATCCCTGCAGTACGTGGTCAACAGCGCGACGCCGATTATTCGTGTCGACAACGACAACTGGTATGCGGTGGAAAACGGTATCTGGTTCAGCGCCACCTCGGTGAACGGGCCATGGAGCGTCGCCAGTTCGGTGCCGGCGGTGATCTATTCGATCCCGCCGAGTTCGCCGATGCATTACCTCACCTACGTCAAAGTCTATGAGTCCAGCGGCGACACTGTGGTGGTCGGCTATACCCCGGGTTATCAAGGGTCGAATCTGGATCCGGCCACCGGCGTGGTGGTCTACGGCACCGGTTATCCTTACACGCCGTGGGTCGGCAGCGTCTGGTACGGGCCACCGGTGACCTACGGTTTCGGCGTCGCCATGCGCTATACGCCGTGGACAGGCTGGACCTTCGGTTTCGGCTTCGGCTGGAGCTGGGGCGGCAACACCGTGGCGATGGGTTGGGGCTGGGGCGCTTATCCATGGTGGGGCAATTATGGCTGGGGTTACGCCTGGGGCCCGCGCCTGTACCCCGCGCCACTGGCCTGGGGCGGCGCCGCTTATGGCTATCGTGGCGGTGCTGTGGCCTGGGGGCCCGGTGGCTGGGCAGGCACCACCGGCAACATTTATCGTCAGTGGGGGGATCGCGCGACGGTGAGTCGCTATGGCGCCGGATACAACGCCTGGACCGGCAATCGCTGGGCCGGTCAGGTTGGCTCGTCCTATAACTCGCGCACCGGCATTGCGGCGGCAGGCCAACGCGGCGCGGTGCACAACGCCTACACCGGCAAATACGCGGCCGGGCGCAGCGGTGAGGTGGTCGGCCCAAACGGTGGCGCCATCGCCGGTGGACGGGTCACCGCAGGTAATGCTCGCACCGGCACCCAGGTCACCGCCAATCGTGGCGCGGTGTACAACCCCAACACCGACAAGACCACGCAATATGCCGGCGTGAAAGGCCGCAACGGCGGCGCCGCACGGGTGGGCGACAACGTCTATGCCGGGCGCGACGGCAACGTCTACAAGAAAACCGACAACGGCTGGCAATCGATGGTCAAAGGCAGCCCGGCCCGCACGGCGCCGGTCAACAACAATGCGCAACTGCAGAACCTCAATCGCGAGTCTGCTGCGCGCAACTTCGGCAACCAGCGCACCAACAACTTTCACAACTCCTCGCAAGTCATGAACCGCTCATTTGGGGGCGGCGGGGGCGGCGGTTTTCATCGCCGCTGATGGCTGCATTGAAAATTCAGACTGGCCCCGAGCCCGGTTTTGCTGTTAAAAAACCGGCTCTGCCGTCCCTGCCCCGTTTCATCGTTCGGAGAACCGCTTTCATGAGCCAATGGCCTGACACTCGCATTCTTGACCTGCTCGGCATCGAGCTGCCGATCATTCAGGCCCCGATGGCCGGCGCCACGACTTCGGCAATGGTGATCGCCGTGTGCAACGCCGGCGGCTTGGGTTCGATGCCTGCCGCAATGCTGAGCATCGAGCAGTTGCGCGAAGAGCTGAAGACCATTCGCGAGCACACCCGCAAACCGTTCAACGTCAATTTCTTCTGCCACCAGCCACCGGCCGCCGATGAACAGCGCGCGCAAGACTGGAAAAACCTGCTGGAGCCGTACTACCGCGAATTGGGCGTGGATTTCGACGCACCGACACCGGTTTCCAACCGCGCGCCATTCGATGCGGCAGCGTGCGCCGTGCTCGAAGAGTTTCGTCCTGAGGTGGTGAGCTTTCACTTTGGTCTGCCGGAAAAATCCCTGCTGGATCGGGTCAAGGCCACTGGCGCAAAAATTCTCTCGTCCGCCACCACTGTCGATGAAGCGATGTGGCTTGAGCAAAACGGTTGCGACGCGATCATCGCCATGGGTTACGAGGCTGGCGGGCATCGCGGGATGTTTCTCAGCGATGATTTGAGCAGTCAGGTCGGCACTTTTGCGCTGGTGCCGCAGATCGTCGATGCGGTCAAGGTGCCGGTGATCGCTGCCGGCGCCATTGCCGATGCACGCGGTGTCGCCGCAGCATTGGTACTCGGTGCGTCAGCGGTGCAGGTCGGCACCGCGTATCTGTTCACACCGGAAGCGAAAGTCAGCGCCTCGCATCACCAGGCGCTGCGCAGCGCCAAGGAAAGTGAAACTGCGATTACCAACCTGTTCACCGGCCGCCCGGCTCGCGGCATTCTCAATCGGGTGATGCGCGAAATCGGCCCGATGTCACCGAAAGCTCCGGCCTTCCCGCTGGCCGGCGGGGCGCTGATACCGTTGCGTGCCAAAAGTGAAGCGCAGTTCAGCAACCTCTGGGCCGGTCAGGCGTTCCCATTGGGCGAAGAGCTGAACAGCGCTGATCTGACCCGGCAACTGGCGGATGGCGCTCTGGCAAAACTGCTCCGCCGCTGATCCGGCGCAGGGTGAGACATGGCACCACCTCACCCTGTGTTCACCAGCACTTCCTGTTTAGCGGCATTTCGCTATATATTTCGCTATATAGCGTTCCACCCTTCGCATCGGTGCAGTCCACCTCCAACAATAACTGCCCTCTGCACTCGCCCATAACGGAGCTGTTACATGACCATTCGTGCCCCACGTTTTGCCCCAACCTGCCTGGCCACCCTGCTTTCGGTATTCGCCTTCGGTGTCGCTCAGGCTGATGAAGTGCAAGTGGCGGTTGCCGCCAACTTCACCGCGCCGATCCAGGCAATTGCTGCCGATTTCGAAAAAGACACCGGGCACAAACTGGTCGCCGCCTACGGTGCCACCGGTCAGTTCTATACCCAGATCAAAAACGGCGCGCCGTTCGAAGTGTTCCTCTCGGCGGACGACACCACGCCGGAAAAACTGGAAAAAGAAGGCGACACCGTCAAGGGTTCGCGCTTCACCTACGCCATCGGCACCCTGGCGCTGTGGTCGGCGAAAGAAGGTTATGTCGACGCCAAAGGTGAAGTCCTGAAGAAGAATGAATACCAGCACCTGTCCATCGCCAATCCGAAAGCCGCGCCATACGGTCTGGCCGCTACTCAAGTGCTGGAAAAACTCAATCTGACTGAGGCGACCAAGGCGAAGATCGTAGAAGGCCAGAACATCACCCAGGCCTACCAGTTCGTGTCCACCGGCAACGCCGAACTGGGTTTTGTCGCACTGTCGCAGATCTACAAGGACGGCAAGGTCACCAGCGGTTCGGCGTGGATCGTTCCAGCGAGCATGCACGAACCGATCAAACAGGACGCGGTGATTCTCAACAAAGGCAAGGACAGCGCCGCCGCCAAAGCGCTGGTTGAATACCTCAAGGGCCCGAAAGCCGCTGCGGTGATCAAGTCCTACGGTTACCAGCTCTAAATGTCGCTGACGAGTGCCGACTTCGCGGCGATCTGGCTGACCCTGAAACTGGCGTCCCTGACCACCGCTATCCTACTGGTCGTCGGCACGCCGATTGCCCTGTGGTTGTCGCGCAGCCGTTCCTGGCTGCGTGGCCCCATCGGCGCTATCGTCGCCCTGCCCCTCGTACTGCCGCCGACCGTGATCGGCTTTTATCTGCTGCTGGCGATGGGGCCCAATGGCTTTCTCGGCCACTTCACGCAATGGCTGGGTCTAGGCACTCTGACCTTCAGTTTTACCGGGCTGGTGATCGGTTCGGTGATCTATTCCATGCCGTTTGTGGTGCAACCGTTGCAGAACGCGTTCTCTGCCATCGGCACCCGCCCACTGGAAGTGGCCGCAACCTTGCGCGCCAATCCCTGGGACACTTTTTTCAGCGTGATCCTGCCGTTGGCCCGCCCCGGTTTTGTGACGGCGGCGATCCTCGGTTTCGCGCATACCGTTGGTGAATTCGGCGTGGTGCTGATGATCGGCGGCAACATTCCCGACAAGACCCGCGTGGTCTCGGTGCAGATCTACGACCATGTCGAGGCGATGGAATATGCCCAGGCCCATTGGCTGGCCGGGGCGATGCTGGTGTTTTCGTTTCTGGTGTTGCTGGCGCTCTACTCCAGCCGCAAGACCCGCGCGGGCTGGAGCTGATCGATGATTGATGCACGTCTGAAAATCACTTATCCGGGTTTCAGCCTTGATGTCGATCTGCATTTGCCGGGGCGTGGCGTGACTGCGCTGTATGGTCATTCCGGGTCGGGCAAAACCACTTGCCTGCGCTGTATCGCCGGGCTTGAGCGGGCTGAACAGGGCTTTATCAGAATCAACGACGAAGTCTGGCAGGACAGCGAACGGCGGATTTTTGTCCCGCCGCACAAACGTGCAATCGGTTACGTGTTCCAGGAAGCCAGTTTGTTTCCGCACCTGTCAGTGCTGGCCAACCTGCAATTTGGCCTTAAACGCATTGCCAAGGGTCAGCGCCGGGTCGACATGGCGCAAGCCACCGAACTGCTGGGCATCGGTCATTTGCTGGAGCGTCATCCGCAGCATCTGTCCGGGGGTGAACGTCAGCGTGTCGGCATCGCCCGCGCGCTGTTGACCAGCCCGAAACTGCTGTTGATGGATGAGCCATTGGCCGCCCTCGACAGTCAGCGTAAAAACGAAATCCTGCCGTACCTGCAACGTCTGCACGACGAGCTGGACATCCCGGTGCTCTACGTCAGCCACGCGCAGGATGAGGTTGCACGGCTGGCCGATCATCTGGTGCTGCTCAGCGACGGCAAGGCCCTGGCCAGCGGCCCGATTGGCGAGACCCTTGCCCGGCTGGACCTGCCAATGGCGTTGGGCGATGACGCTGGTGTAATCATCGAAGGCCAGGTCAGCGCCTATGATGCCGAGTACCAGTTGCTGAGTCTGCAATTGCCGGCGACTGCCATGAACATCCGGGTGACTCACGCGCCGATGGCAGTCGGTCAGGCCCTGCGCTGCAAGGTGCACGCCCGCGATATCAGTCTGGCCCTGCACAACAGCGAGGCCAGCAGCATCCTCAATCGCTTGCCGGTGACCGTGGTCAGCGAGCTGGCGGCGGACAATGCCGCGCATGTGCTGATTCGTCTGGATGCCGGCGGCACACCGCTGTTGGCGCGGATCACGCGGTTTTCCCGGGACCAGCTCGGCATCCACCCGGGCCAGCATTTGTGGGCGCAGATCAAGGCTGTCGCCGTGCTGGCCTGAATTGGTTGGCACGACGGCCACGGCGCGCGGTCAATCGCTGTAACAGAGCGATTCGCCAAGGACACCGCCATGCCCGACACCGCACTAGCCGACGTCTTACCGCCCGACCTGCATTACGTCGACGATACCCAACCCGGCCTCACCCGTAAAAAGCTGCGCGGCAAGTTCGCCTATTTCGATCCGGCCGGGCAGCGCATCACCGACCCTGATGAGATCAAACGGATCAATTCGCTGGCAGTGCCGCCGGCCTACACCGATGTCTGGATCTGCGCCGATCCGCGTGGCCATTTGCAGGCCACCGGTCGCGACGCTCGGGGCCGCAAGCAGTATCGCTATCACCCGCGCTGGCGCGAGGTGCGTGATGCCGACAAGTACTCGCGCTTGCGTGAGTTCGGCATGGCATTGCCGAAGTTGCGCAAACAGCTTGAAACCCTGCTGGACGCCCCCGGCTTCAGCCGCGACAAAGTCATGGCCACGGTCATCACGCTGCTCGACGCCACATTGATTCGTGTCGGCAATACCCAATACGCGCGGGACAACCGCTCCTATGGCCTGACCACCCTGCGCAGCCGACATGTCGAGGTCAACGGCAGCGCGATTCTGTTCCAGTTTCGCGGCAAAAGCGGCATCGAACACCAGATCACCGTCAAGGATCGTCGCCTGGCGCGCATCATCAAGCGCTGCCTGGAAATCCCCGGACAGAATCTGTTTCAGTATCTGGACGAAAACGGCGAGCGGCACACCGTCAGTTCCCATGACGTCAACAGCTACCTGCAAACCCTCACCGGCGCCGACTTCACTGCCAAGGATTACCGCACCTGGGCCGGCAGCGCACTGGCTTTGGCGGTATTACGCGAACTGCAATGGGAGTCGGAAGCCGAGGCGAAACGGCATGTGGTGGAGATGGTCAAGAGCGTGTCCAAACAGCTGGGCAACACCCCGGCGGTGTGCCGCAAGTGCTACATCCATCCAGCCGTGGTCGAGCGCTTCCTGCTCGGCGCGCTGGCCGAACTGCCACGCCCTAGGGTGCGCAAGGGCTTGCGCTCCGAGGAAGTGGCGCTGGCGATGTTTCTCGAGCAAATGATGGACGCGTCTTGATCGCGGCGGATGGGTGATCTAGGCTAGCCACCTTTCCCCCGTCCGGACGACCGCAGACAGTGAACAATCAAGCCTTCTGAAAATGTAATCGCGATAAGCGCTGAATAGCGCCTGTCAGTCTTCACGACATTTTTCGGAGGTGCCGATGACTCACGTCTCGCGTACGCCTGCCCTCGTCTCCCTGAATCAAACCAGTTTTCAGTTCGCTAATGGCGAGACGATTTTCAACGACCTGAATCTGCAATTCGATCACACCCACACAGCCATCGTCGGGCGCAACGGCGTCGGTAAAAGCGTGCTGGCCAAGCTGATCGCCGGGCACTTGCAACCAACTGCCGGTAGCGTCACCTGCTCGGTTCCATTGGCTTATGTGGCGCAAACATTCACCGCCGATGCGCGGCAGACCGTGGCCGACGCCACCGGCACCGCCGCCGCCCTTCGCGCATTGCAACGGCTGCAGTCTGGCGAGGCGGCAGCAGAAGATTTCGACATCCTCGGCGAGCGCTGGGATCTGCCCGAACGTCTGCGCCAATCGCTGGATAATGCCGGTCTGCCGGACATTGCTCCCACGGATCTGACCCAACCGCTGAGCGGCGGCCAGCAAGCGCGGCTGGCGTTGATCAGGGCGTTTCTGAGTCCGGCGCGCCTGTTGGTGCTGGATGAGCCGACCAATCATCTCGACGGCCCCGGCCGCGACTGGTTGATGAGCGAACTGGAACGCTGGCGCGGCGGATTGATCGTCATCAGCCACGACCGGCAATTGCTTGAACGCATGTGGCGTATCGTCGAGCTGACGCCGCTGGGTGTCACGGTGTACGGCGGCAATTTTTCCGCTTACCAGCAGCAACGGCAAATCCATCAGGCAGCGGCGCAAGCGACGCTGGATCAAAGCCGAACCGAGCGCCGGCGCGAGCAGCAGCGCTTGCAAAACGAGCACGACACCATCCAGCGGCATGCCGCCCGCTCACTGCGCAATGCCAAAACCGCCAACGTCTCGGGCTTCGAGCGCGCCGGCCTCAAAGGTGCGGCGAGGCAGATCATGGGCCAGGTGCGTCATGGTCATCAGCAGCGCAAATCGGAGCTTGATGCGCAGGTGCGCGATGCCTATGCCAAAGTGCTCGCGGACGATGTGGTGCTGATGAACCTGCCCGGCAGCGCAGTGCCTGCTGCGCGCAGAGTCTGCTCGTTGATTGATACGTGCCTGCCATGGCTGCCGGCGCAACCGTTCAATCTCACGCTGAGCGGTCCTGTGCGCGTCGCCGTCATTGGTCCGAATGGCTGTGGCAAATCGACGTTGCTCAGGATGCTCGCGGGTCAACTGCATCCCGCCAGCGGCGAATGCATCACCCATGTTCCCATGGCTTATCTGGACCAGCATCTAAAGCTGCTGGATGACCGTCTCAGCGTCATCGAGCAACTGCTCGCGCTGCAGAGTCCGTTGAGTGAGAGCGAATTGCGCAGCCATCTGGCGCATCTGCAACTGGACGCGCAACGGGTCACTCGAGCGAGCGCTTCACTGAGCGGTGGAGAACGTTTGAAAGCCGCGCTGGCGGTGGCCTTGTGGGGCAAGACACCTGCGCAATTGTTGCTGCTCGATGAGCCGAGCAATCATCTGGATCTGGCATCGGTTCAGGCTTTCGAGCAGGCATTGCAGACGTTTCCCGGCGCAATTGTTGCGGTTTCCCACGATCCTGAGTTTCTACAAGCGTTGAGTCCGACGCACCGCCTGGATTGGCATGCCACGGAGTGGCGGCTGCAACCGACGAACTGACTGGCTATTTTTTGCACGATTGGCCAAGGCTTCTATAGTTGATCTGACACCTATTTGCTGTGGTGACGCCATGGAAGACATATTTGTCGTGAAGCGCTGCAACAAGATCATCATTCACGGCCGCCGCGCCGGGGAAAGCCAACATGAACCCGCTGAGGCCAGCAGTTGGTTTCGGATCAACGACACCCGCACCGGCGGCTTCATCGGCGACGGCTACGATCTTGAGGAAGATGCCCGACGCGAATGCCGACGGCTCAATGCGGCCAGCTCGCCGCTGCCGGCGCGACAATCGGCCGGCTGATGCAATTGACAGGCGGGGTCTATACTCAAAGCAGCTGACGGACCAGCGCCCCAACGGCAGAGAGCTCGCAGCCCGCGGGCTTTTTGCTGCCTCTCAACGGTTTGTCTGAACGGAGGTGTTCCATGTCCGAAAAAGAGTCCATCACCACCCTCCTCACCTTGCTCGACTCTCGTCAGGCGCGACTTGCCGCGGCCTGCAAGGAAATCGCCGACTGGGTCGATCATCAAGGCGGCCATCCGACTGCCCTGCGCATCCGCGATCGACTGAACGACATCGAAAAAGACACACCGCTGATCCGCAGCACCCTGTCGTCGCTACAACCGGTCGAACGGCCACTGCCACGTTTCAGATGACTGCACCGCGATAAACGACAGCTAAACGGCGTACCGTCTGGCCGATGTACCGAACGCCCCGAGGTGTGGGCGGTCAAAACCTGTACACGTCACCCAGGAGACGGTTCATGGTTATCCATTTCAAAACAGACGGACATCTGGCTTGTGGTCACAAGGGCGACAACCTTGCCTCAAGCCTGGAACTCAATCGCGTCAAATGCCGCAGCTGCCGCAACACCGACGCCTACAAAGAAGCACGCAAGACCCAGCGCAATGCCGCACGCCGCGCAGCGCGCCACACCAAGGCTGATCACGGTGCGTCAAACTGGCGTTCGGAGTGGATCGAACGCCTGACCGCGCTGGCCGGGCCGCAGCGCCTGCCAAGGGGCTTTTTCGGGCAAGCGTTCGTATAACCGATTGATGTCGTGTTTAAAGTCCATCACTCGACGTGAATTGTCCCGAACTCACCGCTCGAACCCATCAATGCCCTGACCTTATCGTCAGGGCTTTTTGTTGAAAACACCGGTTCGAGCAGCCCGTAGCCCTGAGGCAAGCTTGCAAATAGCCAATGCGCCCTCATAACCAGAACCGTATCCACAGTCACCGAGAGGCAAAAAATCATGACCGGACAAACCGAAACCGCGATTCTCGCCGGGGGCTGCTTCTGGGGCATGCAGGACCTGCTGCGGCGTTATCCCGGTGTGCTGGAAACCCGCGTCGGTTACAGCGGCGGCGATGTACCGAACGCCACCTACCGCAACCACGGCAACCACGCTGAAGCCATCGAAATCATCTTCGACCCGGCGGTGATCAGCTACCGGCAGATCCTCGAGTTCTTCTTCCAGATCCACGATCCGAGTACGCCCAACCGCCAAGGCAACGATCTCGGCCCCAGCTATCGTTCGGCGATCTATTATCTCAGCGAAGAGCAACGCGACATCGCCGAGGATACCGCCGCCGACGTTGACGCTTCCGGTCTCTGGCCGGGCCGAGTAGTCACCGAAATCGAACCGGCGGGGCCGTTCTGGAAAGCGGAACCTGAGCACCAGGACTACCTGGAGCGGATACCGAATGGCTACACCTGCCACTTCATCCGTCCGAACTGGAAGTTGCCCAAGCGCAGCTAATAACACACCTGCGTAATCACTCCACGCACAGCGCTGGCCTTTACTGAAGGCCGGCGCTCGCGCACCTCTGCAATTGATCATTTTGGTGAGCCCTCCGTAGCACAGTTCAAGCGCCCAAGGATGAACATACGTTCATCGCAAGCATGGCTCAAAGCGTCTAGCCTGCGGGTTCCAACATAGTGCCTACAGGAGTACCCCACCATGTTCTCGCACGAAAGCCTCCCGCTGATTGCCATTTTCACCATCATGCTACTGTGCGTACTGGCTGCGTTTTTGCACCCGGTACATGCATTCTTCAGCTGGCTGCGCAGGCGCAAGGAACGATCAAACGCCCAGGCTGCAAAAGAGGTTGATTCGCGCTGAATGTGTTCCCTCAACTGGCCCGGGTATGCCTGGGCTTTTTGTTTTCTGGCCGAACAGCAGGTACAAAAAAGCCCAGCGCGGGGCTGGGCCTGATTTTTCGTCAAGGTTAAAAACATCGCCGCCATCTTGCCGACGTTGAAGTCCATGCCGATAAACAGCGGCTCACCGGGCAGCACAGTGTCGAAGCACTGGTTCAGCTTGCGGTCGTAAGCGTGGTAGATCGACCCGGACTGCTGCCGCAACTCTCTTCGGATGCGTCGCGATTCCAGAAGAGACCTGGACCAACTTGGGTCCGTCTAATCTCGTCACCGAGGCTGGAAAAATTGTTTGCTACACAGATGCCAACATTATTGATGGCAAGCGGATTGTAGGTACTCTGTGCGCCACTCCGCGCTCGGGCTTTCTGAGCGATGGCTAGCCACAAGTTCTCGCAGGCGTGAACTACCGTCAACCGTTCCGAATAGACCTCAGTAAAGCCACAAAGGGCGAACAACTGCCATTCGGTGACAAGACGGGCCTTCTTGAATGCGAGCCAGATGAGGCCGACGGGGCAAAATCCACCCCCGTGAAATTCTGCAAGGTAACAATCAACGGACAGGCTCTAGTCAGCGCTAAGATTACCTTCGCATACAAGTAACCAAGTCAAAGCCGCAGTATCCCTGCGGCACGCCTACCGCACCATCACCACTCCGAACCACTCTTCAATGATCCGGCGCATGACTGGCTCTGTCAGGATTGCGGATGGTTTTTCGCCGGCGATCACTGAACGCACAAGGTCACAGGGCAGCACGTGGACACCGTCTTCAGCCGTTACGGTCAGGTGTGATCGCTGATCCGCAATGTCATGAATTTATGCGGTCATGCGCTGCTCCCGTGTCGCGACACAATTTGCTGATTCGCGTAACGTGTCGCGACTTGTGAAAGTGGATTTCTCCACTCCAGATAAACAGCTACCATTCATTTCTTTCGAACGGAATCGACCAATGACCTTCAGATACATTGTTTTGATGCTCGCGGCCGCTTCAGTGACCGGGTGCGGAACAATCAACACGACCTTCCGGGACGATGCCGTGACTAGCAATAAACTGGCTCGTTGGCATTCCCATTGTGACTCGGTTCCGCGAATCTACAGCGGTACAGTCTTTAATTACTGCACGCTAGACGCGGAACCACGGCGTAGCACTGGTTTCGATGGATATCCTGCGCCCGCACTTATTGTTCTCGACATGGGGCTCTCAGCGGTTACAGACACTGTCGTGCTGCCCTATTCCATCTATCTGCAAAACAAGCACGGCGATATCAAGAAGGCTCGTTTCGAGTAGCAACTGTACTGACCACTTCGATGAGATGGTGGCGCGACCTACTTGCCGCGCCGCTCGATCCCGCCCGGCGCCTTTTCACAACGCATGCAATGCTCACAGTTTAGCGTTCGGCACAGGCAGGCCTTCACCCGCCGCCACCAGATGACCATGAAGATGTGACGCATACCGGCAAGGGCCAGCGAGACGTGAAGCGTGATCCCGGCGGTGGTCGGGCCGATGATGAAGATGTTCTGGTTGCGGCTCATCACCACAAACCCGCTGATGGCGATCGCTGAATAGATAAGCTTGCCGAGGATTCCGTCCCGCACTCGACCGCTCAGAACACACCAAGTCGCCCACAAGGCAATCAAGCCGCAGGCGATAGAGTTGATCAGTTCAAGACTCATGGTGGATTGCCTCCCCCGAACCGCTGGCGAATGAGCACCCAGAGGTCAGCGGCTCAGATGGCTCGGTTGATGGCCGCAAGCAGCGATCCGCCGAAGGTGCCCAGCAGGAAGCCAATGCCGCGACAATCTTCGGCTCAGTCACACCCAGATAGGTGCTGACCATGCTCGTCAGGTACAGCGAGCAAGCGATGCCGGTGATCAGGAAGATCAGCCAGGCGCGCCAGTCGGCCAGATCGTCTTTGTGCCACCAGCTTGCGACGACAGCGCCGACCAGTCCTGCGATCAGCAATTCAAACCTGTCGATCTTGTCGAGCAGGCGCTGCAATAACTCCATGCACTCGACTCCTTAAATGCGAATGGCTATCCCTGCGGAAAAACTGGTTCAGCGCTTGTTGGAACTAGCCAGAAACATCCAGCCAAAACAAGTTGTGAAAAGCCCCCGAGGCTCCAAGGTGCCAAAGCCTAAGACGTGGGTCCAAAGCACAGCGGTGCATGCTCATGTTTCAACGGGCAGGGTAATCAAGGCCGCCAAAACGAGAAGACCTTGAAAGGGATGGTTCTAAGAGCGGGCTTTGGGATGTAGACCAGGTGCTACCAACTTTTCCGAGAGCTGATTATCTGCTGGCATCTATCAGCCATCTCCGGGAGTGATACAGCCACATCAGACAGCACTCGATCCATCTCGCGCTCGTCCAGAAACGGATAGACGTCGAGATTGAGAGCGATCTGAACCTTGCGCAAATTGGTGCCTTCTACCAGCCAACGCTCAATAGCGCGAGTCATCGCTGACCCGTTGTCCTCCGTCTGCCAGGCAAGAAAGTCGAAGAGCCGGGCCACCTGCATGAAAGAGATTGAATCGGGAATATCGGCAAAAAGCCGGTCAGCCAGATTTTCCTCCCCAAACTCAAGGACGACTGCCCGCGCAGCGCTGAACGCTTCAGTGTATTCGGGCTCGCTGCTCTCTGCTGCGATCACGTTCAACGCCCTTTCAACAACCTGATGCATAGCAATTGCGCGCTCCGAAAAGGAGTTCGATGCTACCAGCCTTCAGCGCTACGGGCTAAACAACCAGCGCCACGCAGCCTGTCGTTAACTACCCGATCCTCTCTATGAGAGCGCATCGGGGTGTGATCTGAGGCCAAGCCTCAGGCGGCGGATGTGCCAACAGGAAGTCTTCAGGACTGCCCCATCCGCTTAATGCCGGTTGAGCCCCGGTCAGATCACACCCCGATGCGAAAGAAAACTGTGGCCTACTCCCGCCCCTTTGCATCTCGGTAATAGCTATCACATATCACTTCAAGTAATTCTTGGGTGGCCTCGGTCCGCATGCGTACAACCATTTGTTCAAGCTCCGCTTTGTGTTTTGGCTGCGAGGAGAATTCCCGAATGTCGTTTGCTAATTGAGTCGACATGTGTGGATGTAGCGATATGAATTGCTCTAAAGAAAGCTCCTTTTCTGGATGCTTCTCTCCGCAGACTTGGTAGAGAGCTGCACCACCGACGGCCATCTCATGTTCGCTGGCAGCATGTGCGGTCGATGCAAGAGTGCAGCCAATAAGTGCGGCGAACACGCCAATACGCGATCTTTCCAACGGCATTTCATACTCCAGCGTTCATGTTTGGCATCAATACAGACGCAAGCCTATCGGCTTAGCCCCTTCATTTCTTTAACCCCTCCCCGCTGCCGACACCCCTCGAATGCACTCCCCCTCGCCTGCACTATGTATGTACCGGAGACATGGTGGACAGGTGTTCGGAGACATGGTGGACACTTTTTAATAGACACATTGCTCATCGCCAAGGAGATGACCTGTGTCTTGGGAAGAGGTGCACGACAAGGCTGACGCCGGACTGCGCGATGCCATGGACTTGGCCTATTTGACTGGCCAGCGAGTAACAGACACGCGGCTTATGGATGAACGAGACGTGCGCGACGGCCAAATCTGGGTGCTCCAGGGGAAAACGAAGGCCAAACGACGGATTGAGGTAACCGGTGAGCTGAAAGTTTTGATTGATCGAATCATAGCCAGGAAGTCCGGACACAAAGTCCGCTCGACGCGGCTGATCGTGGCAGAAAACGGCACTCCGATGACGGAGGCAATGTTGCGCAGGAGATTTGATGTGGCCAGGGAGGCAGTTGGTGTTGAAACGGCCGAGTTTCAAATGTGTGATTTACGCGCCAAGGCTGGTACTGATAAGGCTGAATCGAGCGGCGACATCATGCGGGCCAAGGATCAACTTGGGCATACCACCGTAGGGATGACAGAGCAGTACATTCGCAATCGAAAGGGTAAAAAGGTCATGCCCACAAAGTGAATTGCGAACCAATGTCAGAATTGCGACCCGGAAACAAACAAGGGTTTGCCTCAGCTTTCGCCCGCAAACCCTTGATTTAAGATGGTGCCCGAAGCCGGAATCGAACCGGCACGCCCTTACGAGCGGGGGATTTTAAGTCCAAGTTTTTATACAATAAAATCAATCACTTAAGTAAAGAATTTTTCCGCAGAAATCCATTTCAACCACCCTTGAGAGCCAATAAATTCGTAGCCGTTCAAAAAATTGCGGAACAATATTCATGTTGTCGCAGCATCCGACTTCAGGAAAAAACTCTCTAGGAACGGCCAGCATCAGCCAAAGTCAGGCATCCGTGAATGTCCACTTCCGGCCAAAAGCAGACGTAAGTAAGCAGCTGTTTCCGACCGACATTGAACGTCTGACTAGATATCGCCTTGCGCCAGAATGCGTACGTGCACGAATGGTGTTTGAAAATGTAAAGAACTCGAGAGGATGTTTGTGAATCTTTTCCAAAACCTCGATTTTTACTGCTTTTCAGCTATTTTGGAGTCTAGGACTAACAAGCAAAGGACGGACCTATGCAGCAGCGAAACCTAGCGGGTAGTGTTGACGCGATCAGAATCAACGCTAATGACATGTTCGAGTGTAAGTATTGGGCCAAAAAATTTGGTGTCACTGCGAGCGAGCTTAAATCCGTGGTTAAAGCTGTAGGTGATTCCCCGAGCGCGGTCCGCAGCAGAATCGAAAAAACCGCCAAAAAACTCAGTCTGCCAGCGATTTAGCACAATTAAATAGAACCGAGACGCGCAGTCCTTTCTGATTTGTCTCATCTAAAAATTTGAGCGTGACGCTTGCATCATTACGATTAGCTATCGCGCTCACAATAGACAAGCCCAACCCTGAGCCAGACTCACCGGAGCCCAAACTACGGTAAAACGGGTCGAACACTAGTGTCTGTTCTTCAGGGTTGATGCCCGGTCCCGAATCCTTGATTTCGATCAGCACGCCCTGCTCCGCCGACTCGACACTCAAATCGACCCGCCCGCCCGCCGGGGTGTAGCGAATGGCGTTGTCCACCAAGTTCTTGATCAGGATGAACAGGTCCAGTTCATTGATGACGACCTGCGCATCTTCGACGCTTTCCACGCCGAGATCGATGTCCTTTTCCTCAGCCAGGGGCAGCAGGTCTTCAAGCACACGGCGAAACACGCCGTGCACCGAAACCGGCGTCTCGGTGCACGGCGAAACTGATTGCGCAGCCGCCAGAGCTAGCAATTGCTCGATGAGATTACGGCTGCGCTGGATGCCCTGAGCCAAGGGTAAAAAGCTGTGTTGGGCGGCGTCTGACATCGGCGCCGCCGCCATGCGCTCGGCTTGCAGCGACAGCGCCGTCATCGGGGAGCGCAGTTCATGGGCGGCGTCGGCGATAAACCGTCGCTGCGTTTCCATGGCCTGTGCGACGCGCTTGAGTAACCGATTGATCGCCACCACGAAAGGCCGGACTTCGCTCGGCAGGTGCTGCTCATCGATCGGATGCAATGCCTGCTGGTCGCGCTGATCGATCTCTGCCGAGAGCGTCGCAATCGGCCGGAACAGCTTGCGCACCAGGTCGCCGACCACCAACAGCAGCACCGGAAAGAGAATCAGAAACGGCAGCAGGCTGCGCCAGGCGCTTTCCCGGGCTTCCTTGTCGCGCACGTCGGCCTCTTGCGCTACCACGATGCGTTCGCCGGTCGAGATAGTTCTGACCAACGCGCGAAAGTTTTCACCGGCAATGTTCAGTGTTGACAAACCGTCAGCCAAGGTCACCGGAAACGGCAACGGAATGCTTACGTCATCATTGCCAGTAGCCTTGGCGCTATCGGCCAGGTACTGCACGGTGATCCGCGACTCTTCGTCGTCGCCGGCGATCCGTTCGGCACCGGGATAACGCAGAGTCATGTGCTGACGATCGAACAGCACCGCCACCTGACGCAAGCTTTCGTCCTGCATTTCGTGCGCTTCGTCGAGTGTCGAAATGAACGCGAACGCACCGGCCAGCAAGGCGACTATGAGAATCGCCAGTGACAGGGTGATGGAAAGCCGCGACTGTACCGAGTCGCTCAAACGCCTTTTGAAACCATCCATCCCATTCCCCTGACGTTCTTGATGATATGGTTTCCCAATTTTCGCCGCAGAGCATGGATCAGAAACTCCACGGCATTGCTTTCTACTTCGTTGCCCCAGCCGTAAATCCGGTCTTCCAGTTCACTACGCGACAGTATGGCCCCCGGGCGTATCAACAACGCCTGTAACAGCGCGAATTCGCGACTGGAGAGCTGGACTTCGCTGATGTCAGCGGTGGCGGCCTGTTTGGAGACCAGGTTCAACGACACCTCGCCGTTATCCAGCAGCGATTGCGCGTTACCGCCGCGCCGGCGCAATACCGCGCGCATGCGTGCCAGCAATTCGGCCATGGCGAAGGGCTTAAGCAAGAAATCATCGGCGCCGCCATCAAGCCCGCGCAGACGATCGTCCAGACCATCGCGGGCAGTAATGATCAGCAACGGCACCGGATTATTGCGCGCGCGAATGGCATCCAGCACCTCGAGTCCGTCCGTTCCCGGCAAGCCGAGGTCGAGCAACACCAGATCATAGGTCTGGGTGTCCAGCGCCGCCAACGCGGTGAGGCCGTTTTTCACCCAGTCGGTGGCGTAGCTCGCGTCCTTCAGCGCCTCTTCGATGGCATCCCCAATCATCAGATCATCTTCGACCAGCAGAATCCGCATGCACCGCTCCGACAGAAAAGGCGCGACGGAGATCCCCGTCGCGCCTGTATTGAAGCACTTGAACTGGCGTTTGTCCGCCGCCGGTTCCGCCCCGACTTACGGCTGAGGGTCTTTCATCGTATCGAAAGCCTTGAGCAAGTCGTCCATCGCCGCTTTGCAGTCAGCCTGCTTCGGTGAACTAGCGCGCAGTGCATCGAGCGCACGATCAATGGCTTTGTCCAGCACATGCCAGTCAGCGGCGGCGCGCGGCTTGATGCCGGCTTCGGCGGAATCCCAAGAGGTTTCCAGATCCTTGATGCGAGTCTTGGCAGCGGGCAGATCATTTTTCTCGACCAGCGCACCGACATCGGCAGCGATACTGCGGAACTCGCTCAGATCGCCCAGTTTCGAGCCGGACTGCGCTGGCGCACTCCTCGAGCTGGTCGGCGTGCCGGCAGCGGGCTTATCTGCGGGTTTCGAGCAACCGGCCAGGCTGCCGAGCAGTACCAGAGACGAGACGAGCGCGACGTGACGAATAGCGGTTTGAAAGCGCATGTTGAATTCCTTGATGGGTATCTGAAGGTTATTGAATTGCGGCTTTACGGTTGCCGACGCTGATTTGCGCGACCGCCACCAACAGCACGATGACGGTCAGAAAAATTGCGCTGGTCCAGGCGGCGCCCATGCCCAGGCCACCGTAGGTCTTGGCCTGGGTCAGCAGATCGCCGAGAGAGGCACCGAACGGGCGGGTGAGGATGTAGGCGATCCAGAAGGTCAGCACCACGTTGGCCCCGAGGCGCCAGGCCAGCAGCGTCGCCGTAATCAGCGCCCCGAAAATCATCGCACCTAGGGTGAAGCCCAGGCCCAGCGCTTCGGTGGCCAGATCGCCGGCGGCGGTGCCGAGAGCAAAGGTGCAAAGCACCGTGGACCAGTAGAAAAGTTCGCGTCGCGGCGTGTTGATCTGACGAATCGACAGGTTGTTCTCCACGGTGAACCAGATCAGGAAATTCACCGCCAGCAGCACCGAAAATACCGCCGTGCTGACGTACAGGCTAATGTCGAGCATGTCGGTCATGATGTCGGTGATCTGCGTGCCGACGATGCTTACAAGCACCACGGTCAACCAGTAGATCCACGGCGAATACGCGGTTTGGCGCATTTGCAGGAACAGCGCGCCACCCAGCAGCAGCGCCATGCCGACGCTGGTCCAGCCAGCGCCGAACCCCGCGTCAACGGCCAGGAAGTCGGCGCCGGTTTCACCCACGGTTGTCGATAGAATCTTGATCACCCAGAAGGCTAGTGTCACTTCGGGTACTTTATTAAGCCATCCGGCTTTTGCGGGATTCATGTGCGAGTTGCCTCTCCTGAACAGCGCTGAACTTGCGCTAAGGGGAGGATACGGCTGAAGACTTAGCTGAGACTGAGGGTTTGCTCGGTCTTGAGAGTAGGGAGAATGTGATTCAGTAACACGCTATTAGCTCGTTAAACGCAATCTTTAATAGTCGCAAAATGGATCTGCATACTGACTGCTTTTGGCCGAAAGCCGCCATTCGTGAGCGGCAGCTATCTGCCAATAGCTCTCCTTCGCAGAGTTCGGTTTCGGGTCGGAAAATGCCTGTTGAGAAAGCGCCCTCAGTGCTCGCCGAATGGAGTCTTGGTATTTCGCACTTGCTCCAGCTACTCATGAAGAGCAACTGATTCTTTGTGTGCAGAAGCAGGAGCAACAACCCATACGGTCAGATTGTAACAACGCGACAGAGATGCGCGAACGTTGTCATCCGGACTCAGAGCCCGTCGGCCAGCCACCAGGTAGCGATTGGTGCACTATCCTTACAACTTCACGGACAGAGAGGTAAGGCATGCCTATATTTGAGGAAGTATTGGCTTGGTCGGAAAGGCTGCCGCCGTGGCGCAGCGACGCCTTGCGCCGTTTGTGTGTCCAGGGTGACTGGATTGATCAGGATCTTGTCGAAATTCTTGATCTCGCTAAGCAACACCATGGGGTGCGAAGCGCATTTCTGCCGGTACTTCAGCCTGTCCTATTCGCCGCAGACCACTTCCCCGCCGAGGCGAATCGGGAGCACACCGTCGTATTGCAGTCCCTGCATTCACTTACCAACGTGGGGAAGATCCCTAACAGTGAGGCTTTGGACTTCCAGCCGCATGGCCTCACTATCGTGTACGGCGGAAACGGTACGGGGAAGTCCGGTTACGCACGGGTACTGAAACAGGCTTGCCGTGCCCGGAGCCCGGGTGCAGTCTACGCCAATGCTTACGCTGCGGATTACCAGCAACTCATACCAAGCGCTACGATTGACTTCGCGCTGGACGGCACCGCCGAACAGACGACCTGGAGCAGTCATCGCGATAACGTACCGCAGCCAGAACTCCGGGGCATTTCTGTTTTTGATGGTGACTGCGCTCGGCATTATCTCCAGTCACGAGAAGCTGCCAACTTTCAGCCATCTGCTCTGACTTATCTCCAGCAGTTGGCGAATGGACTCAATCAGGCTCTGCGCCCCGCGCTACAGGCTGAGATCGCGGGCCTTGCAACAGACACGACACCGTTCAGTGTCATTCCGTCCGACACCGATGCCGGACGAGCGGTGCATCCGATTGGCCCAACCACTGATCTGACGCGAGCGCGTGGATTGGCTACGCTCGCCGATCTTGAGCAGGCAGAGCGTGTACGACTTCCGCAGGAAATCAGCGAAGCGGACCCGACTGCCCGGGCCTCTCTACTTGACCATGCTGCAACGCGGGTCGATGAATTAGCCAGCCTCATCGCTGTGGTGGCCGGCGTAGTGTCTGATGAGGCTATCGATGCCAAGTACCAGGCATATCGTACCGTCGATGAGGCTGAGACAGCTGAACGTGCAGCGTCCGCCATGTTGCAGGCCGGGGATGCTACACAGCTACTTCCTGGAACGGGGCTAGGTCCTTGGGCGTTGCTATTCAACGCTGCTCGTGAGTACTCGTCCAGCACTGCATATCCAGGACAGGCCTTCCCGGTCACCTATGACGATGCAGTTTGTGTACTTTGCCAGCAAGAGCTCAGTCCTGAAGCGCAGGACCGCTTGCAGCGATTCGATCACTACATTCGAGACCGGGCGGCGGAGACTGCTCAGGCTGCACGCAACGCTTGGCAGCAGATCGTTCGAGAAGTCGGTACGGCAAGCGTCGACTTCACAGTTGCCCCTAACATGCAGGAGAGCCTGAGGGCGCGTGTGCCAGCGCTTCCGGACTATATTCAGACCTTTCAGGATGACCTGGTCGCCCGACTTCAGTGGCTCAAAAGAGCTGTGGCTACCGGCGTATGGCAGGACTGTCCTAGGTATCGTGGAGCGAATCCGGCGGCGTCGATCACTCACGTTGCGGAAGTACTTCGCATAGAGGCGGGCCGCCTGCGCGCAAACATGGACGCAGAAGCTTTAGCGGCCAAAAAGCTACGGTTGAAAGAGTTGGAAGCGCGGCAGCTACTTTCCGAGCATATCGAAGGCATAGCACGGGTGATTGATAACCTGGTCCACAGGGCCCGGCTCCAGAATTGCCTAAATGACATTGCAGCCACTCGGCCGATTAGCGTGCTGGCTGGCCAACTGACTCGGACTTATATCAGTGAGGCTCTGGCTGGACGTATGAACGAGGAGCTCATTAGGCTGGAGCTTAGACACGTTCAAGCTGGAGTCAGCTCAGCCGGTGAGGCTGGGGCAGTTCGCCTGGGGATTCAGCTGTTGGACTGCCAGCTTGCCCCGCACCAAGTGTTGAGCGAGGCAGAGCAGCGTATGTGTGCGCTTGCCTACTTCTTCGCTGAGCTTCACCAGTCGGGATCGACTTCCGGAATCGTTTTCGACGACCCGGTTTCAAGCCTCGACCACAGCCATAGAACCGCCGTCGCGCAACGGATTGTCGAAGAGTCCACCAACCGGCAAGTCATTGTATTCACCCACGACGCCGTATTCTTCGGTGAACTGTTAACGCTCTGCCAAGATGCGGGTCTTTCACCTGAAGTGAGGTCAATCAGCTACCGGGCGGAAGGCCCTGGCTACGTCGATGCCGGTTTACCGTATGACATGCGCCGGCACCGCGAGCGCATCGCGCAACACCGTCGTGACCAGCAGCAAATTGCAGCAACCTTCAACACCCCTCCCGGAGACACTGAGCGGTATGCGATCCGTAATGCATACAGTGATCTTCGCGTGACGATCGAAATCGGTATCGAGGACACGATACTCAATGAAACCGTTGTCCGGTTTCGCGACGGAATCTCAGTAGGCCGGCTTAACGGCGTGATGGCTGTGCAGGAACATGAATTCCATGAAGTGCAACGCCTGCACGACCGATGCTGTCGCAATGTAAGCGCGCATTCACATGCAGCCGGTCAACAGCGTCCCGTAACGCATCCTGATGAGTTGCTTGAGGATATTGAGGCCGTGAACACGTTGTTTACGCGTATCCGAAGCCGAAGAGGCTGAGTTGGCCGTTAGCGGCCGTACTAAGGGTGCTTGCGCACAATCAAAGCGGAATACTACAGGTAATAACCCATTGAAATTACTTGCTTTAGTCATGGACTTGAAAACCGTCGACTGTAACAGGTCCATGAGTTCGAATCCCATCGCCTCCGCCATATTTTGTACCGACAAAGCCCTGATTATTCAGGGCTTTGTCGTTTCTGGCATTCAGACATTTTGCTCCTCTTTTCATGGATCGTTTCCGCATCTTTTCGGTCATTTCCGCAACTATGCCTCTCTGTCACTGCTGCGCCTCCCAAAAATTATTTGATTAGACCTCGAACTCAGGATTATGTGGCCGCCTTTGATAGGCAGTTTTCGCCCAACAGTGGACGGCCACAGATCAAAAAGCGCTAACATCAGACGCCTCACCATTGTGTTTGGAATTGATAAAAGTCTTTCCCGGATTCGCGCCTGTTTGCGCAAAACCCTTAAGCCTAAAGTTCGTCCTGCCAGCAACATCACACTTACTTTAGGAAACCTCATCATGAAAACGGCAATGATCATCGTCGCACTCTTGGGCTTCAGCTCTGTGGTAGCAGCGCAGGACGGTTCGGCAACGACTAAACAGATCGAGCAATATCGCTACGGTACCCACATGGATGTCGCCAAGGTCATCTCTGAAGAACCGGTGCCGGATGTTTGCGCAGTGGTACCGACGCACATGACCTACCAGGATTCGCAAGGCAAACGCCACGTACTGGCCTATAACGTCATGGGCCGTTGCAGCCAGGGCTAAGTCAGCTGTTCGCCGATCATTGCGCCTCGGAGAGTGGCTCATCGAGGCGCAAATACCTTTTTGCCCCACAGCGGTTCAATCGATCAGTGCTTGGGCCGTGGCTGCCAGCTGACTGCCAACGCGATCTTTCAGCGTTTCAATAAACCGGGTGATTTTTGCATCGACAAACTGCCGAGAGGTATAGACGGCGTACACGTTACGCTCATAGGTATGGTAGTCAGGCAAAACCCGCACTAGCTTGCCGGAACGCAAATCATCGATGGCCGTAAACCCGGCCAGCAAGCCAATCCCCGCGCCCTCTCGAATGGCCAGCGCCATCGCATCCATATCGTTAACGCTGAAACTTGGCCCTGTCGGGACAAATGTCGCGTCCCCCGCCTTGCTCTTCAGCTGCCACTCATCCCGCACATAGTCGACGGTGCTCAACAGCAGACACTGGTGATCCCGCAGGTCTTCAGGCGTCTCCGGGGCCGCATGCCGCGCCAGGTAGTCTGGCGACGCCACCAGCACACAATGGCTGACGCCGATCTTCTGGCTGACATACGCAGAATCGGGGAGCGCGCGGGCGATCAGAATCGAAACGTCCAGTTGATCTTCCAACAGGTTTGGCATGCGTTGCGAGAGCAATAAATCCACCGTCACCTCCGGGAATTGCTGACGGTACTCCAGCACGGCCCCCGTAACCAGATGTCGAGCCAGCCCGGGTACGCAATGCACCCGCAGTGTTCCCCGAGGCTCCAGCGCGGCATTGCTGGCTTCCGCTTCGGCACTCTCCAGATCAGCGAGAATCTTCGTGCAGCGCTCATAGAAGCGTCGGCCCGCATCGGTGACCGAGAGGCGTCGGGTCGAGCGTTGCAACAGACGTGCGTCGAGCACGTTTTCCAGCGCAGAGACAGCACGCGATACGTTACCGACCGTTGAGTCCAGATGATTGGCCACGGCCGTGAAACTGCCCATCTCGACAACCTTTATGTACACCGACATGTTCGAAAGCTTATCCATCGCGACCTTCCTGTAGATCTGACGCTCACCCGTGATAACGCGCATTTTTCCGGATGCTACACGTTCGGCCTGCGGCTCGATATTGCCTCTGGCGACAACAATGATTCCCTCTGGCCCGTCTAAATCAATGGCCCCTCCTTCCATAGACTTGGTTGCACAGGCTGCCTGAACCGGCGCCGGGTTTCTTACGAATCTCTGACAACCAACTGAAGGGCGCATCATGAAGACTTCCTACGACCCGCTTTATCTTTTCATCGGTGGTGAATGGATCAGTGCCGAAGGGCGCGATACCGCTGCTGTCGTCAACCCGGCGACCGGCCGGGAAATCGGCCGCGTCCCGCTCGCCACCGCTGGCGACCTTGATCACGCCTTGGAAGTGACTCGCCTGAGCTTCGAGCAATGGCGCCAGACCGTGCCTGACCAACGCGCAAAAATCCTCAAGCGTGCCGCCGACCTGATCCTTGAACGTGCACCGCAGATTGCCGCGCAGATGACCCTGGAGGAAGGCAAGCCACTGAATGAAAGCCTGGATGAAGTGACCCGTGCGGCGGAGTACTTCGAATGGTTCGCCGAAAGCGCCCGACGTATCGATGGCCGTGTGGTCCCGGCCAACCGTCCAGGCGTATTGCAACTGGTCAAACGCCAGGCCATCGGCCCGGTGGCCGCATTTACACCGTGGAATTTCCCGGCCATCACCCCGGCACGCAAGCTCTCGGCAGCACTGGCCGCCGGTTGCAGCGTCATTCTCAAACCGGGTGAGGAAAGCCCCTCCACAGCGTTGGCCCTGGCGCGCGCACTCGACGATGCTGGATTGCCCAAGGGTGTGCTGCAAGTGGTCTTTGGCGTACCGGATCAAGTGTCCAGCCATCTGATCGCCTCGCCGATCATTCGCAAAGTGACCTTCACCGGTTCGGTGCCCATCGGTCGCCTGCTGTCTGCACGCGCTGCCGAAGGCGTCAAGCCCATCACCCTTGAACTCGGTGGACACGGACCGGTGCTGGTGTTCGAAGATGCCGACATTGAAAAAGCTGCCGTTGAGGGTGTCGCGAACCGCTTTCGCGGAACCGGGCAGGTGTGCATTTCATCCACTCGGTTTCTGATCCAGCGTGGCGCCTATCAAGCTTTTGTCGATCACTTTGTCGCGGCGACCCAAGCCCTGAAGATAGGTGACGGTCTGCATCCGGACACTCAGGTCGGACCGTTAGCCAACCCAAGGCAGCTGGCAAAAATGGAAGAACTGGTCGCCGATGCCGTCGAGAAAGGTGCACGGGTATTGGTCGGTGGCGAAGCCTTGTCAGGCGAGGGCTACTTCTTCCAGCCCACCGTTCTGGCAGATGTGCCGATGAACGCCCGCGTCATGCACGAAGAACCCTTCGGCCCCATCGCCGTGCTGATGCCGTTCGATGAACTGGCCGATGGGCTGCAAGAAGCCAACCGCCTGCCCTACGGACTCTCGGCCTACGCCTTCACCTCCAACGCGCGCACGGCCATTGACGTCGCCGACGGACTGGAGGCCGGAATGATCGGCATCAACCAATACCGCATCGTCGCGACGGAGCTCCCGTTCGGCGGCATGAAAGAAAGCGGTCACGGCTCCGAAGGCGGCATTGAAGGCATCGAGCACTATCTGACCCACAAATTCATCAGCCAGGTTTAAGGAACTCGCCCATGTCCAAGCTCAATTTCAGCAGCCCTCGCGAAGCGGCGCGCGCGTTCACGCCTAAGCTGGCGCAATTCGTCGACTCGACGCTTTATCCGCAGATCTGGAGCGATCCCGCGCTGTCCCCGCGCGACCGTAGCCTGATCACCGTGGCGGCATTGATTGCCGCTGGTCATTCGGAAGAGTTGCCTGCCCACTTACGCCGCGCGGCTGGCAACGGTGTAACCCACGACGAACTGGCGGCAGCGATCACGCACCTGGCTTTCTATGTGGGCTTCCCTGGCGCCATTACCGCGTCTGCTATCGCCAACGCCACGTTCAGCGAAACGGAGAACAACTGAATGAAAGCCATCAACATCAGAGAATTCGGTGGGCCAGACGTCCTTGAACTCGTCGAAGTCGCCAATCCTGAAGTCCGTCCTGACGACCTGCTGGTGCGTGTCTATGCCGCCGGAGTGAACCGAGCGGATCTGACGCACCGGACCGGTGGGTACGGCCATCCGGATTTCGGCGACTCGCTGATCATCGGCCTGGAAATCTCCGGCGAAGTCCTCGCCAAAGGTAACGCGGTGACCGGGTTCGAGGTCGGAGATCGAGTCATGGGCGTGGTCGGCGGCGGTGCCTACGCCGAGCGGGCACGCATCGATTACCGCATGGCCATGCACATCCCCGCGCAGCTGGACTATGTACACGCGGCGGCCATTCCCGAGGTCTTCGTCACGGCCCATGAAGCGATGATGCACCTGGCTCGGCTCAAGGCCGGCGATTCGGTGTTGATTCATGCGGCCGCTGGCGGCGTCGGGTCTGCTGCGGTGCAGTTGGCTTACGCCACCGGCGCCACGGTGTATGCGACCACCGAAGGCAGCAAGCTGGCGCGTGTCGAGCATTTGGGCGCTGACGTGGCGATCGACTACAAGACCCAGGATTTCGCTGAGGTGATCGCCGATAAAACCCAGGGTCGCGGCGTCGATGTGATCATCGACTTTATCGGTGAGCCCTACTTCGCCCGCAACATCGCTTCCCTTGCTCGCGGTGGTCGCCTGGTTCAGGTGGGGATTCTCGGCGGTGGCGGCAACGTCACGGTGGCGCTGGAGGACATTCTTTACCGCCACTTGCAAATCATCGGTACGGTCATGAAGTCGCGAACGCAACCGGAGAAGCACGCCATGATCAAGCGTTTCCGCGAGCACTGGCTTGATCGCTTCGAGGGGGCCGGCAGCCTTGAGCCGGTTGTCGATAGCACGTTTGCGCTAGCACGGGTTGCTGATGCGCATCGCCGGATGGAGTCTTCCGGGAACGTCGGGAAAATCATATTGACCATGCAGCCTAATGACCTGGTTTAGTGCTGGTTTTCTTTAGATAAAACTGAAAAGGTGCCTTTCGTGGGCACCTTCAACGGGTATGGGGAACACTCTGGGCAGTGCGCTCTTAATTGGCTGATCGCCACAACCAGGCACATCGTGACAGGCGATTGGCCGAAAGTGGTCCTGCGTTAGCGGCAGCTAACGGCCAAAAGCTGCCTCTCGCGAAGGGCAGCAAGGGGTTCTCGCGGGCCTAAGAAACTAGCGGCGAAGCAGGTACGTCGGCTGAAACCTAATGTTAGGTATCAGCTAACTCCTTAGGCTTCTCGCGTGTAGCGCTGGCAGAGCGCGTTAGACCGATGGGATTGTCGCTCCCCATAGAAAAAATCCCCTTGCTGCGTGTCGGATCCCCATCCATCGCAGATGCTGCTCACCAATTGCGTCAAGAATATATCTGAGTCCGTTTGACGGTCCATCGTTATTAAGATGTATAAAATTTTTCTGTACCCATCTAGCTTGCTTGTCAACTCCCTTTCTATTCCGGATTCTTTATCAAATAGTTAGTCGAACAACGCCATAAAGTTGTTGAGCTGGTTATTGGATAATCCATAAGGTTTTCGTACGTTTCTAACCACTTATCGCGGTCATTCGGCTTCAGCGTATCCAAACCTGCGCTGTCTCGAAGAGTAATGTATACAGAACTTTGCAGGACAGAATGAACAGCGATGAGGGCTAATTTTCAACAGGTCACAGCCATTGACACCTTGGACAGACCCGAAAACAGACAATTACTATTTTGCAATTAATCATCCTTAAATGTTACATGCAACCCTTTGGACAATGGGAATTAAGACAATTCTCGTATACATTACCCCCTCCCCCAACCATAATCATTAGGCCGAAACAAATATCAATGCAACGGGAGCCTTATATGAAAAACTCTACCCTTACGACCTTGGCAATATTTTTTTTATCTGTCGTCAGCAAAAGTGCACTCGCAAACTGCACTTACAACAAAGGTCAAGGCCCACAAATTCTTAACTTCACTTTGCCAAGCACACTCTCTATTCCAGCAGATGCTCCCAACGGCACCGTCCTGTACACTTCCGAGCAAACGATCGCGGCGAATTCAGGTAATGACATGACATGCACTGCTGATTTTTATTACGGCGCAGTGGACGCACGTGGTCAAAACGTAGCATCCGGAACTTTTCCCATAGGAGATACCGGATTAGCATGGGAATGGCATTACCAAGGAACGAGATTGAGGCAATATCCCGCAGGAAGATTGAGTGCAACACCCAATGGCACGCTTTATAGTTTTGGCGCGACAACCCACGGTTTAAAAATAGTCAAAATAGGTGCTATAAAGTCAGACGCAAAGGTTCCAGCGGGAATATTAGGCAGATACAAAGACTACCCATTATTTCCGTTCACAATGGTTGTTAACGAATCAATTGTCGTTCTACCGTCCTGTAAGACGCCAGATATTACTGTTCGAATGGGCTCTTACACGCTCAGTGCAATTGGGATGACACCGGGAAGCACTTCGGACCCTGTAACTTTCGGCATAAAATTGACTGATTGCCCAGCAGGTTTTAAGAAAATAAGTTATCGCTTCCTGAGAGTCGGCGAGACTTACGATTACCGAAACGGTGTCATCCGTTTGAATGCAAGCTCCTCGGCTAAGGGTTTTGGCATCCAGATAAAACATTCCAATGGGCGACCAGCCGTAGTTGACGGCACCACCCTAGAGGGTTATGAGGGCTATGATTCAAGAGGAGGGAATTTTGAAATCCCAATGACTGCCGCATACTATCGCATACAAAATGAGGAGTTAAAGCCCGGGACAGCCAACTCTGAATTGAGTTTTGAAATTGAATATCTATGACCGGGAGACTTTACGGTATGACGGTCAAAAAAAACAGGTAGTTTATTTAAGTTTTAGTCACAGCATTGTCTGACAGTGCCGCCTCTGAAGTTATGCATTGTATTAAGTAATCATGAATATCATTCACTTTATCAACGCCGCAGGCTTCGGCTACAATTTTTTTTAGTTCCACTTAGAGCGTTAAAGCTCGCGACGCATATGAAGTAAAATCCCCGCACTGTTCGATGTTGGCGTGACACGATGTTCGATTTGAATTTTAATATTCTCAGTTAATTCAAGCATATCGCAAACAATCTCAGATAGGTTAATCGATTACGCCCCAATCCAGTTCTTCGGTACCAACAGGTGCTGCGTCCTTGGCAGCGTTGATTCGGCGCCTCCCTCAATCAGTTCCTGCATATCGCCGTCCACCGTGGCGTTGTGCTTTCGCTCCACCACCATGACCATATCTCGACCGCTCGCCTGGTGCAGATCGTCCACCGCCGTCATCAGCTTGAGCGCGCCCAGCGCCTTGATCGCTTTCACACCACCCCCCAACTCGGCCGAGCGGTCATTGACCGTCTGCGTGTAGCTCTGAAACTGCTCGCGTTTGTCCAAAGGTTCGACTTCGCGCTCGATTGCCTGGTTACGGATCTTGCGGTCGGTCTGACGCAGCCAGTTTCCCTCGGTGTCGACGCGCTAACGGCCGGCTTCGCTGTGCTGACACACCCGGTCACCTCTCAGTACCATCAGCATGCTTAGGCCGTGCGGTGTAGATCAATTGAATCGGGTTTGTTCGGCAGGCGGTAGGCGAAGCCCCCCGTGCCTTCCTCGGGAAAGGCGTAAATACCCATTTCCTCGCCACCGGTGGGGAGCGGTAACGGAACGCCAGTGAGCGACGGCATGACTGGGTATGGTTTATCGTCGGGGCTAAGCACCTCGATTACGACGGCGTAGCAGGTACGGAAGTGGTCGCACAGTCCGCCGTCCGCCGGCGCGTCGGCCAAGGCGGTAACCCCGGGCAAGACGCGGCTGGTCTTAGCCGCGGGTGAGTTCGGGGAGTTGACGCACTACAGCGCGGCGGATTACGCCGCCCATCGGGTGGGCCATCTGGTCGTTGGCGAGCGCCACCGTGGTGGTACGCTCGCCATTGTTTATCGTCGCGCCTGGTCGCAACTCGGGAAAAGCCATGACTACGGCGCTCTGGTTGCCCTATTAGCTGTCGAACAGCCCCGTGGGGATCTAAAGAAATCGCAAGCCGGTTTGCGTGTTGACCTCGGCCAACAGTGCGCGCAGGTCGACACGGCGCAGATTCAGCGGCAGCGGATTGGCCAGAACAGCGGCCAGCTCGCGTCAGAGCAGCACCTGAACTACCTCGTTGGCGGCGGTGCCTGGTCCGATAATCCGCGCGCGAATGCTGACGTCAGGGTTGCCTATATTACGTTCGCCAGTTGCTTGTCCCGTCCCTATTGCTGGGTGCTCTTGCGTGCTGCCAGCGCCGCCAAATCTTCCAGCAGCGAGTTATCTGCCGCGTAGCCTTCCAGGACCGGCAATTGCCCCACCATGGACTGCTTGGCGGCTTTGACCACCGTGCAACGCGTCCAGCGGCAGATACTGCCAGCGCGGAAGGTTAACGGCGTCGTGGAGTCGCTGCACGTCCGGGTCACCATCAAAGCAGAAGTCGGACTGGGCAATCTGCCCGAGGACATCAGCATCGATCTACCTACAAACAGCAGCGAGATCGTTGCGTCGACCGCCGCGCTGACAGGCTGCAGATACAAGTCGGGGATTCCGGGCCGCCCGGCAAATGTCAGTACCGGAATGCGGGCACTACCTCTCGTGCTGTTCGATCAACGCTGCGCCCTTCGCTGGACTCCACTGGGAGAACTGCGCAACAACACTACGCAGGCTATGTTGTCGAGGACGAATATCTGATTGCTGATATCCTAGGCTTTGCGCTGGAGGATGAAGGCCTCACCACGCCGACTACCAATAATTGCAGAAGAGCGCTCGAGGTGCTGGAACGATAATGTCCGGCCTTGATCATCACTGATTTCATGAGGCCGGTCATGGACGGCCTCGAGCTCGCTGAAGCCGTGCGTGCTCAGCAGTCCGTTAAATATCTGCCGATCATTCTGATGGGAGGCGCCCGACCCGCTCTACAATGCGGTGATTGCGGCTGAAGTGAAGAAGCTTCTGGGCTCATAGATACTCAACAACGAAGGCAATTTCGGCATTTGCATCGCCCGGCTTCATTTGTGCATTGGAAGGTTCAATGCGCACGAAGCGCGCTTGCAAGTTTATGGATTCATTCCCGCCTTGCTCTGTGGGTGCTTTCCTTATGTACTTCTGATTCAGCTTGAGCTGCGTTCTGTCACCGAAGCGCATCTGCAATGCCAACCCTTTTGCAGTGGAATTACTGTTCAGGTTTACCACGCCCGTATTGGCGTCCCACACAGGGCTGCCCGCAGTGGGCGAAAAGGAGAACCTGAAGTTATTGATTCCAGGAGGACAGTTTTTCAAACCAAGGTAGAAGAGATGATCCTTGCCATAGGCACCGTTCTGGAAAAAATCGCTCAGGGTATAGCTACCCATATCCACTTTTACATCGGGGGTTTCGCAAGACCGTGAGACGACCCGCGTGCCGGTTACATTAATTGCCAAAGGCTCGATCTCAGCAGCGACAAATTTGCCCAACTGGCCTGAGTTTATCGTCGTACCACCGGTTAGATTACCCGTCTTAATCAGGCGCAACATGTGCTGGCTGCTGCTCCAACCCCAATTGCCAGCAACGTCACTATCCCCAGGAAAGCCTTTCCATATTTTTCCCGATGGCGGTCGAACCCATTGCCAGCCGATCCCGGTATTTCCAAGAGGCAAAGTTTGCGCGCCTGCTTGGGTGACACCCCTGGAATTGCGCACACCTTCATTGTGCACCCCAGAGCACTTGAACGAACTGGGGATACTACCCAGGGTCACGATCGGGCTTTCATAGATAACCGAGCCGATGGGTGTATCCTGCGGCACCGAGATCGTGGCCGGAAGGGTAATATAAAGATTGCCCATGGAATGATTGGGATAAAACTCGCAAACCGCCGCCGTTGCGTTTAACGATAGCGAATACAAGAGCCCGACAATTAAAATATGGAGAAAATTCATAACACTCTCTCTGTAGCTGCCTTGTTAGCAAACAATTGAATGATGGGGCGTCTGCGCGAACATGTTCGACAGGAGAACTACCGCGAACGGGACAGGACCATAATGAAAAAAACACGCTTGCGCAAAACTTTTAATTATTCAACAACAAGACAATTCTCATGGCTTTATATGAGCAATTAAATAACAAACTTAACTTACACGCTTCAGCATCGCGCGCCGTGAGGCATATCGAATTTAAGACTCGTCTTAAAGGCCCAGCGGACTTAGATCATTACACTGACTGCTCTTGATAGGAGAACCGATTCCGTGAGAGCACTCGATACCCTCAACAGCCCGCCCCCCCAGAGCAACGCCGCCATTTACTGCCTGACGATTCTGGCGCTGGCACTAATCGCCATGACTGTGGTCGCCGGCTACCAACTCAATGAACTGTTTCCACTGAAGGCTGTGGTGCAACAACAGGAGGCCCAACTCACCCAACGCGCCGATGCAATCCAGTCGATGAGCGCAGAACTGAAGCGCCTGGCAGAACAAAAACAGGCATTGGAAACCGACCTGCTTAGCACCAAGGAACAGGCGAAGGCTGCCGAGACCGCTAAAGCCGAGCTTGAAAACCGTCAACACGCAGCCCAAACCAGCGCCGCGTTAGAGGATGAAGATTCACTGTGCGCGATCATCGAGCAAAATATCCGACTCGTCGCGGACCAGCTCAGTCGCGACGATTTCTTCCGCTTGCGCGATGAGCGCGAGGCTGAAGCCGAAGCGGTGCTCGAAAGCTATGAAAGACAACTCGCCACCTGTATTGAACAGCTGACAGCACAAACCGCATCGCCAGCTCAGAGTTCTGCACCCGACGCGCAAGACCTCACTTCACCAATCAAGCACTGATAAAAAAGCCCTGGCGACCAGGGCTTTACGTTCACAGTCAGAGTTTGAATTCCTTGGTCAATCTGTTCAGCGACGCCGCTAGCTGCGAGAGCTCCGCCGATGCAACAGCCGTCTGTTTCGATCCTTCTGCGGTTTCACTGGACAGGTCGCGAATGCTGATCAGGCTGCGATCCACTTCACGCGCAACCTGAGCCTGCTCTTCGGCAGCGGTCGCCATCAGCAGATTTCGCTCATTGATGAGATTCAGTGAGCCAGTAATGTCGGTCAGCACTTCACCGGCGATATTGGCCATCTCGAGCGTTCTTTCAGCCTGCGACCGCGTGTGGCTCATTGAAGAAACCGCACGACTGGTCCCCGACTGAATGGAGCTAACCATCGATTCAATGTCCTCGGTCGATTTCTGCGTACGCTGGGCCAGCCCTCTGACTTCGTCCGCAACCACCGCAAAGCCTCTGCCCGCCTCCCCCGCCCGCGCCGCTTCGATCGCCGCGTTCAAGGCAAGCAGATTGGTTTGTTCGGCAACCTCGCGGATGACGTCCAGCACGCTACTGATATCGCTCGCCATGGTCGATAGCGCCTGCACCTCAGCCGAGGTGCTGTGCACACTGGAGACCATCAGATTGATTGCTGCGACCGTTTCACTGACCCGGGTACGACCGGCAACGGCAGCGGCACTGGATTCCGAGGTCAGTTGCGAGGTCGATGCGGCATTGTCTGCCACCTGCTCCACCGCTGCGCTCATTTCAGTCACGGCAGTGGCGGCCATTTCGATTTCATGGCTCTGACGCTGAGTGATACGCGAGATATCTTCCGTGACGCCGTGCATGACTTCCGACGTTTCCGCCAACTGCGTGGACGAATCGCGGATCATGATGAGAGCATCGCGCAGGCTGGTCTGCATCGCCGCCAATGACGACAGCATCTGCGCCGCCTCATCGGAGCCATCCAGCGCAATGGTTTCGCTCAGATCGTTGGCGGCGATGCATTCCGCCACCCTCAGCGATCCTGCAATCGGCACCGTCAGGCTGCGGGTATACAACACGGCCAGAGCCAACGAAGCACCGATGGCAATGATAATGAACACACTGACAATCAACAGCGTGTGTTCATAGACATTGTCGGCCTGCTTGCCAGCTTCGTAAGCTTCGATCTCGTTGAGTGCAATCAGCTTCTTGAGTGCGACTTGTACGCCATCCGAGGCAACACGCATCTGACTCTTGGACAGCGCGATGGCCGCCTCTAGCTGCCCGCTCGCCACTGTTTCAAGGTACTGGTCCTGCGCCAGATCATTGACCTTTTGCGCTTTGGCAAACCCCTCGAACGCCTCGCGTCCAGCGTCAGTGGCCAGCAGTTCAATGAGCGCTCGCTGATGTTTCTTGATGAGCTGACGGGACTGCTGAATGTCCATCAGGGCCTGCGCCTTGCGCTCGGGGGTTTCGATGGGATTGCGCAAGCGGGCGTTGTTGCCCTTGATTTCGACGAACTCACGGTCCAGTTGGCCGAGCAGTTTGATACTCGGCACGATCGTCGTCTCGACGTACGTTTCTGCCTTGTTGAGCAAATCGACTTGCTGCAGGGCGATCAATCCGATCGCGATAATCATGAGACAGAACAAGCCAAAACACAGCGCCGAACGCGGCGCGAGATTGAGTTTACGAAGCAGCATGATGCCTTACCTTAGAGTGTATTCAAGACAATGGGGCAAACGAGTGAGCAGCAAAGCAGGCGCTGGGCAGCAGCACCTCAGCGCCTGCGTGGATCATCGCGGGAAGATGCCGCAGCTAGCGGTTGGCACACGAGGAATGCGATGGGTCGGTTGAGGCCGGCTCCGCGAGTTCCTTGAGCGCCGGGTCGGCCAGCATCAGAAAATCTGCCAATCGCGGCAGATCGATTTTCGACACCAGGCGCATCCAGCGCTGCGGATGCGGGTTGAAGAAGGTCTTCGACCACTGGTGATCTTCGGTGGGATTGAAGATCAGCAAATGACGAATCAGCGGGTTTTCCCCGAAAAAGTCGAGCGGATCCATCGCCATTTCGCTGAGCAACTGAGCATTGACGACGACCAGGCTCAACCGTTGAGGGCAGTAATACGTCAGGACTCTCAGGTCACGATAGGTACACACGTTCAATACGCTGAGACAGCCCAGCTTGTTGAACTGCTGTTCGATCGACCGGCCTCTGCGCACATCACTGTCAGCGATCAGGATCCGCAAGGATCGACTGCGGTTATTTTCAAGAAACATCGGACACCTTTGGCAGCTCCATTCTTCCTTTCAAGAAAATAGCCAAGGGCACACCTGACCGAAATGAGACTTGTCTCAAAATGACGGCAGGGTTCGCCGAATGAAAAGCCACACCTGGACGACAGTCCATGGCAGCGGCGCATGGTCTGGTTCAGAGAGTGTTGAAGGGGGGATTTTGCAACGCAGGGGAGTGGCGGCAAGCCTGAAGCGCGGGACGGTTCTGCACGAACCAGACAATTCTCATTAGTGACGCCCCTTTTTGTCAGTAACCTTGTAACAAGGGGCGCAGATTCATTCTTTCCAAGCCATCAAGGCAGCGTCATCGTCACGACGTAGTTACCGGTCGTTATCTGGTGGCCCTTGTTGTCCGTCAGCAGCAAACGCTGGTCGTAGTATTTTTCCTGTTCATGAGTATCGGCAATCATTTTCACGAATACTTGCTGGCGCGGCTCACCCCGCCCTGCCGCACTGACGTTTTTTACCGTGAAGATCTGCCCGGTGCTTGCCTGCGGGCAGTCAAGCAGATCGACAGAAAAATGGCTGCTGCCACTCGCCATGCAACTCGTCTCGACAATCTGTCCGCTGAAGCGAATCACTCCGCTGACCAGCGCAGACTGGGCTGCGCTGACGGTGTCGACACCGAGCAGGCAAAGGCAGGCAATCAATAAAGGGCGTCGAATGATCATCGCGAAACTCCATGGTTATTAACCAAGGTATCGCCCGTTGCGAAATGATCTTTAATGCCCCCTTCGATGCGCGGCCAGTAGCAGGGCCATGAGCCGAGACGCTTATAACTCGACCCTTTTGATTTTCTTGATCAGATCAGACTGTGCATGTTCCAGCTTCGATGCACTGCGATTGAGATCCAGAGAATCGATGACCGGCGCTTCGCACTCGGCCTCAAGCTCGTTACACGCCTCGATGACCTGATGTTCGGCAACAATGCGCGCCGCCCCCTTGATCCGGTGTGCCAGGTCAGCCAACAGCCCGGGATCGCTTTCGGGTATCAGCGAATGCAATTCCTCCAGATCCTTTTCACAACTCGACAGCGCCTCACGCAGGAGTTCCTTCATCATGTCGAGGTCGCCTCCGGTCAGCTCGTCCAGACGCTCGCGGATCGATCCCAACTCCTTGCTACTCGCAGCAGTTGGGCTTTCAACTGGCTCGATTTCGACATTTTTCTCCCAGCCTGCAAGCATGGTCGACAAGGTGCCGAGGCTGATCGGTTTGAACAGGCAGTCATCCATTCCCGCCTCTCGGCATTTCACTTTTTCTTCCGGCTGCGCGTTGGCCGTAAAGCCCAACACGATGCACGGCGATCCACCACTGTCGCGTTCGTCCTGGCGAATGGTGCGGGCCAGTTCATAGCCATTCATGACCGGCATGTTGCAGTCCGTAATCACAATATCGAACGGCTCTGAGCGCCACAATGCCAATGCCTGGGCACCGTCGGCGGCATCACGCACCGCCTGGCCGAGGAAACTCAGCTGCTGCGTGAGCAACAGCCGGTTGGCGCTCTGATCATCGACCACGAGAATCCTGAGTGTCGGGACCGGCTTGTCCTGAACAACCGAAACAGGCAGCACCTTGCCGCCGAGCGGGCTGAGGATATTGAAGAACAGCGACACTTCCAGGCATGTGCCTTTGCCCAGTGTACTGTTAATGTTTAGCTGCCCGCCCATCAGTTCACATAACGAACGTGAGATCGCCAGCCCCAAACCGGTGCCGCCCCTGTTGGACGGACCATGGTTGGCTTGGGAAAACGGCTGAAACAGGTTCTGCAGATCAGCACTGGAAATGCCGATGCCGGTGTCCTCGACCTTGAGGTCGACCTGCAGGCGTTCGTCAGCGAGGCGTTGGCCGCGAATCGAGACGCTGACATGACCGGTGTCGGTAAACTTGATCGCGTTGCCCACCAGGTTCGAGAGCACCTGCTGAAAGCGCATCGGATCAACCAACACGTCACAGCCGACAGTGGCGTCGATGTCGAGCTTCAACACCAGGCTCTTCTGCCTGGCGAGGCCGTCGAACACCCGCGCCACGGACTCGACCAGTTCGCGAAGATTGGCACGCTTGGGCGAAAGGCTGACATGGCCTGATTCGATGCGAACCACATCGAGAATATCGCCAATCAGTTCCAGCAAGCCTTTTGCCGAGTCATACGCCACCTCAATCGCCGGCCGATCGAAGTGCCCCTGCTCGGCACGCTTGAGGGTAAGTTCGAGCATGCCAATCACGGCACTCATCGGCGTACGGATCTCGTGGCTCATGGTCGCCAGAAACGTGGTTTTGGCACGGCTCGACTCGTCAGCCAGCTCTTTCGCCGAACGCAACTCCTCGATTAGTTCACGGCGTTCGCTGATATCGATCCAGCCGCAGATCACCCCTCTGACTTCACCCGCGGTATCGTGGTAAGGCTGGATCCAGTGATAAATGATCAACCGCGTATCACCGACATGCAACGTGCGATCCACCTCGTAAGGTTCGTCCTGCTCGATGACGCGCAGGTAGTCGTCGTGAAATTGCAACGCCTCCTGGCGATCGCGCTTGCCGCTTTCGAGCACGGTCTTGCCGATCACGTCCTTTTCCAACAGGCCGAACGTCTGCAGATAATTGTTATTGCAGGTGACGAGCCGACCTTCCCGGTCGCGTACATAGATAGGATGCGGCGTGCCATTGATCAACGCGCCCATGAACTTCAGCTGATCGCCGAGCACGCGCCCTGCACGACTGCGTTCGCGGATCTGCCGGCGGATGTAGAAATTCCATGCCAACGACCCGAGGATGATCAGGAAAGCGCCAGCGCTGATCTGGTAGATCAGCTCCTTGTAGTCGCGCCACGACAATCCCGAAAATGCTGCAATGGGACGCCACCGATTGAGGATCACGTCCAGCTCATCTGGCGGAATGCTCAGCAGCGCCTTGTTCAGAATGCTGACCAGTTCGGTATCGGCGCGCCGCGCGGCGAAGGCGAGGAAGCCTTTGTTCATGCCGACGATGTTGGAGATGCGCAAGCTGTCGCTATAGATGTGAGCGATGTAATAACGCGCACTGTGCAACGTGGTAATCATCGCGTCTGCCCGGCCGTCTTTCACGTCAGCCAGCGCGCCCAGCACTGTTTCGCTGTCGACAATTTCGATGTCGGGATAATCCTTGAGCAGCTCGCGCTCCGCCGAGCTTTCGGGGACCGCGGCGCGCTTGCCGCGCAATTCCTGCAGGCTTGAAGGCGCGCCTGCGTCCTTCGTGGTGACGATCACAAAGGGACTGGCAAGAAACGGGTGAGTGAAACGCATACCGACTTCACGCGAGACGGTTGGCGTCAGCAGCGAGATATCGGCGCTGCCATCAAGCAGACGCGTGCTCAGGTTGGAAAAACTGTCGGTGCGCTTCACATCGATCTGCAAACCGGTGCGCCGCTGAATCAGTTCCAGCAGATCGGCGCCGATTCCGCCAAAGTTGCCATCGCCATCAAAGAACGCAAATGGCGCCTGATCGTCATTGACCACGAACCGCGCGACCGGGTGCAGCTCAAGCCAGCGTGCTTCGCCCGGTGTCAGGTCAATACGTTTGGGCGTCAGCGCCCCGCCGCCGCCGGACCAACGCTTGGTGATTTCGGCAATCTTCGCATCACCCAGCGATTCGAGTGTCGAGTCGACCAGACGCAGCAATTGGTCGTTGCCCCGGCGCAAGGCAAAACTGAAACCGCTGGTTTGGGTTTTGACAAAAGAGTGCAAGCGCACATAGTTGAAGTAGTTGAGATTGATCAGGTAATTGCTCGACACCGTATCACCGAGAAACAGGTCGACCTTGCCAAAAGCCAGCGCAGCCAGTGCCAACTCGTTCGATGGAAAAAGCACGAACTCGGCATTGGGGTATAACCCGTGCAATTGACTGGAGGGCAGGTAATCGTCGGCAACCGCAATACGCAAACCGGCCAGATTGGCCGGCATCGGTCGACGATCATCGCCGCGCATGAACATCGCCGGCACGTCGTCGACATAAGGTTTGCTCAGCGTGACGAGGCCATCGATCAATTCGAAACTGTTGGAGCTGCCCAACAAGTCAATCTCACCGCGCTCGAGTGCGGCTATGGCGTCACGCCGGTCGGGGTAAGCTTTGACGGTAATTTCAACGTGCAGAGCCTGACCGATGATGCAGGCGATATCGGCGGCAATCCCTTCATAACGCGTACCGCTGGCGGTCATGACATAAGGCGGGAAATCCGGGAGCGCCGAGCCCAATACCAAGCTGCGCTTCTGCCGCAGCCAACTCCAGTCTTCATTGGCCAGATCGACTTGCAGCTCCTTGCAGTCCGATCGACCAAACACCTGCAGAGTGCGCGGCTCTGCTGCCCACAACGACCCGCTACCAAACACGAAAAGCACACTGACTAGCAAAACACCGCGCAACAGATGAAACATAAGCAAGTTATCCCTGGTTGTCGGCTGTCAGACTGTGCTGCAACTTGAACAGCTCAGCATCACCGCGAATGCCAAGCTTTTTGAAAGCGGCCTGTTTTTGCCCACTGATGGTTTTGCGACTACGGGAGAACTTCAAGGCAATCTGCGTCACCCCCATACCTTCGAGACAGCAGCGCAAGACTTCTTTCTCTTTTGGCGACAGCAAAGGATTACTGAGGAAATCGTCACTGTGCGCCGCGCCGTCATCACTGGCGCCCGCCGGCTCAATGACCGACGCGGGCAGCACATCAAGCTCGAAGGCCATTGCCTGCGACAGGTACAACTGGCCGGACGCTGCACTGCGGATGGCAGTGATGAGGTCATCGACCGACTGGGACTTGCCGAAGAATCCGCTGACGCCCGCCCCGATCGCCATGTTCACCACCGCCGGGCGCTCTTCGGAAGATGAGACGAGAATGCGCATGCTCGGATATTGCTTGCGCAGCAGACGGATCAGATTAAGCCCATCCAGTTCCCCATCGTGCAGCTTGTAGTCAAGGATCAGCAGGTCGATGTCGACCTCGCGCAACCCGGCGAGCAACTGCGCGCTGCTCCCGTATACGCCGACGACACTGAACTCGGCCTCGCGGATCAGCCGCGATTTCATCGCCAGACGTATGAGCGAATGATCATCAAGGATAGCAACGCGTAACGGATTCACGACTGACCAATGCATGAACAGCTCCATGATGAGTAGGATTGGAGAACCATCAGCACTTGGCAACCGCAGCAAATCCCGGGCATCACCGAAGCACTCAGGTGCATATGATTGAATTCTCGGCACATCATGAGTGTTTTAAAGGCGCGACGAAATAGGGCTTTGTCCCAAATGCCAGAATGCCCGCTCGCATTAACGTTCGGAGGTGCCTATGGCGCGCCGCCAGGACGATTTCTGGCCCTCGAAACGCCAGTCGACCAAATGCGCCCAATTCATCGGGCGAGCATAGAAGAAGCCCTGCCCCCACTGACAACCGAGTTGCGCCAAATGATGAACCTGATCTGCGGTTTCAATGCCTTCTGCGACCACGCGCATGTCCAACTCCCGCGCCAAGGCCAAGGCACCGTGGATGACCGCGCTGTAGCGCGCCTGGTGGAAATTCTGCACGAAGCCGGCGTCGAGTTTGATTTCGTTGAACGGCATCTGACACAGGCGCTCCAGCGAAGAATAGCCGACACCGAAATCATCGATCGCCAGACTGAAGCCGAGCATACGCAGACGCACCATGTTTTCCATGCTGATCTCGGGCATCTGCAGCAGACCGGTTTCGGTCAGTTCGAATATGAGCCCGGCCGGCGAGGCGCCGTGGATGCGCAACAGCGCCTTGATCCGGTCGACAAGATTCGGATTGGCCATCTGCGTCACGTCGAGATTGAACGCCAGCTTGAACGGCTTGCCGTGAGACTGGACGAAGCGCTGCAGACTCAAACCTTGCGTGAGCAGGCTGAAAAACATTTCATCGAGCAGCCCGCAACGCTCGATCGTCGGCAAGAACATACCTGGCGAAAGCAAGCCGCGACTGGGGCTCTGCCATCGCACCAGCACCTCGGCACCATCCACCTCACCACTGCGCAGATGAAACTTGGGTTGGAAGTAGGCGCGAAATTCCTGACGGCGTATCGCTTCAAGCACTTCGCTCTCCGAAGGCTGATCGAGATGACTTTCCGCGACCTTGGTATCGACCTGGCTTTGAGGCCGATAGCGCGCCAGCAATGGCCCCAGCACATCGACCATGAGCGGCTTGCCGACACTGCCAAGCAATTCCAGCCCCTGCAACGTGACAATCCGGTCAACCGTGCGCAGCAAGTCTTCAGGCAATGAACTGCAGATGATCACCGCGCGAATCAACCCCGCTTCTCTCGCCAGACGCAAAAACGTCAGACCATCCATCCCAGGCATACTCAAATCACACAACGCAACATCCACGCTCCCTGCCTGGGATATGACAGCCAGCGCATCCTTGCCGTCAGCCGCCTGGACGATATTTTTATAACCCAGACTATTAAGCGCACTGACCGCTGCCGTGCGCTGGAAGGCGTGATCTTCCAATACCAATATACGAAGCGTGTTCACCAGCCGAGAACCTCTTTCTATCAGCCATTAACAGTGGGAAACCTGGATCAACTACCAAGCAGGATGCCCGCTCACGAACTTTGCATTGACTGAGAATTTCTGCATCAGCGAATAGTAAACAGCGCGCAGCTGCGCAACATTGAGAATTGTCTTAATTAGTTCGCCACAATAATTAGTAATAAAATGGAGGTTACGCTTTTAGCGATATTACTGGGGTGATCGCACTTGCCACGCTTTAAGACAAATCTCAAAGACCTGCAATGGGCATCGACCTAACATGGCCTGGCATTTCAATGCAGCACTTTCACAACAACTTCGGATATAAACATGAAAAAGTTCGCTTTCGCACTACTCACTCTTTCCGTACTGGCTGCCTCTACCGGCGCACAAGCTGCGGAAGAAGCCGCCAAAGCTGTAAAGGGCGGCAGCGGTCAAATCAGCTTCACCGGCGTTATCAATAACGACGCCTGCTCGGTAGATGGCGCTTCGGGTAAAGACAAGATGATCGCCGTGGACATGGGCAACGTTTCGATCAAAGACATGGGCACTGACTCTGCCCCGGGCGCCGGTCGTGTAGCTGCCAACGATTTCAACCTGAAAGTGAACTGCAACGCCGGCACAAAGGTTTCGATGCTGTTCAAACCAACCGTCAACGGCGGTTCGGGTCTGGTTGATGGCAAGAAAGTTCTCAAGCTGCAGGGTGCAGACGCGGCCAAAGGTGTTGGTATCGCTCTGCTGGATAGCAATGGCCAGTTGATCGACTTGAGCTCCGAAGCCACTGCCAAAGTGCAGACCAACCTGACTGGCGACGCAACCACTGGCGGCGACGGCACCCTGTCGTTCGCAGCCGCTTACGTCACTACCGGCGACAAGACCACCGCCACTGCAGGTACCGGTAACGCCACTCTGCCGTTCGTTCTCGAATACGAATAAGCAGCGCGCAATACCTGGACGGGGCCGCTGCGCCCTGTCCTTCCGCCCTGAATTAATCGGTGAACACTATGTTAAGTCGCTATTTTCCGCTTTGCCTGGGACTTGCAGGAGTGTTGATGACGCACTCGGCATTCGCCAGCATTTCCTTGAGTTCCACCCGGATCATTTTTGAAGGCGCGCACAAAGAAGCGAACGTCACTGTGCGCAACGGCGGGCAAACCATTCTGGCGCAATCGTGGCTGGATGCCGGCGACACGGCTGGTAGCGCGCCGCCTTTTGCGGTAACCCCACCGCTGGCCAAACTTGAAGCCAATCAACAGCAATTGTTGAGGATTCTTTATGAAGGCCGCGGCATGCCTGCGGACAAAGAGTCGGTGGTATGGCTGAACGTTCAGGAAATCCCTCAGGCCAGTGCTGCAGATGTCAACACCCTGCAATTGGCGGTACGCCAGCGCATCAAGGTTTTCTTCCGCCCGGACGGACTTACCGGTGACGCCGCGAAGGCGCCGGAGCAACTTGCATGGCAGTTGGTTACACAGGCTGGCAAGTCAGTGCTGAAAGTGAAAAACCAGAGCAATTACCACGTATCGCTGGCAGATCTGAAAATCGCTGCTGGAAAAAAGACGGAACTGGTGATTGATTCGACAATGATCGTTCCAGGCGAAGTCCGTTCGTTCAATCTGAAAGAGCTGCCAGCCGGTTCTTCGCGTTTGAGTTTTTCAGCAATTAACGATTACGGCGCACAACAACGATTTGATGCACCACTCAGCGTTACCGAAAGTCATGCCGAGCGCGTGAAAGATTCCTCCGCCCAGTAACTTCGCCTCCCCAGCCTGCCAACTTACAAGCTATTCACAAGTTCCGAACTCCGGTTGAAGCAACACGGACTGATAAGGCAAATTGTATGTTTTCCTCCCAACACCACACATATTCAACTTGTGTTAAGCATCACGTTGCGCGTCAGAAAAGCAAAACGGCGTTGGGCTGCCTGCATCCATTGTGCTTTGCCATTAACATGGCCATTTGTGGATTCGCCGTGGCCGCTGAAGACCCGGCTGCAATAGCGGATGAAACTTTCAATACATTGTTTCTTGAAGGTTCATCGGCAGTCGATCTGCAACCCTTGTTGAGTGCCAACAGCGTCCTGCCAGGCCAATACCGCGTTGACGTATTCAGCAACGGCACGCTGGTCGGTCGTCGCGATATTGATTTCGTGGCTAACCCAGTCAACGGCAAAGTCGAGCCACGCATTACCCTGGATGTGTTGCAGCAGCTGGGTGTGGACATGCGCAAACTGCATGAGCAAGGTCTGCTTGACGAGCAACACCCTGCCGATCACTACGACCTGCCTGCGATGATCGAGCAAGCCAGTCTCAGCTTCGATGCCAACCGCCTGCGCCTCAACATCAGCGTGCCGCAGGTCGCCATGGCGCGTGGCATGCGCGGCTATGTAGATCCAGAGCTTTGGGACCAAGGTGTCGCCGCCGGTTTCATCAACTACCAGTTGAGCAGCACCCGCAGCAAAACCGATTACGCCACGCAAATCTCCAATAACCTGGGGTTGCGCAACGGCATCAACTTCGGTGCCTGGCGTTTGCGCAACGAATCCAACTTGAGCAGCTCCACCGGCCAGCCCAATCGCTTCGTCAGCAATCGCACTTTCATCCAGCGCGACCTTACCGCGATCAAGGGGCAAATGAGCGCGGGCGAAATCTTCTCCGATTCGGATCTGTTCGACAGCGTGCGCTACCAAGGCGTGAAGGTGGCGTCTGATGAGGGCATGCGTGCAGATAGTGAGCGCGGCTATGCGCCGATCATTCGTGGCGTGGCGGAGACCAATGCGAAGATCGAGGTTCGCCAGGATAACTACATTCTTTACACCACCAATGTACCGCCGGGTCCGTTCGAGATTAGTGATATCTATCCATCGGGCTCCAACGGTGATCTAGAGATCACCATTGTCGAAGCGGATGGTCGGCGCAAGGTTACCCGGCAGGCGTTCTCCGCCCTGCCGACGATGGTGCGTGAGGGGCAACTGAAGTACAGCCTCTCGAGCGGCAAATTCAACAACAACAGCGAGGGCTATGACAAACCGGCTTTCCTTAGCGGCACTTTCGCCTACGGCTTGACCAGCAATCTGACGGGCATTGCCGGCATTCAGGCGAGCAACGGCTTCAAGGCGCTTTCCGTCGGTGCGGCGAAGAACACGTCGATTGGCGCGATGTCCCTGGACGTTACGCAATCGTCCAGCAAGGCATTTGGCAAAACCACCCAGGGCAGCAGCGTGCGCGCGCTCTATGCAAAGACCTTCACCGGTACCGATACCAGCTTCACCCTCGCCGCCTATCGTTATTCGACTGAGGGTTACCGCACGTTGACCGACCATGTGCAGGACACCAGCGCAGGTGCTACGCGGCGCGCGGGCAACGCCAAAACCCGTACCGACCTTACGGTAAACCAGACCTTGGGCGAAGCGCGCCAGTTCGGCTCGCTGTACTTGAATGCCAGTGATCAACGTTACTGGGATCGCGGTGGATCGCGCAGCTTTTCCGCCGGCTACAACAATAATTGGCGCGACCTGAACTACAACATCAGCCTGAGCAAAACCCAGGAATTCGGCGCACGCGGTAACACCACCAACGACACGCAATTGAGCGTTTCAATTTCCTTCCCGCTCGGATCGACACCGCGCGCACCGCGTGCCTACGTTTCAAGTAACCATCAGAACGCTGGTACCAGCACGCAAGCCGGGATCAACGGTTACCTTACCGAAGACAGCGACACCTACTACTCCGTGCAGACCGGACGCAACGTCCAGGGCGAACGCTCTGGCTCACTCAGTCTTAGTACCCGTACATCGATGGGCGACCTGGGCTTCGGCTACAACCGAGGCAGCGGCTATGAGTCGCAGAATCTGAGTGCAGCCGGATCGATCGTGGCTCATGCCGGCGGCATCAATATGGGCCAGACTGTCGGTGAAACGTTCGGCCTCGTGGAAGTGCCCGGCATATCGGGCGTTGAAATCAGCAGCTATTCAGGTGTGAAAACCGGCCTGAACGGCTACGCAGTTTTGCCTAACGCACAACCGTATCGAGTCAACTGGGTAACGCTTGATACACGAAATCTGGGGGGTGAAATAGAGCTGGATAACGCCACTCAGCAACTAGTGCCAAGACGTGGTTCGGTAGTTCTTGCGCGATTCGAAGGAAGCAAAGGCAGACGTGTCCAGTTTGAACTGTTCGATGCCATCGGTCAGCCGATTCCATTCGGCGCAGTTCTATTGGATAGCGAAGGCAAACAGCTGGCATTGTCTGATCCAACTGGTAAAGCCTTGGCATTGATTACGAAAGATCACGGTGTCATCACCATCAAGTGGCAGGGGAAGAGTTGTCCCGTTCCGTACAAGCTTCCAGAAAAGACTGAAGGTTTAAACTATGAGCAGTACAAGCTGAATTGCCCATCATAAAGCACGACCAAAGTCAGTCAAAGGAATGCTTGTTAAGGAGAGTCTATTAACACCACAACTATTATTTTTTTTTACGGTACACAGGTACATTTATTGATTTCACAGGTCCGTCGGATGCGCGCGGCCAGGCACTTAGGAGAGGTAACTGACTGCGCTCATCAGCCCGCTTTCAGCATCTTTTCAATGAATCCTTTCAAGATTTCAATGATTGAAATTTCAGTAAGCTGGCGGGCCTTCCACTAACACGATCCCGCGGGTTTCCGACCCCGTGTCCTTTGGAAATCCCCAGGGTCCCCGGCGGGTCTGCCCGCCCGGGCCGGTCGAACCGGCATCCGAGTGCCATGCCCTGCCCCCATCCCTTTGGAAAGACGGACATCCCTGCGCAGGTTTCAGCTAGAGAGATTCCGCGAGTTCGATAACCCGTGTAGGGGGCGGCCCTTGGGGAGGACCCGTAAAAATCGGCGCCCCATCCGGCCTGCCCGGTTCATGCCTTCGGCTCGGCCTCACTCAGGTCCGGCCGCTTGGCGACCCAGCGTTCGTACAAGCCGATGGCGACATCCGCGCCGGCCATTGCGGTCAGGCAACCCAGAGCGCCCGCTGTCCAGATCGACAGGCCTGCACCGAACAGCAACATCATCGCTGACACGCCGCAGACGATGCAGGCACCGGATCGAAGTGCGAGGCGGCGCAGTAAGGCCCAGCCTCGCGCCCCGTCCTTGTCGGCGCGCCACATCTCGCCAGACACACCACCAACCAATGACAGGGCAATCACCAACCAGATCGGCATCTCTGCCAGTGCCTGTTGCTCGTTCGTCATTGCCCTACCCCTTAAACAAAAAGACCCGGCGCATTGGCCGGGTCAGGTGGTGGGTTGCCTGCCGCGCTTTGCGGTCGCACCCATCGAAGATGGCCCCTTTTTACAGGTCGATTCTGGTGGCAGCAAGACCGTTTTAATGCCATCCGGTGAATGTGTGGCTTACGTCCGGTGAACGGCTGGCGAATGTCGGTGAATATCTCAACCCGGCTGGCTTTTGCTTTCTGGCGTCCCATGCGTCCCACCTCTCTAAAACAAGGTGGGACGTCTGAAAGCCCCGCAGGTCGGGGCTTTGCCCCACCGTCCTACTTTTCTTTCTCTTTTCTCGTGTATAGAGAGAAATTTAAAAAGCACGCGTGCGCGTAAACGCGCGTACCTGTACCCGCTACGCACACACGGGCGGGAGGCATGAAAAAGGTGGGACGGTGGGACAGCCCAACAACTACGCGGCCTGCGCCCGTCTCACCACTGTAAAAAGCGGTGGGACGGAGGCAGGCCGGTAGGACGGCGTGAGACGGAGGGATGCCCACGATCAAGCCGCTTCCCCCATGAGGAAGTGCTCGACCACGATGTGAGCGTCATGCAGGCGCTGGTAGTAGAGATTACGGGTGCAGCCACTCTGAGCCAGACGCGCAGTCAAAGGCGCATCAGGCTGAAAGTAATGCACCCGGACCACCGTCATCAGCTCGGGATCAAGGCGTTTCTTGACGATGCGCTCGATGTCCAGTGAGGCTTCCAGCGGCACCCTGCTCCCGCGCCTTCCGCGCACAAGCTGGCCACCGCTTTCCATCATCATCGCGACCATGTTGCCGCCCGAGTAACCGGCGGCGACCTCGTCGCTGTGCAGCTCCTGCGCCCATTGCTTGAGGGCCATATCGATTGCCTTAATCATCGAAGCACGGCTCCTCGAACTCAGGTTGTTCCAGCGCAGGCGCCCTGCCCCAACCCTCAGGTTTCTTGTACGCCCAAGGCCGCTGGCCGCTCTTGCTCAAGGCACCCAAACGGAACCGTCGCCACCCCAGTCGATGCAGAATCGCACCCACGCGCATCTGCTCCGGTTTGCCCCAATGACCCGGATCGAGTTTGAGCGCCTGACTCATCACCTCACTGCCGGTGGTGGTCTCGCCGATCTGCGACTCTTCGAGCCAGGTCAGGATGGGCGTTTCCCATTCGTCCACCACAAAGCGTTCGTCCTGCTCCTCGCTGAACATCGGCGCTTCCTCTCGCGTGACCCACCAGAGATCGCCGGCCTCAAAACAGAACATTGCTTCGGCCCACAGCTGGTCGCGGATCTCGCGCAGCAACGCCACATCGACCTTGGTACAGGCCACCGGCCAATAGCGACGGTTGCCGGTGGCGTCCTTGAGGTACTCGTCCTGGTTGGTGGTACCGACGAACACACACTGGCGTGGCACGTCCAGGGTTCTGCGGCCATAGCTTTCGCGGTAGGTGTCGGTCGACGCGGAGAAGAACTGCTTGGCCTTGGTGCTCTCGGCCTTGTTGAAGCTGTCCAGCTCGCCCAGCTCGACGATCCACTTGCCACGTATCGCCTGAAAGCCGTCCTTGTCGCCAAGGGCAAACGGCGTGTCCATGAACCACTCACCGCCGAGCACGCTCATGGCGGTCGACTTACCGGCGCCTTGTACACCTTCGAGGATCATCACCGAGTCAGCCTTGCAGCCGGGTTTCATCACCCGCGCCACGGCCGAGATCATCCAGCGCTTGCCGACCTTGGAGGTGTAGTCGGTTGCTTTCACCCCCATGACATCGGTCAACCAACGCTCCAGGCGCGGCACGCGATCCCATTCGAGTTTTTTCAGGTACTCACGCACCGGGTGAAACGCGTGGTCGTGGGCCACGACGCTGACCGCTTCGATCACGTGCGAGGATTTCACACGCAGGTTGTACTGCTGCGCGAGCCACTTCATGACGCGCACGTCGTCGATGTCGGCCCACTCCCCGGTGCCACCGCCATAAGGCGCCGCACGCAGCTTGACGATCTTCGAGCTGAAAGCGCAGTAGCTGATCACCCCGGCCCAGCGCTCGTCGTGAGCGAGGATCAGTTCGACGTTCTGCATGTGCGCGATCAAGGCGCCGCTTTCACTGCGGGCCAGTTGATCTTTCCAGCCACCGGCGGCCGGCGGGCGGACCACGGCCAGCACCTGACGGCGAACCGCGTCGAGGCCTTCAGCGACGTGCAGGTCGTTGAAGTCGGTCCACTTGTCATGACGCTCGACAGAGAAGATCGGCGCAACGACCTGGGCACCGACGATCAACGCAGCATTGCTCGCTTTCTCCTCGCCAGGGTTCCAGGCATCGCCGTTGGGCTTGGTGGTCTTCCAGTCGTCATCGCGGCAGATGATCAGCGGGCAGCCGGCAAAGCGCTCACGCATGACCTTGCACACGGCCAACAGGTTGCCCGCATCGAAGGCCACGGCCACGGCGAGCGACGTCGCCATGTGCAGGCTGGCGCCGGTGGCGTAGCCCTCACAGACCAGCACCGGTTCGCCCGGTACCGGATGCGGGCCGAGCAGGTGGAAGGTGCCCTCCTTCGCCATGCCGTAGGGCCAATAGGATTTGTCTCGGCCGGTGTCTTCTTGCTTGTTCGGGAAGATCACCTGAAGGCCCATGATCTGATCACGGGCGTTCTTCATTGGGACCAACACGGCGCCGGTGCGTGGCGCGTAACGCACATTGATACCAACGATCTGCTTGCGGTCCAGGTAGTCGCTGCGCCCGGTGGTCGGCATGCGCTCGAACAAACCCTGCGCCCTTTTCGCGGCCCGCCGCGCAGCGTTGTTCGCGATTTCGGCGGCGCGGCGTTTGGCTTCTTCCTGGCGGGCGCGCATCACTTCGCGCTCTTCCGGCGACATGCGACCGGCCTTGACCTTGATCTTCTGTGTCTCGCCCGAACGCCAGTCACCGAAAGCGCCGAAGATCAGCGTGTCGCCCTTCTCCGTGCGCTGCTCGTAGACCACGTACCAGCCGTTCTTTTCCTTGCCCTTGTCCTGCGCTGTCTTGCAGCGGGTCAGCTTGCCGAACACCAGCGGCTGCGCTGGCTCCAGACCGTAATCGGCGAATTGCCCCAATACCTCATCGAGCATGCTGAATCCCCCGCTCAGAGAGGGACTGGCAGCTGATGCACTGCGAGCAACCCGGTTGGGCCAAGCGGCGCGCTTCCGGGATCGGATCGTCACAGACTTCACAGAACAGCAAGGAATGGGCAACACTTTCTGCTTTGGCAGCGCTGCGCGCCGCCATGGCCTGATCGATGCGTTCCTGCACCAAGTCGTTGGCGAAATCGGCGATGTCAGCCACGGTCAGCACCTCGCGTCGTCTGGTTGACGTAGGTGGCGCGGTTGAACAACCCCAGCAGCCCTTGAATGCCCCGGAACACCTGCAGGCGAATCGCAGCCAGTTCCTGATCAGTCACCACACCGTCGCCGATGCTTTTGGCCCAGGTTTCGGCCAGATCCGCGACCTGACGGAAGTATTCAGCAATCCCTGTGGTCAAGGTCTCGGGCATGTCGTTGGTGTAGGTGTCCGCCAACTCCTGCCAGATCGTGTCACCGACCAGCGCATGCACCGCATCGAGAATGCGGCGGTCCTTGGTCAGTTCGAGGATCTCACCGAACTCCTGAATGTTGATGGAGTGGCTCGGGTGGGTCGGCGACAGTTTGTGTTGCAGCGTGGTCGGGTTACGGCCGGTGGTGGCTGCGATGGCAGCAGCTCCGCCCGGATAATCGCGGGCAGCGTGGTACAGCGCTAAATCGAGCGGCAGGATTTCCCGCTGCGCCCGTTCCAGAGAACTGAGAGCGATTCGGCTCATGGCATTAATCCTAAAAGTTGCCAGTGCCGCGCGACAGAAGTTGGTGATACATTTGCCGCGTGGTCTGGAGAGGCCCAAAGCCGGCTAGGTTCGTAAGACCAACACCGGCACCGTGCCGGGGCGAACAATCCGTTGTTCACCCCTGGCGCAACAGCTGCCAGCTCTGTGGTAAGAACGGCAGCAACACCAAGGCTTCCGAGCCTTGGAAACGCGATGAAGGTCGGCGGCATGTGGTGTGCTCGCCTGCTGACATCGCAACCCGACCGCATTGTGGTGATGCTGTCGGGAGAAACTGGGCGACCCTAGGGTCGCCTTTTTTCTATGCAGCGTTTTCTACTCTGTGATTAGCTGGTGCCTGCATTCGCAGATATTGCCAATCAATGTCTGGCCTTAACGACTCACACGTCACACGACTGCCGCTATGCCGATCAATCGAAATGGATAAAGCTGCGTTCGCTCGACGATTGCCATAAGCAACCTGCTTTAATTGGCCGACTGAGGTATTACATCGAGAGGCAAAGGTCTTGAGCTTTGCGTCGTCTAGGATCTTTATGTATTCGAGAAGCGTCATTGCTAACCCCCTATTCAACACAAGATTAGCAACTGCTAATCCGATCCGCAATAGCAAAACGTAATTTACATTTTGCTAACGGAGCACGGATGATTCCCTATATGAATATCTACGAAAAACGCCTCACGATTCTTAAAGCCCTGATTGGTGAAAACCAACTCAAGGACTTTGCCGGAGCGCATGCCGATGTGGACGCTTCGTACATTTCTCAGATCCTGAACGGGCACCGGACATTGGGTGACCGAGCTGCCACGAACCTTGCAAAAAAGCTCGCAATTCCTGCTGATTTGCTTACGACGGGAACCTACTCCGCCGAAGACCAGCATCAAATCACCGCCGCGTGGATCGCTCTTGGCCTCAAGCCTCCAGTTTTGCCCCACCCCGCATTCTTCAATGCAACCATCAACGAAACCGCCCTTAGAACAGCGGAAGAGCGGGAAGCAAGCGAGCACCGGCGCCCTGCACCAGTACCCGTAGTAGGAAAGGCTATGTTGGGTACCGATGGCTACTTCGACGCACTTGAATATCCTCCAGGTCATGGCGATGGATACTTGGAAATTATCAGTTCCGATCCCGATGCATATGGCTTGAAAGTCGTGGGAAGCAGCATGCATCCACGCATCAAAAACGGGGAGTTTGTGCTCATTGAGCCGAATCATGGTTATCAGACTGGCGATGAGGTCCTCGTGCGGACCACCGATGGTAGGGCAATGGTGAAAGAGTTCATTTATCGTCGGGACGGTCAACTCCGGTTCGATAGCATCAACGACAGCTACCCTCCTATCTTCCTGGAAGAAAAGCTGGTCGAGAAAATCCATTACGTAGGGGCTATTTTGAAGCCTTCAAAGTATCTTGAGATCTGAAATTTAGCATTTGCTATTGCGAAACAGATTAGCTGTTGCTAATTTGCACTCACTCTTTGACCACAGAGCGAGGCAAATTCATGCATACCAAAGCTACGATTCATCTGCACCCAACCATCGCTGACCCCTGCCGCATTTTCGAGGTTCGTCGTCTGGCCCGAGAATGTGGCTGCGCTTTTATAAGCATCACAACCTCCAAAAAACGTCGCCCTCCTGCCAAGCGTTTCGACCCAAACGGCGGAGGGCACGCGGCATGATCAAGTACAAGATCGACAACCGCACCCTGCAGTTGCTCAACGCCCAGGTCAACCTCACCGAGACCTTCAACCACGTCCTGCGCACAGCACCGAAGCGTGAATGCCTGGCATTCCGTCTCAAGGCTGAGCGCGGCACAGTGGAAAGTACTTTTGTCGTTGAACTGGGCAGCGAACGCCACACGCTGACCCTGCAGAACGACAAGAAGATGCACCTCAAACTCGCCGACTTCATCGAAGAGATTGCCAACGGTCCGTTCGACGCGAGCAACTCCAGCGACCTGGTGCATCTTCCGCATGCCGATCGTCAATACGGCCGTTTTGATGTCCAGGACAAGCAGCGCGTGTTCGAACTGGTGCACACCGGCGGCGTGCTGAGCCTCGACATGGGTTTTGAACTTCCCCTTCATGTGGCGCTGCATCGCACCCATTCACGTCGGGGCGTCACCGCCATCTTGAGCATCGGCAACAAGAGCCCGCATACGCGTTGCTTCACCCTGTACGACCCCGATGCCGAGATCTACGCAAAGCTCATTGAGTCCATCAACCACCTTGCTGCAGCGGCCACTCCTGCTGCGCATGCTGCTTGAGGAACCGTTTATGGAACGCACCCTAGCCCAAGCAGCCACTCAACTCGGCCTCACTCGCCCCAAACTGATCGCGCTCATGCGGGAGAAAGGTTTGCTCAAGGGAAACCTACCGGCAGATCTAAAGCGCGACAAGGAGTACCTGCGGGTCAAGGACAGCCCCTGGTATGACGAGAAACACGGAATGCAGTACAGCCAGTCGACTCGGGTGAAGCAGGCCGGTATCCGTTGGCTGGCCGAGCAGTTGGACATCGATCTTCCTGCCATCCCGGCAGATCGCCGTGACGTGGCCTAGGGAGTACGCCCGCCAGATCATTGCCATGCGCACACGTGAGGAGCGCAACGCCGCGCTCCTCGAAGTGCCCGAACATCTGCGCGAGCTGACCAGACGCCACTGCCTGAACGCCTGGAACCACCCGGCACGACAACAACGCAAGGAGGCTCGACAAGGCCATGAGTAACGCTGCACAGAATCCGCTTCGCCTGCATCCGGCGCCCGAATCGGCCACCGTTGAACTGCTCTACCGAATCTTCGGTGACGTCCTGATCCCGCTGGAAAAAGTCCGCGAGCAGTACTTTCGCAATCTCAACGAGCAGTCGTTCGTGACGGAGATCAACAGCGGCCGGATCCAGCTTCCGATCACCACGCTGGACACCAGCCGCAAGGCGCTGAAGTACGCGCACATCCGCCACGTCGCCTCGCTGATCGACATCCGCGCCTACAAAGCGGATGAAGAAATGCAGCGACAGCACGACGGCCAACGCACTGTTGCCCCCACACCACTGACGGCTGTCACCACCAGCCAACGACAATCCCAGGAGCACACCACATGATGACCCCAATACAAATCGGTGCACTCGTCACCCTGATAGTTCTGGCCGCCCTGCTGCTCTGGGGCGGTTACATCATGGGCCGCAGCGATGGCCTGGAGACAGGCCTGCACGAAGGTGTAGACACCCAGCGCGCCGCAAGCGCCAAAACCATCCGCGAGCTCCAGGCCTCCCTGCAGTTCATCCGGGCCGATCACACGCGCTTGGCACACGCCTGCAAACGATTTGAAGCAGGTCCGCTCTTCGGCCCGGCCGAGCACCAGACGCTGGTCGATATCGGCGAGCTGCTGCGGATCGCCGCCGAGACCTTCAGCGCCTTTCGTACCGGCAAGAAGCTAGAGCGTGATGCCCGATCGCTGCGCGAACAGGCGCTTGCAATGGCTGCGCAGCTGTACCCAGGAACCGAGGGTGGCAAGGCCGCAATGCAAGCGCATTCGAAGCGCTCTGCATTTCCTAGCAAGGAGCCAGCATGAGTATTCAATTTCTTAGCCATGATCAAGTCTGCGAACTGACTGGAGCTAAAACTAAAGCCGGTCAGATTATGGTGCTGAAGCGCAATGGCATTCGCCATACCATCAAGCGCAACGGCTGGCCTTGCGTGATTGCGTCCGCGTTGACAGGAGCAACTACCAACGCGGCCGAAACTCCAACGTGGCAGCCGCGCCTGGTGGGATGAATGGGACGAAGACCAACAAAGCCGGGGAGCATTCCTCGCCTGCGCGAGAGAAAACGCGGCAACACAACCTATTACCTTTACGACACTGGCGGGAAACCACGCAAGGAAATCCCGCTAGGTACGGATTACGGCCTGGCCATCTTAGAGTACGCAAAGCTCGAAAAAAGCCGCGTCTCTCAAGCCCTGACACAAACCGTACTTACCTTTGCTTACGTAGCCGAGCTTTATATGAATGAGGTGGTTCCCACAAAAGCCCACGCCACCCAAAAAGACAACGCGCGCGAACTCAAAAACCTTCTTCTGTTCTTCAACGACCCGCCCGCCCCTCTAGAAGCCATCGAACCGAAACATGTCAGCCAGTACCTTCGTCATCGTGGCAAGACAGCACCTATTCGCGCGAATCGGGAGAAGGCATTACTCAGCTCCATCTGGAACTTTGCTCGCGAGAATGGCTATACATCCTTGGCAAATCCTTGCTCAGGCGTGAAAGGTAATAAAGAAACCGGTCGCGACATATATGTTGAAGACGACGTACTTGCGAGAGCCTACCGACATGCCGATCAGCCATTGAGGGACGCTTTGGACCTTTTCTACCTAACAGGCCAGAGGATCGCAGACACATTGAAGATGGATGAGCGAGACATAAAAGACGGAAAGCTCTCCGTTCAGCAAGGCAAGACCGGGGCTAAACGAAGGATCGAGATCATTGGTGAGCTCAAAGTCGTAATCGATCGAATCATGACACGAAAGGCTGGACACAAAATCAGATCAACACGTCTGGTAGTAATCGACTCTGGGCAGCCAATGACGACCAGCATGCTCAGGAAGCGGTTTGATGACGCCAGGGAAGCAGCTGGTATTCCAAAAGCAGAATTTCAGATGCGCGACCTAAGAGCAAAAGCGGCGACGGATAAGGAGGAGTCAACAGGGAGCATCCGAGAAGCTAGGGACCAGCTAGGACATACAACCGTTGGGATGACAGAACAGTACATCCGAATGCGCAAGGGGATGAAGGTTACCCCTACGAAGTGACTGACGGTCACGAATTGCGGAAAAGATTTTTTTATTGCGGAAAAAAGAACTAAGGGCTTGCATGAGGTATGTCATGCAAGCCCTTGATATTCATGGTGCCCGAAGCCGGAATCGAACCGGCACGCCCTTACGAGCGGGGGATTTTAAGTCCCATGCGTCTACCAGTTTCGCCATTCGGGCGGTAGCGCTGTTGTAGTGCTCAAATCAGTCGGCAAGAGAATCTGACTTTGTTGAGCCTTTGAAGCAGAGCGGGAAATATATACATCACGTCCCGGTGAAGCAAGTTCACAGTGGCTGATTTCAAGACTAAATCTTGCAGTGCACTGAAAATAAAAAAGCTCCGTAAATCATGGATCTACGGAGCTTGTTTATAGTGGAGGCCGAGGTCGGAATCGAACCGGCGTAGGCGGATTTGCAATCCGCTGCATAACCATTTTGCTACTCGGCCTCAAACGATCGCTGTTTAGTAGCACAACAACAACCGCGTACAAACTTGGAGCGGGAAACGAGACTCGAACTCGCGACCCCGACCTTGGCAAGGTCGTGCTCTACCAACTGAGCTATTCCCGCTTGGTGTGGCGCATTCTATAGATTTCAGATGCCCCGTCAACCCTTTGATTCAAAAAAGTTTTATTTCTTTTCAACGTCGGTTTTCAGATGCGGCCAGGCGGCCCGCAGGTATTGAACCATCGACCACAACGTCAGGCCCGCCGAGATCATCAGCAAGGCGTAACCCAGCAGCACCCAGAAGCTGAAATCGCGGGGATTGGCCAGCAGGATCACCAGCGCCAGCATCTGCGCCGCGGTTTTCCACTTGCCGAGATTGGACACTGCTACATGAGCGCGGGCACCGAGTTCGGCCATCCATTCACGCAAGGCCGATACGACAATCTCGCGGCCGATGATGACGGCTGCGGGAAGTGTCAGCCACAAATTGCCGTGTTCCTGAACCAGCAGTACCAAAGCGACTGCCACCATCAGCTTGTCGGCAACCGGATCGAGAAACGCGCCGAACGGCGTGCTTTGTTCAAGGCGGCGGGCCAGATAGCCATCCAGCCAATCAGTTGCCGCCGCAAAGGCGAATACCGAAGCGGAGGCCATATAGCTCCACTGGTAAGGCAGGTAAAACAGCAAAATGAAGATCGGGATGAGCAGGACGCGGAGAACGGTAATCAGATTAGGGATATTCATCGGCACAACTGGCTACGAGGTGAGTTGGCATTCTACTCGCTATGCAGGTTTGCATAAATCGACTCTGCGAGCTTTTTACTGATCCCCGGTGCTTTGGCGATCTCTTCGATGCTTGCACGAGACAGCTCCTGCAATCCACCAAAATGTTTCAACAAGTCCCGACGTCGGGTCGGCCCGACACCCGCAACGCCTTCCAGCGTCGAGGTGCGGCGGGTCTTGCCGCGCCGCGCACGGTGGCCGGTGATTGCGAAGCGGTGCGCCTCGTCACGAATCTGCTGGATCAGGTGCAACGCCGGGGAATCGCCACGCAGCGTGAACTCATGCGTGGCATCATTGAGATACAAAGTTTCGAAGCCTGCCTTGCGTGTTGCACCCTTGGCCACACCCAGAAGAATGAGATCCGGCACCGCCAGCTCGTTGAGCACGTCACGGGCCATCGACAACTGACCTTTGCCGCCGTCCACCAACAGAATGTCCGGCAGCTTGCCCTCGCCATCCTTCAGTTTGCTGAAGCGCCGGGTCAACGCCTGGTGCATGGCTGCATAATCATCACCCGCCGTGACGCCTTCAATGTTATAGCGACGATAGTCGGATTTGATCGCGCCTTCGGGGCCGAACACGACACAGGATGCGACGGTGGCCTCACCACTGGAGTGACTGATGTCATAGCACTCCAGACGCTGCGGCGGCTCATCCAGGTTCAGCACTTCAGCCAGCGCATCGAAACGCGCAGCCGTGTGTTGACGATTGGCCAGGCGTGCGCCCAGCGCTTGCTCGGCATTGGTGACCGCCAACTGCTGCCATCGAGCCCGCGTGCCGCGTACCCGGTGGCTGATGCTCAGCTCCCGACCGCGCAGCTCGTGGATGGCGTCGATCAGAGCCGTGGCATCTTCGGGAACCACGTTGACGATCAGTTCGCCTGGCAGGTCGCGCTCCGGACTGCTGATGTAGTACTGACCGAGGAACGCCGCCATGACTTCAGCGACCTCCTCCTCGATACCCACCTGCGGAAAGAAGTTCTTGCTGCCCAACACCCGACCGCCGCGCACACTGATCAAGTGAACGCAAGCGCCGCCCGGGTTGACGAAAGCTGCGATAACATCGATGTCGCCCGTTCCACCTTCCATGCTTTGCTGATCCTGAACACGGCGCAGCAAGGCAATCTGGTCACGCAACTCGGCGGCGCGCTCGAATTCGAGATTGATTGCCGCCTCTTCCATTGCCGTGGACAGCTCATTGGTCAGGGCATGACTGCGCCCCTCGAGAAACATCACCGAATGGCGTACATCCTCGGCGTAGACCTCAGGTTCGACCAGACCGACACAAGGCGCCTTGCAACGCTTGATCTGATATTGAAGACACGGGCGCGTGCGATTTTTGTAATAGCTGTCTTCGCACTGACGGACGAAAAAGGTCTTTTGCAAGAGGCTGAGGCTTTCGCGAATGGCCCCGGCGCTCGGGTACGGGCCGAAATACTTGCCCTTGGCCTTCTTCGCGCCACGGTGGATGCTCAGACGTGGGAATTGGCCGTCAGACAGAAAGACATAGGGATAGGACTTATCGTCGCGCAGCAGAATGTTGTACGGCGGCCGCCACTCTTTGATCAGGGTCTGCTCAAGCAGCAACGCCTCGGTTTCGTTGGCGGTAATGGTCGTTTCGACCTGCGCGATACGCCCGACCAGCGCAGCGGTTTTTGGCGCCAGCCCGGTCTTGCGAAAATAGCTGGCAAGGCGCTTCTTGAGGTTCTTGGCCTTGCCGACATACAGCAGGCGCGCATCGCTGTCGAACATGCGATAGACGCCGGGGCGCCCACTGACAGTCGCCAGGAAGGCGCCGGAATCGAATACTTCAGTCATGATCAGGCGCTGGCATCCACCATGCCGTGGCGCACAGCCAGCAACGTCAGCTCGACGTCACTGCTGATCGACAGCTTTTCGAAAATCCGGTAGCGATATGTGTTCACCGTTTTCGGCGACAAGCAGAGCTTGTCGGAAATGATCTGCACCTTCTGGCAGCCGACAATCATCAACGCGATCTGGATTTCCCGTTCGGACAAGGCATCAAAAGGTGAATCATTGGTTGGCTGGAACGACTTGATCGCCAGTTGCTGGGCAATCTGCGGACTGATGTAACGCTGCCCGGCAAACACCAGACGGATCGCCTGAACCATTTCCGGCAAACCAGCGCCCTTGGTCAGGTAGCCGGCGGCACCAGCCTGTAACAGGCGCGTAGGAAATGGATCTTCCTCGCACACGGTCACCGCGACGACCTTGATGTCCGGGTGGCTGCGCAACAGCTTGCGCGTGGCCTCGAGGCCACCAATACCGGGCATCTTTACGTCCATCAGGACCACATCGGGTTTCAACTCACGGGCCTTGATCAGGGATTCTTCCCCGGACTCGGCCTGTCCAACCACCTGCAAGCCATCGATATCGGCCAGCATACGTGTAATGCCTGTACGAACGAGATCATGGTCGTCGACCACTAGCACCCTAATCAAGCAGACACCTCGCGATATGGTCTTATTGGGATGCCGGACACCTTAGCAAAAAGTGCCAGACAGACCTAGCGGCAAGCATCATTTAAAAAGTTTCAATTCATCATCGAAGGCTTGCCGGCCGTGGGTTTCAGAGCACAAGTGTACCGAAATCGAGCTCCATCCTCAGGAAACACTCGTCCTCACCGCACACCTTGAAGCCTTTTCTCTTATACAGACTTTGCGCCGGATTATTTTTGAATACTGTCAAACGCAGTGCTGGCAGTTTTTCGCCGCGAGCCAAAGCGACAACCTGATCAATCGCCCAGGATCCTGCACCTTGCCTGCGAGAGACCTCGGCTATTTGCAGCTCGCGGATGTACAAGGCCCGGCGATCATGACTGAGACTGAAAAATCCCACAGGAACTTCACCAAGAAGGACCAGCCAGTTGTCCCGCCCATCCCAAGCAACGTCGAACGCTTCGTCCTGCCACAGCAGCTCGTGGTCAATGTAATAGCGCAGCATGTTCTGGCACGTCAGCTTTCGGGCGAACGCCCGATCTGCCGATTCGGCACGACGCAATGCCCAGGTCACAGGTCTACCGCCACGGGTACTACCCGCCCCTGCCATGCGCCGGCATCACGCCGGGCAAGAACCAACACTTCACCCGGCCCTTGCGCCGCCACCACCAGTGTCCCGCTTTCAGACCAGAACGCGCTGCGACCCGCCGATTGCCATCCACCCGTGAGCCCGGCGTGATTGGCCATCAGCACCGCCATTGAGTGGTTTTGGGCATAGCCCTGCAGCAGCGCGCTATCCACGCCGTAGCCTTTTTCCCCGATCAGCACGCCTGCTGCGTACAGGTCGGCACCAAGATCGGCGGCCGCTGCCGCGTGACTGGCATGGGAAAAATCAGCGCAGACCGCCAGCGCTATGGTATCGCCGCCTATGCTCAAGGACGAACCACCAGCACCTGGGGCATAGAAAAGCTCTTCGCCACTGTGCAGATGTTGTTTGCTGTAAACCTCAAGAGAACCATCCCCTCCTAATGTCAGCGCGCCGATCAATACCTTCGAACTGTCCCTATCGCGAATCGGCATACCGACGACAGCGGTGAGGCCCAGCTCGCGAGCGCAATCGCGCAAGGGTTGCAGCACAGCATCCTGCGGATCGATTGCCAGGTCTGCGGCCATCTGGCCTTCGTAGCCTGTCAGCGACAGCTCCGGGAACACCAGCAGCTCGACGCCCTGCTCCGCCGCCACGGCCATGAAGCGTAAATGACGGGCGAGGTTCGCCGCCAGATCACCGGCAATGGAGAGCGACTGAGCTGCAGCGACCGTGAACATCGACATGAATCATCCTTGGTGTTTGTGCAAAGCAACCAGTGTGTCACAACGCCTGCAGCACTCAAGCGATAGGTAATCTCCGCAATGGCGATAGCAATTTCTGATTGCTCAGCCGTACGGGCCTCTAGTAAGCTCGGCGCATTCATCGGAGACAAACCATGTTCAACGCCCTCTCACAGCTTCGTTCCGCCAGCGCCCTGCGCTCGGTTGCGGCTGCCCGGGCGAATGACGTTTGCGCTCCTGTCAGCTTTTATTTTGGGTATTGGTTTAGCCACTGGCGCGCCTGATACCCACCGGCGCCCATAAAAACGGGTCGCCTACCAGAGAATTCTCAACCCCCGGTCGGCCTCCCGACCGGGGGTTTTGTTTTTTCAGGCCCCAAATTTTTCAGCAACACACCAGAACTTTGAGGAATCACGACATGAACTACGCCACTTATTACCGTTACGACACTTTTACCGCCTGGCGATTTAGCAACCTCCGCTCGGGACAGCCTGCCGCCTCCGATCGGTCACCCACAGGTGGCAAGCACACACACGCAGCCAATCCGGCCAATTGTCGAACACCCCAGTAGGGCCGAGTGAGCGGGAAACACCCGCCGCCAGCCCAGGAATCCCGAATATGAACTCGTCTGTTTCTGCTCTGCCACTGACCACCCTTGATTCTGCCAACGAAGCACTGACCCTGCGTCTGCCCAGCGCATTGCAGCTCAAACAGCAATTGCCCCTGAGCAATGCCCTCGCCCAGCAAGTCGCAGCCCACCGCCAGGCTGTCCGCGCGATCCTCAATGGCGAAGACCATCGCCTGCTGGTCGTCGTCGGCCCTTGCTCGATTCATGACGCGCGCTCCGCACTCGAATACGCCGAAAAACTTTCCCGCCTGGCCCATGAAGTCAGAGACGAGATGCTGCTGGTGATGCGCGCCTACATCGAAAAACCCCGCACCACCGTCGGCTGGAAAGGTCTGGCTTACGACCCGCACCTGGATGGCAGCGACGACATGGCTGGCGGCCTGACCCTGTCGCGTGAATTGATGCTTGAGATGATCCGCCTGGGGCTGCCCATCGCTACCGAGTTGCTGCAACCAATGGCAGCCGGCTACTTCGACGACCTGCTCAGTTGGGTTGCTATCGGTGCACGCACCACCGAATCGCAGATTCACCGGGAAATGGCCAGCGGCCTGAACATGCCCGTAGGTTTCAAGAACGGCACCGACGGTGGCGTAGGTGTAGCCGTCGACGCCATGCGCTCAGCAGCACATCCGCACCGACACTTCGGCGTCGACAGCCAAGGACACCCGGCGATCATCCAGACCCCGGGCAACCCCGACACTCATATAGTGCTGCGCGGCGGTCATCACGGTCCTAACTACGATCGCGAAAGCGTCGCCCGGGTACATGCCGACCTGAGCCGACTGAAAATTCCGAGCCGGATCATGGTCGACTGCAGCCACGCCAACAGCGGCAAGGACCCATTGCGCCAGCCCGACGTGTTCAACGAGGTGCTCGAACAACGCCTGCAAGGTGATCGCGCCTTGATCGGCATGATGATTGAGTCCCATCTGTTCGAGGGCTGCCAGCCTTTGAGCCCTGCCCTGCGTTATGGCGTATCGATCACCGATGGTTGCCTGGGGTTCAGCGCGACGGAGCAGTTGCTGTCGAATGCCGCCAAGCGACTTCGAGCCTGATGATCCGAGCAGCCTTTGCGGGCTTATCAAAATCCCGCAAAGGCTGAGTCATCGCTCAGACTTCACCACCGGGTTATGCCCGCACCCGGATGCGTGTTATCTCGGAAGCCTGGCTGACATCATCCAGCCGCTCCACTGAATACGACACCTGCACCACAGTTTCCCGATGCTCTCGCCAGAAACGATAAGGCACGATGAATACCAAGGGCTGGCCTGCAGTTTCCCGGGTGATGTCCCGATCATCGCGGTGACTGAAATACTCACCATCGCATTTCAAGTAAACCAGCTCCCCCTCCTCGGCCTGGGCATTGCCGATCACCACGGTAATGCCATCCTCGGCATCTACTGCCTCCAGTTCGCCATCTTGCGCTTCCAGTACCTGCGGAGCTGCGAGCTCGCCTCGCATCAATGGCGCGATCAGAATTCGCGAGGTTGCAGAGTTCCTCACCTGCGCCGACCTTGATTCCACCCGGTAGCTGACGCTCACCTCCTGCATACGATGAGGGGCGATGCGATCTGCGGGTATCCAGAAAGACAGCGCTTCGCCGACAGCAAACGGCTCCACGAGCAACACATCACTGATCACCGGCAGTCCTTCGACACCTTGCCACGACAGGATGACCCGGTCCCCGACAGCCATGCGGGCGTAAGGTCGCACGATAACGCCAGTGCCCTGCGGAACACGGGCCGGATCGAGCGTCCCGCCTACCGTTTCTTCAAGGATCGGAGCCAGCAAATCGGGTTCCGGATCACCCACATTCAGCTGCAAACGCCTGGATGACACGGGCTTCTGCAGCGCAACGCTGTACAGCGTCCAGTAAACCTCCAGCGAGCCGCGCTCCAGCGCTGCGATGTGCAAACCCTTTATGACAAAGACGAGTTCCTGACCCACCTGGTTTTCACTGACCGCACGAGTGGCTTCGTGAATATAGGGCAATCCTTCGTCATCCAGTCCTTGCCAGCTCAGCACAAGTTTGTCGCCGCACAACATGTTCGGGTAAGGCGCCACCCTGACGAATGCATGGTCCAGTGAAGGATCAAGCATTCCACCCTCCATAACCTCAAGCATCGGTGCAGGCAGCCACGAGTCTGGAGAGTCTGCCGCCGCAGAGGCGTGTCGATAGCAGAATTCGAAGTGGTCGCCGTCCACCTTCAAACTCAGAAGACGGTGTCCACCGGATTCATCCGCTACAGGGGACATATTTGACGCTGGTGCCACAGAAGAATCGCCGGTGGCTTCGTATATAGACATTCGTAGCTCCATTCCTTGGATAAAACGCCGCCGTGAAGGCCGCGTCGAACGAAATCCATTGAACACCATCCAGCGATCGGCGGAAGTCAGCACAACGCCTTCCGTCGGCAGGGTAAATACACCGCATGACGTAGGCTTACGAAGCAGAATCCAGCGATACCGGGCAAAAGATTGCCAAATGTTCCGACTACCCTCTCAAGCAGAAGCGAAAATTCGTACCGCTTTTAGTCCAATTTCCTTTCAGTACAGAGGATTTTTCAGACATCGCCGACCCGCAGGCCTGTTTTACAGTGGCACGCACCAACCACTGACAAGCATCTGCAAAAGAGGCAGGAACATGCAACGGAATGCGACAACCCGCTACCCCATCCTTTTGGTCCATGGCCTGTTCGGGTTTGACCGTATCGGCCATTTCGAGCTTTTTCATGATGTCAAGCAAGCGCTGAGGGAGGCAGGCGGGCAAGTGTTTGTGCCGCAGCTGTCCGCAACCCATGACAACGAAGTTCGCGGCCAGCAATTGATGTTCCAGATCGAGCGCGTTCTGCGAGGCACCGGCGCCGGTAAAGTCAACCTGATCGGACATAGCCAGGGCGCGCTGGCATGCCGTTATGCCGCTGCGCTCGCGCCGGAGAAAGTCGCCTCGGTGACATCGGTCAGCGGCCCCAATCACGGCTCGGAACTGGCTGACGCCTTACGCCTGGCGCTGGTTCCGGGAGGCCTGCCGGAGCAGGTGGCGGAGCACGCTGCGACACAGTTTGCGCGATTCCTCTCGCTGCTCAGCGGTCAACCGGGTCTACCGCAGGCCGCCGTAGCCGCACTCAATGCCCTGACGACTGCGGACGTCGGGCAATTCAACAAAAAATACCCTCAAGGCCTGCCTTCTACCTGGGGCGGCCAGGGGGCGGAACGGGTCAATGACGTCCACTACTACTCCTGGAGCGGCACGCTGCAGGACAATTTGTTGCAGGCTCTGGATCCAGTGCATTCCGTCTGCCACGCATTATCCAGCCATTTCGTCACGGAGGCCGGACAGAACGATGGTTTCGTGGGCCGTTACAGTTCTCACCTGGGCCGGGTCATCCGCTCCGACTATCCCCTCAATCACCTTGGCAGCTTGCGCCATCCGGGCGGGTTGCGAATACCCGGCGCGGATCCCGTCGACCTCTATGTCGAACACGCGATGCGCCTGAAAGCCGCGCAACTGTAGATGTACGTCAATGTACCGAGTGGAACTTTGCAGAGAAATCGCTTACTGAATCCGGTAGGCTCCACACTTTACTGAAATAGATTGGAGAATTTCCCCATGGCTAAAGCCACTGCCCGCCACATCCTGGTTTCCAGCGAAGACAAGTGCAACGAACTCAAGGCCCAGATCGAAGCCGGTGCTGATTTCGCCGAGGTCGCCAAGGCCAACTCCAGCTGCCCGTCCAGCCGTCAGGGCGGCGATCTGGGTTCATTCGGTCCTGGCCAGATGGTCAAGGAATTCGACACCGTAGTCTTCAGCGCGCCAATCAACGTCGTGCAAGGCCCGGTGAAGACCCAGTTCGGTTATCACCTGCTCGAAGTCACCAGCCGTCAGGACTGATCCGTCGCCTGATTGCTGTCCCAACGGCCCGCCTTTTGGTGGGCCGTTGTGTTTTGGTTACAGGATACGGCTGGCGACTGACGCGCCGCTCGCGTACAAATTGCGCTTATCGATCACCCGGCTTTAAGGCTGACAATGCGACTGGCTTTCCCGACTTTACTGTTCACTGCCGTGGCCCTGCTATTGGGCGCCGCCGGTGTGAACGCCACCCCGCAACATGCGTTGACCGTCTATGGCGAACCTGCCAAATACCCGGCCGGTTTCAGCCACTTCGACTACACCAATCCGCAGGCGCCCAAGGGCGGCACCATGCGCCGCTCGGCGATAGAGATCGGGCATTTCGATCACATCCTGCCTTATATAGATAAAGGCATCGGCGTCACCCAGATCGACGGCATGCTCTATTCGCCGCTGGCCCAGCGCTCGATGGACGAGCCCTACACGGTCTATGGCCTGGTGGCGCAAAAGATGGAGCGCTCGGAGGATGGTCTGTCGCTGCGCTTCTTCATCGATCCCAAGGCGCGTTTTGCCGACGGCAAGCCGATCACTGCCGAGGACGTGCGCTACACCTATGACCTGTTGATGACCCAGGGCAGCCTGCGCTATCGCACGCAGTTCGCCGACGTCAAAGGCGTGGAAGTGGAAGCGCCGCTGACCGTGCGCTTCGATTTCAAGAGCAACGAGAACCGCACCCTGCCGCTGGACATTGCCACCCTGCCGGTGTTTCCCGAGCACTGGTGGAAAACCCGCGACTTCGCCGGTGGCGGTGGCTATGAACCACCACTGGGCAGCGGCCCGTATCGGGTCGGCAAGGTCGACTCCGGGCGCAGCATCACCTTTGAACGCAACCCCGACTGGTGGGGCAAGGACCTGCCGGTCAGTCGCGGCCTGTATAACTTCGATCACTTCAGCATCGAATATTTCGGCGACACCGATGTCGCCCGCCAGGTATTGCGCGGCGGTGCCTATGACTACAACCGCGAGTTTTCCGCCACCGGCTATTCGATCGGTTACGACAGCCCTGCGCTGAGTGACGGCCGCTTGCAGAAAGCCCACCTGGCCACCGAGGCCCCGCAATCTGCGCAGGGGTTCGTGTTCAACCTGCAGAAACCGATGTTCCAGGATCGTCGGGTGCGCCAGGCGCTGGCGATGCTCTGGGATTTCGAGTGGAGCAACCGGCAGATGATGCGCAACATGTACATCCGCCAGCAGAGCTATTTCTCCAATACCGCACTGGCAGCCCGCGAGTTGCCGGATGCCGCCGAGCTGAAAATCCTCGAGCCGTTGCGCGGGCAGGTTCCCGACGAAGTGTTCACCCAGGTCTTCGAGGCGCCGAAAACCGATGGCAGCGGGCTGATCCGCGACAAGCAACTGCAAGCCCTGGAACTGCTCGAACAGGCTGGCTGGAAACCCGAGGGCGACCAACTGGTCAACGCCGAAGGCGAACCTTTGAGTTTCACCTTTCTGGTCAGCCAGAACGGTATGGATCGCCTGCTTCTGCCTTACAAGCGCACGCTGAAGCAGATCGGCATTGAGCTGAATATCCGTCGCATCGACTCCTCGCAATACGTCAATCGCCTGATGAGCCGTGATTACGACATGATCGTCACCGGCTACCCGGTCAGCACGTCTCCGGGGGGCGAGTTGCTCAACTACTTCGGTTCGATATCGGCCAACGACCCGGGCGCCAACAACTACATGGTGCTGAAGAATCCGGCGGTCGACACCCTGATCAACGGCCTGATCCGCGCCTCGACCCAAAGCGACATGCTGCACTACGCCCACGCGCTGGATCGGGTGCTGCAGTGGAATTACTACTGGATTCCCAACTATTACCCGCCGGGCACCTCCACCGTCTGGTGGAACCGCTTCGGCATGCCGGCGATCCAGGCCAGCAATGACGAAGCCATCGAGAGCTGGTGGGAAATCAGCAGCTCGCCGTTGACCAACCAACAGATGACCGCCGAAAAAATCGGGCGTGGCAGACCCGGAGGACCGCACTGATGTGGGCATACATTCTGCGGCGCCTGCTGCTGATCATTCCGACGCTGGTGATCATCCTGCTGGTCAATTTCGTGATCATTCAGGCGGCACCCGGCGGCCCGGTCGAACAGGCCATCGCCCATCTGCAAGGCATCGGCGGTGCGAGTGTCGGCGGCAGTTCCAGCGAAACCATGAGCAACACTTCGCGCGCCAGCCGTGGCCTCGATCCGCAACTGATCAAGGACATCGAAAAGCAGTACGGTTTTGACAAACCGGCGCATGAGCGGCTGTGGCTGATGCTCAAGAACTACGCGCAGCTGGACTTCGGCAAAAGCTTTTTCCGCGGTACGACGGTCACCGATCTGATTCTGGAAAAAATGCCGGTGACCATTTCCCTCGGCTTGTGGGCGACGCTGATCACCTATCTGGTGTCGATCCCGCTGGGCATCCGCAAAGCGGTGCATCACGGCAGCCATTTCGACATCTGGAGCAGCACCGCGATCATCATCGGCTACGCGATGCCGGCGTTTCTGTTCGCAATGTTTCTGATCGTGGTGTTTGCCGGTGGCACGTCATTGAACTGGTTTCCAGTGCGCGGTCTGGTCTCGGACAACTTCGAATCGCTGTCGACCCTGGGCAAGATTGCCGATTACTTCTGGCACCTGGTGTTGCCGGTGACGGCGCTGGTGATTGGCGGCTTCGCCACGCTGACGATTCTCACCAAGAATTCGTTCCTCAATGAAATCACCCGCCAGTACGTAGTCACCGCCCGCGCCAAAGGCTTGAGCGAGCGCCGCGTGCTTTACGGCCATGTGTTCCGCAATGCGATGCTGCTGGTGGTCTCGGGGATTCCGCAGGCGTTCATCAGTGTGTTCTTTGCCGGTTCGCTGTTGATCGAAGTGATCTTCTCTCTCGACGGCCTCGGCCGCATGAGTTACGAAGCGGCGGTTTCTCGCGACTATCCGGTGGTGTTCGGCTCGCTGTTCATCTTCACCCTGTTCGGCCTCCTGATAAAACTGATCGGCGACTTGTGCTACACCCTGGTCGACCCGCGTATCGACTTCGCCGCGAGGAACGCCTGATGTTCAAGCTCTCGCCTCTGGGCCGTCGCCGTTTCGCGCGATTCAAGAAAAACCGCCGTGGCTGGTGGTCGTTGTGGCTGTTTATCGGACTGTTCGTGGTGACGCTGGGCGGTGAACTGATCGCCAATGACAAACCACTGGTGGTGAGCTACCAGAACCAGCTCTACTTCCCGGTCTTCAAGCGCTACACCGAACAGGAGTTTGGCGGGCAATTGCCGTTCCAGGCCGATTATCGCAGTGACTATGTGCAGAACCTGATCCGCAAGGACGGTGGCTGGCTGCTGTTCCCGCCGATCCCGTTCAGCGACGACACGCCCAACTACGACCTCAATCAGCCAGCACCGAGCCCGCCCTCGAAGGTCAACTGGCTCGGCACCGACGATCAGGCGCGTGATGTGTTGGCGCGGGTGATTTTCGGTGCCCGGGTATCGATCCTGTTTGCCCTGATGCTGACCGCCGTCAGCGCGCTGATCGGCATTGCCGCCGGCGCCCTGCAAGGCTATTACGGCGGTTGGGTCGATCTGCTCGGGCAGCGTTTGCTGGAGGTCTGGAGCGGATTGCCGGTGCTGTACCTGCTGATCATTTTGTCCGGCTTTGTCGAGCCGAATTTCTGGTGGCTGCTGGGGATCATGGCGCTGTTTTCATGGCTGGCACTGGTGGATGTGGTGCGCGCCGAGTTCCTGCGCGGGCGTAATCTGGAATACGTCAAAGCGGCGCGTGCGTTGGGCCTGAGCGACCGCAAGGTGATTTTCCGGCACATTCTGCCCAATGCGATGAACGCGACGCTGAGTTACTTGCCGTTCATTCTCACCGGCGCAATTTCCACCCTTACCGCTCTCGACTTCCTCGGTTTCGGCATGCCCGCCGGCAGCGCTTCGCTGGGCGAACTGATTGGTCAGGGCAAGCAGAATCTGCAAGCGCCTTGGCTCGGACTGACGGCGTTCTTCACCCTGGCGTTGATTCTTTCTTTACTGGTGTTCATCGGCGAAGCGTTACGTGACGCGTTCGACCCTCGATCCTGAAGTGTGACCATGACTGATAACCTGATCGAAATCCGTGACCTGAACGTCGCCTTCCATGGCCAGCCGGCGGTGCGCGACCTGTGCCTGGACATCCGGCCCGGCGAGTGCCTGGCGCTGGTCGGCGAGTCGGGCTCGGGCAAATCGGTGACTGCGCATTCGATTCTGCAATTGCTCCCCGAAGGCGATGCGCAAACCAGCGGCAGCATTCGCTATCGCGGTCAGGAATTGCTCGGCGCCGATCCAAAGGTCTTGCGTGAGCTACGCGGCAACCGGATCGCGATGATCTTCCAGGAACCGATGACCTCGCTCAATCCGCTGCACACCATTGAAAAGCAGATCGGCGAGACCCTGCTGGTGCATCGTGGCCTGGGCGGTAAAGCGGCGCAGCAGCGGATTCTTGAACTGCTGGAACTGGTGGGCATTCAGAAGCCCAAAGAGCGCCTCAAGGCCTATCCGCATCAACTGTCCGGCGGCCAGCGGCAACGAGTAATGATCGCCATGGCCCTGGCTTGCGAGCCGGAACTGCTGATCGCTGACGAGCCGACCACGGCGCTTGATGTGACAGTGCAACGCAAGATCCTGCTGCTGCTCAAATCCCTGCAACAACGCCTGGGCATGTCGCTGCTGCTGATCAGTCACGACCTCAATCTTGTGCGCAGCATTGCGCAACGGGTGTGCGTGATGAAGGCGGGTGAAATCGTCGAGCAGGCGCCGTGCGAAACCCTGTTTACCGAGCCAAAGCATCCTTATAGCTGCGTGCTGCTCAACGCCGAGCCGGAAGGCGAAGCCCTGCCCCGCGATGAACGCGAGAACGTGCTGGAGGTGGATGATCTGCGCGTCGAGTTCGTCGTCGGTGGCGGGCTGTTCCAGCGCAAACAATATTTACGCGCGGTGGACGGCATCAGCCTGAATATCCAGCGCGGCAAAACCCTGGGCATTGTCGGTGAGTCCGGTTCGGGCAAGTCGACCCTGGGTCAGGCGATTCTGCGGTTGCTCGACTCCGAGGGCAGTATCCGTTTTCAGGGCACCGCCCTCGACGGCCTCGATCAGAAGCAATTGCGACCCTGGCGTCGGCAGATGCAGGTGGTGTTTCAGGATCCGTTCGGCAGCCTCAGTCCACGGATGTCGGTGGCGCAAATCATCAGCGAAGGGCTGGAGGTGCATTGTCAGTCCAGCGCCGATGAGTGCGATGCACAGGTGATCCGTGTACTCAAGGAAGTCGGCCTGGATCCGGAAAGCCGTCATCGCTACCCGCACGAATTTTCCGGCGGTCAGCGCCAGCGCATCGCCATCGCCAGGGCACTGGTGCTGAAACCGGCGCTGATCCTGCTCGACGAGCCGACCTCGGCCCTTGATCGTACCGTGCAGAAACAAGTGGTCGCCCTGCTCCGCGATCTTCAGGAAAAACACGGCCTGACCTACCTGTTCATCAGCCACGACCTGGCGGTGGTGCGGGCGCTGGCGCATGACATGATCGTGATCAAGGACGGCAAAGTGGTTGAGCGCGGTGCCAGCCATGATGTGTTCGACTCACCGCAGCATCCTTACACCAAAGAGCTGTTGGCAGCGGCGCATCCGGGGTAGGCATAATCGGCGCTTGCCTTGATACCGAGTCGCAACATTCGCGAGCAGGCTCACTCCTACATTTGAAATGCGTTCCATTGTAGGAGTGAGCCTGCTCGCGATGGCGTCGCCAAAGCCGAAAGACATTCAGGATCTGTCAGATGAACACCACCGAAAGCCTCAAGGACTACCAACGCGTGCGCACGCTGGCGATCCGCTCGCTGTTCGAGATCATCGAGCAGTCCAGCGAAGGCACGGTGATTGTCGATCGTGACGCGAACATCGTCTGGATGAACGAGCGCTATGCGCGGCGTTTCGGTCTTGAGTCAGCGAAAAAAGCCATCGGCCAACCCTGCGAAAGCGTGATCCCCGGCAGCTTGTTGCGTGAAGTGGTGCGCACCGGCCGGCCGATCCTGCTGGACATGCAGGACACGCCGAAGGAGCCGCTGGTGGTGATGCGCCTGCCGATCCACGACGATGCCGGGGCGGTGATCGGCGCCATCGGTTTTGCCCTGTTCGATGAATTGCGCAGCCTGTCGCCGATGCTCAAGCGCTACCTGAGCATGCAGGAAGAACTCGCCTCGACCCGCTCGCTGCTGCGGGCGCGGCAGACCAAATACAACTTCGCCCATTTCATTGGCACCAGCAGCGCCAGCCTCGAAGTCAAACGCCGCGCCCGCCGCAGTGCCAGCGCCGAATCCCCGGTGTTGTTGCTCGGTGAAACCGGCACCGGCAAGGAGTTGCTGGCCCAGGCGATTCACAGCGCTTCGCCACGAGCACATAAAGCCTTCGTCAGCATCAACAGCGCCGCAATCCCGGAGGCGTTGCTCGAAGCGGAATTCTTCGGCACCGCGCCTGGCGCGTTTACCGGCGCCGACCGCAAGGGTCGCACCGGCAAATTGCAGATCGCTCAGGGCGGTACGCTGTTTCTCGATGAGATCGGCGACATGCCGTTGCCGCTGCAGAGCAAACTGCTGCGGGTGCTGCAGGAAAAGGAGTTCGAACCGGTTGGCTCCAACGACGTGATCCAGAGCGATGTACGAGTGATCGCGGCGACTTCGACCGATCTGCAAGGCGCGATCAAGCGCGGTGAATTCCGCGCCGACCTGTATTACCGACTTAACGTGCTGCCGATCCAGGTTCCGCCGCTGCGCGAGCGTCTCGACGATTTGCCGGCGCTCAGCGAAGCGATCCTTGAAGAGTTGCGTAGCCAGCATGAACTGAGTCGCGCAGCGCTGGATCTGCTCGGACAACATGCGTGGCCGGGCAACATCCGCGAATTGCGCAACGTGCTGGAGCGCGCGGCGCTGCTCAGCGATGACCTGATCCTCACCGAAGAGGATATTCGCGCGGCCATCGGCACCTTTACCCCGGTTGAACGTCCGTCGGTGTCGACGCTGGCACCGTTGGCGGAAGAGACTTTTGCCCAGGCGCGCCAGCGGTTTGACCGACAACTGATCCAGTCTGCCCTCGCGCAATGTGCGGGCAAAGTGCCGGAGGCGGCGGCTCGACTGGGACTGGGACGCTCGACGCTGTACAAGAAGATGCTGGCCTTGGGCATCGCCGAGTCTCAATAAAGAGACTTAAGTCTCCAGAAAAAGACAACAACAAAAGCTTCGCGAGCAAGCCCGCTCCCACAGGGATACGCATTCCAAATGTGGGAGCGGGCTTGCTCGCGAAGGCGTCAGGCCTCTCAATGAAAATCTCTAAAAAGAGACAACCCTTCAACTCTCAACACGCTTAAACCTATAAAACCCTTACATTTCAATGATTTGAATATCTGGCACAGATCTCGCTAAAGCCTCTCCTGCACCCGCTTCACCCACAAAAATAACAATCTTTGGAGACACTCCATGAGTGTGATCATCGCCTTGGCAGCCCTCGCGCTGCTTATGCTCGCCGCCTACCGAGGCTACAGCGTTATCCTCTTCGCCCCGATTGCCGCCCTCGGCGCTGTCCTGCTCACTGACCCTTCCGCCGTCGCCCCTGCCTTCACCGGGGTGTTCATGGAGAAAATGGTCGGTTTCATCAAACTGTATTTCCCGGTGTTCCTGCTCGGTGCCGTGTTCGGCAAGTTGATCGAATTGTCGGGGTTCTCCCGTTCGATCGTGGCCGCAGCGATTCGCTTGCTCGGCACCCGACAGGCGATGCTGGTGATCGTGCTGGTCTGCGCCTTGCTCACTTACGGCGGCGTGTCGTTGTTCGTGGTGGTGTTTGCGGTGTATCCATTTGCCGCGGAAATGTTCCGCCAGAGCAATATCCCCAAGCGGCTGATTCCGGCGACCATCGCCCTCGGCGCGTTCTCCTTCACCATGGACGCCCTGCCCGGCACGCCGCAGATTCAGAACATCATCCCCAGCACCTTTTTCAACACCACCGCGTGGGCCGCGCCGTGGCTGGGGGTGATCGGCACGATTTTCGTGTTCTGCGCCGGCATGTTGTTCCTGCAGCGCCAACGCAACAAGGCCCAGCGTGCTGGCGAAGGTTATGGCACCGAGCTGCGTAACGAGCCGGAAACCGCCGAAGACCTGAAACTGCCGAACCCATGGATCGCCCTGTCGCCGCTGCTGGCGGTGGGCATCATGAACCTGCTGTTCACCCAGTGGATTCCGCAGTGGTACGGCAAGACCCACAGCCTCGCGTTGCCGGGGATGGCCACTCCGGTGACTACGGAAATCGCCAAGCTCACCGCAATCTGGGCGGTGCAGGCGGCATTGCTGATCGGCATCTTGATGGTGTTGGTGTTCGGCTTCAAGGCGATCCGCAGCAAACTCGCCGAAGGCAGCAAAAGCGCGGTCAGCGGCGCACTGCTGGCGGCGATGAACACCGCCTCGGAATACGGTTTCGGTGCGGTAATCGCTTCGTTGCCGGGCTTTCTGGTACTGGCCGACTGGCTCAAGCAAATCCCCAATCCGCTGGTCAACGAAGCGATCACCGTGACCCTGCTGGCAGGTATCACCGGTTCGGCGTCGGGCGGCATGAGCATTGCTCTGGCGGCGATGTCCGAGCAATTCATCGCGGCGGCGCACGCGGCGAACATTCCGCTGGAAGTGCTGCACCGCGTGGCCGCGATGGCCAGCGGCGGCATGGACACCCTGCCGCACAACGGCGCGGTGATCACCCTGCTGGCGGTCACTGGCCTGACCCACCGCGAGGCCTATAAAGACATTTTCTGTATTACGCTGATCAAGACCCTGGCGGTCTTCGTAGTGATCGGCACTTTCTACGCCACTGGCATTGTGTGAGGTATTCATGACGACTCTTTCGGGCAAGACCGCACTGGTTACCGGCTCCACCAGCGGCATCGGTCTGGGCATCGCGCTGAGCCTGGCCAAGGCCGGCGCCAATCTGATTCTCAACGGTTTCGGTGATGTGTCGAGCGTGATCGCCGAAGTCGGCCAGTTTGGCGGCAAGGTCGGTCATCATCCGGCGGACGTCAGCGACCCGGCGCAGATTGCCGAGATGATCGCTTACGCCGAACGCGAATTCGGCGGCGTCGACATTCTGGTCAACAACGCCGGGATCCAGCACGTGGCGGCCGTGGAGGAGTTCCCGGTGGAGCGCTGGGACTCGATCATCGCGATCAACCTGTCATCGGTGTTCCACAGCACCCGCCTCAGCTTGCCGGGCATGCGCGCCAAGGGTTGGGGGCGGATCGTCAACATTGCCTCGGTGCATGGTCAGGTGGGATCGACCGGTAAAGCCGCGTATGTCGCGGCCAAGCATGGAGTGATCGGTTTGACCAAAGTGGTCGGGCTCGAAACGGCTACCAGTAATGTGACCTGCAACGCGATCTGCCCGGGCTGGGTGCTGACGCCGCTGGTGCAGAAGCAGATCGATGATCGTGCCGCCAAAGGCGTCGATCCGCAGCAGGCGCAGCATGATTTGCTGGCGGAGAAGCAGCCGTCGCTGGAGTTCGTCACGCCGCAGCATCTTGGGGAATTGGTGTTGTTTCTATGCAGCGAGGCTGGCAGCCAGGTGCGCGGGGCGGCGTGGAATATTGATGGGGGGTGGTTGGCGCAGTAATGCTGCGTCCCTGTAGGAGCGAGCCTGCTCGCGATAGCGGTGTATCAGCCAACATCAATGTTGAGTGTAATTCCGCTATCGCGAGCAGGCTCACTCCTACAAGTGATGTGTCATGAACAACACAACAAGAGGCAAACCAATGTCCGACCTCCTCTGGCAACCCGATGCCGAGCGTATCGCCCAATCGCGCATGGATCAGTTCCGCCGCGACATCAATCAGCGCCATGGCCTGGCGCTGAGCAGCTACACCGACCTGCACCGCTGGAGCGTGGAACAGCGCGAAGCGTTCTGGCAGGCGATCGTCGATTTCTTCGACATCCGCTTTCACACCCAACCCGACGCCGTCCTGCGTGAAGGCGCGCAGATGCCCAGTGCCGAATGGTTTCCCGGCGCGACCCTGAACTTTGCCGAACACTTGCTGCGCCGTCGTGACGATGCGGTCGCAGTGATTGCCGTGGCGGAAAACGGTCAGCGCGAACAGCTGACCTGGGCCGAACTGGCCGAGCACGTCGCCGGTTTTCAGGCCAGCCTGCAAGCCGCCGGTGTCGGCCTCGGCGACCGCGTGGCCGCGTGCATGCCCAACACCTGGCAGACCCTGGTGGCGATGCTCGCGACCACCAGCCTCGGGGCGATCTGGTCGTGCTCGTCGCCGGACTTCGGCACCCACGGCGTGATCGACCGTTTCGGCCAGATCGAACCCAAAGTGTTGATCACCTGCGCCGGCTACCGTTACGCCGGCAAAGACATCAACCAGACCACCAAGATCAACGAAATCCTCGCGCAACTGCCATCGCTGCAGCAGTTGATCATCGCGCCCTACGCTCGCGCGCAGGCCCGTACCGAGGATTACCAAACCCACGCCAACGTGACGTTGTGGGACGAGTTCTACCAACCCGGCGGCGAACCGCGGTTTGTCCCGGTGCCGTTCAATCACCCGTTGTACGTGTTGTATTCCAGTGGCACCACCGGCGTACCGAAATGCATCGTGCACAGTACTGGCGGCGTGTTGCTGCAGCATGCCAAGGAACACGGACTGCACGTCGATCTCGGCCCCGGTGACCGGTTGTTCTACTACACCACTTGCGGCTGGATGATGTGGAACTGGCTGGTCTCGGCCCTCGCGGTCGGCAGCGCGGTGGTGCTGTATGACGGCTCGCCGTTTCACCCGGGCCATGAGCGCTTGCTCGACCTGATCGACGACGAGCGCATCAGTGTGTTCGGCACTAGCCCCAAGTTTCTCGCGACACTGGAAAGCAGCGGTTTAAAGCCTGCGCACAGCCATGATCTGAGTAGCCTGAAGACCCTGCTCTGCACCGGCTCCGCGCTATCGCCGCAGAGTTATGACTTCGTCTACCGCGACTTCAAGCGCGATGTGTGCCTGGCGTCGATGTCCGGCGGCACCGATGTGGTGTCGTGCTTCGTCAACGGTAATCCGCTGTCGGCGGTGCGCCGCGGCGAAATCATGGGCAAGAGCCTGGGCATGGCAGTTGAGGTGTGGAACGACGCCGGCGTTGCCGTGATCGGCGAAAAAGGCGAGCTGGTCTGCACCCGGCACTTCCCGGCGATGCCCGTCGGGCTGTGGCATGACCCTGACGGCGCAAAACTGCGCAAATCCTATTTCAGCCTGTTCCCCGGTGTCTGGGCCCAGGGCGACTACGCCGAGCAATTGCCCCACGGCGGGATGCTGATCCACGGCCGCTCCGACGCCGTGCTCAACCCCGGCGGCGTGCGCATCGGCACGGCGGAAATCTATCGTCAGGTCGAGAAAGTCCCGCAGGTGCTGGACAGCGTGGCGATCGGACAGCAATGGCAGGACGATGTGCGCGTAGTGCTGTTCGTGCGCCTGCAGGACGGAGTGACGCTGGATGACCACCTGCAACAACAGATCCGCCAGGTGATCCGCGCCAACACCACGCCGCGCCATGTGCCGGCGAAGATCGTCGCGGTGACCGATATTCCGCGCACCATCAGCGGCAAGGTGGTGGAACTCGCGGTGCGCAATGTGGTGCATGGCGAGCCGGTGAAAAATACCGATGCGCTGGCCAATCCCGAGGCCTTGGAGCAGTTCCGCAATCGCCCGGAGCTGTCCGATTAGCACGCCATGCCCTTGTGGGAGCGGGCTTGCTCGCGAAAGCGGTGTGTCAGTCCCGCTGATATCGACTGATAGATTGCATTCGCGAGCAAGCCCGCTCCCACAGGGGTGAGGTGTTAATCCATCAGGCCCCAATCGCCTGATGTGGTGGGCGCAGGCAGCGGCCGCGCAATCGCCTGGAGCTGTCGGACTGATCCCTCATGCCCTTGTGGGAGCGGGCTTGCTCGCGAAAGCGGTGTGCCAGTCCCGCTGATATCGACTGATGGATTGCTTTCGCGAGCAAGCCCGCTCCCACAGGGGTCAGGTGTTAATCCATCAGGCCCCAATCGCCTGATGTAATGGGCGCGGGCGCCGGGCCCGCCTCGGCGTGCAGCTTCAAACGCAGGCGCAGGTTGTTCTGCGAATCGGCATGTTTGAGTGCTTCGTCCTCACTGATCACGCCCTCCACCACCAGCCCGTACAGCGCCGCGTCGAAGGTCTGCATGCCGACCTCGCCGGACTTTTCCATGATGCCCTTGAGTTCGCCCAACTCGTTGCGGCGGATCAGGTCGGCGATGGTCGGGGTGCCAAGCATCACCTCGACCGCCGCCCGGCGCTGACCGTCCAGCGTACGCACCAGCCGTTGCGAGACGAACGCCTTGAGATTGTTGCCCAGTGCATGCAGCAACTGCGGGCGGCGCTCTTCGGGGAACAGATTGACGATACGGTCCAGCGCCTGATTGGCATTGTGCGCATGCAACGTCGACAGCACCAGGTGCCCGGTGTCGGCAAATGTCAGCGCATGCTCCATGGTTTCGCGGTCGCGGATCTCGCCGATCAGCACCACATCCGGGGCCTGGCGCAGGGTGTTTTTCAGCGCCGCATGGAAGCTGCGGGTATCGACGCCGACTTCGCGTTGATTGATGATCGAGCGCTGGTGTCGATGGATATACTCCACCGGGTCTTCGATGGTGATGATGTGCCCGCTGCTGTGGCGGTTGCGGTGATCGATCAGCGCGGCCAGCGAAGTGGACTTGCCGGAGTCGGTGGCGCCAACGAACAGGATCAGCCCCTGTTTGAGCATCACCGTTTCCAGCAATACCGGCGGCAGTTTCAGGTCTTCGAAGCGCGGGATATCGAGTTTGACGTTGCGGATTACGATTGACACATCATTGCGTTGCTTGAAGACGTTCACCCGAAAACGCCCGATGCCCGTACGGGAAATCGCCAGGTTCATTTCCAGATCCCGATCGAACTCGCGCCGTTGCTCGGCGTCCATCAGGGAGTTGGCGATAGTCTCGACCTCGCCGGGCTTGAACGGCCGCTCGCTGAACGGCGTCAGCACGCCATCGATGCGCGCACTGGGTGGCGCTCCCGTGGACAGGAACAGGTCAGAACCGTGCTGGCTCGACAGACGGAGCAACAGTGCATCGATTTCCATGGCAATAAGCACCCGCGAAGCATTCAATGAACAGAAATGACCCGCTGTCGTGACGTAACGGGTCATACAGCGTCTACCGCAAGTGCAAGAATAGTAGATGCCAACGCACTGACCGACGCTCAGGATACATGTGATGAACGCAGCACCCTCCCCCGATGACGCCCAAGCCCTGATCGCCCGTACCGACTGGAGCCGCACGCCGTTGGGCGCTTCTGGCACCTGGCCGCAAAGCCTGCGCACCGCGGTGGACATCGTGATTCACTCACCGATGCCGATGCTGCTGTTGTGGGGGCCGCAGCTCACGCAGATCTACAACAATGGCTTTGCGATGCTCGCCGGCAGCAAGCATCCGCACGCTTTCGGACAGCCCGCGCACCTTATATGGCCAGAACTTCAGGACTTTACCGACCCGATTTATCGAGCCGTCCTACAAGGCCAGGTGCGCACCTACAGCGAGCGGCGATTTACCCTGCAACGTGAAGGCGTAGAGTCCGACTTCTGGCTGGACCTGACCTACAGCCCCATCCGCGATGAAAGCACGCAAGTGGCCGGAATCCTGGTGACGGCCATCGAAACCAACGAACGCCGGCGCATCGCCCTCGAATTGCAACGCCGTTCCGAAGAAAGTCTCAAGGCTCAGCGCGACACTGAAGAACGCCTGCAACTGGCGCTGGCCGCCACCGATGCGGTTGGCACCTGGGATTGGGATATCGGCGAAGACCGCTTCATCGCCGACGCGCATTTCGCCCAGTTGCACGGCATCGACCCGGCACAGGCCGGCCAGTTGCCGATCAGCGACTACCTGCAAGGCGTGCACCCCGAAGACCGCGCGCTGATCGCCCGCAGCATCAAGCATTGCATCACCCACGGCACCGAGTACGCCGAGGAATATCGCCTGCTAAAAGCCGACGGCGAGCTGCGTTGGGTGTTTGCCCGGGGCCGCTGTTACAAGGATCACCACGGGCGACCCGTGCGCTTCCTCGGCGCAGCGCTGGACCTGACCGAGCGCAAGCACACCGAGCAGGCGCTGCGCCAGAGCCAGACGGAATTGCAGCTGATCATCAATGCAATGCCGATCCTCATCAGTTACGTCGACCACGAAGAGCGCTTCCGCCTGAACAATGCGGCGTATCTGGACTGGTACGGCCTCACGCCGCAGGAGCTGTATGGCCGCACCATTCGCGAAGTGATCGGCGAAGAAGCCTACTTCCTGCGCGCGCCCTATATTGCCGAGGCCCTGGCCGGGCGGCCCTGCTCGTTCAGCCTGTATACCCCGCATCGCGACGGCAGCAACCGCCATGCGCTGATGAATTACCTGCCGCGCCACGGCGCCGACGGCTCAGTTAACGGTTTTTATATTTTCGTGATCGACGAATCCGAACGGAAGAAGACCGAAGAAGCCCTGCGCAATCTCAATGAAACCCTGGAGGAACGGGTCAGCGCCCGCACCGAACAACTGGCTCAGGCCAATCAGCGTCTGCAGAACGAGATGTTCGAACGTGAGCGCGCCGAAGATGCGTTGCGCCATGCGCAGAAAATGGAAGCGGTCGGCCAGCTCACCGGCGGTATCGCCCACGACTTCAACAACATGCTCACTGGAATCATCGGCAGCCTCGACCTGATGCAGCGCTACATCGCCGACGGCCGCGCCGATGAAATCGGCCGTTTCACCGAAGCGGCGGTTTCGTCGGCCAACCGAGCGGCGGCGCTGACCCATCGGCTGCTGGCGTTCTCGCGCCGGCAGTCGCTGGACCGCAAGACCCTCAACGTCAACGAACTGATTCATTCGCTGGAAGATTTGATCCGCCGCACCAAGGGCGACCCGATCGAACTCACGCTGCGCCTGGCCGACGACGTGTGGCCGATCAGCACCGACGTCAGCCAACTGGAAAATGCCCTGCTCAACCTGGTGATCAACGCCCGCGACGCCATGCCCGATGGCGGCGAACTGCTGATCGAAACTGCCAACGTCTACCTCGACGGCAACGACATCACCACCCTCGAACCGGTCAAGGCCGGCGACTACCTGATGCTGGCGGTCAGCGACAACGGCACCGGCATGACGCCGTCGGTACGGGCCAAGGCGTTCGATCCGTTCTTCACCACCAAACCGATCGGCCAGGGCACCGGGCTCGGACTGTCGATGATTTATGGCTTCGCCCAGCAGTCGGGCGGCCATGTTAGCCTCGACAGCCTGCCGAATCAGGGCACCTGTGTGCGCTTGTACTTGCCGCGCCTGAACCTGCTGGAGCCGGAACGGCCAGTTGTGGAAACCCTCGGTGCCGCGCCGACGGCCACTTGCGGGGAAACCGTGGTGGTGGTTGAGGATGACCCGGCAGTGCGCATGCTGGTGCTCGATCTGCTCAAGGAGCTGGGTTACCTCGCCCACGAAGCCGCCGACGCCAGCGCCGCCCTGCCGCTGCTGGAATCGGAGCTGCGTGTGGATCTGCTGGTGACCGACGTTGGTCTGCCGGGGATGAATGGCCGGCAACTGGCGGAAATCGCCCGCCAGCACCGCCCAGGCCTGAAAGTGCTGTTCATGACCGGTTACGCGCAGAAAGCCGCCGAGCGTCAGGGCTTTCTCGAGGATGGCATGGACATGGTGGCCAAGCCGTTTTCGATTGAAGTGCTGGCCAACAAGATCCGCGAGATGATCAACCAAACGCCGTCACTTGAGGCATAATCCCGCGCCCCGCCGTCACCCCGTTACAGGTATCGCACGATGAAAGCCCAAGCCCGCCACATTCTGGTGAAAACCGCCGAAGAGGCCGAACAACTCAAGCAACGCATTGCCAAGGGCGAAGCGTTCGATGTGCTGGCGAAGAAATACTCGACCTGCCCGTCCGGCAAACGCGGCGGTGATCTGGGTGAAGTGCGGCCGGGACAGATGGTCGGTGCGATTGATGCGGTGATTTTCAAGAAGCCGCTGCGCACGGTGCACGGGCCGATCAAGAGCAAGTTCGGCTATCACCTGGTGCAGGTGTTTTTCCGCGATTGAGTGTTGGCTTCAGGGCCTCTTCGCGAGCAAGCCCGCTCCCACAGTCTGGAATGCGTACCCTGTGGGAGCGGGCTTGCCCGCGAACCGATTGCGCAGCAAGCGGCCATCCACCGCTTACCTGGGAATCAATGCCCCCGGCACCTGAATCACCCGACTTGCCAGCCAATGCCCCGCCTCAGCCGCCTCGACCGGACTGCCACCCAGCAAACGCCTGGCCAGATACGCCGCGCTGAACGAGTCCCCCGCCGCCGTCGTATCCACCACCTTCTCGACCTGCTGCGCCGGCACTTCGAACGCCTCATCATCGCAGCGAATCAGACACGCCTCGGCGCCACGCTTGAGCACCACCTCCGGCGTGCCGATCTGCGCGTACGCCTCGAACACCGCGTCGCAATCGGCAAAATGGAACAGCGCCTGTTCGTCATCCACCGTCAGCAACGCCAGATCGACATGCGGCAACACGCTGCGATAGGCCGCCCGCGCCTCTTCCTGTGAGGCCCACAAGCGTGGTCGATAATTGTTGTCGAAGACGATCCGCGCATCGCGCTGGCGGGCTTCGATCAGGGTCTGGATCAAGCGTTCGCGGCCCTTCGCACCTAACACTGCGAGGGTGATGCCGCTGAAATACAGCACATCGTAGTCCGGCAGCGCCGCCAGAATCGGCTCCGCCGCCGGGGTGGTGAAGCAATCGCGCACCGCCGCTTCATTGCGCCAGTAGAGGAAACGCCGCTCACCGTTGGCGTCGGTCTGGATGCAGTACAAGCCGGGCAAGCGACCGGGCAGACGCTGCACGAGATCCAGGCCAATGCCTTCGTCAGCCCAGCTCTGGCACATGGCGTCGCTGAAGCTGTCGTCGCCGAGCGCGGTGACGTAATCGACCTGGGCTTTGTCGCCGAGGGCGCGGGACAGGTACACCGCGGTGTTCAAGGTATCGCCGCCGAAGCTTTGCTGCAGGCTGCCGTCGGCGCGGTGCTGGAGTTCGATCATGCATTCACCGATCAGGGCGATGCGCGGGGTATTCGGGCCCAGGGGGCTGAGGCTGGTCATCGGGAGGTGTCTCTGGATAATCATCGGTGTTTGGGCGGCCCTCATCGCGAGCAGGCTCACTCCTACAATTGGAATGCATTCCCTTGTGGGAGCGAGCTTGCTCGCGAATGGCCACGACTCGGTCTGAAGCCTTAGAAACAAGTCTCCATGCTTTCGACCACGGCCAACTGCTCATCCACCAGCAACCCCACCCGCCACTTGTCGAACGTCAGGCACGGGTGCGAGGTGCCGAAGGAAATGATATCGCCCACCCGCAATTCAGCCCCCGGCGCCACGCTCATGAACGCATGCTGGTCCATCACCGCCGTCACCTTGCACGCGCCGACATCGTCGCCCACCGCCGGCAACACACCGGCCTTGTAACGCAGCAACGGCACCGGCAGCCCGGCATCAAACGCCACGTCACGTTTGCCGAGGGCGATCACCGCGAAACCCGGCTCCGGCATCGACTGTACATGCGCCCAGACCTCCAGTGCCGGACGCAGGCCTTCGTGCAGATCGCCGCGACGATCCAGCACGCAGCACTGCGCTTCCTTGTAGATGCCATGGTCATGCGCCACGTAACTGCCAGGGCGCAGCACACTGAGGAAGCGTCCGCTCGCATTCTGCGTTTCGAACGACTCGGCAATCAGGTCGTACCACGCCGAACCCGAGGCGGTGATGATCGGCTTGGCAATGGCAAACGCGCCGCTGTCCTGCAACTGCACCGCCAGACGCACCAGCGACGCGGCGAATTCACGAATGCCGCTGACCGCGTGATCGCCATGGATCACCCCTTCGTAACCCTCGATGCCGGTCAGAGCCAGCGCCGGTTGCGCGTTGATCGCCTGGGCCAGCGCGATGACTTCCTGCTCGCTGCGGCAACCGCAGCGGCCACCGACCACGCCGTACTCGATCATCACATTCAACTTCACTCCGCGCGAGGCGAAGTAGGCGCCGAGATCGGCGACGTTGTCCGGGTGATCGACCATGCAGTAGAAATCGAAATCGACATCGGCCAGCAGATCGGCGATCAGCGCCATGTTCGGCGTGCCGACCAGTTGGTTGGCCATCAGCACCCGGCGTACACCGTGGGCGTATGCGGCGCGGGTCTGGGTGGCGCTGGCAAGGGTGATGCCCCAGGCGCCGGCGTCGAGCTGACGCTGGAACAGCGCCGGGGTCATGCTGGTCTTGCCGTGGGGCGCGAGCTCGGCGCCGCTGTCGCTGACGAACTTCTGCATCCAGCGAATGTTGTGCTCCAGCGCCTCGCGGTGCAGCACCAGCGCCGGCAGGCTGACGTCACGCACAAGGTGCGCACCGATGGCGGCGTCGCCCTTTTCCACAGCGGTATTGATGGCAGTCGTCATGCTTGAACTCCTCACTGTCGCGGCCGCAGGCAGCCGCGGTTATTCGTTGATGCGCCGGGCGAGGCTGTTGGCGCTCTCGATCAGCACCCGGCGATAGTCGTCGTAATTGTTCTTCGCATCGGCCCGCGGGGCGACGATGCACAGGGTGCAGATGGCCACGCCGCTGGGGTCTTTGACCGGCGCGGCGAAGCAATGGGTGAAGGTGTCGGCAACGCTGTCGAAGGAGAAGAAGCCGTCGATGCCAGCCTGGCGGATCTCCGCCAGAAAGCGCTCCAGCGGCAGGCGTTCGCCGTCGGGCAGGATGTAATCGTCTTCGTCGATCAGGTCGATGATCTGCTGGTCGCTCAAATGCGCCAGCAGCAAGCGTCCGGACGCGGTCCACGGGATCGGCGCGTTTTCGCCGATGTCGGACGAAATGCGGAAATGCCGCTCGCCCTCCTTCATCAGTGCCACCGTGTATTTGCGCCCGTTGAGCAGGCACATCTGCGCGGTTTCCCGGGTCTGGCTGACGATCTCCTGCAAGGCGTGATCGGCCTCGCGGCTGAGGTCGAAATGGCGCAGATGCGCCTGCCCGAGGAAGTACAGCTGGCGACCGAGATAGACGTGACCGTCCTTGCCCACCGGCTCCAGAATCCGCCGCTCCAGCAGCGACGCCACCAGTTCGTAGACCGTGGATTTCGGGCTGCCGATGCCATTGGCGATGTCGTTCGGACGCAACGGCTGGCCGATCTCCTTGAGGAAGTCGAGGATATCGAACGCCCGGTCCAGACCACGGGCCCGGCGTTTGATGGTGTCTTCGGTCATGTCAGTGGTTCCCATAAAAAGTGCCGGGATGGTAACTGGCCTGAGGTGTTGTGTCAGTTGGATCGAGGCCCTCACCCCCCGCCCTCTCCCGGAGGTAGAGGGAGCCTGACCGTATCGATGCAAATGTAAGCGTCATACGCGAAATTCGCATCGATACAGATCAGTCCCCTCTCCCTCCGGGAGAGGGTTAGGGTGAGGGGTAGCCATCACTCAAACCTTTTTCTTGTACGCGATGCAATCGATCTCGACCTTGCAATCAACCATCATGCTCGCCTGCACACAGGCCCGTGCCGGAGCGTGTTCCGGTTTGAAGTACTCGCCGAAGACCTTGTTGAAACTGCTGAAATCCCGCGGATCGTCCAGCCATACGCCAGCCCGCACCACGTCCTCCAGGCCATAACCGGCCTCTTCGAGAATCGCGATCAGGTTTTTCATGGTCTGGTGGGTCTGCTCGACGATGCCGCCAACGATGATCTCGCCATCCACCGCCGGCACCTGGCCGGACACGTGCAGCCAGCCATCCGCTTCAACGGCGCGCGCGAAGGGACGTGGCTGACCGCCAGCGGCGGTGCTGCCGGTGCCGTATCGAGTAATGCTCATGGGTACTTCTCCTGATTACAAAGCAAAAATTAGAACCGCGTGCTCTTGAGAAACTCAGCCAGACGCGGTGATTGCGGGCGTTCGAACAGTTCCTTGGGAGGTCCCTGCTCTTCGATCCGCCCCTGATTCATGAACACGATCTTGTCCGAAACTTCGAAGGCGAAACGCATTTCGTGGGTCACCAGCAACATGGTCATGCCGTCTTCGGCCAGGCCCTTGATCACGTTCAACACTTCACCGACCAGCTCCGGATCGAGGGCCGAGGTGACTTCGTCGAACAGCATCAGGCTGGGGTTCATCGCAATCGCCCGGGCAATCGCCACACGCTGTTGCTGACCGCCGGACAACTGCCCGGGAAAGTGATTGCGCCGCTCCAGCAGGCCGACCCGCTCCAGCCATTTTTCGGCCAGCACCACGGCTTGGTCCTTGTGCATTTTCTTGACCTTGAGCAGACCGAGGGTGACGTTCTGCAACGCCGTCAGGTGCGGGAACAGGTTGAATTGCTGGAAGGCCATGCCGGTCATTGCGCGATGGCGGGCGATGACTTTTTCCGCGTGACGCACGCGTTTGCCACCGACCTCGTCATAGCCGATGGACTCGCCGTCGAGCAGGATCTGCCCGCCCTGGAACTCTTCGAGCATGTTCACGCAGCGCAGCAAGGTGGTCTTGCCCGAACCGCTGGAGCCGATCAGCGTCACGACGTTGCCGCGCTGCATGCTCAAGTCGACGCCCTTGAGCACTTCGACTGCGCCGTACTGCTTGTGCAGGCCACGGATGTCCAGCAGCGGCTGAGCGTTCTGAACGTTGGAAACTTGAGCTTGAGTCATGGCAGGGCCACCCGCTTTTCAATATGCCGGCCGAGTAATTCGATGCCGTAGTTGATGACGAAGAACAGAAAACCGGCGAACAGGTAGAACTCCAGAGTCATGAAGGTCCGGGCGATGATCTGTTGGGTGCTGAGCAACAATTCGGCGACGCCGATCACCGAGAGCAGGGTCGAAGCCTTGACGATTTCGGTGGACGAGTTGACCCAGGTCGGCAGGATCTGCCGCAACGCCTGGGGCAACAGCACGTAACCGAGGGATTGATAAAACGTCAGGCCGATCGCCTTGCTCGCTTCCATCTGCCCGCGTGGCAAGGCCTGCAAGGCACCGCGCACGATCTCGGCAACGTGCGAGCCGCAGAACAGCGTCAGGCCCAAGGCTCCGGCCTGAAACGCGCTGATCTGCCAGCCCAGCGCCGGCGCCATATAGAAGCAGGCCAGCACCAATACAAACACCGGCGTGCCGCGAATAATGTCGACATAAAAGCGGAACGGCGCGCGCATCCAGAACTTGCCGTAAGTCAGCACCAGACCGGTGACAACCCCGAGCAGCGTGCCGAACAGAATCGCCAGCGCCGACACCTGCACACTGGTCAGGAAGCCTTGCAGCAACGTCTCGCGTGCTACCCACAATTCATGCAACCAACTGGGAGATTCGTACATCGCAGCCTCCTATCGGCGGATCGCCAGACGCTGCTCGAGGTAACGCAGCAGCATGGCAATGAGGTAACAGGCCGCGACATACAACGCCGTGGTCACCAGCCAGGTTTCGATCACCCGGTAGCTCTCGACGTTGATCTTGCGCGCGTAATAGGTCAGCTCCGGCACCGCAATCGCGGCGGCCAGCGAGGTGTCCTTGAACAGCGAGATGAAGTTGTTCGACAGCGCCGGCAACACGTTGCGCAGCATCACCGGCACGGTGACGTAGGCCTTGACCTGCCACTCACCGAGTCCGATCGCCAGCCCCGCTTCGCGCTGGCCTTTGGGGATGCTCAGCAAGCCGCCACGGAACACTTCGGTCAGATAGGCACCGGCATACAGCGACAGCGTGATGATGAACGACGGGATCTTGTCCAGACGAATGCCCAGGCTTGGCAAGGCAAAGTAGATCAACAGAATCAACACCAGAATCGGCGTGTTACGCACCACCGTGACGTACACCGAGGCCAGCACCCGCAAGGCGCGATGCTTCGAGAGCAAGGCAAACGCCATCAGCAGGCCGATCACGCAGCCGATGGCGATCGACACCAGCGCCAGTTCAAGGCCCAGACCGAGCCCTGCCAGCAAGGTGTCGAAATCGCGCCACACGGCGGCAAAGTTCAACTGATAGTTCATGGTCAGCAGTACCTTGAGCGGGGCGCGTGCAGGCGCCCCACTCTCACGGGATCATTTGAATTCGACAGGGAAACCGATCGCCGGCGACGGCAGGTCGACACCGAACCATTGCTTGAAGGATGCCGCGTAAGTCGGGAACTCAACGCCGGTCATGGCTTCATGCAGAGTGGTGTTGACGAAGTTCAGCCAGTCCTGATCGCCGCGTTTGACCGCGCAGGCGTAGGTCTGCGGGCTCCACGCGTAGGTTGGGCTGCGGTAGCGGCCGGGGTTCTGCACCATCAGGTACTTGACCGACGACTGATCGGTAGCAGCGGCATCGGCGCGACCGGAATTCACCGCCTGATACATCAGATCGACACTGTCGTACTGATCGACCTTGGCCTTGGGCAGCGCCTGATGCACCAATTCTTCGGCATAGACGTTTTGCAGCACGGCCACAGTTACGCTGTCACCGGCCGCCTGCAGGTCTTCGATTTCCTTGTACTTGCTGTTGGCCGGCAGCAGCAGGCCGACACCTTCGCGGTAGTACGGCAGGGTGAACGCCACTTGTTGCGCACGGCTGGCGGTAACGGTGATGAACTGGCAGCTCATGTCGACCTTGTCGGTCAGCAGATTGGGAATTCGCGCGTCGGACGACTGCACGACGAACTCGACCTTGCTCGGGTCATTGAACAGTCCTTTGGCCACCATCCTGGCGATGTCGATATCAAAGCCCTGCAACTTGCCGTCCGCCCCCTGAAAGTGCCACGGCGCATTGGTGCTGCCGGTGCCGACAATCAGCTTGCCCCGGGCCAGAACACTGTCGAGCTTGCTATCGGCTGCCTGGGCCACGCCCATCACAGCGGACGAAGCCGCAAGAACAAAAACACACGCTTTGAACAACGAAGGACGGCGATGCATGGCAAGCACTCCAGGATGATGTTTATTCCGCTATACCGGAACACGGTTTGTTACTACGGAATAGACAGCAGAAAGTGTGCCATAGGAATGACGGAGAATCTGTACTGGATTGAAATGTTTTTGGAATCAACGGGATGCAGGAAATGCGAAAAATGGAGTCAGGTGCGGGTACTGATGGGCTGCGCTACCTTAGGCTACAAATAACGAGTAGCAGGTTCCCAGATGGAGCACGAAGGGCTACTTCGGTGCAATGTGGTTAGCGATTCAAGGGGCCAGCTCTCCATATCTATCGGCAAGCGGCTTTGTCGTAGACCTCTCCCCGCTCTCTTCTCCCTACCGCAATCACGGTAACAACCAAAACCTCGTTCTTTACGCGATAGACCAGCCTGTATCCAGCACTGCGAAGCTTGATTTTGTAGGCGTTTCCCAACCCTCGGAGTCGATCGGCAGGAACGTGAGGATTGACCAGACGTGTAGAGAGCTTTTTCTTGAACTGATCCTGAAGTGCTGAATCAAGCTTTCTCCATTCCCTCCAGGCTTTCTCGGAAAACTCCAGCTCATAGGTCATCTATAGAGACATTGATGGTGGGATCGTTTTCTCGCTCCTTGCACAGTGCGATCAGTTCCAGATCCTCAAGGCGATTCATCATCGCCTCATACTCCTTTGCGGGAACACAATAAAACGCTGGCTCATTTCGATTGAGGATTGCAACAGATTGGCCGCCACCGGCGGCCACGGTACCCATGGGGTTTCTTTTCAATTCAGAAATACTCGCAACGATATTGGAAAGAACTACGTGAGTCATGATGGTGCTCCCTGGAGTGCTGTTAATGGTGCTTAAAATAGCACTCCAAGAGGGCTTCGACGCCTATCGCTTATTACCGCCTTCTCTTTTATTGAGTGAAAAAAGGTATCACGTCCCGACATTCCACATTTCCGGGCTTCGTGTCGGGCCGGTCCTTCATAAAAGTGGGAAAAATCTCGCGAATCCACAGGCCACCTGTAATTTCTGACAGTAGACCTGTTCTTCACCCTTCTTTAACGTCATCGAACCGTCGAGGTCGTTGAAAAGGAGTTCTCAATGAGCACTGCCGATACCATTTCCAATCTGGCCCCGGTTTACCGCAAAGCCCTGAAAACCTGGCGCCCGGTGATCCTGTATTTCGCCAATGAGCACTGCCCCGCCTGCGAGTTCGCCGGGCCGATTTTTCGTCAGATTGCCGAGCCGTACCGTCATCGCGCCAATATCTACATGCTTAACACCCGTGACTCGCCGCGCCATCCGCTGGTTACCGGAACGCCTACCGTGCTGTTCTACAAGAACGGCAGGTTGCTGAAGAAGCTCAAAGGGATTGGCACGGAGGAAACACTGGCGGCGGACTTTGCCCGGCATATTGGCAGGACCAGGGCACCGGTGGTGCAGCAGAAACCACGACATGACCTGCCGTGGTTGCGCCGCACATTGAGCAGGCTCTGCACAATCACGCGTGCGCATCGGCGGGTGATTTGAGGCAGTGCATTTCCCGTAATCGTTACGGCGTCTGACACATCGCTTTCGCGGGCAAGCCCGCTCCCACAGGGGTCAACGTTGTTCACACATTTCGTGTACGACGCGTGCACTGTGGGAGCGGACTTGCCCGCGAAGGGGCCGGCACCGTCAGCGCAAGGCTGCTGCCTTACGCAGAATCGCGCACCAGCAACACCTGCGTCACCCGTCGTTCCTCAACGGCTTTGACGGTCATTTGCCAGCCTGCGTACTGCAGCCGATCGCCGATCATCGGCAAGCGATCCAGCAGGCTCATCACCAGTCCGGCCAGGGTCTGATAGTCCTCGGTCGGTTCGGCGCCAAACCCGGTGCGCTGGCGAACACGCGTCAGGTTCAACGCGCCGTTGACGACAAACCCGCCCTGCTCCTCGATCACGTCCGGACCTTCGATTTCGCTGGCATCGGGCAGTTCGCCGGCAATCGATTCGAGGATGTCGGTCATGGTCAATACGCCGACGAAGTCACCGAATTCGTTGACCACGAAGGCAATGTGGGTCGACGCCGCGCGCATCTGCTCCAGCGCATTGAGGATCGAATAGCTGTCGAGCAGGTTGATGGTCTTGCGTGCCAGGTGTTCCAGATTCGGCTCGGCACCGGCCAGGTATTCCTTGAGCAGTTCCTTCTTGTGTACGAAGCCCAACGGTTCATCCACAGCGCCGTGGCGAATCAGCGGCAGACGTGAATACGACGAATGCATCAATTTTGTGCGAATCGTTTCGGCGTCGTCGGCCAGATCGATGGTGTCGACATCCGCACGTACGGTCATCAGGTTCCGAATCGGCCGCTCGGCCAGTTGCAGCACGCCACTGATCATCACTCGCTCGCGGCGATCGAACAGCTCCGCACTCGGGGCTTCGCCGTCATCCAGCAGATCGGAAATTTCCTCGCCGACCTCCTCCGCCTCCAGCTTGCGCCCGCCCAGCAGACGCATTACCGCGTGGGCCGTGCGCTCACGTATGGGGCGCAAGCCTTGCATCGAACGCTTGCGTCGGGCCCGGGCGATCTGGTTGAACACCTCGATCAGGATCGAGAAACCAATAGCCGCATACAGATAGCCTTTCGGAATGTGGAAACCCAGGCCTTCGGCCGTCAGGGCGAAACCGATCATCATCAGGAAGCCCAGACACAGCATGATTACCGTCGGGTGCGCATTGACGAAGCGGGTCAGCGGCTTGCTGGCGACGATCATCAGGCCGATGGAAATGATCACCGCGATCATCATCACCGCCAGTTCATCAACCATGCCGACGGCGGTGATTACCGCGTCCAGCGAGAACACCGCATCGAGTACCACGATCTGCGCGACGATTGGCCAGAACAGCGCGTAGGCGGCGTTGGTCGAGCGCTGGCCGACGTGGCCTTCGAGTCGTTCGTGCAGCTCCATCGTCGCCTTGAACAGCAGGAATACACCACCGAACAGCATGATCAGGTCACGGCCGGAGAAGCTCTTGTCGAACACCTCGAACAACGGCTGCGTGAGGGTGACCAGCCAGGAAATACTCGCCAACAGGCCCAGGCGCATGATCAGCGCCAACGACAGGCCGATGATTCGCGCACGGTCGCGCTGATGCGGCGGCAGTTTGTCCGCCAGGATCGCGATGAACACCAGGTTGTCGATACCCAGCACCAGTTCCAGCACGATCAGAGTCAACAAGCCTAACCAGGCCGTGGGATCCGCTAACCATTCCATAAATGTCTCGATCTCTCTTCAGTGAATTCAGGCTGCCGGGCACGGCAAAGTGCAACGCGAAGGCTCTGAAGCCGCGTTGTCAACGATAGACGGGAGTCGGAAAACCGGATGCTGCGAGTGCGTCAAGACCGCGCCTGGGCGCGAGGAGAAGGTACGACTGGGAGGCTCCAAGAGGGTGTTCATGCAAATCCTGAATGAAAAATGGCCTTGGAGCGTACAGGCTCAAGGCACATTTTCTACAGCGGCAAATCATTTCAAAATCTGTAAGAGCACAAGAAATGTGTTTTTCCTGTTGGCCCTTTCGCGAGCAAGCCCGCTCCCACAGGGGTTGTTCGTCGGACGCAAGTTCTGAGTTCAAAGAGGGGCCAATGTGGGAGCGGGCTTGCTCGCGAAGGGGTCACCAAACACGCCACATCATCGCCCGGCAAAACGCAACCGCGACAACTGCCGCAAATCCCCTTCCACGTAATAATCGTTGGTCCAGCTGTCATCCACCGCCAGCGGACTCACCTGCTTGAGCTCGAGTTTTTTCGCGAAATAGCGAAAGCGGTAATGCTCATAAAACCGCAGCAACTCCAGGCCATAGCGATCAGCCAGATCGGTGTCGCCACGAATGATCAGGAAGTTCTCGTCATTGCCGTTACTGGCTGACGTACTGAGGTTGTGACTGCCGCTGATGATGGTCGGCGCATCGGTGGTGAAGTCGGTGATCACGGCTTTGGTGTGCACCAGCAGGTTGCCCTTCTGGCCTTTCATGTTTTCTTTCAGCCAGCCTTCCAGCCCGGTGTTGAGCAAAGCTGTGGCAGCGAATTCGGCGGTGCGGTCGGCATGAAATCCGGTGATGCTGCTCGCGGTATTTTGCAGGCCGTAACGCAGGATGTCGTCATGCGGTTTGCCGAGCAGCGCGTTGAGAATCGCGTCCGGCAGGCTGAAAGCGGTGACGAACAACACGTCCTTTTTCGCCGCCTCGATGATCTCGACGAACTCACGCAAATCGCCACCACCGCTGCGTGGCGAGAACCCGGCGAACAGCGCCTGTGTTGGGTCCATCGGGTTGTGCTCGGTGATCCAGCTGCGCGTCGCAGCGACGTCGGCCGGGTTGGCCCAGACTTCTTCGAACACTTGCAAATACCGCGCGGCAACCATCACGTCGTCGAGCGTATGCACCACGTTAGCCTGGCGATAAACACCGTTGGCGGTGAAATTGGTGCTGCCGCACAGCACCGCCTGCGGTTGCCGCTGACCCGCGCCATCGACACGGCTGAGAACAATGAATTTGTCGTGAAAGATGTTATGGGTGACCCGGCCGCGTTTGTTCGCCGCCGGCAATTTGGCAAGGTTCGTTTCGTTCAGGGTCGTATCTGGATCATCAGGCTGAGCGTGATACAGAACGCGCACCTGAACCCCACGGGCAAATGCCGCATTTAAAGCGTCGATGATCGCCTGCAATTGATACTCGTAGATCGCGATGTCCAGCGCCCACTGCGCGTCCACCGCACGTTCGATAAAGCCCAGTAATCGCTCCAGCAACCCGTTCTCCAGCCACAGTCGCGCCGCGTCGGGCCAAGCTTCGATGGGCAGGTTCTTGTTGGCGCTGATCTGCGCGTCAAGGTCGGGAAACTTGCGCTGGAAGGCCTGACTGGCGGCCACAGCACGGTTGAAGATCACACTTTGATTGGCTGGGTGGCCGTCGTCACTGGTGATGCTTAGCTCCAGTGATTCGCCCAATAGCGGCGCGTCCGCCGTGCCGTAGGCCAAATGCACGCGATAGTGCATGGTCGTGCCCGGGTTGACCGCGTAATCGGCCCAGCGGAATTTCTGTAGCGGCGCTTTATCGCTGGGCGTGGCGTGATACTGCGGGAAGGTGTGCGTCTTGCCGGGAAATGTCAGGCTGTTGAACAGGAACAACCACGGTTTGTCGCCCTGCTGCTTCTCAATGGCAAACCCAAGCAGGCCTTTGCGTCGGGGCTCGGCGAGGTCCATGGCGAGTAATACGCCGTTGGTGCCGGCGTAGGCTTTGACGCGAAAATCGTCCTGAGGATTGGCGACCAGTACCCGCATGATTCACTCCTTGTGATTGGGCTGGTGTGGAGCATAGAGGGTCGCTCCCTGATTGCCATGTTCACTTGGAATTGAGTGGATGCCATCGCCAGCAGGCTGGCTCCTACAAGGATTTTTGTCGCACTCGTAATCTGTGAACACCGCTCACAGTGTGGGAGCGGGCTTGCTCGCGAAGAGGCCCGCACAGGCATCACACATCATCGATATGCCGATATTCCGCACTCAGCGCCGCCGCTAATTCCCGCGCCCGAGTCAGGCGGATCGGCCCACGCTCAATGTCGATCAACAATCCCGGACACTCCAGCGGCGGCATCGACGGTAAGGCTTTCAAACGCCCATCCGTGACCACCAGCAAGCGCTGCTGCTCGGCCGGGAAGCGCTTTTGTCGCTGCACCAGCCATTGCTGTGCCTGCGTCAATGCCGCCACCAACGGCGTGCCGCCGCCCGCCCCCAACGCCTCCAGCCAGGTGCGCAAGCCACTCGATGCTTTCAGACCTTGCACCTGCCATTTCGGCGCGCTGCCGCTGGCGGTCAGCAAGGCCAGCCGCGCACGCTGCCGATAAGCATCATCGAACAATTGCGCGAGCAGGCCCTTAGCATCGCTCAGCGCCTGATGCCGACGCGTCGAAGCCGACGCATCGACGATCACCAGCCACAACTCATGGGGAGAACGAGTGCGCAACTGGAACTGCAAGTCCTCACGGGTTTGCGGACGGCCGTTGAGCAGCGTGCCCGGCCAGTTCACCAGGCCGCTGCGCGCGGCGTGGCGCTGGCCTTGGCGTCCATGATCAAGGCGTCCGGCGTGAGGTCTGGCATTCGCCCCCGCGGCGGATCGGGGACGAATGCCGGTTACTTTTTTGGCCAGCTCGGCACTTCGCGACGAGCGCCAGTGGCCAGTGCCGGGGCGGGCATATCGCCCCACTGGCCCTGCCCTTCGCTCGGTTCGGCCTGGCTACTGGCCGGGTTCTGCGCGGGTGGCTGAGGGCTGGAAGAAGAGGATTCGCGACGGCGATGCCGCAGGGCAAATTCCGCCACGGCGTCGATGTCCTGCTCGGCAATCGCTGCAGCGCCGCGCCATGCTGCGTGCGCACGGGCCGCCCGCAGCCAGACCAGATCGGCACGCAAGCCATCGACACCCGCCGCAAAACAACGCTCGGTGATGTTCGCCAACGCGTCGTCGTCCAGCGCAATGCTCGCCAAGGCGATGCGCGCCTGTTCACAGCGTTCGCGCAGCGCTTGCTGCTGTGCTTCCCACTGCGCGCAGAACGCCTGTGGATCGCTGTCAAAATCCAGGCGGCGGCGGATGATCTGCCCGCGTTCGGTTGGCGCGGTGTGGCCGCTGAGGGCGACGTTCAGGCCGAAACGGTCAAGCAGCTGTGGCCGCAATTCGCCCTCTTCCGGGTTCATCGTGCCGATCAATACAAATCGCGCCGAATGCCGATGGGAAATACCGTCGCGCTCGATCAGGTTGGTGCCACTGGCTGCCACATCGAGCAGCAGATCCACCAGATGATCCGGCAGCAAATTCACTTCATCGACGTAGAGCACACCGCCGTCAGCCTTGGCCAAAACCCCGGGAGAAAACTGCGCACGACCCGCGCTCAGCGCCGCGTCGAGATCGAGGGTGCCGACCAGACGTTCTTCGGTGGCACCCAATGGCAGCGTGACGAATTGACCGCTGGCGAGCAGATCGGCCAAGCCACGGGCCAGGGTCGATTTGGCCATGCCGCGCGGGCCTTCGATCAGCACGCCACCGATTTTCGGGTCGATGGCGGTCAGGCACAGCGCGAGTTTCAGGTCATCGGCGCCGACCACGGCGGAGAGCGGGAAATGCGGGGTGTCGGTCATCTTCGGTACTCGGTCATGGTCGGTGTGAATTCATTTCAATGTAGGAGTGAGCCTGCTCGCGATAGCGGTGGGTCAGCGACAAATAGGTTGGCTGATACACCGCTATCGCGAGCAGGCTCACTCCTACAAAATGTTGTGGTATGTCAGGTGTCTTCTTCTATATCCAGCAGCAGGTTTTCCAGTGCTTCTTTATACACGCCGGGTTCCTGCCACATCCCGCGCTGCTGCGCTTCCAGCATGCGCTCGGTCATGTCGCGCAGGGCATGCGGATTGTGCTCGCGGACAAAATCGCGGGTCGCCGGATCGAGCAGATAGGCATCGGCCAGCAACGCGTACTGATGATCGTCGATCAGTTGCGTGGTGGCGTCGAAAGCGAACAGGTTATCGACTGTCGCCGCCAGTTCGAAGGCACCTTTATAGCCATGACGCTTGACCCCGTCGATCCATTTCGGATTGGCCGCCCGCGAGCGGATCACCCGGTTCAGCTCTTCTTTCAGGGTACGGATTATCGGCAGATCCGGCTGGCTGTGATCGCCGTGATAACTCGCCGCCGCTTCGCCGCGCAGGGTTTCCACCGCCGCGAGCATGCCGCCCTGAAACTGGTAATAGTCGTTGGAATCGAGCAAGTCGTGCTCGCGATTGTCCTGGTTCTGTAGCACCGCTTGCACCTGACTCAGACGCTGGACGAACTGCTCGCGGGCGGCGGTGCCTTCGTCCGCCCCGCCGTAAGCGTAGGCGCCCCAGTTCAGGTAGACCTCGGCCAGATCCTCGCGGGTCTGCCACAGGCGACCGTCGATGGCGCCCTGTACGCCCGCGCCATAGGCTCCGGGTTTGGCGCCGAAGATCCGCCAGCCGGCCTGGCGCCGCGCCGCGTCGGCATCCAGCCCCGATTGCAGCAGCGCCTCACGCTCGGCGCGGACTTTGGCGGCCAGCGGATTGAGGTCATCCGGCTCGTCCAGCGCCGCTACCGCTTGCACGGCCGCGTCGAACAGCCGAATCAAATTGGCAAAGGCATCGCGGAAGAAGCCCGAGACCCGCAGCGTGACATCGACTCGTGGCCGGTCGAGCAGGCTCAGCGGCAGAATTTCGAAGTCATCAACGCGCTGACTGCCGGTGGCCCAGACCGGACGCACGCCCATCAACGCCATGGCCTGGGCGATGTCGTCACCGCCAGTGCGCATGGTCGCCGTGCCCCACACCGATAAACCGAGCTGGCGCAGGTGATCGCCGTGATCCTGCAAGTGGCGCTCGAGAATCAAGGTGGCGGACTGGAAACCAATGCGCCACGCGGTAGTGGTCGGCAGGTTGCGCACATCCACCGAGTAGAAGTTGCGCCCGGTGGGCAACACGTCGAGACGGCCACGACTGGGCGCGCCGCTTGGGCCGGCGGGGACGAAGCGACCGTTGAGGGCGTCGAGCAGACCGCGCATTTCGGCGGGGCCGCAGGCGTCGAGGCGTGGGGCGACGACTTCGCGCAGGCTATCAATGATTGCCCTCACTTCAGCCCCCCTCGGTTCCTGTAGGAGTGAGCCTGCTCGCGATGGCGTCAGGTCAGACAATTCAGTGTTGAATGACACACCGCTATCGCGAGCAGGCTCACTCCTACAAAGGGCGTGCACTGTTTCGGAGATCAGTTGGGTGGCGAATAGCTCAAGGCGTTCGCGGGTATCACCGGCGCTGCGCCAGACTTCGTCGCTGACGCTCTGCAGCTCCGCCGGGCGCGGGCCGTTCCACGGTTCGGCAAGTGCGCAATCCAGCGGATCAAACCCCAGCTCAAACGCCTTCGCCAACGCCCGCAGCAGACTCGACTGCGCACCCTTGCCGTCGCCACGCGGAATGCGCAGCAGCGCCAGCAGCGTGTCGATGCGCAAACGCCCGGTCGGCGATTCGCCAAAGATGTGCAGGCCATCGCGGATCTGCGATTCCTTCAGGTCACACAGGTAGGTGTCCAGACGCGGCAACCAGATCGCTGCGTCGGCGTCGCTGTCCAGACCGGCGTCGAGTTGCAGTTCGCGGTCGATCTGCGTCTCGCGCACCAGTTGCAGGATGTCACGCTGCAGTTCGCGCGCGCGGCGCGGGTCGAGCAGTTGGGCTTCGTAATATTCGTCGGCCAGTAGCTCCAGGTTGCGCAGCGGGCCGTAGGTTTCGGCACGGGTCAGCGGCGGCATCAGGTGGTCGATGATCACCGCTTGCGTGCGCCGCTTGGCCTGGGCGCCCTCGCCCGGGTCGTTGACGATAAACGGATAAATGTTCGGCAGCGGCCCGAGCAATGCGTCGGGCCAGCAATTTTCCGAAAGGCCGACGCCCTTGCCCGGCAACCATTCGAGGTTGCCATGCTTGCCGACGTGAATCACTGCGTGTGCACCGTAGGTGTTGCGCAGCCAGAAATAGAACGCCAGATAGCCGTGCGGCGGCACCAGATCCGGGTCGTGGTACACCGCGCTCGGGTCGACCTGATAACCGCGCGCCGGTTGAATGCCGACGAAGGTCAGGCCAAAACGCAGACCGGCGATCATCATCCGTCCGTCACGGCACATCGGATCGTTTTGCGGCGCGCCCCAGCGTTCCAGCACTGCCGCGCGATTGGCTTGCGGCAGCGCGTTGAACATCGCCAGATAGGCGTCCATCGCCAGGCTTTGCTGGCACGGACGCAGGTCGATGCTGTCGAGGTCGTTGCTGACGCCGCCGAGCAATTGCTGGATTAACGCGGTGCCGCTGTCCGGCAACTCCGCCGTCAGCGGGAAGCCTTCCGCCTGCAACGCGCGCAGGATATTCAATGCCGCCGCCGGCGTATCGAGACCGACGCCATTGCCGATTCGACCATCGCGGGTCGGGTAGTTGGCGAGGATCAGCGCGATGCGTTTTTCCGCGTTCGGCAGCCGCGCCAGATCGCTCCAGCGCCGCGCCAGTTCAGCGACGAAATCCATGCGTTCGGGTTGCGCCCGGTAGCAGACCACGTCGGACTGGCTGCGCTCGCTGCGCCAGGCCAGATCCTTGAAGCTGATCGGCCGGCTGATGATGCGCCCGTCGAGTTCCGGCAAGGCGATGTGCATTGCCAGATCTCGCGGGCCAAGGCCCTGCTCGCTGTCGCGCCAACCGGGCTCGTTGTCCTGAGCGCAGATCGCCTGAATCACCGGAATATTGCGCCGGAACGGGCGCAGATGCGGGGCTTCTGGACTGGACTGCGCGAAACCGGTGGTGTTGAGAATCACCGCCGCCTCAACCTCGTCCAGCCAGTCCTCGACCACGCTCAGACAGCCGGGTTCTTTCAGGCTGGCGACGGCGATCGGCAACGGATTGAGCCCCGCCGCCTGCAAGCGCTGGCAGAACACATCGATGAATGCGGTGTTCGCCGCTTGCAAATGCGAGCGATAAAACAACACCGCCGCGACCGGTTGACCGGGCAGCCATTCGGCTTGCCAGTCGCTCAGTGCGGCGGTGTTTTTCTGTGGCTGGTAAATCGCCGTACGCGGCAGCGCTTGCGGCTCACCCCAGGCGTAGTCGCGCGCCAGCCAGCGGTTGGCCAGGCAATGGAAGAAGTCCAGCGCATTGCCCATGCCACCCTGACGCAAGAACTGCCAGAGACGGTCGCGATCTTCGGCGGGCACGGTGCTCAGGTCGCTGAGTTCCGGGTCGGGACGATCATCGCCCGGCACCAGAATCACCTGCACCCCGCGCTCGGACAACTCCACCAGACGCTCGACGCCATAACGCCAATAAGCGATGCCGCCGTGCAGCGAAATCAGAATGACCTTGGCGTGCCGCAACACCTCATCGACATACAGATCGACCGAGGCGTGATTCTGCACCTGCATCGGATTGGCCAGGCGCAGGCTCGGGTAATCCTCGGGCAATTGCTGCGCCGCTTCGGCGAGCAGCGCCAGGCTGGAGTCGCCGCTGCACAGGATCACCAGCTCGGCGGGGGTTTGTCCAAGGTCGGCAATGTTGTCATCCGACACGAAACCGCCGGGCTGGGTCCTGAGCAGGTGCATGGCTTAAACGCTGAGCGCGGCGCGCAGTTGCGCTTCGAGTTGCGCAGCGTCGAGTTCCTGACCGATCAGCACCAGACGGGTGACGCGCGCTTCGTCAGCGCCCCACTGGCGGTCGAAGTGCTTGTCGAAACGCGTGCCCACGCCCTGAATCAACAGGCGCATCGGCTTGTTCGGAATCGCCGCGAAGCCCTTCACGCGCAGAATGCCGTGCTGCACAACCAGTTGCGTCAGCGCGTCGAGCAGCAGGCTTTCGTCGGCTTGCGGCAGTTCGATCGAGATCGAATCAAAGGCGTCGTGATCGTGGTCATCGTGGTCGTCATCACCGTCGTGGTGGTGATCGTGATGGCTGTGGCGGCTGTCGATATGTTCTTCGGATCCGGCACCGAGGCCGATCAGCACGTCCAGCGGCAGGCGACCGTTGCTGGCTTCGATGATTTTCACCGCTGGCGGCAGTTCTTCGGCGACTTCGGCGCGAACGCGAGCCAGATCTTCGGCGCTGGTCTGGTCGGCCTTGTTGAGGATCACCAGATCGGCGCTGGCCAGTTGGTCGGCGAACAGCTCATGAAGTGGCGATTCGTGATCCAGGTTCGGATCGAGTTTGCGCTGGGCATCGACCTGATCGGGGAACGCGGCGAAGGTGCCAGCGGCCACGGCCGGGCTGTCGACCACGGTGATCACCGCATCCACGGTGCAGGCGCTGCGGATTTCCGGCCACTGGAAGGCTTGTACCAGCGGTTTTGGCAGGGCCAGACCGGACGTCTCGATCAGGATGTGATCGAGGTCACCGCGCCGGGCGACCAGTTCACGCATCACCGGGAAGAACTCTTCCTGCACCGTGCAGCACAGGCAACCGTTGGCCAGTTCGTAGACGCGGCCAGTGGCTTCTTCTTCGGTGCAGCCGATGGTGCATTGCTTGAGGATCTCACCGTCGATGCCCAGTTCGCCGAACTCGTTGACGATCACCGCGATGCGACGGCCCTGAGCGTTGTCGAGCATGTGTCGCAGCAAGGTGGTTTTGCCCGAGCCGAGGAAACCGGTGACGATGGTGACGGGGAGTTTGGCCAGTGTTTTCATCGGATGCCCTTTGGCAAGGTGGCGGGCATACGGGACGAGATCCGCTGCGAACGTGCGCGCGGAAGAATTCGCCACCGGATCACCCCGCCCGGTTGTAGTGAGAAATCTGTGACGAGGCAGGTCTCCTGGCTGACGGTGTTCGGGCCTTGGGCCCGGCGTTCGCTGCGCCTTCCCGCGGGCTCAGTGGATTGAGCTGGCAGTGGCGTGGCAACGAACTTCACCGTTCACAGTTGCGGGGGCAGCCGCGGCTTTGACCGCGTTCCCTTCTTAGCTTCGGCGTGGGCCGAAGAACCTCGAAAGCGCAAGGCTACGCATGGCTTGAGGATGGGTCAATGCTTTGGTTTTTTTTGGATTGGGGGCATATCCGTTGCTGCGGGGGTTGCCGCTGGCGGTTTCGCTCTTACAGCGAGTCACTTTTTCCAAACGCTGGGTTTGAGGTTTGGGATTTGGGATTTGGGGTTTGGGGGGCATATCCGTTTCTTCGGGTGTTGCCTCTGGCGGTTTCGCTCTTACAGCGAGTCACCTTTTCCAAACGCCGAAAAGGTAACCCAAAAGGCTTTGCCCCGGCGTACGGCACTTCGCTTAGGCTCAGTGTTCCCTCGCTACGGTGTCCATCCGGGGGCATCGCCTACGGTTTGCTTCGCTGCACCTCCTCTCGATGTATGCGGCTTCGCCGCATGGCGCTGCGCGCCTTCCCCCTGATGGACACCTACGCTCGGCCTGCCGAAGGGGCAGAAGATCAAAAGCCACATCAAAAGCCAGAGCCAAAGCCAAAGCCAAAGCCAAAGCCAAAGCCAAAGCCAAAGCCAAAGCCAAAGCCAAAGCAGATCAAAAGATCGCAGCCTTCGGCAGCTCCTACACGGGAGTGGGTGTATTCAGTTAGAGATTGGTCGGCTGTCAGGCCGCCTTCGCGAGCAAGCCCGCTCCCACAGTTTAGATTGTGTACAGCCCCATGCGGCGCAGCCGCCCCACTCAACACAATGAGCGTTAGCTCGAGTACCGCTTTTGATCTGAGGGCCCGTTCGGCAGGCTGAGGTGGAGGGGTTTATCCGGGGGTGGGAGCGTAGCCGACCGTTTGGCGCAGCCAAACACAGCGAGAGGAGGTGCAGCGAAGCAAACCGTAGGCGCTGCCCCCCGGATGAATCCCGGAGCGAAGGAACCCGAGCCTAAGCGAGGGCCGAACGTCAGGGCATAGACCTTTTGGTTACTTTTGGGGCGTTTGCCAAAAGTGACCCGCCGTAAGGGCGGAACCCTAAGTGGCCGTTACCGCAGCAACGGATATGCCCCCAATCCCAATTGACTCAAATCCTCCCCTCATGGTCTCCTACACAACTTGTTACGGGTGCCCTTCACAGGGTGAAACGGGAAACCGGTGAATCATGTGCTTTACTCAAAGCCATGTCAGTCCGGTGCTGCCCCCGCAACGGTAAGCGAGCGAAGCGTCAGATCCACTGTGCCAATGCGGCATGGGAAGGTGACGCTTGCAGGTCGGCCAGACGCCAACCCCTCGTGAGCCCGGAGACCGGCCCGCAACACACAGTGCGCAGTTTGCGTCGCTGAACATAACAAACCCGCGGTGGGCGGGCGCTGTTCGAACCGTTGCGTGCCCGACTCGCAGGGGTTTTCATGCGCTCTATATCACCCGCTGACACTCCAGAGGGAAGCGCCATGTCGATCATCAGCAGCACCGGCAGCAACACCGACAAAATCTCCAGCATCGCCACCTTGAGCCAACGCCTGGCCGCCGCGATTTTCGCGTCGATCCTGGGTGCCGGCCTCGTTTACTTCGCCGGTTTCTCGCACATCGAAGCGGTGCACAACGCCGCTCACGATACCCGCCACAGCGCCGCCTTCCCGTGCCACTGAGACCTGCCGACATGATCAAGCGTATCGCGCAAACCGCAGGCTTCACCGGCCTGCTGGCCGCCCTGCTGCTGACGTTGCTGCAAAGCTTCTGGGTCTCGCCACTGATTCTGCAGGCCGAAACCTTCGAGAAGTCCGAACCGGTGGCCGTTCACGAACACGCCGCCGGCACGGCCGCACACACCCATGACGCCGAAGCCTGGGAGCCGGAAGACGGCTGGCAACGCGTGGTCTCGACCACCGGCGGCAACCTGGTGGTGGCGGTCGGTTTCGCACTGATGCTCGCTGGCCTGTACACCCTGCGTGCACCGACCAAAACCTCGCAAGGCCTGCTCTGGGGCCTGGCCGGTTACGCGACCTTCGTCCTCGCGCCGACCCTGGGCCTGCCGCCTGAACTGCCGGGCACCGCTGCAGCCGATCTGGCGTCGCGGCAAACCTGGTGGATCGGCACCGCCGCTTCCACCGCTGTTGGCCTGGCGTTGATTGTGTTCAGCCGCCACTGGCTGATGAAGCTGCTGGGCGTGGCGATCCTCGCCGTGCCGCACGTGATCGGCGCGCCACAACCGGAAGTGCATTCGATGCTCGCCCCGGAGGCGCTGGAAGCCCAGTTCAAAATCGCTTCGCAGTTGACCAACGTGGCGTTCTGGCTGGCCCTGGGCCTGATCAGCGCCTGGTTGTTCCGCCGCAAAAGCGATGGTCAATACCACGCATGACCGATGACCGCGCAGCGCCGACCTTTGTGGTCGGCCTGGGCTGCCAGCGCGGCTGCCCGGTCAGCACGCTGCGCGCGCTACTCGATCAAGCGTTGCAGGCGCATCGTATAGAACTTGAAGCGGTCAAGGCCTTGGCCAGCATCGATCTTAAACGCGATGAACCCGGCCTGCAGGAACTGGCCAGTCAACTGGCGTTGCCGCTGTTGTATTTCAGCAGCGACGAACTGGCCAGTTATCAGCAACGCCTGAGCCACCATTCGCAGATCGCCTATGAGCGCACTGGCTGCTACGGCGTGGCGGAAAGTGCCGCCCTGGCCCTTGCCGAGCAGTTGATTCAGGCACCGGCAAAACTGCTGATTTCCCGGCAAAAATACGCTCAGGCAACCTTGGCATTGGCCGGCGCTGCGTAAATTCCCGATAATCCCCCCGTTTGATCATGAGCAATCTTCATCTGAAGCGTTGCCCTGCCCCGTTTTTCACAGGATTTCTTCATGACCGTCTACTTCATTGGCGCCGGCCCCGGCGACCCGGAATTGATCACTGTCAAAGGTCAGCGGCTGATCCGCAGTTGCCCGGTGATCATCTACGCAGGCTCGCTGGTACCGGCTGCGGTGCTGGAGGGGCATCAGGCTGAAACCGTGGTCAACAGCGCCGAATTGCATCTGGAGCAGATCATTGAACTGATCAAATCCGCCCATGCCAAGGGCCAGAACGTAGCGCGGGTGCATTCCGGCGATCCGAGCCTGTATGGCGCGATTGGCGAGCAGATTCGTTATCTGCGCGAGCTGAATATTCCGTTCGAGATCATTCCCGGCGTCACCGCGACCGCAGCGTGTGCGGCGTTGCTTGGCACAGAACTGACACTGCCGGACGTGTCGCAGAGCGTGATTCTGACCCGCTACGCGGACAAGACCGCAATGCCGGCGGGTGAGGAGTTGAGCAGTCTGGCGCAGCATGGCGCGACCATGGCGATTCATCTGGGGGTCAATCATCTGCAGAAAATCATCGCCGAACTGCTGCCGCATTACGGCGCGGATTGCCCGATTGCGGTGATTCACCGGGCGACGTGGCCGGATCAGGACTGGGTGGTGGGGACGCTGGAAGATATTGCCGAGAAGGTTGCGGCCAAGGGGTTTCGGCGTACGGCGTTGATTCTGGTGGGACGGGTGTTGGGCAGTGAGGTGTTTAGCGAGTCGTCGCTGTATCGCGCGGGGCATGCGCACCTCTACAGACCCTGAATCATATGGGATGGGGTGCCAACCTGTGGCGAGGGGATTTATCCCCGATGAACTGCGCAGCAGTTCCTTTTCTGGGGCTGCTTCGCAACCCATCGGGGATAAATCCCCTCGCCACACAATAAACAGGCACTCATTAATCAAGTGCATAAAAAAACGGCGCTCACGGGGCGCCGTTTTTCGTGTTCGCAGTGAACACCTTACTCAGTAGTAGGCGTTTTCTTTCTGCGTGTGGTCGGTCACGTCGCGCACACCTTTGAGCTCTGGAATACGCTCGAGCAAGGTGCGTTCGATGCCTTCCTTCAGGGTCACGTCGGCCTGGCCGCAGCCCTGGCAGCCGCCGCCGAACTGCAGCACGGCAATGCCGTCCTCGACCACATCGATCAGGCTGACCTGACCGCCGTGGCTGGCCAGCCCCGGGTTGATTTCGGTTTGCAGATAGTAATTGATGCGCTCGTTGACCGGGCTGTCGGCATTGACCATCGGGACTTTGGCGTTTGGCGCCTTGATGGTCAGTTGGCCGCCCATGCGGTCGGTGGCGTAATCGACGACGGCGTCGTCAAGGAACGCTTCGCTGAACGAATCGATATAGGCTGTGAAGCTTTTCAGCCCCAGCGCGGTATCTTCAGGTTTTTCTTCGCCCGGCTTGCAGTAGGCAATGCAGGTTTCGGCGTACTGGGTGCCAGGCTGGGTGATGAAGACGCGGATGCCGATGCCTGGAGTGTTCTGCTTGGAGAGCAGATCGGCCAGGTAATCGTGGGCGGCGTCGGTAATGGTAATAGCGGTCATGGAAACTCCTCGCAGGCTTGGGCGCAGTTTACGCCAATCATTGCGCCGGACAAAGTCCTAGTATTTTTGTCGGGAAAGATTCTCGACAGGTGCGCGCATCGGTTCGCCCTCGATCCGCGCTTTAAGCCACTGATAGCTGCGTTTTTCCACCCATTCGTAGCTCAACCATGACCCCACACCAATCGCCAGAGCGCAGACGATGAACATGCAGATACGGGTTGATTCCGTAGCGTCGCGCGATAAAACCACCAACCGACAACACCAACACGTGCATCAGATACACTGAATAGGAACAGTCACCGAGCCATTTCATCACCCGATTGCGCTCGACGTAGCGCTCCAGCGCCATGCAAGCCATCACCAGCACCGCGCTCGGCACGCCCCAGTTCAATAACCTTGGCGCCGGTGCCAGGTGATAGATCGCCATCATCGCAGCGCCCATCGCCAACAGCGGCAGCCACAGGCCGGCGCCAATCCAGCCCCGGCGATAGAGCACGCCAATGCCGATCCCCAGCAGAAACTCGTAGACGATGTCGGAACGGTAAAACTCGTTGAGCCAGCCGAACGCCTGACACACCGAAAACAGCAACGCGGCGACCACCAGCAAGCGCACCTGCCAGCGGAACACCAGCGCGCATGCAAACAACACATAGAAGAGCATTTCGTAGTTGAGCGTCCAGCCGACATTCAGCGTCGGATAAATCCCGTAACCGCCGGGGTTTTGCGCAGGAATGAATAACAGCGACGCGAGGAAATGCGCCCAGTCCACCGTCTGATCCGGCAACATTGGCCGGGCGAACAGCACCAGCAACGCCATCAACAGCGTGTACAGCCAGTACGCCGGGACAATGCGAAACAACCGATACAGCAGAAACCGCGCCGGAGGCAGCGCTTTGCTTTCGGTGGAGAGGAAAATCACCAGACCACTGATGACGAAGAAAACATCGACGCCGACTGCGCCCTTGTCGATGAAGAATTGCCCGACCGGGCCGCGCGCCTTGAAGTCGAAGAAAATCTGCATGAAGTGGTGACAGACCACCGTCCACGCGGCAAGCGCCCGCAGGGCCTGCACTGAAATCAACATGATCGGCTCCTGTCCACAACTCTCAAAACCACCGCCGACCCCTTGTAGGAGTGAGCCTGCTCGCGATGACGGCATGTCAGGCAACAACCATTCTGAATGGACTGACGCCATCGCGAGCAGGCTCACTCCTACAGGGAATGTGCGGTGTTGCTAAGAATTGGGACAGCAGGCCTGTATTAAACGATCAAAGATTCTGGTAGCGGTTCATGTCCAGCACGCCCTCTTCCACCGGATCGGTTTCGTGGAGGTATTGGCTCAGGTCGTGGAAATAGAACCAGAATTGCGGATGACTGCGGCGAATCCCCCAGCGTTCGACGATTTTCTCGAAACGCTCGGCATCCTTGGCATTCTCCATGGCATCGACAAACTCCGGCACTTGTTCGGCTGGAATGTTGAAGATGAAATTCGGATAGCTGCTCAGTACGCCCGGGTAGATGGTCAAGGTGTCCAGCCCCGGTTGATAGCGCAGCGACTCGCCCAACAGAAACGCCACGTTACTGTGCGCGCGGTTGCGCAGCAGGCTGTACATCTCGCGTTTGCCGCTGCGGGTTTCGATGCGCAGCATGGTTGCTTCCGGCAATTGGTCGATCACCTTCAAACCGCCGGCCGGACGCGAGGTCAGGCGACTGAGTGCCTGCTCGGCGTTCTGTAGCGCCGGGTCGATATTCGGCCGCGAGCAGTAGGCGCCGTCACAGCGGTTGATCGGATCCGGCCGCGCATTGAGGTCGCCGTAACGCGCCAGCAACTGCATGGCGAAATCGTATTTCGGGTCCTTCGGATCGAGTTTCAGCGCGGTCGGTTTGTCGTCGTCGATCGCCTCATAGTCGAGCCACATCTTGAACTGGCCGCTGCTCTGATACCAATCGTCGAGGTAGTCCTCGCGGGAATCGGCCGGCATCAGGCGCAGGAAGTTCTGCTCGGCGCCGTTGCGGATCAGGTCGAAATACAGACGAGTCTGCGCCTGATGGGAGACGTTGCCGAACACATCGAAGTTGACCGCCAACTGATAATAGGTGCGCTCCAGCAGTGGATAGTCGAACAGCCACATGGTCTGTGGCACTTCACCGATCAGGCCTTTGGTCACAGACGCACTGTCGAAGTGGCGGAAAATGCTCAGCAGCGCGTTGTCGTTGCCGGCCCACAGGGTCGACCAGCTCGGCGGCGGTTGGTCGGCGTAGCTGTCGCGGCGCAGGGCTTCGTATTCGTTGCGCTTGTTGCGGTAGTTGTGCCACAGGCTCAGCACACTGCCGACGTCATCGTTCTGCCCAGGCATTGCCAGCAACGGCGTGGCCTGGCCGCGATAGTTCGGGTCGGTGATGTACAGGTCATGTTCCGGGGCCTGGAACAGCGCCCAGAAGTTGTCGCGAATCACGTCCGTCGCAATCTGCCCACGGCACACCGGCCCGCGAATGAAGGTGCGGACAAAGTATTCGGCGTTATCGAGCATGAACTGATAACGCGCCTGCGCCGGAATCGCCTCGAAGGTGGCGAACGGGTTGGCCCGGCTCTGCGGGCCGTAACCCGGCAGCGCGTTGACCTGCCAGTTGCCGCTGTAGAACAGACTCTTGACCCGCGCCATCTTCGCCGCACTCAGCGGATAGGTGATGTGGGTCTTGTGCACGATCACCCCTTGCACCGGCCACAAGCGGTAATACACCTGAGTGCCCGGATCGTCATTCGGGCGGCGGGTGGCGATCAGGTCGATCGGCTGCCCTGTCGGCGTGCGCGAACGCACCCACTGGAAGTAGTGCCCCGGCTCACCGTCCTTGAAATAGATATGCGCGAGGAACCAGTGTTCGAACAGCCAGCGCCCGACCAGACTCTGCCGCGCGCCCGGCGCATTGAGCAGGTTTTCCCACTGGACGATTTGCAGCGCTTCCTTGGCGCTCGGCGCCAGCCCCTGCTCGTCGATCGGCGCACCGGACGCCAGCCAGCGTTGCAGGGTCTGGTATTGCTGATCGGTCAGCCCGGTCACCGCCAGCGGCATACCTTCTTTCGGGTGGGCGCCGGCATAGCCGTCAAACTCGGCGGGCATCGCGCACATGTTTTCCCGTTGCAGGCCGAGCACGATGTCTTCCGGCAGCTTGGCATTCGGGGTCAGCGGGGTTTTGTGGCCCAGTTCCAGCATCCGCGCCATCAGCGCCGCCTGGCTGCCCTGAGCGTCGAGTACCGAATAAAAGCCCTTCTGCTGCCAGACACGTTTGCCGAAGGCGTCGTAGAACAGCCGCGTGGTCGGCGCCGCCTGAGTGCGTTCGCCGTCGTAGACCGGCATCTTGCTCGCGCCCCGCCCTGCGCCTTCGCCGCTGCCCAGATTGAGCTGACACGCCGAGTCGTAGCAGGCATGGCAGGCCACACACTTCTCGGTGAAGATCGGCTGGATGTCACGCGTATATGAAATAGGAGGTGAGATCGCGGGTTCCTGCGCAATGGCGCCCCAGCTTAAAAACAGCATGAAAATGCTGATGACGCGGTACGACATGCCCATGATCCCGATCGTGAAAAAAACGCCCGCGATTCTACAGTATGACGCTCGTACCAACATGAACGATATTCATGCAAAAGCAGCACGTGCTCCAAAAGCGCACAGGTTTGTTATGATCCCGGCCCTTCGTCATGGTCTTTTCGAGTAGTCCCAATGTCCGATCGCAGCGTCCGCCTTCAAGCTCTCAAGCAAGCCCTCAAAGAGCGCATCCTGATTCTCGACGGCGGCATGGGCACGATGATCCAGAGCTACAAGCTCGAAGAACAGGATTATCGCGGCAAACGCTTCGCTGACTGGCCGAGTGACGTCAAGGGCAACAACGACCTGCTGGTGATTACCCGTCCGGACGTGATCGGCGGCATCGAAAAGGCCTATCTGGATGCCGGCGCCGACATTCTGGAAACCAACACCTTCAACGCCACACGCATTTCCATGGCCGACTACGGCATGGAAGAACTGGCGTACGAATTAAACGTAGAAGGCGCGCGACTGGCGCGCAAGGTGGCCGACGCCAAGACCGCCGAGAACCCGGACAAGCCACGTTTCGTCGCCGGCGTGCTCGGCCCGACCAGCCGCACCTGCTCGCTGTCGCCAGACGTGAACAACCCCGGCTACCGCAACGTCACCTTCGATGAACTGGTGGAGAACTACACCGAGGCCACCAAAGGCCTGATCGAGGGCGGCGTCGACCTGATCCTGATCGAAACCATCTTCGACACCCTCAACGCCAAAGCCGCGATCTTCGCCGTGCAAGGCGTGTTCGAAGAGCTGCACATCGAACTGCCGATCATGATTTCCGGGACCATCACCGATGCGTCCGGCCGCACCCTGTCGGGCCAGACCACCGAAGCGTTCTGGAACTCCGTGGCCCACGCCAAGCCGATCTCGGTCGGCCTCAACTGCGCCCTCGGCGCCAGTGAGCTGCGCCCCTACCTGGAAGAGCTGTCGAACAAGGCCAGCACTCACGTTTCCGCGCACCCGAACGCCGGTTTGCCGAACGAGTTCGGCGAGTACGACGAGTTGCCGGCGCAAACCGCCAAAGTCATCGAAGAATTCGCCCAGAGCGGTTTCCTCAATATCGTCGGCGGTTGCTGCGGCACCACCCCGGGCCACATCGAAGCCATCGCCAAGGCCGTGGCCGGTTACGCACCGCGGCAGATTCCGGACATCCCCAAGGCCTGCCGCCTCTCGGGCCTAGAGCCGTTCACCATCGATCGCAGCTCGTTGTTCGTCAACGTCGGCGAGCGCACCAACATCACCGGTTCCGCCAAGTTCGCCCGTCTGATCCGTGAAGACAACTACACCGAAGCCCTGGAAGTCGCCCTGCAGCAGGTCGAGGCCGGCGCGCAGGTGATCGACATCAACATGGACGAAGGCATGCTCGATTCGAAGAAGGCCATGGTGACCTTCCTCAATCTGATCGCCGGGGAACCGGACATCTCCCGCGTACCGATCATGATCGACTCCTCGAAATGGGAAGTGATCGAAGCCGGTCTGAAGTGCATTCAGGGCAAGGGCATCGTCAACTCGATCAGCATGAAAGAAGGCGTCGAGCAATTCATCCATCACGCCAAGCTGTGCAAACGCTACGGCGCTGCGGTGGTGGTGATGGCGTTCGACGAAGCCGGCCAGGCCGACACCGAAGCGCGCAAGAAAGAAATCTGCAAACGCTCCTACGACATTCTGGTCAACGAAGTCGGCTTCCCGCCGGAAGACATTATCTTCGACCCGAACATCTTCGCCGTGGCCACCGGCATCGAAGAACACAACAACTACGCTGTGGACTTCATCAACGCCTGTGCCTACATCCGCGACGAGCTGCCGTATGCGCTGAGTTCCGGCGGCGTGTCCAACGTGTCGTTCTCGTTCCGTGGCAACAACCCGGTGCGTGAAGCGATTCACTCGGTGTTCCTGCTGTATGCGATCCGCGCCGGCCTGACCATGGGTATCGTCAACGCCGGTCAGCTGGAAATCTACGACCAGATCCCGCAGGAGCTGCGCGACGCCGTCGAAGACGTGATCCTCAACCGCACGCCGGAAGGCACCGACGCCCTCCTCGCCATCGCCGACAAGTACAAGGGCGACGGCAGCGTCAAGGAAGCCGAGACCGAAGAGTGGCGCAGCTGGGACGTCAACAAGCGTCTGGAGCATGCGCTGGTCAAGGGCATCACCACGCACATCGTCGAAGACACCGAAGAGTCGCGCCAGTCGTTTGCGCGGCCGATCGAAGTCATCGAAGGCCCGCTGATGTCCGGCATGAACATCGTCGGCGACCTGTTCGGTGCCGGCAAAATGTTCCTGCCGCAGGTGGTGAAATCCGCGCGCGTGATGAAACAGGCCGTAGCGCATCTGATCCCGTTCATCGAACTGGAAAAAGGCGACAAGCCGGAAGCCAAGGGCAAGATCCTGATGGCCACGGTGAAAGGCGACGTGCACGACATCGGCAAGAACATCGTCGGCGTGGTGCTGGGTTGCAACGGCTACGACATCGTCGACCTCGGCGTGATGGTTCCGGCGGAGAAAATCCTCCAGGTGGCCAAGGAAGAAAAGTGCGACATCATCGGTCTGTCCGGGCTGATCACTCCGTCGCTGGACGAGATGGTCCATGTTGCCCGCGAAATGCAGCGTCAGGATTTCCATCTGCCGCTGATGATCGGGGGCGCGACCACGTCCAAGGCGCACACCGCCGTGAAGATCGAGCCGAAGTACAGCAACGATGCGGTGGTCTACGTGACCGACGCCTCGCGTGCTGTCGGTGTCGCGACGCAGTTGCTGTCCAAGGAACTCAAGGCCGGTTTCGTCGAGAAGACCCGTCTGGAATACGTCGATGTGCGTGAGCGCACCGCCAACCGCAGCGCCCGTACCGAGCGCCTGAGCTACGCGGCGGCGATTGCCAAGAAGCCACAGTTCGACTGGGCCAACTACACGCCGGTCAAACCGACTTTCACCGGCACCCGCGTACTGGACAACATCGACCTCAACGTTCTGGCCGAGTACATCGACTGGACGCCGTTCTTCATCTCCTGGGACCTGGCCGGCAAATTCCCGCGCATCCTCGAAGACGAAGTGGTCGGTGAAGCCGCCACCGCGCTGTACAAGGACGCGCGCGAGATGCTCACCAAGCTGATCGACGAAAAGCTGATCAGCGCCCGTGCAGTGTTCGGTTTCTGGCCGGCCAATCAGGTGCATGACGACGACATCGAACTGTACGGCGATGACGGCAAGCCCATGGCGCGCCTGCATCACCTGCGCCAGCAGATCATCAAGACCGACGGCAAACCAAACTTCTCGCTGGCCGACTTCGTTGCACCGAAAGACAGCGAAGTGACTGACTACGTCGGTGGTTTCATCACCACCGCCGGCATCGGCGCCGAAGAAGTCGCCAAGGCCTATCAGGACGCTGGCGACGATTACAACTCGATCATGGTCAAGGCCCTCGCCGACCGCTTGGCCGAAGCTTGCGCCGAATGGCTGCACCAGCAAGTGCGTAAAGAACACTGGGGTTACGCCAAGGATGAGGCGCTGGACAACGACGCGCTGATCAAAGAGCAATACTCCGGTATCCGTCCGGCACCGGGTTATCCGGCCTGCCCGGATCACACCGAGAAGGCCACGCTGTTCACCCTGCTCGATCCTGAAGCCAGCGAAATGCGTGCGGGCCGCAGCGGCGTGTTCCTCACCGAGCACTACGCGATGTTCCCGGCGGCAGCGGTCAGCGGCTGGTACTTCGCCCATCCGCAGGCGCAATACTTTGCCGTGGGCAAGGTCGACAAGGATCAGGTGCAGAGCTACACCTCGCGCAAAGGTCAGGAACTGAGCGTGACCGAGCGCTGGCTGGCGCCGAACCTCGGTTACGACGAATAAGCGCAACGCTCAGTCCCCGAAACTCCCGGGGACTGACCGTTCAGCGGGTTTTACCCGCCTGACATTTGCCCGGACGTACCGGGCATTTGTGCGTTGCCGGCAGACAAACCGATCCGTTCGATCTCCTCTCGCGACAATTCGATGAGCCTGGCATTTCGCGCGGCCGCCTGGTCGAACAACCTGCTCAGATACAGCGGATCGTCAGCACTCAGACCTTCGTCCTCGCCCTCCTCCATCAACTGCAGTTCATCCATTTGCCTGAACGCTTCGGGCTGCTGCTCCTTGAGATAGTCCAGCCAGTAATCGCGCTGGATCAGGTCCTCCAGAAATCTCTCGGAGCGTTCCGCGCTGACCACCTCGGCCCGCGCATTGACCAACTGCTGCGGGGTGACACCAGAGGCAAATTTCATGTTTTTCGGCTGCCCGGGCAATTCCAGTCCATCGTCCCAGCCCCCGGTCAGACCGATCCGATAACCGAGGCGGACTTCGGCTTCGTCGAAACCACTACGCGCCGCCGCCGCTTTTGCCAGCTCATCGACCTTGTCCAGCCGGAACAGCTGCCGCGACAGCGACAACAAGGCCTCGCCGCGGATTCCCGGACGGCCGGCCGGCAAATCGAGCAAGGCGTTGTAAGTGAAGACCTTGCCCTCCAGACCACTGAACGTAAGGATGCGCCCGTCCACGCAAGTCCCGTGTGTGGCCGAACCGGCGAAAATCACCTCGCGCAGCTCACTGTTGGCCGCCGCCGCTTCCATGACCATCCACACCCGTCGGGTCAGATCGGCGTTGGCCACGCGAAACTCCTGGGTGTCCTGCAATCGATCAAGCAAATGGAAGAATGCCGCGCTATCCGGTTCGGCAGCGAGTTGATCCCAGAGCCTGTCGCGTGCCAACGCCTGATCCGCCGGCAGATTCGCCAGCCACGGCGCTTTCTGTTGCGCATGGGCCTGTTCGCCCGGGAGGGTTTCGTCGGACTCGATGCTGTCGGTGGTTTCACTCAGCCCGCCGGCAACATCGTCAGCCATTTCCTCCAGATCGGAACTGGAAAAACCGAGCACTCGCGGGCGGTTACCCGCAGCCTGATAGGTTCTGAGCCTTTCGAGGGATTCCTCCGAGAGGTTGTAGTTGTCAGTCAGGTCGGTGCCGTCCATCAGCTCATCGTGCTCACCGTCCAGCGCCTGTTCGGGGATGGCGGTGATGTCGTTGCGACTGAGGTTGAGTGTCCGCAGGTGCTGCGCATCCAGCGTCCCGGCCGGCCATTCGGTGAGGTTGTTGTTGCGTAGATCCAGACTTTGCAAATGCTCGAAGTAACTGACGTCGAACGCATCGAGATGGTTGTAGCCCAGGTCCAGTGCCTGCAGATGCTGCAGACCGGACAGCGCGGCATACAGCGGCTCGGTGTCACTGAAGTTGTTGCTGGCCAGCTCGAGTCGCTCGAGCTGCGGCATTTGCCCGACGGCATCAGGCAGCGCTGTGAGTTCATTGCCACTTAGGGTCAGACTGCGCAGGTGAGTGAAAGCCTTGAGAAAGCCGTTGCTGCCCTCGGCCGTCACTCGTGTGCCTGTCAGGTTCAAGCTGCCGACATGCCCGAAATCCTCGGGCAGCGGCGGTAGATCGCCCAATTGCAGGCCGTTGAGATCCAGAAGCGCATCGACCCCGGCAACCGATAACCGTGCGCGCCAGCAGGTGAGGATGCGCCACGCCGCCAGGCTGCGTGATTGCGAGGAGATGACCCAATCGACGCCACGGGTTTCCCGGGTATACAGCCAGCCATTGAGTCGGCGAACGATGGTTTCAAAGGTCTGACTCCAACCGGTGATCCGCTCGCCGATCTGCACTTCGGTCGCACCCTCATTGCGCAGCGCCTCGATCATTTGCGTGGCTTGTTCATCGCTAAGGGCCGGCTGCACTCGCTGCAGGTCCTGGCGCATCCGTGTCAGCCCGGTACTGACCGGTGCCTGCGTCAGCGGCAGCAACTGGCGGGCCACTGATACACCGTTCTCCGCCGGCGGAAAAGTCGCCGGCACTGGCTGCCGGGCAAACGCATCCAGCGCGCCGGCAGGCAGGCCGAGGGTGTCTTCGAGCCGCCGTTGCGCCAGACGCAGTTCAGCCGACGCCGCGGCGGTCAGCGGCGTACCGGTCAGGTTGGTATTGAGCAGTGCGGTGCTCTCGAGCACGGCAGGCGGCAGCGTGCTGATACGGGTGTCGCGCAGATCCAGCCACGCCAGTTGCGGCAGACCATCGGCCCCTGTCGGCCACTGTTGCAGGTGCGTTGCCTGCAGGTCGAGGGCCTTCAAGCGCTGCAGGCTGCCAACGTTCATCTCGCTCAGCGGATTGTTCCGCAGATTCAACTGTTCGAGCGCAGGCAATTCACTCAATCCGCGCTCCAGGCCTGAAGCGTCGGTCAACTGGTTGTCGGCCAGATCCAGGTGCACCAGGCGCGAAAGGCTTTGCGACTCGATCGGCCATTCGTGCAAGGCATTGTCACTCAGATCAAGGGTTCGTACTTCGCTGAACGCACTGAGGAAACCGCGCATCTGCACGGCTGCAACGCGCTGGCCACTGAGCAGCAGCGTGCGTACATGCGCAAATGCGTCAGCGGGTAATGCCGGCAGTTCGCTGAGCATCAGCCCCGACAAGTCCAGGGTCGAAGCACTGATGGTCGCGCCGTAGCGTTTGAACATGCCCTTGCGCCAACTGGTTTTCAGGACATGGGCCAGGTTTGATCGCGCGACGAGTTCGCGCAGCGATTCTTCCGACACCACCACGCGCTGCTGCCACTGATTGAGCTGGCTATCCAGCGCAGCATATTGATCGCTCAAGGCATTGATCGCGGTGAAACGCTGCTGCTCGTCCGGCCATTGCTCGAAGAAACGATTGAACACCCCCTCGGGTGATTGATTCACGCCCTCGCCCAGGCGCCGCAACTCGCCACGGCAATAATCCCTGACCATCGTTTCTCGATCGATCAGGTGTTCTGGATGAGTCTTGACGTATTCGTACACGCCCGTGAAGTTTTCCCGGGAGAATCTTGACCAGTCCAGCGACAGCCCCGACCAGAGTTTTCCATGCCCCTGCAACAGTGTTGCCGGCACGGTGCTGATTCCGGTGTCCCTGAGGTTCAGACGCTCCAGGGCCGGTAAATCCAGCGCACCCGCAGGCCAGTCGAACAATGAATAGGCGACGATTTCCAGCGTGCGCAGATTACGCATGCCGCTGACGTCGAAAGCCAGCGGCTGATAGCTCGAGGTGCTGACACTCAAAGCTTCCAGCCGGGTCAATTGAGCCAGGCGTGCCGGCATATCGGCGGCATAGGGCATTGCGCTGTAAAGCGTCAGGTCAGTGAATTCCGGCAGATTCTGCAACACCACCGGCACGTTAGTGAACGCTTCTGCGGTGGCGTTGATGCGCAGCGACTTGAGCCTGGGGAAACTGCCCAACAGTTCATCGACGTTGGCATCGGTGATGCACCGCCCCCTGACTCGCAGATCGCGCACATGCGAGAAGTCCGCCGTCAGCACCGGTAGCGGATCATCGCAGGTCAGATCGAGGCGTGCGGCACTCGCGTGACTATCGGCCAGCGGCGAATTGCGCCAGCTCTGCTTGAAGCTGCGCACCACGCTGGATCGACCGCCGATCATCGACTCCAGCGTCGGCTCAGGGGCCGGCACACCTTCCCATTGCGCCAGCGACGATTCGAGTTCCTGCCATTCACGCAAGCGCCTTTGCAACAGCTCGTAGATCTGCGCGTCAGTCCGCCCGGCGGCCAGTTGTTTGAGGATGAACCCGCCCGCCTGCTGATCCGTTAGCGCCGGATACACATCCTGCACGCGCGTCACCAGCAACGGGTTGACGCCTTCGCCGCGACCGCTGGCGTAATAACCCAGCCCGTGCGGACGTACCCGCAACGGCGCCTTGAAGCGCTTCTTGTGGCCATGGCGTCTGCTCGCCAGTCGAGCCAGTTCGGCACGGTGTCGGGCCACATACCCGATCAGTGCCCGACGCAGTCCGGCGCTACGCGCAACCTGGGTAAAACCCAGGGCCTGCCGCGACTGATCGGGCAAGGCATGGAGGATTGAGGCAAAAAAATTGTCGCCGTGACGCGGAACACTGTTGAGCGCTTCGCCGCGCTCGTTGTACGCCTGATAGACCGGCCCGCGCTTGACCAGATACTTGGTTTGGCCGGCACTTTCGTTGCCGACACTGTCAATCAACGGCCCGTCGAGGCTACCTTCGCGCACCTCGAGACGCACCTCGTCCGACCAGCCCGGCAGTCGTTCCAGGGCGCGCAAGGTCAGCCATTGGCTTTCGCTGCCGCCGGAATTTTCCATGTGCAGGCCGGCGACCGCGTGGTTGAAGCGGCGTCGCCGGGCAAATTCACGGGAGATCTCCAGCAGCCGCAACGGCACCCGCTTGCCGCTTTGCAGGCGCGCCAGCTCCTCGGCGTTCGCCTCCAGCAGCACGCGGATTGCCGCCGAACTGCCCAACCCCGGTGTCGCGGCTTGCAGCCTGGCGATTCGCCGGTCGTTCAACGCGGGCTCGTCATAGAGCCTGTCGAACATCGCCGGTTGCCGGGTGCGCAGGTAATCGGCGATCTGTTTGCGCAGTTCCAGCGGCCGCGATTCGACCACACGCGCCGGCTCGGCGCCCAGCAGCCAACGTGTTTGCGGCTCATCCAGCGCGGCCAGAATACGTTCAGGCAATTGGCCGTCGAGCACTTCGGCGCGGGTCACCTGGATCGGTGTATGCGTCTGGCCCTCGATCAAGCCTGATTCTGCGCCGAACAGCCGGCTGGGGCCGGACAGCTGCGCTCCGTCGAAGACTTGCAGAATCTTTCCGCTCGGCCAGCGCGGCATTTGCGTGAGCATTGGCAGCGTCAGCAGATACGAATCATCCAGGGGGGTTCCTCGTTCGACCTGATCGATCAGCCGCCCGACCTGCTGCTCCGCTTCATACAGGCGCAAAGTGTCGGCCAGGGCCAGTGGCGCTGGCTGATGATCGAGGTGCATCTGGCGCAGGGCTTCATCACTGACACCACTGACATCGGCGATTTCGAGCAGTTGCGCATCCGAAAACGCCTCAGTCGAGTGACCGATGCGCCGCAGCAGGGTCAGTCGATCCCAGCTCAACGGTCGCTCCAGGTTGTGGCGCCAGGCCCCCAGTCGATTGTGCTCAAGGATCGGTTGATACGCCGCAGGATCATGCGGGTGGCGGATGCGCCAGCTTTTCAGGGTCTCGTCGTAGTGCGTCTGGTAGACCTTGCCCTGCTGGCGAATGAAGGTCTTGCCGTCGAATCGATACACGCCCTGCGCATCAGGCACGGCACTCGCCGGCAGGACACTATCGCTGACGTAAGCATCAAGGTCAGGCTTCCACAGGCGGACCGAGCCGTCAGGCCGTTCGACCGGCTGCAGATGCTCGATCACGGGCTCGGCGGAGGCCGCCTGGAGTCGGCCTGCGCCCTTGCCGACCGCGCCCATCACGCCAATCAGCGCCAGGTTCTGCGCCACATCGACCAGATGCGCCTTGGCAGCCTGGCGATCACCTTCCGACCATTCGATGGCGCCTTCGAATGATTCATAGAGCAGTTGCCCAGCCATCACGGTCATCATGATTTCGCCCAGTACCGGGACAAACATCGACACCAGGTTCAACGCCATCATGCCGAGCTCGAGCAGATGACTGAGTTTTTCTGCGCGTACCCGGGCGTCGACATCCGCTGTGGGGACGGCGTGGGCCTTCGCATCGGCGATAAATTTGGCCTGGTGCTGCTCATAGAGGTACTGCCACAGATCGGTATTGTCGGCCCAGATCCCGGCCACGCCTTTGCGGGTGGTTGGCAACGGGTCGAGAAACGGGTCAGGCTGCGGCTCGCGCTTGCCGGGGGCTTCGGGTGGCAGCTCCTTGATTCGCGCGATGGTCGACAGTGGCGGTATCAGCTGTGCAACCTTGACCCAGATCGAATGCAGCGGGTCACTCGGCGAGTCCGCAGCCTTTTGGGTGAACTGACTGAAATAGTAAGGACGGTCGGCATAGGCCACGAACTGACTGAAAAACTGCTGGTAAGCCGTCGGGCCTGGCGCGGAAGCCGTAGGGTCAGCAGCGGTGAACTTGCCTTTGAACACCTCACGCATCTGCGCCATGGTGTAGCGCTTGAGCGGGTGTTGTGGGTCATGGGGAATGTAGACGATGAACTGGTTGGTGTAGCGGTAGCGCTCGCTGATGCTGAACACCACGCAACCGGTCATCCGCCGCTTCATCAGGCTCAGGTCGCGAAACCACACGGCCTTGCCGCCGAGCTGCGGATGGATCTGGCCGTCCACCACCGACAGAATCATCCGGTAGTCGGCGGGCTCGATGTCCTGTTTCAGCAGCGCCCATTCAGCGGCGGCACGCAACGCGGTTTTCTGGCTGGCAATGAAGTGCCGGCGCAAGGTGTCGGTTTTCTCGAAAAACGCTTTGATCCTTGCCTGATAACGGGCACCGACGTCCAGCGAACGACACAGCGTCAGAAACTGCCTGACCGTGATGCCGATGTCTACTGCCTGAAACTCGCCCGGGGTTGCCGTCTCGACCACGAAACCGGATCTGGCGTGATAGGCACCTGCTTCACATTCCGAAGCCTCGAAGTTGTGCAATGCCGCTTGCAGCAAGGGCAGCTTCAACACTTCGAACGTGGAAACTTCAACTTCCAGCACCCCGAGTTCGAGGGGCCGTCTGAGACACAGCAAGGTCCTGTCGAGATCGACCGTCACGTTGAACTGATCCTTGAGTGCCTTGCCAAGCAGCGCCTGGGCAAACGCATCGACGCTTTCAAGGCCGGCCATGGTCTTGTCGAGTCGGGTCTGGGCGACAAAGGCCGCCGTGACCCGGTCTTTCAAGGCTTGTTGCTGATCATTCGAGAAATGGTGATAGCCGTGCGCTGGACGGGTACTGGCCGCTTTCATCGCGGCTCGCCGCTCGGGTGAAGCGGCAATCAGCCAATCGGGGATCAGCTGCTCCAGCAGCTTGCCGTGAAGGCTGGCGCTGACCGGAGTGCGGGGCAATGTCGGGGGATGAGTGGACATCCTGTCTCTCCTGAAAAATGGGAGGACAGGACACCATGTCCGCCACGGTGATCTGCGGTACATAGTTATCGTATTGGCGTGGACGTGTTACCGGACAAGTCATGAGCCCGCGTGCGACCAAGGCACAACCCGCTGGATTGACTATGCTGTCGGGACAGCCTTTCGGACGGGGGATTTATGGACGATCCAGTCGACAACAAGCCACCGAGCTTCTGGCAGATGCTGCACAGCGTCATGGCTGCGGCATTCGGCGTGCAAAGCGGGAAGAACCGGGCAAGGGACTTCACCCATGGCAAGCCCAGCCATTTCGTGATCCTGGGGATCGGCTTCACCGCCGTGTTCGCTTTGACGCTGTTTGTCATCGTCAAGCTGGTACTGCATTTCGCCGGGGTCTGACGGGGTTCAGTGCATCAGGATCTGCAGGCTGAACGGGTAGCGATACGACGTGGGGTGGCCCTTGGCCGACAACTTGCGAAAACTCACGCCGTAATCCGGCGACGCGCCCATGGCCAGCATTTGCTGTGCCTGATGCTTGTCGATCAGTTGCAGCAGCGACAATTGCCGGTCACGACCGCCATATCGATCCAGATCGACGCCCTGATCGTAATCATGCAATTCCACCAGCGCCCAGCCACCCAGCGTGAAGTGTCCGCCCACCAGCGCGCTCAAGCGCCCGTCGACCACCGCCTGCAACGCCTCGGGTGAGGTATTGACCGCGCTGAACAGCACATCCTTGCCAGGGACTTTGCCGGCTTCGGCAAACGCATGCATGGCGCCGAACGCCATTTCATCATTGGCTGCCCACACCAGCGACACCTTCGGATAACGGTTGACCAGTTGTCGCGCCTGCTCGTAGGCACGCTGCCGGGTCCAGCCGCTGTACACCAGTTGCCGCAGTCTCACCTGCGGATGCTCGGCCAGAGCGCGTTGCATGCCCTGCTCGCGCAATTGCGCTGACGGGGTGATCTTCAGGCCGGAAAACGCCAGCACCTCAATCTGTTCGCCCCGCGCCACGGGAGGATGCAGGCGAATCAGCTCTTTCATCATCAGGTAGCCGCCCTCCTCGTCATTCGGCACCAGGCTGCCGATGCGATCGGCACGCTCGCCGATCATCGCCTGCTGATCGGGGGTGAGCACCGCGTTGACCATGAACAGCTTGACCCCGCTGCCCTCCGCCATACGCAGGATCTGCGGCGCCACGTACTGCTCGTTGACGAATACCAGATAGTCGGGACGATTCGGTCCCTGCAGGGCAACTCTGGCCTGAGCCAGGGTGAATTCCGGCTGGCGCTGGGAATAGAGAATCTGCAAATCGACGCCCAGGTCGCGGGCGGCCGCCTGCATGAATTGCGAGTAGCTGACCCAGAAGGCTTCCTGAGTTGAACCAGGATTGAGGAACAGCACCGACTCGGCCCGGGCCGCAGAGCCGAAAACCGCACCGAACAGCAGAAGGCTGAGGTGGAAAAACTTCAACATGAATGATCCGGGCCCAAGGAAAAATGGCCGCGCATTATAGCCCCCTAATCAGCGGCTATTGACGCCTGATCCCGTTTTTTGTCCGACAATCGTCGGAAGCGGACCCGGATCGGTCGTTTACTGATGACTGACCCAGAATACCGCCGTCCCTACTACTAGAATAATCAGGAACAGAATGGCCCATGCATCGACACTGCTATCGCTTTTTCTTGCCTTGGTCGGATTGCTCATTGCATCGCCTCTTGTCGGTTTTATCGGTGATTGCAGAAAGACTCGATCACAGTTAAGACGATGATTGTCCCCGCGACAAATGTGGGTTAATCAACAACTATTCTCGTTAGGCGATTTGGTTCTTTACATATACTCAAACATCACTTTTGCGCATAACTGCAAACGGGTATATTGCCCCGGCTCCGTTAGGGAGTGCGCGGCCGTGCGCGCGTAATTGCCGAGGCACCATCGGACTCCAGCAAGCGAAAACGCAGCGTTTTCCGAGTAGCCCAAAGCCTGAGAACAGGACTTATATGTACGTATACGACGAGTACGATCAGCGGATCATCGAGGACCGCGTCAAGCAGTTCCGTGATCAGACCCGACGCTATCTGGCAGGCGAGCTGAGCGAAGAAGAATTCCGCCCCCTGCGCCTGCAAAATGGCCTCTACATCCAGCGTTTTGCGCCGATGTTGCGCGTGGCGGTGCCTTACGGCCAACTGACTTCCCGTCAGACGCGCATGATGGCCAAGATTGCCCGTGACTACGACAAGGGCTACGCCCACATCAGTACCCGGCAGAACGTGCAGTTCAACTGGCCGGCGGTGGAAGACATCCCGGACATCCTCGCGGAACTGGCCACCGTGCAGATGCACGCGATCCAGACCAGCGGCAACTGCCTGCGCAACGTCACCACCGACCAGTTCGCCGGTGTCGCTGCCGATGAAGTGATCGACCCACGCCCATGGTGCGAAATCGTCCGTCAGTGGACTACATTCCACCCGGAATTCGCCTACCTGCCGCGCAAGTTCAAGATCGCCGTCAACGGTTCGACCGCTGACCGTGCGGCCATCGAAGTCCACGACATCGGCCTGGAGCCGGTCCACAACGCCGCCGGCGAACTGGGTTTCCGTGTACTGGTCGGCGGTGGCCTGGGCCGTACCCCGGTGGTCGGCGCCTTCATCAACGAATTCCTGCCATGGCAGGACCTGTTGAGCTACCTCGACGCCATCCTGCGGGTGTACAACCGTTATGGCCGTCGCGACAACAAATACAAGGCGCGGATCAAGATCCTCGTCAAGGCGCTGACCCCTGAAGTGTTCGCGCAGAAAGTCGATGCCGAGATGGAACACCTGCGCGGTGGCCAGACCACACTGACCGAAGCCGAACTGCATCGCGTCGCCAAGCACTTCGTCGATCCGGACTACAAGGCGCTGGAGAACCAGACCGCCGCCCTGGCCGAACTCGACAAAGAGCATCCGGGTTTCGCCCGCTGGCGTTCGCGCAACACCCTGGCGCACAAAAAGCCGGGCTATGTGGCCGTGACCCTGTCGCTGAAGCCGACCGGCGTTGCGCCGGGCGACATCACCGACAAGCAGCTGGACGCCGTCGCCGATCTGGCCGAGCGCTACAGCTTCGGTCAACTGCGCACGTCCCACGAGCAGAACATCATTCTCGCCGACGTCGAGCAGAGCCAGTTGTTCACCCTCTGGGGCGAGCTGCGTGAAGGTGGTTTCGCCACGCCGAACATCGGTCTGCTGACCGACATCATCTGCTGCCCGGGCGGCGATTTCTGCTCCCTGGCCAACGCCAAATCGATCCCGATCGCCGAATCGATCCAGCGCCGTTTCGACGACCTGGACTATCTGTTCGACATCGGTGAGCTGGACCTGAACATCTCTGGTTGCATGAATGCCTGCGGTCACCACCACGTCGGCCACATCGGCATCCTCGGGGTGGACAAGAAAGGTGAAGAGTTCTACCAGGTGTCCCTCGGCGGCAGCGCCAGCCGTGACGCCAGCCTGGGCAAAATCCTCGGCCCGTCCTTCGCCCAGGACGACATGCCGGACGTGATCTCGAAGCTGATCGACGTGTACGTTGAACAACGTACCGAAGACGAGCGCTTCATCGACACCTACCAGCGTATTGGCATCGACCTCTTCAAGGAACGCGTCTATGCAGCGAATCATTAAGAACAACGAGGTGGTCGACGAAACCTGGCACTTGCTGCCCAAGGACGCGACCCTCGACGGTATCTCCAACTGCGACGACCTGATCGTGCCGCTGGCCCTGTGGCGTGATCATGCTCACGCGCTCAAGGCCCGCGATGGCGGGCTGGGTGTGTGGCTGGACGCCGACGAAGAAGCCGAGGAAATCGGTGACGACGTGGATCAGTTTCAGGTGATTGCCCTGAACTTCCCGGCCTTCACCGATGGCCGCAACTACTCCAACGCCCGCCTGCTGCGCGACCGCTATGGTTTCAAAGGTGAACTGCGGGCGATTGGCGATGTGCTGCGCGATCAGCTGTTCTACATGCACCGTTGCGGTTTCGATGCGTTCGCCCTGCGCGCCGACAAGGACCCGTACGATGCGCTGGAAAGCCTGAAAGACTTCTCGGTGACCTACCAGGCCGCCACTGACGAACCGCTGCCGCTGTTCCGTCGCCGCTGACTCGAATACGCCTTGAGCACCTGCTCAAGGCGTACTTCCCTCCTCTTCTGTATCCGAACTGGCCAGCTCATTGGCCGGATGGCGCGCGAGTGCCTGATCGGTGAGCTGGCGAATCAGCGCCTGACGTTCATTTCTGAAATTGTCGTGAATCGCATTCATCTGCACCGCTGCCTGATCGCGCGTCAGCTCCGCCTGCTCCTCCAGGCGCGCCAATGCCTGCGAGGTTCGAACATAGACAAGGGCGAAAGCGTCGGGGTAGGCCGATTCGAGAAACTCGACCCAGAATCGCTGGCCGATACACCAGTCGGGAAACGCCGAAGAGCCTTCAATACGCATCACGGCCTGATTGGCCTGATCCAGTTCTACCTGCGAGACCTCGACATTCAACGGGCTGCTCATCGCCCTTGGCTGACCAGGCAAATTCAGACGCTCCGCCAGCCCCACCCGATAGGCCAGACTGAATTCGAGCGCATGCTCGTAGACACTCGGTTGGGCGCGGGCGTTGATCTCTGCCAAGGTGCGCTCTTCCAGCGTTTGCAGGCGAAACAAGCCTCTGAGCAAATGCGTCAATTGCCGCTCCAGCGGCGCGCCATCGATCCCGGCCGCGACCGTGGCTCGGTAACACAGAACCTGGACTTCCATCTCACTGAACACCGCGGAATAACCATCGACACTGGTGGCGACGCGCGCCGTGCGGAACAATTCGCTGCGCAACCGCGTGTCTTCAGCGGCCGCCTCGACCACATTCCACACACGCTGGCTGAAATACGGGTACAACCGGGTGTAATCGGCCGTGTGGATCAATTGTGAAAGTACATTGAAGAAATCCCGCGAGCCGGGCGCTGCCCTTACCGCCTCCCAGGTAACGCTACGCGGTATCGCTTCGACGGCAGGCCTGCCGGTCAGCCAGCGCGCACTCTGACCTTCATACGGCACGCTGGGTAGCGGCTGGTGTTGATAGACCCGGGCCATTACACCGAAACTGACGCTGTTCGCCCGTTGATACGCCGCAATCTGTCGCAAGGCGTCAGGCGACAAGGGGTTACCCATCAGGCGAACGGCGCGGCTGACCATCAGCGGAGCCCTGAGTACCGCCTCCGGTACCGTGCTTATCTGGTTATCGCGCAGATCGATCAGTTGCGGTCGTTTCAAACCGGTGGTTCCCTCGGGCCAATGATCGATTGCGCAACCGCGCAAGCGCAGTCTTTCCAGATCCGGCAGCGAGCTGACATCCGGGGCATGCGCAAGGTCTGCATTGAAGTCCAGACTCAGCACCCGCAGCTTTTTCAATCGCGCCAGTGACGGCACCGATGCAGAAGATAGACGAATATGGTTCTCGCTCAGATCCAGATGCGTCAGCCAGGGCATGCGCTCCAATGCCATCGGTAACTGGGTCAATTGGTTCCCCCTCAGGGAAAGGCTGCGCAAATTTCTGAAATGACGCAAAAACGCCGTCAGTCCCTGCGGCGTAATGCCTTCCATGACCAGATGCGTGACATGGCTGAAGTCCCCGACCAGCAGTGGCAACTCTCCCAAGGGCTCCGGAGCGAAGCTCAAGGTGTCGGGTGGCGCGTCGCCCGAGGCCCCTGGCTCTCTGCGCCAGCAGCGGATGATCGCGCGCATGGCACGGGCCTTCGCTGACTGTGGAACGTCAACCAATGAGCCATCGATCCCCTTGTACTGCGTTTGCCGCGTCACCCAACGATTCAAGACTTCGCGAATACCGAGAAACTCCAGCCGCAGCAATTCCAGCTTCATCAGCACCAGAATCTCATTGCGGCCCAAAACGTTGAGTAGCGCATGGATCTGCGCAGGGGAATGGGCCGGGTAGAGTTCCTGAATACGGCGCACCATCACTGAAACGCTCACACCTGAGTTCGCCCAGGGCCCTGCCGGTGGCCGTTCAGCCAGGGCCATGGGCGAATAATCGCCGGGACGGCCGCCCATGGTTCTGGCAAACGTTGTTCGCCGTTTCATGGCAAGTTCGGTGATTTTCTCCCGCAGCCCGCTCGCCCCGGTCTCGAGCGACAGGCCCAACGCGACCTTGCGTTGCGCCGACAACCCATGCCAAAGGGCCTGGAAATAATGCTCGCGGGTGCGCCCGGAAAATGACTTCAGCGCAGCATCATTACCCTGCTGAACGCTGATGCGGTCCGCCAACACATTGATGACCACCCGCTCACTGGATGAGCTTGACGCCGTCGTCGCAACACTGTCATGGCTGCCCGACCACTCCTGTATCTCGATCGCTGAAGCCCCTGACCAACCCGGCAAATGCTCAAGGGCATCGAGCACCAGACGATTGGTACTGTGGCCACCGCCACTATCCAGGTACAGGCCTTCATAGGCTCGACACACAGCAATTGCCTGTTGATAGCGGCGTACCTCCTGCGCCAGCCGCAATGGTACGCGGGCAGCGTCCAGCTCTTGCGCTTCGCCATCCAGGGCACTGCCCGCCAACTCCTCGGCAACACTGGCAGGCAGATCGGCAAAGGTCTTCATCAGCAACGCCACCCGACCATTGCTCGGCGCTTCGCGGCGTCGATAGATTCGCTGGAACAACGGCTCCCGTCGACCTTGTGCCTGCTGGCCGATGATTTGCACCAGCTTGCGTGTCTGAACCGCCGAATCCTGGCTCGTCAAGCCGAGCAAGTTCTTGCGCCGCTGGCTGCCGAGTGCAGCCAGCAGAGAACGGTACAGTTTCCCCCGATGCACATCCTGCTGAGTTATCTTCAGGATCGTAGTGGCGGTGGGTGCGCCATAACGATTGATTGGCGTGCCCACTGCATCGACGACACTGATGGCGCAGTCTGCCGGCCAACTGGCCGATGTCGTCAGCAGGTGCAATTGCAGGTCAGCATCCGCCATGGGGGCCGACAACGGAATCTGCAGTTGCTCGATAAACTCCGTCACCGCTGCATCGGCGCGAAATCTCCACACCGTGTCGAGCAGCAAGGCCGGCGGATGACCGCGATCTACATGGATCTGACGCAACACGCTGTCTTCGATACCGCAGACAGCCAGAGCCTGCAGCGCACTGGCATCCGACAGCTCCTCGCGGGGATGGCCGAAGCGGCGCAGCAGCTTCAATCGATCCCAGTCCTGAACCAGCTCGCTGTCATGACGCCAGGCACCCCGATCATTGGTTTCGAGCAGCGGTGCATAGCGGCTCGCCGATTCCGGCGGCGCCTGCACTTCCCACAGCCCGGTCTGAGGCTCGGGGCGCACTGCATAGTGCAGATCATCGAGCGTCAGGTACGCCTGGCCATCGACCCAACGCAAGCCGCGGCCATCGCGACGCACTCCGGCAGGCAAGGCCCGACGCTGTTGATACACGTGCAAGTCAGGCTTCCAAAGGCGAGACTGCCCTGAAGCCAGTTTGACCATGCGCAAGCGCTCGATAAAAGCCGATGACCTGACGACTTTGAACGCTGTGCCTACCGCCCTGGTACTCGCAGCGAAAGCCGCCATCAGGATCATGTTTTCGACGACATCGAAAAAGTAATCCGTCGCCTGCTCCTGCTCGCCTCTGGACCAACTGGCAATCCCTTCATAGACCTGTGAGAGCAACTGCACCGCAGTGACCGCCAATAACGCCTCTCCTACTACAGGTATGAACGATACGGCGACCAACAGCAGGTCGACCCCGATTGCCTTATAGGTGTCCAGTCGGGCCAGCCGGGTTTTCTCGTCTTCATCGTCCGTTGGCACCACTACGAGCCGAGCGTCTGCCATGGTCTGTTCGGCGTGCTGGCGATACATCAGGGTGAACGGGTCGCCCGCAAAATCGATGCCGGACAACGTCACGTAGAACGAGGCACGAGGCAGGATTGAATGACTGTGCGGATACAAACGCCCATCGAGTTCGGTCACCCACGCTGCGCGCTCACTGATCTTGATGAAGCGCATGAAGAATTGGCGAAACGCTGCGCCTTTCAACCGCTGGCTCAACTGTTTCTCGAAATCGCTGAAGGATGAATACTCCTTGAGCGGGTGCAACGGATCACCTGGCAGGTAAACAACGCAACGGTAGTCGTTGTCGGCGTGCTCACTCACCGGGCCGATAAACAGCACACCGTTAAGTGTGACACCAAGCATCCGCAAGGCCTGATAACTCAGGGTGTTGTTGCCCAGTTTGATCGTGTCCCGGTTATCCTTGACTGCCTGCAACATCTCATGCACTTCGACACTGATGTGTTTCTTCAGCAATGCGACGTGCCGATCCACCTCGAAGCGACACCGCAAGTTCGCAGTAAACTTGCTGCGCAACGGATTGGCCTCGGCATCCACATTGAAGACCGCACGAAGATGAGTCTGATATTGCTGGCCCAAGTCCAGGGTTCGACACAACAGCGCAAATTCATGGGGCTGGATCGATAATATATGCGCTTCTCGACCGGTTACTTTCTCGGGAATATAGATCAAGGAGGTATCGTTATAATTTGTGGCCTGAGTCTCACGGAGTTCGAAGTTTTCGCAGGCGGCCGTGAGCAGATCCCGATCGACTGGCAACACCAGTTTCCTGCGCAAGCCCAACAGACTGGAGGTGGAGCGCACATGCTGAAAAATCACCCCGCTGATATCCAGCGACTTGCCGAGCTTTTGCGACATGGCGCTGGTCAGTAACGGCGCGCAAAATGCTTCGGGCGACTTGAGCGTCTTCAGAAACGGGTCCATTTCACTCTGGGCGCGATGGCTGGCCATCATGCTTTGATAAAGTATTTGACGCAGTTCATCCGATGCCGACAGCAGCCAGCCGGGAGCATTGTTCTTGATTAACTCAAAGAACATGCCTTTTTGTTCGGGTGTTAATACAGGCGCGACAGCCTGTACAGGTAAGGAAGACATACTGAATATCTCGAAAACTGAAAGTAGCAACAGCTTATCGAGCAGGCCTTTTTATAAAAGCGCGAATTGCCGATGAAAAACTTCAAGTTCGAATCAACTATTCAAACTCAAACTATACATATATACCGCCACCCTAAAAAAACCCCTCTCACCGTTACAGTGAAAGGGGTTTTTTGTTGGCTTTTTCTTACCAGAAGCGTTGCTGGGTCAAGCGGCTCCACCAGCTCAGCAGCACACGATCCACTGAACCGCTGGCAGCCATGCCGATGCGCTCCTGCAGGCTTTTGCGCTCGGCGTAATGCAGGTGATAAACCTCGGCTTTCTTCGCCCGGTCTGCCAGGTATTCATCGCTGGTCTTGAGTTCGTCGACCAGTTGTTTGTCCAGCGCTGCAACACCAAGCCAGACCTCACCGGTGGCCACTTCGTCAATGGCCAGTTGCGGGCGATAACGGGAAACGAAGTTCTTGAACAGCTGATGGGTGATGTCCAGGTCTTCCTGGAACTTCTCCCGGCCCTTTTCGGTGTTTTCGCCGAACACGGTCAGGGTGCGCTTGTACTCACCGGCGGTCAGCACTTCGAAATCGATGTCGTGCTTTTTCAGCAGACGGTTGACGTTGGGCAACTGCGCCACCACACCAATCGAGCCGAGAATCGCGAACGGCGCGCTGATGATCTTCTCGCCAATGCACGCCATCATGTAACCGCCGCTGGCCGCGACCTTGTCGATACACACGGTCAACGGCACGCCGGCCTCGCGAATACGTGCCAGTTGCGAAGACGCCAGACCGTAGCTGTGCACCATGCCGCCGCCGCTTTCCAGACGCAGTACCACTTCGTCCTTGGGCGTGGCGAGGGTCAGCAGTGCGGTGATTTCGTGACGCAGGCTCTCGGTGGCCGAGGCCTTGATGTCACCGTCGAAATCGAGCACGAACACCCGGGATTTGCTCTCGGGTTTGTTCTTCTGCTTCTTCTCGGATTTTTCCGATTTGGCCTGGCCCTTGCGCAGGGCCTTGAGCTGATCCTTGTCGAGCAGGGTCTGCTCCAGACGTTCACGCAAGCCTTTATAGAAATCGTTGAGCTTGCTGACCTGCAACTGCCCCGCCGACTTGCGCCGGCCCTTGCTGCGCAATGCAGCAAAACTGGCGAGCACCACCAGGATGGCGACCACCAGCGTTACGGTCTTGGCCAGGAAGCTGGCGTATTCGGTGAAAAACTCCACAGAGACTCCTTAAAACAATGCGCGGATGCAAAACACGCGCGGGATGGTTCCAGCATACCCATGCGCCGCCTCGTCGGCCAGCCGTGAAACCTCTGGCAACAGGCCTGTAACGAGCATTTCAAACAAGCGTATGTTTTTTCATTGACAGCACTCTTTCATCCTCATAACCTCGCCAAACCTTCAACGTACCGGGATGACGCGGACGTGGGCAGCATCTATCTGATTCGACATGGCCAGGCCTCCTTTGGTGCAGACGACTATGACGTCCTGTCGCCCATCGGTGTGCGCCAGGCAGAAGTCCTCGGACAGCACCTCGCCGAGCTGGGAATCCGCTTTGATCGCTGCCTGGCCGGCGACCTGCGTCGTCAGCAACACACGGCCAGCAGTGCGCTGGAGCAATTCAGCGCCAAGGGCCTGTCGGTACCGACGCTGGAGACCGACTCCGCGTTCAACGAGTTCGATGCCGACGCGATCATCCGCGCCCTGATCCCGGCCATGCTCGAGGACGAGCCGGAAGCCATCGACATCCTGCGTAACGCGGCGCAGAACCGCGCCGAATTCCAGCGTATCTTCGCCCTGGTCATCGAGCGCTGGCTGGCAGGCACCTACGACACACCCGGGCTGGAAAGCTGGCTGGGGTTTGTCGAGCGAGTACGGGGCGGATTGCACCGGATCCTCGAACAGGCCGACGGCAACCAGAAAATCGCCGTATTCACCTCCGGCGGCACCATCGCCGCCCTGCTCCACCTGATTACCCAAATGCCTGCCCGACAGGCCTTTGAACTGAATTGGCAAATCGTCAACACCTCGCTCAACCAGCTGAAGTTCCGCGGTCGCGAGGTGGCTTTGGCCTCCTTCAACAGTCACGCACACCTGCAACTGCTGAAGGCTCCGGAACTCATCACTTTCCGCTGAGTCCGGATAATTGTGACCCTTGCTGTAATCAACCAGCGCCTAACCCAAGAAAGGATCGAACCATGACCTCCGTAGCTGATGCCGTAAAAGCGATGCAAGCCAAGTTCAACCCAGCCGCTGCTGCCGGTCTGGATCTGGTTTTCGGTTTCAACATCACCGACGAAGACAAGCACTACGCGCTGATCGTCAAAGACGGTACTTGCGACATCCAGGAAGGTGAAAACCCGGACGCCAACTGCACCCTGGTAATGGACAGTGCAACCCTGAAAGACATCGTCAGCGGTGAAACCGACGGCATGCAAGCGTTCATGGGCGGCAAGCTGCGCGTTGAAGGCGACATGATGTTGTCGATGAAGCTGTCCGAGCTGTTCCCGTCGTAAGACGTCGTTCGGTTTAAAGAAAATCCCGCCCTAGTGGCGGGATTTTTGCGTCTGGCTCCCGGGTTTCGTCATAAACAGGCCATAGGTGGGAGGGGGCTTGCTCCCGAAGACGTCGGATCAGCCACAAGTTTTGCCGCCTGTCACACCGCTTTCGGGAGCAAGCCCCCTCCCACATTGGTCACGTGGTCACGTGGCGCACCATAAAACGCGGCATGCACCTTCTACTACGTTGGAGCTGTCATCAACCAGCAAATGATGCCGCCAACAGCTCCTGCGTATACGGATGCTGCGCATCGCTGAATAGCGCACGGGTCTCGCCACGCTCCAACACTTCGCCATCCTTCATCACAATCAGGTCATGGGCCAACGCCCGCACCACCGCCAGGTCATGGCTGATGAACAGATAAGTCAGCCCATGCTCTTCCTGCAACCGCCGCAATAAAGCAACGATCTGCTTCTGCACCGTGCGATCCAGTGCCGAGGTCGGCTCATCGAGCAGAATCAAATCAGGCTTGAGCACCAGCGCCCGAGCGATGGCAATCCGTTGCCGCTGGCCACCGGAAAACTCGTGCGGATAGCGATGTCGGGTGGCCGGATCGAGACCGACTTCGCGCAGCACATCGATCACCGCCTGCTCACGCTCGGCAGCATTCAAGTCGCTATGTACCTGCAAGCCCTCGGCAATGATCTGCTCCACACACAGGCGCGGGCTGAGGCTGCCGAACGGGTCCTGAAACACCACTTGCAGGCGTTTGCGCAGTGGCCGCAGCTGCTTGCCGCTCAACTGCTCCAGCGCCTCACCGGCAAAGCGAATGCTGCCCTCGGCGTCGATCAGGCGCAAAATCGCCTGACCCAAGGTCGACTTGCCCGAGCCCGACTCGCCGACAATCCCCAGCGTTTTGCCGCGCTGCAGGTTCAGATCAATGCCCTTGACCGCCTGCAGCCAAGTCTTCGGTCGCAGCCAACCGCCGCCCAGGCGAAAACGCACATGCAGATCGCGCACCTGCAACAAGTTCTGCGCGACATCCCGACGTAGCGCTTCGCCCCCCGGCTCGGCGTTGAGCAATTCGATACTGTAGGGATGCTGCGGCGCACGGAACAGTTGCTCGCGCGACGCCTGCTCGACGATCCGTCCACCGCGCATCACCGCCACCCGTTGCGCAATGGTGCGCACCAGATTCAGGTCATGGCTGATGATCAACAGCGCCATGCCGAGCCGCTGCTGCAAGTCTTTGAGCAGCAACAGAATCCTGCGCTGCACCGTCACATCCAGCGCCGTGGTCGGCTCGTCGGCGATCAGCAGTTGCGGCTCGCAGGCCAGCGCCATGGCAATCATCACCCGCTGGCGTTGACCTCCAGAGAGTTGATGCGGATAGGCCTTGAGCCGTTCGCGCGGTTTCTGAATCCCCACCAGTTCGAGCAGTTCAAGAATCCGTTCACGGGCTTGCGCGCCGGCCAGGCCTTTGTGCAACGCTAGGCTCTCACCGAGTTGCCGCTCGATGGTATGCAGTGGATTCAGCGAACTCATCGGTTCCTGAAAAATCATCGCGATGCGGTTGCCCCTTAACTGGCGCAGATAGCGCTCATGCACACCGAGCAGCTCTTCACCGGCATAACGAATGCTGCCATCGATCCGCGTGATGTTCGGGTCAAGCAATTGCAGGATGCTGTGGGCGGTCACCGATTTGCCGGAGCCAGACTCCCCGACCAGGGCCAGGCATTCGCCCGGACGAATATCGAGGTCGATGCCATGCACCACAGGCTGGCCGTTGAATGCCACACGCAGGTCGCGGATTTCAATCAGGTTATCGCTCATCTCAAGCCCTCGGATCATAAGCATCTCGGCAGGCCTCACCGATGAACACCAACAGAGAAAGAATCAGCGCCAGGGCAAAAAACGCCGTCAGCCCCAACCACGGCGCTTGCAGATTGCTCTTGCCCTGACCGATCAATTCGCCCAATGAAGCACTGCCGGCGGGCATGCCGAAACCGAGAAAATCCAGCGCCGACAAGGTCGCGATCGCTCCGGTAAGAATGAACGGCAAATAGGTCAGGGTCGCACTCATGGCATTGGGCAAGATGTGCCGACTGATCACCTGCACATCGCCAACCCCCAGCGCCCGCGCGGCTTTCACGTATTCCAGACCGCGGCTGCGCAGGAACTCGGCGCGCACTACATCGACCAGACTCAGCCAGGAAAACAGCGCCATGATCCCCAGCAACCACCAGAAATTCGGCTCGACGAACCCGGACAGGATGATCAGCAGATACAACACTGGCAGCCCCGACCACACCTCCAGCAATCGCTGCCCGAGCAGATCGACCCAGCCACCGTAATAACCTTGCAAGGCACCGGCCGCAATGCCGATCAGCGCACTGGCGGCGGTCAGTGCCAAGGCAAACAGTAGCGACACCCGCGTACCGAAGATCACCCGCGCCAGCACATCCCGCGCCTGATCGTCGGTGCCCAGCCAGTTCTCGCCGCTCGGTGGACTCGGTGCCGGTTCAGTCAGGTCGTAATTCACCGTATCGAAACCGAACGGGATCGGCGCAAACCATATCCGCCCGCCCTGCCCCTCGATCAGTTGCCGCACCTGCGCGCTGCGATAGTCCGGCTGGAACGGCAATTCGCCGCCGAAATCCTGCTCGGTGTAGCGCTTGAACGCCGGGAAATACCACTGGCCCTGATACTCGACCAGCAGCGGTTTGTCATTGGCGATCAACTCGCCGCCCAGGCTCAGGCCGAACAACAGCAGAAACAGCCACAGCGACCACCAGCCACGTCGATGTGCCTTGAATCGCGTCCAACGGCGCTGTCCGATGGGAGATAGAGTCAACATCAGGCAGTCCTCGCGGTGAAGTCGATGCGCGGGTCGACCAGCGTGTAGCACAGGTCGCCGAAGAGTTTTATCAGCAGGCCGAACAGGGTGAAGATGAACAGCGAACCGAACACCACCGGGTAATCGCGGGACACCGCCGCTTCGTAACTCAGGCGACCGAGGCCATCCAGCGAGAAGATCACTTCGATCAGCAGCGAGCCGCCGAAAAATACCGTCACCAGTGCCTGAGGCAGGCCGGCCACCACCAGCAGCATCGCGTTACGAAACACGTGACCGTATAAAACCTGACGCTTGCTGAGGCCCTTGGCCCGCGCCGTCACCACGTACAAGCGCGAGATCTCGTTGAGAAAACTGTTCTTGGTGAGGATGGTCAGCGTGGCGAATCCGCCGATGACCAGCGCGGTGACCGGCAACACCAGATGCCAGAAGTAGTCCGCGACCTTGGCCCACGGCGACAGCTCGGCGAAGTTGTCGGAGACCAGTCCGCGCACCGGAAACCAGTCCAACGCGGAGCCGCCGGCAAACACGATGATCAACAACAGCGCAAACAGAAACCCCGGCATCGCATAGCCGATGATGATCGCCACGCTGCTCCAGACATCGAACGCCGAACCGTTGTGCACGGCCTTGCGGATGCCCAGCGGAATCGACACCAGGTAAGTGATCAACGTGGCCCACAAGCCCAGTGACAAGGTCACCGGCAGCTTCTGCCAGATCAGCTCGGTGACGCTGGCACCGCGGAAAAAGCTCTGGCCGAAATCCAGTTGCGCGTAGCTCTTGAGCATCAGCCACAGGCGCTCATCAGCCGGTTTGTCGAAGCCGTACTGGCGCTCGATGTCGGCCACCAGTTTCGGGTCGAGACCCCGGGTGGCGCGGGATTCGCCACCGATGGTTTCAACATGACCACCGCCCACCGCCGCGCCGACACCAATGCCCTGCAACCGGGCAATCGCCTGTTCCACCGGGCCACCCGGCGCGGCCTGCACGATGACGAAGTTGACCAGCAGAATGGCGAGCAACGTCGGCACGATCAGCAGCAGACGCCGCAGGCTATAACCCAACATGGGCGTACTCCTTTTGCTGTTGCTGCATCTGCGTGGCGGTCAGCGCGGTCGGGCTGATTTCCCACCAGGTATCGAGTCCGGCGTCATACAACGGCGCCGTCGCCGGACGACCAAAACGGTTCCACCACACCGTGGAAATCCCCGGCGGGTAGTAATTGGGAATCCAGTAGTAACCCCACTGCAACACGCGATCCAGGGCATGGGCATGGCGCAACAGGCTTTCGCGGTTGTCGGCCTGCACCAGCCCTTCGAGCAAGGCATCGACCGCAGGATCGCGCAGCACCATGTAGTTGTTCGAGCCGGGATCGTCGGCGCCGTCGGAGCCGAAGTAATTGAACATCTCGCGCCCCGGCGCCTGACTCACCGGGTAGCCGACCACGATCATGTCGTAGTCGCGGTTGCGCACGCGGTTGGTGTATTGCGCGGTGTCGACCTGGCGAATATCGAAGCCGATACCGATCTGCGCCAGGTTGCGCTTGAACGGCAGCAGCAGCCGTTCAAAGCCCTTCTGACCGTTGAGAAAAGTGAACTGCAGCGGGTCGCCATTGGCATTCACCAACTGATCACCACGGGGTTTCCAGCCGGCGGCTTCCAGCAGCTTCAAGGCCCGCAACTGCTCGGCGCGGATGTTGCCGCTGCCGTCGGTTTTCGGCGCTTCGAATACCTCGGTGAATACCTCGTCGGGGATCTTGCCGCGCCACGGCTCGAGGATTTTCAGCTCCTCGGCATCCGGTAACTCGGTGGCCGACAACGCACTGTGCGAGAAGTAACTGCGCTGGCGCAGGTACATGCTGCGCATCATTTGCCGATTGCTCCATTCGAAATCCCAGAGCATGGCGATCGCCTGCCGCACCCGGCGATCCTGAAACATGGTTTTTTGCAGGTTGAACACGAAACCCTGCGAACCTTGCGCAGCACCCGGCGCCAGATGTTCGCGAAGCAATTTGCCCTGCTCCAGCGCCGCGCCGGCATAGCCGATGGTGTAACTGGTCGCGGAAAACTCGCGGTTGTAATCGAAGCCACCGGCCTTGAGCACTTGCCGGGAAACATCGGTGTCGGCGAAGAATTCCACGCTCAGGTGATCGAAGTTATACAGGCCGCGGGTGATCGGCAGGTCCTTGGCCCACCAGTCGGCAACGCGCTGAAATTTCACGCTGCGCCCGGCATCCACCGCGCTGATCCGGTACGGGCCGCTGCCCGGCGGGATCTCGAAACCGGCGCCCTCGGCGAAGTTGCGCGTACGCCACCAATGTTCGGGCAGCACCGGCAGCGTCGCCAGATCCAGCGGCAAGGTGCGGCTGTCGTTGTTCTTGAAGTTGAAGCGCACTTGCGTTGGCGACTCCACCACTACGTCGGCGACGTCACGAAACTGCTGGCGATATTTGAGGCTGCCCTGAGTGGTGAACAGTTCGAAGGTGTAACGCACGTCTTCGGCAGTGATTGGCGTGCCGTCGTCGAACCGGGCCTTGGGATTGAGGTAGAAGCGCAGCCAGCGACGATCCGCATCCAGTTCCATCTGCTTCGCCACCAGACCGTAGACGCTATAGGGTTCATCCTTGCTGCGATAGGCCAACGGCGCGTAGAGCCAGCCGTCGATGTCGGCGACGCCGGTGCCTTTGTCGATGTACGGAATCAGGTGATCGAACGGGCCGCTTTCCAGTGAGGAGCGGCGCAGCGTCCCGCCCTTGGGGGCGTTTGGATTGGCGTAGGCCAGGTGTTGAAAGTCCGGGGCGTATTTGGGGGCTTCGCCGTAGACCGTGAGGGCGGGTTGCGGGGCGGCCCAACTGAATGGGCTTAGCAGCGCAAAAGCGCTGAGCAGAATGAGCCTGGATAGCATTGGCAGATCCTTTCACAAGGTGTTGCTACTGGCCTCTTCGCGAGCAAGCCCGCTCCCACAAGGAAGTTGTGCTCACCGCTTTTCCCCTGTGGGAGCGGGCTTGCTCGCGAAGGCGCCAGTACAGTCACCAAACATCCTGCCTACCTGTGATGTGCAACAGGCCGGCGATTTTTATAGGGCAGGCTTAGATCAATAAGTGACTAAAACCCGCCGCCTCTGGGCATTCTCAGAACTTGTAATTGACCCGCGTGTACAACGTCCGCCCGAACGGGTCGCCGTATTTCGGGTCGTAGCCGCTCTGGAAGGTGTAGGTCTGGTTGCTGAACGGTGGCTCGCGGTCGAACAGGTTCTTCGCGCCGAGGGTCACGCTGAGGGTTTTGCGCCAGGTGTAGGTACCGGCCAGATCCCAGACGTTGTACGAGCCAACGTAATCGTGGGTCTCGCGGTCGGAGTCGTGGTAACCGCTGGTGTAGCGGTTGGTCAGGGCGATACCGTAGGGGCCGTAATTCCAGCTGCCGGTCAGGCTGTGGCGCCAGCGGGCCACGGCACCGGCCGAGGAAAAGTCGCCCCCACGGAAATCGCCGAGCTTGTCGATGTAGTCGCCCTTGAGCTGCTGCTGGTACTCGTAACGGCTGACATAAGTGCCCTGCAGGCCGATCCCGAAATTGCCGTACGGAGTGCTCGGCAAACGGTAGTCGAAGCTGACGTCGACGCCATTGGTCTTGATCTTGCCGAGGTTGGCCAGGCCGGTAACGATGTGATCTATGGAGCCGTCCGGCTTGCGCACCAGACGATCCGGATACAGCTCCGGGTTTTCGAACACCGCCGATTCGGGGAATTCGGCGATCTGGTTGGCGATGTTGATCCACCAGAAATCCAGCCCGGTGGTCAGACGTTCGAACGGCTGATAGACGAAACCGAGGGTGACGTTGCGCGCGGTTTCCGGACTGAGGTCGGTGTTGCCACCGGTGCGGCTGTAAAACTGCTGGGCGCAGTCGCGATTGGCGATCCCGCCGTTGCTCGGGTTGCCACCGGCACACAGTCGCGGGTCGTTGTAGTTGGCGACGGTGAACGTCGTGAAGTTGGGGTTGTACAACTCGTACAGTGACGGCGCGCGGAAACCTTCACTGTAGGCACCACGTACCACCAGTTGCTTGAACGGCTGGAAGCGGAACGAGTACTTCGGGTTGGTGGTGCTGCCGAAGTCGCTGTATTTGTCGTGGCGCACGGCGGCGGACACTTCGAGGCTGTCGAGCACTGGCACGTTGACCTCGGCGTACTGCGCCGAGACGCTGCGATCCCCGGCGACGCTGGCATTCGGGTCGACACCCAGGCTCTGCACGTCGGCGGCGAACTGGGCGAAGTCCTGATGGAAATCTTCCTTGCGGTATTCGCCACCCAGCGCCAGTGCCGAAGGGCCGGCGCCGAACCAGTCACCGATCTCGCGACTGACACGTCCATCAATCGCCTTCACCCGCCCCACTGCCGTCGAGTAATCGCCGTCCACCGCATTGGCCGCTAGCAGCGCCTGCCCGGCAGCGGTCTGCGCGCCAAACGGGTTGATGATGCCGTTGGCAATACCGGCGCTGACGGCGCGGTCATTGACGTAGCCGGCCTCGATGGCATTGACCACTTTGTTCTGGTTGTACGATGCACCGACGTTGTAGTCCCACCCCACCACGCTGCCGTCGAAACTCAACAGCAAACGCTGGCCGGTGTTGTCGTCTTCGTGCTGACGGGCGCCGACAGCGCTTTCGCGCCAGTTCACATCGACCGGTTGCGTCGGGTCGAGAGCGAAGCTGTTCGGGCCTGGGGTAATGCCGTTGCCGGGATAAAACGCCGTGCCGGGATTGACCTGGTTACCCATCAACGTGCCGGGACCGATCTGCGTGCGGTTTTCGTTGCGCGCCCAGAAGTATTCGAGGCTGACGTTGTGGTCGTCCGAAAGCTTGCCGGTTGCTTTGGCGAAGGCCGAGGTCTTCTCGGTTTCCGGCACCAGGTCGAGGTAGCTCCACAGACTCTGGCGGCAGATGCCATTGCGCGCCAGCAGGCCCGGGGCGTTGCAGCCGGAACTGGCCAGCGGGTTGGTGGCGTTGCTGCCTTGGCTCCAGTTCGCCGGTGATGCAGTGCCGGAGGTGTAGTCGAGGCCGCGTCCAGGCTGATAGTTGTAGGTGTAGCCACGATCCTCGGCAGCCAAGCGTTGCTGCTTGTCATAACTGACCACGCCGAACACGTTGAAACGGTCATCCTGCAAATCGCCAAAGCCCCAACTGCCGCTGAAATTACGACTTTCCCCACCGCCGGCATGGGTCGGCGTGTCGTAGTTGGTGCTCAGTTGGCCTTCGGTGAGACTGGTCTTGGTGATGAAGTTGATCACCCCGCCGATCGCATCGGTGCCGTATAACGCCGAAGCACCATCACGCAGGACTTCGACGCGATCAATGGCGGCGAACGGAATGGTGTTCAGGTCAACCCCGGAACCGTTGATCGCATTGGTCGCGTTGTTACTCAGCCGCCGGCCATTGAGCAGCACCAGCGTCTTGTTCGGGCCGATGCCGCGCAAATCGGCATACGACGCCCCGCCGCTGCTCGAACCCACCGAACGACCGGAGCCGACCGAGGACTGGTTGGCGGAAATCCGGCTGACCAGTTCTTCCGTGGTGCTCACCCCCTGCTCGCGCAGTTCTTCAACTCGCAGAATGGTGACCGGCACCGCGGTTTCCGCATCGACCCGGCGAATCGCCGTGCCGGTGACTTCCACCCGTTGCAACTGGGTCGTGGGTTCGTCGCTAGCGACTGCCGGCAAGGTATTGATCGCCAGCAGCAAGGCCAGGCTCAAACGGGATCTAACGGGTGAAAAATGGATCATGAACGGCCATCCCTGCGTTTTGGTTTATGCAGGGATGTGCAATGGACAGCAGGGTTTTATAGAGCCCGATTTAGACCGTTGGGTGATGAGGTTATGCAAAAAGATGGCTGGTGTGGATCAAGCCAGCTCCATCTCCCTCAGCAACCGTGTATCCAGCCCGAATCGCTCCTGGGAAACCATCCTGAACTGCCCCTCCGCCAACTCGCAGCTCACCAGCAGATTCCACGAGTGCCGAGTTGCCGCCGAGGGAATCAGTACAAACGGATGCTCTGCCAATAACGCATCGGCGAACAGTTGTTGATTGGGGGAAGGCTTGGCGGGGCTCAGCCAATAAGGATTCGGCACATCCTCCGGCTGGACGATTTTCACTTTTGCTTCGCTGACGACCTCAAAACACGTGAGCACATAAGGTTCACTGTCCAGCGCATCAAAGCTGTGATTGGCTGCCACCTCCAGAATGGCCGACGACGGATCGACTGATGCATAAACGACTCGCCGCCCGGGTATGTTCCATCGGCCACCATTGAGATTCGAACCCATCCCGCTGTCCCACGTCCCGCCATAAACCTCGGGGTCCAGCCGCCAGGCATACCAGTGCTCGTCCCAGGGCAAGGGATTCATGTGTAAACCCCGTATATCAGTTGCCCCAGATACTGCTCCACCATCTGAAACCCCAGTGAATGCCGAATAAACTCCACCGGTACGCGACCGTTCAGGTAGGTGCTGGGCTTGCGCAGCCACTCCTCGGCCCGTGACTGCCTCCCGAAGGCGCGAGTGGCCTTTTCCAGCACCAAGGCATATTGGTAGGCGACGACGCTCTGCTGCGGGTCAAGCCGTACCGTTTTACCTTCCTTCAGTAATCGGCGTACGGTGCTGACCGACTTGCCGGTGATGCGTTTGACCATGTCGCCTTGCAGATAAAGCTCAGAGGTTGAAAGCATGTTGACGACATCTTTCAGCTCAAAACCTTCGTCGGTCAGGTCAACGATCAGAAAGGCATCGTCACCTATGTTCCGGCCATTCACGAGCAAGTCGACAGGTCTGCCCTCGGCCCTCTTCACCCCCGTCAGCCGGGGTACCTTGACGCTGGGCATCGTGACCTCCTCCATGGGGCATCTGGCACGATCGGTGCGCCAGTGAAGGCGATGGGAATAAGCAGGCGTTTCGTATTCGAGGTGGGGAGTTCGCATAATCCATCCGTTATCAGAGGCCTGAGCGTCCAAGCCGTTTACGACTTCAATGTCATGTCCGATGCTATAGATCGCGCTTCCGACGACCAACCTGAGAATGTCGTCGGAAATATCCCCGTTTCTGCGAAATCCAGACCTGTTTCCGTAGGACATTACCCACGAATACCGCGCGCTCAACTGCCGAAGTGATAACTCACATCCAGCCACCACTGCCGCCCGTACGGGTCATAGTTGCCGGTCGGGTAATACGGCCAGCCAGCCGAGTCATCGTGTTTGATCTGGTTGAGCACGTTGTTCACGGTCAGCCCGACGCTGGCGCGGTCATTGAGTTTGTATCGCGCACTGGCGTTGAACACCGTCCACGGCGACAGGCGCCCGTCACCCGCGCCGTTGGTCACGGAGCCGTAACGAATGCCCAGCAGCGTCGCCGTGGCCTTCTGGTAATCCCAGGTCAAACTGGCGTTGACCTTGCTGCGCCAGTCGTAATTGGTCCGCGATGTGCGCCAGTCCTGGGTCGGCGCCTCGTCCGACTCTTTATAGAAATGCGAAAGAACCAGGGTATAGCCCAGCGCCGAACTGAACGCCCCGTACTGACCGGCGCCCCAGCGGATGTTGCTCTTGAAGTCCAGACCGCTGACCCGCTCGCTGGCGGCGTTGATCGCGTTGACCCGCACCCGTTGCAGTTGATTCGGATCGATGGCGGCACTGCCCGGATTGCGGTCGATGCGTGCCAGGGTCGATTGGCAGTTGGCCGAGTTGATGTCCTGGGTGCCGTTGCGGCATTCGTTCTCTTGCTGCAACAGGCGATTTTCGTCGACGGTGGTCAGCAGGTCGTCGATCTCGACCCGCCAGAAATCGGTGGAGAAATCGAAATTGCGCGACGGCGACCAGACAAACCCATAGGTCCAGGATTTGCCGCGCTCGGACTCAAGATCCGGGGTGCCGCTCTGGGTGTAGTCGACCCGCCCACGATCACACGCGCCCTGCACGCCCTGGCTGCAACCGTAGTAGTCGATCTGCGCCGGGTAGTAACCGTTGCTGTCGGACTGGTAGATGTAGTTCAGGTCCGGCGCGCGGAAACTGGTGCCGTAACTGCCGCGCAGCAAAAGACTGGTGATCGGGCGCCATTCGAGGCCGAGGTTATAGGTTTTCTGCTGCTCGCTGCGGCCGCTGAATTTGTATTGGTCCCAACGCCCGGCGGCGGTGGCCAGCACGGTGTCGGTGACCGGAATACTGAACTCGCCGCCCGCCGCGTAGCGCTTGCGCGAACCGCCGGAGCTTTGCGCCGGGCTCACGCCATAAAAGGTGCCGTTATTCAGAGCGTCATCCGGGTCGACGCGATATTCCTGCTTGCCCGCTTCCAGCACGCCGGCGAATCCGACCGGGCCGGCCGGCAGGTCAAACAAGTCGCCATTGATCGAGGCGTTGTAGCTGGTGGAAACCGACTTGCTGCGCTGGGTCAGGTTGCTGCGAAACTGCTCCCACTCTTGTGGCGTCAGCGGGCGATCGAGGCGCGAGGCGTCCGGGGCGAACACCGGATAACCGCCACTCACGCCCAATTGCGGGCCGAGGTAGAAATCCTGAATCGATGACAGCGGCGTGTAGCGCGTGGTTCGGACGCTGCGGTACTCCGAGCGGTTGGCCGCCAGATCATAGCTCCAGCCGGTGTCGGCGATCTTGTCCGAGAGGCCGAGGGTGCCGGTCCATGAAGTGTCGGTCCACTTGCTGTTGTTGCTGGTGCGACCACCGATTTCCTCTTCACCGTAACGGCGATACCAGCGCTCGAGATTGCCGCTGTTCTGGTTGATGAAGTCCGGCGAAGTAAAAGTCGGGCCACGGGTGTTGTTCTGGATGTGATCGAGGCCATACATCAAGTCGGCAAACACCTGACCGCTGTCGCTGAAGTGCCAGGTGCCGCGGGTGTAGCCGTCGTAGTTTTCCTTTTGCGTCTGGATCGTCCAGTAATCGTTGTACATCTGATCGGTGCGGCAACGACCCGCGTTGTTCAGCAGCTTGTTATCGAAAGTGCCTTGATAGGCGCCGCAACCGGGGCCGAGGTAGCGGTTGTTGCTCAGGTCGCGACGGTAACCGACATCCGCCAGCGGGCCGCTCTGCATGAAGCCGCGATCGTCGGCCCAGATCGGATCGCGGTTGGTCAGCTCCAGGCCGAACAAGCCGTCGAAGTCGCCCCAGCTGCCGCCGCCGCTGATTTGCAGGCGCTGATTGTCGCCACCGCCGCGCTCGCTGGTGCCGCCCTTGAGATTGACGTCGATGCCATTGATCTGCTTCTTGAGGATGATGTTGACCACCCCGGCAATCGCGTCCGAACCGTAGATCGCCGAGGCGCCGCTGCTGAGAATTTCGATACGGTCGATGACTGCCGAGGGAATGTTCGCCAGGTTGGTGAAGTTGACCTTGCCATCGTATGGCGTCGGGTAATCGGCGACGCGCCGGCCGTTGATCAGCACCAGCGTGTGATTGGGGCCGAGGCCACGCAGGTTGATTGCGCTGGCTGCTGGCTGCCAGGTGTTGCCGTAGTCCTCGCCCTGGGTCATGCCGGTGTTTTGCGTCTGCGTTGCCAAGGCGTCGTAGACGTTCTTGTAGCCGCGCGCTTCCATTTCTTCATGGGTGATGACGTTGACCGGGGTCGCGCCATCACTCTGCGCACGGGCGATTCGCGAGCCGGTGACGGTGACTTTTTCCATGCGGTAATCGGCGCTGGTCGCCGGGGCCACGGCACTGACTTTGGCCGCCACCGGTGTGCTCGCCGCGCCTTCACGCACGCTCAGGCCCTGGGCACTTTGCTCGACTTGCAGGCCGCTGCCGAGCAAGGCCTTCTCGACGGCCTGACGCCCGCCCAACGCACCGCGCACCGCACTGCTGCGCTTGCCTTGCACCAGATTCTGGCTGAAGGAAATCGGTACGCCGGTCTGGCGTGAGATATCCAGCAAGACCTCATCCAGCGGGCCGCTGGCGATGTCGAAGGTGTAGACCTGGGCCGCAGAATCCTGCGCATACACCGCGATCGGCCCTAGCCCCATCGCCAATGCGGCGGCGAGGGTCAGGCGCGGTAATTGTTGTTTGAATGAAATCATCAAGGGCTTCCCTGTTGAAGGCGTCTGCAGGGAATGAGCAGCGGGCCGGCGCTTTTTATAGGGCGGCGATTAGGCCAAGAAGTTATGACGCTATAACCGCGCGCCGATGCTGACCCAATAGGGGTTGTGCCAGGTGACGCGGATCGGCAGCGAGCGCTCCAGCAGTTGCAGGGTGCGGTCGCTGTCATCGAGCGGATAGAGGCCGCTCAGGCGCAGATCGGCCACCTCGGGACTCAGGTGCAGAATGCCCCGGCGATAGCGGCGCAGGCTTTCGATCACTTCGCTCAGCGGCCGGTCGCGCACTTCCAGGCGACCTTGCACCCATGCGCTTTCCTGGCCGGTGCTGCGCTCCAAAGCGAGAATGTCCTGAGCGTTGAACAGCAGGCTCTCCCCCGCCTCCACCACCTGCCGCGCACCGCCGGCGGTGACCACTTCGACCTGCGAATGCAGCATCACCAGCCGCGTAGAATCGTCGCCCTGTTGCACCAGAAATTTCGTCCCTAGCGCCCGCATCCGCCCATGTTCGGTCTCGACCACGAACGGCCGCGCGGGATCCTTGGCGACGTCCACCAGCAACTCACCCGAGCGCAACGCCAGCAAGCGTTGAGTCGCATCGAATCGCGCCACCACCCGCGTCCGCGCATTCAGGCTCAGCGCACTGCCATCCTCCAGGGTGAAATTGCGCCGCTCGCCGGTGCCGGTCGCCAACTCCCCCGCTTCCGGCAGCCAGCCATAGCGGCGCCCGAGCAACCCGGCCAGCACCGCGATGCCGAGCACGCTCAAGCTGCCACTGACAAAGCGCCGCCGGCTCGACGGCGCATTCAGGCTGTGCAGCAGACTGTTGCGCGGCAGCCCGCGCAAGGTCGGATTACGCAGCAGGTTAAGGCCGCCGCCCATTTGCTCGATGATCCGCTGGTGCCTCGGGTCGGCCGCGCGCCACGCTTCGAACGCCGCACGCTCGCCAGCACTGGCCTCGCCGGACTGCAACAGCGCCATCCACTGCGCCGCCTCATCGATCACCGCCTCGTCCGGCCTCATGCCTGCATCGCCTGATAGCAGCGTTTGAAGGCTTCGACCATGTACTGCTGCACACGGCTAGTGGAAACCCCGAGCCGTTCGCCGATTTCGCTGTAGGTCAAACCGTCGAGCTGATGGTAGAGAAACGCGGCTTTGGCCTTGGCCGACAAACCATTGAGCAAGCGATCGACCGCCAGTAACGCCTCGATCACCAACGCGCGTTCTTCCGGTGATGGATGCACCGGTTCCGGCGCCAGCGCCAGGCTTTCCAGATAAGCGCGTTCCAGGTCCTGGCGGCGCCAGCCTTCATAGACCAACCGTCGGGCGATGGTGGTCAGCAGCGCCCTGGGTTCGCGAATCGCGCTCGGGTCCGGCAAGGCCAGCACCCGTAAAAAGGTTTCCGAGGCGATGTCCTGTGCGCTGTGCGGGCAACCCAGCGTGCGGCCAACGGCAGCGCACAGCCAGCGATAGTCCTTTTGGAACATGTGCCCAATCATCCGGTAATGCGGGTTTTGAACATCCCCCATGCCTTGCTCCCTGAAACGGGTCCCACCCGCTGCGAAAAACCATCGTTCTGCCGGGATCGTCCGGCTCTTGATCAGGCGCGACTGTGCAATAGCGTTGCGGACATTTGAAGTAATTAAAAATCAGGATAAGCAAACCTTTGAGAATAAGGCGCTCCGTCGCCGCAGAAATATTGACTGACACAACGTTGACCCTGATCAGTTGCCCGCGCGCAGCCACTCTCTAATCTGCGCGCTTCATCGAACGCCAAGGACGGCTCACCGGGAGCCCGCGGCTATCCCTTCAAGGAAGAAAACCATGCGATCACTGAAGATTATTCTGCTGTCATCGGCCTTCAACGGCCTGACTCAACGCGCCTGGCTGGAACTGCGTCAGGCCGGGCACTCGCCCAGCGTCGTGGTGTTCACCGACGAGGCGTCGGTGTGCGAACAGATCGAACACAGCGGCGCCGATCTGGTGATCTGCCCGTTCCTCAAGGACCGCGTACCGCAGGCGCTGTGGAGCAATGCGCGGCGCCCGGTGGTGATCATCCACCCGGGCATCGTCGGCGATCGTGGCGCCAGCGCGCTGGACTGGGCGATCACCAACGAACTCACACGCTGGGGCGTGACCGCGCTGCAAGCGGTGGAAGAAATGGACGCCGGCCCGGTCTGGGCCACCTGCGAATTCAATCTGCCGTCGGGCTTGCGCAAGTCCGAGCTGTACAACGGGCGGGTCAGCGATGCGGCGATTCGCTGCATTCGCGAAGTGGTCGAGAAGTTCATCGACGGCTTCGTTCCGGTCGCACTGGATTACACCGACCCAAAAGTCCGGGGTCGCTTGCAGCCAAACATGAAGCAGGACGACCGCACCTTCAGCTGGCACGACTGCTCGCGGTTCATCAAACGCTGCATCGACGCCGCTGACGGCCAGCCCGGGGTCTTGGCAAGCCTGGCGGGCGGGCAGTATTACGTGTACGACGCGCACCTCGATCAGCGCACCGGGATTCCCGGCAAAATCCTCGCGGTGCATGACGACGCGGTGCTGGTGGCGACCGGCGATCACAGCCTGTGGATCGGCTCGCTGCGGCGCAAACCACTGCCCGGCGAAGAGACCTTCAAGCAACCGGCGCGGCATGTGCTGGCCGGGCAACTGGACGGCGTGCCGACCCTCGACTGGTCGATCGCCAGCGAGCCGTTCAACGACGAGGCGTATCAGCCGATCCGCTACCGCGAATCCGGGCATGTCGGGGAGCTGACGTTCGAGTTCTACAACGGTGCGATGAGCACCGAACAGTGCCAGCGCATGGTTGAAGCGCTGCGCTGGGCCAAGTCCCGTGACACCCGCGTGCTGTTGATCAAGGGCGGGCGCGGCAGCTTCTCCAACGGCGTGCACCTGAACGTGATCCAAGCGGCGCAGGATCCGGGCGCCGAAGCGTGGGCGAATATTCAGGCGATCGACGATGTTTGCGCCGAGCTGCTCAGCGCGCGGCAACTGGTGGTCAGCGGCGTGACCGGCAATGCCGGGGCTGGCGGCGTGATGCTCGCACTGGCTGCTGACATCGTGTTTGCCCGCGCGGACATCGTGCTCAATCCGCATTACAAGAGCATGGGCCTGTATGGCTCGGAATACTGGACCTACAGCCTGCCGCGCGCCGTCGGCCCGGCGATGGCCGAGCAACTGACCCAGGCCTGCCTGCCGGTCAGTGCCACGCAGGCGCTGCAACTGGGCATGGTCCAGGAAATCGGCCCGCGCTGCCCGGATGAGTTTTCCTTGTGGTTGCTGCAACGGGCCAACGCGGCGCTGATCGACCCGACCTACGCTGCCGTGCGCGAGCGCAAGTTGCGCGTGGATCAGGTGCTGATCCAGCAATGTCGGGAAAGCGAACTGCAAGAGATGCAGGAAGACATGCTCTACAACCGCAACCAGTTTGCCGAGAAGTGCAGCCACTTCGTCTACAAGCGCAAGGCCTGCGGCACGCCGGCGCGATTGGTGGAAGACTGGGCGCGGGTGCGTTCGACCGAGTTGGCCAGTTGATTTTGCGGTGACTGCCTTCCCCTCACCCTGGCCCTCTCCCAAGGGAGAGGGAACTGACCAAAGTGTCTGGCGCCCCGCATCGACCTGAAATATCTCGGTCGATTATGGATTCAACGCTGATCGCTCAAGTCGGTGTATTTCTTCAATATCCCCCAATCAGCCCCCTCTCCCAAGGGAGAGGAAACTGACCAAAGTGTCTGGCGCCCCGCATCGACCTGAAATATCTCGGTCGATTATGGATTCAACGCTGATCGTTCAAGTCGGTGTATTTCTTCAATATCCCCCAATCAGCCCCCTCTCCCAAGGGAGAGGAAACTGACCAAAGTGTCTGGCGCCCCGCATCGACCTGGAATATCTCGGCCGATTATGGATTCAACGCTGATCGCTCAAGTCGGTGTACTTCTTCGATATCCCCCAATCAGCCCCCTCTCCCAAGGGAGAGGGAACTGACCAGAGTGTCTGGCGCCCCGCATCGACCTGAAATATCTCGGCCGATTATGGATTCAACGCTGATCGTTCAAGTCGGTGTATTTCTTCAATATTCCCCAATCAGCCCCCTCTCCCAAGGGAGAGGAAACTGACCAAAGTGTCTGGCGCCCCGCATCGACCTGGAATATCTCGGTCGATTATGGATTCAACGCTGATCGCTCAAGTCGGTGTATTTCTTCAATATCCCCCAATCAGCCCCCTCTCCCAAGGGAGAGGGAACTGACCAAAGTGTCTGGCGCCCCGCATCGACCTGAAATATCTCGGTCGATTATGGATTCAACGCTGATCGTTCAAGTCGGTGTATTTCTTCAATATCCCCCAATCAGCCCCCTCTCCCAAGGGAGAGGGAACTGACCAAAGTGTCTGGCGCCCCGCATCGACCTGAAATATCTCGGTCGATTATGGATTCAACGCTGATCGTTCAAGTCGGTGTATTTCTTCAATATCCCCCAATCAGTTCCCTCTCCCTCAGGGAGAGGGTTAGGGTGAGGGGCTTTTGCCTTTACAATGCCCGCACCTCAGACACCGGCCCGCCCATGGACATCGACCTCGCCCGCACCTTTCTGGAAATCGTCCGTCACGGCAGCCTCGCGGCGGCGGCTCAGAAGTTGTTCGTCACGCAGACGGCGATCACCGCCCGGGTGCAGAAACTCGAGAGTCAGCTGGGCAGTACGCTGTTCGTGCGCAACCGCGCCGGGGCGAAACTGACTGCCAACGGCGAGGCCTTCGTGGTCTACGCCAATCAACTGGTGCAGACCTGGGAAGCCGCGCGGCGCGACCTGCCGTTGCTGGACGGCTATCACAACGTGCTGCACATCGGCGGCGAAGTCAGCCTGTGCAACCCGTTGATGCTCAGCTGGGCCGCCGAACTGCGCGATAAGATTCCCGGCCACGCCCTGCGCATGGAAATCCGCGACGGTGAAAACCTGTTGCGCCAACTCGAACTCGGCGTGCTCGATGCCGCGCTGGTCTATCAGCCGGAATACTGGCCGGGCCTGCAGGTTGAGCAGGTGCTGGAAGAAAAACTGATTCTGGTGCGTGCGCCGAACCGCCCGGATCCCTACGTCTACATCGACTGGGGGCCGGATTTTCGTCGCCAGCACGACGCCGCCCTGCCGGACAAGGCCAAAGCCGCGCTGAGTTTCAACCTCGGCCCGTTGGCCCTGCAATACATCCTCGAACATGGCGGCAGTGGCTACTTCCGTACCCGTGTGGTGCGCAGCTATCTGGAAACCGGCGCACTGGAAGCGGTCACCAAAGCCCCGGAATTCGGCTATCCAACCTATCTGGTGTATGCCCGCGAGCGCGACTCGGCGACGCTGCAACAGGCGTTCGATCTGCTGCGCCAGGTGATCGCCACCGATGACGACTGGTCGCAACGCTGGAACCCGCTGAGCTGAGTCGGCCGCTTTACACCGGAGCATGGCGCAACTGACCTCAAGGTGCGGCCTGCACAAACGGCCGGATCGGCTAATCTGCCGGGTATAACAACAATACCCACAGGTGAACGCAGTGAGGCAGACCACCGAGGCATTCCGCAGCCGCTACCGTGCGGCCATTCATCCGCTGTACAACCCGTGGTTGCACGGCGCCTTCGTGCTGCTGTTCGGCGTACTCGCGATCGGCGCTTTCTGGAGCAGCGCGCATCAGGTGCAGCCGCTGGAATGGCTGAGCGTGCCGTTGACCCTGCTGCTGTTCAACTTTGGCGTGTACATGGTCCATCGCCATCTCGGCCACCACAAAAAGACCTTCGCCAAGCTGTTCTATGCGCGGCATGCCGGCGACCATCACAGCTTTTTCACCCCCGGCCACATGACGTATGACGGCGCCCGCGACTGGCGGGTGATTCTGTTTCCAGCCTGGCTTATCGTCGTGCATACACTGGTTTTCACCCTGCCGCTGTGGTGGCTGCTCGCGCAGTTCAACGCCAATGTCGCCGGGCTGTTCGGCGGCTGCATGGTCCTGGGTTATCTGACCTACGAGGTGTTTCACGCTTGCGAGCATCTACCGCCGAATAATCCGCTGACCCGCCTGCCGTGGATCCGCCAGATGCGTCATCTGCACGAATTGCATCACCGCCGCGAGCGCATGCAGGAGCGCAATTTCAATATCGTTTTTCCGCTGATGGATTACCTGTTCGGCACCCTGTACTGGGAGCCGCAACCCGCCCCGTTGCGCTATTCGAGATCGCCCATGACCCGCATGCAGCACCAGATCGATATCGCCGGCGAACCGATCGCCGTGCTCCGCTACGCCGCCAGCGTCAACCACTGGCCCGAGTGGCACCCGTCGTCGCTGAAAATCGACGGACCGCAAGGCCCGCTGCATGCCGGCGCGCGTTTCGAAGAAGACATTCATGCCGGCGGGCGCGCCGGCCATTTGCGCTGGGAGGTCACCGAGTATCTGCCCGGTCGCCGCTGGTGCGCTCAGGCGCGGGGCGATCATGGCTTGTCGCTGTTGCTGACCTACGAGTGCGCGGCGCAAGGCGACGGCACGCGGTTCGTGCGCACTCTGGATTACCGGTTCGATGGCCTTGGCATGCGCCTGGCCAATCTGCTGCTGCTCAAGCGCCGCATCGAACGTGAATCGGCGACCTCGATGCAGGCCCTGCGCGACATGGCGCTCAGGCACCTGACGCTGACCGGGCACCTTTCATGAAGCGCCTGCTGTTACTGCTGGTGATCCTCGTCATCGCGTTTCTGCTGCTGATGCCGACCAAGGTACAGCCGGTGGCGTGGAAGCCGCCGGCGGCGCCGTCACTGAACGAAGGGGTCTACGCGGAAAACCAGCGACTCAAAGCCGCCAAACAGGTTGGCCCGAGCGACATCGACGGCCCCGAAGCACTGCTGCTGGAGGGCGATTACCTGATCACTGGCCTGCATGACGGGCGACTGATCCGCACCAGCCTCGATGGCAAGGAGCGCAAGGTGCTGAGCGACACTGGCGGCCGGCCGCTGGGCCTGGCGCGGCATCCCAACGGTTTGCTGGTGATTGCCGACGGGGTCAAAGGTCTGCTGTCGCTCGACGCCCAGGGTCAGTTGATTCCTCTGACCACCGAGGCCAATGGCCTGCCTTTCGGTTTTACCGACGACGTGGCGATCGACAAGTCCGGGCACTACGCCTATTTCAGCGATGCCAGCAGCCGCTGGGGCTACGGCCATGACGGTGAGGCGATCATTGAACATGGCGGTGACGGGCGCCTGCTGCGCTATGACTTTCAGACCGGCAAGACCAGCGTGCTGCTGGACAAACTGCAGTTTGCCAACGGCGTGACCCTCGGCCCGGATGACGCCTATGTGCTGGTCAATGAAACCGGCGCCTATCGCATCAGCCGTTACTGGCTGACGGGACCCAAGGCCGGCACCCATGATCTGTTCATCGACAACCTGCCCGGCCTGCCGGACAACCTCGCGTTCAATGGCAGCGATCGCTTCTGGGTCGCGCTGTATGCGCCGCGCAGTGCCTTGCTCGATCGGACCGCCGGGCATCCGCGGGTGCGCAAGATGATCGTGCGCGCGCTGACGGTGCTGCCGAAACCGGTGGAGAAACGCGGGTTCGTCCTGGGGCTGGATCTTGAGGGCAAGGTGATCGCCAATCTGCAGGACGCCAGCAGCGGCAATTACTCGCCGATCACCACAGCGCGCGAGTATGGGGACTGGTTGTATTTGGGGTCGCTGAAGGCTACGCACATGGCGCGGTTGCCGTTGGCGGATGCGTTGAAGTGAGCCTGCTGGTTTTATGTTAGATCAACTGACGTCATCGCGAGCAGGCTCACTCCTACAGTTGATAGCATTCCAACTGTAGGAGTGAGCCTGCTCGCGATAGCGGTCTTTCAATTGCCCGATCTGTCGAACTTGTCCGGATCTTCGTCTTCAGGAAGATCTTCGTCCGGCTCTTCGGGAAAAGTGGTGGTATGTGCCGGGCTGTTGGGCTCAGGGTGAGTGGGAACCGGGTCGAAACCGCCCTGCTCTTCACTGGGGAATCTGGGTTTGTTCATGGGGCACCTCGAAAAGAGTCGCTGAGTGAAGACTCTGTACATTCGAGGTGCCGGTCAGTGGCTGCGTTCAGTCATTTCACCATTTTGAAGCGGTGAAGCGACTGACGGTCAGGATCGAGCCTGCAACTGCGCGACGATCTTGTCTTTGACCTGCAAGCGTTTCTCTTTGAGTTTCTTCAGGGTGTCATCACTGGGTGCATCCGAGGTCGCCGTCTCGGCCTTGACTACTTCGGCGTCCGCCTGGGAATACTTGTTGATCAGTGCATCCAGAAATGGATCCTCGGTGCGTTTTTGCTGGACCTCTTCCTTCGTTAGCTTCAAGTCCTGATACAGGTCATGAGTCACCGGCATGGAACACCTCCGTCAGTTGATCGGCAACCAACGCGACCGATTGCGCTGGCAGTTATCAGAATGGCCTTGGTCGGGCCGTTCTGTCGACCACCTGTCAGACCAGCGGTTGCCGTTCGTCGCCCTGTCGGAAACGCGATCAAACCTTTTTCCGCTGCGCTCCCTCCATTGCATAACGTCAACAAAAACCTGTGTGGAGATACATCAATGGACGGATTCAACCTGCGTCATCTCGTTCTGGCTGTCGCGCTGAGCAGCGGCATGGGCAGTGCCTTCGCCGCCACTTCCAACGACTTCGTCGACAACGCTGCTGCCGGTGGCATAGCGGAGATCGAGACCAGTCGCCTCGCCCTGGAAAAAAGTCAGTCGGCCGACATCAAGGCGTTCGCCAACATGATGATCACCGACCACAGCAAGGCCAACGACGAACTGGCCAGCATTGCCAAGGCCAATGACATTGAGGTCCCGGACACCACCACCCTGGTCAAACAGGCCAAGGAAAAGATCCTCGACATGCGCGATGAATCCTTCGACGCAGCCTACGCCAACAACCAGGTCAAGGCCCACGAAGAAACCATCGAACTGTTCAAGAAAGAAGCCAACACCGTCACCGACGACAAAGTCAAAGGCGCCCCCGAACTAAAGGCCTTCGCACAGAAAATGTTGCCGGCGCTGGAAAAACACCTGACCGCGGCCAAAGAGCTGCAAGCCAAGCACCCGAGCAAGTAACCCGGGCGCTGTACAGCAAAAGGCCGCATTGATAAATGCGGCCTTTTGTCGTTTCAGCGAGATCAACCACCGTCAGTATCGATGTCGGCATCGGTTTCTTCACCGGGCTTCGGACGATCGGGCTCAGGCTCGAAACCGGGGCTGAATTCGTTGTCGTTGTCGGTGTGTTTGTTCTTTTGATCCACCACCGGATCGGCGCTTTGCACTTGCTCGGTGCCACCCGTGGGTCGCGTTGGCGGGTTCTGCCCCGGTACTTGGGGGTCTATGGCCGGGTCGTTGCGATTGATCGGTTCGGCGTCCGGTTTCTGCTGCTGTTGCGATTGCTCGTTCATAGCCACCTCGTTTTTCAATGCTGGCGCGACTCAGACCCGTCGGCCTCGTATATTCGAAGCCGCTACGGTGCCAACGTTCAAAACATCGCTGGTTTGAAGGGCGCCGACTAGAGTTACCGGGGCATTCCTTGCGCCGGATCAAAAATATCCTTGCGCACCTGAACAACTATTTTGAACGGCAAAGGTCACTGACTTCGCACCGGTCACTTTTTACAGAACCGGCCCCAATACGCTACGGAGCAACAGGCACATGGCAGCACTGCAGAACAGCACATTCGATGCGATGAAAAACAAACAACCCCAACTGCTGAGCGAATGGATCAACGGCCTGGAAGCCAGCGGCGCCACCCGCAATCTCAAGGACCATGACCTGCAACAACAGACCAGCGAATTCCTGCAACTGGTGATCAATGGCTTGCAGGATGACAACGGCACCAACATCAATGCGCCGGGTTGGGAAGCCACCCGCCAGTTCCTCGAAAAGCTCTCCCACAGCCGTGCCCAACTCGGTCAGGATTCGCAACAGACTGCCAGTTTCATCTTCGCCCTGAAGGGCCCGCTGTTTGCCCTGCTGCAAGCGCACTATAAAGAACAGCCAGCGCTGCTCGCCGAACAACTCTGGGAAATCTCCGAACTGTTCGACGCCTTCGGCATGCACACCATCCGTACCTTCCAGAAGTCCCGTGAAGCGGTGATCAAACGCCAACAGGAAGAACTGCTGGAGCTCTCCACGCCGGTGGTCAAACTGTGGGACGGCGTCCTGGCGCTGCCGATGATCGGCACCCTCGATTCGCAACGCACCCAAGTGGTGATGGAGTCCTTGCTACAACGCATCGTCGACACCGGTTCGGAAATCGCCATCATCGACATTACCGGCGTACCGACCGTCGACACTCTGGTTGCGCAGCACCTGCTGAAAACCGTGACCGCGATTCGTCTGATGGGTGCCGATTGCATCATCAGCGGCGTGCGTCCGCAAATCGCCCAGACCATCGTCCATCTGGGCCTCGACCTGCAAGGCGTGGTGACCAAGGCCAATCTGGCCGACGCACTGAAGCTCGCCCTCTCCCGCCTGGGCATCAGCCTCGGCAAAGCGGTCTGAGCCGATGGAACGTATCCCGATTCTTCAAATGGGCAAGTTCCTGCTGGTGACCATTCAGGTCGACATGCACGATCAACTCGCCCTCACGTTGCAGGACGACTTGTCCGAGCGCATCAGCAAGACTTCGGCGCGTGGTGTGCTGATCGACATCTCGGCGCTGGACATGGTCGACTCGTTCATTGGCCGGATGATCAGCACGATCTCCGGGCTGTCGAAAATCATGGACGCCGAAACCATGCTGGTCGGCATGCAACCCGCCGTGGCGATCACCCTGGTCGAACTCGGCCTGACCCTGCCGGGTGTCAGCACCGCACTGAACGTCGAGCGCGGGATGAAACTGCTGCAGGAACGAGTAAACCGGCAATGACCGTACGCAGCAGCGGTACTCAACCCATCCATATCGAGCAGGATGTCGTGCTCGCACGCCAGACCGCCCGCAAACTCGCCACCGAATGCGGGATGCGCCTGATCGACCTGACCAAAATGGTCACGGCGGTCAGCGAGCTGGCCCGCAACACCATGGTGTACGGTGGCGGCGGCGACATGGACTGGCAGATTCTCGATGAAGATCACAAGGTCGGGCTGCGCTTGACGTTCCGCGACGAAGGCCCCGGTATTGCCGATATCAAACTGGCGATGACCGACGGCTGGACCTCCGGCAGCGGCATGGGCCTGGGCCTGACCGGGGCAAAACGCCTGGTCGAGGAGTTCGAACTGGACACCGAGCCGGGCAAGGGCACGCGAATAACGATCACCCGATGGACATGAATATCGCAGGGTCGCTGACCCAGGTGCTGCTGATCGAAGACAGCAGCCAGATCGGCCATGCCCGGCGCACCGCGCAACGGCTCGCCGAGCAACACGGTTTTGATGCGACCGATGCCGGGCGGGTAGCGCTGGTCGCCACCGAACTGGCCAGCAACGTGCTCAAGCACGCCAGCCGCGGCGAAGTTCACCTGCGCCTGTTGCCGCGCCCCGGCGGATTCGGCATCGAGATGCTCGCGGTCGATCGCGCCCAGGGCTTTGACCTGGACGCCTGCCTGACCGACGGTTTTTCCACCGGCGGCACACAGGGCATCGGTCTGGGTGCCGTGGCGCGGCAGACCGAGGTCTTCGACGTGCACGCCGATGCCCGTGGCGCGGTGCTGCTGGCGCGTCTATATCCGCGCGGCGACCGCCAACCGGACTTGCGCTACGGCGTCAGCCAGCATTCGCTGCACAACGATCCGGCGTGTGGCGACACCTGGCACCTGGCGTACAACGGCGCGAATGTCAGCGCGCTGATCATCGACGGCCTCGGCCACGGTGAGGATGCCGAACGCGCGGCCAAGGCCGGCGAGCGGGTGTTCGCCGAGACTCCGTTCGCCAGTCCGGTGCTGCTGATGGAGGATATGCACCGCGACATGATCGGCAGCCGTGGCGGCGCCGCAGCGTTCGCCCAGTTCAATGCCGCCCGCGACGGCCTGACCTTTACTGGCGTGGGCAACATCGGCGCCAGCCTGATCACCGCCGACAAGTCGCGGGGCCTGGCCTCGCACCCGGGCATCGTCGGCGGTCAATACCGAAAAGCCCAGCCCTTTGACTATGCTCACGTGACCGGACATCTATTGATCATGTACAGCGACGGCTTGCAGTCCCGTTGGAATCTTCAAGACTACCCCGGCCTGGTGCACCGCCATCCGGCGGTGATAGCCAGCGTCCTGCACCGTGACTTCTGTCGCGGGCGCGACGACGTCACGGTACTGGTCGTTGCCCTGGAGGCCGCCCATGGCTGAGTCGCCAACCCTGAATGCCGCCGAACAGGCTGCGCTGATCGCCCGATTGCAGAGCGAGACCGCCGCCCTGCGCGCAGAACTCGACGAGACTAACCAGGGCGTGCTGGCGCTCTACGCCGAACTCGACACCCAGGCCGAAGAGCTGAGGCAGGCCTCGGACCTGAAAAGCCGTTTCCTGTCGTACATGAGCCATGAGTTCCGCACCCCGCTGGGTTCGATCCTCAGCATCAACAGCCTGCTCGCCGACGAACTCGACGGCCCGCTCAGCCCCGAGCAGCACAAGCAGGTGGCGTTCGTCAGCAGCGCCGCGCGTGAACTCAGTGACATGGTCGATGACTTGCTCGATCTGGCGAAGATCGAAGCCGGGCGGATCACTATTTCCCCGGCATGGTTCGACATGTTCGACCTGTTCTCCGCCCTGCGCGGGATGTTCCGGCCGATCGTCGATGCGTCGGCGGTGGACCTGATTTTCGAAGAGCCGGTCGGCCTGCCACGCCTGTACACCGACGACAAAAAACTCGGGCAGATTCTGCGCAACTTCATTTCCAACTCGCTGAAATTCACCACCCGCGGTGAAGTGCGGGTTTCGGCGCGCCTGGAAGGCTCGGACAAAGTACGTTTTGCCGTCAGCGACACCGGGATCGGTATCGCACCGGAGCTGCACGGTGCATTGTTCGAGGACTTCTCCCAGGTCGACTCGCCGCTGCAGAAACGTCTGCGCGGCACCGGCCTCGGCTTGTCCCTGTGCAAGCGCTTCGCTGCCCTGCTCGGCGGCGAGGTCGGGATGGACAGCACGCCGGGGGTCGGCTCGACCTTTTTCGTGATCATTCCGCTGGCGCTCGCCTTGGAGAACGTCGATGAAACGTGACATCCGTCTATTGATCGTCGACGACAACGCCGCCACCCGCTACGCCTTGCGCCGGCGCCTGGAGCGCCATGACTACGAGGTGCTGGAGGCCGGCACCGGCAGCGAGGGCCTGGCGCTGATCGCGAGCGAGCCACTCGATGCGCTGATCCTCGACGTCAACCTGCCGGACATGAGCGGCTTCGACATCGTGCGCATCTTGCGTGCTGATGCACGCACCGCGCTGCTGCCGGTGATCCACGTGTCTGCGGCGTCGATCCAGACCGGCGACATCATCACCGGCCTGAACGCCGGGGCCGACGCCTACCTGATTCACCCGGTAGACCCGGACGTGCTATTGGCGACCCTGCGCACTCTGCTGCGGGTACGTGATACCGAAAACGCGCTGCGCGAGAGCGAGGCCCGGTTTCGCGAGATTTTCGTCAACGTCTCGGCGCCGATTGCCGTGCTCGATGCCAACCTGAAAGTGCATGAGTGCAACCACGCCTTCACACAGATGATTCAGGACAACCGCAACCCGGAAACTCTCAGCGAGTGCTTTGACCAAGACCAGGGCGCGATCCTCAACGAGTTGCGCCTGCGGCTGGTCGATGGCGAGCGCTGGAAAGGCACGTTGAACATGCGCGTACAGGGCGAGGTCCGCGAAACCGAGTGGCAGATTTCGCCATATCGCACGCCGCAGTTGAGCCTGGTATTCGTCGAAGATGTCACCGAGCATCGCCACCGCGAGCGCTCGCACCTGGCACAGCTGGACGACACCACCACACAACTGGCAAAGGAAGTCGCCGAGCGGGTGCGCGCCGAATCGCAGTTGCTGCAAGTGCAGAAAATGGACGCACTGGGCAAGCTCACCGGGGGCATCGCCCACGACTTCAACAATCTGCTGACCGGGATCATCACCAGCCTCGAACTGATCCAGAAACGCATCGCCGATGCCAGGCCCGACAAAGTGCAGCTCTATGCTGAAGCAGCGCTGAATTCAGCGATGAGTGCGGCTTCGCTCACTCATCGTCTGCTGGCCTTCGCCCGCCAACAGCCACTGGATACCCGGCCGGTAGACATCAATGAGCAGGTGCGCTCGCTGGAAGAATTGCTGGTGCGCACCATCGGCGAACGCATCACCCTCAAACTTGAACTGACCAACAAACCGGCGATTGCCCTGGTCGACCCGGTACAGCTGGAAAGCGCGGTGCTGAATCTGGTCATCAACGCCCGGGATGCGCTGCCCCGAGGCGGCAATATCTGGGTCAACACCTATGCCGCGTATTCCCACGGCGACCCGAACATGGCCGATGGTGCGTATGTCGCGCTGTCGGTGCGCGATGACGGCACCGGTATCGAGCACAGTGTGATCGACAAGGTGTTCGACCCGTTCTTCACCACCAAACCGCTGGGCCAGGGTACTGGTCTGGGGTTGTCGACGATTTACGGTTTCGCCCGCCAGTCCGGTGGCGATGCGCACATCCGCAGCGTGGCACGGCGTGGCACCGAAGTGACCATCATGCTGCCGGCGACGAACGATCCGACCGGCGCCGACATCCCGGCGCCGAAGGTGGATCCGCAGGGTGCCGGCGAGCATGTCCTGATTGTCGAAGACATGCCGGCAGTGCGTATGTTCGTCACCGAAGTGCTGGAAGACGCGGGTTACCGCTGCACGCAGGCGGCGGATATCGAAACCGCGCTGGAGCGCTTGCAGAATGATCCGACGATCGACCTGCTGCTGAGCGACGTCGGTCTGCCGCGCATGAGCGGCCGGGAACTGGCGGACGTGGCGCGGGGCTGGCGTGAAAGCCTGCCGATCCTGTTCATGACCGGTTATGCCGAGACCGCGATCAATCGCCAGGTGTTCCTCGGCAGCGGCATGGAAATGCTGGTCAAGCCGTTCCAGATCAGCGAACTGCTGGACAAGGTCCGCCGCACGCTTGATGGCGCCTGACCCGTCGCTTTCGCGAGCAAGCCCGCTCCCACACTGGATTGGTGGTGATCACAAGCCTTTTGCACACCGCAAAACCTGTGGGAGCCGGGCTTGCCCGCGAAGGCGTCGGTATAGCCAGCATCTCGTTGCCTGACACACCGCTTTCGCGAGCAAGCTCGCTCCCACACTGGAGCTGTGTTGATCACCAGCCTTGTGCACACCGCAAAACCTGTGGGAGCCGGGCTTGCCCGCGAAAGCGTCGGTATAGCCAGCATCTCGTTGCCTGACACACCGCTTTCGCGAGCAAGCCCGCTCCCACTTTGGGGCGTGTTGATCACTAGCCTTGTGCACACCGCAAAACCTGTGGGAGCCGGGCTTGCCCGCGAAGGCGTCGGTATAGCCAGCATCTCTATTGCCTGACACACCGCTTTCGCGAGCAAGCTCGCTCCCACACTGGAGCTGTGTTGATCGCCAGCCTTGTGCACACCGCAAAACCTGTGGGAGCCGGGCTTGCCCGCGAAGGCGTCGGTATAGCCAGCATCTCGTTGCCTGACACACCGCTTTCGCGAGCAAGCTCGCTCCCACACTGGAGCTGTGTTGATCACCAGCCTTGTGCACACCGCAAAACCTGTGGGAGCCGGGCTTGCTCGCGAAAGCGTTGGTATAGCCAGCATCTCGTTGCCTGACACACCGCTTTCGCGAGCAAGCTCGCTCCCACACTGGAGCTGTGTTGATCACCAGCCTTGTGCACACCGCAAAACCTGTGGGAGCCGGGCTTGCTCGCGAAAGCGTCGGTATAACCAGCATCTCGTTGCCTGACACACCGCTTTCGCGAGCAAGCTCGCTCCCACACTGGAGCTGTATTGATCACCAGCCTTCTGCACACCGCAAAACCTGTGGGAGCCGGGCTTGCCCGCGAAGGCGTCGGTATAGCCAGCATCTCTATTGCCTGACACACCGCTTTCGCGAGCAAGCCCGCTCCCACATTGGGGCTGTGTTGATCGCCAGCCTAGTGCACACCGCAAAACCTGTGGGAGCCGGGCTTGCTCGCGAAAGCGTCGGTATAACCAGCATCTCGTTGCCTGACACTCCGCTTTCGCGAGCAAGCTCGCTCCCACACTGGAGCTGTGGTGATCACTAGCCTTGTGCACACCGCAAAACCTGTGGGAGCCGGGCTTGCTCGCGAAGGCGTCGGTATAGCCAGCATCTCTATTGCCTGATACACCGATTTCGCGAGCAAGCCCGCTCCCACATTGGGGCGTGTTGATCACTAGCCTTGTGCACACCGCAAAACCTGTGGGAGCCGGGCTTGCCCGCGATGGCGTCGGTATAGCCAGCATCTCTATTGCCTGACACACCGCTTTCGCGAGCAAGCCCGCTCCCACATTGGGGCTGTGGTGATCACCAGCCTTGTGCACACCGCAAAACCTGTGGGAGTTAGCTTGCTGGCGATGGGGCCAGTGGGATCGCCGCGGTTATTGGTTCAAGGCCCGCGCCAGAAACGGCGCCGTGCGGCTCTTCTTGCTCGCGGCAACTTTCTGCGGCGTGCCGGCGGCGACGATTTTGCCGCCCTGATCCCCGGCCCCCGGGCCGATGTCGATCACCCAGTCACTCTGTGCGACTACGCGCATTTCATGCTCGACCACGATCACCGTGTGTCCTGCCGTGACCAGCGTATTCAGTTGCTCCAACAACCGATCGACGTCCCGCGGATGCAGCCCGGTGGTCGGTTCATCCAGCACATACAGGGTCGCGCCGCGCTGATTGCGCTGCAGCTCAGTGGCCAGTTTGATCCGTTGTGCTTCACCACCGGACAACTCGGTGGCCGGTTGGCCGAGCCGCAGATAACCGAGGCCGATGTCACGCAGCACCTCCAGTGAACGACGAATCCCCGGCTGCTCGTTGAACACTTCTACCGCCTCTTCCACGGTCAGTTGCAGCACCTGCGCAATGCTCAAGCCTTGCCACTGAATCGCCAGGGTCTGCGGGTTGTAGCGCGCGCCATGACAGGTCGGGCACGGCGCATACACGCTCGGCATGAACAGCAACTCGACGCTGACAAAACCTTCACCCTCGCAGGTTGGGCAGCGGCCCTTGGCGACGTTGAAGGAAAACTGCCCGGCGTCATACCCCGCCGCCCGTGCCTCGGGCGTGGCGGCGAACAGTTTGCGCACGTTGTCGAACAGCCCGGTGTAGGTCGCCAGATTCGAACGTGGCGTGCGGCCGATGGGCTTTTGATCGACCTGCACCAGGCGTTTGATCGACTCCAGCCCCGCCGTCACCTGACCGCTGCTGGCCTGCGGCGCATCGTCTTCGAGGCTGAGCTCTTCCGGCTCGTCCTCAACCAGCGGCCGCCCGAGTTGCGCGCCGACCAGTTCGAGCAACGCCTGACTGACCAGACTCGACTTGCCCGAACCGGAAACCCCGGTGACCGAGGTGAAGCAGCCCAAGGGAAATTCAGCGCTGAGGTTGTGCAGGTTATTGCGGCTGATCCCGTCAAGTTTCAGCCAACCGCTCGGCTTGCGCGCGGTGCGGGTCTGCCGCTGGCTCTCGGCAAACAGATAGGCGCGGGTCTGCGACTCATCGATCTCGGCCAGCCCGGCCGGAGGGCCGCTGTACAACACCTGCCCACCCTTCTCGCCCGCCGCCGGACCGACGTCGATCAGCCAGTCGGCGCGGCGCATGGTTTCCAGATCGTGCTCGACCACAAACAGCGTATTGCCATCGGCCTTCAAGCGCTGCATGGCTTCGAACAGCGCCTCGCCATCGGCCGGATGCAGACCGGCGGATGGCTCGTCGAGCACGTAGATCACGCCGAACAGTTGCGAGCCCAATTGCGTCGCCAGGCGCAGGCGTTGCAGCTCGCCGGACGACAACGTCGGCGTGCTGCGCTCCAGCGCCAGATAACCGAGGCCCAGATCGGTCAGGGTGCTGACCCGCTCCAGCAAGTCCTCGGCAATCCGCTGCGCCGCCAGACGTTTTTCCAGCGACAGGTTCGGCGTGTGGCGCACGTCCGGCGCACTGGCGTGGCCGCTGGCACCGTGGGCCACGCGCTGCTGGCGCGCCTCGCGGGTTTGCGCATGGCTGAGGGTTTCGCCGCTTTCTTCGGCCTGCTGCAGATAGGTCGCCGCAGCCACGGGTTTCAATACTTCGGCCACTTGCAGCAACGGCATCTGCGACAGTTCACCGATGTCGTAACCGGCAAAGGTCACCGACAACGCTTCACGCTTCAGGCGTTTGCCGTCGCACAACGGGCACGGGCTGCCGAGCATGAATTGCGAAACGCGCTTCTTCATCAGCGCACTTTGCGAATGAGTGAAGGTGTGCAGGATGTAGCGGCGGGCACCGGTGAAGGTGCCCTGATAACTCGGTTCCATCTTGCGCTTGAGGGCGACCCGGGTTTCCTCCGGGGTCAGCCCGGCGTACACCGGCACGGTTGGGGTTTCTTCGGTGAACAGAATCCAGTCACGCTGCTTTTTCGGCAGTTTCTTCCAGGGGATGTCGACGTCGATGCCCATGGTCACGAGGATGTCGCGCAGGTTCTGCCCCTGCCACGCCAGCGGCCAGGACGCCACGGCGCGTTGGCGGATGGTCAGGTTCGGATCGGGCACCATCAGCGCCTCGGTCACCTCGTAGACCCGGCCCAGACCGTGGCACTCCGGGCACGCGCCTTGCGGGGTGTTCGGCGAGAAATCCTCGGCGTAGAGCATCGGTTGCCCCGGCGGGTAACTGCCGGCGCGGGAATAGAGCATGCGGATCAGGCTCGACAAGGTGGTCACGCTGCCGACCGACGAACGCGTGCTCGGCGTACCGCGCTGCTGTTGCAGGGCCACGGCGGGCGGCAGGCCTTCGATGGAGTCGACATCCGGCACCCCGACCTGATCGATCAGTCGCCGCGCATACGGCGCCACAGATTCGAAATAACGCCGCTGGGCTTCGGCGTACAACGTTGAAAACGCCAACGACGACTTGCCCGAACCGGAGACGCCGGTGAACACCACCAGCGCGTCGCGAGGGATATCGACGTCGACATTCTTCAGATTGTGTTCGCGGGCGCCACGCACCCGAACCATGCCGGCGGGTGCTTTGGAGGTGCGTTTGGAAGTCATGGGCTGTCCCTGCAGAAAAATTAGGAGCGAAGTTGAACCCTGTGGTGAGGGGATTTATCCCCGATCGGCGGCGCAGCCGGCGCAGTCACTGCAAATTCCATATAGCTGGAAAAATGCTGGGGAGTGCTGGGGAGTGCTGCGCACTCCATCGGGGATGAATCCCCTCGCCACAGGGAATCGGGAATTCGCCAGTTAGGCACTGAGCACCGAGCGAATCATCTGCAACAACGCCTCCGGGCCATACGGTTTGCCGAGCAAGTGCGTGTCCGGGCTCAACTGGTGGTTGCGCGAAATGATGTCGCGGGTGTGGCCGGAGGTGAACAGCACCGCCACCGGTGGTGTCTGCACCTTGGCCCACGCCGCCAGATCGGAGCTTTTGATCAGCCCCGGCATCACCACGTCGGTGAAAATCAGATCCACATCGATCCCTTCCAGCAGCATCTGCATCGCCACGTCGCCATTGCCCGCGGTCAGCACGCGGTAGCCTTCCTCGCGCAGCAACTCCACGGCCGAAGCACGCACTGCGTCGTTATCCTCGACCACCAGAATGGTCTCGTGGCCGCCGCCCTGCTGCGGGTCGACGCTCGGCGTCTCATCGAGAACCGGACGCAGGCTGCGCGGAAAGTACAGTTGCACCCGCGTGCCTTCGCCCACGGTGCTGTCGATCTCGACGTGGCCACCACTCTGTTTGACGAAGCCGAACACCATGCTCAGACCGAGCCCGGTGCCCTGGCCGTCGGCCTTGGTGGTGAAGAATGGCTCAAACACTTGCTCGAGCATTTGCGGCGCAATGCCGACGCCGGTATCGCTGACCACCACCCGCACGAAATCGCCGGCGACGATGCCTTTGCCCGCGCAAAAAGTGCTGTCCAGCCGAGTATTAATGGCACTGAGAACAATCGTGCCCTCGCCTTTCATCGCGTCCCGGGCGTTGATCGCCAGATTGAGAATGGCGTTTTCCAGTTGATTGCGGTCGACGTTGATGTGCCACGGGTCCTGCGGCAATTGCACGTCGATCTGAATGGTTTCGCCCAATGCGCGCTGCAGCAATTCACCGACGCCGTCGAAGATCTGCCGCGGATCGCACACCGCCGGCGACAACGGTTGGCGCCGGGCAAAGGCGAGCAGTTGCGACGACAGCTTGGCCCCACGCTCGACCGCTGCCAGCGAGGCGCTGACCCGGCGTTGCACGTTGGCATTGTCCGGCTCATGCCGCGCCAGCAAATGCAGGTTGCCGGCAATTACCTGCAGCAGGTTGTTGAAGTCGTGGGCCACGCCACCGGTCAGTCCGCCGATGGCTTCAAGCTTCTGCGACTGACGCAATTGCTCTTCCGCCGCCAGCCGGGCATCCACTTCACTGGCCACCCGCTGCTCCAGGTTGCGCGTGAATTTGAGCAGGGATTCTTCGGCGATCTTGCGTTCATGGATGTCGATCAACACCCCGGGGAAACGGAGCGGCGCGCCTTGCTCGTCAAACTCGCATGCGCCACTGGCAAGCACCCACATATAGCTGCCGTCGGCCCGCAACACGCGGTATTCGGCGTTGTACGGCTCACCGGTCTGCAGCGAATGACTGACCCGATCATGCACCCACGCCAGGTCGTCCGGGTGGATCCGCGACTCATTGACGGATTGCGGCAGGTTGCTCAGGTCCTGATCCGGCGGATAGCAAAAGGTCCGGGCGAAACGCTCGTCGGCCGACAGCACATTGTTCTTCACGTCCCAGACGAACGAGCCAAGCAAGGCCCCGGCATTCAGCGCCAGACGCACCCGTTCGTTGTCGGCCCGATAAGCGTCTTCTGCCGCCTGACGCAGTCGCTCGGAGCGCACCAACTCGGTGGTCTCGACCACCATCGCCATCACTCCTGAAGGCACGCCGTCATCGTTGGCCACCGGGCTGTAATACAGATCCATCCAGACATCTTCGGGCACGCCATCGCGCAACAGCACCAGTTCCTTGTTGCGGTAGGACAAGGTGCCGCCCGCCAGACAGGTGTCGACCACATGCCGGTTGAACTCGGCGACTTCCGGCCAGCCCAGCTCCACCGGCACCCCCAACAAATAGGGGTGGCGGCCACCGGCAAACTGCGAGTAGGCGTCGTTGTAGATCATGTAGCCGGCATGGCCCCAGAGCATGACCATCGGCAAGGGCGAGGCCAGCATCAATTGCACGGTGCTGCACAAACTGGCAGGCCAGGTGTCGAGCGGGCCGAGTTCGGTGAGGCGCCAGTCGAACGCGCAAATGCGTTCGGCCATCTCGCCTTTCCAGCCGTCACAACCGTGGCTATCGGATAAAAACTGCATCGATTGACTCGGTGTCCTGTGGTGTTTGCCCGATACATCGCGACGGCAGAACGCCGCGACGCCCGTCTGTTTCGAGCCTCATCGGCCGTAATGGTTTCATTAGAGGTATAGCCGATTTCAGACCAGGCCCGGATCAGACCCCGATCAGGTGCTTGAGCGGATGGTAGCCAGTTTTCATCTTCGCCGCGACGTCGAGAATCGCCTTCTCGATACCGTTCAAATGCGTGCAGGTCAGTTCGATGGCGGCGCTCTGGTCGCCCGCCTCGATGTATTCGATCAGGCGCAGATGTTCGTTGTCACGGCAGGCTTCATGGCTGTCGTCATCCAGTGCAGCGACATACAGCGAGGCGCGGGAAATCAGCTTCTGAAACCAGTCGAGCAGCACCGGGTTGTTGAGGCTGCGCGCCAGTTTGAGGTGGAACTCGCCGAGCAGGTAAATCAGTTGCTCGTGATCGCCTGCCGCGTGGGCTGCGTCCTCCAGTAGCAGGTGCTCGCGCAAGACCTGCATGGCGGCGGTGTCCTTGCGCCGACAGAGTTCGGTGACCATGCCGATTTCGATCAGCCGCCGGGTTTCGAACAGCGAGCGGATCTCTTCGTTGCTCGGCAGCGACACCGATGCACCTTTATTCGGCTCGGTGGTGACCAGCCCCTCGGCTTCCAGTTGCTTGAGCGCGGCGCGTACCGACGTGCGGCTGACATTGAACAGTTCGGCCAGGGACGCTTCGCCCAGCTTCATCCCCGGACGCAGCGAACGCTTGCTGATCGCCTGGTAAACCCCTTGGTAGACGCGGTCGACCGTGGTTTCCAGTTTCTTCTCGGTCATTCGAACACTCCTTTAGCCTCGGGCAAACACGGTGTTGCAGCGTTATTCGCCGTTTGCGCAGATAAGTGTGGCGCAGGATATCGCCTTCGGCCTCCTGATGCAGGGTCTGGATACGATTAGGGCGGGATGACTTCGATTTGCCGACCCGCTCATTGCAAACGTGGACGGAAGCAGCGGGCGGTGGCGAGCGGTTTTGGCGGACGCCAAATAAATCGGCTGCGAAACGCCTTTCCCTTGTGGGAGCGGGCTTGCTCGCGAATGCGCCGGGTCAGTAAAACATTTGGCGACTGACCCACCGCATTCGTCGGAACGCCGCCCGGAGCAAGCCCGCTCCCACAGGAGATTTCAGGCGTGCCGGTAATTTTTAGTCCGTACCGTATTTCGGCGAACGCGGGCCATACAGCAGGCCGGCGTGCTGTCCGGCCGACAACAGGCGATTGCTCGCCACGCCGGCAATCGGATACCCGGCATCGGTCGAACTGTTGATCACCTGCTTCACCGCGGCAGTGATCAGCATGCCGACCAGGCCGCCACCACTGTTATTGCCGCCCTCTTCGCTCGACGCCCGTGCCGAACCGGTCCACAGCGTGGTGCCGGATTTCAGATCGACCAGCTTGGCGGTGGCGGTTACCGCGGTTTCGCTGCTGATCACCATGTAGCGCGTACCGTACTCGGTCACGGTGATGTACAGCGCAGCGTCGGCGCCGAAGATTTCCTTGAGCTTGTTGGCCGGCGCCTGATGAATGTCATCCGGGGTGGTCAGGCCGTTCTGGCGGAAGGTTTCGTCCACCAGGGTGATCGGCAGCACGTAGTAACCGGCCTCGGCCAATGGGAACGTCACCTGCGACAGCAAGCTGTAGGAAGCCTTGACGTCCGGCGAGGTGTTCAGCGGCGGCAGCACCAGAATGGTCTTCGGCCGTGCCTGTTTGTACGCCGAGTAATCCACGGTTTTCGGCGCGACGCAGCCACCGAGCACGGTCAGGGCCAAACCGGCGGCCAGCAGTTTCAGGGTGCGCGAGATCATTGGGCGTCTCCGGTCTTGGCGTTTTTAAGCAGAAAATCCATGTACGGGCCGGACTCGGGGAACAGCGCTTTCTCGGTGCGGAACTGCTGCACCATCTGATCGTCCTTGCCCATGCTCAGGTACAGCAGGCCCAGGTGGGCGTGGTAGCCCGGCGGCACGGCTTTGCCGGTGGAACGGATCTTCTGCAAGTCACGCTCCAGCACTTCGGCCTGGGCTTCCTTCGGCTCTTCGCCTTTGAAGTATTCGTAGACCTGCGGTTGGTAGTCTTCCCACTGGTACAGGGTTTTCGGGCTGCTGCAACCGGCCAGCAAGGCGCTGGCGGCCAGCGTCAGGGCCAGCAGCGACCGCGACAAAGTCAGATTCATGGGGTAGTGCTCCTTGCAATGAATAGCGATCAGTTACCCGGTTTCCAGGCACCGGCGTTCATGCCATCGACCAGACGATTGATCGCCTCGCGCATGGCCAGATCGAGGACTTTGCCGTTGAGGGTCGAGTCGTACGCAGCGGTGCCGCCGAAGCCGATGATTTCGCGGTTGGACAAGGCGTATTCACCGGCGCCCTGAGTCGAATACACCACTTCGGAGGTGCTGATATTGACGATGTTCAGGTTGACCTTGGCGTAGGCGACCTGGGTCTTGCCACGGCCGAGAATACCGAACAGCTGGTGGTCGCCGGTTTCCTTGCGGCCGAACTCGGTGACGTCACCGGTGACCACGTAATCGGCACCCTTGAGGCGCTGGGCCTGGCCCTTGATCGCCGCTTCCTGCTGGATCTCGCCCATGTTGTCGCGATCCAGTACCGAGAAACGGTTGGTCTGCTGCAAGTGAGTGATCAGGATGGTCTTGGCCTGGCCGCCGAGACGGTCGACGCCGTCGGAGAAGATCCCGCGCATGTAGCTGGAGCGGTTATCGAACTTGCCCACCGCCATCGGCACGCGAGCACCGGTCCAGACTTGCGTGGCGCTCTCGACCTTGGCCACCGGCAGTGCGCGGGAGCTTTCGGTGGCGCACCCGGCAAGGGAGCCGGCGAGGGTGCCGAGCACGGCAATCGCAACGCCTGAGACCAACATCCGGGAGATCATTCTCACTGTGCATTCCTTCTGAAAAAAAACGGTGTGTCCCGGCACGGCAAGGCAGTGGGGAGCGGAAAAGGGCCGGCATTATGACAAAGTGCCACCATTGGTGACAGAGATTTTTGACGCCAATGGATTGGCTTGTTTGGACACACACAAATCCCCCTGTGGGAGCGGGCTTGCTCGCGAAAGCGGTGTGTCAGCCACTTATTTGCCAACTGACACACCGTCTTCGCGAGCAAGCCCGCTCCCACAGGGGGGATATGTGGTGTTCTGGGCTTTAGTGGAAGTCGCGGCTTTGTACGCGGATGCCGTCGAGCAGCGGAGTCAGATCGCTCAATCGCCCGGCGATCAGGTGCCGGACTTCGCCCTCCCGCTCCCAGCGGCCATCGACCTTGAGCAGTTGCGAGCCGACCAGCACCTGACGCTGGCGCTCGGCCAGATCGCGCCAGACCACCACGTTGACGTTGCCGAACTCGTCTTCGAGGGTGACGAAAGTCACGCCGCTGGCAGTGCCCGGTCGCTGCCGCCCGGTGACCAGCCCGGCGATGCTCACCGGCCGGCCGTGCTCGACGTCCAGCAACTCCTGAGAGCTGCGACAACGCCGCGCCTTCAGTTCACCACGCAGCAGCGCCAGCGGATGCGGCCCCAGCGTGGTGCCGATGGTCGCGTAATCGGCCTGCAGGTCCTCACCGACACTCGGTTTGGGCAGCAGCACATCGGCTTCTTCCTGGCTCGGCAAGCCGGCAAACAGGCCCAGCTGTTTCTGCACCCCGGCCACTTCCCAGCGCGCGCGGTGCCGATGCCCGGCCATGCCACGCAACGCGCCGGAGTCTGCCAATAATGCCTGGGCGCGACTGTCGAGCGCGGCCCGTTCGCCCAGATCGGCGACATCGGCAAACGCCCCCCGCGCCCGCGCCGCTTCGATGCGCCGGGCGTCGTCCTCGCGAAAACCCTTGATCATCCGCAGGCCCATGCGAATCGCCGGTTGCGCGCCGCTGATCGGTTCCAGACTGCAATCCCAGTCGCTGGCACGCACGTCCACCGGACGGATCTGCAACTGATGGCGACGGGCGTCCTGAAGGATCTGATCCGGGCTGTAGAAGCCCATCGGCCAACTGTTGATCAACGCGCAAGCGAACGCCGCCGGTTCGTGACACTTGAGCCAGCAACTGGCGTAAGTCAGCAAGGCAAAACTGGCGGCGTGGGACTCGGGAAAACCATAGCTGCCGAAACCCTTGATCTGCTCGAAGATCTGCGCGGCGAATTCCTCGGTGTAGCCGTTTTTCTTCATGCCGGCGGCGAGGCGTTCCTTGTGCGGCTCCAAGCCTCCATGGCGTTTCCACGCGGCCATCGAGCGACGCAACTGATCGGCCTCGCCGGGGCTGTAGTCGGCGGCGACGATGGCGATCTGCATCACCTGTTCCTGAAACAGCGGCACGCCGAGGGTGCGTTTGAGCACCACTTCCAGTTCCGGCGAGGGATAGGTTGTCGGCTCTTCCTTGTTGCGTCGGCGCAGGTACGGATGAACCATCCCGCCCTGAATCGGCCCCGGGCGGACGATCGCCACTTCGATCACCAGATCGTAGAACTTCGCCGGTTTCAGGCGCGGCAACATCGACATCTGCGCCCGCGATTCGATCTGAAATACACCGATGGTGTCGGCGCGGCTGATCATCTCGTAGGTCGGTTTGTCTTCAGCAGGAATCGTCGCCAGGCTCAGATCGAGATGGCGATGACGACGCAGCAGATCGAAGCAACGGCGGATGGCACTGAGCATGCCGAGGGCGAGGATATCGACCTTGAGCAGCCCGACCGCATCGAGGTCGTCCTTGTCCCATTGAATGATCGTGCGCTCGGCCATGGCGGCATTTTCCACCGGCACCAGCGTGTCCAACGGCTGTTCGGAAATCACGAAACCGCCGGGGTGCTGCGACAGGTGTCGGGGGAAGCCGATCAGTTGCCCGGTCAGGCTCAGCACCCGGCGCAGCACCGGGCTGTCGGGGTCGAAGCCGCCTTCGAGCAAGCGCGCCAGCGGCGGTGTTTCGTCGCTCCAGTGGCCGCAGCAATCGGCCAGTGCATTGATCTGATCCGGCGGTAGCCCAAGGGCCTTGGCTACGTCGCGCACCGCCCCGGCAGCGTGGTAAGTGCTGACCACCGCCGTCAACGCCGCACGCCGCCGGCCATATCGGCGAAACACGTATTGCAGGACTTCTTCGCGGCGCTCGTGCTCGAAATCGACATCGATGTCCGGCGGCTCGTTGCGTTCTTTCGACATGAAACGCTCGAACAGCAGCGTGGTGCGATCCGGATCGATCTCGGTGATACCCAAGGCAAAACACACCGCCGAGTTAGCCGCCGAACCGCGGCCCTGACAGAGAATCTGCTGATCGCGAGCGAAACGCACCACGTCATGCACGGTGAGGAAGTAACTTTCGTAGCCGAGCTCGGCGATCAGTTTCAGCTCATCGTCGATTTGCTTGAGCACTTTGGCCTGTGGCCCTTTCGGCCAGCGCCAAGCAATGCCTTCTTCAGTCAGTTGGCGCAACCAGGAACTGCCGGTGTGCCCCTGCGGCACCAGCTCTTTCGGATACTCATAGCGCAACTCGCTCAGCTCGAAAGTGCAGCGCCGCGCCAGTTGCACCGAGGCGTCGAGCAACGCCGGCGGATAAAGCTCGCGCAACACGTCGAGGCTGCGCAGATGGCGCTCGCCGTTGGGGTGCAGGCGCAACCCGGCCTCGGCCACCGGGACGTGATGGCGGATCGCGGTCATGGTGTCCTGCAGGGCGCGCCGCCCACGGGCGTGCATGTGCACGTCGCCGCTGGCCACGGCGGCGATCTGCAGTTGCTCGGCCAGACTCAGCAGTGCCGCCAGACGCCGCTGATCGTCTTGCCCGCGATGCAACTGCACCGCCAGATACAGGCGCTCGCCGAAAGTCTGCTTCAGCCAGCGGCCCTCCTCGACATCATTAACGCTGTCCGGCACCCACACGGTGAACAATCCCGGCAACGGCTGGCTGAAATCCTCGCGCAGCACCTGGTACTGGCCCTTCTGCGTACGCCGCCGGGCCTGAGTGATCAAACCGCACAAGGCCTGATAGCCCGCCAGGTTCTCCACCAACAGCAGCAGTTTCGGACCGTTATCGATGCGGATTTCGCTGCCGATGATCAGCGGCAGCTCCACTGATTTCGCCGCTTGCCAGGCGCGGACGATCCCGGCCAGGGTGCACTCGTCGGTGATCGCCAGCGCCTGATAACCATGTTTTTTCGCCCGCTGAAACAGCTCAAGGGCACTGGAGGCACCGCGCTGGAAACTGAAATTCGACAGGCAATGCAGTTCGGCATAACCGTGGTTCATGCAAACCAGCCTTGCAGCCACAACGGCCCGCCCTCGCCCACGGCTCGATAGGCCCAGCCCTGCTGACCGGCGCGGTTCTGGATCAGGTAGTAATCGCGGCGCACATCATCACCGTCCCACCAGCCGGACTCGATGCGCTCCGGGCCCATGAGAATCCGCGCCGAACCTTCCGGCACACTCTGCGGTTCGCCGAGCAACCAGCCCGGGCGCTGCACGCTCGGCAAACCGCTGCAACGCTGCTTGTCGACGCCGTGCTGCCAGGCACATTCGGGGCGGTGGTCGGCCTGAAAGCGCAGGCCCTGCACCGCGTCATCGCCGAGCCGTGCACGCAGACGTTCGCGCAATTGCTCCCAGGGCAAGGTCTGTTGCGGACGATCATCGAACAGTTCCTGAAACTGCGGCACGAAACTCGGCAGGTCTTCGGCGCGCAGGCGAAAGCCGCGCACCGGGGCCTCGACCTGGACTTGTTCCAGTCGCCCACGGGCCAGTTCAAAGAGCATCGCCGGATCGCGCTCGGCGCTGAGCAGGCCGACCTTGATCAGCGTGTCCGGCAGCCCGGCGTGCTCCAGATGCAGGTCGAAACGCTGCACGCCGCTGTCACGTCCGCAGAGGAACGCCGACAGGTCAGCGGTCAAGCGGCGTAACGGAAACAGCAGCGCCTGATGGGATTGCACGTCGAAATTGAGTTCGATGCGCACATCGAAACGATCCGGCGGCAGATAGAACGCCAAGGCCAGCGGCCGTGCGCCGAACAACGTGTCGAGATGCTTGAGCATCGACGCTTCGAAGCGCCGGGCCAGGGCCTGACGCGGCAGGCTCTGCAACTGGTTCAGATTGCGCAGACCCATGCGCGTCAGCGCGGTGGCGACCTGCGGCTCCAGCCCGACACGGTCGACGGGCAACTTTCCGAGGTGATGCTGCAGGGCCTCACCGTCAGGTACCACCAGACCGTCGTAGGCGTTGGCCAGCACCCGCGCCGCCACCGGATTCGGTGCGGCGACGATGCGATGGCGGAAACCCAGCTCAGTCAGTTCCTTGCGCAGCCGCGCTTCGAACTGCGCCCAGGAGCCGAACAGGCCCAGGCTCGACTCGATCTCGAACACCACGGTACGCGGATAATGCACGCTGACCTGCGCGCTGAAACGATAGGCCCACGCGGCGAGAAACTGCTGCCAGTGCTCGACCTCGGCGAGGTCGTAATCGGCGGTGGCAAAGCCTTTGCTTAGGGCCTGCGCGGCGGTCATCGACTGGCCGGCGCGCAAGCCGAGCTGGCGCGCCGCTGCATTCACCGCTTGCAGCACCCGGCGCTGGGCCGGGCCACTGAGCAGCACCAACGGCTCAGCAGGATCGGCACGCTGACGCAGCACGGCGTCGAGGGCCAATTGCGGGAACAGAATACACACCCAGCGCATGACGACCTCAGTGCCCCACGGCAAACGCAATCGGCGCCGTGCGCGCCAGTCCGCCACGGCACTTGAGCACGCGCAACTGGGCCGGTCTTGCGTCGATGGCAATACGCAACGCGGCCGGCGACGGGTTGATCGCCTCGCTCAGCGGGCGCCAGGCAAACGCCAGGGTCTGGCCGGTTTCTGCCGCTACCTGCAAACGCCGCAACGCACGGTCATCGGCCTTGTACGGCCAGCACAGCACCGCGCCGCAACTGCCGGAACGCAGGCATTGTTCCGCCGCCCACAAGGCATCGCGTTCGCTGGCCTGAATCACCGACAACTGGCGCAGATCGACCCCGGCGTTCGCCCACGCCTGCGGGTACGGCACGAACGGTGGCGCCACCAGCACGATGCGCTCGCCCGCCGCCGACATCCGCGCCAGCGTCGGCCACACCAGTTGCAACTCGCCAACCCCGGGGCCGGCCAGGAGGATTTCGCTCAGCGCCGCTTCCGGCCAGCCACCGCTGGGCAGTGCTGCATCCAGCGCGGCATGCCCGGTGGGTTGCGGGCTGGCCGCCGGTGGCGCAGGCCGGCCCTTCCAGACCTGGCCGCCATTGAACAGCGTATCGAGTGCAACGACGGCGCCCATCAGCCTTGCCTCACCAGACCGCAGAACACCCCTTCGATGGCCAGGTCCTGATCATCGCGCACGACAATCGGCTGGTACGCCGGGTTGCGCGGCAGCAGGCGCACCGTAGCGCCGACACGCTCGAAGCGTTTGATCGTCACCTCACCATCGAGTCGCGCCACCACGATCTGGCCGTTGAGCGCCTCGGGATTACGCTTCACTCCCACCAGATCACCGTCGAGAATGCCGTCCTCGATCATCGAGTCGCCCTGCACCCGCAACATGTAGTCGGGCGCACGGGAGAACAGCGCGGGATCAAGCATCAAGCGGTTATGGATGTCGGCATCGGCGCCGATCGGTGCACCGGCAGCCACCCGGCCGAGCACCGGAATGTCCAGCAGCTCCGGCCGCGCGGGTTGCCCGAGCAGGCGAATGCCCCGGGCCTGGTGCGGGTTGACCTCGATATACCCGGCTTCGGTGAGCGCCAGCACATGCTTGCGCGCCACGCTGCGCGAGGCAAAACCAAAAGCCTCGCTGATTTCAGCGAGGCTTGGGGGCTGACCGTGTTCGGCGATGCGTTCGCGGATAAAGGTCAGGATGGCGGTACGGCGGGGAGTCAGGTTTGTCATGGAGTACATTTGTACTCCTGTGGGATTTTACTGACAAGCACCGCCAGTCGGCCTGCGCTGGCGATCCACAAAAATCACAAGATCGCAGCCTTCGGCAGCTTCTACAGGGAACGGGTGTCAGTTCAATCCACGCTCGGCCAGAAATGCCGAGATGTAATCGATGAACGCCACCACTTTAGCCGTGGCCCGTCGATGGCTGGGGTACACCGCGAGAATGTGCGGGCCGAAGCTGTCCGGGTCGATTTCATAATCAGCCATGACCCGCACCAGACGTCCGTCGGCAATGTACGGCGCGGCGCTCCACAGCGGTGTGTGCAGCAAGCCGCGTCCGGCCAAAGCACTGGCCAGCAACAGGTCGTAATTGTCGCTGCGCAAGCGCGGCGCCGTCGGTTGCGCCAGGCTCAGCCGCTGGCCGTCGCGCTCGGCCCACCAGAACTCGCGACTGAGTAACGGGTGCTGATACAGCAGCCATTCATGCTGCTCGAGGGTTAGCGGAGTGACCGGCAAACCCTTGCGCGCCAAATAGTCCGGGCTCCCGCACAAGGCCAGCCGATTGCTGCCGACCACCCGGGCGATCAGCCCCGGCAGGTCGTCATGGCCCTCGCGCAAGGCCAGGTCATAGCCGCTTTCCAGCAGATTGACGAACGCGTCGCACAGATCCACTTGCAGGCTGATCTGCGGGTATTGCTGCAAAAAGCCGTCGCACACCTGATCGAGAAACGCCCGCCCGTACGCCAGCGGTGCGGTGATTTTCAGGCTGCCGCGCAAACCGTGCTGCAACTGCTCGATTTCCTCGCTGGCCTCCTCCAGCCGCTGCAACACCAGTCGCGCGGTTTCCAGATAAACCCGGCCGATTTCGGTGAGCAGAATCCGCCGCGTGCTGCGTTCGAACAGCCGCGCGCCGAGTTCCGACTCTAGATGATTGACCGCTTTGGTCAGTGCCGAAGGGGTCTTGCCCAACTGCTCGGCCGCTCGGCTGAAACTGCCGAGTTGCGCAGTAACCACGAACATTTTCAGTGCACCCAGCTTGTCCATGCTTTTTCCATTCAGGCAAAAACGTTTTTCGTGAGGGAGGCGTTCTGTCGGCCAGTGTCAGCCACTAATCTGGCCATCAGACGCAATAACAAGGAAATCTTCAATGAAAAGATTCATCCCGAGTCTGCTGGTGAGCGCGATAAGTTTTGCCTCGATGGAAGCCATGGCCGCCACCGATCTGGTGCTGGTCAACGGCAAGATTTTCACCGCCGACCGTTCGCAACCGAAGGTGCAGGCGCTGGCCGTGGAAAACGGCAAGGTGCTGAAAGTCGGCAGCGATGCGCAGATCAAGGCGCTGATCGAACCCGGCACCCTGGTCATCGACCTCGGCGGCAAGACGCTGATGCCTGGCTTGATCGACAGCCATTCCCACGCGATTTTCGGTGGCCTGGAAATGGTCTCGGCCAACATGGAAGACGAAGTCGTCGCCCTCGACGAACTGGAAAAACGCTTGCGCGCCTGGCGTGACGACGGCAAGGCCAGACATGGCGATGTGCTGAGCATTGCCGGCATGAGTTCAGCGTACTGGGCGCAGGCCGAAGCGCTGGGCAAGACCTTCAACCACGGCGAATGGGCTGACGTGCCGGTGGTGTTCACCGGCAGCGATCACCACACCGTGTGGGCCAACAACGTGATGCTCAAGCGCGCCGGCATCGACGCGGCGTTGCTCAAGACCCTGCCCGCTGCGGAACAAGACACGATCGGCAAACTGGCCAGCGGCGAGCCCAACGGCTTTCTGGTCGATGCCGGTTGGGACCGGGTCGCCGCGAAAATGCCGGTGCCGAGCCCGGCCGATATGCTCACCGCGGCCAAATCCGCGGTGCGTTTCAACAACAGCCTCGGCATCACCGCGTGGATGGACCCCGCCGCCAACGCCGCACCGGGCGAACCGGTCTTCGCCCTCAAACCCACTGAGAAAACCGTCGGCGTGCTGCCAGCCTACAAAGCGCTGTCGGAAAGCGGCGACATGAGCGCGCACGTTGCAGCGTTGCTGGTGGCCAACCCGAAAAGCCTGCCCGCCGACCTCGACACGCTGGATAAGGTGCGCCAGCAGTTTCAGGGCATCCCCAACCTGACCCTGCCCGGGGTCAAGATCTTCGCCGACGGCGTGATCGAGTACCCGGCGCAGAGCGCGGCGATGATCGACCCGTACAGCAACTCGCACAAACAGGGCGAACTGCTGATCGATCCAAAACATTTCGGCGAGCTGGTCAGCGCCATCGACCAGCGCGGCTGGCTGGTGCACATCCACGCCATCGGCGACCGTGCGGTGCGTGAATCACTCAATGGCATCGAACGTGCGCGCAAGGATCGGCAGAGCGGCATCACTCACTCGATCACGCACCTGCAGATGGTCAATCCGAAAGAGTTCGCCCGCTTCAAGCCGCTGAACGTGATCGCCTCGATGCAATTGCTGTGGGCCAGTGCCGATGACTACACCACCGACATGATCAAGCCCTACGTCAGCGCCCTCGCCTTCCGTTATCAATACCCGGCGCACTCGCTGCTGAAACAGGGCGCGACGATTGCCGGTGCCAGCGACTGGCCAGTGTCGTCGCCCAACCCGTTCAACGCCATGGCCCAGGCCATCACCCGCGTCGGCCCGCTGGGCGTGCTGAATGCCGACGAGCGTCTGGATCGCGAAAGCATGTTCTACGCCTACACCCTCAACGCGGCGCGCACGATTGGCCTGGAGAAGCAGATTGGCTCGCTGACGCCGGGCAAGCAGGCGGACTTCATCGTGGTCGATCGCGACGTGTTCAGCGTCGACAACAAGGCGCTGCATGACACCCAGGTGCTGCAAACCTGGTTCGCTGGCCGCCAGGTCTACACCGCCACCCCATAACAACAGGCCCCCCTCGCTTTTGTGGGAGGGGGCTTGCTCCCGAAGGCGTCCGGTCAGCAAACATTTCGATACCTGACCCACCGTCTTCGCGAGCAAGCCCGCTCCCACAGGGACTTTCACCCTACCCAAGCATTTCCACTGCTTTTTCCAGCCCCCATAACAATCACAACACCGGGACTTCACATGAAAGCCTTGCCCCTGTTCGCCCTCGGTTTTTCCAGTTTGCTGCCCTTGAGCAGCCACGCGATCCCCCTGAACGACGATTTCGCCTTGCTGGTCGACCTGACCCTGGCCAGCGACTACCGCACCCGCGGCATCTCGCAAACCCAAAATGACCCTGCCTTGCAAGCCGGTCTGACCCTGGCCCACAGCAGCGGTTTGTACGCGGGTGCCTGGAGCTCCAACGTCGATTTCGGCGGTGGCCTGAAAGCCCGGCAGGAAGTCGATTACTACGCCGGCTGGCTGTGGCAGGCCACCGAGGATGTCAGCCTCGATCTGGGTTACCTCAAGTACGCCTATCCCAAGGAAAGCCAGTTCAACCAGAGCGAGGTCTACGGGATTCTCGGTGTCTACGGGGTGAAGCTGGCGGCGTATTACTCCAGCGATGCGCCGGGGATCGACAGCAAGCAGAGCTCGCTCTACACCTATGTCGGTTATGAAACCGGGCTGCCGTTCGATTCCGGGCTGAAACTGCGTTACGGCAACATGGACTTCAAGGACCCGCACCTGTACTCGGCGTCCGGGCATGGCGAGGACAGTTATCGGGAATGGGAGGTCAAGCTGACGCACAACCTGGCTGGGGTGGTGTTGGGCCTGAGCTATATCGATACCGATCTGTCGCAGAGCCAGTGCCTGAGCAACTGGGGATTCAAGGATGTGTGCACCGCAACGGTGGTGGCGAGCCTGAGCAAATCCTTCTGACCCACCAAAGTACCCATTGTAGGAGTGAGCCTGCTCGCGATGGCGGTGTGGCATTCAACAACGATGTCGGCCGACCCACCGCTATCGCGAGCAGGCTCACTCCTACAGGGTTTTGCGTTGACCTGATTGTTTGTTACGAGATGTTTACAAAATTTTTACCAATGTTCTTCTACAGTTACGCGCGTTACCGCGCGTGTTTTCTATTCTGCTAGAGGAATGTCTGTAATGGCTTTGGGCAAAGGACTGCGTTTACCGTCCATCACTTCAACCCGTCTGGTGCTGCTGTTTTCCCTGGCACTGGTGACGCTGTACAACCTGGCGACCTGGAAGGCGCTGGGTACGCTGATCACCCTGCAAGGTGCACACAAACTGGCGTTTTTCGCTTCGTTCGGGCTGTTCCTGTGGGCGGCGATCACCCTGCTGCTGACCCTGGTGTCGTTTCGCTGGACGCTGAAACCGGCGCTGACTGTGGTGGCCCTGCTCTCGGCCTGCGCTGCGTATTTCATGAACGAATACGGGATCACCATCGACACGGTGATGATCCAGAACGTCTTCGAAACCAACCCGGGCGAAGCCGCTGCGCTGTTCAACGGCAAGCTGCTGGCTTACGTGTTGCTGCTCGGCGTGCTGCCGGCGGTGTTGATCTGGCGCTGGCCGGTGCGTTATCGGCCGTTCTTTCGCGGCCTGCTCAACAAGCTGCTGGTGATTGTCGCTTGCGTGCTGGTGATCGGCGCCTCGGTGGGCGCGTTCTATTCGACCTATGCGCCGATCTTCCGCGAAGAAGACAAGCTCACCCACTTCATCAACCCGACCAACTACATTTACGCCATCAGCAAATACACCAAGCAGCGCCTGGGCATCAAAAAGCACTTTGTGGTGCAGGCTATCGGTGAAGACGCGGTGATGAGCGCCAAAGCCGCCAGCCGCGAGAAGAAATCGCTGATGGTATTTGTGGTCGGCGAAACCGCCCGCGCCGATCACTTTTCGCTGAACGGCTATGCGCGCGAGACCAATCCCGAGCGAGCAAACTGGACATCCTCAACTTCACCCAGGTGCACTCCTGCGGCACGTCCACGGCAGTGTCGGTGCCGTGCATGTTCTCGATGTTCCCGCGTGAGGACTACAGCGACAAGAAAGGCAAAACCTACGAAGGCCTGCTGGATATCCTGCAACGCGCCGGCGTGCAAGTGCTGTGGCTGGACAACAACAGCGACTGCAAAGGCACCTGCCTGCGCGTGCCGCACCGCGACATCGCGAAGAACCAGCCGGGGCCGTTCTGCGACGGCAACAACTGCCTCGACGAAGCACTGCTGGCCGACCTGCAAAGCTACATCGACAGCCTCAAGGGCCACGCGATCATCGTGTTGCACGCCGACGGCAGCCATGGCCCGGAATACTACGAGCGTTATCCGCAAGCTTTGGAACGCTTCAAGCCGATCTGCCACACCAACCAGTTGGGCAGTTGCAGCCGCGATGAACTGGTGAACGTGTACGACAACACGATCCTCTACACCGACCACTTCCTCGCCAAGGTCATCGAGTTGCTCAAGCGCAATCAGGACACGCTGGATACCTCGATGCTGTACGTCTCCGACCACGGCGAATCGCTGGGTGAAAACGGCCTGTACCTGCACGCCGCGCCCTATGCGTTGGCGCCGGAAGCGCAGACGCATGTGCCGATGGTGATGTGGTTTGGCAACAATACCCTGGCGCAACTGGGCATTGATCGCGATTGCCTGCAAGGCAAGACCGGGCAGCCGGACCTGAGCCATGACAACCTGTTCCATTCGGTGCTGGGCTTGTTCGAGGTGAAGACCGCGCTGTATCAGCCGGGGCTGGATGTGTTTCGCGGGTGCCGGCCAGCCATGACGGCTGCGCAATAGCTCGCATATCGCGCAAATTCCCTTGTAGGAGTGAGCCTGCTCGCGATAGCGGTGTGTCATTCAACAATGATGTCGGCTGATACACCGTTATCGCGAGCAGGCTCACTCCTACAAGGAGGCTGCGGCATATCAAGCACTCAGCTGGGCCAAATAGTCCCACGGGTAGATCCCGCGTTGATGGCCGTCGCTGAACACCAGTTGCACGCCGTAGCCCTGCGGGTTGATTTCGATCAGGCGAACACGCTCATCCACCAGCGGCGTCACACCTTTCAGGCGAAACGCGCGGCACTGCGAGCACGGGCACTGGCGGCGCAGTTCGGCGTGATTGAACAGCGATTCGCGGCCGTCCGGCCAGCTCAGGCGCAGCGTCCGCTGGCTCTGCGAATTGCCGACTGACAGCGGGTTCATTGCAACTGACTCAAGGCAATCCGCACCGCTTTGCGCACTTCCGGATCGCCGTCATCCTGCGCCGCCTGCAACGCCGCCACCGCGCCGCGATCATGCAACTCACCGAGGGCCAGCGCAGCTTCCTTGCGCAGGTTGCTGATGCGATGGCCGAGGGTCTCGATCAAGGCGTCCAGCGCCGGTGCAAAACGCAAGCGACCGAGGCTGCGGGTAGCACGCAGGCGCACTTGCCAGTAGTCATCGCCGAGGGCTGCGATCAACGCCGGACCAGCGTCGCTGTGGCCGACCTTGCCCAGCGTCGTGGCCGCTTCTTCGCGTACTTGCCAGGCAGCGTCCTGCAGCGCCTGACGCAGGGCCGGCAGCACCTCAACGCTGGATGCCAGACCTAGGGCACCGGTGGCGGCGCGGCGCACTTCGGTGTCCGGGTCGGCGCTGGCCAGACGCGCCAGAGCCGGCAGTGCGTCGAGCTGCTTGAGCCAGCCGAGCACACCCACGGCTTCGCGGCGCACATTGGCATCGGCGTCGCTCAACGCGGTGATAGCAGCCGGCGCGGCATCGGCGAAACGCAGTTCGCGCAATGCCCGAAACGCGGCGATGCGCACACTGACTTGCGCATGACCGGTCCACGGCAGAATCACCCGGCCTGCCGCTTCAGTTTTGAGCAGGCTCAGGCTTTGCGCAGCGGCTGCCTGCACTGCCGCAGATGGATCGGTCAGTGCCTGGCACAGCGCAGCCACTACCGGTTCGTCCTCCCAGGCTTCCAGCAGCCGCGCGGCTTCGGCGCGGACTTCTTCGGCGGGATCTTCGCTCAGTCTTTCGACCAGCCACAGCAGGCCATCCGGTTCTTCCAGATCCGCCAAATCAATCAGGGCAATGCGTCGCACACCGGCATCGTCAGCGGTCAGACGCGGTTGCAGGGCGAGGATGTCGTCGTTATCGGTCACAGCAAAAAATGAGGTCATAGGGCAAATCGCGGCAAGGGGTTTTCGGGAGGCAGGCCGAGCGGGTTGAGGCGCGGCAGCGGGCGGGAGTTGTCGTGGCGCAGCAGGTCGAGACAATGGCGCTTGAGGCGGGAGAATTCGGTGCTGGTGACCAGTTCAGAAGTGCGCGGGCGTGGGAAATCCAGGCGCAGGTCTTCGATGATTCGCCCCGGACGCGCGCTCATCACCAGCAAGCGATCAGCGAGGAACAGCGCCTCGTCGATGTCGTGGGTGACGAACACCACGGTGGTGCGAATCCGTGTCCAGATGTCCAGCAGCAGTTCTTGCATGTTCAAGCGAGTCAAGGCATCCAGCGCGCCGAACGGCTCGTCCATCAGCAGCAGCCGTGGACGGTTGACCAGCACCCGGGCGATTTCCACCCGTTGCTGCATGCCGCCGGAGAGCTGATCGGGCCAGCGCTCGGCGAAGCCGTCGAGGCCGACCAGTTTGAGCATTTCGTCGGCCTCACGCTGGCGCTCGGTTTTGCCGATGCCGCGCATCTTCAGGCCGAAAGCGACGTTGTCGCGCACCGTGCGCCACGGAAACAGCGTGTGATGCTGGAACACCATGCCGCGTTGCGGCGACGGCCCGAACACCTCGCCGCCATCGACTTTGAGGCTGCCGGTATGGGCGTTCAAGTGTCCGGCGAGTGCGCCGAGCAAGGTCGATTTGCCGCAACCGGACGGGCCGAGAATGCACACGAACTGGCCCGGTTCGATCTGGCAATCCAGCCCCTGCACGGCTTCGAAGGCTTGCTGCCCCTCACCGAGAACGATCGACAACTGGCGAATATCGATTCGCCCTTCCGGGGTTTGCATTGCGCTCATCAGGCTTTTCCTCGTGGTCGATGCCAGGGCGTGAACAGCCCGCCCAGGCGCTTGATCAGCAGACTGCTGCCCATGCCCAGCACACCGATCAGCAGCATGCCAACGACAATGTCGGCGTAGTTCTGAATGGTGTAGGACTCCCAGGTGTAGTAGCCGATGCCGAACTGGCCGGAGATCATCTCGGCGGTTACCAGACAGAACCACGAGGTGCCCATGCCGATGGCGAGGCCGGTGATGATGCTCGGTGCGGCGCCGGGCAAAATCACTTCAAGCAAAATCGCCAGGCGCCCTGCCCCGAGGCTTTTCGCCGAGGCGATCAGCCGTGGATCAACGCCTTCGACGCCGTGCACGGTGTTGAGCAGGATCGGGAACAGCGCGCCGGTGAAGGTGATGAACACCATCGACAGCTCCGACGACGGGAACATCAGGATCGCCAGCGGAATCCACGCCACCGCCGGGATCGGCCGCAGCACTTCCAGCGGTGGCAGCAGCAGGTCTTCGGCCCATTTCGAGCGGCCGATGGCGAGACCCAGGGCAATGCCGATGATCAATGCCGCGAGATAGCCAGCGAACACGCGGCCGAGGCTCGCGCTCAGGTGCTGCAGCAGCTTGCCGGAGTCGCCCAGGCCCAACGCCGCTTCGATCACCGCCAACGGGGTTGGCACGTTGGCGAAGGTGACCAGGCCGAGGTTCCAGTGGTGGCTCGCGGCGAGTTGCCAGAACAGCAGGCAGAGCGCTATGGAGGTTGCTCTGGTGATCCAGCGGGGTTTTGGGATTTTCATGAATCGGGTTTCCATGTTTGGAGCGGTGTGATGGCTGAGATCGCCCCCCTCACCCCAGCCCTCTCCCCCAGGGGGGCGAGGGGGAAAGGGAGCAGATCTTCAAGCCTTTCAAAATCTCGGTTCGGCTCGATAGCGAGCAGATATTCATGATTTTCAAAAACTGAGTTCGGCTCGATATTTCAGGTCGGCTTAGCTCCCGCAAACACCTCGTTCAGTCCCCTCTCCCTCCAGGAGAGGGCTAGGGTGAGGGTGAGTTTTTGATCTTCAATTAGCGGGCAGCCACGGCCTGGGTCGTGGCGTCGGTAAAGTCGAAGACCTTGCCACCCTGCGCCGCCGCATATTGCTGGGCCTGGCCCTTGAGCAGAAACGCGCTCAAGCGGCCCTTGGCATCGCTGGCAAACCACGCCTGATCGGCAAGCAGCTTGATCCCGCTGTCACTGGCCTGGGCATACACCGCGCGGATGTTTTTGCCTTCCTGCTTCAACGCGGCCAACGCGGTGAAGGCCGATTCGGCGGAGGCGTACTGGCGTACTTTGTCTTCGCCGCGCACCCAGATTTCGGCGACGTGGCTGAAGTCGGTGATGGCTTTGCCGGTCACCGCATCCAGCGCTTTCAACGGCGTTTGCGCGTAGTTGGCGAGTTGCGCGGTGTAATCCAGGTTCGCGGCCTTGAACGCGGCGCGGATGTACTGATCGTCGACGAAGGTGTTGAGGTCGAGGCCGCGATCGGCCTTCTTCAGCAGCTTCAGGGTGTCGATCGCCGTGCCCACCGCCTGACGGTATTCCGGCTTCCAGCTCAGGTCACGGGTCTGCACGCCAAGCGGGCCGTGGAACAGGTAGTTGACCTCGGCATCGACGCCGGTGACTTTGGCGATCAGCTCGCTGTACTTCTCAGGCTCAGCAGCCAGCAACTGATTGGCCTCGATGCTCGCCCGCAGGTAGGCGACGACGATTTCCGGGTACTGTTTCGCGTAGGCCTGATCCACCAGTGCACCGTGGAAAGTCGGCGCGTTGGCCTGGGCGCCGTCGTAAATCTTGCGGGCGAAACCACGGCTGGGGAACAGCTCGGCGAACGGCACGAAATCGGCGTGAGCGTCGATTTTGCCGGCCTGCAATGCAGAGCCGGCGACTTCCGGCGGCTGGGCGATGATGTTGACGTCTTTGAGTGGGTCCCAACCCTGCTCCGCCACCGCGCGCAGCAACATGCCGTGGGCGGTCGAAGCGAATGGCACCGAGATGGTTTTGCCCTTGAGTTCGCTCAGCGCCTGCACCCCGGACGCGCTCGGCACCACGATGCCGTTGCCGCTGCCCTTGATGCTGCCCGACAACACACTGATGAACAGGCTGTGCTTGCCGGCGGTTTCGAACGCCACCCCGTTGAACGCGCCGGGGAAATCGGCCATGGCGCCGAAGTCGAGTTTGCCGGCGACCATCTCGTTGGTCAGCGGCGCACCGCTGGTGAAATTCTTCCACTGCACGTCGTATTTCGCGTCTTTGTAGGCGCCGTCGTGCGGCAGGTATTTGTCGAGCAGGCCGAGTTCACGAATCAACAGGCCGCCGGCGGCGCAATTGATGGTGGTGTCCTGGGTGCCGATGGCGATGCGGATGGTTTCGGCCGAGGCCGACAGGGTGAATGAAGCCAGTACCAGACCGGCGATTGCTGCACGCAACATGAGTGTTTCCCCTCGAATCATTTATTGGATGTTCGTCTCCGCCGCGATCAGGGCGCGGTGGGAAACGAGGGGGTCTGTAAATTAGCGTCCGGGGTTTCCGGGTAGCTTTAGGGTGTCGTAGATCTCTGTAGGAGTGAGCCTGCTCGCGATAGCGGTGTATTGGATGTCGATGTGTTGTCTGACACACCGCTATCGCGAGCAGGCTCACTCCTACAGGGGAAAGGGTTCAGCGCAGGAGATAAGGGATGTCGACTTTGACGGCGCCAGTCGGACAATCCTTCTCACACGGCATGCAGTACCAGCATTCATCGAACGCCATGTAGGCCTTCTGTGTGGCCGGGTTGATCGCCAGCAGGTCCATCGGGCAGACATCGACGCACACGGTGCAGCCCTTCTCGGCGATGCATTTGTCCTCGTCCACGGTGACCGGGGCGTTGGAGCGGAAGAAGATTTCCTGGGCTTGATAGGCCATGGTTCGGACTCTCTCTGGTGATGCATCAAGCGGCGAACGCGCCCACCCGCAAGCGGTCGTAAGCCTGCATTTCTTCGGCATCGAGCGGGATGATGTACGGCTCGACGGGTTTCTTGAAACTGGTCATGCGGCCGTCTTCGCCCTTCTTCAAATGGCAATGGCAGAACCACTCGCTGTCGTTGCGCTGCGGGTGATCGACGCGGTAGTGGTACAGGCCCCAGCGGCTCTCGGCGCGGAACAGCGAGGCGCGCGCAGCCATTTCCGCGCAATCGCGGATCACGCTGGTTTCCATCGCGCGCATCAGTTCGTGGGCGTTGTTGGCTTTCATCTGCTCAAGGTCGCGTTCGATGTCGCTGAAGCGCTGCAAGCCGATCTGCATTTTTTTGGTCACTTTCGGCGGTTGCAGGTAGTCGTTGACGAAGCGCCGCAGCTTGTACTCGACCTGTGCCGGCGGCAGACCCTGTTCGCGATCCAGCGGCGCATAGACCCGCGCTTGCTCTTTCTCGATCTGCGCGGCATCCAGCGTCGAGAACTCGCGCCCGGCGACAAAATCCGCCGCGTTGTGCCCGGCAAACCAGCCGTAGGTGAACGCACCGAGCATGTAGTTGTGCGGCACCGCAGCCATGTCACCCGCCGAGTACAAGCCTTTCACCGAGGTCTCGGCCCGCTCGTTGACCCACACCCCGGACGCCGAATGGCCGCTGCAAAAACCGATCTCCGAGATGTGCATCTCGACCATCTGCGTGCGGTAATCGGTGCCGCGATTGGCGTGGAACTGACCACGACTCGGTCGCTCGTTACTGTGCAAGATCTCTTCGATGTTCTGGATGGTTTCCTCGGCCAGGTGATCGAGTTTGAGAAACACCGGGCCATTGCCGCTTTCCAGTTCCTGGTGGAACTCCCACATCATCTGCCCGCTCCAGTAGTCGCACTCGATGAAGCGTTCACCCTTGTTGTTGGCGGTGTAGCCGCCCAGCGGGCCGGTCACATAGGCGCAGGCCGGGCCGTTGTAGTCCTTGATCAACGGGTTGATCTGGAAGCATTCGAGGTTGGCCAGCTCGGCCCCGGCGTGATAGGCCATGGCGTAGCCGTCGCCGGCGTTGGTCGGGTTTTCATAGGTGCCCATCAGGTAACCCGAGGACGGCAGACCGAGGCGGCCGGCCGCGCCGCAGGCGAGGATCACCGCTTTGGCCTTGATCACATGGAAATCGGCGGTGCGGCAATCGAAGCCCATCACCCCGTTGACCGCGCCCTCCTCGTCGGTGAGCAAACGGGTGCAGACCAGACGGTTGGTGATACTCACCCGCGCGCGTTTCAACTGGCGGTAAAGGACCTTTTTGATGTCGTGCCCTTCCGGCATCGGCAGCACATAGGCGCCCATGTGGTGGACTTTTTTCACCGCGTAATCGCCGGTCTCGTCCTTCTCGAACTTCACGCCCCAGCGATCCAGTTGCTCGATGGTCTCGAAGCTATGAGTGGCATAGGCGTACACCGCCGCCTGATTGACGATGCCGTCGTTGGCGATGGTGATTTCCTTGGTGTACTGCTCCGGCGTCGAGTGCCCGGGGATGATCGCGTTGTTCAGGCCGTCCATGCCCATGCTGATCGCGCCGCTGCGCTTGACGTTGGCCTTGTCCACCAGCAGCACGCGCAAGTCGCGGTTCTTCTCTTTGGCCTTGATCGCCGCCATCGGGCCGGCAGTGCCGCCGCCGATCACGACGATGTCGTATTCCTGTTCCAAGATCTTGCGGGTCATGTCACGCCCCTTTTTGCCGGTCGATCCGCAGGCGGTACTGGAACGCATCGCCACGGTAGTAAAGGTGTTCGAAGTCCAGCGGCTGGCCGTTGGCGTCGTGGGTCAGACGTTCGATGCGCATGATCGGCGAGCCGGCCTCGACGTTCAGCGCCTGGGTCAAATCGCTGTCGGCCAGCACCGCGTCAATCGCCAGATCGGCGTGGCCGAGGGCGATGCCGCAGTCGTTTTCCAGAATCAGGAAGATGTCGCGAGTCACCAGATCGGCCTTCTCCAGCCGTTCGCCGACGGCTTTGGGCAGGTAGGTGATTTCCAGCGAGATCGGCTCGCGGTTGATCAGGCGTACGCGTTTGATCTGCGCCACGGTCTCGCCTTCGGCCACCTGCAAGCGCTCGGCGACACGTTTGTCGGCGGGGATGAATTTGAAACTGCGCAGGCGGTTGATCACCTCGTAGCCGCGCCCGGTCATGGACTCGGCGAGGCCTTGCAGGCTGCTGACGTTCTGAAAGGTTTTCGGCTTGGCGACGAAGGTGCCCTTGCCGTGGATCTTGAAGATCAGCCCTTCTTTCTGCAGATCACCCAGCGCCTGGCGCACGGTGATGCGGCTGACTTTGAACAGCGTGCCGAGCTCACTTTCGGACGGCATCTGGCTGTCTTGCGGGTATTCGCCATCAAGAATGCGTGCGCGCAGGACATCGCGCAGCTGGGTGTGCAGCGGGACGCTACTGAGGGACAGGACATTATCGGTCATCAGGGATCACTTGTTATAACGAGTTATGACGTGATCTTAGAGACGTTATGACAAGCTTGAGAAATATTGTTTGGGCATAACCTTAGACACAGGTTGACCGGGACTTTTGTGGCGAGGGGATTTATCCCCGATGGGTTGCGAAGCAACCCTGAACCCGGCTTATGCAATCTACCTGACGGATCGAGGCGCATGGTTTTACGACTGCTGCGCAGCCGATCGGGGATAAATCCCCTCACCACAAGGGTTTGTTTACAGAGGAAAATTCAGGGACGTTTGAGGATCTGGTCCATCACCCAATCGGTCTTCAGGGCTTGCGCGGCGACTGCCGGATGCTGCGAACCACCACGAATATGCGCATTCATGCCCAGCACGTGATGCCACTGAATGTGCTCGTGATGGGGGATCTCCAGGCTGATCTGCTCATCGGCGAACAGCTGCACAGGATGCTCGTCAAACACGGAGAACGCGATCCGGCCCTGACTGCCGATAATCTGCACCCGATCCTCGCGCCGATCCGCCACAAAGCTCCAGCAACCCATGCCCAGCGCGCCCGAGGCGAACCGCCAACTGGCGCTGACCGCGTCTTCCGCCGCATACAAACCGGCCTGACGCGCAGTGAAACCGGCGACTTCGACGATATCGCCGAGCAGGTACTGGAACAGGTCGAAACCATGGCTGGCCAGGTCGGCAAAGTAGCCGCCACCGGCCACGCTCGGGTCGGTTCGCCAGTTGGCGCTGCCGTCCAGATCCGCCGCCGAGGGGGCTTTGGTCAGCGTCCAGCTCAGGTGCCGCACCTCGCCGATGCGGCCCTGCGCCAGCCATTGCCGAACCTGGGCAAAGCGCGGCAACGAACGGCGGTAGTACGACACGAACAAGTGCAGACCGGCGTCAGCAAACGCCTGCTGCATTTCGCGGCTTTGTCCGGCGTTGAGCGCCATCGGTTTCTCGACACAGCAGTGCTTGCCGGCGGCGGCGACTTTCAGGCTGTAGGCGTAGTGGCTGTCGGGGGGCGTGGCGATGTACACCGCGTCCACCTCGGGGTCGTTGATCAGCGCATCGACATCGGTGTAGACCCGGGCGATGCCGTGGCGCGCGGCGTAATCGTTCACCGCTTCAAGGCGTCGGCCCATCACCGCCACCAGCGCCGAGCCGGGCGCCTTGTAGAAGGCCGGCCCGCTCTTGCGTTCAGTGACGCTGCCGCAACCGATCATGCCCCAACGCACCACGTCCATGGTCAACTCCCTGTGTTTGAAACACTCAGCCGATGCGCAACGCGCGCAGATCGAGGTGGCCGTCCTTGATGGGCGGGCACCAGTAGTAGCCGCCGGTGATCGGCCGGCTGATGCGATACAGACCGTCAGTGATGCCGTCTTCCAGACCGCTCATACGCCGCAGTTGGGCCTCGAAGGCGTCCAGCGAAAAACCGAAGGCGAGGAACATCAGGCCGGCGCGATCACCGTCGATCCATGGCATCGAACGGCGCACGACGAACGCTTCGGGGGCGAAGCTTTCCTGGGCGGTGCGTTTGACGTGGGCGGAGACTGGCGCGTCATCGATCTCTTCGTTGTCGCTGAGGCGACGGCCCATGATGTTGTCCTTGTCTTCGGCGGACAGCTTATGGAAACCCTTGAGGTCGTGCTGCCACTGCTGGATCGCGGCGAAGCTGCCTCCGACCAGACCATCAGCGCCCTCGCCCAGCAACGCGGCGGCAATCGCGGCGTCATCGTGCGGGTTTTCGGTGCCGTCTTCGTAGCCCGTCAGGTCATGGCCGTCCTTGTGGCGGAAGGCTTCCTGCATGTCTACCAGGCGCAGCGCCGGGGCCAGCGCAGCTTCGAAAGCGTGGCTGCGATTGAGCAGCTCGCCACGGTCGACCCCGTGCAGCCAGACCCACAGTGCGTGCTGGGTCGACGGGTTTTCCACGCCGACGCCGCTCATGGCCGGAAAGCTGCGCAGACCGTCGATTTGCACGTTCAGGGCTTTGGTCAGGGATTCACCGAAACCGATCACAGCCGACTTGCCGTCCACCAGATTCATCAGGTTGTCGATCGCCTGCGGCAGTGCTTCAACCGACGCAAGGGCAAAAAACAGGTGACGTGCTTGCGCAGGAACAGGGGTGGCGAGAATGCCCGGCTGGTAGTAACTCATGTGAACTCCTTGGGAAAGTGCGCGGGAGTTTACCTGTGGCCGGAGGGTTTGTGTGGGTTTGGAGAATGCTAAAAACCCCTCACCCTAACCCTCTCCCAGAGGGAGAGGGAACTGAACGGGGGAAGCTGTAGAGATATGCCGACTTGAAAATGATGTACCGAATCCATAATCGACAAAAATCTTTCAGGTCGATGTATGACGCGACACACCTCGGTCGGCCCCCTCTCCCTCCGGGAGAGGGCTGGGGTGAGGGTTCGTGTCATGCCGCCACGCACTCGGGCTCATCCCGGTCCAGCGCTTGAACGCCCGGCGAAAACTGCGCACGTCGCTGTAGCCGACTTCTTCGGTAATCCGCTCGATGGGCATGTCCGGATTGGCCAGCAGACTCATGGTCCGCGCCTGACGTACCTGTTCCAGCAGCGCTTCAAAGGTCAGCGCATGCTCGGTCAAACGGCGGCGCAAGGTGCGACCGCTCATGTTCAGGTCGCCGGCGATTTTTTCGATATGGCTGCCCCGGCTCAGGTCCCGGGCAATCGCCCGCTCCACTGCTTGAATCAGATCGAGTTTCTGATGCACCTGCGCCGCTTCCAGCTCCAGCAACGCAACCGCCTGACGCAGCGCCAGCGAATGGTGATTGGGCAGGTTGACGTCCAGCCACCGGGCATCGATCAGCATGCGATTGTGCAGACAGCCGAAGCGTACGTCCGGTCCGAGCAGGCGGTGATATTCGCTCAAGTAATCCGGCGCGGCATGCACGAACTCCACGGCGATCGGCTTGAAATCAACTCCGGCCAAGGCCCGGCCATATACCAGCAGGCTGGCGAAAAACTCTTCAACGGCGAACACCTGCACGTCGGCAAACGGCAAGCGGCACTCGGCGTCGAGGTGCACCCGATCACCGACCATGTCGACGCTGGACACCACGATTCCGCCGGAGGTGTGCTGATGGCGAATGCCGAGGGCAAAGGCATCGCGCAAGGTCTTGCACAGCGACAGCACATGCCCGAGCAGCCCCAGCGTACCCAACACATTCTGCGCGCCGACCCACAGCCCCAGGCCCTGATTGGGCAGCACTTTGAGCGCCCGTTGAATCATCGCCACGGCCTGGCGGTAGGAAATCCGCTGCGCCGGATCCTGCAGATCTTCGAGGGTGAAACCCAGGCCACGACACAGGCTTTCGGGGTCGATGCCTTTGTTGTGCACGACTTCAGCGAGGGTTTGCAGGAGAAACGGCGAAACCAGCGCCAATTCAAAAGTGGGGTCTTGGACTTTTACGTTCATGGGGGCTGACATTCCGGATCACGCTTGATTGTTATTTTTGTAACCGGTTATGTCGAAGGAAGTTAGCACAGGGTTGGCCGACTGTCCGCAGAAGTCCCCCTAACTGTCCGCCAATACCCTGCCCCGTCGGGCGCCAAGCGCTTATTTCTATGGTGCCGGACGTTCTGCGTACCGGCGCTACGTCCCACCACAATAATAATGAGGACAGCCATGAGCCCGAACCGCGCCACTTTCCCCTTGCGTCTGGCACTGACTTTGCTCGGATGCACCGCGTGCCTGCCGGCCCTGGCCACCGAAGCCGGCGTCGACAACATCGGCCCCGGCACCGACGGATTTTTCATGCTGCCGCTGGAAGTCGACAGCCTTCCGCAGAACATGGTCGCGTTCAACCTCTACTACAACCATTACAAGTCGACCAAGCTCAACATCAGCTCGTTGGGCGGCAAGGTGCCGAATGTCGAAATCGAATCCACGGCGGTGATCCCGCGTATTGATTACCTGAGCCCGGTGCGCGTGTTCGGCGGACGCCTGGCCGGCTACATCGCCCAGCCCTGGCTCAAGCAGGAAGTCTCGGTATTCGGTCTCAGCGATACCCGCGAAGGCATGGGCGACACCACCATCGCGCCGATCATCCTGTGGGACATGGGCAAGAACCTGACCCTGGGTGCTGCCGTGGAGATCACGGTGCCCACCGGCGAATACAGCGTCGATCGGCTGGCCAACACCAGCAACAATTTCTACACCTACAAGCCGCTGTTCTCCTTCACCTGGCTGCCGACCGACAAGACCGAAGTGTCGATGAAGACCACTTACAGCTTCAACGAGAAGAACAAGGACACCGACTACAAGTCCGGGCAGATCTTCCACTTCGATTACTCCGCCAGCTACAAGATCACCGACGATGTGATGCTCGGCCTTAACGGCTATTACCTCAAGCAGACCACCGACGACAAACAGTACGGCCACACCGTGCAATTCGCCGGGCAGGATGTGGATGACGGCGTGCGCGGCAAAGTCTTCGCGATTGGCCCGGCGCTGCATTTCACCTTTCTCAAGTACGCCAGCGCGGAGATTCGCTGGGCCAAGGAGTTTGACGTGGAGAACCGGCCGGAGGGGGAAATGTTGTGGGCGAAGGTGAGTATTCCGTATGCGTTCTGAGTGCATTTGTAGGAAGGTGCGCGCGGATTTGTAGGCTGGAAACCTGAAAAACAGAGTGGAGGAATAGGCCTACAACGGCGGTCGAGATTGCCGGACAACGGAGGGAAACGTCCGGCAGACTCCAAAGGGGCGCTTGCAGATACTGGGCTTCGTCATCCCATGGTTCTTCGAGAGCTCATGGGGTACATCGTCTGCCAGTGACGACAATGGGCCATTCCCACTTAAACTGCTGAGATTGATCACGGTGATCACTATGAGCTTATTACTTTCCCCGTTTTACTCTGACTTCGAATCCGAAGAAGAGGCAGAGAGCTACGATCGCTGGTTTCGTGCCAAGGTACAGGAGGCACTCGATGACCCCAGCCCTGGCATTCCCCATGATGAAGCTATGGCAATGCTTGACCAGATGCTGGAAGAGATGCGCAGGAAGCGCCGCGCTGCTGCTTGAATGGAGCGCTCAAGCTCTGAACGATCTGGCTGACATTATCGATTACGTTGAACAATACAATTCCAACGCTTCCGTGGCTCTACAGCACAAGGTTGGTGCAGCAACGCAAAGGCTTTCATCAATCCCCTATGGTTACCGGGCCGGTCGAGTGCCAGGCACTCGGGAAATGGTGGTCAATCCGAACTATCTGCTGGTCTATCGAGTGAACGGGCGCATCAAAATACTGACGTTAGTCCACACCCGACGACAATACCCACGAACCTCATCAACATAAAAAAAGGGCGGCCAAAAGGCCGCCCGAAGCGTACTACACGAGAGTCTTTTACAGCGTCAGTTGCCCCCGCTCCTCCTCGGTCAACTGCTGCTTGGCCTGTTCATCCAGCGCGCCGGCACCCAGTACCTGCACCGGGCTATTCGGGTTGTAACCCGGCGCCGGCGCACGACTGGCACCATCACGGCTCGGCGCCAGTTGTTCGTTACCGAAGCTCAGCACCTGCACGGTGAACACCGACGCCTGGTTCTGCCGCGCCGCTGCTTGCTGCTGACGCGCCACGTCCTCAGCGGCCTGGGTTGCCGAAGATGCCGCCGAACTGGCCGAGGTGATCGCCCCGGTGTTCACCGCAGCCACCACCGGTACGCCACTGGTCTTGCCTTGCACGGCGATGTTGGCGGCGTTGACCACGGTCAGCGCGGCGATGTTGACGTTGCCCGAGACGCGAATGCCCGCCTCGCCCGCATCAATGGTGCCCAGCGGCGCGATCAGGTCGATGTCTCCCGGCGCCACTTCGGCAATCGGGTTAAGGGTGGCGATACCGGCACCGGTGCTCGGCACCGAAGGCGACAGGGTTACATTGCCCCAGGTGTCATAGACCCGTTTCGGCGGGGTGTAGACCACAGTGGTTTTCGAGCCGCGACCGGCGTTGATGTCGCCCTCGGCCGACCAGCCGAGGATCGAGCCGCCGAAGGTGGTCATGATCCGGCTCTGCCCCAGCAGAATGCTGCCCTGCGAGTAGAGCTGAATGTTGCCCGAACCCTGCGTAATGATCCCCGCCGTGGACGGTGGTGCTGCGCCTTCGATGCCGAACACCTGACCGCCGCCCGGCGTGAGCATCTGGATATCGCCGCCGAACAGGGTCTTGACCCCGGCACCACCGTAGAGCGTGATGTCGCCGTCGTAACGGAGCGGATTGCCCGCCACATCGGTGCTCGGGAACAGTGCGGCGATGGCGTTGCGACCGCGCAGATGACTGCCTTTGCGCGGGCCGTCGACGTCGTTGTATTCCAGGCCGCCGGCGCGCAGTTCGGCGAAGTACACCTGCCGCGCAAAGATCGCCTGCTCGGCACTTGGCAGCGCGGCATAGAACGCCTGTGCCTGCTCTGCGTTGCCGCTGAAGCCGTAGCCGAGCGTCAGCCAGCTCTGCAACTCGTCGAGGTAGGTCTTGACCACTTTGCCCGGCTGGCCGTTGAGAGAGGCATTCGGATTGGCAAGGTTCTGCGGGTTCAGGTAACGGGCGATGAACCTTGTGTAATCCGGCCCCTGCGCGCCCACGCCCGCCTGCAATACCACGCTGGCGCCAGGCCGCGAATCCCCGGCCACTATCGCGCCGAGGCTGGTAATGCTGGCGCGATTTTCCATCAGGATGTTGCGCCCGGCATTAATGTCCAGCGTTCCAGGTCCGGCGATATCGAAGCTGCTGTAGAGAATGTCGCGGCCCGCCGAGACGCGCGATACATCTCGCAGGTCATTGTGGACGAACAGGTTGCCGGTGGAAAAAATGTCCTCCTTGCCGCTACTCATTTCCACTGTCGGCACGGCCGCAGGCTGCCCCAGGGCAGTGCCAGAGGCAACGATGTCGCGTCCGGCGATCATCCACACAGGCCCCGCCGCTTCGTACCAGGTGCGTCTGGAAGTGGAAAAGCTCAACGTTTCGCCACTGCGAATGCCCACCAGGTCCCCCGTCAGCGCATAGAATCGCGCCGGCCCCTGTACGTCGTTCGATCCCGAGTAGGTGTTGGGACCATAGGCAAACAGCGGATATCGCACGTTGCCCTCTGCCGCCACGCCATCGTCGCTGTAGTTGGTGCGCAGCGGTTTTCCGGCGTTGCTGTTGGTGTAAGCATTGAATGCCGGGTTGAACGGGGTAGCCACGGCCATCGGGCTGGCCCCCGACTGGTTGATCGCATAGCCACCGGCGTAGATAGAGTCACCTGCCAGCAGTTCAAGCTGCCCCGACTTCGACGGCGCCAGAAGCAGTGAGTAACCTTGCAGCGGGTAGTTGTTTACGCCAATGAATGTCGCGGATGGCCCTGCATAAACGGACCCTTGGCCCGCCACCGCGCGCAGAATCGATGGGTAGACAAATCGGCCGTCGGTAGGCGAGGTATTGCGGCCCGTGATCAGGCCATTGGATGTACTGAATTCTGCTATCTGTGTGCCCGGCGTCAGGTTCCCGCCAGCCGAGAACAGATCGATTGCCGTGTGGTCAGTCCACAATGAAAAGCCACTGAGGATACCGCCCTGCTCAACGCTTGCGTCGGCCGCCATGATCGGGCTGGCGTTCATCAGACTCACTCGCCCAGGATCCGCGGCACCGCCCAACACCAGATCACCGCGGCTGCTCAGGCTCATGCCCGAGTCACCCGGAATCAGCACCACGCCTCCGGAAGCACTACCGGTGGTCGAGGTAAACGGATCAAGTGCGCGGGTTTCCCGAAGATCATTGAACACGGCGCCGGCGCCGTACTGCAGGTTGATGCCGCCGAGTGCTCCACCCGTCATGTGTGCCGCGCCGCGCAGGTTGATCAGCGCGCCCTGCAGATCATGATTCGGTTGGCCGAAGCCGGTTTCTCCGGCCCGCGCTTGCAGCGAAGGGTTGAGCGTGCCGCCGATACGAATGTCCATGTCACCACCACCGGTCATCTGCACGCTGCCATCGCTGGCGACTCGACCGGTGCTGGCTACCGCGACGATCAGCCCCTGACCTCGCGGGTAGTTAACGGCATCGCCTAGCGGTTTGAGCATGCCGGCATCACCACCAGCCCGCAGGCTGATATTGCCACCGCCCAAGGTACCGAAACCGGTGAAACCCACCAGGTAGGGTTCAGTGTTGATCACCCGATCTGAGTTCATTTGGGTGGAATAACTGCCGAAGTTGATCCACCAGGCCGTGGGCACATCCGGGGTTCCCGTGCCTTGACGCCACAGCCAGTTGCCCACTGCCACACTGGCCATCTGCTCGCGGAACCCGCTCGCTGTCGATTGGGCTTTCGTCCCGACCGAATCACCGGAAACCGAGCCACCGGCATTGATTGTCAGGTTGCCCCCCATCTGCGGATACCAGGCCTGATAGAGGCTGTCGCTGCCACCGTCGACCCATTTTTCATAAGCGGCACCGGCGCTGCCCAACACCGAATTGTTATCCGAAAGATGCCCGCGCGGCAGGTTATAGAGCGGATCGATATTCGCTGATTGGGTGCCGGCGGTGTAAACGCCGAACGGTGAATCCATGCTCAGATTGCCTGCGGCGATCAGGTCGAGATCACCCGTGCCGGTACGCAGAACACTGAACATCTGCGTATGGGCCTTGGCCGTTTTCCCGGGATTGTTGCCGATGCACAGTTCCGGCTGCAGATCACAAATGAATTGGGCCTCCTCGGGAACCGGTTCGTAGTCCGGCCCCATTCCACTGCCTGGCGCCCAGACCCAACGGGCCATGGGTACGCACAAGTCGGCAATCTGCTGGCAGTACTCGAGCATGTCATCAGGGACCGGCTCGTAGGGCGTAAAGAAGGGATTATCCGGAGCCCAGACCAGCTTGCCCGCCGCCGTGGTGATGTTGACGCCGTAATGACTGTCCGCCAGCCGCAGATTGCCTTCCGGGGTCAGCGGTTTGACCGCACGACTATCGGCCGCAGCCAGATCTGCACCGGCGACCACGCGCATCGACCACGACGCACTGCCCGACGGCAGCATGCTGGCCACCGCCCAGTTCTTGCCCTGTTGTGTGCCGTTGAACGGCCGCAACTCGATCAGCGAAGTGCCTTCGGCGAGCTTCACATCGGTCATCGACGGAATCAGCGAACCGCGCAGCAAGGCCAGTTCGCCCTTTAATTTCACCCCGGAGGAGGTCGTCAGATCTGCATCGTAAACGCTGGGCAACGGCACACCCTTGGGCCAGTTCATCGCTTGCAGGGCGGTGGCCTTGTTCAAACGGATGCCGGCACCCAGGCGTGTGTCGGCAGGCAATGTCACGCTGTCGCTGAGCAGCGTACCGGCGGCGTACAGCAGATGACCGTTGCTGTCGTGGATCGCCCCCGCCAGCACGGTGCCGGCGCTGAAGGTATACGCCTCGTTCAGCACAGCTTGAGTCGGCAGCAACGTGCCACTGGCCAGAACCGCTGGTTGAATCATCACGTCGTAATTGAGTGTAGCCCCCAGCGGAAACTGCGTGCCCTCGGCCAGCGTCACCCCACTGCCCGGCACAATCACATCGCCACCGAACGGCTGCACACCGGCAATCAATTTCCAGCCGGCATCGTCCTGGGTTTCCGGTGGCGGCGCGAAGCCGTCATTGATGCTGCCGTAAATATCGAGGTTGCCACCGGCGCGAATCACCAGGCTGCCCGCCTCCCCGGAACCATATACAGAAGGGTTCAGCTGCGTGTGCGGATTGAGACTGGCATAGCGGTAACCGGACAAATCCAGATCGCCCTCCACCACCAGATCACCGTCAGCCGTCTTGCTGGCGATCTCCACACCGGGCCGCAAATGGAACGCATCGGCATACGTGGCGTTGTTCAACCCGGCGAGTTTGCGTTGCAGCAGATCGTTATTGCCCAGTGCGGCGTTGATAAAGTCGTTGCTGTCGCCATGAATGCGCTCGAGCATGGCCTGATCGATGACTTGATACGCTCGGCCACTGACCGCCGGATCGACACCCTCGCGGGCATCGGTGTAGCGGCGCATACCGTTGAGGCCGATGGAGCGTGCGCCCTGAATGGTCAACACACCACTGGCGTCGATGGCGATGTCATTGCTGCCCAGACGCGGCGCGTTCAGCTCCAGCGTACCGCGCAGCATTCCATCGTGTTGCCCGGCAAGGAAACCGGGCACGGCATCGGTGCCGTGGCGCAGGTCGATCCGCGCGCCGTTGCCCAGCGTGAGCAAACCATCGCCGGAATTCAGTTCGACCGTGGCGCGGTTCGGCGCATCGATGATCTCGCCGTAGCTGTCGACCCGCAGCACGCGACCATGGGCATCAAGCACGCTATTGCCAGCCAGCGTCAGGCCATTTTTCGCCGACAGACGAATGCTGCCGACACGTTCGCCACTGGCGTCGATCAGACCGGTCGCCGTCAGGCTGCCATTGTCCACCGAGACATTGACCTCGCTCGCCTTAAGGCCATCACCGATCACCAGGTTGCCTTGCTTGAGCTGCAAGCTGCGGCTGCCGAACACCTGACCTGCATTCAAGCGCTGGTTGAGCGCGGCGAATTGCTCACTGGCGTCACCTCCCAGGCGTTGCGCGCGAATGTCCACGCCACCGGCCTTGTACGGCACCAACGTGCCCCCGGCGTCGTAGTAACCGCTGCTGCCGCCGACAATCTCGCCTTGCAGATCGACCATCCCGGCCGCATCGGCCAGAGCGACGACGCTGAGGTTACCGACCTGATTGTTCTTCGCCGACAGGTCGATCCGCGAGCCCGCAGCCTGACGGATATTGCCGTTGGCGCTGTACAGCGAGACATCGCCGCCCCAGCTGTATTTGCTGACATCGTTGAACGGCAAGGTCCGTCCGGCCATGTCCAGCACGGCACTAGTGCCCAGCGTCAAATCGCCCTCGGACTTGACGGTCAGCTTGCCGCTGCCCAAGGCGATACGGCTGTCCAGCACGATATTGCGGGCTTCAAGGTTCAACTCCGCCCCCAAGGCATTGGCCACCCCGGCAGCCCCGGCGCCGCTGAGCGTCAGGCTGTTGCCGGCCTTGAGCAGGCTGACCGATGCCGCCTCACCGGTGAGCAACGGCGTGCGCAGGTTCAGATTGCCGCCGCTGTAGCGGTAACCCGTGAGCGGATCGTAGGCGCCCTGCTCCTGATACACCGCCAGGCTGCCCTTGTGATTGGCGGTGATGCGCTCGCTGGCGCTGAGGTTGACGTTGGTGAACCCCAACGCCAATCGATTGTTCTGATCCAGACCGCTGGCCTGAGGCATCGGTCCGTAACCCAGCTCGATCCGCTGGGCCTGAATGTCTAGCGTGCCGCTGCCCGTACCGGCGCCACCGGTAATGACGCTGCCGGCGCTTTGCGTCGCGCCGTTCCAGATCAGGTTGGCCGTGCGGATACTCGCCACATCGTTGGCATCGCCCAGACCGTAGATCGCCGGGGTGACCAGCACCAGGTTCTGCAGTTTGCTCTGACCGGTCTGTGGATCGATCGTGTCGAGGCTCACGCTGCCGTAGAAATTGAAGGCGTCGCGAGTGGTCAGGCTCAGGGTTTCCAGGGCCGGCGCGGCAAACTGCGTATCACCGCGCAGCAAGCGGTCGAGTACGTTCTGGTTGAGCGTGAGGCCGGCGGGCACGCGGCTGCCCGCCGCTGCAAGTGCTTCGGCGCTGCCGGTATTGACCGAGCCGACCGACAATGCCAGATGACGGGTGCCGAAACGCACCGCTTCACCGAGTTCGAACTGGTTATCCGTAGCGGCCGTGATACTGCCGTTCGAATACAGCAGGGCCGGATTGTTGCACGCACTCGCTGCGCAAGTGCCGATCCGGATGCTGCCCGCGCCGCTGATTCCACTGGCCCGTTCCGGTGCCAGTACCTGCGCCCAACCGTTGGAAACCAGCAGCAGGCTGGAGCCTTTCGGCTCATAAACGTAACCGGCCAGCGAGTCGTATGCCACGTTGCCACGGCCCAGCGTATTGATCCCGCCCCCCGCCTCGACGGTGATCCCGCCAAGCGTTGACGTGGTGCGCAGCAAGACTTGCGGCGCGGATAGAATCGCCCCTTCACGCAAGACAATACTTTCACTCGCGCCCAGGAAGCCGATGATGTTAGCGGTCGTGTTGTACAAGACATTCGGCATCGCACCGATGGTCAGCCGCCCCGCGTTGAGGCTGTTGAGCGTGTCGGCGTACAGCGACACACCGTTGAAACCCGGTGTCGATGCACGGCCCGCACCCAGTATCTCGAAGCTGCTCCCGGCGTTGCCGCCACGTACCACCGCTGTGCCGGCCATGCCGCCCTCGGCAGCCTCGAACAGCGTGCGCCCGTTGAACTGCAAAGCGATGTCTTGCTTGCCGCCGGAGGCCAGGCGCAGATCCAGTGTCTTGCCGTCCATGGGTGCCAGCGCACGCGGCACACCGCGCCGGGCGGCGTCGCTCTGGATGAATTGAGAGAAACCGGTTTCGTTGTACTGCGAGTAACGACGCAACACATCGGCTGACGTGAGAATCAACTGACTGGCCAGGCTGTCACGCAGGCCGGTATTGGCAATCGACATCTGCCCGCTGCTGGTCCATGAACCATTGCGCAGTGGCAACGCCCCCGTTGTCACGCCGGGTGCTGCCTGACCGTTTACCTCAACCCGGAACGCACCAGGCATCAGGGCAAACGTTGACGGCAACAGTGTGTAAGTACCCGCCGCCAACCCCGGCACACCGGCGCCAATAGTGATCTGCTGGCCAATGCGCGGATCGCCCGCACCCGCTTCGGCCAGCATCGGCGCGTAGCTGCTCTGGTTGCCGGGCACGATGGCATACACCGGGTTGCTCGCCAGCCCCGGCAGGCTGAAGGTGCCGTCAGTCGCAGTGCGCACCAGCGGGTTGAAACGTGCATCGGTGGAACCCCCGCGACCGGACACGAAACCGGCGCCACGCAGATCGCCACCGCCAGACAGGTCGATGACCGCACCGCTTTGCACATCGGCGAACTGCGTGCCGATCGACACGCCTGATGTTTCGCCGGAGATGCCGTTGAGCACCACGGATTTGCCGTTATAGCGATAGTCGATACCGTCCGTGGTGCCACCGTACGGCATGACCAGACCGGCACCGCTGACCGAAGTCAGACTGCCCGGCAGAAGACGAACCTCGTGAGTGGTGCTGAGCAAATCGTCACCCAATACGATCTTGCCCAGCGGTGCACGCAAGACACCGCCCTGTTCGATGTACGCGGCGGAAAAAATCAGCTTTCCGAATGCCGAATACGGCACCGCAGTCGGTGCCGCGCCGTGGCCGCTGATCCGCAAGGTGTGTTCGGAAACCGGGACGGCGCCCTGATAACCGGCACGCACCTCAGCCTGAATGCCGGTGGCGGGATAGATCTGCGCCGCACCGAGGTTCAAGTCGCCCGGCGTCCACAGCCTGGTTTTCTCCGCACCATCATTCGGCGCGAGGAAGCGCAGGTCGCCGCTGCTGTCGAGGCTCACCAGACCGAAAGCCCGACGGCTGTATTCAACGGCCGGCGCCTGCCGTTGCAGGATCGAACCCTGAGTCCCGAAGGACAGGCCATTGCCCACGTCCAACAAATTCGCGGAGGCATTGAACGTTGCATCGGACGATCGGGCCGTCGGGCCTGGGAGCAACCGTGGACGCATCATGTTGAAGCCGGCGAAGTAGGTGCCCACCCCTGACAGACGCAGGTATGGAGCACTCAAATCAACCCGTGCCGAGCCTTTGGAATTCTCGGCGAGAGACAGCGCTGCGGCGAACAGACTGAGGCTCTGATTCATGCGCAGATTGACGTCACCGTCAAACGACAACAGACCGTTGCTCAGCAGGCTGAGATTGTCGAAACCGCCCGTCATCAAGCCATCGGCACTCAAGCGGGCCTGACCGTAACGCAAGCCATCGGCGCCTTCGCCGGGTTGCAGGTTCGCGGGCAGCAGCTCGTTTTCTGCCGCTTGACCAATGATCATTTCCCTCGGCGAGCGCACCGCGTTGCTCGCCGAATCGGAATACAACGGCGTCTCCAGCGCCAGTTCCAGACGACCACCGGCCGCCCCGACGCCACCCGCCGCCGCACGCAAGTTGCCTTCAACGAAAAGACCGTTATAAGAACTCAAACTGATGCGCCCGCCGTCCGTTGCGATACGCGTCGGGCCTTGACCGGCGATATCCAGAACAGCCTCGGTGCCCGAGGCATCCAGCCGCGCGCCCGGACGCACAATCACGTAGGCATCGGCAGCCGTGGCGGTTGCCAGCTTCGCATCGATCTCGCCGCCGATGATGAGGCTGCCGCCCTTGCCGACCTGCCCGTAAGTGCGGCCCAGGGTGTCGGTCGCCGTATTCGCACGCCCGGCGACATCCAGCACGGCCTGCTCGCCGATCCAGATCGAGCGGTCATGTGCGCTCGGATCAGCCGTTTGAATCGAAGTGGCCGGCTGGATCGAGCCGAATTGTTGCTGACGAATATCGATCGTGCCGCCCCACGCATTCAGTTCACCATCGACGGTGATCTGCCCGGCACCACGCAGCTTGATGCTCTGCCCCGGGTCGACGCTGATGCGCGAGCCACGGCCCAGGGTCAGCGAGCTGTTGGCCGCGTCTATCAGACCGACCAGCGTCGCGCCACCTTGCAGTGTCAGGCTGGCGCCGGCGCGTTGGGTCAGCACGCCCTTGGTCGGGTTTTCCTGGAACAGCGTCGGTGTCCACAGCTCCAGCGCCGTGCGCGGATCGACGCCACTGACCTGGTTGGGTGCCGCATCACCGAAACGGTACACCGGCAGGGTCACATCAATCGCGGCGCCTTCGGCAACGTCGAGCCCGTTGAGACCGATCAGGTTGTAGGCGGAGAACCCCTTACTGAACAGATCGGTGGACAGTTGCAGGGTGTTGTCTGCCAGGGCTTTATCCGTCTGGCCGACGAGAATCCTGTTGGCCTGCACCGTCAAGGTGCCACCGCCCGTGACGCCATAACCGCGCAGTTCGCCATCGAGGTTCAGATGCGATGTGCCCGGCGCGGAAATAGCGCTCGACTCCAGCGTCAGATCACCACCCTTGCCACCCCGGGTCTTGCCATTGGCGAGTATGGCGCCACCGGAAGAAACGTCGAGCAGGCTGCCGGCAGCGACGTCGATATCACCGCTGCTGCGGATCGATATCAGGCCACCGTTCAGATACGCGAGGCTGGCGTTATCGTCCGGGTTGGTGCGCAGGTTGCTCCACAGCCCTCGGGTGTCGAGATGCACGCCCCCGGCGATGCGGGTTTGCGTGGTTTTTTCGGGCTTGGCCGCCAGGCGCGTGTCGGTGTTTGCGCCACCATTGAACTGATTGAGTACGTTGCCCAGACGCAGACTGCCACCGCGAGCGCTCAGGTCGGCGCCGATCTGCACATCCGGGGAATACAGGGTGATGTCACCACCGTTATCGACCGTCAGCGCACCGTCAACAACCACCTGATCCCTGGCTGCAACCTTGAGGGCACCCAGGCGGACGCCGTTGAGTTGATCGTTATCGAGATACAACTTGCCCTTGCGCGACTCGGACACTGCGGCGCTCAGGTTCAGATCACTGCCGGCGAGCGGACGCTCGCCACCAATCTGCACCTGATCCAGCGTCGGATTGAGGGTGTAGAGCAGGCCATTCGACGCCGCGACGAAGGTCGGGTCATAACTGCCGACGATCAATTGCGCACGCCGGGCCAGTGCGGTCTGGCTCTGCTGATAGCCGTCGAGCACCGGTTTCGGCGCCTGGTTCTGCCGTTCGCCCTGATACACCTCGCCGATCATTTGCCCGTCGAGCACGGCGTTGGCCGTGGCGATCACCAGTTGTCCGGCATCGCGGCCCACGGTGTAACCCGACTCGAAACGCGAGCGCGGGGCAATCAGCGGGCTGTAGTAATAACGGGTCTGGCCCCAGCGTTGGCTGCTGTCTTCATAGCCTTTGTACAGGCCGGTGTAGAGCAGGTCCCCCGGCGCACGCGACACTTCATACAACTTGCCGTCGGCGCCACGCAGCCAGCTCTGGCGAATCTCGCCGCTCTGCACATCCAGGGTGCCGCCGGACAGGTTGATCTGCGAACCCTTTTCAGTCACCACGTCGTTGCCGGCAAAGCTCACCGTGCCGCCCTGGGCCATCCACTCGCCGACGCTGTGCCCTTGAGTGCCGAGATAACCGCCGACTTCCAGCAAGCCACCGGCGGTGTACCAGCGATCCGTGGCGTAGCCGTTGGTGCCGGCCGGCACATACACCAGATCGCGCACATCGACCCAGATGTCATTGCTGTTGAGCGCGCCTTTCTCGCGGTTGACCGAGGCATCGCGCTGCTCGTTACCCTGCACGTTGATCTTGATGCTGTTGTTTTCCATCGCCACTTTGACGCCGAGGGCACCGGATACATCGATCATTGCGCCGTCGCGCACCAGGCTGCGGCGTTGTGCATTGACCGCGACCTGGCCGCCGGTGGCCAGGGTGATCGAGCCGTTCTGGAACTCGACACTGCCGCCGCTCTGAATCTCGACGCGTGACTGATCGCCACGGATCCGGTTGTTGGCCGTGACGCCCGTCAGCGCGGCCTGATGCTGGCTGTCGAGGGCGGTCAGGTCACTGCTGTCGAGCATGATCGCCGTGGCACTGCCCTGTCCCAGCGTCACGCTGCCGTTAGCATCGGTGCTCGGGTTGGAGAGGTGAATCGTGCCCCGCGTCGCCACTGACGTGCTGGCGAGCAATACGCCGTTTTGCACGACCTCGTGCCCAGCCATTGTGATGTCGCCGGTGGCGGACTGGATCAAGCCGTTGTTGGTGACATTGCCCGCCACGGCACCGGTCTTGAAGCCCGGAATGACTTCGCTGCCGAATGTGGTGGACAGCGCATTGCCTTCGGTGCCCGAGCCTTTGCGGATGTAGAAACGGTCGCCGGCCGCCAGCACGGTCTGGCCCTTGATGGTGTTGATGTTGCCGTCGTTCTGTACGTCGCTGCCGAGCAGCAAGGCATAACCACCGGCAGCGGTAGACGATGCCGGCTTGTGGGTGTCGATGGAGGCACCGCGTTCCACCAACACCTTGCCGGCGGCATCGGTGAACGTCGGCTGGGTGCCGGTGCTGTCGAAATACAGACCCCGATCACGGAACTGGATATCGGTGATGTTGGCGGCAGCGGCCACCAGGTTGCGCACGTTGACCTGACTGCTGCCGCTGAACACGATGCCGTTGCGGTTGATCAGCATCACCGTGCCGTTGCCCTTGATCTGGCCTTGAATCTGGCTGGCCCGGGCATTCGGATCGTTGACGCGGTTGAGCACCGCCCAGTTCGACTGCTGGGCGAAATCGACCGTGGTATTGCGACCGACGTTGAAGGTTTCCCAGTTGAGAATGGCCTTGTCGGCGGTCTGCTCGATTGTCACTGTGGTTTTGCCATCGACCTGGGTCTGCTGCGGGCCCTTCGCGTTCTGCCAGCCTTGAGTCAGGCTGTTGTCGACCTTCAAGCCACCCTCGCCCAGGCCGTCCGGCACGAACTGCACCGTGCCCAATGCGGCGGCTCTCCCGGCCGCCTGCGCCGCCTGTTGTGCGGCAATCGCGGCGACGGTGTTATTCAAGGTCTGAATCGAGCGCTGCAATTGCTGGTTGGCTTTTTGCTGCTGGGCCAATGGCGGTGTCATCCCCGGCAGCCCCCCCACGCTCGGACGCGCAGCCGCGGCCTGCTGCGCCGCACCCTTGGCGGCAAACCAGCTCGAACTGAACGCCGTCTGCGCCTGCGCACTGCCCGCCACCAGACACAACGCCACCGCGTGCGCCAACGGCTTGAGCAGCCACAGCGTCGGATCCATGACTTCACGTTTGGATGACAGAGCGTTGGTACGACGACGGGATGGGCGAGCGAGCATCACTACGAGATCCTTTTTTGATTGCCACATATGGCCGCAGGCGCGCAAAAACCTGCTGTTACGACATAGGCCGTTGGCGGAGGGCGCGACCGAACGGATGTCACACAAACTTCATGTTCGGCGTGTATTCGAGCCAAAAAAAATGACGGCAACCCGAAGGTTGCCGTCATCGGTGTTACGACCGCGCGAACTTACAAAGGACGACCGATAGCGTTGCAGACGCTGGCGTTGTTGATGTCCAGGTTGTTGCCCGAAGTGTTGGTGATGAAGTTGGCGGTCACAGCGGTTTTCCAGGCGTTAGGTACAGCGACGAATTTGTGAGCCTGAGTCGCAGTGTTGTTGCCCGGGTTGCTGTAGTGCTGGGTCAGGAAGGCTTTGACGTCCGCGGCCACGGCTGCATCCTTGTAGCACTGACCGAAGATGAAGTTGGTGTAGGCAGCCAATTTGTAACCCGAAGCCGGGTTAGCAACCACTGGCGACCACTTGGACGGATCGGCAGCATCGATAGCATTCGCCGGAGGATTGACCGACGACAGCGCCAGCGTCACGTTGAGCGCAGTCGGCTGAACACCGTTGACGCGAGCAACAACAGCGTTGCTGGTGGCATCGACGCCGTCCGGACCTACATAACCGATGGAACCGTCAACCGCGTTCACGGCAGTGGCAACTTCGGAAGTGTTGGCGACGCCGACCCAGTTCGAAGGCAGAGCGATGCCGCCGATACGAGCGCTGGTGAAGGTGGAGTTGGTCGCAAACTGAGTCGGGCAGACCGAGTTCAGGTGACGAGTCAGGATTTCCGAAGTGCCGCTGGAAACGTTGCGATAAACAACGCGGATCGTGGTCGCGTCGGAAGTACCCAGCAGAGCACCCCAGGTGGTTTTCTGGCCCGAGAACACTTCGCACAGCTGAGCGCTGGTCAGGTTCAGCGCGGTCTGGCCGGCTTTTTTGTATGGGATGGCAACCGAAGTGGCCACCGACGGCAGTTGAATCAACGGGCCGTACGAAGCGTTGTAAGTGTTCTTGTAGGTGCTGAGTTCCGCAGCGCTGAGGATCGAGTCGCTACCGGCGAAGTGCACGGTGCCGGTGGTGCTGAAGCCGGCCGGGTTGTTGGTCAGGAAAGCGGTCTTGCCACCGCCGCTGCCGATGGCCGCGTAGCTGAAGTTGGCAGGCAGGATGCTGTCGGCCGAACCTTTGTACAGAGCGGCTGGCAGAGTGGCGCCGCCACCGGTAACGGCCATGGCTTGAGCGGAAGCCAGAGCGGCGACGGTCAGGGAAGCGGCGATCAGAGTGCGCTTGAACATGAAGAATCTCCTTTTCAACGATGGTTGTGAACACAGGTTTTCAGGGGTCTTGCATGACACTGGGAAGACTCACCGCTGACCTTCGCAAGCGGGGTCCGTGGTTAAGTCGCACTGAGAAATTCGCATCTTGCGGTGACAGATAAAGGAAAAAACCTCGGGAGCTGCGAGGGGTTTTTCAGGGGGTTTTCTCGGGTGTTTGCGGGAGATTGAGAGGGGTCTGGATCAGCGGTTTGGCGCAATCAGGCTACAGCCGTTGAAGGCTGGTTGCAGATGACAGAAAGGAGAACCCGAGGATGGTTCTTTTGAGGGTCGGGTGATGCTGAAGTATTGGAAAAAAGTCTGAATTATTTGTTGTTCTGACGGGCGCCTTCGCGAGCAAGCCCGCTCCCACAGGTTCTTGTGGTGTGACATATATTGCATTAACAACTCTGTCCCCTGTGGGAGCGGGCTTGCTCGCGAAGAGGCCAGACCAGACGACCTCGGAATCAGCTACTGCACCAACTGATTGATCTCGATGATCGGCAACAACACCGCCATCACAATCACCAGCACCACCCCTCCCATCACCACGATCATCAGCGGTTCGAGCAACGCGGTCATGCCCATCGCCCGGCGCTCGATATCGCGGGACAGCGTTTGCGCCGCCCGTTCGAGCATCGGCGGCAGTGCACCGGTTTTCTCGCCGCTGGCGATCAGGTGAATCAGCACCGGCGGAAATACGTTTTCCACCCGCAACGCCGCCGCAAGATTCACCCCTTCGCGAACCTTGGCTGTGGCGTCACTGACACTCAGACTCAGGCGATCATTGGATAACGTCTGCCGCGCCGCCTCCAACGCCCGCAACAACGGCACCCCGGCACCGCCGAGAATCGCCAGGGTCGAGGCGAAACGTGCAGTGTTCAGGCCCAAGACGAACCGTCCGATCAGCGGCAATTTCAGCACCCGATGATGCCAACTCAAACGTGCCGCCGGATTGCGCAGATACAGGCGCCAGCTCCAGAACGCCCCTGCCATGATCGCCGCACACAACCAGCCCCACGCCCGAATGAAATCACTGGCGGTGAGCATCGCCAACGTCAGTCCCGGCAAGTCCTGCCGTGCCTGGGAGAAGGCACTGACCACCTGCGGCACCACGTAACTCAGCAGAAAAATCACAATGCCGATCGACACCAGCCCGACCACACCCGGATAGATAAACGCGGTGAGGATCTTGCCGCGCAGGTTATTGCGCTCCTCGATGTAATCCGCCAGCCGCTCCATCACCTGCGCCAGATCGCCGGACTCCTCGCCCGCAGCGATCAACGCGCGGTAGATCTCCGGAAAATCCCGTGGTCGCGCCGCCAGCGACTCGGCCAGACGCATGCCGCTGCGCACATCGGCGCGCACCGCACTGAGGGTGTGGGCGATGTGTTTTTTCTCGGCCTGCTCCACCGTCGCGCTGAGCGCTGCTTCCAGCGGCAGGCTGGCGCCGAGCAGACTCGCCAGTTGGCGGGTGGCCCAGGCCAGGTCGTTGTCCGACATACGCGCACTGAACAAGCCACCGCCGCCATGCTGGGCGACGTTGCTTTCCTTGTGCACCGACAACGCGGTCAAACCACGGCTGCGCAACACGCCGAACGCCGCGCCCTGACTGTCCGCTTCCAGATGCCCGGATTCGATTTTGCCAGTAGCGTCGGCGGCTTCAAAACGATAGCGATTCATCAGGCGTCTCGGGTCACACGGAGGATTTCTTCAGGCGCGGTGGCGCCGCTGCGAATCCAGCGCTCGCCATCCTCGCGCAGGCTGAACATCCCGGCCTTCGCCGCTGCCGCACGCAAAGCCTGCTCCCCTGCCCCTTGGTGAATCAGGGTGCGGATGTCGTCGTCGATACAGAACAATTCGTGGATGCCGGTACGGCCGCTGTAGCCGGTATGGTTGCATGCGGCGCAGCCCACCGGGCGCCAAGTGCCCGGCGCTGCTGAAACTTCCTGTTTGCACTCTTTGCAAAGGCGCCGCACCAGCCGCTGCGCCAGAACGCCGAGCATCGACGACGCGAGCAAGAACGGCTCGACGCCCATGTCGACCAAGCGATTGACCGCCGACACCGCATCGTTGGTGTGCAGCGTCGCCAGCACCAGGTGCCCGGTGAGCGAGGCCTGCACGGCGATTTGAGCGGTTTCCAGATCGCGGATTTCGCCGATCATGATGATGTCCGGGTCTTGCCGCAGAATCGCTCGCAATGCCAGGGCGAAGGTCATGTCGATCTTTGCGTTGACCTGAATCTGGCTGATCCCCGGCAGGTCGTATTCCACCGGGTCTTCGACGGTGAGGATGTTGCTGGTGCTGGCATCGAGGCGTGCCAGCGCGGCGTAGAGGCTGGTGGTCTTGCCGCTGCCGGTGGGGCCGGTGACCAGCACGATACCGTGGGGCTGGCGGATCAGGTGATCGAGTCTGGCCAGCACCTGCGCGTCCATGCCGAGGGTTTCCAGGTGCAGGCGCCCGGCCTGCTTGTCGAGCAAACGCATCACCACCCGCTCGCCATGCCCGGTGGGGACCGTTGAAACGCGAATGTCGATCGGTCGCCCGGCCACGCGCAGCGCGATACGACCGTCCTGCGGCAGGCGTTTTTCAGCGATGTCGAGTTGCGCCATGATCTTGATCCGCGACACCAGCGCACCGTGCAGCGCCTTGCGCGGCGAAACCACGTCACGCAGGGTGCCGTCGACCCGGTAGCGCACCACCGAGTGGGTTTCGAACGGTTCGATGTGAATGTCGCTGGCCTCATCGCGTGCGGCCTGGGTGAGCAAGGCGTTGATCATGCGGATCACCGGCGCACCGTCCTGAGTGTCGAGCAGGTCGGTAATTTCCGGCATGTCCTGCATCAGCCGGTCGAGATCGACTTCATTTTCTGCTGCGCCAACCACAGCGGCGGCGCTGCCGGTGTCGGCGTAGGCCGTGGCGAGCAGACCATCGAGTTCGTCATCGCGCACGCGCTTGAGCGACGTTTCACCGAACTGCCGCCGCACCTCGCTGATCGACCAGCCCGGCGTCGATGGGCACACGGTCAGCACGCCGTCGCACAGCAGAATGCGCTGGGCCTTGGCCCAGGCGTAGGGCAACGCACTCATCTCTTGAGCCCCCCCAATTCCCCTGTGGCGAGGGAGCTTGCTCCCGCTCGGGGGCGAAGCCCCCGTAAATCCGGCACGCAGGGTGTATCTGGAAGAATGGGGTAGCAGGTTTTGGGTCTGCTGCGCAGCCCAGCGGGAGCAAGCTCCCTCGCCACAGGAATGTTTTTCAGCTTGCGGGCCGAGCTCATGGCCTTGGCCCAGGCGTAGGGCAGCGAACTCATCTCAAAACCTCCCCAATCTCTCTGCCTGGAGGTGTTCCTGTGGTGAGGGGATTTCTTATGGAGAGCGTATTTCTTGTGGTGAGGGGATTTATCCCCGATGGGCTGCGCAGCAGCCCCGAAACCTGATATCCGAATACATCTGACTGACCGCGTGCATAGGTTTTGGGGCCGCTTCGCTGCCCATCGGGGATAAATCCCCTCACTACAGGGTTACTTCTCAGACTGATGGAGGGATTCAAAAGCGTGTGCTCCCATCAATCGGCACAGCCTTGATCGTCGCTCTCGGCCCCGTCCCCGGCACCACCGCCGGCACCCCCTGCGCCGCCGTCGGCAACTGCGGCGCCTGCATATCCGGCATTGCCCAGCTGCGTTCCGGTTGCAGGCCGCCCTGGGCGCGGCGCATGAAGTCGTAGCGGTTGAGGGTGATGCTGCGCCCCGCTTCGCTGTCGCGGATGATGTACGGGCGCAGGAACACCATCAGGTTGGTCTTGGTGATTGCCCGGCGTTCGTTGCGAAACAGCGCGCCGATTCCCGGCAACGTCCCCAGCCATGGCACCGCTTCGTTGCTCTGGCTGTAGCCGTCCTGCAGCAAGCCGCCGAGGACCATGATCTGGCCGTCGTCGAGCAGGATGCTGGTGTCGATCGCGCGCTTGTTGGTGACGATCCCCGCCGACGTCGCGCTGGCCGACGCGCGTTCGTCGATGCTGCTGACCTCCTGATAGATATCAAGCTTGACCGTGCCGCCCTCGGAAATCTGCGGCCGCACATTCAGCTTCAAACCCACCTCTTCCCGGGTCACGGTCTGGAACGGGTTGTTGCTGGTCCCCCCGCCGCCGGTGACATAGCTGCCGCTGACAAACGGAATGGTCTGGCCGACGAAAATGCTCGCCGCTTCGTTGTCCAGCGTCAGCAGGTTCGGCGTCGACAACACGTTGGTGCCGCCCTTGCTCTTCAGCGCTCGGGCCAAGACTTTCAGGTCGAGAATCTTGCCGATGCCGGGGATATCGACCGTGCCGTTGACGTAGCCGAGGTTCAAACCCTGGGGCAGCACATCGAGACTGGTCTTGCCGTTGAGATTGATCCCCGAACCGCCGAGGTTGGCCCCGCCGATCACGCCTTTACCGCCGAGATTGCCGGTCTGCCACTGCACACCGAATTCGCTGGCATCGTCCTCGCCGACCTCGACGATCAGGCTCTCGATCACCACTTGCGCACGGCGCTGGTCGAGCAGGTCGATCACCTCGCGCAGGTTGCGATACAACGGCTCCGGCGCGGAAATCAGCAAGGTGTTGGTGGTTGCGTCAGCCTGAATCGTCACTCCGCCGGCGCTGAACGCAACGTTCTGCTCACTGGCCTGACTGCCGCCGCTGCTGGTCGAACTGCTGCCCTGGGCATAACTACCGCCGGTGCTGCCAGTGCTCGACGTGGTCGAGGTGTTGCCACTGGTTTGCGTGCCGCTCTGCGCGCTCGAACCGCCATTGTTGTTGCCGTTGCTGCCCATGGCACTGAGCACCGAGCGCGCACTGTCGCTGCTGCCGCTGTCGCTCTCGCCAGTCAGCAGTCCGCGCAACGCCTGCGCCAGTTTCGCCGCCTGCGCGTTACGCAAATAAACCACGTGCAGGTTGCTCGGATTGCTCTGCGCGTTGTCGAGTTTGTAGATCAGGTTGCGCGCCAGTTCGGTGCGCTCGGGGCTGCCGGCGCGGATGATGATGGTGTTGGAACGCGGGTCGCCGATCACCGCGATTTTCTGCGTCGGATCGTTGCCCGGCGCGTCGAGCAGATCCGCGACCATCGGCGCGATGTCGGCGGCGATGCCGTTCTGGATCTGCACCACGTCAGTGTCGATCGCGCTCGGGGTGTCGATGGTCTGGATCAACTGGGCGACGCGGGTCAGGTTCTCGGCGTAATCGGTAACCACGATGGTGTTATTGCCAGGGTAGGCATTGATCGGGTTGTTCGGCGAGACGATCGGCCGCAACACCGGAATCAGGTTTACCGCGTTCTCGTATTGCAGGCGAAAGGTGCGGGTGAGCATGCCATTGCCGGCCGGTTTGTCCGGGCTGTAGATCGGCCCGCCGAGCAGTTTCGCGTCGGCTTCCGGCACCACCTGGGCGACGCCGCCGACATCGACCACGCTGAAGCCCTGCATGCGCAACGCCGCGAGCAACATGTCATAAGCCTGGCGTGCCGGTACCTGACCTTCCGAGACCAGCGTCAGGCTACCCTTGACCCGAGGGTCGACCAGAAACTGCTGGCCGGTGGAACGCGACAACGCGCGCACCACCGCTTGAATATCGGCATCGACAAAATTCAGCGTCACCGGCTGATCGCCCAGCGGATTGCTCGGCAGTGTGCTGCCGCGTGGGGCGCCGCCACTGCGTGCGCGCTCTGTGATGTTGTGCATCTGCCGTGGTTGCGGCGCGGTTTGTGCCTGGGCACGTTGCCGGTCGAGCAGCGCATCACCGCTGCGCTGGGTGTTGGCCAGTGGCCGGCCGAGTTCGCTGTCCACCAGCAACGGCGGCTGATTCGGCGGCGTGGTGGTGTTGCTGCACGCGCTCAATGCCATCAGCAGCATCGGCAACGCCATGCGCGCCGGTTTGGATCCTGACCCCTTCATGAAGCTTCCTTAGCGCCCAGCGCCTGATCCATGCGAACGGTGCCTGACAATGTGCCGGCAGTGACTTCGGTCGAAGCGTTGTCGGCGCGTTGCAGACGGGCCTCGACCACTTGCAGAGAAAGCTGTGCCGGGGTGCTCAACAGCCAGTCGAGCACTGCATCGGCTGGCGCCGCGTCGAACGTCAACTGCCATGCGCCGGCCTCCCCAGCCTGTAATTGGTAGTGCCCGGCCAGGCCGCTGGCCTGCAGGGTCTGCTCAAGAGACTGCTCGATGCTTTGCCCCTGCGGACGCACGCTGACCTCGCGCAACAGCACTTCCAGCGCTTCGGTCTGCGCACGCAACTTCGGTGTTTCGCTTTGCCAGTAAGTGATTTTTTTCAGTGGTGGTTGAATCAATGCGACCCACACCAACAGCGACAGCAGCACCACCGCCATGCCGCCGACCATGCGTTTCTCACGCAGGGCCAGCGCTTGCCAGCGCGCCTGAAGTTGCGCGCTGAAACGCTGCCAGCGGTTGCGGTACACCGCGAGCGATGCCTTATTCATCTTCTGCTCCGCTGTCGTCAGCGCTTTCGTCGGGGGTGGTGACTTCGTCGCTCGGTCGCAGCAGCCAGCCTTCATCGTCAGCCGTCGCACTGATCCCGACCTGAGCCAATGCGGCTTGCCAGTCCTTGTCCTTGTCATTGGCGCTGCGCCGGGCATCGGCCAGCAGACTCAACTGCAACGTGCCATCGACAAACGTCAGGCGCTCGACCGTGCCGGCCATGAACGGCATGCCACTGCCGGCCTGCAACACCAGCCGATTGAACGGCTGCGCCGGGTCCTCCGCCGCGCCCTTCTGCCGCGCCGCCAGTTGCTGACGGGCCTGCTGCAGCGGATTGAGGATCACCGGCAGCTCGGGAAACGCCTGCTTCACCCGCAGCGCCATCTGCGCCTTGAGCTGCTGACCCTGACTCGCCTCGCGAGCGGCATACAGGTTCAAGCCGATGACCCACACCGCCACCGCCAATGCGCAAAGCCCCATCGCCCGGCCCCAACCGCGATGCTCGCTGCGCTGCTGTTGCACCGCGCCGTGCAGGCCCCAACCGGGCAACGGCCCGGTCCAGCGTTGCGCCTCGGCCATCGGCAATTGCGCTTCCGCCGGCGCTGCCGAGCCGATCCAGTGCAGCGGCGTGCCGCAGGTCAGCAGCCAATCGCCAATCTCGTCGTCGAACAGCGGCTGCACCCGCGCCACCTGCACGCTTTCGCGCAGCAACAAATGGCCGTCCTGCCGACAGGCCACCGTGCCCGGCAGCACCGGCAAGCTGTACGCCGCCGGGTACAGACCGCGCAGATTCAGACCGGACTGTTTCAGCATTTGCCCCAAATGCTGCAAACGCTGACGCGGCGCCCAGGCAATCTGCACCTGCCCCGCTTCGTCCCGCGAACTGTGGGCGATGTGCATGTCATTGCTGTCGCCGAGCATCAAGGCCTGCGCCGCACATTGCACCGCCGCTGCGGTCTTGTTCGCCGGCAGCGGCGGCAAGTCGATGCTCGCCAGCAGACTGTCCGCCGGGTGCAGAAAACCGCTCAGCGCTGGCTGCTTCGCTGACTGCCCCAGTTGGCTAAAGGTCAGACGCTGCTCACGAATGACCTGCCCCTGACGGTCCAGCCACGCGCAGTCCATTTCACTGTCGAGACTCAACCCCGCCAGTGGCGGCAAACTCACACGCAACTGACTCATACGCCCACCCGCGACCAGATCACTTGCGGCAGACGATCCTCGCTGCGATGCAACAACGCATCGAGGCTGACCCGCCGCTGATCCCGCCACGCCTCGCCGCGCAGACGAAACCAGTCACTGGTGATGCCGACCTTGACGCTGGTCAGCTCCAGATTGGGCATGCGCAAGCGGTTGACGAAATCGCCACGGTTGATGAACCAGCGCCCGGCGTCACGCTCATTGATCAGCGCCTGCGCGCGCTCCAGCGACAACCCCGGCACATACGCGGCCAACACCGGCGCAGTGGCGGTATTGCCGTTGAGCCAGGTGGTCGCGGGGATCACCGTCAGGTACGGTGCCAGTTTGCCGATGACCGCCTCATTCACGCCCTCGACGCTGCGCAAATCATCGACACTGCGCAGCATCGGCAACTTCGGATTCTGCGGCTTGCGCGACGCATTCGGCGACGTGGTGCGGCCACTGTCAAAGGCGTTTTTGCTCGCGGTGTTTTCGGCAATCTGCGGGTTCAACAGATACGGATAAGAGCCGATCACCCGCTGACTGATGCGCTGACTCAACCCGGCGCTGATGCCGATCAACTCGCACAGCCGCTGAAACGCCTGCACCTGCGCTTCATCGACACGCTCGTTGGCCACCAGATTGCGCAGGTTGAACTTGCCCTGCTCATCCTCCAGCCGCCCGTCGAAACCCTGCGCATGCAAGCGCTGCGCCCACGGCTGATCGAGCCGGGTCAACGGATCACGCTGCCGCGCATCCCAGAGCAATTGCCGGCTGATCTCCAGCCCACCGTGCAACACCCAGCGCCCCTGCACCCGCTGCTGATCCGCCTCCAGCGCACGGGTCGAAACGCTCTGCCGGGTCAACATCCCCGCCGCAATCACCGCGACCACCGCAGCAATCAGCAGCGCACTGATGATCGCCATCCCCTGCTGGTTCGATTGGCTATTCATCACCGGCCTTACAGCTGCCAGGAACCGATATCGGCATTCACACCGTCGCCGTCAGGCTGACCGTCGGCACCGAGGGAAAAGATATCGATCTCGCCATTCGCGCCGGGATTGAGGTACTGATAAGGACGACCCCACGGGTCATTCGGCAAACGCTCCAGATACGAACGCCAGTTACTGTTCTTCGCATCCGCCGGCCGCTCCACTAGCACTTTCAGACCCTGCGTCATGCTCGGATAAGTGCCGTGATCGAGGCGATACAACTTCAGCGCCTGCATCAAACCACCAATATCCTGCTTGGCCGCCGTGGCCCGCGCCTGATCCGGCCGATCCAGCACCTTGGGCACCACCATCGCCGCCAGAATCCCGAGAATCACCACCACCACCATGATCTCGATCAGGGTAAAACCCTGCTGCCCACGGGGCATCCGGCTCGGTCGTCCGGGCTGTTTGAACTGCGCGATATCCATCTCGACATTCCCTTGGCTTGATTCGATTCGACGCGCAGTGTTGCAAGAAGATATGTCAGGGATGTTGAAAATCCTCGGGAGTTTTCGTCGTCAAGCCGTCAAGGACGGGGGTTAGGGTCGAGGGCTGTGTTTGGGTTTTGGGCCTCATATGCCTATGCGCTCCCGAGAAAGCGGATTCACCCTGATTGAAGTGCTGGTGGCGCTGGCGATCATTGCTGTGGCGATGTCAGCGGCTGTGCGCGTGGCGGGGTTGATGACCCAAAGCAGTGGAGTTCTGCGGGATCGCTCGATTGCAATGATCGCAGCGCAAACACGCATGGCGGAGCTGCAACTTGAAGGTCGATTGCCGACCGGTGTGAAAGCTGTTGATTGTGATCAGGGACGGTTGTTGTTGCGGTGTGAGCAGGTAATCGCAGCTGCCGAGAATGGCCGACTGCTCAAGGTCGGCATCCAGGTCTTCAACCGCAACCAGGACGCCCCGCCCCTGGCCCGCCTGGAAACCCTACTGAATCGCCCCCTGTAGGAGCTGCCGAAGGCTGCGATCTTTTGACTTTGATCTTTTAAAACCAAAATCAAAAGATCGTCCGATCGCGGCCCGAGCCTCCGGCAGCTCCTACACAAACATCTCAGGCAACGGAATGTGCGCATGCACCATCACATCGCCGACAAGCCAACTTCCCCCAGACTCCAACGTCGTACGAAAAATCTTCGACCAACATAAAACCCTGTGGGAGTGAGCCTGCTCGCGAAGGCGCCAGAATGAACACCAGGTGATCCCGACACCCGCATCACCCCGGCAACTGCAAATTATCCAAAGCCCGATTCACCGCCAACTCCCCGAGCATAATCAACTGCGCAATCCCCGCCAGCGCGTGACGCTGCGACACCGGCAACAAGCTGGCGATGTTCTGCGCGAGAGTTTTGGCCGAAGCGAGTGTTTCACTGGCATCCACCAGCAGCTCTTCGGTTTTGTTGTCCGCCGTCACCGCATACATCCCACGGTGTTTACGTGGCGGCGGCGTGGAACCGGGCGGACAGAGGTAATGGTCGAGCGCGCGGTCGGCAGCTTCGTGGAGTTTTTTGGAATCGATGGATTCGTAGGGGGAAACCGACGCGGTTTCGGGTGGGTTGGGTGTAGGTTTGATCATGGTGAAGCTCCTTGAGAAATGGAGCCGACAGCCATCGCTGCTAAACGAAGAGGTGGCGGCTTTACGCGGGTTAGCAGACCAGGCTCAAGGATCCCGGCGCACCGAAGTGCCCCACGCAAAGCCACCATAACGTTATGGCGGAACCTGCGTGCCTTGAAAATTGGCGAGCTGCTAAACCCGGTCACTGAACATTCAGCGACCGAACCACAATAGAACCCGCCCCCAAGGCGCACAAGCCGGCGGATTCTGGCGTAGCTGTAGGCAAAGGCGCAAGGATGTGTAGCCTGAGTGAGTATCTGGAAATGTATTTTTAAACGTCGGCGTGAGCGATTAGCTCAACTGCGTGCCTTTAAGATTTTCACCGCTCCCGCCGATAAAAACACAGGCGTTGCTCTAAGTTCCTGACTCTAGCTTGTAAGAGCATCGCATATATCTTCTGACTTAAAAGGATCTCGTCGTGATTGATCAGTTACTTGCAATGGTAAATCTGGGAGAAAAACTACCGGAGGCTGTTGGCTGGAAGTTTATTGGACCCTATGGGTTTTCTCTTCCTGAGGAGATATTGGAAGCAATTAGCGATGAGCAAGCAAAATTCGATAGCACTATCACCGGCTCTGCTTTGGTCGTGTACAACTACTCAGGTGTTTCAAAGGCTGAATTTCGAGTTCTGTACAGCGGTAGCTTTAAATTTAGACCCAAGGTCTCCTATGGACGCCGGAGCGTACCTGTAAAATGGGAGCACGACAGTGAAAACAATGAATTCGTATTTTACGACACTCCCCCCAACGAGAGCATCGAAATAGAGCTTTTTAATGTGGACGAAAACTTTTCCGTGGACCAAGTTCTCGTTGATGGAAAACTAATCACGAAATTCATGAGCAAGAGGGCGATGGCCCAAGCTTATCCCGATCTATCTTCGAAGATATTACTTATCAGTTTACCAGTTGTTTGCACACTAGCAATCGCGTTGAGCGCTTACGCTAGCTATACCGCATACAAACAACGTCAAGATAATAATTTTGTTAACGAAGCCCTTGCTGGTTACTCCGGGTGCGCGCTCTCCGTGTATGAAAACCCACCTGGTAAAAAAAGCAGGGAAGAACTCACCAGAAAAATCAAAAGACTAGAACCTTGGATGAAGCAGGTGCTGCTTGAAAAGAACAAGGTATCTACAGAGGCTGATCTTTACGACCTTGATCGTGTAATAATTTGTACTCCAGCCCCTATATGAACTCAGAGTCATTTGGAAAAACGCACAAGACAAATAGAGACGGATTTATCTTTCGAAAATAAATCTGTCCCCATTTGTCCTTTCATCTGCTCCGCACCCGGAGTGCAGCTATGGCTGCGGCCCGCGTGGTGCAAAGCGATCATGGTGTAGTCCCAATCCTTGACCATGTCCTTCTTGCCATTCATCGCTTTCCAGGACGAGCGCTCGACAAACGTGACCTCCAAATCCCGAACCCGTTTGATTATCGCCTCACGAGTAGCCGCTCGATCATTCACAGCCACCGGTATAGGGCACATGAACTCGCCTGGCTTAATCTCCTGAGCAGTTGCCTGTGTCGCAAAACTGGCGGCCATTACTGTTTCTCCGAAAATTCATGAAGCGTTCGAGCTGGGACATTGAACGTGATGTGAAGTGAGATTTGGGCATTGGGCGTCGGCGTTTTGATGTGTGCGATGCCATCAGCATCGGTGACGCCTTTGGCCTCGACGCCATTGACCGTCGCAACGTATTCACGAAACGCCAACGGCTTACCCGTCTCACTGTCGGTAACACTGAACGACTGCCCGAATCGTTTCTGAATGGCGAGAGGTAAAGGAGGAATGAAAGGTGCCGGGGTATGCGAATCCCCGATGATGACTGTCCCCGAACCACCAATCACAACGTCGCCGTGCGAACCCGTGGTATCGATCAGAGCAGCGTTTTTGCCATTGATGAACACCGTAGCGGAAACACCCGAAACAAGAGCACTTCCACAGGTACAGGTATCTCCTTTACGGGCGGCAGCGAGGCCGTCGAAGAACACGTCGGGAGATCCTGATGAGATGGCTTTTGGGCCATGCCCGGGCATCGGGCAGGAGGTTGGATCAGTGATTTGTGCGGCAGGCTTTGCCATGTGCTTGACTCCCTGTCAGCGGATTGAACGAGTGCGGACTCTATCAGAAACCCTCCTGTGCAAATAAATTCGCTCCCTTTTCAGCACCGCAAAGGTTGATACAAAACCTGCGAATTGAAGGTAATATTGACAGCGGCAAACCGCCCAGCACCCATTCAGATGCACACATTGACAGCTCAGATGGTTGAGGACGGCTCTGCTCAGACTATCAAGAGCAAGCAGGGAAAAGCTTCAATGTTCAAACTGTTAAAAAAACTCCAAAAAAAGGTCAGTAGCACTCCTGCAACTGCCAAGCCAACCAACTTGACTGAAGAGGTCCAAGAAACCCGCCCCCCGGATATAAATATAGAACCGCAGCTTTCACCCAGCTACGCAATCATCAATGAAAAATTTAAGTTCTCAAAACCAAAAATCTACATGATCGACATCCCTCAGCCAGATAGACTGGTTATTGAGGAAAAATGGCTTGATGTGAAACATGGTTCACTTGGGAAGGTATTTGAAGTTGTAAAAAGTCCTCAATGGCAAAAGATCACACCATGCTTCGTCATTAACGACCATGAAGAGTCAGACATTGTCATCATAGATTTAAGCGTAAAAGAACTCTCAACAAAATCTCCACCTACTTCTTTAATCCCCGAGCGTCATGAGGATATGTGGGCCAAATTAGATCATGGACATCTAGATTCGAGGTTATTAGGTTCTATTAAACTCCAAGAGGATTTGGATCGAATTGTTAAATCGGGTGGCATTTGTGTAGTCTTCGCTGACAAGTTGAGCCCAGCCGATGCGTGCCACGCAAGAATTATTCGAGACAACCTGCATTTAAATTCAAAAATAGAACAAAATATCTGGAGCATGTTATCAGCATTCCGTACCTTCCAAATAACTGCCGACGAAGGAGAAAACATCACTGTTGTTGATAAGTCCTCAATAGGAGCTTTGATTGAAAGACATTTAAACGGTGCTCGACACACCTGCACCCTAGGCTTTGGATATTATCAAGAAAAATGGAAAGTTTTAGCTGAAAGCAAATTTCGGCGCCCAGTGGCAGCAATTGGAAGCGATGGCGACGGTACAATCTTGGTACTACCTCAGATAAAGGACAAAGGAGTATTTTTAGCTGAATTATTAGGTAGTGTTCTCCCCGCCATGCTACCTCATCTTTTTCCCGAAGTAGAAAAACGTTCTTGGGTGCATAGTAAAGAATATGAACTATCGCGAATTACCGAGTTGGAATCTGAAAAAACCAGGGTCAAAAAAGAAGCCGAAAAAAATCTAGCGACTCTTGATGCAGAGATCGATCAATACAAGGTAGAGCATGGATGGATCCATAGTCTATTGGACGGTACAGGTGACCAGCTAGTTTTGGCTGTTAAGAAAGCCATGAAAGAAATTGGCTTCCAGAAAGTGATTGACATGGATCTAATTCGAGACGCCGAGAATAAGGCGCGGCGAGAGGATCTGCGCATTGAAGACCGAAGTCCTCTTCTGATTGTTGACATAAAAGGAGTCGGAGGTGCCCCAAGCGATAGCGACAGTACACAAGCCAACAAGCACGCACTGATAAACATGAAAGAGATGAATCGTACAGATGTTCAGGGCCTCTCCATTATAAACCACTACAGGCATCTCCCTCCTCTATCCCGCGACAATCAAGCATTTCGTCAAGAAATAATTGACATTTCAAATGATACAGATCTTGGTCTCATGACCAGCTTTGACTTATACAACCTTCTAAACGGAATGCGAAAACACAACTGGCCGTCCAAATTTGTTATGGATGTTTTTTACAGAAAGGGCCGGATTAAGATGATCCCATCCCATTACGAGGAAATCGGCACCATCGGAAAGGTTTTCTCGGGTCGAATTGGAGTTCACCTCACAAAAAGCTCTGTGAAAATAGGCGATAAAATTGCGTTAATGTCAGGAATGGTATACGACGAAAGCATTATAACGTCTATAAAAGTCGAGGACGAATCAGTTACGACGGCAACTGTTGGGGAAAGAGCTGGGTTTACATGGCCAGCAACGAATCTCACTCCCCGCGAAGGGATGCCGGTATACCGAGTACCACTGGAAAGCATATCCAATTGAAAAATCGGACGCGGAAGGTCTTATGTTCAAGAATCAGACTGTTGGCAGAAAAAAATAGACAGCAGTGATCCTCGTGAAGTCAAACTCCGATAATATCTGTTCTGCGCGATGATAGATAAGCCGGCAAATGCCTTGCCGACTGCTCATAGCCAACACCGCTGTACTTCAATTCAACACAGCGATCATCACGCAGAGCGGAAATACTCGATCAGTTCTCGTGCGCTTAGGCAGGCGAGGACAATAAAGGGGACTGGTGTATTATCGGGAAATAAATCCCCCCCTTCGTTGAGGGTATTCGAACAATTACTTAGAGCGCCCACACTTTCTAATAATTGAGGCCATTCAATTATGACACACGCAAAAAACGGGAACATCTATTATTTATTAAACAAACCCCTAATTTTCTAGAAAGTTAGCTCTTCATTATACGCCTAGACTCATATACGAATCCCTAATAGCGGCAATCTGATTAAATATCACACTAAAAGCTGAAACATCAACAGAATCAAAAGGTGCAACACCATTTGAGATATATTCAGCAAACTTAACCTTGCTCAAGGCGACATTATTTCCGGTTTGATAATCTATGATATCTGAATCCAGAATGAGGGAGCTTTTAGGGATTTTCTTAAAAATTGTTCCCTGTCCCTTAAATCGACTATTTTGGTCGAACTCTTCACCCAAATACAGTCTTCGCCCTCGAGTGTCTTGCCGCAACAAATCCACGTCTTTATATAAAAACTCTATACAGATATTTTCATTCCTAAAATCCGGCGAGGGCATGACAAGGCTAAATACATTCCCCCCATAGTCCTCATATGGAACAGCAGAACCAGACATCTCACGAATAATATTTGGCTCGTCTCGATCAAACAGGCAAATTGTGAGATGGCGCTGTGTATGGTTCTTTACCATATCGCAAAAATTTTTCAACACAGAGCTTCCATCACCCTTCCCAATTCCTGGCAACTTGAATATCAAATTCAACGAAGGATATTCTGATTTCAAGCATTGAAATGCATGCCTCAAATGCAAAATATCTGATTCCCCCTCACAAAAGACATGAACCTCTTCGGCAATTGATTCGGCAATTGATCTCTCATCAAAATTGAAAGTATTGTCAAGCTGACTGAGTTTACGCGCCAACATCAAATAGACCGAGTCAGAATATCCCTTAACGTGCCCAACATGATTTATCTGCCCACGTAACGCCAGTTTGAAACTGATTGATGCGCCATTCCAACGATTACGTTTATCAATCTTCTCACTCCAATAATTCTCAGCGGACTCCAAGCCAAACTTTTTCCAAGAGTGGAGCGCCGACTTAATCTGACGTATATATTCTCTTGGAACGTTAGACTTCTTATTTACAACCACTCCGGTAACGATTTGGCGCTCCGCCCTACTTCTCAAAAAGGTTTTGTTATCGTTAATCAAAAAACCCGAAGCTTTTATGATGTCTTTTAACTCATCCCCCAGAATCACTGTACCAGCTTCATCTTTGCGAGCTAGTGAAGAAGGGAATACAGCACCATTATTTGAAAAAAATATATCATCAGCATAACGCGTATAATAACATTTATTTTTAGCCGCATACGTCTTTAAACTATAATCTAGACCGCGACATATAATATTACTAATCACCGGACTCACGGGGGCACCCTGAGTAAGACGACCATCTTTAGTGCAAATAAAACTGATGGTACGTGCTACACCGGGTGCTAGCAGGAAAGGAGGCGCGCTTAAGAGCCCTGCCAGTCTAGGCGCAGTTATCGAATGGAAAAAATCTTTAAGATCCAACCGAAGCAACCAACGCTGGCATACATGCACACTTGCATGCTCGACAATTCCACGTTTCCCCACATACGCAAAAACACAAGCCCGGGGCTTGTAGTAACCCCCTAAGTATTCAGCGATGATCCTTTGAAGATCTTTTAGACGCTTATTCGGCGCCTCAATCAATCGAAAACCACCGCCACGCTTCGCTATATTAAAAGAGTTATATTTTTTATTATCTGGCAAATAATACGCATAGTACGCCAGCACAGAAGTTTTAACTCCCAAAATCTGCGCCATGTGTTTATTACTTAAAACCTTGTATTCTGCCGCCTGTTCTTTTAAGTAAAAATTCAGCGACACCATACGCGTAAATTCCCTTCTACTTTTTTTCATACGATACAAAAATGGAGCCACACCCAAGGCTCCAACATCGCCAACGCGATAATTTGGCGACAAACAGACTCGAAGAGTCAAAGTACTAAGCGCTACAAGCTGAGGCGTTTACGCCTCAGAAATGCGAGCCTTGGGCGGGCGGCATTTTTTAACACAAGCAGCTTAAAGCATCAAGCCAGCATCAACGATGCTTAGAGATATAGAAATCCAACTCTCCTTTACTTCATCCTTACCTATCTCTTTCACAAGAGAATTTGCGAGGATTGGCTTTTTCACCCTCCCAACGAAATACAGTATCTACCTCTATCGAAACGCCGATTACTGCCCCCCCAACAGCTCACGGCCTAACCAACCTAGGCATCTCCACCCCCTCCCCCAACCTCTCCACCCCCAACCGCACCCTCTCCCCCCCCTGCTCAATCACCACCCCATCCCCCTCCACCGCCACCAACTTCACCCCAGGCCCCACCCTCTCCCCCTGTAAAAAACTCCTCGGCGGCCCATCGTTCAAACTCAAAATCGCCACCGCTCCCCGACTCCCCGCCATCACCCCGCTCACCTTGATGTCCACCGGCGCCGTCTGATTGGAAAACCACTGCAATGCCGGGCTATCAGTGCGCGCCGCGAGCATTTGCGGGGGAGCCGGAGGGGTATGCGATTCGGCGGAGGTCAGGAGTAGCGACGACCATGTTGCGACGCCGACCAGGGCGGCGAGCAGTGCGAGGGCCTGGACGGTTTGCGGGGGGGATATGCGGGTGGTGAGCATCACGGGCTGAATCTCCTTTTAGTCCCTGCTGACAGGCTACGCGGCAATTCTCACGGTTTTATTTCACACGGCTTACATGTTGGCCGTGCAGGATGTTTTTTTGGGACGGGGCAGGACGCAACGGAGCGCGCAACCGATGAATGTGGGTAAGCAACAGGGCTTTACGCTGATCGAGTTGATGGTGGTGTTGGTGATCATCGGGATTGCCAGTGCGGCGATCAGTCTGAGTATCAAGCCGGATCCGCTGCAGTTGCTGCGCAAGGACGCTGAGCGTGTGGCGCAGTTGCTGCAGGTAGCTCAGGCGGAGGCGCGTGCGGATGGTCGGCCGATTGTGTGGGTGAGTGATGGCAAGGGGTTTCGCTTCAGTCGGCGCAGTGACAGTGGTCGGGGTTTTGAGCATTTCAAGGATGATCCGCAGTTGCGGCCGCGCACCTGGCAAAGTCCGAAGCTGGAGGTGCGGGTGGAGCCGAAGCAGAAGGTGGTGCTCAACGCCGAGTGGATCAATCCGCCGCTGCAATTGACCTTGTCGGATGGGCTCAATCGGCTGAGTGTGCTGCGTGATGCCAGTGGCAGGATCAGTGTGCAATGAACGATCAACGGGGCTTTACCCTGATCGAGGTGATGGTCGCTATTTTGCTGATGGCGGTGGTCAGTTTGATTGCGTGGCGCGGGCTGGACAGTGTGACGCGGGCGGACAGTCATTTGCAGGCGAGCAGTGAGCAGAGTGACAGTTTGTTGCGGGCGTTGAATCAGTTGCAGCGTGATGTGGAGATGCGCGCGGGGATTGAATTGACCGAGCCAAGGAAGGTTGGCGTGGATGATGAGCCGCCGAGTGCCCCGCCTGCGCTGACGGTGCGGAGCAGTGACAGCAAGGGGTTTCGGCTGGATATCATTCGCAGTGCGGCGGATCAGCCTGGGGCTTTGCAGCGGGTGCGTTGGTGGGTCAAGGGGGATACGTTGTATCGGGCGGTGGCTGAGGCGCGCAGTCGGTATCCGTTGCCGGCGCCGGGGGCTGGGGTGGCGGTGTTGCAGGGGGTGAGTGATGTGCAGGTGCGGGTTTGGGAGGTGGATAAGGGTTGGCGGCAGTTGAGTGGGAATCGGCGGGAGGATCCGTTGGGGTTGGAGGTTCGGTTGACGCGGGAGACGGCGCAGGGGGTGGAGCGGTATCGGCAGGTGATTGGGCCGCTGCAATAATCTGAATCACTGCAAAAACTGTGGGAGCGGGCTTGCTCGCGAATGCGGTGGGTCAGTTGATGATGATTTGGCTGAGTGGACGCCTTCGCGAGCAAGCCCGCTCCCACAGTTGGATTGGGTTTGGTCAGTTGGGGAATGGTTGGCTTGTGAGCTGTCATCGCTGGTAGGTCAGCTCTCACAAGCCGGTAGATATTGGTCGGCTGTCGGGCCGTCATCGCGAGCGGGCTCACTCCTACAATTGGATCGTATGCGGTCTGGCAGAGATTGGTTGGCTGGAAGGCCGCCTTCGCGAGCAAGCTCGCTCCCACAGGGGGTGGTGGGGTTGGTGGGATTGGGGTTAGCTGAGGACGACGACGCCGCCGGGGAGTTCGGTGCATTTGACGCCGTAGGCGTCGCGGATCAGCAAGGCGACGCCGGCGAGTTGGTCGAGGCTGAAGCGGGCCTGGACGCGGCGTTGGCCGAGGTCGCGGTTGAGCAGCAGCAACATGCCGGGGCGGTAGCGGTTGATCTCGTCGATCATCTGGCTGAGGGTTGCGCCGTTGAATACCAGCACTTGTTGGCGCCAGTTCATCACTGCGGCGGTGTCGACGCTTTGCACTGCGCCCACTTGCTGCGCGTCGTAGGTCAATTGCTCACCCGGCTGCAAACGCAGGCTGCGACCATCGACATTGACGTCCACCGAGCCATCGAGGCAGGTCACGCAGACTTGCTGATCGGTGTTACGCAGGTTGAACCGCGCCTGACTCGCCCGCAACCACCCGCCCCCGGCCTGCATCGCCAGTGGCAACCGCGCGGTCTGTACTTCGACTTCGCCGCTGACCAGTTCGAAACCCTGCACACCATCATCGCCAGAGCGCTGGTTGATACGGGTCTGGGTGTTGAGCTCCAGGCTTACGCCGTCGGCCGGTTCGAAACGCTTCTGCTGGCCAACTTCGGTAATGTAATCGGCGCCGAGCCCTTCAAAGCCACCGGGGATCGTCCCGCGCACCAGCATGAACGCCGCCGATGCCGCGATGGCGCCACCGAGAAAGGCCCGGCGACCGAAGCGCCGAGGCGACTGCAGCATTTCAGCGGCAGGCTGCAAGTTGTGCCACAACACCTTGGCCTCTTCGAATGCGCGGGCATGTTCGGCGCTTTGCGCGCACCAGTCGCGCAACGCCCGGGCGTCGGCCACGGTGGCGCGGCCGGAGGTCAGCAGGACCAACCAGTCGTGGGCTTCGCTGTGCAGATTGTCGGCCGCCGATGGCTCGGCAGGTGTCAGTCGAAAGATGTTCAAACGCGCAGATTCTCAACGAATTGATCGGGCACTATTCAGAAGACGGTTTTCCGGCCCCGCGACCGAACCGCTGAAACACTTTTCTTTCCAGTTTCGCTGCGCAGAAGCCCAATGCAGCTTTGATTTCCTTCTCGACCATGCGTGTGGAAATGCCGAAGCGCTGCGAGATTTCCAGGTGCGGCGCCTCCTCCAGCCGCGCCGCGATGAAGATTCGGCGACGTCGTGCGGGCAGCTCGTAGAGGGCACTGAGCAGCGACTGGATTTCCTTTTGCCCACCGACCACTCGCGCCGGGTCCAGCGCCTCGTCGCCGATTTGCAGCAGCTCTTCGACTTCCTCGCCGGTGAGCAGGCGCGCATCGGCCTGACGGCGGTCGGCGGCGATGTTCAGGGCCATGCGATAGAGGTAGGCATTGGGCCGCAGCAGGTTCGGCGGCGTTTCCATGCGGTCGACCCGCAGGTAGGTTTCGTGCAGCACGTCGTTGGCCAGGTCTTCCGAGCCCAGACGGCGTCGCAAGCGCACCCGAAAGTCCTCGTAGGACGTCAGGAACAGCTGGACCATCGAACCTTGTCCGGTGTCTTTCATCCCCCGGAAACTCCTTCCCATTTGGTGCATTCCATGCGTTTCCCTGACGACTCCGGTAACAACAGCAACGTGACCGGCTGACGCAACGCGCTGGGCGTCGGCCGGTCGATCCTGAGATTGCGAAAGCTCTCCACCAGCGCGGTATCGCGCCGTTCATCACCGGTCGAAGTGACCAACCGGTTGTGCTGCACCACGCCGTCGCGCCCGACCCAGACCTGCAACACCGCGCGATAACTGCCCGGACGAGTCAGTGGCGAACGGCACAGGTTGCGCTCGATCGCTGCTTGCACGGCGGTGGCGTAGCTGCGACTGACAGCGGCACTGGCCGGGGTGGTTTTATCCAGCGCCGACGGCACGTCCTCGACCTGCGCCACTTGCAAGGTGAACGCATCGTCGCGGGCATAACGCGCCATCAGCCCGCTGCCGCCGAGCAAGCGGCGCAAGGCGTCGGCAGCGGTGTATTCGCCATCGACCGCCAACGAGCGCCGGCCACGACTCAACTGACTGTCGACCAGCACCGCCACCCCGGTGGCATGGCTGTACTGATCCAGCGCCCGGGCCAGGTCCTGCGCCGGGATGTGCAGCGTCATGCGCATATCGGCCGGCACCGGTTCGGCTGTCGCCGCACCGCTGAACCAGCCAAGCAGCAGCCCCAGACTCACCCGGCGCACAAGAGTCGCTGAACGCTGAAGACCGTCCCTGGAACTGCCTCGCTGCACGGCTGACGTACCCCTGAAAACCGTCATCCTGATGGCTGTTTATGAATCTGGTGTGACGGGCGGTGCAAAAAAACCATCACGGGATTCGCGCGAGGCTTGCACTAGACTCCATACAGAGAACGGCCGCTTCGGGCCGGCCAGGAGGCTTGCATGAAATCACTGTGGAAATTCGCCCTCGGCGGGCTGCTGCTGAGCGCCTTCGCCAGCGCCCACGCCGAACAGCCGCTGGGTTGTGTGGAGGTGACGGTGGGCGGCTACAAGGCGCCGAATTATGATTGTTTGAGTCAGCAGATGGGCAACAATCCCGAGGGCGCTGCCGCAGCGCAGAAGAATCAGGAAGCAATGAACGTTCCCGTGAACAAACGGCCACCAAATCAGGTTGGCCTCGCAACCCCGGCCGCAACTGGAACACGCATGGGCAACACCTTCGGCACCTCAGTCAAACCACAACGCCCACCCGCCAATAACGGAACCTCCCCATTAACCAATAAATGAGTCAAAACACCTGAGGCTAAGAAACTCACACACCTAAAGGAAGGGGAAACACATCTGTGGCGAGGGGATTTATCCCCGATCGGCTGCGCAGCAGTCGTCAATGTTGGGCCTGCTACGCAGGCCATCGGGGATGAATCCCCTCACCACAAGGAACACCTCAATCACAGGGTATGCACGTCAGTCGCTTGGGGTTTGGCGGAAGCTTACGGCCAGGCGATTCCAGCTGTTGATGGTAGTGACGGCCATGGTCAAATCCACCAGTTCAGCCTCACTGAATTGCGCTTTGGCCATCTGGTAAACATCATCCGGCACATGACTCTCGGCCAACAACGTCACGGCCTCAGCCCAAGCCAACGCCGCCCGCTCGCGCGGATTGAAAAAGCCGCTGTCGCGCCACACCGCGATCGCATACAACCGCCGATCACTCTCCCCGGCCCGCCGCGCGTCCACCGAGTGCATGTCGGTGCAGAACGCGCAGCCGTTGAGCTGCGAGGCGCGGATCCTGATCAGTTGCAACAGCGGCGCCTCGATGCTCAGGTCGCTGGTCAGCGCCTCCATGGCGATCATCGCTTTCATCGCCTTGGGCGATGCGTTGTAGTAGTCCAGACGCGGGGACATGGCAGGTCTCGGGAAGCGGAATGATGAGTTCACGGTAAGCGCAGAGCTGCCAGCGTTACAGCCCCAATTCCACGGAAAACCGCTACACCACTGCCCCCCGGCCAAACACACAACCTTGTAGGAGTGAGCCTGCTCGCGATAGCGGTCATTCAGTCACCGCCATGTTGGAGGTGCCGACCTCATCGCGAGCAGGCTCACTCCTACAAGTGGGGACGGTGACCAATTTCGGGTTTTTGTGCTGCGCAACTACTGCCAATCCCCCAACAGAGTTAATCTGGCCGACACCCCAATCGCCCCCCGGAGCCGCGTCGGTATGGAACTTCACGTCGTGATCAATGGCCGCAAGGACCTCGCCGGCCAGCTATACAACCAGCTGCGCGGCGCCATCGAGTCCGGGCGGTTGGCTGCCGGCACGCAGTTGCCGCCCAGCCGTCTGCTGGCCGAGCAACTGGGGATCTCGCGCAAGACCATTTCCGACACCTACGCGCAGCTGACGTACGAAAACTTCCTCACCGGGGTGATCGGCAAAGGCACGTACGTCAACGCCCGTCCGGCGCAGATCCAGCGCAAGCAAAGCCACACCGAACTGGCCAGCGCCGAGGTGATCGAGCGCTGGCGCAATCTGCCGGTGTTCTTGCGCCACCCGTCGCTGGAAGGCTCGCTGCGCTACGACTTCATCGGCGGCGCCACCAGCAAGGGCCAGTTCCCGCATGACGACTGGCGCCGTTGCGTGTCGCACGCGATGCGCCAGATGGCCGGCTCCAAAGGTTTCTACAGCGTGCCCGAAGGTCTGCCGGCGCTGCGCAATGCGATTGCCCGGCACATCGCGTTTTCGCGCGGGATCAACTGTCAGGACGAAGACATCGTGGTGTGCAACGGCGCGCAACAGGCGCTGGACCTGATCACCCGCGTGCTGATCAGCCCCGGCAGTCGGGTGGCGATGGAAGATCCGGGCTATCCGCCGGCACGCCTGCTGTTTGGCACCCACGGCGCCGAGGTGGTCGGAATTCCGGTGGATGCCGAAGGGATTGTGGTCGAACAGATTCCCGAGGGCACGCGGATGATTTATGTCACGCCGTCGCACCAGTTCCCGCTGGGCATGCCGATGAGCCAGGCGCGCCGCGAAGCCTTGCTGGCCAGGGCTTATGAGCTAGGCGCGATCATCATCGAGGACGACTATGACAGCGAATTCCGCTACGAAGGGCGGCCTACGGACTCTCTGTTCAGCCTCGATCAGCGCGGCATCGTTGCCTACGTCGGCACCTTCTCCAAGACCTTGCTGCCGGAGCTGCGTCTGGGTTACGCGATCCTGCCGCCGGCGATTCTCGAAGCGGTGATCCGCGCCAAACAGCTCACCGACCTGCACGCCTCGACCCTGCCGCAATGGGCGTTGGCCAAGTTTATCGCCGAAGGTTGCCTGCTCAAGCACATCCGCCGTTGCCACGGGATTTACGCCCAGCGCCGCGAGCGAATTCTGGCGCGCATGGCCACGGATCTGGCGCCGTGGCTGGAAGCGATACCGCCGAGTGCCGGGTTCCACATGGCGGTGCTGTGCAAGGTGCCGATCGACCTGGCGCTGGTGATCGAACTGGCGAAAAAAGTCGAGGTCGGGCTGTATTCCATCGACACTTTTCATTATCAACAGCCGGTGAAGAGCGGCCTGTACTTCGGCTTCGGCGCCATTGAAACCCTCGATATCGACACCGCTCTGGATCGCCTGCGCGACATTCTGCAACAAGTGGCGTGAATGATTGGTCTGGGCGATTAACCGCCGATTGGTTATTGGTGATCACGGGGTGCAGGCCTATTCTGCACAGGCGTTATCCCTCAATGAGCAGGATTCGTCCGGCCTGATTCAGGAGTGTGAGCAATGTCCAACGAAGTGATCAACACCGTCCAGGTGCGCGCCGCCGCCGGCCGTTCTGAAGAACTCGGCCGGCAGTTGCAGAAGATCGTCGACACCCTGCGCCAGACACCGGGCTGCGACGCCTATATGGTCGACCGCTGCCCCGAGGACAGCCAACGCTGGACGGTGAGTGCGCGCTGGCAGTCGGAAGCGGCGATGCAGGCGCACTTCAACCGGCCCGAGGCGCAGGGGTTTATCGACCTGATTGATAGCCGTCTGGCCAATAGTGTGGATTTCAACAGCTTCCCCATCGTCTGACCGGACGCCTTCGCGAGCAAGCCCGCTCCCACATTTGGAATGCGTTCAACTGTGGGAGCGGGCTTGCTCGCGAAGGCGTATTCCGCCGCACCACCGCACTGCTGATTGGTCACCCGATCTTCCCGAATATTGGCCGTTTGAATACCCCACCCCGCAGACTACTGTGGTCACCACCCCTCCCCAACTGGTGATCGAACATGAAAGCCCTGCACCTCTTCACCGCCATTCTCGCCCTGTCTGTATCTGCTGCCGCCCTGGCTCACGACCCATCCGAGAAAGTCACCGTCCTGCAAGACCAGATGCTGAAAAACGCCCCCGGCAAGAAAGCCATGATGATCGAAGTCGACTACAAACCCGGCCAGTCCTCGATCGCCCACAAACACGACGGCACCGCCATGGCCTACGTGCTCGAAGGCGAAGTGATTTCCCAGGTCAAGGGCGAACAGGCGATCACCTACAAGAAAGGCCAGTTCTGGTACGAACCGGCCGGCTCCGAACACCTGGTGTCGAAAAACGCCAGCAACAGCAAACCGGCGAAGTTGCTGGTGTTCATGGTGTTGGCCCCGGACGAGCAAGTACTGATCCCCTTGAAAAACTGATGGTTGTTGGCACAGCCATAAATAAAAAGGCGCAAAACACTGTTTTGCGCCTTTTTATTTCCCGAGGCAATTAACCGATTCGCCTTAAAGCCAATAAAACTAATGCATCGCCACAACTCGAAAAATTGTCAGCTTATTTACAGGTTGGCGGGTTTAGTCTGAATCAACTGTCGTGCGCCCGTCACCCACAGCCGCGACAACGCTGACTTTCCGACTGAAGTTGCTTCACGGGAGACTCATCATGAAACTTGCTTTTGCCAGTACCCTGGCGATATCGGTTTTAGCCTTGTCCGCCTGTTCAGTACCCACCGCGCCGAAAGCGGTGTCGTCCCTCGATACCCTGTTCACCCAACCGGTCGGCCGCAGCAGCGCCGCCCAGGTGCAAAGCGGTCCCGGCGTTTCACTGGGCGTGGTCTACAGCCCCAGCACCCAGACCAACCGCGAATACCTGCGTGACTATCAGGCCAACGCCGGCACCGGTTTCGGCCAGAGCCTGCTGGTGCAGCCGATCCACGACGCCTACGTCAACACCTCGAAACCGGACATGGCGGTGGACTGGGTGAAGGCCTCGCTGCAACGTCAGTTCGGTTCGGTCACGGTGTACCCGGACATGCAGAGCCTGCGCGCGGCGCACCCCGATGTGGTGGCGATCATCGACACCCACAGCCAGTTGATCACTTCGCGCAGCTCCGACATCAAGGCTGATGTCAGTGCGGATTTTTATGATGCGAAGTTGAATTACATCGGCACGGCGAAAGGTTCGGAGGCCAAAGAACTGACACCGGTTTGGGCGGACTTCAAACGTTCGGAAGAGATTGTCGCGGATATTAATCAACAGCAGGATGTGCAAGTTCGGGCGCTGCAGAAGTTTGATCAGTCGCTGAATAATTTATTGACCAGACCGACAGATAAAGTGTCGATGCTCGATAGTAAACAAGCACATAAGTTGTATTGATATAAAGGGCGCCATCGCGAGCAGGCTCACTCCTACAGTTGGAATGCGTTTCCCTTGTAGGAGTGAGCCTGCTCGCGAAGGGGCCAGACCAGGCAAAACAAAACCCACAGACACAAAAAAGCCCCGGCATCTCACGACACCGGGGCTTCTTCATTCAACCACTACTCAGGCCAGTTCAAGCTCGGCATTCGCAGCAGCCGCAGGCACCACCGCCTGACCGCTCAACGCGAGGTCAAGCAGTTCACGGTTGGCTACTGCATACATGGCGTAGTCAGTGCCGCTCGCCGCACGGATTTCCACCAGCATGGCGCGCCAGCGCTCGATCATGCTTTCGTGCTGTGCCATCCACAGCGCCAGGCGTGCTTCCACGTCCTGAGTGCCGTCGCCCTGTTGCAGGACAGAGATGGTGATCGCACGTTGCTGCCAGTCCACATCGTCACGGAACGCTTCACGGGCCAGGGCCTGCCAGTTGTTTTCAACCGGCAGCGCGCTGATCTGTTGCAGGTACCAGGTGATGTCCAGCGCACTGCCCACGGCGAAGTAGGCCTTGGCCACTTCGGCCGGATCCTGGCCAGTGACGTCGGACGCTTCGATGATCGGCAGCAGGGTGTACAGGTGCGAAGTGCCCGCCACCATACGCGCCAGCAACTCCGGCACACCCGCCGCGACGTAAGCCTGATAACGCGCCTGCCAGTTTTCACGGATTTCGCCGCTCAGCAGTTCGTCGAGCTTCAGCCCCAGCTCCTTGAGGTGCGGACCGAAGTGCGCGACGTCACGGGCAGCGTTCTGCTCGTTGCGACGGGCACGCAGGAACCAGCGGGTAGCGCGACGGCCCAGACGCATCAGCTCGTCCATCAGCTCCAGTTGCACGTCAGCGGAGACCTGATAGTCCAGCGCTTCGATCTGACGGAACCAGTGCGGGAGGTGGAAGATGTCACGCACGATCACGTAGGCGCCAGCCACGTTCGCCGGGCTCATGCCGGTCGACTCTTTGAGTCGTTGAACGAAGGTGATGCCCATGTGGTTGACCAGGTCGTTGGCGATCTGGGTGCTGACGATCTCGCGCTTCAGACGGTGACGACGCATGGCTTCGGAGAACTTGCTGACCAGGGTCGGCGGGAACGCCGTTTCCATGTCGCGGGTCAGGTAGTCGTCGTCCGGCACCAGCGAGTTCAGCAGCTGTTCCTTGAGGTCGATCTTGCTGTACGAGATCAGCACCGACAGCTCGGGACGGGTCAGGCCATGGCCTGCCGCAACGCGCTCGTTGATCTGCTCTTCGGTCGGCAGGAACTCGATGGCACGGTCCAGCTTGCCCCGGCCTTCGAGGTCGCTCATCAGACGCTTGTACTCGGCAATGCGCTCGTAGGCACGACGCGCCGCCAGGGACAGAGCCTGGGTCTGCTTGTAGTTGTTGCCCAGCACCAGACCACCGACTTCGTCGGTCATGCTCGCCAGCAACTGGTTGCGTTGCTTGTCGGTCATGTCGCCGGCCTGAACCACTTCGTTCAGCAGGATCTTGATGTTCACTTCGTGGTCGGAGCAGTCCACGCCACCGGCGTTGTCGATGAAGTCGGTGTTGGAGCCGCCGCCATTCAGACCGAATTCCACACGACCCAGTTGGGTCATGCCGAGGTTACCGCCCTCGCCCACTACCTTGCAGCGCAGCTCGTTGCCGTTCACGCGCAGTGCGTCGTTGGCCTTGTCGCCCACGTCGGCATGGCTTTCGGTACTGGCCTTGACGTAAGTACCGATACCGCCGTTCCACAGCAGATCCACCGGCGCCTTGAGCAAGGCGTTCAGCAGTTCGGTCGGGGTCAGCTTGTCGGCCTTGATGTCGAAGCGTTCTTTCATCTGCGGCGAGATGGCGATGCTCTTCGCGCTGCGCGAGAAGATGCCGCCGCCTTCGGACATGATGCTGGTGTCGTAGTCGGTCCAGGCCGAACGCGGCAGGTCGAACATGCGCTGACGCTCGACGAAGCTGGTCGCCGGGTTCGGGTTCGGATCGATGAAGATGTGCATGTGGTTGAACGCGGCAACCAGTTGCAGCTTGTCGGACATCAACAGGCCGTTACCGAATACGTCACCAGCCATGTCACCCACGCCGACCACAGTGATGCTGTCTTCCTGAACATTGATGCCGCGCTCGCGGAAGTGGCGCTGTACGCCGACCCACGCGCCCTTGGCGGTGATGCCCATTTTCTTGTGGTCGTAACCGGCGGAACCACCGGAGGCGAACGCGTCACCCAGCCAGAAGCCGTAGTCGATGGCGATGCCGTTGGCGATGTCGGAGAAGGTCGCAGTGCCCTTGTCCGCGGCCACTACCAGGTACGGGTCATCGTCGTCATGACGCACGACGTTGGCCGGCGGCACCAGCGCGCCGTCTTTCAGGTTGTCGGTGATGTCCAGCAGACCGGAAATGAAGATGCGGTAGCAGGCGATGCCCTCGGCCGCGATCTCGTCACGGCTGCCGCCCAGTGGCAGGCGACGCGGCAGGAAGCCGCCCTTCGCCCCCACCGGCACGATGACCGAGTTCTTCACTTGCTGGGCTTTTACCAGGCCGAGGACTTCGGTGCGGAAGTCTTCTTCACGGTCGGACCAGCGCAGACCACCGCGCGCAACGTTGCCGAAGCGCAGGTGCACGCCTTCGACACGTGGCGAGTAAACGAAGATTTCGAACTTCGGTACCGGCTTCGGCAGCTCAGGGATCGCGTGCGGGTTGAACTTGAAGCTGAAGTACGACTTGTTCTGGCCGTTGGCATCAGTCTGATAGAAGTTGGTACGCAGGGTGGCTTTGATCAGGTCCAGGTAACGACGCAGGATGCGGTCTTCGTTGAGCACCTGAACGTCGTCCAGTGCGGTCAGAATCGCCTGTTCCAGACGCTGTTGCTTGTCTTCCAGATCATCGCTGCCCAGCTTGCGCGCCAGGTAGAAACGGGTCTTGAACAACCGGGTCAGCTCGCGAGCGATGTCGGTGTGGTTGTTCAGGGTGCTGGCGATGTAACCCAAGTCGAAGCCCAGACGAATCTGCTTCAGGTAACGGGCGTAGGCACGCAGCAGCGCCACGTCGCGCCATGGCAGACCGGCGGTCAGCACCAGACGGTTGAACGCATCGTTCTCGGCATCGCCACGGACGATGTGGACGAACGCGTCCTGCAGGGTGTCGTTGAGTTGCTGGATATCCAGCTCCAGACCTTCTGCCGCAGTGAACGCGAAGTCATGAATCCAGAACTCGCGGCCGTTGGTGTGGCGCAGACGGTACGGGAACTCACCCAGCACGCGCAGGCCGAGGTTTTCCAGAATCGGCAAGACGTCGGACAGCGCCAGCGGCGTGTCGGCGTGGTACAGCTTGCAATGCAGCTCGCGCTGACCGGACACCTGGCCCAGCGGCTGATAGAAGCTCATCACCAGCGGATTTTTTTCGTTCAGGCTCAGCAGGTGCTGCATGTCGACCACAGCCGAATGCGCCGCGAAACGCTCGCGGTAACCGGCCGGGAAGCCTTTCGGGAAATCCGCCAGCACGTTGGTGCCGTGGGCTTCGCCGAAGCTTTCGACGGTCAGTGCGGCGTAGTCGTCCTGCCAGCTGCGGCAGGCCTGTACCACTTCTTTTTCCAGCAGCAGCGGGTCGATGTCGATGCGGTTCTTCGGATCAACACGCAGGATCAACTGCACGCGGGCCAGCACGGACTCGGAGAAGAAGGTCCAGAACTCGCAGTCGGTGGCCTTCAGGCGCTCCATCAGCACCTGCTGGATCTTCTGCCGCACTTCGGTGGAATAGATGTCGCGCGGCACGTAGGCCAGGCAGTAGCAGAAGCGACCGTACGGGTCTTTGCGCAGGAACACGCGGATCTTGTTGCGTTCCTGGATCTGCACGATCGACATCACGGTGCTGAACAGTTCGTCGACCGGGGTCTGGAACAGGTCGTCACGCGGCAGTACTTCGAGCACCTGCGCCAGTTCCTTGCCCAGGTGAGCCTTGGACTGGAAGCCGGAGCGGCGTTCGATTTCTTCGACCTTGCGACGGATGAACGGAATGACCCGCACGCTCTCGCCATACACCGAGGAGGTGTACAGGCCCATGAAGCGGTGTTCCTTGATGACGTTGCCGTCGGCGTCGATTTCACGGATCGACACGTAATCCGGGTAGGCCGGACGGTGTACGCGGCTCGGGTGCGCAGCCTTGGCGAACGACAGCAGGGTCGGTTCGCGCAGGTAGTTCACTGCGTAGTCTTCGATGTGACGGTCTTCGTTGGTCAGGCCGGTACGCAGCAGTTTGGTCAGACCGAGGAAGGAATTCTGGTCGTATTCGATGTGGCCGCCATCGGCCTGATCGACAACGGTGAACTCTTCGTAGCCGAGGAAGGTGAAGTGGTTGCCCACCAGCCATTCCAGGAAGCTCTTGATTTCGGTCTTTTCGTCGGCATCGACGGCGAATGCGCTGTTATCGAGCTTGGTGAGGATCTCCTGCACCTTGGCCTTCATCGGCTCGAAATCAGCGACCGCGACGCGCACTTCACCGAGCACCTGCTCCAGTTCTTTGCTCAGCACATTCAGTTCAGCCGCGTTGGCGCAGCGGTCGATTTCCAGGTACATCAGCGACTCGTGCAGCACGCCTTCGCCGGTGCTGCCCTTGGGCAGGATTTCCAGCAGCTCGCCCTTGCTGCCACGACGTACGCTGAGCACGGTGGTCTGCAGGGTGTGGATGCTGTAGCCGCGACGGTTCAGCTCGGTGCGGACCGAGTCGACCAGAAATGGCAGGTCGTGGTGCAGGACTTCGACCGCGGTGTGGGTCGACTGCCAGCCATGACGCTCGTAATCAGGGTTGTAGACGCGCACTTGCGGTTGCGCGTGATCGAAGCGCTCAAGCAGGCGCCACGCGGAAAGAGTACAGCCAGCGAGGTCGGAGAGGCGACGTTGAGTCAGCTCGTCCAGGGAAATGATGCCGAAGAATTGTTCAGCGAACAGCGCCACTTGTGGCAGTGCCTGTTCACTGATGTGCTGCGCCAGTGCCGCTTGCAGTTGGTGCTGGAAGTCGGCTTTGCTGGCTGCGGTGAAGAACGCCATCTGTGGTACTCCGCTTAAGCTTGTTATTGATGGAAAGCGTCGCGTGCAACACCCCTTTCGGGGCTTGTGTCGCCCTGTTCCTGATTCTCGGGCAGAGGAAACAGGGGGACAGGTGGGTGAAGCTGGACGAGACACTCAGGTCACATTCACCTTCCATTGAATGGGCATCTGCAAAAACGACTGTCGAGGCTGCCGACAATGTCTTTACGGGTGCTCATCCGTTGCGCAGCTTAATGGGTGCGACAATGTGTCTGCTTGCGGTGCTGCGACATATTCGGTCATTGGCACGTAAACCAAGGCTTTGGCAACGGTAAACACTAGCATTCATGGCGGAAAACGGCGGCTTGAATGCCCGTATTTACGGTACATCTGTGCCGGAAGTGACCATTGACCTGTGTCGCGTTCACGACACATCCTCTGACACTCTCACATGCAGAAATTCCCGAGGGCTGGCAGAATCGCGCCCAATTGCGACCAACACGCCCGCCGAGGCAGGAATTCCCCCATGCAAATGACCACCGCCCTACTGATCGTCAACCCGTGCGACGACGAAGAAGACAACATGGCCATGCTCTGCTGCCATAGCGACAAGGGCGACATGTTTCTGATGAGCCGCTATCCGGACGAGGACGAGCTGGAGATCACCCTGGATGGCGAGCCTTCGACGCTGGACGGCGTGAAAGTCACCCTGTCCAAGACTCTGCTGAAGATTGAAATCGCGGCGGCGGATGCCGATGCGCTGAATGGCGATGATGTGCTGGAAATTACCTTCAATCCGGACATGGTTGATCTGGCTGAAGTTGAAGAAACCCTGAAGAATATTCTGGATGGGACTGGCACTTTCATTAGCCAGATTTGATGGCGTCTTGAAGGGCCTCATCGCGAGCAGGCTCACTCCTACAGTACGGTGTACGACGCCCCTATGTAGGAGTGAGCCTGCTCGCGATAGGGCCGGAACAGTCAACCAATCACTTCCCGGCTACAAAATTCCAACAAATCCCCCAGTCATTTCCCGCACTTTGCGCAAAATGCCGTTAGTCGCCACCCCCCTCGATGGATTAAAGTAACGCCCCCAGCCCCGGCGTTATCCGAACGCCTGCGGCCACCCTTTCCAGGAACAGTCACCGATGGAACATCGTGAAGCGCTGCTGGCGCTGCGAACCTTTCTTTCAACGCAGATTCTCGGCCAGGAAAAACTCATCGAGCGTTTGCTCATCGCCCTGCTCGCCGACGGCCACATGCTGGTCGAGGGCGCTCCGGGTCTGGCCAAGACCAAAGCGATCAAAGAACTCGCCGAGGGCATCGAAGCCCAGTTCCATCGCATTCAGTTCACCCCTGACCTGCTGCCGGCCGACATCACCGGCACCGAGATCTATCGCCCGGAAACCGGCAGTTTTGTGTTCCAGCAAGGGCCGATCTTCCACAACCTGGTGCTGGCGGACGAAATCAACCGGGCCCCGGCCAAGGTGCAATCGGCGCTGCTCGAAGCCATGGCCGAGCGTCAGGTCAGTGTCGGGCGCAGCACTTACGAGCTGTCGCCGCTGTTTCTGGTGATGGCCACGCAGAACCCGATCGAGCAGGAAGGCACCTACCCGTTGCCCGAAGCCCAACTCGACCGCTTCCTGATGCACGTGAAAATCGGTTTCCCGGACGCCGCCGTCGAACGCCGGATCCTGCAGCAGGCCCGTGGCGAAGCGCTGAATGGCGAAACCAAACCGGAACGCCGGGTCAGCCAGCAGGCGATCTTTGCTGCGCGCAAGGAAATCCTCGGTCTGTACATGGCCGACGCCGTGGAGGAATACCTGGTGCAACTGGTCATGGCCACGCGCACCCCGGCCAAGTTCGACCCGGAAATGGCCGAGTGGATCGCCTATGGCGCCAGTCCACGTGGCTCGATCGCCCTCGACCGCTGCGCCCGGGCCCACGCCTGGCTGGCCGGTCGCGACTTCGTCAGCCCGGAAGACATTCAGGCGGTGCTGTTCGACGTGTTGCGGCATCGCATCATTCTGTCGTTTGAAGCCGAAGCCGCCGGCATCGATCAGGATCGGGTGGTGCAGCGGATTCTCGACGTCGTAGCCGTCGCTTGACCCCCATGAACGCCCCCCTGCCGTCCGAACCGGGCATCCGCATCAGACTCACCGATCTGATCGAGATGCGCCACCGTGTGCGCGAAGTGCAGCTGTTTTCCACACCCAGTCAGCGCAGTCCGCTGATCGGTCTGCATCACTCGAAATTCCGTGGTCGCGGGGTCGACTTCGATCAGGTGCGGGTCTATCAGGCCGGCGACGACGTGCGCACCATCGACTGGCGCGTGACCGCGCGTACCCAGGAGCCACACACCAAGCTGTTTCATGAAGAACGCGAGCGACCGATTTTCATCATGGTCGAGCAAAGCACCCGGCTGTTTTTCGGCTCCGGGCTGATGTTCAAGTCGGTGCTTGCAGCGCAAGCGGCGGCGCTGATCGGCTGGGCGGCGCTGGGGCACAATGATCGGGTTGGCGGACTGGTGTTCGGCGACAACGAGCATTACGAAATCAAACCGCGCCGCAGCAAGCAGAGCCTGCTGCAATTGCTCAACCGCCTGGTCAGGGTCAATCAGTCGCTGCACAGCGAACGCGAGCCGGACCGCGACGCCCTCGGCGTGGCGCTGCGCCGGGCGCGTGAGGTGTTGCGCCCGGGCAGCCTGGTGATCGTGATCTGCGACGAGCGCGCGCTGTCCGACAGCGCCGAGCAGCAACTGAGCCTGCTATCGCGTCATTGCGATCTGTTGCTGTTGCCGCTGTCCGATCCACTGGATCACGCCCTGCCTGCCGCCGGGCTTCTGAGATTCGCGGAAAGAGGCGCACAGCTGGAACTCGACACGCTGAATTTCGAGCTGCGCCAGACCTATCGCGCTCAGGCCGAAGCACGCATCGCCCGTTGGGAATTGCTCGCGCAAAAACTGCGGGTGCTGCTGATGCCATTGAGCACGCAAAGCGAAATGGTCGAGCAGATGCGCGAGTTCCTCAATCCGCAGCGCCCGGGGAGCAGTCGATGAACGGCCTCGAACAACTGCAACCGCTGATTTCGCCGCCGCCGATCGACTTCTGGCCGCCAGCGCCGGGCTGGTGGCTGCTGCTGTTATTGCTGCCGCTGCTGGGCTTCGCCGTGTGGCGTTTGCGCCGGTTCATTCCGACCAGGAAACGCCCGATCGTGCGCGCCGAACAACCGCTCGACCCCGTGCGCATCGCCGCACTGGCCGAACTGGCGCAGATGCCCAAACCCTACGACGGCGCACCCGCCGGTGCCTGGCTGCAGCAGCTCAACGGTCTGCTCAAACGCCTGTGCCGCAACCACTACCCCTACAGCCAGAGTCACACGCTCAACGGCCGCAAATGGCTGGCGTTTCTCGACAACCGTTGCCCGGCCGCCGGCCTGACGCGCTGGATGGTGCTGGTCGAAGGCGCCTATAAACCCGAATGCAAACTCGACGACAAAGCCATCGCCGGCCTGACCCAAGCCGTCGACACCTGGATTCGCAAGCATGTTTGAGTTCGCCTGGCCGTGGATCTTCGTGCTGCTGCCACTGCCGTGGCTGATGCGTCTGGTGCTGCCGGTGGCCGACAGCGGCGAGCCGGCGCTGCGCGTGAGTTTCCTCTCCGACCTCGAAGGCCTGGCGCGGCGCCGGGCCCGCGCCAACCTGCCGGCGTGGCGCCAGCAAGCGCCGTTCCTGCTGCTGTGGCTGTTGCTGCTGAGCGCCGCCGCGCGTCCGCAATGGCTCGGCGACCCGTTGCCGATTGCCGCCAGCGGCCGCGATCTGCTGGTGGCGGTGGACGTGTCCGGCTCGATGGATTTCCCCGACATGCAGTGGCAGGACGAAGACGTCAGTCGCTTGTCGCTGGTTCAGCATCTGCTCGGCGATTTCCTTGAAAGCCGTGATGGCGACCGCGTTGGTCTGATCCTGTTCGGCAGTCAGGCCTATCTGCAGGCACCGCTGACGTTCGACCGGCATACCGTGCGCGTCTGGCTCGATGAAGCGCGCATCGGCATCGCCGGCAAGAACACCGCCATCGGCGATGCGATCGGTCTGGCGCTGAAGCGCCTGCGTATGCGTCCGGCGCAAAGCCGAGTGTTGATTCTGGTCACCGACGGCGCCAACAACGGCGGCGAAATCGATCCGCTGACCGCAGCGAAACTGGCCGCCAGCGAAGGGGTGAAAATCTACCCGATCGGCATCGGCGCCGACCCCGAAGACAGTGGTAGCACCGGCCTGCTCGGGGTCAATCCGAGCCTGGACCTCGACGAGCCGGCCCTCAAAGCCATCGCCAACGCCACCGGCGGCCAATACTTCCGCGCCCGCGACGGCAAAGAGCTGCAAGCGATCCGGGACACCCTCGATCAACTCGAACCGGTGACCCAGCAACCGACCCAGGCGCGCCCGGCGCAAGCCTTGTATCAGTGGCCGCTGGCCTTTGCCCTGCTGCTGAGCCTGTTGCTGGTCGCCCGCGAATTGTGGCCGGACAACCCGCTGCAACGCCTGTTTACCAAGGAGCTGTATCTGCAAAGTCCGTTGCCTGACTGGCGTGAGCGTCTCAAGCGCCTGCGTCTGCGGAGGCGCCGATGATCGCGCTCTGGCCGCACTGGTTCCGCCCTTGGTGGCTGCTGCTCCTGCCGCTGCTCGGCTGGCTGATCTGGCAACTCTGGCACCGGCAGAAACGCGCCGGACGCTGGCAGATGATTCTGCCGCCGGCGTTCCACTCGACGCTGCTCAGCGGAGGCAATGGGCGCACCAGCAAACTGCCGTGGGTCGCCCTCGGCGTGGCGTGGCTGCTGACCATCGTCGCCCTGCTCGGGCCGAGCTGGGAACGCGTCGAACAGACCAGCCAGAAGCCTGCCGATCCATTGGTGGTGGTGCTGGAGCTGACCCCGGAAATGCTCGCCACCGACTCACCGCCAACGCGACTGGAACAGGCCCGGCGCAAGCTGTTCGACCTGTTGCAGGTACGCAGCGACGCGCAGACCGCGATCGTCGTCTACGCCGGCAGCGCGCACACCCTGGTGCCGCTGTCGGATGACCTGGCGACCAGCCACAATCTGCTCGACGCCCTCAAGCCGTCGCTGATGCCGGAAAGCGGCCATCGCGCTGATCTCGGCGTAAGCAAAGCATTGGCCTTGCTCAAGCAAGGCGCGCTCGGTCAGGGACGGATTCTGCTGATCGGCTCCTCGCTGACCGAAGAAGAACGCCAAGGCATTCGCCACGCCCTCGGCCAGCAATCGGCGCAACTGCTGATGCTCGGCATCGGCACCGCTGAAGGCGCACCGATCGCTCAGGAGGACGGCAGTTTCCTCAAGGACGAACAAGGCGCGATCCGCGTGCCGCAACTCGACAGCCCGGGCCTTGGCGCATTCCTCGCCAGTGTCGGCGGCGAGTACCACAGCGCGCGGCTGGACGAATCCGATTTGCGCGCCCTCGGCCTGCTCGATGGCCCGCGCAGCTTGCGCGACGATGGCCAGACCGTGCGCCTCGACACTTGGGCCGATCAGGGATACTGGCTGTTGTTGCCGCTATTGCTGCTCGCCGCCTGCGCCGGACGGCGTGGCTGGTTGTTCTGCCTGCCATTGCTGTTGTGCCTGCCGCAGCCGAGCTACGCTTTCGACTTCGAAGACCTGTGGCTGCGCCCCGATCAACAGGGCCTGCACCTGCTCAAACAGAAGCGTCCGGCCGAGGCTGCCGAACACTTCGAAGATCACCAGTGGCAAGGGCTGGCGTTGTACGAGGCCGGCGATTACAGTGGCGCCGCTCAGCGTTTCGCCGAAGGCAGCGATGCCCGCGCCCACTACAATCGTGGCAACGCCCTGGCGAAAAGTGGTGAGCTGGAAGCCGCCATCGATGCCTATGAGCAAGCACTGGAACTGCAACCGGACTTGCGCCCGGCGCTGACCAATAAGGCCCTGGTGGAAAACCTGCTCAAGCAGAAGAACACTCCGCCGCCAGCCGAGCCACAACCGCAACCAGCTCAGCCGAATGTGCCCGGCGATGAACCACCGCCAGCGACCACGCCGCCACCCGCGGTGAAAAGTGACACCCCGAGCGAGGCGCAGCCCGGCGAGTCGGCCAACGAATCGCCGCCGACCACCCCGCCGCAGCCAGGCCCCAACGAAGTGCCAGGCAGCGATGAAGCGGAAGAAACCGACACCGTGCCAACGCTGCGACCGAGCGAGGACAACCTCGAAGGCGAGCAGCGTCAGGCACTGGAACAATGGCTGGGCAAGATCCCCGACGACCCGGGCGAACTGCTGCGACGCAAATTCTGGTACGAACAGCAACAACATCAGGATCAGGAAAAAACTCGATGACCCGTTTCACCGCTCTCTTGCTGCCCCTGCTGCTCTGCATGGCCAACGCCCAGGCGGCCGAGCTGACGGCCAGCGTGGATCGCAGTCGCCTGAACTCCGGCGAGACGGTCGAACTCACCCTCGAAACGGATGATGTCACGCAGTTCGGCAAACCCGACCTGACGCCGCTGGAACCGCTGTTCGAGGTGCGCGGCACGCGTCAGGTCAACCAGTTGAACACCCTCAATGGCGACAATCGCGCCACCACGCGCTGGATCATCACCCTGCTGCCGAAAGAGAACGGCAGTGTGGTCATTCCGCCGTTGCAACTGGGTGAGGTGCAGAGCCAGCCGATCACCGTGCAAGTAATCGAGAGCGACAGCCGCGAAGAGAAAAACAATCCGGATCCGGTGTTCATCGAGGCCAGCCTCGACCAGTCCAGCGTGTATGTGCAGGCGCAAGCGATCCTGACCCTGCGCATCTATCACTCGGTGTCGCTGTACGACGACAGCAGCCTGACCCCGTTGCAGATTGCCGACGCGCGTATCGAGCAGTTGGGCGACACGCGCACTTACGAGAAAGACATCAACGGCGTGCGCCATGGCGTGATCGAGATGCGCTATGCGATCTACCCGCAGCACAGCGGCTTGCTGACCATCGCCCCGCAGACTTTCAGCGCCACACTGGTCGACACTCAGCCGGCTCAGGACGCGACCGCGCAAGGCCCGAAACCGGGCAAGCTGCTGCACGTCAGCTCCTCAGAGATTCCGCTGACGGTCAAACCAAAACCGCTGACTTACCCGGCCGATGCGCCGTGGCTGCCGGCACGCAGCCTGAGCCTGAGCGAAAGCTGGAACCCTGAGCCGGATCATCTTCAGGTGGGCGACTCCCTGACCCGCAGCCTGACGTTGAAGGCCGAAGGCCTGGCCAGTTCGCAGCTACCGGCCCTGCCCGCCACAGAGGCCAACGGCCTGCGCCGTTACCCGGATCAACCGGTGCTGAGCAACCAGAGCGGCGAGCGCGGCCTGATCGGCAGCCGTGAAGAACGCGAAGCGCTGGTGCCCAGCCGTAGCGGCAGCATCGAACTGCCGACCGTCGACGTAATCTGGTGGAACACCTTCGAAGATCATCTGGAGCACACCAGCCTGCCGGCGCGCACCCTGCAAGTGGCGAACAACCCGAGCCTGCAGGTCGACACCCCGACCGGCAACCTGCAACCGGGCACCGTCGATAACGATGTGTTGTGGTGGTGGAAACTCAGCACCCTGATCCTCGCCTGCACCACCCTGCTCGGCTTCGGCCTGTGGTGGCGTGCGCGCTGGCAACCGGCGGTGCATCGCGCCGCCCAAACCGGGCCGAGCCCGCGCACCTTGATGGACGACATCAAGCGGGCGTGCCAGGCGAATGATCCGCAAGCGACGCGGCAGGCACTGGACGCATGGGCGCGGCAGCAGCCGGAAACTTTGGCAGACATGGCGGCGCGCTTCGTACCGCTTTCCGACGCCCTCGACGGCCTCAACGGCGCGCTGTACAGCGAGACGGGGCAGCATTGGCAGGGCGAGGATTTGTGGCGGGCGATCCGTACCATTCCGGCGGCCGAGCGGGTGCAGGATCCGGTGGGTGACAGCGGGTTGCCGCCGCTTTATCCGAAGTAAAAGGCAAAAGATCGCAGCCTGCGGCAGCTCCTACAGGGATCACGTGTAGGAGCTGCCGCAGGTTGCGATCTTTCAGGCATTGAAGGTGTTATGACGTTTGTTGGCTTTCTGCCGCTTCAAGCAGTCGCGTCTCACGCATTCCCAAACCACGGGACAGCGCTGTGGCTTCGTAGAAGATTTTGCCGTTGAGCTGGTCGGCGACGGCATCGCTGTTACCGCCAGCCGGGCCACGGCCCCAGGTCACGACTTCGCCGCTGGAGGTCAGCGCGGCGAAGGCGTGGGTGTTGCCATAAATGGCGCGGACGTTAACCAGTCTGGCCGCAATGGCATTCGGGATTTCACCACCTCGATCAGCAGTCCCCCAGGCTACAACGGTGCCGTTGGCGCGCAATGCGGCAAAAGCAACGTACCCGCAGACCACCTGTACGATGTCAGTCAATGCTGCAACCGGCGCAGGAATAGCCGGGGATCCCCACCCCACTACACGCCCACTGCTCAGCAGTGCGACAAATGATGCATAGTGCCCCGTCACCGTCCGGATATCCGTCAGGGCTGCGATCGGTGCAGGGACGTTTCCGCCATATACCCCGCTCCCCCAGGCAACAACGCTGCCATCGCTGCGGCGCGCGGCAAAGGCGCGCTCGGTTCCGCTCAGTTCCACAATGTCTGTAAGCCCCCCTATCCCGGCGGGCACAACTCCCCCATAACCGGTACTGCCCCATGCTACTACCGCACCATTGGCACGCAGGGCGGCAAAAGCATAAGCGGTAGCTACTAGATCGACGATGTCAGTCAATGCCGCGATGGCCGCAGGCAAATTACCTCCCCAGGTTTGGTGCCCCCAAGCCACTACCGAACCATTGGCACGTAGCGCAGCAAAGGCGTAGAGGTTGCCAATCACTCTGACGACATCCCTCAGCGCAGGTATTGGCTGTGGGAGTGTTGCACCCCAGGTAGGGCTTCCCCACGCCACCAGACTCCGATCGCGACGTAGCGCAACAAACACATAACCGTTGCCGCTTACCGCTACGATATCCCGCAAAAGACTGATGGGTTCCGACACCTCTCCTCCGTTTCCACTCAGCCCCCAAGCCACTACCCCACCAGTGGCCTGTCGTGCCGCAAAGGCATAGCCGCAGGCACTCAACGATATGGCATCGGATATGTCCGGTAACGAATCCCCCAGATCCCCACCACGGGCAGGCTTACCCCATGCCACCAGGGCTCCACGCTCAGTCCGTGCCGCAAAGGCCGCGTTGTTTGCTCCCTCGCCGGATATAACATTCCCGTTCCCGCACAGGTTCTGCGGATTGATCGTCACCTGATCATCACTGATCCGCACATGCAGCAGCCGGTCCGGACGGGTGTCACGGAACGTCGCACCACTAACCTCGCCCTCCTCGCCGTTATAACGCCACCAGGCCTTGACCGGCTGCCGGGTGGTTGCATCCAGCGCGGTCAACCACGCAGTCCCGCCGCCATACATCTGGTAATTACCCCGCGAGCGCGCGCCCATCACCTGCAACCGGCCCGTCCCCAGCGAAGCACGCACGTCATAAACCGCCACCCGCGAATACTGGCGACCACCGGCCTGACGCACAACGGTGCAGTCCAACGAGATCTCCCGCCCGACGTTTGCCAACACCACCGACTGCGGCACGCTGATCAGTTTGTCGCGCCCCGCTTCTCCGCTCTCCACGCGAAACGGCACGATGGCGGTACCGCCTCCGGCAACGCCGATCCAGCGGATCTCGCCGCTGTCGCCCACCCTCAGGCCATACGCCGCAGCCAGACGCACGGTTGCACCTACCGCAGGCACCGCGCTCGCGTCAATCTGGTCGCCGCGCGCGTCGTCAATTGAGGGCGGATCGAAATCCAGCAGGGCATTGCCGACCCGCAAGGTCAGTGGAAAGGAGTAACCCAGGGTCTTGCCGTCACGCACGATGAAATAGTCGATGACGATCCGGCGATTGAGGTTGTTGGTCACAAACTGTTTCGGCACCGTGAACGGCACTTCCTTACCCGCAGTTTGCGCTGTAAGACGCAGTGAGCCACTGGTGCTGCCGTTACCGCCCGTACCGCGCCAGCGATAATTCACCAAGTCTTCGGGCTGTGTCTGCAGATACGTCACAATCAATTTACAGCCCAGCGGCGGGACGGCTTCCGGATCGATCAACGACGTGCCAGGCACCGCCTCCTCCACGCGCGGCGTCACGAACAGCGGTTGCACTTCGCCCACCTGCATTTCGAACCGCAACGACTCGCGCACGTTGAGTGTCGCCTCATCATCATTGGCGACGGTATAGAACACCGAGACCTTCAAGCCGTCGAAACGCTGGATCTCCGCGTTCGAGACATTGCGCAACACCGGCTCGTCCTCCGGCACATCGCCAACCGGGCGCGGGTCTTCGTAATAGACGATGCCGCCGCCGGGACGTGTGGCCTCCCAGATCAGCGTCAACAGGTCACTGGCGGCGCGTCCCGCAAACCATGGAATGCGCACGGTGGCCCAGCGTTCGTCCGGGTTCAGCGTACCGGTAGGGGCTTCGTCCACAGTAGGGGACGGCAGTCGGAAGGTCTCCCCCGTCACCGAGATACCGACGGTCTTGGACGGCCGATCGGCCACGCCCGTTCGCTTGAGTATGTAGGAGACACTGGCCCGGCCTTTGGCAATGGCTCGTACCTTGTCGTTCGGCACAGTGAACGGCAGCGCAAGACCGACTCGTGTCACCGACAGCTCTACCGGGCCATGGTTGATCGGTGCGCCCTCGGCGTTGATTCCTCGCCAGGTCAATGCGACGACATCCTGCTCCTGGAAGATGCCAGCGGGGGTATTGACCAGAACGTTCACGTCGTCATCGTTCAATTCGTCGAGGTCGATTTCGTAAGTCTGCGGATCGGCCTCCAGCACGATCGGCGCATCGAGCCGATTTCCTTTCAGATCCACCACGACTCGGGTTGGCGCCGACCATAGGGAACGTGGATCGGGATAGTTGCCACACTCATCGATCACCTGGTACATCACCATCACCCCGGCGCTGTCGCCCGCCTCCTCGATCAGTGCTTGATCGATGGTCACGACCAGCGGGTTGTCGTCGGGGTCGTCAATATGTTTTTGCTCGACAAGGACGTTTTTCTCTACGCTGCCCCACGCCACCTTTACACGGTCGTTGATACGCATGAAGGGGTACGGCAGGATCGTGATCGGCACACCCGCCGCGGCCTCCTCGGGGCCGACGCCATTGTCGATGATGCTTTGGGGAATGTGGTAGCGCAGGTTCTGGTTGCCGGGCGTGGAAAAGTCGTCATCGAAACCGCCCGGGCGATCCAGCTTGACCAGAACCCTCTGAAGCGGCGACTCCTCCGGTGCCTGGTTCGCGCGGGTCACACTGTAGAACACGGGATAGGCATCCCCCCTGCGAATATGCCCCTCGTCGATGACCCCTTTGACGATTTGGTTTTCATCCTCGAGTTCGATGGTTTTACTCCAGACCGGCACCGTCCCGTCGGCCCAATAAACCTTGAACTCGTCGCCCTCCTCCATGTGCAGCCAGGGGTTCACCCGAAAATGCACGCCCCCTTCCACACCGGCCACCCCCAAACCACCGTCGTAGCCCTCCACGGGGGTCGCGAATTTACTGATGGTCATGGGCCTGAGTGCGTCGATATCAGGATCAGAATTCGTGGCTTCAGATGTTGATTTCGTTTTCATGCAAGCAACTCCGTGAGTGGCAGACAACCCGGCCTGACAGCCTGGCGACAGCGGCAATCCCACCACTCGGTGCTGATAGCTGACTACTGTCAGATCTGACAGTAGCGACAGACGGCATCCGCCACGACCTCCTGATTTTTCAAGCCTTTGGGCAAGTCCGCCCGTTTGCCAGTAAACTCCCCCCTCTTTAGCCGCCCATCATTTCCCCGCGGCCATCACCTGTTTATGTAGCGGAGTCCACCTTGCGTCTGTTCCACACCTCCGACTGGCACCTTGGGCAAAACCTGCATGGCCAGGAGCGCGATTTCGAGCATGCGTGCTTTCTCGAATGGCTGCTGCGCCAACTGCAACTGGCGCAGCCGGATGTGCTGCTGATTGCCGGGGACATCTTTGACACGGTCAATCCGCCGGTCAAAGCCCAGGAACGCCTCTACGATTTCATCGTCAGCGCTCACGAGCAGCAGCCGTTGCTGACCATCGTGATGATCGCCGGCAACCACGATTCCGGCTCGCGCATCGAGCTGCCGGCGCCGTTGATGCGCCGTTTGCGGACCCATGCGCTGGGGCGGGTGTTGTGGCTGGATGACGGCCAGCTCGACGCCGAACGTCTGCTGCTGCCGCTGCCGAATGCCCAAGGCGAGATCGCTGCGTGGTGCCTGGCGCTGCCGTTCCTGCGTCCGGCTGAAGTGACCGGTGCGCATCTGGGCGACAACTATCTGCGCGGTATCGGTCAGGTGCATGAATGGCTGATCGAAGCGGCGAATGCCAAGCGTCAGCCGGGTCAGGCGCTGGTCGCCATCAGCCACGCGCACATGGCTGGCGGCTCGGTCTCGGAAGACTCCGAGCGCAGCCTGATCATCGGTAACGCCGAAGCGCTGCCCGCCAGCCTGTTCGGGCCGAGCATCAGCTATGTCGCCCTCGGCCATTTGCACAAGCCGCAGAAGGTCAACGGTGAAGAGCGCATTCGCTACAGCGGCTCGCCGATTCCGCTGTCGTTCTCGGAGATCGGTTATCAGCACCAGATTCTCGACGTCACCCTCGACGGCGAAACCCTGGTCAGCGTCGAGCCGAAACTGATCCCGCGCTCGGTCAACCTGCAACGCATCGGCCCGGCGCCGCTGGCGGAGATCCTGCTGCAACTGGCCGACCTGCCGAACATCGACCTGCTCGCCGAAACCCAGCGCCAGCCATGGCTGGAAGTGCGGGTGACCCTCGACGAACCGCAGCCGGATCTGCGCCATCAGGTGGAAAACGCCCTGCAAGGCAAAGCCGTGCGTCTGGTGCGGATCGCCGCCGAGTACGCCGGCAACCGTGGCGCCGAGGGCAGCGACGACGGCAGCGCGCTGGTCGAACTGGATCAACTCACTCCGCAAGAACTGTTCAGTCGCGCCTGGCTCGACAACTATGGCAACGAGGTCGATGAGCAGACGCTCAAGGACTTCGCCGAACTGCTGCAGGACGTACAGATGGAGGGCGAGCAGCCATGAAGATTCTCGCCATTCGTTTGAAGAACCTCGCCTCGCTGGCCGGGCCGTTCGAGATTGACTTCACCGCCGAACCGTTGGCCAGTGCCGGTTTGTTCGCGATCACCGGGCCGACCGGCGCCGGTAAAAGTACCCTGCTCGACGCCTTGTGCCTGGCGTTGTTCGGCGCCGTGCCGCGCCTGAACAACACTGGCCGTGACGCCAAGGTTCCGGATGCGGACGGCGAAATCGCCACCGGCGACCCGCGCACCTTGCTGCGCCGTGGTACCGGTGAAGGTTATGCGGAGGTGGATTTCGTCGGCGTCGATGGCCGCCGTTACCGTGCGCGCTGGGAAGCCAACCGTGCCCGCGAGAAGGCCGGCGGCAAGTTGCAGGCCAGCCGGCAGAGCCTGCGCGACATCGATCAGGATCAACTGCTCGCCAGCCAGAAAGGCGAATACAAGACCCAACTCGAAGCCGCGCTGGGCCTGAATTTCGAACAATTCACCCGCGCCGTGCTGCTGGCCCAGAGTGAGTTCAGCGCGTTCCTCAAGGCCGACGACAACGACCGCAGCGAACTGCTGGAAAAACTCACCGACACCGCGCTCTACACCCGCCTCGGCCGCCGCGCATTCGACAAGACCAAAGAGGCCCGCGAAGCGCACAAGCTGCTGCAGGATCAGGCCACTGGCGTCACTCCACTGGCCCCCGAAGCCCGCGCCGAGCTGGACGAACGCTTCAACGCTGCCCAGCAGCAATTGAAGTTGCAGCAAGCGCAGCTCAAGCAACTGGAACAACAGCACAGTTGGCTCAAGGATTTGCGCCAGTTGCAGGACGCGCAACAAGCCGCCGCCGAACAATTGCACAGTGCGCAGCAACAGTGGGAAGGTCTGGCCGGCGAGCGCCTGAAACTGACGCGCCTGGAACAACTCGCCCCGCAACGTCACCAGTTCGCGCGCAAGACCGAACTCGATGCGCAACTGACGCCGCTGGCGGCGCAGATTGCCACGCACACTCATCAACACGGCGAACTCGGCGAACGCCAGACACAACTGGAACAGGCGCTCGAGTCAGCGCAAGTCGCCCTCAGCGAAGCGCAGCAGCGACACAGCGAAAGCGCCCCGCTGCTGCGTCAGGCATTCGAGGAGCAAAGCACCCTCGCCCGTCTCGCCAAGGACACCGCACTCAGCGCCGAGGCCCGGCAGTCCGCCGAGCAAGCCTGCACCGAAGGCCAGAGCGCGATTCAGGCGTTGCAGACGAAACAGGCCGAAGTCGCTGAACGCCTGCAGAAAATCGCCGCCGAGCTGGAGCAGAGTGCGGATCTGGCGCCGCTCAGTGATGCATGGAATGCCTACCGCGATCGCCTGCAACAGCTGATGCTGATCGGCAATCGCCTGAACCAGGGCCAGGCCGAACTGGCGACCCTCGAACAGAACGCCGCGCACAGCGCCGACGCGTTGGCTACGCAGAAACAGCAACTGGAAGTGCTGTTCAAAGAGGCCGGCGCCGAGCCGGATGCCGTCGCCGAGCAGATCGGCATCCTTGGCACTCTGTTACAGGACAACCGCAAACAGCTGCGCGCCATCGAAGACCTGACACGACTCTGGGCCAGTCAGCAGGAGCTGGAAAAACGCGGCGCCGAGCTGCAACAGCGCCTGCTCGATGCACAGCAGGAACGCGAGCGCCTGACCCAGGACGGAGTGAAAACCAAGGCCGAGCTGACCGTCGCCGAACAAACCCTTAACGTCACCCGAGAACTGCTCGAACGCCAGCGTCTGGCGCGCAGTGCCAGTGTCGAAGAGCTGCGCGCGCAGTTGCAGGACGATCAGCCGTGCCCGGTCTGCGGCAGCAACGAGCATCCGTATCATCAGCCGGAAGCGCTGCTGCAAAGCCTCGGCCGGCACGATGAGTCCGAGCAGGCCAGCGCGCAGCAAGCGGTGGATCAGCTCAAGGAAAAACTCACCGAGCTGCGCGCCGACGTCGGTGGCGTGATCGCCCGGCAGAAAGAGCTGTTGCAACAGCAGGAGCAATTGACCGCCCAGCTTCAGGCACTGGCGCCGAGTCTGCAGGCGCATCCGCTGGCGCCTCAGTTGCTCAATCAGGACGCCGACAAGCGTGACGCCTGGCTGACCCGGCAGAACGATCAACTGAATCAGAGCATCACTCAGGACGAACAACGCCAGAGCGCCCTGCTCACCCTGCAACAGGACGCGGCGCGCCTGACCCAGCAACTGCGCAATGCCGAAACCGCGCATCAGCAAGCGGCGCAGCACCTGAGCAACCAACAACGCGAACTGAGCAGCGACCGTCAGCGTCTCGACGAGGAACTGACCGCGTTCGCCAGTTTGCTGCCGGCCGACACCCTCGAAGCCTTACGTATCGAGCCGGCGGCGACTTTCATGCAGCTGGACCGGCAGATTGCCGAGCGCCTGGCGCAGGTTGATCAGCAGAAAGAAGAGTTGGCCGAACAGCAGCAACGCCAGCAAACGCTGGAGAAGGAACAGGATCGCCAGCTCAGCCGCGTACAGCAGCTGCAAAGCGCCGAGCAGCAATTCAGCGCACTGGCCGAGCAGCAGCAGGCCAGTCAGGCGAAACTGGCGCAACTGTTGGGCGAACACAGCAGCGCCGAGCACTGGCAGCAGCAACTGGAACAGGCTGTGGATCAGGCGCGCAACGCCGAAACCAGCACCGCTGCGGAACTGCAGAGCGTGCGTACGCAACTTGTGCAAATTGGTACCGAACTCAAGGCGCAACAGGAACGCTTACAGGCGCTGCAAAGCGAAGACAGCGACCTGACGCAGAAGATTGCCGACTGGCGCGCACGCCATCCTGAACTGGATGACGGCGGTCTCGAAGACCTGCTGCGCGTCGATGACACGCAGCTCAGCGAACTGCGCCAGCGCTTGCAGCACAACGAAAAAGCCATCGAACAGGCCAAGGTGCTGCTGCAGGAACGAGATCAGCGCTTGGCCGATCATCAGGCGCAGCACAACGGCAATCTCGATGCCGAGCAACTCGCCAGCGCTCTCGCCGAGCTGCAGAACCAGTTCAACCTCAGCGAGCAACAGTGCGCCGAACTGCGCGCCGAACAAGCTGAAGATCAGCGTCGGCAAAACGCCAATCAGGCACTCGCGCAGCAGATCGCCGTCGCCTATGCCGAATACCAGCGCTGGGCGCGCCTGAATGCGTTGATCGGCTCGGCCACCGGCGACACCTTCCGCAAGATCGCCCAGGCCTACAACCTCGACCTGCTGGTGCATCACGCCAACGTGCAGTTACGCCAACTGGTCAAACGCTATCGTTTGAAACGCGGCGGCAGCATGCTCGGCCTGTTGGTGATGGATACCGAGATGGGCGACGAATTGCGCTCGGTGCATTCGCTGTCCGGCGGCGAGACTTTCTTGGTGTCGCTGGCCCTTGCACTGGGGCTGGCATCGATGGCCTCGAGCACGCTGAAAATCGAATCGCTGTTCATCGACGAAGGCTTCGGCAGCCTCGATCCGGAATCGCTGCAACTGGCCATGGATGCCCTCGACGGCTTGCAGGCCCAGGGACGCAAAGTCGCGGTGATTTCCCACGTGCAGGAAATGCACGAACGGATTCCGGTGCAGATTCAGGTACAACGCCAAGGCAACGGCTTGAGCACACTGGAGGTGAAATGAACACGCTGTATTCGTTCCGCCGCTGCCCTTACGCGATGCGCGCGCGAATGGCCCTGCGTTATTCGGGCGTGCCGGTGGAGATCGTCGAAGTCAGCCTCAAGGCCAAACCGGCCGCGATGCTGGCGATCTCGCCCAAGGGCACGGTGCCGGTGCTGGATGCGCAGGGTCGGGTGATCGATGAGAGCCTGGAGATCATGCGCTGGGCGTTGGCGCAGAATGATCCTGACAACTGGGTGCTTGGCGGTGATTCACGGATTGCCGGGTTGATCGAAGCCAACGATCAGGCATTCAAGGTGCATTTGAACCGCTATAAATATGCCGAGCGTTATCCCGAGCAGCCGATGGAAGTTTATCGGGCTGAGGGGGCGTTGTTTTTGCAGCAGTTGGATGAGTTGCTTGAAGGTCGGGATTATTTGCTGAGTGATCATCCGTGTCTCGCGGATATCGCGTTGCTGCCGTTCGTTCGGCAGTTTGCGCATGTTGATCGCGAGTGGTTTGCGCAGACGCCTTATGTGCGGTTGCAAGCGTGGTTGCAGCGCTTGCTCGAATCCGAGCTGTTCACGGCGATCATGAAGAAGTAACCCGAATTCCTGGTGCCGAGCTCCTTGTGGCGAGGGGATTCATCCCCTCGCCACAATGGTTCGCTCAATCTAAGCCAGCACGGCGCACATACCGAGTGCCGAGCAATCCACTTCAAACGGCCCAAGAAAATCGACCTCAGCCTTGATCGGCGGATTGCCGGCCAGCAACCCTTGGGAGTTGGCCCGTTCGATATTGTGCGCAATGCTGTGATTGGCCTCTATGGCCCGCGCCAGGGCGCCGACCGAGCCTTGGCCGAAGCCGAGCAACGCCGCGCCATTGGTCATCAGTGCCAGCCCGGCGATGACCCAGAGTCTGTAGCCTTTCATGCGCCGCCCACTCCTGCGAGTTCAGCGCGATCAACCAGCACGTCTGCGCGGTGTTCGAACTGGATGCCGGGGTGTGCGACCTGGATCGGTGCGTCGAAGCTGTGTTGGGTTTGCGCGGCGATGCTGACAAACAGCACCAAGGCCAGGTAAAGACCGATGGCCAGGTAGGCGCCGCGCTTGGCTGAAGTAATGATTGAACTGGCCATGATGTGCTCCGTGGGCATGTTTCAGTGCCGTCAGGATCAATCAAAAAAGCCGCGGTAACCACTCGGGGTTTGCCATAGTAAACATCAGCTTGGTTGATTATTTAGCCGGTCTATCTCGGCGTTGAAGGAAACCTATCGAGCGGAGATTTTTCGATCACGCATACGTGTAGGAGCTGCCGAAGGCTGCGATCTTTTGACGTTTAAGATCAAAAGATCGCAGCCTTCGGCAGCTCCTACAGGGAGTTGTTCGAAGCGGGCATTTCAGTGTTGGGCTTTGTGATCCAGCGCGGCGTAGAAGTTGGCGCTCTGTTGCAGGTATTTCTGGGTGTAGCTCTGGGTGTGGGATTTTTTGCCGGCTATTTCAACGTTGGCACTGGCTGGCAACGCAACGGTGGCGGAGATGGCGGAAGCGGCGATGATCGAGAAGAGATTGAAGTTCATGGCGGTAACCCTCGTGTTCGGTTGGCTTGCTTTGCCCGGTTGGGCCGTGGAGCAAACTTAACGCTCGAGGGTTGATCGCTTGAAATGCTTTGTAGCATTACCGGATATCAGCGCGATTAATACAACGAGACAGGCCCCGTGAACCGGGGCCTGTGGCTTATTGTCGCACTAGAAACTTCAGATCGCTGGGGGCGTCCATCGGCAGTTTTTGCACGGTTTTGCCGAGCAGACCGGTCTTGGCATCGCGCTCGACGACGACAATTTCGTTGCTCTTCTGGTTGGCAATCAGCAGGAACTTGCCACTCGGATCGAGGCTGAACTCACGCGGGTGATCGCCTTCTACCGAACGCTTTTGCAGCTCTTTGAGCTGCCCGGTCGCCGGATCGATGCTGAACACCAGCAGTTGATTGGCGGTGCCACGGTTGCTGACGTAGAGGAACTTGCCATCGGCCGAGGCATGCAGCGCGGCGGCGGCTTTGTCCGAGGTCGGCTGACCGGCGGCCAGATCGACCATTTGCGTCTGGGTCAGCACGCCGTCGTGGTAGTCGAACACCGCGACCTGCGCGCTCATTTCCATGGTCAGCCAGGCATGCTTGCCGTCGGCACTGAACAGCAGATGACGCGGGCCGCTGCCGGCCGGCAGGCTCACCGAAGCGGTTTTCGCCGGGGTCAGCGGCAGGTCCGGGTTGGCCTTCGGGTCAAATTTGTAGATGAAGACCTTGTCCGCACCGAGGTCGTTGGAGAACACGTAGCGGCCGTCCGGCGAGGACACTGTCGAGTGCACGTGGTTCGAGGCCTGACGCTCGGGGTTGACCCGGCTCGCCGGGTGCGCGCTCATCTGCACCACGGGTTTGAGCTTGCCATCGGCGCCGACCGGCAACACCGCGAGGGTGCCGCCCGGATCTTCCACCACCGAATAGTTGCTGACGAACAGATGGCTGGCATCGCCGCTGAGGCTCGAATGGGTCGGCTCGTTGCCCAGGCTCTGCACTTGATTGATCAGGGTCAGGGCGTGGGTCTTCGGATCGATCAAGTAGCTGCTGACGCGGCCGACCGGATCTTTTTGGCCGGGGCCGTTTTCGTTGACCACGAACAGCCGATGCTGGTCTTTGGACAGGGTCAGCCACGACGGGTTTTCGCTCTTCACCACTTGCAGCGGCTTGGCAGCGATCTGTCCGGTGGCGCTATCGAAATTCATTCGATAGATGCCCTGGCTGGTGCCGGCGGTGTAGGAGCCCACCAGCAATTGATAGGTCTCGGCGCTGGCACTGGACAGGCCCATCGCACCGACGCTGCCGGCCATCAGCAGTGGCCAGAATTTACGCATGTTCATTGATCATCTTCCTCGTCATCGCTGCTGCTGACTACGTCGCCGACGCAGACCAAACGGTGCTCGCCGGTGGTTTTGGTGTCGCTGGCGTAGCCAATGATCAGCCAGCTCTGCAGATCTTCGTCAAACGTCGCCGCCGTAACCTGCGCCGGGGTGAACTCCCAATGCTTGGCCGTGCGGCCATCGATGCATTCGATGTGCAGGTTGTCGTCTTCGTCGAGGGCGAATTCGAAGGCATGCAAGCCATCGATTTCGACCATGCCGCAGTGTTCGAGGGCGTTGAGAAGGGTTTGGGCAGTCATGGCAAACAGTCTTTCTTAGGGGGGAAAGGGCCAATGATAGCTCATTGTCGCTGGAGATCCCTGTGGGAGCGGGCTTGCTCGCGAAAGCGGTGTGTCAGGCAATCAATCACTGACTGAAAGAATGCCTTCGCGAGCAAGCCCGCTCCCACAGGGGGTGTGCGGCGCGATTTACAACGCGTCGCGCGAGGGCTTGCCATCCACCAGCCGCTGGATGCGCAACGGATTGCCATTCTTCAGCGGTTCCGGCAGCAAGCTGTCGGGGTAGTTCTGGAAGCACACCGGGCGCAGGAAACGATCAATCGCCAACGTCCCCACCGACGTTCCGCGCGCATCGGATGTCGCCGGATACGGCCCGCCATGCACCATCGAATCACACACTTCCACACCCGTCGGATAGCCATTGAGCAGGATCCGCCCGACTTTCTGTTCGAGCAGCGGTGTCAGCTCCGGGAAGCGTTCGAAGTCGACCAGTTCGCCGATCATAGTCGCCGTCAGTTGGCCGTGCAGCCCCTGCAGCGCCGCGCTCAGCTCGGCCTTGTCCGCCACTTCGACGATCACCGTGGTCGGGCCGAACACTTCTTCCTGCAGCACTTCATCGCCGTTGATCAACAGGCTGACGTCTGCCTTGAACAGTTGCGGCTGCGCCTGACTGCCCTGCTGCGGATTACCCGCCAGATGCGCGATGCCGGGATGCGCCAGCAACTTTTGCAGACCTTTGCCATAGCTGCCGAGGGTGCCGGCGTTGAGCATGGTCTGCGCCGGTTGGTCGCCAATCAGCCCGGCGACTTGCTGGACGAAGGCGCTGAACTGCGGCGAGCGAATACCAATGACCAAACCCGGATTGGTGCAGAACTGGCCGCAGCCCTGCACCACTGAAGCGGTCAGGTCGCGGGCAATGGTTTCCGAGCGCTCAGCCAAGGCTTGAGGCAGAACGATCACCGGGTTGATGCTCGACATCTCGGCGAACACCGGGATCGGTTGCGGCCGCGCCGCTGCCATGTCGCACAGTGCCCGACCGCCCTTGAGCGAACCGGTAAAACCCACTGCCTGGATCGCCGGATGCTTGACCAGCCATTCGCCAACGCCACCGCCGTAGATCATGTTGAAAACGCCTGCCGGCATCGCGGTTTTTTCGGCGGCACGAATCAGTGCATCGGCAACAAGTTCAGCGGTTGCCATGTGGCCGCTGTGGGCCTTGAACACCACCGGGCAGCCGGCGGCCAGCGCCGCTGCGGTATCGCCACCGGCCGTGGAGAACGCCAACGGAAAGTTGCTCGCACCGAACACGGCCACCGGGCCGAGACCGATGCGGTATTGGCGCAGATCCGGGCGTGGCAACGGCTGGCGATCCGGCAACGGCAGGTCAATCCGCGCGCCGTAGAAATCTCCGCGCCGCAGGACTTTGGCGAACAGGCGCATCTGGCCGCTGGTGCGCCCGCGCTCGCCCTGAATCCGCCCCGCCGGCAGCGCGGTTTCGCGGCAGACCAGCGCGACGAAATCATCACCCAAGGCATCCAGTTCATCGGCAATCGCGTCGAGAAATTGCGCGCGGCGTTCGGCGCTGAGGCTGCGATAAGCCGGGTACGCTGCGGCGGCGGCTTTGGCGGCGGCATCGACTTCGGCTTCAGTCGCTTGAATGAAATCGTACGGCAGCTGTTCGCCGGTGGTCGCGTCGACGCTTTGCAGTTTCACATTGCCCGCTGCGCTGCGCTGTCCGTCAATGTAGTTGTGGCCGAGAATCTGAGTCATGGGAGCTCCTTAAAGGGTGCCGATGCTGTCCGGTTGAAAAGCCGCTGCTGCCGGGGCGATACCGTTGACCAGCGGTGCGCCGAATTCGGCCTGGCTGATTTCAAACCGGTCGCCTGGTTGGGTGCGAATGCCATCGGCGAACGACAGGGTCGCGGTGCCGAAAAAGTGGATGTGCACGTCGCCGGGACGCAGGAACTGGCGGTATTTGAAATGGTGGTATTCGAGGTTGGCGAGGCTGTGGCACATGTTGGCTTCGCCGCTGAGAAATTCGTTTTCCCACAGCACTTCGCCGTTACGCAGGATGCGGCTGCTGCCGGCCAGATGCTGCGGCAATTCACCGGTGCGCAGTTCCGGGCCGTAGCTGCAACTGCGCAGTTTCGAGTGGGCCAGGTACAGGTAGTTCTTGCGTTCCATGACGTGGTCGGAGAATTCGTTGCCCACTGCGAAACCGAGGCGATACGGTTTGCCGTCGTGGCCGATGACGTAGAGCCCGGCCATTTCCGGTTCCTCGCCGGCATCCTCGGCAAACGGTGGCAACGGAAAGGCCTCGCCCGGACGCACAACGATGCTGCCGTCGCCCTTGTAGAACCATTCTGGCTGCACGCCCGCCTGCCCCGCCGCCGGTTTGCCACCCTCCACGCCCCATTTGAAGATGCGCATGGTGTCGGTCATTTGCGCTTCGTCGCCGGCCTGCTGGTGCATCTTGTCCCGCGCCGAAGCGCTGCCCAGGTGCGTCAGGCCGGTACCGCTGACCAGCAAGTGCGCCGGGTCCGGGTGATCCAGCGGTGGCAGGATGCGCCGGTCTTTGAGCAACTGCGCATAGTCATGACTGATGCCCAGGCCGTGGGTTTGTACTTGCTGCTCCAGAGTGCCGCCGGCCTCAATCGCGGCCAGCGCGAGATCGCGTACGCTGCGGGCGTCCTGCACTTCGCGGATCAGCCCGTTGTCGACCACGCCGACGCGGCGCTCGCCGTTAATCAATTCGAATTGAACCAGATGCATATGTCCTCTCCTGTAAACCAGTCTTGAGTTCGACGCCGATCCATTGTGGGAGCGAGCTTGCTCGCGAAAGCGGTGTGTCATTCAACGATGAGGGTGGCTGACCCACCGCATTCGCGAGCAAGCCCGCTCCCACATGGGTTCCATGTTGTTCTGCAGATTCAGGTTCGGGTAGCACCGCGTGCACTGGCGGCGAACTGCTCGACCGGTAGCACGTGTTTGCGCTCAAGCACGCGGTAGACGATTCCGGTAAGAATCAAACCGAACACCATCACCCCGCTGAGGAAATACAGCCCCGAAGCCAGATTCCCGGTGTATTCCTTCAACGCCCCGATCACGAACGGGCCGATGTAGCCGCCGAGGTTGCCCACCGAGTTGATCAACGCAATCCCCGCCGCCGCACTCGCCCCAGCGAAGAATCGTCCCGGCAAGGTCCAGAACACCGCGGTGCAGGAAAACAGCGCGAACGCCACCAGGCACAGCGCCGCCAGTTGCGCCACCGGCAGGGTCAGCCACGCGCTGAAGAACAGGCCCAGCGCGCCCAGTACATAAAGCACCGCCAGATGGCCGTAGCGATCATTCATGCGGTCGGAACTGCGCGGCACGATCAGCAGACCGACGATGCCAAAGATGTACGGCACCGCCGAGACGAAACCGGTCACCAGATCGCTGCCGCCGAACTGTTTGATCAGCGTCGGCAGCCACAGGCCGAGGCCATAAATGCTCAGGGTCACCGGCAGGTAAAACAGTGCCAGCAGCAACACGCGTTTGTCTTTGAGCGCATGCAGCGGGTTGCCGTGACGGGTCTGGCCGTATTCCTGAAGATCTTTTTTCAGTTCGCCGGTCAGCCAGTCTTTCTCGGCCTGATCCATCCACTTCACGTTTTGCGGGCCATCGGGCAGCCAGCGCAGGACCGGCCAGGTCAGCAGGATCGCCGGGGTGCCGATGACGATGAACAGCCACTGCCAGCCGTGCAGCCCGAGGATGCCGTCCATGCCCAGCAAGCCGCCGGACACCGGGCCGGTGATCATCATCGCAATCGGTTGGGAGAGGATGAACAGGCCGAGGATCTTGCCGCGATGGCGCACCGGGAACCATTGGGTGATGTAGTAGAGAACGCCGGGGAAGAACCCCGCCTCCGCCGCGCCGAGCAGAAAGCGCATCACGTAGAAACTGTGCGGGCCCTGGACGAACGCCATGCCAATGGTGATTGCGCCCCAGGTGATCATGATCCGCGCAAACCAGCGCCGCGCACCGAAGCGCTCAAGCATCAGGTTGCTGGGGATTTCGAGAAGAAAGTAGCCGATGAAAAACAGCCCGGCACCGAGACCGTAGGCCGCATCACCGATGCCGATGTCGGCGCCCATGTGCAGTTTGGCGAAGCCGACGGCGGAGCGATCCACATAGGCGATCAGGTACAGCAGGATCAGGAAGGGAATCAGTTTCAGCGTAATGCGGCGAACAAGCCGCAGTTCCTGGCTCATGGGATCGGTCTCCGATTGTTGTTTTTATAGAACCTCGGGGGACGCCTCTCGCGGAAAACCGCCAGGGCCAGTCCCTCCGTCGAAAACGACTATATAGTAATACTAATTACCCAACAACACTTCCAAAGCGGCGATTTTGCGCTTATGTTTAGCCATGACTCGCAAACAATAGTCTTACAATAAGAGAACCGATCATGTCTGAGAAGAAACCCACCCTGCGCTCGGCCCAATGGTTTGGCACTGCCGACAAGAACGGCTTCATGTACCGCAGCTGGATGAAGAATCAGGGCATCGCCGACCACCAGTTTCATGGCAAGCCGATCATCGGCATCTGCAACACCTGGTCGGAACTGACCCCGTGCAACGCGCATTTCCGCCAGATTGCGGAGCACGTCAAACGCGGGGTGATCGAGGCCGGTGGCTTTCCGGTGGAATTCCCGGTGTTCTCCAACGGCGAGTCGAACCTGCGCCCGACCGCCATGCTCACTCGCAACCTGGCGAGCATGGACGTCGAAGAAGCGATTCGCGGCAACCCGATTGACGGCGTGGTGCTGCTGACCGGCTGCGACAAAACCACCCCGGCGCTGCTGATGGGCGCGGCCAGTTGCGACGTGCCGGCGATCGTCGTCACCGGCGGGCCGATGCTCAACGGCAAGCACAAGGGCAAGGACATCGGCTCCGGCACCGTGGTCTGGCAGCTCAGCGAACAGGTCAAGGCCGGCACTATCACCATTGACGACTTCCTCGCGGCCGAGGGCGGCATGTCACGCTCGGCGGGCACCTGTAACACTATGGGCACCGCGTCGACCATGGCTTGCATGGCCGAAGCACTGGGCACGTCCCTGCCGCACAACGCAGCGATTCCGGCGGTGGATGCGCGGCGTTATGTGCTGGCGCACATGTCCGGCATGCGCGCGGTGGAGATGGTGCGCGAAGACTTGCGCCTGTCGAAGATCCTGACCAAGGAAGCCTTTGAAAACGCCATTCGGGTCAACGCGGCTATTGGCGGTTCGACCAACGCGGTGATCCACTTGAAAGCCATCGCCGGGCGCATCGGTGTCGAGCTGGATCTGGATGACTGGACGCGCATCGGGCGCGGCATGCCGACCATTGTCGACCTGCAACCGTCCGGGCGCTTTCTGATGGAAGAGTTTTACTACGCCGGTGGTTTGCCAGCGGTACTGCGCCGTCTCGGCGAGGCCAATCTGATCCCCAATCCCGATGCACTGACCGTCAACGGTAAATCGCTGGGCGAGAACACCAAGGATGCGCCGATCTATGGGGAGGACGAAGTGATCCGCACCCTCGACAATCCGATCCGCGCTGACGGCGGCATCTGCGTGCTGCGCGGTAATCTGGCGCCGCTGGGTGCGGTGCTCAAGCCGTCCGCCGCTACGCCTGAGCTGATGCAGCATCGCGGTCGTGCGGTGGTGTTCGAGAACTTCGACATGTACAAGGCGCGGATCAATGATCCGGAACTGGATGTCGATAAAGATTCGATTCTGGTGATGAAAAACTGCGGGCCGAAGGGTTATCCGGGCATGGCCGAGGTCGGCAACATGGGCTTGCCGGCCAAGCTGCTGGCGCAGGGTGTGACCGATATGGTGCGCATTTCTGATGCGCGAATGAGCGGCACCGCGTACGGCACGGTGGTGTTGCACGTCGCCCCGGAAGCGGCAGCCGGCGGGCCGTTGGCGGTGGTGCAGGAAGGCGACTGGATCGAGCTGGATTGCGCCAGCGGGCGTTTGCATCTGGATATTCCGGATGCCGAACTGGCGGCGCGCATGGCAGATCTGCAACCACCCCAGCAGCTACTGGTCGGCGGCTATCGTCAGCTGTACATCGACCATGTGCTGCAGGCGGATCAGGGCTGTGACTTCGACTTCCTGGTGGGTTGCCGAGGGGCGGAAGTCCCGCGTCATTCTCACTGACACCGCAGATCTACTGTAGGAGTGAGCCTGCTCGCGATAGCGGTCCGCCAGTTGGTATCGATGCTGACTGACACACCGCCATCGCGAGCAGGCTCACTCCTACATTTGCTATGCATCAGCCTCAAGATCGCCGCACGCCTGCTATGATGCGCGGCATCTCCATCGCTCAGGATCGCGCCGTTCCCCATGGATTACCGCAAACCTTCCGACCGTAAAAGCATGCACTCGCGCATTGTCCAGGAACTGGGCATGCAGATCGTCTCCGGACGTTTTTTGCCCGACGACAAACTGCCCGCCGAAGCGCTGTTGTGCGAGGAATACGCGGTGAGCCGGCCGGTGTTGCGCGAAGCCACGCGGGTGCTGGTGGCCAAGGGGCTGGTGTATTCAAAACCGCGCGTCGGTACGGTGGTCAAGGCCCGTCGCGAGTGGCACATGCTCGACCCGGACGTGCTGCACTGGCTGATGCAAAGCAGTCCGCAGAATGAATTCTTCAATGTGCTGACCAGCGTGCGCAGCATCATCGAACCGGCCGCTGCCGCCCTCGCCGCCCAGCACGCGACAGAGGCCGACATCGCCGCCATCGGCGAAGCCTATCAGCGCATGGAATCAGCGCCGACGCCGGAAGCCTTGCTGCAACCGGATCTGGACTTCCACAGCCGCATCGCCGACGCGACCCATAACGATCTGCTGGCGAACCTGTGCAACATGCTTTCGGTGGCGATTGCCGAGGCGTTGAAGCATTCGAATCAACGGCCGAATCTGCATGAACTGGCGCTGCCGCGGCACAAGGCGATTCTTACCGCGATCGAGAACCGTGATGCCCTTGGCGCCCGCCACGCGACGCTGGTTCAGCTGGATGATGCGCGCAGTGCCTTGAGTGTTGTGCTTGGGGCGGATCTTTCGTAAGCCTTGAGACCGCTTGCCCTCACCCTAGCCCTCTCCCCGAGGGAGAGGGGACCGATCCGGGAATATTGACGACCTACACCGACGTGAACGATTTGCTTTGAATCCATAATCGGCTGGTATCTCAAATCTCATGATTTGCTGTGAATCCATAATCGATTCGGTATTTCCAGGTCGATGTATCAAGCCGCACACCTCGGTCAGTCCCCTCTCCCTCTGGGAGAGGGCTAGGGTGAGGGGCTTTTGATCTTGACTCATAAAAAAGCCGCAACCCTAAGGTTGCGGCTTCGTCGTTTCAGGCATCCGGATCAGTGGGCGAACAACGAATTGCCCTTCTGCCCCGCCAGCTTTTCCGGTTTGATCAGGAACTTCGCCAGCGCCGGCAGCAGCCACAGCGCACCGAACATGTTCCACAGCAGCATGAAGGTCAGCATCAGGCCCATGTCGGCCTGGAACTTGATCGCCGAGAAGATCCAGGTGCACACGCCAATCGCCAGGCACAGACCGGTGAACAGCACCGCTTTACCGGTGGATTTCAGGGTCTGGTAATAGGCTTCCTGCAACGGCAGCCCGGCGCGCAGGAAACTTTCCAGTCGGCTGTAGATGTAGATCCCGTAGTCCACGCCAATGCCCACGCCCAGCGCCACCACCGGCAGGGTCGCGACTTTGACGCCGATGCCCATGAACGCCATCAGCGCGTTGCCCAGCACCGAGGTCAGCACCAGCGGCAGGACGATGCACAGGGTCGCCGCCCATGAACGGAAGGTGATCATGCACATCACCGCGACGCAGATGTACACCAGGATCAGGATGGTCAGTTCGGCCTGTTTGATCACTTCATTGGTGGCCGCTTCGATCCCGGCGTTACCGGCGGCGAGGATGAATTCAAGACCGTCCTTGTTGTTGGCCTTGGCGAATTCCTGCACCGCGTGTACCGCACGGTCGAGGGTTTCGGCCTTGTGGTCGTTGAGGAAGATCAATACAGGCGCCAGCGAACAGCTGTTGTTGTACAGGCCGTCGGCGCGGGCGATCGAGTTGTTCAGCACATCCGGGTTGCGCGACAGGGTTTCCCATTTCAGGTTGCCCTCGTTCATGCCCTTGATCATCTGCTTGGACACGGTCACCAGTGAGATCGCCGACTGCACGCCCTCGGTGTTCTGCATCTTCCACATCAGTTCGTCGATCGGTGCCATCGCTTCGTAGCGCGAGCAGCCTTCGGTGGCGGTCTTGACCATCACCACCAGCACATCGGAACTGGTGGAATAGTTGTTGATGATGAAATTGTTGTCCTTGTTGTAGCGCGAGTCCGGGCGCAGCTCCGGCGCACCCTGATCGAGGTCGCCGATTTTCAGGTTCTGGCTGTACCAGAGGCCGCCGCCGAAAGCGATCAGCGCCAAAGCGATGGAGATCGGTGCGACTTTCGGGCTGGCGAAGTTCGACAGGAAGCGCCAGAACGGATGTTCGCGATTCGCGTCCTTCTTGCTCTTGGCAATCGCGCGTTTGCTGATGCCGACATAGGAAATCGCCACCGGCAGCAGGATCAGGTTGGTGAACACGATCACCGCCACGCCGATGGACGCGCCGATTGCCAGCTCGCGGATCACGCCGATGTCGATGATCAGCAGAGTGATGAAGCCGACGGCGTCGGCGAGAATCGCGATCATCCCCGGCAGGAACAGTTGCCGGAAGGTACGCCGCGCCGCAGTCAGGGCGTTGTCCGCCTCACTCGATTGCAGGGCGATACCGTTGATCTTCTGCACGCCGTGGGAAATGCCGATGGCGAAGATCAGGAACGGCACCAGCATCGAGTACGGATCCAGCCCGAAACCGAAGAAGTGCATCAGCCCGAGCTGCCAGACCACCGCCACCAGTGTGGTGCTCAACACCGCCACGGTACTGCGCAGGCAGTTGGTGAACCACAGCAGCAGGATCAAGGTGATGACGAAAGCGATGCCGAAGAACATCACCACCATCACCAGCCCGTCGATCAGGTCACCGACCTTCTTGGCGAAACCGACGATGTGGATCTTGACGTTGGGGTTCTGCGCTTCGAACTTGTTGCGGATCTTGTCTTCGAGTTCATGGGAGAACTGGCGGTAGTCCAGCGCCAGCAGCTTGCCCTGATCCTGCGGGTCCGGGTAGGACTCCAGCAGCGGGATGTCGACGATGCTCGACTTGAAGTCATTGGACACCAAACGCCCGACCTGCCCCGACTTTAGGACGTTGTTGCGCAGCATGTCGAGGCTGTCCGGCGAGCCGTCGTAGCTCTGCGGAATCACTTCACCGCCGGCAAAACCTTCCTCGGTCACTTCGGTCCAGCGTACGCTCGGACTCCACAGCGACTTGAGGCCGGAGCGGTCGACGCCGGAGATGTAGAACACCTCGTCGTTGATCTGCCGCAGGGTCTCCATGTACTCCTTGGAGAAGATGTCGCCGTCTTTGGCTTCCACCGAAATCCGTACGGTGTTGCCCAGGTTCGCCAGATCGTTGCGGTGCTCCATCATCTTTTCGATGAACGGATGCTTGAGCGGGATCATTTTTTCGAAACTGGTGGACGGCCGGATCAGCGTGGCCTGCCAGAACAGGAAGATGCTGACCACCAGACAGATCAGGATCACGGCCGGGCGGTTGTTGAAAATCAGACGTTCGAGGAGCGTCGCTTTGTCCTGCTGAGGAGTGATCAAGGAAGTCATAGCCCCGCCTTCTTATTATTGATCTCGGCGCCGTTGGGCTGCGTGGTGTGCACGCCGCCCTGCCCGGTCAGAATCAGATTGCCGTCACCGGCCGCCGTCACCGAGGACAGCGAGATGCGGTCCGGGCGGTTGAACACGCTGAAGGTTTCGCCGTTGTCGCTGCTGCTGATCACCGAGCCGCCGTTGCCGACGATCACAATCGAGCCATCCGCGAGCAGGGTCGCGCCGGACAGACCGAACTCCAGCGCACCGCGCGCGGCCTTGAGTTCGACCTGCTGCCAGGTGCTGCCGAAATCGCTGGAGCGGTAGAGGTTGCCGCGCAGGCCGTAGGCCAACAGAGTCTGCGCCTGCGCGGTGCCGATCACGCCGAACAACGAGCCTTGATACGGCCCCTGGATTTTCTCCCAGGTCTGGCCCCAGTCCGGGGAGCGGAACATGCTGCCCTGCTCGCCGACGATGAACAGCCCGGCGTCCTTGACGGCGGCGATGGCGTTGAGGTGGAACTGGTCCTGGTTGTCGAGACGGTCGCTGACGTCTTGCCAGTTCTTGCCGCCGTCGGTGGTTTCCAGCAATGCACCGTAAGCACCGACCGCAACACCGTGATTAACGTCCTGGAACCAGACGTCGAGCAGCGGTGCTTCGCGCTTGAGGTCTTCGAACTGTTTGCTCCAGGTCAGGCCGCCGTCTTCGCTGGCGAGAATCTGCGCGTCGTGACCGACCGCCCAGCCGTGCTTGTCGTCGACGAAATACACCGCCGTCAGCAGTTGCCGGGTCGGCACCTTGGCCTGGGTCCAGGTCTTGCCCTGGTCATCGGAATAGAGAATGTGCCCGCGATCACCCACCGCCACCAAGCGGGTGCCGGCGTGGACGACATCGAGCATCAGGCTTTTGGCGGCTTTGGCCGATTCGGTGGAATACACCCCGTCGGCGGGCGCTTCGGCGGCCAGCACGGGTGCCGACAAGGCAGCACAGCCCAGCAGGGTGAGTGCTGTGGCCAGCAACGCGGTGTTGCGAAACGCCGGCGGGCGGCAACGACTCATAGACCTTCCCCTATTTATTATTGTTAGGCCATTCGGCCTTAGGGCGCCGCAAGGGTGCTCGTGGTGACTGACAGGTCACAAGCATAGCCGTGAAACCCGCAGTCCAGAGCGCCTTGGGAAGCTGGCTCATCCTATCGGGCTTTGGAAACGTCTGACAATCGGCGCCACGTTATCTTTTGTTAACCGGATGGGCCTCCTGTCGGTGGTGATTTCCACTGTGGGAGGGGGCTTGCTCCCGAAGGCGCTGTGTCAGGCACCCGAGATGTCGACCGATCCACCGCTTTCGGGAGCAAGCCCCCTCCCACAGGGTGTAATGGTGTTTGTGAGATTGGGGCTGGCAGTGAATACACCGCCATTCGCCGGATGGATGCGGCAAATCTTGCGTGAGGGACTTGCACGATCGGTATTATGGTATACCATCAGACGCACAGACACTCTCAATCCCCCTACGGAGCAGCTCATGAGTTTCGAAATTCGCAAGATCGTCAGCTATGTCGAAGAAACCTTCATCGAAGGCGGCAAGGTCACTGACAAGCCAGTGACCATGGTCGGGCTGGCTGTGGTGATGAAGAACCCGTGGGTCGGTAACGGCTTCGTCGAGGATTTGAAACCGCAGATCCGCGCCAACTGCTCCGACCTCGGCGCCATGATGGTCGAGCGTCTGGTGGGCATCATCGGCGGCGCCGAGAAGATCGAGGCGTACGGCAAAGCGGCAGTGGTCGGCGCCGACGGCGAGATCGAACACGCCTCGGCGGTGATCCACACCCTGCGCTTCGGCAATCACTACCGCGAAGCGGTCAAGGCCAAGAGCTACCTGAGCTTCACCAACAAGCGCGGCGGCCCGGGCACCTCGATCCAGATCCCGATGATGCACAAGGACGACGAAGGGCTGCGTTCGCACTACATCACCCTGGAAATGCAGATCGAAGACGCGCCGCGTGCCGACGAAATCGTCGTGGTGCTCGGTTGCGCCGACGGTGGTCGCCTGCACCCGCGCATCGGCAACCGCTACATCGATCTGGAAGAACTGGCCGCCGAAAAAGCCCAGTAATCACAATAAAGGCATTGCAGGAGCGCTCCATGATTCGGCTCACCGCTGAACTCACCCCGGCTGGCACCAGTTACCTGGCGACCGGCCAAGGCCAGCCCGTGGTCTTGATCCACGGCGTGGGCCTGAACAAAGAAATGTGGGGCGGCCAGATCGTTGGCCTGTCTGCCCAATACCGGGTGATCGCCTACGACATGCTCGGCCACGGCGCCAGCCCGCGCCCGGCCAGCGGCACCGGCCTGCTCGGTTATGCCGATCAGTTGCTGGAGCTGCTCGATCACCTGAATCTGCCCCAGGCAGCGGTGATCGGTTTCTCCATGGGCGGTTTGGTGGCGCGGGCGTTTGCCCTGCACTACCCGGAGCGCCTGCAAAGCCTGGTGGTGCTCAACAGTGTGTTCAACCGCAGCGAAGAACAGCGTGCCGGGGTTATCGCCCGGACCGCGCAGGCGGCCGAACACGGGCCGGATGCCAACGCCGAAGCGGCGCTGTCACGCTGGTTCAGCCGTGAATATCAGGCGGCCAACCCGGCGCAGATCGCGGCCATTCGCCAGACCCTGGCCGGCAACGATCCGCAGGGTTACCTGACCACCTACGAATTGTTCGCGACCCAGGACATGTACCGCGCCGACGACCTGGGCAGTATTCAGGCACCGACGCTGATCGCCACCGGCGAACTCGACCCCGGTTCCACCCCGGAAATGGCCGAGCAACTGGCCCGACGCATCCCCGACGCGAAGGTTGCGGTGCTGCCCGAGCAACGGCATATGATGCCGGTAGAGTCGCCGCGCCTGGTCAACCAGACGCTGCTGGAATTCCTCGAATACGCACACTCCCGACAAAACCATATAAAGGGGATCGTTGCATGACACTCGCACGCTTCCAGATGTGCATCGGCGGAGAATGGGTCGACGCCCTCTCCGGCAAGACCTTCGAAAGCCTCAACCCGGCCAGCGCGCAAGCCTGGGCCGAACTGCCTGACGCCGGTGAAGCTGACGTCGAACGCGCCGTGCAAGCGGCGCAGACGGCTTTCGACAGCCCGGCTTGGCGCGGCCTCACCGCCACCGCACGCGGCAAACTGCTGCGGCGTCTCGGTGACCTGATCGCGGAAAACAAGGAACAACTGGCGCAGCTGGAAAGCCGCGACAACGGCAAACTGATCCGCGAAACCCGGGGTCAGGTCGGCTATCTGCCGGAGTTCTTCCACTACACCGCAGGCCTGGCCGACAAGCTCGAAGGCGGCACCCTGCCGCTGGATAAGCCCGACCTGTTTGCCTACACCGTGCACGAAGCGATGGGTGTGGTTGCCGCGATCATTCCGTGGAACAGCCCGCTGTACCTGACCGCGATCAAACTGGCGCCGGCCCTCGCGGCCGGCAACACCATCGTGATCAAGCCTTCCGAACACGCCTCGGCGACCATCCTTGAGCTAGCACGTCTGGCCCTCGAAGCCGGGATTCCGCCGGGCGTGGTCAACGTCGTCACTGGTTACGGCCCAAGCACCGGCGCCGCCCTCACCCGTCATCCGCTGATCCGCAAGATCGCCTTCACCGGCGGCGCGGCCACGGCCCGGCACGTGGTGCGCAGCAGCGCCGAAAACTTCGCCAAACTGTCGCTGGAACTGGGCGGCAAGTCGCCGAACATCATCTTCGCCGACGCCGATCTGGACAGCGCGATCAACGGCGCGATTGCCGGGATCTATGCGGCCTCGGGCCAGAGCTGCGTGTCCGGCTCACGTTTGCTGGTGCAGGACGAAATCTACGACGAGTTCGTCAATCGACTGGTCGAACGCGCCCAGCGCATCCGCATCGGCAACCCGCAGGAAGACCACAGCGAAATGGGCCCGATGGCTACTGCGCAGCAATTGGCGGTGGTCGAAGGCCTGGTGGCTGATGCCCTTGCTGAAGGCGCGCGGTTGCGCACCGGCGGCAAGCGCCCCACCGATCTGGGTGACGGCTGGTTCTACGAGCCGACGCTGTTCGAGTGCGATCGCAACTCGATGAAGATCATGCAGGAAGAAGTCTTCGGCCCGGTGGCATCGGTGATTCGCTTCAAAGACGAAGCCGAGGCGCTGGCAATCGCCAACGACTCGCAGTTCGGCCTCGCCGCCGGCATCTGGACACGCGATCTGGGCCGCGCCCATCGCCTGGCGCGGGATGTGCGCTCGGGGATCATCTGGGTCAATACCTACCGTGCGGTGTCGGCGATGGCGCCGATCGGCGGCTTCAAGAACAGTGGCTATGGACGCGAAAGCGGCATCGATTCGGTGCTGGCCTACACCGAACTGAAAACGGTGTGGATCAATCTCTCTCAGGCCCCGATGCCTGATCCGTTTGTGATGCGCTAGGAGTCCTGCGACATGATCGAACCCGGCATTTACAAAGACGTCATGAGCTCGTTTCCGTCCGGAGTCACGGTGGTCACCACCCTCGACCCGGAGGGCGGCATCGTCGGCATCACCGCCAGCGCCTTCAGCGCGCTGTCGATTGATCCGGCGCTGGTGCTGTTCTGCCCCAACTACGCTTCCGACACCTACCCGGTGCTGCGCGACAGCAAGAAGTTCGCGATCCATTTGCTGTCCGCCGACCAGACCGCTGAAGCCTACGCCTTCGCCGGTAAAGGCAAGGACAAGGCCAAGCACATCGAGTGGCATTTGAGCGAACTCGGTAACCCGATCCTCGCCAAGGCCACAGCAATCATCGAGTGCGAGTTGTGGCGAGAATACGACGGTGGTGATCACGCGATCATTGTCGGCGCAGTGAAGAACCTGATCCTGCCCGAGCAACCGGTGACACCGATGATTTATCACAAGGGCAAGCTCGGGCCGTTGCCAACCCTGGCCTGATGGATACATAGATCCCACTGTGGAACTGCCCATTGTGGTGAGGGGATTTATCCCCGACCGGCTGCGAAGCAGTCGTAAGATCCTTGCACGCGGTGTGTCTGGCAATTCGCGGTTGCAGGTTTGGGGGCGCTTCGCACCCCGTCGGGGATAAATCCCCTCACCACAGGTTTCATTCCAAAAGGGGGTCTCTGTTGTGAGGAGGAATGATGAGTAACGAAAAGTACGAAAAAGGCCTGAAGATCCGCACCCAGGTGCTGGGCGAAGCCTACGTGCAGCGTTCAATAGAGAACGCCGACGACTTTACCCGCCCGTTGCAGGAAATGGTCACCGAATACTGCTGGGGCCATGTCTGGGGGCGTGAGGGTTTGTCGCTCAAGGAGCGCAGCATGATCAACCTGGCGATGATCTCGGCGCTCAACCGCCCGCACGAACTCAAGCTGCATGTGCGCGGCGCCTTGCGTAACGGCCTGAGTCGTGAGCAAATACGCGAAATTCTGCTTCAGGTCGGTATTTATTGCGGCGTCCCGGCAGCCGTGGACAGTTTCCGGCTCGCCCGTGAAGCCTTCGCCGAAGCCGACGCCGAGGCCTCCAGTTAACCCCTCGGCTGTTTTGATGCCCGTCTGGCATGGACAGCCACAGTAAAGAGCGGACCCCATGAAACGCCAGCCACTCGACGACAGCTTCAAGGTCAATCGCAACCCCGTTACCCTGCGCGAAATCGTGCTGGATAAACTGCGTAGCGCGATCATGAATTTTCAGCTCATGCCCGGCGATCGTCTGGTCGAGCGCGATCTGTGCGATCGCCTCGGTGTCAGCCGCACATCGGTGCGCGAAGCCCTGCGTCACCTGGAGTCCGAAGGTCTGGTCGAGTTCGCCGATGCCAAAGGCCCACGGGTGGCGATCATCACCCTCGCCGATGCAGTCGACATCTACGAGCTGCGCTGCGTGCTCGAAGGCCTGATCGTCCAGCTGTTCACCCTGCGCGCCAAAGCCAAGGACATCAAGGCCCTGGAAAAAGCCCTCGACGAGAACCGCAAGGCACTCAAGGACGGCGAACTGCAACAGGTGATCGACTCGGTGCAGGGCTTCTACGACGTACTGCTCGAAGGCTCGGGCAACCACGTTGCGGCCACTCAATTACGCCAGTTGCAAGCGCGCATCAGCTACCTGCGTGCAACTTCGGTGTCCCAGGAAAACCGGCGCGGCGCGAGTAACCACGAGATGGAAAAAATGGTTGAGGCGATCAAGAGCGGCGATCCACTGGCGGCGCATCAGGCCTGTGTCGATCACGTACGCGCCGCTGCGGCCGTGGCCCTCGATTATCTCAAGCGCAAACAGGAAGAGACCGGCGCCACGCCGAACATCACTCTGCCGATCGCGCTGAAAGAACCGCGCATAGGTCACTGACATGTTCAGCCCGAGCTTTTGCCCGAAATGCGGTGGCCCTGACCTTGGTCAGCAGGTACCGCCGGGCGATACGCACGAGCGCCTGATGTGCCGCGGCTGCGGCTACATCCACTACGTCAATCCGAAGATCATCGCCGGCTGCATCATCGAGCAGGACGGCAAATACCTCTTGTGCCAACGGGCGATCCCCCCGCGTCCGGGCACCTGGACACTGCCGGCCGGCTTCATGGAAAGCGGCGAGACCACCGAGCAGGCGGCGCTGCGTGAAATCTGGGAAGAAAGCGGCGTGCGCGCGGAAATCGTCTCGCCGTATTCGATCTTCAGCGTGCCGAAGATCAGCGAGGTGTACATCATCTTCCGCGCGATCGCGCTGGAGATCACCGGCCAGTTCGGCCCTGAGACCCTGGACTACAAGTTCTTTGCCCCTGAAGACATTCCGTGGGAGCAGATCTATTACCCGGCGATCCGGCAGATTCTCGAGCGTTACATCGAGGAGCGTCAGGCCGGGGTGTATGGGATCTACATGGGCAATGATGACAGCGGCAAGATCCACTTCATCCGCTGAGGATCACCTTCGCCCCTGTGGGAGCGGGCTTGCTCGCGAAGGCGGTGTGTCAGTCGATAGAAATGTTGAATGATTGACCGCCTTCGCGAGCAAGCCCGCTCCCACAGGGGATTTGCGATGTTGCTTAAAGTGGAGCAATGCCCTCGACAATGACGATCTCCGCCCTCGCCCATTCCTCGCGATAACTTTTCGCCTCCTGATACGCCGCCGAGTGGTAGCACGCCACGGCCTTCTCATAGCTCTCGAATTCGATCACCACGCTACGCTGAGGAGTAGCCCTGCCCTCGAGCGCTTCGCTGCGCCCGCCCCGGGCCAGAAACTTCGCGCCGAACGCGGCGAAGGCTGCCGGTGCGCGCTGGGTGTATTGGCTGTAATGCTCGGCATCGTCGACATCCACGTGGGCAATCCAGTACGCCTTCATAGTGACCTCTTTGTTGATTTTGTATTATGGTATACCAATATATTTCCAGCAAACCCTGAGAGTCCAGCATGGCCTTCAACAGCATCGAAGAAATCCTCGAAGATTATCGCCTCGGCAAAATGGTCCTGCTGGTCGATGACGAAGATCGGGAAAACGAAGGCGACCTGCTGCTGGCCGCCGACTGCTGCACACCCGAGGCGATCAGCTTCATGGCGCGTGAGGCGCGCGGGCTGATTTGCCTGACACTGACCGACGAGCACTGCCAGCGCCTGGGCCTTGAGCAGATGGTGCCGAGCAATGGCAGCGTGTTCAGCACCGCGTTTACCGTGTCGATCGAAGCGGCGGTCGGGGTCACCACTGGCATTTCTGCAGCTGACCGTGCCCGCACGGTCGCGGCCGCAGTGGCGAAAGACGCCCGTGCTGAAGACCTGGTGCAACCCGGGCACATCTTCCCGCTGCGCGCCAAGGAAGGCGGCGTGCTGACCCGCGCCGGCCACACCGAAGCCGGCTGCGACCTTGCCCGCCTCGCCGGTTTCACCCCGGCCTCGGTGATCGTCGAGGTGATGAACGACGACGGCACCATGGCCCGGCGTCCGGATCTGGAAGTGTTCGCCCGTAAGCACGGAATCAAGATCGGCACCATCGCTGACCTGATTCATTATCGCCTGAGCACCGAGCACACCATCGAACGCATCGGCGAACGCGAACTGCCGACGGTGCATGGCACTTTTCGTCTGATCACTTTCGAAGACCGCATCGAGGGTGGCGTGCACATGGCGATGGTCATGGGCGATCTGCGCCGCGAAGAGCCGACGTTAGTACGCGTGCATGTGATCGATCCGCTGCGTGATCTGGTCGGCGCCGAGTACAGCGGGCCGAGCAACTGGACGTTGTGGGCGGCGTTGCAACGGGTCGCGGCGGAAGGTCATGGGGTTGTGGTGGTGTTGGCCAATCATGAATCGTCGCAGGCGCTGCTCGAGCGCGTGCCGCAACTGACCCAGCCGCCACGGCAGTTCAGTCGCTCGCAATCGCGGATTTATTCGGAGGTGGGCACCGGGGCGCAGATTCTGCAGAACCTGGGGGTGGGCAAGCTGCGGCATCTTGGGCCGCCGCTGAAGTATGCGGGGTTGACCGGGTATGACCTGGAAGTGGTCGAGAGCATCCCCTTCAGCGAATAACACTGCCCTCACCCCAGCCCTCTCCCGGAGGTAGAGGGAGCCGACCGAGTTGTTCTACCGCTATACATCGACCTGAAACTGCGAGTCGAACTCAAGTTTTAAACAGCATGGAAATCGGCTCCCTTTCCCCTCTCCCTTTGGGAGAGGGCTGGGGTGAGGGGCTGGTTCTAAAGTGCGCCCTATGACTCGTGCCGAGCACAGGCAAAAAACCAGAATCAACAGATAACCGGTAAGGCAAAGTGCTTGCACAAAGTTTGGAATACCATAATATGATATTCCATAGACCGGACGACCTGAAAAACCGTCCGGCTACTGCTCCCGACAGGCGGGCAACAACGCAAGCCCGCTCAAAAACACAACAATGAGGGCGTAAAAATGGTGTTGAACAAAGCTGCAACCGCAATCTTTTTTGCGGGACTGCTGAGCGTGACCGGCCAGGCTGCAATGGCCGCCGAAAGCGTGAACTTCGTCAGTTGGGGCGGTAGCACCCAGGATGCGCAGAAACAGGCCTGGGCCGATCCGTTCAGCAAGGCCAGTGGCATCACCGTGGTGCAGGACGGCCCGACCGACTACGGCAAACTCAAGGCCATGGTCGAGAGCGGCAACGTGCAATGGGACGTGGTCGATGTCGAAGCCGATTTCGCCCTGCGCGCCGCCGCTGAAGGCCTGCTCGAACCCCTCGATTTCAAAGTCATCCAGCGCGACAAGATCGACCCGCGTTTCGTCAGCGATTACGGTGTCGGCTCGTTCTTCTTCTCCTTCGTCCTCGGCTACAACGAGGGCAAGCTCGGCGCGGCCAAGCCGCAAGACTGGACCGCGCTGTTCGACACCAAGACCTACCCCGGCAAACGCGCCCTGTACAAATGGCCGAGCCCCGGCGTGCTCGAACTGGCGCTGCTGGCCGACGGCGTGCCGGCCGACAAGCTCTACCCGCTGGACCTTGATCGCGCCTTCAAAAAACTCGACACCATCAAGAAAGACATCGTCTGGTGGGGCGGCGGCGCGCAGTCGCAGCAACTGCTGGCCTCCGGCGAAGCGAGCATGGGTCAGTTCTGGAACGGCCGCATTCACGCTCTGCAGGAAGACGGCGCGCCGGTGGGTGTGAGCTGGAAACAGAACCTGGTCATGGCCGACATTCTGGTGATTCCAAAGGGTTCGAAAAACAAGGACGCGGCGATGAAGTTTCTGGCCAACGCCAGCAGTGCCAAAGGCCAGGCCGACTTCTCCAACCTGACCGCCTACGCCCCGGTCAACGTCGACAGTGTGGCGCGCCTGGACTCGGTGCTGGCCCCGAACCTGCCGACGGCCTATGCCAAGGATCAGATCACTCTTGATTTCGCGTACTGGGCCAAGAACGGTCAAGCCATCGCGACACGGTGGAACGAATGGCTGGTCAAATGAAAATGGCGGCCACTGCGCCCCGTCCTGCAACGGTGACCGGGAGCGCCACCGGCGTTGCCGGCTCGACCCCCTCCCTCAGACAACGCTGGAAAGGTGCCGGCAATCTCGCCCCGGCACTATTGTTCCTCGGTTTATTCTTCCTGGCGCCGTTGATTGGCCTGCTGTTGCGCGGCGTGCTCGAACCGACCCCGGGCCTTGGCAACTATGAACAACTGTTCGCCAACTCGGCGTATGCACGGGTGCTGCTCAACACCTTTTCCGTGGCCGGACTGGTAACGATTTTCAGCCTGTTGCTGGGCTTTCCGCTGGCCTGGGCGATCACCCTGGTGCCGCGCGGCTGGGGCCGCTGGATTCTCAACATCGTGTTGCTGTCGATGTGGACCAGCCTGCTCGCCCGCACCTATTCGTGGCTGGTGTTGCTGCAAGCCTCGGGCGTGATCAACAAGGCGCTGATGGCGCTGGGGATCATCGATCAGCCGCTGGAAATGGTGCACAACCTGACCGGCGTGGTGATCGGCATGAGCTACATCATGATCCCGTTCATCGTCCTGCCGTTGCAGGCGACCATGCAGGCCATCGACCCGATGATCCTGCAGGCCGGCTCGATCTGTGGCGCGAGTCCCTGGACCAATTTCTTCCGGGTGTTCCTGCCGCTGTGCCGGCCGGGTCTGGCATCCGGCGGGTTGATGGTGTTCGTGATGTCGCTCGGTTACTACGTCACCCCGGCGCTGCTCGGCGGGGCGCAGAACATGATGCTGCCGGAGTTCATCATTCAGCAGGTGCAATCGTTCCTCAACTGGGGCCTGGCCAGTGCCGGCGCCGCGTTGCTGATCGCGATCACCCTGGTGCTGTTCTACTTCTACCTGAAGCTTCAGCCGGAATCCCCGGTTGGCGCCAGCAACGCGAGGTAAGCCGAGATGCTCCTGACTCCCAATGCCATGAGCCGGCGGATGCGTTTCGGCTTGTATGCAACCACCGGACTGATCGGTTTGTTCCTGCTGCTGCCGATCGTGTTCATTGTCCTGCTGTCGTTCGGCTCGTCGCAGTGGCTGGTGTTCCCGCCGCCGGGCTGGACGCTGAAATGGTACGGCCAGTTCTTCTCCAACGCCGACTGGATGAACGCTGCGGCGGCCAGCCTCAAGGTTGCCGTGCTGACCACGATTTGCGCCGTGGCCCTCGGTCTGCCAACCGCGTTTGCTCTGGTGCGCGGGCGCTTCCCCGGTCGGGAAATGCTCTACGGCCTGTTCACCCTGCCGATGATCGTGCCGCTGGTGATCATCGCGGTGGCGGTGTACGCGCTGTTTCTCAAGCTCGGTTACACCGGGACCCTGTTTGCCTTCGTGGTCAGCCATGTGATCGTCGCGCTGCCGTTCACCATCATCTCGATCATCAACTCGCTGAAGCTGTTCGATCAGTCGATTGAAGACGCGGCGGTGATCTGCGGCGCCTCACGCCTGCAAGCGGTGTTCAAGGTGACGTTCCCGGCGATCCGTCCGGGCATGGTCGCCGGCGCCCTCTTCGCCTTTCTGGTTTCGTGGGCCGAAGTGGTGCTCAGCGTGATGATGGCCAGCCCGACCCTGCAAACCCTTCCCGTAAAAATGTGGACCACTTTGCGCCAGGACCTGACCCCGGTGATCGCCGTCGCTTCGACGCTGCTGATCGGCCTGTCGGTATTGGTCATGGTGATCGCCGCCGCGCTGCGCCGGCGCAACGAAATCAGCGCCTGAGCGCCCAGGAGTACGACATGAGTGCCGTGATCAAAGACGCATCCCAGCAGAACGACAAACCCCTGGTCAGCCTGCGCAATCTGAACAAGCACTACGGCGACTTTGCCGCCGTCGACAACATCTCGCTGGACATCAAGGACGGCGAGTTCCTGACCTTCCTCGGTTCCAGCGGCTCGGGCAAAAGCACCACGCTGTCGATGCTCGCCGGGTTCGAAACCCCGAGCAGCGGCGAGATCCTGGTCAACGGTCAGTCGCTGGTCAACGTGCCGCCGCACAAACGCGACATCGGCATGGTGTTCCAGCGCTATTCGCTGTTCCCGCATCTGTCGGTGCGCGACAACATCGCTTTCCCGCTGGCGATCCGCAAACTCGCCGCCGCCGAACGTGACAAGCGTGTCGATGCGATGTTGAAACTGGTGCAGCTCGAACAATTCGCCCATCGCCGCCCTTCGCAGTTGTCTGGCGGACAACAGCAACGCGTCGCCATCGCCCGGGCGCTGGTCTACGAGCCACGCATTCTGCTGATGGACGAACCGCTCGGTGCGCTGGACAAAAAACTGCGTGAAGACTTGCAGGATGAACTGCGCCAGCTGCATCGGCGCCTGGGCATCACCATCGTCTACGTGACCCACGATCAGGAAGAAGCCATGCGTCTGTCGCAGCGCATCGCGATTTTCAGTCACGGCAAGATTGTTGGTTTGGGCAGCGGTTATGACCTGTATCAGAATCCGCCGAATGCGTTTGTCGCGTCGTTCCTCGGCAACTCGAACTTCCTCAAGCTCAAGGCCCAGGGCAATGCGGCGGCGAGTTTCGAGGGGCAGTCGTTGTCGATTCGCCTGACTGCCGGCTTGCACACCGAGCAGGATGTGCTGCTGATGGTGCGGCCAGAAAAAGCTGTGGCGCTGAGCGTGCAACAGGCGAGCGAGGAGCCGTTGGCCGCTGGTTGGAATGAAGTGTCGGCCAAGGTCGTGGAGGTGCTGTTTCTTGGTGAAAGCCAGACCTGCAGCGTGGTGACGTCGGGTGGTACTTCGATGACGGTTAAAGCGCTGTCGGCGGCGGGCATGCCGCTCAAGGCTGGCGATCCGGTGCGAGTGCGCTGGGCCACGGCGGATGCCTGCGTCTACACCGAATGGGCTGAAAGCGACCTCAACAAAGCGGCCGGTTCTCACTGATAGTGTGTCGTCTGTGGGATTCCCCCCCTCACCCCAGCCCTCTCCCCCAAGGGGGCGAAGGGGAAAGGGAGCCGATCACCATGATGGTCAAGACCTGAGTTCGACCCGATATTTCAGGTCGGCGTAACTCGTCCAGACAATCCAGTCAGTCCCCTCTCCCTCCGGGAGAGGGCTAGGGTGAGGGAAGCTGTCAGCACGGTCTCAGGGAATAGCGCGGTAGCCTTCAATCTGATCCGGCCACGCCGTGAGAATTTCGAAACCGGTTTCGGTCACCGCGACCATATGCTCCCACTGCGCCGACAGCGAGCCATCCTTGGTCAGCACCGTCCAGCCGTCCGGCATGTTCTTCACATGACGCTTGCCGGCATTGAGCATCGGCTCGACGGTGAAGATCATCCCCGCCTTGAGCTTCATGCCCTGATTGGGAAAACCGTAATGCAGGATCTGCGGTTCATCGTGATACACCTTGCCAATGCCATGCCCGCAATACTCGCGCACCACGCTGAAACCTTCGCTCTCCGCCAGGCTCTGGATCGCATGACCGATGTCGCCCAGTGTCGCGCCCGGACGCACCATGCGGATGCCCGCGCACATCGCGTCGTAGGTGGTCTTGATCAGGTGTTGTGCTTCAGGCGTCGCCTCGCCGACCACGTACATGCGGCTGGTGTCGCCGAACCAGCCATCCTTGATTACCGCGATGTCGAGGTTGACGATGTCGCCATCCTTCAGCGGCGTGCCCGACGGGATGCCGTGGCACACCACATCGTTGACCGAGGCGCAGACGGTTTTCGGGAAGCCGTGATAACCGACGTTGGCCGGAATGGCTTTCTGCACGTTGACGATGTAATCGTTGCACAACCGATCCAGCTCATCGGTAGTCACCCCGGCTTTCACATGCGGTACCAGCATCGCCAGCACTTCGGCGGCGAGTTTGCCCGCCGCACGCGACTTCGCGATTTCCGCAGGGGTATTGATCTTGATCTGATTTCTCATGCGCTGACGGCTTCCTGAGTCAGTTGATGCAGATCCAGCCCACCGTTCTGTTCGGCGCGGATCAGCAAGCGGCAAATGGCGCTGTGGTCGAGGTTGGGGTGCAGCTCGGCGAGCATGCCGATGCGCATCCAGTGCTCGGCCTGCGCGTTGATCGAGCGGCTGAGCGCGGTGCTGGAGATGCGCAGGTTCTCGTGCATGTCTTCTGAAATCTTTACGATGCCCATATCCGAATCCGATACGAAGTGTATATGGATCGTATACTAGCCAAGGGACGCCCACGATTGCAAACCTTGCGCACGGCTTGCCAAATCGCGGGCAAAAAAAAGCTGCCCAAAGAGGCAGCAAAAACTTTAAGAACACGCGATGTATTGGGGTCAGGATAGACGCCGGATAATGACAGTGTCATGACAGCCAACAATTCACTGAACCGCCCCTGCCCCGTCATCAGGATGTCATCAAGCGCACCGCAGAATCCTCGCAAACCGTCTTGAGCCTTCGACGGATGTTTCGCAGGGATTCCCATGAAAGAAGACGCCTCGCTGTTTGCCGCCATCGACCTGGGTTCGAATGCGTTTCGGATGATGATCGGCCAGTCGGTGCGCAGTCGTAAGGGTTTCATGATTCAGGAAGTCAAAACCCTGCGTGAACCGGTGCGGCTGGCCGAGGGCTTCGACGGCGGTGCGCTGGACGAAATGGCGCTGGATCGTGGCTGGCAGGCGCTGGCGCGGTTCGGCAAGAAACTGCGCGGATTCGAGGCCGGCAAAGTGCGGGCAGTGGCAACCAGTGCGGTACGCGAGGCCGACAATGCGCAGTTGTTTCTGCACAGTGCCGAACGCCATCTGGGGTTTCGTATCGACGTCATTTCGGGCCATGAAGAGGCGCAACTGGTGTATGCCGGCGTCGCCCACTCCCTGCCGGATGCAGAAGACATGCGCCTGGTGGTCGATATCGGTGGAGGTTCTACCGAGCTGATTCTCGGCCAGGGGTCGCAACCGCTGCTCACCGAAAGCATCGCCATCGGCAGCGGCACCCTCGGTGCACGCTATTTCCCTGACGGACGGATTGCGCCCGGTGCGCTGCAGGAAGCCGAGCGCGTGGCGATCCTGCAATTCGAAAAAGTCGCCCGCCGCTATCGCGCACAGGGCTGGCAGCAGACCATTGGCTCGTCGGGCACGGCGCGGATGCTGGCGAAGGTGCTCAAGGCTAATCGCTTGAATGATTTCGGTCAGGATGGCATCACCTATGGTGGGTTGTTGCGTTTGTCGCTGTTGCTGCTGAAAGTGAAAAACGTTCAGCAATTGAAGCTGGCAGGCTTGCAACCGCATCGCCAGAGCATCCTCCCGGGAGGGCTGGTGCTGATGCTGGCGGCGTTCAAGGTGTTTGGCATTTCGCAGATGGTGCCGTCGGAACCGGGGCTGCGCCTCGGTGTGTTGCACGGTTTGATGAGCCGTCACTGACCAATCACTGAACCCAGTGTGGGAGCGGGCTTGCTCGCGAAGGCGGAGTGTCAGTCGAAAATTATTTAGCTGACACTCCGCTTTCGCGAGCAAGCCCGCTCCCACAGAGGCGGAGTTAGCGCTTTATGCCAGTTCTTTGCGCAACTGGCGGGCGGCGGCAACCATGTGCACCAGCGCCGCTTCTGTCTCCGGCCAGCCACGGGTTTTCAGACCGCAATCCGGGTTGACCCACAACCGCTCGGCCGGAACTCGCTGAGCCGCCTTGCGCAGAAGATTGGCCATTTCCGAAGCATCCGGCACCCGCGGCGAATGGATGTCGTAGACGCCCGGCCCGATCTCGTTCGGGTAGTCGAATGCTTCAAAGGCATTGAGCAGTTCCATGTCCGAACGCGAGGTTTCGATGGTGATCACGTCGGCGTCCATGGCGGCGATGGACTCGATCACATCATTGAACTCGCTGTAGCACATGTGCGTGTGGATCTGCGTTTCGTCGCGTACACCGGAGGCACACAGGCGGAACGCTTCGGTTGCCCAGTCCAGATAGTGCTGCCATTGCGCGCGGCGCAGCGGCAGGCCTTCGCGGAATGCGGCTTCGTCGATCTGCACGATTTTGATCCCGGCGGCTTCCAGGTCCACCACTTCGTCACGGATCGCCAGCGCCAGTTGCCGCGCCTGCACTTCACGGGACACGTCTTCGCGCGGGAACGACCACATCAGCATGGTCACAGGTCCCGTCAGCATGCCTTTCATGACCTTGCCGGTCAGGCCCTGGGCGTAGCGAATCCACTCCACGGTCATGGCGTGCGGGCGGCTCAAGTCACCGAAGATCACCGCCGGTTTCACGCAACGCGAACCATAGCTCTGTACCCAGCCAAAACGGGTGAATACGTAGCCGTCGAGTTGCTCGGCGAAGTACTCGACCATGTCGTTGCGTTCGGCTTCACCGTGCACCAGCACGTCGAGGCCCAACTGCTCCTGAATTTGCACGGCGTGACGGATCTCGCTGTACATGGCTTCGGTGTATTCGGCTTCGCTGAGCTTGCCCTGCTTGAACGACTGACGCGCCAGACGGATCGACGCGGTCTGCGGGAACGAACCGATAGTGGTGGTCGGGAACAGCGGCAGATCGAGGCCGGCGCGCTGCTTGGCGATGCGCTGGGTAAACGGCGATTGGCGCTGGCTGTCCTGCGCGGTAATGGCCGCGACACGGGCCTGCACTGCCGGTTTGTGGATACGTGGCGAGGCGGCACGGCTGGTCTGTACCGAGCGACTTTGGGCCAAGGCGCGCAGCACTTTCGGCGCTTCCGGCTCGCTGACCGCCTGCGCCAGCACGGCGACTTCCTCGCACTTCTGCACGGCAAACGCCAGCCAGCTTTTCAGCTCGGCATCGAGCTGGTCTTCGCGGTTCAGATCCACTGGGCTGTGCAGCAACGAGCACGATGGCGCGACCCACAGGCGATCACCCAGGCGCTCATGTGCATGCTGCAAAGTCGCCAGCGCATGTTCCAGATCGCAGCGCCAGACGTTGCGGCCGTTGACCACACCCAGCGACAGCACTTTGTAGGCCGGCAGGCGATCAAGGATGGTCGGGTACTGTTCCGCTGCACGTACCAGGTCGATGTGCAAACCGTCGACCGGCAGATTGGCGGCCAGACCGAGGTTCTCTTCCAGACCACCGAAGTAAGTGGCGAGCAGTTTCTTCAGCGGATCACGCTGGATCTGGTTATAGGCTCGCTCGAAAGCGTTTTTCCACTCCTGGGGCAAGTCGAGCACCAGAATCGGCTCGTCTATCTGCACCCATTCCACACCAAGGGCGGCGAGACGCGCAAAGATCTGTCCGTACAGCGGCAGCAGGCGATCAAGCAATTCCAGCTTGTCGAACTCGGCACCTTTGGCCTTGCCCAGCCACAGATAAGTCAGTGGGCCAATGATCACCGGTTTGACGTTATGGCCCAGTGCGCGGGCCTCTTCGACTTCTTCGAACAACTGTTCCCAACCGAGCTGGAACTGTTGATCGACGCTGAATTCCGGGACCAGATAGTGGTAGTTGGTGTCGAACCACTTGGTCATTTCCTGGGCGTGCGCACCGCCGCAGCAGCTGTCGCTGACGCCACGGGCCATGCCGAACAGGGTCTGCAGCGTGGCTTTGCCGTCGTGCGGTCGGAAGCGCTCGGGAATCACGCCGAACATCAGCGAGTGGGTCAGCACCTGGTCGTACCAGGCGAAATCGCCTACCGGCAGCAGCTCGATGCCGGCGTTTTTCTGCAGGTCCCAGTGGGCCTTGCGTAATTCACGACCCACTTCACGCAGGCCGGCCTCGTTCAGTTCTCCTTTCCAGAACGCCTCTTGCGCTTTTTTCAGTTCGCGGTCGCGACCGATGCGCGGAAATCCGAGGGAATGGGCCAGTGCCATGACAAACAACTCCAATGTCTTGTTGATGGCGGCCATTGTCAGGATCAGCCTCTAGTGAGACAAACTCATTTTAATCTTGATGATCACAAGTTTCCCTCATGATCAGTTGTCGGCCGTATGCCCGCTGAAAACACGATTCGCCCTGCAGGATATTCCTACGCAGATCAAGCTTTGAGGGACGCTTGCGACGCCCTTTCAATACTCGATGGCGCCTTGATGTAAACCCTCTGAAACCGGGCCCTTGCAGGCTGCGATTCTGTTCTATGGTTAGATCGAAATGGCTGGCGCAGCGGCTGACTAAAGGTTGCGACAGATCATGTCTGCGCCTATGTTGCACGCGAGCTTTTCCCCGCGAATGGAACGCGATCAACACCACTACAAGAGGTGAAGAAATGTCAAAGGATTCACGCCCTGCCGTACTTGGGCTGATCGGCAATACGCCGCTGGTACAAGTTACCCGCTTCGATACCGGCCTCTGCACACTGTTTCTCAAACTGGAATCACAAAACCCCGGCGGCTCGATCAAGGACCGCGTCGGTCTGGCGATGATTGATGCCGCGGAACGCGACGGCCGCCTGCAACCGGGTGGCACCATCGTCGAGGCCACCGCCGGCAACACCGGTCTGGGTCTGGCGCTGGTCGGCCGGGCCAAAGGCTACCGAGTGGTGCTGGTAGTCCCGGACAAGATGTCCACCGAGAAAGTCCTGCACTTGAAAGCCATGGGTGCCGAAGTGCACATCACCCGCTCGGACGTCGGCAAGGGCCACCCCGAGTATTACCAGGACGTGGCCGCACGCCTGGCGAAAGACATTCCCGGCGCGTTCTTCGCTGACCAGTTCAACAACCCCGCCAACCCGCTGGCCCACGAGTGCAGCACCGCGCCGGAGATCTGGGCGCAGACCGAACATGATCTGGACGCGATCGTGGTCGGCGTCGGTTCCGCCGGCACCCTAACCGGGCTGAGCCGCTTCTTCAAACGGGTACAACCGGATCTGGAAATGGTCCTCGCCGACCCGGTGGGTTCGGTGATGGCTCAGTACAGCCGCGACGGCACGATGCCGACGCCCGGTTCGTGGGCGGTAGAAGGCATCGGAGAGGATTTCATTCCATCGATCACCGACCTCAGCAGCGTGCGCCACGCCTACTCGATCAGCGATGAAGAAAGCTTCGACCACGCGCGCCAGTTGCTGCGCGCCGAAGGCATTCTCGGTGGCTCGTCGACCGGCACCTTGCTCGCCGCCGCGCTACGTTATTGCCGCGAACAGACCGAGCCGAAACGCGTGGTCAGCTTCGTCTGCGACACCGGCACGCGTTATCTGTCGAAGGTCTACAACGACCAGTGGATGACCGATCAGGGCCTGTTGCAGCGCAAACGCTATGGCGACCTGCGCGATCTGATCGCCCGCCGTTTCGAAGATGGCCGCGTGATCAGCGTCGGCCCCGACGACACCCTGCTGACCGCGTTTCAGCGCATGCGCCTGGCGGATGTCTCGCAGCTGCCGGTGCTGGTTGAAGGCAAACAACTGGTCGGGGTGATCGACGAATCCGACATCCTGCTGGCAGTGCACGAAGACGCCGCGCGCTTCAGTCAATCGGTGTCCAGCGTGATGACCGACAAACTGCAAACCCTCGCCCCCGGTGCCAACCTCGCCGAGCTGGAAGCGGTGCTCAGTCGCGGCCTCGTCGCGATCATCGCCGATGCTTCGGGCTTCCACGGCCTGATTACCCGCACCGACATGCTCAACCAATTACGGAGATCCCTCGCATGAGTCAGCACGACGATAAATCCCAAGGCTTCGCGACCCGGGTGATCCATGCCGGGCAAACGCCTGACCCGACCACCGGCGCGCTGATGCCGCCGATCTACGCCAACTCGACGTACCTGCAAGACAGCCCCGGCGTGCACAAAGGCTTCGACTACGGCCGCTCGCACAACCCGACGCGTTTTGCCCTGGAGCGTTGCGTGGCGGATCTGGAAGGTGGCACCCGCGCCTTTGCTTTCGCTTCCGGGCTGGCGACGATTTCCACTGTCCTCGAACTGATCGATGCCGGTTCGCACGTGATCTCCGGCAATGACCTGTACGGCGGCACATTCCGTCTGTTTGACAAGGTGCGCCAGCGCAGCGCCGGGCATCGCTTCAGCTATGTCGATCTGACTGACCTGGCGGCGTTCGAAGCGGCGCTGCAGGACGACACCCGCCTGGTGATTGTCGAGTCGCCGACCAACCCGCTGCTGAGCCTGTCGGATCTGGCCGCGATTGCGCGCATCTGCCGCGCACGCGGGATCATCAGCGTTGCCGACAACACCTTCGCCAGCCCCTATATCCAGCGCCCGCTGGAGCTGGGTTTCGACATCGTGCTGCACTCGACCACCAAGTACCTGAACGGTCACTCCGACGTGATCGGTGGTATCGCGGTGGTTGGGCAGAATGTCGAACTCGCGGACAAACTCGGCTTCCTGCAAAACGCGGTTGGCGCGATTTCCGGCCCGTTCGACGCGTTCCTGACCCTGCGCGGGGTGAAGACCCTGGCGCTGCGCATGGAGCGTCATTGCAGCAACGCGCTGGAACTGGCCAAGTGGCTGGAGCAGCAGCCACAGGTCAAACGCGTCTACTACCCGGGCCTGCCGTCGCACCCGCAGCATGAGTTGGCCAAACGGCAGATGCATGGTTTTGGCGGGATGATCTCGGTGGATCTGAACAGTGATCTGGAGGGCGCACGGCGCTTTCTGGAAAACGTGAAGATCTTTGCCCTGGCCGAAAGCCTCGGCGGCGTCGAAAGCCTGATCGAGCATCCGGCGATCATGACCCACGCGACCATTCCCGCTGAAACCCGCGCCAAACTGGGCATCGGCGATGGCCTGGTGCGTCTGTCGGTGGGGGTCGAAGATCTCGAAGACCTGCGCGCCGATCTGGCGTACGCGCTGACCAAAATCTGACCCTGCAACAACGACAAAGCCCGCAGCAATGCGGGCTTTGGTGTTCGAGTAGGCGGCCAGTGCTGGTCTCTGGCTTACAAGGTTTATCGGGCCTCTCACAGTACAAAAGCAACCATGGAAAAAGAGCGGTGCTTTGCTGCCTCACACGGCATAAGGGCTGGATCTCAGCGCGGAGATCTTTCTAACCGTGTACCCTTCGGAACGCGCCCCACGTCCCCTTGCTATCCGCTTGCGCATCAGTCTGCGTCTTCGCCTACACCTTTGAGGCTAGCAAAAGCCATCGAGTCGCGGGTGGTGTTTTTAGACTGATTTCCTTCAAGCGCCCCTGTGCAAGGAAGTTAACCGACTATCGCTTGCATGTTGTTGCACCTGCGCCTGCATTTTGCCGATCTATACTTTTCAGTTCGCTAACGCGGTTTCATGCAAAAACGTCGACACCCGTGCGCCCATCGAGCGCGCCCGTGCCAATTGCCAACCTGGTCAACCCCGGGCCAACGAATGCTGTGTGGCTGATGGGTCGTGGAGAAAATCATGAAACACACGCTTTTGTCAGGCGCCATCCTTGCGGTCGCGGCGACCGTGATGCTGCCAACGGTTTGGGCTGCGCAGCCGCAGGCTGTGGCCTCTGATGGTTCGGATCATGTGGGGGCCGGTGCAGTGGCGTCCGATGGTTCCGATCACGTCGGCGCTGGTGCAGTCGCCTCGGACGGTTCGGATCATGTCGGCGCTGGCGCAGTCGCCTCGGACGGTTCCGATCATGTCGGGGCTGGTGCAGTCGCCTCGGACGGTTCCGATCATGTCGGCGCTGGAGCAGTCGCCTCGGACGGTTCGGATCATGTCGGGGCTGGTGCAGTCGCCTCGGACGGTTCTGATCATGTCGGGGCTGGTGCAGTCGCCTCGGATGGTTCCGATCACGTCGGGGCTGGCACAGTCGCCTCTGATGGCTCCGATCACGTCGGCGCAGGCGCACTGGCTTCCGACGGCACCGACAAGGTCGGCGCCAATCGCTATGCCTACTCACGCGTCGGCGTCGGTTCTGATCGCGTCGCTTCGGCGCTGATGACCGGCAGCTATTCCGACCAGTTCAACTCTCCTCAGTAATCGGCGCGAGGCGACCCGTTGGGTCGCCTCTCCCTCCGCCGCACTAGCACATTTGTGCTAATCGACCGCCCCGCCCACCGGCGTTATATTCCCTCGCAACCCCCGATGCTCCCCAACATTGCCGCTGTGCAGTGCGCGGGATCGTCGTGCCTGGAAATCAGAACAACACCAAGGAAGAAACACCATGAAACTGCATTCCAACCTTCTCAAAGTGGCGATCGTCAGCGCCCTGCTGCTTGGTGCCAGCGGCTGCCAGACCGCCAAACCTACCGAAGCCAGCATGAAAGAACGCGCCCAGACGGTCATCGGCAAGCCGGTGTCGAAAATCGACAACATCCGCAGCGACAGCACCCTCACCTACTACACCGCGTACACCCCCGCCGGCGAGTACAACTGCGAGTTGCCCAGCGGCGCGATTATCGCGGTGGCGAGCATGGGCATCATGACCCCGCCGCTGTCGTGCCTGCCCAAAGGCGCCTCGCCGATTCCGTTCCAGTAAACCTTCATCCCCGGTAAAGGACTACGTTCCATCATGAAAATCCTGATCGCAACTCTCACTCTCACCGCCCTCGCTCTGACAGGCTGCGCCACGCCCAAACAATGGGAAGCCACCGGTGGCAGCAAGAACGACGGCGTGGTCCAGGTCTCCTACGAATTGGGTCAGTTCGAAAGCGGCCAGACCAACGCCGCGCAAGGCCTGACTGTGGCGATGGAGCGCTGCAAGACCTGGGGTTACAAGAACGCCGAGGTGACCGGTTCCGAGAAGAACATCTGCCGCACCATGGGCCAGTTCAACTGCCTGCAAACCACCATCACTCAGGACTACCTCTGCAAGCGTTGAGTCAAACCTGCTCGGCCGGCTCGGTTTGCCGGTCGCGCAGGCTGCGCAAGGTCGCGCGCAGCTCGGCCGGGCGTACCGGTTTGGACAGGATGGCAATTTGGCGGTCGTGCAAGGCCGCCTGTATTTTCTCGATGTCATGCCCGGTGATAATCATCGCTGGCACCGCAAAGCCACGCTGGCGCCGCACCTCGTCAATGCACTCGATGCCCGTGGAATGTGGACCCAGATCGTAATCGGCGACGATGATGTCGCAATCGGTGACCAGCCCCTGCCCGCTCAATTCGCCCTGCACCACGCAGCCCCAGCGCTCGAGCAGCGCCGAGGTCGCCAGCAAGACGTTGCGGTCATCCTCCACCAGACACACCTTCAGCCCGGTCAACAGGCCGGCCTGCCGCACATCGTCACGCATGACCGGCAACTGCGGCGCCACGGCCACCGGCAAGCCATAGAGGGAGACCGCCGTGCCGCGCCCAAGCTGCGAGCGCAAGGCCACATCGACGCCGATCAACTGCCCCAGACGCTTGACGATCGACAGTCCGAGGCCGACGCCTTCCACGTCCTTGTCGCGCACCTGACGCACTCGATAAAACTCCTCGAAGACCTTCGGCAGATGCTCCTCGGCAATGCCGCTGCCGCGGTCATAAATCACGATGGCCAGCCCGACACCGCGTTTGCGCACGCCGATCAGCACCGGGCGTTGCGCGCCGTACTTGAAGCAATTGGAAAGCACGTTCTGCACCATGGTCGCGAGCAACGCCGGATCGCTCTGTACCCAGTGCTGGCACGGACGCAGACGCAACTCCACGCCAGCCCAGCGCGCCGCCTCGGCGTTCTGGCGGATCAGATCGGCCAGCCACTCGCCGAGATTGAACACCTGCAGCCTCGGCAGAATGCGCCCGTTGTCGAGGGTGTAGAGGTCAAGAATCGAACGGAACAACTGCGAGACGTTGAGCAACGAACGGTCGATGTTGTCGACCAGTTGCCGCTCCTGCTCGCCCAGCCGCGACTCACGCAGGCACGCCGTGAACAGACCGATGGAGTGAATCGGTTGACGCAGATCGTGACTGGCCTGGGCGAGAAACCGGGATTTCTCCAGATTGGCCGCGACCGCCTCTTCGGAGGCCTTGCGCGTGCGCTCCAGCAGCAAGTGCGCGTAGAACGGAATCACGGTGCTGGTGAGCATCAACATCAGCACCATGTACGGCTGCGCCTGCCACACCGGCGTCAACCGATAGACCGCCAGCAACGCCAGCAGCGCCAACCCCGTGGCAATCGCCAGATAGCGCGAGCCATAGCGCATGCCGTTGCCCAGGTTGACCCAGATGATCACCGCGTACAGCGGCAACGCCGCTTCACCGCCGAGCACCAGGCCGAAACAGGTGCCGGTGTAATCGTGGATCATCGCGAATATTCGTCGCGCCGGGTAATGCCCCGGCCAGCGCGCGATGGCCTGGCGCAGGACAATCGACGCCAGCAGAAACAGCGTGATGTAGACCACCACCGGCAGATAGACATCGAAGCGCTGACCCGGCAATACACCGAGCACGCAGATGTAAACCATGGCAATGCTGGCGATGATGATCCGCAGATTGGCCTGATCCAGCTCGGTGTTTTTCTCGAACTTCATGGGCAACGTCCTTGTGCGACAGTCGTCAGATTCAGCAGCGGCCGGCAGGCAATCTGCGTACGCGGTGCTAAGGTGCATGCCGTAAACCACGCTGATCCAGGGAGGGTCACGTCATGACATGCCGCATCATCATAGCCGACGATCACCCGTTGTTTCGCGAAGCCATGCGGCGCACCGTGCAGCGCCTGTTGCCCGAGGCGACTATCGAGGAGGCCGGCGACCTCGACGCCGTGCTGGCCTTGCTGCCCGACGGCAGCGAGCCGGACACACTGATTCTCGACCTGCGCTTCCCCGGCCTGACCTGCATCAGCCAACTCGCCGAACTGCGCCGAAAACTGCCGCGCACCACGCTGATTGTGGTGTCGATGGTCGACGACGAGGCGTTGATCGGTGAGGTGATGGCGGCCGGCATCGACGGTTTCATCGGCAAGAACATTGTCCCGGATGAGATCGGCCAGGCGATTCTGGCGATCCGCGAAGGCGAAGTGCTGGTCAGGTTTGCGCCTTCCGGGCTGTTGCCGCTGGAGACCGGCACCGCCCTCACCCCGCGTCAGCAGGATGTATTGCGGCTGATCGCCCAAGGCAAGACCAACAAGGAGATCGCCCGAGAACTGGATATCTCGCCGTTCACCGTGCGCATCCACGTGTCGTCGCTGTTGCGAACGCTCAATGTGCCGTCGCGGGCGGCCGCTGCGGTGAAATATTCGGGAGGCAGCGGCACAATTTAAATGAACCCTGCGCGTTTGGACTCACCTAACTGAAAGACCATCAGGAGGTAGCCCATGCAAATTGAACCCGTCTGGATCGTACTCGCCGTCGTTCTTGTGATCGTTGAATTGTGGGCGATCAACCGCGTGCGCAAGAGCGCAGGCAAAGGCAGCAACAAAGGCGTGTGGATTATCGCCATCGTGTTCGTGCCGTTGTTTGGCCTGATTGCCTGGGCACTGGCCGGCCCGAAACACGTGACTCAGGATTGAGTAAAAGCCCCCTGTAGGAGCTGCCGCAGGCTGCGATCTTTTGACTTTCAAGATCAAAAGATCGCAGCCTGCGGCAGCTCCTACAGGGGAAGCAGTGTTTATGGATCTACCTGTGCCATCAACTCCGGCACCGATTCCGGCCGTTTGGCATAGCGCTGCGCCAACACCGCGCAGACCATCAATTGAATCTGATGGAACAGCATCAGCGGCAGAATCAACACACCAATCGTGCTGCCGGCAAACAACACCTGTGCCATCGGCACGCCGGTGGCCAGGCTCTTCTTCGAACCGCAGAACAGAATGGTGATGCGGTCTTCCTGGCTGAAACCGAACGCCTTGCCAAGCAAGGTCGACGCCAACAGCACCAGCGCCAGCAGAATGCAGCAGACCACCACCAGCCCCAGCAGATCGACGACCGGAATCTGATGCCAGATGCCCTCGTTGACCGCCTCGCTGAACGCGCCGTACACCACCAGCAAAATCGACCCCTGATCGACAAACTTCAGCCAGTTCTTGTTGCGCCCGACCCACGCGCCGATCCAGCGCCGAGCGATCTGCCCGGCAATAAACGGCAGCAGCAGTTGCACGCTGATCTTCAGGATCGCATCCAGGGTCGAGCCACCGTCGCCGTGCACGTTCAGCAGCAGCGTCACCAGCAATGGCGTGAGGAAGATCCCGAACAGGCTCGACGCTGCCGCGCTGCAGATCGCCGCCGGGATATTGCCTCGGGCTAGCGAGGTGAAGGCGATCGCCGACTGCACGGTGGCGGGCAACGCGCAGAGATACAGCATGCCCATGTACAGCTTGTCGCCGATCAGCGGTGACAGCAGCGGTTTCAACGCGAGCCCGAGCAGCGGGAACAGCACAAAGGTCAGACCGAACACCAACAGGTGCAGGCGCCAGTGGCCGGCACCGGCGATGATCGATTCACGCGACAGTTTCGCGCCGTGGAGGAAAAACAGCAGCGCGATGGCGATATTGGTCAGCCAGCCGAACCCCACCGCGACCTGCCCGCTGGCCGGCAGAAAACTGGCCAGCAGCACGACGCCGATCAGGGTCAGGGTGAAGTTGTCGGGCAGGAATCTTGGGCGAGTCATGGGTCTGTTCATCCGGGGGTTGCCAGTACGTGACTGCGACTCTAACGTGAGCAGGAATTACCGACTAACGCCGAAGAGCCAACAGATGCCGCCTAAAGGACATGAGAAAAGCTTCCGGCGCAGCATTCCCGGGTTGCCCAGCCTGCCCCGTGCGCTGTACGGACGCACCGAATCGCTGCCCAATCGCGCACTGACCCGGCGTCACAGCCACCCGTGGGTGCAATTGTCGTACGCGATTCAGGGCGTGCTTGAGGTGCAGACCGGCGCCGGGCGTTTCGTCGCGCCACCGGAGCGCGCGGTGTGGATTCCGGCGGGCGTGCCGCATCGCGTGTTCAGCTCGCCGCACACCGAAATGCGCAGCCTGTACATCGATTGCAGTGTGGCTGGCTGGGCGCTTGAACGTTGTCATGTGTTGGGCGTCAGCGATCTGCTGCGCGAGCTGATTCGTGCGTTCAGTCTGGTCCCGGTGGAATACGACGAGAGTGGCGCACATGGTCGGTTGGCCCAGGTGATCCTCGATCAACTGGCTGAGGCGCCGCAGATCGACCTGATGCTGCCACTGCCGCAGGACAGCCGTCTGCGGCAAATCTATCAAAGCCTGGAGCAACATCCGGAACAGCAGACCACACTGCAGCACTGGAGCGACAAATTCGGCGTCACCGAAAAAACCCTCAGCCGCCTGTTTTTACGCGACACCGGGCTGACCTTCCGCGCCTGGCGTCAGCGCTTGCGATTGCTCGGCGCACTGACCCCGCTGGAACGTGGCGAACGCGTCACCGACGTGGCGCTGGCCTGCGGTTATGACTCGACCTCGGCGTTCATCGCAGCTTTTCGCCAGCAGTTTGGTGAGACACCGGGGGAATTTTTTCGCTGACTTTTGTCGATATTTATCGAATTAGCACATGCCATTCGGCAAAGTTCAGGGTAGAGTTTCGCCCATCGGTAATTCTTCACACGTTTCGACGATAACCATAATGACCCACCCCTTTAGCGAACCTGTCGGCGGTAACAGCATGATCGAAGTCACTGAAGTCTCCATTGCTCAATTACGCGCGGCGCTCGACGCCGGCCAGACCACCGCGGTTGAACTGGTGCAGGCCTATCTGGCCCGGATCGACGCCTATGACGGCCCGAACACGGCCACTGCACTGAACGCCGTGGTCGTACGCAATCCCGAAGCACTGGCAGAGGCCCAGGCGTCCGATGCACGCCGCGCCAAGGGCGAAACCCTCGGCCCGCTCGACGGCATCCCCTACACCGCCAAGGACAGTTATCTGGTCAAGGGGCTGACCGCCGCCTCGGGCAGCCCGGCCTTCGCCGATCTGGTGGCGCATCGCGACGCCTTCACCATCGAACGCCTGCGCGCTGCAGGAGCCATCTGCCTGGGCAAGACCAATATGCCGCCGATGGCCAATGGCGGCATGCAGCGTGGCGTCTATGGCCGGGCCGAAAGCCCGTATAACGCTGCTTATCTGACTGCGCCGTTTGCTTCCGGCTCGTCCAACGGTGCCGGCACCGCCACCGCTGCGAGTTTCTCGGCCTTCGGTCTGGCGGAAGAAACCTGGTCGAGCGGTCGCGGCCCGGCGTCGAACAACGGTTTGTGCGCCTACACGCCATCGCGCGGGGTAATTTCGGTGCGCGGCAACTGGCCGCTGACGCCGACCATGGACGTGGTGGTGCCATACGCCCGCACCATGGCCGATCTGCTTGAGGTGCTCGACGTGGTGGTTGCTGAAGACCCCGACACCCGTGGCGATCTGTGGCGCCTGCAGCCGTGGGTGCCGATCCCGAGCGTCGACTCGGTGCGCCCGGCCTCCTACGCCGAACTGGCAGTGAAACCCAATGCACTGGCCGGTAAACGCCTCGGTGTACCGAAGATGTACATCAACGCCGACCCTGAAGCCGGCACCAGTGAAGCACCGGGTATCGGCGGCCCGACCGGGCAGCGGATCAACACCCGCGCTTCGGTGATCGACCTGTGGAACCAGGCCCGCACCGCTCTGGAAGCGGCCGGCGCCGACGTCATCGAAGTGGATTTTCCGCTGGTTTCCAACTGCGAAGGCGACCGCCCCGGCGCGCCGACCGTGTTCAATCGCGGCATCGTTTCCAAGGAATTCCTGCACCACGAACTGTGGGATCTGTCGGCCTGGGCCTTCGACGATTTCCTGCGCGCCAACGGCGATCCGAAGCTCAATCGCCTGGCCGATGTCGACGGGCCGAAGATCTTCCCGCACGACCCGGGCACCCTGCCCAACCGTGAAGGCGATCTGGCCGCCGGCATGGACGAATACGTGCGCATGGCCCAACGCGGCATCACCCCGTGGGACCAGATCCCGACCCTGCCCGATGGCCTGCGCGGTCTGGAAAAGACCCGCAAGCTCGACCTCGAAGACTGGATGGACACACTGAAACTCGACGCGGTGCTGTTCCCGACCAACGCCGACGTCGGCCCGGCAGATGCCGATATCAATCCGGAATCGGCGGACATCGCCTGGAGCAATGGCGTCTGGGTCGCCAACGGCAATCTGGCGATCCGGCACCTCGGCGTGCCGACCGTCACTGTGCCGATGGGGATCATGGCCGACATCGGCATGCCGGTTGGTCTGACTTTCGCCGGTCGTGCCTACGATGACTCGAATCTGTTGCGTCTGGCCTCGGCATTCGAGGCGACCGGTTCGAAGCGTCAGGTGCCGCCGCGTACTCCGCCGTTGGCTGCCCGCAAGTAACAAGGTGGGTTGGATTGAGGCTCGAAAGGGTCTCAATCCGCTTTCGGCTGCCTTGCCCTGTCACTCATCTCTGCATCAATACAACCCTGCCAACACACTCTCCCCTAACTGGCAACTGACAGTTCTGACAGTAGCGGTCGAACAGGACGGCGAGTAACGTTCTCGCTCGATGGACTTCCATTTGGAAAATCCCTGAAACCGTTGAGCACTGAAGGAACGCAACCATGAGCAATGACATTCTGCTTAAACAACATGGCGTCGATGAAAACTTGAAGCCATTACCCATCGAAGTAAAGCAACAACCCGTTGGCAAATACTACAACGCCAAATTCAATCCTGATTTTCCGTCCATTCCGATTTTCGAACCGAATCTGTTTATTTATGCTTCCTTGTTTCCCGGCACAGTCAGTGTCATCGGCCGATATCACACAGCGGACGATTTCTACCAGATTACTATCATCATTGATCAGAAGCTCGAAAGCGGCACATATCTGATTAAGAAAGATGACAAAAGCCTTGTGCGTGCCAACGTCATTTCCGCTGGAGGGATCATTTCGAGTGACGAGGGCGAAATCAAACTTAAGCGAGACAACATAAAGGAATCGATATACGCAGAATTTGATTTTCAAATAGAGTCCAGTGGAACATCTTACAAAGTAAAGGGCATATTAGAACTGCTGGCGACGGGTCCTCTTTAAAATCCTCCAAAATAGGAAAGTCATTCGCAAACACGCATCAATGCCAAACGGGTAAGTGCCTGCCCGCAGTGTTTGGCAACTCTGCCTTCTAAATTAACTCGCACTGAAATTTCTCTCGTATAAACGCATCAATGCCGCTTGCCATTGCAAAGATGCCTGCCGCAAAAAACGCCAGACACTTCGTTTTTATCGAACTTTACCTGAGGAATATACGATTTTTCCTTGGCATTCACTCCTCGCTAGCATGTCACGGTCTGCCTCCAACGACATAAAAGACAGGGAGATTGCCATGCCCACTGACAATATCAATATCGGCGAACCGTGGATGTGGGGCGCGTTTATCGTCTTCGTCCTCGCCATGCTTGCACTGGACCTGTTCGTCTTCGGCGGACGCAAGGCACACCGCGTTTCAGTGCGGGAAGCATCCTGTTGGGTGATCGCCTGGTGCGCACTGGCCTTGGCCTTCGCCGGGTTGCTCTGGTGGTACTTGAACGGCGAGTTCGGCGCCGAAATTGCCCAACGCAAGACGCTGGAATTCCTCACCGGTTATCTGATCGAGCAGTCACTGTCGATCGACAACATGTTCGTCTTCGTGATGATCTTCAGCTACTTCGCCGTGCCACCGGAATTGCAGCGCCGGGTGCTGCTGTACGGCGTACTCGGGGCGATCGTGATGCGCGCGGCGATGATCTTCGCCGGGGTGTGGCTGGTGTCGCAGTTCGAGTGGCTGTTGTATGCCTTCGGGGTGTTCCTGATCATTACCGGGATCAAGATGCTGATGTTCGCCGAGCAACAACCGGACCTCGAAAAAAACCCGCTGCTGCGCTGGGTGCGCGGGCACATGCGGATCACGCAGGGCTTTCATGGCGAGCGCTTTTTTGTGCTGCAGAACGGCGTGCGCTGGGCCACGCCGATGTTCCTCGTGCTGGTGCTGATCGAGGCCAGCGACCTGATGTTCGCGGTCGACAGCATCCCGGCGATCTTCGCCGTCACCACCGATCCGTTCATCGTGTTCACCTCGAACATCTTCGCGATCATGGGCCTGCGTGCGCTGTACTTCCTGCTGGCAGACATGGCTGACCGCTTTCATTTGCTCAAGTACGGACTGGCAATTGTGCTGGTGTTCATCGGCGGCAAGATGACGCTGATGCCTTGGTTTCATATGCCGGTGGAATGGTCACTGGCGGTGGTCGGCGGGGTGATTCTGGGGTCGGTGGTGTTGAGTCTGGTGATGAGTAAAAACGCGCCACAAAACCTGTAGGAGTGAGCCTGCTCACAATGCGGTGCGACATTCAATAAAGGTGTCGGCTGACCCGACGCCTTCGCGAGCAAGCCCGCTCCCACAGGTGATAGTCAGTGGATGGAGGATCCGGAGCTGGCCGAGATCAAAGGGTGGGAGTGGGCTTGCTCACGAAGGGGCCGGCACATTCAGCATCCATGTTGCCTGGTCCGGCGCCTTTGCGAGCAGGCTCACTCCTCCAGAGGGTGTGCGGCTACTTGTCGGACTTGATGCTGGTCCACACCCGCGTGCGTACCCGTTCGAGTTTTTGCGGTAGTGGCTGGACGACATAGAGGGTTTTCAGGGCCTCAGGCGTTGGCGTCAGGTTTGGGTTGCCGGTGATGTCTTTATTCACCAGCGGCATCGAGTCCTTGTTCACGTTCGGGTAGCCGAGGAAGTCGCTGATCGGCGCAATGACTTTCGGATCGAGCAAGGTGTTGAGGAATTCATGCGCCTCTTCGACGTTCTTCGCGCTCTTCGGAATCGCGAAAGTATCGAACCAGATCGGCGCGCCCTCCTTCGGCAAACGCCAGTCAACCACCACACCGTTGCCCGCCTCTTTCGCGCGGTTGCCGAACTGGTAGAAGCTGCCGGAGTAACCGATGGCCACGCAGATGTCGCCATTGGCGATGTCGGTCATGTACTTGGCCGAGTTGAAGTAGGTCACGTAAGGACGAATCTTCAGCATCAGGTCCTTGGCCTTTTCATAGTCGGCCGGGTTCTGGCTGTTCGGGTCGAGGCCGAGGTAATGCAGGGCCAGCGGCAGAATTTCCGACGGCGAGTCGAGCATCGCCACGCCGCAGGATTTGAGCTTCTCCATGTTCTCCGGCTTGAACACCAGATCCCAGCTGTCCACCGGCGCGTTGTCGCCGAGCGCTGCCTTGACTTTGGCCGGGTTGAAACCGATCAGCACTGTGCCGTACATGTAGGGCACGCCGTACTGGTTGCCAGGGTCATTGGCGTCGAGCAGTTTGAGCAGCGCCGGATCCTGATGACTCCAGTTCGGCAGTTTTGACTTGTCGAGTTTCTGGAACACCCCGGCCTTGATCTGAGTGTCGATGAACTGGTTCGACGGCACCACCAGGTCGTAGCCGGAGTTGCCGGTGAGCAACTTGGCCTCCAGCGATTCGTTGGTGTCGAAGGTGTCCCAGGTCACTTTGATGCCGGTTTTCGCGGCGAAATCCTTGGGCACCGACGGCAGGATGTAATCCGCCCAGTTGTAGACCCGCAGCTCGCGCTGTTCGGCGTGTACCGCGCTGGCCAGCAGCGTCAGCCCACACACGGTGGCACCCAGAATGCGTTTCATCGTGACCATGGTTGTTTCCCCGGAATGCGACGTGAGATCGATGGTTTTTATGTTCTGTACACGGCAGCGGCTGTAAAGGTAGCCAAGGGCAAGCAAAGTCCAGCGTTTTGTTGTGGTTTGATTCTTGCCGACCGCGGAGTCGCGGCACAGTGGGGGATGGGCCAAAAGGGGATCGAAATGGCCAATTTGAATGACCACTGGAATGCGGAGGCTGGGCGAGGATCACTTGTGGTGAGGGGATTCATCCCCGATGGGGCGCGAAGCGGCCCCCTTTACATCTCAAAGGGGCCCGCACTCGCTGATTTCACGACTGCTTCGCAGCCGATCGGGGATAAATCCCCTCGCCACGTTGATTCTGGGTCTGCCCACGTGTGGCGAGGCAGTAATACAGCGGCACCGTCACCACCAGGCCGAACAGCCACGACAGATCCGCACCGTCCACCAGATTGGCGTACGGCCCGACATACAACGAGGTATTGGCGAATGGCAGCTGCACAATGATCCCGATGAAATAGGCAATGATCGCGTGCGGATTGAAGCGCCCGTAAATGCCGCCGTCCGCGCGAAAAATCGAGGTGATGTCATAGCTGCCGCGCTTGATCAGGTAGAAGTCGATCAGGTTGATCGACGCCCACGGCACCAACACCAGCAGCAACGCCAGAATCAGCCCGATGAACTGCGAAATGAAATTCGCCGAGGCACCCAGCGCCACCACGCAGCAACCCGCCAGCACCACACTCGACAACGCCACGCGCACCTTGATGCTCGGCGTCCACTGACTGGCGAACGTCTGGATCGAGGTGATGATCGACAGCACCGCGCCGTACAGATTCAGCGCGTTATGGCTGATGATGTTGAGCAGGAACAGCACCATCAGAATCGGCCCCAGCCACCCGGTGGACTGCTTGACTGCGGCCATCGCCTCGGTGCCTTCCGGCGTCGCCAACACCGCCACGGCGCCAAAGCTGAACGACAGAATCGTCCCCAGCGTCGCGCCCAGATAAGTGGCCCAGAACGGTTTGGCGATGCCGATATCCGCCGGCAGGTAACGCGAATAATCGGACACGTACGGCGAGAAGCTGATCTGCCAGATGATCCCCAGCGACACCGTCGCCAGCCAGCCCGACAGGTTGAAGCTGCCGCGCGTCAGGAAGTCTGCCGGCAAGTCGTGGGCGAAGATGTAGATGAAACCGGCGAGCAATGCACTGCCCATCACCCAAGTGCCGATGCGGTTGAGCGTGTGGATGAAGTTGTAGCCGATCACGCCAATCGCCGTGGCCGCCAGTGCGCCAATCAGAATGCTCAGCGGCGCCGGTACCGAAGGTGCGATGCCGACAATCGACTTACCGGCCAGCACGATGTTGGAAATGAAAAAGCCGATGTAGATCAGCGCCGCAAAAAACACGATCAGCAGTGCGCCGTAACGCCCGAACTGGCCACGACTCTGAACCATTTGCGGAATGCCCATGCGCGGCCCCTGCGCCGAAGCCAGTGCGATCACCACGCCGCCGATCAGGTGCCCCAGCGCAATCGCCAGCAGGCCCCAGAGCAAGTCGAGATGGAACACCTGAACCACCATGGCGCCGGTGACGATGGGCAGTGGCGCGATGTTGGTGCTGAACCATAAAGTGAAAAGGTCGCGGGCCTTCCCGTGGCGTTCCGCGAGTGGGACGTAGTCGACCGTGTGATTCTCGATCAACGGATCTTGCCGGGACATCTGGGACATATTCATGAACTCGAGTTTGTCTGTTCTTATCTTTGTATGAAGCCAAACCGGGGGGACTCTGGGTCGCCCCTCAGATGCAGACCATATTATGGTATTCCAAACATTTCACAAGACTGATCCGTAGTTTACGGCGCTACCTGATCCGCCATCCTCCCTGATTCTGCGGCCTGCAGGCCAGCCAGAAACCCAATAAATGCTGAGTTTCCGACGAAAGCACCACGTTTATCGGTTCAGCCTAAAAGCTCTTGCAAAGAAAAAATACTGGTATACCATCAGACCAACAAATACATAAAAATCGCGTCACAACACCCGAGGACCGTCCAATGATCGATGCTGCCATCTACAAACAAGTCATGGGCTCGTTTCCGTCCGGCGTCACCGTCATCACCACGCTGGACGATGACGGCCAGATCGTCGGCCTCACCGCCAGCGCCTTCAGTTCACTGTCGATGGACCCGGCCCTGGTGCTGTTCTGCCCCAACTACAGTTCCGACTCCTACCCTGTGCTGATCAAGAACAAGCGCTTCGCGATCCACGTCCTGTCCGGCGGCCAGCAAAGCGAAGCCTATGCCTTCGCCCGTAAAGGCAAGGACAAGGCGCAGGGCATCGAGTGGACGTTGAGCGAGCTGGGCAACCCGATCCTGGCCAATGCGACGGCTATCATCGAGTGTGAGTTGTGGCGCGAATATGAAGGCGGCGACCACGCGATCATGGTCGGCGCGGTGAAGAATCTGATCGTCCCGGAGCAGCACACCGGGCCGCTGGTGTATTGCCACGGCAAGATGGGCGCCCTGCCCGTTCTGGCTTGAGCAAAATTTCACCCCCACACAAATCCACTGTGGGAGGGGGCTTGCTCCCGAAGGCGATGTGTCAGCCACCAGAGATGTCGATTGATCCAGCGCCTTCGGGAGCAAGCCCCCTCCTACACAGTTTTGTAGCCTCAACAACAAAAGATCCGAGGAAGCGTCATGAAATTTTCCCTGTTCATCCACATGGAACGCTGGGACGAAAGCGTCAGCCACCGCCAACTGTTCGAAGACCTGACCGAACTGACCCTGATGGCCGAGGCCGGCGGTTTCAGCACCGTGTGGATCGGCGAACATCACGCGATGGAATACACCATCTCGCCGAGCCCGATGCCACTGCTGGCCTACCTCGCCGCCAAAACCACCACCATCCACCTCGGCGCCGGCACCATCATCGCGCCGTTCTGGCACCCGCTGCGGGTGGCCGGTGAATGCGCGCTGCTCGACGTCATCAGCAACGGACGCATGGAAGTCGGCCTGGCCCGTGGCGCCTATCAGGTCGAATTCGATCGCATGGCCGGCGGCATGCCCGCCTCCAGCGGCGGTCAGGCCCTGCGCGAAATGGTCCCGGTGGTCCGCGCCCTGTGGCAAGGCGACTACGCCCACGACGGCGACATCTGGAAATTCCCCACCTCCACCAGCGTGCCGAAGCCGATTCAGAAGCCTAACCCACCGATGTGGATCGCCGCCCGCGATCCGGATTCGCACAACTTCGCCGTGGCCAACGGCTGCAACGTGATGGTCACGCCATTGATGAAAGGTGACGAAGAAGTCGTCGACCTGAAGAACAAATTCCAGACCGCACTCGACAACAACCCCAACGTCCCGCGTCCACAACTGATGGTGCTGCGCCACACCCACGTGCACTCGGCTGACGACCCAGAAGGCTGGAAAGTTGGCGCCAAGGCGATCTCGCGTTTCTACCGCACCTTCGATGCGTGGTTCGGCAATAAGGAAGTACCGGTCAACGGCTTCCTCGCCCCGAGCCCGGAAGAGAAGTTCGCCGGGCGTCCAGAGTTTGAGCTGGAGAGCCTGCACAAGACGGCGATGATTGGTACGCCGGAAGAGATTATTCCGCGGATCAAGTATTACCAGGAACTGGGGGTGGATGAGTTCAGTTTCTGGTGTGATAACAGCTTGCCGCATGCGGAGAAGAAGAAGTCGTTGGAGTTGTTTATCAGGGACGTGGTGCCGGCGTTTCGATAAACACTTAGCCGGTTCAGCCCGGTAAATGAAAACGCCCCGATAGAGTTCGGGGCGTTTTAGTTTTACGTGGACTCATCGTCCCAAAAATTTCCGGCAGGCGCATATTGTCCATCTCGGAAAACGGCGCACCAACCAAAACTTGGGCAAAACATTTCAAGATCAATGATCTGGTAAAGGCCTTCGCCAATTTTGCTCAAGGTAATCAGACTATTGGCATAGTGGGTGTATTGACCACCCGCCCCGGCGACCGCATGTCGTTCCAGCTCCTCACAATTCCAGCCAGATACGATCCCCGGACGATTCAGGAACTGTATCCGAGAAGGAGATTTCGAATTGCGTTGAAACTTTGCAAAGGCACGGAATCCGTCGCTTTTTGAGCAAATCATCAGTGATCAGGTTGTCAGGGAAATCAATGGTTAATTTCAAACGGGTGGGGCTCCGATGAGAACACTTTGATCCGGCCGGCTAACATCGTAAACATGCTGCTCGCAACCCTGCCCGACAAACTGAAACTCCACCAGGTAGACCTTGCTTCGTTCCGGCGTAAAGGTACTGATCAGCGGCCCGCAGCTGTATGTATTGCCGGTGCCCATGCCGTTGGAACGCCCCGATACCTCAAAGGGTTCGTCAGCATTGGCTTGAGTTTCCAGCTGAGGGAAGTGCTTGAACGTGGCGCTATTGGCCGCTTCGTTAAGCTTGGCGATCCAGCCGAACACCTTGCCTCGCCCGGAATCCACCACAGTACCCAGCACTTCCATTCGTTGATCGCGATCTGAAGCCCGGCGAACCGAGAACTCGACAGGGTATGTGTAGCCTGTCGAGTTCATGATGACTTTGGCGTGTTGTGCATCTGGCGTTACCGTTTTTTGCTGAAGTTGGACACCCTCCTTTAAAAGACTGGGGGAAGAGTCTCTGACATGGGTGTTGCAGCCTGAAAGTATGAGAAACAACATAAACAACAATGGCATTTTGGCCAATTTTTGACACTCCGTTCCAGCGTTACAACGGCCCAACACTGACAATTGAGCCCACGAAGATTCACGAACCATCAACGGGTAATTGAACGGCTCAATAACCCACGTCACCAGAACCCGCGGCGACGTGCTCCCTGTATCGCGACACTCCTCTTATAACCCGCCCAGAAGGTTCTTGTATTTCTCACAAACTGAACTGTGGGAAAGAATAGAATCGTCCACGTCATTTAAAACACAAGGCCAAGCTTCCGCAAAACTCAAAAAAACCTTCAAGTAAATTAACTTCGCATGCTCGGTATGATCGAGGTTAAGCTCAATCATTACCTGCGGCTCCTCCTCCAAGACATCCTGCCACCCTTGCAGATCTTCGGCATCGTAAAATTCTTCAAGAACATCTTTTGAATGCAATGCCAGCCAGATTTCCGAATTGCCCTCGCTAACGCCGCCCCGAAAGGGCTTGCCGGAACTCACGAACCCACCGTGCGCCAAGATGATTTCTTTGAAGTCTTCTGTGTTCAACTTTTCTGATGAAATGATCATTGCCGATAACGACATGGTTATAACCCTCCTCTGCTTGCACCATACAAAAAGAGCTGATCCAAAGTATTTATCACCTTGACACCTAATTTCTCGTAGGACTTTATCTGCTGGGGTTAACGGGGACAGACCACATTTTAGGAGTGCTTTCCAAACGTGGTCTGTCCCCGTTTACTCGTCAGTTATTTCACGCCATAGTAACTGTAAAGATCGGCATCAGGCCAAAATTTGTCATATGCGGTTAATGTGCTTCGCAGGGCCTCGGTCCGAGGATCCTCAGAAGGATTCATCTTTAAAATTACAAATTCTTTAATTTCGGGCCACTGAAGCTCACGCATACAAAATGCCACAACTTCAAATGGCGAGCTCCTAGACATTAAAATCAATTTAAATCTATCTATAAAATCTTCTTTATAGTCAGGATGTTTTTTTATAAATTTCAAAATACTTAACAAGGACATCTCGTATGAAATTTCTAGCTCTTCACCAAAAGCGGCCATAGCCATATCGCAAAGCTCAACAAACTTTTTAATAACGTCATTAATTTCGGCACCCAGGCTTCTTTTCTGGAATTACTAGGATCTGGCACCCATACTTTTTCTATATATTTCCCTCCCACATTAACGGTTTACGGGGACAGACCACATTTTCAAAACGCTTTCTAAACGTGGTCTGTCCCCGTTTACTCCCGAAACTAGAAAGAGATCTTATCCAAGAGCTCTTTTACTTCCGCAGTATCTTCAGGATGGTGTTGAAGATATTTCTCACAAGCTAATCTAATGTATTCAAAGCAAACAGCCTCACTCACGACAACTGTATCTTCATCTTTAGGCGGATAGCCATAAGCAAATTCAACCCCTTCAAAATGCTCCTCATCAAATGGACTATTTTCATCAGGGAAGTTACAGTACGCCCCATCCGTACTGAAACCCCACTTCTTAACGATATAGCCAACCGCTTCAACGAAGTAGCCATCATTATACATTCTATCGAAATACACTTTAACGGCCCAATAAGGATCTGACTCACCGTGTGGCTGACCGAACAATTCTTTCATAAGCACCTTACCTTTACTTCGGGTGGAAGTTTGTCACCATCCCTGTAGCTTTATCTAAATACACCCTAAAGGTGACGCTTCCTGCAAGACAGGTTAACGGGGACAGACCACATTTTCGGAGTGCTTTCTAAACGTGGTCTGCCCCCATTTACCTTTTTCAGTTAGATTTGTGATCTTTTACCGCCGAAAATAAATCTGTTACCTTTCCCTTCACCTTACTTGTCACCTTTATCTTACTCCAACCCGATCAACATGGAGAGGATTGCGGCTAACCACCAGGCTTGTTCTGTTGCCTGGCTTTCCATATCCCGTGGATCGTTTTGATCAACAGGTAAAGGACTGCCGCCATCGCGTAGACTCCAGCTCCTTTCAATACACGCCATACGCTCGCATAACTGTACAACCAAACTCCGTCTTTCAGGTAAACGAAAATGGCTCCGAACGACACGGAGAGTAAACCCACTGCAACAAACAGCAGATAACAGAGGATGGAAACCCGAATGAAGGTTCCCACTCCTATTTTTTCGGGCTTCACTTTTTACTCACCACAGTTTGAAAAATGGGGACAGATCTATTTCTCAAAAATAATACCCTCAATTTTAATCCCATTTCTTATACGCGCAACCAGGTCAATCACTTCAACAACCTCAAACTATAAATATCATAACCAAAAGAATGGGAGCGAATTGATTTTTAAAATCAGGCCTAAAACCCTTATCAAAAACTCAAAAACAAATTTTTCACTATCACCCTCTTTTAGCCACACTCACAACCTCTATCGGATATTGATCCACCACCTTTAAATTGTCATAAAGTCAACTATAAAGCCGATTAAAAAACAAATCCACCTCACAACTTCTTGCAATCTGATCAGACGTAAAATCCAATACATCCGACACGACCACCCCCCCCTCTAAGCTCCTCGGGGAAATCATCAATATTCGCATACACAGTTGGCATTAGGTAGCGGAAATAATCACCCATTTCAGTTTTCCCACTATACCCAACAGGATAATCCTCACCTTGAATACTACCCTCCACTGCATGATAAACGTAAAAACCCTTTATCGAAGGAATTGAGCACTCTGATAACTTTTTATCAAATGCAGATCTCTCCGCAATTACTGACTCGACCTCTTCACGAGACTTATCGCTCCCAAATCTACAGACTGAATACAAATCAAGGATTGCAAGTCCTCTTTTGTTTTCTGGATAACTGACAACCCCCGACGATTCTTCCCACATATACTCATTTAATCGGTCAAGCTTCCCCTCTAACTCCGACACTTGCAGTAAAATCATGGGAAGTTTTCCAAAACAGTTATTTACCATAACGGCTACAAATCCGTTTTTATCCATGGCAAACCACGTAATTATTTCGCCAAAACCTGGCTGCCAATCTATATTTAAAGACATCACTTTCTCTCCGGCCAAACAGGATTAACGGGGACAGCACACATGTTCGGTGTGCTTTCTAAACGCGGTCTGTCCCCATTACTTACGATTTACCCCCTGAAGTACCAGCCAACGGTGGTTTCGGCGTAAGGCTAGCCCACTCTTTTGCACCGTTAGTTTATCGAGACTTCCTCCAACTCAACTCCCTTCAACTGAGCTTCCTCTAGCACTGAAAAATCATCAGATTTGTCATGTAACCCATGGGATACTACAAAACTCTTGCCGTCTGAAAAAATAAAACGCAAGCCTACTTCACTAGGGCGCTGGCTCTCTATCGCACTCATGTGCATACGCTTAAGTATCGTTACATTGCTTACACAACGGCCGATCAATCGCCTCCAAAAAACAGTAGAGAACCTTCCAGACTCAGAGATAGCGAACAGTTCACTCATCACTTCCAAAGAGGCCGGACCTTGACCCGCAACCCTCGCTGCTTCATCCCAAACGATGACACTATTCAGAGAAGGATCACTAGAAAAGCCAAGAATTACGCCATCCTCAAAATAGACAGCTAAGGGTCCGGCAGTTAATGAGAAGGCTAATTCATCCTCGATACCACACTGCACAGAAACTTCCGAGGCAGGCCACCAGCTATACCTAACAAGCTTGGAGACGGGCTTGCCGGTGAGCCGTCGAAGAAGCTCAATTGTCATAGACGGTATCATTGAAGTCATATGCTTAGTACCTATTTAAACGAACTATTCTCCTGTGCTGCCTGATTCAACAAATCGATCATTCGAAGATTATTTTTTGACGACGCAGCATTAAAATTCACAAATTAAAAAAGGGGGCAGATTTATTAAATAAAATAAATCTGCCCCTTTTTTAATAAATTCGCCACTTTTTTGTCTTCCACCCAATCCTCACGGATGAATTGACGATCTGCATAGCAGCTCCACACCTAACTCTTACTCTACTTGCACACTCTCACTCTAAACACTTAGCACTAATGAGCTCACATTACCAGAACTTAAAAATTCTTGAAAACAAGAAATAACAACTCCTATATCTCTTGTAGTCAAACTGGCCTGATAGCAATCACCCAGAACGTCAATCCGCTTGGTTCCAGCTGACGTATTATTAAGGGTACGCACGACGTGTCCCCCATCATCCAGGTATTGATTCAACATCAGAAGATAGTTTCCAGAATCAGCATAAAGATTAATTTCGTAAGGCCCAGTTTCAGGAACAGGGGTAACAGACAACGAAATGACGCCATCGAATTTACTATACTCAAATATAATGGATTCAACATCTTCCATAGTCGGCTGATGAACAAGAGGAATTTGCAATCTACCGTGCTCAGGACTAAGAGTACACCCTCCGATTACCATCTATTTCTTCTCCTTAATGGACTTCATACCTGGCTCCCAGTAGTAGTTTTTCGGCAGTCCTGTTTTATCATCTATAGCGCTTACGGTTAAAGATTTCAACTCAGCCTTTTCTGCGGCAGCGGCTGTGTCGCCTTTGCAGAATCCGCATACATCCTTTCCAGCGACGGTCATGGACATATCCGCTCCGGTGGTTTTACCAGCGCTATACGCTTGCTAAATCACTCCGATTTCAGCGTGGGCATCTTTCATATTTCCATTTGGATAAAGCTTGCCAGAGTTCGTAGCGGCTTTGTCCGCAATTCTATCCGTGATCAACGAAGGTATTTTTGGGTCCACCTCATTAGGCGGATGAGAGGTTTGATTGACGTCTTGGAAGGTCTGTCCTCATACCGTTCTCTCAGCGTCCACTTTGGGTGCAGCTCCCTAAGCCGTTCCACTTATTACATTCTCTGGGTTAACGGGGACAGACCACATTTTCGGAGCGCTTTCTAAACGTGGTCTGTCCCCATTTACCTATTTTTGGGTCCGCCTCATTAAGCGGACGAGAGGTAGACCATAGGTAGTCAGGGGGGTGCAAAAGGGGTGCAACTTGAGTCCTGAAAGGATGCACTTGGGAGCAAAAAAGATGTAAATAGATAGAAAAAAGGGTGCAGATCGGGTGCAAAAACACCGGCGCCAGGCCGGTGTCGGAAGTGCCAATACAAGCCAAGACTTCTACAGTTCATTGGCTAGAGATATTCAATTCTGAGAATTTTTTACGAATATACTCAGTTAACCCAACCAAGTCTTCAAAGGCAATAGAGCCAAACTCAGGCTCATACTTGGCAAGATAGCTTTCAGAAGAGCACCCTAAAGATTTGGCTTTAGCCTCTACTTCCTTAATATATGCAGGCTCAACTACCCAATTCATGCCAGAGGACGCATAACGCTCACAACCTGTCAGCACCCAAGAAATCAAGCCATTATATGAACCAATCACCTCATTCAAAATAGAGATAACATATTCATTTTCTTTTTCAAATCGAAAAGCTATATATGGAGGAAATCTCGAACGATCCTCTCTTTCAAAATGATCACCCATCCAGACCTCTGGATTACGTTGCCCATACTTTCTCCACTCAAGTGCATTAAAGTCATGAAGAATATTAAGCAGCTCACCTTCCGAGTCTAAAATCCTAGTCACACCCATTACTTCAACCCCTTCAACTTATCAAAGATCGACACTCCGCCCGGGTTAATATTTTTAATATGCTGTTCCCAATCCCCTTTAGGAATAGGGTTGAACGAGGGGGTTAACGGGTCAACGGGGACAGACCACATTTTCGGAGTGCTTTCTAAACGTGGTCTGTCCCCATTTACCTCGTTTTCGGTTAGATCTGTGACCTTTCCTACCAAAAAACGAGTCTGTGACTTTTACCGTCCCTTTTACTAGTTCAGCAGATCGTTCAGTACGCCTTGTTCCCCAACTGACACAAACCCGTTATCAGGATCATCAAATTCACCAACCCGCATTATCAGCAGTCCTTTTCGCTCACCTACATACGCACACAGCGTCTGGTCTTCAGAGAGCCCGCCGCACCAACCTAGATCCAAGACGCACTCTATGTCAAAATCCTTGGGTAAAATAGCGATATAAGAACATCGTTCAGTTAAAAGAATCTCTATTGATTTACGATCCGAAAAATCGGACAAACACACAGCTCCAAAAAACCTTAACTTCCCATCACGCTCAACGATACGTTCTACCGAACGAGTACCCTGGGGCATTTCGATTCCTCGTGATTTCAACCCACCCCATAATCCCAGGTACCTAACAAGTCTCGTGTTTGGTTGCCAAGCCGAATTACCTAAGAGCAGCCAGAATGCATATTCCGGCATATTTTTAACAGCAGATTTACAAATAAAATCCAAGACTACTACCGATGCTTCATAAGACTTTTCTGACACCGTAAGACTAGCCGCCGACAACTTCAGGTCACCATGTTTGTTATCTTCATGCAGGTTGAATACCTCATTGGGAAGAGAAATATCAGATGTTCTTAAGATTTGAATTTCAGTAGTCATAGTGATTCCCGGCTTCGTCGTTGAAATGAGGCCCCCGATTTTGTGGATCCCCATCTCCATAATCATGCCCAGCAGCATCATCGCGGACTCTCACTATCCGCGTACCGCCTCCTGAAGCGGGAACCTCAAATTCATAGATTTTTCCAGGCTGCGGGTCACCTCGTTTGTCAACGCTCTGAATAACCCGGCTAGGCTGCTGACTTGTCGGAATGCCCGCTTGACGTTTCGCTTCATTAAATGCACCTCCTCGACCAGCCCCAGGAGGGCTCATATTTTCAGGAATGGTACCTTTTTCGTCCGGGCTCTTTATTGTATTCGTGCTTTTCCCGGCAGTCCTCCCAGGAAAGATTCCGGCGCCCATCTCGAAAACCACAGCGCCCAATTTTGCAAAGAAACCGCCTTCCTGTGCATTCACAACAGAAGCCATTGAACCAGCGGAGTTTAGATTCCCTCCTTGAACAGAACCTACCCAAGCGGCATCTCCACCACGTCCCTCGGTCCTCAAGTCCTTGATCAAGTCAGAAAATTTTTCATCATCGCTGGCCAGGTCATTTGCGATCTTGCGGCAAGTGTCCGGTGAGGTTTTACAAACTGCGTCACGCTCCAACTCTCGTTGTTTGTCCAGTGCTTCGTATTTGTCTCTGACCGCCAGCTTTTCCTCATCAGTGGATTTGCTGTCCATTTCGGCCAGCATCTCTTTCACCTCACGGTGATAGAGGTAGTTATAGGTCGTCGCACTCCCGGCGATGGCGGCCCCTAGCTGGGTGTTTCCATCCACTGCGGCAGCCGCTAACACGCCCGTCAGCTGCGACAGCATCACCTGCATCTGATCGTTGCCGCCCGCGAACTTCACAAGAACGTTCATCGCGGCTTCGTTCAGACCAGCGGAAGCTGCACCCGTAGCAAAATCCCCACCCAGTACCTGGGAAATCAATCCACCCATCAACGCATGTGCTACAACTTTTTCTACGCTGCCTTCGGGAAACTTGAGTGTGTTGTCGCCAACAAAATTAAACCCGGTCGCCATAGCGACACTGCTTGCTTCCCCCAGCAATGCAGCACCAAAACTATCACCAAAACTTCCACCACCAATGGCCGTCGAAACGCCGCTGGAGATAATCGCGCGACCGGTCGTGCGGATAGCGACATCGGTAAAGTTACTGCTGGTCAGGATATTTGCTGTTTTGCTGGTTCCACCCGCAAACCAATTCGCGTCCGCGTAGTTCAGCACGCCGGCCGTAAAGCCGGCGATGGCCGCACTCTTGAGGCTGTCAGCGCTGAACGTCTCCTTGAAAGCAGCGCCCAGGTTGCCCTTGTTGTTGATCGTGCTGGTCACGGCGGTGGTCGCCAGAGAGGTGGCAATTACACCGCCGGCACCGCCGCTGACCAAGGCCAATCCTCCGGGGCCCATCACGAACGACATCATGATCGCAATTGCGATTTGTGCTGCCGGACCAACTCCCGAGTTCTCGTACTTGAACGACTCGTGAATCTCCTTCACCAGCCGCCAATCAACATCCCCACGCGCCTCGGCATCCTTCAACCACGCCAACTGCGGATCAGCCTTGACCATCGCATCGATGGTCTGGCTGACGGACTGCTGGTTGACATCCTTGATGTCGATCTTCAGGCCATCGACCGCTTTGATGACGATGTTGCCCTTGGCAATCATCTGGGTCTGACGCAGGGTTTCATCGGTATTACCGCGACCTTTGGACGACACCCACGCGGCATTGTTGTTGGTCTTGGTATGGCTTTCGTCATGGAGGTCTTTGACCCCTTCAAACGTAATCGCTCCACCGCTGTCCAGCGTGATGTTGTTTCCACTTTCCAGCTTGGCAACCTGGTAGAGCTGATCGCCTTTGCTGGACAGCGTCAGATCGCCGCCAGCCTTGATCTCGGAGCCGATATGCTTGATATCGGTCACCTCGTCCCGCTTCATTTTGAGCTTACCGAAGCTGCCCTTTTTCTTTTTGTCGTAAAGCGAATAGTCGGAATCCTGCAACGCCAGAATCTGGAGATTATCCCCCGCGACCAGATAGGCTTCGTCACCAGCGGTAACCCTGCTGGATGCCACACTGAGGTCTTTACCTGCATCAAGTCTGACATCGCCTCCCGCCGTGATGCCGGACATGACCTGGCTGACATGGTCTTCCTGACGAGTCAGTTTCTTGCTCTTGGACAGGGAATGTTCTTCATCCGCCGCTGAGCTGATCAGGATGTTGTCAGTGGCTGACATCGCCACGTCGCGCTTGGCGTCAATCTGACTCGCGATAACACTGATATCGCGTTTGGCATCAGCCTTGAAGTCACGTCCAGCATCAATGTCAGCACCCAGTTGGGTGATGTCGCTGCTGTTGTGCCGATCGTCATGGAACACGCTGTTGGTGACTTGCACCGACGACACGTTAATGTCGCGCCCGGCGTTCAGGACCATGTCCTGGCCGCTTTTCATCACGCCACCGGTGATGTTGATGTCGTTGGCCGCTTTGACGGTCAGGTCATTGGCCGCCTCGATCCGCGCCGCGTTATCGGCATAGTCATGATGCTGGGTGCCGAAGCGGGTGCTGTTGTCGGAGGAGGTGATGGTGCGTTCGTTGATCACATCCCCGGTGCGAGTCGTCAGGTTCACGTCGCGCCCGGTGATGATCCCGCCAGACTTGTTGACGATATTGTTGGTCGCCAACAGATCCAGTCGGTTGCCCGCCTCGATCACGCCACTGTTGACCAGATCCTTGCCCGCCGTCGCCGACAGATTATTCGTCGCCTTCAACGTCCCGACGTTATCCAGGTTTTCACCGGCAATCAGCGTCACATCATTACCGGCAATCAGCGCCCCGGTCGGACCCAGACGGCCATTGGCCTGCGCCAGATAAACCACCGGCACCAGCACTTTTTCGCCATTCACTTCGTGTTCTTCGAGCCAGACGATGTCGTGGGTCAGCGCGGCGACTTGTTGCGAGGTGAGGCCGACGCCTACCGACAGGTTGAGGGCGTCCTTGCTGGCGATGGCGTTGTTCATCAGGTACTTGAACATGCCCTCGTTGGAGGTCTGGCCGTCGATGAACGCCTGGCCGGTGCGGGCGGTCACGGCTTGCTGGATCAGGCGTTGTTCGTAGAGGCCGTCGCCGAGACGCTTGGCGCTCTGGTCAGGGTCGTAGCCGAGTTTTTCCAGCAGGTAGTCGGAGCTCATGAACGACTTGAGGTCGGTCAGCACCGGGTTGGTTTCGATCAGGTATTTGTGCGCGTTGGACGGCGCCTTGGTGTCCGGCAGACCGGTGACGCGGGTCACCGGACGGGTGTCGATCGACTCCATGGCGTCGTTGCCGCGGTCTTTCATGCCCGGGCCGGCGGGTTTCACCGGCACGTTGACGTCGACCGTGCTGGCGACGGCCTGCACGATGCTCGGGGTGCGGTGGAACGTATCCACTGCGCGTGTGCTGTCGGAGACTGCAGGCGGGGCGTCAACGAAAAGGTTGCGCGGGCCACCACTGCTTCCGGCTACTACGTGTGCCTCGGTAGTGACGGTTTGCCCACCTACGGTCCAGGTTGGCGCCGGGCCGGTCGCGGCGACTGGCGCGGTATCAGCGGCGCCCTGACCGCTCAAGCGGAACAGACCGTTTTCCCCGGTTGGCAGGGAGAAGCCAGGCAGGGACAGCGGGTTGACTTGCTGCTGGGCGAGGTCCGGCGGCAGTTGGCTGTTGATGCGGATGATGGCGGTGCTGCTGCTGACTTTGGTATCGGCAACTTTATTGGTGCCACCAGTGGAACCGTAGTCCTGATGGATAACGCTGTTTTCCAGGGTTTTGGCGGCCGTGATCGAGACATTGCCGCCTGCCTGGATAACTGCGTTGCGACCGGTAACGGTGCTTGTGGCACCCGTGCTGTCGACGGCGACCTCTGTTGTTCTGTCCGGGGTGAGCTGACTCAGCTGGCTCGGCAGTGCTACCAGGTTATTCGGGTCGTATAGCGAATGCGTTGCTTTTTCGAAGCCATACTTGAGCCCGGACAGGCCTGCCCCATACTTGCGCGCACTGACGTCTTCGCCCGTTACGGAGTCTAAAAGCGCGACCCATTCGAAGTATTGTCCAAGTTCTCCACCCTGAGAGAACTCGGTCGATTCGGGTTTCGCTTTGCGGATCTCGTCCTGTGGAGCAACGTAATAAACAGTTGGAAAATCCGGATTGTTCCGTTGGTTGTAAGGCATCACAACGTTGTTGAAAAACCGCTCGGTTCCTCCATCGGTCAAGCCGAAGGAGTAATAGCGGGTAACTTCGATGGTTCCGGTTTTTGCACCAATGTTCTTGAGACTGTCAGCGGTGATATTGATATTGCCACTCGCTGCCACCGTACTTTTGCTGTTGAGAAACGTACCGCCCTGGAACACGAAATCCTTACCGGCATTGATCACCGCAGATTGGGTGCTATCGCTGTCAGTGCTTTGATAGGTCTCGCGAGCAGCGATAAACAGGCTGTAGTTATCCCCGACGCAGTCGCCACAGCTGCCTGCAATAAACCCCGAGATCAGCTTCCGATCACCCGACATCACCGGGCCTTCGGTACGGTTCTCGAAAACATCGGCATTGATCGCGAACCCGCCACCGCTCTCCATTGACCCGGAGATGTTGTAGACCCCAGCAGCCCGCGCGGCGCCGCCGTAACCCTTGATGGTCACATTCCCCAACCCGTAGAAATCACCGTGCTGGTTGGTCAGATTGCCCACACTGAGCGTCATGTCGTTGCCGCTGAAAATCAGCCCGCGATCATTGAGCAACGAAGGTGTGTTGATGTTCAGGTTCTGCGCCGCACCGAGGGTGCCGTAGTTGGTCACACTACCGGCATTGACGGTCAGGTCTTCACTGGAAGTGATGCGCCCGGCGTTGATGAGTGCCCCACCCACACTGATGGTCGAGGTCGCACCCGCAGCAAAACTGCCGCCCGCGCCGATGTTCATCTGTGCTGCAGAGAGGTAAGTGCCGCGCTGACTCGACAGCCGGCCATTGCCGCTGTAGCCGCCGCTCAACTGCATATCGATCAAGCCATCACTGGCGATCAAGCCGTCGTTGGTCCAGTTGCCGCCCCGCAGCTGTAATACATCCGAGGCGAGCAACTTGCCGTTGGCACTCTGGCTGAATTGCCGGACATTGACGTTCAAGGTTCCGGCCTGAATCACGCTGGAGTTGTTCCAGGTATCAGCATTGAGTTCCAGCAACCCACCGGTGGTGATGCTGCCACCCGCACCGATCACATTGACCGTGGAAATTTCGAACTTGCCGCGGCCGACGTGGTTGAGTTGCCCGCCGTCATTGAGGAAGCTGCCGACGTTGACGGTCATGTCGGTGTTGGCGGTTTCCAGCACGCCGTTACGGTTGTCGAGTTGGCCGCCGATCTGCAAATCGGTCTTGCCCCAGTTGCCCAGCGAACGCAGACGACCATTCTGGTTGTTGACGCTGGCCGCCCTGACGGCGAGTTGCGTGTTGCTTTCAATGACGCCCGCAACGTTGCTCAGCGCGCCGCTGAGGCCGAAGTCGATGCGCTCACCGGCAATTTGCCCGGCACCGTTGTCCAGGTTGGTGCCGCTGACGCTCACCAGACCTTTGGCATAAAGCACACCGTTGCGGTTATCGAATCCGGCGGTGGTGATGTTCGCGTCTGTCGCTTGCGCGGAGATTCGCCCGCCGTTGTTGTCCAGCCCGGCCAGTGCCGACAGCTTCAGACCCTGTGCCTGAATGATGCCGCCCTGACGGTTGTTGTTGAGGTCGTAGCCATTGCGCAGCACACCTACCGTGCGCGCTTCGAGCGCGCCCTTGATGCTGGACAGAGTCCCGCCACGGTTATCGATATTGGCGGCGTTGATGCTCACATCACCGTTTTGTGCGATGACCTTGCCGCTCTGGTTGTCGAGGCCGCCGCTGATATCCAGGGTCAGGCCGTTTTCGCTTTGCAGCGCACCCTTGCCGTTGTTCAGGCTCGCCGCCTTCAGTTGCAGCGCGGAGTTCTGGCTGTAGATCAAACCGTCAGCGTTGTTGCGCACTGCGCCGCTGGCGGTGATCTGTAGCAGATCATTGGCGGCGATGGTGCCCTTGTTGCTGTTGTCCAGCGTGCCGGTCGACAGGTTCAGATTCTTCTGGCTGGCGAGTTGGCCGTTCTGGTTGCTCAGATCAGTCACGCCCTTGATCAGCACGGGGCCCGCGCCAGCCAGTCGGCCACCGTTGTTGTTGAGGTCGCCGCTGAGGTTGAGGGTGATCGCGTCGTTGCTGGCGATCTGGCCACCACTGTTGTCCAGTCGCGAAACCGTGGCGGTGATCGCCTGCTGCGCATTGATCGCGCCGCCGACGTTGGTCAGCGCCCCGTTCAGCGTGAGGAGCTGCCCTGCTCCGCTGCTCAAAATACCTTTGTTGCTGTTATCGAGGCTGCCGGCCTTGACGGTCAGGCTGCCTTCGGCGACCAGCGCACCGGCACCGCTGTTGAGCAACGCGTCTTTGAGATCGACCGCGACATCGCCGAGCTTGCTCGAGAGTGTGCCGCTGTCGCGGTTGTCGAGGCTGTTGCCGCTGACGCTCAACTCTTGCCAGCCGGACAGCAAGCCTTTCTGGTTGGTGATCGAGGTGCCACGCAGCAAGAGTTTTTCGCCGCTGATCAACTTGCCGGCGTTGTTATTCACGGCACGAGCGATGACGTCGAAACTCAAGTTGCTGGAGATCTCACCGCGCTGGTTGTTCAGGTCGCGCAGACGCTTGAGGGTCAGCGGGCCTTTGGCGGTGAGCAGGCCGTTCTGGTTATCGAGGTCACCGTTGGCCAGCTCCAGCGTGACGGCTTGGTCGCCCAACAGGCGGCCGCCGTTCTGGGTCAACGAAGTCAGGGTCAGATCGATGTCACCCGCGGCGGAGACTTCACCGCCATTGCTGGAGTCGAGACTGGTCGCGGTCAGCGTCAGGTTGCCCTTGCTGTTGATCAACCCCTTGTCGCGGTTGTTCAGCGCCATCGCATTGAGCGTGACCGCGCTGACACCCAGCAGCGTGCCGCTCTGGTTGTTCAGATCGGCGCTGCCGATGTTCAGCGCCTGCGCGGCACTGATCAGGCCGCTGGCAGCGTTGCGCAACAGGCCATCGACCGTAAGTTCAAGATCGCCACGGCTGACCAGGCTGCCACCGCTGTTGTTCAGGCTGCCTGCCCGCCCATCAATCGACGCCGCGCCGATCAGGCCCTTGACGTTATCCAGCGCGTTGGCAATGCGCAGGGTCAGGCCCTGATTGCTCAGGAGTTTGCCGTTGCTGTTGTCCAGGCTTTGCGCGGTCAGGGTGAACGCTTCAGTGCTGGAGATCGTGCCGCCCTGGTTGTTGACGCCGTTGAGTTGCTTTAGCAGCAGAGTGCCGGGCGCGCTGATCACGCCGTTGATGTTGTTCAACTGGCCGTGGTTCAGGTCCAGGCTAAGGCGCGTGTTGCTGAGCAGCTTGCCGCCCTGTTGATCGAAGCCGGTCACCGACGCGGTGAGTACGCCCTGGCTGCCGATGCTGCCGGCATCGCTGTTGGTCACCTGGCCGGCGACGAGATCGAGCGTGTCGGCGCTGCTCAGCGAACCGCTGCTGTTATCGAAGTCACCGGTCGTGACCGTGACCGCGCCTTTGCCGCTGAGCGTGCCCTTCTGCCGGTTATCCAGGCCGGTACTTTTCAGCACGAGGGCGCCATCGGTGACGATCCGCCCGCCCTGGTTATCGACCTTGCCAGTGCTGTCGAGGATGAGATCTGCAGCGCTGGACAGGCTGCCACCGGTATTGCTTAGTTGCGCAGTATTGACGGTCAGCGCGCCTTCGCTGCTGACTTTGCCGAGGTGGTTGGTGAAGTCGCCGCTGAGGTTCAGCAGCATGTCCTGCTGGCTGAGCAATTCACCGCTGCTGTTGTCCAGCGTACGACCTTGCAGCTTCAGCAGCGTGCCCGTGTCGATCAGGCCTTTGTTGCGGTTTAACAACTGATCGACCGTGAGCGTCAGTGCCTGGCTGGTGAAGACCTTGCCGCCATCGCTGTTATCGAGTTTTTTACCGGTCAGCAGCAGATCGCTGTTGGTGGAGATTTCGCCGCCACGGTTGTCCAGCTCAGCGACCGTCAGGGTCATCGCCTTGGTCGAACCGAGCAAGCCACCCTGGCGGTTGTCGAGGGTCTCGGCGCTCAGTTTGAGCATACCGGTGGCGATCAGTTTACCGTTCTGGTTGTTCAGGTTTTTGACCTGAACACTGGCATCGGACTTGCCGGCAATGCTGCCCTGCTGGTTGATCAGCGTATCAGCGGTCAGCGTCAGTTCACCGTCGGCGATGAGTGTGCCGGACTGGTTGTTCAAGGTCTTGTCGGTGGTCAGCACCAGGGGGCCACGACTGCTGATCAAGCCATCCTGGTTGTCGAGGCTCACGGAATGGCTGTCGAGTGCCGCCGCAGAAATAACACCTTTGAGGTTATTCAGGGCTTGAGCAATGCGCAGCGTCAGCCCTTGCTGGCTGATCAGCTTGCCGTTGCTGTTGTCCAGCTCATTGGCGCCGAGGGTGAATGCTTGCTGGCTGGAGATCTCGCCGCTCTGGTTGTTCACGCCATTGAGGTTTTTCAGCAGCAGCGTGCCGGGCGCGTTGATCAGACCGTTCTGGTTGTTCAATTGGCCGTGGTTCAAATCAAGGGTCAGGTCGGATTTGCTGAACAGCTCGCCACCCTGCTGATCCAGCCCGGTGACCGATACGTTCAACGCTTGCTGGCTAGCAATCCGGCCAGTGGCGTTGTTGACCTGAGCGGCCTTGAGCGTCAGAGACGCTTCACTGGTGAGTTTGCCGCTCAGGCTGTTATCGAAGTCACCGGTATCGACATGACTGGCGCCTTTGGCGCTGATCAAACCTTTCTGGCTGTTATCGAGGCTGGCGCTGGTCAGGGTCAAGGAGCTGTCGGTGTTGATCGAACCCGCCCGATTGAGCACCGCGCCACGACTGGTTACCGACAATACGCTGGCTGTGCTCAGGCTACCGGCGCTGTTGTCGAACCGGCCAAGATTGGCCGTCAGCGTGCCCTCGCTGCTGATAGTGCCCTGCGCGTTGATCAAGGCATCGTCGAGGGTAATCACCAGACCGTTGAGACTGTTGAAGCGACCGCCGCTGTTATCCAGGCTGCCGCCGGTCAGCGTGGTTGCGCCCTTGGCGTTGATCAGGCCTTGATTCAGGTTGATCAGTTTCGCCACGGCGAGGCCCAGCTCGGTGCCGGCCAGCAGCTTGCCGCTGTCGCTGTTGTCCAGGCGCTGGCCCTTGATGTTCAACAGCAGACTGCTGGAGATTTCGCCGTTGCGGTTGTCGATGTCGTCGACAATCAGGCTCAGCGCTTTTGTGGTGCCGACCAGACCGCCATTGCGGTTGTCGAGCGTCTTGCCGGTCAGGCTCAGATTGCCCTGAGCGACCAGCGCACCACCCTGCTGTTGCAGCAACCCGATGGCCGCAGTCAGATCACCTTGGCTGGAGATCCGACCTGCGGCGTTTTGCACTTCGCCCGCGTTGAGGCTGACTGGACCGACCGCACTGATGAGTCCGCCGCTGTTGTCCAGACGTGTACCGGCGTAAGCGATACCGGACTTGCCGGTGATCTGGCCTTTGTCGCGGTTGTCCAGGCGATCGACGTTGAGCGTCAGTTGCTGATCAGCCTGGATCACGCCTGTGCGGTTGTCTGCCGTATCGCTGCGCAGTGCCAGTGTGGTTTTGCCGATGACTTTGCCGTCGCGGTTGTCGAGGCTGCCGGCTTGCGCATCGATGGCGCCCTTGGCGGTGATCTCGCCTTTGTTGCGGTTGTCGAGTGCGCCGCGCAGACGCACGGCCAGGCTACCGTCGCTGACCAGCACACCGCCATCGCGGTTATCCAGGCTGGCCGCCTGCAGACTCACCCACTGGCCGGAGCCGAGCACGCCGTCACGGTTGTCCAGCGCGCCGCTGAGGTCGATATTCAGCCCCAGATCGCCGAGGATCTGACCGCTGCGGTTGTTCACCGTTGCCGCGTTGAGCCGGGTGACGCCGCTGCTGGAAAACTCGCCGTTGCTGTTGTCCAGCTGACCGAAACTACTGGTCAGATTGCCCGAGCTATGGATCACCCCTTGAGTGTTGAATAGCTGATTGGCGGTGACGTTCAGCGTCGCATTGCCGAGCACGCGGCCGCTGTTGCGGTTGTCCAGCGTGCCCGCCGTGATCGCCGTGGTTTGTCCGCTGAGGGTGCCGCCCTGGTTGCTCAGGGTTTGCGCAGTGCTGACAGTGAGACTGCGGCTGGCCACCAGACTCTTGCCAGTGTTGTCGAGGCCCTGCGCACTCAGGTTCAGATCACCGTTGCCGTTGCGCCCGCCGTCGGCGTTGACCCCGGCTTCGATGACACCGCCGTTGGTCAATTGCCCACCGGCACTCAGGGCAATACTGTCGCGGGCCGCGAGGGTTTGTCGGTTGGTCAGATTGCCCTGGGTCTGCACGTTCAATGCTGTGCCGGCATACACCGGCCCACGCGCATCGAGGCTGGCCGCCTTGACGTTGACCGCGCCAGTGGCCGAGGTATCAACCAGGCTCAATTGACCATTGGCATCAAGCTGAATATCGCCACCGCTGGCGATCAGTTTACCGTCGAGCCTCACTCCGACCCCGGCCTCGGTGCCGACCAGTTTGATCGCCCCGGCATACATGCCGCCCAGCGCCGAAGAGTCAATCGCCAGTTGCGGCTTGGCGCTGCCATCATCGGCGCGGGCCGTGGCGTTCAAGGTCTGCGCGTTGACGTCGTTGCGCCCGGCAACGATGGTCAGGTTCTGCGCCTGGAGCTCAGCGTTGATTTTGGCGCTACGGGTGATGATTTCGAAGCGGTCGACGTTGGTCGCGTTAAGGCCGGCGCCTTCGATGGCCACAGAACCCTGATCAACCTGAAAACGATCCAGCCGCCCCGCGCCATCCAGCACCGGTTTGCCGGTGGTCAGCGTCACGCGCGGCGCGTTGATGAAGCCGCAACCATTACAGGTGATGCCATACGGGTTGGCGACAATCACTCGCGCCGACTGCCCCGCCACCTCGGTGTAACCGCGCAACTGGCTCGGGTTGCCGCTGATGACTTCGTTGAGAATGGCTTGCGCCGAGCCGCTGTTTTTCAGGTTCGGGTTGCCGATGATGTGCCCGGCCAACTGGGTGTTCGAGGTTTGCGTCGAGCCGTTGTTGAGGATGACGCCCTGCGCGCCGACGTTGTAATCGTGGAACTGGTTATGCGACAGCCCGCTGCCGTTGGGCGTGGCGATGTTGATGATCGGCACACCGTTACCGGCACGATCCAGCGCGGTGTTCGGGTTGGCCACGACAATGCCGTCGGCCTGCGCCAACATCGGTTGCCAGAACATGACGTTCGCCAGCAGGAACGCCAGCCCGCGCTTGGGCATGCCCAGAAACGACTCACGGTTTTTTACGGCCGCAGAAGGCTGGCCTGCAAGGAAGGCGAACTGACGAACATCCATGTCGATGGTCTCGAAGAATTTGAATTAGATGAAAAAGTCGAGGCGGAAATAGATCGGCGCTTCGCGCTCGGTCAGCACGTCCGGGCGCTCGAGGGAATGCGCAAAGGTCACGCTGGCAGCCACGTGTTGACCACGGGCGAACAGTTCCAGCGAGTTGCTCGACATGCGCCCATGCTGCTCACCGTTGTAACGATCGCCACGAATCACGCCCTGGTCGTAACCGAGGCTGGTGCCGTATTCAGCGAACACCGGGCGCAGCCATTCGGCCGTGACCGGTCGGCTCCAGCGCAGGTCGTTGCGCCAGTAGCCGCCGCTGTCGCCGGACAGCGACTGATCCTTGTAGCCACGGATCGACGACAGCCCGCCGAGGCTGGTGCGTTGTGAACTGAACAGCACGTCCTCGCTGCGCTGGCCGGTCATCAGGCTGCTGAAGGTGAAGGATTCGCCCCACACTTTGAACGGTTGCAGGTAGCTCAGGGTCGCGGTGTATTTGCGGTAGCGTGCGTCCGGTTCGCCCGGGCCTGGATCGTGGCTGCCCTGCGCGTCGAACGCGCCGATGCCTTCCTGCATGCCAGCGTCGAAGTTGACGAAGGCGCTGCCGATGCGGCGACCGTGGTTGAAACCGAACTGCGCTTCGCTGATGCGGTTGCTGCTCAGCTTGAGCTTGCTGTCTTCGATGTAGTTGTTGGTGCGCAGGTAGGACAGCCCGGCGCTGAGCGAAGTCTTGCTCACCGAGTCGCGATGGATCACCCGCTCGGCGCGCAATTGATGGTTTTCGCTGTCGCCGGTCTGCTTGAAGTTGTAGCCGTTGGCGGCGATCTGCGAGCGGTAGTCGCTCTGGCTGTAGGTGTAGCTGAAGTTCCACCAGCCCCACGGCAGGTTGTAATTGAGCATGGCGTTGCTGGAGGTGTGCTGGTGATCGGTCATTGCGTCGTGACCGCCGCGCAGGCTCAACTGATCGGCCAGGCCCAGCGGGCTGTCCCAATCGAAAGTGGTGCCCCACTGCTGTTCACCGGTGCTGCGTTGGCCGTCGTTGCTGCGCGACAGTCCGGCCCGCCATGGCTTCTGCGGGTTATTGGTGACCAGCACTTCACTGCCGCCGACGTTCTTGCCCGGCGCCAGTTCCATCTTGGCCTGATTGGACGGCAGGCGATTGAGCTGATCGACCATCTGCTCGATCTCGCGCAGGTTGACCAGATCGCCGGACTTGCCGGGAAACGCCATCGCCAGTTCACGCTCCGAAAGCTTGCTGTTCTCGGCGCCTTTCATGCCTTCGAGCTTGCCTTCGACCACCAGCACTTTCAGATGCCCGCCAGACAGATCCTGCTGCGGCAGGTAGGCGCGGCTGGTGACCAGGCCTTTCTCGATGTAATGGTCGGTGATGACCTTGAGCAACTCGTTGAGTTGCGGCACCCCGAGGCACTGGTCGATGTAGGGCTTGAGCAAGCGGGTTTTGTCGCTGTCGGACAGACTGTCGGCGCCCTTGAGCTCGATGTCCTTGATCGGGAAACAGCGGGTGTCGGTGGGCGCCGCTGGTTGCGCCGGACCTGCCTCTTTGCCGGGCAGATTTTTCAGGTCTTCAAGACGCCGCTGCTGCTCTTCAAGCAGGCGATTCTGGCGATCGCGGATCAGGTCGGTTTCACCGGGAGTGGGTGCAGCGAAGGCAATCTGAAGTGGAGACAGGCACAGCAAAGCTGCGCACAACCTCGCCGCGAGGGCGGGTGGGTACATGTTCGATCCCTCGATACGGAATGACATCAAAATAGTGGCGCGATATTAGATGGCCATCATTTTGACGTCAAACAATCGTTTCAACCTTTTGTCGGGTTTGTATCAAGGAATTAACAAAGGAAGCAGGAGCCGCTAAGCCATGAAAAAAGGGGCGCATCCATTGGCCAGAATGGATGCACCCCTTTCTTGCGCAGACCGACTCAACCGCGAATACGGTGCTCGGTGAACTCGTAGTCTTCCTGGCAATCGCCCGAAGGGTCCTTCGCCACACTGACGTAATGCACCGTGTCGGCATCGATCAGCGTGTAGGTATAGATATCGGGCAGGGGCACGCCGGCGGTGCGCAACTCGTTCTTGCCATTGGCCGCCTTCCAGATACCGTGTTCGGTCTGGATCGGCTGGGTCTGCTGGGCATCCCGGAAGAAAGTAATGTTGAAGGTGCCGTCAGGCTTGAAGTTGTTTTTCCAGGACAGGAACTGGCATTTGCCGGTTTCCGACCGCACACCTTTCCATGAACCGATCAGGGATGGATCGTTGCCCGGTTTGTTGGCGGCACAGCCACCCAGTGTTGCAGCCAGGACGATGAGCGCCAGGCAGAGATTGCGTTTCACTTGGTATTTCCTTTCTTCAACTGAATTCGATGCATCGCGTATGCAAGGTCAACCTGCTACAGGAATGCGCTGCTGGGGTTGGGTAACGTCGTAGACGTGCTGCTCGCAGAGATCACCGGAGAACTGGAATTCCACCTGGTACACCTTGCCCTGCTGCGGAGTGAAGGTATTTTTCAGCGGCCCACAGGTATAAATGCCGGCGGTCACCCGGCTGCTCGAATACCCCGAGACCTCAAACGGCTTGCCTGCATCGGCCTGTGCTTCCAGTTGCGGAAAGCGTTTGACCGTGGCGCTGTTGGCCACTTCGTTGAGTTTGGCGATCCAGCCGAACACCTTGCCACGACCGGAATCCACAACGGTGCCGAGCACTTCCATGCGGCGGTCGGGATCATCGGCGCGGCGAATGGAAAACTCCACCGGATAGGTGCCGCCAGAAGATTTCATGATGACCTTGGCGTGCTGGGCGTCCACCACCACTTGGTCCTGATGCAACTGGATGCCGTCTTTCAGCAGACTGGGGGAAGAGTTACGCACATTGGAATGGCAGCCTGGCAGCGCGAGCAGCAGGGTCAACATAACGAGCACACGTTTATTCACGCGGAAATCTCTATTGAGCAAGCAGGACGGGGAATGACATCAAAACAACGCCGCGATATTAGATGGCCATCATTTTGACGTCAAACCTATGTTGCGCTCGCCTGTCAGTGTTCAACGCCTGTCTCCGTCGCCACCTCGTGCGGTGCAAGCAAGCGGCCATCAGCCGACATCAACTGCAGCTTGCGAATTGGCTGACGATCTTTTGCATCAACCATCACCGAGCCCGACTCACCCGGCGCATACAGATGCTCCCCGCCCCACTGCGACAGCGCAACGATCACCGTCTGCAAGGCCTTGCCGCGTTCGGTCAGCACGTATTCCTTATAGGCACCGCCATCGGCGGCCGGCACCGTTTGCAGGATCCCCTGCTCGACCAAGGCCTTGAGCCGGGCGCTGAGCATGTTCTTGGCGATGTCCAGATTCTTCTGAAAATCACTGAAGCGGCGGATGCCCTCCAGCGCATCGCGGATGATCAGCAACGACCACCAGTCACCGATCAAATCCAGCGTACGGGCGACCGGGCAGGCGTTGCCGTGCAGGCTTTTGCGCTTCACAGGGTGTATCTCCATCAAAACCGGCGTGTGGTTGCATCTTACAACTGTGACGCTGGAAAAGAACCACGCCACCCGCCATGGCAATTGAGCACTTGCGTACAAGTGACAGCCGCGATTTGCGCCGATAGTGATGGGCGGCCATTGCGGCATCCGGCCTTCCGAACGATCGCCCACAGCAAGGAGTTCCCATGAGCACATTCACTACCGATGACGGCACACAGATCTATTTCAAGGACTGGGGCAGCGGCAAACCCGTGTTGTTCAGCCATGGCTGGCCGCTGGATGCCGACATGTGGGAATACCAGATGGAATACCTGAGCAGTCGCGGCTACCGCACGATTGCCTTCGACCGCCGTGGTTTCGGGCGCTCCGATCAACCGTGGACCGGCTACGACTACGACACCTTTGCCGATGACATCGCGCAACTGATCAACCACCTCGACCTGCGCGATGTCACGCTGGTGGGCTTCTCCATGGGTGGCGGCGACGTCAGCCGTTACATCGCCCGCCACGGCAGCGAGCGCGTTGCCGGGCTGGTACTGCTCGGTGCGGTGACGCCGCTGTTCGGCAAGAAGGCCGACTACCCGCAGGGCGTCGACACCTCGGTGTTCGACGGGATCAAGGCCGGTCTGCTCAAGGATCGCGCGCAATTCATCGCTGATTTCGCCGCGCCGTTCTACGGCACCAATCAGGGCCAGAAAGTCTCCGACGGCGTGCTCACGCAAACCCTGAACGTCGCCCTGCTCGCCTCGCTGAAAGGCACCGTGGATTGCGTTACCGCGTTCTCCGAAACCGACTTCCGTCCGGACATGGCGAAGATCGACGTACCAACCTTGGTGATCCACGGCGACGGCGATCAGATCGTGCCGTTCGAAACCACCGGCAAACAGGCGGCGGCGCTGATCAAGGGCGCCGAACTGAAAGTCTATGCCGGTGCGCCCCACGGTTTTGCCATGACCCACGCCCAGGCGCTGAACGAAGACCTGCTGGGCTTTCTGAACCGCTAAAACGTCGCGCTGACCGAGTATTCACCCGGTCAGCGCACATTGCGATACAGCATCAGCCGCGCGCTCTCGTGCAGCCCCCGCGTCAGTTCCACCAGGCGCTGGAATTCCTCGGGGTTTTGCCCGGCGACGTTATCCAGCGGGGTCTTCGACGCCAGGTCATGCAGGGTCGGCGAGCTGCCGTCATGCTGCATTTGCAGGAGGAAATTCTTGGTCACCCCGCCAATCAACGGGAACGTCCCCTCGCGCAGCACCAGCGGCACTACGCGCTCACCTTCCGGCGCCGGTTGCTGGAAATCGCGGCCCATTGCGCCATTGCGGAACGGCACGCCGGCCATCCCGGCCACCGTCGGCAGCAGATCCGTCAGCCCCACCGCCTCCTCGATGACCTTCGGCGCAAGCATGCCCGGGGCGTGAATCAGCATCGGCACATGATTGCTTTCCAGGCCCAGTTGCTCGAACGCCGGCGGCATGTGCGGGATCTGGCTGATACGCGTGTTGTGGTCGCCGAAGAACACAAAAATCGTGTTGTCGTAATAGCCGCCAGCCTTGGCCAATTCCATCAATTTGCCGATATTGAAATCCAGCAGGCGCACCGCGTTGTACTGCTCGACGCTGCGCGAACCGGCGGCCTGCACCTGCTCCAGCGACAGGTTGCTGACCTCGAAACCGTCGTTGTCCTTGGGGATGGTGAATGGCCGATGGTTGCCCGAGGTTTGCACGTAGGCGAAGAACGGTCGGTCCTTCGGCAAGTCGCGCAGGATGCGGTCGCTCTCCTTGAACAGATCCAGATCGGAAATGCCCCACACGTCCACCAGCGGCGAACGCCAGTCACTTTCCTGATACAGGCGCACGCCGTCGATGCTCTGTTGGATCAGCGCATTGATATTGGCCCAGCCGGCGTTGCCGCCGATCATGTAGAGCTTCTGGTAATCGGTGAACGCGTTGATCAGCGTGTGCTGACGGGTGATCAGCGGATGACGGGTGGCTGTCTCGCGGCGCGTCACGTCGGGAACGCCGGTGATGCTCGCCCACACGGTTTTCGCAGTGCCGGTGACTGGCACATAGAAGTGTTTGAAGAACCAGCTTTGGGCCGCCAATTGATCGAGGTTTGGCGTCGGGTTCAACGGATTGCCGTAGGCGCCAACGGCGCTGGTGCCCAGCGATTCGAGCATGACGAACATCACGTTCGGCGTGCCCGGCAGCCGATACGGCTGCACGCCTTGCTGACGCTCGAAGTTGAGCGATTGCGGATCCGGTCGATCCACGCCCAGATAACGGGCAATCAGCGGATAGTGCTCGCGCACCTGCGCCTCATCGAATTGCGCCTGCCCGGTTTTCAGCGTGTCGTACAGGAACAGCACCGGGTTCAGACCGACCGCGGCGATCTGCGCGTTACCGGAAAAGAACGCATCGCTCCAGCGCAGCGGCACCGGGTTTTCCAGGTTGAGATTGTCGACCCGACCGAGCAACGCCAGCAGGACCGCAACCACGCCCAGCCCGGTGCCGAATGCCAGCGACGGACGCCGGATAACCTCGGGTTCACGGGCCAGCGTCAGCCGTTCCAGCTGCAAAAGTCCGTAGAACCAGACGCCCAGCACCGCCAGCCAGCCGAGGGCAATCCATAGCACCGGGTAGGTTTCCCAGACCATCTGCTGCGAAATCTGCGCATCCTCCAGATAACGCAGCACCGTGGCGTTGATCCGCACGCCGAGGTAGGCGTAATGACCGAAATCGATGATGTACAGAAGGCCGATAACGCCGAGCGCCAGCAGCCAGTAAATCCGCGCGACCCAGCGCAACCACGGCAACCGCGTGAGGTTCCAGCGCGGCACCCAGGCCAGCAGCGCCAATGGCAGGATCAGCAACACGGCGAGGCGCAGGTCGAAGCGCAAACCGATACCGAGGGTTTCGCGCAGCGCCGGGTTGTCGACGAACTCGCTGGGCGCGATCCCGGAAAACCCCAGCACGAACACCAGCCGGAGCACGGCAAACAACAAAAACGCCAAACCTGCCGCGCCCACGCCATAGCGCAGGCGTCGCGATTGCAACCAGCCCATCATTGACCTCAGTGTCGTTGGTTCAAATAGAAGATGTCGCGCCGGCCGGTGCGGCTCGCAGCAGACGCCTGACCTCACGGATGCACAGCGCTGCAGCGGCGATCAGGCAGTAACCCAGCAGCAGCGGATCGATCAGGTAATCCCAATAGTTTTCCGAGGCCTTGAGACGCAAGGCGAACGCCAGCGTGCCCAGCGCAAGCATCGACACTGCCAGCGTATTGCGCAGCCACAACAGCGCCAGTGCCAGCAGGCCGATACAGACGATCATCGGCCGTGGGTTGAAGCCCCAACGGTACGGATCGAAATACGTCAGGCCCATCGTCGCCGGGTACAGCAGCGCGGCCAGCACGGTAAACAGCACCAGCACCTGCACCCGTGCCGGCAATGTCTGCCGCTCGACCACGCCCAGTCGGACCAGACTGGCCCAGCCGAGCAACACCAGCGTGGTGATCGCCAGATCATCGGTGAAGCTACGCACGTACGCCGCCAAAGGCAGTTCGTTGATTGGCACGAAGCTGACCAGCGCCAGCAGCGGCAACAGCCACGGGCGCCAGCGTCGCGTGCATTGCAACGAGCCGAGCAGGACAAAACCCAGCAGGATGAATGTCAAATGGGCTTGCCAGAGCAACAGCATCACAGGCGCTCCTCGAGCCACGCTTCATTGAAGCTGACATGTTTGATGAAGGTGTTATTCCACGAATACACCAGGTGATAGAGGCCATCGCTGCCGCGACTGAAGTACGGATACTCGTACTCGAAATCACAGCCCTGCGGCTTGCACACCCGGTAATCCAGATTGCTCAGAAAGCGTTGCTCCAGCGGCAAGCGCCGGGCACCACTGGAAGCGCGAAAGCCTTCGCCGATGATCGCCTTGTAGGCTTCGGGGGCGAACGGCTGGCCGAGCGGATCGGGCGACTGATCGAGTTCGATCACGTTGCGCCAGTGGTTCAGATTGGCATCGGTGCCATAGAGGCTGAGCTTGAAGCGCCCGTCCTGCAGATCATTGAGCGCCACCAGCAGACCGTTGTCGCCGGTGCCGACTGCCGCGAGCGATGAATTGGGGTTGGCCGGTTCCAGCGGATACGGCTCGCTCCACGTCTGCCCGGCGTCCTCGGTGCGGCTGGCCAGCACTCGATGATGCGTGTCGCCGGCATAACGCAGCATGGCCACGGCACGTTTTCCGTCCAGCGGCACAATGGTCGGCTGCAACGAATGTTTGCCACGGCTGATGCGGAATTTATCGATCACCGCGCCGTCTGCGCTCAGGTACAGGTACTCGGCGAATTTGCCCATGAACTCGTGATACACCGGCAAACCGATCGAGCCGTCGGCATGGAACACCGGCGCGGCGCGCACCAGCGTACTGATGTTGAAAAACGGTGAAGTGATCAGCTGTCGCGGCGCCGACCAGTTGCGCCCGACATCATCCGAGACCATCACGTTGATCGCACTGGTGGCCCAGCCGCCCACGGATACCGAGACATAAAACATCCACAACCGTTGATCCGGCGCGAGGGCGATCACCGGATTGCCCAGTTTGCGGATGTAGCGGCGGGTGCCGTCGCGGGTCGATTCGCGGGTGGCCAACACCTGCTCGGCGCCCCACTCCGCGCTGTCGGCGTCATAGCGGGCGGTACGGATCTGCACGTCGGCGGCGCCTTCGCGGGAACCGGCGAACCACACCGCCATCAGGTCGCCGCCCGGCAGCGCGGTCACCGACGACGAGTGCACGAAATCATTCAGTTGCGAGGAGACGAAGCGACTGCTGTACAGCGGCTCCGGTGCCTGCAGCGAAGCATCGACGGGCGGCGCGGCCACGGCAAATGGCGCCAGCACATGAGCCGGATGACTGCGCCAGGCACCAAAGAAAACCAGGCTCACGGCCAGTCCGCCGAGGATAAGTTTCAAGCGATCGGGAAGCGCACGCATAGTGGACTCACGGCAAAAACAGGATGGAGGGCAATTGGCAAAACATCCCTGTCAGCGCGGCGGATCGTCCGGCAAGCGCCGTCGGCGTCCGGTGAGCATCGACAACGGCAAGTTGTCGCGCAGCAGAAAACTTTCGAACAGCGCGGCGGCGATGTGCAGGCAGACCAGCACCAGCAAGATGTCGGTAGCGGTTTCGTGCACCTGCAACGGCCAGTCGGCGCCCCACAAGGCATCGACCTCTTCCATGGCCCAGCCGCTCAAACCGGCGATGAACATCGCCAGCAACATCAACAGCATCACCAGCGCCCCCATCGGCGAATGCCCAAGACGATGCTCGGGCCGACCGGCAATCAACGAGCGCGCATGGGCGAACAGTCGCGTCGGCGTCGGCCAGAAATCCGCCCAGCGCGCACTGCGCGGCCCGACGAAGCCCCATACCAGCCGCACCAGCAGCCAGCCCATGGCGTAATAGCCGAGCCAGACGTGCCAGGCGTCACCGGCTTCATTGAAGAAGTAATTGGCGACGAAGACGCCCGCGATGGACAGATGAAACAGCCGCACCACGGGGTCCCACAGGCGCACGGACGTGCTCGGCATCAGCCCTTGATCTCGGTTTTCACCGCTTTGCCGCTGACCGGGTCGTGGTAGATCTCGACCTTGCGCTTGTCCTTGTCGAAACCGTAGATCTCGTAGCAGTTGCCGTCGGTGACCTTGAACTTGCTGATCTCGTAGCCCTGAGCCTTGAGCTGCTCCTGAAAGGCTTTCTGGTCTTGCCATTGCGAGCGTTCGGCGGTGGTGCATTGCGGGCCGGCGACGGCCAACGGACTGGCAACGATGAGGGACAACAGCAGAAGTTTGCGCATGGAAACACTCTCGCTCGATGAGGAAGGCCTCACTGTGCAAAAGCAACCTTAGTCGAAGCTTAGTTGGCAACGAGTCGTTACATCTTTCCCGTCGGGTCAGCTGCCACAGCTGGCTGCACAGCGGCATGATGCCGCCGGTCAACCGCCGTGTTTCCTCAAGAGAATCCGTTATGCGCCTACTGCTGGTCGAAGATGATCGCGCCCTCGGTCAAGGCATTCGCGTTGCCCTCGGCAGCGAAGGCTACACCCTCGACTGGTTGCAGGATGGGGTCAGCGCCCTGCACGCCCTGCGCAGTGAGAGCTTCGACTTGCTGCTGCTCGACCTCGGCCTGCCACGGCTCGACGGCCTCGCGCTGTTGCAACGCTTGCGTGGTGAACAACAGGACTTGCCGGTGCTGATCCTCACCGCCCGCGACGGCACTGCCGAACGCATTGCCGGACTGGATGCCGGCGCCGACGACTACCTGATCAAACCGTTCGATGTCGATGAACTGAAAGCGCGGATTCGCGCGTTGCTGCGCCGCAGCCAGGGCCGGGCGCAACCGGTGCTCGAGCATGCGGGAGTGTGTCTGGATCCGGTCACGCAGCAGGTCACCTGGCACGGCACCGACGTGGTGGTGACGCCGATGGAATATCAACTGCTGCATCAACTGCTGGCCCGCCCCGGCAAGGTCGTCACCCGCGAACGCCTATCGCGAGCGCTGTATGGCTGGCAGGATCGGGTCGAGAGCAACACCCTCGAAGTGCTGATCCACAACCTGCGCAAAAAACTCTCGAGCGATTTGATCCGCACCGTGCGCGGTGTCGGCTATGTGGTGGAGCTCAAACCATGATTTCCATACGCGCGCGGATTCTGGTGCCGGTGCTGATTCTGGTATTGATCGGCGACCTGCTGATCAGTTGGCTGGTGCTGCGCGACAGTCACCATGAAATCGAAGAGGTCTATGATGCCCAACTGGCACAAAGCGCGCGCCTGTTGCAAGGCGTGCTGGCCCAGCGCGCGCCCGGCGACAACGACTGGAGCCGGCTCTATCAGGCCTTCGATGAAGCCATGAGCCGGGTCGGCGACGGCGAGGCCGCGCACCCTTACGAAACCCGTCTGACCTTTCAGGTATGGCGCAGCGACGGGCAGTTGCTGGTGCGCTCGGCCGAAGCGCCGGAGCTTGCCGCACCGCCCACCACCCTCGGCTCCCATGACCTGATGGAGAACGGCCACGACTGGTGTGCGTTCCTGCTCAAGGATTCGCAACAAGGGCTGCTGATCTGGGTCGGCGAGCGCGACGACATCCGCCAGGATCTGATCGAGCGCATCGTCGGCCACACCGTCTGGCCGAGCCTGATTGGCGTACCGCTACTGGCTGCGTTGATCTGGCTGACCATCGGCTGGGGCCTGCAACCGTTGCGCGCCATGGCGCAGAGCATTCGCGGCCGTGACACCGAAACCCTGAAACCGCTGCACCTCAGCCCCCTGCCCCACGATCTGGAACCAATGCAGACCGCGCTCAATCGCCTGTTGCAGCAGATCGACAATCTGCTGGCGCGTGAGCGGCGCTTCATTGCCGACGCCGCGCACGAGTTGCGCACGCCGCTGGCGATCCTGCGGATCCACGCGCAAAACGCGCAACTGGCGGCGACCCCGCAACAACGCGAAGAAGCGCTGGAGTATCTGGTCAGCGCAGTGGATCGGGCGACGCGCATCGCCAGTCAGTTGCTGACCATGGCGCGCATCGAACCGCACCTGGCCAATCCCGAAACCCGCAGTGTGGAGCTGACCGAACTGGTGCGCGAAGAACTCGCCGAACTGGCACCGCTGGCCCTGGAAAAAGACGTCGAACTGATCCTCGACAGCGACCACCACTGCCCGGTCGACACCGACCCGGTGGCCCTCGCCATCGCCTTGCAGAACCTGGTGACCAACGCCCTGAACTTCGCCCCGCCGGGCAGCGAGGTACGGGTTCAGGTGCAACCGCAGGCGGGCGGCGCGGTGTACATCAGCGTCGAGGACAGCGGGCCCGGGATCAACGAATTGGACTACGCGCGGCTGTTCGAGCGTTTCTACAGCCACGGCCACGGCAATGGCGCGGGACTGGGGCTGGCGATCGTGCAGATGATCGTCAGCAAGATCGGCAGCACGTTGCAGCTGTACAACCGACCGCAGGGCGGGTTGTGTGCGCAGTTGCGGATCAATGAACTCTCGAGTCAATAACATCGCCCGGCCCCTGCACAAGCATTGTGGCGAGGGAGCTTGCTCCCGCTGGACTGCGCAGCAGGCCTTCTGATGTTCGGCAACGAAAGGGCCGCTGCGCGACCCGGCGGGACGGTGCGACGATTCGACAAGCTCCCTCGCCACAGAGTCTGGTGTTGATCGATTGTCTCGATGCTTTTGACAAAATTTTCATGTTTGCCCCCATAAGATCCGCAGCCTCGTTGGGGAGTAGCCTGTTTCCGAGTCCCTCGGAAGCGTTCGTATCAACATTCTCGGCAACTTGCCGTGGTACGAACACCTTTTTGGTTGGTGAGACCGACGACACATCCATGCCTGAAGTCGGGCGTGTGGTTGTGTCGTTGACTCATAGCCCGACTGGAAGTGTGCCCCCGTGAATCCTGTTTCCCTCATATTCCTCGCTCTGGCCATGTCCACGGACGCGTTCGCCGCAGCCATCGGCAAAGGCTCCAGCCTGCACAAACCACGTCTGACCGAAGCGCTGCGCACCGGTCTGATCTTCGGCGTGATCGAAGCCATCACCCCGATCATCGGCTGGCTGATCGGCCGGGCTGCCACCCGCTGGGTCGCCGAATGGGACCACTGGATCGCCTTCACCCTGCTGCTGATCCTCGGCCTGCACATGATCTACAACGGCCTGAAGCACGAAGACGAGGAAGAAGAAAAACCCGGTCAGCACTCGTTCCTGATTCTCGCGGTTACCGCGTTCGCCACCAGCATTGACGCGCTCGCGGTCGGCGTCGGCCTGGCGTTTGTCGACGTGAATATCTGGGTGGCGGCAGCGGCCATCGGCCTGGCAACCATGACCATGGTGACCATTGGCGTGATGCTCGGCCGGGTGCTCGGTGCGGTCGTCGGCAAGCGTGCGGAAATCGTCGGTGGCGTGGTGCTGATGATCGTCGGCGCGACCATTTTGTACGAGCACTTGTCAGCCTGATTCAGGCCCGGATCAGCGCCGCCAGTGTCATCGCGTTGCCCAGCGCGGCGCCACTGGCGGTGTTGTCGAAAATGCACCAGACGCTGGCGCCTTCAGCAGCACAGAGCTGCATGTCCTGCGCAAGCTGCCGCAGATAAGGCAACTCGTAAGCACTGTGATAAATCCGTGGTGCGCCATGCAGTCGCCAATAGCGCACACCCGCCCAGCCCTGCGCCGAACCGTCGGTACTGATCCGCGACGGATCGACCACGACCTGGGAAATCCGATACGCCTGCAACATCGGCGCCGCCACCACCCACGACTCATGCCGTGGCTCAAGCACCACGTCACCGGCGAAGCGTTGGCACAACGCCACGAAAAACGCCTCTGCGCGTGCCGGCTCAAAGGCCAGCGACGGCGGCAGTTGCACCAGCAAACACCCCAGCCTATCGGCCAGGCCTTCGCACTGCCCGAGAAACTCATCCAGCGCTTGCTCACAGTTTTGCAGACGCAACTCATGAGTAATCTGCTTTGGCACCTTCACCGAAAAACGAAAACCCGGCGGCACCGATTCCGCCCAGCGCGCATAGGTCTGACGCCGATGCGGGCGATAGAACGAGCTGTTGATTTCCACGCAGTCGAACCGCGCGGCATAACGCTGCAGATGCGTGCCCTCGGCCGGAAACTGCGGCCAATACTCACGCCCCAGACTCCAGCCCGCGCAACCGATGAACATCAAAAAAGCCCCTTCGCCGCTTCACGCATGAAAATCTCCACGGTCTCGTTCACAGATTTCAGGCACAACGCAATACCTGTGGGAGCTGGCTTGCCAGCGAAGGTGTCGATACATCCACAAACGCTGCGCCTGACACAACGCTTTCGCGAGCAAGCCCGCTCCCACAGGGTTCAGCGGCGCTCACAGATTTGGAGCACGACGAAATACCTGTGGGAGCTGGCTTGCCAGCTAAGGCATCGATACATCCACAAACGCTGTGCCTGACACAACGCTTTCGCGAGCAAGCTCGCTCCCACAGGGTTCAGCGGCGCTCACAGATTTGGAGCGCGACGAAATACCTGTGGGAGCTGGCTTGCCAGCGAAGGCGTCGACACATCCACAATCGCTGTGCCTGACACACCGCTTTCGCGAGCAAGCCCGCTCCCACAGGGTTCTGCGGCGCTCACAGATTTGGAGCGCGACGAAATACCTGTGGGAGCTGGCTTGCCAGCGAAGGTGTCGATACATCCACAAACGCTGTGCCTGACACAACGCTTTCGCGAGCAAGCTCGCTCCCACAGGGTTCTGCGGCGCTCACAGATTTGGAGCACGACGAAATACCTGTGGGAGCTGGCTTGCCAGCGAAGGCGTCGACACCTCCACAATCGCTGTGCCTGACACAACGCCTTCGCGAGCAAGCCCGCTCCCACAGGGTTCTGCGGCGCTCACAGATTTGGAGCACGACGAAATACCTGTGGGAGCTGGCTTGCCAGCGAAGGCGTCGATACATCCACAAACGCTGTGCCTGACACAACGCTTTCGCGAGCAAGCTCGCTCCCACAGGGTTCAACGGCGCTCACAGCTTTGGTGCACGGCGAAATACCTGTGGGAGCTGGCTTGCCAGCGAAGGCGTCGATACATCCACAATCGCTGTGCCTGACACAACGCTTTCGCGAGCAAGCTCGCTCCCACAGGGTTCTGCGGCGCTCACAGATTTGGAGCACGACGAAATACCTGTGGGAGCTGGCTTGCCAGCGAAGGCGTCGATACATCCACAAACGCTGTGCCTGACACAACGCCTTCGCGAGCAAGCCCGCTCCCACAGGGTTCTGCGGCGCTCACAGATTTGGAGCGCGACGAAGCGCCTTCACGATTATTTTTTGCCGGGGAGGACGCTGGCCAGTACTTGCTTGGCGGCTTGCACGATCACGCCCGCCTCGTCCGGGTCGCCTTTGAGCAAGGTCGTGGCAAATTTCTTCGCCTGTTCGAGCTTGATGTGCGGCGGCAATGGCGGCACGTTGGGGTCGGTCTTGAACTCGATCAGCACCGGTACGTCCGAGGCCAGTGCCTGCTCCCAGGCGGCGGCGACGTCTTCTTCGCGGTCGACGAAAATTCCTTTCAGGCCGATGGAAATGGCGAACAGGTGATACGGCACGTCGGGAATGCTTTGCGAGGCTTCGAACTTCGGATCGCCCTCCATCACCCGCTGCTCCCAGGTAACCTGATTCAGGTCCTCGTTGTTGAACACCGCACAGATCCACTTCGGGCTGTCCCACTGGCGCCAGTATTTGGCGACGGTGATCAGCTCGGCCATGTTGTTCATCTGCATCGCGCCGTCACCCACCAGCGCAATCACCGCGCGCTCGGGATGGGCGAACTTGGCGGCGATCGCGTACGGCACGGCAGCGCCCATCGAGGCCAGGCCACCGGACAACGAACATTGCATGCCGCGACGAATTTTCAGGTCACGGGCGTACCAGTTGGCACAGGAACCCGAGTCGCTGGTGATGATCGCCTGATCCGGCAGGCGCGGTGACAGCTCATACACCACCCGCTGTGGATTGATCGGATCGGCTTTGGACATCGCGCGTTTTTCCAGGGTCTTTTCCCAGGTGCTGCGCCAGCCTTCAATTTTCTTGCGCCACTTGTGCGAAGTTTTCGGTTCGAGCAACGGCAGCAGTGCAGCGAGGGTTTCGGCGGAGTCGCCGACCAGATTGACCTCCATCGGATACCGCAGGCTCAGCATGTCGGGCTGCAGGTCGATCTGCACGCCACGCGCCTGACCTTCCTTGGGCAGGAACTCGGCATAGGGGAAACCCGAGCCGATCATCAGCAAGGTGTCGCACTCGTGCATCATCTTGTAGCTCGGTTCGGTGCCCAGCAGGCCGATGCTGCCGGTGACCCACGGCAAATCGTCCGGCAACGCAGCCTTGCCGAGTAACGCCTTGGCGACGCCAGCACCGAGTTTTTCCGCAACCGCAATCACTTCATCCGTTGCCTGCAGTGCGCCAGCGCCCACCAGAATCGCGACTTTTTCACCGCTGTTCAGCACATCAGCGGCGCGCTGCAGATCGGCCTCGTAGGGCAGCACTTTCGGCTTGGTGTAACCGACGCCGGAATGCGCGGTGCCGTGTGCCCGCGCCGGAGGTTCATACTCAAGATCCTGCAAATCATTGGGCAGGATGATCGCCGTCACACGCCGTTCGCCAACCGCCGTACGCACGGCGCGGTCGAGCAAATGCCGAACCTGCGACGGCGCCGACGCCTGCTGCACAAACGCTCCGGCCACATCCTTGAACATCGAGACCAGATCCAGCTCCTGCTGGTAATGACTGCCGAGCGCCGTCCGCGCCTGCTGGCCGACAATCGCCAGCACCGGTTGGTGATCCATGCGGGCGTCGTATAACCCAGTGATCAGGTGCGAAGCACCCGGCCCCGAAGTGGCGATGCACACACCCAACTCGCCCGTGAACTTGGCGTGGGCCGAGGCCATGAAAGCGGCCATTTCTTCGTGCCGCGCCTGAACGAATTCGATCTTGCCATTGGCTCGGGCGAGCGCACCGAAAACACCATTGATGCCATCCCCCGGATAACCAAAAATCCGCGTGACACCCCATTGGCTGAGCCGCTCAACCAGAAAATCTCCCACTGTCGTCGTCATCTCGTTCCTCGCCTGTCACCGATGCATGAAGCCTGCCCAGCGAGATATCCGCCGGGCGGTACATGGGTCTGGACAGCTTGGGAGCGCGCGAAGTTTCGATTGTTTTTACCCGACGGCGTTGCCGAGCCGATCCCTGCAGGAGCTGCCGCAGGCTGCGATCTTTTGCTGTTGTTTTTGAAGATCAAAAGATCGGGGTTCATCAACGATGCGGGTGCACCGTCATCGCCACCAGTTTGATCACGATCGGCCGCACCACGAGGATGCAAAGGAAAGCCACCGGCATCGCCAGCTTGTAGGCGTGCAGCGCATTACTCAGGTAGTCGTTATCAATCCCGGAGTTGGCCGCAGTGATCACCAGCGACATCAGGAACGCCATGATCGTCGCCATATACAACGCAAACACATACGGCGTCGCCCGTGCAGAAAGCTTGCGTCGACCGAGATACAAGGCATCGGTAGTGGTTCTTTGATTCATATGGCTTTTCCATCCATTGACAGGGAGCCGGCACCTTAGCAAAGCCCCCTGCCCTCAACTAGACGGCCCGCCACAGGTACTTTATAAAGCAGAACTTACGAATCAAACCCACGCGGCGGGACACGGATGAATCTGTTGGCGGCGATTGCCAGTTTTATCAAAGTGGTCGAAGCAGGCTCCATCGTCGGCGCCGCCAAGACCCTGGGCGTCAGTGCGGCCGCGGTCAGCCAGACCCTCAATCGCCTGGAAACGCACCTCGGCGTTCGCCTGCTGCAACGCACCACCCGCAGCATGGCCCTCACCGAAAATGGTGCGCTGTATTACGAAAAGGTCCGACGCATCGCGGCTGATCTGGAGTCGGCGCAAAGTGCGATCGTCGGCGATGAAAGCGAACTGCAAGGGCGTTTGAGCATCGCCTCCACCAGCGCGTTCGGCCGCCACGTCCTGGCGCCGTTACTCGCCAGTTTCGCCGCGCTGCATCCGCGCCTGCTGGTCGAGCTGTCGACCACCAACGGCAAGATCAATCACATCCAGGACGGCATCGACCTGAGCCTGCGGATCAAGCCGCAACTGGAAGACGGCATCGTCGCGCGCCGGATCGTGTCCCTGCCCTTCGTCTTCTGCGCCGCTCCCGCCTACCTTGCGCGCGCCGGCGTACCGCAAACACCGCAAGACCTGCAGCATCACGCCTGCCTCGCGTTTCGCTATCCACTGGATGGACGCTTTCTGCGCTGGGGCCTCATCCGCGACGGCCAACGCTACGACGCCCCGATCAACGCCACCGCCATCAGCGACGACATCGATGCCTTGGCGCAAATGGCAGTCAACGGCGCAGGTGTCACGCGCCTGGCCGAATTCGTCGCTGCGCCCTATCTCGAGAGCGGTCAACTGGTGCAACTGTTCGAAGATCTTCCGGGTGATACCCACGGGCATGTCGAACCGATGGACATCTATGCATGCGTGCAGGAACGAGCAGCGATGACGCCGAAGGTCAGAGCCTTCATGGATTATTTGACGGAGCACTTGAATAGGCGCTGGCCAGTGCAAGCTGGTTGATCCACAGCAGCTCTTGCACTTTCAAGGCTGCAGATCACCCCCGAGCCATTGGCTGCACGCACTCATCTGCTGGGTAATCCACTCGCGAAAAAGCATGGCATTGGCACTCTGTTCGAAGGGTCGCGGTGACAGCAGGCAATAACTCGAACCGTCGCGAACGAAGCCGAACGGCGCGATCAACTGGCCGGACTTGAGTTCGTCTTGCACCATCAGAAACGACGCCATACCGACGCCCAGCCCGGCCAGCGCGGCCTGAATGCACAGGTAGAAATGCTCGTAATCGACCCGACTGACACCCGACGCATTCATGCCAACCAGTCGCACCCAGTTGTCCCACGCCTGCGGGCGGGTCTTGCTGTGCAGCAGGCAGGCGCCGCGCAAATGATCGCCGTCAGGACGACTGGACGGCACGCAGACCGGGCCGATCCACTCTTCACAAACAGTCACGGCGTGCACGGTCTCGTCCCAATGGAAATCATCGCGGCGGATCGCCAGATCCACGCCTGAACGAGCGAAGTCGATCGGCCCGCCAGCCGTCAGCAATTGCACCTGCAACTGTGGGTGTGCGCTGTGGAAGTCAGGCAAGCGCGGGATCAACCACTTCATGGCGATGGTTGGCTCGCAGGACACCACCAGCACATCGTCGTGGACTTCACGCTGCAGGCGATAAACCGTGTTCTGCAATTGCTCGAACATCGGCGCGGTGACGTTGAACAGCAAGCGTCCCGCGTGATTGAGAAAAATCGCGCGGTTACGCCGCTCGAACAACTCGACCCCGATCGCCTCCTCCAGCAAGCGCACCTGGCGGCTGACCGCGCCGTGGGTGACGTGCAGCAGCTCGGCGGCCTTGACGAAACTCTGGGTCTGGGCGGCGGTGTTGAAAAAGCGAAAGGCAGCCAGCGGAGGCAGGTTCATATAGGCGATGATTTCTCACAGATTTTCGCGACTATAAATCGTTTTTTTTGCCAAAGACACTTCTCCATCATGTCGCCGCTCAGGGCCTGTTAATTCCATCCACGCTGTTGGCGGCGATGCTGCAGGCGCTGTATCTGTGAATTCAAGTAGCGCAAATAACGCGATGGAGCGTATGGATGAATGAATTGTTTCTGGTAATCGCCATCACTGTTCTGGCGGTGATCAGCCCCGGCCCGGACTTTGCCATGGTCACTCGCAACAGTTATGCCTACGGGCGGCGCAGTGGTTTGCTGGCTGCGCTGGGCATCGCCTGTGGCGTGCAGGTTCATGTGTTCTACACGGTGTTCGGGGTGGCGCTGATCATCACTCAGTCACCAATGTTGTTCTGGATGATGAAACTGCTGGGTGCCGGCTACCTGGTCTATCTGGGCATCAAGTCCTTTACCAATAAATCTGTGCTGACATTTGCCGATGCGAGCGCTTCGGCACCCCGTGCCTGGAAGGTGTTCTGCTCAGGTTTTCTGACCAATGCACTGAATCCGAAAACCATGTTGTTCGTGGTGGCGGCGTACAGTCAGGTGGTGGAGCCAGGCAGTTCGCTGACGATGAACTTCGCCTATGGCCTGTTCATGTCGGTCATTCATTGGCTGTGGTTCAGCCTGGTCGCGCTGTTTTTCTCCACCGAACGGTTACGCCGGCGCCTGCTGGAAAAACAGCGGCTCCTCGACAAGGTCATCGGGATCGCGTTGATGGGTCTGGCGGCGTGCTTGATCATTCCGGGGGTTGCGCAGTCTTGAGCTAGAGCGTTTATGCTGTCTGGTCTGATACCCGTCAGGTCATTCTCGGCAAGTTCACCATGAGGCCCATTTCATGAGTAAAGCGCCCTACGTACCACCCAAGATCTGGAAACACGAAGCCCCGTCCGGCGGCCATTTCGCCAGCATCAACCGCCCGATTGCCGGGCCGACGCATGAAAAAACCCTGCCCGTGGGCAAACACCCGCTGCAGCTGTATTCACTGGCGACGCCCAACGGCGTCAAGGTGACCATCCTGCTGGAAGAATTGCTCGCACTGGGGCACACCGAGGCCGAGTACGACGCGTGGCTGATCCGCATCAACGAGGGCGATCAGTTCTCCAGCGGTTTTGTCGAGATCAATCCGAACTCGAAGATTCCGGCGCTGCTCGACCACAGCGTACAGCCGCCGATTCGGGTATTCGAATCCGGTTCGATCCTGCTGTATCTGGCAGAGAAATTCGGCGCCTTCCTGCCGAAAGATCCCGCCGGCCGCACGGAAACCCTGAACTGGCTGTTCTGGCAGATGGGCGCCGCACCTTATCTGGGCGGCGGTTTCGGGCACTTCTACGCGTATGCGCCGGAGAAGCTCGAATACCCGATCAACCGCTTCACCATGGAGGCCAAGCGTCAGCTCGACGTGCTCGACCGACGCCTCAAGGAAAGCCGCTACCTGGCCGGCGACAGCTACACCATCGCCGACATCGCGGTCTGGCCGTGGTACGGCCAACTGGTGCGCAACAACGTGTATGCGGCCGCCGAATTTCTAGCGGCTCACGAATACACCCACGTACAACGCTGGGCAGAAGAAATCGCCGAGCGCCCGGCAGTCAAGCGTGGCCAGCGGGTCAATCGCACCTGGGGTGACGAGGCGAGCCAGGTTGCGGAGCGACATCAGGCCAGCGATCTAGACTGACGCCACATACCCACAAAGATTTGTGTTGGACATGGGCATCCGCAATCACCAGCAAACTTTGTGGGATCTGTGCTGGACAGGGACATCCCGGTTCACAGCAACCTTTGTGGGAGCGGGCTTGCTCGCGAAGGCGCCAGGTCAGGCAACACTGACATCACAGTCCTACCGCTTTCGCGAGCAAGCTCGCTCCCACAGGGTATTCGGGTTGGATATGAGAATTTGTGAACCTCAGCAATTACATTGAGACCACACCACCACTGTCGTCAAAGGATCTGCAATGCCCCTTGGAAAACGTGAACTGGCGCAAATCGAGCGGCGCTTGATTGCCACGCTCACCAACGCGTGTGAAACCGCAAAAGCTGAAATCCAGGGCTTCACCTGGCTGACCCACACCGCTGACCTGAACGCGTTGGCGGCGACCCTGAATGTCACTTGGGTGTTCGACACCGAAGCCGACAAAAACCTCGCCCTGACTGACGCCAAGGCACGCCTGCTTGAGCTGACGGCCACTGCGCTGAGGGAGGCCGATATCGACCTGCTCCCATCAGAGCGCAACGTGCGTTTCGACTCCGAGGAAGCGTGCCAGCGCACGCACGGTGGCAACTGGCGTGAACGTCTGAAACGGTACTCCTGACCTTTGCGTTGCCGCTGAGACTGCGCTTCAGGTCCATCTGCTCATAGGCGCTGGTACGAAGCGCAACCCGCTGTTGAGCGAAACGACGATCCAGCGTTGCCTCAGACCGTCTCCTCGTCAACCGGCAACGAAGCCAGCATTTCAGCGCGGCACACCTCAAGGATCTCGTCAGCCAGCGCGGAATCATCCGGACAGGCGCGCGACAGCACAATCGCGCCGACAGCCCGCGACAGCAGGTCGATCATTTTCTTTCTCCCCTCGCCCACCACGGCGTCCGGCCCGGTTGGATATTTGTCTCCGAGGGTCTGCAGGGTGCGCTCGATCCCTTCGGCAAACGTCGTTTTCACCTCATCCGATTGACGCGCCGCGTCGCCACACAGCGCGGCCATGGTGCAACCGCTGCCACGTCCATCGCGATGTTCTCTCGTCACATAGACATCGATGAAGCCTGGCACGTCGAGCGCTTCGGCACCTGCCAGCGACTTGGCAAGACTGCAGGACGCGGCTTCAGCCATCAGGTCGGCCTTGGAGCCGAAATGCTTGTAAAAACCACCGTGGGTGAAACCGGCAGCCGCCATGAGATCCGCCACACCGACGCCGTCAAAGCCACGCTCACGGAACAGCTCGGAAGCGGTCTCGACGATGTGTTCTCGATTGGCCTGCGCCTGGGCCTTGGTCACTCGCACGTGCAGTACCTCGTGTTCATTGGGAATGATTGTGCCAATCATACATAGATGCTGGTCATAATCAAAACCGTTGACAGTTTAGATTTCGATCATCATCCTAATTGCACGCACACCGATCTCCACCAACGGGCACGGAAGAAATACCAGATGAGTAACCAGACTCTGTTCACCCCTTACACACTTGGCGACCTGACGCTGTCGAACCGCGTCGTCCTCGCACCGCTGACTCGCAACCGTGCAGGCGCAGGCTTCGTACCCAGCGAGTTCGCCGCCACCTATTACAGCCAACGGGCCAGCGCAGGTTTGCTGATCAGTGAAGCCACGCAGATTTCCCGACAAGGTCAGGGCTATCAGGACACCCCGGGAATCTACACGCCGGCGCAGATTGACGGCTGGCGCCAGGTGACCGATGCAGTCCATGCCAAGGGCGGAAAAATCTTTCTGCAACTGTGGCATGTCGGCCGCGTGTCGCACGTTGATCTGCAAGAAAACGGCGCCGCCCCCGTGGCCCCTTCTGCGCTACGCGCCGCCACCAAAGTCTTCGTCAACAATCGCTTTGAAGATGTCTCGGCGCCGCGCGCGCTGGAGACCAGCGAACTGCCGGGCATCGTCAACGGTTTTCGCCAGGCTGCGGCAAACGCGATTACCGCCGGGTTCGATGGCGTGGAAATTCATGGCGCGAACGGCTATTTGCTCGATCAATTCCTCAGGGACAGCGCCAATCTGCGTACCGATGCGTATGGCGGCTCGATTGAAAACCGGGCGCGTCTGTTGCTTGAAGTGACGGCGGCCGTCGTTGATGAAATCGGCGCCAATCGCACCGGTGTGCGCCTGTCTCCGGTGTCGCCGGCCAACGGCGTCTCCAGCAGCGATCCGCAGGCGCAATTCGATTACGTCGCCGAGCAACTCGATGCCCTCGGCGTGGTTTATCTGCACGTGGTCGAAGGCGCGACCGGTGGCCCGCGCGACGTGGCGCCCTTCGACTTCGGCGCACTGCGCCAGCGCTTCAAAAACACCTACATCGCCAACAACGGCTATGACCTGGACCTGGCGACCTCGAAGCTCGCCGATGACCAGGCCGACCTGATCGCCTTCGGTCGCCCGTTCATTGGCAATCCGGATCTGGTGGAGCGCCTCAAGCAGGGCGCGCCGTTGTCCGCGTTCGATCCCGCCACCCTCTATGGCGGCGGTGCGGCGGGCTACATCGACTACCCGACGCTGGCTGAATCAAGCGTCAGCGCCAACTGAGCGCGTTCTGTTTCTCACACCCTGAAAGAGAGATCCCCCATGAGCACTCGCCCTACTGTTCTGATCACTGGCGCCTCCACCGGCATTGGCGCGGTCTACGCCGAGCGCTTCGCGCAACGCGGCCACGATCTGGTATTGGTCGCCCGCGACCAGGCACGCCTGGACGCACTTGCAGCCCGCTTGCGCAGCGAACACGACGTCACCGTCGATGTGATCCCGGCGGACCTGACCCAACTCGCTGATCTGAGCACCGTTGAAAACCGCCTGCGCGAGGACGCCCGTATCGGCATCCTCGTCAATAACGCCGGCGCCGCCCTCTCCGGTAACTTCATCGACCAAAGCACCGACGGCGTTGCGCAACTGGTCGCCCTCAACACCACCGCACTGGTGCGCCTGGCCAGCGCCATCGCTCCACGTCTGGTCAAGGCCGGTGACGGCGCGATCATCAACATCGGTTCGGTGGTGGGTCTGGCACCGGAGTTCGGCATGACCGTCTACGGTGCGACCAAGGCCTTCGTCCTGTTCCTGTCCCAGGGACTGAGCCTGGAACTGTCACCTCAGGGCGTCTACGTGCAAGCCGTACTCCCCGCCGCCACCCGTACGGAGATCTGGGATCGCTCCGGCATCGACATCAACACCTTGAGTGACATCATGGAAGTGGGCGATCTGGTGGATGCCGCTCTGGTCGGTTTCGATCGCCGCGAACCGATAACCATCCCGCCGCTGCACGAAGCGCAACGCTGGGATGATCTGCAAGGCGCACGTCAGGGCCTGATCGGGCAAATCCGTCAGTCTGCGGTTGCCCAGCGCTACCTGGACCCACAGTGATTGTCTGGTAGCGAACACGCGCGGCGGATTCGATGCAGGCGCAAGTCACTGCATCGAATCCGGCCCGCGATCCGGAGCAGAAATGAATCAAACCCTGGCAAATAACCACACTGGCGCGTCGACGCCATTCAGCAACGCGGCGAACCAGTCGATCACGGTCAACAGCGTGCGCTTCGCTTACCGCGACATCGGCCCCGCGATCGGCGTGCCGCTGGTGCTGTTCAACCATTGGGGCGCCGTGCTGGACAACTTCGATCCCGCGATCATTGATGGCTTGGCACGAACCCGACGGGTCATTACCACTGACTATCGCGGTATTGGCGGCTCTGGTGGAACCGCGCCACTGACTGTCGGTGAAATGGCAGACGATGCCATTCAGTTGATCCGGGCGCTGGGCTTGGAAACCGTTGATGTACTGGGATTCTCGCTCGGCGGCTTCGTTGCTCAGGACATTGCCCTGAAGGCGCCTGATCGGGTGCGTCGCTTGATTCTGACCGGTACCGGTCCGGCCGGCGGCAGCGGTATCGACAAGGTCGGTTCGGTGACGTGGCCATTGATCCTCAAAGGCTTGCTGACCTTGCGCGATCCCAAGGTCTACCTGTTCTTCACCTCGTCAGCCAATGGCCGTCGATCTGCGTCGCAGTATCTGCAACGCCTGAAAGCACGCAAAAACAATCGCGACAAAGGCCCGACACCGAGCGCTTTTCTGCGCCAGTTGAAAGCGATCACCGCGTGGGGCCAACAACCGCCGCAAGACCTCGGACGCTTGCGCATACCCACGCTTATCGTTAACGGCGACAGCGACATCATGGTGCCCAGCGTCAACTCGATGGCGCTGGCCAAGCGTATTCCCAACGCACAACTGGTGATTTATGAGGATGCCGGCCACGGCGGGATTTTCCAGCACTGCGTTGATTTTGTCGCCAAGGCCCAGGCATTCCTCGACGCCTGACGACACGGCGCAGCAACACCGCAACGCGCCAGCCACCCTCCTTACAACCGCCAAGAGCAGCACTACGATGAAAGCATTTCTGATTGATCGCTATGGAAAGAACAGCGGGCGCATTGGCGAAGCGCCTGCCCCTGTGGTGGGTGCCCGTGATGTCTTGATCGAGGTACACGCCAGCAGCGTCAATGTGCTGGATTCGAAGATCAGCAGTGGCGAGTTCAAGCTGATTCTGCCCTATGCATTACCGCTGATACTGGGCAATGATCTGGCGGGTGTGGTGGTGGAGGTTGGCTCACAGGTGACGCAGTTCAAACCGGGAGACGAGGTCTACGCTCGCCCGCCGGAAACGCGGATCGGAACGTTTGCCGAATTGATCGCCGTGGACGAAAACGCGGTCGCCCGAAAACCCGCCAATACCAGCATGGCGCAAGCCGCATCCCTGCCCTTGGTCGCGTTGACGGCGTGGCAAGTACTGATCGAAACCGCACAACTGAAAAAGGGTCAGAAAGTACTGATTCACGCGGGATCCGGTGGGGTTGGCAGCATTGCCATCCAGTTGGCCAGACACCTCGGCGCCTTCGTCGCCACGACCACCAGCACCGCGAACGTCGAATGGGTCAAGGCACTGGGGGCCGATCTGGTCATCGACTACAAACAGCAAGACTTCGAAAGCGTCCTGCACGACTACGACGTGGTGTTGAACAGCCTTGGCCCGGACGTTTTGCAAAAATCACTCAAGGTCCTGAAGCCCGGCGGCCAGCTCATTTCCATCTCGGGCCCGCCCACTGCACAGTTCGCCCAAGAACAAGGCTTGTCCTGGCCATTGCAACAGGTCATGCGCCTGTTGAGCTTCGGTATCCGGCGCAAGGCGCGCAAGCAGGCGGTCAACTACACGTTCGTCTTCATGCGGGCCAATGGTGCACAACTGCAAAAAATCGCCACGCTGGTCGAGGAGGTAATCATCCGACCGGTGATTGACCGCAGCTTCTCGTTTGCCTCGACGGCAGAGGCGTTGAAGTACGTCGAGCAGGGGCGCGCCAAGGGCAAGGTCGTCGTTACGCTCAAATGACAACGTGCCCCCCGGCGGCCGGCTGAACTCGTCAGCCGGCCGCGTTCGACTCGACCAGATGAACTTCAGTCGCACTGCGACCGGCGCACCAGGCGAGTACCGACGCAATCACCAACACCGCCGCGCTGAGTTCGAAGGTGGCTTTATAACCGCTCAGATCAAACGCCAGGCCACCGACGATGGCCCCTCCGGCGATGGCCAGTTGCACGATGGCCACGAGCAGCCCTCCGCCGGCTTCGGCATCGTCCGGGAGTGTCTGCGCCAGCCAGGTCCACCAGCCCACGGGGGCCGCCGTGGCGACCAGCCCCCACAATCCGAGCAGCACCGCAGTCAGCAGCGGCGATGCGCCGAAGTTGACCAGCGCCAGCGCAATGACCGCCATTATCAGCGGGATAACTGTCAGCGTGCGGTACAGGCCAGTGCCGAGGAATCTTTCGATCACAAAGGTCCCGATAAAACCGGCAAGCCCCAGCCCCAGCAGCATCAAGGACAGGGTTGCAACGCTGACCCCGGTGACCCCCTCCAGAAAGGGCCGCAGGTAAGTGAACAGCATGAACTGCCCCATGAAAAATACGTTGACGGCGACCATCCCCAAGGCGACCGGCCATTGCTTGATCAACCGCAGGGCATTACCGCTACCGGCCTGACGCTCAAGCTTGAAGGACGGCAGACTGATCAGCAGCCACACGGCCGCCAGCGCGGCGACCGGAACCACACAGAAGAACGCGCCGCGCCAGCCTATCAATGCGCCGAGGAAACTCCCCGCCGGAGCGGCGATTACCGTGGCCAGCGCGTTTCCGCCGTTGACGATCGCCAGTGCCCGGGACACTTGGTCAGGCGGCACCAGACGCATCGCGGTTGCCGCCGACAACGACCAGAAACCGCCAATGGCGATGCCGATCAGGGCCCGCCCGAACATGAACGACGGATAGCCCGGCGCGAATGCGACCACCGTCCCCGAGACGATCATCAGCAAGGTCAGACCCAGCAACAGCTTCTTGCGCTCGACGCGAGCAGCGACCGCTGCAATCAACAGGCTGGTCATCAGGGCGAATGCACCGGACACGGAAATCCCCTGCCCGGCCTGGCCCTCGGTGATGTGCAGTTCGGCGGCAATCGGCGTCAGCAAACTGACCGGCATGAACTCTGAAGCGACCAGCGCGAAGGCGGCCAACGACATGGCCAGCACGGCGCTCCAGCCGCGTTGTTCTGTAGAAAGGGAAGTCATTGGGATTACCTGTATTGCGATAGGCGTCCGGGCGATTGCCCGGACCCACTGTTTTTCACGGTGCGAGGATCGCGTTGTCGAATCGCGGCTCTCCTGTAATGGTTTGACACATTCTCCCGGTCGATTCACCTCTGCCCTAGTGCATTCCTCTTGAATGCTTGCCTGATCCTCTGAGGATGCAGGGTGGTGTATAGGAATCGCCTGTGCAGCGGATTAGAGTTCGTTCAACAGGAGTTGCCCGACATGATCCCTACCCCGCTGCGCCACCAATCACCTTTGGCGTTGAACATTGACTCGCGCGTGAGCGTAGCGGGCGACTTCGCCACGTCGATAGCCGGCCTGTCGCTGTTTCGTCGCGATCAGCCGGCGCCACCGACGGTGTGCATGATCGAGCCGAGCCTGATTCTGGTGGGCCGTGGGGAAAAGCGCTTGTGGGTCGGCGGTGAGGGTTACCGCTACGACCCTTCGCGGTTTCTGGTCACCTCGCTGGATCTGCCCGCCAATTCCGAAGTGATGCTTGCCAGCCCCGAACAGCCCTGTGTCGGGCTGGTGCTGAAGCTGGATGTCGGCATGCTCGCCGAGATCCTCAGCAAAGGTGGCTTGCCTGCGAAACGGCAGCCGTCGACGAACACCGGCGCTGGCATTGGCAACATGTCTTCCGCTCTGGAAGGCGCGCTCGAGCGCCTGCTGGCATTGCTCGACGAGCCTGAGGCGATCCCGGTGTTGGCGCCGCTGGTGCTGCGGGAAATCCACTATCGGCTGCTCCATACCGATCAAGGCGCGCGGCTGCGGCAGATCACGGCCGTCGATGGCCAGGGTTATCGCATCGCCAAAGCCATCGACTGGTTCAAGGTCAACTACACCGAGGCGCTGCGCATCGATGAACTGGCGGCGCGGGTGCAGATGAGCGCACCGACCTTTCACCATCACTTCCGCCAACTCACCGGCATGAGCCCGCTGCAGTACCAGAAGTGGCTGCGACTGAACGAGGCGCGCCGGCTGATGTTGATGGAGCGTCTGGACGTTTCGCGAGCGGCATTTGCGGTCGGTTATGAAAGTCCCTCGCAGTTCAGCCGCGAATACGCACGCCTGTACGGCACCGCACCCAGTCGGGACATCGCGCTGCTGCGTGGCGACCCCTTCGCCGCAGAAGCACTGGGCAACGCGGCCAGTTGAGCAAAGAACACGCTTTACCGGTGAGGCGCCACGCAGCGTTTCACCGCTTATAAAAATGCACGTCAACCGATGATCGAGCGGGTGAACCATGGAACTACGAATCAACCAGAAAACCTATCAGGTCGATGCCGACGCCGATACGCCCCTGCTGTGGGTGATCCGCGATGATCTGGGCATGACCGGCACCAAATACGGCTGTGGACTGGCGCAGTGCGGCGCCTGTTCCGTGCTGGTGGACGGCAACGTGGTGCGCTCGTGCGTCACGCCGGTGGCCGGCGTGGTCGGCCGCGAGGTCACCACCATTGAGGCGATCGAGGCCGATGATGTCGGTAAACGGGTGGTCTCGACCTGGGTTGATCTGCAGGTCGCCCAGTGTGGCTACTGCCAGTCCGGGCAGGTGATGGCGGCCACGGCGCTGCTCAAGCAAAACCCCAAGCCAAGTGACGCGCAGATCGAGGCGGCGATGGTCAACCTGTGCCGCTGCGGCACGTACAACGCCATTCATGCCGCCGTGCATGAGCTGGCCGGCAAGGGAGATGCCTGATGAACGTGCGTATCGATCCGTCCCAGGAAGCATCAGCACTGGCTCTGCATGAACCGATCAATGTGTCGCGCAGACGTTTTCTGACCGGCACCGCCGTCGGCGCACTGGTGCTCGGTTTCGGCCTGCCGCTGGGCACGACTCGCGTGCAAGCGGCAGTGGCGGCCGCGACTGCCGAGCGTGGCACGCAGGTACCGGCGTTTCTGGAAATTCGCCCGGACAACCGCGTGCGCCTGCTCTGCCCGTTCATGGAAGGCGGACAAGGTACGTTCACCGCGATGGCGCAGATCGTCGGTGAAGAACTGGATGCCGACCCGTCGACATTCCTGGTCGAAGCCGCGCCGCCCGGCGAAGCCTATGTGGTGATGGAAAACGGTATGCGCATCACCGGCGGCAGCATGTCGGTGCGCATGAGTTACCCGGTGATGCGCCGCCTCGGCGCCCTCGCCCGCGCCATGCTGCTGCAGGCCGGTGCGCAGAAACTTGGGGTGCCGGTGGGTGAACTGAGCACCGAACCCGGCAAAGTCGTGCACGCCAAGTCCGGGCGTTCGGTGGCCTACGGCGAACTGGCCGAGCACGCCATGGATCTGCCGGTGCCCGATCCGGCCTCGGTGCAGCTGCGTGATCCGAGCCAGTTCCGCTGGATCGGCAAACCGGTGAAGCGCGTCGATGCCTACGACAAGTCCACGGGCAAGGCGCTGTACAGCATCGACCTGAAGGTCGACGACATGCTGCATGCTGCCGTTCAACATGCCCCGCGTTTGGGCATGACCGTGGGTAACCTGCGCAACGAAGAGCAGGTCAAGGCAATGAAAGGCGTGCATTCCGTGCATCGCCTGCCGGGGGCCGTGGCGGTGGTCGCCGAGCGCTGGTGGCACGCCAAACGTGCAGTGGAAGCGATTCAGGTCGACTGGCAGGAACCCACGGCCGACAGCAAAGTACGGCCGATGCCCGCAAATTTTTCCAGTGATGCCTGGCTCAAGCGCCTGGCTGAAGACAAAGGCCCGGCCAGGGATGATGAAAATGAGGGCGACGTGGCTGCAGCTCTGGCGAACGCCAAAACGCGGATTGACGCCACTTACAACAACCAGTACCTGAACCACGGTCAGTTGGAGCCGCCGTCGGCGCTGGCCCGATTCAATCCCGACGGTTCGCTGGAAGTCTGGCTGCCGAATCAGGCGCCGGACATGTTCCGTGCCGACATCGCCAAACGCACCGGGCTGGATCCGTCGCGCATCACCTTGCATTCGCCATTGCTCGGGGGCTTCTTCGGTCGGCATTTCCTCTACGACGCCGCCAGTCCCTACCCTCAGGCGATCGAGTTATCGAAAGCGGTTGGTCGCCCGGTCAAACTGATCTGGAGCCGCGAAGAAGAGTTCCTGCGCGATGTGCTGCGTCCGGTGGCAGCGGTGAATTTCCGTGCGGCGCTGGATAATGACGGCTGGCCGCTGGCGATCGAAGCAATCAGTGCCACCGAAGGCCCGACCGAGGCGCTGGCCGGCAAACAGGGTGAAAAACTCGACCCGACGGCACTTGAAGGCTTGTCGGGCAAGTCCTATGCAATCCCCAACAAGCGCATCGCGCAGATCTACGCCAAAGGCCCGGCGATGCTCGGTTACTGGCGTTCGGTGGGCAATTCGCTCAACGACTTCTTCTACGAATCGTTCCTTGACGAACTGGCCGACAAGGGTGGCAAGGACCCGTTCGAATTGCGCCTGCATCTGCTGCGCGACAACCCACGACTGACCACGCTGCTGCAAGCCGTGGGCGAGCTGTCGGGTGGCTGGAAGCGTGGGCCGTTCACCGCGGCGGACGGCAGCAAACGTGCGCGAGGCGTGGCGATGGCTTCGCCGTTCGGTACCCAGACGGCGGTGATCGCCGAGGTCTCCATCGAGCACGGTCAGGTCAAGGTGCACGACATCTGGCAGGCGATCGACCCCGGTAGCATCGTCAATCCGGCGATTGTCGAAGCACAGGTCAATGGCGCGGTGGCGCTGGGCCTGTCGCAGACCCTGGTGGAGGAAGCCGTGTGGATTGATGGCAAACCGCGCGCGCGCAACTACGACTTGTATCCGATCCTGCCGCCTGCGCGGATGGCCCGGGTCCACGTGCGTGTTGTCGAGAGCGGGGAAAAAATGGGCGGCATCGGCGAACCACCGTTGCCCGCTGTCGCGCCCGCCGTCGCCAATGCGGTGGCAACGCTGACCGGGCAACGGGTGCGCAGCCTGCCCATGAGCCGACACACCTTCACTTGATCAGCGCCGGAGCGTCCATGAATAACAGCCGATTCGCAAGAACCGCTGGCTGGCTGGCAGTGCCGTGCCTGGTCGCGGCAGGCCTGCTGGCCTGGTATGTCACCCGCGAGCCTGTCTCGCGCCTTGAAAACAACCACACCGCCGTGGCCGATATCGACCCGGCGCTGGTCGCTCGTGGCGAATACGTCGCCCGACTCAGCGATTGCGTGGCGTGCCACAGCGTGCCGGGCGGTGCGCCGTTCGCTGGCGGCCTGGAAATGGCCACACCACTGGGCGCGATCCACGCGACCAACATCACCCCGGAGCCGGAAACCGGCATCGGTCGCTACAGCCTGGCGGACTTTGACCGTGCGGTGCGCCACGGCGTGGCACCTGAAAGCCGTCGTCTGTACCCGGCGATGCCCTACCCGTCCTACGCCAAGCTCAGTGACGACGATGTGCGAGCGCTGTACGCGTTTTTCATGAAAGGCGTGGCACCGGTCAAGCAGGCGAATATCCCGAGTGCGATTCCTTTTCCGTTGAACCTGCGCTGGCCGATTGCGTTGTGGAACGGTGTGTTTGCCGATACCGAACCTTACGTGGCCAAACCGTCGCAGGATGCCGTGTGGAATCGCGGCGCTTATCTCGTGCAAGGCGCCGGGCACTGCGGCAGTTGCCATACGCCGCGCGGTCTGGCGTTCAACGAGAAGGCTCTGGATGAATCCGCCACGCCGTACCTCGCCGGCGCCTTGCTCGATGGCTGGTACGCGCCAAGCCTGCGTGATGATCACAACACCGGTCTGGGCCGCTGGAGTGAGCCGGAGATCGTGCAGTTCCTCAAGACCGGGCGTAACAAACATGCAGTGGTTTATGGCTCAATGACCGAGGCGTTCAACAACTCGACGCAGTTCATGAGCGATGACGATCTGACCGCGATCGCCCGCTATCTCAAGTCATTGCCGGGGGATCCTCAGCGCGACGGCCAGCCATGGCAGTACCAAACGGTTTCGGCGACGGAACGTCTGGACGCGCCCGGTGCCCATACCTACGTCACGCGCTGTGCTTCGTGCCACGGTTTGGACGGCAAGGGCCAGTCGGAATGGATGCCGCCGCTGGCCGGCGCCACGTCGGCACTGGCCAAGGAAAGTTCCTCGGCGATCAACATCACCCTCAACGGTTCGCAACGGGTGGTGGCCGCCGGAGTACCGGACGCCTATCGCATGCCAGCCTTCCGCGAACAGTTGTCGGATCAAGAGATCGCCGAAGTGCTGACCTTCATGCGCAGCACCTGGGGCAATCAGGGCGGTGCCATTGAACCGCAGGCCGTCAACAAGCTGCGTGAACGTACGGATCCGGCCAGCAGCAGCCCGATCATCCTGCAAATGCGTTAGAGGAACTTTGATGGAAAGCATCGACTTGCTGGTCCTGCGCACCGCGCGGGACTGGCTCGCCGCCGGCGAGCAAGTGTTGCTCGCCACGGTGGCGCGCACATGGGGCTCTTCGCCGCGCCCGACAGGCTCGATGATGGCCTTGCGTAACGACGGGCGTGTGGTCGGCAGCGTGTCCGGCGGCTGCATCGAGGACGACCTGATCGATCGCTACACCACCGCGCATGGCGGCAGCGGCCTCAAGGACAGTGCGCCCGAGGTGGTGCGCTACGGCGTCAGCGCCGACGAGGCGCATCGTTTCGGTTTGCCCTGTGGCGGCACGCTTGAGCTGATTCTGGAGTTCAATCCCTCATGGCAGGTGCTCGACGAGCTGCTGGTGCAACTGGATGCCGGGCAACTGGTGCGCCGCTGCCTGGCACTGGATAGCGGTCGCGTCACACTGCAAGCCACGGCAACTCCTGAGCAATTCAGTTTCGACGGCCAACAGATGCTCAATACCCTCGGGCCGGGGTATCGGCTGCTGATGATCGGTGCCGGCGCGCTGGCCGAGTATCTGGCGACCATGGCGCTGTTCAACGGCTTCAAGGTCGCGGTGTGCGACCCACGTGCCGAATACATCGACACCTGGGCGGTGAACGGTGTGGAGCGCATCATCGGCATGCCGGATGACGTGGTGCGCGACTTCGCGGTCGATCTGCGCACCTGTATCGTCGCCTTGAGTCATGATCCGCGACTCGACGATCTGGCACTGCTCGAGGCCCTGCACAGCCCGGCGTTTTACATCGGCGCCATCGGTTCGCGGCGCAACAGTCAGCTGCGCCGCGAACGTCTGATCGAGCATTTCGGTGAGACCCAGGCATCACTCGAACGGCTGCACGGGCCAATCGGCATCTACATTGGCAGCAAGACACCGGCGGAGATCGCGGTCAGCGTGATGGCCGAGATCCTGGCCGCGAAGAATGGCGCCAATTTGCCGAAGGCGTTTTCGATTGCCAGAGCCAAGGCGCAACAGGGTCTGGCGCAATCGCATTGAGCCCCGTTGCTTGGCCCTGTGCCTATATCAGGCGACTTTGATCACCACTTTGCCAAACGCGCCCTTCGCCAGATGCTCGTACGCCTCGCGCGCTTTCTCGAACGGATACACCTGATCGATCACCGGGCGAATCTTGTGCTGGTTGAGGAAGACGTTCATCCGGTCGAAGGATGAGCGCGGTGCCACGGCGATACCGCGAATGGTGGTCTGGCGGAAAATCAGCGGCATCAGATTGAGTGCAACGGTCTGCCCGGTCAAAAAACCGATCTGTGCAATGCGCCCGGAAGCCTTGGTCGCTGCAACCGACTGATTGATGCCGTTGCCACCGGCCACGTCGAGCAGCAGATCCACGCCTTTGCCGTCAGTCAGCCGCAACACTTCATCGGCCCAGTTCGGTGTCGTTCTGTAGTTCACGCCCGCGACCGCTCCCAGTTCCTTCACGGCTTGCAGATTGTGCTCGCTACTCGATGTGGCGATCACTTTGGCGCCCAGCGCCGTGGCGATCTGCACGGCAAAAATCGACACCCCGCCCGTGCCTTGAACCAGCACGGTCTGGCCGGGCTGGATCTGTCCAAAGTCGACCAGTGAGTACCACGCCGTGAGCGCAGCAATCGGCAGCGTCGCCGCCTCTTCGTCGCTCATGTTGTCCGGCGCGGCAACGGCGCTGTCTTCATGGATGATCATGTATTCGGCCAATCCGCCGGGCAACGGCGAACCAAAGCAGTAGTCCGGTTCATTCGGCCCCGGCTCGCCATCCAGCCAGCGGGAATACAGATGCGAGTTGACCCGATCGCCGACCTTGAAGCGGCTGACGCCGTCACCCACCGCGACCACGGTGCCCGCTGCGTCGCTCACCGGAATCAACGGTTTGGGCACCATGTGCGGCTCGTAGATGCCGTCAACAATCGCCTTGTCGCGAAAATTGAGGGACACGGCGCCGACCTTTACCAGCAATTCGCCGGACTGTGGCTGCGGGGTCGCTGTCTCTTCCAGGTGCAGATTGTCGAGGCCGAAATCTTTCAGTAACCAGGCTTTCATTGCGAATCTCCAAAAACGGATCAATGGCTGCAAACCACCAAGGGTTTGCCTGGGCACATCTTTCGCTGTTGGCCTCGCGCAATAAATACGCAAAAAGGCACATGATTATTCTATCCTCAAGCAACAATTGAATTCCGTCAGGTCCCGATCATGGAATTGCTGCAATCGATGCGACTGTTCGCTCGGCTTGCCGAGCTCGGCAGCTTCACCAAAGCCGCCGAATCGCTGGACATCGGGCGCCCCCAGGTCACCCGTTACATCCAGGAGCTGGAAACATCCCTGGGTGTGCGTCTGTTTCAGCGCACCACCAGAAAAGTCGCGCTCACCACCGAAGGCCAACTGTTCTATGAGCGAGTGCAGGAAATTCTCGCGGATATCTCGGCCGCCACTTCGATGTTCGACCGCAGCGGAGCAACGCTCGAAGGCCGGCTTCGGGTCGATATCCCGACCGCGTTCGCGCAACTGGACTTCATCAAAAACCTGAAAGCCTTCACCAGCGCCTTCCCCGGGATCGACATGGTGCTGGGCGTGACTGATCGGGCGGTCGACCTGATCGGTGAAGGTATCGACTGCGCGTTACGAATTGGCGAGTTACCGGACTCGACCTTGATCGCTCGCCCGATCGCCATGGCGACCATGGTCACGTGCGCAGCCCCCGAGTATCTGCAGGAACACGGCGAACCGCGGACACTCGACGATCTGAATGCCCATCGCGGGGTGAATTTTCTTTCCGGCCAAAACAACAGGACATTGCCCTGGCACTTCTCGGTCAAAGGCAAAGACCGCGCGTTCATCAGCAACGCCGGCATCACCGTCACCGAGTCGAATGCCTACGTGCAGTGCGGCGTAGCGGGCTTTGGAATCATTCAGGCGCCAGGCATCACCGTGGCCGAATACCTGGCCAGCGGCACCCTGGTGGAAATCCTCAGCGCCTATCGGCCCACCCCGCGCCCGGTATCACTGCTGTACCCCAGCCGCACGCACCTGGCTGCGCAAGTTCAGGTATTTGTCGAATGGCTGCAGCAGCACTTTGTGCAGATCTATCCTGACTGGCTGGAACAATAACGATCAACAGCGCCGTTCGCGGCTTGCGCGTAATCAAGGAGCACCGCACGACATGGAACAAATCACTTACCGCACCGCGACGGGCGCAGACGCGTTGAGCATGTGTGAGCTGGGGCAATTGCTTAACGACGTGCATCACACTGCCCGCCCCGACATCTATGCCCCGCCCACCGCGGAATTTTCCCGCGACCTGCCCCACTGGTCAGCGCTGTTCGAGAAACCCGGTCACGTTGTGTTCATCGCCCATGTCGACGATCAACCTGCGGCGTTTATCACGGCCAGCCTGTCGGCCAGTTCAGGGCCGTTGATGCAACCGCAGAATGTCGTTCGCATCGGCTCGGTGTGTGTCGCCGAACAGTTTTCGGGACAGGGTATCGGCCGTGGGCTGATGAATCTGGTGAAAAACTGGGCGATCGAACAGGATGCCCAGGATCTGCGTTTGACCGTCTGGCCGTTCAATAACCGTGCAGCGCGGATGTATGCGGAGTTCGGCTTTGAGACTCGGGCTGTCGAAATGGGCATGCGTTTGTAGCGGTTTGCCCTCGTCCAGACTTTTCCGGGACTGTGCGCAGCGATCTGGAAATCACGGCCTTCGCCGACCGGCTGGCGGACATGTTCAGCGCCTACGTGATGACGCTGAATCAACCTTCAACGTGAGGCGGCTGCACGGGTGAACTGCTGTTCCGTCACCACGCTGCCCCACTGACTGCCCGGCTCTTCCATGGTCAATTCGAACCCGGCCGCTTCGTACAGTCGGCGCGCGGCGTCCAGGCCCTTGAAGGTCCAGAGCTGAATCGCATCAAAACCCTGCTGATCGCAAAACTCCACCGCCGCGCTCAGCAGTTGCCGGCCGACGCCACTGCCGCGGCAGCCGTCGTCGAGGATGAACCAGCGCAAATGCGCCTGATTGCTGCCCAGATCCTGGCCGTCGATTGCGATCGAGCCGACGATGCGCTCATCAAGCGTGGCTACCCAGATCTGGTTGCAGGGCTGATCGAGGCGCCCGACAAACTCCGCCACTCCACTGGCGACGCGGCTTTCAAAGATCGCGCCGAAACCGGAATGTCGCGAATAATAATCCGCATGCATTTGCGCCACGCGGCCGATCAGGCCGGGGCGATAGCCGGCGCTGATGTGCAGATTCGGCGCGAGCGGCCGGTCAGCACCCAGGCGGATGGTCTTGAGCGCATGCGCGTAGGTTGAAAGGCCCTGCGCCACGCTCTGTTGCTGCGACGGATTGAGCGTGTCCAGTGCCTTGCTGACCTGGGCCTGGCCGTAGGCATGAATGTCGGCGACGGTCTGCCGGCCCTGCGCCGTCAGGTGCAGATGCTTGACCCGGGCGTCCTCGGCGGCGCGCTCTTCGATCTCCCCGGCCTTGATCAGTTTGCCGACCATACGGCTGACACTGGACTTTTCAAGGCCAAGGCTTTGCGCCAGTTGCGCAGCGCTGACGCCGTCCCCGGCTTCGATTTCCAGCAATGCGTGCACGCCGGAGGCTGAATAATCGGTCGCCGCCAAGGTGGCGCGCAGGAAACCGAACTCACGCACCATCGTGCGCGACGCTGTACGGATTTCTTCGATCAAGGCTGTAGGGATACTCATGACACATCACCGCTGAAATTTAGTTGTACCATACAACCATGTTTAAATATGACGGTGCAAGAAGCCGACGACTCCGGGCGAGCGGTCGATTGTCGGCGTCGCCACAGCAGCAAACGTCAGACAAAAAAAGCCCCGCAACCGAATGAGGTGCGGGGCAAAATATTGGTTGGTTGCGGCCAACCAAAGGAGCTCGGTTAAAACGGGTTGCGCAGCCGGTTCAGATGCAGTCCTGGGCGGCGCGTTCAAAACTGGAAGGCAGGAAGTTCGAAGCCAGCAAGTGGCGCTCGTAGATGAACACCTTGCCGCCGTTGCCGGCCTTGTAGGCTTCCAGCACGTTGTCTGCCGACACCTTGCTTGGCACCACGATCCGGTAGCTGCGCTGGGTCTGCGAAACGGTCGGGTTCAGCGCACTGCCCTGCAGCTTCGGCACCACGCAATCGGCGTATTGCGCCGGAGTCTTGTTGGTCTGCAAGGTCAGCGTCGGGTCGTTCGGTGCGGAGGCGCAACCGGCGAGCAGCAAGGAAGCAACGGCCAGGGTCGGGGCAAACAAAGCACGCATCGGGGTCATCCTGAAAATAAAGGTTCGGTTCATCTGGCAGCGATTCAGCGTCACGGCGCCGCCGCTGCCCTTTTGGTTTTGAGTGTTCAGCTGGAAGCCACCAGCGCCTTGAGCGAGGCATCGAACTGCTTCAAGGCATTGAGTTGCAGGTCACGTTGCTGCTCGATCTGCGCGGCAATCTCGTGCGCCGCTTTGTCGTGTACCCAGACCGACGAAATCTGTTTCTCCACCGAGCCCTCGGCTTTGCCGATGTACTGCAGGTCGGCATCGTAGAAACGCGCGATGAAATGCGCCTCGTACAGGCTGTTCTGCTGAGTCAGCAAGCGGTTGAAGGTGTCGAGTTTCACCACTATGTCCGGGTGTGCCTGAATCAGCGCATCAAGGTCGTCGTAAACGGTCACCGACAGAAACTGGCGTTGCAACGAGCTGAGCAACCAATCGATCGCCAGTTCCGGGTCGGAGCTGCTGACAAAGGCTGCGCGAATTCGCGGATCCAGTGCATCCTTGGCCCCGTGCAGCGCCATATCGTGGTAGCGCGTCAGGTATTGCAGGTTTTCCCGGGTGTTTTCGCTGTACAACACACCCACGGTCTGTGAATGCTGCAAAGTCGCGCTGCTGCCGGCGATTGGCTGAAGATGACACGCACAGGCGTCGTCGGCGTAAGACGGTGCCGTGGCTACCATGCCGCTCATCAGCAGAGCGGTCAGCGCCAGTCGGGTCAGGGTCTTCATCGCGCAATTTCCTTGAGCTGCGTTTTCAATGAGGGCAATTTTCCGCCTATTGCCAGCAAAGCTGAACTTGCGTTTCGTGATGGTCACTATTACTTCTAGCGATAGTTGCGCACGATAAAGACGGGTACACACTCATCCCCAATGACTAAAACAACAGTGAGGAAGCCGATTTGAGAACCTTTGACCTGATCCGCGACGCGGTTCTGCCCGACTTTCGCGAGCGGGTGGCGGAATACCTGGTGCAGTACGAAAACGTGTTGCTGGACAAGGACATCACCGATGCGCAGCTCAAGCGCGATACCGCCAACCAGTTGCGCGGTTATCTGCGCGGGCTGAACACCACGCGCGTGCTGGGCATGGCGTACTGGGAAGAACTGGATCGGCGGGTCGTCGACACTTGGCTCACGCCTCACGAATGAGCGTGGACGCCGGTCGGTGACGATCGTATGCGGCGCCTGCCAAAACGGCCCCGAACGCTTACAATCGGCGGCCTTATCGACCTTCTGACAGGCTCCCCCGGAAATGCCGCTCGATCCACCAACGATGCTGACCATCTCGATCGCTCTCGCAGCCGCTGCCGCGCTGTATCTGGCGGTCGAGTGGCGCAGCATTCGTGAGCCTTCGCTGCTGTTCTGGAGCGCCGGTTTCGCAACCATCACCATCGGTTCCACCCTGGCCCTGCTGCGTGGCAACGGCTTTTTGCTGATCGGCATCTGGTTCGCCAACGGCTTGCTGGTGACCGCGCACTTTCTGTTTCTGCTGGGGGTGGCGCGCTTCACGCAGATCCGCCTGTCACGCGCCTGGTACCTGATTTTCGTCACCTGGCTGGTTTTTCTGTTGCTGCCGGACGGGCCGTTGTGGTCGAAAGTCATGCTGGCTGCCAACTCGCTGCTGGTTGCCGCCTCGACGCTCAAGGCCAGTTTGCTGCTGCGCCCGCATGGCAAATCGCTGAGCGTCGGTGCGGTGCAATTGCGCTATGTGCTGCTCGGTCACGGCATCTTCTATGTGGCCAAGGCCCTGACCGTGGTGATCCCCGGCACGCTGATCGACCTGGCTGCATTCCGTGGCGTAATCATCCAGATCTCGCTGGTCGAGGGCGCGATGGCGATCATGCTCATCGCACTGTCGATGACCGGGACCGAACGCTACCGGCGCGAGGAGCAGATCGCCCGACTGGCCGCCCGCGATCCACTGACCGCGCTCTACAACCGCCGCGCCCTCGACATGCGCGCGCCGGGCCTGCTGCGGGGCGTGTCCGCGGCGCATCCCGGCGCCTTGCTATTGATCGATATCGACAACTTCAAATCGGTCAACGATCAGTACGGCCACAGCGCCGGCGACCGTTTGCTGGTGGCGTTGAGCGAAATGATCCGCGCCGAGACCACCGATGAGGCGCTGGCCGCCCGTTTGGGCGGCGACGAGTTCGTGATTTTGCTGAGCAACGCGCCCAGTGATCACATCGTCAGACTGGGCGACGCCCTGCGCGATCAATTTCAGCGCAGCGCCGCCCAGACCTTCCCCACCGCCGAACCAGTGACGCTGAGCATCGGCGCCACCCTGTTCAACCAGCCACCGGCCAGCCTCGCGGCATTGATCGAACAAGGCGACGCCGCGCTCTACGAATCCAAGCGCGGTGGGCGCAACCGCCTGCGCCTGACCGGGCTCACCACTTCAGGATGATCAGACCCATGACCCGTTCCGAAACGCCTCTGCAAGACCTCGCCGCCCCCGAAGGCGTCTGCTACGGCTGCGGCAGCCGCAACCCCCATGGCCTGCACGTCAAAAGCTACTGGCACGAGGACGGCGTGCACGTCATGGCCGAACACCTGCCGGACGACAAATACTGCGGCTGGCCGGACCTGGTATACGGCGGCCTGCTGGCGATGCTGGTCGACTGCCATTCCAACTGGACCGCGATGGCTTACCACTACCGCGCCGAACAGCGTGCACCGGGCAGCCTGCCGCGCATCGACTGCGTCACTGGCAACCTCGGCCTCAAGTTCATCAAACCCACACCGATGGGCGTCACCCTGACCTTGCGCGCCAGGGTCGAAGGCGACGTCGGGCGCAAAACTCGGGTGATCTGCGAGGTGTACGCCGGAGAAGTGCTGACGGCGGTGGGCGATTCGGTGTTCGTGCGGGTCGATACCGGGCAACTGGCGGACGCGGCGCACGGCCGCTGACTCCACACGCGCCCCTGTAGGAGTGACACTTGAGCAAACCCGGCTAGGCGTGCCGACCCGGAAATCGACGAGGCTATAGCAGACCGCACTTCCAGGAGCTTTCAACCCGTGTCCGACCTGCCGACCCACCGCGCCTATACCCGGCGCTTCAACAGCGTGCTCGCCTACATCGATGCCCATCTCGAAGGTGACCTGTCGGTGAATACGTTGAGTCAGTTGGCGAACTTTTCGGTGTTTCACTTCCATCGGCAATTCAGCGCGTTCGTTGGCGTGCCAGTCTCGCGCTACGTGCAGCTGATGCGCTTGCGCCGGGCTGCACATCGGCTGGCCGCGCAGCCGGATCATTCGATACTGGAGGCAGCGTATGGCGCCGGTTTCGAAAGTCCGGAAGCGTTCAGCCGCGCCTTTCGGCGCGACTTCGGCATGACGCCGAGCGCCTTCAGGAAGCAACCGAACTGGCAGACCTGGAATGCGGTATTCGCCATCCCTCACTTTTCCAGGAGCGTCATCATGCAAACCAGAATCATCGACTTCCCATCCGTGCGGGTCGCCGCGCTTGAGCACCGCGCCGCGCCGGGGGAGGTTCAACAAAGCGTGCAGACATTCATCGCCTGGCGCATGCACAGCGGGCAGTCACCGGTGGCCTCGAGTCGCACCTTCGGCATTCCCTACAGCAACCCCGACACCACACCTGCAGAGGATTTTCGCTTCGCCATCTGTGGCGAGATCGACGAAGCCGTGGCGCCCAACACCTTTGGCGTACGCGAAACGGTCATCCCCGGCGGACGTTGTGTGGTGGTTCGGCATGTGGGTTCACCGGATCACATTGGCGAAACCATCTATCCCGTCTACCGCGACTGGCTGCCGGCCAGCGGTGAGGAATTACGTGATCATCCGCTGTTTTTCCATTACCTGAGCGTCTTTCCCCAGACGCCGCAGGAGCAATGGCAGACGGACGTGTACGTGCCTTTGCAAGGGTAAAGGTCACCGAGGTGTTTTTTCGCTTGTCGTGTGCAATGCCAAGCCCTTATAAGAGCGCTCTTTCTCTCTCGAAATAAAGGATGCGCACATGAGCAATGCCTGGAACGAAGGGTATTTCACCGACGAGGGCTACACCTACTCGTACAGCCGGGAAATCAACCCGGTGTTCCAGCGCTTTTGCCTGTTGCTGCGTGGCTTTGCCACGCTGGAGAACGCCGGCGGCTACCACTGCGAACTGGGCTTTGGCCAGGGTGTTTCCATCAACATCCACGCCGCCGCCAACCCGGGCAACTACGTTGGCACCGACTTCACGCCATCTCAGGCCGCGCATGCCATCGCATTGGCGAACGACTGGAACAGCCAGGCCCGTCTATATGACGACAGCTTCGAGCAACTGCTGGCCCGCGATGATCTGCCGGCGTTCGACAGCATCAGCCTGCATGGCATCTGGTCCTGGGTCAGCCGCGACAATCAGCAACTGATCGTCGAGTTCGCCCGTCGCCACCTCAAGCCCGGCGGCATGTTGTACGTCAGCTACAACTGCTTCCCGGGCTGGTCACCTTCGGCGCCACTGCGCAATCTGTTCAGCCTGCACAACCGCTTTGCCAGCCAGGCCTCGACCAGCCCGGCCAAACGCATCGATGCCGCGATGGAGTTTTCCGAAACGCTGTTGGCGGCCAATCCGAAGTACGCCAGAGCGGCGCCGGCTCTCGGTGCACAGTTGCAGAGCATCAAGGGGCAGAACCGTCAGTACGTGGCCCATGAGTATTTCAATCGCAACTGGGACTGCATGTATTTCATCGACGTGGTCGATGCCATGACCGCAGCCAAACTCGACTACGCCACCACGGCCGTACCGCTGGACACTGTGGCTGCGCTGAATCTGAGTGCAGAAGGCATGGACTTTCTGGAAGGTATCGAGCACCCGATCATGCGCGAACAGGCGCGCGACTACTTTATCAATCAGAACTTCCGCCGGGATCTGTACGTACGTGGCGCCAATCGGCTGTCTGCCGCCGAGCAGCGCGACAGCTTGCTGAGAAGCCGGTTTGTCCTGCTGCAAGCGATTGAGAGCATTCCCGGCACGGTCACTGGTCCCGCCGGCGAGGCTGCGCTGCAAACAGAGATTTACAGCCCGGTGCTCGAAGCGCTCGCTGCCAGTGCCTACGCACCGAAAACCCTGCAGCAGTTGTCGATGGCCGTCGGCTCCGTGTCTTACGACGACCTGGTGCAGGCTGTCACCGTGCTGATCGGCATGGGCGTCGCCGCCCCGTGCCAGAGCGAAGCCGCCGAAAGGCAGGTGCAGGAACGTTGCGACACTCTCAACCTGCAACTGTGCAAACGCGCGCTGTTCAACAACAACATTCAGGTGCTGGCCAGTCCGGTCACCGGCGGTGGCGTACCGATCAGCCGCGTGCAGCAGTTGTTCCTGATTTCGATCAAGCAAGGCATGACCGACCCGCAAGACTGGGCGCAGTTGGCGTGGGCCGTCATCGGTGATCAGGGCGAAGTGCTGCACAAGGGTGACCAGCCGCTGCTGACGGCCGAAGAAAACCTTGCCGAGATGACCGAACAGGCCCGGGCATTTGCCCAGACACCGCTGGACATTCTCATGGCGCTGAAAATTGCTTGAACCAGATATACGCCGGACGACTGGCCGCGATAGAAGCGGCCAGTCGTCTGCGTGTATGGCCCTGACTGCCGCCTCCTGAGCCATCCTGCCCCCACCTGCCACGCAGCGCCCCGTTAAAAAAGCAAAATTGCCATGTGTTTCCGTCGTTCCTTCTTGCGTCGCACTGTTCATTGCCCGTTCCTGTCTGCCTGGAGTTTCTTCGATGCCGTCGCCCAAATCCCTGCCCTCTGCCCTGCTGGGCCTGGCCCTCGCCTGCCCGGTCATGGCCGAGGAACCCAAAAGCATGGAGTTGGGACAGGTGCTGATTTCGGCTGAAGAACAAAGCGGCGCCGATGCCTCCGTCGCCGAGGCCCAAGCGCGTCTGGCGCAGGTGCCCGGCGGCAGCAATGTGGTCGACATGCGCCAGCCGTTGCAGGGCCGTGTGGCGAGCAATCAGGATGTGCTGGCGTATCAGCCCGGGGTCTACGCGCAGTCGGCGGGTAATGAAGGGGTAAAAATCTCGATCCGTGGTTCGGGGATCAACCGCGCACCGGGCGCGCATGCCTCGGGGTTGTACACGATGCTCGACGGCCTGCCGCTGACCGGCCCCGGCGGTACGCCCTACGAATTGCTCGAACCGCTGTGGCTCGACCATGTGGAGGTGCTGCGCGGCGCCAACGGCTTTGATCGCGGTGCACTGGCACTGGGCGGCGCTGTCGATTACGTAAGCCGCACCGGCTATGACGCGCCGAAATTGCAGGTGCGCTATGCCACCGGCAGCCACGGTTATCAGCAGCGTCAGGTGAGTTCCGGGCAAGTGCTGGGCGACTTCGATTACTACGTGTCGCTGACCGATGCGAACGCCGACGGCTATCAGGATCACACCGCCAGCGAGAGCAAAGGCGTGATCGCCAACTTCGGCTATCGCTTCAATCCGAACCTGGAAACCCGCTTCTACTTCCGCTATCGCGAGACCGACAACGATCTCGCCGGCCGCGTGACCAAACACTCGATCGAGCACACTCCAAGGGCGGCCAACCCGGCTTATGTGTCGCGCGACGACAGCCGCAAACAACCGGGCAGCACCTTCATCGGCAACAAGACCACCTACTACGTCGACGACGATTCGAGCATTCAGACCGGCCTGGTCTATCACGATTACCCGATGGACCTGCGCGAAGGCCCGAACCGTCTGAAAGTGGCCTACACCGATGTCAGCGGCACCTTCGACTACAAGCGCCGCGATACCGTGTTCGGCATGGAAAGCCGCAGCACCGTGGGCCTGCGCACCACCAAACACCTGCCCAACGACGGCGCCAGTGAATTCGTGCGCATCCCGTCCGGCAACACCGCCGCGTATGCGCCGGGCACCCGCATGCGCAACTTCACCTATCAGGGTTCGGACACCGTTCTGCACGTGGGCAACGACCTGGAAATCGCCGACGACCTGTGGCTGACCACCGGCCTCGCCGCCATTTACACCCGCCGCGAAAGCGCCGTCACCTACCCGCAAAGCGGCGGCAAGACCAGCCTGAACGACTGGGATTACGCGCCACGTCTGGGCCTGCGCTATCAGGTCACGCCGGACCTGCAACTGTTCGGCAACCTCAGCCGTTCGGTCGAAGCACCGCACCCGTGGTCGCTGATCTACAGCTCGAACATCCGCTTCCCGGCCGGCAACGGCGCGGCGACCGGCACCCAGAGCGACCCGATCAAACTGCAGAACCAGACCGCGACCACCCTCGAACTCGGCGGTCGCGGCGACAGCGCGCTCGGCCAGTGGAGCCTGGCGTGGTACTACGCCCAGGTGCGCCACGAATTGCTGTCGGTACTGCCGGACGCCAATGCCGTCACCCCGTACGAACTCAACGCCAGCCCCACCGTGCACCAAGGCGTGGAAGCCAGCCTGCAAAGCACACTGTGGTCGGCCGCCGACGGACGTAAATTGAGCCTGCGTCAGGCCTACACCTTCAGCGATTTCCACTACCGCGACGACCAGCGTTTCGGCGACAACCGCCTGCCCGGCCTGCCGATGCACTATTACCAGGGCGAACTGCGCCACGACTGGCCGCAGGGCTTCTTCGCGGCGGTCAATACGCAACTGGTGTCCAAGGTCGCGGTGGATTACGCCAACAGCTACTACGCCGATCCCTACGCATTATTCGGCGCCACCGTCGGCTACAACGCGCCGAAAAACGACTGGCAGACCTGGCTGGACCTGCGCAACCTGACCAACAAACACTACGCCGCGACGGTCACACCGGGGTATGACGACAAGGGTCAGGATGCGGCGCGGTCTACGCCGGGTGAAGGGTTGGGGGTTTATGTCGGGGTGTCGTGGAGTTTGCTCTGACGGTTTGCATACTCGGCAACCCGCCGGGTTACTACTCCAACGTAGGCAAATGATTACGCAAAATATTCTCCAGCCCCGGCCGCGTATGTTTCTCCCAAGGGCAAACATCCTGCGCATCGCCTGTGTGCAGATACTCGCCGGCATCAAATGCCTGATAGATGTCAAAGGCTGGCTGGGGCATTTCTGCGTGCATCGACACATCAACGATGGGGTTGATAAGTGCATTCATCACTTCATCGCCAAACTCAAAATCACGCGTGTTTGATAGGAAATCTCTGGCTACGGCGATCGCGACTTGATTAAGCAGATCGCGACGCTCGACCTGCAGCCGCTCACAAAAGGGTTGCAGATCGATGTTCAAGCCTTCTTCAATCGCTTCCAGCATGACCAGATAAAGATCGGCTTCACTCAACGGCCTACTCATCACACATTTTCCTGCTCTGTTCTTGATGCTCGCCCGGTTCACTCATAAAACTTGCCGGCCAGCAAAATGCTCGCACAGCGCTGCCATACGTTGGCCGAAGATTCCTCTGCTGCCACCTGCCTGGAACTGTCGATTGCCCAGGCACCTGCAGCCTCAAGAAACGCATCCACAGATCCATTTTCCCAACCCAAGGCGCCCGGACCATAGGGTGACAGCGGTTCGTTCATTGTCCGCTCACGGGCGAAATCGGCACCCAGTGCCTGAATAAACGTAATGAACGATTGCTCGTCGTTCACGCGTTCCAGCAACTCATCAAGATCATCAGGCGCAGACATCGTGGCAAATTCCTGTTGGTGAATGGGTTTGCCCGGGATGCTGCTATGCATCGACCAGAGGGTCAACCCGTCCGTCAAAACGGCCCCTGCGTCATCACCCGCGTCTCGATGATGCTGCGCAGCGCAACGACCCGCTTCTGATACAGATCGGTCAAACAATCGAGCTTCGCGCCACAGGCCTTGCGGCCTTTGAGGAAGTCCTGCTGCTCACCGATCAGAGCATCACGCCCGCCCATCGGCAGCAGGCGTTTATCGAGGCTGAACAGCTCGCCCATGGTGACGTCCAGGTCGTTCAAGGCGCGGTTGGCGCAGACGGCTTTTTCGTCCATGGATTTTGCCTTGCCGCAGTCAAAACTGGCGGCTTGAGTTGAATTGGCAGCGATCAGCAACGCACAGCCGAGGGCGGCTGCGGTCACCCGTGAAATTTCTCGAACTCCCGTCATGGCTTCGTATCCAACGTTGTAGGTCAATGGAGGTATGAAAAATGAAAAGCACCGACGATATCAAGCCTGCAACACCTCATAACGCGCCACCGCTCGACTCCTCGGGCAAACCGGTGGATGTGGTGAACCGCGATCTGCAGGACAGCGACGACGACACCCGCGCCGTGGACGAGGTGATTACCCCCACCTCCACCCGCGTCATGGAACAGGACACCGAGGAGCTCAAGCGTAAGACCGATGCGATCGAACGCAAGGTCGCCGACGGTAACTGACGCGACGCTCCCCCTCCTTAAAGTGAATTTTCACCTTCCTGTCCCGGGTTTTCCTGCCCGGGACAACCCTCCCCCTGCCCTGCAAGCCGCGTTTTTACTGGCTTCGCCCCTTCTGCTTCAGCAATTTGTATTCACATCCCAGCTTAATAATATTTTACCGATACCCCCCTCCTGCCTAGTCTGACCGCAAGCAAAACGGACCAGCCTGAAGCGATCCGAATCCACTTGCCTTGCCAGGAAGGATGTAGAAATGACCACTGAAATAATAAAAACAGACACGCTTGTCGTGGGTGCCGGACAGGCCGGTGTGGCGATGAGCGAGCACCTGAGCAAACTCGGCGTGCCGCACCTGGTGCTGGAGCGCAGCCGCATCGCCGAACGCTGGCGCACCGGGCGCTGGGACTCGTTGGTGGCCAACGGTCCGGCGTGGCATGACCGCTTTCCGGGGCTGGAATTCGATGATGTAGATCCCGATGGTTTCGCCCCCAAGGAGCGTGTGGCGGACTATTTCGAAGCCTATGCGAAGAAATTCAACGCGCCGATCCGTACCGGCGTTGAAGTCAAAAGCGTGGTGCGCAATGTCGGGCGTCCGGGCTTCACCGTCGAGACTTCCGAAGGAGTGATCGAGGCCAGCCGCGTGGTCGCGGCGACCGGCCCGTTCCAGCGCCCGGTGATCCCGCCGATTGCGCCGCAAGACCCGCGTCTGTTGCAGATTCACTCCGCCGACTATCGCAATCCGCAGCAACTACCCGCAGGCGCAGTGCTGGTGGTTGGCGCCGGTTCGTCAGGCGTGCAGATCGCCGATGAACTGCAGCGCTCCGGCAAGCAGGTGTACCTGTCGGTAGGTGCGCATGACCGTCCGCCGCGTGCCTATCGCAACCGTGATTTCTGCTGGTGGCTGGGGGTGCTCGGCGAGTGGGATCAGGCGGCGATGAAACCCGGCCGCGAGCATGTGACCATCGCGGTCAGCGGCGCGCATGGCGGGCGCACCATCGATTTTCGTGGTCTGGCCCATCGCGGCATGACCTTGGTCGGCGTCACCGAGTCGTTCAACAACGGCGTGGTGACCTTCAAGCAGGACCTGCGCGACAACCTCAAGCGTGGCGACGAAAACTATCTGGCGCTGCTGGATGCCGCGGATGCCTACATCGAGCGCAACGGTCTCGACCTACCGGAAGAACCCGAAGCACGCGAAACCTATGCGGATCCCGAGTGCGTGAAAAATCCGCTGCTCGATCTGGATCTGGCCAAGGCCGGGATCACTTCGATCATCTGGGCCACCGGGTTCGCCGTGGACTATTCCTGGCTGCAGGTCGCAGCGTTTGACGACAAGGGCAAACCGCAGCACCAGCGTGGCGTGTCCAGCGAGCCGGGGGTGTATTTCCTCGGGCTGCCATGGCAGTCGCGCCGTGGTTCGTCGTTCATCTGGGGCGTGTGGCATGACGCCAAACACGTGGCCGACCACATCGCCACCCAGCGTAAATACCTCGATTACAAGGATGCCGAGCAGCGTGAAGCCGCCCTGCATTCGACCGCCAGCACGAAAGCCGCCGATACCGTCGACGCTTGATTGCCCTCTTTCGCGGCGGTGCCCGGTGCGCCGCTGAACACTCAGTCTGGAGCTGTACATGAGCAAGCCAACCCACACCCGCATCCGTATGTTCAACACCAAGGACACCTACCCGAATCAGACGCTGGACAACGACCTGTGCCAGGCCGTGCGCGCCGGCAATACCGTGTATGTGCGGGGTCAGGTCGGCACTGATTTCGACGGCAATCTGGTGGGCCTCGGGGATCCGCGCGCGCAGGCCGAACAGGCGATGCGCAACGTCAAGCAACTGCTGGAAGAAGCCGGCAGCGACATGAGCCATATCGTCAAGACCACCACCTACCTGATCGACCCGCGCTACCGCGAGCCGGTGTATCAGGAAGTCGGCAAGTGGCTCAAAGGCGTGTTCCCGATTTCCACCGGGCTGGTGGTGTCGGCACTGGGGCAGCCGCAGTGGCTGATGGAGATTGATGTGGTGGCGGTAATTCCCGAGTAAGTCGGCAGACCGAGTCGCGGCCTTCGCGAGCAGGCTCACTCCTACAAGGGAACGCATTTCAAGGTAGGAGTGAGCCTGCTCGCGATGAGGCCAGTCAAGACACACAAGGAGTAAACAGATGACCTTTTCAATCGCAGCCCGTTGCCCTGAAACCGGCCAGTTCGGTGTCGCCATCAGTTCCTCCAGCATCGCCGTCGGCGCGCGTTGTCCGTGGCTGCTGCCGGGTGTCGGCGCGGTGTCGAGCCAGAACATCACTCTGCCCTCCCTCGGCCCGGAAGTCCTCGCATTGATGGAACAAGGTCAGGCGCCCGACGCGGCGCTGGACCAGGTGCTGACCCGCAACGGCTACAGCCAGTACCGGCAGATCACCGCGATCAACCACCTCGGCCAGACCGCGCATTTCAGCGGCGCGCAGACCCTCGGCGTGCACAACGCCGTGTCCGGCGAACAATGCGTGGCCGCTGGCAACATGCTCGCCGGGCGCTCGGTAATCGAAGCGATGGTCAGTGCCTTTGAGGACGGCGAAGGCCAGTTGGCCGACCGCTTGCTCAAGGCCTTGCACGCCGCACAAGCCCTCGGTGGCGAAGCCGGGCCGGTGCATTCGGCAGCCGTGGTGGTGGTCGGCGAACAGACCTGGCCGATCGTCAATTTGCGCGTTGATTGGGCAGACGCAGACCCGATCGGCCAGTTGCAAAAACTCTGGGACGCCTATCAGCCGCAGTTGCAGGACTACATCGACCGCGCCCTCGACCCGGCCAAGGCACCGGGCTATGGCGTTGCCGGGGATGATCGATGAACAGCAGCGTCGCGTTGCTCAAGACGCTGGTGGGCTTCGACACCACCAGCCGCGAATCCAACCTGCAGTTGATCGAGTTCGTGCGTGATTACCTCGCAGGCTTCGATGTGCCGTGCGAGCTGATCTACAACGCCGAGCGCAGCAAGGCCAACCTGTTCGCGACCATTGGCCCGGCCGAGCAACCGGGCATCGTGCTCTCGGGGCACACCGATGTGGTGCCGGTCGATGGTCAACCATGGACAGTAGCGCCGTTCGAACTCAGCGAGCACGACGGCAAGCTGTTCGGGCGCGGCACCGCCGACATGAAGGGCTACATCGCTTGCGTGCTGGCGCTGGTGCCGGCGCTGGTCGCTGCAGAGCTGCGCATGCCGGTGCACATCGCCCTGTCCTATGACGAAGAAGTCGGCTGCCTCGGGGTGCGCTCGTTGCTCGCCGAGCTGGAGCAGCGGCCGGTCAAACCGCTGCTGTGCATCATCGGTGAACCGACCGAGTTGAAACCGGTGCTCGGCCATAAAGGCAAACTGGCGATGCGCTGCGACGTGCACGGCCATCCTTGTCATTCGGCCTACGCACCGCTGGGGGTCAACGCCATCGAGTACGCCGCCGAGCTGATCGGTGAGCTTGGGCGCATCGGCCAGCAACTGAAAGCACCCGAGCATCACGACGCACGTTTCGATCCGCCCTACAGCACGGTGCAGACCGGAGTGATCAGCGGCGGTAAAGCGCTGAACATCGTCCCTGCCGACTGTCGCTTCGACTTCGAAATCCGCGCCCTGCCCTCGCAGGAGCCAACCCAGGTCGCGCAGCAGTTGCAGGCTTACGCCGAGCAGCAAGTGCTGCCGCGCATGCGGGCAGTGAGTGAGCACAGTGCGATTCGTTTCAGTGAGCTGTCGGCCTATCCGGGCCTGGCTACCGATTCGCAAAGTCAGGCCGCGGAGTTGATCGCGGCGTTTTGCGGTTCACGGGAATTCGGCACCGTGGCGTTCGGCACCGAGGGCGGGCTGTTCGATGCGGCGGGTATTCCCACCGTGGTCTGTGGCCCCGGCAGCATGGATCAGGGGCACAAACCTGACGAGTTTGTCAGTCGTGCGCAACTCGATGCCTGCGATGCGATGCTGCAACGGATGCTGGCCTCGATTCGCGCCTGATCCTTTCGGCCTGACTGCCTGCCTTCAAGCGTGCAGTCGGGCCAATTCCTCACGGCAATGATCAACGAACAACTGCACCGGTTTGGTCAGTTGCACCCGACGCAGCCAGGCTGCCGACAAGCCCGAGCCAGTCACGGTTTCCGCCAGCGGCACGCACACCACTTTCTGCCCGTCGTAGGTGTACTCGCCGAACGGTCGGGTCACCAGAATCGAAAAGCCGAACCCACGCCCGACCATGCCGCGCACCATCTCGATCGACGGCGAGCTGAAGACGATGTGCGGGGTCAGTCCGCGCTCCTCGAAAATGCTCACGAAGTAGGTGCGGCTGGGCACCACGTCGAGCAGGATCATCGGCTCCAGCACCAGATCGTGCAGCGAGACTTTAGCCTGTTGTGCAAAGCGATGGTCGGCCGGCAGCAAGGCGTAAGGCTGCTGCGGCGGCATCAGCGGCGTGGTGTCGATGGTGGTGTCGAGGTCGTGCTCGAACAGCATCGCCATATCGATGCTGCCGGCGGTCAGCGCCTGCACCAGTTCCTGTTGCTCGCCATCGCGAATGCGGATTTCCACGCCCGGCCAGCGCTGCTTGAACCCGGCGATCAGGCGCGGCAGGTACAGCGGCGCGACGGTTTCGAAACAGCCGATATCGATCTGCCCGGAGACCACATCGTTATCCGCCAGCGCGTTCTGCTCGAACTCATGCGCCACTCGCAGCAATTCCAGCGCCTTGCGATAGAAACGCGAACCACTGGGCGTCAGCGATACGCCTTGGGCGTGATGGCGGATGAACAGCTGCACGCCGAAGCTTTCTTCCAGATGCTTGATCGCGGTGGAGACCGACGGCTGGGCGATATAGAGCTTGCGCGAGGCTTCGGCGACGCTGCCGCAATCGGCGGTGGTGACGAAGTATTTGAGCTGGCGCAGGTTGTAGGCGGCCATATAAAAACCTCTGCAAGTGAGACAACGCTTTTGTGGTGAGGAGATTTATCTGTTGTCAGGACATTTATCTGTTGTCAGGACATTTATCTGTAGTCAGGGGTTCTGTGGTGAGGGGATTTATCCCCGATGGGACGCGAAGCGGCCCCTGTTTCTAAAGTCAAAAGAGGGGCCGCTTCGCAGCCCATCGGGGATAAATCCCCTCACCACAAAACTGTGTAAATCCAGGACAGAGTGAAGCCTGAACATACCGGAGCTACGCATTACACGCGGCATATATTTTTTAAGGTCTGAAGCAACAAACTTACTAATTTATCTATCCCGGGCCTTTGCACATGATCGCTTCAACAAGAAATGCGCCGTCCGTGTCGGCGCTTACCGAAGTACGTCCACGTACTCATCCTTGCCTTGGAGTTCGTCATGTCCACCTCTGCAACAACATCCGCGCCGCTCATTGAAAAACACACGATAGGATACGTGCCCCCCGAAGATCGCCACGGAAAGGTCAGGGATCTGTTCACGCTGTGGTTCGGCGGCAACATCGCGCCGTTGCCCATCGTTACCGGCGCGCTGGGCGTGCAGTTGTTCCACTTGAATCTGGTCTGGGGCATCGTCGCGATTCTGGTCGGTCATCTGGTCGGCGGCGTGCTGATGGCGCTGCACTCGGCGCAAGGCCCGCAGATGGGCATTCCGCAGATGATCCAGAGCCGCGCGCAGTTCGGCTCGCTCGGTGCTCTGCTGGTGGTGCTGATTGCCGGGGTCATGTACATCGGCTTCTTTGCCTCCAACATCGTGCTGGCCGGCAAGTCGCTGCACGGCGTGGTCGACAGCGTGCCGGTGCCGGTCGGCATCGTCATCGGTGCCCTCGGTTCGGGGATCATCGGCATCATCGGCTACCGCTTCATCCACGTGCTCAACCGCATCGGCACCTGGGTGCTGGGGATCGGCATCGTCGTCGGTTTCGGCTACATCTTCACCCATATTCAAACCGATGACTTCCTCACCCGCGGCAGCTTCAACCTTTCCGGCTGGCTCGCCACCGTGTCGCTCGCTGCGCTGTGGCAGATCGCGTTTGCGCCGTACGTGTCCGACTATTCGCGTTATTTGCCGGCCGATGTAAAAGTCTCGTCGACGTTCTGGACCACGTATCTGGGTTCGGCGCTGGGCTCGAGTCTGGCGTTCATCTTCGGTGCCGTCGCTGTGCTGGCGACCCCGGTGGGCATGGACACCATGGATGCGGTCAAGCTCGCCACTGGCTCGATCGGCCCGCTGATGCTGGTGCTGTTCCTGCTCAGCGTGATCAGCCACAACGCCCTCAACCTGTACGGCGCGGTGCTGTCGCTGATCACTCTGGTGCAGACCTTTGCCTATCGCTGGATTCCGACCGCCAAGAGCCGTGCGGTGATCTCGATCATCGTGCTGCTGGCCTGCTGCTTCGCCGCCGTCGGCGCGTCGAAGGACTTCATCGGCCACTTCGTCGACATGGTGCTGGTGCTGCTGGTGGTGCTGGTGCCGTGGACGGCGATCAACCTGATCGACTTCTACGCCATTCACAAGGGCCAGTACGACATCCAGTCGATCTTCCAGGTCGACGGTGGCATCTACGGACGTTACAACCCGCAGGCGTTGCTGGCCTATGCGATCGGCATTGCGGTGCAGATCCCGTTCATGAACACCCCGCTGTACGTCGGCCCGGTGTCGGCGCACATCAACGGCGCCGACCTGTCGTGGCTGGTGGGGCTGCTGGTGACCTCGCCGCTGTACTTCTGGCTGGCCAGTCGTGACAGCGCCTATCGGCGGCGGATGATGGGCGGGAAACTGGTGGGCAGTCACTGAGATTGATTCGATGTAAAAAGAAGGCCCGCCATGCGCGGGCCTTCTGCGTTGTGGTGTGGTATTTCTTGATGCCCCGACAGGCACCCACGAGACAGGGAAAACTCATGCTGCGAATTCTGGGCAAGGCGTCATCGATCAACGTGCGCAAAGTGCTGTGGACCTGCGCTGAACTGCAGATCCCGTTCGAGCGTGAGGATTGGGGCTCGGGCTTCAAGCAGACTGATACGCCGGAGTTTCTAGCGCTCAACCCTTGCGCGATGGTGCCAGTGATTCAGGACGGCGATTTCACCCTGTGGGAATCGAATACGATCATTCGTTATCTGGCAGGCGCCTATGGCGGCGCCGACCTCTACCCCATCGAGCCGCGAGCCCGTGCACGGGTCGATCAGTGGATCGACTGGCAAGCGTCGGAGCTGAACCGCTCGTGGTCTTATGCGTTCATGTCGCTGGTGCGCCAGTCAGCGAATTATCAGGACAGCGCCGCTCTGGCCAAAGGCATCGAGCAGTGGTCGCAGACCATGGGCATCCTCGATCAACAGTTGCAGAAGACTGGCGCCTACGTCAGTGGCGAGCGGTTTTCCCTCGCCGACATCCCCATCGGGCTGTCAGTCAACCGTTGGTTCGAAACGCCGCTCGCGCATCCGGACTATCCCGCCGTCAGCGCGTATTACCAGCGTCTGAGCCAACGCGAAGGCTTTCGCCTGTACGGCAGAAACGGTACGCCGTGACAATCAGATCAACAGATCTTCATAAAACGCGCCGAACGGTCGCTGCGGGTGGGCGATCTGGATTTCCAGAATCCACACCCCGGCATTTGGCGTCTGGTCGAAATCGCCGAGATTGCCGCCGCGATGGATCGCGTGAGGGAAATCGCTGACGCGGTGGCCCTTGATATCGAGATTGAGTTTCCAGCCCATGGCTTCAGCCTGATCGCTGGCATAGCGATAAAGTTCGACACCGCTCACGCCTTGGCGCCACAGTGCCTCGACACGCTTGAACAGCTCCTTGGACGCCGCCGCGCAGGCGATCATTTCCGGATCGGAGCCAGTGGTGAAGGTCTCGCCGGCATCGCCTTCGTGCCCCTGCCAGACCACGCCCATGTCAATGAAGAAAATATCGTTGTCACCGAGCACCGGATCGCCTTCGGAACGCTCCTTGAACGCCTTCAGCGTATTGGCGCCGAAGCGAATCAGCAGCGGATGCCAGATGCGGTCCATGCCCAGTTCGGCGAGGATCTGCTTGCCCCGCTCCTGGGCTTCGGACTCACGCATGCCGGGCTTGATCACCCTGGCGATGGCATCAACGGCGTTCCAGGTCAGGCCCTGCGCATGACGCATCGTTTCCAGCACAAACCGCTCACCGACCGCTTCTTTACCGCTCAGGGCTGCACTCATTTGCTTGTTCCTCATGGCTACGCTGTGTAGTTTTTTATATTGCGAAACGCCGATCAAGATACAGCCATGACACAACGTGTCAATTACTCTTCCGCACGCACCACACCGCGCTCCTCCAGCAAACGCACGAACATGCTCAAGCTGCGCGACACCGTGCCCCGGCGCCACACCAGCCAGGTGGTCAGATAGCGAAAGTCCGCCGCCAGCGGCCACACGCTGACCGTCGCGCTGCCAGGCATGCTTTGCAGCATTTTGCGCGGCATCAGCGCCAGCCCGGCGCCGGCACTGACGCAGGCGAGCATGCCGTGGTAGGACTCCATCTCGAAAATCTTGCCCGGCACGGCAGCGTCGGTGCTGAACCATTTTTCGAAGTGATGACGATAGGAGCAGTTGGAGCGGAACGCGTAGATGTTCTCGCCGTTCACATCCGCCGCGCGCCGCACCGGGGGGTGATTGAGCGGCGCGATGATGACCATCTCTTCCTCGAACGCCGGCACACCTTCCAGCGCCGGGTGCAGCACCGGGCCATCGACGAAGGCCGCCGCCAATCGTCCTGAGAGTACGCCGTCGATCATTGTCCCGGACGGGCCGGTCGACAGATCCAGATCGACCTTGGGATGCAACTGGTTGTACGCCGCGAGCAGTTCGGGGATGCGCACGGCGGCGGTACTTTCCAGCGAACCGAGGGGAAATGCGCCCTGCGGTTCTTCACCGGCGACCGTGGCCCGCGCTTCCTGCACCAGATCGAGAATGCGCCGCGCGTATTCGAGAAAACTCCAGCCAGCCGGTGACAGACGCAAACGGCTTTTCTCGCGAATGAACAGATCGACGCCCAGATCCTGCTCCAGCTGTTTGATCCGCGTGGTCAGGTTCGATGGCACGCGATGAATCTGCGCCGCGGCGGCGCTGATGCTGCCGTGCTCGGCAACGGCCTTGAAGATTTCCAGCTGCACCAGATCCACAGTCATTCTCCAATCGTGAAAGAAACGATCTTTATTATTCAGTTTCCAGAAAACAAACGCCACCCTACTCTAGGCCCATCCACTGAACTCACAGGAGCCCGCCATGAGCCAGATTTCCAGCCAGACCCACGCCATCTCGATCAACCCTGCTACCGGAGAGCAGATCGGTCACTACGCCTTTGAATCCGCCGAAGCCCTCGACGCTGCGCTGACCCGCGCCGCGTTCGGTTTCTCGAAATGGAAACGCAAGCCGCTGCAGGATCGCTCCCGCGCCCTGACCGCCCTCGCCGGCGCCCTGCGTGACAGCGCCGAAGCCATGGCGACCATGATCACCCTGGAAATGGGCAAGCCGATCGCCCAGGCCCGTGGCGAAATTGAAAAATGCGCCAAGCTCTGTGAGTGGTACGCCGAAAACGGTCCGGCCATGCTCGACGCCGAACCGACTCAGGTTGAAGGCGGCAAGGCGCGCATCGAGTACCGACCACTCGGCCCGATCCTCGCGGTGATGCCGTGGAACTTCCCGATCTGGCAGGTGCTGCGCGGTGCCGTTCCGGCGCTTATCGCCGGCAACACCTACGTGCTCAAGCATGCGCCGAACGTGATGGGCAGCGCCTACCTGCTGCGCGACGTCTTCAAGAACGCCGGTTTCGCTGATGGCGTGTTTGAAGTGATCAACGTCACCCCGGAAGGCGTTTCCACCGCCATTGCCGACCCGCGCATCGCCGCTGTCACCCTGACCGGCAGCGTGCGCGCCGGCATGGCCATCGGTGCCCAGGCCGGTGCCGCGCTGAAGAAATGCGTGCTGGAACTGGGCGGTTCCGATCCGTTCATCGTGCTCAATGACGCTGATCTGGACGAAGCCGTGCAGGCTGCCGTGATTGGTCGTTATCAGAACTCCGGCCAGGTCTGCGCCGCGGCCAAGCGCCTGATCATCGAAGAAGGCGTGGTCGAAGAGTTCACCCGCAAATTCGTCGAGGCCACGCGTCAATTGAAAGTCGGCGATCCGCTGTCCGCCGACACCTACATCGGGCCGATGGCGCGTTTCGATCTGCGTGATGAACTCGACCAGCAAGTGCGCGACACCCTCGAAGAAGGCGCCACCCTGTTGCTCGGCGGCGGTAAGGCGCAAGGCCCGGGCAACTACTACGAGCCAACCGTGCTGGCCGATGTCACCGACCGCATGACCTCGTTCAAACAGGAACTGTTCGGCCCGGTGGCATCGATCATCACTGCCCGCGATTGCGCCCACGCCGTGGCCCTGGCCAACGACAGCGACTTCGGCCTGACTGCGACGATCTATACCGCCAACGTCGCACTGGCCCAGCAACTGACCAGCGAACTGGACACCGGTGGCGTGTTCATCAACGGCTACTCCGCCAGCGACCCGCGCGTGACTTTCGGCGGCGTGAAGAAAAGCGGTTTCGGTCGCGAGTTGTCGCACTTCGGCGTGCGCGAGTTCTGCAACGCGCAGACGGTGTGGCTGGATCGCAAATAATCAGGACTCCAACACGCACAGGTGGGAGTGGGCTTGCTCACGAAGGGGCCGGCATGTTCAGCATTGATCGTGACTGACCTGACGCCTTCGCGAGCAAGCCCGCTCCCACACTCGAAAATTCCGCACACACCGCTATAGCAAGTCGGGCGCTGTTTTTTGCGGCTGCGCAACCGCCGGCCCCTTGCTCAACAGCCCAAGCACCACTGCCGCCGAAGCCAGCGTGATCACGGTCAGGATGTGCAGCAGGTACTGAAACGCCGAGGCATAACCTTGCACCAGACGCTCGCTGGCCAGCCCCGGAACCATGTTGAGCGCATGCGCCATGTCGCCCGTGGTAACCCGGTGCGCGGTCTCGGCAATCAACGCCGCATCGACACTGCCTGCCACTGCCCCCGTCAGATCGGTATGCAGCAGCGAAGTCAGCACAGCGCCCACCACCGCCAGCGCAATACCCTCACCCGCCACGCGCACGGTATTGAAGATCCCCGCTGCCATCCCCGCGCGCTCCTTCGGCACAACGCTGACCGACAGACCATCCATCAAGCCCCACGGCAAACCGGTGCCAATCCCGATCAACAGCATCGCAATGACCAAGGCGGATTTTGGCTCGCCGACGTTGTACAGGCTCAACCCGTGCAAGCCCACCGCAGCGATCAGAAAACCGATCCCCGACAGGATTCCCGCCGAGACAAACCGGGTCAGCGACGCCGCCAGCATCGGTACCACCAGCATGGGCGCCGACAGCGCCAGCAACAGCAGGCCGGCATCGATTTCGCTCAAGCCTTCCACGCCGATAAAGCGCAATGGCAACATCACCACCAGCACGATGTAGCAAAAACAGGTGCCGATCGGCAGCATCTGCACGCCGATGAAGCGCGGAAAACGCAACAGGGTCAGATCGAGCATCGGATGTTTGACGCGCTTTTCGATCATCACGAACAACCCCAGCAACAATGCCGAAGCACCGAGCAGACCGACCACCAGCGGGCTGCCCCAACCGCTTTCCGGGGCCTGAATCACGCCGAAGGTGAACAGCGCCAGCATCGCACTGAAGGTGATCGTGCCCGGCCAATCCAGTCCCGTAGCATCCGGGTTGCGGCTTTCGCGCATGCGGGGCAGGCCGAAGACCATGGCGATCACGCCGATCAGCGCGGTGAAAACAAAAATCGCCCGCCAGTTGAACGCCTCGATCAATGCGCCGGCCAGCAGCGGCCCGAAAGCCAGACCAATGCCGAATGTGGTACCGAGTACGCTGTATGCACGGGTTCGCGCATGGCCTTCGAATTCCTGCGCCAGCGACGCTGAACCGCTGGCCAACGCCGCAGCACCGGCCACGCCCTGCACCGCACGCAGCCCATCCAGCCAGTACACCGACGGTGCCAGGCTTTGCGCGACCGATGCTGCGGTGAACAGCAACATGCCGAAGCTGAACAGGCGTTTACGCCCATAGACGTCAGCCAACGCGCCCGCCGCCATCAGCAAACTGCCGAACGACAACATGAACGCATTGGTGATCCAGGTCAGGGCAACGGGACTGCCGCCCAAATCTCGGCCAATGGCGGGCGTCGCCACCGCGCCACCGGTAAAACTCAAGGGCAGTACCAATGCCGACAGGCACACGGCCGCGAGGATCAGCAGCTTGTTATGCGCGCCTGGTTGATGAGCGACCGTTGTCATGCATTCATCCTTTAAAGAAATTGCCAGGCTGCGACTTTAAGGCCGTTATATTGATGCGATAATCCCAGCAATTTTGCATGACTTTGTGAAAGGCATTCACAGATGAAATCACCCTCAGCGGCAGACCTTTGCGTATTTCTCTGTACGGCGCAGCACTTGAATTTCAGCAAGGCCGCCGTCGAACTCGGGCTCACCCCGTCAGCCCTGAGCCATTCGGTAAAGGCTTTGGAGAATCGCCTCGGTGTGCGTCTGTTCAATCGCACCACCCGCAGCGTGGCGTTGACCGAGGCCGGTGGGCGCCTGTACGCGCGCCTGAAACCGGCGTTCCGCGACATTGACGACGCACTGGAAGACCTCAACCATTTTCGCGACAAACCCACCGGCAACCTGCGTATCACCTGCGGACGCCAGGCGTGCGAGCTGGTATTGCTGCCGATTGCCAGCGAGTTCTTGCAGACGTATCCGGACATTCGCATGGAGGTGGTCGAAAGCGAAGCATTGCTCGATATCGTCGCTGGCGGATTTGATGCAGGCGTGCGCTTTGGCGATCGACTGCAGGCCGACATGGTCTCGCTGCCGATTGGCCCGGCGATGCGTTCGGTGGTGGTGGCTTCGCCAGCATTCCTTGAACGCCATCCTGCGCCGCAAAAACCCGAAGATCTGCACGACTTGCCGTGCCTGCGCCACCGCTACCCCAGTGGCGCCCTGTATCGCTGGGAATTCGAACGCGATGGCATTGCCCAGGAAATCGAGGTCAACGGCCCGCTGACCCTGGGCGACGTCAGCTTGATGGTCGGCCCTGCACTGCAAGGCCTGGGATTGGCGTATGTGTTCGATGACATGGTCAGCGAACACCTGGCATCGGGGCGTCTGATTCAGCTGTTGGCCGACTGGTGCCCCTACTATCCGGGCCTGCATCTGTACTACCCGAGCCGGCGCCACGTACCGGCGCCGCTCAAGGCTTTTATCGACTTTGCGCGCGAGCGTAGTGGTCACTAGGGCTTACAGATATTTCAGCCAGGCAATATCGCGGCGCCGCGATTTCAGCGCGGAAAACCAGCGTACCGCCGGGTACTGTGCCAGCGCCAACAGCAGTGACACCAGCCAGATCGCCGCGACTGAATCGAAGCCGAAATAGCTACCGTGGTTAAGGCCGAACAACGCCACGGCAATCAGATACAGCACCTTCAGCACGTACAGATGCAGCAGATAAAAGAACATCGGCGCCGAACCGAAGACCGTCAGCCAGCGAATCCAGCGGCGCGTCTGCAGCCGTTCGAACAGCAGCAACAACAGCAATCCGACGCTCACCGTCAGGGTGATGAACAGCAGCGATGGCGGATACTTGGTGATGTTGAAAAACGCCATCAGCGTTTGCACGGTCGTGTCTTCAACCGCCCAAGGCTTTTCGCCGTATCCGTTGAGCAACCGCAGCCCGACGAAACCCAGCAGTCCGGCGATACCAGCCAGCAACAGGCACTGCTGACGAACTCCGGCGTCGGCCGCACGGGCAAACCACGGGCCCAGCGCATAACCCAGACCGATCACGCCGATCCACGGCAACAGCGGATACGAAGTGCGCAAGCGCAGACTGTCACCGACCTCGATCCAGCCCCGATCATGCAGGATCGCCCATGGCACATGCAGTGCCGACTCCAGCGCGAAATGCAGCCCGTCCAGCAGGTTATGCCCGGCAATAATCGCCAGACTCAGCGTCAGCAACAGCCAGCGCGGCAACCAGACCAGCAGCGACAACGCGATCATGCTCAAGCCAATCGCCCAGATCACCTGCAGATAGATCACGCTCGGCGGCAACTGAAACGTCCAGGCGAAGTTCACCAAGGTGAATTCCAGCACCACCAGAAACAGCCCACGCTTGAACAGGAAGGCACTGACATCGGCCTTGCCCGCGTACTTCTCGCCGAACAGCCACGCAGACAATCCAGTCAGCAACACGAACACCGGTGCGCACAGATGCGCCAACGTGCGACTGAAAAACAACGCCGGCTCGGTGTTGGCGATGTCCATCGGGTCGGACACCTGACGATGCAACAGGAACGTCTCGCGCACGTGATCCAGCAGCATGAACAGGATGACCAGACCGCGTAACGCATCAATGGACAGCAAGCGGCCGGTCGGCAGCGGGTTGGAACGGGTACACACAATCGTCATGGAGATTTCGCCAACGAGCAAATGAATCAGGGGATCGCAACCGCACGCCCCGCCAAAAATTCGCGTTACTCTATAACATTAAAATGTCGATTCCCAACCCAAACGACATTTGCCCAATCACGTCAGGCTTCTATAGTGATCAGGCGCCCCCTGCGCTTTGCGCCTGCTGTCGAGCGTTGCCCATGACCTCAACCGAACACCTGATCATCTGCGAGCATTGCGACTGCGTGTACGAAAAGGTCGTGCTCGGCAAACACCAGAAAACCCTCTGCGTGCGGTGCGGCGGCGTGCTGCAGCGCTACAACGGCTTGACCGTCGAGCAGCGGCTGGCCCTGAGTTTCACTGCGGCGATGCTGTGGCTGTTCGCCAATTTCTATCCGGTGATGAGCATCAGCATGAAGGGCCTGAAGAACAGCGCGACGCTGTGGGATTCGGTACTGGCGCTGAGTCAGGGGCCGATCACCTTCATGGCGATGGTCGCGGCGATTTCGATCATCATCGCCCCGGCGTTTCAACTGGTGCTGTTGATCTGGGTGCTGAGTTTCGCCTTGTCATCGCGCCGGGCGCCGGGCTTCAAGCTGTGCATGCGCTGGCTGGAAACCCTGCGCCCTTGGAGCATGCTCGAAGTGTGTCTGCTGGGGGCGATGGTGGCGGTATTCAAACTGGCCGGGCTGCTCGATGTGCTGCCGGGTATCGGCCTGTTCGCTTTGGCGGTGCTGAGCTTGATGATGATCCGCATTGCCGGCCGCGACATTCGTGATCTGTGGGACATTCTATGAAGCGACCCGCGACCGCCAGCGAACTGAATCTGTGCCTGTGCCACAGCTGTGGGCTGGCCTGTGACATGACCGACGAGCCGCACGAGTGCCCGCGCTGCGATGCGCCGCTGCATCGGCGCAAGACCAACTCCCTGACGCGCACCTGGGCCTATCTGTTCGCCGCGTTGGCGTTTTACGTGCCGGCCAATCTACTGCCGGTGATGAACACGGTGATGCTCGGCAACGGCGCCGACAGCACGATCATGAGCGGCGTGCTGGAGTTCTGGGAGGGCGGCGCGTGGGACATCGCACTGATCATTTTCATCGCCAGCATCGCGGTGCCGGGGATTAAATTCGTCGCCCTGTCGCTGCTGCTGATCACCGTGCAGCGGGGCAGCGACTGGGCGCGCCGTGAGCGCTCGAAGCTGTACCGTTTCGTCGAGCTGATCGGCTACTGGTCGATGCTCGACGTGCTGGTGGTCGCACTGGTCGCGGCGCTGGTGAAGTTCCAGGCGCTGGGCGATATCGAACCACGCCCGGGCATCCTGTTTTTCGGCATGGTGGTGGTGTTCACCATGCTCTCGGCGATGAGTTTCGACCCACGGCTGATATGGGACAATGCCCCGGACGACGAACCGCTCAGCGACGCACCACCTCAAGCAGCACCTGCAACGGATGGCGCAGCGCCCGATCCGACTGGCGCTTGACCTGACTGCGGCATGAGTAACCGGTGGCCAGCGCTTCGCCCCGCTCCGCCGGCGCCTCAACCTGCCGCGCCCACGATTGCTCGTAGATCACCGCCGAGGTTTCGCGGTTGCGCGCTTCATGGCCGTAGGTGCCGGACATGCCGCAGCAGCCGGTGGCCTGCGTCGCCAGTTTCAATCCGGCTCGCTCGAACACTTGCTCCCACTGGCGAGTGGCGGCCGGCGCGTTGGTTTTCTCGGTGCAGTGTGCCAGCAGACGGAATGACCGGGCCGCATCGGCAGCGGCCTGCTCCGGCATCACCTCGAGCAGCCATTCCTGTACCAGCGCGACTTCCGGGCAGTGGTCCATGCCGGGCACTTTCAGGTATTCCTGGCGATAGACCAGCGTCATCGCCGGATCCAGCCCCAGCAGCGGTACGCCAACGTCCGCCAGCTCACGAAGTTGCTGCGCATTGCGCAACGCCGCGCGGTTGAACGCTGACAGGAAACCCTGCACATGCAGCGGCTTGCCATTGGCACTGAACGGTGCCAGATACACCTGATAGCCAAGTCGTGAAATCAACTCCAGCAGATCCGCCAGCAGCGGCGCCTCGAAGTAACGAGTGAAGGCGTCCTGCACCAACACCACACTGCGCTCGCGCTGGGCCGGGGTCAGCACCGACAGCGTGGAAACCGTCGCCGGCTGCACCTTCCAGCGGCGCAGCGCAGCGTGGAAATCAAAGCGACTGAGCAACGGCACATCGACCATGCCGCCAAGACGCTCCAACTGTTTGCGCACAAAGGTTGCGCCCATCAAACCGTTGTACAGTGCCGGAATCCGCGCCATGTACGGAATGCTGTACTCCAGCGAAGCAATCAGATAGTCCCGCGCCGGGCGCAGATAACGGCTGTGATACAGCTCAAGGAAACGCGAACGGAATTCCGGCACGTTGACCTTGACCGGGCACTGTCCCGCGCAGGATTTGCACGCCAGGCAACCGGCCATGGCGTCATACACCTCATGGGAAAAGTCTGCATCCTGCGCGCGGCTGTTGCGCCAGCGTGTCCACAGGTTGCGGAAAAATGCCGGATGACGGATCGCCTCCGACAGCACATCCACCCCTGCCTCGCCCTGCAAACGCAGCCATTCGCGGATCAGCGATGCGCGCCCCTTGGGCGATTGCGCACGCTCGCGGGTGGCTTTCCACGATGGGCACATGGCGTCGTCGGGATCGAAGTTGTAGCAGGCGCCGTTGCCGTTGCAATGCATGGCTGCGCCGTAGCTCTGCCAGACCTTTTCGTCGATCTGTCGGTCGAGTTCGCCGCGCAGGGTCACTTCGTCGATTTTCAGCAACGCCGCACCGGTATTGGCCGGGGTGGCGATCTTGCCCGGGTTGAACTGATTGAACGGGTCAAACGCAGCTTTCAGTGCCTGCAACGCCGGATACAGCTCACCGAAAAATGCCGGCGCGTATTCCGAGCGCAGGCCTTTGCCGTGCTCGCCCCACAACAGGCCGCCGTAACGCTGGGTCAGCGCCGCGACGCCGTCGGACACCGGGCGCACCAGCGCCGCTTGCTGCGGATCCTTCATGTCGAGAATCGGCCGTACGTGCAACACACCGGCATCGACGTGGCCGAACATGCCGTACTGCAAACCGTGGCTGTCGAGCAGTTCGCGCAGTTCGGCGATGTACTCGGCCAGGTGCTGCGGCGGCACTGCGGTGTCTTCGACAAACGGCTGCGGCCGCGCTTCGCCGGCAACGTTACCGAGAAGGCCGACTGCGCGTTTGCGCATGCCATAAACCTTGTTCACTGCCGCCTGGCCGACCGCCAGGGTATGGCCGAGGCGTTCGACGGCGGTGTCGCTGCTCAAGTGTTCGAGGAAGGCTTCGACCCGGTGTTGCAGGTCCTCGGGATCATCACCGCAGAACTCCACCAGGTTGATCCCCAGTGTCGGGCGCTCGGCACTTGCCGGGAAGTATTCGGCGACGCCGTGCCAGACGATGTCCTGCATCGCCAGCAACAACACCTTGGAATCCACGGTTTCAATCGACAGCGGCTTGAGCGCCATCAGCGCCCGGGCATCGCGCAACGCATCCATGAACCCGGCGTAGCGAATGTTCACCAGCATCGTGTGTTTGGGGATCGGCAGTACGTTGAGCTTCGCCTCCACCACAAACCCCAGCGAGCCTTCGGCGCCGCACAGCACGCTGTTGAGGTTGAAGCGGTTGTCGGCCTCGCGCAGATGCGCCAGGTCGTAGCCGGTCAGGCAGCGGTTGAGGTCAGGGAACCGTTGTTTGATCAACTCGCCCTGCTCATCAATGATCTGCCGCGCACAGCGATAAACTTCACCCACCCGATCTTCACGGGCGCACAGCGCTGTCAGTTCGTCTTCCGCAAGCGCTGCGCCGTGCAGGCGTTCACCGCCGCGCAGGACCATGTCGAGTTCCAGCACATGGTCGCGGGTCTTGCCGTAGGTGCAACTGCCCTGGCCGCTGGCGTCGGTGTTGATCATGCCGCCGACGGTGGCGCGGTTGGAGGTCGACAGCTCCGGGGCGAAAAACAGCCCGGCTGATTTCAGCGCGGCGTTGAGCTGATCCTTGACCACCCCGGCCTGCACCCGCACCCAGCGCTGCTCGACGTTGATTTCCAGAATACGGTTCATGTGCCGCGACAGGTCGACGACGATGCCATCGGTCAGCGACTGGCCGTTGGTGCCGGTGCCACCGCCACGCGGAGTGATCACCACTTGCTGATAAGCCGGCTCGGCGATCAGCCGTGCGACCCGCGCCACATCCTCCGCATCCATCGGAAACACCGCCGCTTGCGGCAGGCGCTGGTAGATCGAGTTGTCGGTGGCGAGCACCACGCGACTGGCGTAATCGGCACTGATCTCGCCACGAAAACCACTGGCTTTCAGGGCGCTGAGGAACAGTTGGTAATCAGTAGTCAATGCAGCGGCGGGTGACAGCTGGGCAATCATCGGTGAGGAAATCTCGGTCAAAATCGGGCCGTGTGGCGGTGAACAGTTGTGCGCAATGAATGATTGCGTCACGCTCCCGCCATCTCATGGCGCTTATGTTCATTGCTTGGCGCCGTCGGGACAAACGTAAAATCGACCCGCAATCCATGACTAAAACGAATGAATCCGCGAACCCTCACCCCTTCCATGTCGCTGTTGCTGGCCTTCGAGGCCGCCGCACGCCATGAAAGTTACACCCGCGCCGCCCATGAACTGTCGCTGACGCAAAGCGCGGTCAGCCGTCAGGTGCAGATTCTGGAAAAGATGCTCGGCATGCGCCTGTTCAGCCGCGAAGGCCGGCAAGTGGTGCTGACCGATGTCGGGCGCATGTATCAGCGCGAACTGGCCGAAGCCCTCGGGCAGATCCGCAGCGCGACGTTGCAGGCCATGGCGTTCGGTTCCGGCATTCATAGTTTGCGTCTGGCGACGCTGCCGACCTTCGGCTCGAAATGGCTGCTGCCGCGACTCAAGGACTTCTACACCGCACACCCCGGCATGACCGTGCACTTGCATTCACGCATCGAAGCGATCGACTTCGACACCAGCGAAATCGATGCGGCGATCTGTGTCGGTGCGGGGGATTGGCCGGGGCTGAGCGCCCTGCCCCTGCACACTGAAGAACTGGTGGTGATTGCCAGTGCGCAGTTGTCATTGGCCGAGCGCGATGAAGCCGAGCAGCACATCGCCGGGCAGTTACTGCTCAATGTCAGCAGCAATGTCCAGGCCTGGGCGGAATGGTTCACCCATCATGGTTTGCCACACCGCAGCATGCGCATCGGGCCGAGCTTTGAAATGACTTCGCACCTGATTCAGGCGGTCCGGGCGAATATTGGCGTGGGGCTGGTGCCACGGATTCTGGTGGAGGATGAATTGCTTAACGGCGAGCTGCAGCAACTGGGGGAGCCGATCACCAGCCGCCGCAGCTACTACCTGGTGTATCCGCCGCGTAATGAGGCGTTGCCGTCACTGAAAGCGTTCAGGGACTGGTTGGTGCATACGCTCTGAACAGCAGCACTGCTTTTTCAAAGGTGGAGGCGCACTCGGCCCTCTCAACAGTGGACTATCCAACGGTTTTCCGTCTGGCCCAAAGAACAGGTGTTCATATTTCTTGGGCATTGGTTGTGGTGCTCGGGCGCTCATAATCAATCCTCTGATGCCGGGCTGAACTCAACCCATTTAACCTTCGCGGAATCTATCAACAAATATTCGGCGCCAAAAGGCGCCACTTTGCCATCTTCATGCAGCCAATGTGGCTTATGGATCACGAACTGGCCGTTGGCTGATTCCGGCGGCCACTCGGCCGGCCAGCCAAGAACGCGCCTTTCGTCATGCAAATGCAGGGTGATGAGCCGATCAAATTGCGCGAATGCGCAGAACCATTCGCTTGGGTAAGAAGATTGTTTCGTTACGTTTCTGCGACGCAGCCAACCATGTAGCTTGTCATTGGTCGCCAGACTACAGGACAGCAATCCAAGTACCAGCGAACAAAAGAATGCCCATGACGTCTGCGCCTTGCCATCCCATATTCCTAGAGAAAAACCCTTCGTACCCACATACAAAAAGATCACGCCAATACCTGTTACCACCCCATGAATCACAAACGTAAAAATCAACGCCTGCACAATCTGCCCAAAGGTGTCAGGCCGCTTGAACGAAGTGAGCGTGTAAAAAATCCAGGTAGAAACAAATCCGGGAATCAGATACTGCAACAACGGAATAACTTCCTTGACCAGATCATCCATGATCCGTGGCTCCTTGAAAGGCATGCCCCTCCGGTTACCGGGTGGCACTCAGAAGCCTAGCGCACACTGGAATACGCCTCGTGCCGATCTGTCACAGCGCATTTCGCAAAGCAAAAAAAGCAGAAACCATTGATCCGGTTTCTGCTTTTTGTGCGGCTGGTTTTTGCTGCGGAGGCTGGGCTTTACAGGCAGTCACGCACCGATTTGCGCAACGACCCGGACTTGGCCCATGGCGGTCCCTGATACAGGGAAACGCGACTACCGTCCTTGTATTTGATGATGTCGAGAATCTCGTCGGCGGTGACGAGGCTCGGCGCCTTGATCCGGTAGCCGTTGGAAATGGACGTCTGCGTGGTCTTCGGAATGTCCTGCTGCCACAACGGCAACAAGCACGCGGCATAGTCTTTAGGCGCTTTGGTGGTGGTTTTGCTGAGATTTGGCTCGCCCGGCACCAGCGATGCTGGCAATGAGCAACCCGCCAGCAATGCCAACGCCAAACTCCCGATCCATATCCGCATGGTGTTTCCCTGATCTGAAAAAAAGCGAATGTAACGTGTAACCGGTTGTACATCCATCCCGACGCCCCGCTACAAGGGCATTTGGACAAATATTTACATGCATGCAGCCCGGTGGCAGACGAGCTGCGCATCATCGAAGAAAAATGCGACTACTCTGTTCTACCGAGAATGTTCCGGAGGTGATCATGCGGCTCAATGAATACGAACACGAACTTCAGCGCGACCTGCAAGCCGTTGCATCGGATCTGAGATGGTCGGCGGTCGACCTCAAACGCATCGCCGAACAGCTGCGCAAGAGCGGCAATGAAGCGGATGCCCAGGCGGTACTCAGGTCCTGCGAGGTGCTGCAAAGTGATGAAGAACGCTTGCAGCTGTATGCCAAGGAAGTGAAAACGCGCTCCATCAGCCGGATCAAAGTCCACTGATCCCCCCCTTTACCTCAACAAAAGCCCCGGCAATCACCGGGGCTCTTTCGTTACATTTGCTTCAACTTGCAGTGTGACTTCGCGCTCGCACCGAGCGTTTTCTGTAACCCGGCAACGCAGCGGCATAGGCCAGCGCTTCCTCTCTGCTACCGAACGACGCAAGCCGATCGCCGTGAGTACAAACCCGCCACGGGCCGTTGTTCACGCTGAGTACGTCGTAGCCGTTCATGTGCATTTTGTTCAAGACCGGAATGCTCATGGGTACCTCCTTTTTGCCGACGGTGGATTCAGCTCTGCCTTTTTAACTTACACCCGGATGCCGCAGTTGTGCCGACCGGGTGTCGCCATCGCGATGCGCCAAGGCTCTGGCACTTTCCGCCAGGCCAAACACTCAAAACCCCGAGGGAACCTTTGAATCCGGGCCCGGCTCGAATATTGCAGTTTTATTTCATTTATGTGACACGCAGTAAACAGGTAACAGATGAAAGTACGCGCAACCGTTATTTGCGAGCAGGATCGACACGTTCTCCTGGTGCGCAAACCCCGCTGTCGCTGGACACTGCCCGGCGGCAAGGTCGAGCCTGGGGAAACCAAAGCCGGGGCGGCGACGCGCGAGCTGCAGGAAGAAACAGCACTGGATGCCGAGCAGATGTTGTATCTGATGGAACTGCACAGCGGCAGCACCCAGCATCATGTCTACGAGGCGTCAGTGCTCGATCTTGAGCAGTTGCGCCCGCAAAACGAGATCACCGAATGCATCTGGCATCCGCTGGACGCGGTGCAGAATCTGCCCACCAGCGACGCGACGTTACGTATCGTGCAGGCGTTTCAACGGCGCTTGTGAGAGATCAGCCGGCGAACGCCCGGCGCCCGGCACTCATTTCCGTGCGCAATTCGCCAATGAAGTTGGAAATGTCGCGGATTGTCACCAGATGTTCCGGTGAGACGCCATTGAGCAACAACTCGACTCGCCCGGAGTCAGGCTCATAAACCTTGATCCGCAACAGTCCCTGCTCCACTTGTGTGCATTCGCATTCAAGCGACGGAAAGCCGGATTCGACAATCCGGCAGATGTCGGCAATGGCTAGCATGGGCGCACGCCTCGCAGGCGATGAGTCGATCGACCCGTTGAGCATAGATGAGCCCTCAGCAACCCGCCGCCCCGAGAAGTGCCAACCCGATCACATTTTTCGCGCAGCCTTAGTGGGCGTCATGATCCCAGATCCAGTTCCACATCCCCGGCAACTGCACCGGCTGCGAACTCTGCTCAACCGTACGCGCCAGCGCCGCCTTCAACAGCGCCGCGTGATCATCGTAGAACGGTTTGTCCGCCAGTTTCACGCCCGTGGCGGCGGCGCTGTCGAGCAGGATTTGCAGGTATTCGCGGGTATGCCGCGCGGTGTAGCGGTTGAGGTCATGAAAGGTCACCACTACCGGAATCACCCCGTCTACGGTCGGAAATTCGCCGAGGGCAATGCGCTCGCGGACTTCCGATAGCTGGCGCAGCATATTCGCCCGACGTCGGGGACTGGCGTTGAAGCCCCAGATCTTGCCGTCATTGGCGCTCAAATCAGTCAACAACACGTGCAAGCCATGCTGCTGATAGGCGGCGAAGGTGCGCTTGTCGTAATTCCAGAATGGCGGACGCAGCAGGATCGGTGCTGCTCCGGTGATCGCGGCGATATCCGCCGTGCCGTTGCTCAACGACTGCTCCAGTTCTTGCGGATCGAGCGAGCGATGGTTGGTGTGCCAATGGGTGGCGGTGTGGAATCCGAGGATGTGCCCTTCGGCGTGCTCGCGCCGCATGATGCCGCGACCAATGTCACTGTTGCCGGCGCGTGGCGCACGGGTCTGGACGAAGAACACCGCTTTGATGTCCGGTTGCACCGGGTTGACCTTGAGGCTATCGAGCACGGTCGCCGAAGGGTTCCAGAAACTCGAGGCGCTGGGGCCATCATCGAAGGTCAGCAGAAAACGCACCGGGGCCTGGGCCTTGAGCCGGGTTTCGGTTTGCGCGGTCATCTCGATCGGCGCGGCAATGCAGCCGGCCAGCCCAAGCGCGATGGCCGCTGCACAGAGAAGATTGAACGCGTATTTCATGTTTTGCCTTGCGCCTGGCCGTTGCGGCCCTGTTGTCGACTGGCAAAACTCCCTCGCCCTGATCCATCCCTGCGCCCGGCTTCGCGAGCCAGATTTGGATAGGGTACACAGGCTTTGGTTCCGGCGCTCGCTCAGTCAGCCAGAGCCTGTTGAAACGAGGTATCGATGACCCCGGCGGTGGCCAGCGGCGCCGGCAGTGCCTTGACCTTGAACAGGAAGTCCGCGGTGCCTTGCAGGTCGACCGCCGCCTGCTGATCCACCGGCCCGACAGTCATGTGCGCCTGACGCAACCAGTGCCGTGAAACCTGCTGATCGAGATTGGCTTTCTTCGCCCACAGGTCCGCGTATTCGTCAGTGTGGCTGTCGACCCAGGCCCGCGCCTGTTTCAAACGCCCGAGAAAATCGGCGATCGCTGCGCGTTTGCTGTCGATCGAAGGCGCCGACGCGGCAATCGCGCTGAGGCCCGGCATCAGGTTTTTCGCGGTGAGAATCGGCCGCGCACCGGAGAACACGATTTGCTGGGAGATGTACGGTTCCCACACCGGGAAAGCGTCGATGCTGCCCTGTGGCAATGCCGCTGCCGCATCAATCGGCATCAATTTGACGAAGTCGACGTAGTTTTCCGGCAGACCGCCCTGCTCTAGGGCGCGCAAGGTCAGCTGCTGGCTCCAGGCGCCGGGCCAGTAGGCGACTTTCTTGCCCTTCAGATCAGCGATGGTTTTCACCGGCGAATCTTTCGGCACCAGCAAGGCGATAGTGTCCGGGTTCTGCCGCGACACACCGATCAGTTTCACCGGCGCCTGTTTGGCGGCGAGAAACAGAAAACCCGAATCGCCAAGAAAGCCCAGATCCAGCGAGCCGGTCTGCAGCGCCTCGGCCAGTGGCGCGGCGGCCTGGAAGTGCTTCCAGTCGACGCTGTAAGGCGCGTCTTTCAACACGCCGGAGGCTTCGACCGAAGCGCGGATGTTGTAGTAGTTCTGGTCACCAACATGCAGGACCAACGGCTCGGCGGCGTGGGCAAGCGGTGCGGTGAATAACGCGGTCATCAGTGTGCTGCGGAGCAAACGAGAGAGCTTCATGGGAGGTCCTGCGACGGGATTTTGCATAGACCATAACGCTGTTGATAAACCGATTTTAAATTCGATTAAGGCATAAGCTCAGCGCCCGGAATGCTCACTGTCCGTTGCGCAACAGTGCATTGCCACAATGTTTCCCAAGCAACAGTTGAAAGGCGCTAAAACCGGGGAAAACCCCGTAAACATGGGTCGAAACGCACATGGCACAGAGCCTGCAATATTCCATTCATGCAGGACGCAGCCGATAAAAATATATTTTTGGACATAACAACCAGTGCCTTTGCCGGAGCGCCCCATGACATCGTTCTTACCGTTTATCCGCCTCAAAACGCTGCTGGTCGCCAGCGCCCTGGCATTGAGCCTGCAACCGCTGGCCGAAGCCGCCGAAGCGCCGCCTGCGGAAGTCCATCTGGATTACGCCTACTACTCACCCGTGAGTCTGGTGCTCAAACATTTCGGTTTTCTCGAAAAGGCCCTGCCACAGACCAAAGTCAGTTGGGTGCTGAGCCAGGGCAGTAACCGTTCGCTGGAATACCTGAACAGCGGTGGCGTCGATTTCGCCTCCAGCGCCAGCCTCGCTGCCGTGCTGAGCCGGGCCAACGGCAGCCCGATCAAATCGGTATACGTTTACAGCCGTGCCGAATGGACCGCGCTGGTGGTGCGCAAGGATTCGCCGTACCAGAGCCTCGCCGACCTCAAGGGCAAGAAAATCGCCGCCACCAAAGGCACCGATCCGTACCTGTTCACCCTGCGCAGCCTGCAACAGGCCGGGTTGAAGAAAGACGACGTGGAACTGGTGCACCTGCAACATCCGGACGGCCGCACCGCGCTGGAAAAAGGCGATGTCGACGCCTGGGCCGGACTCGATCCGCACATGGCCGCCAGCCAGGTGCAGGCCGGTTCACGTCTGCTGTATCGCAACCCGGCATTCAACAGCTACGGCGTGGTCAGCGTCACCGAGCAGTACGCCAAGGAGCATCCGCAAACCATCGACACCGTGATCAAAGCCTACGAGCAGGCGCGGGACTGGGCGCTGAAAAATCCCGACGAGTTCGCCGCGCTGCTCGCCAAGGAATCCGGTCTGCCGCTGGACGTGGCCAAACTACAGTTGTCGCGCACCGACCTGAGCAGTCCGCAACTGACCGCCAACGATGTGCAGGCCTCGAAGGCGGCGGCACCGATTCTTGTGTCCGAGGAACTGGTGCGGCGTGGGGTGAATGTCGATCAAGTCATCGATCAGTTGCTCGACAGCGGAGTGCAGCAAGCCGTCGCCCGCCAGTAATCGACCAGACTCACAGCCCATCCGCGCCCGACGCGGATTCGCTGTGAGCGGAGCCCACGTATGAGCACTCGCAGTAACGAACTGCCCGCGCCGCCTCGCAGCTTGTCGAGGCCGCGTCCTTCATCTCTCAACCCGACATGGCGACGGCGCCTGAAAGGCCTGGCCCTGCCGCTGCTGATCGTAATCGCACTGGAGTTCATCGTGCGTCTCGGCTGGCTGCCGTCCTATCAGATGCCGGCGCCCAGCGAGATCGCCCTGACCCTCACCGACCTCGCCGAAGGCGCCCTGTGGAAACACATCAGCGCCAGCCTGTTGCGGGTGTTGCTCGGTTTTGCAATTGGCGCCAGCCTGGCGCTGGTGTTCGCCGCTTGGGTCGGCCTGAGCCGTGAGGCCGAGGCTTATCTGGAACCGACATTCGCCGCGCTGCGTTCGATTCCGAGTCTGGCCTGGGTGCCGCTGTTGCTGCTGTGGCTGGGCATCGATGAAACCTCGAAGATCGTGCTGATCGCCATCGGCGCGTTTTTTCCGGTGTACGTCAACGTGGTCGCGGCGATTCGCAACATCGATCGCAAACTGGTCGAAGTCGGACACATCTATGGCTTCAGCCGCTGGCAACTGGTGCGGCGGATTCTGCTGCCTGCCGCCCTGCCCGGCCTGTTCACAGGGCTACGCAGCGGCATGAGTCTGGCGTGGATGTTTCTGGTGGCCGCCGAACTGATCGCCGCGACCAAGGGCCTCGGTTATCTGCTCAGCGACGGCCGCGAAACCTCGCGACCGGACATCGTGCTGGCGGCGATTATCGTGCTCGCCGTGCTCGGCAAACTCAGCGACGGTTTGCTCGCAGTGCTGGAACGCCGCTGGCTGATCTGGCGCGACACGTTCACCGGTCAGGAGGCGCAGGATTGATTGGCCAGAGCCAACTAAGCTGAAAGCGTCCACCCAGAGATTCGGCGCATGTGCGGAAGACTCTCGCAGTACCGCGGCATTCACGACTTTGTCGCGGTGCTGAGCATTCCCGATGCGCTGATCAATCACGTCGGCGACGCTGCGCTGGAGCGCTACAACGCGGCGCCGACCACGTCACTCGCGGTGCTCCATCAACATGATCAACGCCTGTATGCCGACAACTTGCGCTGGGGCTGGCGCCCGCACTGGGCCAAAGACCGCGCGGCGCCGATCAACGCCCGCGTGGAGAAAGTCGCCCATGGGCCGTTCTTCCGGGCGATCTGGCGTCATCGGCTGATCGTGCCCATCGACAACTGGTTCGAATGGGTCGACGGCCCGGATAAAACCCGACAGCCGTGGCTGATCCGTCGTGCCGATCACGGGCCGGTTTTCTGTGCGGCCATCGGCCAATTTCCGACACCCGGCAGCGATGCTCGGGACGACGATGGATTCGTGATCATCACCGCCGATAGCGTCGGAGGCATGCTCGATATCCATGACCGAAGACCCGTGGTCTTTCGCGCGGAGCTGGCTGCCGAATGGCTAGATCCGGCAACACCTGCGGAGCGCGCCGAACAGATGCTGCTGTTTGAAGGTGAAACCAGTGAGGCATTTGCCTGGCACAAGGTTGGCAAAGCCGTCGGCAATTCACGCAATCAGGGTGCCGGACTGATTGACGAAGTGGCTTAAAGATCCGTGATCTCACGCGTTTACCCTGTAGGAGCTGCCGCAGGTGATAACAGGTGACACTCGATCTTTACAGTGAGTGTTTCATTGTTGAGACAGCCCGAAAAAAACAGTCGTTTGAGCGAACCAACCGCCTGTCTGACATTTCAACCGTCATACATACATTTAGATGCGCTACGGATAGCATGCGCGCCGCATTTCCAATTGGCATACCAGTTGACCAAAGAGTCAGCAAAACCAGGAATCCCCTACAACTTTAACAAGCCTTGCAGAGAACTAAGTTGCGCGACGATTTTGCAATCAAACAGGCCAACGGCCTGGAGTGTATCTATCTGTCCATGACAGAACGCTTTCAACTCGACTGTTTTATCGGCCACTACATCAAGACCCGAAACCTGCGTTCAGTGCCGGACATCGAACGCATCCTGCGCACCACCCTCGAAGGCTATCCCGGGCACCCACCGGTGATGGTCAACGAGCTCAATGCATGGATCGACAAGACTCTGGGCTATCGGGCGTCACATCCGGACTTCCCGTCTCTGGAAGACCTCTGAACAACAAAAAGCCCCGCTGTTGCGGGGCTTTTTGCAGATTGCTCTCAGAGCTTCATATCAGGCCCGGTGAGTTCCTTGCCATCGTCGTGCTTCCACGTCTGTTCCTTGCGTTTCTCTCGCTCGATTTCTTCTTCGCTGGGCTCGTCTACTTCATCGTCTACTTGTTCGTCTTCATCCGGACGCTTTTGCTCGGTCGTCATGTGCACCTCGCCTTGTCAAAAATAGTCATCCAACTAGCGTAGAACAGTTTTTTACCGGCAACTTACAACCACCAGCGCAGCAAAAAAGAAAAACGCCATGCTCAAAAGCATGCTGAGCAAGGTATTGCGGGTGTACAGCACCAGTCCGATCGCCACCAGCGAACTAAGCAAATACGGATTATCCCACTGCAGATTCAACTGTTTGTCCGGCATGAACACGATCGGCCCGCAGATCGCGGTCAACATGCCCGGCACGGCAAAGCCGAGAAACTGCCGCGCATTGCTGCTCAAGCGCAGCGGCAGGCGCGGTTCGAGAAACACGTAACGGTTGAGGAACACCAGAATCCCCATGCCGAAAATCACTGCCCAGACCATCATTTGCGCCCCCGATACAACTTGTTGCAGACAAACCCTGCGGTCATCCCGGCCAGCCCCGACAACACCAGTGCCGAGCCCCACTGCCAATAGCTGAACAGCACCGAGCAGAACAGCGAAACCGCCACACACACCACGGTCGGCACGTTACGCACCACCGGGGTGATCAATGCGATGAAAGTGGCGGCAATCGAGAAATCCAGCCCCAAGTGCTCAAGCCCCGGAATGCTGCTGCCCAAGACGATGCCGGCCAGGGTGAAGAGGTTCCAGGCGATATAGAACGTCAGGCCGACGCCCAAGGCGTACCAGCGGTTGAACTGCTGACGATCATGCTGACTGGTCAGGGCGAACAGTTCATCGGTGAGCAAAAAGCCCAGGCCGATGCGCCAGCGCCCGGGCAGCGGTGAGATCACCGAGCGCATGCTCATCCCATATAACAGGTGCTGCGAGGTCAGCAGCAGCGTGGTCAACAGGATCGAGAAAATCCCGGCACCGCCCTTGAGCATGCCGATCGCCACCAGTTGCGCGGCCCCTGCGAACACGATGCTCGACAGGCCCTGCCCCTGTAACGGCGTGAGATTGGCTTCGATCGCCATGGAGCCGGCCAGCAGCCCCCACGGCGCCGTCGCCAGTGATAACGGCATGATCGCCGCAGCGCCGCGAAGAAACGCACGGCGCGGCATAAGTGAGTCAGACATAACGCTCTTCAACCGAGGAAACGGTCGCAGACTCTGCCAGCAAGTGCCCCTTCGTGGCTTGAACAATCTTGCGCACTTGCGCTAAATCGCAGCGCCCCAGCGTCGCTGTCGGCGTACCATGGAGGCCTTCACAACCACGTCAGGGAGACGACATGCTGTACCGAATCGCAGCCGACGGGCTGGTGCTGTTCCATCTGTCATTCATTCTGTTCGTACTGTTCGGCGGGCTGCTGGTGCTCAAGTGGCCACGCCTGATGTGGCTGCATCTGCCGGCGGCTGCATGGGGCGTGGCGGTCGAGGTGTTGCACCTGACTTGTCCGCTGACCTACTGGGAAAACCTGATGCGCCACGCCGCCGGGCAGACCGAATACGCCGGCGGCTTCATCGAGCACTACATTTGGCCGATCATCTACCCCGCCGGGCTGACGCCGCAGATCCAGTTGGCGCTGGGCAGCGTGGTGCTGGCGATCAACCTGCTGGTCTATGCACGCCTGGTCCGTGCGTGGAAACTGCGCCGCGCCAGCCGTATTCCGTTTTAACGCGCGGCGGGTTTCAAGGCTTGCAGCCAGGCCGGATCCAGGCGCTTCTGGTCGATCTCCAGGCCCCGCGCCTGCATCCGTTCCTTGTGCGCTTCGACTTCCCGGTGCAATTGCGCGTGATCGCTGGAGTTACCGTCCAGTTCGTGCATCTGTGTCAGCCCCAGATGATAGAAGCGCAGCACCTTCATCGCGGTCGGATCGTTCTGTTCCACCGCAGCGGTCACCTGATGCATCACGTTGGTCACGCTCATCAGGCTGCGCTTGAGCCGCCAGCTATAGACCGCCGGGGCCATCCACGGCTGCTGCCAGAATTGCCCGCGCAGCAGCGCCGCCGTCAGCAGGAAGGCGACGAACACCCCGCCGACATTGAACCGCAAGTTATCGCCGCCCGGTTCGCCGAACAGCGCCACCGCCGCCGTCGAAAGCACCATCGCCAACACCAGAAACAGCACGGCAATGATCAGCGTGCTGCGGCGGGTCTGCTGGCGAAACGTTGCTGGGTCCATCGGCTGAATCTCGAACATCGGGCATGACTTCCTTGAGCGATAAAAAGGGCAACGGAAAAAACTCGCTGCGCATTATCGCCTCTCTCGGGGATTTAGCTATGCTGGGGGCCCTTTTCAACTTTTCAGCGTCCAACGAGGACATGGCGGTACAGCGCAGATCGTGCCATCTTCATTCATGGATACACACTATTCGGATGCCATTTGCCTGCCATTGGAATGACATCGTTTTAAGGATCATTGCATGACCCAACGACACGTAATCAACGCCTCGGTCAGCCCGAAAGGCAGCCTGGAAACCCTTTCTCAACGTGAAGTTCAGCAACTGAGCGAAGCCGGCTCCGGCAGCACCTACACCCTCTTCCGCCAGTGCGCCCTGGCCATCCTCAATACCGGCGCGCATGTCGACAACGCCAAGACCATCCTCGAAGCCTACAAGGACTTCGAAATCCGCATTCACCAGCAGGATCGCGGCGTGCGCCTCGAACTGCTGAACGCCCCGGCCGACGCGTTCGTCGACGGCGAAATGATCGCCAGCACCCGGGAAATGCTGTTCAGCGCCCTGCGTGACATCGTCTACACCGAAAACGAACTCGACAGCCAACGCATCGACCTCAGCACCTCGCAAGGCATCAGCGACTACGTGTTCCACCTGCTGCGCAACGCGCGCACCCTGCGGCCGGGTGTGGAGCCGAAAATCGTCGTGTGCTGGGGCGGCCACTCGATCAACACCGAAGAATACAAATACACCAAGAAAGTCGGCCACGAACTGGGCTTGCGCAGCCTCGACATCTGCACCGGTTGCGGCCCCGGCGTGATGAAAGGCCCGATGAAGGGCGCGACCATCGCCCACGCCAAGCAGCGCATCCATGGCGGGCGCTACCTTGGCCTGACCGAGCCGGGGATCATCGCCGCCGAAGCGCCGAACCCGATCGTCAACGAACTGGTGATCCTGCCGGACATCGAAAAACGTCTGGAAGCGTTCGTGCGTGTCGGCCACGGCATCATCATCTTCCCGGGCGGCGCCGGCACCGCCGAAGAGTTCCTTTACCTGCTGGGCATCCTGATGCACCCGGACAACGCCGGCCTGCCGTTCCCGGTGATCCTGACCGGGCCGAAACATGCCGCGCCGTATCTGGAGCAACTCGATGCCTTCGTCACCGCCACCCTCGGCGATGCGGCGAAGCAGCACTACGAGATCATCATCGACGACCCGGCCGAAGTCGCGCGGCAGATGACTGCCGGCCTCAAAGCGGTGAAGCAGTTCCGCCGCGAGCGCAACGACGCGTTCCACTTCAACTGGCTGCTGAAGATCGACGAAAGCTTCCAGCGTCCGTTCGATCCGACCCACGAGAACATGGCCAACCTCAAGCTGCACCGCGACCAGCCGCCCCACGAACTGGCCGCCAACCTGCGCCGCGCGTTCTCCGGGATCGTCGCCGGCAACGTCAAGGACAAGGGCATCCGTTTGATCGAAGAACACGGGCCGTACCAGATCCGTGGTGACGCGGCGATCATGCAACCGCTCGACGCGCTGCTCAAAGCCTTCGTCGCCCAGCACCGGATGAAACTGCCGGGCGGCGCGGCGTATGTGCCGTGCTATCGCGTGGTGGCGTAACTCTCCCGCCACCGCATCCCCCTGTGCCTGCCCCCCATGCAGGCACAACAAAACCAAAGTGGGAGCGAGCCTGCTCGCGAATAGGCCAGATCAGCCACTTCAGATGTTGACTGATCCACCGTTTTCGCGAGCAGGCTCGCTCCCACAGGTTGTGTGCCAGCCACAAATGCCAGGCACACCACAATGTTTCTGCGTGCGCCGATGCTGCCAATCAGCCTTTATTTCTGACGCAAAAGCCCCGTACATTCCGCACGACAGCCACCACCGGCCCGTACTAAGCTTCGCGCTCAATTTTTCAGGGACGATTCATGAAACGGATTGCCGCGTGTCTGCTGTCACTCCTGGCCCTGGCGGCCGATGCGGCCGATCTGCAACTGCTCACCGACAACCACCCGCCCCTGCATTTCCAGCAAGGCGATCAACTGGTGGGTTACGGCGTGGATGTGGTGCGCGCGCTGGCCGAACAGACCGGCGACCGGATCGATCTGCAACAAGTGCCGTTGCTGCGCGCCCTGCGCACCGCCAGCGAAACACCCAACACCGGCGTCTTCACCGTCCTGCGTACCGACGAGCGCGATGACCGCTATCAATGGGTCGGGCCGCTGATTGAAGTCGAAACCGCGCTGTATGCCCATGCCAACAACCAGCCGCCGGTAAAAACCCTGCAGCAGGCGGATCAGGCCGGTCGTATCAGCGTGCCGCGCAAATGGCTGATCTACAGCTACCTTCAGCAGCAAAATCTGAAGAACCTCGACGGTGTCGAAACCCCGGAACAGATGATGCGTCTGTTCAGCCTGGGCCGGACCGATTTCGTGGTCTCCGACACACTCTCCACCGCCGCGCTGGCCCGCACCCAAGGCATGGAACCGGGACGCTTGCAGTATCAGATTCCGCTGATGAAACAGGACACCTACATTGCCTTTTCGCTGCAGACCGATCCGGGTCAGGTCAAACGCTGGCAACAGGCGCTGGAAACCTTGCGCGCCGACGGGCGTCTGGAGCAGATTCGCCAGCGCTGGCTGATGAATGCACTTCCGAGATGACTGAGCTGCCCCGTTCAACTGTAGGAGTGAGCCTGCTCGCGATAGCGTCAGCCCCTTCAGCAATGAGGTGAAAGACCCACCGCTATCGCGAGCAGGCTCACTCCTACAGGGATCTGTGCAAGCCGGTCTGCTTTCATTCCACCAGCCGCGCCGCCAGCGCCTTCGCCTGCAACGCCACATCCGTCACCGCAGTGCTCTCCCACCACATCCCGCGCAACGGTGGCCCCATCGCGAACAATCGGCTGCCGGCCTGCCCTTCAGCATCCAGCACCGCCCCGTCCACCGCCGCTGCAATCCCCAACGCCAACGGCCCCGGACGCACCAGCCCACGCGCCAGCAACTGCTGCGGCAGCGGTCGCGCGACGCGGCGCCAGTCGTACTCGATGCCGCTGGAATTGATCAGCGCTGCCCCCTGTACCACACAGGTTTCTACCTCGCCCCGACGCCGAATTCGAATGCTCACACCCTCGCCCGTCATCGGCTCAAGCCCTTTGAACAACGCCGCCTGAATCCGCAACCGTCCTTCGTTGTGCAAGCGCTCAACCAATGCTGCACTCAGCGGCGGCGACCGGTGATGATGACTCTCCCACCACGGCCGCACATGGCGTACGAATTGTCGACGCTCAACGTCAGTTGCCTGACTCCACAGTCGTCCGATACGGGCCCGCACCGTGTCCAGCGGCGCCTGCCAATCGATGCCCTGAGCGATCGCCTCGCGGCAATGCCTGCGCAGCTCGCGCAACAACTGTCGAGGTGTGCGAATGCTCTGATCTTCGGCAAGAAAATCCACCCACGCCGGCGGTTGCCGACGCACATGGGGCAACAGTCCGTGACGGGAAAACACTTCGATCGGCCCGCGATGACCGGCCTGCTCCAGTGAAACCACGGCATCGACCATGGTCAGGCCGGAGCCGATGATCAGCACAGTCGACTGCGGATCGAGCTGACGCATGGCGGCGACATCCCACGGATCAAGCGCTGCGGCGTTCAGGCCGCTGGACTCTTTCTGCGGCGTGCGCGCGGCGGGGAACATGCCCGTAGCGAGCACGGCATAGGCGCCGCGCAGAGTCTGCCCATTGCTCAAGCTCATTTGCACCGAATCCGCATCAGTTTGCAGATCGACGACTTCAGCGCGAACGTGCTCGACGGTCGAACCATGCTGCGCACCAACGACGCGCGCCTCGGCCAGACGCTGCTGCACATACACGCCAAACAGCCCGCGTGGAGGGAACAGCTCACTGATTGGCACATTCTGCTCGGCAGATTCCGGCCAGCCACCGGCAGCGATGTGCGCGGTCAGCCATTGAGTCAGATCATCGGGGTTATCGGGGTCGACACTCATGCGCGCCGCATTGCCGTTGAGCGTGTGGCCCAGTTCGACGGCGCTGTAAGCTTCACCGCGACCGAGTTCGGCGCGCGGTTCGATGATCAGGATCCGACGCTGGCCGGGCAGTCGCAGCAATTGCACGGCCAGCATCGTGCCGCTGAGGCCACCGCCGATGATCAGGATGTCTGCGTTCTGACTCATTCAAATCACCACATTGCGCACAAAGCGCACCGCGACCGCTCCGTCATTGCGATAGCCGTGCGGCTGGTTGCTGGCAAACATGAAAAACGCCCCGGCGGAAATGGTGTTGGCCACGTCGCCAACCGTTAACGTCAAGCAACCTTCGAACACGTAAATCTGTTCGCTCCAGCCATCGGCGTCTGGTTGCGAGGGATAGACCTCGCCCGGTTGCAGGCACCATTCCCACTGCTCGACTTCACGGGTGGCGGTGGCCTTGGACAGCAGCACCGCCTTACTTCCCGGAATCACTCCAGCCCACGCCACCTCGTTGATGCGGCTGGTATCGCGTGCGTCTGGGGCCTGGATCAGGTCGCTGAAGGCCACGTCGAGCGCTTCGGCAACGCGATCGAGGGTGGTCAGGCTGACATTCTTTTCCCCGGCCTCGATCGCCACCAGCATGCGCCGACTGACGCCGGACTTTTCCGCCAGCGCGGTCTGGCTCATGTCGGCAGCGTGGCGCAGGCGCCGAACGTTGTGACTGACGTGTTGCAGGACGGACGCCCGTTGGCTGGAATCTTTGTGCACTATATTGCTCACTCGGTGGGGTTGGGCAGTATACTGCGCAACGTTGGGCGCATTGTGCGTCCTGCCTTTTATAGTGCGCAAGGACATGACGTCAGTGAACAGCTCCCCCACGCCGCTTCGCTTCTCCCGTTTCAGCAAGGCCGAGTGCGTGCTGGTGCTGATCACCATGGTCTGGGGCGGCACGTTCCTGCTGGTGCAACACGCCATGACCGTCAGTGGGCCGATGTTCTTTGTCGGCCTGCGCTTTGCGGCGGCGGCTTGCATCGTCGCGCTGTTCTCCTGGCGCCACTTGCGTGAACTGACCCTGTTCGAGCTCAAGGCCGGATCGTTCATCGGCGTGGCGATCATGCTCGGTTACGGCTTGCAGACGGTTGGTCTGCAAACGATCCCGAGCAGTCAGTCGGCATTCATCACCGCGCTGTACGTGCCCTTCGTGCCGTTGTTGCAATGGCTGGTGCTGGGCCGTCGTCCGGGGTTGATGCCAAGCATTGGCATCATGCTGGCGTTTACCGGTCTGATGCTGTTGTCCGGGCCGTCCGGGGCGTCGTTGAATTTCAGCCCCGGCGAAATTGCCACCCTGATCAGTGCCATCGCGATTGCCGCCGAGATCATTCTGATCAGCACCTATGCCGGTCAAGTCGATGTACGCCGGGTGACCGTGGTGCAACTGGCGGCGACCTCGGTGCTGTCGTTTCTGTTGGTGGTGCCAACCGGTGAAGCGCTTCCGGATTTTTCCTGGACCTTGCTGGTGACCGCGCTGGGACTCGGCGCGGCGAGTGCGGCGATTCAGGTGGCGATGAACTGGGCGCAGAAAAGCGTTTCGCCGACCCGGGCAACATTGATCTACGCCGGTGAACCGGTGTGGGCCGGGATCGTCGGGCGAATCGCCGGCGAGCGCTTGCCGGCGATTGCGCTGGTGGGTGCGGGGTTGATTGTGGCGGCGGTGATTGTCAGCGAGCTGAAGACCAAGGGTAAGGTTGTCGAAGAAGACGCGGAGCTGGAGCGGGAGACCCAAGGTTAATCCGCAATATCTTTAGTGCCTGACCCATCGCCTTCGCGAGCAAGCCCGCTCCTACATTGGAATGTATTTCAAATGTGGGAGCGGGCTTGCTCGCGAAAGGGCCATCCGTCACAACATCCCTCCCCCTGAAACAATGCCAAACCAAATTTTTCAGACTACTTTGTAGGATTCTGAGACATCCTGGCGTTTGGTAATCAGGGAGCTGGCACGTATGATGCTTCACAAACTTCCGCAGATTAGAAGCCTATGTCCCTGATAGTTCTACTGCTTCTGCCATTCATTGGCAGCTGTCTGGCAGCGGTGCTGCCACACAACGCGCGCAATACTGAATCCCTGTTGGCAGGTCTGGTCGCTCTGATCGGCACCGTGCAGGTCGCGCTGTTGTATCCGCAAATCGCCCACGGCGGGGTGATCCGCGAAGAATTCATGTGGCTGCCCAGCCTCGGTTTGAATTTCGTCCTGCGCATGGACGGCTTCGCTTGGTTGTTCTCGTTGCTGGTGCTGGGCATCGGGGCCCTGGTCTCTTTATATGCGCGTTATTACATGTCGCCGGACGACCCGGTGCCGCGCTTCTTCGCCTTTTTCCTGGCGTTCATGGGCGCCATGCTCGGGCTGGTGATCTCCGGCAACCTGATCCAGATCGTGTTCTTCTGGGAGCTGACCAGCCTCTTCTCGTTCCTGTTGATCGGCTACTGGCACCACCGCTCCGATGCCCGGCGTGGCGCCTACATGGCGCTGATGGTCACCGGTGCGGGAGGATTGTGCCTGCTGGCGGGGGTCATGATCCTCGGCCATGTCGTCGGCAGCTATGACCTGGACAAGGTCTTGGCCGCCGGCGATCTGATTCGCGCACATGCCCTCTACCCTATTCTGCTTCCCCTCATCCTCATCGGCGCCCTCAGCAAAAGCGCCCAGTTCCCTTTCCACTTCTGGCTGCCGCACGCCATGGCGGCGCCCACTCCGGTTTCGGCCTATCTGCACTCGGCGACCATGGTCAAGGCCGGGGTGTTCCTGCTTGCGCGCCTGTGGCCGTCGCTGTCCGGCAGTGAAGAATGGTTCTACATCGTCAGCGGCGCCGGTGCGTGTACGTTGTTGCTCGGCGCCTACTGCGCGATGTTCCAGAACGATCTCAAGGGCCTGCTGGCCTACTCGACCATCAGCCATCTGGGCCTGATCACCTTGCTGCTGGGTCTGAACAGCCCGCTGGCGGCGGTTGCCGCGGTGTTCCACATTCTCAACCACGCGACCTTCAAGGCTTCGCTGTTCATGGCCGCCGGGATCATCGACCACGAAAGCGGCACCCGTGACATCCGCAAACTCAGCGGCCTGATCAAACTGATTCCGTTCACCGCCACGTTGGCGATGGTTGCCAGCGCGTCGATGGCCGGCGTACCACTGCTCAACGGCTTCCTGTCGAAAGAAATGTTCTTCGCCGAAACCGTGTTCATCAACGCCACCGCGTGGGTCGAAGCAGCGTTGCCGATTGTCGCGACCATTGCCGGTACCTTCAGCGTCGCCTACTCGCTGCGCTTTACCGTCGACGTGTTCTTCGGCCCGACGGCTACCGACCTGCCGCACACCCCGCACGAACCGCCGCGCTGGATGCGCGCGCCAGTCGAGCTGCTGGTGTTCACCTGTCTGGTCGTCGGGATCTTCCCGGCGCAAGTGGTCGGCCCGTTGCTCGCAGCCGCCGCGCTGCCGGTGGTGGGCGGGACGCTGCCGGAATACAGCCTGGCGATCTGGCACGGTCTGAACGCGCCGATGATCATGAGCCTGATCGCCATGTCCGGCGGCATCGTGGTCTATCTGCTGCTGCGCAACCAGCTCAAGCGGGGCCGCTTCAAATACCCGCCGCTGGTGGGTCGCTTCAACGGCAAGCGCCTGTTCGAGCGCAGTCTGGTGCTGATGATGCGCATGGCCCGTCGGGTAGAACGCCGACTCGGCACCCGCCGCCTGCAAATGCAACTGTTCCTGATGGTCCTGGCGGCAGTGCTCGCCGGCCTGATCCCGATGTTGCACAGCAGCCTGAGCTGGGGCGACCGGCCGAAGATTCCGGGTTCGATCGTGTTCGTCACCCTGTGGCTGCTGGCGATTGCCTGTGCCCTCGGCGCCGCATGGCAGGCCAAGTATCACCGTCTCGCCGCCCTGACCATGGTCAGCGTCTGCGGGTTGATGACCTGCGTGACCTTCGTCTGGTTCTCGGCGCCGGATCTGGCCCTGACGCAATTGGCGGTGGAAGTGGTGACCACGGTGCTGATCCTGCTCGGCCTGCGCTGGCTTCCGCGACGGATTGAAGAAGTCTCGCCACTACCATCGAGCCTGCGCAAGGCCCGGGTGCGGCGCTTGCGCGACTTGCTGCTGTCGATTGCCGTCGGCGCCGGCATGGCGCTGCTGTCCTACGCGATGCTGACCCGGCAGACGCCCAACGACATTTCCTCGTTCTACCTCAGCCGGGCCATGCCCGAGGGCGGTGGCAGCAACGTGGTCAACGTGATGCTGGTGGACTTCCGCGGCTTCGATACCCTCGGTGAAATCACCGTGCTGGTGGCCGTGGCGCTGACCGTGTTCGCCCTGCTGCGCCGCTTCCGCCCGCCGAAAGAAAGCCTGCAGTTGCCGGCCCAGCAACGTCTGCTCGCGCCGGACGTGGTCACCGATCTGGTCAACCCGCGTACAGCCAGCGACACCGCGCTCGGTTTCATGATGGTGCCGGCAGTGCTGGTGCGCCTGTTGCTGCCGATTGCGCTGGTGGTGTCGTTCTACCTGTTCATGCGCGGCCACAACCAGCCGGGCGGCGGTTTCGTCGCCGGATTGGTGATGTCAGTGGCGTTCATCCTGCAGTACATGGTCGCTGGCACCCAGTGGGTCGAGGCGCAAATGAGCCTGCGACCGCTGCGCTGGATGGGCACCGGCCTGCTGTTTGCCACCGCCACCGGTCTCGGGGCGATGGCGGTCGGCTATCCGTTCCTGACCACCCACACCTGGCATTTCGCATTGCCGCTGCTGGGCGAGATCCATATCGCCAGTGCGCTGTTCTTCGATATCGGCGTGTACGCCGTGGTCGTGGGCTCGACGCTGCTGATCCTCACCGCCCTCGCCCACCAATCGGTGCGTGGTCACAAGACCGCGTCGCTGCCCAAGTCCGTCGCCAGCAAAGGAGCCGTCTGATGGAAGAAGTCATCGCAATCGCCATCGGCGTGCTCGCCGCCTCCGGGGTCTGGCTGGTGCTGCGGCCACGGACATTTCAGGTGGTCATGGGCCTGTGCCTGCTGTCCTACGCGGTCAACCTGTTCATCTTCAGCATGGGCAGCCTGTTCATCGGTAAAGAACCGGTGATCAAGGACGGCGTGACACAGGATTTGCTGCACTACACCGATCCGCTGCCGCAGGCACTGGTGCTGACCGCGATCGTCATCAGCTTCGCCATGACCGCGCTGTTCCTGGTGGTGCTGCTGGCGTCGCGGGGCCTGACCGGCACCGACCACGTCGACGGCCGGGAGCCCAAGGAATGATGGCGATGACTCACCTGATCGCCGCACCGATCCTGCTGCCGCTGCTGACCGCCGCCATCATGTTGATGCTCGGCGAGAAGCATCGGCCGCTGAAGGCGAAAATCAATCTGTTCTCCAGCCTCGTCGGCTTGTTCATTTCGGTGATGCTGCTGCAGTGGACGCAAACCACCGGCGTGCCCGGTTCCATCGGCGTGTACCTGCCGGGCAACTGGCAGGCGCCGTTCGGCATCGTGCTGGTGGTTGATCGCCTCTCGGCCTTGATGCTGGTGTTGACCGGGATCATCGGCGTCAGCGCCCTGTTGTTCGCCATGGCGCGTTGGGACGGCGCGGGATCGAGCTTCCACGCTTTGTTCCAGATTCAGCTGATGGGCCTGTATGGGGCCTTCCTCACCGCCGACCTGTTCAACCTGTTCGTGTTCTTCGAGGTGCTGCTCGCCGCCTCGTATGGCCTGTTGCTGCACGGCTCGGGTCGGGCGCGGGTGTCGTCGGGCCTACATTACATCTCGATCAACCTGCTGGCCTCGTCGCTGTTTCTGATTGGCGCGGCGTTGATCTATGGCGTCACCGGCACCCTGAACATGGCCGATCTGGCGCTGAAGATTCCGCTGGTTCCGGAAGCCGACCGTGGCTTGCTGCACGCCGGCGCGGGGATTCTTGCGGTGGCATTCCTGGCCAAGGCCGGCATGTGGCCGCTGAACTTCTGGCTGGTGCCGGCCTACTCCTCGGCCAGTGCGCCGGTGGCGGCGATGTTCGCGATCATGACCAAGGTCGGCGTCTACACCCTGCTGCGCCTGTGGACGCTGCTGTTTTCCAGTCAGGCCGGGGCTTCGGCATTCTTCGGTGGCGACTGGCTGATCTACGGCGGCATGGCGACTATCGCCTGCGCGGCGCTGGCGATTCTGGCTGCACAACGCCTGGAGCGCATGGCCAGCCTGAGCATTCTGGTGTCGGCCGGGATTCTGCTGTCGGCGGTGGGTTTCGCCCAGCCGAACCTGATCGGCGCGGCGCTGTTCTATCTGGTCAGCTCGACCCTGGCACTGAGTGCGCTGTTCCTGCTGGCGGAGTTGATCGAGCGTTCGCGTTCGGCCAACGAAATCCCGCTGGAGGATGAAAGCGAGTTGCTGCCGCGTCCGCAGGAATCGCTGCAACCGCCCAAGGGCATCAACCTCGATGACGAGCAGAAAGCCGTGGTCGGTCAGGTCATCCCGTGGACCATGGCGTTTCTCGGCTTGAGTTTCATTGCCTGCGCGCTGCTGATCATCGGCATGCCGCCGCTGTCCGGATTCATCGGCAAGCTCAACCTGATCGGTGCGCTGCTCAATCCGCTGGGGCTGGGCGGCGAGGCACCGATCTCGAACGCTGCATGGGCGTTGCTGGCGCTGCTGATCCTCTCCGGACTGGCCTCGTTGATGGCATTCGCGCGCATGGGCATCCAGCGTTTCTGGACGCCCGAGGAGCGCCCGTCGCCGCTGCTGCGCAAGCTTGAATGCGCGCCGATCTTCCTGCTGCTGGGATTGAGCATCGCGCTGACCTTCAAGGCCGAGCCGCTGCTGCGTTACACCCAGGCCACCGCCGACGCGCTGAACAACCCGCAGCAATACGTGATGGCGGTGCTCGGCACCCGCGCCGTTCCCAGCCCTGAAGCCAAAGCGGCGATGCTGGAGGTGCAGCCATGAAGCGCGTATTTCCGGCACCGTTGCTGTCACTGGCGTTGTGGGTTTTGTGGCTGACGCTGAACCTCTCCGTCAGCCCGGGCAACCTGCTGCTCGGTGCAATCCTCGGGTTCGCCGCACCATTGATGATGCGCAAGCTGCGCCCGAAACAGGTGCGCATCCGCCGTCCGCTGACGATTTTGCGCCTGTTCCTGATGGTGGGCCGTGACGTGATCCTCTCCAATCTGATCGTCGCCTGGGGCGTGCTCAACGCCGGTCGCCGCCCGCCTCGCTCGCGCTTCGTCAAAGTTCCGCTGGACCTGCGCGACGCCAACGGCCTGGCGGCGCTGGCGATGATCTGCACCGTGGTGCCCGGCACCGTGTGGTCGGAGCTGGCGCTGGATCGCAGCATTCTGCTGCTGCACGTTTGGGATCTGGATGACGAGGCGCACTTCATCCACCACTTCAAGACTGCCTACGAGCAGCCGTTGATGGAGATTTTCGAATGAGCCCGCTGCTGTCGAACGCGATTCTGCTGACGCTGTTCCTGTTCTCGCTGGCGATGGTTCTGACCCTGATTCGCCTGTTCAAGGGGCCGTCGGCACAGGATCGGGTACTCGCTCTGGATTACCTGTACATCGTCGCCATGCTGATGATGCTGACCCTGGGCATTCGTTATTCCAGTGACACTTACTTCGAGGCGGCGCTGCTGATCGCGCTGTTCGGCTTCGTCGGCTCGTTTGCCCTGGCGAAATTCCTGCTGCGTGGCGAGGTGATCGAATGACTGCTGAATTGTCGCTGTGGGTGGAGATTCCGGTGGCGATCCTGCTGGTGCTCAGCGGGGTGTTTGCGCTGATTGGCGCGACCGGATTGCTGCGCATGAAGGATTATTTTCAGCGCATGCACCCGCCGGCGCTGGCCTCGACACTGGGCGCGTGGTGTGTCGCACTGGCTTCGATCATCTGTTTTTCTGCACTCAAGTCCGGGCCGGTGATGCATGCCTGGCTGATTCCGATTCTGCTGGCGATTACCGTACCGGTGACTACGTTGCTGCTGGCGCGGGCGGCTTTGTTCCGCAAGCGCATGGCGGGGGATGATGTGCCGGCTGAGGTGAGTAGTCGCCGCACCGAGAGTGGTAGTTAGTTTCTACATCTAGGGTGTCTGAACTGGCCTCTTCGCGAGCAAGCCCGCTCCCACATTTGGAATGCATTTCCCCTGTGGGAGCGGGCTTGCTCGCGAAGAGGCCGGTATTGCCAACACATGAACCGGGTCAGACCCAAGCCACCGCCAACAACCCCGCCCCCAACACCAGACACAGCGGCGAATACACCCAGGTATCCAGCCGCGCAAACCGCGACCCCTTCACTTCCTTGAAAAACCCCACCAGATTCGAATCGCCGATCGCCCGGGCGAACATCAATAACGCAATCGCACTGATCACCCATTGCAACGCTTTGTGATGCACCGCCGGCATGCCCCAGCCGACCCGCATGCACACCAGCGCGGCAATCACCAACAATGCTGCCGCTACCAGCAAGGTAATCCAGCCTGACGGTTTGAACGCCGGTCGCACCGTCGCCACCAGTCCTCGCACCGGCACTTGCGGTACCGCCGCCACCGCCGCCCATTGCCCACCCAGCGCCCAATACACGTGTACCAGGGCGATTGCCGCAAATATCGTCACCAGCCATTGAGCCAACACAAAGGTCATGGTCGAGAATCCTTTAAGGGATTTGAACAAAACATCCTAGTTGGCATTTTTTGAAGTGCACGACCGATCAGCGGTACGGTAAAGTGCCGCCCCATGAAATTCACCCGTTCCGATCGCTCACTGCTGGCCTGGATGCTTTATTGCTGCGTCCTGTTCAACGTGTTCGCCTGCAGCATCGGTCACGGGCAAATGGTCGGGATGCAGCTCAACGGCATCGGCGGGCAGTTCTGTACGGTCGACCCGGCCACTCAAGCGCCGCTGACCAGCAATCCCGGCGAAGAACAATTGCCGACTCTGTCCAAGGCGTTCGGCTGCCCGTTGTGCTCGGTCGGCGGCGGCATGGGCCCGGCGTTCAACTCCAGCCTGACCCTCGCGGTTCTGCCCGAACAGCACAGCCCGCCGCTGGCGCCCATCGTCAGCGCCGACCTCCCTGCCCGCTTCACCTGGCCTTCGGCCAATCCTCGCGCCCCACCGCTCGCCTGAGTGTCTTTGCCTTTTTGATTTTTCAGCCCACTGCGCCAACGCGCGGCGTTCGCCTGTGCGCTGATTCCTAGACAAGCATTCAGGATTCAACGATGAAACATATTCCTCTGCTGGCGAGCCTGTGCGGCTGCCTGTCCCTTAACGCCTGGGCGCAATCCACCGTGGATCTGGCACCGATCACCATCGACGGCGAATCCACCAGCGAACCAGGCCTGAGCCTCGATCAATCCAGCGGCATGGCTTCGCGTCTCGGCTTGAGCGTGCGCGACACACCGGCCTCGGTGGCCGTCGCCAACCGCAACGACATCGAACGCCACGGCGCACAGAACTTTCAAGACGCCGCCAACACCCTGACCGGGGTCAATGCCAGCGCACCACCGGGCTTTGGCGGATTCGTCTCCTATCGCGGTTTCACCAGCAGCCAGATCACTCAGATGTTCAACGGCGTCACCGTCTCCGGCGGCCTCGCCCGACCGGTGGATTCATGGATCTATGATCGGGTCGAGCTGGTGGGCGGGCCTTCGTCACTGATCAACGGCGCAGGCTCGGTGGGGGGGTCGCTGAACTACGTGACCAAACTGGCAACTCGCGACGAACAAGCCGCTGAAGGTCGCGTCAGCTACGGCAGTTACGACACCACCGAAACCGCGTTCGGCCTCAACCACGCGCTGACCGACCCGAGCGCCGACGTGCAGCACTACGCGCGGCTCGATGTCAGCCACAACACCAGCAACGGCTACATCGACCGTCAGGAGCGCGATGCCTGGAGCGTGGCGTTCTCGTTGCTCAGCGACCTCACGCCGAATCTGTCGCACACCCTGGCCCTGGAATATCAGGACGAACACGAAGACAGCCCGTACTGGGGCACGCCGGTGCTCAACCCCAAAGCCGGCGAGTTGAAGATCGACAAACACAATCGCTTCAACAACTACAACGTCGAGGACGGGCGCTACGAACAGCGCACGATCTGGGTGCGCTCGATCATCGACTACCGGATCAACGACAGCACCACTCTGCGCAATACGCTGTATCACCTCGACAGCCAGCGAGACTACCGCAACCTCGAGACCTATCAGTACAACGCTGACAACACGGCGGTGAATCGCTCCACCGCCTATCAAGTGCGGCATCAGGGTGAGCAGAACGGCAACCAGTTCGAACTGCGCCACGACAATACCCTGCTCGGCCTCGACACCACTTGGTCCGGTGGTTTCGAGTACAAGGTCAACCAGACCACCAACTCGCCGCTGAATATCAAAGGCCCAAGCACGGTCGATCCGAACAACTACCGTCCGGGGCATTTCTACGATATTCCCGGCACCAACCCGACACTGATCAGCGACAAGACCAACGAGGTCACCACCAAGGCGCTGTTCGTGGAAAACCGCCTGGCACTGACCGACAAACTGGCGTTGCTCACCGGCCTGCGTTACGACGACATCGACCTCGACGTGACCAACCATCGCACCGTGACGGCCGCCAATCCGAAGCATCTCAAACGCAGCTGGGAGCCGGTCACCGGGCGCGTCGGCCTGACTTACCAGTTCATTCCATCCGCCAACGTCTACGTGCAATACAGCACCGCCGCCGAGCAACCGAACGGCACGCAGGACTTCGATGTTTCCACCGGCAAGCAATGGGAAGTCGGCAGCAAGTTCGACTACCTGGAAGGCCGTGGCTCGGCGACGGTTGCCGCCTACACCATCGAGCGCAAGGACTTCGCCGTGACTGACCCGCTGGACCCTACCAGCAGCATCCCGGTAGGACAGCAAACTTCGACAGGCATCGAGATTGCCAGCTCCCTGCGGATCACCGACAAACTGTTGGCCGAAGGCAACTTCGCCTGGGTCGATGCGCAATACGACGACTTCACCGAAAAAAATGCCGCCGGCGTAGTGGTGTCGCGCAAGGGCAACACACCGACCAACGTCCCGGATCGGGTCGGCAATCTATGGCTGACTTATGATTTTTCGCCGCAATGGCAAGGTGGGGTCGATGCGCGGTATGTGGCGTCAGTATATGCGGACACGGCGAACACCATGACCGTGCCGTCGTACACACTGTTCGGCAGCTTCCTCAGCTACAAGGTCGACTCGCACACCACCGTTACCGGGCGAGTGCGTAACCTGACCAACGAGGTGTATGCCGAGTTTGCGCATGTATCGCCGGCTTACTATCTGGGTACGCCGCGTACCTTTGAATTGGCGGTGCAAACGAAGTTCTAAAAGCATGAAAGCTTCGCGAGCAAGCCCGCTCCCACAGGAGAACGCGTTCCAATTGTGGGAGTGAGACTGCTCCCACAGGACAGAGCGCTCCAATTGTGGGAGCGGGCTTGCTCGCGAAGAGGCCAGCAGTCTCAACTATCTATTTCAGATCAGCCGCCACCTTCTCCGCCACATCCTTCGGCACCCAAGCCTGCCACACCTCCGGATGCGCCTTCATGAAGGCCTCAGCCGCCTGCCGTGGTGCGGTGTGTTTCTCGCTCATCTCGGCCAACGCCTTGTTCAGCGGATCGATCGGGAAATCCACCTTGCTGAAGAATTCGGCAATCTGCGGATACTGCTTCTGGAACGGCGTAGACACGCCAATCGACAGCTTCGATGCCAGCGAACGGGTCGGTTTCGGATTGGGGTTATCGGCATCGGTCAGGGTCTTCCACGCCTCGGCATCGAACGGTGGCTCTTCCAGCTGCACCAGTTTGAATTTGCCCAGCAATGGCGTCGGCGACCAGTAATAGAACAGCACCGGTTTGCCCCGACGGATCGAAGAGCTGATCTCGGCATCCAGCGCCGCGCCCGAGCCACTGCGGAAATTGGTGTAATCGTCCTGCAGGCCGTAAGCGGTCAGCTTCTGTTTGTTCACCACTTCCGAGGTCCAGCCGATCGGGCTGTTGAGGAACCGACCCTTGCTCGGATTTTCCGGGTCCTTGAACACGTCCTTGTATTTCTTCAGATCACTGACACTGCGCAGGTCCGGCGCCAGCGGCTTGATGCCCTTGGCCGGGTCACCCTTGATCACGTATTCCGGCACCCACCAGCCTTCAGTCGCACCCTTGACCGTATCGCCGAGACTGACGACCTTGCCCTCCGCTTCAGCCTTGACCCACACCGGACTGCGCCCGGCCCACTCTTCGCCAATAACCTGAATGTCATTGTTGGCCAGCGCGGTTTCCAGGGTGATGGTGGTGCCGGGCAACGTATCGGTCGGCAGGCCATAGCCCTTCTCGACGATGATCCGCAGGACATCGGTGATCAGGCTGCCGCTTTCCCAGTTCAGGTCGGCAAAATGAATCGGTGCCTGCGCCGCCGCTGCCGGCTGCGCGGCCGTCAGTACACCGAACGAAACCACGCTGGCGGCCAATAGCCGTCGAATTCCTTTCATGCTTTGCACCTCGTGCTGTTCACAGCAATAGCAGGATGGCCTGGCAGAAGACCGCAAGCCTCTGAATACTCAGTCAACTGACTGTAGCCGAGGTTCCTGCTTTTTCCGGGGGCCAATCCCGGCGAGGTTATGTTTCAGACTTTTCCTGCAAGCTTTGCAGCTCGCGTCTGACCATGCTGGCGTATTCCGCAGGCCGCAAGGTGTAGATCTGCGCTGCCACCCAGCTCAGCCACGCGCCCTGCAATTCGGCTTTGGCGTTGAACAGGCGCAATGCCTCTTCACGTGCGCGGTCGAGGTTCTGCGAATGGAAGTCGGCGCGACTCACACCACCGATCACTCGCTGGCCTTGAACGTGATCAGTTCGCCCTTGCGCCACTTCGCCGCTTTACCGGTAACGGCTTTCAGGGTCTTGGTCAGGCCTTCCTGCAGTTGCTGGTGTGCGGCAAACACCGTCACCACGCTGTGGCCTTCCTTGAACAGGATCGCGTGGCCGTCCGCTGTATCGACAAAGGCGTAATCGCCCAGGCCGTACACCGTGAGTTTGATTTCGCGAAAGCGAATGTCCATCTTGCCGCCTTCACGGCTGGGCAGCACGGCCGCGCTGAAATGATCGCCGACCTTGAGCTTGAGCCCCGGTTTGTCATCAACCACCAACGCACTTTCGGTGTCGATCTCGGCCACGTAAATGCCTTCGGCGTTCTGTTCGGTGATGTAAACAAAACGCGACTGGAACAGCTTGACCAGCTTTGCACGCAAATCACCCAACACGAACAAAGCATGCATATCGAGGTTACTGACTGCCAAAGAAACATCCCCACATCTGAAAAAGTACCCGCGCCAAAACGCGCACGGCAAAAAAACGGCCAGGCCGATGCTGTTACCGAATGACTTCAGTACACCTGAAACAAGCGGAGCGCCCATACATCACAAGTTCGCAAGACTACTGGAAAGTCAGGCGAGAAACTTGCCTCGATGTTCGCCAGGCCTTGAAGGAAAAATCTTCATTGAAGCGCAACGAAGACGGACTACAAACTTTAGGGAAAAAACTGACGAAAAAAAGCCCTTTTCCGACATATCGCCGGTAAAAAATTGCTTTAGATAGGCACCTGTCGCCAGCAGACACTGGCGATTCTAGAGCAGCGATGCTGCTTCCGACTACCCGAACCGACCTGTAACCGTCGGCTATCTCATGAAAAGGACTTCATATGTGCACTCTGACTCACTTTGCCCAGCCCTCCAAACCAGTCATGGATACGCCTTTCGTGCTGCACGGCACTGATTTGCCGGAACTTGCGCAATACGCACAAAGCGTCCAGACCCCGCGATTTCAGGTGGTCCCGGCAGGTAATGCGTTCTTTCATATCAAGGAATCTTCCACCGGCCGTGTAAGAGGTTTCCGCGAAGACCATAACGAAGCGTGCGCCCTCGCCCGCTTGCTTGAATCACGGATCGAACTCTTGCCCAACGGCTGCCTCAGATAAAGAGCGAGCGACAGCGCCATTTCGGCACACGCAAAAGGAGTACACGATGGAACTGCCTGCATATGATCTGAAAACCCTGTTCGACCAACTGGGCCTGCCATCGGAAAACGGGGCAATCGACGATTTCATCGAAGCGCATCCGCTGGATGCCAACACCAAGTTGATCGATGCCGAGTTCTGGACAGCGCAACAGGCGCAACTGCTGAAGGAGTGGCTGCGCGCCGACGGCGAAGAAGCGGTGATGGTCGATGAATTGAACGTACGCCTGCACGACGGACGTTAATAAATGTCAGTGCAGGCTGTCGCCAGGCTCGGCCATCAGTTGCGCGAGCCAGGCAGCCTTGCACTCCTCCGCCTCGTCGCGACTGGCGAACGCGGTGCCACGCCGCTCACCATTGAGCAACACCACCCAGCAGACGCTCTGGCCCATCGCGCGCAATCCGGCGGGCACACCACTGCCAATCATCACCGCGACATCGACTCTGCACATACTGACCTCTCGACTTCATTAGCTACCTAACTAACGGCCATGTTAATGACTTCGTCGCAGAGGAAACAGCAACGCCCGTGCACAGATTCATTGCGCGAGCGGTAACAATCGATCAGCGCGGATTCTCCGGCTTGTAACCCAGGCGCAGACCGCCCCAATGCCGGCCCTTGACCATGATCGGCACCGACAAGTCGTGCATCAGCTCCCCGGTGTCACGGGTGTAGGTCTGCAGCAACACCGCCTGTTGATGGCTGCCGCAGCGGATCCCGGTGCGGTCGGCGAACTTGCGTTTGGTACGATTACCCACCGCGTCGATCTGCTGGTCACCAGTCAACGGCTGACTGAACGCCAGGTTGTGCGTCGGCACATAACCCTGCTGCGTGCAGGCAATCGCGAACACTAACCCCTCATGACGCGGCAGCAACGGCTCCTGGATCGCCGGCAGCACCTGATCGGTGTAGCGGTCGAAACGGGTCTGAAACTTCGCCGGCTGCGTCCCGGGAATCGGTTGATATTGACGGTCGAACAAATCCTCAAGACTGATCCGCCCCTGCTCGACATCCGCCTCGAACCGCGCCGCAATCTGACTCGCGCCCTCACGCGCCAAGTCATAGACGCGCTGGTGATAGTCATCCAGACCGACTTCGGCCAGACGCTCGCTGATGGTTTCCGCCTGCCCTTCCATCTGCACAGCGGCCTCGGCCAGACGTCGGGTCTGCTGATCGCTGATCGCCAGATCGCTGCGCATCTGCTCGATGGCCTTGAACAGACTGTCGAGCTGCTCGCGATTGGTTTCCGCACCACGGGCGATTTCACCGACCTGGGTTTCCACCCCGGCCGCCAGCCGTGCGATGTTTTCCAGATGCTGGCCGGTGTTTTCAACTTGTTCGACACCGGTCTGCAGATCGCTGGACAGCTCGCGGATCTGCTCCACCACTTGCGCCGTACGCTGCTGAATGTCGGCAACCATTTCGCCGACTTCGCCGGTCGCCGAGGCCGTCCGCGCTGCCAGACCACGCACCTCATCCGCCACCACCGCAAAACCACGGCCATGCTCACCCGCCCGCGCCGCTTCAATCGCTGCGTTGAGGGCCAGCAGATTGGTCTGGCTGGCGATGGACTGAATCACCAGCGTCACCCGTTGAATGTCATCGCTGCGCAGGCTCAGGGCTTCGATCAATTCACGGCTGGCGTTGGCGCGTTGACTGAGTTGATGCATGCGCGCAATCGAATCCACCAGTTCGGTGCGCCCCGCCGCGCTGCTGTGATGCGCTTCGCTGGCGGCGTCCAGCGCTTCACGACTGAGCTGCGAAGTGGCGTGTTCGGTGGCGATCATCACTTCGGCGTTGCTGACAATCTGCGCCGCCGCATCGAGTTGCGATTCGAGTTTGCTCGCCAGTTGCTTGACGGAATACGCCACACCGGCGGCTGACAGCGCGTTATGACTGGTGGTGTAGGAAAGATCGCGGGTGAGTTCGGAAATCGCGCTGCCGGTATCGACAGGCGCAGCATCAGGGGTGACACGCGATCGCAGGCGCGGCAGCCAGACGATCAGCACCGCCAGCGGCATGCCGATGTACAGCGACCATCCACCCAGCGTCATGCCGGCGAGCAACAGCATCAGGGCGATGCTTTGCAGGGTCGGAGCGATCCAGCGGTTTTTCGGCAACAGCACTGGTGCGGGCAAAGCCCCAACCAGAGATCCATCTCTCGTCATATCAACACCCCACGCTTGTTCTCATTGTTGTGACTGCATTAAACGCCACTAGAACGCCATTATCCATGGTCCGTTAGTCGTGGAGTCTGCAGCAGGTCAATGGAACGGCGCGCAACATATCGCAGACGAGCAAAAGCAAAGATCGCAGCCCCGTCAGCTCGTGTAGGAGCTGACGAAGGCTGCGATCTTTTGCAGGCGCCCCCGATTCAGGGGGCAGCCATGGAATCAGGCCTGACGCTGGTGCTTGTCGATCTGCTCGTGACGCTCTTGAGCTTCGATGCAGTACTTGGTGGTCGGGCTGATCAGCAGGCGTTTCAGGCCGATGGCCTCGCCGCTGTCGTCGCACCAGCCAAAACTGTCTTCCTTGATGCGCTCAAGGGCTTGTTCCAGTTGCGGCAGCATGCGCTGGTCGCGATCGATCGCGTTCACCAGCCAGGTGCGCTCTTCTTCAACCGAAGCCGCGTCCGCCGGGTCGGCCGGAGTGTCCAGGCTTTCGATGGCGATACGGTTTTGCTCAATGCGCTCGTGGGTTTCGACTTTCATGTTCTGCAACAGCTCAGTGAAGAAAGCGTGTTGCTCGGCATTCATGTAGTCATCTGCCGGCATGGCCAGCAACTTGTCCTTTGTCATTGATATCTCTATAAAAAAACGTGCATTAAGGCGAAATAGGGAGCGTTCCGGCGAACCGTGTCCGGTCGACGAAAAGGCATCGTTTATTGCAAACGCCACCCGGCACTCAATTTACGAAGGGGCGGCAGTCTAAGGCCCGTTTGAGGCCTCAGCAACTGTAAATACCGGGAATTTGTCCGACAACAGCCGTAAACAGCTCTGACACAGGCTTCATGGCGGTCATCGGAGTGCGTTTATAGCAAGAAATTCAGTCGAGCGGCTGTATATAGAAGACAAACGGCTAACCGCTGGTGCCTCATCGCGAATTTTTCTTCTCCCGGTGCATCGTTTCAGCCAAGCAGAACCCCAAAAGCCCTCCTAACATCAGCCTCAGTGTGATTTGATCAGCCTAAAGGAAGACTTATGCCCCGCCCCGATCTGCCGGCCAACGACGAGCGCCCCCTCGCCAGCCCCCCGATCAATGCCGAGCGTCTGCTGCAACTGATCACCGACGAATACGACACCCTGCCGCGCCAACTCAAGCGCATCGCCAGCTACATGAGCCAGCAAAGCGAGCGGATCATGGTCGATCGCATCAGCGACATCGCCCGGGAATGCGAGGTGCATCCGTCCGCCATCGTGCGTTTCTCGCAACGCTTCGGCTTCAGCGGCTTCAGCGAAATGCAGGCGCTATTCCGCGCCGCCTACACCCACAAAGCCTCGCCGGTGCACAACTACCAGCAACGCATCCGCAGCATGATCGCCAACCAGTCGCAGCAGGCCAGCGACGGCGACCTCGCCCGCGAATGCATCGACGCCACCCGCTCCGGCATCGAACGCCTGGGCCGCGAACTCGACGACGTCGCGTTCGAAAAAGCCGTCGACCTGATCGTCAACGCCGACAACATCTATGTGGTCGGCGTACGTCGCTCCTTCGCCGTCGCCGACTACCTCGTTTACAACTTGCAACACACTCACAAGCGGATTCACCTGGTTTCCGGACTGGGCGGCAGTTATCGCGAGCAGATGCGCAGCGTGCGTAGCGGTGATTTGGTCATCGCCATCAGCTTCACCCCCTACGCCAAGGAAACCCAACACTGCCTGCGCTATGCCCGCCAGCAACAGGCCAACACCCTGATCCTCACCGACAGCCACCTCTCGCCTTTGGCCAAAAACGCCAACAGCCTGCTGCTGGTGAATGAGGGCAGCGCACTGGCGTTCCGTTCGCTGAGCGCGACGTTGTGTTTGTGTCAGGCGTTATTTGTGGCGGTGGCGTATCGGCTGGAATTGAATGTGGACGAGATTCACGAACAAGCCGGTTTTGACGACTGACATTTGCCTCAGGCTCGGCTAGGTTATGCCTTCCCACCGGTTCGACTTGAAGGAACGCGTCATGAAACTGATCGGCATGCTGGACTCCCCCTACGTGCGCCGCGTGGCGATCTCCGCCAAACGCCTCGGCATCGACCTCGAACATGAATCGGTCTCGGTGTTCCGCCACTTCGAGCAATTCCAGCAGATCAACCCGGTGGTCAAGGCGCCCACGCTGATCCTCGATGACGGCGTGGTCCTGATGGACTCCACCCTGATCCTCGACTACCTGGAAGCCGCCAGCGGCAAAAGCCTGCTGCCGAGCGACCTCCAACAACGCGCCCACGCCCTGCGCCTGATCGGCCTCAGCCTCGCCGCCTGCGAAAAAGCCGTGCAGCTCTACTACGAACGCAACCTGCGCCCGGCCGACATTCAATACCAGCCGTGGGTCGAACGCGTCGAAGGCCAACTCGCCGCCGCCTTCACCGCCCTCGAACAGGAACTGGAAAAAACCGGCCTGCCCACCGACGGCACCCTCACCCAGGCCGGCATCAGCCTCGCCGTCGCCTGGAGCTTCACCGACCTCGTCGTCCCCGACCAGATCGACACCCGCCGCTACCCGCACATCGCCCAATACACCGCGTACGCCGAAACCCTCGAAGCGTTCGTCAGCACCCCGATGACCTGACCATGAGCACCACCGACACCGCCGCCCCGGCGTTAAAGGAAATCTTCAACGCCGAGCGCCTGCAACACATCGCCAGCGAAATGAGCGCCGTGTACCCGGCGTTCAAGGCCAAGGCGTTTCTCAAGCACGCCAACCAAGGGCTGGCGGAATTGTCGGTAATGCAACGCATGGCCCGCGTCAGCGAAAGCCTGCACGCCGTGCTGCCGCTGGACTACGAAGATTCCCTCGAAGTCCTGCGCGAACTCGCCCCCCGCCTCAACAGCGGATTCGTCAGCATGTGCCTGCCGCACTACGTCGCCAGCTACGGCGGCCACGCCTTCGATACCTCGATGCAAGCACTGAAATACTTCACCACCTTCGGCTCCTCCGAATTCGCCATCCGCCACTTCCTGCGCAGCGACCTCGAACGCTCGCTGGAACTCATGCACGACTGGACCCAAGACCAAAACCACCACATCCGCCGCCTCGCCAGCGAAGGCACCCGCCCCCGCCTGCCCTGGTCATTCCGCCTGGAACCCGTGCAAGCCAACCCGCAACTGGCCGCCGGAATCCTTGACCGGTTGAAAGCCGACGAGAGTTTGTACGTACGCAAGTCCGTGGCGAACCATCTGAACGACGTGACCAAGGAACATCCGGAATGGGTGCTGGACACGATTGAAGGCTGGCCACTGGAGAACAAACACACGGCGTGGATTGCCAAGCATGCGTTGCGTAGTTTGATCAAACTGGGGGATCTGCGTGCGCTGACGGTGATTGGTGCTGGGGCCAAGGCTGAGGTTGAGTTGTTGGATGTGCGGGTTGAACCGGCGGTGGTCAGGTTGGGGGAAGCGATTACGTTGTCGTTTACGGTGAAGTCGACGGTGGCGCATGAACAGCGGTTGGTGATTGATTATGCGATTGACTATGTGAAGGCGAATGGCGGGGTTTCGGGGAAGGTTTTCAAGTTGAAGACGGTGGAGTTGGCGGGGTTTGAGGAGGTGGTTGTAGGGAGGCGGCAGGTGATTCGGGATTTTACGACGCGGAGGCATTTTTTGGGGCGGCATGGGGTTAGGGTTTTGGTGAATGGGGAGATTTTGGGGAGTGCTGCGTTTGAGATCGTTGCTGATTGATACCGGTAATAGATTCCGTTGATCTGGCAGTGCTCGGGCTGATAGGGAATTTACGGATGGGGGTGCTTTCGGCCAGAAGCTGACATTCCGAGTGCTTAAAAATTAGGAGTGATGCAAAGTGGTCGGGAGGAGCCTCAGCTTCGTACAGCTAGTGAGTCGACTTCGTGATGTCAAAGCAGTATCGTCAATTACGGCTATTTGATAGTAACCTTGAGCAGGGAGAGCAAAACATGGGCGTGATGAAAAAAGTAATATCTGGCGAGGCTATGCCCTTTTTGGCGCGCTTTGCGATCGCAAGAACGGGCGAGGACAGATTGCCCGGTTACTACTCAACCGAAATGGCGATGTGGGTCGTAGATTCAGAAACTGGCCCTGTTCCCATTATTGACCATTTTGCGTTAGCCGAGCTTATGACGAAGACCAAAGTGAACGCGGAGCAGGATGACGAAGGCCTTTATTCGCTGGACGAGCTGAAAACTATAACTGAGGTACGTGCAGAAAGTGATGATGTTGACTCTGCAATGAGCCATCTGTTGGAGCTTGTGACCAAGACAGACACCGTTGTCGAAAAAGATGATGCTGCGAACGATTTCAACCAGTTTTTGGAGCTCGTTACCAAGACCAATGTGCAGGTGGAAAAAGATGATAACGGCGATCCGGCGTCTGGCTTGGAGTCTCAGTATTTCAACGATTAGCCAAAGGAATGACGATGATTTTATTGGTTACCAATCGACGGGATATAACGATGGACTATGTGGTCGCCGAACTAAGGCGCCGCGAGATACCGTTTTACCGGCTCAACACTGAACTCTTGCCGCAGTCAATCAGTACCATGTCGGGGCGAGAGCGTAGAAAATGGTCGATTCGCATCGGCGACCACGAGATTCGAGGAGACCAAGTCACGGCAGCCTACTTCCGCCGTCCTGGAGCACCTAATGCCTTGGATTTCGTGAAGGATCAAGCCGAGAAGAGATACGTGGAGTACGAGTGGGGTAGTTTTCTCAAAAGCTTGTATATGCGTCTTGAAGATATCTGGTTTAGTAGCCCTACGCAGATATTTTTAGCTGAAGACAAACCTCGACAATTAATCCTCGCTCACGAACTGGGTTTCGACATACCAGAAGGCTGCGTTACTAATGATTGGACGTTGGTGAAGAAGCTGACAAATCAGCACCGATCAATTGGAAAACCTTTGCGAGAAGCCGTTCTTTCTGGCGATAACGAGCGTGTAATGTTCACTCATCGCATCGATGAGCTGAATGAGAGCGATGCTGAAGCTGTCGCACTAGCTCCCTTCATTGTTCAAAAGGAAATTCTTAAACGTTACGATGTGCGGGTAACGGTGGTCGGTACCAACATTTTCGCGACTGCAATTTGGTCGCAGACCAATGCAGAGACTGAAGTAGATTGGCGTCAGGGCACTCGAACCGATTTGAAACATGAGAGGATTGAGCTCGAGGAATCGATTAATCGTCGCTGTATTGCTCTCGTTAGGGCGCTAGGGCTGAAATTTGGTGCCATCGATTTTGTGTGCGACCAAGAGGGCAAGCTTTGGTTTCTGGAGGTCAACCCCAACGGACAATGGGCGTGGATAGAGAACTTGACGGGTTATCCGATTTCTAAAGCCATTGTTGACGAGCTGGAAGAGATATCCTTCGGATGAACAGAATTCGCGAGTTTGTTTGGCCCATTCTCGAAAAGCAAACTGTCGCGGAGGCCCAAGCCCTAAGCGATTCTGAGAGCAAGCTTCGGGCCTCCATTCAGCAGGATAATTGGAGCCCTGGCGCCGCTGTTGCGCTTGATGAGGCACGTCGTCTTTATGATGCAGAAGCTGAACGCCGCAGAAGCGCTGACACAAAAGCTGGAATCTACTTTGCCGCGATCACTGCGCTTGTGCCCGTTTTGACATCTCTTATCCCCAGTATCTGGAACGATAAGGCGAGCGCAATATTTTCGGGTGCGTCCCTACTAATATTTGCATTGGCCATCTGTTACTTGGTCAACGCCGGCCTGTGGGCATTTCATACGCTGAGGGTATCTCAATTTAACCAAATTCATTCGAGTGATTTGGTCCGCCTCGCAGGTAGCTCCGAATCTCCAACGACACTCATCAAGGAAATCACACTTGCCATCCACTTGAATTATCCGTTGGTGAACGAAAAAGTTACCTGTATAAAAATGACCCATGTTTTTCTATTGCGAGCATTTTTGACTTTCGCATTGCTGATGGTTATTCAGGGTCTTTGGCCTCCAGTGACGACCGCATTTGATTGGGCTAAAAAGAAATATTTACCCAGCAATCCCGCTCCAGTCGTGATGTGCTACTCGTGACATAGATCTATGAGTCGCCCGTAGTTTCGTAGATTCATTTGGAGGTATACTTTTGGCCGATAGCAGGCGCTCGCGAGAGACTTTGCGGATGCAAGAACTACGAAGTAGAAGGAGCCTGCTTCAATTCTATTGGTGCATTCTAAATGCTATAATTTAATGCGCCACGATATCAAGCTACTAGGCGGAAATTTTATGGACGAGTTCTCGTTAGAAAAAATGTCAGGCAGTATTCATTATGGCAGGACAAAAGAATATTTCAGAGAGGTTTTGTCTTCATATCAAAACGGAAATTATAGATCGGCAGTCGTGATGCTTTGGTCGGTAGCGATATGCGACATTGTTTATAAGTTACAAAATCTGATCGATCTGTATGATGATGGGTCAGCGAAGTCGATATTAGATGAGGTCAGTAAGATTCAAGAGCTAGATCATAAATCTGCCGCTTGGGAACTGAAGTTGATTGATGAGGTAAATGATAAAACAAATTTGCTGGATAGTTCCGAATACGAAAATTTGAGATATCTGCAAAAGCAAAGACACCTTTCAGCGCATCCTGTTTTGAACAGGGAACGTGAGCTGCATTCACCTAACAAAGAAACCGTTAGAGCATTAATTCGAAATACTTTGACCGATGTTTTAATCAAGCCTCCTTTCTATACCCAGCATATTTTTCAAGAATTACTTGATGATATTTCAGAGTCTCGCGAGATACTTAATGACAGATCAAAAGTAAAAAAATATGTTGTGAATCGGTATTTTGATAGAACCACCGTGCCAGTTGAGTTAAATATATTTCGTTCCCTATGGAAGATCGTGTTTAGAGTTGAAAATGAGCAGTGTGAAACTAACAGACTAATCAATCTTCATGTGCTTGAGGTGATAGCTACCAGAAATAAAGCTTTGCTTCCTGAAGCAATACGAGGAGATGTTGATTTTTTTAGCAATGTGGCTAGCGCTGGTAGCCCTTTGCAATATCTTATATTCTTCCTTTCTGAAAATCACGAATTATTCCCCATTTTAAGCGACGCTGCTCGTCTAAAAGTTGAACATTATATTGAGAGCGATCCTATAGGTAAAACTGCAGGATGGTTTGTAAAGGAGAATATTTTCAAGCATGGTGATGATCTACAGGAGTGGATTATAAAAGACAAGCCGGTTTTCAGTTCATACCAATTTGATTACATACTTAAACTCTCCGATTCTGAAGAATGGCAAGAGAAGTTCTGCATGATTGCCTCAACGTACTACGGAGTCAGCACAAACTATGATCAGGCGGATTCGCGCTTTCAAGTATCGATCCCCCAGTACATAAAGCTATTTAATGAAAACTCCATTAAATATCTGGCCGGACAAATTGAAAAAAACTCTCAATGCCACGATAGAGGTCGCGCTCGTCATGACTACACAATCATCAAAGCGAGAATAGATGAATTGTTTGGAGGCGCATTTGACTATACAGATTATTACTGGTTTAGCAGAAAGCTTGGCCTTGCTGATTGAGCTATAAATCCGATCTCCAAGGGCGCGAGGTTGAGCGTCAGCTTCTGGCCGAAAGCGGCCCTTCGTTGGGCGCAGCAATGACTCGACATAAGGACAGGCAGGAGATGTCTTCTTGCTGCTTCCTACCAACTCCCGTACGGAATGCCGAATTTCTCGATATACCGCTTGGACTTTTCGCTGACGGGATACGCATAGCGCCCTTGGTTCTTACCTTGACTAGGCCCCAGCGGTTCGACCTCTGCCTGTGCTCTGGCGACTTTGACAGGATGGTGGCATGAGTCTCGAACCCAGACTCGCACGACACCACCGGGTGCCAGGCCCAAGTAGAGAGACGCGTTATAGCGCCCCTTTTGTTCAGGTGTTTTAGCGCAGCGCTGATTGACGGACTCAAGCATGAGTTGTCTGGCTTCCTCTGGGATATCTACCCAGGCCTTGTACGTTTGCGGTTCAACAATGGATTGCCAACGGACATTGATCCTTTCGGGAAGATCAGCACCAACAACATTTTTTCCGTTACTTCCTACGCCGTGCCAACCTTGAGCAGATGCTGTTCCATCCTCTGGCTGCCCGCCTGAGGCGGATCCACCTCCGGTGCGCAGGAATACTCTGCCTTTAATGTCTTCGACCGAAGTGTCCTCAACCCAGACTTTCATGTAGTTGGGCTCAGTGAAGCCTAGCTCCCACCAAGGAGATTTGGGGTCGTTTTTGGCTGATAGCGGATCACTTGGCTGGCACCCGCTGATCAAGAGAACACAAATCATCGTTGTAAGTAGTTTCATCAGATGACTGTTACCAACTACCGTACGGAATGCCGTACTTGTCGATATAGCGCTTGGCCTTTTCACTCACAGGGTAGGCATAACGGCCCCCATTTTTCCCCCGCTCCGGACCCAGCGGGTCGATTTCGCCTTGCGCTCTAGCAACCTTGATTGGTCGGTGGCATGAATCCCTCACCCACACCTGAACAACACCACCCGGAGCGAGCCCCAAATAAACTGAAGCCATGTAACGCGCTGTTCTTTCAGGCCTTTCCGGGCATCGTTGATTTGTGGAGGTCACCATTATTTGTCTGGCCTCCTCAGGGATATCCACCCACGCTTGCCAAGTTTTCTGCTCGACGATTGATTGCCATCGGACATAAATGCGAATGGGTAGATCGGCACCCACTACTCTTTTTCCGCTGCCTCCCACTCCTGTCCAGCCGCGGGCAGACTCAGTACCGTCTTCAGGTTCTCCGCCAGCAGCAGTCCCCCCGCCGGTTCTGAAGAAGACTCTACCGGTAATATCCTGCACCGAACTGTCTTCCACCCAAACCTTCATGTAATCGGGCTCAGTGAAAGCCAGTTCCCACCATTCGGATTTAGGATCATTTTTGGCCGAGAGCGGATCAGCAGACTGGCAACCGGTCATGAACAAAGTAAGAAGTAAGGTGACGATTAGTTTCATTACCAGAGAGTCCAGTCAGGTACATGGGGATGTTGCACACGAATCATGTCTTCGGTGGGTGCGTTGATATAGACGGCTCGGATACCACTGCCATCCCTTCTTCCAAGTGGATGATTCCAGTTAGCGGACATATGAATGTATTTCAACTTCAGCAATTTCTCCTCATACTGAGTCGTGCTGTAGTCACCCGCCACAAATCGATCACACAGTGCCTGCAGTTCTGAGGGCACCGCCAGAGCGGCCGTTCCGGGAATCTCGTTGAATCGAACGCCCTTTTCCTTTGCGAGGCTATACATCACTCGCAGGTACACCCTCGACAAAAGGCCGCTCACAGGACGTTTGAGTTGTACGGCGGCATAAACACGCTTCCTGCGAGGGCTGAGCCGATCTTGTTGATCTACAGGTAGGAGAAGCGCCTCAGGAGTAACAATCTCCAGCATGTCTTCAGACCAGCCTTTGGAGACCCACTGATTTTTCAAAGACACAGCATCCCGATAGATGGACGTGGTAGATACATCGGTAAACTGCGAGACCTCAAGCGTTTGCATCGGACTGACGAGTACACACTCCTCAACCTCATCGCGGTAGCCACCACCAATATCGGAATGCACACCTGGAAGAGTGATTTCCAGGTGATCGGCTTTGACGCGACTCAATGCAAAGTTTGCCCGATACTCATCACGCGCGGACAGCTGAACGACATCAGTAAAAAAACGACGGTCCAGGTAGAGCTTGATGCCCGTGGCGACTGGACTCTTTACATTCCCCAGATTGGACCAGCCAGCAATCGAAGGCACGGTGTCGAACAGACCAATGAATCCCATATTGATACTGCTTTTGTACTGGTCAATGAAGGTTCGACTGAAGTCACTCGCATTGCTGCGGAATATATTCCCTAAGGGGCCCTGTTTTCCGCGAACGACTTCATTTGCAAAGTGCCGTGCGGCCGCAGCGCCTCGACTGAAGCCGAACGTATCGAAAGTCAGAGACGTGATTTCACTGTTTGGATTGTTATCCAGAACATCTTCAATACGCGATTTGATCTCTTCAAAAGAGTGCTGGACACGTCCCGCAACACCCGTATCACCTCGACCTGTGCCAGCGCCGAATTTACTGTCCTCTTCACCTGACCGGGTACCGATCCCCTCGACGTAAATCATGCGGAATGCTTGCTTGTGCGAACCATCGCCCTCCGCCTTCTGAGGTGCGAAATAGAGCTCACTCAGTTTTTGCACATTGCTGATGTCGTTGGCGTAGCTGCTATCCGGATCACTCATGTACGGCTTGCAACTGGCATCGATATCCTGCGGCGCAATGGGATGATGAGCACCGCAGAGCAACCCCGCAGCGGAGTTGTTTGCGTTGTTACCAGTACCATCAAAGAAAACCCCAATCCTCAACGCAATGCCGATTTTCTCAGGCTCGCGCGCAGGCTCTTTCCCATGCTTCTCATACTCAGCCCAACGCTGGGCATGAATATCGACGGGTTTGGCTTCTTCGTAGCGGTAGTTTTTCGGGGGGTTGGGAACGTAGCCACTCAATCCTTGATTCCTTGTTCTGATCCTTGAAGAACGGGCCGAAGGGTGACAGCCGAGGCGTGGAGGCGCAAGGCGTGGCCGTGTGCCAGCTCGGTTGAAATTGGTGGGCGCGACGAGGGTTTGGCTCGTCGCACGGGTATGGCTAGTGGGCGATTTCGACGTTGTCGAGGGCCTGGTTTACGGCGAGTTCGCCGAGCATGACGACCTGGGCGATGCCCAGTGCGGTTTTGCGGTGGGAGGTGTCGAGCGTGGCGGCGAAGTTGTTGAGCATTTCGCTGGCGGAGCCGAGGGTTTCGCTGGCGTTGGCGAGCAGGGATTCGGTGTCGCACTTCGGGTTGGCGAGGTACATGGGTTCGGGTTTGTGCGGGCTGGCCATGATTTGGGTGGCCGGGGACAGGTAATGGTCGAGGGCGCGTTCGGCGGCTTCGTGGAGTTTTTTCGAATCGAGGGATTCGTAGGGCGATGCGAGGTCGGTTTCTGGCGGGTTGGGTGTTGGTTTGATCATGGTGAAGCTCCTACGTCAAAAAAGGGAGCCATCACTCTCGCTACCAAACGAGGGTGGCGGCCATGCGCAGGTTGGTAGACCGGGACGTAGAAAACCGGCGCGCCCGAAGACGCCCTGTGCATGACCACCATGAAGCCGTGTCGAACAGACACTGCGGAACATGATGCTTATGCAATCTACGAGAACTCAGGGCTACCAAACCCGATCACTGTTTTTCAGCGACCGACAGACGATAGAACCCGCGCCCTAGACGCACAAGCCGGCGGATTCTGGCGTACTCGTAGGCGATGGCGCAAGGCGTTGTAGGGCGTCGGTGGTAACCGCAGGCTTCATATAAACATTCCGAATATTTTCTGTTTATCCACCGGTTGAACGGGCTACCGATCCAGCACCCACCCGGCAATGATCGGAATGCACTGTTCCGTTCAAAAAAGTCATTTACGCACCTACCTCGCCATCCCCCATGTCGCTAGAGTGCAGCGCTCTTTTCAACTGGCTGACGTACTGATGAATCTGTGGTTTCGATTGCTCTGCATGCTTTTTCGCCGGCCGTGGCGCAAGCCGGTCAATGCGCTGGAATCCACCGTGATCCGCATGCGCGTGTGGCCGCTGGATCTCGATTTGAATCGGCACGTCACCAATGGTCGCTACTTCACCATGGCTGACGTCGGGCGCATGGATTTTGTGTTGCGCAGTGGCGCGTTTCGGGTGGCGTTGCGCGCTAAAGCGTTGCCGATCGTTGGCGATACCTGGGGTAAATTTCGGCGTGAGCTGAAGCTGTTTGAAGCGTTTGAAATTCACAGCCGGATGCTTGGCTGGGACGACAAATGGAGCTTCATGGAGCATCGCTTCGTGAGCAAGGGACGGGTCATCGGCGTGGTGGTCATGCGTGGGCTGTTTCGTTCGGCGAAAGGCACGATTGCGCCGGGTGAGTTTGTCAGAGAGTTGGGGCTGCCTGAGCAGTCACCCGAGATGCCGGAGTGGCTGACGTCGTGGTCGGCGAGTTGTGATCTGATGAGTCGTCAGCTTAGAGGTGAGGAGGTTTGAGTGATTGGGTGGTTGGTTGATGGCTTTTATGGATAGAGTGCGGTGTCGCTTGTGCGGGCGCCATCGCGAGCAGGCTCACTCCTACAGGGGACGCGTTTCGAATGACGTGCCTTGTTCAAATGTCGTCCCGCTTGATGCGGAATATCAGACTTGGTGCTTTGCCCGGTACGTCGTCTAACTCATCGATACGGCGCATGCCGATTTTCTCAAGAACGCGGATCGAGGCCACATGATCCGGCCTGACCAAGCCGAACACTTCAGGCAACCCGAGATGGTCGAAGGCGTGGGTTAGCGCGGTTTGTGCGGCCTCTGTTGCATAGCCGTGGCCCCATGCTTCGACAGCGAAACGATAGCCGAGATTGGTCACCGTTTTCCTCAGGTAGTCATGAGCGGCGATGCCGGCGAATCCGAGAATTTGCTCAGGGGCTTGTGCGCTGCTGATTGCCCACCATCCGTAGCCGTGGGTTTCCCAGTGTTGCAGCCAGCGATCGAGCAGTGCTTCGGCTTGAGCGATGTCGGTCATAGGGCCGGCGGGGTTGAACAGGTTGGTTTGTGGGTCGCCGAAAATGGTAAAAACGGTGGGCAGGTCTGCTGGCTTTGGGCGTCGGTAGATCAAGCGTGAGGTTGCTTCTGACATCATCAAACCCTTTGAAAAGTCTCAACAAGGGGCAAGAGCCCCTCATCGCACATCACCGCTCTGAATCGATGTTGAACCAGGGCCGAAGGTGCCCAACCAGTTTGTCTTCGGCAAAGAAACGCTCAGCGACCGCGTTATCCGAAAAGTCATCGCACCAGGAAAACCCGATGTTGTTGTTTATCAATGTCAGGGGATCAGCTTCCCGAGGAAAAACGTGTTCGATGCCAAACCGCAACTGGCATGAGGTTGTTCGAGGCTTGGCCTTATTGTTCTGGGTTAACGGTGGGTGCGCGCGACCAGGTGTACCAGGCAAACGGTGTTCCCTCAGCCGACGCTTTAAATCGGTCGCCTTACCGACATACAAACACGGGTACGGTGCGTCTGCCGGCCACCAGTCGTGGTAACGCACATCGACATCAGAGCCTCCCGGCCCCTTGAGAATAATATGCCGATTAGCGCTCATGAGAAGCTTACGGCAGCCCATCCACCAGAATGCATAAACTCCTGCACTCGACGGTACGTTGACAGGGTGATGCCTGGAAACCAGATGCTCGATCCGGTGCACCGCTTTTGCATTGAGCATCTGCTTGGTCAGCGACTGCCAAGCCGCTGCCACCTTTACTGCTCGCGAGTCTTCTTTCAGTGTGTCCATTCTTGTTCGCTTTGTTGTTGATTCATTTACTACGCCCGGATTAGCACAGCCCTCAACAATTGATGCGTCGCCTGGAGTGCTAGCTCGCACAGCTTCCGCGCAAGGCTCGGGAGCCCGGCTCCCACAGGGATTGGGGGATGACTATTCTCGGTGGCGCGTCATGTTGATCAACGCCACACGCCTGCCACCCGGCGCCGCGCGTTCTTCGATGGAGAACGGCACGAAGCCAAGCTTCGGGTAGAGCAGCAACCCTGCGGTGTTTTCATTGAAGCACGAAAGCTGCACTTCCCTTGCCCCGTACTTTTCAAAGCCGACAGCAGTCATGGTTTCGACGATGTAGCGCGCGACGCCCTGGCCACGGGCATAAGGCGCGACGATGACGTTGCCGATGCAGCAGACGCCGTCGTGCTCGGCGCGGTAGAAGTTGGCGAAGCCGACGAATTCGCCGTTGGCCAGAAATGCCGTGGAGTCGAAGCGCTGGCTGATAGCGGTGTGCATTTGCTCTTCCGTCAGCGGGTACTGCGCTTTCGGAAACATGAAGTACAACTCTTGAACGCCTTGCGGAAAGCCGCACAGGGTTTTGACGTCGTCGGCCGTCACTGGCCGGTGGGAGAAATTCATCGCTGCCCTGCCCTCACTTTTTACCCGCCAGATGATACGCAACCAAGGCGTTGGCATGGCCGTGGCCCATGCCGTGTTCATCCCTGAGCCACGCCACCAGCTCCATGTGTTTCTTGTCGGTGATGCCGGCGAGCAGGTTCAGCCAGTGATCGATGGGCTGGCTGTATTTCTTTTCGATGGAGGGGAAGTACGACGCCGGGCCTTTTACTTTGTTATCTTCGCTCATGCTGCAAGCTCCCTTGGGTCACGACGGAGGGTCGGCGGACGCTCCTTGTCAGCAGGTCATAGAGTGGACGCGAAGTACGATTGCGGCAACTTTCCCGTCCTGTCAGACGCCACAAAAACCTGTGGGAGCGAGCTTGCTCGCGAAGGCAGTGTGTCAGTCAGCGATGATGCCGGCTGACACGACGCCTTCGCGAGCAAGCTCGCTCCCGCAGGGATTGGGGGTTGAAGGAGGTCAGGGTTATTCCGTGCGACCCGGCAACATCCGCACCAGCGTGTTATCCCGCACCCAGTAGTGGTGAAACAGCCCCGCCGCTGCGTGCAAGCCGATCAGCCAGTAGCCGGCGCTGCCCAGCGTTTCATGCCAGTACTTGAGCTGTTTGGCGAAGTCCGGGTCGATCGCCACCGGTGCCGGGACGTGGAAGCCGAAGTACGGGAACGGTTTGTCGGCGGCGGCGAGCATCAGCCAGGCGAGGATCGGCGTGGCGATCATCAGCACGTACAACGCCAGGTGCATCAGGTGCGAGATGCCGGTCTGCCAGGATGGCGGCTTCGGAGTGATCGGCGGGCGTGGGCTCAAGCGGCCGAGGAGACGCACCCACACCAGCACGAAAATGCTCGCGCCGAACAGGCCATGGAAGCCCATCAGCAGGCCGCGCGCTTCGCTGCCCTTGGGCATGAAGCCTTTGATTTCGACACAGGCATAGACGCCGACGAACAGCGCCAGCATCAGCCAGTGCAGGGTGATTGAGAGTTTTCCATAACGGGTTACGGCGGTGTCGCGGGTCATAAGAAGCGCCTCGTGATTGTCGTGAGTGACGGTCGATTCGTTCGACAGTCTCGATCCGGTTGCAGGGCGAACCGACGGTGCCACCCTGCCCTTGCAGTCTTAAGACAATCTGAAGATTGCCCGTTGATTAACCTTTTTTCACCTTCAGACTTCGTTAAGAAACGCCTCCGATACTGCGCTCAAATCATTGAGGGAGGCGTTCTGCCCATGCCCGATTTCGACTGGAACATTCCCCTTCCCCTGCGCTTCGGTCAAGCCGAAACGCCGCAGATGACGTTGACCGGCGCCTTGCCCGACGACGCGCTGCGAGAGACTTTCGAAGCTTTCATCCAGCAGCGTTTTCGCAAAGCCCACGGCGCCGACATTCGGCACTTTATGCCCGAGCTGTTCGGCATGCACAACGGCGACGGTGAGCTGTGTGCGGTGGCCGGTGTACGTCGTGCACATCAAGAGCCGCTGTTTCTCGAGCGCTATCTGGATGAACCGATCGAACCGTTGATCAGCGCTGCAGCGGATCGTCCGGTGGATCGCACTGGCATCGTCGAAGTCGGCAACCTCGCCGCCAGCGACACCGGCAGCGCACGCATGAGCATCATCGCCATCACCTATCTGCTGGCCATGGGCGGCCTGGAATGGGTGACGTTCACCGGCAACATCGGGCTGGTCAACAGCTTCCATCGGCTCGGTCTGAAGCCAGTGACATTATGCGCCGCCGACCCGGATCGCCTGGGTGACGAGCGTCAACACTGGGGCAGTTATTACGAAAGCAAGCCTTGGGTGCACGTCGGCAACATCCGCGCCGGCTTCATCCATTTGCGCAATATCGGCCTGTTCACTCGATTGGGACTGCCGACCTCGATTGAAGGAGCATGCCATGTCGCTTGAACTGCAACGCTTCCAGGAAACCCTGCGCGACCATGCCCGGCGCAATGACAACTGCACCGCGCTGTGGGGCGATACGCTGAAACTCGATTACGCCACTGTTTACGCCGAGGTGCTGTATCGCCAGGAGCGCCTGCGCGACGAACAGGCGCAGGTGATCGCCTTGGCCCTGGATAACGGCGTCGACGCGATGCTATGGGATCTGGCCGTGTTGTTCGAGGGCTTGACCTGCGTGACGCTGCCGGCGTTTTTCAGCTCCGCGCAACGTGCCCATTGTCTGGAACAGAGCCAGGCCGAACGGGTGATTGCCGAACCGGAGCTGGACGCCGAGCTGCTCGCCGCCGGTTACGAAAAGCGCGGCGAGTTCTGGTGCCGCACGTTCGATGGCCCGAGTCGCCTGCCAGCCGGCACCGCCAAACTGACCTTCACCTCCGGCACCACCGGCACACCGAAAGGCGTGTGCCTGAGTGCCGACAGTCTGCTGCGTGTGGCGCGGGAGCTGGATCAAGCGAGCAAATCCACCGATCCGCAGCATCATCTGGCGTTGTTGCCGCTGGCGATTCTGCTGGAAAACCTCGGCTGCTACGCCGCGCTGTACGCCGGTGCGACGCTGAGTCTGCCGAGCCAGAAAACCTTGGGCATCCAGGGCGCCAGCGGCGTCGATGTACCGCACCTGCTGGGTTATCTGGCCGGACGTGCGCCGGAGAGTCTGATTCTGGTGCCGCAGCTGTTGCTGATGCTGGTCAGCGCTGCCGAACAGAAAGCCTTCGATCCACAAAAACTGCGTTTCGCCGCCGTCGGCGGTGCGCGGGTCTCGGAGGATCTGCTGCACCGCGCGCAGCGTGTCGGCCTGCCGGTTTTCGAAGGTTATGGCTTGTCCGAATGCGCCTCGGTGGTGTGCCTCAATCGCCCCGGCGCGCGGCGTCCGGGTAGCGTCGGCCAGCCGCTGCCGCACGTTGAAGTGCGCTTGGCCGAAGACGGCGAAGTACTGATCAAGGGCTCGGCGCTGCTCGGTTATCTGGGGGACGCGCCATACGCTGATGAATGGTGGCCGAGCGGCGATCTGGGCGAGTTCGACCCCGAAGGTTTCCTCTACCTCAAGGGCCGTAAGAAGCACCAGTTCGTCACCAGTTTCGGGCGCAACGTCAACCCGGAATGGGTCGAGTCGGAACTGACCCAGCGCCGCCATATTGCCCAGGCTTTCGTCTACGGCGAGGCCCTGCCGCACAACCACGCCTTGCTCTGGCCGCACCGTGCCGATTGCAGCGACGCGGAGCTGGCGGCAGCGGTCGCCGAAGCCAACGAAGCCTTGCCCGATTACGCCCAGGTGCACCGCTGGACGCGCCTGCCGCAACCGTTCACCGCCACCAATGGTTTGCTCACCGCCAATGGTCGCCCGCGCCGCGAGGCGATTGTCGCGCTGTACCACGCCCAATTGACTGAATCCGCTGTTTCCGAGGAGTCCGCATCATGAGTTTTTTCGACACCCTGCAAGAAGCCACGCAGCAGGAACGCCACGAGCTGTTCAACCTGCCGATCATCCTCGATGCCCTGCAAGGCAAGGTCAGCCTGCAAAGCTATCGGGCATTTCTGGCTCAGGCGTATTACCACGTGCGCCACACCGTGCCGTTGATGATGGCCTGCGGCGCGCGCCTGCCGACACGGCTGGAGTGGCTGCGCAAGGCCGTCTGCGAATACATCGAAGACGAATACGGCCATGAACAGTGGGTGCTCAACGACATCGCCGCGTGTGGCGGTGATCGCAACGCGGTGCGCGACGGGCAGCCATCGCTGCCGATCGAATTGATGGTCAGCTTCCTCTACGACCTGATCGCCCGAGGCAATCCGGTGGGCCTGTTCGGCATGGTCAACGTGCTTGAAGGCACCAGCATCGCCCTGGCCACCCATGCGGCGGGGAGCATTCGCGAGCGTCTGGCGCTGCCGGACACCGCGTTCAGCTACCTCAGCTCGCACGGTTCGCTGGACATCGAGCACATGCAAACCTATCGCCGCTTGATGAATAAGCTGGAAGATCCAGACGATCAGGCAGCAGTGATCCACGCCTCGAAAGTCGTCTATCGCCTATACACCGACATGTTCCGTGGCCTGCCGCGTGATGCGGAGGCTCAACATGCAGCTGCGTGATGCGCGGGTGGTGTTGACCGGCGCCAGTGGCGGCATCGGCATGGCCATCACCGAGGCCTTGTGCGCCGCCGGCGCCCAGGTATTGGCGGTGGCGCGGCATGAGCAGGCGCTGGCGCCGTTGCTTGAGCGCTACCCGAATTCGCTGTGCTGGGTCGCCGCCGACCTGACCTTCCTCAGCGACCGGCGCAAAGTGCTGGCCGCCGCCGAAGCCATTGGCGGCATCAACCTGCTGATCAACGCGGCCGGGGTCAATCATTTCGCCATGCTTGAACAGCTGGATGACAGCGACATCAACGCAATGCTCGCGGTGAACATCAGCGCACCGATGTGCCTGACCAAACTGCTGCTGCCACTGCTCAAACAGGCTGACAGCGCGATGGTGGTCAACGTCGGTTCCACTTACGGCTCGATCGGCTACCCCGGTTACGCCAGTTATTGCGCGACCAAGTTCGCCCTGCGCGGATTCTCCGAAGCGCTGCGCCGCGAACTGGCCGACACCCGGGTCAACGTGCTTTACGTCGCGCCCCGGGCCACGCGCACTTCGATGAACAGTGCGGCGGCGCAAGCCTTGAACGATGCGCTCAAGGCCAACGTCGATGACCCGCAAACCGTCGCCTCGGCGGTGATCCACGCGATCGCCGGCGACCGCCGCGACCTGTATCTGGGCTGGCCGGAGCGCTTCTTCGTACGCCTGAACAATCTGCTGCCACATCTGGTGGATCGAGGCCTGCGCAAGCAGTTGCCGCTGATTCGCCGCCTCAGTGAGAAACCTGACAACGAGCCGCCAAAATCATGAAAAGACTTTCCGTATGCCTGTTGCTCGCCGCCCTCAGCCAAAGCGTCTGGGCGCTGGAACCTGCCGATCAGCAACGCCTCAACGGCATCCAGCAGAGCTGGGCGCACATCCAATATGAAGTGGCAGAAAAACAGCGCGCCGCCGCGTTCGAGCAGTTGTCGTCCGAAGCCACTGCCTTTACCACCCAGCGTCCGGCAGTGGCCGAAGCGTGGATCTGGAAAGGCATCGTCACCAGCAGTTGGGCCGGCGCTCAGGGCGGACTCGGTGCCTTGGGCAAGGCCAAGGACGCCAAGGCCGATCTGGAAAAAGCCCTGACACTCGACCCCAAAGCCTTGCAAGGCTCGGCCTACACCAGCCTCGCCGCGCTGTATGATCGCGTCCCGGGCTGGCCGATCGGTTTCGGCGACAGCGACAAGGCCGAGCAACTGCTCAAGCAAGCGCTGCAACTGAATCCAGAGGGCATCGACAGTCTGTACTTCTGGGGCGATCACCTCTACCGTCAGAAGCGCTACGCTGAAGCCAGGGTCGCGCTGCTCAAGGCCCAGCAGGCCGCCCCGCGCCCGGGCCGGGAAACCGCTGACGCCGGGCGCCGCAAAGAGATCGCCGCCCTGCTGGTGGACGTGAACAAGAAACTCGACTGACAGGAGTCCGCGTGCGTTTATTACTGATTGAGGATGACGTAGCCCTCGGTGAAGGCATTCATCAGGCGTTGGGGCGCGAGGGCTACACCGTCGATTGGTTGAAGGATGGCAGCAGCGCGTTGCATGCGCTGCTCAGTGAAACCTTTGACGTTGCCGTACTCGATCTGGGCCTGCCGCGCATGGACGGCCTCGAAGTGCTGCGTCGTCTGCGCGACAGCGGTTCGAACCTGCCGGTGCTGATCCTCACCGCGCGCGATGCCACCGAAGACCGCATCGCCGGGCTGGACGCCGGCGCCGACGACTATCTGGTCAAACCCTTCGACCTCAATGAGTTCAAGGCACGCCTGCGCGCCTTGTTGCGTCGCAGTGCCGGGCGCGCCCAGGCGCTGATCGAACACGCCGGGATCAGCCTCAACCCCGGCACCCAGCAGGTCAGCTATCAGGGTCAACCTGTCGCGCTGACGCCCAAGGAATATCAGTTGCTGCATGAATTGCTCTCGCCGCCGGGCCGGGTGATGACCCGCGACCAACTGATCCAGTTGCTTTACGGCTGGAACGAAGAAGCCGAGAGCAACACCCTGGAAGTGCACATCCATCACCTGCGCAAAAAATTCTCCACCGACCTGATCCGCACCATTCGCGGTGTGGGTTATCTGGTGGAGGAGCGTCGATGACCTCGATTCGTCGCCGTACGCTGACGCTGATCATCGGGCTGTTGCTCGCCGGTCTTGCGGTGCTCAGCGTGTTCAACCTGCACGACAGCAACCACGAAATCGCCGAAGTCTACGACGCGCAACTGGCGCAAAACGCTCGCCTGCTGCAAGGCGTGATGCGCATGCCGCTGGCGAGCAAGGTTCACTCGCAGTTGTATCAGGCGTTCAATCAGGCGCTCGGCGAAGCCAAGCCACGCGTCGACGGCCATCCTTACGAAAGCAAGATCGCCTTCCAGGTGTGGAACCCGAAAAACGAGGTGCTGGTGCACACCGCCAGTGCCCCGTCGTTCACCGCCCCGCCGACGAAGCCGGGCTTCAGCGATGTGGTCGACTTGAACAACCGTCACTGGCGCGCCTTCATGCTCGAAGACCCGCAGAACGGTCTGCGCATCTGGGTCGGCGAACGCGATGATGTGCGCGCCGATCTGGTTGATCGCATCGTGCGCCACACGCTGTGGCCGAACGTGCTCGGCAGCCTGATACTCGCGGCGATGGTCTGGCTGGCGATCGGCTGGGGACTCAGGCCCTTGGCGAACATGGCGCAAACCTTGCGCGCCCGACACAGCGGCTCGCTGGAGCCGCTGCAACTGACGCCGCTGCCCAGCGAACTGGAACCGATGCAGGCGGCGCTCAACCGCATGCTCGCGCAGATTCAAGAAGTGCTTGGCCGCGAACGACGGTTTATCGCCGACGCCGCCCACGAGATGCGCACGCCACTGGCGGTGCTGCGGGTGCATGCGCAAAACCTGCTGGAGGCCGGTACCGAACAGGAGCGCCGCGAGTCGTTGCAGTTTCTGATTTCCGGCGTCGACCGCACCAGCCGTCTGGTCAACCAGTTGCTGACCATGGCCCGCCTCGAACCGAAATCCAACCCGCCGCCGCTGCAACGCATCGACCTCAGCGAAACCGTGCGCAACAGCCTCGTGCAACTGACGCCGTGGCTGTTGAGCAAACACCTGGAACTGGCCTTCGAGGACGGCGAACAACCGTTCCACGTCATGGCCAGTACCGCTGCGATCGACATTGCCCTGGGCAACCTGATCACCAACGCTGCCAACTTCTCGCCGGAGCACGGCGTGATCACGGTCAAACTGAGCCAGGCCGAGGGCTGGTGCCTGCTGAGCGTGGAGGATCAGGGCCCGGGAATAGACGAAGCGGATCGGGCGCGTCTGTTCGAACGCTTTTACAGCCGCGGCAACACACAAGGTGCGGGCTTGGGGCTGACCATCGTCAACACCATCGCATTGCGTCTGGGCGGGCGGATTACCTTGGTCAACCGGCCTGAGGGCGGCTTGCGCGCCACCTTGTCGATGCCTCTTGGCTCAGTTGTGCAGCAACGCAGCGGCGGATGACACCACCAGCAACACCGCCAGAATCCGGTTCAGCCACTGCAACTGCGCCGGATTGCTCAACCAGCGCGCCGCACCGCGACCGAGCAACGCCCACAGCGCCAGACACGGCAACGACACCAGAAAGAACGCCAGGCACAACGCGTTCAAGCCCTGCCCTTGCGCGGTAAATACGCTGATCACCGCAATCGACATCATCCACGACTTGGGGTTGACCCATTGCAACAGCGCGGCGCCGAGCAAGCTCAGTTCGGCTTTTTCCTCGCCGGCAGTGGGATCGATGGCGGTGGCCGGCGCGGTGAAAATCTGCCACGCCAGCCACAGCATCCAGCCCATCCCCAGCGCACTGATCACCGGGCGCACGCCGGGCAGCATCAGCGTACTGGCGCCCGCACCGGCGACCCACACCAACGACGCGGCGCCCGCCCCCGCACCGAGAATGATCGGCAGGCACGGCCGCCAGCCGCGTCGGGCGCTGGTGCTGAGGACGATCAGGTTGGTCGGCCCCGGGGTGATCGAGGCGACGAAGGCAAAGAGGATGAACGCAAGCATGGCACGGCCCTGTAGAAAGTCAGGGCCTACTGTGATGGCTGAGCAGCGTGGTGGTCTTGAACGTTTGTTCAGCGTCGAAACGTGCCGATGGCGCGTTGCTGATAGGCGCCCGGCGTGATGCCGTAGGCGCGCACGAACCAGCGGCCCAGATGGCTCTGGTCGGCGAAGCCGAGGCGGCTGGCCACTTCCACTGGCTGCATGCCAGCGGCGAGCATCTGTCGGCCACGGCTGAGGCGCAGCTGGATCAGCCACGCGTGCGGCGCCAGACCGTAGGCCGCTTTGAAGGCGCGGGTCAGGCGAAAGCGGTCGGTGCCACAGACGTCGGCCAGGGTTTGCAGGCTGATGTCTTGCTCGTGGTAGGCCACCAGGTAATCGCGTGCCTGCCGGGCGATCAGTGGCGCGCGGTTGGCAGCGGTGGGTTGCGGTCGCCGGTACAGATGAATCGCCAGTCGCTCGAGCAAGGCATCCAGCGCCACATCGCGCACCATGCGCACGTCCTGCTTATGCAGCGCATTGAAGGCAAACAACGTGGCGCGAGCCAGTTCAGGATCATCGTTGAGCACACTGCCGATCCCCGGCAAGCCGCTGCCGTAGCTGCCCATATGCAAACCGTCCAGCGCCTGCTCCAGCCATGTCGGTTGCAGATAGAGCATGCGATAGGTGAAGCCGTCCGGGCTCGGCGCATCGCCGTCATGGATGTCGCCGGGTTCAAGCATGAAGACCTTGCCCGGCGTGCTGTCATGCCGCGCCCGACGGCTGTTGAAGCGCTGCACGCCTTGCTCGGTGAAGCCGATCAGGTAGGTTTCGTGCCAGTGCGGATCGTAGGCATGCGCGTGCCCGGCGAAATGCGCGTGCAGGGTTTCGATGCCGGTTTCCCGGTCGCGGGCAAGGTCGATCCAGTTGCTCATGGCGTGCGTACAGTGGTGGGCTGGGGCCAGTAATCCACAATTGGCGGGTTGAGGCTAGAAGGTTTGTGCATTTCAGATCGAGCGCTGATTGACCCGCGCCATCAATTGCTCGGCACTTTCCTTACGCTCGGAATAGCGATCCACCAGAAAATCCTGACGGTCGCGCAGCAGCACGGTGAACTTCACCAGCTCCTCCATCACATCAACCACGCGGTCATAAAACGCTGACGGTTTCATCCGCCCCGCCTCGTCGAATTCCGTAAAGGCCTTGGGCACCGAAGACTGATTGGGGATGGTGAACATGCGCATCCAGCGCCCCAGCACGCGCAACTGATTGACCACGTTGAACGACTGCGAACCGCCGCAGACCTGCATCACCGCGAGGGTTTTGCCCTGAGTCGGACGCACCGCTCCGAGCTCCAGCGGAATCCAGTCGATCTGCGCCTTGAACACCGCCGACATCGCGCCGTGGCGTTCCGGCGAACACCAGACCTGACCTTCCGACCACAGCACCAGCTCGCGCAGTTCCTGGACTTTGGGATGGTCGACCGGGGCGTCATCCGGCAACGGCAGACCGGACGGATTGAAGATGCGCGTCTCGGCACCGAAGTGCTCCAGCAAGCGTGCGGCCTCCTCCACCAGCAGACGGCTGAAGGAGCGTTCGCGGGTCGAGCCGTAGAGCAGCAGGATGCGTGGTTTGTGTTCGTGCGAAGGTGATGTGATCCGGCCTTCGAACAGCGTGTGATCAAGATTGGGCAAGTGCTCTGACATATGTCCTCCGGCTCAGAGGGAGCCGATGCGATCCAGTTCGCGCTGAAGCTCAACGCGGCTGAGTGATTTGAAAGGAAGACCGAGGAAGGTTGCGCAGCGGCGCTCGATGATCGCCAGCGTGGCACGGAACGCGGCATCCACTGCGGCCTCGTCACCGCTCACATCAGAGGGATCTTCCAGCCCCCAATGGCATTTGATCGCCGGGCCGAAGTACACCGGGCAGGTTTCGCCGGCTGCCTTGTCGCAGACGGTGATGACGATGTCCGGCGGGTTGCCTTCAAAGGCGTCGTTGCCTTTGCTGTACAAACCGTCGATAGCGATACCGGCCTGTTGCAGCGTCGTCAGGCTGCGCGGCAACACTTGGCCCTTGGGGAAACTGCCGGCGCTCACCGCCTCGAAACCCTCGCGCGCCAGATGATTGAACATGGCTTCGGAAAGGATGCTGCGGCAACTGTTGGCCGTGCACATGAACAGGACACGCATGGATAGCTCCGGGGATATTTGAAATTCAGCAGCACGCGGTTTCGCGGGCAGGACGGCCGTCCATGTTGTGCAGGCGACAGGCATTGTCCTTGAGCCAATCGGCGTTGGCCGTGGCCGTGACCTTGAGGATCTGGTGAACCCAATCCGGCAGATCCGGGTTGAGCCGGTAATAGACCCACTGACCCTGACGGCGATCGAGCAACAACCCATTGCTGCGCAGTTGCGCGAGGTGGCGGCTGATTTTCGGCTGGCTGTCGTCGAGGGCGCACATCAGCTCGCAGACACACAGCTCACCCTGCTCGGCAATCAGCAAGGTGGCGCGGACACGCGTTTCATCGGCCAGGCTTTTGAACAGTTCGGTGGGGGTGAGCATGGAGGGGCGGGCTCGAACATATGGAAAACCGAATATACGGATATCCATATATTATTCAACCCCAGATGCGATCCCTTGTAGGAGTGAGCCTGCTCGCGATAGCGGCATGACTGTGAAGCAGAAGTCGCCTGATACACCGCTATCGCGAGCAGGCTCACTCCTACAAGGGAATTGTGTGGGCAGGATCAGCCGCGCAACAGGCCTTGCTCCGCCTCGCAAAGACCGACGACATAATCCCAGACCACCCGCAACCTTACTGACTTGTGCAGCTCGCGCCGGGTACTGATCCAGTAACTGCGCTCGATGCTGTCATCCGGCAGCAACCGCAGAACCCTGTGGGAGCGAGCTTGCTCGCGAAGGCGTAGTGTCAGTCGATATCTACTTCACAGACATACCGCCTTCGCGAGCAAGCCCGCTCCCACAAGGGGATTTGTGTGAGGCTGGACTAGCCGCGCAACAGCTCCTGCTCCGCCTCGCAAAGGCCGACGACATAATCCCAGACCACCCGCAACCTTACTGACTTGTGCAGCTCGCGCCGGGTACTGATCCAGTAACTGCGCTCGATGCTGTCATCCGGCAATAACGCCACCAGATCCGGATCCGACGCGGCCATGTAGCAAGGCAACACCGCAATGCCCAATCCCGAGCGCGCCGCTTCCTGCTGGGCGATCACGCTGGTGCTATGGAACACCACGCGCGGACTGCGGCAGAAGCTGTTGAGGAACATCAGTTCCTGACTGAACAGCAAATCATCGACATAACCGATCCACGCATGCCGCCCGAGGTCTTCGCGGCTGCGCAACGGCGGTGCGTTGTCGAGGTAGCGTTGGCTGGCGTAGAGCGCCAACCGATAGTCGGTGAGTTTGCGCGTGACCAGCATGTCCGCTGCCGGGCGCTCCAGATGAATGCTGATTTCCGCCTCGCGGTTGAGGATGCTGACGAAGCGCGGCACGGCGACCAGTTCCACTTCCAGCCCCGGATAACGTTCGAACAGGCCGATCATCCGGCTGGCGAGAAACTTGATGCCCAGCCCTTCGGTGACGCCGACACGGATCTTGCCCAGCGGTGCGGTGGACTGGGTGATTTCTTCCTGGGCCAGCAGCGCGACGTTCTCCATGGCTTCGGCGTGCTTGAGCAGCGCCTCGCCTGCCGGGGTCATTTCATAGCCTTGGGCGTGCTGGACAAACAGCGCGGTGCCGAGGCTTTTTTCGATCGCCTCGATGTGCCGGGCCACGGTGGCGTGAGTGGTGTTCAAGCGCCGGGCAGCGGTGAGCAGGCGGCCGCTGCGTTGCAACTCCAGAAAGAACCGCAGGTCGTTCCAGTCGAACATGGGGTGTCCTTGTCAGCTATGGTCAATCCGGGCTGTTTGAAAACGCACAGCGGCTGCGCAAAAACTAACATTCTTTTAACGAAAGCTAACAACTAGAGTGTCCGACAATAAAAACAAAAAGCGAGGTCAGGGAATGCAGACTTCCCTTGAAGAATACGACTACATCGTGGTCGGCGCCGGCCCTGCCGGGTGCTTGCTGGCCAATCGACTGTCGGCGGATAAACAGCAGCGGGTGTTGCTGCTCGAAGCCGGCGGACGCGACAACTACGCATGGATTCACATCCCCGTGGGTTACCTGTTCTGCATCGGCAACCCGCGCACCGACTGGTGCTTCAAGACCGAAGCGCAACCCGGCCTGCAAGGTCGCAGCTTGAGCTACCCACGCGGCAAAGTGCTCGGCGGCTGCTCCTCGATCAACGGCATGATCTACATGCGCGGCCAGGCTGGCGACTATGACGGCTGGGCCGCCGAGGGCAATCCGGGCTGGGCATGGAACGACGTGCTGCCGCTGTTCAAACAGAGCGAAAACCATTTTGCCGGCGCCGCTGAATTTCATGGTGCCAAGGGTGAATGGCGGGTCGAGCAACAGCGGCTGTCATGGCCGATTCTCGACGCGTTTCGCAGTGCCGCCGAACAGAGCGGCATCGCCAGCATCGACGACTTCAACCAGGGCGACAACGAGGGTTGCGGCTACTTTCAGGTCAACCAGAAATCAGGAGTGCGCTGGAACGCGGCCAAGGCTTTTCTCAAACCTGTTCGCGAGCGGACCAATCTGACGGTGCTGACCGGGGTTGAAGTGGATCGGGTGCTGCTGGAAAACGGCCGTGCTTCAAAAGTCAGCGCGCGTCACGAAGGCCAGGTGAAAAGCTTCAAGGCGCGCAAGGAAATCGTCCTCTGCGCTGGCGCCGTGGGTTCGCCGAGCATTCTGCAACGCTCCGGGATCGGCCCGCGTCCGTTACTGGAACGCCTCGGCATCGGGGTGATTCATGAGCTGCCGGGGGTCGGCGGCAATCTGCAGGATCACCTGCAACTGCGCCTGATCTACAAACTGCAGAACGCCCGCACCCTGAATCAGATCGCCGGCAGCGTCTGGGGCAAGATGGGCATGGGCCTGCGCTATCTGTATGACCGCAGCGGGCCGCTGTCGATGGCGCCAAGCCAGCTCGGGGCGTTTGCCCGATCCGGGCCGGAGCAGACTTCCGCCAACCTTGAATACCACGTGCAGCCGCTGTCGCTGGAGCGTTTTGGCGAGCCGCTGCACAGCTTTCCGGCGTTCACCGCGTCGGTGTGTGATCTGCGTCCGCAGAGCCGTGGCCGCATCGACATCCGTTCGGCAGACCCGCAGGAAGCACCGCTGATTCAACCCAATTACCTCAGCCATCCTGAAGACCTGCGCGTGGCCGCCGACGCGATCCGCCTGACCCGCCGCATCGTCAGCGCCCCGGCCCTGCAAGCGTTCAAACCGGTGGAATATCTGCCCGGCGACAGCCTGCAAAGCGAGGAGCAATTGCACGAAGCGGCGGCGCGCATCGGTACGACGATTTTCCATCCGGTCGGCACCTGTCGCATGGGCAGTGACGCTGACGCGGTGGTCGACGCGCAATTGCGCGTGCATGGCGTGCCCGGCCTGCGCATCGCCGACGCCTCGATCATGCCGCGCATCACCTCAGGCAACACCTGTTCGCCTACGCTGATGATTGCCGAGAAGGCGGCACAGTTGATCCTTTCAGGACCTGTTCACACCCCCAATGTGGGAGCGGGCTTGCTCGCGAAAGCGGAGTGTCATTCACCCATGATTTGACTGACACAGCCCCTTCGGGAGCAAGCCCCCTCCCACAGGAATCAACAGCATTCAAGGCAACGCGCAACACCCGGACACGCAACACCAGTGGAACAACAAAAACAATCACTGTGAGGGATACCGACATGTCAGAACACGCTCAGCCGCTGGACGCCGCGAGCGGCGCCAGCACCAGCAATGCCACGCAGAAAGTCATCTTCGCCTCGTCTCTGGGGACGGTGTTCGAGTGGTATGACTTTTTTCTCTACGGCGCCCTCGCGGCGGTGATCAGCAAGCAGTTTTTCGCCGGGGTCAACGACACCACCGCGTTCATCTTCGCGCTGATGGCCTTCGCCGCCGGGTTTATCGTGCGGCCGTTCGGGGCGCTGGTGTTCGGTCGGTTGGGGGACATGATCGGACGCAAATACACCTTCCTCGCCACGATCATCCTGATGGGTATCGCCACGTTCTGCGTCGGCCTGTTGCCGACCTACGCCAGCATCGGCATTGCCGCGCCGATCATTCTGGTGGTGCTGCGCATGCTTCAGGGCCTGGCGCTGGGCGGCGAATACGGCGGCGCTGCGACCTATGTGGCGGAACACGCGCCAATCGGCAAACGCGGTTTCCACACCAGCTGGATTCAGTCCACCGCGACCCTCGGCCTGCTGCTGTCGTTGCTGGTGGTGCTCGGTTGCCGCTACTTCACTGGCGATCAGTTTGAAGTCTGGGGCTGGCGCATTCCGTTCCTGCTGTCGATCGTGCTGCTGGGCATTTCCACCTGGATCCGCCTGAGCCTGCACGAATCGCCGGCGTACCTGAAAATGAAAGAAGAAGGCAAAGCCTCGAAAGCGCCGATCCGCGAATCCTTCGGCAAATGGGAGAACCTCAAGGTTGTGCTGATCGCGCTGTTCAGCATCAACGCCGGGCAAGCGGTGACCTTTTACGCTGCGCAGTTCTACGTGCTGTTCTTCCTCACCCAGTTCCTGAAAATGGACCCGGCGGTGGCCAACAGCCTGCTGATCATCAGTGTGGTGATCGGTGCGCCGTTCTTCATCATTTTCGGCTGGCTGTCGGACAAGGTTGGACGCAAACCAGTGCTGATGCTCGGGCTGCTGCTGGCCACTGCGCTGTACTTCCCGATCTTCAAATCCCTGGCACATTACGCCAACCCGGCTATCGATCAGGCCAGCCGTCAGGCGCCGATCACCGTGCTGGCCGATCCGGCCACCTGCACCTTCCAGTTCGACCCGGTGGGCAAGGCCAAATTCGACAGCCCGTGCGACAAGGTCAAGACCTTCCTGGTCAAGCAGGGCCTGCCCTACTCCAGCGTCGCCGCCCCGGCGGGCAGCGGCGTGCAGGTGAGCGTCGGCGACGTGAAAATCGACGGCTACGACGAATCGGCCCTGCGCGGCGCGGTGACCCTCGCCGGCTACCCGCAACAGGCCGACCTGCAACAGATCAACAAACCGATGATCGTGGCGCTGATCGTCGCACTGATCATCATCTCGGCCATGTGCTACGGCCCGCTCGCGGCGCTGATGGTCGAACTGTTCCCGACCCGCATCCGCTACACCTCGATGTCCCTGCCGTATCACATCGGCAACGGCTGGTTCGGCGGTTTCCTGCCAACGGTGTCGTTCGCGCTGGTGGTGTACACCGGGGATATTTTCTATGGGCTGTGGTACCCGGTGCTGATTACCGGGGTGAGCCTGGTGGTGGGGATGATTTGTCTGCGGGAGACGAAGAATATCGATCTCGATAAGAACTGAATCTGAAACATGATCCTTTGGTAAAAAAACCTGTGGCGAGGGGATTTATCCCCGATGGGGTGCGTAGCGCCCCCCGTGAAAAAGGGGACTACTACGTAGTCCATCGGGGATGAATCCCCTCGCCACAATTAAATCTCTTCCTCCAGTAACTAAGCGTCAGCCTTGATCACTTCAAACTTCACCTGATCCGGATAAAACGCCACATAGTTCTTGATCGCATCGACCGAGATCTTCGGTTTCTCGTACGTCCACACCGCATTCGCCCCCTCATGCCCCGGCACTTGCAGGCTGAAGTAATTGGCATCGCCCTTGTACGGGCAGTAACTGGTGTGGTCGGTGCGGGCGAAGTATTTCTCGTCGATGTCTTCGCGGGGCACGTAGTACACCGGCGGGTAGTTGGCCTCATGGAGCACCAGCACATGCGAGGACGCCGCGACCTGGATGCCGTGGAATTTCACCAGCAGGCAACCGGGGAGTTCTTCGAGGGTGATGACGGGATTGAGGCCGGTGGTGCTCATTGGGGTTTCTCCAGGGACAAATGAACTGTGGCGAGGGAGCTTGCTCCCGCTGGGCTGCATAGCAGACCCAAATCCGGAAATCGCGCTGCATCAGGTATAACGCGATTTCAGGTTTTGCGACGGCTTCGCCGCCGAGCGGGAGCAAGCTCCCTCGCCACAAGCGTCAGGTTGGCCCTGTCATTTCACATCAAACCACGATATCAGTCGCCACCGCCTGCCCCACCACACCCACGGCAAAGTCAACCTGCCCCTGCCCGGTCAGATCGACCAGCAGCCCGGTCTGACCGTTCTGCGCGTAGTAAGTCAGGATCGCATCGCCCGCGTGGCCGGTGAAACTGCTGACGAAGTTCAGTGACGCCGCCCCCGTGGCAAACGCGGCGATGCCCGAGAGGTCGATCTTGTCCACGCCGCTCTTGAAATCCATGATCCAGTCCGGCTGGTTGTTGGTCGAGTCGCTGGCCGCGCCGAACACGAAGGTGTCTGCGCCCTCGCCGCCCCACAGCACATCCGCGCCGCCACCGCCGTAAAGGATGTCGTTGCCGGCTCCGCCGAACAGATGGTTGACGGCCAAGTTGCCGATCAGCAGGTCATTGCCCGAACCGCCAACCGCATTCTCCACGGTCACGCCATAGGCAATCGATACGTTGCCGACCAGCCCGCCAACGTCAGAGAACGAACCCTCATTGAGGTTGATCTTCTGGTTCTGGGTGAAGCCGGAGAAGTTCAGCGTATCGTTACCGCCACCGTCCCACACTGAGAACACAACTTTCGACGCCGCCGATGTCGCGCTGTAGAAATCGCGGCCGGCGTTGGAGCCGAAACCGTAGGTGGTGTCATCGGCGCGGGTTGCATAGTTGGCGCCATAGAGTTTCTGCACCGCCACGATATCGTCCAGCAACGGCGCGGAGGCGTAGGCGCCGCTGCCGTCCTTGCTGAAGTTCTGGTCGGTGTTGGCTTCGCTCCAGTAGCTCATCAGGCTGTAGCCACGGGTGTCTTCGGCGTACTTGGCGTCGTTGTAGGTCGGACTGCCGTTGCCGGCGTTGTAGGCGCCCGGGTGCGACAGGCCAAGGGTGTGGCCGATTTCGTGGGTCAGGGTCTGACGCCCGTAGTTGTTGGTGTCCGGGGTCTTGTTGACCTGATATTGATTGTTGATCAGGTACCACGACTGACCGTCATAGCTGCCGCCGCTCGGCAGGTAGGCGAACGCTGCGCCGCCGGTGCTGACGTCGTAGTTGCCGAAGGTCATGTGGCCGTCGCCGCCCTTGCCCTCAGTGAACGTGACCTTGGCCACGTCGGCCCAGGATTGCATGGCCAGTATGGCTTGAGCCTTTTGCTGAGCGCTGAACTGGCTGAAGTTGCCTAGGTTCGGGTTGTAGTTTGCCGGTTTCTCGGTAAGGAAGGTGTAGGTCAGGGAGATTTTGCCGTCACCGTTCTTGTCGTGCCACGACAGGTTTTTGCGCAGGATTTCGTCGGCTGCCTGATCGGCGGTGAACGACGGTTTGCCGTTCACCAGGCCGACGCCGCGGTCGTACAGGTGGCTGAAGGCGTTCACTTCGTCATAGGCGCTGCTGGATTTTGCTTTGGCTTGAGCCATGGTGGGACTTCCTTGTTTCAGAGTGGTCAGTGCGTTCGGACCGTGGCGATCTTCTGGCGAGATCGTCCTGTCGCTCGCGTTTCTTAAAGGCCCGACGAACCTGCCATGCCCGGCAAGCGCGGTGCCATTCGATTTCTCGATAGTCGCCCGCGCCGTCCCGGTAATACCGGTCATTCCCGGCAACGTTTTTATCTGTATATCCATACAGATAAAAGTTGCCCCTAGCGCGAACTCCGGCCATTCTGTGCACCTCCAGTGAACTGAACGACGACGGTGGTTATGCGGCTGTACCTCTGTGAAAAACCTTCCCAGGCCAAGGACATTGCGGCCGTGCTCGGCGCAAAGCGTCGGGGCGACGGCTGCTGGCTGGGAACGGACGTCACAGTGACCTGGTGCATCGGCCATCTGCTGGAAACCGCGCCGCCGGATGCCTACGACGCGCGCTACAAGCGCTGGGTGCTGGCGGATCTGCCGATCATTCCCGACAAGTGGAAAATGACCGTCAAGCCGCGCACCGCCAGCCAGTACAAAGCGGTCAAGCGCCTGCTCGGCGAGGCCAGCGAACTGATCATCGCCACCGACGCCGACCGTGAGGGCGAAATGATCGCCCGGGAACTGGTCGAGCACTGCCGCTATCGCGGGCCGATCCGTCGCCTGTGGCTGTCGGCGCTGGATGAGGCGTCGATCCGCAAGGCCCTGGCCGCGCTGAAGCCGGGAGCGGAAACCTTCAGCCTGTACCACTCGGCGCTGGGGCGCTCGCGGGCCGACTGGCTGATCGGCATGAACATGAGTCGCCTGTTTACGCTATTGGGCCGGCAGTCCGGCTATCAGGGTGTGCTGCCGGTCGGCCGGGTGCAGACGCCGACACTGCGGCTGGTGGTGGACCGCGACCGCAGCATCGCCGACTTCGTGCCGGTGCCGTACTGGGCGATCGATGTGCAACTGCTGCACGACGGCACGCCGTTCACCGCGCAATGGCGTGCGCCCTCCGACGTTTGCGACGAGCAGGATCGCTGTCTGAATCAGGCGCTGGCCCAGCAGGCAGCCGCCGCTCTGAACAGCGCCGCCAGTGCGCGAGTGGTCAAACTGCGCACCGAACGCATGCGTGAAGTGGCACCGCTGCCATTCGATCTGGGCACCCTGCAGGAGGTCTGCTCGAAGAAACTCGGTCTCGGCGCCCAGGAAACTCTCGACATCGCCCAGGCCCTCTACGAAACCTACAAGGTCATCACCTACCCGCGCAGCGATTGCGGCTTTCTGCCGCTGAGCCAGCACAGCGAGGCGCCGGGGATACTGGCGGCACTGCGTCAGGCCGACCCGAGCCTTGATGTGTTGAACGGTCACCTCGACCCGCAGCGCCGCTCGCGGGCGTGGAACGACGCCAAGGTCAGCGCCCACCACGGCATCATCCCCACCGCCGCGGCGAAAAATCTCGAACGCCTGAGCGGCAAACACCGGGCGGTCTATACCCTGATTCGTGCGCGTTATCTGGCGCAATTTCTGCCCAACCATGAATACGATCGCACCCAGGCCGACTTCGATTGCGCCGGTGAAGCCTTGCGCGCCGTCGGCAAGCAGATCATCGAACCGGGCTGGAAACGCGCCCTGCCCGAAGCCCTCGCCCCGGCCAAGGGTCGTGAAGCGCCAGCCCCGCAAACCCTGCCGGCGCTTAGCCAGGGTATCGATTGCGCCGTGGCCGGCGTGAACCTCAAGGATCTGTGGACCCAGCCGCCGAAGCCCTACACCGAGGGCGACCTGATCAAGGCGATGAAGAACGTCGCCAAACTGGTGGAAGATCCGCTGCTCAAACAGAAACTCAAGGACACCACCGGCATCGGCACCGAAGCGACCCGCGCTTCGATCATTCAGGGTCTGCTGGATCGAGGTTATCTGGTGAAGAACGGCAAGGCGCTGGCCGCGACGCCTGCAGCCTTCAGCCTGATCGACGCCGTACCCCGGGCAATTGCCGACCCCGGCACCACCGCCATCTGGGAGCAGGCGCTGGACATGGTGCAGAGTGGCGAAATGAGCCTGGAGGAGTTCGTCACCAAACAGGCGGCGTGGATGAGCAAGCAGGTCAGCCGCTGTTCGGCGCTGAGCCTGACCATCAGCGGCCCGCCACCGGCCGGCAAGGCTGCGGCGCCGTGGAAGAAAAAGCGTAAATCGACCCGAAGCAAAACTGCCAGCGCAGCCAAACGCACAGCGAAGTAATGATCAGTCCTGTGGTGGGGGACTCTGTGGTGAGGGACTCTGTGGTGAGGGGATTTATCCCCGATGGGCTGCGAAGCGGCCCCAGCTTTTACTTAAACAAGAGGACTGCTGCGCAATCCATCGGGGATAAATCCCCTCACCACAAGGTATGAGTCGACAATACTGAAGTCGCAATCTTCAGGAATTCCCCCCAATGCCCACTATCGAACTGCACCCCGCCCACCGCGACGAACTGCAAACCATCGAAAACCTCATGCAGTTCTACATGTACGACTTCAGCCAATGGCTACCACTGAAACTCGGCGAACATGGCTTCTTCAGCATTCAGCCGAAAGACGACTACTGGCGCAATCCAGCTACCCAACCGTTCCTGATCTGCGTCGACGGTGAACTGGCCGGCTTCGTGACCGTGGATGACGAAACCCACATCGACGGCGCCGAACACAACATCGGCTACTTTTTCCTCTCCCGACGCTATCGTGGCCAAGGCGTCGCGCAGTTTGTCGTCTCTGCCCTCTTGAGCCGTCTGCCCGGTCAATGGCAGATTTTCCACATCGACGCCAACCTGCCTGCGCAGCGCTTCTGGGCCAGGTTGATCCCCGAATTGACTGGCGGCGCATTCACCCGCCAACAGCGCGCCGTGGACGGTTACCCCTGCACCTTCTACGTCCTGCGCGCCCCCGCATCCGTTGCCTGAACGGATCTTTTCTCATTCCAAAACAGCTTTGTCCGACAATATGTAGTGAACAAAAATAATCACTACAAAACCGTTGACGGCACCGTTTTGCTTTTGCATGATGAAGACGTTCCCCGATCGGGAACATCGGTAACACGCTTGAGCAAACTCGTCTGACCGCCGAGTTGTTTTTTCCGGATACACGCTGCCCACAAGGCAGATTGAAGAAGCTGACCTGGCCTGAACGTCCAGTACAAGGACGAGAAGCGCTGGCGAAAATTCTCAAGACGCTTGTGGTCGACCCTGAAAACGTCGTCAAGGAGCCTCCCGGTTTTCGCTGCTTCTCCTCGTTGTGACGCTATTGCGTAGCAGTTATTCAACACGACTACATGCAACAGACGCATGACCCCGTACTTCACACGGGCGACTGCTGACGTCCTGGTTTCGGTGCCAGGGATCAACTAACCGATGGGCTACCTGTATTAGCGAATCAACTTTGAAAGATCACCAGACTGGTCAAGGGGCAAACATCATGAATCTGAACAATCAACCTACTATCGAAGAACTGGCTCGTATGTTCGCTGCGCAAAAAGACAGCCACGACAGCCACATTCTCTGGATCAGCAAGTCGGGTCAGGTGCATATCGACTGCCTGTCGCCCCACGCTGGTGAAGAAGAATTCGACCGCAGCAACCAGAACCTGCTGGCCCGCCTGAAGATGTACCGCCGCGGCCACGGTTATGTCGGCAAGAAAGCTGCGGCCGACAAGGACTTCATCGGCAATGTGCTGCAGACGCTGAAACAGGCGTGGGATTCGATGCAGAACAAGAATGAAGTTCGGGTGATTGACCGGTTCTACTGAGTTACAACTTCAATAAATAAAAGGGGCCTGCTTCCAACAGAAGCAGGCCCTTTTTATATCCGCAATTCACACACAATCCTGTGGGAGCGGGCTTGCTCGCGAATGGGCCGGGTCAGTCACCATCACCTCAACTGAGACACCGCATTCGCGAGCAAGCCCGCTCCACAGGGGGGCTGTGTTGTTGGTCAGATTTTCGTTTGCAGGACCAGATTCACAAACGCCAGCGCCGCCGCACTGTGGTAATTATTCTGCCGCCGCAACAACGCCGCCCCACGCTGCGGCGCTTCGTTCTCGACGCTCAAGCGACGCAACGCCCGGTCTTCGCTGGCAATCGCTTCGGGCAACATCGTCGCCATCGGCGAATGCCGCACCACCTCCAGCAACGTACTTACCGAGTTCACCTCGATCCGCACCTGCGGCGTGATCCCCTGCTGACGGAAATACTCATCGATCGATAACCGGGTGATGAAATCTGGCGCCAGCAAGGCGAAATCAAGTTGCGCAAGATCACGCGATGTCAGCACCGCACTGCTGTCGTACAGCGGATGCTCGCGCCCGACCATGATCCCCAGGGTTTCAGTAAACGCCGGAATACACTCAATGTCCGGGTGGCGCACCGGGGTAAAGGCAATCGCGATGTCCAGCGAATCGTCCGCCAGCCCAGCCTCGATGTCGTCCATCGACAGTTCGAAAATCTGCAAATGAATACCCGGATAGCGCGCCGCGAAATCGCGCACCAACGGCCCGACCAGATAGGCCATGAACGTCGGGGTCATGGCCAGCCGCAAGCGCCCACGGGACAGATCCTTAACGTCATGCAACGCCCGCTTGCCCGCCTCCAGTTCCACCAGCACGCGCCGCGCACACTCAATGTAAGCCTCACCGGCATCGGTGGGTTTAACGGTGCGCGAGGTGCGGTCGAACAGGTTCACTCCAAGGGATTCTTCCAGTTGGCGGATCTGTTGCGACAGAGTCGGCTGCGACACATGCAACGCCTCCGCCGCCCGGGTGAAGCCGCCGTGATCGGCCACGGCCAGCAGATAACGTAAATGTCGCAACAACATGGGATCACCATCTATAGGCAGGACTTATGTGAAGCATTGTATATCGGTCTTGGACGCTATGGATCAATCGACAGAAGATGGCTCCCACACAGCAAGCCAACCTTGAAAGGAGTGACACCATGCAACAGTCCCACGCCTATAACGATGCCAGCCTGGCCCTGACCACGCGCATTCTCGACATCAAGGCCCGCAAGAATTTGTCATGGCAGGATCTTGCCGATGGCACCGGCCTGAGCCTGGCCTACGTCACTGCTGCCCTACTCGGCCAGCACCCGCTGCCACAAGACGCCGCGCAAGTGGTTGGCGACAAACTCGAACTGGACGCCGACGCCGTTGCCGCCCTACAGATCATCCCGCTGCGCGGCAGCCTCAGCGGCGTGCCGACCGACCCGACCATCTACCGCTTCCACGAGATGATCCAGATCTACGGCACCACCCTCAAAGCCCTGGTTCACGAGCAGTTCGGCGACGGCATCATCAGCGCCATCAACTTCAAGCTCGACATCAAGAAAGTCGAAGACCCGGAAGGCGGCTCCCGCGCCGTGGTCACTCTCGACGGCAAGTTCCTGCCGCTGCGTCCGTTCTGATCCACCCCGGCCCGCACCCCGTGTGCGGGCCCATCCAAACCTCAATTGCCAAGTCGTCACCCCATCTGCCTGGAGGCTGCCCCATGCACAAAATTCTGTTGACCCTGACCCTGCTCGCCGGCCTTGCCGCCCAGGCCCAGGCTGATGAAGAGGCGATTGCCTACCGCTACGGCATGACTCTGGATATTGCTGAAATCGTGAACATCACCCCGGTCGCCGACGTCTGTGGCGTTGTACCGGTCGAGATGACCTACCTCGACAGCCACGGCGCAAAACACATTCTTCAATACAGCGAATTCGGCACCGGCTGTTCGAACTGAGAGGACAACACCATGAAAAACCTGATCGAAGGCTTCCTGAAGTTCCAGAACGAAGCGTTTCCGCAACGCACCGAGCTGTTCAAGCACTTGGCGACCACTCAAACCCCGGGCACCTTGTTCATCACCTGTTCCGACAGCCGCGTGGTGCCGGAACTGCTGACCCAGCAAGAACCCGGCGAGCTGTTCGTGATCCGTAACGCAGGCAATATCGTGCCGTCCTACAGCCCGCATCCGGGCGGGGTGTCGGCGACGGTGGAATACGCGGTGGCGGTGCTTGGGGTGACGGACATCGTGATCTGCGGCCACTCCGATTGCGGCGCGATGACCGCGATTGCCCAGTGCAAATGCATGGATCATCTGCCCGCCGTCAGCGGCTGGCTGCAACATGCCGAGTCGGCGAAAGTGGTGAACGAGGCGCGGCCGCACGCCAATGACGCGGCGAAATTGAGTTCGATGGTGCGGGAAAATGTGATCGCGCAACTGGCGAATATTCAGACCCACCCGAGCGTACGTCTGGCCCAGGAGAAGGGCCTGCTGAACCTGCATGGCTGGGTGTATGACATCGAGACCGGCTCGATCGATGCGCTGGCGGCGGATCGGCGCACGTTTGTGCCGTTGGCTGAGCAGCCAGCGACTTGCGCCATTCAGGCAAACACCAGCGCAGCCGCCTGATACAAATCCGCTGAGGTGAAGAGGAACTTGTGGCGAGGGGATTTATCCCCGATGGACTGCGCAGCAGGCCCGATCTCTTGGGGCCGCTTCGCGCCCCATCGGGGATAAATCCCCTCGCCACAGGGCCGGTGTGCATCAATCGGGATAAGGCGTTTTCAGCGCTTTACGCTGAGGTCGATCTGGGTCATACGGCTACGAACCGTAAACACCCCATCCCCCGAAAGAATCGCACTGCGCGCAAACAGGCGCCCGCTCTCCCAGTTCGAAAGCCCTAGTTCCGGCTTGTTCAGCGCGTACTGGCCATCGACCCAACGGGTAATCCCGTTACCCACAAACGGCGCGTTCACCGCGTTGTAAAAACGCTCTTGCGCAGCAGCATCCTCGCTGATCAGCGACACCGTGAACTGCGGGCTGTAGCGGTTGAACAGCGCGATCGCCTGATCCAGTTCGTCGACAATCATCAGGCTGACTTCCGGGGTTTCTTCCCACTCCCACTCGCGGCCCAGCTCTGATTCCGCCAACGCTTCGGCCAGAGCTTCGGTCTGATAACCCTCGGCGCGATAGACCTCGACCGTCGCGTTCTGCCACTCAGCCGGCAGGTAACTTTCGCTGCCTGTGACGATGTGCAATTTGCAGCCCTGACCGCGTGCGCTGCCGGCCTGCTGCAGCGCATTGAGGAACAGCGGGATCAGCTCGACGGCACGATCACGTTCAATCAGGCAGACGTTCAGCGTGTTGCAGACTTTGCGATCCAGCGAATTACGCACCACGGCGGCGAAGCGCGTGGCGTCGGCGTCACGATCGGCAATCAGCCACGCGCCACCAGTGCCGTGCAGGCTGACCGCCGTGCCCGCCTGCTGGGCGATGCTGCCCAACTGGCTGACCGCGCGGCCCGAACCCCGGGCCACCGCCAGCGACAAACGCCGGTCGGCGAACATCGCCCAGCCGGCGGCGTGATTGACGCTTTCCACCAGCGACACCGCGCCCGCCGGCAGACCGGCATCGGCCAGCGCCGGGTTCAGCGCGTGAGTGACGATCGCTTGCGCGGTGCCCAATGCATCGCTGCCGATGCGCAATACCGCGGTGTTACCGGTGCGCAGAACGCCGGCGGCATCGGCGAACACGTTCGGCCGTCCTTCGAACACGAACGCCACGATGCCCAGCGGCGACACCACTTGCTCGACCTTCCAGCCGTCGTGTTCGACGCTGCTGATGACCTTGCCGCGCGTGGCCGGCGCATCCCGCCAGGCGCGCAGACCGGCGATCATGTCGCGGCGCATGCGTTCGTCGGCGAGCAGTCGGGTGGTCGAGCGGCCACGGGCCTTGGCGCGTTCGATGTCGGCCAGGTTGGCGGCTTCGATCAGGTTCCAGCACTCTGCGGTTTCCAGGCGTTGTGCGAACAGATCGAAGAAGTGGCTGATGGCCTCGTCGGACACCGCCGAAAGCGCGCTGAAAGCCGCTTGCGCACGCTCGATTGCCACAGCAGCCGCTTGTTGGTCAACCACCGGAATCAGCAACAGCTCGCCACTCACCTGCTCGACCAGCAGATGGTCACCGGGCTGAAACCGCGCCGCCAGTTCGGGGCTGACCACGGTCACGCGGTTACCAGCGAAAGGGATCGGCGTGCCAGCGACTAGACGTTCGAGCGCAAGAGACATGAAGCGGATTCACCATATGAGGGGCGGCCGGAAAATGTAGCGGATTCTGCGCTGAAACACACCTTCTACAAACACCACCGAACCTGTGGGAGCTGGCTTGCTCGCGAAGGCGTCGGCACCATCAACATGGATATTGAATGTGCTGGCCTCTTCGCGAGCAAGCCCGCTCCCACAGGTTTCGTGGTGTTTAAAAGATTGGGTCAGAACACCGACCAGCCAATCCGCGAACTGAGCATCTCCAGCGCCGCCATCCCCGCCAGCGAGTTGCCGGCAGCGTTGAGTTCCGGCGACCACACGCACACCGAGAACTGCCCCGGCACCACCGCGACAATGCCGCCGCCAACCCCGCTCTTGCCCGGCAAGCCGACGCGATAAGCGAAGTTGCCGGCCTCGTCGTACAGACCGCTGGTGGCCATGATCGAGTTGACCTGCTGGGTCTGGCGCCGAGTGAGGATCTGTTCGCCGCTGTGCTTGCAGAAACCGTCGTTGGCGAGGAAGCAGAATGCGCGGGCCAGATCGATGCAGTTCATGCGCAGCGCGCAGTGGCTGAAGTAGCTGCGCAGCACCGCTTCGACGTCGTTGTGGAAGTTGCCGAACGATTGCATCAGGTACGCCATGGCCGCGTTGCGGGCGCGATGCTGGTACTCGGATTCGGCGACCTTGCCGTCGACGATCACCTGCGGATTGCCCGACAGGCGCCGCACGAAGTCACGCATCGACAGGGCTGGCGCGGCGAAACGCGACTGGTTGATGTCGCAGATCACCAGCGCCCCAGCGTTGATGAACGGATTGCGCGGACGCCCGCGTTCGAACTCCAGTTGCACCAGCGAGTTGAACGGCTGGCCGGACGGCTCGTGCCCCAGGCGCTCCCAGATCGCTTCGCCGGAATGCTCGATCGCCTGCACCAGACTGAACACCTTGGAAATACTCTGCACCGAGAACGGCGTCTCGGCGTCGCCGGCGCAATACATTTCGCCGTCGTTGCCATACACGGCGATGCCCAGCTGATTGGCCGGCACGGTGCCGAGGGCGGGAATGTAATCAGCCACTTTGCCCTGCCCGATCAGGGGCCGGACAGCGTCAAGAATCTCGTTCAACAGCGCTTGCATGCCGGGTTCCGAAGTCTCGCCCCATGGGATTGCGGGGACACTGGGGCTAGACGCTGCGCAACTGCCACGAATCACACTGGCTATCACAGGGGACTGTGGTAGATGAAAGATTCAGGGCTGGCCACGATCAAGGGTGGGAGTGGGCTTGCTCACGAAGGGGTCGGCACAGTCAGCATTGATGTTGGCTGACCTGACGCTTTCGCGAGCAAGCTCGCTCCCACAAGGGGCTGTGGTGGATGAAGGATTCAGGGCTGGCCACGATCAAGGGTGGGAGTGGGCTTGCTCACGAAGGGGTCGGCACAGTCAGCATTGATGTTGGCTGACCTGACGCTTTCGCGAGCAAGCTCGCTCCCACTGGGGCTGTGGTGGATGAAGGATTCAGGGCTGGCCACGATCAAGTGTGGGAGTGAGCTTGCTCACGAAGGGGCCGGTACAGTCAGCATTGATGTTGACTGAACTGACGCTTTCGCGAGCAAGCCCGCTCCCACTGGGGCTGTGGTAGATGAAAGATTCAGGGCTGGCCACGATCAAGGGTGGGAGTGGGCTTGCTCACGAAGGGGTCGGCACAGTCAGCATTGATGTTGGCTGACCTGACGCTTTCGCGAGCAAGCTCGCTCCCACTGGGGCTGTGGTGGATGAAGGATTCAGGGCTGGCCACGATCAAGTGTGGGAGTGAGCTTGCTCACGAAGGGGTCGGTACAGTCAGCATTGATGTTGACTGAACTGACGCTTTCGCGAGCAAGCCCGCTCCCACTGGGGCTGTGGTGGATGAAGGATTCAGGGCTGGCCACGATCAAGTGTGGGAGTGAGCTTGCTCACGAAGGGGTCGGTACAGTCAGCATTGATGTTGACTGAACTGACGCTTTCGCGAGCAAGCCCGCTCCCACAGGGGGGGCTGCTGCAAATCCGGAACTCAGTGTGCGCCGTCGAGACCGGCGAGCAGCGCACTGTCGCGGCTATAGATATCCGGCGAATAACGCACCTGCCCATCCTTGCCGACCTGTGCCGTCCAGTAGGTCATGAGGATCGGCACCGGTGCCGACAGGCGGAATTCGTGGGTGCTGCCGGTGGCGAGCAAGGTGTCGGTGCGCGTACGTTCCGCCGGGGTCAGTAACAGGTCGCGCAGTTGCATCGGGTGCTCGACCCGCACACAGCCGGAGCTGAAGGCGCGCGGGCCTTTGTCGAACAGGGCCTTGCTCGGCGTATCGTGCAGGTACACCGCGAACGGGTTGGGGAAGCGGATCACCAGTTGCCCCAGCGGATTACGCGGCCCGGCCTCCTGGCGCAGCATGATGTTGCCGGGGTTGTCCCAGTCGATATCCGCTGCGGCCAACGGCTGGCCATGGGCGTCGAGCACCTGCAGGTTCTGCCGGCTGAGGAAGGTCTGATCCTTGCGGATCGCCGGCAGCTTGTCTTCTTTCCAGATGGTCGGCGGCACGGTCCAGGTCGGGTTCAGGGTCAGGCGCGTGACCCGGGATTTGAGCAACGGGGTCTGCCGTTCGGCGCGACCGACCTGGGTACGGGTCTGCCAGACCGGCACGCCGGCCTGATATAGGGTCAGTTCAGCCGCGGCGACGTTGACCAGCAAACCGTCGGGCTCCATGTCCTGGGCCAGCCAGCGGAAACGTTCAAGGTTGACGCGCAATTGTTCGCGGCGCGTCAGCGGGCTGATGTTGAGCTCGGCAATCGTCCCCGGCCCGACTACCCCGTCGGCCTGCAACGAATGGTTGGCCTGGAAGCTCTTCACCGCTTCCACAAGCACGCCCTCATAGGCATTGCCGGGCGTACCGATGGCGTGAGTCAGATAGCCTTCGTTGAACAGGCGTTGGGCCAGTTCCGGCACGCGTTTGTCTTCCATCGCCGGGCGCAGCAACGGGCCGTTGCCCACCGACTGCCAGTGCGGCAAGGCTTGCAGCCGCTGGCTGGCGTAGAGGTGGCGCAGGCTTTGGTATTGCGCCAGACGCGGACGCGCCAGATCGAACGCGGTCTTGATGTCGTGCAGACCGGGCACGGCGATCGCCAGCAATTCCGCCTGACGATCACGCGGGGTGTCATCGGAATGCCACAGCGGCTCGAAATGCGATTGCAGCAGACGACCGTAATGCAGGTCCTGCAGGGCTTGCAGATAAGAGCGGCTGATGTCGATATCGGCGCACAACTCGCCGTCCTGCGGCGGATTGGCCGCCACCGGGTAGCGCTTGGGATTGAGGCCATCATCGGCCAACAGCTGCAACTGCGCGCGCAAGGCCGGCAAACGCCCGGACTCGCTGGCCCACACCGGCAGCCAGTCCTGCTGCTGATAAAACGCCTGCAATTGCGTCAGCGCCGAGCCGCTCAGGTGCGCGGCAATCGCCGGGCACGCCAGGGGCAAACCGATCAGCACCGCTTGCAGCGGACTTTGTGGCTCGACCGGCATTTCCGCCGGCGGCGTCGGCAGGGTCTGCAACGGTGGCAGCGGCTCATCGGCGCAAGCGACAAACGGCGCAGCGAGCAAACAAATGCTCAAGTAGCATGCGTACTTTTTGAACAACTGCTTTACTCCAATCCGTGGCCGTCTGAATGACGGTCAACCTTACATCAGGTGCGCTGAACAGTCAGGCTCGAAACAGGGGTCTGTCGGGTATGACTGGGAGTCAGGAGCCAAAGTGCCAAATAAGTAGCAAGTGAGGACACTTTATAAATGTTGACGTATTTGCGCCGACTTCTGCTGACCACCGCGACCCTCGTCGTCGTGAGCAGCCCAGCTTTCGCCGCCGGCAAACCATCGCCGGTTCTCTTCACCAGCCTCGCCCACGCCGCGCCGGAACTCAATCCCCAAGCGCTGAAAGGTGCCTTGAGCGCCATGCAATGCGCAGTGAACAATGGCGCGAGACCCTCACGCCACCTGGCGATCATCGATTATTCGCAGCCCTCCACCGCCCGCCGGCTGTGGATCTTCGATCTGAACAGAAAGAAACTGGTGCTGCGCGATCTGGTCGCCCACGGTTCAAATTCCGGGGAAAACTTCGCCACCCAGTTCTCCAACCGCGAAGGCAGTTACCAATCCAGCCTCGGTCTGTTCCGCACCCAGGAAAGTTACGAGGGGACCCATGGTTATTCGCTGCGCATGGACGGTCTGGAGCCGGGCTTCAATGATCTGGCCCGCGACCGCGCCATCGTGATCCACGCCGCCGACTACGTGAATCCGTTGTGGAGCAAGCGTCAGGGCCGTATCGGTCGCAGCCAGGGTTGCCCGGCGGTGCGCCCGCAAGTGGCGAAGCAGGTGATCGATAAACTCAAGGACGGCCAGTTCATGTTCTCCTGGTACCCGGACCAGCGCTGGCTGAAGTCCTCGCCGTACCTCAACTGCCAGCCGCAGCAAGTGGCGAGCATCTTGAGTACCCACGCCAGCTGACGATCAGGGCCACGACCATCAGCGCCGCCGCAACCCCGAACGTGCTGTGCAAGCCACTGCCGATGACCTCGGCCGGGGCTTGCGTCGGGTCACCCGTAGCGAAGGCGAACACCGCGCCCATGACCGCCGCGCCGGTGATCAGTCCGAGATTGCGTGACAGCCCGAGCAGGGCCGACACCACGCCGCGCTGATCCTGACTGACCATGGCCATCAACCCGCTATTGTTGGCCGCCTGAAACAACGCGTAATTGCTGGCAATGACCGCCATCGGCAGCAGATACGCCGGCAGACCGAGACTTATCGGCAACAACGCCAACAAACTGCAACCACCGGCCAACCCGAACAACGCCCCCGGCACCACCCGCCGCGCACCGAAGCGATCCACCAGACGCCCCGCCGGCACCCCGCCGCACGCCGCCAGCAGCGGCCCGACCGACAATGCCAGGCCGACCACGGTGCTGCCCAGTCCCAGGCCCCGGCTCAGGTAAAACGGCCCGACCACCAGCGTAGTCATCATCACCGTCGTCACCAGCAACGTAAGCGCCAGGCTGCTGCTCAGACGCGCGTCGGCAAACAATGACAGGCGAATCAGCGGCGCCCTGGCGTTCATCTCGACCGCAACAAACACCCCTGCTCCGCACAGGCTGACCAGCAGCAACATCAGCGTGTAGCCATCGAGCGTCATCGCCAGCGCGTAGGCGGCCAGCGTCAATACCAGCACCACGGTGCCGAGGTAATCAAACGCGACTGCCGATTTGGCCGGGCGATCCGCCGGCAGATATCGATAAACCAGCCACGCGTTGAGCAGGCCCAACGGCACGTTGAGGACAAAGATCGACGGCCAGCCGACATGCGCGATCAGCAGACCGCCCAGCGATGGCCCGAGGCTGGTGCCGGTGGCCGACATGGTTGCCAGCAAGCCCATCGCACTGCCCGCCCGCGCCTTGGGCACCGCATCCGCCACCAGCGCCACCGTCAAGGCGAACATGATCGCCGCGCCAAGGCCCTGCACGGCCCGCGCGCCGATCAACCAGCCAAGCCCCGGCGCCAGCGCACAGCACAGCGAAGCACTGGTAAAAATGCCGATGCCGATCAGCAGCAGTCGCCGCCGCCCGAACACATCGCCCAGACGCCCGACGCTGACAATCAACGTGGTGACCGCCAGCAGGTAGGCCAGCACGATCCACTGCACCTGTTGAAACGTCGCATCGAACGCTGCAGCCAAGGTCGGTAATCCGGCATTGGCGATGCTGGTGTCCAGCGACGGCATCAACATCGACAGCGCCAGACTGGTCAGCGCCCAGCGGGCTTGAGGGGGCAAGGGGGATCCGGGCATCGGGCGCTCCTGGTGCAAAGGTCAGACGGCATAGCCTGCTTCTCGACAAGGCAAGGCGCAAGACGCATGCTTTGCACTTGATACCTGCATGGAACGCCATGTCATGAGCACACCGGATCTGAACCTGTTGATCACCCTCGACGTGTTGTTGCGCGAAGGCAGCGTCGCCCGCGCCGCGCACATTCTGCGGCTGAGCCCGTCGGCCATGAGTCGTGCCCTGGCCCGGCTGCGCGAAACCACTGGCGATCCGTTGCTGGTGCGCGCCGGCCGAGGTCTGGTGCCGACCCCGCGTGCGCTGGAATTGCGTGAGCGGGTCAGCGCTCTGGTGCAGGAAGCCGAGGCGGTGTTGCGCCCCGCCGAAGTGCTCGATCCCGGCCAGTTGCAGCGCACCTTCACCCTGCGCAACACCGACGGATTTGTCGAAACCTTCGCCGCCGCGCTGCTCGCGCGCATCGCTGAAGAAGCACCCGGCGTGCGCCTGCGCTTTGTGCAGAAAGCCGACAAGGACAGCACGCCGCTGCGCGAAGGCCGGGTCGATCTGGAGACCGGCGTGGTCGACGACAGCACCGACCCGACGCTGCACAGCCGCATTCTGTTTGAGGATCACTGGATCGGTGTGGTGCGCGAAGGCCATCCGTTGAGCTCGGGCAAGATCAGCAGCAAACGCTTTGCCGGCGGCCAGCACATTCTGATCTCACGGCGCGGGCGCAGCAGCGGCCCGGTCGACGAAGCGTTGCTCGCCGCAGGTCTGACGCGGGATATCGTCACGTCATTCGGCGGCTTTTCGGCGGCGCTGACGCTGGTGCGCGAATCGGACCTGATCGCCACGGTTCCGGAGCGTCACACCAGCAAGCTGCGCATGGGCCTGCACAGCTTCGCCCTGCCCTTCAGGATGCCGCCGATCAGCGTGTCGATGCTCTGGCACCCACGGATGGACGCCGACCCGGCGCACCGCTGGCTGCGCAACTGTGTGCGGGAAGTCTGCGTTTAACGCGCGTCGCCCCCAGCCGGTTTGTAGAACAGGAATTTTCCGACCGCGGCGGTCTTTTTGTACTCCCTGGCCCAGCTCGGATGCACCTGGCGATCATGGAAATACAGTGCGCCATGGGTGCGATCCGGCAACTGGCGGTTGAGTGCCTTGCCGGCGATGTCCTTGGCCAGGGTGTATTCGGCGTCTTCCTTGACCTGATCGGCCTTGCCATCGCACCACCAGGAAAACTGGCAGCTCTTGGTTTCCGAACCTTGCTTGACCACTTCGCACACTGTGCCGGGAAAGCCGTCGTGCCCCAGGCGATTCATCACCACATTGGCCACCGCCTCCATTTCCGGGGTGTCGCGACCCTTGGCTTCCCAGTAGATACTGCGCGCCAGGCAGGTGATCGGATCGTCCAGCGGCGCGGTGCCGGCGGGGTCAACCGCCTGCACTTCAGTGGGGGTGATCGCTTCGGATTTGGGTGCTGGCGCCGCGCTGACTTTGTCGGCGGCCTTCTCTTCCAGCACCTGGGCTTTCTCTTCGGCCTTGGCCTTGATCGGGGTCTGATCGGTGGCGTTCACAACGCCGGCCATAAGGGTTAATGCGAAACAGCCAGCCAACCATTTCAATCCCATGTCAGTTCTTCCGGCAGCGCCCGTTCCGGGCAAGGTGTTTCGTGGGGGAGACGCCCGGTTCCCGGGGCCTTCGGAGAGTGTAGACGGCAAATACCGCAGTAACGTTCCGCAGAAAAATCCGCTCGGTAAAGAAAAAGACATTGCATTCCCCCGGGCCATTTCGCGCATCATGAGCGCACTCAGCTCAAGGGAGATTTCCATGCGCTTCATGCCATCCGTCTTGCGTTTTGCCACGCTGTCCGTGGGCCTGGTCGTGGCCGCCTCGGCCATGGCTGCCGACGAGTCGCAACTGATCGAGTCGATCAATGCCTACCGCAGCCAACCGCAGCGCTGCGGCAGCCAGGCGTCTAGTGAACTGCCACCGCTGTCGGCCGATCCACGGCTGAGACTGCCGGCCGCCGGTGCGGTCGATCTGCAACAGGCCATGGCCAGCGCCAGCTACCCGATGGTCAACGTGCAGGCGATCACCCTCAACGGCCCACGGGATGCAGCGTCGGCGATGAAGGCGATTGAGGAAAGTTTCTGCCAGGTGGTGCTGGACCCGCAGTTCGTCGATGTCGGGGTCAGCCGTGCTGATCGTGACTGGCGTATTGTGCTGGCGCGACCTCTACTGTCGGCGAAGCTCGGCGATGCGCAAAGCGAAGGCCAGAAGTTGCTCGAACAACTCAACGCCGCTCGCGCCCAACCGCGTCAATGCGGCGGCCAGGCCTTTGCCGCGGCCGGGCCACTGGCCTGGAACGCGAGCCTGGGCACGATCTCCCAGGATCACAGCCGCGACATGGCCAACAACAACTACTTTGATCACAAGGACCGCGACGGCCGCACCCCGGGCGACCGCGCCGAACTGGCCGGCTACAGCGGGCAACTGGTCGGCGAGAACATCGCTGCCGGCCAAGACACCGTGCGCAAGGTCGTCGACGGCTGGCTCGCCAGCCCCGGCCACTGCGCCAACCTGATGAACCCGCAATACAAAGAACTCGGCGCCGCCTACGCGACCGACCCAAAGAGCAGCGCCGGGATTTACTGGACCGCGATGTTTGGGGCGCAATAGCCCGCCTTCAGAAAACACCGAAGACCCAAGGTGGGAGTGGGCTTGCTCACGAAGGGGCCGGCGCATTCAGCATCAATGTCGACTGACCTGACGCTTTCGCGAGCAAGCCCGCTCCCACTGGGGATCGTCGGTGAATGAAGGATTTGCGGCTGGACGCTATCAAGTGTGGGAGTGGGCTTGCTCACGAAGAGGCCGGCGCATTCGGCATCAATGTCGGCTGACCTGACGCCTTCGCGAGCAAGCCCGCTCCCACTGGGGATCGTCGGTGAATGAAGGATTTGCGGCTGGCCGCGATCAAGGGTGGGAGTGGGCTTGCTCACGAAGGGGTCAGCACATTCAGCATCAATGTCGACTGACCTGACGCTTTCGCGAGCAAGCCCGCTCCCACTGGGGATAGGTGCTGGGTGAAGGATTTGCGGCTGGCGGCGATCAAGGGTGGGAGTGGGCTTGCTCACGAAGGGGCCGGCACATTCAGCATTGATGTCGACTGAGCGGACGCCTTCGCGAGCAAGCCCGCTCCCACTGGGATCGCATTTGTTCTGAAGTAATGCGGTGTATGCACATCCTGATCTCAAACCCAGATCGCATCCCATAACGGATAGTCACCGAGTTTTTTTACCAGTCCGGCCCGCAGTGGATTAGCCACTACATAGCGGGCCAGTTTCACCAGGTCCTCCTCTCGACGTAATGCATGATCATGAAAACCGTGCTGCCAAAGGCTCCCGGTTCTACCGGCTGCTGTGTTCACTGAACGAGTACTCAGGGATTTGACCTGGCACATCAATTGTCCAAGTGTTCCCTTTTGCAACTGGATCAGCCAATGAAAATGATCCGGCATGACAACCCATGCCAATGTCTCGGCAAACCCCTCCTCCTGCGCCTGCCTGAACTGATGTACAACCAACCGGCCGAGCCTGTAATCCGTGAACACCGGCTCACGCCCCAAGGTATTGGCGGTTAGTAGGTAGATCTGATTTTCTTCGCAATGACGGCCGGTTCGCAGGCGATGTGATGAATAACGTTTGGGCATTCCTTTGCCTTGTTCATGGTTGAATTCAGAAAAAGGCTAGATCAGCCATCACAGTGCGCCGAACATGTTTGTTGGCAGGATGTGTCTGCGCACCGGATCAACTGTGGGAGTGGGCTTGCTCACGAAGAGGTCGGCACACTCAGCATCAATGTCGGCTGACCTGACGCCTTCGCGAGCAAGCCCGCTCCCACTGGGGGATCGTCGGTGAATGAAGGGTTTGGGGCTGGCCGCGATCAAGGGTGGGAGTGGGCTTGCTCACGAAGGGGCCGGCACATTCAGCATCATTGTCGACTGACCTGACGCCTTCGCGAGCAAGCCCGCTCCCACTGGGGGATCGTCGGTGATGAAGGATTTGCGGCTGGCCGCGATCAAGGGTGGGAGTGGGCTTGCTCACGAAGAGGTCGGCACACTCAGCATCAATGTCGGCTGACCTGACGCCTTCGCGAGCAAGCCCGCTCCCACAAGGGATCGTCGGTGATGAAGGATTTGCGGCTGGCCGCGATCAAGGGTGGGAGTGGGCTTGCTCACGAAAGGGCCGGCACATTCAGCATCAATGTCGACTGACCTGACGCCTTCGCGAGCGAGCCCGCTCCCACTGGGGGCATCAGTGATGTTCAGAATTGCGGGCACAAAAAAACCGGAGTCATGGCTCCGGTTTTTTTATTGTCAGTGGGTCCTCATTCCTGCTGCATACATCGCCAGTTTCAGCACACTCGCCACCACGGCGAGTGACACGACGCTGCCGAACCAGATCAGCAACAACCAGCCCAAACGCTGGTACCAGCGGGAGGATCTGACCTCACGCGAATCAATGGTAGCCATCGCCAATCCTCACTTTGCCGCGGAATACGTAGTAGCTCCAGAAGGTGTACATCAGGATCACCGGCAGGATGAACAGTGCGCCGATCAGGGCGAACAACTGGCTCGAAGGCGGAGACGCCGCCGCCCACAGGCTCACCGATGGCGGGATGATGTTCGGCCAGATGCTCAGCGCCAGACCGATGTAACCGAGCAGCATCAACACCAGAGTGAACACGAACGGCCAGTGGGTGTGACGCTGACGCAAGGTACGCAGCAGCCCGAACAACGCCAGCAGCGCCAGCACCACCAACCCGGCGAACACCATCAAGTGCCCGCTGGTCGACCAGCGAGTGGCCAGCTCCGGGTGCAACTTCAGTGTCCACGCACCAATCACCACCACCATCGCCGTCAGCAACCACGCCAGCGGCCGGGTGAACAGACGCATCCGCGACTCGAGCATGCCTTCGGTCTTGACCAGCAACCAGGTGCTGCCCAGCAGCGCATAAGCCACCACCAGACCGACGCCGCACACCAGCGGAAACGGCGCCAGCCAGTCCAGGCCGCCACCAGCAAACTGCCGATTCACCACGGGAATGCCCGATACGTACGCGCCGATCGCCACACCCTGGGAGAACGTCGCCAGCAGCGAACCGCCGATGAACGCCTTGTCCCACCAGTGACGCTTTTGCGCTGACGACTTGAAGCGAAACTCGAACGCCACGCCACGGAAAATCAGCCCGCAGAGCATCAGGATCAGCGGCAGGTACAACGCCTCCAGAATCACCCCGTAGGCCAGTGGAAACGCGCCATACAACGCCGCGCCACCAAGCACCAGCCAGGTTTCGTTGCCGTCCCACACCGGGGCGACTGTGTTCATCATCACGTCGCGCTCCTGCTCATCCGGGATCAGCGGAAACAGGATCCCCAAGCCCAGATCGAAGCCGTCCATGATCACGTACATCATCACCCCGAAGGCGATGATCACACCCCAGATCAACGAGAGATCGATACCTTGAATACCCATGACTCAATGCTCCTTCATCGGGGCGGTAGCCGCCGAAATAGGCCGGCGCGGGGTCTGCAACTGATCGCCCTCCGGCGGATGTTCGTGATGCGGCTGCGGGCCCTTGCGCACCAGTTTCATCATGTAGCCGATGCCCACGGTGAACACCGAGCAGTAGATCACCACGAACAGCAACAGCGAGGTGCTCATCTGCGCCACCGAGTGGTGCGACGCGGCGTCATGGGTGCGCATCAGGCCGTAAACCACCCACGGCTGACGCCCGACTTCGGTGGTGATCCAGCCGGCCAGCAACGCGATCAACCCGCTCGGCCCCATCAGCAATACCAGACGCTGGAAGCCGCGATGCTGATAGAGCTTGCCGCCACGGCGCAGCGCCAGACCGAGCACACCGACGAGGATCATCAACATGCCCAGCCCGGCCATCACGCGAAAGCTCCAGAAGATGATGGTCGAGTTCGGCCGATCCTCTTTCGGAAAGCTCTTGAGCGCCGGGATCTGCTTGTCGAGGCTGTGGGTCAGGATCAGGCTGCCGAGGTACGGAATTTCCAGCGCGTACTTGGTCTTCTCCGCCTGCATGTCGGGGATGCCGAACAGCACCAGCGGCGTCGGGCCATTGTCGGCGTTTTCCCAGTGGCCTTCGATGGCGGCGATTTTTGCCGGTTGATGCTCCAGGGTGTTCAAACCATGGGCGTCACCGACCACCGCCTGAATTGGTGCCACGATCAGCGCCATCCACAACGCCATGGAAAACATCCTGCGCACCGGCGCGGTATTGTTGCCGCGCAGCAAATGCCAGGCCGCCGACGAGCCCACGAAGAAGGCCGTGGCGACGAACGCGGCGATCGCCATGTGCGCCAGACGGAACGGAAACGACGGGTTGAACACAATCGCCAGCCAGTCCAGCGGCATCACCCGCCCATCGACGATTTCAAAGCCCTGTGGGGTCTGCATCCAGCTGTTGGACGCGAGAATCCAGAACGTTGAAATCAGCGTGCCGATAGCGACCATCACCGTGGCAAAGAAGTGCAAGCCACGGCCGACGCGGTTCCAGCCGAACAGCATGACCCCGAGGAAACCGGCCTCAAGGAAGAACGCCGTCAGCACCTCATAGGTCAGCAACGGCCCGGTGATGCTCCCGGCGAAGTCGGAAAAGCCGCTCCAGTTAGTGCCGAACTGGTACGCCATGACCAGCCCCGAGACCACGCCCATGCCGAAGTTGACGGCAAAGATCTTCGACCAGAAGTGGTAGAGATCGCGGTAGGTGTCGTCACGGGTTTTCAGCCACAGGCCTTCGAGTACCGCGAGGAAACTCGCCAGGCCGATGGTGATCGCCGGGAAGATAATGTGGAACGAAACCGTGAACGCGAATTGAATTCGCGCCAGGTCCAGTGCCTCCATGTTGAGCATGATGATGTCCTCATCCAGGCTGAAAAGCGGCAGCACGTCGCCGGGCCACCGCCAGGCGCGAACGCCTGCAGCCATTCAAATTGCCAAGGTTTTTATAAGTAGCGGGTCAGGCCAGCGATGACGGGATCAGGTTGCTGACCTTGGCCGCTTCGAGGCGAATCGCGACGAATTTCGAGGTCGGCGTGTAGGTCCGGTCGCCGTAGCTTTCCAGCGGCACCAGCGGGTTGGTTTCCGGGTAGTACGCCGCCGCCTGACCGGGCGGAATGTCGTAGGCGATCAGGGTGAACCCGCTGACCCGGCGCTCGCGCTTGTCATCCCACAGCGCCACCAGATCGACCTTCTGCCCCGGTTCGAAACCGAGACGCTGGATGTCCTGCTCGTTGGCGAAGATCACGTCGCGCATGCCGTAGACACCGCGATAACGGTCGTCGAGGCCGTACAGCGTGGTGTTGTACTGATCGTGGGAACGCATGGTCTGCAGGATCAGATCCGGCTTGACCGGCAGGTTGCGCACGCCTTCGCTGATCAGGTGTTCCGGCAGCACGCACGGGGTGAACTGGGCTTTGCCGGACTCGGTGTTCCAGACCCGATCCGAGGCATCGTTGCCGAGGTGGAAGCCGCCCGGAGTCAGCAGTTTTTCGTTAAAGTTCTCGAAGCCCGGAATCACATCGCCGATCAAATTGCGAATGCGCCCGTAATCGCCCACGACCCACTCCCAGTCGATTGGATGCTTGCCCAAGGTCGCGGCGGCAATCCCGGCAATGATCGCCGGCTCGGACTTCAAGTGCGCCGACTTCGGTTTCAACTGACCGAACGACAAGTGCACCATGCTGAAGGTGTCTTCCACGGTCACGCCTTGCGGGCCTTCGGCCTGGATGTCGATGTCGGTGCGGCCGAGGCACGGCAGGATCAATGCGTCGCGACCGGTGACCAGATGGCTGCGGTTGAGCTTGGTCGAAATGTGCACCGTCAGGTCGAGTTTGCGCATCGCTTCGTGGGTTCGCGGGGTGTCCGGCGTGGCTTGGGCAAAGTTGCCGCCCAAACCGATAAACACTTTGGCTTCGCCACGCTCCATCGCACCGATCGCCATCACCGTGTTGTGCCCGTGCATGCGCGGCACTTTGAAGTTGAAGCGTTTTTCCAGGGCGTCCATCAGCTCCTTCGGCGCCAGTTCGTTGATGCCCATGGTGCGGTCGCCCTGCACGTTACTGTGCCCGCGCACCGGCGACAGACCGGCACCCGGACGGCCAACGTTGCCGCGCAACAGTTGCAGGTTGATGACTTCCTGCAGGGTCGGCACCGAGTGCACGTGTTGGGTCAGGCCCATGGCCCAGCACATGATCACGCTCTTGGCGCGGCCATACATGCGCGCGGCCAGTTCGATGTCGTGCAACGGCACGCCGGACTGCTCGAGGATGTGCTCCCAAGTCGTGGCGTCGACTTCTGCCAGGTAGCTGTCCAGACCCGAAGTGTGCTCCGCGATAAACGCATGGTCGAACACCGGTTCGCCACCGCTAGCCTGGGCTTCACGCTCCCACTGCAGAAGGAATTTGACCATGCCGCGAATCATCGCCATGTCGCCACCCAGCGCCGGGCGGAAGTACGCGGTGTTGGTCGCTTCCCAACCGTTGCTGAGCATCTCGATCGGGTTCTGCGGGTTCTGGAAACGTTCCAGGCCACGCTCTTTCAGCGGGTTGATGCACACCACTTGCGCGCCACGTTTCACCGCTTCACGCAGCGGTTCGAGCATGCGTGGGTGGTTGGTGCCGGGGTTCTGGCCGATGACGAAAATCGCGTCGGCATGATGCAGATCCTCGTAGACCACGGTGCCCTTGCCCACGCCCAGCGTCTCGCCCATGCTCACCGCACTGGCTTCGTGGCACATGTTCGAGCAGTCGGGAAAGTTGTTGGTGCCGTAGGCGCGGACGAACAACTGATAGAGAAACGCCGCTTCGTTGCTGGCCCGGCCCGAGGTATAGAACTCGGCCTCGTGCGGCGATTTCAGACCCTTGAGGTGTTCGGCGATCAGCGCGAACGCATCTTCCCAGGTGGTTTCCACATAGCGGTCGACCCGCGCGTCGTAACGCATCGGGTGGGTCAGACGGCCCTGATATTCCAGCCAGTAGTCGCTCTGCTCGGCCAGGCTCGATACCGTGTACTTGTTGAAGAACGCCGGGTCGACCAAGCGCCCGGTCGCCTCCCAGTTCACCGCTTTGGCGCCGTTCTCGCAGAACTTGAGCATGCTCGCACCGGGCGCTTCACCCCACGCACAGCCCGGGCAGTCGAAGCCGCCGTTCTGGTTGGTCTTGAGCATGGCGCGGATGTTTTTCAGGGCGTTTTCACTGCCCAGCCAGCTTTTGGTCAGGCTGATCACAGCCCCCCAACCGGCAGCGGCTCCCTTGTAAGGTTTGTAACGGTCGACTTGTGACATGGGACATCTCCATGACGATGCACACAGGCATGAACCTGATCTTGGTTAAACAGCGACGGCCGACTTTGCACAGCAATAAAGTGGTCGTTTCAGTTGCCGGAGCAAGGATATGAACCGTTACAAAACATTGTCTAATCGCTATTTATGACCACATTATCGAAACCCTCTATCACGGCGAAAAACCCTTTATTTACGAGGCGTTGCGAAACTAAAACGGTAACTTCCGAGAGAAAATAATTGATCATCGACGCGCTCAATCAAGCGGTCATAAACAGTGATTGGACGAGATCTGAAGTTGCCCATAATCTGCGCTAACCAGTTCCGTCAATGCGGACTTCCCACTTCTGCGAGGCTGTCATGTCAGAGCGTGTCCTGATCGATGGTTACAACCGCCGCGTCGACTATCTGCGCATGTCGGTCACCGACCGCTGCGACTTCCGCTGCGTGTATTGCATGGCCGAGGACATGCAGTTCCTGCCGCGCCAGCAAGTGCTGACGCTGGAGGAGATCTATCAACTGGCGCAGAGCTTCGTGGCACTGGGCACGCGCAAGATTCGCCTGACCGGCGGCGAGCCGCTGATTCGTCCGGGCGTGGTCAAGCTGTGCGAGCAGATCGCCGCCCTGCCCGGCCTGCGTGAACTGTGCATGACCACCAATGGCTCGCAGCTGGGCAAACTCGCCGCGCCGCTGTTCGACGCCGGGGTCAAGCGACTGAACATCAGCCTCGACAGCCTCGACCCGGATCGTTTCAAGCAAATGACCCGCACCGGTGATCTGGCACAGGTGATCAGCGGCATCGATGCGGCGCGCAAGGCCGGTTTCACCCGAACCAAACTCAACGTGGTGGTGATGCAGGGGCGCAACGATCAGGAGATCAACGATCTGGTGAGCTTTGCCATCGACCGCCAGCTCGACGTCTCCTTCATCGAGGAAATGCCGCTGGGGATCATCAGCGAACACAGCCGCGCCGAGACGTTTTTCTCCAGCGCCCAGGTGCGCGAAAAAATCGCCAAGCGCTACACCCTGATCGACTCCGCCGAGTCGACCCAGGGCCCGTCGCGCTACTGGCGGCTGGCCGAGGCGCCAGACATTCGTCTGGGCTTTATCTCGCCGCACAGCCACAATTTCTGCGGTACTTGCAACCGGGTGCGGCTGACTGTCGAGGGGCGCCTGCTACTGTGTCTGGGTAACGAGCATTCGATGGATCTCAAAGCCGTGTTGCGCGCTCATCCGGGGCAACCAGAGCGGCTGGAGAAGGCCATCATCGAAGCGATGAAACTCAAGCCGTATCGGCACAATTTCGAAGTGAACGACGACGTTCAGGTCGTGCGCTTCATGAACATGACCGGCGGCTGAGCCGCCCTCACCCTGCGTAACCGGGATCACCCAGCATGATCATCAGACCCAAGGTCAACCAATTCGCCATCCTCTTCACCCTCAAGGGTTCGATCGCCAAACGTATCGCCCTGCGCACCCTGATGGTCACCCTGCTGGCTTCTGCCATCGTGCTGATTGAAATGCTCCATCCGAGCAACTTCACCAAGGTCAACGCCACGCCGTTCACCCTGCTCGGGCTGTCGCTGTCGATCTTCATGAATTTTCGCAACAACGCCTGCTACGACCGCTGGTATGAAGCGCGCAAGGCCTGGGGCGATGTGCTGGTGCACATCCGTTCGGTGATTCGCGAAACCCATGTCATCCGCGAATCGGCGCAGCGCAAGCCGTTGCTGCTCAACCTCTGCGGGTTTGCTCATGCGCTGAATGCGCGATTGCGCCGGGAAAGCGAAGCGGCGGCCAGCAGCAAGTGGATCACCCCGCAACACGATGCGCGGGTGCCGGACTACAGTGGACGGATTCTGCAGCAGGTCGGCCAGCAATGTTCGGATCTGCATCAAAGCGGCGAACTGAGCGAGTGGCGCTACATGCTGCTGGCCAATCACCTGACCAGCCTGACTCAGGCACAAGCGGTGTGCGAGCGAATCAAGAACACCCCGCTGCCCTTCCCCTACACCCTGCTGCTGCACCGCACGATTTACCTGTTCTGCATCCTGCTGCCGTTCGCCATGGCCGAACCGCTGGGCTGGCTGACCCCGCTGTTCACGGCGATTGTCAGCTACACGTTCTTTGGTCTGGATGCGATTGCCGATGAACTGGAAGACCCGTTCGGCCGCGACGAAAACGATTTGGCGACTGACTCGCTGGTGCGCACTATCGAGCGTGACATTCTCAGCGAACTGGGCGAAACCGACCTGCCGCCGATGTTGCTGCCGGTGGACTATGTGCTGAGCTGAGCTCGTTCCCTCTGTAGGAGTGAGCCTGCTCGCGATAGCGGTCGACCAGTCAGTGAAGATATTGACTGTGCCGCCGCCTTCGCGAGCAGGCTCACTCCTACAGGTTCCAGGTACACCCCGCAGAATGGCTGATCATCACACATCCAAATGTGGGAGCGAGCCTGCTCGCGAAGAGTGCTTGTCAGTCAACATTGATGTTGTATGACATGCCGCCTTCGCGAGCAGGCTCGCTCCCACAGTTCTGATTTGTGTCGGGGTCAGAACAGTTCGCTGAAGGGAATGAAACGCAGAGGATCGCCAATGCCGTGGGTGCTGTTTTCCGGCACCTCCACCAGCCCATCGGCCCAGGTCGCTCCGAGCAAAACGCCGGAACTCTGGTTCGGATACAACACCGCGCGCCCCGCCTCCAGCCGCACCCGCAGATACTCTCGACGGCTGCCAGCCTTGTTCCAGGCGAACCCGGCATTCACCGTGAAGCTCAACGGCATGACCTCTTCCACGCCCTGAATGCGCAGCAGATACGGTCGCGCCAGCAGGCCAAAAGTCACCAGCGCCGAGGTCGGATTGCCCGGCAGGCCAATCACCGGCACCGTGCCGAAATGGCCCACGGTCAGCGGTTTGCCAGGCTTGATCGCCAGCTTCCACAGCAGCGGTTTGCCGTCCTCACGCAGCACCTGCCCGAGGCAATCGGCATCGCCGGCAGACACCCCGCCGGTGGTCAGGATCAGGTCAGCCGCCACTTGCAGTTGCTCAAGCTTGAGCCGCGTCTGCGCCGGACGATCCGGCAGGATCCCGGCGTCGATCACCTCGCAGCCCAGTTCCTTCAGCCAGTGGCCGAGCAGCACACGATTGCTGTTGTAGATGCTGCCGGGACGCAGCGGCAGGCCCGGCTCGACCAGTTCGTCACCGGTGGACAGCAGCGCCACGCGCGGGCGACGCACCACGTGCAGTTGCGCCAGCCCCTGCCCGGCCGCGACCGCCAGTTCGAACGGCCCGAGGCGTTTGCCGGCGCGCAGCAGGATGTCGCCGACGCGGTTTTCCTGACCCTGCGCGCGAATGTTCTGCCCCGCCTTCAACGGCTGCAAAAAACGCACGCGGCCGTCCTCCAGCACTTCGACGTTCTCCTGCATCTCGATGCAGGTAGCGCCGGGCGGCAACGGTGCGCCGGTAAAGATCCGCGCGCAGGTGCCGGGCAATAGCGCGTCCGGTGCCAGACCGGCGTAGACCTTTTGCGACACCTTCAGCGGCTGACGATGCAGATCGGCCAGGTTCAACGCATAACCGTCCATGGCACTGTTCGGCCACGGCGGCAAGTCGAGCGAGGCGACCAGATCACTGGCCAGTACCCGCCCACGTGCCTCGTCGAGCGGCAGAATTTCGCTATCGGCCAGACGTTGCTCATTGGCCATGCCGAGCAATTGGTCGAGGGCGTCCTCGACCGGCATCAACCCTGCCTTGCTCATCCGCGCGGCCCACAGGCAGCGACTGATTTGAGGTGCGGCACAAAGTTGCACGGGCGGTGGCGGTTATCCAGTTGCTCGGCGAGGATACCTTCCCACGCTGTGCGACAGGCACCGGTCGAACCCGGCAGGCAGCACACCAGTGTGCCGTTGGACAGCCCGGCCAGCGCGCGGCTTTGCACAGTCGACGTGCCGATATCGAGAATCGAAATGGCGCGGAACAACTCGCCAAACCCGTCGATCTGCTTGTCGAACAGACAGGCCACCGCTTCCGGCGTGCTGTCGCGCCCGGTGAAACCAGTGCCGCCGGTGATCAGCACCACCTGAATGCTGTCGTCGGCAATCCAGTGCGCGACCTGGGCGCGGATCTTGTACAGGTCATCCTTGAGCAGATTGCGCTCGCTCAGGGTATGGCCGGCCTCCAGCAAGCGGCTGACCAGCAATTGGCCGGACGTGTCGCTCGCGTAATCGCGAGTATCGCTGACGGTCAGTACGGCTATGTTCAGGGGGACAATCAGGGCATCCGCTTTCGCACTCATGGGAATCTCCGGCAGTAGTCAATCAGATTGCCGAGCAGCCTAAGTGCCACTTATGAGTACTGTCTAATCACTCTGGCCAACCACATTATCGAGCTGCTCTATCGGCGCCGTTGACCTCGGCCAACGCCTTTGAAACCATGGGCGATAGAGCTGATCGATAGGCTTTTCAATTCTTCCGATTGGACGCAGATACAGGCAGGTGAGATCGTCACACCTCGCGTTTTTCGTGCGCTGCGCGCATCTGCGTCAATACTCAATCCAATTTCTCAACGAGCAGGTGCCTTCGTGGACATCAAACAACTCAAGTTCCTGATCGCACTGGACGAAACCCGACACTTCGGCCAGGCCGCCGCCCGCTGCCACATCACCCAGCCGACCCTGTCGATGCGTCTGCGCAATCTGGAAGATGAGCTGGATCTGGTGCTGGTCAATCGCGGTCAGCGCTTCGAGGGTTTCACCCAGGCCGGCGAACGGGTGCTGGCTTGGGCGCGCACACTGCTGGCAGCGCATGACGGCCTGTTCGCCGAAGCTGCGGCGTGCCGCGGGCAACTGGTCGGCAGCTTGCGCCTGGGTCTGGTGCCGCTCAGCAATTTCAACCCGGTCAATTACATTCAGAGTTTGTCCGGGACCTATCCGGAGCTGAAATTCAGCCTGTCGTCGGGGAGTTCCGACGAGATCATCGCCGGTTTGGGCAACAATCAACTGGACCTTGGCGTGTGTTATCTGGACCACGTCAACCCGAACTATTTCGACTTTTTCGAAATCGGCGAAACCCGCGTCGGTCTGCTTTACGACAACCGTCACTACCATTTCGAAGGCTCGGAAATGAGCTGGGAAGACGCCGCCGAACTGCCGCTGGGGATGATCACCACCGGCATGCATTACCGCAAATCCATCGACCTGAGCTTCCGCAGTCGCGGGCTGAATCCGCAGCCGATCCTGGAAAGCGATTCGACGTATCAATTGCTGCAGGCGATTCACCAGGGCTTCTGCTGCTCGATCATGCCGCTGGACAGCGGGCTGGAAGAGCCGATCGAACACCTGTCGTTCATGCAACTGCCGGATGCCAGCGTGCTGGCGCCGCTGGGGCTGGTAATGCGCAAGACCGAGCCGCGTTCGGCGATTGCCGAGAAGTGTTTTGCCGAGGCGCGGAAAATGTTTGGGGGTGAGGTGCCGGTTATTTGAGTGACTATCCAGACATTGCTGTTGGACGCCTGGCCGCCTTCGCGAGCAAGCCCGCTCCCACAGGTTGAATGCATTTCAAATGTGGGAGCGGGCTTGCCCGCCAAGAGGCCCGGACAGCCACACACATTTCGGATATGACAGCGGTGATCGACCCACCCAATCACCAGATCAGAACAAGCGATTGGACGCACTTTTGACTCCCCCGTAGCCTGAACTCACTTCAGCGCTTCGGGACTTTTCAAGATGCAGTGCCAAGTTGCAACAACCGCCGAACCGGGGGATGCCAATGCCCCCGCACCGCAACCGTCACAGGTGGCGTTTCGCGAATACCTGCAAGACGCCCCGCTCTCTCACGCCGCCCTGGCCGCGGAAATTGCTCTGGCGATCACCTTCAATGGCCTGAGTCAGGCGGTGATGATGGTCTCGCCCGGCAACCTCGAAGACTTCATCCGGGGCTTCAGCCTGAGCAACGCGATCATCGACAGCGTCGACGAGATCTACGACATCCGCCTGAACCATTTCGATCAGGCCTGTCAGGCCGAGGTGCAGATATCCAGTCGCGCGTTCTGGGCGCTGAAAGATCATCGTCGGCAAATGGCCGGCACCAGCGGCTGCGGCATCTGTGGCGTCGAGGCGCTGGAGCAGGCGTTGCCGCAACTGCAGATTCTGCAACCCTGCGCCCTGCCGCCGGCCGCGCATTTTGACGGTATCCGCCAACGCATCGAACAGGCTCAGCAACTGGCCCGCAGCAGCGGCGCCCTGCACGCGGCGCTGTACTTCGATGCCAGCGGTGAGGCGCTGTTGTGCCGCGAAGACATTGGCCGGCACAACGCCCTCGACAAGCTGATCGGCGCGATGCAAATCGCTGACGTCGATGCGCGCCAGGGCTTCGTGGTGGTCACCAGCCGTTGCAGCCTGGAGCTGATCCACAAGGCCGTGCGCGCCCGCCTCGGCACCCTCGTCAGCCTGTCCGCCCCCACCGCATTGACCGTGCGCTGGGCGCTCAAGCATCACCTGAATCTGATCCACGTTCCGCACCGTAACGCCCCCCGAATCTACAGCCCGATCCAGGAGCTTTCGCCATGAGCAACACCCTCACCCACCTCGACGATCAGGGCCGCGCCAACATGGTCGACGTCTGCGACAAAGCCGCGACTCGCCGCGAAGCCACGGCGCAGGCCTGGGTGCAGATGCGCCCGGAAACGCTGCAGATGATCCAGGCCAACGGTCACCCCAAGGGCGACGTTTTCGCCGTGGCGCGCATCGCCGGAATCCAGGCGGCCAAACGCACCCACGAACTGATCCCGCTGTGCCATGCGCTGCTGCTCAGCTCGATTCACGTTGAACTCAAGGCCTGCGAACCGGACCGCGTGCAGATCACCAGCACCTGCCGCCTCACCGGCCAGACCGGCGTCGAACTTGAAGCCCTGACCGCCGCCAGCGTCGCGGCGCTGACCATTTACGACATGTGCAAAGCCGTGGACCGGGCCATGGTCATCGGCGACATCCGCCTGCTCAGCAAACAGGGCGGCCGCTCCGGACACTTTCAATGGGAGGACGCGCAATGATCCTGATCAACTACTTCGCCAGCTACCGTGATCGCCTGAATCTGGGCGGGGAAAAAATCCCCCTGAGCGACGACCTGACCTGTATCGAGGACGTGCGGCAGATGCTCATGGCCCGTGGTGAGGAATGGCGCGAAGTGCTTGGCGCCGGCAACCTGATGTGTGCGTTGAACCAAGAGCTGTGCCAACCGAGCGCGGCGATCGAAGACTTCGACGAGATCGCGTTTTTCCCACCGGTCACCGGGGGCTGAGCATGACGGTTCGAGTTCAGTACAAAAGCTTCGACGTCGGCCAGTTGACCGCCGACCTGCATGCGCGCAATCCACGGGTCGGCGCGGTGGTGAATTTCATCGGCTATGTGCGTGATCTGAACATCGGGCAGAGCGTGAACGAGCTGTTCCTCGAGCACTATCCGGGCATGACCGAAAAAGCCCTCGAACGGATCGCCGACGAGGCACGCGAGCGCTGGCCGCTGCTGGGTGTGGAGATTGTGCATCGGGTCGGCGCACTGGCGGTGAGCGAGCCGATCGTGTTCGTCGGTGTCAGCAGCAAGCACCGGCACATGGCGTTCGAAGCCTGCGCGTTCATCATGGATGTGCTCAAGACCCGCGCGCCGTTCTGGAAGCGTGAGAGCACGGCGCAGGGTTCGCATTGGGTCGAGGCGCGGGAGAGTGACCAGAATGCGGCGCTGCGCTGGAGTCTGGCGCATGCCTGAAGATCAAGAGCCCCTCACCCTAGCCCTCTCCCCGAGGGAGAGGGGACTGATTGGGGGATATTGAAGAAATTCACCGAATTGAAAGATTGGTTCTGAATCCATAATCGACTCGATCTCTCAGGTCGATGGATGACGCCAGACACCTCGGTCGGCCCCTTCACGCGCAGGCGTATGGCTGAAGATCAAATCCATAATCGACTCGATCTCTCAGGTCGATGGATGACGCCAGACACCTCGGTCGGCCCCTTCACGCGCAGGCGTATGGCTGAAGACCAAATCCATAATCGACTCGATCTCTCAGGTCGATGGATGACGCCAGACACCTCGGTCGGCCCCCTCTCCCTCTGGGAGAGGGCTGGGGTGAGGGTTGAAAGTCTGATTAGATAGCCACTCCGCCAGGATTAAACTCCGGAGTCTCGTTTGAGCACAGCGCCCAACAACCTGCCCCGCCCCGCTCCCGTCACCCTGCGCCAGGCCTGGCGCTTCTGGCTCAAGCTCGGCTGCATCGGTTTCGGTGGCCCGGCCGGGCAGATCGCGATCATGCATCAGGAACTGGTCGAGCGCCGGCGCTGGATCTCCGAGCGGCGCTTTCTGCACGCGCTCAACTACTGCATGTTGCTGCCCGGCCCCGAAGCCCAGCAACTGGCGACCTATATTGGCTGGCTGTTGCATCGCACCTGGGGCGGGGTGATCGCCGGGGCGCTGTTCGTGCTGCCGTCGCTGTTCATCCTGATTGCGCTGTCGTGGCTGTACATCGCGTTCGGTGACGTGCCGGTGGTGGCCGGAATTTTCTACGGAATCAAACCGGCGGTGACCGCGATCGTCTTGCACGCCGCGCACCGTATCGGCTCGCGGGCGCTGAAAAACAGTTGGCTGTGGGCGATCGCCGGGGCGTCATTCGTGGCGATCTTTGCCTTCAATCTGCCGTTCCCGCTGATCGTCCTCGGTGCGGCATTGCTCGGCTATTTCGGCGGACGCCTGGCGCCACAGCGCTTCAACAATGGCGGGCAGCGCAGCAGTGCCGAATCCTTCGGCCCGGCGCTGATCGATGACGACACACCGACACCTGAGCATGCGCGATTCAGCCTGCCGAAACTGTGGCGTCTGCTGCTGGTTGGCGCAGCGCTGTGGTGTTTACCGATGGGCCTGCTGACCGCGCTGTTCGGCTGGGATGGCACCTTCACGCAAATGGGCTGGTTCTTCACCAAGGCCGCATTGCTGACCTTCGGCGGCGCTTACGCGGTGTTGCCCTACGTCTATCAGGGCGCGGTCGGGCACTATGGCTGGCTGACGCCGACGCAGATGATCGACGGCCTCGCCCTCGGCGAAACCACGCCCGGACCGTTGATCATGGTGGTGGCGTTTGTCGGTTTCATCGGCGGTTACGTGCAACCGGCGTTCGGCGCGGAACATGCGTTCGCCGCGGGCGCACTGGCGGCGACGCTGGTGACCTGGTTCACCTTCCTGCCCTCGTTCCTGTTCATCCTCGCTGGCGGGCCGTTGGTGGAATCAACGCACAACGAACTGAAGTTCACCGCACCGCTGACCGCGATCACTGCAGCGGTGGTCGGGGTGATTCTGAACCTGGCGTGTTTCTTCGCTTATCACGTGTTCTGGCCCAACGGATTTGCCGGGCACGCGGATCTGTTTTCGATCGGGCTGGCGCTGCTGGCGGCGTTGGCGCTGTTCATTTTCAAGCGTGGAGTGATCGAAGTGTTGATCGTTTGCGCCCTCGCCGGGCTGGGCTTGCACCTGCTGCGCTGAATCCTGGCCTGCGAATCTCCCGTTTACACGCCCGCGAATTCCCCCTTACTATCCGGGCACACCGGTCGGCGGGCCTGCCCCGCCACCGACGTTTTCCGCCAACGGAAACACGCGTTATGAGCACGTCACCACAACAACCAGAAAGGTTGAACGTCTCCGCTGTGTGCGCCCTCTGTCACAGGGGCCGCGCATGAATCGCATCGTCAATCTCCCCATGGCCCTGCGCCGTTCCAAGCTGCGTCACTCCGCACGCCCGCCGGATATCGCCTGCTGACTCCGACAGTCAGAAAAGATCCATTGTGGTGAGGGGATTAATCCCCGATGGACTGCGCAGCAGTCCCTATCTTTTTGGCCCGCTACGCGCGCCGTCGGGGATAAATCCCCTCACCACAGTTTCAGTGTCACTTCCGACTGCCGGGCATTAGCGAAATACTTTTTTCTTTTTGATATCCCTGCCAGGACACCCACGCCTATTTACCGCGTCGCGTCCGGCCCGATCCTGCGCGCCCATGCGGCGCCATCGTGAGTGATTGACCATGAAATTCGCAGCCATCGAAGACGCACGCCTGTTCCTGGAACAGAATCCCGATATCGACATGATCGAGCTGTTCATCCTCGACGCCAACGGCGTGCCGCGCGGCAAGCTGTTGCACCGCGAAGAACTGCTGGCGGTCTACCAAAGCGGTCGCCCGCTGCCCAGCACCATCCTTGGCCTGACCGTGCAGGGCGAGGACGTGGAAAACTCAGGTCTGGTGTGGGACGTCGGCGACATCGACTGCCGCGCCTACCCGCTCGAAGGCAGTCTGGTGCGCCTGCCGTGGCGGCAGATTCCGACCGCAGCGGTGCAGGTCAGCATGCACCCGAGCGAGGGAATGCCGGCGAGCATCGCCGACCCGCGTCATCTACTGATCAAGGTGATCGACGGCCTCAAGGCCGAGGGTTTTCACCCGGTGATGGCGTGCGAGCTGGAGTTCTATCTGCTCGACGCCAAACGCGATCACAACGGTCGCCCGCAACCGGCGCTGGACGCCGACGGTGGCCGACCGCGACACACCCAGGTCTACGGTTTGCGTGAACTGGAGCAGATCGAACCGTTCCTCGCCGACCTCTACGGCGCCTGCAAACTGCACGGTATTCCGGCGCGCACGGCGATCTCGGAATACGCCCCGGGCCAGGTGGAAATCACCCTCGAACACGGCGACGCGTTGCTCGCGATGGATCAGGCGGTGCGCTACAAACGCCTGGTCAAAGCGGTGGCGCACAAGCACGGCATGCGGGCGACGTTCATGGCCAAGCCGTTCGATGATCTGGCCGGTACCGGCATGCACATGCACGTCAGCCTCGCCGATGCCGAAGGGCGCAATCTGTTTGCTTCCGAAGACCCGGCCGGTACCCCGCTGCTGCGCACCGCGATTGGCGGCATGCTCGCCTCGCTGCTCGATTCGCTGCTGCTGTTCTGCCCCAACGCCAACTCCTACCGCCGCTTCCAGGCCAACAGCTATGCGCCTTTGGCGCCGACCTGGGGCGTCGACAACCGCACCGTCAGCCTGCGCGTACCGGGCGGCCCGGCCAACACCCGGCACATCGAACACCGCATCTGCGGCGCCGACGCCAACCCGTATCTGGCGGCGGCAGCGATCCTTGCCGGGATCCATCGTGGCATCCGCGAGGATCTGGATCCGGGCGCACCGGTCGAGGGCAACGGCTATGCACAAGCCAAGGAATTACTGCCGACCGATTGGCTGACCTCGCTGCAGGCGCTGGAGAATTCGGTGTGGGCACGGGATGCCCTGGGACAGGAATTTCTCGGGGTGTATCTGGCGGTGAAGCGTGCCGAGTACCGGCAGTTCATGGCCGAGGTGGGTGAACAGGATTGGCGCTGGTATCTGACCGAAGCCTGAAGCCTCACACCATCCCCCCTGTGGGAGCGGGCTTGCTCGCGAAGGCGTCGGCACAGTCAATATTTCAGTGACTGACCCACCGCATTCGCGAGCAAGCCCGCTCCCACAGGGGATTGCACCCTGACTCCCGAATTTTGTGTGGACACCGACATGACCCAACGCTGCAATTCCTACTACACCGCCACCCTCAACCAGGACACCGACTACCCGACCCTGCAGGGCCGGCATCAGGTCGATGTGGTGATCATCGGCGGCGGTTTCACCGGCGTTGCCACCGCCGTCGAACTCGCGGAAAAAGGCCTGAAAGTCGCCATCGTCGAGAGCCACAAGATCGGTTGGGGCGCCACCGGGCGCAATGGCGGGCAAGTCACCGGCAGCCTCTCCGGCGACGGTGCAATGCGCAAACAGATGCGCCCGAAACTCGGTGATGAAGTCGACGATTTCATCTGGCACCTGCGCTGGCGCGGTCATCAAATCATCCGGCAGCGGGTCGAGAAGTACGGCATCCAGTGCGACCTCAAACACGGCCATCTGCACGCCGCCTACAAGCCAAGTCACATGGACGGTTTGCGCCAGGATTACGACGAAGCCGTGCGCCGCGGCCTGGGTGATGAAGTCAGTCTGCTCGACCGCAGCCAGGTGCGCGACCTGCTGCAAAGCGATCTCTACCACGGCGCAATCAAGAACACCCGCAACATGCACCTGCACCCGCTCAACCTGTGCATCGGCGAAGCGCGGGCGGCGGAAAGTCTAGGTGCCTTGATCTTCGAGAACAGTGAGGTGCTGGAAATCATTCACGGCAAGACGCCAGGCGTGCGCACCGCCCACGGCCAGATCGATGCCAATCAAGTGATGCTCGCCGGCGACGTTTATCACAAGCTCGAACCGGGTCAGCTCAAGGGCAAGATTTTCCCGGCCATGGGTGGCATCGTCACCACCGCGCCGCTGGGTGATCTGGCGCGGCAGATCAACCCCGAAGACCTCGCGGTGTACGACTGCCGTTTCGTCCTCGACTACTACCGCCTCACGGCCGACGGGCGCCTGCTGTTCGGCGGCGGCGCCAACTACAGCGGCAAGGATTCACGGGACATCGCTGCCGAGCTGCGCCCGTGCATTGAGCAGACCTTCCCGGCGCTCAAAGGGGTGCAGATCGACTACCAGTGGAGCTGCGCGATGGGCATCGTGATCAACCGCATCCCGCAACTGGGCAAGCTCTCGGACAACGTCTGGTATTGCCAGGGTTATTCCGGACACGGCATCGCCACCACCCACATCATGGGCGAAATCATGAGCCGCGCGATCACCGGGCAGATGGAACAGTTCGACACCTTTGCGCAGTGCCAGCATATTCGGGTGCCGATGGGGGATTTGCTGGGCAATCCGCTGCTGGCGGCGGGGATGTGGTATTACCAGATGCTTGAAAAGTTGCGTTGACCGCACCGGCCCCATCGCGAGCAGGCTCACTCCTACAAGGGAAACGCGTTCCAAATGTGAGAGCGAGGCTGCTCGCGAAGAGGCCAGCAGCCTCACTACAAATCTCAGTCAGGCAACTGCTCCCACATTGAAATGCACTCCAAATGTGGGAGCGGGCTTGCTCGCGAAGGCGCCAGCAGCCTCACTACAAATCTCAATCAGGCAACTGCCCCCCCATTGAAATGCATTCCAAATGTGGGAGCGGGCTTGCTCGCGAAGGCTCCAGCCGCCTCACTATACAAATCTCAGTCCGGCAACTGCCCCCCCCCCCCATTGAAATGCATTCCAAATGTGGGAGCGGGCTTGCTCGCGAAGGCGCCAGCAGCCTCACTACAAATCTCAATCAGGCAACTGCTCCACCACAATCCCCAACCGCCGATAATCCTCGACACTCCCCGACGCCAGGTGCCGCTCGGTTATCAGCGTATGCAGGCGCGTACACGCGGCCACCACAAACGGCTCCACCGCGCCGAGCTTGTCCGCCGTGGTCACCGCAATCACCCGCGCCGCGCTGTCGAGCAGCGCCTGCTTCACCGGCACTTCATCAAAATGCAGTGAGGTGACGCCCACCTCCGGGTGAATCGCACAGACGCCGGTAAACGCCAGATCCGCCTTGATCCCGGCCAGCATGCGCACCGCCTCGTGCCCACTGGCCGACATCGTGCGCGGGTTCAGTTGTCCCCCGGCCAGAATCACTTTCACCCCCTTGTATTCGGACAAGGCAATCGCTGTCATCGGCGCGGCGGTCACCGCAGTGATCTGGATATCCGCGCGCAACGAGCGCGCCACCTGCAACGCGGTCGAACCGGAATCGAACAGCACAATCTGCCCGTCCTCGACCTTTTGCGCCGCCAACTGCGCCAGCCGCACTTTTACCTCATCGGTCTCTTCCAGCCGGGTGAAGTAATCCTTGCCGCTGTCCTTGGGCCTCGGCAACGCCCCGCCATGCACGCGCTGCACCAGTCCGGCGTGGTCCAGTTCGGCCAAGTCGCGGCGGATGGTGTCTTCAGACACAGCGAAGTGCTGGCTCAACTCGGAGGCCATGACCTTGCCGTCGCGTTCGAGGATCAGGAGGATTTTCTGCCGGCGCAGGGATGGCAGTTCGGTGACCGAATGATCGTGCATGGTTTTGCCTGTTTGTGCTTGTAGTTGCAGGTTTCGCCGAGACTAGCGAAAGCCTTGGGCAAACACAAACCGGCCGGTATCAATTGTTTCGATCATTGGAATCAACATGCCGAATTTTTTCTTTGCATTCAGCCTGTTCAGAATGGCCTCACTTTAAAACGGCTCAGGATGAACAGCTGATGAATCTCAATTTTGCGTTTGCGTGCATGATCGTGGTGTCTTTTGCGATTGCCCTGGGCCACGCCTGATCCGTCACACCGACGCTGCCAGATGCTCACGCAACCATTTGTGCGCCGGGTCGCGATGCGCGCGCTCGCCCCAGAACATCGCCATTTCGTAGCCCGGCACCGGCAACGGCGCATCGACTACCTGCAACGCCGGGTTGTCGCGAACCAAGCGTGACGGCAGCATCGCCACCAGATCGGTACTCGCCAGCACTGACATCACCATCAGAAAATGCGGCACCGACAGCACCACTTTGCGCGCCAGGCCGACCTCGGCCAGCGCCTTGTCGGTCACCCCGAAAAAGCCCCCACCCTCGCGCGACACCATCACGTGTTCCAGCGCGCAGAACTGTTCGCGAGTCGGTTTACGCTTCAAACCCGGATGCCCGACACGCCCGGCCAACACGTAATGCTCGGTGAACAGCACCCGTTGATGCAGATCCAGCGGCGCCTCTTCGGTGATGTGCAGCGCCAGGTCAAACACGCCCTGCTCCGCCTGCCTGGCCAACTGTGCCGGCACCAGATCGAGCACCGCCAGCCGCGTGCCCGGCGCCTGAGTGCGCAAACCGCTGAGGGCCGGCAGCACCACCGTCGATTCGCCGTAATCCGTCGCCGCAACTTTCCAGATGTGGCGGGCCTGCGCCGGATCGAACGCGCTGGCCGGCGCCACCGCGCGTTCCAGTGCTTCCAGTGCCTCGCGCAACGGCTCGCGCAGTTCGTCGGCCCGCGCGGTTGGCCGCATGCCCCGTGGCCCGGGCAGCAACAGCGGGTCGCCGAAGATCTCGCGCAGCTTGGCCAGGTGTACGCTCACTGACGGCTGCGACAGGCTCAAGCGCTCTGCGGCGCGGGTTACGTTGTGTTCTGCCAACAACACGTCTAGGGTCAACAGCAAGTTGATATCCAGACGTCGTAAATTATTCATGGCTATACCTGACATATCAGACATTCATTTCCAATATACCGATCAAGGATTGATCCTGCCTGCATTCAACCAAGGAGTTGCCACATGAATGTGCTACTGGTCTACGCCCACCCCGAACCTACTTCGCTCAACGGCTCGCTCAGGGACTTCACCGTCCAGCGCCTGCAAGCCGCCGGCCACACCGTGCAGGTCTCCGACCTGTATGCGATGAACTGGAAAACCACGATCGACGCCGATGATGCCCCCGGTCGCGATGAAAGCCGGCCATTCCATGCCTCGATTGATTCAAAACTGGCTTACCAACAGGGCCGGCAGTCGGCCGACATCGCCCGCGAGCAGGAAAAACTATTGTGGGCCGACGCGCTGATCCTGCAGTTCCCGCTGTGGTGGTTCACCATGCCGGCGATTCTCAAAGGCTGGGTCGAGCGCGTGTATGCCTACGGGTTTGCCTACGGTGTCGGCGAACACTCCGATGCGCGCTGGGGCGAGCGCTACGGCGAAGGCAAGATGAAAGGCAAACGTGCGATGCTGCTGGTCACCACCGGAGGCTGGGATTCGCACTACAGCCCACGCGGGATCAACGGGCCGATTGATGATTTGCTGTTTCCGATTCAGCACGGCGTGCTGTTCTACCCCGGTTTCGACGTGGTGCCGCCCTTCCTGGTGTACCGCGCCAGTCGCATGGATCAAGCGCGGTTTGCCGAGACCTGCGAGGCACTGGGCACGCGGCTGGATGAATTATGGAGCACGCGGCCGATAGCGTATCGGCAGCAGAATGCCGGGGATTATGAGATCCCGGCGTTGACGCTCAAGGATGATATTGCTCCGGGTGAGCAAGGGTTCGCCGCCCACACTTTGTAAAGATCACTGAACCTTTGTGGCGAGGGAGCTTGCTCCCGCTCGGCGACGCAGTCGTCGCAAAACCTGCGATTTTGGTACACCTGAAACACCGTGGCATCGGGGTTTGGGGCCGCTGCGCAGCCCAGCGGGAGCAAGCTCCCTCGCCACAGGGGGATGTGCTTCAGACTTCCTCCCGCGCCCGCCGCACCTGCACCAACAACGCCGGCGCAAAGTGCAGCAAGACCATCCGCGCCAGGTGGTGAGTCAGGATGAACACCACATTCAGACCACCGGCGAAGGCGACAATCGCAATCGTCTCGATCGCCCCCGGCATGTACGCCAGCCACAGCGACAGCGGATCACTGCCCAGCCAGCGCGCCGCCACTTCGGCAAACGCCGCCGCGACCACGATCATCAAGCCGACCGACACCAGCGCCGTCCGCCCGTGCCGCCCCAATTCCGCAAGACCGAGTCCCTGAAAGCGCGAGCCAATCCGCACGCCAAGAATCAGCGCCGCCAGATTCAGGCTCCAGTCCGGCATGTGAAAGCCGTGCAGCCATCCCGATTTCACAAACACCGCCGTCAGCAGAATCGCCGTCAACATGAACGGCGCCGGCACGCCGATCACCAACAGCAGTCGCCCGATGACGATGCTCAAGCCGATCAGCGCCAGCACGGTCAACGCCATGCCCGTGCTCAACGGAGCGCTTTCAACCACCGCCACCGAGGCCTGCCCGGGAATCAAAAAGCTCACCAGCAGCGTGATCAGCAACAAGCGCATCAAGTGCACGATGATGACTTTGCTCGAAGCCTTTTCCGACTCCAGCAAATCGAACACCGCCGCCAATGCACCGGGGTACACCGCCAACAGCGCATCGGTGCGATTCCAGCCAGCGCCGCGGGTCAGCCACCATCCGGCGAGGGCAATCTGCACGGTCAGGCATATCAGCAGAACGCCGAGGCTTGGCAACATCGCCGACGCCGTCACACTGTCCCACGCCTCGAACATCAGCCCGGTGGCGATGCCCAGCGTGACCTGGATGTAGCCCAAACCATAAGGCGTCGCGGGGGCAAACCCGAACTTGGTGGCGACCAATGCGGTGACAAGAATCGCCCCCAGCAACAAGCCATGAGGGACACCGCTGACCTGCAACGCAGCGCCGACAGCGGCAGCGATCAACAAACACAGAATCGATTTCATATTCTTCGCCTTCCTGGCTATTTCCCTGAGGTATTCCACTCCCCTGTAGGAGCTGCCGAAGGCTGCGATCTTTTGACTTTGATTTTTAGAAGCAAGATCAAAAGATCGCAGCCTTCGGCAGCTCCTACAGGGGGGATTCGTTCTTACGTGCGCAACCGCCCAATCGCCCGCCGATACTTCTCGACCCGTTCCAGATCCTCCCAACTCGGCGAGGCAATGCGCGACAGGTCGCTGTTCTCTTCCAGATCCGCCAGTTTCACCACCCGGCCAATCGGGTTCTGCGCCGCGCGCTCGACGAAATCCTCGTAGGACTCGCCCGGCACTTTGGTCACGGATTCAATCGCGCTCAGCACCTCTTCACTGAAACCTTCCTTGCGCAAATCATCGAGGCTGATGGCGCAATCCTCGACCACATCGTGCAGCACGGCGACGATGCGTTCTTCCAGCGTGCTCATGCGCAACATGACTTTCAGCGGATGCAGAATATACGGCGCACCGCCCTTGTCGACCTGCCCGGCATGGGCGGTGGCAGCGATGGCGATAGCGCGTTCGAGGGTCTGGGTCATGGGAGTCTCTGTGGGTTAAACGCCGTATCGGCCGCCGACGTGGATGTTGCGTTTGAGCCAGTTGCGGATCGCTTCAAGCCGTCCGGTTGGCTTCGCAGGCCCGGAATGACGTTGAAGAATCAGCGAGACCACGGTGGACTGATCGGCATTTGGATGGGCATCGATCAACTCGGCAACCCACGCGCAGTCAGCCTTCCTCAGGTGTTCACGCCACTCGCCCGGCCAAGCATCCAGCTCATCCAGCGCCAACCACCGCGCACCGCCATGCTCCATATGCCCGCCAGACATCGACTGCTCGAAACAGAAAGGCGAGTCTGGCTTTGCAGGGTCAATGTGAAACAGATAGATGTCGTGAAAGGGATGCTGCGAGGGGAGCGCGTTATTGCGGCTGCCGATTTCGATCATGGGCAATGTTCCAATCCTTGGGCGCTTAATGTTTCCGATTGTTTCGCAGTGTACGCCACACGAGCAAATCAAAAACCCGATGGAACCTCCCTCCTCCACGCCATCTCGAAACTATAAAGCGCCAAAAGCTTCGATCAGACCCGGCGCCCCTGAAGAGGAAACCCCGATGAACATTCGCTTCCTGCTTCTAATCGCCACGTTCGCCGTCATCCCCACCTGCGTCATGGCCGAAGGCTGCGACGTTCAGACCCAATCCTCCAGCGCTTCGGTGCCAGCGGTGGAAACCCACAGCTGCTACGAATACGAAGGCATGCCCGTCAGCTCCATCGACTGGTCGTGCAGCAATGAAAGCAAAGACATGCTCAACAGTAAGAAAACCAAGGTCGACCACTGTGCCGACCACTATCAGGCCACCTGTATCGCCACGATCACCCAGGAATCCCTGGCCAACCCGCACTCCACCAGCAAAGACAAAAACGCCAAGGCGCTGAACATCCCCGATAACGCCCAAGTGACCACGTATTACTACGACGTGGATCATCTGGCCCAGGCGCGAATTGATTGTGAGAATGGTGGGGGCCAATGGAAGGCAAAGTAAGCGTTTGATATCTGTGTTTGCGACAGGCAAAGAAAAGCCCGGCTCAAAAGACCGGGCTTTTTAATGCGCAATCTCCGTTAACCACCGCCGTTACCCCCACTGCTGCTATCGGACGATTGACCCGCGGAGCTGGGCTTGGAGGCAGAAGGCACCGGCCCATTGTCGGTCTTGCCACCATCCCCACCTTCAGGCAGCGAATTGGCATCCGGATCGGCATGGGTGGCAGGGGACGCCGGGTCGCGAGTCTGGCTGTTGCCGTCGTTGGCCGTCGGGGTCGGCGTCTCGCCGGCGGCAATCGCGTACAGCGAACTGCCAGACAGCAACGCCGCGAGGGTAAACACCGCGATTTTATGGTTCAGCATGGTGGCTCTTCCTCTGCGTGGGGAGTTACAGCATTGGAAGAAGGTGTGTGGTGAAGGTGCGGTGTGTCGGACGAATGGTTATCGCCCAGTCATTTCGCGCAGTTTCGATATCTGAAAACTTCGTAGGAAAACACTTCATGTGGCGAGGGAGCTTGCTCCCGCTGGGCTGCGAAGCGGCCCCAAAACCGAATAGTCCGTTTTGCTAGCGGTACCGTCGAGTCAGCGAACGTGAAGCTTTATAACTGATTAAAAGGTGAGTTATTAATTTTTCATTCAAAAACCTGTCAGCAATGACAGGTTAGAAAAACGGCTATTGCGATAACCTATGTTTTCGGCAAGATCAATATTTATCGTTCAGGAGATTATCCATGAGTGCGTTATATGCCTACTACAATAAGTCCGACGAGTTTTCTGCCAATCGCATAATAAAAGTTGGACTCATGAAAGGGGCTGAGGCTATGTATTTTAAAGGTGAGAGCGTTTCATGCACGGAGGAAATAAAAGAGGGTTGGTATTACGATGAAAAAAGCCGAAAGTTCATGACTGAGCAAGAATTTGATAACAGTCGCGAAAAATATAGAATTTCACCTGCTCCCTCGGCAGGACCGAAAATAACTTCAGCAAAAGACAGCCAAGGATCAGGACCTACCAGAACGTATTAAGACTTCGCTAGAGTTTGGACGAGAAAAAGCAATGTTTTCGAGGCTATGGCTCATACAAAAAATCACTATATACGCCTCCAAATGCACCGCTGGCTCTCTGGAGTTCAGCGGTGCACTTTCAGCAAACGTGCTCAAGCACAACGGATTGAATTAATTTTCAAAGTAAAACAAATCAAAAATTCGCCGGCGTATTCGCACTAATAATCTCCGCCTCATCCGCCCCGATATTCCGGAACTTGTGCGGCAGCGTCGTCGGAAAGTAATACCCATCCCCCGCATTCAACACGCTCACCTGCCCATCCACGGTCAACTCCACCGTGCCACGGGTCACCAACCCACACTCCTCGCCTTCCGCATGCACGATCGGCTCCTCGCCGGAGCTCGCGCCCGGAGCGTACTGCTCACGCAGCAAGCGCATCTGACGGCTCGGCACCGAGGCGCCAATGAGCAGCAGGCGCAGGCCGTGGCGGCCGAGGTCGGGTTGTTCGTTGGCGCGGAAGACGTATTGGTGTTCGCGCGGGGGCTGGTCGAAGGTGAAGAAGTCGGCCAGGGACATCGGGATGCCTTCGAGCAGCTTTTTCAGGGAGCTGACGGAAGGACTGACGCGATTCTGTTCGATCAGGGAGATGGTGGCATTGGTCACGCCGCTACGCCGGGCCAGCTCGCGCTGGGAGAGTTTGTAGCTTTCGCGTACTAGTTTGAGTCGAGAACCCGTATCCATGACAGCCTTATGTGAGTAGTACTTAAGGGTAATGGGGGTGGGTGGCGGGTGCCGCGCAAGGCGCGGATCACGTTGCTCCCGTGTCCCGGAACCGTGAAAGGCGGCTATTAAATCACGTTTGCCGGTGTTGCTCAGCAGGTTCGATGGACGGTGCGGTAAAAGTCCTTCTGGCCTTGGTAATACCGCCACTGTGGGAGCGGGCTTGCTCGCGAAAGCGCTGTGTCAGACAACATGTGCGTTGGCTGAACAGGCCCCTTCGCGAGCAAGCCCGCTCCCACAGTTGGATCTGTTTTGTGTCATTTAGCTTGGTAGCGGTTGTCAGGCCGCCATCGGCGGTATTGCTACAGCATTAAAAAAACCGGCGGGGTCTTGGGGACCGCCGCCGGGGAGGTAACTAGATGCCGAAGCGGTCGCGCAGCGAGTAGTAGACGGCGCCGAGGGCGGTCAATGGGGCGGAGAAGGTGCGGCCGCCGATCATTGGCATGTGCGGCAGCGAGGCGAAGGCGTCGAAGCGTTCGGCGTCGCCGCGGATCATCTCCGAAATCAGTTTGCCGGCCAGGTGCGAGCAAGTGACGCCGTGGCCGCTGTAGCCTTGCATGTAGTAGGCGTTTTTCTCGATGCGGCCGAATTGCGGCATGCGTGACATGGTCAGCAGGAAGTTGCCGGTCCAGCGGTAGTCGATTTTCACGTCCTTGAGCTGCGGGAAGGTCTTGAGGATCTTCGGCCGGATCAGTTGTTCGATGTCATCCGGCTCGCGCGCGCCGTAGACCACACCGCCGCCGTACAGCAGACGGTTGTCGGCCGTGAGACGGTAGTAATCCAGCAGGTAGTTGCAGTCTTCGACGCAGTAGTTGTTGGTAATCAGGCTGCGCGCCTGCTTCTCGGTCAGCGGTTCGGTGACGACGATCTGCGAGCCGCACGGCATGCTTTTCGCGGTCACGCGGTTGTCCAGACCTTGCGGCAGATAGGCGTTGCCGGCGATCAGCAGATACTTGGCGCGCACCTGGCCTTTGGCGGTGCGCACGACATTCGGCTCGCCGTATTTGATTTCCACGGCAGCCGATTGCTCGTAGATCTTGCCGCCCAGACGCACGATGGCCGCAGCTTCACCGAGAGCGAGGTTCAGCGGGTGAACGTGGCCGCCCTGCATGTCCAGCAGGCCGCCAACGTAGGCGTCGGAGCCGATTTCGCGACGGATGTCAGCGGCATCGAGCATCTTCAGGTTCTTGTTGCCGTAACGTTCCCAACTGCGCTTCTGCTCGGCCAGGCCGTTGAGCTGTTTCTTGTTCATCGCTGCGAAAATGCCGCCCGGGCGGTAGTCGCATTTGATGTCGTATTCCTTGATCCGCGAACGGATGATGTCGGCGCCTTCGAAGATCATGCTGCCGAGGATTTCCGCGGTCTTGTCGCCGTAGCGTTCTTCGATCACATCGACGTCGCGACTGTAGGAGTTGACCAGTTGCCCGCCATTGCGACCGCTGGCGCCGTAGCCGACTTTCGCCGCTTCCAGCACCGTCACCTTGTAGCCGGCTTCGGTGAGGAACAGCGCCGAGGACAGGCCGGTGTAGCCGGCGCCGATGATGCAGACATCGCACTCGACCGACTCTTCAAGGGTCGGGAAGTCGATGACTTCGTTGCGAGTGGCGGCGTAGTAGCTGTTGACGTGTTGTTGTTTCATTTTATTGTTCTCCGAGGGTCGCCCTTAGGAGCGACCACCGTTGTAAAAGAGTTAGAGCTTGATCCAGGTCGCTTTCAGCTCGGTGTACTTGTCGAACGCGTGCAGCGATTTGTCGCGACCGTTGCCCGACTGTTTGAAACCACCGAACGGCGCGGTCATGTCGCCGCCGTCGTACTGGTTGACCCAGACGCTGCCGGCCCGCAGGCCACGAGCGAAGGTGTGCGCCTTGCTCAGGTTGCTGGTCCAGACACCGGCAGCGAGGCCGAAGATGCTGTCGTTGGCGATCTGCAGCGCTTCTTCAACGGTGTCGAAGGTGATCAGCGACAGCACCGGGCCGAAGATTTCTTCGCGAGCGATGGTCATCGCATTGGTCACGCCATCGAAGATCGCCGGTTGCACGTAGAGGCCACCGGTTTCTTCGAGGGCGCGCTGGCCGCCGGCGATCAACTCGGCGCCCTGCTCGCGACCGATGCTGATGTAGCGCAGCACGTTGTCCAGTTGACGCTGATCAACCACCGCGCCGACGGTGGTCGCAGGATCCAGTGCGTGCCCCGGTTTCCACGCTTGCAGCGCTTCCACCAGCAGCGGGATGAATTGCTCGCGGATCGAACGCTCGACCAACAGGCGCGAACCGGCAGTGCACACTTCGCCCTGGTTGAAGGCGATCGCACCGGCCGCAGCCTGGGCGGCCGCGCGCAAGTCCGGAGCGTCGGCAAACACCACGTTCGGGCTCTTGCCACCGGCTTCGAGCCAGACGCGTTTCATGTTGCTCTGGCCGGCATAAATCATCAGTTGTTTGGCAATCGCCGTGGAGCCGGTGAAGGCCAGCACGTCGACGTCCATGTGCAGCGCGAGCGCCTTGCCGACGGTGTGGCCGAAGCCCGGCAGGACGTTGAACACGCCTTTCGGAATGCCCGCGTCCAGCGCGAGCTGGGCGATGCGGATCGCGGTCAGTGGCGACTTTTCCGAAGGCTTGAGAATGAACGAGTTGCCCGCGGCCAGGGCCGGGGCGAATTTCCAGCTGGCCATGATCAGCGGGAAGTTCCACGGCACGATCGCGGCGACTACGCCGGATGGCTCGCGGGTCACCAGACCGAGTTGATCGTGCGGCGTGGCGGCAACTTCATCGTAGATCTTGTCGATGGCCTCGGCGCTCCAGCGGATCGCATTGGCGGTCGCCGGGATGTCGATGCTCATCGAGTCGCTGATCGGTTTACCCATGTCGAGGGTTTCCAGCAGCGCAAGTTCTTCCTTGTGTTGCAGGATCAGATCGGCGAAGCGGATCAGGATGCGTTTGCGCTCGGCCGGGGCTTTGTTGGCCCACACGCCGGAGTTGAACGACTGACGGGCGACTTCGACGGCGAGGTTGGCATCGGCTTCATCGGTGCTGGCCACGGAGGCGAGAAAACGGCCGTCGACGGGGCTCAGGCATTCGAAGGTGGCGCCGCTGATCGCCGGGCGATATTCACCGTTGATGAACGCGCGGGATTCGATGGTCAGGGACTGGAAGCGTTGTTCCCAGTCGTTGCGTGTGGTTGTCATTATTGTGGCTCGACAAGGGGGAATTGGGGGTGTCGTGTCTGGCTTGAGATAGCTGCCCTCACCCTAGCCCTCTCCCAGAGGTAGAGGGGACCGACCGAGTTGTCTCGGGAGTTGCGCCGACCTGAATGACCGAGTCGATTATGGATTCGGTAAAGCAGGTTCAGGTCGCAGGATTTCCCAAGCATCCCCGGTCAGTCCCCTCTCCCTCCGGGAGAGGGTTAGGGTGAGGAGCTCTTGGCTTTTGAGGGCCGAAACCATCACACCGTATGCAGATACCAGTTGTACTCAAGGTCGGAAATCGAGTTCTCGAACTCGGCCAGCTCGCTTTCCTTGCACGCGACGAACACGTCGATGTACATCGGGTCGATGTACTTGGCCATGACTTCGCTGTCGTCCAGCTCGCGCAGTGCGTCGCGCAGGTTGTTCGGCAGGCTCTGTTCGTTCTGCTCGTAGCTGTTGCCTTCAACCGGCGCGCCCGGCTCGATCTGGTTGGTCAGGCCGTGGTGAATACCGGCCAGTACCGAAGCCATCAGCAGGTACGGGTTGGCGTCGGCACCGGCCACGCGATGCTCGATGCGCACGGCGTCGGCCGAACCGGTTGGCACACGGACTGCAACAGTGCGGTTGTCGATGCCCCAGCTCGGCGAGTTCGGCACGTAGAACTGCGCACCAAAACGGCGGTAAGAGTTGACGTTCGGGCAGAGGAAGGCCATTTGCGCAGGCAGGGTCTCCAGCACACCGCCGATCGCATGTCGCAGCGCGGCGTTCTGCTCGGGATCCTCGCTGGCGAAGATGTTGTTGCCTTCTTTGTCCAGGATCGAAATGTGCACGTGCAGACCATTGCCCGCCTGGCCCGGATACGGCTTGGCCATGAAGGTGGTGTCCATCTCGTGGTCGTAGGCGATGTTCTTCACCAGACGCTTGAGCAGCACCGCGTAGTCGCAGGCCTTGATCGGGTCGGAGACGTGATGCAGGTTGACTTCGAATTGCGCCGGGGCGCTTTCCTTGACGATGGCGTCAGCCGGAATGCCCTGCTCTTTCGCGCCTTCCAGAATGTCCTGGAGGCAGTCGACGTATTCGTCGAGATCGTCGATCAGATACACCTGAGTCGACACCGGGCGCTTGCCGGAGACCGGCGAACGTGGCGACTGCGGACGGCCGTTCACGTTGTCCTGGTCGATCAGGTAGAACTCCAGTTCGAACGCGGCGCAGATGGTCAGGCCCAGTTCATCGAACTTGCGCACCACGTTGGCCAGCACTTCACGCGGATCGGCGAAGAACGGCTCGCCCTCGATCTCGTGCATGGTCATCAGCAACTGTGCGGTTGGGCGCTTCTGCCACGGCTCGATGCTCAGGGTGCCCGGGATCGGGTAGCAGATGCGGTCGGCGTCGCCGATGTCCAGGCCCAGGCCGGTGCTTTCCACCGTGGAGCCATTGATGTCGAGGGCGAAGAGCGAGGCCGGCAGGTTGATGCCTTTCTCGTAAACCTTGTGAAGACTGGTGCGCTCGATGCGCTTGCCGCGCACCACACCGTTCATGTCTGCAATCAGAAGGTCGACGTACAAAACCTCAGGATGTTTCTTAAGGAATGCGTTTGCTTCGTTGAGTTGAACGGCACGCAGAGGGACCGACATGATGCACCTATTTAGCTGTTAATTATTATGTTCACCGCTGTTTCGCCGAGCCAGTCAATCCGAAAGGCAAAGTGAAGTCAATAGCGAACACCTGGCCGTTCAGCGTTTATTTTTCGGGCTTTTTTTAACACTCACGTGCCAATGCAGGCGCCGCAAGGCCTGGAATCATGAAGATTGGATGAACGGCGTTTAGAATTTTTTACATGGCAGTTGTTAATTAAAATCAACGAGGCTAAGCTCCGGAAAAGCTCGTTCAAGTGTCAAACTTCGAGGTGAATAAAAATGGCATTCAAGCCATTGATCGGCGTTACTGCGTGCGTCAAACAGATTGGCCTGCACCCCTATCACATCAGCGGCGACAAGTACGTACGTGCTGTCAGCGTTGGCGCTCAGGGTCTTCCAGTGGTCATTCCTTCCCTTGGCAAACTGACTGAAATCGAAGACCTGCTCGGTCAGCTCGACGGTCTGTTGCTGACCGGCTCACCCTCGAACGTGGAGCCCTTCCACTATCAAGGCCCGGCCAGCGAACCCGGTACGGATCACGATCCGGCGCGGGACGCCACTACCCTTCCTTTATTGCGCGCAGCTATTGCGGCGGGCGTTCCGGTGCTCGGCATTTGCCGTGGCTTCCAGGAAATGAACGTGGCCTTCGGTGGCAGCCTGCACCAAAAGGTGCACGAGCTGCCGGGCATGCTCGATCACCGTGAAGCCGACAGCCCGGACGTGGCCGTGCAATACGCACCGGCGCATGCCGTGAGCGTGCTCGCTGGCGGTGTGTTCGAGGCGCTGGCGTTGCCGGGCGAGTTCCAGGTCAACTCGATTCACAGTCAGGGCATCGACCGCCTCGCGCCCGGCCTGCGTGCCGAAGCGGTGGCGCCGGATGGCCTGATCGAGGCGATCTCGGTCGAGCACAGCCCGACCTTCGCCCTCGGCGTGCAATGGCACCCGGAATGGCAGGTGCTGGACAACCCGAACTACCTGAAGATTTTCCAGGCATTCGGCGCGGCCTGCCGGCAACGGGCAGCGCGTCGCAGCCAGCGCTGACACCACCCAGGATTTCAAAACTGTTTACTGCCCCCACGGGGTCGGCGGTTGCGCGTGTGCGCATCCGTCATCCGTGAAAACAACAAACCGTAATAACAACAAGTACGACCCAGGCAGCCAGGAAGGCGGCGCCGAACAAGCCCTCGGCAGCGCAAGGTCAGTTAAGCATGCGCAATTCCCCCTGTAGGAGTGAGCCTGCTCGCGATAGCAATAGACCAGTCAACAGAGATGTCGACTGACATGGCCTCATCGCGAGCAGGCTCACTCCTACAGGGGATATGTAATGACTGAAATTGCGCTTACAGGCTTGCAATCCACTTAAGCCCGGCCACGTTGGCCGAGCGAACGAAACCTGTTGGGAGTTTCACATGGCAAACGCCTCCAGCACTTACCGGAAGGCACTTGAAGGCCACCAGCAACCGAAAAAGGTTCTGGTGAAAGTCGATCGTGTCACCAAGAAGTTCGACGAAACCACGGCAGTGGATGATGTGTCCCTGGAGATCCATCAGGGCGAAATTTTCGCCCTGCTCGGCGGCTCCGGTTCGGGCAAATCGACCCTGCTGCGCATGCTCGCCGGTTTCGAGCGGCCAACTGAAGGGCGGATTCTGCTCGACGGTGTGGACATCACCGACATGCCGCCGTACGAGCGGCCGATCAACATGATGTTCCAGTCCTACGCGCTGTTCCCGCACATGACTGTGGCGCAGAACATCGCCTTCGGCCTCAAGCAGGACCGTTTGCCGGCCAGCGAAATCGACGCCCGCGTCGAAGAGATGCTGCGCCTGGTGCACATGACCCAATACGCCAAACGCAAACCCCATCAGTTGTCCGGCGGTCAGCGCCAGCGCGTCGCCCTTGCCCGCTCCCTGGCGAAACGTCCAAAGCTGTTGCTGCTCGACGAGCCGATGGGCGCGCTGGATAAAAAGCTGCGCTCGCAGATGCAACTGGAACTGGTCGAGATCATCGAGCGCGTCGGCGTGACCTGCGTGATGGTGACCCACGACCAGGAAGAGGCCATGACCATGGCCGAGCGCATCGCGATCATGCATCTGGGCTGGATCGCCCAGATCGGCAGCCCGGTGGACATCTATGAAGCACCGGTCAGCCGCATGGTCTGCGAATTCATCGGCAACGTGAACGCCTTCGACGGCACCGTGGTGGAAGACCTTGAAGGTCACGCGATCATCCACAGCCCGGATCTGCAGCAGAAGATCTACGTCGGCCACGGCGTCAGCACTTCGGTGCAAGACAAGTCGATCACCTACGCGATCCGCCCGGAAAAAATGCTCGTCAGCACGCTCAAGCCAGAGACCCGCTACAACTGGTCCGAAGGCAAGGTGCATGACATCGCCTACCTCGGCGGCCACTCGGTGTTCTACGTCGAACTGCCCGGCGGCAAGATCGTCCAGTCGTTCATGGCCAACGCCGAACGCCGTGGCGCGCGTCCGACCTGGGACGACAAGGTCTACGTGTGGTGGGAAGACGACAGCGGCGTGGTACTGCGCTCATGAGAACCTTCAATCAGCAATTCCTGCGCCTGGTGCCCAGCGGGCGAAAGTTCGTCATCGGCATCCCGTTCATCTGGCTGTTCCTGTTCTTCATGCTGCCGTTCTTCCTGGTGATGAAGATCAGCTTCTCGGAGGCTGCGCTGTCGATCCCGCCGTACTCGGAGATCTACACCTACGCCGAACAGAAATTCCAGCTGATGCTCAACATCGGCAACTACACCATGCTCGGCGAAGACGAGCTGTACCTGTCGGCCTACCTCGGTTCGCTGAAGGTCGCGGCGCTGAGCACGCTGATGTGCCTGGTGATCGGTTTCCCGATGGCCTACGCAATCACCAAGGCGAGCAAGGAAGCGCAAAACGTCCTGCTGCTGTTGATCATGATGCCGACCTGGACCGCGATCCTGATCCGCGTGTATGCGTGGATGGGCATCCTCAGCAACAACGGTCTGCTCAATGCATTTCTGATGTGGACCGGGCTCACCGATCACCCGATCGAGATCCTCAACACCAACACCGCGGTGTATATCGGCGTGGTGTATGCGTACCTGCCATTCATGGTGTTGCCGCTGTACGCCAACCTGGTGAAACACGACGGCAGCCTGCTGGAAGCCGCGTCGGATCTAGGTTCGAGCAACTTCAACAACTTCTGGAAAATCACCGTGCCGCTGGCCAAGAACGGCATCATCGCCGGTTGCATGCTGGTGTTCATTCCAGTGGTCGGCGAGTTCGTGATTCCGGAACTGCTGGGTGGCCCGGAGACGCTGATGATCGGTCGCGTGCTGTGGCAAGAGTTCTTCAATAACCGCGACTGGCCGGTGGCGTCTGCGCTGGCGGTGGTGATGCTGTTGATCCTGATTGTGCCGATTCTGCTGTTCAACCGCAGCCAGGCCAAAGAGATGGAGGCACGGGGATGAAACGCTTCGGTTTTTCCAAGTTCATGTTGATCTTCGGCCTGATGTTCATTTATCTGCCGATGCTGATTCTGGTGATCTACTCGTTCAACGCCTCGAAACTGGTGACGGTATGGGGAGGCTGGTCAGTGAAGTGGTACGTCGGCCTGCTCGACAACACGCAACTGATGGGCTCGGTGGTGCGCTCGCTGGAAATCGCCTGCTACACCGCGATTGCCGCAGTGGCGTTGGGCACCCTCGCCGCCTTCGTGCTGACGCGAGTGACGCGCTTCAAGGGTCGCACGCTGTTTGGCGGTCTGGTGACGGCGCCACTGGTGATGCCTGAGGTGATCACCGGTCTGTCGCTGTTGCTGCTGTTCGTGGCGATGGCGCAGTTGATCGGCTGGCCGCAGGAGCGTGGCATCGTCACCATCTGGATCGCCCACACCACGTTTTGTGCCGCCTATGTGGCGGTGGTAGTCTCCGCCCGCCTGCGGGAGCTGGATCTGTCGATCGAAGAAGCCGCGATGGATCTGGGGGCCAAGCCGTTCAAGGTGTTTTTCCTGATCACCATTCCAATGATCGCGCCGTCGCTGGCAGCGGGCGGAATGATGTCGTTCGCCCTGTCGCTGGACGACCTGGTGCTGGCGAGCTTCGTCTCAGGTCCGGGTTCGACCACGCTGCCGATGGAAGTGTTCTCGGCGGTGCGTCTGGGCGTGAAGCCTGAGATCAACGCCGTGGCCAGCCTGATTCTGCTCGCGGTGTCGCTGGTGACCTTCCTGGTCTGGTACTTCGGCCGCAAGGCAGAAGCCAGCCGCAAGAAAGCGATTCAGGAAGCGATGGATCAGACGGCGAATGAGGCGTGGCAGCAACCGCAACGCGCCGCCACTGCCTAAGCAACACCGATGAACACTGTGGCGAGGGGATTCATCCCCGATGGGTCGCGAAGCGGCCCCAAGCCAAGCACTTGCGGTGTAACAGGAACACCGCATGCAATGGTTTGGCGACTGCTTCGCAGCCGATCGGGGATAAATCCCCTCACCACAGCAAGCTCCCTCGCCACAGGTTTTACGTACACCCGGTTTGTGTTTTTGAATAAAAAGAATGGAGTTTCACCGATGAAAATGTTTGGCAGGACTCTGCTGACACTGTCCTTAATGGGCGCAATCGCCACGGGCGTCCAGGCCAACGACAAGGTGCTGCGTGTTTACAACTGGTCCGATTACATCGCGCCGGACACCGTCAAGAAGTTCGAAGACGAGACCGGTATCCAGGTGACCTACGACGTGTTCGACAGCAACGAAACCCTTGAGGCGCGTTTGCTGGCGGGCAAATCCGGCTACGACATCGTCGTGCCGTCCAACAGTTTCCTGGCCAAGCAGATCAAGGCCGGGGTCTATCAGCCACTGGACAAATCGAAGCTGTCGAACTGGAAAAATCTCAACCCGGTGCTGCTGAAAAACGCCTCCGCCAGTGATCCGGACAACGCCCATGCGTTCCCGTACATGTGGGGCTCGATCGGCATCGGCTACAACCCGGACAAGGTCAAGGAAGTGCTCGGCGCCAAGGCCCCGACCAACTCTTGGGACTTGCTGTTCAAGCCGGAAAACGCTGAAAAGCTGAAAGCCTGCGGCATCAGCTTCCTCGACTCGCCGACCGAAATGATCCCGGCCGCCCTGCACTATCTGGGCTACCCGGTGAACGACAAGGACAAGGCGCACATCCTCGAAGCCGAAGCACTGTTCATGAAGATCCGCCCGTACGTGGCGTACTTCCATTCCTCGAAGTACATCTCGGACCTGGCCAACGGCAATATCTGCGTGGCGGTCGGTTACTCCGGTGACGTGCTGCAGGCCAAGGCCCGTGCGGTGGAAGCCGGCAACAAGGTGCAGATCGACTACAGCATTCCGAAGGAAGGCGCCGGCAGCTTCTACGACATGGTCGCCATCCCGCGCGATGCGGCGAACGTCGAGAACGCCTACCTGTTCATGAACTTCCTGATGCGCCCGGACATCATCGCCGAGATCACCAACAGCAACGGCTACAGCAACGCCAACTCGGCGGCGACGCCACTGGTGGACGAAGCGATCCGCAACGATCCGGGTTCGTATCCATCGCAGGCGGTAATGGCGACGTTGTATGCGGTGCCGGATCAGCCGATTGCCACCCAGCGGATCATGACCCGCGGCTGGACCCGGGTGAAGCTCGGTAAATAACCGAATAACCCTGTGGGAGCGGGCTTGCTCGCGAAAGCGCAGTGTCAGGCACAGATGAATTGACTGACCTGACGCCTTCGTGAGCAAGCCCACTCCCACAGGAGATAGGTGTCAGCTTGAAAGTTTACGGTTTCCCGTTCACGCAGCGCCTTACCACCGCTGCACCCTGCAATGAACGGCCTCACCTGGCTCCCTCGGCTCAGGTGAATTTCAGGCGCCCTCGGGCGCCTTTTTTTCTGCGCTCAATTCAATGGCCAATCCTGCAGGATTCGATAGCGACCCTTGTGCGATTCGAACAAGGCAAAGCGCTCGGCGCGCAGGAAAAACTCCGGCGGCGTAGTGGCCTCCGGCGCCTCTGTTCGATAGTCACGGGCCAGGGTCAGGTGCGGGCGAAACTCGCGTGGTGATTCTTCGAAGCCGAACGGCAGCATCGCCTGCTCCAGCGCATACACCAGACGCAACAGGGCCGGCGGCGCCTGCTCCGGCGCCAGCGACAGGATCCCCGCCCGATGCCAGACCTGCAGGCGATCCAGCGCAATCTTCAATGGCTCACCCGGCGTGCGCACCTTGCCGGCGGCCTCGCAAACTTCATGGATCTGCGCCAGCGGCACAGCACCGAGAAACAGCAGCGTCAGGTGAAAGTTATCCGCCGGCACCGCTTTGCCGGTGCGCAACCCCAGCTCGCCGCGCCACTGGGCAATGGCCTTGCGTTGCGGTGACGGGCAGTCGAGGGCAAAAAACAGTCGCTTGAACGGTTCATCCCTGCGCGCATCATCGGTCATGGGCCAACTCCTTCGCTCGTCGATCAGCCGATTCTACACAGGCTTCTCTGACGACTGGCGACACCCGGCTATAGTTCAAGGATTGCCATCGAACCGGAGGTCGCCATGCGCGAGATCCTCAGCAAAGAACCGTGGTGGGCCCGGCCACCCAGCCCAGGGCAGGATGAAACCGAGCTGGAATGGGGCTGGCTGGTGCATTACAGCGAAGGTGAACCGCGTTTCGAATTCGTCCGCGAGCGGCCAACGGAAGAGCAAATCCGCAACCGCAAAAGCTGCCGGATCACCCCCTCTCCAGAGTAATCACAGGCCATTGTGGGAGCGGGCTTGCTCGCGAAAGCGGCGGGTCAGCCATGAAGATAGTGGCTGTGCCGACCCCTTCGCGAGCAAGCCCGCTCCCACAGGGTTTCGCAGGATGACGACAATCGTGGGCACACCACAACTCCAGGGTGGGAGCGGGCTTGCTCGCGAAAGCGGTGGGTCAGCCATGAAGATAGTGGCAGTGCCGACCCCTTCGCGAGCAAGCCCGCTCCCACAATGGATTTGCGCTGGTCTTCAGGATTCAAGAAGGTTCTTGAAGCCCCCAAAGATCATCCGCTGCCCATCAAACCCCATCGGGTTGACGTCCGGTTGCATGCGCGGGTCGTCCATCATCTTTGCCATGCCGGCATCGCGGGTGGCTTTGTCGGGCCAGATCAGCCAGCCGGACGACACCGTCTCGCCCTCCTTGAGTTTTACCGCCATCGGGAATGACGTGACTTTGCCGTCCGGCACGTCATCGCCCCAGCACTGAACCACCTCCTTCGCTCCGTATTCCTTGAACAGTTTCGCGGCGATCTCACAGTGTTTTTTGTACTGTTCGCGATTGGCATTCGGCACGGGTGCTACAAAAATATCGATGTAAGCCATGATCACTCTCCTTGCACGTTGGGTTCGATCTGCCGGGTAGTCGATTGCGGCGGCCGCCATTCGACACGATTCACGCCCTGCCCGACCGACGGTTGTTCGCCCCCGCCAAGGCTGCCCTCGACCTGCCCGGCGATATGCAGGGTTCCGGCCATGACCCCGGTGGTCGGGTTCTGCAGCAATTTCGCCCAGGCCTTGTCGAACGTGCTGCCCAGGCTGCTGCGAATCAGCGCTTCGCTGTCGGGCCGGTCGTTGGCCTGGATGATCGCGCGGATGCCCGCCACACCGATCGAGATCACCCCGCCGACCAACTTGCCCGCCGCAGCCGCCACGGCACTGGCCGCCCCGCGCGGAGCCATTTCCGCCTCCATCCGCTGGCTGGCGCGTTTGGCCACGGGGGCCATGCCGGCGTCGGTCGAAGCGATGCCTTTGCTGCCGCCTTCGGTGTGGATCTTGTCGATCAACGCGGCATACGCCGGCAAGGTGTTCAGCGGCTCGGTGCTGATGACCTGATAGAGCGACGCATCCCGCGCCGGCGGCGGGCCGAGGGCAATCGCCGGGACCTTTTGCAGACGCCCGTTGAGCTGGGCCACCGGCACACCATAACGCTGGGCGATGAGCGGCATCTGCTGGGCCATCAGTTGCGCGTAGAACGCCGTGGCCTGACCGAGGATCGCGTCCGGATCGATCTCCACCGCCACCGGTTCCAGCACTCTTTCCTGATATTGCTCAAGCAGATAGCTCGCCAGGCGCTTGGCCGACGCATCCTGCTCACCGCCGGCACTGATGGTGTACCAACTGACCTTCATCGACAGCCATTCCTGAGTCCAGTAGCTGCTGAACCACGGAATGAAATTTTCTTCAGTTTGCTGATAGACGCGAGTGCGCCAATGTTCCATCGAGCCACGGGCAAATACTTTGACTTGCTCGGTGGATTGCTGCGAGGCGCTGACGATGTCGCGATCGATCTGCTGCCAGGTCGCCTGCGATACCACCACCGCTCGCGGCGCCACCGGGGCCCGCGCCGAGGAGGCACAGCCAGCCAGCAGACACAGTGCGGCGAGGCTCAGCGCACGCAGGTTCACGGTGGTGGAGTCCTTGAATGGAGGAAAACAGATTTGAGTATAGGTGCGGGTATTGGGCCATTTGTCGGTTGTGGCCGGACGGGCGCTCTCACTTTGAAATGCGTTCCCCCTGTGGGAGCGGGCTTGCTCGCGAAAGCGGTGGGTCAGCCATGAAGATGTTGGCTGTGCCGGCCCCTTCGCGAGCAAGCCCGCTCCCACAGGGGGAAGCATCAACCATCAACGCCGTCGATATTCACCATCGCCACGATTGCCTTCCGCCCGCCGCCCGGCGAAGGCACGATTCACCCATCCGAGACGCAACGAGGAGTACCCATCATGATTCGCACCATCACCCTCTCCGTGAGCTTCCCGGTGTTCGGCAGCAACTACTACGACCAGCAAGTCGTCTCGCGCAAGTCCCAGGCGCTGCTGTTCAACGAAGATTTCGACGATGTGCTGATGCCCGCCGCGAGCAATCATTTCAGCAATGAAGTGGTGGGCATCAACGATCAGTTCCGCTTTCTGAGCGACATACTCGCCACCCATTTGCTGGATCTCGAGGCCACCGCGCCTGCGCATTCCAGCGTCCGGGCGAGCGCTCATTTTTAATCGACGAGGGCGTTCCCGTTGCGGGAACGCCCTTTTGATTTCTACTCAGTCATCGTCGCGATCACGATAGTAACGACGCCCGTCGCGACGACCATCGTCGCGGTCATCCCAACGCCGGTCATGGTCGTAGTAGCGACCGTGATCACGGTCGTAATGTCGTCCGTGGCGATGATCATCATCAAAGTCCGCCACACAGCCAGCCAGCAAAACAGCGGCGGATATCGTCAACAGCAAGGTTGTTGCACGCTTCATTCAAACTTCCCTAACACCAAGGTCTTGACCACGGAACGGCTGTCACTGCCCGCGCCTTCAGGACGCAGTGCGCGCAGCCGCTGATACGACCGGACAAAAGGACTTTGATTCACTGCCCGACCACGACCGTTGATCGGCCCGCCGCCAGCATCCGGGCAGCGGCGAAATGCCACCTATACTGCTGCTTAGCGACTCCCACGCAACGGATCTGCGCCTCGATAACAACAAGCAGAGGTGGACCATGGTCTGGCAGCAAATCTACGACCCGTTCGGTAACCCGCTGATCTCCACGCTCATGGCCGCGGTGCCGGTGGTGGTGATGCTCGCGGCGCTGGCGTTCTTTCACGTCAAGGCGCATCTGGCCGCTCTGTTGGCGTTGGCGTCGGCCCTGCTCATCTCGATCTTCGCCTTCGGCATGCCGGCGAGCATGGCCGGTTCGGCGGCGCTGTTCGGCGCCGCCAATGGCTTGCTGCCGATCGGCTGGATCGTGCTCAACATCATCTTTCTGCATCGCCTGACCACCGAGAATGGCTCGTTCAAAGTGCTGCAGGACTCCCTGGCGCGAATCACCGATGACCGGCGTTTGCAGTTGCTGCTGATCGCCTTCTGCTTCGGCGCGTTTTTCGAAGGCGCGGCCGGGTTCGGCACACCGGTTGCGGTGACCGGGGCGATTCTGATCGGCCTCGGTTTTTCGCCGTTGGCCGCCTCGGGGCTGGCGTTGATTGCCAACACCGCCCCGGTGGCGTTCGGCGCCCTCGGCACGCCGATCATCACCCTGGCCAAGGTCACCGGGCTGGACGAGATGGAGCTGTCGATGATGGTCGGTCGGCAGCTGCCGTTTTTCTCGGTGCTGGTGCCGTTCTGGCTGATCTGGGCGTTTGCCGGGTGGCGCAAGATGCTGGAGATCTGGCCGGCGATTCTGGTGGCCGGGGTCAGCTTCGCGGTGCCGCAATTCCTCGTGTCGAACTTCCACGGGCCGATGCTGGTGGACGTGATCGCCGCGCTGATTTCCATGGCCTGCCTGACCCTGTTTCTGCGGGTCTGGAAACCGGCGACGGTGTACACCTCAGCCGCCCTGTCCGGGCGGGTCGACAACTCCAGGGTCGAGGAAGAAACAGTCACCGCCAGCGCCGCATTCCGCGATCAGGCGCGCCCGGCGGTGATGCGTGCGTGGATGCCGTGGATCATCCTCACGGTGTTCGTGTTTGCCTGGGGCACCCAGGGCTTCAAGAACGTCTTCGACGTGCGCCCGGCGCTGGATCCGGTAACCCATTCGGTGAAACTTGATGCGCAAGGCAAACCGCTGAATGAGGCCAACCCGATTTTCTCGCCGGCGCTGACCTTCACCACCCTGCACCTGCAAGTGCAGAAAGTCCCGCCGGTGGTGCCGGCGCCGAAAGCCGAAGAGGCGATCTACAAGTTCACCTGGTTCACTGCCACCGGCAGCGGCATCCTGCTGGCGGCGATTGTCGGCGGGCTGCTAATGGGCTATTCGATCCCGCAACTGATCAAGCAATACCTGCGCACGTTGTGGGTGGTGCGCTTTTCGCTGATCACCATTGCGGCGATGCTGGCGCTGGGGTTCCTCACGCGTTATTCCGGGCTGGACGCCACCATGGGTCTGGCGTTTGCCGCGACGGGGGTGTTCTACCCGATGTTCGGCACCCTGCTCGGCTGGCTCGGCGTGGCATTGACTGGCTCGGACACAGCGTCGAACGTGCTGTTCGGCGGACTCCAACGGGTGACCTCGGAACAGCTGGGCATCAGCCCGGTGCTGATGGCAGCGGCCAACAGTTCCGGCGGGGTGATGGGCAAGATGGTCGATGCGCAATCGATCGTGGTCGCCTCCACCGCGACCCGCTGGTATGGGCATGAGGGCGAGATTCTGCGCTACGTGTTCTTTCACTCGATCGTGCTGGCCATCCTGGTGGGCGGGCTGGTGACGTTGCAGGCGTATGTGGCGCCGTTTACGCACATGGTGGTTGGCGGGCATTGATGTCGCTTGTAGGGGCCTCTTCGCGAGCAAGCCCGCTCCAACATTTGGACTGCATTGCCCTTTGGGAACAAGCTATTTCCCCACCAGGATTGCATTCTCCGTGGGAACAACCCCGTTCCCACATTTGGAATGCATTCCACTGTGGGAGCGGGCTTGCTCGCGAAAGCGGTGTGTCATTCAACCCAAAGGCGAACTGTTCCGACGCCTTCGGGAGCAAGCCCCCTCCCACATTGATAGGCATGCCCCCCAAATTTGGCTATGTGTCGATCAGAAGATTGATGAGCCATGCGCATAACTCTATAGCGCAAATCCGCAAAAACCTTTTCCCCTCCGCGCAGGTCATTCCAAGAACGAGACCGGTAAACATGCCGGCGCGCCCGTTTGGGCCCTTCAATCCCTGCCGTCCTGATTAAGCCAGAGAGGAATCGAAGCATGACGATTTCCCGACGAAGATTCCTGATCCTCGGCGCGGTGACCGCCACCGCGTTTGCAATGCCCCCCTTCATTAGCCTCAAGGCCTACGCGGCCAGTCTGGAGCAACCCGCCATGGCCAAACTGACGATCAACGTCAACGGTAAACCCCAAGCCCTTGAGGTGGACAACCGCACCACCCTGCTCGACGCCCTGCGCGAGCACCTGCACCTGACCGGCAGCAAAAAAGGCTGCGACCACGGCCAGTGCGGCGCCTGCACCGTCATCGCCGACGGCCGCCGGATCAATGCCTGCCTGACCCTGGCGGTGATGCACGAAGGCCGTGAGATCACCACCATCGAAGGCCTCGGCATGCCCGACAACTTGCACCCGATGCAGGCTGCGTTCATCAAGCACGACGGCTACCAGTGCGGCTATTGCACGCCGGGGCAGATCTGCTCGGCGGTTTCCGTGCTCAAGGAAATCCGCGAGGGCATTCCCAGCCACGTCAGCCCCAGCCTGACCGAAGCCCCGCAACTGATCGCCAGCGAATTCCAGGAACGCATGAGCGGCAACATCTGCCGCTGCGGCGCCTACTCGAACATCATCGAAGCCATCACTGAAGTCGCGCAGGTGCCAGCATGAGAGCGTTCAATTACAGCCGCGCCGATTCCCCCGCCGCAGCAGCAGCGCTGGCGGCGCAGGTCGAAGGCGCGAAATTCATCGCCGGCGGCACCAACCTGCTGGACCTGATGAAACTCGACATCGAAACCCCGTTGCACCTGATCGACGTCAACCACCTGGGCCTCGATCAAATCGAAGCCACGCCTGAAGGCGGATTGCGCATCGGCGCGCTGGTGCGCAACACCGATCTGGCCGCTGACAGCCGCGTGCGCAAGGATTACGCGTTGCTCTCCCGCGCTCTGCTCGCCGGGGCCTCGGGCCAGTTGCGCAACATGGCGAGCACCGCCGGCAACCTGCTGCAACGCACCCGCTGCCCGTACTTCTACGACGTCAATCAGGCCTGCAACAAACGCCAGCCCGGCAGTGGCTGCGCGGCGATTGGCGGGGTCAGTCGTCAATTGGGGCTGATCGGCGTCAGCGACGCCTGCATCGCGACCCACCCGAGTGACATGGCGATTGCCATGCGCGCCCTCGATGCGCAGGTTGAAACGGTGAAGCCGGACGGCAGCACACGCAGCATCGCCATCGCCGATTTCCATCAACTGCCAGGCAATACGCCGAACATCGAAACCAGCCTCACGCCCGGCGAGTTCATCACTTCGGTAACCTTGCCGGCCCCGGTTGGCGGCACGCACATTTATCACAAGGTGCGCGATCGCTCGTCGTACGCCTTCGCGCTGGTGTCGGTCGGTCTGATCCTGCAAAAGGACGGCAGTGGCCGTGTGGCGGTCGGCGGTATTGCGCCGAAACCGTGGCGGGTGGAAGACGCCGACACGTTGCTGCCCAAAGGCGCAAAAGCCGTCAGCGAACACTTGCTCGACGGTGCCACGCCAACCCACGACAACCAATTCAAACTGACCCTGGTCGAGCGCACGCTCGGCTCGGTGTTGGCGCAAGCGAGGGATGAAGCATGAAGTTCGACACGCCCGCCACCACCAACCCGATTGACCAGCTCAAGGTCGTCGGCAAACCCACCGACCGCATCGAAGGCCCGCTGAAAACCAGCGGTCAGGCGCCATATGCCTATGAGCAGCACGAGGCCGTGGCGAATCAGGCTTACGGTTTCATGGTCGGCTCGGCCATCGCCAAGGGCCGCATCAGCCACATCGATCTCGACGCTGCACAAGCGGCGCCCGGCGTGCTGGCCATCGTCACCGCCGCCAATGCCGGCAAGCTTGGCAAAGGCCAATACAACTCGGCGCCGCTGCTCGCTGGGCCCGAGGTGCAGCACTATCACCAGGCCGTGGCGCTGGTGGTCGCCGAGACCTTCGAACAGGCTCGCGCTGCGGCGCAATTGGTCAAGGTCGATTACGTCGCGGCCAAAGGCGAGTTCGAACTGGCCAACATGCTTGACCAAGGCGTCGAAGACGACGAGTTGCCCGACGTCACCCACGGCGATTTCGACAAGGCCTTCGCCGCTGCGCCGGTGCAGTTCGACCAGACCTACACCACTCCCGATCAGTCCCACGCGATGATGGAGCCGCACGCGACGCTGGCCGCATGGAAAGGTGATCATCTGACCTTGTGGACCTCCAACCAGATGATCGCCTGGAGTGTCGGCGACGTCGCCACGACGCTTGGCCTGCCCAAGGAAAACGTGCGCCTGATCTCGCCGTACATTGGCGGCGGCTTCGGCGGCAAACTGTTCATTCGTGCCGACGCAATCCTCGCCGCCCTCGGTGCGCGCCTGGCCAACCGCCCGGTGAAAGTCGCCCTCGCCCGCCCGCAAATGGCCAACAACACCACCCACCGCCCGGCCACGATCCAGCGCATTCGGATGGGCGCCACGGCGGACGGCAAGCTCAGCGCCATCGCCCACGAAGGCTGGTCGGGTAACCTCAAGGACGGCAAGGTCGAAGTCGCCGCGCAGCCGAGTCAGTTGCTCTATGCCGGGGAAAATCGCCGGGTGACCATGCGCCGGGCGCCGCTGGATCTGCCCGAAGGCAACTCCATGCGCGCGCCGGGTGAAGCGCCGGGGCTGATGGCGCTGGAGATCGCCATGGACGAAATGGCCGAGCAGCTCAAGCTCGACCCGGTGCAGTTCCGCATCCTCAATGACACCCAGGTCGACCCGGTGAAAACCGAGCGTCCGTTTTCCCAGCGACGCCTGATCGAATGCTTGCAGACCGGTGCCGAGAAATTCGGCTGGAACCAGCGCAATGCTACTCCCGGCAGCCGTCGCGAAGGTCGCTGGCTGATCGGCATGGGCGTCGCCGCCGCGTTTCGCAACAACCTGCTGCTGAAGTCCGGCGCCCGGGTGCGGCTGGAGCGCGACGGCAAGGTCACGGTGGAAACCGACATGACCGATATCGGCACCGGCAGCTACACGATCATCGCCCAGACCGCGGCCGAGATGATGGGCGTGGGGCTGGCGGACGTCAGCGTGCATCTGGGGGATTCGACCTTCCCGGTATCGTCCGGCTCCGGTGGCCAGTTCGGCGGCAACTGCTCGACTGCCGGGGTGTATGCCGCGTGCATGAAACTGCGTGAAGCGGTGGCGACGAAGCTGGGCATGAGCGGTAGTGACGTCGAGTTCGCCGACGGTCAGGTGCGCGCCGGCGGCAAGACCCTGCCGCTGCGTGATGCGGCAAAAGATGGCGTGGTCGAGGCCGAGGACAGCATCGAGTTCGCCGACCTCGCCAAGCAGTATCAGCAATCGACTTTCGGCGCGCATTTCGTGGAGGTTGCGGTGGACGCAGCGACCGGCGAAGTCCGCGTGCGGCGCATGCTCGCCGTCTGCGCGGCGGGACGGATTCTCAACCCGAAAGCCGCGCGCAGCCAAGTGATCGGCGCGATGACCATGGGCGTCGGAGCGGCGTTGATGGAAGAGTTGGCGGTGGACAAGCGGCTGGGCTTTTTCGTCAATCACGATCTGGCCGGATACGAGGTGCCGGTGCATGCCGACATTCCGCATCAGGAGGTGATTTTCCTCGATGAGACCGATCCGATTTCATCGCCGATGAAAGCCAAGGGTGTGGGGGAACTGGGGATTTGTGGCGTGAGCGCGGCGGTAGCGAATGCGATCTACAACGCCACCGGGGCGCGGGTGCGTGAGTATCCGATTACGCTGGACAAGATCCTCGATTCGTTGCCGGAGATGACCTGAGCAACCTGGAAAAGCCCCTCACCCTAACCCTCTCCCAAAGGGAGAGGGGACTGACCGAGTTGTCTTATGGGATGCGCCGACATGAGAGGTCGTGTCGATTATGGACTCAGCGTAGTGCTCACAGACATCCCCCAATCGGCCCCCTCTCCCTCCGGGAGAGGGCTGGGGTGAGGGAACCGCGTCACTCGGATCGCAAATACTGCTCAGCACTCACCTGCTCCATCCACTCCACCACTTCACCGTCCAGCACTTCGGCAATCGCAATGTGCGTCATCGCCGTGGTCGGCGCGGCGCCATGCCAGTGCTTCACCTGCGGCGCGATCCATACGGTATCGCCGGGGCGGATCTGCCGAACTGGCTGACCCCACTCCTGCACAAAACCTGAACCGGCGGTGACGATCAGCGTCTGACCCAACGGATGGGTATGCCACGCCGTGCGTGCGCCAGGTTCGAAGGTCACCGTGGCGCCGCTGACACGCGCGGCATCGCTGCCCTTGAACGGCGCGTCAACACGCACAGTGCCGGTGAACCAGTCTGCCGGGCCTTGGGCCGAGGGTTGCGAGCCGTTGGGAGTAACAATGACGCGCGGGGATTCGTTGGCCTGGGCCTCACCCGCAAGTAAGGACAGGGTCAGTGCAGAAGCGGCAATCGGGTTCATGGCGATGGTCTCCGGTGATCAATAGCCGCACTTTACCGAGCCGTACTCTTCAAATAATCGACTAGAATTCGAAAAAACTTATGCAGGACACTCATCAATGCTTCGAGAAAACGCCAGTGACCTGCTCGCCTTCCTCGCCGTGGCCCGCGAGCGCAGCTTCACCAAAGCCGCGGCCAAACTCGGCGTCTCGCAATCGGCGCTCAGCCATACCATCCGCGCCCTTGAAGCGCGTCTGGGCCTGCGCCTGCTGACCCGCACCACGCGCAGCGTCTCACCCACCGAGGCCGGCGAACATTTGCTGCAGACCATCGGCCCGCGCTTCGAAGAGATCGAACAGGAACTGGCGGCCCTGAGCAACCTGCGCGAAACCCCGGCCGGCCGGATCCGCATCAGCGCCACCGACCATTCGCTGAACTGGCTGCTGCGCCCGGTGCTCAAGGAATTCCTGCCCCAGTACCCGGACATCGCCGTCGAGGTGATCTGCGATTACGGTTTCGTCGACATCGCCGGACAAGGCTTCGACGCCGGCATTCGGCTGGGCGAAGACGTGGCCCAAGGCATGATCGCCACCCGCATCGGCCCGGACATGCGCATGGCGGTGGTCGGCTCGCCGGCCTATTTCGCCAACCGTACACACCCGCAAACGCCAAGAGACTTGACTGACCACGCCTGCAACAACTTGCGCCTGCCCACCAACGGCGGGCTGTACACCTGGGAGTTCGAAAAGGGTGACGAAAGCCTCAAGGTGCGAGTGTCCGGGCAAGTCACGCTGAATGGCGTCTACCCGCTACTCGACGCCGCAGTCGACGGTTTCGGCCTCAGCTACATTCCGGAAAATATCGTCGCGCCGTATCTGGCCGAGGGGCGTCTGGTGCAAGTGCTGGCAGACTGGTGCCCGACGTTTGCCGGTTACCACCTGTACTACCCGAGCCGACGGCAGGCTGCGCCGGCGTTTGCGCTGTTGGTGGAGGCGTTGCGGTATCGCGGCTGACCGCCTACCCCAGCAGCGCAATCAACTGGTGGCGCTGCGCATCGGTGAGCATCGGCCCGAATCCGGCGCCAGCGTTGTCGGCCATGTAGCGCGGATTGCCGGTGCCGGGAATCACGCAAGTCACCGCCGGGTGCGACAGCAGGAACTTCAACGCCAGTTGCGGCCAGCTGTTGACCTGCACGTCCGAGACCCAGGCCGGCAACGGCTTGACCTTGAGACGGGCGAGCAACCCGCCGCCGCCAAAAGGCCGATTGCAGATCACCGCCACCCCGCGTTCACGGCACAGCGGCAGAATGCGTTTCTCCACGCCACGGTCATCGAGGGCGTAGTTGATTTGCAAAAAATCCAGTTGTTCGGCCTTGAGCACTGCTTCGACTTCATCGTAGGCCGACGGCGTGTAATGGGTGATGCCGATGTAGCGAATGCGCCCCTGCTCTTTCCATTCGCGCAGGGTTGGCAGATGGCTTTGCCAGTCCAGCAGGTTGTGGATCTGCATCAGGTCGATGCGTTCGGTGCGCAGCAGACGGAAGGACTGCTCCATCTGCGCGATGCCCTCCTTGCGCCCGCGGGTCCAGACCTTGGTCGCCAGAATTGCCGGCGAGCGCGGTTCGTGGATCGATAGCAGCTCGCCAGTGGTTTGCTCGGCGCGGCCATACATCGGCGAGCTGTCGATCAACGTGCCACCCTTTTTGAACAGCTCGTCGAGCACTGCTGGCAATAGCTTATAAGCCGGATCGCCGGGAGCAACGTCAAAGCCGCGATAAGTGCCCACGCCCACCATGGGCAACAGCTCGGAGCTGGAAGGGATGGCGCGGGTCTGCATGGTCTGGTCTCCTGCCTGGCTCGGCGAAGTGGCAGTCGGCGTGATGGCAGTGGCCAACGCCCGGTCAAAGGTCAGGACCGCCGAAACCCCGGCAGCCAGCGTGAGCAAGCGGCGACGGGAGCAACCCTCAGTGTGGCTCATGCGGGTTCCCCTGCTGCGTGAATCTGTTGCACGTTATGTGCGACGGCTGCCGGCCCGATTCGCTGGACTACACTGCGACTGCGAACACCCGCGCCCCGTTAAAGTTAGTCGAATGTCCAGAAAACTGATGTCACTCGTCGCCTTGCTCATCGCCCTCTACCTGTTGCTGTGCGGGGCGCTGTTCATTTTTCAGCGCTCGCTGATCTATTTCCCCCAGCCTGACAACGCCGTGACTACGGAAGATTCGCGGCTGAAACTGGCGATGCCGGAGGCCGATGTGTGGGTGACCACGCGCGCGCATGCCGGGCCAAAAGCGCTGATCTACTTTGGCGGCAATGCCGAGGATGTGTCGCGCAATCTGCCGTCGTTCAGTGAGGCTTTTCCCGACTACGCGGTGTTTTTGCTGAACTACCGGGGCTTCGGTGGCAGCGGCGGCTCACCTTCGGAAGAAGCGATTGCCGAAGATGCGCTGGCGCTGTTTGATCAGGTGTACGCCAGCCATCCGCAGATTGCCGTGATCGGCCGCAGCCTGGGATCGGGGGTGGCGGTGCGGCTGGCGAGTCAGCGTCCGGCGACCAGATTGATTCTGGTGACGCCGTACAACAGCCTCGAAGAAATTGCCGTCCGCCAATACCCGTGGTTTCCGGTCAAATGGTTGCTGAAGGATCGCTTCGAGTCGGGCCGCTATGCCGCGCACATTCGCGTGCCGACGTTGCTGTTGGCGGCCAGCGATGACGAAGTGATTCCACGAGACAGCACGCAGCGGCTGCTGACGCATTTCCCCAAAGGCGTGGCGACGCTGCGGGTGGTGCCGGATTCGGGGCACAACTCGATTTCCGAGCGGGTGCAGTATCTGCAGTGGATGCAGGAAGTGCTTGATCGCTGATAGCCGATTATTGCGTTGGCTGAACTGGCCCCTTCGCGAGCAGGCTCGCTCCCACAGAGGTACGCATTGCCAAGGTGGGAGCGAGCTTGCTCGCGAAGACGCCAGTGCAGACAGCACAAAGTCCGGCTCGCCCCCCCCCTGAATCACCCCACAAAAAAGCCAGATGGCCAGCATGAACCAAGTGCAAAAAGCCCAGTCCTAGTGGCGCCGTATTCCGCGGCTGCCCACTTCAGCACTGTCCTTTTCCCTGAGTCTGCCGTCCCATGCGCCATGTCGTTCGCTCATCACGCTTCGTTTCGCTGTGCCTGCTGATCCTTACCACACTGTTCACCGAGACCTCCCACGCCAGCGAAGAGCGGCAACTGATAGCCGCGATCAACGACTATCGCGCCCATCCGCAACGCTGCGACCGCCGCCCGGCCCAGCGCCTGGCGCCACTGTCGCTGAAATCGAATCTGGCGCTACCGATCGGCTATGGCTACGGCGGTGGCTTGCGCGAGAGATTGAAATCTTCGGGGTATTCGGCGGTGGCGGTACGCAGTATCCGCATCATTGGGGCCGGGGATGCCGAGGAAGCCTTTGAGCAGTTACAAGACAGCCACTGCAGCGCCCTGCTTGACGCCCAGTACGCCGACATCGGCGTCAGCCGCTCCCGTGGTGAATGGCAAGTGGTGCTGGCGCAACCGGTGCTCGACAGTCGCGTCGGCGACAACCGCAGCGTCGGCAAGGCCTTGCTTGCGCAGGTCAACGCCGCCCGGGCGCGACCACGGATGTGCGGGCGCCAACGCTTCGCCGCCGCCCGCCCCCTGAGCTGGAACGCCGCACTGGGCGCCGCCGCACAAGGCCACAGCAAAGCCATGGCCTACGGCAACTACTTCGCCCATCGCGACCCGGACGGCGACCTGCCGGCGGATCGCGCCCGGGCGGCGGGTTATCGGGGACGGCAGATCGGCGAAAACATCGCCGCCGGGCAGAGCTCACCGGCCAAGGCGATGGCCGGATGGCTGGCCAGTCCCGGGCACTGTGCCAACCTGATGAACCCGATGTTCACTCAGGTCGGTGCCGGGTTCGCCAGTGAGGCGCGCAGTGATGAGGGGGTTTACTGGACGATGGTGTTTGGTGCGCCTTGATTCGCTTGAGAGCTTTTCAGTGACGCTACTGGCCCCTTCGCGAGCAAGCCCGCTCCCACACTGGATCTGTGTTGTTCACAAATCCATGTGGGAGCGGGCTTGCTCGCGAAGAGGCCGGTACAGACACCCTCAATCGCTTGCGCCGCCTCCCGGTTCAGTCCAGTTCGGTGTGATGCGAGAAGTTACAGCGAAGTAGAAACAGCCGCGCCCTTCGATAAAAAAGGGCGCTGGAGTCTGGTGGAGTGCTGCCGGGGTCAGACCGGGGAAATCGTCGCAAGCATTCCGATCAGAATGGTCAACGTCAGAAACCCACCGAGGAAAATCGCCATCTTGTTCATGCTGCTCTCCTTAATGTTGAGCTTGCGGTGCACCGGGCGCTTCGGGATGAAGGGCTGCCGCGGGTGACCGAATTGCCGGGCTATTCTGAGCGCCTGACTGAGCCGGTTACAGAGGCAGATCCAACAGAAAAATACGGATCAGATGCCAATCTGATCCGCTCCGCCCATGCTCTGGTATTCAGATCGGCACACAACGGTTCGAGATCCACCGCTTTGAACTAGAGTGATTGCCGTCGCGCGAAGAACAACAACAATTCCAGGAGTGGTCAATGTCCGAACTGAACCTGCACCCCAACGCCGCTGAATCCCTGAAACGCTGGCACGAGATGATCCGCACCGGCAACCTCAAGGCCTTGCCCGAACTGCTCGATGCCAATGCCGTGTTCCGCTCGCCCATGGCCCACTCGCCTTACCCCGGCGCGCCAGTGGTGACGATGATCCTCAACACCGTGTTCGACGTGTTTGAAGATTTCAAATACCACCGCGAACTGGTGACTGCCGATGGTTTGAATGTGGTGCTGGAGTTCAGTGCCAAGGTTGGGGCGAAAGAGCTGAAGGGGATCGACATGATTCGCTTCGATGAGAGCGGGAAAATTGTAGAGTTCGAGGTGATGGTGCGGCCGTTGAGCGGGTTGCAGGCCCTCGGCGAAGAGATGGGGCGGCGGCTTGGTGCGTATCTGGCAAGCGCGAAACCAAAGTAGGATCAGGCGCCACAAAAAAAGCCCACTGACCGTTACCGGTTCAGTGGGCTTTTGTGCATCAGGCGTCTAGTTACAACGCCATGTCACGTGCAGCATTTTCCTTCGGTGCTTCAGCTTTTTCAGCTGCAGGTGCAGCAGCAGCCTGACCGATCACCGGTGGAGTTGGCAGTTCGAGGATCTTGGCGGTGTACGCCCACTCTTGTGCCACTTTGGCCGGATCGTTGTTCAGCTGGGTGCCGTAGCTTGGAACGATCTGGTGCAGCTTGGCTTGCCATTCAGGGGTGGCGACTTTGTCTTTGAAGACTTTCTGCAGCACGCTCAGCATGATCGGTGCAGCGGTCGACGCGCCTGGCGATGCGCCCAGCAGGCCGGCGATGGAGCCGTCTTGTGCAGCAACGATTTCGGTGCCCAGTTTCAGCACGCCGCCAGCGGCTTCATCACGCTTGATGATTTGCACACGCTGGCCGGCTTGCCACAGGCGCCAGTCTTCGGCTTTGGCGTTCGGGAAGTATTCCTTCAGCGCGTTCAGACGGTCTTCATCCGACAGCATCAGTTGACCGGCCAGGTACTCGACCAGCGGGTATTCCTTGATGCCGACCTTGGTCATCGGCCAGATGTTGTGGGTGGTGGTGCTGGTCAGCAGGTCCAGGTACGAGCCTTCTTTGAGGAACTTGGTGCTGAAGGTCGCGAATGGGCCAAACAGGATGACGCGCTTGCCGTCAAGAACACGGGTGTCCAGGTGCGGAACCGACATCGGCGGTGCGCCAACCGAAGCTTTACCGTAGGCCTTGGCCAGGTGCTGCTCGGCGATGGCCGGGTTATCGGTCACCAGGAACGAGCCGCCGACCGGGAAGCCAGCGTATTCCTTGGCTTCAGGAATGCCCGACTTCTGCAGCAGGTGCAGAGCGCCGCCACCAGCGCCGATGAACACGAACTTGGCGTCGGTTTCGGTCTTGGTGCCGTCTTTCAGGTTTTTGTAGCTGACGCGCCAGGTGCCGTCGGCGTTCTTGGTGATGTCTTCGACTTCACTCGACAGCTTCAGGTCGAAGTTAGGCTTGGTCTGCAGGTAACCGGCGAACTGGCGGGTGATTTCGCCGAAGTTCATGTCGGTACCCAGCGGGCTCCAGGTGGCCGCGATTTTCTGGTTCGGGTCACGCCCTTCCATCATCAGCGGGACCCACTTCTTGATCACAGCCGGGTCTTCGGAGTACTGCATGCCGGCGAACAGCGGGCTCGCTTGCAGGGCTTCGTAGCGCTTTTTCAGGAACTTGATGTTGTCATCGCCCCACACGAAGCTCATGTGCGGCGTGGTGTTGATGAACGAGCGAGGGTTCTTCAGAACGCCTTGCTGAACCTGCCAGGCCCAGAACTGACGGGACACCTGGAACGCTTCGTTGATCTCGACCGCTTTCGGGATCGTCACGTTGCCTTTGTCGTCTTCCGGGGTGTAGTTCAGCTCAGCCAGGGCGGAGTGACCAGTACCGGCGTTGTTCCAGCCGTTGGAGCTTTCCAGAGCGACGCCATCGAGGCGCTCGACCATTTCCATCGACCAGCTTGGCTCCAGCTCATTGATCCACACACCCAGGGTGGTGCTCATGATGCCGCCGCCGATCAGCAGAACGTCGACTTTCTTTGCTTCTGCAGCATTGGCGGACGACATCCCCATCGCCAAAGCCAGCCCGAGCAAGGCTGTGTTCACTTTCTTAAACATCCGTTGCACCTATGATAAAACGCCTTCCGCCCGCCGCTGTTATCTGTATGCGATCCGCTTTGATGACGCTCAGGCTCGCGTCGCAGATTCCGGCACACTTCAATTTTGACGGGTGGGCACACAAGGCCGACGTACCGCATCGACCTCAGTTAATGTCCCTTCTGAACTGACTTCTTATCATTATTGGCTTCAGCTACTTGAGCGACAGGGATTCCGTCAGCCCGCCCCAAAGGCAGGCAAACCGAATAAGGTCAAACCAAGTTGGCGCGAAGAATATCACGTCAGGGCAAACCCGCGCGTCTGTTCCCGACTTGAGAGTCTTTTTCCGCTCTGGGCGTTATCGGCCGGTTTGGGCTGAACATGATTCAGAAACCTGTGGTGGCTGGGCTGGCTCCATCGCGAGCAGGCTCACTCCTACAGGGAATGGGCTGCTCTCGCGATGGCGGCGCTACAACCGAAACCGATCCACCGACAACGCCAACGCCCCCGCCAGACTCGACAGTTCATCGGTGGTATTGGCCGTCTGCCCGATCACTTTACTGTTGCCCTCGGACATCCCGGCGATCATTTCCACCTGATGGGCGATTTCGTTGCTGGCCTGGCTTTGCTCGCCGATGGTGCGAGTGATGTCGTTGACCAGTTGCGTGGTGCTGAGGGTGGCGTCGAGGATTTCGCGAATCGCCCGTTCGACTTCAGCCGTGACCGCCATGCCCTTGTCGACCTGGGCCACGCCGGCCTCCATGCTGCTGACCGCCTCGCGGGTGCTGTGCTGGATGCGTGCGACCATCGCAGCGATTTCCTGGGTTGAGGCACTGGTGCGTGCCGCCAGGCTGCGCACTTCGTCGGCAACCACGGCAAAGCCCCTCCCCAGCTCGCCGGCCCGCGCTGCCTCGATGGCCGCGTTGAGTGCCAGCAGGTTGGTCTGGTCGGCGATGCTCTTGATCACCTGAATGATGTTGAAGATGCCTTCGGATTCCTGATCCAGCGTACGGATCACCTGCGCCGACTGTTGCGCCGAGCGGGCGATGTCGTCCATGTCGCTGACCACCTGATGGATCACCTGTCCGCCGCTCTTGGCCAGCGACTCGGCCTGATTGGCCATGCCCAGCGCGCGTTCGGCATGACGAGTGATTTCCTCGATACTGGCGGTCATCTGGCTGGCGGCAGCGGCCATGGTGCCGGCCGCGGCGCTTTGCTGCTGACTGCTGTCGGCGACCTGATGGCAACCGTGGCTCAACTGCTCACTCATGCCGCTGACGCCATGGGCGTTGCGCCGAACGACATCGATCATGTTGCGCAGGTCACGCTGCATGGTCGCCAGACTGCGGATCAGCGTACTGGCCTCGTCCTTGCCGGTCGGCTCGCTGATCGGTTCGCTGAGGTTGCCGTGGGCAATGCTTTGCGCGATCTGGTTAGCGGATTTCAGCGGCCCCATGATGCTGCGGGTCACCCAACGCCCTTGCGCCAATAACAGCAGCAGACTGGCGAGCAATACTGCGCCGAGGGCGATGTTGGCGTTGCGAATGGCGCTTTCGGTGGCCTGGCTGGTGTCACGGGTGTTGCTTTCGATCAGTTCGCTGAGGGCCGCCATCTGCTCTTCAAGCTGACTGAAGGCGCTGTTGAACGTGCCCAGCTCCCGTTGCGCGCTGTCCGGGTTATCCAGTGCCAGGCCGACGATCCGCTCGGCCGCCGCAATGTAGGTATCCAGGCTGGGCTTGACGTGTTCCAGAGCGGCCCTGATCGTGGGATTGACCGGCAATTTGAGGTTTTCATCCAGCACTTCGCGAAAATGCGTGGCGTGCTCGTTGATCGAGTCCTGCACCTCTGCGGCCGTGCCGGTGCTTTTGCCCAAGCCGACCAGCATTGCCGAATACACGTCGGCTCGCAGCGCATCGTGCATCATGTCGGCTTCCATGTGATTGCGCAGCGCGGTCATGCTCACCGCGTTGTCGTTCACCGCTGCGGACATGCGCGTATTCCCCACATAGCTGACCAGACTCACGATCAGCGCCGTCAACAGACTGGTGGCAATCAGCAGCAGCAAACGCAATTTGATCGACACGGTGGGTTCCTCCCCTGAGGCGCGCCGGAATGCGCCTTTCAGGATTTCAGTTAAGCTTATTTGTGCAGATGTGCCGCTTCAGAGCGTTTCAGCAAGTATCCGCGTGTTCGAACGGAACTCCGGCAAAGGTCGCACCTCTGAGATTATGTAGTCCTTCCTTTTTGCTTCGCGCTTGTGGAGGAACATCGTCATGCGCAAGTTAGTGCTCATTTCTTCTCTCCTGCTGTGCCTCCCTGTCGGCTCGGCGCTGGCCCGTGTCGACGCCGGCGATGTCGCCACCTCGGCGGGCGTTTCCGCGTCGCTGTACTCGACCTTCAAGGATCACAAAATGGTGATCCCGGCGCGCGACGACCTGTCAGCATTCGTCGCCAGCGGCGGGGCCATCCGTGGGGTTTATCTTGAGTCGGTACTGCAACAGGTCCGGCACGACAACCCCGGCCTCAATGCCAGCGATGAAGACCTCGCCAACGCGATTCTGGTGCATTACGAAGGCCTGAATCAGTAGTTGCCAGGGACGCAGCGGCCGATGGACGGCAGCTGAGGGCGCATAGGCAAAACCGTCTGACGGCCTCTATGATGGAGGCCATGACGACTCTTGCGCCTCCTGCGCCTTTGCGCTCACCCTGCCCGCCCGGCGCCTGCGATTGCGGGCGCGACGCGTTGCTGGAAGCGCCGGGCACGGATCTGCGCATTCTGCGCCTGACCCGCGAGCAGGAAAAAATCCTCCTCGCCCGGCTGGAACAACTTAAAGACCTTGCGGACTTGCGGCATCTGCAACAGCGCATGCACGAACAGTTGGGCCTGCGGGTGGAAATCTCCCCGGGCTTTCATGAAGTGCGCAGCATGCTCGGCATCGAGATTCAGATCGAGGCGCTGCCGGGACTGTGCCGCAAGACCCGCAAGTCAATTCCGGCGGCGATTCGTCGGGGCTTGAACAACCACCCCGAAATCGCCTTCGAACTGCTCAACGCTCACGACTTGCTGCGCGACACCTGATCATTTTTTCATGCCAACCCGTTTGCGCATCTCGGCAGTGATGCTCTGGCGGGTTTTCTTCAGGTCGGCCCACGGCTCATCGCCGACTTCGTTCAGACGCTCATGGACATTGCTGATGTTCCACTGATTGCCACCCTTGATCTCCCCTACTTCTTCGCGAAACAGCGGTACCGACACCGGCAGTCCTTCACGGGTGCGCGCCGCGTAGGCACAAATGGTGGTGGCGCCCAGGCCGTTACGCAGGTAGTCGATGAAGATCCGACCGACACGATTTTTCGGCCCGGACACCGCGGAAAAGCGTTCCGGCAACAGCTTGGCCATGTGACTGACGATCGCATGGCTGAAATCCTTTACCTCGTCCCAGCCATGCTTGCGGGTCAACGGCACCACCAGGTGAATGCCTTTGCCGCCGCTGGTCTTGAGAAACGCCTTGAGCCCCAGTTCATCCAGCACGGTGAGGGTCAGCGCAGTGGCTTCGACCATGCTTTTCCACGGCAGCGCGGGATCCGGGTCGAGATCGAGGACGAAACGGTCAGGCTTGTCCAGATCGACGGTGGTGGCGTTCCAGGTGTGCAATTCGACCGTGCTCATCTGCACTGCGCCGATCAAGGCTTCGGCGTTGTTGATCAGCATCACCGGTTGCCCGGTGACGTCCTTGTCCAGTGTGGTGATGCCGGGAATCGCCAGGCGCTCGGCGTTTTTCTGGAAAAACAGTTCGCCGGCAATGCCGTCCGGCGCCCGCACCAGCGCGACCGGGCGATCCTTGAGCTGCGGCAGAATCCACTCGGCGACGCTGGCGTAATACTCGGCCAGTTGCATCTTGGTGGTGCCGCTGACCGCATCGATCACCCGATCGGGGTGAGTGATGCGCACTTTGCCGCTGGCCAGCCCCAGCTGGGACGGCGCCGGTTCGGCTTTCTTCGGCTCAGCAGCTTTCTTTGATTCTGCAGCTTTCTTCGACGAGGCAGTTTTTTTCGACGGGGTGGCTTTCGCTGAAGTCTTCACGGGTTTCGCGCGCTCCTCGGTAATCGACCTGGCCGGTTTGTCATTACGCAGACCATGGAACACGGCGTGACGTACCGAACCGTCCTTGGTCATTTCGGCGAACGCCACTTCTGCCAACAGTTTCGGTTTGAGCCAGTGCACGCCTTTGGCCTCGAAGCCGCTCGGTGGATTGACCACCGCAGCCTTCTTCACTTGCAACGGCTTGAGCTGGGCGAGGATGCTTTTCAGTGTGGTTTCGTTGAAACCGGTGCCGACCTTGCCGGCATAGCGCAACTCGCCACTGTCGCGATCGTGCAGGCCCAACAACAGCGCGCCGAAGGCACTGCGCGCGCCTTTCGGATCGGTGTAGCCGACGACCACGAATTCCTGCCGATGCTTGCACTTGAGCTTGATCCAGTCACTGCTGCGCCGCGACACGTAGGGCGAGCCGAGGCGTTTGCCGATCAGCCCCTCCATCTGCATCTGACAGGCGCTGTTGAGCAGTGCGTCCGCCATTTCATCGAAAGCTTCGGAGAAGCGCAGCAATGGCTGCTCGTGCCCGCCGAGTACCGTGGACAACGCCGCGCGACGCTCCTCGACCGGCACTTCGCGCAGGTCGACACCGTTGAGGTACGGCATGTCGAACAGGTAGTACATGATGCTGGCGCTGCGCCCGGCTTCGAAGGCGTTTTGCAGCGCCTGAAAGTCTGGGACACCGCGCTCGTTGGTGACCACCACTTCGCCGTCCAGCCACGCCGATTCCAGCCCCAACTCGGCCAGGGCTTGCGCCTGTTGCGGCAGTTTGTGCGTCCAGTCGTGACCGTTGCGGGTGAACAGTTGCACCTGGTCGTGATCGATGCGCGCCATGATCCGGTAGCCGTCGAACTTGATCTCGTAGCTCCACTGCCCTTCGGGTGCGCTGTCGACCAGGGTCGCCAATTCCGGCTTGAGTTGCGCCGGCAGTTTGGCCTTGCGCGCACCAGTGAGCGTCCCGGATGCCGCTTTGCGCGGTTTCGCCGGGGCCTTTTTCACGGGCCTGGCTTGCTCGGCGGCGAGCTTGGGTTTGCTGATCAGGGTGCGTTCGCTGAGCACGCTGTCCGGCTCGGCGCTGAGCACATCGTAGTCGTCCTGCGGGCGCGCGGCGCTGTCCTGATGTTTGATCAGAAACCAGTTTTCCTTCTTGCCCGGCATGTGCGTGCGCACCAGATTCCAGATCCCGGAGAGCTTTTCGCCTTGCAGTTCGAACTTGAGTTTGCCCTTGGCGTAGGCCTTGGCCGGATCCTCCTGCGGAATCCACACACCACGATCCCAGACAATTACATCGCCCGCGCCGTAATGCCCCTCGGGAATGCTGCCCTCGAACGTCGCGTAATCCAGCGGATGGTCTTCGACGTGTACCGCCAGACGCTTGACCTTGGGATCGAGCGACGGGCCCTTGGGCACCGCCCAGCTCTTCAGTGCGCCATCGAGTTCCAGGCGAAAGTCGTAATGCAGGTGTGACGCGTCGTGCTTCTGGATGCAGAACTGCAGCGCATGTTCAGTGGCCTTGCTGCAGCCACGGCGTTTAACGGCGGCGGGCTCCGAGGTCGCCGAGAAATCGCGCATGCGGTTGTAATCGTCGAGGTTCCTGTTCATGGCGCACCTGCCTTGTGTCAGCCAATGCGGGTCACGGTCAGCGCGACCACGGCGATCCGGTCCACGCGCTGGTAACCGGGGTTCAACAACTCTTCACCGAATACGTCGGGATCCAGCTCGCGATAGGTCCAGCCGAATCGCGTCGAATCCAGGCGCGGCACCACCGTATCGAAAAAAGGATCGCGGCCATCGACCATGGCCACGCCGGTGTAGAGCAGCAACGAACCACCGGGGGCCAGCCGATTGAGCGCTTGCTCGACGATACGCAGCGACAATCCGGCGCCGAGCGAGCCACCGCCATGCCGATAAGCACGCCCGGCCGGATCGGCCATGTACGGTGGGTTGGCGACAATCAGGTCGAAATTGCCTTCGGTGCCCTGCAGCACATCACTGGCCTGCACCTCGACATTCGCGACTTCGGCCAATGCTGCGTTGATCGCGGTCAGGCGCAGCGCGGCGGGATTGATGTCGACCGCCAGCACCTGCGCTTCACGCCGTGCGCGGGCAATCAGGATGGCGCCGACGCCGGCGCCGCAGCCAATGTCCACCGCACGCTGAATCGGCGCGAAGCTCTGTTGCAGATGCGCGTGAATCAGTTGCGCGAAACGGTAGGTGTCCGGGCCGAAAAACACCGAATCGGCGGCATCGGTGGGAAAGCCGGAATGCACGAACAACAAATCATCCAGACTCGACCAGCGCACCCGGCTTTTCAAGCGGCCGTCGTAGACATCAATCACTTGCGCATCCTGCAATTGCCGCTGTTCATCGGCAGACAGCAAGCCAGGTTCGAACGGCCGCGACCAACCGAACACGTCGCGCAGGGTATCGGCGACCTGCCCTTCGTCACGCTGGTTGACCCGCTGATGGGTCAGGGGCGTCGGCGTGATGAAACGGTAGCCGTCGGCCTGCAGGCGCCGGCCGAGTTGCAGCAGCGTCAGGTCGTGGGCGGACAGTTGTTCTTCCTGATTCATGAGATTTCCTTAACGCAGACTGGATTTGAGTTCGATGAAGCGGCGTGTCGCCAGAAGCCCCGCCGGGTGGGCATGGCGGGCCGGTGACAACCATGGGATCAGCGTCGCCATTTGTGCGTGTCCGTCCTGACCTTGCAGGGCAGACATCAGCCGCTGCACATCGGGATCGTGTTCGGGCACGGCGGCGTCCGGGGTGGCAACCTGACGGCTGCGCCGTGGTGCTTTGCGTTGGTCGGATGGCGTCCAGTCGCCGGCAATCCAGTCGTGCAGCAGTTGCTTTTCATAGGGACTGAACACGCCGAACATCGCCGCACCGTCGCCGTCGATCAACTGCCAGAAACGGCTGGCTTGCGGATCTTCATTGCGTTTGATCCAGCCTTTGTCCTGCATTGCCTGCAGGAAACCCGGTAGCTGTTCGGGATTGGCCAGCCACTGATTGACGGTTTTGCCTTCGAAACGGCAGTAGTCGGAGTGCATGTGCTGACCGAACGGGCGTTTGCGCTCAAGCATCGCCAGCACTTCCTGCTCCAGGTCAAAACCCTCGATGATCGCGCGACTGCCCTGCCCCAAGTCATTTAGTCGATAGCCCAGCGATACCCGGCGCAGAAATTCGCCGCGATCGGCTTCCAGCGGCAGCAAGTCAAGTACCGACTGCACGGCCTTTTGCGCATGCCCGGTGCTGGCGTTGTCGATGGTCACATGCAGGGTGAAGTAGTAAGGATCAATGCCCAACTCGCTGAGTTCATAGGCGCTGATCAGCAAGTGCAGCGGCAGTTGTTCGTAGCCGAGGTTGTAGCCGATCACCTCCGGCAGAAAGCTTTCGCCACAGGCGCCGAGTGCCAGTTGCAGGGCACCTTGCAGGTAGCGTTCATCGGCGATGGCGCTGGCGTCCTGCAAACCATGCTCAGCGAGCAGTTTGCGGTAGATCACCACGTGGTTTTGCGCTGGATTGCCGTCGCCCAGTTCTTCCAGATAGGTACACAGCAACCCGTCGAAACGCGGGTCGCGCCACTGCGCCAACAAACCGTACAGCCACGCGCCATCGACCAGTTTGGTCGGCGCCACGGCTTGCAGAAAGTACAACGCGTGAGCCTTGTTGCGGAAGAACTGGCGCGGTCCGCCGGCCTGGCGTTGTTGCAGGTAATCGGCGTACTGCCGGGCAACTTCTGTGCAGTGCTCGGCGACCCAGCCTTGCCACGCCGACGGATCCTGAGGGAGTTCTTCGGGCAACAGCGCGGCGCGCTGCAACTGCTCGGCGAGAAAATCCTGCGCGAGGGTTTCAGGCACATCCTCAAGCAGCAGTGCCTCATAAATACGCCGCAGATCGCCGTCGGCATTGATGGGCTGTTGCTGCGCGCTCGGCGCCTGCAGAGGGGTCAGGGCAGTCATGTCAGTGTTCTCGTTCGGTTGGCCGGTCAGGGCGTTGTTTCACGCCTCTACATCAGCAGAGCAACCGCTACGGAGAAAAATTCAATCAACATGAAAATCGCCCTGACGGACGGAGCATCGCGGTCCCGGCAAGGGCTGCTCGATACCGCGATTTTTGACGGTGCTTCAGGCCTGACCTTTGGCCTGAGCCTCCAGGTGCAACTGCAATTGCGGGGCGATCTGCAGCGCGGCAGCCAGTTCATCCAGGTAGTTGCGTTCGGCGTCTTGCTGATCGTCCACCAGGATCACGCTGACCAGGTACATTTCGGCGGCCGTCGCCGGGTCGCCGTTGGCCGCCTCGGCTACTTCGTTCGCATCCAGCGGTTTGGCAACTTCAGCGTTAAACCATTGCTGCAATTCTGGATCGTCGGTGTGTTTGCCAATCTCTTCATCGATCATTTGCCGTTCCCGGGCGTCGATCTCACCGTCAGCCTTGGCTGCCGCGATCAGCGCCCGCAGCACAGCATGCCCGTGTTCCTCGACTTCGGGCCCAGCCAGCAGATTTGCGGTTGGCGGAATCTGCTGTGGCGCCGCCGACGCCTGACTGCGCTGCCAGGCCTGATACGCCTGGAACGCCATCATTCCCAACGAGGCCAGTGCCGCATAATTGGTGCCGCCGGAACGACTTTGTGTTCCGCCGCCACCGAGTGCCCCACCCAGCGCGCCGCCCAATCCACCGCCGCCACCGCCGCCAAGTAAACCACCCAGCAATCCACCCAAACCGCCCAGCCCACCGGACTGCGCGCCACTGGCGCCTGTACTCGCGCCGCCGCCCAACAGACCGCCAAGCAAACCGCCCAACCCACCCAGCCCACCGCCGGCCGAACCAGCACCTTTTTGTCCCGCCGAGGCCTGGCCCCGGAGCAGTTGTTCGAGCAAATCGCTGGTGTTCATGATCTCGTCCTCAGCCATTGGCAATAAATGCGTCAGGCAACAATAGACCGCCGACGCCGGCGCGCCAGCACCGTTTGGCTGACGCTGGCAGATTTCGCCGAGGTATTTTTTGTGCGGGCAGCTAAGATTCAAAGGTGGTGAACCTTATCCCGGCCAAACCGGTCGATAGCTGCAACCCCGACCCGGTTTGCCGGCGCCCTTTGCCCAAGGGTGATACCCGGCATGCTTCATTTTTCTGGAGAACGCCCCTGTGATATCGACCGTACACATCGCCAGGCTCAAAGCATGGGGCGCCCATGGTTTTACCGCGACCGGCGTGGTCACAGCCTTTCTGGCGACCCTCGCCCTGCTGGAAAACCAGCCGACTCACTGCCTGATGTGGCTGGGCGTGGCATTGATCGTCGACGGTCTCGACGGGGCGTTGGCGCGTAAGGTCAATGTGCAGTCGGTGCTGCCGAGTTTCGACGGCTCGATCCTCGATCTGGTGATCGACTACCTGACCTACGTGTTCATTCCGGCGCTGTTCATCTATCGCTACATTCCCCTGCCCGACTACACCCTGCTGCTGAGCGTATCGCTGATTCTGGTGTCGTCGCTGTTCTGTTTCTGCAACGTCAACATGAAGAGCAAGGACAACTATTTCGTCGGTTTCCCCGCCGCATGGAACGTGGTCGCGCTGTGCCTGTACATCATCAATCCGGGGCCGTGGATCACCTTTCTGACCATCATCGGTCTGGCGCTGCTGACCGTGACCCGCATGAAGTTCCTGCACCCGTTCCGGGTACGCCGGTTCATGCCGATCAACATCGCGGTGACGGCAATCTGGCTTCTGTGCAGCCTGTCGCTGGTGCTTAATCACCCGATGATCAATCCGCTGGTGATGGGTTTGTGGCTGCTGGCGTCGGCGTACTTCCTGGGGATCTGCATCTGGCGTACGGCGCTGGAGTGGGTTGATGGGGCGCACCTGAAATAGGCCTGATCGCCACACCTAAAACCTGTGGGAGCGGGCTTGCTCGCGAATGCGTCTGTCCAGTCAATAATTCTGTCTACTGATCCACCGCATTCGCGAGCAAGCCCGCTCCCACCGGGGTTTTGCATGGTTCTGAACATTCAGCGCTTGGTAATGACCACCTCCAGATACTCGCTCGGCACCACCAGCGACTTCTCTCCCACCCGGTTCGAGCGGTTCAGCAGGTCCGCCAGATCACTCTCCAGCGCTTGCCCGCTTTCCGGCGGCAATGCCGCGAAGGCCTTGTGCACTGGCCCGTACCAGTGACGGAAAATGTCGATGAAATGCGCCGCCGAGCGATAGCGGAAATTGAAGGTGCGGCGGGTGACCTGCAGCAGAAATTCGCGCTCATTGAAGTGGCTGTGCAACCACGCTTCAGTGCCCCAGTTCGACGGCGGCTGGGCCACGGCGGGGGGTGGCACGTGGCGACCGAGAACCTTGAACATCTGGCCGACGAAACCTTCCGGCGTCCAGTTCGCCAGACCGATGCGCCCGCCCCTTCGGCAGACCCGCGCCAGTTCCGCTGCGGCAGTCGCCTGATCCGGGGCAAACATCACGCCAAAGGTCGACAGCACCGCGTCGTAACTCTCGTCGGCGAACGGCAACGATTCGGCATCGGCGACCTGAAAAATCACATCAAGATGCTCGGCCCGCGCCCGATCCTGTCCCCGCTCCAGCAGCGCCGCGACATAGTCGGTCGAGGTCACCTGACAACCACGTCGCGCCGCCGCCAGTGTGGCGTTGCCATTGCCGGCGGCGACATCCAGCACCTCCTCATCGCAGTGCAGGTCGCAGGCCTCGGCGAGGTTTTCGCCGACGATCTGCAAGGTGGTGCCGATCACCGCGTAATCACCGCTGGCCCAGGCGACTTTCTGGCGCTCTTTCAGACCCGTCAGATCAATGGGAGTACTCATCAATCGTGCTCCGCAGCAGGTAGAAGGACTTCATTCGGCCGTGGTCGGGTCGATGACCGTCATCACCCGCGCCACGCTGTTGGCCGGGAATCCACCCAGCCTGGCGTGCTCGCGCACCTGCTCTTCGTCAGGGGCGATGTAGACGCAATAGATTTTGTCGGCGGTGACGTAACTCTGCAGCCACTGCACCTGTGGCCCGAGTTCACGCAACACCTGGCAGGAGGTTTGCGACACGGCTTGGAGTTCTTGCGGCGACAGCTTTCCGGCCCCTGGAATCTCGCGTTCAATCACGAATTTCGGCATGGCAACCTCGCGTTCTTTTTATCAGTGACAGGGACGGCAGTGGCCCTGCTCATCCACTATCGCGCCGAGGGTCGATGGCGTCCCTGCCAATCGTCCGAAGAGCCCGGAAAACCCCGGCCTGGCCGATGAATGGCGGCTTTTTGTAAAGGCCTCGAGACACTCCGAGATTGCCATTGCATGGGGCAATCGGCTTTTATGCCTTCCCGTCTTCCGTGAATGGATTCCATCATGTCCCTGCGTCTTGAATGGCTCGTCGATCACCCGCAGCACAGCGACACTTACGCCGAGTGGATCCACCGCCAGTTCGCCTACGAATACGCCGAGCAACCCTTGACCGAATGGCAACGCGAGTTCGCTGCCGGCCAGAACAATGGCGACTGGTCATGCCTGATTGCGCTGGACGGCGAGCGTCTGCTCGGCGGTGCGGCGCTGGCCCGGGCGGATCTGGCCCTGCGTCCGGATCTCGGCCCGTGGCTGGCGTGCGTGTTTGTCAGCCCGCAAGCTCGTGGCCAGGGGCTGGCAGAGCGGTTGATCGATGGCATCAGCCAGACGGCGAAACAGCGCGGCTTCGCGCGTTTCTATCTGCACACGCAGAGCAAGCAGGACTACTACGCCAAACGCGGCTGGACAGTGCTGGAGCGCTTTCGCGCCTGGGACAACGAGCAATGGCTCATGGTGCGCGACCTTTGAGCCATTGATGTGCGCGGGCGGTGACTGTCGATGCATCTGAGCACTCAGTTCTGGTTGTTACAGCCATCGGCAAATTTGCGGTAATCCAGCACCTGGGTTTTTCCGGCCGAATCCAGGTACGTCATGCGCGCATCGATAATGCCGCAGTTCACCGCGTTGTCCTCGGTCATCGACAGCACTTTCTGGATGTCCAGGTGCGTGCCGTAGGTGTAGGTGTGCGGGCTGACATCGGCTTCGGCCCGGGCCGACAGGGTGCAGATGTTCAGGGCGGCGAACAGGCAGGCGGCGACAACGGTTTTGTGCGTCATGGTGGTTTCCTCAAGGCTTGTATGGGTTGAGCCGAGGCAAACTGTGTGGGCCTCGATGGAGCCTATTTGAGGCGCGCGAGGTATCGCGTCTGTGTCAGGAAACGGCCGCTATCAATCACTGTGTATCCCCACCGCCCGGAGATACACAGCGATACAAAACCCTGAAAAAATCGCGTTTTTGCATGTGTATGTATCCGCCATTACGCCAGATACACTGCAATACAAACCCGGGCAGGCAAGCCGTCGCAGGCTCGATAGACTGCACGGCATTGCCCTTTGATAGAGGTTCTGCACCGATGGAACATGTCGATCACATCCTCATCGTCGACGACGACCGCGAGATCCGCGAGCTGGTCGGCAATTACCTGAAAAAGAACGGCCTGCGCACCACCGTGGTCGCCGATGGTCGGCAGATGCGCAGTTTTCTCGAAGCCAACACCGTTGACCTGATTGTGCTCGACATCATGATGCCCGGCGATGATGGCCTACAGCTGTGCCGCGAACTACGCGTGGGCAAACACAAGGCCACGCCGGTGCTGATGCTCACGGCGCGCAACGATGAAACCGACCGCATCATCGGCCTGGAAATGGGCGCCGACGATTACCTGACCAAGCCGTTCGCCGCTCGCGAACTGCTGGCGCGGATCAACGCGGTGCTGCGGCGCACGCGCATGCTGCCGCCGAATCTGGTGGTCACCGAAAGCGGCCGGCTTCTGGCCTTCGGCCGTTGGCAACTGGACACCTCGGCCCGTCATCTGCTGGACAAGGACGGCACGCTGGTCGCCCTCAGTGGCGCCGAATATCGCTTGCTGCGGGTGTTTCTCGATCATCCGCAACGGGTACTCAGCCGTGATCAGTTACTCAACCTGACCCAGGGCCGCGAAGCCGATCTGTTTGATCGCTCGATTGATCTGCTGGTCAGCCGTTTGCGCCAGCGCCTGCTTGATGATGCGCGTGAGCCGGCTTACATCAAAACCGTGCGCAGCGAGGGTTATGTTTTTTCGCTACCGGTGGAAATCCTCGGGGCCTCGGCATGAGCCTCAAGCTGCATTGGCCACGCACCCTGGCTTCGCGGTTGTCGCTGATCTTTCTGGTCGGGCTGATCCTGGCCCAGGCCCTGTCGTTTGGCGCGCAGTATTACGAGCGTTTCCAAAGCGCCAGAAGCACCATGCTCAGCAATATGCAAAACGACGTTTCGACGTCGGTTGCAATCCTCGACCGCTTGCCGGCGCAGGAACGCCCTGCCTGGCTGCCACGACTGGCTCGCACCAACTACGATTATCGGTTGAACGACGGCGATCCCGGCGCCCCGCTCGACGCCGAGGAGGTACCGGTGGCCGCGACCTCGATCAGCAGTGCGATCGGTGGCGCCCATCCGCTGTCCTTCAGCCGTTTTTCCGCAGAGAAAAAACACTTCCAGGCCCATTTGCGCCTCAGCGACGGCAGCCCGTTGACCATCGATGTGCGCCCGGCCATGCCGCCGCTGTCGCCGTGGCTGCCGGGGGTATTGCTCGGGCAATTGGCGCTGCTGATCGCTTGCACCTGGCTGGCGGTGCGCATTGCCATACGCCCCCTCGCCCGCCTCGCCAATGCCGTGGAATCCCTCGACCCCAACGCGCACCCGGTGATGCTCGACGAACACGGCCCGACCGAAGTGGCCTACGCCGCACGGGCCTTCAACGCGATGCAGGCGCGCATCGCTGCATACCTGAAAGAGCGCATGCAACTGCTGGCAGCGATTTCCCATGACCTGCAAACCCCGATCACCCGCATGAAATTGCGCGCAGAGTTCATGGACGACTCGGTCGAGAAAGACAAACTGTGGAACGACCTCGGCGAGATGGAACATCTGGTGCGCGAGGGCGTGGCGTATGCCCGCAGCATCCACGGCTCGACCGAGGAAAGCCGGCGCACCGACCTCGATTCGTTCCTCGACAGCCTGGTGTTCGACTATCAGGACATGGGCAAGGACGTGCAACTGAGCGGGAAGAGCGCGGCGGTGATCGATACCCGTCCCCAGGCCCTGCGCCGGGTGCTGGTGAACCTGACCGACAACGCACTGAAATTTGCCGGTGCCGCGCAGTTGCAGGTCGATATCGACGACGGTCTTTGCATCAAAATCCTCGATCGCGGGCCGGGCATTGCCGAAGCCGAGTTGCAACAGGTCATGCAGCCGTTCTACCGGGTGGAAAACTCGCGCAACCGCAGCACCGGCGGCACCGGCCTGGGCCTGGCCATCGCCCAGCAACTGGCCATGGCCCTCGGCGGATCACTGACCCTGAGCAACCGCGAGGGCGGAGGCCTGTGCGCGGAGTTGAAATTGCCCCTGCGCTGATCCCCACACCAATCACCTGTGGGAGCGGGCTTGCTCGCGAAAGCGGCGTATCAGCCCCTGATGCATCGACTGACATACCGCGTTCGCGAGCAAGTCGAATCTTCGTACCGCCGCTCCCACATTGGAATTTGCATGGAGCACAAACACTGCATCTTGCCCCAGCCCGACTAGACTGATTCATGCCCCAGTCGAGGGGGATTGCAGGACGACGTCAGCTGTGCCCTGCCCACTTCTGTGACCACCGCCCAGCGGCCCATGCCTCGACAACGTTTTGCCACCGGACGGTGATCCTGTATCAGGAGCACTCGTGATGGACGAAACACGACTCAACGCATTCATGGGCAAACTGGTCAACGACATGGGCGGCGCCGCGATGCTGGCGAACGTCATCGTTGGCGAAGAACTCGGGCTGTACCGGGCGATGGCCGACAGTCAGCCGGTCACCCCGCAAGCCCTCGCCGAAAAAACCACCTGCAACCCGCGTCTGGTACGCGAATGGCTCAGCGCGCATGTCGCGTCCGGCTATATGGAGCATCACGATGGCCAGTTTCGGTTGCCGGAAGAGCAGGCGCTGGCACTGGCCGTGGAAGACTCGCCGGTGTACGTCGCCGGCGGACTCGGTGTGGTGGCCTCGTTTTTCCACGACAAGGACAAACTGGTCAAGGCTATGCGCGGCAACGGCGCCCTGCCCTGGGGCGATCACCATCCGTGCATGTTCAGCGGCACCGAACGCTTCTTTCGCCCCGGCTACAAAGGTCACTTGATCGCTGAATGGCTGCCGGCGCTGGACGGCGTGGTCGCCAAACTCGAAGCAGGCGCCAAAGTCGCCGACATCGGCTGCGGCCACGGCGCCTCGACGGTGATCATGGCCCAGGCGTTTCCCAACTCGCGCTTCGTCGGTTTCGATTATCACGCGCCGTCGATCACGGTTGCCACGCAGCGCGCCGAAGAAGGCGGCGTCAGCAGCCGGGCAAAATTCTTCCAGAACACCGCCAAAAGCTACCCCGGCGACGACTACGACCTGATCTGCTATTTCGACTGTCTGCACGACATGGGCGACCCGGTCGGCGCCGCACGGCATGCGTTCGAATCATTGAAGAAGGACGGCACGGTGCTGCTGGTCGAGCCGTTTGCCAACGACGCGCTGGACGACAACATCAACCCGGTCGGACGCCTGTTTTACGCGGCCTCGACCTTTATCTGCACGCCGAATTCGCTGTCCCAGGAAGTTGGCCTGGGGCTGGGTGCGCAGGCCGGTGAAATGCGCTTGCGCAAGGTGTTTACCGAGGCCGGGTTCAAGCATTTTCGCCGGGCGACGCAGACGCCGTTCAATCTGATTCTGGAGGCGCGCAAATAAATCACCGCTATCACCTGTGGCTAGGGAGCTTGCTCCCGTCGGATTGCAAAGCAAGCCCAAAACAGGCCTGCTGCGCAGTCCAGCGGGAGCAAGCTCCCTCGCCACACGGTTAATGCTAACCTGCGGGCATCGTCCTCCCCGGAGTGCTGACCATGCTCGACAGCCCGACCCGCGAACACCTCGACACCCTGCACCAGGCCATGGCCGATGGCGGCTTTGTGGTGCTGACCGGCGCGGGCATCAGCACGCCGTCGGGCATCCCGGATTACCGCGACAGTGAGGGTGTACGCCGGGGCCGGCAGCCGATGATGTATCAGGAATTTCTCGCCGCTCCGGAATCCCGTCGCCGCTACTGGGCGCGGGCCATGCTTGGCTGGCCGCGGGTGCGTCAGGCGCGGCCCAATGCCGCGCATCAGGCGCTGGCCGATTTGCAGCGCCGGGGTCTGATCAGCGCCTTGATCACGCAGAACGTCGACACCCTGCACGATCAGGCTGGAAGTCAGGACGTGATCGAACTGCATGGCAGCCTGCACCGGGTGTTGTGCCTGGATTGCGGCCAGCGCAGCGCGCGTGACGACATTCAGCAGCGGATGGTCGAGCAGAATCCGTATCTGGCCGGGGTCGACGCGGTGCAGGCGCCGGACGGCGATACCCTGCTCGATCCGGCCTTCGAAGCACGTTTTCAGACGCCACAATGCCCGTATTGCGCCGGTGAACGGATGAAGCCGGACGTGGTGTTTTTCGGTGAAAACGTGGCGCAGCCGACGGCGGCGCGGGCCATGGCAGCGGCAGAAAATGCCGCGGGATTGCTGGTGGTGGGTTCGTCGCTGATGGCCTATTCGGCGTTTCGTCTGTGCCGGGTGATTGCTGATCGGGGCAAGCCGTTGCTGGCGATCAATCTGGGCAAGACCCGCGCCGATGATCTGCTGGATCTGAAGATCGAGGCGTCATGCGAACAACTGCTGCCGTTGCTGGTGCAACGCTTGACTTCCTGACTCGCGAAATCCCCTGTAGGAGCGAGCCTGCTCGCGATAGCGTCCTTTCAGCCAAGACTTTCCTCGACTGATACCCCGCCTTCGCGAGCAAGCCCGCTCCCACAGGATCAATGTTCGGCTTTGAGAATATCGAACAGTGCCTGCGCCGCTGCCGACAGCTCATTGCCCGGCTCCGTCAGCACACCAATCGCCCGCTCCACTGAATCATTCAACGTCAGGCAATGCGCGCCCAGTTCGAGCATCTGCTCGGCGCACAACGCCGGCACCGCACTCACCCCCAATCCGCTAGCGACCATGCGCCCGACGGTTGCCAGTTGATGACTCTCGAATTCCACCGGCAGTTTCATGCCCCGGGCCTGCAAGTGCTCTTCGAGCATCACCCGCACCGTCGACGGCCGTTGCAGGGTGATGAACGGTTCCTGCAGCAGGGTCTGCCAGTCGATTTCGCCAAGCCCGGCCAGCGCTGAATCCTGTGGCACCACGGCGACAAAGCGGTCCATGTACAGCGGGGTAAACGTCAGCGAGGTGTTCTGCATCGGTTCGAACGCGACACCCAGTTCCACGTGGCGGTCGCGGACCATTTCCAGCACTTGCTCGTTGATCACGTCGTTGACCGTGACGTTGACGTTCGGATAGCGCGCGCGAAAGGTCTTGAGAATCGGCGGCAGCAGGTTGCCGGCAAACGACGGCATGGCCGCCAGCGTCACCCGCCCGCGTTGCAGGCTGAAGCGCTGACGCATTTCGTCTTCGGCGTTGTCCCAGTCGGCAATCAGACGCCGGGCCAGCGGCAGCAGCGATTCGCCCTCGGCGGTCAGCGCCACATTGCGCGTGTTGCGACTGAACAACCGCCCGCCCAGCCCCTCTTCCAGCGCCTTGATGGTCAGGCTCAGGGCCGATTGCGACAAGTGCAGACGCTCGCAGGCCACGGCGAAGCTCAGGCTCTGAGCCACAGCGAGGAAAGCACGGATCTGTTTGATGGTCATGAGCGCTATGCTTCCGTATCTGCAATCAGTCAATTGTTTAACTTTATCAATCAATCAACCTTAAAAATCAACTTAACAAATATATTCTCCAGCGCGACACTCCAGTCATTCGGCTAGCCAGCCGCCCGACAAACAATAAAAGAGGTGCATATGGCAGGTTTCGACAAGCGCGTGAGTTCCTACGAGGAAGCTCTGGCCGGTCTTGAAGACGGCATGACCGTGATCGCCGGCGGCTTCGGCCTGTGCGGCATCCCGGAAAACCTGATCGCCGAGATCAAGCGCAAGGGCACCCGCGACCTCACCGTGGTTTCCAACAACTGCGGCGTCGACGGTTTCGGCCTCGGTGTGCTGCTGACCGACCGCCAGATCAGCAAAGTCATCGCCTCCTACGTCGGCGAAAACAAACTGTTCGAAGAGCAACTGCTCAAGGGCGACATCGAAGTCATCCTGACCCCGCAAGGCACCCTCGCCGAGAAAATGCGCGCAGGCGGCGCCGGCATCCCGGCCTTCTTCACCGCCACCGGCGTCGGCACCCCGGTCGCCGAAGGCAAGGAAGTGCGTGAATTCAAAGGGCGCAAGTACCTGATGGAAGAGTCCATCACCGGCGACTTCGCCATCGTCAAAGGCTGGAAAGCCGACCATTTCGGTAACGTCGTCTACCGTCACACCGCGCAGAACTTCAACCCGCTGGCGGCCACCGCCGGCAAGATCACCGTGGTCGAAGTCGAAGAAATCGTCGAGCCCGGCGAGCTGGATCCGTCGCAGATCCACACCCCCGGCATCTACGTCGACCGGGTCATTTGCGGCACGTTCGAAAAGCGCATCGAACAGCGCACCATCCGCAAATAATTCAGGCTGACGGAGAATAAAAACATGGCACTTACCCGCGAACAAATGGCTCAGCGCGTCGCCCGCGAAATGCAGGACGGCTACTACGTGAACCTCGGCATCGGCATTCCGACCCTGGTCGCCAACTACATTCCCGACGGCATGGAAGTCATGCTGCAATCGGAAAACGGCCTGCTCGGCATGGGCCCGTTTCCGACGGAAGACACCATTGATGCCGACATGATCAACGCCGGCAAACAGACCGTGACCGCGCGCATCGGCGCATCGATTTTCAACTCCGCCGAATCCTTCGCGATGATCCGCGGCGGGCATGTCGACCTGACCGTACTCGGCGCGTTCGAAGTCGACGTCGAAGGCAACATCGCCTCGTGGATGATTCCCGGCAAACTGGTCAAGGGCATGGGCGGCGCGATGGATCTGGTGGCCGGTGCCGACAACATCATCGTGATCATGACCCACGCCTCCAAGGACGGTGAGTCCAAACTGTTGGCCAGGTGCAGCCTGCCGCTGACCGGCGCCGGCTGCATCAAGCGCGTACTGACCGACCTCGCCTATCTGGAAATCGAAAATGGCGCTTTTGTCCTCAAGGAACGCGCACCTGGCGTCAGCGTCGAGGAAATCGTCGCCAAAACCGCTGGTAAACTGATCGTCCCGGATCACGTACCGGAAATGCAGTTCGCTGCCCAGTGAGGAATTCGAAAATGCAAGACGTCGTAATTGTTGCCGCCACCCGCACCGCGATCGGCAGTTTCCAGGGTTCGCTGGCTTCGGTGTCCGCCGTTGATCTGGGCGCTGCGGTGATTCGCCAGTTGCTCGAGCAGACCGGCCTGGACGGTGCACAGGTCGATGAAGTGATCATGGGCCAGGTGCTGACCGCCGGCGCCGGCCAGAACCCGGCGCGTCAGGCGGCGATCAAGGCTGGCCTGCCCCACGCCGTGCCCGCCATGACCCTGAACAAGGTCTGCGGCTCGGGCCTGAAAGCCCTGCACCTGGGCGCGCAAGCGATCCGTTGCGGCGATGCCGAGGTGATCATCGCCGGTGGTCAGGAAAACATGAGCCTGTCCAACTACGTGATGCCAGGCGCACGCACCGGTCTGCGCATGGGTCACGCGCAAATCGTCGACACCATGATCAGCGATGGCCTGTGGGATGCGTTCAACGATTACCACATGGGCATCACTGCCGAGAATCTGGTCGATAAATATGAGATCAGTCGCGAACAGCAGGACGCCTTCGCCGCCGCTTCGCAGCGCAAAGCCGCTGCGGCCATTGAGGCCGGACGCTTTGTCGATGAGATCACCCCGATTCTGATCCCGCAGCGCAAAGGTGATCCGGTGGCGTTCAAGGTCGACGAACAACCACGTGGCGACACCACCGCCGAATCCCTGGCGAAACTGCGTCCGGCGTTCAAGAAGGACGGCAGCGTCACCGCCGGTAATGCTTCGTCGCTGAACGATGGCGCCGCTGCAGTGATCCTGATGAGCGCCGAAAAGGCCAAGGCCCTGGGCCTGCCGGTGCTGGCAAAAATCGCCGCGTACGCCAACGCCGGTGTTGACCCAGCGATCATGGGCATCGGCCCGGTCTCGGCCACCCGTCGCTGCCTGGACAAGGCGGGCTGGAACATCGGCCAACTGGACCTGATCGAGGCCAACGAAGCTTTCGCTGCGCAATCGCTGGCAGTGGCCAAGGATCTGCAATGGGATCTGGACAAGGTCAACGTCAACGGCGGCGCCATCGCCCTCGGTCACCCGATCGGTGCATCGGGCTGCCGCGTGCTGGTGACGCTGCTGCACGAAATGATCAAGCGTGATGCGAAAAAAGGTCTGGCGACCCTGTGCATCGGCGGCGGTCAGGGTGTGGCGCTGGCGCTGGAACGCGGTTAATCCAAAGGAGCAATACAGGCGGCGGACGGATCCACGACATCCGCTCGCTGTCTGGTTTCACCGCTTTTGTGGCGAGGGGATTTATCCCCGATGGGATGCGCAGCAGCCCCAGAATTTTTCGCCTCGACACACATCTTTGCCAGCGCTTCGCACTGGATCGGGGATAAATCCCCTCGCCACAGGGTGCTTTGAAAGTCACACCACCATCTGCAGAATCAACCAGGCATTCGCGCCACTGATCACCACAAACAATCCCCACGCCAGCACCCGGGTCGGCAGCCGGTTCACAAACGGCCCCATCAGTTGCTTGTCGCTGGTCATGCGAATCAGCGGGTACAGCGCAAACGGCAGCTGCAAACTCAACACCACCTGACTCAACACCAGCAACTTGCCCACCGCGTTATCGCCCATCAGCCACACGCCAAGGAACGCCGGGATCAGCGCCAGCCCACGGGTGATCAACCGCCGCTGCCAGCAGGGAATACGCAGGTTCAGATAACCCTCCATGATCACCTGTCCGGCGATGGTCCCGGTGAACGTCGAGCTCTGCCCCGACGCCAGCAACGCCACGCCGAACAGCACACTGGCCAGCGCGCCGCCGACCAGCGGGTCGAGCAGGTGGTAGGCGTCCTGAATGTCGACCACGTCGGTATGCCCGGACTGGTGAAACGCAGCCGCCGCCAGAATCAGGATCGCCGCGTTGACCAGCAGCGCCAGCGCCAGCGAGCCGATAGTGTCGATGCGCGCCAGGTTGACCGCGTCCTGCTTGCTGGCCAGGTCCTTGCCGATCATCCGCGTCTGCACGATCGAAGTGTGCAGGTAGAGGTTATGCGGCATCACCGTCGCGCCGAGAATACCGATCGCCAGATACAACGGCGCGGCATCGCTGATCGCCGAGAGCGACGGTTTGAAACCGGCGAACACATCTGGCCAGTACGGTTTGATCAGCACCAGTTCAACGAAGAAACACACGCCGATGGTCGCCACCAGCACCAGCATGATCGCCTCCAGCCGACGGAAGCCACGGTTCTGCAAGGCCAGCACCAGCAGCGTGTCGAAGGCGGTCAGGGCAATGCCGAAGGTCAGCGAACAGCCAAGCAACAAGTGAAACGCCAGGGCGCAGCCGAGCACTTCGGCCAGATCAGTGGCGATGATCGAGATTTCCGCCAGCACCCATTGCAGGCGCGCGGTCGGGGTGCTGTAGCGCTCGCGGGACAATTGCGCCAGATCGCGACCGGTGGCGATGCCCAGACGCGAGCACAGGCACTGCACGACCATTCCCGCCAGACTTGCGAGCAACACCACGAACAGCAGGCTGTAACCAAAACGCGAACCGGCCTCGATCGCGGTCGCCCAGTTGCCCGGGTCCATGTAGCCGATCGACACCAGCAAGCCAGGCCCGGCAAAACGCAGCACGCGTTTGAAGAACGAAGCGCTCGGATCCACCGCGACGCTGCCGGCCACTTCCGGCGGGCAGAACGGCGCGGTGGCGATTTTGGGTAAGCTGAATTTCACGCACACATCCAGAAACAAGTTCGAAAGACGCAGCTTAGAGGTTTCAGTCAGCGCCTTGAAGAACAAAAACTCTATCGGCTCATGCCCAACAGTTGCTCACGCAGTTCGGGATTGCGCGTACGCGGATCCAGCCAGATATCGAAAAACGCCCGGGCAAATTGCGGATCATCGATTTCATGCTGCAACTGCTGACCGACAAAAAACCGCGCGCCCTGCCCCGGCAGATACACGCCCGTAATCCGCGTGCCGGCCTGCACATCGACGAACGATTGCTCCATTTGCCCTTGCCACCTGGCCAGTTGCGCGGGACTGACGCCCGAGCCTGCCAGGCGTTTGATTTCATCGACACTGGCCTGCACCAGATCATCGCGGGAGATCTTGCGCCGATAGATCAGCTCCAGGGCGAAGGGCTGTTCGGTGGACAACGGGCGTGCCGCACTCCACAACCGGGCGTTGTAGACGTCAAAGCCGAACACACTGAAATCACCGGTGCCGATGATTTGCGCGCCGGGCACGGCGTCCTGCCAATTGGCCCAGGTCGGCGTCAGCAACAACGCCCACAAGCCGATGCCACAGCACCCACGCAGCAACTTCGATGGTTTGCTCATCGCGGCATCGACTCCGGTAAACCCTGATCTTCAGAGCATAGCGGATATCACTCGCAGACTTTGTATACAAAAATTGTCGATCAATGCAGCAATCGGTTACCTTGGCCGTTCCATCCCCGGAGGCCTCCCGCGTGCTGATCCTCAAATTACTGCTGATCCCCGGTTTTCTACTGCTGATTTCTCTCGCCGGCAAGCGCTGGGGGCCGAGCGTGGCCGGTTGGCTGTCGGGGTTGCCGGTGGTGGTCGGGCCGATTCTGTTTTTCCTCGCCATCGAACAGGGGCCGCAGTTTGCCGCGCAATCGGCGGTGGCGGCGCTGTCGGCGATGTTCGCCATGATCGCCTTCTGCATTACCTACGCGCAGGTGGCGCAGCGGGCGAACTGGCCGTTGGCGCTGACGATTTCCCTGACGGTGTGGGCGGTGCTGGCGCTAATGTTGTCGCTGATTCCGTCGTCCCTGACGTTCTCGATCGCTGCGGCGGCGATTGCCCTGCTCGCCGCGCCGTACCTGTTTCCCGACGTGCAGCCGGTACTGAACGGCCCGGCGCCGAAGTCGGACAAACTGCTCTGGCGGATGATTGCCGGTGCGGCGCTGACGCTGCTGGTGACCATGCTTGCGAGTACCGTGGGCGAGCGCTGGAGCGGCTTGCTCGCGGTGTTCCCGGTGCTCGGCAGTGTGATGGCGGTGTTCTCTCAGCAGACCCGTGGCCCGGCGTTTACCGCGACATTGCTGCGGGCGACGGCGACCGGCATGTACTCGTTTTCGGCGTTTTGCCTGGTGACGGCGCTGACCCTGCCGAGTCTCGGCTTCAGCGGATTCATCGCCGGTGTCGCGGTGTCGGTGGCGATGCTCGGGGTCACCCGCAAGTTGCTGGCCCGACCGACTCCCGCCAAAAGCCCACAACCTCAAGGCTGAGGCAGCCTGACAAACCGCGCTGGAATGCCAGGCATGCTCCGTGGGATCATCGCCGCCCTGGCGCGACCATCCCTCGGAGATTCACATGTCATTGCTCAGCAAGAAAGCCGTCGTCCTGTTGCTGGCGGCGGTCGCCGGCCTCGGCGCCCTCAACGCCCAGGCAGCCAAGCCCAAGGAAAAGGCCTCGACCAACAACGTGTCGATGCTCGACGGCAAGTTCACCTTCGTCCTGCCCAAAGGCTTCACCGCCGACCCGCTGCCGGCCGGGCCAACCGGTGCCAAGGGCACGATGTACACCAATCAGGCGACCAAGACCGTGGTCATCGCCGCGGAAAACCAGATCGCCGGCGGCGCCAGCGTCAAGGACAACGACAACGAATTTCTCGATGGCAGCCTGGCGAGTTTCATCGATGACCAGCGCAAGGCCCTGCCGGACTTCAACAAGCTCAGCGAAAAAAGCCTGACCCAGAAAAGCAGCGGCCTCGGCGTGCGTCAGGTCGACAGCACCGCCACTCAGGGCGGCGGCCAGACCCTCAATACCACCCTGCTCGCCGCGTCCGGCAAGCGCATGGCGCTGGTCCAGGTGATTTCCCGGGCCAGCGACAAGAGCGGTCACGATGCGCTGGTGAAAACCATCCTCAAGGACAAGTGATCCTTACGGATTGAGCTGCTGCAGCCAGGCGTTCAAGTCGCGCAGCTCGGCAGAACTGATGCTGTGGCCGACACCGGGATAAGCGTGAAACTCGGGTTTGTAGGCAAGTTTTTGCAGCAGCGCATTGGCCGCGGTGCCGTCGCGGTACGGCACCCGATCATCGGCGGTGCCATGGCCGATGAAGATCTTCAGCGGCAACGGTTGTTGCTGCGCCTGGAGCTCGGTTTTCAATACCGGCAACAGGCGTCCGCTCAACGCCGCGATGCCACCGACCGCCACGGGCGGACGCAAGCCCACCTCGTACGTCATCATCGCGCCCTGGCTGAAGCCGATCAGGTACACCTTGTCCGGGCTGGCGTGATATTTCTTCGCCGCCTGGGCGACAAACTCCCGCAGTTTCTGACCGCTGGCCTTCAGATCATCGGTCTCAAAGTTGTAGGCGCCTTCGCCTTTTTTGCGAAACCACTGGAAACGCCCTTCGCCCAACGCCAGCGGCGCCTGCACCGAGAGGTAGTTGTACTGTGCCGGCAGTTGAAACTTCATACCGATCAGATCGGCTTCGTTACTGCCGTAGCCGTGCAGAAAAATCACCAGCGGCCGGGTGTTCGCGTCCGGGTGAACCTGTTCGATGTATTTCAGTGGCAAGTCGCTTTGCAGCGTGGTTTGCGCGTGGACGGCGCTGGACGCCAGCAGGGTTAACAGGGCAAACGCCTTCAACATAAAGCCTTCCTTCACAGAGTGTCGGGTTCGTCGGTGAGCCTAACACTCTCTGAAGATTGTGGTGCTGGCGAGACCGCTATCGCGAGCAGGCTCACTCCTACAGGGACAACGCATGCCAAATGTAGGAGTGAGCCTGCTCGCGATGAGGCCGGAAAATCCAAGGAAATCTGTCAGTCGTTTATCAGCTTGCCCACCCGAATCGGCTCACGCCCCGCCACCTTGGCCTGCCAGATCCCCGGCTGGGTGTAGCGCCCGCGATCAATCGCAAACAGCACGCCGCTGGTGCCGGCGCGGACGGTGGTCAGCCGGTCATTCAACGGATCCACCACTTCGAACAGCGCATCCCCCTGCTCGACCCACTCCCCGGCATTGCGCAGGAAACTGACCACGCCATGGTGCGGCGCGAACAGGTATTCGGTGCCTTCGAACGGCATGCCTTCGCAGCATTCGCTCGGCGCCGCCGGCCATTCGCCGCTGATGAAACCCTGCTCGGCGAGAAAGCCGAGAATCGCTTCACAATTGGCCTGCGCCTGATCGACCCGGGTGTCGCCAATGCTGCCCAGTTCAAGGGTGGTGGCGAGGTTCGCCGGGGGAATCGCCGCACTCGGAAACGCTCGGGCCAGACGCAGCCACGGCGATGAGCACGACTCATCGAACGAACTGCCACCGGAGTCTTCGCACAACAAGGCCACGCCGGCCTTCAGTCGCGCCGCCAGCGATTGCCAGCGCGGCCAGTGTTGCGGCAATGCGTAAATGTGAATCGCCGCGTCGAAATCGCAATGCAGATCGAGGGTGATGTCGGCGTCGCAGGCATGGCGCAGCAGCAAGCGGTGCAGCGCTTCCAGTTGCGAGGCCGGGGCTGGCAACTCATCGAGCACCTCGCCCATGGTCTGGCGGATCAGCGCGATGTTGGCCTCGGCGTCGCTGCCCAATTGCTCGCCGATTCGCGCCGCCACCGGCGCACTGAGTTCAACAAACGCGCGGTTGAAATTCTTCCCGCTGCCCAACTCGAAGCGCCCCATGTGGCTGCCTTGCAGATGCTGGTCGAGGCCAATCGGGTTGGCCACCGGCACCAGCTCGATCACGCCTTGCAGACGACCCTGCTGTTCCAGCTCGTTGAGGCGTTGCTTGAGTTCCCATGCGGTGCGCATGCCCGGCAGTTCGTCGGCGTGCAGACTGGCCTGGATGTACACCTTGCGAGTGCCCGCGCCGTAACGGAAGACGCTGAGGGAACGTTCGCTACCCAGATGGCTCCAGGGCAGGACATGGTCGATGCGTTGCATGGGAAAACTCCTGAATGGCTGGATCACGCAGATCCCCTGTAGGAGTGAGCCTGCTCGCGATAGCGGTGTGTCAGGCACTAAAGCGGCTGAATGTTAAACCGCTATCGCGAGCAGGCTCACTCCTACAGGGTTCTCCTATGAATCAGAGCACAAAAAAAGTGGCCACCGCGCAAACGGGACCACTTTTTTCTACAGCGTATTAATGACCGTACACGTCAAAGTCGAAGTACTTGTCCTGGACTTTCTTGTACTCGCCATTGGCGCGGATTTCGGTGATGGCCTTGTTGAATTTCTCGGCCAGCTCGGTATCGCCCTTGCGTACGGCAATCCCGGCACCGCCGCCGAAGTACTTGGCGTCTTCGTAAGTCGGGCCGACGAATTCGAAACCTTTGCCGGCGTCGGTCTTCAGGAAACCGTCGCTGAGGTTGACCGAGTCGGCCAGCATCGCGTCAAGACGACCAGATTTCATATCCAGGTTGGCTTCCTGTTGCGAGCCATAGCGCACCACTTCAAACCCGGCGTCCTTGGCCATGTCGGTGGCATAGCGGTCGTGGGTACTGGCGCGCAGCACGCCGACTTTCTTGCCCTTGAGCTCGGTCAGCGGATCTTTGACACCGGAGCCTTCCTTCATCACGAAGCGCGCCGGGGTGTGGTAGTACTTGATGGTGAAATCGACGTTTTTCTTGCGGTCGTCAGTGATGGTCATCGAGGACAGGATCGCGTCGATCTTCTTCACTTTGAGTGCCGGGATCAGGCCGTCGAACTCCTGCTCGACCCACACGCATTTGACGTCCATCTGTTTGCACAGGGCATCGCCGATATCGACGTCGAACCCGGTGAGTTTGCCATCAGCGGTTTTCATCGAGAATGGCGGGTAAGCGGCTTCGATCCCCAGACGAATCGGTTTGGCGTCTTCGGCGACAGCGGTCAGGGACAACATCGACAGTGCCAGGGCACCGAACATCACTAGCTTCTTCATTTATTACTCCTGTGTGCGGAGGCTTTTATTGGCAGCTTTCGATTGGCGTTCGGTCATGGCCATTGAGCAGCAAAAACCGACGTGGCCGGCAGTCTATGGCGGCGCGCACAGGGCAAATTGTGTTTAGGCGACAAATACTTACAGAAAATCGGCGCACGCGTTGACCGGGATCAACGGTGCGCCGACATGGTGCAAAGGCTGTAGGACAAATCTTTGAAAACGACACAAATGGCCTTTGTAGGAGCTGCCGCAGGCTGCGATCTTTTGCTCTTTAAAAGTCAAAAGATCGCAGCCTGCGGCAGCTCCTACAAAAGCTTTCAGCATTCACATCCAATAGGCGCCTTGGCGGCTTGAGTAGCACTCAAGCTGAAGCCCTCATCCAGCCAGCCGGTCACGCCGCCGATCATCTCCTTGACCGGGTAACCCAACGCCGCCAGTTTCACCGCAGCCTTGTTGGCGCCGTTGCAGTGCGGGCCGGCGCAATAGACCACGAACAACGTGCTCGTCGAATACTCCACCAGGCCTTCGGCGGTCAGCAAGCGGGTCGGAATGTTGATCGCGCCCGGCACGTGACCGCGCTCGAACGCCAAAGGCCCGCGCACATCGACCAGGACAAAATCGACTTCACCGGCCTCCTGGCTGCCGTACACGTCAGAACAATCGGTTTCAAAGGTCAGACGGTTGCTGAAGTGCATCAGGGCAATCGCCGACGGTGCGGCAGGAATGTCGCGAACCAAGCTGGTCATGTTGTGTGGCTCCTTCATCTGTTGGGGTGTGAGCAGACTTTATCGGGCCGGCACTTGGCGCTACAGTGGCGCACAAGACACTCACCGGGAATTTTCCGCCAAATGCCTGACTCACCTGGATTGGTCGCGATTCTGGCCTACGATGGCCTCTGTACCTTCGAGTTCGGCATTGCCGTGGAGATTTTCGGCCTGCCCCGGCCGGAATTCGATTTCCCGTGGTACGAGCACTGCATCGTCGCCGTCGATCAAGGGCCGATGCGCGCCATGGGCGGGATTCACGTATTGGCCGACGGCGGCCTGGAGCTGCTGACGCAGGCGCGCACCATCATCATTCCCGGTTGGCGCGACCGCGAGGCCCCGGTGCCGCCGGCGCTGATCGACGCCTTGCGACAGGCCCACGCCCAGGGTGCGCGGTTGCTGTCAATTTGCTCAGGGGTGTTTGTGCTGGCCGCCAGTGGCTTGCTCGACGGCCACGGTGCGACCACCCACTGGCGCTACACCGATGAACTGGCGCGACGCTACCCGGCGATCGCGGTCGATCCGGATGTGCTTTACGTCGATTCCGGACAGTTGATCACCTCGGCGGGCAGCGCCGCCGGGATCGATGCCTGCCTGCATCTGCTGGCACGGGACTTCGGCACCCAGGTCGCCAATTCAGTGGCCCGGCGTCTGGTGATGTCGCCGCAACGCACTGGCGGTCAGGCACAGTTCATCCCCACGCCGGTCAGCGCGACGCCGCGAAACGACTTGTCGCGGGTGATGCAGTGGGCCCGCGAGCGCTTGCACCAACCGCTGGAAGTGCGCGATCTGGCCAGCGAAGCGGCGATGAGCGAGCGCACCTTTTTGCGCCGTTTCACCGAAGCCAGCGGACAATCGCCCAAAGCGTGGCTACAACACGAGCGACTGGCCCGGGCGCGGGAATTACTGGAGAGCAGCGTGCACAACACCGAGCAAATTGCCCTGCACTGCGGTTATCGCTCGGTGGAAAGTTTTCGCGTGGCGTTTCGCAGCGTGGTCGGGGTGCCGCCGTCGGTGTATCGGGAGCGGTTTGGGCGTGGGGTCAAGGCCATTTCTTGAGTTGACTGTGATGACCCCTTCGCGAGCAAGCTCGCTCCCACATTTGAAATGGGCCCCCCTGTGGGAGCGAGCTTGCTCGCGAAGAGGCCAGTCCAGCCACAATAAACCTACGGCTTACGCAACAGATAGGTATCCATGATCCACCCATGCTCGGCACGGGCTGCTTTGCGCACCCGCTCGATCTCGGCCGCCACATCCTTGAGCTTGCCACTGATCAGAATTTCATCCGGTGTGCCCAGGTAGGCTCCCCAATAAATCTCGGTCTGCTGATCCGCCACATGGTGGTAGGAATCTTCAGCGTCGAGCATCACCACCAGGCTGTCCGTGTCACTCACCTGCCCCGCCGCCAGACGCCGGCCAGTGGTGATTTCAATTGACCGGCCAATGCTGTTCAACGGCACTTTATGCTGCGCCGCCAACGCCTGAACGCTGGTTATCCCGGGGATCACTTCAAACTCGAAAGCACAGCGACCTGACACCAGAATCGCCTGCAGGATACGAATCGTGCTGTCGTACAACGCCGGGTCGCCCCACACGAGGAATCCGCCGCACTGCTCGTCAGCCAATTCTTCATTGATCAGTTGTTCGAAGGTTTCTTGCTTGGCGCGATTCAGATCATCGACCGCGCGGGTGTAGTCCACGTCGCCGCGCGCGCGCTCTGGGCTGTGGGATTCGACGAAGCGATACGCAGGATCGGTGATGTAACGCGCACAGATATCGCGACGCAAATCGATCAGTTTGTCCTTGCTCGGGCCTTTGTCCATCAGAAAGAACACGTCGACCTGATTCAGCGCCTTTACCGCCTGCATCGTGATGTAGTCGGGATTTCCGGCGCCGATGCCGATGACCAGCAGTCGTTTCATCAAAGTGCTCCCGCAAGATCGATACCCAGCAAGCGTAGCCGCCAGATGCCGTTGAACCGCAGCTCAACCATGGACAACGGTTCAACATCAACGGCGTTGAACGCCGCGCCCTGTAACACCTGCATCAGTGCCGCACGCACCACAAACGGATGGGTGACGGCGACGATGTGCCCCGATGCGCCTTGCAGACTGGTCAGCCATGCCGCCACGCGTTCGCTCAACTGCATTACCGACTCGCCACCATGCGGTGCCGCCTGCGGATCATTGATCCACGCCTGCAAGGCCTCGGCCTCGCGCACTTGCAGATCCTTGATCGCTTGCCCGTGCCAGCGCCCCGAAATCGCAATCGCGCAGCGCTTCGTCCACTTGCGGCGCCGCACCGAACCACTCGGCGGTCTGACGCGTACGCAGTTCCGGCCCGCACAACAAACGGCTGGCACCGGTGAATTTTGCGGCCAACGCGCCGAGCGCCAATGGCGAATTTTCAACAGGCTCGTTCGTAGGAAAGCGCGACAATTTCTGTGCGACGGTTCGCGCGTGGCAAATCAAAGTCAAACGGGTGGACTGCACAGGGTTTCACTCGATGAACATCAGCTGAATCGGCGGCAAATCGCCGGTCTTGTGGCAATTGTGCCGTAACCCGGTCGCTTCAGGGGATCTCGTGAACCTCCAGCCCAGTACTCTGAAGTAGAAAAAGCGGCAATGTCTGACACGCCTGGAGGCAATGGACTACAAGAGGCACAGACTCAGGTGTAGCCCTTGTTACTCAGGGTTGTGAGCTTATTTAAACGTCGAATCGCCAACGCTAAAAATTCACTAGACATGTAACCTGAGTTACATAAATACTGTTTTAACGGATTGTGAAACGAATTCAACACCCCCCCCCTTCATCCAGCAGGAGCCCGGATGCCCCCTCTCAGAGACTTGATCACCGACCCCGGCCTGGAGCTGACGCCGTCTGAGCGCAAAGTGATTCGCGCCCTGCTCGACCAGTATCCACGCAACGGCCTGGGTCCGATGGCGCGTCTGGCCGAGCACGCCGGCGTCAGCGATCCGACCATCGTGCGGCTGGTGAAGAAGCTCGGATTCGGCGGTTACGCCGAGTTTCAGGACGCCCTGCTCAGCGACATGGACCACCGTCTGCGTTCACCGCGCACCCTGTTGCAGCCGCGTTCGCACCTGAACAAGGACGATGCCTGGGGCCATTATCTGGCCGACAGCCAGCGTCTGCTGGTGGAAACCCAGGTTCTGACGCAACCCGAAGACGTGCGCATTCTGCTCGACTGGCTGCTCGACACCCGGCACCAGATCTACTGCTTCGGCGGGCGCTTCAGCAGCCTGATGGCCAACTACCTGCTCAATCACTTGCGCCTGCTGCGACCCGGCTGCTTTGCCCTGGAAGACAACGCGCAACTGCCCGACCGCCTGTTCGATCTGCAACGCCAGGACGTGGTGCTGCTGTTTGACTATCGGCGCTACCAGTCCCAGGCCCTGCGGGTTGCCTCGGCGGCGAAGAACAACAACGCGCGGGTGGTGTTGTTCACCGACATCTATGCCTCGCCGCTGCGCGAACTGGCGGACCTGATCATCAGCGCCCCAGTGGAATCGGCCTCGCCGTTCGACACCATGGTGCCGGCGCTGGCCCAGGTCGAGGCGCTGATTGCCTGCCTGACCCTGCGCAGCCCCGATCTGGCCGATCGCCTGGAAGGCATCGACGCCCTGCGCAACGACTTCAACACCCATCTGCTGGAGGATAAATAAGGATGTTCAGTCTTCCCCACCGCTCGCCGCGCGATTTGCCGTTCGTCACCGACCACACCGCATTGCTGCTTGTGGACATGCAGCGTGCCTGGCTCGAACCGCAGTTCGACCCGCACCTGAACGGCCCGGACGCCGAGTATTTCCTGACCCGCGCGCACATGCAGGTGGTGCCCAACCAGCGCCGTTTGCTCAGTGCCTTTCGCGAAGCGCGGCAGAACGTGCTGCACACGATTATCGAAAGCCTGACCGCCGACGGTCGCGACCGCTCGCTGGATCACAAACTGTCGGACATGCACCTGCCCAAGGGCAGCACCCAGGCGCGGATCATCGACGACCTGACCCCGGTGGAAAACGAGATCGTGTTGCCGAAAACCTCGTCCGGGGTGTTCAACTCGACCAACATCGATTACGTGCTGCGCAACCTCGAAACCCGTCACCTGATCATCGCTGGCATCGTCACCGACCAGTGCGTCGACATGGCCGTGCGGGATGCCGCCGACCGTGGCTATCTGGTGACGCTGGTCGAAGACGCCTGCGCCACCTACACCCCGGCGCGGCATGACGCCTGCCTGAACGCGATCAAGGGTTACTGCTGGATCACTGACACACAAACCGTGCTCGGCCGCTTGCAGGAGATGCGCCCATGAGCGAGCGCCTGACGCCGTTGCCGATGACCACCATCGTCACCACCGACCTGATCGGCATCACCCGTGGCCGCTCGTTTCCCACCGATCAGCTGGAACATTATCAAGCGGCCGGGTGCGGCTGGGTGCCAGCCAACAGCGCACTGACGCCTCAGGACATCATCGCCTCGACCAACCCATGGGGCGCCTATGGTGATTTGCGGTTGATTCCCGATTTGAGCAGCCGCGTGACGGTCGGTAATGGCCCGGACGCCGCAGCACCGGCGCTGGACTTCATCCACGGCGACATCCGCGAGACCGATGGCCGGCCGTGGAGCGCTTGCCCGCGCACGCTGCTGCGCGATGAAATCGAGCGCTATCGCGACGACCTCGGTTTGCAGGTCAACGCGGCGTTCGAACACGAATTCAACCTGCATGCCGGCTTCGCCGAACACCTGGCGTTTTCCCTTGAAGCCCAGCGTCAGGGTGCCGAATTCGGCGGCTGGCTGCTGAGCGCCCTGCGCGCCGGCGGTGTCGAGCCGGAAATGTTCCTGCCCGAATACGGCAAGCACCAATACGAAATCACCTGCCGGCCAACCCTCGGCGTGGCGGCGGCGGATCGTGCGGTCAACGTGCGCGAGATCACCCGCGAAATCGCCCGACAAATGGGCGTCGACGTCAGCTTCGCGCCGAAAACCAAGGCCGACGCGGTGTGCAACGGTGTGCACCTGCACGTCAGCCTGCTCGACCTGCAAGGTCTGCCGCTGCTGTACGACGCCGGCACCAGCAACGGTCTGTCGACCCTCGGACAGCATTGGGCCGCCGGGATCCTGCATTACCTGCCGGCGCTGTGTGCGTTCACCGCGCCGACACCGGTGTCGTACGAGCGTTTGCAGCCACACCACTGGAGTGCGTCCTATGCGTGTCTGGGGCAGCAGAACCGTGAAGCGGCGCTGCGCATTTGTCCGACCGTGAGCCTGGGCGGCAAATCCGTGGCGGCGCAGTACAACCTGGAATTCCGCGCGATGGACGCCACCGCCTCGCCGCATCTGGCGATGGCCGCACTGCTGATTGCCGGACGGCTGGGCATCGAACAGCGTCTGGCGCTGAACGCGATCACCGATGAAATTCCCGATTCACTCAACGACGAGCAACGCAAGGCCCGGGGCATTGTGGCCCTGCCCGCCTCGCTGGCCCAGGCGCTGGATTGCCTGCGTGACAGTGCAGCCTTCAATCAATGGCTGCCCAAGCCGTTGCTCGACACTTACCACGCCCTTAAAACCGAGGAACTGGCGCTGACGGAACAGCTCTCGCCCGCTGACCTGTGTGAGCACTATGCACGCCTGTACTGAATCCGCCGAGCTGGGGTTGTACACCCGCCCGGTCTACAACCTGAGTCGCGAAGATTCATCGCATCCGTTGATCCTGGTGTGCGAGCACGCCAGCCGCTACATCCCCGAGGCCCTGAACAATCTGGGCCTGGACGATGCCGCCGCGCGCGAGCACATCGCTTGGGACATCGGCGCACTGCAACTGGCTGAAAAGCTCTCGGAGAGACTTGGGGCGACACTGTTGAGCGCCAACTATTCACGGCTGCTGATCGACCTCAATCGGCCACGGCATGCCCCCGACAGCATTCCGGCGCAGAGCGAGATTTATCAGGTGCCCGGTAACCGCGAGCTGGACGAAGCCACGCGCGAGTACCGGCGCCAGACCCTGTTCAAACCGTTTCACGCCCGGCTGCAGACCCTGATCGACCAACGCGTCGCACAAGGCCAAGCGGTACGGGTGGTAGGGATTCACAGTTTTACCCCGGTGTATTACGGCCAGCCGCGCCCGCTGGAAGTCGGCGTACTGTTCGGTCAGGCCGGCGCCTATGCGCAACGGGTGATCGATGGCCTCGGCCAGCACCCGCTGAACGTCGCGGGCAACCAGCCGTACCGGGTTGATCCGCTGGGCGACATGACCGTGCCGGTGCACGGCGACGCCCGGGGGCTGGAATCGGTGTTGATCGAGGTGCGCAACGACCTGCTGCGCAGCCCCGAAGCGGTATCGTTGTGGGCCGAGCGCCTGGCGCCGCTGCTGTAAAGAATGCTGCAAGACTGCTGACGCTGTAAACGATGGACCGATATAACAACTAAAAACGCTGGATAGGCTGACAAGGAGTTGCGCTTCATGGAAATAGAAGAGTTCGGCTACAAACAGGAGTTGAAACGTAGCCTGACACTGACCGACCTGGTGGTGTACGGGATGATCTTCATGATCCCCATCGCCCCCTTCGGCGTGTATGGCTACGTGAATGCCGAGGCGCCCGGGATGGTGCCGCTGGCCTACATCATCGGCATGGTCGCGATGCTGTTCACCGCGCTGAGCTACGGCAGCATGGCCAAGGCGTTTCCGGTCGCCGGTTCGGTGTATTCCTACGCGCAACGCGGCCTCAATCAACACGTCGGCTTCATCGCCGGCTGGCTGATGCTGCTCGACTACCTGCTGATTCCACCGCTGCTGTACGTCTACGCGGCGATGGCCCTGAACCATCTGTACCCGGACATTCCGAAGGTCGGCTTCATTCTGGCGTTTCTGGTCAGCGCGACGTTCGTCAACCTGCGCGGCATCACCTTCACCGCACGGATGAACATCATCTTCCTGCTGGCACAGCTGGTGGTACTGGGAATCTTCCTGTTCTACGCCTGGAACGCCCTGCACAATGGCGGCGGCAACGGCGAGCTGACCCTGGCGCCGCTGTATCACCCGGAAACGTTCAATTTCGCCTTGCTGATGCAAGCGGTGTCGATTGCCGTGCTGTCATTCCTCGGCTTCGATGCGATCTCGACCCTCGCCGAAGAAATCAAGGGCGATCCGGGCCGCAGCGTCGGCCGCGCAGCGCTGATCACTCTGGTGGTGATGGGCGTGATTTTCGTCGTACAGACCTGGATCGCCACCGATCTGGCTGCTGGCATGGGTTTCAAGTCCGCCGACACCGCATTCTATGAAATCGCCGAAATCGCGGCTGGCAGCTGGCTGGCCACCCTGACCGGTGTGGCGACCGCGCTGGCCTGGGGCGTCGCGGTGGCGATCACCTCGCAAGCGGCAGTGTCGCGCCTGCTGTTCGGCATGGCCCGCGATGGCAAGTTGCCGAAAGTGCTGGCCAAGGTGCACCCGAAGCACAACACCCCGTACCTGAGCATTTATCTGGTGGCGGTGCTGTCGCTGGTGATCTGCTACCTGTTCATCAATTCGGTCGACACCCTGACTTCGCTGGTCAACTTCGGTGCCCTCAGCGGTTTCATGCTGCTGCACCTGACAGTGATCAACTACTACTGGCGTCGGCAGAAGTCCGGTCAGGTCGTACGCCATCTGATCTGCCCGGTGATCGGCTTCATCATCGTCGCCGCCATCATGTACAACATGGGCGTCGATGCGCAGAAACTCGGCCTGATCTGGATTGCGCTGGGTCTGGTGTACCTGTTCTTCCTGAACAAGCTCGGCGCCAGCACAGCGCTGCCTGACCCGAGCAATGGCTGACAAGAAAAAGAGCGGCGTCTGACATCAAATCAGGCGACCGCCGCTTTAAAGCGTGGCAACCGACAGTGATAGTCAGGTTCGGTGGGATCACCGGACCCTTTGATACAGGAGTGCATCCATGCTGGTCTTACGCCCAGTCGAGACAACCGACCTGCCGCAATTGCAGCAGCTGGCCCGCGACAGCCTGGTCGGCGTCACGTCGCTGCCTGACGACAGCGAACGCCTGCGCGAAAAAATCGCCGGCTCCTGTGCCTCGTTCGACAACGACACTCAGGCGCAAGGCCCGGAGAACTACTTCTTCGTGCTGGAAGACCTCGACACTCAACGGCTGGTCGGTTGCTCGGAGATCCTCGCCACGGCCGGTTTCAACGAACCGTTCTACAGCTTGCGCAATCGCCACTTCACCAGTGCTTCGCGGGAACTGAACATCGAGCACGGGGTGCCGGCGTTGTCACTGTGTCACGACCTCAGCGGACACACGCTATTGCGCGGGTTTCACATCGACAACGCGCTGGTGCGCAGCGCCTTTTCCGAATTGCTGTCGCGGGCACGGCTGCTGTTCATCGCCGCTCACGCACAACGTTTCGCCGATGCGGTGATCACCGAGATCGTCGGCTATAGCGATGAGAACGGTCATTCGCCGTTCTGGGACGCACTGGGCAAACACTTCTTCGACCTGCCCTACGTCGAGGCCGAACGCCTGTGCGGTCTGCAAAGCCGCACGTTTCTCGCCGAACTGATGCCGCAATACCCGATTTACGTACCGATGCTGCCTCCGGCAGCGCAGGAATGCATCGGCCGGATTCACCCGGACGGCCAGGAAGCGTTCGACATCCTCGAACGCGAAGGCTTTGAAACCAACAGCTACATCGACCTGTTCGACGCCGGTCCGACCCTGTATGCGCGCACCGCGAACATCCGTTCTATCGCCCACAGCAAGACAGCCAGCGTGCGCGAGCAGGCGCAGATCGACGCCCGCGGCCATTACCTGCTGAGCAACGACGCGCTGCATGGCTTCCGGGCCATCGTCGCCGAACTGGATTACCAGCCTGAGCAACCGCTGTCGCTGACGCCGGATCTGTGTGCCGCACTGAAGGTCACCGATGGCAGCACGATCAGGGTGATAGCCCTGTGAACCGCCACCGGCTGCACACCCAACGACAGTGCCCGAACCGGCGCGTACAAGGAGTTACCGCATGATCGTCCGTCCGGTCAAAGTCAGCGACCTGCCAGCACTGATGACCCTGGTGCAACAGGCTGGCCCGGGGTTCACCACCCTCCCGGCCAATGAGGATCGCCTCGCCCACCGGGTGCGTTGGGCCCAGCGCGCGTTTTCCGGACAAGTGGAACGGGCCGACGCCGATTATCTGTTCGTGCTTGAAGATGACGACCTGCGGGTGGTCGGCGTCAGCGCCCTGACCGGCGCGGTAGGCCTGCGCGAGCCGTGGTACAACTACCGAGTCGGCCTGACCGTGAGTTCGGCACCGGATCTGGGCATTTCGCGGCAGATCCCCACACTGTTTCTCAATAACGAGCTGACCGGCCAGTCGGAACTGTGTTCGCTGTTCCTTCAGCATGAGCAACGCCATGGCAACAATGGACGGCTGCTGTCGCTCGGGCGGCTGCTGTTCGTGGCCGAGTTTCCGCAACTGTTTGGCGAGAAGATGATCGCCGAACTGCGCGGCAGTGCCGATGAACTCGGTTGCTCGCCGTTCTGGGACAGTCTGGGCCGGCATTTCTTCCAGATGGACTTCAGCCATGCTGACCACTTGTCGGGTCTGGGCAACAAGTCGTTCATCGCCGAACTGATGCCGCGCCAGCCGTTGTACACCTGCATGCTCACCGAACAGGCACAGGCGGCCATCGGCCAGGCGCATCCCAATACCGAGCCCGCGCTGAAGATCCTGCGCGAAGAAGGATTTGTGCATAAGGGCTACATCGACATCTTCGACGGTGGCCCGGTGATCGAAGCACCGATCGGCAACATTCGTACCGTGCGCGACAGCCTGGCGCTGACCCTGAGTCTCGGCACGCCGGACGATCAGGCACCGTTGTGGCTGATCCACAACCGGCGCCTGGAGAACTGCCGCATCACCGTGGCCCCCGGTCGTCTGGTCGGCAATACCCTGGTGGTCGATCGCCTCACCGCCAAGCGCCTGCAACTGCAACCGGGCAATTCGGTGCGCGCCGTGCTGCTGCCCAGGCAACAGCAACAGGCGGTAGCGGCCTGATCTGCGGTTTAGCCAGTGAAAATCCGCTGACTGCCGATGAAACCTTTCAGCCGCTGGATCCTTCATCAACGCCTCACTCGCAAATTCGTCATGAACCTTGACCCATTCGCGTGATAGCCTTTTCATTCTTCGGCGTTGACACCTTTGCTCAAGCCGTTCCATTCCTTTGTATTGGTGGAACTCGTATGACCAGGCTTTCCCATCAAGATTTGCGCCGTAACTTCCGTCAATTGCTGGCTTCCGACACCTGCTACCACACCGCCTCGGTGTTCGACCCGATGTCCGCGCGCATTGCCGCAGACCTGGGTTTTGAGGTGGGGATCCTCGGCGGCTCCGTGGCCTCGTTGCAGGTGCTGGGCGCCCCCGACTTTGCCCTGATCACCCTCAGCGAATTCGCCGAACAGGCCACCCGCATCGGCCGCGTCGCCCAATTGCCAGTGATCGCCGACGCCGACCACGGTTACGGCAACGCCCTCAACGTGATGCGCACCATCGTCGAACTGGAACGCGCCGGCGTCGCCGCCCTGACCATCGAAGACACCCTGCTGCCGGCGCAATTCGGCCGTAAGTCCACCGACCTGATCTCGGTCGCCGAAGGCGTCGGCAAGATCCGCGCGGCGCTGGAAGCCCGGGTCGATTCGGAAATGGCAATCATCGCCCGCACCAATGCCGGCATTCTGCCGAATCAGGAAATCATCAGCCGCACCAAGCAGTATCAGGCCGCCGGTGCCGACGGCATCTGCATGGTCGGGGTGCAGGACTTCGATCAGCTCGAGCAAATCGCCGAACACCTGACGGTCCCGCTGATGCTGGTGACCTACGGCAACCCGGCGCTGCGCGACGACAAGCGCCTGGCCGAACTCGGGGTGCGCGTGACCATCGACGGCCACGGCGCCTACTTCGCCGCGATCAAGGCGACCTACGACAGCCTGCGCGAACAACGCCAGATCTTCACCCAGGCCTCGGACCTGAGCGCCACCGAGCTGACGCACACCTATACCCAGCCTGAGGATTACATTCTGTGGGCGAAGGAATACATGAGCGTCAAGGAATAAGCTGCGGTCAGGACTGGCCTCTTCGCGAGCAGGCTCGCTCCCACAGTGGATCTTCAGTGAGCACAGCATGGGTGTTGAACACAGATCCCATGCAGGAGTGAGCCTGCTCGCGATGACGTCGGCACATTCAACACCCATTTAGCCTGACCCGCCGCCTTCGCGAGCAAGCCCGCTCCCACAGTGGATCTTCAGTGAACACAGCAGTGGTGTTGAACACAGATCCCATGCAGGAGTGAGCCTGCTCGCGATGACGTCGGCACATTCAACACCCATTTAGCCTGACCCGCCGCCTTCGCGAGCAAGCCCGCTCCCACAGTGGATCTTCAGTGAACACAGCAGTGGTGTTGAACACAGATCCCATGTAGGAGTGAGCCTGCTCGCGATGACGTCGGCACATTCAACACCCATTTAGCCTGACCCGCCGCCTTCGCGAGCAAGCCCGCTCCCACAGTGGATCTTCAGTGAACACAGCAGTGGTGTTCGGCGCAGATCCATTGTGGGAGCGAGCTTGCTCGCGAAGGCGTCAGTTGCAGCACCGCCAATCCGAGGGAGTCAGCGCTTGGCCAACTCCATGATCATCCGCGACAACAGATAAATCCGCGGCGCCACGCTCGCCACTTCGGCGTATTCCTCCGGCGTGTGGATATTGCCGCCGACAATCCCGAAACCGTCCAGCGTCGGCGTACCCACCCCGGCGGACAAGCTGGCATCCGCCGCGCCACCACTGCCCTCTTCGGTCAGCTTGCGGCCGATCTCGCCGTAAATCCCTTGGGCCATGGCCATCAAGCGATCCGACTCCGCCGTTTGCGGCATCGGTGGCAGGCCGCGTTTGAGGCTGGTGGTGACTTCGGTTTCAGCGATCAGCTTATCCTGCGACACTCGCGCCAGGTCTTTCTCGATCCGGTCGAACTCTTCCGGCACCGCCGCACGCACGTCAGCCTTGGCGGTGGCGTGATCCGGGATCACGTTGGTGCGATCACCGGCCTGAAGCACGGTGAAGTTGATCGTGGTTTTCTTCGCTTCGTCGCCGAGTTTGCCCAGTTGCAGAATCTGGTGCGCCGCTTCCATCGCCGCGTTCCGCCCCAGTTCCGGCGCGACCCCGGCATGCGCCGCCTTGCCTTTGACCTCGACCAGCGCCGTCGCACTACCTTTGCGCCATACCACCAACCCATCGGCCGGACGCCCAGGTTCAAGGTTGAGGGTCACGTCATGCGCCTTGGCGGTTTTCTTGATCAGGTCGGTGGCAACGTCGGAGCCGGTTTCCTCGCTGGCGTCGAGCAGGAAGGTGATTTGCGCGTAGTCCTTGAAGTCGAGGTTCTTCAGAATCTTCAGCGCGTAGATCCCGGCGACGATGCCGCCCTTGTCGTCCATCACCCCGGGCCCGTAGGCGCGGCCGTCCTTGATGTGGAACGGCCGCTCGGCCGCGGAGCCTTCCTTGAACACCGTGTCCATGTGCGCCATCAAAAGGATTTTTGCCTTGCCGGTGCCTTTGAAGGTGGCCAGCACATGATTGGATTTTTCCGGGGTATTGGGCACCAGTTCGATGGTGGCGCCGAGCTTCTTCAGCTCATCGATGGCGATCTCGCTGACTTGTTTCAGGCCCGGTTCATAACCGGAACCGGAGTCGATGTTGACCAGCCGTTCCAGCAGTTTCAGGGCTTCGGGCTGATACTGCTCGGCATCCGCCAGCACTTGCTTGTGCGGTTCGGCGAAGGCGCTGGCGGAGCTGAGGACGAGGGACAGGCCGAGGCTGGCGGCCAGCAGCGAGCGGGGGAATGCGAACGTCATGAATCGATCCTTGTTTCGCGTCGGGGGGACTCAAACCGTACCTGACATCGACGCAAGGCTCTATACCGGATGCGACATCTCTGCGGCCGACACCGAACACTTGTAGGCCTTCGCCTGCTCGCGACAGCGGAGTGTCAGCCGACATCAATGCCGCTGACAGAACGCCTTCGCGAGCAAGCCCGCTCCCACAGGGGACGGCGGTGATAGATCAGACCGAATCGAGCAGTTCCTGCTTCGGCAGATCATCACTGTTGCAGATCACCCGATTGCGCCCGCTCGCCTTGGCCTCGTACAACGCCTGATCCGCATCATTGAGCCAGCGGGTCGCGTCGCCGTGTGCCGGTTCGTAAGCCGCCAGACCAATGCTCAGACTGACCTTGAGCGCCGGGTTCTGCTCGTAACCCAGGGTGGCGAAACGCTCGCGCAAGGCTTCCATGGCCTGCGCGGCATTGAACAGCGGCAGGTCAGGCAGGATCACGCAAAACTCGTCGCCGCCATAGCGCCCGGCGACGTCCGCAGCGCGCAGGTTCTGCTTGAGCATTTTGCTCAACTGGCGCAGCACGATGTCACCCGCCACATGCCCGTAGGTGTCGTTGATCGCCTTGAAGTGATCGATGTCGATCAACGCGATCGCTGCGCCCTGCTGCTGCCGGCGGCAACGTTGAAAGGCGATTTCCAGTTGATCCTTCCACGCGCCGTGATTGAGCAGTCCGGTGAGGCTGTCGGTGCGACTCAGGGCCAGTAGCTCACGCTTGTGCAGACCCAGCGTGTAGGCCTGGCGAAAGCAGATCCAGCCCAGCGCCAGCGGGTACAGCATCAGCAACGGCAGGCAAGCATAAAGCTGCAGAGGCGAGGTTTGCGGGATGAACGCCGGGGCGAAAACCACCAGGCCGACGCCGATACCGAGGATCTGCGCCGCCAGGCCTGCGGCGAGAAAACGTAATCCGCCGATGGCGACGTTATTCATCGCCATCATCGAAATGGTGGTGGCACTGGGCAGCGGATTGAACTGCATGGCGGCGACCCAGAAGCCGCCCATAAAGGCATCAACCAACAGATTGCGGTGTTCCGCATGGTAAGGAACGCTGGCACGACGGGCCCATTGAAACGCCAGGTGCGGCCAGAGCAGGCCATTGAACAGCATCAACGCCCAGACCCACAGCGGCGGGTCTAGCGGGTACATCGCCGCGCTCACGCACAACAGCCCCAGCACCAGCCCGAGGGTTCGCGATGTATAAAGCCTCCTGGCCAATGAAAGTCCCTTTCCCCCCTTGTTTCGCATAAGGGCCTCGACCACTCAACGGAACCTGCGAACACCGTCAGACGGATGTGCTGGAAGTCTAACAGGCAGCCGTTAAATAGCTATCACCGGCCAGCCGCTGAATACCGCGCCATCGCCGTCGCGCACAGGGCAAATTTTTAGCTATACCTGAAAGGACGAAAACGGAAAAACGACTATAAGAAGGAGGCCCATGCAGACCTACCGAGTGTTGATCATCGGCAGCGGATTTGGCGGCCAATGCGCGGCGGTCAACTTGCTCAAGGCCGGAATCGACGATTTTCGCTTGCTGGAAAGAAGGGACTTTTTCGGCGGCACCTGGTGCCAGAACACCTACCCCGGCGCGGCGGTGGATGTGCCGTCGCCGCTGTACTCGCTGTCCTTCGCGCCGTACCGCTGGACACAGATGTTCGCCGCCCAGGCCGAATTGCATCGCTATACCGAACACGTCATCGAGCGCTTCGGCCTGCGCGAGCGCGTGGCGCTGCAAACCAACGTCGAACGCATCGAATGGGACGACGCCGAACAGCGCTGGGCGGTGCACACCAGCAAAGGGATTTTCTACGCGCAGTTCGTGATCAACGCCTCCGGGCCGTTGAGCCAACCGGTGATCCCACCCTTCCCCGGCCAAGATCGCTTTGAGGGCAGGACTTTTCATACCAACAATTGGGATCACAGCTACGACTACCGCGGTAAACGCGTGGCCATCGTCGGCAGCGGCGCCAGTGCCGCCCAGGTGATTCCGGCGATTGCTGCCGAAGTCGAGCAATTGCACGTGTTCCAGCGCACGCCACATTGGGTGCTGCCGCGCGCCGATCGCACGTTCGGGCCTTTCCAGCGCTGGCTGCTGGGTGTCAAACCGGCGTACAAGCTGCTGCGCTGGCTGCTCTACTGGCAATTCGAGACGCGGGTGATCGCCTTCAAATATTCGAAACCGGCGATTCACCTGGTCCAGCGCCAGGCGCTGCGTTTTCTCAAGCAACAGGTGCCGGACCCGGTATTGCGCGCAAAACTCACCCCGGACTTCACCATCGGCTGCAAGCGCATTCTGCTGTCCAGCACCTATTACCCGGCGCTGACCCGGCCCAACGTCACGTTGCACAGCCGTGAGCAAGGCATCGCCGAAATCGATGAAACCGGGATCACCACCACGGACGGCCAGCACATCGACGTCGATCTGATTATCTGGTCGACAGGCTACGACGCCACCGACGGCGTGGTCTCCTATCCGGTGACCGGCAGGCACAGCGTGCAACTCAAGGATGTCTGGGCGCAGTACCCGCGCGCCTACCTGGGCACCAGCCTGCCGGACTTTCCCAACCTGTTTATCGTCACCGGGCCCAACACCGGCATCGGGCATACCTCGGCGCTGTTCATCATCGAAGCGCAGATGAATTACATCCTCGACTGCATCCACACCCTGCAGTCAAAAGGCCTGCGCAGCATCGAAGTGCGCCCCGCAGCGGAACGTACCTACACTGCAATGATACACCGTGAGATGGAACGCACGGTGTGGAAGTCCGGCGGCTGTCACAGTTGGTATCAGAGCAAGAGCGGTCATGTGATCGCGATATTTCCGGGCTTCAGTTTCAGCTACTACCGGTTGACCCGGGCGCTGAAACCGGCTGACCACATTCTGTCCTGAACAACGTAAAAGGAAGACGTCGATGCTTGTGCTGTTTGTCGCTCTCGCGGTTTTCGTGGCCTGGAGCTGGTTGAGTTACCCGGCGGTCGGGCATTGGCTGTACGACCTGAGCACGGCGCTCGAGGCCAAGTTGTACAAGTTGCACAAAATCGAGGTGCCGATTGCCGAAATGACCGTCTCGACCTGGCAGGGTGGTCCCTATGAAGCAGCCAGCGCGATCCTGATGCTGCACGGCTACAGCGCCGAGAAGAATCTGTGGCTGCGCTTCGCCAGGCATTTTGTCCGCCAGTACCGGGTGATCATTCCGGACATCGCCGGTCATGGGGAAACCGGGTTCAAGGCCGGTGGCGGCTACGACATTGCGCTGCAGGCCAAGCGCATGATCCAGCTGCTGGACGTCTGCGGCGTGGAGAAAGTCCACGTGATCGGCAACTCCATGGGTGGCTACATCGCGGCATGGCTGGCAGCAACTTACCCGGAGCGGATCGCCTCGGTGGCGCTGATCGACCCGGCCGGCGTCACTGCACCGCAGGCCAGCGACATGGAGCGTCATCTGGCCCGTGGGCATAACCCGTTCCTGATCAACTCCCGGGAAGAGTTCCGCCAGTTTTATGCGATGACCATGGCCTCGCCGCCGTGGGTGCCCGGGCTGGTGCTGGACGCCATCGCCCAGCGATACGAACGTCAGCGTGATGAACTGGAAGAGATCTTCCGCGACTTCCGCGCCAGCCCGCCGATGGAGCCGAAACTGGCCGAGATCAAATGCCCGGCGCTGCTGCTGTGGGGCCGCAAGGACCGCTTGATCGACGTCAGCAGCGTGCCGGTGTGGAGCAAGGGCATCGCCAATCTGCGGGTCGAAGTGTGGGATGGCGTCGGACACATGCCGATGGTCGAACAACCGGGGAATACCGCACGGTTGTATCGGGAGTTTCTGGGCAATCAGCGATGAGTCCCAACACTATCCTTGTGATGAGGGAATTTATTGTGGTGAGGGGATTCAGCGAAACGTCGCACCGCCCCGATGGGTTGCGCAGCAGCCCCAGTTCCAGCACTAAGCTGAATCAGACACACCGCATTCTCTGGGTTGGGGCTGCTGCGCAGCCATCGGGGATAAATCCCCTCACCACAGGTAATCACGTCCGCCGATGGGGTCGAAATGAACATTCTCTACGACGAACGCCTCGACGGCCCGCTACCGGAGGTGAACAAGGCCGAGTTGCTGAAAACCCTGCAGCGCGCCCTCCCGGATCTCGACCTGCTCTGGCGTGAAGACGAACTCAAGCCTTACGAATGCGACGGCCTCTCGGCCTATCGCACCACGCCGATGCTGGTCGCCCTGCCCCGGCGACTCGATCAGGTGCAGACCCTGCTCAAGCTCTGCCATCAACACAACGTGCCGGTGGTGGCCCGGGGTGCCGGCACCGGATTGTCGGGGGGTGCGCTGCCGCTGGAAAAAGGTCTGTTGCTGGTGATGGCGCGCTTCAACAACATCCTGCACATCGACCCGGCGGCCCGTACCGCGCGGGTTCAGCCCGGGGTGCGCAATCTGGCGATTTCCCAGGCGGCCGCGCCGTTCGGCCTGTATTACGCGCCGGACCCGTCGTCGCAGATTGCCTGCTCGATCGGCGGCAACGTCGCGGAAAACGCCGGTGGCGTGCATTGCCTCAAGTACGGCCTGACCGTGCACAACCTGCTGAAAATCGAAGTGCTGACCATCGAGGGTGAACGTCTGACGCTGGGCAGCGACGCCCTCGATGCGCCGGGTTTCGATTTGCTGGCGCTGTTTACCGGCTCCGAAGGATTGCTCGGGATCATCACCGAAGTCACGGTCAAATTGCTGCCCAAACCGCAGCTCGCCAAGGTCTTGCTGGCCAGTTTCGACTCGGTGGAAAAGGCTGGCCGTGCCGTGGCCGACATCATCGCCGCAGGGATCATTCCCGGCGGCCTGGAAATGATGGACAACCTGGCGATCCGCGCCGCTGAAGACTTCATTCACGCCGGTTACCCGGTTGATGCCGAGGCGATTCTGTTGTGCGAACTCGATGGCGTCGAAGCCGATGTCCACGACGATTGCCTGCGGGTGCGCGAGGTCATGCTCCAGGCCGGCGCCAGCGAAGTGCGGCAGGCCCGCGATGAAGCCGAGCGCGTGCGCTTCTGGGCCGGGCGCAAAAACGCCTTTCCGGCGATTGGCCGCTTGTCGCCGGACTACTACTGCATGGACGGCACCATCCCGCGCCGCGAATTGCCCGGCGTGTTGCACGGCATCGCCCGCCTCGGCGCCGAATACGGCTTGCGCGTGGCCAACGTGTTTCATGCCGGCGACGGCAACATGCACCCGCTGATTCTGTTCGACGCCAACCAGCCCGGCGAACTGCATCGCGCCGAAGCGTTAGGCGGGAAGATTCTGGAATTGTGCGTGCAGGTTGGCGGCAGCATCACCGGTGAACACGGGGTCGGCCGCGAGAAAATCAATCAGATGTGCGCGCAGTTCAACAGCGCTGAGCTGAGCCTGTTCCACGCGGTCAAAGCCGCGTTCGACCCGCAAGGCCTGCTCAACCCCGGCAAGAACATCCCCACCCTGCACCGCTGCGCCGAATTCGGCGCGATGCACATTCATGCCGGACAACTGCCATTCCCCGAACTGGAGCGTTTCTGATGGCTGATTTCGACGCCAGCAGCGCGCTGCTCGATCAGGTCAACCAGGCCCGGGCCAACGCCACGCCGCTGAAGATTCAGGGCGGCAACAGCAAGGCGTTTCTCGGCCGCGAAGTGGCCGGTGAAGTGCTCGACGTCCGCGCACATCGCGGCATCGTGCGCTATGAACCGACCGAGCTGGTAGTCAGCGTGCGCGCCGGTACGCCGTTGCGCGAGCTGCTCGCGGCGCTCGACGCGGCCGGGCAGATGTTGCCCTGCGAGCCGCCGGCCTTCGGCGACAGCGCCACGGTGGGCGGGATGATCGCCAGCGGACTGTCCGGGCCACGGCGGCCATGGTCAGGTTCGGTGCGCGATTTTGTCCTCGGCACTCGGGTCATCACCGGGCTCGGCCAACACCTGCGCTTCGGTGGCGAGGTGATGAAAAACGTTGCCGGCTACGACCTCTCGCGCCTGTTGACCGGCAGTTTTGGTTGTCTCGGGGTGCTCACCGAAGTCTCGCTGAAAGTCCTGCCAAAACCGCGTCAATGCCTGAGCATCCGTCTCGATATCGACTGCGCGCGGGCGCTGGCCAGATTGGCCGAATGGGGCCAGCAACCGTTGCCGATCAGCGGCGCCTGCCATGATGGGCAAAGCCTGTATCTGCGCCTTGAGGGCGGCGAAGGCTCGGTCACCGCCGCGCATCAACGGCTCGGCGGCGAACCACTGGATTCGACGTTCTGGCGCGACTTGAACGAGCAACGCCTGAGCTTTTTCGACGAAGGACTGCCGCTGTGGCGCCTGTCGCTGCCGAACAATCTCGGGCCGCAGGACTTGCCCGGCCAGCAGTTGCTCGACTGGGCCGGCGCGCAACGCTGGCTGAAATCCGATCACGAGCACATTCAGATCCTCGCCCAGGAACTCGGCGGCCACGCCACCTGCTTTACCCATGGCGCCAGCGACACACCGTTCCAGCCGCTAGCCCCGGCGCTCATGCGTTATCACCGGCAACTCAAGGCGCAACTCGACCCGCAAGGGCTGTTCAACCCCGGCCGGATGTACGCGGAGTTCTAGCCATGCAAACCACCCTCAGCGAAGAGTCCCGACAACTGCCGCGCGCGGCCGAGGCGGAAAAAATCCTCCGTACCTGCGTGCATTGCGGGTTTTGCAACGCCACCTGTCCGACCTATCAGTTGCTCGGCGATGAACTCGACGGGCCGCGCGGACGCATCTATCTGATCAAACAAGTGCTCGAAGGCGCGCCGGCCACCGAGCAGACGCAGTTGCATCTGGATCGCTGCCTGTCCTGCCGCAACTGCGAAACCACCTGCCCTTCCGGTGTCGACTATCACAACCTGCTGGATATCGGGCGGGCGGTGGTCGATCAGGCGGTGCCGCGCCCCGCTGCCCAGCGCTTGTTACGCGAGGGCTTGCGTGCACTGGCGCCGAATCCCGGGATGTTCAAGGGTTTGCTGCGCGTTGGTACAACCTTCAGGCCCCTGCTGCCACGAATGTTCGAAAGCAAATTGCCGCAGCGCTCGTCAGCATCCGGTTCACGCCCTGCTCCGCGACATGCGCGGCGGGTGTTGTTGCTCGAAGGCTGTGTGCAACCGGGCCTGTCGCCGAACACCAATGATGCGACGGCGCGGGTGCTCGATCGGTTGGGGATCAGCGTGACGCCGGTGGCCGAGGCCGGTTGCTGCGGCGCGCTGGACTATCACCTCGACGCCCAGGCCAAGGGCCTCGACCGCGCGCGGCAGAACATCGACGCGTGGTGGCCGCACCTGGAAAACGGCGCCGAAGCCATCGTGCAGACGGCCAGCGGTTGCGGCGCGTTCATCAAGGATTACGGGCATTTGCTGGCACAGGATCCGCGCTACGCCGACAAGGCGCGGCAGATCAGCGAACGGACGCTGGATCTGGTACAGATCCTGGCCCGGGAGCCCCTGGAGAAACTGTGCGCCGCCAGCCAACGCCGGATCGCCGTGCATTGCCCCTGCACCTTGCAACATGCGCTGAAACTCGGCGGCGCGGTGGAGACACTGTTGACCCGGCTGGGCTTCAACCTCACGGCGGTGCCGGACGGGCATTTGTGCTGTGGTTCGGCCGGCACCTATTCGCTGACCCAACCGACCCTTGCCCGGCAACTGCGCGACAACCGCCTCAATGCCTTGGAGAGCGATCGCCCGGACCTGATCGTCACCTCCAACATCGGTTGCCAGAATCATCTGGCCGGCGCCGGGCGCACCCAGGTTTTGCACTGGATCGAACTGGTGGATCAGTCGTTGGCAGAATGAAGTTCGTAGGATTCTTCGTTTGCCGCCGTCGGCGAAGGCTGCGATCTTTTCCTCCATCCTTTACGTGACCGTGGCAGGAATTTTTTTCATGACCGTGCAGCCTTTCGTCAGCCCCGACCTGATCCGCCAACGCTTCTCCAAAGCGATGTCCGACATGTACCGCGAAGAAGTGCCGTTGTACGGAGCGCTGATGGAACTGGTGGAACAGTCCAATCGCGAAGTGCTGGCGGCTCAGCCGGACATCGCACGGCAGCTCGACAGCACCGGTGAAATCCAACGGCTGGACATGGAGCGCCACGGCGCCATCCGCGTCGGCACGGCTACAGAGCTGGCGACCCTCGCCCGGCTGTTCGCGGTGATGGGCATGCAACCGGTGGGTTATTACGACTTGACCCCGGCGGGTGTGCCGGTGCACTCCACGGCGTTTCGCGCGGTGCATGAAGCGGCGCTGCAGGTCAGTCCGTTTCGGGTGTTCACTTCGTTGCTGCGTTTGGAACTGATCGAGGATCCCGAGCTGCGCGCGTTTGCCGAATCGGTACTGAATCAGCGTTCGATCTTTACCCCTACTGTCTTGCACCTGATCGAGCAGGCTGAGTCAGCGGGTGGTCTGAATGAGCCTGAAGCGGAGGAATTTGTCCTGCAGGCCCTGGAGACCTTTCGCTGGCATCACAGCGCAACCGTCACCGCCGCGCAGTACCAGACCCTCAGCGCTCAGCACCGTCTGATCGCCGATGTGGTGGCGTTCAAAGGCCCGCACATCAACCACCTGACCCCGCGCACGCTGGACATCGACAAGGTTCAGGCGCAAATGCCGGTGCATGGCATCACCCCGAAAGCGGTAATCGAAGGGCCACCGCGTCGGCACTGCCCGATCCTCCTGCGCCAAACCAGTTTCAAGGCACTCGACGAGCCGATTGCCTTCACCGACCAGAGTGACACCCACGGCAGCCACAGCGCGCGCTTCGGCGAGATCGAACAACGCGGTGCGGCGCTGACTCCCAAGGGGCGAGCGCTGTATGACCGTTTGCTGAATGCCGCCCGCGATGAACTCGGTGACTTCCCCAACGAAGGCAACGCCGCACGCTATAACGAGCTGATGACTCAGCACTTTGGCGAATTTCCTGACAGCGTCGACGGCATGCGCGAACAGGAGCTGGCGTATTTTCGCTACTTCCCTACCGAAAAAGGCTTGGCAGCGGGTAGCCTCATGTCGGCATCGCTGGAGGATTTGCTCCGCGAGGGCCATGTGAAAGCTGAACCGTTGGTGTACGAAGATTTCCTGCCGGTGAGTGCGGCGGGGATTTTTCAGTCAAACCTTGGGGACGCGGCGCAGACGCACTATGGCGAACACTCCAACCGCCAGGCGTTCGAACAGGCGCTGGGGCGTGCGACCATTGATGAGTTGGGGTTGTATGCCGAGACGCAGCGGCGTTCGATTGAGGAGTGTGCCCAGGTTTTGGGCCTGAAACTGTTCTGACTGTGGCGAGGGAGCTTGCTCCCGCTGGGCTGCAAAGCGGTCCTCGTTTTGGGAGCGCTGCGCACTCCAGCGGGAGCAAGCTCCCTCGACACAGAATCAAATGTTGCCTCTAGCGCAGTCGCGACAACAAGGCGAAACGCTCGACGCTGGCCCTTGGCCTTACTGCGCAACTTCTTGCGCACTTGTTCGGTGAAAAAGGCGATTCATCGCGCTGCAGGCCTTGACTGGCGTGGCTTACAGCCAAGTGCGCAACTTCTTGCGCAGTACTGCGCAAGAAGTTGCGCACTTTCCCTCTCGATTCAGCAAAAAACATCGGCCAAACCGCACGCCAGAGCCACTCCACCCCCGGCTGCCGGGACCTTCGACAAACCTGGCACGCTCCTTGATAACAGTCAGGCACCCACCGGGCGATTTCGCCTCCCGGGCACCCTAAATTTATCCGCAAGGAGAGCACCCCATGGCAACACCAGCGTACATGTCGGTTACCGGCGAAAAACAAGGCCTGATCACTGCCGGCGCCTTCACCGCCGACTCCGTTGGCAACACCTACCAGGAAGGCCACGAAGACCAGGTTATGGTTCAGGCTTTCAGCCACGACGTGATCATCCCGCGTGACCCACAGTCCGGTCAGCCAACCGGTCAGCGCGTGCACAAGCCAGTGATCATCACCAAGGTCTACGACAAGGCTTCGCCTCTGCTGCAAGCTGCTCTGACCTCCGGCGAGCGCATGAGCGAAATCGTTATCCAGTGGTACCGTACTTCGGCTCAAGGTACTCAAGAGCACTACTACACCACCAAACTGGAAGACGCGATCATCGTCGCCATCAACAACAAAATGCACAACTGCCAGGATCCAGGCAACTCGCACTTCACCCACCTGGAAGAAGTGCAGTTCACCTACCGCAAAATCACCTGGACCCACGAAGTATCCGGTACTTCGGGTTCCGATGACTGGCGTGCTCCAGTCGTTTAATTACGGCTGATCGTTACAAGCATCGACCAGCCCTGCTGGTCGATGTTGTTTACGCCCCTCCAGAATTTCGCGTGCGTTGAACCGCCTTGCGGTTGTCGACGAACGCCGCTGTACAGCACGAGGAACAAGGGATGTTCGCGCCGGCCAATGAAACCCACTTTGCCCTGACCATCGAAGGGCTCTCCGCCGATTTTCAGGTGTTTACCCTGACCGGCCGGGAAGCCATCAGCCAGCCTTTTGTCTTTGAGGTGGAGCTGGTCAGTGAGCAGCCGTCGCTGGACCTCGAAACCCTGCTGCACAAACCGGCCTTCCTGCAGCTGTCGCCCGATGGCAGCGGCATCCATGGCCAGATCTACCGCGCCGCGCAAGGTGACTCGGGCAAACGCCTGACCCGTTATTCGGTGACCCTGCGCCCGCAATTGTCGTACCTGGCGCACCGCGTCAACCAACGGATCTTCCAGAACCTCACGGTGCCGAAAATCATCGGCATGGTTCTCGAAGAGCACGGCATTCAAAGCAACGCCTACGAATTCAAGACCGGTTCGATCTATCCCGAGCGCATATACTGCGTGCAATACGATGAATCGGACCTGCATTTCATCCAGCGTCTGTGCGAGGAAGAAGGTATTCACTACCACTTCCAGCACAGCGCCACGGCGCACAAGCTGGTGTTCGGCGATGACCAGACGGTGTTCCCGAAACTCAAGCCTGTGGCCTACCAGCAAGACTCCGGCATGGTCGCCAGTAACCCGGTGATCAAGCGTTTCGACCTGCGCCTGGAAACCCGTACCAGCCGCACCACGCGCCGCGATTACGACTTCGAAAAACCGCGCCTGACCCTGGAAAGCGAAAACCGCGGCGACGCCCTGCCCGATCTCGAAGACTACGATTACCCGGGCCGCTTCATCGACCGCGAGCGCGGCAAGCACCTGGCCAAACGCGCCCTCGAACGCCACCGCAGCGACTTCCAGCTCGCCGAAGGCAAGAGCGACCAGCCGCTGCTGGTCAGCGGTCATTTCCTTGCCCTGACCGAACACCCGAAGGCCAAGTGGAACGACCTGTGGCTGCTCACCGAAGTCCTCCACGAAGGCAAACAGCCGCAAGTGCTGGAAGAGTCGGTGACCAGCGACACCACCGCGCTGAAAGACGATTTCCATCAGGGCTATCGCAACCGCTTCCAGGCGACCCCGTGGGACGTGCCGAACCGTCCACCGCTGCGCCACCCGAAACCGCGCATCCTCGGCAGCCAGAGCGCCGTGGTCACCGGCCCCAAAGGTGAAGAGATCCACTGCGACCAGTACGGTCGGGTCAAAGTGCAATTCCACTGGGACCGCGAAGGCCAGGCCGACGACAAGACCAGTTGCTGGCTGCGCGTCTCCAGCGCCTGGGCCGGCGCCCAGTACGGCGGCATCGCCATCCCGCGCATCGGCATGGAAGTGCTGGTCACCTTCCTTGAAGGCGACCCCGATCAACCGCTGATCAGCGGCTGCCTGTACCACAAGGAAAACACCGTCCCCTACGCGCTGCCGGCGAACAAGACCCGCAGCACCTTCAAGACTCTGAGCTCGATGGGGGGCGGTGGCTACAACGAACTGCGCATCGAAGACAAGAAAGGTCAGGAGCAGATCTTCCTCCACGCCCAGCGCGACTGGGACGAAAACATCGAGCACGACCAGAAGATCCGCGTCGGCAACGAACGCCACGACACCGTCGAGCAAAACAGCTACACAGAATTCAAGGCCGAGGAACACCACACCGTCTACGAAGACCGCAAAGTCGAGGCCCGCGCCAACGATCACCTGACCGTGGGCGTGAATCAGCACATCAAGATCGGCACCGGTCAGTTCATCGACGCTGGCCAGGAAATCCACCTCAGCAGCGGCATGAAAGTCGTGCTCGAAGCCGGCGCCGAACTGACCCTGGTCGGCGGCGGCAGCTTCATCAAGATCGACGCCGGCGGCGTGACCATGAGCGGCCCGACGATCAACATCAACTCCGGCGGCAGCCCCGGCAGCGGCACCGACGCCGCCCCGCTGATGCCCGGCGTGCTGAAACAGGCCGACGCCGACAAGGCCGGTCAGGTCCTGACCCCGGCCCAGATCAACACCCTCAAACGTAACGCGCCGTTCTGCGAAGAATGCGAAAAATGCAAGGCAGGTGCCTGTGCCATCTGATCGACTGACACCCAAGGACTGGCTGGCACAACAGCCGCTGCAGAGCGGTGAACGCCTGTATCTGATCATCAGCGCAGCAAGCGATGCCGACGCGCTGAAAACCCTGTACCTGACCGAACCCACCGCCCAGCTCCTGCCAATCTGGGGCGACACGCCCTACTCCACCTGGCAACCAGTGATGCCCTACGTCACCGAGCTCAAACCGAACTCGGCATTCCTGCCGTGGATCGCCGAAACCGACGCCCTCGACTGGGGCTGGCTGGCCGTCTCACGCGCCGAACCGAACGACGTGTTCGAGCACCTGCGCAGCCTGACACAGGTGAAGATGCCTGACGGGACTGAGGTGTTTTTCCGCTTCTGGGATGGCAGGCATATCTACCCGATTCTGAAGGGACTGGGAGACAAGGCCGGAGAAGTGCTGCCGGTGTTTGAACGGTATCTGATTAATGGGCAAACGCTGGAGGTTGGGACGCGAGTGTTGCCGAAGGTGCGGGATTGGCCGTGGTGGGAAGTGCCGAAGGATTTGCTGGATAGTCTGATGGCCGAAAATCCATCAACGATTATTGGCAACATGATGCAGTGGCTGTTGGATGAACATGCTGACCTGTATTTCTCGTTCCCCGAGTCGAACCTGAAACAAAAAGTGGCGCGCTTTGTAAAACGCACGCCGCTCACGGAAGAAAATTTTGCCGGGCTGCTGAAAGCCCATCTGGAAAATGAGGTGGTTGTATGAGCGTTTTGATGGGTGGGATCGTTGGTGGCCTCACGGCAAAACAACCTGATGCTCAGGCAATCATCGCCGACTTCAAGAAGTGTCTGAAAGATTACCGCAAGCATGCCGAAGCCTGGTATGGCGGCATTCTGGATGCCGAGCAGCAGTTCAAGGTCGGCGACGAAGTCGGGACGGCGGACAAGGACAGCAAAAAGGAAAATACCCTTTATGCCAACTGCCCGGCGAACGGCAAGCTAGTACTCGTGCATAGCTTCGAATCCGCGCGTTTTGTCCCGATCGGTAATACGCCGGTACGCCTGACGCCGGTGGTGGACGGCCGCTTCATTGGCAAGAACGAAGTGGGCCCGACGATCAACAAAACCATCGACTCGACGGGGATTCTGGAAGTTTCCGGGCTCACCCCCAATCAGCAATACAAGATTACGTTCTTCCCAAATCCCACGCCTGCTCAGATCGATAGCCTCTTCAACTCCTATCAAGGCGTGATTGGTGAATTGGGCGGATGGCTGCAAACCGAGTGGAGCACAAGTTTCTTGCCGCTTTGGCAGGCACACACTGATGCATCACTGGGCGGTCGTGCCCTGCAGGAACTGGAAGCCGCGTGGGAAGGCTTCATGAAGGCGATCATGGGTTTGTGGGGCGATATCAAGAGCCTTTATGACCTCGTTGCACACCCCCGCGAAAACTACGAAAAACTGAAAAAATTCTTCACAGAAGAACAGATCAAGAAGATTTATGACGCCTCGTCAGAGGCTATCCACACTGCCCTGCTGATCGCCAGCGATGAACCACTGATGTGGATCTACGTCGCTGCCATCGTGGCGTGGATAAAGATGCTCCCGCCACAGACCTGCACAGAAGTGCTGGCGCAAATGAGCACAGAATTCTTGCTGAATATTCTGGTCGGTGTGGTTCTGACAGGTGGTCTGGGCCTGGCCGTGCGTATCGGTACGAAAGCAATCAAGGGGGTGCAAAGCAGCGGTAAGGTCATAAAACTCATTGAAGACTTCACCGGCATGCTGATGAAGGTCAGCAAGTCCAAAGCAACGCCGCATACCGAGGCGTCGAAGCCGTTATTGCTCAATGGTGATTCGAAGTTCAATCCGGCACGCAAGGCAGATGTTCAGATTGCGTCGCCTAAACCTGCCGAAACCGCCACAGCGCCGAAGAACAAGCCACCGGTGAGCGGTGGGAAGGTGGAATCTGATGCGCAGGTTCAGGCCCGTAAAAAAGATGAGCCGGCTTCGCGTGTCGAACAGGTAGAACCCGTCGACAACGCGCCAAAACAGTCGAAAAACCCGGCTGACGAACCCGCACAATGTGTCGACAAAACCTGCTCCAACGGCGAACCCGTGTCGATGGTGACCGGTGAAGAATTGCTCACGCTGACTGATGGTGAACTGGGTGGTCTGCTGCCGTTCGAGTGGACTCGCCTTTATCGCAGCAGTGCGGTGGAAATCGACAGCCGCCTCGGCCATGGCTGGAGCCATTCGCTGTCCCATCGCCTGCAGGTAGACGATGAAGGCGTGCTCTGGACCGACAATGAGAACCGCCAGACCCGTTTCCCAATGCCAACCGAGCAACGTCCGGCCATCACCAACAGCCTTGCCCAGGCAGCGATCTTCCTTGGCGATGCTCCCGGAGAATTGGTCCTTACACAGGCCGGCCCCAAAACTCGCTTCTACCATTTCCGAGCTGGCCGCCTGACTACCATCAGCGACGCTTACGAAAATCGATTGCACATCAGTTACGACTTCGTTGACCGCATCCAGCGTATCGATAACGGCGCAGGCCGTGCCCTTTTACTGCGTTACGACGACCGACACATTGTGGCCGTCGATCAGCAGCAACAGCGCCCGGAATACACCGAACGTGGTGAGCGCCAGGATCCATGGGTGACCATTCAGACGCTTGTCACCTACCGGTACAACGCACGCAATCAACTTGTTTCTTCCACAAATGCAGCCGGTGAAACCGAGCACTACCGGTACAACGATCAGCACGTCATTCTTGAGCGGCAAATGGCCGGCGGCGCCAGTTTCTTCTGGGAATGGGAACGGGAAGGCAAACACTCTCGCTGTGTACGTCACTGGGCCAATTACGCGCAAATGGAAGCGCGGTACGAGTGGGACGACAAAGGCTCGGTGACCGTCTATAACGCCGATGGCAGTAAGCTGGTCTATGTGCATGACGAAAATGCGCGCCTGGTCAGCGAGACCGCGCCCGATGGCGGCGAAAAGCAAAATGCCTACGACGATGAGGGAAGGCTGGTCGCCGTAAAAGATCCGATGGGCGCGATCACTGAATATCAGTACAGCGAAGCTGGGCGCTTAATCGCCGTTATCCCGCCGGAAGGTATACCGACCCGTTACAACTACTTCAACGGTCAACTCATTGATGTACAGCGCGGCAAGGCACGCTGGAAATATGAGCGCAACCGTCAGGGTGATATCACCCAACAAACCGACCCGGACGGCAACGAGACCCACTACAGCTATGACCGTCAGGGCAGATTGCTGGAAATTCGTCACCCCGATGGCAGCCGCCATCAACTGGGCTGGAACAACCTCGGCCAGTTGCTGGAAGAACGCCTGCCGGACGGTGGTCAACGCAAGTACCGCTACGATGCACTTGGCCGGCAAATCACTCGTCAGGACGAATTTGGCGCGATTACTCAATATCAATGGGACGCCGCTGATCGCCTGACCCAAGTAACCCTGCCCGGCGGTGCCACTCGCGCTTTCACCTATAACCCGTATGGCCGGGTCACCGCCGAACGCGACGAACTCGGCCGTATCACCCGCTACGAATACGCCGAGAACCTGCACCTGGTCAGCCGCCGCATCAATCCGGACGGCAGCCAACTGCGCTACCGCTACGACAACTCGCAACTCAATCTCACCGAAATCGAAAACGAACGCGGTGAGCGCTATCAGCTCGATTACTACTCGAACGGCCTGATCCAACAGGAAACTGGCTTCGATGGCCGTCGTACTGCCTACGAGTACGATCTCAACGGTCAGTTGCTGAAGAAAACCGAGTTCGGCGATGACGGCAGCGAGCTCGTTACCGAATACCAACGCGATGCCGCTGGCCGTCTGCTCGTGAAAACCCTCGCCGATGGCGAAGAAGTTCACTACAGCTACGACGCCCTCGGTCGCCTGGTAAACGTCGACGACGGCCACTGGCCGCTCGCCTACGAATACGATGCTGCAGGATCGCCTGATCACTGAACACCAAGGCTGGGGCACCACTCGTTACGAATACGACAGCGTCGGCCAATTGAGCCACTGCCGCCTGCCAGATGGCAGTACGCTCGATTACCGCCACCTGCCCGGCGGGCGCCTGAGCAGCATCGACCTCAACGGCTCACGCCTGACCAGCCATCAGTTCAGCGCCGGTCGTGAACAACAGCGCCAGCAAGGCCTGTTGCTCAGTCAATACCAGTACGACGAACAAGGCCGACTGCAAGCACACACCGTCGGCCAGCGTGATAAAAACCTGTTCCAGCGTCGCTACAACTACGACGCCAACGGCAACCTCGCCGACATCGACGACAGCCGCAAGGGCAATCGCAGCTACCATTACGACCCGCTCGACCGACTCATCAGCGTGCGCGGCGCTACACCGGAGAGCTTCGCCCACGACCCGGCGGGCAACCTGCTGGGTCAGAACAACGAAGGCACGGCCAACCTCGCTAACGTCAAAGGCAACCGTCTGCTGATGCAAGGCGACCGTCATTACGACTATGACGCCTATGGCAATCTGATCCGCGAACGTCGTGGCACCGGCCAGAAACTCGTCACTGAATACAGATACGACTGCCAGCACCGTCTCATTGGCGTCAGCCTGCCGGGCGGTAGCACCGCGTCCTACAAATACGACGCCTTTGGTCGCCGCGTCGAAAAAACCATCGACGGCCACACCACGGAATTCCTGTGGCAAGGCGAACGTCTGATCGCTGAAAGCGCCGAAAACCGCTACCGCAGCTACATCTATGAGCCCGGCAGCTTCCGCCCACTGGCGATGCTCGATGGCGAAGGCCCGCGCAAAGCCACGCCGTTTTACTACCAACTCGACCACCTCGGCACACCGCAGGAACTCACCGACTACAGTGGCGAGATCATGTGGTCGGCCAAGTACCGCGCCTACGGTAACCTCGCGGCGCTGGACGTCAGCGAGATCGATAACCCGCTGCGTTTCCAAGGACAGTATTTCGATCCCGAGACGGGGTTACATTACAACCGGCACCGCTACTACAATCCTGGGACTGGAAGGTTTTTGACACCGGATCCGATCAAGCTTGCTGGCGGATTGAATAACTACCAGTACGTGCCTAACCCTACGGGGTGGGTGGATCCATTGGGGTTGAATGGGTGTCCGGGACAGAAAAAATTTACGAGAAATGATAAATTTTATGGTTCTCGCAGAGCTGCATTTCAAGACGCAAAACGTGATGCGAGAATACCTAAATCAGCCGAACCAATGGAAGTCAACCAAGTTGCCCTTACGAAAACGGGTGAGCATGGCATAGGAAAACAAAACGTTCTCGATGCAGATGGCAACATTGTCTACACTAGAGAATACCACTATAAAAACATTGACAATGAGCGCGTAGTCATTCAAGAGCATTCATATGGACATGAAGATTTCCCAAGCGACCATGCTTCGCACAAACCGCATTTCAATGTGAGAGAGTATGATCCTAGTAGTGGCAACGCTGACCGCACTAGAACTTTCCATCTTAAAAGTGTTTCCAACCACTATGTTTTCGAGTGACAAATAAAATGTGGATAGACTACATTTCAGACAAAAAACAATGGCTAGCCATTTTTGGGAATAACTATGAACCAGCGGACCTACATATCTCTCACGCCATTTTTAGAGACAACGCAATAACCTTAAAATTATTTAGCCACCTTAAAGGTGACAGCTATCCGGATAAATGGATAAAGAACGAATATAACGAGTATTCCTTTGATCTAATTATCAACGATGTAAAAACTGTAGAGATCAGAAACTTCAACCTCTATGGCAAGCTAAAGTTAGAAATCAAAAAAAACAATAATGAGCACGAGATAAAAGCCACAGTTAATGCTCTCTGCAATTTCACATGCATAGCCAGCGGTATTTTTATAGCTAACATCAAAGCTTACAACAATGACGGCGCAGTTTAAGTGCAAAAAAGTCGACATATGATTTTCATGGTCTAGCCACTAAATATTACAACTGTGAGCATCGACTCATCTGCGTCAAACCGCAAGGCAGGGAGTACGGTCATCTACAAATACGACGCCTTTGGTCGCCGTATCGAGAAAACCGTCGACGGCCACACTACCGAGTTTCTGTGGCAAGGCGAACGCCTGATTGCCGAAAGTTCAGACAATCGCTATCGAAGCTACATTTACGAGCCGGGCAGCTTCCGCCCACTGGCAATGCTCGACGGCGAGGGCACACGCAAGGCCACGCCGTTTTACTACCAACTCGACCACCTCGGCACACCGCAGGAGCTCACTGATTACGGCGGCGAGATCATATGGTCGGCGAAGTAACGCGCCTACGGTAACCTCGCAGCGCTGGATGTCAGCGAGGTAGATAACCCGCTGCGCTTCCAAGGTCAGTACTTCGATGCCGAGACGGGGTTACATTACAACCGGCACCGCTACTACAATCCTGGGACGGGACGGTTTTTGACGCCGGATCCGATCAAGCTTGCGGGCGGGTTGAATAATTACCTGTATGTATCAAACCCCACAGGCTGAGTGGATCCTCTTGGGCTTAATCAGTGTCCGGGGAGCGGCAGATATTTAGACAAACCCGCAGAAGCTGATGGTTCTTTAAACATTGATGCCGGTACAAATCCGATAGAGGGTTATTACAATATCGATATTGATCCTAAAGCTCCGGGAGTACACGCTGGGAATGCAACGGATTTGTCGGGTATAAAATCAGGATCACAAAGTCATATCAACATGGATAACCCTTACGGCTACGACCCTTTAAACCCAGAAATATTAAGGGTATTATCCGAAAATGGAAAAATCACTATTACAGGCAGCGCATTCGCAAACAAATACATAAAGAAATCACTAAAAAGAATAGATGAATTAGGGCTAAGAACAGTTTCACAAACCAAAGTCGACCCAAAAGGCTTTAAAACAATTGACGGCAACCAAATCGAATCAAAACAACTTGATCAGTTTGTAATCGAGAGAGCAAAATGAATTTCTCAGTTGACATTACAGAATCCTTTGGCGCTATCGATTTCGATAATGCCGGCGGAGTTATTTCACATATAAATATTCCCCCGAACGAAAACATTCAAAATAAATTTCGACTCGAATTATTTAATTTTGTACTTAACTTAATAGACAAACCGGTAATTTCTTCAATAGAAAACCAGAATCCAAATTTTCTAGAAAAGATGGACGAGGACGGATTCCTGGTCATCAAGAAAGCTATTATCACATTTGAAAAAATAAAAGGTCACGAAAAATTAATACGCCTATTGAACGAGGAAAGTGGCTACTTGACGCACGAGTCTTACGGCCCAAAACTAGAGAACAAAGATAAAATATACGACATCGGCGGAAGATCGTTTTCAACTCCTGAATTATTAATTAACCTCGCAATAATTTCACCAAAAAAAGTAACCCTCGACTTCAGCGCTTCAAACCACACCTATATACCCACATACGAAGAACTTCAGAAATCAGTAGAAATATTGAACTCACAAGCAAATCGCTCCCAACCTGAAATCCAGGGAGTATTCGATACTAACTTTAGCAATTCTCATATGATAAGCGACTTTGACGCAGGCTATCGAGTATACAAATTATAGAAAAGTAACGGACCGGGGCCATATGGAAGAGATTATTCAGGAGCTTTTGCTCAAAGTTTCAACCAGAGGTATCCTCACGAAAACCTGAATGTATAAATAGTTGCAGCACACACAACAAGAACCGTAACTGATGGATAGCATTTTTATAGACAAATCAAAGGACAAAAACAGGCAAAAAAAGTTTACAGATTTATTTCGCTTGCAAAAAAGGGACAGATTTATTTTCCGGCTTGCCCCCTTTTTTTGATTCAAAATTTTTTTTGAAGACAGCCTTTCTTAGCCCCCTTTTCAGAAATAAATCCGTCCCCTTTTTTCTCAGCTATCACTACGACCCCCTTGATCGGCTGATCAGCGTGCGCGGCGCTACGCCGGAAAGCTTTGCCCACGACCCGGCGGGTAACCTGCTCGGTCAGAACAACGAAGGCACGGCCAACCTCGCCAACGTCAAAGGCAACCGTCTGCTGATGCAAGGCGACCGCCACTACGACTACGATGCCTACGGCAACCTGATCCGCGAACGCCGTGGTACCGGCCAGAAACTCGTTACCGAATACCGCTACGACTGCCAGCACCGCCTGATCGGCGTAAGCCTGCCAGGTGGCAGCACCGCGTCCTACAAATACGACGCCTTCGGTCGACGCATCGAGAAGACCGTCGACGGCCAGATCACCGAGTTTCTGTGGCAAGGTGAACGACTGATCGCCGAAAGCGCGGAAAACCGCTACCGCAGCTACATCTACGAACCCGGTAGCTTCCGTCCACTGGCGATGCTCGATGGCGAAGGCCCACGTAAGGCCACGCCGTTTTACTACCAACTCGACCATTTGGGCACACCGCAGGAACTCACCGACTACAGTGGCGAGATCATGTGGTCAGCGAAGTACCGCGCCTACGGTAACCTCGCTGCGCTGGACGTCAGTGAGATTGACAACCCGCTGCGCTTCCAGGGTCAGTATTTCGATTCCGAGACGGGCCTACACTACAACCGGCATCGCTACTACAATCCGGGGACTGGACGGTTTTTGACGCCGGATCCGATCAAGCTTGCTGGGGGGTTGAATAACTACCAGTATGTGCCTAACCCTACCGGATGGGTGGATCCGCTGGGGCTGAACGGGTGTCCAGGTAGTAACGGAGGGACATCAACTGAAGATGTTAATAACCCTACTAAAAGCGCCTTGAAAAACATGGTGCGCAAACTACCACTCAGTCGCAGATGGAACGTGCTGCTACTGGAAAAAACCCGACCACCGGCGTAGTAGAAACATATCCAAACGGTAAGACAATCACTCCAAACTCAACAAGATACACCAGTCACAAAGCGCAGCTGACAGCTATAAAACGTGTAATGCGAATATATAAAAACACTGGAAACAAGGCATTGGCTGAGCGTCCCATGAGCATGGGGGGCATAATCGGAGAGTGATACAAAAAGGGCGGAACAAAGTACAAACAACAAACTAAAGCCGTTACAATTATGGACACTAACGGCCTACCAAGAACATCATTCCAAAAGTATGAAAAATGAAACTTGAACCCAGCCTCGACATACTACCTTCACTGTTATTTCCTATTGACGTAAACAGCGAGCAAGATGACACCACAGCAACATTTATAGCGAACATAGACACAAACAGTAAAGATGAACTAGTCAAACTATTTGACGCGCTCATTGAGCCAGAATTCAAATGCCGTATAGCGAGTGAACAGCAGTGGTATATCGACACACTCACCTTTTATCTAAATAAAAATGAAAAATCTAACCGAGTATTCTCGGATATCACCGCATATCTTGCTGAGGAACCAGCTGATAAGCGCCAATTCATGTCAGTTCTTCTAAACTGCCTAAAAAAATACAAAGAAAAAAATTGACGAAAAAACTGGGAGTATTGTTATAAATGGCGTTCGCCCAATTTTTCCAAAAACGCCTATACAAATAATGCTGCTGAATGGTGCAACATGCACTCTAGCGACCAAAGGGGACAAGACCAAAGGGATAGATTTATTTTCCGGCTTGCACCTTTTCCTAGCCCAGTTTTTTCAGAAAATAAATCCGTGCCCTTTTTCCCACCGCCATTACAGCAATCGGATTACACACTCAAAGGACTGTCCCCTTGAAACACCTGACTCGCCCTCTAACCCTTCTTCTCGCGCTTACCTTCTCACTCAGCGCTACCGCATTATCCCTTCGCTCCGAACAACGCCCGGACGGAACGACGGCCCTGCTACTCACCAATGACCCAGCGCCGGACAGAGCGCCAAAGCTCAACAAGGATCCAGCCATTCGTTCGGCGTTAGTTGATTTCTTTGGTTACCAAACGGGTAGCTACACCAACGACAAAACGATGATCGTGCAACAAGTCCTGGATGCGCTCGATTCGGAAATGTCCATGTTTGAACAGGGTGTGCCTGCCGGCAGAAAAATGATCACCGCCATGGATGACGGCAACAACGGGTTCGACCGCGGGGCTTTGTTGCTGGACGACAAAGGACAATTGATCGCTGTCGGCTTGGTGAATGGTCATTGCACGGTGAAGTCTCGTGACGAGGCTTTGACCTGTAATGATGCGCCGGACACGGTGCTGACGATCTTCCAGCCGCAAGGCGCAAAAAAAGCTGACGCAGAGCCTTTGATTGGCTGGAGCAAGCAGCTGCCGCCGCTGTTGGCCATGTGGGCGGAAAGCGATAATCCTGAGCGACGAGCCGCAGCGCAAAAAATTGCGACCATTGAATACGCTGCCACTAACCCGAGTCAGGGTGCCTGGACGGTGGGTCAGTTACCTTCCGATTTCCCTGAAGCAATGCTGGCGATGCTGCCGCAACGGGCGCATCTGATCGGTGCGGGTGCTCACGGCGTATTCACCACGCCGGGGATGGAGGGTTCACCGATTGAGGGTGATTGGGACAAGATTGCCGGACGTCCTCAGCATGAGTTCGAGGTCATTCTTCGTACCTTTACTGATTATGCAGATGTCATCAATTTCTATCAGCAGCATGCGAAGGATGCCGAAATCAGCGGTAATCAACGAAAAGCGCTGGTCGAGGGTTACATCGGTGGAGGTACTTACAAAATCGAAATAAGTAATAGGGAAGACGAGGGAACGGTCATCACGCTCTCGGCGTGGAATCAAGAAGTCTGATTCATTCAGTCGGGAGTGTCATAAATTTTGTGTTCGGGCATAACATGTCGCAGAGGTGCATGTATGCCGACCAAAAAGAGACCGGCCCGAGAGGCCCAGCGTGACCTTCCTTCCATTCCCCAAGAGCTGATCGACCAGTTCGTCAGCGGCCCGATGAGTGCCGACGCTATTCAGGATGCCGCGATGGCGTTTAAGAAAGCGCTGATCGAGCGAGCCCTTGGCGCCGAGATGGGGCACCACCTTGGTTATCCTCAGGGCGCGGAGCGCCCTGAGGATTCGAGTAATCAGCGTAATGGCAGAAGCAGCAAGACCGTGCTGACCGAAGACGGCCCGTTGCGTCTGGATATTCCCAGAGACCGCGACGGCAGTTTCGCCCCGATCCTGATCCCCAAGCACGAGCGCCGTTTCACGGGTTTCGACGACAAAATCATCGCCATGTATGCCCGTGGCATGAGCGTTCGCGAGATTCGTGCTTTCCTCTCGGAACAGTACGGCACAGATGTCTCTCATGACTTCATCAGCTCCGTCACCGATGCGGTTCTGGAGGAAGTCAGTACCTGGCAGCAACGCCCGCTTGAGCCCATGTATCCGGTCATTTTCTTCGATGCTCTGCGGGTCAAGATCCGTGACGAAGGCGTGGTTCGCAATAAGGCCATCTACTTGGCTCTGGGCGTGCTGCCGGATGGGACCCGAGATATTTTGGGGATCTGGATCGAGAACACTGAAGGTGCCAAGTTCTGGATGAAGGTCTTCAATGACCTCAAAACCCGGGGCGTCGAAGACGTGCTGATCGCGGTAACTGACGGGCTCAAAGGTATGCCGGAGGCTTTGAGTGCGGTGTTTCCAGAGACAACGCTGCAGACATGCATCGTCCATTTGATCCGCAACAGCCTTGATTACGCGGCGTGGGACAAGCGCCGTGAACTGGCCAAGGCCCTTAAGCCGATTTATCAAGCTCTCAATGCCGATGTCGCCGAACAGGCTCTGGACGCCTTCGAAGCGGGGCCGTGGGGCAAGCAGTATCCGACGATAGCGGCGGCTTGGAGACGCGCCTGGGAGCGGGTTATCCCATTTTTCGTGTTCCCACCCGCGATACGCAAAGTGATCTACACCACCAACGCGATCGAAAGCATCAATTCGCAGTTACGCAAGATCATCAAGACAAGAGGCCACTTTCCAACCGATGAGGCGGCGACAAAACTGATCTGGCTGGCGCTGAAAAACATCACCGCCAACTGGGGCAGCGCCGCCCATGACTGGAAAAGCGCCATGAATCAGTTTGCGGTTTTATATGGAGACCGATTCATCAGGCCGAACTGGTGAAATGAAGGCCTGCCTGACGGCAGGCCATTACCGGCCCGCACACAAAAAATCTGACACTCTCATTCAGTCAGAAAGAGGCGACTTCAATCGCCTCCTTCTGGTTGTATCTCAGAGCTTTTCCAGTTCTTCCTTTGCTCCAGGCGCATAGCGACCCACTGCCTTGAGCATCCAGAACTCTGCCTTGGATCGGCTCTTGGGCAGTCCACCTCGCCCTTGCGCATACATCTTTCCTAAGGCCAACTGAGCGTTGCCAAAGTCTGCGTCCGCTGACTGGCGGTAAAGTTTTGCAGCTTCGCGTTCATTGCGTTCAGTTCCACGGCCCTGCTCCAGCATCTGTGCCAATTCATATTGCGAGTACTTGTTACCTTGCAAAGCCGATTTGCGATACCACGCGACAGCGAGCTTTTCGTCCTTTTCCACACCGCGCCCGGTGGCCAGCATTTCGGCAAAATTGTTTTGACCAGATGCGTCCCCTGCCTCAGCGGCCTTAAGAAACCACTTTGCCGCGGTTACATCGCTCTGTGGAACTTCGTCACCCTCTTCGTAGATGTGGGCCAGTAACATATAGGCCATGACATAACCGCCCTCCGCCGACTGGTTGTAATACGCCAACGCTTTGTCCATATCCTTGAGATTTTTGATTGATTGGCCGCCGCGATGGTAGATCTGCGCCAGGCTGAACTGTGCTTTGGCGTTACCCTGCTCCGCCGCTTTCAGATCCCAATAAACACCTGCATCTTCACCCTCAACACTTCGATCCCAACTAAGCTCCTCAGCAAGTCCGACTTGCGCCTCGGCATTTCCTTGCTCTGCTGCCTTGCGAAACCACTGTTCCGGCATGCCAGGCGACCACTGCTCTACCACCCCGCAAAGATTCTCCTGAATGGCTTTGCCAAACTGCGTCTGCGCTTCGAGATCACCTGCAACCGCTTGCTCTTGCAGATGTTCCGAATTCGGTACGCACTTCCCTGCCTTCATCCCGTCGTAGAGCTCACGTGGTTCTTGTGCCCATGTATTACATGCGATGAACATAGAAAAGAGGGCAGTACCCGCTGCACCGATAGTTTTGAAACTGTTGCTCATTTGTTACTTCCTTGTCGCTTAAAAAATCCAAGAAAATCGGTGGAAAACACTAGGTCGCTTCAATCATCTGATCTGCAACCTCATACTTAACCACCACCCGATTCCGATACAACCTCACCCGCTCCACCAATTCCCCCACCTGCCCCTTCTCCCGCACTTCCCGCCAGATCTCATTCTCCCGATACACCCGCTCCCCCTCCCGCACAAACCGGTGACCTTCCTGAAACACGTGATACCGATACTCCCGCACCTGATCGCACAACAACTCCCCCTCCAGCTGCGTGTCCCCCACGTTCAACTTCAACTGAAAACTCCGATCCGTCGGGTTGTGCAGTACCAGGTCAACGTAGTTGTAGAAAATCGCCGCGCCGGAACCGAATGGCAGTACTCGCCCCTCGTCCGGGAATGGGTCGAAGCTGTGGTTGGAGCGTTCAACGACTATCAGCGGTGAGTGGATCACCATCCAGTGGATCAGGTTACTCAGTTGGCAGATTCCGCCGCCGATACCGCGTCGCGCTTCGCCGAAGGAGAGTTCCATGCCTTCGACGTAGCCGCGTTTGCGGGTTGGGCGGCCGACGAGGCGGCAGAAGGAGAAGTGTTCGCCGGGGGCGATGATGAGGCCGTCGATGGCGGCGACGGCGAGTTTCAGGTTGATGACTTTGTTGTGTTGCAGGGCGAGGTCGGAGTTGCCCAATTTGCGGATGAGTTTCGAGGTGTGTTTCAGGTAGCGGAATGGCAGACGGTCAGCGCCGGCCACAAGGCGTGCGTAGCGTTTGCTGGAGCAGTGCCAGGCGATCTGGCGGAATAGTCTTTTTTGCCACACGCGCAGCCAGTACAGGGCCGGGTGGTAGAGGGAAAGTGGTTTCATCCGTGAGGCGACGGCAGGTGCCGTTTTGTCCTTGAAGCATCTGAGGGGCGCGCAGTTTAGCCTGTGGGCCGGCTTGCGTCGTGCGCGAGATGCCGTGGCTCGACACACTTCGAATGGCTTGCTGAACAGAAAATTAAGCTTCAACTAAGCTTGCGTCGCTAGCATCCCGGCCCGAGAGACACCTGTCGCCGATCAACCGCGGATGAGCTTCCCGAATGAGCCAGTTTGATTTACCAGCCGTTACGCAGTCGAATTTCAGTCTTGTATTGGTAAATTACAAAACCCCGGACATCACCCGGATGTGCCTGGAGTTGTTGCGCGAGCACGTCCGGGCGCAGCGCATTCCGGTTTGGGTGGTGGACAATGATTCGGCGGATGCCAGCCTGGATTACTTGCGTTCGCTGGACTGGATCAATCTGATCGAACGTCCCTCCCCCGGCAAAGAAGCGGGACATATTGCGCATGGCAAGGCGCTGGATCTGGCGCTGGAAAAAGTTGAAACCGACTATCTGTTTCTGCTGCACACCGACACCTTTGTCTACGACAAGGAAGTCTTCGCGATGATGTTGCGCGAGTGCACTAGGACTTCGGATATCGCCGCAGTCGGGTGTGTCGAACAAATCAATCGTGGGATCGTGAGAGACACCTGGCGGTTAACTTCGCGATTTTGCAAACACTATATTCGCCGGGCGAAAACTGCGTTGGGTTTGCGCAGTAAAGAGCCGAAACCTTATCGGGAAACTCACCTCAAGAGTTTCTGCACTTTGTGGAACGCCAAGTTGATGAAGTCCCATGGACTGCACTTTTGCATGGATGACCGAGTGCCCGGTTATACCCTGCAGGATCGAATGGTCGGTCTGGGCTATGGCATCAAACTGCTGTCACCACGCAAGATTTTCCGCTATCTGGATCACATCCAGGCAGGAACCGTCGCCGCCGCCGGCACGTACGGCAAAAACCACCGCCGCACCAAGATGTATGAAGCCACCCTCAAACGATTTGAGGGGCAGGCATCGGCATAATCGCGAACACAAAAAAGGGCGACTGCAAAGTCGCCCTTTTTTTATCTGAAATTGTATACATCCGCTCCGAAGAGGTGTTCGCCCAGTGTAATGGCCTGGCAATCCATGCACCGGTAAAGAGCCCTGACACTGGGCGAACGGGAAGGATTTTAATAGAAGTTGGCAGATATGTCGTCATACACAAAGGTAAATTTTATGTACGAAAAAGTTAATAGATATTTATCGACGAAATCCTTTCGTGAAACTTTCAAAGCACGGTTCAGCTCATTTCAGATGATTGTTCTCATACAATAATCTGTACAAGAACAATCATCTTGTAGAGTTAATACTCAGCTTTCATGCTGACTGGTCACTTTTAATACATCGGTATAAGTGACAACTACGCTCTGCCCGACTTTCAGATCTTTCAGCTTGGCCTGAATTTCAGGCTTTTTGACGTCGAGGATTTTCGACTGACCTTGAGGGTTTTCCAGGGTCACCTGATTTTGCTTCAAATCAATTTTGGTGATTTTCAATTGCACCTGAATCTGGCGATAAGCCTCGCCGCCCGGGTTTTCGCTGCCCGGCGCCTTGCGCAGCTCGCCGCTCCGCTCGACGGTGCCAGGCAGACCTTTATCTACATCGGTATCGAGGTAAGCCGCCACCGAGCGTTGTACTTCGACTTTTACCAGATCGCCGACCTGAAGATTGGCGAGGTTTTTCGCCTTGTCGCTGAGCTGAACGTGAACCTGACGACCTTCGGCGCCTTCCAGCACCACCTGATGGTTGGCTGCATCGACGGCCAGCACTTTGGTGGTGACCTGATCGGCCTCGACGGTGGCGGACAGCGGAATATCGGCCGCCATGGCGCCGAAGCTGGTGGCGGACAGGACGGTTGCGAGGGTGATGGCCTTGGCCAGAGCGTGGAGCTTCATAAGCGGTACTTTCCCTGTAATGAATGGCAGCAACCGGCGCCAACGTCTGTTTGGCGCCGAATGTGCCACTGAGCATAGACGCTGTTCAGGGCTTGGCTTTCGTTTCTGACGCGGCGGTCTCCTGCGCGGTGGACTCGCCACTGGTGGTGCCCTTGCCGCTGTCCTCGCGCTGTTTGGGGTCGGTCGGGCGCAGCGCGTCGTTGTCGCGCTCGGTTTCTCCCGGTGGCCGGGGTTCGTCGGGGTGTTCGCTGGGGGATACGGGTTTCATGGTGGTTCTCCTCAGGCGTCAGGGTCATCCAGTTCATTGGTAACGTTCACGGCTGGCGAATTCTTATGCAGGTCATCGGCCTTGGCGCGCAGGATCTGCCACTGCTCCAGATCGATCGCGCCCTGGCCGAGCAGATCGTCGGCAATGCGTTGCAGGTCGAAATAGTGAGCGTCGGGGGATTGCTGCCAGTAGGTCTGATCGTCGAACAGGCGCTGCCAGGTGGTGAGGTCTGGGGGTTGCAGGTCGTCGCTCATGGGCGGGCTCCTCGCCGGGGTCTCGGAAATGGGCCGGGATTGATCGGTAGAGGGTGGTAGACGGGGCGGAGTTCCGGGCAATTGCTCTGTGGGTGGCTGTAACGGCGCCTTCGCGGGCAAGCCCGCTCCCACAGGTTTTGCGTGTGAGCGTCAGTACCCGGTCATTTCCAGATAGCCGCGCCCGCCATGGCTACCGCTGATCCGCACCGGCCCTTCCCAGTAAGGGATGCGCAGGTTCATCCAGGCGTCGGGATTGAGCGCGTCGAGGCTGATGTCGAGGTGTTTGTCGGGAATGCTGATCGACCAGCGCACCGGCATCTGGCGGCCGGCAACTTTTGCGGTGTCCTTGGGTGTGAGTCTGATCTGCGCGCCGTGCAGGGTTTCGGTCTGGCCGTCGGCGTTGATCCAGGTGCCGGTCAGATACGGCGCGCCGTCGGTTTGCCGGGTGCGAAACAGCATCAGCGACTCACCACTGTCCAGGTGCAGGGAAAACCAGTCCCACCCGGTCTGATTGGCTGCCAGCGGCTGACTGCTCCATTCACGATCCAGCCACGCCGGGCCGCTGACGGTGTAAGTCTGGCCGTCGATTTGCAGGGTGCCGCTGGCCTGAAAAAACGGCTGACTGTAGTAGTACGAAGCCTGACCCTGTTCGGATTTTCGGCTGAAACCGTTGTCACCTTGCAACACCAGTGGACGACTGGAGGTGAGGTGCAATTGATAGCTGAAAGCTTTGTCGCTGGCACTGAGTTGCAGATCGGTCAGCGGATCCTGCGCCTGACTGGCGAAGCGCCAATCATCGATCCACGCCTCGAACGGCGCGACGTTCACCCCGGCCTGCCCCACTCCGCCTCGGGCATAGCGCTCGGCGGCATGGTGCGCGGTGGCCGAAGTCACTGCGGCATGCCCGAGCCAGATCGTCTGGTTGGCCCAGCCAGGTTGGTCTGCCGCAGGTTTTAACGCACTGCGAAACAGCGTCCATTGCACGCCGAAATCGTGGCCCTGCTGATCCTTGAGATTGGCGGTGACATACCACCACTCGATACGAAAACCATCATGTGCGCCGTGATCTGCCGGGAAGCTGAACACCCGCCCCGGCACCACCGGTGTGAACTGCGCGGCCTGATCGCCGAGCCCGGCAAAACCCTTCTGCTCTGGCACAGGCTGATCGCAACCGCCCAACAGCAGCAACGCGAACAGCAGCGCAACCCGGTTAATCCTCATGAGCAAACGTCCTCAGCAGATCCGCAGGTTGCGTGCGGTACAACGAATACAGCGGCCACGCCGAGGCCAACAGCGTCGCCAGCAACGCCAGCCCTAGCAACTGCAGCAGTTGCAGCGGAAAGATCCGCAACGGCAAACGCCAGCCGAATGCCTGCACATTGATCACCGCGTCCAGACACCACGCCAACGCGATCCCCAATGGCAACGCCAGCACCAGCGTCAACACCGCCAGCAGCCAGGTCTGGCCGAGGTTGAGCAGCATCAACTGGCGGCGCGTCACGCCCAAGGCCCACAGCGGCGCCAGTTGCCCTAGGCGGCTCTGGCTCTGAGTCAGCAGGCTGATGAACAGCGCGACACCGGCCACCGCCAAAGTCAGGCTGTTGAGCGCGGCGGTGGCGGCGAAAGTGCGTTCGAAAATCTGCACCGACCAACCCTTGAGTCGCGCCTGATCGACGATGCGGCTGTCATCAAGCTGAAAGCGCGTTTGCAGTGCGCGCAAAAACGGCGGGATATCGGGCGGCGCGATGCGCAGGTTGAAACGGTTCGGCGTCAGTGACGGCCACAACCGCAGCAAATGATTGCTGTTGACCAGCGCGTGCCCCTTGGGATTGCCGTAGTCGGCGTAGATCCCGACGATCCGCGGCGACCACGCCCCGCCCGGCGTCGGCACGCTCAGATGATCCCCCGCGCGCACCTTCAGCCGTCGTGCCAGTTGTTCGCTGAGCATCACTGAATCGTCGTTCGCCAGATGCGCCCACGGATCTCCGGCAATCGCCTCGAGCAACGGCCAGTGCTGCCGGTAATAAGGATGATCGATCACCCCGAACACATCCGCCGGCCAGCCTTGCAGGGTGACCGCGACTTGCCAGTTGGGCAGCACCGCGCTGACGTTCGGCTGTTGTTTGAGCCAGGTGTACATCTCGCGCGATTGCGCCGGATTGACCGGGTTGAGGTACAGCTCGGCACTGAGGCGTTGTTCGAGCCAGTCGTCGAAGGTCTGGCGAAAACCGGCGGTCATGCTGCCGGCGCCGATGTTGGCCGACAGCGCCAGCAGCAACGCCATCAGGGCCAGACTGAGTGCCGGCAGTTGCTCGCGGCAATCGGCGAGAAACCACTGACCGAGTACCGAGCGACTACGCCCGAGCAACGGATTGAGCACCGCGCTGAGCACCACCGGCAACGCCAGCGCGGCGCCGAGCAGCAACCCGGCCATCAACACAAAACCACTGCTCAGACTGTCGCCCCAGACCAGCGCCAGCAGCGCGATCAGTCCCAGCACCGCCGCCAGCCAACCCTGACGGCGCAACCAGCGCGCATGTTGCTGATGCCAGGCCTGCGGATCCGCCACCGCCAACAGCGGCAAGCGTGCCGCACGCAGCAGACTGTTGGCACCGGCCAGCAACGCGCCGAACAGGCTCAAACCAATACCGCTGAACCACCACCACGGACTCAGGCGCAACTGCCCCGCCACTTCCGCGCCATAAAGGCCGCGCAGGCTGGCGGCGACATCCGGCAGCAACACGCTCGCCAGCCAGTAACCGCTGATGACTCCGAACACCCCGCCAGCCAACGCCAACACACCGAGCTCGACGACCAGACAGCCGATCAACATCCGCGCACTGACCCCGCAGGCGCGCAACGTACGCAGCAGGCCGCGACGTTGTTCCAGTGCCAGACCGATCGCCGCGTGCACGATGAACAGTCCGACCAGAAACGAGAGAAAGCCCAAGGCATCCAGGTTGAGGTGAAAGCTCTCGGTCAGGCGCGAAAGATTGTTTTCCTCGGCGCTGCTTTTGAGCTGCAGCCGGCCATTGAACGCGGCCGGCAGCTCGCCATGAAAATCCTTGGGCAGTAACAAGCGTGACAGTTGCCCGGGCTGTTCGAGCACGGTTTGCGCGACGCCGATGTCGACCAGCAACATGCCCGGTGCCATGTCCTTTTGCGCGTGCAGCGGCGGCAGCGTCTGGCCGCTGGCGGTTTGCGGCGTGGCGCCTTCGGTCAGGCCCAAGGCGTGCAGGGTTTCCGGTGAAATCCACGTGCTGCCCGGCGGCGAGAAGAACGCGACGATGCGCTCGATCGGCATCGCCTGCCCGGCCACCGCAGCGTCCGTCGGCAGCGACACCGGTTCGATGCCCATCAGTTGCAGCCGCTGATCCGGATGATCCTTGAGCATCAGCCGGCCTTGCAGCAGCGGCGACACCGGCCAGCCTGCGCGGCGCAGATCGATGAACCACTGCTGGGTGAACGTCGCACCGCTCGGTGTGGCCAGACTGGCCTGAGGTTCGCCGCCGATCATCTGGCTGGCCCGGGCGTAACTGTCGCGGGCCTGACTGTTCAGCGCCTCGACCCCGGTCAGCAGGCTGGTCGCCAGCCACAACCCGGTCAGCACACTGAAGAACTGCACCGGATGCCGCCGCCAATGGCTGAGTAGCGCGCGCAGGGTTTGCCAGAAAACGTTCACGTCAGCCGGCCACTGGACAACACCACCCGCTGCGCCAACCGCGCCGCCACGCGTGGGCTGTGCGTGACCATCAACAGCGTGGTCGGCGTGTCATCCAGCAACTCGAGCAACAGGCGCAGCACTTCGTCGCTGGTGGCTTCGTCGAGGCTGCCGGTGGGTTCGTCGGCCAGCAGCAGTTTCGGCCGCGACGCCAAGGCCCGGGCCAGCGCCACCCGCTGCTGCTGACCGCCGGAAAGTTGTTCGGGATAACGCTTGAGCAACTCGCCCAGCCCCAGACGCTGCACCAGATGCGCTTGCCAGCGCGGCTCATGGCGCCCGGCCAGGCGCGCCTGGAACGCCAGATTGTCCTCGACCCGCAGGCTGCCGATCAGGTTGAACTGCTGGAACACCAGACCGATTTCCGTGCGGCGCCAGTCGGCCAGTTGCGCTTCGTTCATCTGCTCCAGCCGATGCTCGCCGCTGTGAATACTGCCGCGATCAACCTTGTCGAGGCCTGCGATCAGGTGCAGCAAGGTGCTTTTGCCGCTGCCGGATTCGCCCATCAGCGCCAGACTGCTGCCGGCTTCGAGCGTCAGGTCGACGCCTTGCAGCACCGGTAACGGGCCTTGGGGGGTGAGGTAACTTTTGAACACGCCTTGAACCTGAAGCATGCCGCCATCCGTTGGGTCAGTGTGGGGCAAGGATAGCGGATTGCGGTCTCTTCAGATCAGTGGTGTTTGCACTGGCCTCATCGCTGGCAAGCCAGCTCCCACAGTGTTTTTGGGTGTATTCAGTATTTGTGAACAACCTCAATCCCTGTGGGAGCTGGCTTGCCAGCGATGAGGCCCGTTGGCCCGACACAAATCTCACTCCCCGGTCGCCACACTGGTCGCCGCCGCACCCGGCGTGACGATGGTCTTCAGATCAATATGCTTCCACTCAGGCTTGGCCCCCAGCCGCGCATTGAAGCGGTAGTTGAAGGTGAAGTCGTCCGCTGTCGGCAGCGTCAACGGTTTGCCGTACAGCGCCTCGACTCCCGCCAGGTCATAACCCATCAACTGCAGCAGCGTCGGAAAAATGTTGTAGTGACTGGAGCGATCCTTGTTCGCCGGCAACGCTTGCGCCCAGTCCGGCCCGTGCAGCTGATCGCCCTGAATCACCACCAGTGGCACCAGCCCTTCTTCCTCCACCGGATCGCCACCGCAGTGGGTATTGAGCCCGGGGTTGCCGCGTTCATGCAGGTCCTGGCCGTGATCGGAGGTGTAGATCAGCAGCGCATTGTGCAAATTGGCCTGGGCAAACACCCGGGCGAAGAACTCGCCGACATTCCACAGCACGGTGCTCTTGTAGGCGTTGCGGTACAGCACCCAATCATCCGGCTGGCCGTTGAAACCGTCGCGCTTACCGGTATCCGCCACTTCGGTGAATTGCCCGCGCGGCAAGGTCGGACGGTAGGCCATGAAGGCGTCGGGGTATTTGTCGTGCACCGGGAAATGCGCGCCGACCTTGTTGATCACCACCAACTCCGGCTGATCATCGTTGAGCAATTCGATCAGCTTGGCGGCGGCAGCCATGTCGCGGTCACGCACGCTGGTCTGGTCAAACTGGACGAATTCGTCGATGTCTTTTTTCTCGGTGTCGGTCATCAGGTTCTGCAGATTGCCGGCAGTGCGCTGAGCGTCGATGTACACCGTGCGCAACCCGGCCTTTTTCGCGTACTGCCAGATCGACGGCAGCGTGCTGTTGATGCGCATGTAATCGTCGCGGGTGCCGCCGTAGCGCAACGTGACGTTGGTGTCGGCGCTGCAATTGGCGATGGATGCGGCGTAGCCGTAGTTGAAAATGTCGACGCCCGGATGCGCCTGATTAAGGTTGCTGTGCACCCCGAACGGCGCGTTGATGTCCAGGTAATTGCCGGAAATGCTTTCGTCGATGATCAGCACGATGTCGTGATTGATCGCCACTGCGTTGCGCGCCAGCGTCACCGGCTCGCGCGGGCCGACCGTGTTGTGCAGCGCTTCATAAGCGAACAGGTTGAGATAGGCCAGCGGCGTGTACATGATCGGCAAACCGCGCGCGCCCTCGCCCGCCCGCAGGAACAACACCGCGCTCAACAGCAGCACACCACACACCGGCGCCGCCACACGCAACGCGTTGGGCACCACCAGTGCATGGCGCGGTTTCAGACCGATGCCGAACAGCAACAGCAGACCACTGAGCGCGCCATGAATGATCGCGTCGCGATACTGGTAGGCGGCCTCCTGAATGAAGCCGCCGGAGTACACCAGCGAGACAAAACTGCTGTAGCTCAGGTAATCCGCGGTGACTCGGGTATAGACATCGAAAAACACCGCCGAGACAAACAGTGTTATTGCGAACAAGTGGCGAATGAGAGCCTGACGAATATAAGCCGTTAGATATAACGCTAAAGTAAGCGCCAAAAACATCGCGCCAAAAAGAAGTACAGCAAAACCGACGCCGATAGCATTTAACCGATCAACGTAATATTCGGAATAAAGCAGCAAATAAACAATTAAAAGTACTTCTTTGGTATATCTGAACATGGCGATACCGCTCGTGCAAAACGGCAGGGAGTCAAAGGTTTGTCGGTCAGAACCTGACACTAGCACCCAGCCATCAAAGCGCAAGAATTGACTGTTTTCTTTAGAAAGCGTCAAAAAACCGGTGACTCAAATCTGACACACACAAAACGCTAGAAGCCTTTAAATTAAAGACTTACAACCGTTTATCGCTTATTTGAAATCTGAACAAATCTGCAAAAAAACAACAAATCCAATCGCAGCAATGACTTGATGGCCAATCGCCAAAAAGCGCTCAAGTGTTATACAGGTGCAACATGTCATTTTGCTGACACGCTTTCCAAACCCTGCGCTATACCCCTTTTACAGTCTTCTTCCGAACTTCTTCTTTTCGCTCTATCGAGGGTGCGCAGATGGACGTGAGCGTATTTGGCACCGGCTATGTCGGATTAATTCAAGCCGCCGCACTTGCAGATGTAGGACATCGGGTTTTATGTGTCGATATTGACCCCAACAAGATCAAGCAACTGCAACAAGCTGTGCCACCTATTAGTGAGCCAGGTCTTTCCAGCACCCTTGAAGAAAACATCAAGGCCGGCCGCTTGCTCTTTAGCACCCAGGCCAGCGACGCGGTGGAGCATGCCGAGCTGATTTTCATCGCCGTGGGCACGCCGGCCGATGAAGACGGTTCCGCCGACCTGACCCACGTGCTCAACGTCGCCCGGGAGATCGCCTCGCACATGGAGGCCGATCGCACCCTGATCATCAAGTCCACGGTGCCGGTCGGCACAGCGGACCAGGTCGCCGCCAAGGCCAGCGAAGAGTTGCAGCGCCGTGGCAAAAGTGCCCTCAAGGTCCGCGTGGTGTCCAACCCCGAATTCCTCAAGGAGGGCAGCGCCCTCGCCGATTGCATGCGCCCGGACCGGATCATCGTCGGCACCCGCGATGACGAAGCCCGCGAGCAGATGAGCGAGCTGTACGCGCCGTTCTGCCGTAACCACGAAAAACTGATGTTCATGGACAACCGCAGCGCCGAGCTGACCAAGTACGCAGCCAACGCGATGCTCGCCACGCGCATCAGCTTCATGAACGAACTGGCCAACCTCACCGAACTGCTCGGCGCCGACATCGAAGCGGTGCGCAAAGGCATCGGCTCCGATCCGCGCATCGGCTACCACTTCATTTACCCCGGTTGCGGCTTCGGCGGTTCATGCTTCCCCAAGGATCTGCGCGCCCTGCTGCACACCGCCGAACACAACGGCATGCCGCTGAAATTGCTGCGCAGCGTCACCGACGTCAACGACAGCCAGCGGCACATCCTCTTCGGCAAACTCAAGGCGCAGTTTCCGCAGGGTCTGGCCGGCAAGTCGATTGCGATTTGGGGCCTGGCGTTCAAACCCAATACCGATGACATGCGCGAAGCCCCCAGCCGCTACCTGATGGACGCGCTGTGGGCCGAAGGCGCCAGCGTGCAGGCCTACGATCCGGAAGCCATGTCCGAATGCCGGCGCCTGTACGGCTATCGCAACGACCTGCACCTGTGCGCCACCCGCGACGACACCCTGGAAGATGCCGATGCGCTGGTGATCTGCACCGAGTGGAAGAACTTTCGCGTAGTGGATTTCGAGCTGCTGGCGAGCAAGCTGCGCTCGAAAGTGATTGTCGACGGTCGCAACCTCTACAACCCGGAACACGTGGCCGCCGCCGGTCTGCATTACAGCGGCATCGGCCTGCGCCACATCGCTCCGGAAGGACTGCGCCCATGAGAATCCTGGTCACCGGCGCAGCCGGCTTCATTGGCGCCCATTGCGTGTTGCGGCTGATGCGCGACGGGCATGCGGTGGTCGGCCTGGATAACTTCAACGGCTATTACGACCCGCAACTGAAACACGATCGGGTGCAATGGGTGCGCGATCAGGTCGGGCATTTCCCGCTGGCGCGGATCGATCTGGCCGATGCCGCCGCGATTGAAGCGCTGTTTGTCCGCGAGCAACCGCAAGTGGTGATCCACCTCGCGGCGCAGGCCGGGGTGCGCTACTCGCTGGAAAATCCGAAGGCCTACCTCGACAGCAACCTCAGCGGTTTCCTGAACATTCTCGAAGGCTGCCGGCATCATCCGGTCGAGCATCTGATCTACGCCTCGTCGAGCTCGGTGTATGGCGCCAACCAGCACACGCCGTACTCGGTGCATGACGGGGTGAATCACCCGCTGTCGCTGTACGCCGCGACCAAAAAAGCCAACGAGCTGATGGCCCACAGTTATAGCCACCTGTTCGGCATTCCCTGCACCGGTCTGCGCTTTTTCACCGTGTACGGGCCATGGGGTCGGCCCGACATGTCGCCGATCCAGTTCGCTCGGGCGATCACCGAAGGCACGCCGCTGAAGCTGTTCAACTACGGCGAGCACCAGCGCGATTTCACTTATATAGACGACATCGTCGAAAGCATCGCGCGCCTCACCGACCATCCGCCGCACAACCACCCGGAGTGGGATCGTGAACATCCCGACGCGGGCAGCAGCATGGCGCCGTGGTGCCTGTTCAACATCGGCGGCCACCACCCGGTGGAGCTGAAAACCTATCTGGCGCTGATGGAAAAACACCTCGGCCAGAAAGCCATTGTCGAGCTCTTGCCCCTGCAACCGGGCGATGTGCTCAACACCTGTGCCGAGACCGATGATCTGGCCCAGGCCACCGGGTTCCAGCCCCGGATCGAGCTGGATGAAGGACTGGGGCGTTTCATCGCCTGGTTTCGCGACTACTACCCCACTGCCTATCGCCCACGCGCCGCTCGCGGCTGAACATCAGCGGAGGACCCCATGACTGGACATGAACAAGGTGTACCGATCAATCAGATGCGCCGTGACAAGCGCATGGATCCCGAGCACCGAATGCGCCTCGATAGCGCCATCCACCGGCAGGGCCGTGGCTGGCTGACCGGCCGCGACGGCGGTCGGCCATGGACGCTGTCACGCACCAACCGGGTATTGGCCTGCTTCGGTGCGCTGCTGATTCTGGTGATGTTTTCGCCGCTGCTGCTGGGCCTGGCGCTGGCCATCAAATTCACCAGCCCGGGACCGGTGATGTTCGTGCAGAAACGCACCGGTTATCGCGGCCGCACCTTCGGCATGTACAAGTTCCGCACCATGGTCTGCAACGCCGAAGAACTCAAGGAATCGCTGCGCCACCTTAACAAGCACGGGGTCGACGCCATCGACTTCAAGATCGACAAGGATCCACGCATCACCGGCATCGGCGGTTTCCTGCGGCGTACCAGCCTCGACGAACTGCCCAACCTGTTCAACGTGGTCAGCGGTGACATGCGCCTGGTCGGCCCGCGGCCGACTTCGTTCAACGCCTACCGCTACAAGGACAACCACCTTGCGCGTCTGAGCATCTACCCCGGCATGACCGGCCTGTGGCAGATCTCCGGGCGCAGCAATATTGACTTCGACCAGCGCGTTGAGTTGGACCTCAGCTATATCGCCGAGCAAAGCCTTTTGCTTGATCTGAAGATCTTGTTGAAAACCCCCTTCAAAGTATTCAGCGGCCACGGAGCAAGCTAATGGACGGTTCAACCAACAAAAGCCTGAGCATAGCCAACCCCAGCGAATCGAACCTGATTTCGACCGTGCTGGATCTGGATCTGCGGATCCTGTTCCTGACCGCCGCCAACCCCGGCGCGGGCACCACCACCAGTGCCCTGGCACTGGCCAGCCAACTGGCGCAGATGAGCAGCGGCCAGGTGTTGCTGGTCGATGCCAGTCAGTCGGCAGGCAACCTCACGCAGCAATTGAACCTGGGCAAGGAGCGCGGCCTGCGCGACCTGCTGTTCAACCCGGACAACCCGCCGCTGTTGCAGGACTGCGTGGTGCAGGTCTCGAGCCTGCCTTTCCATGTGCTGCCCAATGGCCGGCCGATCCGCACCCTCGAACACCTGACCGCCGAGCGCCTGAGCCCGCTGCTCGACCGCCTGGGCACCCAGTACCGCTTCGTGGTGATCGACGGCGACGCGGTGTATTCCGCCGCCGACACGCTGGTGCTCGCCACTCAGGTCGATGGCGTGGTGTTCGTGGTCCGCGCTGAGGACACCCGCTGGGAAGTCGCCCAGGCCGCCGTGCAACGTCTGACCCAGGCCGGGGCAAAAGTGGTCGGCAGCGTGTTCAACCGGCGCAAGTACTACATGCCCAAGTGGCTCTACAAAAACCTGTAAGCAAACGCGAAGGATGACGCCATGAACGCCAAGATACTTGTTCTGCTGATGCTGCCGCTTGCAGGCTGCTCCAGCACTTCCGAAACCCAGAACATGCCGGTGAACATTCTCACCGCCACCCCGGCCAATGCCCAGGCCACCGATATGCCCAAGGTCGAACAGACCCTGCGCCCGCAAGACGTGCTGGATGTGATCTTCCACATCAGCACCAGCGGTTCGGACGCTTACCGCGTGCAGTCGGGTGACCAGATCGGCCTGAACTTCACCGCCGCCAGCCAGCTCAATGGCAACCAGTTGGTGCTGCCCGACGGCACCATCAACCTGCCCGGCGCCAACACCTCGGTGAAAATCGCCGGCTTGACCGCCGACGAGGCGCGCGATGAAATCCAGCGTGCTTACCAGCGCAAACAGCTGTTCCAGCCCAACCGCAATCAGCTGACCGTGCAGGTCATCAGCCCGCTGACCAATGAGCAAAACCTGAAAAGCGCACTGAATCACCCGGCCACCGGCATGAGCCGCGAGATCACCGTGGGCAATGACGGTTATGCGAGCTTTCCGGAAATCGGCGCCGTGCCGCTGCAAGGCATGACCATCAACCAACTGGAAACCTTTCTTAACCAGAAATACGCGCAATTGCCCGGGCGGATGAGCGTCGATGTGATGCTCAAGTCCACCGCCGGCAACGAGATCTATGTGCTCGGCGAAGTCGGCCAACCGGGTTCCTACCCGATCCGCCGTCCGGTCTCGGTGCTTGAAGCGCTGACCCTGGCGCGTGGCACCAACGTCAAGGCGCGCCTGGACTCGGTGGTGATCATGCGGCGCAACGGCAACCAGGTGCAGGCCGTGCACTACGACGTGGAAAAAGCCCTGTCGGGCGATGCGTCGCAGATCGCCTACCTGCAACCGGACGACATGCTGTTCGTGCCGAAAACCAAACTGGCGAGTGCCGGCGATCTGGCCCGGCAACTGGCTGACGTGGTGCTGTTTCAGGGCGTGGGCTTCAGCTTCGGCTACCGCGTCGACAACAAAAGCAGCAGCAGTAACTGACTCTCAGGTGACCGATCATGAATCCAAAGGAAAACTACCTGCATGAGTTCTTCAGGATCTTCTTCGCCAACAAGCAACTGGTGAAACGGGTCTTCCTGATCTTTGCAGTCATCGCGTTGGTACTGCCGCTGGTGCTCAAACAGAGCTTCGATATCACCGCTCAGGTGATCGTGCAGTCGAAAAAACTCTCCCAGGGTGACGCCACCACGTCACTGACGGTCGATAACGCCACCTTCATTCCGCCGTCGCTGGCGGACATGGAAACCGAAAGCAACATCCTGCGGTCCCCGGCGCTGATCCGCCAGACCATCAGCGAGCTGCGCGACAAGGGCGAGTACAACCCGCCGGCGGGCATCTTCGCCAAACTGGTGAGCGAACCGTTCCGCCGCTATATCTCTTCGCCGCTGCGTGAGTACGTGATCAATCCGCTGCGCAACATGCTCGGGCTGCAAACCGATCCGGTGCGTGACACCGTGCTCGACGGCCTGACGCAAGATGCGATCAACAGCCTGAAAATCGAGACCCTGCCAGGCTCCAACGTGATCTCGATCGTCTACAGCTTCCCCGATCCGCATCAGGGCACGACGTTCGTCGCCACCCTGCTGCAGAACTATCTGGGCAGCCGTCAGGCGCTGCAATCGATCGACCTGCCGCAATCCTTCTATGAAACCAAGAAGCACCTGTATCAGGTGCGTCTCGACGGGCTGGAAGGTAATCGGCAAGCGCTGCTGGAAAGTGTTGCATCGTCCGATCCGAAGGAAGAAATCACCTTCCGCCTGAACGCGATCAATACCGAAGAGCAGGCCCTGAACCTGTATCAGGATCGCCTGTTGCAGAGCCAGCGCTGGCTCGAATACCTGAAAACCGCGCTGACGGCCGCCAGCAGCAACAAGCTCAACGACTACACCTTCCCCTTCACCTTCACCACCACCGTCGATAACGTGGCGTTCGAGGATCGGGAAATCAAACAGTTGGGCGAGCAACTGACCACTCAGGTCAGCCGCTACATGAATGACCTCGCGGTGTTCCAGCCCGGCAGCGAGCCGATGCTGCTGACCCGCGAACAGATCGCCCGCACCCGCCAGCAGTTCCTCAAAGTGGTGAGCAACCGCATTCAGGAGCGCACCAACGATCTGGCCGTGGTGCAACAGGTGATCGATCAGAAAACCGCGCGCATCGCCGAGTTCAAGAACCGCATCCACACCTTGCAGCAGACCCAGAGCAAGCTGCGGCAGATGGACACGGAAATCGACGCGCTGCACACGGCGTTCTCGACCTACGCGCAACGCTTTGCCGAAAGCAGCACCGCCGGTTCGCTCAACGACGACCTGTCGAACGCCAAGGTGCTCAGCCCGCCGTTCGAGCCGACCGAGCCAGCGTTCCCCAAACCGCTGCTGATCATTCCGTTCGGGCTGTTCACCGGTCTGCTGCTGGCGATAGCCCTGGTCTATGTGCGTGAGTTCTTCGATCACCGTTTCAAACACCCTGCGCAAATCACCCACGAACTGGGCCTGCCGGTGTTGCTGGTGATCAACGACGAGAACGTGCTGCCGAGCAATCCGCACAAGAACTGGACCGTGCCAAGCTTCGTGCACTGGGTGCGCAATTGAACACGCTGTCCACCCCGAACGCCGCGCTGCCGATCATTCATTTGCTCAGCAGCGGCGGCTTCTATGGGGCCGAGCGCATGCTGCTCGATCACTGCCTGGCGACACCGGGGCAGCACCAGGTGCTTTTCCTCGATGCACCGCCGGCGTTGATCGCGCGCTTTCGCGAGGCCGGGGTGGACTGCCGTGGCTGTGCCGGGCTGGGTGAGCTGTTGCGCCACCTGCGGGCCCGGCGCAGCGAACGGCCGCTGATCAACACCCACAACTTCAAAGGGCTGTTGTTCGGCTGGGTCGGCGCAACGCTGTTGCGTTTGCCGCTGGTCATCACCCAACACGGCTTCACCCCGCGCAGCCGCAAGCAGAAGTTCTACACCTGGCTGAGTCTGCAGTTGTGCCGCACGGCGTCGGTGGATCGGGTGGTGTGCGTGGCCGAGAGCATTGCCGTGCTGCATCGTCAGGCCAGCGTGCAGGCGGAAAAACTCCAGGTGATCCCCAACGGATTGCCCGCCGCCGACGCGCTGGTCAGCACCGTTGACCGCCAGCGCTGGCTCGCCGGTTACGTCGGGCGCCTGAGCAGCGAGAAAGGTCCGGACCTGTTTCTCGATGCGCTGATTCCGCTGTGTCACCAGCATCCGCAACTGGACGCGGTGATGCTCGGCGACGGCCCGGAACGCGAGGCGCTGCAGGAGCGGATCGACGCCGCAGGTTTGCAGCAACGGATTCGTCTGCCCGGCTACCAGACCGCCATGCAACCGTGGTGGCAGCGCCTGGATGCGCTGGTGATCAGCTCGCGCACCGAAGGCACGCCGATGATTCTGCTCGAAGCGATGCAGAGCGGCGTGCCGGTGGTGGCGTTCGCCGTCGGCGGCATTCCCGATGTGCTCGAGCACCGGCATAACGGTCTGCTGGCGACACCTGCCGACAGCGCCGACCTCGCCCGTCAGCTCGACAACCTGCTGAGCGAGCCGAAACTGGCCCGGCATTTGTGCGACAACGCAAAGCGTACGCAACAGGATCGCTACGACCTCAAGGCCCTGGCCGAACGCTGGTCGCAGCTGTACATCCGCACGGCACGGGAGGCACGCGCATGATTTTCCCGCTCTCGATCGTCACGCTGCTCGGGATGGTGTGCATCGGTCTGCTCGCCAGCCCTTATCCGTTTCTCGCACCCGGCGCGGTCATTGGCCTGGTGGGTTTCACAGTGTTGTATCGCAAGCCGGCCTGGGGCCTGCTGGGCATTGCCGCGCTGGTGCCGTTCGAAGGTTTCTTCAAGGACAGCGCATTGTCCGGAAGCAAACTGATCGGCGCTTCGCTGGCGGTGATCCTGATGCTGCAACTGGCCATGCACCAGATTCCTTCCGAGCGCCTGCGCAGCAATATCTGGCGGTTTCTGCTGTGGTTTCTGGCGCTGTATTTCCTCAGCCTGTTCAACACCGATGACCTGGGCATGTCGCTGGGGCATCTGCGCGAACTCAGCGTCGGGCTGATCCTGTTTGTCATCACCCTGCTGATCGGCCGTGAACTGAACCTCGACCTGTTCGCCCGACTGGTGACCCTGAGTGTCAGCGCCACCTGTGCCATGGCGATGTTTTCAGTCAAATTCCAGGATCAGGGCCGCGCTGCCGGTCTGCTGGAAGACCCCAACGCCTTCGCCTTGCTGATCGCCTTCGCCATTCCGCTGGCGCTGCTGCTGGTGATTCGCGGGCCGAATCTGTTGCATCGGTTGTTCTGGGGCGCTTGCTGCCTGTTGCTGCTCGGCGGCATGACCAAGACCGAATCGCGCTCCGGGCTGGTGGTGGTGGCGTTGAGTCTGTTGATCGGCTGCTGGCACTACCGCGCGCAACTGACCCGCATTCGCCCACGGCACCTGGGTTTCGCCATGCTCGGCGCGGCCATCGTGATTCCGCTGGCGATCTACGCCATGCCCGCCGGTTACCTCGCGCGCATTCAGTCCCTGAGCGTGTTGAGCGCCGGCGCCAAGGGCCACGACGACGAATCCCTCGGCCGGCGCGCCTCGTACATCGTGGTCGGCGGGCAGATGATCCGCGAGAACCCGCTGCTCGGCTCCGGTCCCGGCACCTTCCCGCTGCACTACGCGACCACCGGCTACGCCAAAGCGTTTTCCGCCAACCGCAAGATCGGCGACCTGTACCGCCGTGCCCACAACACCTACCTGGAAATTTTCAGTGAACTGGGGATTCCCGCCGGCCTGCTGTTTGTCGGCATGCTCGGCCTGGGCCTGTACAACCTGATCCGCGCCCGCGCCGCGTGGATGCTGCGGCGCGATTGGCAGCAGGCGGACCTGATGACTCACCTCGGGGTGAGCTTTCTGTCGCTGACCCTGTTCCTGATGTTCCTCAGCGCACCGAACCAGAAATACCTGTGGATCATGCTCGCGCTGACCAGCGTCCTGCGCCTCAAGGCCGAACAGGCGCCACTGACCGAGGCCAGGACATGAGCCGGATCAGCATCATCATCCCGATGTACAACGAGGCCCGGCACATCGGCCGCACGCTGCTGGCGGCGCAAAAAGCCGCACATGCGGCCGATGTCGAGTGCGAGTTGATTGTGGTCGACAACGGTTCGAGCGACGACGGCCCGCACATCGCCCGCCAGTTCGGTGCACAGGTGCTGGTGCTGCCGGGCCTGCTGATCGGCGCGCTGCGCAATCGCGGTGCGCTGCTGGCAAGCGGCGAGTGGATCGCGTTCATTGATGCCGACGTCGAAATGCCCGAAGACTGGCTCAAGCCCTTGTTCGAGCTGCAAGCCGAGGGTCAGGCCGACGTCTTCGGTCTCGACCTGCACACCCCCGCCACTGCGCCGTGGTACGCCGCCGCCTGGCAACGGCGCACGCTGCGCCCGTCGAGTCAGGCATCGCACCCGGTGGACTGGCTGCCCAGTTCCAACCTGCTGATGCGCCGGCGCTGGTTCGACAAGGTCGGCGGCTTCAACGAACACCTGCGTACCGGCGAAGACAAGGAATTTACCCTGCGCCTGCACGAACAGGGCGCGCGGCTGCTGTCGGTGAACAGCAGCGTGGCCCTGCATTGGGGCTACGAGATGAACTGGCGCGAGTGGATGGGCAAGGAAATGTGGCGTCAGGGCAGTCATCTGCAACTGCTGCGCACTCACGGTTTCAGCCTGCGCCTGCTGCGCTTTCCGCTGCTCTCGCTTGGCGCGTGGCTGCTCGACTTGCTGGCGATTTCCGCACTGCTCAACGGTTTTCCGCACCACGCGGCCGTCATGGTGATGCTGACCACGATACCGGCGCTGGTGCTGAGCATTCGCCAGAGTTCACGCCATCATGATGTGGGCCTGACCCTGCAACTGTGGGGCCTGCACTGGGTGCGGCTGCACCTGGCCGGGGCGGCGTTGATTCTCAGTCTGTGTCATTGGAACACCAGGAGGCCTGCCCGTGGCTGAATTCATTTTCTGGATGTGCCTGCTGCTGCCGGTATACGCCTACCTTGGCTACCCGCTGCTGCTGACTGTACTGGCGCCGCTGTTCCCGGCCTGGCGCCACAGCCCGGCGCCGCCGCTGAACATCAGCATCGTGATTGCCGCGCACAATGAGGCGCGGCACATCGAGCACAAGTTGCGCACGCTGCTGGCACAGGACTACCAGCCGGCCACGCTGCAGATCATTCTCGCCAGCGATGGCTCGACCGACGACACCGTGGCTTGCGCGCACAAAGTGGTTGATTCGCGCATCACTGTGCTCGACCTGCCGCGCCAGGGCAAAGCCGCGACGCTGAATGCCGGCGTAGCCCTGGCGACTGGCGATATTCTGGTGTTCACCGACGCCGACAACCAATGGTCGCGGGAAACCCTCGGCTACCTGCTCGCCCCGCTGAGTGACCCGAATGTCGGCGCCTGCGCCGGGCACATGGTGATTCCGGTGACCGGCGGCGGCCTCAGCGTCGGCGACAGTCTGTACCGGCATTACGAAGGCTGGCTGCGTCGGGTGGAAAATCGCACCGGCTGCATGGTCTCGGCCGACGGCGCCCTGCTCGCCCTGCGCCGCGAGCTGTTCCAGAGCGTGCCGGCGGAGGTCAACGACGACTTCTTTCTCAGCACCTGTGCACCGGTGGCCTTCAAGCGCATTGTGTACGTGCCCGAGGCGCAAGTGATCGACCACGGTGTCGACGAAGCGGACAAACAGTTCCGCCGCCGTCAACGCGTCACCGTCGGTGGCCTGCAAAGCCTCGCCCAGCGCAGTGAGCTGCTCAACCCACTCAAACATGGCCTGTATTCGCTGGCGCTGATCAGCCACAAACTGATCCGGCGCCTGGCACCGATCCTCCTGCTGCCGTTGCTGCTGAGCAACTTCTGGCTGTGGGACGACCACGGTTTCTATCGACTGGCCCTGATCGCCCAGCTGTTCGGCTACGCCATTGCGCTGGCCGGACTGCTGGACTCGCAACATCGCTTGCCCAAACCGTTTCGTCTGGCCGCGTTCCTGCTGGTCACCCTCGCCGGGATGAGTCTCGGCCTGTGGCAGTTCCTGCGCGGCCACCGATATGCCCAGTGGAACCCTGAACAAAACCGTTGAGAGGACCGAAGCCATGGCGATCAAACAATTAATAAAACGCACCAGTGGCTGGCTTTACCTCAACTCGCCCGTGGGACGAAACCAGTTGCACGGCGCCGGGGTGATTCTGATGCTGCATCGGGTGCTGGCCAACGACCGCGCCGCCGACTTGCCGCACCGCAATGAGCTGTGTGTCGGGCCCAAGGCGTTCGAACACCTGCTGGTGTGGCTGCGCCGGCACTTCGATTGCGTGCCGCTGATGGACATCCTCACGCCCACCGCATTGCGCAGCGAACGCCCACGGGTGGCGCTGACCTTCGACGATGGCTGGCGCGACAACGCGGTCAATGCGTTCCCGTTGCTGCAAAAACATCAGGTGCCAGCGAGCATTTTTCTCTCCACCGATTTCATCGGCAGCCGTCAGCGCTTCTGGTGGGAAAGCCTCGGCGAAACCCTGTGGGGCAGCCACGGCGAAAAGGCCCGCATGCATCTGATCGAATGCCTGCACATGATCCACCATCCGGTGCCGGTGCTGGTGGATGACATCGACGTTGATCGCCGCAGCCTGTCGCTGCTGCATTACCTGCAAGGCCTGAAAAACCTTGAGCCGGCGATGCTCGAACGCCTGACCGACGAATGCCCGCCCGAAGCGCAGCCGCAAGCGCTGGACTGGCATCAGGTACGCGCGCTGGAAGCCTCGGGGCTGGTGCGCTTCGGCCCGCACGGCGCCAGCCACGCGATCCTCACTGAACTGGACGATGTGCGCCTGAGCGAAGAAATCAGCCGCAGCCGCGACGCCCTGAACAATGGCTGCAACCGGCCGTTGCCGGTGTATTGCTACCCCAACGGCAACAACGACGATCGCGTGCGCAAGCAGATTGCTGCCCACGATTACCCGTTCGCCCTGGGCACCGGCACCGGCATCTATCGCGGTGAAGGCGATCCGCTGAACCTGCCGCGTTTCGGTGTCAGCCAGCGTACTGCGCGCAACCCGGAGTTGCTGTCGTGGCGCATCTTTCGTGGCAACCGCCCATGAGCCGCAGCCACTATCTCAAACACTTGGCGCTGAGCATGGGCACCAAACTGGCGATGATCGCCCTGCGCCTGCTGCGCAACGTGTTACTGGCGCGGATCCTCGGGCCGAGTGAACGCGGGTTGTTCGCGTTGCTCAGCACCTTGCCCGACCTGATCAGCGCTGCCACCAGTGGCGGGTTGAATTCAGCCGTGGGTTATCAAGCCGCCAAGCAACGGCCGATGGGGCTGCTGTTGAGTCAGGTGCTGGTCTTCGGTTGCTTGCTCGCCGGTCTGCTGACCTTGCTGGTGGTGGCGCTGGTGCGTGAGTTCGGCAGTGAGCTGGATGTCACAGTACAACTCGGTCTGCTGGCGTGGCTGTTGCTGCTGGCGGTGCCGCTGACCGTGCTGAAAAGCGGCCTGCTGACCCTGCACAACGCCTCCGGCGGCGTGGTCGCGTTCAACGCCTTGCGCCTGACCGAATCACTGGCGCCACTGCTGCTGTTTCTCGCACTGTTCTGGATGTGGAAAAGCGCGGCGCTGGAAGCGGCGTTGATCAGTTGGCTGGCCGGGATCAGCCTGGTGGTGCTGGCCGGTTGGGTCTGGCTCAAACGCGCGCAACCGCTGCAGTTGCAATGGGATCGCGCCAGCCAGAACGAACTGCTGCGCTACAGCGCGCGCAGCCATCCGGATCTGCTGTTCCAGCAAGTGATTCTGCGCTCGGATTACCTGTTCATCGGCGCCCTGCTCGGCAGCACCGCGCTGGGTCATTACGCGATGGCCAGCGCCGCCGCCGAACTGCTGCTGATCGTCCCGGAAGCGGTGACCACGCCGCTGATGAAACGCCTGTTGCAACAGGACGAAGGCATGGACAAGGTCACTCCGCTGGCCCTGCGCCTGACCGCCACGGTGATGCTCGGCGCGTGCCTGAGCATGGCAGTGATCGGCAACTGGCTGATCGTCACCCTGTTCGGCATCGCCTACCAACCGGCGTATCCGGCGCTGCTGGCGTTGCTGCCGGGGCTGCTCGGCCTGTGCTACGCGAGCATCCTGCGGCTGGACCTGCTGGGGAAAAACCGCCCCGGCACGGTGTCGCTGCTGATGGGTCTAGGCGCCCTGCTCAATCTGGCGCTGAACCTGGTGTTGATTCCGGCCTACGGCATCGTCGGCGCGGCAGCGGCGTCGTCGATTGCCTATCTGGCGGTGACGGTGGCGATGCTGGTGTTGTACTGCCGTTTGAGCGGCGTGGCGTTCTGGCAAACCCTGATCATCCTGCCCAGCGACATCGCGCCGATGTGGCAGATGCTGCACCGGAAGGCCGCATGAAAGGCCTGGTCCTGCTGCTCGGTCTCGGCCTGTCGCTGGACGCCTTTGCCGCGTCGATGCGCTGGGGCGAGATCCGCGACGGCAGCCTGTACCTGCAAACCGACCGTCCGGACACCGTGACCGTGCGCTGGACACCCGCGTGGCAGGCCGAGGCCAACGAAGAGCATCTGTACCTGCTCGACGGCCAGGGCAAATTGCAGGGCGAACGCGTGATCAAGGCCAGCGAAACCCGCGGCACCCAGAGCTGGGCGTTGCTGCCGGGTGCCGCCAGTTATCGCCTGGAAATTCCCGGCTACAGCTTCCGCAATTACCGGGTCGAACACGACGAGCACACGGTGGCGCTGTTCGAACCGGCCAAGGTGCATTTCAGCGCGCAGACGCAGAATGGCGACGAGTTGTATTTCAAAGTCGCGCCGGGGGAACACGCGGTGCTTGCCGGCAAGTTTCATGGCGGGGTCAACGCGCTGCAGGTACAACGGGTTGGCGATGATCAGCCACTGACACTGACGCTGACGCTCAAACCCTATCGCGCCTATTGGCAGTTCGATCAACTGGCGTTGCCGGTCAGCGAGCGCGAACAGGTCTGGCGCCTGCGCCTGCAAGGCAGCGGCAAAGCAGCATTCTGGCTCGACGGCACGGCCAATCGGTTTGCGCAGACTCCGCAGCAACTCAAACCCGTGCGCGAAGAGACCGGCCAGATCCACCTGACCCTGCACGACAAAATCCTCGGGCGCACGCCGGATCTGGGCATCGCCCTGCCCTACGTGATGCCACCCGCCAGTAGTCACGCGGTGCTGGATGCGCTGAAAGCGACCGCCGCCAGCTACTACAGTTTTGTCGATGTCACGGCGAAGAATCCGCACTTCGAAGACGCGTTCCGCCAGGCTTATCAGGAGCGCTTCGGCATCCGTCAGGACATCACCTTGCTCGCCGGCAGCCAGCGTCAGGCCGATCTGCGCGCCGACGTGCAAAGCAATGGCGGCCTCGATGCATGGCTGGCCGGCACCCGCGCCTTGAGCGGTAAAGGCACGCACTACATCGGTTTTGCCGACGAGCCGAACCTCAACTATTCAAACTTCGAGCAATACCGGGCAATTTTCGCCAGCATGGCCAGGCAAGTGCGCAGCGATCCGGCGAATGCCAAGGCTGGCGTGCGCATCGCCATGCCGGCCAGTTCACGGCTGGTCAACGGGCCGTTCGCCGATAACGCGGCAGACAAGCGCGGCATCGACTGGGCGCGACGTTTGCTCGGTGAGTCCGCCGAGCAGATCGACGCACTGGCGTGGCACGAGTGGATGATCCGCGACCTGCTCGCCACCCGGGTTTACCGCGACAGCGTGCGCCGCGCCGCCGAACTGGTTGGCCTCGATGGCCACGGCCAGCCGCGCAAAGCCTTGCTGCTGGATCAGACCAATATGTCCAGCGGTTCCAGCCTCAGCCCCTACGATCAGGAGACGCACTACGCCTCGCTGTGGTGGGCGTCGGTGGTGATCAACGCTTCGCAGGACGGTTTGCTGAGCATGCTCAACTGGTTTCAGGCCGCCGATGAACCGCAGTATCCCAAGGGCATGATCCGGGTTTTGGGCGATGAGCGTTTTGAGCTGAAACCGGTGGGGCTGGCCCAGCAGTTCATCGCGCAGCATTGGCTGCACCAAGTGCTGTGGCTAGAGAACGATGGCTTTGAAGTCGATGTGCTGGCGATGGCCGGCGACGAGCAGCGGGGTCTGCTCGGTGTGAACAAGGGCACGCGTTTGCAGCGTGTTGACCTGAGTGGCGCCAAGTGCCCGCTGAACAACGGTGCGTTGCGTTACTTCGGCGCGGACAACCGCAGCCGCGACGCGCCGTTTGCCTGCCGCGATGGACGCGTCAGCTTCGACTTGCCAGGGGAAACCCTGTTCGCGTTGAGCTGGAGCGCGTCATGAAGCCAATTCCGAATATCAGAAAAGGTAAAGCGAACAAAGATTTGTGGGTAGGGAGTTTTTGTGGCGAGGGGATTTATCCCCGATCGGCTGCGCAGCAGTCGTCGCTTTTAGCCTGTAAATGCGGGGCCGCTTCGCAGCCCATCGGGGATAAATCCCCTCGCCACAGAGCCCCTCGCCACAGTTGTTCGCCCTGCCGGAACGCCGGAGTACAGAACATGGGTACCGTCAGCAAACTCAGCCAGCACATCAAACAAAAAGGCCTGCGCGCCACCCTCGCCAAGGCGTGGAAGCACTACGTGTTTTTTCATCAGGAATTGCTGTGGATGGAGCGCGACCTGGTCAGTCCGGTGCCACCGCACAGCCTCAAACCGTATCCGCCGCTGCGGGTGGTGAAGATCACCGCCGACAACGCCAGCGCCTTTGCCCGCTACTTCGGCGACCGCGTCGGGACCATGGCCGAGCTGGCCAACGAAGGCCACACCGGACACATGCACCTGGACGATCAAGGCGATGCCGTGGCGTTCATCTGGGGCAGCGCACGGGACTACTTCGACCGGCATTACTACGGCTGCCTGTTCCCGGTGAAACCCGGCGAGTTCTTCGAATTCGGTGGCGAGCTGACCCGTGCCTACTGGGGCAGCGAGCTCTCGGTGGACCTGCAACTGGAACTGTGGAAAGCCATGGCGGCCCAGGGCTGCGACAAGGTGGTGGACGTCTGCGAATTCCACAACGTCCCGGCGCTGAAACTGCACCTGCGCATGGGTTACACCGAGCAAGGCCGGATCATGAACGTCTACACCCTGTTCGGTCGCTGGCACTTCTACCGCGAAACCCGCTACAGCGGTTCGCGACTGGATGCGCTGCGCAAACCGTCCCGCCCACCTGTCACAGCCACGGCGGTCTGAGCCTATGACGGCGCGATTCGAATGGCGCACTTCACTGTGCGCCGCCGACTTCCCGGCAGCCGCCTATGAAGCGCTGCGCCTGCAGGTGACGGATCACACGCCGTTCAACCACCTGGGCTGGTTGTGCGCGGCGGAGCAGGCACTGGGCGCGGGTGAGCGCCTGCACATCCTGCTCGGTTGGGAAGCGGACGAATTGCGCCTGTGCCTGCCGCTGGTAGCGGGCCGTGAGCGCTTTGCCGGCGTGCCGTTTCGTGTACTGCACCACTTGGGCTATCCGCTGGCGGACCGGCTGGCGCTGCTGTCATTGCTCAAGGGCGAAGACATGCGCGAAGCCTTGCACCTGATCCGCCGACAGCTGCCGCACGCCCTGCTGCAACTCAACGAATTGTCCGAGCCGGCGGGTGACGAAAGCGCCCTGACCGAATGGATGGCCCACAGTTCTGCGGGCGAACGCCGCCTCAGTTGCCGGGTGCCGGTGCATCTGATCAGCGACGCGGATCACCAAGAGGTCTCCGGCGACCCGCGCTACAAGCTGCGACGGGCGCGCAAACGAATTGTCGCGTGTGGCGCCCAGGTGCGGCGCATCTGCCCCGACGCGCTGAGCATGGGTCCCCTGTTGCGGGCGATCAGCGAAGTCGAAGCGGTGAGCTGGAAAGGTGACGAAGGCGTGGGGATTTTCGCCAGCGAACGCAGTCGGCAATGGATCGAACGCGCCTTCACTGCCCTCGCCGGCCAGGGCCTGGTGCGGGTGGTGACGCTGGAACTCAACGGGCGTTGCATCAGCTATCGCCTCGGCTTGCTGGAGCAGGGCCGACTCTACGATTACAACCTCGCGTTCCTGCCGCAATACGCCGATCTGGGCAGCGGCCGGGTGCTGCTGGAGGAATGGATTCGCTGGGGGCTGGACGAGCATTGGCGCTGGATCGATGCCTCGCGGGTCAGTCTGGAAAACTCCAGCCACCAACTGCACGAACGCATGACCGGACAACTGGAACACTGGCGCTGGAGTTTCTATTCCTGGCGCCCCAGCGGGATGTTGCTGGGGCTGGGATTGCGGCTCTGGCAGCGCTTGAAACCGACGGTGCAGCAATGGCGCGCGCGACGTGCGGCCAGACCGGCATCGGCGCCCACACCTGTCGTCATCACCACGGAGGGCGATCATGCCTCGCCAAGTCATAGTCAACGCTGACGATTTCGGGTTGAGCCCGAACGAAAACGCGACGATCTTCGCCGCGTTTCAGGCCGGGGTCATCAGCTCGGCCACGGCCATGGCCAACATGCCGGCGTTCGAAGCAGCCTGCGCGATGGCCCGGCATCCGTCGCTGCAAGGTCGGGTCGGGTTGCATTTCAACCTGACCTACGGGCGGCCGCTGAGTACCTCAATCCTGCGCAGTCGCACATTCTGCGATAGCCACGGCGTATTCGACCTGAGCCTGCCACGGCACAGCCTGTGGCTCGGACGTGAGGATCGCGACGCGGTGCGTGAAGAGTTGCAGGCGCAGTGGCAGCGCTGTGTCGAACACGGCGTACGGCCGAGCCATATCGACTCGCATCAGCACGTGCACAACATCTGGCCGATCGGCGAAATCGTCGCGCGCTTTGCTGCCCATCAAGGCGTGCCGATTCGCCTGGCGCGCAACCTGGGGCAGAACCTCAGTCTGCCGAAACGCATATTCAAAGGTTTGCTCAACTGGCGCTTGCAGAGTCTGGCCGGAGCCACGGCGGACTATGTGTGCACGCCGGTGGATCTGCGTAACGACCCCGCGCCGAGCGACGGCGTGCTGGAAGTCGTTGCCCACCCGAATCAGCTTGGCAGCGATTTCGGTGATGCCTACCTCAATCCCGGAGAATCCCTGAGCCACGTGCTGGAGCAGCGGCTGCCGGGTGTGCCACGGGTGTCCTATGCCGATCTGCACAAGGATTTTTTACGCGGTGCCGCGGCACTCGATTGATTCATCCCCACAACAGCAACATCCACCACACCGGGCTTCGGCCACGGAGGGCAACATGAACGTCATCGGAAAACTGCGTGACCGGATTCGTCAAAAAGGCTTTCGTAACTTCTTCGCCAGTCTGTGGAAGCGCTACGTGTTCTTCCACTGGGAACTGCTGTGGATGGAGCGCGATCTGGTGACCCCGGTGCCGCCACACAAGCTGCGGCCATACGAGGGAGTGCGCAAAGTCGATATCACACCGCACAACACCGGGGCGTTCGCCAAGCATTTCGGTGACCGCGTGGAAACCATGGCCGAACTCGCCGCCGAAGGCCACACCGGGCACATGTACCTCGATGCCGACGGCCACGCGGTGGCATTCATCTGGGGCAGCATTCGCAACTACCACGACCGCCACTATTACGGCTGCTGGTTCCCGGTCAAACCCGGCGAGTTCTTCGAATTCGGCGGCGAAATGGCCCGGCCTTACTTCGGCACCAGCCTGTCGGTGGACGTGCAAGTCGCCCTCTGGGAAGCCATGGCCGCCCAAGGCTGTCATACCGTCGTGGACACCTGCGAAACGCGCAACATTCCGGCAATGAAACTGCACATCCGCATGGGCTACCACGAACAAGGGCGTATCACCCACGTTTACGGCCTGTTCGGCCGCTGGCGCTTCTACCGCGAAAGCCGCTACGACGGCTCACGCCTGGACCCCCTGCGTAAACCGGCGCGGCCGGCGGTGAGTGCGGCGGCGCAGGCTTGATTCGGTTGTAAAAGGCATGGCGGCCATTCGGCCGCCATCGCGAGCATGCTCGCTCCTACAGTGGATTTGTGTACGACACCGATCACGTGTAGGAGTAAGCCTGCTCACGATGAGGCCAGATGGAGCAACAAATTCTCAGGTTTTGCGAGCGACCAAGGTGAAGCACAACGGCATCTGCGCCTCGCGATTCAGATACTGGTCATACACCTCCTCTCGATTCGAGTGCGCATACTCCTTGAAGTGCGCGATGTTCAGGCCGGCCGCGATGGCACCGCTGAAGATCGCGCCGAGGGTGTGCACGAACCAGTATGACTTGGCAGCCTGCTGTTCGACCTTGCCGACGTAGACGATCGGTTCTTCCTGCACGAATGGCTCGGCGCGGAAGTAGGAGCTGGCGAGGCGGTACGGGTCTTCGGCGTCGGGGTCGACCATTTCCAGAAACGGATGGGTTTCGTAGATCACCAGTTTGCCGCCCGGCTTCAGGGTCAACGCCACGTGGCGAAAGAACTCGCCGATGTCGGGCATCCAGTTCAGCACGCCGATGGTGATCAGCGCCACGTCGAAGCGGCTGTGCAGCGCGGCCGGCAGGTGATGGATATCGCTTTCGATGAATTCGGCATTGTACGGCGAGCGCTGATTCAGCTCGCGGGCCTGTTCGAGAAACGCCTCCGATTGATCGACGCCGACCACACTGCGCGCGCCGAGGGCAAACAGCGACAGGCTTTCGCGGCCGTTGTTGCAACCGAGTTGAATCAGCGCTTTGCCATCGACGCCGACCTGTTCCAGCACGCCACGCAAGGTGTCGTCGAGGCAAGAAAAATCAGCCTTTGACACCTCGTTCAACAGCGCTTGCCATTCCGCCGACTCACGGTGATGACGAGCAGAATCGTTCCACGCCTGTCGATTGCTGTCGATGGCGGTTTTATTGTTGGGCACTTCCATGGCGCACTCCGGGCGATGCTCGTGATTGAGCGGACCCGAGTCTAGAACAGCCCGATCAGTACGGTTGTTGCGACTTTGTAAGCCACACCGCCGTTCCACTGTGGGAGCGAGCTTGCTCGCGAAGGCGTCGGCCCAGCCAACATCTTCATTGCCTGAACCACCGCTTTCGCGAGCAAGCCCGCTCCCACAGGGGTAATGCGGCGGCTTCGTAGAGATTTTTGCGACCGGACCTCATCGCTGCAAAAAGCTCCCACAAGATTTCAGATAGAACGCAAGATTTGCACACGTCACAAAACCTGTGGGAGCGGGCTTGCTCGCGAAGACGTCGGTCCGGCCAACATCTTCATCGACTGACACGACCTCTTCGCGAGCAAGCCCGCTCCCACACTTTTGGCGTGGTCACATCTGGTTGAGGCGTTCGCGCAGGAATTCGACCAGCGCCTGCACCGGGCGCGAAGCCTGGCGGTGTTGCGGGTACACCGCCGACAGGGTCAGCGGTTCGGGGCGGTAGTCGTCGAGCACTGGCAGCAGTCGCCCGTCCTTCAGCGCCGCGCCGACGATGAACGTCGGCAGATAAGTAATCCCCATCCCCTGCACCGCCGCGTCCCTCAGCAGCTCGCCATTGTTCACCCGCATGCGTCCGGTGACATTGACCAGCAGCGGCTTGCCCTGCCCCGCGTTGAAGCGCCATTGCACCGAACGACCGTGGCCGTACGGCAGGCAGTCGTGGCTGTGCAGGTCTTCGGGATTGAGCGGCGTGCCGCGTTCGGCCAGATATGCCGGGCTGGCGCAGTACACCCGTTCGATGGCGGCGATGCGCCGCGCAATCAACGTCGAGTCTTCCAGCACACCAATGCGCAGCGCCAGGTCATAACCTTCGCCAAGCAGGTCCACCGGGCGGTCGCTCAAATCCACCTCCACGGTGACATCGCGATAGCGCTGCAGGAACAGCGGCAGCAGACACCCCAGATGCGCGACGGCAAACGACAGCGGCGCACTGACGCGAATGGTCCCGCGCGGCTCGGCGGTCTGCCCGGCGATGCCCTGCTCGACCTGTTCCACTTCGCCCAGCAGACGCAGCGCCGATTCGTAGTAGCTCTGGCCCAGTGGCGTGACGTCGAGGCGTCGGGTGGAACGATTCAACAGCCGCACACCGAGGCGCTCTTCAAGCTGCATCAAACGGCGGCTGACGAACTGCTTGGACAGGCCCAACTGATCGGCCGCAGCAGTGAAACTGCCGGAGTCCATGACCTGGCAAAAAATACGCATGTCTTCGAACGGGTTCATTGTCACTCTCTGGTAGACAGTCAAACGCTTTATAGCCGCTTTTTCACTTTTCGACAGCTCATTAATCTGTGCTCACGGTTTGAAAACAGCCCGACACAACACCAATAACTTTCGAAAATGGAATTGAGCATGAACATCAAAAAGACCCTGACCGCATCCCTCCTCGCCCTGTCCATCGGTAACGCATTCGCCGCCGGCAGCCCGGGTGTCGAACACACCACCCAAGCGTTCCTCGAAGCCCTCGCCGCCGGCGGCGGCAAACCGCTGGAGCAACTCAGCCCGAAGGATGCCCGTGCAGTGCTGACCGGCGCTCAGGCCTCGGTAAAGGTTGACCTGTCCGGAGTTGAAGTCAGTGACAAGGCAATCAAGGTCGATGGCCAGACGATCAACCTCAAAGTGGTGCGTCCGGCCAAGGTCAAAGGCGAATTGCCGGTGTTCATGTTCTTCCACGGCGGCGGTTGGGTGTTGGGTGATTACCCGACGCACCAACGCTTGATTCGCGATCTGGTGGTCGGTTCTGGAGCGGTCGCGGTGTACGTCGATTACACGCCGTCGCCGGAAGCGCAGTACCCGACAGCGATCAACCAGGCCTACGCGGCGACCCAATGGGTGGCAGAGCATGGCAAGGACATTGGCGTCGACGGCAAGCGTCTGGCGGTGGCCGGCAACAGCGTCGGCGGCAACATGGCCGCGGTCGTGGCGCTGATGGCCAAAGAAAAGCAGAGCCCGGCCCTGCGCTTCCAGCTGCTGATGTGGCCGGTGACCAACGCGCAGTTCGACGACGGCTCGTACCAGCAATTCGCCGAGGGTCATTTCCTCACCAAGGGCATGATGCAATGGTTCTGGGACAACTACACCACCAACCCGGCCGAGCGTGCGCAGATCCACGCCTCGCCGCTGAACGCCAGCAGCGACCAGCTCAAGGGCCTGCCCGCCGCGCTGGTGCAGACCGCCGAGTTCGACGTGTTGCGGGATGAAGGCGAAGGCTATGCGCGGCATCTGGATGCGGCCGGTGTGCCGGTGACGTCGGTGCGTTACAACGGGATGATTCATGACTTTGGCTTGCTCAACCCACTGAGCCAGATTCCCGAAGTGAAAGCGGCCGTGCGCCAGGCCGCGGCTGAGCTGAAAACACATCTGAACTGAGCCCCCCTCACTCGCCACACCTGACGGTGTGGCGAGTTTTTTGTCTGCAGGAACCCTTGTGGTGAGGGGATTCATCCCCGATGGGTTGCGAAGCGACCCCGCCGCTAACCAGAAAAGCAGGGGACTGCTGCGCAGTCCATCGGGGATGAATCCCCTCACCACAAAAGCCTCTTCTACACCAACGTTCATGCAGTTCCGGAGATCGCCATGTCCATCCTCCTCACTCACCCACTGTCCTGGAGCGCCGCCCTGCTGCTGCTCGATGCGCTGCTCTGGCACCTCGCGCCGTTTCAGCATCGGGCACCGAGAGTCGGCATTCGCCTGGCGCTGTTTCTGGCGTTCAGCGCACTGATCATCAACGCCGAGATCAGCCCGTTGCAGGCGCCGCTGTTCGCCGATGACCGGGTGATGCAATTGGGCGCAACGGCGTTGGGGATTGTCTGGTGGCTGTACGCCGCGCGGGTGCTCACCGAGGTGATCGGTCTGGCACTGATGCGGCGCATCGGCCACAGCGGTCGGCTGTTGCAGGACGTGATCGGTGCGCTGGTGTTTCTGGCGGCGATCGTCGCGGCCGCCGGCTATGTGCTGGAACTGCCAGTCAAGGGCTTGCTGGCGACCTCCGGCGTAGTGGCAATCGTCGTTGGTCTGGCGTTGCAAAGCACCTTGAGCGACGTGTTCTCGGGAATCGTGCTCAACACCACCAAGCCTTATCAGGTCGACGATTTCGTGGTGATCGACGGTGTCGAGGGCAAGGTCATCGACATCGACTGGCGCGCCACGCATCTGTTGACCAGCAGCGGCACGCTGGCCGTGGTGCCGAACTCGGTGGCGGCCAAGGCGAAGATCGTCAATCTCAGTCGCCCGACCAACCTGCACGGGGTGTCGATCAGCATCAAGGTGCCGAATCACATTCGCCCGCGGCGGGTGCTCGACGCCCTCGACCGCACGCTGCAGGGCAGCAGCAGTCTGCTGCTCAATCCGCCGCCCAAAGCCGTGTTGAAAGAGGCCGGCGAGGAGATGTCGGAGTATGTCGCCAGCGGTTTCATCAGTGAACTGAGCAAGAAAGGCGAAGTGCGCAATCAACTGTTCGACCTCGCCCATCGACATCTCGAAGCCGCAGGAATTTCCCGCCATCCCGATGGCGTGATCGAGCCCTCGACCCGCGCCCGGGCGTTGCTCGATGAAGTGAAAGTTTTCCGCTCGCTGAGCCATGAGGAACGTGATCGCCTCGCCGAATCGATGGTCGCGCAGCAATACGCGGCCGGTCAGGTGGTGCTGGGGCTGGATGAAGTGCCCGACAGTCTGTTTGTCATCGCCACTGGTGTGGTCAGTGCGACCGTGCCCGACGGCAACGGCCAGACCGAGGCTGGACGCATGGGGCCGAGTGAGGTCATGGGCGAACAGAGCATCCTCGCCGATACCCCGTCGCAAGCCACGTTCACCGCGCTGACGTCGAGCATCATCTATCGCCTCGACAAAGCGCTGACCCGCCAATGCATGGAGCAGCGCAGCGAAGTCGGCCAGGCGCTGAACAAATTGCAGGCGGTGCGACAGCAGAACAGTCGGCTGGCGTTGATGGCCAAACCGGTGGCGGTGCGCAAGGGTGGTTTTTTGGGTTGGCTGCAAAAGCGCTGATGCGAGAGCAAGATCAAGAGCCCCCCTCACCCCAACCCTCTCCCCCAAGGGGGCGAGGGGGAAAGGGAGCCGATCTCCGTGTACTTCAATTTCGGAGATCGGCTCGGTATTGCAGGTCGGCGTATCGCGAACAAACCCCTCGGTCAGTCCCCTCTCCCCCAAACGAGGGGAAAGGGAGCCGATCTCCGTGTACTTCAATTTCGGAGATCGGCTCGGTATTGCAGGTCGGCGTATCGCGAACAAACCCCTCGGTCAGTCCCCTCTCCCTCTGGGAGAGGGCTAGGGTGAGGGGCTTCAGGCATCACTTGGCCGTGAACTTGGTGTAGCTGTTGATCAGGTTGCGATAGTTCGGCAGGCGTTCGGACAGCAGATGCGCCAGGCCTTCCATGTCGTTGCGCCAGTCACCTTGCAGCTCGCACGCTACCGAGAACCAGTTCAGCAGGTGTGCACCGGCGGCCGACATGCGCGCCCACGCGGCTTGTTGCACGGTGGTGTTGAAGGTGCCGGAAGAATCGGTGACCACGAACACTTCGAAACCTTCAGCAATGGCCGACAGGGTCGGGAATGCTACGCAAACGTCCGTCACCACACCGGCGATGATCAGTTGCTTGCGGCCGGTGGCCTTGATCGCCTTGACGAAATCTTCGTTGTCCCAGGCATTGATCTGGCCAGGGCGCTGAATGAACGGTGCATCGGGGAATTGCTCGCGCAGCTCAGGCACGATCGGGCCGTTCGGGCCGGCGTCGAAGCTGGTGGTGAGGATGGTCGGCAGCTTGAAGAACTTGGCGATGTCGCCCAGTGCCAGCACGTTGTTCTTGAACTCGTTGGGGGTGAAATCCTGTACCAGCGAGATCAGACCGGTCTGGTGGTCGACCAGCAGCACGACCGCATCATCTTTGTTCAGACGCTTGTAGGGAACGCTCATGGGAAACTCCTCGGTGGATGGTTGTTGCGTGAGGCGCCGACCGGATGGCCGGCGCTTTTTTGTAGTGATCAGAAAGCGAAACAGGAACAGCCGAACGCGCCCCAGAAACCGGCGAAGTCGCTGACCGGTGCGTTCGACAGTCGGGCTTTTTCATGGCTGTGCGCGTGCACTGCGCAAGCACCGACGCACTGGTGCACTTGCGCCTGCAAAGGCGAGTTCGGGCGCCAGTGGCCCGGCACCTTGACCACCGGCGACCAGTCCGGCAGCACGGGGATCGAGCGTGGGCCGAGGTCTTCGAAATCGCCGGCGGCGTAAACGATCTTGCCGCCGACCACGGTCAATACCGACTCGATCCACTTGATCGCTTCTTCTTCGACGTGGAAGAAGTCCGCGCTCAGCGCCGCCAGATCCGCCAGTTGCCCGACCTTGATCTGGCCCTTCTTGCCCTGTTCCGACGAGAACCAGGCGCTGCCGTGGGTGAACAGTTCCAGTGCGGTAGTGCGCGGCAGACCTTCTTCGTACAAGGCCAGACCGCCGACGGTGCGACCGCTGACCATCCAGTACAGAGATGTCCACGGGTTGTAGCTGGAAACCCGCGTGGCATCGGTGCCGGCGCCGACCGGTATGCCTTCGGCGAGCATGCGTTTGATCGGCGGCGTGGCTTCGGCGGCTTTCGCGCCGTAACGGTCAACGAAGTATTCGCCCTGGAACGCCATGCGATCCTGAATCGCGATGCCGCCGCCCAGCGCCCGCACCCGCTCGATGTTCTGCGGTGTGATGGTTTCGGCGTGGTCGAAGAACCACGGCAAGCCATTGAACGGAATGTCGCGATTGACCTTCTCGAACACGTCGAGCATGCGGCTGATCGACTCGTTGTACGTGGCGTGCAAGCGGAACGGCCAGCGCTGCTCGACCAGATGGCGCACCACCGGTTCCAGCTCCTGTTCCATGGTCTGCGGCAGGTCCGGACGCGGTTCGAGGAAGTCTTCGAAGTCGGCGGCGGAGAACACCAGCATCTCGCCGGCACCGTTGTGCCGCAGGTAATCGTCGCCTTGGTGCAACTTGACGCTGCCGGTCCAGTTCTGGAAATCAGTCAGCTCTTCTTTGGGCTTCTGGGTGAACAGGTTGTAGGCGATGCGCACGGTCAACTGATCATCCTTGGCCAGTTGCTCGATCACCTGATAGTCATCTGGATAGTTCTGGAAACCACCGCCGGCATCGATCGCGCTGGTCAGGCCGAGGCGATTGAGTTCGCGCATGAACTGCCGGGTCGAGTTGACCTGATAGTCCAGCGGCAGCTTCGGCCCCTTGGCCAGCGTCGAGTACAGAATCATCGCGTTGGGTTTTGCCACCAGCATCCCGGTCGGATTGCCGTTGGCATCACGGACGATCTCGCCGCCCGGTGGGTTCGGTGTGTCGCGGGTGTAACCGGCGACGCGCAGTGCGGCGCGGTTGAGCAGCGCGCGGTCGTACAGGTGCAGGACGAACACCGGGGTGTCTGGCGCGGCCTGATTGAGCTCTTCAAGAGTCGGCATGCGTTTTTCGGCGAACTGGAATTCGTTCCAGCCACCGACCACGCGCACCCATTGCGGGGTCGGCGTACGGTCGGCCTGCTCCTTGAGCATGCGCAACGCATCGGCCAGCGACGGTACGCCTTCCCAACGCAATTCGAGGTTGTAGTTGAGGCCGCCACGGATCAGGTGCAAGTGCGAGTCGTTGAGGCCGGGGATCACGCAGCGTCCGTGCATGTCGATCACTTGCGTGGCCGAACCACGCAGGGCCATGGCCTGGGTGTCGTTACCGACGACCACAAAGCGCCCGTCCTTGATCGCCACCGCACTGGCCAGCGGCTTGCTGCGGTCTACGGTATGAAATTGGCCATTGAACAGAATCAGATCGGCGTTCATCGCAGTTCCTTTCGAGTAGATGAATGGGTGTCAGCGTGACGGCTGTTTCGCCGGTTCGACGTGAGCATGGGCCTGACCGGCTTCCAGCCACGGCGCGAACAACCGGGTTACGCGGGGCATGAACACGTACACCACCGACAGGACGATGGTCAGGGTGATCAGGAATGTGGCGACCACGTAGTTGGAAAGCAGCGGATGCAGCTTGAGCAGCGGCCCCCAGATCAGTGGCACCAGCAGCGTGTGCGGCAGGATCACCAGCAGGGTGATGACCGCTTGCTTCCAGCGCGGCGGCGGCTTTGCGGCATCGGCCAGCGGCGCGAACCAGAATTCGTTGACCGGCGCGACTTCGGTCTGGTCGCCATCAGCGAGCATCGGCGCCGCCTCATCCACCAGCGCCTGGCGCTGCGGCGACTCCAGCCACAGCTGCATGGCCTCGGTGGAGCAGAAGCGCAGGACGCAGGTGTAGGTGTCGAGACCGGCCAGTTTGCCGCGCACCACGTCGACCCCGAGGTGACCGTCGCGCTGCCCGGCGACCCGGACGATGTTGCGCAACCATGCTTCGTAAGGCTGTTCAAACCCGGCCTTGACCCGGTGCTTGACGATCAGGGTCACGGTTTCACCGACCCCCGGTGCTTTTGGACTCAGGGTTTCAGGCATAACGCAGCACTCCGGGCAGACGAACATTGAGCGCCAGGCGTCCCGGCCCGGCGATAAACACAGTGGCGAACAGGATCAACAGCAACCAGCCGAATTGCCCCTCGGCCACACTCCATTGCGGATGCACGACCAGCAGCGCCACCAGCAGAACAAAAAGAATAGGCAAGCAGGCCAATCGCGCCAGCACCCCGGCGACGATCAGTAGCGGACAGAGGACTTCAGCGAAAATCGCCAGGCAGAGTGTGAGGTGCGCGCCGAGGTGGAACGGGTCTTCGATCTGCTGCAATTGCGCGTTGAAGTCCAGCAGCTTGGGCAAACCGTGGACCCACAGCAGGAACAGCCCGCCGCTGACCCGCAGAAACAGCAGACCGACATCCTGTGCCTGTTCATCGTGTTGTGATGCGCTCATGACCCTACCCTTTAATCCTTATCGGGTTGAATCATGCTCGGTGCGGGCGAGGGAAAATTGAATGGATGTGCTCTCTTTCAGGCGAGTCGGATTCCTGTGCGAGCGAGCCTGGTGCGGGCGGCGATCCGACAGTGGCGTCCGGTCAGCCAGCATCATTGTTGAATGACACACCGCTTTCGCGAGCAAGCCCGCTCCCACAGGGAAATTTGGCGCGTCAGGAATGCGGGATATCCAGCGGCGCCGCCATGAACTGGCTGATCCGCGAACGCAGCCAGCGCTCGGCCGGGTCGTTATCGTGCACCCCGCTCCAGGCCATCGACAGCTGTGCGGCGTCGATCGGGAACGGTGGATCTTCAGCGCGCAGGTTGCAGCCTTCGACAAGTGCGCAGGCGGCGTAATCAGGGACGGTAGCAATCATTTCAGTGCCGGCGAGCAACGCGCGCAAACCGCTGAACTGCGGCACACCGAGCACCACGCGCCGCCGCCGGCCGAGCTTGGCCAGGTCCAGGTCAATGTTGCCGCTCAGGTCGCCGGAGAACGACACCATTGCGTGCGGGCGCTCGCAGTATTCGTCCAGCGTCAGCGGCCCCGGGCGATCATCGCCGCGTAGCACTTTGCAGGGAATGTCGCGCAGTTTCTTGCGCTTGGCGTTGGCCGGCAGATCGGTGGTGTAACTGACGCCGACCGAGATTTCCCCGGACGCCAGCAGCGCCGGCATCAACAGATAATTGGCACGGCGCACCACCACGACAATCCCCGGGGCTTCCTGCTGAAGCTGTCGCAGCAGCGGCGGAAACAGACCGAACTCGGCGTCGTCCGACAGGCCGATGCGGAACACGTCGCAACTGCTCGCCGGGTCGAATTCCTTGGCCCGGCTGACCGCGCCGGAGATCACATCCATCGCCGGTTGCAGCTCCTGCAGAATCGCCAGCGCGCGGGCGGTCGGCTCCATGCTGCGACCGTTGCGCAGCAGCAACGGATCATCGAACAAGTCGCGCAAACGCCCCAGCGCCGCACTGACCGCCGGTTGGCCCATGAACAGTTTTTCAGCGACGCGGGTCAGGTTCTTTTCGAACATCAGCGCTTCGAAAATCACCAGCAGGTTCATGTCGACGCGACGCAGATCGTTACGGTTCATGGGCTCGTGTTCCTTGCTTGAGAAGTCGTGTTCAGTCGGGTGCGGTAGCGCCGTACTTTACTTGATCAACGGTACGTTGGCCGCGCGTTTGTATGGGCCGTATTCCATCGACACCCATTGGAAATGTTTGTCGAGGGCAGCGACTTGCAGCGATGTGCTGAGTTCAACGTTTTACGGCGCAATTAACAACGTTTAACTCGTCAGTCTTCCGGCCCCGTCCAACAATGAAACCCTCTGCGAAACATTGTTTTTTTGACCAGAGGGAAACGTGCCGAGCGTGCGTTGCCCCCCCGACACGGACATTGGCCATGGCTCACTTACAACAAACAGTCGCCCTCGCCCCCTCCAGCGAATTCCGCACACCGCGCATCGGCGGCCTCAGTCCGCAACGCGAACGGCGGGCCAAACAGTTGATCCTCGATCGCCTGGGTGAAAGCCTGGAAGTCACCGAGCTGGCAGAGGCCTGTTCGTTGTCACGCAGTCATTTTTCCCGGGCGTTCAAATGCAGTACCGGACTCTCGCCACAGGACTGGATCCGCACCCAGCGCATCGCTCGCGCCAAGCAGTTGATCCGGCTCACCCACTTGAGCCTGACGCAGATCAGCCTGGAATGTGGCTTCTGTGATCAGGCGCACTTCTGCCATATCTTCACCCGCAGCGAAGGGATCAGCCCTTTCGCCTGGCGGTGTCGTGAGGTGCCGGGCATGAAGCCCGAAAGACCGCAACCAGCGGCCGCGCCTGTCGGCATACGCCTGGCGGTCTAGACGCTGCCGCGCGCCAAGCTCATTTCCCTGCGCTTCATTGCTGCCTCAAACGCTGCGCCACTTGCGCCACCCGCTCGCCCAGGTGTGCCGCCGTACGCCGGTCTTCGAGCGGCGGCGCCTGCTCGGGGGGCTGTTCGACATTGGATTGGGACATGGCCCCGAGCGCGCTGCCCAGACGATTCAACTGTCCATCGAAGCAGCCCGCCACCGAGCGCGCCGGGAGCAGGTCGAGCCCCACCCAGATCATCGAATGCTGCGCGGCGAACACCGCCATTTGCAGCAATGTATTGAGCTTGTCGCCGCACAGGCTTCCGGAATTGGTGAACCCGGCGGCAACCTTGTTGCGCCACGGTTTCGCCAGATAGAACGCCGCGCTGGCCTCCATGAAATGCTTGAAACCCGCCGACGCGCTGCCCATGTAAGTCGGCGCACCGAAAATGATCGCGTCGGCGCGGTGCAACTCATCCCAATAGAACTCGACTTCTTCTACCGCCACCAACCGACAGGTACTGCCCAAGTGCCGTTCGACGCCCTGCGCCACGGCTTCTGCCATGACGCGAGTGTGGCCATAGCCGCTGTGATAGACCACCACCACGTTGCTCATTGCGCCGTCCTCCGCTCGGGTGCACTCCATTGCAGCCATCAGGTCCTGGCCTGAGGCCAGGCTTGATTCAGCGGATTTTTGGGGTTGAAGCGAACACAGACGAGTTAATCGTTGTTAATTGTCCGCGAGACAAAGCGCTGGTCTGAACATTGCAGCGGGCAAAAATGCCGATCGCAGCATCACTTTCGAGCATTGCCGGCAATCTGCACGTTGCACTGATGCCAGAACCTGCGGAATATGTCCGCAAAACTGCGGATTAGAAGGCTTGCGTGCCGCTGACGCTGATCCGCGCTGCCCTTCACGGAGGCTTCACACGCCGTGGGCAGGATTATAAAAATTTCGCAGGAGTGAGCTGTTGAGTCTTCCCCCGAATCAGGCCCTCGGTTTCGGCCCCTATCGGATTCAGCCCGGCAAACGGCTGCTGCTTGAAGGCGAGCAGCCGTTACGCCTGGGCCGACGTGCCATGGATATTCTGCTGATCCTGCTGGCGCATGCCGGCGATGTCGTGAGCAAGCAGCAACTGATTGCCGGCGTGTGGCCGGACAGCGTCGTCGAAGACATCAATCTGCGGGTGCACATGGCGGCGTTGCGCAAAGCCCTGGGCGATGGTCAGGGCGGGCAGAGATACATCGTCACGGTGGCGCAGCGCGGCTACAGCTTTGTCGCACCGATCAGGCTGCAATCGATCGAACAGCACACCTGCGCAGAGACCGGCACCCGGCATAACCTGCCACTGCGCCGCACGCGAATGATCGGCCGCCAGCCGCTGGTCGACAGCCTGATCAGACAGTTGCCACGCCAGCGCTGCATCACGCTGGTCGGCCCCGGCGGCATCGGCAAAACCACCGTGGCCCTGCGCGTTGCCGAGCAGATGATCGGCCACTATCGGGACGGTATCCGGCTGCTGGATCTGTCGCCGATCAACGACGCACGAATGATCTGCTCGCACCTGGCGGCCCTGCTGGATGTGGTGCCGCATGACAACGATCCGCTGACCCACCTCGTCAATGCGCTGCGCGAGCGCCAGATGCTGCTGGTGATCGACAATTGCGAACACCTGATCGACGCCATGGCACTGCTCAGCGAGAGCATTTTGCGCGGTGCGCCGCAGGTTCACATTCTGGCCACCAGCCGCGAGAGCCTGCGTGCCGAAGGCGAGTATGTGCAACGTCTCGAATCCCTCGATTACCCGCCGCCGATTGCCGTGCTTGATCGTGCGCAGGCGTTGAGTTTTTCGGCACTGCAACTGTTTGCCGAACGCGCCCTGGCCGCGCACGAGGGCTTCGAATTGAGCGACGCCGAGTTGCCCGATGCGCTTGAAATCTGTCGGCGTCTGGACGGCATTCCGCTGGCGCTGGAGCTGGCGGCGGCGCAGGTTGGAGAACTCGGCCTGCAGGGTTTGCTCAGCCAGCTGCAAGGGCGTCTGCCGGTATCGGCTGCCGGCAATCAGAGCAGCGTGGAGCGCCACCAGACGCTGCGTGCCACGCTGGACTGGAGCTTCAACCTGCTCACCGATTGCGAACAGACCTGCCTGCGCCGGCTCGGCGTGTTTCGGGGTGGCTTCACGCTGGAGTCCGCCGCTGCGGTGATCGGTGGACAGCAGATCCAGCCCGGCGAGGTGTTCGGTTCGATCACCCAACTGGTCGCCAAATCGTTGCTCAACGTCGAAGTCGGTGACGAGGAAGTGTTCTATCGGTTGCTCGACACCACGCGCAGGTATGCCCTGGAAAAACTCGAGCAAGACGCCGAACTCGCCGAAACCCGCGAACGCCACGCTGAACGTTGTCTGGCGCTGATGTATCAGGCGCAGACCGATTGGGAAACGACCTCAACCGCCCTGTGGATCGAACGCTACGCACGCGGTCTGGAAGACCTGCGCGCGGCGCTCGACTGGAGCCTGAACGGTGCAGGCCCCAATGATGTGGGGATTTATCTGGCCGCGACCTCGGCGCCCCTGTGGCAAGAGTTGTCGCTGCTCAAGGAATACGGCGGTTACGTGCGTCAGGCGCTGGCCCTGCTGGAAAACGCTGCCGAACCTTGCCCTCGGGTGAAGATCGCGCTGAAACTGGCGCTCGGCAGCGCCTGCTACCACACCTGGGGTGGCACCCCGGAAACCATCGCCGCATTCGTCGATGCCCATGCGCTGGCGCAAGCGTACGACGACGTGGCTGGCCAACTGCGTGCGGTGTCCGGGCACATGGCGGTCAACCTCAGCTGTGGCCACTATCGGTCGGCGCTGGAACAGAGCGAACAGTTTGATCGGCTCGGCCTGCACGGCGACCCGCAGTTGTCGCTGAGTACACATCGCCTGCGGGTGTTGGCGCTGCATTACGCCGGCGACCAGCAGCAGGCACGCCTGCATGCCGAGCAAGTAATTCAGCGCATGGCGCAAAACGGCAACCCCAACCGCTTCACCCATGGCTTCGGCGTGCAGTACGACCAGAGCGTCGCCTCGCTGACGGTGCTGGCCCGGGTGTTGTGGCTGCAAGGTTTCCCTGAACAGGCCTGGCGCACGGCCAGGCAGGCACTGGACATCGCCGTGCAAATCAACCACGGCACCTCGATCTGCTACACCCTGGCGCTGGCCAGTTGCCTGATTGCTCATTACAACGGTGACCCGCAAAACGCCCGTGCTTTGCTGCAGCTGTTGCTGGAGCAGGCGCAGAAGCATTCCGTATTGCTGTTCTATCGCTGGGCACGGCAATACGCGCAGGTCCTCGACGCCGATGCCGCCGTGCCGATAGCGACCGATGACAGCGGTCTGATCAGGGAGATCATGGTCACCCTGGACAGCAGTTTTGTTGATGACGCGTTGCTTGAGCGGGCACACAGCGGAGCAGCAGGCTGGAGCACGGCGGAGATTCTGCGGGCTCGGGCCGATCAGATGTTGATTGAAGATTCGGCTTGCCCCGACAGCAACACCCGGCAAGCCGAAAAGGTCTTGCTCCAGGCACTGTCGATCGCGCAAACCCAGGGCGCGCTGGCCTGGGAACTGCGCAGCGCCACTTCGCTGGCGCAGTTGTGGCAACGGCAGAACCGCTGCCGCGAAGCGCTGGAATTATTGAGCCCGATCTATCAACGCTTCACCGAGGGCTACGCCACCCCGGACCTGCGCAAGGTGCGCTGGTTACTCGACGAGTTGGGCCGCCAACTGCGAGCCTGAGACCCAACGACTGCGGCTGACGAAGCGCGCATGCCGACGCTCGTACTCGTTGGGTTCACCGCTGCGTTCCAGTTGTTCGCGGGCGTAACGACGGGTGGTGTTGAGCATGCGATAGCGCAACCCGGCACTGCCCCGCTCCACCGCCAGCAAAGACTTCTGCGCCAACCGATCAATCATCAGGGCCAACGTCGACGGGGGTAATTGCGCGCAACTGATGACACCCATCGCCGCATCAATGGCAAACGCCGTTTTGAAGACCGACAGGCGTTGCAGCACCCGCTGTTCCTGCTCACTCAGGTGCTGATAGCTCCAGTCCAGCGCGGCTTTCAGGGTTTGATGGCGTGGCACGGCAGTACGCCGACCATGGCTGAGCAGCTGTAAACAATTGTCGAGTTGAGACTGCAAGCCGACCAACGCCAGCGCATCAATGTGCGCCGCCGCCAGTTCAATCGCCAGTGGCAGCCCATCGAGCCGCCGACAGATGTCGCGCACAGCATTGAGATCCTGTTCACGCAGGGTAAAACCCTGCTGCCGGGCTCGGGCACGACTGACAAACAATTGCACGGCCGAATAGCTCATGGTCTCTTCGACACTGCCCAACGCTGAGGACTTGGGAATGGCCAGTGGCGGCAGGGTTTGCACGGTCTCTAGACTGGCCTGCAATGCTTCGCGACTGGTCGCAAGAATCGACAACCGTGGCGCGGCCGCCAGTAAACGTTCAACCAGAACCTTGCAGGCTTCACGCAGATGCTCGCAGTTATCCAGCACCAGCAAGCTGTGACGCGCTGCCAGCGTGACGAGATCGGTTTCAAGGGTGTGCAACAGATAATCGAGCAGTGGCGTGGTGTCGTTGACTACCGCCAGGTCCACCAGCCAGACCCCGTCGCGAAAATGCTGTAACAGCAACTCTGCAGCACGCAACGCCACCGTGGTTTTGCCGACACCCGCAGGCCCCGTCACGGTCATCAATCGGCACAGTGGCAATTGCCGCACCATCGAGCCCACCACTGAATCGCGACCGGTCACCGGCGTCAGCCGCACAGGCAAGTTGTGTTGTGGCGCTTGCAGGTGTTCCAGGGCCACGTGCTCGAAATTGTCGCCGTGCACCGGAGCAACGAAGCTGTAGCCACATTGCGGCACATTGACGATGTAGCGCTGGCCGTTCTCACCGTCACCGAGCGCCCGGCGCAGGGCGGCAATGTGGACGCGAAGATTGATCTCTTCGACCACCGAAGTGGGCCAGACCCGTGCAATCAACTCTTCCTTTCTGACCACTCGGCCTGCACGCTCGACCAGCACCTGCAGAATGTCCAGCGCCCGCCCGCCCATGCGCAGTTGCCGATCCCCGTCGAGGATCAGCCGTTGGCGCAAATGAAAGGCGTAAGGGCCGAAATACAGGACTGACGCCGAGTGCAAATCGTTGAGGCTGTTCATGCCAACTATCTTGGCAGCCTGCGATGACGGCACAACCTTCACACAGGGCGCAGCACGGACATCCGGGTGCGCACAACGGACAGAACCGCTCTAGCTGAACTGTTCGCGGTATTGCACAGGGGTAAGGCCAAGTTTTTCCGCGAACAACAGACGCATGTGCCGAACACTGCCAAAACCACTCTTGTAGGCCACGGTTTTCAAAGGCAGGTCAGTGGTTTCCAAAAGATTTCGTGCGCAGTCGATACGCGCACTTTGCAGGAACTCCATCGGCGTCATATTGATGTCGCGGACAAACGTCCGCGCGAAGTGCCGTGCACTCATGTTGGCCAATCCTGCCATGCGCTCGACACTGAACACTTCGTCGAGATGGTCCAGGACGTAATTCTGTACTCGGGTGATCGGTGTTTCCTGAGGCGCCACCGCCGCCATCAAGGGGCTGAACTGCGCCTGTCCGCCTTGACGTTTCATCACCACCAGCAGCACTTTGGCGACGTCCTGGGCCAACTTCTTGCCGTGATCCTGCGCCACCAGCGCCAGCGCCAGGTCGATGCCGGCCGTGACCCCGCCAGAGGTGATCAGATTGCGATCCTCAATGAAAATCTGGTCGGTGGCGACGCTCGCCTTTGGAAATGCCTTGATCAGGCGTTCGGTGTAGTTCCAATGAGTGGTCACCCGATAGCCGTCGAGCAACCCGGCATGGCCGAGCACGAAGGCACCGGTGCAGATCGAACCATATCGCTCGGCACAGGGCACCGCCGCTTTCAGCCAGGCCAGCAACGCCGGGTGTTTTTCGTTGTAAGCCCCCGGCCCTCCTGGCACCAGCAGCAAGTCGTAGCGCTCAAGGGCTTGTTCGATATGCCGGTCGGTGTGTACCAGCACACCGTTGGACGCACGCAACGGCCCGCGCTCGGTGCCAAGGGTCGTCAGCTGATAGTGCGACTCCGGTTTCAAATAGCGATTGGCCACCGAAAACACTTCCAGCGGCCCGGCCATGTCGAGCAGCAGAAAGTCGGGGAACAACACCATGGCCACGGTTTTCATGGGGTACACATCACTGATAATGAAAAATGGACGGACAAGACTGGCTGAGCATTATGGCCAACTGCGACACAATCGTCGGAAAAAAATACGTGATCAAGCGCACACAACTGTCAACCAGAAAGGGACAGTATTTCAATTTCCATCTACTTATTACCCCGAAGAGTAAACAGTAACCTTCTCCTCACTCGGACGAATTCACGTCCCCCCAGGAGATTTCATCATGCTGACTCTTCGCAAAGCCTCCGATCGTGGCCTCGCCAATCATGGCTGGTTGAAGTCGTTCCACACCTTTTCCTTTGCCAGCTACCGCGACCCGCGTGAACAGGGTTTTTCCGACCTGCTGGTGATCAACGATGACCGCGTTGCCGCCGGCAAAGGTTTCGGCCAGCACCCGCATCGCGACATGGAGATCTTTTCCTACGTGCTCGAAGGTGCGCTGGAACATAAAGACACGTTGGGCACCGGCTCGGTGATCCGCCCTGGCGACGTACAACTGATGAGCGCCGGCAGCGGCGTGGCGCACAGCGAGTTCAACCATTCGGCCACCAAGCCCGTGCACTTTTTGCAAATCTGGATTGTGCCGGAGATCAGCGGCGCCAAACCGCGCTATCAACAGGAGCACTTCAGTGCGCAAAAAAAACGTGGTCGCCTGCAACTGATCATCTCGCCGGACGGCAGCGATGGTTCGCTGACAGTACGCCAGGATGCTCGGGTTTACGCCGGGTTGTTCGACGGCAAGGAAAGCGCCACCCTGAAACTGTCGGCCAACCGTTACGCCTACGTACATGTGGCTCGCGGCAGTGTTGAACTCAATGGCCAGTTGCTGCAGGAAGGTGATGGCGTGCGGGTTCGTGAGGAACAGGCGTTGACCCTGAGCAATGGCGTGGATGCCGAAGTCCTGGTGTTTGACCTGCGTCCGCAAGAGCTGCCGCAAATGCCATGAGGCATGGGTTTTCAAAGCCAACAAAAACGGCCTTCGATTGAAGGCCGTTTTTTTATTTTGGCAACACCGATGATGGCAACTCGGCAGGCTTGGCAGCACCGACATCTTTGCCCGCCTGAACCGCCGCCAAGGTTGTTTGTATCGCTGCATACAGGTTGGCCTGACTGGCGAAATAGCCACCCACGACGATGCTGACCACACCAAACAGATGCACAGCCGTTGCCATCCAGACGTTGGCATTGACGGTACCCGCTTTTTTGAGCGCCTCTCTGGACTCGATGGCAATGCCTTGAATCATCGAGTCGTAGCGTTTATCCCGTTCGACCTGAATGCGCTCATTCGCCTTGTCTCGCTCTGCCTGGGAGCAAAGGAACTCTCGGATATCTGCATGCACTCGCTCTACCCGAGCATCCATCCTTGCCTCGATGGTCTCGATCCTGGCGTTGAATTCTTCACGGCTGATAGCGTTCATGGCTTGTGTGTTACGACCTTTGCTCAATGTGTCGAAGCTTTGATATTGCTCGAATTCCCTGGCTTTCAATCCGATCCCCTTCCCTGGGTTAGCGATACCTTCTCTGGCGCACCGATTTCCTGGCGCTGCGAGTTGCATCAACCTTAGGACTGGCGCTCCAAGCCCACAAGCCGGCAGATTCTGCTGCGGATGTAGGGCGTTTCATCAGACGCTGTAGCTTGTCCAAAACGCTTTGAGCCGTCACTCATTCTCCAGTGCAAACGCCTCGACAATCTGCTCAATCACCGCCCTGACCCGTGCGGTGTGGCGCAAGTCCGCGTGGGTCACCAGCCAGACCTCATACGGTTGTGGGCGATTGCGCTCCGGCCAAAGCCTGATCAGGCCATCGCGCTCGCCCATGTACAGCGGAATTTCTCCTACGCCCAGGCCAGCCGCAATCGAGCGGCGTACCAACAGACTTGAACTCAGGCTGGCGACAATCCGCCCGCGATGCAGCGGTTCGCAAACCAGCGTCATGTCCCTGTGCGTCTGCAAATACGGTTGGTAGACCACCAGATCATGGCCTTCGAACGCGGTACCCTGCGGCGGGATGCCATGGGCGTCGATATACGCCTGTGATGCGAACAATCCCACGGGCCAGCGCGCAATCCGCCGCGCGATCAGATCGGGATTGTCAGGCCGGGTATTGCGCACAGCGATGTCGGCCTCGCGCTTGGCCAGGCTGAGGATCTGCGTGGAGGCGTCGAGTTGCACACGCACGTCCGGGTGCTGCGCGTGCAGGCGGCTAATGGCCGGGATCAGGAAGTCGATGGCCAGCGAGTCGGTGGTGCTGACGCGTACGGTGCCGGTCAGACGATCATCCAGGCCCTGAATCTGCCGCTCAAGTTCCAGCGCCGACTGCTCCATTTTCTCCACGCTTTTGAGCGCGGCTTCGCCGACTGCGGTCAACGCGTAGCCGTCGGAGGTGCGCAGGAACAAGGTCGCGCTCAGGGACTTTTCCAGCGCCGTGATCCGTCGCCCGACAGTCGCCTGATCCACCCCCAAAACCCGCGCTGCGCCGCGTAAGGTCGACTCTCTGCATACTGCGAGAAATACCCGCGCATCATCCCAGTTCATGCTGCCCCCAACCGATGCGAATTTGCATCACTATAAAGCCAAATCGCTGCATTACCGCAGCAAAGATAGCCGATATCCTGAGCGCCATAGACCTTCCTCAGGAATGCTGTCATGCGTACATCCACCTCAGCGTTACCGATTTTCTCGGGACTCTGCGCCAGCCTGGTCGGCATTGGTCTGGCGCGTTTTGCCTACACACCGCTTATTCCCTCGCTGATTCAGGCGCAGTGGTTTTCTGCCAACGACGTGGTCTACCTCGGCGCAGCCAATCTGGTCGGCTATCTGATCGGCGCCCTGCTCGGCCGGCTGATAGCGCGGCAACTGGGCAATAAAAACGCCCTGCGACTGATGATGCTGCTGGTCACCGCAGCGTTTTTTGCCTGTGCATTTCCATTGTCGGTGAGCTGGTTCTTTGGCTGGCGGTTGTTGTCGGGGATTACCGGCGGCGCAATTATGGTGCTGGTGGCGGCGACTGTTCTGCCCCACGTGCCGGCATCCCGCAAAGGGCTGGCCAGCGGTGCGATTTTTCTCGGTATCGGCCTGGGCATCGCCGCCTCCGGAACCCTTGTCCCGCCCTTGTTGAATATGGGCCTGCCCGCCACCTGGTTGGGACTGGGCGGATTGTCGTTGTTGCTGACCGCGATCAGCTGGTTTGGCTGGCCTGCTGATCTACCGCACCCGACCGCCATTCACGCAGGCGCGACGGTTGAGCCAACGCCCTCCGCCGTCTATTTGCTGTTCGGCCAATACGCATTCATGGCCGCAGGTCTGGTGCCGGCCATGGTGTTTCTGGTGGATTACGTGGCTCGCGGGCTCGGTGCCGGGGCGCAGATTGGTGCACTGGTTTGGGTGATGTATGGCCTGGGCGCAATTGTCGGCCCGGTAAGTTACGGCTTTCTCGCGGACCGGCTTGGCGCGCGGATGGGCATCCGGCTGGTATTGGTGGTGCAGGCGATTGCGCTGGGACTGCTGGCGGTTTCCCACTCTTTCATCGCGTTAGCCGTGCTGGCAGTGATCATCGGTTCATTCCCGCCCGGCATCGTCCCGCTGGCCTTGGCCCGCGTGCATGAGCTGGTGCCGGATCACCATCGCCAGCAAATCGCCTGGAGCCGCGCCACCGTATCGTTTGCCACGTTTCAGGCGCTGGCCGGATTTGCCTATTCGGCGCTGTTCAATGCCACGGGCGGTCAGCACGCAATGCTCTTCGTGATCGCCGCAGGGGCGATTGCCGTGGCGATCCTGTTAGAGCACGCCCTGAAATGGCTGCCCTCAGTGACTGAACCACGCGTCTGTGAAAATTGAAGGGAATCATTGCCCGCGGGCTGCGCTCCCATCTTCAGAACCTCAAGCAACAGGAATCGACATGACTTTGCCCAACGAAATGACCCGGATCGAAATCACTCAACCCGGTGGCCCCGATGTTCTGCAAGCCAAACGCGTGCCGTTGCCGGTCGCAGCAGCCGGTGAAGTACTGATCCGTGTGCATGCCGCTGGGATCAACCGCCCCGACGCCCTGCAACGCGCCGGCAAATACCCGATGAAGCCGGGCATGAACCCGATCCCCGGTCTGGAAGTGGCCGGCGAAGTGGTGGCGCTGGGTGCCGGTGTCAGTCAGTTTGCCGTCGGGGACAAAGTCTGCGCGCTGACCAACGGTGGCGGTTACACCGAATACTGCAACGTCCCGGCCGGACAAACCCTGCCGATCCCCGATGGACTGGATTGGGTGCAGGCCGCCGCTATCCCGGAAACCTTCTTTACCGTGTGGGCCAACCTGTTCGGCCTCGGCGACGCTCAGCGCGGTCAGCGCGTGCTGATTCACGGCGGCACCAGCGGCATCGGCACCACCGCGCTGATGCTGTGCCGCGAGTTCGGCATCGAAGCCTTCGCCACCGCCGGCAGTGCCGATAAATGCGCGGCAATCAGCAAACTGGGTGGGCAGCCGATCAATTATCGCGAGCAGGATTTCGCCACGGTCATCGCCGAAAAAACTGCAGGCCAGGGGGTGAACGCGATTCTCGACATCATGGGCGCCTCGTACCTCAACGGAAATGTCAGCGCGCTGGCGATGGATGGCCGGCTGGTGATGCTGGGCTTTCTTGGTGGCGGCAAGGCCAACGACATCGACCTGCTGGCGATCATGGCCAAGCGTGCGGTGATCACTGGCTCGTTGCTGCGAGCGCGCACCGCAGAGGAAAAAGCCGAAATTGCCGAGCAACTGCGCGAACACGTGTGGCCGGCGCTTAACGCCGGACGCTGCCTGCCGATCATCGATAAGGTTTATTCGCTGAACGATGCCGCCCAGGCGCATGCGCGCATGGAAGGTGGCGACCACATCGGCAAAATCGTCCTGCGCGTGGGCTGAGCTGCAGCATTTTGTAATCGTTGCGAGTAGACGGTGGTCGAAAAAGTCACGCGCAGACCGAGCCTTCTGGTAAAAAGCCTTCTTTGTCTGCGTTGTGGTGAACCGTTTAATGTTCCTGTCCTTCATGACCCGTTTGCGTCGTCGCCGTCTGGCGTTCGCCTGCATGGCTGCGCTGATCATTGGCGTGCCGACGAGTTGTGCGGTGCTCGAACACACCGAGCGCAAACTGCTGTTTCGCATCGAACCGGGCACGGCCGGCTGGTATCACGGCTTGCCGGGCAGCGTGCAGGAACTCGACTTGCAGCCCAAGAGCTTCAAGGCCGGGCAGAATATTCATGCCTGGTGGTGGCCCGCAGAACGACCGAACGCTCCGGCGATTCTCTATCTGCATGGCGTGCGCTGGAACCTCACCGGACAGCTGTTCCGCATCGAGCAATTGCGCGCGGCCGGCTACTCGGTACTGGCGATCGACTACCGTGGTTTCGGCCAGAGCAAGGGCGATCTGCCTTCGGAAAGCAGCGTGTACGAAGATGCCCGTGTGGCGTGGGAGCGCTTCAAACTGCTGCAGCCCGACCCGAGCAAGCGCCTGATCTACGGTCACTCCCTGGGCGGTGCGGTGGCGATTGATCTGGCCGCCGAACTCGGCCAGGACGCGGCTCGGGACCATACCCCGCTGCCGGTCAAAGGCCTGGTGATCGAGTCGACTTTCACCTCTCTCGCCGATGTGGCGGCGGCGGTGGCCAACACTTCGCTGCCGGTACGCTGGCTGCTGTCGCAGAAATTCGACTCCATCGACAAGATCGCCGAGATTCACATGCCGCTGCTGGTGGTGCACGGCATGGCCGACGCGTTCGTGCCGCCACGCTTCAGCGAGCAGCTGTTCAACGCCGCCCGACAACCGAAACGACTGCTGTTGGTGCCGGGTGCCACCCACAACAACAGCATGGCGCTGGGCGGGCAGAATTATCGCAAGGCGATCGATGCGCTGATGCAGTCCAAACCCGCGCCGCGCGTGGCCGGCCCAGCATTGGTGCGCAGCGCGCAGGATTCCTAGCGATAGCCGCGAGCCTGCAGATCGAACAGCTTGGCGTAGTGCCCGTTTGCAGCGATCAGGCTGTTGTGATCGCCCTGCTCCAGTATCCGTCCACCCTCCAGCACCATGATCTGATCGGCATTGCGCACACTGGAAAAGCGATGGGAAATCAACAAGGTCATGCGCCCTTCGGTGTGTTGGCTGAAATGCTCGAACACTGCCGCTTCCGCTGCCGGATCCAGCGCCGAGGTCGGTTCGTCGAGAATCAGGATGTCGGCATCGCGGCGCATGTACGCCCGGGACAAGGCAATCTTCTGCCATTGCCCGCCCGATAACTCCTGACCGCCAGCAAACCAGCGGCCCAACTGCGTGGCATAGCCACGGTCGAGGCCTTCAATGAACGGCGCGGCCATGCCTTCAGCCGCTGCGGCCTGCCAGCGCGATTCATCGTTGAACGCCGAGGTATCCCCCACGCCGATGTTTTCGCCCACGGTGAACTGGTAGCGAATGTAGTCCTGAAAAATCACGCCGATACGCCGCCGCAAAGTGTTCTCTTCCCAATCCTGCAAATCGCTGCCATCAAGCAGAATCCGCCCCTGATCGGGCCGATACAGGCGCGTCAGCAATTTGATCAGCGTGGTTTTGCCTGAGCCGTTCTCCCCCACCAGCGCCACACTCTTGCCCGGGACCAGGTGCAGGTCGATGCCTTCCAGCGCCGCACGGTGGGCCCCCGGATACCGAAAACCGACGTTTTCAAAGCGCAGGCCATCGCCCGGTTGCGCGCCGACGGTGAGATGACCGCAATCGGCGAGCACCGGTTCGGCCAGATATTCATACAGGTTGGACAGATACAGACCGTCTTCGTACAGGCCACTGATCGCGCTCAGACTGCTGCTGACCGCACTCTGCCCCTGCTTGAACAACACCAGGTACATGGTCATCTGACCAAGACTGATATTGCCGTGCACGGCATCGATCACCACCCAGGCATAAGCCAGATAGAACGCCCCGGTGCCGAGCAAGCCGAGACCGAAACCCCAGCCATCACGACGCAATGTCAGACGCCGATCCTCGGCGTAGAGCTTGGCAAAAGTGTCCCGATAACGCTGCAACAGCAACGGCGCAAAGCCGAACAGCTTGACCTCTTTGATATAGGCCTCATGGGACAGCAAGGTTTCGATGTAATTTTGCTGCCGACTCTCCGGGGCACGGCGGGTGAACAGGCGGAAAGCGTCGCCGGAGAAATGCGCCTCGGCGAAGAACACCGGCAACGCGCCAATGACCAGCAACACCAGCGCCCACGGCGAAAAATGCACCAGCAGCACACCGAAGCTGATCAGCATGATCAGGTTCTGGATCAACCCCAGCGACTTCATCACCAACGCCAGCGGCCGGGTCGAGGCTTCGCGGCGCACGCGCACAAGCTTGTCGTAGAACTCGGAGTTCTCGAACTGCACCAGCGACAGGGTCTGCGCCTTCTCCAGAATCAGCGTGTTGACCTTCTGCCCCAACTGCACCCGCAACAACGACTGCTGCACCGAGAGCGCCCGTTGCGTACCGGACAACAGCGCCAGCACGCCCGCCTCCATCAGCACATAACGCAACACCGGCCACAGCGGTGCATCGCCCAGCTGCGCTTGCAACTGCATCGCCGTCACCACCGCGTCGACAATGCGCTGGCCCAGCCACGCTGCCAACGCCGGCAGAACGCCGGCAATCAGGGTCGCCAGCACCAGGCCCAGAAATAAACCGCGTGAAGTCGCCCAGACCAGCAAAAGGGCGCGCCGGGCCTGATCGATCAAGGCGTTGAAGCGGGAAATCAAAGGCATGGCAGAACAAGCTCGATAGGTCGTACAGGGTGTCATGGTACTCCGCAGGTTTTATCCGTGCTGAAGCGCGGCGTTTTCAGAAGAAAAACATCTGGAAAAACTCCGGCCGTTGCGACGTCCAACGCTTTGCTATGGTTTAACCGCCTTTCGCGGAACCTGGCGAACATCGCCTCTCTCCGCGCCTACTGCCAGGAACGCCATCATGCGAATCAATCCCTACCTGATCTTCAACGGCAACTGCCGCGAGGCCTTCACCTTTTACGAACAAGCCTTGCAAGGCAAACTCGAAACAATGATGACCTACGGCGAAACACCCGCCGCCGAACACGTACCGAAAGAGCACCACAACCTCGTCAACCATACCTGCCTGAAGGTTGGCGACCAGATGATCATGGCCTCGGACACCACACCTGACCGGCCAACCGAGGGTATGAGCGGGTGCTCGATCTCCCTCAACGTCGACAGTATTGCCGAAGCCGAGCGAGTGTTTAACGCGCTGGCCAAGGACGCTCGCGTCGACATGCCGCTGCAAACCACGTTCTGGGCCGCCCGGTTCGGCATGCTGGTCGATCGCTTTGGGGTGTCGTGGATGATCAATTGCGAGACTGACAAGTAACGCCGACGTTTCGTCAGGCATGAAAAAGCCCAACCTCTTCAGGTTGGGCTTTTTGATTTATCGCTGGGCCAGCTCATGCCGCACGCATTGTTCGTAATAGGTCTGCTTGACCGCTGCAGGTTTGAGCTTCGACGTGCTGTTGTAGGTCTGCTCGGTAATCCCCATTGCCGTCATGCGCATCCACGGTTGCTGGAACTTGCGCACCTGCAACTGCTTGCGCGCGCCATACAACGAGATCCCCGAGAGCTTCGACTGTTGTGCGCCGGCGGCGATGTCCGAGCCCCACGTACAGGCAAACCGGTGACTCTTGCTCAACTCCCTCGCTTCAATGGTCGAAGCGAAAGCAGCCAGGGAAAGCGTTGCAACGGTTATGACAATCGTCCGCATATAGCCAACCTAACCTTTTGAAAAAAGGCGATTTTGCCGGGGAAGCCCAAGCCTGGGGGCCAGCAAATTGCCGCACTCGCGAGATTGATCCGGGCTTGCGACGTGGTCAGCGACCGTCGCGGACCTCAACCCGCAGACGCTCGGGGCCCGCTTCCGAGCATTCGATAGTGACCGGCAAGAAGCGCTCGATCACCGCGATGTTGCTGTGCAGATGCTCGGTCATTCTTGGGGTAGTGAACGATCCGCCACCGGCCAGCGCCATCGGCAGCAGCAACTGGTCGGCGAGGTGTTCCGCCATCGCAGCGTCACTGCGTAACCAGTCTGTCGCCTGATTGATTGCGGTATCAGCGACCTTCTCCGCCCGTAACAATACCTGGCCAAAGGCACTGAAGACTTCGGTGACCTGCTCGAACACGTACTCCAGTAACAGCACGTTACCGGGGCCACGCGCCGGGTCGAGCGTGATCGGATGCAAAGTTTCCGCTGCCCAGCGCAAGCGTTTCGCCACCTGATTCAGTTCACGCGCGGCGACGCTCGGTGCGAGACCGGCCGTCAGCGCCAAGGCTTGCTGCGACAGCAGCGCCCCACGCTCACACAGGTCCAGCGGCGTCAGTTGCGACGGCTGCACCGTGACGTCGATCTCACCGCCACCGGCCGGGACAAAGCCGTGACGCAGCAGATCCAGCTCAATGCCGGCACCCATGCGCCGCATCAACGGCAACCAGCTGCGCGTAAGGAAATCGACAGGCGGCGCCAACGGATTATGCGTACCGCCGCTGATCCGTACGCGACTTGTGCCCGGCGCCTGCAACAGCGCCGGCAGCAATGTCTGCAACACCAACGTGCAACTACCGGCCGTGCCGATCGCAAACCGGTAATCACCCGAACGAATCGCTCCCGGCTCGAAGCGCAACTCCTGCGAGCCCAGTTCCGCTCCCGCGATCCGTGCGCCGCAGACTTCGGCGGCCGCCATCACTGCCGTCAAATGCTGGCGTAACAATCCCGGCCGACTGCGGCGGGCACGAATCTGTTTAATGCGAAACGCCTGGCCCGTCACCATCGACAGGCTCAGCGCGCTGCGCAACACCTGACCGCCGCCAATCGCGCCGTCCAGTTCAATCACTTGCGGTTCCATTTCAATCCTTACGCATACAACCCGACGATGTCCCTGAGGTAGTCATCCAGTCGTCGCGAGTCTTCCTGAGTTCTGAGTAATGTGGGCACATCGCGCTCGAGTTCGGCAGTGATGAACCTGTGCAGCGCCGGACGACGCGGGCCGTAGGCGCGCTCGTCGGCATTGCGTTTAAGTGCCAGCAGTTCGTCGACTTCAGCCAGCAGTGCGCGGTCGTCGACCGTGGTCAGCAGCTCGGCGAAGGTCATCGGTGGACGCCCACGCCCCTGATCGATCCAGCGCACCGCCAGCAACGGCCGCAGCACGTAGAAGTACTTCTTGAACCGTACGCTGTCGCCTTGCAGGTACTGGCGAAAGTTGTTTTTCGCCATCGACAGATAGTGGTTGCGGGCTGCCGGCGGGCTGTAGAACGCTTCGGCCAGCTCCCGCAGTTGCGTAACCTGCGCGCTTTCGCTGCGGTACACCAATGGCGAGTCGAGCCACTCCAGCAACGTCGGGTTGGACTTGCGCAACAACCCGAGGGTCTTGCGCAGTTCCCAGCCGCTGACGTCCAGCTCGTCGTCCAATGGCCGCTCGATCACAGCGCGCGGCGTGTCGACCTGAACGAACCACTGCGGTTTTTCCACGTACACGAACCGGACGTCGTAGTCGCTGTCGGTCGAGGCAAAGCCCCAGGCCCGACTGCCGGACTCACAGGCGTACAACACCGTGACATTGCGCTCGCGCTCTATACGCGCCAACTCTTCCAGTACCCGCGCACGCATCGTGGCGCACAGCGGGTGGCGTTCTGCAAATTCCATGACTGCTGATCCTTTTATCCTTTGACGCACACCACTTGCCGCAGGGTGTGCAGCACTTCCACCAACTCGCGCTGGGCGTGCATGACTTTGTCGATGTCCTTGTAGGCCATCGGAATTTCGTCGATCACCGCTTCGTCCTTGCGGCACTCGACATGCGCCGTGGCGCGGATCTGGTCTTCGACGGTGAACGTATTCTTTGCCTTCGTTCGGCTCATGGTGCGGCCGGCGCCGTGGCTGCAGGAGCTGAACGACTCTTCGTTGCCCAGGCCGCGCACAATGAAACTCTTGGCGCCCATCGAACCCGGAATGATCCCGAGTTCACCTTTCTTCGCCGACACCGCGCCTTTGCGGGTGACCAGGATTTCTTCGCCGAAATGCCGCTCTTTCTGCACGTAGTTGTGGTGGCAGTTGACCGCTTCCAGCGCCACCTCGAACGGTTTGCGAATGATCTGGCGCGTGGCCTGAATCACCGCGCGCATCATCAATTCGCGGTTCTGTCTGGCGAAGTCCTGCGCCCAGCTCACCGCTTCCACGTAATCATCGAAGTGCTGGCTGCCTTCTTCGAAGTACGCCAGGTCACGATCCGGCAAGTTGGCGATGTGTTGCCGCATATCCGCCTGAGCCATCTGAATGAACAGGTTGCCAATGGCGTTGCCGACACCGCGAGAACCACTGTGCAACATGAACCAGACCCGGTTGGCTTCATCCAGGCACACTTCGATGAAGTGGTTGCCGCTGCCTAGCGTGCCCAGATGCCCACGGTTGTTGGTGTTGGTCAGTTTCGGGTACTTGTCGGTGATCAGTTTGAAACGTGGCTGAAGCCCCGCCCAGGCCTGATCGGCTTGCTGCGGAATCTCGTCCCATGCGCCCTTGTCGCGCCGAGAACGGTTCGAACTGCGGCCATGGGGCACCGCTTGCTCGATGGCGCTGCGCAGACCTTGCAGGTTGTCCGGCAAGTCGGCTGCGGTCAGCGACGTGCGTGCGGCGATCATGCCGCAACCGATGTCCACGCCGACGGCCGCAGGGATGATCGCGCCCACCGTCGGAATCACGCTGCCAATAGTCGAGCCCTTGCCCAGATGCACATCCGGCATCACCGCCAGATGCTTGAAGATGAATGGCATCTTTGCCGTGTTCATCAGCTGCTCGCGGGCCTCGTTTTCCACCGGGACGCCTTCGGTCCAGAGTTTGATCGGCTTGCCGTTGGCGACTTCGAGCAGTTGGTAAGTGTGTGCTTTCATTTCTCTATTCTTTATTCGTTGGCCGATGATTCGGCGTTGTTCCGTCATGTGCAGCGACAAAAAAACAGACACTGTGGCTCTGCCAGTCGAGCCCCCGTTGCCGGGGCGGGATTCGAACCCGCGTTCCGATGGAGTACCTGTTGCATTCGCTGCCTTCTTTTTCAATAAGGTGGCACGACAAAAGTTGATGACTGTTGCGCGTCGCCGCGCACCGGGGTTAACCGGCCTCAGATGTACAGCCATCAGGCATTCGTGCCGTCACTCACGCTGACAAGGGTTTGATGAGACGTCTTGGATGTAGTCCCACCGGCATTCAGCGCCTGTGACAAATCAATTCATTGCATCTTCTCGATCGCTTCGACCCAGTGCTGGGCACCGTAACGACCGCTGGTGAACTGCTCGACCACATCGAACACTGCATCGCTGAAACCGCCGACATTCAGGATGTCATCGCGGTCGGCTGCCTGCGTTGCATAACCCGGCTGGATATCGATGCACACCAGCCGTGCCTGCGGGTTGATCCGCTTGATGCGCTCCCACTGGAGCATGGTCTCACTGGCACCACGGCGCCGCGTGTCGATCCAGGACTCGTTGTCCGATACCAGAATCAGCGTATCGACCCTGGCCTTGCTGTCCGCCAGTTTCTTCAATGGCGCCGAGCAGTTGGTGCCGCCGCCAAAGGCCGCGGCCAGTTTCTCCGCATTGCTGATCACGCTGTCCCGTGGATTGAGCTTGATATCCACCACCTTCACTTCGAACGGCATCACCCGCGCCGCCGGCTGTTTGCGCAACACCGCTGCCGCGACCAGTGCCGCCACATCAATGCAACGCACTGCGGTGGTTGCACCCTGACGATAACCGGTCGCCGGGCTGCCCATTGAACCCGATACGTCCGGGCAAACCACCACCGCGCCTTCCAGCTTCGGCACGTTGGCCAGCGACAGCTCAAGTGCATCCTGCAACGCCTCGCGGATCTGCAGCGGTACGTTATCGCCAACCATCCGATAGGCCGCCAGCAACTGGTATGGATAAACCCGCGCCTTGGCCACTTCTTGCGGATCTGCAAGTCGCGCGGCCACGTACTCGACGCAACCCGGAACCTCGAACGCGCCATGCCGCGCCAGGGTGTTGAGGTTGATGCGCAATCCCTGCCAGCCCATGTTGTAAGCCTGCGCAGCCCATTGCTCTTTGCTCAGGGTTTCGTTGCCGAGCAGTTGGAACGGTACCGCGGGTACTTGATGACTCGCGCCGCTGCGAAATGCCAGCAAATCACGGGTCAACTCGGGCAATGCCTGCACATCCACCGGTTTGCCGATCAGCCAGGCGAAGAACGCTTCGCGCCAGGCCTCAGCCGGCTTTGGGTGAACCATCTTCACCACGTCCGCCAGCGATGGCTGGTTGCCAATCGACGCTTGCAGCAGTTGACGTTCGGTCGCGCGGTTCAGCCAGTTCTGCACCAGACGCTTGGGTTGCGAACCGAGGGATTTGCGCCCGGTGGCGCCACTGCGCAGGATCTGCACGTAGTTGCGCAACATCTTGCCGCTGTCGATCACTTGTTCAAACACCTCAGGCACCAGCGTCGAACGGTTCGCCGTCAACGCCGCCAGCAACAACGCCGGCATGTCTTTCATGTGGCCCTTATGGCGAGCGTAGACAGCAGCCTTCGCCACGAAACGGCTGTCGAGTTCAGCCACCAGCTTCAATACTTGATCCAGTTGACTCTCTGCACTGGCGTAAAACGTCTGGTTCAGGCAACCGGTGACCGCCAGTTGAGCCAGTTGATGCTTCGGGGTGTAGGCATACGCCGAGGCACCGGAGGCATTCAAAGTGTCGCAGGCTGGCAGCTGTTTCGATTGCGTGTTGAAGAGTTTGAAGTTGGCCATCGTGGCGTCTCGCTGTGTTGTCCTGTTCGTTGCGATAGGTATTGCAGCGGCTGTGCCAGTTTTTGAAAGGTACAGAATTTATTTTCTATCTTATTGATTTATATAGTTTTTTATTTTTTATCGATTTTTTTTAGCTGAACCGAAGACAAACCCCGCGTGAGAAACCTATCATTTGATATCGTCATTTATCTTTTGAGATAGGCATGCCCAACAAACGTACTGTCGCGATCGGTTTTATCGGCGCCACGCTGGATCGCGTTGGCAAGGGCGCCAATCGCTGGAGCCACTGGCGACCGAGCGTTGGCCTGTGCCAGCAACCGGACGTGCTGATCCATCGCCTGGAACTGATTCACGGTATCGACGCACGCGACATCAGCCTCGCTGAACGGGTTCGCGCTGATATCCAGCAGGTCTCGCCGGAAACCGAAGTCCACCTGCACCCCATGGCACTGCGCAATCCGTGGGATTTCGAAGAGGTCTACGGCGCGCTGCATGACTTCACGACGGCCTACAGCTTCGATACCGAGCACGAGGACTATCTGGTTCACATCACCACCGGCACTCACGTCGCGCAGATTTGCTGGTTCCTGCTGACCGAAGCACGCTATTTGCCGGCACGCCTGATACAGACCTCCCCCGCCCGACGCAAAAGCGAAGATGAACAAGCCACCGGCACCCACGCCCTGATCGACCTCGACCTGTCGCGCTATGACCGCATCGCCTCGCGCTTCGCCAACAAACGCCTCGAAGGCCTGGAGTTCTTGAAGTCCGGCATCGCCACCCGTAACGCGGCGTTCAACCGCTCCATCGAACAGATTGAACGCGTGGCCGTGCGCTCCAAGGCGCCCATGCTGCTGATCGGCCCGACCGGCGCCGGCAAATCGTTTCTCGCCCGACGCATCTATGAACTCAAACGCAGCCGCCATCAAATGCAGGGCCGGTTTGTTGAGGTGAACTGCGCCACCCTGCGGGGCGACGGTGCGATGTCGGCTTTGTTCGGTCACGTCAAAGGCGCATTCACCGGCGCGCAGAACGCCCGCGACGGCCTGCTACGGGCAGCGGACGGCGGCATGTTGTTTCTCGATGAAATCGGTGAGCTGGGCGCGGACGAACAGGCGATGCTGCTCAAGGCGATCGAAGAAAAGCGCTTCTTTCCGCTCGGCTCCGACAAGGAGGTCGATAGCGACTTCCTGATCATCGCCGGTACTCACCGCGATCTGCGCAGCCGCGTCGCCGAAGGCCTGTTCCGCGAGGATCTGTACGCACGCATCAACCTCTGGACATTTGACTTGCCCGGCCTGGCCGGCCGCCGCGAAGACATCGAGCCCAACATCGATTTCGAGCTCGAACGTCACGCTCGCGATCACGGCCAACTGGTGCGCTTCAACCTCGAAGCGCGCCGACGCTACCTCGCCTTCGCCAGCTCTCGGGAAGCAGCATGGCTGGGCAACTTTCGCGAACTGTCAGCGTCGATTACCCGGATGGCCACGCTGGCGGACAGCGGACGAATTGATGAGGCGCAAGTGCAGGAAGAAATTGATCGACTGCGTTATGCGTGGGGACTGGCGCAAGCGGACGGCGTGTCGGATGACCTCCCGGGAGACGCCGATAGCCTCGACCTGTTTGATCGATTGCAATTGAAGGCGGTAATTGAAGTATGTCGGCAAGCGGACAGTCTGTCGGATGCCGGACGCAGACTGTTCGGCGTATCGCGCCAGGCCAAGGCGCAGCCGAATGATGCAGATCGCTTGAGAAAATACCTGAGCCGCTTCGGGATTGAATGGGCCGACTTGCAAAGCCGCAAAATATAGCGCGGTGTTTTCGCGACGCTTTGTCGCGGTCATGTTTGTGGTCGGCTTGGTAGAAATCCTTCTACTTTCACATTGCGCCGGGTATCTGTGACGTTACCGCTCGTCCAACGACCAGCACCTTAGGCCTGTTCATGCCTCCAAAGAGTTACCCCCATCGCGCGGAAGACTCAGATCATGAACAAGTCGATTGCAACCCTGACGCTTGCAAGCCTGCTGTTGACTGGCTCGCTTTTCACGCAGACCAGTTCGGCAGCAACACCGACGGCCTCCTCCGGCACAAATCAGGCGCAAAGCTCAGAGTCCAACGAGGAAAAAGCCAATAAAAAAGGCGAAGAAGCGTCAGGCTCAAACTCCGGCGCCGAACCGCAAGAAACGCAGAAGGACGCCGCAACCTCCAGTGACTCGGAGGATATTCAGCAAGATTCGAAACCTTAACACTTGGGCGACTGCCGTCGCCCCACTTGACTCACCTGACACGAATCACAATTGTTGACGCAAGCATGTCGCCCAGGCGTTTGCGCGAGCCAAAGAAGATAAAAATCCAGTCGAGGATGTTCAGAAACGGCGTTGTGATATTGCGTATGAACGATTGATACAGATTGCAGTTCAAGTAGCTACGCTCATCAATCACCGACATCCCCAGCAGCTTTTTACCCAGGCTTTGGCCGTTGGGCATTGCATCGGAAAACAGGTAATACGCCACACCCGTACCAAGAGCCAGGACAGCCACCGCATTTGGCGGCAAACCAATAAACTCCGCCAGCCGTCCTACGAAGAGGATCAAAAAGTAGGTGATCAACGTATCGATGATCTGCCCACCCCAGCGACGGCCCAGCCCTGCGAGATTTTTCGGCTTTTGATATTCACTGCTGGTATTGCTGATGTCCATGCGCCTTCGCTCGATCGGAATTTAGATACCGGAGTATCGGCAACCGATCGCCAATATTTAATGGCGCTTCAGGGGAGTGCGGTCAATCAAACCCACAAGATTGCTCCGAATGAATAGGCTCACTGAAGGTAAAGAAGTAGAACGATATTTTCTCGTCCTCTACGTCTTTTAATTCATATCTGATCCTGTCGAGCCCACGATCGATTCGGGTAACGACGAGCTCCATGAATTGAGTCAGCCCGCCACCAAAGCCACTTAGATCAAGCGCACTGACATCCTGAAAATTTATAGTGATCGCGCTTTCTGCTGCGTCATCGAGCGACGACATCGTCAAGGCCAGGTTGTACTTGAAGTCTTGAATTTCGATATTCAGCGAAACGACCGCATTGTGCTGAATCAAAAGCGAGTTCAAGCGAGATAACTTATCCATTTTCTTAGGAACCCATGACGAAAAAGATGTGGCCTGCACTTCATTCGTGTATCTGAGCGAGCATCTTCAGCCCTGGCTGGCAGAGTATCAACCCGACATCAAATGGCTGCGCAGCCGGATCCCGCTTGTCTATCAAGTGATCCAAACTTTTCATCCAGCGACCTTTTTTGCGCGGGTTTTGCGAAGGCACAAAAAAGCCGATCTGGATGATCGGCTTAGATGAAGTCCCGAAAAACTCCCTACGCATGAAAAAGCCCAGCTGGTTAGAGTTGGGCTAAGTCATTGAAAAATATGGTCGGGACGGAGTGATTCGAACACTCGACCCCTAGCACCCCATGCTAGTGCGCTACCGGACTGCGCTACGCCCCGACTGGTTTGAAACCCGCCCCTCGTCTCGAAGAGCGCTCAAGAATATATCGCAAGCTTTTGAAAACTGGAAGTATTCAAACGCAGCTTTTTATTTCTTGAGCACCACCAGTACATCTTCAAGCTCAGCGATCATCTGGCGGATCATTTGCTTGTATTGGGTGGTGTCGTCTTTGGCTTCATCACCGGACAAGCGCAGACGCGCGCCGCCGATGGTGAATCCCTGATCGTAAAGGAGCGCGCGGATTTGCCGGATCATCAGCACATCCTGGCGCTGATAATACCGGCGGTTTCCGCGGCGTTTGACGGGGTTGAGTTGAGGAAACTCCTGCTCCCAGTAGCGCAGCACGTGTGGTTTTACCGCACACAGCTCGCTGACTTCACCAATGGTGAAGTAGCGTTTGCCCGGGATGACGGGTAGTTCGTCGTTATGACTTGGTTCCAGCATAAGCCTCAACTCGGGCCTTCAACTTCTGCCCTGGACGAAAGGTGACCACACGGCGAGCCGTGATCGGGATTTCTTCCCCCGTTTTCGGGTTGCGGCCAGGCCGCTGGCGTTTGTCCCGAAGGTCGAAATTGCCGAAACCGGACAATTTGACCTGCTCGTTGTCTTCAAGAGCGTGCCTGATTTCCTCAAAAAACAGTTCAACCAATTCCTTGGCTTCCCGCTTGTTCAGGCCCAGCTCTTCATACAGACGTTCCGCCATCTCAGCTTTCGTCAAAGCCCCCATACGTCACTTCCTTAACGTGGCGTTCAACCTTTGTTCGAGCGAGGTGAGGATATTTTGCGTCGTCGAATTCACCTCATCGTCATTAAGAGTGCGCGATGGATGCTGCCAGGTCAAGCCAACTGCAAGGCTTTTTCTATCAGGATCAATACCTTTACCCTGATACACGTCAAACAGCCTGAGATCCGTGAGCCATTCGCCTGCATTTTCACGGATTACGTCCAGTACAGCCGAGGCCGCGACGTCTTTGTGCGCGATCAGTGCAAGGTCACGACGCACTTCAGGAAAACGCGACAACTCATGGAATTGCGGCATTTTTCCGGAAGCGACTTCAGCCAGAACCAGCTCGAAGACGAAGACCGGACGATCCAGACCCAGGGCCTTGGACAGCTCCGGGTGAATCGCACCGATAAAGCCGACTTCACGCCCGTCACGTTCGATGCGCGCGGTTTGCCCCGGGTGCAGCGCTGGGTGTTTACCCGGAGTGAAAGTGAAGGTATCCAGTGCACCGGCAAAGCCCAACACCGCTTCAACATCAGCCTTCACGTCGAAGAAATCGACGGTGTCGCGACCCTGCGCCCAACCTTCCGGCAGACGGCTGCCGCAAACAACACCCGACAGCATCGGTTCTTGCTTCAGACCTTCCAGCTGACCGACGAAGCGCAGACCGCTTTCGAACAGACGCACGCGATCCTGCTGGCGGTTCAGGTTGTGCTGCAACGCCTTGACCAGGCCCGGCCACAGCGAGGAACGCATGGCAGCCATATCATTGGAAATCGGGTTGGCCAGCAACAGCGGCTCAACGCCCGGGTTGAACAGTTCGAACTGTTTCGGATCGATGAAGCTGTAAGTGATCGCTTCCTGATAACCACGGGCTACCAGCAGACGACGCAGCTCAGGCAATTCGCTGCGTGCTTCAGCCTTCGCTTGCGGCGCCAGACGCGCTTGCGGGTAACGAACCGGCAGACGGTTATAGCCGTACAGACGCGCCAGCTCTTCGATCAGATCGACTTCCAGACTGATGTCGAAGCGGTGACTTGGCACTTCTACGCGCCACTGCCCTGCGCCGTCAGCGGAAATCTTCAGACCCAAGGCGCTGAGCAGACGCTCGACCTGCGCCGAATCCATTTCCATCCCCAGCATCTGGGTGATGCGCTGCGCACGCAGGGTGATCGGCGCGATCGATGGCAGGTGCTGTTCGCTGACGGTCTCGATGATCGGGCCGGCTTCACCACCGGTAATTTCCAGCAGCAGGCCAGTGGCGCGCTCCATGGCTTCACGGGCCAGTTGCCAGTCCACGCCACGCTCGTAACGGTGCGAGGCGTCGGTGTGCAGGCCGTAGGAACGAGCCTTGCCCGCCACAGCGATCTGATCGAAGAAGGCACTTTCCAGGAAAACGTCGCGAGTGGTTGCGGACACACCGCTGTGCTCGCCACCCATTACGCCGGCAATCGCCAGAGCGCGGGTGTGGTCGGCAATCACCAGGGTATCGCTACGCAGGCTGACTTCCTGACCGTCGAGCAAAACCAGCTTCTCACCCTCCTCCGCCATACGCACGCGGATGCCGCCATTGATTTCGGCGAGATCGAAAGCGTGCAGTGGCTGACCCAGCTCAAGCATCACGTAGTTGGTGATGTCGACGGCAGCGTCGATGCTGCGCACATCGGCGCGGCGCAGACGTTCAACCATCCACAGCGGGGTTGGTTTGGACAGATCAACGTTACGGATGACACGACCCAGGTAACGCGGGCAGGCGGCAGGCGCCAGCACTTCTACCGGACGCACTTCGTCGTGCATAGCCGGAATGGTCATGACCACCGGGCGAGTGACCGGCGTGTCGTACAGCGCACCCACTTCACGGGCCAGACCGGCCAGCGACAGGCAGTCGCCACGGTTCGGGGTCAGGTCGACCTCGATGCTGGCATCTTCCAGATCCAGGTACACACGGAAATCTTCGCCCACCGGCGCATCGGCCGGCAGTTCCATCAGACCGTCGTTGCCTTCACCGACCTGCAGCTCGGCTTGCGAGCAGAGCATGCCGTTGGACTCGACGCCACGCAGCTTGGCCTTCTTGATCTTGAAGTCGCCCGGCAGTTCGGCACCGATCATGGCGAACGGAATCTTCAGGCCCGGACGCACGTTTGGCGCACCGCACACGACCTGGAAGGTTTCCGCGCCATTGCTGACCTGGCACACACGCAACTTGTCGGCATCAGGGTGCTGCTCGGTGCTCAGCACCTCGCCCACCACCACGCCGCTGAATACACCGGCGGCCGGGGTCACGCTATCGACCTCCAGACCCGCCATCGACAGACGAGCAACCAGCTCGTCGCGACTTACCTGCGGGCTAACCCAGCCACGCAGCCATTGTTCACTGAATTTCATCCTGCTCTCCTAAGAATTCGTTACGACTAGCGAAATTGCGCGAGGAACCGCAAGTCGTTGTCGAAGAACAGACGCAAGTCGTTCACGCCGTAACGGAGCATTGCCAGACGCTCGACACCCATGCCGAAGGCAAAACCGGAGAACTCTTCCGGATCGATGCCGGACATGCGCAGCACGTTCGGGTGCACCATGCCGCAGCCCATGACTTCCAGCCAGCCGGTCTGCTTGCAGACGCGGCAGCCTTTACCGCTGCACATCACGCATTCCATGTCGACTTCAGCGGATGGCTCGGTGAACGGGAAGTACGAAGGACGGAAACGAACGGCCAGCTCTTTTTCGAAGAACACCCGCAGGAATTCTTCGATGGTGCCTTTGAGGTCGGCGAAATTGATGTCGCGATCGACCAGCAGGCCTTCGACCTGGTGGAACATCGGCGAGTGGGTGATATCCGAGTCGCTGCGATACACACGGCCTGGGCAGACGATGCGGATCGGCGGCTGCTTGGACTCCATGGTGCGGACCTGTACCGGCGAGGTATGGGTGCGCAGCAACATGTTCGCATTGAAATAGAAGGTGTCATGCATCGACCGGGCCGGGTGGTGGCCTGGGATGTTGAGCGCTTCGAAGTTGTGATAGTCGTCTTCGACCTCAGGGCCTTCGGCGATGCCGTAGCCGATGCGGGTGAAGAACTGCTCGACTCGTTCCAGAGTCCGGGTCACAGGATGCAGACCACCGGAGGTCTGGCCACGGCCCGGCAACGTCACGTCAATGGATTCGGCAGACAGTTTGGCAGCCAGTTCGGCTTCTTCAAACAGAGCCATGCGCGCATTGAGAACGCCTGTAACACGCTCCTTGGCAACGTTGATCAGGGCGCCGACTTGCGGACGCTCTTCTGCCGGCAAATTCCCCAGGGTCTTCATCACCTGAGTCAATTCACCCTTTTTGCCAAGGTATTGAACCCGGATTTGCTCCAGGGCATTGATATCTTCAGCGCTTTGCACAGCCTCTAGTGCTTGAGAGACCAGCGCATCCAGGTTTTCCATGTACAGACTCCAGATACAAAATAGGGGAAGAGCTTGAAGGCTCTTCCCCTATTTATGACGTTTAACACCTGGCCCCACAGAGGTGAGGCCGGGTGACTGTCGGGGGTACTTAAGCCAAGGTGGCTTTAGCTTTCTCGACAATCGCAGCAAACGCCGCTTTTTCGTTCACTGCCAGATCAGCCAGAACCTTACGGTCGATCTCGATGGACGCTTTTTTCAGGCCAGCGATGAAACGGCTGTAGGACAGACCGTTAACACGAGCACCAGCGTTGATACGAGCGATCCACAGAGCGCGGAACTGACGTTTTTTCTGACGACGGTCACGGTAGGCGTATTGGCCTGCCTTGATTACCGCTTGCTTGGCAACACGGAATACGCGGGAGCGTGCGCCGTAGTAGCCTTTAGCAAGTTTCAGAATTTTTTTGTGACGCTTACGGGCAATGACGCCACGCTTTACACGAGCCATGAGTTACTTCCTCTATTCTTGACTAAAATTAACGAAGGCGCAGCATGCGCTCGACTTTTGCCACGTCAGACGGATGCAGCAAGCTGCTACCGCGCAGTTGACGCTTACGCTTGGTCGACATTTTGGTCAGGATGTGGCTCTTGAAAGCGTGCTTGTGCTTGATACCGTTAGCAGTTTTCAGAAACCGCTTAGCAGCACCACTTTTGGTTTTCATTTTTGGCATGTTCGGATACTCCGCATTCAGTTGATAAACATAATCAGAAGGCCTGCCGTGCCCTGTTGATTACTTCTTCTTTTTCGGGGCGATGACCATGATCAGCTGGCGTCCTTCCATCTTAGGATGCTGTTCGACCGAACCGTACTCGAGCAGGTCAGCTTCAACCCGCTTGAGGAGTTCCATCCCCAGCTCCTGGTGGGCCATCTCACGGCCGCGGAATCGCAAGGATACCTTGGCCCTGTCCCCGTCACTCAGGAAACGTACCAGGTTGCGCAGTTTTACCTGGTAATCCCCTTCCTCCGTCCCTGGACGAAACTTGATTTCTTTTACCTGAATCTGCTTCTGGTTTTTCTTCGCTGCTGCAATCTGCTTCTTCTTCTCGAAGATCGATTTGCCGTAGTCCATCACCCGGCAAACCGGTGGGACTGCGTCAGCAGAGATTTCTACCAGATCAAGCTTTGCTTCTTCAGCAATACGAAGCGCTTCATCAATCGAGACGATGCCAATCTGCTCGCCATCAGCGCCAATTAACCGAACCTCGCGTGCCGAGATATTCTCGTTGATCGGGGCTTTCGGTGCAGCTCGTTTATCTTGTCTCATTTCACGCTTAATAATAATTACTCCGAATCTGGGCGACCACGCCGGGAAACCGCTTGCGCGAGAAACTCAGCGAACTGGGCGACGGGCATCGAGCCCAGGTCAGCACCTTCACGAGTACGCACAGCGACAGTCTGCATCTCGACTTCCTTATCTCCGATAACCAAAAGATAGGGAACCTTGAGCAAAGTATGCTCGCGGATTTTAAAGCCGATCTTTTCATTTCTCAAGTCGGACTTGGCACGAAATCCGCTTTCGTTGAGAGTTTTTTCAACCTGAGCGACGAAATCTGCCTGTTTATCAGTGATATTCATGATCACTGCCTGGGTTGGCGCCAGCCACGCAGGGAATGCACCTTCGTAATGCTCGATCAGAATCCCGACGAAACGCTCGAACGAACCGAGGATCGCCCGGTGCAGCATCACTGGGTGTTTGCGGCTGTTGTCTTCGGAGACGTATTCGGCGCCCAGACGGACAGGCAGGTTGAAATCGAGCTGCAAGGTACCACACTGCCAGACGCGACCGAGGCAATCTTTCAGCGAGAACTCGATTTTCGGACCGTAGAACGCACCTTCACCCGGCTGCAGATCATATGGCAGACCCGCGGAATCAAGGGCTGCAGCCAGTGCCGCTTCGGCGCGATCCCACAGCTCGTCGGAACCCACGCGTTTTTCCGGACGAGTGGACAGTTTCATCTCGACATCGGTGAAGCCGAAGTCGCGGTAAACGTCCATGGTCAGCTTGATGAACGCTGCGGATTCGGCCTGCATCTGCTCTTCAGTGCAGAAGATGTGGGCGTCATCCTGGGTGAACGCACGCACACGCATGATGCCGTGCAGCGCGCCCGATGGCTCATTACGGTGGCAGGCACCGAATTCGGCCAGACGCATCGGCAGCTCGCGGTAGCTCTTCAGGCCCTGGTTGAAGACCTGCACGTGGCACGGGCAGTTCATCGGCTTGATGGCGTAGTCGCGGCTTTCCGACTCGGTGGTGAACATGTTGTCGGCGTAGTTGGCCCAGTGCCCGGATTTCTCCCACAGGCTGCGATCGACCACTTGAGGGGTCTTGATCTCGAGGTAGCCGTTGTCACGCTGCACCTTGCGCATGTACTGCTCGAGCACCTGGTACAGAGTCCAGCCATTCGGGTGCCAGAACACCATGCCCGGCGCTTCTTCCTGGGTGTGGAACAGGCCCAGGCGCTTGCCGATCTTGCGGTGATCGCGCTTTTCCGCTTCTTCGATGCGCTGGATGTAAGCCGCCAGCTGCTTCTTGTCAGCCCAGGCGGTGCCGTAGACGCGCTGCAGCTGCTCGTTCTTGGCATCACCGCGCCAGTAGGCACCGGACAACTTGGTCAGCTTGAAGGATTTCAGGAAGCGAGTGTTCGGCACGTGCGGACCGCGGCACATGTCGACGTATTCTTCGTGGTAGTACAGACCCATGGCCTGTTCGTTCGGCATGTCCTCGACCAGACGCAGCTTGTAGTCTTCGCCGCGAGCCTTGAACACTTCGATCACTTCGGCGCGCGGAGTGACTTTCTTGATCACGTCGTAATCTTTATCGATCAGCTGATGCATGCGCTGTTCGATGGCGGCCATGTCGTCCGGAGTAAAAGGACGCTCGAAGGCGATGTCGTAATAGAAGCCTTCATCGATGACCGGACCGATGACCATTTTGGCCGTCGGGTACAGCTGCTTGACCGCATGGCCAACCAGGTGCGCGCAAGAGTGGCGAATGATCTCCAGCCCCTCTTCATCCTTTGGCGTGATGATTTGCAGCGTCGCGTCGCTGTCGATGATGTCGCAGGCGTCGACCAGCTTGCCGTTGACCTTGCCGGCCACGGTGGCCTTGGCCAGACCTGCACCAATGGATGCGGCGACCTCGGCTACGGAAACCGGGTGATCGAATGAACGTTGACTGCCGTCGGGAAGAGTAATAGTTGGCATGGCGCCTCCTCTCCTAGTGGTGACCCCTACCAAAGGTCACGTGGGTTGGGATGAGCCAGTACAAGATCCGATCCAGGCCATTCAATGACGAACGCCTGCCTTACAGCGGCAGGAGCCTTGCGGCCAACCGGAAAACCGAACCAGAGTGACTGGGATTCAAATCAGAATTTTTCGCACGCTGACCGCTGCCGGGGCTGAAGGCCATCCGGAGCCTGAGAACGCTTGAGCCCGGCATGCTAGCACAGATGAGCGGTCATCGACGTCATCGAATTGAGGTCCTGCTGATTTGCGCATTTTTGCGTCGCGAAGTGAACTTGGGATATACGCTTTGCCTCAAATAAGCTGAGAATCGTCGCCGATATCAACCCAAGGAGTTTCCGACATGCGCCTTATCCGACTTTTTGCTTTCGCGGCCCCGCTGGCCCTGCTGCTGCCGCTGAGCGCCAACGCGGCCTGGCCTGCCGGCGTCAAAGCCCAATACATGAACGACTGCACCGCCGCAGCCAGCAAGAGCGTCAATCCGGCCGAAGCCAATAAACATTGCGCTTGCGGTGCCGACGTTCTGGAAAAGAAATTCACCACGCAAGAGATCGCGCAACTGATGGACAAGAACACCCCGCCAAGTGGTGAACTGGGTCAGCGAGCCTTGAAAGAAATCTCGGTTTGCCGCGTGCAGAAATAAGCGCTGACGAATGTTTTTTCGGGCGCCGAGCAGGCTGAAAACCGCCCAAAAGACCCCGAAATCGATAATTTACGCAGGTTTTATAGCTTTTTTTACACCCTCTTCACTCGGCTGAAAGCCACTGAAACCGGGGCTTGCAGACATTTGAGAGGTTTAAATCAATGCAATATGAAAGCAAACAGCACGTCCGGGGGGCTACCAAAGCGAACATTTCGACTATGATACTCCGGTGTGCCCAGTTGGCCTGAGCAGCACAGTACTACTGAAAATATATGTTTCTTGGAGATACACCATGTCTAATCGCCAAACCGGCACCGTTAAATGGTTCAACGATGAAAAAGGCTTCGGCTTCATCACTCCTCAAGGTGGCGGTGACGACCTGTTCGTACACTTCAAAGCTATCGAATCCGACGGTTTCAAAAGCCTGAAAGAAGGCCAGACCGTCTCTTTCGTGGCTGAGAAAGGCCAAAAGGGTATGCAAGCTGCACAAGTTCGCCCAGAGTAATTTCCTGGCGCACTAAAAAAACCCCGTCCATGTGACGGGGTTTTTTATGCCTGCAACAAAAGCGATCTGCGATCAGCCGCAGTTGACGCGAGTGACCACCAGGTTGTTGTCGGTGTTCAGATTCAGGCGATCGGAACGGTACTCCAGAGTGATCATGTCAGTTGGCTTGAGGAAGCGGGCGTTTTGCGCGCCAGCCTTGACGCGAGCCTGATCGAGCAGTTCCGGCGAAGCCTTTTTACCGATGGCAAACTCCGCTGCCTTTGCTTCACAGCGGCTATGACCGGCATCGGTCGCCACAGGATCCTTTGCCGACTCGCTGGAGGTTGTGCTGCAACCGGCCAACATGGCAACGGCCATTAGTGCACCCAGAGACGCGAACTTCAAAGGCATGAAGCCTCCTTTTTTCAAATGGTTAAGCTGAGATCGTGCGACCGCCAATTCGGCGTTTGGTTTCACAGCCGGTGCCATCACCCTGCCCCACGACCCGGAAAAACGCTGAGTCTGCCTGAAGTGCGCGCACCGCATCCTCACGCAATCGTCACCGAATATTAATGAAGCTCAATAGACGTCGATGTAATCGTGCGGCGGATTCGGCCAGTTGTCTTTCAGCGCATTGAAAATCTGCATCACCCAGACTTCATCACTGGCCGCGACCTTGCCGACATACCCCGACCCCTTGGCCCAGGTCTCCAGGCGAAACAGCAGGCCATCAATATCCTGCCCGCCGGTCACACCGGAAGAAATATAGGCAATTCCACTCTTGGTCACGCGCAGCTGCGTGTGCACATCATCGCTGGCCGACGCCAGCAACTGGCGCACAGCGTCGAGTGTCAGGCCATCGGGGGTGTTCAAATCGATCTGCACAGCACATTCCTTGGATCAGCCGGAAAAGACCAAGTGTCGCATAGCGTCGCGCTCATGCCTAAGTCGCAGTGCCAAACGCCCGACAAAGTGGTTAACTCGCTTTCAGACATTCCCGACTTTTCGAGCGCACTCATGAACACCGTAAGCATCTCCGCCGACATCAAGGTTCATTGGCCGAAGGGGCACAGCTCGTACAGCCCGGGCAGTGCGGAGGAGCTGGCGTTGATCAGCATCGATCTGCTGGTCAAGACGATGGGAACCCAGGGCGCACAAACGTTTATCGCCCAGGTGTTCGAGCGGTACCAGCATGACGGCGAGAACACGCAGGACACCGAGAGAAAATAAAAACCCGCAGGCTGGCACCTGCGGGTCACAGCCTTACTTCAAGCGCTTCAGACGCTCGGTCAGCAGATCGAAGAAGCCTTGAGCATCCCCATTTTCCACCCAGAAGGCGTTCTTCGGCGCCTTCAGACCGTCATACCAGTCAACGATGGTCTGGCCAAAAGTCGGACCTTCGCGACTATCCACCACAACGTTCACCGAACGACCGGTGAACAGCTCAGGCTTGAGCAGGTAAGCGATGACGGTAGCGTCATGCACCGGGCCGCCCGGGATGCCGTAATGCTCCATGTCACCCTTGATGTACTCGTTGAGGATGTCGCCAACAATCTTGCTTGCGTTGTTGTTCAGTGCAGCAATCTGTTTCAGGCGTGCGTCGCTGGTGAGGATCTTGTGGGTCACGTCCAGCGGCAGGTAGGTCAGTTTCACGCCGCTCTTGAGTACCACCTCCGCCGCTTGCGGGTCGGCGAACAGGTTGAATTCGGCCACCGGGGTGATGTTGCCGCCATTGAAGTGCGCACCGCCCATGATCACCACTTCCTTGATGCCATTGACGATCTCCGGCTCCTGGATCAGCGCCAGCGCCAGGTTGGTCTGCGGGCCAAGCATGGCGATGGTGATGCTGTGCGGCTTGGCTTTTTTCAGGGTGTCGATCAGGTAGTTGACCGCATTGCCTTCGGCCAGGCCTTTTTTCGGCTCATGCACGGTGACACCCGACAAGCCTTCTTTGCCATGGATGTTCTCGGCGTAGATCGGCGTACGCATCAGCGGTTTCGGCGCACCGGCATACACCGGAACGTCTTCGCGCCCTGCCCATTCTCGAGCCAGGCGCGCGTTGCGCGATGTCTTGTCGAGGCGCACGTTGCCAGCCACGGTGGTCAGTGCACGAATGTTCAGTTCATCCGGCGAAGCCAGGGCGAACAGCAAAGCGACTACGTCGTCGGCACCCGGGTCGGTGTCGATGATCAGGTCGATCTTTTCAGCAGCCTGAGCGCCGGTGGCGGTAATAAAAGACAAAAGCAGCAGACTCCGAAGCAATTGGTGGAGTTTTTGAGCATAGCGGTGCATGGCGCATTCCTTGTGCTGATGAAAATGAAAGGGTCGGAAACCCGATTAGAACGTTACCCCGGCCACCAGCACGATGTTGCAGTACGGCTGACATTCGCCTGTACGAACAATCGCCCGCGCCTGTCGGCTGAGAACCTTGAATTGCTCATGCGTCAGCAGCTCGCGCCGACCGAGGGCACCCTCTTCCTGCAACTCGTCCAGCGCGACCAGGGCGGTCGGCTGCTTGTCGAGGATTTCGTTGGCCAGCACATGGCTTTCCACCTGCATCTCGCTGAGCACGACTTTCAGGGTACTGACAAAATCCGGAACGCCGTGGGTCAGCGCCAGATCAATCAATTCAACACCCGGTGGCACCGGCAGTCCGGCGTCACCGATGACCACCATGTCACCATGGCCCAGGGAGGCGATCAGCCGCGACAACGCGACGTTGAGCAGAGGAGTCTTTTTCATGCGGGTTTGAACGCCTGTACGTCGGACATGGTTGGAATGGAAGGTTGTGCGCCGGCCCGGGTCACAGACAGCGCTGCCGCGACTTGCCCGTACCGGATCGCCTCGGCCTCGGATTTGCCACTGGCGAGCGCCGCAGCAAAACCGCCGACGAAGGTATCGCCCGCGGCGGTGGTATCGACCGCCTGCACCTTTGGCGCCGGGAAGTGCTCGAAACCTTTGCCATTGGCAAACAGTGAACCTTGCGCACCGAGGGTAATGATGACCTTGCCCGCGCCCATTGCGATCAACTGGTTGGCAGCGCTTTCTGCGCTTTGCAGCGAATCGACCGGCAACCCGCTCAACGCGGATGCTTCACTTTCGTTGGGGATCAGGTAGTCGATGGCGGCAAACCAGTCTGCCGGTAGCGGACGACTGGCCGGCGCCGGATTGAGGATGACCGTTTTACCCAGCGCACGTGCACGCTTGAGCGCATGCCCTACCGTTGCATCCGGGATCTCGAGCTGGCAGATAATCACGTCGGCCGCTTGCAGCACCGCATCAAAACGGTCGATCACTGCCGGGGTCATTGCACCGTTGGCGCCAGCAACGATCACGATGGCGTTCTGACTGTTGTCATCGACCACGATCAGCGCCACGCCACTGGAATCTTCGACTGTGCTCACCGCCTGACAATCGATCTGCTCAGCCAGCAACGCGTCACGCAATTGCACGCCGTAGTCATCGTTGCCAACACAGCCGACCATTGCCACCCGCGCACCCAGGCGCGCAGCAGCGACTGCCTGATTGGCGCCCTTGCCGCCGGACACGGTGGCAAAGGAATGACCGATCAGTGTTTCACCGCCCTTGGGCAGCCGTGGTGCCCGGGTGACCAGATCCATGTTCAGGCTGCCTATTACCACTACATTTGCTGGCATACATCACTACTCGTCAATTCGGTTTCAGCGGTACTCGGTGAATACGCCGGACAGCGGCGCAGTCGATTCGCGCAAGACAATACTCGGGGTCACGATCCGTTGATCGGTGACCAGACTCGGGGTAGCAATCCTTCGCAGCAACACTTCGGCAGCCATCTCGCCCAACTGCAGGATCGACTGGCCAACGGTGGTCAGCGCCGGGTACACGTAGCGACTCATCTGGATATCGTCGAAGCCGATCACCGACAGCTCGCTCGGTACGCGGACATTGCGCTCGGCCGCCGCGCGCAGCACACCGATCCCGATCATGTCGTTACCGGCGAAGATCGCACTCGGCGGATTGCTTTCAAGCAGGATCGCCGCCGCGTTGTAACCGCCAGTGCTGGTGAAATCGCTTTCCAGCATGCGCTCGGCCCGCACCTTGATGCCCGCCTCCTGCAGCGCCCGACAAAAACCGGCCTGGCGCATTTGCGCCACGCTAGTGCTCGACGGACCACCGATGGTGGCGATGTCACGATGGCCCAGCTCCAGCAGATGCCGCGTCGCCAGATAAGCGCCATACTCATGGTCGATGCGCACCAGGTCGGCGTCGACGCCATCCAGCCCGCGGTCGACGATGACCATCGGCGTTTTCACCCCGGCCAGCCCTTGCGCGAGCCCGATATCGCCACCGGCGGAGGCGACGATCAGACCGTCAATGCGCTTCTCCAGCAGCACGCGCAAATAGCTGCGCTGTTTTTCCGGGTTGTCGTCAGAATTGCACAGGATCACGCAGTAGCCGTTACGCTCGCAGTAATCCTCGATGCCCCGTGCCAACTCGGCAAAATACGGGTTGAGGCTGTTCGGCACCAATAAGCCAATGGTCGCAGTGGTCTTGGCTTTCAGCGAACGCGCAACCGCACTCGGCACATAGTCGAGGCTTTTGATGGCCGCCTCGACCTTCAACCGCACTTCCTGGCTGACCGGGCGCGTCTTGTTCACCACGTGAGAAACCGTGGTGTAGGAAATCCCCGCGAGCGCCGCCACATCCTTGATCGTTGCCATCTGTTAGCCCCGTCGACTGGCGCGCTGGCTGCGATAGGTATCGAGCACTACCGCGATGACAATCACCGCGCCGGTGATGATGCGCTTGGTTGGCTCGGTCGCGCCAATCTGCGCCAGACCGGCGGCCAGTACCGAAATGATCAACACACCGAAAAAGGTGCTGATCACCGAACCACGGCCACCCATCAGACTGGTGCCACCGATCACCACGGCGGCGATCACTTGCAATTCGAGACCGGAGCCGGCATTCGGGTCTGCCGCTTCCAGCCGGGAAATCTGGAACAGCGCGGCGATACCCGCGAGCAGCCCCATCAGGCTGAACACCAGAATCTTGTACGGTTTTGGATTGATCCCGGCCAGCCGCACAGCTTCCTCATTGGTGCCGATACCGATCAGGTAACGACCAAACACGGTGCGGGTCAGCACAGCTTGCGCAATGAATATCACCAGCAAGGCAATGATGAACGACGGCGAAATGCCGAACGCGATCGGGTTCGACAGCCAGGCAAATGAATCACCAATGTACGCGGTGCGCGAACCGGTCATCTGATACGCCAGACCACGGGCCATTTCCAGCACACCGAGCGAAACGATGAACGACGGAATGCGCCACGCCACGGTGATCGAACCGGTCACCGTTCCCGCCAGTGCCGCCACCGCCATACCCAGCAACGCGGCCGGCAACACGCTCCAGCCCCAGCCGAGAATCGCCACGCTGACTGTCGAAGCGGCAAGTGCCAGCACCGAACCGACCGACAGGTCGATGCCGCCGATGATCAGTACAAAGGTCATGCCCACCGCCAGCACCATCAGATCGGGAATCTGGTTGGCCAGCGTGCTGAAAGTGTCATAGGACAGAAAGTGGCTGCTCATCATCGAGAACAGCGCCACCATCGCCAACAAGGCCCCGGCCAGGCCCAGATAGGTGCCCAGACCGTAGAAATTGCCACTACGTTTGCCGGCGGAAGATGCAGTTTTCATGGGAGATCCCTAGGCGCCGCTTCATTGAGCAACGCATCACGTTTTTGGTAGCCGGCGAACGCGGCGGCAAGCAAATCATCCTGGGTCCAGCTGTCGCGCTCGAAGGTATCGATCAAACGCCCTGCCGACAGCACACCAATCCGGTCGCAGATCAGCATCAGCTCGCGCAGGTCACTGGACACCACCACCAGCGCCTTGCCCTGACGCGTCAACTCGCCCAGCAAGGCGTAGATATCGAACTTGGCACCGACATCGATGCCGCGGGTCGGCTCGTCGAACAACAGCACCGAGCAATCGCGCTCCAGCCAGCGGCCGATCACCACTTTCTGCTGGTTGCCGCCAGACAATTCCGACACCAACTGAGTTGGGCTGGAACTGCGGATGCGCATGGCGTTGATCTGACGCTGCGCCAGGGAAATTTCGTCGCTGGCATTGACGATTCCTGCCCTGGAAATCTCCGGCATGTTGCCCAGGGCGATGTTGGCGCTGATCGACTGACTGAGCAGCAGGCCTTCACCTTTTCGGTCTTCGGTGATCAAGGCAATGCCATGGTTCACCGCATCAACCGGCGAACGCACACTGACCACCTGCGCCGGCGAACCCAGCGCAATCGTGCCGCTGTCGGCCAGATCGGCGCCGAAGATCAGTCGCAGCAATTCGGTGCGCCCTGCCCCGATCAGCCCGGAAATCCCGAAGATCTCGCCGGCGCGCACTTCGAAAGAAACATCGCGCACCTTGTCGGAACGGGTCAGGCCCTGGACCGTCAGTGCCGGGGCGCCGATCTTGCGCGGGCCCATGTCGATGTGTTCGCCCAGTTCGCGACCGACCATCAAGGTGACCAGTTGCTCACTGTTGTAGTTGGCCATCGGCTCGACGCAGACCAGATTACCGTCACGCAGCACAGCAATGCGCTGCGCGACGCGCGCCAGCTCTTCGAGACGGTGGGAGATATAGATGATGGAGACGCCACGCGCCTGCAAACGAGTGATCTGCTCGAAGAGCATTTCCACCTCGCGGGCAGTGAGCATCGCGGTCGGCTCATCAAGGATCAGCACATGGCAATCGCCGATCAGGTTGCGTGCGATCTCGACCATCTGCTGGTGCCCGATCCCCAGCTCACCCACCAGGGTGTCCGGGTCAATGGCATCGAGGCCGACCTGCGCCATGGCTTCGATCGCGGCTTTGCGCAATTGCTTGCGACTGATCCAGCCGCCGTTGCTCGGCAGGTTGTCGAGAAACAGGTTTTCCGCCACCGACAGGGTCGGCAGCAGATTGAGTTCTTGCATGACCATGCGCACGCCAAGCTCTTCGGCCTGGGTGCGACTGCCCGGACGGTAGTCCTTGCCCTGGAATTGCATCTGACCGGTGGTGGGCGTAACCAGCCCCCCAATGATCTTCGACAGCGTGCTTTTACCGGCGCCATTCTCACCGGTCAGCGCCAGCACTTCACCGCGCATCAGCGTCAAGTCGATGCCCGTGAGCACCGGTTGCGCATAGGTCTTACCGATACCGCTGACCGAGAGGACAGCGTTCGGGGCGGAAACTGACATAAAAAACTCTCCATGCGCTCGTCCGGACGGACGAGCGCCGTTGTGTCGCCGGAAGACTTACTTAGTGACCAACTCGACTGGCGTTTCGATCACGCCATTGACGCCGCTGTCGACTTTTTCGCCCTTGAGGATTTTCAGCGCAGTCTCGATACCGAACACGGCCTGCTTGGCAGCGAACTGATCGGCCGTCGCCAGCACACGACCATCCTTGAGCATCGGCTTGATCGCATTGATGTTGTCGTAACCGACCACTTGTACCTTGCCCGCCTTGCCGGCAGCACGCACAGCGGAAACAGCGCCAACGGCCATGCTGTCGTTACCCGCCAGCAGCGCTTTCACATCCGGGTATTCGCTGAGAATCGACGCAGCAACCTTGTTGCCCTTGTCGATCTCCCAGTCACCGGATTGCAAGGAGACAACCTTGATCTGCGCCGCCTCCATCGCATCCTTGAAGCCTGCGGTGCGTTGCTGGGCGTTGGTGGTGGTGGACACGCCTTCGATGATGCCGACCTCGTCACCGGCCTTCAGTTGCTTGGCCAGGTATTCGCCGACCAGACGCGCACCTTTGCGGTTGTCCGGGCCGACGAATGGCACGCTGATTTTTTTGCTTTTGACGATCTGCGGATCGAGCTGGTTGTCGATGTTGATCACAGTGATGCCGGCATCGACGGCTTTCTTGATCACCGGCACCATGGCTTTGGAATCGGACGGTGCGATGACCAGCGCGTTGACCTTGGCCAGAATCATCTGCTCGACGATGCGGGTCTGGCCGGCGGTATCGGTCTCGTCCTTGATGCCGTTGGAGATCAGGTCGAAATCGGCGGAGTGTTCTTTCTGGTAGGCCTTGGCGCCATCTTCCATGGTCAGGAAGAATTCGTTGGCCAGGGATTTCATGACCAGTGCGACTTTAGGTTTTTCCGGGGACTCGGCGAAAGCCGAAGAGACAGGTAGTGCGGCGGCTGCGGCAGCCAGCATAGCGACAGCAAGAAGACGTCCAGCGAATGGCAGCTTCATGGGTTCACTCCGATCTTATGATTATTGTGAGCAACGCTCGCGCTGGCGTAAGCTTCAGCGCTCTCTTCCGGACAATAGTGCACCGGGGAAGCCGCGCAAACGTTTGCGTAGACCGAACTATGCGAATCCCGCCGACATTTGTCAACAATCAGAAATCGTTGTTGTATTGCGGGGCGCAATCGTCTGATTCACCCCTTACCGCTTAAGCCGTGGTGCTGACCAGGTTGCCGCTGGTGGAATCCTTGGACATTTCCTTGACCAGTGCCGCTGCGACTTCCATCAGCGCGCCGCTGGTTTGCGCGATCTGCCCCTGAACGGACATCACCGCCTGTGATTTGGCCTCGGGCGTCGGATAGCTCGCCGCCTGAGCCGCCGCCAGTTGCTGTTGCTGCTCCTGCAGTTGCTTCTGCAATTCCTGCATGCGCTTGAGCAACATTTTTACGGTCACGCTCAGACTGTCGCCGCTGTCAGCGCTATCCGCCTTGCTGGCTTCTTGCGCGGGACCACCGGTGCGAACTTGATTGCTCGGTTCTTTTTCAACGCCAAGCGCCTCGTCGGCCGCATCTGCTTCCGCCTGGTTCATTGCATTGATTGTCGCTGCGGTTTTACCGCCAATGGTGACTGAGCCGGGATTTGAAAAACCGATCGTCAGTGACATGTGCACTCCCTAAATAAACGTTTCCTTCCACAGCCATCGGCCTGCTGACGGGTTTCTTTAGCGGAAAACCTGAACCGGCAAGCCGTTGCGGTCGCCAGGAGGTGTAGTCCCTTTCGGTGAACCGAACACGAAAGCTTCCTTTGTTCGGAAACCCGGATAAGCCATTCACTCAAGAATCCGCCAACTTACAAAATATTGATATAAATCATCAGGTTAAACATTTCTCTAAAGCAAAGTAGCACTGGTACAGATCCTGCTCCCTAGCCTGCACCCCGGGCATTCAGATCGGCACGGGGCGCATCTAGATGAACCTGCATCAGCACCGTCTCACTACTAGAGAGAAAAATAATGAAATCTGCTTTCAACACCTTGGTTCCGGGCGCTTTGGCCCTCCTCCTGCTCCTGCCCACTGCCCTTCAGGCAAAAGAAGTCGAAACCCAGACCAAACTCGCCAACGTCGTGGTGCTTGCCACGGGCGGCACCATTGCCGGTGCCGGCGCCAGCGCAGCCAACAGCGCCACCTATCAAGCGGCCAAAGTCGGGATTGAACAACTGATCGCCGGCATCCCCGAACTGAGCAAACTGGCGAACGTGCGTGGCGAACAAGTCATGCAGATCGCTTCGGAAAGCATCACCAACGACAACCTGCTGCAACTGGGTCGCCGCGTATCCGAGCTGGCCGACAGCAAAGACGTCGATGGCATCGTCATCACCCACGGCACCGACACCCTGGAAGAAACCGCGTACTTCCTGAATCTGGTGGAAAAAACCGACAAGCCGATCATCGTGGTCGGCTCGATGCGTCCGGGCACCGCCATGTCGGCGGACGGCATGCTCAACCTGTACAACGCCGTCGCCGTCGCCAGCAGCAAAGAAGCGCACGGCAAAGGCGTGCTGGTAACCATGAACGACGAGATCCAGTCCGGTCGCGACGTCAGCAAAATGATCAACATCAAGACCGAGGCGTTCAAAAGCCCTTGGGGTCCGCTGGGCATGGTGGTTGAAGGCAAATCCTACTGGTTCCGCTTGCCGGCCAAGCGTCACACCATGGATTCGGAATTCGACATCAAAAACATCAAGAGCCTGCCTGACGTAGAAATCGCCTACTCCTACGGCAACGTCGACGACACCGCTTACAAGGCTCTGGCCCAGGCCGGCGCCAAAGCGATCATCCATGCCGGTACCGGTAACGGTTCGGTGTCTTCGCGCGTAGTGCCATCCCTGCAAGCCCTGCGTAAAGACGGCGTGCAGATCATCCGCTCGTCCCACGTCAACGCCGGCGGCTTCGTCCTGCGTAACGCCGAACAACCTGACGACAAGTACGACTGGGTGGTCGCTCACGACCTGAACCCGCAAAAGGCCCGCATCCTGGCCATGGTCGCCCTGACCAAAACCAACGACAGCAAAGAACTGCAGCGGATGTTCTGGGAATATTGATTGGCCCTCGCCTGACCCTTTCGGGTCGGGCAACCTGCTCACCACTCGCCCGTGCGGCGGGTGGTGCTGCCACTTACGCTGAGCGCGACTTTTTCATACAAAATAATCGACCCGACTTACACCAAAAGCGGAAAAGCGCTGTCAGAGGATTTTCTTGAATTTTAAGCAGTTGCGAAAATGCTTACAGTTAAATACTGTATGCCCGTACAGCTTAATAAGGATAACCTCGTGGCCACCTCTCCTGATGCTCCTGACGCTTACGAACGCATGGGCATGCGCGTTCAGAAAATCATCAATTCCCCTACCGCACAAAAAGCCAAAGCCGCACTGATCTTCCGTCTGCCGGACGAGCCTGTGGATGCATGGGAGCAACTGCTCGAGGAAATCGACGAGAACGACAACGTCACACTCGCCTATCGCGACGATGGCGGCGTGCAGATTTTTTGGGTTGTGCCGAAGGAAGATTGATTCAATGAGTGTCCGCTGTTTTGCTTTGCTGCTGCTGTTCATCGCTTTTGGCGCCCAGGCTGGCGCGCCCCGCACTTTTACCGAGGCCAAAAAGGCCGCCTGGAAACTGTATGCACCGCAGTCCACCGAGTTTTACTGCGGGTGCAAGTACACCGGCAACAAGGTGGACTTGAAGGCTTGCGGCTACGTACCACGTAAAAATGCCAAGCGTGCTTCACGCATCGAATGGGAACACATCGTCCCGGCGTGGGAGTTCGGTCACCAGCGTCAATGCTGGCAGTCGGGCGGGCGCAAGAACTGCACCCGCTATGACCCGAGCTACCAGAAAGCCGAAGCCGACCTGCACAACCTGGTGCCGAGCATTGGTGAGGTCAACGGTGACCGCAGCAACTTCAGTTATGGCTGGCTGCCGGTGCAATCCGGGCAGTACGGCTCGTGCCTGACCCAGGTCGACTTCAAGGCCAAGAAGGTCATGCCGCGCCCGTCGATTCGCGGCATGATCGCGCGCACCTATTTCTACATGAGCAAGCAGTACGGCTTGCGCCTGTCGAAACAGGATCGGCAACTGTACGAAGCGTGGGACAAAACTTATCCAGTGCAGGACTGGGAACGTCAACGCAATCAGAGCGTGGCGTGCGTGATGGGACGCGGCAATGAATTTGTCGGCCCGGTAAACCTGAAAGCCTGCGGCTGATTCTTCAGCGCAAAAGAAAAGGCCTCGAACGTGATGTTCGAGGCCTTTTTTGTTTTTAGCTGCCAGCCTTGTTGTAGCGCCAGTAGCCCATCAGATTGAGTGACTCGCGCGAGATACCGCACTCCTTGATCAAGTATTTGCGCAGACGCATGACCGCTGCGCTTTCTCCGGCAATCCAGCCATAAAAACCTTCAGGGGCCGTGTTGGCGATCTCCCAGAGAATGTCTTTGTCGATATCGACTTCGGCGAGTTCGGCAGCTTGCCCGACCGATGAATCCTCTGCCGGCAGGAACGCCTGCTGCACTGCCTCTACCATCAGCGCCCCAGCCACTACTTCTGGCGTCTGATCGCGAACCAGCCACTGCACCGACAGCCCAGGCCAATCCGGCACCGGGAGCATGTCTGGTGCGCTGTCCACTTCAAAGTAAGCCTGAGTCTGAGGCGGTTCAGCCATGGCAGCCAACTCGTCAAGAATGCCCATGGCGGCCGGCAATGCCGTGGCATCGGCCACCAGCAAAACCTCCTTGAGCAGCTGCGGCGGTTTCCATTCAAACCCTCCGGCGTCCTGCGCGGAAAAACCGCTGTCAGGAGCGAGAATCTGCATCGACGCTCCTGGCTGCGCACGCAGCGCCCAGCGCGACGCGGGCCCGGTTTCGCCATGCAGAACAAAATCGATATCGACCTCGCCTTGCTCGGCGCGCAAATGACGAATGGTGTAGGTGCGCATTGCTGGCCGCCGGCTCGCCAGCATCGAACGAAAACGCGCGTACCAGCCCTCCTCCTGCGCAAGACTTGCAGGCGATCCATCTTCAGCAGGGAAGAACAATTTGACCCGCTGATCCGGCGCCCAAGTGGCCATGCCACCTATCGAAGGGTCGGCGAGCGTGATCCGCATCATGTGCGGACTCACCAGCGTCTTGCGGTGCAAAACCGCATTGAAGAGTTTGTAGGGAGCGGTGGAGGCCATGCGGAGCTCCTTCGGGAAATCGTGATTGACTCGTATAAGACGAATCGCCCGCGATGTCCTTTAGGCCGCTCCGCTGAAAGTGCTGCTTACGGCGCGAGCGGATGCTCGACGATCACCGACTCGACGTTCTGCTTCTTGGCCTTCACCAATGCCGCATCCACCTCTACCTTGCGCGCTTGCGCGTCGGCCTGGGAGTTGAACGGACCAATCAGGATCCGCGTCTTGCCGCTGCTGTCCTTGATCACGGTCGGCACGAACGCATGCTCGATCAACCAGCCACTCAGGTCACTGACAGCCTGAGGCGTTTCGCCGCGTACTTCGAGGTCCCATTGCGGGGCGGACGCCGCCGCAGGTGCGGCCGCGACTGCCGTTTTCGGCTTCTGCACGTCTACACTCTTGCCTTCACCACATCCCGCCAATGCCAGTGCCGCGACCATCCAGACCAGTTTGCGCACAACGCTTTCCTCGAAAATCACAAAGCGCCGATCTTAACATTCATAAATACTTCGCGAGGCCCGCAAAATGGGCACAAAACAACGAGATTGATGATTGCAGCCTCTGTATAGTTACGCCCTGGGAATTAATGCCGCATCTGCGCGTCAGAAAGAGGCACCCAAACCGTGAGACTTCGCACTAATCTATACGTACCACCGACCTCTGCACTGTCTGAATCAGGTGCCCTACAAAGCAATCAAGGAGAAGACCATGCTGATACTCACCCGCAAAGTCGGTGAAAGCATAAATATTGGTGATGACATTACGATCACCATCCTCGGCGTAAGCGGTCAGCAAGTCCGTATCGGCATCAACGCCCCGAAAAACGTTGCCGTGCACCGTGAAGAGATCTATCAGCGCATTCAGGCTGGCCTGACCGCCCCGGACAAGCCACAAACGCCCTGAGCCACCCCGCAGTCAGTAGCCAGTCCATTTGCCTTCGCGTAAGACTGGCTAAAGATTCACGCGCCGTATTGCCATCCGCTCCCCAGTCCACTGGGCACGGCGCCTGACACATCCCTTCTCCGCTTCATTCGCTCCCCTCCCTTTCTCCAGCAGCGCGATACTACCTGCGACTGCCAAGCCTGGCTGTCAGACATTTCCGAGAGGACACAGGGAATTGCTCCCTGCTAGCCGAACGTCACGCCGCGCGCCATGCCGGTAGCTGCAATCATCATCAGTACCAACAGCAGCGCCTCGACATGGCTGATCCGCGCGAACAGCTTTGCACGTCCGGTATCGAGCGCCTTGCCCCGCGCCAATGCGATCCGCCATTTGACCAGCGTGATCATCGGCGCCAGCTCTGTCAGCAGAATCAGCACGAACAACGTCATCTTCAAATGAAACAGCGGCTGGTGCAGATAGTAGTCAGTGCCCTTTTCAAAGCCACCGAAGGCGCGCATGCCACCGGTCACCAGTAGCACCAGCGCAGCAATCCCCCACAGATTATCAGCGAGCAAAACCCGCTTGGCCTCACCGACGCCAGCGGCCAGACGACTGAACGCCGTGCCACGGGTCAACACGGCCCAGAAGCCCAGTGCAAAAGCCAAGAGATGAATTGCGGCGAGAAGCCAGTGAACCAGCATCGACGAACTCCTTTGAGAAAGCCCTGGAAAACGCCAGTCAGTAGTAGTCGAAAAAAGCCGGTTGCGCCCGCACACAGCAATGGGGCTGGAAAGCTTCGCGCAGGAAACAGAGAGACAGAAACGGATTCGCCAAATCGCAGGCAAAAAAAATCCCAAGCAGCTGATGGAAGCTTGGGATTTAAAAATGCATAAACCGTGGTGGTGAACGCGGGGCAGATGTTACTGAACTTCACGACCAGCAACAACATTTTTTTGATAACCGGTCGGTTAAAAATACCGGTAACCCCTTCAATATCCACACTTTTTAGACGGATCCAAAAAAAGAACAGAACGCCATATCAGCAGGTCGTGTTATTTCGAAACACGCTAAGCGCTTGGGTAACGGAAGAGATGCAGTGTCGAGAGGTGCGCTGAGGTGGGGGTTTTGAAAAAGCTTTGCAAAAGTTTTGCAAATCGCAGACAACAAAAAAGGGCCCACCTTTCGGTGAGCCCTTCTAGACCGCCCAGCAGAGCGGATTTTGTTTGGTAGGCGCGATTGGACTCGAACCAACGACCCCCACCATGTCAAGGTGGTGCTCTAACCAACTGAGCTACGTGCCTGCTGTGAGGCGGCATTCTACGGAATTCCGGAGGGGTGTCAACACCTTTTTTTCACCTAACCCTATGAATATGCAAAATATTTAATTTCGGGCCGGCAGATAAGATTTTTCCGGTGGCTGGCGGAGGTTTTTCAACTCGGGTAGGATCGACGCACTCGTAAAATATATTAAACAGAGGCTGCAGGATGGCGAACACCCCTTACCCAGAGTCTTATTACGCTGCGTCGGCCAACGCCGTACCGCCACGTCCGGCCTTGCAGGATGATTTGGAGACGGATGTCTGTGTGATCGGCGCCGGGTACACCGGGCTGTCCTCGGCGCTGTTTCTGCTGGAGAACGGTTTTCGCGTCACGGTCCTGGAAGCGGCCAAGGTCGGCTTCGGTGCGTCGGGGCGTAATGGCGGGCAGATCGTCAACAGCTATAGCCGTGACATCGACGTCATCGAGCGCACGGTTGGCCCAAAGCAGGCGCAACTGCTCGGGCAGATGGCCTTCGAAGGCGGACGGATAATTCGTGAGCGCGTGGCCAAGTACGACATCCAGTGCGACCTGAAGGACGGCGGCGTGTTCGCCGCCCTCTCCGCCAAGCAGATGGGACACCTGGAATCGCAGAAGCGCCTGTGGGAGCGCTTTGGCCACACGCAACTGGAACTGCTCGATCAGCGCCGCATTCGCGAAGTGGTGGCGTGCGATCAATACGTCGGCGGCATGCTCGACATGAGCGGCGGCCACATTCATCCGCTGAACCTGGCGCTCGGTGAAGCTGCTGCGGTCGAGTCCCTCGGCGGCACCATCTATGAGCAATCGCCAGCCGTGCGCATCGAGCGTGGTGCCAACCCGGTGGTGCACACGCCGCAAGGCAAGGTCAGGGCCAAGTTCATCATCGTTGCGGGCAACGCCTATCTCGGCAATCTGGTACCGGAACTGGCGGCGAAGTCGATGCCGTGCGGCACCCAGGTGATCACCACTGAACCGCTGGGCGATGAGCTGGCGAAAACTCTGTTGCCGCAGGATTACTGCGTCGAAGACTGCAATTACCTGCTCGACTACTACCGACTGACCGGCGACAAGCGTCTGATCTTCGGCGGCGGCGTGGTTTACGGTGCGCGGGATCCGGCGAACATCGAAGCGATCATCCGCCCGAAAATGCTCAAGGCGTTCCCGCAACTGAAGGACGTGAAGATCGACTACGCGTGGACGGGCAACTTCCTGCTGACCCTGTCGCGCCTGCCGCAGGTTGGGCGCCTGGGCGATAACATCTACTATTCGCAAGGCTGCAGCGGCCACGGCGTGACGTACACGCATCTGGCCGGCAAGGTACTGGCCGAGGCGTTGCGCGGTCAGGCCGAGCGTTTTGATGCGTTTGCCGATCTGCCGCATTACCCGTTCCCCGGCGGGCAGTTGCTGCGCACGCCGTTTGCGGCATTGGGTGCGTGGTATTACGGGTTGCGTGACAAGCTGGGGTTCTGATCAGTTTTCTTGACTGACAAGAAACTGTGGCGAGGGAGCTTGCTCCCGCCGGGTCGCGCAGCGGACTCTCTTTTATCTAAAAAGAAGGCCTGCTGCGCAGTCCAGCGGGAGCAAGCTCCCTCGCCACAAATATTTGCAAAATTCAGATCAGAGCTGATCCCGGGCAATCCCGCTACGAATCCGCAAGATATCCGCCAGCACCGCCAAAGCGATCTCCGCCGGCGTCTTGCTGCCCAGGTTAAGCCCGATCGGCGCATGAATCCGCGCCAGCTCGACCTCCCCTAGCCCACCAATCCTGCGCAAGCGCTCGAAGCGTTTCTGCGAAGTCTGCTGCGACCCCATCACGCCAATGTAAAACGCCTCGGTGCGCACCGCCTCCATCATCGCCAGATCGTCGATGCGCGGATCATGGGTCAGCGCCACCACCGCGGTATCGCGATGACAGCCGCCATCGGCGATGAACACCGAAGGCAGTTGCCGACGAATCTCCACGCCGTTGAGCACCACGCCTTCGAGCACTTCATCGCGCGGATCGCAGAGAATCACTTCGAAACCCAGACCCACCGCGAACTCGGCACAGGCCTGCGCCACGCTGGAGTATCCCGCCAGCAACAGACGCTGAGCAGCACCGACGCGAATCCGCACCCGATCAATCTCGCGCTCGATGCGCGCACCCTGCTCGCGATCAGTGAACAGACTGCGCGCACCGCTGGCCAGATCGACTTCGCGAATCAAACGGCGCTGACCGAGCAACGCTGATTCAAGCTCACGCAGATGCGCCTGCACCTCGCAGTCGGCGTCAAATTTCTCTACCAGTACGTCGAGAATGCCGCCACAGGGCAGGCTGACCCGCGAGCGCGGATCATCACCTTCGCCGTAACGCACCACGTTGACCGCATCGAGAAACGCACCTTCAGCGACGCGCTCGAGAAAGTCTTCCTCAACACAGCCACCGGACAGCGAGCCGATCCACTGGCCTCTATCGTTCACCGCCAGCAGCGAACCCGGTGCACGCGGCGCCGAGCCGTAAGTGGTCAGCACGGTGCAGAGCCAAATGCGCTGCCCCGCTACCGACCACTCCAGTGCCCGCCGCACAACCTGTAGATCGAGATGCTGCATGTCAGTGCGCCTTGTGCTCGACGGCCGGAGCGTCAGCCTGCAGTTTCTGCACATCGCTCACCGCCAGTTCAGCCGATTGACCGCCCCAGCCTTGACGCAGGTAGTTCAGCAGATCAGTCAGTTGCTCAGGTTTGAGCTTGTCGGCGAAACCCGGCATTGGCTGCATGTGTTCGAACCCGGCGAATTTCTGCTCACCGATACCGTCCTCGATCACCCGCACCAGGTTGCGCGGATCTTCCAGGCGCAGCGTGGTATTGCCGCGCATGGCCACGGCGATGTGCGGTTTGCCTTCACCACCGGCGGCATGACAACCGGCGCAGACGTTCAAATATTCCTGACGGCCGCGTTGCGCACTCGGGCTGAGTTTGTCCAGCGACACTTCAGTCAGCTCTTTCGCCGCTGGCGGCTTGTCGCCAAGCAGGAACGTCGCCATCGCCGCCAGATCCTGATCGTTCAGACCCTGAGTGCTGTTGTGGAACACCGGGAACATCTCGTTGAACATCGTGCCCTGGGCGCTCATGCCGTGCTTGAGGAACGTGCTCAGATCCTGCTGATTCCAGCCGCGCGCCGCCAGATCGGTGGCGAGCAGGCTCGGTGCCAGATACCCGTTGAGGATGCCGCCAGTCAGGCGCTTGTCCAGTTGCATCGCGCCCGGCAGGCCGCGTGGCGTGTGGCATTCGCCGCAGTGACCGAGCACTTCGACCATGTACTGGCCGCGCTTCCAGGCTGCGCTTTTGCCTTCGGCAGATTCCAGCTTCAAGGCCTTGCCGTACAGCATGTTCCAGCCGATCAGGCCCGGACGCACGTTGAACGGAAAGCTCAGACTCGTGACCGGCGCGGCGCGCTCGATCGGCTCGATGGTTTTCAGATACGCGTGAATCGCATCCGAGTCTTCCCGCGGAACCAGGTGATACGAGGTGTACGGCATCGCCGGATACAGATTCGCCCTGTCGCGACGCTTGCCTTCGGTCAGCGCAGCGAAGAATTCGTCATCGCTGTACAAGCCGATGCCGTGCTCTTTGCTCGGGGTGATGTTGGTGCCGTAGATCGTGCCGAATGGCGAGACGATCGGCAGCCCGCCGGCAAACGGCGCGCCGCCAGGCGCGGTGTGGCACGCCATGCAGTCGGCGGCGCGAGCAAGATATTCGCCGCGCTTGACCTGATCATCAGCGTGAGCAAACAACACCGGCGCAGCCAGCCCGACCGCCAGGGTCAGGCGGGTCAATAGATGCTTCATGCTCAACCCTCCTTGACCAGGCCGAGATCGGTCAGCACGTTGCGCGTGGCGTTGTAGTAACGCACGTACCCGGTGCAACGGCAGATGTGGTGGCCGAGGCTGTCCTCGATGACTTTTTCCAGTTGGCTTTTGACGATCGGCTGGCGCTGCAGCTTCTCCACCAGCACCGTCGCGGCGTTGACGAAGCCCGGCGCGCAGTAGCTGCACTGGAAGGCGAATTCGTCGACGAAACGCTGCTGGATCGGGTTCAGCTCAGTGACCTGGCCACTCTCATCACGCTTGGCGTGACTTTCGATGGTGCGGACTTTCTTGCCTTCGAAGTAATGCGCGCCAGTGATGCAGGTGCGCACTTCTTCGCTGGTGCCGTCCGGGTTGTCGACGATCACCACGCAGGCGTGGCAGATGCCCTGGCCGCAGCCCAGGCGCGAACCGGTGAGGTTCTTGTATTCGTGCAGATAGTCGATCATCGGCAGGTCATCAGGGATGTCCACCGGGCCGACGGATTGACCATTGAGGGTCAGTTGAAGCGGACGGTTAGCCATTGAGGGCCTCCTTGATGCGCGCAGCAGTGATTGGCAGATCGCGAACACGTTTACCGATGGCATGCGCCACGGCGTTACCGATGGCACCGACCACCGGGATCATCACCACTTCGGCGATGCCTTTGGACGGATCGCTAGGCGACAGCGGCGGCAGAATCTCCGCAGTCTGCTTCCACACCGCCACGTGACGGGCCATCGGCAGGCGATAACGGTTGAAGTTCCAGTCACCCTCCCCCGGCCCGCCTTCGTACAGCGGCATCTCTTCCATCAGCGCGTGACCGATGCCCATGGCAATCCCGCCTTCGAGCTGGCCCTTGACCAGTTCTTCGACCAGCACCCGACCGCACTCGACCCACGAATGGTGGTTGAGCACCTCGACTTCCGCCGAGCCTTTGTTGACCTTGAGCTCTACCAGCGTCGCCACCGGGCTGTAGTAAGTAACCGCCGCGTTGTTCAACTGGACCACCGGGTAGTTGATGTTCTGGCGATCCAGCAGGTGGAAACCCGCCGTGCTCATCAGCGCTATCTTCGCTTTCGGCGCGCCATCGCCGTACTTCACTGCCAGACCGTCGAGCGGCAGACGCTCGCGCACGCCGTCGATGCTGTATTCGGCCTCGGCCCAGCTCCAGCGGTTGAACGCGTGAACGGTGGCGCCGGTGACCAGACCACGTTCGTGAGCGCGCTTGGCCAGCTCTTCGAAGCTCAATGGCTGCATGCCATTGGCAGTGAGCTTGCCATCGACCCAATGCGCATCTTCACGACGCACCACGTAAGGGTTGGCTTGACCGCCGTAAGGGCCCTGACGCCAGATTTCCATGGCCGCCGGCCACAAACCGTTGTTGAACAGCACGCGCGCCGCTTCACGGGTGGCGTGACTGAAGTAGTAGGCCGAGTTGGTCGCGGACGACGCCGAGGCCAGCTTGCCGACCCAACGCGGGTTGCGCAGCAGGTTGTCCTGTTCGGCCTGGCTCATGATGTAAGGGTTGCCGCTGGTGATCAGCTGCATTTCCTTCCATTCGGTTTCGCCGGTCTTCACGTCGTGCGCCGGGCTGCCAAGGAAATCGGCCACCACCAGCGCCTGCGAAGTGGACATGCCAGTGCCGATTTCAATACCGATGTGACGCAGAGTGATGCGACCTTCAGCAGTGAATTCGATGCTGGCCATCGGCGCTTCGGAGCCAGTGCCGAAGTCTTTCTGGCAAATGGCAAAACCCACGCCGTACCAGTTGTCCGGGTCGGCAGCTTCGCGCTGTTTCTTGATCGCGTCGCGGTTTTTCCAGACTTCGTGCACCGAGGCCTTGTCGAGAATCTCGTGCAGGCGCAGAGCACCCGCCGGAATCGCGCCCTGGGTGTTTTTCATGCCCGAACGCAAGGCGTTCTTGCGACGCAGATCAATCGCGTCAACGCCGAGGCGGTTGGCGATTTCGTCGACCATCATTTCGGTCGAGGCCATGCTTTGCAGGGTGCCGTAACCGCGCATCGAACCCGCTTCAACACCACGCGAGTGATAAGCGGTGACCTGCAGATCGTTCTGCGGCATGTAATAGATCGACTGCGCTGCCGTGGCACCGACTGCCGCTACCGACGGGCTGTAGTTGATACGGCCACCACCGTCGACGCTCATCTCGGCACGGAAAATCTTGAAGCTGTAGTCGTTCTTGTCCACTGCGAGCTGATAGCGGATATCGAACGGGTGACGCTTGATGCCGCTCTGGAACTGCTCATAGCGGTCGTTGGCCAGACGGATGGGGACACCGGCGCCGTACAGCGCAGCGAGGGCCGCGTAGTAGACGAAGATGTTGTGGTCTTTGGAACCGTAGCCCACGGTGTAACCCGGGTGCATGTTCAGGTTTGCCAGGCCGAAGCGCGATGGCGCGATCATTTTCGCGGTCTCGGTCGCCGCTTCCAGCGGGCACTGAGTGGCGACCACGAAGTGCAGGGTCTTGGTTTTCGGGTCGTACCAGCCGTTGCCGTTGTCCGGCTCCATGGCGGCCGGTTCGATCGACGGGGTTTTGTAGCGCTCGTCGAACACCAGCCAGTTGTCCGGCGGCGTATCGATCTCTTTTTTCATGCGGTCGGCGTAGAACAGGCCGCGCTCGGTCAGGTTGCCGTGCAGGTTCGGCTGGGAATTCCACACCGGACGCCGGTTTTTCAGCATCGGGAACAGAATCGAGTCTTTCAGGCTGGCGAATTCGTCTTCGTCGGCCGAGGTCGCGCCGCCCACGCGCACGTAGCGGAAGCTGCCATAAGGGTCGCCTTCGTAGTACGGCACTTGTGCACCGTAACGAATCGCCTTGTCATTGAATTTGAGTTTGTTCTTGGCCTGACGGAAACGCTCGAAATCGTTCCAGATCAGGATCGCCACCGGGTGACCGATGAACATCGGCACTTTGCCTTCCGGCAGCAATGGATCCGGCGCGTGTTCTTCAGGGAACACGATGCCGTCCTTGTCCAGATCGGCCGCGGTGACAATGCGGTCAGGTTGCAGGTCGGCGCCCAGCCACGACAGGTCGTAGCCTTCGTAGATTCGGTCGGCCTTGATGGTTTTCAGCAACATGGCGTGGCCTTGCTGCTCAGGCCAGCCCGGCATGTCCTTGGAACGAATATCGCGGGCAAATACTTTGCTGCCGCAGACCTTGGACAGGGCGTCGTTACGTTGGCGTGCCTTGCCGTTGTTGCCGAGCCACTTCTCGGACGGCACGGTGACGCTGTTTTCCATCAAGGCAGCCAGCGCCTGACTGCTGAGCGGCGTGAGCGTGACGCTCACACCCGCCACCAGCCCGCCCTGGAGGAACGAGCGCCGGGATATATCACGGTTGGACATGGATCATCCTCTGGGCGGTTATGTGTCCGCCCTTCTGGTTATCTACTGGGAATCTCGAGTCTTGCAGAAGCCCTTCTTGGCGAAACAAAGGGCGTGTTGACAGTGCAAAGCTGACCGAAAGGTTAACTTTAAAGGTTTCTGAGCGTCCGGCAAACAACCAGTTACAAAAATTTGACTAAAGAATCAAAAAATCAATGCGACGTGGCACCGCAGCAGATCGCCGGGCACACCGCCCCCCCCCCTGTGGGAGCGGGCTTGCTCGCGAAGGCGTGGTGTCAGGCAGACCATTTTCAACTGATACACCGCTTTCGCGAGCAAGCCCGCTCCCACAGGGGGATTTGTGTTGGATTCAGGGTGGAGGCACGAGCCTAAGGAAGGAAATACCAAATTTCAGACACAAAAAACCCCGGTCTTTCGACCAGGGTCTTTGCTATCGATTCCGAAACAACCAACGGTTGCTTTCGGTGTTTCAAGGCGTTCAGTGGTCCTTGAAACAGATATGGCGCAGCGGACGGGACTCGAACCCGCGACCCCCGGCGTGACAGGCCGGTATTCTAACCGACTGAACTACCGCTGCGTATCGCTTTGAGCTTGCGCTCAAGTAACTCGTTTTGATTGAAAGCTTCGGTGCTTTGCAATCGCGAACCAGACAATGTCTGACTCGTAAAATATGGCGCAGCGGACGGGACTCGAACCCGCGACCCCCGGCGTGACAGGCCGGTATTCTAACCGACTGAACTACCGCTGCGCGTCGGTGGAGGCACTTTCAGCCTACCTCTTGCTTTCGCAAGTTTCTCGGGGAGTGGTGGGTGATGACGGGATCGAACCGCCGACATTCTGCTTGTAAGGCAGACGCTCTCCCAGCTGAGCTAATCACCCGTTTGCATCTCCGAGGCCGCGAAATTTACGCAGGTAGCGAACCTAAGTCAATAGCAGGATTGAAGTTTTTCTGAAAAAGACGAAATTGTTTCCATCCTGCAAGACTGCCTTCGCGAGCAAGCTCGCTCCCACAGGGGGATTGCATTCCAAATGTGGGAGCGAGCTTGCTCGCGAAGGCGGCAGCCCATTTGACGCAAATTCAGGAGAAGAACGCGATCTACTCGGTGTAAATCATCTTCTTGGTCATGCCACCATCCACGACGAATTCCTGCCCGGTGACAAACCCGGCATTGCGCGACAACAGCCACGCGACCATCGCCGCCACATCCTCGACCGTCCCTACCCTGCCCGCCGGATGCTGAGCATGATCGGCATCGGCCAAAGGCTCTGCTCGCCGCGCAGAAGGATCCCGAGCATCAATCCAGCCAGGGCTGACCGCATTGACGCGAATTTCTGGCCCGAGACTGATCGCCAACGCATGGGTCAGCGCCAACAACCCGCCCTTGCTCGCCGCATACGCCTCGGAATCAGCCTCCGACTGCCGCGCACGGGTCGAGGCCAGATTGACGATCGAGCCGTTGTGCGCGCGCAGATACGGCGCACAGTGCTTGGCCAGCAGCATCGGCCCACTGAGGTTTACCGCCAGCACTCGATTCCAGTACGCCAGATCAAGACTTTCCAGGGTGATGTTGTGCGGGTCAGCGACTGCCGCGTTGCACACCAGCGCATCGAGACGACCAAATTGGCCGAGCACCTCGGCAACGCCGAGCGCGACTTGACTTTCATCCGCCACGTCCATTGCGATGAACCAGGCATTCTCGCCCAGTACCTTCGCCACTTTCGAGCCGCGCACCCGATCGAGATCGGTCAGCACCACTTGCCAGCCTTCGCTGATCAACCAGGCCGCGATACCCAAACCGATGCCGCGCGCAGCACCGGTAACCAGCGCCACGCGGCCATGGGTGCCCGCCTTCGGAGTAGACAACTCGATCACAACGCCGCCAGACCGCGCGACAGATCAGCCTGCAGGTCCACCACGTCTTCCAGACCGACCGCGATGCGGATCAGGCTGTCACGAATCCCTGCTGCTTCACGCTCCTGTGGCGCCAGACGGCCATGGGAGGTGGTGCTCGGATGAGTGATGGTGGTTTTGCTGTCACCAAGGTTGGCGGTGATCGAGATCAACCGGGTGGCATCGATAAAGCGCCACGCGCCCTCTTTGCCGCCCTTGACCTCGAAACTCACCACCGCGCCGAAGCCCTTCTGCTGACGCTGGGCCAGTTCATGCTGCGGATGGCTCTTGAGACCGGCGTAATGAACCTTCTCGATACCGTCCTGCTGCTCCAGCCATTCGGCCAGTTGCTGGGCGTTGGCGCAGTGCGCCTTCATTCGCAGATTCAGGGTTTCCAGGCCCTTGAGGAAGATCCACGCGTTGAACGGGCTCAGTGTCGGCCCGGCGGTGCGCAGGAAACCGACAACTTCTTTCATCTGCTCGCTGCGACCAGCCACCACACCACCCATGCAACGGCCTTGGCCGTCAATGAACTTGGTCGCCGAGTGCACGACAATGTCCGCACCGAGTTTCAGCGGCTGCTGCAAGGCAGGCGTGCAGAAGCAGTTGTCGACCACCAGCATCGCGCCTTTGGCGTGAGCGATTTCCGCCAGCGCGGTGATATCCACCAGCTCTGCCAACGGATTGGACGGCGACTCGACGAACAGCAGCTTGGTGTTCGGCTTGATCGCCGCATCCCAAGCCGAGAGATCGGCCAGCGGCACGTAGTCAACTTGCACGCCGAAACGCTTGAAGTACTTCTCGAACAGGCTGATGGTCGAACCGAACACGCTGCGCGACACCAGCACGTGATCGCCGGCACTGCACAGGCTCATCACCACCGCCATGATCGCGGCCATGCCCGTGGCGGTGGCGACCGCTTGCTCAGCGCCTTCCAGCGCAGCGATACGCTCTTCGAACGCGCGCACGGTCGGGTTGGTGTAGCGCGAGTAAACGTTGCCCGGCACTTCCCCGGCAAACCGCGCGGCCGCGTCGGCAGCGGTGCGGAACACGTAGCTGGAAGTGAAGAACATCGGATCACCGTGTTCGCCTTCCGGCGTCCGGTGCTGACCGGCACGTACGGCCAGGGTATCGAACGCTACGCCTTCGAGGTCGCTGTCCAGCCGACCGGCATCCCATTCCTGACTCATGCTGTCACTCCTTGCCCTGTTCTGAATAAATGAAAGTCTTTTGTCAGATACAAAACCGGCCCCTCAGGGCCGGTAGAAACTCAGTTGTTGTACAGATCGATGATCGCACTGACCGCCTGGGTCTTGACCTTGGAGGCATCGTTGCGTGCCTGCTCGATCTTGTCCAGGTAAGCCTCGTCGACGTCGCCGGTGACGTACTTGCCGTCGAACACCGCGCAATCGAAGTTTTCGATCTTGATCTTGCCGCCACCGACTGCTTCGATCAAGTCCGGCAGATCCTGATAGATCAGCCAGTCTGCACCGATCAGATCCGCCACATCCTGAGTCGAACGATTGTGTGCGATCAGTTCGTGAGCGCTCGGCATGTCGATGCCGTAAACGTTCGGGAAGCGTACGGCCGGAGCCGCGGAGCAGAAGTAGACGTTTTTCGCGCCGGCTTCGCGGGCCATCTGGATGATCTGCTTGCAGGTGGTGCCGCGTACGATCGAGTCGTCGACCAGCATCACGTTCTTGCCGCGGAATTCCAGCTCGATCGCGTTGAGCTTCTGACGAACCGACTTCTTGCGGGCAGCCTGGCCCGGCATGATGAAGGTCCGGCCGATGTAGCGGTTCTTGACGAAGCCTTCGCGGAATTTCACACCCAGGTGGTTCGCCAGCTCCAGCGCGGCGGTGCGGCTGGTGTCCGGGATCGGGATGACCACGTCGATGTCGTGCTCTGGACGCTCGCGCAGGATCTTCTCGGCGAGTTTCTCGCCCATGCGCAGACGCGCCTTGTACACCGATACGCCGTCGATGATCGAATCCGGACGCGCCAGGTAAACGTGCTCGAAGATGCACGGGGTCAGGGACGGGTTGGTCGCGCACTGACGAGTGTGCAGCTTGCCGTCTTCAGTGATGTACACCGCTTCGCCCGGGGCCAGGTCGCGAATCAGGGTGAAACCGAGCACGTCCAGCGAAACGCTTTCGGAAGCGATCATGTACTCGACGCCTTCGTCGGTGTGACGCTGACCGAACACGATCGGACGAATGCCGTGCGGGTCACGGAAACCGACGATGCCGTAACCGGTGATCATCGCCACCACCGCGTAACCGCCGACGCAACGGTTATGCACGTCGGTCACGGCGGCAAACACGTCTTCTTCGGTCGGCTGCAGCTTGCCGCGCTGGGCCAGCTCATGAGCGAACACGTTGAGCAGCACTTCCGAGTCGGAACTGGTGTTGACGTGACGCAGGTCGGATTCGTAGATCTCCTTGGCCAACTGTTCAACGTTGGTCAGGTTGCCGTTGTGCGCCAGGGTGATGCCGTAAGGCGAGTTGACGTAAAACGGCTGCGCTTCGGCCGAGGTCGAGCTGCCGGCAGTCGGGTAACGGACGTGACCGATACCCATGTGGCCGACCAGGCGCTGCATGTGACGCTGCTGAAACACGTCACGCACCAGACCATTGTCCTTGCGCAAGAACAACCGGCCATCATGGCTGGTCACGATACCGGCAGCGTCCTGGCCGCGGTGCTGGAGCACGGTTAGCGCGTCATACAGCGCCTGATTGACGTTCGACTTACCGACGATACCGACGATGCCACACATGCGACGCAACCCCTACTTAATGGATCTGAACTGAACAACACTCACTGAGGCGTTTTGGCCGACGGCAAGAGTTGCTCCTTGAACGGAATATCAGCGGGTACGCTGATTCCGCTGGCAAGCCACTGACTGCTCCACCCGAGAATCAGGTTTTTGGACCAGTCGGCGACCAATAGAAACTTTGGCACGAGCTGTGATTCTTTCCACCACCCGTCCTGCTGTACCGGCCCCAGGCTCAACAGCCCGACTGCCACGACCACCAGCAACACGCCACGCGCCGCGCCGAAGGCCATGCCCAGGAATCGATCGGTGCCGGACAATCCGGTCACGCGCACCAACTCGCCGATAAGATAATTGATCATTGCGCCCACGATCAGCGTGGCGACAAACATGATGGCACAGCCCGCGATCACGCGAGCCGATGGGGTTTCGATGTATCCGGCGAGGTACTCGGACAGTGAGCCACCGAACATCCAGGCAACCGCTCCTGCGATGATCCAGGTCACCAGCGATAATGCTTCCTTGACGAAGCCGCGGCTCAAACTGATCAAAGCGGAGATGGCGATGATTGCAACAATCGCCCAGTCAACCAGGGTAAATGGCACAGTGCAGCCTACAGACGGATAAGGCGGCGCATTTTAGCAGAGCGCACCGCTGTCGGTAAGCTGCGATTTTCAGTGCATTTCAATCGAATCGATAGATCCTAGCCGCGCTCGGGCTGGAAGCGCACGACAAACCCCTTCAGGTTCTGCTGGCGACTCAACAGATCACGCAGACGATCGGCCTCGGCACGCTCGATCAGCGGACCCACGAACACCCGGTTCTTGCCGTCGGCGGAACGGATATAAGCGTTGTAGCCCTGACTGCGCAGGGTTTTCTGCAGGCTTTCGGCGCTGGCGCGACTCGACAGACTGGCCAGTTGCACCGACCAGCTGACCGACAGACCGTTGGCATCGACGCGACTTTGCGTGGTGTCAGGTTTCGACGCAGCAGCAATAGGCTGAGCAGGTGCCGGAATCGGTTTGGCCACCGCAGGCGGCGCAGTCGGCTTGGCGATTGCTATGGGCGCCGTCGGCGCCGGGGCTGCCGCGATTGGTGCAGCAGGCGCAGTGTCTTCTGCGACTTCTTCATCCGCTGGCACCGGCTCTTGTGGCGAAGCTTGCGGCTCAGGCACGGCCACCGACTCCATTTGCACCTGAGGCATCGAAGGGGCTTGCGGCGCGGCAGGCGCCTCGACCGTCACTTGACGTTGCTCGTCCTGGCGGGAAAACAGCATCGGCAGGAAAATCACCGCCAGCGCCACCAGCACCAGGGCACCGACCATGCGCTGCTTGTACGCTTTATCCAGCAAAGCCATTTGCCGCTTCCTCCGTGGAGCGCCGGGCCAGCCATTCAAGGGCCTCGGCAACACAATAAAATGATCCGAACAACAGAATCTCGTCGTCGCTGGTTGCGATCTCGCACTGCCCTTCCAGCGCAGCCGCGACACTGTCATAGGACGTGACGGACGCGCCAAGGTTCTGCAACCCGGCGTGCAATTCACTGACCGGACGCGAACGCGGCGAATCCAGCGGCGCGACCGCCCAATGCTGGACACTAGCATTCAATTCGCCGACAACACCATCCAGATCCTTGTCGGCCAACAGGCCGAACACAGCCAGACGCTTGCCTACCGGCGGCCGAGTGGCCAGGCGCCGCGCCAGATACTCCGCCGCGTGCGGGTTATGCCCCACGTCCAGCAGCAGGTTCAGGCGCTTGCCATCGAATTCGAACGAGCGGCGATCCAGCCGGCCGACCACGCGAGTGGCCTGCAAGGCAGCAACAATTTGCGACGGATTCCACGGCAAGCCGAGCAGCAGATACGCCTGCAATGCCAGCGCGGCGTTTTCCATCGGCAGATCGAGCAGCGGCAAGTCGCGCAGTTCGACCGGCTGGCCTTGCGCATCAGTGCCGCGCCACTGCCAGTGCTGGTCTGTGATGCCGAGGTCGAAATCACGCCCACGCAGGAAAAACGGACATGCCAGCTCCCGCGCCTTGTCGAGCAGCGGTTGCGGAGGATTCAGGTCGCCGCACAAGGCTGGTTTGCCCTGACGAAAAATCCCGGCCTTCTCGAAGGCCACGGATTCGCGGGTATTGCCCAGGTATTCGGCATGATCGACGCCAATGCTGGTGACCAGCGCGATATCGGCGTCCACCACATTGACCGTGTCCAGACGCCCGCCCAGCCCGACTTCCAGCACCACAGCGTCAAGTTTTGCCTGTTGAAACAGCCAGAACGCCGCCAGGGTGCCCATTTCGAAGTAAGTCAGGGAAGTATCGCCACGCCCGGCCTCCACCGCAGCGAAGGCCTCGCACAGCTGCGCGTCAGTGGCTTCGACGCCATTGAGCTGCACCCGCTCGTTGTAACGCAGCAGGTGCGGAGAATTGTAGACACCCACGCTCAGGCCCTGCGCCCGCAGCAATGACGCCACGAAAGCGCAGGTCGAACCCTTGCCGTTGGTGCCGGTGACCGTAATCACCCGAGGCGCCGGCTGGCCCAGTCCCATGCGGGACGCTACCTGTTGCGAACGCTCCAGCCCCATGTCGATGGCCGATGGATGCAACTGCTCAAGGTAGGCGAGCCACTCGCCAAGGGTACGCTCGGTCATACGTTGGCAGGCACCGGTGGAACGACGATTGGCTCAACAGGAGCGGCGACGTAGGTCGGAGTCGGCTGGCCGGTCAGTTGCGCCAGCAGATTGCCCAGGCGTGGACGCAGTTCACGACGATCGATGATCAGATCGATCGCGCCATGCTCCAGCAGGAACTCGCTGCGCTGGAAGCCTTCCGGAAGTTTTTCACGCACGGTCTGCTCGATCACGCGCGGACCGGCGAAGCCGATCAGTGCCTTTGGCTCACCGACGATCACGTCGCCGAGCATTGCCAGACTGGCGGAAACGCCGCCGTAGACCGGATCGGTCAGCACCGAGATGAACGGAATGCCTTCTTCACGCAGACGCGCCAGTACGGCCGACGTCTTGGCCATCTGCATCAGCGAGATCAGCGCTTCCTGCATGCGCGCACCACCGGAGGCGGCGAAGCAGATCATCGGGCAACGGTTTTCCAGGGCGTAGTTGGCGGCGCGCACGAAACGCTCACCGACGATGGCGCCCATGGAACCGCCCATGAAGCTGAATTCGAACGCCGACACCACCACCGGCATACCCAGCAGGGTGCCGCTGACGGAAATCAGCGCGTCCTTTTCGCCGGTCTGCTTCTGTGCAGCGACCAGACGGTCCTTGTACTTCTTGCCGTCGCGGAATTTCAGACGGTCAACCGGCTCCAGGTCTGCACCCAGCTCGTTGCGGCCTTCGGCATCCAGGAAGATGTCGATACGCGCCCGTGCGCCGATGCGCATGTGGTGGTTGCACTTGGGGCAAACGTCCAGGGTCTTTTCCAGCTCAGGGCGATACAGCACAGCCTCGCAGGACGGGCATTTGTGCCACAGACCTTCAGGCACCGAGCTCTTCTTGACCTCCGAACGCATGATCGAAGGGATCAGTTTGTCTACCAACCAGTTGCTCATGCTTTCTTTCTCCAGTACCGGCGGCCCGAACGCTCTGGTTCGCAGCCCCGCGTATGCCCTTCAGCTAAATTCATGTGTGTGGCGATGGTTGGTGGAACGCCGCGGTCAGCGCGGAACATGACCTGCGTGCAACTCCAGAAACCCTCAGCCTCGCCTGCTTTGTGCAAGTGCATTGATGGACGGCGGCAGTTCGCCAGCCGTCACATCGAAGTAGACGCTCCCTGCGAGCTTCTACGTACGGCATTGATGAACGCGCGGATCTTCGCATGATCCTTGATGCCCTTGCTCGCTTCTACCCCGCCGCTGACATCGACCGCGTACGGTTTGACCCGGGCCACAGCGTCGGCGACGTTTTCCGGGGTGAGGCCACCGGCCAGGATCAGCGGCTTGCTCAAAGCTTGCGGAATCAAAGACCAGTCGAACGCCTCGCCGGTTCCGCCCGGCACGCCTTCGACGTAAGTGTCGAGCAGCACGCCACTGGCACTCGGATAGGCATCGACGGCAGCCGCGATGTCATCGCCAGCCTTGACCCGCAATGCCTTGATGTACGGACGATGCCAACCTTCGCACTGTTCAGCGGTCTCGTCGCCATGGAACTGCAACAGGTCCAGCGGCACGGCATCGAGGATTTCCCCCAACTCGCAGCGGCTGGCATTGACGAACAGGCCCACCGTCGTCACGAACGGCGGCAAGGCCTGGATGATCGCCCTTGCCTGCTGCACGCTCACTGCACGCGGGCTCTTGGCGTAGAACACGAACCCGATCGCATCCGCCCCGGCCTCGACCGCTGCCAACGCATCTTCTATGCGGGTAATCCCGCAGATCTTGCTGCGAACGGCTGACATATCGAGAAAAACTCCGCGTCAAATTCGGGAAAGTCCCGGATGGTAACAAATGCGTTCGAGGGCGTCAGCCGTCAAGTTCCGAGAAACCCGTAAGGAAATGTGGCCCGATAAAACGCTCGGGCAACGGAAATTCATCGTGATACTCGACCTGCACCAGATACAACCCGTACGGATGCGCTGTCACGCCACCGGAACGGCGCTCGCGGCTTTCCAGCACTTCCTTCATCCACTCGACCGGCCGCTCGCCGGCACCGATGGTCATCAGCACACCGGCAATGTTGCGCACCATGTGGTGCAAAAAGGCGTTGGCGCGAATATCGAGAACGATCATCTTGCCGTGGCGAGTCACGCGCAGATGATGCATCTTCTTGATCGGCGACTTGGCCTGGCACTGACCAGCACGGAACGCACTGAAATCGTGAGTGCCGATCAGGTATTGCGCCGCTTCAGCCATGCGCTCAACGTCGAGTGGGCGGTGGTTCCAGGTGATCTCTTCGTTGAGATGCGCCGGACGAATCTGATCGTTGTAGATGACATAGCGATAACGCCGGGCGATGGCTTTGAACCGCGCATGGAAATGCGCCGGCATCACCCGCGCCCAGCTGACACTGATGTCGTGGGGCAGATTGATATTGGCGCCCATCACCCAGGCTTTCAGCGAACGATCGACTGGCGTGTCGAAATGAACCACTTGTCCGCAAGCATGCACCCCGGCATCGGTACGCCCGGCGCACTGCAGCGAAATCGGCGAATTGGCGACTTTCGACAAGGCTTTTTCGAGCTCTTCCTGCACCGTGGCCACGCCGGTCAACTGACGCTGCCAGCCGCTGTAGCGCGAGCCTTTGTACTCGACGCCCAGTGCCACACGGTAAAAGCCTTCGGGTGCCATTTCGGCGACCGGGTTATCTATGTTTGCCAAGGTGGGACAGCCTGCTGAGGTACAAAGGCGGGCATTATAAGGCTGTGGGTCGGGGATGCCAGTCAGTTCTGTGTTGACCGATCCGACCTCTTCGCGAGCAAGCCCGCTCCCACAGGAGGAATGTATTCCAAATGTGGGAGCGGGCTTGCTCGCGAAGGCGGTCGATCAGGCACCACAGAAATCCAGCCCAAACAAAAACGGCAGCCTCGATGGGCTGCCGTTCCGTTTACTGCTGACGCTGGCTCATGCCAGGTGCGAAAGCATTTCCTTGGCTTCGCCACGCTGCTTTTCGTCACCCTCGGTCAACACTTCGTTGAGGATGTCGCGTGCGCCGTCGCTGTCGCCCATATCGATGTAGGCCTGGGCCAGATCGAGTTTGGTCGCGGCTTCGTCGGTGCCGGCGAGGAAGTCGAAATCGTCCTCGCCCAGATCATCGCCCATGGCCGCATCGGCTTCGGTGAAGGTCGGCTCGGCGATGCTCTGCGACAGGCGATCCAGCTCGGCGTTGACGTCATTCAGTTCCGCTGCGAATGCGTCAGGCTCGGCCGCCGGGTTGCTGTCCATTTCATCAGCCAGCGACAGATCGAAATCCGCCGGCAGCTCCAGATCGTCCTGTGGCACTTCGTTGGCGACCACAGGCTCGGCCGGCGACAGATCTTTCACGCCTTCGTCCAGATCCAGCAGGAAGTCATCATCCGCCAGATCCGCCGCCGGGGCTGGCGCAGGCTCGGCACCCAGATCCAGATCGAGGTCGAAGTCCGACAGGTCGTCGAGGTTCTCTTTGATCTCGGTCTGCTGTTGCAGCACCGATTCAAAGCTCAGATCGTCGTCGGCCGGGAACTCGTCCAGCTCCACCGGAGCTTCAGGCTCAACAACAGGTGCAGGCTCAACCGGAGTGATGTTGTCGAGATCGTCCAGGCTCAGGTCGAACGCGCTATCCAGGTCGTCCGCCGCAGGCTCAGGCGCAGGCGCCTCTGGCTCGTCGAGCAGCAGCTCCTTGACGTATTGCGCATCGAGTTCGGCGGCGGCTGCCGCTGCAGCCAGACCCGCGACAGCGACGACCGCCATGGCCGGGAAGCGTTTTTTCAGCTCTTCGACCTTGGCGAAGTTATCGCCGTTGGCCACCAACTGACGCTCCTGAGCGACGAACGCATCGCGGTCACCCTGCTGACCGTAGACTTCCATCAGTTTCAGACGCAGATCACTGCGTTGCGGCTCGAGGCTGACGCCCTCTTCCAGCAACGCTGCGGCCTGATTCAGGCGACCGGCATTGATGTGCGACTGCGCTTTGTCCAGCACGTCATCGGAACGCTCGGCGGACGGTGCGACCAATGGCGCGGCAATCGGCTCAGCCATCACCACCGGAGCCACTACCGCAGCAGGCGCTGGCGCAGGTGCCGGGGTGTTGAGCTTGACGCTGGCAGCAGGTGTTTCCAGGCCTTCGAAGCTGCTTTCCGGCAGATCCTGCTCGGCGGAGAACTCTTGCTCTTCCGCCAGAGCACGGGCCATGCGCAGGTGTTTCTCGGCTTCCTGCTGGGCTTTGCGGCGACGGGCCAGCAGCAACAGCAGAAGCAGCAACACCACCGCACCGCCACCGATCAGACCCAGCAGGATCGGATTGGTCAGCAGTTCATTGAAGGTTTTATCCTCGTCAATAACCGGTTTCGGCGCGACCACCGGCCTTTCAGCAGGCGTGTCGACCGGTGGCGCAATCGCCGATTCAGGTGTTGGCGCCGCTTCTGCCGGGGTGGCTGGAGGGGTTGCAGCCAGTTCGGCGGTGATCGCCGGTACGGCAGCAGTGGCGGCTGGCGCAGCGCCCGGGCCTTCGGCCTGCATCTTCGCCAGTTGATTGTTCTTCAGCTCGATCAGGCGTTGCAGCTTGTCCAGCTGACTTTGCAGATCGGCCATGCGGCTTTTCAGTTCCTCGTTGTCACGACGGGTCGTGTCGAGGCTTTCCTGAGTCACCGCCAGCTTGTTGCTCAAGGCCTTGGCATCGCCGGCCGGGCCTTTGCCACGCCCTTTGGCGTTTTCGGCAGAGACCAGACTCAGGTTGTCCTTGGCATTCTGGCCGGCGCCGACATTGCTGCGACCACGCTTGGTGGCATCGAGCTGCTGCTGGCCGGTACCCGGCTTGGCCACATAGCGACGACCCTGACGCCAGGCTTCGTTCTGCGCGGCGACTTCGGCAATCGCTTTCGATTGCGGCAGCGCGGTGCTTTCCACCGAGTCCGGCAGGCGCAGCACCTGACCGGTTTTCAGCCGGTTGATGTTGCCGTCGATGAACGCATCCGGGTTGAGCGCCTGAATCGCCAGCATGGTCTGCTGCACCGAACCGCCGGTGCGCGCCTTCGCGGCAATTTCCCACAGGGTGTCGCGCGGCGTGGTGGTGTATTGCGACGGGTGCGTGGCGCCGGTGGTCGGTGCGGTGATGGTCTGCGACGGTGCCGGTTGCGCAGCGGCGTCAGCGGTCTGTGGCGAGAATTTCGACGGATCCAGCAGCACACTGTAATCGCGCAGCAGACGGCCATTCGGCCACATCACCTGCACGAGGAATTTCACCATCGGTTCCGACAGCGGCTTGCTCGACGTTACGCGCAGCACGCTTTTGCCGCTGGCGTTGAGCACCGGAGTGAACGTCAGGTCGTTGAGGAAGGCCTGGCGATCGACACCGGCCTTGGCGAAATCTTCGGGTGAAGCCAGGCTCGGCACCACTTCGGCAGCGGTGAGATCCTTGACGTCGAGCAGCTCGATCTCGGCCACCAGCGGCTGGTTCAGGGTCGACTTCAGGGTCAGCTCCCCGAGCCCGAGGGCATGCGCCATACCGGAGGACAGCGCCGAGGCGGCCGCTATTGCTAACACCAGTTTGCGAACTTGAACCATAGCCTCATCCTTTGTTTGAACGTTCCTCGGCCAGCGAGAAGATGTTGATTGCCGCTGCCGTAAGGCATTGCGCGCGACGACGACAGACTGCCGCGCGCGATCATTTCTTTGATGCCCCGGAAAGTCCCGGAGGGTGACACGTTATCAAGTGCTCCGGGCAAGCATAGCGCTCACCTAGAATCAGTCGACAAATTGTTGCCAAGTATCTTTTACAGCAGGTCTTTTATCAACAATTCAGCGACCTGCACAGCATTCAGGGCGGCGCCTTTGCGTACGTTATCTGACGTCAGCCACAGATTAAGTTCCGCCGGGTCGTCGACACCGCTGCGCACCCGACCGACATAGACAACGTCCTGCCCCACCGCGTCACCCACCGCAGTCGGATAATCGCCGGCCTCAACCAGCTCGATGCCGGGCGCATTCTCAAGCGCAGCGTTGACCTTTGCCAGGTCGACCGCGCTCGCTGACTGCAAGGTCACGCTATAGCTATCGCCAAAAAACACCGGGGCTTGAACGCAAGTGGCGGAAATCTTTAATAAAGGCTGCTTCAGCACCTGACGCAACTCGCGCACCAGCCGTTTTTCCAGCAGCGTGTGGCCTTGAGCGTCGGGCGTGCCGACCTGGGCCAACAGGTTGAAGGCCATCTGCCGATCAAAGAAAGTCGGCTCCAGCGGACGCATGTTCAGCAACTCAGCGGTCTGCCGCGCCAGCTCGGTCACAGCTTCGCGACCTTGGGCTGACACGGCCAGATTGGCGGTGACGTTGACGTATTGCAGTTCGAGCAAATCGAGCAGCGGCGCCAGCACCACGGCCAGCGTCGTCGCCGAAGGGCTTGGGCTGCTGACCTGGAACGGTGCTTTCAGACCGGCAATGACCTCGGCGTTGGCCTCCGGCACCACTTGCGGCGCCTGCTCGGCCGGCAATGCGCCGGACAGATCGATCAGCGAGCAACCGGCCGCGTGGGCACGCGCCGCGTAACTCAGGGAAACGGCAGCGCCAGCGGCAAAGAACACCAGTTTGACCTTGCTGAAATCGAACTCGTCGACTTCACGCACGCGCACGTTCTTGTTGCGAAACAGCACCGAACTGCCGGCGGATTCGCTGCTGGCCAGCAGGTGCAGGTTGCCGACCGGGAAGTCGCGCTCTTCGAGAATCTGTACGAGGGTTTCGCCGACAGTACCGGTGGCGCCGACGACGGCAATATCAAGGGTCTGGGTCATGGTTCTACCTCTGGCGAAACGGGGGGAGCGGCACTTTACCGGGTGAGTGAGATGCAGGCAATTTCTGCGGGACTTGCAGTGTCTGTTCTGACCTCTTCGCGAGCAAGCCCGCTCCCACAGGGGGAACGCATTTCAAGGGTGGGAGCGGGCTTGCTCGCGAAGGCGCCAGACCTGACACCGGAAAACCTCAGGCATAAAAAAACCCGCACCTATCACAAGGCACGGGTTCTTTCATTGCATCAAGCGATCAACGCTCCAGCAGGATCCGCAGCATGCGACGCAGCGGTTCGGCCGCGCCCCACAGCAGTTGGTCGCCGACGGTGAAGGCACCGACGAATTGCGAGCCCATGTTCAGCTTGCGCAGACGACCCACCGGTACGTTCAGGGTGCCGGTGACCTTGGTCGGGCTCAGCTCCTGCATGCTGATGTCGCGGTTGTTCGGCACCAGTTTGACCCAAGGGTTGTGCTGGCTGATCAGCCCTTCGATATCAGCGATCGGCACGTCTTTGTTCAGCTTGATGGTCAGCGCCTGGCTGTGACAACGCATGGCGCCGATGCGCACGCAGATGCCGTCGACCGGGATCGGGCTCTTGAAGCGGCCGAGGATCTTGTTGGTCTCGGCCTGGGCCTTCCACTCTTCGCGGCTCTGGCCGTTCGGCAGTTCCTTGTCGATCCACGGAATCAGGCTTCCGGCCAGCGGTACGCCGAAGTTTTCGGTCGGGTACGCGTCGCTGCGCATGGCCTCGGCCACGCGACGGTCGATGTCGAGGATCGCGCTCGCTGGATCGGCCAGTTGATCGGCCACCGCAGCGTGGGTCGCGCCCATCTGCTTGATCAGTTCACGCATGTTCTGCGCGCCGGCACCGGAGGCCGCCTGATAAGTCATGGCGCTCATCCACTCGACCAGACCGGCTTCGAACAGACCGCCCAGGCCCATCAGCATCAGGCTGACGGTGCAGTTGCCGCCGATGTAGTTCTTGGTGCCCGCGTCCAGTTGCTGGTCGATGACCTTGCGGTTGACCGGGTCGAGAATGATGACGGCGTCATCGTTCATCCGCAGGCTGGAAGCCGCGTCGATCCAGTAACCCTGCCAGCCGGCTTCGCGCAGCTTCGGGAACACTTCGCTGGTGTAGTCGCCGCCCTGGCAGGTCAGAATCACGTCGAGGGTTTTCAGCTCTTCAATGCTGTAAGCGTCCTTGAGCGGAGCAATGTCCTTGCCCACGGACGGGCCTTGGCCACCGACATTGGAAGTGGTGAAAAACACCGGCTCGATAAGATCGAAATCCTGCTCTTCCAGCATCCGCTGCATGAGCACGGAACCGACCATGCCGCGCCAACCGATCAGACCTACACGTTTCATCGCAACTACACCTTCTTGAAAAGTGGGCCGCTGCTTTGTATTGAATTTCGCAGCGGGCCCGAGAGATTACAGATTCCGCAGCGCGGCGACTACTGCGTCACCCATTTCCTGCGTTCCGACTTTAGTGCAACCGGCCGAATAGATGTCGCCGGTGCGCAAGCCTTGATCCAGCACCACGCTGACGGCTTTCTCGATTGCATCGGCCGCGTCGTGCAGATTGAAGCTGTAACGCAGCATCATCGACACCGACAGAATGGTCGCCAACGGGTTGGCAATGCCTTTGCCGGCGATGTCCGGGGCCGAACCGTGGCACGGCTCGTACATGCCCTTGTTGTTCGAATCCAACGAGGCCGACGGCAGCATGCCGATGGAACCGGTGAGCATCGAGGCTTCGTCGGAGAGAATGTCGCCGAACATGTTGTCGGTGACGATCACGTCGAACTGCTTCGGCGCGCGCACCAGTTGCATGGCGGCGTTGTCGACGTACATGTGGCTCAGCTCGACTTCAGGGTAATCCTTGGCGACCTGCTCGACCACTTCACGCCACAATTGGCTGGACGCCAGCACGTTGGCCTTGTCCACCGAACACAGCTTCTTGCCACGGACCATGGCCATGTCGAAACCGACACGGGCGATGCGGCGGATTTCGCTTTCGCTGTACGGCAGGGTGTCGTAGGACTGACGCTCGCCGTTTTCCAGGGTGCGGGTGCCGCGTGGCGCGCCGAAGTAGATGCCGCCGGTCAGCTCACGGACGATCAGGATATCCAGACCGGCAACAATTTCCGGCTTCAGGCTCGAAGCGTCGGCCAGTTGCGGGTAGAGGATCGCCGGACGCAGGTTGCCGAACAGGCCCAGTTGCGCACGGATTTTCAGCAGACCGCGCTCAGGGCGGATGTCACGCTCGATGGCGTCCCATTTCGGGCCGCCCACTGCGCCCAGCAGCACGGCGTCGGCAGCACGGGCACGTTCGAGGGTTTCGTCGGCCAACGGCACGCCATGCTTGTCGATGGCGGCGCCACCGATCACGTCATGGCTCAGCTCGAAGCCCAGGCTGTACTTGTCGTTCGCCAGCTCCAGCACCTTGACCGCTTCGGCCATGATTTCCGGACCAATACCGTCACCTGGGAGAATCAGAATCTGCTTGCTCATGCTTTCCTCGTGTCTTCAATCGGTGCGCTTATAATGGGCGCGCCGGGAAAAATTCTTATCGTTCGGCCATCAGCACAATCACATCTGTACTGAATGAGCCGTCGGCATCAATCTCAAAATATTCGCGCACTTCGTTGCCCATCGACTGCTGCAACTGGCGGATCGCCGCGCGCATCACTTCGGGCGTGCGCATACGCTCCACCCAACTGCTGTACTCCAGACGCAGGCGCTGACGACTGGTGCTGCGGGTATGCAGCCCGGCCTCGCTGACCTGACGCAACCACTCAGCGGCGGAATAATCGCGCACATGGCTGGTGTCGCGCAGCACTTCGACGCTTTGCAGGTAAGTGTCAAACAACGGACTGCCCGGTGACAACACGTCAACGAACGCCGCCACACCGCCGGGCTTCAGCACCCGACGCACTTCACGCAGCGCCACCCCGAGATCGCTCCAATGGTGCGCCGAATAACGGCTGAACACGTAATCGAATTCACCATCGGCAAACGGCAGGCGCTCGGCGGCGCCGTTGACCGTGGCAATGTTGTTCATGCCGCGATCAACCGCCGCAGCGGCCACCACATCGAGCATCTGCTGCGACAGGTCGTAGGCCACCACTTCCTTGACCAGTGGCGCCACATGAAAACTCACATGACCGGCGCCGCAACCCAGGTCCAGCACCCGGGCGTCGCCCTGCCCGGCCAGTTCAGCCTGTAGCAGCGCGAATTCGGTGCCTTGAGCGTGAACAGCGCTGCTCAGGTAGGCGGCGGCCTGTTCACCGAATTGCTTTTGTACAACCTGACTGTGCTGGGCGGTGCTGGTCATGGTCACTTCCTGGTATTTGTGTTGTTTGGGCCGGCCTCTTCGCGAGCAAGCCCGCTCCCACAGGGGAATGCATTTCAAATGTGGGAGCGAGCTTGCTCGCGAAGGGGCCAGCCCTGACTACATCAATCTTATGCGTCGCGGAACAACCACGGCTGGCTCACACGATGCTTGGCCTCGAACGCAGCAATTGCATCACCGTCCTGCAAGGTCAGGCCGATATCGTCCAGCCCATTCAACAAGCAATGCTTGCGGAACGCGTCGATCTCGAAGCGGTACACCTTGCCGTTCGGGCTGGTCACGGTCTGTTCGTGCAGATCGATCTGCAATTGATAGCCCGGCTCGGCCTCGACCTGCTTGAACAATTCATCGACTTCAGCGTCGCTCAGGATGATCGGCAGCAAGCCGTTCTTGAAGCTGTTGTTGAAGAAGATGTCGGCGTAGCTCGGCGCGATGATGCTGCGGAAACCGTATTCTTCCAGTGCCCATGGCGCGTGTTCACGGCTGGAGCCGCAACCGAAGTTCTCGCGGGCCAGCAACACACTGGCGCCTTGATAACGCTCGGCGTTGAGCACGAACTCCTTGTTCAACGGGCGCTTAGAGTTGTCCTGGTACGGCTGGCCGACATCCAGGTAACGCCACTCGTCGAACAGGTTCGGGCCGAAACCGGTGCGCTTGATCGACTTCAAAAACTGCTTCGGGATAATCTGGTCGGTGTCGACGTTGGCACGATCCAGAGGCGCGACAAGACCAGTGTGCTGGGTAAAAGCTTTCATGCTGCGCTCTCCTTCAGATCAATTCACGAACGTCGATGAAACGACCGTTCACCGCCGCCGCAGCGGCCATGGCCGGGCTCACGAGGTGGGTACGGCCACCGGCACCCTGACGGCCTTCGAAGTTACGGTTGGAAGTCGAGGCGCAATGCTCGCCGGACTCCAAACGGTCCGGGTTCATCGCCAGGCACATCGAGCAACCCGGCTCACGCCATTCGAAACCGGCTTCGAGGAAAATCTTGTCCAGACCTTCGGCTTCCGCCTGCGCCTTCACCAGACCCGAGCCCGGTACGACGATTGCCTGCTTGATCGTCGAAGCGACTTTGCGACCCTTGGCGATCACGGCTGCAGCGCGCAAGTCTTCGATGCGCGAGTTGGTGCAAGAGCCGATGAACACGCGATCCAGCTGAATGTCGGTGATCGCCTGATTGGCGGTCAAACCCATGTATTTCAAGGCGCGGACGATCGAATCGCGCTTGACCAGATCCATCTCTTTGGCCGGATCCGGCACGTTCTGATCAACGGCCAGCACCATTTCAGGCGAAGTGCCCCAGCTGACTTGCGGCTTGATCTGTGCAGCGTCCAACTCAACTACGGTGTCGAACTTGGCGTCGGCGTCGGAGACCAGGTCTTTCCAGGCTTCAACCGCCTGATCCCACTGCGCGCCGGTCGGTGCGAACGGACGGCCCTTGACGTATTCGACAGTCTTTTCGTCCGCAGCCACCAGGCCCACACGGGCGCCGGCTTCGATGGACATGTTGCAGATGGTCATGCGGCCTTCGACGGACAGGTCGCGGATCGCGCTGCCGGCGAACTCGATGGCATGGCCGTTACCGCCGGCGGTGCCGATCTTGCCGATCACCGCGAGGACGATGTCCTTGGCGGTCACACCGAATGGCAACTGACCTTCGACGCGCACCAGCATGTTCTTCATTTTCTTCGCGACCAGGCACTGGGTGGCGAGCACGTGCTCCACTTCGGAAGTGCCGATCCCGTGTGCCAAGGCACCGAAAGCGCCGTGGGTCGAGGTGTGCGAGTCGCCGCAGACCACGGTCATGCCCGGCAAGGTCGCGCCCTGCTCCGGGCTGATCACGTGGACGATGCCCTGACGGATGTCGTTCATCTTGAACTCGACAATGCCGTACTCATCACAATTGTCATCGAGGGTCTGAACTTGCAAACGCGAGACCTGGTCGGCAATCGCGGCGATGCCGCCCTTGCGCTCCGGTGTCGTCGGTACGTTGTGGTCCGGGGTCGCGATGTTGGCATCGATGCGCCACGGCTTGCGCCCGGCCAGACGCAGGCCTTCGAAGGCTTGCGGCGAGGTCACTTCGTGGATGATGTGACGATCGATATAGATCAGCGCCGAGCCATCGTCGCGCTGTTTGACCAAATGCGAATCCCAGAGCTTGTCGTAGAGCGTTTTGCCGGCCATCAGACGGTTCCTCATCAGCTTGTTTCTATGCCCTGGGCTTATCAATAACCCTTTGGCTTGTGAGGCCGATCCTATGGGGTTACATTAAATAACTCAAATTCATATTTTTTATGCTTTGGATAACTAACTGGAATACGAACCATGGATCTGGCCAACCTCAATGCTTTTATCGCCATCGCCGAGACCGGCAGCTTCTCCGGCGCCGGGGAACGCCTGCATCTGACGCAACCGGCGATCAGCAAACGCATCGCCGGACTGGAGCAACAATTGAAGGTGCGGCTGTTCGACCGACTCGGTCGTGAAGTCGGCCTGACCGAGGCCGGCCGCGCCCTGTTGCCCCGGGCTTATCAGATTCTCAACGTGCTGGACGACACCCGCCGCGCCCTGACCAACCTGACCGGCGAAGTCAGCGGTCGGCTGACCCTGGCCACCAGTCACCACATCGGCCTGCACCGTTTGCCGCCGCTATTGAGGGAATTCACCCGCCGCTACCCACAAGTGGCGCTGGATATTCAGTTTCTCGATTCGGAAGTGGCCTACGAGGAAATTCTCCATGGCCGCGCTGAACTGGCAGTCATCACCCTGGCGCCAGAGCCACACTCGCTGGTCAAAGCCACGCCGGTGTGGGACGACCCGCTGGATTTCGTGGTGGCGCCGGAGCATTCGCTGATCAGCAACGGCGCGGTGAGCCTGGCGGACATTGCCGGTCATCCGGCCGTTTTTCCCGGAGGCAACACCTTTACTCATCACATTGTCCAACGCTTGTTCGAAGCCCAAGGGCTGACGCCGAACATCGCCATGAGCACCAACTACCTGGAAACCATCAAGATGATGGTCTCCATTGGTCTGGCCTGGAGTGTTCTGCCACGCACCATGCTTGATGAACAGGTGGCGCGCATACCTTTGCCGGGCATACAGCTCAGTCGCCAGCTAGGCTATATCGTGCACACCGAACGGACGCTGTCGAATGCGGCAAGGGCTTTCATGGCCTTGCTGGATGCGCAAATCGATCTGCCAGGGACTCCAGGCTAACTTGTGCTACTCCTATAGAGCCGCTGTCCCTGTGCCTAACGCCACCATCAGCTCAAGGCCCGTTAACAATGCCGAAATCTGTTGACCGAATTCCGCCGATGCCGCGTATTCAGGCCATTGATCCGCGACGTTCCGAGCAGAGCTGGGAGAGTGCGCCGCAATTGCTCGCCGCGCTCAACGGCGCCCGGCTCGGCGCCTGGTATTGGGACATCGAGCGCGGGCAGATCAGCTGGTCACGGGGTACCCAGGCGCTGTTCGGCTTCGATCCACGGCAGCCGCTGCCGCAGGATCTTGAATATCTGGATCTGCTGCCGCCCGAAGACCGGGCGAAAACCGTGCGCGCCTTCCACGCGGTGATTGCCGGCGCCCCGCTGGAACAGGCGATGCACCACCGCATCCGCTGGCCCGACGGCAGCCTGCACTGGCTGGAAATCAGCGGCAGCCTGCTGCCGGACAAACACGGCCGGCCCCGAATGATCGGGGTGATTCGCGAAATCACCCACCAGCGCCAGCGCGAACAGGCTCTGAGCAGCTCGGAGAAACGTTTCGCCACACTTTTTCACCTGTGCCCGAACATGGTGCTGCTGACGCGCCAGGAAGACGGCCTGATCACCGAAGCCAACCAGTATTTCGAAAGCCTGTTCGGCTGGCCGGTCCAGGACGCCATCGGTCGCACCACACTGGAACTGGGCCTATGGGTGCACCCCGAACAACGCGCAGAGCTGGTGAAAAAGACCAAGGCCAAAGGTGAATTGATCAGCATGGAAGTGCAGTTCCGCGCCAGCAACGGGCAGATTCATGACGGTATCCTCAGTGCGCAAAAGGTCGAACTCGAAGGCCAGCCGTATCTGCTCAGCACGTTTCTCGACACCACCGAACGCAAAGCCGCCGAACACGCCTTGAAAGACAGTCAGGAACGCCTTGATCTGGCGCTGGACTCGGCGCAACTCGGCACTTGGGACTGGCACATTCCCAGCGGCATGCTCTACGGCTCGGCGCGGGCCGCGCAATTGCACGGGCTGGAGCCGATCCCGTTTCACGAATCATTCGAGGAGTTTTTCGAAGGCGTGCCCGGTGAGGAGCGCGACAGCATGCGCGACGCCTACCGCAGCCTGCGCGAAGGCCCGGCCGGCAACTATCAACTGACCTATCGCGTGCAACTGGCGGATGGCAGCTCACGTTATCTGGAAAGCCGCGCCCGCCTCTACCGCGACGAAAATGGCGCGCCACTGCGTATGGCCGGGACCTTGCTGGACATCACCGATCAGGTCGAGCGCGAGCAACGTCTGGTCGCCTCCGAAGAGAAATTCGCCACGCTGTTCCAGGTCAGCCCCGACCCGATCTGCGTCACCCGTCAGGACAGCGGCGAGTTCATCGAAATCAACAACAGCTTCACCCAGACCTTCGGCTGGAGCGCCACCGACGTGATCGGGCGCACCGCCGAGGACATCGGCCTGTGGGACGCCTCGGCGAAAAGCCTGCAACGTATCGAGCGGGTGATCCGCGAACAGGGCCTGAGCAATGTCGCAATCATCGTCCAGCACAAGGACGGCCAGTCGCTGACGTGCGTGATTTCCAGCCGGCAGATCAGCGTCGGCAATCAGCCGTGCATCGTCACCACCCTGCGCGACATCACCCAACAGCAGCGCTCCGAGGCCGCACTCAAGGCCAGCGAAGAGAAATTCGCCAAGGCGTTTCACTCCAGCCCCGACGCGATCACCATCACCGAACGTGACACCGGGCGCTATCTGGAGGTCAACGACGGTTTCTGCCGCCTCACCGGTTATCGTGCTGAAGAAGTGGTGGGCAAGACCGTGTACCAGATCGGCATCTGGGCCGAAGAGAAACAACGCTCGGCTCTGCTTGCCGAACTGCAGATCAAGGGCCGCGTGCACCATCAGGAAATGCTCGGGCGCAACAAGCGCGGTGAGTTGCTGACCGTTGAAGTGTCGATCGAACCGATCACCCTCAACGAAACGGCGTGCCTGCTGCTGACCGCCCGGGACGTCAGCCTGTTGAAAAACGCTGAAGCACAGATCCGCCATCTGGCCTATCACGATCCGCTGACCAATCTGCCCAACCGCGCCTTGCTGATGGATCGCCTGAGCCAGCAGATTGCCCTGCTCAAGCGCCACAACCTGCGCGGTGCGCTGCTGTTCCTCGACCTCGATCACTTCAAGCACATCAACGACTCGCTGGGTCATCCGGTCGGCGATACGGTGCTGAAAATCATCACCGCGCGGCTTGAAGCCAGCGTGCGCATGGAGGACACGGTGGCGCGTCTCGGCGGCGATGAATTCGTGGTGCTGCTCAGTGGCCTCGAAGGCACGCGCAACGAGGTCAGTGCACAAGTGCGGGAACTGGCCGACACCATTCGCGAACTGCTCTCGGAGCCGATGTTCCTCGACGGCCAGCGCCTGCAAGTGACACCGAGCATCGGCGTGGCACTGATTCCCGATCACGGCTCGACCCCGACCGACCTGCTCAAACGCGCCGACATTGCGCTGTACCGGGCCAAGGATTCCGGGCGCAACACCACGCAGATGTACCACAACACCATGCAAAAGGCGGCCAGCGAACGGCTGCGCATGGAGACTGACTTACGTCTGGCGTTGTCGCGCGGTGAATTCAACGTGCACTACCAGCCGCAGGTCGATGCGCGGGACAACCGCATCATTGGCGCCGAGGCGCTGGTGCGCTGGAATCACCCGGAACTCGGCGCGCAATCGCCCACTGAATTCATCAAGGTGCTGGAAGACAGCGGGCTGATTCTGGAGGTCGGTACCTGGATCCTCGATGAGGCCTGTGAGGCGTTCAAACAATTGATCGCGCTGAAACTGGTCGACCCGCTCAACTTCAGCCTGTGCGTAAACATCAGCCCACGGCAGTTCCGCCAGAACGACTTCGTCGAACGCATCGAACACAGCATGAGCAGCCACGGTCTGCCCTGCTCGCTGCTGAAACTGGAGATCACCGAGGGCATCGTGATCCAGAACCTGGAAGACACCATCAGCAAAATGCGTCGCCTGAAAAAACTCGGTGTGAGTTTCGCCATGGACGATTTCGGCACCGGCTATTCATCGCTGACCTACCTCAAGCGCCTGCCGGTGGACACCCTGAAAATCGACCAGTCGTTCATCCGCGACGCAACCACCGACCCCAACGACGCCGAGATCATCCGCGCCATCGTCGCCATGGCCCGCAGCCTGGAACTGGAGGTGATTGCCGAAGGCGTGGAGACGCCGGAGCAACTGGCGTTCCTTCAGGGGCTGGGCTGCCATTTGTATCAGGGCTATCTGCACAGTCGGCCGGTGGCGTTGGAGGCGTTGAAAAAGATGCTCGAATGACGGGCACAAAAAAAGGGCGCCAGTGGCGCCCTTTTTTCTTGCTCGGCCTTATTGCAGAACCGGCTTCTGCGCTCCGTTGATCGGGATGCGCTTGGCTTTCGCTTCTTCCGGGATCACCCGCAACAGGTCGATGCTCAGCAGACCGTTGCTCAGATCGGCGGCCTTGATCTCGATGTGATCAGCCAGGCGGAAGGACAGCTTGAAAGCGCGCTGGGCAATGCCTTGATGCAGGAAGGTCACGCCTTCGTTGGCATCACGCTTGCCGCCACTGATGGTCAGCACACCCTTCTCGACTTGCAGCTCCAGGTCTTCTTCCTGGAAACCGGCGGCCGCTACGACGATGCGGTATTGATCATCACCGTGCTTTTCCACGTTGTAGGGTGGGTAGGTGCTGCCTGGCTCGTTGCGTAGCGCGGTTTCGAACAGGTCATTGAAACGGTCGAAACCCACCGAGGAACGGAACAGTGGTGCCAGGGAAAATGCAGTACTCATGGTTCAAATCTCCTGAAAACAATCAGCAAGGTTTTTTGACTCCGCGACCCGAATTCGGCATCGCGTACCCCTTAGATAGGGACCGCCAAAATGTTTTCAAGAGAGTATTTGCAGATTTTTTCAGGCTGCGGCGGCGACCGGCAAACCGAGCAAGCGCGAGACCTGGTCCGGCTCTGTCTCGCGGCGCAGCACGGTAAACAGCTCCGTCGCCTCGGGATAATTGCGCGTCAGCATCGCCAGCCATTGCTTCAAGCGACCCGGCGATTGGCGTGCAGTCATCTGCGCCTTGGCTTGCAGCCAGAAGTCCTGAATCAGCGGCAGCAGCTCGGCCCAGGTCATCTCGACCACTTCTTCACCGGCGCGCGCGGCAGCGATCTGCCGGGCCAGATCCGGGCGCGATACCAGACCGCGTCCGAGCATGATGTCTTCGACGCCGCTGATCTCGCGGCAACGACGCCAGTCCTCGACGCTCCAGATATCACCGTTGGCGAACACCGGCACCTTGACCACGTCCTGCACCCGCGGAATCCACTCCCAATGCGCCGGCGGCTTGTAGCCATCAACCTTGGTTCGGGCGTGAACCACAATGTGTTCGGCGCCGCCCTCGGCCAGCGCGGTGGCGCAGACCAGCGAGCCGTCAGGGCTGTCGAAACCGAGGCGCATTTTCGCGGTGACCGGGATGTGCGCCGGCACGGCGCGACGCACGTGTTCGACGATGCTGTTGAGCAGTTCTGGCTCCTTGAGCAGCACTGCCCCGCCCCGGGATTTGTTGACGGTCTTGGCCGGGCAGCCGAAGTTCAGGTCGATCACTTCCGAGCCGAGCTCGCAGGCCAGCGCTGCGTTTTCCGCCAGGCACACCGGATCGGAGCCCAACAATTGCACGCGCAACGGCACACCGGAACGGGTGCGGGCGCCGTTGAGCAGCTCCGGGCCGAACTTGTGGAAGTAGGCCGGGGTGAGCAACTGATCGTTGATCCGAATGAACTCGGTCACGCACCAGTCGATGCCGCCAACGCGGGTCAGCACGTCGCGCAGGATGTCGTCGACCAACCCCTCCATGGGCGCCAAGGCAATTTGCATGGGGAAAACACTACTCAGGAAGAAAAAACGTGCGGCAGTTTACTGGATATCGCAAGAAACCGCAGATCCCTTGTAGGAGTGAGCCTGCTCGCGATAGCGGTGGGTCAGATAGAGGAATGCCGACTGACACTCCGCTATCGCGAGCAGGCTCACTCCTACAGTTTAGATTTGGGCTGTTTCTGGATTTTGGATCGCCGGGCCATAACCCTCGATGAACTCCGCCGGCATGCGCTTGGGCTTGCCGCTGGACAGTTCGATGCAGACGAATGTGGTCTGGGCACGCAGCAGGGTGGCGTTGTCGCTGGGGCGGATCAGCTGGAAGTGCCGGGTCATTTTCAGGCGCTGATCCCAATCGACGATCCAGGTCGCCAGTTGCAGCTCGTCGCCTTCGTAGGCAGCCGCCAGGTAATCGATTTCGTGACGCACCACGGCCATCGCCCGATCCAGGCGCCGGTACTCGACCAGGTCCAGCCCCAGACGCTGCGAGTGGCGCCAGGCGCAGCGTTCGAGCCAGGTCACGTACACCGCGTTGTTCGCGTGGCCCAGCCCGTCGATGTCCTCGGCGCCTACTTGCAGATCAATGGTGAACGGCGTTGCCCGATCCCAGCCCATGCCCCACTCCCGGTCAGATGATTCAACCGGGGCAGTGTAACGGATGTCAGGCCGATTGCCGCGCTTGAAGGCTGCGCCCCGCCAACAGTGATAACACACCATCAACCACCCGAGGGTCGGCCAGCACCCGCTGGTGGCCGCCGCTTTCCAGGCGCAGCAGGCGACTGTCGAACCAGGATTCGTGGATCAATTGCGATTCCTTGACCGAGACAAAGGTGTCGTCCTCGGCATGCACGATCAGGCCCGGCATATCCAGTTGATAGTGCGCGACATCAAGGGTCGCGGCGCGCATGCCAACGTCCTGCTCGACCTGGCGGATGAACGCCGATCGGGCCCGCGGTGGCATGCCGACATAGCGGGCAAAACCGCGCAGCACGCCGAGGATCCGTGCGGGGGCTGCGATGCTGACCAGGGTTTCGGTGCGCAGGCCCAGTTGCACCGCGAGCATGGCACTGGCGCCGCCCATGGAGTGGCCGATGACGGCTTGCAACGGTGGCAGTTCGGCGGCCGCTTCGAGCATGGCGCGGGCGAACAGTACGACGTTGGCTTCACGCCCCGGTGAGCGACCATGGGCCGGGCCATCGAGGGCAACGACGGTGTAACCGGCCTCAACCAGCGCCGTGATCAATGCCGCAAACTGGGTGGGCCGCCCTTCCCAACCGTGCATCAACAGCACCGCCGGCCCCTGCCCCCAACGCAGCGCCGACAGGCCGAAGCGCAGCGTGATGCGTTCGGCACTCGCCAGCAGCGGCAGCTCCCAATCGCGCAGTGGCAACGTGCGCGGCGTCATGAACGCCTGACGCATTTTGCTTGCTACTCGTTGCGGTGCAATCCAGCCCAAGGTGCCATTAACGCCACGAACCCACTTCAACGTGTTCATCGCTTTCTCCTCAGGCGTGTTGCCTTCAGGTCAACGCACCGCCGACTTGGCAGCGCGCAGCAATCGATCGGATAAATCGCCCGGGCCCAGCGCACGTGCCAGCGCCAGACCACCCACCATCAACGCCACATCAGCCAACGCCTTGTCGGTGTCCTCGGGGCTGGACGCCAACTGCGCAATCATCAGTTCCAGGTGCTCGTTCAGTGCGATGCGGAAGGATTCCGGCAGACGCCCCAGTTCGCCGATGGAAGCCGGAATCGGGCACGCGGCATCGCTGGAATCGCGATGCTTGCGCGACAGGTAGAACGCAGCGACCAAGGCGCGACGCTCTTCGCCGGTCAGCTCGGAATCCATGTCGGCAATCAGGTCGCGTCGACGGCTGAGCAGTTGCTTGAACGCCTCGAGCATCATCGCGTCCTTGCTTTCGAAGTGCGCGTAGAAACCACCGACGGTCAGGCCGGCGGCGCCCATCACTTCGCCCACGCTGGGATCCGCCGGGCCACGCTGCATCAGTGCGGCGCTGGCCGCCTTGAGGATGCGTTCGCGGGTTTGAGCTTTTTTATCGTTCATCGTTGCCTCCGAATATTACGACTAGAATATTATTCGCATAATAATATTCCGCAAGTCGAGGATATGACCGCTGGTCTGAAGCACAGTGTAAGGAAAAAGGAGAGTTGGCCAAACGCCAGACAAACAAAAGGGCCATTCAATAATTGAATGACCCTTATAAATCCCGCAGAGCGGGTAATCGTGGCGTCCCCTAGGGGACTCGAACCCCTGTTACCGCCGTGAAAGGGCGGTGTCCTAGGCCACTAGACGAAGGGGACACAAACCCTTCTATACAGCTGATCAGTGCTGAGATCTGATCTGATTCAAGGCCGGTGTGGCCAGACCTTGAACTGTAAAATTGGTGGAGCTAAGCGGGATCGAACCGCTGACCTCCTGCATGCCATGCAGGCGCTCTCCCAGCTGAGCTATAGCCCCGGATTTTTCGCCTCGCGGCGGAGCGACATCTTGCAACATCGCTTCTGTAAAACTGGCGTCCCCTAGGGGACTCGAACCCCTGTTACCGCCGTGAAAGGGCGGTGTCCTAGGCCACTAGACGAAGGGGACGCAAACCCTTCTATACAACTGATCAACGCTGAGTGTTGATCGCTTCGGAGCCGGTGTGGCCAGGCTTCGAAGTGTAAATTGGTGGAGCTAGACGGGATCGAACCGTCGACCTCTTGCATGCCATGCAAGCGCTCTCCCAGCTGAGCTATAGCCCCTCATCGTTGATGTCATCGCTGAGGACGGGGCGAATCTTAAGGGCGTATCGAAAGCCTGTCAAACTTATTTTTGAAAAATTTAAAAGTTTTTTGTCGGCATAACAATCACTTACCGCCCTCCCCCCGAAAATCCGGGGGAAAAACGCCGAAGGCCGGAATCAAACGATCCCGGCCTTCGGCGGTAACCGCAGAGTCAGACGTGCTTAAGCAATCGCGCCCAGCAGCTTTTCCCACTCTTTGTTTTCTTTCTTCGACACGCCACCCAGCAAGTCAATCGCCTGGCGCAGACGGAAACGGGTCAGATCCGGGCCGAGGATTTCCATCGCATCGAGCACCGATACCGAACTCGCCTGCCCGGTAATCGCGGCAAACATCAGCGGCATCGCATCGCGCAGCTTCAGCTCGAGGGATTCGACCACCGCCTGAATCGTCGCGGTGATGCTGTCCTTCTCCCACTGACGCAGGCTTTCCAGCTTCCACAGGATCAACTGTATCAGCTGACGCACCTGATCACCGGAAAGCTTTTTCGATTCGAACAGCTTGGCATCCGGGTTCACGCCACCGGCAAAGAAGAAGCCGCCCAGCGGTGCAACCTGGCTGAAGGTTTCCACGCGCCCCTGCACCAGCGGTGCGATCTTCATCATGTACTCGGAATTGAACGCCCACTTCTGCACGCGTGCGGCGAACTCTTCCACCGGCAGGTCACGCAGCCACTGGCCGTTGAGCCACGACAGTTTCTCGATGTCGAAGATCGGCCCGCCGAGGGACACACGCTTGAGGTCGAAGTTGTCGACCATTTCCTGCAGCGAGAACTTCTCGCGCTCGTCGGGCATCGACCAGCCCATGCGACCGAGGTAGTTGAGCATCGCCTCCGGCATGAAGCCCATGCGCTCGTAGAACGTCACCGAGGTCGGGTTCTTGCGCTTGGACAGCTTGCTCTTGTCCGGGTTACGCAGCAGCGGCATGTAGCACAGCTCCGGCTGCTCCCAGCCGAAGTATTCGTACAGCAGAATCAGTTTCGGCGCCGATGGCAGCCATTCTTCGCCGCGCAGCACGTGGGTGATGCCCATCAGGTGGTCGTCGACCACGTTGGCGAGGAAGTACGTCGGCAAGCCGTCGGTCTTCATCAGCACTTGCATGTCCATGCGATCCCACGGGATCTCGACATCGCCACGCAGCATGTCCGGCACCACGCAGACGCCTTCGGTCGGCACTTTCATGCGGATCACGTGCGGTTCGCCGGCGGCCAGACGGGCGGCGACTTCTTCCTTCGACAGCAGCAGCGCGCGGCCGTCGTAGCGCGGGGTCTCGCCGCGCGCCATTTGTTCGGCGCGCATCTGGTCCAGCTCTTCAGCGGTGCAGAAGCACGGGAACGCGTGGCCCATGTCGACCAGTTGCTGGCAATACTTCTGATAGATATCGCCACGCTCGCTCTGCCGGTACGGGCCGTGCGGGCCGCCAACGTCCGGGCCTTCGCTCCAGTCGATCCCCAGCCAGCGCAGGGCGTCGAAGATCTGCTGTTCGGACTCGCGGGTCGAGCGCAACTGGTCGGTGTCTTCGATGCGCAGGATGAACTCACCGCCATGCTGCTTGGCAAAGCAGTAGTTGAACAATGCGATGTAAGCGGTACCTACGTGGGGGTCCCCGGTAGGCGATGGCGCGATGCGAGTGCGGACGGTGGTCATGGCATGTCTCGAAAAGAATGAAAAGCAAAACAATCAAGCGGCGAATGGTAACAGGCGACACCCGCCCCGCTCCAGCGGGCAGGGCATTTAAGCCAAGTTTGCGTCTGTAACGCCCATAGACCGTGGTGACGGCCCGAATATCAGCCATTGGCATTTACCGTTTATCGGCGGTATGCCAGATTCAGCCGCAGATAACTTTCCTTACAATTCCTCGACTACAGTTTGCCTCATGCCTGCCCAACTCAAGCGTCGTCTGTTTATTTTCCTGCTCCTGGTGCTGTTGATTGCCGGGGGCTTCTTCGCCCATTGGTTTTTCAAGGGCCGGTTTTATGAAAGCACCGATAACGCCTATGTCCAGGGCGAGATCACCCGCGTCTCCAGCCAGTTGAGCGCACGCATCGACGAAGTGTTGGTGCAGGACAACCAGCACGTGGAAAAAGGCCAGTTGCTGGTGCGCCTTGAACCCAATGATTTCCGCCTCGCGGTCGACCGCGCCAATGCCTCCCTCGCCACCCGCGAAGCCGAGCGTTTGCAGGCACAAAGCAAATTGACGCAGCAATCGAGCCTGATCGCCGCCAGCGACGCGCAAGTGGCGACCACCCAGGCCACCCTTGGCCGTTCGCAGATGGATTTGTCGCGAGCCGAAACCTTGCGCAAACCCGGTTACGTTTCCGAAGAACGGGTGACCACCCTCTCTGCTGACGCGCACATTGCCCGCTCGCAAGTGGCCAAGGCCCAGGCCGATGCGCAGAGCCAGCGCCAGCAAGTCAATGCACTGACGGCCGAGATCAAACGCCTCGACGCACAGATTGCCAACGCCCGCGCCGATCTGGCGCAAGCCGAGCTCAACCTGACCCGCAGCGAAATCCACGCGCCGATCAGCGGCATGGTCGGCCAGCGCGCCGCACGCAATGGCCAGGTGGTGCAGGCCGGCGCCTATCTGCTGTCGATCGTCCCGGACGAAGACATCTGGGTGCAGGCCAACTTCAAGGAAACCCAGATCGGCCACATGCAGCCCGGACAGAAAGCCGAGCTGACCTTCGATGCCTACAGCGACACGCCGATCGAAGCGCGAGTCGACAGCCTGTTCGCCGCCTCCGGTGCGCAGTTCAGCCTGCTGCCGCCGGACAACGCCACCGGCAACTTCACCAAAGTCGTGCAGCGGATTCCGGTGAAACTGACGTTCAAGGCCGACAACCCGCTGCACGGCAAGATCCGCCCGGGCATGTCGGTCACCGCCACCGTGAATATCAAAGACGCTCCAGACAATGGCCGGTGATTCGCTGATCCGCCCCGTTGGCGAACCGACCCGGCGGGACTGGATTGCGGTGATGAGCGTGATGCTTGGCGCGTTCATGGCGGTGCTCGATATTCAGATCACCAACTCTTCGCTCAAGGACATTCAGGGCGCGCTGTCGGCGACGTTGGAAGAAGGCTCGTGGATTTCCACCTCCTATCTGGTCGCGGAAATCATCATGATTCCGCTGACCGCGTGGCTGGTGCAGTTGCTCTCGGCGCGGCGCCTGGCGGTGTGGGTGTCGCTGGGGTTTCTGGTGTCCTCGTTGCTGTGCTCGATGGCCTGGAGCCTGGAGAGCATGATTGTCTTTCGCGCCATGCAGGGCTTCACCGGCGGCGCGCTGATCCCGCTGGCGTTCACCCTGACCCTGATCAAACTCCCCGAACACCACCGCGCCAAAGGCATGGCGATGTTCGCCATGACCGCGACCTTCGCCCCGTCCATCGGCCCGACACTGGGCGGCTGGCTCACGGAAAACTGGGGCTGGGAATACATTTTCTACATCAACATCCCGCCGGGGCTGATCATGATCGCCGGGCTGATGTACGGGCTGGAAAAGAAGGAAGCGCACTGGGAACTGCTGAAAAGCACTGACTACACCGGGATTCTCACGCTGGGTGTCGGCCTCGGTTGTTTGCAGGTTTTTCTTGAAGAGGGCCATCGCAAGGACTGGCTCGAATCGAACCTGATCGTGACCTTGGGCAGCATTGCCCTGCTGAGCCTGATCACCTTCGTCATCGTGCAGATTTCCAAACCCAACCCGCTGATCAACCTCGGCATCCTGCGCAATCGCAACTTCGGCCTGTCGAGCATTTCCAGCCTGGGCATGGGCGTCGGTTTATACGGCTCGATCTATCTGCTGCCGCTGTACCTGGCGCAGATCCAGAACTACGACGCCCTGCAGATCGGCGAAGTGATCATGTGGATGGGCGTGCCGCAGCTGTTCCTGATTCCGCTGGTGCCGAAGCTGATGAAGTTCGTTTCGCCGAAATGGCTGTGCACCCTGGGCTTCGGGTTGTTCGGGCTGGCGAGTTTTTCGTCGGGGGTGCTCAACCCGGACTTCGCCGGGCCGCAGTTCAATCAGATCCAGATCATCCGCGCGCTGGGTCAGCCGCTGATCATGGTGACCATTTCGCTGATCGCCACCGCGTACATCCTGCCGCAGGACGCGGGATCGGCATCGAGCCTGTTCAACATCCTGCGCAACCTCGGCGGCGCGATCGGCATCGCCCTGCTCGCCACGCTATTGGATGCACGCACCAAGACCTACTTCGATTATTTGCGTGAAGCGGTGGTGCCGACCAATCCGCAAGTGGCCGAGCGGTTGGCGTCGATGACCGACCGGTTTGGCAGCGACACTGCGGCGCTCGGCAAGTTGAGTGAGATCGTGCATCAGCAGGCGCTGATCATGGCCTACAACGACGCGTTTCACTTTGTCGGGATTGCGCTGGGGATCAGCATGCTGGCGATTTTGCTGACCAGGAAATTGCCGGCGGGGTTGAAGGCTGGGGAAGCTCACTGATTTTTGTGGTGTCTGCACTGGCCTCTTCGCGAGCAAGCCCGCTCCCACAAGTTTCTTTGGTGATCACACATTTTGTGTACACCATCAATCCTTGTGGGAGCGGGCTTGCCAGCGATGGGGCCAAGTCAGCTATCACAGGCTTCTTTGGTGATCACACATTTTGTGTACACCATCAATCCCTGTGGGAGCGAGCTTGCTCGCGAAGAGGCCCGACCAAACACTGCAAATCTTCAGACAGCCAAAAGCCGCTCGCGCAGTTTGGCAATCTCATCGCGCATCTGCGCCGCCGCTTCGAACTCCAGATCCCGCGCCAACTGGTACATCTTCTCTTCCAATGCGCGAATACGTTTGGTGATTTCGCTCGGTGAGCGCAGTTCGGCTTCGTACTTGGCGTTTTCTTCGGCAGCCTTGGCCATGCCCTTGCGCTTCTTGCTGCGCGAACCGGGCACGGTGGCGCCTTCCATGATGTCGGCGACGTCCTTGAACACACCCTTCGGCGTGATGCCGTTTTCCAGGTTGAAGGCGATCTGCTTGTCGCGACGACGCTCGGTCTCGCCAATCGCCCGCTCCATCGAGCCAGTGATGCGATCAGCGTAGAGAATCGCCCGGCCATTGAGGTTACGCGCGGCCCGGCCGATGGTCTGGATCAGCGAGCGCTCGGAACGCAGGAAGCCTTCCTTGTCCGCGTCGAGAATCGCCACCAGCGACACCTCCGGCATGTCCAGACCCTCGCGCAGCAGGTTGATCCCCACCAGTACGTCGAAGGTGCCCAGACGCAGGTCGCGGATAATCTCGACCCGCTCGACGGTGTCGATGTCCGAGTGCAGATAACGCACGCGCACGCCGTGGTCGGCGAGGTAATCGGTGAGGTCTTCGGCCATGCGTTTGGTCAGCGTGGTGACCAGCACCCGCTCCTCGACCGCCACGCGTTTGGTGATTTCCGAGAGCAAGTCATCAACCTGAGTCAGCGCCGGACGCACTTCAACCTGCGGGTCGACCAGACCGGTCGGACGCACCACTTGCTCGACCACGCGCCCGGCATGCTCGGCCTCGTAGTTGCCCGGCGTCGCCGAGACGAAAATGGTCTGCGGGCTCACCCCTTCCCACTCGTCAAAACGCATCGGCCGGTTGTCCAGCGCCGACGGCAAGCGGAAGCCGTATTCCACCAGGGTTTCTTTACGCGAACGGTCGCCCTTATACATCGCGCCGACTTGCGGCACGCTGACGTGAGACTCGTCGATCACCAGCAAGGCGTCGGCCGGCAGATAGTCATACAGCGTCGGCGGCGCGGCACCGGCCGGACGTCCGGACAGGTAGCGCGAGTAGTTTTCGATGCCGTTGCAGTAACCCAGTTCGAGGATCATTTCCAGGTCGAAACGAGTGCGCTGCTCCAGACGTTGGGCTTCCACTAGTTTGTTGTTGCTGCGCAGGTATTCGAGGCGTTCCTGCAACTCGACTTTGATGTGTTCGATGGCGTCGAGCAGGGTCTCGCGCGGCGTCACGTAGTGACTCTTCGGGTAGAAGGTGAAGCGCGGCATCTTGCGGATGACTTCGCCGGTCAGCGGGTCGAACGCGGAAATGCTCTCGACCTCGTCATCGAACAGTTCGATGCGGATCGCTTCCAGATCGGACTCCGCCGGATAGATGTCGATCACGTCGCCGCGCACGCGGAAAGTCGCCCGGGCAAAATCCATGTCGTTGCGGGTGTATTGCAGGTCAGCCAGACGCCGCAGCAAGGCACGCTGATCGAGTTTGTCGCCGCGATCGACGTGCAGCACCATCTTCAGATAGGTTTCCGGGCTACCGAGACCGTAGATGCACGACACCGTGGTAACGATGATCGCGTCCTTGCGTTCGAGCAACGCCTTGGTTGCGGACAAACGCATCTGCTCGATGTGGTCGTTGATCGACGCGTCCTTCTCGATGAAGGTGTCGGACGACGGCACATAGGCTTCGGGCTGGTAGTAGTCGTAGTAGGAAACGAAATACTCGACCGCGTTGTTCGGGAAGAACGCCTTGAACTCGCCATACAGTTGCGCGGCGAGGGTCTTGTTCGGCGCCAGCACCAGCGTCGGGCGCTGTACCTGCGAGATGACATTGGCGATGCTGAAGGTCTTGCCCGAGCCGGTCACACCGAGCAGCGTCTGGTGCGCCAGCCCGGCTTCGATGCCCTCGACCAATTGGCGGATCGCTTCAGGCTGATCGCCGGCGGGCTCGAAGCGGGTGACTAGCTGGAATTCGGACATACACACCTCTGGGATCGCGGCTCGCGCAGAAAACAGCCGAGCCGCGGGGATGACCGCAAACGACCGTTGTCGCCCAAGGAAAAACGAAGATTGTGCTCAATGTGGAGCCGATTGCCTCGCCTTTCAAGGCAAACGTCCTACATCCGGTAAAGTCTCTGACAGAGTCAATCGACTAACGGTCAAGAAATAATCGGAAAAACTTGCCGGAAAAGCTGAATCGCCTGTCGCCATTGCTCAGTGATGGCCTCTATACTAGCTCCCCGTTTGTGCACCGCTCTAGTGCATTCGGCTGGAGCGCGACACGTCCCTCCACTCTCCATTCAGAGCCGCCGTAATAATGAGCCTGTTCTCCGCTGTCGAAATGGCACCCCGCGATCCAATCCTGGGCCTCAACGAAGCATTCAACGCCGATACCCGGACCACCAAGGTCAACCTGGGTGTAGGTGTTTACTGCAACGAAGAGGGGCGAATTCCCCTGCTGCGCGCGGTGATCGAAGCCGAAACCATTCGCGCTGCCCAGCACGCCTCCCGTGGCTACCTGCCGATCGACGGCATCGCCGCCTATGACCAGGCCGTGCAAAAGCTGCTGTTCGGTAACGACTCGCCGCTGATCGCTGCCGGTCGCATCGTCACCACTCAGGCGGTCGGCGGTACCGGCGCGCTGAAAATCGGTGCCGACTTCCTCAAGCAACTGCTGCCGAACGCCGTCGTGGCGATCAGCGACCCGAGCTGGGAAAACCACCGCGCGCTGTTCGAAACCGCTGGCTTCCCGGTGCAGAACTACCGTTACTACGACGCCGCCACCCACGACGTGAACCGTGCCGGCATGCTCGACGACCTCAACGCCCTGCCGAACGGCTCGATCGTTGTGTTGCACGCCTGCTGCCACAACCCGACCGGCGTCGATCTGACCCCGGCCGACTGGAAAAACGTGCTGGACGTGGTCAAGGCCAAAGGTCACGTACCGTTCCTCGACATGGCTTACCAGGGTTTCGGCGACGGCATCGACGAAGACGCCGCGGCTGTGCGTCTGTTCGCTGAATCGGGCCTGACTTTCTTCGTTTCGAGCTCGTTCTCCAAGTCGTTCTCGCTGTACGGCGAGCGCGTTGGTGCCCTGTCGATCGTCAGCGAATCGAAAGAAGAAAGCGCGCGCGTGCTGTCGCAGGTCAAGCGTGTGATCCGCACCAACTACTCCAACCCGCCAACTCACGGTGCCAGCATCGTCGCCGCAGTGTTGAACAGCCCGGAACTGCGCGCCCAGTGGGAAGCGGAACTGGCAGAAATGCGCCTGCGCATTCGCGGCATGCGCGAGCAGATGGTTGCCCTGCTGGCCGAGAAAGCCCCGCAGCGTGACTTCAGCTTCGTCGGCCGTCAGCGCGGCATGTTCTCCTACTCCGGCCTGACCACCGAACAGGTGCACCGCCTGCGCAACGAGTTCGGCATCTACGCCCTGGACACCGGCCGCATCTGCGTCGCGGCACTGAACCAGAGCAACATCAAAGCGGTCACGGATGCGATCGTTCAGGTCATCTGATTTCGCCTGGCAATGAAAAACGGGAAGCCTTGGGGCTTCCCGTTTTTTATTTGTCCGAAGGAATGCAACATTCCCTCTAAACTGCACACAAATCGAAACTGTAGGAGTGAGCCTGCTCGCGATAGCGTCTGATCAGTTGAGGCTGCACTGCCTGACGCACCGCTATCGCGAGCAGGCTCACTCCTACAGGTTTTGTGTACACCCGAGATTTCTGAAGAGAGACAACATGAAAAACGACAACCTGCGCGCCGACCGAGACGACCTGGATGACTTCATCCCCCGCACCACGGCCAAACGCGACAAAAGCCTGGTGCTGCAAGTCGCAGCGGGCGTCTTCCTCGGCGGCCTGGCCCTGTGGCTGGTGCAACTGGCCGCCACCGCCGCTTACGCCAAACTGATGCTCGGCACGATCACTTTCGGCGGTTAAGCCAGTTCCGTCGCACGCTGACTGGCCGCATCGTCATACGCGACGTAGAGCGATTCGGCGATCTGGCTTTTGATCGCCTTGGTGCTTTCCAGACCGAGCACGAAACCTTCGGCCTTGCCGCCGGCGCGGTTCAACTCCTCAGCGGTGCTGGCCTGGGTAATCGCGTCGAAGAGTTTCTCGGCGTGAGGGCCAACGCCCTTGGGCAGACTGATTTGCGTGACGCTCATACGAGCACCTCGCGTGAAAGGGAAACAACAACGGTTCGAGTCATGGCGCGTACCTTTTCGGCGAATGGCCGGCAGCGCGTGTCACCACTTCCGGGCAACCATGGTAGACCTGTGAGGCGGTTCTGGTAACCGCCAATCGCTGACAAAACACCGTCCGTCCTGCCGAACGCAGAAAATTTACACCCGAGGCTTGACTTCTCTTTTTGAATCAGTAACATACGCACCAATTCCGCAATAGCTCAGTTGGTAGAGCAAATGACTGTTAATCATTGGGTCCCTGGTTCGAGTCCAGGTTGTGGAGCCAAATAGCAAAGCCCCTGAATCGCAAGATTCAGGGGCTTTTTTGTGGACGCTCGAAAAGTCAAAAGATCGCAACCTGCTGCAGCTCTTTGTATCTCGACTTTCGAGGGAGGGACTCGAGTCGTGAGCTCATTAGGCTTTTTGCCCGTGATGTAGATCGTGCTCCAGCCCTCCACACTCACTTATATAGTTAATTCGAACGGTATCTTGGGTCCGTCTCTGGCGAGAGCATATATATCCGTCCCTCACTCCCTAGGGGATTTGCGGTGAATCAGGCGCTGGATAATCTGTATCAAAGGAATAACTGTCAGGGGAGTGGATTAATGAATCCCTCCCCTGCCACTCTCTTTTCTGTGCGTTTAAGGCAACAGAGTTTTTATGCGTTGAAACCGATCATCCTTATTCTGAGAAGCGATATTCCGTTTATTGTTTTCTTCTGCGTCATCACGAATCTTAATGCATCGAACGCTTGACCGCTGGCTGGGACAACTTCTCTCGCATATTTATCTTGGCCGTCACCTTGCAGGAATAGCATCGAGGACACCACTTCACTGTTTCGCAGGAACTGAAGTTCGATGTGGACTGATGGTCGGAAGTCAAAGTCACCGTAGACTGTCGCACTCTTGGCACTGCCCTGCTTCAGTGCGACGGAGTACTCGATTTTATCCTCGAGACTAGCGCTCCATAACATGCATTCCAGGCCGCCAAGGTTATAGACTGCTATTTTCGAGCGAGTGGTGGTGTTTGTAATAACCGTTACTTTGGTGTGCGCCCCCTCTAGAAAGTCCTTTGGGTCTTTGATTTCAACCCCTTTTAAATATGACTGAAAATCTTCGACAAGGAAAAAGGAAGACGGTATCACGAACACTGTCCACACCCTCGACTCCGCCCCGTTGCCATACAACGCTTCGGCCTTGTAATCATGGCGCATGATCGACAGCCCAGTCAGCTCAACCTTCCATGAACCTTTGTCATCGGCCCTGGCCTTTTTACCAGTGGAGGTGGCGCCGTCGAAAATCTCCACCTCAAGATACTTAGTCGCCATCCCCATCAGCCGAACAGTGCGGTCAACAGTGGCGCCTTCATCGTGGATTGGCTGCCCTTTGGAATCCTGCGCGGCGGTGATGGCCGGCACGACCCTATTCAACACGGTCAGGCGCCAGGTATTCGACGGCGGGTTATTTGCGTATTGACCAATGGCCTTGAAGGTATGCAACACGTCCAACGACAACCCGCTCACGGTACGGGTCCAAATAGAGTTGCTGCCTGCCTTGGCCTTGCCTTTGGAGACTGCACCGAGGAAAACTTCCACCTCCTGGCCGGTCGGTGCGGAGCCAGTGAGCGTGATGCTGGTGTGCACGGTGTAACCGTTTTCGCGGATGTTCCAGTTGCTCTCGTCTTTTACTGATGTGATGGCCGGTGTGTCGGCAGCCACCACGACTACGATCCGCGGAAGCGATACCTCCTCATTACCATACCGCGCAGTAGCGGTGAAACTATGGGTGTCGGCGCTCAGCCCCGTCACCGGGAACTCCCAGTCACCACTCTGTGGATCGATGTCGGCAATTCCTATCTCGATATTGCCATCCTTGATCAGGACTTTCTGACCTTTAGCCCCTTTCCCTTCAAGCTTGATCGAGGTGTCAAAGGTCGTGCCGCCCGGGAGAATCTCATTCCCTTTGGAGTCTTTCGCACCGGTAATTTCTGGCCGCACATCCTCAAGCGCTTTGATCATGTAAGTACGCACAGGGAAGTCCACCGCCTCGCTCTCATCCGTGCTCTTGCCGAACGCGGCTTTGAACTCCATGGTCAACGGGCTGCCATCCTTGAGGTTTTTCAAGCCTTCAAGGGCGATGCTTCGCTCGTAGTAACCTTGCGCGATCCATTGATCAGTGACGTATGAACCCGGTGCCGTATGGATCTGCAGGTTGTAGTTGCTGCCATCAGCGTTCGTCCCTTTCAGGCGCAGCCAGACATATTGGCCTGTGGCAATCAACGGCCAGACGCCCATGCGATAGGTGGCATTGCTGGTCAGATTCCCTACGTTGAACTCCGGGCCTTCGCCGTCGTTGTCCGCGTCCTTGATGATCGGTTTGAGCAGTTCATTCTGCGGCATGCTCAACACAGTCAAATCAAAGACGAGGGACGGCAGCGGCTTGCTGTCGCGGATGACGACGTAGGACACCTTCACATCTTTGTTCAGGTTGAACGCGACCACACTATTCGGAATCGCAAACTCCCGGTTGCTGCCCAGCGGCCGAGGAACAGAGGTGTGCGAACCGCCTGCGGGCGTACCCTGTGCACCAGTCCAAGTGGCGATGATTTCATCAGTTGGCAGCAACGCGCTGTTGTCCGGCACCACGATGGTCAAGGTGTCCCTGACCAGCAGCGGGTTGAGTGCGCTGTCGCCGTTGTTCTCCTTGATCGAGGGGGCGAGCAGGTCCAGCGCGACGCCCACGGTGAACACCAATGGATTCGAGAGGCTGGTCTCATTTGTGGCATGGCGCCAGAGCTGGTAGCGGATGGTGATTTTATTGTCGCGGTTCGGTTCGATGTGTTGGGCGACGAAGGCGGCGTCCAGGTTGATGACCCAGTCTTGTTGGGCGGTTACGGCATTGAATGTGCGGGACCCGGGTTCCTCGCCGGAGATGTCGCCCACCCACTTCCAGGTAGCCTCATCGTTGGCTACCCATGGCTTCACCACAGGCCTGGGGATGGTCAGTCTACTGGTACCGCCGGGCAGTGTGGCCGGGTCGAGGAAGCCGTTCGCCACCCCGAGGACAATGGGGGCGTCCAGCTCGAATTTCGGTTCACCCACATTGAGCAATTTCGTGTGCAGCGACTCGCGTCTGAGGATCTCGTCGCCTTCGGCTGTCAGCAGGTCGTACCACCCCTTCAGGGTTCCGCCGTCAAGGAGCTTGAGGTTGTAGTCATTGACGGTGATGACAAAACCTTCGGGATTCTCGACTTCATCCTCCTCCGGAATGTGCCACTCCAACTCAGGCAGGAAGGTGCTGCCGTCCGGACTTTTACCCAACAGGAACAGCTCGATGCCCATGCCGTACTCGATGGCCGGATCGAACGGAATGCGGACGTTGATGGGTGTCTTCGTGGGATCGATGAATTCTCCCTCGGCTTCTTCGATGATCGGTGCGGCCAGGCGGTGGGCTGCGCCGGTGACTTGTACAAACTGCCTTTTTGAGCCTAACGGGTCACTGCTGCCGCTGCGTTCCAGCCGATAGAAGAAACTGACCTGGGTATTGACCAGTTTACGCACGGCCGCAATGGACAGCTTGAACTCGTAGTTATGCGGGATATTGTCGACAGTCTGGGGCAGGGCGGTGACTTCGACTTTTTCGCCCTCCAGGGTGGTGCCGAGCATGGTCAAGTGAATGATGTCATTCATCTCGAAGTCTGGTCGGTCGGCCGTGACATGCACTGTGATGTCGTTATCGCCCTGTTTATCGGCGTCGAGTTCATTATTGACAGCCTCCTGAACAATCGGTGCGGCCAGCAGGTCGATGCCGGTGGTGACGACGATGCGGGTTGCCTTGCACCAGTCTTCCGATTCATTGCCGACGATGTCGCGCACTTTGAAGGTGACCGCCAGACCGAAGAGGTCGGTGTCACCAGCCCGTTCAATAGTGGCTTTGGAGACCGTGATTAATATCGGGTTTGCCGCTGGATCGTTGATCTGCTCCAGGGTCACCGGTGTGGAATACTCAAAAAAGCCACCCCAACTGAGATGAATGACGTCGCCCTCGGCGATGTCGGGGTAAGGCAAGCCGCTGCCGGACTCGGACCTGATGACAATCGGCACCCCCGCTTCGGCAACGTCTTTGTCCACGCCGCCGTTGACGATTGCCGGGGGAATGTACATGTACAGGTTGGAGTGACCAGGGCCCGGGTCGATGTCCTGGCCAGCGGGGAGTTCCAGTTTGACGAAGAGGTTGAAGGGCTTGTCCGGACGCTCTTCTTTTTGATTGGGCTGTTTGATTTCGTAGGTGAGTTCGTAAGGACCTGTCTGCAGATGACGAGGAGCCACCCACAAGAGGGTCGGTTGTTTGAGCTCGGTCTGGTCAATGATGGGACGCCCGTCGACCTCACGGTCATTGAGCAGCAGCTTGACGGTATCGCCGACAGCCTTGGTGGCCCAGACGGGGATGACGACCAGCAGGCCGAGGTCGGGAAAAGTGAACACCGCCGCCCGGTTGATCCCCCACTGACCGGAAGGCAGGAGGCGCCCGAGCACTATCGGGTCCAGCAATGAATGGGGGGCAGAGATTTTCTTCTTGGGCTGAACGAGCATGGTCGGAACTCCAAGCGAACTGTCGGGAGACAAAGGGCGTGGAGTTATTCAGCGCTGAAGATGACGGCTCTGGCTACTGTCAGAAATTACAGGTAGGGACGTATTTGCGATGAACGGTCGCACGATCCCATAGCCTCAATGCTGCGTCGCCACCATTGAAAGCAGCGAATCACTCGACAGGCCAGCTACTTGTCTTTTCGAACCCGTGGAGAATGCATGAGCAGTTGCTGGCGGCGGGAGAAATGCGTCAGTGATAGCGCCATGCGTAGAAATAAGGCGCCAGCTTGAGCAGCGCCTCCCCGTCAAGAGGAGGCACTAGAGCGTGGATTACCGGTTTTCACGTCGGTGATGCTTTATGAAGGGTGATTGTCTTTGAGTGTGAAGGAGATTGTACGCAACGTGAAACTGTAGGTCTTCACACCTTCAATCGTAGTCGTCATCTGCAATCTTACTTCATCAAAGTCTTTGCCGTTTTTTGGGGTGATACTTTCATTAAATTTGAAATCACCTTCGCCTTCGAATAGTTTTAGAGATTCTCCTTCCAATTGCTTCCCTTCCAATAGTAAATCCCTATAGATAATCATTCTGGATGGGAAAGACACGTGGCCGATGAGTTTTGCACTCGTGGCACTCCCCTCTTTCAGTGTCAAGCCGTACCCAAAGTAGTCCTCTCTCCCTTGGCCATACAGTTCGGCCTTCAAACTCGGCTCAGGGGTCACTGTACAATTATTGTCAGACAATCCCATGGTGATAAAAACCCTCGCTTCAGTGTGTTTCCCCTCGAGCAATTCAACAGACTCTGAGATTTTTCCACCCACTGGATAAGACTTGAAGTCTTCGACGCGGGGTTTTAGCGATGTAGATGACATGGTAGAACTCCATCGATTGGTTGGACGACGAAGTTATTAAGGGAGTAATAGAAGACTTTGGCTACTGTCAGAACTATCAGGTCGGAGTGGGTTTCCGATGAACGGTCGCGCAGGTCGCAACCGCCTCGACACCCATCTGTTATCGAGCCTCATCTGCCAATTCGACTGCCCTTGGCCACCAGAATGGAAAGCTAGATAACGTTGTGCTCATTATCGGTTACCTAAGCGAAAGGCCGATCTGTCTCACAACAGATCGGCCTTTTTCATGCCGTCAGCGCTCAGACATGCTCGCCACTCTTCGCCTGCACCTTCGGCGCGCCATGCCCATGATCGTGTTCATCAGGCTCGATCACCGGCACTTCCTTGCCATCGCAATCGTGCAGCTTGCCGTCGCTGAAGTAATCGCCTTCACGCAGCGCCGCCAGGTCGCGATAACGCAGGGTGCGCTCTTCCGCTGCGGCGAAAACCGACTGTTGGTCAGAGTTGCCGGCGGTGAAGTGGTTGAAGGTCAGGTTGAGCACGATCGCCATGATCGCCGAGGAGCTGATGCCCGAATGGAAAATAGTCGCGAACCAGCTCGGGAAATGATCGTAGAAGTTCGGCGCGGCAATCGGGATCATGCCGAAGCCGATCGAGGTTGCGACGATGATCAGGTTGACGTTGTTGCGGTAATCGACCTTCGACAACGTGCGAATCCCGCTCGCCGCCACCGTCCCGAACAGCACGATACCGGCGCCGCCCAGCACCGAAGTCGGCACCGCCGCGATCACCCGGCCCATGAACGGTAGCAGCCCGAGAATCACCAGGAAGATGCCCCCGGTAGCCACCACATAACGGCTCTTGATCCCGGTCACCGCCACCAGCCCGACGTTCTGCGCGAAGGCGCTCTGGGTGAACGAACCGAAGATCGGCGCAAACATGCTCGACAGCATGTCCGCACGCAAACCGTTGCCCAGGCGCTTGGAGTCGACCTTGGTGCCGATGATCTCACCGACCGCCAGAATGTCCGCCGAGGTTTCCACCAGCGTCACCATGACCACGATGCACATCGACAGGATCGCGGCGAAGTGGAAGGTCGGCATGCCGAAGTGGAACGGCGTCGGGAAGCCGAACATCGGCCCTTGGGTGACACCGGAGAAATCCGCCATGCCGAGAAATACCGCCAGCACCGTGCCGATCACCATGGCCAACAGGATCGACAGACGCGAGATGGTCGAGCTGCCGACTTTGCTCAGCAGCAACACCAGCACCAGCGTCACCGCCGCCAGACCGATGTTCTGCATGCTGCCGAAGTCCGGCGCGTGGCTGTTGCCCCCCATGGCCCAGCGCGCAGCCACCGGCATCAGCGTCAGGCCGATGGTGGTGATCACGATGCCGGTTACCAGCGGTGGGAAAAACTTGGTGATTCGCGAGAACACCGGGGTGATCAGCAAGCCGATCAACGACGCGGCAATCACCGCGCCCAGCACAGACTGGAAGCCGCCCTCCCCGCCACTGCTGACGATCGCGACCATGGTCGCCACACCGGAGAACGACACGCCCTGCACCAGCGGCAACTGACAGCCAAAAAACGGTAGACCCAGGGTTTGCAGCAGTGTCGCCAGCCCCCCCGCAAACAATGAAGCAGCAATCAACAAACCAATGTCCGCCGGCGACAGCCCGGCCGCCTGGCCGATGATCAGCGGCACCGCAACGATACCGCCGTACATGGTCAGAACATGTTGCAGGCCGTAAGCCATATTCGCGCCGACCCCGAGATTTTCGTCCTCGGGCCGTTGGTGTGAAACATGGGGCGTTTTCATGTGGGGGGTTCCCTGGTTTTTGTTATGCGCACACTGTATTCAATACTCGGGACAAATGTCCATAGAGTTGTATACAACTTGTCAGTCACATAATGGATAGGTAGCCACCCAAGCTTCTATCTCGCCACCTCCATCTCCCACAAATCCGGCAACACATCCCCTCCTGCCCCCGGTTTTTATCGCACTAGGCTGAATTGTTCATGGCGACCAGCGGTGCACTGGCGCTCTTTTTTATACATATAAAGTATGCATAATGAAGTCATTCGAAATTCAGTACGACAAAAGCAAGAACGCAGCCAACAAACTCAAGCACAGGGGCGTCAGCCTTGCCGAGACCGAGCCGGTCTTTCATGACGAACGCGCGCTGACGATCGAGGACAACGACCATGACGAACAGCGCTGGATCACCCTCGGCCTCGACGGCAAAGGGCGCTTGCTGGTGGTTGCGTACAGTTATCGCGAGGCCAACGTCGTACGAATCATTTCTGCACGTGTCGCCACACCGAGCGAACGTCGCGCATATTTTCTGGAGGCTTGATCAATGAAAGACGAATACGATTTCTCGCACGGCAAGCGCGGTGCCTTGGCGCCCGCCAAGGGCAAGACCCGCATCACCATCATGCTTGATGACGCGGTCATCGAAGCCGCCCGCAGCGTGGCGGAAAACGAAGGGTTCGGTTATCAGACGGTGATCAACAACACTCTGCGCCATACCCTGCTGGAGGCTGGCAGCAAAACGCAGGACGTCGAGCCGCACCACTCCGGGCAATTCAAGAAAGGCATCACCGCCGCCGACCTCAAGAGTCTGGAAAAAAAGCTGTCGGCGGCGGTCGGGGAAATCCGCCGGGTACTGGAACCGGAGGCCAAGCCCTGAGATCAGGCCGGTACAAGCATCCGCGCCAGCGACTGGCGCACATGCGGCTGGTCAGGCACGCGCAGGCCGAATTCCTGCTCCAGCACTTCAAGCAGTTCATCGACATCCGCCACCTCGCGCCGCTCGCTGTCGGCGCCCATGTGATGAATCGCGAAGCTGCCGTTGTTCAGGGTCCGCCGCCAACCATCGCCGGTGCGCGCAACCATCAACCGCTGAGCAAACGGTGACTCGGGATGGGTCGAGACGTACCAGTTGCCGAGCGTGTAATCGATGTCTTCCTGGCGTTGCAGATCAAACAGGTACATCGCGCGCCATTCGCCGGCGACATTGGCGCGCAGCATGTAACCATCGGCCTGTTTCTCGATGCGATAGGACTCGTGCGGCGTCGCCTGTTCAGCCTCGGTATCGAGCAGCAGCGGCGCGGTCGGCACCATACCGCCAAAGCCGACGTCGGTGATGTAGCGCTCGCCATCGATGATTACCAGGCTCAAGCGGTGGGTACGCGCCGTCCACGTGCCTTCGGGTTGCGCCAGCACCACACGCCCGGAGATGCCACGGGCGTCGAAGCCCAGCTCCAGCAATAACGCCAGAAACAGATTGTTCAGTTCGTAGCAGTAACCACCCCGGCCACCGTGGAGAACCTTTTGTTCGACCGAGGCCAGATCGATCAGCACCGGCGCGCCAGTGATCGTCGACAGGTTCTCGAAGGGAAAGACGCCGGTGTGGCGCAACTGCAACTGCCGCAGGGTTGTCAGTGTGGGGGGCGGTGGGATGTCGAACCCCAGGTGTTGCAGGTACAACGTCGGATTCGCCAGACGTGGCTCGCTCATTGCTCAGTCCTTTTGCATGTGGCCGCGGATCGTTGCGCCGCTGGCCGACATGTATACGGGATCGCCCCCGGACTCCGACAATTGATTTCGCCAATCAGCGCTACCGACGCTTGCGCGAACCGATGCGAATCCAGGTCGGCGCATGGTCGCTGGCGTGCGGTTCGTTGCGCACCCAGGCGTCGACGCCGGCCTCGTGCAGATACGGGCTGAGTGCCGGGTTGAGCAGCAGATGATCGATGCGCAGACCGGAGTTGGTTTGCCAATGCTGGCGAAAGTAATCCCAGAAGGTGTAGAGGCGATCGTCGGGATACAGATGGCGCAGCGAATCAGTCCAGCCCTGATCAAGCAGCCGTTGATAACACTCGCGGCTTTCGGGTTGCAGCAGCGCATCCTTGAGCCAGGACCGGGTGTTATAGATGTCCATATCGGTGGGCACCACGTTGTAATCACCGGCCAGCACCACCGGATGATCGCTGCTTTGCAAATCCTTGGCGTAGCGGATCAAGCGTTCGAACCAGGCCAGTTTGTAGTCGAACTTCGGCCCCGGCTGCGGATTGCCATTGGGCAGGTACAGACAGCCGACCAACACACCGTGCACCGCCGCCTCCAGATAACGGCTGTGCTTGTCCTCGGGATCGCCCGGCAGACCGCGGCGACTCTCCAGCGGCTGCGCATCGCGAGCGAGAATCGCCACGCCGTTCCACGACGCCTGCCCGTGCCAGATTGCGCCATAGCCGGCGGCTTCCAGTTCGGCGGCGGGGAATGCACTGTCGGCCGACTTGAGTTCCTGCAGACAAGCGATGTCCGGTTGCTCGCGCTTGAGCCACTGCAGCAGGTTCGGCAAGCGTGCGCGCAGGCCGTTGACGTTGAATGTGGCGATCCGCAGGTTTTTCATCGTCCAGGCTCCGGCGAACAAGGTGTGAAATTTGTGACCCTGTGCTAACGGCGGTGGTTGCATCGGATCAACCGGCTGCGGCGTAATAGGCGCTCGTCACTGCCCCGAACTGCCGAGACTCGCCTCCATGCTCACCACGCTGCAAGGCCCGCGCATCCTCCTGCGTCCACTTCAGTACAGCGACACCGACGCCCTGCTCCGCGCTGCCGCCGACGGCGAACTGTGGAACCTCACCGTCACTGTGGTGCCGTCGGCGAGCACCATCGACAGCTATCTGAAAAAAGCCCTCGACGGCCGTGATGCCGGCACGGTCATGCCGTTTGTGATCGTGTTGAAGGATAGCGGCGCAGTGATCGGCTCGACCCGGTTCTGGAAGATCGACCCGCTCAATCGCAAGCTGGAAATCGGCAGCAGCTGGATCTCGGCACGCTGGCAGAAATCCTTCGTCAACACTGAAGCTAAATACCTGATGTTGCGTCACGCTTTCGAGGTGCTCGACTGCGTGCGAGTGCAGTTCACCACCGACGAGAACAACCAGAAGTCGCGCAACGCGATTCTGCGCCTCGGAGCGCAACAGGAAGGCATCGTGCGCCACGAGCGGATCATGCCGGACGGGCGCAAGCGCAACTCGATACGTTTCAGCATCATCGATGACGAGTGGCCGCAGGTGCGGCAGGTGCTGGAGCAGAAACTGGCTGAGGATCGAGGCTGAGGCTCGACAACCGCTCGTCAGCCAATCGGCACCAACAGCTGCGGCCGTCAGACCAAAGTCAGGTAACCGAACCTTTTTAGGAGACGTACCATGACAACGCGCAAACTGACTTCCCTGTTGCTCGCCGGGCTGCTGGCCACCGCCTCGGTCGGCGCCTTTGCCGCCAATGACGGGGCGGATGCCTCCGGCACCAAATCCGGTGCTACAAGCGGCACCAACATGCCACCCAACAGCACCCCCGGCGCTCCGAAAAACGGTGACAGTACCGATGGCGCCGGCAAGGGTACCGGCACCAACAGTGGCACCATGGGTTCTGGATCGGGAGCGGGGGGCGGCACTGGTTCGGCCGGCGGCGGAACCGGCGGTGCCGGTGGTGGCACAGGCAGCTGAACGAACAAGCGTGACCGCTGGTGATCCGGCATGAAGGCATGAATCTGTGGCGCTGGAATCTGATTCCGCGCCACAGATCAAGCGCGGAGGCTTTAGCGATCCGACCGCATCAACTCGGCAACCCCCTCCTCCAGCGACAACACCGCCGCGCGATTGCGCCCGGCATTTTTTGCCTGATACAGCGCCGCATCAGCACGCTGGATAAACACTTCGAGGCTGTCATTGCCGCTCGGAATAAATGAGTAGCAGCCCAGACTCACCGTCAGGTAACCGGTGGGCGAACCGCTGTGAGTAATGCGTTTATCCATCACGCTGCGGCGAATCTGCCCGGCAATCGCCAGCACGCCGTTGATGTCGGTATCCGGCAGCAACACCGCAAACTCCTCGCCACCGTAACGCACCGCCAGATCAGCCTTGCGCTGGCAGCAATTCTTCAACACCTGCGCCACCTGAGTCAGGCAGTGATCCCCTGCCACGTGCCCGTAGGCATCGTTGTAGCGCTTGAAGAAATCGATATCGAGCATGATCAGGCCGACCGGACTCGACTGTCGGGCACCGCGGGCAAACTCAATCTCCAGCGAACGCTCGAACAGGCGCCGATTCGCCAGCCCCGTCAGGCTGTCGTGGGTCGCGATCTGCTCCAGTGTGCGCTGTGCCTTGCGCAGGTTTCTCTCGATTCGCTCGCCGTCACGCACCTGATGAATGAACACCCAGCCGAACAGGCCGACGCCAAGAATCACCAGCGCCACAATCACGCTGGACTGAAAGGCCCGCTCATACCAACCCTTGAGAATCGTGTCGCGCGAAGAGGCGGACGCTACCACCAGCGGGTAAGCCGCCAACTGGCGGTAGCCGTACAAGCGCACCACGCCGTCGACCACCGACTTGATCATCGCAGTGCCGGCCGGGGCTTCGGGCAGCAGCTTCTGGTAGATCCTGCCTTGCGCCAGCGACGAACCGATCAGGCCTTCGTCGAACGGTCGCCGCGCCAGCAACGTGCCGTCCTTGAGTCCGAGAAACATGATGCCGTTGTCATCGAGGCTGAAGCTTTTGAAGAACCGGTCGAAGTACGCCATCTTGATCCCGGCCATCAGCACGCCCTGGAAATTGCCGGCGCGGTCGTTGATGCGTTTCGAGATCGGGATGATCCACTCGCCATTCTCGCGGCTGCGAATCGCCGGGCCGATGTGCGCCACGGTAGAAGCGTTCTGCTGGTGAAACCTGAAGTACTCGCGGTCGGCGACGCCATTGCCACGGGGCAGGTCCGGGAACGAGGTGATCACCCACTGGCCCTCGCGATCGAACAGGAACATGCCGTGCAACTGCTCCAGTTGCTGCACCCGACGCGCGAAGGTTTTTTGCAGACGTGGTCGCTGCGCGGCGCCATAACCATCGTCCTCAACCCAATCGGCAAGACTGGTGAGCACAAGGTCGGCGGCCAGAAACGTGTCTTCCGCCTGCTGCGCCATGGCTCGGGTCAGGTTGGTGGAAGCGATCTGCGCGTTCGCCAGGTCCTGACGCCGTGTCTGCTCCAGTTGCAGATAGAGCAAGCCAGACAGGCACAGACACACCGCAACGATGAACAGCGCTGCCGCCTTGCGCAGTGGCAGGCGTTTAAGCGTGCCGGGAGTCTGATGGGGGTCGTGAATGGGGATTGGCAAAAACGTGTCCTGGGCAGGTACGACAGGGGCCGCAGCCCGAAACCCTTACTTTTCATGAGCGTAGCCCAGCGGGGTGCGCACAGCAAACCCGCCCCGCCAACACACGCCTGCCCCGCTGTATCGGCGCGCAAGGGATTTGGATGACCTCCGCACGTCGATTTATTTTCAGTGGTGGTTTTGCGGGTGATCGCCCTCGCGTATCTGCGCAGGGCGATCGCGTGGGGCACCGATTACGCCTATCGGGGTTTGTTGATTTCGCGCAGCAGATCCGCGACTGGCAGGTTCATGGTGTTTGAGTAGTAGGGTTTATAGCCGTACGCGGTGACGACGACTTTGCAGGGGACTTGTTGTTTGTTCGCGAGGAGTTGATTCAGTTCTGTTACTGAAAGATTTCTCTCAGAACTTCGGTTGCTGGAAGTTTCACTGAGGAATGCGCGAGTAAGGTAGGAAAACTTTCCCTTGTTGTTTTCATTTTTTTCCGATCGTATCAAACCGGATGCGGAGAACTGTATGGCTTTGCCTACTGAGAAATCATGATCATCCGCCAATGCGCAATGAAGCATGCCCGAAATCATCCCAACTCGCTCCCCGCGATCAAAAAGATCCAACACATCAACGTCCGACTGATACCGGATGATGTATAGCAGCGACTTTTCTCTTTCCACAGATTCGAAGTTCAGGTTTGCGGGAGGCTTTGTGTGGTCTTTCGCACAACCTGAGCAAATAGCGAGCAAGCAACAAATGAGCACCCTGTACATCATGGAAAATCCTTCATGATTGAGTCAAAAAGCATATCGGCTGCCGATTTGCTCCCCGCGATACGGGCAGTAAACAACCCCAATGCATTTGCATGATTAGTGTCTATATTGACGTTCAATGAAGGGCCACAGGAGATAAGCCACTTTTCACCAAAATCAGCGACCCCATCTGACGAATCTCTTTTAGTTGGCATCGCTTTGATGTTGATCCAGTCGGCAGCAATTGGATCGGGGCGTTCGCGATAAATATCCGACCCCAACCAGACCAGGGCCCCTTCACCCACGGGATCAAGGGTAATCAGCATCTGAATCCGGTAACCCCATTCCGACATGATCTTTGTCAGATGCGCACCGTTCCACCCACCGAGGCTATGACCCACGATATAGACAGGACAGCTCTTGTAGGGGATCAGACTCAAGACATGTCGCTGAATATCCTGTTTTCCTCTGACTTCGTTATAGCCCAGCCACTCAGACTTATATTTACCCTCCTTTGCCAAGCTTGTCGTGCGCTCATCAAAGTCCTTCCGTGCCTCTTGGATGTTTCCATAAGGCCCCGAAAAATAATAACGTTCCTTATCCCCAGCGCCTCCGACGAAAACAACAATCGCCTTGGTACTCTCCACCGGCACAGGCTTGTCACTGACATCCTTCTTGTCCGTCAGCGCATGTTCCTTGTGCAGCTTGTAATTGTTGCCTTTCGCGCACGTTACTGTTTCAGCGGCCATGCCTCACTCCTCCAAAAACAGCTTGATGGTTTCAGGCAGGTGCGAGCTAACTTCGTGGGTGAACCCGTTAGCGTCAGACACCCCGTGCTCCAGACGCCCGTCTGCGCGCTGGATCACGTAGGGATGATTGGTCATGGGCTCACCGGTCACGTCATTGACCAGTTTCAATTTGTCCGTGAAATGCACCGGCATCGGCAGCAATCCACTGAAAGGTGCCGCTGTTACCGTGTCACCAATGATGACCGTGCCCGACCCGCCAATGACCACATTGCCGTGCCCACCGGTGCTGTCCAGGGTCGCGGCGTTTAAGCCATTGATAAACACCGTCGAGGAAACGCCGCCAGTAATCGGGCTGCCGCACGCTGATTTATCGGTCATTCGGGCAGCCGCCAATCCGTCGAAATTCACATTCGGCGAGCCACTGGCAATCGGATTGGTGCCATGTCCCGGGAGTGGGCAGGCGGTTGGATCGGTGACGCGGGCGGCGGGTTTTCCGCTCATGAACAGCTCCTTGCAGTGTTGCGGGTCATCCTTTTTGGGGGCGCAAGCATGCGTGAATTTTCCGGTTGCTTCAAACCTCCAGGCAAAAAAAGGCGCCCGATCGAGGCGCCTTTTTCATTCGTGCAACCACTCACATCAACGCGACGGCGGCACCCGAATATCCCCCGCCCGGCACTGCGTCTTCACGCCCTTGCCGCACGCGCCGAACTGCAGATCCTTGCCCATGCACACCCGCACTTCCGAAAGCTCCGGGCCGCTGCAGATCACCGCGATGCCATTGGCCGGGATCCCCGGGTTGGCCTTGCGGAACAGGTCGGCGATTTCCTGGGCTTCGAAGTAATACGAGCTGCTGAACGGTTGCAGCTCCTGCGGGATTTTCACCGCGCCAACTGCTTTGTCCGCTTCGTCCAGATAACCCATCGCGCCCAGGCCGCTGCAGGTGCCGTGCTTGGACCATTCGTGGTCAAGCAGTTTCTTGGTCGGGAACAGTGTCAGGCCCTTGGTGGTTTCCGCGGCCGACAACGTGGTCAGCGGTGGGCAGGATTCCGGCCAGCCGCCGTTGGCGTATTGCGGCCACAAGCCGTGCAGCACGAAGCCGTAGCCCTTGCCGGAGCATTGCACGTCATCTTTGTGGGTGAGGCAGAACGTTGGCGACCAGGACAGCGTCAGCAGGTAGTAATCGAACTGCCCCGCTACCGCTTCCGTTTGTACCTTGCTGGCGTTCGACTGACGCGCCGAACTCAGGCCGATGCTACCGGCCGTCAGCGCGATCAGCGCCAGAATTGTAAACAGCTTTTTCATGTACCCGCTCCTTGGGACGCCTGCGTCCGTGGTTTTTGATGCTGACCAGACTTGGCCAGCGCTGATTTCGCCATGCTTGTGTTGCAAGCGCATGACGCAAGGCAACGCCACACCCCGTTGAACGGTCTACGATTAACAGGCAGACATCAAACCAAGGGATCCGAAATGAGTAAAGCAGACGAACTCGCCGCCAAACTCAAGCAAACCCGGCACACCCATGCGGATGCCGCGCTGGAGATCGATTGCTGGCCGGCGCAGGTCTACGATCTGTACCACCGCATCGAGGCCTGGCTGCAGCCAGTCACTGAAGTGGGCCTGAAAATCCGCCGCAATCCAACCCACGTTTGCGAAAGCTCACCGGATGGCGAAAGTCACGATTACGCGATCGACCAACTGGTGATCGAAGCCAATCAACAAACCCTGACCTTTGATCCCATCGCCCGGTTTACCGAAGACGGCGCCGGCCGCGTGCAGATCACCCTGCCCGAGCGCAACACCTATCTGTTGCGCACCGTCGATGAACATCACGAAAGCCATTGGTGGCTGCAAACGGTGGAAACCGGGCAAGAACTGGATGCGATTGCGCTGACCGAGAACAATCTGTTGCAGGTGGTGCAGGAAGGGCTCGGCCTCTGACAGCGAACTGACCATAGGGATCAGCGCCTAGAACGTGGTTAACTTCTCGCTCCGATCCCTTTGAAGCCCGACAGACATGCCCATCAATAAAAAACTGCTCTTGCTCGGTTCATTGCTCGCGCTGAATTTAAGCGCTCAGGCCGCCGAGCAACCTTCGCACCTCGACACCATCCAGCAACAAGGCCAGTTGCGCGTCTGCACCACCGGCGACTACAAGCCCTACACCTTCAAGCGTCCCGACGGCGAATTCGAAGGTATCGACATCGCCATGGCGCGCTCGCTGGCCGACAGCCTAGGAGTGAAAGTCGAGTGGGTGCAAACCACCTGGAAAACCCTGATGCCGGACATGCAGGCCGGCAAGTGCGACATCGGCATGGGCGGCATTTCGGTGACGCTGGAGCGGCAGAAGAAAGCCTACTTCAGCAACACCCTCGACAGCGACGGCAAGATCCCGCTGGTGCGTTGTGCCGATCAGTCCAAGTACCAGACCATCGAACAGATCAACCAGCCCAACGTGCGCCTGGTTGAACCGGCGGGGGGCACCAACGAAGCCTTCGTCCATGCCTTCCTGCCCAAGGCGCAACTGGCGCTGCACGACAACGTGACGATCTTCCAGCAACTGCTCGACAACAAGGCAGACGTAATGATCACCGACGCCTCGGAAGCGCTGTATCAGCAGAAACTCAAACCGGGGTTGTGCGCGGTGAATCCGCACCAATACATGCAGTACGGTGAAAAGGCTTATCTGCTTCCGCGCGATGACATCAGCTGGAAACTGTACGTCGATCAGTGGCTGCATCTGAGCAAAGTCACTGGCAGTTATCAGAAGGTCATTGGTGAGTGGCTGGCGCTGCCGCAGTAATCTTCCAGGCACAAACATTTGTGGCGAGGGAGCTTGCTCCCGCTGGGCTGCGCAGCAGTCCGCTGTTTTAAAAGCGGGGGTTGCTTCGCAACCCATCGGGGATAAATCCCCTCGCCACAGGTTCAGGTTCTATTTCTATCAATCGTTGTGCAACATCCCGGAGCTGTACTGGTTCAAGCTGCTACCAATACTGTTACCGCCGAATTTTAGGGTCGTTGCATTTGTGCGACCCTCCGGCGATTGGCAATCCGAGGAGAAACAACTGGTGGTGGTCAGCCCACCGGAGCCCGAACAGGCACTCAATACCGAGACAGCTGCAGCGATCAACAGCACTTTGACGACATTGGTGCGCATGGTACGGCTCCCCTTGGGATGATCTTGTGCAAGCATCGTAGGCCTAAGTCGCGCCCGGCAAGATGAAATTTTGCTGATCGACAGCGCGGGTTCAGAATCCAGGGCTGCGGCAATCGGCTGGTCTTCCGACAACGCCGCAAAAGACTCTGTCACCCCATTGGAAAAACTCCCCCGGCCCGCTCAATCCCTTCCCGGTCTGGGTATCGCAATACGGCTACTGGTCTTGACCTCACGCAACGCCAGGCTGGACTGGATGGACGCAATCCCGACTTGGCGCCTGAGCACCTGCTCGATGAAATCGCTGTAGCTATCCAGATCCTCGGCCAGCACCTGCAACACATAATCGGCATCGCCGGTGATCTTGTGACAGGACAGCACCTGGGGCAGTTGCGCAATCACCGACTCGAAGGCGTCCGGCGCGTGATCGGCGTGGGTGGAAAAACGGATGTGCACGAACGCCATGATGTCCAGCCCGAGCATTCGCCGATCAAGGTTGGCCTGATAGCCCTTGATCACCCCGGCCTCCTCCATTCTTTTGCGCCGCCGCCAGCAAGGCGTAAGGCTCAACGACAGCCGCTCACTGAGTTCAGCGTTGGAAATACTGGCGTCTTCCTGCAACAACTCAAGAATCGCCAGGTCGGTCTCGTCGAGACTGATGCGTTTGGATGATTTTTTCTGCATGACGCCAATCCTGAGTAAGAACGCCCGATTAATCTACTTAATCAAGAAAACAAAGCAAAGAAAGCGCAGGTCAGCCGGAACAGAATATTTGCACTGGCTCACATTAACGGATGCGCAGAATGTTTACAGTTTTCAGTGATTCCCACCGTTTGCACCATGGCACCGAATTGAAGGACGGCGTGCTCAAGCCGTCATTCGAACAACCGAGTCGGGCCGATACCGTGCACAACCGCGTCAAACAGGCCGGCCTGGGGCAAATCGTCGAACCGCGTGCGTTTGACCGCTCGTGCTACGTCAACGCCCACAGTGAGCGCTACGTCAGTTTTCTGGAAAGTGCCTGGACCGAATGGTGCGCAACCGGACGCACGCACGATGCCTTGCCCCTGGTCTGGCCGGTACGCGATCTGGCCAAAGAGCAAGTGCCGACGTTCATCGACGGCAAGCTCGGCTTCTATGCCATGGATGCCGGTTCGCCCATCACCGCCACGACCTGGCAAGCGGTGAAAACCAGCGCGGATATCGCCCTCACCGGACTCGAACTGATCGATGAAGGCCACGACAGCGCCTTTGCCCTGTGCCGCCCGCCCGGCCATCACGCCGCGCGCGAATACATGGGCGGTTATTGCTACCTCAATAACGCCGCGATTGCCGCGCAGCAGGCCATCACCCAAGGCGCCAAACGTGTCGCGGTGCTCGACGTCGACTTCCACCACGGCAACGGCACCCAGAACATTTTCTACCAGCGCAGCGACGTCATGTTCGTGTCGCTGCACGGTGAACCTGCGGTGTCCTACCCGTACTTTTCAGGTTACAGCCACGAAGTCGGCGCGGGTGTCGGCGAGGGTTACAACCTCAACTACCCGCTGCCGAAAAACACCACGTGGGAGAGCTACCGCAACGCCCTGCTCCACGCCTGCAAAAAACTCCAGCAGTTCGCACCTGAAGTACTGGTGATTTCCCTGGGTGTCGACACGTTCAAGGATGACCCCATCAGCCACTTCCTGCTGGAAAGCGAGGACTTCATCGGCATCGGAACGCTGATCGCCAGTGTCGGCTGCCCCACCCTGTTCGTGATGGAGGGCGGCTACATGGTCGATGAAATCGGCATCAATGCGGTGAACGTGCTGCATGGTTTCGAGAGTAAACGCAGCTGAACCATCCCCGCTCTGCGGCCTTTGAATGACTGAATCGGAGAACAACAACATGACGCTTTTTATTGATGTCGATGATGCTGCACGCCTGTTCACCCAGGTCGGCATCCGCCGGGCCATCCGCGACATGGCGAGCTACATCGAAGCGGACTACGCACGCTGGGCACAATTTGATAAATCGCCGCGCACGGCCAACCACTCGGCAGACGGCGTGATCGAGCTGATGCCCACCGACGATGGCCAGCAGTACTCGTTCAAATACGTCAACGGCCATCCGGACAATGGTCAGCGCAACTTGCTGACCGTCATGGCTTTCGGGCTGCTGGCCGATGTGCAGAGTGGCTATCCGACCCTGCTCAGCGAACTGACATTGACCACCGCCGTGCGCACCGCTGCCACCTCGGCACTGGTTGCGCAGTCGCTGGCTCGCCCGGGTGCGACCTCGATGGCGATCATCGGTAACGGTGCGCAGAGTGAGTTTCAGGCGCTCGCCTTTCATGAAATGTTGGGCATCAGCGAAATCCGCATCTTCGATATTGATCGCGACGCTTCGCTCAAGTTGAAGCACAACCTGGCGGCGTTTCCGCAGATCGAAGTGATTCTGGCCGACTCGGTAAAGGACGCGGTCAAGGGTGCGCATATCGTCACCACAGTCACCGCCGACAAAGCCTACGCAACGATTCTCACGCCCGAAATGATCGAACCCGGCATGCATATCAATGCGGTCGGCGGCGACTGCCCGGGTAAAACCGAACTGCACGCCGACATCCTGCGCAACGCCCGGGTCATCGTCGAATTCGAGCCGCAAACACGCATTGAAGGCGACATTCAGCAATTGGAGGCCGACTCTCCAGTGGTCGAGTTTTTCCGGATTGTGCAGGGCGAAGTGCCCGGCCGCGAGAGCGATACGCAGGTGACGGTCTTTGATTCGGTGGGCTTTGCTCTGGAAGATTTTTCGTCACTGCGCTACCTCAACGACCTGGCTCAGCAACAGCAAATCGGCCAGCGCATCCACCTGGTACCGACGCCGGCCAACATCAAAAATCTCTTCCAGTTGCTGGAGCCGCAACCGGCAACAGCCTCACGTCTGCGCACCGCCAGTTAATCAGTAAGGACCGCCCCCAAGCGATTTTGCGAGGGGGCCATTCACTCTCCAGGCATCGCTGTGATTAGCCGCTGCCTCTCTAACAAGAACGCTCGACACCTACTTTCTGCCAAAACTCAAAAACATAAAATCAAGAGGTTTTGCGATGAAATCGAATCCTTCCGGGCTGCTTGAACAGCCCGCGCTGCAGCGCACGCTCAGCAATCGTCACATCCAGTTAATGGCCATGGGCGGTGCCATCGGTACGGGCCTGTTCATGGGCTCCGGGAAGATCATCGCCCTCTCCGGGACGTCGATCATCCTCATCTACATGATCATCGGCCTGTTCGTTTTTTTCGTCATGCGCGCCATGGGCGAAATGCTCCTGTCCAACCTGAACTTCAAAACCTTTGCCGACTTTGCCGGCGCCTACCTCGGCCCGCGCGCGGCATTTTTTCTCGGCTGGTCGTATTGGTTGAGCTGGAGCGTGGCGGTGATCGGCGATGCCGTCGTGGTCGGTGGATTCTTCCAGTACTGGTTCCCCGAGGTACCGGCGTGGATACCCGCCGTCGGCATGCTGGCGACGTTGTTTGCGCTGAATGTGCTGACGGTCAGGCTGTTCGGTGAGGTGGAATTCTGGTTCGCGATCATAAAAATCATTGCTGTCGTGACCTTGATCGGCGTCAGCACCGTGCTGATTGCCACGTCCTTCGTGTCCCCGAGTGGCGTCACCGCATCCCTGAGTCACCTGGTGGATAAACAGGCGGCCTTCCCTAACGGCTTGTTCGGCTTCTTCGCCGGATTTCAGATGGCAATTTTCTCCTTCGCCGGCACCGAGTTGATCGGCACCGCCGCCGCTGAAACCCGATCTCCAGAGAGGACTTTACCCAAGGCCATCAACTCGATTCCGCTGCGGATCATCCTGTTCTACGTGCTGGCACTGACCTGCATTATTGCCGTGACCTCGTGGCAGCAGGTGTCTCCGGTCAAGAGCCCCTTTGTCGAACTGTTTCTCGTGGCTGGGTTTCCCGCGGCCGCCGGTATAGTCAACTTCGTGGTACTGACTTCGGCGGCATCATCGGCCAACAGTGGCGTGTTTTCATCGAGCCGCATGCTGTTCGGCCTGGCCAATCAGCAAAACGCTCCGGGCATCTTCCGGCGACTGTCAGGTAACAGCGTGCCGCTGCTGAGTCTGGCGTTCACCACACTCTTGATGCTGATTGGGGTGCTGGTGCTGTTCATCGTGCCGGAAGTGATGACCGCCTTCACCATCGTCTCCACCGTGTCGGCGATTCTGGTGATTTTCACCTGGTCGACCATCCTCGCGTCGTACATCGCCTATCGCAAAAAACGCCCGGACCTGCATGCGAAGTCGGCTTACAAGATGCCCGGCGGCGTACCGATGGCCTGGTTTTCCCTGGCATTTCTAGGCTTTGTGCTGTGTCTGCTGGCATTGCGACCTGACACGCGGATTGCCTTGATGGTCATGCCGGGTTGGTTCGTATGGTTGGCGATTGCTTACCAGTTGACTCGCTCAAGGCAGACGAAATCGGCAGTGGAGTCGGCGAGCCAGTTTGGCTGAATCTGCACGCCTGAGCCGTCACCTCAACGTGATGGCTCAGGCTCAAAGACCAGCCCCCGTCAGATCCGTTGCCACGCCTCCAGCGGAATCTGCGCCATCGCCTCAAACGCCGGTTTGGCGAACCAGAAACCCTGCATCAGATAAATCCCGCAATCGGCGAGAAAATCGCGCTCCTCGGGGTGCTCGATGCCCTCGGCAATCACCTCGACGCCCAACTCGGCACACATGCCCACCACGCCACGCACAATCGCCTGGCGTACGCGGTCGCGATGGATATCGCGAATCAGCGCCATGTCCAGTTTGATCAGGTCCGGCTGAAAGTCCGCCAGCAGATTCAGCCCGGAATACCCCGCACCGAAGTCATCAATGGCGGTCTTGAACCCGAACTCGCGGTACTCGCGCAAGATGTTCATCAAGTGCTTGTTGCTTTCGACGTGCTCGCCTTCGACCGCTTCGAAGATCAGCCGATCAAGCGGGAACGCATGTGCGCGGGCCGCCTCCAGCGTGCTGCGAATGCACATGTCCGGTCGATACACCGCGTTGGGCAGGAAATTGATCGAGAGAAACCCGGTGAGCCCCAACTGCGCAGCCGTGGAGATCGCACGCACGCGGCACAGTTGATCGAAGCGATAGCGGTTCTGGTCATCAACCTGCTCCAGCACCGACAGCGCACCCTCGCCCTGCACGCCCCGGACCAACGCCTCGTGGGCGAAGGTCGATTGATCACGCACATCGACAATCGGCTGGAACGCGAAGGAGAACGCCATATCGGCCTCGCCTTTTTGCCGGCATCCTTGGCACCCCCCGCTGGGCTGGGGGAAAATTGGTGTATTGGTCATGACGCCCCCTGAGAGCGGGTTGCAACCATCCATGGCCCAGAAAAAAATCACTGCACGGACCGGGTGGCGCCGCTTGGCGGCCCCCGCTTATACAGGCTGACCGGTCAATTCCGGCCAAGTTCATTGCGAAATGCCATCAGGTGCGGAAATGCGCCGTCATGCGTTGCAGGTCCTGCCCGAGCGACGCCAGTTCAATGGTTGCGGCAGCGCTTTCTTCGCTGGCGACGGCCGACTGATCGGCCACATCGCGCACACTGACGATGCTGCGATTGATCTCATCGGCCACCGCACTTTGCTGCTCGGCGGCGGCGGAAATCTGCAGGCTCATTTGCTGGATCGTGCCGATCGAATGGTTGATCTCGGTAATCGCCTGCTCGGCCTTCTGCGCCAGCACCACCGTGTCCAGCGTACGCTCACGGCTGGATGTCATCAGTGTCGAAGCCGCTTGAGTGCCCTGTTGCAAAGTGACAATCAGCGCTTCGATTTCCTTGGTCGAATCCTGGGTGCGCTGCGCCAGCGAGCGCACTTCATCGGCGACTACGGCAAAACCACGCCCCTGCTCCCCCGCCCGCGCCGCTTCAATCGCCGCATTCAGCGCCAGCAAGTTGGTCTGCTCGGCGACTGCCTTGATCACATCGATGACCTTGCCGATCTGCTCACTGTCCTGGGACAGCACGTTCATCGCCGCGCCCAAGTCTTCGATCGCCACCGACAGTTCGCTGATCTGCACGGTCGCCTGCTTGACCACCGCACTGCCGTGGCGTGCCTGCTGATCGGCCAGGGTCGCGGCGGCTGATGCGTCGGTGGTGTTGCGCGCCACCTCCTGCACGGTCGAGGCCATTTCGTGCATCGCCGTGGCGACCTGATCCACCTCGACTTTCTGCTGACGCACACCGGCGCTGGTCTGCTCGCTCATCGCCGAGAGCTTCTCCGCCGATGTCGAAATATGCGTGACACCGTTACCGATCCCCTGCACCAGCGTATTCAGGCTTTGCGCCATGTCCTGCATCGCGTTTTGCAGATCGCCCAACTCATCCTTGCGGCTGGATTTGGCTTGCACCGTCAGATCGCCCTTGGCAATCCGCCGCGCCAGCTCCACCGTCAGCGCCAGCGGCCCGGTGATCTGCCGCGAGATCAGCACCGCAGCCAACAGACCGACCACCAGCGCCAGCACCGTCAGCACTGCAATCTGGATAAACGCACGCTGTTGATCGTCCCGCGCAAGACGCTGCTGAGTGTCCATCAGCCCGGTCATGATGCTGTCCATCGCCTGGCTCTGCTGATCCACCTGCTGGCGCAGGCTCTGCTTCTGCTCGAACAGCGCGGCGACCTGCACCAGCACCTCACGATAACGGCGCATGCCGGCCTGCGCCTCTTCAAGCTGACTCGACAGGGCCGCCGGCAAACCGCTGCGCGCCTTGCTCATGTCGGCCAGAAACGCATCGGTGGTGTCCAGCAGCACCTTCTTGTTAGCCTCGCTCGGCACCGCGATATAACGCCGCAACATCAGACGAAACATCGTCATGCCATTGCGCAGATCCGCCACCGTGCGCAAATCCGCCACCCGCGCGCTATCAGCAGACGCCAACGCGCTGGCCGTGGTGCTCTCGAACATGCTGTTGAAGGTCTCGGCGTACTTGTCCGACATCGCCCCCAACGGTTTCAGCGCATCGCTGGTCGCCTTGTCCGCCTCGACCAAACGCTTGACCTGCTGATCGTAAGCCAGCGTGGTGTCCTGCAAACGCTTCAAGGCTTGCTGGTTTTCCGCCCGCGTCAGGGTCTGCAACGCCTTGGCGATCAGGCCCTGCAACACCGTCAGCTGCGACTGATAAGCCTCGGCATAAGCGACATCCGCCGCCGCTTCGTACTGCTTCTCCGACAACCGCATGTCCTGCGACGCATCGTTGAGAGTGCCGATCAGACGCGTGGTGTCCAGGCGATCCACCAGCACATTGCTGCTGCTATAGCCAATGAAGGCCACCGCCCCCACCGCCAGCAAAAGAACGCCAAACCCGGCCCCCAACTTTCGGGAAACCTTGATGTTGCCCAGGAAATTCGATGCTTCTGCCATGTTCAGCCTCTAACGCCCTGACGCGATTCAGCGTCAGGCACAAAAAGTAGATCTCTGATAACCGGAGTTACCACTCATATTCGGGGTCGTCGTCCTGGGCGAAATACGGGCAGCTTCCACTGACCCGGCTGCAACAAACTGACGCGAAAAGCCGTACCGACGGCCCACGCACCAGCGGACAAATCCAGGACTGACGCTGGATTTATCGTTTCAGCAAAGGTGTTGGAACGGATGCTATAAATTTTGGGAAAAGTTGTACAACTTTATATTTTTGTATAATCGTTGAACTTTTTTGAGCGCGTGATGACGCATTGCCATCACTTTTTTTGGCACATCGCTATTCCTGTGGAAACAGGCTGAAACCCGCCATTTTCGGCGGTTGTTTTGCGCATCGACAGAACGCCCTCCGCGACCACAACCTCGCCGCTTGCCACGGAGGGCAGCGCTCTACGCCTTGAGCTCGACGTTATCCAACGCCTGATTCACCGCCAACTCCCCCAACATCACCACCTGCGCAATGCCGAGCAGCGTCTTGCGGTGCGAGACCTCCAGCAACGCGGCGAAATCGTTGAGCATGGTCGTGGCGGAACCCAATGATTCACTGGCGTTGGCGAGCAGGGATTCGGTGTCGTAGGCCGGGTTGGCAAAGAACATTGGTTTGGATTGATCACCGCTGGCCATGATCTGGCTGGTTGGGGTGAGGTAGTGATCGAGGGCGCGCTCGGCGGCTTCGTGGAGCTTGCGGGAATCGAGGGATTCGTAGGGGGATGCGGGGTTGGTTTCGGGTGGATTCGGTGTTGGTTTGAACATGGTGTAACTCCTGACGGATAAACGAAAAGGAGCCATCACTCTCGCTACCAAACGAAGGGTGGAGGCCATACGCAGGTTGGTAGACCGGTCGTCAGGAACCCCGGCGCATCCGAAGACGCCCCGCGCATGACCACCATAAAACGAAGACGAGAAACGCCCTCGCAAGACAGTAGTCTTGTGCTTCTGACGGAGGCGGGCTACCAAACCCGATCACTGGTATGCAGTGACGTAGGGACGATAGAACCCGCGAGCTAGACGCACAAGCCGGCGGATTCTGTCTTAGGTGTAGGGGGAGGCGCAAGGTGGTGTAGGAGAGGAATTGCAAAAACAGGCTTCATTTAAACAGGCGTGATTTTTCTGTTCGCAAAGGTTCTAAGAGCACGCTAATCGACGAGATGCTGTCACCAGTGCAAAGAGCAATGCGGCCCGCTTTCGCGCGCTATCCGTCTTTCCGATGATGGATCGGACACATCGTCGGTCCCTGCCCCATTTAATAAAGGCCAAAAGACCGCTTTAAAAAGCCCTGTACCAGCATCGTACCAGCCAGGTACCCCTTCTCGAAGACTCCGCGATTTCTTCCCTTCTTTGTAGCAATTTTAAAGCAAGCGTTTTCGGCTACGATCTGGGCACTACTGATACTGTCAAAAACGGGGATAGAAATACTGGTGCAATGAACGCTCTCTTGACGTTGTCCCGTGAGATCTGACATGAGCTGTCCCACCATTGTGTGGTGCGCTAAAGATGTCTGTTGCACAAGTGTTTAAGCCAATGCAACTCCGCAGCATGTACTAGGCTTTTCAAACCCATCGCTCAAGGACGATTTTCATGTCAGATCACTCAGCCTCCAATATCGCAACGGCAGATGCTTTGACATTGCTACTGCACAACCAGCATGCGTTGGCGGCTGCAATAGAGGAGGTCACCGTGTGGCTTTCGGCTAATGGCGTGCAGGTAGTTGCAGATAACGCTGTGATGGCTATGGAAACCTTAGACACAAATGCAAAAGCGATTAAAGATGCAATTATGCGTATACGGCAGTCCTAGGAATGCCTAGCAGGCAGCGGTCGTTCTATTCGACCAAAAGCGGTCAGTCGTGGTCGTCAGCTTTCGGCCAAAAACGGACATCAAGAGCGTCAATAAAACTTAGGGCGGTTCACAAATTGATCGACTTTGGTCTAGATTCAAAACGGCTGAGGGAATCGGTTATGATGATGGCCATTTGTTTATATGGTGCTTTTGGCCCCGGCGATAAGGACTCGCGACATGAAAAAACCGGTGGCCGCTGCAGTCGTTCATCTTGATGGGAAAATTCTCATCACTCGTAGGGCTCCAGGTCAAAAACTCGAGGGCCTGTGGGAGTTTCCAGGCGGCAAGCTTGAACACGAAGAATCTGCCCTGGAGTGCATTACCCGTGAGTTACGTGAGGAGCTTGGTGTTGAGTCTGTCGCCGGCGAAATACTCACCACCACGACTTACACCTATCCCGGCGGTGAGATCGAGCTGATCGCCATTTCAGTTCAGCTGCAATCCACTCAGTTCACCTTGCAGGTCCACGACCGGTTTCAGTGGGTGCTACCTCAAGAACTCCTTCAATACAACTTGGCTCCTGCCGACATTCCCATTGCCCAAGAGATCATCCGGAAATATGGCTAATTTCATTTCTCCTGCCCCCGGATCAAACCTTAAAAACGAAGACCTAATTCTTCATTTTTTGTGCAGTCCTCAAGGTGGAATGCGCCGGTCAATTCGAACCAACACTCTCGTCATTGTTTCTAATCACGTGGCGTCAATTTACGACGATCGCTGGGTCGAAGATGTATTGCATTACACCGGTATGGGTCAGGTCGGTGATCAATCTCTTGCGTTCAACCAAAACAGAACACTGAACGAATCGCGCATTAATGGAGTGGCCGTACATCTATTCGAAGTCTTTACCGCCAAGACCTATACCTACATCGGTGAGGTAATGCTGGCTGATGAGCCATACCAAGAGAGACAACCGGATGTAGAAGGGCAGGACCGCTTTGTTTGGGTTTTCCCTTTGCGTTTGAAATCGGGCACTCCGCCGGCAATTTCTGATGTCACGCTGCAGCAACTCAATCGGGTTAAGGAAAAACAGGCCCGGAAATTGAGTGACGCTGAGGTAGAAGCGTTAGCCCGGCGTCAAGGACGGGCCAATGTTGGGAAGCGCAGCGCCAGAGTCACGCAACACCAGCGCTCACCATGGGTAGCAGAGCACGCTAAGCGTAGATCCAAGGGGCGATGTGATTTATGCCAAGAAGCCTCTCCGTTCAACAGGAAGGATGGGACGCCATATCTGGAGACACACCATATCGAGTGGCTTGTACATGGTGGAGCAGATACGGTGGAAAACACAGTTGCTCTCTGCCCCAACTGCCATAGAAAAATGCATGTGCTTGACGACCAGGCTGACAAAATACTTTTGGTCGCACGGATCAATTCCCACTAATTAAAGGAGCTATGTGTGGACGAGGAAATCAGTTTTGAACATGAAGGGACAAAGTACAGCGGCACCTACTCGGTTCACGGAGATGAGCTCATAGTTTATCTACCTGATGGTAGCCAGCGGGCAACCACGTTGCGTGGCCTTGACCCTGAAGTGACTGCCTTAACTCATCTACGTGGGTTTGTACTGCACCCGAAAAACGTTGATCGGACTGGTAACTGACAGTCAGCATCGTCATGCCGTGATCAGAAAACCCATCGGTAGGTCGTCATGAGTGGCTGTTCCCGGCTAGAAGCGGACATTTTTTTCGAATCCATACTTTACCTTGAGCACGCACAGCGCCGCCTACAGAGCGCGCTCACTCCGGCTTACAGATGAGTTTGATTTGCTTGCATGCAAGTTTAATGAATTAGCGCAAAATTAACGGATCCGGGAGTTTTTAGATGGCAAACACTGAGATTAAAAACACTCTTTGCCCCTATCTGGTCAGACCTCTGATAGAGGTTGGGCAGATTAATAGGGAGCATGTACTACCAGTAGGGATAGGCGCTCCGGAGTCATTTTTTGTAGAGGCAGCATTGTCTGAGAATAGTCGGCTTAATGAGCTGATTGACGCTCCAATGGTGAATGACCAACTTATTAAAATGCTTTGCATGATGGCCGACATCCACGGACGCTCTGGTGGGAAGACTGCAACCATGCATGGAGAGACCGAGGTGGGAGGTCGATTTACTGCGAATGTTAGCAAGGAAAGTATTGATTTCAAATATCGAAAGCCTATTGAAAAGAACAAGCTCACTGGGGAGTTTTTGGTAAAAGGCTTTAGCGAAGAGGTTTTTGAGGAAGCGGCTAAAATTGCCAAGAATATGGCTGACAAGGGGAGGAATAGACAAGGCGATATAACCATGCTTATCCACAGCAAAGAGCGCTTGGATATGAGTTTTTACAGTGATTTTATGTTGATTATACGCGAGGCAATCAAAGCGGCTTACCTATTTACTGTCAAGACTTATGGGGATATTGCAATAACTTCTAAAAGCGGGCATGTGTTTAGAGCCGCCTTTGAGGCTCGTACTGAAGAAAAGCTCAGAGCGTCAGGGCTGTATTGGCAGCAGCTGCCTGCCGACCATTACGAGCCTATTGTTAAACTTACTGCTAAGCATCATATGTTCATGACAAGCATAAAGGAGGATATGATGTACACTCAGGTAATCTTGTTTGGAGGGTTGTCATTTATTTTTTGGACTCCGCGGGATGACATAGAGTTCGAGCATGATGGCTGTGGAAAGCTGATTGATGCATCCAAGCAGTGTTTTATTGATAGGCCAGAAGATTGAGGTTGTATGCCATTTGACTTAGGTGTTTAAGTTCTGCACATGATTTCCTGAACTCTGGCGGCGTCCGGTGCGAATAATACACTGATAACAATGCTTGCGGTCGCCACCGTCAGCTTTTGGCCGAACGCGGCTGCGTATGAGAGATTGCTTTCGGCCAGAAGCGGACGTTTGCAAGCGAGCACGCACGACCAGAGGCGAAGTTGACGGCCGACCGTTTCCGGCGGTACCTATCTTTTTTAATGGAGATTGATTTGCATAGATGAAGCTAGGCCTTCATTAAACTTAATTGGTTTATAACAAACCATTGATGCATACAAATCACTGCTGCCCAGCTGCTCCACAAATATGGCAGCAGGTATTCAGTTCCGTATGATGTTTTAACGTTTGCAGCTATCTTGGCTCGGTAAGTTGCTAGCACTACGAGCCAATAAGGACACGAATATCCATATTCGAATGCTGGTGAGGTTTTAAGCTCAGTAGCGTCGAGATTTTTGTATTCTCCACGAACTTGAAACTTTGCTATACGAGCGAACCCTCGAGAAAATTTTCTTTTGTCCTGGGGGTTGGTTACAGTGCTGAAGCTAGTCCTGACAATTTCATGCTTATAATTATCGCTTTCTTGAGCTCCAAGATGTTTCAGATTCTGGAACAAATCTTCCTTTATTTTTTCCTTTTTCAATTGCTGCATTTTTTTAATCAAAAAATCTTCAAAAGTACTTTGATAAATCTTATTTTCTGAATAGGACGCATTTGGTGAGTGTTGATAGAATCTAAGCAAAAAATAACTATTGATTGCTAGCGCCACCATCCAGACGTGTTGAGTATTTTGCGTGAATGCAATTGTAGTTCCAAGTAATGACACCGACTTTAAGTCGGCACCAAAAAACCATAAAGATATGAGTATGGATGAAAAGGATAGGAGCATACCCCGAGCCTTCTTGAAATCACCCTCATCAAAACCAGAATTCATAAGCATCTTCCTTAAATCAAATAGGATCTAAATAATTACAATATTAGGTCAATGCCTTACGATGTAGATGCCCGGCAAAAAATAACTAAGCCTCTTGTGGCGAGCGCCAGAACCCCCCTTTCGCATCGTATTTGCCGCTTCTTATCGTATGTTGTAAGTCGTCCCGGTAGTAATTGAAAGATACTCGGCAGGAGGTCGCGCTAACTTATAATATCTATTATAAGAGTTTTCGTTGCCGTCCGCTTGATTGCTTCTAGACGAACCATATCAAAGTTTGTCTTGGAAATCATCGGCCAGATAGTCTGGGCCGACGATTCCAAGAGCACCTTTAGGTGGGCTTCGAAACAATATTAGCTTTGAAAATCACCACTGAACCTTCCACCGTCCACCACCTTTGCAGCCGTTGCAGTGCTGGATACTTCGCCAATCCGATCTACCTTCCAGCTTTGTTATTCCTTTTTCCGCCTGGATAGCTTTGAAGGCAGGTCGCCAAGAATTGTGGTTGCATTGTTTGACACAAACCAATGTGTCGGTATCACCTTTTTTTCCGATTTTCTTATAGTATCTTATTTGCCCTTCACCTACTGGAGAGTGAGCAATTTCGGTCTCGCAGTCTTCTGGCGAATTTGTGTCTTTGTCCGGGTCGCCATCGTCTAATTTTGAACTTAAAAACGCAATTCGACTTTTGAGCTTTAAAATTTCAGTATTTGCGGCTTCTAATTTGTCGTTTAATTCGCTGTTTTCATCGATAATAGAATTTAGGTCTTTTTCCTTTTCTTCAGCATTTGCAGCATTTAGACGATCGCGCATCTCACGCTTAGGGATTTCACGGAGGCTTTTAGGCGCTGAAAGCGATAGTGAAGACGTTTCGAGAACAATTCCTCTGATAGTTGACTGGAATCTACCTAGTCCAGGTATATCCCCCGAATATTCGTCCCAAAGCTTGCTTGCCGTCCAAATTGAAGAACTAAGGTAGTCCTTCTCACCCAGTGGCCAATACAGTCGGACTGCACCGAGATAACAGGAGTCTCGCTTACCTAACTCATCTGTCATTGCCCAAGACCCCTCGTCATCAACGACAGCTACATGAGCGACTCCAACGAGATCCCTTGCAAGTTTTTCAGCTAAGTTCGGCCAAGGTCGCTCATCGAGATCGTCAGAAATGACCACGACTGGAAACTTCCTTCCTTTATCAAGTAGCCTGGTGCACAGTGCAAGACCTCCGTCTTCTCCATTGCTGTCTATTATCGATGAGGAAGGTATCTTGTCTCCATCAAGCTCCCAGTCATCGAACTTCTCGATGATTTCTCTAATAATTCTAGGGCATCGGGGATGGATTCTGACTGGAGCGATAATCTGTGACAGTCTTTTTGCAGATAGTGAGCAGTATATAAAAACCGAGTTATCAACAAGTCCGATTCGAAGCTCAGTTACAAATGCATGCTCATTTTCAAAAATCTCAATTAATAGTATTTCACGCAGGCTTCCAAGCTCGTTCTGTATGAGCTTGCGAGAAAAAGTTCCATTTGCACCCTGTTTGATGCTTGTAAATTTTCCTTTTTCACTTGATAGGTCAGTCACCCCTTTTTCCGACATCCAACTGTCAAACATTTTATCTACAATTTCAAACCTATTTGTTGCATGCCTAGTGTCAGTTGATACGTGTTTTAATAGGTATTTTCCGAGATCCTGCATTATAGAACTCCGTTTCAACTTTCAGTTTGGATTTTAATTGTTTTTTACCCGCACGGTGGCACTTTGATGGTAGTGGTATGGCGGGAAATTCTCAATCGCTTATGCGAACGTCCGATTCTGGCCGTTTTCAGACGGTCTCGACAGGCAACAATCGGCCAATACCGGCCCCTCATAGGAGGTTGCTTTCGTGCCCTTTGAACGGCATTTTCAAAGTGTCAGTAATTCGGGCCAGGATCTTTGTGCATCCCTCAGATACCCTGTTCGGCGACTGATGCGCAAACAAGCGCTTTGCCCTTGGCCCTCTATCGTTAAATGGAATCCCATGCATCACCGCATCCACGCCGCTTACCATCAAGCCAAATGCAGCCGCAGCAGCTGTGCCTGGCTGTTTATCGACAACACACCCATCGAAGAATGGCTCAACAATCACCTCGACTACCCTGATCTCGACTTGAACGGTCTTTCACTGATGTGGTTGCTGGATGAGGAAGAGGACGCACTCGCCCAACGGCGTTTCACACCTGCGCAGGACGGCACAACGACACCGGTTCCGCTGCTGGTCTGTGGCGATGACATGGACTTCGATTGCTTTGTTCTGATGACCGAACAGGTGATTGACGGCACTACTTTGCACTGGCGCCGTTTTGGGCATAGCGTTTCCGGTGGTCTGGAAGTCGGTATCAATACTCAGTGGGGCTCCGAGAACCGCTCGGTCAGTTTTTCCCTGGCAGACTTTCACGAAGCGCTGGCGGAGTTTTACAGGCTGATGAAAGCCTGAAGAGCTAAGTGATGCATGCGCATTCCCACTTATAGGTACCGCACTACGATGCCCATACGCTTACAGGTAGATTAATTTATGGCTAGAAGCCACAGGCTCCAAAAAAAACTTCATGCGCAGCATCTGATGGCAACGGCTGAAGCAGTCGTACTTGATGACGGTCTTGTTGAAAAGCTATGGGCGCTCAATCAAGGTGACAGATTTGAGCTGAATTCAGCGTGCCTCAGTTCGGCAGCTATCCAAAAGTACCGCTTGGAGTACTTGGTAACGAGAGGCCCTATTCCCGAACACTGGCTATACAAGAAATTTGACCCAGAGGAACTTACATTATTTTTTACGGCAAAAGACTTTGACGGCATTTGCCATGGCTGGACTCTGTTGGACAAATGAGAATCTCAGGTTTAGTTCTCCAAAACGCAGCTTCTGGCCGTTTTCTGCCAGTCGCGTGAAACAGAAAGCGATCCAATATAGATAGTCCGTGTCGAACGCAACAAACTGTCGGGATGAATTACTCCCCGGATTGCAAGCGCTCGATAGCTTCGAGAAGCTGGCCGTCGAAGTACTCTGTTTCATCTCGTTCCTGGTCTTTCATGCGGCGCTTTGCCTCGATCAGCAGGTATTTGGTCGCGATGTTCTGATTCAAAAAAGTAGCGACCATAAGATCATTCAAACTTTCCAGAGGTGTGTCCCATGCCTCCCTGCAACGCTGAATGAGTCCTGTGGGGGCATCCCCACTCCAAGGACCTAAAATATCCGAGACTGTCAGGGTGGAGGTCATGAGCCTGCCTTTGAGAGAAATTGAAGGGCTTGTAATTTCGCACGCTCTGGAGATTGATGAATAGCGAAATCGAATGCCCGCTTCTGGCCGGAAGCGGTCGTTCCTGAACGTTCGCTAGCGGCCAGATGGGTAGGCTCATCGCCGTCCGTTTCTCGCCGAAGTCGCTCGGTTACGGTTGGAAGCAATTTCCCAAAAGGAGCCGGTCAGTCATAAGATCCGATCATTGTACGGTCTTGAAAACCGTCGACTGTAACAGGTCCATGAGTTCGAATCCCATCGCCTCCGCCATCTTATGTACCGACAAAGCCCTGATTATCCAGGGCTTTGTTGTTTCCGGGGTTTGAGATTTTCACCCTGCAATTTCTGGATCGTTTCCGCATTTTTTCATTCATTTCCGCAACCCTCCCCCACTCTCATCCAAATCGAACGGCTCGGCAAAGATCTTCGGCACGCGTCTGGTGCCGGCGTGATCTCGATCGGCCAGATGCTCGCGCTCGATCTTGTTCGCTAACGAACCAAAGTGATATTGGCTCGCAGAGCCTAGAGACAACTTCAGTCAGTATTCCGATACTGCCGATGGCGGTAGGTTGATACATGGCCCTTAGCGACCCATTGATCACCGCAAGCATCACTCTGGATTATCTCGGCGCGGTGCAAATCAACGAGTGGCTCGAAGTGCGTCTTGAGCACTCCAGAAAGGGACGTCAATCGGCGTTTGCTGACGTCAGTCTGCACATCGGTGAACGAACGGTCGCGCGCGCCAGTGCCGTGTTCGCCCTGCCGCTGAGCTGAGGCGCTACACATCAGTCTGACGCCTCAGAATCGTCCCGCGCCGGCACAGGAATTTGCCACGAGGGTTTCTTGCTGATCTGGCTATCGAACGTGCGTCGCGCTTCGCGGAAACCCTCGACGTTTTCCACCACCCAAGTCCAGATCGGCGACATCCGCACCAGCAATCCCATGCCCAATGGCGTCAGCTCGTACTCGACGTGCGGCGGCACCTGGTCGAGCTCGCGCCGAGTCAGCAGGCCGTCGCGTTCAAGCGCACGCAGGGTTTTGGTCAACATGCGCTGAGTCACACCGGTCATCTGCCGTTTGATCTCGGCATGGCGCATCGTGCCGTAGACCCCCAAGGCATGCAGGATGCCCAAAGACCAGCGACTACCGGCGTGCGCAAGCACTTCGCGGCGCACGCCATCATCGTCTCGTCTGAGCGTCTGGCAGATTGCTTCTGCCTCACTGAGCGCTTGCTGATCAGTCATTTCTTCACCTGGTATCACGCGTGTGCCTTCTTCTGAGTGCCGCCCGATCGTGCCAGCATTTGCCGATCTTACATGCAGATTTCAGGAGACATCATGACCGAATGGAACCACCCTTCCGCGCAATCCATTCTCGTCCTGGGCGCAGGTGAGCTCGGCCTGCCGGTTTTGCGCAACCTTGCGCGAGTGGCAAAGCGCTCGCCCGGCAGCACGATCAGCGTGCTGCTCAGGGGCTCAACGATCAATAGCAAGGTGCAGGGAAAGAAAGCCGAAATCGATGAACTGCGCAGTCTCGGCGTACAAATGGTGGCGGCAGATCTGGTCAACGATTCAATCGATCAACTGGCCGAAATCTTCGCACCGTTCGATACCGTCATCGGCTGCGCCGGCATGGTCGCTGGTCGCGAGACACCGATGAAGCTGGCGACCGCCGCGCTCAAGTCCGGCATCAAACGCTACTTTCCCTGGCAGTTTGGCGTGGATTTCGAGGTGATCGGCCGGGGCAGTCCGCAGGATCTGTTCGATGCTCAACTCGACGTGCGCGAACTGCTGCGCGCGCAGGACAAAACCGAATGGGTGATCATCTCGACCGGCATGTTTACCAGCTTCCTGTTTGAGCCAGTATTTGAAGTCGTTGATTTCGACAACGACACCGTTAACGCCTTGGGCAGCCTGGACACCAGCGTGACGCTCACGACCCCGGATGACATCGGCAAGCTGACCGCAGAAATCGTTTTCTTCGAACCGCGTTTTCGCAACGAGATCGTGTATCTGTCGGGCGACACGCTGACCTATGAACAGGTCGCGGGCCTTCTCGAACGCGTGCTCGGACAGCCCTTCAAGCGTAACGTCTGGACAGTGCCGCACCTGATGCAGGAACTGGAAAAAGACCCCACTCACCACATCAAAAAGTACCGCGCGGTGTTTGCCCAAGGTCGAGGTGTGGCGTGGCCTAAAGCGGGCACTTTCAATGAGCATCGAGCGATTCAGGTCACGACTGCTGAGCAGTGGGCGCGGGAAAACCTCAAGGCTGATTGAATGTCAGCTCGACTTACGCTTTAGCTGACATGAAGTGTCCCACTTTAAAAATCATCCATTGATGTGTGAACCGATAACCCGTGAGATAGGCACGGCTACAAACAGCCCGCCATCCGCTGATAACAAGAAAAAGGTTCACAAATCATGCGCAAGTTCGTAAAAATCCTGACCCTGACTTCCTCCGTCCTCCTTTCGGCGCCGTTCACTGTTCAAGCGCAGGAGTCCACTAAAGACACCGGCCCGGCCTTTGTTGTGCACCGGTTGACCGACTTTCTCTACGCCATCGGCGAACCCGATTACTATCAGAAAAATTTCTCGTATTTATTGGTCGGGAAGAACCAGGCGTTGATGTTCGATGCAGGGGCGAATCAGAAAGAAAACATCACGCACGTGGCGAGCAGGATCACCGACAAGCCGCTTTCGATGCTGCCATCGCACCTGCACTTTGATCACCTGGGCGGCCTGCACAACTTCAACAGCATCTACCTGGTCGACACTCCGTTCACTCGCCGGTTCAGAGGCAAGGATGGCGTCTACCGTGTGCCCGAGCCGGTCTATCTGGGCAACTTCGATCACATGGTGGTGCCGCCCTTCAAAGTCGCGCGGCTGATCAAGCCCGACGAGACGATCGACCTTGGAGGCCTCAAGGTGCGCTTGATCAGCGTGCCGGGTCACACTCCGGACGAAGTCGCGCTTTTTGATGAGACGCACAACATCTTGCTCTCGGGAGATCATGTGTACCCATCGTGGCTGCTGGCAGGCAATCTCAAAGACTACGTCGCTTCGCTCGATGCCACACTGAAACTGATCAATCGGCAAACCTCCATTTATGGCGCGCATGCCGACGAGGATCCGACCAAAGTGCCGTCGATGACCTTCGCCGATGTGCAGGCGATTCGCGACAAGATGGCCCTGATCCTTGCTGGACAGACCAAAGGTGAAACCTTCAGCGATCCAGAGCTGGTCAGGAGTTCCGATCTATACAAGGTCAAGAATGACATCAGTATTCTCACCAACATCCGGTTTACCGATGGTCGTGGCTACGGTTACTGAGCGGGCTGCCCGGCCGTAGCGAGTAACCAATCGATGAACGCCCGGATTGGCGGGCGTTCGCGCGCGGCTTCAGGACAGGCCACGTAATAATTGTGCAGCGCAGGCAAGGTTCCCGACAGCGGCCGCACCAACCGGCCTTCGTCCAGATCCCGTGCGGACACCAGCTCATCGCTCAGCGCGACACCGAAACCATCGCGCGCCGCCTGCAACACCATGCCGAAGTCTTCAAAGTAGATGTCCTCTGTGCCGATGCAATTGACACTGGCGTCGGCCAGCCATTGCTGCCACTGGCTGCCGGTGTCTTCGTGGAGGAGACGGTGTCGAGCCAGATCCGCCACCTCGCGAATGGCTTTCGGCCCCCGCAGATATTGCGGGCTGCACACCGGCGTCATACGGATGCCATGCAACAAACGCCACCAGACGCCCGGCCACGGCGGCGAACCGTAGACCACTGCAATGTCGGCCCGGCGCCAGTCAACTTGCGGTATTCCCGGCGCGGTGATCACTTTCACCCGCACCGAAGTGGACGCTTCCATGAAGCGCAGCAGAGGCGTCGTCAGCCACTCCACGCCCTCGGCAGGCGGGATGGATAAGGTGATGTCGACGACGTTGCGCTCCGCATCGCAAGCGGACTGCATTGCCGCCACCGCGCCGCTGATTTCGCCCATGGCGTTTGCCACATGTTTTTGCAGCAGTCGACCGTTGGCGGTCAGCATCAGCTGCCTTCCGCGCTTCTCGAACAGCTTTATACCGAGACCGGCCTGCAACGCTTTGACTTGCTGACTCACCGCGCCAACGGTGACATGCAGCTCAACCGCAGCGGCCGCCAAACTGCCCAGGCGGGCCACACTCTCGAACACCTTGAAGTTGTGCAGAGGGGGAAACGTCATCTCATCTCCGTAAGATTCTGCGATCAGGTAAGGCATCTGGCATGGCTACTCTGATGGCACGGGGAGCTCCGCGTTACTGTTCCAGATCTTGACAGGCCTGCTAAACAAATTCTCAGTCTGGAAACTTGAGATCCGCCATTCATACTCTTCAATCTCAAAACGCACGTTGAGAAGCGCGGCATTGAGATGCGACCTACCATCGCTAAACGTACTGGTCTGGAGCATCGTCCAATGCCCGATACCAAAGTTCTCCATGACTTCGATCACCTCGCTGGTTAAGAAATGCACATTAAGAGCAAAATGCGCTGGCGTTTTCATATAGGTAGAAAACATGGCCCGAATTTCTTCACGCCCTCGGTAGCCACCGAAGCTATTTTCATAGCGGGCCCCCTTACCTTCCCATATTGCCTGCCGGGTAAACAAAGACGCCAACTCATCCAACGGCGTGTCGGCGTCCAGACCATCACATAATTGCATATACCGGTTTATGCACCGGCGGATCGCCTGTTGATCTTCGAAAACTTTTATACGGTTTTGCAGCTCTTGGACACTAGTCATGTTGTACCTCAGTCGCGGCCAGCGTGGATGGGCACGCCAGCACAGACAGTCAAGTCGCCGCACTCACAGCGAGCTGCTCGCGTAGTTATTGATTAACAGGCGGTCTGCAACTGCAAACAGCTTTTCATCACCGCCTTTGGCTGCTACCAGCTGCAGACCGACGGGCAACCCGCAGTCGCTAGTCAGCGGGATGCTCAGTGCGGGATGACCGGAAAGGTTGAATGGCCGCACCAGCGCGGTCATGCCCAATACCGCACGAGTGTCCTCCGCCTCTTCCACGCGAAGCGGGAAGTTAGGCATGGTCGGGAGCGCGATGACATCGAAACGCGTCAGAGCCTCATCCACCTCGGCGCAAAACAATTTACGCACTTCCTCAGCCCGTTCGAGCGCTTGGTCAGTGGTTTGCCCGGCGGCGGCCAGGCGGCCAGCGACATCTGCGCCAACTTTCATCGAGCTCAACAAGTGGCCGCAAGCCTGAAAGGTCTCACGGTTAATTATGGCCACGCCCGCATCATAGGCGGCCGCAAAATATTCCAGCTCAAGCCGGCCCAAAGGCAAGGAACTCCGCATTAACGCCGTGTCGACCACTGCGCTGATCACGGGGTCCGCTTGAACCTGAAGGAGGCCAATCTTCACACCTTCAGCTAACAACTGCGGTGTGAATGTCGGATCGATCATGCCCATTGCTCTTTCAAGCATCGGCAGCGTAGCGGCTATTGGGCCTACGCAATCCAAGCTGGATTGTGCAGGCATCACGCCCAACCGGCTGACTCTGCCGAATGTAGGTTTCATCCCGAAAACGCCACAGCAGCAGGCCGGGATACGCACTGATCCGCCAGTGTCGGTGCCCAGGCTGAAATCGACCAGGCCTGCGGCAACTGCCGCAGCAGATCCACTTGAGGAACCTCCTGGTATGCGCCCTGGAAAACGTGGATTTGAAGCGGTGCCGAAATGACGATTGATGCCCGTCGTGCCGAAGGCCAGTTCATGCAGGCCGACCTTGGCAGTGATATGCGCGCCTTCTCTCAATATGTTTTCAACCACCTCGGCATGCCGTTGGGCTGGAGACGCATCCTCGAGCGCGCGGGAAGAAGCGCGTGTCGGATAGCCTTGTATATCAATGGTGTCTTTAACCGCGACGCGCAAGCCGCCTCGGCTGCCCATATCGAGCGTTTCAACTATGACGTTCATCATTCCAATTCCATTGCTGTGGTATTTTCAGCCGGCGGTAGTTGTGCGGCGGTCGATCAACCTCCCGACGGCCGATGAAAAATCTCTCCCAGTGAGGCATAGAAAGGTCCCCCAAGACGTGAGAGTGGGCGCATCTTCACCGAATCAACTCGGCCACCGTCGTAAATATCCGGTGACAAGTGATAGGCAACTACCTCACCGATAAACAACTGGCTGTCGCCGTCACCCAGAGAAAGCGTCCGATGCAGCCGACACTCCATTTGCACGGGCGTGCTGGCGATACGCGGCGGTCGGATGGTGCGACTGGGTAGCACATCAATACAGAGCATTTCGACCTCACTGACATAGGGGTCGACCTCATCGGCGCAACGATGCATCAGTTCCATACTGGCTTCGGTGACCACGTTGACTACAAATTCGCCGCTTTCGAGGATGTTTCTCGCGGTGTCCTTAAGCACACCGTGACGTTGTTCGATATTGATCGCCAATAGCGTCGGACGCGTTGCGACATAGTTGTACGAACTGAACGGAGCCGCGTTGACCGTGCCCTGCGAATTGAGGGTCGTGACCCACGCAATCGGCCGCGGCGCGACACAGCCAACGATAAGCTTGTGCGCCGCAGCAGGCTCAAGTTCGCGCCCGTCTACATAAATAAACGCTTCCACTTCGACCTCTTATGTAATGGTTTCAGAAGATGAAACTGCCTGGGTAGTTACGGACAGCCCAGGCAATGGTTCGAGTTCCAGGCGCCCTACTCGGCAGTTTTTGCCGGGCGAATTGAAAGCACTGCCATGGTCGTGATCGCTCCCATGACAATCAGCATCACCGAAACCGGCCAGGCGTCCTTGTAAATGCTGAACAGCGCAGTGGCCGCCAGCGGTGCCAAGCCGCCGGAGAAGATAGAGGCGATTTCGTGCCCCATCGCCAGGCCGGAATAACGGACCTTTGGCGGAAAGAGTTCGCCCATCAGTGCCGGCTGCGTTCCGATCATGGCGCCGTGACACACCGCCAATCCCACCAGAGCAGACACGTAAACCCACACAGGCTCGTGAGTATCGAGCAACCAGAAGAACGGGAATGCGAACAGCATCAGGCCTACGGATCCGAAGGCGTATACCAACCGCCGACCGATCCGGTCTGACAGCCAGCCCCAGAAGACGATCGTGAACGCTTCAACGATCATCGCCACCATGACACTGGCAAGCACCAGTTGCGTATCCAGCCCTGTGAACTTGGCGTAGGCGACTGTAAAGGCAAGAAACAGATAGGCGCTGCCGTTCTCGGCAATGCGCAAGCCCATGGCTTGCAGTACTGCCTTGGGGTGATTGCGGAGCACTTCAAGGGCGGGCATATGTTGCGCTTTCTCCTGGCCCGCCTGGGTTTCGAATTCCTGGCTTTCCGGCAGGCTGCGGCGGATATATACCCCGACCCCGAAAATCAGAATGCTGGCGAGAAAAGGCACCCGCCATCCCCAGCTCATCATGTCGTCATAGGGCAGCATCTGGACCAGATAGAACGCTGCCGCCGACAGCACGAAACCGCCGGACACACCTAATTGGCTCCACGCTGCGTAGAACCCTACGCGGCCTTTCGGTGCATTCTCGCTGAGCATCAACACCCCGCCACCCCACTCACCGCCGGAAGCGACACCCTGTAAAATTCGCAACAAGACCAGACAGACCGGCGCCAAGTAGCCGACCTGCTCGAAGGTGGGCAAAAGGCCCATGGCGAACGTGGCAATACCCATGATCCCCAGTGTCATGATCAAGGCTTTCTTGCGCCCTGATTTGTCGCCGATATGCCCGAAAATCAGCCCACCGAGTGGCCGCGCCAGAAAGCCAACAGCGAAGCCGGCAAATGAGGCCATGGTGCCGAGAACGGGATCGGTACCCGCCGGGAAAAACAAAGGACCAAAGATGAGCGCTGCTGCGGTCCCGTACAGGAAGAAGTCATACCATTCCAAAGCGTTGCCCAATACCGAAGCGATGACGATACGGCGCATGGTCTGAGGATCGCTGTAATTTTTTATATGGGTATTCAGATTAGTCATTGTTTTACTTCTCCGGTTTTATCACCAGATCTTCCAAGTGTAGGAAGTCACCAAGCGATACTCGTTATAATCGTTGCCAAATTTTTGCTGAATACGAAAGTTTTTGACTTCGAAGAGCAAATCCTTGAACGGCCCGCTCTGAACGACATAATTGAAACTGATGTCACGTTCATTTTCCTCTTCGCGACTTAATCCCTTCCCCCGATCAATATCAGTTCCTTTGATATAACGAGTAAACATGCGCAGCCCAGGCAACCCCATGGCCGCAAAGTTATAGCCGTAGCGAACGGACCAGCTTCGTTCATCAGGCCGGATAAATGGTAATCCCGCCCAGTTCGGCAGATACAGCTGTGGCACATATCCGTTCAATGTCGGAAATACAGTTTCCCCGGCCATCCGCTGATAACTGGCGCCAAACAGATGGCCACCTTTTTCCAGCGTAATCAGCCCGCTGTAAGCACGATTATCGACTGCCCCCCCCAACGCACTGCCATCTTCACGATTGTTGAAATAACCCAAGTCGGTTCTCAGCACATAACCGTCTGCAATTGGCCAGGCGTGCTTGATACCGCCGTAGTCCTGCTTATAGATATCGTTGAGCACGCCATGAAAATAACTGGCTTGCAGCGCCGGGGTAAGCGCATAGGTAGCCCCGGCGAAATCGAGCCCGTCACTGTGCTGACTATCCGCTGTACCCCAACGGTACAGGCGCTCGTGATCTGAAGACTGGCGGGTGACTATGGACCAGAATCGCCCGCCTACCAGGGTCAGGCGATCGAGATCACGAGACTCGATTACGGCGCCTTGATAGATCGTGTCGAGCAATCGACTGGGATCGTTGGAGGCCACCGGATAATTGGGTTTCTGGTCGCCGATTTTTACCGAAGTCCTGGCGTATTTGAATTTCAACGTGGCGCCTGCCCGCCCATAGTCTCGCGCGGCCTTTTGTTCATCCAGGCTATACGGCAACGTGCCGTCATTGCCGGAAGAATCCAAACGCAAAGCAAACTGCCCATTGATATCCAGTCCGACCGCTACCGGAGTTTCGCTGTAGCCTGATTCATATTGCAGATCGAAGCCCTGCGACCAGTTACCGATTTTATCGGCAGTCGGCAGGTTGTCCGTGAAATTCCTGCTCAAGTAAAAGTTCCTGAAGTTAATGGAAAGATGGCTGTCGTCCTTGATTTCGGCTAAACATCCCAGAGGAATTGCCGGACCACTGCAAATACAAATAAATGCTGTACGCAACCGCCAGTCTTTATCCATTTCTTGAACCCTGAGGTGTGATCACACAAGTCATCGGCAGTAAACCAAGTACAGGCTCGACCGGGGCATGAATGCCCGCTCGCAGTCACATTTTGTTTTTGTTTTGTCTTCAGATATCCAGCACCAGGCGCGAGTCAGTCGCCCTAGAACAACACAATATGATTTGCTCGTTACTCTGTTTTTCTTCATCGGTAAGATAAACATCCCGATGATCGGGCCTACCCTCAATCACATCGCACAGGCAGGTGCCGCAAATTCCCTGCTCACACGACACTTCAACTTTTATCCCGACAGCAGCCAGCGCGTCGACGATGCTTTGCCCTTCTTCGACTTGCACGGTTTTCCCACTGCGGGCAGCGACGACTTCGAAGCTTTCGCCGGCCCTGTCGGTCTCGACCTGAAAATATTCGCGATGTATCCGCTGCTCGTCATAGCCCTGGCCGCGTGCACTTTCGATGACCCAGTCCATGAATCCCATCGGCCCGCAGGTGTAAACGTGGCTGCCGGATGGCGCGGCATTCAGCACTGCGCTCAAATCCAGATATTGGTGCGGGTCTGCATCACTGAAATGTGTGAACACTCGGGCCGCGAAAGGCGCCGCTTCCAGTTCATCGACGAAAGCGCAGCGCGCCCTCGATTGCCCCTTGTAATGAAGCTCGAAGCTTTGGCCCTGCGCATGCAATGCATACGCCATCGCAATCATCGGGGTGATGCCAATGCCGCCGCCCAGCAAAATTGAATGACTGGCATCGGCAATTAGTGGAAACAAGTTTCGTGGCGCGCTTATGCGGATATCCGTCCCCGGCACGAGACGATCGTGAACCGCTGTTGAGCCACCTCGGGAATTGCCATCCCTGAGCACGCCGAGCCGGTAGACGTTGTTGTTGCCCGGGTCACCGCATAAGGAATATTGCCTGACGAGCTCCGCACCGAGGTGCAGGTCGACGTGCGCACCAGCGGTAAACGCAGGCAACGGCTGGCCGTCGGCAGCGGCCAGTTCCAAGACAACGACGTCGTCGCCTTGTACCTCACGCTTGCGGACGATCACATCAAGCATCTGATCGTTCATGGCCGATTCCTCAAAGGATATAGCCGATACCAGCGAGCGAATCGTCGCTGTTGATCAGGCTGATGACTTTGCGGTGAAGTTTGAATTGTCCCTCGTAACGCACCAGCTCGTAGACCACATCAGCGCTGTAATGCTTGAGACTCTCCTTGCGAAACTCGCGCACATTCTGCGCGCATCGCACGGTGACGCTGGCACCGTCATCGGCCAGCACGCGTATACGCGACAGAGTCCTGACGGTACGGGGCTGCGGGCTGGTCGAGATAGACTCGCCGCCCACCAGGCGCTGCACACGCAATAGGCGCATGTGGTGATCGTCATAGGCGTAATTGAGGGTGTTTTCGAAGTCAGTTTCCTTCGGGTCGATCGGGATCACGTAAACACCTTTTTCGGTCCACCTGCCCAACCAGTTTTCATATTCGCCGTGATCCAGCATGTCGCCTTCCTGCCAAATGAAAGCGGTCACTTCTTGCAGCAATTGCAGGTTCATAGATTTCTCCACTCTCAAGCCGACATCAACTTTTTCCACTGCTGGTACGCCGCACGCATGCCGGTCTCGGCGCTCACGTCGGAAATCCGGCCGTCTTCGCTAGTCTTCTCACCAGGCAATCCGCGGTTGAGCATGATCCATAACTCCTCACCGGCACTGGCGCCCTTCTGCACGCGCTCCCATGCCTCGGAATCGTCCGGCGTGCCGAAACCCATCGGGCCCTGAAAGTGCTCGTGCAGGCGTAACCGGTAACGGTTGGCGGCTGCCGGGCCGCCGTCCATGGTGATCACGGAGTGATGGATCTCGGTCTCGGTCACTGAAATCGGCTGCAACACCCGGAAAAAGGCCATCGAACACGCAACATTGGGAAACAGGTTGAGGTTGAAACCCGATCCGCCTACAGCACGGACAATGCGACGAACCTGCAGCTCGTCTATGCCCTCTTCGCGTAACTCGGCGGCGAGCCTTTCGAAACGTTCAGGAATCGGTTTATCAAGGTCAGCTTCGAGATCGACCAGATCAGGAATCATCACCATGACGCTATGGCCGTTGCCCAGGTCTTCGACATAACCGGGGCCATTGACGAAGTCGAACAGGGCCAGGGTCTGCTCGTCCACCGAGGACAGAAAGCTTTTGTGCACCAACGGGAAGTGATAGGCGTCGGTGGTGTTTTCCAGCTGGATTTTCCAGTTACCGGGAAAGCGGAAACGATGCTCGCCGGGGACCTTGATGCCATAGCCGGCCCCCTGTTTCATAAACAGGTCCATCCATTTTTTCGCCGCGCCGAGGAAATCTTCCAGCGGCTCGATGTCCTGTTTGAAGGTCGCGAAAACCATGCCGGCGTAGCTTTCGGTGCGTAGACTGATCAGCGGCAGTTCGCTCTTGTCCAGGCAGTCGCCGTAGCTCTCCGGATGCGGAATGCCGCGCAACGAACCATCGAGGGCATAGCCCCAGCCGTGATAGGGACAGACGAAGCTGTTTGTCTTGCCTTTCTTGTGCTCGCAGACAGTGGCCCCACGGTGGCGGCAGCGATTAAGCAGTACGTTGATCGACTTTTTACGGTCGCGCACGACAATCACCGGCTGCTTGCCGATATAGGTCGTTTTGTAGCTACCCGCCTCGGGCACTTCGCTTTCGTGCGCCACCCAAATCCAGGTGCTGTGGAAGATTTTTTCCAACTCGGCATCGAAGAGCTGCGGATCGGTATAGAGCGACGTATGAACACGATCACCCTGCACCAGGTCTTGAGGGTCAACCGACAGATTGACGGTGGGAATAAGCTTGGTCACGGAATCACCTTACTATTTTGGCAGTACAAGGTTTCGCGGGCGCATAGCGTCTGTCACGCCCACGGCACGGCAGCGCGTCCAGCGCAGCGCGTTGGGTATCGGCAGTCAGCTCAGAATGCGAGCGGCAAAAGACGGGGTTGGCTTCTTAGGGATCCATAACGCGCCAGTGACACTGGCACGTACGAGCGCAGAGACGGGTTTGAGTGCACGGTCATGGCATTAGCCCTCGTTCTTGTGCGCCTCCCGGCTGGGAAGCTTTATGACTCACAAGCTAAAGGGCAGCGGCCGACCGCTCAATGACAGGTCCCGTCAAAGTCGTTGCGCCTAGCGCAACAAGCTTGGACGGTTAAACAGGGGCGGATACGCACGCGCAGCTACTGAAGCGCCCTCCTCATGGTCTTGGCGATGTCCATGGCCAACTCACGGCTCAACTCGTCAAGGCTTCGGCCGCGACGCGCAACGACATGAATTTCTGTGGCATTCAGTTCTTCGCAATCTATCGTCAAAGCTTTGAATATGCCGTTGCGCATTTCATCCGTGACGTGCAGTTCAGTTAGAAGAGTGGCGCCAAGGCCGGAGCGAACGAAATCAAGGATCACCGACAGCGAATTGGAGGTCATCGACGGAGTGACGTCGATGGACTGCTCTCGACAAACGCCATCGAGTAATTCTCTGACGCGAAATTTCGGTCCAGGCAGCACCAGTGGCTGTCGGGCCACTTCTTCAAGCGTGACAACGCTGCGTTGCGCCAGCGCACTGTCCCGATGAACGATCAGGCGCAGCGGCTGCGGCAGGCTGAAAAGCCGGTTCAGACGCGTTATCTGATCAGGCGCGAAGACGACGCCCAAGTGTGCTTCGTCCGCGATTACCATACGTTGCACTTCGCAGGACGGGGCGGTGATGATTTCGCTCTTGTGCAAATGGTGCGCACGCATCAGTTCCTGAAGGGAATTGATCGATTTCGCACCCAGCAAACCCTCTCCTACTGCGATCACGGTTGTCGCGTCGGCAATGCCGCGCAACTTATCCAGATGAGTCATGAACGCAGCGTAGCGAATGTTACGCTCCTCGTAGTAGGCCACGGCTGCTTCACCTGCGGCTGTGAGACTCATCCGGTGCGTGCCCTGCCTGACCAGATCAATCCCCAATTCTTCTTCGAGCTTGGCTATCTGGCGGCTCACGGAAGAGGTTGCGATGCCCAACTCTTCCGCGGCGGCACGCATCGAGCCCTTTGCATGGCTCAGATGCAGGTAGCGAAGACGGTTGTCCTGCAATTCAGTTTGACGACTGCTGCGATGTGGCATCGATGTACCCTTTTTCGAAACGACGTGCCGCGCAGCCATGACAGGCCTGGATGCGCAGCGATGCGGCCCGCCCCTTGAGCGAGGGGCAGTTACCGGCATCCTACATCAGGCTAATCTGGAGAGGGACGCGTATCGAATCATCGGCCACGAACAAGACGGAACAACTGACTGCGGGCAAGGCGCCTCCAAGGTGAGATACACGCAGGGGCGCAATCGCCGTTTGTCATGCAAGGGTCTAATGCTGGATTTTTATCGGCTTGCCTTGCACGAGACGTCAACGTTTCGTGCAAGGCGTGCGGCGTCATGGATACGGAGTGGTGGGCGCAATACCAGCAAACAGTGCGCCGGCGCTGTCGTAGGTCGCCTCGCCGAGGAAAGCATGCTGGGTGACTACCATCGAATCGCGCAAAATCCATTGCAGCCGGTTCTCATCGAAGATCGCTGCGGTGCCCGCCAGCCGATAAGCCATCGCCACCACCTCTGCACAGGTGTGCGCCGCGTGCGTCGCGCTCAATCGAAGCAAGTTGGCTTGCTGCTCGGTGACTGGGTCGCCGGCCAGTATGGATGCCCAGACAGCGTCCGGCGCTTCGTAGAAAAAAGCCCGGGCGCTGCGCAGCATCGCCTCAGCCTTGCCCAGTTCAATCCGGTAGTACGCGCGATCACCTAGCCGGGGCGCGCCGGTAACGGTCTTGGTGCTGCCCGACATCGCCGTTACCAGATCCAGCGCCGCGCGCGCCAGCCCCAGATTTACCGCCGCATGCACTTGGGCCTGATAGGAAACCGAAGGATAACGATATAGTGGCTCATCAATGGTTGCCGCCGTACCGCGCACAAATGTCCAGGCGTGCTCAACGGTTTTGTCTTGCAGTCGTAGATCATGGCTGCCGGTTCCCTGCATGCCGACTACGTTCCAGTTTTCGACAATCTGCACTTCTCTTGCGGCAAACACCGCAGTCAATGGCTTGCCCGCAGCGGCACCGCCGCCGTTGGCCGCAGTCCCCCCAATGCCCACGCCGATCCAGTCTGCGCCCTTGCAGCCACTGGCGAAACGCCAATGGCCGGTAATCTCCCAGCCGCCATCTACGGCTTTGGCGGGCTGCAATGGATAAAGACCACCGGCATAGACCTGATCCGGTCCGTTGGCGTAGATAACCGCTTGGGTTTGCGGCGGCAAGGACGCCAGATAAATATTCGCCGAACCAAACGCCGCTACCCAGCCGGTCGAACCGTCCGCCTGGGAAATTCGTTCGATGATGCGCAAGAATTCTCCGGGCGGTAACGCATCGCCACCGAAGCACTTTGGCGTGCTGGCCCGAAAGATACCGACTGCTTTCATTTTTTCGATCATGTCACGAGGTACGTGTTTGCGCTGATTGAACTCGCCACGACGTGAGGCGATCTCGGCGATAACCGCATCCAGGCCTAGCGTGTTAATCGTTTCTGATGCAACAGAGTTTTTAACGTTCGAAATGCAGCCAACTTTGCTGTTCATCCAATTCTCCGGAATGGCAAACTTAAACACCGGCAGAATGGAGGACAAACTTGACAACGATCAAATTCGAAACATGCATAATCTAGATAAAAGACATGAATAAGCCCAATCATTACCGCTTGCAAAGACCAAAATTGGAACATTCCTTTCATTAATATCCAGCATACGAAAGACGAATTTGACCGCATGACGCTCGAGCATGAATATGCCAGCGTCAACGTTAACAATGGGAACTTGTCATCATGAATACAACAATTAAAGCAGATTTCCGTCAGGCACTTTCGTTGTTGTCAGCTGCCGTCAATATAATCAGCACCGATGGCCCCCATGGCCGTCTCGGGCTGACCGCCAGTGCCGTCTGCTCGGTCACCGATTCGCCACCGACTGTTCTGGTATGCATCAACCGCAGCAGCTCCATACACCAGGCGCTGCTGGGAAACCGCGCACTGTGTGTGAACATTCTGCCCGGCCATCAGGAAGAAATAGCCCGGCGGTTCGCCGGAATGACCGACGTACCGCCTGAAGAGCGTTTCGCCGACGATGACTGGCGCGAAGGCCATACAGGATTACCGGTGTTGGGCGATGCCCTGGCAAGTCTTGAAGGCACTGTAGTGGACATCAAGGATGTGGGGTCGCACTCGGTGCTCTTCGTCGAAGTTGCGCATATTCATGTCGGCGAGCATGGCGAAGGGCTGACCTACTTCGGGCGTAATTTTCACCGGCTCGATCGATTTGGCAGCCATGACCCGCAGGCTTCTGCTTCCTGATGAGGACTGTGAATATGACGTTTTGCCTGTTTCTTACAGCCAATAAAAGTCGAACCGAGACATGTCTTATTAAGCAAGATCCGAACTCATTGTTATCGGCGATTCCCGGCGTGATCGAGTGTGCCTGGCATGTAACATTGGCATCGACTCACGCCGATCCTTTCATCGCGGCTGAGCGTTCCCCGGAGTGCGTCATTCAACTATACTTCGGCCGTATTGATCAACTTGAGGCTGCACTGCAAACAACCGGTCCGCTTGCCAGCCTTGTATCAACCGGCAGGCTAGCCGGGTACGAGTGGCAGCAACAAGCGATGCTGGTTAGAAGCTTCAGTGATACCCGATATCCCCCGACGGCGGCGGTTGACGATGAGCGGGTTACGTATCTTGTGGAATACGCCGGCCAGGTCGCCAATGAGGCGGCCTGGGTCGAGCAATACCTTCGTCAGCACCCGCCTTTGCTGGCGAAACTGCCCTGCGTTCGTGAGGTTGAGGTCTATACCCGTCTGGATTATTGCAGCCGGCTACCTGTCGAGCGCAGCACCACGCTGCAACGCAACAAAGTCGTATTCGACTCGGCGGACGCGCTCGATCAAGCCCTTGCCTCGCCGCAGCGCGAAGTCTTGCGCAAGGATTTTCTGAGTTTGCCGCCGTTCAGTGGCTCCAGCCCCCACTACCCCATGCGTACATACCAATACCGATCCGCCTAGACGGTAATCGTCCGCCCAGGCAACTCTATCAGTGTGCCTCGCCTGTCTGCGCTGCGGCGAACAGTTCAACCAGCAGCCCTCGCAACCAGGCGATGCCGGCGTCAGAAGAAAAACGGCTGTGGTAGTAGACGCCCACCGAAATCGCTGGCAACTCGATGGGCAAACTCAACAGCCGGTACGCCTGGGTATGGTTGATCTGGGTGGCTATCGCGCGCGGCAGAATCAACGCCAGTTCTGTGGTGGCGACTATCTTCGGAGCAATCGTGAAATTCGGCACCTTCAAGGCGATGTCTCGCTGCAAGCCCACCTTGCGAAACGCTGTATCGGCGGTCAAGCCGTGCCCGGTAATGTTACTGGATACATGCACGTAGCGTAGCGCCGCCATCTGATCGAAGCTCATGCTGTCGGACTGTAATGGATGGCCTCTGCGTAGCAGGCAGATGAATTCATCTTCCAGCAGACGCTCGTAAATGCAGTCATCTGTAGGCTCGACCAGATAGCCCACAGCAATATCGATATCGCCCTTGCGCAGCGCCATGGCCAACTGGTCGATGGGCAGAGGATGGATCTCCAGGTTGATGCTCGGGGCCAGGGTAACGAGGACCTCCATCAGCCTCGGCAGGACATACAACTGCGACATGTCGGACATCGAAATGCGGAAGGTACGCGTCGCCGTTTCCGGGTCAAAGCGTGATGACATCATTAGCGCTCCCTGGATGATGTCCAGGGCATGCTCGATCGGGCCGGACAATCGAATGGCGGCATCGGTAGGTTCCATCGACGTCGCCGTTCGGACGAACAACGGGTCATCGAAAACGTCGCGCAAACGGCGCAAGGCATGGCTCACAGCGGGTTGGCTGAGATGCAGTCTTTCCGCAGCGATAGTAAGACTCCGGTGCTCCCAGATAGCCATAAAGGTTTTCAAGAGATTCAAATCAATCGTGGCCATATTGATATGTTTCGTCATGGAAGTCTCGAAGTTGCTGATGTCTACGGTTCAGCCCTGATGGAATCATCGGAAGGCCCGGCGACTAGTATGCAATCAAAGCTCAGTAACGATAAGTTTTTTCTCAGCCTTGATTAATAAAACGAACACTTCGCCGCGCTGCGCGCAATTATTCATTTGGTGCATTGCGCAAATAATTCTAGATCATTTGACCCTCTCCAATAGCGGCTATTAACGTAACAACACGCCGTCGCGAACGATTCGACGCGTTCCAAGAGATTAATCATGAGAGTCGTTGATAATATGAAAAATAAAATGACTGTACCTGCAAATGATAAGTCCAGTGCGTGTGGACCCCACGGCGTAATACGTGCAGTTTATATATCTGTCATTGGCCAGATTCTCGAATGGTATGACTTCTTCTTATATGGAACAGCGGCGGCTCTGGTTTTCGGCGAATTGTATTTCCCCATTGACGAGGATCCGCTGACTGGCGTCATTGCGGCCTATGCCGGTCTCGCGCTCGGGTTCGTCGCTCGTCCTGTCGGCGGAATATTGTGTGGGCATTTGGGCGATCGCTACGGACGCAAGATGGTGCTGACGCTAACGCTCAGCGCAATGGGCGTCGCCACCTTTTTGATGGGGCTGTTGCCCACTTATCAGAGCATCGGTATCGCTGCGCCGGTGATGCTGGTGATGTTGCGACTGGTGCAGGGGCTCGCGGCCGGCGGCGAGTGGAGCGGAAGCATTCTGGTAATCAGCGAAAACACCCACCAGAGCCAGCGCGGCCGCTTTTCCGCCTGGGCTCCATGTGGCGCGGTCGTCGGCTTCGCCCTGTCAACGGGCGCCTTCATGCTCGCGGAAAAGATCTCTGGCGATGCCTTCATGACCTGGGGTTGGCGTGTGCCGTTTCTGTTCAGCATCGTGCTGATTGCCGTGGGTCTGTATTTGCGCAGCCATATGCATGAAAGCGAGGAATTTGCACAGGTCGCGAGCGAAGGAAAAGCCGCTCGCGCACCGATCATGGAAGTGTTGCGTTTTCATCCACGGCAAATATTGATGATCTTTGGCCTGCGTTTGGGTGAAGGCTGCGCGTCATGGATGTTCTTCACCTTTTCCATCGCCTATGGCAAGTTCCTTGGTCTTTCCAACGCATTCGTTCTGGGCGCGTTGACCTTTTCGATGGTGCTGATGATTCCGTGTGCGCTGCTGGCCGGGTATATCTGCGACAAGGTGGGACGCAAACCGGTTTACCTCACAGGTGCAGTGGCTATGCTGTTGTTCGCCTACCCGTTTTTCCTGATGTTCCAGTCGGGTGAGCCGTGGATCATTGTGACTGGACTGGTATTGGCGAACGGTGTAATTCTGGGCCTTCTCGAAGGCGCTCAGCCAGCCTTCATCAGTGAGTTGCTGCCAGCCCGTCTCAGGTTCTCCGGTCTGGGCATCGGACGCGAAGTCGCCTCGGTGTTGGGTGGCGGACTGGCACCGATCATCGCCACGGCGCTTCTGGCGCACTATCGCGCTCCGGAGCCCATCGCAATCTATCTGGCCAGCATGGCGCTGATTACCGTGATCGCCACCTTGCTCACGCCTGAAACCTATCCCCGCGAGCAACGACTGCGCGACCGTGCATTGGCCGCAGAGCAGAATCGAGCGCCCGTGGAACCCTACATCGAGCGCAGCTCGGCGTTGGGTGGATAATCCCGACCGCGGCGCTGGCCATTTGCAGCCATACCACTCAGTCCTTGAGCGTGGCGATAATCTCGTGACAGCGCTGCACCATCGCACTCGTATCGTTCATCCGAGCGCTGAGGATGATGGGTGATACGGCACCCGGTTCCTCGATTTTCACGTAAACAAGATCAGCGCGGTGCTGCTGTTGTACCGCCTCTGGTACCAAGGTGATGCCAAGCCCGGCAGCGACCAGTCCGAGAGCCGTCTGCAACTCGTTGGCCCACTGCGAGACCTTGATACCCAGACCGTGATTGGCAAAAAGCGCCAGCACATGATCGGCATAGCTGGGCCTTGGATTGCCTGGATAGAGTATGAAGCGCTCGCGGCAGAGTTGCTCAAGCGTCACCGAACCAACGGCAAGCGCATGCCCGAGCGGCAGAACGGCCACCAGTGGATCCTCACGCAGCACTGTCTGCCGGACCGCGCCATCGTCGAAACGGATACGCCCAAAGCCGATATCGATGCGGCCGCTTTTCAGCGCTTCGACTTGTTGCAATGTGGTCATTTCATGCAGACCAAGTTCCAGGTTCGGATCCAGCCGCAGTTCACGGATCAGTTGCGCAAGGATCCCGTAAAGCGTCGATGGCGCAAACCCGATCGCCAGCCACTGGCGCTGGCCCTGACCAATGCGTTGGGTGTCCAGGCACAGCTGTTGAAATTGCTCGAGCAGCAGCCCGCTTTGCTCATGGAAATAGCGTCCGGCCTCAGTCAGTTGCAACGGCCGGCTGCGCTCTAGCAGCGCGGTGCCGAGGAACTCCTCAAGTTGCTGAATCTGTCGGCTCAGCGGCGGCTGAGCCATGTTCAGCCGCTCAGCCGCCCGCGTGAAATTGAGTGTCTCGGCTACCGCTTTGAAATAACGCAGGTGTCGCAAGTCCACGATACCTCCTGAGTATGGATGTACATAAAATGGATATTGGACGCTTCGTTTAAGCTCGAAGATGCTACGCCAGAGGCACAAAAGATCCAATGAGTATGGATCACGAATTTGCGTCATCACCACAACCTGCCATGGAAATTCTAATGAGCGCAGCCCGAATCGAGCGTCTGGAAACGATCATCGTCGACTTGCCGACTATCCGCCCGCATAAACTGGCCATGCACACCATGCGAGGTCAGACACTGGTCATCCTGCGGCTCATTTGCAGTGACGGCATCGAAGGTGTTGGCGAAGCCACCACCATCGGCGGCTTGGCGTATGGCTATGAAAGCCCGGAAAGTATCAAAGCCAACCTCGACGCCTGGTTCGCGCCATTGCTGATCGGGCAGAACGCGACCAATCTAAATGCGCTGATGCGCATGCTGGACAAGGCCATCAAAGGCAACACATTTGCGCGATCAGCGGTTGAAACCGCCTTGCTTGATGCTCAGGGCAAGCGCTGCGGGCAACCAGTAAGTGAGTTGCTCGGCGGTAGGGTCCGCGATGCACTGGAAGTGGCCTGGACGCTTGCCAGCGGCGATACCGACAAGGACATCGAAGAAGCCGAGCGGATGCTCGACGAGCGCCGCCACCGCATCTTCAAGCTAAAAATCGGCGCCCGGTCGCTGGCGACCGACTTGCCCCACGTAATTGCCATCAAACGCGCGCTGGGCGACAGAGCGAGCGTGCGTGTAGATGTGAATCAGTCCTGGAGCGAATCCGAGGCGATTCGAGGCTGCCAAGTGTTGGCGGAAAATGGCATTGATCTGATTGAGCAACCCATCTCACGTCATAACCGCAAAGGCCAGGTACGCCTGAACCTGCGCAGCGCCGCGCCGATCATGGCTGATGAATCCATCGAATGCGTAGAAGACGCTTTCAACCTGGCACGCGACGGCGCTGCCAGCGTCTTCGCGCTGAAAATCGCCAAGAACGGCGGCCCACGTGCAGTTCTGCGTACCGCGTCCATCGCCCAAGCAGCGGGCATTGCCCTTTACGGCGGAACCATGCTCGAAGGCGCCATCGGTACCCTGGCATCGGCGCACGCTTTCATCACTCTGGAGCAACTGCAATGGGACACCGAATTGTTCGGCCCACTTTTGTTGACCGAAGAAATCGTTGCACAACAGTTGATCTACCGCGACTTCAAGTTGCACGTGCCCAGCACTCCCGGCCTGGGCCTCACACTGGACGAAGGCCGACTGGCTCAGTTCCGCCGCCATTGACCACAGGAGCAGGAATATGTTGTTTCACGTAAAAATGACCGTCAGGCTTCCCGCCGATATAGACGCCCAGCGCGCCGCCCGCCTCAAAGCTGACGAGAAAGATCTCGCCCAGCGGCTCCAGCAAGAAGGTAAATGGCGACACCTCTGGCGTATCGCCGGCCACTACGCCAACTACAGCGTCTTCGATGTAGACAGCGTTGAGGCACTGCACGAACTGCTGATGCAGTTGCCGCTGTTTCCGTACATGGACATCGAGATCGACGGCCTGTGTCGTCACCCCTCCTCAATCCATGCGGACGAGCGCTGAACAGCACGCCCTAGTACCCATTACAAAAATAAGACGAGGACCGATCATGACGGTAACCATTTCCCACACCGAGCAGATCCAGACATTTTTCAAACAGGCTGCTGGCCTGGAAAACGGTCGCGGCAGTCTGCGCATCAAACAGATTCTGTTTCGTCTGCTGCAAGACAGCGCACGTCTGATAGAAGAACTGCAAATCACCGATGACGAGTTCTGGACTGCCGTTGATTACATCAATCGTCTCGGCGGGCGCAATGAAGCCGGTTTGTTGGTGGCAGGTCTTGGGCTGGAGCACTTTCTCGATTTGCTTAATGATGCCCGTGACGAACAGGCCGGCAAGGTCGGCGGCACACCCCGCACTATCGAGGGGCCTCTTTATGTGGCAGGCGCGCCGCTGTGCCAAGCTGAGGCGCGTATGGATGATGGCAGCGAAGACGGCATCGCGACGCCAATGTTCATCCAAGGTCAGGTGGTCGATCTGGCGGGCAACCCGATCGCTGGCGCGATTGTGGACTTGTGGCAAGCCAACACCAAGGGCAGCTATTCCTGGTTCGACAAATCTCAGTCGGATTTCAACCTTCGTCGCCGTATCGTGACCGACGAACGCGGCCATTACCGGGCGCGCAGTATCGTACCGTCAGGGTATGGTTGCGATCCGCAGGGACCGACTCAGGAATGTCTCGACCTGCTTGGCCGCCATGGGCAGCGCCCGGCGCACATCCACTACTTCATCTCGGCCCCGGGCTTCCGCCATCTGACCACGCAGATCAACCTGTCGGGTGACAAATACCTGTGGGACGATTTCGCCTATGCCACTCGCGAAGGTCTGGTGGGAGAGGTACGGTTTGTCGATGATCAGCAGGCGGCCACCAACCGTGGCGTTCACGGACGGTTCGCCGAGCTGGACTTCGACTTTCAGTTGCAACCGGCTCATGACGAAGTGGAACAGCAGCGCAGTGCCCGCCCGCGGGCGCTTCAGGGCTGAACGTTTCCAATTGCCTCGCCCGCCCCTCGGAAAACCCACATACAAAGGGGCGGTTTTTTATACAACTAGGGAGGTTGCCCGTGAAACACATGATTGAAGATGTCTGACAGCAATCTGTTCCTATTTCTGAAACGAGCCGCGATGCCTGTGTGCGGCATCGCGGCAATCACGGGTTCCATCGCGCTGGGCTTTGCGTGGACCGCGGGGCTGATCGGCGGGCGAACGACCACACGCACCTTTCTTGGCGACTCGCTCGCCAACTTCGAACCTGGGTTTCGCCGCGCGCATGGCAAGGGCATGTGCTTCGCAGGCACTTTCCACAGCAATGGTGCAGCCGCTCACCTCTCATACGCACGAGTGTTCTCGCAGGGGCAGGCTCCGGCTATCGGCCGGTTTTCCGTGGGCGCGGTAGATCCGCACGCCGCCGACAACTCTTCGGCGACCGTCAGCATGGCTCTGCTGTTGACCGCTGAAGACCGGTCGCAATGGCGCATGAAGCTGAACAACGCACCTTATTTCGATACGCGTAGCCCCGAGGGTTTTCTCGCCCAGCAACAGGCACTCAAGCCCGATACCCGCACGGGCAAGCCTGATCCAGCACGCGTTGCGGCGTTTCTTGCCGACTATCCAGAGGCTCGAAAAGCATTGGCACGCAAAGCGAGTGCGCCTTGGCCGAGCAGCTTTTCTGGTGCGCAGTACAATGTGATCAATGCCTTCGTTTTGCTCTCCTCCGATGGCAAGCGTCAGCCGGTGCGCTGGTTCATGCGTCCGCATGCAACCTTCTCAGCATTCAGCACCGAACAGCGCGCCAAGGTGAGTCACGATTTCCTGTTTGATGATCTGCGACAGCGTCTGGCACAGGGCCCGCTGTCATGGGATCTAGTGCTGCAATTGGCGGATGCGAGTGATCCGATCGACGATCCATCACAGCCTTGGCCGGAGCAACGACCGCAAGTGACCGCCGGCACGCTTGAGGTGACCGGCGTTTTCGACCAGGTCAACGGCGCCTGTCGGGACGTTAATTTCGATCCGACACTGGTGCCTGCTGGCATCACACTGTCCGCCGATCCCGTACTGGCAGCGCGGGCAGGTATCTATTCGCACTCTTATAACGCTCGGCTGCGAGAGATTGCCCTTGGTAAAGCAACAGATGCCGTCGGTAAAAAGGAAGGCCACTGATGAAAACAAATTCGGTCACTCATTCGCCTCGTCGCTTCAATCTGCTGGCAAGAATTCTTCATTGGTCAATGGCGCTAGCGATTATTGCCATGCTGTTCATCGGTGTGGGGATGATGACATCGCTAACGTGGCGTCCATTTCTCATCAACTGGCATCAGTCATTGGGCGCAGCCATTCTTTGCCTCGCGAGCATACGTCTGTTCAACCGGTTATTACATCCCGGCCCGCTGTTACCCAAGAGCGTCCCTAAGTGGCAAGCCACAGCGGCAAGAGTTACGCATTGGTTACTTTATTTTTTCATGTTCAGCCTGCCACTATTTGGCTGGGCGATGCGCTCAGCTGGCAACTGGCCGATCACCATACTGCCCGGTTGGAACGTACCTGCAATCGTTGGTGAAAACCCAGTGGTCTATGCTTGGTGCCGGATGCTGCATGGAGCATTTGCGTGGCTGTTTTTCGTTGCAATTCTAGGCCACATCAGCGCTGCCTTGTTACATGCTTGGGTGTACAAGGATAAAGTGTTCGCCACTATGATGTTTGTGCTCAAACGCGAGTCATAAGAACACCCGCCGATGTTCCACGGGAACGTGTGTGATGTCAGAAAATGCTTAGACCCTGAAATCTAGTTGGAGCAGCAATCATCATCATCATCGCTCCCTTGTATTCATATTAACAGTTAGGCTCAACAGAACAGCGGATCCGAGGCGAGAAAGCGGCTGGGGCAAAAAAGAATCTAATCCCTCTGTCAATCAACAGTGTTTAGCTGATTTCTTTCCCAACCACTGGCGATCGGCGAAGGCACACCGAGCAGTGCCTCGGTGGGCAGCACATCGACTTGCTTGCCATAGACAGGACCAGTCGTCCGTTTCCCTTAAGCCATGCGATGTAACTTGGCTACGGGCCTATGTGCCAGCAAACGCCGTTGTCGAGACAGGCACGTGGCTGCGGTCATAAGCCTTCCTTTTCAGCGGCTTTTTTTCAATGAATCCTTTCAGGATTTCAATCATTGAAATTTCAGTAAGCTGGCGCGCCTCACACTAACGCGATCCCGCGGGTTTCCGACCCCGTGCCCCTTGAAATTCCTCAGGGTCCCCGGCACTTTCTGCGCCATTCGCGTTACGCTAATCTCCCCCCATCCACCAATACATCAAGGACGAAGCGTGTTCTGGAATAGAGACAAGAAAATTCGAGTTGAGCTGACGGCTCCAATAACCATCGCCCAGGCGAATTGCAAAGATTTGCAAACGCCGTCTTCGCTAACGCCGGTTATAAAGACGATAGACAAAGACTTTGCTCTTAAGCTTTTGATAGGTATTGCGCTCTTTTTACAGACAGCTCTCTTTGTCGACGGCTACCTGGAGCTTGCGGCCTACTTCGAGCAGTTCGGCATCTCGACAAGCGAGCTCGAATTGACTAACCCGGCGATCTTGGCTGCCGGTTACATACACTGGTTTACCATGGTTATGAGCTGGGTGGACGACATGCCCATTGTCGGCCCATTTCTGCAATGGTTTCCATTCGGGACAGTGGCGTTGGCGTATGTTTACACTCTTGCAAATCACGAAGCGAAAGGACAATCCTTTTTTGTTAAGGGACTAATGGGAAGTTTGGCACTGTTCGTGATTTTCATTCTGCCTACCATCGGAATAAGGCATGGGGTTGACAGGGGCAGACATGACGTCCACGAAGCAGCTGGTATCGAGGTAGTGAACGGTCTAAGCCAAGTACATACCGTCGTAACCAAAGAAGGAGAAAGCATCACCGGGTATCTCGTGGCAGCAGACACTAAAAGCGCTTTTCTTCTCGCGAATCAGACCGTTTACAAAATCGACAACCGAACAAACCGAGTGATGAGAAAGGTACTGCTGAAGGCGAAACCCAAAAAAGCTCTCTAGGTATCAAGCGCTGCGAACCTAGTGCATTCCGTTTGAAAAGACGGACATCCCTGCAAAGGTTTCAGCTAGAGAGATTCCGCGAGTTCGATAACCCGTGTAGGGGGCGGCCCTCGGGGAGGACCCGTGAAATCTGCGCCCTGCCCGGCCTGCCCGACTCATACCTTCGGCTCGGCCTCGCTCAGGTCCAGCCGCTTGGCCACCCAGCGCTCGTACAAGCCGATGGCGACATCGGCGCCGGCCATCGCGGTCAGGCAACCCAGGGCGCCCGCCGTCCAGATCGACAGGCCCGCGCCAAACAGCAACATCATCGCTGACACGCCGCAGACGATGCAGGCACCGGACCGAAGTGCGAGGCGGCGCAACAATGCCCAGCCTCTTGCCCCGTCCTTGTCAGCGCGCCACATCTCGCCGGACACACCGCCAACCAGGGACAGGGCAATCACCAACCAGATCGGCATGTCTGCCAGTGCCTGCTGCTCGTTCGTCATTTCCCTGCCCCTTAAACAAAAAGACCCGGCGCTATGGCCGGGTCAGGTGGTGGGTGGCCTGCCGCGCTTTGCGGTCGCACCCATCGAAGATGGCCCCTTTTTACAGCTCGATTCTGGTGGTAGCAAGACCGTTTTAATGCCATCCGGTGAATGTGTGGGTGACGCCCGGTGAACGGCTGGCGAATGTCGGTGAATATCTCAACCCGGCTGGCTTTTGCTTCTGGTGTTTTAGCGGCGTCCCATGCGTCCCACCTCTCTAAAACTAGGTGGGACGTCCGAAAGCCCCGCAGATTGGGGCTTTGCCCCACCGTCCTACTTTTATCTCTCTTTTCTCGTGTATAGAGAGAATATTTAAAAACACGCGTGCGCGTGAACACGCGCATTGATGCCCGCTACGCATACACGGGCGGGAGGCATGAAAAAGGTGGGACGGTGGGACAGCCCAACAACGACGGGGCCTGCGCCCGTCCCACCACCGCAAAAAGCAGTGGGACGGAGGCAGGCCAGTGGGACGGCGTGAGCCAGAGTAATGCCCACGATCAAGCCGCTTCCCCCAGGAGGAAGTGCTCAACCACAATGTGAGCGTCATGCAGGCGCTGGTAGTAGAGGTTGCGTGTGCAGCCACTCTCAGCCAGACGCGCAGTCAGAGGCGCATCAGGCTGGAAGTAATGCACCTGGACTACCGTCATCAACTCGGGATCAAGGCGTTTCTTGACGATGCGCTCGATGTCCAGGGAGGCCTCCAGCGGCACCCTGCTCCCGCGCCTTCCGCGCACAAGCTGGCCACCGCTTTCCATCATCATCGCGACCATGTTGCCGCCCGAGTAACCAGCGGCCAGCTCATCGCTATGCAGCTCCTGCGCCCATTGCTTGAGGGCCATATCGATCGCCTTAATCATCGAAGCACGGCTCCTCGAACTCAGGTTGTTCCAGCGCAGGCGCCCTGCCCCAACCCTCCGGTTTCTTGTACGCCCAAGGCCGCTGGCCGCTCTTGCTCAGGGCGCCCAAACGAAACCGTCGCCACCCCAGTCGATGCAGAATCGCACCCACACGCATCTGCTCGGGTTTGCCCCAATGACCGGGATCGAGCTTGAGCGCCTGACTCATCACCTCACTGCCGGTGGTGGTCTCACCGATCTGCGACTCTTCGAGCCAGGTCAGGATGGGCGTTTCCCATTCGTCCACCACAAAGCGTTCGTCCTGCTCCTCGCTGAACATCGGCGCTTCCTCTCGTGTTACCCACCAGAGGTCGCCGGCCTCAAAGCAGAACATCGCTTCGGCCCACAGCTGATCGCGGATCTCGCGCAGCAACGCCACGTCGACCTTGGTACAGGCCACCGGCCAATAGCGTCGGTTGCCGGTGGCGTCCTTGAGGTACTCGTCCTGGTTGGTGGTACCGACGAAAACACACTGGCGTGGCACGTCCAACGTTCTGCGGCCATAGCTTTCGCGGTAGGTGTCGGTCGACGCGGAGAAGAACTGCTTGGCCTTGGTGCTCTCGGCCTTGTTGAAGCTGTCCAACTCGCCGAGCTCGACAATCCACTTGCCGCGAATCGCCTGGAAGCCGTCCTTGTCGCCGAGGGCAAACGGCGTGTCCATGAACCACTCGCCGCCAAGCACGCTCATGGCGGTCGACTTACCAGCGCCTTGTACGCCTTCGAGGATCATCACCGAGTCCGCCTTGCAGCCGGGTTTCATCACCCGTGCCACGGCGGAGATCATCCAGCGCTTGCCTACCTTGGACGTGTAATCCGTTGCCTTCACACCCATCACATCGGTCAACCAACGCTCCAGGCGCGGCACGCGATCCCATTCCAGCTTTTTCAGGTACTCGCGCACCGGGTGAAACGCGTGGTCGTGGGCCACGACGCTGACGGCTTCGATCACGTGCGAGGACTTCACGCGCAGGTTGTACTGCTGCGCGAGCCACTTCATGACGCGCACATCATCGATGTCGGCCCACTCACCGGTGCCGCCGCCATAGGGCGCTGCACGCAGCTTGACGATCTTCGAGCTGAAGGCGCAGTAGCTGATCACCCCGGCCCAACGTTCGTCGTGAGCGAGGATCAATTCGACGTTCTGCATGTGCGCGATCAGCGCGCCGCTCTCGCTGCGGGCCAGTTGATCTTTCCAGCCACCAGCCGCCGGTGGACGGACCACGGCCAGCACCTGACGGCGAACCGCGTCGAGGCCTTCGGCGACGTGCAGGTCGTTGAAGTCGGTCCACTTGTCGTGACGCTCGACGGAGAAGATCGGCGCAACGACTTGGGCGCCGACGATCAGAGCAGCATTGCTGGCCTTCTCCTCACCCGGGTTCCACGCATCACCGTTGGGCTTGGTGGTCTTCCAGTCGTCATCGCGGCAGATGATCAGCGGGCAACCGGCGAAGCGCTCGCGCATGACCTTGCACACGGCCAACAGGTTGCCCGCATCGAAGGCCACCGCCACAGCGAGCGACGTCGCCATGTGCAGGCTGGCGCCGGTGGCGTAACCCTCACAGACCAGCACCGGTTCGCCCGGTACCGGATGCGGACCGAGCAGGTGGAAAGCGCCCTCCTTTGCCATCCCGTAAGGCCAGTAGGATTTGTCGCGGCCGGTGTCTTCTTGCTTGTTCGGGAAGATCACCTGGAGGCCCATTATCTGATCACGGGCGTTCTTCATTGGGACCAGCACGGCGCCGGTGCGTGGCGCATAGCGGACGTTGATGCCGACGATCTGTTTGCGGTCCAGGTAATCGCTACGCCCGGTGGTCGGCATGCGCTCGAACAAACCCTGCGCCCTTTTCGCGGCCCGCCGCGCAGCGTTACTTGCGATTTCGGCGGCGCGGCGCTTGGCCTCTTCCTGACGAGCGCGCATCACTTCGCGCTCTTCCGGCGACATGCGCCCGGCCTTGACCTTGACCTTTTGCGTCTCGCCCGAACGCCAGTCACCGAAAGCGCCGAAGATCAGCGTGTCGCCCTTCTCCGTGCGCTGCTCGTGAACCACGTACCAGCCGTTCTTTTCCTTGCCCTTGTCCTGCGATGTCTTGCAGCGGGTCAGCTTGCCGAACACCAGCGGTTGCGCTGGCTCCAGACCGTAATCGGCGAATTGGCCCAATACCTCATCGAGCATGCTGAATCCCCCGCTCAGACAGGGACTGGCAACTGATGCACTGCGAGCAGCCCGGTTGGGCCAGACGACGCGCTTCCGGGATCGGGTCGTCACAGGCTTCGCAGAACAGCAAGGAATGAGCAGTGCTTTCGGCTTTGGCAGCGCTGCGCGCCGCCATGGCCTGATCGATGCGTTCCTGCACCAAGTCGTTGGCGAAATCAGCGATGTCAGCCACGGTCAGCACCTCGCGTCGTCTGGTTGACGTAGGTGGCGCGGTTGAACAACCCGAGCAGCCCTTGAATGCCCCGGAACACCTGCAGGCGAATCGCCGCGAGTTCCTGATCGGTGACGACACCGTCGCCGATGCTCTTGGCCCAGGTCTCGGCGAGATCCGCGACTTGGCGGAAGTATTCGGCGATGCCGGTGGTGAGAGTCTCGGGCATGTCGTTGGTATAGGTGTCGGCCAGCTCCTGCCAGATCGTGTCGCCGACCAGCGCATGCACCGCATCAAGAATGCGGCGATCCTTGGTCAGTTCGAGGATCTCACCGAACTCCTGAATGTTGATGGAGTGGCTCGGATGGGTTGGCGATAGTTTGTGCTGCAGCGTGGTCGAGTTACGACCGGTCGTGGCTGCAATGGCAGCAGCGCCGCCCGGGTAATCGCGAGCGGCGTGGTACAGCGCTAAATCGAGCGGCAGGATTTCCCGCTGCGCCCGTTCCAGAGAACTCAGAGCGATACGGCTCATGGCATTAATCCTAAAAGTTGCCAGTGCCGCGCGACAGAAGTTGGTGATACATTTGCCGCGTGGTCTGGAGAGGCCCAAAGCCGGCTAGGTTCGTAAGACCAACACCGGCACCGTGCCGGGGCGAACAATCCGTTGTTCACCCCTGGCGCAACAGCTGCCAGCTCTGTGGTAAGAACGGCAGCAACACCAAGGCTTCCGAGCCTTGGAAACGCGATGAAAGTCGGCGGCATGTGGTGTGCTCGCCTTCCGACATCGCGACCCGATAGCATTGTGGTGATGCTGTCGGGAGAAAACAGGCGACCTTTGGGTCGCCTTTTTTCTAGTTTTTTTGGCTGTTGATGAAGTTGATCGGAGCGGGAAAGACTTCTGGTAGATCCGGCCTTAGCTCATGTGCGGATAACGCTCCTCGACAAGCTTTTACAATCAACGGCACCTGCTTAACGGGGACACCTCGGCGCATCCAGTTGAACAGTCGCTGAGGACTAACTCCGATAATTCGAGCGAAAGCCGTAGGAGAGCCAGCAGTGCAACCTATCGCTCTCTCAAGAGCGGAAACGGGTACAGGCCCCACTTGGGGTGAATTGAACGAGCTCATAGATTTACCTCGACACACCAAACACGAAACAAACAATACGTTTGTTATCGGAATACTGCAAGCGGGGTAACATACTGTTTATGAAAACACGGCTGATATCCAACAACGCTGAGCGCTTTGTGAAAGCGCTGGAGCTGACCAACACAGGTGGTACAGAGCTGGCTCGCGTACTCGGGTTAGAAAACGACCAAAATATTACGAACTGGAAAAAACGAGGGGTACCGGCCAATAAAATAAGCGCAGTAGCACTTGCGCTCGGGCTGAGGAGAGAGTGGCTCGAATACGGTGATCTGCCGATGTTTACGGATGATGCCGAGATCGTTTACGGGGTCACGGATGATGGAGAGCCCTATGAAATGACCTCCATTGTTCCATGGAACTCTGATCACTCAATTGAAAAAGATGATCTGGTGTTCTTGCTGACAGACCAGAGCGGAGCGCCTATAGAATCGAGCCAGGTTGACATACACGGCGCTCACAAACGTCATGTCACGCTTGACGTAGCAACTCTTAGAGAATGCGGGGTCAACGCGAATAATGCTGTGTTCATGCTGAACGTTGGGAATAGTAATCAACCCCTTATTCCTCATGGCGCAGTGCTCGGCATTGACAAAGCTTTTACACGAATTGTCGATAGTGAATTGTATGCACTGACGCACAACGGCACCTTGAGGGTGAGGTTCTTACAGCGGTTATCCAGCGGAGCAATCAGGCAAAAATGCTTCAATCGTGAAGAGTATCCCGACAAAGAATACTCAATGGATCAGGTTCTCGAACAACGGATTGTCATCCTCGGACGCGTGTTTTGGTGGTCAGTAAGCAGACCTTTAGGCTCAGCCTAATCTCAAGAAACCAAACAAACCGTGTTGACCAAACAGCAAACATATTGTTTACTCGCCTCACTCTTTACCACAGAGCGAGGCAATACCTATGCGCACCACCGCTACCTTACATGTCCATCCGACATGCGTAAGCAATCGCAACCTGATCGAACAACTACAGCTCACAACAGGCTGTCTGGTCGTCATTCATAACAGCAAGCCCAAGCTAGTCGCCAAGTCCTGCCAGCCCTCTCCTATCGATCCGAACGGTGGAGGGCAAGCGGCATGATCAAGTACAAGGTCGACAACCGCACACTGCAGTTGCTCAACGCCCAGGTCAACCTGACCGAGACCTTCAACCACGTCCTGCGAACAGCACCGAAGCGTGATTGCCTAGCGTTTCGCCTCAAGGCTGAGCGCGGCACAGTGGAAAGCACTTTTGTCGTCGAACTGGGCAGCGAACGCCACACGCTGACCCTGCACAACGACAAGAAGATGCACCTCAAACTCGCCGACTTCATCGAAGAGATTGCCAACGGTCCGTTCGACGCGAGCAACTCCAGCGACCTGGTACATCGCCCGCATGCCGATCGTCAATACGGCCGTTTTGATGTCCAGGACAAGCAGCGCGTGTTCGAACTGGTGCACACCGGCGGTGTGCTGAGCCTCGACATGGGTTTCGAGCTTCCCCTGCATGTGGCGCTGCATCGCACCCATTCACGCCGGGGCGTCACCGCCATCTTGAGCATCGGCAACAAGAGCCCGCATACGCGTTGCTTCACCCTGTACGACCCCGATGCCGAGATCTACGCAAAGCTCATTGAGTCCATCAACCACCTTGCTGCAGCCGCCACTCCTGCTGCGCATGCTGCTTGAGGAGCCGTTTATGGAACGCACTCTCGCCCAAGCAGCCACTCAACTCGGCCTCACTCGCCCCAAACTGATCGCTCTCATGCGGGAAAAAGGTCTGCTCAAGGGAAACCTGCCGGCGAACCCGAAGCGAGACAAAGCGTACCTGCGGGTCAAGGACAGTCCTTGGTATGACGAGAAACACGGAATGCAGTACAGCCAGTCGACTCGGGTGAAGCAGGCCGGTATCCGTTGGCTGGCCGAGCAGTTGGACATTGATCTTCCTGCCATCCCGGCAGATCGCCGTGACGTGGCCTAGGGAGTACGCCCGCCAGATCATTGCCATGCGCACACGTGAGGAGCGCAACGCCGCGCTCCTCGAAGTGCCCGAACATCTGCGCGAGCTGACCAGACGCCACTGCCTGAACGCCTGGAACCACCCGGCACGACAACAACGCAAGGAGGCTCGACAAGGCCATGAGTAACGCTGCACAGAACCCGCTCCGCCTGCATCCGGCGCCCGAATCGGCCACCGTCGAACTGCTCTATCGCATCTTCGGTGACGTCCTGATCCCGCTGGAAAAAGTCCGCGAGCAGTACTTTCGCAATCTCAACGAGCAGTCGTTCGTGACGGAGATCAACAGCGGCCGGATCCAGCTTCCGATCACCACGCTGGACACCAGCCGCAAGGCGCTGAAGTACGCGCACATCCGCCACGTCGCCTCGCTGATCGACATCCGCGCCTACAAAGCGGATGAAGACATGCAGCGACAGCAGGACGGCCAACACCCTGTTGCCCCCACACCACTGACGGCCGTCACCACCGGCCAACGACAATCCCAGGAGCACACCACATGATGACCCCAATACAAATCGGTGCACTCGTCACCCTGATAGTTCTGGCCGCCCTTCTGCTCTGGGGCGGTTACATCATGGGCCGCAGCGATGGCCTGGAGACAGGCCTGCGCGAGGGTGAAGACATCCAGCGCGCCGCAAGCGCCAAAACCATCCGCGAGCTCCAGGCCTCTCTGCAGTTCATCCGGGCCGATCACACGCGCCTCGTACAAACCTGCAAAGGACTTGAAGCAGGTCCGCTCTTCGGCCCGGCCGAGCACCAGACGCTGGTCGCCATCGGCGAGCTACTGCGGATCGCCGCCGAGACCTTCAGCGCCTTTCGTACCGGCAAGAAGCTTGAGCGTGACGCCCGCTCACTGCGCGAACAGGTGCTTGCGATGGCTGCGCAGCTGCAACCAGGAATTCAGGACAACAAGGTCGGACAACCGCTCTCCGGCGCCGCGCAAGTCACTGTGGAGGCTGCGTGAATGAGTTGGCTCTTTTCGCAGGCGCTGGTGGCGGAATACTCGGCGGACACCTCCTCGGCTGGCGCACCGTCTGCGCCGTTGAGCGTGATGCCTACGCCGCACAGATTCTGGCGCAACGACAAGCCGATGGACTGCTCCCGCCTTTCCCGATTTGGTCAGACGTGTGCAGTTTTGACGGACGACCATGGAGAGGCCTTGTTGACGTGGTTTCGGGAGGATTTCCTTGTCAGGACATCTCGGTTGCAGGCAACGGCCTTGGTATCGCCGGCGCCCGCTCCGGACTGTGGCAGCAGATGGCACGAATTACCGATGAGGTACGACCGCGCTACGTCGAACTGGAGAACTCACCATTGCTTGTGGGAAGAGGACTTGCCGTGGTGCTCGGTGGCCTTGCCGAAATCGGGTATGACGCGCGATGGGGTGTTATTGGAGCGGCTGACCTCGGCGCCCCTCATCAGCGGGACAGGATCTGGCTCATCGCAGAAGACACCCGTCAGACGATGGCCAACACCGGTGGCGAGCATGGCAAAGGGATCCTCCCCTGCCGCACTAACTCGCCGATCGGGAGCCGACCGCTCGAACGATCGCCTGGATCACGCCGTGATGGCACTGGATGGTGGTCATCTGAACCCGGAATGGGCCGAGTGGCTGATGGGTTGCCCATCGGGTGGACCGACTTAAGGCCATTGGCAACGGACAAGTTCCAGTCGTGGCAGCAACAGCATTCGAACACTTGTCAGGATTTGAAAATGGGTGAAGGCGCATGAAAACCTTATTTCTGCTAATGGCTCAATACAACGGGCAAACAATCATTTCAATTAATCAAGTTTGTAAAGACTATTTCACACACCTAACAACCGATATGTTTCAGCGCAAAGTAATGGCTGGTCAAATTCGAATACCTATCACGAGACTCGAATCCAGCCAGAAAAGTGCTAAAGGAATTCACATAACAGATTTAGCAGCGTATTTAGACTTGCAGCGGGAGGCCGCGGTAAAGGAATGCAACCAGCTCAACGGAATTCGCCGAGCCAGCTAATTCACTGCTTACCCCAGGCGCCCAGCTTCACGGGCGCTTGAATGATCCTCTCTAACCATGGCCATTCGGCATAGTGGTCACCCTTCCCGCGAAGATGGGTATACCTACGCAACGAGTTCCAGTCACGGTGCCCGGACACGCTGGCCACCCGCGGGATATCCCAATCCATCTCAAACAACCGACTAACTCCGTCGTGTCTCAGATCGTGGAAGTGAAGATCTTCAATCTCCAGAAACTTGCACGCCTTCGCCCAGGCCGTAGAGATCGACGAAGAGTTGTAGGGGAAAATTTCCGCACGCTCTTTTGGCATGCTTTGCAGAATTCGCCAAGCTTCGTCGGGTAGGTGGCACCACACATCATTGCCGATCTTCTGCCCTGGGTTCTTCATGTCTCTCACCAAAACTCGCTGGTTCGACTCATCTACGTCGTCCCACAGAATTCGGCTTATCTCATCCTGCCGACGCGTGGAAAAAACCGCGAAACCGATCACCTTCAGCATGTTGATTGAAGTAGGCCGACGCTGCTGCATGCTCACGAAGTGCTCAAGAAGCTTATCCAGTTCGTCCCTAGTCGGACGTCTATCGCGCTCCCGGCTCTTCATGTTATAGCCGAGCTTCCTCAACACCTTCCGAGCGTCCGGCATCGCGTGAGGGTCTACCTCATACCCCCAAGCGGGACGCGCAATCGAAAGGACAGCCCCAAGATGCGCCAAATCGTTGCCAGCCGTCTGCGGCTGGACGCCGCCGCCCTCTTTACTCATTCGCCAGAGTGCAAAATCCACCAACCGTTGACTGTTGATAGCCGAATCAACGGTCTGACCAAACTCCGTCGCCGCTATAGCATTTAGAGTGGCTTCCTTGGTTTTACCCAACGGCCGGACTTTCTCCATTTCATCCAGGTACTGCTTGATCATGTCCTGAACGGTGACGCCCTTGCGGTTCGCCCGCTCAATCGCACCAGGCTGATCTAGCTCTGCCTCACGTCGCCGCACCCACGCTTGTGCCGCCTGTTTCCGGGCGAAGGTCTGGCTCTCTTGGTAGACTTGCGCTCCATCGCGAAACAGGCGTATCTGTGCCGTGTAACTGACTGAGCCATCGGTGCGTTTTCGTGCTCTGATCGTTGCCATAGTCGACTGGTACAATTCCGAAAGTGATTGGTACATTGTACCAGCGCCATCGAAAAAACGCCTGAAAACGCCTAAAAAAACGCTATAAATACGTTGAGCCAAATGGTACCAAACACCCACTCCAGCCCAGTAAACTCAAGCCCTGTGCTATCTCGGCGGTTCTCCGTTGCGCCTATGATGGACTGGACCGACCGCCATTGCCGTTTCTTCCTACGCCTTCTGTCGAAGAACGCCCTGCTCTACACCGAAATGGTCACCACCGGCGCTCTCCTCAACGGCGATCACGAACGTTTCCTCCGTCACAACGAAGCCGAGCATCCGCTGGCGCTGCAGCTCGGCGGTAGTGTTCCTCTGGATCTGGCCGCTTGCGCGCGCATGGCGCAGGAGCATGGTTACGACGAGGTGAACCTTAATGTTGGCTGCCCGAGTGATCGGGTGCAGAACAATATGATCGGTGCGTGCCTGATGGGGCATCCGCAGTTGGTGGCGGATTGTGTGAAGGCGATGCGTGATGCGGTGTCGATTCCGGTGACGGTGAAGCATCGGATCGGGATCAATGGGCGGGACAGTTACGCCGAGTTGTGTGATTTCGTCGGTACGGTGCGGGATGCCGGGTGTACCAGTTTTACTGTGCATGCGCGGATTGCGATTCTGGAGGGCTTGTCGCCGAAGGAGAATCGCGACATTCCGCCGTTGCGTTATGACGTGGCGGCTCAGTTGAAGGCGGATTTTCCGGAGCTGGAGATTGTGTTGAACGGCGGGATCAAGACGATGGAGGCCTGCCATGAGCATTTGCAGACTTTTGACGGTGTGATGCTCGGGCGTGAGGCTTATCACAATCCGTATTTGCTGGCGGAGGTCGATCAGCAGTTGTTCGGCAGCAGCGCGCCGGTGATCAGCCGGGCCGAGGCGCTGGCGCAGTTGCGGCCGTATATTGCCGAGCATCTGCAGGCGGGCGGCGCGATGCATCACATCACTCGGCATGTGCTGGGGTTGGGCACCGGGTTCCCGGGGGCGCGCAAGTTCCGCCAGTTGTTGTCGGTGGATATTCACAAGGCCAAGGATCCGCTGGCGCTGCTGGATCAGGCCGGCGAGTTGCTGCAAGGGCGTTGATGCCCTCCCTCCGTAAAACGTGCCAGGCGGGTTGATCCGCCTGGCGTGCGCATCACCCCGCCGCCGCTTCCGTCCAGTTCACCCAGCCAAACACCCACGTCGCCAGAATCAACAAGCCAAACGCGATCCGATACCAGGCGAACGCGGCGTAGCTGTGGTTGGCGATGAATTTGAGCAGGCCGCGCACGGCGATCATGGCGAAGATGAAGGCGATGACAAAACCGAGGGCGAACACCGGCAGGTCGCTGGCCTGGAACAGGTCACGGTATTTGTAGCCGGAGTACACCGCGGCGCCGACCATGGTCGGCATGGCGAGGAAAAACGAGAACTCTGTGGCGGCTTTCCGGGACAAGCCGAACAATAAACCGCCGATGATGGTCGAGCCCGAGCGCGACGTGCCGGGAATCATCGCCAGGCATTGCACGAAACCGATTTTCAACGCGTCTGACCAGCGCATGTCGTCGACGTGATCGACGCTCACCACATGATTGCGCTGTTCGGCCCACAACATGACGATGCCGCCCACCACCAAGGCCATGGCTACGGTGATCGGGTTAAACAGGTATTGATGGATTTTGTCAGCGAACAGTACGCCGAGGACCACCGCCGGGAGGAAGGCGATCAGCAGGTTGAGGGTGAAACGCTGCGCATTGCGTTGGGTGGGCAGGCCTTTGACGATGTCGAAGATCTTCGGGCGAAACTCCCAGACCACGGCCAGGATCGCGCCCAGCTGAATAATGATGTTGAACGCCATCGCGCGTTCGCCGCCGAAGTCCAGCAGGTCGGCGACGATGATCTGGTGGCCGGTACTGGAGATCGGCAAGAACTCGGTCAGGCCTTCTACCGCGCCCAATATCAACACCTGGATAAAGGTCCAGAAATCCATTAATCCTCCGTCAGAGCGCTCTTGATGAGCGACCGGTCAACTGTATTCAGGAATTGAGTATCTGAAGTTAAACAATCGGTATAACGCGACACCCATTGCCTGATCAGGCGACGGAGAATATGTCTTATCAAAAGACACACTCAAGCCATGTTAATAAACGTCCGCCTACGAACTGCTCAAAAAATATTTAGGGCTATAGTAGAAAAAAGTTCGATTGGCCAATAAAGTGTGACCCAGCTCACATTGTCTCAGGATCGTCGACAGTGGCAATTGGACATGAATAAAGCCATCGCCATAGATTCAAAATAGTGGCACAATTCCACATTGCCACCATGTAACGACTAGTTCACAGCCCCGAGAAAATCAACTAAAAGCTTGAAATGCTTAATTATTGTTAGAAAACTCGGGAGCCACGTCTAAAAATCGCGTGAATGTTACCAATTGTCAGTCACAGATGAGAACCGGTGCTTTAACATCCCGATGTCAGCACCTAATTCGAGTCAAAGCATGATGCTCTCAGGGAACTTGGCGACTAGAAGTCCGCGCCCGACAAACGACGTACCCGGTGTTCTCACACTGGGCCGTACCCGTGGCGTGGCCGAACATTTTAGTGCGCTGATCGCAAAGCACGTACGCACTGATATGGCACTTGAGGCCAGTTCGTACACTAGTTCCTATAACAATGAACTTTCTGGTTCGTATCGAGCCATCTTCATCGTTATCGACACTCCGCAAGCGCTGGAAGACAATCTTGCGCTGATCGAGAACCTGCGTTCCGACAACTTGAAACCGATCATTTGCGCGGTCATAACCGGTCGCGGCGCTTTCAACAAGATCAAGTACTTCCTGGCCGGTGCCGACTTCTGTATCAAACTCAATACCCTTTCCGACGAGGGCGACGAGTTGCTCGGTGAATTCTTCAACAGTGAAGAATGGCAGCGAGATATCAATCTGACGCTCGACCCGACGCGCATCTGCCTGCTCGGCGGCGCCAGCCAGAAACTCGACATCTCGTTTGCCGAGATGAAGATCCTGGAAGCCTTTGCGCAGACCAGCAATCACATTCTCAGCCATGATGAAATCGCCAGCATCATGGGGCTCAATACCAATTTCTACGACCCGAGAGCGCTGGAAAAATCCATCAGCCGCTTGCGTGGAAAAATCAAGGACATGTATGGTACCAATGCGATTCAGAGCATCCGCGGCTACGGCTATCGCCTGATGCGGGGTCTGATATCGACTGCCTGACTCTCGGGCAGCCATCCTCTTTGCATAATCACGAAGGATCGTCATATGCAACCATACAGCTCAAGTTGTACTTCAAATCTACTAATAATCAAGCCATTGAATGAGCACGGCTACACCGAACCATAACAATAAACTTAACAACATAGCAGCAGAACGAGTGGAATTTATCGAGGCCATTTTGGGCCCAGACCCTGCCTGTCGGTTACTTCCAAGGAAGTTATTGCTCGCCTGCCGATTTACCTTTTCGCCCATTTTGGTGCACATTTTAGGAGAGAGACATGGAAACTAGTACAACCCTCCCAAGAAAATATTTTGTCGTCGTGACCAACAGTACAACGTCGCAGCGTGAACTTGAGAGCATTCTGTCCAGCGAGCGCTTCAATTCGTTTGGCACGTCTCAGGCACAAATGTTTATTGAAGGTGCTACTTCGCCCTCTTCCGCTCCCATGCTGATGGAGTTCACTTACCCAAGGGGCACCCGGAAAAACGTTGCCCGCACGATTGAACACGACACCCAGCGCATATTGGCCACCCTCGAATCGGAATGGTTGTCCGCACAATCGGCGAAGCCGTTTCAAAGTGCAGAGAGCGACACCCGCACTGCCGCCATCGAAGACGCCGCCACCTGCAACGAAGCCTGGCATCTGGACAACGATCAAGGCGCACTGGTCAAGGAAGGCGTCGAGATCAGCCTTACCGGACTGGAAACCGCGCTGGTGCGCAAAATGCTCCATCACGAAGAACGTGTAGTCAGTCGAGATGACCTGATCCTCAGCATCGGCCGCGAGCCGGAGCAGTATCGGGGCCTGGAGATGTGCCTGAGTCGCCTGCAGGACAAGTTCAAAAACGCGAGTAATGGTGAGCGATTGTTCCGTGCCGTAAGAAACCGCGGTTATTGCCTCATCCAGGAAATCGTTGCGTAAATACCGCCGATATCCGCGAACAAAACAAACAGAAAACAGTGCGATTACAAAAACAACAAGAGCACTCTGTTTGGCTTCACCTCCCCTGGTAATAATAGCTCCCTGCCTCCACCCCTCCTACAGTAACAAACACAACATAATTTATTCACCCCCCGCTCTGCGACCTTTTCTAACACCCTTGTATTTGATTATTAAAAAGTTGGCACTGTGCCATCTTGTTAGAACTCGTCAGACACCCTCTCCGGCAATAACTTAGTCTATTGATTGACGACAGTTCGGCCTATCGACGTTGTTACCTCAGGACACTCGTCCAATAACAACAACAAGCCTATCTAGCAACTCGGACTTCAACTGTCGAAACCTGAATGGACGTATTTCTGGGGATATCTCATGGAACTTTCTCTACGGATCAATCGAAATAACGGCCTCAAGGGACTTACCTTCTGGGGCCAATGGGCATTGGCGCAGGCTTTCATTGTTGCGTTGTTATTCATACTGGCTGAACGGCACACAGGCACCGTCGAGTTCTATTACCGCATGTGCGCAACACTGGCGGTATTGGCCTCGGTGCCGGCATATACGTTCAGCGGCGTGTACCGCAAGCAGGACAATTACCTGACCGGGCTTGGACGCTTGTTCATGGGCTGGTCGATGACCATGGTGGCGCTGGCCGGCATCGCGTTCGTGTGCAAGGCCGACGAAGTGTTCTCCCGCGAGGTGACGCTGAGCTGGGCGGTCTACGGCTTCCTCGGTCAGGCGTTGATGTACGCGCCGCTGCATGCCTTTTCCAAGTACTACCAGCGTTCCCGCACCAGCGCGCAGAAGACCCTGATCGTCGGCACTGGCGAGCTGGCTCTGGGTCTGGCGAAGAAGATCAGTCAGGTGGAAAACCTGCCGCTGGTAGGTTTGGTCAGCAATGGCGCGAAGCCGAACCTGGATTCGGATGCGCCGCGTGTGGTCGGTGATCAGGAAGATTTGCTCAAGCTGATCAAAGACCATGACATCCGCCGGTTGTACATCACCCTGCCGCTGGCTGAGGCTGCGAAAATCGAAGCGATGTACGTCGATTTGCTCGGCGCCAACGTCGATGTGGTCTGGGTGCCGGACTTGAACAGTCTGACCCTGCTCAACCACTCGGTGAAGGTCGTGGATGGTCTGCCGGCGATCTGCCTCAACGAAAGTCCGCTGACCAGCCGCCCTACCGCTGCACTGAGCAAGAGTCTGGTGGAAAAAGGCGTGGCGCTGCTGGCGATCATCCTGCTGAGCCCGGTGCTGCTGTTCATCGCGTTGGCGGTGAAGATCAACTCGCCGGGGCCGGTGTTCTTCAAGCAGGATCGCCACGGCTGGAACGGCAAGGTGATTCAGGTCTGGAAATTCCGCTCGATGCGCGTGCACGATGATCGTGAAGTGGTTCAGGCCAGCCGTAATGACTCGCGTATTACTGCGGTCGGGCGCTTCATACGCCGCACCTCGCTGGATGAGCTGCCGCAGTTGTTCAACGTGCTGCAGGGGCAAATGGCCTTGGTCGGCCCGCGCCCGCACGCGGTGGCGCACAACCACTACTACTCGGGGAAAATCCTCGCGTACATGGCTCGTCATCGAATCAAACCGGGTATTACCGGGCTGGCACAGATCAGCGGCTGCCGTGGCGAGACCGACACCATCGACAAGATGCAGCGGCGTGTGGAGATGGACCTGCATTACATCAACAACTGGTCGTTGTGGCTGGATCTGAAGATCCTGGTGAAGACGCCGTTTACGTTGCTGTCTAAAGATATTTATTGATGGGCTGGTGACGAGCCAGGCGATACCGCAAGGGGACGAAAGTCCCCTTTTTTGTGGGCGGGATTTGGGCAGTGGGTCAGGCTGTTGCGAGGGTGGCAGTGCCGACGCCTTCGCGGGCAAGCCCGCTCCCACACGGGATCTCGGTATGGATCGGGATATGCGCTTCACCCCGTTCCACTGTGGGAGCGTGGCTTGCCCGCGATAGCGGTGGGTCAGGCAGCACAGATGTTGAATGGGCCGGCGCCTTCGCGGGCAAGCCCGCTCCCACAGGGTCCGGCGGTGTTCACTCAAATCGGGCACACCACAAAATCATTGTGGGAGCTTGCCTGCAAGCGATAGCGGTGGGTCAGGCAACATGGATTTTGAATGGACTGGCGCCTTCGCGAGCAGGCTCACTCCTACAGGGATCGGGGTATGGATCGGGTATTCGGTTCACCCCGGACCACTGTGGGAGCGTGGCTTGCCCGCGAAAGCGGTGGGTCAGGCAGCACAGATGTTGAATGTGCCGGCGCCTTCGCGAGCAAGCCCACTCCCACAGGTCTCAAGGGGGGTTCTCGGGTTTACTCGGTAATCTTCGAGAAGTTGCGGTAGAACATGTCGCCCTCGCGGCTATCGGTCATCGAGTGCAACTGGAAGCTGCGATTAAGCCTGGCGCCGCCGTCACGGGTCAGGGGGGCCCAGACCAGGTTGGCACGGCGCATGGTCGACATGCTCATCATTTCGTCGAACGGGATCGACAGGTAGATGCCCTTGTCGAAGCTACCCTCCCCGTACTCGGCGCTGCCAGCAGTAGTAATCGTCGCCCAGGCACCGAAACGCACGCCGTTGAAAAACTCGCGGGAGATGTCCAGCGTACCGCCCCAGTCGCCGGCCAGATAACGACCGACGCTGACTGCTGCCAACGTGTCATACGGCAAATCGGTGTAACCGGTGATGTGCCCCGTCCAGACCGAGTAGTCGCGCAGGCCGAAACCCTGGTCGAACTCGCGCTGGCGCACATAGTTCAGATCCGCTCCCACCGACCAGCGCTCACCGGTCGGCCGGAACAGCACCTCACCGCCGACGCCGGCAAACATCGACTCCAGATAGCCACCGTAGACCATGCCATACAGGTCCTTGTCCAACTGCTCGGCATGGCTGACCTGGAACAACGGCATGGTCACTTCCGAGGTGGTCAGGTACTGACGCAAGTCGGTACGCACCCGTGGCAGGCCGCTCGGCGCATCGTAGGTGAACTTGTCGAAGTTGTTCACCAGGTTGGCACTGAGCAGACCGTTCCACCAGGTGTTGCGGTTGAAGCGGTACTCGGCGTCCGCGTCGGCACTGAATTGATAGAGCAAACCATCCGGGCCGCCAACGTTCTGCTTGAAGCCCAGTCCAACGCCATAATTGAAGTGCTGCGGCGCTTCGCTGTAGAGGGTTTTCTCGTTATGCGGCATCGCCGGGTTGATCTCGGTGGTGCGGTGCAACGACTCCAGCGGCTCCTCGTTGTTGATCACTTCGCGGAAGGTCTGGCGCGGCACGCTGGTCTCTTCCAGCGGCAGGTCGTAACGCTTGTTGACCACGGTGAACCAGTTGATGTCGTCGTTCACACTGTTGTCGAGAATCCGGCTCGCGCGGCCGACAGCCTTCGACGAATGGAAGTAGCGCTGCTGCTCGCCGTAGACGATCAACTCGGAATCACGCTGACTGATGCGCTCGACCTTGTACCCGGCATTCTGCTGCAAGCGTTGCGACACGTCGGCCCAGTTGACCTGTTCCATCGGCGTGGTCGGCATCTTCGCCGGCAGCGGTTCCGGCGTCGGGTCGTAGGTCTTGGCCGGCGCCTTGCGGCTGACAAAATTGGTGTGGAAGGTGATGCCGAACATCGCCGTGTTGCCCCGCTCCCACGCCGCGCTGACGTCCACCGAATCGGCCACCTTGAACACCGCGCCGAAGTTGATCGGCGAGTCTTGCTTGATCACGTTGTCCTTCGGCTCGTGCTTGTAGTCGTTGCCTTCGTATTCGAGCTTCAGGCTGAGTCGGTCCCACGGTGTCTGATAGCTCACACCACCAAAGAACGAAGGCTTGCCGCGAAAGTACGAACCGGCGTTGACGTCACCGGTGCCTTCCAGGGCCGGACGGGTCTTGAAGCGATCGTCGAGGTAGCCCAGCGGGTTGTCGAGGTCGCCGCGATTACCGAGATAACCCCAGGCAATGCCGGCGCTGAAATCGAAATTATCAAAGCGCTTGTTGGCGACGAAATATTCGCTGGCGAACAAGCCGGTACCGCCAATGTCTCGGAAGCCCAGAGCGACATCGGGGGCCCAATGAGTTTCCTGCCACAGCCGGACTTTGGCATCGACCGCCTTGTCCTTATAGCTCTGGCTGCCGCTCATCGACTCCGGCCCGTACGGCCGGTTGGTGATCGCGGTGTAGCGGAACGAACCTTCGAGCCAGTCCAGTGGCTGCAACGACACGCTGTAGCGGCTGTAAGGCTCGGTGCGGTTGGCGTTGACGCTCAGCTCTCCGGCCGGGGCCATGCGCGCGGTCGGGGTCTGCAACAGACCGGTGCCGCCGAAATCATTTTGGGTAATACGCGGCTCGGCATGCACCAGACCGCACGGCAATAACAACACAGCTGCAAAACGTAACTTCAACGAACCACCTCAGCCAGCTGCGTGGCAATCAATTCGGCCAACTGCTGATTCAGTTCAGGAACAGGCGGATCCAGATCATCGTTTTTCACCGGCACCAGAATCTTGCTGCCGGCCACGGGGAACTGCCCGCTCTCGCGATTCCAGTGCGCGATACCCACGCGCCGCACCGCACCATTGGGCTGGATCAGCCACAGGTAATCGGCCTCGGCATCGTCCAGTGGCGTGCAGCTTTCCAGGTACTCACGCGCCTCCAGCAAGGGCTGATAAGGCAGGTGGCAGGTCTCGGCAACCGCGCCCAGCACTTGCACCTCGTCGACCCGTTTCGGGTAGATCAGCCGATCGCCGTCGTCCAAACGAATGTTGCGCGCGAAACCGACTTCCACCGCGACCGGATCGAGGTCCGCCACCTGTCGCCCGGTGACCGGCATTTGCCGCACCTGCTGAGCCAGGCGCAGCGCCAGCGCCGCGCGGCTCGGGCGGTCAAACAACGAAGCCATGCGCTGCAACACATCCAGATCAAACAACACCCCGGCCTTGAGCCGCGCCTGCTGTTCCAGCAACGACTGGCGCAGCAACACGCCGGCCAGCCAGTAACCTTCGGCATTCGGCAGCGCCACGCTGATCACGTCGAGCAAGCGCCCGCCCGGCGGCAACTCCACCGGCCCTGGGTTGGCGACATCGCCGCTGACGGTGACCGCTGCCTGACTGATGCCGCTGAGCAACAGCAAACCCGCCGATAACCTCCGCAAGCGCTTCATGGCAGATGCCTGCGATCAGGGGTCAGTTGCACGATGCGCACGCGCATTTGCGCGGTCAGTTGCTGCTCGCTCTGCAGGATGAATCCGTCCAGCGGATCGACCCAGTAATGGTTGGTCGCGCGCAGGCCGATCGCCGGGACGTCGATACGTTCGTCGACACGCAGCACGGTGTATTCCTTGTCGAGAATTTGCAGAGTTTGCGTGGATCGACGGGAGAACCGGCTGTTGACGATCAAGCCGACTTCCTGGCCCTTGTACAGGTCGATCCAGCGCTGACTGGTGAAACCATCGGCGACTTGATGCAGGCCGCGTTTGAACGGCGCGTTATCGGCCAGCCGCGTGCCGTCCAGGTCGCCCTCGACGCCGAGGCCGATGGTGCGCACGGCGAGGCCATCACGCAGCAGCAACACCTGTTTGCCGGAGGCGACCCAGAACTGCAGGTCTTCACGCTCGCGCACCAGCGCCAGCACCCCGGAGCCGGACGGCGTGGTCAGTTTGACTTGCGGATACTTGACCTCGGCCACCTGGGCCGCGCTCACGTCCAGCTCGTCCGGCCCGATCACCGCCGACTTGAGGTTGCGCACCGAGGCGGTCATCAGCGGGTTACAGCCACACAACATCAAGGCCGCCATCAGGCAGACGCCAACTTTCAAGGTTTTCACGGTCGGCCTTATTTGCTGTTGTTACTGAATTCGCTCCAGTTCTTCGCAGCGGAAGCCCCGGTCCCGACAATCGATGCCGACGGCACCAGTTGACTGATGAAGCGGTTCCAGCGCGTGACGTTGGCCGGGCCGACGTAAACCACATCCTGGGGGCGCACTTCAAAGTGCGAAGCGAGTGCCATGGCGGTCGGCGACTGGGCTTCCAGTTGATAGATCTTCGCCGGCTCGACATCGAGGTTTTCCACCCCGCGAATCACGTACACCGCGTTGCCGTTGGAGGTGGTCTGGCTCAAGCCGCCGACCGAACCGAGCACGTCGGATAGGTTCATCGTCGCGGTCTTGAAGCTCAGCGCACGGGGCTGATTGACTTCGCCCATGACGTAGATGCGCTTGTTGTCGTTGTACGGCAGATACAGCTGATCGCCGCCCTTGAGGAAGACGTGCTGCAACTCGGAGTCCTGCTGGTTGAGCGAGTCGAGATTGAGCGGATACACCCGGCCATTGCGCGTCAGCAGCAGGCCCGACAAGTCGGCGTTGTTGGTGTCGATGCCGGCAGTACCGAGGGCTTCGACCACGCTCAGCGGGTTGGTGGAAATCGGTTGTGGCCCGGCCTTGGCCACGGCGCCGGAAACCACCACTTTCTGACTGGCGAAACGCAGCACCGCGACATCCACCTGCGGCTCGGCGATGAACGCCGACAGCCGGGTTTCGATGTCCGAGCGCAGCTGTTGAATAGTCTTGCCGGCCGCCTGCACTTCCTTGATGAACGGGTAGTACAGCGTGCCATCGGAGCGCACCAGTCGACCGTTGGCGTCGATCTGCTGTTGTGCCCCCGATGGCGCGGTCAGCTCCGGGTGATCCCAGACCGTGATGTACAGCACATCATTGCTGCCGATGCGGTATTCCGCAGGCGTTGCCAACAGTTCCGACGGTACCGTCTCACGCTTCTGCGTGGCACGGGTCATCGAGATCAGCTTGGGCGTGATCGGAATCAGCTCGACCCGACTGCTTTCGCTGGCGCCCTGGCGCGTGATGTCGCCGGTGCTCAGGTATTGGCCGGGGGAAAACATGCAACCTTGCAAAGCGATACTTGCCAACAGCAAAAGAGAAAAACTACGAGTCATAATGGCACTACGCTATTCAAGGGCGAATCTAAAAATAAAGTCACCCGACTTGCGTCGGGCGACCCTGTACTGCACTAACAAATGTTCCTGTTAGTTGTGCGTGCCGGTTGTACCGGTAGTACCGGTGGTGCCAGTGGTACCGCCGTTGGCACTTCCGCCGCTGTTGGACGCCGCGACTGCACTGGCAACCATTGCAGTACTGGCAGCAGGCGCTGTAGAAGCCGCAACACTGCCAGATACATTGGTCACCGCAGTTAGCGGCGCTTCAGCAGCGGACGCCCAGTTGCTCAACATCGTCAACAGGGCAATCGCCATCACTTTTTTCATATCAACTCCTTTCTAACATTCGACCTGTTAAAAACCGGTCTTTGTTAGCGGTGGTAGCGTTCAAGTCCGCGAAAAGCGCGAACAAGATCCGTCGTTCTTTCACAGTCTTACCCAACTGATAAAAGTCGAACGGCAGGTTTATATCTACGGACTTGCAAAAGGCATTTCCAGCGTATTTTCCCGACGATATCTAACAGCTGACCGAAACTAACATTCAGTATTAGAACGACATCATTCGAGATAACCGCGCGGATGATTCGATTGCCAGCGCCAGGTATCGGTGACCATGTCCTGCAGACTGCGCGTGGCTTTCCAGCCGAGTTCTTTTTGCGCTTTCGAGGCGTCGGCCCAGCTCTCGGCAATGTCCCCGCTGCGCCGTGGCATCACCCGGTACGGCACCGGACGTCCACTGGCCTGTTCGAAGGCATGCAGCACTTGCATCACGCTGTAGCCGTCGCCGGTGCCAAGGTTCCAGGTATGAATGCCCGGACGGTCGGCAATCGATTGCAAGGCTTTGAGATGGCCATCGGCGAGGTCGACGACGTGGATGTAATCGCGCACTCCGGTGCCATCGATCGTCGGGTAATCGTCGCCGAAAATCGACAGTTCCTGCAGGCTGCCGACCGCGACCTGGCTGATGTAAGGCAGCAGGTTGTTGGGGATGCCGCTGGGGTCTTCGCCCATATGCCCGCTGTGATGCGCGCCGATCGGGTTGAAGTAACGCAGCAAGGCGATGCTCCAGCGCGGCTCGGCCTGACTCAGGTCGCGCAGCACGTTCTCGACGATCAGCTTGGATTGACCGTAAGGATTGGTCGGAATGCCGGTGGGGAAATCCTCGCGGATCGGCATCTGCTCAGGCTCGCCGTACACCGTGGCCGACGAACTGAACACGAGCCGGAACACCCCCGCTGCGGCCATCGACTGACACAGCGTGATGCTGCCGCCGACGTTGTTTTCGTAGTAATCCAGCGGCTTGCGCACGCTCTCGCCGACGGCTTTGAGCCCGGCAAAATGCAGCACCGCGTCGATCGCATGCTCGCGGAAAATCCGGTCGAGCAACGCCCGGTCGCAGACATCGCCGCGAATCATCAACGCGCTTTTGCCGCAGATACCTTCTATCGCGTGCAATGCCGCATCGCTGCTGTTGCAAAGATTATCCAGTACAACAACTTCATAACCTGCTTCAAGCAGCGCAAGTGTGGTGTGCGAGCCGATATAGCCGGCGCCACCCGTTACCAGAATCTTCATAGCGCGGTCCGTCATTGGATAAGTGACAAGTAGCCTGTCAAGTCCCTTTCATTGAATCTGTGGCGCACCACACAAATAAGGACGACAACAGCCTTAAACAAAATTAGTTCAACCACTGGCAATAAATATTTTTGCAGGTCAAACTGTATTGCCCGGTACTTATTAGCACCCCAAGTACACTCATCACTATCAACAGATACCGACTAAAAATAACTAATAACGCCTTAACCGACATCTCATAACATTGTCATGTTTTACCCCCTGCGCTAATTGCCATTAACAACCTGACTCAGGTATTAAAGTACTCGTTCAATAATCATTGAAACTTGTGCGCCTTGATAAGTGCGCGCATCCGTTGCCTGTGTTCCATGACTGTCCAGGATACTTTTATGATTCGTAAATGTTTGTTTCCCGCTGCCGGTTACGGCACGCGTTTCTTGCCGGCGACCAAAGCCATGCCGAAAGAGATGCTGCCGATCGTCAACAAACCGTTGATCGAATACGCCGTTGAAGAAGCACGGGACGCCGGCCTGCAACACATGGCCATCGTCACCGGTCGGGGCAAGCGTGCGCTGGAAGACCACTTCGATATCAGCTACGAACTCGAACACCAGATCCGCGGCACCGAAAAAGAAAAATTCCTCGCCGGCACCCGCGAGCTGATCGACACCTGCACCTTCTCCTACACCCGTCAGGTGGAAATGAAGGGCCTCGGTCACGCGATTCTCAGCGGCCGCCCGTTGATCGGCGATGAACCTTTCGCCGTGGTGCTGGCCGATGACCTGTGCCTGAACCTGGAAGGTGACGGCGTGCTGTCGCAGATGATCCAGCTGTACAAGAAATTCCGCTGCTCGATCGTCGCCATCCAGGAAGTCCCGGCCGACCAGACCCACAAATACGGGGTGATCGCCGGCGAGCTGATTTCCGAGGGCATCTACCGGGTCAATAACATGGTGGAAAAACCGGCGCCGCAGGATGCCCCGTCGAACCTGGCGATCATCGGCCGCTACATCCTCACCCCGGACATCTTCGACCTGATCGCCGACACGCAACCGGGCAAGGGCGGCGAAATCCAGATCACCGACGCGCTGATGAAACAGGCGCAGAACGGTTGCGTGCTGGCTTACAAGTTCAAGGGCCTGCGCTTTGACTGCGGCGACGCCGAGGGTTACCTGCAAGCGACCAACTTCTGCTACGACAACGTCTACCTCAAGGGCCGCTGAGACGGTCCCCGCCCACTTCTCTTTTCAGGAGGCAACCCATGAACATGGCACAGCATGCAGCAGAGATTGAACGGGAGGTGGGCAACCTCGGCACGGTGAGCTGGCTGTCACGCCATCAGCCGTTGCCCAGCGCCAACGAGTCGTGGCTGGGCAGTATTTTGCTGGTGGAACGCATCGGCATGTTTCCCTCGTCCGGCGACATTCGCCGCACGCTGGCGGATCCCTATCCCCTGCTCGCCCATCTGAAACAACTGTATGCCGAGCAGGCGCTGGAAATGGACGATCGTGATGGCCTGAAGGTGATCTTCAGCGACTGGCGCTTCCGCGTACGCCTGTGCTGCAACGAGCCGGCGATCATCATCAATGTCGAGACGCGGTGTGCCACGCAACTGATGCCGCAGAAAACGGCTGAGCTCCTTAGCCAGATAGATAACTTCAAATAAAAACACTTTCCTGTAGGAGCTGCGGCACGCTGCGATCTTTTGATTTTGTTTTCAAGAGCAAGATCAAAAGATCGCAGCGTGCCGCAGCTCCTACAAGTCGCAACTGTCCGCGTTGATGCCACTGACGATCCAGCGATAGAAGTAATCGGCAATCACTTTCCCGCCCGTGGCCGGCTGCGGATGAATCTTGTCCGGGCCGATCATCGCCGCCGCATAGCGTTTGACGTCAGGGCCGAACGCGCATTGCAGATTGGCAAACCCCAGCTGCTGCTCGTGCGCCCACGGCTGCAAGACCTGTGCATACGCCGACATCGGATAGGCGCTGGAACGCGTGGTGTCCTGACGCATGATCAGGTTGATGCTCGCCGCCGGTTGGATCTCGCGGATCATCGCCACCAGGCCCTGAACGTTGTGCAGGTATTGTTCGGGTTTGACCCCGAAGCCCTGATCGTTGCCGCCGAGCATGATCAGGTAAACGTCGGCGGGGATCTTCGACACGGCGGCTTTCCACTGCACCTGCCATTGCGGGTTCTGGTGATAGAAATCCACGGAGGCCGCGCCCGAAGCTGCCAGTTTCGAAACCCGCACGCCGTTCTGTTCGTTGCTCATCCACAAGCCAAACAAGGTCGGTGCGCCCTTCACCACTTCCAGTTTGAATGACCAGTCTGGCGCTGAAGAGAGAGCTGCAAGCGGTACTTCCTGTACGCCCGCACCCTTGAGCGTCAACGGTTGCCAGTCTTCCGAGGGCGTCCAGCGGTAGCGCAGCTCACTGGCTTCGCCGTTGCCCAGATAGAGCAATTTCGCCTGGCTGACTTGGGTGTCGATGGCCGGTGTCGGGCTGGCATCGATTTGCAGCCAGGCACCGGGCTTGCCGGTCACCGTGCGGCTGTCGGGGCTGGCTTGGCCGAGGCCGGACACTTGCCAGCCACCACCGAAGTATTTTTCGCTGCTGCGGGTGTATTTGAAATGCGTGCCCCCCAGCGCGGCGCCGTGGTTGAAACCGACGTAACCGGGGCCGGCAAAACCCACTTCGCCGGCCACGCGCTGCACCAGTTTGTTCAGGTAGAAATCCTGCCCGGCGCTGTAGCTGTCGCCGATCACCGAGACCGACAAGACCTTCCCGGCCTTGCCTTCGCGCCACTGCGCAAAGCGCTCGCGGGCATCGCCTACTTCCACCACCGACGCCGCGACGGGCTGAGCGTCATTTACTGCCAACATGCATTATTTCCTTCAGTCTGGAATGGCCCCTTCGCGAGCAAGCCCGCTCCCACATTGGATCTCGGCAACTCACACAATCCCTGTGGGAGCGGGCTTGCTCGCGAAGCTTTTCAGCTATTGGCCGGCACCACCGGAGTAACGCCAACCGCTGGCTTCTTCTTCGCCGCACGCTCCCCGAGAAACAGCACCGAAGTGACATTGAAGCGGCTGAAAATCATCGACAGCACCACCGGCCCCAACAGACCAAACAGCAGTCCGCTGAGCACCAGAATGCTTTCGTCTTTCACACCCAGCCGCCCCATGACAAACCGCGAAGTCGCCGCGAACAGCACATGGAACAGAAAGATCGCGTAAGAGTAGCCGCCCAGCCAGGTCAGCCACTTCGAGCGCATGTCACTCGACAGCAAAGCAATGCAGGACACACACCCCACGGTCAGACCGATCAGGCTGCGGCGGTCGACGATCAACTCACGGTCAATCGCCGCCACGTACAGCAGCGTCAACGAAATCAACACAAACACCAGCGGCCCGACCACCTTGAACCGCTGCTTCAACGCCTCGACATTTTCCTGGCCGATCATCCCCGCCACAAAGAACGGCAGCAGGTAAATCGCGCCATTGATGCCGAACGCATCGAGCTTGAACGGCGGCAACAGAAACACCGCCGCAGCGAAGGCGAACAGCAGATACAAGCGCGTCATCGAGCGCAGCATCCCGCGCCATTCCAGCAGCCCGACGAACATGAAAATGATGAACACCGCCTGCAGGAACCAGAAGTGATTGACCGGTACCCAGAACGACAACAAGGCATCGATCACGCCGACATCCTTGTTCACCCCGGGACCCACCGCCTGCAACACCGAAAACGGCACACCGACGCAAAACAGCGGCACGATCAGCCGTCGTACCTTGCCGCTGAAGAACGCGGAAAAGTCATTGCCGCGAATTTTGTAGATCGAATAGATGTAGCCGGAAATGAAGGTGAACAGCGGCATGCGCACGTACACCATCGAGTCGGCAATCACCCGGAACGGCGAGCCGAGATCGATCTTCAGACCTCCGCCCAACGGGCCAATGACGTGATAGAGCACCAGCAGCAGGCACGCCAGGCCACGCAGGGTTTCGATCTCCAGCGATTTTTTCTTGCTCGACATAAACACCTGCCTCAATTCAGAACTCGTGATTCAACCCGCACCGGCTTGTTCGCGCGCAACATCAAGCCGAGGCCAACAAACAGCACCGGCACCACCATGGAAAAGTGCCGGGCGAAGGAGCCGAAGTCCGGCTCGAACAAACCTTGCACCAGCAAAAACGCCAGCGGAATCGCGATCAGTTCCTTGGGTTTGGTTTCGATCGGTGCGCCTTTGTAGTCGGTGGAGGTGATGACTTTGAACAGCAGCAGCGCGGTCATGATCATCAGCGCCACAAAGATCACCTGGCCCGGCCCGGACAACAGAATCAGCTCTACCGGGAACGACAGCCGGAAGAAGATGATCATCGAGTCCAGCGCCTGCGAGACGAAGTCACTGCCGCTGAGCCACGAGACGATCAACGATTTCGAACCCTCCTCCCCCGCCGTACGCAACTCGTTGTTGCTGGCGCGAATCGACGACACCGGAAACCCCAACGCCAGCTGAATCGCCATGGCCACCGCCAGGTAAAACAGGAACAGCATCAGGAAAAAGGTGAAGCGCGACACGTACTTTTTCATCACGCAGACGCCGACCCACGACAACGAAAACAGAATCCAGTAAGGCCGAATCAGCACGCCATAGATCACCGCCGACAGAAAAAATCCGCCGCGGTATTTGCGCGTCAGCGAGCTGAACAAAATGCTCAGCACCGCCACCGAAACGATGATTTCCTTGGTCAGGTTTTCCAGAAAGAACGAACGCACAATCCCCCACAGACACAGGGTGCCGAAGATCGCCAGCGGCATGCGCCGGAACACCACCACCGGAATCGCCGTGAGGAAGAAGTTGCAGAACATCCCGTAGGCCCAGGCGTTGGTCAGGTTGATCCCGGTGGGCCGCAGCAGAAACGCCGAACACTCATAAGAGGAGCGATCCGGCGAGAACGGGTTCCAGAAATTGCAGTTGTCGGCGCGGGCGTAGGACGACCACAAGGTCATCGCATCCGGGCCCGGAGCGCGCGGGATCAGCAGCGGCATCGCCACCGACAGAAACAACCCGGTGAACAGAATCAGGAACGACAGCGAAGAATCGAGTTTGCGGCCGCGAAACTCGATACACGGCAACTTCAACCCCATGCCAGCGCCCCTTTTACGCGGGTCGCCCGGGTCAACACGGCAATCACCCCGAGCTGGACGATGATCGCGAAGACATTGCCCCACGCCGCGCCATAAATCGAATAGTGCTTGATCAGCAGGTAGCTGACCGGCACCGACACCAGCAAGCAAATCGCCGCGCTGGCGAATGACACTCGACTGTTTTTCGAAGCGATCAGACCGCCCCAGACGATGTCGCCGATGGCCCGCAGGGCAAAGGAAAAAATCAGTACACCGAGGACCGCGTTATCCGGACGCGGCACGCTGCTGGCGACGTAATCGAGCACCACGTTGAAGAACAGATAGATCAGCACCGCCACCGCCGCCGACACCAGCAGCGAGCGCATCACCCATTTGTTGACGAACAAATGGGTGACCGTGAACGCCTGCTGATCCGCCTGAAACCGCTTGGCCAGCACCGGAATCCCCACCACCGCCACCACCGCGTAGGACAGCGCCTGCAAAGTGTTCGCCGCAGACCACGCGTACACATATTTACCCAAGCTGGCGTAGGGCTCGAGATCGGCAATCAGGAAGCGCTCGACGGACTGACTCAAGGCGATCAACCCCGTGCCGAAATAAAACGGCAACCCGGCCTTCCACACGGTCGCGGTAGTCAGTGCTTCGCTGACCCGGCCCTTGTGCACATTCACCACGATCAGGTAACCGGCGGCGATCACCAACACATTGGCGGCCACCCACAGCCACAGCACACTGGCGATGCCGGAGACCCAGTCGAGCATCATCCCGCCCACCGCCAGCAGCGCCCAGAGACCGGTCTTGATGAAGAACAGCAGCGCGCCCGCGGTGGCTTTCTGCGCAGAAAACACGAACGAGTTGATCTCGAACGACAGGTGTTCGGTGAGCAGCACCAGCGTCACGCAAAGAATCAACGCGGTGCTCGCCTCGACCTGCTGGAACAGCGAGTAAATCCCCACCGTGACTAGCGACAGCAGCAGCCCCACCGCCAGGTACAGCAACAGGACTTTGTCGACCACTCGCCGCGAGCTGCCACCAACGCTGATCAACCGATTGATCTCGGAACTGAAACCGACGCTGTAGAACTTCGAAGCGATCAGCGACGCGGCGACCACCACGCCATAAAACCCCAGCGCTTCGTAGCCCAGGTAATGGGTGATGGCCAACACCAGCAGAAACTTCGCGCCCAAGGCTCCGCCGCGCAGCAGCAAGCGAAATATCATCGAACGACGCCTTTGATGATCTCGTCCATCATCACCGTCTTGGCTTCGATTTCGCGGCAGGTATCGGTCAGGCGCTTGCCGAAGTTCGACAGGGCATTCGGCGCATACACGGTGTCGATGATCTGGTCGACATTGATGTCGCCGCCATTGATCACCCAGTCTTCCACGCCCATGTCCTGATAGGCGCCAAAGCCTTTGCGCTCATAGCTGATGTGGTACGCCGGGACACCGGACAGCAGCGACTCGATGGCGCCGTGCAGACGCACCGAGATCACCAGGTCCGGCTGATATTTGGCAATCGTCGCCTTCAACGACAGCAGGTCCTCGGTGATGCCCAGTTCGCGATAGAACGCACCGTCATCGTTGCCGCGAACGGCGCTCTGCACCGCGCAGACCACTTTGCTTTTGTTCTTCAGGCGCTGCAGCAGCAGCTTCAGGTTGGCGACGTAGGCGACCTTCTTTTCCTTGCTCCACTCCGGCGGCTTGCGCAGCACCACGCACACGGTGGCCGGCGACGCGGCGCAGCGGGTGAACTTCGGTTGCTGAAGGATCTTGCTGGCCAGTGACTGCACTGCCAGATCCGGCGCACGATAGACGTTTTCGCAGGCATCGAACATTGCCGAGGAGCGGTTATCGCGCACGAACACCGCGTCAGCGCTGGCGTAGTGATCGACGATCTTGCGGCTCTCGCCATGGAACGGACCGATGCTTTGCGGCAGGTACACCGACGGCACTTTGCTGAGGATCGCCGTTTCCAGTTGCTTGGCGTGGCCGAGTTTGAGCTTGATGTGTTCGAAGGCACTTTTCGAGCGCATGTAGCCGCCACCGACGCCGACGATCAGATCAGTCTTGCGCAGCAGATCCGCCAGCCCGGCATACGACTGATTGAGGAACACCGCCTGCTTGACCCGCCCCAGGCCCTTGGCCGCCATCACCGGCGCGTCGAAACGCGGGTGCGGCAGGTAGGCGAAAGACTGCGGATCGGACGCCACGACATTGATCGCGGTGTCTTCGCCAAAGTTGCGCTGCACCAACGCGATGGCCAGATCGACGAGCAGGCCGTCACCGGAGTTGGACGCACTGTAGCCATGCAAAATCGTTACGTTCATAAGCTGAGTTCTACTTAATAAGTGGGAGCGCAATACACGTCGTAGGTCTGGCGGATCATCAGCGCGGCGCTGAAACGTTCGCGCACGATGTTCCGACCTTCGCTGCCGAGGTCGAGCAACCGCGGCTTCTGGATTCGCGCCAGCACATCGGCCAGCGCCTGGTGATCACCGGTGGGAAAGACGTAGCCGGACACTTCATGGGTGACCAGTTCGGGCAGTGACGTGCAGTTGCTGGCGATCACCGGCAAGCCCATGGCCATGCCTTCCAGCGGCACCATGGCAAAACCTTCCCAGCGGCTCGGAACGATCAGCGCGTCGGCCTGTTGATACAGCGCCTGCACTTCGGCCGGCGTGACCCACGGCAGGTACTCGACCGCGTCCATCTCGGGGCACTCGACCGTGTCCTCGTTGACCGCACTGCCGACCACCGTCAGTTTCAGATCACTTCGCTGCACCTTGGCGAAGGCCTTGAGCAGCACGTCGAAACCTTTCTGGTAGTCGAGACGACCGACGAACAGCAGATGGATCGGCGCGGGGCTCTCGGCCTTCGGCGCTTCGTCTCGCTGGTGGATGCCGTTGTAAATCAGCTTCATGCGCGAGCGCTGAATGCCGAACCGCGCAGCCTTGTCCATCTCGTAGCGGCTGACGCAGATAATCACGTCGGTGACTCTCTGCAGGACCCGCTCGATCCATGCGTAGATCTTCTGCTTGGTCGGCGAGCTTTCCATCAGGAACGAAAAGGCGTGCGGGCAGTAGACGATTTTCGGCTTGCGCCACGGTCGCAGAAGCACACAGACCACGCGGCCGATCACCCCGGAAAAGGTGCTGTGCAAATGCACCACATCGGGTTTTTCCTTGAGCATCACCCGGGTCAGTTGCCAGGCAAAACGCAGCAGCGAACGCACATCACGCCCGCTGCGTTCGAACGTGCGAATCTGCTGTGCATCAATGCCGTGCAGCTCTTGTTTCTGGTCGAGCGGCACCAGATAGACCAGCTCGTAGTTCGAGTCATGGCCTTCGGGCGACGCCGAGATGGTGCGGATAACGGTGGCGACCCCACCTTTTATCGTTTCAGCCACGTGCAGTATTTTCTTCACAACCCACCCACTTTCATGCCTGTTGGAACGCCCCTGATTTCAGGATTTGTCCGACGCGTATTCGTAGTTGTAATAGCCATAGCTGCCATTGCCGTAGTAGCTGGCAGCGCGCTTCTCGACGCCGTTGAACACCGCGCCCTTGAGCTCGATGCCGTTCTGCGCGAAGCGGCGAATGGTCGCTTCAATTTCCTTGGCCGGGTTTACCGCAAACCGCGTGACGATCAGGCTGATCCCGGCTTCACGCCCGACAATCGCCGCGTCCGTCACCGCCAGCAGTGGCGGCGTATCGATGATCACCACGTCGTAGCGCTGACTCAGCTCGGCGAGCAAATCGCGGAAGTTGGCGTGCATCAACAACTCGGAAGGATTCGGTGGAACCTGGCCACGGCTGATGAAGTGCAGGTTGTCGATTTCCACCGTGTTGATCGCCTGCTCGATGCTGCAGCGCTTGACCAGCAGGTCCGACAGACCATTGGCGATCGGTACATTCAGCGTCTTGTGCAAGTGGCCCTTGCGCATATCAGCGTCGATCAGCAGCACGCGCTGACCGCTTTGCGCCATGACCGCGGCGAGGTTGGAGGAGACGAAGGTCTTGCCGACCTGCGGGCTGGGGCCGGAGATCATGATGCGGTTGTTGGTCGAATCCAGCGCGGCGAAATGCAGGCAAGTACGCAGGCTGCGGATCGACTCGATGGACAGGTCGGTCGGGTTGCGCAGGGCCAGCAGATAGGCCGGCGTCTCGGCGGTGATTTTGGCTCGGCCTTTTTTCGTGTCCTCGTCACGCTGCAAGGCGCTGTAGGGAATCGAGGCGTACACCGGCAGCCCGAGCTGTTCGATGGCTTCCGGGCCTTCCAGACCTTTGCTCAGGGATTTGCGCAACAGCACCAGCGCCACACCGAGAAAGGCGCCGAGGAACGTCGCGATCAACACGATCAGGGCTTTTTTCGGTTTGACCGGGCTGCTCAGGTCAACATCCGCCGGATCGATCAGGCGCACATTGCCCACCGCACCGGCGCGAACGATGTCCAGCTCCTGGGATTTGTTCAGCAACTGCGTGTAGATCTGCGAAGCGACTTCCACATCGCGGGTCAGGTTGAGCAGCTCCTGCTGCGTGGCCGGCAGATCACCGACCTTGCCTTCCAGCGATTTCTGCTGCTGGGTCAATTCGCCGATCTGCGACATCAGCGCGCGATACGCCGGATGCTGCTTGGTGAACTTGCGATCCATTTCCGCCTGCTGCATTTTCAGCTCGGAAATCCGCGTTTCCAGCGCCACGGACTGACCAAGCACCGATTGCGTTTCCAGGGAAATATTCACGGTCTTGCCGTGGGTCTGATACGCGTTGAGCGCATCGCTGGCCTTGGCCAGATCACGCTTGACCTGCGGCAACTGGCTTTGCAGGAACGCCAGGCTCTGCGCCGCTTCCGCCGAGGTGCGGCGCACGTTCTGGTCCACGTAGAGCGCGGCGATCTTGTTGAGGATCTTCACCGCCTCGGCCGCATCGGCGCTGGCCAGCGCCAGACGGATAATCCCCGACTCTTTACCTTGCTCGGAGATATCCAGCGCATCCTGGTAACCCTGAATGGTCACGATCCGTGGATTGCGCACCACTTCAAAGCGAGTACCCGGGTTGGCTTGCAGGCGCTCGATCAAACCCTCGACGCCGTCCTGGGCGAAGGCTTCGCCGGCGACGCCCTCGACCAGCAGGTTGTCGTTGTCATCGAGCAACTGAAAGTGCTGTTGTTCGCCAGCCACCAGGGTGAGCTTCTTGCCCAACAACTCTTTGGGCAGATTGAGCCGGGTAAACTCCAGACGCTCGCCGCCCCAGGCGTAGCTGTTGAAGCCAAAACGCGGCGGCGCCACGCTGAACTCGGTTTCGCCGCGATAACGCCGGGCGAGAAAACCGCCGACCACCGGGAAGGTGTTGGGGGTGACGTCGATGTCCAGGCGCAGGTCGTCGACAGTTTTGCCGATCACCGCGCGGGACTTGATGATGCCGATTTCGGTCACCGACGGCGATTGCCCGCCGAGCATGCTGCTGAGGTCGGAAAAACCGAGCATGTCGTTCTTTTTCGGTTCGACCTGAACCAGTGCGTTCGCCAGGTACACCGGCGTCGCCAATACCGCGTAGGCAACGCCAGCGGCCATGAATGCACCGGTGAATGCACCGATCAACCATTTCTGATCGATCAAACTGCCAAATATGCCGAGAAGATCAATACTGTCTTGATCGTTATCACGGTTGGCGATTACTGACGGTAACTGCATAAGTCTTTCTTACCATTCACTGATCTGAAGAATATTCATCAATGTCCGAGGCGCTGCGCCCACGAGCTAACAGCATCTTCAATCAATGCATGGGCATGAATAAAAGCGGCCTTACCTTGACGATACGGATCCTGTATTTCTCGTTCGCTCTGCCACTTGCCGAGAAGAAATACTTTGCCTCGGGCGTGCGAGGCAATCTTCAGCACCTGATTCACATGTTGTTTTTCCATGACCAGAATCAGGTCTGATTCATTGACGATATCGGCGGTCAATTGCCGGGCCCGGAAACCCTCGGCGCTGTGCCCGTGGTCTTCCAGCACCTGGCGCGCCGAGGCTTCCATGCCTTCGCCGACCCGCGCAGAGAGACCTGCGGACGTCACCGAAATGGTTGAGGGGGTCAGCGCGTTACGCAGCAGAAGTTCTGCTGTCGGACTTCGGCAAATATTGCCAACGCACACGACGAGGATCTTTTTGAACAAGGTTTACATTCCTGTGTAATATCATTCTGCCAACATCTAGAGCGGATCTTAATGAACCCACTAGATCATTCTGCACTCAGAAATAGATTCGCCCTGTTAGTACCAGCGTATTAAGTACCACAGGGTCAAAAGCCGCCAAAACACAATTAACGGACTAAAAATAACTGTGATTTTCAGGTCTGGTTTTCCTGACAAAAAATAACATTGGCGCACTTAGTGCCATTGTCAGTTTCGAAACAGTTATCTCGAGATACCTTTTCGCCGTTGTCACTTCTCACCCGGAGAACCGACATGAAATCAGCCCATCTCAACCCCCTGAGCGCCCTGACCCTGTTACTGCTGGCGGCAACCGGCCAGAGCCAGGCCAATGAACTGTTCCCGGCATTGCCCGCCAATAAAACCATCGGGGTTCAGGTCAAAGTCCAGACCTTTTCCGCTGCCGACGCCGAGCGCGTCAAAGCCACCGGCTTCAGTTTCGTGCGTTTTGGCGTATGGACTGACAGCCTGCCCAGCGCGGCCTACCAGAAGCAGATCAGCGATGCCTTCGCCGTGGCCCGCGCGGCCGGTCTGCCGGTGCTGATGACCCTGCGCGCGACCAAGCCGTTACCGGCCAATGATCTGGCGAACGCGGGGGTCGCGTATGCCAACACGCTGACCAGCCTGGCAGCGACCTATGGCTCACAACTGGTGGCGATCGAGCTATGGAATGAGCCGGACCTCGGCACTTACTGGCCGACCGGCAATTTCGACACGACGTTCGTGCCGTTCATGAGCGCAGCGTGCAAGACCCTGCAAGACAAACCCCAGACTGTCCCGGTGATCGGTTTTGGCTTCGCCCGGCCGCCGACTGCCGGCTCGGCGTCCACCGTGGCACTCAACCGAATCGTCAGCGAATACCCCAAATGCCTCAACGCGGTCTCCTACCATCCCTACGGCATGAGCGGCACGCAGATCAGCAACTCCCAGGCGTTTATCCAGCAGAACTTCCATCTGCCGGGGGTGATCAGCGAATGGGGCATCTCGGCGCTTCCCTCCAACGGCGGAACTGAAGGCCAAGCCAGTAAAATCAGTGCATTCGTGGCCGATATCAAAACCCGCAACATTGCCCTGACCTCGATTTACGAGTGGAAAAACAGCGACACCGGCAGCAATGACCGCGAGAAGAATTTCGGTCTGTTGACGTCCGATGGCCAGCCGAAACCGGCCGAAACTGCGGTCAAAACCCAGCTGAGCCAGCAATAACCTCCATCAATGTGCTCAAGGGGCGCTGGCCGTCAGTTGCTTTGAACCTGCGGCCGATTTTGGCATCGTATTCATCGATACCGCGCCCCACCGTTCAAACAGCCGTTCTCAGGTTGTTGCCCCCGGGGAACCCGTTGCGCCTTGATGCCCTTGAGTGGCTGTCAACGCTCGGGTAATGTCGTCAAACCCACAGGACAGAGCACACCCATGACTTCCAAGCTGGAACAACTCAAACAGATGACCACCGTAGTTGCCGACACCGGCGACTTCGAAGCGATCGCCCGGGTCAAGCCGGTCGACGCCACCACCAACCCTTCCCTGCTGCTCAAGGCAGCCGCCATCCCCGCCTACGCCGAGCTGCTGAACGCCTGCGTCAGCGACTGCAAGGGCGACGTGGGTCTGGCCAGCGACCGTTTCGGCGTCGCCGTGGGCCAGGAAATCCTCAAAGTGATTCCGGGCCGCATTTCTACCGAAGTGGATGCGCGCCTGTCGTTCGACCAGGACGCCGTGCTCAAGCGTGCGCATCGCCTGATCGAGCTGTACGACAAGGCCGGCATCGGCCGTGACCGCGTGCTGATCAAGATCGCTTCGACCTGGGAAGGCATCCGCGCTGCGGAGATCCTCGAGAAGGAAGGCATCCAGACCAACCTGACCCTGCTGTTTTCCTTCGCTCAGGCCGCCGCTTGCGCTGACGCCGGGGTGTTCCTGATCTCGCCGTTCGTGGGCCGCATCTACGACTGGTACAAGAAGGCTAACGGCAACGACTACACCGGCGCCGATGATCCGGGCGTGCAGTCGGTCACCCGCATCTACAACTACTACAAGGCCAATGACTACAAGACCGTGGTCATGGGTGCCAGCTTCCGCAACCTGAGCCAGATCGAGCAACTGGCCGGCTGCGATCGCCTGACCATCAGCCCGGACCTGATCGACAAGCTCGCGGCAGACACTGGCAAACTGGAGCGCAAACTCGCCCCGGGCCACGCCGGCGAAGCGCGCCTGAGCCTCAACGAAGCGCAATTCCGCTGGCTATCCAACGAAGACGCGATGGCTACCGAGAAACTGGCTGAGGGCATCCGTCAATTCGCCCGTGACCAGGAGAAGCTCGAGGCGCTGCTGCAGGCCAAGCTGTGATCTGAGCGGTTGAAATGCAAAAAGGGCGAACCCGGTTGGGTTCGCCCTTTTTTTGTGCCTGCTGGATTATTAGTGTTTTGGCGAGAGCTATCGCGAGCAGGCTCACTCCTACAGTGGATCTGTGGATTACTCAAGATTATGCGTCGAATGAGAAACCCTGTAGGAGTGAGCCTGCTCGCGATAGGGCCAGCAGGCCCTACCCACATTTCAGGCCATCAATGCCGTTCGAGGGCATTCACCAGGTCATGGAAGGCTTCACGGTTGGAGTCGTTCAGGCCCATGAGGATCTTGTGCGCTTCGAGCACCTTGATCCGCACCACTTCTTCGGACTGGTCCTGATCCGGCAGGTCATCCAGGCACTCGGGGCACGGCACCGGGTGGTTGACGATGTTGAACACCTGCTCGAAGCCCATCGACTGCAGCAGCCGGGTGATGTCTTCGTGGGTGGTGACGACGGTCGGCAGCAGGCCGACCTTTTGCCGCGACAGGATCGACAGTTTGGCCAGCAGGCCGAGGGTGGTGCTGTCGATGCTGCGGGTTTCGGTCAAATCGATCACGATCGCGTTGAAATTCAACGCGGTGAAGATTTTCTCAATAGTCGCATCCAACGCCGAACACAGGGTCAGGCGAACTTCACCGACGAACTTCAGGACGAAGGTGCCGTCCTGCTCGGCGAACTGGATTCTACCGGTACTCATTGAAGGTTCCTGCTCAACACCAACAGGGCGATATCATCCGGCATCTCCCCTAGCGTGGCCAATCCAAACACTTGCCGCAGACCATCCAGGCTGCCGCCCGCCGACTTCACCCGTTGGGGCAAAGCGGCTTCTTTTTCCTTGAGCGTCGGTTCTGGCAACAGATCCAGAATGCCGTCGGACATCAGCGTCAGGCTGAACGTCGGAGGCAGCTCAAGCACGTGATCTTCGTAGGTGGCCTCATTGAACAGGCCCACCGGCAAACCGCGGCCTTCGAGGTAACGAACACTGTCAGGCGTGTACAACACAGGCAACGGCAGATGGCCGCCGATGCTATAGGTCAACAAACCGGTCTCCTCGTCGATGACTCCACCGACCATTGTGACGTGTTTGCCCAGCTTACAACTGATCAGCCCCCGGTTGATATGACCAAGGACTTCCGAAGGCTTGAATTCCGGCAACGTGCCGTTGCGCTTGGACTCGAACAGCAGGCGCGTGGTCATGAACTTCAGCAGCACCGTGACGAACGCTGACGAGGCGCCATGGCCCGATACGTCGGCCAGGTAGAACGCCACCCGACGCTCGTCGACACGGAAGTAGTCGACAAAATCACCCGACAGGTACAGCGACGGGATGATCTGGTGGGCAAACTGGAACTCGTCGATGCGCCACGGGCTTTCCGGCAGCATGTTCATCTGCACCTGACGACCGGCGTTCTGGTCTTCCTGGAGCAGGTTCAGGCTGGCTTCGAGCTCGCGGTTGGCCTTCTCCAGCTTCTCGCGGTAGCGCTGGTTCTCCAGCAGCAGGCGCGCACGATCCAGCGCGCGACGCACCGAATGCTCGAGCACGGCCAGGTCTTCGAGAGGCTTGATCAGGTAGTCCGCCGCACCCAGGCGCAGCGCCTCGACCGCGTCGTTCATCACGCCGGCACCCGAAACGACGATCATCGGCGTTTGCGGTGAGCGCTCGGTGACCTGACGGATAAGTTCGAGACCACCCATCTGCGGCATGCGCAGATCGCAGATGACCAAGTCGGGCTTGTCTTGCTCGAATACCTGAAGACCCTGTTGGCCGTTGCTGGCCTGCAGGACGCTGAAACCACTGTCTTCCAAATAGGCCGCGAGGCTCGCGCGCACTACTTCGTCATCATCGATTATCAGCAGCGTGGCACTGGTTTTTGGCATGTGGGCAAACGGCGCCAGAATTAGGTTGGCGTAGCAGGCGGGGCATCGGCCCGGCTCAGACTACTGGATTCGCTTTCTAGCCTCTCTGCTGCACCGCTTTCGAGCACTGAGCCGGAACGCGATTGCACCAGAGGTGCCCTTCTAAGGCGCAGACGGTACTCCCATCCGCGGGGCGTTTCAAGCATGCGCCGATGGTCGCTTGACGACTTTACTTGTCAAATCACCGAGAGTTATAAGAACAGCTCAAACCGTAACCCAATGGAAGGTCGAAGCCATGAGTCAAACCGGTCGGGACTACAGCGAAAAGCGCGATTTCATCCGCATGCGGGTCGATGCCGATGTGGTGTTGATTCATGAAGGGGATCAGGTGTCGGGCGTGTGCATCGACCTCTCGAGCAGTGGCATGCAGGTCGAAGCGCCGCGCCAGTTCGCGGTTGGTGACCGTTTGAGCGTGCGCATCGATTCCGAGCATGCGGCGCTGAGCGGGCTGGAAGCGGAGACCGAAGTGGTCTGGGTCAAGGCTCAGGACGGCGATGGCCAGAAGCTCGGCCTGAGCATTCTGAAGATGAAATAAGCGCACACAAAAAAGGCGGCCTCGCGGGCCGCCTTCCTGTCATCGGTCGAGATTAAAAATCGTCTTCGACGTGACCATCCTTGACCTTGAACTCGCGGTTCTGCAGGTAGGCGTTGCGGATGAAGGTGTATTTGTCGCCGCTGATCAGCTTCTCGCTCGACAGCAGGCTGGCGCGGGTGTCGACGATGTTCAGGCCGAACACCGAGTTACGGACAGGCACGTCGTTGATGTAGCGGTACGGACCGGTGTAGCTGTCGACGTACTTGGACGGTGCATCACGCAGGGTGCTCGGGCCGAGCAACGGCAGCATCACGTAAGGGCCGCTGCTGACGCCCCAGTAACCGAGGGTCTGACCGAAGTCTTCGTCACTGCGATTCAGGCCCATTTTGGTGCCGACATCGAAGAAGCCCAGCAGGCCGAAGGTGGTGTTGAAGATGATACGCGCGGTATCGACACCGGCTGCTGCCGGTTTGGCCTGCAGAATGTTGTTCGCCAGGTTGGTGACGTCACCGACGTTGCGGAACATGTTGTGGATGCCGTCTTCGAGGAACTGCGGCGTCACGAACTCATAACCCTGCGCCAGCGGCTTGAGCGCGTAGGTGTCAACGAAGTCGTTGAACTGGAAGATCGGGCGGTTGACGCTTTCCCAAGGGTCTTCTTCCGTTGCAGCGTTGGCGGCGAACGGAACCAGCAGGACGCTGGCACATACACATAGCTGAGCGAGAGGATTGCTCCAGCGCATAGAAAAACTCCTTGGATTTTTACTGGCGCGGGCACCCGGGCCCAGGCGTTAAGAGCGCTAGTATAAGCGCAAAAGCCGTTTTGGGCAGTCCACCCGTGAAGAGTAATGCAGGACGTTTCCAGGGAGCGCCTTCACACACCTGTCATCCAACTGTCACCGGCGTCGCCTAGCCTCATGCCTATTTCAGGGACGTTGCCATGACCCATGCTGAAGTCTTGCCTGTCGCCGCGCCCGGCCTGACCGCCGTGCTGTTCGGACTCAGTGGCTGTCTGGTGGATTTCGGCGCCCGTGCCCATCAACACGCCAGCGTACTGCCCGAGCACGCCGACGCCACACCCGGCGCTCTCGACAGCCTGCTCAGCCTGCAGCGCCAGCAGATTCCCTGTGCGTGGATCGACGAGCTGCCCCCTGCCCTCGCGCAACCCCTGGCGGCCTCTCTGCCGGCGTGGATCAAACCGACGCAATATTCAGCAACAATCAATCCATGGCCCGCACCGAACGCCTGCTGGCAGGCGCTGATGGGTTTGAACGTCAGCTGCCTGGATGGCTGCGTGCTGGTGAGCGGCGAGCCCCGGTTGCTGCAAGCGGGCCTCAACGCCGGGCTGTGGACCATCGGCCTGGCGTCCTGCGGCTCACTGTGCGGCCTGTCGCCGAGCGAGTGGCAAGCGCTGAGCCAGAACGAACGCGACCAACGACGCGGTAAGGCAACCCTGCAGTTGTTCGGGCTGGGCGTGCATTCGGTGATCGATCATCTGGGCGAGCTCGACACCTGCCTGGCCGACATCAACCTGCGCCGCCTCAAGGGCGAAAAGCCCTGACCGGGATCATGCAGGTTGCCGCAGAGTGGATTAATCTAAAGGTCAGCCATAGACCTTTGGCGCGCGGCTGCGGTCAATGCCAGTGCCTCTTGATAAAAGGAACCCCACCATGCCCGCCCAAGAACTGCAAAAACAACTCGACACCCTGCGCGAGCAACTGGAGCAGAATCCGCCGCTGTCCGAAGCCGAACGTGAAGATCTGCATGCGCTGATGGCGCAGATCGAAACTGAAATCAAACTGGAGAGCGCCACTCAGGATGCCAGCATCGCCGATGGCGTGAACCTGGCGGTGGACCGCTTTGAACTCGAACACCCGGCCATTGCCGGCACCCTGCGCAATATCGTCAATGCGTTGGGTAGCATGGGGATCTGATTTCCCTCCCCTGAAATGCAAAAAGCCCTGCCAGCGCTGGCAGGGCTTTTTCATTTCCACAAATTGAAACACAGTCCAATGTGGGAGCGGGCTTGCTCGCGAAAGCGGTCTGTCAGCCAATGCATCATCAACTGACAGACCGCTTTCGCGAGCAAGCCCGCTCCACAATTCAGATGTTTATTGACGGACCAGGCGGTGGTTCGGCAACTGCACAGATTCAGTGCTGCGATACGGGTTGATATCCAGCCCGCCCCGGCGCACATACCGTGCAAACACCGTGAGTTTCTCCGGCTTCAGCAAACGTTGCAGGTCGAGGAAGATCCGCTCCACGCACTGTTCGTGGAAGTCCGAATGCTGGCGGAAACTGACGATGTACTCCAGCAGGCTCGCGTGATCCAGCGCCGCGCCGCGATATTCAACTACTACGCTGCCCCAGTCCGGCTGACTGGTCACCGGGCAATTGGATTTGAGCAGATGGCTGTGCACGCTCTCTTCGACAATCCGCGAATCATCGCAACGCAGCAGTTCCGGACGCGGATGCTCATAGTTGCTGACGCTGATGTCCAGATCGTCGATGCACACGCCCGGCAACGCCACGACGCCTTCGGCCTCGACGTCCTTCAGGCTGCGTACCCGTACGCCGACCGGTTTGCCGGCAGCGGCCGACAGGTCCTTGACCAGCGTCGCCTCCAGGCTGGCGATATCGGCAAACGGTGTCTGATTCAGCGAGTTCAGGTACAACTTGAACGACTTCGATTCGATAATGTTCGGCGAATCCGCCGGAATGCTGAATTCACCGATCGCCACCACCGGCTTGCCCGATGGCAACAACCACGACAGTTCGAAGCAATTCCAGAAATCCACGCCTTTATACGGCAGGGTTTCGGCGGTCAGGCCCAGCTCGGCCCATTTCGCGGTGCGCGGAATCGGGAACAGCAGGGACGGCGTGTACGTGGCGATGTATTCGCTGGATTTGCCCAGCGGCGAATGTTCGGCTGCGGGATGCATGGCGGAAACCTGACTGAAGAATCAGCGGATTCTATCAGCCTTTGCGCCCGCCTTTGAGTGCTTACTGACTGACAGTCAGTTTGCCGACCATGCCCGCCTGGTAGTGACCGGGAATATTGCAGGCAAATTCCAGGCTGGTGGCCTTGCTGAAGGTCCACGTCAGCTCGGCGGTCTTGCCCGGCTCGACCAGCACGCTGTTGGGGTCGTCGTGCTTCATGCCGTGGTCCATGCTGCCGTGATCCATGTCCGCCATGTCGTGGGACATTTCTTTCATGCCGGTAGGCGTGAGCATGCCGCTTTGCTGCATCTGCAACATTTCCTGCTGGTGTTGGGCATGCATCGCCGCGTCACCGAGGTTGAATTCGTGCAGCAACTGGCCTTTATTCACCAGCACAAAGCGAACCGTCTCACCGGCCTTGACCTGAATCGCCTTGGGATCGAACGACATGTCGTTCAGTACAACTTCAATGCTGCGAGTAGCCTTGGCTGCTGGTGCCGGTTGGCCGAAATCATAGCTGTGCGCGGGTGCGGCCCAGACAGGTGAACTCAGCGCCAGCACACAGGCGGCGACGGCCAGAGGGTTGCGCAAAAACATAGTCATACTCCAACAAGATAAGGTTCAGCCTGTGGGAAACTCTAGCCCGCCTGCGCTGGCAGCTACCTGACAGGCAGATTACAACTTTGTCAGGTTGGCGTGTGTCGGCTGCTCCCACGGTATAACGCTTTTGTTCCTACAACCCGAGTCGCCCATGAAACTGCTGATCGTCGAAGACCAACCGAAAACCGGCCACTACCTGCGCCAGGGCCTGACCGAGGCCGGCTTCAACACAGAACTGGTGGCCGACGGCGTCAGCGGTCAGCAACTGGCGTTGAGCGGGGATTATGCGCTGTTGATTCTCGACGTGATGCTGCCCGGGCGCAGTGGCTGGCAGATTCTGCAGGCGGTGCGCAACGCCGGCCTCGATACGCCGGTACTGTTTCTCACCGCCAAGGACGCCGTGGAAGACCGGGTGCACGGCCTCGAACTCGGCGCCGACGATTATCTGGTCAAACCCTTCGCCTTCTCCGAACTGCTGGCCCGGGTGCGCAGCCTGCTGCGCCGGGGCAGCGCCCTGCCCCAGGAAACCAGTCTGCAACTGGCCGACCTGCGTCTGGACCTGATTCGCCGTCGGGTCGAACGCAGTGGCCAGCGCATCGACCTCACCGCCAAGGAATTCGCCCTGCTGGAAATGCTTCTGCGCCGTCAGGGTGAAGTGCTGCCGAAATCGCTGATTGCCTCGCAAGTCTGGGACATGAACTTCGACAGCGACACCAACGTGATCGAAGTGGCGATCCGGCGCCTGCGCCTGAAGATCGACGATGACTTCCCCAACAAACTGATCCACACCGTGCGCGGCATGGGTTACGTGCTTGAAGAGCGTCCGGCCTGATGCGTCGCCTGTCGCTGACTTCTCGTCTGGCGCTGCTCTTTGCCGCCTGCACCGCCGTGGTCTCGCTATTCGCCGGGGTGCTGTTCAGCCGCGCCAGCGAGGCGCACTTCATTGAGCTCGATCAGCAATTGCTGGACGGCAAGCTGATCGGTTTGCGCCGAGCCTTGCAGGATGTGCAACCCGTTCAGCGTGAGGCGCGGCTGGCGGATGAGCTGAGCCGTCAGGCCGATCTGGCGCTGCGTATTACCGGCAGTGACGGCCAGCGCTGGTACGACAGCTCGATCAATTTACCGCAGGACTTGCCGCAACAGCCGGGCCTGTCGACCATCAGCCATGACGGCGCCGACTACCGCGTGCTCAACGCCCCGCTCCACCCGGATCAACCCGACTCGCCACAACTGACGCTGCTGCTGGACATCACCCACCACCAGCACTTTTTGCAACGCATGCAGCACCTGATCTGGCTGACCGTCGGGCTGTCGGCGCTGGCCACCGCGCTGCTCGGCGCCTGGGCTGCACGCAGCGGCTTGCGTCCGCTGCGGCGCATGAGTGCAGTGGCGCGTGGGATTTCCGCACATTCGCTCAACGCCCGACTGCCGGAAGCGCAAATGCCGCCAGAACTTGCGGAAATGGCCCACAGCTTCAACGCCATGCTCGGACGCCTCGACGACTCGTTTCAACGGTTGTCGGCGTTCTCTGCCGACATCGCCCATGAACTGCGCACACCGCTGTCGAATCTGCTGACCCACACCCAGGTCACCCTCACCCGCCCGCGACCGATCGAGGATTACCGCGAAGCCCTGCACAGCAATCTCGAAGAACTGCAATGGATGGCGCAACTGGTCAACGACATGCTTTATCTGGCCAAGGCTGATCACGGTTTGCTGATGCCCAAGCGTGAGGCACTGGAGCTGGCGGATGAGAGCGATGTGTTGCTGGAGTTTTTCGCGCCACTGGCCGAGGACGCCGGGGTGACACTGAGCCGCGAAGGTCATGCGCGCATGGAAGGTGATCGCAATATGTTGCGCCGGGCCTTGTCGAATCTGCTGGATAACGCGCTGCGCTTCACCCCGGCGACGGGCAGCGTGCGCCTCTCCATCGTCGATCAACCGCACATAGCGCAGGTGTCGGTGGAGAACAGTGGCGAAGGCATTTCGGCAGAGTTGTTGCCACGGCTGTTTGACCGGTTTTATCGAGCAGATCCGGCGCGGCAGGAAGGCAGCAGTGAACATGCGGGGCTGGGGCTGGCGATTACCCAATCGATCGTCCGCGCCCATGGTGGGCAGATTCATTGCGAATCGGCTGCGGGGTGGACGCGGTTTGTGATTGAGTTGCCCAAGAAGGATTGAGGCCGACAGTTCCGGCCCCTTCGCGAGCAAGCTCGCTCCCACATTGGATTCGTGAACGACACAGATCCAGTGTGGGAGCGGGCTTGCTCGCGAAGGCGATATTGAAGCTTACGAATATCTCAGCGCATGCGCCGGCTCGATCTTCGCCGCCCGCAACGCCGGGTACACCGTCGCCAGGAAGCTCAGAATAAAGCCCGCCGAGCAGATCAACAGCACATCCCCGCCCTGCAATTCCGAAGGCAGGTTGCTGACGAAGTACACGTCGGAACTGAAGATGTGCTGCCCGGTAACGCGCTCAACCCAGCCGACCATCTCGCTGACATTCAGTGCCGCGATCACGCCGAGCACGCCGCCAATCAGTGTGCCGACAATGCCGATCACCGTACCCTGCACCATGAAGATCGCCATGATCTGCCGTGGCGTGGCGCCGATGGTACGCAGGATCGCGATGTCTGCGCCTTTGTCGTTCACCACCATGATCAGCGTGGCGATGATGTTGAACGCCGCCACAGCGACGATCATCAGCAACAGCAGGCCGATCATGGTTTTTTCCATTTTCATCGCGCTGAACAGGCTACCCTGGGTGTGAGTCCAGTCGTCAGCCTTGAACTCGGCACCGAGGCCTGCGGCGATGTCCGAGGAGACTTTCGGCGCGGCGTACAGATCCTTCACCGCCAGGCGCACGCTCTGCACCTGATTCGGCTGCCAGTGCTGCATGGTCGCGGCATCGGCCACGTGGATCAGCCCCATCGAACCGTCCAGTTCGGCGCCGACCTTGAACACACCGACCACGTTCAGGCGCTGCATGCGCGGGGTAATGCCCCCCGGTGCGGTGCTGACCTCCGGGACGATCAAGGTGATCTTGTCGCCGACGTTGAGGCGGAAGCGGCGCGCGGTGATTTCACCGATCACTACACCGAACTCGCCCGGTTTCAGGTCATCGAGACGTCCCTGCACAATGTGCTGGGCCACGATCGACACCTTGCCTTCCTGGGCCGGATCAACACCGCTGATCTGGATCGGCTGCATCAGGCCCTTGTAGGACAGCATGCCTTCCATCTCGGTGAACGGCACGGCGGCGGTCACTTCAGGATTTTTCAGCGCGGCGGCGGCGACCGGCTGCCAGTCATCGATCGGCTTGACGCCAACGATGGTCGCGTGCGGCACCATGCCGAGGATGCGCGAGCTCATTTCACGCTGGAAGCCGTTCATCACCGACAGCACCACGATCATCGCCAGCACGCCGAGGGCGAGCCCGATCATCGAAGTCATCGAGATGAACGAAACAAAGCGATTGCGGCGCTTGGCGCGGGTATAGCGCGTGCCGATAAAGATCGATAACGGTCTGAACATTCGCTGGGGCACCGTATAAAAAATCAAGCTTAAAAAAGCGGCCAATCGCTTGAGAGCGTAGCGAGCGAAGGAAAGACAAGGCAAAAACAGGCGAGGAAGCGGAGTCTACTGGCTGTAAATGAGCATTCCGAGCCTGTTTTTAACGCAGTATTTCCGAGCGCAGTAGCTCTCAAGGGATTGGAGTCAGGCAGCCTTCCTGCAATTGAAGGACGCGGTCCATCTGGCGGGCCAGGTTCATGTCGTGAGTCACCACCAGGAACGCCGTGCGCATTGAAGTGCTGAGTTCCAGCATCAAGTCCTGGATGCCTTCGGCGGTGTGCGAATCAAGGTTGCCGGTTGGCTCGTCGAGCATCACCAGGCCTGGATTGTTCACCAGCGCACGGGCGATAGCCACACGCTGGCGTTCACCACCGGACAGCTCGGCCGGTTTGTGCTCCAGACGATGGCCCAGCCCCACCCGCTCCAGCAACGCGGTAGCGCGCTGACGTGCTTGCGGGATCGCGGTCTTGCCGATCAGCAGCGGCATGCAGACGTTTTCCAGCGCGGTGAATTCCGGCAGCAAGTGGTGGAACTGGTACACGAACCCCAAGGCACGGTTACGCAGCAGGCCACGCTTCTTCTCGCTCAGCGCCGACAGTTCTTCGCCGTCGAGCCAGACGCTGCCTTCAGTCGGCGTGTCGAGACCGCCGAGCAGGTTGAGCAAGGTACTTTTGCCGGAACCGGACTTGCCGACGATCGCCACACGCTCGCCCGGGTGCAACTCCAGTTGCAGACCGGCCAACACTTGCACCGACTCCGGGCCTTCCTCGTAGGATTTGCCCAGGTTGCGGCAGCTCAAAATTGCTTTATCACTCATGCCCGACTCACTCATAACGTAGCGCCTCCGCCGGCTGGGTGCGCGCAGCACGCCAGGCGGGATACAGGGTGGCGAGGAAACTCAGGACCAACGCAGCAGCGCAGACCATGACCACGTCCTGGCTCTGCACCTGCGACGGCAGGTAATCAATGAAATACACATCGGCGTTGAGGAACTTGTGGCCGATCAGCCCTTCGAGGGCGGAAATCGCCGCACTGACGTTGAGCGCAGCGAGAATACCGAGCACCGCACCAATCGCCGTACCGACCACGCCGATCACGGTGCCCTGCACCATGAACGTGCGCATGATCGTCCCCGGCGTGGCGCCGAGGGTACGCAGAATGGCGATGTCGCTTTTCTTGTCATTTACCACCATCACCAGCGTGGAAATGATATTGAACGCAGCCACCGCGACGATCAGCAGCAACAGCAGGCCGATCATGGCTTTTTCCATGCGGATCGCCTGATACAGGTTGCCGTGGGTACGGGTCCAGTCGCGGGCGTAGTAATGGTCTTCGCCCAACTGCTGGGCGATGGTCCAGGCCACGCGCGGCGCCTGGAACAGATCATCGAACTTCAACCGGATGCCCTGCACCTGATCAGGCTTCCAGCGGTGCATCTTCGCCAGATCCTGCAGGTTGGTGACACCCAGATAGCCGTCCAGCTCACCGGCGCCGACATGGAAAATGCCGACCACGGTAAAGCGCTTCATGCGCGGGAACATCCCGGCGGGGGTCACGCTGACCTCCGGCGCGACGAAGGTGACCTTGTCACCGAGGCCCACGCCGAGCTTGGTCGCAGCCTTGTCGCCGATGACGATGCCGAAGCTGCCCGGCGTCAGGTCGTCGAGTTTGCCCTGCTTCATGAAGTTGTCGATGATCGACACATTGCGCTCGAGCGCGGGGTCGATGGCGTTGAGCAACACCTTGGACACCTGGCCGTTGTTGGTCAGCAAACCCTGCATCTGAGTAAACGGCGCAACGGCCGTCACCTCAGGGTTGCGCTTGACCTTGGCGGCCAGGCTCTGCCAATCGTTGATCGGTTCGCCGGTTTCAAGAGTCGCGTGGGGCACCATGCCCAACACGCGGGTGCGCATCTCATGATCGAAGCCGTTCATCACCGAAAGCACCACGATCATCACGATCACGCCGAGGGCGAGCCCGATCATCGAAGTCAGGGAAATGAATGACACAAAATGATTGCGACGCTTTGCACGGGTATAACGCGTGCCGATAAATACGAAGAGAGGTCTGAACATGTCGGGGCTTGTTCGGAGGGAAAAGGAACGTCCTTGTGGCGGGGGTCGATAACCAGCTTTACACTCAGACCACCGCCGCTACCATGGGTTCGCCATGTCGACATTAGATGAAGAAGATCGCCGCGAATACTACCGTATCGAGGACATGATCGCACTGGAAATTCGGCCCCTGTCCGCTCCCGAAGCCGCAGGCCAGGAAGTGTTGCAGGATGCTTCCCCGCTGTTCAACCTGCTCAGCGAACTGCACCTGAGCGAATTCGAGTCGCAGCACCTGTTACGCCAGATCAGCGAGCGCGACCGGGCGATCGCCGCGTTTCTCAAATCCCAGAACAAACGCATCGACCTGCTCAGCCAGGTGGTCGCCCTGACCGTGCTCGGCCATATCGGCGAGCCGCAACCGGTGATCATCTCCGAAGGCGGGATCGACTTTCAGCACCCGACCCCGATTGCCACTGGCGCGCACCTTTCGGTGAAACTGGTGCTGATGCCGCAGGCACTGGGCCTGCTGCTGCGCGCCCGCGTCACCCATTGCGACCGCAAGGGCGACGGCTACGACGTCGGCACCGAGTTCGAACACTTGACCGACGCCCAGCGCCAGTTGCTCGCCCGCTATATCTTGCAGAAACAGGCCCAGGAACGACGCCTGGCCCGTGAACAGAACGAATCAGGCATTTAAATTAAGGAAGCACCGTGACCCTCATCTACGGCCACCGCGGCGCCAAGGGCGAAGCACCGGAAAATACCCTGACCAGTTTTCAGGAATGTCTCAAGCACGGCGTGCGCCGTTGCGAACTGGATCTGCACCTGTCCAAGGACGGCGAGCTGATGGTGATCCACGACCCGACCCTCAAGCGCACCACCGACCGGCGCGGCAAGGTGGTCGAGCACACCGCCGCCGAACTGGTGACCTACGACGCGCGCAAGGGCGGCCCGGGTTGGATCAAGCCGTGCCCGATTCCGACACTGGAAGAGCTGTTCGAAAAATGTGATTTCGAGCACTGGCAGCTGGAAGTCAAAAGTGCATCGCGCACCCGCGCCGCGACTACCGTACTGGCGATTCGCGAAATGGCCCAGCGTCATGGCCTGCTGGACAAGGTCACCATCACTTCGAGCTCGCGGGAAGTGCTGAAAGCGGCGCTGGACCTGGTACCGGACGTGTCGCGTGGACTGGTGGCCGAATACGCCTGGCTCGACCCGCTAAAGGTCGCGGCCAGCTATGGCTGTGAGATTCTGGCTCTGAACTGGACGCTGTGTACGCCGGAACGCCTGCAGAAGGCGCAGCGTCAGGGGCTGCATGTCTCGGTGTGGACCGTCAACGAGCCTGCGCTGATGCGCAGACTCGCCGACTTCGGCGTTGACAGCCTGATTACAGACTTTCCCGGTTTGGCCACTGCCACCCTCGAGAATTGCTGAAATCGGTCTCCCCGGCCGGCTCAGGCCACCGGCCGGAGCCCGTCAAAAAAGCCGGTTGAGGCCGTCGTACGCCGCTACCCGATAGGCTTCGGCCATTGTCGGGTAGTTGAACGTGGTGTTGACGAAGTACTTCAGCGTATTCAACTCGCCCGGCTGGCTCATGATCGCCTGACCGATGTGCACGATCTCCGACGCCTGATAACCGAAGCAGTGGACGCCCAGCACTTCCAGGGTTTCACGGTGGAACAGGATCTTCAGCATGCCTTGCGGCTCGCCGGCGATCTGCGCACGCGCCATGCTCTTGAAGAACGCCTTGCCGACTTCGTACGGCACCTTGGCCTGGGTCAGCTCCTGCTCGTTCTTGCCGATCGAACTGATCTCCGGAATGGTGTAGATACCGGTCGGCACGTCATTCACAAAGCGCCAGCTGCCGTTATCGACGATGCTGCCGGCAGCCGAACGACCCTGGTCGTGGGCGGCACTGGCCAGGCTCGGCCAGCCGATCACGTCGCCAGCGCCATAGATGTTCGGCACGCAGGTGCGGTAGGCCTCGTCGACTTCGATCTGGCCACGGCTGTTGACCTTGACGCCGATGTTTTCCAGACCGAGCTGGTCGGTATTGCCGGTACGGCCGTTGCACCAGAGCAAGGCGTCGGCCTTGATCTTCTTGCCGGACTTCAGGTGCAGGATCACACCGTTGTCCACACCTTCAACGCGATCGTAGTCCTCGTTGTGGCGCACGGTGATGTTGTTGTTGCTGAAGTGATAGCTCAACGCCTGGGAGATTTCCGAGTCGAGGAAGCTCAACAACTGACCACGGTTGTCCACCAGCTCAACCAATACACCCAGACCGCTGAAGATCGAAGCGTATTCACAGCCGATCACGCCGGCGCCGTACACGATCAGTTTGCGCGGGGTGTGGCCGAGGCTGAGGATGGTGTCGCTATCGTAGATACGCGGGTGATTGAAATCGATGTCCGCCGGGCGATAAGGGCGCGAACCGGTGGCGATGATGATGTGCTTGGCCACCAGTTTCTCGACCACGCCGTTGGCGCAGACCACTTCGATGGTTTGCTCGTCGGCGAAGCTGCCGGTGCCGAAGAACACGTCGACGCGGTTACGGGCGTAGTAGCCAGTGCGCGAAGCGACTTGTTTGGAAATGACTTTCTCGGCGCTTTTCAACACGTCCGGGAAGGAGAACCAGCGCGGTTCGCCGATCGCCCGGAACATCGGGTTGGTGTTGAACTGCATGATCTGCCGCACCGAGTGACGCAGGGCCTTGGACGGGATGGTTCCCAGGTGGGTGCAGTTGCCGCCGACCTGGCGACGGCTGTCGACCATTGCCACCTTGCGCCCCGCTTTGGCGGCGTTCATTGCCGCGCCTTCTCCCGCCGGGCCGGAACCCAACACCACCACGTCGTAGTTGTAGACAGCCATGCGTACTCCTCAGAACAGGCCGCGGTGCCAGCAGCACCGGCGGCTAAATCACGCCGAATCGTGGCGCGAAGGAACAATTGGGGGTCAGTAAAGAACCCGGACACAGTCTATAGAAGCGTCAACGCCGCGCACATTAACCCTTGGTCGCGTCGTAGGCTACTTTTGCCTGCACTACAACGCCAGCTTTCGTACTGTTTTCAGTCAATTTTTGCGCCACTGAGGCGTTCGAAAGCCGCACTGGTGCGGATAACAAAACCTGTATCGGCACGAATCACGAAGAATGCACCAATGTCATGTTTTTCGGCATAGTCCCAAGCCCGTTCAGGCCCGAGAATCAGCAACAGCGTCGATAGTCCATCGGCCATCAACGCTGAAGGATGAATTACCGTGACTGACGCCAGGTTATGTAGGACCGGTGCCCCGCTCCGTGCATCGAAGGTGTGGGAATAACGCCGGCCACCTTGCAGGAAATAGTTACGGTAATCACCGGAGGTGGAAACGCCGTAGCCGTCGACCTCAATGATCCGTTCGGCCACCTGCTGATCGTCTCGCGGCTCTTCCAGCGCAATACGCCAGGATGAGCCATCAAGCTTCTTGCCCTTGGCCTTTAGCTCACCGGTGGCTTCGGCGAGATAGTCATGGATGCCCATCGACTCGAGCCTGGCGGCGATGGTGTCGACCGCGTAACCGGCGGCGATGCTGTTGAAGTCGACTTCGACAGCGGCGTCCTTGCACAAGCGGTCGCCGTCGATATGCAAATGGCGGTAGCCGACTCGCTGCAGGGTTTCGGCCAGCGCGGCGGAGTCGGGGACTTTCTCTTCACGCCCTTGCGGGCCGAACCCCCACAGGTTCATCAGCGGTTCGACAGTCAGGTCGTAGGAACCTTCGCTTTGCTCCGACAGCTGCTCGCCGACACGGACCAATTCGAGCACGGCAGCCGGCATGGTCTGACAGCTGTTCGCTGGCAAGGCATTGAAACGTTCGATGTCGGAGTCACTGCGATAGGTCGACATCTGCCGATCCACTTCCGCGAGGATAGCCTCCACTTCTCGGCGAACTTGCGCCGGTTCGGCAACACCGGTGTGTCGCACGTACTTGATCGAATACGTGCTGCCCATGGTCGCCCCCCCAAAGCTTTCCATGGACTCACCGCTGCCGCAGGCAGCGAGAAAAACCGCGACACTCACAAGCCAAACCCACCGTCCAGTGAACAATTCTTCATCTCCCCATAAAAGCGCGCCGGCCATTATGGATCAAAGGCCCGCACGCTCCCCAACGGATGCAACGCGTCATAAGAAACCAATAATGAGTAACTGAAAATGTCCTCGACCACGGGCAAAGGCAAAGCGATTTTTCGCGTTGTCAGCGGCAATTTTCTCGAGATGTTCGACTTTATGGTCTATGGCTTCTACGCCACGGCCATCGCCAAAACCTTCTTCCCGGCCGACAGCGCCTTCGCTTCCCTGATGCTGTCCCTGGCCACCTTCGGTGCCGGTTTCCTGATGCGTCCGCTGGGCGCGATCTTCCTTGGTGCCTACATTGACCGTCACGGTCGTCGCCAGGGCCTGATCATTACCCTTGCGTTGATGGCCGCCGGTACGATCCTGATCGCCTGCGTGCCGGGCTATGCCACTCTGGGTGTCGCAGCGCCGTTGATCGTGCTGTTCGGTCGCTTGCTGCAAGGCTTCTCGGCCGGCGTCGAGCTGGGCGGTGTTTCGGTGTATCTGGCGGAAATCGCCACGCCGGGCCGCAAAGGCTTTTTCGTCAGTTGGCAGTCCGCCAGCCAGCAGGCGGCGGTGGTGTTTGCCGGCCTGCTCGGAGTGGGTCTCAACCACTGGCTGAGCCCGGAACAGATGGGTGACTGGGGCTGGCGCGTGCCGTTCCTGATCGGCTGCATGATTGTTCCGGTGATCTTCGTCATTCGTCGTTCGCTGGAGGAAACCCCGGAATTCCAGGCGCGTAAACATCGTCCTACCCTGCGGGAAATCGTCCGCTCGATCGGTCAGAACTTCGGCATCGTCATCGCCGGCATGGCGCTGGTGGTGATGACCACGGTTTCGTTCTACCTGATCACCGCCTACACCCCGACCTTCGGCAAGGCTGAACTGCATCTGTCGGATTTCGACGCGCTGCTGGTGACCGTGTGCATCGGTCTGTCGAACTTCTTCTGGCTGCCGGTGATGGGCGCGGTGTCCGACAAGATCGGGCGCAAACCCCTACTGCTGGCGGCGACGATTCTGGCGATCCTGACCGCCTACCCGGCGCTGTCGTGGCTGGTGGCGAACCCGAGCTTCAGTCATCTGCTGATCGTCGAACTGTGGCTGTCGTTCCTGTACGGCTCGTACAACGGCGCAATGGTGGTGGCGCTGACCGAAATCATGCCGGTGGAAGTGCGCACCACCGGATTCTCGCTGGCCTATAGCCTGGCGACGGCGACCTTTGGTGGCTTCACGCCAGCAGCCTGTACTTATCTGATCCATGTGCTGGACAACAAGGCTGCGCCGGGTATCTGGCTCAGCGGTGCGGCGGTGCTGGGACTGATTGCGACGCTGGTGCTGTTCCGTGGCAATAAGCATGAGCTGCGGACTGCGCAAGCGGCCGTGGCAGGTGGCGCCCGATAAAACGCCTTAGGGAGCAAGCCCCCTCCCACAAGGTCCGGTGGTGCCAACATGATTGTGTGAACACCGCCAAACCTGTGGGAGGGGGCTTGCTCCCGAAGAGGCCGGTACAGGCAATAAAGATTCAGCAGGCATAAAAAAACGCCCCGACCTAAGTCGGGGCGTTTTCATTTGCAGCGAAGGCTTAGCGCGGGAACGCTGGCGGGTTTACACCGGCCATGTCTTCCATCACGCGAACCACCTGGCAGCTGTAGCCGAACTCGTTGTCGTACCAGACGTACAGAACAACGCGGTTGTCCTGAACGATGGTCGCTTCAGCGTCGACCACACCGGCGTGACGCGAACCCACGAAGTCAGTGGACACCACTTCCTGCGAGTTGACGAAGTCGATTTGCTTGTGCAGATCGGAGTGCAGCGCCATGTAGCGCAGGTACTCGTTCATCTCTTCACGGCTGGCGGCTTTCTCAAGGTTCAGGTTGAGAATGGCCATCGACACGTTTGGCGTCGGAACGCGGATCGCGTTACCGGTCAGCTTGCCGGCCAGCTCAGGCAGGGCCTTGGCAGCGGCGGTGGCAGCACCGGTCTCGGTGATGACCATGTTCAGCGCGGCGGAACGGCCACGGCGATCGCCCTTGTGGAAGTTGTCGATCAGGTTCTGGTCGTTGGTGTACGAGTGAACGGTTTCGACGTGACCGTTGATGATGCCGAACTTGTCATTCACAGCCTTCAGCACCGGCACGATGGCGTTGGTGGTGCAGGAAGCGGCGGACACGATCTTGTCGTCAGCGGTGATTTCGTTGTGGTTGATACCGTGAACGATGTTCTTCAGCTTGCCTTTGCCAGGCGCGGTCAGAACAACGCGAGCGACACCCGGGCATTGCAGGTGCTGACCCAGGCCATCGGCGTCACGCCATACACCGGTGTTGTCCACCAGCAGCGCGTCTTTGATGCCGTACTGGGTGTAATCCACCTCGGTCGGGTTCTTCGCGTAGATCACCTGGATCAGGTTACCGTTGGCGGTGATGGTGTTGTTTTCTTCGTCGATGACGATGGTGCCGTTGAACGGACCGTGTACCGAATCGCGACGCAGCAGGCTGGCGCGCTTGGTCAGGTCGTTTTCGGCGCCTTTGCGCACGACGATGGCACGCAGACGCAGACCGTCGCCACCACCGGTTTTCTCGATCAGGATGCGCGCCAGCAGACGACCGATACGACCGAAGCCGTACAGCACAACGTCAGTGCCTTTGCGGGCCGAAGCGTTTTGCTGACCAACCACGTCAGCCAGTTCTTCACGCACGAACTGCTCGGCGCTGCGGCCATTGCCTTCGCTGCGGAATTTGAACGCCAACTTGCCCAGGTCTACCGAAGCCGCGCCGAGCTTGAGCTCGCTCATGGCTTTCAGCAGAGGGAATGTTTCGTGGACGGAGAGTTCGCTATCGTCGGAGGAACGGTGGCGAGCAAAGCGATGAGCTTTGAGAATCGCGATGACAGACTGGTTGATCAGGCTGCGGCCATAGATCGAGCTCACCACGTTGTTATTGCGGTAGAGCTGACCGATAAGCGGAATCATCGCTTCTGCGAGTGCTTCACGGTCGATCCATTCACCAAGACACTGGTCGGGCTTCTGAGTCACGGGAACCTTCCACATGTAGGGGCAGAAAAAAGGGGCTACATTATGCCGCCGAGAACCTCTTGTAGCAATGCGCGCTTGTCGCGCAATCGGTAACAAAATTCCGTTCAAAAAAATCACGCCCCGCGCCAGCCCAGTAAAACCGGGGCTTCCAGCGCAGTCAATTTTTCGACGACTGTTAGACGATGTCTGTAACCCTCCGTAACACCAGTCGATTTCGGCACTACATAACCACTAAAAAAGTGCTCTTTTTTATGGTTACCACTACATTTTGCGCAAACCGCGAAGATAGACGCAGTCTGCAACTGACAGCCGGCACCTGACGCCGCTACAATTACCGACTTTGTCGCAAAGCCTGGAGCTCAACCTTCCGTGCCCGTTCTGCGTCTACCGCTTCTCCCTGCCGCGGCAGGTAAACAGCATTGGGGCAACCTGCCCGGTGCTGCCCTCAGCCTCGCGATTGCCGAGGCTGCCAGCGCTGCCAAGCGCTTCACCCTGCTACTGACCGCCGACAGCCAGAGTGCCGAACGGCTGGAACAGGAGCTGAGTTTCTTCGCCCCGGATTTGCCCGTACTGCATTTCCCCGACTGGGAAACCCTGCCGTACGATCTGTTCTCGCCGCACCAGGACATCATTTCCCAGCGTATCGCCAGCCTTTATAGGCTGCCGGAACTGGCGCACGGCGTGCTGGTGGTGCCAATCACCACCGCCCTGCACCGCCTGGCGCCGACCAAGTTCCTGCTCGGCAGCAGTCTGGTGCTGGATGTCGGGCAGAAGCTCGATGTCGAACAGATGCGCTCGCGGCTTGAGGCCAGCGGCTATCGCTACGTCGATACGGTTTACGAGCACGGCGAGTTCACCGTACGCGGCGCGCTGATCGACCTGTTCCCGATGGGCAGCAAACTGCCCTATCGCATCGACCTGTTCGACGACGAAATCGAAACCCTGCGCACCTTCGATCCGGAAAACCAGCGTTCCATCGACAAGGTCGATTCGGTCAAGCTGCTGCCGGCCCGAGAGTTCCCGCTGCAGAAAGATGCGGTCACCCGCTTCAAGGCGCGCTTTCGCGAGCGTTTCGACGTCGACTTCCGGCGCTGCCCGATCTTCCAGGACTTGAGCAGCGGCATCACCCCGGCCGGTATCGAGTACTACCTGCCGCTGTTCTTCGACGAAACCTCGACACTGTTCGATTACCTGCCGCAGGACACTCAAGTGTTCTCGCTGCCGGGTATCGAACAAGCGGCAGAAAACTTCTGGAACGACGTGCGCAATCGCTACGAAGAGCGCCGCGTCGATCCATCGCGCCCTCTATTGCCGCCTGCGGAATTGTTCCTGCCGGTGGAAGACTGCTTCGCCCGCCTCAAGAGCTGGCCACGGGTCGTCGCCAGTCAGCAGGACGTCGAATCCGGTGCCGGCCGCGAGCGCTTCCCGGCGCAAGCGTTGCCGAACCTGGCGATCGAAGCCAAGGCCACACAACCGTTGGCAGCGCTTTCGGCATTTCTCGACGAATTCCCTGGACGCGTGCTGTTCACCGCCGAATCCGCGGGCCGGCGTGAAGTTCTGCTGGAGCTGCTGGAACGTCTGAAGCTGCGGCCGAAAACCGTCGACAGCTGGCCGGACTTCGTTTCGAGCAAGGATCGTCTGGCGATCACCATTGCGCCGCTCGACGAAGGCTTGATGCTCGATGACCCGGCGCTAGCGCTGGTGGCCGAGAGCCCGCTGTTCGGTCAGCGCGTCATGCAGCGTCGTCGCCGGGAAAAACGCGCCGACGCCAACAACGACGCGGTAATCAAGAACCTCACCGAACTGCGCGAAGGCGCGCCGGTGGTGCACATCGATCACGGTGTTGGACGTTATCTGGGCCTGACGATTCTGGAGATCGACAACCAGGCGGCCGAATTTCTTACCCTGGAATATGCGGAGAACGCCAAGCTCTACGTGCCAGTGGCCAACCTGCATCTGATCGCGCGTTACACCGGCAGCGACGACTCACTGGCGCCGCTGCACCGCCTCGGCTCCGAGACCTGGCAGAAAGCCAAGCGCAAAGCCGCCGAACAGGTGCGCGATGTCGCCGCTGAGCTGCTCGACATCTATGCCCGTCGTGCCGCCCGCGAAGGCTACGCGTTTGCCGACCCGAAAGCCGATTACGCGACCTTCAGCGCCGGTTTCCCGTTCGAAGAAACGCCGGACCAGCAAGCGACCATCGAAGCGGTGCGCGAAGACATGCTCGCACCGAAACCGATGGACCGACTGGTCTGCGGCGACGTCGGTTTCGGCAAGACCGAAGTGGCGATGCGCGCCGCGTTCATCGCCGTGCACGGCGGGCGTCAGGTCGCGATTCTGGTGCCGACCACCCTGCTCGCCCAGCAGCACTACAACAGCTTCCGCGACCGCTTCGCCGACTGGCCAGTGACCGTGGAAGTGATGAGCCGCTTCAAATCGGCCAAGGAAGTCAACGCGGCGATCGCCGATCTGGCGGAAGGCAAGATCGACATCGTCATCGGCACGCACAAGCTGCTGTCCGACGACGTGAAGATCAAAAACCTGGGTCTGGTGATCATCGACGAAGAACACCGTTTCGGTGTCCGGCAGAAAGAACAGCTCAAGGCCCTGCGCAGCGAAGTCGACATTCTCACGCTGACCGCCACGCCGATTCCGCGCACGCTGAACATGGCGGTGTCGGGCATGCGCGATCTGTCGATCATCGCCACGCCGCCGGCGCGACGCCTGTCGGTGCGCACCTTCGTCATGGAGCAGAACAAGAGCACGGTCAAAGAGGCCCTGCTGCGTGAACTGCTGCGCGGTGGGCAGGTTTACTACCTGCACAACGACGTGAAGACCATCGAGAAGTGCGCTGCCGATCTCGCCGAACTGGTGCCGGAAGCACGGATCGGCATCGGTCACGGACAGATGCGCGAACGCGAACTCGAACAGGTGATGAGCGACTTCTATCACAAGCGCTTCAACGTGCTGATTGCCTCGACCATCATCGAGACCGGCATCGACGTGCCGAGCGCCAACACCATCATCATCGAGCGCGCCGACAAGTTCGGTCTGGCGCAATTGCACCAGTTGCGCGGACGTGTCGGCCGCAGTCACCACCAGGCTTACGCGTACCTGCTGACGCCGCCACGCCAGCAAATCACTTCGGACGCGGAAAAGCGTCTGGAAGCGATTGCCAACACCCAGGATCTGGGCGCCGGTTTCGTGCTGGCGACCAACGACCTGGAAATCCGTGGCGCCGGCGAACTGCTGGGCGATGGCCAGAGCGGGCAAATTCAGGCCGTGGGTTTTACGTTGTACATGGAGATGCTCGAGCGCGCGGTGAAGTCGATCCGCAAGGGCGAGCAACCGAATCTCGATCAACCGCTCGGCGGTGGCCCGGAGGTCAACCTGCGTGTGCCGGCGCTGATTCCGGAAGACTATCTGCCGGACGTTCACGCCCGCCTGATTCTGTACAAGCGCATCGCTTCGGCCACCGACGAGGAAGGCCTGAAGGATCTGCAAGTGGAGATGATCGATCGTTTCGGCCTGCTGCCGGAGCCGACCAAGAATCTGGTGCGCATCACCGCGCTGAAGTTGCAGGCCGAACAACTGGGCATCAAGAAAGTCGACGGTGGCCCGCAGGGTGGACGCATCGAGTTCGCCGCGCAGACGCCGGTCGACCCGATGACCTTGATCAAACTGATCCAGACTCAGCCAAAACGCTACAAATTCGAAGGCGCCACGATGTTCAAGTTCCAGGTGCCGATGGAACGCCCGGAAGAGCGCTTTAATACTGTAGAGGCGCTGTTCGAGCGCCTCCTCCCGAAAACTGTTTGAAGGACGCCGCATGCGCCTGTTTCGCTCACTGACTTTGCTACTTGCCTTGGTAGCCCCTTCGGTTTTCGCCGATGACCTGTATCAGGTCGAAATGATTCTGGTCCGCCAGAACGCCGTGCCAGCGATCGTCAGCCGTGCCGCCCCGGAAGACTGGGCCGTCGGCGCTCAACGCCTGGGTGATGACAGCCTGCGCACACCTGCGCTCGGCGACGTTGCCAGCAAACTCAGCGCCAGCGGTGATTACAGTGTGCTGATGCACAAGGCCTGGCAGCAGACCCTCGGCGAAGCGCCGACCAAGGTGGCAGTCAGCGACGGCAAGGAACAGTTCGGCCAGTTCCCGATCGAGGGCACGCTGGAAATGAAACTCGGACGCTTCACCGACGTGAACGCCGACTTCTGGGTCAACCAGATCGACGCCAACGGCATGGTCACTGCCAGCGAACACCTGAAACAGGACAGCCACACCAAAAACGGCCAGCTCAACTATCTCGACAACGGCCACCTGGCGCTACTGATCAAGATCACGTCCCTGACGGCGCCCGCCCCTCGGCAAGCCCCTGAAGCGATTCCGGACTGATCGAAGTCCTTATGTCCCCGCCCCTGAGTAAACCGTTGGCACCCTCCTGGGTCAGCCGATTCAAGGAACAGAGCCTGGAGCGTGGCCGCCGCTACGCCCTGGAAAACCGGGTACGCATCGCGCAGGTGGGCGATGCGACCATTACCGCCAGTTGCGAAGGCTCTGGCGGTAACGTCTACCGTCAGACCATTCACTTGCGCGAGTCAGCCAAAGACACCCTGTTGCTGGTTGACGCCACCTGCACCTGCCCGGTGCGCAATAACTGCAAACACTGCGCCGCAGTACTCCTGCAAGTGCAGGAAACCCTCGAATACCCTGCCGCCGCCAAAGACGCCGAACTGCTGGAAAAACTCCAGGCCGTATTGGAGAACCGCAGCCCCAAAGCGCCGCCGCAAGTGTTGGTGGACAACGTGCAACCGCTGCCGCGCCTGTGGCTGGCGAGTGTCGAGTTCAGCGCGTTCGAGCCGCGCAACGGCAAGATGCAGCGCTATATTCAGCATCGGGCGGCGCTGTCGTTCAGCTATCTGGATGAATACGTCAGCGGGCAGAAAAACAGCGACATTCTGATTCGTCAGGAAACCCAGACCCTGCGGATAAAACGCCATCCGGAAGTGGAACAGTCCTACCGCGAACAGTTAAGAATCCTCGGCTTCCGTATCGCCACGCGCCAGAGCAAAGCGCTGCCGGAAAGCGCCGGTGAGCTGTACGAGATGGTCAACGACAGCGCCTGGCTGACGTTTACCCTCAACGAACTGCCGAAGCTGCGCACCCAAGGCTGGGAATTGCAGATCGACGAGGAGTTCGGTTTCGACCTGACCGCCGTCGACGACTGGTACGCCACCGTCGAACAGGCGCCGGAACGCGACTGGTTCGATCTGGAATTGGGGATCATCGTCAATGGTGAGCGCCTGAGCCTGCTGCCGATCCTGCTCAACCTGATGCGCTCGCACACGGAAATCCTTAACCCGGAACGCCTGGCGCGGCGCCGCGATGACGAGCTGATTCTGGTCAATGTGCCGCAACGCAACAGTGAGCACGGGCCGCTGCAAGTGGCGCTGCCCCTTGGCCGACTAAAACCGGTACTGGCAACGCTGGGCGAGTTCTACTTGCAGGAACCGGGCGAAACCACCCTGCGCCTGAGCAAGGCCGACGCCACGCGGCTCAACTCGCTGGAAGGCATTCCCCTGCTGTGGGAGGGTGGCGAACAGATTCGAAGTTTCGCCCAACGCCTGCGCGACATCCGCGACTACAGTGCACAAGCGCCGAAGGGCTTGAACGCGACGTTGCGTCCCTATCAGCTCGAAGGCTTGAGCTGGATGCAGTCCCTGCGTCAGCTTGAGGTCGGCGGGATTCTGGCGGACGACATGGGTCTGGGTAAAACCCTACAGACCCTGGCGCATATTCTCAGCGAGAAAAACGCCGGGCGTCTGGATCGACCGTGCATGGTGGTGATGCCCACCAGCCTGATCCCGAACTGGCTCGACGAAGCCGCGCACTTCACGCCGCAACTGAAAGTGGTCGCGCTGTACGGTGCCGGCCGCAAAAAGCATTTCGAGCATCTGGCCGACTTCGACCTGATCCTGACCACCTATGCACTGCTGCCCAAGGACGTCGAACGGCTGGCACAACAGCCGCTGCACGTTCTGGTGCTCGACGAAGCGCAGTACATCAAGAACCCTAACAGCAAGGCCGCGCAGGCCGCTCGCGAACTCAACGCGCGCCAGCGCCTGTGCCTGAGTGGCACACCGCTGGAAAACCACCTCGGCGAGTTGTGGTCGTTGTTCCACTTTCTGCTGCCGGGCTGGTTGGGCGATGTCAAAAGCTTCAATGCCGACTACCGCGTGCCGATCGAAAAGCGCGCCAGCGAAGTCAGGCTGCAGCACCTCAATGGGCGGATAAAACCGTTTCTGCTGCGCCGCACCAAGGAACAGGTGGCCACCGAACTGCCGCCCAAAACCGAGATCATCCACTGGGTCGATCTCAATGAGGCGCAGCGCGACGTGTACGAAACCATGCGCCTGGCGATGGACAAGAAAGTCCGCGACGAGATCACTCGCAAAGGCGTGGCGCGCAGCCAGATCATCATTCTTGAAGCCCTGCTCAAGCTGCGTCAGGTCTGCTGCGATCTGCGCCTGGTCAACGACGCCACCCTGCCCGCCCGTGGCAGCAGCTCGGGCAAACTCGACAGCCTGATGGAAATGCTCGAAGAGTTGTTCGAAGAAGGTCGGCGGATTCTGCTGTTCTCGCAGTTCACCTCGATGCTGTCACTGATCGAAGACGAACTGAAGAAACGCAACGTGGCCTACGCCTTGCTGACCGGCCAGACCCGCGATCGGCGCACGCCGGTGAAGGAATTCCAGAGCGGCAAGCGTCAGATTTTTCTGATCAGCCTGAAGGCCGGCGGCGTCGGCCTGAACCTGACCGAAGCGGACACGGTGATCCATTACGATCCGTGGTGGAACCCGGCAACCGAGAACCAGGCAACCGACCGCGCCTATCGAATCGGCCAGGAGAAGCCGGTGTTCGTCTACAAGATGATTGCCCGCGGCACGGTGGAAGAGAAGATTCAGCACCTGCAGAAGGAAAAGTCTGACTTGGCAGCAGGCGTACTGGATGGGCGCAAGGCCGGGGACTGGAAACTGCAGAGCGATGATATTGAAGCGCTGTTTGCGCCGTTGCCGGATAAGCTCGACAAGCGCTGAGATGTGCAGTGTTTGCTAGATAGCTTTCGCGAGCAAGCCCGCTCCCACAGTTGGATCGCATTTCCCTTTGTGGGAGCGAGCCTGCTCGCGAACGGATCACCTCAGTTGAAGGTTCAAACTGAAGCTTACTGCCTGGAAGCGGGCAACGGCGCAAACAGCGCTTCGATATCACTCTGTTCCAGTTTGAATCCACCCGTCGTACCACCTTCAAGCACCGCCCCGGCCAGCGCTGCTTTCTCCTGCTGCAACGCTTGTATCTTTTCCTCTACCGTGCCGCGAGCGATCAGCTTGTAAACAAACACCGGATTGTTCTGCCCGATACGATAAGCGCGATCAGTTGCCTGATTCTCCACTGCCGGGTTCCACCATGGGTCGAAGTGGATCACCGTGTCCGCAGCCGTCAGGTTCAGACCGGTACCGCCAGCCTTGAGGCTGATGAGGAACAACGGCACCTTGCCGCCCTGGAAATTCTTGACTGGCGTGCGCCGGTCGGTGGTGTCGCCAGTCAGCAACGAATAACCGATAGCGCGCTGCTGCAACTCCTGCTCGATCAGCGCCAGCATCGAGGTGAACTGGGAGAACAGCAGGATGCGCCGACCTTCGCCGAGCAACTCTTCGAGCATCTCCATCAGGCTGATCAGCTTGCCGCTGCCCGAGCGCAATGCCTTCGCCGTGAGAGGCATGTTGATCAAGCGCAGATCGCAGCAGACCTGACGCAGCTTGAGCAAGGCATCAAGAATGATGATTTGACTGCGCGCCACACCACTGCGGGCAATTTCGTCGCGCACTTTTTTGTCCATCGCCACGCGCACCGTTTCATAGACGTCGCGCTGGCCGTCGCTGAGTTCAACCCAATGGATGATTTCGGTTTTCGGCGGCAGCTCAGTGGCGACCTGATCTTTCTTGCGACGCAGCAAAAACGGCTTGATGCGCGCCGTCAGGTGCTGCATGCGCTGGACATTGCCATGTTTCTCGATCGGTGTGCGGTAATCGCGGTTGAAGGATTTGCTGTCGCCCAGCCAGCCAGGCATGAGGAAATGAAACTGCGACCACAGCTCGCCGAGATGGTTTTCCAGTGGCGTGCCGCTCAGACACAAGCGCTGACGGGCCTGCAAGTCACGTGCGGCCTGCGCCGCTTTGCTCAGCGGGTTCTTGATGTTCTGCGCTTCGTCGAGAATCAGCACGCTCCACGACTGCGGCCGCAACGTTTCAAGATCCCTGGGCAGCAAGGCGTAAGTGGTCAGCACCAAGTCGTATTCGGCGAGATTGGCGAAGTCTTTTTGCCGCCCGGCCCCATGCAGCGCCAGGACCTTCAACTGAGGCGTGAAGCGCTGGGCCTCGTCGAGCCAGTTGGGAATCAGGCTGGTCGGCATCACCGCCAGTGCCGGGCAATCGAGGCGACCGGCGTGCTTTTCCGTGAGCAGATGCGCCAGGGTCTGCAGGGTTTTGCCCAAGCCCATGTCATCGCCAAGAATGCCGCCGACCTCCAGCTCCCGCAGAGTCTGCATCCAGCCAAGGCCTTCGAGCTGATATGGGCGCAGTTGCGCATTAAGGCCGGCCGGTGCAGCAATATGGGTGTGACTGGAATTGTGCAGCCGCTTGGCAAAAGTGCGCAGGCGTTCGCCGCCCTGCCATTCCAGTGGCATGCCATCGAGCATACTCAGGCGCGCGGCGTCTGGAGCAGTCAAGCGCAGCGCATCGCCCTGATGTCCGCCCAGGTACAGCTCGCCCAGCGTCGCCATCAGCGGTTTGACCCGACTCAGCGGCAACGCCACCTTGGCGCCTGCCGGGTCGCCAAAACCGCTGGGCTTGAGTTCGATCAGGAGTTTTTCGTCGTCGCTGCGTTGCGCCAGATTCACCGGGTCGAGCAAACGTGGCTGGGTGCGCAACAGATGCAGAAGGATCGGCAACAAGCTGTAGCGCTCGCCATTGACGACGATGCCCAGTTGCAGATCAAACCATTGATGCCCGGCCTCTTCTTCGACCTCCGCGTACCAGTGTTCGACCGGCTGCACATCGAAATGGAAGCCGGGACTGATTTCGATTTCCCAGTCCGCGGCGCGCAGTGTGGCAAGCCCTTCATGCATGAATCCGAGCCAGGCGGAATCATCCGGCAAAGTGAACATCTCGCCGGGACGATCCATAGCGCTCTTGCGCGTGGCTTTTTTGAAGCCGAGCTTTTGCAGGCTCTGGCGCAACTTCTTTTCCATCGCAGGCTGGCGTCGAATGCGCTGGGTTTCAGTGCCATTGAGGATCATCACTTCCGGATTACGATCCACCGCCGGATGACCATTGTAGGTAAACACCAGAGCGGCGCGGTGCTCCAGAACGTATTCCCAGCGCGAACGCTCCCGGCCGCTGACCAAGGTCAGTTGCGGCTGCGGAAGCACGTCATCGATGATTCGTTCGGTGAGCTTATGCGGCGGCGGGATTTTGGTCATCGCGCTCATGCGATGGCTGAACTGCATCGCCTGACGCGCCGGGATGTCTGGGGCGAGGGTCAAATGGCAGGCCAGTTTTTCTTCCAACTCACTGAACAGAGGGCCAACCTGTCGCTGCTCACGATCGAGGTAATAAAGCGGCTCCAGCGCCAGCACGGTTTCCTGCGCAGCCTCGGCACTGCTCCACTGGGCGCGGAACCCACCGTCGGCCTGCTCGGCCCAAGAGAACAGACCCATGCGTTTCGCGCCCGGCGTCAGTGCCTGCAAGTTTTCGAAGTCGAGGAACAGGCGGGAGGTGCACAGGAGCATTTCCAGCAGTTCGGCGCCACTGCTGCCTTCCAGCGGATAGCCGCTGTAATAGGCGTGATGGGAATGCATGGCGACCAACAGCCTGGCAACGCGCAGATCCAGTTCGGACAGATAACCGGGCTGACGCATGAGCATGTCCGCCAGCGAATACATCGGTTTTACTTCGCGTAACTCGCTGTTCTTGAGCTGGGAGACCTTGAAAATATCGAGCAGCCACTTGCCGCTCACTGACGTTGGCTTGAGCTTGTAAAACAGGCGCGTGCCTGCGGTTTGCGCGCCTTCTCCGATGGGCTTGGCCGGCACGGGAATGGTCGAAAGCCAATGTTCCAGCGCCCGCCCCAACTGGGCCTGAGCGTCACTTTCGGACGCTTCATGATCACGGCCCTGCAGGTGATAGAGCACCGCAGCGCAGTGTTTGCAGTCGATTGAGACAGGACAGGTGCACAGGCAACGCAAGGTGACGGAACCCAGCCGATCTTCGGACAGGTAAATGGTTTGTTCATACGCCTGATCTTCCGAACCGACGCAGAACGCCTCGATCTTTCTGTCATCGATCTCGATGATCTCTACCCGATCATCGACAGCATAAGCACGGGCCTTGGCCAACGCCTTGCTACTGAATGCGTGAGTCCATGCCAGCCCTTTAAGCCGCTCGATGAAACTGCTCATGGACAGTCCTTAGCTGGCCAACACCCGCGCCAACGTCGATTTCACCTTGCCCATCCCGTCATGCAGCGCCTGCTCGATCTCGGCCATGGTGATCACCGCCGTGGTCTTGCCTGCTGCCGGATTCACCACCAGCGACAGGCAGGCGTAATCCAGATCCAGCTCACGGGCCAGTGCCGCTTCCGGCATGCCGGTCATGCCGACGATGTCGCAGCCATCGCGCTCCAGACGCACGATCTCCGCCACGGTTTCCAGACGCGGGCCCTGGGTGCAGGCGTACACGCCCTGATCGCTGTATTCGCAGCCTTCGGCAGCCAGCGCGGCGATCAGTTGCTGACGCAGCGACTCGCTGTAAGGGAAGCTGAAATCGATGTGGGTGACGTGCTCCAGATCATCGGCGAAAAACGTGTGTTCGCGACCGCTGGTGTAATCGACGATCTGGTGTGGCACACAGAAATGCCCGGTGCCCATGGCCGGATGGATCCCGCCCACCGCGTTGACCGCGATGATCGCCTCGGCGCCGGCCTGCTTCAGCGCCCACAGGTTGGCACGGTAGTTGACCTTGTGCGGCGGGAAACGATGGGGATGGCCGTGACGGGCGAGGAACAGAACTTCCTTGCCGGCATATTCCCCGATCTGCACTTCAGCCGACGGCGAACCGTAAGGCGTATCCACCGCCAACGACTGACGAATGCTCAGGCCTTCGAGCTGGGTCAGGCCGGTGCCACCGATGATTGCGTAAACCGTCATAGCAAAAATCCTTAATCGATCAGTTGAGCGTCTTTGAGCGCGCCGATGGCGGTGAGCCAGCGCGGATCCTGACGGTAGTCGGTGCTGGCGAACGCCTGCCCGCGCATTCGCGCAATGCGTGCGGACGGCTTGACCTTCATCCGTTGCGCAGCACTCAGGGCCAGTTCGGCCGCAGCGCGGTCATTGCACACCAGGCCCATGTCGCAACCGGCAGTCAACGCGGCTTCGATCCGGCTGGCAGCGTCGCCGACCACGTGGGCGCCGGCCATCGACAGGTCGTCGCTGAAGATCACGCCGTCAAACTGCAACTCGCCGCGCAGGATGTCCTGCAACCAGCGACGGGAGAACCCGGCCGGCTGCGAATCGACTTGCGGATAGATGACGTGCGCCGGCATGACCGCAGCGAGTTGCTTGCTGAGTCTGGCGAACGGTACGAGGTCGTTGGCGCGGATCTCGTCGAGACTGCGCTCGTCATTCGGGATCGCGACGTGGGAGTCGGCTTCGGCCCAACCGTGACCGGGGAAATGCTTGCCGGTAGCGGCCATGCCCGCGCTGTTCATGCCGCGGATGAAGGCGCCGGCGAGCAATGCGGCGCGCTCGGGATCCCCTTCGAACGAACGAGTGCCGACCACGGCGCTGCGCTGGTAATCCAGATCCAGCACCGGGGCGAAACTCAGGTCGAGGCCGACCGCCAACACTTCGGTGGCCATGACCCAGCCGCATTGTTCGGCGAGGTATTCGGCGTTCGGGTTGTCGGCGATGGCACGCATCGCCGGCAGGCGCACGAAGCCCTGACGCAGACGCTGCACGCGACCGCCCTCCTGGTCGACCGCCAGCAGCAGATCCGGGCGAATGGCGCGGATCGCAGCACTCAGCTCGCGCACTTGGCGCGGGTGCTCGATGTTGCGCGCGAAAATGATCAGGCCGCCCACTTCGGGCTGGCGCAACAATTGGCGATCTTCGGCCGTCAGCCAAGTACCGGCGACGTCCACCATCAACGAGCCTTGCAGGCCAGCAGTCATAGAGATTCCTTGAAAACGAAAAACCCGATCCGCCAGAAATCGCTACCGTGAGCAGGGCTCGGCAGGCCAATAATTTCTATGGAGATCGGGTTCAGAACGAAAGTCGGCATGGGCGGCTAGCTTAGCGGATACAAGCAGCCGCGCCCACCCGTGTGCGGTTAAACCTTGGCGGCCACCGGAGTCGATTTGCTGCGCGGGCGAAGCTGCGCAGTCGCCATCGCGGGGTCGGTGACACCGGTTTCGGCACGCATGCCGGCGGCAAGGAACGGCACCATCAGACGCATCACCTGTTCGATCGAGGTGTTGACGCCGAAATCGGTCTCGGCAATCGCGCGCAAGGCCTTGATCCCGGACATGCTGAACGCCGCAGCGCCGAGCATGAAGTGCACGCGCCAGAACAGTTCGATAGGTGGAATGCGTGGAGCGGCTTCATTGACCAGCAGCATGTAGCGGCGGAACACCTTACCGTACATGTCTTCCAGATAACGACGCAGGTGACCCTGGCTCTGGCTGAACGCCAAACCGAGCAAACGCATGAAGATCGACAGGTCGTTACCGCTGCGTGGCTGCACCACGAGCGCTTGCTCGACGAGGATTTCCAGCAACTCTTCAAGGGTCGGCTTGTTTTCAGGCTTGGCCTGGCGACGCTCCAGCTCTTTATCGAGGCTGATGCAGAACGGCCCGAGGAAGCGCGAGAAAACCGCCTGGATCAGCGCTTTCTTGGAGCCGAAATGATAGTTCACCGCCGCCAGGTTTACCCCGGCCTTGCTGGTGATCAAACGCAATGAGGTTTCAGCGAAACCTTTCTCCGCGAACAACTGCTCGGCAGCATCAAGAATGCGTTCAACGGTTTCCGACTGGGCCATGGCTACTCCGCCTGACAAACACTTGTTTGAAACATACGTTTCAGCCCAAGCCTTGTCAAGCCTGCCAGTTCGTTTTGGGAATGGTCGGTCAGCTATTTAACCACACTCGACCGGCGCATTAATAAGCACGGGAACCGACCGTCCGGCGGGCTGCAAAAAAACGGGCATTGCCAAGACCGCTTCACTGTATATAATCCCAGTCACTGTATAAAAAGACAGAGCGATCAATATGCTAAAGCTGACGCCACGCCAAGCCGAGATTCTGGCCTTTATCAAACGCTGCCTCGAAGACAACGGCTACCCGCCAACCCGCGCGGAAATCGCTCAGGAGCTCGGTTTCAAGTCGCCCAACGCGGCGGAAGAACACCTCAAGGCCCTCGCCCGCAAAGGTGCAATCGAAATGACCCCGGGCGCCTCCCGCGGTATTCGTATCCCCGGCTTCGAAGCCAAGGCTGACGACTCTACCCTGCCGATCATTGGCCGGGTGGCTGCCGGCGCACCGATCCTCGCCCAGCAGCACATCGAAGAGTCCTGCAATATCAACCCTGCGTTCTTCCACCCTCGTGCTGATTACCTGCTGCGCGTACACGGCATGAGCATGAAGGACATCGGTATTTTCGACGGTGACCTGCTGGCGGTTCACACCACCCGCGAAGCACGCAATGGTCAGGTCGTGGTTGCGCGAATCGGCGACGAAGTCACCGTCAAACGCTTCAAGCGCGAAGGCAGCAAAGTCTGGTTGATTGCCGAAAACCCTGAGTTCGCCCCTATCGAAGTCGACCTGAAAGATCAGGAACTGGTGATCGAAGGCTTGAGTGTCGGCGTAATCCGCCGCTAAAGGAGGCTTTATGCAGTTCCCACACACACCCCAGCAAACACAACTGCCTCTATTCGAAGCGTTTCTGGCACAACCGATGGCACCGATCCTGAAAGATGTGGTCGAGCGCCCATGGATTGCCGAACCGGAAGTATTCAGTGAGCTGTCACTGCGCGGTGCGGCCGGGAACTGCCTGAACCTGCTTGCCCCGATTCTTCGCGAACTGAGCGAGGATCAGGATGCACGCTGGCTGACGCTGATCGCCCCTCCAGCCAGCCTGACCCAGATCTGGCTGCGAGAGGCCGGCCTGAACCGTGAACGCATTCTGCTACTGCAACCTCGTGGTGCGCAAAGCGCTCAGCAACTGGCCTGCGAAGCACTGCGCCTGGGTCGTAGCCATACGGTGGTAACCTGGCTCAATCCGCTGAACACAAGTTCACGGCAACAACTGATCAGCGCAGCCCGCACGGGCGACGCTCAGAGCCTGAACATTCGATTGGGTTGATTCACTTGTAACGCGCGCTGTGTGAAGCGCAGGGCTTCTCCAGGGACAGAGAAGCCGATCTGATGTTGCAGCGGCAAGCGCCGACAGGCGGATCTCAGTGAAGAACCCGCGGCCCTTCTTCCTTATCAAATTCGCCTTCGACCATACGGCCGGCCATCTGTACGCCGACGCTCAACATCGCTTTCGCGATTTCCACATGCTGGCCTTGCAGGAATGCTTTAGCATCCTCGGAGAAATCCAGCGTCACCAGAGAACCCTCGTCCTCAGCCCTGCGCAGTTCGATTCGGCCGTCTGGTAACTCGACAATTTCTAGAAAGGACGTTGGCATATAGGTCTGTTCTCCACGAAAGGCAGGGATTATATAGACATCATTCGGGCTTCGCTCGGGATCTTGACCAGCAGCATGTTTCAGATTGCCACCGTGTCAATTGTCCTCAGCATTCGTTCAAGCCTTCGCGAAAGCGGATTGCCAGGCCCTTGAGATTCTGCCGCCAGCTCTCCAGCTCTTCCCGACTCAACTCCTGCGGCGCCTCTTCTTCATCGAGATTAATGGCCTGAATCAATGGCTGTGTCACATCGCCCTTGGGCTTGTGTGGCACCCGTGGCGGCTGGAACAACGCTGAGTGCGCCGCCAGCAATTTCGCCAGCCAGGTTTCAGGGTTACCAGCCAGCTCAACCATCTCGGCCAGTTCCGGGATCGCAATCGATTCCAGGACTTCGCGAGTCAGCAACGCTTCTGCTCGCGATGCATTGGCCTGAGGCAGACGATAAAAACCGGCGATCTCGTGACACAGTCCCAGAAGCGCGCCGTAGAGGTGAAACAACGCCGACTCACGTCCAGCCTGAATCAGCGCCAACGAATTCATCGCCCGCCCCTCTTCGGCGCGAGCCAGAGCCTCCAGTGACAGGCCGGCGAAATAGATCTTCTGATTGGTGCGGGTATAGAGTTCGTGCGCCATGCCGGCAGTCTCCACAGCGAAATAATTGCGTCACACAGACCCGACAGTGTCGTGGATCAGCGGATCCGACCGCAAGCACAAAACAAAAAGGCCGCATGAAAACCCGAGGGTCATCATGCGGCCTTTTGTGGATCAGGCTAACGCTTACTCAGCCTTGGCTTTCGTACGCTTGTCTTCAACAGTCCACTTGCCACCGTCGTAGAACGCTTTCCAGCCGGTAGGCTTGCCGTCGACCTCGGTCTGCACATATTGCTCCTTGGTCTTGCGGCTGTAACGGATTACTGCCGGCAGACCATCAGGATCCTTCTGCGGTGCTTCGCAGAGGAAGTGGTACTTCGGATCGATCTCATCCTTGTGCGGCAGAATCTCGATCACCAGCGGAGCACGAGTCTCGCGGTTTTTCGGGAACTGGCTGGCCGCCAGGAACAGACCGGAAGCACCGTCGCGCAGAATGTAGGTGTCGTTGACCTTCTCGCATTTCAGCTCGGGCATCTTCACCGGATCCATCTTCGGCGGCGCCGCGTCACCGCTCTTGAGCAGTTTACGGGTGTTCTTGCAGGTCGGGTTGGTGCAACCGAAGAACTTGCCGAAACGGCCAGTCTTGAGCTGCATCTCGCTGCCGCACTTGTCGCACTCCAGGCTCGGACCCTCATAGCCCTTGATGCGATAGTTGCCTTCCTCGATTTCGTAGCCGGCACAATCCGGGTTGTTACCGCAGATGTGCAGTTTGCGCTTCTCGTCGAGCAGGTAGGCGTCCATCGCGGTGCTGCAGATCGGGCAGCGATGCTTGCCGCGCAGCACCAGCGACTCCGACTCGCCCTCGTCGTCCGCAGCGATCTCGTCGCCCGGCACCAGGTTGACGGTGGCCTTGCAGCGCTCTTTTGGTGGCAGGCTGTAACCCGAGCAACCGAGGAACACGCCGGTCGATGCCGTACGGATCTGCATCGGACGACCGCACGTGGTGCACGGAATATCAGTCATGACCGGCTGGTTGGCACGCATGCCGCTTTCCGGGTTCTCGGCCACTTCGAGCTTCTTCTTGAAGTCGCCGTAGAACTCGTCCAGCACGTTTTTCCAGTCGCGCTCGCCCTGAGCCACATCATCGAGGTTCTCTTCCATGCCGGCGGTGAAGCCGTAGTCCATGAGGTTCGAGAAGCTCTCCGACAGACGCTCGGTGACGATATCGCCCATCTTTTCCGAGTAGAAACGACGGTTGTGCAGGGTCACGTAGCCGCGATCCTGAATAGTCGAAATGATCGCTGCGTAAGTCGAAGGACGACCGATGCCGCGTTTTTCCATTTCCTTGACCAGGCTGGCTTCCGAGTAACGGGCCGGCGGCTTGGTGAAATGCTGCGACGGATCGAGCTTGATCAGCTTCATTGCATCGCCCTGCGCCATGTCCGGCAGAACATCGTCATCGCCAGGCTTGGTGATTTGCGGCAGAACGCGGGTGTAACCGTCGAACTTGAGGATGCGGCCTTTGGCACGCAGCTCGAAGTCGCCAGCGGCAACGCTGACGGTGGTCGACAGATATTGCGCCGGCAGCATCTGGCAAGCGAGGAACTGGCGCCAGATCAACTCGTAGAGGCGCTCAGCATCACGCTCCATGCCTGCAAGCTTGCTTGGCGTGGTGTTGGCATCGGAAGGACGAATCGCTTCGTGAGCCTCTTGTGCGCCTTCCTTGCTGCTGTAGACGTTCGGCGTTTCCGGCAGGTACTTCTTGCCGAACTCGTCCTCGATATAGGTACGCGCCATCGCCACGGCATCAGCCGAGAGGTTGGTCGAGTCGGTACGCATATAAGTGATGTAGCCGGCTTCGTACAGACGCTGGGCCATCATCATGGTTTTCTTCACGCCGAAGCCCAGGCGGTTGCTCGCGGCCTGCTGCAGGGTGGACGTGATGAACGGCGCCGACGGCTTGCTGCTGGTCGGCTTGTCTTCGCGCTTGACGATGCTGTAGCTGGAGGACTTGAGCTTCTCCAGCGCGGCTGTGGCCTGAGCTTCGTTTAGCGGTTTGAAGGCTTCACCCTTCTCGCGCGCCACTTCGAAACGTACGGTCGAACCCTTGGCGGTGCCAAGATCAGCGTGCACTTCCCAGTACTCTTCCGGGTTGAATGCACGAATCTCGCGCTCACGCTCCACCACCAGTTTCACGGCAACCGATTGCACGCGACCGGCCGACAGGCCACGGGCGATCTTGGCCCACAGCAGCGGCGAGACCATGTAACCCACAACGCGGTCGAGGAAACGACGCGCCTGCTGGGCATTTACACGATCAATGTCCAGCTCGCCCGGCTCGGAGAAAGCTTCCTGAATCGCCTTCTTGGTGATTTCGTTGAACACCACGCGCTTGTAGCGGCTGTCGTCACCACCGATGGCTTCGCGCAGGTGCCAGGCAATGGCTTCCCCCTCGCGATCCAAGTCGGTTGCGAGATAGATGGTGTCAGCATCCTTGGCGAGCCGGCGCAGCTCTTCGATGACCTTCTCTTTGCCCGGGAGGATCTCGTACTGGGCTTTCCAGCCATGCTCCGGATCGACACCCATGCGCGAGACCAATTGCTTGCGCGCTTTCTCTTTCGGCGTGAGCACCGGCCCCTCGCCCGCGGCAGCCTTGCCGCGCTTGGCGGCTGGCTCTTTGCTGGCGCTAGCCGAACCGCTGGTGGGCAGGTCTCGGATATGGCCGATACTCGACTTCACCACGTATTGGTTGCCCAGATACTTGTTGATGGTCTTGGCCTTAGCCGGGGATTCCACAATGACCAGCGATTTGCCCATGGATCAGAAAATTCCTGAATTCTAGAAGTGAAAGGCGGTTGGCGCCTGACGCGGCACCGCTATATATAGTGGCTACAAGGTGAGGTCAAGCACAGGGTTCTGTGCGCACTCGCCTTATGCCTTGGAAAAAAGGCTCGGTTCGGCGTGCACCAAAGCAAAGCGTGGCACCTGCTCGCCGTCAACCTCGACCGACTCGACGAACATGCTCAAAGGGCGTACCCAAAAGCCGTAATCGCCATACAGGGCTTGGTAAAACACCACTTCTTCTTCGGTCTCGGAATGCCGCGCAACATTGAATACACGGTACTGCTGACCTTTGTAATGTTTGTAGAGCCCAGGTTGTATCGGCATGCTTCGGCCCTCACTCAAATTTTTTCAAAATAAATACAAAAATAAATCCGCAAAAAACAAAAACCGGGGCACTTGGCCCCGGCTTCCATCGACGAGACGCTTAAACGCGTTCGAAGACGGTGGAGATGCCTTGGCCAAGACCAATGCACATAGTGGCCACCCCAAAGGTGCCGCCATTCTGCTTCATCACGTTCAGCAAGGTGCCGGAAATACGGGCACCGGAGCAACCGAACGGGTGACCCAGGGCGATCGCGCCGCCGTGCAGGTTAACCTTCTCGTTCATCTTGTCGAGCACTTTCAGATCTTTCAGCACTGGCAGGGCCTGTGCAGCGAAAGCTTCGTTGAGCTCGAAGAAGTCGATATCGTTGATGCCAAGGCCCGCACGCTTCAGGGCTTTTTGTGTCGCCGGCACTGGACCATAGCCCATGATCGCCGGATCCACACCCGCCACTGCCATCGAACGGATCACGGCCATCGGCTGGATCCCCAGATCCTGTGCACGCTGCGCCGACATCACGATCATGCACGAAGCACCATCGGTGATCTGCGACGAAGTACCGGCTGTCACGGTGCCGCCTTTTGGATTGAAGGCAGGTTTGAGGGCCGCCAGACTTTCCAGGGTGGTTTCCGGACGAATGGTTTCGTCGTAGTCGAACAGCTTCAGGAAGCCGTTTTCGTCGTAGCCCTGCATCGGGATGATTTCGTCTTTGAACTTGCCTTCCACCGTCGCTTTATGGGCGAGCTGGTGGGAGCGCACGCCAAAGGCATCCTGCTGCTCACGAGTGATGCCGTGCATCTTGCCGAGCATTTCTGCGGTCAGACCCATCATGCCCGAGGCTTTCGCCGCGTACAGCGACATGTGCGGGTTCGGATCGACACCGTGCATCATGCTCACGTGGCCCATATGCTCGACGCCGCCAACCACGAATACGTCACCGTTGCCGGTCATGATCGCTTGCGCTGCAGTGTGCAGGGCGCTCATCGACGAGCCGCACAGACGGCTGACGGTCTGGCCGGCCGAGGTGTGCGGGATCTGGGTCATCAGCGACGCCATGCGCGCGATGTTCCAGCCCTGCTCCAGGGTCTGGTTCACACAGCCCCAGATCACGTCCTCGACTTCAGCAGGATCGACCTTGGCGTTGCGTTCCAGCAGTTTGCTGATCAGGTGCGCCGACATGTCTTCGGCGCGGGTGTTGCGGTGCATGCCGCCCTTGGAGCGGCCCATCGGAGTACGACCGAAGTCGACAATCACGACGTCTCTAGGATTCAAGCTCATAAGTTCACTCTCACTCTAGTTGGGGGCGCTTAACCGAAGAAGCTCTGGCCGTTTTTGGCCATTTCGCGCAGCTTCGCGGTCGGGTGGTACAGCGCGCCCAAATCAGCGTACTGGTCAGCCAGGGCAACGAACTCGGCCACACCGATCGAATCGATGTAGCGCAGCGCACCGCCACGGAATGGAGGGAAACCGATACCGTAGACCAGACCCATGTCGGCTTCGGCGGCGGTTTCAACGATGCCGTCTTCCAGGCAGCGCACGGTTTCCAGGCACAGCGGGATCATCATCCAGTTGATGATGTCTTCGTCAGTGACTTCGCGCTGCTCGTAAACGATCGGCTTGAGCACTTCCAGCACCGACGGATCGGCAACCTTCTTCTGCTTGCCTTTCTTGTCGGCTTCGTAGGCGTAGAAGCCCTTGCCGTTCTTCTGGCCCAGACGCTTGGCCTCGTACAGCACGTCGATGGCCGAGCGACGATCATCCTTCATGCGATCCGGGAAGCCTTCAGCCATCACGTCACGACCGTGGTGACCGGTGTCGATGCCGACCACGTCCATCAGGTACGCCGGGCCCATCGGCCAGCCGAATTTTTCCATGACCTTGTCGATGCGGACGAAGTCCACACCAGCGCTGACCAGCTTGGCGAAACCGCCGAAATACGGGAACAGAACGCGGTTGACCAGGAAGCCCGGGCAGTCGTTGACGACGATCGGGTTCTTGCCCATTTTCTTGGCGTAGGCAACGGTTGTGGCAATCGCCAGCTCGCTGGACTTCTCGCCACGGATCACTTCCACCAGCGGCATCATGTGCACCGGGTTGAAGAAGTGCATGCCGACGAAGTTTTCCGGGCGCTTGAGGGCCTTGGCCAGCAAGCTGATGGAAATCGTCGAGGTGTTGGACGCGAGGATGGTGTCCTCTTTGACCTTGTCTTCGACTTCAGCCAGCACAGCTTGCTTGACCTTCGGGTTCTCGACCACGGCTTCAACAACCAGATCGACGTGACCGAAGTCACCGTAGGACAGGGTCGGACGAATACCGTTGAGCACTTCAGCCATTTTCGCGGCGGTCATGCGGCCTTTGTCAACGCGGCCAACCAGCAGTTTGGCGGCTTCGGCCAGACCCTGCTCGATACCGTGTTCGTTGATGTCCTTCATCAGGATCGGCGTGCCTTTGGAGGCCGACTGATAGGCGATACCGCCGCCCATGATGCCGGCGCCCAGTACGGCAGCCTGCTTCACGTCCTTGGCGATTTCATCGTAAGCCTTGGCCTTTTTCTTCAGTTCCTGATCGTTCAGGAACAGACCGATCAAGCTCTGCGCGGCAGAGGTCTTGGCCAGTTTGACGAAACCGGCGGCTTCGACTTCCAGCGCCTTGTCACGACCGAAGTTCGCGGCTTTCTGGATGGTCTTGATCGCTTCGACCGGCGCCGGGTAATTCGGGCCTGCCTGCCCTGCCACGAAACCTTTGGCGGTTTCGAAAGCCATCATTTGTTCAATGGCGTTCAACTTGAGTTTTTCAAGTTTTGGCTGACGCTTGGCCTTGTAGTCGAACTCGCCGGAGATGGCGCGTTTGATCAGCTCAAGGGCAGCTTCCTGCAGCTTCTCCGGAGCAACCACGGCGTCGACGGCGCTGACTTTCAGCGCGTCCTCAGGACGGTTTTCCTTACCGGCGGCAATCCACTCGATGGCGTTATCGACGCCAATCAGGCGCGGCAGACGCACGGTGCCGCCGAAGCCTGGGTAGATGCCCAGTTTGACTTCCGGCAGACCGATCTTGGCCTTGGTCGACATGACGCGGTAGTCCGCCGCCAGGCACATTTCCAGACCGCCACCCAGGGCGATGCCGTTGATCGCGGCCACGGTCGGAACGTTGAGGTCTTCGAAATCGCTGAAGATCTTGTTGGCTTCGAGATTGCCAGCAACCAGCTCGGCATCCGGCAGCTTGAAGTTGTCGACAAATTCGGTGATGTCGGCGCCGACGATGAACACGTCCTTGCCACTGCTGACGATCACGCCCTTGATCGAAGCATCTGCCTTGATGGTGTCCACGGCCTGACGCAGTTCGTTCAGGGTAAGACGGTTGAACTTGTTGACGGACTCACCCTTGAGGTCGAATTTCAATTCGACGATGCCACTTTCAAGAGCTTTAACCGTGATGGCTTTACCTTCGTAAATCATCAACTGATCTCCACGATATGGAAGCTGAACAGTACACGTCGGACGCAGGTAAATGGCTCGGCAGGACGCTTTTTCGTCGATGCTGACGCCAATCCACCCGGCACACCCGCCAACGCGATAGTCGGGATTCTGTAGGAGCAGTCTGTAAGACAAACGCTCAATTCATACGCCCGTTTGATTTGGGTACGTCACCTTCACGGAATTTCCAACAATTGTCAATCGCCCAAAATACGGGTTGAAATGCGACTTTGTGGTCATTTCCGTTGCACACAGATCCGCAACACGCAGCTGCATGCAAAGCCATTCATAGAATCAATAGTTAGAAAAGTCGCCCTAATTCCCGGCGAGCCTTGTTTAACAGGCTACGCTGGCTGGACTACAGGGAGATTCGCTGCCACTAAAAAACGAGTCAGCGATAAAAAACAGTTACCGGCCTGCCTGGCCACCCAGCCCGATGAATCATGTCGGGCTTTTTATTGCTCGTCTGCCGGACGCTCCCCACCCTTGCAGTGGGAAAAGTCCGCGAGTCAGGCCAGCGCTTTCAGAGTCGCGTCGATATCCTGCAAAACCGTGGCTTCGCCCTTCTCGCCCCAGTACAGCGCGATCATCTGCTTGTCGGCCTCGACCTTGAACACGTTGCCCGGCAACTTTTCGAAATGATCGAGCAGCAACTGGTCCTCGCAGACTTCCTGCCACTGATTGACCCATACCCCCGGCGATTTCTGCCAGTAGGTCCAGCACGCCGGCTGAGTGCCACGCCGTGGCCGATGATATTGCGCGCACGGGCTGGGCGGCTCCTGAGACAGCCAGTGTGGCCACTCCTGAGGCGCCAGCTGCATGGCCAGCCCGATGCGTCGCGCCTCCATGCGCAGGGCCATGCGGCCGCTCTGCACGCGCGACGGGCGCAACCACGCCAGTGGACTCAAAACCACCAGCAGGATTGACACCACCAGCCAGACCGTCATATCTCTACTCCCGACTTAAGGTGAGTGCATTGTGTCACTTTGGAACCAATGCGCTTGAAACCAGCCATACTTAACAATATTGATCCCTCACGAGGAGCACCTCATGCCCTACAACCACATTCTGGTCGCCGTAGATCTGACCGAAGAGTGCGACCCTGTGATCCACCGCGCCCGCGAGCTGTCGGTGAGCAATGGCGCGAAGCTGTCGCTGGTGCATATCGTCGAGCCGATGGCCATGGCATTCGGCGGCGACGTGCCGATGGATCTGTCACAACTGCAACAGCAGCAGTTCGATCAAGCCAAGGAGCGCCTTGAGCGCCTGAAGCTCAAGTACTCCGAGCTGGAAGGTGCCAACTGCCACCTGACTTACGGCCAGCCACGCCAGGAAATTCACCATTTTGCCAAGGAGCAACTGTGCGACCTGATCGTGGTCGGCAGCCATGGCCGTCACGGTCTGGCGCTGTTGCTCGGCTCCACGGCCAATGACGTGCTGCACGGTGCGCCTTGCGATGTTCTGGCCGTGCACCTGATCAAACGCTGAAACACAAAAACCTGTGGGAGCGAGCTTGCTCGCGAAGGCGTCGGCACATTCAACATTGATGCTACCTGACATACCGCTTTCGCGAGCAAGCTCGCTCCCACATTGGAATCTTCACCGATACCCGTATATGAAAAGCCCGGCGCTCATCACTGAGCGCCGGGCTTTTTCATGACCGAATCAATCAGGCATCCAGCTCGGCCCAACGCTCCACCAGCGCATCCAGCTCAGCCTGCAATTGCTCCAGCGAAGCAATCACCTTGGCCGTTTCTGCCGGCGGACGCTGATAGAAACCGGCCTCGGCCATTTCAGCCTCGACGGCCGCGATCTGCTGCTCCTTGGCATCGATATCACCCGGCAACGCTTCCAGCTCGCGCTGCAGCTTGTAGCTCAGCTTCTTCTTGGCTGCCGGCGCGGCAGCGGCAGGTGCGGCAGCCACGACAGGTTCAGCGGTGACCACAGCCGAATTCAGATCAGCCTTGCCCGACTTGCTCTCGGTCACGCCCAGCAGGCGCGGCGAACCGCCCTGACGGATCCAGTCCTGATAGCCACCGACGTATTCACGGACCTTACCTTCACCTTCGAAGACCAGGGTGCTGGTGACCACGTTGTCGAGGAACGCCCGGTCGTGACTGACCATCAGCACAGTGCCGTTGAAGGTCAGCAGCACTTCTTCGAGCAGCTCGAGGGTTTCCACGTCGAGGTCGTTGGTCGGTTCGTCGAGGACCAGCAGGTTCGCCGGTTTGCTGAACAGTTTGGCCAGCAGCAAACGCGCACGCTCGCCACCGGACAGCGCCTTGACCGGCGTGCGCGCACGCTGCGGGCTGAACAGGAAGTCACCGAGGTAGCTCAGGACGTGGCGGCTCTGGCCGTCGATATCGATGAAATCGCGACCTTCGGCGACGTTGTCGATCACGGTCTTTTCCAGATCCAGCTGATGGCGCAACTGGTCGAAGTAGGCCACATCGATGCGCGTGCCCTCTTCCACCTTGCCACTGGTCGGTTGCAGACCGTTGAGCATCAGCTTCAGCAGGGTGGTCTTGCCGGTACCGTTGGCGCCGAGCAGACCGATACGGTCGCCGCGCTGCAGGACCATCGAGAAGTCCTTGATCAGGTACGGGCCATCCGGGTGATGGAAGCTGACATTTTCCAGCACCATCACTTGCTTGCCGGACTTGTCGGCGGTTTCCAGCTGGATGTTCGCCTTGCCGGTACGCTCGCGACGCTCGCTGCGCTCGACACGCAGGGCTTTCAGGGCGCGAACGCGACCTTCGTTACGGGTACGACGGGCCTTGATGCCCTGACGGATCCACACTTCTTCCTGAGCCAGACGCTTGTCGAACAGCGCGTTGGCAGTTTCTTCCGCGGCCAGCGCAGCTTCTTTGTGCACGAGGAAGCTGGCGTAGTCGCCGTTCCAGTCGATCAGGCCGCCGCGATCCAGTTCGAGGATGCGCGTGGCGAGGTTCTGCAGGAAAGAACGGTCGTGCGTGATGAACAGCACGGCGCCCTGGAAATCCTTCAGCGCTTCTTCGAGCCAGGCAATCGCACCGATGTCCAGGTGGTTGGTCGGTTCGTCGAGCAGCAGCAGATCCGGTTCGGACACCAGCGCCTGCGCCAGCAGCACGCGACGACGCCAGCCGCCGGACAACTCGGCGAGGGTCTTGTCGGCCGGCAGCTGCAGGCGGCTCAGAGTGCTGTCGACCAGGGTCTGCAAGCGCCAGCCGTCACGGGCTTCGAGGTCATGCTGAACGTGCATCAGCTTGTCCAGATCGGCGTCGGTGACGATGTTCTGGCTCAGGTGATGGTATTCGGCGAGCAAGGCGCCAACGCCGTCGAGGCCTTCGGCAACCACGTCGAATACGGTCCGCCCGTCGGCCACCGGCAATTCTTGCGGCAATTCACCGATTTTCAGACCGGGGGCACGCCACACCGAGCCGTCATCGGGCTTCTGGTCGCCCTTGACCAGTTTCATCATGCTGGATTTGCCAGTGCCGTTGCGGCCGATGATGCACACCCGCTCACCACGGGCGATCTGCCAGGACACCTTGTCCAACAACGGCATCGCGCCGAATGCAAGGGACACATCGCTGAATTTGAGCAGGGTCATGAGCTTCTCCAAAAACCGGGCGCGCATTCTACCTGAGTTAGGCTCTCAGCAGGCCGGCAATTTGTCTGCCGAAGCACTCTGCACAACATTTGTTGCGAACTTGTGCTGCAAGACCGGCAAAGCTTTCGCCCGTTGCTGGCAAAAGGCTAAGCTACAGACAATTCAGTGCTGGCCGCGGCCGGTGCTTGTCATGATTTCTCTGCCCGGATGTCTCATGCGCAGTCGCCTTTTCAGTGTCTTGTCCTGTTTGCTACTCACCGCCACTGCCGCTCAATCCGCCCAGGCGGTGGACCTGTCCACCCAACGCCAGTATTACGATGAAGCCAAGCGTGCCTTGGCCAAGGGCGATACCGGCCCGTACTTCCGTTATAGCCAGGCCCTCGCCGATTACCCGCTGGAACCGTACCTGGCCTACGACGAACTGACCGCGCGTCTGAAAACCGCGAGCAACGCCGAAATCGAGAAGTTCCTCGCCGAGCACGGCGACCTGCCCCAGGCCAACTGGATGAAGCTGCGTTGGTTGCGCTGGCTCGCCGACCGTGGCGATTGGGCGACCTTCACCAAGTATTACGATCCGAAACTCAACTTCACCGAACTGGACTGCCTCAATGCGCAGTTCCAGATCAGCAGCGGCCACAAGGCCGAGGGCTATGCCAACGCCGACAAACTGTGGCTGACCGGTAAATCGCAACCGGCTGCCTGTGACGGGCTGTTCGGCATCTGGGCCGCCGACGGTCAGTTGACCGAACAGAAACGCTGGGAACGCACCAAACTCGCCGCCCAGGCGCGCAACTATCCATTGGCCAACAGTCTGGTCAACGGCCTGACCACCCTCGCCCCGCGCGGTCGGCTGCTGGTAGATGTGGCGCAGAAACCCGAGCTGCTCAATCAGCCGTCGCGCTTCACCCCGGCCGACGAGCCGATGTCCGATGTGGTCAGCCTCGGCCTGCGCCGCCTCGCCCGCCAGGATCCGGACAAGGCCATGGCCCTGCTCGACGGATACGCCAGCAGCATGCATTTCTCCCGTGACGAGAAAGTCGCGATTGCCCGGGAAATCGGCCTGACCCTGGCCCGGCGCTTCGACAGCCGCGCGCTGGACGTGATGACCAAATACGATCCGGAACTGCGTGACAACACCGTGTCCGAATGGCGCCTACGTCTGCTGCTGCGCCTGGCACGCTGGGACGATGCCTATCAGCTGACTCGTCGTTTGCCACAGGATCTGGCGACCACCAACCGCTGGCGTTACTGGCAGGCCCGCAGCCTGGAACTGGCGCAACCGCAGAACCCGGAAGCGCAGACTCTGTACAAGAATCTGGCGAAGGAACGCGACTTCTACGGTTTCCTCGCCGCCGACCGCTCGCAACTGCCTTACTCGCTGATGAACAAGCCGCTGGTACTCAGTCAGGCCACCATCAACAAGGTGCGCAACACTCCCGGCGTGCGGCGCGCGCTGGAATTCCATGCGCGTGGGCAGATCGTTGACGGTCGCCGCGAGTGGTATCACGTCAGTCGCCATTTCAATCGTGACGAAATGGTCGCTCAGGCCAAACTGGCCTACGACCTGAAATGGTATTTCCCGGCCATCCGCACCATCAGTCAGGCGCAATACTGGGACGACCTGGATATCCGCTTCCCGATGGCCCACCGCGACACCCTGGTGCGTGAAGCCAAGACGCGCGGCCTGCACTCAAGCTGGGTGTTCGCCATCACCCGCCAGGAAAGTGCCTTCATGGACGACGCCCGCTCCGGCGTTGGTGCCAGCGGTCTGATGCAGTTGATGCCCGGCACTGCCAAGGAAACCGCACGCAAGTTCAGCATCCCGCTGGCCTCGCCGCAACAAGTGCTCGATCCGGACAAGAACATCCAGCTCGGCGCCGCTTACCTGAGCCAGGTGCACAGCCAGTTCAACGGCAACCGCGTCCTGGCCTCCGCCGCCTACAATGCCGGCCCCGGCCGCGTGCGCCAGTGGCTGCGCGGTGCCGATCACCTGAGCTTCGACGTGTGGGTGGAAAGCATCCCGTTCGACGAAACCCGCCAGTACGTGCAAAACGTGCTGTCATACTCGGTGATCTACGGGCAGAAGCTCAATTCGCCGCAGCCGCTGGTGGACTGGCATGAGCGGTATTTCGACGATCAATGACAGGTGCTGAATACCTGAAATGAAAATTGCCCGCATCAATCGATGCGGGCATTTTTTTTGCCGTCAGCAAAGATCTGCGGCAGTTCTACACCGCCACCGCATGCCCGTCGTTGAACTGCAGCGCTGCCAACCGCGCATACAGCGGATTGCTTACGATCAGTTCCTGATGGGTACCGATGGCCACCAGGCTACCCTGATCCATCACCGCGATCCGGTCGGCGTTTTTCACTGTGGCCAGGCGATGCGCGATTACCAATGTGGTGCGATTTTGCATCAGGCTTGGCAACGCTTCCTGAATCAAGTGCTCGCTCTGCGCATCGAGGGCGCTGGTGGCTTCGTCCAGCAGCAGAATCGGCGCATCCACCAGCAACGCGCGGGCAATCGCCAGGCGTTGACGCTGGCCGCCGGAAAGTCCGAGGCCGGCGTCCCCCAAGTGGGTCTGATAGCCATTGGGCATCTTCTCGATGAAGTCATGGGCGTGGGCAATTCTTGCCGCTTCCTTGACCTGTTCCAGCGTCGCATCTGCATTGCCGTAACGAATATTCTCTTCGACGCTGCCGAAAAACAGCGCAGGCGATTGCGAGACCAGGGCGAAATTGCGGCGCAGATCCAGCGGGTCGAGGCTGGTCAGCGGCACACCATCTATCAGGATCCGGCCTTCAAGCGGGTCGTAGAAGCGCAACAGCAAGTCATACACCGTGGACTTGCCGGCCCCGGATGGCCCGACAAGGGCCAGGGTCTCGCCGGCCCTGATGGTCAGGCTCAAGCCGTTGACGGCGTAGCTGTCCGGACGTGACGGGTAGGAGAAACGCACATTCTGCAATTGCAGCTCGCCCTTGATCCGTTCTGGCAATGTCACCAGTCCGATGCTCGGTGGCTGGATGATGTTCTGCGAACTGAGCAGTTCCGCAATGCGCTCAGCGGCACCCGCCGCACGCTGCAACTCGCCGATGACTTCACTCAACGTGCCGATCGCACTGCCGACGATCAGGCTGTAGAAAACGAACGCTGCCAGCTCACCACCGGTAATGCGCCCGGCAATCACGTCCATGCCGCCGACCCACAACATCACTGCGACCGCGCCGAGCACCAGCACGATCACCACGGTGATCATCCAGGAGCGTTGAAAGATGCGCTTGCGTGCGGTGTCGAACGCGTCCTCGACCGTCGTGGCGAAACGCCGCTCGTCCTGCACCTGATGGTTGTAGGCTTGCACGGTCTTGATCTGGCCCAGGGTTTCGGAGACATAGCTGCCAATGTCGGCGACCCGGTCCTGACTCAGCCGCGACAGATTACGCACGCGCCGACCGAAAATCAGAATCGGCGCGACCACGAACGGCAAGGCAATCACCACGATGCTGGTGAGTTTCGGGTTGGTGATAAACAGCAGGACCACCCCGCCGATCACCATCAACAGGTTGCGCAGAAACATCGACAGTGACGAGCCGATCACCGATTGCAGCAAGGTGGTGTCGGCAGTCAGTCGGGACTGGATCTCCGAACTGCGGTTGTTTTCATAAAACCCGGGATGCAGGTACACCAGATGGTTGAACACCTCGCGCCGGATGTCCGCCACACAGCGCTCACCGATCCACGATACCCAGTAAAAACGCGCGAACGTGCCGACTGCCAGGCCCAGCACCATCAGCATGAAGATACCGATGCTCTGGTTCAGTTGGTGCGGCGACTGCGTCATGAAGCCCCGATCGACCAGCAATTTGATCCCCTGCCCCATCGACAAAGTGACCGCCGCGGTGACGATCAGCGCCAGCAGTGCAGCGCCGACTTGCCAACGATAAGGCGCCAGAAACCGGCTGGTCAGACTCAGCGCTCGACGGTGCCGGGAAGAAAGCTTCGAGATCATTCAGGTACACATCCGTGTTGGTGAAAGGGCTAGCCTAAACCTTCTATGGGGCGGAACTCTGTAAATCACAATGAGTCAGGTTAAATATGCCCCCAAAGACTAGGCCATAGTTGCTATTGGTCTAATGTCCCGGTTGAGACGAGCGGTCATTTCTGTTGGACTGGAGGTGCCGCTTTTGACAGACCCAAGGGTGTTGTCACAGCCTGGTCACGTGGCGGTTTTAATCTACGTGCACAACCTGATGAGGAGACAGGCCATGTCCTTGCAACACAGCAGCGATGACAAGATTCAAGTGATCCGCACCAAGCCCGGCCAACCTCTGGGTTGCTCGATTATCGACAAGGATGGGCGTGAAGTACCGATCACTGAAGACATGATCCAGGACGCGTGCCGCGAACTGGAGAAGCGATTGGTCAAGCCTGCCGAACAAAAGTGATATAGCCACCGTCTTCCTGACCCGGCCCCTGTTTGGCCGGGTTTTTTCTGCCTGCCGTTTTGTTCTGCGCAGGGATTTTCAGACAGCCACCGCCCCCAGCGCCGCCACAATCTGTTGCAACTGCGGCGAATCACCGTCGATCCGCACCTTCAGCCCCTCGATCTCGCGCCGCACCGGATACTGCTTGCGCAACACATCGAAGGCCGCACGCTGTTCAGTGACATTGCCTACAAGACTGCGACGAAAATCCGCGTCATCGCGGCGCGGGTCGTACACCCCGCGGCACAACATCGCCAGCGCCCAGGCCGGATCGCTGTCGGCGTGCAGGGTCACTTCTGACAGCCACGGTGCCGGCAACAGGTCACTGAGCTGGATGCTCGGCGGCTGAACGATAAACTCGCAATAAGCCTGATAGATCTGCGCCGTCCCGCGCTGCTTGCCATCGAGGCTGTAGCCGGCAATGTGCGGCGTGGCCAACACGCAGAGTTCGGCAAGGGCGACATCGACCTCAGGCTCGGCTTCCCAGACGTCGAGCACCGCTTGCAGGTCCTCGCGCTCCAGCAGCACGTTACGCAACGCAGCGTTATCCACCACCGGCCCACGGGCGGCGTTGATCAGCCAGGTGCCGGGTTTGAGCTGTTGCAAACGCTGTTCGTCAAACAGATGCCAGGTCGCGCCTTCGCCGGTGCGCGTCAGCGGCGTGTGCAGGCTGATCACGTCGCACTGCTCGATGATCTGCTCAAGGCTGACGTAATCGCCGCCCTCGGCTGCCTGACGCGGCGGATCGCAAACTTTGACATTCCAGCCCAGGCCCTTGAGGACCTTGATCAACCGGCCGCCGACTTCACCGGCACCGATGACGCCGTAAGTACGTTGTGGCAGACCTACGCCTTCAATTTCCGCCAAAGTCATCAGGCTGCCCAGCACGTAATCGACCACGCCCCGCGCATTGCAACCAGGCGCGCTGGACCAGCTGATGCCGGCCTCGTTGAAATAATCGAGATCCAGATGATCGGTACCGATGGTGCATGTGCCGACGAAACGCACTTTGCTGCCTTCGAGCAACGCGCGGTTGACGTTGGTCACCGAGCGCACCAGCAACACATCGGCCTGCTCGACCGTTGCACGATCGATGGAACGGCCCGGCACCCGGCGGATCTCGCCGAAACCGGCAAAAAAGGCATCGAGCAGCGGAATATTTTCGTCGGCAACAATCAGCATGGCGGGCTCCTTAAGGGGATCGGCAGTTTAGGTGCAGATCCACCGTTGGGCCAGCGCCACAGTGGATGGCATCGATGATTACAAATCCGCAACAGAGGATTTTTCCTGACTGTCACGTCAGCGGCGTAGAATGCGGCGCCTTGCGCATCAACACCTGTGGACGCTTTGCCTGTGAATTCTGTTACTGATCAACCTCTCGCTGCCTCACTCACCCGCCCCGCGCGAATTCGCCTGGAGTTCAGGAACCTGCTCGCCCTGGCCTTGCCGATCATCATCGCGCAACTGGCGACTACCGCGATGGGCTTCGTCGATGCGGTGATGGCCGGTCGCGTCGGGCCGAAAGATCTGGCGGCGGTAGCGCTGGGCAACTCGATCTGGGTCCCGGTGTTTCTGCTGATGACCGGCACCCTGCTGGCCACCACGCCGAAAGTCGCCCAGCGTTTTGGCGCTGGCACCCACAGTGAAATCGGCCCGATCGTGCGTCAGGCGCTGTGGCTGGCGCTGGTGGTGGGCCTGATCGCGACAGCGATGCTGGTCGCCGCCGAACCGGTGCTGCACCTGATGAAGGTCGATCCCGAGCTGATCGGCCCGTGCATGCAATACCTGCACGGCATTGCCAGCGGCCTGCCAGCGGTGGCGTTCTATCATGTGCTGCGCTGCACCAGTGACGGCATCGGCCGTACCCGCCCGGCGATGGTGCTGGGGCTGTGCGGTCTGGCGCTGAACATTCCGCTGAACTACATCTTCATCTATGGTCACTTCGGCGTGCCGGCCATGGGCGGCGTGGGTTGCGGCTGGGCCACGGCCATCGTGATGTGGGTCATGGCGCTGGGGCTGGCCGGTTACGAGCGCTGGGCGCCGGCCTATCGTTCGAGCGAGATCTTCAGCCGCTTCGACTGGCCACAATGGGCGGTGATCAAGCGTCTGCTGGCGATCGGTCTGCCGATTGGCATCGCGGTGTTTGCCGAGTCGAGCATCTTTGCGGTGATCGCCCTGCTGATCGGCAGCCTTGGCGCCACCGTGGTGGCCGGGCACCAGATCGCGCTGAACGTCAGCTCACTGGTGTTCATGATTCCGTATTCGCTAGGTATGGCGGTGACCGTACGCGTCGGCCAGGCCTTGGGCCGTGAAGAGCCGCGTGAAGCACGCTTTGCCGCCGGTGTCGGCATGGGGACTGCGCTGGCCTACGCCTGTATTTCGGCGAGCATGATGCTGTTGCTGCGCGAGCCGATTGCGTCGATCTATACGGCTGATCCGACGGTGATCCACATCGCGGCGATGCTGATTGTGTACTCGGCGCTGTTCCAGTTTTCCGACGCAATCCAGGTCACCGCCGCTGGCGCTCTGCGCGGTTATCAGGACACCCGGGTGACGATGATCCTGACCCTGTTCGCCTACTGGGGCATCGGCCTGCCGGTAGGTTACGCCCTTGGCCTGACCGACTGGCTCGGCGAACCGCGTGGCCCGAGCGGCTTGTGGCAGGGTTTGATCGTCGGTTTGAGCTGCGCGGCACTCATGCTGTCGATCCGCCTGACCCGCAGTGCGCGCAAGCGTATTCGGATCAGTCGCAGCGCCGGCTGAAGCCCTTACGCAGGATAAAAAATGTGGGAGCGGGCTTGCTCGCGAAAACGGTGTTTCAGTCGACATTTACAGTGACTGACACACCGTTTTCGCGAACAAGCCCGCTCCCACATTGGGTTTTGCGTTTGCCTGAGGGTCAGGCTTGTTTCTTGCGGATCCAGTACAGATAAGTACCGGCCTCTTCGTGTTGCCCCACCAGTTCGTGGTCGAGAAACACGCAGAACTTGGGAATGTCGCGACGGGTCGAGGGATCGGTGGCGATCACCTTCAGTAGACCGCCAGGCACCAGGTCGCGGATGTGCTGATGCAGCATCATCACCGGCTCCGGGCAATTGAGACCGGTGGCGTCGAGGGTGCCGTCGACCGGGGTATCGATCATTTCACTCATGATTCACTCCTGAAACTGGCCGGCATTGTCGCGCATTGCCGGGTGCTCAGTCATCTGTAGCGAGGGGATTTATCCCCGATGGCTTGCGGGGCGGCCGCAAAGACTGGGGATGCGCTACATCCCATCGGGGATAAATCCCCTCACCACAGAGATCATTCCCACAGGGTTTAGTGGTGACTTAGCGGGATTTGGCTTTCTTGATGTCATGCCGACGCAAATGGCAGGTCACTTCCTCGCGGTCGTGATACAGCTGCTTGCAGCCAATATCCACCTTGATCCCGCGCGCCTTGAAGCCATCGGCGATGCGCTCGAGCAAGCGCTTCACTTCGGCATAACGCTGCTTCATCGGCAACTTGAGATTGACTACCGCTTCGCGGCAATGGCCCTCGCCGATCCACTCTTCAAGCATCGCCGCGTTACGCGCCGGCTTCTCGACGATGTCGCAGACCATCCAGTCCACCGGCTGCTTGGGCTTGAAGGTGAAGCCGTCGGCCATCAAGTGCTGCACCAGCCCGGTGTCCATCAGACTTTCAGCCATCGGGCCGTTGTCGATGGCGGTCACCAGCATGCCGCGGTTAACCAATTGCCAGGTCCAGCCGCCCGGTGCTGCGCCGAGATCGACGCCGGTCATGTCGCTGTGCAGGCGCTCGTCCCACTGATCACGCGGGATGAAGTGGTGCCAGGCCTCCTCCAACTTCAAGGTCGAACGGCTTGGCGCCTCGCGCGGAAACTTCAGGCGCGGAATGCCCATCGGCCACATCGCCGAGTTGCCGGCGTCGGCCATGCCGAGAAACACTTCGCGACCACTCTTGAAGGTCAGCAGCAGGCGCGGTTTGTTCGCGTCGTCCACCAGTTTGCCGGCGCCGGTCAGTGCCTTGCGCAGCGGGCCTTCGAATTTCTTGCAGAAGTTCGACAGCTCTTTACCGTCGTTGGTGTCGACCACTTCCAGCCACAGGCTGCCGCAGACCGGGAAGTCCGCCATATGCTCAAGGATCACGCTGATACGGTCGGTTTCCGGCAGATTGATGAAAACGCCACGCGCCCATTGCCGCGGGAAAATCAGCTCGGCAAAGCGTTGGCCGCGCATCAGGCGCTCGGCGCCGTCTGCTTCGGTGCAGACAAACTCGGCGTACGCGGTGGCCGGTTTGGCCTTGGCGTAGCCAGCTACGTCGAGTTTGGCGGCGAGGTCGGAAATCTCCGAACAGACTTCGCCTTCGAAGCCTGGCCGGCAATGCATGAATAGGGTGTTCATTCTTACTCCTGGGCAGAGGGCGGACATTCGGCCCCTGCACGCTGCTCAAGCCTTGCGGTGAAGCAAAGCCTGTCACGAAAACCGGCGCATGATAGCCGATGTCGGAACCTTGGACTTGCCCATAGAGTCCAGTTATTAGCCAGCTACTGAAAACAGGGCTACGTTGATAGCTCTGCCCGTCCCCTCCGTCCGTAGCCGTGCGGACTCAAAGGAGTGATCGTAATGCCGTCCCTCGATAGTCTGAAGACCCTTAAAACTCTACAAATCGACGATAAGACCTACCACTATTTCAGCCTGCCCGATGCCGCCAAGAGCCTTGGCAATATCGACCAGCTACCGATGTCGCTGAAAGTCCTGCTGGAAAACCTGCTGCGCTGGGAAGATGAAAAAACTGTCACCGGCGCCGACCTCAAGGCCATCGCTGCCTGGCTCAAGGAGCGCCGCTCCGACCGGGAAATCCAGTACCGCCCGGCCCGGGTATTGATGCAAGACTTTACCGGTGTACCTGCGGTGGTGGATCTCGCCGCGATGCGCGCCGCCATGGCCAAGGCCGGCGGTGATCCGCAGCGAATCAACCCGCTGTCGCCAGTGGATCTGGTGATCGACCACTCGGTGATGGTCGACAAATTCGCCACCCCGAGCGCCTTCGAACAGAACGTCGACATCGAGATGCAGCGTAACGGCGAGCGCTACGCGTTCCTGCGCTGGGGCCAGAGCGCCTTCGATAACTTCAGCGTGGTGCCACCAGGCACCGGGATCTGCCACCAGGTCAACCTCGAATACCTCGGGCGCACGGTGTGGACCAAGGATGAGGACGGCCGCACCTACGCCTTCCCCGACACCCTGGTCGGCACCGACTCCCACACCACCATGATCAACGGCCTCGGCGTACTCGGCTGGGGCGTCGGCGGGATCGAGGCGGAAGCGGCGATGCTCGGCCAACCGGTGTCGATGCTGATTCCGGAAGTGATCGGTTTCAAACTCACCGGCAAACTCAAGGAAGGCATCACCGCCACCGACCTGGTGCTGACCGTCACGCAGATGCTGCGCAAGAAAGGTGTGGTTGGCAAATTCGTCGAATTCTACGGTGACGGTCTCGCCGACCTGCCACTGGCCGACCGCGCGACCATCGCCAACATGGCCCCGGAATACGGCGCGACCTGCGGCTTCTTCCCGGTCGATGAAGTTACCCTCGAATACCTGCGCCTGTCCGGTCGCCCGACCGAAGTGGTGAAACTGGTCGAGGCCTACACCAAGGCTCAGGGCCTGTGGCGCCTGCCCGGTCAGGAACCGGTGTTTACCGACAGCCTGGCGCTGGACATGGGCAGCGTCGAAGCCAGCCTGGCCGGGCCAAAGCGTCCGCAGGATCGGGTCTCGCTGCCGAACGTCGCGCAGGCCTTCAGTGACTTCATGGACCTGCAATTCAAGCCCACCAGCAAAGAAGAAGGCCGCCTGGAAAGCGAGGGCGGCGGTGGCGTGGCCGTGGGTAACGCCGATCTGGTCGGCGAAACCGAGTACGAATACGAAGGCCACACCTATCGCCTGAAAAACGGCGCGGTGGTGATTGCCGCGATCACCTCCTGCACCAACACCTCAAACCCGAGCGTGATGATGGCGGCCGGTCTGCTGGCGAAAAAAGCCGTGGAGAAAGGCCTGACCCGCAAGCCGTGGGTGAAGAGTTCGCTGGCACCCGGCTCGAAAGTGGTCACCGACTACTACAAGGCGGCGGGGCTGACGCAATACCTCGATCAACTGGGCTTTTCGCTGGTCGGTTATGGCTGCACCACGTGCATCGGCAACTCCGGGCCACTGCCGGAACCGATCGAGAAAGCCATTCAGAAAGCCGACCTCACCGTGGCGTCGGTGCTCTCCGGCAACCGCAACTTCGAAGGCCGGGTGCATCCGCTGGTGAAAACCAACTGGCTGGCCTCGCCACCGCTGGTGGTCGCCTACGCCTTGGCCGGCAGCGTGCGCACCGACATCAGCACTGAACCGCTGGGTAACGACCAGCAGGGCAATCCGGTGTACCTGCGCGACATCTGGCCGAGCAGCAAGGAAATCGCCGAGGCGGTGAATCAGGTGAACACCGCGATGTTCCACAAGGAATACGCCGAAGTGTTTGCCGGCGACGAGCATTGGCAAGCGATCCAGGTGCCGCAGGCCGCCACCTATGTGTGGCAGGACGATTCGACCTACATCCAGCATCCACCGTTCTTCGACGACATTTCCGGACCGTTGCCGGTGATCACCGACGTCAAGGGCGCGCGGGTTCTGGCGCTGTTGGGCGATTCGGTAACCACTGACCACATCTCCCCTGCCGGTAACATCAAAGCTGACAGTCCGGCCGGGCGCTATCTGCGCGAAAAAGGCGTGGAGCCGCGGGACTTCAACTCTTATGGCTCACGGCGTGGCAACCACGAAGTGATGATGCGCGGCACATTCGCCAACATCCGCATTCGTAACGAGATGCTCGGCGGCGAAGAAGGTGGCAACACAATCTACATCCCGAGCGGCGAGAAAATGCCGATTTATGATGCCGCCATGCTGTATCAGGCCTCGGGCACGCCGCTGGTGGTGATCGCCGGTCAGGAATACGGTACCGGCTCCAGCCGTGACTGGGCGGCCAAAGGCACCAACCTGCTGGGCGTCAAAGCGGTGATCGCTGAAAGCTTCGAGCGTATCCACCGTTCCAACCTGGTGGGCATGGGCGTGTTGCCGCTGCAGTTCAAGCTCGATCAGAACCGCAAGAGCCTGAACCTCACCGGCAAGGAAACCCTGGATATTCAGGGCCTGACCGGTGTCGAGCTGACCCCGCGCATGAACCTGACGCTGGTGATCACCCGTGAAGACGGGCGCCAGGAGAAAATCGAGGTGCTGTGCCGCATTGATACGTTGAATGAGGTGGAGTACTTCAAGTCCGGCGGGATTCTGCACTACGTGTTGCGGCAGCTGATCGCCTCTTGATTGCTTGATTCCTGTGGTGAGGGGATTCATCCCCGATGGACTGCGCAGCAGGCCCTTTTTTGGGGTCGCTTCGCTACCCATCGGGGATAAATCCTCTCGCTACAGGTGCTCGACACAAGCCTTCAGCGCTTTTGTACAGGCGAAAAAAAACCCGCCGAAGCGGGTTTTTCCCAAGACCATTATCGACTCCCTGTCGGCAGCGATCCTTGCTATGGTCGATCATCCGTGATCCTGAAACACTCCCTGTGTCTCAGTTGATGGGTGTAGATTACGCCGTGGATCCAATCGGCAATAGTCGCAAAAGCTACCACCGCGTGTAAGACATTCGCTATAGAAGCCCTTCCGAAAACCCTTAGCCCTCTCAGTCATCCAGCAGGCAAGCGGCGATTTGCGCGACCTGCAGCTGTTCGGCAGCCTGTTGCTGCGCATCGTCCTCCAGGAACCAGGCGGCCGACAACCCGGCAAATGCCAGCACCCATTGCAGCAAGCGTCGGCGATCAAGCCCGGACGCCTCGACGATCACCTCGACCTGCCGGCGCAATCGCTGTGAATCGCCAGCCGTCGGCAAGTCCGGGTTGCAGATCAGGTTGGCGTAGTCATAACCGCGCTCGCCGCGTACTCGTTTGGGATCAATAGCGAGCCAGCCGTGTGCAGCGAAATCGAGAACATTGTCGTGGTGCATGTCACCGTGCAGCACCACCACGTCCTGCGGATCTGCGAGCAAGGCTTCAGCCGTTTGCAGGCTCAGGGCATAGGTCCCGCCATGTTCGGCCGCGGCCACGCGCAGCGAGGCGAACCACGGTGCCAGCTCCACCAGCGGCGGTGGCGGCGTCGGGCGCGGCGCATGCAAGCGCGATAGTGTCGTGCACATGATCTGCGTGGCTTCGTCGTCTTCACCGTTGAGCGCCATGTGCATCAACGAACGCCGGCCCATAGCCCGTTCCAGCAACAAACCTTCCTCGTGATGGGCCAGCACCCGCGCTGCGCCCTCACCGTCCCACCAAGTCATCAGTCGATTGCCGAATTGCTCGTCGACATCCAGCGCAACCTTGAGCATGGCCGGCGTGTCGCCAAAACGCACCGGCAACAGACGGCTGCCGGGGGTGATGACCGGCTCACCGTCCGGTACCAGCGCCCAGCGTTGCAACCAGGGTTCGAAGATTGCGCAGTCAGTCACCATCACGCTCGCGGGTCTTGGCGCTTTCGGCGAGAAACTGTTCAAGTCGACTCAGCTGTTCTTCCCAGCCACGGCTGTCCATGTAATACGCCTCCTTCTGCCGCACGTCGGGAATGTGCGCGAAGCCGGACTCGGACACTTTGAGCAAAGTGCCGCCCTCGTAATCCTGCAGCTCGAACTTGACCAGCGTCGTCGGCTCCTGTGAATAGTCGATCTTTGGATTGACCGCGTACGGGTGCCAGCGAAACGAAAACAACTGCTGTGGCTCGACCCGCTCGACGAGCACGTTCCACAACACGTGTTCATAACCAGGATACGTGACCTGCCCTTGCGTCCATTCCCCGGCAATGAACCGCCTGCCCTCCAGCGCCACACCAAACCACTGGCCAAAAGCCTCGGCATCGACCAATGCGCGCCAGACATAAGAACGCGGCGCCTTCAGCGTGATTTTGCGTTCGAAACTATTGGGTACCGGTTTCATAAGTCACCTCCTGTTTTGAACAGTAGGCTTGTATGACCACATGTCCAACCTGAAGTTGTATCAAAGGGCTGCACCTGTTCAGTCCAAAGGAAACATTCGGCGGCATTTCCGATCGTTGAATGAGTGAATGACTGACGCAACCCTCTCGCTGAACCTGTTACCTTTTCCAGCGAAATGGAAACAAACAAGGACGAAGCATGCAGCCATCTCTATCCGAACGTTATCGCGGCGCTCTGCTCGGTCTCGCTTGCGGCGACGCCGTCGGCACCACGGTGGAGTTCAAGCCACGAGGCTCATTCCAGCCGCTGACGGACATGGTCGGCGGTGGACCCTTTCACTTGAAGCCCGGGCAATGGACGGATGACACCTCGATGGCGCTTTGCCTGGCGGAGAGTCTTCTGAGCAAAAACACATTCGATGCGGCGGACCAGATGGGACGCTATCTGAACTGGTGGCGGTGGGGATATCTGAGCTCGACGGGGGATTGTTTCGATATTGGCATGACCGTCAGTCAGGCACTGTCGCAGTATCAGCAAACCGGTCAGCCCTTTGCCGGGTCAACCGACCCGTTTACCGCCGGCAACGGCTCGCTCATGCGTTTGGCGCCGGTGGTGCTGTTTTTCTTCCCTGACGTCCAGCAGATCCGCAACTTCGCCAGCGACAGTTCGCGGACAACCCACGCGGCCCCTGAAGCCATCGAATGCTGTCAATTGTTTGCCGAACTGATCGCCAACGCGCTGTTCGGTACCTGCAAAAGCGAACTGTGCAGGCTGCCGCGCTCAGCTTTCACTGAGCCTAAAGTTGCCGCGATTGCTCGAGGAGATTATCTGGCCAAATCAGTCAATGATATCCGTGGCAGCGGCTACAGCGTTGAGTCGTTGGAAGCCGCGCTGTGGTGTTTTCATCACACCGACAGTTTTACAGCGGCGATTCTGCAAGCCGCCAACCTCGGCGATGATGCTGACACCACTGCCGCGATCGTCGGTCAATTGGCCGGGGCCTATTATGGCGTTCGGGCGATTCCTGCTCACTGGCTGGAAATACTTCATGACGGCGAGGAGATTGCAGCCACAGCGGATCGCCTGCTCGAAGCCTCACGGCTTCGCGTTCCTGAATAGAAACACCATAGCCGCTAAACTGCTCTGCACTTTCATCCGACACAGTGAGATTAACCATGCTCCCACGCCTGCTCCTGGCCCTGACACCCGTCCTGTTCACGCCTCTCGCCCACGCCGCCGTCGACTGCGCCAACGCCAGCAATCAGGCCACCATGAACCAGTGCGCCGGGCAGGAATTCAAGGCAGCGGACAAGGAGCTGAACGCGGTGTATCAGCAGATCACTAATCGTTTGAAGGGCAACGCCGACAGCAAAAAGCTTCTGGTGAGCGCGCAGCGGGCGTGGATCGGCTTTCGTGATGCCGAATGCAAGTTTTCCGCGTCCGGTGTGGACGGCGGGAGTGTTTATCCATTGATTTACAGCAATTGCCTGACCGAGGTGACAAAGGTGCGGGTCGAGGCGCTGAAGCAGTATTTGAAGTGTCAGGAAGGTGACATGAGTTGCCCGGTGCCAGGGGCCTGATGTTGCAGGAGTTTCAGTTTTGCCAACAGGTTTGTTGATTCCATACTTGAAACACCTGTCGCACGCTGACCAGCCTACCGACTCCCCGCACCCTGCGAGCAACCATGCGGCGCCGGATTAGAAGAGGATGCTCAAGCATCAAAATCAAAAATTAATTATTGTAATTAGATAATTTATCATCGAGAATTCGCTACCAAATTGTAGCAACCAGGAATTTTCATGAGTACTCACATCAACGGATTGGCGCTGCAGCGCATGCATTGGATCGGGCTGCTGGCAGCAATTCTCGTCTGGGTTCTGGGGGTAACGGAGGTCGGCGGCAACGCAACGATCTGGTTCTTCAAAAAGGATGAAATGCTGGCGGGCCTGCTCTATGCCTTTGCTGAGGGCTCGCCGCAATTGCTTGACCCGTTTGTCGAAGGTGCCTTGCTTGATCCCGACACCTGGCTGTCATCAACGGTCACGGCACTGATCGTTTTTCTGGATTTCCTGCCCGTGGTCCTGTCGGCTTACGCGTTATGGCTGACCGGTTTGTTCTTTCTGCGCTTGTCGCGCGGCGAAACCTGGACCGACCGCAACATCAGGGTCCTCTGGCGAGTGGGCGTACTCTGCATCGTTTCTCCGGCGACCTATCCGTTAATAGAGACCTTGCAAGGTCTGGCGTTGTCGATAGATCTGCCGCCGGGGGATCGGATTTTCCAGTTCTCGATCGGCATGTCTTCCGCTTCTGCCTACGAAATAATCAAAGGCGTATTACTCTGTATTTTTTCAATTATCATGCGTGACGCAAAAGTACTCAGCGATGAGCAAAGCCAATACATATAGAACAATATAATGACCATTATTGTCCGCCTTGACGTAGTCATGGCCACGCAAAAAATTCGTTCAAAAGAGTTAGCCGCCCTGCTCGGGATCACCGAGGCGAATCTGTCATTGCTCAAAAACGGCAAAGTCAAAGGCGTGAAGATGGCAACTCTGGACAAGCTCTGCGCTGCGCTCGATTGCCAGCCTGGCGATCTGCTGGAATACCAGAAAGACTAAGCCCGCTGGCGGCGGTTTATTTATCGCCCCCTCATCCGTTTAACTTTTATTCAATCCTTAGTTGCAAGGCGTCTTTGTCATGTCCCGTTATTTGTTCTGCGTCCTATTAATGCTGACCGCGTTGCTTGGCGGCTGCGCCACGCAAATAGACGTAGCACTCAACGCAATACCTGATCCGGACTATCCGTTCGATCGAAAGGCAACCGTGCTGGTGACCTCGACCAACAGCGCCGATGAGAACGCACTGAATGCCCGCTACTATCTTCGCGACATGGTCAACGCACTGAAAGACAGAGGCTTTCAGGAGGTTTATACCGACGCCAGCCTGCCCAGGAATCACGCGCCGATCAAAATGACCGTCACTCTCGATATCGGCAGCCGGCAAGTGTCTTATCGCTATACCGCCACCGACTATGGGCAAGTTCCAACCAGCACTACGACCGTGTGCAAGAACGCCAAGAAGAAAGATGACCGACTGACCTGTACCAGTAAGCCCAATACGACCTATGGCCCGGTGGGAACGTCAGAGCGTATCGGCTACACCACCCTCAGTACCTTCACTGTCACCGCCCGGGATGAGGCAAGTAAGCGCACGGTGTATCTGCTGCGGGCGTCGTCTTATAACGAGGACTGTCAGGCCGCCAAGGTCGAAGCGTTTCTGGTCGAGCAGGGCCTGCAGAATTTGAACTTCCAGGATCGCATGCAACGCAACTACAGCGTCACGATGCCCGAGGGTTACAGCTGCAAGTAGTCAGTTGCCCAAACGTGAGAGCTTCACAGCTCAGCCAGCGTGAGGCGGTGCTGTGAAGCTGACTCGGGTTAGACGTGGGGATCACCCGGCGGCTTGGCCGGCGCCGCGTATTGCGGCTTGAGGTGGCCGTCCTGGTCCAGCAACCAGGCGTCCATGATCTGCCGCACCACAGGGCCGGCCACTCGACCACCGGCCTCACCGTTTTCGATCATCACCGAGATGGCGATCTTCGGGTGCTCCGCCGGAGCGAAACCAACGAACAAGGCGTTGTCGCGATGACGTTCGAGGGTTTTCTCCCGGTTGTAGCGCTCGCCTTGCTTGATCGCTACCACTTGCGCGGTACCACTCTTACCGGCAATGCGATACTGCGCACCTGCCGCTGCGGCGCGCGCGATACCCCGGGCATCGTGCATCACCATCTGCATCCCGTGGTTGACCTGATCCCAGTCACGCGGGTTTTTAAGCAGGATATTCGGCATCGGATGCTCGTCGACCGGCGCCACACCATCGACCGTCTTCGCCAAGTGCGGACGATTCCATACGCCCTTGTTGGCAATCAGTGCGGTAGCTTGAGCCAGTTGTAGCGGCGTAACCTGCATGTAACCCTGGCCGATACCCAGGATCACCGTTTCCCCCGGGAACCAGGCCTGACGACGTGTGGCACGCTTCCAGGCCTGAGACGGCATCAAACCGGGCGACTCTTCGAACATGTCCAGCGAGACCTTTTCGCCAAGGCCGAACATCGCCATGTAGTCGTGCAGGCGATCGATGCCGAGCTTGTGTGCCAGGTCGTAGAAGTAGGTGTCGTTGGAGCGCATGATTGCCGCGTCCATGTCGACCCAGCCATCGCCACTGTGGTTCCAGTTACGGTACTTGTGATCGAAATCCGGGAGTTGGTAGTAGCCTGGGTCAAAGACGCGGGTCTGCGGCGTCACGACACCGGCATCGAGGCCGGCGATTGCCACTTCCGGCTTGATGGTCGAGCCCGGCGCATAGAGGCCGCGCAACACACGGTTGAACAGCGGGCGGTCGATGGAATCGCGTAGCGCCGAGTATTCCTTGGAGCTGATGCCAGTGACGAACAGGTTCGGGTCGAAACTCGGATTGCTGACCATGGCCAGCACTTCACCGGTGGACGGGTCGAGAGCCACCACCGAGCCACGACGGTCGCCCAGTGCGGCTTCCGCAGCCTCCTGCAGTTTGACGTCGAGACTTAGAACGATGTTTTTGCCAGGGACCGGATCGGTGTGCTTGAGCACGCGTAGCACCCGGCCTTGGGCGTTGGTCTCAACCTCTTCATAACCGACGTGGCCATGCAGCTGCGCTTCATAGAAACGTTCAATGCCGGTTTTACCGATGGATTGTGTGCCGCGGTACTCTACCGAATCGAGGGTCTTGGATTCTTTTTCGTTGATCCGGCCAACGTACCCGATCGAATGCGCGAAGTGCGCCCCCAACGGGTAATGCCGAACGAACTGCGGCTCGACATCAAGGCCCGGCAGACGGAACTCGTTAACCGCCAACACGGCGATTTGTTCCTCCGTCAGCTCGTAGAACAGTGTCACCGGTGTGAATGGGTGACGGGACTGCTTCATGGCCTTATCGAAAATCGTACGATCTTCGGCGGGCAAATGCAGCAGATTGATTACCTCGTCCAGCTCCTGATTAACATCAGTGGCGCGTTCGCGGGTAATGATCAGGTTGTAACTGGGACGGTTATCAGCGAGCAGCACACCATTGCGATCGTAGATCAGGCCTCTTGTCGGCGGAATCGGCAAGACGTGCACGCGGTTGTTTTCAGAGATGGTCGAGTGGTAGTCGTATTCAACCACTTGCAGGATGTACAGGCGTACCACCAGCGCGCAACTGATGGCAAAGACGAACAGAGCGCAGGCGATCAACCGCTTGTTGACCAGACGCGTCTCTTTTTCGTGATCCTTGATCGGGATGGGTTCAGGCATTTCTACAGCAACTCTTTGACATAAATTGAGTGCCGATCCGTGGGCATGACATCAGTCCGTTAAAAAACGAGCTGCACCATACCAAAAACCGAGTGGTCACTTCAGAAGGATTTTCCCTAATGGCAGTCCCGGCGACGGTTGGAACTCTCGTGCCGTCTGACTCTGACAAGAGAAGCACTTTCCTGCGGGCAAAACAAAACCCCAACTGCTTTCGCAATTGGGGTTTCGGAATTTAATCTTGACGATGACCTACTCTCACATGGGGAAACCCCACACTACCATCGGCGATGCATCGTTTCACTTCTGAGTTCGGGATGGGATCAGGTGGTTCCAACGCTCTATGGTCGTCAAGAAATTCGGGTACTGACTCGTGACCGGTTGGCCTCGCTTCAGCAAATCGGGTATGTGATACAGGTGTTTGTGAGCATCGCGAACTTTCGGTTCATTGCGTCTTCACACACCGCAATCTGGTCTCTTTCGAGCATGCAGATTGCTTGGGTGTTATATGGTCAAGCCTCACGGGCAATTAGTATTGGTTAGCTCAACGCCTCACAGCGCTTACACACCCAACCTATCAACGTCGTAGTCTTCGACGGCCCTTCAGGGAACTCAAGGTTCCAGTGAGATCTCATCTTGAGGCAAGTTTCCCGCTTAGATGCTTTCAGCGGTTATCTTTCCCGAACATAGCTACCCGGCAATGCCACTGGCGTGACAACCGGAACACCAGAGGTTCGTCCACTCCGGTCCTCTCGTACTAGGAGCAGCCCCTCTCAAATCTCAAACGTCCACGGCAGATAGGGACCGAACTGTCTCACGACGTTCTAAACCCAGCTCGCGTACCACTTTAAATGGCGAACAGCCATACCCTTGGGACCGGCTTCAGCCCCAGGATGTGATGAGCCGACATCGAGGTGCCAAACACCGCCGTCGATATGAACTCTTGGGCGGTATCAGCCTGTTATCCCCGGAGTACCTTTTATCCGTTGAGCGATGGCCCTTCCATACAGAACCACCGGATCACTAAGACCTACTTTCGTACCTGCTCGACGTGTCTGTCTCGCAGTCAAGCGCGCTTTTGCCTTTATACTCTACGACCGATTTCCGACCGGTCTGAGCGCACCTTCGTACTCCTCCGTTACTCTTTAGGAGGAGACCGCCCCAGTCAAACTACCCACCATACACTGTCCTCGATCCGGATAACGGACCTGAGTTAGAACCTCAAAGTTGCCAGGGTGGTATTTCAAGGATGGCTCCACGCGAACTGGCGTCCACGCTTCAAAGCCTCCCACCTATCCTACACAAGCAAATTCAAAGTCCAGTGCAAAGCTATAGTAAAGGTTCACGGGGTCTTTCCGTCTAGCCGCGGATACACTGCATCTTCACAGCGATTTCAATTTCACTGAGTCTCGGGTGGAGACAGCGCCGCCATCGTTACGCCATTCGTGCAGGTCGGAACTTACCCGACAAGGAATTTCGCTACCTTAGGACCGTTATAGTTACGGCCGCCGTTTACCGGGGCTTCGATCAAGAGCTTCGCGTTAGCTAACCCCATCAATTAACCTTCCGGCACCGGGCAGGCGTCACACCCTATACGTCCACTTTCGTGTTTGCAGAGTGCTGTGTTTTTAATAAACAGTCGCAGCGGCCTGGTATCTTCGACCGGCATGAGCTTACGGAGCAAGTCCTTCACCCTCACCGGCGCACCTTCTCCCGAAGTTACGGTGCCATTTTGCCTAGTTCCTTCACCCGAGTTCTCTCAAGCGCCTTGGTATTCTCTACCCAACCACCTGTGTCGGTTTGGGGTACGGTTCCTGGTTATCTGAAGCTTAGAAGCTTTTCTTGGAAGCATGGCATCAACCACTTCGTCACCTAAAAGGTAACTCGTCATCAGCTCTCGGCCTTAAGATCCCGGATTTACCTAAGATCTCAGCCTACCACCTTAAACTTGGACAACCAACGCCAAGCTGGCCTAGCCTTCTCCGTCCCTCCATCGCAATAACCAGAAGTACAGGAATATTAACCTGTTTTCCATCGACTACGCTTTTCAGCCTCGCCTTAGGGACCGACTAACCCTGCGTCGATTAACGTTGCGCAGGAAACCTTGGTCTTTCGGCGTGGGTGTTTTTCACACCCATTGTCGTTACTCATGTCAGCATTCGCACTTCTGATACCTCCAGCAAGCTTCTCAACTCACCTTCACAGGCTTACAGAACGCTCCTCTACCGCATCACTTGCGTGATACCCGTAGCTTCGGTGTATGGTTTGAGCCCCGTTACATCTTCCGCGCAGGCCGACTCGACTAGTGAGCTATTACGCTTTCTTTAAAGGGTGGCTGCTTCTAAGCCAACCTCCTAGCTGTCTAAGCCTTCCCACATCGTTTCCCACTTAACCATAACTTTGGGACCTTAGCTGACGGTCTGGGTTGTTTCCCTTTTCACGACGGACGTTAGCACCCGCCGTGTGTCTCCCATGCTCGGCACTTGTAGGTATTCGGAGTTTGCATCGGTTTGGTAAGTCGGGATGACCCCCTAGCCGAAACAGTGCTCTACCCCCTACAGTGATACATGAGGCGCTACCTAAATAGCTTTCGAGGAGAACCAGCTATCTCCGAGCTTGATTAGCCTTTCACTCCGATCCACAGGTCATCCGCTAACTTTTCAACGGTAGTCGGTTCGGTCCTCCAGTCAGTGTTACCTAACCTTCAACCTGCCCATGGATAGATCGCCCGGTTTCGGGTCTATTCCCAGCGACTAGACGCCCTATTAAGACTCGCTTTCGCTACGCCTCCCCTATTCGGTTAAGCTCGCCACTGAAAATAAGTCGCTGACCCATTATACAAAAGGTACGCAGTCACCCAACAAAGTGGGCTCCCACTGCTTGTACGCATACGGTTTCAGGATCTATTTCACTCCCCTCTCCGGGGTTCTTTTCGCCTTTCCCTCACGGTACTAGTTCACTATCGGTCAGTCAGTAGTATTTAGCCTTGGAGGATGGTCCCCCCATATTCAGACAAAGTTTCTCGTGCTCCGTCCTACTCGATTTCATGACTAAGAGACTTTCGCGTACAGGGCTATCACCCACTATGGCCGCACTTTCCAGAGCGTTCCGCTAATCTCAAAGCCACTTAAGGGCTAGTCCCCGTTCGCTCGCCACTACTAAGGGAATCTCGGTTGATTTCTTTTCCTCAGGGTACTTAGATGTTTCAGTTCCCCTGGTTCGCCTCTTGCACCTATGTATTCAGTACAAGATAACCATCTTGTGATGGCTGGGTTCCCCCATTCAGACATCTCCGGATCAAAGTCTGTTTGCCGACTCCCCGAAGCTTTTCGCAGGCTACCACGTCTTTCATCGCCTCTGACTGCCAAGGCATCCACCGTATGCGCTTCTTCACTTGACCATATAACCCCAAGCAATCTGGTTATACTGTGAAGACGACATTCGCCGAAAATTCGCAAAACTCTTAAGAGTCACTCACAAATTTTACCTTAGCCTGATCCGTTACCAGTGAAAGTAACGTTCAGTCTATCTTTCTATCACATACCCAAATTTTTAAAGAACGATCTAATCAAAGACTAGAAATCAATATTCATTCACGAATATTCATTTCTAAACTCTAACAAGCAGAAGCAGTTAATGGTGGAGCCAAGCGGGATCGAACCGCTGACCTCCTGCGTGCAAGGCAGGCGCTCTCCCAGCTGAGCTATGGCCCCATACAAAATTGGTGGGTCTGGGCAGATTCGAACTGCCGACCTCACCCTTATCAGGGGTGCGCTCTAACCAACTGAGCTACAGACCCAATTTCGAGCGCGTAACTGATTAGCTAAGAGCTATCAGCTTGGAGCTTAAGCTGCTTCTATCGTCTTCTTCAATGAATCAAGCAATTCGTGTGGGAACTTATGGAGCAGCTGATGTCGTCGATTAAGGAGGTGATCCAGCCGCAGGTTCCCCTACGGCTACCTTGTTACGACTTCACCCCAGTCATGAATCACACCGTGGTAACCGTCCTCCCGAAGGTTAGACTAGCTACTTCTGGTGCAACCCACTCCCATGGTGTGACGGGCGGTGTGTACAAGGCCCGGGAACGTATTCACCGCGACATTCTGATTCGCGATTACTAGCGATTCCGACTTCACGCAGTCGAGTTGCAGACTGCGATCCGGACTACGATCGGTTTTGTGGGATTAGCTCCACCTCGCGGCTTGGCAACCCTCTGTACCGACCATTGTAGCACGTGTGTAGCCCAGGCCGTAAGGGCCATGATGACTTGACGTCATCCCCACCTTCCTCCGGTTTGTCACCGGCAGTCTCCTTAGAGTGCCCACCATTACGTGCTGGTAACTAAGGACAAGGGTTGCGCTCGTTACGGGACTTAACCCAACATCTCACGACACGAGCTGACGACAGCCATGCAGCACCTGTCTCAATGTTCCCGAAGGCACCAATCCATCTCTGGAAAGTTCATTGGATGTCAAGGCCTGGTAAGGTTCTTCGCGTTGCTTCGAATTAAACCACATGCTCCACCGCTTGTGCGGGCCCCCGTCAATTCATTTGAGTTTTAACCTTGCGGCCGTACTCCCCAGGCGGTCAACTTAATGCGTTAGCTGCGCCACTAAGAGCTCAAGGCTCCCAACGGCTAGTTGACATCGTTTACGGCGTGGACTACCAGGGTATCTAATCCTGTTTGCTCCCCACGCTTTCGCACCTCAGTGTCAGTATCAGTCCAGGTGGTCGCCTTCGCCACTGGTGTTCCTTCCTATATCTACGCATTTCACCGCTACACAGGAAATTCCACCACCCTCTACCATACTCTAGCTTGCCAGTTTTGGATGCAGTTCCCAGGTTGAGCCCGGGGATTTCACATCCAACTTAACAAACCACCTACGCGCGCTTTACGCCCAGTAATTCCGATTAACGCTTGCACCCTCTGTATTACCGCGGCTGCTGGCACAGAGTTAGCCGGTGCTTATTCTGTCGGTAACGTCAAAATTGCAGAGTATTAATCTACAACCCTTCCTCCCAACTTAAAGTGCTTTACAATCCGAAGACCTTCTTCACACACGCGGCATGGCTGGATCAGGCTTTCGCCCATTGTCCAATATTCCCCACTGCTGCCTCCCGTAGGAGTCTGGACCGTGTCTCAGTTCCAGTGTGACTGATCATCCTCTCAGACCAGTTACGGATCGTCGCCTTGGTGAGCCATTACCTCACCAACTAGCTAATCCGACCTAGGCTCATCTGATAGCGCAAGGCCCGAAGGTCCCCTGCTTTCTCCCGTAGGACGTATGCGGTATTAGCGTTCCTTTCGAAACGTTGTCCCCCACTACCAGGCAGATTCCTAGGCATTACTCACCCGTCCGCCGCTGAATCCAGGAGCAAGCTCCTTTCATCCGCTCGACTTGCATGTGTTAGGCCTGCCGCCAGCGTTCAATCTGAGCCATGATCAAACTCTTCAGTTCAAACATCTTTGGGTTTTTAAGAAACCCTAAACTTGGCTCAGCAATCGTTGGTTACATCTTTGATTTCTCGCGGAGTAACTTGTGATGCTGATAATCTTGTTGACTATCAGTCTGACTCCACAAGCACCCACACGAATTGCTTGATTCAGTTGTTAAAGAGCGGTTGGTTAAGATCTTTCGTCTCAACCGAGGCGCGCATTCTACAGCAGCCTCATTTGCTGTCAAGTGATTATTTTCAGAAGTTTTCGAAGATTTCTTCAACAACTTCAACCACTTGCGCTTCCGATCTCTCGTTAGCGGGAGGCGAATTCTACAGCGTTACACGCTGCTGTCAACACCTCTTTTTCTCCGCTTTCGACCGAGAAGATCGAACCGTCAAAAGAGCCAAACATCACCGCTCTTTCAACTCCTTCCAGGCTTCGATGAACTGAAGCAAGTCGCTGTCGAAAACTGCGTAACTCATTGAATATCAAGGAGTTTTCCGTTTCGACTGCGCCGGAAGTGGGGCGAATTATAGACTTCCTGAATCTGCCGTCAACCGTTAATTTCAGTTTTCTATCAATGCACCGAAAAAGCCTGCTTATATATAGATGCAACGTCAGCGAATGCGCAGTATATTGCCCAACACTTAAAACAACACCCTGCTCTCAACCCTGCTCTCACCTTCGGATGATGCCTCGCAATGACTGACCAACCTCGCTCTCTGGCCTCAATGCTGTTCCCGGTTGGCCTCTTATTAATAGCCATGGCATCCATTCAGTCTGGCGCCTCTCTGGCCAAGAGCATGTTCCCGGTGGTTGGCGCTCAGGGGACGACCACCCTGCGCCTGGTCTTTGCCAGCGTAATCATGCTGTTACTACTGCGTCCGTGGCGCGCCAGGCTGACAGCTCAGTCCCTGCGCACGGTGATCGTTTACGGAATGGCGCTGGGCGGCATGAACTTCCTCTTCTATATGTCATTGCGCACCGTGCCACTTGGCATCGCAGTCGCGCTTGAATTCACGGGTCCGCTGGCCGTCGCCATCTACGCCTCTCGCCGTGCGATCGACTTCCTCTGGATTGCTCTGGCGGCAGCTGGCCTGCTCCTGTTGATCCCCACCGGAGCGACCTCCACGGGAATTGATCTGGTCGGTGCCGGTTACGCCTTGGGGGCCGGCGTGTGCTGGGCGCTGTACATTCTGTTCGGCCAAAAGGCTGGCGCCGACAACGGCGTGACGACCGCGGCGCTGGGCGTGATGATTGCCGCACTGTTTGTCGCCCCGATCGGCATCGTGCATGCCGGCGCGGCATTGCTCACCCCGTCGCTGATCCCGGTGGCCATCGGCGTCGCCATCCTCTCGACTGCTTTGCCCTACACGCTGGAGATGGTCGCCCTCACCCGCATACCAGCCCGCACCTTTGGGACTTTGATGAGCATCGAACCGGCCTTTGGCGCGTTGTCCGGGCTGCTATTCCTGCAGGAGTACCTCACGCTGTCACAATGGATGGCGATCCTGTGCATTATTCTGGCTTCCGTCGGGGCAACCATGACCATGGGCAGTAGCGCCAAACCCGTTGTAGCGGCAGATTGAAACAGGATTTGACGAAGGTCTGGCAATTGGCGTTCATTTAGGCCATGTTTAGACCCCTTAACTCAGTGCCAGGCATGGATTTTTTCGGACAGGGATATCGAACCGCTTAAAGCGCAGGCGAATACAGGCAGACCCGAGCGCCAGACTCGTGGCTACCATAAGGACGGTAATGAAACGAATTTTGATACTGATCGCTGTATTGGCAGTAGCGGGGTGCGCAGCCACCGCCAAGACCCAAGTGAAGCACGGTAAAAAAGGGCTGCACATCAACTGTTCCGGGCTGTCGTCCTCTTGGGACAAGTGCTACACCAGCGCCGCCAATGCCTGCGCCCCAAAGGGCTACAAAGTCATCGCCAAATCAGGGGACGCCGTGGAAGAACCCGGCGACTACCCGTTCGGTCTTAATCCGGCCGGTTATACCAGCCGCAGCATGATCGTCATCTGCAAATGAATCATGCTGGCTGCTCGCCTTGTCGAGCAGCCAGCTGACGCCCGATTTCCTCATGACTGGATTTCAATACCGTTCGCTGAATATCCGGTGTCACCAGCATCCGCGCCACCACCAGTGCTCCGACGCATTGCGACAGAATCGCCCACGCCAGGCTGTCGCTTTCCAGAATCTGCGCCCAGCTGGCTTGCAACCGACAAATCCACAACTCTGCCTGCTCGCGAACCTGATCATCTGAACGGGCAATTTCCGCACCCAGTGTCGGCAAGGCGCAGCCCGATTCAGGCTGCTCCACGTGAGCCATGCTCAGGTACTGTTTCAGACAGCGTTCCAGCCGCTCACGATCCTGCGCCCCCTGCCCTCCCAGTCGCTCCAGGCTCTGACACAGTTCACGCTCGACGATCGCCGTGAACAGCTCGTTTTTCGACGAGAAGTGGCTATAAAACGCTGCGCCACTGAGGCCGATAGCCTTCATCAAACCATCGACACCGACTGTGGAAAAGCCCGAACGCTTGGCTGACAGCGCGCTGCTGTTCAGCAGTTTTTCTCGGGTTTCCAGCTTGTGACCGGCGGAATACCGCATGTGCTTGCCCTCTTGATCGACCGCCTTGACGTTGTCCGGATCCTAGCATAACGTTCGTTCACTTAACGATCGTTTACTAAAGGGATCTACCCATGAATAACAAGAAGGTCGTGTTGGTGGTGGGTGCTGGCGATGCCACCGGCGGAGCGATTGCCAAGCGCTTTGCCAGAGAAGGTTTTATCGCTTGCGTCACCCGGCGCAGCGCCGACAAATTGCAGCCGCTGGTCGAGGCGATTCAGGCCGAGGGTGGCGAAGCTCACGGCTTTGCCTGCGATGCGCGCAAGGAAGAAGACGTCATTGCGTTGATTGAAGAGATTGAAACCCACCTCGGCCCGATCGAAGCGTTTGTCTTCAACATTGGTGCCAACGTGCCTTGCAGCATTCTCGAAGAAACTGCGCGCAAGTATTTCAAGATCTGGGAAATGGCCTGTTTCTCGGGCTTTCTCAATGCCCGCGAAGTGGCCAAGCGCATGGTCACCCGCCAACGCGGCACCATTCTGTTCACTGGCGCCACCGCCGGGCTGCGCGGTGCTTCCGGATTTGCCGCGTTTGCCGGCGCCAAACACGGTATCCGTGCACTGGCACAAAGCATGGCTCGCGAGTTGGGCCCGATGAATATCCACGTCGCCCATATAGTGGTCGATGGCGCGATCGATACCGACTTCATACGCAACAGTTTCCCGGAGAAGTACGCGACCAAGGATCAGGACGGTATTCTCAATCCCGAACACATCGCCGAAAACTACTGGTATCTGCACAGTCAGCCACGGGATGCCTGGACCTTCGAGCTGGATCTGCGCCCGTGGAACGAACGCTGGTAAGCCCCGCCTCCTCCATAACAATAATCAGAGAGCAGCGAACATGACGAAAACCGTGGAGTTCTATTTCGACCTCGGCAGCCCTGCCACCTACCTGGCTTACACCCAATTACCGAAAATATGTGCCGCCACTCAAAGCGAGCTGATCTATATCCCGATGCTGCTGGGCGGCGTGTTCAAGGCGACTGGCAACGCGTCGCCGGCGATGATTCCGGCGAAGGGCCGCTACATGTTTCAGGATCTGGATCGCTACGCCAAACGTTATGGCGTGCCGCTGAAATTCAATCCGCATTTCCCGATCAACACGCTGATGCTGATGCGCGCGGTCACCGGCATCCAACTGCGCCAGCCGGAACGCTTTCACGCATTTATCGATTGTCTGTTCAAGGCATTGTGGGTGGAGGGACGCGCTCTCGATGAGCCGGCGACTGTCGCTGCGGTTTTGAGCGAACAAGGCTTCGATCCCAATGAAGTCCTGGCCCTGACCAACGACGAGACAGTCAAGGCAGCCCTGAAGGACAACACCGAGACAGCCATTAAACGCGGGGTGTTTGGCGCGCCGAGCATGTTTATCGGCAACCAGATGTTCTTTGGACAGGACCGCCTCGACTTCGTCGAAGAGGCCCTGCGTCAGGCTTAGAAAAACCTCAGAACCCGGACGCTGCCAACAGCGCCCGGGTTTCAGCCATTCAAATCGCCGCTGTGCGCGTGTTCAGCCACTCCAGCGCGGCCCCCTCCAGCAACGGACTCAGACGCTCACGCACTTCAGCATGGTAGGCGTTGAACCACTGCTTCTCTTCCTGCGTCAGCAAGGATGGCTCCAGGCAGCGCGTATCGATCGGGCACAGGGTCAAGGTTTCAAACTTGAGGAACTCGCCAAACTCGCTGCTCCCCGCCTCGCGGTTCATCGCCAGGTTCTCGATGCGCACGCCCCAACGACCCGGACGATAGGTGCCCGGTTCAATCGAAGTGATCATCCCCGCTTGCATCGCCGTTTGCGGTGCCGGTGCTGCCTGATAGGCGATCACCTGCGGGCCTTCGTGCACGTTGAGGAAATAGCCGACCCCATGACCGGTGCCGTGACCGTAATCCACGTTTTCCGCCCAGATCGGTGCGCGGGCGATGGCATCGAGCAACGGCGAGAGAATGCCTTTCGGGAACTGCGCCCGCGACAGCGCGATAACGCCTTTGAGTACGCGAGTGCAATCACGCTTCTGCTCGTCCGTCGGGGTTCCGACCGGGACCATTCGGGTGATGTCGGTGGTGCCGCCCAGGTACTGGCCGCCCGAGTCGATCAGCAGCAAGCCGTCGCCTTCGATCACCGCGTGTTCTTCTTCGGTGGCGTGATAGTGCGGCATCGCGCCATTGGCGTTAAACGCGGCAATCGTGTTGAAGCTCAGCGACACGTAATCCGGACGGCGCTCACGGGCAGCGGTGAGTTTTTCGTCGATGGTCAGTTCGGTGATGCGTTCACGCCCCCAGGCCGATTCCAGCCAGGCGAAGAATTCGCACAACGCCGCGCCATCCTGCTCCATGGCCTTGCGGATATGTTGCGCATCAGCTTCGCTCTTTTGCGATTTGGCGAGGGTGGTCGGGTTCAAGCCTTCGACCAGTTTCACCGCGCTGTCGAGGTTATCCAGCAAACCGCTGGTCACCCGCGCCGGATCCACCAGCAGGCTGGCGCCGCCTGGTACAGCGCGCAAGGCGTCAGCGACTTCGCGATAATCGCGCAGAGTCACGCCGTCCTGCTCCAGCACCGCACGCAACTCGGCATCAACTTTGCTCAAAGCCACAAACAGCGTGGCCTGCTGTTGATTGATCAACGCAAAAGAAACAAACACCGGGTTGAACGACACGTCGCCGCCGCGCAGGTTGAACAGCCAGGCGATGTCATCGAGGGTGGCGATGAAGTGCCAATCGGCGCCACGTTCCTGCAGGGTCTCGCGCAGTTTGGCGAGTTTTTCGCCACGGCTGACCGTCGCTTGCGGTGGCAGATGCTGATAGATCGGCGCGTTCGGCAGGCTCGGGCGATCCGCCCAGACTTCATTCAACAGGTCGATGTCAGTGCGCAGACGCGCGCCGCGGGCTTCGAGCTTGCTGCTCAGGGTGCGCGCTGAAGCCACGGCCATCACCGCACCGTCGACCGCGACTACGCCACCTTCGGGTGTCTGCTCCGCCAGCCAGTCCAGCGGGCTCGGCTGACCCGGTTGCAGCTTGACCAGCTCGATGCCGCTGCCCTTGAGTTCCTTGGTCGCCTGTTCCCAGTAACGACTGTCGGCCCAGACTCCGGCGAAATCAGCAGTCACGATCAAAGTGCCGACCGAACCATGAAAGCCCGACAGCCATTGCCGCCCTTGCCAGTAGCCCGGCAGGTATTCCGACAGATGCGGGTCGGCCGATGGCACCAGCAACGCATGAATGCCTTCACGGCGCATCAGTTCACGGGTGTGCGCCAGGCGCTGGGGAACCGTTCCTTCGGTCAAAGTCTGGGTACTCATCATGTCTCCTGCCAATCACTTCATCGTTATTGTTCGTAGCCGTGAAAACCGGCTGGTTAAAGCCCTGTCGCCCAGAATGCCGGGGCACTGGCGCAGGCGCCTTTGATCAGTGCTGCCGCCTGATCGACATCATCGGCGGTGGTGAAACGGCCGAGGCTCAGACGAATGGTGCGCCCGGCCAGCCGGGCGTCGTGCCCCAGTGCCAGCAGCACGTGAGAAGGCGTGTTGCTCGCCGAGTTGCAGGCCGAGGTCGCGGAAAAGGCGATCGACTGGCTCAAGGCCGCACTGTTGAATTCACCTTCGCTGAAAGTCAGGCTCAACGTGTGCGCGATACGCTGGCTGGCGCTGCCGTTGAGGCGTACGCCCGGCAGACTCAGCAACTGTTCGAGCAGCCGTTCACGCAGCGCCACGATGGACTTTTTCTCGGCATCGAATTCGGCAGCCGCCAAGGCGAATGCCGCGCCCATGCCGGCGATCTGATGCGTCGCCAGGGTCCCGGAGCGCAGCCCGCCTTCGTGGCCGCCGCCATGAATCTGCGCCTGCAAGCGCTGCTGCGCGCGTGGGCCGACATACAACGCGCCGATCCCCTTGGGACCGTAAAGCTTGTGCGCCGAAAACGACATCAAGTCCACTGGCCACTGCTGCAGATCGATCGCCACTTTGCCGGCGCCCTGCGCGGCATCGACATGGAACAACGCGCCACGGCCGCGCACGACTTCACCGATCGCCGGGATATCGTTGAGGGTGCCGAGTTCGTTGTTGACCAGCATCAGCGACACCAGAAAGGTGTCGTCGCGCATGGCTTCGCTGACCGCCTGCGGGGTGATCAGGCCTTCGGCGTCCGGTACCAGATAGGTCACCGCGACGCCGGCATCCTGCAATTGCCGGGCGGTATCGAGAATGGCTTTGTGTTCGATCTGACTGGTAATGATGTGGCCACCGGCAACGCCGCGTGCCTGGGCCACGCCCTTGAGGGCAAGGTTGTTGGATTCGGTGGCGCCGGAGGTCCAGACGATCTGCGCAGCCTCGGCGCCGACCAGTTCGGCGACTTGCCGACGGGCCTGCTCGACCGTTTGCCGGGCCTGCTGGCCGAAGGCGTGGGAGCTGGACGCCGGGTTGCCGAAGTTACCGTGAAACCCCAGACAATCGATCATCACCTGGATGACCCGCTCGTCCACCGGGGTGGTGGCGGCGTAATCGAAATACAACGGACGTTTATTCATAAAAGACTCGCAGAGCGTGTTCCGGGATCAGGAGGCTCGTGTCTGCAAACGGCACAGCGCAGCCTTGTGAGCTGCGCCTGGGTTCGAGACCGTCATCAATACCTGATCGGATGCCGTTAAAGAAGAACAACTTCATTTAAAAGTGCGTAGGAACGCTCCTGAAGCCGAGCTTAACAGGCATCGGGCCGGCGGTTGAAGCAATGCGTCAGTGAAAGCTTTCGAGAAGTAACGGGTACAGCGAAATCACCAACAGCGCCGCCATGCCCCAGTTGAACACCCGCAACCAGCGCGGGTCCTTGAGCACGTTACGCAGCAGCGTGCCGCACGCTGCCCAGACGCCGACGCTGGGCAGGTTGATGAGGGCGAACACGGCGGCGATGACCACCACGTTGGTGAAGTAACCCTGCATCGGCGTGTAGGTGCTGATCGCGCCGATGGCCATGATCCAGGCCTTGGGATTGACCCACTGAAACGCCGCGGCACCCAGATAGCTTATCGGTTTGGCCTCGCCTTCCACGCCATCGCCCACCGGGCCCGAATGGGCGATTTTCCACGCCAGATACAACAGATATGCGGCGCCGACATAGCGCAGCACGGTGTAGAGAATCGGATAAGTCTGGAACACCGCGCCCAGGCCAAAGCCCACCGCGACTACCAATACAAAGAAACCGCAGGTGATGCCGAGCATGTGAGGAATGGTGCGGTTGAAGCCGAAGTTCACGCCCGACGCCAGCAACATGGTGTTGTTCGGCCCCGGTGTAATCGAGGTGACAAGGGCAAACAGGGCAAAGCCCAACAGCAGATCAAGCGAGAGGGTCATGGGGCAATCCGTCAGGGTCATTCAGGTGTTGACCCTATCGCACGGCAGCGCGCAAACCCACGGACAGTTACGCGAAAATTCAAGCAGTACAGTTTGCGATTAGCTTGGACGACCGTGCAGCTGTATGGCTCGCCCGGCGCTCATTTCAGCTTTCTTGTCGAATTGCGATTCGCCCAGTAGTGCAGCTTTCTTCGCGTGATATTCGTCGAAAGACAAGCCGCTGCGGTTCAGCGCTTCCATTGCCAGTTCGCGGGTTTCTTCGGCGGTGTACGGCCGTTGTTCGGGGGAAACGTGGGTCGCGCAACCGGCGAGTACGGAGACAGCGAGCAGCAGCGAAACAGTCAGTAAACGATTCATGAGGAGCGTCCTGGCGAGCGGTGGTAGTCGATGGACAAAGGCTACGCCCGCGCCTCTCCGGGCGAAAATCAACGCTCTCAATAGTGGCTATCAGGATTTCAGCTTGATCCGCGCTATATCTCCTAACGATCTATAAATATCGATTAACGTTCTTTTACGGAATAACCAGCAGCCGCTATAAATCCCTGCACACGGCGAACAACTGTTGCTCCAGCAACTGTTGCCCAGGCAACAGCAGATCAACAAACCCGCCTGATATCTGCACAACCGACTCACGCCATAGCGCTAAGGCCCAAGTAAACCGGGCCTCTCAGGAATTGGTACAGCGCTTGCTCAAGCCTTGGCACTTACTCACTGCTCGCTGAGCAACTGTTGATAAAAAGGAACTGATCATGTCGCGTCCCCTGAAAGTCGTCGCCCTCTCCGGTGGCACCTGGCGTCCATCGCGCACGCTGGTGCTGACCCAAGCGCTGTTGGCCGAACTGGCCGGACACTTACCGGTCGAGAGTCATCTGATCGAACTCGGTGACATCGCCCGCCCGTTGGGTGGTGCCCTGTCGCGTCAGGAGCTGAGCGCCGAGGTCGAGGCCGAACTGCAAGCCATCGAACAGGCCGATCTGCTGATCGTCGCCGCGCCGGTGTATCGCGGTTCCTACCCGGGACTGCTCAAGCATCTGTTCGACCTGATCGACCTCAACGCACTGATCGACACCCCGGTGCTGCTCGCCGCCACCGGTGGCAGTGAGCGCCATGCGCTGGTACTCGATCATCAGTTGCGGCCGCTGTTCAGTTTCTTCCAGGCCGTGACCCTGCCCATTGGCGTGTACGCCACCGAGGCCGATTTCGCCGACTACCAGATCACCAGCGAACCGCTGAAAGCGCGGATCCGCCTGGCCGCCGAACGCGCCGCGCCACTGTTCGGCACACAAATCAAACCGTTGCTGAAAATCGCTTAAGGAGCTGTTCATGGATGTTTTCTGGTTCCTGCCGACCCACGGCGACGGCCATTACCTGGGCACCACCCAAGGCGCGCGCCCGGTCACCCTGAATTATCTGAAACAAGTGGCGCAAGCCGCCGACAGCCTCGGCTATCACGGCGTGCTAATTCCCACCGGGCGCTCCTGCGAAGACTCGTGGGTGATCGCCTCGGCGCTGGTGCCGTTGACCGAACGCCTGCGTTATCTGGTAGCGATCCGCCCGGGGATCATTTCGCCCACCGTTTCGGCGCGCATGGCGGCGACGCTCGATCGACTGTCCAACGGTCGTCTGCTGATCAACGTGGTGACCGGCGGCGACCCCGACGAAAACCGTGGCGACGGCAGCTTCCTGAGCCACAGCGAACGCTACGAAGTCACCGACGAATTCCTCAGGATCTGGCGCCGGGTGTTGCAAGGCGAATCGGTGGATTTCGAGGGCAAGCACCTGAAAGTGCAGAACGCCAAAGCCTTGTATCCGCCGGTGCAGAAACCGTATCCACCGTTGTATTTCGGCGGCTCGTCCGACGCGGCGCATGACCTCGCTGCCGAGCAAGTCGACGTGTACCTGACCTGGGGCGAACCGCCCGCCGCCGTTGCCGAAAAACTCGCCGATGTACGTGAACGTGCCGCTCGCCATGGACGCAAGGTGAAGTTCGGTATTCGCCTGCACGTCATCGTTCGCGAGACCGCCGAAGAGGCGTGGAAGGCTGCGGACAAACTGATCGAGCACATCAGCGACGAGACCATCGAAGCCGCGCAGAAATCCTTCTCGCGCTTCGACTCCGAAGGCCAGCGGCGCATGGCGGCGTTGCACGACGGGCGTCGCGACAACCTGGAAATCGCCCCCAACCTGTGGGCCGGCGTCGGTCTGGTACGCGGCGGTGCCGGTACCGCGCTGGTGGGCGATCCGCAGCAAGTGGCCGCGCGGATCAAGGAGTACGCCGACCTCGGTATCGAGAGCTTCATCTTTTCCGGTTATCCGCACCTGGAAGAGGCTTACCGCTTTGCCGAACTGGTGTTCCCGCTGCTGCCCGAACCGTATGCAAGCCTGGCCGGACGCGGCGTGACTAACCTGACCGGGCCGTTTGGCGAAATGATTGCCAACGATGTGTTGCCCGGCCAAGCCAAGGCCTAAAAACGCCCATTGTAGGAGTGAGCCTGCTCGCGAAAGCGGTGTATCTGAGACGGTGATGTCGACTGTGCTGACCACATCGCGAGCAGGCTCACTCCTACAGGGATTGCATCGATTTTGAGGAACACCGCGTGACCGCCAAACCACAAAGCACCCTGCTCTCCCCGCTGCAGACCGCGCGCCAACTGGCCGCCGAATTCGCCCTCACCGCCGTCGAGCGTGACGAGCGCGGCGGCACGCCGAAGGCCGAGCGCGATGCCCTGCGCGACAGCGGCCTGCTGGCCCTGAGCATTCCCACCCGTTACGGCGGCCTCGGCGCGACATGGAGCGAAACCCTGCAAGTCGTGCGCGAGTTCGCCAAGGTCGACAGTTCCATCGCCCACGTCTTCGGCTTTCATCACCTGATGCTCGCCACCGTGCGCCTGTTCTCGCGTCCCGAACAATGGCAGCCGTGGTTCGAACAGACAGCGCGGCAGAACTGGTTCTGGGGCAACGCCCTCAACCCGCTCGACACCCGCACCGTGGTCAAGGACTTCGGCGGTTGGCGCGAGTTTTCCGGGAAGAAAAGCTTCTGCTCCGGCGCCAGCGATTCGCAGATGCTGATCGCTTCGGCCGTCGACGAAAGCGCCGGCGGCAAGTTGCTGATCGCGGCCATCCCCAGCGGTCGCAGCGGCATCACCTTGCACGATGACTGGAACAACATCGGCCAGCGCCAGACCGACAGTGGCAGCGCCACGTTCGAACGGGTGCGGGTCGAAGAATCCGAGCTGCTGCTTGACCCAGGTCCGTTGAGCACACCGTTCGCTTGCCTGCGTCCGCTGATCGCGCAACTGACCTTCACCCACATGTTCCTCGGCATCGCCGAAGGTGCCTTTGAGGAAGCGCGCCAGTACACGCTGAGCGAAACCCGGCTCTGGCACAAATCCGCCGCCCGCAATGTGCGTGAAGACCCGTACGTACTCGCGCATTACGGCGAGTTCTGGGTGGCGCTGGAAGGCATCCGCCTGCTGGTCGAACGGGCCGCCGCGCTGCTTGACGAGGCCTGGGCCCAAGGCCCGAACCTGACGGCAGAAGAGCGTGGACATCTGGCCACGGCGATTGCCACCGCCAAGGTCGCCGCCAGTCGTCAGGGGCTGGAGATTTGCAGCCGTTTGTTCGAAGTCACTGGCGCGCGCTCGACCCACGCTTCGCTGCGTCTCGATCGGCACTGGCGCAACCTGCGCACGCAGACCCTGCACGACCCGCTCGATTACAAACTTCATGAGCTGGGCGACTGGGCGCTGAATCAGGCGCTGCCGGTGCCGACGTTCTATTCCTGATCTTGCCTTTAATGGAGCGAGCCCCATGCAACTGCTGACCCTTCCGCCCTCACCCGCTCTGGCGACGTCGATCCGCGCCACCGCGCAGGTCTTCGAAGACCCCAAGTCCCAGGCCCTGCTCGCGCATCTGCAGCAGGTCGCGCCGAGCGAAGCCAGCGTGCTGATCATTGGCGAGACCGGCACCGGCAAAGAGCTGGTGGCGCGGCATATCCACAATCTGAGCCACCGCCGGCATCGGCCGTTTGTCGCGGTCAACTGCGGTGCGTTCTCCGAATCGCTGGTGGAAGCCGAGCTGTTCGGCCATGAAAAAGGCGCCTTCACTGGCGCCCTCAGCGCCAAGGCCGGGTGGTTCGAAGAGGCGGATGGCGGCACCTTGTTCCTCGACGAAATCGGCGATTTGCCGATGGCGATTCAGGTCAAGTTGCTGCGGGTGTTGCAGGAGCGCGAAGTGGTGCGTCTCGGCTCGCGCAAGAGCATTTCGATTGATGTACGCGTGCTGGCCGCGACCAACGTGCAACTGGAGAAAGCGATCAACGCCGGCAACTTCCGCGAAGACCTGTTCTACCGGTTGAATGTGGTCAATCTGGAACTCAGTCCGCTGCGCGACCGCCCCGGCGATATTCTGCCGCTGACCCGACATTTCATCGAGGCCTACAGCCAGCGCCTGGGTTACGGACGGGTCAGCATCAGCCCCGGTGCCGAACAGAAACTGCGCAGCTACAGTTGGCCGGGCAACATCCGTGAACTGGAAAACGTCATCCACCACACCCTGTTGATCTGCCGTAACGGCGTGATCGAGCGCGACGATTTGCGCCTGTCGAACCTGCGCATCGAGCGCCCGGACGATCAGCAGTCGAACGCCGACGATTCACCGGAAGCGCTGCTGGAGCGAGCCTTCCAGAAGCTCTTCGAACAACAGGCCGGCGCCCTCCACGAAAAGGTCGAAGACGCCCTGCTGCGCGCCGCCTATCGCTTCTGCCATTACAACCAGGTGCACACCGCCGCGCTGCTCGGTCTGAGCCGCAATGTCACCCGCACGCGGCTGATCAAGATCGGCGAACTGGCGGTGAACAAGCGGCGACTCACGGAGAACCTGCACGGTGAACGCCTGATCCAGTTGTCGATCTAGCCCACCAGATTGCAGTGCAGCGCATCGTCATGACTGCGGGCGATGCTGCTCAACACCTGAAATGAATTGAAGGTCACGGTCTTCGCCTGATGGGCGCGGATCAGCTGCCAGAAATCCTGCTCGCCGCTTTCATAGCGACAGAACGCCGCCTCCCCGGCTTCGCGGCTCTGCCATTGCAGCAAGCTCAGCACCCGCCGACCGTCGTCGCTGACCTGGACGCTGGCGCTGACAAAGCCTGCGTAGCGCTGCGCCAGATGTTCACTCTGCTGCGCCAGCGCACTGACCAATGCCGGTTGCTGGCGCGGCTCGATCTCGAATTCGATCAATTGGGTAAAACTGCGATTTTTCGTCGAGGTTTGCATGAGAAGTCCCCATTCATCGTAAGACGAGTCTTGCGACTCGAAGGCCTGCAGGGTAAAACCTCTAGTTAAGTCAAGGTCAAGAGCCCTATTGCAAAATGATCACCCCGGAAAACCTGCACAAACAGCTCACCGTGGGCGAAGTCGCCGCGCGCAGCGGAGTCGCGGTCACTGCCCTGCACTTTTATGAAGCCAAAGGCCTGATCACCAGCCAGCGCAATGCCGGCAATCAGCGCCGTTATCCACGGGCAGTCTTGCGCCGGGTGGCGTTGATCAAGGTCGCGCAGCGTCTGGGCATTCCGCTGGCGGAGATTGGCGAGGCGCTGAAGAGACTCCCCGACGACCGCGCTCCGACAGCAGCAGACTGGAAAGTCCTGTCCGAACAATGGCGCCGCGAACTGGACGAGCGGATCAATCAGCTGACCTTGTTGCGTGACCGGCTCACCGGTTGCATCGGTTGCGGGTGTCTGTCGATGGAGGCCTGCCCGTTGCGCAATCAGGGCGATGTGCTCGGTGATCAGGGGCCGGGGGCGCACTTTCTGGACTGACTGCTCGTCGGGGAAAAATCCTGGCCGCGCAGACAGTTCTATAGTGAATCTTCCACAAATCCGGTGGAGCCATACCTCGCAAAACAAAAACAGGGAGAACGTCATGAGCGTCAAACCCATTCCCGAGGGGTATCACAGCATTACCCCGTACCTCGGCATCCTCAAGGCTGCCGAAGCCATCGAGTTCTACAAGAAAGCCTTTGGCGCGACCCAGGTCATGCGCCTGGACATGCCCGACGGGCGCGTCGGCCACGCCGAACTGCGCATTGGCGACAGCGCGATCATGCTCGGCACGCCGTGCGATCAAGGGCCGTTGAGTGGTCCGGACAATGCCGTGTCGGTCGGTCTGCATCTGTATGTCACTGATGTCGACAAGTCCTTTCAACGGGCGCTGGATGCCGGGGCGAAAGCGGTGTCGGAGGTCAAGGATCAGTTTTATGGTGATCGCAGCGGGACGCTGAAGGATCCCTATGGGCACCTGTGGTTTCTGGCGACGCGCAAGGAGGATCTGACGGAAGAGCAGATCAAGCAGCGGGCGATGGAGATGTTCAGTCAGGGTTGAGATTTTCAGGGTTTGGGCTGGCCTCTTCGCGGGCAAGCCCGCTCCCACAGGGATCTCCGGTGTTTATACGATGGGTGTCACACAGAAAAACACTGTGGGAGCGGGCTTGCCCGCGAAGGGGCCAGCCCTGGCGACACACATCACACTTCATGAACCACCACACCACGCTTCAACCCTTGCCCCGAATGCCGAACACTTTCAGGATGCATCCCACCCGCACCTGAACAAGGATCAGCCCGATGTTTGCCGGATTCGTCAAAGACCAGCGCCACGTCAACGGCGTCGACATCGCCTATTGCCTTGGCGGCAGCGGCCCGGGGCTGTTGCTGTTGCACGGACACCCGCAGACCCACGTGATCTGGCACAAGATTGCCGAGCAGTTGGCGGAGCATTTCACCGTGGTCGCCGCCGACCTGCGCGGCTATGGCGACAGCGCCCGACCGGTTGCCGATGAACAACACCGCCGTTACTCAAAACGCGAAATGGCCAGGGACAACCTCGAGTTGATGCAGGCGCTGGGCTTCGAACAATTTTCGATTCTGGCCCACGACCGTGGCGCCCGGGTCGGCCATCGCCTGGCCCTCGACCACCGCGCTGCGGTGCAACGGATGATGCTGCTGGACATCGCCCCGACCCTGGCAATGTACACGCAGACCAACGAAGCGTTCGCCCGCGCCTATTGGCACTGGTTCTTTCTGATCCGCCCGGCGCCGTTGCCGGAAACCCTGATCGAGGCCGATCCCGCAGCCTATCTGCGCAGCGTGATGGGCAGCCGCAGCGCCGGACTCGCGCCGTTCACCGAGCCAGCGTTCGGCGAATACCTGCGTTGCCTGCAACGTCCCGGCAGCGCCCGAGGCATTTGCGAGGACTACCGCGCCAGCGCCAGCATCGACCTGGAACATGACCGGGCCGACATCGCTGCCGGCCATCATCTTGACCTGCCGCTGCGGGTGCTGTGGGGTGCGCAAGGCACAGTCGGGCGCTGCTTTGACCCGCTCAAGGAATGGCAGCATGTGGCGACCAACGTCAGTGGCAAGGCGCTGCCGGCCGGGCATTATCTGGCCGAAGAAGTGCCCGAACTGTTGCTCGCCGAAGCGCTGGATTTCCTGCGCTGAATCGAGCCCTGTACCGCCGATGCTATGCTGGCGGCTTGTGCCGCCAGTGCTCGTTCCCACATGTCCCAGAACCAAGACCCCGTGCCCCTGCCCGAAGACCTGCGCGTGCTGCTGACCGTGATCCGCAAGAACGGTTTCGCCGCTGCCGCTGATGAACTGGGCCTGTCCCCGGCCTACGTCAGCAAACGCATCCAGATTCTCGAATCGACCCTCGGCACCCGCCTGCTGCACCGCACCAGTCGCCGGGTGTCGCTGACCGAAGACGGCGAGCGGGTGCAGCGCTGGGCCTTGCGCATCCTCGATGATTTTCAACAACTGCATGACGATCTCGCCGACGCTCACGACAGCCCACGCGGGCGCTTGCACATCTGCAGCAGTTTCGGTTTCGGCCGCAACCATGTGGCGCCTGCGGTTTCGCGGCTGGCCGAGCTTCACCCGCAGTTGCAGATCCGCCTGGACCTGTTCGACCGCGCAGTGGACATCGTCAACGAGGGTTTCGATCTGGAAATCCGCGTCGGCGACGACCTGCCCGGCCAGCACATCGGCCGGCAACTGGTGAGTAACCGCCGGGTGCTGTGCGCTGCGCCCGCATACCTTGAGCGCCGCGGCACACCGCAGACTCTGGACGATCTGCAACAACATGACTGCCTGGTGATCAAGGAGCGCGACAACGCTTTCGGCGTCTGGCATCTGGATCGTGACGGCACACAGGAAAGCGTGCGGGTCAGTGGGCCGCTGTCTTCCAACAACGGCGAGATTGTCCTGCAATGGGCGCTCGACGGACGCGGCGTGTTGCTGCGTTCATTGTGGGATGTGAAACCATTGCTGGAACAGGGCCGACTGCTGCCGGTGCTGGCCGCTTACAGCCAGAGCGCCAATGTCTGGGCGGTGTACCCGACGCGGCTGGCCAACTCCGGAAAGCTGCGGGCGTGTGTGGAGTTTTTGCAGGGGCATTTCAAGGATTTGTCGCTATAGCGGGTGCAACACCAAACCCTTGTAGGAGTGAGCCTGCTCGCGATGGCGGTCATTCAGCCAATGATTATTTCGACTGACACGACGCCATCGCGAGCAGGCGAAGGCCTACAGAGGGCTAGTTGGGTGTCAGGTCAGCCATGGGTTGGCGGCCAGATGTTCGCGCTCGAACGCCTCGATCTGCTCACGCCGCTGCAAGGTACTGCCAATCGCATCCAGCCCCAGCAACAGCGCGGTCTTGCGCAAGTCATCAATCTGGAAATCGATGACTTCACCGTCCGCCAGACGTATCTGCTGCGCCTCCAGATCCACATTGATCAGTACCGTTTCAGGCTGACTCACCAACCGGCCAATGCGCTGCACCTGTGCCTCGTCCAGGGTAATCAGCAACACCCCGTTGCGCTGGCAGTTGTCGTAAAAGATCCCGGCAAAACTGCTGCCGATCAGCGCGCGAATGCCCATTTGCTGCAACCCCCACACCGCGTGTTCGCGGCTGGAACCGCAGCCGAAATTCGCCCCGACTACCAGAAAACTCGCGCCCTGCCAGGCTGGCTGGTTCAACACGAATTCCGGGTTGGGCGTGCCGTCGGCAAGAAAGCGCAGATCGAAAAACAGCCCACGATCCAGTCCCTGACGGTCGATACCCTTGAGAAACTGCTTGGGCATGATCACGTCGGTGTCGACGTTGGCCGCGAGCAGCGGCGCGGCCTGGCCGCTGACTTGCGTGAAGGGTTGCAGGCTCATGGGCGTTCTCCAAAGTGGCGGATGTCGGTGAGGTGGCCGCTGATGGCGGCAGCGGCAACCATCGCCGGACTCATCAGATGGGTGCGCGCCCCGGCACCCTGGCGGCCTTCGAAATTGCGGTTGGTGCTGGAGGCGCAACGGTCGCCGGGCGCGAGCACGTCATCGTTCATCGCCAGGCACATCGAGCAGCCGGACTGGCGCCATTCAAACCCGGCGTCGATGAAGATCTGCGCCAGCCCTTCGGCTTCAGCCTGAGCGCGGACCTCACTGGAGCCGGGCACGATCATCGCCCGCACATGCCCGGCCACCCGCCGACCGCGCACCACGCTGGCGGCGTCACGCAGATCCTCGATCCGCGCGTTGGTGCAGGAGCCGATAAAAGCGTGGCTGATGACGATATCGCGCAGCGCCATCCCCGCCTCCAGGCCCATGTATTGGAGGGCGCGGCGCATGTCCTGACGCAGGATCGGATCGTCGATGCGTTGCGGGTCCGGCACCTGCGCACCGATCGGCGCGGCCTGATCGGGGCTGGTTCCCCAGGTGACCATCGGCTCCAGCAGGCTGGCGTCGAGATGGATTTCGCGGTCGAACACGGCACCGGGATCGCTGCGCAGTTCACGCCACTTTTCCACGCCGCGCGCCCACAGTACGCCTTGTGGTGCGCGGGGTTTGCCGTTGAGATAAGCAAAGACTTTTTCGTCCGGCGCCATGAACGCACCGCGTGCACCGGCTTCGACCGCCATGTTGCAAATGGTCATCCGCGCTTCGACGCTCAGCGCATCGATGGTCGATCCGCAGAACTCGATCGCATAGCCAGTGGCGCCCGACGCACCGATGCGGCCGATCAGCGCCATGATCACGTCCTTCGACGTCAGCCCCGGCACCAGTTCGCCATCCACCGTCACGCGCATGCTTTTCAGACGTTTGTAGACCAGCGTCTGCGAGGCCAGCAGGTGCTCGATTTCCGAGGTGCCAATGCCAAATCCGAACGCCCCCAGCGCACCGTACGTGGTGGTGTGGCTGTCACCGGCAGCGATGACCATGCCCGGCAGAATGAAGCCTTGCTCCGGGGCGATCACATGCTCGATGCCCTGACGTTTATCGAGGATATCCAGCAGTTCGATGCCGAAATCCCGGCAGTTCTCCGCCAGATACGACACCTGCCGCGCACCGCCGGCATCAGGCATCGCCGCCACCCGTTTGGGGGTGGTCGGGTTGACGTGATCGACCACCGCCAACGCCGTACCCGGCCGCCAGACCTTGCGCCCGGCAGCACGCAGACCGCTGAACGCCTGCGGGCTGGTGTATTCGTTGATCACCTGGCGATCGATATACAGCAGCACATGGCCCTGATCGTCGAGGCGGCACACGGTGTGCGAATCGATGTGTTTGTCGTAGAGGGTTCTGGGGCTCATCAGGGCGCTCGCTCAGGGAATCCGGTGTTTTCCATCATAGGGAGCGCTTTGATCGCATCAATTGCCAGGCAGTGAGAGCGGCGTTCATGAATCGTGTTTGATCGGCTGATCAATGACTGCCTCTGTGGGAGCGGGCTTGCTCGCGAAGGCGTCGCGTCAGTCGACATCAAAGTTGAATGATCTACCGCATTCGCGAGCAAGCTCGCTCCCACAGGGGTTGGTGGTGACTGGGGGAATTGCGAAACATTTGCTTTCATATCACCTTTCGGGATTTCTCCGGCTCATCCGTCCTATAGAGATGCAGGCCGTTCGCACAGGCAACAGCCACGACCGCGCCTTTTGCGGACACCCGCGCTGCGAAGCCCGTAGCCGCGTGCCCTTTCATCGAAATCAAGACGCGCAATCATGTCGAAGAAATCCCGTTCCAAACTGTGGTTCCTGGTGCATAGCTGGCTCGCGCTGCCGATCTGGTGTTTTGTCCTGATCGTCTGTGTCACCGGCACGCTGGCGGTGGTCAGTCAGGAAATCGTCTGGCTGGCCAACCCGCAAATGCGCGCCAGCCAGCCATCGGATGACGCACCGCGGCTCAGTTACGATCAAGTGCTGGCCGCGATCAAACAGGCCGAACCGCAGACGCTGGTGGAAAGCATCAGCCGCCCCGACGAATCGCACTTCGCCCTCGATGTCGAGGTCAGCTACCCCGACGGCCGCTCGCAGACGGTCTACGTCAACCCGTACACCGGGGTGATCCAGGGCCCGGCGCCGGACTTCAACTTCAAGGCGTTCACCCGCGCCCTGCACGGCTGGTGGCTGGTGCCGTTCACCAATGGTTTCAGCTGGGGCTGGTACCTGGTGTCGTTCCTCGGCCTGCCGATGCTCGCTTCGCTGGTCACCGGGCTGGTGGTGTACAAGCGTTTCTGGAAAGGTTTCTTCAAACCCACCCTGCGTTTTCGCCACGGTGCGCGGATCTTCTGGGGCGACTTCCATCGACTGAGCGGCATCTGGTCGATCTGGTTCATCGCGGTGATCTCGATCACCGGCACCTGGTTTTTGATCCAGGCCATTCTGGCCGACAACCAGGTGTCGATCAGCAGCGAGCCGATCATTCCCGCCATGTCCCGGGAAAGCGTACCGATGTCGAGCGACGCCAGTCCTCCCCCACGGATCAGCCTTGATCGCGCGGTGCAGATCGCCGAACAGCACATCCCCGGGCTGGAAGTCAGTTTCGTCAGCCTGCCGGGCAATGCCTACAGCCACTTGAGCCTTGGCGGGCGCGGCTGGTATCCATTGATGTTCCAGACCGCCACGCTCAACCCGTACAACGGTGAGATGGCCGCCACGCGACTGCTGACTGACCGCTCCTCGCTGGAGTTCGTCACCGAGTCGATGCGCCCGCTGCACACCGGTGATTTCGGCGGTCTGTGGATCAAACTGATCTGGTTCTTCTTCGGTCTGCTGCTGAGCATGATGGTCCTCAGCGGCCTGTTGATCTGGACCAAGCGCACCGCGCTGGCCACCGCCAACGCGCTCAAGCGCGAAAATAAAAAGGCCCGCAGCCCCCGCGTCAGCCGTGAACCGGCGGAGGTCAGTCCGTGAGCCAGTCCAACCGCACTGCCCAACCGTCCGCCCTGCGCCGCTTCTGGCACAAATGGCGCTTTCACCTGAACGCCTTGTTGCTGCTGATTCCGTTGGGCTTCATGCCCAAGTATTTCGCCGATGCCGCGCTGTTTCGCGGTGACGTCGGCCTCGGTGAGCATGAGGTCGGCGAAATTCAGGTCGGCCCGTGGAGCCTGCGCCTGGCCGAACTGCGTAACGAAGCACCGCGCCTTAGCGGCCCCGCCGGCTACATGAAGGACTTCAATGCCGCCCTGTGCGATGCCTGTGTCGAACAGGTCAAGGCCACCTACCTGCGCATCGGCAAACCGCGCAGCCTGCGCGCCGCCGGGGTGATTTTCTTTGGCACGCCGTATCGCATGGGCGCGCAATTGCCGGTGGCGGAAAAGACCAAAGCCGATGCCGAACTGTGGATCACCATGGAAGGCTGGGACGGCAGCATGCATCAGGCCTCGATTCCCCTGAGCCAGGCCTCCCCCGCCACCCTCGCCTGGCTGAACCAACAAGGAGCCAAACCATGAACCGCGTTCAACGCCCTTCCCGCCTGCAGTTGCGCGCCGCGTTGCTGATGCTGTGCGCAGGTTTCAGCGCCGGCGCCCTGGCCCATAACCCGATGTGCGAATGCAAAGCCGTCGATGCCGAGCAGATCAAATGCACCGGCGGCTTCTCCGACGGCAGCGGCGCACCGGGGGTGACCCTCGATGTGATCGGTTACGACGAAACCATTCTGCTGCCGGGCAAGCTCGGCGCCGACTCGACCGTGACGTTCAAAAAACCGGCGGCCGAGTTTTATGTGCTGTTCGACGCCGGCCCCGGCCACGTTGTGGAAATCGACCAAGCCGACATCGAGGCCCCATGAGCACGCCCACCACCCAAGTCGTCCGCCCGGCCGGTGCCGGGCATGAAACCCTCAATGTTCTGCTGTTGTGTTTACTGATCCTTGCCGTCGCCGGATCAGTGGTGGCATGGCGCGGGGTGTCCCATGAACCGGAGCCGGTTTCCAGCCATCAACTCGATGCACGGCGCGACCTGAGTGCCGCCGAGCAAGGCATCTATGCCGACCTGCGGGTGACCCTCGACGAGATCCGCCTGCTGCGTGAAGAGCAGCAAAGCCTGCCGACCCCGCAAAATCTGGCCGAGGAAGGTTTCGCCCCGTTCGCTCAGGACGCCAGTTCGGTCAGCCGTGGCGGGCATGCCTGGCAATTGCTGGCGGACCGCGCCTATTTCGGCCACAGCCAGGCGCCCGCCGTCGCCGGTTCGTTCGTGATGCGGCTGAGCGCCGACGCCACTGCCGCGCCGGACATCTGGCTCAACCGCGCCGCCGAGCTGCAGACACCCACCGAACTGAATGACGCCGCGCTGTCCGCCGCAGGCTGGAAACAGATCGTCGCGCAGTTCGATGCCGGCGTGACACGCGAGCATCGCCACTGAACCTTCGCCTTCACCCGAGAGAAGACCGCTTGCCCATGCTTATTTCCCTGACTCGCCGTCCCCTCCTGCGCACCCTGCTGTTAGGCCTGTGCGCGTGCCTCCTGAGCCCGCTGGCCAGCGCCGATCCGGGCAAACGCCTGCGCATCGGCATCACCCTGCACCCGTATTACAGCTATGTGGCGAATATCGTCGGCGACAAGGCCGAGGTGGTGCCGCTGATTCCCGCCGGCTTCAACCCGCACGCCTACGAGCCACGCGCCGAAGACATCAAGCGCATCAGCGGGCTGGATGTGATCGTGCTCAACGGGGTCGGTCATGACGACTTCGCCGACCGCATGATCGCCGCCAGCGAAACGCCGAACATCAAGACCATCGAAGCCAACGAAAACGTGCCGCTGCTGGCGGCCACCGGTACCGCTGCGCGCGGCGCCGGCAAAGTGGTCAACCCCCACACCTTCCTGTCGATCAGCGCCTCGATTGCCCAGGTCAACAACATCGCCCGCGAGCTGGGCAAACTCGATCCGGACAACGCCAGGGCCTACACCCAGAACGCCCGCGCCTACGGCAAACGCCTGCGGCAGATGCGCGCCGATGCGCTGGCCAAACTGACTCAGGCACCGAACGCCGAACTGCGCGTGGCCACGGTGCACGCCGCGTACGACTATCTGCTGCGCGAATTCGGCCTGGAAGTGACGGCCGTGGTCGAGCCGGCCCACGGCATCGAACCCAGTCCGAGCCAGTTGAAAAAGACCATCGACCAACTGCGCGAACTCGACGTGAAGGTGATCTTCTCGGAGATGGATTTCCCTTCCACCTACGTCGAAACCATCCAGCGTGAGTCCGGCGTGAAGCTGTACCCGCTGTCGCACATTTCCTATGGCGAATACAGCGCCGACAAGTACGAAAAGGAAATGACCGGCAACCTCGACACCGTGGTGCGGGCGATTCAGGAGTCCGGGGCATGACAGCAAAAGAAACCCTCTCTGACACCCCGCCATCCCCTGTGGGAGCGGGCTTGCTCGCGAAAGCGCCGGATCAGCCAACATCTTTATCGAATGACACACCGCATTCGCGAGCAAGCTCGCTCCCACAAGATGACCGGCAACCTCGACACCGTGGTGCGGGCGATTCAGGAGTCCGGGGCATGACAGCAAAAGAAACCCTCTCTGACACCCCGCCATCCCCTGTGGGAGCGGGCTTGCTCGCGAAGGCGCCGGGTCAGCCAACATCTTTATCGAATGACACACCGCATTCGCGAGCAAGCTCGCTCCCACAAGATGACCGGCAACCTCGACACCGTGGTGCGAGCGATTCAGGAGTCCGGGGCATGACAGCAAAAGAAACCCTCTCTGACACCCCGCCATCCCCTGTGGGAGCGAGCCTGCTCGCGAAGGCGCCGGGTCAGCCAACATCTTTATCGAATGACACACCGCATTCGCGAGCAAGCTCGCTCCCACAAGATGACCGGCAACCTCGACACCGTGGTGCGGGCGATTCAGGAGTCCGGGGCATGACAGCAAAAGAAACCCTCTCTGACACCCCGCCATCCCCTGTGGGAGCGAGCCTGCTCGCGAAGGCGCCGGGTCAGCCAACATCTTTATCGAATGACACACCGCATTCGCGAGCAAGCTCGCTCCCACAAGATGACCGGCAACCTCGACACCGTTGTGCGGGCGATTCAGGAGTCCGGGGCATGACAGCAAAAGAAACCCTCTCTGACACCCCGCCATCCCCTGTGGGAGCGAGCTTGCTCGCGAAGGCGCCGGGTCAGCCAACATCTTTATCGAATGACACACCGCATTCGCGAGCAAGCTCGCTCCCACAGGGATTGGGACCGACTCTGGATTTTGCGGGAGTCTCTCTGACCCTCGGGCGCACCACGATCCTCGACAACGTGACCTTTCAGGTGCAACCCGGCCACGTGCACGCCCTGGTCGGCCCCAACGGCGGTGGCAAGAGTTCGCTGATCAAGACCTTGCTCGGGCAAATGCCGCATCAAGGCCAGTTGAGCCTGCACTGGCCCGGCCAACCCGGCACCATCGGCTACGTGCCGCAGGCGCTGGAGTTCGATCGCGGCCTGCCGATGACCGTCGACGACTTCATGGCCGCCATGTGCCAGCGCCGCCCGGCGTTTCTCGGCCTTAGCAAGCACTACGCCAAGGCCATCGGCGAGGCGCTGGAACGGGTCGGCATGCAGGACAAACGCAAGCGGCGCATGGGCGCGTTGTCCGGTGGCGAACGGCAGCGCGTGTTGCTCGCTCAAGGCTTGATCCCGGCTCCGCAATTGCTGGTGCTGGATGAGCCGATGTCGGCCCTCGACGAAGCCGGGATCCAGGTGTTCGAACGCCTGCTCGGCGACTGGCGCGCCGCTGGCATCACCGTGCTGTGGATCGAGCACGATCTGGAAGCGGTCAAGCGTCTGGCCGACCGGGTCACCGGTCTCAACCGCCGCGTGCTGTTCGACGCTACGCCGCAACAGGCACTGACCCCGGAACGCCTGTTGAGTCTGTTTTCCACCCATCCACGGAGCGCGGTCTGATGAGTTACGAAGCCTTTCGTCTGATGGTTCAGGGCTGGGCGTCGTCCGGTTACCTGCCGGAAGCGCTGGCCTACGGCTTTGTGGTCAACGCATTGCTCGCCGGCCTGTTGATCGGTCCGGTGCTCGGTGGCCTCGGCACGCTGGTGGTGGTCAAGCGCTTTGCGTTTTTCTCCGAAGCGGTCGGGCACGCGGCGCTGACCGGCGTGGCCATCGGCATTCTGCTCGGCGAACCCTACACCGGGCCGTACGGCAGCCTGTTCGGTTACTGCCTGTTGTTCGGCATCCTGCTCAACTACCTGCGCAACCGCACCGGCCTGGCGCCCGACACCCTGATCGGCGTGTTTCTCTCGGTGTCGCTGGCGCTTGGCGCGAGCCTGCTGTTGATTCTGGCCGGCAAGATCAACGTGCACATTCTGGAGAACGTGCTGTTCGGTTCGGTGCTCACCGTCAACGGCAACGATCTGCTGGTGCTGGCCATCGTCGGTTCGCTGGTCATGGCGCTGGCGCTGCCGTTGTACAACCGGATCATGCTCGCCAGTTTCAACCCGCAACTGGCGGCGGTGCGCGGCGTCGCGGTGAAGACTCTGGATTACCTGTTCGTGATTCTGGTGACGCTGATCACCGTCGCGGCGGTGAAGGTCATCGGCGCGATTCTGGTCGGCGCATTGCTGGTGATTCCGGCGGCGGCAGCGCGCTTGCTCAGCCAGTCGCTCAAGGGCTTCTTCTGGTGCTCGGTGCTGATTGCTACCGTCAGCACGCTGTGCGGGATCCTCGCGCCGATCGTCTTCGATCTGCCGATCCCGTCCGGCGCCGCGATCATTCTGGTCGCCGGCATCGCCTTCGCCCTCGCCGCCATCGCGCGCGGGGTTGTCCCGAGTCTGAAAGGGAACCTTGGATAAATGATATTCTCACTGCGAAAACTGACCCTGGCCATGGCCCTGTGCGGCGTGGTCGGCAGCCCGTTGCTGGCGGCTGAAAACACCAAACCATTGCGCGTACTGGCCTCGCTGCCCATCACCTACGGCCTCGGCGAAGTGCTGCTCAAAGGCACCGACGTCAGCCTGGAGCGCGCGGCCCCGGCGAATCTGCCGGGCAGCCGTCAGACCGCATACTTCACCGGTCGCGGCGCTCCGGCGCTGGGCAAACTGGCGAGCAATGCCGACGCGGTGATCGGCGTGCGCTCGCTGTGGGCCGATGATCCGCTGTACCCGATCGCGCGGCGCAGCAACATTCGCATTGTCGAAGTCGACGCGGCGCGCCCGGTTGATGGCGCCCTGCCGGGGATCGCCGTGCAACCGGGGCTGAAGGTCGATGGCTTGAACAGTCAGCCATGGCTGGCGAGCAACAACATGGGACGGATGGCCGACGTGATCGCGGCGGATCTGGTGCGTCTGGCGCCGTCCGCCAAGCCGAAGATCGAGGCTAATCTGGCGGCACTGAAACAGCGCCTGCTCAAGCTCAGCGCCGACAGCGAAGCGCGCCTGGCCGAGGCTGAAAACCTGAGCGTGATGAGCCTCAGCGATCACTTCGGTTACCTGATCGGCAGCCTGAATCTGGAGCTGATCGGCCAGGACGCGCGAGCAGATGCCGAGTGGACAGCCGAAGATCTGAAGAAGCTCACGGCGACGCTGAAGGACAACGACGTGGCGATGGTGCTGCATCATCGTCAGCCGTCGGAAGCGGTGAAAGCGGCGATTGCCGAGTCGGGGAGTCATTTGCTGGTGTTGAGCACCGATGCCGAAGATCCGGTGGCGGAGCTGGAAGGCAATGTCGATTTGCTGCTCAAGGAGTTGAGTGGGGCGTAGTTTCAGTTACACCGCGTTATCGTTCTTCGCGAGCAAGCCCGCTCCCACAGGGGGGTTGTGTGCAGCGCAGATCCAATGTGGGAGCGGGCTTGCTCGCGAAGAGGCCCGCCAGAACAACACCATTGCGAGCAATGAAAAAACCCGCTGCCTGTCACCAGTCCAGCGGGTTTGTTTTTGCCTGGCAGATTATTGAGCGGCCGCCTGCCCTTCCATCTTCTGTCGCAGGCTCAGCGGACGCATGTCGGTCCAGACTTCTTCAATGTAGGCCAGGCATTCCTTCTTCAGGCCGCTCTTGCCCACGGTGCGCCAGCCCTCCGGCACGGCTTTGTAATCCGGCCAGATCGAGTATTGCTCTTCGTGGTTGACCACGACCTGAAAGAGGATGTCCTCGCGGTCGAATACTGACGTCATGCTGGTTCTCCATCGTTGTAAGGGTGGGCTGCACCAGGGGTGCAGCCGGGTATGTAGATAGAACGTTCGGCGCTGCGAAAAATTTACTCGGCGGCGGCGGCGGTGGCGGCGGCCAGGGCCCGGCCGAAGATCTCGGCGACGCGGTCGATTTCGGCGGCGGTGATCACCAGCGGCGGCAGGAAGCGCACCACCGCACCATGCCGGCCGCCCAGTTCGAGAATCAGCCCACGCTTGAGGCATTCGCGCTGCACCAACGGTGCCAGACGTGCGAACGCGGGTGGGTGACCGAGCGCATCCGGCGCGCCGTTCGGATCAACCAGTTCGACGCCGAGCATCAAGCCACGACCACGAATGTCGCCCAGTTGCGGGAAGTCGCGTTGCAGGATGCGCAGGTGTTCGCTCAGGCGTTCGCCCATGGCGGCGGCGTGTTCGCAGACCTTGTGTTCAAGCAGATAACGCATCACCGCGGAACCGGCGGCCATCGCCATCTGATTGCCACGGAACGTGCCCGCATGGGCACCCGGTTGCCAGGTGTCGAGCCAGTCGCGATAGACCACCACCGCCAGCGGCAGGCTGCCGCCGATGGCTTTGGACAACACCACCACGTCAGGGACAATACCGGCATGTTCGAAGGCAAACATTTTGCCGGTGCGGGCGAATCCGCTCTGGATCTCGTCGACGATCAGCGCCACACCGGCCTTCTCGGTGATCCGACGCAAGCCGCGCAGCCACTCGATATCGGCCGGGATCACCCCGCCCTCGCCCTGCACCGCTTCGACAATCACCGCTGCCGGCAACTGCACACCGGCCTCAGGATCATTAAGCAGGTTTTCCAGATAACTCAGGTTGGCTTTGACCCCGGCCGCGCCGCCGAGACCGAACGGGCAACGGTAGTCATAAGGGAACGGCATGAATTGCACACCGTTGCTGAGCAAGGCGCCCAGCGGCTTTTTTGGCCCCAGACTGCCCATCAGGCTCAATGCGCCTTGGCTCATGCCGTGATAACCGCCGGAGAACGACAACACCGTGCTGCGCCCGGTGGCGGTGCGCACCAGTTTCAACGCGGCTTCCACCGCATCGGTACCGGTCGGGCCGCAGAACTGGATTTTCGCTTCGGCCGCCAGTAATGGCGGCAGCAAACCGAACAGGTCCTGGACGAACTGATCCTTCACTGGCGTGGTCAGGTCGAGGGTGTGCAGCGGCAGCTCATCGGCCAGCACTTGCTGGATCGCCTCGATTACCACCGGGTGGTTGTGCCCCAAGGCCAGAGTCCCGGCACCGGCCAGGCAATCGATGAAGGTCCGGCCTTCGACATCTTCGACATACAGGCCCTTGGCGCGCTTGAGTGCCAGCGGAATGCGTCGCGGATAGCTGCGGGCATTGGATTCCTGCTGGCTCTGCCGGGCCAGTAGTGGTGATTCGTTGAACTGATACAGGGTTTCCGCCGTCGCGGAGCTGATCCGGGCCGACGACTCTTCGATAAGGCTGGTGGCGACTGACATCTCTCGACCCCTCAATACGCTATGGATAGTGACCAAAACAGCACACTGCACAGGTGCGCGTTCCGGTCGCGGGGCGCACATGCAGGTTTTCCTGTTCTGGAAACGCTTAAGCGGGGCGAGGATTTAGACCCTTGATCGAGATGTCAGTCGGACAATGGCAACAGCTTGTGCAGCGTAACGCGGTGCAAGCCCTGATCGCTGGCGCGTGGCACTGCATCGCAGTAGCCCAGATGCCGATAAAAAGCCGCGCCGCTACGTGTGCTGGCGATGCGCGCCTGCGGCACACCACGAATCCGCAGCCAGCCTTCAAGGTCGGTCATCAGGGCGCGCCCTGCGCCACGGCGAAACCATTCCGGCTGCACATGACAAAAGCCTATCTCACCGCTGGCCGTGGCCATGCCGACACCCACCGGTTTGTCCTGCAACAAGGCGATATTCAGGTAGCAATGCGCGTCGGCAAGGTGCGCGCTGATGACGTCGGCAGATTGTCGGCCGATCCAGCGGCTGACCAGTTGCGGATCGTTGCGGTGTTCGAGCGCACAACCGACGCGAATCGATCGCTCGATGATGCGACTGATGATGCCGGCGTCGGCAGGTTTCGCCGGGCAGATGCAGATCGATGCTTCCATGGCGCGTTCCCTCAATCCATTGAGTCAGAGCAGCCCCGACCTTAACGCCGAGGCCGGCGAATCACCAACGCAGAGACGTTACATTTGATGTGCCACACCACGGATCCCCTAATGTGGGAGCGGGCTTGCTCGCGAAGGCGGCGTGCCAGTCAGCAACCTGTCGACTGACCGGACGCCTTCGCGAGCAAGCCCGCTCCCACAGCGGATTTTTGCTGGTTCAGACAGGTTGCAGCGGCATGGTCAACTCGACGCGCAAGCCATCCGGCCGGCTGTCGAAATGCAGGGTGCAGGCGCAGCGCTGGACGATGGCTTGCACGATGGCCAGGCCGAGACCGCAGCCGGTGCTCTGACCGTTGCGCCAGAAGCGTTGGGTCAGGTGCTGCAGATCTTCAGCCGCAATTCCGGGACCGTGGTCGCGCACCACAAAACGGGCGCGCTGGCCGACCGTTTCCAGGCTCAGCTCCACCTCAGCGTCTGCCGGGGTATGGCGCAGGGCGTTGTCGAGCAGATTGCGCAACGCGGCAATCGACAGCACCGCCGGCATTTGCACCGGCGCACTGGAGAGCTGCTTGGGCAATTGCAGCTTGATGCGCTGACGCTCGCCACCAGCCGCATCCTGCATCGCCAGTTTCGCCACCTGTTCGGCGCTGCACTGCACGCCGTCATCGAACGACAGACTGCCCTCGACCCGCGCCAGCAACAGCAGTTGCTCAAGGGTGCGGTGCATACGGTCGGCACCCTCTTCGGCGCGTGCCAGCGACTGATCGCGGGCACTGCCTTCGGTCATGCGTGCCACTTGCAGGTGGGTCTTGATCGCCGTCAACGGGCTGCGCAGTTCGTGGGCGGCGTCACCGGTCAGGCGACGCTCGCGTTCGATGGTCTTGCCAATGCGCTGGAACAGCTGGTTCTGCGTATCCAGCAGAGGTTTCAGTTCGCTGGGAAACGACTGCAATTGCAAAGGTTCCAGCGAGTCGGCGTTACGTCGCATCAGTGCTTCACGCAGACGATTGAGCGGCGCCAGGCCCTGACCGATGCCCAACCACAGCAGGCACAGGCAACCGAGCAACGCCACGCCGACCGGCACCGAGGCCGCCAGCAAAATCGACATGTTCAGCGCTTCGCGTTCGATCTGCCGATCAGCGGTGGTGATCCGCACATCGCCCCTGGCCAGGGTGAAACTGCGCCACGGCGCGCCATCGATCAGCTGGTCATGGAAGCCCATCTTTTCCGCTTCCAGGGTTTGCTCGGGGCTGCTGTGGCTGCGTGCCAGAATCTCCCCGCGCAACGAACTGACCTGACAGGCCATGCCGCCGGGAATGTTCAGTTGTTCGGCACTGAAATGGGTGCCCTCGCCCTTGCTCGGCAGCGCCGGCAGTTGCTCCAGCAGCCCGGCGACCATGCGCGCCGAGGCTACCAGCCGCTGGTCGAGGGAAAACATCATCTGATTGCGCAAGTCGCTGAGCATCCAGGCCGCAGCCAGTGCCCAGATCAGGGCGAACGCGGCGCCGAGGGTCAGACTCAGGCGCAGACGCAGACTCATCACTTCTGTTGTTCTCCACCATCGGCCGGCCCGAGGCGATAACCCAGACCGCGCACGGTTTCGACGATGCCCTTGCCGAGTTTGCTGCGCAGGTGATGGATATGCACGTTCAGCGCGTTGCTCTCCAACTCGTCATTGAAGCCGTAGACGCTGTCCTTCAACTGCTCGGTGGACAGCACTCGGCCACGGTTGTGCAGCAGCGCCTGCAACAGCGATTGCTCGCGGCGCGACAAGTCCACCGGTTGCCCGGCCAACGTGGTTTCGCGGCTGCTTGGATCGTAGGTCAGTGCGCCGTGCTCGATCAGGTTGACGCTGCGCCCGGCGACCCGGCGCAGCAGGGTTTGCAGACGGGCGAACAATTCCCGCAGATCGAAGGGTTTGAGCAGGTAATCGTCAGCCCCGGCCTGCAAGCCATCGACCCGGTCGGTCACCGAGTCGCGTGCGGTCAGGATCAGCACCGGAATTTCCAGGCCCTGCTGACGCAGTTGTTGCAGCAACTTGAGGCCATCTTCGTCGGGCAAGCCGAGATCGAGCACCATCACGTCGAATTCGGCAACCTTGAGCATCGCTCGCGCTTTCGAGGCGGTGTTGACGTGCTCGACCGTCAGGCCCTGCGCCGTGAGACCGGCAACGATACCGCTGGCGATCAGTTCATCGTCTTCGCAAACCAGTACGTGCATGATCCGTCCCGTAGAAAAAAGCCGATTAGGCCGTTGGCCGATTAAGCTGACATTATGGCGCCCAACGCCACAGCGACAAGGGCGTGACGGTTAATCATCGGTTAATCGCCATCCACCATTGTGCCCACACTTGCACAGGGACAAGGCTCCTCCATGCGTCATTTTTTTCTTTTGTTTGTACTGCTGATCTCCGGCCTGGCCCAGGCGGGAAACAACCCATTCGAGACCAAACCGGAGTTTCTGCCGGTCGACAAAGCCTTCGTGCTCACCTCCGAACGCCTTGAGTCCGGGGAAACCCAGCTGTTCTGGCAAATCACCGACGGCTATTACCTGTACCAGAAACGCCTGAAATTCGACGGTTTGACGGCCGAGCAGCAGCCTGTGCTGCCCGAGGGCGAGTCGCACAGTGACGAGTTCTTCGGTGAACAACCGGTGTATCGCCAAGGGCTGGAGGTGAAAGTCCCGGCCTCGGCCAGCGGTCAGATCAAGGTCAGTTACCAGGGCTGCGCCGATGCCGGCCTGTGTTATCCGCCGCAGACCCGGGTCATCGATCTGGGTGGCGAAGCGACGCCAACGACCAGCACTGAAGCACCGGATCAGGCCCTGGCCAGCAGCCTGCAACAACGGGCGCTGGGCTGGAGCCTGCTGGTGTTCTTCGGCCTCGGTCTGTTGCTGGCGTTTACCCCGTGTTCGTTGCCGATGCTGCCGATTTTGGCGGGCATGATTGTCGGCAGCGGTGCAACCCCACGCCGTGGTTTCGCCCTGGCCAGCAGCTATGTGATCTGCATGGCGCTGGTGTATGCAGCGATGGGGGTGATCGCTGCGCTGCTCGGCGCCAACCTGCAGGCGTGGCTGCAAAATCCATGGCTGCTCGGTGCATTTGCAGCAGTGTTCGTGGTGCTGGCGCTACCGATGTTTGGCTTCTTCGAATTGCAATTGCCGGTGGCCCTGCGTGACCGCCTCGAACACGCTTCGCGCAGTCGCAGCGGCGGCAGCCTGATTGGCGCCGGGGTGCTCGGCGCGTTGTCCGGTCTGCTGGTCGGTCCGTGCATGACCGCACCACTGGCCGGCGCTTTGCTGTACATCGCGCAGAGCGGCAATGCGCTGCACGGTGGCTTGATTCTGTTTGCGCTGGGCATCGGTATCGGGGTGCCGCTATTGCTGTTGGTGACCGTCGGCAATCGCTTCCTGCCAAAGCCTGGCGCGTGGATGAACCTGCTCAAGGGCATCTTTGGTTTCCTGTTCCTCGCGACCGCGTTGCTGATGCTGCGCCCGGTGCTGGACTCGTCACTGTGGCTGGGCCTGTGTGGCGCGCTGCTGCTGATCGCGGCGTTCTGTGCCTGGAAGCAATCGGACGGCTTCGGCCGGGTCGCCCAAGTGTTCGGCGCCAGTTCGTTGCTGCTCGGTCTGTGGGGCAGCCTGTTGCTGATCGGCGCTGCCGGTGGCAGTGACGACCCGTATCAACCGTTGCAGGTTTACAGCGCCGGGCGGGTCGCCAGCACCACGCCGAGCGGGCATGACGCGTTCACCACGATAAAGGATCCGGCCGCCCTGCTGCGCGAACTGGATAGCGCCAAGGCTCAAGGCCAGTGGGTGCTGCTCGATTACTACGCCGACTGGTGTGTGTCGTGCAAAGTCATGGAGAAACAGGTGTTCGGCAAGGACAAGGTCATGCAGGCGTTGAGCGATGTGCGCCTGCTGCGCCTCGACGTCACTGCCGACAATGCCGCCAGCCGCGAGCTGCTCGGCCGCTACAAAGTCCCGGGGCCACCGAGTTTTGTCTGGATCGGCACCGACGGCGAAGAACGACGTAGCCAGCGCATCACCGGTGAGGTGGATGCCGAGACGTTCCTGCAACGCTGGACCACCACCCGAGACGCCAATTAAATGCTGACGTTCACCCTCGGCACCTTTGCCATCGCGCTTAACCACCTGCTGCTGATCAGTGCCCTGGCGCTGGCGACCTTTGTCGGCTGGCGGGTGGCCAAGCGTGGCGGCGATAACCCCGAGTCGGCGCTGTTCAGCCTGTTTCTGCTGGGCATGCTCGCGGCACGCGTGGCGTTTGTCGCCCTGTACTGGGGCCACTATCGCAACGATCCGTGGCAGATCATCGACCTGCGCGATGGTGGATTCCTCGCCTGGCCGGGGGTGATCGTGCTGCTGCTCACCGCTCTCTATCGCGGCTGGCGTCGCCCGGGCCTGCGTCGGCCATTGGGGTTTGGCGTGGCCAGCGGCGTGCTGTTCTGGTTGTTGGCGACCCTGTCACTGAACATCTACGAACAAGGCACGCGCCTGCCGGAAATCACCCTGCGCAACGCCGCAGGCGAGACCATCCAGCTCAGCGACTATCAGGGCGGACCATTGGTGATCAACCTCTGGGCAACCTGGTGCCCACCGTGCCGGCGCGAGATGCCGGTGCTGGAAAACGCTCAACAACAACGCCCGGACCTGACCTTTCTGTTCGTCAATCAGGCCGAAAGCATGCAAAGCGTTGCCACCTTCCTGGAAACCCAGGGCCTGAGCCTGAACAACGTGCTGTTCGACCGCAGCGGTCGACTGGGTCAGGCCGTGGGCTCCATGGCGTTGCCGACTACGCTGTTCTATAGCCCTGACGGTCGCTTGCTGAGCAGTCATCTGGGCGAACTGTCGAACGCCAGCCTGGCCCGCGCCCTGGAAAATTTCGACATCCCGAATCCAACCGCCGCACCGGCCACCTCTGCAAGGAAACTGCCATGCCCCGCCTCCGCCACCTGCTGACGCTGACTCTGGGCACTGCCCTGCTGCACCTGCCGTCGGTGCAGGCCGCCGAAGAATTGCCCGCCGCGATCAAGCAGATCGAAGCCAAGGGCGCAAAAATCGTCGGCCAGTTCGACGCCCCGGACGGCTTGCGTGGTTATGCGGCGCAGTACCAGAACCGTGGCATGGCGTTGTACCTGACGCCGGACGGGAAACACGTGCTGCTCGGCAATCTGTACGACGCCGACGGCAAGGATCTGAGCAGCGAGCCGTTGCAGAAACTGGTCTATGCGCCGATGGCCAAGGAAATCTGGGGCAAGTTCGAAGCCAGCAACTGGATTCAGGACGGCAACAAGGACGCGCCGCGCACCGTGTACCTGTTCAGCGATCCCAACTGTCCGTACTGCAACATGTTCTGGGAACAGGCGCGACCATGGGTCAAGGCCGGCAAGGTGCAGCTGCGGCACATCATGGTCGGGATCATCCGCGAAGACAGCCCGGCGAAATCCGCCGCGCTGCTGGCGGCGAAAGATCCGGCCAAGGCCCTGGAAAATCACGAAAAGGCCGGCAAGGCCAGCACCCTGAAGCCGTTGAAAGACATTCCAAAAGCGGTGCAGACCAAACTGGCCGCCAACATGCAGTTGATGGAAGACCTGGAACTGCAGGCGACGCCGGCGATTTTCTACATGGATGACAAGGGTGAGCTGCAACAGCAGCAAGGCGCGCCTTCGCCGGAGAAACTGGCGAAAATTCTCGGGCCAAAGTGAGTCCGGCTTCTTTATTGCCTGATCGGGCCTCTTCGCGAGCAAGCCCGCTCCCACAGGGATCACCGCGGTCACTGTGGGAGCGGGCTTGCTCGCGAAAAGAACGATGACACGGTTTAGCGGTTGCGCTCAGCCAAAAAAGTAAACAACACCTCGCTCACAAACTGCGGATTCTCCAGGCTGGAAATATGCCCCGCCTCCGGCACCAGCACCCACGGGCAACCGATCAATTCAGCCATTTCCTGTGCCTCCGACGGCGGTCGCGGTTTGTCCTGATCGCCGCACAGCACCAGGGTGGTCGCGGCATTCAGTTCGCCCAGGCGCGGCAACAGATCATCACGACTGAAGGTGATACGCCCCATCGGCACGATGCTTTCGCGCAGGCGATCCGCGGTGTAGGCCGCCAGTTTGGCGCGGAAGTCCTGATACAGCGCCGACTGCGGATCGATGCCCGGGCGGAAGAAGATCGGCACCACGATGTCGAGCAACTGAGGCGCAATCTCGCCGCTTTCCTCGATTTGCTTGAACAGCGAGAAATAGTACTGACGGGTTGGCTCAGGCTCGACGCCGACGTAGGTGTCGAGCAGTACCAGACCGTTGATCCGCTGCGGTGCCGACAACGCCAGACGCACGCCCCACATGCCGCCGACTGACAGCCCCGCCAGCGTTATCTGCTCGATCTGCAGGTGGTCGAGCAAGGCCTCGACCTGCCGCGCGATGTCATCCAGCGAGGTGGTGCCTTGCGGCAAGCGCCCGGATTCGCCGTGGCCCCACAGGTCCAGCGCAATCACCCGGTAGTGCGGCGACAGCGCAGCGATCTGCGGCGCCCACATGGCCGTGTCCCACAGATAACTGCCCGCCAGCAACACGGCCGGGCCGGTGCCTTGATCAATGTAGTGCAGCGCTTGTCCGTCAACCGTGAAGAAAGGCATCGACCACCCCCGAGACAAAAAAGAGAACCGGCAGACTGAGCTGCCGGTTGTTGATCGTCAACCGTGTAAATGTCTGAAAATGTGCCGCCCCAATCGCGAGCAGGCTCGCTCCCACAGGGGATCTGTGATCGACACAAAACCCATGTGGGAGCGAGCCTGCTCGCGAAGGGGCCGGTACAGACGCCGAAGATTACAAGCCCTCCAGCTCCGCCATCAGATCATTCAAGCGATCCACCTTGTCCTCGGTCATGTCACTCGCCGCCAGGCCTTCGATGTACTCGGCCAGTTCCTGCACCGTGCTGCACTCGAACATCGCCCGCAGCGGCACATCGCGCTGCAGGGTTTTCTGCACCCGCGAGGCGATCTGCGTAGCCAGCAACGAATGCCCGCCCAACTCGAAGAAGTTGTCGCGCACACCGACCTTGTCGACCTTGAGCACCTCGGCCCAGATGTCGGCCAGGGTCTGCTCCAGTTCGTTGCGCGGGGCCAGGTAATCCTGGCTCTGCAACTGACCGATCTCCAGCGCCGGCAAGGCCTTGCGGTCGAGTTTACCGTTGGCGTTGTGCGGCAGCTGATCGAGCCACAACCAGTGCAGCGGCACCATGTATTCCGGCAGTTCGCTGCGCAGGCGTTGCTTGATCCGCTCCAGACGTTCGCTCGGGTTGAGCGCCGAATCCGCCTCGACCAGATAGCCGACCAAGTGCTTGCCATTCACGCCTTCCTGCACGCCGACCGCCGCATCGCGGACTTCCGGCTGTTCATGCAGACGCGCTTCGATTTCACCCAGTTCGATGCGGTAACCGCGAATCTTCACCTGATGGTCGACCCGGCCAACGTACTCCAGCACCCCGTCACTGCGCCGCCGCGCGAGGTCACCGGTGCGATACAGACGCTCGCCCGGCGCGCCGAACGGGTTCGGCACAAATACCGGCGCGGTGCGCAGCGGATCGCTGACGTAACCGCGACCGACACCGGTCCCGGCCACGCACAACTCACCCACCGCGCCCAGCGGCACCAGTTCCAGCGCGCCATCGACCAGATACAGCAAGTTGTTGTCGGTCGGCGTACCGATCGGCAAATAGCTGCCGCGAGTCGAAGCCATGTCCACACGGAAGAACGCCACGTCATCGGAGCATTCCGCCGGGCCGTAAGCGTTGACCAGACCGATCTGCGGATAACGCAGCAGCCATTGGTGCGCGAGTTCCGGCGGCATGGCTTCACCGGTCGGCAGCATCCAGCGCAGACCATCGAGGCTCAGGCGATCAGAAGAGAGCATGCCTTGAATCAGCGACGGCACACTCTCGAGCACGGTGATGCCCTGCGCTTGCACATGCATCAGCAACCCCTGCGGATCGTGAGCGATAGTGTTCGGCACAATGTCCACCCGCGCCCCGAACAACGGTGCGGCGAGGAACTGCCAGACCGAAATATCGAAGCTTTGCGAAGCGGTCTGCGCGATCACGTCGGCGTCCGTCAGTTGCAGGTACGGCACCTTGCTCAACTGGTTGTTGAGCATGCCGCGCTGCTCGACCATCACGCCTTTCGGCAACCCGGTCGAACCCGAGGTGTAGATCACGTAGGCCAGGTTGTCTGGACCGCTGTGGATACCGAGGTTTTCGGCGCTAGTCGCAGCAGCCTGAATCTCCTCCCAGACCAACAGCCGTGGACGGTTGGCGCAGCTGAACTCATCGAGCAAAGTCTGCGCCTGTTGGCGGCAGGCTTCGCTGCACACCAGCACTGGCGTGCGGCTCAGTTCGATGATGCGTTGCAGACGCTGGCTCGGCAGGCCCGGATCCAGCGGCAGGTAACCGGCACCGGCCTTGAAGCTGCCGATGATCATCCCCAAAAGATCCAGATTACGTTCGGCCAGCAACGCTACCGGTTGATCCAACTGCACCCCGGCGGCGGCCAGTGCATGGCCGAGGCGGTTGGCGTTGAGGTTGAGCTCGGCATAGCTCAGTTGCTGATCAAGGCACGTGGCGGCGATGCGCTGCGGATGCGCCGCGACCTGCGCTTCGAACAACGCCACGTAGCTCTGCTCCAGCGGATAATCGTGCGCGCTCTGGTTGCAGCCGTGCAGCAGGAAGTCCTGCTCATCAAAGCCCAGCAGCGGCAGGTCAGCCATGTCGCCATGGAAGCCATCGACCAGTGCCAGCAGCAGGCGCTTGAACTCGGCGAGCATGCGCTCGATCGTCGATTCGTCGAAATAGCGCTGGTCGTACGACAGGTGCAGACCGAGGTCATCGCCCGGGTAGCACACCGCCGTCAGCGGGAAGTTGGTGTGGGTTCGACCGGAGTCAGAAGTCGCGTTGAGGCTCTGCGCACGGTCCAGCACCGAGACTTCCACCGGCGCGTTCTCGAACACGAACAGACTGTCGAACAGCGGCTGGCCTTTCGGCAATTCGCTCTGCTCCTGAATGTTTACCAGCGGCAGGTATTCGTACTCGCGCAGTTGCATGTTGCTGTCGAGCAAAGCGCTCAGCCACTGCCGCACACTGCTGCGCTGATCGTCCTCAGGCATTTTCACCCGCAGCGCAATGCTGTTGATGAACAGGCCGACGGTGCGTTGCATCTCCGGCATTTCCACCGGGCGCCCGGCCACGGTTACGCCGAACAGCACGTCGCGATCACCGCTCAGGCGGCGCAGCACCAAGGCCCATGCCGCTTGAGCGAAGGTGTTAATGGTCAGTTGATGGGCCTGGGCCAGCTCGCGCAGCCGGACGCCATCTTCAACGTTGAGACGGGTGTAGCGGTCGCCAACGATCATGCCGCCGCTTTCGCCCGCGTGTTCGCGCAGGAACGGCCGGTCGCTCGGGATCGGCGTGGTGCGTTCGAAACCTTGCAGGTTCTGCTGCCACCACTGGCGTGCCTCGGCCAGGCTCTGGCGTTGCAGCCAGCCGATGTAGTCGCGGTAACGTGGCGGCAGCGACAACTGTGCGTCGCGACCTTCACCGAGAGCAGTGTAGATCTCGAAGAAATCGTTCATCAGCAGCGAACGGCACCAGGCATCGATCAGGATGTGGTGGTTACTCATCATGAACCAGTAACGCGCTGCGCCGACCTTGATCAAACGCAGGTGGAACGGTGCCTGATTGAGCAGATCGAACCCGGCCTCGCGCTCGTTTTTCAGCAGCGCTTGCAGCTTCGGTTCTTGCTCGTCCTCGGCAACGGCGCTCCAGTCCAGGTACTCGATCGGCGTGCGACCCGGGGTGTGGATCACTTGCAGCATGTCCTCGCCGACGTTCCAGCAGAACGATGCACGCAGCGCTTCATGACGGGCGACCACCGCTTGCCAGGCCTGGGCGAAACGCTCGGGATCGAGCTCGCTGTTGATACGGTAGCGATCCTGCATGTAGTACAGACCGGTGCCCGGTTCGAGCAAGGTGTGCAGCAACATGCCTTCCTGCATCGGTGTCAGCGGGTAGACATCTTCGATCTGCGCCGCCGGCACCGGCAGTGCATCGAGTTGCGCCTGGGTCAGTTTCGCCAGCGGGAAGTCCGACGGCGTCAGGCCACCGGCCGTGTCTTGCAGGCAATGTTCGATCAGGCTTTGCAGCTCGCCGAGGTAGGCGTCGGCCAGATCGTTGATGGTTTGCGCCTCGTAGCGCTCGGCACTGAAAGTCCAGCGCAGCAGCAGTTCGCCGCCGTACACCTGACTGTCGATGCTCAACTCGTTGGGCAACGGCGCTTGCGGATCGTGGGCCGCACCGACCGGCTCGTCCAACGGACGGAACAGCGCATCGCTGGCGAAACTCTGGTCGAACTGGCCGAGGTAGTTGAAGGTCACCGGAGCATTCGGCAACGCCGCCATGCTGCGCTGACTGAGGTCATCGGCCAGATAACGCAACACGCCATAACCGAGGCCTTTGTGCGGTACCGCGCGCAGTTGCTCCTTGATCGCCTTGATCGAAGCGCCCTGCCCGGCGGCCTCTTCGATGTTGTGCGGGGTCAGGCGTAATGGATAGGCGCTGGTGAACCAGCCGACGGTGCGGGTCAGGTCGATCTCGTCGAACAGCGTTTCGCGGCCGTGGCCTTCCAGTTGAATCAGTGCCGACGGCTGACCGCTCCAACGGCACAGCACACGGGCCAGCGCGGTCAACAGCAGGTCATTGACCTGCGTGCGGTAGGCCCGCGGCGCCTGTTGCAGCAGTTGTTGGGTACGCTCGGCATCGAGGCGCACGCTGACGGTTTGCGCGTGACGATTCTGTTGTCCGCCCTGCGGGTTTTCGCACGGCAGATCGGCGTTCGATCCGGCCAGTTGGGTTTGCCACCAGTTCAGTTCTTCACGCAGTGATTCGCTGCCTGCGTAAGCCTGCAAACGTGCCGCCCAGTCCTTGAAGGCACTGGTTTTCGCCGGCAGTTTTACCGACTGTTCGGCTTCGAGCTGGCGGTACACGGTTTGCAGATCGTCGAGCAAGACGCGCCACGACACACCGTCGACCACCAAGTGGTGAATCGCAATGAACAGGCGTTGCTGACCTTCGGGACCATCCACCAGCAAGGCGCGCAGCAGCGGGCCGTTCTGCAGATCGAGACTGCGCTGGGCATCAGCGAACAGCGCTGCGCACTTGTCCATCGCCGCCACCCGCACCTGCCACAACACCTCGGCGTCGGACACCGGTTGATGCGTTGCCTGCCATTGATCGTTGACCTGGGTGAAGCGCAGACGCAGGGCGTCGTGCTGTTCGATCACTGCCAGCAGCGCCTGCTCCAGACGATGCGGTTCCAGCGCCACTGTCGGCTCCAGCAGCAGCGCCTGGTTCCAGTGCTGACGCTCGGGAATATCAATGTCGAAGAACCAGTGCTGAATCGGCGTCATCGCCGACTCACCGAGCACCAGTCCCTGCTCGGCAGTGACTTGCTCGCTGCGGCTGGCGACAGCGGCGAGGGTCTGCACCGTCTGATGCTGGAACAGATCCCGCGGGCTGAAATGAATGCCCTGCTGCCGCGCACGACTGACCACCTGAATCGACAGAATCGAGTCGCCGCCGAGTTCGAAGAAGTTGTCGTTGAGACCGACCTGCTCGACGTTGAGCACCTCGCACCAGATCTGCGCCAGGATCTGCTCCAGCTCATTGCTCGGCGCGACGTAGTGCTGACGGTTCAGCTCGGGATCCGGTGCCGGCAAGGCGCGGCGGTCGAGTTTGCCATTGGCGGTCAGCGGCATGCTCGCCAGCAGGATCAGGTGCGTCGGCACCATGTAATCCGGCAGTTGTGCCTTGAGGTGCGACCTCAGTGCTTCACGCAGTTCGGCCTGTTGCGCTTCGCCTTGCTCGGCAACTTCGCTGACCAGGTAGCCCACCAGTTGCTTGCCGCTCGGCGCATCCAGCGCCAGCACCACCGCTTCGCGGATCGAAGCGTGATCGAGCAGACGGGTTTCGATCTCACCCAGCTCGATACGGAAACCGCGGATTTTCACCTGATGGTCGATCCGGCCCAGGTATTCCACCAGACCATCGGCGCGCTGGCGCACCAGATCGCCGGTGCGGTACATGCGCCCGCCATCGGCGGCAAACGGGTCAGCCACGAAGCGCTCAGAGCTGATGCCCGGACGGTCGTGATACCCCTGCGCCAGACCGGCGCCGCCGACGAACAACTCACCGGTCGCGCCTTGCGGTACCAACGCCAGATCGGCGTCGAGAATGTACGCCACGCGGTCACCGATCACGCTGCCGATCGGCACGCTGCCGGCGCCCTCTTCCAGCACTTCCGGGGCGAGACTGGCCAGTGGCATGACCACGGTTTCAGTCGGGCCATAGGCGTTGAAGAACAGGCTTGGTTTGAACGCGGCGCGAATCCGTTGCAGGTGCTCGCCAGTCAGCGCTTCGCCGCCGGTGATGATCATCCGCACCGGCAGAGTTTCATTCTGCGTGGCGAGGAACTGCGCCAGCTGGCTGCCGTAGCTCGGGGTGAAGCCGAGCACATTGATCCGATGGGTGCGGATCAACCCGCAGATTTCTTCCGCATCCCACTGCCCTTGCGCTCGCAGCACCACTTGCGCGCCGCTGAGCAACGGCACCAGCAGACGCTCGGTGGCGGCGTCGAAGTTGATCGAATAGAAGTGCAGTTCGCAGTCGTCCGGACGCATGCCGAAACGTTCGATCACGGCCTGGCAATGCATGGCGATTTCACCGTGGGACACCACCACGCCTTTCGGCTTGCCGGTCGAACCCGAGGTGTAGATCAGGTACGCCTGATGCTGCGGCAGGCTGATAAAGGGCAGCTCAGTGGCCGGGTAATCCGCCAGCGCCGCGCTGTCATCTTCCAGGCACCAGCGCGCCACGCTCGACGGCAAATCACCGAGGGCAGTGAACATCGCCCGGTCGCTGAGCAGCAGACCGATGCGGCTGTCTTCGATCATGTAGTGCAGGCGATCGAGCGGATATTCCGGGTCCAGCGGCACATAAGCGCCGCCGGCCTTGAGAATCGCCAGCAGGCCGACGACCATTTCCAGCGAACGCTCCAGCGCCAGACCGACCCGCACTTGCGGGCCTACACCACGCTCGCGCAAGGCCCAGGCCAGGCGATTGGCGCGAGCGTCGAGTTCGGCGTAGCTCAGGGTCTGCCCGGCGAAAGTCAGGGCCGGGGCATCTTTGCGCGCCAGCGCCTGCTCGGCGAACAGGTGATGGATGCACTGATCGAGACGACGTTCGCCCGGTTCAACGCCGAGGCTGTCGAGCAACCGCTGTTGTTCAGTCGGGTCGAGCAGCGGCAATTGGCTCAGACGCTGTTGCGGATCGGCGATCAACGCTTCCAGCAGGTTGCGCCAATGCTTGGCCATACGCGCAATGGTCGGTTCATCGAACAGATCGGTGCTGTAGGTCAGGCAGCAACCGAGGCGATGGTCGAGGTCGGTGACTTCCAGGTTGAGGTCGAACTTGGTCGCCCGCGCATCGTTGGCCAGGTACTCGACGGTCATCCCGGCGAGCATGCGGCTCTGCTGGAATTCCCAGCGCTGCACGTTGCACATCACTTGGAACAACGGGTTGTACGCCGCACTGCGCGGCGGTTGCAGCGCTTCGACCAGATGATCGAACGGCAGGTCCTGATGCGACTGGCCTTCGATAACGGTATGGCGCACTTGCTCGAACAATTCGCCGACCGACATCTGGCCGTCGAGCTGGCAACGCAACACCTGAGTGTTGAGGAATGCGCCGATCAGCCCTTCGCTTTCCGGACGAATCCGGTTGGCCACCGGCGCGCCGATGCGCAGGTCGGTCTGGCCGCTGTAGCGGTAGAGCAAGGTGGCGAGCGCAGCGGTCATGGTCATGAACAGGGTCAGACCGTTTTGCGCATTGAACGCACGGACGCGAGCGGCGAGATCGTCGCTCAGATCGAAACGGAACAGTTCGCCCTGATGGCTTTGCACCGGCGGACGCGGACGGTCGCCGGGCAGTTCCAGCAACGGATGTTCGCGACCCAGTTGCGCGGTCCAGTAGTCGAGCTGGCGCTGACGTTCACCTGACTCCAGCCACTGCCGTTGCCAGACGCTGTAATCCAGGTACTGCACCGGCAACGCTTCAAGCGGCGAATCGCGGTCATCGACGAACGCTTCGTACAGCGCGCTGAGCTCGCGGGCAAAAATATCCATCGCCCAGCCTTCGGTGACGATGTGATGCAGGGTCAGCACGAAGTAATGCTCGTGCTCGGCGGTCTTCACCAGACAGGCGCGAAGCAGCGGGCCGCTTTCCAGGTCGAACGGCAGATGCGCTTCGTCATCGGCCAGTTGCTGGACCTGCTGCTCACGCTGGTCAGCCGGCAGTTTCGAGAAGTCCTTCCAGCCCATGCGCACGCCGGTCTCGGCATGCACCTGTTGACGGGCCACGCCATCGACGCTCGGGAACGTGGTGCGCAGGGTTTCGTGGCGCAGGATCAACGCCTGCAAGGCTGCCTCGAAATGCTCGACGTGCAACACGCCGCGCAGGCGCGCCATGCCGCCGACGTTGTACGCCGGGCTGTCCGGTTCCATCTGCCAGAGGAACCACATGCGTTGCTGCGAATAGGACAGCGGTACGGCTTGGCGGCGATCGACTTTGGCAATCGGCGGCTGTTGGTTGGTCTGGCCGCTGGCCTGGATCAGGCGGATCTGCTCGGCGAAATCGCCGAGTTCGCTGTGCTCGAACAAGGCGCGCAACGGCAACTCGACGTCACAGGCCTGACGGCTACGCGAGATGATTTGTGTGGCCAGCAACGAGTGCCCGCCGAGGGCGAAGAAGTCGTCGCGCAGACCGATCCGTGGCAGACCCAGCACTTCGCGCCAGATCGCGGCGATCTGTTGTTCCAGCTCGGTGACCGGTTCGATATGCTCACGCACTTGCCACTGCGGCTCGGGCAAGGCGCGACGGTCGAGCTTGCCGCTCGGGCTCAGGGGCATTGCGTCCAGGCGCATCAGTTGCGCCGGGACCATGTATTCCGGCAGTTCGCCGGCCAGCGCGGTTTTCAGGCGGGCGATATGCACGTGCTGATCTTCGCTGGCATCGACAGCGGTGAAGTAGCCGATGAGTTGCGCGCCGGCTGCGGTGTCGCGCACCAGCACCACGGCTTGAGCGACGCCGTCCTGGGCCAGCAGCCGCGCCTCGATTTCTTCCGGTTCAACGCGGAAGCCACGCAGTTTGACCTGCTGATCGAGACGCCCGAGGTATTCGATCACGCCGTCCGAGGTCCAACGTGCACGGTCGCCGGTGCGGTACAAACGTGCGCCCTGCTCGCCCAACGGGTCGACTACAAAGCGCTCGGCCGTCAGCGCCGGGCGACCGAGGTAACCCCGGGCCAGACCGATGCCGCTGATGCACAGTTCACCCGGCACACCGGCCGGCACGGGATTGAGATCGGCGTCGAGCACGCGGCAGATCACATTGCCCAGCGGCCGGCCAATCGGCGAACGCTCGCCGTCGGCCGTGGTGCAGTGCCAGTGGGTGACGTTGATCGCGGTTTCGGTCGGGCCGTAACGGTTGTGCAGTTGCACCGCCGGCAGCTGCGCCAGCACGCGGTTGCGCAGTTCCGCCGGCAGCGCTTCACCGCCGGAGAATAACCGGCGCAGGCTGGTGCATTCGGCGCTCAGCGGCTCATCGATGAACAGCGCGAGCAGCGGCGGCACGAAGTGCAGCGTAGTCACGCCGTACTGCTGAACCAACTGCGCGATGCGATGCGGATCGCGGTGTTCACCGGGGCCGGCGATCAACAGACGCGCGCCAGTGATCAGCGGCCAGAAGCACTCCCACACCGACACGTCGAAACTGATCGGCGCCTTTTGCATCAACACGTCGCTGTCGTTCAGGCGATAGCTGTTCTGCATCCACTGCAGCCGTTCGGCCAATGCGGCGTGGGTGTTACCGACGCCTTTCGGTTGACCAGTGGAGCCGGAGGTGTAAATCACGTAGGCGAGATTGTCGCCGTGCAGGTGCAGACCCGGTGCCTGACTGGGCCAGTTTTCCAGGTGCAACGCGTCCATGGCGATCACGCTGACGCCGTCACTGGCTGGCAGACGGTCGAGCAATGCAGTCTGAGTCAGCAGCAGCTCGACACCGCTGTCGCTGAGCATGTAGGCCAGACGGTCGGCCGGGTAATCCGGGTCCAGCGGCACATAAGCGCCACCGGCCTTGATGATCGCCAGCAGGCCGATCAACAGTTGTGGCGAACGCTCGGCTGCAATTGCCACGCACACATCCGGGCCGACGCCTTTATCGCGCAGATAGTGCGCGAGGCGGTTGGCCTGGGCGTGCAATTCGGCAAAATCGAGACTGCCGCCGTCCCACACCAGCGCGGTGCGTTCCGGAGTCTGGCGCGCCTGTTCGTTGAGCAATTCCGGTAGCCAGTGTTGCGCCGGGGTGCACGGGGCGACGCTCCACGCTTGTTGCTGTTCCTGCTCGCACGGAGTCAGCAATGGCAGGTCGCCGATCGCCTGTTGCGGTTGTTCGCAGACGGCGCGCAGCAGATTGCTGAAGTGTTCGGCCAGACGCTCGATGGTCGCCGCGTCGAACAGTTCATCGGCGTAGTCGAAGGACAGGGTCAAGCGCCCGTTGCGATCTTCTTCGCTGTGCAGTTGCAGGTCGAACTTGGCTTCGCGGCTGTGCCACGGCAGTTCTTCGGCGAGCAGGCCCGGCAGGCGCTTGAGCGCACTCAAGTCGCGTTGCTGGTGGTTGAACATGACCTGGAACAGACCCTGTTCACGGGCCTGCGGGAACGCTTCGAGCAGTTGCTCGAACGGCAGATCCTGATGGGCCTGAGCACCCAGTGCAGCCTCGCGGGTCTGCGCCAGCAACTCGACAAACGACAGCCGCGAATCAACCTCGGCACGCAGCACCTGGGTGTTGATGAAGAACCCGATCAAGCCCTGGGTTTCCAGGCGCGGACGGTTGGCGTTGGGGATACCGATGCGGATATCGCGCTGACCACTGTAACGGTGCAGCAGGCTCTGGAAGGCCGAGAGCAACAGCATGAACGGCGTCGATTGATGCGCCTGCGCAGTCTGCTTGATCGCATCACTGAGGCTGACGCCAAGGCGCACACTGTGGCGCGCGGCGCTGTGCAATTGTCTGGCTGAACGCGGGTGGTCGGTGGCCAGTTCCAGCACCGGATGTTCGTCGCCCAGCCGGGCTTTCCAGTACGCCAGTTGCCGCTCGCCCTCGCCTTGCGCCAGCCACTGGCGCTGCCAACTGCCGTAGTCGGCGTATTGGGTGGGCAGCGGCGCGAGTTCGGCGCGCTGGCCTTGGAATGCCGCAGCGTACAGGCGCGAGAATTCGTCGATCAGCACGTTCAGCGACCAGCCGTCGGCGATGATGTGGTGCAGCGTCACCAGCAACTGGTGATCTTCGTCGTCGAGACGCACCAGCGTCACCCACAGCAGCGGGCCTTTTTCCAGGTCGAACTGGGTGCGAGCTTCGTCCTCGCGGATCTGTTGCGCGCGGGCTTCACGCTCGTGCGCCGGCAGGTCGCTGATGTCGATCAGTTGCAGGTTGAATTCAGGTGCGGCGTCGACTTGTTGCAGCGCCACACCGTCGCGTTCGAAGAAACGCGTGCGCAGCGATTCGTGGCGTTCGATCAGTTGCTGGAAGCTGGTGCGCAGCGCATCCTCGTCCAGTTCGCCACGCAGACGCAGGGCGCCGGGGATGTTGTAGGCGCTGCTGTGCGGGTCGAGTTGCCAGGTGATCCAAAGTCGGTTTTGCGCCAGCGATTGCGGCAGTGCTTCGCTGCGCGACAAGGCGTTGATTGCGTCTTGGGCGTTACCGCCATCCTGTTGCTGCTGCGCCACGGCAGCGGCGAATGCCGACAGGGTCGGTGCTTCGAACAACAGGCGCAGGTTCAGCTCCAGGCCCAGTTCTTCGCGCACCTTGGCGATCACCTGAGTTGCCGCAATCGAGTTGCCGCCGAGCAGGAAGAAGTGGTCGTCGGCGTTGACCTGTTTGAGGTTGAGTTGCTCGGCCCAGATCTTGCCAATCAGCGCTTCCAGCTCGGAAGCTGCCAGGGTCGACTCGGTACTTTGCAGCTCGGCGGAGGGGAACACCGCGTAGCTGTCGAGGCTGCCATCGGCCAGACGATTGCGGCACGCCGAGCGTTGCAGCTTGCCGCTGGACGTCTTCGGCAGCGCGCCCGGGTTGAGCAGCACCACCACGTTCGGCGCCTCTTGATAGGCCTCGGCCACCGCTTGGCGAATAGCTTTGATCAGCGCTTCGGGCGGCAGGATTTTCTGCACGCTGCGGCTGATTTCTGCGGCGATGCCAATGCCTTCTTCACCGCCTTGAGTGACCGCGAATGCCGCGACGCGACCTTTGCGCACCACCTCCACTTCGTTCTCGACGGTCTTCTCGATGTCCTGCGGATAGAGGTTGTGGCCACGCACGATCAGCATGTCTTTCAGGCGCCCGGTGATGAACAGTTCACCGTCGCGGATGAAGCCCAGATCGCCAGTGCGCAGCCAGGTGCGACCGGCGTGCTGGACAAAGGTCTTGGCGCTGGCCTCGGGGTTGCGCCAGTAGCCGTGAGCGATGCTCGGCCCGGCGGCCCAGACTTCACCGACCGCATTGTCATTGAGTTCTTGCAGGCTGCCCGGATCGACGATCAGCACCGCGTGCTCAGGCTGGCTGATGCCGCAACTCATGATCGGGCTGCCGTCACCCGGCTCGGCGCGATTTTGCGCCAGCGCCAGATCGTCGACACGCAGCGCAGGAATGCCCGTGCCGCGCGGTGTGCCGGCAACAAACAGGGTCGCCTCGGCCAGACCATAGGAGGCCATGAAGCTGTCTTCGCTGAAGCCGCACGGGGTGAACTTCTCGGCGAAGCGCTCAAGGGTATCGAGACGGATCGGTTCGGAGCCGGAATAGGCCACGCGCCAGCGGCTCAGGTCGAGGCGCTCCAGTGCTGATTCGCTGACCCGCTCGCTGCACAAACGATAGGCGAAATCCGGCCCGCCGCTGATGGTGCCGCCGTATTGGCTGATCGCTTCAAGCCAGCGCAACGGGCGACCAAGGAAGTACGCGGGTGACATCAGGATGCACGGTACGCCGCTGAAAATCGGCTGGAGTAATCCGCCGATCAGACCCATGTCGTGGTACAGCGGCAGCCAGCTGACGATCACATCGTCGGGGTTCACGTCGATGCCGAAACCGTGGCGGATCAGCAGCTCGTTGGCCACCAGATTACCGTGGCTGACCTGCACGCCTTTGGGCAGCGCGGTGGAGCCGGAGGTGTATTGCAGGAAGGCGATGTGGTCTGCGGGCAAAGTCGGTTCGACCCAGCGCTCGGCCTGGGCGTTGTCGAGGGTATCGACGCACAGCAACGGCGGCGCGCCGTCGATTTGCTGCAAGGCATCGCGCAGGTCGGCACTGGTCAGCAGCAGACGCGGTTCGGCGTCGGCAATGATCGACAGCAGGCGTTCCTGATGATGACGACGGGCGGACTCCGGCGGATAGGCCGGCACGGCGATAACCCCGGCGTACAGACAACCGAAAAACGCCGCGACGTAATCCGCGCCGCTGGGAAACAGCAGCACCGCGCGATCACCGAATTCAGCCTGGGCCTGCAACGCGGCAGCAATGGTCCGCGCGCGTTGATCGAGTTCGCGGTAACTGAGCACCACGCCCTGCTCCTCGGTTTCGGCGAGAAAGCGCAGGGCCAGGCGATCCGGCGTCTGTGCCGCACGGCGCTGGAGGGCTTGGACCAGAGTGCTGGGGAGTTCGAACGCGTCGGTCATGAGGTTTCCTGCCTGAATTCGGCTTGCTAAGTGGAATCGAGTTGCTGCGTCACGCCGGTCGAGGGCGTGCAGGGCGCGGTCTGTGCCGACCGCGCAAGGCATCGGAATGCTGTCTGGCCGGGGCTCGGTACCCGGAACCATTCACCAATGAGAACGGATGACGTCTTGAAATAATTAGTCGGCAGGCTGGATCGCCAACGGAGGCTGGGGTGTGGCGGTGTGTCGCAGTTCTCGATTCGCACCTTTACGGAGCATTAGTTCTCTTTCTCAATTGACAATCATTATCATTCAACATAATTTGTCGCTCGATGTGTAGGACGGCCTCGTCCCCTGGCGTCCCACTAACCTATTGGCAGCAAGGTGATTTCCATGACGGAACAAGTATCCACAAGCAGGTGCGATTCACCGCTACTTCAGGCCTTCGTCGACAATCGACTGATTCTGGTGAAGATCGCAGCGCGCATTACCGGCTGCCGTTCGCGCGCCGAAGACGTGGTGCAGGATGCGTTCTTCCGCTTGCAGTCGGCCCCGCCGATCACGTCGTCGATCAAGGCGCAATTGAGTTATCTGTTCCAGATCGTGCGCAACCTCGCCATCGATCACTACCGCAAACAGGCGCTGGAACAGAAGTACTCAGGCCCGGAAGAGGAAGGGTTGAATGTGGTCATTCAGGGCGCTTCGCCGGAAACCTCGCACATCAATTTCTCGACGCTGGAACACATCGCCGACGCGCTGACCGAACTGCCCAGCCGCACCCGCTACGCCTTCGAGATGTACCGTCTGCACGGCGTGCCGCAAAAGGACATCGCCAAGGAACTCGGCGTCTCGCCAACCCTGGTCAATTTCATGATTCGCGATGCGCTGGTGCACTGCCGCAAGGTGTCGGGCAGTCGTGGGGGTGCGGCTTCGATGGGTCGTCGCTAAGCCCTGAATTCGGCGTCAAGCCATTCGCGAGCAAGCCCGCACCCACATTTGACCGGCGTACACAGGTCGATGTGGGAGCGGGCTTGCTCGCGAAGGCAGACTTGAAACCGCAATAGATCCCAGGCCTTGTCACTTCAGGCCAGCTTGCACCGATCAAAAAACCGCTCACGCCCCAGAATCATCAACGCCGCGCGCTTGTGCGGAAAGTCGAATTCCTTCTCGCAGTGGAAGCACTGATTCTGCATGTGGCCGATCATCTTCGCGTTGTCGGCACGCGGTTCGGCGACCACGCGCTGGGTACGCGGATCATCCAGAAACAGATAGTGCACCAGCGCCGACAACCAGCTCGCGACCTTGTGCGGGCCACGGTGATTCTCTTCCCCCACCAGCATGTGAATGCCACGGTCGTAATTGTCGACATCATAGAACGGCGCGATACGGTCTTCCTTGGCCCAGTAGGCTTCGAAATAGGCAAACGGCTGATCGTCGAAACAGCCGATCAACGTCAGCGTGTGCGGATCGGCGTCGAGCTTGCTCAGGTATTCGCGATGCTGCTCAAGACTGCCCTCCTCCTGCCAGAAGCTGGCGACTCGCGGACTGTTCTGCCAGCGATTGAACCGCGCCAGATCCTGCTCGATCTCCAGCGTGCGCAGGGAAATCCACGCCCCGAGGCGTGCATCGAAACGTCGATAGACTTCACCGCGCGGCTTGACCGGGCGCTGCGGATGGCGCTTGCCCTGGCTGATCACCATTTGTTGCGGGTAGCTGCCGCTCAGCGATGTACCGAGCCATGGCTGCGGCAATTGCCAGAACAGGGTGCGCTCGCAACGGTATTCGCCGGCCACTTCGGTGTTGACCAGCAAGCCGCTGAGCAAGGCTTCGGTGGGTGGCTGATCCAGCTGCCAGAGCAATTGCTGGCGCTCCGGCTCACGGGCGAACAACCAGTAACAGGCAGCCCACAACGCCAGGCCGGGCGGCAGGGCAAAACGCTCATCGAGCTGAATCGGGCCGGTGCCGTCACGATTCAGACGCAAGCGAACCAGCGGTTGCCCGTCCAGGCTCAGGCTCAGACGGCTTTCAGTAGCATCGGCTACCAGTTCACTGCCCGAAGGCAAGGCCAGGGCAGTCAGGTCATTCAGATTGGACATGGGTCGGGCTCACGATAATCGTCGACAGTTCAACGATGGGACGTGAGCCGCACGGGAAAATTTAGCCGGCGGGGTCAAATCAGTGTTGCGGTACCGGTACCAGAGCGATCTTGTATGGCTCGAAAATCTTCAGCATCTGCCCGTTGTCCCGCAGCTCCTGCAACAATTTGCCAAACGCCTCGCCGGTGATCGGCGCGGCCGGGCGCAGAATGGAGTAATGGTGATAAACCTGATCGATGCGCTGCGACACCAGCAACTTGTCGGCCACCTTTTCGTTGCGTTTCAGGTAGTCGAACAGATAAGAGCGCGTGACCAAGGCGATGTCGGCGCGCCCGCGCAGCACCATCAACAGGTTGCTGTCATGGGAATAGGTCAACGTGGCCTTGAACGTATCCGCGAGAAATTTGGGGTCGGCGTTGAAATTGGCGAACTCGTAGTGATAACCGCTGTACAGCGCCAGCCGCTTGCCCTTGAGGTCCGAGAAGTAATCCTGCTGCCGACCCTCCTCGCGTTGCGCGACGAAAATCTCGGCATCTTCCAGACCCATATCGACCGTGGTGTGTGGAATGTCCTTCCAGCCCCACTCCGGGTTTTCGAAAATCGCCATGTCGGTGCGCCCTTCCTTCAAGTCACCGAAACGCCGGGGAATCGAGGTCGGTACCAGGACAAACTGATACTCCTTCTGCAACGCATTCAGCGCTTCGACCAATTCCGGCAGCAGACCGGTGTCGGCACCGTTTTCCGGGCGGATGGTGTAAGGCGGAAAGTGCGCGGCGCCCACTCGAACCAGTTGCGCCGCCTGCGCAGGCAGCCCTGAAAATGCCGTCAGCGCGACGAGTACCAGCCCCGTGGCCGTCCGAATTGGCGAAGACTTCAAAACACCCCACTCCCCGAAAAAATACCGATCAATGCATTCAAGCTAGGCGGTTTCGCCCAGTTAGCCAGTTTCCTGACCTGTTGAAACGTGGGTTAACGCTCTTCGAGCACCAGAATCAGCGCTTCATCGGCCAACTGATCGAGGCTCAGGCTGCCGCCGGCACGAAACCAGGTGGTGGTCCAGGACAGCGCGCCAGTGAGAAAACGTCGGGTAATGAATACATCGCCACGGATAAACCCCGCCTCCTTGGCTTCGCCCAGCACCTGCAGCCAGATGTCTTCGTAGACATCGCGCAGGGCCAGCACCCGGGCCTGACCTTCTTCGGACAGCGAACGCCATTCATAGACCAGCACCGCCATGGCTTCGCCGCTGCCGCCCATGATCGACTGCAACTCGCAGCGAATCAGCGCCAGCACCCGCTCGCGCACGTTACTGGCTTCAGCCAACGCGGCGCGCATCAACGCGGTGTTGTAACGGATGGTTTCTTCCATCACCGCCCGAAGGATTTCATCCTTGCTTTTGAAGTGATGAAAAATGCTCCCGGACTGGATCCCCACCGCCCCGGCCAGGTCACGCACGGTGGTGCGTTCATAACCCTTGTTGCGGAACAGGTGAGCCGCCACTTGCAGCAGTTTGCCGCGGGCGCTGTCAGGGTCGGTCAACTGGCCTTGGTCGACCAGTTCGCGCATGACCCTCAGGGCTTTTTGCTCGTCCACCCGTTCTCTCCTACAGTCGATCAGTCTGTTGCCCCCTGAACACGCAGGGTTGCGCGCAATTTAAGCCGCGGGCCGCAACCAAGCAAGCGCTTGGGCAGAAGATATTTCAGTGGTTTACAAACCAAGCGCTTGCTTGGTAGCCTCCAGACACTTCTGTCGCAGGTTCCTGAGTCGGAGACAACCATGCCAACCACCGTTCGGATCGGATGCGCCAGCGCATTCTGGGGTGACACCAGTACCGCCGCCGCACAACTTGTGGCCGGCGGGCAGCTGGATTATCTGGTGTTCGATTACCTGGCCGAAATCACCCTGTCGATCATGGCCGGCGCGCGCATGAAGGACCCGCAGGCAGGGTTCGCCGGGGACTTCGTTGAGGTGCTCGCGCCGCTGCTGCCGCAACTGGCTGAACAGAAAATCCGCGTCATCAGCAATGCCGGCGGGATCAATCCGAAAGCCTGTGCCGCCGCCCTGCAGGCTGCCTGCGACAAGGCCGGGGTCAGTCTGAAAATCGCCGTGCTGCTCGGCGATGACCTGCAACCGCAATTCAAGCAACTTGCCGCCCAAGGCATCCACGAAATGTTCAACGGCACGCCGCTGCCGCCGATGTGCGTATCGACCAACGCCTACCTCGGCGCACCGGGCATCGTCGAAGCCCTGCGCCTGGGCGCCGACATCGTCATCACCGGGCGCGTGGTCGACAGCGCGGTGGTCAGTGCGGCGCTGGTGCATGAATTCGGCTGGGCGTGGCACGACTACGACAAACTGGCCCAGGCCGCGCTGGCCGGGCACATCATCGAATGCGGCGCGCAATGCACCGGGGGCAATTTCACCGACTGGCGCGACGTGCCGGACTACGAAAACATCGGTTTTCCCATCGTTGAAGTCAGTGCCGACGGCCAGTTCATCGTGAGCAAACCCGAAGGCTCCGGCGGGTTGGTGACGCCGCTGTCGGTTGGCGAGCAGATGCTCTATGAAATCGGTGATCCGCAGGCCTATCTGTTGCCGGATGTAGTCTGCGATTTCACTCAAGTGAAACTGCAGCAACAGGGCAAAAACGCCGTGCACGTCCACGGAGCCAAAGGCCTGCCGCCCAGCGATAAATACAAGGTCAGCGCAACTTACCCGGACGGTTTCCGCTGCACCGCCAGTTGCCTGATCGCCGGCATCGATGCGGTGGACAAGGCGCGCCGCGTCAGTCAGGCAATCATCGACAAGACTGCAGAAATGTTCAGCCAACGCGGCTGGCCACCCTACAGCGAAGTCAACATTGAACTGCTCGGCAGCGAAGCCACATACGGCCCTCACGGCCAGCGTCGTGACAGCCGCGAGGTGGTGATCAAACTTGCGGTGCGCCATCCACTGAAACCGGCGCTGATCCTGTTCTCCCGGGAAATCGCCCAGGCTGCCACCGGCATGGCACCGGGACTGACCGGCATCGTCGGCGGACGGCCGACGGTGTATCCGCTGATCCGTCTGTTCTCATTCCTGATCGATAAAACCGCCTGCAGCCTGCACATCGACATGGCCGGTGAACAGCATCCCTGCGCCCTCCCCGCGCAAATGCCGCTCGACAGCCATGACCTGCCAACCCCCGACCAGCCACCCAAACCCCAAGGCCGCGCCGACGCCAGTGTGCCGTTGGTGAAACTGGCGGTGGCGCGCTCCGGTGACAAGGGCAACCACAGCAACATCGGTGTCCTGCCGCGTCGACCGGAATACCTGCCCTGGATCGCCGAAGCGCTGACGCCGGCGGTGATCGTCGACTGGATGCGCCATGTGCTCGACCCGATTCACGGCCGGGTAGAACGCTGGTACCTGCCCGGCACCCACAGCCTGAATTTTCTGCTGGAGAACGCGCTTGGCGGCGGTGGCGTGGCGAGTCTGCGCATCGATCCCCAGGGCAAGGCCTTCGCTCAGCAACTGCTGGAAATCCAGATCCCGGTGCCGCAGAGCATCGCCGAACAACTCGACTAGAGGTTGGGCTTCATGGCTTACGCATCGATTTTCAAAGCCGATCTGTTCAGCGGCCAGACCATCATCGTCACCGGTGGCGGCAGTGGCATCGGCCGTTGCACCGCGCATGAACTGGCGGCGCTCGGAGCCACTGTGCTGCTGGTCGGGCGCAAACCGGAGAAGCTGCAAAAGGTCGCCGCCGAAATCAGCGAAGACGGCGGCCGCGCCCATTGGCAGGCCTGCGATATCCGTGACGAAGACGCGGTGAAACAACTGGTCGCCGGGCTGATCGCCGAACACGGGCCGATCCACGGTCTGGTCAACAATGCCGGCGGCCAGTACCCGTCGCCACTGGCCGCGATCAATCAGAAAGGCTTTGAAACCGTATTGCGCACCAACCTGGTCGGCGGCTTCCTGATGGCCCGGGAAGTGTTCAACCAGTCGATGAGCAAACACGGCGGCAACATCGTCAACATGCTTGCCGACATGTGGGGCGGCATGCCCGGCATGGGCCACTCGGGCGCGGCACGTTCGGGGATGGACAACTTCACCAAAACCGCCGCGTTCGAGTGGGGGTACGCCGGGGTGCGGGTCAATGCGGTGGCGCCGGGCTGGATCGCGTCCAGCGGCATGGACACTTATGAAGGCGCTTTCAAAGCCGTGATCCCGACCCTGCGCGAACACGTGCCACTCAAACGCATCGGTACCGAATCGGAGGTCAGTGCGGCGATCGTTTTTCTGCTCAGCCCGGCGGCGGCGTTCATCAGCGGCAGCACCTTGAAAATCGATGGTGCGGCCAGTCTCGGCAGCCGCGCATGGCCGTTGCACAAGGCAAGCCACAGCGAGTCGTTCAACGGTTTCCATCGGGCGTACCTGCCCGACGTGCTCAAGGACAAGGAGTAAGCCATGCCGCAGATCCAGTCCCAACTCGATCCGCACAGTGAAGCTTTCGCGCGCAACTGCGCGGCGATGCTCACGGCCATCGAGCAAGTCCAGCAACTGGAACAGAACCTGCTGAACAAGGCTGCCGAAGCCAAGGGCAAATTCGACAAGCGCGGGCAACTGCTGCCCCGCGAACGCCTGAACCTGCTGCTCGACCCCGGCGCGCCGTTCCTCGAACTGGCGAGCCTGGCCGGCTACAAGCTGCACGACGACAAGGACGGCAGCGCTGCCGGTGGCGGCCTGATCGCCGGCATCGGTTACGTGTCCGGCATACGGGCGATGGTGGTGGCCAACAACAGCGCGATCAAGGGCGGCACGATCTCCCCCACCGGCCTGAAAAAATCCCTGCGGCTGCAACAGATCGCCCTGGAAAACAAACTGCCGGTGATCACTCTGGCAGAGAGCGGCGGCGCCAACCTCAATTATGCGGCGGAGATATTCGTCGAAGGCGCACGCAGTTTTGCCAATCAGGCGCGGATGTCGGCCATGGGGTTGCCGCAAATTACCGTGGTGCACGGCTCGGCGACGGCCGGTGGCGCCTATCAACCGGGGCTGTCGGATTACGTGGTGGTGGTGCGCGGCAAGGCCAAGCTGTTTCTCGCCGGACCGCCACTGCTCAAAGCCGCGACGGGCGAGGTCGCCACCGATGAAGAGCTGGGCGGCGCCGAGATGCACGCGCAGGTCGCCGGCACCGCCGAGTACCTGGCCGAGAACGATGCCGATGGCGTGCGCCTGGTCCGCGAGATCCTGCGCATGCTGCCGTGGAACGAGCAATTGCCGTGGCTGCCGGAGCCGCAATACAAGGCGCCGCTGTACCCGATCGACGAGCTGCTCGGGCTGATTCCCGACGACCCGAAGAAGCCCTACGACGTGCGCGAAATCGTTGCGCGGATTGCCGATGAATCGGAGTTTCTCGAATTCAAGGGCGAGTTCGATCAGCAAACCATCTGCGGCCAATTGAAAATCCAGGGCCGCGCCTGCGGCTTGATCGGCAACAATGGCCCGATCACCCCCGCCGGCGCGAGCAAGGCCGCGCAGTTCATTCAGCTGTGCGATCAGAGCCAGACGCCGCTGCTGTTCTTCCACAACACCACCGGCTTCATGGTCGGCACCGAGTCCGAGCAGCAAGGCGTGATCAAACACGGCTCGAAACTGATTCAAGCGGTGGCCAATGCGCGAGTGCCTAAACTGACGATTGTCGTCGGTGGCTCCTACGGTGCCGGCAACTATGCGATGTGCGGACGCGGTCTCGATCCACGTTTCATCTTCGCCTGGCCCAACAGCCGCACCGCGGTGATGGGCGGCGCGCAGGCCGGCAAGGTGTTGCGCATCGTCACCGAGGCCAAACAGCTCAAGGAAGGCCTGGTGCCGGATCCGAAAATGCTCGACATGCTCGAACAGGTCACCGCGCAGAAACTCGACAGCCAGTCCACCGCGCTCTACGGCAGCGCCAACCTGTGGGATGACGGCCTGATCGATCCGCGCGATACGCGCACCCTGCTCGGTTACCTGCTGGATATCTGCCACGAAGCCGACATCCGCACGTTGCAACCCAACAGCTTCGGCGTCAGCCGCTTCTGACTGCCACGGATCCCAAGGAGAACAATAAAAATGATCTTCACCCCGGAACACGAAGCACTGCGCCGCACCGTCCGCCAATTCGTCGAGCACGAAATCAACCCGCACGTCGATGAATGGGAAAAGGCCGGACGCTTTCCAATCCACGAGATTTTCCGCAAGGCCGGCGACCTCGGCCTGCTGGGGATTTCCAAGCCGGAAAAATTCGGCGGCATGGGCCTCGACTACAGCTATTCGATTGTCGCCGCCGAAGAGTTCGGCACTATCCACTGCGGCGGCATTCCGATGTCGATCGGCGTGCAGACCGACATGTGCACCCCGGCGCTGGCCCGTTTCGGCTCCGATGAATTACGCGACGAATTCCTCCGTCCGGCGATCACCGGCGAGCAGGTCGGTTGCATCGGCGTCTCGGAAGTCGGTGCCGGCTCCGACGTCGCCGGACTCAAGACCAGCGCGCGCAAGGACGGCGACGACTACGTGATCAACGGCAGCAAGATGTGGATCACCAACTCGCCCAGCGCCGACTTCATCTGCCTGCTGGCCAATACCTCGGACGACAAGCCGCACATCAACAAGTCGCTGATCATGGTGCCGATGAACACCCCGGGCATCAGCCTCAGCTCGCACCTGGACAAGCTCGGCATGCGCAGCTCGGAAACTGCCCAGGTGTTTTTCGATAACGTGCGTGTGCCGCAGCGCAACCGCATCGGCCACGAAGGCGCCGGGTTCATGATGCAGATGCTGCAGTTCCAGGAAGAACGCCTGTTCGGCGCGGCGAACATGATCAAGGGTCTGGAATATTGCGTCGACAGCACCATCGAGTACTGCAAGGAGCGCAAGACGTTCGGCAACGCGCTGATCGACAATCAGGTGATCCACTTCCGCCTCGCCGAACTGCAGACCGAAATCGAATGCCTGCGAGCGCTGGTCTATCAGGCCACCGAGCAATATGTGAAAGGTCAGGACGTCACGCGTCTGGCGTCGATGGCCAAGCTCAAGGCCGGCCGTCTCGGTCGTGAAGTCAGCGACAGTTGCCTGCAATATTGGGGCGGCATGGGCTTCATGTGGGACAACCCGGTGGCCCGCGCCTATCGCGACGTGCGGCTGGTTTCGATCGGCGGCGGCGCCGACGAAATCATGCTGGGGATCATCTGCAAACTCATGGGCATCCTGCCGGGGAAAAAGAAATGAGCCCCCTGCCCGATTGCCAGACTCTGTTGCTGGAACTGCACGGCGGCGTGCTGCACATCACCCTCAATCGCCCGGACAGCCGCAATGCGATGAGCCTGCAAATGGTCGCCGAACTGCGCGCGGTATTGGCGGCGGTGCGCGATGACCGCGGGGTTCGCGCTCTGGTCCTCAGCGGTGCCGGTGGGCATTTCTGTGCGGGGGGCGACATCAAGGACATGGCCAATGCCCGTGCCCAAGGCACCGACGCTTACCGCGAGTTGAACCGCGCCTTTGGAGCCCTGCTGCAAGAGGCTCAGGACGCACCACAAGTGCTGATCACCGTTTTACAGGGCGCAGTGCTCGGTGGTGGTTTCGGGCTGGCATGTGTCAGCGATATCGCCATGGCCGATCATCAGGCGCAGTTCGGCCTGCCGGAAACCAGCCTCGGTCTGCTGCCGGCGCAGATCGCGCCATTCGTGGTGCAGCGCATCGGCCTGACCGAGACCCGCCGACTGGCACTGACCGCTGCGCGTTTCGATGGTCATCAGGCGCGGCGGTTGGGGCTGGTGCATTTCGTCGAGCAGGATCCGCAGGCACTGGCAGAACGACTCGACGAAGTGCTCGACCATGTTTTGTGCTGCGCACCCGAAGCGAATGCGGCGACCAAAAAACTGCTGCTCGCCAGTGCCGGGCAGCCTTCGAGTGAATTGCTGGATGAGGCAGCGCAATGGTTCAGCGAAGCGGTGACCGGGGCCGAAGGGATCGAGGGCACCATGGCTTTCGTGCAAAAGCGTAAACCGCGATGGGCCCCTTAAAAGCTTCGCGAGCAAGCCCGCTCCCACAGACGGAACGCATTCCAAATGTGGGAGCGGGCTTGCTCGCGAAGAGGCCAGCACCAACACCGCAAATTCCGAGGGAACAGCCATGCCCGTCATCCACAAAATCCTGATCGCCAACCGCGGTGAAATCGCCTGCCGCATCCAGCGCACCGCCCAGGCCCTCGGCTATCGCACCGTCGCCGTATTCAGCGATGCCGACGCCGATGCCCTGCACGTGCAGATGGCCGATCAAGCGGTGAACATCGGCGCCGCATCGGTGCAACAGTCCTATCTGAACATCCCGGCGATCCTTGACGCCGCACGCCGCAGCGGTGCCGACGCGATCCACCCAGGCTACGGCTTTCTCTCGGAAAACGCCGAATTCGCCCGCGCCTGCGCAGCGGCCAACCTGACCTTCATCGGCCCCAGCGCCGAGGCCATCGAGCTGATGGGCAGCAAGCGCCTGTCGAAAATCGCCATGCTCGACGCCGGTGTTCCTTGCATCGCCGGCTATCAAGGCGCCGCGCAGGACGACGCCACTCTGCTGCGTGAAGCCGAGCGCATCGGCTACCCGCTGATGATCAAGGCCAGTGCTGGCGGCGGTGGACGCGGCATGCGTCTGGTGCACAGCAGCGAGGAATTGCCGGCGCAATTGCGCACCGCCCGCTCCGAAGCGCTGAACGGTTTCGGCAGCGACGAACTGATCCTCGAACAGGCACTGATCGAACCACGGCACGTCGAGGTACAACTGTTCGGCGATAGCCATGGCAACCTGATCTACCTCGGCGAGCGCGATTGCTCGGTGCAGCGCCGCCATCAGAAAGTCGTCGAGGAAGCACCCTGCCCGGTGATGACCCGCGAGTTGCGCCAGGCCATGGGCGAAGCGGCATTGAAGGCTGGCCGCGCGGTGAATTACCTCGGTGCGGGCACCGTCGAGTTTCTGCTCGATGCCCGTGGGCAGTTCTACTTTCTGGAAATGAACACGCGTCTGCAGGTCGAGCATCCGGTGACCGAACTGATCACCGGGCAGGATCTGGTCGCCTGGCAATTGGCCGTCGCCGAGGGGCAGCCGCTGCCGTTGACTCAGGATCAGCTCGCGCTGAACGGCCACGCCATGGAAGTGCGTCTGTATGCCGAAGATCCGACGCAGAATTTCCTGCCGCAGACCGGTCGTGTACAGGCCTGGGAACCGGCGTTGGGTCCGGGGGCGCGGATCGATCATGGCGTGCTCGAAGGTCAGTCGATCAGCCCGTTTTATGATCCGATGCTCGGCAAACTGATCGCCCACGGCGCCACCCGCGAAGAGGCACGGCGCAAGCTGCTGCGCGCGGTGCAGGACAGCGTGCTGCTCGGCGTTCAGAGCAACCAGCGTTTGCTGGTCAGCCTGCTGCAGCATCCGCAGTTCATCAGCGGTGAATTCAGCACCGCGTTCATCGCGCAGCATTTCACTGACCACCCATGCCTGCACACTTACGCCCCCACCGCCGAGGAGCTGGCCATCGCCGCCGTGCTGTTTTATCAGGCTGGCGCGCAGGCGCATCGTGCGCCGCTCAAGGGCTGGCGCAACAATGCGGGCGCGCCGCTCAATTACCGCCTCGGGCTGGAACAGCAGGAATGGAGCTTGCAACTGCTTGCGAACGGCGCTGGCCGCTTCACCGTGAACGTGATGCAGCGCGCACTGTCGCTGACCGTTATTGAGTGCAACGAACGCTCAGTGACGCTGGAAGTCGACGGCCTGCGCCAGCGTCACGCCTACCGGATCGATGACGAAGAACTCTGGCTGTTCACCCACCCCGGCAACCTGCGCCTGGAGGATCGAACTCATGCGCTGATCAGCAGTCAGAGCAGCGTCAGCTCCGGCACCCTGAAGGCGCCGATGGACGGTGCCATCGTCGACGTGCTGGTCAGCGAAGGCAGCCCGGTCAGCAAGGGTCAGTTGCTGGTGGTGCTGGAGGCAATGAAAATGGAGCATCCGCTCAAGGCCGGCATCGACGGCGTGCTCAAGCGGGTGCAGGTCAAGGTCGGCGATCAGGTAAAAAATCGTCAGGTTCTGTTGCAGGTCGAGTGAGTCGCCAGGCGCAAACGCAAGGTTTGACTACGCTCTGATCTATCAGGACGCGTAAATCAGGAAACCTGCGATGCCCCATTGGCTGGTCATTGATCTGGAAGCCACCACAGATGAAGGTGGCTGGCCGGTTACGGAAATGGAAATCATCGAAATCGGCGCGACGCTGGTCGACCGTGCCGGTCGCGAGCAGGATCACTTTCAGCGGTTCGTCAAACCGACCCGGCGGCCGTTGCTGACGCCGTTCTGCCGTGAGCTCACGCACATCACCCAGGCCAACATCGACACCGCACAGCCGCTGAGCGAGGTCTGGCCAGCATTCGAACGCTGGCTCGGGCAACACCAGACGCGCCTCGAAGGCTGGGCCAGTTGGGGCGATTACGACCGCAAGCAGTTGCTCCAGGAATGGCAGCGCCTGCAACTCGACAGCCTGTTGAGCCGGGTGCCGCACATGAACCTCAAGCAGCGCTTCGCCAAGGCCCGGCGCCTGGAACGACCGCTGGGCTTGAACGGTGCGCTGCAACTGGCCGGCATGCAGTTCAGCGGTCAACAGCACCGAGCCCTGGAAGATGCGCGCAATACCGCGCGGTTGCTGCCGTTGGTCTTGCCACTCTGAAGTCAGGGCGAGAACTCGCCGGACACGCCCCGGGCAGGTGACGGCGCCGGGAGCCTTGTGCATACTGGCCAGCCTTTTTTAACCCTTTTTTGCCCTTTTCGAGAGGAATCGCCCATGTTCAAAGTCAACGAGTACTTCGACGGCACCGTCAAGTCGATCGCTTTTGGCACCGCTGAAGGTCCGGCGACCATCGGCGTCATGGCCCCGGGCGAATACGAATTCGGCACCGCTCAGCGCGAGATCATGCACGTGGTCTCCGGTGCGCTGACCGTCAAACTGCCGGACAGCAGCGACTGGGAAACCTTCGCCGCCGGCAGCCAGTTCAACGTTCCGGCCAACAGCAAGTTCCAGCTGAAAGTCGCCGTTGAGACTGCTTACCTGTGCGAATACCGCGGCTAAGCCCACGGTTTTTCCCGGTGCAAAAAAATGCCCGTGTCCATGGACACGGGCATTTTCATTTCCGGCAGGTTACTCGAGGATTTCCACCGGCATTCCGACTTCCAGCTGACCATTGCTGTCGTTGACCAAATTTTGCCCGAACATCGCACCATCGGCCTGCGCACGGTATTTCTGCAGGGTTGCCAGCGGTTCGCGATCAGCACTGCGTTCGCCGGTTTGCGGATCGATGGTGGTCAGAATGCAGCGCGAGCAAGGCTTCACCACGCGGAACTCGACGTCACCGATACGAATGCGCTTCCAGCCGTCCTCGGCGAACGCCGCGCTGCCTTCGATCACCAGATTCGGCCGAAAGCGCAACATCTCCAGCGGTCGTCCGACCTTTTGCACCAGATCCTCAAGTGACGCTTCGCCAATCAGCAACAGCGGGAAACCGTCAGCGAACGCGACCTGATCGTCCTCACGGCCATAACCGGCCTGCGTCATGCGCGCGCGATCAAGCGGCACCTGCACCAGACGGGTCGGTTTGCCGATGAAATCGCTGACCCAGCGGGCCGCTGCATCACCGGCATCCGGCACGCGCAGGGTGTCACGCCAGATGGTCACACCGCGCAAGTCGGAATCGGCCTCGGGCAATGGCACGTCCAGCGCGGCAAGCCCGGGGGCACTCAGGGTCAGACCGCCCTGCGCATTCCACAGCGCCGACAACTGGCTCATTTTCGCCTCGGCCCGCTGGGTCAGAAAGCGGCCGCTGGCTTCATCCACGAGCATCCAGCGTCGGTCCCCTGCAAGGCCCAGTTTGTCCAGGCCAATCGATTGCAGAATCTCGGGTTTGCCGGATTTCAACGGATAACGATAAAGCGCGCTCAGACGCAGCATGGCCAGCTCCCTGGTGGGCAAAAAAGCCACCCTATACGAGCTTTATCGGCGAATCAAAGACAGATGCGCGCCCCCCTGAAAAGATAACTTTGTGGCGAGGGGATTTATCCCCGATGGGGCGCGAAGCGGCCCCACCTGAATCAAGAAGCGGGACCGCTGCGCAGTCCATCGGGGATAAATCCCCTCGCTACAGGGTTTCGTCAGGCTGGCACTTCATCGAGCATCAGACGCTGACGCACCACATCGACCAGTTTGTCCGGCTGGAATTTGGAGAGGAAGTTGTCGCAACCGACCTTCTTCACCATCGAGTCGTTGAAGCTGCCGGACAGTGAAGTGTGTAACACCACGTACAGACCGCGCAGACGCGGATCGTTGCGGATCTCGGTGGTTAGGCGATAGCCGTCCATTTCCGGCATCTCCGCGTCGGTGAACACCATCAGCAGTTTGTCGGTCATGTTCACGCCGGTATCGGCCCAGGCCTTGAGCATGTTCAGCGCCTTCAGACCGTCGCTGGCGATGTGCATTTTCACCCCGAGCTGGCCAAGGGTGTCGCGCAGTTGCGAAAGCGCCACGTTGGAGTCGTCCACCAGAAGCACTTCGCGGCCACGGGCACGCTCCAGCACCGGATCATCGAGCTTGTCACGCGAGACCTTGGCGTTGTACGGGACGATTTCGGCGAGGACTTTCTCGACGTCGATGATTTCCACCAATTGATCGTCAACCTTGCTGATTGCAGTCAGGTAGTGCTGGCGGCCAGCACTGGTCGGCGGCGGCAGAATGGCTTCCCAGTTCATGTTGACGATGCGATCCACGCCACCGACGAGGAAAGCCTGCACCGAACGGTTGTACTCGGTGACGATGATGGTGCTGTTCGGGCCCGGCACCAGCGGGCGCATGCCGATCGCCTGAGACAGATCGATCACCGGCAGCGTCTGCCCACGCAGGTTGACCACGCCGCAGACAAACGGGTGACGCTGTGGCATCAGGGTCAACTTCGGCAGTTGGAGAACTTCCTGAACCTTGAACACGTTGATCGCGAACAATTGGCGTCCGGCCAGTCGAAACATGAGAATTTCCAGGCGATTCTCACCCACCAGTTGCGTGCGTTGGTCTACCGTGTCGAGAATGCCGGCCATCAATGACTCCTGGGCTTGTTCTGATGAATTCACTACTAAGTGGGGTTATCGGCTGTTTATGGCGATTCTTGATCCCCACAAAATTCACCATCAAAATGCCACACATGGGCATTGATGTCACATTAACATCATGGTTTACTGACCCGGTGTTTTCATCTGCTACATTCTCTTCTGGCGCGACCACAGTTTGCGCCACAGGTTCCCGCGCGTAAGGGAATCCCCTAGGAACAATCAGGCCCAACCTGATGTTCGCAATATCCAATAGCCATTAATGTGACGCCATTCTCATTGCATGAACGGAGTCAGGCTATTGTGTGCGATCGCAGGTCAGTGGAACCCCACCCTCTGGAAAACCTCAGCCAGTGCAATTGCACGGTGGGGCGCGATCTCCCGACGATCCACGAACGTCGACACACACGGCATTCCCTCATCAGACATGACGCTGTGGAGATAAGCATGCCAATCGACCGTAAAGACTGGGCGCAACGCTTTCCCGAATTCCTCGTCGAAGCTGAAACACTCCTGGCCAAGTCCGAAGAGTGCCTGAGCCACCTGCAATTGATCAGCAACGACAAAGACGCCATCGACTGCATGCGCAACACCCTGCTCAAACTGGCGAGTCGGGCTGAAGCGTTGGCACTGGAGGCGATCTCCGAGTTTTCCCTGCATATTCACAGCCTGCTCGACCACGCGCCGGATCATATCGATCTGCACGCACAGGCGCTGAATGCGCTGCAGGACTGTTTCACCTTGATGGCCTGGCAGATTGAACTGGTCGATCACAATACCGGCCAATTGAGCCTGGATGGCAGCGAACAAACCTCACTGATCGAAGCTTTCGCGTTTCAGGTCGGTCAAAACCAGTTCAAGCCACCGCTCCGGCCTCAGCCGGTTTCGCTGTTGTCTTATTCCGAGCGTCAGGCGTGATCCGCCGCATTCAAAGCGTAAATCCAGGCTGAAGACGGGAATCGCTGAATGTCGCAATTGGATAGTTCATACCTGCCAGCGACAATTCGAATTAAATAATCACATCTGACACCAGCAGATATTCTGCCGCGGCCTCAGGGTTTGCCTGTATCTGTGTAACGATCAACTTCGAACCGCACGGATCTCTACCAAGCACAATAAAACGACATTTTCCATAATGGAACTCACGTCCAACATGACGTATTTCCTGACTCATTGGACATATATCGCAAACGCGACCAACGGTATCTTAAGTGGTATTATGCCGACCGTTAGTTGCTTTCAACTAATGGCACAGTGATTCAGCGACTGTCATCCAACGAACTTGATGGTCGAATATCGTTCACTGTACTTCGTTAAAATCAATAACATAATTGACAGCATTTTCAGACAGAGATCCGCCAGCCACCGGCCGGTCTGCCCGTAGCGAACATCCATTGGCTCCATCCGTTATGTACGCCAGCCTCAAGTCAATCATCAAATGGCCACCGTCCCGGGAAAATGCACGCCGGTTCACTCTCATATTGAGTGTCATCGCCGCCGCTGGCAGCCTGCTGACCTACGGATTGTCTGCTCCGCTCTCACTGGGTCTGCTGCTGTTGAATATTGCCGCCACTGCTTGTGTCTGGGTGCAATATCGACTGTCGCGCAAATCGATCAAGTTTCAGCCTCAGGAACTCGCCGACCGTTTGCTGGAAGTCCAGGAAAACGAACGCCACCGTCTCAGCCGTGAACTGCACGACGATATCGGCCAGTTACTGACAGCGGCCAAGCTGCAAAGTGAATGGCTGAAAAAACGCCTGCCAGCCGACTTGCAAGCGCAATGCTCGACACTCTGCGACACCCTTGATGAAACCCTCAACAAGGTGCGCGACGTTTCCGCCATTCTCAATCCGCGCCAACTGACCAGCCTCGGGCTGGAGGCCAGTCTGCGCGCGCACCTGCTCAAGACCCTGGCGAACACCTCGGTGCACTGGAGCCTCGATTGCCAGCAACGGCTCAATGGCATTCCGGAAGAAATGGCGGTCGCTGCCTTTCGCATTGCCCAGGAAGCGGTCACCAACATTCTGCGTCACGCGCAGGCCAGCAATCTGCTGATCCGCGTGCAACGCTTGCCAAAAGGCCTGACGCTGTTGATCAGCGACGACGGCCAAGGCTTTGCGCCTGCCGCGGACCCGGGCCGGGAAGGACAGCGCGGAATGGCCGGGATGGCCGAAAGGATCGAACAGTTGGGCGGCACGCTGAACGTCATCAGCGAGCCGGGCAAAGGCACTCAAATCGAAGCACTATTCCCCTGGGCGCCCCGTGCACTCGAGCGGGCCAGTACGAATAAGGTTATGCGTTGACTTGTAACTTACTTCTGGTGGATGACCACTCGCTGATCAGGGCCGGCGTGCGCGCTCTGGTGCTCGATATTCCCGGTTACGCGGTCGTTGGCGAAGCCAGCGACGGCTCGCAGTTGCTCGAAATGGTCGAGCAACTGGCGCCCGACATCGTGTTGCTGGATATCTCGATGAAGGAAACCGGTGGCCTGGAAGCCTTGCAACGGCTCAAGCGGGTGCGCCCGCAAAGCAAGGTGCTGATTCTCTCGATGCACACCGATCCGGCGCTGATCATGCAGGCGCTGGAATCCGGCGCGCACGGTTACCTGCTCAAGGACACCACGGCCACCGAGCTTGAACACGCCCTCGAAGCCTTGCGTAATAACGAGCGCTACCTGAGCCCGGCCATCGCCCACACCGTGATCAACCAGGCGCTGACCCGCACGCAGAAAAACCAGCCGGAAGTCGCCGACTCGCACAATCTGACGGCACGCCAGCTGGAAATCCTGCGGTTGATCGTACGCGGCAAATCCACCCGGGAGATCGCCAACGGCCTGGGCCTGAGCATCAAGACCGTCGAGACCCACCGCTCGCAGATCATGAAACGCCTGCAGATCTACGACGTGGCGGGTCTGGTGCTGTTCGCGGTGCGCGAACAGATCATCAGTCTGGACGACTGATCGAACCCGCGCCGCCCAACAGCGGCGAATGCTCCGGCAAATGCACCTGCAAGGCGGCGGGGCGCGCCTCGAAACGCAGGCTGTCGCCCTCCAGCGGCTCGCCGTCAAGGTTGATGCTCAGCCCCTCGGCGACCTTGATTTCGACCCAGGGCAAACGGGCCCGGACAAACATATTGTCGAGGCCGAAGCCGTCGCTGAGCAGGTTCTTCAGCGTGCCCACCAACTCCTGTGGCGCCGGCAGAATACTGATGTCCAATAGACCATCGTCCGCCAGTGCCTGCGGGCACAAGACGTGTCCGCCGCCTGCCTGACGACCGTTGCCGATGCCCAATGCGAGCAGCTCGCCGCTCCAGTGAAAGTCCGGCCCTTGCAGTTCACCGTAAGCCGCGTGCAGCTCACTGAAGCGCGACAAACCGGTGAACAGATAGGCGGCCCCGCCGAGCACTTTTTTCAGATCTTCAGAGGTATTGGCCGTGACCTGGCTGCCGAAACCACCCGTCGCCATGTTCAGGAAAATCTGCCCACCGACTTCGCCCAGGTCAATCTTGCGCGGTGGCACGTCCAGCATTTCCAGTGCTTCGGCCGGCTCCAGCGGGATCCCCGCCGCGCGGGAAAAATCGTTAGCCGTTCCTAGCGGCAACAGCACCAGACTGGCCTCGTCCGGATGCGCGGCAAGCGCTTCAGCGATATCGCGCAACGTGCCATCTCCGCCTCCGGCGATGATCTTCCGAAAGCCACTCGCCAGTGCTTCTTCCACCAGACGCTGAGCGTCACCGGCCTCCCAGGTCAGCCGTACGGCCAATTCCCAGCCCTGCTTGCGTTTGCCTTCGACGGCGGCGCGAACCGCCTCATTGAGTGCCTGCTTGCCATGCAGAATCAACAGCGCCCTGCGTTCACTCATTACGGTCACTCCCCAAGATTGAATCGGTATGAAACATCTTGACCACTGGTGCAGGCAAAAAAGCCATGGGAACACCATTTAATTCAAGCGACTGACCTGTTGCGTCCTACGCGACGGTATTTTTTCTTACAACATGTGAGGAATCGGCTCAATTGACCGGACACGATCCTTGATTCACCTTGTGCAGGTGGTATCAATTTTCGATTCAACAACACAAGGATGTGCAGGTAATGATTGGATACACCCTCGGAGCTGTTGGCAGTCTGGATGACGGGAAGGCCGGTGCGCTTACATTTGAAACAGCCGATGGACATTTCCATGCCAAGCCATGAAGCCAGAATTGCAAATAGTCCAGTTGCCCCTCTGGACGAAAGTCGCGCCAGTCACAAATCCGATTTCAGAAAGAACGCCAGAACCGCTGGAGAAGTTGATATGGAACCGCGCGTGACCGAACTGGAAACCCACCTCAAATACATTCGTCGGGATATGGACGAAGTTCGCGGGGATGTAAAGACCATCAAGCACCGTCTCGCCTATTCGGCGGGTGCGACGGCGGTGGTCCTGGGACTGCTGGGATGGGTTGCCAACAGCCGGTTCGATCAGTTGGTCACACTGATGAGCCATTGACAGAGGAATGCAGGCATCGACGCGGTATCGGTCGAGCCTGCAATTACCGGAAGCGGATCAGCCGAGCAGGTCGCTCAGGGGAATGAACCCGACCTCATCGCCTTCTACCAGCGTGCGGCCTTCCAGCACCTCTACCAGACCATCCGCCCAGGCCGCGCTGCGCAGCACACCGGAGCTTTGATTGCGGTAGATGATCGCCCGCCCCTGCTCGAGACGACCGCGCAGGTATTCGCGCCGATTGCCGGCCACAGGCCAGACAAAACCTGCCGGAACCGTAAACTTCAGGGGTTCGACATCCTGTACGCCCTGACGCCGCAACAAGTAGGGCCGCGTGAGCAGAGCAAAGGTCACCAGCGTCGAAGCGGGGTTGCCCGGCAGGCCGATGACCGGCACCTTGCGAAAATGACCGAATGTCAGCGGCTTGCCCGGTTTGATGGCCAGTTTCCACAGCGCCAGCTCGCCCTCTTCCCGCAATGCGATGCCAAGAAAATCCGCTTCACCGACCGACACGCCTCCGGTCGAGAGAATCAGGTCGACACCCTGCAAGTCGCCAAGGCGCGCCCGCGTGGTCGCCAGATCGTCCGGAAGAATACCGGCATCAATCACTTCACAACCCAGGCGCTGCAGCCAACTGCACAACACCACCCGATTACTGTTGTAGATCTGCCCCGGCCCCAGCGGCCGGCCCGGCTCGACCAGCTCATCGCCGGTGGACAGCACCGCCACTCGGACCTTGCGTACCACATTCAGCCCGGCACACCCCTGCGACGCCGCCAGACCTTGTTCGATCGGTCCCAGCCGGGTACCTGCAGCCAGAATCAACTCACCCACCGTGGTTTCCTGGCCTTGCGGGCGAATGTTCTGGCCGACGCTCATGGTTTCGATGAAACGCACGCTGCCATCGTCCTGAACTTCGGCGTTCTCCTGCATTTCCACGCAATCGGCCCCGTCAGGCACTGGCGCACCGGTGAAGATCCGCGCGCAGGTACCGGGCTTCAACGGCTCAGGCGCCTGCCCGGCAAAGACTTTCTGGCTGACCGGCAGCGGTGCGCCGGTCCAGTCGGCCAGATTCAGGGCATAACCATCCATGGCGCTATTTGGCCAGGGTGGTAGGTCCAGGGTCGAAACCAGGTCCTCGGCGAGCACCCGCCCCTCGACTTCGGCCAAGGGCAGAAACTCGCGTTCGACAATCGGCGAGGCTTCAGCCATCTCCAGCAGGCGGGCCAACGCTTGCTCGACAGGCATCAGGCTGCCGGTCTTGCCCGGCTTACCCACGGGATTCACAGGGCGCCGCCTGTTTCAGGTGAGGGACGAAGTTGCACGGACGGTGCCGCGAATCCAGCTGTTCGGCGAGAATGCCGTCCCAACCGGTGCGCACCGCATTGGTCGAACCTGGCAGGCAGCACACCAGTGTGCCATTGGCCAGGCCGGCCAGTGCCCGCGACTGCACGGTCGAAGTACCGATATCGGCCACCGAGATCTGGCGGAACAGTTCACCGAAGCCGTCAACCTGCTTGTCGAGCAGACAAGCCACGGCTTCAGGCGTGCTGTCACGCCCGGTGAAACCAGTGCCGCCGGTAATCAACACGACCTGCACGACGTCCTCGGCAATCCAGTGGGCAACTTGCGCGCGGATCTTGTACAGGTCATCTTTGAGCAGGACCCGTTCGGCCAAGCGGTGACCGGCAGCAGTCAGGCGGTCGACGAAGACCTGGCCTGAGGTGTCGGTTTCCAGGGTTCGGGTATCGCTGACAGTCAGCACCGCAATGTTCAGCGGCGCAAAAGGTACATCGGCCTTGGCTTTCATTAGGCTCGTCCAGTTGTAGGAGAAACAGCCCGGTGTTATATCACAGCGCCTGAATTTTTCGCCGCCCCGCTGGAGAGCTGCCATGACCTCGAATACGCCATTGCCCCCCTGCTCCATTCTGCTCCTGGCAGGCGGACGCGGCCAGCGCATGGGCGGCCAGGACAAAGGGCTGGTCGAATGGCAGGGTGAGCCGCTGATTGCGCATTTGCAGCGCAAGGTCCGACCGCTGACTGACGATCTGATCATCTCCTGCAATCGCAATCACGAGCGTTATGCAGCCTACGCCGATCAATTGGTCAGCGATGAGCAAGGCGATTTTCCCGGTCCCCTGGCCGGCATCCTCGCCGGACTCAAGGCAGCCCGCCAGCCACACCTGCTGGTCTTGCCCTGCGATGTGCCGCGAATCGACGCCGCGCTGTTGCAGGACATGCGTGAAACCGCCGGCCTGTTTCCTGAAAAACCTTTAATGTTGCGTCACGACGACCACTGGGAACCCCTGCTGTGTGTAATTCCCGTCGCCCTGTTGCCCGCCTTCGAAACCGCGTGGAACGCCGGCGAACGCAGCCCCGGCCGAATCATGCGCAATCTCGGCGCGACTGCCCTGCAATGCCCCGACAATGACCCGCGCCTGGCCAACCTGAACACCCCCGAACTGTTAAATACGCACAACACTGTGTCAGACTGACAGCATTCAAGGAACTCTCACGCCTTGTACACGTCTCAAGCTCAGTAACCAAAGTATTCCCATTCGGAGACACACCCATGACTCAACGGACCCTCGCCACTTTCATGCTCGCACTGGGCCTGGCAACTCTCGCTGGTTGCTCGTCGCCAACAGTGATCACCTTGAATGACGGTCGCGAAATCCAGGCCGTCGACACCCCGAAATACGATGAAGATTCGGGCTTCTACGAGTTCAAACAACTCGACGGCAAAGAGACCCGCATCAACAAGGATCAGGTTCGTACCGTTAAAGAGCTGTAAGCTTTACGTCGACACCAGATACAGAAAAGCCCGCATTAATGCGGGCTTTTTCATGGGTGCGGGGAAGTGAATGGCGTCACCACTGCAGGGTGATCTGACTTTCGAACTCGCGTTCTTCGCCGGTGACCGGGTCGACAAACCGCAGCCCCTGTGCCAACAGCTTCAACGGATTGGCATAGTCATCCTCAACGTCTTTCAACACATCCGGGTAGAACGGATCGTTACAGATACTCGCCCCTAGCGCGGTCATATGCACCCTTAGCTGATGCTTCTTGCCAGTCACCGGGTACAGGCCGTAGCGCCACAGATCACCATTCTTTTCCCGGACTTCCACCGCCGTTTCAGTATTGGCGACACCTGGGCCTTCCTGCATGCGGAAGAACGGTTCGCCGTCGATCAGGCGACTTTTATGCACGAGGGGAAATTCCAGTTCCGGCAGCGCACGGGCGATCGCTTCATAACGTTTATCGATCTGCCGGGTCGGGAACAACGACTGATAAGCCGAGCGGGTTTGCGGGTTGGCGGAAAAGATCACCAGCCCCGCCGTGTGCCGGTCAATGCGGTGCAGTGGCACCAGGTGCGGATTATCGAGGCGACGGATCAGACGGCGCAGCAACGTCTGTTCGACGTATTCACCGGCGGGTGTCACCGGCAGAAAATGCGGTTTGTCCGCCACCACCAGATGCTCGTCCGCATACAGGATCGACTCGAGCGCCGGAATCGGCTTTTCATCCGGCACTTCGCGGAAGTAGTGAATGCGCAGGCCTTCCTTGTACGGCAGATCCACCGCAATCGACTGCCCCTGACCATCCAGCACCCGGCCCCGGGCGATTCTGTCCAGCCATTGCTCGCGGCTGATCGCACTGAAATGCTCACACAGGCAATCCAGCACGGTAAGCCACGCACCCGGAGGCAGGTAAAGGGTGCTGGCCTGATTCTGCGCAGCGGAAAATGTTGGTGTGGACATACGGAAATTCGAACCCTCAATGCAGGCCGGCATTATCCAACACTGAGCGCAACGAACCTAGCGCAGAATCTGCGGCCCGCTCAGGCCGGAATCGACTTGAGCGCCGCGGCTTCGGTGAACTCCTTGAGCCAGCGCAGCACATCGACCGCCTCCCAGCGCCCCGGGTCATACAAGGCGTACAGCAAGCCCTGATAACCGACCACATCCAGCTGCTTGTGATAACCGGCACGCTGGAACAGCGCCTCGATCTCGGCAAAACAGGTGTTGAAATGCAGTTTGTTGAAAGGCGTCTTGCCCTCCGTGACCAGCCCGTCCAGGCGCAACTCGAGGACGGCCTCGCGCACCACGTCAACCGACATCCGGTTCACGCTGTTCTTCAACTGTTCGACATTGACCACGGTTCGTCCCTCTGACTGCCGGATTCACCTGCTCAAGTCATGCAAAGCAGCAGGCCAACCCAATTACTGTATGCACATACAGTAACCGAATAAACCACAGAGTGCCAAGGGAAGGATGCACGGTCACGACCGGCGGAAAGCCATGTCGCGTCACCGAAGAAAAGGCTCAGCGCAGGAATGCCACGACCTGATCGGCATTGAACGGCCAGCTCAGCTCCGCACCATTATCAACACGGCGCAGCACCGGAATTCGCAGGCTGTAAGCCTCGAACCAGGATTCATCGTCAGCAATATCCACCAGTTCGACCAGCAGACCGTGCTCGACGAAAGGCATCAACTCGGCTTCTGCCAACTCACACAAATGGCATCCCAAGGTGCCGAACAACTGACATTCAGGAGGCATGATCGCTCAACCGGGAAAATGAGCATTCATTCTAGGCCTGCCTCGAAAACCCGTCGAGCCGCTGCCGCCCAAAGGCCCGAGCACGGCAACCAGTACGCAAAACCCTGACGCAAATCAGTCCAGAGAAAAGCCAATCAGGCCATGCTCCCGGGCTTTTTGCCTCTACGCTTGAGAAGCCTGAGCCTGACATCGGAGTGCCTTGTGTTTGCCAACCTGCTGATCATCCTCGCCTCATCCCTGGTGATGATTGCCCTGTTTCGCCGCCTGCGCTTGCCGCCGGTGCTGGGCTATCTGTGCGTGGGCCTGATGGTGGGGCCGACCGCGTTCAACTGGGTCAACGAGAGCGAGCACCTGCCGGACGTGGCCGAGTTGGGCGTGGTGTTTCTGCTGTTTTCGCTGGGCCTGGAGTTTTCCCTGTCGAAAATGATCGCGCTGCGCCAGGTGGTGTTTCGCCTGGGCAGTCAGCAGGTATTGCTCAGCACGGCATTACTGGGAATGGTGCTGATCGTGCTTGGCATGCCGGCGACCCCGGCCCTGCTGCTTGGCGCCGGGCTGTCGTTGTCGTCGACGGCGATTGTCACCAAGGAGTTGAGCAGCCTGGGCGAAGTGTTCAGCAGCCACGGGCAGAACGCGGTCGGGGTCTTGCTGTTTCAGGACGTGGTCGCGGTGTTGTTGCTGACCCTGGTGCCAGTGTTCGCCGGGAGCAGCACGCAAGCCTGGTACTGGGCCTTGCCATTGACGCTGGTGAAGACCGTGGTGCTGTTTTTCGGTCTGCTGCTGGCCAGCCGCTGGTTGCTGCCACGGCTGTTCCACGAAGTGGCGGCCTCGCGCTCGGCGGAATTGTTCGTCCTGCTGGCGCTGGTGATTGTGCTGCTGACCGCCTGGCTGACACACCTGCTGGGCCTGTCCCCTGCCCTTGGCGCATTTCTCGCCGGCATGCTGTTGGGCGAGAGCCACTATCGCCATCAGATAGAGGCCGACATCCGGCCGTTTCGCGACATCCTGCTCGGGGTGTTTTTCGTCAGCATCGGCATGCTGATCGACCTGCAACTGTTCGTCAGTCACAGCCTGCTGATTCTCGGCCTGACCCTCGGTCTGATGCTGATCAAAGGCACGGTCGTCGCGCTTTTGGTGAAGTGGCGCGGCAGCGATCACGAAACTGCCTGGCGCAGCGGCCTGGCGTTGGCGCAGGGCGGGGAATTCTGCTTCGCATTGATGGCGCAGATGCAGCAAAACCGCATGCTGCCTGACGAACTCGGCGGCCTGCTGCTGGCGGCGACGTTCTGCTCGATGTTGCTGACCCCGCTATTGTTGCGCGGGGCACCGAAAATTGCCCTGCGCCTGCATCGCAAGCCGAATCAGGAGGCGCAAATCGAGGAAATCAGCGCCCTCAATGCCGGTCTGGATCAACATGTGGTGATTTGCGGCTACGGGCGCGTTGGCCAGTCCATCGGCCGCTTCATGCGCAATGCCAATCAACCTTACATCGCGTTGGACAACGATCCGGTGCGCGTGCAGGAAGCCGCGTCCGAGGAAAGTGATGTGCATTATGGCGACTCATCGCGCGGTGACTTGCTAACGGCCATCGGATTGTTGCGCGCGAAACTGCTGGTGATCGCCGTGGATCAGAGCGATGTCAGTCTGCGAATTCTCAAGGAAGCGCGCCGGCTCAATGCGCGGATACCGATTCTGGTGCGCACCCGCGATGACAGCCAATGGGCTGAACTCAAAGCGGCCGGCGCCACCGAAGTGGTGCCGGAGTTATTGGAGTCGAGCCTGATGCTCGCCTCCCACGCCTTGATCATGCTCGGTCTGCCAGCTCATCAGGTACAGGAGAAAGTCGACCAGGTGCGCATCAATCGCTATCGCCTGTTGCATGGCTTTTACCCCGGCACCGACGACAAGGAAACTTAGTCCTGACTGACCGCGCCGATCTTGTGCAGCGACAGGTCGGCGCCGTAATACTCTTGTTCCTGACTCAGGCGCAGGCCGTGCAAGGCCTTGATCACGCCGTAAACGGCGAATCCGCCGAGCAATGCGACCACCACACCGAGCGCAGTGCCGATCAACTGACTGATCAGGCTGACGCCACCGAGGCCACCCAGCGCAGTCTGGCCGAAGATGCCGCAGGCGATCCCGCCCCACACCCCGCACAAACCGTGCAACGGCCAGACGCCGAGTACATCGTCGATACGCCATTTGACTTGCGCGGCGGTAAAGCACCAGACAAACAGTGCACCGGCAATCGCGCCGGTCACCAGCGCACCCACCGGGTGCATCAGGTCGGAACCGGCGCAGATCGCCACCAGCCCGGCCAACGGACCGTTGTGCAGGAAGCCCGGGTCATTGCGCCCGACGATCAGCGCCGCCACCGTGCCGCCGACCATGGCCATCAGCGAGTTGACCGCCACCAGACCGCTGACGCCCTGCAAGGTCTGCGCGCTCATCACGTTGAAGCCGAACCAGCCGACAATCAGAATCCACGAACCCAGCGCCAGAAACGGAATGCTCGACGGTGCGAACGCCACCAGACGCCCTTCGCGATAACGGCCATTGCGCGGGCCGAGCAGCAAAACCGCCGCCAGTGCCAGCCAGCCGCCCATGGCGTGCACCACCACCGATCCGGCGAAATCATGGAACGCCGCGCCAAAACGTGCCGTCAGCCAGGCCTGCAGACCGAAGTTGCCGTTCCAGACCATGCCCTCGAAAAACGGGTAGATGAACGCCACGATTAGCGCCGTTGCACACAACTGCGGAACGAAGCGCGCGCGCTCGGCAATCCCGCCGGAGATGATCGCCGGAATCGCCGCGGCGAAGGTCAGCAGGAAGAAAAACTTCACCAGACCGTAACCGTGATCGGCACTCAGCACCGCCGCCGGTTGCATGAAGGTCACCCCGTAGGAGATCCAATAGCCTATAAAGAAATAGGCCAGGGTCGAAACGGCAAAGTCGCTGAGGATCTTCGACAGTGCGTTGACCTGGTTTTTCTGGCGCACCGTGCCGACTTCAAGGAAGGCGAAACCGGCGTGCATCGCCAGCACCATCACCGCACCGATCAGAATGAACAACGTGTTGGAGCTGTGAACCAGCGTGTCCACAGCGCTTTGCAGATTTTCCATAAAGAGGCAGACCTGAAGGCTAAAAAGGCACCAAAGCGGTTCGCGCGGACAATTCATGCACCAAGTTGCGACCGGTCGGTCTGCGCAATGAAGCTGCGATGAACCGGTTTGGCGCACAAGGTCGATGTCCTGACACGAACCAGGATTATTTGAGTTAAGGTTTTGCTGCATGTACGCCCGCCAACAGCGCACGGCGGCAGCAGAACGCACCACGACATAGCAAAAGCTGTACCAGTCATTTGTACTGAACCTTCGCGCAAGGCTCATACTCGAACGCTTCAGACGTCACTTACGGAGATCCACCCATGGCCAGCATCAAGGCAAAGACTGCTCAAGAAATCCTGATGAACGACTTCCAGACTCTGGTCGCCGACACCGAGCGGCTGCTCGAACACACCGCGTCCCTGGCGGGCGATCAGGCCGATGAGCTGCGTGATCAGATCCACGACAGCCTGCTGCGCGCCCGGGAAACCCTGAAGCTGACCGAAGACACCCTGCGTGATCGCGGCCAGGCTGCCGTCACCGCCACCGAAGATTATGTGTCGGCCAACCCTTGGCAATCAGTGGGTATCGCCGCCGGCGTGGGCTTTCTGATTGGCCTGCTGGCCACTCGGCGCTGATCATGTCGATCGGCGAATCCGGCCTGGGGTCGGGCACCTCCTCTTCCACGCGGCGTCTGGGCGCCGCTGTTCTCGGCTTGCTGCACAGCCATGTCGAACTGTTCGGCATCGAATTGCAGGAGCAGAAATCACGCACCGTCAGCCTGTTGCTGTTCGCAGGGCTGGCGCTGGTGTTTGCCCTGCTGTTGCTGGTGGGTCTGTCGACGCTGGTGCTGATCGTGTTCTGGGATACCTATCGTCTGGCAGCGATCATCGGCCTGTGCGTGTTCTACACCCTGGCGGCCGCTTTCTGCGGGCTGCGTCTCAAGGCAGCAGTCTTCGATGAATCCTCGCCCTTCCACGGCACGCTGGAAGAATTGGCCAATGATCGGGAGCGCCTGCTGCCATGAGCCTGCCTGAACTGCCACACAACAGCTCGCGCCGGGAAATGCGCAAGGCGCTGATCCGCCTGCGCATGGAAATGCATCGTCAGGAAATCCGCCACGAAGCCGGGCAAGTGCTGCAGCCCTTGCAGCGCATGCGCGGCATGACGCAAAACCTGCAAGGCGGCTTCGGCATCAAGCACGCGCCGCTTTGGGGCGTGGCCGCCGTCACCCTGCTGGGCTTCATCACCGGCAAAGGCGCAAAAAGCGGCGGTGTTGGCGGGCTGACCCGGCTGATACGGCTGGGCACCAGCCTCGGGCCACTGATCAAACTGGTCATGCAGAGTTCGGGCAAACGCTAAGCCGACGCATCTGGCTACATTCTTGCAATATCCGCGGGATGAACCTCTTTACCCGGAGGTTCAATCCCGCGCGCCTACCCGGTCGGCGGGGTTCATCCAGAACAAGAACGACTAAGGAGGCCCCGTGATCGACGGGCAACCGCTCGCCTGCTTTCAACCTTTCATCGATACCGCCACCGGACGTATTGCAGGCGTCGAAGCATTGGGTCGCCTGCGCCAGCCTGACGGCCAACTGGCCTCGGTCGGGCCGTTGTTTGCCGACCCACGCACACCCGCCATCGCCCTGCGCCGGCTCGACCGGCAGATCCGCGACAACGCCCTGAGCCGACTGCATGAAGCCCCCGCCGAGTGGTTTCTCAGCCTGAACATGTCGCCGCGCTGGATCAGTCGCCTGCGCGCCGATCAACCGCTGCCCAGCCTCAAGCAGATGCTGCGCCACGGCGTCGATCCGCAACGCATCGTGTTCGAGATCACTGAACTGGGCGGCAATGGTCAGCGTCTGGCCGAAGTGGTCGCGCGCTATCGCGAGGCCGGAGCGCGGATCGCCATCGATGACTTCGGCGCCGGTTACTCGCAGCTCGATCGGGTGCTGGCGTTGCAGCCGGACATTCTCAAACTCGACATGCGCCTGTTTCAGGCCGCCGCGTTGGGCGGGCCGAGCAGTGACGTGGTCAAGGCTCTGGCGCAAATGGCCGAAAAAACCGGCTGCTGGATCATCGCCGAAGGCGTGGAAACCGAGGCCCAGCTCAATTTCGCCCTGGAATGCGGTTCGCGCTACGTTCAGGGTTTCCTGTTCGCCCGGGCGCAGGAGGCGTTTTATCCGACCGACGCCTTCGTGCAGCGCTTCGCCGAACTGCGCCAGCGTTACGTGCGGCAGAAACTGGCCGAACGCGGGCGCCTGATGCAGATGCGCCAGCAACTCGGCGAACTGATGGCGATCCTCCAGAGCTGGGCTCAGGCCCACGCGCCGCTGAGTGCGCTGCCGCAACTCGAAGCCTTCCCGTGGTTGCTGCGGTTTTACCAATGCGACCGTCACGGCACCCAACTCACGCCCAACCTCGAATGGCGCAACAACGGCTGGGTCGCCGATAACCGCTATCTGGGCCACAACTGGTCATGGCGTCCGTACTTCTATCATTTGCTCGCCGAAGGCTGGGAAGAGCGGCGCCTGACCCTGTCCAGCACCTACCGCGATGCCACCAGCAACCAGTATTGCCTGACCGCCGGGCAGTTCTTCGATAACGGCGAGCGCCTGCTGCTGATCGATATTGATGCCGCGGGCTTGTAGTTCCGCTTGCAGGTGTGTGGCCGAACCGGGAAGCTAGGGCAACAGTCATCCCAGTCACCGACGGAGAGAACCAGCCTTGGATTGGCAGACCCTGCTCAACCGCGAACGCCTTGGAAAACCGCTGCACAGCCCGCAAGAGCTTGGCCGCAGCCCGTTCCACAAAGACCACGACCGCATCATCTTCTCCGGTGCCTTCCGCCGTCTGGGCCGCAAGACCCAGGTGCATCCGGTGTCGAGTAACGACCACATCCACACCCGGCTGACCCACTCGCTGGAAGTCAGCTGCGTCGGGCGCTCGCTGGGCATGCGCGTCGGTGAAACCTTGCGCAGCGCCCTGCCCGACTGGTGCGACCCGAGCGACCTGGGCATGGTCGTGCAATCGGCCTGCCTGGCCCATGACATCGGCAACCCGCCGTTCGGCCACTCCGGTGAAGATGCGATTCGGCACTGGTTCCAGCAGGCGGCCGGGCGCGGCTGGCTCGACGGCATGAGCGAAGCCGAGCGCGGTGACTTCCTCAATTTCGAAGGCAATGCGCAAGGCTTCCGGGTGCTGACTCAGCTTGAGTATCACCAGTTCGACGGCGGCACCCGCCTCACCTACGCCACCCTCGGCACCTATCTGAAGTATCCGTGGACCGCACGTCACGCCGACTCGCTGGGCTACAAGAAACACAAATTCGGCTGCTATCAGAGCGAACTGCCGCTGCTGGAGCAGATCGCCCACAAGCTCGGTCTGCCGCAACTGGAAGACCAGCGCTGGGCGCGCCACCCATTGGTGTACCTGATGGAGGCTGCCGACGACATCTGCTACGCGCTGATCGACCTCGAAGACGGCCTGGAAATGGAGCTGCTGGAGTACGCGGAAGTCGAATCGCTGCTGCTCGGTCTGGTGGGAGACGATCTCCCGGAAACCTATCGCCAGCTCGGCCCGCAGGATTCGCGTCGACGCAAACTGGCGATCCTGCGCGGCAAGGCCATCGAGCACCTGACCAACGCCGCTGCCCGGGCATTCGTCGAGCAACAGGATGCGCTGCTGGCCGGCACCCTGCACGGCGACCTGGTGGAACACATGCACGGCCCGGCCAAACGCTGCGTACTCAACGCCAAGGACATCGCCCGCAAGAAAATCTTCCAGGACAAGCGCAAGACGCTGCATGAAATCGGCGCCTACACCACCCTGGAAATCCTCCTCAACGCGTTCTGCGGCGCGGCCCTGGAGCAACATGGCGGCCGCACGCCGTCGTTCAAGAGCCGCCGGATCCTCGATCTGCTGGGCAACAATGCGCCGGATCCCCATGGCCCGCTGCACACCTCGTTCCTGCGCATGATCGACTTCATCGCCGGGATGACCGACAGCTACGCCAGTGACATGGCGCTGGAAATGACCGGGCGTTCCAGCCACTGACAGAAAAAAAGTTGCTCAACCGGGTCAGGCAACTGCCCGGATGAGCGATGCCTCGATTGAACCGGTTCTGTGGTCTCAGGCAAACGGATCGACTGAAAGGTAAATCCGTTTAACAGCCAACTACGCAAACAAAACCTTGTTTATTCAAGGTTCGACAAGCAACTTAAAACATTCAGATAAACAAATCAGCACAACACTTCCTTACGCGACACAGAGTTTGGTCGTAGTCGGTTTCCTTTTAGTGCGTAGGACTTATCCTATATTGCCGCAACAGCCCCGGGAGTTCATGCGGCAGCTCATTTATCTGAGCTAAGGTGCGCCCTTTATTCGCGCACGTATGGGATTTGATTATGAACTCCGTTTTTATTGTCGATGATCACCCCGTCATCCGACTTGCCGTTCGAATGCTGCTCGAGCATGAAGGTTACAAGGTCGTCGGCGAAACCGATAACGGGGTCGATGCCATGCAAATGGTCCGCGAATGCATGCCCGACCTGATCATCCTTGATATCAGCATACCCAAACTCGACGGCCTGGAAGTTCTCGCCCGGTTCAACGCCATGGGCACCCCGCTCAAAACCCTGGTACTGACGGCGCAATGCCCGACGCTGTTCGGCATTCGCTGCATGCAGTCCGGTGCATCCGGTTATGTTTGCAAAGTGGAAGACTTGAGTGAACTGGTCAGTGCGATCAAGGCGGTACTTTCCGGTTACAACTATTTCCCCAGCCAGGCATTGAATCCGGTGCGCCTCGACGACGTGCGTTATGCCGAACTGGAGTTATTCAAATCCGTCAACGACCGCGAGCTGATGGTCCTGCAATTATTTGCCCAAGGGCGCACCAACAAGGAAATAGCCAAGGGCATGTTTCTCAGTAACAAGACAGTCAGTACCTACAAAAAACGCCTGATGCAAAAACTCAAGGCCAGATCTCTGGTGGAACTGATCGAGATGGCCAAACGCAACGCGCTAGTGTGAGAGCCTGAATGCCCAGTCGTTTAAAGATCTGTCTCGCCCTATGTTGCGTCAGCCTGTGCCTGACGACTCAGGTGCATGCCAGCTTCGTCACCGCGCAAGATTATGTGCTGCGCAGCCGCTCGGGCCACGAAGCGCCATCCGTGTCCCTTGAACCCGCGCAACGGCAATGGCTGGAGAGTCGCCGCGAACTGGTACTGGGCACTTCCGCGCCGGACTATCCGCCGTTCGACATGACCGCCAGCGGTCGTGATTACGAAGGTTTTACCGCCGACTACGCCGGTCTGCTCGAACAGGCTGTCGGGTTGCCAATCCGGGTCCAGCGCTTTGCCTCACGGGAAGCCGCCTTGCAGGCGTTGATTGCAGGTCAGGTCGACATGCTCGGTACGGCCAACGGTTTCGAGGCCAGTAACGCAAATATCCTGCTTTCAACGCCCTACGCCATCGATCAGCCGGTTCTGGTTACCCGCGAAGGCGAGACCCGCTCGCTGACTGAAGGCCTGGCCGGTCTGCGGCTGAGCATGGTCTATCACTATCTGCCCCAGGATGAGGTCAAGGCGCAGTATCCCAAAGCCATCCTGACGTCCTATCCCTCCTATCAAAACGCAATCAACGCGGTGGCTTTCGATCAGGCTGACGTGTTTCTGGGTGACACCATTTCCACCCACTACATGATCAACAAGGGTTATCTGAACAACATTCGCATGGCCAATTTCGGCAAACAGGAAGCCCATGGTTTCAGCTTCGCCGTTCACGCCGACAACCCGCAACTGCTGGCGATCATCAACACCGTGCTGCAAGCCATACCGGCCAGCGAACGGGACAACATCGCCAAGCGCTGGAGCGCCGGCAGCGACATTCTGCTGACCGACCAGAAGCTGCAATTGACCCACCACGAAGAACAGTGGCTCAAACAGCACCCGGTGCTACGCGTCGTCGTCAACGAGGCGTTCGCGCCGCTGACATTCTTCGACAGCGACGGCAACCTGCGGGGCATCACTGCCGACCTGCTCGAACTGCTGCGCCTGCGTACCGGCCTGCGCTTCGAACTGGTCCGCAGCCGCAGTGACGGAGAAATGATCGAGCAGATCAATCAACATCGGGCGGATCTGATCGCCGCGTTGCTACCCAGCCCCCAACGGGAAAAGACCCTGCAATTCAGCCGTCCCTATCTGGAAAACTCCTTCGTCCTGCTGACGCGCAAATCCGCTGACAGCCCGACACATCCCACCCAGCTCAAGAACCGATACCTGGCGATTGCCCAAGGCAGTCCCATGGCTGATTACCTGCGCCGCGAATTCCCCAACATCCACCTGATCGAAACCTCCGACACTTTCGGTGCCGCAACCTTGCTTGCCGAAGGCAAGGCCGATGGCGCCGTCGCCTCGCTGGTGATTGCCAATTATCTGATTTCATCGCGGATCTTCGAACATCAGTTGCAGATCACCACCACCCTGGGCACACGTCAGGCGGCCTTCTCGCTGGCCAGCGCCCGTGACAATGCCGAACTGGGCTCGATCCTCGACAAGGCGCTGCTGAGCATCACACCGGAGGAACTGGGGGTCATCAACAGTCGCTGGCGCGGTTTCTCCAATGCGGCTCAAAGCAACTGGCATCACTACAAGCGCCTGTTTTACCAATTGATCGGCGCGGCCTGCCTGCTGCTATTGCTGTCGCTGTTGTGGAACGCCTACATGCGTCGCCAGATCAAGCAACGCCAGGCCGCCGAACGGGCACTCAACGATCAGTTCGAATTCATGCGTTCACTGGTCAATGGCACCCCTCACCCGATCTACGTGCGCGACCGCCAGGGTCTGCTGCAAAGCTGCAACGACAGCTACCTCGAAGCCTTCAACGCCAAACGCGAAGACGTGATCGGCAAAAGTGTCATGCAGGGCACCCTGAGCAACGCCTTCGAAGCCCAGGCCTACCAGGCGGATTACCAGCGGGTGGTGGCCGAAGGCACGCCTCTGCTGCTCGATCGACCGCTGCACATCGGTGGCCGGCGTTTGACGATCTACCACTGGATCCTGCCGTACCGCGACTCCAGTGGCGATGTGCAAGGGATCATCGGCGGCTGGATCGACATCAGTGAACGTCGCCAGTTGTTCGATGAACTGCGCCGGGCCAAGGAACAGGCGGACAACGCCAACCGCGCCAAAAGTACCTTTCTGGCCACCATGAGCCACGAAATCCGCACGCCGATGAATGCCATTATCGGCATGCTCGAACTGACGCTCAAACGCATGAATGATCAGGCTCCGGATCGCTCCTCCATTGAAACCGCCTACTGCTCGGCCAAGGATCTGCTGGGCCTGATCGGCGACATTCTCGATATCGCGCGGATCGAGTCCGGGCACCTGAGCCTGAGCCCGGAACGGGTCAATCTGGTCGAAACAGTGGCGTCGGTGGTCAGGATCTTCGGCGGCCTCGCCCGCCAGAAAAACCTCCTCCTGCCGCTGATCATCAATCCGCCCGGGCTGCAGGTCGACGTGGAACTGGATCCGTTGCGCTTCAAGCAGATCCTGTCGAACCTGATCAGCAATGCCATCAAATTCACTGAGTCCGGGCAGGTGCGGATCAATCTGGATGTGCTGCCCAACGGGCCGGGCCAATGCTCGCTCGTTCAGTTGACGATCCAGGACACCGGGGTCGGCATCAGCATCGAAGATCAACAACGCCTGTTCGAGCCGTTCGCCCAGACCGAGAGTGGCCGGCAGCAAGCTCGCAGCGGCGCAGGCCTGGGGCTGGTGATCTGTCGCAACCTGTGTGAAATGATGGGTGGGCAGCTGCAGTTGAGCAGCCAGCCGGGGATCGGCACCCAGGTCTGCCTGTCACTGCCGCTGCAAACGCTACCGTGCCAGGTGACCACGGCAAAAACCGAGCCTGTGCTGCAAACCTCTGCACCACTGAACATTCTGGTGGTCGACGATCATCCGGCCAATCGCCTGCTGATGTGCCAGCAACTGGAGTTCCTCGGGCACCGATTCACCCTCGCCGAAGAGGGTCGGAGTGGATTCGAGAAATGGCAGACCGGTGCATTCGACCTGGTTATCGCTGACTGCAACATGCCGTTGATGAACGGCTACGAACTGACCGAGGCGATCCGCCAGCAGGAACAACGCACTGGCCGCCCTCCGTGTACCGTGCTGGGTTTCACGGCCAACGCGCAGCCTGAAGAAGTACAGCGCTGCAAACAGGCCGGCATGAATGACTGCCTGTTCAAGCCGTTGAGCCTCAGCGCACTGAGCCACTGGATCAATGGTCTGCAGCCCGCGACGCTTGAACCGGCGTTCAATCTTGACGGGTTGAGTCAGTTGACTGGCGGCAACCCGCTGCAAGTCCGGCGTCTGCTCACGCAATTGCTCAAGAGCAGCCGTCTCGATCGCGAGGAATTATTAGCCCTGGCCCCCTGCAATGATCGTCAGGCAGTGGCGCTGGTCGCCCACAAGATCAAAGGCGCCGCCCGGATCGCCCAGGCCTCGCGTCTGATCGCCTGTTGCGATGCGCTGGAACAGGCCTGCATGCAGACAACGCCCGCACCGACCATCGTGCGCTGCGTCGAGGCCACCGACGCAGCCATGCTCGAACTGGAGCAGGCGTTGCGGCAACAACTGGAACCGTTCGAAGAAAGCACAATGACCGAGCCTTAACTATGCTTGGACGCTGAGCAGTGTGTTTACTTCAATGGAGAGTCAGCAATGCCCAGCCCACTGCGCCCGGATCAACGCCGGTTCCCGTTGCACGTGCACATCAGCGTCATGTTCACCTTTCTGCTGTTGCTCACAGGCGTCGTGCTGGGGTTGTTCAACTATCGCCAGACCACCCGGATCATCCTGTCGAGCAGTGAAAACCTGTTCAATCGCATCGAACAGGATGTGCGCCTGGACCTGCATTCAACCTACGAACCGATCCGGCACCTGCTGAGCCTGCTGGCCGACAATCAGGCGGCCGAGGCGCCGAACCTGCAACAGCGTCTGGCGCTGCTCAAGCCGTTCAGTCAGTCGCTCAAGGACAACACCGATCTCGCCTCGCTGTATCTGGGGTACGGCAACGGCGATTTCTTCATGGTCCGGCCCTTGCGCACCAGCGCGCTGAAAACCCTGCTCAAGGCACCACCAACAGCGGTCTATCAGGTCTGGAGCATCGAGCACGACGCCAGCGGCACCGTATTGTCGCAGTCACTGTTCTTCGACCAGACGCTGACGCCTGTCGGACGCGACACCAATCCCGACGACCGCTACGACCCGCGTACCCGCAACTGGTACAGCAACGCCCTGCAACAGGGCGATCAGATCACCACCGAACCCTATGTATTTTTCTCCACGCACAATGTGGGCACCACCCTGGCCCGACGCAGCAGCGCAACCAGTGTGATCGGTGCCGATCTGACTTTGGAGGCACTCTCGGCCACCTTGACCAAGCATGTGGTCACCCCCTCGACCGAAATCGTGTTGTTCGATGCCGATGGCAATGCCGTGGCCTATCCGGACAGCAGCCGGCTGATCGTCGACGGCAGCAGCGCACGCCTGGCCAAAGCGGCCGACCTCAGTCCGAATCTGCACGCGTTGCTGTCCACCGCCCATCCGGGCAAACGGCTCGACGTCAATGGCCGCCACTGGATCGTCGCCCGCAGCACCCTGCAGGAAGGCGGGCCGAAAGGTTTGCAGATGGCCCTGCTGGTGCCCGAGGACGAACTGCTTGCCGATGCCTACCGCATGCGCTGGCAAGGCGCGCTGATCACCTTGGCGATCTTGCTGCTGTGCCTGCCGCTGGGCTGGCTGATCTCGCGGATTCTGGTCAAACCGTTGCACGCGCTGGTCAAGGAAGCCGACGCGATCCGCAGTTTCGATTTCAACTTTCCGGTCACCCGCCGCTCGCCGGTGCTGGAGGTTGACCAGTTGAGCCTGTCGATGGCGCGCATGAAGGACACGCTCGCCAGTTTCTTCCGCATCACCGACAGCCTCTGCGCCGAAACCCGCTTCGCCCCGCTGCTGCAACGGGTGCTGTTCGAAACGGTGCAGATCGCCCAGGCGCAGGCGGGGTTGATCTATCTGCGCGAAAGCGATGGCAACCGGATGGAGCCTTACGGACTGGTCATTGATGGCGCCTCGCACGAGCCGGGCGAGTTCGCTGTGCTGGGCCGGGATCTCCTGGCCGATCAAGGGCCGGCGTGGTTCCAGCAACTGATCAACGCTGACAACGTGGTCAGCAGCCTTGGCTTCGAGCAGGCCGGGGACTTGCAGAAAGTCCTGTTGGCCATGCAGTCGCCGCGCATCCACCTGATCGGCATCCGCCTGCGTAATCGGCACAACGAAACCATCGGCCTGTTGCTTCTGCTGATCAACGACAGCGGCAGCGCTCAGGACCTGGAAAAACTGCGCCCGGACCGCATCGGCTTCCTGCAAGCCGTGTCTGGTGCGGCGGCGGTGAGTATCGAAAGTCAGCGCCTGCAAGCGAAGCAGAAACAGTTGCTCGATGCGTTCATCCAGTTACTGGCAGGCGCCATCGACGCCAAGAGCCCGTACACCGGTGGCCACTGCCAGCGCGTGCCGGAACTGACCCTGATGCTCGCGCAGGCCGCGGCCGCCAGCCAGGCGCCGGCGTTCCAGAGCTACCAACCGAGCGAAGACGAATGGGAAGCCCTGCACATTGCGGCCTGGCTGCACGATTGCGGCAAAGTCACGACGCCGGAGTATGTCGTCGACAAGGCGACCAAACTGGAAACCCTCAACGATCGCATCCACGAAATCCGCACCCGTTTCGAAGTGCTCAAGCGCGATGCCTGGATCAGTTACTGGCAGGCGATCGCACTGGGCGGCAACGCGGCGCAACTGAGCGAACTGCGTGACGCCACGCTGACGCAACTGGATGACGACTTTGCCTTCGTTGCCCGCTGCAATCTGGGCGGTGAGGCCATGGCGCCCGCCGATCTGCAACGTCTTGAACGCATTGCCGAGCGGCGCTGGATGCGCACCCTCGATGATCGCCTGGGGGTGTCATGGGAGGAAAACCGCCGCCAGGCGCAAACGCCGGCGGCGAATCTGCCAGTCAGCGAGCCACTGCTGGCGGACAAGCCCGAACACCTGATCGAACGCGCCGACAGCGAACTGATTCCGGAAGACAATCCGTGGGGGTTCAAACTGGATGTGCCGCGTTACAAATACAATCGCGGCGAACTGTACAACCTGAGCATTGCCCGGGGCACGCTGACCCGCGAAGAGCGCTACATCATCAATCACCACATGGTGCAGACGATCCTGATGCTCAGCCACCTACCCTTCCCCGGGCACCTGGACAGCGTTGCGGAAATCGCCGGTGGGCATCACGAAAAGATGGACGGCAGCGGTTATCCCAAACGCCTGAAGCGCGAGGACATGAGCCTGCCGGCACGGATGATGGCGATTGCCGATATTTTCGAGGCACTGACAGCGGCGGATCGACCGTACAAGAAGGCCAAATCCTTGAACGAGGCGCTGGGGATCATGGCCACCATGTCCCGCGAGGCGCACATCGACCCCGAGCTGTTTGCGCTGTTCATCAACGATGGGGTGTACATGCAGTACGCCGCACGGTTTCTCGATCCGCGCCAGATCGATGTGGTGGATCCGGCCAGCCTGCTGCGCAAGGCTGGCCTGAGTGCCTGATCAGCAGTCGGTCAGACGCAGGAAAATCGCCGCCAGTTGCTCGATTCCGGCCTGATCGGCGGTGCCGAAACGTGCAAGTTTCGGGCTGTCGAGATCAAGTACGCCGATCAGCCGACCGTCCTTGACCAGCGGCACTACCAGCTCGCTGTTGGAGGCGCTGTCGCAAGCGATATGACCGGGGAACGCATGCACGTCTTCAACGCGCTGGGTCTGCCGACTGGCCGCTGCCGCGCCACATACACCGCGACCGAACGGAATGCGCACACAGGCGATCTGCCCCTGAAACGGGCCAAGCACCAGTTCTTCGTTGCGATTGAGGTAGAAACCGGCCCAGTTCAAATCGTCGAGCTGGTTGAACAGGAACGCCGAAAACTGCGCGGCGTTGGCGATGAAATCGCGCTCGTCCGCCAGCAGCGATTCCAGTTGTGCGGCCAACATGCCATAGCCTTCGAGGCCCTGGCCGCTTTGTTGCAAATCAATCATGCCTTGTGCTCCAGCAATTTCAGTCCCACCCAGTAACGGGCGAATTGGTACGCGCAACGTCCGTTGCGATTGCCGCGCCCGGTTGCCCAGCGCACGGCGAGGATGTCGAGCTCTTCGTCGCGCTGCCAGCTCAAGCCGGCCTTGGCGGCCAACTGGCCGATCCAGTGTTCGACGACGTTGAGGAAATGTTCCTGGGTAAACGGATAGAACGACAGCCACAGGCCGAAACGGTCGGACAAGGCGATCTTGTCTTCCACCGCCTCACTCGGATGCAGCTCGCCATCGACGCGTTTCCAGTTTTCGTTGTCGCTTTCCTTTTCCGGCACCAGATGGCGGCGGTTGGAAGTGGCGTACAGCAGAACGTTGTCCGGGGCCTGTTCGAGCGAGCCGTCGAGCACGCTTTTCAGCACGCGATAATCGCTTTCGCCGGATTCGAACGACAGGTCATCGCAGAACAGCACGAAGCGTTGCGGCAGTTTGCCGATCTGCTCGACCACGCGCGGCAGGTCGGCCAGATGGTCGCGCTCGATTTCGATCAAACGCAGGCCGGCCTTGGCGTGTTCGGCCAGCAGCGCGCGCACCAGCGACGATTTACCGGTGCCGCGCGAGCCCCAGAGCAGCGCATGGTTGGCCGGCATGCCGTCGAGAAACTGCTGAGTGTTGCGGCCCAGTTGTTCTAACTGACGGTCGACACCAATCAAGTCGGACAGGCGCATGTCGAGGCTGACTTCCAGTGGCAGCAAATAGCCGCTGCGCCCGTCACGCTGCCAGCGCGCGGCCAGGCAGGTTTCCCAGTCGATCAGCGGACGCGGCGCCGGCAGCAAGGGTTCGATCCGCGCCAGAACCGACTCGGCGCGTTCAAGAAAAGCATTCAATCGGGAATCCACGTCTTCTCCTCGGGCACGTTCACAGTGATGATGTCGATCCAGCGACGACAGACAGATCTCAATCCCCGTTCAAGCCTTGTTACAAGGCGCTTCGGGAACCTCGGTATCCATACATGATCGACTATGCTTGAGCAGCGAAGGGAAACGGAAGTGGTTCAACACCCCATGGATATCAAATTCACCCACCGGCTGTCATACAAGCAAGCCAGATTCACGGTGCTGGTCGGGTTCGTTCTGGGCACGCTGCTCAGCCTGCTGCAAATCGGCATCGATTATGCCAGTGAAGACGCCTCCATCAACCGTGAAATCCTGTCTTTGCTGGAAATCAGCCACAATCCGGCGTCGCGAATCGCCTACAACATCGATGCGGAACTGGCGCAGGAACTGACCCTGGGCCTGTTGCGTTCGCCGGCGATCATCTCGGCGCAACTGACCGACAACAACGGCAACGTCCTGGCCAACGTCAAGCGCCCGGAGCTGCAAAGCGGTTACCGGGTGATCAGCGACTTTCTGTTCGGTGCCAAGCGCCAGTTCGAAGACCGCCTATACCTCGACCACCTGCCCGAGGAATCACTGGGCACGCTGAGTCTGGAGGTCGATACCTACGCGTTCGGCAGCCGGTTTCTGCGCCGCGCCGAAGTCACCCTGCTCAACGGCTTTGCCCGCAGCCTGATTCTCACTGGCATCCTGTTGGCGCTGTTCTACGTGATGCTGACCAAGCCACTGGTGCGCCTGATCCGGGAACTCAGCGCGCGTGACGCACGCAGCGCAGAACCGACGACCCTGGAATGTCCGGCTGGCCACGCCAATGACGAGATCGGCGTACTGGTCAAAGTCGCCAACCAGCAGTTCGACAACATCGCCACGGAAATCCAGCAACGGCGCAACGCGGAAAACCGCCTCACCGATTACCTCGGGCAACTGGAGCACATCGTCTCGGCCCGCACCGCCGAGCTCAAGGCCATCAACACCCGGCTCAGCCAGTCCAACGAAGAACTGGAAGTCGCTCGCAGCACCGCACTGGACATGGCCGAAGCGCGCTCGGCATTCCTCGCCAACATGAGCCACGAGATCCGCACCCCGCTCAACGGCCTGCTGGGGATGATCGCCCTGTCCCTCGACGGGCCGCTGAATGCCGAGCAGCAACAGCAACTGTCGATTGCCCATGACTCGGGCAAGGTGCTGGTCGAGCTGCTTAACGATATTCTCGACCTGTCCAAGTTCGATGCCGGGCAACTGGAGCTCGAACACATCCCGTTCGACCTCGGCTCGCTGATCGAGGACACCGCCAACCTGCTGTCGCAGAACGCCGCGCCGAGCGTCGAGCTGACTTGCCTGATCGACCCGCACTTCCCCGCGCTGGTGCTGGGGGATCCGACCCGGGTACGGCAAATCGTCAGCAACCTGCTGTCCAATGCCCTGAAGTTCACCCGCTTCGGCCGGGTCGATGTGCGCCTGTCCGCCCACAAGGACGGGGTGCGCATCGAAGTCTGCGACACCGGCATCGGCATCGCTCAGGATGCCCAGGTGAAAATCTTCCAGCCGTTCACCCAGGCCGGTGCCGGCATCACCCGGCAGTACGGCGGCACCGGTCTCGGTCTGGCGTTGACCTACAACCTGTGCGAGGCCATGCAAGGCCGGCTGACCATCAGTTCCGAGGCCGGTTTCGGCAGTCAGTTCTGTGCCGACCTGCCACTGCCGTGTCACACCCGGGCGGTCATGCCGCCGCCACTGCACGGCAAGGTGCTGGCGATCACCGCGGCCAGCAGCGGCTTGGCAGAACTGCTCAAGACATTGTTGCCAGTGTGGGGCGTGAGCTATGAACAGCGCACCATGGATGACCCGTTGCTGGGCCTGTCACCCGATCTGCTGATCACCGATTGCCCGGAATGCCTGTTCAGTCTGCGCCCGACCATCAGCGCACCGATCCTCGTCGTAACCGCTTATGGCAGTTTCATGCCCGGCGAAGAAGCCGCCGCGCTGGCGCCATTGCAGCAACAAGCCCGACCGCTGGCACGCAACGCGCTGTACCAGATCCTGCGGCGCATTCTGCTGGCCGATGTCACCACGAGCAACGATGCGCGCCTCGAGAGCCAGCCGGTCCGGCGGCGCGGAAAGGTGCTGCTGGTGGAGGACAATCCGGTCAATCAACTGGTGGCCAAAGGCATGCTCGGCAAGCTCGGTTGCGACGTGGTGGTCGCTGCCCACGGTGCCGAGGCGCTGGATCAACTGGAGCACGATGAGTTCGATCTGGTGCTGATGGACTGCAACATGCCGGTGATGGACGGCTACGAAGCGAGCCGGCAGATCCGCCAGAGCGGGCGCTGGCCGCATTTGCCGATCGTCGCGCTGACCGCCAACGCCATGTCCGAGGAACGCGAGCGCTGCCGTGCGGCCGGCATGAGCGATTACCTGGCCAAGCCGTTCCGCCGCGAAGAGCTGGCGGCCCTGCTCGACCAGTGGATGCCGGCTACGTCAGCGCTTTGATCTGCCCCAGCAGATGATCGAGGCCATTGCGCAAATCGTTGAGCCGATCAAGATCCACCCCGCTGTCGCACAACAACCGGGCCTTGAGCGGCCCGACCTGCTCGCGCAGCGCTTGGCCTTGCGCGGTCAGGCTCAGATGCACTTCACGCTCGTCGCGCGCCGAACGCTGGCGCTGCACCCACTGCAATTGTTCAAGACGCTTGAGCAACGGCGTCAGGGTGCCGGAGTCCAGCGCCAGGCGCTCGCCCAACGCCTTGACCGTCGGTTGCTCCGGTGCACTGTCCTGCCACTCCCACAGCACCAGCATCGCCAGGTACTGCGGGTAGGTCAGGCCGAGTTGATCGAGCATCGGCTTGTAAGCGCGAATCACCGCCCGGGACGCGGCGTACAACTTGAAGCACAACTGACTGTCGAGCTTCAGCGAATCGTCGGGCAGGCTGTTCATTTGAGCAGGGCTTCGATCTCGCCGCTGATGTCCTGCGGCTTGGTGGTCGGGGCGAAACGCTTGACCAGTTGCCCATCCTTGCCGATCAGGAACTTGGTGAAGTTCCACTTGATGCCCTCGGAGCCGAGCAAACCCGGAGCGCGCTTTTTCAACTGCACGAACAGCGGATGCGCGTCAGAACCGTTGACGTCGATCTTCTTGAACAGCGGGAAGCTCACGCCGTAATTCAGCTCACAGAACTCGCTGATCGCCCCCTCGTTACCCGGCTCCTGCTTGCCGAACTGATTGCACGGGAATCCCAATACCACCAGGCCCTGATCCTTGTAGGTCTGCCACAGCTCTTCCAGGCCTTTGTATTGCGGGGTGAAGCCGCATTTGCTGGCGGTGTTGACCACCAACACCGCTTTGCCGGCAAAATCGGCCAGGGTCTTTTGCTCACCCTTGATGGTGGTGACAGGGATATTCAGCAGGTTGTCGCTCATGAGACGGCTCCACGGGTTATCGGGAAAGGCCAAACATAGCGAGCAATTAAATTGTGTGCAATTTAATTATCCGAAAGGCGACCCGCAGGTCGCCGGTCCGCTTACTCGCGCGGCTCGAGATTCAGGCACACCGAGTTGATGCAATAACGCAGGCCGGTCGGTGGCGGGCCATCGGGGAACACGTGACCCAGATGCGCGTCGCAGCGGGCGCATTTGACCTCGGTGCGGATCATGCCGTGGCTGGTATCGCGAATCTCGGTCATGGCGCTTTCGCCGATCGGCGCGTAAAAGCTTGGCCAGCCGCAGCCGGAATCGAATTTGGTCGTGGAGTCGAACAGCGGCTCATTGCAGCAGACGCAGTGATAGACACCGTCGGTTTTGGTGTCGTTGTATTTGCCGGAAAACGGCCGTTCGGTCGCACTGAGACGGCACACGTTGTACTGCTCGGGGTCGAGCATCGCCCGCCATTCTTCCAGGGTTTTTTCCAACTTTTCCATCATCACACCTCAGCGGCTGAAAAAGCCCGATCTGTACCTTTTCCACGGATCGGGTGGCACGTATGATTGCGCCTCGTCACACGCCAGTCTGGCAGCCAGACCGGGCGCATTCAAACGGATTCTCGGCGCCATGGCGCAAGACTCCGCCTGTGCGAAGACGCAGGAATCCCAGTACGGTTGGCCATCCGCCGTCTGGATCGTTCATTTTCGGGATCACATCGCCATGCAGTTCAGCAAATCGAACAAGCTCGCCAACGTCTGCTACGACATTCGCGGCCCGGTGCTCAAGCACGCCAAACGTCTGGAGGAGGAAGGCCAGCGCATCCTCAAGCTGAACATCGGCAACCCGGCGCCGTTTGGTTTCGAAGCGCCGGACGAAATTCTTCAGGATGTGATCCGCAACCTGCCGACCGCCCAAGGCTACAGCGACTCCAAAGGCCTGTTCAGTGCCCGTAAGGCGGTGATGCAGTACTACCAGCAAAAAAATGTCGAAGGTGTCGGCATCGAAGACATCTATCTGGGCAACGGCGTGTCCGAGCTGATCGTGATGTCGTTGCAGGCGCTGCTCAACAACGGCGACGAAGTACTGGTACCGGCCCCGGACTACCCGCTGTGGACCGCCGCCGTGAGCCTGGCCGGCGGTAACGCCGTGCACTACCTGTGCGACGAGGGCGCCGACTGGTTCCCTGATCTGGCCGACATCAAGGCCAAGATCACCCCGAACACCAAGGCCATGGTGATCATCAACCCGAACAACCCGACTGGCGCGGTGTATTCCAAGGAAGTGTTGCTGGGCATGCTGGAAATCGCCCGCGCGCACAACCTGGTGGTGTTTTCCGACGAGATCTACGACAAGATCCTTTACGACGACGCCGTGCACATCTGCACCGCTTCGCTGGCGCCAGACCTGCTGTGCCTGACCTTCAACGGTCTGTCAAAATCCTACCGCGTGGCGGGTTTCCGCTCCGGCTGGATCGCCATCTCCGGGCCGAAACACAATGCCCAGAGCTACATCGAAGGCATCGACATGCTGGCCAACATGCGCCTGTGTGCCAACGTCCCGAGTCAGCATGCGATTCAGACCGCCCTCGGCGGCTATCAGAGCATCAATGACCTGGTACTGCCGCAGGGCCGCCTGCTGGAGCAGCGCAACCGCACCTGGGAATTGCTCAACGACATTCCGGGCGTCAGCTGCGTCAAGCCGATGGGCGCGCTGTATGCGTTCCCGCGGATCGACCCGAAAGTCTGCCCGATCCACAACGACGAAAAATTCGTCCTCGACCTGCTGCTCTCCGAGAAGCTGCTGGTGGTGCAAGGCACGGCCTTCAACTGGCCGTGGCCGGATCACTTCCGCGTGGTAACCCTGCCCCGCGTCGACGATCTCGAGATGGCCATCGGCCGCATCGGCAACTTCCTCAAGTCCTACCGCCAGTAACCGGTCAACGGTGCGCAACGGCCCGAACGTTGCGCACTGTCTGATTCAGCAACACTTCTGCTCTCCCCGCCTCGCTGCGCCTTCTACACTTGCGATTCATAGGGCCCACCCGCCTCTGGCGCAGTGGCGGCGGGTAGCGGCTGGCTGTCATCCCTTTCGGTTTTGGCCGTGGGCAATGACCTGCCGACTCGGGAATCCGCTGTAGGACACAGTTTGAAATAGTCACTCGGTTGAATCACCCGGTGCCGCACCTTATATACCCCGCAGTACGCTACATCTTTAGCTTGAGGAGATTTCTACAACCATGATGCGCATCCTGCTGTTTTTGGCCACTAACCTGGCGGTCGTGCTGATAGCCAGCATCACCCTGAGCCTGTTCGGCTTCAACGGGTTCATGGCGGCCAACGGGGTTGATCTCAACCTCAGTCAGCTGCTGGTTTTCTGTGCGGTCTTTGGTTTCGCCGGTTCACTGTTCTCGCTGTTCATCTCCAAGTGGATGGCGAAGATGAGCACCAGCACCCAGATCATCAGCCAGCCACGTACCCGGCATGAGCAATGGCTGCTGCAAACCGTCGAGCAACTGTCCCGCGAAGCCGGGATCAAGATGCCCGAAGTCGGTATTTTCCCGGCCTACGAAGCAAACGCCTTCGCCACCGGCTGGAACAAGAACGACGCGCTGGTCGCGGTCAGTCAGGGCCTGCTCGAACGTTTTTCGCCAGATGAAGTGAAAGCCGTTCTGGCCCACGAAATCGGTCACGTGGCCAACGGTGACATGGTCACCCTGGCGCTGATCCAGGGCGTGGTGAACACCTTTGTGATGTTCTTCGCGCGGATCATCGGCAACTTCGTCGACAAGGTGATTTTCAAGAACGAAGAAGGCCAGGGTATCGCCTACTACGTGGCGACGATCTTCGCCGAGCTGGTTCTGGGCATTCTCGCCAGCGCCATCGTCATGTGGTTCTCGCGCAAACGCGAATTCCGTGCCGATGAAGCCGGCGCACGTCTGGCCGGTACCAATGCGATGATCGGTGCATTGCAACGCCTGCGCGCCGAACAGGGCCTGCCGGTGCACATGCCGGACACCCTGAACGCCTTCGGCATCAACGGCGGCATCAAACAGGGCTTTGCCCGCATGTTCATGAGCCACCCGCCGCTGGAAGAGCGTATCGACGCGCTGCGTCGTCGCGGTTGATCGGTTTGGCTCAGTAACGAAAAGGCCCGCAGCGATGCGGGCCTTTTTTTGTGCGCGGGATTATGGGTTGCCTGTTCTGGCCTCTTCGGGAGCAAGCCCCCTCCCACAGTGTTTTCTGGTGTATTCAAGATTGCTATTACACCGACGCTCCCTGTGGGAGCGGGCTTGCTCGCGAAAAGGCCGTTAATGCCGATACAAAACTATCGGCCAGAAACCCGATAAGCCCGCTCCTCCAACCGCGTTACCCCCGCCTGCAGGAACCTGACACTCTCCGCCAGCACATCCTGCTCTTCCAGCATTCGCACCTGCCAGGCGCCAGCCAGCAAGCGCTGCACTTCATCATCGCTCACCGCAAACGGTGGCCCTGGCATCTGCGCCTGATCGTAATCCAGGGTGATCAACAACCCTTGCACACTTTGCGGCAGGATCTGCTGCAAATGCGCCGCATAGCGCTCACGCATCGGAGCCGGCAAGGCAATCAGCGCTGCCCGGTCGTACAACGCCGCGCAATCCGCTACATCGTCGGCTGTCAGCGCAAAGAAATCACCGCACCACAACTCGATGGAATCGGCGCGATAGACCTTGAACGGCCCCTTGGCACTGACCTGCGGCTTTACCTGATGCTCACTGAAAAAATCCTCGACGGCCTTCAGCGACAGCTCGACTCCGAGCACCAGATGCCCGCGCCCGGCCAGCCACAGCAGATCCAGGCTTTTCCCGCACAGCGGCACCAGCACCCGGGTCTGGGCCGGGATCGCCAGTTGCGGCCAGTGCCGCTGCAGATACGGGTTCACCTCAGGCAAATGAAAGCCGATCTGATTGGATTCCCACTTCTTGTGCCAAAACTCAGGCTGCATGCATCACCCCAAAAAAATCGATCAAAAGGCGTTAAAACTTATATTAGATTTAGATCAATGATCTGACTGAAGATGAGGCCATCTTACCGCTCAGGAACCTTTCCATGTTTCCCAGCCTGTTTATCTCCCACGGCTCACCGATGCTAGCCCTGGAACCCGGTGCCAGTGGCCCGGCGCTGGCGCGTCTGGCGGCCGAACTGCCGCAGCCGAAAGCCATCGTAATTGTCTCTGCCCACTGGGAAAGCCAGGAACTGCTGGTCAGCAGCAATCCTCGTCCGGAAACCTGGCATGACTTCGGCGGCTTCCCGCGCGCCCTTTTCGAAGTGCAGTACCCGGCACCGGGCAATCCGCAACTGGCAGCCGAAGTGGCTGAATTGCTTGACGCCGCGCATCTGCCGGCACGCCTCGATCCGCAACGACCGTTCGATCACGGCGTCTGGGTGCCGCTGTCGCTGATGTACCCGCAGGCGGATATTCCGGTGGTGCAGGTGTCGCTGCCGAGTCGCGGCGGCCCGGTGTTGCAAACCCGTGTCGGACAAGCGCTGGCGAGTCTGCGCGAGCAGGGCATTCTGCTGATCGGCTCCGGCAGCATCACCCACAACCTGCGCGAACTGGACTGGCACGCCGGCCCGGAAAGCGTCGAGCCGTGGGCACGGGACTTCCGTGACTGGATGATCGACAAGCTGGCGGCCGACGACGAGGCGGCACTGCATGATTATCGTCAGCAGGCGCCCAATGCGGTGCGCAGCCATCCGAGTGATGAGCATTTGCTGCCGCTGTATTTTGCCCGTGGTGCGGGAGGTGAGTTCCGCGTAGCGCATAAAGGCTTCACGATGGGTGCACTGGGTATGGATATCTATCGCTTCGGCTGACGTCATCGCTGGCAAGCCAGCTCCCACAGGGTTGTGGGGCGAGGCAAAAAGCAGGCAAAAAAAATCCCCGAACCAGTCGGGGATTTTTCATGTTCGATCAATCAGCCCGAGAGCGGATCAATCTTCGCGGTAGCGACGCAGTTTCAGCTGCTTGCCAGCGACGCGAGTGTCCTTCAGCTTGGTCAGGAGTTTGTCCAGACCATCTTCCGGCAGCTCGACGAGGCTGAAGCTGTCACGCACCTGGATGCGACCGATCGCTTCGCGGGCCAGACCACCTTCGTTGAGGATGGCGCCCAGCAGGTTCTTGGCGGCGATACCGTCACGCGCACCCAGCGCGGTACGGCAACGGGCACGACCTTCGCCCAGAGGCATTGGCGCGCGACGCTCGCGGTCACCACGCTCAGGACGATCACCGGAACGCTCAGGACGGTCGCCACGCGGTGCGTTGTTCGGCACCAGTGGACGTTCCTTCTCGATCGCGGCCAGGTTCAGCGCTTGACCGTTGGTCGCCTTGCGCAGCAGAGCTGCAGCCAGGGCACGCGGGGTGCAACCGATGTCAGCGGTCAGGCGATCCAGCAGTTCGCCGTGAGTCGACTCGGCATCAGCGACCAGCGGCGACAGGCTGTTGGTCAGTTTCTTGATGCGTGCATCGAGAACAGCCTGAGCGTCCGGCAGGCGAACTTCGGCAACCTTCTGACCGGTGACACGCTCGATCACTTGCAGCATGCGGCGCTCACGTGGAGTCACCAGCAGCAGTGCGCGACCTTCGCGACCGGCACGGCCGGTACGGCCGATACGGTGCACGTAGGATTCCGGGTCGTACGGCATGTCCACGTTGAATACGTGGGTGATGCGCGGAACGTCCAGACCACGGGCAGCCACGTCGGTCGCGACAACGATGTCCAGGCGGCCATCTTTCAGCGAGTCGATGACGCGTTCACGCTGGTTCTGGGCGATGTCACCGTTCAGCGCAGCGGCCTTGTAGCCTTTGGCGTCGAGGGCACTGGCCAGATCCAGGGTCGCTTGCTTGGTGCGCACGAACATGATCAGCGCGTCGAAGTCTTCCACTTCCAGCAAGCTGAGAACGGCGGAGGTCTTCTGGTCAGCGTGAACCAACAGGTGAGCCTGTTCGATCGCGGTAACGGTCTGGGTCTTGCTCTGGATCTTCACGTGCTTCGGATCGCGCAGGTGGCGCTCGGCGATGGCACGGATCGACTGCGGCAGGGTTGCCGAGAACAATACGGTCTGACGGGTTTCCGGCATGGCCTTGAAGATCACTTCCAGGTCGTCCATGAAACCGAGTTTGAGCATTTCGTCTGCTTCGTCCAGAACCAGGTGGTTCACGGTAGCGAGGACTTTTTCGTCGCGACGCAGGTGGTCGCACAGACGGCCCGGAGTGGCGACAACGATCTGTGCGCCATTACGGATTGCTTTCAATTGTGGGCCCATCGGCGCGCCGCCGTAGACAGCCACAACAGTTACGCCCGGCATTTGCTTGGCGTAAGTTTCGAAAGCGGTTGCAACTTGTAGCGCCAACTCACGAGTTGGGGCCAGGATCAGAGCTTGCGGCTCGCGCTTGGACGGATCAATGCGGTGCAGGATAGGCAGGGCAAAGGCAGCGGTTTTACCGGTACCGGTTTGCGCCTGACCAATCATATCGTGACCGGCGAGGATGATCGGGATCGACTGCTGCTGAATGGCCGAAGGCTCTTCATAGCCGGTAGCGACTACTGCAGCGACAATATTGGGATGAAGTTCAAGAGCGGCGAAGCCGCCGATTTCCTGGGTCATGGGTCTGCCTCTAAGTGCATCCGCAAAGACCCATGCTCCAAAGCTGCACATGCCGTGTTGAGACTCAAGAGTCGCCCTGGCAGCTTTGTCGGCGGGGATTTGCGAAAACGTATGAATGAAAAAGAATCGTCAAGGAAGAGCCCGCAGTGCGGACATGCAGCCGAAGCTGACTTCGGGGAATTGCGCTACCTAAACGCGGCCCGGTTAAAGGCCGGCGCGCACTATACCGGAATTTGCCCAAAAAGGGAGCTTTTTTTATCGCCTGAATCGGTGTGTCACCGCTGTGTAACGGGGTTTTGCGGATAATCGTGCAAAGGTCTATTTTGCAAAGGCCCGGCCTTGCGGGTGATGACGCTTAAACGATTCACCGATGTGCGGCATACCGTCGCTGCACCCGCCCTTCCCGCCCGAGGATTTCTCCATGAATCAGCCCTGCCCCGGCCGCGTCAGCCGTGAACGTCGTGGTCATATCCACTTGATCGGCCTCGACCGGGCCGCCAAACGCAACGCCTTCGACCTCGATCTGCTCAATGACTTGAGCCTGGCCTACGGCGAGTTCGAGGCCGACAGCGAGGCGCGGGTGGCGGTGGTGTTCGGGCATGGCGAACACTTTACCGCCGGTCTGGATCTGCTCAACGCCAGCGCCGCCCTCGCCGAAGGCTGGCAGGTTCCGACCGGCGGTTGCGACCCGTGGGGTGTTTTCGTTGGTCCACGGGTCAGCAAACCGGTCATTGTCGCCGCGCAGGGCTACTGCCTGACCATCGGTATCGAGTTGATGCTGGCCGCGGATATCAACCTGTGCGCGAGTAATACCCGCTTCGCGCAAATGGAAGTGCAGCGGGGGATTTTTCCGTTTGGGGGCGCGACATTGCGCTTTCACCAGGTGGCCGGTTGGGGCAACGCGATGCGCTGGTTGCTGACCGGCGATGAGTTTGATGCCCACGATGCGTTGCGTCTGGGTTTGGTGCAGGAAGTGATGGCCAGTGAGGATCTGTTGCCGCGGGCGATCGAACTGGCCGAACGGATTGCCCGGCAGGCACCGTTGGGGGTGCAGGCGACGCTGATGTCGGCGCGCCAGGCGAGGTATGAAGGCGAGACGGCGGCGGCGCAGGGATTGCCGGCGCTGGTGAAGAAGTTGCTGGGGAGTGAGGATGCCAAGGAGGGGGTGCGGTCGCTGGTTGAGCGGCGCCCGGGCATCTTCAAAGGGATCTGAGAAAACGGGTGTTCTTCAGGCCCTCTTCGCGAGCAAGCTCGCTCCCACATCTGGAATGCATTTCAAGTGTGGGAGCGGGCTTGCTCGCGAAGGGGCCATCACTGACCACTCAAGTCGCCGGGCGAATCGCCTTGATCAACGACTGCAACGAATACCCCAGCCGTGGCGCCAGCACTTCGGCGCGGGCGGTCAGCGCCTGCATGTCCAGCTCCTGATCGAGATCCGCCGGCACAATCAGAATCACATTGCCCTCCTTCACCGGCAGCTCCCAGTAATGCCGGTGATAGAGCCCGCGCAACAACGCCGCGCCCAACGGTTTGCCGTCATCGGTGGCCCACTGGTTGATCACCAGCCAGCCGGCCGGGTTCAGACGCTTCTGACAGTCGCCGAGAAAACTCCAGGCCAGGTGCCCGACACCCGGGCCGACATCGGTGTACAGATCGACAAAGATCAGATCCGCAGGCTCGGCCGTCGGTAGCAGTTCCAGCGCATCGCCGACCCGAATGTACAAGCGCGGATCGTCATCCAGCCCCAAGTACTCGATCGCCAGGCGCGGCACGTCCGGGCGCAGTTCGATGGCTTCGACGTCTTCCAGCGGCAGGAACTTGAGGCAGGCCTGGGTCAGCGTGCCGGCACCGAGGCCGAGAAACAGCGCGCTCTCCGGTTGCTCATGGCACAACGCGCCAATCAGCATCGCCCGGGTGTAGTCATATTCGAGCCAGCTCGGATCGGCGGTGAACACGCAGCTCTGTTCGATGGCATCGCCAAATTCCAGAAAGCGGTAATCGGCCACTTCCAGCACGCGAATCACGCCGAACTCATCCTGTACCTCGGCGAGCAACAGCTCGACGCGCTCCTCAGTCATTTCGTCTCCTGATGGTCACCGGGCGCGGTGACGCGATGGCACCGCTGCGGCGCCGTGGCAAAGCGACGATTGTCGGTGATGGGGCGGGAGCAGGTCACGCACTAATTGCTGCTACCATGGGCTTCCCGTGCGTAGAACCAATTAGAGACCGTGATGAGCCAACCGTGGAGCCCTGACAGCTGGCGCGCCCTGCCGATCCAGCAACAACCCCAATACCCTGACGCGGCGCATCTGCGCCAGGTCGAGCAGACCCTGGCCAGTTATCCGCCGCTGGTGTTTGCCGGAGAAGCGCGCGAGCTGCGCCGTCAGTTTGCCGAAGTGACTCAGGGTCGGGCGTTCCTGCTGCAGGGCGGCGATTGCGCGGAAAGCTTTGCCGAGTTCTCGGCGGCGAAGATTCGCGACACTTTTAAAGTGCTGCTGCAAATGGCGATCGTCATGACCTTCGCCGCCGGTTGCCCGGTGGTCAAGGTCGGGCGCATGGCCGGCCAGTTCGCCAAACCGCGCTCGGCCAACGATGAAACCATCGACGGCGTGACCCTGCCCGCCTACCGGGGCGACATCGTCAACGGTATCGGCTTCGACGAAAAAAGCCGCGTGCCGGATCCGGAGCGCCTGCTGCAGTCGTACCACCAGTCCACCGCCACCTTGAACCTGTTGCGCGCCTTCGCCCAGGGCGGTTTTGCCGACCTGCATCAGGTGCACAAGTGGAACCTGGACTTCATCGCCAACTCGGCACTGGCCGAAAAATACAGCCACCTCGCCGATCGCATCGATGAAACCCTGGCGTTCATGCGCGCCTGCGGCATGGACAGCTCGCCGCAACTGCGCGAAACCAGTTTCTTCACTGCCCACGAAGCGCTGCTGCTGAACTACGAAGAAGCCTTCGTGCGTCGCGACAGCCTGACCAACGATTACTACGATTGCTCGGCGCACATGCTGTGGATCGGTGACCGTACCCGTCAGCTCGACGGTGCTCACGTCGAATTCCTGCGCGGGGTGAACAACCCGATCGGGGTGAAAGTCGGCCCGAGCATGAACCCGGATGATCTGATTCGCCTGATCGACGTGCTCAACCCGGACAACGATCCGGGGCGCCTGAACCTGATTGCGCGGATGGGTGCGAACAAGGTCGGTGATCACCTGCCGGCGCTGATCCGTGCGGTGCAGCGTGAGGGCAAACAGGTGCTGTGGAGCTCCGACCCGATGCACGGCAATACCATCAAGGCCAGCAGCGGCTACAAGACCCGCGACTTCGCGCAGATCCTGGGTGAGGTGAAGCAGTTCTTCCAGGTGCACGAAGCCGAGGGCACTTATGCCGGCGGGATTCATATCGAGATGACCGGGCAGAATGTCACCGAGTGCATCGGTGGTGCGCGGCCGATCACTGAAGACGGGTTGTCGGATCGTTATCACACCCACTGTGACCCGCGGATGAATGCCGATCAGTCGCTGGAACTGGCGTTCCTCATAGCCGAAACGCTGAAACAAGTTCGCCGCTAGACCGCATCGCTGCTTTCGCGAGCAAGCTCGCTCCCACATGGGTTTTGTGTACGACACAGATCCAGTGTGGGAGCGGGCTTGCTCGCGAAGAGGCCCGCTCAGTCACAGCCGATCTGCGCCAATGCCACCCGCAACCGCCCCGCACTCTCACGCTGACAATTAAGCTGCACCCGCGCAAGCCCCAGCCAATCGGCCATCTGCCGCAAATTCAACGCCAGCGCCAGCATCCCCTCTTCGTCCAGCCCCGGCTCTTCCTCGTGCACTGCATGCACCGCCAATCGTCCCGACGCCCGCTCGGCGCGCAGATCGACCCGCGCGGCAATCCGCTCGTTGTGCAGAAACGGCAACACGTAATAGCCGTAGACCCGCTTGTCCTGCGGCGTATAGATCTCCAGCCGATAGCGAAAATCGAACAGCCGCTCGGTACGACTGCGCTCCCAGATCAGCGAATCGAACGGTGACAACAGCGCACTGGCGAAGACTTTGCGCGGGACTTTCGGCTGCGGCAGGCAGTAGGCGATCTGTCGCCAGCCAGCGACTTCGCAGGTCTGCAATTGCCCGTCCTCGACCAGCTCCGCCAGACGCGGGCGCGCATCGCCAGGGTTCAAGCGGAAATAATCGCGCAGATCCTTTTCCGTGCCGACACCCAATGCCTGGGCCGCGTGCAGCAGCAGACCACGCTGCGCTTCGGCTTCATCCGGCAACGGCTGCTGCAGAATCGATGTCGGGATCACCCGCTCCGGCAAATCATACAAACGCTCAAAACCGCGGCGGCCGGCGACGGTCACTTCACCGGCGGCGAACAACCATTCCAGCGCATGCTTTTCCGCGCTCCAGTCCCACCATTGCCCGGCCTTGTCCTCGCGGGTCGACAGACTGCCGGCGCCCAATGCACCGCGCGCCTCAACCGCGCTTAAAACCCGGCGCACGACGTCCTGCTGCTCAAGACCAAACTTCGCCAGTTGCTGATAGATGTCTCTGCCAGTTCTGGCCCGCTGCATCCGCCACCCCATCAACGGATACATCGCCAGCGGCAGCAACGACGCTTCGTGGCCCCAGTATTCGAACAGCGTGCGCCGACGGCCCGAACTCCAGGCAGCCTGGTCGAGCAGATCGGAAGAATAGGAACCCAGACGTGAAAACAGCGGCAGATAGTGCGAGCGCACCACGGCGTTGACGGAGTCGATCTGCAACAGCCCCAGCCGTTCGATCAGCCGGTTGAGTTGCGGCGCCTTGACGGTCGGCGGCTGGCGCCCATTGAACCCTTGGGCAGCCAGCGCCAGTCGTCGCGCCTGTTTGAGAGAAAAGGCCAGAGTCGCGGGCATGAGCATCTCCTTGTCTGCTCGCAACCTACCTCACCTGAAAGTGGTTTGTGTAGTAAGGCCCTGATCATTTATGCATCGGATCGTCCCAGAACGGCCGAATGGCCTCATGTTCGACGTCGGCACGGCTGACCCCGATGTCCTTAAGCGCTTCGTCGCTCAGGCTGGCAAGCAACTCGCGTTCTCGGTGCAGTTCGTACCAGCGGCTAAACTTGTGCAGCAGGTCGGAAACGATATGACCGTGGCCGGAAAATTTTGCGTCGTCTACATACTCTCTTTGACCTTTCATCGTGTTGCCCTCCTTGTGGATGGCTCAAGTCTCGCGCTGGCGCTAAGATCAATCCAACGAATGTTTCTGATGGCATTCATCACGGAGATTCATCAATTGTCGGCCTACCCCAGTATCGATACCGATGTCCTGCGCACCTTCGTCGCGATTGCCGATCAAGGCGGGTTTACCCGCGCCGGCGAAATGGTCAACCGCACGCAATCGGCGGTGAGCATGCAGATGAAGCGCCTCGAAGAAGATGTGCTGCAACGTCAGTTGTTCGAGCGCGACGGCCGCCAGGTGCGCCTGACCGCCGAGGGCCAGGTGCTGCTGGGTTATGCGCGGCGCATCCTGAAATTGCACAGCGAAGTGTTCAACACGCTGCGCGAGCCGCACATGGTCGGCACTGTGCGCATCGGTACGCCGGACGATTACGTGATGCGGTTTCTGCCGGGGATCCTCTCGCGGTTCGCTCAGTTCTACCCGCTGATCCAGATCGAAGTGCATTGCGAATCCAGTAAACAGCTGTTGCAGCGCACCGATCTGGACTTGTCGATTGTCACCCGGGAGCCGGGCAACGAGATCGGTCAGTTGCTGCGCAAGGAGCGTTTCGTCTGGGCCGAGGCGCAGAATTTCAGCGCCCACGAGCAGACGCCGTTGCCGCTGGCGATGTTCAACAGTGATTGTTTCTGCCGTTTGTGGGCGTGCAATGCGCTGGACGCAATGGGCCGCGACTACCGCATCGCCTACAACAGCACCAGCCTGTCGGCACTGATGGCGGTGGTGAGCGCGGGTCTGGCGATAACCGCGCAACTGGAAAGCCTGATCACCCCGGACATGCGCATTCTCGGCGCCGCCGAGGATCTGCCGCTGTTGCCTGAGGCCAGTATCATGTTGATCCGCAACCTGAACAATCCGTCGCCGATCACCGAATGCCTGGCCGAACACATCGTCGAAGGCTTCAAACTTTAAACGCGAGCATCACCGCGCACAGCACCAGAAAACCGCAGAACAGCCCGCGCAGGAGCCTTTCCGGCATGGCGTGGGCGACTTTCACCCCCCAACTGATGCTGGCCAGACCGCCGATGGCCAGCGGCAAGCCGATCATCCAGTCCACTTCGTGATGCACCGCGTACGTCACCAAGGTCACGCCGGTGCTCGGCAATGCCAACGCCAGCGACAGGCCCTGGGCAACCACTTGGCTGGTGCCGAACAGACTGGTCAGCACGGGCGTCGCCACCACGGCCCCGCCGACACCGAACAAACCGCCCATGGTCCCGGACGCTGCGCCGAGAACACCCAGCCATGGCCATGAGTAACGCATTTCGGAGGTCACGGCGGTTTTCTTGCCGAACATCTTCAGCAGGTTGTATGCCGAGAGCACCACAAGGAAGGCGACAAAGCCGATGCGCATGGTTTGCGCATCGATGCCCACCGCCCAGATCGAACCGATCCACGCAAAGCAAAAACCCATGACCGCCAACGGCAGCGCATGACGCAGCTCGATGCGATTGCGCTGATGATAGCGCCACAGCGCCAGCATCACGTTGGGCACCACCATCACCAGCGCCGTGCCTTGGGCGATCTGCTGATCGAGGCCAAACCACACGCCCAGCAGCGGGATGGCGATCAAACCACCGCCGATGCCGAAGATCCCGCCCAATGTGCCAAGGGCGGCGCCAAACAGCAGGTACAACAAAAACTCGATCACAGCGATGTCCTCATCCGTCAGGCGATTCATCCTACGCAGTCGAGGCTGGCGGGGAAACGCACAGCAACGCACAATGGCTATGCCAATTTCGCACAAGCACCGAAACACTCATGAATCCCAATCAGTTGACCGAGCAGCTCGGGCTGTTTCTCGATGTACTGGAGAGTGGCAGTTTTTCTGCGGCTTCCCGTCGTCATCCGCTGACGCCTTCCGCCGTGGCGCGGCGCATCGACAGCCTGGAAAGCGCGGTTGGCAGCCAGTTGTTCATTCGCAGCACCCACGTCGTAAGGGCAACTCCGGCGGGTCTGGCGTTTGCCGAGCGGGCGCGGCGCATCGTCAGCGAGCTGCAACTGGCCCGCGCCGAGGCGGTGTCGTTGAGCAGTGCGCCGGAAGGCTTGATCCGCATCGATGCTCCCGCCGCTTTTGGTCGCCGCCATCTCGCGCCGGTCATCGCTGACTTTCTGGTGCTGTACCCGGGCCTCGACGTGCAGTTGCACCTGATCGACAGCTTCATCGATATGCACGGCTCGAACCTGGGCAAAGTCGATCTGGTGCTGCGTGCCGGGCAAATGGCCGATACGCGGCTGGTCGCCACGCCGCTGGCGAGCATGGTGCGCATTGCCTGCGCCAGCCCCGACTACCTGAAACGCCGTGGCGCACCGCGCCATCCCGCGCAGTTGAGTGAACATGACGGGCTGGATTGGGAAGGTCTCGCCCCGCCCTTCGCCTGGCGCTTCGAACTGGACGGGCAAATGCAACTGCATCGCCCCGCGCGCATCCGCATGAGCGCCAACAATGCCGAAGCGCTGGTGTGCGGTGCACTCGCCGGACTGGGCATCGCGCATTTGCCGACCTGGCTGGCCAGCGAATACCTGCTACGCGGCGAACTGCTGCCGCTGTTCTGCGAGAACGGCCTGCCGCAACCGGAAAGCACCGGCATCTATGCGCTGCGCATGGAACAGCAGACCCACTCGCGCAGCCGTCTGCTTTTGGAATACCTCAAGACCCGCTTCAGCCCGGTGCCACCGTGGGATCTGTCGCTGCAACGCGAGCTGGGCCGACACTAGATCCTGGATAATTATCTGGCGCATTAAACATTCGGGCGCTAGATTCAAGCCCATCACCGAACAAGGCTTTGCCATGACCACCGAACGCGACACCTGCGACGACCTGCTGCTCGACAATCAGGCGTGCTTCGCCCTGCATTCCACTTCACTGATGATGACCAAGGTCTACAAGCCGCTGCTGCAAGCGCTGGGCCTGACCTATCCGCAGTATCTGGCGATGATGGTTCTGTGGGAAAAGGATGGTTTGACCGTGGGCGAAATCAGCACGCGGTTGCTGACCGATCCAGGCTCGCTGACACCGTTGCTCAAACGGCTAGAAGGTGAAGGTCTGCTCAGCAGAACCCGCAGCCGTGAAGACGAACGGGTGGTGATCGTCGAACTGACCGCGCAGGGCCGGGCTCTTCGTGAGCAGGCCAAAAGCGTTCCGCAATGCATCTTGGGCGCCAGTGGTTTCACCCTCGAACGCCTGCAGAATCTTCAATCTGAGCTGCAAGCCCTGCGCAGCCATCTGCAAGACAGCCTGACCGGATAACAGCGCTGCCGTATTGTAGGAGTGAGCCTGCTCGCGATAGCGGTGGTTCAGTCGGCCCCCTTATTGCCTGCTCCACCGCTATCGCGAGCAGGCTCACTCCTACAAAGAATCGGTTCACCAGGAAAAATATTCTTCAGCCCGCGCTCCCACCATCCGCTCTACATCTTCACTTTCAAGCTGATCGACAGTGCCTTTAAAGAACCGAGATTCAGCTTTCTCAAAAAATTATCTTGCGCACTAAACATTAGCGAGCTACATTCACCTCGCAGCTACTTAGCGCGCAAACAATTAGCGCAACAACAGACACTCAATGAGGCCCACACCATGCAAACTCTCTACACTGCAATCGCAACCTCCACTGGCGGCCGTGATGGTCGTGCGATCTCCAGCGACAACATCCTCGACGTCAAACTCGCTACCCCGAAAGAACTCGGCGGTGCCGGCGGCGCAGCGACCAACCCTGAGCAACTGTTCGCTGCCGGTTACTCGGCCTGCTTCATCGGCGCACTGAAATTCGTCGCCAGCCAGACCAAACGCAAAATCCCCGACGATGCCTCGATCACTGCTCATGTCGGTATCGGTCAGATTCCTGGTGGTTTCGGTCTGGACATCGACCTGCACATCAATCTGCCGGGCCTGGAACAGGCTGACGCACAAAGCCTGGTCGAAGCGGCGCATCAAGTCTGCCCGTACTCCAACGCCACCCGTGGCAACGTTGACGTACGCCTGCACACCACCGTTTGAGAACAACACCAATCCACTGTGGGAGCGGGCTTGCTCGCGAATGCTTTGTGTCATTCAACACACAGGTTGTCTGACCGGGCCTATTCGCGAGCAAGCTCGCTCCCACAGGGTTCGGGGGTAGACGTGGAATCGCAGGCACAAAAAAGCCCGACTCAATGGTCGGGCTTTTTCTTTCCGTAAAAAGCAGTGCTTATTTGGCACGGCCTTTGTAGGAACCGCCTTCGCGGGTATCGATCTCGATCATGTCGCCGATTTCGATGAAGTCAGCAACCGACAGCTCGGTACCGTTCTTCAGTTTGGCAGGCTTCATCACCTTGCCGGAAGTGTCACCGCGAGCGGAACCTTCGGTGTAGTCAACCTGACGCACGATGGTGGTCGGCAGTTCTACGGAAACCAGACGCTCTTCGAAGAACACGGCTTCGCAAACGTCGGTCATGCCTTCTTCAACGAAAGGCAGAACGCTTTCGATGTCTTCGGCGTTCAGTTCGTACATGGTGTAGTCAGTGGTGTCCATGAACGTGTAGGTGTCGCCGCTGATGAAGGACAGGGTCGCTTCTTTGCGGTCGAGGATCACGTCGTCCAGCTTGTCGTCCGCACCGTAAACGGTTTCGGTCTTGTAACCGGTCAGCAGGTTCTTCAGCTTGGTCTTCATGATCGCGCTGTTACGGCCCGACTTGGTGAATTCAGCTTTCTGAACCAGCCAAGGATCGTTGTCGATACGGATCACGGTACCGGGTTTGAGTTCTTTACCAGTTTTCATTGCGAATATCCGAATTTGGATGGGATTTACAAAAATCTAGGCCGCGTATCATATCCAATTTAGGTAAAACTGTACCAGCGCCGTGGCAAGATCCGCCTGCAAGCCTTGTTCCAGACACCACGCCTCGGCGTTTTCCTGCAGTTCTGGCCAGTGTTTACGGACCTGGAGCCAGTGCTCGCCGATCGGTTTCCCGGCACTCCAGGCCCGCCACAGACCGCTCATCGCCTCGGCAGCGGCCGGGGAAAGCCCTTTGGTGTAGAGCGCGAGAAAGGCATCGAGCTTGTCGAGGTGAATGTCTTCGTCCTGCTGATAGATGTGCCAGAGCATCGGTCGCCCGGCCCACTGTGCACGGACGAACGAGTCTTCACCGCGCACCGCGTTGAAGTCGCAGCACCACAGCAACTGATCGTATTGATCCTGACGGACGAACGGCAGCACCTGCACCGTCAGCGCCTGACGCACGTCCAGATCGCCCACCGCCAGCGAGTCGACCCCGAGCCAACGCGCAACGTCACCGAGAATCCGCCCTTCCGGCACCAGCAGATGGGTCGGCGTGCTATCGGCCGCCAACGCATCCAGCCAACTGGCCAGCCCGGCATTTTCGTAGGCAAACAACGAGATCAGCTGTGCGTCAGCTGCGCGATCTACGCCCAGGCCGTGCAGGAATTGTCGCTGCGCAGCCGCGTCCTGCTGAAATCGCCGACGCCGCTCAAGCAGACCGTTTTCACGCAGCAAGCCGCCCGTCCCCGGTTGAAATCCGGGAAAGAAAAAGAATTTCTGTACCGACTTGTACTTCACCGACGGCAAACCGTGACAACCGGTGACCCAGTCTTCGGCGCTGAGGTAATCGAGGTTCATCCACAGCGGTGGCTGTTGCCGCTCGGCCATGGCGTCCATGTACGCCGATGGCAGCTGACAGGCAAATGCGGCGATCACCACGTCCGCCGCCTCCGTCTGCGGCCAGTCGCTCGGCCAATGCCGCACCTCGACGCCCTGCTGCGATTGCTGCGCCAGGTGGATGTCGATCTCGGGGCAGATACGTTCAAAGGCGCGCAGGTCATCGACCCACAGGCGCACCGCCAGCCCATGCTCGGCTATCAGTTGCCGGGCCAGACGCCAGGTCACGCCGATGTCGCCATAGTTGTCGACCACGGTGCAAAAAATATCCCAGCGGGTTTTCGGTATCGGCATGCAAGACTCCCGTTGGCAAAAGCGCTGATTGTCCGCATAAATGACCTCGCGCAGAAGAGCCGACGGCGATTAATCTTCGTGCGACAATCGCCACTTGCCCGCAATCATCCGCCAGGAGGCAGCCATGCCCTATCGTCCCAATCCGCGTCGCCCGTTGCCCGTTCAGCTTAGCGCGCTGCAACTGACCGGCAGCATTGCCTTGGGCATGTGGCTGGGTTTTCTCGCCATTGCCCTGACTTGCTGGCTGATTTCGCGTTTTGTGTTGACCGAGCAACTGGCACCGGTTGCTCAGGCGGTGCAGCAACTGGCCAAGCCGCCAGCGGCCGTTCAGGTACAACCGGACATTCCGCCACAGAGTCCGCTGTTCGAACAGTACGAAGAAAACCTGCGCAAGAACGAGCAGCAGGCGCGCCTGGATCAGGCTCGCGGCAGCAGTCGCAACCAGTCAAATCCGAAATGCCAGTTCTGGCTGCAACAGGACCAGACCGCGCCGAGCGAAAAGAGCCGCGCCAACGTTTTGCAATTCTGCGATTGATCATGAACAAACACACCGTCCACCAACTGATCCTCGACAAACTGCGCGTCGACCTCGACATCGCCGAACGCGCCGCGCAGACCGCTTACGAAACCGCGACCCACGAAGAAAACATCGCCGAGAACAAATACGACACGCTCGGGCTTGAGGCTTCCTATCTGGCGGCGGGTCAGGCGAAACGGGTCGAGGAAATCCGCCAGTCACTGGCGCTGTGCCAGAACCTGACACTGCGCGCCTATGACGAAAATCGCGGCATCGAGATCGGCGCCCTGCTCGGCCTGGAAGACGAAAAAGGGCGCGAGCAATGGCTGTTTCTGGCCCCGGATGCGGCGGGCCTGAAAGTCGATGTGGTGGGTCAGCCGATTACCGTCATCACCCCGCGCTCGCCGCTGGGCAAAAGCCTGCTGGGCAAGTTCGAAGGTGATGAGGTGGTGATTCTGGTAGCGGGCACCCGGCAACAGTTTGCTGTCACCGAGGTGCTTTGAGGCAGGGTCTTAGTGGACCGGCAGTTCGACGCCGTCGAACAGCTCTTCCAGTTCCTGCTTGTTGTGGCACTGGATGGCTTTGGCCATTACTTCGCGGGTCAGGTGCGGGGCGAACTTCTCGATGAAGTCGCACATGAAACCACGCAGGAAAGTACCGCGACGGAAACCGATCTTGGTGATGCTCGACTCGAACAGTTCGCTGGCATCCAGCACCACCAGGTCGTTATCGAGCTTGGTGTCGACCGCCATTTTGGCAACGATGCCCACACCCAGGCCCAGACGCACGTAGGTTTTGATCACGTCGGCGTCGGCCGCGGTGAACACCACTTTCGGCGTCAGGCCGCGATGGCTGAAGGCTTCGTCGAGTTTCGAACGGCCGGTGAAACCGAACACGTAAGTCACGATCGGGTATTCGGCCAGCGCTTCGAGGGTCAGCTTCGGCAGCTTGGTCAGCGGGTGGCCCTGGGGCACGACCACGCAGCGGTTCCAGCGATAGCACGGCATCATCACCAGATCACCGAACAGCTCCAGCGCTTCGGTGGCGATGGCGAAATCGACGGTGCCGTCAGCGGCCATCTCGGCGATCTGCATTGGCGAACCCTGGTGCATGTGCAGCGCCACGTCCGGGTATTGTTTGATGAAATTGCTGATCACCGGCGGCAATGCATAACGCGCCTGGGTGTGGGTGGTGGCGATCGACAGGGTGCCTTTTTTCTCGTTGGAGAATTCCTGGGCAATCTGCTTGATGCTTTCGACCTTGCGCAGGATTTCGCCTGCGGTGGTGATGATGCGCTCGCCGGCCGGGGTGACGCGGGTCAGGTGCTTGCCACTGCGGGCAAACACTTCAACGCCAAGTTCGTCTTCCAGCAGGCGGATCTGTTTACTGATACCCGGTTGCGAGGTGTAAAGGCTTTGGGCGGTAGCGGAAACGTTGAGGTCGTGGTGCGCCACTTCCCAGATGTAGCGCAATTGTTGAAGCTTCATATGTATCCCTCAAAGCAGGTAGACGCCACGGGCATCAGCGACGGTATATAACTATATTAATGGTTTGATGAATAAATCTAGAACTTTTTTATCAAAAGGCCATTATTCCCGCTTCAGCGATCCCCCCGGCGCCGGCGCTCCACCAATGGCACCAGATAAACCGGCACCTTGGCCAATTGCAGGACCCGGGTCGCCGTGCGCCCCAAAGGCGTTTCCGCCCCTACGCCGTGGCTGTGAGTGCCTACGATCAGCAAATCCACAGAGAGTTTCTGCACCTGCTCGAGAATCACCTGCGCCGGATCGCCCTGCACCACCCGAACCGCGCAAATCCGCTGCAGATCCTGCTCGCCCTCGTCGCCCAGCTCTTCGCGAAAACTGTCCAGCACCCGTTGCTCGATATTGGCGATGACAGTTTTCAGACCCTGACTGTGAAATTCGTTCAATGCCTGTTCGTCGAGATAACTCTGCAACACCGATTCGGCAAACAGCCCCATGGGTTCCACTGCATGCACCACATACAAGTCGGCATTGAATGTCCGCGCCAGCGCCAGGGCATGCTGCATCACTAAAGGTGCGTACAGACCGAGGTCAGTGGCATACAGCATCGAACGAATCATATGACCTCCTCGCGTGCCAACATGGCGGAGATTTGATTCAGCTTAGCAGTGCCTTGGCGAGTACGACGTGCGACGCAACGTCTTGAAGCACTGGGGCTTTAGATCGACGGTTCGTTACTGATGCCATGCGGTACGTGTCCGGTGGCGACCACTTCGCGGGCGGCCTCGCAGTGGCCGGTCTGATCGTCGAAGAACACATCGGCAGCGAAGGCTTCGAGAAACGCCGATTTGGTCAGCCCGCCGAGAAACAGCGACTCGTCGAGGCGGATGTCCCACTCGCGCAAGGTGCGGATCACCCGCTCATGGGCCGGTGCCGAACGCGCGGTAACCAGCGCCGTGCGGATCGGGCAGTCGTCTTCGGGGAACTCGCGTTGCAGCGCATTGAGTGCCGCCAGAAAGCCCTTGAAAGGTCCACCGCGCAATGGCTCGCGCGCCGACTCCCGTTCCTTGGCCTGAAACGCCAGCAGCCCGCCAGCCTGATAAACGCGCTCGGATTCGTCGGAGAACAACACCGCGTCGCCGTCGAAGGCGATGCGCAACTCATCACTGGCCGCGCGACTGGCGCCGCCGGAGAGAATCGTCGCCGCGGCAAACCCGGCGTCCAGCGCGGCGCGCACATCCTCGGCGTGGGTGGACAGAAACAAGTCACAGCCAAACGCTTTGAGATAGGGATACGGACTGCGCCCGCCGACGAAGGCCGCCCGCGAGATGTCCAGCCCATAATGATCGATCGAGTTGAACGCGCGCAGGCCGGTGTCGGCACTGTTGCGCGAAACCAGAATCACCTCGACCCGGGCGCGGTCGAGGCGACTGTTGAGGCTCAGGAGTTTTTCTACCAGCGGGAACGCATCGCCGGGCGCGAGAATTTCGTCTTCGTGTTCGATCTGGTATTGCCGATAGGCTTCGACGCCGCTCGCCAGGTAGACCTTGTGACTCTCGCTCAGGTCGAACAAGGCGCGAGACGAAATCGCCAGCACCAGTTTGTCATCGATGTTCTTGGCCATGCCTTCCCCCACTCCCCCGAAAACCGACTCAAGTGTTGCGTCGGTCGATAAAACTCAATGTGCGATACAGCGCTTCGATCCGTGGCAACTCACAGCCTGCCGCTTTGGCTGCGGCCAATGGCCGGGCGTAAATCGCTTCCAGCTCCAGCGGCCGTTTATGCAGGAAATCGTGGTACATGCTCGGCCAATAGTCGGGCATTTTCTCGGTCATCATGAACAGGTAATCGGCGTAACCGGGCGGAACGTCGTGACCGCAGGCCCTGGCGCCCTGCACCACTTCGGCCATCAACGCCTGGATCAGCGCGCGACTGTCCGCGTCGGCCATCAGCGGCGTGGTGCCGGCGCCGAGCAACACCGAGAGACCGTTGTAGGGAATATTCCACACCAGTTTCTGCCAGCGCGCCTGTTGCAGATTGGGCATCGCCTGCGAATCGATGCCAGCGGCGCGGAACAGACCGGCACCCTCCTCGACCAGCGCCATGCGCGCCGCTTCATCCGCCGCCGGGCCACTGTGATAGCCGACATTCACCGCACCCAAGGCCTGATGGGTGATGTGTCCCGGCCCTTCGCGATGCACGCAGATCAGGCACAGACCACCGAGCATATGCAGGGAATCGGGCAGCAACTCGCGCAAGCTGTCTTCGACGTCCAGACCGTTCTGCAGCACCAGCACTTTCGCGCCGGGCCTGGCCGCGGCAATGATCGCCGGGGCCAGACCCGCGCTGCTGGTGGTCTTGGCGCCGACCAGCAACCAGTCGCAAGCCGGCATGTCCTCGGCCTTCGCATACGCCTGCACCGGGTTCAGCGTCAGGGTGCCATGCACGGCACTGTCCACCTGCAAACCACGTTCGGCCACCGCCGAGAATTCACTGCGCAGTAAAAAGTGCACATCGAAACCGGCCCGCGCCAGCATCAGACCGTAAAACCCGCCTATGGCCCCGGTGCCGATAATCCCGATCAACGGTTTGCTGTCTGCTCCCACCATCTATGGCAACTCCTCTGCAATTCGACCCAGCGCCTGCGCCACTGCCGCGTTCAGCGCAACGGCGGTCAGACGCGTGTGCAATGCCCCAAAGAACTCGCCGTCGCGCACCACAAACAGCGCCGGCAAATGAAAGACCTGATAGCGCTCCACCAACCCGCCGTTGTTGCCGGCATCGATCCAGCACAGGCGATCCACCGCCAGCTCGAACCCGGGCAACACCTCTCTGGCATAGCGGCAGCTGGAACAGCCGACGCTGGTGAAAATCACCAGCGAAACGCCGCTCATCGCCAGCAGCCGCTGGTCGGCGTCGAAATCGGTCAGCTCGGATTCGACCACTATACTGGGGGAAACAATGTCAAATGGCCGACACAGGGAGTCTGTGCTCATGGGACGTTTCATTCCTCATCCGGACGAAGTGCCGGTTGAATTAACCTTGCTCAAGCCCGAGTGTATTTCCAGGCAACAGCTGCACACTATCAGCCTCGGCGGGATCGCTTGCAATTATCACCGCGCGTGGCGCCACGGCACGGCGCTGCAAGTGCGCATGCCGACACTCAACGCCGACATCTGTTATCCGGGCTATGTCGCATGGTGTCTGCGGCGCAAAAAGGGCTATCTGCTGGGGATCGCGTTCACCGATGAGCAGACGCTGTTCAGTGCCCGGATGGGCGAACAGGTGTGCCAGATCGAGCGTTATTGCCGCATGAACGAGGCCCACGACGATCTGCAGGATATTCAGGCGCTGGCCCTGCAATGGGTCGAACAACACGCCGACGAGTTCTCCCACGATAGCGTGCGCAAGGCTTTTGCCCAGCCAGTGCTGGATTAAAGCGGCGTTTGCCCATTGTCGAGCCGCGTCTGACGCGCTAAGGTTCGGCTCCCCGACGCGCTTAAATCTGCTGTGCTCCGCCGCGCGGGGATCGCTGGCGGCCGGCACCCGTGACCTGACGAGTAAACGATGGCTGATTTACCGATCAACGACCTAAACGTCGCCTCTAACGAGACCCTGATCACTCCCGATCAGCTCAAGCGTGATATCCCTCTGAGCGATGCTGCGCTGCGCACCGTCACCAAGGGCCGCGAAGTCATTCGCAACATTCTTGATGGCACCGACCACCGTCTGTTCGTAGTGATCGGCCCGTGCTCGATCCACGATATCAAGGCTGCCCACGAATACGCCGATCGCCTCAAGGTGCTGGCGGAGGAAGTCTCCGACACCCTGTATCTGGTCATGCGCGTGTATTTCGAGAAGCCACGAACTACCGTCGGCTGGAAAGGCCTGATCAACGATCCGTACCTGGATGACTCGTTCAAGATTCAGGACGGTCTGCACATCGGTCGCCAGTTGCTGCTGGACCTGGCCGAGAAAGGCCTGCCGACCGCCACCGAAGCCCTCGACCCGATCTCCCCGCAGTACCTGCAGGACCTGATCAGCTGGTCGGCCATCGGCGCACGCACTACCGAATCCCAGACCCACCGTGAAATGGCTTCCGGCCTGTCTTCGGCTGTCGGCTTCAAGAACGGCACTGACGGCGGCCTGACCGTGGCGATCAACGCCCTGCAGTCGGTGTCCAGCCCGCACCGTTTCCTGGGGATCAACCAGGAAGGTGGCGTGTCGATCGTCACCACCAAGGGCAACGCCTACGGTCACGTGGTGCTGCGTGGCGGCAACGGCAAGCCGAACTACGATTCGGTCAGCGTCGCCCTGTGCGAGCAGGCGCTGAACAAGGCGAAGATCAAGCCGAACATCATGGTCGATTGCAGCCACGCCAACTCCAACAAGGACCCGGCCCTGCAACCGCTGGTGATGGAGAACGTCGCCAACCAGATCCTCGAAGGCAACCAGTCGATCATCGGCCTGATGGTCGAGAGTCATCTGAACTGGGGCTGCCAGGCCATCCCGAAAGACCTCGCCGACCTGCAATACGGCGTGTCGATCACCGATGCCTGCATCGACTGGTCTGCCACCGAGAACACCCTGCGCAGCATGCACGCCAAGCTCAAGGATGTTCTGCCGAAACGTCAGCGCAACTGATCAGCGTTTCAGGGGCATAAAAAAACGCCGGGCATTGCCCGGCGTTTTCGTGTGTGCGATTCAGATCTTGGCGGCGCGGCGCTGATGACGTTCCATGTAGCGCTCGACGTAGGAGCACGACGGGATCACCGTGTAACCCATTTCTTCGGCGTACTGCAGCGCGCTTTCGGTCAGCGCGGCGGCAATGCCACGGCCGCGCAAGGCGTTGGGCACGAAGGTGCGATAGATATCCAGGGTCTGTTTCCCCAGATCCATATAGGTCAGGTAGGCACGATGACCGTCCACATTGGTCTCGAACTGATGACCAGCCTGGTCATGGTGGATGGACAACGCCTCGCTCATCACTACTCCTCGCGGGTCTCGAATTCTGACCCCTACCTTACCGATGTTTTTCCGGCGAAGGAACATCTACGCCACCCCGTGCCTGATGGACACCGAGAAAAACCACACCGGTCTCGCGCAATCGAGCACGTGATAAATAGTAGGCACCATTGGCGAAAATGCTCAAGGTGCGCTCGTCATCGTGCTCGTTGACCGGGTGACTCCGATGGACGCAGCGGCAGGCGCAGGGAAGATCTTCCCGAAGCGCTCACCGGAACATTGCCGAATGTCGAGACTTAAGACGCAGCCTCTTCTTTAAAGTCACCTCAAGAGCGACAAAGATATGTGAGGCGTCATGCAAAATCGGAACAAAAGTGTAGACGAATACATCTAGGCACACTTGGTGCAAGACGCAGAAACTGCATCAGGCAACGGGAACTTTTTCTCATTAACACGCTCAAGCCGGGGCTTGCAGCTGGATACTTTTTATACAGGCCGGTTAAAAGTTGCTCGAAAAAGAATCAACGCCTACAATTTTTTTTGCTTCTTGCGTTAGGTCAGTTTACTTACTACAAGTAATGGGTAGTATGTACGCCGGCTATTTCCTCAATCGGAGGAGAAAGCCACTTAATTGAAAGTCCTTGAAGGGGAACACGATGAACAACGTTCTGAAATTCTCTGCTCTGGCTCTGGCCGCAGTTCTGGCTACCGGTTGCAGCAGCGCATCGAAAGAAACCGAAGCACGTCTGACCGCTACTGAAGACGCAGCTGCTCGCTCCCAAGCTCGTGCAGACGAAGCTTACCGTAAAGCTGATGAAGCTCTGGCTGCTGCTCAAAAAGCACAACAGACTGCTGACGAAGCTAACGAGCGTGCTCTGCGCATGCTGGACAAAGCTAGCCGCAAGTAATAATCCCTCGGGATTGTTATCAAGCCGACCCATTTTTTGGGTCGGCTTTTTTATTGCCGGTACTTTCCCCCGGGCAATAAAAAACCCGCCGACGCTGCACGCGCCTGCGGGTTTTGATCGACTTACTGCTGCAGGTCGATCGGGGTGTTCGAGACCATCGGCGCCGAGGTATTCGGTGTGCCGATTTCAGTTGGCAGGCCATCTTCGGCCGCTACCACATCACGCACGACATCCCAGTTCACGCGCAGGTTGTTGGTGACATCTTCGCGCTTGAGCATCGCATTGATCACTGCAGTGTGCTTGTCGACCACCGACGGGTTGCCCTTGTCATCGATGGGTGTGTGCGCTTCCAGATAGACCTTGCCGCCACTGCTGCCGAACTTGTACGCATCGTTGAGAATGCGCACCGAAGTGCCGACCGGCACCATGGCCGCCATTTCCAGCACGTTGTTGTTGAACATGCGGAAGCAGCCGTGGCTGGTGCGCATGCCGATGCCGAACTTCTTGTTCGAACCGTGGATCAGGTAGCCCGGTGTACCCAAGGTGAACTTGAACGGCCCCAGCGGGTTGTCCGGGCCGGCCGGTACCACGTTCGGCAGCGGATCACCGTCGGCGGCGTGCTCGGCCTTGATCGACGCCGGAGGGGTCCAGGTCGGGTTCGGCGTCTTGGCAGTGATCGAGGTGTGCGCGATTGGCGAGCCCCAACCTTCACGACCGATCCCCAGCGGGAAGGTGTACACCACGTTCCGGCCTTTCGGGAAATAGTAGAGGCGGTATTCAGCAAGGTTGATCACGATGCCTTCACGCGGACCCGGCGGCAGAATGAACCGGGTCGGCAGGACGATTTCAGTACCGGCGCCCGGCAGCCAGGCATCGACGCCCGGGTTGGCCGCGACCATTTCCGAATAACCCAGGTCGTACTTGGTGCCCAGGTCAGCGAAGGTGTCTTCGTATTTGGCCTTGATCACCTGCACCTGGCCGATGATGTCCTCACCGGGTGGTGGCAGGGGAAACTCCAATGCAGCAACGGGACCGGCCACACACAGGGCGGCAAGTGACAGGCAGCGGGTGACGGCAGGAAAGCGCGGCAACATCCGGAAAATCCTTCGCATGATCAACAAGGGTATAAGAGCGCGATTGTACACCGCACCTCGGGAATTCGGGGAGATGCGCCGATGGGCAGCCAGAAGTCTTCATGTAGGAGCTGTCGCAGGCTGCGATCTGTTGATCCTAGAGTTCGAAACGCAACTCAGGCCAGATCGGCGAGGTGCCGCGCTTCTGCGACTCGAGAATCGCCCGGCACAACGAACACAGACGCTGATCCTGAAACACCCGACGATCCACACTCGACCAACGCGGTTGTGCCGGCAGCAGACTGCCACACAACGTGCGGTCTGCCGAGCCACCGAGTTCGAGCTGACGGGTCACCAGATGCACCCGCACTTCCTGGCAGGCGAACAGATCCAGCTGTTCGTCAGGCTCGATCAGTTGGTAGGCAAACAGGGACCAGGCAGGACGCGGCATCGGGGGCTCCAAATAAGGGGGCGCCACATTAGCCGAAAGCCTGCCACTAGAAAAGCCTCATAACAGCGGTTTTAGCGTCGGCCAGACATTTTCCAGCAACTTGCCCTGAGCCCCGGCGGCCGGGTGCAGACCATCGGCCTGCATCAGCTCGGGATGCCCACCCACGCCGTCGAGGAAAAACGGCACCAGCGGGATTTTTTTATCGTCCGCAAGTTTGCCGTAGACCTCGGCAAAGGCATCGGTGTAACGCTTGCCGTAGTTGGGCGGCAATTGCATGCCCAGCAGCAACACCTTGGCGCCACTCTGACGCGAGCTGTCGATCATCGCCGCAAGGTTTTGTTGCAATTGCGTTGGCGGCATTCCGCGCAGGCCGTCGTTGCCCCCCAATTCGAGGATCACCAGTTCCGGCTTGTGCTCTGCAAGCAGCGCCGGCAGGCGTGCCTGGCCTCCGGCACTGGTGTCGCCGCTGATCGAGGCATTGACCACTTTGTCGTCAAAACCCTCCTGTTTGAGCCGTTGCTCGAGCAGCGATACCCACCCCAGGCGGGTATCCAGTCCGAAACCGGCGCTGATACTATCGCCAACGATCAGGACAGTACCCGCCGCTGCGTTCTGGGCCATGCACATCAAGGCCAGGCCAGCACTCAAAAACCACACACGCATCGGATTCTCCATGGGCGCAAGCATTCTCACCGCGAAGAACCTCAGCAAAGTGGTTCCCAGCGCGGAAGGTGAACTGACTATCCTGCACGAACTCAGCCTGGAACTGAACCAGGGCGACAGCCTGGCCATCGTCGGCGCGTCCGGTTCCGGCAAATCCACCCTGCTCGGCCTGCTCGCCGGCCTCGACCTGCCAAGCAGCGGCGAAGTCATCCTCGCGGGGCAAGGCCTGAGCAATCTCGACGAAGACCAGCGCGCGCGAATCCGTGCCGAACACGTGGGTTTCGTCTTTCAGTCCTTCCAGTTGCTGGACAGCCTCAACGCCCTGGAAAACGTCATGCTGCCGCTGGAACTCGATGGCCGCAAAGACGCCCGCGAACGCGCCACCGAACTGCTGCAACGGGTCGGTCTCGGCCAGCGCCTGACGCACTCGCCGCGCCAGCTCTCCGGCGGCGAACAACAGCGCGTGGCGATTGCCCGGGCCTTCGCTGCCGAGCCGGACGTGCTGTTCGCCGACGAACCCACCGGCAACCTCGACAGCCACACCGGCGAGCGCATCAGCGACTTGCTGTTCGAACTGAACAAGGAACGCGGCACCACCCTCGTGCTGGTGACCCACGACGAACGCCTGGCCCATCGCTGCCGGCGCCTGATCCGACTTGAAGCCGGGCTGCTGGTTGCCCCTCTGGAGCCTTGATGGCACGTCTGCCGCTGTTGCGTCTGTTCAGTCTCGCCCTACGTCAACTCATGCGCGATGCCCGCGCCGGCGAATTGCGCGTGTTGTTTTTTGCCTTGGTCGTGGCGGTCGCGGCGAGTACTGCCATCGGCTACTTCGGCGCCCGCCTCAACGGTGCGATGATGCTGCGCGCCACCGAGTTCCTTGGCGCCGACCTGGTGCTTGAGGGCAGCTCGCCGGCCCGCGACGAACAGATCCGCAGCGGCACCGAGCTGCGCTTGAATCATGCGCAGGTGGTGGAGTTTTCCAGCGTCATTGCCACCGACAATGGCATTCAGTTATCGAGCATCAAAGCCGTCGACCGCGCCTACCCGCTGCGCGGCGAGCTGAAAAGTGCCCCGGCCCCGTTTGCCGCTGAAACCTCGGGCGGCGAGCCGCAACCCGGTGAAGCGTGGGTTGAAGCTCGTCTGCTGACTGCGCTGGATCTGAAGATCGGCGACAGCATCGACGTCGGCATGAAAACCTTGAAGCTGACCCGCGTGCTGACTTACGAGCCGGATCGCGCCGGCAACTTCTACAGCCTCACGCCTCGGGTGATGATCAACCTCGAGGACCTCGCCGCCACTGGCGTGGTCCAGCCCGGCAGCCGCGTGAGTTATCGCGAGTTGTGGCGCGGCGAACCGCAGGCGCTGGAAACCTATCGACAACTGCTCAAACCCGGTCTGGCCGCCAATCAGCGCATTCAGGATGCGCGCGACGGCAACCGGCAGATTGGCGGCGCACTGGGCAAGGCCGAGCGCTACCTGAACATGGCCAGTCTGGTCGCGGTGCTGTTGGCCGGTGTGGCCGTGGCGCTGTCGGCCAACCGCTTCGCCAGTCGCCGTTTCGATGCCAGTGCCTTGCTGCGCTGCCTCGGTTTGTCGCGTCGGGAAACCATGCTGTTGTTCAGCATTCAACTGACCGTACTTGGCCTGTTCGCTGCCCTCAGCGGCGCAGTGCTCGGCTGGCTGGCGCAACTGGGCCTGTTCGCTCTATTACATGATCTACTGCCTGCCGATGTGCCACCGGGCGGCCTGTTTCCGGCACTCGCCGGGATCGGCACCGGGCTGGTGGCGCTGGCCGGCTTCGCCCTGCCGCCACTTGCCGCGCTGGGTCGGGTGCCACCGCTGCGGGTACTGCGCCGCGACATGCTGCCGATTCCGTCGAGCACCTGGATGGTCTATGGCGCGGCGCTGGGTGCACTGGGCCTGATCATGTGGCGTCTGAGTCTGGATCTGCTGCTGACCTTCGCCCTGCTTGGCGGTGGCGTGGTCGCTGCGCTGGTGCTGGGTGGCTTGCTGCTGTTGTTGCTCAACAGCCTGCGCCGAATGCTCGCCCGCGCGCCGCTGCCGTGGCGTCTCGGCCTGGGGCAGCTGCTGCGTCATCCACTGGCCGCTGCCGGTCAGGCGCTGGCGTTCGGTCTGATTCTGCTGTCGATGGCGCTGATCGCCCTGCTGCGTGGCGAGCTGCTCGACACCTGGCAAAACCAGTTACCGAAAAACGCCCCCAACTACTTCGCCCTGAACATCCTGCCGGCGGACAAACAGGCCTTCACCGACCACTTGATCAAGGTGTCCGCGCAGGCGGCGCCGCTGTACCCGGTGGTGCCGGGACGGCTGATCAGCATCAACGGCGAACCGGTGCAGCAGATCGTCAGCAAGGATTCGGCCGGCGACCGTGCCGTGCAACGTGACTTGAGCCTGACCTGGGCCGCCGACCTGCCGGCCGGTAACAAGCTCACCGCCGGTACGTGGTGGACCGGGCAACCCTCGGACGACGTACCGGGCGTGTCGGTTGAAGGTAAAGTCGCCGAAAGCCTCAAGCTCAAACTCGGCGATCACATGGTGTTCAGCGTCGGCGGGGTCAATCGTGAAGCGAAAGTCACCAGCCTGCGCGAGATCAACTGGGACAACTTCCAGCCGAACTTCTTCATGATCTTCCAGCCCGGCACCCTGAAGGATCTGCCGGCGACTTACCTGACCAGTTTCTATCTTGCACCCGGTCACGATCAGCAGATCGTCGAGCTGTCACGGGCATTCCCGGCGGTGACCATACTTCAGGTCGAAGCCCTGCTCGAACAACTGCGCAGCATCCTCGCCCAGGTCACCCTGGCGGTGGAATACGTGTTGTTGTTTGTGTTGGCGGCGGGGATGGCGGTGCTGTTCTCCGGCTTGCAGGCAACCCTGGATGAACGCATTCGCCAAGGTGCGCTGCTGCGTGCGCTGGGCGCGCAACGGCAGTTGCTGGTCAAGGCCCGGCGCATCGAGTTCGGCTTGCTCGGTGCGGTCAGCGGCTTGCTGGCAGCCATCGGTTCGGAAGTGGTGAGTCTGGTGTTGTATCGCTTTGCCTTCGATCTACCTTGGCATCCGCATCCGTGGTTGCTGGTGCTGCCATTGATTGGCGCCGCACTGATTGGTGGTGCCGGCGTGTTCGGCACGCGTCGGGCATTGAATGCGAGCCCGCTGACAGTTTTGCGCGAGGGTTGATAGACTCCAGCCTTAGTCACCACAAGAAGTTGCCATGAGCCGTTATCGCCCTCCTCGCACCGCCGGCACCGCGCTGATCACCCCTGAAGGTGAAGCGCGGATGCGCGCCGAATTCCATGAGCTGTGGCATGTACGCCGCCCGCAGGTGACGCAAGCGGTCAGCGAAGCAGCGGCGCAGGGTGATCGTTCGGAAAACGCCGAGTACACCTACGGCAAGAAAATGCTGCGCGAGATCGACAGCCGCGTGCGATTTCTCACCAAGCGTCTCGAAGCACTGAAGGTCGTCAGCGAAAAACCCAGCGATCCGAACAAGGTCTACTTCGGCGCCTGGGTCACCATCGAGGACGAAGACGGCAAGCAGTCGTGCTACCGCATCGTCGGTCCGGATGAACTGGATCTGAAACTGGGTCTGATCAGCATCGACTCACCACTGGCCCGCGCCTTGATCGGCAAGGCGCTGGACGCCGAAGTCCGGGTACAGACGCCAACCGGTGAGCAGTTTGTCTATATCGTGGCGATCGAATATCCCTGAGCGTTTCAGCGGCGAGTGATCAAACCCTGCCGCGCAACGCGGGTCAGTTGCTTGATCATTTCCGGCGCGTCTTCAGCGCTCGGTGCCTGAATCACCGCCAGGTCAAAACTGTCACTGGCAAACCGCGCCAGCGACTCGCCATCTTCAACGAACTGGATCAGGAACGCGGCAGGACCGCCGCTGCGACGTGGCCAGCCATCGAGATAACGCAACAGCGTCGGCTGATGTTTGCCGCCAAGCAGGATTTTCGGGTTGCGCTGGGTGATATGTGCCGTGATCGGCGCGGGACGTGCTGGAGGGCGTAGTGCATTCATCGTGTCGTGTCTCTGCCTCAAAAGTCTGCATGGCAGGTGAGAGGCAACACCGAACCAGCGCTTTAGCGGTATTTCGAAGCCCTGTTCCGGCTTCTGACGGCAACTGTCTGAGTCACCTGGCGCCCCGCAAGTAGCTGTTTAAATCGGCGCATGAGCAACATCCTAGATAACGTGACCGATGAGTGTCAAGAATCGGCCGCAACAAAAAAGGCCCGCACAATGCGGGCCTTTTGCTTGAGCCAGAGCGCTCAACCGGCGATGGCGCGATCTACCGACAGCTTGCCGGCGCCTTCGATCATCACCGCGAGGCTGCCACCGAGCAGCGCCAGGGCGAACTCGTAACCGTTGTTGGCCATGAACAGACCGTTGCTGATGTGTACGGTGAAGATCGCCACCAGCGACAGGAAGGTCAGACCCAGCGCCGCCGGGCGCACCAGCAGGCCGATGATCAGCGCCAGACCGGCGAAGAACTCGGTACCGCCGGCCAGCGTGGCCATCAGGTAACCCGGGTGCAGACCGATGCTGTCCATGTATTGCGCGGTGCCCGCCAGACCGTAACCACCGAACAGACCAAACAGTTTTTGCGAACCGTGGGCGGCGAAGATCACGCCGACCGCGATACGCAGAATGGTCAGGCCGTAACCGGCGCGAGTGAACAGAACCTTGTTGATCAGAGAGCTCATGGGGCATTCCTTGTTTTGCGAGAAGTGTGTTGGGATTGGCCGCTATATTAATCAGTTAAATTCATGTTAAAAGCGCAATTATTCCGCCATAACAATCAAATTATTAGATCATTTCCGTGAAGCGACTTTCTGTCCCCGGGGCTCCAGCGACTCCCGCTCCCGGTCGAACGCCAGGTAATACTTGTTCACGCTATTAACATAGCTGACGGGGCCCATGCCCACCTGCTCCATGGCGATGCGCTCGACCTGAAAGAACCACTGGTTCGGATTCAGCCCGCGCCGCCGTGCCTCGGCGCGCATGCCCTGCACCCGCTCCGGGCCGATATTGTAGGCCGCCAGGGTGAACGCCATGCGCTCGCGCTCATTGAGTTTCGGACTGTTGAAAAACTTGCGGCGAATCATCGCCAGGTACTTGGCCCCGGCCTGCACATTCGCATCGAGATTCTGGATATTGTTCACACCGACCCGCTGCGCTGCGGACGGGGTAATCTGCATCAACCCGGTCGGGCCACTGCCGCTGCGGCCGCTGGGTTGCAGAGCTGACTCCTTGAAGGCCAGCGCCGCCAGATTCAGCCAGTCCATGCTTTGCGCGTCGGCGTGTTTTTGCAGGGTCGGGCGCAGTTTCTCCAGACGCTGGCGGTCAGCCTTGGCCAACGGATAATGCACTTGATAGAGCCGTCGATAAATCCGCAGAAACTCTGCATCCTCGTTCGCCGGCTTCCTGTAGCCGACCAGGAAACGATCGATGCTCGCCCGCAGCATCGAGGCATCACGGCGCACGAACCAGTATTCCTCACCCGGCTCGCTGATCATCAATTGTCGGTCAAAACGCAGCTTGGGCAGGATCTTGCCCCAACGCTCGGCGATCGGTTGCTCGACGATGGTCAGGTGGAAAATCCCGCCCTGCACCATCTCCAGCACGTCCTCGACCGCCAGCGTCGGATCGACCCATTCGATCTTGATCGGCGCCAGTTTGTGCAACGCCAGTTTCTGATTGAGCTGGCTGACCGCCTCCCCCGCCGCGCTGCCGGTGGGCAAGGCCAGGGTTTTGCCGGAAAGCTGCTCGACCTTTGTGTAACGGCGCTCGCCCTTGATGCCGACCAGCACCAGCGGCACGTTGCTGGCGATCGGCTCACTGCTGGCCACCGCGTGGCCGGGTTGCAGATCGAGCAGCTCACCGGGCGCGACCAGATCTCCTTCACCACGCTGCAACGCGCCGAGCAGTTGATCCTTGGCTTTGGGAATGATCTTGAGGGTAATTTCCTGACCATCGCGGGCGTGGCCATTGAGGTATTGCTCGAAGGCGCGCAGGCGATGGTATTCGACGCCGATGGCCTGACCCTGGACTTCACCGGAACTGTTGCGACTCTGATTGACCAGCACGCGCAACACTCGACTGCTGCGGATCTCCGACAGGTCACGAACCTTGGCGGCCGGCACGGCTTGCTGTGGCCCGGGCAAGCGCGCAACCGCCGTTATCGGCAGCAGCAGTGACGCGCACAACAGGAGCAAAACCGAGGGACGATGCATCCACTCTCCGGAAAGAATACGGGGTGATTTCACCGCTGAACGGTCGAAATCACCGACGAAAACAGAGCGCCTGGAGCGCTGGCAAAGTGCGAGAGACTGGCACAGTGATGGCTTTTCTGCCAACCCGGGCTACGTCACGGCATCAAAAGACAGCTATAACTCGTTGTAGTTCTTGGCTTTTCTTATAAATCTACAGCTCTGGTATGCTTTCCGGCCTTCGGCCCGAGGTAGAACCATGCAACTCATCGATATCGGCGTCAACCTGACCAACCCCAGTTTCGCCGAAAAACATCAGGCCGTGCTCGACCGCGCCTACGCTGCCGGGGTCTGCCAACTGGTGCTGACCGGCACCAGCGTCGAGAGTAGCGAACAGGCGCTGGAGCTCTGCCGGCAACTGGATCAAAGCGGCCAGCGGCTGTTTGCCACCGCTGGCATTCACCCGCATTCGGCCAGTGACTGGAACGCTGACAGCGCGCGTCGTTTGCGCAGTCTGCTGCAAGAGCAAAACGTGGTCGCCGTGGGCGAATGCGGGCTGGATTTCAACCGTGATTTCTCGCCGCGCCCGCAACAGGAAAAAGTCCTCGAAGAACATCTGGCGCTGGCAGTAGAACTGCAATTGCCGGTGTTCCTGCATGAGCGGGATGCCAGTCAGCGTCTGCTGGAAATCCTCAGGGACTTCCGCGACCAACTGCCCGCCGCCGTGGTGCACTGCTTTACCGGCGAGCAAAAAGCCCTGTTCAGTTACCTCGATCTGGACCTGCACATCGGCATCACCGGCTGGATCTGCGACGAGCGCCGTGGCACGCATCTGCACCCGCTGGTCAAGGAGATCAAGCGCGGACGACTGATGCTCGAAAGCGACGCGCCGTACCTGCTACCGCGCACCTTGCGCCCAAAGCCGAAGAACGGCCGTAATGAGCCAGCGTATCTGACCGAGGTGCTGCGCGAAGTGGCGCTGCATCGGGGCGAGACCGAGGAAGATCTGGCTGCGCACACAACGGCTTGTGCCCGCGCGTTCTTCAACCTCCCCGCCCTGCCCTGACACGCCTCAAATCCCATTGTGGGAGCGGGCTTGCTCGCGAAGGCGGTGTGTCAGTCATTGTTAATTAACTGAACCACCGCATTCGCGAGCAAGCCCGCTCCCACAAAGGGGCTCAGCGTAGAACCTGTTGACCTGTATCAAGATCTTCAGATCTGCATAGCGGCACAATGCTGGCACCTTGCCAAAACTGTTTCCGCTATCAGAGAAGACCTCCATGGGTGCCTGGCTTAGCAATATCTCGCTGAAATACAAATTCTGGGCGGTCAATGCGGTCGCTTTCGTCACCACCCTGCTGCTGGTGCTGTACGCCGTGCAACTTGAGCAGCAGGCACGCAGCCTCGCGTCGAAAACCTCCGCACAGGCCCAGGCGCAATTGCTCAAGGCGTGGCCGGACGGGCAGGCGCTGCCCAAGGCCGATCAAGTGCTGACTTTCAAACGCGGTGAAGCGCCGCGCCTCAACGATCAACCCGTGCTGGAGATCAGCGATAGCAACGGCTGGAACGAGATCAATCATCTGCCGCTGTTCGGCAACAACCCGCTGCTGGGCGCTGAAGTGTTCAGCCGTGCCGACGGCGAGCAAGTCGCGGTCATCGCCTATGGCCCAAGTCTGGCGCAAGTGTTCAGTGATCGTTTTGCCAACTACGCGGTGGCGGTGTTCATCCTGATGCTGGCCATGCTCGGCGCTTCGCAACTGCTGATCCGCTTCCTGCTCAGTCAGCTCAACACCTTGAAAGACGTGATGCTGCATGTCGAGAAGAGCGGTGATCTCTCGGCCCGCGTGCCGCTGGCCTGCAAGGACGAAGTCGGGCAAATGGCCAATGCGTTCAACGCGATGCAGGCCGGTTATCAGCGCGTGGTCACCACGGTCGCCAACACCGCGCGGCAACTCGACGTCGGCGCTGCGCGTCTGGCAGCAAGCATGAACGAAGTGCGCCACGGCATGCTCGGTCAACAGAGCGAGACCGATCAGGCCGCCACCGCAATCAATGAAATGACTGCCACGGTTTATCACATCGCCCAGCACGCCGGCGCCACCCGCGATCTGTCGCAGACTGCCGATGGCCTCGCGGGCAGCGGCCAGCAAGTGGTCAGCCGCGTGCAGCAGTCGATTGCCGGACTCTCCAGCGGCGTGCAGCAGACCGCCGAGATGATTCAGCGCCTGGCCGAAGACAGCCAGAAGATCAACGGCGTAGTCAGTGTGATTCACAGCATTGCCGAGCAAACCAATCTGCTGGCCCTCAACGCCGCCATCGAAGCGGCGCGTGCCGGCGAGATGGGCCGCGGTTTTGCGGTGGTCGCTGATGAGGTGCGCAACCTGGCGAAACGTGTGCAGACCTCCACCGATGAAATCACCACCATGGTCTCGGCGCTGCAGGCCGGCACCCGCGATGCGGTGGACTTCATGCAGGAGAGTTCGTACAAGGCCGACGACTGCGTGCAGCAGGCGCAGGAGGCTGGCGAGGCGCTGGCGGAAATCACTGGCGCGGTGGCGCAGATGCGCGAGAGCAACACGCAGATTGCGGTGGCGGCGGAGCAGCAGAGTCAGGTCGCGGAAGAGATGAATCGGGCGGTGGTGAGCATTCGTGATGTGACCGAAAACACCGTGCAACAGACCGTGGATTCGGCGACTACCAGTAATGAGTTGGCGACGCTGGCCGGGGAGTTGAGCAAGGCCATCGGTCAACTCAAACTTTAAGGGACTCATCGCGAGCAGGCTCACTCCTACAGGGGATTTGTGTACGCAGCAGATCCTTTGTAGGAGTGAGCCTGCTCGCGATGGCGTCAATTGCAACACCATCGAATCCAGCCATTGCACCTATCACCACCATAGCCAACCTTGATTCGCCGCCCCACCCGCCCCGGCCTATTCTTCAAGCATGTGTTCAACATGGATCGAGGAGTAGTCAACATGGGCAAACGTCACCCCAATCTTCCCGCGTGGCAATGGCGCGCGTACCCGAACAATCACCAGCATCCGACCAATCTGGTGCTGCACCTGATTGCCGTGCCGCTGTTCATCGTTGCATTTCTGTTGATCGTGTCCGGCGTGTTCAGCTTGAGTCTGGCCAGTATTGCCATCGGTGTGATCGGTATCGTCGCGGCGCTGGGTCTGCAGCGCCACGGCCACAGCCTGGAGGCGCAAGCCTCCGAGCCGTTCAGTGATCGTAAAGATGCCGTGTCGCGCTTGCTGGTCGAGCAGTTTCTGACCTTTCCGCGGTTTTTCCTCAGTGGCGGCTGGTGGCGCGCCTGGCGGGAGCGCCACCGTCGGCATTGAGTGACTCAGGCAAAAATCGTCACGGTCTGCCGACTCATGGCGATCAACTCTCCCTCCGCGCTCCACAACTTGGCGGCGACATGGCCATAGCCGTCGGCGGCGTATTCGATGTCTGCCAGATATTTGCACCAGTCCAGCGTGCTCAACTCGCGTAACGGCTGCACGAATTCAATAGTCCAGGTCAGCGTGCTGCCCGGTGCCGGCTTCTTCAGGTACGGCAACAAGGCCGGTGGCCACGCATCCACCAGCGCCAGCAGATGCGCCTCATTGACCGGCTCTTCCTTCACATCGCCACGCAAACGCACCCAGCCGCCCATCTGTCGCGACTTGTTGCCGGTGAACGGCATGCCGCCAACGCTCCAGCGCATCGCCAGATGGCGCATGAACTCCGGAGTCACGCCCTTGATGTAGGGCAACTCCTGGCATTCTTCCCAGTGTTTCATTTCAGTTGCCGGATAGGCCTCGACTGCGACTTCCGAAGGTCGCGAAGCACCAAAGCTGCCCTGCACGATCGTCACTACCTGACCGTTCTGCACAGCCCGGCCCAGCACTTGGCTGACCGCTTTGCCTTCGCGCAACACATCGACTTCGAAGCTCACCGGGACTTCCGGTTCGACCGGGCCGACAAAGGTGATCGCCAACGAACGCACCGGGCGCTCCGCCGGCACTTGCGCGCGCATGGTTTCGTATTGCAGCGCCGCGACCAGGCCACCAAAACTGGCCCGACCCTGACCCCACTCGGCAGGAATGATCACTTCTGGCTGGCGACGAACCGCCTCGATCAGATCGGAAAAGCGCATGACAACCTCGGCAAGCGAAAAAAGGAATGCAGCGATCTTAACCAGCATGGCAGAGCGCTGCAGCGTCTATTCCGGTCAAATGGACTGACAGAAAGGCCTTAAGGTCAGGAAGATAATCGAATGTGGGAGCGGGCTTGCTCGCGAAAGCGGTGTATCAGTAGACACATCTGTGACTGGCACACCGCTTTCGCGAGCAAGCCCGCCCCACAGGGGATCTGAGTGGATTCAGGATTTGAAACAGGCTGAACTGAGTTTTTCCAGCACCCGATCGGCCTTGGCTTCAGCCTTGATCAGGCCCGCCTGCCACGTCGCGACGCAGGGTTGCAGATCGCTTTCCAGTTCGGCCCGCGCCAGCCACTGCCAGCAATCGTGCCAGTCACCCAGCGCGCCCTGCGCCGACTTCAGCCGCTCCAGCGCCGGCTCAGGCAGGCGATCGAGTTCCGGATAGGCTTCGATGCCATACCGCACGCGCTTGATCAGCAAGCGCAGACGATGGCGGTCGTGGGCGGGATCGTGCAGCGCCTCGTCGAGTTTCTTCCATTGTTTGTGCAGGCGTTTTTCGATGCGTTTGCCCAGGCCCTTGAGCAGGCCCTGACGCTCGGAGGCACGCAGGAATCGTGGGAAAGCGTCGAGAATGATCAGCAGCGAAGCCACTTCGGCGCTCGCTGCCAATGCTGGATAGGCTTCGTCCATTTGCGCCATGCGTCGCTGTGCGGCTTGCGGTTGATCATGCTTGAGCAGGTACGCCGCCAGTACCTCGCGATCGCGCCACGGGGTGGTCAACTGACCGACCGCCGAGGCGGCACCTTCCAGTTGCTCGACTCCGGGCAAACCACGCAAGGGTCGCAACAGGCTGCGCAAGCGCCGCACCGTGGTGCGCAAGTCGTGCAGCGCCTCGGGGTCGGTACGCGCGGTCAGGCGCGCCTGACAGGCCAGCAATCGCACTTCCAGACTCAGGACATGAGCCACCGACCGATCCACCAACGCAGACATCACTTGCTCCTGATTCACATGGCTTGAAGGATGAGTCTGCCGTGAGAAGGCAGGCGCATCCTTGCGTCAAGTCAGCAGCTTAGCGTCCGGCGCGGGATTCGCGAATATAGAAACGGGCTTTCTCGGCCTTGTTGCTGCAACCTTCGAAGCCTTCAAATTGCTGCTGAGTCTTGGCCGCGGTCAGCAGCGACAGCGCCTTGGAGTAGCTGACCGTGCCGGCGAAACCTTCGGCCTTGGCCAGGTCCAGTTCATGCCACGCCGCATCCAGCTGACTGCCACAGCTGTCCCGATAAGCAGTCTTGCCAGCGCAACCGGCCAATGCCAGGGCGATCAACGGCACACAGATCCAGGCTTTCATCACTCACACCTCAAAATAGGTCAACAGTCGTGCAGGTAAGACGTTGCGGCGCGGGAAAAGTGCCTTGGCGCCCCATGAATCTGCGGTGACCAGAGCATAGCGCCGAGCGGTCACGGAGTATCGAAAAAACGACGCCCCTGCCGTCTCCAGCGACCCTGCCGATTGTCGCCCGCCCCCGGATGGGTGCATTGTGGAGCCTTGTCGGGAGGAAGTTTGATGAAAAAGCGTGTCGCACTGGTGCTGGGCTCCGGAGGCGCCCGGGGCTATGCCCATATCGGGGTCATTGAGGAAATCGAAAGACGCGGTTACGACATTGCCTGCATTGCCGGTTGTTCGATGGGCGCGGTGGTCGGCGGGATCTATGCCGCAGGCAAACTCGACGAGTACCGCACCTGGATCGAAACCCTCGATTATCTGGATGTGCTGCGGCTGGTAGACGTGAGTTTTCGCCTCGGGGCGATACGTGGCGAAAAGGTCTTCGGGCAGATCCGCAAGATCGTCGGCGAGATCAACATCGAAGACCTGCGCATTCCCTACACCGCGGTCGCTGCCGACCTGACCAACCAACAGGAAATCTGGTTTCAGGAAGGCTGCCTGCATCAGGCGATGCGCGCCTCGGCGGCAATTCCCAGCCTGTTCACCCCAGTGATGCAGGGCAACCGGATGCTGGTGGACGGCGGCATTCTCAACCCGTTGCCGATCGTTCCGGTGGTCTCCAGCCACTGCGACCTGATCATCGCGGTCAACCTCAACGCGACCAACCAGCGCCACTACAAATTGCCGGTGATTCAGCGCCCGCCCGCGTTTCGTTCGCGCTTCGACAGCCTGCTCAGTTCGCTGGGTTCGAAGATGCCGTTCCGCCGCAAACAGGCCGAGCAATTGCTGTTGCTGGAACAGGAAGCGCTGCGCGCCGAAGCCGCCGACATAAACCCGTGGCTGGAAGGCAGCGAACCGGAAAGTCAGCAACCGGCAGCGGCACCCGAGCGCGAAGGCGCGCCGAAGTCCGCCACCGGTTCTTTCATCATCGACAACGTCGGGCCGGCGTCACTGCTGGACCTGATCAACCAAAGTTTCGAGGTGATGCAGACCTCGTTGGCGCAATACAAGATCGCCGGCTATCCGCCGGACATCCTGATCAACGTGCCAAAGCGCGTGTGCCGGTTTTTCGAGTTCTACAAGGCGCCGGAACTGATCGCGCTGGGGCGGGAGATTGCGCGGGATACGCTGGATCGGTATGAGAGTGAGCAGAGTAGAGAGCCCTGAAGTTCTCGGCTGGCTGTCAGGGCCTCTTCGCGAGCAAGCCCGCTCCCACAGTGGCCGGGTGTGAAACACAAAATTTCAATCACACCGAAGAACCCTGTGGGAGCGGGCTTGCTCGCGAAGGCGTCAGCTCAGCCACCCCAAAACCTACAGGCTGTTCTCACTCAACAACCGATACCCAACCCCCGCCTCCGTCACAATAAACCGCGGCCGCGTCGGATCATCCGCCAGTTTCTGTCGCAAATGCCCAACGACAATCCGCAGGTAATGACTGTCCTCGGTATGCGTCGGCCCCCAGATGTCCTTGAGCAATTGCTGCTGGGTGATCACCCGGCCCGGATGCCGTGCCAGTTGCGCCAACACTGCGTATTCCTTGCGAGTCAGCGCCACTTCGACGCCGTCGAGCAGCACTCGTCGATAGGCCAGGTCCACGGTCAACGGGCCAAACGTCAGCGCCGCCTGTTGCGCCTCGCCGGCCGGTGCCTGACGCAACAGCGCACGGACCCGGGCGAGGAATTCCTGAATGCCGAACGGCTTGGTCACGTAGTCGTTGGCGCCGCCATCCAGCGCCTGGACTTTCTGCCCTTCGCTGGCCCGCACCGACAGCACCAGCACCGGCGCGGTGGCCCACTCGCGAAACTCGCGCAGCACCTGCTGGCCGTCCATGTCCGGCAGGCCGAGGTCGAGCACCAGCAGGTCGGGCTTGTTCAGCGCCGCCTGGGCCAGGCCCTCGGCACCGGTGCCGGCCTCGAGCACCTTGTAGCCTTGTGAGGCGAGGCTGATGCGCAGGAATTTGCGGATCTGCGGTTCGTCATCGATGACCAAAATGGTCGCGGTCTGGCTCATGAATTCACATCGACACAAAAGATTGGCAAGAGAGTAGCGCAGTCGCGATCAGGCTTCATTGTCCATCCCCGGTTGCGTCTGCAACGGCAGGTGCAGGGTGATGCTGGTGCCGCGCCCGTCAATGCCGTCGGCGACGCTGATCCGCCCGCCATGCGCGCCGACCATGCCCTGACAGATCGCCAGGCCAAGACCGGTGCCCTGCCCGCCGCGATCGCCACGAGCGGCGGTGTAGAACATGTCGAAAATCTTCGCCCGCTCCTCTTCGGGAATCCCCGGCCCTTCATCGCTGACCGTGAAGAAAATCTCGTCTTCACTCGCCCCGGCACTCAGTTGCAAACGACCGTGAGCCAGCGAGAAGCGTGCGGCGTTTTCCAGCACATTGACCAGCGCCTGCTCGATCAGCGCCGCATGCACGAACAGCAGCGGCAACTCGGACGGCACATCGGTGCTGACCTGCAACGGCGCGAGCACCGCACGCAGGCGATTGAGCGAACTGCCGACGATGTCCGCCGGCGCTACCCAGTCGCGCGCGAGCTTCAATGCACCATGGCCGAGGCGGGTCATGTCCAGCAGGTTCTGAATGTAGCGATCGAGGCGTTCGGCTTCGTCGCGGGTGCCTTCGAGCAACTCGCGGCGATCCTCCAGCGGAATGGCTTCGCCGAGGGCCAGCAGGCTGTCGATGCTGCCGCGCATGGCGGTCAGCGGTGTGCGCAGATCATGCGATACCGAGGCCAGCAGCGCACTGCGCAACTGCTCGGTTTCACCGTGCAGGCGCGCGGCTTCCAGATCGTCCGCCAGTTGCGCCCGCGCCAGCGCCTGCGCCAGTGGCTGACTCAACGCGGTGAGCAGGCGTCGACGCTGGCCGCTCAAGGTCTGGCCCTCTTTGGCGCAGACCCCGAGCAGCGCCAGCGGCCCGTCCTCCACCGACAGCGGCCACCACCACCAGCGACCGAACGGCAGCGTGCCGGTGCCCATGCCGGCCGGTTGATCGTGTTGCCAGGCCCAGTCGGCGGCGGCGCGTTCCGATTCGCTGAATTCCAGCGGCCCGCCGGTCTCGACTTTCCAGCCGCCCTGCCCGTCGCGGTTGAGCAGGCACAATTGCAGATCGCTCCAGCCGTTGAGGTGCTGCGCCGCAGCGCTGACTACCGCCTGACGATCCGTTGCCGCAGTCAGTTTGCGCGACAGATCGAGCAGCTCTGTGGTCTCTTCTTGCGTGTCGCGCAACGCCTGCAACTGCCGCCGCTGACGCGCCGCGAGATTGCCGGTGAGCGCCGCCATCAGCAGGAAGAACAGCAAGGTCAGAACATCTTCTTCGCGCTGGATGGCGAAGGAAAAATTCGGCGGAATGAACAGGAAGTCGTAGGTCAGAAACGACAACGCCGCGCAGGCCAGCGCCGGGCCCAGACTGCTGCGCACCGCCACCAGCAGCACCGCCGCGAGGAACACCAGCGAGATGTTTGGCAGCGGCAAAATACTCGATACCGCCCAGGCCAGGGCACTGGCCAACAGCGTGGCAACCAGCGCCAACAGATAGTCGAACCAGACCAGCGTCGGCGTCGTTCGCAGGCGCTGTTGCGGGTGCTCATGGTCGTTGTCGAGGACGTTGATTTCCAGGCCGTGGGCCTGGCGCAGCAAACGCGCGGCGAGCCCGCCACCGAACAGGCGACGGCGCAGACTCGGCCGCGACTGGCCGACCAGCAGCAGACTCGCCCGGCGTTCGGCAGCATGCTGAATCAGGGTTTTCGCCACTTCGCCGGCGCGTAACAACACCACTTCGCCGCCGAGGCGTTCAGCCAGTTGCTGGGCATTTTGCAGGCGCAGGCGCGATTGCTCGTCGCGCACTGTGCCGTTGTCGACATGCACCAGACTCCACGGCAAATGCCGACGCTGGGCCACGCGGCTGGCGTGACGCACCAGGCGTTCGGCATGCGCATCGCCATCGACGCCGACCAGCAAACGTCCGCGCACCGCCGGAGCCGCCTGACCGAGTTGGCGATAGCCTTGCGCGAGATCGTTATCGACCTGCGCGGCCGCCGTTTGCATCGCCAGTTCGCGCAACGCGGTAAGGTTGGTCTGGGTGAAAAACGCATCGATCGCCGCCCGCGCCTGTTCCGGCACGTAGACCTTGCCTTCGCGCAGACGCTCCAGCAATTCACGCGGCGGCAGGTCGATCAGCAGCAGTTCGTAGGCTTCCTGCAGCACCCAGTCCGGCAGGGTTTCGCGCACCTGCACGCCGGTGATGCCGCGCACCTGATCGTTGAGGCTTTCCAGGTGCTGGACGTTGACCGTGGTGTAGACGTCAATGCCGGCGGCAAGCAGTTCCTGAATATCCTGCCAGCGCTTGGCATGTCGGCTGCCGGGGGCGTTGGTGTGCGCCAGCTCATCCACCAGCACCAGCTTGGGTTTGGCCGCGAGCAGGCCGTCGAGGTCCATTTCTTCGAGCATCACGCCACGGTATTCCGAGCGCACCAGCGGCTGCTGCGGCAAACCGCCGAGCAGCGCTTCGGTTTCTGCACGGCCATGGGTTTCGACGACACCGGCGATGATTTTCACGCCCTGGCGCAATTGCGTGTGCGCGGCCTGGAGCATCGCGTAGGTCTTGCCGACCCCGGGGGCGGCGCCGAGGAAAATCTTCAGCCGGCCACGGCCGTCGCGGGGCAGGTCTGCTAACAGCGCGTCGGCGCGGCCGGAGTCGCTCATGCTTGATCTCTTCAGTCAGATGTTTATGCGTTGCCAGTTATGGCCTCTTCGCGAGCAAGCTCGCTCCCACAGGTTCAGTGTTGCTCTTGTGGGAGCGAGCTTGCTCGCGAATGGCCGCGCCGCAGAATTACAGCTTTTCCAGCGCCATGTTCAGCTCCAGCACATTCACCACCGGCGGCCCCACCAGCGGCTGTTCGATGTGCGCATCGAGCAGTTGCTGCAAAGTCGACATAGGCAGGTTGCGCGCTTGCGCGACACGCGCCAGTTGATAGGCAATTGCCGCCGGTGGCAAGTGCGGATCGAGGCCGCTGCCGGAGGTGGTCAGCAGCGCCAATGGCACCGGCCCCTGGCCGGGCACCTGCAACTTGTTGGCGTCGTCGATCACCCGCGTGGCCAGCGCCGGATTGCTCGGCGCGAGGTTGCTGGCGCTGCTGGACACGGTGGCAAAGGCGCCCGCCGAAGGGCGCGGATGGAACCACGCATCACCGACGAAATCCTGGGCGATCAACGACGAGCCGCGCACCTTGCCATCGGCGTCGTGCACCAGGCTGCCGTTGGCCTGTTCAGGGAAAGCGACCTGCGCAACGCCGGTCACCACCAGTGGATAGGCCACGCCGGTGATCAGGGTCATCAGCACCAGCAGGCTCAGGGCCGGACGTATCATTGTGGACATTGCAAAATCCTCGAATTCGTTGGGCAAACTTTTGCGGGGTACCAGGGAGATCTTTTCCCCCTCACCCCAGCCCTCTCCCCCAAGGGGGCGAGGGGAAAGGGAGCCGATCTCTGCGCTTTTCCAGACCTGAGTTTGGCTCGCTATCCCAGGTCGGTACGCCTCTTACAAACACCTCGATCAGTCCCCTCTCCCTCCGGGAGAGGGTTAGGGTGAGGGGCTCTTCCAACCTCAAACCAAATGCAAAGCCGTGAGCAGCATGTCGATCGCCTTGATCCCCACGAACGGCACCAGAATCCCGCCCAGTCCGTAGATCAGCAGGTTGCGCCGCAGCAGTGCCGCGGCACTCGCTGCCTGCACGCGCACGCCACGCAGTGCCAGTGGAATCAGCACGACGATGATCAAGGCGTTGAAGACGATCGCCGAGAGGATCGCGCTCTGCGGACTGGTCAAGTGCATGATGTTCAGCACGCCCAGTTGCGGATAGATCGCGGCGAACAGCGCCGGCAGAATCGCGAAATATTTGGCGACGTCGTTGGCGATGGAGAAAGTCGTCAGCGCGCCACGGGTCACCAGCAATTCCTTGCCGATCTGCACCACGTCCAGCAGCTTGGTCGGGTCGCTGTCGAGGTCGACCATGTTGGCGGCTTCGCGTGCGGCTTGCGTGCCGTCGTTCATCGCCATGCCGACGTCAGCCTGGGCCAGCGCCGGAGCATCGTTGGCGCCGTCGCCACACATCGCCACCAGACGACCGTCGTTCTGTTCGAGACGGATACGTGCGAGTTTTTTCTCCGGGGTGGCCTCGGCGAGCACGTCATCGACGCCCGCTTCAGCCGCGATGGCCGCAGCGGTCAACGGGTTGTCGCCGGTGACCATCACCGTGCGAATCCCCAGTTTGCGCAGCTCGGCAAAACGCTCGCGAATGCCTGGCTTGACCACGTCCTTGAGATGGATCGCACCCAGCAACTTGCCGTCGGCGCAGACCAGCAACGGCGTGCCGCCGCTCTGCGCGATCTTGTCGATTTCCCGCGACAGCGCCGGGGCCAGATCGGAGCGTTGTTGACCGAGGAAGGCCAGCAGCGAATCGACTGCGCCCTTGCGGTACACGCGGCCCTGATAGTCGACACCGGACAAGCGGGTTTCCGCACTGAACGGCACGGCAGTCAACGTATCCAGCGCCGGCTCGGTTTGTGGGTGCAGACCGCGCAGGTACTCGACGATGGATTTGCCTTCGGCGGTTTCGTCGGCCAGCGAAGCGAACAACGCGCCTTCGGCCAGTTCGCGACCATTCACGCCTGGCGCGGCATACACCGCGCTGCAACGGCGGTTACCGAAGGTGATGGTGCCGGTCTTGTCCAGCAGCAACACATGCACGTCACCGGCCGCTTCCACGGCGCGCCCGGATTTGGCGATCACGTTCAGCCGCACCAGACGATCCATCCCGGCAATACCGATGGCCGACAGCAAACCACCGATGGTGGTCGGAATCAGCGTGACCAGCAGCGCCACCAGGAACACCAGCGGCAGGCTGCCGTTGGCGAAGTGGGCGAACGGCTGCAGGGTCACCACCACCAGCAGGAAGATCAGGGTCAGGCCGATCAGCAGGATATCCAGCGCGACTTCGTTCGGGGTCTTCTGGCGCTTGGCGCCTTCGACCAGGGCGATCATGCGATCGAGGGTCGATTCACCCGGGTTGGCAGTGATCTTCACCAACAACCAGTCGGACACCAGGCGCGTGTTGCCGGTGACCGCCGAGCGATCGCCACCGGACTCGCGAATCACCGGCGCCGATTCACCGGTGATCGCCGCTTCGTTGACCGCGGCAATACCTTCGATGACTTCGCCGTCACCGGGGATCATCTCCCCCGCTTCGACGCGCACCACGTCACCTTTGCGCAGGCTGGCGGCAGGCACCACCTGGAAGCTGCCGTTGGCCAGTTTGCGCCGCGCGCTGAGGCCTTCGCTGCCAGCCTTGAGGCTGTCGGCGCGGGCCTTGCCGCGACCTTCGGCCAAGGCCTCGGCGAAGTTGGCGAACAGCACGGTGAACCACAGCCACAGAGCAATCTGCGCGGCGACGAAAGTCGGCACGACGTTGTCCGGGATGAAGCACAGCACGGTGGTGAAAATCGCCGTCAGTTCGACCACCAGCATCACGGGCGAACGCACCAGCTGGCGCGGGTCGAGCTTGACGAAGGCTTGCACCAGCGCCGGACGCCACAGGGCCGAGATCGCGGTTTTCGGTGCTTCTGCCGACTGGGTCGGCACCGCAGGTTTTGCAGGAACATGCATATTCATGATCGATTCCTTAGAAGCCCATGCTCAAGTGTTCAGCAATCGGACCGAGCGCCAGGGTCGGCAGGAAGGTCAGGCCGCCCACCAGCAAAATGGTCACGGTCAACAGGGTCACGAACAGCGGGCCGTGGGTCGGGAAGCTGTTCTGGCCGATCGGTGCGGTTTTCTTCATCGCCAGGCTGCCGGCCAGTGCCAGTACCGGCAGGATGTAGCCGAAGCGACCGATCAACATGCCCAGACCGAGCATCAGGTTGTGGAACGGGGTGTTGGCACTCAGGCCACCGAAAGCCGAACCGTTGTTCGCGCTGGCCGAGGTGTAGGCATAGAGCAACTGGCTAAAACCGTGCGGGCCGGGATTGCTGATGGTCGCCGCCGGGCCAGGCAGAGCCGCCGCGATGGCGCCGAGTACCAGCACACCCACCGGCATCACCAGCAAGGTCACCACCAGCAATTGCACTTCCCGCGCCTGCAGTTTCTTGCCGAGGTATTCCGGTGTGCGGCCAATCATCAGACCGGCGAGGAACACCGCGATCAGCACGTTAAGCAACATGCCGTAGAGCCCGGCACCGACGCCGCCGAAGATCACTTCGCCGACCATCATGTTGACCAGCGCCACCATGCCGCTGAGCGGGTTGAGGCTGTCATGCATGCCGTTGACCGAACCGTTCGACGCCGCAGTCGTGGTCACCGACCACAACACGGTGGCGGTTGTACCGAAGCGTGCTTCCTTGCCTTCCAGCGGCGCGGTCTGTTCGACCGCGACATTGTTCAGCGCCGGGTTGGGCTGATATTCGGCCCACAGCGAAGTCGCGCCGCCGATCAGGAACAGTGCGAGCATGCAGGCGATGATCGCGCGGCTCTGACGCTGGTCTTTCACGTAATGACCGAAGGTGAACACCAGCGCTACCGGAATCAGAATGATCGACGCGAGTTCGAACAGGTTGCTCCACGCGGTCGGGTTCTCGAACGGATGCGCCGAGTTCACACCGAAGAAGCCACCGCCGTTGGTACCCAGTTGCTTGATCGCAATCTGGCTGGCCGCCGGGCCAAGCGGGATCACTTGATCAACGCCCTGCATCGTCACCGCGTTCACATATTGCGCGAAGGTCTGCGGCACGCCCTGCCAGACGAGGTACAGCGCCAGCAGCAGGCACAGCGGAAGCAGGCCGTAGAGGGTGGCGCGGGTCATGTCGACCCAGAAGTTGCCCAGAGTCTTGGTCGACTTGCGACCGATGCCACGGCACAGCGCAACCAGCACCGCCAGGCCGGTGGCGGCACTGACGAAGTTCTGCACGGTGAGGCCGACCATCTGGCTCAGATAGCTGAGGGTCGCTTCACCACTGTAGGACTGCCAGTTGGTGTTGGTCATGAAACTGACCGCGGTGTTGAACGCCTGGGTCCATTCCTGGCCCGGCAGGTTTTGCGGGTTCAGCGGCAGGTGATCCTGAAACAACAGTATCGCGAACAGCAGCAGGAAACCGGCGAGGTTAAACGCGAGCAAGGCCAGCGTGTACTTCTGCCAGCTCTGCTCAGCCTGCGGATCAACCCCGGCAATCCGATAGCAACCGCGCTCGACCGGGCCGAGAATCGGCGTCAGCCAGGTGCGCTGACCTTCCATCACCTTGTAGTAAAAGCGCCCGAGGAACGGCGCCGGCAGCAAGACCACCGCAAAAAACGCGAGGATCAGCCAATAGTCATAACTGTGCATAGCCGCTCCTAGTTCCGGTCCGCGCGCAACAGCGCAACCAACAGATAAATGAACAGCCCGGCTGCCAACAGCAGGGACACCCCGTCCAGAACGCTCATGGAAGATCTCCGTTTTACGGCGTATTGCCGCGTGTGGAGGCATTGTCGGAAAGGAGGCTGTAAAGGAACGAGACCGAGGGGGTTGGCTGGGCATAAAGAAAGCGTAAAGAGTGGGTTTATGCGTTCGTTACAGGTGGGTTTTGCGTCGTGTTGGCGGGCTTCTTCGCGAGCAAGCTCGCTCCCACAGGGGATTTGTGAACGCCACAGATCCAATGTGGGAGCGGGCTTGCTCGCGAAGACGGCATAACCGACAACATCGCACCCAACTGGCGCACAAAAAACGCTCATCCAGCCGCAAACATCCCCGATACGACAGCTTTCAGCGCATTACGACCTGACTCCCAGCAATGGCACGCCCACTGCACACGCCCTCCCCCGAGCTTTCCAAACCGTTCCGGGAGCATGCGCATGAACACACAACTCAAACCCACGCTGGGCACCTTGCACCTGTGGGGCATCGCCGTCGGGCTGGTGATTTCCGGCGAGTACTTCGGCTGGAGCTACGGCTGGGGCGTGGCTGGCACGCTGGGTTTTCTAGTGACCTCGTTCATGGTCGCCACGATGTACACCTGTTTCATCTTCAGCTTCACTGAACTGACCACGGCGATTCCGCATGCCGGCGGGCCGTTCGCTTACAGCCGTCGTGCGTTCGGTGAGAAAGGCGGGCTGATCGCCGGGCTGGCCACGCTGATCGAATTCGTCTTCGCACCTCCGGCGATTGCGCTGGCGATCGGCGCCTACCTGAACGTGCAATTTCCGGCGCTTGACCCGAAACATGCGGCAGTCGGCGCCTATATCGTGTTCATGACCTTGAACATCCTCGGGGTCAAACTGGCCGCGACGTTCGAACTGATCGTCTGCGTGCTGGCGGTGATCGAATTGCTGGTGTTCATGGGCGTGGTCGCGCCAGCGTTCAGCTTCAGTAGCTTTGCCCTGAATGGCTGGGCCGGTTCCGATGTGTTCGGGCCGCCAGCGATTGCCGGGATGTTCGCCGCGATTCCATTTGCGATCTGGTTTTTCCTCGCCATCGAAGGCGCGGCGATGGCTGCCGAAGAAGCCAAGGATCCGAAGCGCACGATCCCCAAGGCCTACATCAGCGGGATCCTGACCCTGGTGTTGCTGGCGATGGGCGTGATGTTCTTCGCGGGCGGCGTCGGTGACTGGCGCACCCTGGCGAACATCAACGACCCTCTGCCGCAAGCGATGAAGACCGTGGTCGGTGACAATTCCGGCTGGCTGCACATGCTGGTGTGGATCGGCCTGTTTGGTCTGGTGGCGAGTTTCCACGGGATCATCCTCGGCTACTCGCGGCAGTTCTTCGCCCTCGCCCGCGCCGGTTACCTGCCGGCGTCGCTGGCGAAACTCTCGCGCTTCCAGACCCCGCACCGCGCGATCATCGCCGGCGGCATCATCGGCATCGCCGCGATCTACAGCGATGGCCTGATCAACCTCGGTGGCATGACCCTCACCGCCGCGATGATCACCATGGCGGTGTTCGGCGCGATCGTGATGTACATCATGAGCATGCTCAGCCTGTTCAAACTGCGCAAATCCGAACCGAATCTAGAGCGTACTTTCCGTGCGCCGTGCTACCCGCTGATTCCGCTGATCGCACTGGTGCTGGCAGTGGTATGCCTGATCGCCATGGCTTGGTTCAATGCACTGATCGGGCTGATTTTCCTTGGCTTCATGGCGGTCGGCTTCGGCTACTTCCTGCTCACCGGGCAACTGCGCGCTGACGCTCCGGCCGATGCGATGCTGACCGGCCGCTGAGGGATTTCGGGTACACCGGGCTTAACCGGCCTAGAATGGAACCACTGCGAACTCACTTCGCTCAAAGTGGTATGCAGCGTCGCTGGCGAAACCCTCGCCCGCCGAGCTGCCATTAAGGAGAGCCGTTATGCCCTGGTATGCCTGGTTGATTCTGGTCGTTGCAATCGGCTCGATCGTTGGCGGATTGATGATGCTGCGCGACACCGCCAACAAGGTTGAACTGACCGATGAAGAACGCAAACGCGTTGCGCAGCGCAACGCCGAAGCGGACATCAAAGACGCGCAGGATCGCTGAACGAAGAACCCCGCCTGAATCGGCGGGGTTTGTTTTTTGTGGGAGTATTAACTCCAAGGATCGTGTTGGACTCAGCGGCGCGCTTTTAAGAAGTAGAAGTACAGTCACCATGTCATTTACCTTGGTTAAGATGGTGGTCTTGTTGCGGAGAGTTCCACATGCGTTACTCGCAAGATCATAAAGCTCAAACCCATCAGCGGATCATCAAGGAAGCCTCGGCGCGATTTCGCAAAGACGGCATTGGTGCTACCGGTCTGCAACCCCTGATGAAAGCACTGGGGCTGACCCACGGCGGCTTTTACTCACACTTCAAATCCAAGGACGAACTGGTCGAAAAAGCCTTGCAGGAGGCGAGCGATCAAGTCGATGGTCTGTGCGCCGAGATCTTTGCCAAGGAACAGCCGCTGCAGGCGTTTATCGACACCTACCTGTCCGAATGGCATCAGACCTCCCCGCACGAAGGCTGTCCGCTGCTGACCATTTCCTCAGAGCTGGGTCTGCGCGGCCAGCCGAGCCCGACCAGTGATGCGGTACTCAATGCCCGACTGAGTCAAATCGAAGGCACCCTCGAGGGCGACAACAACGCCGACCGGGCCATTGTCATCATGTCGACGCTGGTCGGCGCGCTCTTGCTGTCACGCAGTGTCGCTGACGCCGAGTTTGCCCAACGCATCCTCGACGTCACGCGCGATCACCTCAAGCAATCGCAGGACTAAGCCTGCCAGCGCTTGAACAGCACACTGGCATTCACTCCGCCAAAACCGAAACCGTTGGACAGGGCATACTCGATTGGCATCGACCGCGCCTGACCGTGAACGATATCTACACCCGCACTCGCCGGATCGGGATTGTCGAAGTTGAGCGTCGGCGGGACGACCTGATCCCGGATGGCCAACAAGGTGAAGATCGCTTCCAACCCGCCGGCAGCGCCGAGCAAATGCCCGGTGGCGGATTTGGTCGAAGTCACGGCGATTTTATTCTCCGTACCGAACAGCGCCTTGATCGCTGCCAACTCACCAAGATCGCCCACCGGCGTCGAGGTCGCATGCGCATTGAGATGCTGCACCTGATCTGGCGCAACACCCGCCTGAGCCAGCGCCAACTGCATCGCGCGTCGTGCACCGCTGCCGTCCTCCGGCCCGGCGGTGAGGTGATAGGCATCGGCAGTGGTGCCGTAACCGACCAGCTCAGCCAAAAGCTGCGCGCCACGTGCCAGCGCATGCTCCAGCGATTCGATCACCAGCAGACCGGCGCCCTCGCCCATCACGAAACCATCGCGACCACTATCAAAGGGTCGTGAGGCACGTTCGGGGGTGTCGTTGTAACCGCTGGACAACGCTCGCGCCGCGGCAAAACCGGCCAGGCTGACCCGATCAATGCAGGCTTCCGCGCCACCGCAAACCGCGATATCCGCTTCACCGGCACGAATCATCCGCGCAGCATCGCCGATCGCCTGTACGCCGGCCGCACAAGCGGTCACCGGTGCGCCGAGCGGGCCTTTCAAAGCGTGCTGGATCGACACATGTCCGGCCGCCAGATTGACCAGAAACGATGGAATGGTGAACGGCGACAGCCGACGCGGGCCACGACTGTCGGTGGTGCGTACGGCGTCGGCTATTGCACCGAACCCGCCAACACCGGAGCCGATGATGGTCGCGGTGCGCTCCTGATCCTTGGCCTCGGACGGCTGCCATCCGGCTTGCGCCAACGCCTGGCGCGCCGCTTCCATGGCGAACAGGATGAAGCGATCCATCTTCTTCTGCTCTTTGGGCGGCGTGGCAATATCCGGATCGAAACCGGCCTCGACGTCCTCCGCCGCCGTTGGCACCATCCCGGCGACCCGGGTCGGCAGATCTGCGCTCACCGCCTCCGGCAAATTGCGCAAGCCCGAGCGTCCGGCGAGCAAACGCTGCCAGACAATCTCGAGATCACTCCCCAAAGGCGAAACCAGGCCCATTCCGGTGACAACAATTCGACGCTGATTCATACCGCAGTTACCTCTGATCAATTTTTGTAGCGTTCAGCCGCGGAGCTGCGCGACAGATTCGGTGCCATGACATGTCGTGCACGCACAAAGGCCTGCCATTCACCCTCGTCAGGCAGCGACGGGATGGTAATCAACTCGCCCTGATCCAGACCGGCGAGCGCCGCATCGACCATCTCGCCGGCCTCCATCACCATCTCCGCCGGAATGCCGCTGGCATCGATGCCGGAACGCTCCCAGATTTCAGTGCGGGTAACGCCGGGCAGCACCGCTTGCACCTTCACGCCAGTGCCTTCGAGCTCGGCGTTGAGCGATTGAGTCAGGCTCAACACGTAGGCTTTACTCGCACTGTAGGTTGCATTGAAGCGTTCTGGAAACAGCGCCACCACCGAGGCGATATTGATGATCGTGCCGCGTCCAGCCTTGGCGAAACTGGCGGCGGCTGCCGAGGCCAGCAACGTCACGGCGGTGACGTTCAATTGGATCAGACGCTCCAGTTGCTCGGCGTCGGAATTGGCCAGCAAACCATCGGCTGCGACCCCTGCGTTATTCACCAACAGGCTGATGCTCGAATCACTGCGCAGGCGTTGCTGGAGTTTGAGGACATCGTTCTTTTGCGTCAGGTCGGCTTTGAGCACTTCGACCTTTACACCGTGCGCTTCGCGCAACTCGCCCGCAGCGCTTTCAAGACGCTGTTGATCGCGTGCCACCAACAGCAAATCAAAACCACGCGCTGCCAGCCGCTGCGCGTAGACGGCACCGATACCGGACGATGCGCCAGTGACGACGGCCGTACCTTGAGACTGGACTGAACTCATGACAGCGCTCCTGAAACATATTGGGAGATAGGCCTCCAACGCTCACTGGCCTGGAGGTGGCGGAAATTATTATAGGCATAATCCAAAGACAATATGATACCCATAATTTTCAGCTCACCGACAAACGCGACGCCCCTCTCTCTGCCGCATCTCTACCACCAGAAAGCAGAAAGGCCGGTCAATGACCGGCCCCTTGGCGTTGAACAATCAGCTTAGTTCACTTCCAGCTTGTCGCGGTTGCGATCGAGGATCGCCTTGCCGATGCCCTTCACTTCAAGCAGTTCATCCACCGAGGCGAATGGCCCATTAGCATCACGATACGCAACAATCGCTTTGGCTTTCGCCTCGCCGACTCCGGACAGCTGTTTTTGCAGAGTTGCTGCGTCGGCGCCGTTGAGATCGACCTTTTCACTGGTAGACGTCGCAACGGTATCGCTCACCATCGTAGCCTTATCCGTGTTCTGGACAACGGCAGGTGCCGCCACTACAGCGATTGAAGCACTGGTGAGCAAAGCAAAAACCAGAGAGTAGAAAAAACCGTTACGCATAAATGACGCTCCATCATCGTTTGGGAAAGCAGCTTTCCGAAGCTGCTCTCCAAACTTAGGCGATGGTTGGCGGGTGTCAAAAATGCGTCTATTACAGGATGTGAAACAATCAGGGTTCGAGGCGGCGCTGCTGGTAGATCCAGTCGACGATTTCGCCGTCGGGGGTGTAGCCGCTGACAGTTTCGCGCAGGAGTTGGCGGACGCGGGAATAGTCGTCCTGCTCAACGGCAGTCATCAATTCCGTCAAACGCAGCTTGAGTGACTCCCAGGAGAGATGATCTTCCTTTGCGCTCATGATCATCGGATGCTCAGTCGCCAATACGTTATCGCCAATCAGCAGCTCTTCATAAAGCTTCTCACCGGGGCGCAATCCGGTGAACTCGATGGATATATCGCCCTGCAGATTTTTTTCCGAACGTACGCTCAAACCGGACAGATGAATCATCTTCTCGGCCAATTCGACAATCTTTACCGGTTCTCCCATGTCGAGCACAAATACATCGCCGCCCTGCCCCATGGAGCCAGCCTGAATCACCAGCTGTGCAGCTTCAGGAATGGTCATGAAATAACGGGTGATTTTGGGATGAGTAACGGTTAACGGCCCGCCGGATTTGATCTGGCTGTGAAACAGGGGAATCACTGAACCGGAAGAACCCAGGACATTACCGAAACGCACCATTGTAAAGCGAGTCTTGTTGACTCGGGAGACATTGGACTTGTCGCCGAATAGCACCGGCGCAATTTCCCGACTCAAAGCTTGCAGCGTAAGCTCTGCAAGGCGTTTGGTACTGCCCATCACATTAGTGGGGCGAACCGCCTTGTCAGTTGAGATCAACACAAAGTTTGCCACACCCGACTGCAGCGCAGCCTGAGCAGTATTGAGAGTACCAATGACGTTATTCAACACCCCTTCGGCAATATTGTGCTCGACCATGGGCACATGCTTGTAAGCAGCGGCATGGTAGACCGTTTCAACGTTCCAGGTTTTCATGACATCCAACAACTTATGTGGATGACGAATGGAGCCGAGAATTGGCAACAATCTGACCGCTACCGACTCTCGACACCTTCTCTGCTCCAGCTCCGAAAGAATGCTATAGAGATTGAATTCACTGTGATCAAACAACAGTAGAGTGGTCGGACCGAGTGCGAAAATCTGCCTGCACAGTTCCGCCCCAATCGAGCCACCCGCGCCAGTGACCAAGACCGTTTTGCCTTTGATACAACGTTCAAGCAAATCCGCTTGCGCAGGTACGGAATCGCGCCCAAGCAGATCAGCGATGTCCACCTCTTGAATATCTTCAACTTTCACACGGCCGCTGGCCAGATCAGTGAAGTTGGGCACGCTCCTGATGTGGAGAGGAAAGCTCTCCAGAAGTGTGAGAATTTCCCGGCGGCGTGCACGGGTTGATGACGGCAGAGCCAGAAGAATTTCCTGAGCCCCGGTTTCATCGATCATTTGTTGAATGTGTTTTGGTTTGTAAACCTGCAGGCCTGCTATCACCCGATCCGAGATACTTGGATCGTCATCGATAAATGCCACTGGGCGCATGGCTCGCCCCATGCGCAGGGCCGCCACCAGCTGATTGCCAGCAACACCGGCACCGTAGATCGCAACTTTGACCAGGCCGTCATCGCGGTTTGTAAATGGCACGTGTTGAGCGCCGGCGAACCAGTCGCCCATGAAATACTGCCGCATACAAAGCCGTAATCCGCCAAGAATGACGAGACTCAGCCACCAATAGTTGAAGACAATCGAGCGTGGAACGACAGCCTCGTGATTGCTGTACCAATAAACCACAAGCGCCAAAATCAGCGCAGACAGGCTGACCGCTTTTATAATCGCAATGAGCGCATCGTTGCCGAAATAGCGCATGACCGCACGATACATGCCAAAACGAATAAACAAGGGAATTGCGATGATAGGTGCGCACACGAAAAGCCAGAAATGCACCTTGAAGGGGTTATACATATCGTCCAGGCCGAGGCGGACGATAAAGGCCAGCCACAGGGCGGCCCAGACAAGCACCATGTCTGTGGTGACCTGAATCAACCTCTTACGGCGCCGAGGCAGGCTTACCAGGTACTCTCTGATTTTATCCATAAACCCTTCAATTACCTTGATCACTCTGCTCAGCGGCACGCACCATGGTGGCAGCTTGCGGCGCGCTCGGTGATCACTCTAAACCTAAATGACCCAATGATTGCTGCTTAGTTCTTGACTGCCGGAGTCTCCAGATCTCCAGCACGAAACTTTATCGCCAATACGATCAGCGGTGTGTAAGCCAGAACTACTCCCCAGGCACCGTCCAGATCCAGGCATGTGAAGCACAACGCTATGGGCAACAGCCAGAACAGATTGATCAAACCGACCGCCGCTGTTACCGGCAAGTGCCTGCCAAATCGACGCGACGCAAACTGGTAAGCATGGCTTCGGTGAGCCTCGTAGACCTTTTCCCCTCGAAACATGCGGCGCAACAACGTAAAGGTCGCGTCGACAATGAAGACTCCAAGCAGAATCAACCAAGCCCAGAGCATTGGTGCACTTATCCATGCAGCCTGTAGAGACAAGGCTCCCAAAACCATACCGAGAAATCCGCTGCCAGCATCGCCCATGAATATCCTCGCTGGAGGAAAATTCCAGTAGAAAAACCCGGCAACGCAAGCAGCCAGCAACAACGGTGCCCAAATCAGGCTCTCCATACCCGATAACCAGTAAAGCAGACTGGCCCCCAGACAAGCACAAATCGCTTCTACACTGGCGATACCATCAATGCCGTCCATGAAATTGTAGAGGTTGAGCAGCCAAACCAGGTAGAAAGCTGCCATTAAATAACCTGCCCAGCCTAAATCGATGGAAACACCGAACACCGCGATTGGCGGCAAGCTCCCGATCCATCCCAGCACCCAGAAAGCTGAACCGAAATGACCCAATAACCGCCAGCGTGCAGCGATATGTCCGTGGTCGTCCATGAACCCGATCAGGGCAACCGCGCCGCCACCACCTGCGAGAGCGAAAAACAGCTCGACAGAAATCAAGCCTGTAAAAAGCAGTAAACCCAGGGATACGAAAAAAGCCAGGACAATTGCAACGCCGCCGCCACGAGGCGTCGCAACGACATGTGAACTGCGCGCATTTGGAACATCCATCAGACTTCGGGATATTGCATAACGACGCAATACTGCAGTCATGACAAAAGAAATACCGAAAACCACAGGTATGACCCACGCGTAACTCATCTTTTTCGAGACTCCAAAAAATGCTCCGCTGTTGCTTTCAAACCATCGTTAAGACTGAACGGTGGCCGCCAGCCAAGCAACTCACGATTTTTCTTGATATCGACTTGCAACGATCCGAAAAGACGCTGTGCGACAGCACCTCGTCCGACGGAGATGGCAAGGAGCTTCAGCACTGCGACAGGAATAGGGATGAGCCATGTCTTCACGCCGAGCGAAATCAGGAGACGGCTCATTAACTGCGTCGTGGAAACGTCTTCGCCATCACTGACCAAAAACACCTGGTTCGCGGCACCAGGATGATCGATACAAGTCGTAACCAGATCGACGACATTGTCTACGTAAACAAGGCTTCTTGAATTACTAATTGCCCCGAATGGCAGGGGAATCCCTTTCACCAGCCAGTGCATCATTTGCTGGAAATTCGCTCGAACCCCAGGACCATAAATAAGTACAGGTCGAATAATGACAACCTCTATCGCGCCTGTCTGGGCAAGCTGCATGAGTTGTTGCTCTGCTTCGTACTTGGAGATCCCATAAGCGTCCGAAGGGTGCGGCGTATCGCTTGCGGTGAACGGGTGACCTACCGGAGTGCTTTCACCATTAACCTTGATGGAACTAATATAGATAAATCTTTTAACCCCGGCCTGAACGGCCTGGTGTGCAAGGCAAAGCGTTCCTCTTACATTTACCGCCCGAAACTTCGCAATGGCTTGCGCCGATTCCTCTTGCATGACATGCACTCGCGCTGCTGCGTGTACAACAACATCTACACCCACAAGTGATTCGTGCCAGTCTGTTTCTTCATTGATATCCGACAAATGTGTAACTACAACTCTTTCGGATAGCCTCGCACCTACATTACGTAGTGGAGCAACAATAGATATCTCCGGAAAATTGCAAAAATGCCGAACCAAGGACCTCCCAAGAAATCCTGTCGCACCGGTGACAAGTATTTTTTTTGGCATGTTAAACCGATTCAGACTGTAGAAAGCAAGGCTGCAATTTATCATGAAAAACCGGCGGGAGACATTGCTCCACGGTCCTCTCAGGGAATCATTCAAGCAGAATCGCCTTCACCGGCGAGCAGAATGCGAGGATTTATTTCACTTCGTTGCCTGGGAACGTGCCAAGGCACGTATCCAGCGCAGGAACAAATATGCACTGACTACATGCCTTGCTAGCTTCCCCAGTTAAAGAGGCCGTTATTTACCTTTCGGATTAGCGTTTCTCTCGTTGACTAAAATGACGCAATAATTTTCTAAACGCTCTAGAAAAGGTAAGTCTCCAACCACCCTCGTACATGGAGATCTCAACCAACAACCAATAATGCGCCAGTTTTCTGGAAATACCGCTCCAAAACGAACTACGAACTGGACGCGTTTTATTATTATTCAACTCGCGCGCACCCTGCTGGAAAAGTTCGGCCCACTGAGCAGCAACAGCAACGATATCAAATCTTTGGTAGACATCAATGTGCGCCCGTTCAGCAATGGAAATCCTGAACTTTTCATCATCCAGGTAGCGCTCGATTGCGGCAATCCAGCATGCCGCAGTATTATTCTTGATGAGCAAACCAGTTCTACCATCTACAACAGAATCCACATAGCTTTCGGAATCTGTATAAATCCCAGCACAACGGAACGCCGAATATTCGCGATACTTATTATTCGTCTTATACCTATTGGATGTCTTGTTATCCAAAGGCGCCAAACCAATCTTCCAACCGCGCTGCACCTGAAAGGCTATATAGTCAGCATAGCTATTCATATGCCCAAAAAAACGCACCTTGGGACCCTGCTCCAACCACTTGGGAAGACAGCCGACAAACTCAAAGACGACATCGTCTCTTTGCGCGAGAAAATAAGGAATGACGTCCTTGAGCACTTCCAGATCAGCCTCACGCGAGGCACTCCCCGCGAAACCGATACGGTACTCAGAGACAGTTTTGACGTCGCCAGTTGGCAGTAACGAGAAGTCAAAAAAAGCCGGCAGGAGCACCGTATTGCGGTTTTTCGGAAGGATGAACTCTCTTAGAGCAACCGAATTGGTAATGACGGCACTGGCCTTTTCAACAGCATATTTAAGCGAACGACGGATAATCGGATGCTGGTAATACTTCGCCAAAGCAGTATCACCGTCTATCAGCCAGAAATTATCATCAATATAGTAGAAATACGGAATATTGCTACGCTTTAAAGATTGCATCCATGATATAGCAACTGGATCGGCCGTTCTCACAAACAGAGGTAACGCAGACTCTGAAAAAACATGCTGATCGAGATCAGTAAGATATACTTTCTTGTATCTAATACCGAGGCAAGAACACTCAGACAACAACTGTTCAGTCAACTGCGTTGTCGCGATATCCGCTTCGACAATCAGTAGAACTTCAATACTTGAATCAACATCACTCATCATTTGAAAAACATGCGTATGGAACCAGTTTGCTGGGGCGTAAAGGCCAACGAGATGCAACCGAACACTCTACAACCTTGGCGCAGATATTCAAGTTTCGACCGAAAAAACGCATATAGGCCAAATTTTCTTGTCTAAGCGGTTCTCCGATAGAAAAGTGTACAACTCCTATAATATTTATTTCGGACAGACTTTCAGTTGAGCTGAATACAATATTGTTGCCTTTATCGACCAGTTCCAAGCCCAACAGAGCATCTGTGGTATCTGCAGCCAAGTAAATACAAACAGAAATCGAATTAAACTCGCCGCTCCCTCTTATTGGATACTCAACATATCCAGTACCCGGTATTTCTTTACCAAGCCGATAGCCCCTTGGTTCCCGGGTGTTGTATTTTTTGGAAAAATACTCATCAAAAAGCTTCGAATCAGATTCGGGCAGATCTGGCCCAGCGGTAAGTAAGTTAATCAGCCTCTCATTTCTAAAAAGCTTTTTTTCACACTCAACAACATAATGATGTTGCTCTTTCAACCTCTCGCTTAGACGCTCCTCAGCAAAAGACAAGGTAGAAAAACTCTCTACTTCATACTCTTCTGCATCAGCCCTAGACTCCTGCAGCGCAGGAGTGTCCAAAAATGGGTAAGATTCCAGATTTTCTGTTAGCTCAACGTAGTCATTCTCATCATCATCCTTCCAAACAACAAGATGATAAACAACCTGATGGCAAACATCAGTTAAGTGCTGTCGCAACTCTCGCTGACAAGATGGTTCCATCTGATTGAATCGTGGAAAATAGAAAAACTCCATCCGCAGCAGTCGTATTTCTAAACCCGGATCCGAATTATCAGACTGCGACAAACCCCACGTGACTGCATGGGGATGGAAATACTCCTTTTTATCAATGGGTGCCCAAGAACAGCTGGACCAAAATCTTGGCGTGTGCTCGTTGAATACCTGAAGATGATAAGGATTAGCTACGTTAAGCTTCTGCTCATAATAGGGAGCGACAATACAGATCTGAGCTTTATGTTTACATACACGATAAAGCTCCCTCATTGTAAACATTAGATCTGAGACGTGTTCCAAGCTGTGCGCTGCATGCACTAGCTCTACAGAGTCGTCTTCAAATGGGAGCGGTTTATCAAGATCCGCTATCACTTGGACACCTGGTAGTGGAAACCTATCGACACCGATAAATCCCGGAAGGCATTTTGGCCCACAGCCTATATCTAATTTCATCGGCAATACCTATACAGTCGATATTTCCACGAACGGATACACAGGGAAACGCTTCAAGCCTGCATAACGATATTTAACCAGTTCAAACATATATACAGGGTGAGACGTACGCGCAAAAACTCGCAATCGATAATCAGCCGACGAAGAAACTGCCGCCTGATCGACCACGAATTCAACAGGCAAAGACAGATCCACTCCGCTTAACGATGCAACTCCATTGAAAACAATGGATCCGGTTGCCCCAACAAGTTCAATACCAACTAAACCATCCTGAAGCCCATCAGTGGCAAAAGCTATTAAAACGGACTTTATTGCCGCAGGAAAATTAATTGAGTACTCAACATATGGAACATCGTGCAGCGACTTGGATAGCTCCAGCTTAATCTCCGAGCTTCCGCTCTTAGCTTGTTGAGAAAACTCCTTCAACTTTGCGAATTGTGGCATCAAGTTGTCCCACAAATCGTGCTTACGAGACAAAAACCCTAGACGCTTAGATCTAGAAGCCGCCTGCCGTAGCCGAGCTAACTCCTCAAGACTCTCAAGCAATTTTTGTGGATCTTTTATTACATCACCACCCGCAATAGATATATGGCTGCCATGGCTCTTAGACATTAATTTCAACCTACCTTCTACGGTGGTAAAACCATTAAACGTAGTAGGCTTAGAAATGGACGCCAGAACTCTGCAACTTAAAACTCCAGAGAAGTGTTCATTACAATATTTTTTGTTATTTTTCTTCATTTCTGAAAACTTGGAAAAATCCAAACCTTCAAGAACTTCAAGCCATGAGCGAGCGCTAAACGGCGATGAGACTACATAAGCGTTATTCAGTTCTTTAAAGTCGGAATAAGGCATGTAATCTGGAACAACAAGTACGGCATCTAATACATCTGCAGACAATGCGACATTTGTTGTTTTATACTTATTATTGGCCGACTCGCTCGGAGCATGAATAAGAATATCTGGACTATATCGCGAGATCTGCAGTAGCGCAGTTTCCCAGTTCAGCTCAAAGGGTAGCGTTACCAATTCAAGAAAATCATGCTTTTTGAATTCGTCCGAAAAATCCGAGCCTGCTCCACCAACAATTAGCTGAATAGTTTTACCCGACTCTGTGTACTTGAGAAAAGCGGGCAACATGACATCACGGAGAGCGGACAGCCGATGACTGCCTCCCGCGAAAGCGATAACCAACCGGTCACGTACCGGAACAACCTTGCTGGTAGTGATTTTCAGATCACAGAATGTAGGCGGAAAAAAATCTACATTCGAATGAATAAGATGCTCTCTAAAGTATTCTTGCAGTTCAAGAGTGCTGGTCAAGACTCCTGAAAAATCTTTCAGTTTATTACGCAACGTCTTCTTGCTTAAGTCCTCAAAAAAATTCATCTCCTTATTTTCTTGAAGCAGAGTGAGATTATCGTCGGTGAAATAATAGCAAGGAATTTGCATCTTCTGTGCAGCAGCAATCCATTCGAAGAACGGATCCAGTTGCCGGACAAATACAATACAGCTAGCATGTGCAATTTCGGAAATCGGCCAACCACCTGGGTATCGAATAACTCTTACACGGCTTTTCCATTCATCAGGCAAAAAGTCGAAGTATATACTAGTGCATGCATCGTGATTGCCTGTAAGAACCAATACCTTTCGATTATCATCTGAGCCGGACAAAGAGCTACTGATATCAAAATTTTCTCTCGTTCGTCCGTGCGCAACTGCCATTTCTCTCACGGCGATAGCTGTACAATGCGCCGCTGAATCCGGCAACGCGAAGATATCATACTCCTCAAAGTTCTCTGGTCGGAGAGACCAATCACGCTCTTGCCTCATTTGCTCTTCCGAGGCCCAAGTATCCAGCGCGTACGTTTTTCCTAAACTATCGTCAGTTGCAGGGCCACCAACTTCGCCAACGCAAACATCTACATAACGCAAAATGTACTTTCTGGAAATCCTTCTCCACAGATCCCAATCACAAAGGCGCGTCATAAGTATGTGCGGATCGTATAGACCTATATCATCAAGGATGAAACGTGGTACTAAGACTGCGTTATTTGAGATGCAATTCCAGCTATTTATATTGTGCGATGAAATACTTTCACCCAAGTGCACAAACTGCTCAGTACCAGAGCCCAACTCCCTTATTCTCATACCGACAGACCCATAGACTACTTGGTCTGGCGTCATTTGAGCATGTTTGTAAAGCTCTTCCAGTGCATCAGGAAAGAATTCGTCATCATCAAACGCAAATGCGATGTAGCGACCGCGAGACTTTGAATACGCCTCATACTCAGAAATTGCAGGAAGACCAATGTTTACTACATGGCGAAGACAGCTCACACGCCCATCTTTTTCCATGAACTCCGCAATAATGTCAGCACTACCGTCTGTACTGGCATCATCAACGATGATCAACTCAAGCTCAGTCAGCGTTTGACTTAATACTGACTCTATCGCCTTACGAAACTTACCACTCTTCGCGCGCCGAAAGGTGGGAAGAAAAACGGAGACAATTGGAAGCGGACCGTCAACATAAGAACTACCAGGCAACCACTGAGTTTCGCGAATGAGATCTTTGACTTTCATGTTCGAAACCTTAGACAGTTGCCGAATAATTTTCTGAATAAGCTTTTAGCACTTTTTGAGTTTCACCATCCATGCGTATTTTTCCTTTTTCCAGCCAGATTGTTCGCTCACAAAAATCACTTACCAAATCAGGCGAGTGACTCGAAAAAACAAGAATTTTACCTTGAGTCATAAATTTCTTCATGCGCTCTTGGGCTTTGTGAGCAAAGTTTATGTCACCAGCACCCATAACTTCATCAAGCAAAAGGACTTCGGGGTTAATAGCAGTCGACACAGAAAACGCCAAACGTATAAACATACCTGCAGAATAGGTACGAACTGGGTAATTTAAAAACTCACCCAATTCTGAAAACTCCGCAATTTCTTGCATTTTGGCTTTAATTTCTTTGGGTTTCAGACCTAATAAGAGCGCCCGGATTTTTATATTATCCCAACCAGACTGATTCATCTCAAAGCCTGTAGCGAACTCAAACATTGGGCATACATGACCAAGTGTTTGAGCAGTGCCGCTGGTAGTTGGATAAATTCTAGCCATTACCTTCAACAAGGTGCTTTTACCCGCACCATTCAAGCCAATCAGGCCTACACGCTCCCCTCGCGCTACTGAAAGATTCACATTTGAAAGAGCGTTAATTGTATATTCTTGAGTATTAGCCGTTCCTGGACGACGCAATACTGCATTTTTCATTCGTCCGAGGAAATCTGTCCGACCAGTGAACACCACACTTGCATCTCGCAAATCTATTGAAATATCGCTCATAACATGTAAACCACTTTTTTATCCATTTTAGATGCAAGCAAAATGCAGACGACCCACAGGAGCGACAAGTAAGCGGCACAAAAAATATAGTCTTGCTTGACTGCAAATGTACCTTCTAAAATTGGAAATCTAATAACATCCACTAAATAATACAGCGGATTATATTTATAAACAAAATCCAAACCACGATCTTTAAGCATCGTCACAGGAAACATAATCGGCGTAACAAAAAATAACACCTGAAAAATCCCTGTTAAAGCATGAGGCAGATCCCTAAAACGAGCAGACAAATACGCACTGAGAGTAATGTGCCCCAGGCCTGCGGCCAAAAGAATTCCGAGACCCGGCAACGCATATAACCAGCCTATGGGCTTGAAGCGTTCAAAGACTAATAACGTACCCGCCAGCGCGACAACACCAACCAACATAACCGCGAACAGCGCGACCAACACACGGAGCAGATAAATTTGTTTTGGAAACGAGAACTGCTTTATATAGCCTTCAGACCCCACAAACGCATAGCCACCTTCAACAAACGAGGCAACTAAAAACCCCCAAATAATCAGGCCGCACGTGAGGTAAGGAAGAAATTCCTCCATGGGTTGCTTTAGCAAAACGCCATAAACTACACCAGCACCTAGAACCATCATTGCCAGGTTTATCAGAATCCAAAGTGGGCCGATCGCCGATCTGCGAAAACGAGCCTTAATATCCTGAAGTCCCATGTATAGCCATACACGCCACTCAAGAAGCGATTTTATTGCACCGGATATAAAACTATTCTGACTGATCATCTAAAGCCTATTTAGCTCAAGCACTATTAATTCACCCTTACGGGAAACTTCGTTGAAGCCCAGCTTTTCGTATAACTTTATAGCCCTGACATTTTCATCCAGAACTTCTAGAAATACATTTTCAAGCGAAAGCTGCTGCCAACATGTTTCAATCAACAGTTGGCAGCCTCGCTTGATATAGCCTTTACCTGCATTGTCCGGCGCAGCTAGAAAGCGGCCCACTTCGGCTCGCTTTCGTTCCAAATCCACGCCATAGACAGCACATTGCCCTACCAACTCACCATCTGCCTCGATAACAAACACAAAATCGTCAGACTTTTTTTGATAGGATTCGAACCACTTTACGTGGCTGTCCCATTCAATGATGTTCGAGTTAATAAACCATCGGCGGTTTTCGTCCCTGTTTCTCCAGGCCAGAGTGGCTGGTAAATCAGCTACTTCTAGTAGACGGATCCCGACGACTTCATCAGATGTTGAGTAGAGGGTAGGTTTCATTTTGCGTACTTGGCTACCAGTTGAGATACGGTGTCAACATCGGCTTTGCTTAGACCCATATGCACCGGCAACGAAATGATTTCCTGAGAGGCCAGCGCTGCTTTAGGGCAAGAGCCATTACCATGCGCGTACATGCGGTATTCCGTGTTATCACGGTAATGCACGCCTGGGTACACTTGATGTTCATTGAGTGCGAGCATCAGCTCTTCACGGTTTTTGACACGAATTTGCACCAGGTGAGTCGACGATTCACATTCTGGATTAATGTCGATAAACCGTACCTTGTCGTTACCAGCTAGGTTTTCGCGGTACCAGTTAGCGATTTGGCGGCGGTAGGCGTTATCACGATCCAAATACTTCAATGCCACCAGACCCATTACTGCCATGATCGAGTTGCCGTGGTACTTGAAGCCTACTTCTTCAACATCATACATCCACTTATACGCGCCCTGAGCGGCAGTACGTGCATAAGTATCCTTGTTGATGCCCAGCCAGCTCATCTTGCGAACACGCTCGTCATCTTCCGCGTTTTTGAAGCAGATCATGCCGGAGTCAGCGGTTGCCAGATTTTTTACAGCCTGGAAGCTGAACACCACAACGTCCGCTTCCGGACATACGTGACGTCCATTAATACGGGTGCCGGACATGTGGGCAGCATCGAGAATCAACGCGATGTTGCGCGCCTTGCAAATTTCAACAATTTTCTGGTACTGACCGACATTGCCGCCAATACCTACAAAGATCAGTGCTTTGGTCTTGTCAGTAATGCGCTGCTCGACGCTTGCAGGATCCAGACACAGCGAGTCATCAACATCCGCAAATACAGGCTTCAGACCTGCGCAGAGAATCGCGTGGTTAGTGGATACGAAAGTAAGAGGAGTAGTAATGACCTCTGCATCATCGTCCCAGCCGTTCTTTGTCTTGAACAGTCTGAAAGCCAATTCAAGACCCACAGTATTCGACGAAAGAAAATGTGCGTGCGGCAGTCCGGTGTAGGACTTCCATGCTTCTTCCATCTCAACAGTTTTAAAACCTAATCCAGTCCAGCCTTTCTCAAGACATTCACGAATACCTTCAAGGCATTCGTCGACACGAAAGTTAGGTACAAACAGTTGAATTGACATGTATTTAGCCTCGAATTACAAGTGCTGTGCGATTTTAAGTTTTGGTTCAGGTATATTTTTCACAGAACGGGCCGAAATCTGGTCTGTTCTGCTGTTTGCAAATCAGTGACTCTCGTGTTCCAAGAGACGCTTAAGATACTTTCCATATCCGTTTTTGATCAATGGAGCCGCCAACGCGAGTAATTGCTCGTCCGAAATCCACCCCTTGCGCCATGCCAGTTCTTCAGGGCAAGCGACTTTGAGGCCTTGTCGGTTTTCCAACGTTGCAATGAAATGACTCGCCTCAAGAAGAGACTCATGAGTTCCCGTATCCAACCAGGCATAGCCCTTTCCCATGATTTCTACCGAGAGGCTGTTGCGCTCTAGATAGACGCGGTTCACATCCGTGATTTCCAGTTCGCCACGCTCAGAAGGCTTGATGCTTTTAGCGATTTCTACAACATCGGCATCATAGAAATACAGACCAGTCACAGCGTAGCTGGATTTGGGCACTGATGGCTTTTCTTCCAGGCTGATAGCCTTGCCTGACTTATCAAACTCAACAACGCCGTAGCGCTCAGGGTCGTTTACATGATATGCAAATACACTGGCTCCACTATCACGCTGCATTGCATTTGCCAGAAGTTCCTGGAAATCATGCCCATGATAAATATTATCGCCAAGCACCAACGCACATGCACTACCGTCGAGAAACTCCTCGCCGATAATGAAAGCTTGTGCCAGCCCGTCCGGAGAGGGCTGGACAGCGTAGCTTAAATTGATACCCCACTTTGCGCCGTCACCAAGAAGCTGCTCGAAACGAGGCGTATCCTGTGGCGTGGAAATAATCAATATATCTCTGATCCCCGCCAGCATTAATGTGCTGAGGGGGTAATAAATCATCGGCTTATCGAAAACCGGAAGGAGCTGCTTTGAAATTGCGAGGGTTGCTGGATGCAAACGCGTACCAGAGCCACCCGCTAGAATTATACCTTTACGATACATAATCATCCCTGCCTAGCTATATCAGAAAGCGTTCTTTTCACACAAATCTTCCAGTCCGGAATACTTATATTGAACACATCTTGAATTTTACTATTATCGAGTCGCGAATTTTTGGGTCTAATTGCTTTAGTAGGATACTCAGAACTGCTAACCGCACGGATATCGAGTTCAGAACAACTCAACTTAATGCCCAATCCAATTGCTTCAGACACTAAATAACAAGCATATTCATACCAACTTGCAAATCCCGACGCCACCAAGTGATAAACTCCACTCAGATCTTCAGAGTTTGTACCATTTACAATTCGGTAAAGACAAAGTGCAGTGACATCAGCAACGAGCGAGGCACTTGTTGGCGCGCCAGTTTGATCATCCACCACTGAGAAACTGTCTCTGGTCTCCGCTAGACGCAGTATTGTTTTTGCAAAATTACTTCCCCGCGAAGAGTGAATCCAACTCGTCCTCAACAGCAGATAATTACACCCACTTGCAATAACTGCACACTCACCATTGGCCTTTGATCTTCCATAGACACTCAGAGGATTAGGAACATCCTCCTCAGAATACGGAAGCACCGCCACACCATCAAAGACATAATCCGTTGAATAATGAACCAGCCAAACGTTATTAAGCGAAGCATACTCCGCTAACACTTTAACTAAATCAAAATTGATTTTCTGGGCTTCATCTTCGAAAGACTCAGCCAAGTCGACCGCATTGTAGGCCGCTGCGTTGACGATAACATCAGGGCGCTCATGCTCCAGATAAGTTGACAAGGCTTCTAGATCAGTCAAGTCAACTTTGCTGCGATCACAAGGCACTACGTTTCCAAGTGGGGACAGAGAGCGTTGCAACTCCCAACCTACTTGTCCATTACTCCCAAGCAGCACAATTTTTCTCATACGTACTGCCTGCTTACCCACTCTCGATAAGCACCGCTCGTGACGTTACCTACCCACACCTGGTTGTCGAGGTACCATTCGACAGTCTTTCGAATACCCGTTTCGAAAGTCTCCGCCGGCTTCCAGCCCAATTCACGCTCAAGCTTCCGAGCGTCAATTGCGTAGCGGCGATCGTGGCCTGGACGGTCTGTCACATACGCGATCTGCTGGTTATATGGCTGGCCATCGGCACGTGGGCGCAACTCGTCCAGCAAACTGCAAACAGTGTGTACGATCTCGAGGTTTGGCTTCTCGTTCCATCCGCCAACGTTGTAGGTTTCGCCAACCACCCCAGCTTCCAATACACGACGAATAGCGCTGCAATGGTCTTTGACATAGAGCCAATCACGAATTTGTTGACCGTCGCCATAAACAGGCAATGATTTACCGGCAAGCGCGTTGACGATCATCAACGGGATGAGTTTTTCCGGGAAATGATAAGGCCCGTAGTTATTCGAGCAGTTGGTGGTCAGTACGGGCAAACCATAGGTGTGATGGTAGGCGCGTACCAAGTGGTCACTGGCAGCCTTACTTGCAGAGTAGGGACTATTCGGCTCGTACTGATGAGTTTCGGTGAACGCCGGATCATCTTTAGCCAGCGAGCCATAGACCTCATCAGTGGAAACGTGCAAGAAGCGGAACGCTTCTTTGGCGCCTGACTCGAGCCCGCCCCAATAGGCGCGCACTGCTTCCAGAAGGCGGAAGGTGCCGACGATGTTTGTTTCGATGAAATCTTCCGGACCATGAATAGAGCGGTCGACGTGCGATTCAGCAGCGAAATTCAAGATCGCACGTGGCTTATGCTCGTTCAACAGGCGAGCTATCAGCTCACCATCACCGATATCGCCCTGCACAAATACGTGGCGCACATCTTTGTCCAGACTGGCCAGGCTTTCCAGGTTGCCCGCATAAGTCAGCTTGTCCAGGTTGATCACCTGTTCATCCGACTGCGCCAGCCAGTCCAGTACAAAGTTCGCCCCGATAAAACCGGCCCCGCCGGTGACTAAGATGGTCATAAATTTAGATCTTTTTCAGTCGAACTACGAGAATAAGCCCCAGGTTTCCAAGCAGTGTCTGCCGGTAGATACCAGCCCGCTGGAATCCTAGGATTCTTGAGAAGAGTTTCTGCTTGCGTGCTTTTTTGAAGCGATCCAACGTCACCTGGTGCTCAGGGCTCAGACGATGATGCATTGCTTCGAGCGCTTTGATGATCTGATCATTCCACTTGCTGAACCGGCCCTGGTAAATCAGCGGTATGCGCTTGAGACGCGCAGACCAACCGGAGTTTCCACCAATCAGGTTTTCGTCGTGCTGGCGATACAACAACGCCGGTTCAGGATCGTAATGAACCTCGCCCCCCGCCCCGGAAACAAGCAAATAAGCCCACCAATCGTGACATGGAATATCCACGTCATAGCCTGCCTCAAGCAAAAGCTTTTGGGCCGCCCTATTGAATACCATGGTGTTACCGCCACCAATGCTTTGAACGAGAGCGTTCGAGAAACGTGGTGGAAGGCTAAACCGGGGCGAATACCCAAACGAATCACCTGTTTCACCGATCAGCTCTGTGCGACCACAGTACAACGCAGGGACATCACCGGGGATACCCTGCAGCCAATCAAGTGCCTTCTGGAGTTTGAAATCCTTCCAGATGTCGTCTTGATCAGACCAGGCAAAGAAGTCCGCATCGATATCCGCTCGGCAGGCGAGAGACAGGAAATTGGCTACAAACCCTCTTTTGGGGCCTGTCGCAATGTGGACGCGCTCTGCGCCCACCTTGACTTGAAATGCTTTCAGGATTGCCAGTGTCGCGTCCTGAGAACCATCGTCGGAAACATATAGTTTCCAATTGCGATACGTCTGACGCTCGAGCGAGTCGAGTTGCTCAGCGAGAAATGATGCGCCGTTGTATGTACACATAAGAATTGCGACGTCCGCAAGACGCTCGCCAGCTACCTGGGCGGCATTATCTGTACCAAAACTCTGGCTGGAAACCGTCACAAAATCCCTCTTTGCACGAACCGTCGCCCCGCAAAGAGCGCCATCACTTATAAAAAAGCCAATCAGTATTTGCTTTTGTTCTTAGCAAGCAATGCTACATTCTACATCAATTGATGCAACGCACACTTAAAAAAGCGACGACAGCCACCACCATCAGCGCTTGCCTCGCCCTCACTCTGCAGTGCTTGCGAAAACGAATGCAGTCTGACCGAAACGAGCCGTATCGCCCCACCCCGCACGCCATGCTGACAAAAAAAATCCTGCCTCCCGACCTGAGAATCTGACAGCTTTAAGGGATGGCGAAATGGACAGGCCGCAAGAATGCGGAGGTATGCATCATCTGCGCCTTGTACACCGCATGATGAAACCACCACGGATCACCCGGGAGGCGATCACTGAACTCATAATAATTTTTTAGACTTTCAGCCTTTATTTTTTACCAGCATTTTTAGCCAGCAAACAAAAAAGAATAATACTTTATCGCGCATCCGACGCCGGCAACTCCACGCACTGAACGATAGCCTGAGCATTTGCAAACCATGCAATGGGAGCCAACTCGCTACAAAAGGATCAAACTCCTGCCCCGTTAGTCGAGCAATGAGTTGCACCTGACTGAACCACCAACCATCATGAATAGTTTTGTATCGAGAAATTAAAGACCGAAGCCCCGTATTGGCACCTACTTGATTACGATCGTGCTGCCGATACAGCATAGAAGGCACTGGATCGATATACCAACGATATCCATGACTCCGTGCGTATGCGTAGAAAAACCAATCATGCAGACTCACGCCCTGTAAAGCTTCCCAATTCGCAAGCACCGAAGATTTAATGGACTGCGACAACCTGCTGCTAAAGACATAAGTACAGCCCGGACCAGCCGCCTCAAACAGATAATCCCATTTAACTTGAGACTGAGCTTTATCCAACAAACGCGTCTTACCATCTAACCAGAAAGCAGTGACATTACTGGAATATGCATCAACCTCCTGCCGCCCGAGGCCGACCACAGCGCGCTGCAACTTATCAACGCACCAGATATCATCCTGATCAGCAAAAGCAACAAAATCAAACCCGTCGAATTCAACATCACGAATCAGTCGAAAAAAGTTGCGCGACGCACCACCAAACTTTCCGGCATCGGGCAGTACAATGACATTCGACACTCTCGTTGCCAGCGCCGCACACCAAGCTTCCGTGCCATCAGTGGAAGGATCGATACTAATATATACGCTAACATCCACCCCGGACTGAGCAAAAATCGAAGCAATTTGCTCTTCAATCCACTGCATGCCATTGTAAGCGGCCAACAAGACCGCAACTTTTGGTATTTTCCCTGACATGCCATCCCACTTGTAACGTTAAACTTGAAAACTGAAAACCTCAGACAACAAGCCCGCACTGAAACTTTCCGAAGATTTAAATGCGCATAGCGTATACACACCAGCGAGCTTCAATACCGCTAGCATAGAAGAACGTAAAACGCTGACTTGCAGCTGATCGAAAACGGAGTCATCGCAGCGGGAGATCAAGACCACTAAAAATCAACCCGGAGGAGCGCTTCAACCGTTAAGCAACCATTCACACCTTAAGCCTAGCCAGCCCTAGGTGCATTGTCACAACTTAAACAAAACGCTTGCGCGCACGCTTAGCAAAACGCCCCAGAAACCAGGCGAGCATCGGCCCCACAAGCATTCCAATCAGCAATGCCGCGATCACAACGAGGGAGATGGGCAGCTGAGGCACAGACCATCCGAGAAACAACAACGACACTGACTGCTGATTTTCCAGCACGAAAGCCAGGATCACCAGCACCGACAAAAGAACGAAAACACCAAAAAATATACGTTTGAGATTACGCACCTACGCCCCCTTGATAATTAGTAGCGCGGATCAAACGCCTTCCTCCTCTTCCTCATTCACCCGGTCACGCAGCTCCTTGCCCGGCTTGAAATGCGGAACGAATTTGCCGTCGAGACTAACCGACTGACCAGTCTTTGGATTGCGACCGACGCGCGGCGCACGATAGTGCAGGGAGAAGCTGCCAAACCCACGGATCTCGATGCGATCACCAGTGGCCAGACATTGGGACATTTGTTCAAGCATGGTCTTGATGGCCAGCTCCACATCCTTGGATGAGAGTAGCCCTTGATGGGTGACAATTCGTTCGATCAACTCCGACTTCGTCATATTTTTCCCTTCTTTTTCAAGCAGCTAGATCAGCGCTTGAAAGGTTTTAGCACGCCCGGAAGATTTTGAACAGCCCAGGGATTGACATATCTTCCTTGGCGCCGAAACGCCTGTTTTCAGTGCACAAAAGCACAAGCCGAAGCAGCACACACTCAACGGCACATGACCAGCATGGTTCGAGTGACGTAGCCTGCGGGATTGAAGCCAAACGGATATTCATCTTCATCCTTGGCCTGATCAGATCGGGTGATTACCCTGTAACCCGCGCCCTTGCACTCCTTCGCTGCGCGCTTTTGGCATTTCTCCCACCCCGAACCCAGACCAGAGCAGTCGATCTCGATACCGCTGACGCCACGCACAGCATGCGTTTTGGCACTTGTGGTGCAGCCAGCCAGTACCAACACCGCAATCAAGACAATAAATCTGTTCATCCACTTCCTTATGCCAGGCAACGCCCGACTACTGCACGACTAATACCCAGCTTAGTCGCGAATAGGCGATTGATCCGATTAAAGAAACAGACAACCCGCTGAAGTGATTGGTTTCACCGTAGCCTCGATACACGCAAACCGCGGCGCGCACCGCCACCAAATCGCAGGCACAAAAAAGGGCGACCGAAGTCGCCCTTTTTCATGATCAAGCAGAACTTAGTTCTGTTTGGCCATTGCTTGACGCAGCAGTGCCGCCATAGTGGTGTCAGCTGCTTCACCTTCCGGAGCTGCTTTCAGGCTCTGGATGGCTTCTTTCTCTTCAGCATCGTCTTTCGACTTGATCGAGAGCTGGATTACGCGGCTCTTGCGGTCAACGCTGATGATCTTGGCTTCAACTTCCTGGCCTTCTTTCAGAACGTTGCGCGCGTCTTCAACGCGGTCACGGCTGATTTCAGAGGCTTTCAGGGTTGCTTCGATGTCGTCGGCCAGAACGATGATGGCGCCTTTGGCGTCAACTTCTTTCACGGTACCGGTCACGATAGCGCCCTTGTCGTTAACCGAGACGTACTCGGAGAACGGATCGCTTTCCAGTTGCTTGATGCCCAGGGAGATGCGCTCGCGCTCTGGGTCAACCGACAGGATGACGGTGTCCAGCTCGTCGCCCTTCTTGAAACGACGTACGGCTTCTTCGCCCACTTCGTTCCAGGAGATGTCGGACAGGTGAACCAGACCGTCGATGCCGCCGTCCAGACCAATGAAGATACCGAAATCGGTGATCGACTTGATGGTGCCGGAGATCTTGTCGCCCTTGTTGAACTGGCCAGAGAAGTCTTCCCATGGGTTCGACTTGCACTGCTTGATGCCCAGGGAGATACGACGACGCTCTTCGTCGATGTCCAGAACCATGACTTCCACTTCGTCGCCGACTTGTACGACTTTCGAAGGGTGGATGTTCTTGTTGGTCCAGTCCATTTCCGAAACGTGTACCAGACCTTCAACGCCTTCTTCCAGCTCAGCGAAGCAGCCGTAGTCGGTCAGGTTGGTTACACGAGCGGTAACGCGAGTGCCTTCTGGGTAACGGGCTTTGATAGCAACCCATGGATCTTCGCCCAGTTGCTTCAGGCCCAGGGAAACACGGTTGCGTTCGCGATCGTATTTCAGAACCTTGACGTCGATTTCGTCACCAACGTTGACGATTTCGGAAGGATGCTTGATACGCTTCCACGCCATGTCGGTGATGTGCAGCAGGCCGTCCACGCCACCCAGATCGACGAATGCGCCGTAATCGGTGAGGTTTTTGACGATACCTTTGACTTGCTGGCCTTCCTGCAGGGATTCCAGCAGAGCTTCACGCTCGGCGGAGTTCTCGGCTTCCAGGACGCTGCGACGGGAAACGACAACGTTGTTGCGCTTCTGGTCCAGCTTGATGACCTTGAATTCCAGCTCTTTGCCTTCCAGGTGCGTGGTGTCGCGCACTGGACGGACGTCAACCAGGGAACCTGGCAGGAACGCACGGATGCCGTTAACGTCGACAGTGAAGCCGCCTTTAACCTTACCGTTGATAACGCCCTTGACCACTTCCTCAGCTGCGAAGGCTGCTTCCAGAACGATCCAGCATTCAGCGCGCTTGGCTTTTTCACGGGACAGCTTGGTTTCACCGAAACCGTCTTCAACCGAGTCCAGAGCAACGTGAACTTCGTCACCGACATTGATAGTCAGGTCGCCAGCGTCGTTGTAGAACTGTTCCAGCGGGATGAGTGCTTCAGACTTCAGGCCAGCGTGAACGGTTACCCAGCGAGCCTGGTAATCGATATCAACGATAACACCGGTGATGATGGAGCCTGCCTGAAGGTTCAGGGTCTTTAGGCTTTCTTCAAAGAGTTCCGCAAAGCTTTCGCTCATTTTAATTCCTGTAGATGAGGGCGAAGAATACGCCCATCTCCACACCCCAGACGGTGTGGGTTAGTTTCATTTAAAAGAAGCGCTGCAGGACTATGACTGGTCCCCTGCGGCCTTCTTGGTCACCCGGCGATATCGCGAATGGCGATCTCGCTCATGATGCGTTCAAGCACCTGATCGATGGACAACTCCGTGGAATCCAGCTGTATCGCATCAGCCGCCGGCTTGAGCGGGGCTACTGCGCGCTGGGTATCACGCTCGTCGCGTGCACGGATCTCATCTAGCAGACTCGACAGACTAACACCCTCGACTTTGCCCTTCAACTGCAAATATCGGCGGCGAGCCCGTTCCTCGGCACTGGCAGTGAGGAAAATCTTCAGCGGCGCATCCGGAAAAACCACTGTGCCCATGTCGCGACCGTCGGCCACCAGGCCCGGCGCTTCCTGGAAAGCACGCTGGCGCTGCAGCAGCGCCTCGCGTACCGCCGGCAATGCGGCCACCTGAGAAGCGCCGGAGCCGACGCTTTCAGTACGGATGACATCGCTGACTTCATCGCCTTCCAGAATGATGCGCTGCAGCTGACCGTCGGTCGCCGCGATGAACTGCACATCCAGATGAGCGGCCAGTTTCTTCAGCAGCTCTTCATTGGTCAGGTCGACACCATGATTGTGCGCAGCGAACGCCAGCAGGCGATACAGCGCACCGGAATCCAGCAGGTTCCAGCCCAGACGCTTGGCCAGAATCCCGGCGACCGTGCCTTTGCCCGAACCGCTTGGCCCATCGATGGTGATGACCGGTGCAATGTTTTTCACGACTGAGCCTCTTGAACCACGCGAATGCCGACCTGCGCGCACAGCGCGAGGAAGTTCGGGAACGACGTCGCGACGTTGGCGCAATCATGGATGCGGATCGGTGCAGTGGCGCGCAGCGAAGCGACGCTGAAAGCCATGGCGATACGGTGATCACCGTGACCATGCACTTCGCCGCCACCGATCTGGCCGCCATCAATGATGATGCCGTCCGGAGTCGGCTGGCATTTGACGCCCAGCGCCAGCAAGCCGTCCGCCATGACTTGAATGCGATCCGATTCCTTGACCCGCAGCTCTTCGGCACCGGTCAGCACGGTACGACCTTCGGCACAGGCCGCCGCCACGAACAGCACCGGGAATTCGTCGATGGCCAGTGGCACCAACGCTTCCGGAATCTCGATACCCTTGAGTTTAGCAGCGCGCACGCGCAGGTCAGCCACTGGCTCGCCGCCAACTTCACGCTGGTTTTCCAGAGTGATGTCCGCGCCCATCAGACGCAGAATGTCGATGACGCCGGTACGGGTCGGGTTGATGCCAACGTGCTCCAGCACCAGCTCGGAACCTTCTGCGATCGACGCCGCCACCAGGAAGAACGCCGACGACGAGATGTCGCCCGGCACTTCGATATGGGTCGCCGTCAGCTTGCCGCCGGACTCGACCGACGCGGTGGCGCCATCGACGCTTACCGGGTAGCCAAAACCGCGCAGCATGCGCTCGGTATGGTCACGGGTCGGCGCCGGCTCGGTCACGGTGGTCTTGCCTTCGGCGTACAGACCCGCCAGCAGCAGGCAGGACTTCACCTGAGCACTGGCCATCGGCATGGTGTAGGTCAGACCCTTGAGTTTGTGCCCGCCACGAATGGTCATCGGCGGTCGACCTTCGGCAGCGGTTTCGATCACAGCGCCCATTTCACGCAGCGGATTGGCCACACGATTCATCGGACGCTTGGACAGCGACGCATCGCCGGTCAGGGTGCTGTCGAAGCTCTGCGCGGCCAGCAGGCCGGACAACAGACGCATCGAGGTGCCGGAGTTACCCAGATAGATCGGACCCGGCGCAGGCTTCAGACCGTGCAGGCCGACGCCGTGAATGGTCACACGACCGTGGTGCGGGCCTTCGATGACCACGCCCATGTCGCGAAATGCCTGCAAGGTCGCCAGGGCATCTTCGCCCTCGAGGAAACCCTCAACCTCGGTCACGCCTTCGGCCAGCGAGCCGAGCATGATCGAGCGGTGGGAAATCGATTTGTCACCTGGTACGCGAATCCGACCGGACAGGCGGCCACCAGGTTGAGCCAGGAAAATCAGATCGTTGGAATTCATAGCGTCCACATAGGCCCTGCGGGCCAGGATTTTACTGAAATGCTCGCGGGCAACCCGGGCGCGCGTGAAGACGCCCAACAATTGGTGCCCATCCCCTGCATCGACCGCGTCGCGCAAGGCGTCGAGGTCGCTGCGAAATGTATCGAGTGTGCGCAGGACAGCCTCGCGGTTGGCGAGGAAGATGTCGTGCCACATCACCGGGTCGCTTCCGGCGATTCTTGTGAAATCGCGGAAACCGCCCGCAGCGTAACGGAAGATCTCAAGGTTTTCATTGCGTTTGGCCAACGAGTCGACCAGACCGAAGGCCAACAGGTGCGGCAGATGACTGGTCGCAGCCAGCACTTCATCGTGGCGCTCGACCTGCATGTGCTCGACGTCGGCACCCAGTTCGCGCCACAAGCGATCGACCACCGCCAGTGCGGCCGGGTCGGTCTGCTCGAGCGGCGTCAGAATCACCTTGTGCCGACGGAACAGCTCAGAGTTGGAAGCTTCCACCCCGCTCTGCTCGGAGCCGGCAATTGGATGGCCCGGCACGAAGCGCGCTGGCATACCGCCGAACGCCTCGGTCGCCGCGCGCACCACATTGCCCTTGGCGCTGCCGACATCGGTCAGAATCGCCTGCCCCAGATCAACGCTCGCCAGACGAGCCAGGACTTTCTCCATGGCCAGAATCGGCACTGCCAGTTGAATCACGTCGGCGCCCTGACACGCAGCGATCAGGTCATCCTCGCAACGATCCACCACGCCCAACTCGACCGCCAGCTTGCGCGATTGCGGGTCGAGATCGACCCCGACCACCTCACGGCAGATACCGCTTTCACGCAAACCTTTGGCAAACGAACCACCGATCAATCCCAGACCGACCACCACAAGGCGACCGATCATAGGTGCAGCAGATTGCAGAGCAGTGACATCACCCACGAGCCAGAACCTTACGCAGCGCTTCGAGGAAGCGGCTGTTTTCCGCCGGCAGACCGATGGTCACCCGCAGGTGGTTCGGCATGCCGTAGTTGGCCACCGGACGCACGATTACGCCTTCACGCAGCAGGCCCTGGAAAATCGGCGCAGCGACCTGACCGAGGTCGACGCAAATAAAGTTGCCTTTGGACTCGATCCAGCTCAGGCCCAACTCACGGAAACCATCCTGCAGCTGCTGCATGCCGGATTCGTTGAGCTGACGGCTTTGCGCCAGATACTCCTCGTCCTTCAACGCCGCACAGGCCGCGGCCAGGGCCAGGCTGTTGACGTTGAACGGCTGGCGCACGCGGTTCAGCACGTCCGCCACCACCGCAGTGGACAGGCCATAACCGACGCGCAGCGCCGCCAGACCGTAGGCCTTGGAGAACGTGCGCGATACCAGCAGATTCGGGTACGCCGCGAGAAAATCCAGACCGTCCGGCAGATCGCTGCCTTCGGCGTATTCGATGTACGCCTCGTCCAGCACCACCAGCACGTGCTCCGGCACGTCCTGCAGGAACTCGTCCAGCGCTTCGGCGCCGAACCAGGTGCCGGTCGGGTTGTTCGGATTGGCGATGAACACCACGCGGGTGTTGGCGTCGATGGCTGCGAGCATCGCAGGCAAGTCGTGCCCCCAATCCTTGGCCGGAACCACTTTGGCCTGCGCACCGACAGCCTGGGTAGCGATCGGGTAGACAGCGAACGCGTGCTCACTGAACACGGCGTTCAGGCCCGGCGCCAGATAGGCGCGCGCCACCAGCTCGAGAATGTCGTTGGAGCCGTTGCCCAGGGTCACCTGGTTCAGCTCGACGCGGCACTGCTCGGCCAGCAGCGATTTCAGCGCGAAGCCGTTGCCGTCCGGATAACGGGTCAGCTCAGCCAGCTCTTCGCGGATCGCCGCCAAGGCTTTCGGACTAGCGCCCAGCGGGTTTTCATTGCTTGCCAGTTTGACGATCTTTGCCGGATCCAGATCCAGCTCGCGCGCCAGTTCGTCCACAGGCTTGCCCGGAACGTACGGCGAAAGTTGTTGCACGCCCGGCTGTGCCAGAGCGAGGAAGTTGCCACTCATTTGCTACCGCCCCTTAGAGAACTGCTTTCGGGTAGGAACCCAGCACTTTGAGTGCTACTGCTTCCTGACTGATCTTTTCCAGCACACCTTTGATCAGCGGATCACGGTGGTGGCCGACGAAGTCGATGAAGAACACGTAGGTCCATTTGCCGCTGCGCGACGGACGGGTTTCGATCCGGGTCAGGTCGATCCCGTTGTCATGGAACGGCACCAGCAGCTCGTGAAGCGCGCCGGGCTTGTTGCTCATCGAGACGATGATCGAAGTCTTGTCGTCGCCGGTCGGCGGCACTTCCTGGTTACCGATCATCAGGAAGCGCGTCGAGTTGTCCGGACGGTCTTCGATCTTCTCGGCCAGACGCGTCAGGCCGTACAAGCCTGCGGCCATGTCACCGGCAATCGCCGCCGAATTCCACTCACCCTTGACCCGCTTCGCCGCTTCAGCGTTGCTCGACACCGCCACGCGCTCGACATTCGGGTAATGCGCGTCCAGCCACTTGCGGCACTGAGCCAGCGACTGGGCGTGGGAGTAGATGCGGCTGATGCTGTCGGTCTTGGTGTTTTCACCGACCAACAGGTGATGGTGGATGCGCAGTTCGACTTCGCCGCAGATCACCATGTCGTGTTCGAGGAAGCTGTCGAGGGTGTGGTTGACCGCGCCCTCGGTGGAGTTTTCCACCGGCACCACGCCAAAATTCACCGCACCCGCCGCCACTTCACGGAACACTTCGTCGATTGCCGCCATCGGTTTGCTGATCACCGCGTGACCGAAGTGCTTCATGGCCGCCGCCTGGGTGAAGGTGCCTTCAGGGCCGAGGTAAGCCACTTTCAATGGCTGCTCGAGCGCCAGGCACGAAGACATGATTTCGCGGAACAACCGCGCCATCTCTTCGTTGCCCAGCGGCCCCTGATTGCGCTCCATCACCCGCTTGAGCACCTGAGCTTCACGCTCGGGACGATAGAACACCGGCACTTCGCCTTCGGCCAGCGAGGCCATCTTTACTCGCGCAACTTCCTGGGCGCAGCGGGCGCGTTCGCTGATCAGCTCGAGGACCTTGCTGTCCAGAGCGTCGATGCGAACGCGCAGTGCCTTGAGTTCTTGCTCGGACATCAGCCGTGTTCCTTCTCGAATTCAGCCATGTACGCCACCAGCGCGTTGACGGCGTTGATGTCGACGGCGTTGTAGATGGAGGCGCGCATGCCGCCCACGGAGCGGTGGCCCTTGAGGTTGAGCAAGCCGCGCTCGTCGGCACCGGCCAGGAACGGCTTGTCCAGACGATCGTCCGCCAGACGGAACGGCACGTTCATCCACGAGCGGTCCGACTTGTTGATCGGGTTGCTGTAGAGGCCGCTGGCATCGATGAAGTCGTACAGCGTGCGCTGCTTGACGTCATTGAGCTTGGCAATCGCTTCAACGCCGCCCTGCTCCTTCAGCCACTGGAACACCAGGCCGGAGAGGTACCAGGCCAGGGTCGGCGGGGTGTTGTACATCGAGCCGTTATCGGCCGCGACCTTGTAGTTGAGCATGGTCGGGCACAGCGAACGCGCCTTGCCCAGCAGGTCTTCGCGGATAATGTTGACGACGATGCCGCTCGGGCCGATGTTCTTCTGCGCGCCGGCGTAGATCATGCCGAACCGCGAGATATCGACCGGACGCGAGAGAATGTCCGACGACATGTCGGCCACCAGCGGTACGTCGCCGGTTTCCGGGATCCACTGGAATTCCAGACCACCGATGGTTTCGTTCGGCGCGTAGTGAACGTAAGCGGCGTCTTTCGACAGATTCCACTCGTTCTGGCCCGGAATGGCGAAATAGTCGTATGGCTTGGCGGTGGCGGCAACGTTGACGTGGCCGTAGCGCGAGGCTTCTTCGATGGCTTTCTGCGACCAGATACCGGTGTCGATATAGTCGGCGCTGCCGCCTTCAGGCAGCAGGTTCAGCGGAATCTGCGCAAACTGCTGGCTGGCGCCGCCTTGCAGAAACAGCACTTTATAGTTCGACGGGATATTCAGCAGGTCACGCAGGTCCTGCTCGGCCTGGGTGGCAATAGACACGAACTCATCACTGCGATGACTCATTTCCATGACCGACAGACCCTTGCCATGCCAATCAAGGAGTTCACCCTGGGCACGTTGCAGGACAGCTTCAGGAAGCGCCGCAGGACCGGCACAGAAGTTATAGGCTCGCTTGCTCACATCCAATCTCGCTCTGATTTGGTGGTATCACATATCAGTCGGCGCCGATCCTGTGGGAGCGAGCTTGCTCGCGAAGGCGGACTGACATTCAACAACGATGTCGCCTGTTGCTCCGCTTTCGCGAGCAAGCTCGCTCCCACAGGGTTCGTCATGGGCGCCGATATTTCATACCGGACAAATAACAAGGGGGCGAATTTTCATCCGCCCCCTCGCTTGTCCGCTTATTCCTGCGGCTCTTCGTCAGCTGCGGCGTCGAGTTGCTGGTCCTCGGCAACGTCGTCGATCACGACATCCCCCTCGAACCCGGCACCCTCTTCACCTTCAAGCTCTTCGCCTTCGACTTCCGATGGCTCCTGAACCCGCTCCAGACCGACCAGGGTTTCGTCCTTGGCAAGTTTGATCAAGGTCACGCCCTGGGTGTTACGGCCCAGGCTCGACACTTCGTCGACACGGGTGCGCACCAGAGTGCCCTGATCGGAGATCAGCATGATTTCTTCGCCATCGAGCACCTGAACCGCACCGACCAGACGGCCGTTACGCTCGTTGCTGACCATGGCGATCACGCCCTGGCCGCCACGCTTGTACTCAGGGAACTCGGTGATCGCGGTACGCTTGCCATAACCACGCTCGGAAGCGGTGAGGATCTGGCTGCCTTCTTCCGGGATCAGCATCGAAATCAGCTTCTGCCCTTCCGGCAGACGCATGCCGCGCACACCACGTGCGGTACGGCCCATGGCACGCACGTCAGACTCTTTGAAGCGCGTCACTTTGCCGCCGTCGGAGAACAGCATCACTTCGCGCTCGCCATCGGTGATGGCCGCAGAGATCAGCACGTCGCCTTCGTCCAGCTCCAGCGCGATCAGACCGACGCTGCGCTGACGGCTGAAGGATTCCAGCGGGGTCTTCTTCACGGTGCCGTTGGCGGTCGCCATGAAGATGTAGTGACCTTCGGTGTATTCCTCGACCGGCAGCATGGTGGTGATGTATTCACCGTCATCCAGCGGCAGCAGGTTGACCAGCGGGCGACCACGGGCGGCACGGGACGCTTCCGGAATTTCGTAAGTCTTCAGCCAGTACACCTTGCCTTTGCTGGAGAACAGCAGCAGCGTGGTGTGACTGTTGGCCACCAGCAGGTGAGCAATGTAGTCCTCATCCTTGACGCCGGTCGCCGATTTGCCTTTGCCGCCACGGCGCTGAGCCTGGTAAGCAGCCAGTGGCTGAGTCTTGGCGTAGCCACCGTGGGAGATGGTCACGACGCGCTCTTCTTCCGGGATCATGTCACCCAGGGTCAGATCGAGACGCGCATCGAGAATCTCGGTGCGACGTACGTCGCCGTATTCGGCGCGGATCACTTCCAGCTCTTCGCGGATCACTTCCATCAGGCGCACGGCGCTGTTGAGGATGCGGATCAGCTCGCCGATCTGGTTGAGAATCTCTTGATACTCGGCCAGCAGCTTCTCGTGCTCCAGACCGGTCAGACGGTGCAGACGCAGTTCCAGAATGGCTTGCGCCTGTTCTGGCGACAGGAAGTATTTGCCTTCGCGCAGACCGTATTGCGGATCGAGATTTTCCGGACGGCACGAATCGGCGCCGGCACGTTCAACCATCGCGACTACGGCGCTGGATTCCCAAGGGGTGCTGACCAGTGCTTCTTTCGCTTCCGACGGAGTCGGCGACGCCTTGATCAGAGCGATCACCGGGTCGATGTTCGACAGGGCAACGGCCTGACCTTCGAGGATGTGACCACGCTCGCGAGCCTTGCGCAGCTCGAACACGGTACGACGGGTGACCACTTCGCGACGGTGACGGACGAAGGCTTCCAGCAGATCCTTGAGGTTCAGGATGCGCGGACGGCCGTCGATCAGCGCGACGATGTTGATGCCGAATACCGATTGCAGCTGGGTCTGGGCGTAGAGGTTGTTGAGGATCACCTCAGGCACTTCGCCGCGACGCAGCTCGATCACGACGCGCATACCGTCCTTGTCGGACTCGTCGCGCAGCTCGGTGATGCCTTCAAGCTTCTTCTCTTTGACCAGCTCGGCGATCTTCTCGATCAGACGCGCCTTGTTCAGCTGATACGGGAGTTCGGTGATGACGATCTGCTGACGACCACCGACCTTGTCGATGTCTTCGATGATCGATCGGGCACGCATGTAAATGCGGCCGCGACCGGTGCGGTAGGCTTCGATGATGCCGGCACGACCATTGATGATCGCGGCCGTCGGGAAGTCCGGACCGGGGATGTATTGCATCAGCTCATCGACGGTCAGCTCTGGGTTGTCGATGAGGGCCAGGCAACCGTCGATGACTTCACCGAGGTTGTGCGGCGGAATATTGGTCGCCATGCCCACGGCGATACCGCTGGAACCGTTGACCAGCAGGTTCGGGATGCGCGTCGGCATCACCGCCGGGATCATTTCGGTGCCGTCGTAGTTCGGCACCCAGTCCACGGTTTCTTTATGCAGGTCAGCCAGCAGCTCGTGCGCCAGCTTGGTCATGCGCACTTCGGTGTATCGCATGGCCGCGGCGTTGTCGCCGTCCACCGAACCGAAGTTGCCCTGACCGTCAACCAGCAGGTAGCGCAGGGAGAAAGGCTGAGCCATGCGGACGATGGTGTCGTACACCGCGGTATCACCGTGCGGGTGATACTTACCGATCACGTCACCGACAACACGGGCAGATTTCTTGTACGGCTTGTTGAAGTCGTTGCCCAGCTCGCTCATCGCGAACAGTACGCGACGGTGCACGGGCTTGAGGCCATCGCGCGCATCCGGCAGTGCACGGCCGACGATTACGCTCATCGCGTAGTCGAGGTAGGACTGTTTCAGCTCGTCTTCGATATTGACCGGGAGGATTTCTTTGGCCAGTTCGCCCATGAGAAGCCTGATTCCTTTTTCTGGTGAAACTTCGTCATATCCATATGGGATGTACGAAGCTCGTCGGGGCAGGCTGAGTGCCATGCGCCGACTTACGACAAATCAACAAATCGAACCGTGGATTTGCGCAGTAAAGACAGCTCCGTGAAGCTGCCTCGGAAAACGCCGGATGTTATCACAAGAGCCGCCACGCACCTATCCCCCAGATGCGCATGGAGCATAGTTAGTTGACCGGTGACAGGCGTAAAGGGGACGAGAGAGGCTCAGAGCTTCTTTGAATGCAGATTTGGGGCTTGATTTGGAGATGTTTATTGACTTTGATGGCCCCATCGCGAGCAGGCTCACTCCTACAGGGTTTGCGTTCGACACCAATCAATGTAGGAGCCAGCCTGCTGGCGATGGCGTCCTTTCAGACGCCACAGCCCATCAATGCAGGCGCTTGCGGCACATCAACTGAGCCATTTTCGCCGTATCCGGCCGCTCGACGATGCCCTTTTCAGTGACGATCGCATCGATCAGATCCGCCGGCGTCACGTCAAACACCGGGTTGAACACCTCGACATCCGCCCCCACGCGCTTGCCACCCACCTCCAGCAACTCGGCGCCGTCACGCTCCTCGATCGGAATGTCGTCGCCACTGGCCAGGTGCATGTCGATGGTCGAACTCGGCGCCACCACCATGAAACGCACGCCGTGGTGCATGGCATTGACCGCCAGTTGATAGGTGCCGATCTTGTTCGCCACGTCGCCATTGGCAGTGATGCGGTCAGCGCCGACGATCACCCAAGTCACGCCCTTGGTTTTCATGATGTGCGCAGCAGCCGAATCGGCATTCAGCGTCACCGGGATGCCTTCGTTCGCCAGCTCCCACGCGGTCAGGCGCGAACCCTGCAGCCATGGCCGGGTTTCATCGGCATAAACCCGCTCGACCATGCCTTCCAGGTACGCCGCACGAATCACCCCCAGCGCGGTACCGAAACCGCCAGTGGCCAGGGCGCCGGTATTGCAGTGGGTGAGAATCGCCTGGGCATTGCCCTGATGCTTGCGGATCAGATCGACGCCGAGCTGGGCCATGGTCAGGTTGGCTTCGCGGTCGCTCTCATGAATGGCAATGGCTTCGGCTTCCAGCGCCACCAGCGGATCGACATTGTCCTTCAGACGATCGAGCCGATCGTGCATGCGATTCAACGCCCAGAACAGGTTGACCGCCGTCGGGCGGGAATCCGCCAGCAGGGCGAAATCCTCTTCCAGCGCCGCGTACCAGTCGCCGCCTTCAGCCACGCGGGCGCGGGCCGCCAGCACAATGCCATAGGCCGCGCTGATGCCGATGGCCGGTGCGCCACGCACCACCATCGAACGAATCGCCTCAGCCACACCGGCAGCGCTGGTGTAGGCAATCCAGGTTTCCTCGAACGGCAAAATACGCTGATCCAGCAGGTGGAGCGCGCCATCTCGCCAATCGATGGCCTTTACTTTCTCCGCAGCCAACAGTCGATCGCGCATCCCTCACCCCGCACTCATGAACAAAAGCCGCCGATTATAGCGATCCCCCCGCGAAGACGCTCGGGTATACTTCGCCATCCTTTACAAAAGCACTGGAACCGACCCTCGATGCCGAAACCTGCCATTGCGCTCGACTTATTATTGCTGCCGACCTGGCTGGTACCCGTCGAACCCGCAGGCGTTGTGCTCAAGGAGCATGGCCTGGGCATTCGCGACGGTCGCATCGTGTTTATCGGCCCGCGCGCCGAAGCATTGAAGTGTAACGCCACTGAAGTCCGCGAATTGCCGGACGTGCTGCTCAGCCCGGGCCTGATCAACGCTCACGGGCATGCGGCGATGACCCTGTTCCGTGGCCTGGCCGATGATCTGCCGCTGATGACCTGGCTGGAAAACCACATCTGGCCGGCCGAAGCCAAATGGGTCGATGAAGAGTTCGTCCGTGATGGCACTGACTTGGCGATTGCCGAGCAGATCAAGGGTGGCATCAGCTGTTTCTCGGATATGTATTTCTTCCCGAAAGTCGCCAGTGAGCGCGTGCACAACAGCGGCATTCGCGCGCAGATCGCGATTCCGATCCTCGATTTCCCGATCCCCGGCGCCAGCAGCGCCGATGAGGCCATTCGTCAGGGCGTCGAGCTGTTCGGCGATCTGAAGCATCACGAACGGATCAAGATCACCTTCGGCCCGCATGCACCCTACACCGTGGGCGACGAGAACCTGGAAAAAATCCGCGTGATCGCCGAAGAGCTGGACGCGTCGATCCATATGCACGTCCACGAGACCGCCTTCGAAGTCCAGCAATCGCTGGAGCATCGCGGCGAGCGGCCACTGGCCCGCCTCGGTCGTCTCGGCCTGCTGGGCCCGCGCTTCCAGGCGGTGCACATGACCCAGATCAGCGATGACGATCTGGCATTGCTGGTAGAAAGCAACACCAGCGTGATCCACTGCCCGGAATCGAATCTGAAGCTGGCCAGCGGGTTCTGCCCGGTGGAGCGCCTGTGGCAGGCTGGCGTGAACGTCGCCGTCGGCACCGATGGCGCGGCGAGCAACAACGACCTCGACCTGCTCGGCGAAACCCGCACCGCCGCGCTGCTGGCCAAAGCCGTCGCCGGCTCGGCCACCGCGCTGGACGCCCATCGTGCGCTGCGCATGGCCACGCTCAACGGCGCACGGGCCTTGGGCATCGAGGCGCAGGTCGGTTCGCTGGAGATCGGCAAGGCTGCGGACATTGTCGCTTTCGACCTGTCCGGCCTGGCTCAGCAACCGGTCTATGACCCGGTGTCGCAGCTTATTTATGCCACCGGCCGCGACTGCGTGAAACACCTGTGGGTCGCCGGCAAACAGTTACTCGACGACCGGCGCCTGACCCGTCTGGACGAACAACAGCTGGGCGCCACCGCCCGGGCCTGGGGCCAGCGCATCAGCGGCCACACCGAATCGTAAACACACCGGAGCAGACTCCGCGGCTACAGCCCTTTTCAAGTTTTTCGAGGAATAGATCATGAGCAACGTCGACCACGCCGAAATCGCCAAATTCGAAGCCCTGGCCCATCGCTGGTGGGACCGTGAAAGCGAGTTCAAACCGCTGCACGACATCAACCCGCTGCGCGTCAACTGGATTGACGAGCGGGTCAATCTGGCCGGCAAGAAAGTTCTCGACGTCGGTTGCGGCGGCGGCATCCTCAGCGAAGCCATGGCCCAGCGCGGCGCCACTGTCATGGGCATCGACATGGGCGAAGCGCCACTGGCGGTTGCGCAACTGCATCAGCTGGAGTCAGGCGTCAGCGTCGAATACCGGCAGATCACCGCCGAAGCCCTGGCTGAAGAGATGCCCGAGCAGTTCGACGTCGTGACCTGCCTGGAAATGCTGGAGCACGTACCAGACCCGTCGTCGGTGATCCGCGCCTGCTACCGCATGGTCAAGCCCGGCGGCCAGGTGTTCTTTTCGACCATCAACCGCAACCCGAAGGCGTACCTGTTCGCCATCATCGGCGCCGAATACATCATGAAGCTGCTGCCGCGCGGCACCCACGACTTCAAGAAATTCATCCGCCCGTCCGAGCTGGGCGCCTGGAGCCGCATCGCCGGCCTGACCGTCAAGGACATCATCGGCCTGACCTACAACCCGCTGACCAAGCACTACAAGCTGGCCAGCGACGTTGACGTCAACTACATGATCCAGACCCTGCGCGAGGAGTAAGCCGATGGCCATCAGAGCAGTCCTTTTCGATATGGACGGCACCCTGCTCGACACCGCGCCGGATTTCATCGCCATCTGTCAGGCGATGCGCGCGGATCGCGGCTTGCCGCCGATGAACGACAAGCACATCCGCGACGAAATCTCCGGCGGCGCCAAAGCCATGGTCGCGGTGACGTTCTCGATGGACCCGGAATCGCCGGGCTTCGAGGAACTGCGTCAGGAATTCCTCGAGCGTTATCTGGCCGGGTGCGCGGTACACAGCAAGCTGTTCGACGGCATGGGCGAGCTGCTGGCCGACATCGAGCGGGCCAACCTGATCTGGGGCGTGGTCACCAACAAACCGGTGCGGTTCGCCGAGCCGATCATGCAACAGCTGGGGTTGGCCGAGCGCTCGGCGCTGCTGATCTGCCCGGATCACGTGAAAAACAGCAAGCCGGATCCGGAGCCGCTGATCCTCGCGTGCAAGATGCTTGATCTGGATCCGTCGACGGTTTTGTTTGTGGGCGATGATCTGCGCGATATCGAGTCGGGCCGCGATGCCGGCACCAAGACCTGCGCCGTGACCTACGGCTATATCCACCCGGACGACAACCCGCGGCACTGGGGCGCGGACGTGGTGGTGGATCATCCGCTGGAATTGCGCAAGGTGCTCGACAGCGCGCTGTGCAGCTGCTGAAAACGGCCTTTGTGGCGAGGGGATTTATCCCCGATGGGTTGCGAAGCAGCCCCCGCAATCTTTCAGGTCGATTCGATATGCAGGTTTACGACTGCTTCGCAGCCGGTCGGGGATAAATCCCCTCACCACAAGGAAGCAGGTCTTCATGAATGGATTGTGAGGTTCTTATGTTCGATTACACCGCCCGTCCCGAATTGCTCAAGGATCGGGTCATTCTGGTCACCGGTGCCGGTCGTGGCATCGGTGCGGCTGCCGCGAAAACTTACGCCGCTCACGGCGCCACCGTGCTGCTGCTGGGCAAGACCGAAGCCAATCTGACTCAGGTCTACGACGAGATTGAAGCGGCGGGGCATCCACAACCGGCAGTGATCCCGTTCAACCTCGAGACCGCCCTGCCCCATCAATACGATGAGCTGGCGGCAATGATCGAAACCGAGTTCGGCCACCTCGACGGCCTGCTGCACAACGCCTCGATCATCGGCCCGCGCACGCCGATCGAGCAGCTGTCGGGCGAAAACTTCATGCGTGTCATGCAAGTCAACGTCAACGCCATGTTCATGCTGACCAGCACCCTGCTGCCGCTGCTCAAGCTGTCGCAGGATGCCTCGGTGGTGTTCACCTCCAGCAGCGTCGGACGCAAGGGCCGGGCCTACTGGGGCGCTTACGGAGTATCGAAGTTCGCTACCGAAGGCTTGATGCAAACCCTGGCCGATGAAGTCGATGGCGTGGCACCCGTGCGCTCCAACAGCATCAACCCGGGCGGCACGCGTACCAGCATGCGTGCACAGGCCTATCCGGGAGAAAACCCGCTGAACAATCCGACCCCGGAAGAGATCATGCCGGTGTACCTGTACCTGATGGGCCCTGACAGCGCCGGCATCAATGGCCAGGCATTCAACGCGCAATAACTGCCATACGTCGCTTTTGTTGCCGTGGCGAATTACCGTCGCGGCACACAATTGCCGCTTCCCACCGTCACACTTCAGTCAAATATCCGCCACCCGCCCTCAAAGCAAAAAGCCATCCTGTTGATTCATAAAGGTTTTAATAAACCTGAACCGAATGGCACGACTTTCGCTCTAATTTTCCTCAAAGCATGCCGTGTGAAGGCACTGGGGCAAGGCCGATTTCGATAGCTGACTAATCGTCATCCGGCAGACTAAACTTACGCCAAATGTCCTACGGGACTGATGGATCAGTATGACGCGCAGCCCATAGCCGCTCTCACCCAGCCTGTAAGACAGACTTACTGCTTAGGGGCTCACGCCATATGAAATCACCTTCCCAGACCAATGCAATTGACTTTGACAGTGCCAAATTGCAACGCCTGGGCTTTGGTCAGCTGCCTCCGCTTCTGGAACGCCCGGCCAGCCTGGCGCAATTGCGCCAGCAAATGAGCCTGCAACTGCAAACCAGTCTTGAGCCGCAACGAATCCTCGGTCTGTTTTTCCGCGAAGTTCAGCGTCTTGTGCCGCTGGATGCCTTGAGCTACGTGCATTCGGGCAGCGACTTGCGCCTGGAGTTCGGTGCCCGCGGTCACCATTCGGTCAGCTACAGCCTCAGCCACGAAGGCGAGCACCTGGGTGAACTGGTCTTCCGCCGCAACCAGCGCTTCAGCGAGCAGGATCAGGGCAACCTCGAATCGCTGCTGTCGTCGCTGCTGTTCCCGATGCGCAATGCCCTGCTCTACCGCGCGGCAACACAAAGTGCGCTGCGCGACCCGTTGACCGGAACCGGCAACCGGATCGCCATGGAGCAGACCCTGCAACGCGAGATCGACATGTCCCGCCGGCACCTGCAACCGCTGTCGGTGCTGATGCTCGACATCGACCACTTCAAGCGGGTCAACGACAGTCACGGCCACAGTGCCGGGGATGACGTGCTCAAAGCGGTGGCAGCGTCGATCAAGGGCCAACTGCGTAACGTTGACATGGTGTTTCGCTATGGCGGGGAAGAGTTTCTGATCTTGTTGTCCAACACCGGCCGGGAAGCGGCAGCGATGGTCGGCGAGCGTCTGCGTCACGCCGCGCAGACTGCAGAATATTTCGCGGACGGTAAACTGATCGACCTGACCGTGAGCCTTGGCTGCTCGACTCTGTTGCCGGGAGAGTCAGCTGACAGCCTGCTGCGCCGGGCCGACAGTGCGCTGTACGTGGCCAAGCGCGAAGGGCGTAATCGGCTGGCGATGGCGGGCTGAGTCCTTCCAGACACCCAAAAACCACTGTGGGAGCGGGCTTGCTCGCGAAAGCGGTGTGCCAGTCAAACAATTGCTGACTGACACACCGCTTTCGCGAGCAAGCCCGCTCCCACATTTGCTTTGGCGTTTTGCCGAAAATCAGCTCTCTACAAGTGCCCGGCGTTCACGCCCGTGCAACGCCCGATCGGCGGTCTCCAGTTGCATGCAACGCTCCAGAAACAGGTACATGTAGTCGTAGCTCTTGCACACCGCCTGACGCAGTTCGGTCTGCAGAGCCTTACTCGGGTTCATGCCCGCCAGCGTGCAGATGATTTCCAGCGCTTCCCATGGGTGAGCGTCGTCGTACTGGGCATGCATCTTCAGCCACTTCATTGCACGCTTGCGCTCTTCTTCCGGGAACGCTGCCGCGTACACGCCAGTTGAGCAGACCAGCGCCGACCACTCCCCGGTCGCGCCCTCGATGGCGTAGTTGGTCGCAGCGATGGCGACGATCAGCGAATCCGCCGAACTCGTATGCCAGCACCAGTGACTCAATGCATGTAGTTCCGGCGGTACTTGCTGGGCCTGCAGATCCTCCAGGCTGACGCCATGCGCGCGACTCCAGTTCAGCCAGTAGTCGGCATGATTGAGTTCGACGCGGATGTTGCGCATCAGCCAACGGCGCGCCATGTCCTCCCCAGGATGGCGCGCAAACTTGGTTTTGGTCAGGTTCTGCGCCATATACAACGCAAACTGTTCAACTACTGGCCAGCCCCCGATCAAGTACTGGCGCATGGTTTTGGCGCTGAGCTTGTTATCGCGCATGCGCAGGTACAGTTCATGTTCGACAACCCGGCGCTTGCTCTCGCTGCAATCTGCAATGAGCTGTTGTGCCCAGGCAGGATAACTTGCAGCTTCCATGAGTGGTCCGGTTCGGTTGAATGTGTCGATCACTGTTCGGCTCCTTTTGATTTGTGATTGTAAGGATCGGCAAGAGATTTCAACGGAACGTGCCAGGCGCCTTGAACAACAGCGGCTGCGGTCTGGCGGGCCGACTTTGCAAACTGTCGCAGGTAAACAACTGCGGGCGTTCGATGACATAACCCTGAGCGTAATCCACCCCGATTTCAAGCAATGCCTGCTCGATCTGGGTTGTTTCAACAAACTCGGCAATTGTCTGCTTACCCATGACATGCCCGATGTGATTGATCACCTCGACCATTGCACGGTTAATCGGGTCGTCCAGCATATCCTTTACGAAACTCCCGTCGATCTTCAGGAAGTCTACAGGCAAATGTTTCAGATAAGCGAATGAAGACATTCCGGCACAAAAATCATCAAGTGAGAAGTAACAACCTAAGCCCTTGAGTTCATTAATAAATCTAATTGCGCTGCCGAGATTGGCAATGGCGCTGGTTTCAGTAATTTCAAAACAAATCATTTCAGGGGGTATAGCGTAATTAACAAACTGTTCACGCAGAAAGTGCAAGAACGCGTCATCTCCGATAGTAATGCCTGAAAGATTAATCGCACACATTGCCAACGGACCTTCATGTTGTTCGGTAATACATTGGGCAATCACTTTAAAAACATTCTCGACGACCCAACGATCCAGTTGACTCATCAGACCATAACGTTCGGCCGCCGGAATGAAACTGTCCGGCAGGATCATCCGTCCGGCTTCGTCATGCAAACGCAAGAGTATTTCGATGTGCCCCCCGCCATGGGCTGTAGCGCCCAGCGGAGCAATTTCCTGGGCATAAAGGCAGAAGCGGTTTTCCTCCAGCGCCATGTGCAGGCGCTGCACCCAAGCCATTTCGCCGAAGCGCAGCGACAGCTCGGAGTCGTCGGCATGATAGACCTGGACCCGGTTGCGGCCCTTTTCCTTGGCCATGTAGCAAGCCATGTCGGCGGCGCGCAATGACGCTTCGAGGGTGGTCGGGGTCTGGGCGATGTGCACCAGGCCAATGCTCACAGTGGTCAAAAACGGCCGCCCCTTCCACACGAAATGCAGGTTCTGCACGGTCTGGCGCAGGCTCTCGGCGATTTTCTCGGCGGCATCCGGGGCGCAGTTCTCCAGCAGAATGCCGAACTCGTCGCCACCCAGCCGCGCGAGGGTGTCGCTCTCGCGCAAGCCAGATTGCAACAGCGTGCAGATGTGCCGCAGCAATTCATCGCCGGCGGCGTGGCCGCAGGTGTCGTTGACCAGTTTGAACTGGTCCAGATCGAGGAACATCAGCGCATGCCGACCGGGCTGGCGCGTCAGGTTGTGCAGGGCCTGCTCCAGGCGATATTCGAACTCGCGGCGGTTGGCCAGACCGGTCAGGGCATCGTGGGTCGCCTGCCACGACAGGTTGGCGATGTATTGCCGTTCCTGAGTCATGTCATGCAGCACCAGCACCGTACCGATAACCTTCTCGGCGTTGCGGATCGGCGCGCCCACCAGCGTCACCGAGACCGTGCTGCCATCCAGGCGCTGAATCAGTTTGGAGTGCTCGCTGCCACCGATCAGTTGCCCGCTGAGAATGTGCTCGATCAGCGTCAGCCCTTCGGTCTGCGCATTGTCATCGAGCAGATTGAACAGCGCTGCCAATGGCAACCCCGCCGCGTGCTCGGACTTCCAGTGCGTCATCGCCTCCGCCGCCGGGTTCATGTAATCGATCGCGCCGTTGACGTCGGTGGTGATCACCCCGTCGCCAATCGATTGCAGGGTGATGTGTGCCCGATCCTTCTCCAGTTGCAGCGCCTGGGCAAAGGCATGCCGCTGCTTGAGCAGTTTGTGGGTGCGCAACAGGGCCAGCACGATCAACCCCAGCGCCGTGGCCAGGTTGGTGAACAGCAGCAGGCGCAGGATCATCCGTGACCCTTCGCCCAAGGCATCGCTGAACGCCTTGGCCGCCGGCGTCACACCGTCGTTGATGGCAAAGATCTGCGCTTTCCAGTGCTGGATATCAGCTGGCGTCGCGATGTTTTCGCTGATGCCCTGATGCATCTCGCGCGCGACATTGTCCAGTTGCACCAGATAGGCGTCACCGATGGTCCAGCGGTCGATCGCGGTTTCCAGATAACTGAAATGGCGGAAATTGAGGTACAGCCAGATCAGGCTCGACACATCATCGGGATGGTTGCCGCCCTTGAGGATCCCCTCCCGTGCCGCCTGCAGATCCGGCGGCTGACGATCCAGCGCCAGACGCAACTGGTGACCGCCCTGAGGCACGGCAATCGCTTGCTTGTATTTGAGGAAGATCGCCTCGTCGCGGCTGTCGGCATACAGGTTCAGGTAATAGATGGCGTCTTTCTGGCCCTTGGACCAGAGACTCTCGCCGGCAACATAGCCGCGAACGGCCGACAGGACGTAAAGACTCACGCCCCCCAATAACGCCTGAAATAACACGACGGCGATAAATGGCCAGACGATGCCCAACAACCGTGGCGTTCCGAGAGTCCTTTTATGCTTCATGAGGTCCTTTGCGCACGCACTGTCATCTTCAAGGGGAGATCGCCAGAGCCAGACAAGGGAGCGACCCCTTCCAGCAAACCAGGACATTTTCAACCGGCGATACGTATGTACCGCACCCGCTGTTCGCCATGCTTCGACACTGACGGCTTTCAATCATTCCAGAGCCGTTTTCCATGCAGTCACCTTCCGCCACGCTGCAACGCCATACTGCCCAACAGAGCGAATACCGCGCAATGATCTCTGCCCTGCGCGCCGTGCTCGACGCATCGACCTCACTGCAGACCTACTACCTCACACCCCAGACACATTCACGCCTGGGTGCAGCCCACGACCAGGCGCAAAACCTTCTGCAAGCACTGTTCGATGACAGCGGCGAGCCACAATTGGCAGCTCACCTGCAAGCGTCCAGAGGATCATTGCTGCAAGTCGACGCCGCAGCCGGTCACTGCAGCTTTTCCTTCAATCGTCCCGATGGCAGCTGCGCCCGCTTCACCATCGAGGATGTCACCCGGGCCTCCAGCACAATTCAAGAATTTCAGCGAGCGTTGCTGAGTATAGGCGCACACCTGCGTTCCGACAGGCTGCTGCCGTTGTCACAATTGCTGCGTGAGTCCGGGTTCACATTTACGGATGCACAGGACGCCACGGCACTGGCCCGGTTGATCGGCAAGGTCGAAGAACAACGCGCCTGCCACCGACTGAATCTGCGACACCAGCCGGCGCTGACGGGACTGATGAGCGACGATGACAAAGCCGCGATTCACGACCTGATTGGCGACTGGCTTACCGGCAAAACCCTGTCGGCCATCGACAGCCTGGCCAGCGAAGTAACGCCTGCCTTCACCCGCCAGCAACTGGAACAGCAGCCTGCCGCCTGCCTGGATCGCCTGCTCGACACCCCCAAGGCGCGTGACCTGGGCCAGCGCCTGCTGCAGAAACTGCAATGGTATGGCGCGCGGCCCGATGAACTGACCGTGCCCGATATCGGCCTGCGTTTACTGCTCGAAGCGTTGTGCCTGTGGTACGAACTGCCCGGCGAAGGCAGCTCGACCGAAGTGGCCGGTTTTGCGCTGGAACAACGCGCTCACTACGGCGCCAGCTACGCCAGCATTCGCCGGGATTTTTTACAGCACCTGGAGGATTCTCACCGAACCTCGTCCCCGACCGAAAAACATCTGCTGGGATGGGTATGCCTGACGCAGTTCGGGCCGGAATTTCAAGTGCGCGACATTCCTGACGACCTGCCGTACGCCAGCTCGGTGGTCTGGGTCAATTTCGTGCATGGCGTGCACCTCGCCCATGCCCTCGATCCACAGTTGCTGGAACATCTGAGCTTTCAGCAACTGGTCGATCTGCCGCTGCACAAAAGCGAAAACGCCAGCACCGACCTGCAAACCCTGATCGCCATGACCCGAGTGGCTGCCGCGCAGACCTGGACACTGGCCACCGGAGCGCCGGCTGCAGCGAACGAGACATCCGGCGATGACGCTGCCCTGCAAGCGCTGGAAGACCACAAGAAGCAAATGAACGCAGCGATCCTGCAACTGGACATCGAGCCGCCACGGCGACTCGCATTGGCAAAACAGCAACTGGACAAGGCGCTGGCCAACGAGCTGTACGATCACACGACGATTCGCCTCAAACGCCACCATCCTTCAACGCCCAACCGTAGCCGACGCAGCATTATCGACACCCCGGATGTGGCATTGCCGACCTGGCCGTTGCTGGAGGTCTATGCCGCTGGCGGGTTGAGCCCCGACACGCGCTGGTACGTCAGCAACGATGGCCGCAGTGCCAGCGAATGGATCAGCCTCAACGCAGCAGGCAAACTGCAAAGCGGTATTGTCGATACCGGACATCCAGGCCGACGCCTTTCACGGTTTCCGAGCAACTGCACCTTGCCCGAGATCAGGCCCTTGTTCGAGCAGCAGTACGACGACTATCTGAGCGAGGCCCGCAAAGCCTATGAATACCTGATCAAGTCGCTGCTGGTCACACTGCCGTGGCCCGACCGCCGGGCACTGGAGCACGGCGAAGTGCGGATTCACAGCCTCAGGGATCCGACACGGCATATCGAAGCTCACCTGGAGACAGCGGAAAACATCCTGCCGCACCGGGCCCGCATGGGCTTCGTGTTGCAGGCGACGTATCAGGGCCCGCCACAATTCTACGAATGCCTGCCTCGTGCCGGCATCATTCGTAAACGCCCGGATCTGGATGGCACACATGTTGGCGGTCTGTTATTGCCACCCCTGCCGCCCAAACGTGGACGGACCAAGGGCCAGAGCATCAGCCGCATCGTCGCCCGCCGCCTGCCGTTCGATCGAAAAGCCCACTGGGACGGTTCGACACCCGCCCCCGACGCCAAATGCGTCGCGATCCTCGAACCGCTGGGCGACTCCCTCCCGGTTTCGATGATCCCGGCGGCCCATCACGACAGTTCGCCGAACCTGACCTTCAGCTCACCGCGCACGGCGCACATCGCCTCGTTCATCGCGACCCGGTTGTTCTATGCCGATGAGCAGGCGCTGCGCAGTGAGGCCTGGGGTGATACCCGTTTCGAGCGCGACAGCCGCAAACAGCACTGGACTCATGCCCTCAAGGGCTTTATCCCGTTCTGGGGCAGTCTCGAAGACCTGCAGTCGGACAGTCCGGGCAAACGCGCAATGGGCGTACTCGGCCTGCTCCTCGATATCGTCTCGTTCGCGATTCCCTTGGGAAAATTCGTCGCCGGCAGCATTCGCCTCGCGGCCGTGGCCGGGAAAATGGCGATTCGCGTCGCCCTGCCACGCATGGCGCAATTGTCGAAAAACCTGCTGGTTTCGAGCTTGAGAAACCTCAATCCGCTGGACGCTGCGCCTGCTTTGCTCAAGCTCGGCGGCCGAGGTGCGATCGGCGCAGTGCGGGCCGTGGCGCATCTGGAACACCGCGCGGTTGCACGTCTGAAAAGGCTGGCCGGCAGAAGCGCTGACTATGACCTGCTGCACAGTCTGCCCCAGGCACTGGATGCCGGGCGCTGGAAAGCGCTGAACCCTGCCGATCACCTGGCCGTGGTCAGAGGCATTGACGATGTGCCGGTGCGCAACGTCGGCGGCTCGCGGCATCACTTGCTCGATCCGCTGTCCGACCGCCCTTATGGGCCGCAGTTGCTCGCACACGAGCATGGTTTTTCGCTGGGGCGTTCGCACTACCGCACCGTGAAAAAAACCGACGATCAGATCGATATCGAAGTAGCGCCGAACACCCGCGTCGAGCTTGTCCCCGAGGCTGGCGGACGCACCACAGTCTTGATCGATGATGTGCCCTATCGACTCGACGGCGATGAACTGCGCCGGGCCGATCTGCTCGATGACAGTCAGCACTGGACGCTGCTGCCGTGCCGGATCCGTCGCGCACCGGGCGCGGGCGACTGCCGCATCAGCTACATCACCGCAGAACCCGCCCCGATCCCCGCCGTCGGCACCATCGACAAGGAAAAGGGTTACGCACCGTGGTTCGGCGAGCGGGTTTCGGAGCCGGCCACCCTGACCCGGCGTGACGGAACGTTCCTGGCGGTCGAAGCCAGGCTTTATCAGATCATCGATAACCGCCCGAGGCTGTTCAACGGCGACCTGCGTCGCCTGGGTTTCAATCAAGGCAGGCTGGTACCAAGACAGCAGATTCAAGCCACGCTGCAGTTTCGCAAAGGCATTTATGCGCGGATAAAAACCGGCGGCACCTACGACGACATCAACGATTCACATCAGGTCGGCGCCGTGCTGATGCCGGCCATCGACGACTCGGCCACCCATGTGTTTTTCCGGGTCAACCACCACGAGTACTACCTGGCAACCTTCGCCAAAGGCGAAATCCCCGGCAAGCAGCTGACGTTCAAGCGCCTGGCACCCGCCGAACTGGCCGACGGCACCCTCGGCGCTGAACTGCTGACCGTCTACACCGGCTCGCTGCATGCCAACAACATGGTGCGCATCCATGGTCTGGAATCGGTGCAGCGCGCGATGCAGACCATGGAACAGATCGCGATCCCCATCGGCACCACGGCCATGCCTGCAAACAATATGAAATGGCTGAAGGTCGACACCAGCCCGGGCGAAGCACTGATGTTCGATCACTCGACACGGATGATCGTCACCCGCCTGCCCGAAGGCGCCGTCACTTGGGCGCGCAGCAAGGAAGCGCCGGAAGCCTTTCGGCAGAAAACCGCAGAGATTTTCGACACGTTGTTTCTGTCACCAACAATCAACCCGTCCAACACTAACGCGGCCCTGCGCATCGACAGTGCCATGCAGAAACTGCACAACCTGTTGCCCGTGCGTGAGCGGCCGGTCAACGCACGTAACATCGCCTATGCCGAAGTCACCACGACCAGCGGCAAACGGGAGATCTACGTCAGCGTGTCCGGCGCGCAAGGCAGCACCCAGCGCCTGCCGCTGTTTCGCCACATGGGTGCCAATCACGTGCGGATCGGCGACACCACTTACGTCAACATCGACTACAACCCAAGCTTCCCGCGCACCTCGCTGGAGGTCACCGAGCAAGGGCAACTGCTGGCCGTGCCGCTGACCATCAAGGAGCTGAAAACCTATCAGCCGACGCAGACCAGCCGGCCGACCTCGCTGGACAGCGAAAGCAAACTGATCAGCGTGCTACGTGAGAAATATCCCGACCCGACAGAGATCCGCGCGGTCGACATCGCGACGACCATGCGCCCGTGCGAATCCTGTTCGGTGGTGATGAAGCAGTTCGGCCATGACGGCGGCGAGGCGGCGTTGCAGGTGCTGTGGGGCTGATTACAGGCGCTGCAGGTGGCCGTAGAGCTTGGCGTAGAGGCCGCCATCGGCGATCAGTTGCTGGTGGTCGCCATCCTCGGCCACTTGCCCGCCATCGAACACCAGCACCCGATCCGCCTGCTTCACCGCCGACAGGCGATGGGCAATGATCAGCGTGGTGCGACCACTGAGGAAGCGTGCCATGGCCTGATGCAGGTTGTATTCGGTGGCGGCATCGAGGGCCGAAGTGGCTTCGTCGAGAATCACCACTTTCGGCTCGGCGAGGATCATCCGCGCAATCGCCAGACGCTGGCGCTGACCGCCGGACAGACGCACGCCGGAGCGTCCGACGATGCTGTCGAGACCGTCCGGCAGCGCCCGGATGGTCGCCTCCAGCTGGGCGATTTCCAGCGCCTGCCAGCAGGCTTCGTCGCTGCGGGTGCGGCCCATGGTCAGGTTGGCGCGCACGCTGTCGTTGAACAGCGCCGGGTGCTGCAGCACCACCGCGACGTTTTCACGAATCAGCTCCAGGCCGATTTCCTGTTGGGTCGAACCGCCGAAACGGATAGTCCCGGACAACGGCGTGTACAGCCCTAACAACAGTTGCACCAAAGTGCTTTTGCCGCCGCCGCTGGCGCCGACAATCGCGACTTTCTCACCGGGGGCAATGGACAGGTTCATCTGATCCACCACCAGCTCATCGCCGTAACCGAAGCTCAGCCCCTGCACCTCGATACCCACGGTTTCCCGGCCCTTGAACGGATCGACGCCGCCCGAGTATTGCGGCTCGTCGGCCCGCGCCAGCAGTTCGTTGATCCGCGCCAGTGCGCCACCCGCCGCGTAGTAGGCGTATTGCAGATTGAGCAGCTGCTCGACCGGGCCGATCATGAACCACAGGTAGCTGAACACCGCGAGCATCTGGCCGATCGACAGGTCGGAGAACAGCACCGTGAGCATCGCCGCCGCGCGGAAGATATCGATGCCGAACTGGAACAGCAGACCACTGGCGCGGTTCGACGCATCGGTCTTCCACTGCGAGTTGACCGCATAGTTACGCACTTCCTGCGCGCGCAAGCCGAGTCGCCCGAGGAAGAAACCCTGACGGTTGCCGGCGCGCACTTCCTGGATCGCATCGAGGGTTTCGCTCAAGGCTTGAGTGAAACGCGAGGTGCTGTCGTTCTCCAGTTTCTTCAGGTGCTTGACCCGCTTGCCCAACTGCACCGTGGCGTAGATCACCAGCGGATTGAACAGCAGGATCAGCAGCGCCAGTTTCCAGTGCATCCACATCAGGATGCTCGCGGTGCCGACCAGGGTCAGCATCGCCACCAGAAACCGGCTGAGGGTTTCGCCGACGAACTTGTCGAGTGTGTCCAGATCGGTGACCAGATGGGTGGTCACGGTGCCGCTGCCGAGGCTTTCGTATTCGCCGAGGGAAATCCTTTTCAGGCGTTCGATCAGGCGCACACGAATGCGGTAGACGATGTCTTTCGCCAACCGGGCGAACAGCCGCGCCTGCAACACGCCAAAACACAGGGCGCTGCAACGCAGAGTCAGGGTGACCACCAGCATCAGGCCGATGTAACCCGCCGCTTGTTGCCACATCGACGGCAGCACGTGGTTCATGACTTTCAGCGCGGCATCGCCATGCCCGAGCAGGACTTCGTCCACCAGCAAGGGCAACAGCAACGGAATCGGCACACTGCACAGCGTCGCCAGCACGGCCACGCCGTTGGCGATCCACAGGGATTTTTTGTGATGCAGTGCCAGGCGCCGGACTTCTGCCCAGCTCAGCCGGTCGACACGCTTTACGGCTGGCGTGTCATCGGCCAGGTCAGGCACAGGCGGCGCGCTCCAGCCAGCGACCAAGCAGCGGCGAGAGTTCGCTGAGCGGTTGATAGCCGTTGGTCAACAGCGCCAGTTGGCCGTTGCGCTCGGCGAGCAGGGTCGGGAACCCGGCGATGCCCAGATCCTGCACCCAGCTGAAATCAGCCTGAGTCGCTTTGTGTTGGTCGGCATGATCGAACAGCGCGGCAAACTCGATACGCGGTACGCCGGCCTGTTCGGCCAGTTCGACCAACACACTGGCCTGAGTGACATCGCGGCCTTCAGCATAAAACGCCTGCTGGATCAGGCCGACCAGCGTCCACGCGCAATCCGGCGCCAGGCTGCGCGCGGTAACGATCGCCCGACAAGCCGGCTCGGTGTCGTAGACAAAACCGTCGGGCAACGCCCCGTCGAACTTGAACGGCTGGCCGGTAGCCTCAGTGACCGCTTGCCAGTGCTCGAGGATGTAGCGCCGCGTAGTCGGTTCCAGCGCCGCACCGCTACCGGTGCGCAACCCGCCGACCACCAGGTGCAACTCCACCCCGGCTGCCTGCGCCTGCTCGACCAATGCCTTGGCAACCGGGGCGAACCCCCAGCACCAGGAACACATCGGATCCATCACATAGAGCAGGCGCGCAGTCATGATCAGGCCTCGGTGGATGCTTGTTTATAGTTGTAGCCGATCGGGTGCGGCATGTTGCGCGCCTTGGCCAGTTCGATCTGCTTCTGCCGATCGATGGCGCTGCGGCGGGTTTTCTCGCTCAGCTTGTCCCAGCAATGCGGGCAGCTGATGCCGGCCACGTAGTGCTCGGAGGCGCGATCTTCAACACTGACCGGTGTGCGGCAGGCATGACATTGATCGTAGTCGCCTTCGCTGAGGTCGTGACGCACGGTCACCCGGTTGTCGAACACGAAGCAGTCACCCTGCCACTTGGTTTCTTCCTGCGGCACCTCTTCGAGGTACTTCAGGATGCCGCCCTTGAGGTGGTAAACCTCTTCGAACCCCTCACCCAGCATGTAACTGGAGGCTTTCTCGCAGCGAATGCCGCCGGTGCAGAACATCGCGACCTTCTTGTGCACGGCCGGGTCGAAGTGTTCTTTGATGTAGTCGGGGAATTCGCGAAAACTGGTGGTTTTCGGATCGATGGCGCCTTCGAAGGTGCCGATCGCCACTTCGTAATCGTTGCGGGTGTCGATCAGCAGCACTTCCGGGTCGCTGATCAGCGCGTTCCAGTCCTGCGGCTCAACGTAGGTGCCGACCTTTTTGTTCGGGTCCACGCCTTCGACGCCAAGGGTGACGATCTCTTTCTTCAGCTTGACCTTGGTGCGGTAGAACGGCTGCTCGTCGCAGTACGACTCTTTGTGGTCGATGTCGATCATGCGCGGGTCGTTCTTCAGCCAGGCGAGCAGGCCGTCGATGCCTTCGCGACTGCCGGACACGGTGCCGTTGATGCCTTCTTCGGCGATCAGCAGAGTGCCTTTGATGCCATTGTCGACCATCGCTTGCAGCAGGGGCTCGCGCAGGTCAACGTAATCTTCGAGGGTGACGAACTTATACAGTGCCGCCACGACAATCGGTTGTGTCATGGGTATTTCTCCAGGTGGCTACCCTCGCAAAGGGTGAACCGGATTCAAAAAAAACGCGCCGGGTGAGCGGCGCGTTGCGGATTCTAGCAAAAACAGGATCGTTATAGGATGTGCCGAGAACTCTGTGGCGAGGGGATTTATCCCCGATGGGCTGCGAAGCGGCCCCAAAACCCGCGAATGCAGTCTCTCAGGGATACCGCATTCTGTGGGTTTACGACTGCTGCGCAGCCGATCGAGGCGGTGCGACGTTTCGCTAAATCACCTCGCCACAAAAGCTCCCACACCACAAAAAGCCCGTTACATCCAAAGTCAGTGTTTGCTACCGCCGGCACAGGTCGGCGACGCCGGAGCGGCGCCCACTTCTGCCCATTCCTGCGGGGTGTAGGTGTGCAGCGCCAACGCATGGAACTCGCCCATCAGCTCGCCAAGCGTGCCGTAGACTTTCTGGTGGCGCTTGACCCGGTTCAGGCCTTCGAACTGCGCGCTGACCACCACCGCCTTGAAGTGCGTCTGTAACCCGCGACTGTGCATGTGGCTTTCGTCCAGCACTTGCAGATGCTCAGGCTGCAGCAGGCCCAGCGTCGATTCGATGCGTTGTTGCATGGTCATCACGAACTCCGCTTACTTCTTCTTGGCCGGCGCAGCGCCTTTCGGTGCCAGCTCGTTGGTCATGTCGTCGAGCAGCTTGTTGACGACAGGCACGGCGCTTTCCAGCTTGGCCTGAGTCATCTGGGCCGATTGCTGGGTCAGCTGCGGCATTTTCTCCAGGACTTTCTTGCCCAGTGGCGACTGGTAGAACGCGACCAGGTCTTTGAGCTCCGATTCGCTGAAGTTGCTGGTGTAGAGCTTGACCATGTCAGGCTTGAGCTTGTTCCAGCCGATGGCCTGATCCAGGGCGGCGTTGGCCTTGGCCTGGTAGGTTTCCAGTACGGCTTTCTTGGATTCCGGGGCTTTGGTCTGTTCAAAACGCTGAGCGAACATTTGCTGCACTTGCATGTACACCGGAGTGCCCAGCTTGTCAGCGTGCGCCAGGGTCAGGAAAGCTTCAGCACTGGCGTTGTGGCTGGCGGTATCGGCAAGCACCTGGCCGCTGGCGCAAACCAGTGCAACCGCGGTGCAGATGGCACGAAGACGAGTCATCGAGTTTCCTTTTCAGCTAGGCGAGGTAAAACCCCAAGGGCGACCATTCTGCGCCTAAAAAACCTTATGGCTCAACCCCCGGCCCTTGCCGCGCTTGATTGCCCGGGTTTTACCGGTCAACAATCGGTTCGAGGGAACCACCTGGGCCTGACCGGGCCTAAACTGCGCAAACGAACCAACAGGAGTGTGCACGATGAGCCGTATCGAAACCGACAGCCTGGGCCAGATCGAAGTCCCGGACGACGCCTACTGGGGTGCTCAGACGCAACGCTCGCTGATCAACTTCGCCATTGGTCAGGAACGCATGCCGCTGCCGGTACTGCACGCCCTGGCACTGATCAAGAAAGCCGCCGCCCGGGTCAACGACCGCAACGGCGACCTGCCCGCCGACATCGCCCGCCTGATCGAACAAGCCGCCGACGAAGTCCTCGACGGCCAGCACGACGACCAGTTTCCGCTGGTGGTCTGGCAGACCGGCAGCGGCACTCAGAGCAACATGAACGTCAACGAAGTGATCGCCGGCCGTGCCAACGAACTGGCCGGCAATCCGCGCGGCGGCAAAACGCCGGTGCACCCCAACGATCACGTCAATCGCTCGCAAAGCTCCAACGACTGCTTCCCCACCGCCATGAGCATCGCCACTGCCAAAGCCGTGCAGGAGCAATTGCTGCCGGCGATCGCCGAGCTGTCCGGCGGCCTGGCCGAATTGGCCGCACGGCACATGAAACTGGTGAAGACCGGCCGCACGCACATGATGGACGCGACGCCGATCACCTTCGGTCAGGAGCTATCGGGCTTTATAGCGCAGCTGGATTACGCCGAACGGGCGATCCGCGCCGCACTGCCGGCGGTGTGTGAACTGGCGCAGGGCGGCACTGCCGTCGGCACCGGCCTGAATTCGCCGCACGGCTTTGGCGAAGCGATTGCTGCGGAACTCGCCGCGCTGTCCGGTCTGCCGTTCGTCACCGCGCCGAACAAGTTTGCCGCGCTGGCCGGGCATGAGCCGCTGACCAGCCTGTCCGGCGCCCTGAAGACCCTCGCCGTGGCGCTGATGAAAATCGCCAACGACCTGCGCCTGCTCGGCTCCGGCCCTCGCGCAGGCTTTGCCGAAGTGAAACTGCCGGCCAACGAACCGGGCAGCTCGATCATGCCCGGCAAGGTCAACCCGACCCAGTGCGAAGCGCTGTCGATGCTGGCCTGCCAGGTGTTGGGCAACGACGTCACCATCGGCATTGCGGCGAGTCAGGGTCACCTGCAACTGAACGTCTACAAACCGGTGATCATCCACAATGTGCTGCAATCGATCCGCCTGCTCGCCGACGGCTGCAGCAACTTCCAGCAGCACTGCATCGCCGGTCTTGAACCGGATGCGCAGGTCATGGCCCAGCACCTGGAACGCGGTCTGATGCTGGTGACCGCGCTGAATCCGCACATCGGTTACGACAAGTCGGCGGAAATCGCCAAGAAGGCTTACGGTGAGGGACTGACCTTGCGCGAGGCGGCGCTGCAGCTGGGGTATCTGACCAGTGAGGAGTTCGATGCCTGGGTGCGGCCGGAGAACATGATCGAGGCCGGCGCCAAGGGCTGAGTCCTGTAGCGCCTGACAGGCCGCCTTCGCGAGCAAGCCCGCTCCCACATTGGTACGGCATACACCGATCAAAATGTGGGAGCGGGCTTGCTCGCGAAGAACGATAAAGCGGTCTAACTGGCTGCAATCCGCATCCGCCGCGCCTTCAACCCGGCAATCAGCGACGGCCCCAACGCCACCAGCGCCGACCCCAGCACCACCAGCACCGCCCCGCCATAACCCAGCCCATTGATCTGCTCGGCATGCACATATTCCGGCCACACCCCGGCGGCAATCGCCACCGCGCCAAAGGTCACCAACGGCGTGATCGCCAGCGTCGCACTGACCCGTGAGGCCTCCCAGTGCGCCAGTGCTTCAGCAAAGGCACCGTAGGCAATCAGCGTGTTCATGCAACACGCCAGCAACAGCCAACCCTGCACCGGGCTCAGTTCCAGTGCTTCGAGCGGATGCACCCACGGTGTCAGCAACAGCGCGCAGAACAGGTAGATCACCATCATCACCTGCAGCGAATTCCACACCGTGAGCAATTGCTTCTGCCCCAGTGCGTAGAAGGTCCAGACCGTCGAGGCCAGCAGCACCAGCAACACGCCGGCGGTGTAGTCCGACAATGAGGTGAGCAGTTCAGCCAGACGCTGATTGAAGAACAGCACAAAGCCGATCAGCAGCACCGCCAGGCCAATGCCCTGACCGATGCTGAAGCGCTCCTTGAACACAAACAGGCTGGCGATCAGCAACATGATCGGCCCCATCTGCACCACCAACTGCGCGGTGCCGGGGCTGAGCAGGTTAAGGCCCATCAGGTACAGCACGTAGTTGCCCACCAGCCCGAGCACCGCCATCAGCACCAGCCAGCCACCCCGGGGGCCGAGCACCTTGCGGCTCGGCAGGCGGCGCGTGGCCGCCAGGTAGATGAACAGGCAGCCGCCGGAGACCAACAGGCGAAACCAGGTCACCGTGATCGGGTCCATCACCAGCAGCACCTGCTTGAGTTTGATCGGCAGGATGCCCCACAAAAACGCCGTCAGCAGCGCCAGGAACAGACCGTAGACCCAGCGACCGGATGAAATGTGCATGCGAACCCCAATGCCTGCTGACGAGAGCGATCATTCTAGGCCCGCCGACAGACGCAACACAGGGACAGTTCGGGCCAGGCCGCGAATGAAACTGTGCAGGTCGCAGCATTAAATTGACGCTTTGCCGTTGATCGGCTGACGAAGCGCGCCAAGTGCTTCAGGCATAAGCTGATTGGATCCCTGCAACGGATCAATCAAGGAGCCGGATCATGTACGGAATGCGCGCCGATGACAGCGCCCCCGCCACGCACTTTCGCAGCGACCGGTTGTGCCGGGTCAATGGCGAACTGTTTTTCAGCACGCGGGAGAACACCCTTGAGGGGCCGTTCGATTCCCCGGATAAGGCTGAGCAGGAAATTCAGGCGTATATCGCGCGGATGCAGCTTCTGGATTCCAACCGATGAACCGAGTTGATGCCTTCGCGAGCAAGCTCGCTCCCACATTCTGATCGGTGTACGCCGTACCAATGTGGGAGCGAGCTTGCTCGCGAAGGCGTCCTGACAGTCAATACAAATCTGCAGGTTTAACGAACAGCCTCAAACAACCCCGTCGCCCCCATCCCGCCCCCCACGCACATGGTCACGATGCCGTAACGCAAATTACGCCGCTGCAACTCACGCACCAGATGCCCGACCTGCCGCGAACCGGTCATGCCGAACGGGTGGCCGATGGAAATCGAGCCGCCGTTGACGTTGTATTTGTCGTTGTCGATCTCCAATCGATCCCGGGCATACAGACACTGCGAAGCAAACGCCTCGTTCAGCTCCCACAGATCAATGTCCGCCACCTGCAAGCCTTTGGCCTTGAGCAGTTTCGGCACCGAGAACACTGGGCCGATGCCCATTTCGTCCGGCTCGCAACCGGCGACGGTGAAACCGCGGAAAAACGCCTTCGGCTTGAGTCCAAGTTGCAGGGCTTTTTCCAGGCTCATCACCAGGGTCATCGACGCGCCGTCGGACAATTGCGATGAGTTGCCGGCTGTCACCGAACCGTCCTCGGCAAACACCGGTTTCAGTCCGGCGAGACTTTCGTAAGTGGTGTCCGGGCGGTTGCAGTCGTCGTGATCGACGATGCCGTCGAGGATCTGCACTTCGCCACTGTTCTTGTCCTCGAGCCGGTACTTGACCGCCATCGGCACAATTTCATCATTGAACAGCCCGGCCGCCTGCGCCTGGGCAGTGCGCAGCTGGCTTTGCAGCGCGTAACGATCCTGCGCCTCGCGGCTGACGTCATAACGGCGCGCGACCACTTCGGCGGTCTGGCCCATGGTGTAGTAGATGCCCGGCACCTGCTGCTTGAGCAACGGGTTGATCAGGTGGTCGGTGTTGACGCTTTTCAGGGTCAGACTGATTGATTCGACGCCGCCGGCGACAATGATGTCGCTGCAACCGGAGGCGATCTGGTTGGCGGCAATCGCAATCGCCTGCAACCCCGAAGAACAGAAACGGTTGAGGGTCATGCCGGCCACGCCGGTGCCCAGCCGCGACAGCACCGCCACGTTGCGGCCGATGTTGTAACCCTGCGCGCCCTCGTTGGAGCCGGCGCCGACAATGCAGTCCTCGACACTGGCCGGGTCGATGTCGTTGCGCGACAACAGCGCGTTGACGCAATGGGCCGCCATGTCGTCGGGGCGGGTCTGGTTGAACTTGCCGCGAAAGGACTTGGCCAGGCCGGTCCGCACGCTGTCGACGATCACCACTTCACGCATGGCATACCTCAATTGTTGTTGTCGGAGGAGAGTGGACCGAGCATAAATCCACCCTGCCGCCGACCGCGACAATCATTCACCTCGCGTATGCGGGTCCATCGGCTCAGTCCTTGTGTTTTTTCGCGCGTTTGTCGGACTTCGCGAATGCTTCCTCAAGCGCTCGGTTGATCGTGCGCAGGACCTTGACCCGGGCCCAGCGTTTGTCATTGGCCTCGACCAGCGTCCACGGCGAAATCTCGGTGCTGGTACGGTCGACCATGTCGCCCACGGCGGCGCGGTAGGCGTCCCACTTGTCGCGGTTGCGCCAGTCGTCCTCAGTGATCTTGAAGCGCTTGAACGGAATCTGCTCGCGGGCCTGGAAGCGCTCCATCTGCGTGTCCTTGTCGATCGCCAGCCAGAACTTGACGACGATGACCCCGGCGTCGGCGATCTGCTCTTCGAAATCGTTGATCTCGCTGTAAGCCCGCAGCCAGTCGGCCGGGCTGCAGAAGCCCTCGACCCGCTCCACCAGCACCCGGCCATACCAGGAGCGGTCGAACACGGTGAACTTGCCCCGCGCCGGCAAATGCCGCCAGAAGCGCCACAGATACGGCTGCGCGCGCTCCTCTTCAGTGGGCGCGGCAATCGGCACGATGCTGTACTGACGCGGATCGAGCGCCGCCGCGACCCGACGAATCGCCCCGCCCTTGCCCGCCGCATCGTTGCCTTCGAACACCGCCACCAGTGCGTGGCGGCGCATGCGCTTGTCACGCATCAGCCCGGACAGCCGCGCCTGCTCGGTGATCAGTTGTTCTTCGTAGTCCTTCTTTTCCAGTCGCTGGTTCAGGTCGAGGCTGTCGAGCAAGTTGAGTTGATCGACCGCCGTGCCCAACGGGGCGGCGTTAACCTCTTCGGTATGCACCTCTGGACGCTTGAGCGCATTCTGCAGGCCTTCCAGCAGGATTTTGCCGACGGCAAGACTGCGATAATTGGCGTCCATGCCTTCGATGATGTGCCATGGCGCGTAGTCGCGGCTGGTGCGGCGCAACACGCGCTCGCCGTATTTGACGAACTTGTCGTAGGTCTGCGATTGCTGCCAGTCCAGCGGGCTGATGCGCCAGCTGTGCAGCGGGTCGTCGGCCAGCGCCTTGAGCCGCGCTTTCATCTGCTTCTTGGACAGATGGAACCAGAACTTGAAGATCAGCGCGCCTTCATCGCAGAGCATTTTTTCCAGACGCTCGGCGGCGTTGATCGCCTGGTCCAGACGCGGATCCTTGAACAGACCGTGGACCCGGCCCTGAAGCATCTGGCTGTACCAGTTACCGAAGAACACGCCCATCCGTCCCTTGGCCGGGAGCATCCGCCAGTAACGCCACGCCGGTGGCCGCGCCAGCTCTTCATCGGTCTGCTGATCGAAAGTACGCACCTCGATCAGGCGCGGGTCCATCCACTCGTTGAGCAACTTGACGGTCTCGCCCTTGCCGGCGCCTTCGATGCCGTTGATCAAAATGATCACCGGAAAACGCTTCTGCTGCTGCAACTCGAACTGCGCTTCCAGCAGTGCTTCACGCAAGGCAGGTACAGCCGCGTCGTAAGTCTCTTTGTCGATGGCATGGCCGATTTCGGCGGATTCAAACATGGGGACGGCTCCTTCCAGGATTCAGCAAGACTAGCGGATTGGGCATGGGCGCGGCGGAGAAATTCCGCTCCTTTTGGCTTCAAGAAAAACTCTGTGGTGAGGGGATTTATCCCCGATGGGCAGCGCAGCGGCCCCAAAGCCATTCAACGCCAGATGCACGCTGGTAGCGGGATTGCGACTGCTACGCAGCCGATCGGGGATAAATCCCCTCGCCACAGGTTGCTCTGATCCGCGCCCAAATCGTTAATTGTCTTCGAGGCTGCACAGCCGGGCCTTGCCATGGATCAAGCACCCTGCGCCCGATCAGCTAGAATGGCCGCCTTGTCGTTGCCGAGCCTGCCATGAAACCTGTATTGCCCCACGCCCAACTCGACTGGGATGACCAGGGACGTCCGCGCTCGCGGGTGTTCGATGATGTGTATTTTTCCGACCAGTCGGGGCTGGATGAAACCCGTTACGTGTTCCTCGAACAGAACCGTCTGGCCGAGCGCTTTGCCGCGCTGCCGGCCGATGGGCGACTGGTGATCGGCGAAACCGGCTTCGGCACCGGGCTGAATTTCCTTTGCGCCTGGCAGCTGTTCGAACAGCACGCGGTGGCCAGTGCGCGGCTGCATTTCGTCAGCGTCGAAAAATATCCGCTGAGTCCGACGGATCTGCAACGGGCGCTGGCCTTGTGGCCGGAGCTCAAGCCACTGGCCGATCAACTGCTGACGCATTACGTGGCGATCCATCAGGGCTTTCAGCGGATCGTTCTCGGTAATGGCCGAGTGACGCTGACGCTGCTGATCGGCGATGCGCTGGAGCAACTGCCGCAACTCGATGCGCAGATTGATGCGTGGTTTCTCGACGGTTTCGCCCCGGCGAAAAACCCCGACATGTGGACCGCTGAATTGTTCGTCGAACTGGCGCGACTGGCGGCGCCGGGTTCGACCATCAGCACCTTCACCAGCACCGGTTGGGTGCGGCGTCTGCTCAACGCCGCCGGGTTCAAGATGAAACGCACGCCGGGCATCGGCCACAAGTGGGAGATCCTGCGCGGCGAGTTTCTCGGCTGGCCGCAGGACGTCGCGCCACCGCTGCCGGACAAACCGTGGTTCGCCCGCCCTGCCCCGCTGACTGGCGAGCGGCGCGCGCTGGTGATCGGCGCCGGGCTGGCCGGTTGTGCGACCGCTGCCAGCCTCGCTGCACGCGGCTGGCACGTCAGTCTGCTGGAGCGTCACGAGGCCGTGGCGCAGGAAGCGTCGGGCAATCCGCAGGGCGTGCTGTACCTGAAGTTATCAGCCCACGGCACCGCGTTGTCGCAACTGATCGTCAGCGGCTTCGGCTACACCCGCCGTCTGCTGGAAAACTTGCAACGCGGCACCGACTGGGACGATTGCGGCGTGCTGCAATTGGCTTTCAACACCAAGGAAGCCGAGCGTCAGGCGCAACTGGCCGCGGCATTCCCGGAAGATCTGGTGCACTGGCTCAATCAACCGCAAGCCGCAACTCAGGCCGGAATCGCTGTGGCCCACGGCGGGCTGTTCTACCCCGAAGGGGGCTGGGTGCATCCGCCGGCGCTGTGCCAGGCACAAGCCGCGCAAGCGAACATCGAACTGCTCAAGCATCACGATGCGCTGGAACTGCGCAAGGTCGAAGGTCAGTGGCAAGCCCTCGACGGCGAGCGCGTGCTCGCCAGCGCGCCGGTGGTGATATTGGCCGGCGCGGCGGAGATCAAACGTTTTGCGCAAAGTGCCGAGCTGCCGCTCAAACGCATTCGCGGGCAGATCACGCGCCTGCCACAAACCGCTGAGAGCCAGGCATTGCGCACCGTAGTCTGCGCCGAAGGTTATGTCGCCCCGGCACGCCTGGGCGAACACACGCTGGGCGCGAGTTTCGACTTCAACAGCGATGACCTGACACCGACCACCGCCGAACACTTGGGCAATCTGGCGATGCTCGAAGAAATCTCCAGCGATCTGGTGGCACGTCTGCACATCAATGAGCTGCCGCCGGAAACCCTGGAAGGACGCGCCGCATTCCGCTGCACCAGTCCCGACTATCTGCCGATCGTCGGCCCCCTCGCCGACCGCACAGCCTTCGCTCAGGCTTACGCCGCGTTGAGCAAGGACGCGCGACAAGTGCCGGACATCGCCTGCCCGTGGCTCGATGGCCTGTACGTCAACAGTGGCCACGGTTCACGCGGGCTGATCACCGCGCCGCTGTCGGGCGAACTGCTCGCGGCGTGGCTGGACAACGAGCCGCTGCCACTGCCCCGAAGCGTCGCCGAGGCCTGCCATCCCAATCGTTTTGCACTGCGCACGTTGATTCGCGGCAAATGAAAAATCGCGACTGGCCGCTGGTCAGTCGCCCCCTCTTATAACTCATCGTTCTAAAACTCCCACATCTGCAGCGGGTCAGTTTCTGAGTACCGGCCATTTTGGCCTGACTTGAATGACCCCTCCCCAACGGAAAAACCGGTAAGGACTTTATGTGCGGATTAGCTGGCGAGTTACGTTTTGATCATCAACCTGCAGACCTTGCAGCGGTAGAGCGAATCACCCATCACCTGGCCCCTCGCGGCCCCGACGCGTGGGGCTTCCATGCCCAAGGGCCGATTGCCCTGGGCCATCGTCGCCTGAAAATCATGGACCTGTCGGACGGCTCGGCGCAGCCGATGATCGACAGCCAACTCGGTTTGTCCCTGGCCTTCAATGGCGCGATCTACAACTTCCCGGAACTGCGCGCCGAACTCGAAGCGCTGGGCTACGCCTTCTATTCCGGTGGCGACACCGAAGTGCTGCTCAAGGGCTACCACGCCTGGGGCGAAGCGCTGCTGCCGAAACTCAACGGCATGTTCGCGTTCGCCATCTGGGAGCGTGATGCCCAGCGCCTGTTCATCGCTCGCGACCGTCTCGGCGTGAAGCCTTTGTACCTGTCGCGCACCGGCCAGCGTTTGCGCTTTGCCTCGGCCCTGCCGGCGCTGCTCAAGGGCGGCGACATCAACCCGATCCTCGATCCGGTGGCGCTCAACCACTATCTGAATTTCCACGCGGTGGTGCCCGCTCCACGCACCTTGCTCGCGGGCATCGAAAAGCTGCCGCCAGCGACCTGGATGCGCGTCGAAGCCGATGGCCGCACCGAGCAGAAAACCTGGTGGACCCTGCCCTACGGCCCACATGACGACGAGAAAAACCTGACCCTCGAAGACTGGCGCGACCGCGTGCTCGACAGCACCCGCGAGGCCGTGGCAATCCGTCAACGCGCAGCGGTGGATGTCGGCGTGCTGCTTTCCGGCGGTGTCGATTCGAGCATGCTCGTCGGCCTGCTGCGTGAAGTCGGGGTGGAGAACCTGTCGACCTTTTCCATCGGTTTCCAGGATGCCGGCGGCGAGCGTGGCGATGAATTCCAGTATTCCGATCTGATCGCCAAGCACTACGGCACTCAACATCATCAATTGCGCATCGACGAAAAAGAGATCATCGAGCAACTGCCCGCCGCGTTCCGTGCGATGAGCGAGCCGATGGTCAGCCACGACTGCATCGCCTTCTACCTGTTGTCGCGCGAAGTGGCCAAGCATTGCAAAGTGGTGCAGAGCGGCCAGGGTGCGGACGAGTTGTTCGCCGGTTATCACTGGTACCCGCAAGTCGACGGTGCGGCGGATCCATACGCAGCCTATCGTGCGGCGTTCTTCGACCGCAGCTACGACGACTACGCCGCCACCGTGCAACCGAAATGGCTGACCGCGAATGACGCCGCTGGCGACTTCGTCAAGCAACACTTCGCCCAACCCGGCGCCGATGCGGCCGTCGATAAAGCCCTGCGTCTGGACAGCACGGTGATGCTGGTGGACGACCCGGTCAAACGTGTCGACAACATGACCATGGCCTGGGGCCTGGAGGCTCGCACGCCGTTTCTCGACTATCGCCTGGTGGAACTCTCGGCGCGGATTCCCGGCCAGTTCAAGCTGCCGGACGGCGGCAAACAGGTACTCAAAGAAGCTGCACGTCTGGTGATTCCAAGCGAAGTGATCGACCGCAAGAAAGGTTACTTCCCGGTGCCGGGCCTCAAGCACTTGCAAGGCGACACCCTGAACTGGGTGCGTGAACTGCTGCTGGATCCGAGCCAGGATCGTGGCCTGTTCAACCCGGCCATGCTCGACAAATTGCTGACTGATCCGCAAGGCCAACTGACGCCATTGCGCGGCTCGAAACTGTGGCAACTGGCGGCCCTGAACCTGTGGCTCAGTGAACAAGGAATCTGATTGATGAAACCTCACGCCACAGCGATCAATCAGCGCCTGATACGCGGTCAGACACCGTCGTATGAACGCTTGCAGGCGCGTCTGGCCGAAGACGGCAGCGAACTCGGCGCCGACCCCATCGCCGTACATTGCGGTTGGGGTCGGCTGCTGATCGGCCACACTTTCCCTGACCCGGCGACGCTGGCGCAGGAACTGCTCAACGAGCAGCCCGGCGAACGCGATATCGCCCTTTATGTCGCCGCACCGCAGCAGATTCTCGGGCTGGAACCGACGCAACTGTTTCTCGACCCATCCGATACTTTGCGCCTGTGGTTCAGCGATTACCGCCAGGCCACCCGCGTGTTTCGTGGTTTCCGTATTCGTCGGGCGCAAAGCGAAGCGGACTGGCAGGCGATCAATCTGCTGTATCAGGCACGCGGCATGTTGCCGATCGATGCCACGCGGCTGACCCCGCATCATCAGGGCGGTCCGGTGTACTGGCTGGCCGAAGATGAAGACAGCGGCGCGGTGATCGGCAGCGTCATGGGCCTCAATCACCAGAAAGCCTTCAACGATCCGGAACATGGCAGCAGCCTGTGGTGCCTGGCGGTGGATCCGCAGTGCTCGCGGCCCGGTGTCGGCGAAGTACTGGTGCGGCACTTGGTCGAGCACTTCATGAGTCGCGGCCTGAGTTATCTGGATCTGTCGGTACTGCATGACAACCGTCAGGCCAAAAATCTTTACGCCAAGCTCGGTTTTCGCAACCTCTCGACCTTCGCCATCAAGCGCAAGAACGGCATCAATCAGACGCTGTTCCTCGGGCCCGGGCCGGAAGCCAACTTCAACCCTTATGCGCGGATCATCGTCGAGGAAGCGCACCGGCGCGGCATCGACGTGCAGGTGGACGATGCCGAAGCCGGGCTGTTCACCCTCAGCCATGGCGGGCGCCGGGTACGTTGCCGCGAATCGTTGAGCGACCTGACCAGCGCGATCAGCATGGGTCTGTGTCAGGACAAAAGCCTGACCCACAAAGTGTTGAAAGGCGCCGGCCTGAAGCTGCCTTCGCAGCAACTGGCGGGCAACGCCGACGACAACCTGGCGTTTCTTGACGAGCATCAGCGTGTGGTGGTCAAGCCGCTCGACGGTGAACAAGGCCAGGGCGTGGCGGTGGATCTGCAGAGCATCGAAGAGGTGCAGCAGGCCATCGAAGCCGCCAAGCGTTTCGACAGCCGCGTACTGCTGGAAAGCTTCCACGAAGGCCTCGACCTGCGGATTCTGGTGATCGGTTTTGAAGTGGTGGCGGCAGCGATTCGTCGTCCCGCCGAGGTGGTCGGTGACGGCCATCATTCGATCGGTGCATTGATCGAGGCGCAGAGCCGGCGTCGGCAAGCCGCTACCAGTGGCGAGAGCAAGATCCCGCTGGATCACGAAACCCAACGCACCCTGCACGCGGCCGGGTATGACTACAGCAGCATCCTGCCGGCGGGCGAGCACCTGTTCGTCCGTCGCACGGCCAATCTGCACACCGGTGGCACGCTGGAGGATGTCACGGCAATTCTGCACCCGACGCTGGTCGATGCCGCCGTCCGTGCGGCGCGAGCGCTGGACATTCCGATGGTCGGCCTCGACCTGATGGTGCCGGCGGCGGATCAACCGGAGTACGTGTTTATCGAAGCCAACGAACGCGCGGGGCTGGCCAATCATGAGCCGCAGCCGACGGCGGAGCGCTTTGTCGATTTGTTGTTTCCGCACAGTCAGCCGGCTGTTTCTTGATTCCGAGGTGTCTGGACTGACGCCTTCGCGAGCAAGCCCGCTCCCACAGGTTGAACGCATTCCAAATGTGGGAGCGGGCTTGCTCGCGAAGGGGCCGCAACAGACACCCTAAATCACCCCTCATCGAAACCATCGATGCGCCTCAACTCATCAGGAGTTTCCATGACCACTCAAATCCCTGAACCGGATCTGAACTACCTGCAAAAAGTCCTGCTGGAAATGCTCGCCATTCCCAGCCCTACCGGGTTCACCGACACCATCGTGCGCTACGTCGCCGAGCGTCTGGAAGAACTTGGCATCCCTTTCGAAATGACCCGTCGCGGCACCATTCGCGCCACCCTCAAGGGCAAGAAAAACAGCCCCGACCGCGCCGTCTCCGCGCACCTCGACACCATCGGCGCCGCAGTGCGTGCAGTGAAAGACAACGGTCGTCTGACCCTGGCCCCGGTCGGTTGCTGGTCGAGCCGGTTTGCCGAGGGCAGCCGGGTCAGCCTGTTCACCGACAATGGCGTGATTCGCGGCAGCGTGTTGCCGCTGATGGCCTCCGGGCACGCGTTTAACACTGCCGTTGACGAGATGCCGATCAGCTGGGATCACGTCGAACTCCGTCTGGATGCGTATTGCGCAACCAAGGCCGATTGCGAATCGCTGGGCATCAGCGTCGGCGACGTGGTGGCGTTCGACCCGCTGCCGGAGTTCACCGACAGCGGTCACATCAGCGCCCGTCACCTCGACGACAAGGCCGGGGTTGCGGCATTGCTCGCTGCGCTCAAAGCCATCGTCGAGAGCGGTCAGGAGTTGATGATCGACTGTCACCCACTGTTCACCATCACTGAAGAAACCGGTAGCGGTGCGGCGGCGGCATTGCCATGGGACGTCAGCGAATTCGTCGGTATCGACATCGCGCCGGTCGCGCCCGGCCAGCACTCCAGCGAACACGCGGTGAGCGTGGCGATGCAGGACTCCGGTGGCCCTTACGACTATCACCTGTCGCGGCATTTGCTGCGTCTGGCCGGTGAAAACGAACTGCCGGTGCGGCGCGACCTGTTCCGCTATTACTTCAGCGACGCGCATTCGGCGGTGACTGCCGGGCACGATATCCGCACCGCCCTGCTCGCCTTTGGCTGCGACGCGACCCATGGTTATGAACGTACGCACATCGACAGTCTGGCGGCGCTCAGTCGTTTGCTTGGGGCGTACATTCTGAGCCCGCCGGTATTTGCCAGCGATGCGGCGCCAGCCAATGCTTCGCTGGATCGCTTCAGTCACCAGATCGAACATGAGACACAGATGGAGAGCGATACGCGAGTGCCGTCGGTGGACAGTCTGGTGGGGCAGCGCTCCGACAGTTGAATCCTTGTTATCTGAACTATGGCTATCGCGAGCAGGCTCACTCCTACAGTTGGAATGCATTTCCTTGTAGGAGTGAGCCTGCTCGCGATGAGGCCGGTACAAACCACACAAAACTGGCAGCCAGCCACCAATCGCCGTAGCATCCCGCCATTGATTTAGCCGAGGTGCCCATGCTGATTCCCTACGACGCTCTTGAAGTCGACACCCTCACCCGCCTGATCGAGGACTTCGTCACCCGCGACGGCACCGACAACGGTGATGACACACCGCTGGAAACCCGCGTGCTGCGCGTGCGCCAGGCGCTGACCAAAGGCCAGGCGCTGATCGTCTTCGACCCGGAAAGCGAACAATGCCAACTGATGCTCAAGCACGACGTGCCCAAGCACCTGTTCGACTAGCGGACCTTTTCGGTGACCTGTTTGCGCTGGATCCGCTGATAGACTTCAGAACGGTGCACATTGACCTTCTGCGGCGCCTCGACACCAAAGCGCACGCTGGAACCGTTGACTGACAGTACGCGCACGGAAATGTCGTCACCGATGGAAATCAACTCGCCCACAACACGGCTGAGTACAAGCATGGAGTTCGTCCTTCAGGGTTAGCCAGCCCTGAAGATGCGCGGTGGGCACGCGCTCCACAATGGGTCGCGAGCAATTCAGTCTTGCCCTACACCCTGAGTCGCTGCGCCCTTCAGACGTTTCCTGCAAAAGGCAAAACAGTCTCGCCTCAAGCCGCGGAAAATCGCGGCCCGAACAGAATCACGCTCGCGCCGATCACGCACAGCGCCACGCCGATCCAGTCCGAACTCAAAGGGCGAACGCGCTCGACCACCGCCAGCCAGCCGATCGACGCGACGATGTAGATTCCGCCATACGCGGCATAGGCGCGCCCGGCGTAAGCCGCTTCGACGCGGGTCAATAACAGGGCGAACAGGGTCAGGCTGAGCAGCGCCGGGATCACCCACAAGGCACTTTTGCCCTGACGCAGCCACATGAAAAAGGCGAAACAACCGGCGATTTCAAACAGCGCCGCGAGGAAGAACCACAGGTAATTGAGCATTGATGCGTCTCGACAGGGTGACCATTGCGGCCACCCTAACGACGCAACATCCTCGGGGCAAGTTCAGCCGTTGGTTTGTCTGGCCTTGGCGCGCATTTTATCGGCCATGGTGGTCATTTCGTTGTAGATCAGTTGCGGGTTCTTCTGTTTGATCGCCCAGGCCATGCGCCCCTGCTCGTGCGGCAGGATCATGAATTCGCCGGCAGCCACTTGCTGGTAGATATAGTCTGCAATGTCGGCAGCCGTGATCGGCGAACTTTCCAGCAACTTGCCGACTTGGGCTTTCATGGCCGGGGTCGGGCCACGGAACGAGTCGAGCAAGTTGGTCTGGAAGAACGACGGGCAGACCACATGCACGCTGACTTCCTGCTGCGCCAGTTCGATCAGCAAACTTTCCGACAGCGCCACTACACCGGCCTTGGCCACGTTGTAGTTGCTCATCGCCGGGCCTTGCATCAGTGCAGCCATCGAAGCGATGTTGATGATCTTGCCTTTGCTCTGTTCGAGCAGCGGCAGGAACGCCTTGCAGCCCTTGACCACCCCCATCAGGTTGATCGCGATCTGCCAGTCCCAATCCTCCAGCGACAGTTCGCTGAAGAATCCGCCGGACGCCACACCGGCGTTGTTGACGATGACATCAATGCCGCCGAGCTTCACCTCGCAAGCCTGGGCAAACGCGGTGAGCTGGCTGTAGTCACGCACATCGCAACGTTGGGTGAAACCGTCACCACCGGCCTCGCGCACCCGCTTCAGGGTTTCCTGCAGGCCAGCTTCGCTGACGTCGGACAAGGCCAGCTGCCAGCCTTCACGCGCCCAGCGCAGCGCGATTTCGCGACCCAAACCTGAGCCCGCACCCGTGATCATCATGCGATTTTGCATAGCAGACAGCCTTGTTGTTCCGTAGGAGATGCACGGAGTGTAGCGAAGGAACACTGGCCACCCACGCTCCATCAGATTGCTGAATACAGGATCAAAAGATCGCAGCCTTCGGCAGCGCCTACAGGGAATTCATGTAGGCGCTGCCGAAGGCTGCGATCTTTTGATCTCGCGCTTTAAAGGAAATAAACGAGTAATCCAAATACATTAAAAAAACATTGAATTTTCTTTCATTCGCACCAGTCGGAATTTGTAAGCCGTCTGGAATTAGTTAGCCTCCAGTCGCCCTTGAACACCAAGTCTTCTCGAACGCTATAAACAAGGAAATCGACATGGGCACAATTCTTATCATTATCCTGATCCTGTTGCTGATCGGTGGTCTGCCGGTCTTCCCGCACTCCAGAAGTTGGGGTTATGGTCCTTCGGGCATTATCGGCGTGGTGTTGGTGGTGCTGTTGGTCTTGCTGTTACTTGGCAGGATATAAAACCCCAAGACAAAAAAAAGAGGCCCTCAGGGGCCTCTTTTTTATGCAGCGGTTTTATCAGTCCGGCTTGCCGTTGATCACACCGGCGGTGTTGTCCATCAGGCTCTTGGTCGCCGTTTGCAAGAACGCTTCCAGCTTGAGCTTCAGTTCGGCGGTACGCGGTGCGTCCGGAATGATCTCGGCAGAAGGGTTCGCGCCCAGTTGGTACTGGTAGATCTTCGGCGCCATTTCCTTCTCTTTCGGCAGCACCAGGATCTGGTCGGCAGTGACGATGGCGGTGGTCTGCTCGCTGCCCGACGGCTTGATCACACCGAAACCGGTGTCGCCGGCCGGGAGATTCAGCAGGTCACGCCCCCAGCACTGATGACGCACTTCGCCACCCAGACGGCCCATGATGGTCGGCACGATGTCGATCTGCGTACCCACGGTGTGGTCACGGGTGCCGAATTTTTCCTGAATGCCCGGGGCGATCATCAGCATCGGCACGTTGAAGCGGCCCAGGTCCATTTCGGTGATCTGGCGTTCGTTGCCGAAACCGTGGTCACCGACGATGACGAACAGGGTTTCCTTGAAGTACGGCTCTTTGCGTGCCTTCTCGAAGAACTGACCCAGCGCCCAGTCGGCGTAACGCATGGCGGTCAGGTGTTCGTTGAGGCTGCCGCGATCGGTCACGCGCTCCACCGGCAATGGCGTCGGCAAGGCGTACGGCGTGTGGTTGGACAGGGTTTGCAGCAGCGCGTAGAACGGCTTGCCGTTTTCCCGTGCCTTCAGCTCCTGCAGACCACGGTCGAACATGTCCTGGTCGGACACGCCCCAGGTCGGATCGGAGAACACCGGATTGACGAAGTCGTTACGGCCAACGAAGTTGGTCATGCCCTGGTTACTGAAGAAGCCCGACTGGTTGTCCCAGGCGAAGTCGCCGTTGTAGACATACACGTCGTCATACTTGCGCGCGCTGAGCAGCTGCGGCAGACCGGACAGCTTGTGGCTGCCTTCCGGGGTCTGCATCAGGTATTCGAAACCTGGCAGGTTCGGGAAGCACGCCATGGTCGCAAACATGCCCTGGTGGGTATGGGTGCCGTTGGAGAAGAAACGGTCGAACAGCAGGCCTTCCTTCGACAGTTTGTCGAGGTATGGCGTGATGTTGCCCGGCGCGCCCAGGGCGCCGACCGAGTGACCGGCCATGCTTTCCATCAGGATCACGACTACGTTCTTGATCGGCAGGGTCTTGTCGGCCGGCGGCGTGTAGTCACGACGCACGGCAGCGATGTCGGCATCGACCAGTTTGTCGTCCGGCATCACCAGCATCTCGCGCACCACTTTCTGCGCCTGTTCCTGCGGCAGCGTGGCTTTCCAGATGTTATTGCGATCCTCGCCCATGCGGTCCTTGGCGGCGGCGATCAGCGACAGCGTGCCGTTGAGACCCAACTGGTTGGCGAAGTTCGATTCGGTGGTGTACACGTCACCCCAACGCAGCGGCGGGCCCTGACGCAGGGTGCCACGTGCGGCTACGACGCAGATCAGCAGGCAGACCACGAACACTGCCAGGCGGGTGTACCACGGCGCCACCTGACGGGTGCCGACGTTGCCACCGCTGAACGGGCCGCGTGGACGGGTCGCACGGTCGGCGCCCTTGAAGGCCAGGGTCAGGATCACGGTGCCGATGACCCACGCCAGCAGGTAACGCACTACCGGGAAACCGTACCAGAGCATGCTCATCACGGTTTTCGGGTCTTCCTTCACGTACTGGAACACCAGGCCGTTGAGGCGCTGGTGGAACTCGCGGTAGAAGTCCATTTCCATCAGGCCGAGGAACAGCGCGATGCTCGACGCCACGGTCAGCCACAGACGGAAGAAGCCACGCGCAGCCATCGCCCGCGCACTGAACAGTGCCAGCAGCAGCGGAACGCAGACGTAGACCACCAGGCGCAGGTCGAAACGCAGGCCGTTGGCGAAGGCTTCGAGGAAGGTCGAAGCCGGGGTATCGAGGATCATCTCGCGGTTGTAGACCAGCAGCGCGAGGCGCAGCACGGAAAACATCACCATCATGACCAGGGCACACAGCAGCGTGTAGGCCAGATGCGATTTGACGGTCGGTTGCAGCAGGCGAGTGGAAGATCGCTGCTGATTCAGGGCGTCCGGGTTTGCCATGTCGTTTTAGGACCCATTGGAAGTTGAAGTTGCAAAATACAGCGGCGCCATGCCCTCTTTTGGCCATTCCAGGCCCCGGGGCGTGCGCGGTGCGCAAATGTTGCACGATCAACGGCAGCATTGCCATTGATTACTGCCCCATTGCCCGACTCTTTCATACAAGCATTCGGACGGGGGACAAACCGAGTTGCGCGGGCGAATTGTCTGGAACACTTTGTGAAAATTTCGTCCAACGCATATCTGGAAACACAATATAACGACAAAACAAAACGCCCCGAATCGGTCGGGGCGTTTTGCAGTGAACGTGAGAATTACTTCTCGGCGCGTTCTTTCAGGGCTTTCAGCGTATTGAACGGCGCATCGACCACGAACTTGTTGGCGATCATGCTCGGCACGCTGCCGCCGGGCTCAGTGTGCACCTGATAGGTCACTTCGACTTGATCACCTTTGGGTACGAACTTCCAGAACCCTTTGACCTGAGCGACACGGACAAAGCCTTTCTCTTCGGGAAGGTACTTCGGCACGCCTTCGAGGTTGCGGGTCAGGCTGCCATCGGCGCCCTCAACGGTGGTGATGTGCAACACCGAATCACGTGGGGTCACTGGCCACGGCGTATTGAACTGGGTATAGGTCCAGCTCTGATCGCCCTCGTGCTTGAGCAGTTTCTGGGTTTTGCATTCGTGAATCCAGGCGCAGGCTCCGGCCACGTCTTCCTGCAAGGCACGCAGTTTGGCAACGGTGGTCTTCATCAGGGCAACCCCCTGATAGGACTTGTAATCGGAACCCGGCACTTCGGCCAGCGAGACCTTGATCCCGTCCTGTTCCTTGGCGACCTTCCAGTCTTCGGCCTGAGCCATCGAAGTAGCCAGCACAGCGGTCAAACCACACAACACAGCGATACGATGCAGCGAACCCATAGTCTTATTCCTTATTGTTGAAGTTCCGTTCGTTTGACACATCACGCCGCCGTCATCTGCTCCCACCAGCCGATCAGTTTGATCGCTTCCTCGGAGCTGCTGCCACAGACTTCGACATCGGCGGCAAATCCTGAACAGACCGCCGGACGCTCCGGCTGACCGAAAATGCTGCACAGGTTTTCGACCGAGAGTTGCACGCAACGTTCGCCGGCAGGTTTGCCGTTGGGCATGCCCGGAATGGCAGAGCTGATGGAAGGGGCAATGCAGCAAGCGCCACAGCCTTCACGGCATTTCATGACGAGCAAGTCCTCGTGACGGGCAATGTGTTAAAGAGACACGGACAGAGTAACCGCTAAAACGGTTGTTTCAAATTCCCTGGACCGGGGTTTTTACCGATAACTGAATGTGACTGACCAGTCTCCGACAAAGCGTCTGGTTCGCGGGTCACGGCTCGATTGAATTTATTGCTTGAACTCGAAATCCAGCGCAGCGCCTTCAATATCGCGGCGCTCTTCGTTGCGCAGTTGCAACTGCATTTCGTTGCTGAGCAGGCGGCCGTTGAGCTGGAAGCCGCTGTTCTTCTCGCCGAACATCTGCGGCAGGATCGCCTCGTGTTTGGGCATCGACACAGTACCGGCAGGTTTGAGTTGCTGAACCATGTCTTTGGGCAGGCTCAGATCCAGTTTGGCCGGCGGCAGTCTGGTTTTAGCCACCTCACTGGCCGATTTCGACTTGGAAGCGACCGGGGGACGCTTCTTCACCGGGGCGGCTTTCTTCTGTGAGGCTTTCTTAGCCGGTGCTTTTTTATCCGCAACGGCTTTTTTGCTCGCGGCCGATTTGCTTGCCGGGGTGGACGTTGCGGGCTTTTCCTGAACGGCAGCTGCCATGACACCGGGCGCATGGCCCATCGTCAACACACCAAGCAAAATCCAGACAGCAGGCAAAATCGCTTTCATGAGCCCCACAACACTAACGGCAGAGGGCCATATGCTCGCCTGTTGAGTGTCACAAGACAAGCACGGTGCGCCACTCGTTCAGAAACCGCCTGCGGTTTCCTGACACAGTTGAGTCGCCAGCAAACCGAGGGTCATCAGCGCCCTTTCCGCCTCGCGATTCCACGGCGTGCCGCAGTTCAGGCGGATGCAGTGGTTGAACTGCTCGGTATTACTGAAGATCAGCCCCGGCGCAATACTGATGCCCTGCTGCAAGGCGCGGACGTGCAATTCCTGGGTATTGACCCTGCCCGGCAGACTCACCCAGAGGATGAAACCGCCCGTGGGCCGGGTCATTTGCGTGCCTTCGGGGAAGTACTGCTGCACCGCCAGCTGAAATGCGCTGAGGTTTTTTCGGTATTCCTGGCGGATGTACCGTAAATGCCGGTCATAACCGCCATTTTCCAGATAAGCGGCAATCGCCATTTGCGTGACGCTGCACGCCGAATGCGTGGTGAAGGTCTGTAGACGCTGGATTTCCTGCTGATACTTGCCGGCGATCATCCAGCCGACCCGCACGCCCGGCGACAAGGTCTTGGAAAAACTCGAGCAGTAAATCACCCGGTCCAGCCGATCGTAGGCCTTGAGGGCTTTGGTGCGGCCCTGTTCGAACATCAACTCGCCATAGATGTCGTCTTCGACGATCTGGATATCGAAGTCCGAAGCCAGGCGCAGCAGTTGTTTCTGCCGCTCTTCCGGCATGGTGCCGCCCAGGGGATTGCTCAGGCGAGTGGTCAGAACCAAGGCTTTGATCGACCATTGGTTCGCCGCCAGTTGCAAGGCTTCGAGGCTCATGCCGGTGGCCGGATCGCTGGGGATCTCGATCACTTTCAGGCCCAGCAGGTCGGCCAGTTGCAGCAGACCGTAATAGGTTGGCGATTCGGCGGCGATCAGGTCGCCCGGACGAGTCAGCACCCGCAGCGACATCTGCAGCGCATCGACACACCCGTGGGTGATCACCACTTCTGAAGGATCGACGACGACCCCGGCATCGCGCATGCGGATTGCCACTTGCCGACGCAGCGGTTCGAAACCCGGGCTGAACATGTAACTGAACGCGCGCGGACTATGGAATCGGGTGACCTTGGCCAGTTGTTGATGCAGCGCGCGCACCGGGAGGTAATCGACACTCGGCACCGCAGCGCCCAACGGGAACACCCCTTCGCGCCGCGATTCGACCAACACTTGCTGAATGATGCTGGCGCGGGTGACCAGCCCTGGCCGCTCGACCCGGGCGATGTCCGGGGTCGGCGCTGTCAGTGCCGGGGTCTGGTGCACGTAGTAACCGGACTGCGGCCGTGCACGGATCAGGCCCTGATCTTCGAGGTTGGCGTAAGCCTGCAACACCGTTGCATGGCTGACATTGAGCTGCGAACTCATCTTGCGCACCGACGGCACGCGTTCTCCGGGCTGATAGACACCGCGCCGGATGTCTTCCGCCAGCTGTTGAGCAATACGTTGGTAGAGCAAGAGGTTGGTCATGACGCAGCACTCGATTTCACGGGCATTTTATTCTTGTGTGAAACAATACCGGAACAGTTTAGAAGTGTACTGGGACAGTTGCCACCATAGTCGACCGTACAGTGCAGTGTCAGCTACAACTGTACGGATTTGCGTGCTATTCGACAGACGTAAAAAAGCCCGGCGCTGCATGACAGGCCGGGCTTTCCAGAGACGCAGCCCTCAGCGGGCGGCGCCGAGCTGGCCTTTTTCGTCGGAGAACACAATTTCCACCCGACGGTTCTGTGCCCGTCCGCGCTCGGAAGCGTTGGCGTCCACCGGGTACTCGTCGCCGTAACCTTCGACCTGAATCCGCTTGTCCTCGATACCCAGGTCCATCAGCACATCGGCCACCGCCTGCGCACGATCACGCGACAGCTTGAGGTTTTCCTGCTTGCCGCCGGTGCTGTCGGTGTAGCCCTCGATGCGCACCACGCGTTTCGGGTTGAGCTGCAGAAACTGCACGATCTTCAGCACCACGCGATTGGCCGAGTTCTTCAACTCCGCCTCGCCAGTGTCGAACAGCACGTCACCGAGGGTCATCACCAGACCGCGATCGGTCTGTGTGGTGGCGAGCGCGACGATCTGTTCTTCGAGCCACTTGCCCTGCTGCTGCACGCTCAGCAGTTTGGACTCGCGCAGGGCCAGTTGCAGGCGTTGACGCTCCAGCTCAAGCTTCGCCGCACGCTCTTCGTTGAGCACCAGATTGGTGTGTTCGCGGGCGATTTCGCTGTAACGCTGACTCAGGTAGGCGTAATGCGCGACATCCCAGCCGCTGCCCCAATAGGTCGACAGGCGATCAGCACGGGCCAGCGATTCACCGGCGCGGATCACGTCCTTGGGCGCGATACGCAGCACATTGGAATCTTCCTTGACCTTCTGGAAGTCGCTGCTGGCCTGCTGCAAGGCGGCTTCGCTGTGTTGACCGGCGCAACCGTAGAGGCTTGCACAACCGGCCAGAATCAACCCGCCGAGGGCTTTGGACTTGAAGCTCATTGGGCATCTCCCAGTTGCTTGCGCAGACGGATGATGCGGGTGTTGAGCACATTGAGTTGCTCTTCGCTCTTTTGCGTCAGCACTTTGGCTTCGGCCAGACGCGCATCCAGCTCGGCCTGTTCGGCGCGCATGCGGGCGTTCTTGAAAGACTCGTCGGTCATGTTGCCCTTGGCCCGGTTGAACTTGTCTTCGGCCAGTTTCATTTCCGGCAGTTCATCGGCGGTCGCACCGACAGCTTTGGCCTGGGTGATGGCCTGCTCGGTCAAACGCATTTGCTCATTGGGCGCAGGATCGTTGGCGCAGCCGGCCAGGGCCAGAACGGCCATGGCCGCGAAAAGAGGTCGAATACTCACTAAGAATCCCTACTGTTTTGGGGCACTGACAGGTGGCTGCGGCTGTTGCTGCTGGGCCTTCCAGCGCTCGATGTTGCGTTGCAGCGCGGCTTCGGTCAGTCCGGACGCGGGCAATTCTGTCATCTTTTTAGCGAGCTGTCCGCGCAACCACGGATCGTTGCAGGCCGAGTTGTGCGAAACCGCGAGGAACAGTCCCGGTCGGTCGATCGGTTGCTCGAAGGCCAGCAGATCATTGGCCATGCCCAATGCCTGCGCGGCGGCCATGCCCGAGTAGCGCCCGGCGAGTACGTATTCCACTTCACCCAGCAGAAGTTTCTGAAAGGCTTGAGTGATGTTTGCCGTCCGGGTCAGGGTCAGATTCTGCTCGGCGAAAGTGCCGAATGCCTGGGTCATTCGAGACTTTTCCGACAGCCCGCCGGTGTGCCCGTGCAGATCCCTGGCTTCGCTGTAGACCAGCGTTGAACCCTTGCGCGTCCACACCAGATAGTCGTTTTCCAGCAACGGCGGATAGATGTAGTCGAGGTTTTCCAGCTCGTTGAACATCAGCGGCGTGTCGGCCAGCATGTCCATGCGCCCGCTGCGTACTTCATCAAGGGCCTGCGCGCGTTTGCCGGCGTAGAGCAGCTCGACCTTGATCCCCAGATCCTTGGCCACTTGCTGCAACAGGTCGGCACTGGCGCCGATCAAGTGCTTGGGATTCTGCGGGTCCTGCCACAGGTACGGCGGCGCATCCGGGCTGCCGGTGACGACAAGGCGCTCGCATTTGCCGGCGGCCGCAGCCATCCCCGGTAACAGGATCAATCCCAATAACAACCCGCGGCGCAGATCCATGGCAAAACACTCCCACGCAAATTCGAGACAAAAAAAAGCCCGACCATAAGGCCGGGCTCTTTATAAGTGAAGCTGCCGGATTAGACCAGCTTCTCCAGCTCAGGTACCGCTTCGAACAGATCCGCCACCAGACCGTAATCGGCCACCTGGAAGATCGGCGCCTCTTCGTCCTTGTTGATCGCAACGATCACTTTGGAGTCTTTCATGCCGGCCAGGTGCTGGATCGCGCCGGAGATACCGACGGCGATGTACAGCTGTGGCGCAACGATCTTGCCGGTCTGACCGACCTGCATGTCGTTCGGGACGAAACCTGCGTCGACTGCGGCGCGCGAAGCACCGACGGCGGCGCCCAGCTTGTCGGCCAGAGCGTACAGGTGTTTGAAGTTGTCACCGTTCTGCATGCCGCGGCCGCCGGAAACGACGATCTTGGCAGCGGTCAGCTCTGGACGATCGGACTTGGCCAGTTCTTCGCTGACGAAGCTGGAAGTGCCGGCGTCGTGCGCAGCCGCTACGGCTTCAACAGCCGCCGAACCACCTTCAGCGGCAACCGGGTCGAAACCGGTGGCACGCACGGTGATCACTTTGATCGCAGCGGTCGATTGCACGGTAGCGATAGCGTTACCGGCGTAGATCGGACGCTTGAAAGTATCGGCGCTTTCTACCGAGATGATCTCGGAGATCTGGTCAACGTCCAGCGCAGCAGCAACGCGCGGCAGGATGTTTTTGCCGTTGGACGTGGCGGCAGCCAGGATGTGGCTGTAGCCCTTACCCAGCTCTGCAACCAGCGGCGCAACGTTTTCCGGCAACTGATGCGCGTAAGCGGCATTGTCAGCGTTCAGGACTTTGCTTACGCCAGCGATTTTCGCAGCGGCTTCAGCCACAGCGCCAGCGCCCTGGCCTGCAACCAGCACGTGAATGTCGCCGCCGATTTTGGCAGCAGCAGCCACGGTGTTCAGAGTGGCCGGGGCCAGCACTTTGTTGTCGTGTTCAGCAATAACCAAGATAGTCATTTAGATTACCTTCGCTTCGTTTTTCAGTTTCTCGACCAGTTCAGCCACCGACTTGACCTTGATGCCCGCGCTGCGTGCAGCCGGCGCTTCGACTTTCAGGGTCTTGTTGGTGGAGGCGGTGGAAACGCCCAAAGCGTCCGGAGTCAGCACTTCGAGAGGCTTCTTCTTGGCTTTCATGATGTTTGGCAGGGACGCATAACGCGGCTCGTTCAAACGCAGGTCGGTGGTGACGATCGCTGGCAGTTTCAGCGAAACGGTCTGCGCGCCGCCGTCGATTTCGCGGGTCACGGCAACGCTGTCGCCAGAGACTTCGACTTTCGAGGCGAAAGTGCCCTGACCGTAGCCGCTCAGTGCAGCGAGCATCTGGCCGGTCTGGTTGTTGTCGCTGTCGATCGCCTGTTTGCCCAGGATCACCAGCTGAGGCTGTTCCTTGTCGACCACAGCCTTGAGCAGCTTGGCCACGGCCAGCGAAGTCAGGTCTTCAGCGGATTCGACGAGGATGGCGCGGTCGGCACCCAGAGCCAGTGCGGTACGCAGCTGTTCCTGAGCGGTGGTCGGGCCGATGGAGACGACGACGATCTCAGTCGCAACACCTTTCTCTTTCAGGCGTACGGCTTCTTCCACTGCGATTTCGCAGAACGGGTTCATCGACATCTTGACGTTGGCGAGGTCTACGCCGGAATTGTCCGCCTTGACGCGGACCTTGACGTTGTAATCCACAACGCGTTTGACAGCTACAAGAACCTTCATGGATTCCTCGTTACTCTCCGGTGAAAAGAAAGTCGCCTAGGCGAACCTGGCGGTTGATGCTCATCGGGCACAAGGGCACCTCTAAAAACGCCGGCTAGTGGCGATGACCGTTCGTCAGTGGTGACCAACAAGTCATTGAATCGCACGGTGTGTAAACTGCGCGCCGGACTTGCGCTGCGCATCACCTTGTACTGCCTGTGCCCTGTCTTTAGAGGTGCTCTTGAAACCGCCAGTCTGCCTACGGCGAGCGCAAAACCGCCCGTATCTTGACCGGAACGCCTATTCCGGTCAATACGGCAAAATGGCCGTTCATAAGCCGTGCTTCTTTGATTTCTCTGGGCTGGAGCCGATTCAAACAAACGTTTGTATTGGACGCTCGGAGTGGTGTAGATATAATGCGCCGCCTAGAGAGAAAGGTGGTTTGCCCATTATTACCCTTGACGTTAACGTAAAGGCAATAACGGATATGACACCGAACCTCCAAATTAGAAAAAAAACTGTTGAGCCTTGAGTAGGAGATAGCCTGTGGAACGCGAATACATGGAATTCGACGTGGTCATCGTCGGTGCCGGCCCCGCTGGCCTGTCCGCCGCCTGCCGTCTGAAGCAGAAGGCCGCCGAAGCCGGTAAGGAAATCAGCGTCTGCGTGGTCGAAAAAGGCTCCGAAGTCGGCGCACACATCCTTTCCGGTGCCGTGTTCGAACCACGTGCTCTGAACGAACTGTTCCCGGACTGGAAAGAACTCGGCGCCCCGCTGAACACCCCGGTCATCCGCGATGACATTTTCGTGCTGAAAAACGCCGACAGTGCGCAGAAAATTCCTGACTTCTTTGTGCCCAAGACCATGCACAACGAAGGCAACTATATTATTTCCCTCGGCAACCTGTGCCGCTGGCTGGCCCAGCAGGCCGAGAACCTCGGCGTGGAAATCTACCCGGGCTTCGCCGCTCAGGAAGCGCTGATCGACGAAAACGGCATCGTGCGCGGGATCATCACCGGTGATCTGGGCGTCGACCGCGAAGGCAACCCGAAAGAAGGCCTGTACACCCCGGGCATGGAACTGCGTGGCAAATACACGCTGTTCGCCGAGGGCTGCCGTGGCCACATCGGCAAGCAACTGATCAAGCGTTACAACCTCGACAGCGATGCCGACGCTCAGCACTACGGCATCGGCCTGAAGGAAATCTGGGAAATCGACCCGGCCAAACACCAGCCAGGTCTGGTGGTGCACACCGCCGGTTGGCCGCTGGACATCATGGGCACCGAAAACACCGGCGGCTCGTTCCTCTATCACCTGGAAAACAACCAGGTAGTGGTCGGTCTGATCGTTGATCTGTCTTACAGCAACACTTACCTGTCGCCGTTCGACGAGTTCCAGCGCCTCAAGCATCACCCGGTGCTGGCCCAGTACCTGGAAGGCGGCAAGCGCGTCAGCTACGGCGCCCGTGCGATCTGCAAAGGTGGCCTGAACTCGCTGCCGAAAATGGTCTTCAAGGGCGGCGCGCTGATCGGTTGCGACCTCGGCACCCTGAACTTCGCCAAGATCAAAGGCAGCCACACCGCGATGAAGTCCGGCATGCTCGCCGCTGAATCGGTGGCCGACGCACTGTTCGCCGAGAAGGATGGCACTGAAGAGCTGACCTCCTACGTCGAGGCGTTCAAGAAGAGCTGGCTCTACGATGAATTGTTCGCCAGCCGCAACTTCGGCCCGGCGATCCACAAGTTCGGCGCGATCGTCGGCGGTGGTTTCAACTGGCTGGACCAGAACATCTTCGGCGGCAAACTGCCGTTCACCCTGCATGACACCAAGCCGGATTACGCTTGCCTGAAACTGGCGGCCGACTGCAAGAAGATCGACTATCCAAAGCCGGACGGCAAACTCAGCTTCGACAAACTGAGCTCGGTGTTCATCTCCGGTACCAACCACGAAGAAGAACAGCCGTGCCACCTGAAGCTGACCGACCCGAGCATCCCGATCAGCAAGAACCTGCCGCTGTACGACGAACCGGCGCAGCGCTACTGCCCGGCCGGCGTCTACGAAGTGATCACCAAGGAAGACGGCGAAAAACGCTTCCAGATCAACGCCCAGAACTGCGTGCACTGCAAGACCTGTGACATCAAGGACCCTTCGCAGAACATCACCTGGGTCACGCCGGAAGGCGCTGGCGGCCCGACTTACCCGAACATGTAAGCCGTATCGCTGAACAACGAGGCTCCCGAAACGGGGGCCTTTTTGTTGCCCAGGTTTTCTGTTTCACCACAAAACAACTGTGGGAGCGGGCTTGCTCGCGAATGCGGTGTGTCATTCAGCCCATTCATTGACTGATACACCGCATTCGCGAGCAAGCCCGCTCCCACAAGGGATCTTAATCGACTCAGGCAACGCGTTCGTCGCCAGGGCTACGCTCGAAGTAGCGCTTGTACTCACGACTGAACTGCGACGTACTCTGATACCCCACCCGATGCGCCACCTGCGCCACGCCCAGCCCTTCGGCGACCAGCAAGGTCTGCGCCTTGAGCAGGCGCAAGCGCTTCAGATACTGCACCGGCGACAACAGCGTGCTGCGCTTGAAGTGCTCGTGGAAGGACGACACGCTCATGTTCGCGCAACTGGCCAGAGTCTCGACGTTCAGCGGCTCGGTGTAATGCGCATGCAGATGACTGATCGACGCCGCCACCCGGGCGAACTGTCCCTGCTGTTCGACCAGCGCGCGCAACACATCGGCCTGTGGCCCGCGCAGCGCGGTGAACAGCAATTCACGCACCCGCGCCGGCCCGAGAATCTGCCGCTCCAGCGGATCGTGCAGGCAGCGCAACAAGCGTTCGACGCAGCCGCGCATGTCATCGTCGAGCACCACCGAGGTCATCGACTCCGGCGTTTGCGCCGGAATGTGCCGCCCGGGCGCCAGTCCCATGGCCAGCACTAATTCACCGAGCAGCACCCGATCAATCGCTACCGACACCCCCAGCAACGGCGCATCCGGCAAGGCAAAGGTTTCGCACTCGAACGGCACCGGCAGCGCCTGAATCAGATAGTGCCCGGCGCCGTACTCCATGGTGCGCGGGCCGAGGAACGCCAGTTTGCTGCCCTGGGCGATAATCATCAGGCTCGGCTCATAAATGTGCGGGCCACGCGCCACGTCGCAACTGGCGCGCAACACCTGCACGCCGGGCAACCCGGTCTGGCTGTAACCATCGCAGAGCGCCAGCGGCTCGATCAGCGAAACCAGCGTGGCATTGGCATCAAGGTGACGGGTCAACTGCATCGGAGGGGTCTTCAAAAAAGTCACGGAAAAAGGCATGCAAGCATCATCGCAGATCCTTTTGCCAATGCGCTTGCCCAGACCTGCATGCCGGAGGATTAGGCATGAGACCCGGAGGAATCGTCATGGCCGCAGCGGCAGACGGCGCCCAAAATGCGCCACCTCACCTGTCACTGCTTCTGCGAGGTTTCTTATGTACACCGCTATCGGTTATGCCGCTCAATCGGCCACCACTCCCCTCGCCCCGATGAAATTCGAACGCCGCAGCCCACGCGCTGACGACGTGGCGATCGAGATCCTCTACTGCGGCGTCTGCCACTCCGACATCCACCAGGCGCGCAACGAATGGGGCATCGCGGTTTATCCGTTGATGCCCGGCCATGAGATCGTCGGCAAAGTCACCGCCGTTGGTGCGAACGTCACTCAACATAAAGTCGGCGATCTGGTCGGTGTCGGCTGCATGGTCGACTCCTGCCGCACCTGCGCTGCCTGCCAGCAGAACCTCGAGCAATACTGCCTCGAAGGCCCGACCATGACCTACGCCACCCCGGACCGGGTCGATGGCAGCAACACCATGGGCGGCTACTCGGACAGCATCGTGGTCAGCGAGCACTTCGTGGTGCGCATCCCGGAGAAACTCGACCTGGCCAGTGCTGCGCCGATCCTCTGCGCCGGCATCACCACCTACTCGCCGCTCAAGCACTATGGGGTCCAGGCCGGTGACAAGGTCGGGATTCTCGGCATGGGCGGCCTCGGCCACATGGGCATCAAGTTCGCCAAGGCCATGGGTGCGGAAGTCACGCTGTTCACCCGTTCGGCGAGCAAGGCCGAGGAAGGTCGTCGTCAGGGCGCCGATCATGTGATCGTCTCCACCGATGCCGAGCAGATGGCTGCCGCTGCAGGCCGCTTCGACTTCCTGCTGGACACCATTCCGGTGCAGCACGACCTCAACCCGTACCTGCAAACCCTGCGCTTTGATGGCGTGCACATTTTGGTCGGCCTGATCGAGCCGATCGATCCGCCCGTGCACGCCGCCAACCTGGTGCTGGGCCGCCGCGTGCTGGCCGGTTCGCTGATCGGCGGCATTGCCGAAACCCAGGAAGTGCTGGATTTCTGCGCCGAGCACAACATCACCTGCGACATCGAAATGCTCGACATCCGCCAGATCAACGAGGCTTACGCGCGGATGATTGCCGGTGACGTGAAGTACCGCTTCGTGATCGACATGGCGACGTTGAAGCTTTAAACCTTCAGACCGAGCTCTGCCGAGAGCCGGGCTGTGACCCCTTTGATCAGGGGGATCAGCTCGGCCATTTTTTCCAGCGGCATGTACGGCACGGTGCTGGCGATACTGATCGCCGCCACAATGCGCTTGCTCGCATCACGAATCGGCGCCGCCACGCAGCGGATCGACGGTTCGTTATCCTCCAGATCGAAGGCGTAGCCACCGGCTACGTACTCGGTCATGCGCTGTTCGAGCTGTTCCCACGACTGCTGCAGATGCTGCGGCCAGAACTGACTCTTCCCACCCGCCGGCAGGCTGATGTCGTACAGCCGCTGCCAATCCTGCGGCGCATCATCGAGCATCAAGGCCTTGCCGATCCCGGTGCGCGCCAACGGCATGCGGTGGCCGACCCGCGAGCGCATTTCCGGGCCGTTACGCCCCGGATTCTTCAGCAGATACAAGACCTCGTCGCCCTCACGAATGCCCAGGTGCACGGTGTCGCCGGTCAGCGCCGACAACTCGTCCAGGTACGGCCCGGCCAGACTCACCAGCGGCAACTCTTCGCGCGCCTGAAACCCCAGCTCGATCAGCTTCGGCCCCAGCAGATAGCCGATTTGTGGCACCACGCGCAGGTAGCGCTCGTCCACCAGGCAACTGGCCAGGCGATGGGTGGTGCTGCGCGTGGTGCCGATCAGCCGGGCGATCTCTTTCAAATCGCGGGCGCCACTGGCCACCGCCTGCACCACACCCAGGCCGCGAAGCAGGGTCTGGGTGCCGGTGGGCGCGGCGTCCTTGGTTTTTTCCGGGGCGTCTTCCTGCATATCCAGCCTTTACCGTTGAGCGAGGGAACGGGCGGCATTATGGTCGCCCGACGCAGACGACTACAACTCGATACGCTCGACCTTGCCCACCAGCAGCACGTAGGACAATGCACCGATCAGCGCCAGCACCGCGATGTAGGTGATCGCCGGGGCGAACGAATCACCGCTGGCGAGGAAACCGATGACAATCGGCGTAGCAATCGCCGACAGATTGCCGATGAAGTTGAACACCCCACCGGTCAAGCCGAGCAAACGCGCCGGAGCGAGGGTCGAGACCAGCGACCAGGTGATCGAGGCCAGACCGTTGCCGAAAAACGCCAACGCCAGGAAGGCAATCACCAGCGGTGTCGATTCAACGAAATTGGCGCCGATGATCGAGGTTGAAATCAGCAGCCCGCCAATGATCGGCAACTTGCGCGCGAAGCCCACGCTGCAGCCACGCCGGATCAACAGGTCGGAAAAGAACCCCGAGCACAGCACGCCGACAAAGGCCGCGAGAAACGGCAGCGAGGCCAACAGCCCGGACTTGATGAAGTCCATGCCACGGTATTTCACCAGGTAGGTCGGGAACCACGTCAGGAAAAACCACAGCGTCGAGTTCAGGCAGAACTGACCGAGGTAGATGCCCCACAATTTGCGCTTAGTGAGGACGATACCGAGATCGGTCCAACTGAACGAGGCCTTGGCCGTCTGCGCTTGAATGTCTACGAGTCCGCCACCCTCGCGGATCAGGTCGATCTCCGCGTCGTTGGCGCCTTTGAAGTCTCGCGGTTCGCGATACACCGCGTACCAGATCGCTGCCCAGATGATGCCAGCCGCACCGGTTGCGACGAACACCATGTGCCAGCCGAATTCATGTTGCAGCCAGGCCAGCACCGGCGTCAGAAACGCCAGGCCGACAAACTGCCCGGAGGTGTAGAAACCAATCGCCGTGGCCCGCTCACGCTCGGGAAACCAGGTGGTCACCACGCGGCTGTTGATCGGATAGGCCGGTGCTTCCAGCGCGCCGACCGCCATGCGCAGCACAAACAGCGCAATGAAACTCGCAGCGAAACCGAGCAGCACCGTGGCCAGCGACCACAGCAGCAGCGCGACACTGTAGAGGATGCGCGGCGGCACCCGATCCACCAGCCAGCCGCCGGGAATCTGCATCGCGGCGTAGGTCCAGCCGAATGCGGAGAAAATCAGCCCGACGTGAACCGGGTCGATGCCCAGTTCACTGGTCAGCGCGGGCGCGGCAATCGACAGGTTGCTGCGGTCGAGGTAGTTGATGACCACGGTGATGAACAGCAACACCATGATGAAAAACCGCTTGCGGCTAGGCGTGACTAAAGACGCCTGCCCGGTGAGGGTTTGCGTTGGCATGGGGGGTGCCTCTTCTTATGATTATTTGAGCTCATTGACGCCATCTCCCATCCATGGAGATCAATTGTGGGAGGGGGCTTGCTCCCGAATGCGGAGTGTCAGTCGACATCTCTTTAGCTGACATGCCGCATTCGGGAGCAAGCCCCCTCCCACAAGGATTTGTGGTGAGTCAGAAGGCACTCACCACTCGGCAAAACTGCCATCGGCATGGCGCCAGATCGGGTTGCGCCAGCGGTGGCCGACCGCCGCGCGTTCGATCACGTATTCCTCGTTGATCTCGATGCCCAGCCCTGGCCCGTTCGGAATCTTCACGAAGCCCTGTTCGTAGTCGAACACTCGCGGATCCTTCACGTAGTCGAGCAGATCGTTGCTCTCGTTGTAATGGATACCCAGACTCTGCTCCTGGATAAACGCGTTGTAACAAGCCGCGTCCAGTTGCAGGCACGCCGCCAGCGCAATCGGCCCCAGCGGACAATGCAGCGCCAGCGCCACGTCGTAGGCTTCGGCCATGTTGGCGATCTTGCGGGTCTCGGTGATACCGCCGGCATGCGAGGCATCCGGCTGGATGATGTCGACGTAGCCTTCGCTCAGCACCCGCTTGAAATCCCAGCGCGAGAACAGCCGCTCGCCAAGGGCGATCGGCGTGCTGGTCAACGGTGCCAGCTCTTTCAGCGCTTCGTAGTTTTCACTGAGCACCGGCTCTTCGATGAACATCAGTTTGTACGGGTCGAGCTCCTTCATCAGCACCTTGGCCATCGGCTTGTGTACCCGACCGTGGAAGTCGACGCCGATACCGACGTTCGGCCCGACGGCATCGCGCACGGCGGCAACGTTGGCCAGGGCCAGATCGACTTTCTCGAAGGAGTCGAGGAACTGCAGCTCTTCGGTGCCGTTCATTTTCACCGCAGTAAAACCACGGCTCACCGCCTCTTTCGCGGCACGTGCGGTGTCGGCCGGACGATCGCCACCGATCCACGAATACACACGAATCTTGTCGCGCACCTGACCGCCGAGCAGATCACTGACCGACACACCGAGAGCCTTGCCCTTGATGTCCCAAAGCGCCTGATCGATACCGGCCAGCGCACTCATGTGGATCGCGCCACCACGGTAGAAGCCACCGCGATAGAGCACGGTCCAGATGTCCTCGATGTTGCGTGGGTCTTTGCCGATCAGGTAGTCGGACAATTCCTCAACGGCGGCGGCGACGGTGTGGGCGCGGCCTTCGACCACAGGCTCGCCCCAACCGGTCACGCCCTCATCGGTTTCGACCTTGAGGAAGCACCAGCGCGGCGGGACGATGAAGGTGGTGAGTTTGGTGATTTTCATCTGTTTGTCTCTCTTGTTAGATGCAGCGCACGCAGCGCCGGATAAATCTCAGCGAAGGGCCTTCCAGGCAGCCACGTAGGCCTTGGCATTGGCCGCCACTTGCTCAACCGTCATGCCTGGCTTGAACAGGCCGGAACCGAGGCCGAAACCTTTCACACCAGCGTCGATGAACGCTTGCATATTGTCCGGGGTGATCCCGCCGACCGGCGCCAGCACCGTCCCGGAGGGCAACACCGCGAGCCACGCCTTGACCACCGCCGGGCCCATCTGCTCGGCCGGGAACAGCTTGAGAATGTCCGCGCCCTCCTCCAGCGCCGCGAACGCTTCGGTCGGCGTCGCTACTCCCGGCGACAGGTACAGCCCCGCCGCTTTCGCTGCGCGCAGCACCTTGGCGTCGCTGTGTGGCATCACGATCACCTGGCCGCCGGCCTCTTTCACCAGCTCGACCTGCTCCGGGGTCAACACCGTGCCGGCACCGATCAGGCAATCGGCGGGCAAGGTCTGACGCAGGATGCGGATACTTTCGTACGGCGACGGGGAATTGAGCGGTACTTCGATGACGCGAAATCCGGCGGCATACAGGACTTCTCCGACAGCAGCGGCTTCCTGCGGATGCAGGCCACGCAGGATTGCGATCAGACCGTTTTGTGCCAATGCTTGCTTGAGCATGTCAGGCCTCCAGTCAGGGTTAACGGGATAAGGAATCAAGCAGCCCGGCGGCCAGCGCCAGTTGCCACAGGCCACGCTCGGTGGCCTGCTCGGCCAGCGTGACGCGCGCGAAACCGCAGGCATTGAGGGCACGGCCGTAACGGGCGCAGAGTTGCGCGTTGCCGATGAGGATGATCGACGGCAGATGCGCACTATTGCGTCGGTGCCGCTGGGCTGCGGCAAGCGCCACCAGTTCATGGCCAATCATCAGGCCAGAGAGGTAATCCGCTTGCGCCGTCGGCGCCAGTTCACCGGTCAGGCCCAGGGTGCGGGCACTGAATAATGTGGAGAGCACGCCCAGTTCGCCGTCCGCCGACAGCGCCACTTGCACGCCACGGTCGAACGCCAACCCGTCGAACGCCGCACCCTGTTGCTGGGTACGCCCGAGAATGCTGTGCTCACTGAGCACAGCGAACACTTCGCCGGTCATGAAGGTGTCGAAATGAGTGATGCGGCCCTCGACCACCTCCACCCACTTGGAGTGGCTACCCGGCAGACCGATCAACAGATCGCCGCCCGCCTCGGCCGGCAGGTTCTGCAGTACGCCGAGGACCTGAGTTTCTTCGCCGCGCATCACATTGGGCAGACGCGAACGCTGGATCACCCCCGGCACGATATGTACCCGCGTGCCGCGCAGACTGACCAGTGTTTGTAAGGAATTTCCGAGATTGGCGACGTTCGCCGGCGTCTCGCAGTAGGCCGCTTCGCGCCAGCCCTGGGCGCTGCCGACCATGCCGCAGGCGATCACTGGCAGATCCGGCTGCGCCTCGAGCCAGTCGCCACACGCCTCTTCGAAGGCCAGTTCAAAGCCGTCGGCGCATTCACCACCGTGGATGACTCGCGGCGTCTTCGGTAACTGCATGATCCCGGACGACAGCGCACGCTGCTCCAGCACCACCCCGCCCGCCGCGAGTTTATAAGCACGTAATGAGGTCGTCCCCCAGTCGAGCGCGATCAATTGCGCCTGCATCGCTTCACCTGTTTTGTTTTTGGCAGTGAGTGCGACGGACTATAGACCTTTCAAGCGCGAAATCTCAATATGTAATTTTACATCCCATATTTTGGGATTAAATCAGTCCATTTTGTCTAACGCTGAACGACGTCCGTTCAGGTGCAGGCAGGACGACACGTTAAAAAACCAGCAATCAGTAGCAGCCGGAATCCTCTCAGCCCCATCAATCGCGCTTCTCTTGAATCGCACGCACGATGTCAGTTGCTGGGATGAGCATTGACTTCGAATAATATCCACCGAATGAATAAGCAGAAGTGAACACCTTACAAGAGATGACATTACGCTGACCTAATACCTGCAATAATTCACTGGCAGGCATAAAAATATTTGATACGCCCTCATCCTCTTTTTTAAACGAGGACAATTTGGCCATATAAATATGCTCCGCTTTAGATCCAGAACTATCAAGCTCAACAAAATCCCCCACCAAATACTGAGTCAACTTGTCAAAATCCTTAAACTCGACATCCTTATCCAGCGAGCAGAACAAAGACTCGCCCAACTGACTTTCCCCGGTCACATCCTGAAAAAAATTCAACAGATCGGTTTTCGAACCAAACTTAATACCTAAAGATGAGTGATCATCTCCACCACTGACAGAAATCAAGTCAATATCAATGACCGGAAGAACCGGTTGCTTAGTGCAAGAACTGCACAGTAGCAGTGTCAGAAAAACAAACAACGACTTCATTTCGAAGATTCCAAATATTGACTCAAACGTTCATACACAATATCGCATGCCGATTTACCACCCTGTAGCGTAGCGCCAAACATGACCCCTGCCTGACGATGGTTGGCGTCTACCGCTTCGTTGATAGCTGGCCCAGATGTCATAACCCAACGCTCGCCCATGCTGGCAACGTTATCAGATGAATCCGTCACTTTGGGCGAAGCCAATACATTGACCCAATAATCTGCCGAGGGCTTCGGTGTCGTGAAATATATATCAGACACCATCCAGACACCTGTGCCACCGCCAACAGGATCAAGCGTTACCAATACCTTTACGGTGTAACCGCGCTCTTTCAAAATCGAAGTCAGATGTGCACCATTCCAACCACCCAAACTATGACCTACAACGACAATATAGACCGACTTATCACCTTTCAAAGGACGCTCGACGTACTTTTTAATATCTTTTTCACCGCGAACGTCTTTGTAACTTATGTATGGCAGATTCACCTCAACTTTCTGCTCATTAGTAAGACGCTTCTCTAACTGCTTCCATGCATTCATCACATTATGATGCGGCGGCTCATTTTGATAGTACTCTTCCTTATCCCCAGCACCGCCAATAAAAAACACTGCAACTTTTTTTACTTTAACCGCAGCCTGTTTTACGCTCTGATCAGTCTTGCAGGTCAACTCATGACCAGCCACTTCAGTTTTACAATCGTTGAGTGCGGGATTTTCGACTTCCATTTCGATCACTCTACGAACAGTTTAATAGTTTCGGCCAAATGCGAACTGACCATATGGGTAAAGCCCTGTTCATCGGTGATGCCATGCTCAACACGCCCATCGCCTCGCTGAATCGCATAAGGGTGGTCGGGAATAGGTTCGCCCGTGGCTTCATTAACGACCTGCATCCGATCATTGAAATGCACCGGCATCGGCAACAACCCACTAAACGCTGCCCCTCCGCCACTTTGTCCAATCATCACCGTGCCCGAACCACCGACCACGACATTGCCGTGGCCACCGGTGCTGTCGAGGGTTGCGGCGTTCAGGCCGTTGATGAATACGGTGCCGGAAACAGCGCCGGTGATCGGGCTGCCACAGGCTGATTTGTCGGTCATGCGCGCAGCGGCGAGGCCGTCGAAGAAGACGTCGGGCGAGCCGGAAACGATCGGGTTGGTGCCATGGCCTGGCAATGGGCAGGCGGTCGGGTCGGTGACGCGGGCGGCGGGTTTACCACTCAATTCAAAGCTCCTTGCTTCAGAGGTTCCGGGTGCGGCTGATGGATGTCGATGTCGGTCGCGGCGAAGCGCCAGCGGTTGTCGACAGGGTCGAACAGTGCGTGGCAGTGCTCACGGCTGTCGGGTGATGTGGCAGTTTGCAGATGTCGCCAGGCGCGGTCGGTTTGCCAGGCCAGTTCGGCCGGCGCGGCGTCGTCGAGTTCGTTGAGCCAGGCGTTGTAATTGCGCAGTTGATTACGCTCGTAAGCCGTTTGCAGCAGATCGGCCATTTGCACGCCGAGGTCCAGATGATGTTCGGCGGTCCACTGGCCGATCTCGGAATAGACGTACCAGCCCATCGGCATCAACGCGCCGTCCTTGAGCAACGAATGGCTGGCGGGGGCGACGAAACCGCAACAGATGTGCAGCGTCAGCCAGCCCTGATGCGCGTCGATAAACGCATTCGGCTCGAAGTGGCGTAACGCGATCACACGGTAGTCACCCAGGCCGGCGCTGCGTGTCATGAGTTCGGCGTCGAGCCGCGACACAAACGCACGAATGGCTTTGCCGCCCGTGCGATTGACGATGCACAGGATGTCTACCGGTTGACGCTGAGGGTTGTCAGAGCAGCCTGAGTTTTTCACCAGGCCATACAGGCGCATTGACGCCCGCAATCCGCTCATCGCCGGTCACTCAGAGACACAGCGAAGGCCCCACGGGCGTGGAGAAGTTTTGCCAGAAGCATTGCAGGTGTCGTCCGTGAGCGCGCAAAAATGGCGCGTAGAATGCCGGACTAGAGCGGTGGCGGCAATCACTTCAACATCGGATTGCCATCATCTCCTCAGCCTTCGGCAAACTCACGCAACACCTTGCCATCCATGCGATAGCGCACCCACTCTTCCTGCGGCTGCGCACCGAGGGATTTGTAGAATTCGATGGCCGGGGTGTTCCAGTCCAGCACGCTCCATTCGAAGCGCCCGCAGTCATTGGCACAGGCAATTTTCGCCAGATGCCGCAACAGGGTTTTGCCGGCGCCGCCGCCGCGTTGTTCGGGGGTGATGTAGAGGTCTTCGAGGTACAGGCAATTGCTGCCGAGCCACGTCGAATAGCTGAAGAAGAACACCGCAAAACCGATCGGCACACCGTCACGCAGGCAGATCAGGCCGTGGGCGGTGGCGCCCTCGCTGAACAGGCTGCGCTCGATGTCGGTGACGCTGGCGATCACTTCGTGGCGAGCCTTTTCGAAATCTGCCAGTTCGGTGATGAAGGCGAGGATTTGCGGTGCATCGCTGGGGGTCGCCGGGCGGATTTCGATCGTCATGAACGGGCCTTGTCGGAAAAGGGAAAGCGCCATACTAAGGCCGGATGCGGCGCTCGTCACATGGCAACACAGAGAATATCCTGCGCCGATATTGCAATGTGGGAGCGGGCTTGCTCGCGAAAGCGGTCTGACAGACAACAATGATGGTGACTGGATTGACGCCTTCGCGAGCAAGCCCGCTCCCACAGGAACTTCGCCAGTCTGAAAGGATGCTCATGAACACTGAGATTTTTATGCCCGTGGAGGCGCTTGCAGCAGCACTGCTGCCCCACGCCCTCGAACCCGGCGACGACGGTGCCCACGACCTCGCCCACCTGCAACGGGTCTGGCACAACGCGCGCACCTTGCAGGCCGAGGAAGGTGGCGACCTGGAAGTGTTGCTCGCTGCCGTGCTGCTGCACGATTGCGTGTCCGTGGAAAAAAACTCGCCGCTGCGCTCGCAGGCTTCGCGCCTCGCCGCAGAAAAAGCCGCCAACGTGCTGGCCGATCTGGACTGGCCCGAAAGCAAAATCAGTGGCGTCACCCACGCCATCGAAGCCCACAGTTTTTCCGCCAACATCACCCCGCTGACCCTCGAAGCGAAACTGGTCCAGGACGCCGACCGGCTAGACTCGCTGGGCATGCTCGGCGTTGCCCGCACCTTCTACGTCGCCGGGCGCATGGGCAGTGCGTTGTACGACCCGCTCGACCCTGAAGCCAAGGAGCGCGACTACGACGACACCCGCTTCTGCCTCGATCACTTTCAGACCAAGCTGCTGCACCTGGCCGATGGTTTCCAGACTGGCGCCGGTCAGCGTCTGGCGCAGATCCGCCATCAACGCCTGAAGGGTTTCATGGAGCAGTTCAAGGAAGAAATCGGCCTCGACTGATAATCCTGTGTCTCGACCGTTCGTCGCTCATCAGGCACCAATCCGATTCAAGGGCAGACCAAACACAGGTAAGGAATTCAATCACTGGAGAAGCCCTATGATCCCGTCAAGGTTGACTGCCCTCGTATTCAGTGCCCTGCTCTGCCCAGCGGTCTTCGCCGCGTCCACCACCGCAGCGGGCACAGGCCCCACCGATCCGGTTCCATCACCGCGCGCCCCGGCCATCAACAGTGCCCCAGGCATGAACACCGATGGCTCCGGGGTTCCATTGATCAACCAGCCACCTGCCACTGGCACCGACCCACGCACCCAAGGCAGCGACCCCGGCCGCCAGGGTGGCATGAACACCCCTGACTCCCCCGCCACACCCGATAACGCCGGCCCCGGCATCGGCTCGAAAACCACCACCGGTGGCTCGGGCTCCGAGGGCGGCAGCCAGTAGTTCGCCGACGCGAGCGTCCTATTCACATCCATGAAGAGGTAACCATGAACGTCGATAAAAACCTGGAAAAAGAAGTCCTCACCCGCCTGCTGCATGCCCATCCGAGCGGACTGGGCAAAGAGGTGCTGGACAATTATCGCGGCGAGAAAGTGGTGGCCAGCGCCCTCGCCTCTCTGCAGGATCGCGGACTGATCCACCACGGTCATGTGACCTGCAACGAGGCCGGCGAACACTCGTTGAATCTGCCGATCAAGCTCAGTGCGGCTGGCGTCGAAGCGGCGCGCAAGCTGGATCTGCAGTAGACCTCAGGCCGCTCGCTGCCGGTGCGGCGAGCGGCCGAATCTGCACACAAGAGGAGAAATCCCATGCCTCGTGGAAGCAAAGACAAATACACCGCCGAACAGAAGCGCAAGGCCGAACACATCGAAGACAGCTATGAGAAAAAAGGCTTGTCGAAGGATGCAGCCGAGGCGCGTGCCTGGGCGACGGTCAACAAACAGTCGGGCGGCGGCGAAAAGGCTGGCGGTTCCGGACGCAAGAAACCGGCGAGTGCCAAGTCCGAAGACCGCAAAGAATCATCGCGGCGAGCGGTGGCCAGTCGCGGGGGACATGCGCGCGACAGCAAGGCCTCGCGCGAGACGCAGACTCTCGACAGTCTGCGCAAAGAGGCGCGGGCGAAGAACATTGCCGGGCGTTCTTCGATGCGCAAGGATGAGTTGATTGCGGCGTTGCGCAAGGCCGGCTGATCCATATTTTGTGCTGAGCCGTATGGCCTCTTCGCGAGCAAGCCCGCTCCCACATTGGAGTTGTGAAAGACGCAAATCCCCCCTGTGGGAGCGGGCTTGCTCGCGAAGGCGGTTGATCAATCGCCGCAGGACTCGTGGATAAACGCATCCACCTCAGCAACTCCCGGCGCAGTCGCCGGCCCCCATCGTGTCACTGCCAAAGCCGCTGCCGCATTCGCCCGCCGCGCCGCCTCATGGGCGGGCAAACCCTGCGCCAACCCGGCGACGAACACCCCGGCATGGGCATCACCCGCCCCGTTGCTGTCCACGGCTTTTACCGCAAACCCCGGCACATGCCGACGCTCGCCACGCTGCTGAATCCAGCAACCCTGTGGTCCATCGCGCACCACCATCAGCACATCCTTGGGCAGATGATCCGCCAGCCGATCCAGCGCTTGAGCAATGTCTGCAGCCTCGGTAAAGCGCAACGCCTCGACGCTGTTGCTGGTCCACACATCAATGCGCGGCAGCAGCGCCCGCATCAACGGCGAGTCCGGCGACTCCACCAACGGCCCCGGATCGAACACCACGTTGATCACCTCCGGCAGCGCCAGCGTCCAGTCCAGCAGCGCCTGCGCCTTGCCTGCGTGCAGCAGGCTGTAACCGCTTACATAAACGTAGTCGCCCGCCTCGGCCGCCACGCTGTTCAAGTCCTCTCCGGTCACCTCACCTTCAGCGCCGATGTAGGAAATGAAACTGCGCTCGGCCGACGCATCGGTCAGCGCCACGCATATCCCGGTATCGCGTTGTGCAGGCATCTGGATGCCGATGTGAATGCCTTCATCCTTCATCGCCTGACGCGCCAAGTCACCAAAACGTCCGGAGCCATGGCGACCGAGATAAACCACCGGCAAACCATTGCGTACGGCTGCGGCCATCACGTTGAAGCCGCCGCCAGCCTCGAAAGCGGCAGACTGCGCCAGCACATCGCCGCCGACTTGCGGCAACTGATCCACGGCCATGACCAAGTCGATAATGACCTGGCCGGTGTGCAACATCTTAGGCATGAGCATTCTCGACTTGCGCGGCGCGACGATCTTTCGCCCCGCCGAGAACCAGGTAAATGCCACCGGCGACCACGAAGGTCACGATCCAGCCGAGGCCGTTGTGGCCCAGCCACGAGTCGGACAAAAAGCCCTTGAACCAGACGTTCTCGGCGGTGGTGCCGATGGTGGTGAAACTGAAGCCGAGCACGATGGCAATCGCCCACGCGCCGAACGCGCGCCACTCGATGCCGCCGCGATACCAGTAGGCGCTGCTCGGGCTGACGTCGAGCAGGTCTTTGGGGCTGTAGTAGTGACGGTGAATCAGGTCGACGACGAAGATCCCCACCCACGCGGTGATCGGCACCGCCAGCAGCGAAATGAAGGTGATAAACGGGCCGTAGAAGCTGTCGGCAATCAGCATGAAGTAGATCGAGCCGGCGAAGATCGCCACGATGTCGACCACCACCGCGTAGACGCGTTTGACCTTCAGACCGAGGGTCAGCGTGGTCAGACCGGCGGAGTACACCGACAGGTTGTTCGACAGCAGCAAGCCACCGAACGCGGTGATCAGGTACGGCACGGCCATCCAGGTCGGCAGCATGTCGCGGATGGCCACGATCGGGTCAGTCGCCGATGCCAGATCGTTGTTGCCCACCGACAGCAGGCCGCCGAGGGTGATCAGCAGCACCAGCGGAATCCCCGCACCGAACGCCGCCGAGGCGACCAGCCGTACAGCCTTGACGCTGCGGTGCTGATAGCGCGACATGTCCGCACCCGCGTTAGCCCAGCCGATCCCGGTGCCGGCGGCCATGGTGCCGATGCCGATGATCATCGCGCTCAGCGGCGCTGGCGTGGCGTTGAACACCGCGCTCCAGTCGATGGTCGCGCAGAGGAAGCCGCCGACCAGAATGTTCAGCGCGCCGAACACGTAGGTCGCCCACTTCTGGATCACCAGCAAGGTGGCGTGACCGAGGCCGGAAACCGACAGGGTCAGCAGCACGAAAATCGCGATGAAGATCAGCGTCAGCACGGGCGCACTTTTCGCTTCAACCGGCGAGCCGAACAGGATCGAACACAGCGATAGCAGCACGAACGCCGCGGTAGTGGTGTTGACCGTTTCCCAGCCCAGACGCGACATCAGCGAGACCAGCGTCGGGCCGATATTGCCACGCACGCCGAAGATCGCCCGCGACAGAGTCAGACTCGGCGCGCGGCCACGGCGGCCGGCAATCGAGATGATCCCGACCACGGCGAACGAACCGGCGGCGCCGACGATGGCAACGATGATCGCCTGCCAGATCGCCAGCCCGCGAAACGCCACCAGCGTGGCGCCCAATGGCAGGCCGAGAATGGAAATGTTGGCGGCGAACCAGACCCAGAACAGTTGCAGCGGATGACCGTTGCACTCAGCTTCCGGCACCGGCTCAATGCCGCGGGTTTCCAGTTGCCCGGCGCTTGGCCCGGCGTTTGTTGAACTCATGAACAGTGCTCCTGTTTGCCTTTATTGTGGTTGTGGCAATGACTCAAAACGACAAGACATCCCGGCCATCCTCGGCCTGTCTGTGCGATCCATTGCGGGGTAAAAATCCGTAATCCGCAGCGCGCCATTCGCGAGCAAGCCCGCTCCCACAGGAGATTTGTGAACGGCTCAAATCCCCTGTGGGAGCGGGCTTGCTCGCGAAGGCGTCAGCTCAGTCAACGCAGGGTCAACAGCCCCTGCACCAACGGTTCAAGCTCCAGATGATTGACCGCTTTGACCGTGGCAATCATCGGCGCAGGCCAGCTCTCAAGGCCCAGGCAGGCCCCGAGCATGGCGCCGAGAATTGCCGCGATGGTGTCAGTGTCGCCGCCAAGACTGGCGGCCATGCACAACGCATCGAATGCGCTCATCTCGCCAACGGCCACTTGCTGCGCCAGGGCGAACGACACCACGACCGATTCCTGCGAGGCCACCGAAGTGCCGATCACGTCGTACAGCAGATCCGCCAGCAGGGCCTTGTCGCTGTCGACGCTGATGGTTCGCGCCCAACTGATGCGCGAAGCGATGCGCCCGCCGGCCACCCAGTGCCCATGTGCCTCGGCCTGTTGCGCAATCTGCTGGCCAAGGTTCAATGCCTCGCCCAGATCCATGCCGTTGATCCCGGCCGAGACCACCGCCGCCACCGCCGCCGCACTGGAAATCCCCAGCGTGGTGTTGTGGGTGACCTGACAGGCCTGCACCACGGCCGTAATGAAACGCTCGGGATCGGCGACGTCTGCCGCAATGCCCACCGGAGTGATGCGCATCGCCGCGCCATTGGTAGTGCCGTAACGCCCGGCCTCCTCCGGCGAGTGGCCGGCAAGGATCATTTCAATGGCGCGTTTGGTCGACGGGCCGAGCAGGTCCTGCGACCCCTTGGCCTGCATCTCGGCTTCCCATTCGATCAGCCGTTGGGCGAGGACTGCCGGCTCGATCTGACCCTTGCCTTCGACCAGCAACTCGCCGACCAGAATCGCCTGTTCGGTGTCGTCGGTGATCGAGCCCTTGGGCATGTTGGCGGCGATCGGTTGCAGAGGACCGGCATCCTGCAGATCGGTGATGTGGCCGAAGCGGGTCTTGATCGTTTCGCGGTTCAACGATTGCGTCGGCATGCCCAGCGCATCACCGAGGGCCAGGCCATAAAACGCACCGAGGGCACGGTTGAGCGCGGTCATTTCGATTCTCCAAATTGCAGGTGCAGGCGGAAATGCACCGGGTCGAGCAGGCTTTCGACCTGCTCCATGAAACGGTTCTGCCGGTCGTATGTGGTACGCAGGGCCTTGAGGAACACGGTGCCGACCGGGCGCCCGAGCAGTTCGGCGTCTTCGGCATTGAGTGGTTCGGCGCCAATCCACTGATCGCCGCGCTCGCCGATGTAGCCGTAGGCAGCGAGGGTGATGGTCAGCGAGTTGTCGATCAGACCGACCCGCGGCAGGCTTTCCAGGCCACCGGTGGCCGGCATCAAAGAACGTTCAAGGGACACCAGCGTGCCGTCGTTGGAACGACGACGGCGATCGAGGGTGATGAATTGGTCGGTGCCGAAGCGCGAAAGCAGATCAGGCCGCGTCACCGCTTCCAGGCGCAGCACTTCGGTGTTGATCAGCGCCCCGCTGTCGGCCAACGCCTGCGCCCAGCCGCTGCGCTGATCGAGCGCGACACCATCGAAGGTGACGATCGAGCCGACCCCGCTTTGCGTGGCGATGTAATTGCGCCGCTTCAGTTCGGCCAGCGCTTCGCGCAACGTGCCACGGCTGACGTTGAATTCCTGAGCCAACTGATGCTCGCCGGGCAACAGAAAGCCGTCCTCCATGAGGCCGCTTTCAATGCGCCGGACGAGTTCGTCGACCACCCGTTGTTTCTTGTCAAATCGTACCTGTCTAATCATGTACAAAGTGATACCCGAAACGGGCGCGGACGGGCAAGGGAAATTTAGGGAAGGTGACAGAAGGCGGGAGAATCAAAAGCCCCTCACCCTAGCCCTCTCCCGGAGGGAGAGGGGACTGACCGAGCAGTTTCACGCTCTACATCGACCTGAAAAATCCAGTCGATTATGGATTCAGCAAAGCACTTTCAGGTCGATGTATCTCTGAAAGGTCCCCCAATCAGTCCCCTCTCCCTCTGGGAGAGGGCCAGGGTGAGGGGGAGCTTTTGATCTCAGCGTTGTTTCAGGCGATCGATGACGACGGCCAGCAACAGAATCGAACCACGAATCACATACTGATAAAACGTATCAATGTTCTTCAGGTTCATCGCATTCTCGATGATCGCCAGAATCAGCACCCCGGCAATCACGTGGCGGATCATGCCGATCCCGCCGCTCAGCGACACGCCGCCGAGCACGCATGCCGAGATCACCGTCAGCTCGAAACCCTGGCCAATCATCGGCTGCCCGGAGGTCATGCGCGAAGCGAGAATCACCCCGGCGAGCGCGCCGATCACGCCGTGCACGGCGAAGATGATGATCTTGGTCCGGTCAACGTTGACCCCGGCGAGCAATGCCGCCTCCTGGTTGCCACCGATGGCCATGGTGTTGCGCCCGTAGGTGGTGTAGTTCAGCAGCCAGCCGAAGAACAGGAAGCAGACGATGGTGATCAGGATCGGCACCGGCACGCCGAACAACTGGCCGTTGCCGAAGACGAAGAACGATTCCTGCGACACGCCCACCGCTTTGCCGTTGGCAAAAATGTAGGCCAGGCCGCGAACGATCTGCATGGTCGCCAGCGTGGTGATCAACGCGTTGACCCGCAACTTGGCGATCACGATGCCGTTGATCAGCCCGACAATCAGGCCCATCACCAGCGCTGCGCTGACGCCGAGGAACACGCTGTTGGTGTCGCGCATCACCACCGCCGCAACGACCCCCGCGCAGGCGATCACCGAACCCACCGACAAGTCGAAGTGACCTGACGCCAGGCAATACAGCATGGTGCACGCGGCAATGCCGGTGGTGGAAATCGCCAGACCCAGCCCGCGCATGTTCAGCGGCGAGAGGAAGTTATCGATCAGCAGCGTGCAGGCGACGAAGATACCGATCGCCGCCAGCAGCATGACCCAGTCGTCGAGGAAGCGCCGCAGGTCCAGCGGTTTGCGGGGAGTCGGCAGCGCCTTGTTTTGGATGGTCATCATAGTCACCTCTCAGTTCGCCACGCCGTCAGCGCGATGGCGCGGCAAAGCCAGTTGCAGCAGGTTGGATTCATTGGCCTGGTCGCGGCTGACTTCGCCGCGCAGCGCGCCTTCGCAGAGCACCAGAATGCGGTCGGAAATGCCCATCACCTCCATCAGGTCGCTGGACACCACGATCACCGAAATACCGTCGGCGGCCAGGTTATGGATGATCTGGTAGATCTCGGCCTTGGCGCCGATGTCGATGCCGCGAGTCGGCTCGTCGAGCAGCAGCACCTTCATCGGCATCGACAGCCAGCGGCCGAGAATGGCCTTCTGCTGATTGCCGCCGGACAGGAATTTGATCTGCTGACCGGCGTGCGGGGTTTTGACTTTCAGCGCCTTGATCTGCTTGTCGGCGTTGCCCTTCTCCCACAGCCCGCGCAGCAGGCAGCCGAGGCTGGCATTGGCACCGCGCGCGCTGATGTTGATGTTCTCGGCAACGCTGGCCAGCGGGATGATCCCCTCTTTTTTCCGGTCCTCGGGGCACAGCAGGATCCCGGCGGCAATCGCGTCACGCGGCGAGCGCAACTTCAATTCATGCCCGCGCAATTCGAGGCGTCCGGCGGTGTTGCGTTCAAGCCCGCTGAGCAAGCGAAACAGCTCGGTGCGCCCGGCCCCGACCAGGCCGAACAGCCCGAGAATCTCGCCCTTGTGCGCCTCGAAACTCACCGGCTCACGCAGCCCCGGGCCGAGCAAACCGTCGACCTTCAACGCCACCGCGCCGCGTGGACGACTGCGGTAATCGTAGATGTCCTGAATGTCGCGGCCGACCATGCAGGTCACCAGTTGATCGTGGGTCAACTGGCTCATGTCATCGAAGGTGCGCACATAACGGCCGTCCTTGAACACCGTCACCGCATCGCAAATGCGGAACACTTCTTCCATGCGATGCGAGACGTAGAGCACCACTTTGCCCTCATCGCGCAGGCGGCTGATGATCGCCATCAAACGGTCGATTTCGCGCGCCGAGAGGCTGCTGGTCGGCTCATCGAAGGCAATCACATGCGCGCCACGGGACAGCGCCTTGGCGATTTCCACCAGTTGCCGCTGGCCGAGCGACAGGCGCCCGACCTTGGTCTGCGGATCGATTTCATCGGCCAGGCCCTTGAGGCAGGCCAAGGCATTCTGGCGCAGGACGCCACGATTGATCAGGCCGAAACTGGCCGGCAGATGACCGAGAAACAGGTTCTCGGCCACGCTCATTTCCGGCACCAGATGCAGCTCCTGGTGAATCACCGCGACGCCGCTGCCGATGCTGTCGGCGGTCGACTTGAACGCCATGGTCTGCTCGCCGATCTGCAACTCGCCGCTGCTCGGAATGTAGGCGCCACCGAGGATTTTCAGCAGGGTCGATTTGCCAGCGCCGTTCTCGCCCATCAAGGCGTGCACCTGCCCTGGATGGGCGACGAAGCTGATGGCGTCCAGCGCCTTGACCCCGGGGAAGGTCTTGCCGATCCCGTTGAAGCGCAGGCTGCCGCCGGCGCTGCTTGCATGTGTCTGTACTTGCGCGTGCATCTGAGTCACCTCTTCACACCGATCGAGCAGCCATCAATTCCACAGGCCGATTTTTTCCAGCTCTTGCTTGAAGTTCTCACGGGTGATCAGGGTGACGTCGTCCATCGCTGTGTACTTCGGCGGTTCTTTGCCGGTGGTGACCCACTCGTACATCATCTCGGCAGTCTTGTAGCCTTCGATGTGCGGGCTAGGCAGCATCGAGCCGAAGAAACCGCTGTTGGGCTTTTTCAGCTCGCCGATGGCGTCGGTGCCGTTGATGCCGATGCCAATCACATTGGCCGCAGCGAACCCGGCGGCTTCGGTGGCGCGCACGCCGCCGAGTACGGTGTTGTCGTTCATGCCGCCAATGATCAGGTTCTTCGCTGCGCTGGGCAGCTTGACCAGCGCCGAGTTGGTGGCGTCCATGCTGCCCGGCACGTCGAGGGTTTTCAGCGCGGCGGTCAGGATGTGGTCTTTTGGCAGGCCGGCGTCTTCGAGCGCCTTCATCGAACCGTCGGTGCGCTTCTTGCCGGTGTCGAGTTCGTTGTAGGTGTTGACCACCGCGTAGGTGTCTTTCCAGTCCCAGTTGCGCTTCTTCGCTTCGGCGACCATCGCGTTGCCCTGCTTCTGGCCAACTTCGAACGCGGCCATGCCGAGGTACGGCACGTCCTCCATGAACTTGCCGCTGGCGTCGACGAAACGATCGTCCACGGCAATCACTTTCAGGTCATTGAGTTTGGCTTTGGCCATGATCGCCGGGCCGAGCGAGACGTCCGGCGGGCAGATCACGAAGCCTTTGGCACCGTTGGCCGCGAGGCTGTCGATGGCCGAGAGGGTTTTCTCGCCGTCTGGCACGGCGATCTTGATCAGTTCGAAGCCTTTATCCTTGGCGGCTTTTTCAGCAAAAGCCCACTCGGTCTGGAACCACGGCTCTTCAGCCTGCTTGACCAGGAAACCGATTTTCACGGCATCGGCAGCGAGCAGCGTACTGCTCAGACTGAACGCGGTGACCGCCAGGGCGGCACTGCACAGGGTACGAATCCCGAAACGACGTTTCATAAGCTGACTCCTTGTTATTTTTTTTGAGCAAATTAAACAGCTTGTGGCGAGGGAGCTTGCTCCCGCTGGGCTGCGAAGCGGCCCTAAAACCGGTTACCTCGGTCAATCAAACACACCGCGCAGCCCGAATTTACGACTGCTGCGCAGCCGAGCGGGAGCAAGCTCCCTCGCCACAGGTGTGGTGGCGTGACACGTACTGCTGCAAAGCCTGTTGAAAATAGTCATATCGTATGATGATTGGATTTCACGCGGAGTTCACCGCCTGAAACACGATCCACTCAGTCGTGGTACATCACCGAGCGCCCACCATCGATGGTGATGCAAGAGGCGTTGATGAACGGCGCTTCATCACTGGCCAGAAACACGGCGGTCATCGCCACTTCGAGCGGCTGGCCGATGCGTTTCGGCGGGTGCAGATCGAATGCTCGCTGACGCTCGGCGCGCGGATCGGCGAAACCGTTCCAGTAATCGACGTTGAGTTGCGTCTCGATGTACCCCGGGGCGATGGCGTTGACCCGAACGCCCTTCGCCGCATATTCGATGCCCAGCGCCCGAATCAGCCCAAGCAGGCCGTGCTTGGCCACCGGATACGGGAAGCAGCCGGGAATGATGTGGCTGGAATGGGTCGAGGCGATGTTGATGATGCTGCCGACACCCTGCTCGATCATCTGCGGCAGCACGGCTTTGCAACCGTACCAAGCACCGTCCAGATCGATGGCGAAGCAACGACGCCAGTCTTCTTCGGTCATTTGCAGCGGGTCGCGGAACACGTTGACCCCGGCGCAGTTGACCAGCACGTCGATGCGCCCGTGCAGCTCGATGGCCCGTCTGGCCATGGCATGCAGGTCTTGCTGGCGCGAGACGTCAGCCTTGATCGCCTGCACGTCGTAGCCCTTGTCGCGCCACTGGGCGGCAACCTTCTCGACCTTCTCTGCCTGAATATCGCTGATCACCAGTCTGGCCTGCTGCGAGGCGAACGCGGCAACGATGGCTTCGCCGATGCCTTGAGCGGCACCGGTCAGCAGCACCACTTTGTTTTTCAAACGCTCACCCTTCGGCGGCGCGGGCACCGGCGGCAAGGAAAGAGGTTCAGCCATGGATCAGGACTCCTGTTCGTCAGCACAAAAAAACCGGGCATCTGTCGATGTCCGGTCTGGAAGACTGTGAAAACGAAACAGGCAGGCGCGGCGAGCGACGCCGGGCCGTTGCGAGACGCTGACTCCGCTGAGGAGTGCGATAGAGGTTCGCTGCATCACTTCACCTGTTTTGTTCTTTTTAAGTGTGAGTGCGTGTTACTGCTGGAGCCGACTATAAACCCGACTGCCAAATAATCTCAATATATAATTTTGCATCCCATATTTTGGGATTCAGCCTGCAAACCGCGTGCAGAGTTTGCCCGGCACATCGACCCTCATCGACAGGACTGCGCCATCCAGTGGATGGTTGCGCGGACTCTGGGCGCTGGTGATGTACAGGGTTTTCAGGTCTTCGCCGCCGAATACGCAACTGGTTGGCCGGCTGACAGGCAGATCGATTTTGCGGTCGACCTTGCCGTCCGGCGTAAGGCGCAGCAGGCAGCTGCCGTCCCAACGGGCGTTCCAGACATAGCCCTCGGCGTCGACTGCCGATCCGTCCGGGCCACCATTCTGGTCAGGGCCATACCAGATCTCGGCGTTATCCAGATTGCCGTCGGTGTGAATGAAATAGCGATTGAGCGCCCCGTCGAGACTGTCGCCGAACAGCAGCGTGGTGCCGTCATCACTCCACAGCAGTGTGTTGGGAATGCCGAGACCGAGCAGCAATGGCGTGACACGCTGGTCGGGGTCAATGCGGAACAAGCCACCGGAACGACGCTCGATCGGCAGGTCTTCGCCGTTGTCACCGATGTTGTTCTGCATGGTGCCGAGCCACAGTCGGCCTTGGGCGTCGCAGCGTGCTTCGTTGGGCCGATTGCCGGGTTGCGGGTCGGCGATGCAGAACAGCGTGAGGCGTGGTTCGAGGCCCGGGGAATCGAGATCCAGTCGATACACGCCGCTGCTCAATGTCACCAACGCGTCGCCGCTGGCACAGGGGATGAACGCGGAAACGTGCTCGGGCATCTGCCAGATCTGCACGTTGTTGCCGATCAGCCGCAGCGCCTGCTTGCCGGCGATATCGACCCAGTACAGCGCCTGGGTCGGGGCGTCCCAGAATGGCCCTTCACCGAGCCTGGCGCGGTGTTGGGTTACGGCGGTCAACGGCATATTGAATCCTTCATGTTGTTGTTCTAACTGTAGGAGTGAGCCTGCTCGCGATAGCGGTGGGTCAGTGACGACGATTGTGACTGACCCACCGCTATCGCGAGCAGGCTCACTCCTACAGGGGGATTTGTGTTCTCAGCTGGCTTTTTTGTCGGCCATCACCTGCGGGTAAAAGCGTTTGATCGCCAGGTCGGCGTTGTCGATCAAGGTCATGCAGGCCCAGACCCCGCGCGCTGAGTCACGGGCAGCAATGGCATCGGCCATGTCTTTGTGGATCGGCAATGTGCGCCGTAGTTCATCGGGGTCGGCAGCGGAGACTTCAAACGACACGGCGAGCAAGGCGCCGAGGGCCGGGACCATTTGCTCGATGAACTGGTTGTGGCTGGCGGCCAGAATGCATTCGTGGAAGGCCTGGTCGGCACGGTTGTAATCAATGCCGCTGTCGACCGCCCGTTCCAGCGCGTTGTAGGCCAGTTGCACCGCGTGAATCTGCTCCAGGCTGGCGCGCTCGCAGGCCCAGCGCACGGCCATCGGTTCGATGGTGCGGCGCAGGTCGAGCAGGTCATCAACAAAGTTTTCCGGCAGGCCGTTGCGCGACAGCCAGCCAACCACTTGCGGATCGAACAGGTTCCAGCGCCGTACCGGTAACACGCGAGTGCCAACCTTAGGCCCGACTTCGAGCATGCCTTTGGCGACCAGGGTCTTGATCGCTTCGCGAATCACCGTGCGGCTGACACCTAACTGCTCGCCCAGATCCGCCTCGACCTTGATCGCCTGCCCCGGTTTGACCTGGCCAGCGGCAATCCAGCTGCCCAGCCAATCGACCGTTGACGCATGAAAGCTGCTGGACATGGAGACCTCAAAGCAGTTGGCGATGGGTGTCCACGCTAATGATCATATGATTGGGTGTCAAATCAGATTTTCAGGTTGTCCATCAATCAATGTGGGAGGGGGCTTGCTCCCGAAGGCAGTGCAGCAGTCAATACATAGGGGGACTGTCACACCGCCTTCGGGAGCAAGCCCCCTCCCACATTTGATTCATTGTCAGGGTTCGAGGCCGATCCGGAAGAACTCGCCGCCACTCCATACGCCCAACCAGCGCTGCCCATCGATCTCACGACTGACCGCCAGTTCCACCAGTTGGTAAAACACATTGCGGTGAATCAACGCTTCGAGGTTGGTGCGCACGTGCACGTAAGGCGCGGGTTCCTGAGTCACCGGGTCGATCTCGACGCGGATCGGATGTTCCGGCCCGGCCTCAGCAGTCTCTTCAACGTTGGTAGTGAAACGCAAGACCTGCGCTTCGCCCTCGCCTTCGGCTTCCACGGCAATCGCCACGAACGGCGCATCGTCGACTTTGATCCCGACCTTCTCGACCGGGGTAATCAGGAAATAATCATCGCCGTCGCGGCGGATGATGGTGGAGAACAGCTTGACCATCGGCTTGCGCCCGATCGGCGTACCCAGGTAATACCAGGTGCCGTCGCGGGCGATGCGCATGTCGATGTCACCGCAGAAGTCCGGGTTCCACAAGTGCACCGGCGGCAGGCCTTTGGTTTTGGGGATCTGCCCCAACAGGTCATTGGCTTTTTGCGGTCCACTCATGGCGTACTCCTTGGTTTATTGGTCGCCGACTCCCAGCAGGCTGCGCGCGTATTGCGCCAGCGGCGGGCCGATCAGGTCTTCCGGCTTGTTATCGTGGAACGTCAGTAAACCGCCACGACTCTTGATGCGTGCAGTATCAATCAAATACTGGGTGCTGGTCTCGATCAACATGATCTGAATCACCCCGCCATCGATGCCGAGGCGATCCACGGCTTCCTGATCGAGCCATTCGTCAGAGTTGCCGATACGGTCGTCAGCCTTGGCGAAACGGGTGTACAGCAGGTAGTGGGCGCCGGCATCGCGGGCTTCGCCCATCGCTTGATCGAGGCCTTCCGGGGCACGGGCGCGGCGGACCATCGGGAAGTATTCGACAAAACCCTTGAACGCTTCTTCGGCCACCACGTTCGGGCGCGGATAGGAGCCACCCGGCGGTGCAAATGCGCCCTGAGCGATGTAGATGAACGAATCCGGCTGAATGCGGAAGTTGTTCACCCGACGGCTGTCGCTGTGATCCAGCAGCCCCGCGTCGCTCATCTGATAGCGAGTGCCTTCGGCCATATCGCTGACAGTCATACAGCCGCCAAGCGCCAAAACGGCCAGCAGCAAAACCAGGCTACGCATCCTCATCCTCCAGAAGCCGGTGACGGAAAACCGGCGAATGGCCGTTGGATGCAGCTTTTGCGCCAGCTCAGGAAATTCGTTGATTGTAAGATCGTATTCGCGAGCAAGCTCGCTCCCACAGGAGAATGCATTCGAAATGTGGGAGCGAGCTTGCTCGCGAAAGCGGTTGTTCAGCCGCCGATAATCTTCATGACCGTAGCGCCACCGGAGAACGCCACTTCCTGCTTGTCGCCCAGCGCCTTGACCAGAAGACGCTGCAGCGCCGGCAATGCCTGATGACGCGGCTTGTCGAGCAGATCACCGACATAGTGGCGGTTGCTCGACGACAGGCAGCCATGCAGCCAACCGGTCGACGACAGACGCAAGCGCGAACAGGTTCTGCAGAACGGCACGCTTTCGTTGGCGATCACGCCGAAATGGCCGCGGCCCGGTATCGCATAGCGCACGGCCGTGGCATCCACCGGCGCATCAGCTTGGGCGTACTCGTAGCGCTCGCCGATCAGGCTCAGCAGTTGCTGCAGGCTGACGAACTGTTGCAGGAATGCGTTGGAGTCGGTGGCGAGGTGGCCCATGCGCATCAACTCGATGAAACGCAATTCATAGCCCCGTTCCAGGCAGTAATCGAGCAGCGGCATCACCTGATCCAGGTTCTGCCCACGCAACGGCACCATGTTGACCTTGATCTTCAGTCCCGCCGCTTTCGCTTGGTCCATGCCATCGAGCACGGTCGCCAGATCGCCGCCACGGGCAATGCTGCGGAACGCGCCGGCATCCAGGGTATCGAGGGATACGTTGATCCGGCGCAGACCGGCATCCACCAGTAGCGGAAGTTTTTTCGCCAGGAGTTGACCGTTGGTGGTCAGGCTGATGTCTTCCAGCCCCATCTTGCCGACAGCGCTCATGAAAGATTCGAGTTTGGGGCTGACCAGCGGCTCGCCACCGGTGATGCGCAAGCGCTCGATGCCGGCGGCTTCGATCAGATAAGCCACGCCGCGGGCCATGGCCTCGGCCGACAGTTCATCCTGCGCAGCCACCAGCCGCTTGCCGTTGGGCACGCAGTAGGTACAGGCGTAATTGCAGGCTGAAGTCAGGCTGATGCGCAAATTGCGAAAACGCCTGCCTTGACGGTCAACGATCATGATCACTCCGGCGATAGAATTTCGAGCCGCTAAAACTTGACTCACAAATCAAGTTTTAGCAAGCCCTATGCCTGAGTATATTCCTGCGGTACTGCGTCATGTAGCGAAATCATGGCGCAATAAGGCCGCTGAATGATTCAGCTGCTCGGTGTTTCCGGGTCGCGCTTGCGCTTGTTGCCCATGCGCACGCCGATGTCCATCAGGAACTGGAAGAAACCTTCCTGATCTTCCAGAACATTGCTCCAGAACGGCGAGTGATACAGCGCCACCGCGCCGTGCACCAGCGCCCAGGACGCGCAGTAGTGGAAGTACGGCGGCACGTCTTCGAGCTTGCCTTCGCTGATCCGGCCCTTGATGAGCAAGGTCAGGCGTTCGAAGTTCGAGGCACGGATCTTGTGCAGCTCCTCGACCATTTCCGGCACCTGATTGCCTTTTACCACCTTCTCTTCGAGACGGTCGAACAGGCGGTAGCGCTGCGGGTCGCGCATGCGGAATTCGAAGTAGGCACGGGACAGCGCTTCCTTGTCCTTGTCGACATCGGCCGAATGCAGCAGCTCGTTCAAATCACGCTCGTAATCGAGCATCAGGCGCAGATAGATCTCGGCCTTGGATTTGAAATGCTTGTAGATCGTGCCTTTGCCGATACCCACGGCATCAGCAATCATCTCGACGGTGACGCTGTCTTCACCTTGTTCGAGGAACAGCTTGAGCGCGGTATCGAGAATTTCTTGCTCGCGGCGACGAAACTCACGGACCTTACGAGGTTCTTTGTGCATAAGAAAAGGTCTGTAGGGGTCAAAATTCGAAGCCGCGTATTATGCCTAACTTGCACAAAAATGCACGGATCATCCGACCATATCTGCGTTTCTTGTTCATTTTGCGAACGCCAGGGGTGCAATGAGAACTCAACTGAAGCGCACGTATTCCAAATTTGTTTAAAAACCCCGACCGGCTAACTGGACTGAACGCCAGACTGATCAATACTTGAACTGTCGGGCGGCATCTCCCCCAAGTGCCGTGCCGGTAAAGGTACCAAGGGACCGCGTGCCTTTGTTTTACTCCTAATGGTCTTAACCCGGATTCACCCCCCAGAACCCGGGTTTTTTTTGCCTGCGATTTGGCGATGACCTACATGGCAGATTTGACAGAGGCCAGCGTAAACAGGCGCTTGAAGTTCTCGGTGGTCTGCTCGGCAAACCGCTCGTAGCTCTCCCCACGCAGCATCGCCAGAAACTCAGCCACCTCACGCACGTACTGCGGCAGGTTCGGCTTGCCGCGATAAGGGATCGGCGCCAGATACGGCGAGTCGGTCTCCACCAGCAGGCGATCGGCCGGCACTTTGCTCGCCACATCACGCAGGGCGTCGGCATTGCGGAAGGTGACGATGCCCGACAGGGAAATGTAGTAGCCCATGTCCAGCGCGGCTTTGGCCATGTCCCAGTCTTCGGTGAAGCAATGCAGCACACCGGCCTGGGGCAACGCCGCTTCTCGCAGCAGCTCAAGGGTATCGGCACGGGCGCCGCGGGTGTGGATGATCACCGGCTTACCAGTCTGCTGTGCGGCTTGCAGGTGCAGGCGGAAGGATGCCTGCTGCAGCTCGGCGGCTTCCGGTTCGTAGTGATAATCCAGACCGGTTTCGCCGATCGCCACCACTTTCGGGTGATTGAGTTCGTGCAGCAGCCAGTCAAGTGCAGGCGCCGCGCCCGGTTGCACATCCAATGGGTGCACACCAACCGAGCAATCGACGTCGTCGTAGCGCTCGGCGAGGGCTTTGACGTCGGCAGCGTTGTCGGCACTCACGCCGATACACAGGAAGTGCCCTACCCCTCGCTGGCGAGCCGCATCGAGTGCAGCATCCAGCGAACCGTCATGGGCGGCGAGGTCGAGGCGATCAAGGTGACAATGGGAATCTACGAGCATAAAAAAGACGGCTACTTACATCGTATGAGTGGGACGGTCGGATTTCAGTGCTCCGGCCAGATGGGTTTCGATGCGACTGCGGGCGGTGTTGTCGCCTTCATTGAATTGCACGCCGACGCCGGCTGCGCGGTTGCCCTGAGCACCTTTGGGGGTGATCCAGGCGACCTTGCCGGCCACCGGAATCTTCTCCGCCTCGTCCATCAGGTTCAGCAGCATGAACACCTCGTCGCCCAACTTGTAGCTCTTGTTGGTCGGGATGAACAGGCCACCGTTCTTGATGAACGGCATGTAGGCGGCGTAAAGCACCGATTTGTCCTTGATGGTCAGGGACAGGATGCCGTTGCGCGGCCCCGGGCTGATGGCTTCATTCATGTTGACCTCCACTGCTGATGTTCAGAGTCTAGGTACACATTCTTATCTTTGACCAGGCAATCCCGCCCATTGCACCAACAACGCTTCCAGCAGCAGTGCCGGGTTGAGGTTGGCTTTGCTCAGGACTTTCTGCCGCTGGGCGAGAATCCAGTCCTGAATATCGAGGACTTTGCCTTGGGCGCTTTTCTGCGCCAGGTACTGCACGACTTTGCGCATATCGGTCAGACCGAGACCGGCTTCATCCTGGGTCAGTTGGTAGCGCAGGATCAGGCTCGACCAGTCGCAGAACCAGTCGAACAGGCGCAGCATCGGAATGCTTTTCCACTCTTCGGCCAGTTGCGTCGGCGATTGCTGCTGTTTGAGCAGCTTCTTCACCCCTTCGACCACCTGCGCCCGCTGTTCACGCACGCCTTGGGACTGCAGACTGACCGCCGCCAGTGGCGAACCGGCCGCCAGCGTCAGCAATTCGACGCGCTCCTCTTCGGAGCACTCCGGCAACGCCTGCGCCAGCCATTGCAAGCTCATGGCCTCACCGGGCAGCGGGCACGCCTGCTGCACGCAACGGCTCTTGATCGTCGGCAGCAAACGGCTCGGCTGGTGGCTGACCAGCAACAACACGGTATCGCCGGACGGCTCTTCGAGGCTCTTGAGCAAGGCGTTGGCGGCGTTGATGTTCATCGACTCCACCGGCTCGATCAGCACCACCTTGCGCCCGCCCAGCTGCGCGGTCTGCACCACGAAACTGACCAGATCACGGACCTGATCGACCTTGATCGCCTTGTCGGCTTCTTCCGGCTCAAGGATGTAATTGTCCGGATGGCTGCCGGCCTTGAGCAGCAGGCAGGACTTGCACTCGCCGCACGCTTCCGGCGTAGGACGCTGACAGAGCAGGCTGGCCATCAGGCGCTCGGCCAACGCGCGCTTGCCGATCCCGGCCGGGCCGTGCAGCAAGTACGCGTGGGCGTGCTGGCTACGTCCGGCCAGTTGCTGCCAGAGGCTGTCCTGCCATGGATAGGCCTCAGCCACGAATCAGCTCCAGCAAGTTCGGAATCAAGGTATCCAGCGCTTGCTGAACCTTGACCAATGACTGACCGGCATCGATGCGCACATAGCGCGCCGGATCAGCCTCGGCGCGTTGCAGAAACGCATTGCGTACCGCTTCGAAAAACGCCCGGCCTTCCAGTTCAAATCGGTCCAGACGGCCCCGGGCACTGGCGCGGGCCAGACCGATTTCCACCGGCAGATCGAAAATCAGCGTCAGATCCGGACGCAGGTCGCCCTGAACGAACGTCTCCAGCGCAGCAATGCGTTCCAGCGACAAACCACGACCTCCGCCCTGATAGGCGTAAGTCGAGTCGGTGAAACGATCGCACAGCACCACCGCGCCGCGAGCCAGCGCCGGACGGATCACTTCGGCCAGATGCTGGGCGCGCGCGGCGAACACCAGCAACAGCTCGGTATCGGGGTTCATGACTTCATCGGCCGGGGCCAGCAGCACATCGCGAATGCGCTCGGCCAGTGGCGTACCGCCGGGCTCGCGGGTCAGTACCACTTCGATACCTTCGGCGCGCAGACGCTCGGCGAGGTATTCGCGGTTGGTGCTCTTGCCGGCGCCTTCCGGGCCTTCCAGGGTAATAAACAAGCCAGTCACAGGCAGTCCTTAATCAAAGTCATTGCGCGTTCTGCGGTGCGGTCGTCGCGGGTTCGGCAGCAGGAGCCGGCGTCGGCGCGGGTTCCTGAGCGGGAACCTGTGGCAGCGCTTCAGGCGCGGTATCAGGAGATGCCGCAGGAGTCGCCTCCTCGGTCGCAGTAGCCGGAGCGGTCGGCGTATTTGCCGGGGCCGGGCTGGAGCGGTAATCGGCGCGGCGCTTGAGCTGGAACTCGCGCACCGCGCTGTTGTGCGCATCCAGATCATCGGAGAACACATGGCTACCATCGCCACGGGCGACAAAATACAGACTGTTACCTTCCACCGGATTGAGCGCGGCATGAATCGCCTCGCGACCGACCATGGCAATCGGCGTCGGCGGCAATCCGGGAATCACATAGGTGTTGTAGGGCGTCGGCTCCTTGAGATGAGCACGGGTCAACTTGCCGGTGTAGCGATCGCCCAGGCCGTAGATCACGGTCGGGTCGGTCTGCAACTGCATGCCCAGCGCCATGCGACGCACGAACACGCCGGCAATCTGCCCACGCTCCTGCGGCACACCGGTTTCCTTCTCTACCAGCGAGGCCATGATCAGCGCCTGATATGGCTCGCTGTACGGCGCATCAGCAGAGCGGTTCTCCCACTCCTTGGCCAACACCTCGTCGAGGCGGTCGAAGGCTTTCTTCAGCAATTCGACATCGGAAACACCGCGCACAAAGCGGTAGGTATCCGGGAAGAATCGCCCTTCCGGGAACAGCCCGCGATGGCCGATTTTCTCCATCACTTCGCTGTCGCTCAAGCCCTTGAGGGTCTGCTCGATCTTTTCGTCTTTTGCCAGCGCGGCACGGACTTGGTGGAAATTCCAGCCCTCGACCAGTGTCAGGCTGTACTGCACCACTTCGCCCCGCTTCCACAGGTCGATCAGACCGTTGACAGTCATGCCCGGCTGCATGCGGTATTCGCCGGTATGGATCGGTGTGCCGGCCAGATTGAAGCGCCAGTAGATGCGCAACCAGAAGGCGTCCTTGATGACCCCATCGGTTTCAAGTTGAAGAAAGGTACGGGTCGGCGTCGAGCCTTTCGGCACATCCAGCAGTTCTTCCTGCGTGATGTTCAGGGGCTGTTCCAGCGCCGAATGAATTTTCCAGGCGCTGGCGCCCATCAGCAGCCCTGCCAGAACCAGTCCGGTTTCCAGCAGCAGCAAGAGTTTACGTCTCACGAATCAGGCATCCAGTAGCGCACGGGCAATGGTTTGCAGTTTACGGGTGAGCGGGCCAACCGGCCAGCTCAGTGCAGCGTAGGCCCGTACCGGCCAGACGCCATACACGCTGTTGCAGATAAAGACTTCATCAGCCCATTGCAGCTGTTCGAGGCTGATGTCGGTGATTTGGATGGGGATGGCCAATGACTCGGCCTGAAACAATATTTCAGCACGCATCACACCGGCCACGCCACAGCGCTTCAGATCCGGGGTGATCAGTACGCCGTCGCGCACCAGAAACAGGTTGCTGAACACGCCTTCGATGACGCGCCCGGCCTGATCGAGCATCAAGCCTTCGGCGTGTTCGCTGTCGCGCCATTCGGCACGGGCGAGCACTTGCTCCAGACGATTCAGATGCTTGAGACCGGCCAGCAACGGCTGGTTGGATAACCGCGTGACGCAGGGAAACAGGCGCACGCCCTGCTCGCCATGCACGGCAGGATAAGCAGCAGGCGGATTGCCTTGCAGAATGCGTCGACCCTGTGCCGCAGGATCGGGTGCGTAGCCACGCAAGCCGTCACCACGGGTGAGAATGAGCTTGAGCACGCCCTCGCCCATTGCCGCGGCATAAGCCAGCAGCTCGCTGCGAACCAGTTCGATATCCGCGGCGATGGCCAGACGCGAGCAGCCCTCGGCCAAACGCGTCAGGTGACGATCCAGCAATACCGGCTGGCCGCCGTGCACGGCAATGGTCTCGAACAGACCATCACCGTAAGCCAGGCCGCGATCTTTCAGCGACAGAGCGTCAGCCGGTTGACCGTCGACCCAGCTGTCCATCAACCGGCGAACCGGCGGAATGCCAACGTGCCGTTGGTGCCGCCAAACCCGAACGAGTTGGACAGTACGACGTCGATGTCCATGTTGCGCGCAGTGTGCGGCACGAAATCGAGATCGCAGCCTTCATCCGGCTCGTCGAGGTTGATGGTCGGCGGTGCTACCTGACTGTTGATCGCCAGTACGCTGAAGATCGCCTCGACCGCGCCCGCCGCACCCAACAGGTGACCGGTCATCGACTTGGTGGAGCTGACCGCCAGGTTGTAGGCGTGATCACCGAACACGGTCTTGATCGCGTTGGCTTCGGCAAGGTCGCCGGCCGGGGTCGAAGTACCGTGGGCGTTGATGTACTGCACCTGGTCGATGTTGATCTTCGCATCGCGCAGCGCATTGGTGATGCAGCGCGCTGCACCAGCGCCATCAGCGGGTGGCGACGTCATGTGGAACGCATCGCCACTGGTGCCGAAGCCGATCAGCTCGGCGTAGATCGTGGCGCCACGGGCCTTGGCGTGCTCGAGTTCTTCGAGTACCAGCGCACCGGCACCGTCAGACAGCACGAAGCCATCACGGCCCTTGTCCCATGGACGACTGGCGCGAGTCGGCTCGTCGTTGCGGGTCGACAGCGCACGGGACGCGCCGAAGCCGCCCATGCCCAGACCGCACGCGGCCATCTCGGCACCGCCGGCGATCATTACGTCGGCTTCGTCGTACATGATGTTGCGCGCCGCCATGCCAATGCAGTGCGTACCGGTGGTACAGGCAGTGGAAATGGCGTAGTTCGGCCCCTGTGCACCCAGGTGGATGGACAGAAAACCGGAAATCATATTGATGATCGAGCCTGGCACGAAGAATGGCGAAATTCGACGCGGGCCCGTCTCATGCAGGGTACGGCTGGTTTCTTCGATGTTGGTCAGACCGCCGATGCCCGAGCCCATGGCCACGCCAATGCGCTCACGGTTGGCGTCGGTGACTTCCAGACCGGCGTTGCGAACAGCCTGAAAACCCGCGGCCAGACCGTACTGAATGAACAGGTCGAGCTTGCGTGCTTCCTTGACCGACAGGTATTCCTCGACATTGAAGCCCTTTACCGAGCCGCCAAAACGGGTGGAATAGGCAGAAAGGTCGGTGTGTTCGATCAGACCAATGCCACTGCGGCCAGCCAGAATGCCCTGCCAACTGCTCGGCACATCCGTGCCCAGTGGCGACAACATACCCATACCGGTGACTACGACGCGTCTACGCGACACAGCACTCTCCTTTTTCAAATGACGACTTTGCATCAGGCCTAAAGAAAAAACCGCACGCCATGATGGCAGTGCGGTTTTTCCATGACAGCAGACAACGATTACAAACTATTACGCCTGGTGGCTAGTAACGTAGTCGATTGCAGCTTGTACAGTAGTGATCTTCTCAGCTTCTTCGTCAGGGATTTCGGTCTCGAATTCCTCTTCCAGAGCCATCACCAGCTCAACGGTGTCAAGGGAGTCGGCACCCAGGTCTTCAACGAAGGAAGCAGTGTTGACCACTTCTTCTTCTTTAACGCCCAGTTGCTCGGCAACGATTTTCTTGACGCGCTCTTCGATGGTGCTCATACCTTGTTTTCACTCCTAATGGACAAATTCAGGCAGCTGGCCAGTGGGTAAGTGTATAGAAAGGCTTTTCAGCTTTTCAACTGAAAGCTTCACTCCTCAAACCCTGCGGCCCTCTGCCTATAAATAGATTGCAGCTTTATAACGGATTTTAGACAGCTCGTATGACATTTTTTTGAAGCAATCCGTCACATTTTACTTACATGTACATCCCACCGTTCACCGGGATTGTAGCCCCAGTGACGTATGCCGCACCGTCGGATGCAAGAAAAGCGACCACCGAGGCGATCTCTTGAGCTTGTCCCAGACGGCCCAGCGGAATCTGCGTCTGCAAGGCTTCACGCTGTGCTTCCGGCAGTTCGCGGGTCATATCGGTGTCGATGAACCCAGGGGTTACCGAGTTGACCGTAATCGAACGCGAACCGACTTCACGCGCCATCGCACGGCTGAAACCTTCCAGACCGGCCTTGGCGGCTGCATAGTTTACTTGGCCTGCGTTGCCCATGGCACCCACCACCGAGCCAATACTGATAATTCGGCCCCAGCGCGCCTTGGTCATGCCACGCAAAACGCCCTTGGACAGGCGATACAGACTGTTCAGGTTGGTATCGATCACGTCGTACCATTCATCGTCTTTCATGCGCATCATCAGGTTATCGCGGGTGATGCCGGCATTATTGACCAGAATCGCCGGCGCGCCGAACTGCTCCTGAATGCTCGCGATCACGGCGGCAACGGATTCGTCGCTGGTGACGTTCAGTTCCAGGCCGGTACCTTGAATGCCGTGCTCCTTGAGCGTGGCAGCGATCGCCTCGGCACCCTTGGCGGAGGTCGCGGTGCCAACGACGATGGCGCCCTGACGACCCAGTTCCAGTGCGATAGCCTGGCCGATACCGCGGCTTGCACCGGTGACCAGTGCAACTTTACCTTGCAGACTCATGCAAGTTTCTCCTGATTCAGGCCTGCGCTGCACGGGCGGCAACGAAAGCGTCTGGGGTGTTGAGATTGGAGGTCGAAACGCCTTCGGCGCAACGTTTGTTCAGACCGGCCAGCACTTTGCCCGGGCCGCATTCGATCAGATTGGTCGCGCCTTTGGCAGCCAGCGTCTGAACCGATTCAACCCAACGAACGGGCTTGTACAGCTGTTCAAGCAGATCACGCTTGAGGGTTTCCAGATCGGCCGGCACTTGCGCGCTGACGTTCTGTACGACCGGGATCTGCGGCGCCTGCCAGTCGATGGCGGCGATGGATTCGGCAAAGCGCTCGGCAGCCGGACGCATCAGTTCGCAATGCGACGGCACGCTCACCGGCAACGGCATGGCACGCTTGGCGCCACGGGCCTTGCAGCCCTCGATGGCACGCTCAACCGCAGCCTTGGCGCCGGCAATCACTACCTGACCCGGCGAGTTGAAGTTCACCGCGCTGACCACTTCGCCCTGCGCCGCTTCGGCACAGGCTGCCAGCACGTCGGCATCTTCCAGACCGAGGATCGCAGCCATGCCGCCCTGCCCGGCCGGAACGGCTTCCTGCATCAACTGGCCACGGCGCTCGACGAGCTTCACCGCGTCGGCCAGGCTCAGGCTGCCGGCAGCAACCAGCGCGCTGTATTCACCCAGGCTGTGACCGGCAACAAATGCCGGACGCGCGCCACCTTCAGCCAGCCACAGACGCCACAGGGCGATCGAAGCGGTCAGAATGGCCGGTTGGGTTTTGTCGGTTTGATTGAGCAGCTCTTCCGGGCCCTGCTGGGTCAGTGCCCACAGGTCATAGCCCAGAGCAGCGGAGGCTTCTTTGAAGGTTTCGAGGATCAACGGATATTCCGCGCCCAGCTCGGCCAGCATGCCGAGGGACTGCGAACCCTGTCCTGGAAAGACGAATGCGAGGGAAGCAGACATGTAACAAGCCCCTAATGATCTTGTCGTCGAAAATGACGCCCCACTGGGGGACGCAAGAAACTGACAGTTGGATGGCCCTTTGAACCGGGCGGTCACATTTAAGCATTGTCCGACGAAAACGCCTAAGACAACAGATCCTCCAAACGACCGTGGAGGCGTTCGGGCAGGTTCTCCTGAATCTCGATCAGCGCGCGCTGAATTGCACTCTGAAAACCCTGAACCCCGGCCGAACCGTGACTTTTCACCACGATACCCTGCAAGCCGAGGAAGCTTGCGCCGTTATGTCGCGCCGGTGCGAGATCCGCCTGCAGGCGCTTCATCAATGGCAGGGCCAAAGCACCTACCACGCGGGAAGCAAAGTTTTTCCTGAACAAGGCCTCGATGCGCGCGGCGATCATCGTCGCCAGGCCTTCGCTGGACTTGAGCAGGATATTGCCGACAAAACCGTCACAGACCACTACATCCGCCTCGCCGCGATACAGGCCATCGCCCTCGACAAAACCGATGTAGTTAATACCGCGCGCCGCCTGCAACAAGGTCGCCGCCAGCTTGACCTGCTGATTGCCCTTGATGTCCTCGGTGCCGATATTCAGCAACGCGACACGCGGCCGGGCGATGCCCAGCGTCTGCGCCGCCACCGAGCCCATCACCGCGAACTGCAATAGATGCTCGGCGCTGCAATCGACGTTGGCGCCCAGGTCGAGCAACTGGCAATAACCCTTCTGCGTCGGAATCGCCGCCACCATCGCCGGCCGATCAATCCCCGGCAAGGTCTTGAGCACAAATCGCGACAGCGCCATCAACGCCCCGGTATTGCCGGCACTGACACAGGCCTGAGCCTTGCCATCACGCACCAGTTCAAGGGCGACACGCATCGACGAGTCCGGCTTGCCACGCAAGGCCTGAGTCGGCTTTTCGTCCATGGTGATGACTTCAGACGCCGGGACAATTGTCAGGCGCGCGCGATCGGCAGCCGATTGGCCGTTGATCAGTTCTTCAAGTAGGGAGGGTTGACCGACGAGGGTCAGGTGCAGCGAGGGCGTAGCAGAAAGGCAAGCAAGGCTGGCCTGAACAATGCTGCGGGGACCGAAGTCCCCGCCCATTGCGTCAATCGCGATGACTTGAGCGGACAAGTGATTACTCGTCAGCGCCCTTGTCGATCACTTTACGGCCACGGTATACGCCTTCTGGCGATACGTGGTGACGCAGGTGAACTTCACCAGTGGTTTTTTCTACAGACAGGGTGCTAGCCTCGAGAGCGTCGTGCGAACGGCGCATGTCACGGGCAGAGCGGGATTTTTTGTTCTGCTGAACAGCCATAATTGATTAACTCCTAAACGTTTGGGTCACGCTTTAACTGCGCCAATACACTGAACGGGTTGGACCGCGTTACCTCGTCCTCGCTCGGTTCGGGTTCATCTGCTCCCGCCGGCTGCTGGCATTCTTCCGGATGATGAGCAGGCACAATGGGCAAGGCGAGCAGAAGCTCCTCCTCGATCAGTGACTGCAGATCCAATGGATCTTCGCCCAGTTCCAGCACGTCATAACCTTTCGGTAACGACTGGGTATTCGCACCCTCCTTCACTACAGCGTAACTGCATTCGCTGTGGATCGGCAGGGTGACCAGCTCAAGACAACGCTGGCAAACCATTTTGACTTCGGTGTCGATAAAGCTGTGGATCACCACAGATTTACGTTCATCTCGTTCAAAAACGAATTTGGCCTGCACCGTACCGACATCGTCGGAAAGCGGGTCGCAGAGTCTCTTCAAATCGGCCAGCAGCAGTTCACCTTGAAGGGTGGTGCCACGGTCAGCCAATTTGCGCGGGTCAACGTGAGGTGGAATCGGGTCATTCAACATAGGCGCAGCATTATAGGGATGCACCCACCCATGTCAAAGGAAATTGTGCCCTGTCCGTCACTTGCGTGCCTCCGCTAGAATTCGCGCCTGCCTCAGGAGACGCCAATGCTGCCTTTATTACTTGCTTCCAGCTCGACCTATCGCCGGGAATTGCTCGCCCGCTTGCACCTGCCGTTCGTCTGCAGCTCGCCGGATATCGACGAAAGCCACCGACCGGGCGAATCCGCCATCGAACTGGTCAAGCGCCTCGCCGAACAGAAAGCCCGCGCACTCGCCGCGAGCCATCCCGCTCATCTGATTATTGGCTCGGACCAGGTCGCAGTGCTCGGCGATCGGATCATCGGCAAGCCACACACCTTCGACAAGGCTCGCGAGCAACTACTCGCCGCCAGCGGCGCCAGCGTGACCTTCCTCACCGGCCTGGCCCTGCTCAACAGCCAGACCGGCCACTGCCAGGTCGACTGCGTGCCGTTTACCGTGCACATGCGTCAGCTCGACGAGGCGCGAATTGAACGCTACCTGCGCCTGGAGCAGCCCTACGACTGCGCCGGCAGCTTCAAGGCCGAAGGTTTGGGCGTGAGCCTGTTCCAATCCACCGAAGGGCCTGACGCCACCAGCCTGATCGGCCTGCCGCTGATTCGCCTGATCGACATGCTGCTGGCCGAGGGCGTGCAAATCCCTTAACGCACAAAAAACCGGCCATTGAGGCCGGTTTCTTTTCAACACTGCACCACGCTTAACGCAACGATGGCCCGTGGAACCCCATCCACATCGCCAACTGCTCAGCCACACTGGCGCCAAGTTTCTTCGAGAAGCGGTCGAACGGCGATTCCTGCACAGTGAAATCCACCAGCTCTTTCTCGCCGATCACATCCCGCGCCACGGAACTGGCATTGCCCAGACCATCGATCAAGCCCAACGGCAGCGCCTGCTCGCCGGACCAGACCAGCCCGGAGAACAGTTCCGGATGCTCCTTGTCCTTCAGGCGATCGCCACGACCCTGTTTGACACTGTTGATGAACTGCTTGTGCGTGGTATCCAGCACGGTCTGCCAGAATGCGGTTTCGTCAGGCTTCTGCGGCTGGAACGGATCCAGAAACGATTTGTGCTCGCCCGAGGTATAAGTGCGACGCTCGACGCCGAGCTTGTCCATGGTGCCGACAAACCCGTAACCGGCCGCCGTTACACCAATGGAGCCGACCAGACTGGCCTTGTCGGCATAGATCTGATCCGCAGCACTGGCGATGTAATAGGCACCGGACGCACCGAGATCGGAAATCACCGCGTACACCTTGATATCCGGGTGCAGACCGCGCAGACGCTTGATCTCGTCATACACATAACCCGACTGCACCGGACTGCCGCCCGGACTGTTGATCCGCAGGATCACGCCCTTGACCTTCTTGTCCTCGAAGGCTGCTCGCAGGCTACCGACAATGTTGTCGGCACTGGCAGGCTCCTTGTCGGCAATCATGCCGGTGACGTCGATCAGCGCGGTGTAGTTCGGGCCACGGGTGGCGCTCTTTTCCATGTCCATCAGCGGCGTGAACAGGATCAGCGCAACAAACAGATAAACAAACGTCAGCAGCTTGAAGAAGATCCCCCAACGCCGCGAGCGACGCTGCTCCTGCACACTGGCCAGCAAAGTCTTTTCCAGCAGCTTCCAGCTTTTCTCGTCACCGTCGTCGGCACTTGCCTTGGCCGGTGCTTTCCATTCGTCGGTCATGCGCTGTACCCCAGCAAAAACGTATTAAGCCTGCTGCCCCAGCCAGGCGTGCAATTCACTAAAACGGTCGATCGACAGGCGCGGCTCGAACTGCTGCAGCGACTCGATCGACTGCGCGCCGTAGCTGACCGCCACCGACGCCATGCCCGCATTACGCGCCATCAGCAGATCGAAGGACGAATCCCCGACCATCAGCGCCTGCTCGGGCCGCACGCGACAATGCGCGAGAATCTGCTCGAGCATCAGCGGATGCGGCTTGCTCGCGGTTTCGTCGGCGGCGCGGGTGATATCGAAATAATCTTCCCAGCCATTGGCCTTGAGCACCCGATCCAGTCCGCGACGATTCTTGCCGGTCGCGACTGCCAGGTGATAGCCCTGCTCGCGAAACGACGCCATCGACTCCACTACGCCTTCGAACAGCGGCGAAGGCACGGCTTCTGCCGCGATGTAGTGATCAGCGTAATACTCGCGAAACAGGGTCATCTCGGCATCACTGATGTCCGGGTACAAGGTGCGGATCGCCTCGGGCAAGCCCAGACCGATGATGCCCTTGACGGCAAAATCATCACGCAACTCGAAACCGGAACGCGCGGACGCAGAATGCATCGCTTCGACAATCCGACCAATGGAATCAGCGAGGGTGCCGTCCCAATCGAAAATCAGCAGTTTGTAATCAGATGGGCGCACTCAATCGCTCCACGGTCTTGGCCCACATTTCATCCACTGGTGCCTGCAACTTGAGCTCGCCGCCATCGGGCAGCGGCACGGTCAGCATGTAGGCGTGCAGGAACAGACGTTTGCCGCCCAGATCACGGATTTCCTTGCTGAAACCGTCATCGCCGTACTTGGTGTCGCCGGCAATGCAGTGCCCGGCGTGCAACGTATGGACGCGGATCTGATGCGTGCGACCGGTGATCGGCTTGGCTTCGATCAGAGTGGCAAAGTCGCCGAAACGACGCAGGACCTTGAACACGGTCACCGACTCCTTGCCCTCCTCCTCGTCGACCTCGACCATGCGCTCGCCGGAGCGCAGATTGCTCTTGCCCAGCGCCGCACGGACTTGCTTGATCGAGGTCGCCCAATTGCCGCGCACCAGCGCCATGTAACGCTTGTCGACACCGTCACCACGCAAGGCGGCGTGCAAGTGCCGCAACATGCTGCGCTTCTTGGCGATCATCAGCAGGCCGGAGGTGTCACGGTCGAGACGGTGAACCAGCTCCAGCTCCTTGGCATCGGGGCGCAACTGACGAAAGGCTTCGATGACACCGTAATTCAAGCCGCTGCCGCCGTGAACCGCAATGCCGGCGGGCTTGTTGATCACGATCAGGGCTTTGTCTTCGTAGACAATCGAGGCTTCCAGGCGCTGTAACAGACCCTGAGCCAAGGGCACCGGTTCGTCGCGCTCAGGCACACGAACCGGCGGCACGCGCACGATATCGCCGGCCTGCAGCTTGTATTCGGGCTTGATCCGCCCCTTGTTCACGCGCACTTCGCCTTTACGCAAAATGCGGTAAATCAAGGTCTTGGGCACGCCTTTGAGCCGGGCAAGGAGGAAATTGTCGATTCGTTGGCCGGCATACTCCGGCGAGACTTCAAGCAGTTGAACGCCTGGAGTCGAAGGGGCAGTAGTTGTCATGCCGCGGATGATAACAATTTTTATGGAATTGAAGCACTTAATCATTGCTGCTATAGTCGCGAACGCCGCCAAAAGCGGCCTGGACAGCGGAACCACGGTCAAAAACCGGCCCTGACCAACGCAATTCACCAGGACGCGAGGCCGTCCTACGGGGCTTTCGCTACGTAACGGTGGAGTTTGCAGTTGTAACAAGCGCAGGTGACATGAGGCCTGAATTACACCGTCGAGCAGAGTTTTCACTCGCCTGACAGGCAAATATTCGAGGCCAGTTCACAAAGTGCAGTCAGCTGCAGATGACCCCGAGCGAAGGCTTCGGAAACATCGCCTGAATTAGCCATGATGCGTGACTTCCCCTTTCGGAGCTCACGGTAAATGCCAACCCGCTGCGGATTCTGCGCGCGGCAGCACCCGAATTATCAGGGATACGTGTAGGGTGGAGATGCACAACCGCCGGACTGTGTAGCAATAGGCTTTATCAAGACGCTTCATCTCGTCCACAGCCGCTGGTTGATTCCTCCTCCTGACTGAGTGCTTAAGTAGCCACAGCAAGCAGGACGCGTACGTCGCGATATCGGCCCAATTGGCCTGACATCGCTGGACACGGGAATGGCCAACCACTCCCGACGCACCTGACACCGACCGTGAGAAGTCGTGTGTGCCGAACGCCGTTTCCGGCAGCCCGGAAACCGACGGTACTACATGAAAAGAATGCTGATTAACGCAACTCAACCCGAAGAGTTGCGTGTTGCACTGGTAGATGGCCAACGCCTCTACGACCTGGACATCGAATCCGGTGCACGCGAGCAGAAGAAGGCCAACATCTACAAAGGCCGTATCACTCGCATCGAACCAAGCCTTGAGGCTGCCTTTGTCGATTTCGGCTCCGAGCGCCACGGCTTCCTGCCCCTCAAAGAAATCTCCCGCGAATACTTCAAGAAAGCCCCTGAAGGCCGCGTCAACATCAAGGACGTCCTGAGCGAAGGCCAGGAAGTCATCGTTCAGGTCGAAAAAGAAGAACGTGGCAACAAGGGCGCCGCCCTGACCACTTTCATCAGCCTGGCCGGTCGTTACCTCGTGCTGATGCCGAACAACCCGCGTGCCGGCGGTATCTCCCGTCGCATCGAAGGCGAAGAGCGCAACGAACTGCGTGAAGCGCTGAACGGCCTGGTTGCTCCAGCCGACATGGGTCTGATCGTGCGCACTGCCGGCCTGGGCCGCAGCAGCGAAGAAATGCAGTGGGACCTCGACTACCTGCTGCAACTGTGGACCGCCATCAAAGAAGCCTCGCTGGATCGCTCCGCGCCATTCCTGATCTATCAGGAAAGCAACGTGATCATCCGCGCCATCCGCGATTACCTGCGCCAGGACATCGGCGAAGTGCTGATCGACAGCGTTGAAGCCCAGGACGAAGCCCTGACCTTCATCCGCCAGGTGATGCCGCAGTACGCCAGCAAGATCAAGCTGTACGAAGACAGCGTTCCGCTGTTCAACCGTTTCCAGATCGAAAGCCAGATCGAGACCGCTTTCCAGCGCGTCGTCGAACTGCCTTCCGGCGGCTCCATCGTCATCGATCCGACCGAAGCCCTGGTGTCCATCGACATCAACTCGGCGCGCGCCACCAAAGGCAGCGACATCGAAGAAACCGCGCTGCAGACCAACCTTGAAGCCGCCGAAGAAATCGCCCGTCAGTTGCGCCTGCGCGACATCGGCGGCCTGATCGTCATCGACTTCATCGACATGACCCCTGCCAAGAACCAGCGCGCCGTGGAAGAGAAAGTCCGCGAATGCCTGGAAGCCGACCGCGCTCGCGTGCAGATCGGCCGCATCTCGCGCTTCGGCCTGCTGGAAATGTCCCGTCAGCGCCTGCGTCCATCGCTGGGCGAAAGCAGCGGCATCGTCTGCCCGCGCTGCAACGGCACCGGCATCATCCGTGACGTCGAATCGCTGTCGCTGGCGATCCTGCGCCTGATCGAAGAAGAAGCCCTGAAAGACCGCACTGCCGAAGTGCGCGCTCAGGTGCCGATCCCGGTCGCCGCGTTCCTGCTCAACGAAAAACGCAACTCGATCACCAAGATCGAACTGCGCACCCGTGCCCGTATCGTCATTCTGCCGAACGATCACCTGGAAACCCCGCACTTCGAAGTTCAGCGTCTGCGTGACGACAGCCCGGAAGCTGCGACCAACCAGTCCAGCTACGAAATCGCTGCTGCCGCTGCCGAAGTCGAAGAAGTCCAGCCAGCCGCTGCGACCCGCACCCTGGTTCGCCAGGAAGCCGCGGTCAAGACTGCGCCGGCCCGTGCCAATGCGCCGGTGCCGACCGAAGTCGCCGCGCCTGTCGCTGCTGCACCGGCTCCGGTTGCCGCGCCAGAGCCAAGCCTGTTCAAGGGCCTGGTGAAATCGCTGGTCAGCCTGTTCGCGACCAAAGAAGAGCCAGCCGCTCCGGTCGTCGTTGAAAAACCGGCCACCGAGCGTCCAGCCCGCAACGAAGAGCGTCGCAACGGTCGTCAGCAGAGCCGCAACCGTAACGGTCGCCGCGATGAAGAGCGCAAGCCGCGCGAAGAACGTGCGCCGCGTGAAGAGCGCGCCCCACGCGAGCCGCGTGAAGAGCGTCAGCCACGTGAAGCCCGTGAAGTCCGCGAGCCGCGTGAAGCCCGCAGCGAAGCACCGGCCGCCCGCGAAGAACGCGCACCCCGCGCTCCGCGTGAAGAACGTGCACCACGTGCGCCGCGCGAAGACCGCAAGCCACGTGGCGAGCGTGAAGAGCGTGTACGTGAACTGCGCGAGCCACTGGACGCCGCTCCGGCTGCACCCGTAGCAGCTGCCGCTGCCGCTGTGGTCGCAGAAGAGCGTCCGGCCCGTCAGCCTCGCGAAGAGCGCGCTCCACGCCCACCGCGTGAAGAGCGTCAACCGCGTGCCGAGCAGGCTGCTGCCGTTGCTGAAGAAGAAGTGAACAGCAACGAAGAGCAACTGCCGGAAGACGGTCAGGACAACGCCGAAGGCGATCGTCCACGTCGTCGCTCCCGTGGTCAGCGTCGTCGCAGCAACCGTCGCGAGCGTCAGCGTGATGCCAACGGCAACGTGATCGAAGGTTCGGAAGAGTCCGAGTCCGGCGAAAACGCTGAACCAGCACCAAGCGCTGCCGATCTGGCTGCCGGCCTGGCCGTCACTGCCGCTGTTGCCAGCAGCGTGATCAGCGCTCCGGCCGAAGCACAGGCTCACGAGCAAGCCGAACGCGCTACCGCCGCTGTTCAGGAAACCGCTCCAGTGGAAGCGCCGGTCGTTGAGGCCACCACCCCAGTGGAAGTGGTTGCTGCTCCGGAAGTCGAAGTGGCACCGGTTCAAGAAACTCTGCCTCAGGTTGAAGCCGCTGCAGAACCTGCCATTGAAGCGCCAGTTGTGGCCGCAGAGCCGGCTGCTGAAACCGTCGCTGAAACCGTGACCGAAACCGTGCGTGAAGTTCGCGAAGAACAGACCGCGTTCAACTGGGTTGCCGAGCCTGCCGTCGCTGAAACTCCAGCGCCAGTGGCAGAAGCCCCAGTGGTTGAAGAAGCCAAGGCTGCCGCGCCAGTGGTCGAAGCCGCTGAACCTGCTCCAGCGCCAGTGGTTGAAGCACCGGTGGTCGAAGCGCCAGTGGTTGCCGAAGCCCCTGCTCCAGTGGTTGAAGCCGCTCCGGTCAGCGCCCTGACGCCAAACGGCCGTGCGCCAAACGACCCACGTGAAGTGCGTCGCCGCAAGCGTGAAGCCGAGCGTCTGCAGAAGGAAGCCGAACTGGCTGCCGCTGCTGCTCCGGCGGCTGAAGTGGTCGAAGTTGCTGCTGTGACTGAAGAGGCCGTGGTTGAGTCGGTGATCGCCGAAGCACCACGCTCCGTTCAGGACGCGGTCGAGCATCACCAGGCGGCCGAGGAAAAAGAACACGAGCCTAAACCGCTCGTCTGATTCCGCAAGCCAATAAAAAGCCCCGCCTGAGCAATCAGGCGGGGCTTTTTCATGCCTCCAGTTCAAGCTTCACCACCCTTCAATGTGGGAGCGGGCTTGCTCGCGAATGCGGTGTGTCAGCCACCCTGGAAGTCACTGACGCTCCGCATTCGCGAGCAAGCCCGCTCCCACAAAAGCTCTGCAGGAGGCTCAGGATTGGGGGAATACCAGAGACTCAGGCACATCGATATCCCACAACACCCCGGGATCATCCACCGCTATCTCAATCACCCTGCCCTGCTTGAACAAAGGCCTGGCGCCGCGATCACCACTCAATGCCTGCAAGCCCGGCCCGAACGAACGCCCGAACCCCACCGGATGCCCAAATTCGCCCTCCTGCACCGGCACACTAACCGCGTCATCGGTCATTGCCGCCACCACCCGCTCGATACTCGACGGCAGGATAAACGGCATGTCCCCCAACACGATCAGCCAGCCATCTGCATCCGGACAAACCGCAACGCCAGCCGCAATACTGTCACCCATCCCGGTCGATTCAATCGAGACCACGTCACAGCCATAAGCCTGAGCCATGCGCATCGCCTGCGGCCGCGCTTCAGTGGTCACCAGCACCCGCTTGTCGAGGTTGGCCGGCAGATTCAGCAACACTTGCTCGATCACCGAGCGCACCGCGCCATCACGCCCGGTGCAATCGGCCAGCAACTTGTCCTTGTCGGCACCGGCAACCTGGCGAAAGCGACTGCCCTCGCCCGCCGCCAGCACAATCACTGCGATAGATCGACTCATGCGCCCTCCACGACTTTCTTCTGTTTCAACTCGACGCCGTTCTTGATCGCCACAATCTCCGCCAATAACGACAGAGCAATCTCCGCTGGCGAATGACTGCCGATGTGCAGACCGATCGGCCCGTGCAATCGCGCAATGGCGGCTTCTGACAAGCCTAGCTGAGCCAGATTGTCCCGGCGCTTCTGGCTGTTGACCCGCGACCCCAGTGCACCGACATAGAAGGCCGGCGAATCGAGCGCGGTGAGCAACGCCATATCATCCAGACGGGGATCGTGAGTCAGCGCGACGATGGCTGTGCGTTCGTCCGTCTGAATGCTCAACACCGCGTCATCCGGCATGCCCGGGACAAAGCGACCGTGGTGCTCTTCCCAGCCGTAGACGAACTCGGTACGCGGATCGCAGATCAGCACCTCGAAATCCAGCAGCCGCGCCATGTCCGCCACGTAGCGCGACAGCTGCCCGGCGCCGATCAGCAGCAGGCGCCAGCGCGGGCCATAAATGGCGCGCAGGGTCTTACCATCGAATGCCAGCACATCGGATTTGCTCGCCGCTGATAGCACAACTTCACCGGTTTCGATGTTCAGCTCACGGGCGACAATTTCATGCGTTTCACAACGGGCGAGCAACTCGGCGACCCACGCCGGATCAGCGACCCGCTCCTCGGTCAGGCGCAGCGTGCCGCCACAGGGCAAGCCGAACCGCGCCGCCTCCTCGCGGGTGACGCCATAGGTAATCAGTTGCACCGGTGGCCCGTCGCTGGCGATGCGCCCGTCGTGCAGACGGGCGATCAAGTCATCCTCGACACAACCGCCGGACACCGAGCCGATCACCACGCCGTCCTCGCGCAATGCGAGCATCGCGCCGGGTGCCCGGGGCGCAGTGCCCCAGGTCTGCACCACACTGAACAGCACCACCCGCTGCCCGGCGCGGCGCCATTCAAGCACGCTGCGCAGGACGTTGAGATCGGCGCTATCCATTACGCCTGCGCCTTCTGCCAACCCTGCAACTGATAACGCACCGGCAAGTTACGGATGCGCTGGCCGGTGGCGGCGAAGATCGCATTGCACAGTGCCGGCGCAATCGGCGGCACGCCCGGCTCACCGACTCCGCCCAACGGCACGTCGCCCGGCGGCGTCACCAAATGCACCGCGATTTCCTTCGGCGCCAGCGACATGCGCGCCACTTCGTACATATGGAAGTTGTCCTGCTGGACCTTGCCATCCTTGAAGCTGATTTCACCCAGCACCGCGTTGCCCAGGCCCATCACACACGCGCCCTCGAACTGCGAGCGAATGCGCTCAGGGTTGATCTGCGGTCCGCAATCAACAGCGATGTCAGCCTTGTGCACGATCAGCGTACCGTCGTCCTTGACCTCGACTTCGATCACCGCCGCCACATAGGTGACGAAGCTGTAATGCACCGCCAGACCGAGGCCTCGGCCCTTGGGCAACTGACGCCCCCAGCCGGCAGCCTTGGCCGCGGTTTCCAGTACCGTGCGCATGCGCCCGGTGTCGATCGGGTAGCGCTCGGGGGATTCGCCGTAGTTCCACTCCTCACTCAGGGTACGCGGATCGATCTGCCGATCCGGGCCGAGCAACTTGATCTGGTACTTGAGCGGATCGACGCCCGCCTTGTGCGCCAGTTCATCGACGAAACTCTGAATCGCAAAACCGTGAGGAATGTTCGACACCGAACGATACCAGCCGACCCGGGTGTGCACCGTGGCTTCGGGGTTTTCCAAGCGCACGTTGGGAATCGCGTAGGCCATGTTGGTAAAGCCCATGCCCAGTTCGAACGCCGCTTCATGGTTCATGCCCGGGGCGAACAGCGCCGTAATGCTCGGCGCCACTGTGCGATGCAGCCAGCCGGAGGGCATGCCGTCCTTGCCGACAGCGGCTTTCAAATACTCGGCGGACACCGTGTGGAAATACGAGTTGTGGATGTCATCCTCGCGGGTCCATTGCACCCGCACGGCTTTACCGGGGAATTGCTTGGCAAGGATCGCCGCCTCGACGACGAAATCCGGCTTCGATTTACGGCCGAAACCGCCACCGAGCAGCGTGACGTTGAAGGTGACATTGTCGAACGGCAGCCCCAGGCGCTCGGCGATGCGTTCGCGAGTTACCTGCGGCGCCTGACTCGGCGCCCACGCTTCACACACACCTTTGTCGTAGCGCGCGATGGCGACCATCGGCTCCATCGGTGCCTGGGCCAGATGCGGCAGATAATAGGACGCTTCGAGGCTGCTGGCGGCGCCGCTCAGGGCTTTGTCGATATCGCCAGTGTTGCGTACCACTTTGCCGGGTTTGCGCGACGCCGCTTCCAGTTCCTTGCGATAAGCGATCGAGTCATAACTGGCATTGGGGCCGTCGTCCCATTCGATCTTTAGCGCCTCGCGGCCCTTGATCGCCGCCCAGGTATTGCTGGCAATCACCGCTACGCCGCCCAGCGGCTGGAATTCCGAAGGCAGCGGACGGCTCTCGATCTGCATGATCTTCAGCACACCCGGAACCTTCAGCGCGGCGCTGTCATCCAGCGACTTGACCTTGCCGCCGTACACCGCCGGACGGGCGATGGTGGCGTAGAGCATGCCGTCGAAATGCACGTCCGCGCCGTACACCGCGCGCCCGTTGACGATATCGGCACCGTCGATGGCTTTGGTGCCTTCCTTGCCGATGTAGCGGAACTCTGACGGCTGCTTGAGGCGCAGGCTGTCACGGGCCGGCACCGCCAGTGCACTGGCGGCAGCGGCAAGTTCGCCGTAACCCAGCTCGCGACCGGACGGTGTGTGCAGGACTTTGTGCAGCTGCGCATGGCACTCGCCCACCGGCACCTGCCACTGCGCGGCGGCGGCTTGTTCGAGCATGGTCCGGGCCGCCGCGCCGCAGCGGCGCATCGGTTCATACCAGTGACGCATGCTGCGCGAACCGTCAGTGTCCTGGTTGCCGAAACGTACTTCGTCACCCGGCGCCTGTTGCACTTTGACTTTGGCCCAATCGGCGTCCAGTTCATCAGCGACCACCATGCTCAAACTGGTGCGCACGCCCTGGCCCATTTCCGAGCGGTTGCAGACCACGGTGACCGTGCCATCCGCGGCGATGCTGACGTAGACCTTGGGATCGTCGATCCAGCCATTGGGCATGCCATCAGCACCGAACTTCTTCGGTTTGTCTTCAGCCAGTGCATCCTGCCAGCCCCAGCTCGCGGCCAGGACCAATGCGCCCGTGGCGCCGACGCCCTTGAGAAAACCACGGCGGCTGAGATTGCTCAGGGCGAAATCATTCGGCAAGCGGCTCATGCCTTGGCCTCCTTCAAGTGAGTCGAGGCCTGGCGGATCGCGGTCTTGATCCGGTTGTAGGTGCCGCACCGGCAAATGTTGCCGACCATTGCCTCTTCGATCTGCTCGTCGCTCGGATCGGGGTTGGTCTTGAGCAACGCGGTGGCGGACATGATCTGCCCGCCCTGACAAAAACCACACTGCGCCACGGCGCTATCGAGCCAGGCTTGCTGCACCACCTGCCCGACCGGATCGGCGTGCAGATTGTCGATGGTGGTGACGTTTTGCCCGACCACCGAGCCGATCGGCGTGATGCAACTGCGCGCCGGCAAGCCGTCGATATGAATGGTGCAGGCACCGCACAGGCCCATGCCGCAGCCGAATTTGGTGCCGTTGTAACCGGCGACATCACGAATAGCCCACAGCAGCGGCATGTCTTCGGTGACATCCAGTGGGTGATCCTGGCCATTGAGTTTCAGGGTAATCATGGGCACGCCCGCATATTCTTGGTGGTTATGGGGTCGAGCAGAACTGGCGGTGGTTCACGCAGATCGACTCAGGCTAATGGGCCAATACACATCAGTGAAGCCGAACACTGAGCCTGTGGCGAGGGTGCTTGCTCCCGCTGGACTGCGGAGCAGGCCCTTCTTGAAAGCGGGGCCGCTACGCGCCCCAGCGGGAGCAAGCTCCCTCGCCACAGGGTCATCGCTGACTGATATGTGGTTGGCACAGGCTCTCTTGTGCCGACGCGAACGTCTGCACCGGGCCTTTGGTGGAGCAAATGACGGTTATCGTTAGCTGGCTAAGTTAACCCACCGTTAACAAAAAAGCCCTGCACTTTTTGTTCAGTGCAGGGCTTTGGATACCGACCTGAAGCGTAGCCTCAATAGCGGTTCGGCTCCATTTCCAGTTCGACATTGAAACGTTCGGCAATATCTTTCTGGATGCGTTGCGCCAGCTCCAGCAATTGCAGGCCGGTGGCGGTGCCGTAGTTGACCAGCACCAGCGCCTGCAATTTATGCACACCAGCATCGGCCTCGCGGAAACCTTTCCAGCCAGCGCGCTCGATCAACCAGCCGGCGGCCAGTTTCATCTGCCCGTCCGCTTGCGCATAGGCCACCAGATCCGGGTGCTGCGCCTTGATCTGCTCGACCAGCGCGGCCGACACCAGCGGATTCTTGAAGAAACTGCCGGCATTGCCGAGCACCGCCGGATCCGGCAATTTTTCGCTGCGGATACTGCAGATCGCGCGACTGACGTCGCTGGGTGTCGGTTGCTCGATGCCTTGCTCGGTCAGGCGCTGACGCACCGGGCCGTATTCCAGATGCAGATGCGCAACACGATCGAGCTTGAAGCGCACCCGCAGGATCAGCCAACGCCCCGGCTGCTGCTTGAACAGGCTGTCGCGGTAGGCGAAGTTGCATTCTTCCAGGCTGAAGTCGCGCAGCTCGCCGGTCTGGCGATCCAGCGCGGTCAGCCCGGCGAACACATCCTTGATCTCGACGCCGTAGGCACCGATGTTCTGCATCGGTGCCGCGCCCACGGTGCCGGGGATCAGGCTGAGGTTTTCCAGACCGGAAAAACCCAGCGCCAGCGTGTGCTGCACGAACGGATGCCACGGCTCACCGGCTTCAGCCTCGATCACCACGTGGTTGCCGTCATCGCTGATCAGCCGAATGCCATGGCTGGCCATGCGCAGCACCAGCGCCGGAATATCTGCAGTCAGCAGCAGGTTGCTGCCGCCGCCGATCACCAGCAACGGCAGATCATGGGCAGTCGCATAGGCAAGGGCTTCGCGCACGTCGGCGTCGCTGTGGGCCTCGGCGAACAACTGCGCGCGAACGTCGACGCCAAAACTGTTGAACGGTTTCAGCGAAACCTGTGATTGAAGCTGCAAACTCATAACCGGCCCTTCACTTCGATCAACAGTTGGTCACAGGCTGCTTCGATCAGGTCCAGCACCTGCTCGAAGCCCTGATCGCCGTCGTAGTACGGATCCGGCACTTCATCGACCACACCGGCATAACGGCGCAGGAACAGATCCAGCTCGGCCTTGCCGGTGGACGGTTGCAGTGCCTTGAGGTTACGCAGGTTGCTGTTGTCCATGGCCAGAATCAGGTCGTAACTGGCGAAATCGGCGCGGCTGACCTGCTGCGCGCGTTGCGCCGACAGGTCATAACCACGCACTTTGGCTGCAGCTTGGCTGCGCTTGTCCGGCGGATTGCCGACGTGCCAGTCACCGGTGCCGGCGGAGGCCACTTCGACCTGATCCGCCAGCCCGGCTGTGCGCAATTTGTGGCGCAGCACGCCTTCAGCGGTGGGCGAGCGGCAAATGTTGCCCAGGCACACGAACAGAACGCGCATCAGGCCTCCAGCAGGCGACGAACGCGCTCGAGGTCTTCAACGGTGTCGACACCGGTCGGCGGCGCGATCAATGCATCGGCGACATGAATCCGCACGCCATGCCACAAGGCACGCAGTTGTTCGAGGGATTCAGTGTTTTCCAGCCAGCACGGGCCCCAGCTCACGAAGTCCTGAAGGAACCCGGCGCGGTAGGCGTAAATGCCGATGTGGCGACGGTACGGCACGCCCTCCGGCAACTGCTCGCGGCTCTTGGCGAAGGCATCGCGGGCCCACGGCAAGGTGGCGCGGCTGAAGGTCAGCGCCAGGCCGTTGAGGTCGCTGACGACCTTGACCACGTTCGGGTTGAACAGGGTTTCGACGTTTTCGATCGGCTCGGCCAGGGTGGCCATACGCGCTTCGGTGTGGGCCGCGAGATTGGCCGCGACCTGATCAATCACACTTGGCGGGATCAGCGGCTCGTCACCCTGCACGTTGACCACGATCGCGTCCGGTGCAAGACCCAGCTTCGCCGCGACTTCCGCCAGGCGGTCAGTCCCGGAATTGTGATCTTCACGGGTCAGCACTACTTCCGCGCCGAACACTTTGCAGGCCTCGACGATGCGCGCATCGTCGGTCGCGACCACCACACGGCTGGCGCTGCTTTTGCTCGCCTGCTCCCAGACATGCTGAATCATCGGCTTGCCGGCGATATCCAGCAGCGGTTTGCCCGGCAAGCGGGTCGAGGCGTAACGCGACGGGATGACAACGGTGAAAGCAGTGGTCATTTATCCAGACGCTCGTCAGTGGTCAGGGTGCGCGCTTCGCTTTCGAGCATCACCGGGATGCCGTCGCGGATCGGATAGGCCAGACCGGCGCCCTTGCTGATCAGTTCGGTCTTGTCGGCGCTGAGCTTGAGCGGGCCTTTGCAGATCGGGCACGCGAGGATGTCGAGCAATTTGGTGTCCATGAACATTCCCTGGATAAAGAGTTAAGGCAAAAGACGATCGGGCAACAGGCGCATCAGCTGGGTGTCGAACCAGGCCACGAAGGCCGGTGACGGCACGGCATCGACCGCCAGATACCACCAGTCGTCTGCTGCGAAGGCACGGCACTTCACCGCGTCCTTTTCGGTCATCACCAACGGCAATGACGGTGTGAAATTCAAGGCCTGCACGCTGTATTCGGCGTGGTCGGCAAACGCATGGGGGACTGCTCGCCAGTCTAGCGCTTCGAGGGTATTGAAGAAACGTTGCGGATTGCCGATCCCGGCCACCGCGTGCACCGATTGACCGGGCGCAAAATGCTCAAGCGGCTGGCGCTTGCCGCTGCGCAGATTGACCAGTGCGGTCGGCTGCAGGTGAAAGGCGAAGCCGTCTTCACGATCCGCAGTGGCACCGTTGAACAGCACGCCATCGACGCTTTGCAGGCGCTCGATCGGCTCGCGCAACGGACCGGCCGGCAGGCAGCGCTTGTTGCCCAAACCACGGGCGGCGTCGATCAGCACCAGCTCCAGATCTCGCGCCAAGCGGTAATGCTGCATGCCATCATCGGAGAGGATCAGGTCCAGCGGCTCACTGGCGAGCAAGGCTTTGACCGCTGCGCTGCGATCAGGGTCGATCATCAGCGGCACGCCGGTGCGCTGCACGATCAACAGCGGTTCATCGCCGGCGACGTCGGCGCTCTGCTCGGCGGTGACCCGCCACGGCAGTTGCGGCGGTTTGGCGCCGTAACCGCGACTGACCACGCCAACCCGCAGACCGGCGCGTCGGCAATGCTCGATCAGCCACAGGATCATCGGTGTCTTGCCGGTGCCGCCGACGGTGATGTTGCCGACCACGATTAACGGCACCGGTGGCTGATAGATCTGGCCTTCACCGTCGAGAAAGCGCTGACGCTTGTTGACCACCACGCGGCGGTAGAGCATTTCCAGCGGCCGCAGCAGCGTCAGGGCCGGATGCCCCTGATACCACGCGGCGAGCAAACGATCGGACAGGCTCATCAGGATTTGGGCGCCGCCTCGACCGTGGTCATGCGCAAATGGCTGAAACCGAGCTTGCCGGCCGCGTCCATGGCGGTGATCACCGATTGGTGTTGGGTCTTGCCGTCGGCGCTGATCGACAACGGCATGTTGGTGTCACCGTTGGCTTCTTTCTGCATGGCTTCCATCAGGGTCGCCAGGTCGTTTTTCGGCAGAATCTTGTTGTTCACCGAGAACACGCCTTCGGCGCTGATCGCGACATCCAGTTGCTTGAGCTGCTGGTCTTCGGCGGGCGAACCGCTGACCGATTCCGGCAGATCGACGCGCAACTGTGTCTCGCGGGTGAAGGTGGTGGTCACGACGAAAAACAGCAACAGGATGAACACCACGTCGATCAGCGACGCGAGGTTGATGTCGATCGTTTCCCGGGGTTTGCGACGGAATTTCACGCTTTGTCCCCGGCCAGATCGACGTCACGGTCGCCCTGCACCACTTCGACCAGTTTGATCGCTTCCTGCTCCATGCCCACCACCAGCTCATCGATGCGGCGTTGCAGGAAACGGTGGAAGAACACCGACGGAATACCGACCATCAGGCCCGCAGCGGTGGTGATCAGTGCCTTGGAAATACCGCCGGCCAGGACCGAGGCGTTGGTGGTCATGCCGGAACCGGTGAAGGCGCTGAAAATGTCGATCATGCCCAGTACCGTGCCCAGCAGGCCCAGCAACGGCGACATGGCGGCAATCGTGCCCAGCGCGTTGACGTAGCGTTCGAGCTCGTGAATCACCCGCGCGGCGGCTTCTTCGATGCATTCCTTCATGATCTCGCGACCATGCTTGGAGTTGGCCAGGCCCGCGGCGAGGATTTCACCCAGCGGCGAATTGGCGCGCAATTCCTTGAGCTTTTCTTTATTGAGCTGCTTGTCCTTGATCCAGACCCAGACCTGACCCAGCAGATGCTCGGGGGTGACGCGGCTGGCGCGCAGGGTCCACAGGCGCTCGGCGACAATCGCCATGGCCGCGATGGAACTCAGAATGATCGGCAACATCATCCAGCCGCCGGATTTGACCAATTCCCACACAGTGACAGTCCCCTCGAAAAAGTGCGCCACTTTACCATACCGGTTCGCGATTAAGACCCGCTGCCCCGACGACCTGATGCCGCATTCGGCGATCCTGCGATCAATGGTGTTTCAGCGCCAGAAACGCCGTTGTTGACGCATTAGCCACGGCGCCTGAAAGCTGCCCAGGCGCAGTTGAATGGCGCCGTGCTGCGCGCTGTCGTAGATGCGCAGCCCTTGCTGGCGATAACGCGCGAGCACCAGCGGGTGCGGATGACCGAACGAATTGCCCTGCCCCCGGGAGATCAGCACCGAATGCGGACGTAATGCCCGCAGCAAAGCCATCGAAGAGGAACTGCGGCTGCCATGGTGCGGCGCTTGCAGCCAGTGCGTCGGCAGCGCCAACGGACTTTCCAGCAAAACCCGTTCGGCAGCCGTGTCGATATCGCCGGTCAGCAGCAGCCGCTCGCCATTGGCCTCGATCTGCAACACACAGGAGCGCTGGTTGCTGTCATGGGCCGCCGACCATTGCCACAGCTGAAAACTGACCCCGTCCCACTGCCATTGACGCCCGCTTTCACAGGCTTCGGCTTGCAGGATGGCGGGCAGGCCCGGCGGATCGCCACTGATCACCCGCGTCACTTTCAGGCCCCGCGATACCGCCAGCGCACCACCGGCGTGGTCGGCGTCGGCATGACTGAGCAGCATCAGGTCGATGCGGTTGACCCCCAGTTTGTGCAGCGCCGGCAGCACCACCCGCTCCCCCAGATCGAAATCGCCGAAGCGTGGACCGGCGTCGTAGAGCAACGCGTGATGACGCGTGCGGATCAGGATCGCCAGGCCCTGACCGACATCGAGCTGCCAGACATCGGCCAGTCCATCGGCCACTCGCTCGCGCGGCGGCGCCAGCAGAATCAACAGCAACGGCCAGCCCAACGGTCGCAAAGGCACCCCGCGCGGCAACAGCAACAGCAAGGCGCCGAGACTGCCGAGCAGCAAAACCCACCACGGCAACGACGGCGAGATCCACGCCGGCCAGGCCCCGGCGATCAGCGACAAGCCGCGAAACAGCCAGTCGATCAAACCACCGGCCAGCCACAACAAGCCTGCACCGACGTAAGGCACCGGCAACAACAGCGTGCCGAGCAGTGCCGGTGGCAGCACCAGCAGACTGACCCATGGCACCGCGAGCAGATTTGCCAATGGCCCGCTGACGCTGATCGGCAGGCTCAGCGCCAGCAACACCGGGCACAGACCCAGCGCAATCAGCCATTGCGCGCGGGTCCAGGTCTGCCACCATTTCCACGCGCCGAGTCGCCCGCCGAAGGTGAAAATCAAAATCCCCACCGCGGCGAACGACAGCCACAAACCCGGACGCAAACTGGCTAACGGGTCGAGCAACAGCAACGCATCGAATGCCAGCAACAGCGGCCACCACGCGCCGAGATGGCGAAAGCGCAGGCGCCACAACAACATCAGCCCAACCATCACGCAGGCCCGTTGCACCGGCACATCAAACCCGGCGAGCAAGCCGTAACCGAGCGCCGCGGCAAACGCCAGCCCACAGGCCCATGGCAGCCATGGCCAGCGCAGCGGCCACCAGCCGTAGCGCGCCAGCCCGGCGACCAACAGATAGATGACCGCCGCCAACATCCCGATGTGTTGACCGGAAATCACCAGCAGATGCACGGTGCCGGTTTCCTGCAGGATCTGCCAATCCTCGCGGCTGAGCCCGGAGCCGTCGCCGAGCACCAGTGCCGCCAATGCACCGCCCCGGCCTTGGGCATCGACTGCCAGCAAGCGCTGACGAATGCTGTCGCGCCATGCCCAGTTTGCCTCGGCCAGGCGCTGACCATCCTTGATCGTGCCGGTCGCGCCGATGCGTTGCGCCAACAGCCAGGCTTCGTAATCGAAGGCGTCGGGATTGAGCAAACCACCGGGGCGCCTGAGCTTCACCGCCAGCCGCCAGCGCTCACCGCTGTTGAGCGGCGGCCCGGCGTACCACGCCAGACGCATCAACGACGGCAATTTTTCGTGTCGCGAGCGGGCATCGGCCAACTCGAACCGCACCACGCCCTCGCTGGTTTGCGGCAAACCGACCACCCGCCCTTCGACCCAACGGGTTTCGCCGTCAAGCGCTTCCGGCAGGCGATCATTCAACGCCCATTGCGCACTGACGCACGCCCAGGTGAAACCGAATAGCAGAAACGCCAGGGGATAGCTGCGAAACGGCAACAACATCAGTCCCACCAACGGCAACAACATCATCAACCCGACCGGCGGTAAAACCGGCAAAAAAACCGGAACCAGCAGACCGACTGCCAGCGCCATCATCCCTGTGCGCATAAGCCCGTCCTTGAGAGTTCGTGCATTAGGGGTAGCTGGTATGAGGGCGGGTCGTCGTCAACAATTGTCACAAAGTCTGAATGGGCGCTTCGTAGAATCCAGACATACTTGCCGCCTTAACCGACCGAGAAGCCTTATGCCCCGGCGCTTATCAAACGTTACATGCCCGACCCGACGAGCATCAGGGAACATAATCCTTACGTTTTCTCGGCAAGTTGCTGCATGACCCGAACCTCTGGCACCTCAATCGGCACTCGGTGGCCCGGGCGATGGCCGTCGGCCTGTTCGCGGCGTTCCTGCCGATTCCGGCGCAGATGCTGGTGGCGGCGGCACTGGCGATCACCGTGCGCGGCAACATGCCGATTGCCGTCAGCCTCGTGTGGCTCACCAACCCGATCACCATGCCGGCGGTGTTTTTCCTGTACTTATCAGGCCGGAGCCTGGTTGATGAATGTGCCCGCCCGACCCTGCCCGATTCGTTGACCTGGGAATGGATCAGCGGAGAGTTGTCGACCATGTGGCAGCCGTTTTTGCTCGGGTCGGTAGTGTGCGGATTGATACTCGGCATCCTCGCCTACTTCACGGTGATGCTGTATTGGCGCTGGTGGGTGGCGCGGCAATGGGCGCGGCGCAAGAAAAGCCGCAAATCTTGAATGCAAAACGGCCTCCGCAGTGGGAGGCCGTTTTTTTGTAGCGTCTGAATAGGCCCCATCGCGCAGCAGGCTCACTCCTACATTGGAACGCGCCCTTCTGTAGGAGTGAGCCTGCTCGCGATGGCAGCGACGCGGTTTCGGATCAGGTCCGCATCCCGCGCCCACTCACCAGCAACCGCGCACAACCGAGGTACAACACCACCGTCGCCACCACCATGAAGGTGATTGCGATACCGATGCGGATATCCGATACGCCAAGAATGCCGTAACGGAAGGCATTGACCATATGCAGCACCGGGTTGGCCAGCGACACGGTCTGCCAGAACGGCGGCAGCAAGGTGATCGAGTAAAACACGCCACCGAGGTAAGTCAGCGGCGTCAGCACAAACGTCGGGATGATCGAAATGTCATCGAAGTTGCGCGCAAACACCGCGTTGATGAAGCCCAGCAGCGAGAAGATCGTCGCGGTCAAGATCACCACCAGCAAGGTCACGCCGAGGTGATGCACCTGCAGATGGGTGAAGAACAGCGACAGAATGGTCACGATCACCCCGACCATCAAGCCACGCAACACGCCGCCAATGGTAAAGCCGATCAGAATCGTGTGCGGCGACACTGGCGAAACCATCAGTTCCTCGATGGAACGCTGAAACTTGCTGCCGAAGAAACTCGAGACCACGTTGCCGTAGGAGTTGGTGATCACCGACATCATGATCAGCCCCGGCACGATGTACTCCATGTAACTGAAGCCACCCATGCCGCCAATCTGCTTGCCGATCAGGTTACCGAAGATCACGAAGTACAGAACCATGGTGATCGCCGGCGGCAGCAGGGTCTGCGGCCAGATCCGCGTGAAGCGTTTGACCTCGCGATAAACGATGGTCTGGAGGGCGACGAGGTTGGGGCGGAACTCGGAACTCATACCGCCACCTTCGACAGATTCTTCTCTACCAGAGACACGAACAGCTCCTCGAGGCGATTGGTTTTGTTACGCAGGCTCAGCACTTCAATATTCTGCTGCGCCAATTGAGTGAACAGCGCGGTGATGCCCATGGATTTGTCGACCTGGACTTCCAGGGTATGGCCGTCGAGCAACCGAGCGGGATAGCCGATCAGTTGCGGCGCGGCGTGCAAGTCGTTTTTCAGGTCGAGCAGGAAGGTTTCGACGTGCAGCTGGCCCAGCAGCTGTTTCATGCTGGTGTTCTCGACAATGGTGCCGTGGTCGATGATGCCGATGTTGCGGCACAGCTGCTCAGCCTCTTCCAGATAGTGCGTGGTGAGGATGATGGTGATGCCTTTCTGGTTCAGCTCGGTGAGGAACGTCCACATCGAGCGACGCAGTTCGATGTCGACGCCTGCGGTCGGCTCATCGAGGATCAGCAGGCGCGGCTCATGCACCAGGGCGCGGGCAATCATCAGTCGGCGTTTCATGCCGCCGGACAGCGAACGCGACGGCACATCGCGCTTGTCCCACAGGCCGAGCTGGGTCAGGTACTGCTCGGCGCGTTCCTTGGCGATCTTCGCCGGGATGCCGTAGTAACCGGCCTGGGTCACGACGATGTCGAAAGTCTTTTCGAACTGGTTGAAGTTGAATTCCTGGGGCACCACACCGATCGAGCGCTTGAGCGCGGCGGGGTTCTTGTCCAGGTCATGACCGAAGATATTCACCGTGCCGCTGGTCTTGTTGACCAGGGTCGAGAGAATGCCGATGGTCGTGGATTTGCCGGCGCCGTTGGGGCCGAGCAAGGCGAAAAAGTCACCTTCGGCGACGTCCAGATCGATACCACTCAAGGCCTGGAACCCGTTGCCGTAGGTTTTGGTTAGCTGCCGGATGGACAGAGCGGAACTCATATCGGATTTACGCACCAAGAAGGGAAGAAAAGGAAAGATTGGGCCGGGCGGCGAACAAAACAACCACGGCGCATGAGCGCAATGGTGCTTGCCGCCGCCACACAAGTACAGTCAAGAGTGTCGATAGTTATTATCAAGTCAACGCGGTCATGACTGCTTTCTGATAGGCCGGACGCTGCTTCAGCCGTGCGTACCAAGCCTGCAGATGCGGCTGCGCGGCACGTTCGATGGGCATCTCGAACCAGGCATAAATGAAACTGCCCAGCGGAATATCGCCCATGCCGATTTCGCTGCCGGACAGATATGGCTGGCTGGCGAGGGCCTGATCGGCCATGGCCAGCAGCGCGGTGCATTCCTTGATTGCGGCGTTGATCGCCGGCCAGTCCTGCTGGTCCGCTGGCGTACGCAACACGCCCCAGAACACGGTGCGGAACGGCCCGGCAAAACTCGAGGTGGTCCAGTCCATCCACTTGTCAGCGACGGCCCGGGCTTGCAGGTCTGCCGGATACCAGGCGCTGTTCGGTGCATGCTTGGCCAGCAGGTATCGCACGATGGCATTCGATTCCCATAGCACGAAGCCGTCATCCTCGATCACCGGTACCCGGCCGTTCGGGTTCATCGCGCGGTATTCAGGCGTGTCGACCACACCGAACGCGCCACCGGCGTCAATCGCCTCGTAGGCCAGGCCCAGCTCCTCGGCGGCCCACAGTGGCTTCCTGACATTCGATGAGTTTTTACGTCCCCAGATCTTCAGCATGACCGCCTCTTTTCCAATGCGTGGGCAGGCAGCATACGCCGGATCAGACCCGACTCAAATCACTCTGCATATCACCCAAGACCTTCGCCTGATGTTCGCCGAACAGATGCGGGTAGCACTTTTTCAAGTGCTCGAAGAAGAACCGCTCCGGCACATCGACGAACTGACCATGATCGACCAGATACTCCATCAACAGCGCGCCGTCACGGTTGTATGGGTGGAAAACGCTGTCACTGATGCCGTCAAATTCCAACGGTGCGACGTTGAACAGCTCGCAAAGTTGCTGATTGAAGGCCGGCGTGGCCTTGACCCAACGGTCATTGAGGAACAGCTCGGTGTAGCCGTGCATGGCAAACACATCGCTGCGCAGCAGTTCCAGCAGACGCGGGGTCGACAGGTGATTCTTTACGTCGGCCAGACCGATGCGTGCGGGAATGCCGCAATGCCGTGCGCACCCGGCCAGCAATGTGGCCTTGGGCACGCAATAGCTTTCCCCGGTGGCCAGCGCATAGCTGCCGCACAGGGTTTGCGGGTCGAGGCTGAAGGTATACGGGTTGTAGCGCACCGCATCGCGCACGGCGTGATAGAGACTGATCGCCTGCGCGAGCGGGTCGCGGCTGGCACCGCGGTGTTGTTCGGCGAACTCCACCACCGCCGGGTGGTCACTATCGATGAAGCGGCCGGGGCTCAGATACTCGCGCATGACGATGTTCTCCTGGGTGAGCCCCGAGTCTAGCGACAGCTCAAGCACAGAGATAACGACGTTTCGGCCAAACATGGACGCAAAGACGCGGGAACGGCGAACGATTTCCCACGGATGTTGCCCACCGAACCTACGAAAACCATCCGGGGTTTCCCACGAGTTCAATCACCATGTTCTGACCACCCCGTTTTACAGATGCCGTCTAAGCTCTGGAGGGTCGGTTTGCCTTGGTTCACGGAGGATTACATATGCTGTTGTTGTGGATACTGGTTCTGATCGTCGGTGTGGCGTATCTCGCCCACCGCCGCATCGCCCCCTTGCCCGCGTTGGGTATCGTCGCCATTTACCTGCTGGCGATGGGCATTTTCAGCCATGCCCCGGGCTGGTTGCTGCTGCTGTTCTGGATCGTGCTTGCTGTGGTGGCCGCGCCGTTGATGCTGCCTGACCTGCGCCGCAAACACTTCACCGCGCCGCTGTTCAACTGGTTCCAGAAAACCCTGCCGCCGATGTCGCAGACCGAACGCGACGCGATCGATGCCGGTACCGTGTGGTGGGACGGTGAACTGTTCAGCGGGCGTCCGGACTGGGACAAACTGCTGTCCTATCCAAAAGCGCAACTGAGCGAAGAGGAACAAGCCTTCATCGACGGTCCGACCGAAGAACTCTGCGCAATGGTCACTGACTGGCAGATCGGCCAGTCGATGGATCTGCCACCCGAAGCCTGGAGCCACATCAAGGAGCACGGTTTCTTCGCCCTGATCATTCCCAAGGAGTTCGGCGGCAAGGGCTTTTCCGCCTACGCCCACTCGCAAGTGGCGATGAAACTCGCGACCCGCAGCGGCGACCTCGCCTCCACGGTGATGGTGCCCAACTCCCTCGGCCCGGCCGAACTGCTGCTGCATTACGGCACCGACGAACAACGCAATCACTATCTGCCGCGGCTGGCCCGTGGCGATGACATTCCGTGCTTCGCCCTCACCGGCCCGCTGGCCGGCTCCGATGCCGGCGCCATGCCGGACACCGGGATCATCTGCAAAGGTGAATGGGAGGGCCAGGAAGTCATCGGCCTGCGCCTGAACTGGGAAAAACGCTACATCACCCTCGGTCCGGTGGCGACCCTGCTCGGTCTGGCCTTCAAGGCCTATGACCCGGAGCATCTGCTGGGCGACAAGGAAGATCTCGGCATCAGTCTGGCGCTGATTCCTACCGATACACCGGGTGTGGAAATCGGCCGTCGTCACCTGCCACTGGGTGCAGCGTTCATGAACGGCCCGAACTCGGGCAAAGACGTGTTCATCCCGCTGGACTACCTCATCGGTGGCCAGGAAATGCTCGGCAAGGGCTGGATGATGCTGATGAACTGCCTGTCGGTCGGGCGTTCGATCTCGCTGCCGGCAGTCGGCACTGGCGCGGCCAAATTCACCAGCCTGGTGACCGGTCAATACGCGCAGATTCGTGAGCAGTTCAACGTCCCGTTGTCGGCCTTCGAAGGCATTCAGGAAGCCATGGCACGCATCGGCGGCAACGCCTGGATGATGGACGCCGCGCGCATGCTCACCGCCAACGCGGTGGATCTGGGCGAGAAACCGTCGGTACTGTCGGCGATCCTCAAGTATCACCTGACCGAACGCGGCCGCGAGTGCATCACCCACGCCATGGACGTGCACGGCGGCAAGGCAATCATCATGGGTCCGAACAACTACCTCGGACGCAGCTGGAACGGCGCACCGATCTTCATCACCGTGGAAGGCGCGAACATCCTCTCGCGCAACCTGATGATTTTCGGTCAGGGCGCCATTCGCTGCCATCCGTTCGTGCTCAAGGAAATGGCCCTCGCTGGCCGCGAAGACAAAGAACAGGCACTGAAAGAATTCGATGGCCTGCTGCTCAAGCACATCGGTTTTGCCGTCGGCAACGCCGCCAGCACCCTGGTGCTGAACCTGGGCTTCGGCCACTTCGAACATGCACCCGGGGACAGGATCAGTCAGGGCTACTTCCGTGCACTCAACCGTCAGGCAGCGGCTTTCGCCATGCTGGCGGACTTCAGCATGATGTTGCTGGGTGGCGAACTGAAGCGCCGGGAACGCCTGTCCGCACGTCTTGGCGATGTGTTGAGCAACCTGTATCTGGCCTCCGCTGCGCTCAAGCGTTATCACGACCTGGATTCGCCGGCGCATATGGAGCCGCTGTTCCGTTGGGCCATGGAAGAAAGCCTCGGCCAGTCGGAGCGGGCACTGGATGAGCTGCTGAGCAACTTCCCGAACAAAGTGTTTGGCTGCCTGCTGCGGGTGATCGTGTTCCCGTTCGGCCGTCGCCATAAAGGCCCGTCGGACAAGCTCGGCGCCGAAGTGGCAGCTGTTATTGGTCGCGCCAAAGGTGATCCGACTCTCGAAGAACTGCTCGCCGGCTGCTATCGCCCGCAGTCCGCCGACGATGCCGTCGGTGCCCTGCAACACGCCAGCGATCTGCTGAATGCCGCCCAACCGCTGCACAAAAAACTGCACACCTCGCTCAAGAGCGGTCAGGTCAAACCGGTGGCTGGCGAACACGCCATCGACGCCGCACTGGAGGCCGGGGTGTTGCAACCGCAGGAAGCACAGACCCTGCGCGATGCCGAAGCAGCACGGCGCAAGGTGATCGACGTCGATGATTTCGACAAGGAAGAGCTGAAACAGGCAGAAGGCAAAGTCCGCTGATGCCGACGACCGTGTAGCTGTTTATTTGTGAAAAACGGGCACGAGAGCTTTATACTCCCGCGCCCGTTTTGCTCTTGAGGACTTATCTCGTGTCCAACGTCGTTGCCGATCATCTGGTTTTGCTCGACCATCTGCGCAGTATCCTGGTCGCCGTAGGTGAGGCCGAACAGGTTCCCGAAGAAAGCCATGCCTTGTTCCTGGAGCGCTTTGACGAACTGCTGGCGTCCCTGCCGATCGATCCGATCGAAAGCCAGTACCTGGGCCAGGACATCCTGACCCAAGTGATTACCCGTTATCCGCAAATAGCCCACCTGATCCCGCGGGATCTGCTGTGGTTCTTCGCTGGTGACTGCCTGCACTACCTGTCCGATGAAGAAATCGATCTGTATCAGGCACTGGAAGAACGTCGCTACGAAGCCGAACAGAACGACGAACCGTTCGACTGGAATCAGGAAAAGCAGTTGCTGGCGATGTCTGCTCAGGACAGCAAGCACTGATTTAATGGTTTGAAGATCAAAAGATCGCAGCCTGCGGCAGCTCTTACAGGGAATACATGTGATTCCTGTAGGAGCTGCCGCAGGCTGCGATCTTTTGCTTTTAAAGCAGCCCCTCGCTCTCCGGCAATTCATACGCAAGCGCCAGATTATTCGGCGCCCCCGCCTTGCCCGGCTTGCTCAACGTCGGCTCCTTCTCCAGGCACTCCACCAGATAATCGATGAATACCCGCAGCTTCGGCGGCAGGTAGCGCGTGGGCGAATGCAGCAACCACAGACCACCGTGGTAAGAAGCGAGGAACGTCCACTCCGGCAACACCTGCACAATCAACTTCTGCTCAAGCGCATAGCGCGCGGTGAAGTACGGCAGGCTGCCAATACCAATGTGCTGCAACACTGCCCCGAGCCGCACGCCGGTATGGTTGGCGGCATAGCGGCCACGTACGCCGACGGTCACCGCTTTACTGCCCTTCTTGAATTTCCAGCGCGCATCGCTCGGGGTTTCCCCCAGATAGATGCAACTGTGATTGAGCAGATCGTGAGGGTGAGTCGGCGTGCCATGTTCGGCCAGGTATTGCGGGGTGGCGCAGAGCAAATGGTCGATGGTCAGCAACTGCCGTCCGACCAGCCCGGCCGGCGGTCGATCAGTTATACGAATCGCCAGGTCGACATGATCGTCAATCAAATCAACCTGGCGGTCTTCCAGCAGCAACTCGACATCGACTTTCGGATAACGCCGCAGAAACTCAGGCATGTGCGGATGAATCACGAAACGCCCGACCGCTTTCGGCACACTGACCCGCACCAGCCCTTCCGCCTCGTGGGTGAACTGCCCACTGATCTCCATCACCGATTTGGCGGCGCTGACCATCTCCTGACAGCGCTTGAACACTTCCTCGCCACCATCACTCAAGCGCAGTTTGCGCGTGGTGCGCTGCAGCAAACGCGTAGCCAGGGCCTTTTCCAGGCGGGAAATGCTGCGACTGATCGCCGACGGCGACGAGCCCAACTGGCGGGCCGCCTCGGAAAAACTGCCGGTCTCCACGACCTTGACGAAGATCGCCATTTCACCGAGCAGTGGCAGCGGAAGATTGATGCTCACAGCGCACAAGTCCTTTGATGTTTGAACGGATTATCACGTTATTGCACGATTCATATAATAAAAACAGACACTTTAATAAGGGCATGGAATATGACGCTTCGCCTCTTTTTCCATAGTGATGACCTCAAGGCTAATGTGGAAGTCCTCGACTGCACGCCCCACGAGAACGAATTTGCCGTGGTGCTGCGCGCCACCCTGTTTCACCCGCAAGGCGGTGGTCAGCCTTGTGATACCGGCATGATCGGCGAAAGCCAGGTGCTGCGCGTGGTGCAGGAACCTGACCGGATCGTGCATTACGTCGATCGTCCGGTAAAACCCGGCATGACCTGTATTCACGTGGATGAACAACGTCGCCGCTACAACACCCGCATGCACTCGGCCGGGCACCTGATCGGGCATTTCGTGCAGGCCATGGGCTGGACGCCGATCAAGGCGCACCACTGGCCAGACGAAGGCCGGGTGCAGTTCAAACCGGGTGATGCCGCGCAGGAAGTCGACGCACCTACCGTTCAATACGGTATCCGTCAGTGGATCGAACACGATCTGCCGCGCCTGACCTCACTGCGTGAAGGCGCGCGGGAAATTGGTTTTGGCGAGCTACCGGCCTATGGCTGCGGTGGCACCCACGTACGCAGCCTGAAGGATTTGGGCACAGTCACGATCGCCTCGCTTTCGCAGAAGAAAGGCACGTTATCCGTCCACTACAGCGTGGATTAAGCTTCTCGGGCGCTGCTCCGCGCAGCGTCCGACGCCGGGGGAACCGCACTCGCCGGTTCCGTTGACTATCGATAGATGGACCTAAAAACAATGATGCTAGACGTCGAGCGTCTCGATGAGACGTGCATAAAAAAACTGGCCAACGAAGAAGTCCTCGCCATCCGCGTCAAAGGCTTCTTGCCCGAGCCGCTGGCGATCGAGATTGGCGACAAGATTCTTGCACCGGGCTTTGAGGGCTACATCAACGCGCCGAGCATCGGCCGGATCGGCATGGCGTTTTACGAGGCGGAAAACCAGCCGCTGCTGATCGAGGACTACTTCGAGCGCGCCACCCGCAACATCGCCGAACTGCGCGAGCGCTGTGCGCCCTATTCCTCGCCAGTCGACACCCTGCGCTGCATGCTCGACGAGTCGTGGCCGGCCGGCGCACATCTGGAAAACCTCTATGGCCGCAAGATGTATGTCGGCCTGTCGCGGGTGGTCAAACCCGGCGTGTGCTTCCTCGCCCACCACGACATTTTCGCCAAGGACGCCCCGGACAGCTTTCAGGCCCGCAGCCTGGAGGCGCAGTTCGCCTGCAACGTCTACCTGAACATGCCGACCGAGGGCGGCGCACTGCAGATGTGGGACGACGACATCACCCCGGATCAGTTCGACCAGATGCGTGGCGACAGTTACGGCATCGACCCGGCGCTGCTCGGCCCACCGACCCTGGAAGTGCGGCCGGAGCCGGGCGATTTCATCATGTTCAATTCGCGCTGCATGCACTCGGTGACCCCGGGCGTGGCGGATCCGCGTCTGAGCCTTTCGTTCTTTGTCGGCTATCGCGGCAATGCTTCACCCCTGACCTTCTGGAGCTGAGATGTTATCGAACTACCTGGGCGAGTTTCTGGCGCTGGCCACCATTCACTTTCTGGCCGTGGTCGCTCCCGGCCCGGACTTCGCTGTCACCATCCGCCAGAGCGTGCGCTTCGGCCGACTGGTGGGGATCTGCACCGCACTGGGGATCGGCGCCGGCATTTCCGTGCACGTTCTCTACACGTTGCTCGGCGTTGGCGCTCTGATGCACACCACACCGTGGTTGCTGACGGTGGCCAAGGTGATCGGTGGGGCGTACATCTTTTACCTCGGCATCAGCCTGATTCGCAGTAAACCGAAAACCACGCTTGAGGGCGAGAAAAGCACGGACGAACCACTGGTTGCGCAATCGCTGTTCAAGGCGTTCAGCACCGGTTTTCTGACCAATGCCACCAACCCCAAGGCCACGCTGTTCTTCCTGGCGATTTTCACCACGATCATCAGCGCCAGCACCCCACTGGAAATTCAGGCGCTGTATGGGGTGTGGATGTGCTTCGTCAATGCGCTGTGGTTCGTGATCGTCGCGCTGTTTTTCTCCAGCAGCCGGGTACGCACCCTGTTCATGCGCATGGGCCATTGGTTCGAGCGCAGCATGGGCGTGATCCTGATTCTGTTCGCCGGCAGGCTGGTGCTGTCGATGTAAAAACGACACCCAAAGACAAGGCCCGGTCAGTTGCACACTGCTCGGGCCTTTTTCGTTTGTGCGCCGCTTTTGCATTTCTGTGCGACGGATCCCACTTCAGGGGCTCCCCTTCAACACCTTCGCGGTGTTAGTTTGGAAAAGATTTGTTTCAACTTTCAAACACTTCCACTCAACTGCCTGCAAAGGAATGCCCACCGTAATGAATTTTTCTCTCAAGCGACTGGCCGCTACCAGCCTGATCCTGGCCAGCTTTTCTGCGTTCACCCTGCCCGCGCAGGCCAACATCACTCCGCAACAGAGCGCAGCCATTCTCAAGAGTTTCGATGAGGCGAGCCTCACCGACTTCCGCCAGTTTCTGGGTGCCGTAGGCAAGAGCGACCTGGGTAAAACCGACAACCTCGGCCCGGCGATCAACGCCTTTCTCGACAACAAGACCCCGAGCGCGGAACAGCAGAACGAGATCTACCGCCTGCTGGGCATTTACACCCGCGCCAAGTACGGCAAAGCCGCCCTGGAAACCCTGCGCGAACTGGTGGAAATCCCGACCTTCCAGAAAGAAGGCGTGGCCCAGCACGACAATCCGGAGTTCATCAAGATCGCCGAAAAGATCAAGAACCTGGCCGAATCGTTCAACCTGAAGTTCCGCAACGTCGACAACCGCGTCTATGAAATCTCCCTCGACGGCAGCGGCGACGAAGTCGTGGGCATTCACGCGCATGCCGACGTGGTGCCGGTCACCCCGGAAAACTGGGTGCTGAAGGACGGCACCAAACTCGACCCGTTCAAAGTCACGCTGATCGGCGACCGCATGTACGGTCGCGGCACCGAGGACGACAAGAACGGCATCGTCGTCGCGATGTACGCGATGAAAGTGATCAAGGAAGAAAAGCTGCCGCTGGCACGCAACTTCAAACTGCTGGTGGACACCACCGAAGAAACCACCGGCGACGCGATCCCGTATTACTTCGAACACAACCCGACGCCGAACTACAACATGGCGCTGGACGGTGGCTACCCGGTGGTCATTGCCGAGAAAGGCTACGGCACGGTTATGGCCAGTTTCCCGCTGCGCAAGGCTGAAGGCAGCGGCGCAGAAATCATATCGATGACCGGCGGCCTGGCAACCAACCAGATTCCATCGGTTTCGGTGGCGACACTCGTCACCGACAAGCCTGAGCAACTGGCTGCGAGTCTGCAGAAAGCCGGCAGCGAATACGCGAAAAAACACGGTGGTGACTTCGAAGTCGCGGCCAAGGTTGACGGCAAAGGCGTCAAGCTGAGCGTCACCGGTGTGTCAGCGCACTCCTCCGAACCCGAGTCCGGCGTCAACCCGGTCGCGCGGATGCTCGACTTCATCAACAGCCTCGACGGCAAGGTGGCGCTCAAGCACAACCAGATTACCGACGCTGCACGCTATGCGTCCACCAACTGGGGCCTGGATTATCTGGGTAAAAAACTCGGCGTGGGCTTCTCCGATTCGTTCATGGGTCCGCTGACGACCTCGCTGACCTATGTCGGCGTGGACGACAAAGCCTTCAAACTGGCAGTCAACCTGCGCGTGCCGAAGGGCAAATCACCGGAGGTACTGAAGAAGCAAATCGCTGACAAACTGGCGGCCTGGAGCAAGAAGTCCCACGTTGCCGTGGACTTCACTTACTCGATCGCCGAACCGATGTACCGCAATCCGGAAGGCGAATGGGTCAAGGCACTGCTGGCGGTGGCCACTGAAAACCTCGGCATGAAGCACGAGTTCGGCACGTCTGCCGGCGCGACCTCGGTGCATGAATTGCCGAACGGCGTGCAATTCGGCCTGGCCCGGCCTGAAGTCAAATACACCGGGCATACCGATGGCGAGTTCAAGACGGTTGACCAGTTCCTGCTCGACCTGCAGATCGTCACTGAGATGATGGGCCGTGTCGGCCAGCTACCGAAGCTCTGATAAGGCATGGGCCCGTGATTCAGCGGGCCTGACGTGAAAACAAAAAAGGACCCGAAGGTCCTTTTTTGTTGCGTACAAAACGCTGCACAAACAAAAACGCCGATCATCACTGATCGGCGTTTTTGTGAAATTGGAGCGGGAAACGAGACTCGAACTCGCGACCCCGACCTTGGCAAGGTCGTGCTCTACCAACTGAGCTATTCCCGCATTGGCGTCCCCTAGGGGACTCGAACCCCTGTTACCGCCGTGAAAGGGCGGTGTCCTAGGCCACTAGACGAAGGGGACAGGCTACAACTTTCACTAATAAAAACGCCGCTCACTGAGCGGCGCTTTTAGAATTTGGAGCGGGAAACGAGACTCGAACTCGCGACCCCGACCTTGGCAAGGTCGTGCTCTACCAACTGAGCTATTCCCGCAAATGGCGTCCCCTAGGGGACTCGAACCCCTGTTACCGCCGTGAAAGGGCGGTGTCCTAGGCCACTAGACGAAGGGGACACGCTACCCGGAACACATGGTGTGTGTTTCGGTGTCCAGACCCGCATCCGAAGACTTGGTTCTGGTTTCACTCAGCCCCGCCCAAAAGCAGTGCTGTTTAAAATTGGAGCGGGAAACGAGACTCGAACTCGCGACCCCGACCTTGGCAAGGTCGTGCTCTACCAACTGAGCTATTCCCGCATTGGCGTCCCCTAGGGGACTCGAACCCCTGTTACCGCCGTGAAAGGGCGGTGTCCTAGGCCACTAGACGAAGGGGACACGCTACAACATTCACTCCCTGCCGCGTTTCGCTGTGTGCTTTACGCTGCAAGTGGCGCGCATTCTATGGATGGTTTGAGAGGTCGTCAACCCCCGAATATAAATTTATTTAAATCAATGACTTCGACCTGCTTTACGGGAGCATTCGGGCTTTTCCGTCGCCCGACGATTGACGCCTATATTCCGCCACCCGCCAAGGCGTTATAGTCCGCAACACAATGATGGCAATCTGCGCACCTTGCGCCAGCATTCATATAAGCAGTGTGCAGCCGATATAGACAGAAGCTGCTGAATCAACTCGTCGAGCGGCGCTGGGCGCCTGAATGTCCAGCCACTACACTCGCATGCGAACCCTATAAAGAGGTCTTACCGGTGACACCACTCATGATCACCCTGCTAGTCATAGCCGGGATCGCAATTCTGATCGCCATTGGCTACATGAACCATGTGGTGGAAAACAACAAACTGGAGAAGGCCCGCACCAAAGTCGAACTCAACGACCGCCTGCGCCGCTGCGGCGAACTGACCGAAACCTTCCCCGGCCAGTTCATGACCCCGGCACTCAAGCTGCTGCTGACCCGACTGGAACTGAACGTCTGCCAACGTCTGCTGAACCTGGAAAAAACCAGTGCCACGACCAAGGCACGGATCACCGAACTCAGCGCACTGGTGGCCCAAGGCGAATCGATCCCGGTCAACAACCCGCCGGCACCGATCCTGACCGAAGCCAAAGCCAAGGACGTCCGTTTCCTGCTCGAAGCCCTGCACGGCCAGATCACCCGCGCCGCCCATGACGGCTTCCTGCCACCGAACGAAGCCAAACACTGGATCAAGGAAGTCCGCCACATCCTGGTCCTGCTGCACATCGAATTCTTCAACAACCTCGGCCAACAATCCCTGCAACAAAACCAACCCGGCCAGGCCCGCCTCGCCTTCGAACGCGGCGTGCAATACCTGCGCAAACAGCAAGACCCGCAGATGTACTCGGAACAACTGCAATACCTGGAAAAACTCCTGGCCCGCGCCAATGCCCAGGTCATGGACAAGATTGCTCCGGTTGAAGGCGAAGTGAACCAGTTGACCGAAGGCCTCAAAGAAGTCGAAGCCGATGCGGACTGGAAGAAGAAAGTGATTTACGACTGATGGTCGAGAGTTAAGAGAAGCCACCGAGAGGTGGCTTTTTTGTGGGGGGTGGGCTGACTGCCATTGCGAACATTCAGTTAGAGATTGGTTGGCAGTCAGGCCTCTTCGCGAGCAAGCCCGCTCCCACAGTGGGCATGAGTTTATTCAGTTGGAGATTGGTCGGCTGTCAGGCCGCCATCGCTGGAAAGCCAGCTCCCACAGTTGGAATGGGGGCGCTCAGTTGGAGACTGGTCGGCTGTCAGGCCGCCATCGCGAGCAGGCTCACTCCTACAGAAGAGCGAGATAGTGCACCGCCTCGCTCTTCACCACTCAAATGGCCGAGTGTCAGCTCGCCGAAAGCTCTTGATCTTGCCGTGCCGGCCCCGTCGGCAGGCTGAGTGGAGGGGTTTATCCGGGGGTGGGAGCGCAGCGACCGTTTGGCGCAGCCAAACACATCGAGAGGAGGTGCAGCGAAGCAAACCGGAGGCGATGCGCCCGGATGAATCCTGCAACGAAGGAACCCGAGCCTAAGCGAGGGCCGAACGCTGGGGCCAAGCGTTTTGGTTACTTTTGGGCGTCTGCAAAAGTGACTCGCCGTAAGGGCGAAACCGCCAGCCGCAGCCCCCGAAGCAACGGATATTCACCCAACCCCCCCCAGAACCTGGTCGGCCCAGAGGCCGCCAAGTCAAAGCCGAAAATGCCCAACCATCCCCTTGAGCTCCCCCCCCAACCGCGCCAGCTCAACACTCGAAACCGCATTCCCCCGCATCGCCATCGAAGACTGATCCGCACTCGCACGAATACTCGTAACACTGCGATTGATCTCCTCAGCCACCGAACTCTGCTCCTCCGCCGCCGCCGCAATCTGCTGATTCATCTGCTGAATCAACGAAACCGCCGCCGCAATACTGCCCAGCGCACTCTCGGTCTGCAGCGCATCACTGACCGCCAGCTTCACCAAGTCACCACTGCTCTGAATCTGCTGCACCGACGAATGCGCCGCCGAGCGCAACGCACTGACCAGACGCTCGATCTCCTCGGTGGATTGTTGTGTACGCCGCGCCAACGCGCGAACCTCATCAGCCACCACCGCAAAGCCCCTGCCCTGCTCCCCGGCCCGCGCCGCCTCGATTGCGGCGTTGAGCGCCAGCAGATTGGTCTGCTCGGCAACGCTCTTGATCACATCCAGCACCGTACCGATGTTCTGGATCTGCGCACTGAGGCTTTCGATGCTCGAACTGGCCGACGTCGCCGAATCCGCCAGTTGCTCGATCCGCACCATGCTCTGGCGCACCACCTGCTGCCCGCTCTCGACCTTGGCATCCGCCGTTTGTGCGGCCAGCGCCGCCTCCTCGGCATTGCGCGCCACGTCATGAACGGTGGCGGTCATCTGGTTCATGGCCGTGGCCACTTGCTCGGTCTCTTCCTTCTGGCTGTTGACCTCAAGGTTGGTCTGCTCGGTTACCGCCGACAGCGATTGCGCGGAACTGGCCAACTGCTCGATGCCCGCCTGCAAACCGCTGACGATCGTGCTCAGCCCGGTGCCCATCTGCTGCATCGCCAGCATCAGTTGCCCGATCTCATCACGCCGGGTGACCTCCACCCTCGCACTCAAATCCCCGGCCGCAATCTGCTGTGCCACCCGCATCACACTGCGCAGCGGCGCGACGATCAACCGGGTGATGAGCCACGCGGCAATCAGCCCCACCAGCAACGCCAGCGCCGAAGAACCGATGATCAACACCGAGTTCTTCTTCAATTCCGCCTGCATCGCGCCATCCTCGGCGCCATACGCCTGATCCACGCGCGCCATCACCTGCGCTGCACGCTGGTGCAACTGTTCGTAGACGGTTTTTTCCTGGGCCAGCAGGCCGGTGTACTCGGCGAGCTTGTCGTTGAATCCGGCGATGTGCCCGGACACCTCATTGAGTACCGTCAGGTAGCCCTCGTCCTTGACCGTGGTCTTCAACTGCTCGGCCTGAGCCTGCGCCTGAGCGGCCTGCTCGATGTTGCCCTTGCCGGCGCTGTCGGCATCGCCCTTGCGGCTCTGGTCCAGACGAACCCGCGCCTCGTTCATCGCCTGCAACATCAGCCGCGACACCTGGCTGACCTGGCTGGCCTGTTCGATGAACTGTGCGCCGTCCTTGCCTTCGGTGTCCTTCAAGGTATACGCGCCATCATCGGCCAGACCGGCCTGCAGTACGTCCAGGTTATTGGCCACGCTGGACACCGACCAACTGGCCATTTCCAGCGCCAGATCCTTGGCCTGGGTCAGCGAGACAAACTCATCGAAAGCCTTGCGATAAGCGCCCAATGCCTGTTCGACATCGCTCATCACCGCCACGTTGGCCGGGGACTGCGCCTTGAGTTGCGCGGCCTGGGCCAGCAAACCGTCTACGCCTTCGTGCAAGGCATCGACGGTTTTCGGATTGCTGTGCAGCGCATAGTCCTGCTCCAGCAGCCGCACCTTGAGCAAGGCACTGTTGAGCGACGACATCTGCTTCAGCCCATCGAAGCGCTGACTGATGGTCTGCAGGGACCAGACACCAATGGCAGCCACCAGCGCAGTCAACAGCAGCACCAGCACGAACCCGATACCCAGTTTCTTCGCCATACCGAGGTTGGCAAAACGTCCTTGCACGGCGGAAATCATTGCGCGTAGTCCCCTGCCAAAGTCTGTTGCCGAAGATTCGCAACGGCCATGGAGCAGCACAAGTCTCTGGCGTCGGAATAATGGCAAAAAGCTACGCACGCGTCGTTTTCAGAACGCTTGAGGTCGATTCACACCGGTACTGCGAAAAAACTGCCGGGCCCTCGGATCACAGGCATAGGCCACGTTGATCCGCTGCCACTCACTGGGTTCGCCACTCGGACTGAAGGCCCCCGGGTCGCAAAGGCTGACACCATTGCACTGCGCCTGACTGTGCAAGCGGCCAGTATCGCCCAGCGGGGCACGGGCCCAGATGAACAGGCCGCCACACGGCTTACCGAAAACCTCCCAGTCGGCGTCTTCCAGCGCCTGCAACGCGGCGACCCGATCGGTATTCAACCGTTGACGCTGGCGCTGGACCATTTTGCGATAGGCGCCATTGGCCAGAAGACTGGTCAGCACCGCCTCATTGAAACTCGAAGCGCCCATGCTACTGATCATCTTGATTCGCCCCAGCCGCGCTATCAGCGCTGGCTCGGCGTACACAAACCCGACGCGCAGCGAGCTGCTCAGTGTCTTGGAAAAGCTGCCGACATAGATCACTCGCTCATCGAGTGCCGCCAGGCGTGTGCCATTGCCATTGTGCAGGTCGGCGTAGACATCGTCCTCGATCACTCGCACATCGTGAGCGTTGCACAACCGCAGGATCTGTTGGGCAACGCCAAGGGTCAGGCAAGAGCCGGTGGGATTGTGGTGGTGACTGTTGATGAACATCGCGACCGGCCGGAACTGCCGCAACAGTGCTTCCAGCGCCTGAGGATCAGGCCCGCTCGGCGTGCGGCGCACTTCCAGCAACTGCACGCCGTACAGGCGCAACAGCTCGAACAGCGGCGCATAGCCGGGAGTTTCGACGACAACGCAGTCACCGGCCTTCAACAATGTGCGCGCGAGCAGATCAAGCGCCTGGCTCGCACCGGAGGTCGTCAGCACCTGTTCATCCAGAGCCTCGACGCCGATCAGCCTGAGGCGTTTGACGATCTGCTCGCGTAACGCCGGCAGCCCCAGCGGGCTGCTGTAATTGAACAGACTCGCCATGTCGGTACGGGCCACCTGACGGATCGCATAACTCAGGTCGTCGGATTCACGCCAGCTCTGCGGCAAGCCTCCCTCGCCGAGTTTCAACCCGCTGTGTGCCTGCCCGCAGTCAATCCCGATCACCCCACCGCCCTGCGCGGCCACCATGAACCCGGCGCCCTGACGCGGGGCCAGAACGCCTTGCGCCACCAGCCGTTCGCAGGCTTCGGCCACACACGACTGACTCAGCAGATTGGAGCGCGCAATCTGCCTGACGGAGGGCAAGCGCGTGCTCGGCGCCACACCGCTTCGCGAGATCCACTCAGTCATGCCATCAACAATCTGCTGTACGACCGGCACCATTGCCTGTCGGTCAATTCTCAATTCCATGAGCACGCAAACTCCTGTCCATTTTGCTGGCGGCAGTAAATCACAGCCGCGTCGCTCAGGCTGTGCGACAACGCCGTCAAAAGCAGCCGTTCTAACCGTTTGATACACATTGTTTAGCGGTTTAACGGAACTGGCGCCCAGCAACAGGAAAACCCGCACTGAGGCGGGTTCCAGAGTCTTGCCACTCGGCGTCAGAAAGCCGTGACGCCGCCATCCACGGCCAAGGAATGACCGGTGGTAAACGCCGCGCCATCGCTGCACAGATACAGCACGGCGCTGGCGATTTCCTCGACCTTGCCGATGCGCCCCACCGGGTGCATCGCGTTGGCGAACTCGCCTTTCTTCGGGTCAGCCTCGTAAGCGCGACGGAACATGTCGGTGTCGATCACAGCCGGGCACACGGCGTTGACGCGGATTTTCTTCTTCGCATATTCGATCGCCGCCGATTTGGTCAGACCGATCACCGCGTGTTTCGACGCTGCATAAATGCTCATCTTCGGCGCCGCGCCAAGGCCCGCCACCGACGCGGTGTTGACGATCGCCCCGCCGCCCTGAGCGAGCAACAACGGCAACTGGTACTTCATGCACAACCACACACCTTTGACGTTGACGCCCATGATCGCGTCGAACTCGTCCATCGAGCCGTCGGCCAGTTTGCCTTGCTCGATTTCGATCCCGGCATTGTTGAAGGCGTAGTCCAGGCGACCGTAGGTATTGATCACCTCGTCCATCAGATTCTTCACTTCGCTTTCGACGGTAACGTTGCAGCGTACGAAGGTCGCTTCGCCGCCGGCTGTACGAATCAGCGCCACGGTGCCTTCGCCCCCTGCCGTGTCCAGGTCGGCCACCACCACTTTCAAACCTTCGGCGGCGAACGCCTGGGCGGTCGCCCGGCCGATACCGTTGGCCGCTCCGGTGACTACGACCACTTGGCCGGAAAACGTCATGCTCATTGTTATGTCCTCGAAGGGAGAGATGCAGGAGGGATTTGCAGACTCGCAGCATAGTCACCGGGGCCCGTCCCGAGTCAGCACTATCAGAAGGCTGTTTATGCCTTCATCCGTCGCAGTGATAAAAGCCTGTGGGCCACTATCACTGCACTGGATCATTGCGCATTCGCCACATCAGCCGACCTTGCAGCATTGGCCTCGAGGGTCTATCAACAAGGCTTCATTCAGTTCGAGTGCCTGCCATGACCAGTCAGACCAATCGCCAGTTCCTCCTCGCCAAACGCCCGGTGGGGGCTGCGACCCGTGAGACCTTCACCTACCAGGAAGTCCCGGTCGGCGAACCGGGCGCTGGTCAGATACTGGTGAAAAACCAATACCTGTCCCTCGACCCGGCCATGCGCGGCTGGATGAACGAGGGCAAGTCCTATATCCCGCCGGTAGAAATCGGTGAAGTCATGCGCGCCTTGGGCGTGGGCCAGGTCATCGCTTCGAACAACCCGGGCTTTGCCGTCGGCGACTACGTCAACGGCGCCCTCGGCGTGCAGGATTATTTCCTTGGCGAACCCAGAGGTTTCTACAAAGTCGATCCGAAACTGGCGCCGCTGCCGGTGTATCTGTCCGCCCTTGGCATGACCGGCATGACCGCCTACTTCGCCCTGCTCGACGTGGGCGCACCGAAGGCTGGCGACACCGTGGTGTTGTCGGGAGCTGCCGGGGCAGTGGGCAGCATTGCCGGACAGATCGCCAAGATCAAAGGCTGCCGGGTCGTCGGCATCGCTGGTGGTGCCGACAAGTGCAAATACCTGATCGATGAACTGGGCTTCGACGGCGCTATCGATTACAAGCACGAAGACGTGCTGGCCGGACTCAAGCGTGAGTGCCCGAAAGGCGTTGATGTGTATTTCGATAACGTCGGCGGCGAGATCCTCGACGCTGTGCTCAGCCGTCTGGCGCCGAAAGCCCGGGTGGTGATCTGCGGCGCCATCAGCCAGTACAACAACAAGGAAGCGGTCAAAGGCCCGGCCAACTACCTGTCACTGCTGGTCAATCGTGCGCGCATGGAAGGCTTTGTGGTGATGGACTATGCCGCGCAGTACGCCGGTGCCGCGCAGGAAATGGCCGGCTGGATGGCCAAAGGGCAGCTCAAGAGCAAGGAAGACATCGTTGAAGGTCTGCAGACCTTTCCGGAGACGCTGATGAAATTGTTCAGCGGGGAGAATTTCGGCAAGTTGGTGCTGAAGGTCTGAAACTTAACGCGACAACACACCAAAAGCACTGTGGGAGCGGGCTTGCTCGCGAATGCGGTGGATCAGTCGATATCAATTTCGACTGATCCACCGCATTCGCGAGCAAGCCCGCTCCCACATTATTGGATCTTGCGTGTTTGATCAGGCCAGTTCGGCCACGACCGACGCCAGTGCCTTGGCCGGATCCGCCGCCTGGCTGATCGGACGGCCGATCACCAGATAATCGGAACCGGCATCCAGCGCCTGACGCGGGGTCAGGATACGGCGCTGGTCATCTTGCGCACTGCCCGCCGGGCGAATCCCCGGGGTCACCAGTTGCAGCGACGGGTGCGCCGACTTCAGTGCGGTGGCTTCCAGCGCCGAGCACACCAGACCGTCCATCCCGGCTTTCTCGGCCAGCGCGGCAAGACGCAGCACTTGCTCCTGCGGTTCGATATCCAGACCGATACCGGCCAGATCCTCACGCTCCATGCTGGTCAGCACGGTCACACCGATCAGCAACGGCTGCGGGCCGCTGCGCTTGGAAAGCTCTTCACGGCAGGCCGCCATCATGCGCAGACCACCGGAGCAATGCACGTTGACCATCCATACGCCCATCTCGGCAGCGGCTTTCACCGCCATCGCGGTGGTGTTGGGAATGTCGTGGAATTTCAGGTCGAGGAACACCTCGAAGCCTTTGTCACGCAAGGTGCCGACGATTTCCGCGGCGCAACTGGTGAACAGTTCCTTGCCCACTTTGACCCGGCACAGTTTCGGGTCCAACTGGTCGGCCAGCTTCAGTGCGGCGTCACGGGTGGGGAAATCCAGGGCGACGATGATAGGAGTCTGGCAGGCGGACATGGATGGGCTCTCAGGCAAGTCGAAATCGGCGCGCATTGTAGCGGAAGCGGCGCCAGCGCGGCACCCGATGATCGGTAAATCGTCGCCGCAAACGTGATCAGCATAGCGCTCGCGGCTATTGTGTCGAACCCGATACACAACCGACACGCCGCCAACAAGCGCCCGCGCTAGCCTCGCCAGCCGCAACACGTCCTTACATCAGCACTTCCCGCCTCACGGCAGGACGCCTATGCTGAAACCACCACCTCGCAGCCCATCTTTGTGGTTGGCGGCCTACTGGCAGATGAACAGCCCCATGCACAACACCCAGACCACCGTGACTGATGAGCAGAAAGACGACAAGCGCTGGAGCATCCGCGCGCTGATCGTCGATGACGATGTGCCGATCCGCGAGCTGATGATCGACTACCTCGCGCGTTTCAACATCCACGCCAGCGGCGTCACCGACGGCGCAGCCATGCGTCAGGCGATGCAGGCCGAGCATTTCGACGTGGTGGTGCTCGACTTGATGCTGCCCGGCGAAGACGGCCTGTCGCTATGCCGCTGGCTGCGCGCCGAATCGGACATCCCGATCCTGATGCTCACCGCCCGCTGCGAACCCACCGACCGCATCATCGGCCTGGAACTGGGCGCCGACGACTACATGGCCAAACCGTTCGAACCACGGGAACTGGTAGCGCGGATCCAGACCATCCTGCGTCGGGTTCGCGATGACCGCACCGAACAGCGCGCCAACATCCGCTTCGACAACTGGCGCTTGAACAGCGTGCTGCGCCAGTTGATCGCCGACGATGGCCTGGTAGTACCGCTGTCCAACGCCGAATTCCGCCTGCTCTGGGTCTTCATCGAACGCCCGCGCCGCGTACTCAGCCGCGAACAACTGCTGGATGCCGCCCGTGGCCGCTCGATCGAGGCGTTCGACCGCAGCATCGATTTGCTGGTGTCGCGCCTGCGGCAAAAACTCGGCGACGACCCGAAAGCCCCGCAGTTGATCAAAACCGTGCGCGGTGAAGGTTACCTGTTCGACGCGCGAGACATCGGCTGATGCGAGCGCGCTTCGACACGCTGTTCGGCCGCCTGTTTGGCATGCTGTTCGTGGCGATCGTCCTGGCGCACCTGCTGGCCTTTGCCTGGTTTCATCACTATGGGCCACCCCCACCGCCGCCCCCGCCGGAGTTTGCCGAGGCCGTCGACGGCCAACGGCCACCGCCGGATCCGCGTTTCGCCCATCGCCCGCCGCGTCCGTGGTTCGGCGGGCCGCTGGTGCCGCTGACCTTCCAGTTCATCTCGCTGATGATCGCTGCGTGGTACGGCGCCAAACTGCTCAGCCGGCCGATCCAGCGCCTGAGCGATGCTGCCGAACGCCTCAGCGAAAACCTCGACAGCCCGCCGCTGGACGAGTCCGGCCCGCGTGAAGCCCGACAAGCCGCGAACACCTTCAACCTGATGCAACAACGCATTCGTGAACAGGTGCAGCAGCGAGCACGCATGCTCGGCGCCGTCTCCCACGACCTGCGCACGCCGCTGTCGCGGTTGAAGCTGCGCCTGGAACAGATCGACGACGAAAAACTGCAAGGTCAGATGCGCCAGGACCTTAACGACATGATCGGCATGCTCGACGCCACCCTCACCTACCTGCACGAACAGCGCACCAGCGAAGCGTTGCAGTTGATGGATGTGCAGGCGCTGGTCGAATCGTTGTGCGAGAACGCTCAGGATCAAGGTGCAGACGTTGAAGTCAGCGGCCATTGCGCACCGCTGCAGGTGCAGCCGATGGCGCTGCGCTCGTGCATCAACAACCTGATGGACAACGCCCTGCGCTACGCCGGACAGGCACGCATCGAACTGCAGGATCAACGCGAGCAACTGCTGATCCGCGTGATCGACCACGGCCCGGGGATTGCCGAAGACAAGCGCGAGGCGGTGTTCGAACCGTTCTTTCGCCTGGAAGGCTCGCGCAACCGCAACTCCGGCGGCGTCGGCCTGGGCATGACCATCGCCCGCGAGGCAGCGCAGCGTTTGAGTGGCCAGTTGAATCTGGAAGAAACCCCGGGTGGCGGCCTGACCGCAATCATCCGCCTACCGCGCACTTAAGAAACACACCTATCCACCGTGGGAGCGGGCTTGCTCGCGAAAGCGGTGTGTCAGTCGACTTCTGTGTTGAATGATCGGCCGCCTTCGCGAGCAAGCCCGCTCCCACAGGTTTCAGTGGTGTTCACTCCGTCGTGTATACCCACCGGTACAAAGCCAAAACACCCAGGACATCTTGCCCCTTGAGTCTGCACAAGCCGGTACACCCACCGGTTTTACAGTCCAAGGAGTGAGCCCATGATCGGTAGCGTCAGCAATTACACGAGCTATACCAGCACCAGCAGCACCTCCACCCAGAACGCCCGCAGCCAACAACTGCAAAAGCAGCTGTTCGCCAAACTCGACAGCAACGGCGACGGCGCGGTGGATCAGGACGAACTGAACAGTGCCCTGTCGCAGAAGTCCGACGACGGCCTGCTGGTCAACCTGAGCAAACAATTTGGCGATCTGGACAGCGACGCCAGCGGCAGCCTCAGCGCCGAAGAAATGACCGCGATGGCGCCTCCGCCGCCTCCGCAGGATCAAGCACCGAACACCGACCTCGCCGACGCCCTGATCAGCGCCCTCGACGCCGATGGCGACGGCGCCATCAGCAGTGACGAACTGCGCAACGGCCTGACCAGCGCCGGCAGCAGCGCCGACAGCAACCAAATCTTCTCGGCCCTGGACAAGAACAAGGACGGCACCGTCAGCCAGGACGAACTCACCGCCAGCCTCACCCCACCACCGCCACCACCGCCGCAACAAGCCTCCAGCAACGAACTGTTCAGCCAACTGGATGCCGATGGTGACGGCAGCATCAGCGAGACCGAACTGAGCAGCGCGTTGCAAAGCAGCGACAGCGCCTCGATGAGTAGCACTGATACCAGCGCTGCATTGCTCAAGGTACTGGACAGCGACAGCAGTGGCGGCGTGAGCAGCGACGAACTGAAAGCGGCGCTACAGGCAGGTCGGGAACGCCCGCCCGAAGAACAGACCGCCAGCACCCAGACCACCAGCGAAGCGCTGAACCGGATGATTGCCAACTTGAGCAAGCAGTACTCGCTGGACAATGCTGCGCCGGTGGGCAAATACCTGAATGTGGCGACTTGAGTTGATGGGGTGATGAGTGATCGTTTCCATGCAGTGGTGTGGGAACGGTCATTTGGGTGTGGCCGTGAGAAGCTGGTTGCCTGATATGCCTCTTCGCGAGCAGGCTCACTCCTACAATTGGATGGAGTGCATTCAGTTGGAGATTGTTCGGCTATAAGGCCGCCTTCGCGAGCAAGCCCGCTCCCACAGTTGGATTGGGGGTGGTCAGTTGGAAATTGGTCGGCTGTCAGGACGCCATCGCCAGCAGGCTGGCTCCCACAATTTTTAACTGTATGCACCGCACGCGGCGAAGCCGCCCCACTCAATGGCCGAGTGTCAGCTCGCCGAAAGCTCTTGATCTTGACCTACGGGCGACATCGGAAGGCTGAGTGGAGGGATTGATCCGGGGGTGGGAGCGCAGCGACCGTTTGGCGAAGCCAAACACAGCGAGAGGAGGTGCAGCGAAGCAAACCGTAGGCGCTGCGCCCGGATCAATCCCGGAGCGAAGGGACCCGGGAGTGTCATAAATTTTGTGTTCGGGCATAACATGTCGCAGAGGTGCATGTATGCCGACCAAAAAGAAACCGGCCCGAGAGGCCCAGCGTGACCTTCCTTCCATTCCCCAAGAGCTGATCGACCAGTTCGTCAGCGGCCCGATGAGTGCCGACGCTATTCAGGATGCCGCGATGGCGTTTAAGAAAGCGCTGATCGAGCGAGCCCTTGGCGCCGAGATGGGGCACCACCTTGGTTATCCTCAGGGCGCGGAGCGCCCTGAGGATTCGAGTAATCAGCGTAATGGCAGAAGCAGCAAGACCGTGCTGACCGAAGACGGCCCGTTGCGTCTGGATATTCCCAGAGACCGCGACGGCAGTTTCGCCCCGATCCTGATCCCCAAGCACGAGCGCCGTTTCACGGGTTTCGACGACAAAATCATCGCCATGTATGCCCGTGGCATGAGCGTTCGCGAGATTCGTGCTTTCCTCTCGGAACAGTACGGCACAGATGTCTCTCATGACTTCATCAGCTCCGTCACCGATGCGGTTCTGGAGGAAGTCAGTACCTGGCAGCAACGCCCGCTTGAGCCCATGTATCCGGTCATGTTCTTCGATGCTCTGCGGGTCAAGATCCGTGACGAAGGCGTGGTTCGCAATAAGGCCATCTACTTGGCTCTGGGCGTGCTGCCGGATGGGACCCGAGATATTTTGGGGATCTGGATCGAGAACACTGAAGGTGCCAAGTTCTGGATGAAGGTCTTCAATGACCTCAAAACCCGGGGCGTCGAAGACGTGCTGATCGCGGTAACTGACGGGCTCAAAGGTATGCCGGAGGCTTTGAGTGCGGTGTTTCCAGAGACAACGCTGCAGACATGCATCGTCCATTTGATCCGCAACAGCCTTGATTACGCGGCGTGGGACAAGCGCCGTGAACTGGCCAAGGCCCTTAAGCCGATTTATCAAGCTCTCAATGCCGATGTCGCCGAATAGGCTCTGGACGCCTTCGAAGCGGGGCCGTGGGGCAAGCAGTATCCGACGATAGCGGCGGCTTGGAGACGCGCCTGGGAGCGGGTTATCCCATTTTTCGTGTTCCCACCCGCGATACGCAAAGTGATCTACACCACCAACGCGATCGAAAGCATCAATTCGCAGTTACGCAAGATCATCAAGACAAGAGGCCACTTTCCAACCGATGAGGCGGCGACAAAACTGATCTGGCTGGCGCTGAAAAACATCACCGCCAACTGGGGCAGCGCCGCCCATGACTGGAAAAGCGCCATGAATCAGTTTGCGGTTTTATATGGAGACCGATTCATCAGGCCGAACTGGTGAAATGAAGGCCTGCCTGACGGCAGGCCATTACCGGCCCGCACACAAAAAATCTGACACTCTCAGGGACCCCGAGCCCCAGCGAGCGGGCCGAACGTAGGAGCAAGCGTTTTGGGTTACTTTTTAGGCGTTTGTAAAAAGTGACTCGCCGTAAGGGCGAAACCGCCAGCCGCCACACCCAAACCAACGGATATGCCCACAACCCCAAAAAAGCCAAGGCGCCTAAACCCGAGCCTGACTCTTGCTCCAATCCGTCAACAAACTATAGGCCACCGCCAACAACGTAGGCCCGATAAACAACCCGATAAACCCAAACGCAATCAACCCGCCAAACACCCCAAGCAACACAATCACCAACGGCAGATTCCCCCCGCGGCTGATCAGATAAGGCTTCAACACGTTATCCACGCCACTGATGATGAACGTCCCCCAGATCCCGAGAAACACCGCCATCCCGTATTCACCTTTCCAGGCCAGCCAGGCCGTGGCCGGAATCCACACCAACGGTGGCCCCATCGGAATCAGACTCAACAGAAAGGTCACGATCCCCAGCACCAGCGCCCCCGGAACCCCGGCAATCAGAAAGCCAACCAACGCCAGAACCGCCTGCGCCGCCGCCGTACCGATCACCCCGTTGACCACCCGCTGCACGGTGCCGGCCACCAGCTCGATGTAATACCCGGCACGCTCGCCGATCAGGCGCTGCAGCAGACCGTGAACAAACGCCGCCAAGCGCGGCCCGTCGCGATAGAAAAAGAACACGAAGACAATGCTCAAGGTCAGCTCGAGAATCCCGCCGCCAATCTGCGCACTGCGCGCCAGCAGCCAGTTCCCGACCTGCCCCAGATACGGTTTGATCGACACCATCAGCGCTGCGCCCTGCTGATCAATGCTGTTCCAGATCCCCACCAGCCGCTCGCCCACCAATGGCACGCTGCCGAGCCAGACCGGCGCCTCCGGCAGACCATCGACCTGCACATCCTTGATGAACGCGGTGGCGTCGCGCACATGATCCGCCAGGTTGAACCCGAGCCACACCAGTGGCGCCGCCACCAGCAACATCCAGCCCAAGGTCAAAATGGCCGCGGCAAGTGATTCGCGGCCATTGAGCCAACGGGTCAGCAGACGCATCAGCGGCCAACTGGCGAACGCCAGCACCGCGCCCCAGAACAGCGCCGACCAGAACGGCGCCATCACCCACAGGCTGGCACCGAACAGCACCAGCAGGAGGATTTGCACCAACAGCCGATCGTTATTGAGCATGTACAGTCTCGAAGAAGTCAGTCGGTCAAAGAGTAGGCGAACACGCCGCGCGTGCACGCCCGATGCAGCTTACCGCAACAGATCGATGCGCAGGCCAGAGCCGTCGGCGCTCCCCGCCTCCATCCGTGCCGCCCGTACCCCCTGACCGATCAGCGCCTGACGCCAGGCCTCGGCCTTGGGTCCGGCAATCGTCACGCGTTGGGTGGTGTCGAGGTTCAAGCCACGGGAAATCAGTCGTAACCAGGTGTCATCCGGATCGCCGGTCAGCTTGGGAAAGTCCAGTTCACCGGTACTTTTGAGCTGTCGCAACAGCGTGGCCGAGGTCGGCAGCAACACGCCCAGCGGCGCGCCCGCTTCGAACTGTTCGACATGCAGGTAGGCTTTGCGATTACCGCGGGTGATGCTGTAGAGCGCCACCAGGGTGTTGTCCTTTGGTGCGGCCAGACGCAACAGCAGATAGGCCTGTTGCTCATCGGCACCGTACAGCTTGGAGTTGCCGAACACTTCATTGGCCCACAGGCTGCTTTCGCCACAATCACGGGCCTGACACCAGAACAGCAACTCGGCGTCCTGCTTTTGCAGGGCTTCGCGGGCGGCGGTGAAGGCTTCGGTGGCGGAATGCTCAGGCGGCAACTCGTAGGTGACCGAAGTGGTCTGGCCGCGCGCCGTGACCTGGCCGTCAAAGCGCAACTGGCCGCTGATCTTGCGGATCGAGCCCAGCGGATAGATCCGCTCAAGCTCCACAGGAGTGCGATAGTCGACGATCTGCGCATCGGCCAGACGCGGCACGATCTGCAGATCCTGGCTGCCGGGCACGTCGGCGGCGAACGAAACGGAACTGAAACAGCACAGCGCCAACAGACTGAGTGACCGCATAGTCAGGCTCATCGGATCGGCATGGCTTGGCGGGTCGGGGGCGCAGCGGTATAGAAATCCATCGTGTTTGTCTCCCATTTCAACCCGCCCAGCCTCGACAGTTGCCCGGTGCAAGTCAAGGAATGGCGAAGAAGCGATTGAAACAGTCTGCGACAAGGTCGGCACCGGACTCATCGTTCAGGTGCAAATGATGCCCGCCCGCCAGCTGTTCCTGGCTAAAGGGTAGCCGCTCCAGCAACTCCGGATGTTTGGCCAGCATGCCGTCGGCGGCCACCACCAGTTGCGCCGGACAGGTGATGCGCTGGACGAAAGCCATCGCCTGCTCCTGCGTCAGGCGCAACGGCGACGGCAGGGTCAGGCGATTGTCGGTGCGCCAGGTATAACCGCCGGGCACCGGCATCAGGCCGCGTTGCGCCAGCAGTTCGGCGGCTTCGCGACTGACCGCCACCAAGCCCTTCATCCGTGCTTCGATAGCGCGGTCGAGGGTGTTGTAGACCGGCTTGCGCTTTTCGCGCAGATCCAGTTGCGCCTGCAGGGCCATGCCCATGCGCTCGGCAGCATTTTCGGCTTTGTCCGTAGGAGGAATCACCCCGTCGATCAATGCCAGATGAGTGATGCGCTCTGGCAACGAGCCGGCCAGCACCAGCGAAACGATCGCGCCCATCGAATGCCCGAGCAGACCGAAGCGTTTCCAGCCCAGTTGCTCGGCGACCTGCAATACGTCATGGGCGTAGTCCCACAGCGCATAACCGGCGCCATTCGGTCGATGCCCGGAATGCCCATGCCCGGCCATGTCCAGGGCGATGATGCGCAAACCTTTGAGCTTGGGTGCCAGGCGCGCAAAGCTGTTGGCGTTGTCGAGCCAGCCATGCAGGGCAATCACCGGCAGACCGTCCTCGGGACCGAACAAGTGCGCCGCCAGTTCGATATGCGGCAGGCTCAGGCGCACTTCTTCGAAGGTCGGGTTCATGCGCAATCCTTCTGTTGGCGGCGCTCCCAGCGCGTAAACAGCTCTTTGAGCAGGCGCGCCGTGTCTTGCGGACGCTCGAGCGGGAACATGTGCCCGCCGGGCATGCTCAGCGCTTCACCCTGCGGCAGGCGCCCGACGAATCGGCTGTGATGACGCATGACCACGCGGCTCTTGTGGCCACGCACCACGGCCAGCGGCACCTGCAATTGGCGCGTGCGGCCCGGACTGGTGTGCGGCACGCCGCGATAGATACTGATTTCGGTGGCGGGGTCGAAGCGCAGACGCAGCTTGTCGCCGACCGCATGCAGCCCGTGTTGCAGGTAGGCATCGAAACATTCCGGATCGAAACCGCGAAACAGGGTCTTGCCGGCAAAATAGCTGCGCGCCGTGTCGAGATCGGCGAACTCTTCGCGCCGCCCCAACGTACGTCCGGCCGGGGTCAGTTTGTCGATGAAGCCGAAGCGCTTGGCCGCGCGGATCACCCACTGGTCTGTGCGGGTCAGCACCGGCGAGTCGAGCATGACCACGCCGCGATACAGCTCAGGGCAACGCAACGCCGCGTGCAGGTGCAACACACCGCCAAACGAATGGCCGACGCCCCACACCGGCTGATCCTGTTGCTGCAGATGGTGGATCAGTTCGTCGACCAGGTTGTACCAGTTATCGTCCGCCGGGAAACGCGGGTCATGGGCATGCTGTTCCAGATGCGCGACCCGATACTCGGGCGCCAGCGCCGCGAACAACTTGCCATAGGTGCCCGAGGGAAACCCGTTGGCGTGGGCGAAAAAGATCGGTTGCGACATGCAGGTTTATCCATGAGCGGAAACATGCCGCTGATTGTCCGCAAGAGCGCGGCCCTGAGCAATGACCGTAACTGCCAGGAATGATGACAGTCCGGACAGCATGATGGTGTTTCAGGGAGATCGCTTCCCCCTCACCCCAACCCTCTCCCCCAAGGGGGCGAGGGGGGAAAGGGAGCTGATCTGCATGAATTTCAAAACCTGAACTCGGCTCGATAGCTCAGGTCGGCGCAACTCGAACATCCAGCCCGATCAGTCCCCTCTCCCTCCGGGAGAGGGTTAGGGTGAGGGCGGCTGCTCGCCCAATGGCACCACCGCCATGGTCAAACGCGACACACAACTGGCCTTGCCCTCGTCACTGGTCAGGCGGATATCCCAGACATGCGTGGTGCGACCGATGTGAATCGGCTTGGCCACCGCGGTCACCCGCCCGCTGCGCAAACCGCGCAAATGGTTGGCGTTGATCTCCAGCCCCACGCAGTAGAACTTGCTGGCATCGATGCACAGATAACTGGCCATCGAACCGACGGTTTCCGCCAGCACCACCGAGGCGCCGCCGTGCAGCAGACCGTAAGGCTGGTGGGTGCGGTGGTCGATGACCATGCTCGCCGTCAGCGATTCCTCGTCGAAGGACTCGAAACGGATATCCAGCACTTCGCCGATGGTGTTTTTCTGGATTGCGTTCAACTGCTCGATGTTCGGAGTGGTGCGCCACAAGCTCATCGCAGGCTTCCTTTGTTGTTTTGGTGGTCACTCAATCCTGCCACAGCACCGCCTCGCTGCGCGCGCTCCATTCTTCAAACCGCGCGCCGTAGGTGTCTTCAATGACGTTGCGCTTGATCTTCAAGGTCGGCGTGAGAAAACCGTTTTCCACCGCCCAGCTGTCCTTGACCACCACCAGCCGGCGCAGGCGCTCGTGTTTGTCGAGCACGGCGTTGACCTCTTCGAGCAGTTTTTCCAGGCTCGAATGCAGACTGGCCCGCCCTTCTTCCTGATTGACCGTCGACAGTACGCACAAGCCCAGCGGCGCACTCAGGCCATCGCCGACAACACAGACCTGTTCGATCCGCGAGTGCACCGCCAGCCGGTTTTCAATCGGGGCCGGGGCCACATATTTGCCTTTGCTGGTCTTGAAGATTTCCTTGAGCCGGCCGGTCAGGCGCAAGCGCCCCTCGGCATCCTGCTCACCCTTGTCGCCGGTACGCAGGAAGCCGTCCTCGGTGAGGGTCTCGGCGGTTTTCTGCGGTTCCTTGAAATAGCCGAGCATGTTCGCCTGACTGCGCACCTGCACCTCGCCGGACTCGTCGATCCGCACCTCGACCTCCGGGCACGGTTTGCCGATCCAGCCCTGTTTGTATTGGCCCGGCAGGCAGATGTGCGAATAGCCGCAACTCTCGGTCATGCCATACACCTCCAGCACATCGAGGCCGAGTTTCTGATACCAACTGAGCAAGGTCTGCGGCACCGGTGCCGCGCCGGACAGGGCGACGCGCAAGGCATCAAGGCCCAGGCCGGCCAGCACCTTGTGCCCGACCCGCTTGCCAAGGAACGGCAGGCCGAGCAGGAAATCCAGGCGTTTAGCCGGAATCTTGCCGTACACGCCCATCTGGAATTTGGTCCAGATCCGCGGCACGCCGAACATCGCCGTGGGCCGCGCCCGCTGCAGATCGGTGATGAAGGTGTCGAGGCTTTCGGCAAAGAACACGGTTTGCCCGGTGTAGATCGAGGCCAGCTCAACGAACATGCGTTCGGCGACATGGCACAGCGGCAGGTACGACAGCAGCCGGTCTTGCTCGTTAAGCCCGAACAGTTGCGTGCCGCGAGTCGTGGCGAACCCCAGATTGGCAAAGCTGTGCATCACGCCTTTGGGCAACCCGGTGGTGCCGGAGGTGTAGATGATGGTTGCCAGTTGCTCCGCCGCAGGACGCGGATCATCCTGGATCGGCGAGCTTTTTTGCAGGTCATCCCAACTGAAATCGAACTCGCCGGGCGGGTGCAGCGGCAGGCTGATGGTCGGCAAATCCGCCGGCACACCGACCGACATGCCCGGCCAGTCATCGAGTTTGCCAATGAACGCCAGCACACTTTCCGAATGCGTCAGCACCTGATTCACCGAGTCGGCGGTCAGGTTGGGATACAGCGGCACCGAGACGTGCCCGGCCATCCAGATCGCCAGATCGGCAATGATCCAGTGCGCGCAGTTTTTCGAGATCAGCGCGATATGGCTGCCCTGCGGTAATTCCCGGGCGCGCAGCCAGTGCGCGGCGCAACGCGCTTGATGACCGACGTCGGCCCAGGTCAGGGTCTCGACCTGCCCGCCGCCGATGGGCTGCACCAGAAAGCGCTGGCGCGGGTGCCGGGCCTCACGCTCGTAAAACATATCCAGCGGCAAACGGAAGGCGGCAGACATGCGACTCGCTCCTGTTTTTTGGGTCTGGAGCAAGCGTAGTCAACCAAGCAAGTGCTTGGTTGGAAAATTCAAACAAATAATTTCAACTGAAAATGAGGGCCCTGTGGGAGCGGGCTTGCTCGCGAATGCGGTCTATCAGTGACATTTACAGTGACTGACACAGCGCATTCGCGAGCAAGCCCGCTCCCACAAGGAATCAGCGTCAGGGGTGCTTGAGACTGTTGAGGGTCATCGAGCCGATCAGCAGCTCAGGGCTTTCCAGCTCGGCCAACCCCGCCGTACCGACCTTCTCCGGCGGATATCCGGCGCCATGCTGCAGATAGCTCAGCAGATTGCCCACCAACGGGTTGTGACTGACCAGCAGCACATCGCTCACCGACACCAGTTGATCGGCTACCTTGTCCGGATCGCTCTCCGGCGTCAGCCAGCCGACCGTGCGGATCTCCGGCTCGAACCCCAGCGCCTCGCGGACAATCTGTGCGGTCTGTTGCGCGCGCAGATAAGGGCTGGCGTAGATCGCCGTCAGTGGCTGGCCGATCAATTGCGCGGCGCTGCTCAACGCTTCTTTGCGACCGTGTTCGGTCAACGCCCGCTCGGAGTCAGGGCACGAGCCGTAAGGCACCGCCTCGCCGTGACGCAACACCCAGAGTTTCATAGCTTGGGTTCCTCATCGCGGGCCGGATGCGGCGCTGGTGGCACGGCGTGCGGTGCTTCGCCTTCCGGGGCACGCGGGGTTGGCCAGTCGGCAAACGGCCAGGGTTTCTGGTCGCTGTGAAAGCTGCCGAAGCGGCCGATCTGCGCGAGGAACTGGCTCAGGCTGTCGCCGAAATTCATCAGGCTGGCGCTCGGCGCGCCGTAAATCAAACGATAGATCAGTTGCACCAGCACCACGGCGCCGAGGATGAACTGCGCCACTTGCCAGACCAGCACGTAGACGATCATCCACAGCACCCGCAGGAGAATGGATTCGTACTTGGCTTCGGTTTTCGGATCGTTCATGGCTCGCTTCCTGTTGAATCAGTTGAAACCGCTGGTGGAAATAAAGTCGACGTCGGTTTTCGGTTCGGCACGCATCAGTAGACCGATCACCTGCTCCAGCGTGCGTCCTTCAAACAGAATCGCATGCAGCCCGGCGACCAGCGGCATGTACACGCCAACCTCCTGGGACTTGGCCTTGAGCACCTTCAGGGTGTTCACGCCTTCGGCGACTTCGCCCAGACGCGACACCGCTTCATCAAGGCTCAAGCCCTGACCGAGAGCAAACCCGACCTGGTAGTTGCGGCTCTTCGGCGACGAGCAGGTGACGATCAGATCACCGACCCCGGCCAGACCGAGGAAGGTCATCGGGTTGGCACCCTGGTTCACAGCGAACCGGGTCATCTCGGCCAGGGCGCGAGTGATCAGCATGCTCTTGGTGTTCTCGCCCATCTCCAGCGCCACCGCCATGCCGGCGATGATCGCGTAAACGTTTTTCAACGCCCCACCCAGCTCGACGCCGAAACGGTCAGCACTGGCGTAAACGCGGAAGGTGCGACCATGCAACGCAGCCTGTACCGCTTTGCAGAGTTCTTCGTCTTCGCTGGCGACCACGGTGGCGGTCAGCGCGTGCTCGGCGATCTCCCGCGCCAGATTCGGCCCGGACAGCACACCAATACGTGCCTGCGGGGCGATTTCTTCGAGGATCTGGCTCATCAGTTTGAAGGTGTGGGCTTCGATGCCCTTGGTCAGGCTGACCAGCATCTTGCCGCTCAGGCGCTCGGCGTGGGCGGCCAGCACCGTGCGCAATGCGCTCGAGGGCAGCGCGACGAAGCACAGCTCGCAGGCGTCGAGGGTGGCCTGCAGGTCAGTGACCGCAGTCACTCCCGGCAGAATCTTGATGCCTTTGAGGTAACGCGGATTCTCGCGGTTGACCCGGATGGCCTCGGCCTGCTCGGGGTCACGCATCCACTGCCGGACTTGATGGCCGTTCTCGGCCAATAGATTGGCCACGGCGGTACCAAAACTTCCGCCTCCCAGGACCGCAATCGGGCGCTGTTCAGTCATATGCAATCCGTTAATCCATACCAGTGGCGATGCCGGCATTATACGGGGCGACCGGAGCGCGGCCAGCCCCTGCGTCAATTACCGACACTTGTAGGAAGAAGACCAATAAAGCCGAGGAAAATGCCCGCATCGTGACTGGAAAAGTCACTGTCCTCGGTTAACATGCGCGCCAATTCTTTGCGATCAAGGCCGTGCCGTGTCTGTTGGCTCTCCCCCCTCGCGTTCGTCACTGCTGCTGGCGCTGCTGTTCAGCCCGGTGTTGCAGGCGGACGACCTGTTTGTCGACAGCGAAACGCTGCCGCAGGTGCTGACGGCTACTCGCCTGAAACAGACGCCGGCGGAAGTGCCGGGGAGCATGACCGTGCTTGACAGTGAGCTGATCAACGCCAGCGGCGCGCGGGACATCAGCGAGTTGCTGCGGCTGGTGCCGGGGATGATGGTCGGCAACATCAACGGCAATCAGGCTGCGGTCAATTATCACGGAACCAATGCCAGTGAAGCGCGGCGCATGCAGGTGCTGATCGATGGCCGCTCGGTGTACCGCGCAGGCCTGGCCACGGTGGACTGGAGTGACATTCCGGTGGCCATGGAAGACATCGAGCGCATCGAGGTTTTCCGTGGGCCGAACACCGTCAGCTACGGCGCCAACGCGCTGATGGCGGTGGTCAACATCATCACCCGCAACCCGGCGGACAGCCACGGCACGCGCCTGAAGTACACCCGTGGCCAGCGCGGCATCAACGATTTCTATGCCAGCCAGGGCACGGGGTGGAATGGCGGCGACTTGCGCCTGTCGCTGTCCGGCCAGGAAGACGATGGCTTCGACAGCGACCGCACCGGCGCCGATTACCGTGACAGCCGCCGCTTGAACCGCTTCAGCCTCGCCGTCAGCCAGACCCTGAGCGACAACCAGAGCCTCGACTGGCAAATCAACGCGAAGGACGGCAGTAACCAGCGGCCCTACACCTACCACCCGGTGTTCTCGGGGATTACCGCTGCCGGGAACAATTCCGACGTGGTTGCCAAGGATTACGCCGGCTCGGTGCGCTGGAATCTCGACATCAATCCCGAACACAGCCTTTATATACAAGGTTCGGCCCAGCACTGGGATCGCCAGCAAGTGTGGCGCGCCTGCGATGCCGAAGTGTCGTTCAGCCCGCAACTGACCCAACTGTGGCAACTCAACCCGAACTACACCGAACGCCTGGCGCGCAACATCACCCGCTTCACCGGCCCCGGTCCGGAAGCCGGAACCCCGCAGGAAATGGCCCTCGCCAATCAGGTGCTGAATCAGTGGCGCAACGGTGCCAGCCAGACCTTGTGTGGCGACATCGATCAAAGCGCCCGCGAATCACGCTACGACCTCGAATTGCAGGACACCCTCAGTCTGTCCGACAACCTGCGACTGGTCAGCGGCCTGAACTATCGTTACGACCGGGCCGACTCCGAGACCTACTTCAACGGCACGCTGGACGACACCACCTGGCGCGCGTTCGGCCAACTGGAGTGGCGCGCCAGTGAACACTGGCTGTTGCAGGGTGGCGCCATGTTCGAAAACACCCAATTGATCGGCAGTTCGCTGACGCCGCGATTCGCCGTCAACTACCTGATCAACCCGCGCCATGGCCTGCGCGCGGTGTATTCGGAGGCGATCCGTTCGCCGGACATGTTCGAGAACAACGTCAACTGGAGCTATCAGGTGAGCAACCTGCGACCGTCCGCCTATGGCCAGTCTTCGGCGCGCTACTTCGTCAAGACCCGTGGCCCGGGCAATCTCGATCAGGAACACATGCGCTCGCGCGAACTGGGCTACAACGGCTATTTCGCCGAACTCGGGCTGGCCGTGGATGTGAAGCTGTTCTACGACGAAATCACTGGGATGATCAGCGAGCCGCTGCGCAACAACCAGTACATCGCCAGCAACGCCAACAGCTCACGTTTTCGCGGCAGCGAAACCCAGCTCGACTGGCGCCTGAGCATGATCGATCGCCTGCGCTTCACTTACGCTTTCGTCGACGCCGAAGCGAGCAATCCGCTGGATCAGCAATTCACCTCGCGCAACAGCGGTTCTGCCGGCTGGCTGCGTGATTGGGGCCACGGCTGGAACAGCGCGCTGTTCTATTATGGCGACAACGCGCTCAACGGCTACCGCTTCGAGCGCGTCGACACGCGCATCGCCAAACGCATCCCGCTGGGCAAGGCACAACTGCAACTGGCCGGCGTGCTGCAGCAGCGGCTCGACAATGAACCGACCACTTTCGTCGACAACAATTACGACGAACGCCGGGTGCTGTACTTCAGCGCCGAGCTGGAGTTCTAGAGTGCGCTACGCCACGCCAAACAAGACGCCAACCCTTGGCCACTGGCTGGCCGGTGTCTGTCTGTTTTTGACCGCGTGGCTGCACGGCGTGGCGGTGCAAGCCGCCGATATTCTGTTGACCGGCGCCGAAGAAAGCCCCGGGGTGCAAGCCTTCGTCCAGGCCCTGAGCGAGCTGCGTCCCACCGACAACGTGCGGTTCCAGCCGCTGGCCAGCCTGCCGGCGCCGGGCAAGTTGCCGAGCAATCTGCGGATGATTCTGCTCGACCTGCCCAGCCTCGACTGGCGCCTGCAGGAGCCCCAGGGCCCGGCGACGCTGGTGTTGCGCATCAGCCGATTGCAAGCGCGGCAACGCCTGGGTGGCGCACAACCGCCGCACTTGAGTCTGCTATGGAGCGATCCACCGCTGGGGCGGCAACTGCAACTGATTCGACGGATTCTGCCGCAGGTGCGCCGGGTCGGCGTGCTGTTCGACCAGCACAGCGAATTCCTGCTCAAGGAGCTGCACCAGGCAGCAGCGCCGCTGAATCTGCAAATCGTCAGCCAGCGTTGGGACAACACCCAGGACAGTCGCCCGTTGCAAAGCGTGCTGAGAAACAGTGACGTGCTGCTGGGCCTCGACGATCCCGATCTGTACAACCCGAAAACCGCGAAAAACCTGTTGCTCAGCAGTTACTCCCGGCAAGTGGCGCTGGTCGGGCCGAACGCGGCGTTCGTGCGGGCCGGCAGCCTCGCCAGCACTTACAGCGATCAGCCCGACTGGCTGGCGATCCTTGACCGGTTGCTCGATCGCCCGCCGGCGACGTGGCCGCGCACGCTCTACCCCGATCGTTTCAAGGTCTCAAGTAATGTGCAGGTCGCTCGTTCCCTGGGTATCGAGCCAATCGATGAAGCGTCTGTTGCCCGCCAGTTGGCTGAAGGAGAAAGCCACCCATGAATCTGCGTCGCCGCTGGGACATCAACACCCGCACGCAATTGATCAGCCTCGGCCCGGCCCTGCTGCTCACGCTGCTGCTGATCAGTTTCTTTACCTTCGTGCGGATTCAGGATTTACGGCAGGAGCTCAATCACACCGGGCAACTGATCGCCAATCAACTGGCGCCCGCCACCGAGTACGGGGTGATTTCCGGCAACAACGAAGTGCTGGAAAGCCTGCTCAAAGCGACCCTGGCCACACCGAACGTACGCTTTCTGGAAGTGCAGGACAGCGCCAACCGGATTCTCGCCTACGTTGAGCAAGCCGCCGATGCGCACAACCGCCCGCATCAGGTCGAGGTGTTCCAGGCCCCGGTGCGCCTGCAACGGATCGCCCTCAACAGCGATTTTTTCCACGACGCCAAAGCCAGCAACAATGTGACCAGCGAGGACTATCTGGGCCGGGTGATTGTCGGTCTGTCCAACGATGCCTTCAGTCAGCGCCAACAGGAAATTCTGCTCAAGGCCGGGATTCTGGCGTTGTTTGCCCTGCTCTTCACCTTTGTTCTGGCGCGGCGTCTGGCCGGCAGCCTGTCGGCGCCGATCCGCGATATCGGCAACGCGGTCAAGGCGATTCAGCAAGGCGATTACAAGACCCCACTGCCGATCGTCGATGACACCGAGTTGGGCGCCCTGTCGCAGCACATCAACAACCTCGCCCAGGCACTGGAGCAGGCCAGCCGCGAACAGCATCAGGCGATGGCGCAACTGATCCAGACCCGCGAGGAAGCGGAAAAGGCCAACAATGCCAAATCCGATTTTCTGGCGATGATGAGCCATGAACTGCGCACCCCGATGAACGGAGTGCTGGGCATGTTGCAGTTGCTGGAAACCACCGACATGACCGAGGAGCAGATCGAGTACGCGGCGCTCGCTTCCGAGTCCACCGAACACCTGCTGAAAGTCATCAACGACATTCTCGACTTCTCGCGGATCGAACGCTCGGAGCTGGAGCTTGAGCACATTCCGTTCAACCTCGCCGACCTGATCGGCGCTTGCGCCCAGTCGTTCCAGCACAGCGCGGTGCAGCGTGGCCTGGATCTGAACCTGCGGATCCCCGAGGACATGCGCGCCTTGCAGGTGCAGGGCGACCCGACGCGGATCCGGCAGATTCTGGTCAACCTGGTGGGCAACGCCTTGAAGTTCACCGAGCGCGGCCGGGTCAGCATCGAGGCGCAGTGGCAGGCGCTGGATCACGAGTTGCTGTGGTTCACCTGTTCGGTGCGCGACAGTGGCATCGGTATCTCCTCGGAAAGTCTGGAGTTGATGTTCAATGCGTTCCAGCAGGCCGACAGTTCGATTTCCCGGCGCTATGGCGGCACCGGCCTCGGCTTGCCGATCGCCCGCACCCTGGCCGAACGCATGGGCGGGACGTTGCGCGCGCAAAGTGAAGAAGGCCTGGGATCGGTGTTCACCCTGGAAATCCCGCTGGCCTTATATAAGCAGACGTTGCCGCAACTGGCGGCACCGCGTGCAGCCAACGGCAACGGGCATGGTGAGGGGCGCAATGTGTTGCTGGTGGAGGACAACCCGGTCAACCAGACGGTCATCGAAGCCATGCTGCGCAGCCTCGGCTTTACTGTCAGCGTCGCTACCGATGGCGCACAAGCGGTGCGCAGCGCCGAAGGCAATGATTTCGAAGTGATTCTGATGGACTGCCGCCTGCCGATCATCGACGGTTACGAGGCGACTCGGCAGATCCGTCAACTGCCCGGACGCGGCGAGGTACCGATCATCGCGCTGACCGCCAACGCACTACAGGGCGACCGCGAAACCTGCCTTTCGGCGGGCATGAACGATTACCTGGCCAAGCCGTTCAAACGCAATGACCTACAACAGATTCTGCAGCGCTGGGTGCAGTAGTGACGGTTTTTCGACCATCTGCGACTGGCGTGAAAAGCGAAAGTGCGGCAGTCTTAGGCACCCGAACGAGCCTCAAAAGAGGCTCGAATAAAAATTTCAGTGCACAAGTGTACATTCATGTCCTTGGTGCTGTGACTTTCACCACAACGCAATAGTCTATGAGTAGGCTGCCGGTACGAGGCATGAACGCGTCGATCGGCCGGGAAGATTTGCCCCACCTGCCGCATGGGATTATTGAGGAGCTCGCATGACCAAACAAAACGCCTTTACTCGGGAAGACCTGCTGCGCTGCAGTCGCGGTGAGCTGTTCGGCCCAGGTAACGCGCAACTGCCCGCCCCGAACATGCTGATGGTGGATCGCATCACCCTGATCAGCGAAGAAGGCGGCAAGTACGGCAAAGGTGAATTGGTCGCCGAGCTGGATATCAACCCTGACCTGTGGTTCTTCGCGTGCCACTTCGAGGGCGATCCGGTGATGCCGGGCTGCCTGGGTCTGGACGCCATGTGGCAACTGGTCGGCTTCTTCCTGGGCTGGCAAGGCCTGCCGGGCCGTGGCCGTGCGCTGGGTTCGGGCGAAGTGAAATTCTTCGGCCAGGTCCTGCCGACCGCCAAGAAAGTCACCTACAACATTCATATCAAACGCGTCCTCAAGGGCAAGCTGAACCTGGCCATCGCCGACGGTTCGGTGACTGTCGACGGTCGCGAAATCTACACCGCCGAAGGCCTTCGCGTCGGCGTGTTCACCTCCACTGACAACTTCTAAGGGTTATTCGCATGCGCCGCGTCGTTATCACTGGTCTGGGCATTGTTTCGTGCCTGGGCAATGACAAAGAGACCGTCTCCGCTAACCTGCGTGCAAGCCGCCCTGGCATCCGGTTCAACCCGGAATATGCTGAAATGGGTCTGCGTAGCCAGGTTTCCGGCTCCATCGACCTCAACCTTGAAGAACTGATCGATCGCAAGATCTATCGTTTCGTCGGCCACGCAGCGGCTTACGCCTACCTGGCCATGAAAGACGCGATCACTGACTCCGGCCTGACCGAAGAGCAAGTGTCCAACCCGCGTACCGGCCTGATCGCCGGCTCCGGCGGCGCGTCGACTCTGAACCAGATGGAAGCGCTGGACATCCTGCGCGAGAAAGGCGTGAAACGCGTTGGCCCATACCGTGTAACGCGGACCATGAGCAGCACCGTTTCCGCGTGCCTGGCCACGCCGTTCAAGATCAAGGGCCTGAACTACTCCATCGCTTCTGCCTGCGCCACCAGTGCTCACTGCATCGGTACCGCCATGGAACAGATCCAGATGGGCAAGCAGGACATCGTCTTCGCCGGTGGCGGTGAAGAAGAGCACTGGAGCCAGTCGTTCCTGTTCGACGCGATGGGCGCCCTGTCCAGCAAGCGCAACGACACCCCGGAACAAGCCTCCCGCGCCTACGACGCCGACCGTGACGGTTTCGTCATCGCTGGCGGTGGCGGCATGGTCGTGGTTGAAGAGCTGGAACACGCTCTGGCCCGTGGCGCCAAGATCTACGCTGAAATCGTTGGCTACGGCGCAACGTCCGACGGCTACGACATGGTTGCCCCAAGTGGCGAAGGCGCGATCCGCTGCATGCAGATGGCAATGTCCACCGTCGACACCCCGATCGACTACCTGAACACCCACGGCACCTCGACTCCGGTCGGCGACGTCGCGGAAATGAAAGGTGTGCGTGAAGTGTTCGGCGACAAGGCTCCAGCGATCAGCTCGACCAAGAGCCTGTCCGGTCACTCCCTGGGCGCCGCCGGCGTTCACGAAGCGATCTACTGCATGCTGATGATGGAAGGCAACTTCATCGCCGGTTCCGCCAACATCGACGAACTGGACCCTGAAGTGGCCGATCTGCCGGTGCTGACCAAGACCCGCGAAAACGCCACCATCAACACCGTGATGAGCAACAGCTTCGGCTTCGGCGGCACCAACGCCACGCTGGTGCTGAAGCGCTGGGAAGGCAAGTAAGTCCCCGCTGCAGAGCCACACATGAAAACGCCCCGACTGGTTCGGGGCGTTTTTTTTCGTCTGCAGAAAGTCGCCAGGCACTCCGCTTTCCCTTGTGGGAGCGGGCTTGCTCGCGAAAGCGCTGGCTCAGGTATGAAAGTGGCGACTGACACTCCGCTTTCGCGAGCAAGCCCGCTCCCACAGGGGATATCAGTGCGCCTGAAAATGAAACTTCTGTCATGCAACTTCCCGCCCTGCGACCGAATGTCGCGGATTACGCGGGCTGCAGCACTGTTGCAAAAACCGCAACAACACCTTGCACAAATCAAGCGTTTACTTAGCAAGCTAACAAATCATATAAAAGAGTCCTGCACACGCCTTGCTGCAGATAACTTGAGATTTGGAGCTAGCAGATGACTGTAAAAGTAACTGAACGCGACGATTCACACATGTCCCATGAAGGCGTAGCCGCCGGTGTACGGATCTGGGATGTGCATCAACAAGACTTGCTGGTCGGCATGTTCCACAACGAGATCGATGCCCACAACTACAAGGCCGAACTCGAACTGCAAGAACAGCAACGGGATCTGAAATCCGCTTAGGCGAATATTGAACCTGTGGCGAGGGAGCTTGCTCCCGCTGGGGCGCGAAGCGGCCCTGCTCTTCAACTCAAGAGCAGAGGCCTGCTACGCAGTCCAGCGGGAGCAAGCTCCCTCGCCACAGTTTGGGTTGTTACAGCTTTATCGGTTTACCACATCAGGTCATCAGGGATCTGATAGGCCGCGTACGGATCGTCCTCGGCATTGACCTCTTCGGTCTGCACGTTGAGCTGCACGATACGTTGCGGGTCGCGCTCCTGGATCTTCAGGGCCGCTTCACGAGGGATCACTTCGTAGCCGCCGGCATGGTGCACGATCGCCAGCGAGCCGCTGCTGAGCTTGTTGCGCATCAGCGTATTGACCGAGATGCGCTTGACCTTCTTGTCGTCGACGAAGTTGTAGTAGTCCTCGGTGGTCAGCTTCGGCAGACGCGAGACTTCGATCAACTGCTTGACCTGTGCGGCACGGGCCTTGGCCTCGGCTTTCTCCTGCTGCTGGCGGTTCAGCTCCTGGTCGCGCTTGACCTTCTCGGCCATGGCTTCCTGAGCGGCGCGCTGCTGCGAATCATCCAGCTCGGCCTGCCCTTTGTGGGCCAGACGCTGTTGCTTCTGCTTGTCTTTGCTGACCTGCTTGGCCTGCTTTTGGTTGACCAGACCTGCTTTGAGCAACTGGTCGCGAAGGGAAAGGCTCATTAATGCTTACTCACTTGGGCAACGGCTCAGCCGCAGCTGGGCAAATTCTTTTCCTGACGTTTGGCTTCACCCCACAGGGCGTCCAACTCTTCGAGGGTGCAATCTTCCATGGGACGACGGGTGTCGCGCAATGCCTGTTCGATAAATCGGAAACGTCGTTCGAACTTGGCGTTGGCACAGCGCAGTGCGGTTTCCGGATCGACCTTGAGATGCCGGGCCAGATTGACCACGGAAAACAGCAGATCACCGATCTCGTCAGCCACCGCGTCGGGATCGTTTTCGGACATGGCTTCGAGCACTTCATCGAGCTCTTCGCGCACCTTGTCCAGCACCGGCAGTGCATCCGGCCAGTCGAAGCCGACCTGCCCGGCGCGCTTTTGCAACTTGGCCGAACGCGACAGTGCCGGCAACGCGGCGGGCACGTCATCGAGCAGTGACAGCTGCTCGGGCACGGCGGATTTCTCCGCGCGTTCTTCGGCCTTGATCTCTTCCCAACGCTGCTTGACCTGTTCTTCATTCAGCCGTGGCACATCCAGCGGCGCGTACAGATCGCCGGTGGGGAACACGTGCGGATGACGACGGATCAGCTTGCGCGTGATGCTGTCGATCACTCCGGCAAATTCGAAGCGCCCTTCTTCCCGGGCCAACTGGCTGTAATAGACCACCTGAAACAACAGATCACCCAGCTCGCCCTGCAAGTGATCGAAGTCGCCGCGTTCAATGGCGTCAGCCACTTCATAGGCTTCTTCGAGGGTATGCGGGACGATGGTCGCGTAGGTTTGCTTGATGTCCCACGGGCAACCGAACTGCGGATCGCGCAGGCGGCTCATCAGGTGGAGCAGGTCTTCAAGTGAATACATCTGTCATGCCTCTACACAAAACCAATGTGGGAGCGGGCTTGCTCGCGAATGCGGTGTGTCATTCAGCGCAAATATCGACTGACACGCCCTCTTCGCGAGCAAGCCCGCTCCCACCTTCGAACGAAGCCATCTTCACGGAGTACGGTTACGCCGCGTCTCGATGATGTTCGGCAACTGCGAAATCCGCCCCAGCAAGCGCCCCAGCGCATCCAGCCCGGGAATCTCGATGGTCAGCGACATCAGCGCGGTGTTGTCTTCCTTGTTCGAGCGGGTATTGACCGCCAGCACGTTGATCCGCTCATTGAGCAGCACCTGCGAGACGTCACGCAGCAGACCGGAACGGTCGTAGGCGCGGATGACGATGTCCACCGGATAGGTGAGCACCGGCACCGGGCCCCAACTGACCTGGATGATCCGCTCCGGCTCGCGCCCGGCCAGTTGCAGCACCGAGGCGCAGTCCTGCCGGTGAATGCTCACGCCGCGGCCCTGAGTGATGTAGCCGACGATCGCGTCGCCCGGCAGCGGCTGGCAGCAGCCGGCCATCTGCGTCATCAGGTTGCCGACACCCTGGATCTGAATGTCGCCGCGCTTGCCCGGCTTGTAGCCAGTGGCCTTGCGCGGAATCAGCTCCAGCTGTTCGTTGCCACGCTCCGGCTCGACCAATTGCTGCGCCAGGTTGACCAGTTGCGCCAGACGCAGGTCGCCGGCACCGAGGGCGGCGAACATGTCTTCGGCGGTTTTCATGTTGGCCTTTTCGGCCAGCTTGTCGAAATCCACCGCCGGCAGACCGAGGCGATTGAGTTCGCGCTCGATCAGGGTTTTACCGGCCGCGACGTTCTGGTCACGGGCCTGCAACTTGAACCAGTGAACGATCTTCGCCCGCGCCCGCGAGGTGGTGACGTAACCCAGGTTCGGGTTCAGCCAGTCACGGCTCGGCGTACCGTGTTTGCTGGTGATGATCTCGACCTGCTCACCGGTCTGCAGGCTGTAGTTGAGCGGCACGATCCGCCCGTTGATCTTCGCGCCACGGCAGTTGTGCCCGATTTCGGTGTGCACGCGGTAGGCGAAGTCCAGCGGCGTCGCCCCCTTCGGCAAATCGATGGCGTGGCCGTCGGGGGTGAAGATGTACACCCGGTCCGGTTCGATATCGACCCGCAGCTGTTCGGCCAGACCACCGATGTCGCCCAGCTCTTCGTGCCATTCGAGCACCTGCCGCAGCCAGGAGATTTTCTCTTCGTAGTGGTTCGAGCCGGATTTGACGTCGGTGCCCTTGTAGCGCCAGTGCGCGCAGACGCCGAGCTCGGCCTCCTCGTGCATCGAGTGCGTACGGATCTGTACTTCCAGCACCTTGCCTTCCGGACCGATTACCGCGGTGTGCAGCGAGCGGTAGCCGTTCTCTTTCGGGTTGGCGATGTAGTCGTCGAATTCCTTCGGGATGTGCCGCCACAGGGTGTGGACGATGCCGAGCGCGGTGTAGCAGTCGCGCATTTCCGGCACCAGCACGCGCACGGCGCGCACGTCGTAGATCTGGCTGAACTCCAGACCCTTGCGCTGCATTTTGCGCCAGATCGAATAGATGTGTTTCGCCCGGCCGCTGATGTCGGCGTCGACGCCGGTGGCCTGCAATTCGTCCTTGAGCTGGGTCATCACATCGCTGATGAACCGCTCACGGTCCAGCCGCCGCTCATGGAGCAGCTTGGCGATCTGTTTGTATTGATCGGGTTCCAGGTAACGGAAGGACAAGTCCTCCAGCTCCCACTTGATATGACCGATGCCGAGTCGGTGCGCGAGCGGCGCATAGATGTCGAAGACTTCCCGGGCGACGCGGTTGCGCTTCTCGTCGTCAGCGGTTTTCACCGCGCGAATGGCGCAGGTACGTTCGGCCAGTTTGATCAGCGCGACACGAACGTCGTCGACCATCGCCACCAGCATCTTGCGCAGGTTTTCCACCTGGCCCTGAGTGCCCATCACCATCGACTGGCGCGGGCTGAGGCTGGCACTGATTGCCGCCATGCGCTGCACGCCGTCGATCAGTTTGGCCACGACGGGACCGAAGCGCTGGCTGACCGCCGCGAGTTCGATCTGACCTTCGCGGACGCCGCGATACAGCACCGCCGCGACCAGCGAATCCTGATCGAGTTTGAGGTCGGCGAGGATCTCGGCGATCTCCAGTCCCGTGCTGAAACTGCCGGAGCCTTCGGCCCACAGATTCTTCTTGGCATTGGACTGCTGTTCGGCCTCGCGAGCGAACTCGCAGGCTTCTTTCAAGGCTTCGCGATCCAGTGCCATGTCGACACTGACCGCGTGATCGAGCCAAGCCTCGAGATTGATACTGCCGTCAGTGTTGATCGGCTGGTGTGCTCTCACCTGTACCATGCTGCTTTACCTTCCCTACGACGCAGATTCAATGCGTCAAATCGCTGACCCTCAACGCCCGTATGCGCTCGCGGGGCTAAAGCGAGCGCCGCCCGGACAGGTCAGACGGATTCAGACGAGCCATCCTGGCTCGCTTCAAATAACGCCATGGCCTCGACATGTGCCGTCTGAGGAAACATATCGAGAATCCCGGCACGTTTTAACCGGTAGCCCTGCTTGATCAATTCGACCGTATCGCGCGCCAGAGTTGCAGGGTTGCACGATACATACACCAACCGTTTGGCACCCAGGGTCGCGAGCTTGCGCACCACCTCGAAAGCACCGTCACGCGGTGGGTCCAAGAGTACCGCAGAAAAGCCGTTTCCGATCCACTGGGCATCGGTCAAAGGCTGGGATAAATCGGCTTGAAAAAACTTTGTGTTATGCAAATTGTTGCTAGCAGCATTGGCAGCGGCACGGTCGACCATGGTCTGCACGCCCTCCACCGCCACCACTTCACGCACGCTTTTGGCCAGCGGCAAGGCGAAGTTACCCAGACCGCAGAACAGGTCGAGCACGCGCTCGTCACCGGTCGGCTTCAGCCAGTCCAGCGCCTGCGCGACCATCGCCTCGTTGACCCCAGCGTTGACCTGGATGAAATCCCCTGGCCGCCAGGCCAGATCCAGATCCCACTGCTCCAGGCGATAGCCCAGCGCCTGCGTGGCATCCACCGGTTGCGGCTGGCCTTCGCCATGCAACCACAGTTGCGCTGCATGGAACTGGCAGAAATCCTTGAGGATCGTCAGGTCGGCTTCGGACAGCGGCGCCATGTGTCGCAACAACACCGCCAGCGATGAACCACTGAACAACTCGACATGCCCCAGCGCCTGCGGTTTGCTCAAACGACGGAGCATCTCCGGCAAGCGGGTCATGATCGGTTGCAAGGGCTGTACCAGCACCGGGCATTCGTTGATGGCGACGATGTCCTGGCTGCCGGCAGCGCGGAAACCGACTTCAAGCTGCTTGGCTTTCATGTCCCAGCGCACGGCGATCCGCGCGCGGCGGCGATAGCCGAATTCCGGGCCAGTCAACGGCGCAGCCCATTCGTCAGGCGCGACCCCGGCGACCTTCGACAGCTGCTCGGCGAGCATGCGCTGTTTCAGGGCAAGCTGTTCGGTGTGGGGCAAATGCTGCACGCTGCACCCGCCGCAGCGGCCGGCATGCTGACAGGCTGCCGGGCGACGCAATTCGCTGGCCTTGAACACGCGCTCGGTGCGCGCCTCGACCACTTTTCCGTGGGCGCCAAGTACCCGCGCCTCGACCTCTTCACCGGCAAGGGCGCCGAGGACGAACCAGGTTTTGCCTTCGAAAAACGCGATGCCGCGACCGTCATTGGCCAGGCGCTCGATGTTCAAGCGCTGTTTTTTGCCGGTCGGAATTTGCGCGGCCTTGCTGCCGCCGGTGGGCTGGAAGCGCAGGCCTCTCTCGTGCTTGGCCATCAGTTGGGCGCGTCGAAAATGCCGGTCGACAGATAACGGTCGCCACGGTCGCAGATGATCGCGACGATCACCGCGTTTTCAACTTCTTTGGACAGGCGCAGCATCGCTGCCACCGCACCACCCGAGGACACGCCACAGAAGATGCCTTCTTCGCGGGCCAGACGCCGGGTGACGTCTTCGGCCTCGCTTTGCGCCATGTCGACGATGCGGTCAACGCGATCAGCCTGATAGATCTTCGGCAGGTATTCCTGCGGCCAGCGACGGATGCCGGGAATGGCCGAGCCTTCCATCGGTTGCAGCCCGATGATCTGCACGCTGTCGCTCTGCTCTTTCAAGTAGCGCGAGACGCCCATGATGGTGCCGGTGGTGCCCATCGAACTGACGAAATGGGTGATGGTGCCCTGGGTCTGACGCCAGATTTCCGGGCCGGTGGTGGTGTAGTGCGCTTCAGGATTGTCGCCGTTGGCGAACTGATCGAGCACCTTGCCACGGCCTTCGGCTTCCATGCGCTGGGCGAGATCGCGCGCGCCTTCCATGCCCTCTTCCTGACTGACCAGAATCAGCTCGGCGCCATAGGCGGTCATCGCTGCCTTACGCTCGGCGCTGGAGTTGTCCGGCATGATCAGGATCATCTTGTAACCCTTGATCGCGGCGGCCATCGCCAGGGCGATCCCGGTGTTGCCCGAGGTCGCTTCGATCAGCGTGTCGCCGGCGTGGATCTGCCCGCGCAGTTCGGCACGAGTGATCATCGACAGCGCCGGACGGTCCTTGACCGAACCCGCCGGGTTGTTCCCTTCGAGCTTGAGCAACAGGGTGTTGCTGGTGGCACCGGGCAGGCGCTGCAAACGCACCAGCGGAGTGTTGCCGACGCAATCGGCGATGGTTGGGTACTGCAGGGTCATGGCGTATTCGCAATCCAGACGTGCGGGGGCGCCTATCATACCGGCAAACGTTCGCAGGCCATATCACGCAAAGTGCGGTGCTTATGGTTTCTGGGAATAAGCAGATGAATGTCGCACCGGTGGTGCGACTTTTGAGTTCAGCGGTGAATCGAAGGGCCCCTTCGCGAGCAAGCCCGCTCCCACAGGAGGGTGGCGGTGTTGGTTATACAATCTGCGGACGACACACATCCAAAGTGGGAGCGGGCTTGCTCGCGAAGGCGGCAGCCGTCACGCCGCCGTCATCGGCAATCAGCCGCAAATTCAGGCGCAACCCCGCCCCACCATTCTCCGCCCACACCATCCCACCCTGACGCTGCACCGCATTCCTCGCAATGCTCAACCCCAGCCCAAAACCGCCATCCCCCGGGCGCGAGCCGTCGAGGCGGGTGAAGGGCGAGAAGATCCGTTGCAGATCGCCCTCGGCCACCCCGCCGCCCTGATCCTCCAGCCATAAATGCCAGTAATCGCCGTCACGCCGTCCATCGAGGCGCACGATGCCGCCCTTGGGCGAATGCCGAATGGCGTTGCGCAGAATGTTCTCCAGCGCCTGCGCCAAAGTATTGAGGTTGCCGCGCACCCAGCACGACGCCGGCACCGCGCACTGCAATTGCAGGCTCAGCCAGCCGCTTTCATAACAGGCATTGTCGGTGAGCATTTCCCACAAGGCCTGAATCTGGATCGCCTCGTCCGGCAGCGGCGCACGCTCGGTGTCGAGCCACGCCAGTTGCAGGGTGTCTTCGACCAGTCGTTGCATGCCGTCGACTTCACGGCCGATGCGCTCGCGCAGTTGCCGTAGATCCTGTTCGCTTTCACTGGCCACGCGCAGCCGGCTCAGCGGCGTGCGCAGTTCATGGGACAGGTCGCGCAGCAATTGCTGTTGCAAGGCGACGGTGGATTGCAGGCGTTCGGACATTGAATCGAAGGCCCGCGCCAGTTCACCGAGTTCGTCCGGGCGCTGGGTAATGCCGCTCGACAGACGCACATTCAATTGGTCGGCACGCCACGCATTGGCCTGCTTGCGTAGATTGTTCAGCGGCACCACCAGCAAGCGATACAGGCCGACACACAGCAACAGAGTGAACAGCCCCGGAATCACGCCATTTGTAATCACCCGCCAGAACACCCGGTATTTCCCCGGCAGGAAGCGCTCGGGCAACTCGATTACCAGACTGCCGGCGGACGGATTCTGCGGAAATGGTACGCGCAGCCATGGCCGGCCTTGCTTGTGGATCGGCCAGTCGAGGCCGCGTAAAAAGGTCAGGTGCTGGATTTCCTGTTCATTCAGCGGATCGCTGCTCAACGACTGCAGATTGCGGTCGATCACCCCGACCCAGGCGGCCTCACGCAGCTCCATGCTCTGCAACCAGTTATCGACCCCGTCACGCTCACCGCGCTGCCACGCCCGCTCGGCTTCGCCGGCATAGCGGCTGAGGGTGCCGCGCGCCTCGTCGGAGAGATACTGGTTGCGCTCTTCCATGTAGCGGCCCCAGGACCAGCTCAGCCAGATCATCAACAGACAGAACGCTACCAGCAGACACGCCAGTTTCCAGAACAGCGAATGCCGCCCCGGCAGGTCAGAGATTTTCATCGGTGGCACTCAGCACATAACCCTTGCCCCACACCGTGCGCACTTCCCGTTCGAGGTAACCGATGGCCTTGAGTTTGCGGCGGATCTGGCTGATGTGCATGTCGAGGCTGCGGTCGTGGGCCGCATAGCCACGTTGCAGCACATGCTGATAAAGGAAGGCCTTGCTCAGCACTTCTTCGTCGTTGCGATTGAGGGTTTCCAGCAGACGGTATTCGCTGCGAGTCAGACCGGCGGCTTGTGCGTTATAGAAGACTTCGCATTGTTCGTCGTCGAAGCGCAGCGCGCCGTGGATCGCAGCCGGGGCAATCGCTGCCGGGCGCCGATCCAGCGCCACCCGGCGCAGGATCGCCTCGATCCGCACATGCAGCTCGGCCATGCTGAACGGCTTGGGCAGGTAATCATCGGCGCCCAGGCGAAAACCGCTGATGCGGTCGGCCTCGGCGCCCAGCGCCGACATCAGCAGCACCGGCGTCGAATGGCTCTGGCGCAATTGCGTCAGCACCTTCAGGCCGTCGAGCCCCGGCAGCAGAATGTCCATCAGCACCACGTCGAACGGCTGGTGACGCGCAATGTTCAGCCCTTCCTGACCGTTCTGGCACCAGGTCACCGCAAAGCCGCTGCGGCCCAGATGCTCGTGAACATAGGCGCCCAGCACCGGGTCGTCCTCAATGGCGAGAATGCGTGGCAGGTCGGTGGAAACAGGAGTCATGAGTATCTGCTAATAATTCTCAGTTGGCCGATTATTCAAGATTGCCCGCCATCGGGCAACCCAAGCTTGACCGGCCGGACAAACGCGCCAGGCCGCGCCGACCAATGGCGACATGATTTTTCCGAAGATTGCCCGCCTGCAAATCGCTACACTGCGCCAATGTCGCGTGCCGGACGCACGTGCGAGTCAACAGTTCAGCGGGATGCAGGAGATGGGTGTGCTCAAGAAACTGGGAATCAAAGGTCGCGTGTTGTTGCTGACCCTGTTGCCCACCAGCCTGATGGCGTTGGTGCTCGGTGGCTATTTCACCTGGATGCAACAGTCCGATTTGCAGACCCAATTGATGCAGCGCGGTGAAATGATCGCCGAGCAACTGGCGCCGCTGGTGGCGCCCGCCATGGGCCACGGCAACACCGATTTGCTCGAACGCATCGCCACCCAGTCCCTCGAACAACCTGACGTGCGCGCCGTCACCTTCCTCGCCCCCGACCGCACACCGCTGGCGCACGCCGGCCCGACCATGCTCAATCAGGCGCCCAGCGGTGACAGTGCACAACTGCAACGGCGCAGCGGCAATGACGCCACCCGTTACCTGATGCCGGTGTTCGGCAAGCATCGCAACCTCGCTGGTGATCTGATCCCCAAAGAATCCGACCGACTGCTCGGCTGGGTCGAACTGGAGCTGTCGCACAACGGCATGCTGCTGCGCGGTTATCGCAGCCTGTTTGCCAGCCTGCTGCTGATTGCCGCCGGTCTGGCGGGCGCGGCCCTGCTCGCGTTGCGCATGGGCCGCACCATCAACCGCCCGCTGAGCCAGATCAAACAGGCAGTTGCCCAGCTCAAGGACGGTCATCTGGAAACCCGCCTGCCACCGCTCGGCAGTCAGGAACTGGACGAGCTCGCCTCGGGCATCAACCGCATGGCCGGCACCCTGCAGAACGCTCGCGAAGAACTGCAGCACAGCGTCGATCAAGCCACCGAAGACGTGCGGCAGAATCTGGAAACCATCGAGATCCAGAACATCGAACTGGACCTGGCGCGCAAAGAAGCACTGGAGGCGAGCCGGATCAAATCCGAGTTCCTCGCCAACATGAGCCATGAGATCCGCACGCCGCTCAACGGCATTCTCGGTTTCACGCATCTGTTGCAGAAAAGCGAACTGACGCCGCGCCAGCTCGACTATCTGGGCACCATCGAAAAGTCCGCCGACAGCCTGCTGGGGATCATCAACGAGATTCTCGATTTCTCGAAGATCGAGGCCGGCAAACTGGTGCTCGACCACATCCCGTTCAACCTGCGCGATCTGCTGCAGGACACCCTGACCATCCTGGCCCCGGCCGCCCACGCAAAGCAGTTGGAGCTGGTGAGTCTGGTTTATCGCGACACGCCGCTGTCACTGGTCGGCGACCCGCTGCGCCTCAAGCAGATCCTCACCAACCTGGTCAGCAACGCGATCAAGTTCACCCGCGAAGGCACCATCGTCGCCCGCGCCATGCTTGAAGAAGAACACGAAGACAGCGTGCAGTTGCGCATCAGCATTCAGGACACCGGCATCGGCCTGTCGAGTCAGGACGTGCGCGCGTTGTTCCAGGCATTCAGTCAGGCCGACAACTCGCTGTCGCGCCAACCCGGCGGTACCGGTCTGGGTCTGGTGATCTCCAAGCGTCTGATCGAACAGATGGGTGGCGAAATCGGCGTCGACAGCACCCCGGGCGAAGGCTCGGAATTCTGGATCAGCCTGAGCCTGCCGAAAACCCGCGACGACAGCGAAGACCTGCCGGGCCCGCCACTGCTCGGGCGTCGCGTGGCGGTGCTGGAAAATCACGAACTGGCACGTCAGGCGCTGCAGCATCAACTGGAAGACTGCGGCCTCGACGTCACGCCGTTCAATACGCTGGAGAGCCTGACCAACGGCGTCACCGGCGCGCACCAGACCGATCAGGCGATCGACCTTGCGGTGCTCGGCATCACCAGCAACGACATGCTCCCGGAGCGCCTGAATCAGCATATCTGGGACCTCGAACACCTCGGTTGCAAAGTGCTGGTGCTGTGCCCGACGACCGAACAGACGCTGTTCCATCTCTCGGTGCCCAACCCGCACAGCCAGCTGCAAGCCAAACCAGCCTGCACGCGCAAACTGCGTCGGGCGTTGGCGGATCTGGCCAACCCGCGCCAGCCGCGTAACGAGCCGGGTGAACCGCTGTCGAGCCGTGCACCGAAAGTGCTGTGCGTCGACGACAACCCGGCCAACCTGTTGCTGGTGCAGACTCTGCTCGAAGACATGGGCGCCAAGGTTCTGGCCGTGGAAAGCGGCTACGCAGCAGTCAAAGCGGTGCAGAGCGAATCCTTCGATCTGGTGCTGATGGACGTACAGATGCCGGGCATGGACGGACGCCAGACCACCGAAACTATCCGCCAGTGGGAAAGCGAACGGCATAGCACACCGCTGCCGATCGTCGCCCTCACCGCCCACGCCATGGCCAACGAAAAACGCGCCTTGCTGCAAAGCGGCATGGATGACTATCTGACCAAGCCGATCAGCGAGCGGCAACTGGCGCAAGTGGTGCTGAAGTGGACCGGTCTGGCCTTGCGCAATCAAGGAACGGAACGGGCCAGCGACAGCGCGGCGGGTGGCAGTGAGTTGCCGGTGCTCGACCACGAAGAAGGCTTGCGTCTGGCCGCCGGCAAGGCCGATCTGGCAGCCGACATGCTGGCCATGTTGCTCGCCTCGCTGGAGGCTGACCGCGAAGCCATTCGTGCCGCCAGTGAAGCCCGGGATCAGAACGCACTGATCGAGCGCGTGCATCGCCTGCACGGTGCGACCCGATATTGTGGCGTGCCGCAGTTACGCGCGGCCTGTCAGCGCAGTGAAACCCTGCTCAAACAGGGCGATCCGAAGGCAGTGGTGGCGCTGGAAGAACTGGAGCGGGCGATCAATCGACTCGCGACGCAAGCCAGGATCAGCGCCTGATCCACGGCAATGCCGGCAGCGGCATCCGCCGTTAAAGTGGTGGCCGTCAACGCTGACTCGCCACCCCGTTCCAGGAGGAATTCATGCGCACGCTCGTTTTCAGCAGCCAGACCTATGACCGCGACAGCTTCCTCGGCGCCGAATGTCCGACCGGGATAGAACTGCACTTTCAGCCGGCCCGGCTCAGCCTCGACACCGCCGCCCTGGCCGAGCAGCACGAGGTGGTCTGCGCCTTCATCAATGACGACCTCAGTGCGCCGGTGCTGGAGCGCCTCGCCGCCGGTGGCACACGGCTGATCGCCCTGCGCTCGGCGGGCTACAACCATGTTGATCTGCTCGCGGCAAAACGCCTCGGGCTGGCCGTGGTGCGGGTACCGGCCTACTCGCCACATGCGGTGGCCGAACACGCGGTGGCGCTGATTCTGGCACTCAACCGACGCCTGCACCGCGCCTACAACCGCACCCGCGAAGGCGATTTCACGCTGCACGGCCTGACGGGTTTCGATCTGGTGGGCAAGACCGTGGGCATCGTCGGCACCGGGCAGATCGGCGCGACGTTCGCGAAAATCATGCACGGTTTCGGTTGCCAATTGCTGGCCTACGACCCGTACCCAAACCCTGAGGTCGTGGCGCTGGGCGCCCGTTACCTGAGCCTGCCGGAGCTGCTCGCGCAGTCGCGGATCATCAGCCTGCACTGCCCGCTCAACGCCCAGAGCAAACACTTGATCAACCGCGAGTCACTGGCACACCTGCAACCGGGGGCGATGTTGATCAACACCGGACGCGGCGGCCTGGTCGACACGCCGGCGCTGATCGACGCCTTGAAAGACGGCCAACTGGGCTATCTGGGACTGGATGTGTATGAAGAAGAGGCGCAGCTGTTTTTCGAGGATCGCAGCGACTTGCCGTTGCAGGACGACGTATTGGCGCGGCTGCTGACTTTCCCGAACGTGATCATCACCGCGCATCAGGCGTTTCTGACCCATGAAGCGCTGGGCGCGATTGCCGCGACCACCCTGCACAACATCGCGACCTGGGCTGCAGGTGCACCGCAGAACCAGGTCGAGGGTTGAAGGCTTGCCGGTTTACTTCGGCGACAGCGACGAGGCCAGGATCAGCAACGCCAGCCAGCCAAAACCGAAAAAGCGCTGCTTCATCGAATGACCGTTACGCAGCAGGAACCAGACAAAGACCATCGGCAGCAGGAACACCATGATCTTCAACCAGCCTTCCACCGGACGCGAACCGTCGGCGTTGGGCTGAAGTTGAGGTGCGGGTTCCGGTTGCCGGCGGCGGCGACCGACCGCCGCCGGTGAAACGCGCGGCGCGGGCTCAGGGGCTGGTGGCGGGATAAACGCCTCGGGCACGGATTTATTGCGCGGCAGGCTGCCAAATGAAATCGTCGCGGCGGCGGCTTGCGCCGGTGTGTGCTCATGCTGCTGCGCCATCGGAGCACCACAATGAATGCACGCCTTTGCTTCCGAGCTGATGCTCCGCTTGCATTCATAACATTCGATCAGCGCCATGTTCCGTTCCCTCAGAGTGAAGGGCGGCAGTTTGCCATGAGCGCCGGACGATTTGAACCGGATCGAAGGTCGCACGTGTACGCCATCCTGCAATCCAGCCCGTGCTAGCATGTCGCGCAGATTTGGAGGACCCATGGTCGAACACGATTTCCGCTACACCCTGATGAACCCGCAACACACCCTCACCGAATGCCGCGCCCTCGTACCGGGCCGCTATCAGGTCACCGGCAACGGTGGCTCGATCCGCAACGGTGACGTCCTGTTGGTCACCCTCAAAGGCAGCAAGGACTTGTCCATGCGCCTGACCGTCGACACCGTGCGCCACCTGATCAATCCGCCGGGCCAATGGACCGCGATGACCACCGGCCCGGTCTTCGGCGAACTGGCGATCCACACCTGGCAGGTCAACTGCGACAGCTGCGCCAAAGAGCTGAACTTCGAGTTCGCGGTGGACGCCAAGCTGGGCAAGACCGCCGAGAAACCGGCCGCCACGGCGCGCATTGCCGAGCTGGGCTGGAAAGCCGTTGGCGACAAGCACCTGTGCCCGAAATGCCAGGAGCCTGCGTGATGAAACGCCTTGCCCTGCCGCTGCTGGTCGGTGCCGCTCTGGTGGGCTGCGCCGCAGAGCCTGTGCAATTGCAGCAGAACCGCAGCTACATTCTGGAGTGGATCGGCGAGCGGCCATTGATGGATTACAGCCATCTGACCGTGACCCTCGGTGACGATGGCCGCGCGTACGGCAATGGCGGCTGCAACCACTGGTTCGCGCCGTACACCCTCGACGGCGACAAGCTGAGCTTCGGCCCGATCGGCAAGACCCGCAAACTCTGCGCCCCGGCGCTGATGGAGCAGGAACAACGCTTCCTGCAGGCGCTGCAAGGCGTTGAGCGCTGGGACATCTCGCCGATCGAGCAGATGCGCTTCTGGCCGGCCGAAGGCAAGCCGTTGCGTTGGTGGCTGGAAGAGGGTTAACCCTCAAGAACGCCAAACCCTCACCCTAACCCTCTCCCAAAGGGAGAGGGAACTGATTGGGGGGTTCTGAAAGTGTGCGCCGACTTGAAGGATCTTCGCTGAATCCATAATCGACACGATCTTCCAGGTCGATGGAAGCGCCAGACACCTCGGTCAGCTCCCTCTCCTTCTGGGAGAGGGCTGGGGTGAGGGTTGCTCTTTAGAGGCAGCTCACTTTGTCGCCTGCAACGCCTCCAGCTTGGCCATCACCCCCGCCGCCGTCTGCTCGCCCATCAACTGCTCACGCACCTTGCCCTTGTTGTCGATGATGTAGGTCACCGGCAAGGCCTCACTGCGCGGCAGGTCGAACAGGTCGGCCGGATCCTGCGCCAGCACGGTGAACTTGATGCCCAGCTTCTCGCTGGCGCTTTTCAGGTCTTCACCCTGGACGTTGTCGAAGTTGACCCCGAACACCCCAACATTCTTGCTCTTGAGTTCGTCCGCCAAATGATTGAGCTCAGGAATTTCCGTGCGGCACGGGCCACACCATTCGGCCCAGTAATTGATGACTACCCATTGTTTGTCCAGACGCTCGGACGCGACCTTCTGACCATTCTGGTCAATGCCGTAGTCGTTGCCGCAGCCCCCCAGCATCAACGCCCCGATTATCGTCAATGCCGCTGCCAATCGCCGTGTCATGTCATGTTCCCTGGTCAAAAATTGAATGCGCCTGCGACCCATCGCCTCTGAAGGTTCTGGATTGCGCGCTGCACAGTTAGAATAGCCGCCACTTTACGCCAGAAGCGACCCGCCATGACCGATCTGACGCTTTATCACAATCCGCGCTGCTCGAAATCCCGAGGCGCGCTGGAACTTCTCGAGGCCCGTGGCCTGACCCCGAACGTGGTGCGTTACCTCGAAACCCCGCTGAATGCGGTGCAAATCAAGGCACTGCTCGGCAAGCTCGGCATCAGCGCACGGCAACTGCTGCGCACGGGAGAAGATGAATACAAAATGCTTCAGCTGGCCGACACGAGCCTCAGCGAAGCGCAATTGATTGCCGCCATCGCCGAACACCCGAAACTGATGGAACGACCGATTCTGGAAGTCGGCAACAAGGCCGTGATCGGCCGTCCACCGGAGCAGATTCTGGAGTTGCTGCCGTGAGCACGCCGTACATTCTGGTTCTGTATTACAGCCGCAACGGTTCGACCAATGAAATGGCCCGGCAGATTGCCCGCGGCGTCGAACAGGCTGGCCTTGAAGCGCGCCTGCGTACCGTACCGGCGATTTCCAGCGAGTGTGAGGCGGTCGCCCCGGACATACCGGAAGACGGTGCGCTCTACGCCACCCTCGATGACCTGAAGAACTGCGCCGGCCTCGCCCTTGGCAGCCCGACGCGTTTCGGCAACATGGCCGCGCCGCTCAAGTACTTCCTCGACGGCACCAGCAACCTGTGGCTGACCGGCGCTCTGGTCGGTAAACCGGCCGGCGTCTTCACCTCCACCGCCAGCCTGCACGGCGGCCAGGAAACCACCCTGCTGTCGATGATGCTGCCGCTGTTGCACCACGGCATGCTGATCACCGGCCTGCCGTATAGCGAGTCGGCGCTGCTGGAAACCCAGGGCGGCGGTACGCCGTATGGCGCCAGTCATCACGCCGGGGCCGATGGCAAAAAAGGTCTCGATCAGCACGAGATGGCGCTGTGTCGCGCACTCGGCGCACGCCTGGCCAAGACCGCGCAAAAACTGGAGGGCTAAGGGTGGCGAAGAAGCCGAAAGTCCTGCCCTCCGTCGAGTGGCTCGAACCCCGCGTCAAGGCGATGCGGATCGTCAGCCTGTTGTGCTTCTTCGGCCTCGCCGGGCTGCTTGCCGCTTACTACCTGGTGTTCGCCGACCTGCACGGCGCCCGACCGTGGGTGATCCTGCTGGTCGAGCTGATCCCGTGGCTGATCCTTGCGCCGGGGATGCTGATGGGCAACGCGCGTGCGCACTCGTGGATGTGCTTTGTGGTGAATCTGTATTTCATCAAGGGCGCACTGGCAGCGTATGACCCGAACCGGCAACTGTTTGGCGTGCTGGAGATGGCCGCGAGCCTGGCGCTGTTCTGCTCGGCGCTGCTGTATGTGCGGTGGCGGTATCAGTTGAATCGCAAGCTGGCTGGCGAGGGCGAGATTTCCGCCGCCTGAGCTGACGCCTTCGCGAGCAAGCTCGCTCCCACAGTTTTTGTGTCGATCACAATATTGTGTTTCAACAAGAATCCTGTGGGAGCGGGCTTGCTCGCGAATGGGGCGATGCGGTCTTAATGGTTGACGGTGTACGCCAGCATCATCGAAATCTGGCTCATCGGCCGCCCGCCACTCTGTTCATGCCACTGATTGAACGCGTTCTGCACAATCGCCAGATCGCGCAGACTGGTCGGCGCCTTGTCGACGATCTTCTGTGCATTCAGCGCCGCGACCACGTCGTAGCTCGGCACGAACGTGTCCTTGCCGACCATGCGCAGGAAGCGCGGCGCCGACAGCCCGCCCAACTGACTCCCGTGCTTTTTCAGGTAGGTCCACAGACCGACGATATCGGTCACCGGCCAGTCGGCGATCAGCGCGCCGAAACTGCCCTTGTCCTTTTCCACATCGAGGATGAACTGGGCATTGCGCGGCACGCTCTTGAGCTTGCCCAGGTGGCGAATGATTCGCGCGTCCTGCATCAGGCGTTCGAGGTGTTCGGCGCTCATCAGCACGACTTTTTCCGGGTCGAACCTGAAGAACACTTCTTCGAAGGCCGGCCACTTGGCGTCCACCAGGCTGTGCTTCAGACCAGCGCGAAACACGCGCAGGGCCATGGTCGAGAGGTAACGATCGTCGCTGATCTTGCGCAATTGCGCGGGAGTCTTGGGAACGGGCAGATGGGCTTCCAGTTCAGCCGCCGAACCGAAGCGGTTCAGACAGTATTCGTGCAGCCACTTGTAATCGCGCATGCCCTCTCCTATTGAATGAAACAAAAAACCAATGTGGGAGCGGGCTTGCTCGCGAAGACTGAGTGTCAGTCGGCGCATATAGCGACTGATACACCGCCTTCGCGAGCAAGCCCGCTCCCACAGGGACAGTGTTTACAGATTGACCACGTTGACGAAGCGCGAAGCCGCGGTCTCGTCGATCTTCAGGCTGGTGAAGTCGAACAGGTTGCGGTCGGCCAGTTGCGACGGCACCACGTTCTGCAGACTGCGGAAGATGCTTTCAGTTCGGCCCGGAGTCTTGCGCTCCCAGTCCTGAAGCATTTCCTTGACCACCTGACGCTGCAGGTTTTCCTGCGAACCGCAGAGGTTGCACGGGATGATCGGGAATTCCTTGAAGTCCGAGTAGGCCTGGATGTCTTTCTCGTTGCAGTAGGCCAGCGGACGGATCACCACGTTGCGCCCGTCGTCGGCGCGCAGCTTGGGCGGCATCGCCTTGAGGGTGCCGTTGAAGAACATGTTGAGGAAGAACGTCTCGACGATGTCATCGCGGTGGTGACCGAGGGCCATTTTGGTCGCGCCGATTTCGTCAGCAAAGGTGTACAGCGTGCCGCGACGCAGGCGCGAGCACAGCGAGCAAGTGGTCTTGCCTTCCGGGATCAGTTCCTTGACCACCGAGTAGGTGTCCTTCTCGACGATGTGGTACTCGACGCCCAGCTCTTTCAGGTAGGCCGGCAGTACGTGCTCGGGGAAACCCGGCTGCTTCTGGTCCATGTTCACTGCGACGATCTCGAACTTGATCGGTGCAACCTTCTGCAGGTGCAGCAGCACGTCGAGCATGGTGTAGCTGTCCTTGCCCCCGGACAGGCAGACCATGACCTTGTCGCCGTCTTCGATCATGTTGAAATCGGCGACCGCTTCGCCGGCCAGGCGGCGCAGGCGCTTTTGCAGTTTGTTCTGGTTGACCGTAAGAGTGCCCATGACGCGAAATCCGTGAGGTGTGACGAAAGGCGGGCATTTTACGCAAAAACCCGGGGAGCGCGAAGGGCCGTGGGTCTGTCACTTTCAACCGATCCCCTGTGGCGAGGGAGCTTGCTCCCGCTGGGGTGCGAAGCGCCCCCAAACCTGCAGCCGTTATTTTCCTGACTCACCGAACCGCAAGGATTGGCGACTGCTGCGCAGCCGAGCGGGAGCAAGCTCCCTCGCCACAGAGTCGATCCGGCCTCAAATGTGCAAGACCCTGCCGCGATTACCCCGCCGGTTTACAGCGCGATTTGCTCTAAGCCCCTAGTCCCTGTGCGGTTAAGTCCTTTCTATACTGCGACATAAGGTCGCACACATCTGAAGACCTGAATTTGCTCGGCCACCTTTGGCCCGTAGGCGCTCCGCTGGGGGGCGATGGCAATAACAAGAGGAGTGACTGGCATGATCCATCACGTAGTGGGACTTTTTACCCACCCCGATCAGGAATGGAAGGAAATCCGTGGCGACCAAGAGGAAAGCATCAGCCACATGTACCTGACGCACACGCTGATCCTGGCGGCGATTCCGGCGGTTTCGGCGTTTATCGGCACCACTCAGGTCGGCTGGGTGATCGGCAACCGCGCACCGGTGATGCTCACCGTGGAAAGTGCGATCTGGATGACCGTGATGTCGTACCTGGCGATGCTCGGCGGCGTCGCGGTGATGGGCGCGTTCGTGCACTGGATGGCCCGCACCTATGACGCCAACCCGAGTCTGGCCCGTTGCGTGGCATTCGCCACCTACACCGCGACACCGTTGTTCGTCGGCGGGCTGGCGGCGCTGTATCCACACATGTGGCTGGGAATGATCGTCGGCACGGCGGCCATCTGCTACACGGTGTATCTGCTGTACGTGGGGCTGCCAACGTTCATGAACATTCCGTCGGACGAAGGCTTCCTGTTTTCCAGCTCAGTGCTGGCGGTGGGTCTGGTGGTGCTGGTGGCCATCATGGCGTTCACCGTGATTGTCTGGGGCCTCGGCGTGGGGCCGGTGTATACCAACTGACAAGCTTCACCCCAGAGAAAAACAAGATCTGCCAATACAGGCCGCCGCAAGGCGGCCTTCTCGTTTGGCGGATGACCATTCGGCAGGTCAGCGATTCGCAAGTCAGGAACGTTGCGGCATACTCGACGCCTCTGGAGATCCATCAAGCATGCCCGAGCAACTCAATACCCGCGTCGAAGACTGTTACCAACTCGCTGAAGCCTTTTTCAAACGTCATTTCCAACGCCCGGTCGTCAGCCTCAAGCTGCGCGGGCAAAAAGCCGGTGTCGCGCATCTGCACGAGAACCTGCTGCGCTTCAACCCGCAGCTGTACCGGGAAAACACCGAACACTTCCTCAAGCAGACCGTGGCCCACGAAGTCGCGCACCTGATCGCCCATCAACTGTTCGGCGACCGCATCCAGCCGCACGGCGAGGAGTGGCAACTGATCATGCGCGGGGTTTACGAGCTGCCGCCGGATCGCTGCCACACCTACGCAATCAAACGCCGCAGCGTGACCCGCTACATCTACAAATGCCCGTGCGCCGACAGTGATTTCCCGTTTTCGGCGCAGCGTCATAGCCTGGTACGGCAGGGGCGACGGTATTTATGCCGTAGATGCCGCAACACTTTGGTGTTCAGTGGTGAGATGCGGGTGGAATAGCCGGTTTGGTGTTGTCGCCGCCGACGCCTTCGCGAGCAAGCCCGCTCCCACATTTTGAAATGCATTCCCCTGTGGGAGCGGGCTTGCTCGCGAAAGGGCCGGCACAGACGCTAGAGAATCACCTTGGCACGCCGCAACTCGGCAATCTGCTCAGCATCAAACCCCAACTCCCCCAACACCTGCTCAGTATGCTGTCCCAACCCCGCGCCAACATGCCGCGGCGCCGGCAGCGCTTCGGAGAACTTCAGCGGACAGGCGATCTGCGCCTGGGTCGCGCCATCGCCACGCGGCACCTGGGTCACCAGTTCACGCGCCTGCAACTGCGGATGCTGCACCGCCTCGCTCAGGTTCAAGACCGGTTCGACACAGGCATCGACCTCGGCAAACAACGCGCGCAGCTCGGCAAAGTCGTGCTTCTCGAATTCGACTTTCAACGCATCCTTCAATAACCGTTGCTGCTCGGGTTTCGGCGACAAGCCCTGCGCCGCCAGCTCCGGCCGGCCCAACGCCGTACACAGTTGCTGCATGAACCCCGGTTCAAGACTGCCCACCGACAGCCAGCGCCCGTCGCGCGAACGGTAGTAGTCATAGAAGCTGCCGCCATTGAGCATCTGCTCTTCCCAATGCGGTTCGTCGCCACAGGCCAGATAGCCGGCACCGGCCATGGCGTTCAGGCTGAAGGCGCAATCGGTCATGCTCACGTCCAGATGCGTGCCCTGCCCGGTCTGCTGCCGGGCGATGACCGCCGCCAGCAGGCCGATCACCCCGTGCAACGATCCGCCCGCGACATCCGCCACCTGCATGCCCAGCGGCAACGGCCCGCTGTCGGCGCGGCCGGTATAACTGGACAGACCGGCCAGGGCGAGGTAGTTGATGTCATGTCCAGCGCGATCCTTGTACGGCCCGGTCTGGCCGTAGCCGGTGATCGACACGTAAATCAGCTTCGGGTTGATCGCCTTCAGCGCCTCATAACCCAGACCCAGACGCTCCATTACACCGGGGCGGAACTGCTCGAGGACGATGTCGTAGTCGGCCAGCAACTGCCTGACCACCTCCAGCGCCTCAGGCTGTTTGAGATCCAGCGCCAGACTGCGCTTGTTGCGATTGAGGTAAGCGTGGCTGGCTGACACACCTTGATCATGCGGCGGCAACACCCGCAGCAGATCCGTGCGCGTTGGCGATTCGATGCGCAGCACTTCGGCGCCCAAGTCCGCCAGCAACAGCGAGGCGAACGGCCCTGGCAGCAGGGTCGAGAAATCCAGAATCTTCAGTGAGGCCAGCGGCGCGGACATGGGCGATCTCCTTGGGTGATGCACCCAGCCTAGGCAGCGCTGCCGCCCACGGCAATCACCGGATGCATCAGCGGCAGTGACCGTAATGCTCAAATCGCAGGCAATAAAAAACCCCTGTAGCGAGGGGATTCATCCCCGATGGACTGCTCAGCAGTCCCCTTCTATCTAAGAAGGGGCCGCTTCGCGACCCATCGGGGATGAATCCCCTCACCACAAGGGCTTTCAGACTCCAGCATTACACTGGAGCCAATTCAGATTACTTGACGTTGCTCGGAGTAGCACCTTCAGCCACACCCAGGTCATCTTCCGGACGGGTATCGGCGATACCGCGACCACCCGAAGCCAGCTCGGATTGCAGCACGTCGGTGTCCAGCTCTTTCACCCACTTGGCAACCACGATGGTCGCCACGGCGTTGCCGACCAGGTTGGTCAGGGCGCGGGCTTCGGACATGAAGCGGTCGATACCGAGGATCAGCGCCAGGCCGGCCACCGGCAGGTGACCAACCGCCGACAGGGTGGCGGCCAGCACGATGAAGCCCGAACCGGTCACACCGGCGGCGCCTTTGGAGGACAGCAGCAACACCACCAGCAGGGTGATCTGATGGGTGATGTCCATGTGCGTGTCGGTGGCCTGAGCAATGAACACTGCAGCCATGGTCAGGTAGATCGCAGTACCGTCGAGGTTGAACGAGTAACCGGTCGGGATCACCAGACCCACGACGGATTTCTTCGCGCCCAGACGCTCCATCTTGATCAGCATGCGTGGCAGTACCGATTCCGAAGACGAGGTACCCAGTACGATCAGCAGCTCTTCACGGATGTAGCGGATCATCTTCAGCACGCTGAAGCCGTGCATGCGGGCGATGGCACCCAGCACGATCAGGATGAAGGCCAGGCAGGTGATGTAGAAGCAGGCCATCAGTTGACCCAACTGCACCAGCGAACCGACACCGTAAGCACCGATGGTGAACGCCATCGCGCCGAAGGCACCGATGGGCGCGAGCTTCATGATCATGTTGATGATGTTGAACATCACGTGGGCGAAGCGATCGATGAAATCGAGGATCGGACGGCCATAGTCACCCAGGCGATGCAGGGCGAAACCGAAGATCACCGAGAACATCAGCACTTGCAGGATGTCACCGGTGGCGAACGCGCCGACGATGGTGGTCGGGATCACGTTGAGCAGGAAGCCGACAACGCTCTGGTCTGCACCTTGCTGCACGTAGGTCGCGACTTTCGAGGCGTCGAGGGTGCTGACGTCGATGTGCATGCCGTTGCCCGGCTGCACGATGTTGACCACGATCAGGCCGACCAGCAGGGCGATGGTCGAAACGATTTCGAAGTACAGGAGTGCATAACCGCCGGTCTTGCCGACCGACTTCATGCTTTGCATGCCAGCGATGCCGCTGACCACGGTGCAGAAGATGATCGGGGCGATGATCATTTTGATCAGCTTGATGAACCCGTCACCCAGTGGCTTTACCGCCACACCGAACTGCGGGTAGTAGTGACCAAGGGCAATACCGATGATGATCGCGACGATCACCTGGAAATACAGGGATTTGTACAGTGGCTGACGAGTCGTCATTGCAAGTGTCCTCAAGCGTCCCGCGGGCAACATCCATCTGTTGGGCGCAGAACCTGAATTGCGAACCCTCCTGCACTGGAGGGATTTGTTGTTCGAGCGGCGTTTTTCCCGCGGGATAGACGCACACTTCTGTCGCTCTTATCGCAAACGCCGTGCCACTTTGGTGCAATTCGCTGCAAGCCTTTTGATATCAGGGGATGCAGGCTAATTTTTGTCACTGCCCAGTGACGCCAGTGTGGCGGATTTCCGCCAAGTCAGCGGCTCTCGTCCTACAATTTGGCGGAAATCCGCCTTGTTGCCCTGCGCATGCCCCGGCTACCATCCAGCGCCTGAGGAAGGATCTGCCGCTTATGCGCGAACGTACCATCGCCAGTCATTTCGCCCGTGCCGCCCTCGGTGGCGCACGCCGTTCGGGCTTCGACTATTCGCCGCTGCTGCAGCAACTGGGGATCAGCCCCGAGTTGCTCGATGAACCACGGGCGAGGATTGCCCCGGAGCAATTCACCCAGTTGATCCAGAGTCTGTGGCTGGCGCTGGATGACGAATACCTGGGTTTTGGCAACGCGCCGAGCAAGCCCGGCAGCTTCGCGATGATGTGCCACGCGCTGATCCACTGCCGCAATCTGGAGAAGGCACTGCAACGCGGTTTATTGTTTTATAGCCTATTCCCCGAGGCTCCGCGTCTGAGCCTGAGCCACGAAGACGAATGGGTGCGCCTGAGCCTTGATGACTCGCAGTTATGGGACCCGGATCACTTTCTCAGCGAGAGCCTGCTGGTGATCTGGCATCGCCTCGGCAGTTGGCTGATCGGCCAGCGGATTCGTCTGGAGCAGGCCACCTTCAGTTATCCGAAACCGGCGCACGGTGCCGAGTACGACCTGCTGTTCCCTTGCCCTCTGGTGTTTTGCGCCCAGCAAAGCAGCCTGTTGTTCCACAGTCGCTATCTGTCGATGCCGCTGTTGCAGGACGAACGCACCCTCAAGCACTTTCTCGAACGCTCACCCGCCGACCTGCTATCGCGCCCGGACGACGGCGACAGCCTCAGCAGTCGCCTGCGCCGCTTGCTCAGCCGCGACAGTGCGCAGTGGCCGGACCTCGAAGCGGTGGCCGCGCAGCTGCACATCAGCCCGCAAACCCTGCGTCGGCATTTGCGTGAGGAAGGCAGCAGTTTTCAGGAATTGAAGGATCAGTTGCGCCGCGACATCGCGATCTATCATCTGGGGCGGGCGGATCTGTCGTTGCAACAGATTGCCGAGCAGTTGGGGTTTTCCGAGCCCTCGGCGTTTCACCGGGCGTTCAAGAAATGGACCGGGCTGACGCCGGGGGCGTATCGGGCGCAAGAGCAGTGAGGCTTTGACGTCAAAAGCCCCTCACCCTAACCCTCTCCCGGAGGGAGAGGGGACTGGATGGGGGAAGCTCGATAAATACGCCGACCTGAAAGCTCTCTGCTGAATCCATATTCGAGGCAAATCACTCAGGTCGATCATTTTCTGGAGACACTTAGGTCAGTTCCCTCTACCTCTGGGAGAGGGCTAGGGTGAGGGCAACTTCCAATTAAACCGCAGGAAACTGAATCCTGAACGCCGCCCCGCCCATCGGCGAATCCCCGAGCATCAGCTTGGCGTTGTAGCTTTCGATGATGTCCTTGACCACCGCCAGGCCGATGCCCTGCCCCGGGTGCTGACGATCCAGACGTTCGCCGCGCTCGAGGATCCGCGCGCGCTGATTCGGCGGCACACCGGGGCCGTCGTCTTCGATACACAATTCGATACCGGCCAGGCTCTCACGCACACTGATGCGCACTTCGCCCAGGCACAGGCGATAGGCGTTCTCCAGCAGGTTGCCCATCATTTCCAGCAATGCACCCTGCTCGATCGGCACGTAGCAATGCTCCGGCAGATCGAAGGCTACCCGCACGTGTTTGTCGCGGTAGACCTTGTCCAGCGTGTCGCACAGGCTTTTGAGCACCGGTTGCAGCCGCACCTGGTGGCGCACCAGGCCGCTTTTGCGCAGGCTGGCGCGCTGCAGTTGATAGCTGATCTGCTGACTCATGCGCTCGATCTGGGTTTGCAGCACCCAGGCTTGATCGCGATCTTCCGGGCGTTGGGCCATGTCTTCACTGACGCCTTGCAGTACCGCCAACGGGGTTTTCAGGCTGTGCGCCAGATCATCGAGGGAGTCACGGTAGCGGCTGCGCTGCTGGCGCTCACTGTGCAGCAGACGGTTGAGCGAGCCGGTCAGGCGCAGCAGTTCGCGCGGGTGTTGTTCGCTGAGGCTTTCGCGAGTGCCGCTTTCGATTTCGTCGAGCTCCTGACTCAACCGGCGCAAGGCTTTCAAACTCCAGGTCAGGCCAATCCACAACAGCGCAAGCAAGACAAACAGTGCAGCACCAAAGCCCAGATAAAGGTTGTCGCGCAGGCCTTCGAGCGTCGATTCGTACTCGTGCACCGGTTGCAGGGTCACAAAGCTGAATGCCGCACTCTTGCCCCCGAGCAACTTGACTTCGACGTCGTAGACAAAAAATTCCTGACCGCTGGCCTGGCGAATCCGCGCGAACTCATTGCCCATGCCGTCGTAACGCGGCTTGTAGTTGATCTGCCCTTCTTCTGTGCCCTTGGAGCGCCAGACCAGATGCCCCTCGCGATCATAGATGTAGCCCAGCAGACGCCCGTCAGTAAGGTTGAATCGCTCGTCAGGCAACTGCGCAGGCATCTGCAGGCGACCGTTCTCGATACGTGCCGCCGAAATCAGCGTGGTCACATCCGAGGCCAGGCGCTGCTCGATCGAGTCCTGCAATGCCAAGCTGAACGCGCCCTGCATGGCCGGCAGCAAGCCGAGCATGAACAACACCGCCAACGTGGTGGCGGCGAGCATCAAACGAACGCGAAGAGAACGAATCAAGTGCAGCGCTCATTGAACAGGTAGCCGAGACCGCGCACGGTTTCGATCGGTTTGAACCCGCCCGGACTTTCAAGCTTGCGACGCAGGCGGCCGACCAGCACTTCGATCACGTTCGGATCGCGCTCGTCGTCATCCGGATAGAGTTGCTCCATCAGGCGATCCTTGGGCACCACTTGCTGGTGGTGGCGCATCAGGTATTCGAGGATGCGGTATTCGTAGGCAGTCAGCGCCAGCGGCTCTTCATCCAGCGATGCCTGCTTGCGATTGAGGTCCAGCAACAGCGGTCCGGCGACGATGGTGGACTGGGTGAAGCCGCTGGAGCGACGCAGCAAGGCGTTGAGTCGCGCCTCGAGTTCTTCGAACTGGAACGGCTTGACCACGTAGTCGTCGGCACCGGCAGCGAGGCCTTCGACCTTGTCTTGCCAGTTGCCGCGCGCGGTGAGGATCAGGATCGGAAACGTCTTGCCGCTGGAACGCAACTGGCGGATCAGGTCCAGACCGCCCATGCCCGGCAGACCGAGGTCAATCACCGCCAGATCGAAGTTGAACTGCCCGGTCTGGTACAGCGCCTCTTCGGCATTGGCCACGGACTCGACCACGTGACCGCTCTCCGTGAGGCGGGTTTGCAGGTGATGGCGCAACAGCGCTTCATCTTCGACGACCAACAGTTTCATAACGCTCTCCCGGGCAAATCAAAAAGCTCCAACGTCAACAGCATACTTGTGAGGGCGAGTCTGCTCGCGAAGGCGACGGCACAGGCGACAACTTTCTCATTGCTGTTCGATAGGCTGCAAGGTTAGCAAGCCGCCCCTGTACCTGCCCTGAACACTCGGTGAACCTGCACTGAATCAAATCGACTAGGCTGTCCTGACCACTTTCGATAAGGAGACCGACCATGCGCCTGTTCCTCGCCCTCGCCCTGCTCGCTGCCAGCAGTCTGGCCAACGCCGCGATCAAGACTCAAGAGATTCCCTACCAGAGTGCCGACGGCACCAAACTGATCGGCTACTACGCCTACGACGACGCGATCAAGGGCAAACGCCCTGGAGTCGTCGTGGTGCATGAATGGTGGGGCCTTAACGATTACGCTAAACGTCGCGCCCGCGACCTCGCCGAACTGGGCTACAGCGCGCTGGCGATCGACATGTACGGCGAAGGCAAGAACACTGAGCACCCGAAAGATGCGATGGCGTTCATGCAAGCCGCGACCCAGGATGCCGCGGCCTCCAGCAAACGTTTCGAGGCCGGGTTGAACCTGCTGAAAAAGCAGCCGCAGACCGACGTCAATAAAATCGCCGCCATCGGTTACTGCTTCGGCGGTGGCGTGGTGCTCAACGCCGCGCGTCAGGGCGAGCCGCTGGCGGGCGTGGTGAGTTTCCACGGTGCGCTGGCGACCACCACCCCGGCGACGCCCGGCAGTGTGAAGGCAAAGGTTCTGGTCGAGCACGGTGCGCTGGACAGCATGGTCACTCCAGACAACGTCACCGCGTTCAAATCCGAGATGGACAAGGCCGGCGCCGACTACACATTCGTCAGCCTCGACGGCGCCAAGCATGGCTTCACCAATCCGGATGCCGATCGCTTGAGCCACGGCGATCATGGTGGCCCGGATATCGGTTACAACAAGGCGGCCGATGAAAAATCCTGGGCGGACATGAAGGCGTTCTTCCAGAAAATCTTTGGCTGACATTGCCCCTGTGGCGAGGAAGCTTGCTCCCGCTCGGCGGCGAAGCCGTCGCAAAAACATGCCGACGCGGTTTACCTGACAGACCTCGTCCACAGATTTGGGGGGCTTTGCCCCCAGCGGGAGCAAGCTCCCTCGCCACAAAAGTGTGCAGCCTCTACCCAGTCGTGGCTTCAACCGGCAAAATGCCCGCCATGAATTCCAGCCCGATCCTCCCCACCTGCTGCACCGCGCTCGACGCTCACTGGCCGTTGCCCAGCGTGCTGCCCGAGACCGTGCTGCTCAGTACCCGTTTCGACCCGAAGCAACTGCTGGGCGATGACTTCCAGCGCAGCGCCATCGAGCCGCCGCCGAGCATTCAGCGCTCGGTGGCCAAACGGCAGGCCGAGTTTCTTGCCGGGCGAATCTGCGCCCGGGCTGCGCTGCAGCAACTGGAAGGCTCAAGCGTGATTCCGGCGATTGGCGAAGACCGCGCACCGGTGTGGCCGGCGCACATCTGCGGCTCGATCACTCACAGCACCGGACACGCGGCGGCGATTGTCGCCAACAAGCAACACTGGCGCGGCTTGGGCATGGATCTGGAAAACCTGCTCGAGACCGAGCGCGCCGAACGCCTGGCCGGGGAGATTCTGACGCCTGCGGAACTGCTGCGCATGAGCGCCGGTGCGCGGGAACAACTGGCGTTACTGGTGACCCTGACGTTTTCGGTGAAAGAGAGCCTGTTCAAGGCGCTGTACCCGATTGTGCAGAAGCGTTTCTACTTCGAGCACGCCGAGGTGCTGGAGTGGACGGAGCAGGGTCAGGTCCGGTTGCGTCTGCTGACTGACTTGTCTGGCGAATGGCGTCATGGCACCGAGCTGGAAGCGCAATTTGGGGTGCAGGATGGGCAGTTGTTGAGTCTGGTCAGCATTCCGGCCTGAGGATTTTTCGGCGACTGTTGCACCGCCTTCGCGAGCAAGCCCGCTCCCACCCTTGAAATGCATTCCCCTGTGGGAGCGGGCTTGCTCGCGAAGGCGTCATTTCTGCTGACACAAAACTCAACGGCGCTCCTGACTCCTCGGCCAACTCAGACTGAAACAAGCCCCACCCAGACTCTTGCTCTTGTTGATCAGCGCCCGACCGTCATGCCAGTGAATGATCCGCCGCACAATCGACAGCCCCAGCCCGTGCCCACCAGAGGCCCGGGTGCGGCTATCATCCAGACGCAGGAACGGCGTGAAGATCCGTTCCCACGCCGACTCCGGCACACCCGGCCCGTCATCCTCGACATCGACCCGGCAGCGCAACTGCCCGACCTGATAACTCACCGTGACATTCGAGCGCGCATGGCGCATCGCGTTGCTCACCAGATTCTGCAACGCGCGGTGCAGGAAGCGCGGCTCGGCTTCGACCCAGGCGCCATCGTTGTCCGCCGCTGACAGGCACAACCCGCGCTGCACCGTGACCTCGGCACGCAACGGCGCCAGTTCTGCGATCACCTGATTGACCAGCGCATCGAGGTCGATGCGTTGAAAGGTCAGCGCTGGCGAACCCTGTTCCAGCCGCGCGTAAGTGAGCATTTCGTCGACCAGCTTATCGAGGTCCTCGATGTCGTGATCCATGCCCTCGCGGTACTTTTCCAGCGCCTGCGGGGTGGTGGCCGAGCCGATCATCTCCAGCCCGAAACGCAGGCGCGCCACTGGCGTGCGTAGTTCGTGGGATACCGCACGCACCAACTCGCGCTGGATCGCCAGCAACTGCTGCAAGTGCTCGGCCATGCCGTTGAACGCTGCTGCCAGTCGCCCGACCGAGTCAGCTCCGCGGGCCGGCACGCGGGTTTCCAGGCTGCCCTTGGCGATGCGTGTGGCTGCCGCTTCGAGTCCCCGCAGACGTCGTTCGAGCTGACGCACCAGCAGATACACGATCAGACCGATCAAGGTCAGGCCCAGGGCAGCGATCAACACCAGCCATTGCGGCGGATACGGATTCATCTGATACAGCGGGCCGATCTCCAGCACCCACGGCGTACCGACCATGCCGGCAAACACCCTGATCGAATCCCCGCCCTTGCCCAGCGCCATCACCGTATCGCCCTCGGACACTCGGCGGCTCTGGTCTTCGTCCATGTCGGCCTCGTTGACCGTGACCAGTCGCAGATCAAAACCGAAGCCTTTCTCTTCCTTTAACTGCGCCAGTCTTTTGGGCTGTTCGCCGACCGGCACCCGTACCAGTTCATCGGCCAACAGATAAATAGTCGCGCGGGCCAATTGCTCGCTGATCTGTTGTACGTCACCGGTCAGCAGCAGCTGTTCCTTGTCGCTGACCAGTCGATAGACCCGCGCCGCATGCGGGCCGGTCTGCTCTACCAAGGCCTGACCGCGCTGCACCCGGGCGCGCTGAGAGAGATCCAGATCGGTCTCGGAAAACTTCTTCAGCGCCAGCGGAATCCCCAGCAGACGCTCCCAGACCAACAACGCCCGGTGGCGCTCGGTTTCGTTCATCGGTTGCAGGTTGTCGGCCATCAGCGAGAACGTGCCGTGGGCCAGGCGCTCGCGGTATTGCTCGCTGCGCACCTGATTGAGCAGGTGCAGCGCCAGCACACCAAGCACCGCCACCAGAATCAGCGCCGCGCACATGCCGCCATAGATGCGCAGGAAGATCGAGTTCACAGCGCCAGATCCACACAGGCTTCAGGGACGAACAGGTAGCCTTTGCTACGGATGGTCTTGATCAGGCGCGGATGGTCGGGGTCATCGCCAATCTTCGGGCGAATGCGCGAGATGCGCACATCGATCGAGCGGTCCTGACCGTCATAGCCGATGCCGCGCAACGCAGTGAAGATTTCTTCGCGAGAGAGGATTCGCCCGGCGTTCGACACCAACAGCCAGAGCAGGTCGAATTCGGCACTGGTCAGTTCGATGCCGCTGTCGCTGAGCCAGGCTTCGCGCAAGGCGTTGTCCACCACCAGCGGGCCGAATTGCAGGCGACGGCTTTTTTCCGCGATCGGTTCGGCGCTGTCACTGCGTCGCAGCAAGGCCTGAATGCGCGCGAGCAACAGCCGTGGACGCACCGGTTTGCACACGTAATCGTCAGCGCCGAGGTCGAGACCCTGAATCTGGTCAGCATCGTCGGTGCGCGCGGTGAGCATCAGGATCGGCCCGTCGTAACGATCGCGCACCTTGCGGCAAATGCTCAGGCCGTCTTCACCGGGCAGCATCAGGTCGAGGATCACCAGGTCCGGCTGCTCCTTGATGATCCGCGCCGCCGCCAGCGCGCCGTTGCCTTCGATCTCCACGCGCAATCCATTGGCTTGCAGGTATTCGCGGGTGAGTTCGGCCAGACGCTGGTCGTCCTCGACTATCAATACCTGCCAGGCTTCTTGCTCCACCGGTGACCTCTGCTTGCTGTTTTTATTAATAAGGAAGAATGCTCGGCCTGACTCAATTCCCCTGTGGGAGCGGGCTTGCTCGCGAAGACGGCGGCATGGTCAACATGGAAATTGCCTGACCCACCGCTTTCACGAGCAAGCCCGCTCCCACATTTTTCCCGTCTTTTTGTCATCTTTCGGGAGGATAAGAATGGGTAAACACCGCTCGATTGTATAAACGGCGTACAGCCAGAACACAAGTCGGCAAATGCGTTCGGATACGCCGGTTTTTTGTGATAGGGTTCGCGCCCTTAAAAATCCGCTGAAGCGTTTTTCCCGAGTGAAAAACAGTGACAAACGGTCTAACTCAGCAGGTTCGCGGCCTACACGGGAATCAGCCCTTTCGCACACAATTTACGCACAGGTTTATCCACAGGCTATACGTTGCAATACTCCCCCAAAACGCATTATCTTGTAGCCCGTGCGTAAAAAAACCCTACATGTAGGGGTTTTCGCAAAAAACCAAACACAAACCGGACAGTGAATTCAAGGCTTTTTATTGCCATTGTCGGGTTGAACCAAACGTATTTTCGAAAGCCCAAACCGCGCCTGCGGATGGCTACCGTTTTTCAGTCGACCACGACGATAACGGTACGGGTGTTGCAGTGACGAATCTGCTCCCCGAAAGGAATGCGGTCTCACGCGTATCGCGCGAACCGAAGACTTCGGCATGGAAGCGGCGCTCACAAGGCCCCCTTCCTGAACTGTCCCGAAGTCGTTATGCCCGGCGCGTGCCGGTTGTAGTGCTTCAGGACGGAACGGTGGGCACCTTGATGGTGCCCAAACAAACATAGAGAACGTGGAGACACCCATGCAAACCGACACAACTCGCGAGAACCCGCAGGGCACCTTGCCGCAGGCCGCCGATTCGAATTCGGATCTGGCCGCCACCGCGCCTGGTCAACTGCGCGTGATCAAGCGTAATGGCACTGTCGTTCCTTACACCGATGACAAGATCACCGTCGCTATCACCAAAGCGTTTCTCGCAGTTGAGGGCGGCACCGCTGCCGCTTCGTCGCGAATCCACGACACCGTTGCGCGCCTGACCGAACAGGTCACCGCGACCTTCAAGCGTCGCATGCCGTCGGGCGGCACCATCCACATCGAAGAGATCCAGGACCAGGTCGAACTGGCCCTGATGCGTGCCGGCGAGCAGAAAGTCGCTCGTGACTACGTGATCTACCGTGACGGCCGCTCGAAAGAACGCGCAGCCCATGCGCCGGTAGAAGCTGCGGTCGACGCGCACCCGTCGATCCGCATCACCCGTGCCGATGGCAGCCTCGCGCCGCTGGACATGGGCCGCCTGAACACCATCGTCACCGAAGCCTGCGAAGGCCTGGCTGAAGTCGACGGCGACCTGATCCAGCGCGAAACCCTGAAGAACCTGTACGACGGCGTGGCCCTGAACGACGTCAACACCGCACTGGTAATGACCGCGCGTACCCTGGTCGAGCGCGAGCCGAACTACTCGTTCGTCACCGCCCGCCTGCTGATGGACACCCTGCGTGCCGAAGGTCTGGGTTTCCTGGGTGTGGCCGAGAGCGCCACTCACCACGAAATGGCCGACCTGTACGCCAAGGCACTGCCGGCTTACATCGCCAAAGGTATCGAGTTCGAACTGCTGAACCCTGTGCTGGCCACCTTCGACCTGGAAAAACTGGGCAAGGCGATCAACCACGAGCGCGATCAGCAATTCACCTACCTGGGCCTGCAGACCCTGTACGACCGTTACTTCATCCACAAGGATGGCGTGCGTTTCGAACTGCCGCAGATCTTCTTCATGCGCGTGGCCATGGGCCTGGCGATCGAAGAGAAGCAGAAAGAAGACCGTGCGATCGAGTTCTACAACCTGCTGTCGTCCTTCGACTACATGGCTTCGACTCCGACCCTGTTCAACGCCGGTACCCTGCGTCCACAGCTGTCGAGCTGCTACCTGACCACCGTTCCGGACGATCTGTCGGGCATCTACCACGCGATCCACGACAACGCCATGCTGTCGAAATTCGCTGGCGGCCTGGGCAACGACTGGACCCCTGTGCGCGCCCTGGGTTCGTACATCAAGGGCACCAACGGCAAGTCGCAAGGCGTGGTTCCGTTCCTGAAAGTAGTGAACGACACCGCCGTAGCCGTTAACCAGGGTGGCAAGCGCAAAGGCGCTGTGTGTGCCTACCTGGAAACCTGGCACATGGACATCGAAGAGTTCATCGAACTGCGCAAGAACACCGGTGATGATCGTCGTCGTACCCACGACATGAACACCGCCAACTGGATCCCTGACCTGTTCATGAAGCGTGTCTTCGATGACGGCAAGTGGACCCTGTTCTCGCCTTCCGAAGTGCCGGACCTGCACGATCTGACCGGCAAAGCCTTCGAAGAGCGCTACGAGTACTACGAAGCCCTGACCGAGTACCCGGGCAAGGTCAAGCTGTTCAAGACCATCCAGGCCAAAGACCTGTGGCGCAAAATGCTCTCCATGCTGTTCGAAACCGGCCACCCATGGCTGACTTTCAAGGATCCGTGCAACCTGCGTAGCCCGCAGCAGCACGTCGGCGTGGTTCACAGCTCGAACCTGTGCACCGAGATCACCTTGAACACCAACAAGGACGAGATCGCCGTTTGCAACCTGGGCTCGATCAACCTGCCGAACCACATCGTCGACGGCAAGCTGGACACCGCCAAGCTGCAACGCACCGTGAACACCGCCGTGCGCATGCTCGACAACGTGATCGATATCAACTACTACTCGGTGCCGCAAGCGAAGAACTCCAACTTCCGCCACCGTCCGGTCGGTCTGGGCATCATGGGCTTCCAGGACGCGCTGTACCTGCAGCACATCCCTTACGGTTCCGACGCTGCCGTCGAGTTCGCCGACAAGTCGATGGAAGCGGTCAGCTACTACGCGATCCAGGCGTCCTGCGACCTGGCCGACGAGCGTGGTGCTTACGAGACCTTCAACGGTTCGCTGTGGTCCAAAGGCATCCTGCCACTGGATTCGCAACAGATCCTGATCGAGCAACGTGGCCAGAAGTACATCGACGTTGACCTGAACGAAACCCTGGACTGGGCACCGGTTCGCGCCCGTGTACAGAAAGGCATTCGTAACTCCAACATCATGGCCATCGCACCGACCGCAACCATCGCCAACATCACCGGCGTATCGCAGTCGATCGAACCGACCTACCAGAACCTGTATGTGAAATCGAACCTGTCGGGCGAATTCACCGTGATCAACCCGTACCTGGTTCGCGACCTCAAGGCTCGCGGTCTGTGGGACTCGGTCATGATCAACGACCTGAAGTACTACGACGGTTCGGTTCAGCAGATCGAGCGCATCCCGCAAGAACTCAAAGAGCTCTACGCGACCGCGTTCGAAGTGGACACCAAGTGGATCGTTGACGCGGCAAGCCGTCGTCAGAAGTGGATCGACCAGGCCCAGTCGCTGAACCTGTACATCGCCGGTGCCTCGGGCAAGAAGCTCGACGTGACCTACCGCATGGCCTGGTACCGTGGTCTGAAAACCACTTACTACCTCCGTGCCCTGGCTGCGACCAGCACCGAGAAGTCGACCATCAACACCGGCAAGCTGAACGCTGTTTCCAGCGGCGGCAACCACGGCGACGATTCGGTTCTGGCAGCTCCGGCCGGCCCAGCGCCAGTGCCAAAGGCTTGCGCGATCGACGAGCCGGATTGCGAAGCTTGCCAATAAGCTGAGCCGGGTCAGGCGTCGCGAGACGCCTGATGCTTCCAGGCAAAAGAAAACCCCCGACAGACTTCTGGTTTGTCGGGGGTTTTCTTTTGTCTGCCATTTAACTGTAGGAGCTGTCGAGTGCAACGAGGCTGCGATCTTTTGATCTTTAGTGCTGCTGCCACAGATCAAAAGATTGCAGCCTTCGGCAGCTCCAGAGGATGAGTACATCTGGCAGGCCGCCATCGCCAGCAGGCTGGCTTCCACAGAAGAGCAAAAGCCAAGCGCATGCTTTTCACCACTCAATGGCCGAGTGTCAGCTCGCCGAAAGCTTTTGATTTTGCCGTACCGGTCCCGTCGGCAGGCTGAGTGGAGGGATTTATCCGGGGGTGGGAGCGAAGCGACCGTTTGGCGAAGCCAAACACAGCGAGAGGAGGTGCAGCGAAGCAAACCGGAGGCGATGCGCCCGGATCGATCCCGGAGCGAAGGAACCCGAGCCACGGCGAGGGCCGAACGTTGGGGCTGAAGCGTTTTGGTTACTTTTGGGCGTCTGCAAAAGTGACTCGCCGTAAGGGCGAAACCCTAAGTAGCCGTTACCGCAGCAACGGATAAGCCCACAAAACAATAGCCCACAAAAAAGCCCCTCAAAAAGAGGGGCTCCCTTGCACAACCAGAAACCGCAATCAGGTCATCTGAATGATGGTTTGCATGATGGTGCTCTGGGTCGAAATGGTCTTGGCGTTCGCCTGATAGTTGCTCTGGCCCTTGATCAGGTCCACCAGCTCGTTGGTCAGGTTAACGTTCGACTCTTCCAGCGAGTTGGATACCACCTCACCCAAGGTCCCGGTTTTCGGCGCGTCGTAGCCCGGAATACCGGAAGCGAAGGTCTCTTTCCAGCTGGTACCACCGATAGCCTGCAGGCCCTGTTCGTTGGTGAAGCTGGCCAGCGCAACCTGGCCGATGGCCTTGCTCTGGTTGTTGCTGAAGTTGGCGAACAGGGTACCGGTGCCATCAATGGTCAGGTTGGTGATCTGGCCAGTGGCGTAACCATCCTGAGTCGGGATCGAACGGGCGGTATCGGCGTTGTACTGGGTGGTCTGAGCCATCGAAATGGTGATGCCTGCCGGGTTCGCGGCTGCACCATTAGGCTTGAATGTACCGTTGATCACATTACCCGGGACCCAGCCACTGAGCTTGAGGTCACTGCTGATCACCGGACCCGGCAGAGTGCTGACCTGAGTCAGCTTGCCAGCGGAGTCAAACGTCATGGTCGAAGGTGTCGGCGCGGTGACCTTCGGATCGCTACCGGTAGCGTCCGGATTACGACCGTCTACCAGGGTGTAGACCTTCCAGGTGTTGGCACCGGTCTTGACCACGTACTGATCCATCGGGTGCATGTTGCCCTGACTGTCATAGATCGGCGTGCTGAACGATTTGGTGTAGGTCGCGAGGTTGTTCGGATCGAACTTGCCGGCGGGCACTGTGTCGTCGATTACTGGAGCGGTCGAGTCCAGGTTGATGGTCGAGGTCACCAGCGAGGTGGACTTCGGCGCCAGGTTGGAAGTGTCGATCTTCAGGTCAGTCAGCACACCATTGATGATCTTGCCGTTGGCATCCACACCGTAACCCTGCAGGCGCGAGGTGTAGTCGGTGTTGGTGATGTAACCAGCGTTGTCGACCTTGAAGGTACCGGCACGGGTATAGGAAACCGAACCGTTGTTGCTCATGGTGAAGAAACCGGAACCGTTGATACCCATGTCCAGCACGTTACCGGTGTTGTTGATGTCACCCTGGGTGAACTGCTGAGAAACGTTGGCCAGGCGTACACCGTTACCGATGACCTTGCTGCCACTGCCCAGACGGGTCGACGAGTAAACGTCTTCGAATTCTGCACGGGACGATTTGAAACCGGCGGTCGCGACGTTGGCGATGTTGTTGCCGGTCACGTCCAGTTGTTTGTTGGCTGCATAGAGACCGCTAAGGCCGATATTGAAAGACATATTCCACTCCTTTGTGCCGGTTAGTCGGCTCTATATACCAATGGTTTGTACTTTGGACAGGGCGACGGTGCCCTTGCCGGACAGGTTGAGCATCAGCTCGCCACCGGTCTGGCTGATGGTCACGCTGTTGACCGTGGCTGGCAGGTAGGTCGCCATATCGGTCGCGGTGCCATTGATCGAGGCGTTGGCTTTGACGGTATAGGTACCGGTCTTCACCAGATTGCCGTCCTTGTCCTTGCCGTCCCAGGTGAAGCTCGCGCTGCCTGCGGCGCGACTGCCCAGATCGATGGTGCGAACCACCGTGCCGCTGCTGTCGGTAATGCTGACCGTGCCACCGGCAATCGACGACGGCACGGTGACCGAACCGGTCATGCCTTTGCTTGGGTCGTCCAATTGCACGGTGTTGGTCTGCACGATCACGTTACGGCCAACCAGCGACGACGCCTGCAGGGCTTGCGAGGAGCTGTAGTTGCCGGCCAGCGAACTGACGGTGCTGTTGAGGGTGGTGATGCCCTCAAGGCTGCTGAACTGCGCCAACTGCGCTACGAAAGCGCTGTTGTCCTGCGGATCAAGCGGGTTCTGGTTTTTCAGCTGGGTGACCAGCAGTTGCAGGAACGCATCCTTGCCCAGGGCTTTGCCGCCAGTGGCGCTGTTGGTGGCCGAAGCAATGCCACCGGTGGTCGAACTGCTCGTTTTCTTCGAGGAGTTCGCCAGGATGTCATTCATGCTCAGGCTGCTGGTGGTATCGGTAACACTCATGGCCGTCGCCCCTTATTACTGACCGAGGGTCAGTACCTTCTGCATCATGGTTTTGGCGGTGTTCATCATTTCGGCGTTGGTCTGGAACGAACGGCTCGCGGAAATCATGTCAGCCATTTCTTCCACCACGTTGACGTTCGGGTAGTAGACGTAGCCCTTGGCGTCAGCGGCCGGATGGTTCGGCTCGTAACGCGCTTCGAGATTGCTCTGGTCTTCGACCACGCCAAGTACCTGCACGCCCTGCCCTGCGGCGTCCTGGCTCTGGAACAGCGAGTTGCTGCCACTGTTCTGGCCGCCCTGGAACATGGTGGCGAACACCGGGTGACGGGCGCGGTAGGTCTGGTCAATGCTCGACGAAACGGTTTCGGCGTTGGCGATGTTCGAAGCCACGGTGTTCAGACGCGTGGTTTGTGCGCTCATGCCGCTGCCGGCAATGTTGAAAACGCTGGACAGGGACATGGATTACTCTCCGCGCAGGGCTGACACCAGCCCTTTGAATTTGCTGTTGAGCAGGGTGAAGCTGGCCTGGAAGCCGACCGCGTTTTCCGCGTAGTTCGACTGCTCAAGCTGAGCGTCCACGGTGTTCTGGTCGATCGAAGGCTGCATCGGCGTGCGATACATCAGCGATTCGTCGCCATTGCCCAGGCCTTCAGCTTCGATGTGACGGCTGTTGGTCATGTTCAGGGCGATGGTGCCGTTGGCGTTCTTCTGGGTCTGTGCTTCGAGCACTTTGGAGAAGTCCAGATCCCGAGCCTTGTAGTTCGGGGTATCGGCGTTGGCGATGTTGTTGGCCAGCACTTCGGCACGCTGGGCGCGGAAGCCCAATGCCTTTTCGTGAATGCCGAGCGCTTTATCGAAGCTGATGCTCATGTCGGGAACCTTCGGGTGACCGGTTTTTCGTACCTGAGCTTTAGCAAGCGCCGTGCCAAACAGAACAACCCCCGTAAACCGGGGCTTTGCGAGGAGCCGGCAAAGCGGCAATGCCAGAAAAGCGGCAACCGGTTTCCGCTGGCTGCCGCTTTTCTGCCGCTTGCGTGCTCTCGCCGACACCGGACAACTGTGGGAGCGGGCTTGCTCGCGAAAGCGTCATCTAAGTCAGTATTTGTTTTCCTGACACACCGCCTTCGCGAGCAAGCCCGCTCCCACAGGGGATTTTGTGGCGTGTGAGGGAGATAATTCAGGCACAAAAAAACGGGAGCCCCCAAGGACTCCCGTTTCTCGTGTTGCCGATGCAATCACTTCGCCTGGTAAATGATCCCCGGGCTGCACTGGACCATCTGGTAATGATCCGGCAGACCGTTCAGCGCTTCGGACGCGCCAAGAAACAGATACCCGCCCGGCTTCAGCGTGCTGTGAATGCGCAACAGGATGTCTTTCTTCACCTCGGCGGAGAAGTAGATCAGCACGTTGCGGCAGAACACGATGTCGAACTTGCCCAGACTCGCGTAGCTGTCGAGCAGGTTGAACGAACGGAATTCCACCCGGTTCTTGATCGGCGCCTTGATCACCCAGCGCCCCGGCCCTTTCGGGTCGAAGTAGCGCTGCAGACGATCGGCGGACAAACCGCGACCGATCGCCAGGCTGTCGTACTCGCCGGTCTTGCAGTTGGTCAGCATGCTGCCGGACAAGTCCGTGGCAACAATCTGCACGCCCATCTTCAACTGACCGAGGTTGCTGCGCTCGAACTCATCGATCGACATCGACAGCGAATACGGTTCCTGACCCGACGAGCACGCCGCCGACCAGATCCGCAGACGCTGGTTGGGACTGGCCTTGATTGCCTCGGGCAGCACCTTGTTCTTCAAGACTTCAAACGGATAGGTGTCCCGAAACCACAGGGTTTCGTTGGTCGTCATGGCATCGACCACCTGCTCGCGCAAACCGCTGCGCGGCTGGGTCTGGATGCGCTGTACCAGCTCACCCAGGGACTTGATGCCTTGCTGCTCCATCAGTTTGTTGAGACGGCTCGAGACCAGGTACTGCTTGTTTTCACCGAGCAAAATGCCACAGGCTTTTTCCAGGAAGACCCGGAATTGTTCGAAATCCAAATTACCCGTAGACAATGATGCCGCCTCTTAAATCGTGTTGACCGCCAGAGACAAAAGGTCCCTAGCTGATATCTGCTGCTTTGATCCGGTCGACTACCCGGGATGCCAGGTCATCAGGACGGAATTTGGCCAGGAAGTCATCGGCACCGACTTTCTTGACCATCGCCTGATTGAATACCCCCGACAACGAAGTATGCAGGATGATATGAAGCTTTTGCATGCGCGGGTCGCTGCGGATCTCCGCCGTCAGGGTGTACCCGTCCATCTCCGGCATCTCGATGTCGGAAATCATCATCAGGAACTCTTCTTCCGGCTTCTTGCCCTCTTCGACCAGCTTGCGCAGGTAATCCAGCGCCTGCTTGCCGTCGTTCAGCGCCACCACTTCAACCCCGATCGTCTGCAGGCAACGCGTGACCTGCTTGCGCGCCACCGACGAGTCATCGACCGTCAGCACCCGCAGCGACAACGCCTTGCTCTGGGTCTCAACATCGACCACACCGACCGAAATCGCCTCGGGCGTCGGCGCCACTTCCGCCAGCACCTTCTCGACATCGATGATTTCGACTAACTGATTGTCGACCCGAGTCACAGCCGTCAGGTAGTGATCGCGCCCCGTGCCCTTGGGCGGCGGATGGATCTCTTCCCAGTTCATGTTGACGATGCGCTCCACCGAGCGAACCAGGAAACCCTGGGTCTTGGTGTTGTACTCCGTGATGATCACGAACGGACTGTTCTTGTCTTTCAACGCCCCGGAACCGGTCGCCATTGCCAGATCAAGGATCGGAATGGTCGCCCCCCGGATATTCGCCACCCCGCACACGACAGGACTGGACTTGGGCATCAACGTCAGCGACGGGCATTGCAGCACTTCCCGCACCTTGAACACGTTGATGCCGTAGAGCTGCTGACCGTCAAGACGGAACAACAACAGCTCCAGGCGATTCTGCCCTACCAGTTGCGTGCGCTGGTTCACCGAATCCATTACACCAGCCATGCCCAGACTCCTACACCAACGCCAAGTGTTGTTGCGACGCACATTCATTGCTAAACGGCACGGCGCTTGCTTTTTAACTCGTATGAACGCTCAAACGACATTTTTCCGACGCCTGACCTCCCGCACCCGCAAAGCGCTGTGCGCGGTGTCTGCCGTCTGCTTCTTCTTCGCTGGCAGCCCTGCCGGTGCTGATACGGTTACCTTGCCTGACATGCTTATCGGCGTCACCCAAGGCTTTCTTGAGTTCACCGTAGAAGACTATCTGGCTACCAGTCAAACGGAAGGCCGCTACGAAATCGAGGTCAACCAGCTCGACCCGCGTATGCGCATGCCTATGTGCGACAAGGAATTGACAGCGTCGCTGGAGAGTCCGGCCCGTCCGCTGGGCCGGGTAACGGTCAAGGTCCGGTGCGAGGGAAGCTCGCCGTGGACGGTGTTCGTGCCCGCTCAAGTCCGCCTGTTTCGCGAGATTGTCACCACCACCCGCCCGCTGAAACGCGCCGGAATTATCGAGCCGCAGGATGTGACCTTGCGTGAACGCGACATCAGCCAGATCAATCAGGGTTTCCTGACGTCGGTGGATGAAGCCATCGGGCAGAAATTGACCCGACCAACGGTCGCCGATCAGGTGATTACCCTGGTGCATCTGGAACAGGCTGAAGTGGTGCGCAAGGGTGATCAGGTGGTCATCATCGCCCGCAGCGGTACGCTCGCTGTGCGCATGCCCGGCGAAGCCCTGGCCAATGGCGGTTTGAAAGAACAGATCCGGGTGAAAAACCTCAATTCCAACCGGGTGATCAAGGCGCAGGTCATCGCGCCGGGCCAGGTGGAAGTGGCCATGTAAAACGCTCAGGCAGAAAACTGGCGCCGGCCTCGATGCTTCCCTAAACTGTGCCGCAGCAGAACACGCTTCGGCACATGCAGCTCATTGCAAAGTGAGCCTAAAGTTTTCCAGGGAATGGCCGAGAACATGGCAAGCGTCCAAATTCCCAGAGGTTTTTAACATGGTCATCGATTTCAGCCGTTTGAACAGCTCCTCGTCACTTACGGGCAGTACACGTACCAGCAACGCCAAGGAAACCGCCGAATCCGGCACCTCCGCGCCGCTGAATACCCAGGCCGAAACGGCCAGTACCGCAAAAAGCGGGGAATCGGTACACCTCAGCAATGAGGCTCAACAGTTGCAGAAGGTCACTGACAAGCTGCGCGATCAGCCTGCCGTCGACAAAGCCCGGGTGGCCGAGTTGAAAGCAGCGATTGCCGATGGCAGCTATAAAGTCGACAGCAACCGTGTAGCCAGCAAACTGCTCAACTTCGAAGCCCAGCGCTAGGCTTTTGCCGGCGCCAGGCTTTTGGACGCTTAAAACCCAAGGCCAGCCATGCACGACACTAATTTATTGCAACTGATCACCGACGACTTTGCTCCAGCTCAACAATTGCTGGAGTTGCTGCAAACCGAGTCCCTCGCTTTGCACGGTCGCGACATGCCTTTGCTCGAAGACATTCTGGCGCGCAAACAGGCATTGATCATTTTGCTTGAACAGCATGGCCGCAAGCGCAGCGAAATCCTCGCCAGCCTCAACCTGCCGCTCGACCGTCAGGGCCTGGAGCAACTGGCCAGCCACTCGAGCATTGGCGACCAGTTGCTGGCCCAGAGCGACGTGTTGACCGACCTGATTGCCCAGTGCCAGGCGGCGAACGTCAAGAACGGCCAGTCGATCCAGATTCAGCAGGCCGCCACGGCCAATCAGCTGAAAATCCTCACCGGGGGCGAGCCGCCAGCGTTGTATGACGCCTCGGGCACTTTCGCCAAACCCACCAAGCCGCGTACGCTCAGCCAGGCGTGAGCCATTCGATGTGCCTGCACTATCAACCCGCGAAACATGCTGGCAAAATGCTGGCTAGTCGTAGTCAAATTTTGTCTGGAGATTGAGAAAACGTGCCAAACGCCCTAAGCGCGGATGATAGTCCGCAGCCACCAAAGGTGCTGACCACGCCCCTGGAAATCTCCAGCAACCTGCGCCAGCTGCAAGAAAGCCACGATCCGCTGATCATCACGTTCCACGAGCGCAGCCAGCGCTTTCAGAGCTACCTGATCAAGGTCGACCGCGATACCGCGACGATTGCCCTGGACGAGATGATCCCGCGCGATGGCGAGCGCTTTCTGCAGGCGGGCGAACCGTTCAAGGTCGAAGGCTTCCACGAGGGCGTGCGCATCGCCTGGGAATGCACCGGTACGCTGAACATTGAAGAGTCCGAGGGCGATCGCTTCTACACCGGTGACCTGCCGACCGAGGTGGTTTACCACCAGCGCCGCAACGCCTTTCGTGCAGCCCTGAAGCTGACTGACCTGGTCAGCGTCGAACTCGGCGGCGAAAAGCTCAAAGCGCCGATCAACGGCAAACTGCTGGATATTTCCGCCACCGGTTGCAAGCTGCGCTTTGAAGGCGACATCACCGACCGCCTGCAACTGGGCCAGGTCTACGACCGCATGATCGCCACCCCGCTGTTTGGCAATCAACCGATCTCGGTCGAACTGCGTTATCTGCACTTCGAAGAAAAGCTCAACATCACCTTCGCTGGTCTGCGTTTCCACAACATCAGCGGCCAGGCGGCGCGCAACGTCGAACGCTTCGTCTATCAGTTGCAGCGTGAAGCACGCCGGTTCGATAAAGACGATCTGTGATTCGTACAGGCAAATAGAAAGGGCAGCCCCTCGCGGGACTGCCCTTTTCTATTTCCATTGTCCCGTCCTGGCCTGGAGATCCCTGTGGCGAGGGGATTTATCCCCGATGGGTCGCGTAGCGCCCCCAAAACCTGCCGATGCGCAGTATCAGATACTTCGCATGCGTTGATTTTGCGACTGCTTCGCAGCCGGTCGGGGATAAATCCCCTCACCACAGTTAAAGCATCATTCTTTGAACAGCCTTACCCTCACCCGATTCAGGGTCTGGCACCACTGATGTCCGGCGTCGGTTTATCCCCCTCATCAGCCGGATCAGCTTCCACCGCCGCTTCAGACTGCACTTCGGGTTCCGGCTCCGGTTCTGGCGTAACCGTGGTCTGCATCTGCTCCTGCACCACCTGCTCATCCACTCGCGGATCGAGTGCTGCCACCAACGGCGAGCTGGACATGCTGTCAGGCATCGCCACGTGGTGCAGCGGCGCGTCGTCGACCTGATGCAGATTGGTCACCGCTTTCGGGCGAATGCGCCACACCAGCACCAGCGCGAAGAAACTGAAAAACGCGTACAGACTCTGACTGCCAAACAGCTTCATCAGCACACCTGCCAGCAGCGGGCCGATGCTCGCACCGACACCGTAGGTCACCAGCAGCATCGCCGTCAGCGACACCCGGCGATCGCCCTCGACGTGGTCGTTGGAAAACGCCACCGCCAGCGGGTACAGGCAGAACTGCACCAGCGAACACATGAACCCGACGACAAACAGAACTTCCAGCGGCACCTGCGGCAGGATCGCCAACGGCAACGCCGCCACCGCCAGGAACCCGGCAAAACAGCGAATCAGCAGCGCCCGGTCATAACGGTCGGACAACCAGCCCAACGGCCACTGCACCAGCAGCCCGGCAAAAATGCAGCTACCCATGAACAGACCGACCTGCTCGGTCGACAGCCCCTGCTGCGAGGCATACAGCGGTGCCAGACCGTAGAACGAGCCGATGATCAGACCGGCCCCCAGCACCGTGCTCAACGACTGCGGCACGCGCTTGATAAAGAAGCGCGGCTCCATCGGTGCCGGATGCAGTGGCGCCGGGTGAATTCGCCGGGTCAGCGCCACCGGCACCAGACACAGGGCAAAACACAGCGCGACCAGCATCAGCAGCTCCAGGCCGAGGCCCGGATGCATGACCAGAATCAACTGACCGAGCACCAGCCCCAGATACGAAGCGATCATGTAGCCGCTGAACACCAGCCCGCGCTGGTTGGCGTCGGCCTGCTCGTTGAGCCAGCTCTCGATCACCATGTATTGGCACATCATGCCCAGACCGACGATGGTCCGCAGCACCAGCCACGCCGGCAGCCAGTCGACCAGGCCATGCCCGAGCACCGCCGCGCCGACGATCCCGGCACACGCCGAATAAGCGCGAATGTGGCCGACCCGGGCAATCAAGCGGTGACCGATCTTGCCGCCCAGTACCAGGCCGAAATAGTTGGCCGCCATCAGCGCACCGACCCACAGCCCATCGACATGGTCAGCGGCCAGGCGCAATGCCAGGTAAGTAGATAGAAGGCCCGAGCCGATCAACATCATCAGCGAGGCGAAATACAGCGCTCGAAAGGATTTCCAGATTTGGCGCATCGGCGTTCCGAGCGGCTCCTTGCAGTGAGTATCGGACTATCAAGACGATAGCCCGACGGCGACAGTTAGTCAGGCCTGGGCTGCTAGAACACGCCGTTCCCAGGGAGTGATTTCATCAAAGAAGCTGGTCAACTCCATGGTCTTCGAAGCGATGTAGCCTTCGATGAACTCCTGTCCGAACAGTTCCCTGGCCAATTGGCTACGTTTCAGACGCTCGAGCGCGGCATGCAAGGTACACGGCAACGAAAGATTGTCCGGCACTTCGAATTCGCCCTGAATCGCCGCGGTCGGCTCCAGTTCATGCTCGATCCCATGCAAGCCGGCGGCCAGGCTCGCGGCAATCGCCAGATACGGGTTGGCATCGGCGCCGGGCAAGCGGTTTTCCACGCGTCGAGCCACCGGCGAACTGGCCGGAATCCGCAGCCCTGCAGCGCGGTTGTCATGGGACCAGCAGGCATTGTTCGGCGACGCATACGGGTGACACAGACGCTGATAGGAGTTCACGTTCGGCGCAAACAGCGCGGTGAAATCAGCCATGCCCGCCTGCTGCCCGCCGATGAAATGGCGGAACATTGCGGTCGGCTGGCCATTCTCGTCACTGAACACGTTGTTGCCGGTGGCGATCTCGACGACGCTCTGGTGAATGTGCATCGAACTGCCCGGTGTGTGCGCCAGCGGTTTGGCCATGCACACCACGCTCAGACCATGCTTGAGCGCGACTTCCTTGAGCAGGTGTTTGAACAGGAAGGTCTGATCGGCGAGCAACAGCGGATCACCGTGCAGCAAGTTGATCTCGAACTGGCTGACGCCCATTTCATGCATGAAGGTATCGCGTGGCAGACCGAGGGCCGCCATGCATTTATAGACTTCGCTGAAGAATGGCCGCAGGCCATTGTTGGAGCTGACACTGAACGCCGACTGCCCATCCTCGCGACGCCCGTCGAGGCCGACTGGCGGACGGAACGGCTGAGTCGGATCGGTGTTCGGCGCGAAGACGAAGAATTCCAGCTCGGTCGCCACTACCGGCGCCAGACCGCGTGCGGCGTAACGGGCGATGACTTTCTTGAGTTGGCCACGGGTCGACAGGTTGGAGCTTTCGCCGCTCAGTTCGTCGGCATCGCAGATGGCCAGGGCACGTGGCTCGTCGCTCCATGGCAGGGGATGGATCATGCTCGGCTCGGCGACCAGCGCGAGGTCGCCGTCATCGCTGCCGTAAAACCGCGCCGGCGGATAACCGCCCATGATGCATTGCAGCAGCACTCCCCGCGCCATCTGCAAACGCCGCCCTTCGAGGAAACCCTCGGCGGTCATCACCTTGCCGCGCGGCACGCCGTTCAAATCCGGCGTGACACATTCAATCTCATCAATGCCGGTCAGTCGCTGTGCGAGTGAACGCTGGCCATCGGTTGTCATGACGCAATCCTTGTTATTGTGCGAGCCGCGAACGGCGACCCGTACAAAATAGGCTCCGGCTGTTCGGAATATCAAGCAGCGTCAAACAAAAACCCGGGTCACGGCAGATAAAGGCTGAACACCCCGCCACCCAGTGGTCCGCCATTGCTGATTTCGGTGTGCCCGACCACGCCATTGCGCTGATGCAACGCGGCAATCCGGTTGGCGAAATACAGACCCAACCCGGTGCTGCCACTGCTGTGATTGATGCCCTGCACGTAATCGGCCTGCCGCTCGAGCATCTCGGCCGGGTAACCGTCGCCGTCATCGTTGATGCTCAACACCAGTTGCCCAGCCTCGTCGCTCACGGTAATCAGCAGCGACTCGCGGGCATAACGAATCGCGTTGTTGATGCAGTTGCCCAATACCGACGCAACCAATTCGCGATCGAAGAAACCCAGCGGGCTCAGCGGATCAACTTCGTAGGTAGCAATGATCCCGCGACTGGCGAACACCTCTTGATGCGCGGCCAGTTGCGCCTCAATGAAATCATCCAGCTCGTGATACGCCGGTTGCAGCGGCAACTGGTTGACGCCGAGCTTGTACAGCCCGAGCAGTTGCACCAGCATGCCGTTGAGGTGGGCGAACTCGAAGTCGATCACACCCTGCTCCGCCCCACCGCGTTGCGCTTCGGGCAAGCGCGCCAGCCACTGGCTGTGGGCTTGCATCAGCATCGCCAGCGAGTTCTTCATGTCATGAACGGTGGAGGCGATCACCGTGGAGAAATCCAGCGCCTGCTCGTCTTGGTTCATTCGCCAAACGCCTTGCTTTTCAGCTTCTGATAACGCGCATAGCGCGCGTCGGTGTCGGGCATCAGGCCGACCATTTTCAGGCAGGCCCGACATTCTTCCAGCTCCGCCGACGGCACACTGGTGTCGGTGCCATGCAGCAGCGACTGGGCCATGTTCAGCGCGATACTGATGTTCTTCGGTTGCATCTTCAGCGCCTTGCGGAACACCTCGCGGGCCTCCACCAGATTGCCGGTCTTGTACACGCGCACGCCCTGACGGTTGAGGTCGGCGGCGGCGTTGCTCGAACTGAGGATAGTCGGATCGTCGGTGAGCTTGGCGATGTCTTTCATCACCGCCGGATCGTCACCGTAGATCTCCGCACAGCTCTTGAGCATCGAAGTGCCCGCCTCGGCCTGACCGAGCATCTGCAATTGCTTGGCGACCAGCAGCGCCGCTTCAGGGCTCATGAACTGTTCCATGCCGTCGAGGCGCATCAGTGCTTGTTCGGTGAGTTTGTCGGCGGTCTCGGCATCGTTGAGCAGCAGACTGGTGGCCTTCATCAGCCGCGCACGAATCTGCAGGCCGGGGTCAGACGGGTTCTCTTTGGCGACGGCGCTGAGCGTGGTGTTGATCTCCAGCCGCGTGCGCGTGTCGAGCCCGCGCTCACTGCCCTTGCTGATCAAGGCATGGGCCAGACCGAGATTGCTTTCCGGGTCCTTGAAACGCGACTGCGCGCCCTGCGCCACCGCCTGACGATAGGCCCGGGACGCGGTGTCGAAATCCTCGTTGGCCATCGCCAGTTTGCCGAGCAACGCCTGCCGGCGCACCGCCAGCGGCGACAAACGAATCGCCTCCTCCAGCACCCGCTGCGCGCCTTTGGTATCGCCCTCGGCGACCAGCACATCGGCCATGCCGTCGTACAACGCCGGCATCATCGGGAACACTTTCAGCGCTTTTTCGTAGACATCTTTGGCCTGCGCCACTTGCCCACGCTTGAACAGCAACTTGCCCAGCCCGGCAAACGCCCACGGCAACGGCCGGTCGGCAATGATGCTGTCGTAGAGGCGTTCGAGCGCTTCGTTCTGGTTCATGTCGCGCAGCGCATCGGCGCGATAACGCAGGCACAGCGGCGAATAACGGATGTCCTGCTTGCACAGCGCAATACAGGCATTGAGCACCTCGACCGGTTTACCGCGATCAAGGGCTTGCAGAATCGGTTTGAGCAACGTCTTGCGCTGCTCCAGACGCTCCAGACGCTGCGCCAGGCCGGAGCGGTTGAACGGCTTGGTCAGGTAGGCATCCGGCTCATGCTCCAGGGCGCTGAGCACCATCGCCTGACTGGTCTCGGCCGTGACCATGACAAACACCGCTTCATGGCTGATGAGCTTTTCCGACATCAAGTCTTCCAGCACCTGCTGGCCGTTCTTCTTGCCGTCGCCGAGGTGGAAATCCTGCAGAATGAAATCGTAGGACTTCTGCGCACACATCTTCAGCGCTTGCTCGCCGGTATCGGCGGTATCCACATCCTTGACCCCCAGTTCGCGCAGCATCGAGCGGACGGAACTGCGGAAATCCGAGAAATCATCGACGATCAGAAAACTCTTTTGGTGATACGACAGCATCGAAGATTTCCAGGCAATTGAAGTAGGTGAACCGGGGGCGTTTTCACAGGCGCGCAGATGATAGCTGGAGGCCAAATGCTATCAAGCGATTTCGCGCGAGTCTGAGGTCGCCGAAGGAGTTATCGGCAAGGAGTGGGGTTCTCTGAAGTGGAGGGGTTCAAGATTCCTTGGGCAGCGATTACCCTGCGCGCCGGGTCATCTTTTCACTACAGGGTTTATCTCGTGTACATCAAAGGACGTTGCATCGTGTCCGCCTGTGCGCTGCTGTTTTTTCAGCAGGCAATGGCGGGAGGAATGGATTGTGCGAAAGCGGCGAGTGCCGTGGAGAATGCTGTTTGTGCGGATAAAGGGTTGTATGAGCTGGATGCGCAGATGGGTGCTGCATACAGCAAACTCATGAAGTCAGCGCCAGATAAAACGACCGAGCTTAAAGGCGCTCAGCGCCTTTGGCTAAAGACCCGCAATCAATGCGTTGAAAATGTCAGTTGCCTTAATCAGCGCTATCGCGAACGGCTCGAATCATTGCAAACGCAATGGATCGATACGCTGGCGTACTTGCCCGACGAGATAGACAGACAGGCGATGGTCGAGCTGCAGCAACGTATCGAGGCGGCGAGCAAGGTTGATCCCGAGTTTGCTCTGGAAAAGACTCTAGGTGCATTCACGGTAAGCCTTGATAAAACTTCGTTTGCCGGTGTTCCCGATGATGATGAGCAAACGCATTTTCCCGAAACGATCCCGAAAGGAGTGAGCCTGGATGAATGGAAGGCATTAAATGCGTCCAACATCACAGGTGCCTCTGAAATGGGTCAAACGACTTACACCCTTACCGATCTGGATGGCGATGGATTGCGCGACCTGATCGTTGAAACCTACTCAGGCGGCACCGGGTTGTTCTGGTACACCGAAACCTGGCGCGGCACAGGAAGCAGGTTCACCAGACGAGGTGCCGAAGCTGCTACCGAACCCAACGCCCAGACCACCCTTTTCTACACCAATGATCGCGGCGCCAACCAAGCGGTCAACTGGGTCAAGGTGCATGACAGAATTTACGCCGCCTATCGAGATGGCGCTTACGGTGTTGATAAGGTCTATCTGCTCAACCCCCTGCGGATCAATCATCAGGTCCCCACGATAACGGTGCAGTATGGTTATGAACTGAACGTGCCTCGCACTCAGGCGAATCAGGACAATCCGACAGCCTATGAACTGACCCCCACCGTACAAAAGGCACTCATTCTAGGTTTATCCAAGATAAGAAATACGGAGTCGAAGAACTCGGCCCCCATCTGCCCAATCCCCTCATCAGGCCCGGGGGACGATGACTATTACAGCTACGGCGCAAGTTATTACGCGATTGAACCCGTCGCCGATTTCCCGGTGATCATCGGCGACGACTGCTTTATCGCCAGACTGATCAATTGGTTTGGTAGCTACGATGAAAAAGTCGGGCTGTTTGCGCAACTGGCGTTGCGAAAGCCGGGATCAGAAGAGCAGGCACAAAGCTATACGGTCAACGGGCGCCGCCACATAACTCAAGTAAGCATCTCAATAGGCAAAGCCGAGGGTGGCGCGGCAAACTAGACAGCAGCAATGAAAACGAAAAAGCCCCGCCAGATCATCCTGTGCGGGGCTTTTTTGCGAGCCTTGGCGAGGCTCTGAATGATGGTGTCCCAGGGCAGGTTCGAACTGCCAACCTTCCCCTTAGGAGGGGGATGCTCTATCCAATTGAGCTACTGAGACACTGAGTTATCGCGGCCGGACGCGGCGCGACGGACGGCGTGCATGTTAACGGCCAGCCCCTGATTTGTCATGTCGTCCGTGGGCTTTTTAAGTGTAGGCAGGCGCCTTGCAATACTGCGGGAACATTTACCGTGCAATTTGCACTACCTCAAAAAGCCATCATTGCAGATTGCAACCCTCTCCCTATGAAAAACCCTTGCAAATCCTTGTTTTTAAAGGACTTCACAGCGGTTAGACTGTTGGCACGACGGCTGCTTTCTCTGTTCTCATAACAGCACAAACGGAGTCCGCCCCATGAACAGCACTCTCCTGCTCGCAAACGCTATCGCACTGGCGGTTTTGGTTGGCTTTCATTTTGTTCCAGAGAGTGCTGAACCGGTGGCTCAGCGTATGCCGCATTATTTGCAGGTGCAGAAAGCGCCGCAGTTGGCGGTGCTGAGCGATCAGAGCGACTACGCGGCGCAGGCAGTCAATGAGCCTGAGCAAGCAATGCCGACGCGCGACACCGAACGTCTGGTTTTTTGAAATATCTTCAGGAGTACAGCATGTCCAGATCAGCCGCAGGATTTCTGATCCTCGCCTTATTGAGTGGCGTTGTGCATTTTTCGCTGTTCGAGGAAACCTCAGTCACCCTGCCCCTGATTGGCTGCGGCGTGTTTGCGGTGTTGTTTGTGCTGGCCCTGGTGGCCGGGCGCAGGATCAAGTTTGATCCGGTGCTGCGTTAAGACGGATCAAGCCCAGCAGTTGCTTGACGGCGTCCGCCAGGTCGCCCGAGTTGTCGATCAGATGCACGGGCAAGTCAGTTGCCCTTCTGTCCTTGAACAGCGCATTGCGCGCCAGTCTCGCATCGATCTGCTCAGGCGTCTCCCGCCCTCGTCTGAGCAGGCGTTCACGCAAGACCTCATCGTTGACCGTCAGCAGCACCGGCAGCAGCGTCGGATAGCGCTCAAGCGCCTGACGCAGGTTGGCGCGTGAGCCGTTCACCAGCACAGATCGTCCAGCGCGCAACCATTCGTCGATTTCTGCCGGGATACCATAAGCCAGCCCATTGGCCTGCCAGGACAGCGAGAAATCCCCGGCTTGCTGGCGTCGCTCGAACTCTTCGGGCGTCACGCCGATGGCATCCTCACCCACCGATTCCGCTGATCGGGTAATCACTCTGCGGATGATTTCGCATTTCAACTCACGCAAAGGCTCACGCGCGGCCTCGATCAGGCTGTCCTTGCCTGAACCGGAGGGTCCCATCAGATAAATAAGCCTGCCATCCATCCTGAAAACGCCCTCCAACGGGTGTTTGCCCTAGTAAATCGGCAAATTGCCACTATCCTGTACAGGTAAGGAACAAGGATTGAAAGCCGCATAGCATGCACGTTCTGACGTCTTCGGACATCAACAGATGTGCACCCGGAAGCGGTCATTGATGCGGACCAAGGCAAAGTTTTCAAACCAGTCCGCATTTCTGATAATTGGTGCTGGCATTACGCCTTTACCCAGCTCAATATTTGTCACAGAATTGACGCCAATGATCTGGCAATTTTGAGGCATGATGCGGGCCTCTTAACAATTCAGGTTGAACCATTTGGCGCGGATGCTTGTCCTACCACACATCCTGCGGCCAATCCCGAGAACCGCTCCCCTGAACTAACCGGTTAAATATATGCGCCCATTGAAACAGGCAATTTATTCCAGCCGTACGGCTGACAAGTTCGTCGTACGTCTGCCAGACGGGATGCGTGAACGCATTGCCGAGGTGGCTCGCAATCATCATCGCAGCATGAACTCCGAAATCATTGCGCGCCTTGAGCAGAGTCTTATTCAGGAAGGTGCACTGGGCGAAGAGTTGAGCATGCGCCTGGACAGCCCGGAGCTTTCGCTGCATGAGCGTGAGCTGCTGCAACGCTTCCGTCAGCTGTCGCACCGTCAACAGAACGCACTGGTGTCGCTGATCGCTCACGACGCCGAGATGGCCGCAGACGCGTCCTGAGTTGTGCCGAACATCTCAAGCCAGCTTAAGTGCTGGCTTTTTTTTACCCGGATTTTAATCACGACAATCCAAGGCAGACTTTGTGGTGAGGGGATTTATCCCCGACGGACTGCGCAGCAGGCCCTCTTCCGGGGTCGCTGCGCAACCCATCGGGGATAAATCCCCTCACTACAGATAACTACACAGGCACAAAAAAGCCCGCCATTTCGGCGGGCTTTTGTATGGCAGCGAATCAGAGCAGGAAGATCGTCGCCAACCCCAGAAAGATGAAGAAGCCACCGCTGTCGGTCATGGCCGTGATCATCACGCTGGCGCCCATCGCCGGGTCTCGGCCCATCTTGGCCAGCGTCATCGGGATCAACACCCCCATCAGCGCCGCGAGCAGCAGGTTGAGAGTCATCGCCGCCGTCATCACCACACCCAGCGACCAACTGCCGTAAAGCAGGTAGGCGACCACACCGATCACCCCACCCCAGACCAGACCATTGATCAACGCCACCGCCAGCTCCTTGCGCATCAGACGCGAGGTGTTGCCGGTGCTGACCTGGTCGAGCGCCATGGCACGCACGATCATGGTGATCGTCTGGTTACCGGAGTTACCGCCGATACCCGCCACGATCGGCATCAGCGCCGCCAGCGCCACCAGCTTCTCGATCGAGCCTTCGAACAGACCGATCACCCGCGACGCGACAAAGGCAGTGATGAGATTGATCGCCAGCCACGCCCAACGGTTGCGCAGGGATTTCCAGACTGAGGCGAAGATGTCTTCCTCTTCGCGCAGACCCGCCATGTTGAGGACTTCGCTTTCGCTCTCCTCACGAATCAGGTCGACCATTTCGTCGATGGTCAGACGGCCGATCAGCTTGCCGTTCTTGTCGACCACCGGGGCCGAGATCAAGTCGTAACGCTCGAACGCCTGAGCCGCGTCATAGGCGTCCTCGTCCGGATGAAAACTCACCGGATCGCTGGCCATGACTTCAGAAACCTGTTTCTCCGGATCGTTGACCAGCAGACGCTTGATCGGCAGCACGCCCTTGAGCACGCCGTCGTAATCGACCACGAACAGTTTGTCGGTGTGGCCCGGCAGCTCTTTGAGCCGACGCAGGTAACGCAGAACCACTTCGAGGCTGACATCCTCGCGGATGGTCACCATCTCGAAGTCCATCAGCGCACCGACCTGCTCCTCGTCATAGGACAGGGCCGAACGCACGCGCTCGCGTTGTTGCTGGTCGAGCGTCTCCATCAGCTCATGGACGACGTCTCGCGGCAGCTCGGAGGCCAGGTCAGCAAGTTCGTCGGCGTCCATGTCCTTGGCCGCAGCCAGGAGCTCGTGATCGTCCATGTCGGCGATCAGCGTTTCACGAACGGAATCGGATACTTCGAGAAGAATGTCGCCGTCGCGATCAGCCTTGACCAGTTGCCAGAGCGTCAGACGGTCGTCCAGCGGCAAGGCTTCAAGGATGTAGGCAACGTCGGCGGAGTGCAGATCATCGAGTTTGCGTTGCAGCTCGACGAGGTTCTGCCGGTGAACCAGGTTCTCGACCCGGTCGTGGTGCGCGCCTTCCTGGCGATGAGTCAGGTCTTCGACGACCTTCTGGCGCTGCAGCAGCTCAACGACCTGAGCCAGGCGATCCTGCAGGCTTTCCTGGGTTTTCTTTACTTCGATTTCGGACATAGGCGAACTCCACTCCCAGCAGCGGGGCACGCCGGAAGGATCAATCAGTCAATTCATGATTGGTGAAACGGGCTACTGAGTAACTACTGGGTAAGTCCATGGAGGTTTTCCATAAGCCCCGGCGGGGCCGACGGGCGCAATGATACACCGCCTGACGGTTTTAAACGTTAAAAAATCGCGGTCGAAACAAGTGCTTGCGCGACAAAGTTGAGCGCTGTCCTGACCCGTGCAGATGCGACGACTCATCTTGAAAAGAAAACACACCGGCGTTGAAAAATGTAGCGACTACCCTTGAGCGTAGACCGTCATGGAGGACGTCGAATGCTATCCAGAACATGCCTTTTTGTGGTCGCCAGCCTGCTCTGCCTGCCACTCGCCGGAGCCGCCACCACCCTTCACCGCTGCGAGGCTGCCGACCGCGGCATCACCTTCACGACCCTGAGCTGTGCGAGCGACGAGCAGCTTTCAGAGCAACAGGTTCACCCTTACTCGCCCGGATCCGTCGTACCGATCATGCCGGAACACAACCATGAGGAAATATCCGGTATAACAATCAGGGGACGTGAACCGGGCATCGTTGGCCGCCTGGAGGACAAATGCGGCAACCTGATCGATGCCAGGCAGCGCCGCGCAGCAATCATCAATCAACGAGTGATTGCCGGCATGAGCCAACAGGATGTCGAGAGCGCGCTCGGCAAACCGGACAAGGTGAATATTCGAACGTCGACGACGAGCTATCGCTATGACCTGAAAAAAGGCCGAAGTGCTCAAGTCGATTTTGACGAGAAGGGATGCGTGAAAGGAAAAGCCAAATCGCAGGCAACAAAAAGCCCGCGTTAAACGCGGGCTTCTTGAATATGGTGCACTCGACAGGATTCGAACCTGTGACCGCTCGGTTCGTAGCCGAGTACTCTATCCAGCTGAGCTACGAGTGCATTTTGTGTTTTTAGACCAGATCACAACTGGTTGAAGCCGAGTTGCCTGTATTGCTACAAACGACTCTTAAATGGTGCACTCGACAGGATTCGAACCTGTGACCGCTCGGTTCGTAGCCGAGTACTCTATCCAGCTGAGCTACGAGTGCATTTGTGTTTTTAAACCAGACCACAACTGGCTGAAGCCGAGTTCTTTATATTGCTATAAACAACTCTTAAATGGTGCACTCGACAGGATTCGAACCTGTGACCGCTCGGTTCGTAGCCGAGTACTCTATCCAGCTGAGCTACGAGTGCATTTGTTGCGCCGCATTATAGCCCGTCTAATCTCTATTCCAACCACTTTTTCTAATAAATTCAAGAACTTACAGAAAAAGCCAGATTACAACGTACTAAGCAAATAATGGCGGAGAACGGGGGATTCGAACCCCCGACACCCTTTTGAGGTGTACTCCCTTAGCAGGGGAGCGCCTTCGGCCACTCGGCCAGCTCTCCGCAACACGGGGCGTATATTAACCACCTTCTTCCCCGTTTGCAAACATAAAAATCGATAAAAATTAATGGCTTGGTTCTTCGTCCTTCTCTTTCTTTATACGCAGGTAAATTTCCTCACGGTGCACGGCAACCTCTTTCGGGGCGTTGACGCCGATGCGCACTTGATTTCCTTTGACGCCGAGCACGGTCACGGTGATTTCGCCATCACCGATAATCAGGCTTTCTGCGCACCGACGAGTCAGAATCAGCATACCTTTCTCCTCACGCATTTCATTTCAGGGACAACAGTCTGCAAAAAAAAGGCACCCGACCTACAACCGGAGCGATCGTAGCCCTACATGCCTGAGTATTGACCAGCGCGAGCAAAAGAACAGTTCAGGGCTCGCGCCATTCAAAAAATAAAGGGCGCGGTCAGACCGCGCCCTTCAGGTGACCGGATTTACTCGCCCTGACGGGCCGGCGCATCCAGTTCGAAAGCCGTGTGCAGGGCGCGCACGGCCAGCTCCAGATACTTCTCTTCGATCACCACGGAAACCTTGATTTCCGACGTCGAGATCATCTGGATGTTGATGCTTTCCTTGGCCAGGGATTCGAACATGCGGCTGGCCACGCCTGCGTGGGAACGCATGCCGACGCCGACGATCGAGACCTTGGCAATCTTGGTGTCGCCCACCACTTCCCGGGCACCGATCTCGCGAGCGGTGTTTTCCAGCACGGTCTGTGCGGCCTGGTAGTCGTTGCGGTGCACGGTGAAGGTGAAGTCGGTGGTGTTATCGTGCGCAACGTTCTGCACGATCATGTCGACTTCGATGTTCGCGGCACTGATCGGGCCGAGAATCTTGAACGCCACGCCCGGGGTGTCTGGCACGCCACGGATGGTCAGCTTGGCTTCATCGCGGTTGAAAGCGATGCCGGAAATGATCGGCTGTTCCATGGTTTCCTCTTCATCAATAGTAATGAGGGTGCCCGGACCCTCCTTGAAGCTGTGCAGTACGCGCAGCGGAACGTTGTACTTGCCGGCGAATTCCACCGCACGGATCTGCAGCACCTTGGAACCGAGGCTGGCCATTTCCAGCATCTCTTCGAAGGTGATCTTGTCCAGACGCTGAGCGACCGGCACCACACGCGGGTCAGTGGTGTAGACACCATCGACGTCGGTGTAGATCTGGCACTCGTCAGCCTTCAAGGCAGCCGCCAGTGCCACGCCTGTGGTGTCGGAACCGCCACGGCCGAGGGTGGTAATGTTGCCGTGCTCGTCGACGCCCTGGAAACCGGCGACAACCACCACGCGACCTGCTTTCAGATCACCGCGAATCTTCTGGTCATCAATCTGCAAGATACGCGCTTTATTGTGCGCACTGTCCGTCAGGATCCGCACCTGATTACCGGTGTACGACACCGCCGGCACACCGCGCTTGATCAGCGCCATGGCCAACAGGGCAATCGTCACCTGCTCACCGGTGGAAACGATCACGTCCAGTTCACGCGGAACCGGTTGCACGTCGCCACTGATTTGCTTGGCCAGATCGATCAGACGGTTGGTTTCGCCGCTCATTGCAGACAGCACAACCACCAGGTCATCGCCGGCATCGCGGAATTTCTTAACCTTGTCGGCGACCTGCTCGATTCTCTCGACAGTGCCGACCGAGGTGCCTCCAAATTTCTGTACGATCAAAGCCATTTCAAAGCCGCCTCTGCCCATGAAGGGCGCCCAATAATCACTCGAACAGCCGCCGGGCCCGCCACTAGACTGCGGGCCCGACGGGCCGTCTTATAAACCCTGCTCGACGAATGGAACGGTCAGCGCCAGCGCGCCATCCAGTGCGCCGGCGTCAACACCGCCGCCCTGCGCCATGTCCGGACGACCACCGCCCTTCCCGCCCACTGCCGCAGCAGCCTGTTTCATCAAATCACCGGCTTTGAGTTGGCCAGTCAGGTCCTTGGTTACGCCTGCAACCAGTACGACCTTTTCCTCATGGACACTGCCGAGCAGGATCACTGCGCGGCCGAGTTTGTTTTTCAGCTGATCGACCAGCGCCAGCAGCGCCTTGCCATCCTGACCATCCAGACGTGCAGCCAGAACCTTCACGCCTTTGACGTCGACTGCCGAGTTCGACAGATCGTCGCCCGCGGCGCTGGCAGCCTTGGCCTGCAACTGCTCGAGTTGCTTTTCCAGCACGCGGTTGCGCTCCAGCACGGCCGACAGCTTGTCGATCAGATTGTCGCGGCTGCCCTTGACCAGGTTGGCCGCTTCCTTGAGTTGTTCTTCTGCAGCGTTCAAGTAGGCCAGTGCCGCAGCACCGGTGACTGCCTCGATACGACGCACACCCGATGCCACACCGCCTTCGCTGATGATCTTCAGCAGGCCGATGTCGCCGGTGCGGTTGGCGTGGATACCGCCACACAGCTCGACGGAGAAATCGCCGCCCATGCTCAGCACGCGCACGTTGTCGCCGTACTTCTCGCCGAACAGCGCCATCGCGCCTTTCTGCTTGGCGGTTTCGATGTCGGTTTCTTCAGTTTCAACTGCGGAGTTCTTGCGGATCTCGGCGTTGACGATGTCTTCCAGCGCTTTGATCTGCTCCGGCTTGATCGCTTCAAAGTGGCTGAAGTCGAAGCGCAGACGCTGGCTATCCACCAACGAACCCTTCTGCTGAACGTGCTCGCCCAGTACCTGACGCAGCGCAGCGTGCAGCAAGTGGGTGGCCGAGTGATTCAGCGAAGTCGCGTGACGCACCTCGGCATCGACATGGGTTTCCACTGGCGCGCCGATGGTCAGACTGCCGGAATCCAGAACACCGTGGTGCAAGAATGCGCCGCCGGTCTTGGTGGTATCACGGACGTCGAAACGCGCGTTGCCCGCCTGGAGGAAACCGCAGTCGCCAATCTGGCCGCCGGATTCAGCGTAGAACGGCGTCTGGTTCAGCACGATCACCGCCTCTTCGCCTTCACTCAGGACGTCGACCGACTGGCCATCTTTGTAGATAGCGACGATTTTTGCCGAACCGCTGGTGTCTTTGTAACCGGTGAACTCGGTGGCCACATCAACCTTGACCAGGGTGTTGTAGTCCAGACCGAACGAGCTGGCGGAACGCGCACGAACACGCTGGGCTTCCATTTCACGCTCGAAGCCGACTTCGTCAACGGTCAGGCCGCGCTCGCGAGCGATGTCGGCCGTCAGGTCCATCGGGAAACCGTAGGTGTCGTAGAGTTTGAACACCACGTCGCCCGGCACCACGGTGCCTTTGAGTTCCAGCAGATCCTGTTCGAGAATCTTCAAGCCGTGCTCCAGGGTCTTGGAGAACTGTTCTTCTTCGGCCTTCAGTACGCGCTCGATGTTGCTCTGCTGCTTCTGCAGTTCCGGGAAGGCTTCGCCCATCTCGGCGACCAGCGCAGCCACGATCTTGTAGAAGAAGCTGCCGGTGGCGCCCAGCTTGTTGCCGTGACGGCAGGCGCGACGAATGATCCGGCGCAGCACGTAGCCGCGGCCTTCGTTGGACGGCAGCACGCCGTCGGCGATCAGGAAACCGCACGAACGAATGTGGTCGGACACCACTTTCAGCGACGACTGGTCGCCATTCTCGCAGCCGATGGCTTCAGCCGAGGCTTTGAGCAGGTTCTTGAACAGGTCGATGTCGTAGTTGGAATTGACGTGCTGCATCACCGCACTGATCCGCTCCAGGCCCATGCCGGTATCGACCGACGGTGCTGGCAACGGATGCAACACGCCATCGGCGGTGCGGTTGAACTGCATGAACACGTTGTTCCAGATCTCGATGTAACGGTCGCCGTCTTCTTCCGGCGAACCCGGTGGGCCGCCCCAGATGTGGTCGCCGTGATCGTAGAAAATCTCGGTGCACGGGCCGCACGGGCCGGTATCGCCCATGGTCCAGAAGTTGTCGGAGGCGTAAGGCGCGCCTTTGTTGTCGCCGATGCGGATCATGCGCTCGACCGGCACGCCGATCTGCTTGGTCCAGATGTCATACGCTTCGTCGTCGGAGGCGTAGACGGTGACCCAGAGTTTTTCCTTCGGCAGTTTCAGAACGCCAGTCAGGAAGGTCCAGGCGAAGGTAATCGCGTCGTGCTTGAAATAGTCACCGAAGCTGAAGTTACCGAGCATTTCGAAGAATGTGTGGTGACGAGCGGTATAACCGACGTTTTCCAGGTCGCTGTTCTTGCCACCGGCACGCACGCACTTCTGGCTGCTGGTTGCGCGGGTGTACGCGCGCTTTTCCTGGCCCAGGAAGCAGTCCTTGAACTGGTTCATCCCCGCGTTGGTGAACAGCAGGGTTGGGTCGTTGCCCGGAATCAAAGAGCTGGAGGCTACACGGGTGTGGCCTTGCTCTTCGAAGAAGCGAAGGAAGGCTTCACGGATTTCTGCGCTTTTCATTAGGTTCTTCCACGGAGGCTGCGGCCAAAGGCCTGTACGAAACGTCAACAGACGAAACGACGGCAAAGGGCCGCATTATATCGGCCCTTCGCGCGGGGTACAGCGTGTTTATACGATAGTAACGGTCAATTGGACGGCTAACGCTGTCACTTGCGCGAAAACTCGACGAATGTCGCGATCACTTGCTCGATTTGCGAGCGACTGACGTCCATGTGCGTGACCATGCGCAAGCGCGCGGCGGCGCTCAACTTGATCCCGCGTTCGGCGGCAAACGCCTTGAGCGCTTCGGCCTGATCGCCCATTTGCACGTAGACCATGTTGGTCTGCACCGGCTCTACGCTGAACCCGGCCTCGCGCAAGCCTTCGGCCAAGAACTGCGCGTTGGCATGGTCATCCACCAGGCGCTCGATATTGTGATCCAGCGCATACAGCCCCGCTGCCGCCAGCAACCCGGCCTGACGCATGCCACCGCCGACCATTTTGCGCAGGCGGCGGGCCTTGCCGATCAGCTGCTCAGTGCCACACAGCACCGAACCGACCGGCGCGCCGAGGCCTTTGGACAGGCACACCGACACCGAATCGAAATGTTGCGTGATCTCGCGGGCATCCACCCCAAGCTTGACTGCCGCGTTGTACAGCCGCGCGCCGTCCAGATGCAGGGCCAGACCATGCTCCCGCGTGAATTGGCGCGCGCGGGCCAGATACTCCAGCGGTAACACTTTGCCCTGCATGGTGTTTTCCAGCGCCAGCAGCCGGGTACGGGCGAAATGGAAGTCATCCGGCTTGATCGCTGCCGCTACGTGAGCCAGATCCAGCGAACCGTCGGCCTGCACTTCCAGCGGCTGTGGCTGGATCGAACCGAGCACCGCCGCGCCACCGCCCTCGTACTTATAGGTGTGCGCCTGCTGGCCGACGACGTATTCGTCGCCACGTTCGCAATGCGCCATCAGGCCCAGCAGATTGCTCATGGTGCCGGTCGGCACGAACAGCGCGGCGGCGAACCCCAGGCGTTTTGCCAGTTCCGCCTCCAGACGATTGACCGTCGGATCTTCGCCGTACACATCGTCACCCGTGGCCGCCGCCGTCATCGCGTCGAGCATGGCAGGAGTCGGTTGGGTGACGGTGTCGCTGCGAAGATCGATAACGCTCATGAACCTGGCCTCTGGTCAGCAGGGGAAATCCCTTTTCGAAGGTGAATTACTGCGGTCATGGCGCCGATTAATCAACCCTTGAGTGAGAAAAAGCACATTACTTATTGAAAGGACGCAACCCAATGTGGGAGCGGGCTTGCTCGCGAAAGCGGTGTGTCAACCAATCAATTTGCTGACTGACACACCGCCTTCGTCGGAACGCCGCCCGGAGCAAGCCCGCTCCCACAGGTTCTGTGCACGGCTGGAAAATATGTGATAAAAACGCTGCGCCGCCCGAGAAAGGGCGGCAAAAACGTTCTCAGGGCGGGGTGCAATTCCCCACCGGCGGTAATTGCGCGCAATGCGCATAGCCCGCGAGCGCTTGGCGACGAACACGGCTTTTGCTGTGATCGGCGGCAAGGTCAGCAGACCCGGTGTGATTCCGGGGCCGACGGTCATAGTCCGGATGAAGAGAGAACGGGATTGACACCAAAGGGCCGCCCGCGCGCTTGTGTGCTCGTGCGTACCCTTGAATCCCTTTCAATTCATAACGCCCTGTTTTTCACACAAACAGGAGTCAGAACATGCAACCCACCGCTATCGACAGCAAAAGCAAACACCCTCACGGCGAGCGCGTTGCGTTCATCCAGGCCTGCTGGCACAAGGAAATCGTCGACCAGAGCCGTAAGGGCTTCGTCGCCGAAATGCTGGTTCAGGGTTATCAGGAATCGGACATCGATTTCTTCGAAGTCGGCGGCGCCTTTGAAATGCCCCTGCACGCCAAGTTGCTGGCAAAAACCGGCCGTTATGCCGGCATCGTTGCGGCCGCTCTGGTCGTGGACGGCGGCATCTATCGTCACGAATTCGTTGCCCAGTCCGTGGTCAGCGGCCTGATGCAGGTGCAACTGGAAACCGAAGTGCCAGTGTTCTCGGTGTCCCTGACCCCGCATCACTTCCATGCCGGTGAAGAACATCAGAAATTCTTCTTCGAGCATTTCGTGCACAAGGGTCAGGAAGCGGCGCGGACTTGCGCGGATACGCTGCAGAAGGTTCGTGCGCTGCGTCGCAGTGAGCCGCGTGCAGTCGCCGTGTAAACACGAAACCAAAACTGTAGGAGTGAGCCTGCTCGCGATAGCGGAGTGCCAGTCGACCACTGTAGTGACTGATACATTGCAATCGCGAGCAGGCTCACTCCTACAGGGGTTTTGCGTAGGATCAGGCGAGATTTTCGTCGGTGGTCGGCACGATCAGAATGCCCGCGCGCAAGCCGTTCTTGACCTTCGGATTGGGGAAGATGATCCGCGCGCCCTCTTCCTCGATGACCCAGCGGGTATTGGCCAGATCTTCGGCCAGCACATAACCCACATCCAATTCAGAAAAGTTCTCGATGTCCGCTGGCAGGTTCAGGCGGAACGCATCGCTGTGCTTGATGATTTCCCGGGCGACGCTGAACAGCTGCAAACCATCCAGACCCTCTGCAGCCAGATCCGGCTCATTGCCTTCGATGATCTGCTTCAGACGAGTTTCCAGACGTGAAACATCCACCCCTTCGTTCTGCCCGAACGGCCGCGCCTTGCCCAGTTCCAGGGTGAAAGCCTCGGCACCGAGCTTGTCGTAGGTGTAGGAACTGAACACGATCGACGGCTTGTTCTGCAGCAGCACCGCTTCCATCCCGGCAGCGCGCAGACGCGCCAGCTCGCGGCGCGAATGCTGGCGACCTTCCTTCCACGGATACAGCGCGAACTGCTCGATCTTCGAACCACGAATGGCGGTGTGCAGGTCGTAGTGCAGGCGCTGCCGATCCGGCAGGCTGAAGAAGCTCGCCGCCAGCCGTTCCAGCTCGCAGGCGCGGATGGCTTCGGAACCGCTGGTTTGTTCATGCCGGCCGTTGAACAGCCGATTGACGTCCTGCTCGACGAAGCGCTCGCCCTTGCGGATCGCTTCGGGGTTGCCGAACAGGAACAGAATGCGTGCACGCGGCTTCAGATCGCCGCGAGCGATGTCATGCAGCAGCCGATCGAGCAACTCGATCGGCGCTGTTTCATTGCCGTGGATACCTGCCGACAGCAGCAGGTCCAGGCCATTGTCACGCGCTTCGGGTGGCCGGACTTCCAGCGCACCCTCGCTCAACCAGCGCATGCGCACGCCTTCGACAGTCAGTTGAGTCTTCTCCGCCGGTTCGCGGCCGGCGAGGGTCAGTTCAAGCAGTTTGCCGAGGGCGAGCATAGAGCGGTTTCCTTAGTGATCGTGGTTGCAATCCGGGCCGTGCACGTGGTCTTCGTCGTCGCCGACTTCAGCCGGTTCCATTTCCAGTTGCAGACTTACCAGATTAGTCGCCAATGGGCGCAGCAGCAGGTTGGCGTATTCTTCGTCACCTTCCTCGACGTCCACGCCGATCAGCAGCTGGCCACGGCCGTCCTGCTGGATCCACAGCTCTTTGCCTTGCCACATCACCGCGACGCGGGTGCACGAGGTTTGCAGTTGCGTGCCGTCGGTGTCTTCAAGGATCAGCTGCAGGGAATCGCTCATGTTTTTACTCTCTTGGGGAGACAAGCCGCGCGTCGTGTTCAGGCGACGCGCCGGCCATCAATTGATCTGGAATGGATAAACCGCGCCCAGTTTAAGGATTTGCGTCAGTTCATCCAGTGCCGTCCGGCATTCAAGCAGCAACTGCGGGTCCGCCAGATCGGTTTCGCTCAGGCGGTCGCGGTAGTGCTTTTCAACCCATGCGGTCAACGAACCGTACAACGGGGCCGTCATGATAACCCCTGGGTTGACGGCCGCCAGCTCGGTTTCGTTGAGCGCGACGCGCAGTCGCAGGCACGCCGGGCCACCGCCGTTCTGCATGCTTTGCTTGAGGTCGAAGACTTTGACTTCGCGGATCAGCCCGCCGGAGCTGGTCAGCCCTTGCAGGTAGTTCCACACACGCTCGTTGCCACGGCACTCTTCCGGCACGATCAGCAGCATCGAGCCATCCGGACGCGACAGCAGCTGGCTGTTGAACAGGTAGGAACGCACGGCGTCATCCACGGTGACCGCCGAACGCGGCACGCAGACCGACTGGAACTTGCCGCCGACCTTGGCCAGTTTGCCCTGCAACTCGGCCAGCATCTGCTCGGTGTCGAGGAACGCGTCCTCGTGATAGAACAGCACCTCGCCGTTACCCACCGCGATCACGTCGTTGTGGAATACGCCCTGGTCGATCACCGCCGGGTTCTGCTGCGCGTAAACCACGCCCTCGTCACGCAGACCGTGCAGACGCGCTACCGCTTGCGAGGCTTCCAGAGTCTGGCGCGCCGGGTACTTCTGCGGCGCCGGGTAACGGGTGTCGAACGCACTGCGACCAAACACGAAGAACTCGACACCGGCCTCGCCGTACTCACGGCAGAAACGCGTGTGGTTGGCCGCGCCTTCGTCACCGAACTGCGCCACCGCCGGCAACGCGGCGTGATGGGCGAAGTGCTGCTGATCGGCGAACATCGCACCGAGCACGCGGCTGGTGGTCGGGTGTTCGATGCTGCGGTGGTATTTGCAGTTGAGGTTGGCGGCGGTGAAATGCACGCGACCGTCAGCGGTGTCGGCACTCGGGCTGACAGTGGCGGCGTTGGCCACCCACATGCTCGATGCCGAGCAACTGGCGACCAGCAACGGCATGGCTTCCTTCGCTGCACGCTCGATCACTTGCGCGTCGGTGCCGCTGAAACCCAGACGGCGCAACGCGGCCACGTCCGGACGCTCCTGCGGCGCCAGCACGCCTTGCTGAAAGCCCATTTCCATCAGCGCTTTCATTTTCGCCAGACCTTGCAGCGCCGCTTCCTTCGGGTTCGAAGACTGCTGGCTGTTGCTCTGGGACGCAACGTTGCCGTAGGACAGACCACCGTAGTTATGGGTCGGCCCCACTAGACCGTCAAAATTGACTTCATAGGATTTCATCAGCGAGGCTCCACGAGAATCTGTTGTTATAGGCTTCAAGTAACAATTCAGTCAGACCGCGTCGCGGCTATCGCGAGCAGGCTCACTCCTACAGGTTTGGCGGTGTTCACACATGCTATGTTCGACACAAATCCTGTAGGAGTGAGCCTGCTCGCGATGGCCGTTACGCCATCTTCACGCCAGGCGTCAGGGCCGCAGGCAACACCAGGCTCGGTGTTTCCAGCGACGCCACCGGGTACGCGCAGTAATCCGCCGCGTAGTAGGCGCTGGCGCGATGGTTGCCCGAAGCCCCGACACCGCCGAACGGCGCGCTGCTCGCCGCACCGGTCAGCTGTTTGTTCCAGTTGACGATACCGGCGCGGCTTTCCAGCCAGAACTGCTGATAACGATCTTCGGAATCCGACAGCAAACCAGCCGCCAAGCCATAAGCGGTGTCGTTGGCCTCAGCGATCGCCGCAGCGAAATCGGCGTAGCGAATCACCTGCAGCAACGGGCCGAACAGTTCTTCGTCCGGGCGCTTGGCCACGGCGGTCACATCCAGAATGCCCGGAGTCAGCAACGCCGATTGCGCTTGCGGCTGAGTCATCGCCAGCAGCGACACCGCGCCATTGGCCAGCAGGTGTTGCTGGGCATCCATCAGCGCTTTCGCCGCGCCAAGGGAAATCACCGAGCCCATGAACGGCGCGGGTTGCTGATCGAACGCACCGACCTCGATGGTCGCGCTGACTTCCACCAGACGCTTGAGCAGGCTGTCGCCCCACGCGCCTTGCGGCACCAGCAGACGACGGGCGCAGGTGCAACGCTGACCGGCGGAGATGAACGCCGACTGAATGATCGTGTACACCGCCGCGTCCAGATCAGCCACCTGATCGACCACCAGCGGATTGTTGCCGCCCATTTCCAGCGCGAGGATCTTGTCCGGACGCCCGGCGAACTGCTGGTGCAGGTGATTGCCGGTACGGCTCGAACCGGTGAAGAACAGACCGTCGATGCCCGGGTTCGCCGCCAGCGCGATACCGGTTTCGCGAGCACCTTGCAGCAGGTTCAACACGCCGGCCGGAAGACCGGCTTCGATCCAGCACTTGACCGTCAGCTCGGCGACTTTCGGCGTCAGCTCGCTTGGCTTGAACAGCACGCTGTTACCGGCCAGCAGCGCCGGCACGATGTGCCCGTTCGGCAAATGACCCGGGAAGTTGTAAGGGCCGAACACCGCCACCACACCGTGTGGCTTGTGGCGCAGTACGGCGGTGGCGTCGCCCAGCGGGCCGCTCTTCTCGCCGGTACGTTCGCGGTAGCTCTGCACCGAGATCGCGATCTTGTTGACCATGCTGGTGACTTCAGTCGCGGCTTCCCACAGAGGCTTGCCGGTTTCCTCACCAATGGTGCGGGCCAGTTCGTCGCTGTGGTTTTTCAGGGCGGCGGCGAAGGCTTCGAGCACGCTGATGCGCTCGTCCAGCGAACGCCGCGCCCAACCCGGAAAGGCCTGACGCGCAGCCTGCACGGCCGACTCGACCTGAGCGGCGGTAGCGCCCTCCCCCGACCACAGCACTTGCTGGGTCACCGGGTTCAGCGACTGAAAGGCTTCGCCCTGACCGGCGAGCCATTCACCTGCGATGTATAGCGAATTCATTATTTCGACTCCCGAGCAGCAGACAACGCCACGGCGCGCACTTGATCGCCAGCGTTGAGTTGAAGACGTTTGGCGGTCAGCGGATCGACCACCAGCGTGCCGGCGGCCAGGCGGGCCGGGGCAGCGGTGATGCGGCAATCTTCGCGCTTGCGGTTATGGATGATGAACGGCGTGGCGTCATCGCCCGGTGTACCGATCGCCAGCACCAGCGCTTCGCTGTCGCGGACTGCGCGGATCTTGCTGGTTTCGCACTCGATGGCCGGGCCGGCGTCGAAGATGTCGACGTAGCCCTGATAGCTGAAACCTTCGCTCTTGAGCATCGCCAGCGCCGGTTCAGTGTCGGGGTGTACCTGACCGATGACGTTGCGCGCATCCGGCGACAGGAAGCAGGTGTACAGCGGGAATTTCGGCATCAGTTCGGCAATGAACGCCTTGTTGCCAACGCCGGTCAGGTAATCGGCCTGACTGAATTCCATCTTGAAGAAGTGCCGACCGAGGCTCTCCCAGAACGGCGAGCGTCCGGCTTCATCGGAGACGCCGCGCATCTCGGCGATGATCTTGTTGCCGAACAGCTCAGGGAACTCGGCGATGAACAGCATGCGCGCCTTGGACAGCATGCGGCCGTTTAGACCAGTGCGGTAATCGGCGTGCAGGAACAGCGAGCACAGCTCGGAGTTGCCGGTCAGGTCATTGGCGAGGAACAGCGTCGGAATCTCGCGATAGATGTTCAGCTCTTGCGAGGCGCTGACGGTCAGGCCGACGCGGAAGTTGTACCACGGCTCGCGCAGACCGACCGCGCCAGCGATGGCGGAAATCCCCACCACGCGACCGTTGTCGTCTTCGAGCACGAACAGGTAGTCCGCATCGCCACGGCCGGCTTCGCCGCGAAAGGTCTTCTCGGCCCAGCCGACCCGATGGGTCAGGCGCTCTTCGTTGGCCGGCAAGGTGGTCAGGCCGGTGCCGGTGCTGCGGGCCAGGTCGATCAGCGCGGATAAATCGCTGCTGCGTACGGGACGAACAATCATGCTATCTCCTCAAACGGGCCGCCTTCGCCACCCGTGAAACTCGCTAAGGCGTTAAACCGCCACCAGGCGCACGCTGGCACCTTCACCGACGCCCAGGGCTTCGGCTGCTTCCAGATCCAGGGTCACCGGTTTGCCCGGCGCGTAATCGAGTTCCAGCAGCACCGCGCGGTAATCCTGCAACTGCGCGTTGGCCACCAGATACTGGCGCCCGGCGCCTTTGACCGGCTCGCCGATCTTCACCGGCACTACACGGCTCTGGGCGATCGAACGGATCCCCGAAGCACGCGCATGCAGGGTCGGGCCACCGTCGAAAATGTCGATGTAGTGATCGGTCTCGAAGCCTTCGCGCATCAGGATGTCGAAAGTGATCTGCGCACGCGGGTGCACCTGGCCCATCGCTTCTTGAGCGGAATCCGGCAGCAGCGGCACGTAGATCGGGTAATGCGGCATCAGTTCGGCGAGGAACGTGCGGCTCTTCAGGCCACACAGGCGTTCGGCCTCGGCGTAGTTGAGGTCGAAGAAGTTGCGCCCGATCGCGTCCCAGAATGGCGAGTCACCGTTTTCGTCGCTGTAACCGACGATCTCGGTCACCACCGAATCAGCAAAACGCTCCGGGTGGCTGGCGACGAACAGCAGGCGGCCACGGGAGTTGAGCTCGGCCCACGGCGACCCCACCAGCTCACGCTGCACGTAGAAACTGGTCAGCAAGCTGTTGCCTGTCAGGTCGTGGCATTGCGAAAGCACGTGGATCTTGTTGTGGATTTTCAGCTCGCGAGAAGCGTGGACGAAGGTCTCGTTGCGGAAGCTGTAGAACGGCTCCGAATAACCGGCCGAAGCAACGATGGCCGAGCAGCCGACCAGTTTGCCGGTGGCGGTGTCTTCGAGGACGAAAAAGTAGCTCTCCTCCCCGTTGAAACTCACTTCGGCAGCGAACGAGGCTTCGCTCGCGGCGATCTTGTCGCTCAGACGTTCCACGTCATCCGGCAAGGAAGTGACACCAATCGGACTGTCCGCAGCCAGACGCTGTACCTCGCCCAGATCAGCCATTTGCGCAGGGCGCATCACCAGCATGGTGTCACTCCTTTCTCTTATAAAAATTTACTGAAGAAATAGCCGGGCCTTGTAGGAGTGAGCCCTGTGGTGAGGGGATTTATCCCCGATGGGTTGCGCAGCAGCCCCAAGATTTTGGGGGCCGCTTCGCTGCCCATCGGGGATAAATCCCCTCACCACTAAGGCTGACTCCGACAGTTAAATCTGTCCGGTATCAAAAATTGGGTTCGACGCCCGAATCCTCGGGCGTCGAAGGGTCTATCAGGCTTGCGTCAGTGTTGCGGCGGCGCGTTCGAAGCGGTCGAGGCCGGCATCGATATCGGCATCTTCCACCACCAGGCTCGGGGCGAAACGGATCACGTCCGGGCCAGCCTGCAGAATCATCAGGCCTTCTTTCTCAGCGGCGTTGAAGATGTCCTTGGCCTTGCCTTTCCAGGCGTCGCTCAGCACACAACCGATCAACAGACCGAGGCCACGCACCTGAGTGAACAGGCCGTACTTCTCGCCGATCTGCTGCAGGCGGGTCTTGAATTTGTCGTGCTTAGCGTTGACGCCGCTCAGCACCTCGGGGGTGTTGATCACGTCGATCACTGCTTCGGCGACGGCGCACGCCAGCGGGTTACCGCCGTAAGTGGTGCCGTGGGTGCCGACGACCAGATGTTTGGCCAGCGCTTCAGTGGTCAGCATCGCGGCGATCGGGAAACCACCGCCCAGGCTCTTGGCGCTGGTCAGGATGTCCGGGGTTACGCCGTAATGCTGGTAGGCGAACAGGTGACCGGTACGGCCCATGCCGGTCTGCACTTCGTCGAACACCAGCAGCGCGTTGTTCGCGTCGCACAGTTCGCGGGCACCTTGCAGGTAAGCCAGTTCGGCCGGCAGTACACCGCCCTCGCCCTGGATAGGTTCGAGCACGACCGCACAGGTCTTGTCGGACACCGCCGCTTTCAGCGCGGCCAGATCGTTGTAAGGAACGTGGGTGATGCCGGTGATTTTCGGACCGAAACCGTCGGAGTACTTCGACTGGCCACCGACGTTAACGGTGAACAGGGTACGACCGTGGAAGCTGTTGAGCGCGGCGATGATCTCGTACTTCTCGCTGCCGAAACGGTCGAACGCCACGCGACGGGCCAGCTTGAACGCGGCCTCGTTGGCTTCGGCGCCCGAGTTGCAGAAGAACACGCGCTCGGCGAACGTGGCGTCGATCAGCTTGTGCGCCAGGCGCAGGGCCGGCTCATTGGTGAACACGTTAGACACGTGCCACAGCTTGTTCGCCTGCTCGGTCAAGGCACCGACCAGCGCCGGATGCGCGTGGCCCAATACGTTTACGGCAATCCCGCCGGCGAAGTCGATCAGCTCGCGACCGCTCTGGTCCCAGACGCGGGAACCGGCGCCATGCACCGGAATGAAAGCGGCAGGCGCGTAGTTGGGAACCATTACCTGGTCGAAATCGGCGCGTTGTACCGCAGCGTGCTCAACGGACATCGGAGTCTCCTGAAGAGGAACACCCGCCTGAAACTGGCGAGCGATGGGGGGATTGTAAGGACAGTTTTCAGCCCGGCCTTGCCGCCAAGCGACAACTTCTTATAGCGCAAACCCCGGATTTTCCCGGGTTTACGGCAATGCGACATATAGCGTCGCAAAGGCGCAGTTTAAACTGCACGCCGCCATTTGCGCAGACGTACCGGGGATCTTAATCAAGAGAGTTTTGTGGCGTGCGGTATATATGTACCGCACATCGAATCAACGGCCGGTGTTTGCTAGGGACCTTTCTCCAGGCAAACGGCCTCACCCCATGATTCAAGAAACCACACCCGCCCTCGCGACTCTGCCCGACCCACTGCTGCTACCCAGGCAGGACGCACACTATCAACCGCTGCTCCAGGCCATCCCGACATGGCTGATTCAGGCTGCGGCACACAAGCGCACGGCATTGAAACGGGCCAGTCCGCTGCTGCCCGCCAACCTCAAACAGGCATCACGCACCGAGCATGCAAAACTGCGCGCGCTTAATGCCTCGCACTGGACCGCACACAACCGCGTCGAACGAAGCCTTGCCCGGTTGCAGGACGCCAAAGCGTTCGCCGAACCGCTGCTGCGCGCCGAGATAGAAAACCGTTTTGGCCTCAAACTGGATGTCAGGCAGACCTTCCTGCGCCTGTACCTGCCCGACCATGTTCCGTGGCTGCGCATCAAATCCGGCGCCGCACGCACCTGGACTGTCTCGCTGCTGGACGCCGCGCTGCACAATTTTGAAAGCAGCGAGACCAGCGCTGACGCCTTTGAGTCCGCCTCGGGTTATGTCAGTCAGCCCTCACCTGACGGCCAGTTCAGCGTATTGCCGAACATCCTCAAGGCGATGCCGATCCCTGCCTTCACCCGCCTGTGTCGCGAGCTGGATATCGGCCGCCGCTATAACACTTATCTGCAAGACAATTTGGGCGTCAGCAATCCGCTGGTCGCAGCCGTGCTGCAACCACAGGTTTGCACGAGTGACAAAGCCGCCCTGGTCGCCGCCCTGCAAATGGCCTACATGCAAAAGCTGCTGGGGGCCGATGTCCATCGCCTGATCCTCGGGCTGCTCGATGGCTTGCAGCATTTACGCCTCAATCGTCAGGCGTGGCATTGCCATGCGCTGACGATGATGAAAGTCAGCCTGACCGGCATCGTGCTGTTCGCGCCGAATCTTGAAGCTGCACACGCAGCAGCCCGAGTCGTGGTTTACATTCCCGATGACCCACAACACCCAGTCAAGGAATACGCCAGTTCCGCTGCCTTCGCTGAGGAGCTGGCGCAACGCTTGCGCGATCCGGACTATCAGGTGTTCTTCAGCCGTTTTATCGACCACGCCGAGCGCGGCGCTTTCTTCGGTCAGTTGCGGGCCCTGCTCAGCCCCGTCACCTGGCAACCCGTACCGGCCGGCGATCCACGCCCCAGCTGGCGCGAGCATCCGGCCGTGCGGCCTTTTATGCAGATCGTCGCGACCCCGATCCGGGGTGAGCTGTGGGTTTACCTCTACCAGCGCAAGCTCGACAAGATGCTCAACGATGCCCGCGTCATCGCCGTCTCGACGGCCATGGTCGATCGCAAGGCGCGCTGGGCACTCTGGGATTCCTTCACGGACATCGCACAGTCGCTGCTCAACCTAGTCGCGTTCGTCGCCTTGCCATTCGTGCCATTTCTCGGCGAGCTGATGCTTGCCTACACGGCCTACCAACTGCTCGACGAGACGTTCGAAAGCATCGTCGACTGGGCCGAAGGACAACCCCGCGAAGCGTTCGCGCATTTGATCGGCGTCGTGGAGTCCATGGTGCAGGTCGGCACTTTCGCCGCCGGCGGCGCTATCGCCGTCAGCGAGTTTCGCGCGCTGTTGCCTGCCGATGTCGTCCAGTTCATCGACCGCTTCATTCCGGTGAAAACGGCCAATGGCAAGACCCGCTACTGGAAACCCGACCTGCGCCCTTACGAGTGGCCCGCCACGCTGTCCAAAGACGCCAGAACCGATGCACTTGGCCTGCAAACCCACCAAGGCAAGAGCCTGCTGGCTCTGGAAGACAAGTTGTATGCCGTCAGCCTTGACCCCGAAACGGGCGCCCATCGCATCGACCATCCGACGCGCCCCGAGGCTTACAAACCCGCACTCAGGCACAACACCGCAGGCGCCTGGCAAACCGAAATTGACCAGCCACTGGCTTGGGATCGCGCCACCGTGCTGAGCCGCAGCAGTGCGCAGATGCAGCGCCTTCCCGCCGCTCTGCGAGAGCGCCTGCTGAATATCAGTGGCTGCGAGGAAAACACCCTGCGCCAGATGCACGTCGAGCGCGATCAATTGCCACCCTTACTCAGTGACACGCTGCAGCGCTGGCAGATCGATCAGGACATTCAATTGTTCATCGAGCAGATTGGCAGCCCGCATGCCGAGGATTACCTCAAGGCCGACCCGGCCACCCAACTGCAACTGCTTTTCGACAACGGCGACTGGCCTGCCGACCGAGGCCTGCAACTGATCGATCGTCAGGGCAGAACCCTGTGGCGCAGCCCCGTCGCCGATGTGCCCTTCATACAAATCGAGGGCTCACGACTGGACGATGGCGACCTGCTCAAGACCTGTCTGCAACGCCTGACAGAATCGCAACGAAGGCGGCTATTGAGCGAAGCCCTGCATACGCCCGCACCCTCGGCCGAGGCCCGCGCAACTAGCCTGCGGCGCAGCGTCGCCGAGCTGGCACAGCGCAAACGCCAAAGCCTGTTCGAGGATCGATATCGTCAGTTACAGCGCGGCGCCAGCCCGCTGGTACAGGTACTGATGGATGCCGAACCCGGCCTGCCGAAGGCGTTGGCGCAATCGATACTGGAAACGGCAAGTGATGCTGAATACCTGCAATTACAGCGTGGAACACTCTCCGCAAGACTGGTGGTTCTGACCCAGGAAACGGTTCTGCAAGTGCGCGTAACCCGAGCCTTTGAAGGGCTGGAGCTGCAAGCGACAGTCAATAATCTGGATACGGATCGGCTGGCCCTCCATTCGCTGCCACGCTTGCCGGGCTGGTCGCCGTCGATACGAATGGAGCTCAGGCACTACAGCCATAGCGGGCAACTGATCGACAGCCTCGGCGCGCAGGACGCGCTCATTCGCAAGGTGCTGGTACTGACCGAACAGGGCGACTATCAGCCGTTCGACGCTACCGGCGAGTCGCTCAGCGCGCCGGGGTCACTGTATTCAAGTCTGCTGCATGCCCTGCCCGACGCAGAACGTTCGGCGCTGAACATCCATATCACGCAAGACCTGCAGCTCAAGCAGCTGATTCGTGACCACGCGCTCGACCGTCAAGCGTTGCTGAACCTGCTGTCGCAAAATCCGATTCGCAAACCCGCTTACGACCCCACCGTGATGCGCCTGCGTGGCGGTACCAGTGGCTATCGGCGCATGCCGACCAATACGCCGACGCTGCACGCCCATGCCCACTGGCTGCTGCCGCACTTGCTGCCCGAGGAGCTCAATGCATTCGTCGAGCGCCTGCAACGCCATCCGAACGGCCCGCGAGCGGAGCTGAGCCGCTTGATCACTGAACGCAACCGCCTCGACGCGGTGCTGAGTCCGTGGACTGAGGGGATTCCCCTCGTTCATCCGCAGTCCGGCGCCCGCCTCACCACCGAGCAATATGCGATCCAGCGTCATCGCCGACGGCAGATGCGGGTCGACATCCTGGACTGCTGGAAGCAGCAGGTTTCCTTGCCGGAGAACACCGAACAGACCATCGATCTGCGCCTGTCACAGTCAATCATCGGAGAGCTGCCACAACTGGAGGTGAACTTCAGTCACGTGGACTACCTGACCATCGAAGGGGTCGGCAGCACTCAGGGTATACACGGTTTTCTGAACTGCTTCTCCGGCTTGCGTCGCCTGGCGCTGCGCAATTTCCAGCTGGGCAACCTGCCGGAGTCGATCAGCCGTTCGCCACAACTGCGCGAGCTGATTCTCAGCGACTGCAGCATCACCCTGACAGCCGAGAGCCAAACCACACTGGCGGCGTTGACTCAACTGAGAACCCTGGACCTGTTCAGGAACCCGCTCGGACTCGCCCCCAATGTCGAAAAAATGCCCAGACTCAATTACATCGATGTGTCGGAGACCGGCATATCCGAACTGCCACCCGGCCTGCTCACGCGCCCGCTATTGCGCACTGCGCTGCTCAACGACAACCAGATCCGATCGTTGTCTCCCGCCCTTTTCGAGCTGCCCAACAACGTTCCGGAAGGCTTCGATCTGAGCGGCAATCCGATTGCCAGCGCAGACCGGGAGCGCATCAAACGCCACTTTAACGACACCCGCCAGGACTTCGGCGTAATGGCCGAACAGGCTGATCTGCTGCGCGTACAGGCGCTGTACACACACATGGATCTGGAACAGGCCAGTGAATTTTTCTATCTGCTACCCGGCACCCTGGCCGAGGGTCGAATCGAACTTGCACGGCTTGAGCGCGAATACAGCGACTTGAGTAGCAACCTCGCCAATTGGGCGACCGACCACCCTGCCTTGCACCCGGTCAGTGGCGAGCCCTTCACGATTGAGCAAGTGCTGAACGAGCACGCCGCACGTCACGAATTCAAATCGCTCATTGAACAGTGCTGGCGCCGGGAAACCGAGCAAGACGAACCGGATGAGAACCTCCAGCCACTACATGACTTGAACCTGGCGACGGTCATCCGCGGCGACTTGCCTGTACTCAATGCCGATTTCAGCCATGTCACCCATCTGTACCTCAGAAGCCTGCCGGGCCAGACGTTTGGAATCGACAGGTTTGTCGAGACGTTTGCCAGCCTCAGAGGGCTGACGATTTATCAATATCGGCTTGAACACATTCCGCCGGCGGTGTTTCGCATGGCTGAGCTGACCTATTTGTCGCTTTCACACTGCGAGTTGACGCTCACGCCGCAAAACGCCCTTGAGCTTGCGCAAATGGAGCGCCTCGATCACCTGGACTTGAGTGACAACCCGTTGGGCGAGACCCCGGATGTCAGCCAGATGACTAATCTGCAAACGCTGATGCTGGACAACAGCGGCATCACCAGCCTGCCGCCGGGCTTGCTGCAACTCGAACACCTGGAAATCGCCGACTTGAGCGACAACGCGATCACCCAGGTTCCCAGCGATATCCTGGAGTTGCCAGAAGAGCGTGCGGACAAATTCAGCCTGCGGAGCAATCCGCTCTCTGAGCTGAGCCTGCAACGGCTGATCGCCTACTTCAGAAAGCACCGCATCGATTTTGGCGTGGAAGCCGTCATCGAACGGGCGGAAATGGAGGTGTCCACGTCTGAAGATTCGGGGGTCGATGAGTGACGCTCAGCGGGTTCTGCCGGGGTGCGTCAACCGCGCTCCGGCGGCACTGACGACAGTTCGAACGGACTGCTGCTGCGCCGCTGGTTGCGATCTTCGCGCGGCGTGGCGCCGAAGAAGTTGCGGTAGGCGCTGGAGAAATGCGGCCCGGAGGAGAAACCGCAGGACAGGCCGATCTGGATGATCGACTTGCTGGTTTGCATCAACATCTGCCGGGCCTTGTTCAGGCGCAGTTCCAGGTAGTACTGGCTCGGCACGCGGTTGAGGTATTGCTTGAAGATCCGCTCCAGCTGTCGACGGGACACGCACACGTGCTGGGCGATTTCGTCGGTGGTCAGCGGCTCTTCGATGTTGGCTTCCATCAGCAACACCGCTTGGGTGAGCTTCGGATGGCTGGAACCGAGGCGGTTCTGCAGTGGAATGCGCTGGCGTTCACCGCCCTCGCGGATGCGCTCGACCACCAGTTCTTCGGACACCGCACCGGCCAGTTCTGCTCCATGATCACGGGCCAGCACTGCCAGCAGCAGGTCGAGTACCGACATGCCGCCGCACGCGGTCAGGCGATCGCGATCCCAGTCGAACAGGTGACTGGTGGCGATGACTTTCGGGAAGCGCTCGGCGAAATCGTCCTGCCAGCGCCAGTGCACAGCCGCGCGGTAGCCGTCGAGCAGACCGAGCTGCGCCAACGGATAGACACCGGCCGACAGACCACCGATCACGCAACCGGCACGCACCAGTTGCTTGAGCGCGCTGCTGAGGGCCGGGGCCAGAGTGGTCGGTGGCTCGTCGGCGAGCAAAAAGAGTTTCTGGAAGTTTTCCAGCTTGCCGGTCCACGCCTCGCCGGGCAGTTGCCACGCCCCCTCGGCCGCAACGTCTGTCACGGTTTCGGCCTGGAGGAACGACAGTTCGTAAACCACCTCCGGATGCACCCGCTGAGCAACACGCAAGGCCTCCTCCGCCAGCGCCAGCGTCAAAGCTTTAGTGCTGGGCCAAATCAGGAAACCAATTCGATGGGCAGTCATGGGCGGGCAATCCGAAACGAAGAACGGTGATGAAGGCATGGGCCAATGCTAGCCCGTAATCGAAGCTGTCGCAGGTCCATTGTGGGAGCGGGCTTGCTCGCGAATGCGGTAGATCAGACACCAATGATGTCGACTGAAACACCGCTTTCGCGAGCAAGCCCGCTCCCACAGAGGGCCGAGCAAGTCTTCAGGTCGCGAAGCATGACCTAATCTGGTGCATAACGGCAGCGATTACTTGAGGCTACCTGAGAGGAACTGTTGCAAACGCTCCGATTGCGGATTGACCAGCACTTCGCGCGGGTTGCCGCTCTCTTCCACGACACCTTTGTGCAGGAACACCAACTGGTTCGACACTTCACGGGCGAAGCCCATTTCGTGCGTGACCACGACCATGGTGCGGCCTTCCTGAGCGAGGGCCTGCATGACTTTCAGCACGTCACCGACCAGCTCCGGGTCAAGCGCCGAAGTCGGTTCGTCGAACAGCATCACTTCCGGCTCCATCGCCAGCGCACGGGCAATCGCCACACGCTGCTGCTCGCCACCGGACATGTGCCCCGGGAACGCATCTTTACGATGGGCCACGCCAACCTTGTTCAGGTAGTGCTCGGCTTTCTCGCGCGCTTCAGCCTTGGACACGCCCAGCACGTGGACCGGCGCTTCCATGATGTTTTCCAGCGCAGTCATGTGCGACCACAAGTTGAAATGCTGGAACACCATCGACAGGCGCGAACGCATGCGCTGCAGCTGTTTCGGATCAGCGGCTTTCAGCGCGCCGTCCTTGTTCGCTACCAGTTTCAGCTCTTCGTTGTTGAGCAGGATCTTGCCCGCGTGCGGCTGCTCAAGCAGGTTGATGCAGCGCAGGAAAGTACTTTTGCCGGAGCCACTGGAGCCGATGATGCTGATCACATCGCCGGCTGCCGCTTTCAGGGACACGCCCTTGAGCACTTCGTGACTGCCATAGCGTTTATGCAGGTCTTGGACTTCAAGTTTGTACATGCGGTCGGTTCTCACAAAAACAGTCAGTCAGTCGTTGAGCAAGCGCCCGTGACGCAGCGCTTCGCGCCCCGCCACCTTGGCCAGCCAGAAACCGGGTTGGGCATAGCGCAGCCGTTCAATGGCAAACAGCACCCCGGACGTACCAGCACACACCGTGCTGACCCGATCGGACACAGGGTCGATCACTTCGAAAATCTCATCCCCGGCGTCAACCCACTCGCCAGGTTTACGCAGGAAACTCACCACACCGGGGTGCGGCGCCAACAGTAATTCAGTGCCTTCGAACGGCATGCCTTCGCACGCTTCGTTGGCCGGCTTCAGCCATTCGCCAGTGATCAGGCCTTGCTCGGCAAGGAACGCCAGAATGCCTTCAGCCCAGGCTTGCGCATCAACGCGGTCGGTATTGGCCTGACCGCCGAGCTCGACGGTGGTCGCCAGGCACGCCAGTGGGATCTGCGCGTCCGGAAACTGCCGCGACAGACGCAACCATGGCAACGAGCACGCTTCATCGAAGGAGCTGCCGCCGGAATCTTCCGCCAGCAAACCGACCTTCACATTCAGGTGCGCCGCCAACGAGCGCCACTGCGGCCAGTGCTGCGGCAGCGCATACATGTGCAGCGCGGCTTCAGCGTCGCAGTGCAAGTCGAGCACCACATCGGCAGTGCAGGCGTGGCTGAGCAAAACGCGCTGCATGCCTTGCAACTGACTGCTCGCTTCGGGCAACGCAGCCAGGTGATCAGCCATGGCCTGACGGATCAGCCGAATGTTGGCGTGCGGATCGTCACCGAGACGCTCGGCCAGCGTCGCCGCAACCGGTGCGCTCAGCTCGACGAAATCGCGGTTGAAATTCTTGCCGCTGCCCGCCTCGAAACGCCCCTGATGATTGCCTTGCAGCAACTGGCCGAGGCCCAGCGGGTTGGCGACCGGCACCAGCTCGATCACGCCGTTGAGCAGGCCCTGGGCTTCGAGTTCGCCGAGGCGTTTTTTCAGCTCCCAGGCGGTGCGCATGCCCGGCAGTTCGTCAGCGTGCAGGCTGGCTTGGATGTAAGCCTTGCGCTCACCGCTGCCGAAGCGGAAGACCGAGATCTTGCGCTCGCTGCCCAGATGGCTCCACGGCAATACGTGGTCGATGCGTTCCATATCAGTGCTTCCGTGGGGCCAGATAGCTCAGCCAGCGACGCTCGGCCAGCTTGAACAGGCGCACCAGAATGAAGGTCAGGCACAGGTAGAACACGCCGGCGGTGATGTACGCCTCGAACGGCAGGTAGTACTGCGCGTTGACGGTACGGGCCGCGCCGGTGATGTCGATCAGGGTCACGATGGACGCCAGACTGGTGGTCTGCAGCATCATGATCACTTCGTTGCTGTACTGCGGCAGTGCCCGGCGCAGGGCCGACGGCAACAGAATGCGCTTGTACAGTTTGAAGCGCGACATGCCCATGGCCTTGGCGGCTTCGATCTCGCCGTTCGGCGTGGCCTTGAGGCTGCCGGCAATGATCTCGGCGGTGTAGGCGCTGGTGTTGATCGCGAACGCCAGGCACGCACAGAACGTCGCGCTGGACAGCCACGGCCACAAGAAGCTTTCACGTACTGCTTCGAACTGCGCCAGGCCGTAGTAGATCAGGAACAGTTGCACCAGCATCGGCGTGCCGCGGATCACGTAGGTGTAGAGCCACGCGGCGCCGTTGACGATCGGGTTCTTCGAGACGCGCATCAGGCCCAGCGGCAGTGCCGCCAACAGACCGAACAACAGCGACAGCGCGAGCAGTTTGAGGGTGGTCAGCAGGCCGCCGAGGTACAGCGGCATGGCCTCCCAAATGACGTTGTAGTCGAAGATCATAGATCAGCCGCCCTTACGCCTACCGAGTAGCGCTTCTCAAGGTGACGCAGCGCCAGCAACGAGACACTGGTGATCACCAGGTACATCGCCGCCACTGCGAGGAAGAAGGTGAAAGGCTCGCGGGTGGCATCTGCCGCCTGCTTGGCCTTGAACATCATGTCTTGCAGACCGACCACCGAAATCAGCGCGGTGGCTTTGGTCAGCACCAGCCAGTTGTTGGTGAAGCCAGGAATCGCCAGGCGAATCATCTGCGGCACCATCACCCGGAAGAACACCTGAAAACTGCTCATGCCGTACGCCATGCCCGCTTCGGCCTGGCCCTTGGGGATCGCCATGAACGCGCCACGGAACGTCTCCGACAGGTACGCACCGAAGATGAAACCGAGGGTGCCGATACCGGCGGCCAGCGGGTTCAGGTCGATGTAGTCGTCATAACCGAGCATCGGCGCAACACGGTTGAGCAAGTCCTGACCGCCGTAAAAGATCAGCAGGATCAGCACCAAGTCGGGAATCCCGCGGATCACCGTGGAATACAGATCGCCCAGCCACGCCAGCCAACGAATCGGCGACAGGCGCAACGCGACCCCGATCAGCCCGAGAACGATGGCCAGGGCCATGGACGACAAGGCGAGCTGAAGCGTCAGCCATGCGCCATCGAGGATGACAGCCCCGTAGCCTTTCAACATGATTCAGGTCCTCGAAAGTTGGGATGAAAAAATGGCGCAAACCGCAGAGATCCTGTTGCTTGCGCCATTTCTGACTTGTCGCAGAGACGTGTTACTTGCCGTAGATATCGAAGGCGAAGTATTTGTCCTGGATGGCTTTGTATTTACCGTTTTCACGGATGGCCGCGATGGCCGCGTTGATCTTGTCTTTCAGCGCGTCGCCCTTGCGCACCGCGATGCCTACGCCATCGCCGAAGTATTTGACGTCGGTGAACTGCGGGCCGACGAAGGCGAAGCCTTTGCCGGAATCAGTGTTCAGGAAGCCGTCTTGCAGCAGAGTGGCGTCAGCCACAGTACCGTCGAGGCGACCAGCAGCCACGTCGAGGTAGATTTCGTTCTGCGAGCCGTATGGCTTGATCTCGGCACCCAGCGGGGCCAGGACTTCGCGGGCGAAACGCTCGTGGATCGAACCACGTTGTACACCGATGTTTTTGCCCTTGAGCTCAGACAGGTTGTCGCTGACAACGGTGCCCTGCTTCATGACCAGACGGGCCGGGGTGTTGTAGTACTTGTTGGTGAAGTCCACGGATTTCTTGCGGTCTTCAGTGATCGACATCGACGACAGGATCGCGTCGATCTTGCGCACTTTCAGTGCCGGGATCAGACCGTCGAACTCTTGCTCGACCCACTGGCACTTGACCTTCATTTCTTCACACAGGGCATTGCCGATGTCGTAGTCGAAACCAACGATGCTGCCATCCGGCGCTTTCGAAGCGAACGGAGGGTACGCCGCTTCGATACCGATCTTCAGAGGTTTTTCATCAGCGAAGGAATTCAGCGACAGCACGGACAGTGCCAGGGCGCCAAGCAGCACAAGTTTCTTCATCTTGGGACTCCATCGGTAAAGGGCAAAAACGGCAGAGTGAGCGACAGCCCAATATGCGAATGGGTGAATCGGGAAAGCGGCGCAGCATCGGTGGGAAATTTCCCATTGAAACCCTCGGAGGTTTCAACGTCAGCCACGATGAGCGAGTGATCGGCATTCTAACGACAGGCCCGAAGCCGATATTTCTTCAATGCGACAACTAATTACAGATGCACAGAGAAACCCGCTTGAGCGCATTGACAGCCTTGCAAATTCATGCAAGAGCGAAAGACAGTGAACCGATCTATGCTGCAAATTGCGGGCCTATTATTCGCAAACCCTTCTAATCCGGCAAGCGCAGCGTTGTGTCTTATTTTTCACCGGGGGGTTTAAGGCTCTAAAACGGGGCATTGCGTTTCCCTTCGCCCCGCGGCGGGGCGGGCGGTTACACATTTGGTTACTCGGACGGGGATGGGTAACAGCGGGAAGGGGCTTACGCAGGAAATCGATAATTATTGGTTGGGTGGGTTTTCATTCCGACAGCGAAGTACACCGGTGTCTGACAGATGGCTATCGCGAGCAGGCTCACTCCTACAGTGATCGCGCTCCAATCAACTGTAGGAGTGAGCCTGCTCGCGATGAGGCCAGCAAAACCACCACAAACCCACCAGACACAAAAAAGCCCCACCCGGCATCACCGGACAGGGCTTTTCAATGCATCAGACAGGCTTAAGCCACATTCATCGTCTTGTGCGTATCGATCAAATGCTGCACCACACCCGGATCCGCCAGGGTCGAGATATCGCCCAACCCATCGTACTCAGCCGTAGCAATCTTGCGCAGAATCCGCCGCATGATCTTGCCCGAACGCGTCTTCGGCAGCCCCGGCGCCCACTGGATCACGTCCGGCGAAGCAATCGGGCCGATCTCTTTGCGCACCCAGTTCTTCAGTTCCAGACGCAGTTGCTCGCTCGGCTCTTCGCCATTCTTCAAGGTGACGTAGACATAAATCCCCTGCCCCTTGATGTCGTGCGGTACACCGACCACCGCCGCTTCGGCGACTTTCGGGTGCGCAACCATGGCGCTTTCGATCTCGGCCGTACCCATACGGTGGCCGGAGACGTTGAGCACGTCGTCGACACGCCCGGTGATCCAGTAGTAACCATCAGCGTCACGCCGCGCACCGTCACCGGTGAAGTACATGCCACGAAAGGTCTTGAAGTAGGTGTCGACGAAGCGGTCGTGATCGCCATACAACGTGCGCGCCTGACCCGGCCACGAATCGAGAATCACCAGATTGCCCTCGGCCTCGCCCTCGATGATGTTGCCGAGGTTGTCGACCAGCGCCGGCACCACACCGAAGAACGGACGTGCCGCCGACCCCGGCTTCAGTGCATGCGCCCCCGGCAGCGGGCTCATCATGTTGCCGCCGGTCTCGGTCTGCCACCAGGTATCAACGATCGGGCAACGCGACTTGCCGACATTCTTGTAGTACCAGTCCCAGGCTTCCGGGTTGATCGGCTCGCCCACCGAACCGAGCAGACGCAGGCTGCTGCCGTCAGCGCCTTCAACGGCGGCGGTGCCGGAGGCCATCATCGCGCGGATCGCGGTCGGCGCGGTGTAGAGGATGTTGACCTTGTGCTTGTCGACGATCTTCGCCACCCGGGTGATGTCCGGGTAGTTCGGCACGCCTTCGAACAGCAGCGTGGTCGCGCCATTGGCCAGCGGGCCGTAGACGATGTAACTGTGACCGGTGACCCAGCCGACGTCGGCGGTGCACCAGTAGATTTCGCCCGGACGGTAGTCGAACACGCGCTCGTGGGTCATCGCCGCGTACAGCAAATAACCGCCGGTGGTGTGCTGCACGCCCTTCGGCTTGCCGGTCGAGCCGGAGGTATAAAGGATGAACAGCGCTTCTTCAGCGCCCATCTCTTTCGGCGCGCAGACGGTGCCCGCCACTTTCATCAGGTCTTCGTACCAGATGTCGCGGTGCTGGTTCCACTTGATGTCGCCACCGGTGCGCTTACACACGATGACTTTCTGGATGCTGCTGGTTTCCGGGTTGGTCAGCGCGTCGTCGACGTTGGCTTTCAGCGAGATCTTCTTGCCGGCACGGATGCCTTCGTCAGCAGTGATCACCACTTTCGAGCGGCAGTCGATGATCCGCCCCGCCAGCGCTTCCGGCGAGAAACCACCGAACACCACCGAATGAATCGCGCCGATCCGGGTACAGGCCAGCATGGCGACCACGGCTTCGGGGATCATCGGCATATAGATAGTCACCACGTCGCCGCGATGCACGTCCTGACCACGCAGGGCGTTGGCCAGTTTGCAGACTTGTTCGTGGAGTTCGCGGTAGGTGATGTTGCGGCTTTCGGAAGGATCGTCGCCTTCCCAGATGATTGCGACTTGATCGCCGCGCTCGGCCAGATGACGGTCGAGGCAGTTGTAGGAAACGTTCAGGGTGCCGTCGGCGAACCATTTGATGTCGACATGGTGATCGTCGAAGGAAGTCTGCTTCACCGTGGTGAAAGGCTTGATCCAGTCGAGGCGCTTGGCTTGCTCGCGCCAGAAACCGTCAGGGTTGACGACCGACTGCTGGTACATGGCTTTGTAGGTCGCCTCGTCAGTCAGCGTATTGGCCAGAACCTCGGGACGAACGGGATACAGAGAAGCCGCACTCATCTTTCTTACCTCGGTGGAATAGTTGTTTTTGTATGACCCCGTTGTAGCCGGGCCGGGCCCATAGAACCATTCGACGATGGTAGTAACAAGCCCCTACAAAACATGGCGATACCCAGACAGCAAGCCCGACGCACTACCCTCAAACACCCCAACCCCCTTGTAGGAGCTTGCCTGCAAGCGATCCAGACAACTCGGTTCCCCAGACAAATTGCATCGCCAGAAAACGCTCTTCCCCCCCCTAACGACCGATTGTTACCAAAACCGCGAAAAGTGTTTATCAAAACCCCACCTGTTTACCCCCACCCCACCTCCCTAAAATCCGCATCGCCGACAAGGCAAACGCGATTAACAACGTTACAGCCCCCACGAAGGCCGTTAATCCAGCTCTCAAGTAATAACTGCAAATGATGAAGTTCCACACGCAACCCTAAAAAGGTTGCGTGACCCCACTCGACCTCAAAAAGGTAAATCTGAAATGAAAGCTTTATTGGTTCTGGCCCTCAGCAGTCTGTGCGCAACCGCCATGGCAGACGAGGTCCCGACTGATGTCGCACAGCAACAACCGGTGATCGAGGAATACACTTACTCCACTCACCTGGACATCGCCAAAGTTGTATCGATGAGCGAAGTGCCGAATGTCTGCGAAGTGGTACCGGCCAAAATGGAGTACGACGACTCCAAGGGTCAGCGCCACATCCTGCGTTACAGCGTCATGGGCAACGGCTGCACCAATTGATGATTGAGACTGCACCGAATCGGACCACTCAGCGCCTCATTTGAGGGTCGATTCCAGCCCGGCTTCGGTCGGGCTCAGTTGTGTCTGGAGTCGCTCAAAAGGCTTGCAAAACACAAGATATAGTGAAAAACCCGGTTTTTTGCTCATTTCTTGAGCAACCGAAGCCTCGCAAAAAAATTAATGAAAAAAAATTCTCGCCGGCCAATCCCAGCGAAAGCCCTGTAAACCCTCGCTCCGATCGAAATCACCCGGCCAATCGAACGCCCTGCGGTGTTTCGCCCTCCCCCACGCCCGCGTTTTTTTCCCTATAATGCCGCCCTAATCGGGTCAGCAATATTCCCTTACAGGGAGCAAAAGCCATTCTGAAGCCCCGCAGCAGCGTCAACGCTGATCTGCGCCCGTCAGAGGCTCTCGGAAACCCGTACAAAATTCTGTTTTATTGCCTGCCTTGGCTGCCGCAAAAAACGATTCCTTAAGATCCAACGCGGTCTGTACGACCGTGTGAAAAACCAACCAATCAGGTTTCACACGGGGCGACAGGCCCTCACGCAGGAGACGACACGTCATGCTGAGCTGGGACGAATTCGACAAAGAAGACAGTGAAGTAGCAACCGTGAAAGGCGCCAACGCCGGCCACGCTACTGAAGCCAACATGGACCGCCTCGACAGCGCCGGCGGTGCCGCAGCGCTGGAAGCCCGCGCCGTGACCGCCGACGACTCGGCCGCCGTGGCCCGCGCCAAGGCCGCACTGGATTCCCTCGACGTCGCCGAAGGCCTCGCCGAACTCGAAGGCGCCTCCGCCCGTGTCGCCGTTGACGAAAAGCGCATGATCAACTGCCGCGCCGACCTCAACCAACTCGTACCCTTCAAGTACGACTGGGCCTGGCAAAAGTACCTGGACGGCTGCGCAAACCACTGGATGCCGCAAGAAGTCAACATGACCGCCGACATCGCCCTCTGGAAAAACCCGGAAGGCCTGACCGACGACGAGCGCCGCATCGTGATGCGCAACCTCGGCTTCTTCTCCACCGCCGACTCCCTGGTTGCCAACAACCTGGTCCTGGCCGTGTACCGCCTGATCACCAACCCGGAATGCCGCCAGTACATCCTGCGCCAAGCGTTCGAAGAGGCGATCCACACCCACGCCTACCAGTACTGCATCGAATCGCTGGCCATGGATGAAGGCGAGATCTTCAACATGTACCACGAGATCCCGTCGGTCGCCAAAAAGGCAGCCTGGGGCCTGAAATACACCCGTTCGATCTCCGATCCGAAGTTCGAAACCGGCACCCCGGACACCGACAAAGAACTACTGCGCAACCTGATCGCCTACTACTGCGTTCTGGAAGGCATCTTCTTCTACTGCGGCTTCACCCAAATCCTCTCCATGGGCCGCCGCAACAAAATGACCGGCGTCGCCGAGCAGTTCCAGTACATCCTGCGCGACGAATCCATGCACCTGAACTTCGGCATCGACGTGATCAACCAGATCAAAATCGAAAACCCACACCTGTGGGACGCCGAGATGAAGGAAGAAGCGACCCAGATGATCCTGCAGGGTACGCAGCTAGAGATCGAATACGCCCGCGACACCATGCCTCGCGGCGTACTGGGCATGAACGCGGCGATGATGGAGGACTACCTGAAGTTCATCGCTAACCGTCGTTTGTCGCAGATCGGTTTGAAAGAAGAGTACCCAGGGACGACTAACCCGTTCCCTTGGATGAGCGAGATTATGGACTTGAAGAAAGAGAAGAATTTCTTTGAAACTCGGGTTATTGAGTATCAGACTGGTGGTGCGTTGAGCTGGGACTAATGGTCTCGCTCGTGATATGCAAAAAGAAGGCCGCTTATGCGGCCTTCTTTGTATGTAGCATCGCACTACAGATGAGAAAAAACAGGCTTAGAAAAAGCCACCAGTGCTGGGCCTATTGCAGGGTCTTATAACACCAAATCAAATCGCGCCGAAGTGTACTCATACACTGAAAAAGCTAAAAAGGCTCTCATGTTTTATTAATACGGCCAAGTTCTCTCGCCAACTCACTACACCTTTTTAGACCATTACATAATACTCGTCTCGCATCCCAAAAAACTCCACAGTGAAAACATTCTCACCACCAGTACTTGATGGTGACGCCAATGCCTCTCTAAGAGTGTTCTTTCCAAGGAAAGACGTAAAGAGCCAAATCGTGGGTACAAAGATCATCTAGGTAAGTATCTAGATAGACCAACTTACCCAAGCCACTAACAAGAGCGGGCTCTTGCTTTTTAACACTAAATTCAACACTTGACGCCTGCTCGAAAATGGCTAGTACGGCAGCAGCATTTTTTGGAGTTTCCTGCCCATCACAAGCCGCACGAAGCTCTCTACAAAACCACTGCTTGAACTCAGAAGTAAAAACTATCTTACGGTCATTCAGTTTATTACCTGCAACACGAACAGCAGAAACAAATGCATCAGAAGGAGCAAGTAATATTTTGAAGTTTTTTCCAAGCTTAAACCTAAACGCAGCACCCAACGGAATAGAAAAAGAGGGATCCACGGGCACACCTACACGCCCAAGAATCCTTAATGCTTCTTCTTTTAATTCGTGGCAGAACAACTCATTCATTCTTGCCCGCTTCCCAAACAAGCCCTTGTTGCGAATGTTCGCGATTGGAACAGTGACTATGTCCTTAGGCGTCCAGTTTATCAGTGCGTAACCGGCATGCCCCCCTGACTGAACACGCATCAAATGTTTGTTCTCTCCAAATACATAGCCCTGATCGAATAAGTCCGCTAGCCGGGGAGTGGAGTGCTCAATGAAACCTCTGACACACGTAACCTGATAGTTGTTAGAGGGGCACCGGATAAGATCACATGCAGGAGAGATCACCAAAAGCACCTGATCGGTGTTAGGTTGTGCTTTAGCAGTAACAAGCTCATTTTTCTCATCGCGACGATGGACATCACTCCAATTGCGAACATCAGTTTTTTTTGTCTTTACCCTATTAGCAATGTCCGACTTCTTTAGATTCCGAATTAATTTTTTCGGATAATAAACATCACCAAAGTGCACCTGCCTCTCCCCTGCATCTTCTTCCAAGTAGGTAAAGGCGATTTCCGAATACAAATTAAATAGTAGCGAACGAGGCTCTAACATACCTGAGAAAGGTGTGAGCCTGATATCGTTAATATCTCTAGCAGATCCAATCAGCGCATTGGAGTTTCTAATTTTAGCTGACAACGCCTCAGAGAACAGCCAGCCCAAATACTCCGCATAGCTCTCCTGTTCTTTATATAGGCGCATGCTATTTAAAATAGACAAATCATGCAATTCTAAAGCGGAAATATCGTTAAGCAGACTTTTAGAAGAAGAAGTGATCGCCTCAGCAAACGCCTCTAAAAAAGTTTCAACTTTCACCACATCCTTGTATCTATCAACTCTAGACGCTAATTCGGCTTGAATCCACTCGGGCTTTAGCAGGTCTTTCTCCACGGGACTGAAGAGTGCTGCCCTCAAATTAGTGATACGCCTGAAGCGCTCCAAAATTGAATTATGCGGAAGCTGAGTAGACATCAAATAAACAAAACGTAAACTGTCATCTCCCTCCACCTTACTAGACAATAATTCTTTGTGTTTCTCGATATTCTGCAACATCTCCTCTGCAGAGCCCGCGGACAAGTAGAAGTCTAAAAAAACCAAGCGACAGCTCTTGATTTCACTCGCAGCCGCCTCAACACTACTAAAACGCTTTACCTGAAGCCCTAAGTTTTTTTCTAAAAAACTAACCAATGGCTTTAGAGGGGCAATTTTAACACCCACTGTAGCTAATAACTGACGAAATACAATATCGAGGCAAGGATGATTATTATTCGAGGAACCGTGATAAAAGCCCCATGCAGCACGAATCGCATCTTCATGGCCAATCAAATCTTCCGGATCTAAATCTGGAAAATCTGGAAACGCATCTCGCTTTAATTGCCCCCATCGATCATCAATTATTACGTATTCATAAAACTCTTGAAAGTCTTCACCATCGATCATGGACAAATCAATGTCTTTGTAACCATCGTCGACAATGACCGCTTTCGTTGTAAAGCCACGCAACAACTCCATGACATCCATCATCCCTTTCCTTGCTTAAACTTCACAACAAAAGAATTATACTTACCGTTTATTTTTTCACCCAAAACCAACTCCGCATCATTATATGATGCTAGCCGACGAGAAATAAACAATCCTAAACCGCGCCCCTCACCCGAAGGCTTAGAGGTGACAAAAGGATCGAATCTATTGTCAGATATGCTTTCAGGTATTCCAGGGCCATTGTCGGTAAAGGTCAAACTTTTGCTTTCATAATCAATCAAGATCGATATTGCTGGGGGCGTATCACGTTTAAATCGATGTTTAAGCCAATAAAATGAATTAACAAACAAGTTATCAAGAACCTGGAGAATCTGACCTCTCTCAGCCTTCACCTTGAGCGGCATAGCATTTTTAACTTCAACTTCAAAAACAATGCCATGCCGCTTTATTTTCCCCTCATGCATCTCGTACAACAGACTGCTTATTTCTTCCAAATCGACCCAAGTCTTAGTCTGGCGACCTGGAATACTCAACATATCCAGAACACGCACACGCTTGTTAAGCGTTTTTAATTGCGCGTGCAAAAACTGTTTTGTCGCTTCATTATTAATATCCCCTTTCTTAGAAAGAATATCGAGGGTATCTCCTGTTACACGAGCAAGCTCATGAGAGATAATCTCCACTTGCAGACCAATACCTGCTAAGTGAACATACTGCTCCATATCAGCATCGTGATTTTTGATCGTGATCTTTGCCCGCTCCCACGCATCCTGTATATCCGCGAGCTGAAATCTGATTTTTTCAATTGCTTCACTTTCTTGAGGCACTCGATTTTGTAGATCACTTAGGCCTTTCAGAGCATTTTTCTGGGAGTCGGTCAATCGCTCTTCAAGCTCCTCAACCGCATCCACATCATCATTCTTCTGCTGCTTATCGACCGTTTCTAAATAACGTCGGCACTCAGTGATGAATACATGACGCAACAGGCGACGAAGGGTTTCCTTCTCGGGGGTGTCACGAAAGCCCTCCCGATTTGTCTGATCATGGAGCTGAGGATTGCTTTCTTTGCCAATCTTCAAATAACCAACAATTTGTGCTCTATTAAGTTTGTATTGCGAGGCTGAGAGAGCATTACGATCCAAATCAAGCCAATCATCAGCTGGCCCACCGTAAGGATAGACTCGAAAACCGTCCCGATAAACCAATAGTCCTCCGCTCCAAGAGCGAACAAACTTCTCTAAGCCACCACTCCACAGATCACTATTCTCTTTTCTGATCCGTCCTCGGTTAAACCACCAAAATTTCGCTTCGAACGGTCCAAGAGTTTTTAGTGCATTCACAACAACATCGTTAGATGCTATAGGACTATTTGCTTTAACCCTTACGAGATTCTCTCTGACACATCCAGCCAAATGTTCCCCCGAAAAAGTGTGAACTCGCTGAGCACCATATCTTTTATATTCAACAAGGACACTCAGCTCCCACGAATCTAGCGGGTTCTCACTAACAACACCTTCCAGCGCTTTAAAACTGGCGGTACAGACAGCATCAGCATGATTCAGCTTCAACTTCTCAAAAAATGCGAGCTTAAGCTTTTGCCCCTGATAATTGAATTTAAAATACTTATTAAAAAAATTAGAATCGAACGGATTGGCTAATTTAGCCATTTCCGAATTTATCAATCCGTTTATCTTTTCCTGACTCCAGTCCGACTGGAGCTCTCTAATAATTAACTTCGTACCGCTGTACTCTGACTCGGGCTTATCTCCCCCCGATTCAGGCTCATAGTCCAAAGCATCAGCATCTAAGTTAGGATCAGCGAATATCTTCCTCCAATCCATCCGAAGAATTTTCCAATCCGACTCATCCTTAACTGCCGTTTTAAGATAGACATAATGCCCTAAACGCATCGCGGATAAACGACCGATACCTTTTTCACCCAAAATTGGTTTCATTTCCGCCGGTGACGATTTACCGTTCTTTCTTGCCTCTCGCTCATTTACACGCATAGGCGTGCCTACAGTGAGATAACATTTTCGCAACGCTTCCATGGTCATACCATGACCGCAATCACTTATGACGATTTTATTAGATTTAAAATACGCTTGCGCAAGCTTGGATTTGGCTTCATCAATATTATTTGGTGTTCCTAGACAGGTATAAAAGGTATCCAGAGCATCCTTAGGGGCATCCTCTTCCACCAAGCGATCGACACTTTCCATGAACAATGTCAACTTTTCTTGATAACCCTTATCGCTATCCAGAATGCTATTGAGCTCATCAAACGCAGAGCGCTGCAGCGCAATCGTAATAGATATATCGACATCTGGTGAGCCCGCATCAATCGCATTCTTTACCAGCTCATATAGAGCAACGGCATCGGAACTGATGAGCTCTGCGCCTAGTTCAAGTAAAACCCTGGCTTTGAATACAATAGCCACTTATATTATTCCTTTAATTATAGCTGGCATACCAAGCAGCCTTGATCATCGTCATCATCCGGCGATTCAGTAGAATCGTGATCCGAGAATACGGCAATCAATGTTGAGTTATCTTTCCTTTGCGCCATTCGCTCCACACGCAACGTGTGATCGCGCTTAATCTGAGCCATACGGTCAGGCATTTCAAGTTCGGCAAGACTTTCCCCTTGACTCCAAGTGAAAAAATTACCCGTTTTTTCAAACGGCACTTCGTACTCTTTAGCCTTCTCGTATAAATCGGGATGCGTTTCTTTCAATTTTACCCATTCTATTTTTTGCTGATAGAAGCAAAAATAACATCCGGAACGAGTTCTTCCCCACTTAGTATAAGGAGGCATCCCTACACCGGATACACGAAGAATTTCCTCAATATCGCGTAGGATCAACCCATCTTCTTGGAACGGATAAACAGCCTCGATATTTGTCTTATGACTGATGTACCCCGTGCGATTTTCATCTGCACGGAGCCCAACATAATTGATTATCGGTTGGTCACCGCAAAAATCCTCAAAAGGCTTAAGCTTGAGCATCTTCGTGCACCAACGACGATGATTGGAGGGAATCATCCCCCCATACATGTCATACCAGTGATCGAAACCTAGGTCAGCATTCAATCGATGCAACGGCTTCCCGAGGTAGTTTTCCAGACGCTGCAAATAATCATAAGTCTCTGGTAGCTCTTTACCAGTATCGCTGAAGATGTATTCCATTTCTGGCACACGATCTCGCATGTAAATCGCTAGCGCTGCGCTGTCCTTGCCCCCTGAGAGGCTAAGGATGTGTCTAACCTGCGGTTCGTTGCTCATCGCTCAGCTCATTCTCATCGTGTTCGGTGGAGCCCTGCTGCAATTGCAGCAACGCTTGAGCAAGGGCTGAAGCGGCCAAGTTCAAATTGCCGCCCACTTGCTTAGTGAGAGTCTTTAGCAGGCCATTGGCCATGATCTTAGTCTCGTGATCAGAGGTCAACAGCATCGCCGCTTCTTCGCCACTAGGGAGAGTTAAAGTTACACCGACGAAGCGTTGAGCTTGACGCTCAAATTCGCCTTTACGCATAGCAACCCTAAGCCAGCGCTTGTAGCGGCCGCATAGCTCAAGTACTGACTCCGCAAATACCGGAGCATCACTGTCTTTCCAGATATCTAAGGGTTTATGAACGACAACACTCGCAATGGAATCCATCCACTTGTCGTCAGTCAGAGTTATGTCAGAACAGCGCATGATGAAGGCTTTAAGATCAACCTCGGCTAGGGACTGTGCAGTATCAGCGCACTCCTCCTGGAGCTGAGATCGAAGGGCCTTCAGAGGGCCTGTGATCTCAAAAGCCTGCGCCATGGAAAAGCTAACCTCATCCTGCAACCGTCGGTATGCCATACCAAGCTCTGTAAGGCTTTTAGCCAGCATATCGGGGAAGCTACTACCGTCCTTCCCTTTCCCAGCCATCACCACGCGTGGCATATCAACGGCAAGCAACGAAACCGGGTCGGTTGCTCTTTTGATAACGTCGCGAAGGGCTTTGGTTTGGTTTGTAAGTCGCAGTGTCTCTTGCGAATATTGCGGGAGACGCCCGTACCAGCGGATTAGCTCCCGCGCAGCATCCAGGTAAGATGCGTTCAACCCCAGCTGCACACCTACCGCTCCAAATGCCTTTGCATAATCTTTGATCAAGTCTTTGCGCTCTGCCGTAATGTCGAAGCGGCGGAAGCTGAAGGTGTGAGGGCTCCTGAACATCCGTTGCTGATGATCGGACGTCAACTCCAGGATCAGACTTCCTCGTTCGAAAATCGCGCACGATTCTTTGTTAACAAGAAGGTAGACCATGAACCACACGCTGGCCGGGCCACTTCGGACTCCTAGGGGCGGTAGTGCCAGACTGGAAATGACCTCAGCAAAGGTGACCTGCCCATCGATCATCAGTTGCTTATCAAGCTCTGCCCAAACTTTACGTATGCCGGCAGGAGAATCGCCGTCCGGTGCCTTTAACAACCAGCGGTCGCCAGCCCCTTTACGATGCAGCCCAGTGGATTGAAGCAGAGAGCTATAGAGCAATCGTTCAGGTGGGAAGTCGATGATACCGAGCAGTTCTGAGTCAACGGCTTTATCCAGCAGATCAAATAGACGCTGACGAGCCGCATTGATAGCAGACGACGGCTTATCTTTGTTGATCAACTCGTTAATGATCACCGGAGCCGCTTTGTAAACCTTATCGAACAACCAAGAGGCTGCTTGGCTAAGGTTCATGGCGCCACTTTCGACAATCACTTTTCCTTTATGCCAATACTCCATACCGGACGACCCTTTGGCTTGCCGGTTCAGCAATGCCAAAACCAGTCGACTAACACACTCACGTGCCGTGCTGAACCTCAACTCGACATAGCGCTCAGTCCAAGGATCCAAATGGCGACGTTTGACCTGGTCATGAACCATCAGCCAGCGGGAGTATTCAATTAGAGCATTACGCTCATCCGGACCGACTTTGACAATTGCAGTGAGCGATAAAACGTCCTTGGTAGAGCGAGCCACCTCTTCAGCAGCATCGACCAAAGCAGAAGACTCGGCGTCTACAAATATCAGCCCCACACTGCCATCATGGCGACCATGAGTGCCGATGGACTGCGCAATTTTATCCGCCGTGCCCGCAGTCACTCTTACCGAGCGGATAGTTCCCGTCTGCTGATAGTGACGACTTGCAATAACGCTTCTTTCAGATAGGGCTTGTGAAACGCCATTGAACATCAGTTCATCAGCCGAGCGCTGCATAGTTTGATCGTACAAAGCCTCGACGTTGATAGCGTGACTAACGGCAAAACCATAATCATCACTCGCATGGCGATGTACAAGGATTGCTTTCGCAGTTAGCTCACTCAAAGCTTCGGAGATATCTTTAAGGTCCCCTCCCATAACAAATCTGAGGAGTTCAACGGTCAACGCGACATGGAGGACTTGAGCAACCAGTTCAATGACGGCAATCGACTTGAGCAAGTCAAGCTGTAATGCCGTCATCTCCACGTCATTTCGCTCTACGACAGAGCGAGCGAAGTCCCAGCGTCGCTCAGCCTCAAGATCACGAAAGCGAAGCCCTACCCCGGTCGTGAGGTAATCAAAAAGCTCGCTCATTCCATACCAAGAAGAATGATCGACAACATTGTGCTCTGCGAAGTCTCTAAGTGCTCCGGACTCATATCCACGCATGAATGCGTGGAATGAACGCTCACTCTGACCAAATCGCTTAGAGATGACCGCTAAGCAAGCCAGCGCTGCTGGGTGCAATGGGTACAAGCGCTCGGCCTGAGAGAACAGCTCACTCTCACCAGTCCCACGGAAAAAATTGAAATCAATTGCTTGCTTGTAGATGCACCGGGCATCTTTTTTCAGGGCAACTGATTCAGTAATGGTTGCATCCGCGCCTAGGGCATGAAGAGCGAAATGGGCATACCGCTCGACCGGCTCATCGAAAGGCACTTCATCGAAGCGTGCAGAGACCTTATGCCACTCATCGGAGAGGGCGCGACCGACACCTTTAGCATAAGCATCAAAATGCTGGTGCAGCATTGATATGACTAGGAGACCATCGTCCGTAGGGTGAGATGCGACCTCAGCGATTTGCTGCAAAGACATCAAATCACCGGCTTCCGGAGTTAGAGCTGCGTGCTCGATGAATTTGCCAAGCTCGTCAATCAGCAATAGGACACCGCAACAGCCAGCACCTTTGGTGATTAAAACAAAGTCATTCAGCAACTTACTAGTCGCTGCGTTAAGGGGCACATCACGATAGGTCTGAGCTTTCGTATCCAACTGGCGCTTCAACTCAGTAGCCAGCTTGCTTTTTGGCAGGTGCTCAAGTGCTTCAAGAATAGACTGTGCTAACGCGTCACCCAACGATACGCGCGAACCGCTTATTGCCAGCGCAAAGCGGTTTTGCTCTTGGGGGAAAAGCTCAACGACTTCTGTGGAGGCCTCAACGAGCTGTTTGTAAATTGCATGAGAGCTCTTTTGCCCTTCTAACAAACGGGCGAGCAGCAACCCTAATGCCGACTTACCACTGCCATAGGGCCCAATGAGTTTCCAGGCACGTTGTGCGCTACCCGACTTCAACGCGCCGCCAATCTGGCGAAGCACTGCCAAGACAGCAGGTGTGATCAGATAACTATCGAGCGAATCTTGTGACCGCAAATCCCTAGCCAGCGAAATGGAGCGCAGGAATTTGGAATCCAGCTCAAGGTGATCTATCAGTCGATCAGACATTCAATTCTTCTCCCACACCCAGCAAGCAATCAGCCCAAGCGGGCGCTAGAGTTCTATCCAGAATAATTTGCTGGGTATCAGCCGTATCAATAAATCGCACAACGCCACCAAACTCTTTTTCTACACCTTCTATCAAGCTACTCACTTGAAAATTATCCAACCTAAAAACACTACCGGGGCTGAATTCACCATACACAATCTGGCTAAGACTGAGAGAGCTGGCATTCTGACGTTCGAAGTAATCAATCAAGGAAAAAAGGAAAACTCTTGGAGACAGACCTAAGGGCGCATTTCTACCCACCAGGTAAACAGTTTTACCGTCGTCGGCCGTGACCTCTTCAAAAAGTCCCAAATCTTGCAGTGGGCACCACGAGGTATCATCCCCAGCTGACTCTTCACGCTTATACGAATGCAGGAAAATGCTCGAATGCTGTTCAAGGGTGGAAACCGCTAGCTTTTTGTTACTGGCTAATGCCTGACGCTCGAGACCCGCGATGAGTGTCTTTCGATCAAAACGTGAATACGTTGCGCTCCCGAAGACCAAATTCCAAACTGCAATCTCCGCGTGGGACGAAATCCACCAGTGAAGCAGCCAAAGCGACTCAGGCTGTTCGAGGAAAGGATCCCAACCATCTTTCGAAAGCAGCAAGAGTCCAATAGGACCAGATTGCAGGCCAGAAGAATCGCGACCGTCGACTATCCCGAAAGCTTCACCCCAAAACTGAATCGACTTGACCATGTTGCGGCCGATGCCCAACGTAATCGTCGCCTGAGCTTCATCTTTCAGGGCTAGGGGATTGCTGACAATTGCTTGGTGTAGCTTTGGCAACCATCCGTATCGGCAAACGAAGGACTCATGACCTGAGAAGCGCTCATCTCGTCGTTGCATGCTCAACATCACCCCTTCCTCCCTGAAGCTAATTTCTCCGCAGCCGCTTGTTCTTCGTTGCTCTGAGCTGCAGGCTCGATAATGATTCGTTTCGTTGCGGCGTCGAAGTAGATATCTACCTGATCGCCTTCATGCAGGCCGGCATTCCTCAGCAATTGCTCGCTGAGCGAAACTCGCCCCAGCTTTTGGATCCTACGCGTGTCAAACAAAACCTTCATCCTACGTACTCCAAGCCTCGTGGCAGGCTTCATCAATACTCGTAGAATACTTTATTGAGAGACCTAACGCAGGGTTCGGGCCTTCCAAAGATATTCATTTTTTCAATATTTCAGTCAGTTGGCCTAATCTCGACCTAAGGCCGGGGTAGTGGTCCCGGACTGCCTTGACCCGGCAGCAGGCCTTGCTGGCCACGCTCCATCCAAACCTGATTGCGGCGCCGGCACGGATTCAAGCTAGACTGAGACACGCCATAACAGGACAGACCACACCGTTTATGAACGACCTAGATTTCGAAGCAATCAAGCATGAAAACGCCAAAGAGCTTGAGCACATAAAATGGCAGTTCAAAAAGGAAGAACTCAGCTACATTGAAGCAGGCCAGCATCTGAGGTCGCTCAATCAACAGCTATGGCAAGTCCCTAGCATGGTCATCGCGATCACTGGCGGCATCTGGTATGGCGCTGCGTCCATCAGTGGTGATTTACCAAAAATATTGGCGCTGTTTTTTGCGGCGACGGTCAACATTCTGACCATCCCCATAATTGTTCGACTTAGGCAATTAATAAAAAAACATATAAATCTTCAGCTGGCCTTTAACGAGCAAAAGGACAGCAAAGGAAACTACACTGTAATCACGTGCTGGATTCTACTTCTGCTGACAGCGGCATCTTTGAGCATCGCTGGCGCGAGCAATACCGAAAAGATCAGCACCGAAACTAAAAAAAATGAAATTCAAACCACAAACAACTACATCTACCCTCAAAAAATAGAAGTACTCAATAAATGATATCGAAAAATAGCACGACATGGGCGAGCTATGACTCCGAGAGCTCCAAATACTTTGACGACTACAACAAGCTGTTTTTTTCCAATGTCCACAGACAGTTTATAAAATTTCTGCCAGAGAATACCGACGCAAAAATTTTAGATCTAGGGTCTGGTTCTGGGCGTGACGCCCTATCACTTGCACGGCGCGGATATCAGGTAACAGCTATTGAGCCTAGCGTTAATATGCTCGCCCTTGCACGAAAAAAAAACAGCCATAAAAACATTCGCTGGGTCAATGACTGCCTTCCGAATCTTTTCTCATTAAATCAAAACACTTTTGACTTTGTGCTACTAAGCGCTGTATGGATGCATATAAAACCTGATGAAAGAGAGATAGCACTAAAAAGGATCAGCGACCTCCTAAAAGATGGCGGCCGCTTAGCCATCACACTAAGAATCGGCCCCCCCGATACCACCAGAATGATGTACCCGGTATCCGAAGCTGAAATTTTTGAGAAATCAAAAAAAACAAACCTTGGACCAATTTTCACTAGCAGAGTAACAAAGGACTCTTTAAATAGAGACGAAATAACCTGGAGAAAAATCGTACTTCAAAAAAAAATCCAAAAAATCTAAAACATCAGAATTCGACAAATGATAAGCCGCCCCCAAACTCCCCCCCCTCACACCGCACAATTTAGTTGCGATTTTCACTCTACTTAGTAGAGCGCAGGCTACATTCGACGACCTATAGCACCTTGGGGGTGCCCCAGATTCCGTTAGGTCTATGTTGATTCACGCCAGCGAACATCTCTGAAAATTTTTTTAGAAAGAGGATGGAAAAAGGTTTCCTTCTTTCACACCTACGCCACAGCGCTAAATCTCCTACAGTATTTACAGCCGCTTCCCATTGAAGCCTGCTACGAGCACCACTAAGCTCATCGCAGGTGCCTAAGAAACGCCCAACGTAGAAAGCTTCGTCAGTGACACAGACGCGTAATTCGTCGGTGGCAACTGCTCAGCTCGTTGGGATTTCTTAAGTCCGCTCTACGTTGGGGTCAGGCCCTCCCAAAATCTAACGTAGAGGTCATAGATATGTCTGATCCGCTCCCGGTAATAGTGTTCTCTCGCCACAAGCTTTCTCTCCATGCCCTTCTACTCGAAAACCAGCCATGGTTTTCAGCCCGCGATGTCGGCCGTTTGATGGGTTTCCATCTCAATGATCGGGTGGTCAACAAGCTAGATAGCGATCAACGCCGCGTCATATGGATTGAGTACTTTCGAGAACCAGCACAGCATCTGATGCTCAGTGAATCCGGGGTGTACGCGCTGTTGGTCTATCACTACGTTCCGGGTAATCGGTTGTTGCGGGAATGGCTGACCAATGAGGTGGTGCCGACATTACGCGATGCTGCAGATTCGGGAGATTCAAATCGGCCAATGTTGAGCTTATTGGATTGGCCGGAGATGTCATTGAGTCTGCTGCATTGGCAGGATGAGGGCTGGATTCGGCTTCGGGATATGCCTTACCTGTTGAGCGATCAAAATCCACAACGAGCTTCTTTAGAGAAACCCTGGTGGCGAAGAGTTACGCAGGTGTTTCAGTCCTCGAAGCACTCGATGGGCTAGGCATGGGCTTGTAGGATCGCGCGGGATCCGTCGCTGTTTTCTGTAGGAATTTTCGTAGACAGCAGTGATGGCCAATCAGTATCGTCCGAGGGTTTTCAACCCTCGGCGATTGTATGGACACGGAAAAAAGTAATAACGATTGGAGTGACGTAGAGATTCAGGCGGCGGTCGACGCCTATCTCAAAATGCTGGCACGCGAGCAGAGCGGCCAGAACTTCGTCAAGACTGAGGAAAATCGCATTCTGCGTGAAGGCCCACTCGCCGGCCGGACGAAGGGTTCTGTCGAATTTCGGATGCAGAACATCTCTACCGTGCTGGTAGAAATGGGTCGAACGCGTATTGAAGGCTACAAACCCGCCAAGAATGTTGGCGCAAATGTAGCGCGCAGCATCCGTAAGGCACTTGATGCTTCTACTGTTCTGACACTTGAAGATTCTGATCCAACGGCGGACGAAGCATTGCTCGAGCAACGCGCGGCTAAATTTGAGCGAAAGCAATTTGATTACGTCCCCAAAGGGATAAAAACACCAATCCAAACGACTTCCACTAGAAAGGTTTACTTTCGCGATCCTGAATTGAGGGGCTGGGTTCGTCAGCAAGCCAATGGAAAGTGCGAAGGTTGTGGCAAAGCAGCGCCATTTGAAAAGGATGGGAAACCGTTTTTAGAAGTACATCACGTCAAGCACATGTCGCAAAAGGGTTCGGACCTTGAGACTAATGTTGTGGCGTTGTGTCCCAACTGTCACCAACGTTGCCACCATTCGGATGACAGAGAGGCTTTCACTGCTTGGCTGTATGACAACGTTGGAAGGCTTGAAAAGGAATAATCGCGGTTTATCTGACTAACCGTATTGGCTGATTTTGGGGCTGCTTCGCAGCCCAGCGGGAGCAAGCTCCCTCGCCACAGGGGTGATGTACTGCCTGCAGTGGCGGGGTGAGGATTGAGATCTGGTTGATGCCTGGAATCGTCAGCAGGATGGCTCCCACAGATTCCGCATCATCTTGAAAACAATCAGTGCAACCCGCCGCGCCTCCCGCTATTAATACCCCTCCCCCACTCAAGGATCCGAGCCCCGCCATGAAATTCGATCTCGCCTACTGCCTCAGCCTCGACGACAAGTTGTCGATCTATGACGTTCGCGATCTCAATTTTGATGAGACGGTGGCGTTCGATTCTGCGAAGGAGCATTTCCAGTGCCCCAACGACGCCTGTCGTGCGGCGTTCGATGCGTCCAATGAGTTGGGCACGTTCAACGCCAAGAATGTGAATTACGTGCGTACACCGCACTTTAAGAACTTGCCCGGTACGCAGCATGTAGCGGGTTGTCCGTATGTGAGTTTGAAGGCGTCGGCATCTGGCGTTGAGTCGGCGGATGGCGAGGTGGATGACGGGCGGGAGGAGTATTTTCCGTCGGAGTTGTTGCTGACGCGGCGTGAATATGTGCGCAAGCCTGCTGCGCCGGCGGGGGCGGCGGATGTGTTGCGGGATGATCCGGTGCGGGTGGCGCAGGTGAGTTCCAAGGAGTCGCCGGGGCGTGAGACGGCGCCGGACAAGACCAGTGTGTTTGCGCATCCGGTGGAGTGTTTTGTGTCGAACTTCGCCGACAAGGAGTTGCTCAAGCGCATGCCGTTGAAGATCGGCGAGCACACGGCGCCTTATGGCTCGTTCTTCAAGAAGATCGAGTATCTGACGGACAACAAGGGACTGATTTACTGGGGCAAGATCAAGGAGATCAAGGATTACACCCAGAGTTTTCGCATCGATTTCGAGCAGAAAGTCTGGTTCAAGCAGGCGGATGAGGCGAAGAAGAAGCCGTATTCGGTGAACGTGTACTTGAGCAAGAAGTTGATCGACAACTACCGCAAGCGCAAGGCGTTTCTGGAAGAGATCAAGCATGCGATCGACAGCGACAAGGAGTTGTTCTGTTTCTTCTATGGCGTGACGCCGGAGTTGAAGCAGGTGCCGAGCAAGAAGAACCCCGAACAGACGTTCGGGGTGTTCAGTGCCAACATCGAGAACCTGGATCACTTCATTGTGCGGGAAGCGCCGGGGTTGGCGTGATGGTTAGCCTTTGGGCAACTGTATTTTGGCAGCGCCACGGTGCTGGTTGACCAGCGAGTACGGCAGCACTGACCAATCAGGGTTGTCGCAGTTACGTTGGTAACGGGCGAAGTAAGCGCCCAGGTAAATCCCCTTCGGTGTGAAGTGCCAGTTGGAATAGCCCCAGACACTTTCATCGGTGTAATCGCAACTGCCGTCATCTTCGGCGGGCTTCTTCATCTCTTCGGGATAGAGCGTGGTGAACTGTTTGACCAGCCACGGTGCCATGACTTTCATCTGATCATATTCGGTGGCCGCGCTGTTGGGTTCACCAATCCACAGTACATCTTTGAGTTTCAACAATTCGCCGGTGTGGACGTCGAGGTTGATTGGCGAACTGCCGAAATCCGGGTGGGCACCGCCGCAGCTGTAACCGGTGGAAATGTCCAGGCTGACCACATCCGGCGAGAGAAACTCCGGGGCAGCTCCTTGATCAAACTGGCGTATTCCCCGCCATCCATCATGCAACGGTGATAGTCGATAACTTCAGTCCATAGCCGTCCGAGCAAGTGGTTGTTAATCCGCTCCTGCTCTTCTTTCGTATAGCCAGATTCAACACTGAACAACGAAACCTTCGACTCAGGCTCCGTCCACCACTGCAGCTCGTAGCCCATGAAGTTTTCTTTCTTCTCCGGCTTGAGCTTGAGCCCCTGAAGCGCAAATACTCGTAAGGATCGTCCTTCGGCAACGTGGCAATAAAGGGCAGCGTGGTAGCAGTTGGCGCAGGAAGCTTGGCTTCGGTCAGTTGCACCGGGAGCTTCTTGCCCTTGGGGTTTTGCCATTCGCCCTGCCAACCGTTGGCGGTGGTTTTCAGCTTCAAGGTTGGCAACGGTTTGTCGTCGCCATAGCGGTTGTTGCCTTCAACCAGGTTCAACGTGCTGTCCTGCAGCGAGCCACTGAGCTCCAGGTCGCGGTGATACTTCTCATAGAAGTAGCGGCCGGTAACTTCGTCCTGCTGCGTGGTGTTGAGCTCCACCACAATCGGCATCTCGCCCAGCGTACCGGTGAACACGCGTCGGCCATCTTCGGCATGGGCGGTGGAAATCAGTGTGAACAGCGCCGCAGCGTACTGCGCTAGGCGCAGCAGTCCCTTGAGCATGGATCGATCCCTGAATGAATGAGGCTGCGCAGTAGCCCAGGAATGCGCGCAGGAATCGAGGCTCTACTTGAGCAGCATGCCCAGCATGACGACGATCAGCAGTGCGATGTACACCCACGCATGCACCCGGTCCGGTATCCGCCCGATCCACGGCGTGGCCATTCGAATCCCGACCAACGAGCCCAGTGTCAGCACCACAAACGCCAGCAATATCCACATACCCGACAAACCACGTGCCCGAGCATCCGTCGCGCTGAATCCGGCCAGTGCCATGTAGGTCAGCGTCCCGGCCACTGCCACCGGCACGCTCAACCGATTGGCCATGGACGTGGCCTGGGACATGCTCAACCCGCAGCGGCGCAGCAGCGGCACGGTCATGACGCTTCCTCCTACACCGAGGAACGTGGCGATGGCGCCGATGCCTACACCGCCGGCGGACGTTTCTGTACTGCTGAGTCGGCGCGGGATGATGCCTTCGCTGCGGGTGAGGAAGCCGCGTCTGAGCAGGCAGTCGATGATGGTCACGCCGAGGTAGGCGATGAAGGCGTAGCGAATGATTTCGCCGCTGACCCACACCGCCGCGACCGCCCCGAGGATCGCGCCCAGGGCGATGAAGCCGCCGAGCGGCCACAGGTAATGGCGGATCAGGTTGCCGGCGCGGCGGTGTTTGTCGGTGGCGATCAGCGCGTTGACGATCATCACGCAGGTCGAGGTGGCGACGGCGATGTGCATCGCCGATTGGCCGATGGGGTCGTCGGCGCCGTGGCTGGCGGTGAGCATGCGGTAGAGCAGCGGCACGACGACGAAGCCGCCGCCGAAGCCGAACAGGACGGCGGTGATGCCGGTCAGGCAGCCGAAGAGAGTCAGCAGGAGGTAAAACATGGCGCGTCTTCCGGTGGTGGCGAGCGGTCGACGATAGAACGACGCGGCTTGGCCTGCTTCAGCAACTCAGCCAATAATGTTTGCGTTTACGCCAATCACCGGGACGCCCTCGATGCGCAATATTTCGATCAGTCAGTTGGATGACACGCCGCGCCCGGTGGTGGCGATCGGTACGGATTATTCCCACGGCCATCTGTTGCCATTTCATATGCATCGGCGGGCGCAATTGCTGTACGGCGCGACTGGGGTGATGCAGGTTCGTACTCATGACGGCAACTGGGTAGTGCCGCCGCAACGGGCGGTGTGGATTCCGCCGGGAGTGGCGCATGAGGTGCTGATGCTCGGCGTGAGTACGCGCAGTCTGTACATCGAGCCGGGGGCGGTGGACTTGGGCCAGCGCTGCCAGGTGATCAGCGTTTCGGCGTTGATGCGGCACTTGCTGATGGAGGCTGTGGAGGCACCGCTGACCTATGACCTCGACGGTCGAGACGGTGTGTTGATCGAGCTGTTGCTGCATGAACTGGCGCGGAGTGCGCCCCTGCCCTTGCACATTCCGTTGCCGACTGACGGAAAGCTCCTGGCTTTGTGTCAGACCTTTCTGCATCAACCCAACGCTCATCAGTCGCCGCAACACTGGGCCGAGCAGTTGCACATAAGCTTGCGCACCTTCAACAGACTGTTTCGGCAGCAGACCGGGTTGAGCTTCAGCCAATGGCGGCAACAGGCCTGCGTGGTGCTGGCGCTGGCGCGGCTGGCGGCCGGTGAAGCGGTGACGCGGATCGCCCTGGACTTCGGTTATGAGAGCCCGGCGGCGTTCTCGACGATGTTCCGGCGCATCCTCGGACAGGCACCGTCCGTCTGGTTGGAGGCGGCGAACTAGGGCAAATCAAAAAATGCGTTTGATCCCGGCCGAAAACAACTGTACAAAAACACAGTACATTTTCAATCAGCACTCTTGAGCCCGGAGCACACCATGGCCTCTCTTGCGATGAACCACATCCTCGAACGCATTGCCCTTTTCCAGTTCACCCCGACGCACTGCGTCCAGGCCCGAGCGATGCTGGGCTGGAGCGTGGAACAACTGTCGCGCGAGGCGGAGGTTGCGGTGGATGATATCCAGCGGTTTGAAGCGCAGCAGGACGTGGCGGATGCGACGCGGCTGGCGTTGGCTTATCGGTTTGAGGCACAAGGGTTGGTGTTCTTTCCCGGGTTTGCGCCGGGTCGCAAATTGAATCCCCAGGCCATGCAGCAGAACGTTGCAGAGCGTGGGGATTTTGCTTAGGTGGAATGATTACTTGAACGCAGGGTGCCGCAGCTCGGCCGAGGCTTGTTCATAGCTGTAGGCCATGGCGAACAATTGCGGCTCGCTCCATGCTTTGCCGAAAAAGAACACGGACGTGGGTATACCGTTAGCGCTCATGCCCGATGGCAGGGTTACCGCCGGATAACCAGCCACTGCGGCAGAAAATTGCGAGTAACCATCCGCTTCGGCAACCATTGCGTCGAGGTTGTGTTCGCGTAGTTGCTCGTCAATGGCGTCCTTGAAGTTTTTGCTGATGCTCAAGATCAATCCGCTGGCCTGTTCGTGAGTCATGTCCAGCGCATTCATCGCTTCGAGCGTGGCCTGCCCATAGCCCTCTTTGCCGGGATTGAGCTGATTGAAGTCGATCAGGTCCTGCAACGACTGGATCGGCAGACCGGAACGGCTGACGAGATATTCAGCCAATTCGTATTTCATCGCGCCCATCAGACCGGGTACGAAATTATCGATATCAGGTAAACGAACGGTCACTGGCACGAGCGTCGCACCTTGTTTCTCGAGCGTGATTATTGCCTTCTGAAACTCCACTCCAGGGGTCAGCGTCACACCGCCCGTTCCTTCGTATGCGACGGGATAACCGATACGCTTGCCTTGCAGGGCATCGTTTGCCAGCAGCGCCGTGTAGTCGATTCCTGTCGGGGCGATCGATGTCGCGGAGTCTGCCGCATCCGTGCCTTGCAACACGTTGAACATCATCGCCGCGTCACGCACAGTCCGTGTCAAAGTGCCTGGGGTGTCTTGCAGACGGGTGATTGGCACCACCCCGGTGCGACTGAACAGACCCAAGGTGGGTTTGACGCCGATTACGCCATTGGCCGATGCCGGGCAAGTGATCGAACCGTTGGTTTCCGTGCCCAAGGAGATCGGCGCGAAACCGGCAGCCACGGCAGCGGCCGATCCAGAACTGGAACCGCAGATCTCCTCGCTCAGTGCATGTGGGTTTTTCCCTTGCCCACCACGTCCGCTCCAACCATGGGGCAAACCCATTTCCCGCACATAAGCCCATTCACTCATGTTGGCTTTACCCAGAATAATCGCGCCGGCATCCCGCAGCTGTTTAACCACAAAGGCATCGTTGGCTGCCGGCTGGCCGACCATGGCCAAGGAGCCGGCGCCGGTTTGCAGGCTGTCGGCGGTATCAAAATTGTCTTTGAGCAGTACCGGAATACCATGCAACGGACCACGCGACAGCCCCTCGTTACGCTCGTTATCCAGCGCGGTAGCTATTTCGATGGCTTGTGAATTCAGTTCGACGATGGCGTGGATAGCAGGGCCTTGCCTGTCCAGGTCGGCAATTCGCTGATGGAAGTGTTCAACCAGTTCAACAGCAGTGAGCTCATTGTCGGCCATCATTTTGCTGAGTTCACTGACGCTGGCGTAATGAAGATCAGTGGCCGAATGGGCACTGGCAGCGACTCCTGTCGCTGCCAGTGCGACCAATATGGATTTCGTCAGCGTATTCACGCGACGTTTGAAGAAATGCGTCATGTCTATCGTCCTTGTTTAGGCTAATCACGAGTGATTCATTCACTCGCGACCAAGCCTACCGAGGACATAGGAAAGAGCTGTCAGCCAGCTGGACTACCGACAGTAGGAAAAGTCATCCCGACTTGTAGCCGCTACCAGCAATTGGGGCGTTTTCCGACACATCCTGCTCCATATTCAGCCACCACGTGTGCCCCCGCTGCGGCTGCATCAAATTAAACGCCTCGCCCATTCGCGGCGTGGTAATCGAAACACTACGCTCCCAGGCCAGCGCCAGAATCCGGTCAAACGGTTCATGCCAGGCGTGCATCGCCAAGTCGAAGGTGCCGTTGTGGATCGGAAACAGCCAACGGCCCTTGAGGTCGAGGTGCGCCTGCAGGGTTTCCTCGGGTTGCATGTGCACGTGCGGCCATTCGACGTTGTAGGCGCCGGTTTCCATCAGGGTCAGGTCGAACGGGCCGTACTGTTCGCCGATGCGTTTGAAGCCGTCGAAATAGCCGCTGTCGCCACTGAAGAAGATTCGCGTATCGCCGTCGATCATCACCCACGAGGCCCACAGGGTGCTGTTGCTGTCGAACAGGCTGCGGCCGGAGAAGTGCTGCGAGGGAGTGGCAACGAAGCGGATGCCGGCGATTTCGGTGCCCTGCCACCAGTCGTACTGGCGAACTTTACTGGCGTCGATGCCCCATTTGATCAGGGTGTCGCCGACGCCAAGCGGGGTCAGGAAATAGTTGGTTTTGGCTGCCAGTTTCAGCACCGCCTGGTAATCGAGGTGGTCGTAATGGTTGTGCGACAGGATCACCGCTTCGATCGGCGGCAACTGGTCGATGCTGATCGGCGGCTGGTGAAAACGTTTCGGGCCGGCCCATTGCACGGGCGAGGCACGCTCGGCGAAGACCGGGTCAGTGATCCAGAATTTGTCGCGCATTTTCAGCAGCAGGGTCGAGTGGCCGAGGCGGTAAACGCTGTGATTCGGTGCTGCCAGCAGGTCTTCACGGGTCAGCGGTTGCACCGGGATCGCGGCGGCGGGACGGGTATTGCGGGGCTTGTTGAAAATCATGTTCCACATGATCCGCAGCATCTTGCGCCCACCTTCGCGTTGCACCGGCGCATGGTTACGGAACAGCCCTTGATCCTGGCGAGAGGCTTCAGGCGTGGAAGTTTGATCCGCAGAAAAATCTGGATTGGCCATGACTGAGAGACTCCAGAAAAACCGCGCAATTCACGGTTTTTCACGGTGGGACGATAAATGGCCAAGGCACGCACGCATCAGCCGAACTGTCTGTTTTTAGGTTGCGCGGATTAACGCAACATTACACTGGGCGGTGTAGTTTCTAGGTTGCATGAAACGTGATGACAAGTAAACTGCCAAGTGTAATTCCACCCCTTCTCTGCCGAAGCGTACTTATGACAGTTCCACAACGCCTCACCGACCGCAAACGCGAAGCCATCATCCAGGCGGCAATTGCCGAATTCCGTGCCAACGGGTTCGAGGTCACCAGCATGGACAAAATCGCGGCCACCGCCGGGGTGTCGAAGCGCACGGTGTACAACCACTTTCCCAGCAAGGAAGAGCTGTTCGCCGAAATTCTCAACCAACTCTGGGCACGGATTACCGACGAGCAAACCGTGGCCTATCGCGCGGATCAGCCGCTGCGCGAGCAACTGCTGCCCATGTTGCTGGCTAAACTGCAGATGATGGCCGATGACAACTTTCTCGGGCTGGCACGGGTGGCGATTGCCGCCACCATCCATTCCCCGGAGCGCGCGCAGGACATGGTGGCGCGCATGGGCGAGCGCGAAGAAGGTCTGACGGTGTGGATTCGCGCGGCACTGGCGGATGGTCGACTGAAAACCGTGAACGCAGAATTCGCCGCGCAGCAGGTGCAAGGGCTGTTGAAGTCGTTCGGTTTCTGGCCGCAGATTTCCATGGGCCTGCCGCCGCTGGATGCAGACACGCAAAAAGCCGTGGCCGAGTCGGCCATGGAGATGTTTCTGGCCAGATACCAGCTCTAAACCGGCCCTCTCCTGCGCCCCGCTACGATTAAATGGCTCGGAAGGACACTGATTATTCCCGTTGGAATAAATGACAATGTCCGACAATTGACCGACGAACGGTCAACCTGAAAAAACACTTCAAAGTATTTCAGGATGAATCTGGCGCAGGACATCATGGAAAATCAACGCGGCAAAGGCTTGTCATTCGCCAGACGCATTTATCTGCCCAGGATCATCGGTCTGGGTGTCGGCTTTTTCAGCGTCGCGGCCGCGCTGTATCCGTTGCACATGCCGACCTGGCTCTGGGCGCTGCTGGTGTTCAACGGTTTTATCTGGCCGCATCTGGCCTATCAGGTTTCGACCCGCTCGACCTTCCCCTACCATGCCGAACGCCGCAACCTGTTGTACGACTCGTTGTGCGGGGGCTTCTGGACCGCGTGCTTTCAGTTCAATCCGCTGACCACCGTGACCATCCTGTCGATGATGACCATGAACAATGTCGCCGCCGGTGGACGACGTCTGTTCCTGCTCGGTGCCCTGGCCCAAGTGGCCGGCGTACTGCTGGGCTGTTTACTGTTCGGCTTCAAGTTCAGCCTGACGATGACGCAAATCGAGGTTTGGGCCTGCCTGCCGATGCTGACCTTGTACCCCTTGGCCCTGGGCATGGTCAGTTACCAACTGGCGATCAAACTTGCACAACACAAACGTGCACTCAGAGACCTGAGCCGCACCGACAGCCTCACCGGGCTGCTCAATCACGGCGCCTGGAAGGATCTGCTCCATACGCGTTTCACCCGGTGCCGAGATAACAACACCCAGGACATTCTGGCGCTGATCGACATCGATCATTTCAAGACCATCAACGACAACTATGGGCACATCGTTGGCGACGCCGTGCTGCGCGAGTTGAGCCAGGCACTCAAAGGGCTGCTTGCCGAAGGTGAACGGGCCGGTCGTTATGGCGGCGACGAGTTTTGCCTGATCCTGCCCGACCAGCCACTCAATAAAGCCGAGGCGCAAATGGAACGATTGCGTCAGGCGCTGGATCAATATCGGCACCCGGATGTGCCAGAGCTGCACGTCAGCCTGAGTATCGGTCTGGCCCGGTTTCAGCCGTCGTACAGCGACGCGGTTGCCTGGCTGGATGACGCCGACAAAGCGCTGTACACCGCCAAGCACACGGGACGTAACACCATCAGCGTGGCGCTGAGCAGTCCGGGCTAAGAAGACGCCCGCGCCCTCAGCCTTGAAAAAACTGATTTGCAATTTCTTGTACAACTCAAAGCAGTTTGTATAAGATCGGCTCGTCAGCCTGGATGCTGGCACTTTGCAGTCAATGGCAAATGCTCATCCAGCATTTGCTCTGCCAGCGCGGAAACAGGGACACAAACCTCGTCTTTCCCTACTTCCAGGTACTGCCCCTATGTTTTTCAAACGCCACCAGTCCGAACTCAACGACCTTCAACACACCATCACCGAACAGAACGGCCTGCTTGAAGCGATCAATCGCTCCATGGCGGTGATCGAGTTCGACCTTGAAGGCGTAGTGTTAAAGGCCAATGACAACTTCCTCAAAACCATGGGTTACCGCGCCGAACAGGTGATCGGCCAGCCGCATCGCTTGTTCTGCACCGCGGAGTTTGGCCGCAGCGCGCAATACACCGAACTGTGGTCGCGCCTGAAAAACGGCCAGTTCCAGTCCGGTACCTTCGAGCGGATCAACAGCCAGGGCCAGCCGGTCTGGCTGGAAGCCAATTACAACCCGATCAAGGATGCGTCGGGACGCGTGGTCAAAGTGGTCAAGTTCGCCATGGACGTGACGACCAAGGTTCAGCAGGAAAGCGAGGCCAATGCCAAGCTGCAGGCGATCGACCGGGCAATGGCGGTGATCGAATTCGACCTCAACGGCGGCATTCTCACCGCCAACCAGAATTTTCTGACGCGCATGGGTTACACGCTCGCTGAACTGAAGGGTAAACATCACCGCTTGTTCTGCCGCGCGGAGCTGGTCAACAGCAGCGCCTACGAGGATTTCTGGCGGCGGTTGAATCAGGGTGAGCTGTTTCAGGGTCAGTTCGAACGCGTCGACAAGCGCGGCCAGAGTGTGTGGCTGGAGGCCAACTACAACCCGGTATACGACGCTGCCGGGCGGTTGTGCAAAGTGGTGAAATTCGCCACGGACGTCACCGCCCGCGTCGAGCAGCACGAGCACGATGCGCGCAGCGCCAGCGCTGCTTATCACATCTCGGTGGAAACCCGGAAAGTCGCCGAGCAAGGCACTCAGGTGATCCAGCAGGCGGCCAGTGAGATGCGCGAAATCGCTGACGATATCGCGCAGTCATCAACGCTGATCGCGCAACTTGGCGAACGCTCGGAGCAGATCACGGCGATCGTCAACACTATCCGCGCGATTGCCGACCAGACCAATCTACTGGCGCTCAACGCGGCGATTGAAGCGGCGCGCGCCGGGGACCAGGGGCGCGGGTTCGCGGTGGTGGCGGACGAAGTGCGGCAACTGGCGGCGCGTACCAGCGGCTCGACGGCGGAGATTTCCAACATGATCGGCCTGATCCAAAGCGAAACCCGTCAGGCGATCAAGAGCATGGAAGGCACTCGCGGGCGGGCGGCGCAAGGCGTTGAACTGGCGGATCAGGCCGGCAGCGTGATTCTGCAGATCCGCGATGGCGCCAGTGAAGCGGTGCAGGCGGTGAGCATGTTTGCCAATGAGCGGGCGCCGGGCTGAGAGACTTGCCAGGGTGAAAGACCGCGTCGTCTCTTTCGCGAGCAAGCTCGCTCCCACAGGTTCTGGGTTGATCACAAGTTAAGTGATCGACTCAATCCCTGTAGGAGCGGGCTTGCTCGCGAAAGGGCTATAAGCCTCGATGCAGGACTATAGTGACCTTCAGTCCCAAGTCCTGCCGAGCCCATCATGACCACAGAAAAACCCGAAACGCCCACCACCGCCCCCGTCGACCACCTGCGCTTCCACCGCCCCCACGCCCACCTCAACACCACCTTCGGCAACGACACGTTCGCCTTGCGCGCTGAGGCCTTCGCGCGATTCTTCGGCACGCCGCTGTTCCTCGGTGCGCAAACCGTGATCGTCGCGGTGTGGATCGGTCTCAACGTGTTGGGCGTGACGCAGTTCGACGTCTACCCGTTCATCCTGCTCAACCTGGCGTTCAGCCTGCAAGCCGCCTACGCCGCGCCGTTGATCCTGCTGGCACAAACCCGGCAAGCCGCGCGGGACAAGGCGCAATCGGACGCCGACGCGCAACACCGTGAAGCGCTGGCCGTGGCCAACAGTGAGCGCCAGGCTCAGGCTGCGCAGACCACCGCGCAACTGCTCGAACTGCTGGAGCAGAACACCCGCCTCACCGAAATGACCAAGAGCCTGACCGAGCGCATCGAAGGCCTGACCCGCGAACTGCATGCGCACATCTGCCAGAACCCGCAACGCTGATCACGGCAACCGCAGTGCCCGCCCCAGTTCATCGAACAGCGTGACCACCGAGCGCAACGCCCGGCAGTCCGGGCGGGTCAGCAGCCACAGCGCGGTGTCGTAACCGTGCAACGGTTCGCTGAGAGCCTGTAAACCTTCGGTAATGAGAAAGTCCGGCAACGCCGCCACACCGAGTCCGCCGCGCACCAGTTCAGTCACCGAGAGCATGCTGTTGCAGCGATAAGCCGGGGTCACGCCGGGCAACTGCTGACGGCGCCAGGCGACGGTCGGGTGATCCGGCAGAAACTCGTCCGGGGCGATCCATGTCAGCGCCGCCAGATCCGTCGCATCGACGTTTTGCAGATAACGCGCACTGGCGCAGACCCGGTAGGAAATCTTCGCCAGTTGCCGTCCGACCAGATGCTCTGGCGGCGTACGCGTCAGGCGCAGGGCGATGTCGGCATCGCGGCGGTTGAGGTTGGCGAAATCGTTGGAGGTGCTCAGCTCGAGAGTCAACGCCGGATAGTTCGGCATGAACTGCGCCAGCGCCGGCAACAACAGCCCTTGCAGCACCGAATCGGTACACGTCAGGCGCACCGTGCCGCTGACCACTTCACCGCCCTGCTCGACACCAATCCGCGCCGCTTCCAGTGCCTGTTCGGCGCGCTCGGCCTGCTCGGCCAGAGTCTGCGCGAGGGTGGTTGGCAGGTAACCGGCTCGGCTCTTTTCGAACAATTGTTGACCCAGCGCTGACTCCAGACGACGTACCGCGCGAAACACCGTCGACACATCTACCCTGAGCAGCTGCGACGCCCGGGCCAGAGAGCCGCCGCGCACCAACGCAAGGATCAGCGCCAGATCCGGGTAATCGAGTCGATAGTGCGTCGCTGCATTGATCACTTGGGGAAACGCCAATATTGAGTGCGTGAACGCCAATCTATAGTGAGCCCCGGTGATCGACAACTGCACACCCTCACCACAGAGGTTCATCACTCACTCAAATCAAGGAAATCCCATGGACGCCATTTCCATCGCCCTGATCGGCGATCACGATCCGCAAGTCACCGCCCACCAGGCGATCCCCGTTGCCCTTGGCCTGATCGCCGAACAGAGCGGCCGCGATGTGCAATTCGCATGGCTGCCCACCGAGCAGATACACGCCGACACTGCGCTGTATCACTTCGACGGGTTCTGGTGCGTCCCGGCCAGCCCCTACAAAAGTGAGGCCGGTGCACTCAGGGCCATCCGTTTTGCCCGCGAACAACAGCGCCCTTTCCTCGGCACCTGCGGTGGTTTTCAGCATGCGCTGCTGGAGTTTTCCCGCAATGTGCTGGGCTGGGCCGATGCCGAGCATGGCGAAACATCACCGGATTCACCGCGAGCCGTGCTCACACCGCTGACCTGTGCGTTGGTGGAGGCGGTGGACAGCATTCATCTGGTCGCCGGTTCGTTGATCGCCAAGGCGTACGAAACGTCCGAAATTTTTGAAGGCTATCGCTGCCGATTCGGGGTGAATCCGCGGTTCGAACGAGAGTTGCTGACCCATCGGCTACACGCTGTCGGCCATGATTCGGCGGGCGACTTGCGCGCGATCGAATTGACTGACCATGTGTTTTTTGTCGCCACATTGTTTCAACCAGAACGTGCGGCGCTCAAGGGCCTGGTTCCGCCACTGGTGCGGGCGTTTGTCGAAGCATGTGCGGAGCAACATCCATGAAGCCGAACGAGCCTTGCTTTGCGGTGATTTTCACCTCCACCCGCACCGAGGGTGACAACGGTTATGCCGCGGCCTCCGAGCGCATGATGGAGTTGGTCAGCGAGCAACCGGGATTTCTCGGCATTGATTCGATTCGTGGAGAAGACGGGGTCGGGATCACCATTTCGTACTGGCAGAGCGAGGCGGCGATTCTGGCCTGGCGCGAGCATCCCGAGCACCGGGTGATTCAGGCGCGCGGCCGGGCGCAGTGGTATTCGAAGTTTCAGACCCGGGTGTGTCGGGTGGAGCGCGAGTATCGGTTTGGGCAGTGACTTTGACGGCGCGCTGACTGGCCTCTTCGCGAGCAAGCTCGCTCCCACAGGTACCGCGCTTGGGCTTTGAATTGGGTGGTGTTCTCACCGGCCTCATCGCTGGCAAGCCAGCTCCCACAGGTACAGCGTGATCTTCAGAACAACTCAAAACCTGTGGGAGCGTGGCTTGCCCGCGAAGAGGCCAGTACCGTCAATACAAAAACTTCAACCCTTCACCAGACTGCGCACCGCCACAATCTCCGGCACCTCAACCTTGCTCATGTACACCCGCAACGGCTCACTGATGTTGATCCGGTCATCGATGTTCTGGTCCAGCAACAACTGAATCAGCTCTCGCTTCAAGGTCATGGTCGTCTCAGAGGCCGGCGCCCAGACGAATTCATTCACAGGAATGATGCCGTCATCGGCGACGTCCATGCCGAACGAATCTTCGCTGAAACGCACGATGTACTGGCCGGTCTTGCGGTTGAGACCGACGAAACCTTTGAGGTCATCGGCGGCCTGACAGATGAGTTGGGAAGTGATGCGCATGGTAAACCTCACGAAAAATCATCGATGGTTTACACGCAGGGCAACGAAATCGGCGCGCCCTCTGCCGGGGCGTCTGCCGAGGGCAAGCGTACTGCAAACCGCGCCACAAAAGTGCAGGAAAAATCGCTTTTAATACGTTTATGTCGGTCTGGCGATAGCACCCAATCGATTCAGTTGTTAAAAGGTACGTCTTTGAAAATGCCCTGCGAAAGGAACTCGAACATGCCCGCCACTTTCACCAAAAGCGCCCTCATGCTGAGCCTGATGCTCGGTCTCGGCCAGGCCCACGCCGCCCAGACTGACGTCAACGCGCTTGCCGCCGCCCATGGCATCCCGCATCCAGCCGTGATCGCTCACCGTGGCGCGTCCTTTGATGCACCGGAGTCCACCGCCGCCTCCTACAAACTGGCCCGCGACCTCGGTGCCGACTACCTGGAAATGGATTTGCAGCGCAGCAAGGACGGCGTGCTGTTCGCCCTGCACGACAACAACCTGCAACGCACCACCGACGTCGCGACCAAATTCCCGGAGCGTAAAGACAGCCCGGCCACCGCCTTCACCATGGCCGAACTGAAAACCCTCGACGCCGGCAGCTGGTACAACAAGGCTTACCCGGATCGCGCGCGTCCGTCCTACGCCGGGCTGAAAATCCTCACCCTCGATGAAATCATCGACATCGCCCAGGCCAACCCGAAACACAAGCCGGGTCTTTACATTGAAACCAAGGAGCCGCAGCTGTTTCCGGGCATCGAGCATGACCTCAAAGAGAAGCTGCAAGATCGCGGCTGGCTGAGCCCGGCCGGTTCGAAACTGGCGAAAAGCGAGTTGGCCGTCGGCCAGGGCAAAGGCAAGGTGAGCCTGCAGACTTTCGAGAAGAACAGCCTCGAACTGCTGCAAAAGGAAATGCCGCAAGTGCCGAAAATCCTGCTGCTGTGGGTCGGCGAAGGCAGCATCGAGCCGAAATCGAAGGTGACCTTTGCCGAGTCCGGCGAGAAGGACAAGAACGTGTTCTACGGCAAGCAGGAGCCGAAGTCCGAAGCCGAATTCAAGCAATGGGTTGATTTCGCCAAGTCGCAGGGCGCCATCGGCACCGGCCCTTCGGCCAGGCTGACCAAGGGCGGCGACCAGAGCTATTCGGATCTGGTGCAACCGTGGATGAGCCAGTACACCCACGATCAGGGCATGCTGGTGCACGTCTACACCGTCGATGAGCCGGTGGATTTCGAGAAAGTCATGGCGGCGGGCGTTGATGGCATCTTCACCAACCGCGCCAGCGAACTGTTGAAGTTCTACAAGCGCCCGGCCAGTGCCAGTGTTGATCAGGTGTTGAAGAACAACGGGTTCTGATCAGCAGACCGGGTTGTCCGCATCGCGAGCAGGCTCGCTCCCACAAGAGCGCTGCACGCGATGTGGGGTTTTAAGGGTGAATTAAGTTGCGGTGGTTAACCTGAGCCCACTTCAACGAACAACCCAAGGAATGACCCGATGAAAACATTGACTGCCCTGTTTACCGCCGCTGCCCTGACCCTGACTGCTGGCCTGGCCCAAGCCGATGTGCGTGTCGACCAGATCCCTGAGTTGGTCAAATCCGGCAAGATCAAGTCGCTGGAGTCGATGAACGCCGAAGCGCTGAAACTGCACCCGGGTGCGACCATCACCGACACCGATCTGGATAACCACTTCAACGGTTACGAGTACGAAGTCGAGCTGAAAACCGCCGATGGCAAAGAGTTCGACGTCGACTTCGACGCCACCACCGGCAAAGTGCTGAGCAACAAGCAAGACACCTGATACACCGCCAAAGCAAAGCCGCACGATCAGCGATCGTGCGGCTTTTTTGCGTCCGTTGCCCGGCGAATCACGCGGATGCAGCCTGAAGGGATGCCAAAACCGCCATCAGACCGCTAGTATGGCGAGCATCAGATAAACGATTGCAGCCGAGAGCGATGGGCATGGGGCAGACAGCGGCAGCAGACATCGCGACAATCGGACGGATCAGCGCGGTTCCGGCGATCCTTCAAGTGATCCGCGAACTGACCGGCCTGCGCTTTGCCGCCGTGGCGCGGGTTACCGAGGATTCGTGGACAGCCTGCGCCGTCCTCGATCAGCTGGATTTCGGCCTGCAGGTTGGTGGCGAGCTGGATGTGGTCACCACGCTGTGCCACGAAATCCGTGCTGCGCACACCTCGGTGGTGATCGACAAGGCCAGCGAAGACCCGCTCTACCGCGATCATCACACCCCGCGCCTGTACAAATTCGAGAGTTATATCTCGGTGCCGGTGTTCCGCACTGACGGACGGTTTTTCGGCACGATCTGCGCGCTCGATCCGAACCCCGCGCAACTCAAGTCCAGCAGCATCCAGAGCACCATGGAGTCGTTCGCGCGGATGCTCGCGTTGCAGATCGAAGCCGAGGAAAACGCGCAGCGCACCGAAACCGCGTTGTTGCAGGAGCGCGAAACCGCCGAGTTGCGCGAACAATTCATCGCCGTTCTCGGCCACGACTTGCGCAACCCGTTGTTCGCCATCAGCGCTGGCGCCGAAATGCTTCTGCGCAAGCATCCGGATCCGGCCATCGAGGTGCGGATACGCAATATCCTTGGCAGTGCGCAAAGGGCGACACGGTTGGTGGATGACGTGCTCGACTTTGCTCGCGGACGGTTGGGCAAGGGTATTCCGGTGGATATCCAGCCCTGCGCGGATTTGACCGAAGCCGTGCAACAAGTGGTGACGGAGATTCGCAACGTGCATCCGCAGCGCACGATTCGTGCGTCCATCGGCGACTTGCAGGGCTTGCCCTGTGACCGCGCGAGAATTGCTCAACTGCTGTCGAACCTGTTGGCCAATGCCGTGGCCCATGGCGACCCGGAGGGCGACATTGAGGTCATCGCGCAAGTCGAGCACGGTGCGCTGATGCTGGGGGTGAAGAATCAGGGGCATATTCCCGAGGCGATCCTGCCGCACCTGTTCCAGCCTTACTCGCGCCCGACCGGCAGCGCGCCCCAGGCCGGGCTCGGTCTGGGGCTGTACATCGCCAGCCAGATCGCCCAGTCCCACGGCGGGCATTTGCATGTGGCGTCCACCGCACAGAGCGGCACGCTGTTCACCTTCAGCCTGCCCACAATCTGAGACACACCACAAATCCCCTGTGGGAGCGGGCTTGCTCGCGAAGGCGTCGTGTCAGTCAATATTTTCGGTGACTGAAACACCGCATTCGCGAGCAAGCCCGCTCCCACAAAAGTATTGCGGTGATGCTTAAGCCGAAGTGCTGACCAACGACCCCGAGCTGCTCGACCCGGAATCCTGCAACGCCTGCAACAACGCCGCCGTGGCCGTCTGCAACGAAGCCGAAGTGCTGGAGATTTGCGACTCGGCGGACGCCACGTCGGCAGCCTTGGCATCCGCGTCTTCCTGCTTGGCCTGAGCCGCTTGCAGCGCTTGCTGTTGCTCCTGCAATTGCTTTTGCAGCTCGGCGATCTGCTTGCGCAATTCTTTCACCGAATCCGACTCACCGCTGCTGTCGGAACTGCTGTCGCCCGCCGGAGCCGCGCCCCCGCCAGCCGCCACTTTGCTGGTATCGGCGCTGACGCCCGCGCTGCTGGTTGCAGGGGTCGAGGTGTCGTCACTCGCGTCGCTGATCCTGGTCTTGCTGGTGGCGGTGCTGACGGTCTGATTGATCGAAACAGAGGTGATGCTGACCATGGGAGGGCTCCAATGCCGGTTATAGATAACCGGCCATCGGCGGCACTCGCACGGATTTGAGATCGACTGTGTACCGACTCGGTAACCGAACCGGTACACGTCGGCGGACGTCAGGCGCTCAGGCGCGCGGTGACTTCATTGAGTTGCCCGGACAGGCCATGCAGGTTCTGGCTGGCGCTTTCGGTGCGCTGCACGCTGTTGAGGTTGGTGCTGGCGATGGACGTGATCTCGGTCAGGTTGCGCGAGATGTCTTCGGCCACCGAGGTCTGCTCTTCGGCGGCGGTGGCGATCTGGCGGTTCATGTCGCGGATCGCTTCCACGGCGTGGGTGATGCGCTCCAGCATCGCACCGGCCTGAGTCACTTGCTCGACGCTTTCGTCGCTGCGCGCCTGACCGCTTTCGATCGCTTGCGCAGCGTCCACGGCACCGGTCTGCACGTTTTGAATGATCTGGTTGATCTCGATGATCGACTCGGCCGTACGCTGCGCCAGATTGCGCACCTCGTCAGCGACCACCGCAAAACCGCGTCCGGCTTCACCGGCCCGCGCCGCTTCAATCGCCGCGTTAAGCGCCAGCAGGTTGGTCTGCTCGGCGATGCCGCGAATCACTTCCAGCACCTTGCCGATGCGGCCGCTGTCGCTTTCCAGACGACGAATCACTTCAGCGGTGTTGGCAATTTCGCCACGCATCTTAGTGATGGTGTGGATGGTGCCCTGCATGACCTTTTCACCCTGCTGGGCAGACTGGTCGGCATCGTCGGCGGCGCGCGCCGCATCCGCCGCGTGACGGGCGACTTCCTGGGCAGTGGCAGACATTTCGTTCATCGCCGTGGCCACCTGATCGGTGCGGTTGAACTGCTCGTTGGTGCCCCCGGCCATGGTCGTGGCGATCGCATTCAGTTCGCCGCTGGCGCTGTCCAGATCACTGGCGCTGCGTTGCAGATGAGTGAAGGTTTCGGCGAGGAAATCACGCAGGGTATTGGCCGCGGCGGCAAGGTTGCCCAACTCGTCCTGACGGTCGTTGGCAACGCGTTCGGCGAGGCGCCCACGGCTCAACTGGGTAACGTAATCGATCAGCTTGCGGATCGGCTCGATCAGGTTGCGGTTGACCAGCCACAGGCTCAGCAAGCCGATCAGCAGACCCGAGCCGAGCATCACCAGTATCCCCAGCAGCACGGTGCTGTCAGCACTAGCGCTGATCTGCGCCGACTGTTCGGTGCCCTGCTTGCGCAACTCGGCGACCAGTTCGCTCATCTGATCGCTGGTGGCGCGGTCCACGCCTTTGACGGCGCTGTCGCCAGCCGTTGGATCGGCACCGGCAGCGACGTAGGCATCGCGGCCCTTCTGGTAAGCGCTGCCGAGTTGGCGGTGCTCATCACGCAAGCGTTCGATGCGGGATTTCAGCGCCGGCTCAAGGCCTTTCTGCCCGGCCAGTTCACCGAGAATATTCTGCACATCGCGCTGACGATCTTCGAACTGGCTCCAGTACTTGGCCAGGTCCGCCGGTTGCTTGCCGCGCAGCAAGACGTTTTTCCACTCCTGCACCTGCACTTTGAATTGCAGGTTGGCCTCGTCAATCAATTGTGAGGTGTGCAAGGGGCCGGCGATCAACTGGCTGTAGTTCTGCACGCCGTTGGACAGGAAATGAAAGCAGGCCAGTGCGATCAACAGCATCGCCAGCAGGCTGCCGCCCAGTAGGGCGAGAATTTGTGCTCTCAAGGATTTTTGCAGCATCGCGAGATACTCAGGACAGGGATGAGGCACGCCCGGTAAGGCGTGGAATTTTGCCGGACATCCGTGTCGGCGAGCCTTGGCTCATGGCCAAGCGCGCGCAACGCAACCCAAGCGTGATCGGCGTACCAGAGCGCTTCTTGAAGAAAATCCGACCATTGGTAGGTGAATTAAGAGACTGTGATCGACCATGGCCCAGGGGTGGGAGCGGGCTTGCTCGCGAAAGCGGCGTGTCATCCACATCATCACTCAATGATCATCCGCATTCGGGAGCAAGCCCCCTCCCACAGGATTGCCGGTAATGATCACGATCACTGTCATTTTGCAGTCACACAAGCGTCATGTGTGATTGCGATGATGCGGCTCAGTGAACCTGCCATTCCGCGACCGACGCGCCCTCCTCGCAGCGAGCCTCCATGAACCACAGCCTCGACCTCAGTCATCGCGATCCTGATTTGTTCGGTCTGCTTTACGGCTTCCGTTTTCGTCCCGGTGAACGTGGCCGCGAAGTCGATTCGGCGACCGCCCTGCGTTGTCTGCAAGACGACAGCGACAGTGATGAATTCCTCTGGCTGCACCTGAACCTGGCGCACGCCGCGTGCGAGCGCTGGATGAAGAGTCATCTGCAATTGCCCGAAGAGTTTTTCGAGGCGCTGCACGAAGGTTCGCGCTCGACGCGCATCGAACACGTTGACTCGGCGTTGCTGGCAGTGGTCAACGACGTGGTGTTCAACCTCAGCAGCATGGTTTCCTCAGACGTGTCGACGCTGTGGGTCTGCGTGCGCAGCAAACTGATCGTCAGCGCACGCCTGCAACCGCTGCACTCGGTGGACAAATTGCGTTCGTCGGTGAAGGCCGGCGAATGCTTTCGCTCGCCGTCGGAACTGCTGGTGCACTTGCTGCGTGATCAGGGCGAAGTGCTGACGCAGATCGTGCGCAAGACCAGCATGAGCGTCGATCAGGTCGAGGACGAATTGCTCTCCTCACGGCTGTCGACCAACCGCGCCGAACTCGGCGCCAATCGCCGGGTACTGGTGCGCCTGCAACGGCTGCTGGCGCTGGAGCCGGGTTCGCTGCTGCGCCTGCTCAACCGTCCGCCGCCGTGGCTGCAGAAGGAGGACGTCAAGGAGCTGCGCAAATCCACCGAGGAGTTCGCGCTGATCATCAACGACCTCACCGCCCTCGGCGAGCGGATCAAACTGCTTCAGGAAGAGATCGCCGCCAACCTCAACGAACAGAGCAACCGCACGCTGTTCACCCTGACCGTGGTCACGGTGCTGGCGCTGCCGATCAACATCATCGCCGGTTTCTTCGGCATGAACGTCGGCGGCGTGCCGCTGGCGACGGATCCGGAGGGGTTCTGGATATTGGTGGCGCTGGTGGCGACGTTTACCGTGATTGCCGGGCGCTGGGCTTTTCGCAAGCGTGGGGATTACTGACCCTTGCCCACCACAGATCCATTGTGGTGACAGAGGTCCTGTGGCGAGGGGATTTATCCCCGATCGGCTGCGTAGCAGTCGTATATCCGATGGACGCGTTTTAGCTGATAAACCGAGATGAATGGTTTTTGGGGCTGCTTCGCAACCCATCGGGGATAAATCCCCTCACCACAAACAGCTCACCTTAAATCAACTTCCCCTCCTGCACTCAGGAATGGGCTCAACAGATCAGCGGTGAGCTAATCCGCCAAACACTGACCTGCCGCAGTCTCTCTGTAATATTTAGCAACGATCATGACCGACACTCCTTCCCTCGCTCAGGATTGTCCGCTCATGGCTACTCCCTCCCTGACCGCCGCCCGCCCCACGTCCGCCCACGGCGGCCGGCCGGCACTTGATAAAAAACCCGGCCCGTTCACTTACGTGGTGTTCTTCGCGGTGCTCGCCATGGGGATGCTGTTCACCGCTTACAGCCTGATGCACGACATGCATGAACTGGGCACCACCGTCACCACCTGGACCCCGTTCCTGCTGCTCGGCGTAGCGCTGCTGATTGCGCTGGGCTTTGAGTTCGTCAACGGTTTCCACGACACCGCCAACGCGGTCGCGACGGTGATCTACACCCACTCGCTGCCGCCAAATGTGGCGGTGGTCTGGTCGGGGTTCTTCAATTTCCTCGGGGTGCTGCTGTCCAGCGGCGCCGTGGCGTTCGGCATCATCGCCCTGCTGCCGGTGGAGCTGATTCTGCAGGTCGGTTCGTCCGCCGGTTTCGCGATGATCTTCGCCCTGCTGATCGCGGCGATCCTGTGGAACCTCGGTACCTGGTGGCTGGGCCTGCCGGCCTCCTCTTCCCACACCCTGATCGGCTCGATCATCGGCGTCGGCGTCGCCAATGCCTTGATGCACGGGCGCGACGGTACCAGCGGCGTGGACTGGGCACAGGCGACCAAGATCGGTTACGCCCTGCTGCTGTCGCCGCTGGTGGGCTTCGGCTGCGCGGCGCTGTTGCTGCTGGCCATGCGCGCCTTCATCAAGAATCGCGCGCTGTACAAGGCGCCGGAAGGCAACAACCCGCCACCGTGGTGGATTCGCGGTTTGCTGATCGCCACCTGCACCGGCGTGTCTTTCGCCCACGGCTCCAACGACGGGCAGAAAGGCATGGGCCTGATCATGCTGATTCTGGTTGGCACCTTGCCGATGGCTTACGCCTTGAACCGCACCATGCCCGCCGATCAGGCGCTGCAGTTCGCTGCCGTCGCCGAAGTCACCCAGCAAGCGCTGGTGAAAAACACCCCGCTGCCAGCCCCGGTGGATCCGCGTCCGGTACTGTCCGATTACGTGCGCAGCAAGCAAGCCACGCCGCAACTGATCCCCGCCCTCGCCGCTCTCACCGGACACATTGGCGAAGAGGTCAAAGGCTATGGCTCGCTGTCGAAAGTCCCGGCCGAGGCCATGGGCAACGTGCGTAACGACATGTACCTGGCCAGCGAAAGCATTCGCCTGATGGACAAAAACAAGGTCGGCAATTTCGACGCCGACACCACTGACAAACTGCAACTGTTCAAACAGCAGATCGACAACGCCACACGCTTTATCCCGCTGTGGGTGAAGATCGCCGTGGCCATCGCCCTGGGCCTCGGCACCATGGTTGGCTGGAAACGAATTGTGGTGACGGTCGGTGAAAAAATCGGCAAGACCCACCTGACCTATGCCCAGGGCGCCTCGGCGGAAACCGTGGCGATGCTGACCATCGGCGCGGCGGACATGTTCGGTTTGCCGGTGTCGACCACTCACGTGCTGTCATCGGGCGTGGCCGGGACCATGGTCGCCAATGGCGGTGGTTTGCAGATGAAGACCATCCGCAATCTGCTGATGGCGTGGGTGCTGACCTTGCCGGCGGCGATTCTGCTGTCGGGCAGCCTGTACTGGCTGTTCACCCAGATCTTCTGATCGACTTAGATCCCTGTGGGAGCGGGCTTGCTCGCGAAAGCGTCAGGTCAGTCAACAATGATGCTGAATGGGCCGGCCTCTTCGTGAGCAAGCCCACTCCCACCCTGGATCGCGACCAGCCCCGAATACTTCACCCACCGCCCCCCCCTGTGGGAGCGGGCTTGCTCGCGAAAGCGTCAGGTCAGTCAACAATGATGCTGAATGGGCCGGCCTCTTCGTGAGCAAGCCCACTCCCACCCTGGATCGCGACCAGCCCCGAATACTTCACCCACCGCCCCCCCCTGTGGGAGCGGGCTTGCTCGCGAAGGCGTCAGATCAGTCAACATCGATGCTGAATGGGCCGGCCTCTTCGTGAGCAAGCCCACTCCCACCCTGGATCGCGACCAGCCCCGAATACTTCACCCACCGTCCACCCCTGTGGGAGCGGGCTTGCTCGCGAAGGCGTCAGATCAGTCAACATCGATGCTGAATGGGCCGGCCTCTTCGTGGGCAAGCCCACTGCCACCCTGGATCGCGACCAGCCCCGAATACTTCACCCACCGCCCCCCCCCTGTGGGAGCGGGCTTGCTCGCGAAGGCGTCAGATCAGTCAACATCGATGCTGAATGGGCCGGCCTCTTCGTGGGCAAGCCCACTCCCACAGTTTGATTTGTGTCAGGCATTAGAGAGTGGAACGGATGACATCGCCCAACCACTCCATGAACACTCGCACCCGCAGCGGCAAGTGCCGTTGCCGTGCATACAGGATTGAAATCGCCATCGCCGGCGCGGTGAACTGCGGCAGCACAGTCAGCAGCTCACCGGTGTCCAGATGCGGCTGCATGCCGGTGCGCGGCACCTGGATCAGGCCGAAGCCGCCCAGGCACGCCGACTCGTAAGCATCAGTGCTGTTGACCGTGACGCTGCCAGCCATCGGCAGGCGCCGCACCTGTCCGTCCTGTTCATACACAAACCCTTCCGAGCGCGAACCGAGCACCCCGACGTAGTGCACCAGCCGATGCTGCGCCAGATCCTCCAGCGTCTGCGGCACGCCGTAGCGCTCAAGGTACGCCGGGCTGGCGCAGTTGATCATCGGGAAGTCGCCCAAGTGCCGCGCCACCACCGATTGATCCGGCTGCGCGCCGATGCGCACCACGCAATCGAAACCCTCGCTGAGCAGATCGACACGGCGGTCGGTGCTGCTGATTTCCAGTTCCAGATTCGGGTGCCGCGCCATGAACTCCGGCAGCAACGGCATGATCAGGCGCCGCGCGAGGATGTTCGGCATGTCGACACGAATCCGCCCGCTCAGCGACGCCGGATCCTGCCGAAACAGACCCTCGATCTCGTCCATGTGCGACAGCAGATCCTTGCTGCGTTCGTACAGCACCAGGCCGTCCTGAGTCGCCTGCACCTTGCGCGTGGTGCGTTGCAGCAGGCGGGTGCCGAGCAGGGTTTCCAGGGCCTGCACATGTTCGGAAACCGTCGAGCGCGGCAACCCGAGACTCTCGCCGGCCAGGGTGAAACTCGACAGTTCGCTGACCCGGACGAAGGTGCGCAGCAGTTCCAGTTTGTTCATGAGGACACCCGTTGATTGTTCGGCTGAGTCGATCAGTGATTCCGGTTTCAGTCTGTTTATCATCCCATGGCGGATAAATAAACTTCGCTCATCACCACTCACCGCAATCGAGGATTTCACATGAGCCGCAAAATCGCATTGATCACCGGTGCCAGCCGTGGCCTGGGCAAGAACGCCGCCCTGCACCTCGCCGCCGAAGGCGTGGACATCATCGGCACCTACAACAGCCGCGCCGATGAAGCCCAGGCGCTGGTGGCTGAACTGGAACAACGCGGTGCCAAAGCCGTGATGCTGCAACTGGACGTCGGTCGCAGCGAAACCTTTGCCGATTTCGCCAAACGAGTTGAACAAGCGTTGCAGCAACTGGACCGTCCGCGTTTCGACTTCCTGATCAACAACGCCGGGATCGGTGTGCACGCGGCGTTCGCCGAGACCACCCCGGAACAGTTCGACCTGCTGATGAATATCCAGCTCAAAGGGCCGTTCTTCCTGACTCAGCAACTGCTGCCGCTGATCAATGACGGCGGGCGCATCATCAACATCTCCAGCGGCCTGACCCGCTTCAGCCTGCCGGGTTATGCCGCTTACGCGGCGATGAAAGGCGCGATGGAAGTGCTGACCCGCTATCAGGCCAAGGAGCTGGGTGCGCGGCAGATCGGCGTGAATATTCTGGCGCCGGGCGCGATCGAGACTGATTTTGGTGGCGGTGCGGTGCGCGACAACGCGGCGTTGAACGCGATGGTCGCGAGCAATACCGCACTGGGTCGCGCCGGGCAGCCGGATGATATTGGTGGCGCGCTGTCGATGCTGCTGGCGCCGGGTGCGCAGTGGATCAACGGGCAGCGGGTCGAGGCATCGGGAGGAATGTTCCTCTAACCCCCCCATTCACTAAAAACTTTCTTGGTGAGAGCCTCTGTGGCGAGGGGATTTATCCCCGATGGACTGCGCAGCAGGCCCTTCTTTTCTGGATAAAAAGAGGGGCCGCTACGCGCCCCATCGGGGATAAATCCCCTCGCCACAGGTTTTGCATTCGCCACAGGTTGTGCTTATCCCGCGCATACCCGGCGGGTCACGAGGCGCTCGCGCACCACGTCATACCCCCAGTGATACACATAGGTGTACGGCAGGAAAAACAGCAGAACGCCGATGTCGAGCAAGAACGCCTGCCACAGGCTGACCGACAACCACCAGGCAATCAGCGGCACGCCCATCACGATCAATCCGCCCTCAAACAGCAGCGCGTGGACCACCCGCGTCCAGGCGTTGTGCGCGACGTTCAGGCGCTTGAGCATGCGGTCGAAAAAGCCGTTGAACAGCACGTTCCACGCCAGCGCCAGCAGAGCGATCAGCACGGTCACCGCGCCCATGTCCAGCAGCGGTTTGTCCATGATCCACGCCAGTAACGGGGTACAGATCAGGATCGCCAGACACTCGAAACCGATGGCCTGGAAGATACGTTCAGTGATGGATTTGTTGGCAGTCATGGCCTGACTCCTTGAGTGAAGAGGGTTGCCATAATCTGCCCTCATACCGATACTTCATAACCAATAACCATCGATCAAGGCGATAGTTCATGGCTTCGCAAGAAGTGCTGTTGGCGTTCGTGCAAGCGGCCACTCAGGGTTCGTTTTCGGCAGCGGCGCGCAAGCTGGGGCGCAGTCAGTCGACCATCAGTGCGGCAGTGGCCAGCCTGGAGATCGATCTGGACCTGATTCTGTTCGACCGCAGCAGCCGCAAACCGACCCTGACACCGGCCGGGCACGTGATGCTGCAACGGGCCGAGGCGATTCTGGCGGCCACCAGTCGTATGGAAATGAGCGCCCGGCAACTGGCCCAAGGCGTGGAGCCGAAGCTGACGGTGGCGATTTCCGACACCTATCAATCGGCGCGCTTCGAAGCGGCACTGGTCGGCTTCGAGCAGCGTTATCCGGACCTGGAACTGGAATGCTTGATCGCCGAGTGTGACGACCTGATCGAGTTGGTCCAGCGTGGCCGCGCACACTTGGCGTTTGCCGAAATGCAGGACACCTATCCACCGGATCTGGTGACCTCGACCGTCGCCGAGCGCACTGACCTGGCGCTGTTCGTCAAAGATGATCATGTGCTGACCCGTGTCGAACGGGTCGACCAGCAGGTGCTGGAGCAGCATCGCGAGTTGCGCCTGGCGACCATCGTCAATCCCTACGACAGCCGGGCAAAGGGCCGGGTGTGGTCGGCGCCGAGTTACCTGATGCTGATGGAAATGGCGGAGATGGGCTTTGGCTGGGCGGCGCTGCCGCGCTGGCTGGTGGCGCGTTTCGGTAATGGCTCGCTGGTGGAACTGACGGTGCGCGGCTGGCCGCGGCCGGTGTATGTCGATGCGTTGTGGTCGCGGCTGTATCCGCCGGGGCCGGCGGGGAGCTGGTTGCTGAGCAAGATGCTGGAATAGCGGCGCGCCCATTCGCCGAGCAAGCTCGCTCCCACAGTTGGAATGCGATCGCCTGTGGGAGCGGGCTTGCTCGCGAAGGGGCCGGCACTGCCAATGAATTCCTGGGATCAATCCAGTTCGCTCAGCCGCCCCTCGATAAACCGCCGCTCCGGCTCTTGCCGGGTCAGTTCCAGTGCTCGCCGATACGCCGCCCGCGCCTGCTCCACCCGGCCCAACTGCCGACAAAACTCCGCCCGCGCCGAATGCGCCAGGTGGTAATCCTGCAACTCACCGCGATCCAGAATCCCCTCGATCAGCGTCAGCCCGGCCAGCGCCCCATCGCGCTTGGCCACTGCCACCGCGCGGTTCAACTCGATCACCGGCGACGGCACCGCCCGCAACAGCACGTCATACAGCCCGACGATCTGCTGCCAATCGGTTTCTGCCGCTGACGGCGCTTCGGCATGCACCGCGGCGATCGCCGCTTGCAGGCAATACGGCCCGAACCTTCGGGTGGTCAGCGCCCGCTCCACCAGCGCACAACCTTCAGCAATCAACCCGGCATCCCAGCGCGAGCGATCCTGGTCATCCAGCAGCACCAGTTCACCACTGGGCGAAGTGCGCGCCGGCCGACGTGATTCGTGCAACAGCATCAACGCCAGCAGGCCCATGACCTCCGGTTCCGGCAGCAACTCCATCAGCAACCGCCCAAGCCGAATCGCCTCGCGGGTCAGATCCTCACGGGTCAGCTCGGCGCCCATCGATGCCGAATAGCCTTCGTTGAACACCAGATAAATCACCCGCAACACGCTGTCGAGGCGCTCGGGCAGTTCGCTCAGGCTGGGGACTTGATAAGGGATTTTTGCATCGCGAATCTTCGCTTTGGCACGGACGATGCGCTGGGCAATCGCCGCCGGTGCCGAGAGAAACGCGCGGGCGATTTCCTCGGTGGTCAGGTCGCAGACTTCACGCAGGGTCAGCGGCACTTGCGCATCCGCCGCCAGCGCCGGGTGACAGCAGGTGAAGATCAGCCGCAGGCGGTCGTCTTCCACGTCTTCGCCACTCCAGTCGGCCTGTTCCAATTCTTCGAGCTGCGCCAGCAACAGCGGCTGCGAGGCCTTGAAGCGGGCGCGGCGGCGCAATACATCGATGGCCTTGAAGCGCCCGGTGGACACCAGCCAGGTACGCGGATTGTCCGGCACACCGTCGCGCTGCCAGCGCTCGACCGCGACGAAGAACGCCTCGTGCAAGGCTTCTTCGGCGAGGTCGAAATCGCCGAGCAGACGAATCAGGGTCGCCAGAATCCGCCGCGAGTCTTCGCGATAGACCTGCTCGACCCGCGCCCGGACTTCAGACATTCAACTGCCGCACCGGACGCACTTCAACGCTGCCGACCCGGGCCGCCGGAATATTGCCGGCGACCTGAATCGCTTCGTTGAGATCCTTGGCATCGATCAGGTAGAAACCGGCCAGTTGCTCCTTGGTTTCAGCGAACGGGCCGTCGGTGATCGACAGCTTGCCGTTGCGCATCCGGACGGTGGTTGCGGCCTGCACCGACTCCAGCGCTTCGGCCGCAACCATCCGCCCGCTGCCCTGAATCGACTCGGCATACGCCCAGCACTCGGCGTCTTCCGGGCTGTCGGGCGAGTTGTGCAGCAGGCGCTCATCGCTGTAGACCAGGCATAAATACTTCATGGTTTTCTCCTGATTCGAACGGATCAACTATGGCTGAAGATCAGGGTTGCACATCGAACAGCGTGCTGCCGCTCATCGGATCGAACGGTGCCGACCAGTGCTCGTGAGCGATCTTCCACGTCCCGCCGACCTGCCGATAGCACGCGGTGGCGCGCATCCAGCAGCTCTGGGTTTCGCCCTTGTCGTTGGTGCCGCCGCAATGCGTTACCCAATGGGCGAAGGCGAGGTTGTCGGCGGTCTCGATGGCGATCTCGTGAAACTCGAAAACGTGCGGGCCGGAACACATTTCCATGCAGGCTTCCCAATGTGCACGGTAGGCCGCTTTGCCCTTGAATTGCAGGGCCTTGATCGCATCGAAGGAGACGATGTCGTCGGTGTACAACGTCATGACCTTGTCGACGTTCTTGGTCATTACCGCGTCGCGGTAGGTATTGATCAGGGTCTGGATTTCAGTCTGTGCGCTCATGGTGTTCTCCGTGGTTTTTGTGCTGAAGACACCCTTAGTCGTTCGGCTATCGGGCGGATCGACAGACGAAACAAAAAATTTCCGCCGAACACAAAATCGCTAGAATCCGAGGCTCATCTTTGTAGGAAAAAGGAAATTCCCGTGTCAGCCCAACTCGTGCCGTACGACAGCCTGAACGCCTTGCAGCGTCAGCAGGTCGAGGCGATTGAAATCCATCCCGAGCAGATCAAATTTTCCGGCGACATTCACGGCGCGTTGCACACGCTGCTGTCCAGACCCGGCCCCGGCGTCAAAGGTTTCGCGCTGCTGGCCGATCAGGTGCCGGTGGCTTTTCTGCTGCTCAAGCGCCCACCGGTGTTGCCGGACTGGGCCGATGAACACAGCGCCACCCTGCACGCCTTGCAGGTCGATCACCGGGCGCAGGGCAAAGGTTACGGCAAGGCTTGCCTGCAGGCGCTGCCCGAGGTGGCGCGTGAAGCATGGCCGGAGATCAAGGGGCTGGAACTGTCGGTGGATGCCGATAACGATGCCGCCATCGCGCTGTACGCCAAACACGGTTTCGTCGACAGCGGCGAAGCGTACAAGGGCCGGGTCGGTTACGAGCGGCGTATGGGACTGTTTTTCTAAGTCATCGAGGGATGCACGATGATCGATTCAATCGAAGCACTGGAAGCTATTTACGGCCTGCCCCACGACCGCGCGGTGCGCAAGCAGATCGGTTTTCTCAACGAGGATTATCAGGCGATGGTGCGCCTGTCGCCGCTGGTGATCGTCAGCTCGGTGGGCGCCGACGGTCTCGACAATTCGCCACGCGGTGACAAAGCCGGGTTCGTGCGGATCATTGACCAAAACACCCTGGCCCTGCCGGACCGCCCGGGCAACAACCGCATCGATACCCTGCGCAATGTGCTGCACGATCCACGGGTGTCGCTGCTGTTCATCATTCCGGGGATCGGCGAGACCTTGCGGGTCAATGGCACCGCGACCATCAGCGCCGATCCTGAGCTGCTGGAAAGCTTTGCGGTGAACGGCAAACCGGCGAAAACGGTGTTGCTGGTGACGGTAGAGGCGGCGTTTTTCCACTGCTCGAAAGCCTTTGTGCGTTCAGATGCGTGGAACCCGGAAACCCACCTGCCGCGCTCGGCCCTGCCCTCTGCCGGCGCCTTCCACAAGCGCCTGAATGACGGGCAGTTTGACGCCGAGACTTACGACCGCGAAGCACCGAAAAGAGTAAGCGACACTCTCTACTGACACCTATCAACGAGTCACCACTGCTCCCCTGTGGGAGCGGGCTTGCCCGCGAAGGCGTCGTTTCAGATAAATCATTGGCAACTGACACACCGCCTTCGCGAGCAAGCCCGCTCCCACATTTGGGCTTGCAGCGATTTTCAGAGGGTCAGAATCATCTCGTGCCACGCCATCCCGCCATGGTCGGACTCCGACGGTTTGATGTAGGCAAAGCCGAACCCGGCATACAGCGCAATGTGCTTCTCCTTGCACATCAGATGAATCGTCGCCTTGTCCATCCCGCGCATGCGCTCGATGAACTCGGCCATCAAGCGCTTGGCCAGGCCCTGCCCCTGATAGTCCGGGTGCACCACCACCGACATGATCACCACGTTCGGCCCTTGCGGGTCGTGACCGATCAGCTCCTTGAACGCCTCGTCGGACATTTGCACATCAAACGCCGCACCCGAGTTGATGAACCCGGCGACCACCCCATCCACCTCGGCGACGATGAAACCCTCAGGCCAGGTGGCGATGCGCGTGGCGATCTTCTCGCGAGTGGCGGCTTCATCGCCTTCGTAGGCAACGGTTTCGATGGCGTAGCAGCGATCCAGGTCGGCGGCGGTGACGTTGCGGATGACGGTGTTCATGGCAGCTCGAAAATCAGCGGAGAAAAGTGCGCAAAGCATAAAGGAATAAGGTGTTCATATCGATCCGCGCGGGGGGCGTAAAGCCTGCGTATAAGCGCTTTTCTTCGTGCCGCTGACGGGCTATTCCTGCGCTGTGTCTCTGATCACCCTTGGGGGTAACCGCTTATGAGCAGCGTTGAAATCGGCTTGTTGATGGTGTTGGGCATCAGTACGTTCGGCTTTATCACCTTGGGTATCGACCTGTTGCGGGCGCGACGGCTGGGCAAGGGCAAGCGCGGTTGAACAACATGAGGCGGATCAGTGATCCGCCTCATCGTCATGGACTCAGGTTTTGCTGTCGACCGGCACGCAGATTTCCAGTTTGCCGGTGTGCAGTCGCGGATTGAAATCGGCGCTGTAGCGTTCCAGTTCCGGGGCATTCAGTTCCACGTAGTGAGAGGTCGGCAGCCAGGTCTTGTAGATGTATTGCAGGGTTTGCGGCAACTGGTCGAGCGGTCCCTTGTGCTCGAACACCGCGTACTGCCGGGGCAGCACTTCGACCCACTGGTAGACCTTCTGGTCGAGGTCATCGAGCTTGCTGATTTCTACCCCGGCGATGTAATCGAAGCCACCCTTGCCGTCGAAATTGCTGCAGACGCCGTAGGTCACTTCGTTTTTTTGTCCCTGTATCTTTCCCAGGTGCGGCAAGAACTTTTCCCACAGCGCGGGGATGTCCTTGGCCGTGTCCTGGGTAAATCGACCACGAAATCCCGCGATCAGCAGGAAGTGTCCATGTTCGAAGCGAGGTTCCGCCACTTCGACGCGTTTTTGCTCATCCATGACTCGACTCCTGGAACAAAATTAGGGGTTCGGCTGCTGAGTATAGAAGCCAAACCCGATTCGCAATGTCACAAGGCGTGCAACTGGTCGGCAGCGCCGGAGCCAACGAACTCGTTATAACCGGATACGATCACGTAAACCGCGAAATAGCAGAAGATCGCCGCCGATGCCATGTAGGAGTAGCGCAACAGCTTGTCGCCGAGCAACTTGCCGCCGTGGCTTGCGGCAAAGCACAGACCGGCCGACCACAGCAGGCCGGCGCAGAGAAAACCGCCGAGAAACAGCGCCGAGCTGAGCGGGCCGCCGCCACCGGAGCGGGCGATCAGGGTGCCGCCAACCGCGGCGAACCACAGGATCGCGCTGGGCGAGGACATGGCGAGGAAGATCCCTCGGAAGAACTCCTTGCGATGCGAGTTCTGCCCGACCTCCGCGGTCGCTGCCAACTGCGCTTCGTGATGGATCGCCGAATAGATCATCTTCGCCGCGAAGTAGATCAGCAGCACCGACCCGCCGATCCACAGCACCCAGCGCACGCTTTCGTACTGCAGCAGCACGGTCATCCCGGCCAGCGCCAGCACTGCGTAGATCAGGTCGCCGACGCAAGTGCCGAGGCCCAGCGCGAAGCCCTGAAAGTAACCGCGCTGCATCGCCAGGGTGATCATTGCGATGTTGGCTACGCCGATGTCCAGGCACAGCGAAAGGCTCAGCAAGAAGCCGCTGGTGAATTCCATTAAGCATTTCCTTGGAAAAAATTATTGTCGTGCACGCTGGACAGTCTGCCACCGCTGCCCTTATCTTCCGCCACAGGTCACCGCAGTGACCAGCGTCGCTCGGACGGTTCCGGGCGCTTACGTTATCCGAGGCAACAATGGCTGAACAAGGTTCGCCGCGCCGCTTTGCGCGCATAGATCGACTCCCCCCTTACGTTTTCAACATCACCGCCGAGCTGAAGATGGCCGCGCGGCGTCGTGGTGAAGACATCATCGACTTGAGCATGGGCAACCCCGACGGGGCCACACCGCCGCACATCGTCGAAAAACTCGTACAAGTTGCCCAACGTGAAGACACCCACGGTTACTCCACGTCCAAGGGCATTCCGCGCCTGCGTCGGGCGATTTCCAACTGGTACAAGCAACGCTACGCGGTCGACATCGACCCGGAAAGCGAAGCCATCGTCACCATCGGTTCCAAGGAAGGCCTGGCGCATTTGATGCTGGCGACCCTGGATCAGGGCGACACGGTGCTGGTGCCGAACCCGAGCTACCCGATTCACATCTACGGCGCAGTGATTGCCGGCGCCCAGGTGCGTTCGGTACCGCTGGTGCCGGGTGTGGACTTCTTCGATGAACTGGAGCGGGCGATTCGCGGTTCGATCCCCAAGCCGAAGATGATGATCCTCGGTTTCCCGTCCAACCCCACCGCGCAGTGCGTGGAGCTGGATTTCTTCGAACGGGTGATCGCCCTCGCCAAGCAGTACGACGTGCTGGTGATTCACGACCTGGCGTACGCCGATATCGCCTACGACGGCTGGAAAGCCCCGTCGATCATGCAGGTGCCCGGCGCCAAGGACATCGCGGTGGAGTTTTTCACCCTGTCCAAGAGCTACAACATGGCTGGCTGGCGCATCGGTTTCATGGTCGGCAACCCGGAGCTGGTCAACGCCCTGGCGCGGATCAAGAGCTACCACGACTACGGCACCTTCACTCCGCTGCAAGTGGCGGCGATTGCCGCGCTGGAAGGCGATCAGCAATGCGTGCGCGACATCGCCGAGCAGTATCGCCAGCGCCGCAACGTGCTGGTCAAAGGCCTGCATGAACTGGGCTGGATGGTCGAGAATCCGAAAGCGTCGATGTACGTCTGGGCGAAGATTCCCGAGGCTTATGCGCACCTCGGTTCGCTGGAATTCGCCAAGAAGCTGCTGGCCGAGGCCAAGGTCTGCGTCTCGCCGGGGGTGGGTTTTGGTGAGTATGGCGATGATCACGTGCGCTTCGCGCTGATCGAGAACCAGGACCGGATTCGTCAGGCGGTGCGCGGGATTCGCGGGATGTTCCGGGCGGATGGCCTGGCCCCGAAAACCACTGCCTGACACCTCCCCCCCTGTGGGAGCGGGCTTGCTCGCGAAGGCGTCGTGTCAGTCAACATTTTCAGCGACTGATACACCGCTTTCGCGAGCAAGCCCGCTCCCACAGGGGTAATGCATTCATCCTGATATCGTCGCCCACAAAAAAACCGCATCGCTGCGGTTTTTTTGTGTCTGTGTGATCGCTTACACGAACAGCGACAACAGCAGGATAAAGCCCAGGCCCACCACCGACAGGATGGTTTCCATCGCGGTCCAGGTCTTGAAGGTTTCGGCCACGGTCATGTTGAAGTACTGCTTCACCAGCCAGAAACCGGCGTCGTTCACGTGGGACAGAATCAACGAACCAGCACCGGTGGCCAGCACCAGCAGCTCACGGTTGACGCCCGGGATCATCCCCACCACCGGCACCACGATGCCCGCGCCAGTGATAGTCGCCACGGTGGCCGAACCGGTAGCAATACGAATCACCGCCGCCACCAGCCACGCCAGCAGGATCGGCGAGATCTGCGCGCTGACTGCCATGTGGCCGATCACGTCGCCCACACCACTGGTCACCAGCATCTGCTTGAAGCCACCACCGGCACCGATGATCAGGATGATCGCGGCGGTCGGCGCCAGGCTCGCGTCCAGCCACTTGAGCATCTGCTGCGAACCGATGCCCTGCTTGTGACCGAAGGTGTACAGCGACAGCAGCAACGCCAGCAGCAGCGCCGAGATCGGGTGACCGATCATGTCCATCCAGGTGCGGAAGAAGTGACCGTCCGGCAGCGCCACGTCAGCGAAGGTTTTCAGCAGCATCAGGAACACCGGCAGCAGCACGGTGATCAGGGTGATGCTGAAGCTCGGCAACTTGGTTGAGTCGTCGCTTTCACGGGCCAGTTGATCGACCAGCTCCTGATTCGGCGTGCCGGGAATGTGCTTGGCGATGAAGGTACCGAAGATCGGACCGGCAATGATTGCCGTCGGCAGCGCAACGATCAGACCGTAGAGGATGGTCTTGCCGATGTCGGCGCCGAACACGCCGATCGCCAGCAGCGGGCCCGGGTGTGGCGGCACCAGACCGTGTACCGCGGACAGACCGGCGAGCAGCGGGATACCGATCTTGATGATCGACACACCGGTGCGGCGGGCAACGATGAACACCAGCGGAATCAGCAGCACGAAGCCGATTTCGAAGAACAGCGGGATACCGACGAGGAACGCGGCGAACATCATTGCCCACTGCACTTTGTCCTTGCCGAAGGCGCGGATCAGGGTCTGCGCGATCTGATCGGCACCACCGGATTCGGCCATCATTTTGCCGAGCATGGTGCCCAGCGCGAGGATGATGCCGACGAAACCGAGCACGCCACCGAAGCCGTCCTGGAACGCCTTGATGATGGTGCCGATCGGCATGCCGGACGTCAGGCCGAGGAACGCGGCCGCGATGGTCAGCGAGATAAAGGGGTGAATCTTGAATTTGGTGATCAGGATAATCAGGCCGATTACCGTGACCACTGCATCGAGCAGCAGGTAGGCGTCGTGGGACATGCCAAACATTGGGGGTGTCTCCTGGCTTGTTGTTGTTATTAAAGCGGGTTAAACAGAATTCGTGAGGACAGCGCTAGCTCTTTCAACACACTCATACCGCCTGTTTCAAACCGTGGGCCTGCCACCAGACGTGCGCCTGGGCCGCCAGTTCTTCAACGCTGTGGATCGAAGCATTCAGCGCCAGGGTCAACGGCTCACCTACCGGCGATTCGAGGGTGGCGAACTGGCTTTCGATCAACGTTGCCGGCATAAAGTGGCCCGGACGATGGGACACACGGTCGGCGGCGACTTCAGGGGTCAGCTCAAGAAACACGAAGCCCAGGCCCGGCAAGGCACTGCGTAGCACTTCGCGATAACTGTGTTTAAGGGCAGAGCAGGTCAGCACCGGGCGTTTACCCGATGCATCGACGCGACGCAGTTCATCGCACAGGCTGTCGAGCCAGCCGGCACGGTCGTCGTCGTTCAGGGGGATCCCCGCGCTCATCTTTTCGATGTTGGCGGCCGGATGAAAAGTATCGCCTTCAATGGCAGTGGCGCCGCTCAATTGGCACAGGGCCTCGCTGACGCACGTCTTGCCGCAACCGGCAACGCCCATGATGACCAGGGCGGTGATGGGATGACTCATATAACACCTCAGCGCGCAGACAGCGCTACCTTTGCTAGCTATGACTCTAGTGCACAGGCAGAAGTTGCCGACGCCTTCTTGTCGTTTTTTTGGGTTGCAGCAGGTTTGCGCCCCAACGCCAAAAAGCGAGATCAGGCAGGACCTCGCTTACGCATTTGCAGCTGCATCAGGACAGCGCTACCTTAGTGCCTTGATTTTTGTTTGGCAAGCCGCCCGATGACCACCCCTAAAAACGATAAAAACACTCGCACCACCGGCCGTCCCACCCTTAATGAAGTTGCCCGCCTCGCCGGCGTGAGCCCGATTACCGCCTCCCGTGCCCTGCGCGGGGTCAGCACCGTGGCCACCGAACTGGTGGAAAAAGTGCAGAAAGCCGCGCTCGAACTCAACTACGTGGTCAACCCTGCCGCCCGCGCATTGGCCTCGGCGCAGAGCCATTCGGTGGTGGTCCTGGTGCCGTCGCTGTCCAACCTGTTGTTCATCGATACGCTGGAAGCCATTCATCGGGTACTCACGCCCAAGGGCTTCGAAGTACTGATCGGCAACTTCCACTACTCACGCGATGAAGAAGAAAACCTGCTGCGCAACTACATGGCTTATCAGCCGCGTGGTTTGCTGCTGACCGGGTTTGATCGCACGGAAAGTTCGCGGCGGATAATCGAGGCCAGCAATATTCCCTGCGTGTACATGATGGAACTGGACAGCGCTGCCGGCGTGAATTGTGTGGGTTTCTCGCAGCTCAATGCCGGCGAAACCGCTGCCGAACATTTGCTCTCGCGCGGTCGCAAGCGTCTGGCCTACATCGGTGCGCAACTCGATCAGCGCACCTTGTTGCGCGGTGAAGGTTTCCGCAAAGCCCTGCAAAAGGCCGGGCGCTACGACCCGGATCTGGAAGTGCTGACCCCGCGCTCCTCGTCCGTGGGCCTGGGCGGTGAACTGTTCCTGCAACTGCTGGCGGCGCATCCGGATGTGGATGCGATCTTCTTTGGTAACGACGACCTGGCGCAGGGTGCGCTGCTGGAGGCGCTGCGCAACGGGATCAAGATCCCCGAGCAGGTGGCGATTCTCGGCTTCAACGACTTGCCGATGTCCGAACACATGGTGCCGCGCCTGAGCAGCATCAACACCCCACGCGAGGCGATCGGCCGGCGTGCGGCGGAGCAGATGTTGACGTTGATGGCGGGCAACAGCGTGGCGCGACCGGTTGAGGATATGGGTTTTGAATTGAAGATTCGCGAGAGTACCTGAAACCTCCTACAAGGATCGCCTGCACACTGCAAAATCCTGTGGGAGCGGGCTTGCTCGCGAAAGCGGTGGATCAGTCAGCACATACTTTTCTGACACACCGCCTTCGCGAGCAAGCCCGCTCCCACAGGAGATCTGTGTTGGGCTCAGTGGCTGAGCAGTTCGACGAGCGCCAGCGCGCCCTTCTGCAGCGGCTGGCTCTTGAGCCACACCGCGTGCACCGGCAGTACCAGGCCGTTTTCGATGTTGCGAAAATTCAGTCGCTTCAAGCGCCCGCTGTCCAGCCACGGCTGCACCACCGACAACGGGAAATTGCCCCAGCCCAGCCCTGCCTCGACCATCTCCAGCGCAGTCTCCAGGGTGTCGGTGCGCCAATGCGATTCGGCCACCAGCGGCCGGGTTTCGCTGATCGGCAAGTCGCGACTGGCGACGAAGATCTGCCGCACATGCACCAGGTCTTCGAGAAACAGATCCTGCCCCTGCAACAACGGACTGTCCGCCGCGAGCGTGGCGATCATCCGTTCGCTGCCGACAAACTGAAAACGCTCCAGCACGTTCATGCTCAACCCGGCAAACGCCAGACACACGCTGACGCGGCCACTGTGCAGCATCGCCAGCACATCGTCCTGCGGCGCGGTCAGTACCTCAATGTCGAGCAACGGATGACGCTCGGCAATCACCTTGATCGCGGCGAGCAAGCGGCGCCGGTCGATGTCCGCCACCACGCCAATCGACAGCTTGCTCTCCAGCCCCAGGGACAACTCCACCGCGTGCACCTGCAGTTGCTTAAGCTGCTCGGCAATCAGCCGCGCGTGGGGCACCAGTGACAGCGCCATCGCTGTCGGCTGCGGTTCGCGGTGGCTGCGATCGAACAAGGCATAGCCAAGCTCCGCCTCAAGGTTGCCGATGCCCATGCTGACCGCGGAAGGTACCCGGCCCAAAGCGCGGGCGGCTGCAGAGAAGGAGCCGCGCTCAATCACGGCGAGGAACAGTTCGATGCTGTCGCTGTTGAAATTCACTTCATCTACCTATCACCAAAACTGAAAGCTACTGACTTTTTCTGTCACGCCTATTGAAGCTATCTTTCGCCGTCTTCGCCAGTCTCGCTGGCCAACACGTTGCAAGAAAGAGGCAAATCCCCATGCAAGGCGTCAAACGCAAACTGGTCTACGTGTCGCTTTATGAAGTGATCGGCATGACCTTCTCCGCCCTCGGCCTGGCGCTGTTGTCCGGCACGTCGCCCGGCAGCACAGGCCCGCTGGCAGTGATCATTACTACCATCGCGGTGACCTGGAATTTCATCTACACCTCGCTGTTCGAGCACTGGGAAAGCCGCCAGAAGTCGCGCACCCGCACGGTCAAACGGCGAATCGCCCACGCCGTGGGTTTTCAACTGACGCTGATCGTGTTCCTGATTCCGCTGATCGCCTGGTGGATGAACATCAGTCTGGTGCAGGCATTCCTGCTGGATCTGGCACTGATCATCTTCATCCCGTGCTACACGTTTGCCTTCAACTGGCTGTTCGATCGCGTCTTCGGCTTGCCGGCCTCGGCGCTGCCCGATTCGACCGCTGCGGCATAAATCGTTAATTGGTAAGCAGTTATTGCAAGAAATCGGCGGTTCTCCGGGGCTAACCGCCGAAATTCACAATCCGCGAACTCCGATAGCAGGCTAATCTTTTCCATCAATAAAAAATGGATCCGCAGATGACTGCTCACGCCCCCGCCGCCGCGCAAAGCGACGGCATCGACCCGATACGCGCCGCCGAGATTTCCGCCCGCATCGACCGCCTGCCCTCCGTCGCCACCATCTGGCGACTGGTGGCGCTGTTGTCGATTGGTGGTTTCTTCGAACTCTACGATTTGTTCCAGACCGCCTACATCAGTCCGGGGCTGATCCGTGACGGGATCTTCGCCACCGGCAATCAGGGCGTGTTCGGCTTCTCCGATCAGGCAGCGTTCGCGTCGGCGACCTTCCTCGGCCTGTTCCTCGGCGCGAGCCTGCTCAGCCCGTTGGCCGATCGATTCGGCCGTCGCGCGATCTTCACCTTTGCGCTGGTCTGGTACACCGTGGCCACGGTGCTGATGGGCATTCAAAGCTCGGCGTTGGGGATCATCTGCATGCGCTTTCTGGTGGGCATCGGCCTCGGTATCGAGCTGGTGACCATCGACGCCTACCTCTCGGAACTGGTGCCCAAACGCATGCGCAGTTCGGCGTTTGCCTTCGCCTTTTTCGTGCAGTTTCTCTCGGTGCCGGCGGTGGCACTCATGTCCTGGTGGCTGGTGCCGCAGGCGCCGTTCGGTGTGTCCGGCTGGCGTTGGGTGGTGTTGGCGAGTGCGGTGTTTGCGCTGTTCATCTGGTGGCTGCGCAAGCGTCTGCCGGAGTCGCCACGCTGGCTGGCGCAGCATGGGCGTTTCGATGAAGCGAACAGGATTCTCGACGACATCGAAGCCCGCTGCGAGAAGGATCACCGCCAACCGCTGGATGCCCCCGAAGCCGTCGCGGTGGATGTCGAAGGCAAGGGTCGCTTCGCCGACATCTGGCAGCCGCCATATCGGCGCCGGGCATTGATGCTGATCGTGTTTCACGTGTTCCAGGCGATCGGTTTCTTCGGTTTCGGCAACTGGCTGCCAGCGCTGCTGTCCGGCCAGGGCGTGAGCGTCACCCACAGCCTGATGTACGCGTTCATCATTACCCTCGCCTACCCGCTCGGGCCGTTGCTGTTCGTGAAGTTTGCCAACCGTTTCGAGAACAAATGGCAGATCGTCGGCTCAGCCCTCGGCGCGATGACCTTCGGCACTCTGTTCGCGTTGCAGACCAGCGCCTTCGGCCTGATCTTCTGCGGGGTGATGATCACCTTCTGCAATGCCTGGCTGAGCTTCAGTTATCACTCTTACCAGAGCGAACTGTTCCCGACCAACATCCGCGCCCGGGCGGTGGGCTTCTGTTATTCGTTCAGTCGCTTGTCGACGGTGTTCAGCAGCCTGTTGATCGGGCTGTTCCTCGACAACTTCGGCACGCCCGGGGTGCTCGCGTTCATCGTCAGCAGCATGCTGATCGTGATGCTGACCATCGGCTGGTTCGGCCCGCGCACGCGCAATCTGGCGCTGGAAAACATTGCCCACCGCTGAGGCTACACGGTCATCCTCTGCCGCCCGACGGCAAGGGATGACCGCTTTGTTGCACATGCAAGATCACTAGCACGTTGAAACAAAAGAACTTTCTTTAAAGGCACGCTAATTGCTCGGATATGCCCGTCAGCAATTATCCAAAGGTCTCCATCATGATGTTGGTCAGTGCCAAACAGCAGCAGCTCATCCACCTGCCCAAGCGGCTGGCGGATGACGCGACCACGACCGCCGCTGCCGGTCTGCAAAGCGGCCTGCACGGCGCCATGCTGCAATCGCTGCAGAACCAGGCCCAGTCGCAGGCGACCGACGCGACCTCCAAGGTTGAGGATTCGGCCACGCAGATCGCCACCCAGCAAGTGGCCGCCGCCACGCGCATCAGCGATAACGTCGACGAAGCCTTCGCCAAGACCCGTGTCGGCCTGCAAACCACCGACGCCACAGCGGCCGGCACCACCACCGGGACCTCGGCCACCGACGCGTTCAAGGACTACATGAGCAAGTCGCCGGAACAGCGCCTGCGCGACAGTATCCTTCAGAGCATGGGCATCACCGAAGACGACATCAAAGCCATGCCGCCGGAGAAACAACTGGCCATCGGCAAAGAGATCGCCGAGCGTCTGCAGGACAAGATGAAGCTGGCGCAAGCGGAAAAAGACAACGTCAATGACGTCAAGGACAGCGACAAACTGGCGGACAAGTTTCTCGCGGCGCTGTGATCTGAAAGTTGCTTAGGAACCAATGTAGGAGTGAGCCTGCTCGCGATAGCGATACATCAGTTACTTATCCAGTGACTGACGCACCGCAATCGCGAGCAGGCTCACTCCTACCGTTGTTGATGGGTGTCAGTTCAGCTGCAACGTCGCATTGAACTGCCCGATCGCATCCACCACATGCCGCGATCCTTGCTGAATTTCGAGAATCACCTCCCCCGCCTCATTCGCCAGTTCCACACCCAGCCCGGTGCGGCTCAGGCTCGACTGCATGCTCGACACCGCGCTCAGCGACAGGTCATGGTTTTTGCGTACCACTTCGACAATCTCCAGGGTCGCCTGACTGGTGCGTGCCGCGAGACTGCGCACCTCGTCCGCCACCACCGCAAAACCGCGTCCGTGTTCACCGGCTCGCGCCGCTTCGATGGCCGCGTTGAGCGCCAGCAGGTTGGTCTGGTCGGCGATGCCGCGGATGGTCTGGACGATGGTGCCGATGATGTCCGACTGCTTGCTGACCGCATCGATGCTCAGCGCCGCCTCATTTAGGTCGCGGGAAATGTCCTGAATGATCTGCACCGTCTGCTGCACCACCTGTGAGCCCTTTTGCGCGCAGGCGTCGTTTTGTACCGAGGTGCTGTGGGCCGATTCCGCGGCGTTCTGCAAGGTAGTCATCTGCTGGGTGATGTCGCTGGCGAACTTCACCACTTTGTACAAACGGCCCTTGGTGTCGAACAGCGGGTTGTACGAGGCTTCGAGATAAACCATCTGTCCGGACTTGTTCTTGCGCTCGAAACGGTGCGAGTGATATTCGCCGCGATTGAGCGATGCCCAGAATGCCTTGTATTGCGCCGACTCGGATTCGGAACGGTGACAGAACATGCTGTGGTGATGGCCAACGATTTCGTTGAGCGAGTACTGCATGGTTTTCAGAAAGTTGTCGTTGGCGGTAATCGCGTTGCCGTCCGGGGTGAACTCGATCACCGCCATCGAACGGCTGATCGCCGCCAGCATGCTTTCTTCTTCGTGCTCTTTGTTGACCCGGGCGGTGATGTCCGAGGCCACTTTGATGACACTTTTGACTTGTTTGTCCGGGCCGTACACCGGCATGTAACTGGCTTCCAGCCAGATCTCCTTGCCGGACTTGTTCAAGCGCAGAAACGTGCCGCTGATCGGCTCACCCCGGGCCAGGTCGCGCCACAATTTGGCGTACTCCTCGCTGCGGTAAAACGCTTCTTCGCAAAAGATACGATGATGTTTGCCGCGCACTTCCTCGGCGCTATAACCCATGGTCTTGCAGAAGTTTTCGTTGGCATCCAGAACAATGCCTTCGGGGGTAAATTCGATCATCGCCATCGAACGGCTGATCGCTTCGAGCTTGGCGTTGGCTTCGGTCAAGGCGCAGCTGAAACGCTCGATTTCCTGCAGGTCAGCCTTGTGATGTAGGTTGAACATGGTTGTATCACCTTCCGCGCGGTCTTTTGATTTGATGAAAGTCAGGTCTTTCAGCATCCACCACTACGTTCCACAGAACAGGCACACGCATTCCTCCACGGGAGGAAGTTGTCAGGTGATAAATGATGTTTTAATCCGAGGGTCCATGCAGCAACGCTCTAATCAAGACATCCTTCTCTTGATAGCCCAGCAGCGGGCCAGCCCTAACGTGCAGAAAACTTCCATGTACAACTGCTCCTTGTTGGTTCAGTGTCCGGTGCCTTGGGTTGCGCACTCTGGCAGCGTTGAAATCACGGCTAACAGATGACGGTCGACATAGTTAGTTACAGCTAGCATAGCCAGCGCCATGCCGTGCGCAAGGCCACTAGTCGGCCAGTATCTGGCACTTTTTGCACAAGAAACGGTTCAGCGAGCTGTCGCGACTGCCGTCTCCGCCACCAGATCCAGCAATGCCTGCACCGTCGCTGACGGCGTCTGCCCCGAAGGCAGCACCAGCGAAAACACCCGTTCGATACGTGGCTGCAAGGCAATCACGCGCAAGCCCTGACGCTCGGCCGGCAAGGTCATTTCCGGCACCAGGGTCACGCCGAGATTTTCCCGCACCAACGTGAAGGCGCTGCTCCATTCGCGCACCTCGACCCGCACGTCCTGCAACTGCAACCCGGCTTCAGCGGCGAGGCTGCGGGCGTTGGTCGAGCAACCGCCGGTGGCCAGCACAAAGGGCAGCGCCGTCAGTTCTTGCAGGCTGACGCCCTGCTCGATCCCCCGCAGCGCCAAAGGGTGCCCTGCCGGCACGACCGCCACCCATTCATCACGGCCCAACGGCCCGGCATTGCGCTCGGGCGCCGGGTTGAGCACCACACCAACATCCACCAGACCGGCCGCCAGCAAGGTTTCCACCTCGTCGTCGCTGACCTCCAGCGCCACCACTTCGATCCCCGGATACAGCCGATTGAACTGGCGCAACAGCGGCGGCAGAAAACTCGCCAGCACCATGGGAAAACTCGCCAGACGAATTGTCCCGCGCAGCATCGGGCGCACGCTGTCGACGGTCTGGCGAATGGTCTCTAGGGCGCCGAGCATCAGCCGCGCCTGCTCGATCACCGGCAGGCCGATGGCGGTGGGCAAGGTCTGTCGGCTTTCGCGGCTGAACAGTTGCACGCCGAGGGTTTCCTCCATCAACGCCAAAGCCTGGCTCGCGCCGGACTGGGTCATGCCGACCCGCTCGGCCGCGCGGGTGATGTTGCCGTGATCGGCGACGGCGACCACCAGCCGCCAATGCATCAGGTTCATCATGGCAGTAGCTGTCCTTATGGCTGCTTTCTGAAAGATTAATTTTACCGAAGGTGCGGCGCACTATGACACTGGCGCCAAATCCCCACCAGAGAGCTGCCGATGAAGCTGTATTACGCCCCGCAAGCCTGTTCACTGGCGCCGCACATTGTGCTGCGCGAACTGAAACTGCCCTTCGTGCTGATCCGCGTCGACAATCGCAGCAAGCGCACGGCCAGCGGCGAAGACTTTCTCGCGATCAATCCCAAGGGCTACGTCGCGGCCCTGCAACTGGACGACGGCGCGGTGCTGACCGAAGGCCCGGTGATCCTGCAATATCTGGCGGATCTTCAACCACAGTCAGGGCTGGCGCCGGCGCCCGGCAGTTTCGAACGGCTGCGTTTGCAGGAGTGGCTGAATTTCATTTCGAGCGAGATCCACGGCAGCCTCGGCGCGCTGTTCGATGAGCGGTTGCCGGCCGAGGTGATCAAGGAGAAGTTGTTCAAGCGTTTTGCGGTGTTGGTCAGGGTGCTGGAGCAGCAGGAGTATCTGTTGCCGAGCGGCTTCAGCGTGGCGGATGTGTTGCTGTTTGTGGTGTTGCGTTGGGCCGGGTTGTTCGGGATCGAACTGGCGCAGTGGCCGGCACTGGCGCGGTTTCAGGCGCGCGTCGAGCAGCGGCCGACCGTGATCGCGGCGTTGGCGGCGGAAGCGGCGTAAGTCTTTAGATCATTCGCGAGCAAGCCCGCTCCCACACTGGATTTGTGGCGTGCACGATCCCCCTGTGGGAGCGGGCTTGCTCGCGAAGGCGTCCGTTCAAACAACGCAGATCAACCGGGAGAAACTCAAAGCCCCGCCGTCACCTTGCTCGCCACCTCACCCGGCACCCACGCCCTCCACACCTGCGGCTGATCGCGTAAAAATGCTTCGGCTACCTGCCGTGGTGGCTGGCGTTTTTCGCTCATCCCGGCCAGCGTCTGGTTCAGCAGATCAATCGGCAAATCGACTTTCTCGAAGAACGACACCAGCTCCGGGTATTGCGCCTTGAACGGCGCCGACACGCCAATCGCCAGGCTGGCCGGCATCGAGCGGGTGCCCTTGGGATTCGGGTTGTTGGCATCGGCCAGGGTTTTCCAGGCTTCAGCATCGAACGGTGGCTCTTCGAGCTTCACCAGTTTGAAGCGACCGAGCAGCGGCGTCGGCGACCAGTAATAGAACAGCACCGGTTTGCCGCGTTTGATCGACGACGCCACCTCGGCATCCAGCGCCGCGCCGGAGCCGGTGCGGAAGTTGACGTAGCTGTCGGTCAGCGCATAGGCCTTGAGCTTCTGGCTGTTGACGATCTCCGAAGTCCAGCCGGTCGGGCTGTTGAGGAAGCGTCCACGGCGCGGGTCTTCCGGGTCGCGGAACACGTCCTTGTAGCGCGGCAGGTCGGCCACCGATTTCAGCTCCGGTGCCAATGGTTTGATCCCGCGCTCGGGGTCGCCCTTGATCACGTATTCCGGCACCCACCAGCCCTCGGTCGCGCCCTTGACCGTGTCGCCAAGGCCGAACACCTTGCCTTCATTGGCGGCCTTGACCCACGCCGGACTGCGCCCGGCCCATTCCTCGCCGATCACCTGAATGTCGTTTTTCGCCAGCGCCGCTTCCAGGCTGACGGTGCTGCCCGGCAGCGTGTCGGTCGGGTAGCCATAACCTTTCTCGACGATCAGGCGCAGCACTTCGGTGATGAAACTGCCGCTTTCCCAGGTGATGTCACCGAAGTGGATCGGTGCGGTTTTTTCCGCCGCCGAAACAGCGCCGACGCTCAGGCTCAGCGCCAGTAACGAATGGCCGAGCAGGGTTTTGATTGATCTCATGCGGACCTCTTGTCTGTCAGGATTTGGTTGGCGCTGTGGCGGTCGCACAGGGCTTGGGAGCGGCTCATGTAAACGCTGACCGAACGCTGAGAGATGCCCAGTTCGGCGGCGATTTGCGGATAGGTCAGGCCATCGATCCGTGCCAGCAGGAAGGTCGAACGGACCTTGCCGGGCAGGCGTTGCAGGCTGTGATCGAGGCGCTTGAGGGTCTGGCTCAGTTGCGCGAGGTCTTCAGGCGAGATAGCGACCTCGACGTCGATCTGCTGCGCATGCCGGCGCTCCAGATCCGCCCGGCGCCAGCGCTGATAAAGCAAACACTGAGCAATCGTGGTGAGCATGGCGCGGGGTTCGCGAATCGCCGTGATACTGGGCGCCTGAAGCAATTGCGCGAAGGTTTCGGCGGCTATGTCTTCCGCGCCTGCGGAGTCGTGCAGATGTCGGCTCAGGTAAGTGCACAGCCAGCGGTAATGGGCGCGGAACAGAGCGTCGAGATGATTGCGGTGAGCGGTGTCGGCGCCGGACATAAGGGCTCCTGGGTAAGGGTCGCTGAATGTCCGGTGATCCGGTGGCGCGATCGTAGCAAGGCGCCTTATGCATTAATAATATTTATATTTCATTTTTATATTCTTTTTGGAGATATAAGGCTGTTCAGCGCAAGCGGCCGTAGCCCAGCTCTTCAGCCTCACGTTGATAGTCGAGCAAGATCTGATAATCGCTTTCGCTGGCGGGCAAAACTTCAGGCAAGCCGAGGATCTGCGCCACATCAGGCAATTCACGCAACGCCTGATTCATTACCCGGCGCAACTGTTCGATCTGCTCATCCGTAGCAGTCGCGGCGGTGATAAAAGGCAAGGTCGGGCTGAGCGCAGTGCGTGCCACAACTCGCAATCCAGTGACGTCTTCAGGCGCATGCCGAGCGAGGTACGCATAGGTCACGCTGTCGATCGCCGCCAGATCAGCGCGCCCCTCACGCACCCAACGCAGACTCTCGCGGTGCGCGCCACTGATGCCGAGCGCGCCGAAGAACTGCCCGTCGCGGTGCAGCGGCGCCAGACAATGGCGCAACAGGTTCATGCCGCTGTTGGAGTCGTCACTGTTGATCACCCCGCGACTGCCGCGAAAGTCCGCCAGGGTTTCGCGCGAATCGTCAGCACGGCTGAGGATCAGGCTGCAGTGATTGCCGGCAGTGGCGTCGGGCAATTCGTAGCGCGGGCGACCGACGATGCGTACTTGACCGCGCAGCAGGGTCATCAAGGGATAGCCGCAGGTCTGGGTCAGCAGCAGATCCGGCGATAACCAAAGCTCGGGGAGCGACAGGCTTGCGGCGTTCAGGCGGGAGTGGCCGAGATGTTCGAGAATGCGTGAGATCCAGCGTTCGTTGGCCAAGCGGATGGGCTCGGGGGCGGTGTACATCAGCAGTTCGAGATGGTGTTGGGTCATACACGTTATTTCCCTGCAAATACTTACCCCTGTGGGAGCGGCGGTGCGACGATTCGACTTGCTCGCGAAAGCGGTGTGTCAGACACCAGACATGTCACTGTTCTACCGCATTCGCGAGCAAGCTCGCTCCCACAGAGGTTTTGTGGTGTTTTTGAAGTCAGTGGAAAGGATGCTGCGGACTGTCGATCGGCCTGAATCCATGCTGCCGCCACAACTGCCCATAACCCTGCACCAGAAACCCGCCACTGCGCGCCACCCACTGCTCGCGGCGCATCCGGTAGGCCGCCGGCAAGTCGTACCACGCCAGCCCCGGCAGGTCGTGATGCACCAGATGGAAGTTCAGATTCAGAAACAGCCAGCGCCACGGCCAACCGGCCTCGTTGAGCACGGTGCGCTGCTCCGGTTGAGCGTGCGGGCGGTGTTCATAGTAGGAGCGGATCATCGCGATCGACAGTACCGGCACACTGATCAGCAGCAGGTAATGCCAGACCGGCAACACGCTGAAGCGCGCGATAAACCACAGCATTAACACGCTGAACGCACCGTGGGTCAGCCACATCAACCAGGTCTGACGCTCGCGGTTTTTCAGGCGTTGCAGTTCTTCGGCAGCCAGCGCGATCAATCCCAGCGGCGCACCAATGATGAAGCGGCCGATTACGGTTTTATTCAGCCAGTGCAGGCTGCGTTCAAACAGCGAACTGCCCTGCCAGCGTGCTGCCGTAAGGTAGCGACTTTCCGGATCAATGCCGGGCACGGTCAGGTCTTCATCGCGGTGATGCAGCAGGTGGCTGTCGCGGTAGAGCGTGTACGGATACCACACCGCAAAAGGTGCGTAGCCGAGGATTTTATTGAAAAGCACCGAGCGGGTCGGATGCCCATGCAGCAATTCATGCTGAACCGACAGCCACAGCACCAGCAGCGGAATCAGCAGCAATGTGCTCAAGCCGCGACCGAGCCACTGACTGTTGATGATGATCGCGAACCAGCCGCCATACACGCCGATCAGCAGCAGCCAGGTCGGCCATTCGGTGCGAGCGGTGAAGCGCTGGCGCAGGGTTTCGATCTGCTGGCGATGGTCGGCGTCGAAGTAATTCGGCATGGCGTGGCTCGGAACGGGAATCTTCCCCTTCTGTGCAACGAAGCCGAGCAATCTTGCAGATTATTTTTGCGCTGAAACGGGAGCCCGGGGGACGGGCTCCCGAAGGACGTGATCAATGACCGAAAATATCGACCTTCTTGGCTTTCTTCTCTGCACGCTTTTCAATCGCCGTCTTCACCGGTTTCTTCTTCGCGGCTTTCTTTGAATCCATACCTTTGGACATGATGCGTACTCCACTCACAGGGATGTAGGCTCAGGTATACACCTATCGCGCGGCGCGCGTTCTTTTATAATCGGCGCTTTGCCCGCCGCCAGTCCGATCCCATGCCCGATACCCGATACGTCCTGCTCGACGAGCCTTTGTGGCCGTTGATGAACAAGTTTTACCGCAGCCACCAATCGTCGATGAAGGCGGTGCGCGATGCCCAGTTATGGGTGGCCCGTCGAGAGGACATCGTTGCCGCATTGTGCTTGCGGCCGGTGGCGGGCGGGTACTGGTTGACCGGATTGTTTGTTGATCCGGGTTGCCGTGAGCAAGGGATCGCCGGAGAGTTGATCACGGCGGCGGTGAAGGATTTGCAGGAGCCGGTGTGGCTGTTCTGTCATCCGGACTTGCGCGGGTTTTACGAGCGGCGCGGTTTCAGTTTCGATCCCGCCCTGCCCTACGCACTGGCCGAGCGGTTGAGCCGGTATGCGCGGAGCAAGCCGATGATTGCGATGGAACTGGAACCATAAAAATCAATTGTGGGATAGAGGTGTTCTCAGGATCAGTCGTCAGCCGTTGGATCGAGATCCGGGAACATCACTTCGGTAAAGCCGAACTTGCTGAAATCGGTAATCCGCGACGGATACAAGCGGCCGATCAGATGATCGCACTCGTGCTGCACTACCCGCGCATGGAAGCCTGACGCCACGCGTACGATCGGCTCGCCCTTGGGATCAAAGCCTTCGTAGCGAATCTGCTGATAACGATCCACCGCACCGCGCAGGCCGGGCACCGACAGACAGCCCTCAAAGCCCTCCTCGGTCAGCGGACTCAGCGGCGTGATCAGCGGATTGATCAGGATCGTCTGCGGCACCGCTTCGGCGTCCGGATAACGTTCGCTGTGCTCGAAACCGAAGATCACCAATTGCAGGTCGACGCCGATCTGCGGCGCGGCGAGGCCGACGCCACCGACACTTTCCATGGTCTGGAACATGTCATCGATCAGTTGCCACAGCTCGGGGCTGTCGAACATTTCCGGCGGCACCGGTGGAGCAATGCGCAGCAGGCGTTCGTCGCCCATTTTGAGGATTTCACGGATCATGGTCAGGCTTCGTCAGTGTCCGGCTTGAGCGAGTGGTCGCGCCCCAGGCCAGAGACATGTTGTTTGGGATGTTCATCGAGTTCGCCGGGGACTTTCTCGCCCTCGTCCTTGCCCTCGCTGGACATGTGTTCGATCACCGCATTCATCTCGGCGCCGAGCAGCAGCACCGCCGAGGAAATGTAGAAATACAGCAACAGCACGATGATCGCCCCGATGCTGCCATACATCGCGTTGTAGTTGGCGAAGGTTTTGACGTAGAACGCAAAGCCCAGTGAGGCGATGATCCACACCACCACGGCAAGTACCGAGCCGGGGGTGATGAAACGGAATTCCTGTTTGACGTCGGGCATCACGTAATAGATCAGCGCCACGGCGACCATCATCAGGATCACGATCACCGGCCAGCGCGCAATCGTCCACACAGTGACGATGAAATCTTCCAACCCTACCTGCGCGGCAATCCAGCCCATCACTTGCGGCCCGAGCACCATCAGTGCGGCCGCCACCAGCAACATGCCGGCAATGCCGACGGTGTAGAACACCGACAGCGGAAAACGCTTCCAGATCGGCCGGCCCTCGACCACGTCGTAAGCGGCGTTCATCGCACTCATCATCAGCCGCACACCGGCAGACGCGGTGTACAGGGCGATGACGATACCGACCGAAAGCAAGCCGCCCTTGGACTGCTGCAACTGATCGATCACCGGGTTGACCTGTTCCAGCGCCTGCGGCGGCAACACCAGTTCCGACTGCAGGCGCAGCCAGGTGAAGAAGTCCGGCAGATGCAGGAAACCGATCAGCGCAATCAGGAACAGAATGAACGGGAACAGCGAGAACAGCATCTGGTAGGCCAGTGCCGAGGCGTAGGTCGACATCTCGTCGTCGACGAATTCAGTGACCGTGCGCACCATCACCCGGTGCAGTGGCAGACCTTTCATGTCTGGAAAAATCATTCGCGTCTCCTTTCGCCGCATTACAGGTTGAAGTCGTGGCGACTCAGGGGCCGTTTTCTACATCACGGTAGCCTACTTGGCGACCTTCGTGGATGGCTGTCGGGTTTTGACACAAAAACGGCCATCCTTGGATGGCCGCTCGTGTGTTTCGTTCAAGGCGGAATTACGCCTTGTCGACACCTTTCTTGATGGCGTCTTTGGCTTTGCCGACAGCTTGCTGGGCTTCACCTTTTTTCTCTTGCAGTTTGCCTTCGGCTTGCAGCTTGGTGTTGTCGGTGGCTTTGCCGACGCCTTGCTTGACGTTGCCGACTGCTTCGTTGGCCATGCCTTTTACTTTATCGCCAGTGCTACTCATGGTGTTTCTCCTTGGTGCATTGAAGGGGAAAAGTCAGTACGTAATGATTGACTGGCCGGGTTTGCCACGAGTTTCATTTATTTTTGCCCTTCATTTCGTCGTGCCCATGCAGGTTGGGCTTTATGTTTGCCCCGCAAGCCCCGAGAATGCGCACCTATGGGCGCCGTGCGCCAACGATCAGATCCCGCAGGAATGTTATGAAACTCGATAAAAAGCAGGCCATTGCCCGTCGCAACCAGGAACTGGGCGGCGCTGTGCTCGGCACCAACAACTGCCACTTCGCCGAATTGAACCGCAACCGCAACATCTGGTGGTTCGACCTGCCGGTGACGCGCCTCGCCGTCGGTCAGTACGAGTGGATTCACCTGCTGATGCACACCCCGGCCACCGACGAACTGCTGCACCTGAAAGTGCCGACGGTGTTCCTGCGGGAAAAGCTCGAAGGTCTGGTGATTCGCAACGAGGGCAAGCGCAAGGCGGCGTTGAGCCTGGAATTGAGTGCAGACAAGGATTCGTATCTGCAGGACATGCGTCCGGCGGGAACCAATGTGAATTTCGCGCCGTTCCGGCAGTAACCGAAAAGCTTCGCGAGCAAGCCCGCTCCCACATTTGACTGTATTCCAACTGGAGGAACGCGGTTGAATGTGGGAGCGGGCTTGCTCGCGAAGGCGGCATCACAGTCACTACAGATCCACCACCTACTCCAACAAAAAGCCCCGCATCTGCGGGGCTTTTTGCTTCAGGCGGCGGACTTGGCCTTGATCTTCTTCAGCTCTTCGTCACGCAACTCACGACGCAGGATCTTGCCGACGTTGGTCGTCGGCAGCGCATCGCGGAATTCCACCGAACGCGGCACCTTGTAACCGGTGACGTTGGCACGCATGTGCTCCATCACGGTTTCCTTGGTCAGGGTCACGCCCGGCTTGGCCACGATGAAGATCTTGATCGCCTCGCCCGACTTCTCGTCCGGCACGCCGATGGCCGCGCACTGCAATACGCCCGGCAGGGTCGCCAGTACGTCTTCCAGTTCGTTGGGGTAAACGTTGAAACCAGATACCAGGATCATGTCTTTCTTGCGATCGACAATGCGCATGTAGCCATCGGGCTGGATCAGCGCGATGTCGCCGGTCTTCAGCCAGCCTTCGCTGTCGAGGATCTCGTCGGTGGCTTCCTGACGCTGCCAGTAGCCCTTCATTACTTGCGGGCCCTTGACGCACAGCTCGCCGATTTCGCCCATGGGCTGCTCGACACCGGCATCATCGATGACTTTGCACAGGGTCGACGGCACCGGAATGCCGATGGTGCCGATCTGGATGTTCTGGATCGGGTTGACCGTGGCCACCGGGCTGGTTTCGGTCATACCGTAACCTTCGCAGATCGAGCAACCGGTCACCGCTTTCCAGCGCTCGGCGGCCGCCAGTTGCAGGGCCATGCCGCCGGACAGGGTGACTTTCAGGTTGGAGAAATCCAGCTTGCGGAAACCTTCGTTGTTGCACAACGCGACGAACAGCGTGTTGAGGCCGACGAAGCCGCTGAACTTCCACTTCGACAGTTCCTTGACCATCGCCGGCAGGTCGCGCGGGTTGCTGATCAGGATGTTGTGGTTGCCGATCAGCATCATCGCCATGCAATGAAAGGTGAACGCATAGATGTGGTAAAGCGGCAGCGGCGTGATCAGGATCTCGCAACCTTCATTGAGGTTGGACCCCATCAGCGCCTTGCACTGCAGCATGTTGGCGACGAGGTTGCGATGGGTCAGCATCGCGCCCTTGGCCACGCCGGTGGTGCCGCCGGTGTACTGCAACACCGCGACATCGCTGCTGTGCGGATTGGCTTCGGCCACAGGCTGGCCCTGGCCCTTGCTCAGCACGTCGTTGAACTTGACGGCTTTAGGCAGGTGATAGGCCGGGACCATCTTCTTCACGTACTTGATCACGCTGTTGATCAGCAGGCGCTTGACCGGCGGCAGCAGGTCGGCAACTTCGGTGACGATAACGTGTTTGACCCCGGTTTTCGGCACCACGGCTTCCGCCAGGTGCGCCATGTTGGCCAGGCAGACAAGCGCCTTGGCGCCGGAGTCGTTGAATTGGTGTTCCATTTCCCGCGCGGTGTACAGCGGGTTGGTGTTGACCACGATCAGCCCGGCGCGGATTGCACCAAAGACGGCGACCGGGTACTGCAGAACGTTGGGCAGTTGCACGGCGATTCGATCACCGGGCTGCAAGTCGGTATGCTGTTGCAGATACGCGGCAAACGCACCGGACAATTCGTACAGTTCACCGTAGGTGATTGTCTTGCCCAGGTTGCTGAAAGCCGGCTTGTTGGCGAAGCGTTGGCAGGATTGCTTCAACACTGCCTGAATATTCGGGTACTCGTCTGGATTGATGTCGGCAGCAATTCCAGCCGGGTATTTATCCTTCCAAAAGTCTTCGATCATGGAAGCCCACTCCTCAGCAACGCGAATTCTTCACCGCATTTGATGCGATTATTATTGGTGTGTGTTTTGTATTGGTGAATCTGGCTTTTCTACAGGCCGAGAAGTCACAAAGCGCGCCGAGAGTAGCAGCTTTGCCGAGGGCCGACTAGAGCCAAAAGCGGCCTCCATGGTCACTTTAGTGACTCAAGACTTTCCAGCAGTCATTTTAGAGCAAAAATCCTATACACCCCTGAAAGCCCCGGTTTTCCGGGCCTTCCCCCCCAAAAAGCATCGCGGGCAAGCCCGCTCTCACAAGGTTGATGGAGATCCCTGTGGGAGCGTGGCTTGCCCGCGATCCGCGCAACGCGCGGCCATTCACCGATCAGGCGATATCGCGCAACTCCCGCCGCAGAATCTTGCCGACCGGCGTCATCGGCAACGACTCACGCAGTACGATGTGTTTCGGCACTTTGTAAGCGGTGAAATTCTCTTTGCAGTACGCCTTCAGCTCTTCGAGGCTGACCCCGGTTTCCCGCGCCACCACAAACAGCTTCACCGCTTCGCCCGAACGCTCGTCCGGCACGCCGATCACCGCGCAGTTGGCGACTTTCGGGTGGGCCATGACCACATCTTCGATCTCGTTGGGGTACACGTTGAAACCGGAGACGATGATCATGTCCTTCTTGCGATCGACGATGCGTACGAAGCCGTCCGGGTCGATCACCGCGATATCACCGGACTTGAACCAGCCCTCGGCATCCAGCACTTCGGCGGTGGCCTCGGGTTTGTGCCAGTAGCCTTTCATGATCTGCGGGCCTTTGATACACAACTCGCCGCGCTCACCCATCGGCTGCTCGACACCCTCGTCATCGATGACCTTCAGCAGCGTACCCGGCACCGGCAGACCGACCGTGCCCAGACGCGACTTGTCGCCATACGGGTTAGTGCAGGCCACCGGCGACGTTTCGGTGAGGCCGTAACCCTCGGTGATGCGGCAACCGGTGATCTGCTCCCAGCGCTCGGCGGTGGCCTTGACCAGCGCGGTACCGCCGGAGTTGGTCAGCTTGAGGCTGGAGAAATCCAGGGTCTTGAAGTCCGGGTGCTCCATCAGCGCGACGAACAACGTATTCAGGCCGAGCAGCGCCGAGAAGCGCCAGTTCTTCAGTTCCTTGATGAAGCCTGCGATGTCTCGCGGATTGGTAATCAGCACGTTGTGGTTGCCGGAAACCATCATGCACATGCAATTCGCGGTGAAGGCATAGATGTGGTACAGCGGCAGCGGCGCGACCATCACCTCCTGCCCTTCGCGCAGCAGCGGCTGACCGTCAGGCCCCAATTGCGCAAGACACGCGCGCACCTGCTGCATGTTCGCCACGAGGTTGCCGTGGGTCAGCATCGCGCCCTTGGCCAGCCCGGTGGTGCCACCGGTGTATTGCAACACGGCGATGTCGTCGAGGCTGACTTTCAACGGCTTGATCCCCAGACCACGGCCCAGGCGCAGCGCACTCTTGAACGAGATCGCCTGCGGCAGCGAATAGTCCGGGACCATTTTCTTCACTTTGCTGACCACGGTGTTGATCAGCCAGCCCTTGGCGGTGGGCATCATGTCGCCCATCTTCGCTTCGATCAGGTATTGGATGTCAGTGTCCGGCAGCACTTCCTGAACCTTCTGCCCGAACATGTTCAGGTACACCAACGCGCGGGCACCGGAGTCCTTGAACTGGTGGCGCATCTCGCGCGCGGTGTACAGCGGGTTGGTGTTGACCACGATCAGCCCGGCGCGCAAGGCACCGAACACGGCAATCGGATATTGCAGCACGTTGGGCATCTGCACCGCGATGCGATCCCCCGGCACCAGATCGGTGTGGGCTTGCAGGTAACCGGCGAACGCCGCGCTGTAGCGCTCGAGTTCAGCGTAGGTCAGGGTCACGCCCATATTGCTGAAGGCCGGACGGTCCGCGAATTTCTTGCAGGAACGCTCAAACACCTCGATCACCGACTTGAACTCGCCCATGTCGATGTCCAGTGGTACGCCGGCGGGGCGTTTGTCATTCCAGAAATCAGGTTGCATTGTTCTTGTCCTCTTTACCTGAATCGATCCGGGAGCCGCTTTTCTGTGGTTTCGCGCTGATCCCTGAGGGCACAAAGCAAAAAGCGGAGCTTCACGGACACTAGCAGTTATGGCCATTGAGGCAAATATGGGCGATGGCGACATTGATCGTATGAATCTTCCTGCCGTGGCGTGAGCTGATCGGACGCGCTATACAATGCTACGACTGCGGGCCGATACCGCTCGATAAAAAAGGAATTGCCATGATCCACCGAGGCTTTTGGCTGGACGCGAGTGACCGCAGCCGCCTGTTCGTCAACCAGTGGTTGCCTGCCGCGCCCTTGAAAGCGCTGATCCTGCTGGCCCACGGCATGGCCGAACACAGCGCCCGCTACGAGCGGCTGGCGAATGCGTTCTGTGCTCAAGGCTATGGTGTGTACGCCCCGGATCTGCGCGGCCATGGCAAAACCGCCGAACACGGGACGCTCGGGCATTTCGCCGATGACGACGGCTGGTGCAAGGTGATCGGCGATCTGGCCAGCCTCAATCAGCACATCGGCCAGCAGCATCCCGACGTGCCAATCATCCTGCTCGGGCACAGCATGGGCAGCTACCTCGCTCAGGGTTACCTGCTGCATCACAGCGCCAGCCTGCATGGGGCGATTCTCAGCGGTTCGAACTTCCAGCCGGTGGCGCTTTACGGCGCGGCGCGACAAATCGCCCGTTTCGAAAAACTGCGTCAGGGCGGCAAGGGCCGCAGTGCGCTGATCGAGTGGTTGTCGTTCGGCTCGTTCAACAAAAAATTCAAACCGGCGCGCACGCCGTTCGACTGGCTGAGCCGCGACCCGGTCGAGGTCGATCTGTATGCCAACGACCCGTTGTGTGGCTTCCGCTGCACCAATCAATTGTGGATCGACTTGCTCGGCGGCTTGCAGCAGATCAGCAAAGCGTCCAATCTCGCCCAGATCGACCCGGGCCTGCCGCTGCTGGTGATCGGCGGTGAATGTGATCCGGTGAGCGAAGGCAAGCGTCTGACAGATCTGGCCGAAGCGTTGCGCTCGGCCGGCAGCCAGAACCTGCAACTGAAGATCTACCCGCAGGCGCGGCACGAATTGTTCAATGAAACCAATCGCGACGAAGTGATTGCCGATGTGCTGACCTGGATCGACCAGGCGCTGAGCCATCGCCGCCCCCATCGCAGCGAATAATTTTTTGTGGATTCACTTTAATCCGTCACAGGAATCAAGACCGATGACCCAGGTTACCAACATCCCTTACGAAGCCCTCGAAGTCGGCCAGACCGCCAGCTACAGCAAGACTGTCGAAGAGCGCGACATTCAGCTGTTCGCCGCGATGTCGGGCGACCACAACCCGGTGCACCTGGATGCCGAGTTCGCCGCCGCCAGCATGTTCAAGGAACGCATCGCCCACGGCATGTTCAGCGGTGCACTGATCAGCGCCGCCGTAGCGTGCGAGCTGCCTGGGCCGGGCACTATCTACATCGGTCAGCAGATGAGCTTTCAGAAGCCGGTGAAGATTGGCGACACCCTGACCGTGCGCCTGGAAATCCTCGAGAAGCTGCCGAAGTTTCGCGTGCGCATCGCCACTCGCGTGTTCAACCAGCGCGATGAGCTGGTGGTGGATGGCGAGGCCGAGATTCTGGCACCGCGCAAGCAGCAGACCGTGACCCTGCCGACTCTGCCGGCGATCAGCATCGGCTGATCATCAGGTACACAAAAAACAAAAGTGGGAGCGGGCTTGCTCGCGAAGCGGTTATGTCAGCAACATCATCGTTGCATGACACAGCGCATTCGCGAGCAAGCCCGCTCCCACAGTTTTACCAGCGTGGCTTACGAACGAGCGCGAGCCTGGTTACGCAGGGCTTTCACCTGGTCGTGGTTGCGTTGTACGCCGTGGTACTGACGCTCAACCAGGTCACGGATGCCGACCAGGCCGTGTTTGTTGATTTTCTCGATGGCTTCACGATAAGCCTTCAGGGCGTGGTCTTCACCGCGCTCGGCTTCGTTCAGCACAGCCTCTTCATCCTTGCCAGTGAACATGGCTTTGACGTCGACCCAGCGACGGTGCAGGTCACCGCTGACGCTGGTAGAGGTTTCCGGATCACCGCCCAGTTTACGCACTTCAGCCTGCAGTTCTGCGGCGGCAGTCGCGCAATCGGCAGAACGGGTCACGAACAGAGTCTTGAGTTCTGGGTGCTTGATGTCTTCAGCGCAAGTCTTGAACCCTTCCTGGCCGTCCTTGCAGGTTTCGATCAGGTCGTTGAGTACAGAGATGGCTTCTTTATTCATGTCAGTCATTTTTTCAATTCCTTGCGGTTGGTTGAAGATGCAAGGGTTATTGCAGTGTGCGTGCCAGCTTTCTTATAAAAAATAAATCCTTATATTTCAATAGCTTAAAGATATTTGAACTATCTGTATCACGGTTATTTGCATGATCTGTCATTTGGCCTGCATGCAGAATGCCTGTATTTTCCTGACTGATTGAATCCAGATGATCGCCACTGATGAATCCTGAAAAACTTGAGCTGTTGATCACCCGTGAAATGCCCTTCGGCAAGTACAAGGGCCGGATCATTGCCGACCTGCCGGGGCCTTACCTCAACTGGTTCGCCCGCGAGGGTTTTCCTCACGGCGAACTCGGCGGACTGCTGGCGCTGATGCAGGAAATCGACCATAACGGCCTGTCGGATCTGCTCGAACCACTACGCGCCAAACACGGCAAACCTGCCCCGCGCCACTGAAGCGCCCTCCTCCCTAGAGCCTCGACCATGCCTGATAACACCCGCCGTGCCCGTGACGAAGCGTTCTGGCAAACCTTCGCCGATCGTTACGAAGCGCAAACCGGCCCGCTGAACCTGGAGAACGGTTACTTCGGGCGCATGTCGCGCACAGTGATCGAGGACTATCAGCGCAATATCGAGATGATCAACACCAGCAACTCGGTGTACGTGCGCCAGCGTTTCGAACAGCACGACAGCCTGGAGATCCGTGCACAACTGGCCGAGACCATCGGTGTGCGCGCGCAGAGCGTGGCTTTCACGCGCAACGCCAGTGATGCGCTGCAATCGCTGATCCGCAATTACAATCGCCTGCTCCCCGGCGATCAGGTGCTGATCAGCGACCTGGAATACGACACGGTCAAGGGCGCGATGCGCTGGCTGTCACGCCATCGCGGCGTCGATGTGATCGAGATCAACCATGCGCATCCGGCCAGTTTCGACAGCCTGCTGGACAGTTACCGCGAAGCCTTCGTCCGCTATCCGAAACTCAAGCTGATGGCCCTGACCCATGTCACCCACCGCACCGGTCTGGTGATGCCGGTGCAGGCCATCGCCGAACTGGCGAAACAGCATGGCGTGGACATCATCCTCGACGGCGCTCACGCCCTTGGCCAGATCGAGTTCAATCTGGAAGCGATGGGCATCGCCTTCGCCGGTTTTAACCTGCACAAGTGGATTGGCGCGCCATTGACCCTGGGCTTTCTGTACATCGCCCCGCAGCGCCTGGCCGACATCGATCCGGACATGGGCGAAATGCACTTTCCGGCCACCGACATACGCGCCCGCACGCCGTACAGCACGCCGAACATTCCGGCGCTGATGTCACTGCCGTTGGCACTCGAGGAGCACCGTTCGCTCGGCGGCGCTGCGGCCAAAAGCGCCCGGCTCAATTACCTGCGCAACCTGTGGGTGAGTGCCGTGCGGCACCTGCCGGGGATCGAGGTGATGACCCCGGACGATCCGCGCCTGTATTGCGGAATCACCTCGATGCGTTTCACTCGCCACGCCGATCAACAGGCAATGGTCGAGCGCCTGCTCAACGAGTACAACCTGTTCACCGTGGTACGCAACGGCGCAGCGAGCGGGCCGAGCATTCGCATCACGCCGGGGCTGACCACCACGGCGGCTGACATGCAGTTGCTGACCCGTGCACTCAACGAGCTGCGTTGATCGGTTCACACGGTGTACTTGTCGAAGTCCTCGGGTTTGATCTGCGACGAGGCGGCAAAGGTGTCGATGCCGATGGTCAAATGGCCGAAAAAGCCGTCCTCGTGAGAGTCGCGGCCGATCGGCCACACGGTCAGGGTCGAATCTTCGCCGCGCATGTTGCTGTAGTAGCTGTCATCGGCATTGTTCAAGGGTGTCGAGGCTCGCCCGCGATAGTCACGGGCATTGAGCACCGCGCGTGACACCACTTCGGGGAAATACAGCTGACCGACCCAGGCCACGTTGCGCTCCTCCAGATATTCACTGCCGCTGACCATGCGCACCGCCACATGAATGTGCAGCGCCCGACCGGCATAGAACCCCGGATAGATGGTGGTGAAGCGCACCCGCCCCTGCTGATCGCAGAACTGGCTGCCACGCAGATAGGTGTCATCGTCGGTGCGCGGCACCGAGCCGATGGCATCGGAGTCGACCTCCAGATCCGGATTGATCCGGCTCCACCCCGAATAGGCGCCTCGTGCATTGCAGTGCCAGATGTCCACCAGTGCCCCGCTTACCGGCTGGCCGGTCATCGCGTCGACGATGCTCAGGCGCAGCAGCAAGGGTAGCCCTTCGGCGCCTTCGCTGATGTTGCGCCGCAGCAATTTGGGATTGCGAAAGTACGGCCCGGCGATCTGCTCGGGGGCCAACTGATAGATCGATGGTGACGGTGCGGTTGAAGTGTCTCGTTCCATGACGCGTTCTCTTTTCCATAAGATGAACGCAGATTAACGGCGCACGAGCCCCGCGGTGCGGTAACTATGTGTCGCGCCGTTTCCATGAGTATTTTTGCCGGGCAAAAAAAAACGGTGCACCGACCAAGCGCACCGTAAAGCCGTAGAACACACAACGAAGTGTCAGGTAAAACGTTTAGTCCAGCAGCGCCAGGGCCTCGGCGGTGCATTCCTGAATGCGCGCCCAGTCGCCGTTCTTGATCCATTCGGGATCGAGCATCCAGCTACCGCCCACGCACATGACGTTTTTCAGCGCCATGTAGCTCTTGATGTTGGCCGGGCCGACGCCACCGGTCGGGCAGAATTTCACTTCGCCGAACGGGCCGCCTAGCGCCTTGATCGCTGCCACGCCACCGCTGACTTCCGCCGGGAACAGCTTGAAGCGGCGATAGCCCAGGCCATAGCCTTCCATGATGCCAGAGGCGTTGCTGATGCCCGGCAGCAGCGGAATCGGGCTGTCGACGCTGGCTTCGAGCAGGTCACGGGTGATGCCCGGGGTGACGATGAATTGCGAACCCGCCGCTTCCGCTGCTGCAAGCATGTTGCGATCAAGCACGGTGCCGGCACCGGTCACCAGTTCCGGACGCTGCTCACGCAGGATCTGGATCGCCTTGAGCCCGAACTGCGAACGCAGGGTCACTTCCAGCGCGGTCAGGCCACCGGCGGCCAGAGCGTCGGCCAGTGGCAGCACGTCCTGTTCACGGGCGATGGTGATCACTGGCAGGATCCGCGCCTTGGCGCAGAGGCTGTCGATCAGGGCAACTTTGTCCGCCATGGAAACGGTCGGGGATGGATTTTTCATAGCGGCTGATCCTTGGCTCATGGGCACCAGTAAATCTCTAACGTAGGTTGCAGAAACGCGCGCACCGGCATGGCCGCGACGTCGTCGGATGCCAGTGCGGCATTCAGAGTGGTCAGTTTCGACTGACCGGAAATCGACAGAATCTTGTGCTTCGCCGAAGCCAGCAGCGCGCGGCTCATGGTCAGGCGTTGACGCGGCACACTCGGCGCCAGCATCGGCCAGCAGCGACGGCTGCCGTCAGCCTGCAAGGCTTCAGTCAGGTTCGGGCTGTCGGGGAACAGCGACGCGGTGTGACCGTCATCGCCCATGCCCAGCACCAGCACGTCGATCGGCGGCAATTCCGCGAGCAGACGGTCGGCCTGTTCCGCAGCCTGCTCGACGTTGGCCGCCGCGCTGTAGAGGCTGAGGAACTGCGCCTTGGCGGCCGGGCCTTTGAGCAGATACTGCTTGAGCAGGCCGGCGTTGCTGTCGGCGTGTTCGACCGGTACCCAGCGTTCGTCGGCGAGGGTCACGACGACCTTCGACCAATCCAGCTCCTGCTTGGCCAGGTGCTGAAAAAACGCCACTGGGCTGCGACCGCCTGAGACCACCAGCACCGCGTTGCCGCGTGCAGCGATGGCATCGCTCAACTGCTTGGCGACGTTCAGCGCCAGACCTTCGGCCAACAGCACCGGGCTCTTGAATTCGTGGGCATTCACGCCCGCGGGCAGTTTCACATCAGATATCGCCATACCACGACCTCCCGTCCCGCGTGATCAGTGCAATCGAGCTCATCGGCCCCCACGACCCGGCCGCATACGGCTTGGGCGCGTCACCGGACTTCTTCCAGCCGGCGATCAACTGGTCACACCACTTCCACGCGGCTTCGATTTCATCTTTACGGACAAACAGGTTCTGATTGCCGTTCATCACTTCCAGCAACAACCGCTCGTAGGCATCGGGGATCCGCGCGCTGCGCCAGGTGTCGGAGAAATTCAGTTGCAGCGGCCCGCTGCGCAGTTGCATGCCCTTGTCCAGACCCTGCTCCTTGGTCATCACCCGCAAGGAAATGCCTTCGTCCGGTTGCAGACGGATGATCAGTTTGTTGCTGATCTGCAGGCGCTGTTCCGGCGCGAAAATGTAGTGCGACGGTTCCTTGAAGTGGATGACGATCTGCGACAGTTTCTGCGGCATGCGCTTGCCGGTGCGCAGGTAGAACGGCACACCGGCCCAACGCCAGTTGCGGATGTCGGCACGCAGGGCGACGAAGGTTTCGGTGTCGCTCTGGGTGTTGGAATTCGGCTCTTCGAGGTAGCCCGGCACGGACTTGCCTTCGCTGTGCCCGGCGATGTACTGGCCGCGCACCACCTGAGTGGTCAGGCCTTCCGGGCTGATCGGTGCCAGCGCCTTGAGCACTTTTACCTTTTCGTCACGGATGCTGTCGGCGGACAGGTCGGCCGGCGGGTCCATGGCGATCAGGCACAGCAGCTGCAGCAGATGGTTCTGGATCATGTCGCGCAGCTGGCCGGCCTTGTCGAAGTAGCCCCAACGGCCCTCGATACCGACCTTCTCGGCCACGGTGATTTCCACGTGGGAGATGTAATTCTGGTTCCACTGGGTTTCGAACAGACTGTTGGCGAAACGCAGGGCGATCAGGTTCTGGACGGTCTCTTTGCCCAGGTAGTGGTCGATGCGGTAGGTGCGGTTCTCCGGGAAGAACTGGGCCACGGCGTCATTCACCTTGCGCGAGGATTCCAGATCGGAGCCGATCGGCTTTTCCAGGACCACACGGGTGTTTTCTGCCAGACCGACTTTCGCCAGGTTCTCGCAGATCGCGCCGTACACCGCTGCCGGTGTGGCGAAGTAGGCAATCATGCGTTGCGCGCTGCCGGTCGCTTCGGCCAGCGCCACATAGTCTTCAGCCTTGAGGAAGTCGACGTGCAGGTAGCTCAGGCGCGCCAGAAAGCGCTCGGCCACGGCCTCGTCCAGCTCTTTGCCGACGTAACGGCGCAATTCGGCGGCGATGAACGCCAGGTGCTGCTGCTCGGAACCGGGTTCACGGGCCAGCGCGATGATGCGCGTGTCTTCGTGCAACAGGTCGGCGCCATCGAGGTGATAAAGGGCAGGAAACAGCTTGCGCAGGGCCAGATCGCCCAGAGCGCCGAACAAGGCAAAGGTGCACGGTTCAACCGTAATCGAAGGCATGATGTTTGTTCTTTTATCAAGTTAAGCTACAAATACCTTTTTTCAAGGCATCACTCAAGGGAAAATGTAGTAATAACCACAACATTTTCGCAAAATACAGATTCCGAGTGGTGGTCGGTCGGAGCCACCAGTAGGATAGGCCACCGTTACGGGCCACATCAAAGGCCCAATTTGCATAGCCCGGCGCACCTTTGCGCAGGTGAATTAGGAATTCCATATGGACCGCGTGCGAAATTTACTGGAACAGATCCAGAGTCGCCTTGAAGAGCTGAACAAGGCCGAACGCAAAGTCGCCGAGGTGATCCTGCTCAACCCGCAGCAGGCCACCCGCTTCAGCATCGCCGCCCTCGCCCAGGCCGCATCGGTGAGCGAGCCGACGGTCAACCGCTTCTGCCGTTCGTTCGGTGTCAGCGGCTACCCTGAACTCAAGCTGCAACTGGCGCAAAGCCTGGCCAGTGGCGCGGCATATGTCAGCCGCGCGGTGGAGGCCGATGACAATCCCGAGGCGTACACGCAGAAGATTTTCGGCAGCGCCATCGCCTCGCTGGACAGCGCTTGCCAGGCGCTCGACCCGAACCTGATCAGCCGCGCCGTCGACCTGTTGATTCAGGCGCGGCAGATCCACTTCTTCGGTCTCGGTGCTTCGGCCCCGGTGGCGCTGGATGCGCAGCACAAGTTCTTCCGTTTCAACCTGGCGGTCACCGCGCATGCCGATGTGCTGATGCAGCGGATGATTGCTTCGGTGGCGCATACCGGTGAACTGTTCGTGATCATTTCCTACACCGGCCGCACCCGCGAACTGGTGGAAGTGGCGCGCATCGCCCGGGAAAACGGCGCTTCGGTGCTTGGCCTGACCGCCGAGAATTCACCGCTGGCCAAGGCCAGTACCCTGAGCCTGAACATTCCGCTGCCGGAAGACACCGACATCTATATGCCGATGACTTCGCGGATCATTCAGTTGACGGTGCTGGATGTGCTAGCGACCGGCATGACGCTGCGTCGCGGGGTGGATTTCCAGCCGCATCTGCGCAAGATCAAAGAGAGCTTGAATGCCAGCCGGTACCCGGTTGGGGATGAATTCAACTAAAGATCAGAAGCACCCTCACCCCAGCCCTCTCCCGGAGGGAGAGGGAGCCGACCGAGGTGTCTTGCGCGGTACATCGACCTGAAACACCGAGTCGATTATGGATTCACCGACATTCGTTCAGGTCGGTGAATCTCTCGAATATCCCCGATTCGGTCCCCTCTCCCTCCGGGAGAGGGCTAGGGTGAGGGTAGCGGTGAACTTGACGCACTCAAGCCGCCGCCCACGCCTGCAAACTCAAATGCGCCTTCTCCCCCGGCGCCAGATGCAGGCTATCGGTACCGCCCGCCGCCGCTTCGACACAGACAAACTCCGTCACTTCATCCCAGCTCACGCCCAACAGGGGGCGCGAGCCAGGATGCCAGACCACCGTGTCGCCGCTATCACCGGTATCGATGCACAACTCGCGCTGCCAGGCGTGATCCTTGAGCTGTAATTCGCCGTCGTGCTGGAACACCCGCTGACAGCCGCCATCGACGCGCAACTCGCCTTCCTGCTGACAGGACTGGCGACTCAGTTGGTCATAACCCTGCGCACCTTCGAGCCCAGACAGCGCTATCTCACCGACATCACCAATACGCCAGTAAGCGTGCAAAGCCTGGCTCAATTGGCACGGCATGTCGTCCTGATGCTCGGTGCTCAGGCGTAATTCCATGCGCTCACCGAGGTGCGCGTGCAGGTCAACCTGCCAATCGCACAGCTGCAATTGCCAATGCAGTCGCACGCCGTCTTCGGCGCTGCTGCTGTCGAGCAATTTCCAGTCGAGCAGCCGCGCCCAGCCATGAGATGGCCAGGCGTTTTCGCTCGGATGGCGGCCATACCACGGCCAGCACACCGGCACGCCGCCACGAATGGCGCCAACGTGCGGCCACTTCGCCGCACACCACAACCACGGTTTCTGCCCGCGCGGCTGAAAGTGCAGCAACTGCGCGCCCTGCCGACTGAACACCGCCTGACACAGCGGATGGTCGATCACCAGCACATCGCGCATCTGATAGCGCTCCCAGGCAAACACCGGTCGTTCGCGCAGGGATTTGAAGAAGCGTTGCAGCGGATGCTCATGCATTGGCCACGGTCCTGAAAATCATGGGGGTACTCAATTACCTTTGTGCTCAGTGAGAGTGAACCCTGTGGCGAGGGGATTTATCCCCGATGGGTTGCGAAGCAAACCCAAACCTGCAACCGTTTTCCCACTGACATATCGTATGCAATGGGTTCAGGGCCGCTTCGCGCCCCATCGGGGATAAATCCCCTCGCCACAGGTATAACATCGGACGTCTATCGCAAAAAAAAGCGGACAGCCTTGGCTGTCCGCAAATATGCGCACATAGAGAGGAGCTTATCGCAACAGCGTTAGAACGTAGACTGAATTTTCAGACCGGCGACCAAAGCGTTGTCCACTGCATCCACACCACCCGGGTGAGTGATGTACTGCAGGTTAGGACGTACGGTCAGCCAGTTGGTGACGTGGAAGCCGTAGTTGATCTCGTAGTTGTATTCGGTTTCACGAATCGGCGAGAACACCGGATTGTCGTAGTCCGAAACACCGTTGGACGCATTCAGGAACTCGGCGTTTTTCTTCACGTCATCGTTGACGTGGATACGCGCCGCACCAATGCCGACGTCATCTTTAGGACGCGCGTCGAACGGGCCCTTGTAGACAAACATCACCGACTGGTAGTTGTCGATGAAGTTGGTGTCCTTGTCGTGGAAGGTCGCGTTGGCGGCGATGTTCAGACCGCGCGAAGCATCACCGTTGTGGCTGGTGAGTTGCTGCTGCGCGACGAACCAGTAGCCGTGTTTGCTGCTGTGGGTCTTGTACGCGTCGCCAGTGGTTGCAGCGTCGAAGCCGTTGACGTCTTCACGGACGTCATTGGCGTTAGCCGTGCTCTTGTAGTAACCGACGCGGTATTCGCCCGGCAGGCTGTTGACCTTCGGCGACCAGACCAGTTCGACTGGCAGAACAGTCCCTTTGGTGCCGCTGCCGCTGAGCTTGAAGCCGTTGCCGTGTTCCAGTTGCGACGGGTTCTGGTTGTAAGCACCGATCTGCGCGTAGAGCTCGTCGTTGATGTTGTACTTCACACGGATCGCGGCCTGGCTGACGGGCCAGTTGTACCAGATGTTGGTCGCCCAGTTACCCACTTGCGAGCCGCAGAACGCCAGGTTCTGGAAGTCGCACGGGAAGGTGTTGAAGTCTTCGCCTTCACCGAAGTAACCGGCCTTGACGTCGAGCTTGTTATCGAAGAACTGGTGCTGAATCCACAACTGGGTCAGACGCACCATGTGGCCACGACCGTAGACTTCCTGCGACGACGACAGAGTGCCGGCACGCGGATCGCCAACGCGATCGTTGGAGATGTTTTGCCCGTTACGGTTGGTCAACTGGATCTTGGCCTGAGTGTTGTCCCAGCCCCAGAGTTTTTGCAGGTCCAGCGCCACGCCCAGACCGAACTGATCGCTGTAGCGACCGGTCTTGTCGTCGTTGTAGCCGCCATGCAGGTTGGCGCCCATTTCCCCAACGTAGTCAGCCTTGATGTCGATACCTTGCTCGATCAGCTTGGTCCGCTCGCCACCCCAGTCACCGGTCATCCATTTCGAGTCGGAGCTGAAGGCATCCGCCGCCATGGCGTTACCGGCCAGCACCAATGCCGCCGCAGCTGACACTTGGCAGATCAACCGGGCATTGACGTGTTTCTTTTTCATCCCTACATCCTCGTCTTTATTGTTATTAACTGTTTTTTTCCAACGCGGTTTACATAAATTGCGATGCTCGACAGGCCGAACACCACTTTTCCCCTGTGGGAGCGGGCTTGCTCGCGAAGGCGTCATGTCAGTCGCCATGTGTGCTGCCTGACACTCCGTTTTCGCGAGCAAGCCCGCTCCCACATTTTTGATCTTCAGCGCCCCTTGAACTGGGCGACGTTGGCGCCGTGCGCTTCGGTCTTCGGTTGCCCCGCAGTCCCCAGACGCTCGCCAGTCTTGGCATCGAACAACAACACTTTCGACGGATCGAATTGCAGGGTCAGGGTCTCGCCCACCTGCGGTGCCACGTCCGGCGCCAGGCGGCAGCAGACTTTGGTTTCATTCAGGTTGACGAACACCAGGGTGTCCGGACCGGTCGGCTCGGTGACCTGCACTTCCGCCTTGATGCTCGGCAGACCATTGCCCTCGCCGTTCGCCAGAACGATCTGTTCCGGGCGCAGGCCGAGGATCACTTCGCGATCTTCCAGCCCTGCATCCTGCATGCTCATCGGCAACTCGCAACGCGCCTGGCCGCTGTCAAGCAGTGCCAGCAGACGACCGTCCTTGCGTTGCAGGCGCAGCGGAATGAAGTTCATCGGCGGCGAACCGATGAAGCTTGCGACAAACAGGTTGGCCGGGTCGTTGTAGATCTCTTTCGGCGTGCCGAACTGCTGAATGATCCCGTCCTTCATCACCGCCACTTTGTCGCCCAGGGTCATCGCTTCGATCTGGTCGTGGGTCACGTAGACCGTGGTGGTTTTCAGGCGCTGGTGCATCAGTTTCATTTCGGTACGCATCTCGACGCGCAGCTTGGCGTCGAGGTTCGACAGCGGTTCGTCGAACAGATAGATCTTCGGCCTACGCGCCAACGCACGGCCCATCGCCACGCGCTGTTGCTGACCACCGGAGAGCTGGCCCGGCTTGCGGTTGAGCAAGTGTTCGATCTGCAGCAGCTTGGCCACGCGCGCGACTTCTTCGTCGATCGCCGACTGGCTCATCTTGCGGATCTTCAGACCGAACTCGATGTTCTCGCGCACGCTCATGGTCGGGTACAGCGCGTAGGACTGGAACACCATGGCGATGTCGCGATCCTTCGGGCTCATGCCGCTGACGTCCTGATCGCCGATCATGATCGCGCCACCGGTGATGGTCTCGAGGCCGGCGATGCAGTTCATCAGGGTCGATTTGCCGCAGCCCGACGGGCCGACCAGGATCAGGAACTCACCGTCCTTGATCGACAGTTCGATGTTCTTCAGGGTGTCCGGCAGGCCGGCACCGTAGGTCTTGTTGACGTTGCGAAGTTCGAGCGTTGCCATGATTACCCCTTGACTGCGCCGGCCGTCAGCCCGCGCACGAAATACTTGCCTGCGACCACATAGACCAGCAGGGTCGGCAGGCCGGCGATCATCGCCGCTGCCATATCCACGTTGTATTCCTTGGCGCCGGTGCTGGTGTTGACCAGGTTGTTCAGCGCCACCGTGATCGGTTGCGAATCACCGCTGGAGAACACCACACCGAACAGGAAGTCGTTCCAGATCTGGGTGAACTGCCAGATCAGGCAAACCATGATGATCGGGGTCGACATCGGCAGAATGATCTGCCGGAAAATCGTGAAGAAACCCGCGCCATCCAGCCGTGCAGCCTTGATCAGCGCATCGGGAATGCTCACGTAGTAGTTACGGAAAAACAGCGTGGTAAACGCCAGACCATAGACCACGTGAACGAAGACCAGGCCGGTGGTGGTGCTCGCCAGGCCCATCTTGCCGAGGGTGAACGAGGCTGGCAGCAGCACGGTCTGGAACGGCAGGAAGCAGCCGAACAGCAGCAGACCGAAGAACAGCTGCGAACCGCGGAAGCGCCAGAACGACAGCACGTAGCCGTTCAACGCGCCGATGGCAGTGGAGATGACCACGGCCGGCACGGTGATCTTGATCGAGTTCCAGAAGTAGCCGTCCACCGTGGCCCAGGCCTTGACCCAGCCGATGCCGCTGACCACGGTCGGCCAACTGAGCAGGTTGCCGGTGCTGATGTCTTCCGGGGTCTTGAAACTGGTCAGCAGCATCACCACCAGCGGAATCAGGTACAGCAGGACCGCGAGGATCAGCACCGCGTAGATCGCGACGCGACTCAGGCTGAAAGCGGGTTTGGCAGCGAGACTAGTCATTACGCTTGGTCCTCAGCTCGGAGTACAGGTAAGGCACGATGATCGCGAGAATCGCACCGAGCATCAGAATCGCACTGGCCGAGCCCATGCCCATCTGGCCGCGACTGAAGGTGAAGGAGTACATGAACATCGCCGGCAGGTCGGAGGAATAACCCGGGCCACCCGCCGTCATCGCCGCGACCAGGTCGAAGCTCTTGATCGCGATGTGCGCCAGAATCATCACCGCACTGAAGAACACCGGACGCAGGCTTGGCAGCACGACTTTCCAGTAGATGGTCGGCATGCTCGCGCCATCGATCTGCGCGGCACGAATGATCGACTGATCGACCCCACGCAGGCCGGCAAGGAACATTGCCATGATGAAGCCCGAGGCTTGCCACACAGCAGCGATCACCAGGCAGTACACCACGCGATCCGGGTCGATCAGCCAGTCCAGACGGAAGCCTTCCCAGCCCCAGTCACGCAATAATTTGTCCAAGCCCATGCCCGGGTTGAGCAGCCATTTCCACGCGGTACCGGTGACGATCATCGAGAGTGCCATCGGGTACAGGTAAATGGTGCGGATAAAGCCTTCGCGACGGATGCGCTGGTCGAGGAACACTGCCAGCAGCACACCGATCACCAGGGTGATGCCGATGAACATGCCACCGAACACTGCAAGGTTCTTGCTCGCCACCCACCAGCGATCGTTGTCGAACAGCCGCGCGTATTGCGCCAGGCCGGCCCACTTGTAGTTGGGCAGGAACGTCGAGGTGGTGAACGACAGCACGAACGTCCACAGGATGTAGCCATAGAAGCCCACCAGCACGATGAACATGCTCGGCGCCAGCACCAGTTTCGGTAGCCAGCGCTGCAGTGCATCGAACGGCGAGGCTTTGCTGAACACAGCAACAGAACTCATGGGGAAATCCAGAATAATTATGTACGAGGGCATTCCCCTTGTAGGAGTGAGCCTGCTCGCGATTGCGGTGTGTCAGTTGATGAATCCTTTACCTGACAGATCACTATCGCGAGCAGGCTCACTCCTACAGGGGCCAAGGATTACTTGGCCGACTGAACCGCCGCGCCCAGTTTCTTGGCCGCATCGGCCGGGTCGGCTTTCGGGTCGTTGATGTAGTTGGTCACGACATCAAAGAACGCGCCCTGCACCGCCAGCGTGGTCGCCATGTTGTGCGCCATGCTCGGCTGCAGGCCACCGGACTTGGCGTCTGCCAGGAAGTCCTTGGCAGCGGTCTGCGCGCAAGAGTCGAAACCGAGTTTGTCCATGTTGTTCAACATGTCGTTACGTACCGGGATCGAGCCTTTGTTGATGCTGAAGACTTTCTGGAAGTTTTCACCCAGCACGACTTTGGCGATGTCCTGCTGACCGGCCGCAGTGCCTTTGTCTTTCTGCTTGAACACCGCGAGGGAGTCGATGTTGTAGGTGAATGCCTTGTCGGTGCCAGGGAACGCTACGCACTCGTAGTCCTTGCCGGCGACTTTCTTGGCGGCGGTCCATTCGGACTTGGCCCAGTCACCCATGATCTGCATGCCGGCCTTGCCGTTGATGACCTTGGCCGCTTCCAGGTTCCAGTCCTGACCCTTGCCGTCCTGGTCCATGTAGGTCGCGACTTTCTTCAGCTCGGTCAGCGCCTTGACCATTTCCGGACCGGTCAGCGCTTTGTTGTCCAGATCGACCAGGGCTTTTTTGTAGCCATCAACGCCCATGACCGAGAGCACCACGGCTTCGAACACGGTGCTGTCCTGCCAAGGCTGACCGCCGTGGGCCAGCGGGATGAAGCCCGCAGCCTTGAGCTTGTCGCCGGCGGCGTAGAATTCTTCGAGGGTGGTCGGGTTCTTGGTGATGCCGGCCTTTTTGAAGACTTCCGGGTTGATCCACAGCCAGTTCACCCGGTGAATGTTCACCGGTACGGCCACGTAATCACCGTCGTACTTCACGGTATCGGAGACTTTCTTGTCGAGCAGGCTGTCCCACTTCTCTTCTTTGGCCACGTCCTTCAGGACGTCGGTGTCGAGCAGACCGGTGGAAGCCCACTCCTGGATGTCCGGGCCCTTGATCTGGGCGACACCCGGCGGGTTACCGGCAACGGCGCGGCTTTTCAGCACGGTCATGGCCGTGGCACCGCCACCGCCGGCGACAGCGCCGTCTTTCCAGGTGAAACCGTCTTTTTCAACTTGCGCCTTGAGCACATCGACAGCGGCTTTTTCGCCACCGGACGTCCACCAGTGCACGACTTCGACCGAACCTTTGGATTCGGCAGCGGAAACACTGAGAGGCAGAATTGCGAGCGGGAACAGGGAGGCGACAGAAATGACAGTAGCGAGGCGAGAAATCGCATTCATCTGAGATGTACCTTTCTTGTTGTTATGCATGCAAGTCTGGTGCTTGCGCTGCACAGGAGTTTAAACAGGGCGATTCCCTTCGCAGGTAACGAAGGGACGCGCAAATGTCACCACATGGTTACACAGGAACAGGCCGGGATATTTGCGCCAGAGCTGTCGCCATACTCGGTGACAAGGGTAGACGAGGGATCAATACCGCCTGCCAGGCATGATACAGATCGGGTTTGCCCGGCCAGATATCGGCGCTCGGACGGTTTTGCGGATCGAGTTCGTGATGCCAGCTGCCGTCGCAGCGATCGATGAAATGGCCTTCACAGAATTCCCAGAACCGCCGGTACCAGGTTTCGTATTGCGCATCACCGGTGCGTTTGAGCAAGGCGCTGGCCGCCGCGCTGGCCTCGGCATGGGTCCAATGCAAGCGATGACGCACCACGGCTTTGTTGCCCCAGTCGAGGGTGTAGACGATCCCCGGGGCGCCATCGACGTCCCAGCCGTGTCGGCAGTTCTGCTCGAAGAGTTTTTGCGCGTCGGTCGCCAGCCAGCCCGGCGTGAGCATCCCGGCCTGGACCCGCGCCGCTTCCAGATGCAACAGCAGCCGCGCCCACTCGAAACCGTGGCCCGGGGTGGTGCCGTAAGGGCGGAAGCCGTCAGCGGGATTGTCGTGGTTGTACTCGCGCAGCGGTTGCCAGTCGCGGTCGAAATGCTCGATGACCATGTAGCCGTTGGCGGCGGCGTGACCGTGGATCACCCGCTCGACGATGCGCTGCGCACGTACCAGCCAGCGCGGATCTTCAGTGACATCGGCCAGCGCGAGGAACGCTTCGGTGGCGTGCATGTTGCTGTTGGCGCCGCGATAGGCCTCTTCTTCGCGCCAGTCGCGATTGAAGAATTCGCGCATGGCGCCCTCTTCTTCGCTCCAGAAATAGGTGTCGATGATGTCGATCGCGTCATCCAGCAGCGCCTGGGCGCCGGGACGCTGCGCGACCACCGCCGAGCTGGCCGCGAGCGCGACAAAGGCATGCAGATAGGCGTTCTTGCCGGTGTTGCCATCGCGGTGTTCAGCGACCGCAAACCAGCCGCCGTGCAGCGCATCCCGCAACGGGCCGCGCAGGGCCGCGATGCCGTGATCGACCAGTTCGGCAAACCCCGGCAGCCCCTGAATATGGGCCATGGCGAAACTATGGGTCATGCGCGCGGTGTTCATGGTTTCGGCTTGCGCATGCGCCGGCAGATGGCCGCGTTCGTCGAGGTTGCCGAAACCTTCGGGCAGTTTTGCCGCTCTGGCGAATGCCAGCAGGCGCAGACCTTCGTCGGCGAGCCATTGCTGGTGGGCAGGGGCATTCAGCCAACTGCTGAAGTCTGGGTGAAAGGTGTCCATGAGTGGCCCTTTTTTGTTGTTATGACTGCGGGGAGTCTAAACAACGGGTCGGGGTGGGCTTGTAACGAAGGGGGCGGGGTTTGTCACCAGGCTGTGACAAAGAGCAACCCCTCACCCCAGCCCTCTCCCAGAGGTAGAGGGGGCCGACCGAGGGGTATTGAAGAGTTACGCCGACCTGAAAGTTTTTCAGCGAATCCATAATCGACACGGTGTTTCAGGTCGATGTATGACGCAAGACAACTCGGTCAGTCCCCTCTCCCTCCGGGAGAGGGCTAGGGTGAGGGGCTCTTTTGATCTAATCCGCCGAACGCGGCAACTGCAGGGTCACGCGCAACCCGCCCTCACGCAAATTCTGCAACGTCACCTCACCGCCATGGCTGTGAGCAATGTTGCGCGCAATGCCCAAACCGAGACCATAACCCTGCTGCTGCCCGGCCAAGCGAAAGTGCGGCTCGAACACCTGCTCCAGCCGCTGCTCCGGCACCCCTGGGCCTTCGTCGTCGACGTGCAGGACAAACGCGCGCTCATCGTCATCGATGTGCAGATGTGCGTTTTGTCCGTACTTCAATGCGTTGTCGATCAGGTTGCCGATGCAGCGCTTCAACGCCAGAGGTTTGCCTGGATACGCCGCCAGCGCCTTGCCCTGCTGGGTCACGCGGCCATTGCCGTTGGGCGCCAGGTACGGTTCCACCAGGCAGTCGAGCACATGATTGAGATCCACCGGCTCGATGTTCTCGTGGATGTCGGTGTCTTTCACGCACTGCAGCGCGCCTTTGACCAACAACTCCAGTTCATCCAGATCGCGACCGAACTTGGCCTGCAACTTCTCGTCTTCGAGCAGTTCGACTCGCAAGCGCAGGCGGGTAATCGGCGTGCGCAGGTCATGGGAAATCGCGCTGAACAACTGGCTGCGTTCGGTCAGGTAACGGCTGATGCGTTCGCGCATGGTGTTGAACGCACGGCCCACTTCCACCACTTCGCTGCCGCCGCCCTCGGCCACCGGCTCGACATCGGCACCCAGCGACAGATCCCGCGCCGCCCGCGCCAGACGCTTGAGCGGCCGGCTCTGCCAGTGCACCAGCAGGCCGATGAACAGCAGCAAAAAGCCGCTGGTGAGGACGATGAACCACACCTGCTGTGCCGGCAGGCCTTGCTCTTCGAGACTGGTGTAGGGTTCGGGCAGCAACGAGGCGATGTACAGCCATTCGCCCGGCGCCATTTGAATCTGCGTGACCAGCACCGGCGGATTCACCGGTTCCAGCGTCAGTGCGTAATGCGCCCACGAGCGCGGCAGCTCATCGAGTTTCAGCCCGGCATTGAAGATCCGCAGATCCTCGGGGCTGACGAAGGTTACCGAGATATCGGTATCGTGGCCCAGCGACTGGCGCAACACTTCGTCCACCGCTTGAATCACCGCAGCCTTGCGCGGGGTGATCGGCAGCACGTCCATACCCAGCGGCTTGTCGTTGAGCGTCACCACAAAACGGGTGCCGCCCATGCTGCGCAACTGGTCGAGTACCAGCGGCCGGTACGCCACCGGCAACGAGCGGAAATAGCTGACGCTGGCGGTCATCGAATGGGCCAGGCTGCGGGCGCTGGTGACCAGGCCTTCGAGCTGGGTGGCGCGCAGTTGCGAGACCCAGATCACGCTCGACAACGTCTGCGCAAACAACACCGCCAACAAGGTCAGCAGCAGCATCCGCCCAAGCAGCGAACGCGGCACCGGCACCTTGCTGGCGAGCCGGCGCAGCGACTCAGTGAGCATTGCCGGCAACCACATTGGCTGCCAGTTGGTAGCCGCTGCCGCGCACGGTGCGGATCAGTCGTGGCGGTTTTTCTGTATCGCGCAGACGTTGGCGCAAGCGGCTGACGGCCATGTCGACAATCCGGTCGAGCGGCATCAGGTCACGGCCACGGGTGGCGTTGCCGATGGTGTCGCGGTCGAGAATTTCCTGCGGATGATCGAGAAACAACTTCAGCAGCGCAAAGTCGGCACCGGAGAGAATCACCTCTTCGCCGTCGGTGTGGAACAGTCGATGACTGACCATGTCCAGCCGCCACTCGTCGAAGGCCAGTACGTCGCTACCGCTGCGTTCCTGACCGAACTGCGCGCGACGCAGCAGCGCCTTGATTCGGGCTTGCAGTTCGCGGGGGCTGAAAGGTTTGCCGAGGTAGTCGTCAGCGCCGAGCTCCAGCCCGATTACCCGGTCGGCTTCGTCGGAACTGGCGGTGAGCATGATGATCGGCACCTGCGCCTGGCGCGGATGCTGGCGCACCCACCGGCACAGGCTGAAACCGTCTTCATCGGGCAGCATCACATCGAGGATCACCAGATCGCTCGGCGCCTCGTTGAGTGCCTGGCGGAAACTGGCGCCATCGGCGGTGGCCCGCACCTGAAACCCGGCGCGGGTCAGGTAGGTTTCCAGCAACTCGCGTATTTCCTGGTCGTCATCGACCAACAATATCGACTTGTTGACTGAGCTCACTTCGAAGGCATCCTTGTTGTTGGAATTGGGGCGGATTATGCCTTAAGCATCGAACTTGCAAACACCACAGAACCACTGTGGGAACAAACCTGTGGTGAGGGGATTTATCCCCGATGGGTTGCGCAGCGACCCTGGAAAAACCGGGCCTGCTTCGCAGGCCATCGGGGATGAATCCCCTCGCCAAAAAGGCTCGCTCCCACAATTGGATTGCATTTCAGGTCGGGATTGCTTGTTCCAGTGCGACACCGGCACCCACCAACCCGGAATACGGCGCCGTCACCAGCCACACCGGAATGCCCTTGAAGTAATCGCTCATGCAGCCCTTGTCGGCGAAGCTGCGGGCGAAACCGCTGTTGACGAAGAAGTCGGCAAAGCGCGGAATCACCCCGCCTACGATGTACACGCCGCCACGACCACCGGTGGTCAGCACGTTGTTGCCCGCCACACGACCGAGCCAGCAGCAGAATTGTTCCAGCACTTCCAGCGCGATCGGATCGCCAGCCAGGCCGGCTGCGGTGATCGCTTCCGGCGTATCGAGTGTCGGCTCATACCCATCCACCGCGCAGATCGCCCGATACACCCGAGGCAAGCCGCCGCCGCTCAACGCAGTCTCGGCGCTGACGTGGCCGATCTCGTTGTGGATGTGCTGCCAGAGCTGGGTTTCACGCGGACTGCTCAGCGGCAGATCGACGTGTCCACCCTCCCCCGGCAACGCGGCAAACCGGCCTTCGCCGAGATCGAGCAAGGTGCCGACGCCCAAGCCGGTGCCCGGGCCGATCACCACCGCCGGGCGCAAAGGCTCCGGCGTGCCTTCGCAGACCACACGGAATTCGCCGGGCTGCAAGCGGGTCATGCCCAGCGCCATCGCCGAGAAGTCGTTGATCAGCAGCAACTGCTCGACCTGCAAGGTTTTGCAGAACGCCGTGCGGCTCAGGCGCCAGTGGTTGTTGGTGAATTTGAATTCATCACCACTCACCGGCCCCGCCACCGACAGGCACACCGAACCGATCGAACCCGGCGCCAGACCGAGGCCGCTCAGGTACAGGCTGATCGCCTCTTCCGGGCTGGCATGGTCGGCTGTCGCCAGCACCTGAACCGATTGCAGTTGCTGGTTTTTCCACAACGCGAACCGCGCGTTGGTGCCTCCGATATCACCGACCAAAGCCAGTTTCAATTAAGCGTCTCCAGGGCAGAAGTGAAGGCGCTGGCGCCCTGCTCCGCCGAGCTGAAGGCCAAACGCATGAAGCCAAACAGTTCGCGACCGCTGCCGATGTTGTTGCCCAACAGGCCTTTGGCAGGTCCGCGCGCTGCAAATTCGGCGGCGTCGACCTTGAGTTCCAAAGTGCCTTTGACGCCATCGACGCGGATGATATCGCCCTCTTGCACCCGCGCCAAAGCACCACCGACATAAGCTTCAGGACTGACGTGAATCGCCGCCGGGATTTTCCCCGACGCGCCGGACATGCGCCCGTCGGTGACCAGCGCGACTTTGAAGCCGCGATCCTGCAGCACGCCGAGGAACGGCGTCATCTTGTGCAGTTCCGGCATGCCATTGGAGCGCGGGCCCTGGAAGCGCATCACCGCGACAAAATCTTTCTCCAGCAAACCGGCCTTGAACGCATCGGCCAGATCCTGCTGATCCTGGAACACCATGGCCGGTGCTTCGACAATCTGATTTTCCAGCGCCACGGCGGAAACCTTCATCACCCCGCGACCGAGGTTGCCTTCCATCACCCGCAAGCCACCCTCGGCGGAGAATGCACGGGCAACCGGGCGCAGGATGTTTTCGTCGAGGCTTTCGATCGGGCCTTCGCGCCACACCAGCTCACCGTTATCGAGGAACGGCTCTTTGGTGTAGCGGCTCAAGCCATGGCCGAGCACGGTGTTGACGTCTTCGTGCAGCAGGCCCGCTTCAAGCAGCTCACGGATCAGGAACGACATACCGCCAGCGGCCTGGAAGTGGTTGATGTCGGCTTTGCCGTTCGGGTAGACGTGGCTCAGGGTCGGCACGACTTCGGAGAGGTCGGCCATGTCCTGCCAGGTCAATTGAATACCCGCGGCCATGGCGATGGCCGGCATGTGCAAGGTGTGGTTGGTCGAGCCGCCGGTGGCGTGCAGCGCGACGATCGAGTTGACCAGCGCCTTCTCGTCGACGATTTCGCCGATCGGCATGAAGTTGCCGTTCTGCTTGGTAAGGCGTGTGACCTGATGCGCGGCTTCGCGGGTCAGGGCATCACGCAGCGGAGTGTTCGGGTTGACGAAAGACGCGCCCGGCAAGTGCAGGCCCATGACTTCCATCAACAACTGGTTGGTGTTGGCGGTGCCATAGAAGGTGCAGGTGCCCGGGCTGTGGTAGGACTTCATCTCCGACTCCAGCAGCTCTTCGCGGGTCGCCTTGCCTTCGGCGTATTTCTGCCGAACGTCGGCTTTTTCCTTGTTGGAAATTCCCGAAACCATCGGCCCGCCCGGGACGAAGATCGTCGGCAGATGGCCGAAGCGCAGCGAGCCCATCATCAGGCCTGGAACGATCTTGTCGCAGATGCCGAGCATCAGCGCGCCGTCGAACATGTTGTGCGACAGCGCCACCGCCGTGGACATCGCGATCACTTCGCGGCTCGGCAGGCTCAGCTCCATGCCCGGCTCGCCCTGGGTCACGCCGTCGCACATTGCCGGCGTACCGCCGGCGAACTGGCCGACCGAGCCGATTTCGCGCAAGGCGTTTTTGATCTGCTGGGGAAAGACTTCGTACGGCTGGTGCGCCGAGAGCATGTCGTTATACGAAGAAACAATGGCGATGTTCGCCGAGTTCATCATCCGCAAGCTGTGCTTGTCTTCGCTGCCGCACCCGGCCACGCCGTGGGCGAAGTTGGCGCATTGCAGCTTGCCGCGCATCGGCCCGTCGGTAGCAGCACCGCGAATCAGTGCAAGGTAAGCCTGACGCGTGGCGCGGCTGCGGGCGATAAGCCGTTCGGTGACCTCAAGAACGCGGGGATGCATGTGTAGAACTCCAGGCTAACGGATGTGGCGACCTGATTGTCTATGCTGATCAAACGCCGTTGTTGTTGGAATGACAGACGGCTTTTTTGACCATTCGGACCAGTTGATTCAGGTCACTCGTTGTAGATAAAACAAAATATTGCCACTAAAAAGGCTTGTTTTCTATTTTTATGCGAATAATCTTGTAATTCCAACAACAAAACGACGGCGGCGCTGTTCAATGACTCTTCGAATCGCAATCAATGGTTTTGGCCGCATCGGCCGTAATGTCCTGCGCGCACTGTATACCCAAGGCTATCGACAGGATTTGCAGATCGTCGCCATCAACGATCTGGGCGACAGCGCCATCAATGCCCATCTGCTCAAATACGACACCGTTCACGGCACATTCGACGCCGAAGTGGCCCATGACAATGAGAGCCTGACGGTCAATGGCGACCGCATTGCGGTCAGCGCCATTCGCAACCCGGCCGAGCTGCCATGGGCGGCGGAAAAGATTGATGTGGTGTTCGAATGCACCGGTCTGTTCACCGACCGCGCCAAAGCGGCTGCGCATCTTACTGCCGGCGCGCGCAAAGTCATCATCTCGGCCCCGGCCAAAGGCGCCGACGCTACGGTGGTTTATGGTGTGAACCACGACATTCTGCGCCAGTCGCACCAGATCATCTCCAACGCTTCGTGCACCACCAACTGCCTGGCGCCAGTGGCGCAGGTGCTGCACCGCGAGCTGGGGATCGAAAGCGGCCTGATGACCACGATTCATGCCTACACCAACGACCAGAACCTGACCGACGTTTACCACACCGACCCGTACCGCGCGCGTTCGGCCACGCAGAACATGATCCCGAGCAAGACCGGCGCCGCTGAAGCGGTAGGCCTGGTGCTGCCGGAACTGGCGGGCAAACTGACCGGCATGGCGGTGCGCGTGCCGGTGATCAATGTGTCGCTGGTGGACCTGACCGTGCAGTTGAAGAAGGAAGCCACGGCCGACGAGGTCAACGCGCTGATGAAAGCCGCCAGCCAGCATTCGAAAATTTTGGGTTACAACACGTTGCCGCTGGTTTCCAGCGACTTCAACCACAACCCGCTGTCGTCGATCTTCGACGCCAATCACACCAAAGCCAGCGGCAAACTGCTGAAGGTGCTGGCCTGGTACGACAACGAATGGGGCTTTTCCAACCGCATGCTGGATAACTGCCTGGCGCTCTGCAACGCGGAATAATCCCCTCCTCCCATGTGGGAGCGGGCTTGCTCGCGAAGGCGTCGTGTCAGGCAATTGATGTATCGACTGACTCACCGCATTCGCGAGCAAGCCCGCTCCCACAGGTTTCTGATTTCAATCTGAAATCAACACTTGACCACTCGACTAGATGATAAGCATTATCATTCGCTCGAAATGGATCAGGTTTCCCCGTGAGTCAATCGCGCTTCAATCATGTCTTTCTCTCTCAGCGCACGTCCCTGCTGCGCACGATCGAGCGCATGGTCAACAACCACAGCACCGCCGAAGACCTGTTGCAGGAAACCTACCTGCGCGTGACGCGGGCGTTGAGCGAGCGCGCCATCGATCACCTTGAACCCTTCGTGTTCCAGACCGCGCGCAATCTGGCGCTGGATCACCTGCGTGCGCGCAAGATCCATTCGCGCACCATGGTCGATGACGTGCCACAGGACGTGGTGCACAGCGTCGCCGCCCCCGCCAGCAGCGCCGAAGACGCCGCCCACGCCGAACAATTGCTGGAGCGCCTGAACGTGAGCCTCAGTCAACTCAGCCCGCGTCAGCAGCAGATTTTCATCCTCAGCCGCCTGCACGGGCACAGCTACCAGGAAATCGCCGACGAATTGAATGTGTCCCTCAGCACCGTGCAGAAGGAACTCAAGCTGATCATGTCGATCTGCATCGGTGTCGCCGAGCGCTTGAATGGCGATTGAGGCCAAAGGCGTTTGCTGTCATCCACAGGATCGACTGCACTGATCATTGGGCTTTGCTACCCTTGCCCGACTTTTACGCTTCACTAAAAAAACAGCCGTGCACAGACACTGCCGAGGAAACACCGTGACGGACACCCACCGCTCGCCTTCGCCCGCAACGGCGCAGGACGCCGCCCGTGCAATGGACCAGGCTCTGGACTGGCTCATCGTGCTCGGCAGTGCGGACGAAGAGCAGACCCGGCAATTTCACGCATGGCTGGCGGCCGATCCGTTGAATGCCGAGGCGTTCGCCAAGGCTCAGGCGATCTGGGACGGGCCGCAAGTCGCCCTATGCGCGCAAAGCCTCGCGGCCAAACCGGCGAAAGTCACCGTCCTCAAGCGGTTGCGTCCGCACTGGAAACCGTTGGCCACCGCTGCGGTGCTGATTCTGGGCCTGTTCAGTTTCAGCAATCTGCCGATGCGCCTGCAGGCCGATCACCTGACCGTGGTCGGCGAGCGTCAGCGCCTGCAACTGGAGGATGGCTCCAAAGTGTTGCTCAACACCAACTCGGCATTCTCCAGCACCATCAATGACCGGCAGCGCGTGGCGCGGCTGTATCAGGGCGAAGCGTTTTTCGAAGTGGCTGCCAACCGTGGCCAGCCGCTGCAAATCGATGCCGGCCCGGTGCAGGCCAGCGTGCGCGACACCGCGTTCGCCGTGCGCTATCTGGACGGCGTCGCGCAGGTCAATGTGCAACGCGGTGATGTCGATCTGCGCGCCACGCACAACGACGCACGAGTGCGTTTGAGCGCCGGCGAAAGCATTCGCATCGGCCCCAACGGTTTCGATCGTCCGGCCAAGCTCGATGCCGCCACCGATCTGGCCTGGGTTCAGGGCCGACTGGTGTTCGAGAACTGCCCGTTGAATCAGGTACTGGCCGAATTGCGCCGCTACTACCCGGGCTGGATCATCAACACCAACGAGCAGTTGGCCGACGTCAACGTCACCGGCAACTACCGCCTCGACCAGCCGCTGGACGTGGTGCGTTCCCTCGCCCACATCACCTCGGCGCGCCTGCAGGAATTCCCCGCGCTGGTGATCCTGAACTAAATGAGAATTATTTTTACTCGATAGCCAAAGCCCGTTCGTCTCGTTATAGCCAATGCAATTGATTCGCATCTTCGGAGACGGATCAGCACCTATAAAGATTCGTGCGACACGGAGCGCTATCGATGTCCTCTCGCCTTACCCGCCAGACTGCTTCCCCTTCCCGCGTATTGTCGCTGCTGACGGCCGCCATCCTCATGGCCGGCACCGCACCGCTGATGGCTGCCAGCGAACAACCGGCGCGCAACATGGGTGATTATTCGTTCTCCATCGGCCAGCAACCGCTGGTGTCGGCGCTCAATGCCTTCACCAGTGTGACCGGCTGGCAGGTCGGCTTGCCGGCAGAACTGGGTCAAGGCGTGTCGTCGCCGGGCGTGCGCGGTTCGCTGCCGCCGGAAAAAGCCCTGGAGCGCCTGTTGGTGGGGACCAACCTGAGCTTCCGCAAGCTGAGCAACAACAACGTGGTGCTGGAAAAGCGCAATAACAGCGGCGCGCTCAATCTGGATCAGGTGACCATCAGCGCCACCCGCCAGGAACAGTCGGTCAACAGCGTGCCGGCCACCGTCACCGTGCAGACCCGCCAGGATCTGGATCGCAACAACGTCAACACCATCAAGGATCTGGTGCGCTACGAGCCGGGCGTGTCCGTCGGCGGCGCCGGCCAGCGTGGCGGTATCAGCGGCTATAACATCCGCGGCATCGACGGCGACCGCATCCTGACGCAGGTTGACGGCGTCGAAGTGCCGGACGGTTTCTTCAATGGCCCGTACGCCAAGACCCAGCGCAATTACGTCGACCCGGAAATCGTCAAACGCGTGGAAATCCTCCGTGGCCCGGCCTCGGTGCTGTACGGCAGCAACGCCATCGGCGGCGCCGTCAGCTACTACACCCTCGACCCGGACGACATCATCAAGCCCGGCAAAGACGTCGGCGCTCGCCTCAAAACCGGTTACAGCTCCGCCGATGAGAGCTGGCTGAAATCCGCCACCGTTGCCGGCCGTGCCGAGCAGTTCGACGGCTTGCTGCACTTCAGCCAGCGCGACGGTCACGAAACCGATTCCTACGGCAGCAACAACGGCACGGGCCTTGCGCGCACCGCCGCCAACCCGGAAGACGTCAAAGCGACCAACGTACTGGCGAAGATCGGCTGGAACTACAACGAAGATTCGCGTTTGGGCCTGACCTACGAGAAGTACAAGGACGATCGCGACACCGATCAGAAAAGCGCCTACGGCGGCCCGTACTTCAATGGCGCGCCGACCATTCCCAACAGTGTGCTGCCCGGCGGCATGTACCAGTGGCGTACCGGCAACGACACCATCACCCGCGAGCGTTTCGGCCTGGAGCACAGCTTCGCCCTCGACAGCCTGCTGGCCGATAACGTGAAGTGGAGCCTCAATCACCAGATCGCCAAGACTGACCAGAGTACCGAAGAGTTCTACTACCCGATGACCCGTAAAGTGCTGCGCACCCGCGACACGATCTACGAGGAAAAACAGTGGGTATTCGATGCGCAGCTGGACAAGGCCTTCGCCATCGGTGACACCGATCACGTGCTGACCTACGGCACCACGATCAAACAGCAGAAAGTCACCGGTTCGCGCAGCGGCGACGGCAAGTGCCTGGCAGTCGGGCGTGGTTGCACCGCCATCGGCGCCACCAGCGCGGCGGACGTGCTGAAAAAATCCAGCGACTTCCCGGACCCGACCATCAACACCTACAGCCTGTTCGCCCAGGATCAGATCAGCTGGAACCAGTGGACCTTCCTGCCGGGCCTGCGCTACGACCACACCCAGCTCAAGCCGCGCATTACTCAGGAATTCCTCAACACCGTGGCGGCCGATGGCAACGGCACGGTCAGCGACGCGAACAAGAGCTGGCACAAAGTCTCGCCCAAATTCGGCCTGACCTATGCCCTGACCGACAATTACACCTGGTACGGCCAGTACGCCGAAGGCTTCCGCACACCGACCGCGAAAGCGTTGTACGGGCGCTTCGAAAACAGCACCACCGGCTACAACGTGGCGCCGAACCCGAACCTGGAACCGGAAAAAAGCAAAAGCTATGAAACCGGCCTGCGCGGCAACTTCGAACAAGGCTCGTTCGACGTGGCGGTGTTCTATAACAAGTACCGCGATTTCATCAACGAAGACGCGGTCACTCCCGGTTACGACGAGCTGACCTTCCAGTCGAGCAACATCAAGCACGCGACCATCAAGGGCGCCGAAGTCAAAGGTCGCCTGAACCTCGATGCGTTCGGCGCGCCGCAGGGCCTCTACACCCAAGGCTCGATCGCCTATGCCTACGGTCGCAACAACGACAACGGCGAGCCACTCAACAGCGTCAATCCGCTGACTGGCGTATTCGGTCTGGGTTACGACCAGGACAATTACGGCGGCCTGCTGAGCTGGACCGTGGTGAAGAAAAAGGATCGCGTCGACGACAGCAACTTCAAGTCGCCGGATGGCGTCAGCAGCCAGTTCAAGACCCCTGGCTTCGGCATTCTCGATCTGGCCGGCTATTACAAAGTCACCGACGACGTCACCGTCAGCGGCGGCATCTACAACCTGACCGACAAGAAGTATTGGCTGTGGGATGACGTGCGCGGTTACGACAGCGTCGGCGAAGCCTCGGTGACGCAACCGGCCAACCTCGATCGGCTGACCCAACCGGGCCGCAACTTCGCGATCAATCTGGTCTGGGACATCTGATCCGGACGGCCCTGCGACGCGCATTGTTCAGCGCGTCGCAGGGCTTTTTTTTACGGTTTGGCACCTGCCCGTTCGTCTCGTTATCAAGCGCCTCTTTTATCAAGGACACCCCATGACCACATCGGAAAAAGCCCTGCGTTCACAACGCCTGAACCAGATCACCCACGAGCCGCACAGCAAGCTCGACGCCCTGGTCAAGGCCCACGCGCCGTTCGAAACCCGCGCCAACTTCGCGCGTTTCGTGGTCGCGCAGTACCTGTTCCAGTCGGAACTGGTCGATCTCTATAACAATGCCGAACTGACTGCCATCGTCCCGGATCTGCCGGCCCGTTGCCGCGCGGATGCGGCCAAGGCTGACCTGGCGGATCTCGACACCGACATCCCGGCACCGGTGGCCGGTGCGCTGAAAAACCCGAGCAAGGCCCGTGCATTGGGCTGGATTTTCGTCTCCGAAGGTTCGAAGCTCGGCGCTGCGTTCCTGATCAAACGTGCGGTGGCGCTGGAGCTGAGCGAAACCTTTGGTGCCCGTCACCTGGGTGAACCGGAAGGCGGCCGTGCCGAAGGCTGGAAAAGCTTCGTGCGCACCCTCGATTCCCTGCCGTTCACCGCCGAAGAGGAAGCCGAAGTCGAGCAAGGCGCAATCGACGCGTTCAACCGCTTCACCGTGCTGCTGGAACAGGCTTACGCCACAGAAGCCGAACCGGCCTGACCCAACACAAATCCCTACTGTGGGAGCGGGCTTGCTCGCGAAAGCGCTGTGTCAGCCACCTCATATGTCACTGACACACCGCTTTCGCGAGCAAGCCCGCTCCCACATGGGAACAGCGCGAGCCTGTAGAATCCCCGATTCGCCTCACTGCAACCCCGAGCCCATGCCGCAACCCGCCACCTCGAAACTCGCCCGTCTGCTGTTCGGCCTGCTGGCCTACGTCAGCCTCGGCATTGGCCTGATCGCCATCGTCGTGCCCGGCCTGCCGACCACCGAGTTCATCCTGCTCGCCGCCTGGGCCGCGACTCGCAGCTCGCCGCGCCTGAGCGCCTGGCTGGAAAACCATCGGCTGTTCGGGCCGATCCTGAGCAACTGGCGCAACGGCAAGATCATCGCGCGCAAAGCCAAGGTCAGCGCCACGATCAGCATGCTGCTGTGCGCGACGTTGATGCTGGTAATGCTCGATCACGGCTGGCCGGTGTACCTGGCGATTGCCGGGATGAGTCTGGGCAACCTGTGGATCTGGTCGCGCCCGGAAGCGCTCCCCTCCTCTTCCTGACCTCCCACTATGCTTTGTGGATGTGGCTTTTGTGGTGAGGGGATTTATCCCCGATTGGCTGCGCAGCAGCCACTAAATCAGGCATCCGCAGAGTTTCAGTTAAAACTGGTTGTCAGGTTTTGGGCCTGCTGCGCAGTCCATCGGGGCGGTGCGACGTTTCGCTAAATCCCCTCACCACAAAGCCTCATCACCAGCATTTCCTCAGCGTTCATCAGGCTGAAACTTCCCTGTAATTAATCGCCTTTTCAGCACATTCCCCTGCGCAAACGTTTAGCGCTGACCGTTCGTCGGCAAGCGCCTCATGCCCTCTCGCTGCGCGCCGATGAGCAATGCATGGCGCTGAATGGATTTGGCGAACCGGGTAGTTCATCCCGTGGCCACCTGCTCATTCATTCACGAGATCGCCCCATGTTCGACTCTCTCTCCATTCGCCTGAAAATCGTCCTGCTCTCCGGCCTGTGCCTGCTGGGTGTGGTTGCGCTGATCGTCGGCATGAACATTTACCAGACCAACCAGAACGACGATCTGGTCAGTGACTCCAGCAGCAAGATGCTCACCGCCAGTGTGCAGAACCTGTTGCAGGCCAAGGCGGCCGAACAAGCAGTGCGGGTGCAGAAGACCTTTGGCGAAAGTCTGACGGTGATCACCGCGCTGGCCGATCAGATCAAGGACATGCGCGCACTGGCCGCCAAGCGTTCGCTGGACGCCGGGGCCCTGCGTGAAGAGTTGAACCAGAGCCTGAAAACCGCGTTCGAGCGCAACGACAAGGTACTCGGCATCTGGCTCGCCTTCGAACCCAACGGCCTCGACGGCAAGGACAGCGAGTTCGTCAACGATGCCGCGCGTCAGTCCAATGAAGCCGGGCGTTTTGCAACTTACTGGAGCCGCGCTGCCGGCTCGGCGCTGAACACGATCATGGTCGAAGAAGACATGACCAAGACCACCCTCAGCGTCAGCGGCACGCCGTACAACAGCTGGTACACCTGCCCTCGTGACAACAAGCGTACTTGCCTGCTCGACCCGTATGCCGACACCGTGGGCGGCAAGGAAATGTTGATGACCACCATTTCCGTGCCGTTGATCGTCGACGGCAAGGCCATCGGCGTGGTCGGTGTCGACATCGCCCTCGATGCCCTGCAAGCGGCGGCGGTGGAGTCCCAACGCAACCTGTTCAACAACGCCGGGCACATGCTGATCGTTTCGGGCAGCGGCGTGCTCGCTGCTGACAGTTCCGATGCGACCAAGGTTGGTAAAAAGATCAGCGATACCCTCGGTGCCGATGGCAAGGATCTGCTGCAACTGGTCAGCAGCGGCACGCCGAAGATTCTCGAACAGGGCGAGCTGATTCGCGCGGTGTATCCGGTCGATCCGATTGGCAACTCGCGGGCCTGGGGTGTGGTCATCGACTTGCCGAAACAGGTGCTGCTGGCCGACTCGGTCAAGCTGCAAGCGGTACTCGACGATGCGCAGGAAACCGGTGTGCTCACTGCGTTGCTGGTGGCGGTGGTGGCCGGTCTGGTCGGTCTGCTGCTGATCTGGCTCACCGCCTCGGGCGTGACCCGGCCGATCAACAGCGTCGCCGAGATGCTGAAGAACATCGCCAGCGGTGAAGGCGATCTGACCCAGCGCCTGAACTACAGCAAAAAGGATGAGCTGGGCGAACTGGTGAACTGGTTCAACCGCTTCCTCGACAAGCTGCAACCGACCATCGCCCAGATCAAGCAGAGCATCACCGAAGCGCGTGGCACTGCTGATCAGTCTTCGGAAATCGCCCGCCAGACCAGCGAAGGCATGCAGGTGCAGTTCCGCGAAATCGATCAGGTCGCCACCGCCTCCAATGAAATGAGCGCCACCGCCCACGACGTCGCCAACAGCGCGTCGAACGCGGCCAACGCCGCCAAGGGCGCCGATCAGTCGGCCAGGGACGGCATGTCGATCATCGAGCGCAGCACCCGCGACATCAATCAACTGGCCGATGAAGTCAGCAAAGCGGTGACCGAAGTCGAAGCGCTGGCGGTCAACAGCGAGCAGATCGGTTCGGTGCTGGAAGTCATCCGCAGCATCGCCGAACAGACCAACCTGCTGGCGCTCAACGCCGCCATCGAAGCCGCCCGCGCCGGGGAAAGCGGTCGTGGTTTCGCGGTGGTGGCCGACGAGGTGCGCAACCTCGCCAAGCGCACTCAGGATTCGGTGGAAGAAATCCGCATCGTCATCGAACGCATCCAGACCGGCACCCGTGGCGTGGTCGCGACCATGCATTCGAGCCAGACCCAGGCGCACAACAACGCCGGGCAGATCCGGCAGGCGGTGGATGCGCTGGGCAAGATCAGCGATGCGGTGACGGTGATCAGCGACATGAACCTGCAGATCGCCAGCGCCGCCGAACAGCAGAGCGCCGTGGCCGAAGAGGTCAACCGCAACGTCTCGGCGATTCGCACCGTGACTGAAACCCTGACCGAGCAGGCCACCGAGTCGGCGGCGATCAGCAGCCAGCTCAATGCCCTGGCCAGTCAGCAGATGAAGCTGATGGATCAGTTCCGCGTCTGAAATCCACCACAGTCCCCTTGTGGGAGCGGGCTTGCTCGCGAATACGGTGTGTCAGTCACTTTATATGGCGCTGATACACCGCATTCGCGAGCAAGCCCGCTCCCACAGGGATTTGTGTTGACTCAGGAGATGAGGGTTTTCATCTAAGCCGAGATTTTTTTGCACTATCATCGCCCTCTCTCCCGGAGGGCCTTCGATGACTGATTTACTCACGTCCATTCAAGCCGCACTCGGCTTGCCCCACACGCCGATTCCGTTCACCGCCAGTGGCGCCCTGCCCTCGGCGTTCGCCGTCAGCGACCTGGCCTGCGCGAGCATCGGCGCTGCCGGTCAGGCCGTCAGCGAACTGCTCCGGCAACAGACCGGGCACTTGCCCGCCGTGGAAGTCGATCGGCGTCTGGCGTCGTTCTGGTTTGCCACCTCGTTGCGGCCGATCGGCTGGGAAGTCCCGCCGCTGTGGGATCCGATTGCTGGCGACTACGCAACCGAAGACGGCTGGATCCGCCTGCACACCAACGCCCCACATCACCGTGCTGCGGCTGAAAGCGTGCTCGGTGCCTGCGCCGATCGCGCTGCCATGGCGGCGAAAGTCGCGCAATGGCGCAGCGCCGATCTGGAACAAGCGGTGGTCGATGCCAAGGGCTGCGCCGCCGAAATGCGCAGTTGGGCGCAGTGGCAGCAGCATCCGCAAGGGATGGCAGTGAATGCCGAGCCGCTGGTGCATTTCATCGATTCGCAGGATGAAATCACCCACCCGTGGCAAAGCTCGGTGGCGCAACCGCTGGCCGGGCTCAAGGTGCTCGACCTGACCCGCGTGCTCGCCGGCCCCACCGCCAGCCGTTTTCTCGCAGGCCTCGGTGCCAACGTGCTGCGCATCGATCCGCCGAGCTGGAACGAGCCGGGTGTCATTCCCGACATGACTCTTGGCAAACGCTGTGCGCGGCTGGACCTGCAGCAACCGAGCGATCGCGCGGTGTTCGAAATCCTGTTGAAGGACGCCGACATTCTCCTGCACGGCTACCGTGCCGATGCCCTGGAACACCTCGGTTTCGGCGCCGAACGCCGTCGACAACTGGCGCCGGGGCTGATCGACGTCTGTCTCAATGCCTACGGCTGGAGCGGCCCATGGCGCAACCGGCGGGGTTTCGACAGCCTGGTGCAGATGAGCAGCGGCATCGCCGAGGCCGGACAGCGCTGGAAACAGGCTGACAAGCCGACGCCGCTGCCAGTGCAGGCGCTGGATCACGCGACCGGGTATCTGATGGCGGCGAGTGCGATCACATTGCTCACTGAACGTTCGCGCAGCGGTCGCGGCGGTTCTGCACGCTTGTCACTGGCGCGCACCGCCAAGTTGCTGATCGAGCACGGACCGGGAACGAGCGAAGCGTTGCGCGTCGAGGATAAACAGGATCAAGACTCGCGGGTGGAGCAGACCCCATGGGGGCCGGCGCACCGCTTGCTGGCACCGGTGACGATCAGCGGGACGCCGCTGCAGTGGGCGTTGCCGGCTACTGAATTGGGTTCGCATCGCGCGCAGTGGTGATGACCATTCGGGCCTCTTCGCGAGCAAGCCCACTCCCACAGGGGAATGCATTTCAAATGTGGGAGCGGGCTTGCTCGCGAAGAGGCCCGCACTGACACCACCGATGCACAATCAATCCACCTACAGCGACAACACCCCGCTGTACAAACCATACGCCGCCAGCCCTGCGCCGATCAGCACGCAGGCGAAAATGCCTTTCTCGACAGGGGTGAACAGCGGCTCGCCCTGCTCATGCTTGGCCTTGGCAAACAGCACCACCCCCGGTGCATACAGCAGCGCCGACAGCAGCAGGTATTTCACCCCGCCGGCATACAACAGCCACACCGCGTAGCACAGGGCGATGCCGCCAATCAGCAAGTCCTTGGTGCGTTCGGCCGAGGCATGTTCATAGGTTTCGCCGCGTCCGCTGAGCAGCACCGCGTACGCCGCCGACCACAGGTACGGCACCAGAATCATCGACGAAGCGAGGTAGATCAGGCTGGTGTAGGTGCCGGCGGAAAACAGTGTGATCAGCAGGAATATCTGAATCATCACGTTGGTCAGCCACAGCGCATTGACCGGCACATGGTTGGCGTTTTCCTTTTTCAGGAACGCCGGCATGGTCTTGTCCCGGGCCGTGGCGAAGAGGATTTCCGCGCACAGCAGCGCCCATGACAGCAATGCGCCAAGCAGCGACACCGCCAGACCGAGGCTGATCAACAATGCGCCCCACGGCCCGACGATGTGCTCCAGCACCGCCGCCAGCGACGGGTTCTGCAAAGTCGCGAGTTCGGGCTGGCTCATGATCCCCAGCGACAGCACGTTGACCAGTACCAGCAGCGCCAGCACACCGAGGAAGCCGATCACCGTGGCGCGCCCGACGTCGCTGCGTTTCTCCGCCCGCGCCGAATACACGCTGGCGCCCTCGATGCCGATGAACACGAACACCGTGACCAGCATCATGCTGCGCACCTGATCCATCACCCCGCCGAAGCTCGGGTTGCTGCGGCCCCAGATGTCGCGGGTGAAAATGTCGGCCTTGAACGCCACGGCGGCAATCACGATGAACATGATCAGCGGCACGATCTTGGCGACCGTGGTCACCTGATTGATGAACGCCGCCTCCTTGATCCCGCGCATCACCAGAAAATGCACCGCCCACAACAGCACCGACGCGCAGCCGATGGCGATCGGCGTATTGCCCTGACCGAATACCGGAAAGAAGTAACCGAGGGTGCTGAACAGCAACACGAAATAACCGACGTTGCCCAGCCACGCGCTGATCCAGTAGCCCCAGGCGGACGAGAACCCCATGTAGTCGCCAAACCCGGCCTTGGCGTAGGCATAGACCCCCGAGTCCAGCTCGGGCTTGCGGTTGGCCAGGGTCTGGAACACGAAGGCCAAGGTTAGCATGCCGATGGCGGTGATCCCCCAGCCGATCAGGATTGCCCCGGCATCGGCGCGGGCCGCCATGTTCTGCGGCAGGGAAAAAATCCCCCCGCCAATCATCGAACCCACCACCAAGGCGATCAACGCACCCAGTCGCAGCTTTTGCGTCGGTTGCGACATTCCAGTCTCCCTTTTCCTGACAACGGTTCTCGAAACCTGTTTATACCTGTGGCGAGGGGATTTATCCCCGATGGGCGGCATAGCCGCCCCAAAACCTGAGAACTCGTTCTGCCTGACACCGCGCCGAATGGATCTGGGGCGGCTACGCCACCCATCGGGGATAAATCCCCTCGCCACAAGGTGTGTCTATTTCTGGGTATTAACTAAACGGATAAAGCGTAAGTACGTTTTTTGAATAACGCCAATACCCCTCTTATATATAGCCAACAACGCTAACGCATAGCACGACTAATCGCTTTTGTGCGCGAATCCTGATTATTCGATTCTGTACTGAAAACAGATGTGAAAAATTTGCCAAAAGCTGAAAACCAACTAGCGTGATAATTCCAAAGTAATAAGAGAAATTCCCAACCACATCTGCCAAAAGCCTCTGGAATGGGCCTTTTCGGGCAGCAGCTTTATGCCATCAGCTCTTTCATAAGTCATTCATTAACAATGGAATGTGGCCATGCACTGATCTATGTCAGCTGATTGAACAGACAACAGATCTACGCTGTGAACTCTTCTCTCCTGCAATGGAGTCATGCAATGTCTGAAGCTCCCGGAAAACTACGACTCGGTGCACTGGTTGCCTTGGTAGTCGGCTCAATGATTGGTGGCGGGATATTCTCTTTGCCACAAAACATGGCTGCGAGCGCCGACGTCGGCGCGGTACTGATTGGCTGGGCCATCACCGCTGTCGGCATGCTCACCCTCGCTTTTGTCTTTCAAACCCTCGCCAATCGCAAGCCTGACCTGGACGGCGGTGTCTACGCCTACGCTAAGGCCGGATTCGGCGATTACATGGGTTTCTCGTCCGCCTGGGGTTACTGGATCAGTGCCTGGCTGGGCAACGTTGGCTACTTTGTTCTGTTGTTCAGCACCCTCGGGTATTTCTTTCCGATTTTCGGCGAAGGCAACACGGTAGCGGCGGTGATCGGCGCCTCGGTGCTGCTGTGGGCCGTGCACTTTCTGGTACTGCGCGGGATCAAGGAAGCGGCGTTCATCAACCTGGTGACCACCGTCGCCAAGGTCGTGCCGCTGCTGCTGTTCGTGCTGATCGCGGTATTCGCCTTCAAACTGGACATCTTCACCGCCGACATCTGGGGTGTGAAAAACCCGGATCTGGGCAGCGTAATGAACCAGGTGCGCAACATGATGCTGGTCACCGTGTGGGTGTTCATCGGCATCGAGGGCGCGAGCATCTTCTCGGCGCGGGCGGAAAAACGCTCGGACGTCGGCAAGGCCACCGTCATCGGTTTCATCACCGTGCTGCTGTTCCTGGTGCTGGTCAACGTGCTGTCGCTGGGCATCATGACCCAGCCGGAACTGGCCAAACTGCAGAACCCGTCGATGGCCGCCGTGCTTGAGCACGTGGTCGGTCACTGGGGCGCGGTGCTGATCAGCGTCGGTCTGATCATCTCGCTGCTGGGCGCGCTGCTGTCGTGGGTGCTGCTGTGTGCGGAGATCATGTTCGCCGCTGCCAAAGACCACACCATGCCGGAGTTCCTGCGCAAGGAAAACGCCAACCACGTACCGGTCAACGCCCTGTGGTTGACCAACGCGATGGTCCAGCTGTTCCTGATCATCACTCTGTTCTCGGCCAGCACTTACCTGTCGCTGATCTACCTCGCCACCTCGATGATTCTGGTGCCGTACCTGTGGTCGGCGGCCTATGCACTGTTGCTGGCGGTGCGCGGCGAAAGCTACGAAGGCTTCGCGGCCGAACGACGCAAGGATCTGATTATCGGCGGCATCGCGCTGATCTACGCGGTGTGGCTGCTGTATGCCGGCGGGGTCAAGTATCTGCTGCTCTCGGCCCTGCTCTACGCACCCGGCGCGATCCTGTTCGCCAAGGCCAAGCTGGAACTCAAACAACCGATTTTCACTAACGTCGAGAAGCTGATTTTCGCCGCAGTGGTCGTGGGTGCCCTGGTGGCTGCCTACGGTCTCTACGACGGCTTCCTGACCTTGTAACCCTTGATTTGTAATCTGGAGGATCACTGCAATGACCACGGAAAAAGTTAAGTACGGCGTCCATTCCGAAGCCGGCAAACTGCGCAAAGTCATGGTTTGCTCCCCAGGTCTGGCCCACCAGCGGCTGACCCCGAACAACTGCGATGAACTGCTGTTCGACGATGTACTGTGGGTCGCCCAGGCCAAGCGCGACCACTTCGACTTCGTGACCAAAATGCGTGAGCGCGGGATCGACGTGCTGGAAATGCACAACCTGCTGACCGACATCGTCGCCATCCCGGAGGCGCTGGACTGGATTCTCGATCGCAAGGTCACCGCCGACTCGGTGGGCCTGGGCCTGATCAGCGAAGTCAAATCCTGGCTGAAAAGCCTTGAGCCACGGCACATTGCCGAATACCTGATTGGCGGCGTATCCGCCGATGATCTGCCGGACAGCTTCGGTGGCAAGACCATCCAGATGTTCCGCGACTTCCTCGGCCACTCCAGCTTCATCCTGCCGCCGCTGCCGAACACCCAGTTCACCCGCGACACAACCTGCTGGATCTACGGTGGCGTGACGCTGAACCCGATGTACTGGCCGGCGCGACGTCAGGAAACCCTGCTGGCCACTGCCATCTACAAATTTCACCCGCAGTTCACCAACGCCGATTTCGAAATCTGGTACGGCGACCCGGACAAGGATCACGGCAGCTCGACCCTCGAGGGCGGCGATGTGATGCCGATCGGCAACGGCGTGGTGTTGATCGGCATGGGCGAGCGCTCTTCTCGCCAAGCCATCGGCCAACTGGCGCTGAACCTGTTCAAGAACAAAGCGGTGGAAAAAGTCATCGTCGCCGGCCTGCCGAAGTCCCGCGCCGCGATGCACTTGGACACCGTGTTCAGTTTCTGCGATCGCGACCTGGTGACGATTTTCCCGGAAGTGGTCAACCAGATCGTCGCCTTCACCCTGCGTCCTGACGAAAGCAAACAGGGCGGCATCGACATCCGCCGCGAAGAAGGCAGCTTCCTCGACACCGTGGCCAAAGCCCTCAACCTGCCGAAGCTGCGCGTGGTGGAAACCGGCGGCAACAGCTTCGCCGCCGAACGCGAGCAATGGGACGACGGCAACAACGTGGTGGCCGTGGAACCGGGCGTGGTCATCGGCTACGACCGCAACACCTACACCAACACCCTGCTGCGCAAGGCGGGCGTGGAGGTCATCACCATCAGCGCCGGCGAACTCGGCCGTGGTCGCGGCGGCGGCCACTGCATGACCTGCCCGATCATCCGCGACCCGATCGATTACTAAACCTCTGAGCCTTGGCCGCGACTTACAAAGCGCGGCCAGGGGGATAACCGACACCGAAGGAGATCCATCATGGCTTTTAACATCCACAACCGTAACCTGCTCAGCCTGGAACACCACACCCCACGTGAGCTGCGTTACCTGCTCGACCTGTCCCGCGATCTGAAACGCGCGAAATACACCGGCACCGAACAGCAACACCTCAAGGGCAACAACATCGCCCTGATCTTCGAAAAAACCTCGACCCGCACCCGTTGCGCGTTCGAAGTGGCGGCCTATGACCAAGGCGCCAATGTCACCTACATCGACCCGAACTCGTCGCAGATCGGCCACAAGGAAAGCATGAAAGACACGGCCCGCGTGCTGGGTCGCATGTACGACGCCATCGAGTACCGTGGCTTCAAACAGGAAATCGTCGAAGAGCTGGCGAAGTTCGCCGGGGTGCCGGTGTTCAACGGCCTGACCGATGAATATCACCCAACGCAAATGATCGCCGACGTGCTGACCATGCGTGAACACGCCGACAAGCCGATCCACGAAATCAGCTACGCCTACCTCGGCGACGCGCGCAACAACATGGGCAACTCGCTGCTGCTGGTCGGCGCCAAGCTCGGCATGGACGTGCGCATCTGCGCGCCGAAAGCCCTGTGGCCGCACGACGATCTGGTCGATCGCTGCAAGAAATACGCGGAAGAATCCGGCGCACGCATTACCCTGACCGAAGACCCGAAAGCCGCAGTCAAAGGCGTCGATTTCATCCACACCGACGTCTGGGTGTCGATGGGCGAGCCGGTTGAAGCCTGGGCCGAACGTATCCAGCAACTGCTGCCGTACCAGGTCAACAAAGAGCTGATGAAAGCCACCGGCAACCCGCGCACCAAGTTCATGCACTGCCTGCCGGCGTTTCACAACAGCGATACCAAGGTCGGCAAACAGATCGCCGAACAGTATCCGCACCTGGCCAACGGCATTGAAGTGACCGACGACGTGTTCGAGTCGCCGGCCTGCATCGCCTTCGAGCAAGCGGAAAACCGCATGCACACGATCAAGGCGATCCTGGTTTCGACCCTGGCTGATCTGTAACTGAAATAGCTCCCACTGAAGGAACCGAATCCCAATGTGGGAGCGGGCTTGCTCGCGAAAGCGGTGTGTCACTCAACAGAGATGTCGACTGATCCGCCGCCTTCGGGAGCAAGCCCCCTTCCACCAAGGCCCCCGGTTCCGGCAGTGCGACCGAGTCGTTTGCCATTCCTCTGTTTTAGAAGGACATGCACCATGCGTATCGTCGTAGCTCTGGGCGGTAACGCCCTGCTCCGTCGTGGCGAGCCGATGACCGCTGACAACCAGCGCGCCAACATCCGCATCGCCACCGAGCAAATCGCCAAGATCCATCCCGGCAATCAACTGGTCATCGCCCACGGCAATGGCCCGCAAGTCGGCCTGCTGTCGCTGCAGGCGGCGGCCTACACCTCCGTCACCCCTTACCCGCTGGACGTGCTCGGTGCCGAAACCGAAGGCATGATCGGCTACATCATCGAACAGGAACTGGGCAACCTGCTGGACTTCGAGGTGCCGTTCGCCACCCTGCTGACCCAGGTTGAAGTCGACGCCAAGGACCCGGCCTTCCAGAACCCGAGCAAACCGATCGGCCCGGTCTACGACAAGGCTGAAGCGGAAAAACTCGCTGCTGAAAAAGGCTGGGCCATCGCTGCGGACGGCGACAAGTTCCGCCGTGTGGTGGCCAGTCCACGGCCGAAACGCATCTTCGAGATCCGCCCGATCAAGTGGCTGTTGGACAAGGGCAGCATCGTGATTTGTGCGGGTGGCGGCGGCATTCCAACCATGTACGACGAGCACCGCAACCTCAAGGGCATCGAGGCGGTAATCGACAAGGATCTGTGCTCGTCGCTGCTCGCCGAGCAACTGGAAGCTGACTTGCTGGTGATCGCCACCGACGTCAACGCGGCGTTCATCGACTATGGCAAGCCGTCGCAGAAAGCCATCGCCGAAGCCCACCCGGATGAACTCGAACGCCTCGGTTTCGCCGCTGGCTCCATGGGACCGAAGGTGCAGGCAGCCTGCGAATTCGCGCGCCATACTGGCAAGGTCGCGGTGATCGGTTCGCTCGCGGATATCGAAGCGATCGTCCAGGGCATTGCCGGCACACGCGTCAGCACGGCGAAGCCGGGCATCAGCTATCGATAATTAGAAACTCAAGGGCAGGCCCAGGGTCTGCCCTTCTCCCATGCCTTGATCAGGAGAAACCCATGGCCATATTCAACCCCGGTCATTTGCACATCGAGCGACATGCGTTGACGCCAGATGACGTCAGTTACGACCTGTGTCTCGACTATGAAGTGTTCACCGATCCGCAAAAAGGCAAAGGGATACAGTTCACCCTGCACGGCAATATGCAGGGCAAGGACATGAAGGAAGCGTTTTTCCTGCCCAAGGAAGAGGCTTACAACTTCGCCCGCGACGTGACCCGGATTGCCGAGAAATATGGGATTCCAAAGGCTCACAGCCAGATCGGTTCGGTGCACAAACATTACGATCTGATGTTTGAGGACATCCGGCAGAAGTTGAATATGCAATCCGGGGATCCGGTTAATCCCGAGCATTTCGAGTAACCCCAAAAGCCCCCTCACCCTAACCCTCTCCCGGAGGGAGAGGGGACTGACCGAGTTGCTCGCTCAAGGTACACCGACCTGAAATAGCGAGCCGAACTCAAGTTTTGAAAAGCCCCCAATCTGCTCCCTTTCCCCCTCGCCCCTCTGGGGAGAGGGCTGGGGTGAGGGGGTAGATCTCCAGCACGACAACAATCTCAAGATTTCACCCCAGTCCCCCATCAAGGCATACTTGCCCCCCTCCGCATTCCAGAACACTGAACCGCCCCCATGCGTATCCACGTCAGCTTCATCGACCGCGTCGGCATCACCCAGGAAGTCCTGGCTATCCTCGGTGGGCGCAATCTCAATCTGGATGCGGTGGAGATGATTCCGCCCAACGTCTACATCGATGCACCGACCTTGAGCCCGCAAGTGCTCGAAGAGCTCAAAGATGCGTTGTTCCGGGTGCGCGGCGTGGAGGCCGTGGTGGTGGTCGACATCCTCCCTGGTCAGCGTCGGCACTTGCAGCTCGATGCGTTGCTCGCGGCGATGACCGATCCGGTACTTGCCCTTGATAGCGCCGGCAAAGTCCTGCTGGCCAACCCGGCACTGATTGCGCTGTACGGGCGTGAACCGGCAGGTGAAAGTGTCTCTGAGCTGTTCAACGACCCCGGTCTGCTGGAAACCCTGCTCGAACAAGGCTTCCGCCTGCCGCTGCGTGAGATCACCGTCAATGGCCAGACCCTGCTGCTGGACGCCACGCCGATCACCGACGCCGGTGCGCTGCTGACCCTGTATCAGCCAAACCGTATCGGCGAACAGCTCTCGGCGTTGCACCATGACCATGCCGAAGGTTTCGATGCATTGCTCGGCGAGTCTCCGGCGATCCGCACGCTGAAGGCCCGCGCGCAACGAGTCGCAGCCCTCGACGCACCGCTGCTGATTCAAGGCGAAACCGGCACCGGTAAAGAACTGGTGGCCCGCGCTTGCCACGCGATCAGTGCGCGGCACAGTGCGCCGTTTCTCGCGCTGAACTGCGCGGCGCTGCCGGAAAACCTCGCCGAGAGCGAACTGTTCGGCTACGCCCCCGGTGCCTTTACCGGCGCGCAACGTGGCGGCAAACCGGGGCTGATGGAACTGGCCAACCAGGGCACGGTGTTTCTCGACGAGATCGGCGAGATGTCGCCGTACTTGCAGGCCAAGTTATTGCGCTTTCTGAATGACGGCAGCTTCCGTCGGGTCGGCGGTGATCGCGAGGTGAAAGTCAACGTGCGGATCCTCAGCGCGACCCACCGCGACCTGGAAAAAATGGTCAGCGAAGGCCTGTTCCGCGAAGACCTGTTCTACCGTCTCAACGTGCTCAACGTCGAAGTGCCGCCGCTGCGTGAGCGAGGTCAGGACATTCTGCTGCTGGCGCGCTATTTCATGCAGCAGGCGTGTGCGCAGATTCAGCGTCCAGTCTGTCGCCTTGCGCCCGGTACCTATCCGGCGCTGCTCGGCAATCGTTGGCCGGGTAACGTGCGCCAGTTGCAGAACGTGATCTTCCGGGCCGCCGCGATCTGCGAGAGCAGTCTGGTCGACATCGGCGACCTCGACATCGCCGGCACCTCGGTGGCGCGGCAGACCGACAGCGACGTCGACAGCCTCGAACAAGCCGTCGAATCCTTCGAAAAATCGCTGCTGGAAAAACTCTACGTCAGCTACCCCTCAACCCGCCAACTGGCCAGCCGCCTGCAGACCTCGCACACCGCGATTGCCCATCGCCTGCGCAAGTACGGCATCCCCAATAAACCGTAAGCCGCACGCGGTCAAAAATGTGGGAGCGGGCTTGCTCGCGAATGCGGTGGGCCATTCAACAGTGATGTCGACTGACCTGACGCTTTCGCGAGCAAGCCCGCTCCCACAGGGGGTTCATGTGACGGATTCGAAATCCGTTCAAAACCGACCTCCATCTGTACTGAAAGCGCTACAGCGGAACGATATCGCTACACCCTCCTCCGATCGCCGCTGTGCAAGGCTTTGATCCGCTTCAGCTTTTCTCCCCGCCCCAAGCTGTAGCGATTTCGCTACAGAAGCCCCACACCCATCACAACCAGAAACATATAACTATTTGATTTATATAGATAAATACAATCTGGCCGCGTTCTTGCTAAGTAACCGCTCATAAAATCAGGGCTTTCATGCCCAAGCCTTCCACCGCGTCCACCAGACGAGTCTGGCCCCCTTAGGAGTTTCCATGAGCGAGTTGCGTTTTACTGAAGATCACGAATGGCTGCGCACCGAAGCTGACGGCAGCGTTACTGTCGGCATCACCGCTTTCGCGCAGAACGCTTTGGGCGACGTGGTGTTCGTGCAACTGCCTGAGCTGCAGGCTTACGAAAAAGGCGCTGAAGCCGCCACCGTGGAATCGGTGAAAGCCGCCAGCGGCGTGTACATGCCGCTCGACGGTGAAGTTGTGGAAGTGAACCCGGCACTGGACGGCAGCCCGGAACTGGTCAACGAAGATCCGCTGGGCGAAGGCTGGTTCTTCCGCTTCCAGCCAAGCGACGCCGCCGCTGTCGGCAAACTGCTCGATCAAGACGCCTACGACCGCCTGATCAAAGCCCAAGCCGAAGCCTGAGGAGTAACGACATGACCCAAGTAAACCTCGGCACTGCCAACGAATTCATCGCCCGTCACATCGGCCCACGCGCCGGTGACGAGCAAGCCATGCTCAACAGCCTCGGCTTCGACTCGCTCGAAGCGCTGAGCGCCAGCGTCATCCCGGAAAGCATCAAGGGCACCAGCGTGCTCGGCCTGGACGACGGCCTGAGCGAAGCCGATGCATTGGCGATGATCAAATCCATCGCCGGCAAAAACCAACTGTTCAAGACCTACATCGGCCAGGGCTACTACAACTGCCACACGCCGTCACCGATCCTGCGCAACCTGTTGGAAAACCCGGCCTGGTACACCGCTTACACCCCGTACCAGCCGGAAATTTCCCAGGGCCGTCTCGAAGCGCTGCTGAACTTCCAGACCCTGATCAGCGATCTCACCGGCCTGCCGATCGCCAACGCTTCCCTGCTCGACGAAGCCACCGCCGCTGCCGAAGCCATGACCTTCTGCAAACGCCTGAGCAAGAACAAGGGCAGCCATCAGTTCTTCGCCTCGATCCACAGCCACCCGCAAACCCTCGACGTGCTGCGCACCCGTGCCGAGCCGCTGGGCATCGAAGTGGTGGTTGGCGATGAGCGTGAACTGAGCGACGTCACGCCGTTCTTCGGCGCGCTGCTGCAATACCCGGCGAGCAATGGTGATGTGTTCGACTACCGCGAACTGACCGAGCGCTTCCACGCCGCCAACGCGCTGGTGGCGGTCGCTGCCGACCTGCTGGCCCTGACTTTGCTGACCGCTCCGGGCGAGTTCGGCGCCGACGTCGCTATCGGTTCCGCGCAACGCTTCGGCGTGCCGCTGGGCTTCGGTGGCCCGCACGCGGCCTATTTCTCTACCAAGGATGCGTTCAAGCGCGACATGCCGGGCCGTTTGGTTGGCGTTTCGGTTGACCGTTTCGGCAAGCCGGCGCTGCGTCTGGCGATGCAGACCCGCGAGCAACATATCCGCCGCGAGAAGGCCACCTCGAACATCTGCACCGCACAAGTGCTGCTGGCCAACATCGCCAGCATGTACGCCGTGTACCACGGCCCGAAAGGCCTGACCCGGATCGCCAACCGCGTGCATCACCTGACCGCGATCCTGGCCAAGGGCCTGAGCGCACTGGGCCGGACCGTCGAGCAGACCAGCTTCTTCGACACCCTGACCCTCGCCACCGGCGCACACACCGCCGCGCTGCACGACAAGGCGCATGCCGCACAGATCAACCTGCGGGTGATCGACGCTCAGCGTCTGGGCCTGTCAGTGGACGAAACCACCACTCAGGCTGACATCGAATCCCTGTGGGGCTTGTTCGCCGACGGCAAAACCCTGCCGGACTTCGCTGCGCTGGCCGCGTCGGTACAAAGCACCATCCCGGCGGCGCTGGTACGTCAGTCGCCGATCCTCAGCCACCCGGTGTTCAACCGCTATCACTCGGAAACCGAGCTGATGCGCTACCTGCGCAAACTGGCGGACAAGGACCTGGCACTGGATCGCACCATGATCCCGCTGGGCTCGTGCACCATGAAACTCAACGCCGCCAGCGAAATGATCCCGGTGACCTGGGCCGAATTCGGCGCCCTGCACCCGTTCGCCCCGGCCGCACAAAGCGCCGGCTACCAGCAACTGACCGATGAACTGGAAGCGATGCTCTGCGCGGCCACCGGTTACGACGCGATCTCGCTGCAACCGAACGCCGGTTCGCAAGGTGAATACGCTGGCCTGCTGGCGATTCGCGCTTACCACCAGAGCCGTGGCGACGAGCGCCGCGATATCTGCCTGATCCCGTCGTCGGCCCACGGCACCAACCCGGCCACCGCCAACATGGCCGGCATGCGCGTGGTGGTGACCGCGTGCGATGCTCGCGGCAACGTCGACATCGAAGACCTGCGCGCCAAAGCCATCGAGCACCGCGAACACCTCGCTGCGCTGATGATCACCTACCCGTCGACTCACGGCGTGTTCGAAGAAGGCATCCGCGAAATCTGTGGGATCATTCACGACAACGGCGGCCAGGTGTACATCGACGGCGCCAACATGAACGCGATGGTTGGCCTCTGCGCGCCGGGCAAGTTCGGCGGCGACGTGTCGCACCTGAACCTGCACAAAACCTTCTGCATCCCGCACGGCGGTGGCGGCCCGGGCGTCGGCCCGATTGGCGTCAAGTCGCACCTCACGCCGTTCCTGCCGGGTCACGGCCAGATGGAGCGCAAGGAAGGCGCGGTCTGCGCAGCGCCGTTTGGCAGCGCGAGCATTCTGCCGATCACCTGGATGTACATTCGGATGATGGGCGGCGCGGGTCTCAAGCGTGCTTCGCAACTGGCGATCCTCAACGCCAACTACATTTCCCGTCGTCTGGAAGAGCACTACCCGGTGCTGTACACCGGCAGCAACGGGCTGGTGGCGCACGAATGCATCCTCGACCTGCGTCCGCTGAAAGACAGCAGCGGCATCAGCGTCGATGACGTCGCCAAGCGCCTTATCGACTTCGGCTTCCACGCCCCGACCATGTCGTTCCCGGTCGCCGGCACGCTGATGATCGAGCCGACCGAAAGCGAATCCAAAGAAGAACTGGACCGCTTCTGCGACGCCATGATCCGCATCCGCGAGGAAATCCGCGCGGTGGAAAACGGCACGCTGGACAAGGACGACAACCCGCTGAAAAACGCTCCGCACACCGCGGCGGAGCTGGTTGGCGAGTGGACCCATCCGTACAGCCGCGAGCAGGCGGTATACCCGGTGGCGTCGTTGGTCGAAGGCAAATACTGGCCGCCGGTCGGTCGCGTCGACAACGTGTTCGGCGACCGCAACCTGGTCTGCGCCTGCCCGTCGATCGAAAGCTACGCTTAAACGGATGAGGGGCAGGTCACCTGCCCCGATTTTCAGCAACACCATAGATCCCAATGTGGGAGCGGGCTTGCTCGCGAATGCGGTGTATCAATCGCCATCAATGTTGCCTGACACACCGCATTCGCGAGCAAGCCCGCTCCCACAGGGGATTTGTGTCCAGCCTCGAGCTTGCGCCAATTCCTATAACAAGAAACCGGAGAACCACTCATGTCGTTAAGCGTGTTCGACCTGTTCAAGATTGGCATCGGCCCTTCCAGCTCCCACACCGTCGGCCCGATGCGTGCCGCTGCGCGCTTCGCCGAAGGCCTGCGCCGCGATGACCTGCTGTCGGCCACCAGCACCGTCAAAGTCGAGCTGTACGGCTCGCTCGGTGCTACCGGCAAGGGACACGGCAGCGACAAAGCCGTGCTGCTTGGCCTTGAAGGTGAACACCCGGACACCGTCGATACCGAAACCGTCGCCGCACGCCTGCAGGATATTCGCGGCAATGGCCGGCTGAATCTGCTCGGAGAACACAGCATTGCGTTCAACGAGAAAGAACACCTGGCGATGATTCGCAAGCCGCTGGCCTATCACCCCAACGGCATGATCTTTCGTGCCTTCGATGCGGCAGGTATTCAGATCCGCAGCCGCGAGTACTACTCGGTAGGCGGTGGTTTTGTGGTCGATGAAGACGCGGCCGGGGCCGACCGCATCGTTGAAGACGCCACCCCACTGACCTTCCCGTTCAAAAGTGCCAAGGATTTGCTCGGTCACTGCGCCACCTACGGGCTGTCGATCAGCCAGGTGATGCTGACCAATGAAAGTGCCTGGCGCCCTGAAGCGGAAACCCGCGCCGGTCTGCTGAAAATCTGGCAAGTGATGCAGGACTGCGTCGCCGCTGGCTGTCGCAACGAAGGCATTCTGCCGGGCGGGCTGAAGGTCAAACGCCGGGCGGCGGCATTGCATCGGCAACTGTGCAAGAACCCGGAATCAGCGCTGCGTGATCCGCTGTCGGTGCTGGACTGGGTCAACCTTTATGCACTGGCGGTCAACGAAGAAAACGCCAACGGTGGTCGTGTAGTCACCGCGCCGACCAACGGCGCGGCGGGCATCATCCCGGCGGTGCTGCATTACTACATGCGCTTTATCCCGGGTGCGAACGATGACGGCGTGGTGCGCTTTCTGCTGACCGCCGCCGCGATCGGCATTCTGTACAAGGAAAACGCTTCGATCTCCGGTGCCGAAGTCGGCTGTCAGGGTGAGGTCGGCGTGGCTTGCTCGATGGCCGCCGGCGCGTTGTGTGAAGTGCTCGGCGGCAGCGTGCAGCAAGTCGAGAACGCGGCGGAAATCGGCATGGAACACAACCTCGGCCTGACCTGCGACCCGATTGGCGGGCTGGTGCAGGTGCCGTGCATCGAGCGCAACGCGATGGGCTCGGTGAAAGCGATCAACGCGGTGCGCATGGCCATGCGCGGCGACGGGCAACACTTCGTCTCCCTCGACAAAGTCATCCGCACCATGCGCCAGACCGGCGCCGACATGAAAAGCAAATACAAAGAGACCGCCCGCGGCGGTCTGGCAGTCAACATCATCGAATGCTGATTTATGTCCTCGCCCTTTGGGAGAGGACCGCACTTAGCCCCCTCTCCCTCCGGGAGAGGGCTGGGGTGAGGGGCTTTTGATCTTGATCTAAATCTAGCCCCATGCCCCAAACTCAAACTTTCAAGGAGCCACGCATGTCCACCGAACAACTGTCGAAAACCCCGCTGCACGCTCTGCATATCGAATTCGGCGCCCGCATGGTGCCGTTCGCCGGCTACGACATGCCGGTGCAATACCCGCTGGGCGTGATGAAGGAACACCAACACACCCGTGAACAGGCCGGGCTGTTCGATGTCTCGCACATGGGCCAGATCCGCCTGACCGGCGCCAATGCCGCCAAGGCCCTGGAAACCCTGGTACCGGTGGACATCATCGACCTGCCAGTGGGCATCCAGCGCTATGCGATGTTCACCAACGACAACGGCGGCATCCTCGACGACCTGATGGTCGCCAACCTCGGTAACGACGAGCTGTTCCTGGTGGTCAACGCCGCGTGCAAGGATCAGGATCTGGCGCATCTGCAAAAACACATTGGCGATCAGTGCACCATTACGGAGCTGTTCGAAGCGCGCGCGCTGCTGGCGTTGCAAGGCCCGGCTGCGGTCACCGTGCTGGCGCGTCTTGCGCCAGAGGTGGCGAAGATGACGTTCATGCAGTTCAATCGCGTGCAGCTGCTGGGCGTGGATTGCTTCGTCAGCCGTTCGGGCTACACCGGTGAAGACGGTTTCGAAATCTCGGTGCCCGCCGCCGATGCAGAAAAACTCGCCCGCGCCCTGCTGGACGAACCGGAGGTTCAGGCCATCGGCCTCGGCGCCCGCGACTCGCTGCGCCTGGAAGCCGGCCTGTGCCTGTACGGGCACGACATGAACACCGAGACCACGCCGATCGAAGCCAGCCTGTTGTGGGCAATCTCCAAGCCACGCCGTGCCGATGGCGCGCGCGCCGGTGGTTTCCCGGGGGCAGAGACAGTTTTTGCTCAGCAGCAGAATGGCGTCGCGCGCAAACGCGTCGGTCTGCTGCCACAGGAACGTACGCCGGTGCGTGAAGGCGCAGAAATCGTCAACGACGCGGGCGAAATCATCGGCAGCGTGTGCAGCGGCGGCTTCGGTCCGACCCTGGGCGGGCCGTTGGCGATGGGTTACCTCGACGGCGCTTATGTCACCCTGGATACGCCAGTCTGGGCCATCGTTCGTGGGAAAAAGGTGCAAATGCTTGTAAGCAAAATGCCATTTGTTCCACAACGCTACTATCGTGGTTGATTGACTGTTTCTATAAGTAACGCGATTGCGTTATGCGTGCACTAATGTGTAACGCAATCGCCACAAAAAAGTGCATTTTCTAACATTTGATTCGATTATGAACTTTACTTATAACGTTCGAAAACTTTTGAACAAGCTAATCGTCTAAGCCGCACTAGCAGACTGACTAACTGCCAGCAGGGACAGTAAAACCGGGGCCTTCGCGGGGCTTGTTTTTTCTCACGTAGTTGGCGTAGAGTTTGTCCACTGTGTTTGCATGGGTCAGCTTGGAATCGTGACCTGGGCAGTAGCCTACAAGTTAGCTACATCCCGCTCGACGTCTTCTTACTCTCCTGCAACCAGCCCCAGTACTCTTTCATGAGAAAGAGGCTGTCATCAATTTATGCGTCAAAGGAAATAAGAAATGTCCCAACGTCAGAGCGGTACCGTCAAGTGGTTTAACGACGAGAAAGGTTTTGGTTTTATCACTCCAGAAAGCGGTCCGGATCTGTTCGTGCATTTCCGCGCTATTCAGGGCAACGGCTTCAAGAGCCTGAAAGAAGGCCAGAAAGTGACCTTCGTTGCTGTGCAAGGCCAGAAAGGCATGCAGGCTGATGAAGTACAAGCAGAAGGTTAATCTTCTGTAACGAAAAAGCCCCTGATATTGATATCAGGGGCTTTTTTGTGCGCGCGAATCCGTAAAATGGCGCTTCATTTCGTGCCCAGAGGCTGCCATGTCGAAAAACCTGCTCACTCCCCAGGGCGACTTTCCTGCTGTTGGCCTCGGCCGGCGCCTGGCCGCGATGTTCTATGACTTCCTGTTGTGCACTGCCCTGCTGATCGTCACCGGATTCGTCTACAAGTTGATCCAGGCAGCGATCATCGGTGAAGAACGCCTGCGCGTGCTGACCGACGCCGGAAAAATGGATGGCGATCCACTGTATTCCACGGTGCTGCTGCTGGTGCTGTTTGCTTTCTTCGCCAAGTTCTGGACCCACGGCGGGCAGACACTGGGCATGCAGGTGTGGGGCATACGCGTACAGAACGCCGATGGCAGCGCGATCAGCCTGTGGCAGGCGCTGCTGCGCTTCATGGTATCGATCGCTTCGTGGCTGTGCGCAGGGCTTGGATTCTTCTGGTCGCTGTACGACAAGCAGAAGCGCACCTGGCACGACATCTATTCCGATACCCGCGTGGTGCGGATTCCGAAGAAGAGCAAATAGTTTCCAGACACCAGATACCAATGTGGGAGCGGGCTTGCTCGCGAAGGCGGTGTATCAGTCACCTTTTGCATCGACTGATACACCGCCTTCGCGAGCAAGCCCGCTCCCACAGGTTTTGCGTGTTGCCTCAACGAGCTTAAGCGTTACCCGCCAGCTTCATCCGCGCCGCCTGGGTGAAATCCAGCATGCGCTTCAACGGGCGGATCGCCTGCGGAATCAGCGCCGGATCGACAAAGATCTCGTTCGTCCCTTCCTTCAGGCTCTTGAGCGTGCGCTCAAGGGTGTTCATGGCCATCCACGGGCAATGTGCGCAACTGCGGCACGCCGCGCCGTTACCGGCGGTTGGCGCCTCGATGAAGACCTTGTCCGGGCACAGCTGCTGCATCTTGTAGAAGATGCCACGGTCGGTGGCGACGATCAGAGTCTTGTTCGGCAGGCTTTGCGCGGCAGCGATCAACTGACTGGTGGAACCTACTGCATCCGCCAGTTCGATCACCGAGGTCGGCGACTCCGGATGCACCAGAATCGCGGCGTCCGGGTACAGCGCCTTCATGTCTTCGAGCTGCTTGGACTTGAACTCTTCGTGGACGATGCAGGCACCGTCCCACAGCAGCATGTCAGCGCCGGTCTTGCGCTGGATGTAGGTGCCCAGGTGCTTGTCCGGGCCCCAGATGATGGTCTCGCCGTTGTCCATCAGGCTTTCGACGATCTCCAGTGCGCAGCTCGACGTTACCACCCAGTCAGCACGGGCTTTGACCGCGGCCGAGGTGTTGGCGTACACCACCACCGTGCGCTCCGGGTGCTGATCGCAGAACGCCGAGAACTCGTCCACCGGGCAACCGAGGTCCAGCGAGCAGGTCGCGTCCAGGGTCGGCATCAGCACGCGTTTTTCCGGGTTGAGGATCTTCGCGGTCTCGCCCATGAACTTCACGCCGGCGACCACCACGGTCTTGGCCGGGTGAGCGTTGCCGAAGCGCGCCATTTCGAGGGAGTCAGACACACAGCCGCCGGTTTCTTCGGCCAGGGCCTGAATCACCGGATCGCAATAGAAGTGGGCCACCAGCACCGCGTCCTGAGCCTTGAGCTCGGCGGCGATGGCGGAACGGTAGTAGGCCTCTTCCTCGGCAGTCAGCGGTTTGGGCTGTTTGGCATCGAGGTGGGCTTGAACCAGAAGGCGTTCGGAAATCTGCGTCATGTTCGCAAGACCTGCAGGCGCTTTCGCGCGAAAGTCGAGTATACACCCGGCTCCGGACCACTTGAGGGTACCGCCGGGAGAGTGAGTATTATCAGGCACGGACAGCGTTGAAGCTGCGCAAGGCTACAGAATATCCCGTTGATACAAAAGATGATTCTGACCTGTGTCAGCGCAGGCAACGATCAAGGGAGAGGTGCCTGAATCGCAGGCAAAAAAAAACCCGGAAATCCTCACTTTCGTGGGCCTTCCGGATTTTCTAAACCGCCAAATATGGTGGGTCGTGTGGGATTCGAACCTACGACCAATTGGTTAAAAGCCAACTGCTCTACCAACTGAGCTAACGACCCGCTGTGTGGTGGCGCGTATAATACTGATTTTTAAGGACTATTCAACACCTTTTTGAAAAAAATCAAAAATAAGGTGTTGGATCGCTTACACCGGCCGCTGCGAAGCCTTCTGCACGCAGGCGGCAGCTGTCGCATTTGCCGCACGCGCGGCCGTCATCGTCCGCCTGATAGCAGGAAACAGTCAGGCCGTAATTCACGCCCAGCTTCACGCCCGCCTGGACGATCTGCGCCTTGCTCAGGTTCTGCAGCGGTGCCTGGATGCGGAAACCGTTGCCTTCCACACCCGCCTTGGTCGCCAGGTTGGCCATGCGCTCGAACGACTCGATGAACTCCGGACGGCAATCCGGGTAACCGGAATAGTCCACCGCGTTGACCCCGATAAAGATGTCACGCGCGCCAAGCACTTCAGCCCAGCCCAGTGCCAGCGACAGGAACACCGTGTTGCGCGCCGGTACGTAGGTCACCGGGATGCCCTCGCCCAGCTCTTCCGGGATGTCGATGCTGGTGTCGGTCAGCGCCGAGCCGCCCATGCCATTCAGGTTCAGGCCGATCACTTTGTGCTCGACCACACCCAGATCGCGAGCGACGCGCGCGGCGGCATGCAGCTCTGCATGGGAGCGCTGGCCGTAATCGAAACTCATGGTGTAACAGGCGAAACCTTCGGCTCGGGCCATTGCCACGACCGTGGCCGAATCCAGACCGCCCGACAGTAAAATCACTGCACGCTGTTCGGTGGTGTTCAGTTGTTCAGTCATCTCAGCGCCCCGGCTCGTCATTCCAAAGATACTTGTGCAGCTGTAATTGCAGACGCACCGGCAGGTTGTCTGCCACCACCCAGTCCGCCAGATCCCTGGCATTGAGGTCATGATGACTTGGGGAAAACAGCACTTCACCCGCACGTTGATCGAGACCGTACTGGATCAGTTTGGAAACCGCCCAGTCATAGTCGTTCCGCGAACAGATGACAAACTTCACCTGATCGTTGGGCGTCAACAGTTCGATGTTTTCGTAGCGGTTGCGGTGCGCCTCTTTGGAATCCGGTGTCTTCAAGTCGACCACGCGACTGACGCGCGAATCTACCGCCGAGATATCGAGTGCACCACTGGTTTCCAGTGACACTTCGTAACCGGCATCACACAATTGCTTGAGCAACGGGATGGCATTGGGCTGCGCCAGCGGTTCACCGCCGGTCACACAGACGTAGCGCGGGCGAAACCCGGCCACTTGTTCGAGGATATCGTCGAGGGTGCGGATCGTACCGCCGCTGAACGCATAGGCGCTGTCGCAGTATTGGCAACGCAATGGGCAACCGGTCAGGCGCACAAAAACCGTGGGCAGCCCGGCAGTCCGCGTTTCCCCCTGCAACGAGTAGAAAACTTCGGTAATTCTCAATGTGTCTTGCATAGTCGCCACGGGCGTAACAGCTAAACAGGCTGTCCGCCTCCGTCAGGCACTTCAGACAACCCCGCCAACGCGTAGATCACCAGAAGCGTGTTTCAGAAAAAGGGCGTGAATTCTAACGAAAAAACCCGCGACAAGCGCGGGTTTCTTCCAAACGGGTCAAACACACTTACATGCGTTGCAGATCGCGTTGGGCCAACTGAGCAGCGGAGGTCCCCGGGTATTGGGATACCACCTGTTGCAGAATGCCTTTGACCTTGTCGGTGTGACCGAGGCGGCGCTCTACATCAGCCAGCTTGTACAGCGAATCCGGCACTTTGGCGTGCTTGGGATAGAGCTGCGACACCTTGGCGAAAGCCTGACCTGCACCTTGCAGATCGCCCTTGGCCAGGTTCACTTCGCCCAACCAGTACTGGGCGTTGCCCGCGTATTGGCTGTTCGGGTATTTACGCAGGAATGCCGAGAAAGCCTGGCTGGCCTTGTCGAAATCCTTGGCTTTGATCAGGTCGAAAGCGGCATCGTAATACAGCTTTTCCTTGGCCGGATCACCCGGTTCGCTACTTGCAGCAGGTGCCTGGGCAGCAGCCCCGGCGCCAGCGGCAGCACCGGCAGCAGCACTTGCATCGCCACCGGCAGAAGAATTCTCAGGAGTCGCGGCAGGTGCAACACCGGATCCTATGCGCCGATCAAGATCCTGGTATCGCTCCAGGGATTCCTGTTTCATGCGCGCAACCTGATTCTGCAGTTCTTCGATCACACCTTGTTGGCGCGATATCTGATCCTGCATCTGTTGCAGTTGGTTGAACAGCATGCCCTGTGCCGAGGCAGGGGCCGAAGCCGCTCCCCCGGCATAGGCGCCGTTCGTACCGTAACCCGCAGGCGGATAACTGCTCCCGCTATTGTTATAACCGGAGTTGTCATCGACCACAGGAACCGCAGCCCACGCCGCAAGCGGCGCGAGGCTGAGAGCCAGAACAGTTACAGCACGACGGCACGTTCGCATATCGAATTACTTACGCAGTTCGACGCGACGGTTTTGAGCCCAGGACTGCTCGTCGTTGCCGGTAGCAACTGGACGCTCTTCGCCGTAGGAAACCAGTTCCAGCTGAGCTGGGGAAACACCTTGCAGTACCAGGTAGCGCTGAACGGCTTTCGCACGACGCTCGCCCAGTGCCATGTTGTACTCACGAGTACCACGTTCGTCGGTGTTGCCTTCCAGAACAACGCGAGCGCCGTTTGCTTTCAGGTCTTTGGCGTGAACGTCCAGAGCGCGCATGGCTTCTGGCTTCAGGTCCGAGCTGTCGTATTCGAAGTAGAAGGTGGTGATTGCGCGCAGAGCAGCTTCTTCGCTCAGGGAACCGTCAACGGCACCAGTGTTTGCGCCGTAACCAGCGTTTGGATCAACAGCGCCTTCACCGGCGTTGTCGCCGCCTTTGGACGAGCAACCTACAGCTACAGCCATGGCCAGAGCCAGCGCAGCAAATTTACCAAACTTCAGCATTTCCATCGTGAAACTCCTAATGAACCCCAGTGTGTTAAGTAAAACGTAAAGCGCCGCGTCAGTTCAGGTAAGGGGACCAGGACGGTTCTCTGACTTCGCCTTGTGCGGTAGGAAGCGGGAGCCTCACGCGTCCATTAATGGACACGAGCATCAAGACTCCCCGGCCCTGCTGGCGGGTGGCGTAGATTACCATGGTGCCGTTGGGCGCAACAGTAGGTGACTCGTCCAGAGTGCTATCAGTGAGGATCTTTACACTACCTCGCTGCAAATCCTGGGCCGCCACCTTGAAATTGGTGAAACCATCCTGGCGATGGATCATCACCAGCGTCTTTTCATCAGCCGACAGCTTCGGGTTGGCGTTGTAGTTGCCAATGAAGGTCACACGCTCGGCACCACCGCCGCTGGCGCTGGTTTTGTAGATCTGCGGCTTGCCGCCACGGTCCGAGGTGAAGTAGATGGTCGAACCATCCTTGCCCCAGTACGGTTCGGTGTTGATGCCAGGGCCTGCCGTCACGCGAGTGATCTGACGCGAACCCAAGTTCATCACATAGATATCCGGGTTGCCGTCTTTCGACAGTACGAAAGCCAGGCGATTGCCATCTGGCGACCAGGCTGGTGCGCCGTTCAGGCCTTCGAAGTTGGTGATCTGCTCACGGCGACCGGTGTCGATGTTCTGCATGAAGATCCGTGGACGCTTCTGCTCGAACGACACGTAGGCGATGCGCTTGCCATCCGGTGCGAAACGTGGCGACAGGATCGGCTCGCGCGATTGCAGCAGAGTTACCGCACGGGCACCGTCGTAGTCCGAACGCTGCAGGGTGTAGCGAGTGTTCTTCTCGGAGAAACGCTCGGCTGTCACGTACAGCAGACGGGTCGAAAACGCACCTTTGATACCGGTGAGTTTTTCGAACGACTGGTCAGAGATGAAGTGCGCCATGTCACGCAGTTGCTCGGTGGTACCAGAGACACTGCCGTCAGCCACTTTCTGCTCGGTGGCCACGTTGAACAGTGCCCATTGCACCTGCAGACGGCCGCCCGCAGGAGCAATGCTGCCGACCATCATGTATTGAGCACCCACCGCCTTCCAGTCACGGAAGATGATTTCGCTCGGCTGGCTTGGCTGGCTGATCATGTTTTGCTTTGGAATCGGCGAGTAGTAGCCCGAGTTCCGCAAATCGTTACCAATGATTTCGGCCATGTCGTCCGGCAGCACGGCACCGCCCTGCATACCGAACGGTACGACGGCGATCGGGGTGGCCCGATCGCTGCCGCTGGTGACCAGAATGTTCTTTTCATCAGCCATCGCGATCCCTGCCATGCAGCAGATCACGACCAGCATTCCTCGAAGAAGGTTTCTCACAAGGCTAGATCCTCAGGTGTGAATGTCATCTTGAATGAACGATACGGAGCGAAATCGCTCGGCTTCATTCCCTGCATTTCTGTCAAACGTCCAATATTCTTCACTGCCGCAACTGCCGACGCATCGAACGGACCATCGCCACTGGACTTGGCGACGCTGACCGAAGTCACCGTACCGTCCGGCAACATGCCGATTTGCAGCACGACCGTCATGCCTTTGCGTGCCGAAGGCGGACGCGCCCAACCTTCCGCTGCCCGCGCACGAATCAGGTCATCGAAACTGCCCGCGACTTCGTCACCCTGTTCATCGGCCATGGCCTGCTCACGCTGCGGCGTATCGGAAAGCAAATCTGCCAGGGCCTGAGCCTTTTTCTCTTCGGCGGATTTACGTGCCGCTTCCTGCGATTTTTTCTTCGCAGCATCGGCAGCAGCTTTCTTCTTCGCTTCGTCGGCGACTTTCTTCTTCGCCTCTTCAGCCTCAGCTTTTTTCTTGGCGTCTTCGGCGGCTTTCTTCTTCGCGTCTTCGACGATCTTCTTCTTGGCTTCTTCAGCGGCCGCTTTCTTGGCCTCTTCTTCAGCCGCCTTCTTGGCTTCTTCTTCGGCTTTCTTCTTGGCTATATCAGCCAATTGTTTCTCTTCTGCCTTCTTGGCCTCGGCTTTCTTCGCATCGTCGGCTTTCTTGGCTTCATCAGCCTTTTTCGCCTCGTCCGCTTTCTTCGCCTGATCGGCCTTCTTGGCTTCCTCGGCCTTTTGAGCCGCTTCTTCTTTCTTTTGTTCCGCAGCCTTCACCGCTTCCTGCTCGACCTTTTTCTGCTCCATCTGCTCGACTTCGGTCTGGCGCGCGGCGGATTTCTTCGCCTCACCCGCAATCTTCTGATTGGTCTGGGTGGTTGCCTGACTTTTCGATTTCAGTTGGTACAGGGTCGCCTGGACAATCGGCTTGGCCGGCGGCAACTCGGGTGTGAAGGCGAAACTGACGAACAGCATGCCGAACACCAGCACGTGCAGGACAATCGCCAGAACACTTGGCCAGAAGTAGCTTTCCGAGGCGGACGGCTCTCGCTGTTGCTGCATCAGGGGGCCTCGGTAATCAAACCAACATTACCGACCCCGGCTTTCTGCAACCCGCCCATGGCACCCATCACGGCGCCGTAGTCGACCGACTTGTCGCCTCGGATAAAGACCTGGGTACGCTTGCCGCCTTCGGTGCCGGCGCGAATGATCTTGGTCACCGCGTCAGTCATCTGCGGCAGGGTCATTGCCCTGTCCTGCTGCTTTTCGGTATCGACTTCGCTGCCAAGGTTCCAGTAGTAGGTCTTGTCAGCCTTGATCGAAATGGTCAGCACCTGAGTGTTGTTGTCCTGCGGCAAGGCTTCGCTGGAAACCTTGGGCAGATCCACTTTCACGCCCTGATTGAGCATCGGCGCGGTCACCATGAAGATAACCAGCAGCACCAGCATCACGTCGATGTATGGCACCACGTTCATCTCGGCGACCGGCTTGCGCTTGTTTCGGGCTCGAGCGATTAAAGCCATCGGGAAATACCTGCTTATTCTTCGCTGGTGTGCACTTTGCGGTGCAGGATCGCCTGGAATTCATCGGCGAAGGTGTAGTAGCGGCTCAGCAAGGTTTCGCTGCGGGCAGAGAAACGGTTGTAAGCGATAACGGCCGGGATCGCGGCGAACAGGCCGATCGCGGTGGCGATCAGGGCTTCGGCGATACCCGGGGCCACGGTGGCCAGGGTCGCCTGCTGGGCACTGGCCAGACCGCGGAAGGAGTTCATGATGCCCCACACGGTACCGAACAGACCGATGTACGGGCTGACCGAACCAACGGTGGCGAGAAACGGCAGGCTCTGCTCCAGCTTCTCTTCCTCACGGGAGATGGCAACGCGCATGGCACGGGCCACACCTTCCATCACCGCTTCCGGATCGACGCCTGGCTGCTGACGCAGACGGGAGAACTCCTTGAAACCGGCACGGAAGATCTGCTCCACACCCGAATCCGGATCCGGGTTGCTGCCGGCCTGACGGTACAGCTTGGACAGATCGATACCCGACCAGAAGCGCTCTTCAAAGCTCTCCAGGGCGCGTCGACCGGCGCGCAACAGATTGCTGCGCTGAAAGATCATGATCCATGAGGTCACCGATGCGGCCACCAGGGTCAACATTACCAACTGCACCACGATGCTGGCATTGCTGACCAGGCTCCACATGGAGGAATGGTCGACGACGTTAGCTTCCACGCTTTATCTCCTGCTTTGAGTGTGTACCCGTGCCGCCCGCGTCGGCAAAGGCCGCACGCAAGGATTCGGGCATGGCCCGGGGTTTCAAACTGTCGGTGCGCACGCAGGCCACCAGAAACTGCCCTTCACAGAGCAGCACATTATCCGTGGCCCGCCTGACCTGCTGTTTAAAGCGCAGGCTGGCACGGTTCAATTCGATTACATCAGCGCTTACCAGCAGTTCGTCGTCCAGTCGCGCCGGCGCGTGGTAGCGCGCTTCGCTGGAATGCACGACAAACAACAGGTCCTCCCCGGCCAGTTCCGACTGGGCAAAGCCCAGCGTCCGGAGCCGCTCGGTTCGAGCCCGTTCCATAAACTTGAGGTAATTAACGTAATACACGATGCCGCCCGCATCGGTGTCCTCGTAATAAACGCGACAACGATGTGCGAACGGCTCAAGCCCGTTTTGCGCGCGCATACTCTAGTGCTTACTCCTCGGGTTGCCAATCCGGCCAGGCAACTGTTTTTTCAGTGTTTAAGGCTTTACCGCAAAAGTACCGTCCTGTGACAGTACAAACGCTGAATAAATCGCCAATAAATGTGTATCAATCGTCCAAGGCATCGAGAAACTCGTCTGCCACGGGCATTTCACCCATTCGTGACGGAATGTTTAAACCGAAATGCAGGTACGCATGCCGTGTCACCACCCTGCCCCGTGGCGTACGCATGATGTAACCCTGTTGAATCAGGTACGGCTCCAGCACATCTTCGATGGTATGGCGCTCTTCACTGATCGCCGCCGCCAGACTGTCGATACCCACCGGGCCGCCATCGAACTTCTCGATCATGGTCAGCAGCAGGCGCCGGTCCTGATGGTCGAAACCGTGTTCATCGACGTCCAGCAGGTTCAACGCCAGATCGGCCACCGACTTGGTGATATGGCCCTTGGCGCGCACTTCGGCAAAATCGCGCACCCGACGCAGCAGACGATTGGCGATTCGCGGCGTACCACGGGCACGACGAGCGATTTCGAAAGAACCCTCCGGATCCAGTGGCAGACCGAGAATCGCCGCAGACCGACTGACAATCGTTGCCAGATCAGCTGTGCTGTAGAACTCAAGACGCTGGACGATACCGAAGCGGTCACGCAACGGGTTAGTCAGCATGCCGGCACGAGTAGTAGCGCCCACCAGCGTGAACGGTGGCAGATCCAGCTTGATCGAGCGCGCCGCCGGCCCTTCGCCGATCATGATGTCGAGCTGGAAGTCTTCCATCGCCGGGTACAGCACTTCTTCGACAATTGGCGACAGGCGATGGATTTCGTCGATGAACAGCACGTCGTGCGGTTCCAGATTGGTCAGCAGTGCCGCCAGATCTCCCGGACGCTCAAGCACCGGGCCGGACGTGCTCTTGATCGACACGCCCATTTCCTGGGCAATGATGTTGGCCAGCGTGGTTTTACCCAGACCCGGCGGGCCGAAGATCAGCGTGTGATCCAGCGATTCACTGCGACCACGCGCCGCCTGGATGAACAGTTCCATCTGCTCGCGCACGGTCGGCTGGCCAATGTAGTCGGCCAGACTGACCGGGCGAATGGCCCGATCCTGGACTTCTTCGCGCTCGCGCGGGCTGTGCGCGGCGGCGATCAGACGATCAGCTTCAATCACTTAAATCATTCCCTTCAGGGCGCGGCGGATCAGGTCTTCACTGCTCAAATTCTTGTCCTTGATGGCGGTAATCGCCTTGCTCGCTTCCTGCGGCTTGTAGCCCAGGGAAATCAGCGCACTGACCGCATCGTTTTCAGCGGTGTTGACCGGCGCCGGGCCGTCCGGCTGATTCGGCACCAGGGCGAACATGGCCGGCGAGGTTTCCCAGGCCTTGAAGCGATCCTTCAGTTCAACCAGCAGGCGCTCAGCGGTTTTCTTGCCGACCCCCGGGACCTTGGTCAGCGCCGAGGTGTCCTGGGATTGCACGCAGCGAATCAGTTCATCGACTTCCAGGCTCGACATCAAGGCCAAGGCCAGTTTCGGCCCGACACCATTGAGACGGATCAACTCACGAAAAAAGTCTCGCTCACGCTTGCCGGCGAAACCATAGAGTAACTGCGCGTCTTCGCGTACGACCAAATGGGTGTGCAGCGTCAGCGGTTCACCGACCGACGGCAGACGATAAAGGGTGGTCATGGGCACTTCCAGCTCATACCCGAGGCCGTTTACATCCAGAATCAGGTGCGGCGGCTGTTTCTCAGCCAGGGTGCCGCGCAAGCGTCCAATCACGTTTCAGATCCTTGAGCGTTGGCCAGCCGTGGGCTGGCGACAGATGGAAGGCGGGAATCGGGCCGACGACACAGGCGCGAAATCCGCATTCCGCAAAAATGATTGCTGATGCTATCAGAGACGCAGGCGCCCGCCACGACTGCGTGCGGTACCCAGGCCATGCGGCAGCAGACTGGAACGGGTGTGCGCGTGACAAATGGCGATAGCCAGGGCATCCGAGGCATCGATCTGCGGTTTGCTGGTCAGCTTGAGCATGTGCATGACCATCATCTGCACCTGTTCTTTATTGGCGGCGCCGGTGCCGACCACGGCTTGCTTGACCTGGGTGGCGGTGTACTCGGCAATCTCCAGGCACTCTTCAGCGCCAGCCACAATGGCGGCGCCGCGAGCCTGCCCAAGTTTGAGCGCCGAGTCGGCGTTTTTCGCCATGAACACTTTTTCGATGCCCATGGTCACCGGGCCATAGGTCTGAATGATTTCACGCACGCCGCGATAAACGATTTGCAGCCGCTCATGCAGCTCGCCGGCGCCGGTACGGATGCAGCCCGACGCCACGTAGATGCAGCCGCCGCGGCCTGTATCGCGAACAACCCCGTAACCGGTGATGCGCGAGCCGGGGTCGATACCCAGAATTAAAGTCATAACGCCTGCGGAGTCGGTAAAAACAAGAAATTCAAAACAGCGAATAACCAATGTGGGAGCGGGCTTGCTCGCGAAGGCGGTGTGTCATTCAGCATTGATGCTTGCTGATACGCCGCCTTCGCGAGCAAGCCCGCTCCCACATTGAAGCCTAGTCGCTCTTAACCGAGCTGAGCGGCCACATCTTCCGGAATGTCCGCGTTGGAGTAGACGTTCTGCACGTCATCCAGATCCTCGAGCATGTCGATCAGCTTGAGCACCTTCTCCGCGCCCTCCAGATCCAGTTCGGCACTGGTGGTCGGCTGCATGACGATTTCTGCGTCGTCACCCTTGAACCCGGCCGCTTCCAGCGCGTTACGCACCGCGTAGAAGCTGGTGAACGAGGTGAACACGTCGATCGAGCCGTCTTCATGGCTGACCACGTCGTCGGCATCCGCTTCCAGCGCCGCTTCGGTCAGCGCGTCTTCATCGACGCCCGGGGCAAAGCTGATCTGCCCCTTGCGCTCGAACAGATACGCAACCGAACCGTCGGTACCAAGGTTGCCGCCACATTTGCTGAACGCATGGCGCACGGCAGCTGCGGTACGGTTGCGGTTGTCGGTCATGCACTCGACCATCACCGCCACGCCGCCCGGGCCGTAACCTTCATAGGTCAGCTCTTCAACGTTGTCCGCTTCGGTCGCACCGGCGCCACGCGCAACGGCGCGGTCGATGATGTCGCGGCTCATGTTCGCACTGAGGGCCTTGTCCAGGGCCAGGCGCAGACGCGGGTTGGAACCCGGGTCGCCGCCGCCCTGACGGGCCGCAACGGTCAGCTCACGGATCCACTTGGTGAAGATCTTGCCTCTCTTGGCATCCTGACGTTCTTTGCGGTGCTTGATGTTCGCCCACTTGGAATGACCTGCCATAACTCGCTCCGAATTCTCTTGAAACGTTGCCCGCCCTGCTCACGCAGTGGCCAGCAAACAAAAAATCTCGACCTGCTCTCTATAGAAAGAAAAAAGGCGCATCCGAAGATGCGCCTTCAGGCCCGTCTTACTCAGCCTTTGGCGTTTCGCGCAAACGAATGTGCAGCTCGCGCAGTGCCTTGGCATCCACCACACCCGGGGCTTGCGTCATGACGTCCGCAGCGCTCTGGGTTTTCGGGAAGGCGATCACTTCACGGATCGACTGGGCGCCGGTCATCAGCATCACCAGACGGTCCAGACCGAAAGCCAGACCACCGTGCGGCGGTGCACCGTACTTCAGCGCGTCAAGCAGGAAGCCGAATTTCTCTTCCTGTTCCGCCTCATTGATACCCAGCAGACGGAACACCGCTTGCTGCATTTCCTTGCGGTGGATACGGATCGAACCGCCACCCAGCTCGGTGCCGTTCAGCACCATGTCGTACGCGCGGGACAGAGCGCCGGCCGGATTGGCTTCCAGCTCTTCTGGGGAGCACTTCGGCGCGGTGAACGGGTGGTGCAGCGCCGAGAAGCTGCCGTCGTCGTTCTCTTCGAACATCGGGAAGTCGACGACCCACATTGGCGCCCACTTGCAGGTCAGCAGGTCGAGGTCGTGGCCGAGCTTGATACGTAGCGCGCCCAGGGCTTCGCTGACGATCTTGGCCTTGTCGGCACCGAAGAACACGATGTCGCCGTCAACCGCACCGACGCGATCAAGGATCACGTTCAGGTTGGCTTCAGGGATGTTTTTCACGATCGGTGATTGCAGACCTTCAACACCGGCAGCGCGCTCGTTGACCTTGATGTACGCCAGGCCCTTGGCACCGTAGATGCCGACGAACTTGGTGTAGTCGTCGATCTGCTTGCGCGGCATGCTCGCCCCGCCTGGAACGCGCAGTGCAGCGATACGGCACTTCGGATCGTTGGCCGGGCCGCTGAACACCTTGAATTCGACTTCTTTGAGTTGATCGGCAACGTCGACCAGTTCCAGCGGGTTACGCAGGTCCGGCTTGTCGGAACCGTAACGGCGCATGGCTTCTTCAAAGGTCATGTGCGGGAATTCGCCGAATTCCAGATCCAGCACTTCCTTGAACAGGTTGCGGATCATGCCTTCGGTCAGGCCCATGATGTCTTTTTCGTCGAGGAAGCTGGTCTCGATGTCGATCTGAGTGAACTCAGGCTGACGGTCGGCACGCAGGTCTTCGTCGCGGAAGCATTTGGCGATCTGGTAGTAACGGTCGAAACCGGCAACCATCAGCAGTTGCTTGAACAGCTGAGGCGATTGCGGCAGCGCGAAGAACGAACCGGCGTGAGTACGGCTCGGCACCAGGTAGTCGCGGGCGCCTTCCGGGGTAGCACGGGTCAGAATCGGCGTTTCGACGTCGAGGAAGCCGTTCTCGTCGAGGAAGCGACGGATGCTGGTGGTCATGCGCGAACGCAGACGCAGCTTCTCGGCCATTTCCGGACGACGCAGGTCCAGGAAGCGGTAGCGCAGGCGGGTTTCTTCGCCGACGTCGGAGTATTCGTTGAGCGGGAACGGCGGGGTTTCCGACTCGTTCAGCACTTCCAGCTCGTAGCCCAACACTTCGATCATGCCCGACGCCATGTTGGCGTTGGTCGCACCGGCCGGACGCAGACGCACCTTACCGGTGATCTTCACGACGTATTCGCTGCGCACGCGATCGGCGGCGGCGAAGCTCTCGGCGCGATCCGGATCGAACACCACCTGAGCCAGACCATCACGATCACGGATATCGAGGAAAATCACCCCGCCGTGGTCGCGACGACGGTGAACCCATCCGCAAAGGGTAATTTCCTGGCCTTCCAGGCTTTCGTTCAGTTGGCCGCAATAATGGCTGCGCATCATGGTAGTGGTTTCGCTTCTCGTAATTCGAAATTCGGTGGAGATCCCGTCGCACTCAAGCACTGCAGAATCTCACGCGTGTCGTTCGACCTGGGCCTGAACCCTAGTCAGATTTGTCGCCACCGGCCAGATTCTTCTTGGCTCCGGTCTTGAAATCGGTTTCGTACCAACCGCTGCCGCTGAGGCGAAAACCCGGCATGGACAGCTGTTTCTTGAGCTCTGGCGCCTGACAGGCAGGGCAGTCGACCAGCGGTGCCTCGCTGATCTTTTGAATGGCTTCCAACTGATGACCACAGGAAGCACATTGATAATCGTACATCGGCATGGGGGTGTCTCGGCGATCAGATTGCCACCGCGCGCAGGGCTTTGCGGCGAAAGAGCGGGATTATATCCATTAAATGCGGGCTGTGCAGCCGTAAGACTGCACAGCCCGCCACGTCATTTCAAGTATTGCCCGTTCAGGGCATGACGGCCGCCGGGGTATCGCGCAGGCCATTCATCACGCACACCACCCGTACCAGACCACTGAAGTTTTTCACCCCGCCGTGGCGCAGGTGCACTTCGCGGTCCACATGTGACAGCAGCGTGCTGACCGAACAGCCGTTGTGCCCGGCCATGTCACCAAGAATGTTCCAGTAAACCTGCTCGAGCCTCAAGCAAGTGGCAAAGCCGTTCAAACGCACTGATCTGGCCAGCGGCCGGATCAGCTCAAAATCGAAATCGCTGACAAACGGATCGACCTTCATTTCCCGTTGCGAACCGACGTGCTCGCATCGCCTGTCTCCACCTACCATATCGCTGACACTCCTTCGTCATCGCTGCTTTTATAAAGACAACATCCTGTGCCTTCATAAAAACGCAGACGCAAAGTCAGCGCCAGACGACTAGTTGCCCAGCAGCGTAGGATAAGCCGACATGTTCAGTAAGATTTGAAACAGTATGCGGACATCCACACCTGCGGACGTCCGCGCACCGGACTATCAGGCCTCGAGCAACGCGCGCAACATCCACGCGGTTTTCTCATGCACCTGCATGCGCTGGGTCAGCAAGTCGGCCGTCGGCTCGTCACTGACCTTGTCCAACAGCGGGAAGATGCCGCGAGCGGTGCGAGTGACCGCTTCCTGGCCGTCGACCAACTGCTTGATCATGTCCTCGGCACTTGGCACCCCGACTTCTTCTTTAATAGAGGAGAGACGCGCGTAAGTCGCGTAGGCACCCGGCGCAGGAAAACCCAGAGCGCGGATACGCTCGGCGATCAGATCCACCGCCAGCGCCAGCTCGTTGTATTGCTCTTCGAACATCAGATGCAGGGTCCTGAACATCGGACCTGTGACGTTCCAGTGGAAGTTATGGGTTTTCAGATACAGCACGTAGGTGTCCGACAGCAGCCGCGACAGCCCCTCGACGATGGACTTGCGATCTTCTTCACTGATACCGATATCGATTGCCATGTTTACCCCCTAAGGCGATTGAATTCATCCAACAGGTGCAGACCCACTCTAGCAAGGCAGCCGCCACCTCGCAGCCGACAATCTTCACTCGCCATGCGACAAATCGACCGGGCACGTGCCGCTGGCCGGGGTAATTTGAGTAGCTGCAGGCTTTGCTGTTAAATAGGCAGTGTGTCGCTACGCCCCATTTTTCGGGGGTGTCGCGCATAGGCTGATGCCGGGCACGTGTCCAACGCCTCTTTATTGTTCCGAAGCGAACCGTGCGCCTTCAGCTCTTCCTTGTGAGCCGTCATAACGTGAGCCAATCAAAATGTTGAAAATCGTCCACCTGCTAATGGGCGCAGCGGCCTTGCTGCTGTCGTTCATACCTAGCTTGAAATCCGAAGCCGTTCCTTACCTGCAACAACCCGATGCACTTTACCTGGCCTTTTTCGGCCTGCTGAATCTGGTCATCGCTCCAGTGATTCCTTACTGGAACAAAGGCCCGCGCCAGCATCTGCAAAATCTGGTCAGCGCTCTTCTCGTGCTGACTGTCGTCCTGCAAACCCTGACCCTGATCGCACCGATGCCAGTCATCGCCGGTCAACCGGCGGTGTTGTTCAGCCTGGTGATCGCTCTGGTTGCCGTGGTTGTGCACTTGGCCGTGAGCTTCTACAAATCTTCACCGGCTGCCGCACCTGTCACCTATGACATGAGCAACCGCGATACCGGTACCGTCAAGTGGTTCAACACGTCCAAAGGCTTCGGCTTTATCTCCCGGGATTCCGGCGATGATATTTTCGTGCACTTTCGTGCAATCCGTGGCGAAGGCCACCGCGTACTGGTCGAAGGCCAGCGCGTTGAGTTCTCGGTGATGAACCGGGATAAAGGCCTGCAAGCCGAGGACGTGATCGCCGCCCTGCCGCGTCGCTGATCCAAGGCAATAAAAAACCGCGAACAGCCAGGCTGCTCGCGGTTTTTTTACGCCTGCATAAAGGTGTTGGCATCAGTAATGCGGTGGTGGCGCCTCTTCCTCGAAAGAATCGAACTGCCCGACCATCTCCTCCTGACGCTTGAGCAACGCCGCCATTTGCAGTTGCAAGCGCTCGATCACCCGCTGCTGCGCCACCAGTTCGTCGTTCAACGCCTGAATGGTGTCATCCTGAAAAGCCAGACGGCTTTCCAGATCGGTGACGCGTTCTTCAAGGTTCATGGTTCAACCCTCCAGAAACGTGAAGTGTTCGGTCAGCACCAGACGCAGCCGCTCACGAATGCTCGCGACCTGCTCGGCGCTGTAGGGTTTGGCCGGGTGTTTGCCCCAGACCGGCGCCGGCCATGCCGCATCGTCACGCTTGCGCACGATCACATGCATATGCAACTGGCTGACAACGTTGCCCAGCGTCGCGACGTTCAGCTTGTCGGCATCGAACAAGTCCTTGAGCAACTCGGCCAGCGCCGTGGTTTCCTGCCACAACTGCTGCTGGTCGGCGACATCCAACTGAAACAACTCGCTGATATCGTCGCGACGAGGCACCAGGATGAACCACGGGTAATTGGCATCGTTGGACAGCAGCAGCCGGCAGAGCGGGAAATCGCCGATGGTCAGGGTGTCCTGTTGAAGTCGTGAATCTAAAGCAAACACTGCGTGCACTCCCGGCTGATCTACACAATTCAGCTTAGCGGCCATCTAGACAGGCATGACGCCAAGCGACAGGCAGGCAGCATACCTGCGAATGCGCCGGGCTTCACGATGAGCGTGCCAGGACAGACATTGCTCAACGCTCCTGCATGCGACATTTTCGGGCGGCACGCACCATGACGGAACCGACTGCGCGGTGCAGCACAATGAAATGACCAGAAAAGCCCAAAGCGTTCATCCCCTGCTCCCGCTCAAACTGTATGAATCCGGAACAACTGGAAAAATTTTTGCACCAAAACCGCACAGCGCGTCTACGCTCAGTGCGTCGGGCATCCGCCGAATACTCACCGGCGGGGTGAACCGGTAACGTTTTTCGTTGTCGCGCGCACGAACCTGCTCGACAACACCAAGCAAGGGATGGCGTCAAGCCCTGATAAAGAAGGGCTTGAGGCCCAGTATTTATGAGGTTTTTACAGCGAGTGACGAGTGTTCAGAAAAATAACCGCATAGAGAAAGCGGTTTGTGCACGCTTGTTGCATTCGTACCCATATGGACTATAAGCGCACCACGGGAAGTGGGAGCCTTAGGCCCAACAAAAACAGTGGCAGGGTTGCCCGATGGAGATTCAAGTGTTTTGCCAGGGACTCTTTTTTAGCGATGCAAAAGGCTAGAAAAACAGCGAGAAAGTTGTCGATCCGATTGCATCGGTACTGTGAATTTGCGACATCTACAAAGCCATCTGCGACAGCGTCGTAAAGAAGGTGAAAGGTTGGATTAGCAAGTATCGCCAACATTGTCGGCGTGATATAAGTTTGCGCCGACACAAAAAGAAAGAGCCGCCCAGATAATAAAACAGGTGGGACGGCAGTACTCTTCTAAAAACCAAAGGAGCAAATCACGATGCGCGTGATGAAGTGGAGCATGATCGCCCTGGCTGTTGCAGCAGGCACCTCGCAGTTCGCAATGGCATCTTCGCAGGATGACGCCAAAGGGTTCCTGGAAGACCAGAGTCTGAAACTGAAGACTCGTATGGAATACATGAACCGCGATTACAAAAATGGTGCCGGTAACGTTGCAAAGAAAGACGGCACCCCGGGTTTTGAAAGCGGCTATCGCCAGGACACCGGTGTCAGCCAACTGCTGACCTACGAATCGGGCTTCACTCAAGGCACCGTAGGTTTCGGTCTCGACGCCATGGCCATGGGTTCGGTCAAGCTGGACGGTGGCTCGGGTCGTCGTGGTAACGGCCTGTTCGCGATTGATAGCGACGGCAACGAAGAGAAATCCCAAGGCAAGATCGGCGGCGCTGTCAAATTCCGCGTTTCCGACACTGTGCTGAAATACGGTCAGCAATTCGTTGCCAGCCCGGTCTTCGCCACTGACGACAGTCGTCTGTTGCCAGAAGTGGCTACCGGTACCTTGATCACTTCCAAAGAGATCAAAGGCCTGGAACTGAGCGCAGGTCGCTTCACCGCCCTGAGCAAGCAAACCGGCATGGGCCGCGACAGCATCGGCGGCCTGCCTGATGAGAACGGCAACGGTGGCAAGGGCCTGACCAGCATCAACATCTTCGGCGCCAGCTATGCCTTCACCGACAATTTCACCGGTGCATTGGCCGCTTCGGATGCCGACCAGTACTTCAAGAAGCAATACATCAATCTGAACTACACCCTGCCTATCGCCGAAGACCAGTCGCTGAACTTCGACTTCAACGGTTATAAAACCGAAGGCGAGAAGCGTGGCAACCTGGTCAGCGCCATTGGCGACGAAACCCCTGACAACGACACCCGTGGCGTAGACAACAAACTGTGGTCCCTGGCAGCAGCCTACAGCCTCGGCGCGCACAAGTTCACCATCGCTCACCAGCGCTCCAGCGGCGACAATGCCTACTACTATGGCGTTGACGGCAACAGCACCATCTTCGTTGCCAACTCCATTCAGATCTCCGACTTCGTGGGCCGTGAAGAACGCTCCTGGCAAGCTCGTTACGACCTGAACATGAAGACTTATGGCGTTCCTGGCCTGAGCTTCATGACCCGCTACGTGAAGGGTGACAACATCAAGACCAACGGTCTGGGTGAAGGTAAAGAAAACGAGTGGAACGCCGAGTCCAAGTACGTGATCCAGGAAGGTCCAGCCAAGGATCTGTCGTTCCGTCTGCGTTACGCCATGTACCGTTCGAACGGCGCGTACAGCGGCTACGCGTCTGACAACAACGACACCCGTCTGATCGTCGAGTACCCACTGAACATCCTCTAATCGGGATATGCAGCTGACGTACTGTAGAGCTTTGCTCTAACAAGAACCGCTCACCTGACTCAGGTGAGCGGTTTTTTTATGAATCAAGTTTGCCCTGCCTTCCTGTTTCTGACCGTACAAACAATAGTAGCTAGCTACTTATTAGCCAACGAACATCTAGATCAGACATAAAAAACCCAAGAGTGCGGACAGCTCTTGGGTTAGTCCACTCATTAACTGACCGCGAGGCCAAGTATCAGTGGTATTACTGAACAGCCGATTCCTGAACTACTCGAATAACCCGCTGTGGAAACGGAATATCAATACCGGCAGTTTTCAAACGGTCACGCGACTGTTCGTTAAACATGAACATCACGTCCCAATAGTCTGCAGTTTTAACCCACACACGCAGGGAAACAGTGATCGAACTGTCACCCAACGTCGAAATGACCGCTTGTGGCGCAGGGTCCTGCAATACGCGCTCATCCTTGGCCAGATCCAGCAGCACCTGACGGGCCTTTTGCAGATCAGCTTCGTAATCCACACCCACGTCAAACACCACTTTGCGGGTTGGCTGACGGTTGGTGTTGGTGATGATGCCGTTCGACAGATTGCCGTTCGGGACGATGATGGTCTTGTTGTCACCGGTACGCAGCACGGTGTGGAAAATCTGGATGCTGTCGACAGTACCCGCCACACCTTGCGCTTCGATCCAGTCACCGATACGGAACGGACGGAACAGCAGAATCAGCACGCCGCCGGCGAAGTTCGCCAGGCTGCCCTGCAACGCCAGACCGATGGCCAGGCCGGCAGCACCAATCGCGGCCACGAACGAGGTGGTTTCCACGCCGATCATCGAGGCGACGCTGACAATCAGCAGCACCTTGAGGATGATGTTCGCCAGGCTGCTGATGAAGCCTTGCAGCGCCAGGTCGGCATTGCGCAGGGCCAGCAGACCGCCGAGTTTTTGCGTGACCTTGTTGATCAGCCACCAGCCAATGGCCAGGGTAATCACCGCCAGCAGCACGCGGCTGCCGTATTCCATGATCATCGGAATCCACGCCTGGGACGCCTTGACCAGGTTGTCTACCTCAGCATTCAAATCCATCTTCCATCTCCTGATTTCCGGCTACCCGGGCTGTACACATATAAAAAGTGGGAGCGGGCTTGCTCGCGAAAGCGGTATGTCATTCAACAATGAGTTGCCTGACACAGCGCTTTCGCGAGCAAGCCCGCTCCCACAGCCATCTGACCGGACTTAGTCGCGGAAGTTGTTGAACTGCAGTGGCATGCCGAATTCCTTGGCGCGCAGAGCCGCGATGGCTTCCTGCAGGTCATCGCGCTTCTTGCCGGTCACCCGCACCTGCTCGCCCTGAATGGCGGCCTGCACCTTGAGCTTGGCGTCCTTGATGTGAGCGACGATCTTCTTCGCCAGCTCCTTGTCGATGCCTTCCTTGAGGATCGCGTCCTGCTTCATCAGCTTGCCCGAGGCGTAAGCGTCTTTTACTTCAAGGCACTGCACATCGATCTTGCGCTTGGTCAGGGCCAGCTTCAGGATCTCGATCATCGCTTCCAGCTGGAACCCGGCTTCAGCGGTCAGGTTGACGGTCAGGTCCTTTTCCTTGAACTCGAAGCTGCCCTTGCCTTTCAGGTCATAGCGACGATCGAGTTCCTTCACGGCGTTCTCGACCGCGTTGGTCAGCTCGTGTTTGTCCAGTTCGGATACCACGTCGAACGACGGCATGTAGTCTCTCCAATAAAAAGGCGCGCTCGATGAGGATGGAGCGCGCTTGGCTTGCGGTTAAAATCCGGCTCATTATAACGGGTCTTTTCCCACCGATACGGCGAGCCTTGCATGCCAGTACCTTACCGAGTGAAAAACTGATGTCCACCCCCTGGCACGTTCTCGGCGCCGGTAGCCTCGGCACCCTGTGGGCCACCCGTCTGGCGCGGGCCGGGCTGCCGGTGCGGCTGATCGTGCGTGATGCCGAGCGCTTGCGCAGCTATCAGGTGGCCGGCGGCCTGACGCTGGTCGAACACGGCGCAGCCACGACCTATGCCGTCCCCGCGCAAACGGCGGACGACCCGGAGCCGATCCGCCGCCTGCTGGTCGCCTGCAAAGCCTATGACGCCGAAAGCGCCGTCGCCCGCCTCGCCCCGCGCCTGAGCGCAGATGCCGAGCTGATCCTGCTGCAAAACGGCCTCGGCAGTCAGGACGCGGTCGCAGCGGTGGTTCCGCAGGCACGCTGCATCAGCGCCTCCAGCACCGAAGGCGCGTTCCGCGACGGCGACTGGCGCGTGGTGTTTGCCGGCCACGGTTTCACCTGGCTGGGTGATGCCAGCCATCCGGTAGCGCCAATCTGGCTGGACGATCTGGACGCAGCAAAAATACCCCACGAATGGAGCACTGACATCCTCACCCGGCTGTGGCGCAAACTGGCGCTCAATTGCGCGATCAATCCACTGACTGTGCTCCATGATTGCCGTAACGGCGGGCTGGAGCAGCATCAATGCGAAGTCGCCACGTTGTGTGCGGAGCTTGCCGAATTGCTGGAGCGTTGCGGTCAACCGGCAGCCGCGGTCAATCTGCAACAGGAAGTCGAGCGGGTGATCCACGCCACCGCAGCCAACTACTCGTCGATGTATCAGGACGTGGCGAACCAGCGCCGCACCGAAATCAGTTACCTGCTGGGCCACGCCTGCAAAGTCGCCACCCGTCACCAGTTGAACCTGCCACACCTCAATCAATTGCAGCAGCGTCTGATCGCTCATCTGCACAGCCTTGGATTGCCCAGCGACTGAGCAGCGGCTACGCTGCCCACTTGTTCCTTTGCTGCGATAAACCTGATGCCATTGCGCCAGCGCCTTGAAAACCTGCCGGTCGGCCAGAAACTGCTGGCCGCCCTGCTGGTGTTGTTGACCACCGTCCTGCTGGTCGCCAACCTGACCTTTATCAGCGCCGCCTATTACATCTCCCAGGAAAGCATGGCGCCGCAAGCTTTGCAGACCATCGGCCGGCTGATCTCCAACCCGAGCCTGGTCGCACAAGCCCTCGAGTCGCCACAAAGCGCCGAACGCCTGCTCAAGGAACTCGACAGCTATTCGCCGCTGCGCGCGGCGGCGTTGTATGACGGCAAGGGTGACCGCATCGCCCAGGTGCAGCGTGGCGACAAGCTCAATCTGCCGGAACGCTATCGGCACATCGAAGCCTGGCAACTCACCGAGTTTCGCAGCAATCAGTTGATCACTCTGCCCCGTCCCAGCACCGCGCCCGGGCACTTGCTGCTGGTCGCCAGCAGTGAACTGCCGATGGCGTTCTACACCGGCACCCTGACTGCCAGTCTCGGCATCCTGATTTTCAGTGTGCTGCTGTGGCTGGTGATTGCGCGGCAGATCAAACGCCTGATCACCCGCCCGATCCATGAGCTGGAAGAGCTCTCGCGTCAGGTCACTCGCGAAGAGAACTATGCCCTGCGTGCCTCACGCGGCAACCACGATGAAATCGGCAGCCTCGCCGAGGCGTTCAACACCATGCTCTCGCGCATCGAGGCTCGCGAACAGCAGCTCAAGCGGGCCCGCGATGACTCGCAGGCAGCTTACGATCAGGCTCAGGGGCTGGCCGAGGAAACCCGCCACACCAACCGCAAACTGGAACTGGAAGTCCAGGTTCGGAGCAAGATCGAGAAGAAGCTCACCGGCTTCCAGAACTACCTCAACAGCATCATCGACTCCATGCCCTCGGCGCTGATCGCTCTCGACGAACAGCTCTACGTGACCCAGTGGAACCAGGAGGCCAGCGCCCTTTCCGGAACGCGCCTGGATGAGGCGCTGAACCAACCGATCTTCCTCGCCTTCGAACCGCTCAAGCCGTTTCTGCCACAACTCAAGCAAACGGTCGAAGAGCACACCGTGGCGAAGATCGAACGGGTGACCTGGTTCAAGGATGACGAACCCAAGCACTACGCCCTGACCTTTTATCCGCTGATGGGCGGCGCCGGGCGCGGTGTGGTGATCCGTATCGACGACATCACCCAGCGCCTGTCGCTGGAAGAAATGATGGTGCAGTCGGAGAAGATGCTCTCGGTCGGTGGCCTCGCCGCCGGCATGGCCCATGAGATCAACAACCCGCTGGGCGCGATCCTGCACAACGTGCAGAACATTCGCCGGCGGCTGTCGGCGGATCTGCCGAAGAACCTCGAAACCGCCGAACAGCTCGGCATCGAACTGGACACCGTCAACCGTTACCTGCAAAGCCGCGAAGTACCGAAACTGCTCGACGGTATTCAGCAGGCCGGCGCCCGCGCGGCAAAAATCGTCACGCACATGCTCAGTTTCAGCCGGCGCAGCACCCGGCAAATGGCCCCGTGCGATCTGCCCGCGCTGATCGATCAAGCGGTGGAAATTGCCGGCAACGACTTCGATCTGGCGATCGGTTTCGACTTCAAGGGCCAGGCGATCATCCGCCAGTTCGACCCGGCGCTCGGCCCGGTTCCGGGCACCGCCAACGAACTGGAACAAGTGCTGCTCAACCTGCTGAAAAACGCCGCGCAAGCCATTCACCAGCGCGAAGACGACAGCGAGCCGGGGCGGATCATTTTGCGCACCAAACTGAACCCGCCATGGGCCGAGATCCAGGTCGAGGACAACGGCATCGGCATGAGCGAGAGCGTGCGCAAGCGCACCTTCGAGCCGTTCTTCACCACCAAGGAAATCGGCCAGGGCACAGGGCTGGGGCTGTCGGTGTCGTACTTCATCATCACCAACAACCACAAAGGCCAGATGGAAGTGCAATCCGCGCCGGGCCAGGGCACCTGCTTCACCTTGCGCCTGCCACTGACCCAACCGGCGGCCATCGCCGCCGAAACCAATCAACTACCGAGGTAACCCATGGGCTTTCGCTTGTCGAAGATCTACACCCGCACCGGCGACACCGGCGAAACCGGCCTGGGCGATGGCCGCCGCGTCCCCAAGGATCACCCGCGGATCGAAGCGATTGGCGAAGTCGACACACTGAACAGTCAGGTCGGTGTGCTGCTGGCCGGGTTGATCGCCGAGCGCGAGGCGTTCCCGGGATTGAATGAACTGATCGACGTGCTCGCCCCCTGTCAGCATCGGTTGTTTGACCTCGGCGGAGAGCTGGCGATGCCGGAATATCAGGCGCTGAACACGGCAGAAATCGAGCGCCTGGAAGCGGCGATCGATGTGTGGAACGAGGAATTGGGGCCGCTGGAGAATTTCATTCTGCCCGGTGGGTCGATGCTGATTGCCCAGGCCCACGTGTGCCGCAGTCTGGCGCGCAGTGCCGAGCGCCGTTGTCAGCATTTGAATGCAATTGAGCCGTTGGTCGGGGTTGGTTTGGCGTATATCAATCGGTTGTCGGATCTGTTGTTCGTCGCCGCAAGGTTGATTGCGCGGCGGCAGGGGATTGCGGAGATTTTGTGGCAGCCTGCTGCGAAACCTTCAGAAATCTAGCGCCTGAACGGACGCCTTCGCGAGCAAGCCCGCTCCCACAGTTGATTGCATTCATCCAGTTGGAATGCAGTCAACTGTGGGAGCGGGCTTGCTCGCGAAGAGGCCAGCAGCCTCACAACATAATCAAGCTTCTGGCCAGAATGCGCGAATCCCCGCCACACCCTGCGCCCCGACACTCCATGCCTTCTCGCGCTCCGCCGGGCCAACCCCGCCGAGCAAGAACACTGGCTTGCCAAAGCCCTCGATCAACGCCGCAGCCTGCTCCCAGCCCAACGGCTGCGCATCCGGATGGGTCAAGGTTGGTTGAACCGGCGACAGGGTGACGAAATCCACGCCCATCTGCTCGGCCAGCGCCAGTTCTTCAGCGTTATGGCAGGACGCCGCCAACCAGCGCTCGGCCGGCAACGGTCGCCCTGCTGCGGCGTATTTGCGCAGTTGCGCGGCGGTGATGTGCCAACCGGCCGACGGGAAATCGCCGAGCCATTCGAACGGCCCCTTGATCATCAACTGCGCCTTGCCGGCACACAGACCGGCTGCATCCACCGCCAGATCGCGGTATTTGGGGTCATAGCCGTTCGGCGCGCGCAACTGGATCAGTTTGATCCCGCCGGCAATCGCCTTCTGAATGCCGCGCAGCAAGGCCGGGGCTTCCAGATCGTCCGGGGTGATCAGGTATTCGCCGGGCAGACGCGCCGCGGCCACGATCGGCTGATTGGCCGCCGGGAACTCGTAGTTCAGCAGATCCTTGGCGGTCACCCAGGCCAGTGGCTGACCTTCGGCACCGTGCGGCTCACCGGTGAACTGAGACACTTCCCAGACATCCAGCAGTACCTGCTTGTCCGGGTAATCGTGGCGCACCTTGATCAGTGGACGAGCGGCGCCAACGACAATGCCCAGCTCTTCCTGCAGCTCGCGCGCCAAGGCGCTTTCGACCGATTCGTCAGCCTCGACCTTGCCGCCGGGAAATTCCCACAAGCCGCCCTGATGCTGGGTGTCGGCACGACGGGCGATGAGGATTTTGCCGCTGTCGTCACGAATGACGGCAGCCGCGACGTGTACACGTTTCACGGATTCAACTCCTCCAGTCCAGCCTTTTGCCACGCCTTGAAGGCGGGCCATTGGTAGACGGTTTCAACATAGGCTTCATCAACCGCCGGCAACTGCACCTGGTAAGTCCGCAGGCGCACGGCAATCGGGGCGAAGAACGCGTCAGCCAGGCTCACCCGGCCAAACAGATACGGCCCAGGCTCCGTGGCGGCAGCACGGCATTCAGCCCACAGCGCGAGCATGCGTTCGATATCGACCTTCACCTCTGGCGGCACCGGGTTGAGCGGGGCGTCGTGGCTCAGGTTGAACGGCATGTGATTGCGCATGGCGAAAAAGCCACTGTGCATCTGCGCGCAGGCGGACCGCGCCTGGGCACGGGCGAACAGGTCGGTTGGCCAGAGCTGTTCGGACGGGAACTGCTCGGCCAGGTATTCGGCGATCGCCAGAGAGTCGGCGATGGTGCCGCGAGAAGTTTGCAGCAGCGGCACCTTGGCGGTCGGCGAATGCTTGAGCAGCTTCTCGCGGGTGTCGGGCTTGCCGAGTTTGATCAGTTCTTCGCTGTAGGGTGCGCCGGTCAGCTCCAGCGCCAGAGCGGCGCGCAGGGACCAGGAGGAAAGCAGTTTGTCGCCGATGATCAGGTGCAGGGACATGGTGTGGCGCCTTTTCGTCAGTGGAAAGCTTCAAGACTTGTAGTGACTGGGCCGACGCTTTCGCGGGCAAGCCCGCTCCCACAGTAGTTTCGGTCGTGCACAAATCTCGTGTACACCACAGAACCCTGTGGGAGCGGGCTTGCCCGCGAAGAGGTCGGCAGCCCACCCTCACCCTTTGGATCAGGTGCGGTATTCGGCGTTGATCTTCACGTACTCATGCGACAGGTCGGTGGTCCAGATGGTTTCGCTGCAATCACCGCGACCCAGTTCGATACGGATGGTGATCTCTTCCTGCTGCATCACCGCCGAACCCTGTGCCTCAGTGTAGGTCGCTGCGCGTGCGCCACGGCTGGCGATGCACACGTCGCCGAGGAACACGTCGATCTTGCTCACATCCAGATTCGGCACGCCGGCACGGCCGACAGCGGCCAGAATACGGCCCCAGTTCGGGTCGGAAGCAAACAGCGCGGTCTTGATCAGCGGCGAGTGGGCCACGGTATAGCCGACGTCGAGGCATTCCTGATGATTGCCGCCGCCGTTGACTTCAACAGTGACGAACTTGGTCGCGCCCTCGCCGTCACGCACGATGGCCTGGGCCACGTCCATGCACACTTCGAACACCGCCTGTTTCAGCTTGTTGAACAGCTCGCCTTCGGCGCGAGTGATTTCCGGCAGTGCAGCCTTGCCGGTGGCAATCAGCATGCAGCAGTCGTTGGTCGAAGTGTCGCCGTCGATGGTGATGCGGTTGAAGGACTTGTTCGCGCCGTCGAGCATCAGGTTGTGCAGTACGTCGCGGGAAACTTTGGCATCGGTGGCGATGTAGCCGAGCATGGTCGCCATGTTCGGGCGAATCATGCCTGCACCTTTGCTGATGCCGGTGACGGTAATGGTCACGCCATCATGCTGGAACTGGCGGCTGGCACCCTTGGGCAGGGTGTCGGTGGTCATGATGCCGGTGGCGGCAGCTTCCCAGTTGTTTTCCGACAGATCATCCAGTGCGGCCTGCAGCGCGCCTTCGATCTTCTCGACCGGCAGCGGCTCACCGATCACGCCGGTGGAGTACGGCAGGATCTGGCTGGCATCGACACCGGTCAGCTCGGCCAGTTTCGCCGTGGTGCGCTCGGCAGCCGCCAGGCCCGGCTCACCGGTACCGGCGTTGGCATTGCCGGTGTTGGTCAGCAGGTAACGCACGTCGTTGTGCACGCGTTTTTTCGCCAGGATCACCGGCGCGGCGCAAAAGGCGTTCAACGTGAACACACCGGCCACGGTCGAACCTTCGGCGCAGCGCATCACTACCACATCCTTGCGCCCAGGGCGCTTGATGCCGGCCGAGGCAATACCGAGTTCAAAACCGGCAACCGGGTGCAACGTTGGCAAAGGACCAAGACCAACAGCCATGAATGCGCTCCTTACTCAATGATGTCAGCACCGCTCACAGGGATGGCGGTGGTGTAAATGGCAAAACGCCGCGACGGCAGGAGCCGGTCGCGGCGCGGGTATTTCAGCGATTGAAACGGGGGTTACTGGATCTGCCCGTGGCAATGCTTGAATTTCTTGCCCGAACCGCAGTAGCACAGTTCGTTGCGACCCAGCTTCTGCTCGTTGCGCACCGGCGCGGTGGCGAGGGCGACATCGACCTCTTCACCCAATACTTCCGGCTGCTCCAGACCAGGGGCCTCGGCGTGTTCGAACTGCATGCGCGCGGCCAGTGCTTCGGCTTCCTCACGCAGGCGTTGCTCTTCGGCTTCCGGATCTTCGCGGCGCACCTGAACGTGCGACAGCACACGGATCGAGTCGCGCTTGATCGAATCCAGCAGCTCGGAGAACAGCGTGAACGACTCGCGCTTGTATTCCTGCTTCGGGTTCTTCTGAGCGTAGCCACGCAGGTGGATGCCGTGACGCAGGTGATCCATGGTCGACAGGTGGTCTTTCCACAGATCGTCGAGCACGCGCAGAACGATTTGTTTCTCGAACGAGCGCAGTGCTTCGGCACCGGCCTGATCTTCTTTCTCGTTGTACGCTGCCATCAGCTCGACCATCAGCTTCTCGCGCAGGGTCTCTTCGTACAGGTGATCGTCTTCGTCGAGCCATTGCTGGATCGGCAGTTTCACCCCGAAGTCGCTGGCAATCGACGCTTCCAGACCGGCCACGTCCCACTGCTCTGGCAGCGATTGCGGCGGAATGTGCGCGCTGACGGTGGCGTTGAGCACGTCCTGACGGAAATCGGCGATGGTTTCACCGATGTTGTCGGCGGCCAGCAACGTATTACGCATGTGATAGATCACTTTACGCTGTTCGTTGTTGACGTCGTCGAACTCGAGCAGTTGCTTGCGGATGTCGAAGTTGCGACCTTCCACCTTGCGCTGCGCCTTCTCGATCGCGTTGGTCACCATGCGGTGCTCGATCGCTTCGCCCGGCTGCATGCCCAGGGCTTTCATGAAGTTCTTCACCCGATCGGAGGCGAAGATGCGCATCAGGCTGTCTTCCAGCGACAGGTAGAAGCGGCTGGAACCGGCATCACCCTGACGACCGGCACGGCCACGCAACTGGTTGTCGATACGACGGGATTCGTGACGCTCGGAGGCGATCACCTGCAGACCGCCGGACTCCAGCACCTGCTGGTGACGCTTCTGCCAGTCGGCCTTGATCTGGGCGATCTGCTCGGGGCTCGGGTTTTCCAGCGCCGCGACTTCCACTTCCCAGTTACCGCCCAACAGGATGTCGGTACCACGACCGGCCATGTTGGTGGCGATGGTCAGGGCGCCCGGACGACCGGCTTGCGCGATGATCTCGGCTTCTTTTTCGTGGAACTTGGCGTTCAGCACCTTGTGTTCGATGCCTTCCTTGTTGAGCAGGTTGGACACATGCTCGGAAGTTTCGATGGTCGCGGTGCCCACCAGGATCGGACGGCCCTGGGCCATACCTTCCTTGATGTCGTTGATGATCGCCGCGTATTTCTCTTCGGCGGTCAGGAACACCAGGTCGTTGAAATCTTTACGCGCCAACGGCTTGTTCGGCGGAATCACCATGACCTGCAGGCCATAGATCTGGTGGAATTCGAACGCTTCGGTGTCGGCGGTACCGGTCATGCCGGACAGCTTGGTGTACAGACGGAAGTAGTTCTGGAACGTGGTCGAGGCCAGGGTCTGGCTCTCGGCCTGAATGTTCAGACCTTCCTTGGCTTCGATGGCCTGGTGCAGGCCTTCGGACAGACGACGACCCGGCATGGTACGACCGGTGTGTTCGTCGACCAGTACGACCTGACCGTCCTGCACGATGTATTCGACGTTGCGGTGGAACAGCTTGTGCGCACGCAGACCCGAATAGACGTGGGTCAGCAGGCCCAGGTTATGCGCCGAGTACAGGCTCTCGCCTTCAGCCAGCAGGCCGACGCCGGTGAGCATTTCTTCGATGTACTGGTGACCGGCTTCGTTGAGTTCGACCTGACGGGTCTTCTCGTCGATGGTGTAGTGACCGGCCTTGGTGACCTGGCCTTCGACTTCTTCGACGTGCAGTTCCAGCTGCGGGATCAGTTTGTTGATCTCCATGTACAGCTTGGAACTGTCCTCGGCCTGACCGGAAATGATCAGCGGGGTACGGGCTTCGTCGATGAGGATGGAGTCGACTTCGTCGATCACGGCAAAATTGAGTTCGCGCTGGAATTTCTCTTCCATGCTGAACGCCATGTTGTCGCGCAGGTAGTCGAACCCGAATTCGTTGTTGGTACCGTAGGTGATGTCGGCAGCGTAGGCGGCGCGCTTCTCTTCCGGCGGCTGGAACGGCGTCACGACGCCGACGGTCAGGCCGAGGAATTCATACAGCGGACGCATCCAGTTGGCGTCACGGCGGGCCAGGTAGTCGTTCACGGTTACAACGTGCACGCCCTTGCCGGACAGCGCGTTGAGGTAAACGCCCAGGGTCGCTACGAGGGTTTTACCCTCACCGGTACGCATTTCGGCAATCATGCCTTCATGCAAGGTCATGCCGCCGATCAACTGGACGTCGAAGTGGCGCATGCCCATGACGCGCTTGCCGGCTTCACGGGCGACCGCAAAGGCTTCAGGCAACAGCTTGTCGAGGGATTCCCCTTTGGCGATACGGGCCTTGAACTCATTGGTCTTGGCGCGCAATTGATCGTCCGAAAGGGCCACCATTTGCTCTTCGAAGGCATTGACGAGCTGCACCGTCTTGAGCATGCGTTTGACTTCACGCTCGTTCTTGCTTCCAAAAAGTTTCTTTAACAAAGGCGCAAACATATCGGCAGGATCTTCCACACTAAAGGGATGGAGGGCGGCCCCGTGAGTCGCCCGTGCAGCCCTCATGGCCGCATGCGAACGAGCATTCTACCCGGAAACGGTGGTGAGGAAAGTGGCGATATTCCACGATGCTGGCACTGCGCTTTGACGGGGCTCACTTAAAATAAGGGCGTTTTGCTCAACTTCAACCCATCAAGGCAAGAAGTTAGTTGTTGATTTAATGGGTAAAGCAGGGACAAAAGCAATGGGCGAGTGGTTCCGTTGCTTTCTGCTAACATGGCGCTTCTGTTACTTCAGGTGTTCGATCATGGCGTTTCGCCCCCTTACAGCCAGAGCGCCCGCCGTTCTGCTACGCGAAGCCAAGCCGCTCAAAGCCATTCTTGGTCATGCCCAACGCCTCGCTCATCTGCAACGCCTGCTTGAAAGCCAGCTGCAACCTGCCGCCCGCGCACATTGTCATGTGGCCAAGTGGCGTGAAGGCGAACTGTCGCTGGTGGTCACCGACGGCCATTGGGCGACACGCCTGCGCTACCAGCAAAAACGCCTGCAACGGCAATTGCAGCTGTTCGAAGAGTTCGCCAACCTGACGCGAATCAAATTCAGCGTGCGACCCCCGATCGTCCAGCCTGGGGCTGTCGGGCACACGATGGACCTGTCGAGTAATGCGGCGGCGACCATTCAGTCCACGGCCGACGGGATCAGCGATCCGGGACTGCGCGCGGCGCTTGAGCGTCTGGCGGCGCACGCAAAGACAAAACCTGATATCAATTCAAAAAACTGACACTTATCCGATGTGAGAGCGGGCTTGCTCGCGAAAGCGGTCTGCCAGTCAACATTATTGTTGACTGGCAGACCGCTTTCGCGAGCAAGCCCGCTCCCACAGTTTGGATCAACGCCGTTTGCTGCCACCGAGCAACGACCCCATCAAGCCGCGCACCAGTTGTTTACCCAGATTGTTGGCCGCCTGACGCATGGCTGACTTCAACGCCTGCCCCGCCGCCGTGCCCAGAAACTCTCCGGCACGATCAGCCAGGCTCGGCTCTTCGGCTGCCGGCTTACCCGCTGGCGCATCCGCCTCCGGCGCCAGATCCTTGCGGCCCATCAGGATTTCATATGCCGACTCACGATCGATCGGTTTGTCATATCGGCCCTTGAACGGCGACCCGGCGATCAGCATCGTGCGTTCGGTTTCGCTCAACGGCCCGATCCGCGACTGTGGCGGCGCCACCAGCACCCGCTGGACCATCTCCGGCGTGCCTTTTTCCTGCAGCGTCCCGACCAGTGCTTCACCGATGCCCAGCTCGGTCAGTACCGACAAGGTGTCGAACGCCGGATTCGGCCGGAAGCCATCGGCTACCGCTCGCAGGGATTTCTGTTCCTTGGCAGTGAACGCACGCAAGCCGTGCTGAATCCGCAGGCCAAGTTGCGCGAGCACGTCATCCGGCAGGTCGCCCGGCGACTGGGTGACGAAATACACGCCGACACCTTTCGAGCGGATCAGCCGCACCACCTGTTCCAGACGCTCCTGCAACGCCTTGGGCGTATCGCCGAACAACAAATGCGCTTCATCGAAGAACAGCGCCAGCAGCGGTTTGTCGGCATCGCCGCGCTCCGGCAATTGCTCGAACAGCTCGGCCAGCAGCCACAGCAGGAACGTCGCGTAGACCTTCGGTGCCTCATGCACCAGACGGCTGGCATCGAGCAAATGAATCCGCCCACGACCATCGGCGGCCGGTTGCAGAATGTCTTCGAGTTGCAGCGCCGGTTCGCCGAACAACGCTTCAGCGCCCTGCTGCTCCAGGGTCGCCAGCCGGCGCAACAGTGCCTGGCTGGAACCGGTGGTCATCAGCGCCGCGTCTTCGCCGAGCAGCTGCGGGTTGTCCTTGAGGTGATTGAGCAGCGCCTTGAGGTCTTTCAGATCCAGCAGCAACAGGCCCTCGCGATCGGCCACTTTAAACGCCGCGTACAGCGCCGACTGCTGGCTGTCGGTCAGTTCCAGCAGGCTGCCGATCAGCAGCGGGCCCATTTCACTCAAAGTCGTGCGCAACGGATGACCGGACTCCCCGTGAATATCCCACAGCGTCACCGGATAAGCCTGCGGTTTGTGGTCGAGCCAGGGCATCCCGGCGATGCGCTCGGCGACTTTGCCCTGCGGATTGCCAGCAGCGCCCAGGCCGCACAGGTCGCCTTTGATGTCGGCGGCGAATACCGCGACCCCGGCGTCACTGAATGCTTCGGCAAGGCGTTGCAAAGTCACGGTCTTGCCGGTCCCGGTCGCACCGGCGATCAGCCCGTGGCGGTTGGCCAGGCGCATGGCCTGAGCAATCGGTTGCCCCGCCAGATCGGCGCCGATAACGAGTTGCGATGTGTCAGGCATTTTGTCACCTATGGTTAATCTTTAATCCGCTGTGGCCGATAGATAAGGGCGAGAACCTGACTGAAAAGTCGGTCGGACATTTCCCTAAGGAGAGTCGGAAATATCAGTTTGTTTCACCCTTGCCCATATTGCGCGTCTTTATAAAAGCACGCCCAGGACATTAAGACCTTAGCGGAACCCCAAGCCATGAACAAAAACCTGCGCTTCAGCCATAAAATTTTGCTTGCCGCCGCCCTCATCGTCATCGCCGCTTTCGCCTCGTTCACGCTGTACAACGACTGGCTGCAACGCAACGCGATCCGCGATGACCTGAACAACTATCTCAACGAGATGGGCGAAGTCACCGCCGATAACATCCAGACCTGGCTCAACGGGCGCATTCTGCTGGTCGAGAACGCCGCCCAGAATATTGCCATCAATCCGGACCCGGCCAACGTCGCCAGCCTGCTGGAACAGAAATCCCTGACCTCGACGTTTATGGCCACTTACCTGGGCGATGCCACCGGTCACTTCACCATCCGTCCGGACGTGAAGATGCCGGACGGTTTCGATCCTCGGGTGCGCCCTTGGTATAAAGGGGCCGAGAGCAGCAGCGCGTCGACCCTGACCGAACCGTACATCGACGCCGCCACCGGCCAGTTGATCATCTCCATCGCCACCGCCTCGAAAAAGGCCGGCCAGAGCGTTGGCGTGGTCGGCGGTGACCTGAGCCTGCAAACCCTGGTCGACACCCTCACCGCCCGGGACTTCTCCGGCATGGGCTACGCCTTCCTGGTCAGCGCCGACGGCAAGATCCTCGTGCACCCGGACAAGGCACTGGTGATGAAATCACTCAAAGAAGCCTATCCGCAGGACACCCCGCGCATCAGCAGCGACTTCAGTGAAATCACCGTCGATGGCAAGACCCGCATCGTCAGCTTCGCGCCGATCAAAGGCCTGCCGTCGGTCAACTGGTACATCGGGCTGTCGGTGGACAAGGACAAAGCCTTCTCGATGCTCAGTGAGTTCCGCACCTCGGCGGTGATTGCCACGGTGATTGCGGTGGTGATCATCATCGCGTTGCTGGGCATGCTGATTCGCCTGCTGATCCAGCCACTGCACGTCATGACCCGCGCCATGGAAGACATCGCCGACGGCGAAGGCGACCTGACCAAGCGCCTGACCATCGTCAATAACGATGAGTTTGGCGTGCTGGGTACCGCATTCAACCGTTTTGTCGAGCGTATTCACGGCTCGATCCGCGAAGTGTCGTCGGCCACCGGGCAGGTCAACGAGGTCGCGCTGCGCGTGGTCGCAGCGTCCAACTCGTCGATGTACAACTCCGACCAGCAGGCCTCGCGCACCAGCAGCGTCGCCGCCGCGATCAATCAACTGGGCGCCGCCGCCCAGGAGATCGCCCGCAACGCCGCGCAAGCCTCGAATCAGGCCAGTGACGCCCGCGGCCTCGCCGAAGACGGCCAGCAAGTGGTGGATCGCAGCATCAAGGCGATGAATCAACTGTCGAGCATGCTCAGCGCCTCCAGCAGCAACATCGAGTCGCTGAACAGCAAAACCGTGAACATCGGGCAGATCCTCGAAGTGATCACCAGCATCTCCCAGCAGACCAATCTGCTGGCGCTCAATGCCGCCATCGAAGCGGCGCGTGCCGGTGAGGCCGGACGCGGTTTTGCCGTGGTCGCCGACGAAGTGCGCAACCTGGCGCACCGCACTCAGGAATCGGCGCAGCAGGTGCAAACCATGATCGAGGAGCTGCAAGTCGGCGCCCGTGAATCGGTGAGCACCATGAGCGACAGCCAGCGCCACAGCCAGGACAGCGTGGAAATCGCCAACCTCGCCGGCGAACGCCTCAACAGCGTGACCCAGCGTATCGGCGAAATCGACGGGATGAACCAGTCGGTGGCAACAGCGACCGAGGAGCAGACCGCGGTGGTGGAATCCATCAACGTCGACATCACCGAGATCAATACGCTGAACCAGGAAGGCGTCGAGAACCTGCAGGCGACGTTGCGCGCCTGTTCGGATCTGGAGCAGCAGGCTTCGCGCCTGAAGCAGCTGGTCGGTAGCTTCCGCATCTAAGATCAAAAGCCTCCCCCCTCACCCCAACCCTCTCCCCCCAAGGGGCGAGGGGAAAGGGAGCCGATCTTCAAGCTTTTCAAGACCTGAGTTCGACTCCGACGTTCAGGTCGATGTATCAAGCCAAAACACCACGGTCAGTCCCCTCTCCCTCAGGGAGAGGGTTAGGGTGAGGGCCGTTTCAGCTCTACCGCGTATTCCCGACCGAACATCTATTCTGGATGGAGGTCAACCAAGGGAGTGGAACGCAGCGGAGGGTTGATCACTGTGCATATCGCCGACATCACCATGTTCTACGCCCCGGCCAGCGGCGGCGTACGCACCTATCTGGACGCCAAGCATCGTCGGCTGGGCGTCAAACCGGGCATTCGCCACAGCCTGCTGATCCCTGGCGCGCACTTGAGTGAACACGATGGCGTCTACACGGTGCCCGCACCTGCCCTGCCCTTCGGCAAGGGTTATCGCTTCCCCGTGCGTCTCGCCCCTTGGCGCAACGTCCTGCAGGATCTGCAGCCAGATCTGATCGAAGTCGGCGACCCGTACCTCACCGCGTGGGCGGCGCTGGATGCACGGCGCCAGCTGGATGTACCGGTGATCGGCTTTTATCACTCGGACCTGCCGCTACTGGTCGGCAATCGCATGGGCCATTGGGTCACGCCGAACGTCGAGGCGTACGTCACCAAGCTCTATGGCAACTTCGATCGAGTGCTGGCGCCCAGCCAGGTGATGGCCGACAAGCTCACTGGTCTGGGAGTGCGCAATGTATTCGTGCAGCCATTGGGCGTGGATCTGCAAACCTTTCACCCTGACGCCCGCGACAACGGCCTGCGCGCCGAACTGGGAATTGCCGAAGACACGCGCCTGCTGATCTTTGCCGGGCGCGGTTCCAAAGAGAAGAACCTGCCGGTGCTGCTCAAATGCATGCAGCGCCTCGGCCCTCGCTATCACCTGCTGCTGGTTGGCTCGTCGATGCCGGCCGTGGTCCCGGACAATGTCAGCGTGATCGACGGGTTCTGTCCCGCCGCCACCGTGGCCCGGTTGATGGCCAGCGCCGACGCCCTGATCCATGCCGGTGACCAGGAAACCTTTGGCCTGGTGATCCTTGAAGCCATGGCCTGCGGGATTCCGGTAGTCGCCGTGGCGGCCGGGGCGTTTGAAGAGATCGTCACCGAAGACTGCGGCTTGCTTTGTGCGCCGAACAACCCGCAAGCCATGGCCAATGCCGTGCGCGAGCTGTTCAGTCGCGGCTGCGTGAAACTCGGCCAACAGGCGCGGCAACACGTTGAACGGCGTTATTCCTGGGACAGTGTGGTCGACAGCTTGCTCGGTCACTATCACGCGGTGCTCGGTCACTCGCTGCCAAGGGTGGCCAATGGCTGATTCCTTGAATGACCGCGCAGTGCTGCTGGTGCTGCACGACGTGGCACCGTCGACGTGGGCGGATTATCGGCCATTTGTCGAGGCGGTCGACGCAATGGGCGGCGTGCCGATGACCTGGCTGGTCGTTCCGGATTTCCATGGCCACGACGCGCTTGAGGATCATCCCGCGTTTTACCGAATGCTCGGCGAGCGGCTGGCCCGTGGCGATGAACTGGCCTTGCACGGCTATTACCATGACGACCGCGAGCCAGCGCCAGCCACACCCCGCGACTGGTTCATGCGCCGAATCTACACCCACGAAGGGGAGTTTTATCGCCTGTCCCGCGAAGCCGCCCTGGCGCGACTGCGCGACGGCATCGAACTGTTCCGGCGCAATGGCTGGCCGTTGCACGGCTTCGTCGCCCCGGCCTGGTTGATGAGCGAGGGCACGCGCCAGGCCCTTCGCGAAACACCATTGAGCTACACCAGCGACCCGCAACATCTTTATCAATTACCGGATTTCACCGCCATCAACGCCCCGGGTCTGGTGTGGAGTGCGCGCAGCGCCTGGCGCCGGGGCCTGTCAAAAATCGTCAGCGAGCAACGCGAACAGCAGTGGCGCGACGCCGCGGTGATTCGTCTAGGCTTGCACCCGGTAGACATGCGCCACGCCTTCGCGCGTGATTACTGGCTACGAACCCTTGAACGGCTGCTGGCAGAAGGACGCACGCCCATGACCAAAATCGACTGGCTCACTGAGCAACGCGAGCGAATGGAGCGCGCTGCATGAGTCGCGGCATTGTGTTGTTGATCGGCCTGCTCGCTGCTGTACTGATCCCGGTGTTGCTCGGCGGCGGCGAGATCGGTGCGCGCCTGCAAAATTTCCCCCTGCAATGGCTGCTGATCATGTTCGGCATGATTCTGCTCTGCTGGGGCATCAACACCCTGCGTCTGCGCCTGCTGCTGGGTGATCAGCGCGATCAGGTAACGCCGCTGAAAAGTCTCGGCGTGGTCATGGCCGCCGAGTTCGCCTACTGCGCCACCCCCGGCGGCAGTGGCGGACCGCTGACGATCATGGCGTTGCTGGCGCGCTGCGGCGTACGCCCGGCCCGTGGCAGCGCAGTGTTTGCCATGGATCAGTTGAGCGATCTGCTGTTCTTTCTCTGCGCCCTGAGCGGCATCCTGATTTACGCGTTGTTTCAGCATCTCAGTGACCGCTTGGAGTGGTTGCTGATGGTCAGCGCCGTGTCGCTGTTCGGTGGGCTGTTCAGTTGCGTGCTGCTGGCGCGCTACCACCGCCGCCTGATCCTTCTGAGCGGACGCCTGCTTGCCCGCCTCAACGTGCAACCGGCCACGCGTCGGCGCTGGGCGCGCAAGCTGCTGCATTTTCTCGACGCGTTTATCGACACCCTCAAGTTGCCGTGGCAAACCCTGGTCAAGGTGTTCGCCCTGACCTGCATGCACTGGCTGCTACGCTACAGCGTGTTGTATCTGGCCCTGCGCGGACTGGGCGCGGATCTGCAGTGGGCCTGGAGTTTTCTGGTGCAGATGCTATCGCTGGGGGCTGGTCAAATGAGCCTGTTGCCCGGTGGTGCGGGCGCCGCAGAGCTGACCTCGGCGGCGCTGCTGGCGCCGATGGTCGGCAAATCCACTGCGGCGGCAGCGATTCTGATCTGGCGGGTGGTGACGTTCTATTTCTATCTGGTGGTGGGCGGCCCGGTGTTTCTATTGATGCTCGGGCGGCCGCTGCTCAAGAAGCTGTTGAAGATCAGGCAGGCTTCTCAGGTTCGTCCGCCTGCTCCTTGAGCTGCTCCCACAGCTCGGCGGCGCCGGGAAACTCGGTGCCGTCTTCCGGGCTCAGGTCATCCGGGTCGTAGCGGCTCAAACAGCCCTCCCCCAGGGTGGCAGGCGCTTTCGAAGTGGCTTTGTCCAATGGGTCGCTCACGGGCAGTTCCTCAAGGGCTGAAACGAAAAAAGGGCCTGGGACGATTGAACGCCCAGGCCCTTCTTTATTCAAGTACGCGCAGGTTCGATCAGAACACCACGGTCTTGTTGCCGTGCACCAGCACGCGGTCTTCGAGGTGATAACGCAAGCCTCGGGCCAACACCATCTTCTCGACGTCACGGCCGAAACGCACCATGTCTTCGATGCTGTCGCTGTGGCTGACACGCACCACGTCCTGCTCGATGATCGGACCGGCGTCCAGCTCTTCGGTCACGTAGTGGCAAGTCGCGCCGATCAGCTTCACGCCGCGCAGCGACGCCTGATGGTACGGCTTGGCGCCGACGAACGACGGCAGGAAGCTGTGGTGAATGTTGATCACCTTGTGCGCGTATTCGCGGCACAGCGCCGGCGGCAGGATCTGCATGTAGCGCGCCAGCACCACCACTTCGGCATCGTGCTGTTTGACCAGACGCGAGACTTCGGCGAACGCCGGCTCCTTGTCCTGCGGATTGACCGGGACATGGTAATAAGGAATGCCGTGCCACTCGACCATGCTGCGCAGGTCATTGTGGTTGGAAATCACGCAGGAGATTTCGCAATCGAGCTCGTCGCTGTGCCAGCGGTGCAGCAAGTCGGCCAGGCAGTGGGATTCGCGGCTGGCCATCAGCACCACGCGTTTCTTCTGCTCGGTGTCGGTGATGCGCCAGTCCATCGAGAACTCTTCGGCGATCGGCGCAAACTTCTCGCGCAGCACTTCAATACCGAACGGCAGCGAATCGGCGCGGATCTCGTGACGCATGAAGAACCAGCCGTTCTGATTATCCGAGTGGTGGCTCGCTTCGGTGATCCAGCCGTTGTGGGATGCCAGAAAGTTACTGACTTTGGCAACGATGCCAACGCGGTCAGGGCAGGAAATCACCAACCGAAAGGTGCGCATGGGGGGAAAACTCCAGAACTTCGCAAAGGCGGCCATTCTAGCGACTGTGCGCGGAAACTGCAGTATTGATGACCACATGTCCGCAGGCAGGCCCGATTAGCGACGCCTGAAGCCACGCGCGGCGAAACGATAGTCCTGCAGTGAAGCTGTTCGGCCAGATAATTGTGAATATTCGTGATGACTGCATCACATTATTTAAATGACCATTCAATTTACCGGTTATTCCTTGCAACTAATTCAAATAAAAAAACCGGTTAAATGTTTACTTGATGAAACAGCCTGACTATTATTGCGGCACTGTCCCCTGCCATTCAACACATCTGCATAAGGTAGTTACCATGTCCTTGATCAACGAATATCGCGCCACCGAAGAAGCAATCAAAGAGCTGCAAGCGCGTTTGAAGAACCTGTCGCAAGACGACAAACTGCAAGCCGAGCTGGAATTCGAAGGCAAACTGCGCACCCTGATGGGCGAATACTCCAAGTCCCTGCGCGACATCATCGCCCTGCTGGATCCGGAATCGAAAACCAAAGGCACCCGTGGCGCCGCAGTAAAAACTACCGGCACCAAGCGCGCGCGCAAAGTTAAACAATACAAAAACCCGCATAACGGCGAAGTCATCGAAACCAAAGGTGGCAACCACAAGACTCTGAAAGAGTGGAAAGCCAAGTGGGGCGGTGACGTGGTTGAAGGCTGGGCTACCCTGCTGGGCTAAGCCGCAACGCCTGTCGCAGACTGATTCTGCGGCCCATGAAAAACGCCAGCATACGCTGGCGTTTTTTATGCCCGGCATTTCATGGGCACACTATGTTCGATTTCAAAGATTCAAACGTTTGCGCAATGCCTGGACATAATTCTGCCACTCATTGAGCACTTGATTCTGTATCGGCGTAGCACTAAGCGCCCATTGCTGCGCGGCCTCGGCAAAAGATTGCAGGGTATTAGGCGCGCCCATTTGCGGCTCGGACAAACGCTGCTGACAGAATATTCTCCAGCGTTCTTGCTCCTCGAAATTCAACGTGTCGGGAAAGTTGCGTGCGCGATATCGAAAGAGTAATTCCGGCAGACGTTCATCATCGAACGGCCAGTGCTCTTGCGCTAATTGCGCCGGATCCGCCGTTCTCACTTGCTCGCATAGACGCCGATCGCGATCACCGATAAATCCATCGTACAACTGCTGTTCCGGATCTTCGCTGGGCGTGAAGTCTTCGCTGGCGTAAACCGCCGCGACTTTATCTTTCCAAACTTGTTGTGCGTCACTTAGCCGCAGTGCACGTGCCTGATACAGCGCCATGTCCAGGCCCAGACGCTGCTGATCGTCGGCACGCAACACCGACAACGGCGCCACCACCGGGCAGCGATTGATGTGAATCAGTTTCAGCGGCACCGGCAGTTCACCCTCGGCGAGGTCGTCGCGGCGGGTGTACAGGCGCCGGCGCAGGGTTTCGGCGTCCAGGTCCAGCAAGCCTTGCGGATCAAGGTGCAGGTCACAGACGATCAGCGCATTGCGATTACGCGGATGCCAGGCCAATGGCAGCACCACACCGACATAGTGCCGCGCCGCCGAGAAGCGTCCGGAGATATGCACCAGCGGTTGCAGCAGGCGAATCTGATCCATGACCTTCTGTTTGCTGCGCAGTTGAAACAGCCAGTCATACAACTTCGGCTGTTTCTCGCGGATCAACCGCGCCAGCGCAATGGTGGCGCGCACGTCCGAGAGCGCTTCGTGCGCATGCCCATGGTCGATGTGGTTGGCCGCTGTCAGGCGTTCGAGCTTGAGGGTGACCTTGCCTTCGTCGTCGGTCGGCCAGACCAGGCCATCCGGGCGCAACGCATACGCGGCGCGCACCACATCGATCAGGTCCCAGCGACTGTTGCCGCCCTGCCATTCGCGGGCATACGGGTCGAAGAAGTTGCGGTACAGGCTGTAGCGGGTCATCTCGTCGTCGAAACGCAAGGTGTTGTAACCCGCACCGCAAGTGCCGGGCGCCGCCAGTTGCGCGTGTACGCGGGTCATGAAGTCGGCTTCGCTCAAACCCTGTTCGGCGAGACAGCTCGGGGTGATACCGGTAATGGCGCACGCCGCCGGGTGCGGCAGGATGTCGTCGCTGGGCTGGCAGTAGAGGTTGACCGGTTCGTCGATTTCATTGAGGTCGTGGTCGGTGCGAATCCCGGCGACCTGCAGCGGACGGTCGTTGCGCGGATTGATGCCGGTGGTCTCGTAGTCGTACCAGAAGATTGAAGTCACGGGCGGTTCCTGAACTGAAGATCGGCAAAGTCTAGGCGTTGAACCGCGGTCGCGGCCAGCGCTGTGTCATTCAACCACCGCGCATCACACGATGTGCAATACATAGTTATGTCGTTTTCCCCCAAGAGGCTGCTAGCATCGGACCGACTTCGCATCCCGATCCGGCCCCATCAGGTAGCCCATGCTCGAGAACACAGCACTGCCACGGAAAGCACCGCTGAACCCGCCACTCGATACCCGCTATCAAGTGGAAACCCCGGAGGGCATCGACCTGCCGTTGCGCCCGGCCGGTCTGATGGTGCGCAGCCTCGCCTTCGGTATCGACCTGGGCATTCGCGGGGCCATCCTCGGCGTGCTGTTTCTGCTGCTGGCGTTTCTCGGCCAGCTCGGCATGGGTCTGGGTTCGCTGCTGCTGTTTGCCGTCAGCTGGTGGTACATGGTGCTGTTCGAAGTGTTGCGTCAGGGCCGTTCGCCGGGCAAGCAATGGATGGGCCTGCGGGTGATCCACGATGACGGCACACCGATCGGCTGGTCGGCCTCGCTGCTGCGCAACCTGCTGCGTTTTGTCGACCTGCTGCCGTTCGGTTATTTCCTCGGCGCCATCAGTTGCCTGCAACACCCGACCTTCAAGCGCCTGGGCGACATCGCAGCCGGCACCCTGGTGGTCTACAGCGAACGCGCCCTGCTCCGCCCGCAGTTACCTGACGCCCAGCCACGCAGCTCGCCCGTGCCGCTCAACCTCGGCGAACAACGCGCCTTGCTCGCCTTCGCCGAACGTCAGGCTGAACTGTCGCCGGCGCGGGTCAATGAGCTGGCCGCGCTGCTCGCCCAACCGCTGCACATCTCGGCGCCCAAAGCGGTCAGCGAACTCAACGGTATCGCCTGCGGCTTGTTGGGGCCGACATGAAGCAGAGTCTTTTCGAAACTCGCCACAAGGCCGAATGGGAGCGCTTCACCCTGGCCCTCGAACGCCTCGAACATGGCAAGGACACCTCGCAGGCAGCCAGTTTCCCCAAGGCTTATCGACGCCTCTGCCAGCATCTGGCGCTGGCACAGGCGCGTGGCTACAGCAGTTTTCTGATCGACTCGCTGCAACAACTGGTGTTGCGCGGCCACCAGCAGCTGTATCGGCACCGCAGTCGATTCGGCGCCAACCTCCTGGGTTTCATCCTCGCTGACTTTCCTCGACTGGTGCGTGCCGAATGGCCGTTTGTGCTGGCCGCTGGTCTGGTGTTTTTCGGCAGCCTGATCGGCTTTGCCTTGCTGGTGTATGCCTTTCCCGAACTGATCTACAACCTGATCCCCGCCGAACAGGTGCGCGACATGCAGAGCATGTACGACCCGGTGGCCGGGCACCTCGGGCGCTCGGCCGAACGGGCGGCCAGCGAAGACTGGGTGATGTTCGGCTATTACGTGATGCACAACATTGGCATCGCCTTTCAGACTTTCGCCAGCGGTTTGCTGCTGGGCGTCGGTAGCGCGTTCTTCCTGTTCTATAACGGCTTGATCATCGGCGCGGTGGCCGGGCACCTGACCGAAATCGGTTTTGGCCAGACGTTCTGGTCGTTCGTGATCGGCCACGGCGCCTTCGAGCTGAGCGCCATTGCCCTGGCGGGCGCGGCGGGGCTAAAGCTCGGCTGGGCAGTGATCGCACCGGGGCGGCTGACCCGTGGTGAAGCGCTGGTGCAGGCGGCGCGCAAAAGCGTGCTGCTGGTGTGTGGGGTCATGCTGTTCCTACTGATCGCAGCGTTCATCGAAGCGTATTGGTCGTCGAAGACCGGGGTCACACCGCCGATCAAATATGCGGTCGGTGCCGCATTGTGGCTCGCAGTAGCGGCCTATCTGCTGTTCGCCGGAAGGACACGCCATGCGCCTGAGTGATGCCACCGTGGCGATCCGTCCGCGCAGCACCTGGGAAGCCATGGACCTTGGCGTGCTCATGAGCCAGCAGCATCGACGCCTGCTGATGACCAGTTGGGCCATCGTCACCCTGCCGCTGTTCGCGGTGCTGACGTTGTTGCTATGGGATTCGCCGTCGCTGGCAGTATTCATTTTCTGGTGGCTGAAACCAGCCTACGAACGCCTGCCGCTGTACATCCTGTCCAAAGCCCTGTTCGGCGAAACACCGACACTGAAACAGGCCCTGCGCGAATTTCCTCGACTGCTCAAACCACAATGGCTGGCCAGCCTGACCTGGCGCCGGCTGAGCCTGAGTCGCAGCTTCCTGCTGCCGGTGGTGCAACTCGAAGGCCTCGACGGCACCGCTCGCCAGCAACGCTTGCAAGTGTTGCTGCAACGCAATGCCGGCGCCGCGCAATGGCTGACGATCATCGGCATGCATCTGGAGACCGCACTGTGGATCGGCCTGATGGTGCTGTTCTATATGCTGCTGCCACAGCAGATCGAAACCGACTGGGACTGGCAATCGCTGATCCTCGACGCCGATCACCATTGGCGTTGGCTGGAACACCTGACCAACGCCTTCTACGCCCTGGTGCTGGTGGTCTGGGAACCGATTTATGTCGCCTGCGGTTTCAGCCTGTATTTGAACCGGCGCACCGCACTGGAGGCGTGGGACATCGAGCTGGTGTTCCGCCGTTTGCGCCAGCGCCTGAACAGCAGCGCTCTGGGTTTGCTGCTGGCGGTCTGTCTGTGGCTGCCGGCGGTGCCACCGGTATGGGCGGATGCCCCGGCCAACGCCCCGGAGGCGCCACGCCTGTTGCACCAACCGCTGACCAGTCAGGCTGCGCACGACAGCATCAAGGCGCTGCTCGAACAACCACCGTTCAAGAACAAGGAAAGCGTGACTCGTTATCGCTTTGGGGACGACCCGGCAGCCCCGGCCGAAGCCAAACCCGGTGAGGCGCCGCAATGGCTGAAAACCCTGCTCGGCTGGCTCGACGGTCAACGCTTCAATGCCTTGGCGGTGTTGATCGAAGCGCTGTTGTGGGGTGCCTTGCTCGCGGCTCTCGGATGGCTGATCTGGCGCTATCGCGAATTCCTGAGCACCTTCGTCAGTCGCCGGCCGAAGCTGCCCGCCCGCATCAGGCCACCTGCACCGCAGCAAGCGTTAGGCCTGGACCTGAGCCCGCAAACCCTGCCCGATGATATCGCCGCCAGTGCCGAACAACTCTGGCAGACCCAGCCACGCGCCGCGCTGGGCCTGCTCTATCGCGGATTGCTCAGCCGTCTGCTGCACGATTTTGCCCTGACCTTGAAACCTGCCGACACCGAGCATCAGGTGCTGCTGCGGGTCGAGCAATTGCAGCGCCCTGAACTGCTGGCGTTCAGTCGCACCCTGACACAGCACTGGCAGAACATGGCCTACGGGCACCGCGTACCGGCGGCACATCTGCAACAGGAACTGTGTGACGGCTGGCGTGCCCTGTTCGGCTCGGGAGCGCGCGCTTGAACCGGCGCAACGCGTGGCTGCTCGGCGGGCTGATCGTCGCCCTGCTCGCGGCGTTGAGCATTTATCTGTACCTAAAGGCCCGGCCCTATCAGGAAGTGATCGATCACGGCCCCTCGCCCCAGGCGCAGGCCAATCCTTATCTGGCGGCAGAAATGTTTTTGCGTGAACGCGGGCTCAACGTCGGCCAGGCCGAAACGCTGGCGGTACTGCCGGAAATTGATCCGCGTCGGCACACGCTGCTGTTGTTCGGCGAACGCTCGCGCATGACCCCGCGTCAGGTCGATCAGGTGTTGAACTGGGCCCGCGCCAGTGGGCGCCTAGTGTTCGTGGCCGAAGCGCTGTGGGACAAACAGGCCAGACAAAGCGATGATCTGTTGCTGGATCGGGTGCAGTTGCACCAGTCACTGAGCAAGGACCTCAAGGAGCCGCCGGCGGAACTGGCCGATGATCCGTACCCGAACCTGACCAAACTCTATCTGGAAGACGAGGACGCGCCGGCCTACGCCGGTTTCGACACCGCGTTCCATCTGGAAGACCCGAAGAATCTCGCCCAGGCCTGGGCCAACAGCGCCAAGGCCACGCACATGATGCAAATGCCGTACGGCCTCGGCTCGATCACCGTGGTCACCGATGCCGAACTGTGGAAAACCCCGGCCATCAGCAAGCACGACAACGCCTGGCTGCTCTGGTACCTGAGCGCCGACACCGACGTCACGCTGATTTTCAACACCGCACACGACGGTCTGCTGACCTTGCTCTGGCGTTACTTCCCGCAAGCCATCGTCGCTCTGCTGGCACTGATCGGCCTCGGCCTGTGGCACGTTGCTGTGCGCCATGGACCACTGCAGGCACCCGCCCCGAGTGGCCGCCGGCAGTTGCAGGAACACCTGCGCGCCAGTGCCGATTTCATCCTGCGCCACAACGGTCAGCACACGCTGTTGCAAGCTTTGCAACAGGACGTGCTGCGCCGCGCCCGCCGCCGCTATCCCGGCTTCGACCAATTGAACGTGGCCGAGCAATGGCTGGTGCTGTCGCGCCTGACCCGCCAGCCAACCCGCGCCATCAGTCAAGCCCTGAGCCCGGTGCCGAAACAGCGCATAAGCAGCGCTGATTTCAGTCGCCAGGTAGCCCACCTGCAAACCTTGAGGAACACGCTATGAGTGAACAGATCGAGCCCGGCAGCGCCAGCCACGCCGCCCAGCAACGCCAGCGTGCCAGCCAGTTGGCGCAAGCGCTGCGCGGCGAATTGCAGAAGGCCCTGATCGGCCAGAACAGCGTGATCGACGATGTGCTGACCGCGCTGATCGCCGGCGGTCACGTGCTGCTTGAGGGCGTTCCGGGGCTGGGCAAGACCTTGCTGGTACGGGCGCTGGCGCGCTGCTTCGGCGGCGAGTTCGCGCGCATCCAGTTCACCCCGGACCTGATGCCCAGCGACGTCACCGGCCACGCGGTGTACGACCTGCACACCGAGCAGTTCAAGCTGCGCAAGGGGCCGCTGTTCACCAACCTGCTGCTGGCCGACGAGATCAACCGTGCCCCGGCAAAAACCCAGGCGGCGTTGCTCGAAGCGATGCAGGAACGTCAGGTCACCCTCGAAGGTCGAGCGCTGCCGATCGCCCAGCCGTTCATGGTGCTCGCCACCCAGAACCCGATCGAGCAGGAAGGCACTTATCCACTGCCGGAAGCCGAACTCGACCGCTTCATGCTCAAGGTGCGCATGGATTACCCGGAGGCCGAGCAGGAGTTGAGCATGGTGCGTCAGGTCAGCCGCTCGACCCGCGCCGACATGCTTGATGTGCAGCCGCTGCGCACGGTCCTGCAAGCCAAGGACGTGCAGGCCTTGCAACGCATCGCCAGCGACTTGCCGATTGACGATCAAGTGCTGGATTACGCGGTGCGGCTGGCGCGCAGCACCCGCTCCTGGCCCGGCCTGACCCTCGGCGCCGGACCGCGTGCCTCGATTGCGCTGGTGCGTTGCGCTCGCGCCCGCGCGTTGCTGCGCGGCGGCGAGTTCGTGATTCCCGATGACATCAAGGGTTGCGCGCTCTCGGTGCTGCGCCATCGGGTGCGAGTGGCGCCGGAGCTGGACATCGAAGGTCTGCAGGTCGATCAGGTGCTGCAGCAACTGCTCGACCAAGTGCCGGCGCCGCGCTTGTGAAACCGTCACGCCTGCTGCTGATCTGGCTCGCGATTCTGCTGGCCGTCGGCACGCTGCTGGGCACGCTGCAAGCCCTCGACATCGACGTACCCGCCACGCTGTTGTCGATCAACTGGGGCTTGCTCCTGGCCCTGCTGGTGCTGGCGATCATCGATGCGCTGCGCCTGAACAACCTGCCCTCGCCGCGCATCCAGCGGCAGATGCCCGGCAGCCTGGCACTCGGCCGTTGGAGCGAGGTGCGGCTGCAGCTCAGCCATGACTTCATCGAGCCGGTCGCGGTGGAGATTTTCGACCACGTGCCACAGGGCCTGAGCTTCGAAAACCTGCCGCTGGCGATTGAACTGCAACCCGGGCAATTCAGCGCGGTCGGCTACCGTCTGCGCCCGCTCAAGCGCGGGCACTTCAGCTTCGAGCATTGCGAAATCAACCTGCCCAGCCCGTTCGGTCTGTGGACAGGCAAACGCCTGCTCGCCGTGAGCGGCGAGATCCGCGTCTACCCGGACTTCGCAAAGCTCTACGGTGGGCAGTTGTTGGCGGTGGACAACTGGCTCAGCCAGCTCGGTGTGCGCCAGCGCCAGCGTCGCGGGCAGGGTCAGGAATTTCATCAGTTGCGCGAATTTCGCGAAGGCGACAGCCTGCGCCAGATCGACTGGAAAGCCACAGCCCGCCAGCGCACGCCGATTGCCCGCGAGTATGAAGACGAGCGTGATCAACAGATCATGTTCATGCTCGATTGCGGGCGGCAAATGCGCAGCCAGGATGGCGAGCTGTCGCATTTCGACCATGCGCTGAATGCGTGTCTGCTGCTGAGCCATGTCGCGCTGCGTCAGGGCGATGCCGTGGGGCTGAGCACCTTCGCCGTCGCGCAACCGCGTTTTCTCGCGCCGATCAAGGGTTCCAGTCAGCTCAAGGTCCTGCTCAACGCCGTTTATGATCTGGACAGCAGTCAGCGTCCTGCCGACTATTCAACCGCGACCAGCCAGCTGTTGGCCCGGCAGAAACGCCGGGCGCTGATCGTGCTGCTGACCAACCTGCGTGACGAGGACACCGAAGACCTGCTCGCCAGCGTCAAACGTCTGAGCCTGCAACATCAAGTGCTGGTGGTCAGCCTGCGCGAGGAAGCACTCGACCGCCTGCGCAATGCCCCGGTACAAACGCTGCCCGAAGCACTGGCCTATTGCGGCACGGTGGATTACCTCAATGCCCGGGCCGAGCTGCATGAGCAGTTGAATGCTCATGCAGTTCAGGTGCTGGATGTGCGCCCTGACGAATTGAGCATAAGGCTGGTCAATCGTTACCTGGAATGGAAGCGCGCAGGGGTTATTTAGGGTTGCCGGATTACCAGTACAGATGCAGAGGCCTTTTCAGGTTGACCAACGGGGTTTCGAACTTCCACTTTAAAGCTGACCACACCCGGCTCATGAGCCCAGTACTCCGCGATGATCTCTCCGTTGGCTCTTGTGTAGCTTAGCTTGAAGGCTTCGCCGTTCATGCTGAAATAGAACTCTCGCCCGGACAATGGCTGGCCGGAAACACTTGAAACCACGGTGCCTCTGAACTGCGCAACCGAGCCCGCGTCAATCGGATTTTTCAATTCGCGCAAATCCCTGATCGTGGCATGGTCAGGATGCGAAGCAGGATCCAACACTTTGATGTTCAGATTCAGGCTGCTTTCGACTTCCGCCAGGATGCTGGCCGTAAGCGTTATGTCACCGATTACCATGGGTACGGCCATCAGATACGCTTTGCCATCCACCTGCGTCACGGAAGGTGCAATGATCTGTGAACCAAGGCTCCAGGAAACGGACGCTTGCTCAAACGGCCCCCCGGAATGTCGACCTTTGACAAGGGCCCATATTGGTAATGTTTCTCCCTGATAGACGCTCAATGCATCCGAGTGTAACTCCACCAGTACCGGCTCATCTTCCATGACTTCGACCCACGACTGAGCAGAATCCCAGCCGCCCAAACCACCACGCACCATGGCCTCCAGAACACCACTACGCGATGGCAATTTAAACGTTGTCCGTGCTCTGCCTTGGGCGTCGCTCTGAGCACTGGCAATCGTTGCTCCCGGCAGATTCCACATGACTTCAATACCTGCGAGAGGCAGGCCGGTCAATGCCGAAATCACTGTAGCCATCGCCTCGACTTCCTCAGTGGGGTATCCCTGCGCAGGCACCACCACGACGTCGACAATTTCGCGGGGGACACTCAGCGAATACGAGATCGAGATGGACTCCGAATAAACCGCATCCCCCACCGTAGCCGTCAATACCGCCGCGCCCGGCGTCTGCGGTTTGAAGCGCACAGTGGCGACACCATAAAAGTCGGTCAGACTGGTGACCGTCCCCAGATCCGCGTTGCGCCAGGTCACCAATACCCCGGCGATACCTTGACCGGAAACGGACGACACCACTTTTACCTGCTCGACCAGTTCCTGCTCCCATTCCACCACTTGCTGAACGCTACTACTGGTGAGGAGTTTCCACACCTGCACCCCCGCCCCCAGCGACATCGCATTGGCCGGTGACAGGCTGGCGAGGCGCTCCGCTCCCAGGCGCAGCGCGAAGCCACCGTCCTTGAGGTCGGCGCAACGCAGGGAATAACGCAAACCGATTGCCGAGGGCAGGCGTGATGCGCCGAGCGCAGGTTCGAAACTCAGACCCAGTTCCGCAGGGCCGGTGCCGGTCAAGCCCAAGGTCAGTTCCTGGTCGAACAACGGGCTGCCATCCGGAAGCAGTACTTCGATGGCATGTGAGCCATTGCGGCGCGGAAAGTACGTGTGACTGCCCCATGGATGGTCATCATGCCCATCGAAACGCACCCGCACATCCTCCCAAGGGTTACGGGCAAGCGCCGTAAAGGACAGGGCACGTTGCTCTTCATAGCCATCGAACGGGCTGTGCACATTGGCCACGACGTTCTGCTGACCGTGACTGCTCGGCACCAGGCCAAACCCGGACCAGCCCAGTTCGTCGCTGACGACGCTGTCTGAACTGTCAGCGGATTTCCACTGCACCGCCACCTGCGCCACCGCTTGCCCGGTGAATGCCGAAACCACCCTGACCCAGCTCCAGGCTTTATCCTTGCCGATGACGGCGTCAACCGCTGACTCACGCCAGTCTTCGATTCGCAGCTTGTTGTGAGCGAGCTGCATCGGATTGGTGCTCATGGAGCGATCCAGGGCAGACAAGAAAAGCCCCACACTAAAGGCGCCGGAGACCTTGCTCGAGGTGAAATCCAGACTCCAGCCAACACCACCGTCACTGATTTTTTGAGCTTGATCGAGTGGCGGTTCAATGCTCGCTTCCAGGTCATCAGCCGGGGTGCCTTGCCACACCAGCGTTGCCTGCAAACCCACCAGCGGGCTCAAGGCATTGGGCAGATAGCGCAAGGTGTGCGTGGCCCCGATGCAAGGAAACATTCTCTGACTGGCGTTTGTCGCAGTCACCTGGTCCAGCATCAACGTCAGTTCATCCATAAGCTCTGTGGAGATCAGCCGACCGAACAACTCCCGGGGCGCGGTAAGCCCGGGGCTGCTCAAGGTCAGGCTGAACAGGCTGCTGGTACTCGACGCGACCTGCGAACTGAAGCGCCATTCCAGCCCCGATGGCTCAAGCATCAGCGGCTTGCCGATATCCGAGACGGTCAAGCCGATCCCCGGCGGCTCGCCACGCCATTGCAGCGTGATCATCTGTCCAATCAGCGAACTGCCGGGCGTGGGTTGTATCCGCAAGGTGTGCGGCTCACCGCGCCAGCACAGCAAGCCCAATTCGGTCAGGTCAACCTCATTGCCGTCAAACAGGATCTTGATCTTGCCTTTCCAGGGGCTGCTCTGCAGCGCCTTCACTGCAAACGGTCGCTCCACCGGCACCGCTTCGTCATGCGCCCGCACGCGAGCGGTCACCACCAGCTCACCGTCGCGGCTCGGTTGATACAACACGCTGGCCCAGCCACCGATCCCCGATCGGGTGGCAATCGTGCCTTCGGGAGTCTGCCAGTCCACCCGTGCATTGTTGACCGGATCGCCGTTGCCGCCGGTGACCACATGCACCACCTGCACCCGCAACAGAACACTTTCGCCTTCGTCCACCACGGGAAATTTGTTGGCCTCCTGAACGTCGCCAATGCGCACCAGATTGCGGGCCAGTGACATCGGTTTTCTGCTGGAAGGCAACAGCAGCTTCGAACACAGCAACTGCAAGTGGAAGCGACCGTCGAGTTTGTCCTGGCAGATCAACTCCCAGTTCAGGTCTGTTGTGCCTACAGGTATCGAGGCTTCCAGCTCCGGGCGCAGTTGCACGCCCAACTGTGCGGCGCTGTCGCCATCCCAACGCAGTGCCATCGTGGAACCACGTAACACTTCAGGCACCCGAACGCTCAGTTGATAGGTCGAGCCACGGTTGGGATAGCCGGTCTTCTGCGCCCAGGGCAAGGCGTTGCTGTCTACCACCGCCAGAACGTCCTTCCATGGATCGGTCGCCAGCACCTGAACGTCCAGCGTCGCGGTTTCCACCCCACTGGCATAGTAGGGGCTTGCCACCGAAGCCTGGATAGCACGTTTTCCAGCAGCCGTTGGCAGATACTCGAAATACGCCCAGCCCTCGGCGTCGGTCGGTGTCGTGCTCAGCACCCCCAGCCCTTCGGTGGTCCAGGTCACCGTGCGCCCGGCCAGAAACTGACCGGTGTACCAGGAGGCCACTCGTACCCCCAGACGCACCGATTGCGTCAACTCCAGCACCGGGAAATACGCGGCCTCCAGCACCTCACGGAACACCAGCCGGTGATGCCCCAGCGAGACTTGCATCGAATACGGCTCGGCGGTGTACTGGTTCACCAGCTGCACCGTGAACAGGTAAGGATCCTGATCACCGATCAGCGGGCACTGCAGGTTCCACGGCAAATCCAGCGGCTGATCGACGCCCCAGTCAGGCGTTGCGATAACCGCGCCTTGTGGATTGTCATCGCTCACCAATGCAGCTTTGGTGTGCAGCCAGGGGCTGTCGGGGTCGGATACGAACGCAAGCTGGTGCTGGAAGCTCCCGTCCGCGCCCAGGCAGAGGTGAACCAGCTTGCCGGATGACGATTGCTCCGCGTCCACCTTCACCGTCTGCATCCGCGCGGGCTCAAGTTCCACGCCCAGGCGAATGCGGGTAACCAAAACCAGAGAGTTATAGTCCTCGGGATCAGCATTACCCGGAGCGACCACTGTGACGCGAATCTTGTCCTGGCGCTGCAACGGCAGATCGAGCTCGGCGTTGTACTTGAGCGGTCTGAATTCCAGCGGCAACCCTTGAGTGATCCGTGCCTGGTCCTCTTCAAGGTTACGAGGGCTGCCGGGCGGCAACGGGATTTCTCTAAGGGTGGCTCCACTGTCATCAGTGAATATCATGCGGCCCGCTTCGGTATGCCGCGTTTCATACAGGAAACTCAGCACATACCTGGCTCCGGCGCTCGGCGTTACAGGTACGGTCATTTCCTGAAAGGCAGAGGCAAGGTTTGCTACTGAAAGCATCCTGATCTGTGTGCCTTCGTACGGCTCGCCCACGACCGTAACCCAGCGGCTGTTAACCGGCCCCTTTTCCCAATGGCTCAAGGCCTCACGGAAATCACCATTGAGCACCAGACTGTCATTAGCCTGAATGACGGGTTCAACCATGATGGCCTGCTCCTTTGATATTGCCTGACTGGCGGGACGTGATCGCCCGGGTGACCAGATCTTTGACAGCGAGGGTAAACGTCGGCTCACCGGCCTTGGCCGTGTAGCGGACGCGCAGAATGATGTCGGTGAGTGATTTGAGCATCGGCGCCTGCCGCTCGCTCTGCGGCCAGGGAAAGTGCAATTGCCAGCGCGAGATCGCGCCGGTGTTCTCGAACGGGTTGAGCAAGCCTTCGTCCGGTTTGCCGGCGTTCATGCCGGTGTCGGCGATCCCCACGGATAAACCGATCTGCTGGCCACTGCGCAGATTGAACAGCACCTCGACCGGCGCCACCTTGCCCGCCGGCTGATGCAGGTACTCGACCGAGCGCGCCGAGCCCTGGGTAGCGGTCATGCTGCCGACCTGCAGCAGCGTCGCCTGTACATCCTGATAAGGTCCGAGCAGTACGGGCAGGTCGACCTCGACCAGATTGAGCAGCCGGCAATACTCCCCCGGGTGATCGCGATCAAATGACAACTGCGTCAGCTGGAACTCCAGCACGCCCTTGTCGATCAACTCGGCCAGCGCCTTGGGCCAGTCGGAGAATCCCGCCTGCGGATCAACCTGGTCATCGAACAGCTGTCGCAACGAAATGGTCTTGACCCGCTCCAGACGGCGCTCATGGCTTTGCAGGTACAGGCGATCCATGCGCAGCAGGTACTCGCGCAAGTGTTCACCGGCAGTCAGTCCATGACGGTTGTCCAGCCAGACCTGCGGCAAGGCCTCAGCGGTTTCGTAATCGCCGGTTTCAGCACTCAATGACGACCGGGCACTCAGGCACAGACTGACCACCGCATCGTAAGCCTGATAGTGCAAGGCCTTGAGCTGGCCCAACAGCCAGCCGAACAATTCTGCGTTGGTCGCACGTTTCTTCAGGTAGTTGTAGAGCGCCAGTGCCTGACCGTTGGCCCGCAGGGTTTGCTCCAGACTCGTTCTGGCGGCATCGAGGGCAAATGTCTGCGCAGTGATCTGCTCGGCGATCGCCCCGACCTCGGCCAGTGCCTGATCTCGTTGCAACTCCCACTCTCTGCGGCGCAGGCGGTAGCTTTCGGTGATGGCTTGTTTATCCGCGTCGATCTGCAAAATCATCGCGCTGATTTCCAGACCAAAGACCATAGCATCCGCAGCTTTTTCCAATCGATGCCCACCGACAGCCGTGCCGCCAATGTTCGGCGCAGCCGCCAATGCCGCGCCTACAGACTTGATCGCGTGCAGCCCGGTGTTGATCCCTTTGACCATCGTCAGTTTGTCCATGATCTGATATTCGGCATCGCTGATGTGTTCGTCGTACCACGCCTTGTATCGATCAGCCCGTTGCTGGGCCATGGCCTGACTCTGGCCGAGGGCCGTGAGGCTGGCTTCAAGCTGGGCAATGGATTGCTCTTGAACCGCGCGGGCGTATTCGCCCAGCTCCTTGAGGTGCTCTTGCTGCAGTTCTTCCTGTTCCGCCCGGTCGCGCTGTTCCAGCAGACGCAATACCTGGCTGCCGTACTCCTGCAGTGTCTGCACGGCGCGCAACGCCGCCTCGTAGCTGACGCGCCAGCGAAAGGCCCCCACCACCAGACGTCCGCCCATCGGCCGTGGCATGCCCACCCCGCCAGCGGCCAGATCGCGCAACAATTGATTGGGATCGGTGGGCGGGCTGAACAGCGGAACGTCCAGTGGCTTGCCGTCCAGGGTCAGGTTGTTGCGCAAGTTGCTCAGGCGCTGCCCCGGCAAGTCGAACAGCTCAAGCAACTGCTCATTGATCGGCAGTTTGAACGACTCGTTCGCCAGCAGGCCCATCAACGGTGACGCTTCGGCGGCTGGAGGAATGTCAGCCAGGGAAAACTGCAGCTCCTGCTCGAACTGCTCAAGCGCCGGGCGGCTCGTGCTCTGGTTAAGCAAGGCCTCTACCGTCTGCGCTTGCCAACGGGTTACTGCCCGGGCGGAAGGCGGCTTGCCCATCAGAAACTGCGCCTGCACGTAACACAGTTTCGCCGCCACCAAGGCATCCCGAGTGAGCTGGCGGTAGTACCAGTCGCCCCACGCCACAAGGTTCTTCACATACTCGGTGAACACCAGAATCTGGTAGTGCTGGGGTGCGGCATAGGCAATCGCGTCCGGATCGGTCGGCAGCAAGGCTTCGACGCCCACATTCCCCACAGCGGCCAAAGGCCGGCAACGCCAGTATTCAGGCCTCGGTGGCGCATTCCCTGGTTTTTCGGGGTCTCGCGAATCTTGCGGATCGAACACGTAATGGGACCAGCTTTGCGCTTCCAGGTAGCGATCCTCGGCCCGCAGACGGGCCGCCACCAGATGCGGCAGATGAAAAAACAGCTCCCAGAAATTCAGACCGTTGGCCCCGTCGAACGCCCCGTTCGGCTCGGCGATCGGCCCCGAGGCTGGAGGCGGCTCCGTCAGGAACTGGGTCTCCCAGTCGAGTACGGCATCCACGGAAATATTGCTCAGTTGCACCAGCTCCGGGCCGAACAGCGAGTTCAAGCGCGCGCGCTGCAACATTCCGGGCTGCCTGAAACCGATGAACTGCGCCGCATCCAACGCGTTCTTTTCCAGAGTCGGCGGTACGAAACGGGTGATCTTGGTGAGTAAGACTGTAAAGGTCTTGCTGCCTTGGCCTGTGCCGCTCAAGGTAAATTCGGGCAGACCGGTAAATCCGCCTTTCGCGCGTTGCAGTTTCATCCACTCAGTAGCCCAACCACCCGCGACGGGCTGCTGGCCTTTGGTTTCTGTCGGGTCATCCCCGGCCGGATTGTTCAGCTTCAAGGTAAAATCGATCTCCGCGCCTCCAACCGGAGACCGCGCCCGGCACAGGCCTCTAACCCACAGAAAGTCGTCTGTTCCTACCTCCGAAAACACCGCCTGCAGCCCGTAATAAGCCGTCAGATCCCCCGAGGTCTCACTCTTGATCTCGACCACCGGCTGATTTTTCGGCGTCAGTGCATGCTGCAAGGTCAGGACATCTGTGAAGCGATGACTGGCCAGATATACAAGCCAGCTGCCGTCGTCTTCAGGCAACGGACGAAAGAACACATCACGGGTGGTGCTCACCCTCAGACCCGCCGGGCTGATAAGCAATACGGCCAGGCGACCCTTGGGGTGAATTGCATCGGAAAACGTTGTTGCAATCAGCCGGGAATCAAGGCTCCTGTCGCTGTTGTTGGTGTCCTGATCAGCGCTATACAAGCTCAGCGGTGCCGACCATTCTGCGTTCTGGCTCATGAACGCCAGGTTGATATCCAGTCTGGGGGCCAAATAGCCCTCGCTCCCCTTGATACCCACCGGATCGCGCCACTCAGCCCACACCAGACACAAGCGCCCGCCCCAAAACAGCGGCCGCATATCCAGAACCCTGTTTCCCACCGGAATGTCGACAGGTTGCCATTCACTCCATGCCGCCGGGTTGACCGGATTGCCGGAAGCGGTGAGCTCGATGTCGGCCTTGCGCCAGAAATACTGAAACGGCTGCACCCGCTGCCGGCCGACGAAATAGTAAGTGGCATCACTTGCCGAGTCGCCATCCAGACAGGCGCTGATGACATCCAGGTTGCAGGTCTGCTCGAATGCCTTGAGGTATTGCTGCGCGGCACGCTGCACCGAATCGCCGGTCAGCCGCGCCTGATTCAAGTCATTTTCCAGTGCCTTGAACAGGCGGGTCTTGCGCTGCCGCACAAAGGGGTTGATGAAGTTTTCCGGGTAGACCGAAATCAAGGACAGCGCCGCCCAGTCGGGGTAATTGCTGTACAGCTCCCAGAGTTTCAGGTCCTGCGCCGGAAAAGCCTTGTTTTTATAGCCCGGCTCAAGCTTGCGATACGCCGCATGAATGAATTGCTGCGCGCAACTGGTCGCCTCGGCGACCCACGAACTTTGCACCGGATAGTTATCCAGCGGGTCCATGCGCAACAGCTCGAACAGATCCTGCGGCGTTTTCACGAAGGCGTAGCGGGTCCTGGCAGCCTGACCGATGCAGTAATCGACCAGTGCTGCGCGGCGTTTTTCCAACAATGGAGCCAGATTGCGTTGAGTCATGGTCTTGTCCTGCATCCTGAGGTGAACGCTGCGTCAACCAACACGGTCATTGGTGAGTCAGTGCTTCGGTGAAGGTGATAGGGTCAAAAACTGTTTCTCTTTCGCTGGCATCGCAATGCGCGCTGAAAATGAACTTGCCGCCGGAGGAACTCGACACGTAAACCCGTGTAACACCCTCGAAGTTGGCGTAATTCTGCCCGGGGCGAATCACCACCGAGCCGCTACTGCCGCTCGCAGGTTCGGCGGACCAGCGCACCAGACGGTTGCGCCCGGGGTTTTGATAGGCGTCGCGCAGCGTGGCGTACAGCTCGACTTCCTGCCCCGCCGGAATCGGCTGCTGCGGCACCTGGGCAGTTAATGGTGCGGGGAAGGACAGCGTCACGGCGTCATCGGAGATATTGATAGTCGGAGCCTGTTGCGCGTCGATCAGGTCAAGCCAGAACAGTGGTGTTTCCTGCCCCATGACCTCGCCCGGCAGATACTCGACCGTCACCGTTCCATTGACTTCAGTGGGCTTGGCCACAATCGTGCCGAGGCTCACTTGCCAGTACACATTGACGCCACTCAGTGGCTTGTCATCGGCGTCCGTCAACGTCACGGTCAACAGGACTTTCTCGCCGGGTTTACCGGCCACCACCTCGGTCTTGTCCACAACACAGGTCATGGTGACCAGTGGTTGCGCCACCTCATCGGCAAAGGCAACCACCGACTCGCGGTTATCTGAAAGGCTCAGCAGCGCGCGCTCTGCGGCAATTCGATAAGCGTCCTTGTCTACGTCCTCCGGCAGATTTCCCACGAGAAAAATCGTCAGGGCGTCCATGCCGCTGTGCCGGGCCAACACGCGGATGCGCATCAGCAAATCGAGCTGGGGCAAAGTCTTGAGGATCTTCAGCGCAGGGTCGATGCGACTGACGCACTCACGCACTTCTTGCACGCTCCAGTCGAAAAACGCCGCCAGCCGCAACGCTGCCGCTTCCTGTGCCAGCCGCAGCGCATGGCCTGTCAGGGGCGTGGGCAATGCGTTGACCTGACGCAGGTAGTCGAGCAGTTTGCCGGCCGGTTGCTCGCTCAACTCGAAGGCCCGTCCCAGCGCGGTCAGGTAATACAGGGTACGGATCGACAGCAGGTGCCGATCGTCCTGAGCCATCCAGGCCTCGTGGCCGTATTGCAGAAAGTCTTCGAGCAACACCGCAGACAGTTCCAGCTTGCTCGCCACAGCACTGCGACGTCGCACATCCGCCAGCAAGCTCAGCAGCGGGTCGGGTTGCTCTGCGGTGCGTGCAGCGGGACTGAGTGCCTCAGTTGCATCGGCACGCGCGCTGACCTGCGACAACAACTGATAAACCGTGGACTGCGCCCAGGTCAGCATCAGCAACCCGCGTTCGGTATCAAGGCCGGTGTACACCGCCAGACACTCCCGGGCGACCGAGACCTGCGCCTCCCGCGCCTTCAACAGCACGCCGAGCATTCGCTCGACGAGAATGCCCCGCACACTGGCGTCGTTTTCGCCCAGCCCCTCCCTGATTGCCTGGTCGAACTTTAGCCGGGCAAGGCTCAGGTAGTCGGTCTCGGGTATTTGCAGGTCGATGACCAGACCCGTCGGGTCGACCAGTTCGGTCAACAACCGCAGCCAGTCCAGCCCCTCCAGCGAGGGAACGCCAGCCATCGACAGCCCGGCATTGTTGAACAGCGCGGCAGGCAGCAGGTTGCGGATCTGCTCGAACAACTGCTGCTCGGCCTGTGTGGCAACCGCCAGGGCCTGCAGCGGTGCCACTTGCTGCAGCATCCACAGCACAGGGAGTTCGCGATCCTTGCACCAGGACACGCAGGAGTGCAGGGCATACATCAGATTGAGTACGTCCGGTGTGGTTTCGCTATTGAGCCGTGCGTGCACCCGCGGCAAACCTGCCAGCCCGTCGACCCAGCTCTCGCCGCCCAACAGCGTCAGCATCAGCACGCCTTCGACCGGGGTGATCCCCAGCAACCGTGGCAACTTCACCAACCGGTAGAAACTCGATATGACTGCCGTGGTGCGCCTCAGCGTGCCGCTGAACCCGTGCGCCCGTTCGATCGCTACTGCCAGGTAGGCATAAGTCTGCAGATCGATGCCCAATCCGCTGCACAACTGGCTGATTGTCAGCTCCGCGACACCCTGCGCCGGCAGCGTCGCAAACGTTGCGCCGTCCAGCACCAGGGGCTGGCGATAATTGCCCTGGCCGTTGAAGGTGCGATCGAACAGTGACAGGGCATTGGCACGCCCGTAAATCGAGATTTCATCGATAAATGCCGCGAAATCCTCTGCCGAACAGCCATAGCGTTCACGCAGCGACTGAAACAGGCCCAGCGCATGCACCTGATGGGTAGAAATCCACCACGGATTTGCCGGTGTCGCATGACGGGCCTCTGCCCTGATCGCCGCCGTCAACAACGCATCCACCTGCTCGCTGGGCAGCTCCAGCCATCGATCCAGGCGCAACTTGCGATTCATTCGTTCGTAGCGGTCAATGATGGTCGGGTCTTGTGTCAAACGATGCAGAAAGGCTTCGCTGTCTTCCCTGTAATCAATGTCGAGCGCCGGAATGGTCGCGGCGTTTAGATAGACCGAGCCGGATCGCTGGCTCTCGTCAGCACCCGGTTGCACGCTGTCATACACGGTTACATTGGCCGAACGCGTCGGGGCGAATTCGCGAATCGACAGCAACGCCTCGATATCCCGGGTGTCCAGCCCCGTCCGCTCGCCAAAGAATTTCACCTGATTGAGATTTAGCCAATCGGTCCCAGGTGCTCCAAAGTTGCATTGGTAATATTCGTCCCTTGCGTCGGTATCGCCAGTTTTTATCGGAGCCTCTGTCAGCAATTCACGCTGATAAGGCCCCAGCCGCGACGCATGGGTAAAGGCGCGCCCGGCATCGTTGTCCCATGCCTCAGGCTGCAGGAAATAGGGATAGGCCAGATCCACCATGTGGGCGATATTACCCACCGACAAGCCATGTTCACGGGCGACAAAATCAAGCGTGACCCAATGCTGGTAGTACGGCAGACCGTTGGGATAACGGGTCTGTATCAGTGCCTCTTCGAGATCCGGAGCGCTATCGTTTTCCTCGATAAACGTTTCGAGCACCGGGACGATGATGTCCAGCGCCGACACTGCCTGATGCACGGCATTGAAGTCGACCAGCAGCTTTTTCAGATCCCGACGGCGCTCATGCAAATCGAGTTTTTCCTCGCCGCCAATGGCGTGGATTTTCTCCTCGATCCAGCGCAACAACTCGATCAGGTAAGCCACCGGAGATGCGATTGACTCCAAGGCCTGCGGTGGGCACAACCCATCGAAATGGGTCGAGAACAAACTCTCGTAGCTCGGCCCCGCGACCATCGACAACAGACCGCTGTCGGGGCGCGTGACCCGGGCCTGCGAACCGCGCAACGAATGTTCGATGAACTGGCGCCGGACAAACACCGCCAGACTGTTGGCCCTGCGTAAAAAGGCCCGCGCGTCGTCGGGATTCATCCGGTAGTGGCTGACCAGTCCCCGAACGCCTTGCTCAACCAACGGAAAAATCGAACCGCCATTTTCGAGGTAATTGCAAAAATCGGTATAGGTTTCGCGCTGTTCATCGCTGAACACTTGTCTCAGCAACTGCTGCACTGGACGGATCACAGGCTCGGTCATGGTCTTGCTCCCGGTGGAGTCGAAATCACCTCGAAACGCTTGCTTTCGACCCAGTCGGACTTGGTCGAGCCATCCGCAGCGTCGGTGATGGTCTGTTGGAATCGGCACCAGTGGCCGCCTGGACGCAAGGCGTGCGATGCCTCGCCGCGCCAGCCTTGATCGGTGACAGCAATGTCTTCGCTCAAGACTTGATCAGGGTCGTACCAGGTCACCACGCGCCCCACGCCCGTGCGGCCTTTACCGACGAAGCGCAGCGAATTTTCGACCCAGCGTCCCGGCGCCGGCTCATCAATCTCGGGCAGGTAAGTGCCGAGCTCCACTGGATGTGCAGCCGAGGGGGCAGACTCGAAACCATCGCACGAGGACACCGCCACCAGTTGCGCAGCGCCGACGGACTGCCCCGTTTCAAGCGTCAGCGACCAGGTACGATCCTCGAGCACCGGAGCGCTTACGCGTACCGAACCCTTGCTGCCCGTCAGCGTCACCAGCACTGTGTCACCGGGGTAGCCGAAGCCGGACACAACAACCCGGCGACCGACGTGCACACCTCGCCCGGGGCTTTCGATAACCGGCGCGGCGGGCACCACCTTGAAACTGCGCACAAGGCTTTCCTTCGACTCATGATCGTCGAAGAATTGCCGGGCCTTCACCTTGTAGTTGCCGACCGGCAACGTTACGTCGGCAAACCAATCGCCCTTGGCGTTTATCGAGCAGGATTTCGCTCGGACTTTCACGCCAGATCGTCACGTGGCCAAGGGGTTCGCCGGTGCCACGAAGCGTTGAGGTGCGCGCCAGCGATTGATGCTCCTGCGGCACCGTGATGACCGGCGGCACCAGCACGACAAAAAAACTGCGCACAGCACTGGGCAGAGAGGGTCTGCCCGCGATGGTTTGCACGGCATCGATCTGGTATTTGCGGAACTCGAGTTTTTTCAGTTCGATGAACCAGTCGCCATGAGCGGTCAGCCGTTTCGGCTCACCCAGATTCCGCCCGAATTGCGCGTCCCGCAGTTGCAATATGGCATCGTTATAACCGTCGATGCCGTGCACGGTCATGTCGTAGTGGGTGTCTGCGTTTTCCTCCGGCGCGGTGATGACCGGTTTCTCCGGGCTGACCGAGAACGTTTGCGAGGCTGGCGGCGACGGACGCCCGGCGACGGTCTGGATCACCGTCACGGTGTGCTGCTCGTCCGGAGCAAACCCGGCGTCGCGCTTGAAGGTCCATGTGCCACTGCTTCCATCAGGTTTGTGCTCGGTCGCACTGTCGCTGTACTTCAGGCTCAGTGTCGCGCCGGGCCAGCAGGTGCCGGAGATTTTCGGCGAGAGTCCATCGTCTTCGACGGCAGTGATGATGGGTGCCAGCAGCGGCACAGAGATGGTCATTTCCACCGGATCGGAGGCGAAAGCGTCTTTGGACTGCACCACCAGGACGATTCTGCTGGTATTCGGCTGCCAGGGTGTCGATGCCTCTGCCGTCCAGCCCTGGCCCGTCACGGGCGCGGGTGGTGCAATGGCGGCGCCGCTCTGCTTGTCCGTCACTTGCACTGTGGCGCCGGCTATCCCTCTGCCAGTGATACGCGGCTTGTAGTCGACAACGGTAAAAGCCAGCTCGGTCGGCGGTGGGAAACGGTCGATATTGATGACCAGCTCAACAGCGTCCGACACCGCCGCACCGAGCCTCTGCACCACACGCACGGTGCGGGTCGAACCCGGTGCCCACGCCTCGAAGGCACGGGTCAACCAGCCCTGATTCGTGACCTGCGTCGATGGAGCGAGCGCAGCGCCGGTCGCCTTGTCGGTGACCTCGACAGATGCCCCTGCAATACCTTCGCCGATGAATGTCGGAGTGTAGAGGTCATTGGTGTATCTCACAGCAGAGGGCGGTGGAAGCTTTGATGAGGCCTTGAAATGGTATTCCTGCGAGGGAATCCAGCCACCAGCATTGTCGTCAACCTTCTGCACGACCTTCAGATCGTAGTCGCCGATGGGCCAGTACTGTGAAGTCGTTCTCCAACTGCCTGCGGTCACGACAACGGCAGGTGGCGGCGTAGCTCCAGTCGGACCTCGGACAATCGTGATCTCGACCGTGGCGCCGGTAAAACCTGCGCCGGAAAACTCGATGGAGGTGAGGGACGGGTAGGTGAAGTTGATTGTGCTCGGTGTTGGGGGGCGGACTTTGAACGAACGGGCCACACTCACTTCCGAAGTGCCGCCAGGTACCGTTTGGCGCGCCACAACCGTAAAGCGGCCCGGCGGCATGTCGCGGGTGAACGTTGTAACCCTCCATCCTCCGTTGGCATCAGCAATGCCCTGGCCGACCTTGAATGAATGTTCGAAATCCTTGAGGACTTCGACGGTCGCACCTGGAACAGCTCTCCCCCCTTCTATCGGACCTCTCGGATCGGTCACCGCTGATTCGGATGGCGTCGTGATTGTCGGCTGCAGAAGCAAGGTGAAGAATTGCGCAGCGGTCCAATCATCCATGCCTCTGTGGCCAGCCGTGATATCGACGCGACCGCCGTCAGGGTAGTTGGACTGGTTAAATGATGCTTCCCACGTATCGTCAGGCTCGACGGTTGTAGTGGCGTGTAACACGGCGCCCCCCGGGGTCATCACATCGATGACTTTGCCTGGCGTGCCTCGGCCTTTGATCAGCAATCCGCTGGCCGACTTGAGTACCGCACTGTTTGCCGGAGAGTCGATACGTGGTGCCACGTACCTTGGCTTGAGGGTAACGGTATTGGACCTACCGGAGATCTGGTTGCCAATGATTTGTACGGCGTAGAAATCCAAAACGCCGGGCGGCAACACGATGGAGGTATTCCACCCCCCGTTGTTCTGGACAGGAGCAGTACCCACTGGAATTTCAGCATTGTTAAACTGCCACCTCAAATGAATTGTGCCGGGGACAAGCCCGTTTCTACCGGATACAGTGAACGGCTTCTCGACATCGATCGAGGTTCCGGAAGTGGGAACCTCGATAATCGGTTTCTGTGCTGGATAGATATCAAGGCCCCACCCTTCGTGGGGTTCAACATCGTTATTGGCTCCGTCATAGTCAACCCGGATTGCCAGCGACACGCCAAAATCAGGAGGACCGAGCGGGGAGTCGACATATTCCACATACTCGTGCCACCGGTTATCTTGCAGCATGCTGTCAGGTGAGTTCTTGCGCACCCATGTACCGGCCTGCAGGCCCAAATCTATGTTTGCCCTATCTTTATCGGCGCCCCGTGTGGTCATGTGGTAGCGCAAGGTCTTCACATAGATTCGGCCTGATTCGAACTTGTACCGGCACACCATTTGAGTTTGCAGCTGCGGCACGCGGGGGTGAGTCTGGTAAAGCGATGTTTCGACCGCATCCGCCCAGAACACCTCGGAAAACTGCGCTCCATCGCCCAGTTCCTTGAGTGATCCGTCTGCCAGTTTCGTGACCTGAGCGACAGTGGTCTGAACCTTTTCGGTATCAAGCCAGGCTCGTCCTTTCTCGTCGTCCTCGACGGTTTCGTTCATGTCGGCAATGCTCCGGGCAATGGGTCGCTCACGTTGTGGGATCAACATACGTGTGCTCATTGCACGCGACCACTGTCAGAACTGACAGTCCAAAAGATCCAATTCATCTAAAAAAACATTGCTTGATTACTAGAACAGCTAAGTCTTTCCACGCCCTACTTCGACACGCGCAGCAAACTACAACGCCTTGCGCCTTTGCCTACAGATCCGCCAGAATCCGCCGGCTTGTGCGCTTTGCCGATGCCCCGTAACGTGGTCCGTGCCGCTGCCAATCAGTGGTCGGGTTTAGTCGCCCGGGGGGTATACGAATGTGCACAAGCGTCATCAAGTCGGGTATTCCCTATCCCCGCACTCGATGGTGGCTGTTCGCAGGGCGCCCTCGGGCGCGCCGGTATTTCGTATGCCTCCCGGTCGACTAACCTGCTTGCAGCCGCCACCCTAATTCGTTTAGTCGCGAATCGGTCGTGGCCCTACTTAGAGGCAATACGATCATGTTCAAAGCAACCCCTAATCCGCCCGAAACAAATCCTGCCGATACCTCGCCCTACGAATCCGCCGATTCACGAAAGCTCCACGAAGCCGCCGAGCGCGCCCTCGACCACTACCTCAAACCCGAACCGCCCTCGCGCAATTCAGTGGATCGTGGCATGCAGATGTTCCGGGTCGCGCCTGACATCAACCCCGAAGCGATCGCCATCCAGACCTACGAAACCTTTTCGTCGGTGAGCATTCTGTTGCTGGATCTGGCGGACAGCCTGGAAGACAAACCACGGCATCTGGCGATGGCGATTTATCAGTTGAGCGAGATGGGGTTATTGCTGGCGGAGAAGACGCTGGACAGTGAGCGGGCGATTGCTGTGGGTTAGCCTTTGGAGAAGCGTTGTCCGGGCTGATGCCTTCGCGGGCAAGCCCGCTCCCACAGTGATTTGTGGTGTGCACAAATGCTTTGATCAACCCCGGACACTGTGGGAGCGGGCTTGCCCGCAATAGCAATTAGGCGAGCGTTGCCGAAGTCAGGCCGAGGCCGGCAATGGCTGGAAGCTGAAGTACTGACGCAGCGCCTCGACCAGTTGCCCATATTCCGGGGGCGGACGCTGCAGGCTGAACCCGGCGTCGTAATGCAGGGGCGTCGCGTCTTCGTGGCACCACAGGCAGCACGCCGTGAGGTCGATGACCTGCTGGCAGCCGTCGCTGAATGGCAGTTTGAGACGCAGACTGAAATCGACGCCAATCATCATCGGCAACTGGCTGATAAGCATCAGCCCGTCCTCAGACACGTTGCCCAGAAAACCGATGGGTTTGTCGGTGACGCTGTTGTACACCCGCAGGAAGTACGGCAACTGGTGCCGTTCAATTCGACGATCGGTAAACATGCGCAGTACGCCATGCAAGGCTCCATCACAGAGCCGCACCTTTGCTTCGGAACGTGCCTGCCCTGCAGACGCGCTCTCCCCGCTTCCGGTGTGACGGTCGCCAATACGCCATCACCTCAACCTCTACCAGTCGCAGGTGTTCCCCCGGCCCAAAATCAGGCTCTGAACCGGATCACTGGACTATAGCTCAGCTTGTACAGTCGGCCAGCGTTTGTATGACAACCAGCATCAGAAACGTTGCGGACTTGGTACTGCCGCTGCGCTGCGAGTCGGGTAATGTCCCAGGCTCTGCAGGGTTTCCAGGCGGGCGCGCGCACGGAAGGCGTATTCGCTGTTGGGGTACGAGGCGATGATGAACTGGTAGGTCTGCGCCGCGTCGATGTACATTTTTTGCCGTTCCAGGCACTGGCCGCGCATCATCGACACTTCCGGCCACACATACGGCCGGGCCCGGCTGGCGCGTTCAACCTTGGACAGTTCGAGCATCACCTGCTCGCAATTGCCCCGGTCGTAGGCGCTGTAGGCGTTGTTCAAATGATGGTTCATCGACCAACGGGTGCAGCCCGTGACGGCGAGGACGCTGAGGGCAAGGGCGGCAATGGGCAACAATCGCATGGGGAGGTTCTCCTGTCTTGAGCTCTGTATCGACCTTGCGCGAAAAATCTTCAATGCCGCCCTCGTCAGCGTGGTATCAGTGCGGGGCGTCCTCGGGCGGGTTGGCATCGCCCTTCGGTGTAGATGGGGTTGACTCCAGATGGATGGTCACTACTGGTGACCTTGGCGAAACCGCGCCGTCCGGGCTTCTTTCAACGACATAAAAACCGAATTTGCTCAGATCCAGGAACGTATTCCATCTCCCGTTGCTATTAATCAATTGGCCAAACAGCGGATTCAAGGGATCCCTGGTGCTGTAGGCGATCGAGAAATTTCCGGGTGTTCCTGTTCCCTCCACTCGAAAACGGACACCTGGCGTGTCGCCATCTTTTGGGCTTTCAATCACTGGCGGTTCCAGCGCCTGGCGTGTTTCTTTTTCAGCTGTCATGTCGTTAGCCTCGCAGCCCCGCCACCATTGGCGGGATTCAATCTGTATAGCGATCGAAAAACCGCGTGCCACCTGTAAGAAATACCAGTACCGACCAGCGGTAGCGGTTGCCGGTCACAGTCGTTGAAAAAAACCACGTTCAATAAAGAAAACAATAAGTAGTGCAAACGAACAATGACTACACCCCAAGAGCATAGTAGCCTCTGCTAGCGCTTGAACTCAGGAGTCTTTGCATGTCCGTCCGTCGTACCAAAATCGTCGCTACCCTTGGCCCGGCCAGTAACTCGCCGGAAGTTCTCGAACAGCTGATTCTGGCTGGTCTGGACGTTGCCCGTCTGAACTTCTCCCACGGCACCCCCGACGAGCACAAGGCTCGCGCGAAGCTGGTGCGTGACCTGGCGGCCAAGCACGGCCGTTTCGTCGCCCTGCTGGGTGACCTGCAAGGCCCGAAAATCCGTATCGCCAAATTTGCCAACAAGCGCATCGAGCTGAAGATCGGTGACAAGTTCACCTTTTCCACCAGCCATCCGCTGACCGAAGGCAACCAGCAAGTGGTCGGCATCGACTACCCGGATCTGGTGAAAGACTGCGGCGTGGGCGACGAGCTGCTGCTCGACGACGGCCGCGTAGTGATGCGCGTCGAAACCGCCACCGCTACCGAGCTGCACTGCGTCGTGACCATCGGCGGCCCGCTGTCCGACCACAAAGGCATCAACCGTCGCGGTGGCGGCCTGACCGCACCAGCCCTGACCGAAAAAGACAAGGCCGACATCAAGCTCGCCGCCGAAATGGAAGTCGACTACCTCGCGGTGTCCTTCCCGCGTGACGCGGCTGACATGAACTACGCCCGTCAACTGCGCGACGAAGCCGGCGGCACTGCCTGGCTGGTGGCGAAAATCGAACGCGCCGAAGCCGTGGCCGACGACGAAACCCTCGACGGCCTGATCAAGGCGTCTGACGCAGTGATGGTTGCCCGTGGCGACCTCGGTGTGGAAATCGGCGACGCCGAGCTGGTGGGCATTCAGAAGAAGATCATTCTGCACGCACGCCGCCACAACAAGGCGGTGATCGTTGCGACCCAGATGATGGAGTCGATGATCCAGAACCCGATGCCGACCCGCGCCGAAGTGTCCGACGTGGCCAACGCCGTGCTCGACTACACCGACGCCGTGATGCTCTCGGCCGAATCCGCTGCCGGTCTGTACCCGCTGGAAGCCGTGCAGGCGATGGCGCGCATCTGCGTCGGCGCTGAAAAGCACCCGACCAGCAAGACGTCCAGCCACCGTATCGGCAAGGAATTCGAGCGCTGCGACGAAAGCATCGCCCTGGCAACCATGTACACCGCCAACCACTTCCCGGGCGTGAAAGCGATCATCGCACTGACTGAAAGCGGCTACACCCCGCTGATCATGTCGCGTATCCGTTCCTCGGTGCCGATCTACGCGTTCACCCCGCACCGCGAAGCCCAGGCCCGCGCGGCGATGTTCCGTGGCGTGTACACCGTGCCGTTCGACCCGGCCTCGCTGGCCCCGAACGAAGTCAGCCAGAAGGCGATCGACGAACTGGTCAAGCGCGGCGTTGTGGAAAAAGGCGACTGGGTCATCCTGACCAAGGGCGACAGCTACCACACCACCGGTGGCACCAACGGCATGAAGATCCTGCACGTTGGCGACCCGCAGGTCTGAGTGATTCGCTGAAAACCAAAAGCCCCGGCATGCGAATGCCGGGGCTTTTTTATTATCGTTAACACCTGTCGGGCGAATCTACAACTGTCAGACCTGACAGTTGTGCCACTGACGCTGGAAGCTTTTAATCGAAACTCGTCCGATCATTAATCTTCAGAGTTTTTACGCTTTTCTATCGTGCAATGAACTGACGACCTGTTTTTCCGCAATTGCACGAGGTCGAAAAAATGATTAGTCAAAAAACTTACGGCGGGATGCTCGATACCGATTTCGGCGACAAAGGAATTGTGACGATAGTCAACGGAAATCCGGACTACGGAACTGTCCATATCCAAAAACTGATGGTAACTGATTCCTGGATTTATTTCGGCGGGCGTTCCGCCAGAGGCGATTCCGTCTACATCACCATGGGCCGCCTGGATCTAAAGGGCAATCCTGATCCGAAGTATGGCGAGAACGGTTTAGTCCAATACCTTCTTCCCGGGCTTGGTGCTCTTTCCTCATTTGCTTTGCAAACTGATGGCAGGGTTATTGTTCACGCCGATCATGCTTCGAGCACTTCCAACTTTTCCTATTTTTACCGACTGGAAGAAGATGGATCACTGGATAAAACGTTTGGGGAAGATGGCCTGTTTTGTCTGGAATTATTGAAGGACCGCGACTCGCCTTCCACGGAACAAAGTCAACTTCTGGAAAACTCTGCCGCTGGTCAGACGGATATGGTGATCTTGAGTGATGGCAAGATCCTCACGTTTCATCGCAACGGATGGATCATACGCCTGACGCCCGAGGGAAAACCGGACAAAACATTCTCCGCTAAAGGTTATATCTATATCAAAAACCCCCATAACCCAACGAGTCTATTGCGGAGCTTGCTGGTTGACGACAAGCAAGAGAAATATGTGGTTGGAGGCTTGACGCTCGCCGCATCAAGTCACCATGCCATGCTTGCCTGCTTTCATAAGAATGGCGAGCCCGATGAATCGTTTGGCCGGATGAAAAATGGCTTCGTGGTGTTCGATGTGCGTGCATCGGAATTCAATCAACTTGTGCGACAGAACAACGGACGGATTCTCGGGGTTGGTACAGCGGGCGCATTTCCAGATATTCAAGCGTTGTTGATCAGCTCCGAGCCCAATGGTGAACCGAACATTCAATTCAATCAGGGTCAACCATTGCTGACGTCCCTGGGCAAGGAAACACAATGGGAGGCCAGCGCCTTTCAAGAGAACGGCCGATCGGTCGTTGTGGGGTCGGCAGGTACTTTCAAACCCATGACTCACGAGCTTGTCGTAGCCCGCTTTAACAGCAACGGGACACCAGATACCAGCTTTGGCAATGGACAGGGTTATGTCAAACAGACGCTGCCATCCTTTGGAAAAGGAAGGTATATGGCGAGAGTTGCCCTGCAACCCGATGATGAAAAAATCCTCGTGAGCGCCATCCCGCTCGTCCCGGAAAACGAGGAACCTGGAAATCCGGTGATCTTGCGGTATTTACCCAACTGAAGTGCATTCCTCGCTGATAGCAGTTTAGGCAAACGTCCTATTGCACGGGAGTTAATGTCTTGCCTCATCAAAGCCCCGGCATGTGAGTGCCGGGGCTTTGTGCATTCTGAGCTAAAAGATGCAGCGTCTATTCTGCCCTCATCGCTGGCAAGCCAGCTCCCACAAGGCTCGCGGCGATCACAGATTTTGCATCCACCACAAAAACTGTGGGAGCTGGCTTGCCAGCGATGAGGGTAGCCCGGCCAGCGAAAATCTCAGTGCCGCTTGATAAACCCGGTCAACGCCGCCAATGCCTCCGGCGAGCGCAAGCGCTGGGTGAACAGTGCGCCCTCCTCCTCGATCACCTTACGGATCAATTCGCGATCCGGCGCTCGCATCAATTGCTTGCTGATGCGCACCGCTTCCGACGGCAACTCATCGAAACGCAACGCCATCTCCCGCGCCTTGCTCAGTGCTGCTTCGCCGCTGCCCAGCGCCTCGGCGGCAATGCCCCACTGCGCCGCCTGCTCACCGCTGAATCCTTCGCCGAGCAGCAACAGCTCCGCCGCTTTCGCGTGTCCGAGCAAACGCGGCAGGATCAGGCTGGAACCGAACTCCGGGCACAGTCCGAGGTTGACGAATGGCATGCGCAACCGCGCATCGCGGCTGACGTAGACCAGATCGCAATGCAGCAACAACGTGGTACCGATGCCCACCGCCGCGCCGGCCACGGCGGCGATCACCGGTTTGCGGCATTCGAGCAGGTTGAGCATGAAGTGGAACACCGGGCTGTCGAGGTCGCTCGGCGGTTGCTGGATGAAGTCGGCGATGTCGTTGCCGGCGGTGAAGCACTCGGCACCGCCGGTGATCAGCACGGCGTTGATTTCAGGATCGTTGTCGGCCTGCTTCAGGGCCTCGGCAAGGCGACTGTACATCGCACGGGTCAGGGCGTTTTTCTTGTCCGGACGGTTGAGGCGCAGGGTGAGCAAACCGCGTTCGCGTTCCAGCAGGATGGCTTCGGTCATGGCGTGTCTCAACATGGCTGGTTTAAGAGGTTCTCTGTGGCGAGGGGATTCATCCCCGATTGAGTGCGCAGCACTCACAAAATCCTGGGGCCGCTACGCAGCCCATCGGGGATAAATCCCCTCACCACAGGAGTTCACCTTCACACGAGATTCAGCGCTTAACTGCGGGACAGAAACACATCGGCCAGCAGTTGATTGCGCGGCAGTCCGGCCAGGTACAGACGCTTGGCAAACGCATCGACGCTGGCAGTCGAGCCGCAGACTAAGGCCAGGGTTTGCCGGGAAACAAGGCGCAGTTGCGCCAAAGCGGCGGCTGACTCGGCCGCCGTCCACAGCTCGATGCTGAGGTTTTCGCGCTGCGCAGCAAGCGCCGCCAGGGGTTTGGCCAGATAGTGCTCGCGCGCGTCATGGGCCAGGTGAATGACGCGGATGGCGCCCTGATGATCCTGGCGCAAGGCTTCGCGCAGCACGCCGAACAATGGGCCCAGCCCGGTGCCGGCCGCCAGCAGCCACAGCGGGCGCGAGTGCCAGTCCGGGTCGTAATGCAGCGCGCCGCCACGCAGTTCGCCGAGGCGGATCGGGTCGCCGATCTGCAGGCGCCGCGCCGCATCGCTGAATTCGCCGGGCTGGCGACAGTCGAGGTGAAATTCGAGAAAACGGTCTTCCTGCGGCAGGCTCGCCAGCGAATACGGCCGGGCGATATGGTTGATCCACAGCACCAGATGCTGCCCGGCGCTGTAGCGCAGTGGTCGCTGCGGGGTCAGGCGCAAACGCAGGACGTTATCGCTGAGCCAGTCCAGCGCCTCGACCACCGCCGGGCGCCCGTCGGTGACGGGGTCGAAGGTGTGTACCTGCAAATCTTCCGTGACCTGACACTGACAAGCCAGCCGCCAGCCTTGCTGGCGCTGTTCGGCGCTCAAGGCATCCGGGCGACTGTCGGCGGGCAAGCCGCTCACGCACTGCACCAGACAGGCATGGCAACTGCCGGCGCGGCAGCTGTAAGGCACCGCGACGCCGTGCTGATTCAGCGCGTCGAGCAAATTGCTGCCCGCCGCCACCGGCCATTGCCGATCACCGACGCGAAGTTCAGGCATCCACATTCTCCCATGCCGCTGCACAACGATTGCGCCCGTCGCGCTTGGCCCGGTACAGCGCCTGATCGGCACGCTGCAAGGCGTCGTCCAGATCATCGCCCAGCCCCAGCAAGGTCATGCCTGCCGACAGACTCAGGCTGCGCACATTCAGGCCCACCAGTTCGACGTCGGTGAAGGCGATGCGCAGACGTTCACAACAGGCCGTCAGGCGTTCGGCATCGCAGTCGGGCAGCAACACCACGAACTCCTCGCCACCGTAACGCGCCAGCACGTCGCCGTCACGCAGGCAGGCACCCGCCACGCCAGCGAACGCCTGCAACACCTGATCGCCCGCGGCATGGCCGTGCAGGTCGTTGATGCGTTTGAAGTGATCGAGGTCGATCAGCGCCAGACCATGCACCACGCCTGGCTCCATCTCCGCCAGTTCCCGTGAGGCCAGGCGCAGAAAATGCCGGCGATTGAACAGCCCGGTCAGCTCATCGGTGGCCACCAGATCTTCGAGCTGGCGCATCATCCCGCGCAGGGTGTCCTGATGCGCCTGCAAGGCAAACCGGCGCTGGCGCATGCGTTGCCGTGAAACCTGGACGAAGCGTGCATAAATCACCAGCCACGCCAGCACCATCGCCAGAATGCACACCTGCAACGCCGCCAGCGCCGGATCCGGCAGACGGAAGTGGTAGCCGTCCCAGAGGGTGATCGCACAGAAACTGAAGAACACCAGCAGCGCGCAACGAATGAACGCGCGCCGGGTTAAATGAAACAGGCCGAACAGCAGGATCAGCACGTAGAACACCAGAAACGCGCCGCGTGCTTCATCCAGATGGGCGATCAGCCAGGTCTGCCAGCCGAGCCCGAGCAGCACTTGCGCTTCGGTCAGGCTGGGGTCGGCAAAGCGCTGGTTGCGCCCGGACCAGAACAGCGTAAACAACGTCGCCTGGCAGATCACCACCAGCGCGCTGCCGATGGCCACGCTGTTCAATGATTGCGGGTAATGCCCGGTGAAAAACGCCAGCCACAGCAGCAGCAAAGCCAATCCATAGGTGGCTGCGGCGAGGGCAAAGCGCTTGAGCAAAAGACGTTGAATGGCGTTATGGGTCAATCGTTGACTCACCGTGCGATAGGAGGCTGACCGAGTGTCCTACTCTACAGACCGGATGCCACTTTAGAGGGGCGGTCGATAAATGACCACCGATTTTCGGGCTCGAAAATTGACGTCAAAAGTGTGGCCTCAAAAGCCCCTCACCCTAGCCCTCTCCCCGAGGGAGAGGGAACTGACCGCATTGTTTATTTGAGATACGCCGACCTGATACATCATGCCGAACTCAGGTTTTGAATTCGCCACAAATCGGCTCCCTCCCCCCCCTCGCCCCCTTGGGGGAGAGGGCTGGGGTGAGGGGGTGGGTATTGAAGTGCAAACCCGATGTTCGATATTCGCCCAACCATGCGACCAACGAATGACTGCCGACGCGTGTATGCCCCGAAGAGGCGCGGTATACTGCCGCGCCTTTTTAGCGTCGCGCCAGCAGCCCCGGCGTGCCTTGAAAGGTGCTTGCGACCGACCGATGCACCCAAGCCGCAGGCACCTTATTGAATGTTCCCGTCTTTTAGAGGAGCGCGACTCATGACCGTGATCAAGCAAGACGACCTGATTCAGAGCGTTGCCGACGCCCTGCAGTTCATTTCCTATTACCACCCCGTGGATTTCATCCAGGCGATGCACGAAGCCTACCTGCGCGAAGAATCGCCAGCGGCCCGTGACTCGATCGCGCAGATCCTGATCAACTCGCGCATGTGCGCCACCGGCCACCGGCCGATCTGCCAGGACACCGGCATCGTGACCGTGTTCGTGCGTGTGGGCATGGACGTACGTTGGGATGGCGCGACCATGAGCCTGGACGACATGATCAACGAAGGCGTGCGCCGCGCCTACAACCTGCCGGAAAACGTCCTGCGTGCCTCGATCCTCGCCGACCCGGCGGGCGCTCGCAAAAACACCAAGGACAACACCCCGGCAGTCATCCACTACTCCATCGTCCCGGGCAACACCGTGGAAGTGGACGTGGCGGCCAAGGGCGGCGGTTCCGAGAACAAGTCGAAAATGGCCATGCTCAACCCGTCCGACTCGATCGTTGACTGGGTGCTCAAGACCGTTCCGACCATGGGCGCTGGCTGGTGCCCACCGGGCATGCTGGGCATCGGCATCGGCGGCACCGCCGAGAAAGCCGCGGTCATGGCCAAGGAAGTGTTGATGGAATCCATCGACATCCACGAACTGAAAGCCCGTGGCCCACAGAACCGCATCGAAGAGATCCGTCTGGAGCTGTTCGAGAAGGTCAACCAACTGGGCATCGGCGCCCAGGGCCTCGGTGGCCTGACCACCGTGCTCGACGTGAAGATCATGGACTACCCGACCCACGCCGCCTCGCTGCCGGTGTGCATGATCCCGAACTGCGCCGCCACCCGTCACGCGCACTTCGTGCTCGACGGTTCTGGCCCGGCCTCGCTGGAAGCGCCATCGCTGGACGCCTACCCGGAAATCGTCTGGGAAGCCGGCCCGTCGGCCCGTCGCGTCAACCTCGACACCCTGACCCCGGAAGAAGTGCAGAGCTGGAAGCCGGGCGAAACCGTCCTGCTCAACGGCAAGATGCTCACCGGTCGCGACGCGGCGCACAAGCGCATGGTCGAGATGCTGAACAAGGGTGAAACCCTGCCGGTAGATCTGAAAGGCCGCTTCATCTACTACGTCGGCCCGGTTGATCCGGTCGGTGACGAAGTGGTTGGCCCGGCTGGCCCGACCACCGCGACGCGGATGGACAAGTTCACCCGTCAGATCCTTGAGCAGACCGGCCTGCTGGGCATGATCGGCAAGTCCGAACGTGGCCCGACCGCGATCGAAGCTATCAAGGACAACAAGGCCGTGTACCTGATGGCCGTGGGCGGCGCCGCTTACCTGGTGGCCCAGGCCATCAAGAAGTCCAAGGTGCTGGCCTTCGCCGAGCTGGGCATGGAAGCGATCTACGAGTTCGAGGTCAAGGACATGCCGGTCACCGTCGCGGTGGACAGCAACGGTGAGTCGGTACACATCACCGGCCCGGCGATCTGGCAACAGAAGATCGCCGAAAGCCTGGCGGTAGAAGTGCAGTAAGCGTTTCGCAGCTGTAAAAAGGCCGGCCCGTCATATGACGGGCCGGCCTTTTTTGTGCCCGCCTGTCCGTGCGGGGCACCCTGCACATTAATGGCTCTTTGGCACCTGTCAGATCTGACAGGTTACGAGATCTCCACTTGTTGGTAGCGTCTGTCCACGCACGTGCTTCGCGTGTGAAATGGATCCGACCATGGCTGATCAAGAGCTGAGCATCATCACCCCGTCCATCGCCAGCAGCGCCTCGATCACCACGATCGGCAAAAGCTGGGGGGCGGTTGGCGCCACTGGCGCGGCTTCATTTGAACTGCCACTGCCCCTGTCCGCCGGACGTGGCTGGGATCCGCAACTGTCGCTGACCTACAGCAGTCAGGCCGGCAACGGGCCGTTTGGCGTCGGCTGGAACCTGGGTATTGGACAGATCAGCCGTCGTACCCAAAAAGGCGTGCCGCGGTATAGCGATCTCGATGAAATCATCGGTGATGACGGTGAAGTGTGGCATCCCGAACTGAACAGTGATGGCACACCGAAGTCGCGTCCCGAAGACAGCTACAACGCAATTTCCGTCGGCGCTCATCACGTGGTGCGCTTCTGGCCCCGGGTAGAGAGAGATTTTACCCTGCGCGAACGCTGGCAGCCCGTCACTGCAGACGGTAAACCTGAGGGGCCGCCCTTCTGGCTGATCCACGGCGCAGACGGCTCCCTGCAGGTATACGGCAAGACCAGCGCCTCGCGCCGCGCCGATCCGGACGATCCACTGCGCGTCGGCAGCTGGCTGCTGTGCGAAAGCATGAACCCGCAGGGCGAGCACATCTGCTTCGACTATCTGGCCGATGATCAGGACCCCGACCCGACTCACGACTACCGCGCCCAGCGCTACTTGCGCGCGATTTTCTATGGCAACGTCACAGCCAGCCAGCATTTGTATAGCTGGACCGTGGAGGATCCGGCCGAACTGGATTGGCATTTCCATCTGCTGTTCGATTACGGCGAGCGCACCCGTTCACTGACAGAGGCCCCGGTGTACGGTGGCGACAGCCTGGCAGTCTGGGATAAACGCCGGGATCCGTTTTCCACCTTCGGTCAGGGTTTCGAACTGGGCACGCGGCGGCTGTGCCGGCAAATCCTGATGTTCCATAACTTCTCGCGGCCTGCCGGTGAGGATCCGCTGCTGGTGCGGCGGCTGCTGCTGGAATACCCGTCGCCCGCTGATCCGTGGACTTACAACCGGATCACCGCCGCCCACTATCAGGCCTTCGATGCCAGCGGTGCGCTGGAGACGACGCCGCCGGTGGAGTTTGATTACTCACCCTTCGAGATCAATAAAACCCCGTCACGGATGTTCGCCGAAGACACCATGCCGGGCCTTGAGGATGGACAGTTTTACCAGTGCGTCGATCTGTACGGCGAAGGTGTACCGGGATTTCTCTGCCGCTACGATCAGTGCTGGTATTACCGCGAACCGCTGCGCGCAACGTCGGGGTCAGACGCCATCACCTACGCTTCCTGGACCGAGCTTGAGCAGATCCCGGTGGCCAGGCACGACGCCGCCCAGCAGTTCTTGCTCGACCTGACCGGTAACGGGCGGCTGGACTGGATCGCGGCCTTACCGGGCAGCAGCGGGTATCGCACGTTGAATGCTGACCGCAGCTGGGCGCCGTTCATCGCGTTTACCGGCATGCCGCTGGAGTTTTTTCACACCCTTTCGCAGCTCGGCGACCTGGGAGGCAACGGCCTCAACTCGCTGGCAATGATCGGTCCGCGCGCGGTGCGCTTGTATGCCAACCAACGGGAACAGGGTTTTTCCGGCGCCGAAGACGTGCCTCGCAAAGACGATGAGGACAGTTTGCCGCTGTTCGGCAACGCCCCCACAGAACTCGTATTTCTGGGCAACATGCTCGGCAGTGACATGAGCGAGCTGTGCCGGATCCGGTACAACGAAATCAAATGCTGGCCCAATCTGGGGCATGGCAAATTCGGCGAAGGCCGGGTCATCAGTGCCCTGCCCTTCCGGTATGACCAATTCAACGCAGAGCACATCCGGATCGCCGATATCGACGGCTCCGGCGCGCCGGCCTTGCTGTGCCTGAAACCTTCAGGCTTCGAGATCTACCTCAATCGTGGGGGCAATGGCCTGGAACAGACGCCTGTCTTCGTGCCGTGGCCGGAAGGCGTGAGCTACGACCGCCTGTGCCAGGTCAGTTTCGCCGACCTGCAAGGCCTGGGTTGTGCCAGCCTGATCCTGACGGTACCGCACATGAACCCCGAGCACTGGCGCTACGACTTTGTCGCGGCCAAGCCTTACTTGCTGACCGCTACCAACAACAATATGGGCTGCGCCACGCAGGTGGTCTATCGCAGCTCTGCACAGGAATGGCTGGATGAAAAGCAGCAGTGGCTTACCGATCATCCCGACGAAACGCCGGTGTGCCATCTACCGTTCGCGGTTCAAGTCGTCGCCCGGCAACGTCAGCTGGATGAAATAACCGGCAATTGCCTGACGCAATCATGCTTCTATCGCGAAGGCGTCTACGACAGCATCGATCGTGAGTTTCGGGGTTTCGGTTACCGGGAACAGACCGACAGCGAACGGGCCACAGGCGATGAAGAACTCGGGTTCACAGCACCGGTGCGCATCTGTACCTGGTACCTGACCGGGCAGGCGATGGATCGGCCAAGACATGGCTACTTCGACGGTGACAGTGAGGCCGTTGACTTGCGACCAACCGTCTTCAGCCGCTATCACGACAGTGATGAATGCGATGAACCGGTCACGCCAGACAACGAAGACGTACGCTATAAAATCGCACGCGCGCTGGTCGGCGCCGTCGCCCGCATCGAAACCTGGACCGGCACTGACGAGCCAGCCAATGCACGGCTCTACGCCGTAGAAGAATTTCGTTACCTGGTGCGTGATGTCCGGCCCGCCAACTTGCGAGAGCCGGCGAGCGTGCTGCTGGTACAGACCCTGGAAAAAATCAGCTATCAGTACGATGGTTTCATTGACGACCCGTTGTGCCGTCATGAAGTCTTGCTCGCCAGCAGCGAATACGGCCACGCCACTCACAGCCTGACCATCAGTTACGCGCGACGGCGCCTGCCCGGCGATCCTCCGCCTTTCAGCGACCCCGACGAACAACAGTGGTGGCGGGACGCGCATGACATGGCGCAGCGGTTTTTTTATCTCAACGAAACGCGCGCGCGCTCGATTGATCTGGACGAGAAGCTCTGTGAATGGCGACTGGGCCTGCCTTGGCAGCAACGCAGCAATGCCCTGGTACTGCCCAAAGGTGATTTGCCATCGGGCCTCAACCCGCAACAGCTGACATGGGAATTACTTAACGAGCATGTAAGCTCGCCCGAGTGGAATGCCCTGCGGGTGCTGACCGGGCAAACCATGCAGCGCTATATCAACAAAGAGGACGGCAGTCTGCTGCCCGACGGCTCGGCGCAATTCGAAGCACTGAAAGGGCCGCTGGAAATGGCAAGCTTCGACAAGACGGCCCTCGCCGCCTACGACATTCTGCCGCCACCGTTCGATATCCTTCAGGAGCTGGCGAAAATCGGTTACACACTGATGCCGCTACTGTTCGATGACACGGCGGTAAACGCGGACGCAGAAAGCCTCTGGTCCGCGCATTACACCTACGCGAAGTACGCCGATGCCAAGGGTTTCTTCCGGGTACTTGAATACCGCGAAACCCTGAGCCACGGCTGGACCAAGGCGCGGTACGACGAGTATTGGCTGCTGGTCATCAGCGTCGAACTGCCGGATGGCTGCATCACCCGCTGCGAATACGATTACCACGCCCTGCAACCGGTGCGCATCATCGATGCCAACGAGAATATTCAGGAAGCGCTTTACGAGCCTTCCGGCCAACCCTTGGCGACCAGTTTTCACGGCACCGAAAACGCTGTCGCCGCCGGTTTCCGCCCGCTCAGCGAATACGTGCGCCCGGTAGATCCAAGTCCGGACGCTGCCATTGCCGACCCGCAAGCGGCCGTGCAAAAAGCTGCCAGCACCTTGCGCAAGGATTTGTTCAGTTGGATGGGACAGTTGCCTGCGGTGGTCAACGCAACGCCACAGCTGCTTGAGCAATGGCTGGCCAGCGGCGATGTGTTGCCGAGCCTGCACATCCGCGCCAGCGCGCGACGGCGGCTGGCGCAATTGACGTCGCCGACTCCCGCCGAACAGGCCCTGCGCGAACTCATCAGCACGATTGCACGCAAACCGGTGCACAGCGTGGCGCTGAGTGCCGACCGTTACCCGAATGATCCGATTGCGGCATTGGTGCAGATCATCATCAGCTACGTGGACGGCTTTGGCCGCGCGTTGCAAACCCTGCAACGGGTCGAGCCAGGAATCGCCTGTGCGGTCGCTGCCGATGGGTCGCTGATCGTCGATCGCGGGCAGCTGCGCGAGGAACACGCCGATCCGCGCTGGCGGGTCAGCGCGCGGGTCGAGTACAACAACAAGGGGCTGGCGGTACGGCAGTTCCGGCCGTTTTTTGCCGACACCCATGGCTACGTCAATGATCAATCCCTGCGGCGGTACGGCTACTTCGATCAACTGTTCTATGACCCGCTCGGGCGTCTGGTCAAGCTGATCAACGCCAAGGGCTATTTTTCCCGCGAGACCTATCATCCGTGGTATCAGGCCAGCGAAGACTTCAACGACACCGATGAATCCGCTGTGCCGGAATCGACATCACCATGGACGCTGCACTGATGAGCGCCAACCTCCATCGGCGTACACCGTCGCTCGTCGTGATCGACAGTCGCGGCTTGCCACTGCGTCAGATTGCCTATCTGCGCGTGCTGGTCGAAGACCCTGCCGAAGCCTTGGTGATTCGCCAACAGCACGACATTGCCGGGCGTCTGGTGGCGCAGTTCGATCCACGCCTGAGCGCTCCGAGCGTTACCAGCATTCATGATCTCAACGGCCAGCCACTCAAGATCAGCAGCGTCGATGCCGGCTGGCGCCTGAGCCTGCCCGGGCTGGCCGGACAAGCCTTGCAGCGCTGGGACGCGGGCGGCGTGCACTGGAGCAGCCGCTACGATGAGTTGCTGCGCCTGCTGGCGATCAGCAACAGCGTCGACCCGCTCAGCGACACCTTCACCTATGCCGATGCCAGTGCCCCGGCCGATCACAACCAGCGCGGCCGATTACTGGAACAGGTCGACCCGTCCGGCAGCCTGCACCTGGACAGCTACAGCCTGGCCGGACAGCCACTGCGCGAAAGCCGCACCTTTGCCGACGCCCGGGTGTTTGTCAGCCAGCGCATTTTCAACCCGTTGGGCGCGATGCTGGAGCAGACTGACGCCGGCGGCCACCGCCAGCAATCGCGCTACGACGTCGCCGGTCAGCTCAAGCAGTTGCAACTGCTGCTGGCCGGCGACCACGACTGGCAGGACGTGTTGCTCGACTCGCACTTCAACGCCGTCGGACAAATCATCGAACAACAGACCGGCAATGGCATTGCCTGCTACTGGGACTACGAACCAACCACTGGGCGCCTGCAGCGGCAATGGGCGCAAAAGGGGGCGCAGCCGCCCCTGCAGGACATGAGCTATGAGTACGATCCGGTCGGCAACCCGACACGCATCCTCGACCACGTGTTCACGCCCAGCCACTTCGCCAACCAGCGGGTCGACGGCGAACGTGCGTTCCGTTACGACTCGCTGTATCGGCTGACCAGCGCCAGCGGTTACGACGACGTGGCCCCCAGCGACCTCCCCGGCCGACCGCAACCGAGCGACCCCAACGACCGACGCAATTACCTGCAGACCTACCGCTACGATAACGGCGGCAACCTGACGCAACTGTGCCATGTGCGCGACGGTGCCTGTCAGACCCGTCAGATGTGTATCGACCCTGCAAGCAATCGCGGTGTGCGCTGGAAAGAGGGTGATCCCGCACCGGATTTCGATCAGCTATTCGACCGCCACGGCAACCTGATGGCCCTGCAACCGGGACAGGCACTGCGCTGGGACGCCCGCGATCAACTGGCCTCGGTGACCCTGGTTCAACGCGAAAACGGCCTGGATGACGCCGAGTTCTATCACTACAGCCAGGGCGCGCGCGTCTACAAACGCCATGACACCTACAGCGGTTCCAACCGGCATTTCCACGAAGTGCGCTACCTGCCCGGACTGGAGATCCGCAGCAAGGACAACGGTGAGGAGCTGCACGTCATCAGCCTCGCCGCCGGCGCAGGCCATGTCAGTTGCCTGCATTGGCTCAGCGGCAAACCGCCGGGCATTGCCGACAACCAGTTGCGTTACACCCTCGATGATCACCTGAGCTCATGCGTGATGGAACTGGACCAGCAGGCACGTCTGATCAGTCACGAAGGCTATTACCCGTTCGGCGCGACCGCGTGGATGAGCGCCGACTCGGCTGTCGAGGTTGACTACAAGACACTGCGTTATTCAGGCAAGGAAATGGATGTCAGCGGTTTGTATTACTACGGTGCGCGGTATTACGCGCCGTGGTTGCAACGCTGGGTCAGTGCAGATCCGGCGGGAGATGTGGACGGGCTGAACCGGTATGCGTACGTCGGCAACAATCCGCTGCGCTATGTGGATCCTGACGGAAACAACAGAGCGGAAAGTGTGATCATGCTGTATTCAGCATTTCTTTCGAGCGTCCAGGGCCACTCCACGCAGGTTGTGGGGCAAATTCACAACATTCTCCATGAGGAAGGTGTGGCAATGAATCTGGCACTGAACATGGTAGGCGAAGTCGTGAGAGGGGTCGTCGGCTATGAGGGCGGTGCCGCAGGCGGCGATCTGCTTGACCTGGTCATTCCCAATATGCCTGACACCACACCCTACACCACGACCGGAGGGGTGATTGGCGGCAATATTGGCGGCGACTCCGCCACGGCCATGATTGATCCGATAGCCAACAGCGCCGGGATCGGAATGGGTCCACTGATTCCGCAGACCTCGCGGATCTCGGTCAACGCGATTGATCATGGGCTGGGCATCAGAGATGCCGTCAAGGAAATCAGCTCCTGGCGAGACGTGAAGGATGAGCTGATTCATCCAGGCCTTGATGCGGTACTCAACCCCTCCTTCATGATGGGCCGGCTCATGGCTTCGTGGATATCGATCATTCCCGCAGCACTGAATATGTTTGCCCGGGCAATAGAGGCAGAAGACATCAAAAACCGCCTTGATCCGGTAAAGATCCAGAAAATAGACAAAATGCTCGAGGACTGGAAATCGGCGGTAGAACAACGTGCCGGCTGGGCTGAAAATGCATTCGATGCACTGGGCACGGACATTGTGTACCCGGCCGACTCGCTGCCAAATACCAACCATATGACATCGGCAGAGACCCTGGCCCCCATCTCTCGCTCAGACTTGCGCCGGTTGACCAATTTTACTCTTTCCAACATCAAGCGCTCTCAAGACATGATGACGTCGTACAAAGAGATGGGGACTACCGACAATCAGTTCTTGCTGGCGCAGCGCCGAACCCGGAAAAAGGCAGCCTGAATGATCCGCTTCACGGAAGTGCGGGCATGAATCCTTCAGTGCATTGGCGTACTCCTGCTCTGTCGGCTCACGATCCCAGAGGGCTGCCGGTCAGAAACGTGGCTTATTTGCGGGCGGTGGTGGGCGCCGAAGTCGAATGCCAGATCAACCGTCAACGCCACGACTCCAACGGCCGCCTGATCGAACAATGGGACCCGCGCCTCCCCGTGCCCTGCCTGACCACGGCTTACCGTCTGGACGGCGACCCACTGAAAATCGACAGCGTCGATTCCGGCTGGCGCGTAAACCTGCCCGGTCTGGCCGGTGAGGTGTTGCAACGCCACGACCAACGCGGCAAGCAATGGCGCAATCGCTACGATCCGATGATGCGGTTGATCGCGGTCACTGAAAATGCGCAAGTCGATGTCGAGCGTTATCTCTATGCCGACCACAATGCCGACCCCGGGCATAACCTGCGCGGTGAACTGAGCGAAAGCGCCGACCCGGGCGCCACGGAGGTGGTCGACGGCTACAGCCTGCAGGGCAAGGCAGTGAGTGAAACCCGTACGCTGTCTGGCGAGACGGCGGCTTTCATCACTCGTACGGATTTCGACGCGCACGGCAATGTGGTGCAAGTCACCGACGCCGGTGGTCACCGGCAACGCTCGAGCTACGATGTCGCCGGCCAGTTACATCAGGTATCGCTGTGGATAGCCGGGGCTGACGCGGCACAACCGGTGGTCGACGCTGCCACGTACAACGCCTCCGGCCATCTGCTCGAACAACGAGCCGGCAATGGTGTGCGCAGCCGCCGCGTGTACGATCCCGCTGACGGTCGCCTGCTGAATCAGCTGGCCTGCAAGGATCAGGAAAAACCGCTGCAGGACTTGCACTACACCTATGACCCGGTCGGCAATGTCGTGCGTATCGAGGATCGCACCCTGGCCACGGTGTATTTCGCCAATCAACGCGTCGATGGTGATCGTCATTTTGTCTACGACTCGCTCTATCGGCTGAGCGAAAGTCGCGGCTTCGAAGGCCAGATCCCGCAACAGTCGCCAGGTTTGCCGCAACCGATCGAACCCATCGACCCAGGGCGGCGCTTCAACTACAGCGAGCAGTATCACTACGACGCGGGAAATAACCTCGTTGAACTGGTGCATGTGCGCAAAGGCCACAACTTCACGCAACAGATGAAAATCGCCCCTGACAGCAATCGGGGGCTGCGCTGCCAACCCGCTGACCCCGAACCGGTGTTCGGCGACTACTTTGACCGCCACGGCAACCAGCTGAAACTGCAGCACGGCGGCCTGCCACTGGAGTGGGACAGCTACGATCAACTGGCCCGCGTCACCCTGCTGCAACACAGCAACGGCCTGCCCGACGACGATGAAATCTATCGCTACAGCCAGGGTCAGCGCGTTTACAAATGCACGCGGAGGCATACGCCGTCGATCACCGATCGCCGCGAGGTACGTTACCTGCCAGGTCTGGAAATCCACAGCCGCAGCGACGGCCAGCAACTGCATGTCATCGTGCTGCCCGGCGCCCGTTGCCTGCATTGGCTCAGCGGTCAACCGGCGGATATCGAAGCCGATCAACTGCGCTTCAGCCTCGACGATCACCTCGGATCCTGCTCGCTGGAACTGGACCGCCACGCCGGCGTGATCAGCCTGGAGCATTATTACGCCTTCGGCGGCACGGCCTGGTGGGCAGCCCGCTCAGCCGTGGAAGCGGATTACAAAACGATCCGTTACTCGGGCAAGGAAATGGATGCCAGCGGTTTGTACTACTACGGCGCGCGGTATTACGCGCCATGGCTGCAACGCTGGATCAGTGCTGATCCGGCCCGGGACGTGGACGGACTGAACCTGTACGCTTTTGTCGGCAACAACCCGGCGATCCATGTCGACCGGACGGGCACCTACAAGGTTATTTTCGATCTGGCCAAACGAGCGGTCGGCCTGCTCGACAAAGCCGAAACAGCGGCCGATCAATTACACAACCTGAGTCGCGAGTTCGACGATTTGATCCCCGAAGGCGCAGACATCGAAGATCTGCGCAAAACCATGACGTTCGGCAAATTTCTCAAGTCCCGCCAGGGCATCAAATCGGCTCTTTACGGTGCGGGGAAAGGGCTCGCCATCGGTGGACTTATAGGCACGGCGCTACCAGGAGTTGGCAATGCCATCGGCAGTGGTGTGGGGACGCTGGCGGGCATGGTCGTTTTCCCGTTGCTGCGCTATTACTTTTTCAAGAAAGGCTTGAAACTCGCGCAAACGCTGCGCACCCAGGAACTCAAGAATGGCCTGCAAACCCTCGGTGATACCGTCACCCGCGTGGTTGATGGCACCACTGATGTGCTCAATGGCGGCACGGAGGTGGTGGAAAGCATCAAAAACATGACCAATATCCTCAACGCATATCACAAGCGGACACTGGCGCTGTTCCACAACCAGTTGGAGACCCTTGCCCTTGACAAACAACGCGAGGTCATCAAACTCATAAGAAGCGGACTCGACCCGTTCGACGCCATCAGCAAGGTGCTGGAGACGGCACAAGCGGTCATGGATGACGCCCCCGACATCGGCGCAGACGTGAACAATCGCCTGCAACAACTGCAGAGCAAAGTCACTGAGAATTCAAGGCTTAAACCCATCCCCAAGCCGCGGACGAAATACATCCAGCGGGTCTCTGCCGGCGAAACGTACGTGTGACGTCAAAGGCCGTCCGAACAGTGCGCCGAGCCACTTCGGCGCATGCTATCGTGCCCGCCCGTCCCTCTATCCATTAGCCCAGCATGCTGCCGACTTCCCGTACCCTGCGTTTGTCGTTGTACACCCTGCTGATCATTGCCGGCGCGGCCATCGCTGCGACCCTTGCCATCCGCCACGCCGAACGTCAGGCGCTGGAGGAAGACGCCACCCGCGCCAGCCAGCAATTGGCGCTGTATGCCAACTCGTTGCACACCCTGATCGACCGCTATCGCGCCCTGCCCGCCGTGCTGGCGCTGGACCCGCAATTGCGCAGCGCGCTGGCCGGGCCGGTGGGTGCTGAACAACAAAACGCGCTGAATCTGAAGCTGGAGCAGATCAACGGCGCGGCGCAGTCCTCGACCCTTGAACTGCTCGATCACACTGGCCTCGCGGTGGCCGCCAGCAACTGGCGCCTGCCGAGCAGTTACGTCGGCCACAACTACGGATTCCGGCCGTACTTCAGCCAGACCCGCACGCAGGGCAGCGGACGCTTTTATGCGGTGGGCGTGACCAGCGGCATTCCCGGTTATTTTCTTTCCAGCGCGGTGCTCGGCGACAATGCCGAGTTCCTCGGCGCGATGGTGGTCAAGCTGGAGTTTCCCGAGCTTGAGCGCGAATGGAGCCAGGGCAGCGACACGCTGCTGGTCAGCGATGCACGCGGGATCATCTTCATCGCCAACCAGCCCGGCTGGCGCTATCGCTCGTTGCGGCCACTGGACAGCCGCGACATGGCCGAGATCAAGCGCACGCGGCAGTACGACAAACAATCGCTGATCCCGCTGACGCATTTGTCGCTGCGCCACTTCGACGACAACAGCGATCTGCGTCGGGTCGAAGGCCCGGACGGAACGGCGGACTACTTGTGGGAATCACTGCCGCTGGCCGCCGAAGGCTGGACCCTGCACTTGTTGCGCCGCCCGCAAGTGGCTTTCGAAGATTTGCGCAACGCCGGGCTGGCCGCCGCAGGAGTGTGGCTGGCGCTGGTGTTCCTGCTGTTGTTCCTCAATCAGCGCTGGCGCCTGTCGAAAGTCCGTCAGCGCAATCGCGAGGAACTCGAACAACTGGTCGAAGAACGCACCCGCGATCTGCGCACCGCCCAGGACGGTCTGGTGCAATCGGCCAAGCTCGCCGCACTGGGGCAGATGTCCGCCGCACTGGCCCACGAAATCAATCAACCGCTGACCGCGCAACGGATGCAACTGGCGACGCTGCGCCTGCTGCTCGAACATGGCCGCGTCGATGATGCGTACAAGGCGCTCAAACCGGTGGACGACATGCTCACGCGCATGGCATCGCTCACCGGCCATCTGAAAACCTTCGCCCGCAAGAGCCCCAGCGGCCTGCGCGAACGGCTGGATCTGGCGACCGTGGTCGATCAGTCGCTGCAACTGCTCGATGCGCGCCTACGCGACGAACAGGTCAGTCTGGTGCTGCACCTGACGCGTCCGGCGTGGGTGCGTGGTGATGCAATACGCCTCGAACAGGTGCTGATCAATCTGCTGCGCAATGCCCTCGATGCAATGCAGGGCAAACCGTGCAAGCGCCTGGAAATTCGCCTGGAGGTGGACGAACAACTGTGGCGCCTGAGCGTGATCGACAATGGCGGCGGGATTGCCGAACAGCACCTGAATCAGGTGTTCGACCCGTTCTTCACCACCAAACCGGTGGGTGACGGACTCGGCCTCGGGCTGGCGGTATCCTTTGCCATCGTGCATGAATCCGGCGGGCGTCTGAGCGTTGAAAATGGCGAGGCCGGCGCGGTGTTCAGCCTGACCCTGCCGATCGATCTGGAGGCACACATCTGATGCTCAACTCAGTGATGGTGGTCGATGACGAGAGCAGCATTCGCAGCGCCGTCGAGCAATGGCTGAGCCTGTCGGGGTTCGCGGTGCAGCTGTTCAGCCGCGCCGAAGATTGCCTCGCCGCGCTGCCGGCGCACTTTCCCGGGGTGATCCTCAGCGATGTGCGCATGCCCGGGCTCAGTGGTCTGCAGTTGCTGGCGGAAGTGCAGAAACGTGATGCCGATCTGCCGGTGATTCTGCTGACCGGTCACGGCGATGTGCCGATGGCGGTCGAAGCCATGCGTGACGGCGCCTACGACTTCCTCGAAAAACCGTTCAGCCCGGAAACCCTGCTCGGCAGCCTGCGCCGGGCGCTCGACAAGCGGCGGCTGGTCCTGGAAAACCGCGCCCTGCACGAGCAGGCCGACCACCGCGCCAGACTCGATGCAACGCTGCTCGGCGTGTCCCGTGGCATGCAGACTTTGCGTCGACAGGTGCTGGATCTGGCGGCGCTGCCGGTCAACGTGTTGATCCGCGGTGAAACCGGCAGCGGCAAGGAACTGATCGCCCGCTGCCTGCATGATTTCGGCCCGCGCGCGGACAAGCCCTTCGTGGCGCTGAACTGCGCGGCGATCCCCGAGCAGTTGTTCGAAGCCGAGTTGTTCGGCCATGAAAGTGGCGCGTTCACCGGCGCGTCCGGCAAGCGCATCGGCAAGCTGGAATACGCCGACGGCGGCACGCTGTTTCTCGATGAGATCGAAAGCATGCCGCTGGCTCAGCAAGTGAAGCTGCTGCGGGTGTTGCAGGAGCAGAAGCTGGAACGCCTGGGCTCGAACCAGAGCATTCGCGTCGATCTGCGGATCGTCGCCGCGACCAAGCCTGATCTGCTGGACGAGGCCCGGGCCGGACGTTTTCGCGAAGACCTGGCGTATCGCCTGAACGTCGCCGAGCTGCGCCTTCCGCCGCTGCGCGATCGCCGCGAAGACATTCCGCTGCTGTTCGAATCGTTCGCCTTCAGCGCCGCCCAGCGTCTGGGCCGCACTTTCCCGCCGTTGAGCGGGGCGCAATTGAGTCACCTGCTCAGCCACGACTGGCCGGGCAACGTGCGTGAACTGGCGAATGTGGCCGAGCGCCAGGTGCTGGGGCTGGATGAGCCGGTGCAGGGCATCGATCCGGGCCAGTCCCTCGCCGCTCAGCAGGAAGCCTTTGAAGCGCAATGCCTGCGCGCGGCGCTGACCCGGCACAAGGGCGATGTGAAAGCGGTGCTGGAAGAGTTGCAACTGCCGCGCCGGACCTTCAATGAAAAGCTGCAGCGGCATGGGTTGAGCCGGGAGATGTTTGTTCCGGGCAGCTGAGTTTTGCAGTGTTTGATCGGGCCTCTTCGCGAGCAAGCCACGCTCCCACAGGGTTTTGTGCTGAACACAAAATGTGTGAACACCACCGACCACTGTGGGAGCGGGCTTGCCCGCGAAGAGGCCCGCAAAGGCAACATTTATCCATCCGCCTGAATGAGCAATTTTCCGCTCACCACAATCCAGCCATAAGCGGATTTCCGCTCATAAAATCCTGCCGCCCCCTCTAAACCGGCCCTCCCCCCGTTGGCACAGCTCCTGCTATAGCCCAGACAGGCTGCGTTCCAACGCGCTCCACAAAAACAATTAAACGAAGGATCCTTCAATGGATAACTCCAACGCCCTGCCCCTTGGGTCGGCTGCCGCGCCCGCCAAAGAAAGAACCACCGCCAGCCGGATCAAATCGATCTTCAGCGGCTCGGTCGGCAACATGGTCGAGTGGTACGACTGGTACGTCTACGCCGCTTTCTCGCTGTACTTCGCCAAGACCTTCTTCCCCGCCGGTTCCACCACCGCGCAACTGATGAACACCGCCGCGATCTTCGCCGTGGGCTTCCTGATGCGTCCGATCGGTGGCTGGCTGATGGGCCTGTACGCCGACAAGGTCGGTCGCAAGAAAGCCCTGATGGCCTCGGTCTACCTGATGTGCTTCGGCTCCTTGCTGATCGCTCTCAGCCCGAACTACGAAACCATCGGCATCGGCGCGCCGATCCTGCTGGTCTTCGCGCGCTTGCTGCAAGGCCTGTCAGTCGGCGGCGAGTACGGCACCTCGGCCACCTACCTGTCAGAGATGGCGACCAAGGAACGTCGCGGCTTCTTCTCCAGCTTCCAGTACGTGACCCTGATCTCCGGCCAGCTCATCGCGCTGGGCGTGCTGATCGTGCTGCAGAACATGCTGACCACTGAACAGCTGTACGCGTGGGGCTGGCGTATTCCGTTCGCCATCGGCGCACTGTGCGCGATCGTCGCGCTGTACCTGCGTCGCGGCATGGAAGAGACCGAGTCGTTCACCAAGAAAGAGAAGTCCAAGGAAAGCGCGATGCGCACCTTGATGCGCCACCCGAAAGAACTGCTGACCGTGGTCGGCCTGACCATGGGCGGTACGCTGGCGTTCTACACCTACACCACCTACATGCAGAAATACCTGGTGAATACCGTCGGCATGAGCATCTCCGACTCGACCACCATTTCTGCCGCCACGCTGTTCCTGTTCATGTGCCTGCAACCGATCATCGGTGGCCTGTCGGATAAAATCGGTCGGCGCCCGATCCTGATCGCCTTCGGCGTACTCGGGACGATCTTCACCGTGCCGATCCTGATGACCCTGCACACCATCCAGACCTGGTGGGGCGCGTTCTTCCTGATCATGGCGGCACTGATCATCGTCAGCGGCTACACCTCGATCAACGCCGTGGTGAAAGCCGAACTGTTCCCGACCGAAATCCGCGCGCTGGGCGTCGGTCTGCCGTACGCACTGACCGTGTCGATCTTCGGTGGTACCGCCGAATACATCGCGCTGTGGTTCAAGAGCATCGGCATGGAAACCGGTTACTACTGGTACGTGACCGCGTGCATCGCGGTGTCGCTGCTGGTGTACATCACCATGAAAGACACGCAGAAACACTCGCGGATCGTGACTGACTGAGGAATGAGTCAGTTCAGCCATTGTGATGGTGGCTGTTATGGCCTCATCGCGAGCAGGCTCACTCCTACATTGATTGGTGTACGCCGCCCTTTGTAGGAGTGAGCCTGCTCGCGATTGGGGCGACTCGGTATCAGGACAATTCAGCAACTACCGTTGGCTTGCCATAACGCTTCTGCGCATACGACGCGCCGACAATCATCACCAGCAGAATCCCCGCCAGCACCGCCGACGAGCCGATGGTGCCGAAGTCCAGGCCGCCCTTTTCATGGGACTTGGTCATCAGGTCGCCCAGGGTCGCACCGAACGGCCGGGTCAGCACGAACGCCACCCAGAACAACAGCACCGACGAAATCTTCGTGAAGTATTTGAGTGCCACGACCACGGCAATGGTCGAGCCGATCAGCAGCGCGCCACCGGCAAAACCCAGGCCCGAATCATCGGCCAGGTAGTCACCGAGCGCCGTGCCCAGGGTGTTGGAAAACAGAATCGCCATCCAGTAGAACATCTCGCCGCGGAAAGTCTGCACCTTGCTGACGTTCAGAGAATCGCCGCTCAGGCGCCAGGCGGTGAAGATCGCCAGCAGAATCGCAATCAGGATCATCGACCCGGTGGCGTAGCCCAGTTCAAGGGTACGATCCATGAAGTCGGACATGGTGGTGCCGGCGGTGCTGGTCGACAGAATCACGATCCAGTACAGCAGCGGCTTGTAGGTCTTGGCCATCAGTTGGCTGATCAGCATCAGCACGAACACGCTGATCAGGATCAGCGAGCTGAGGGCGTACCCGACGTTGAGGGTCATCGACAGCAAGTCCCCCGCGGTTTCCCCCAGGGTCGTCGCGCAGATTTTCATGACCCAGAACGCCAGGGTGATTTGAGGCAGTTTGTTCATCGCAAGCAAAGCTCCAGTGTGGGACGGCCGGTTCTTGGTTTTCTGGCCGTGGGCAGACTGGCGTCGCACCGGTGAAAAACCGGTCGGCAACAGATGAAAAATCCGTCATATCGCGAAAAACAGCGATTAATCCCCCATTAATGCTGCCCCGGCATCCTGCCACTACCTGATCGATGACCCGCGCGGCGTTAGCTCCCGACAGTGGAAGCCCATTCAATGCGTCGCCCTTAATATCAAGTTAATCGATTGTTTTTAGCATTTATTTGCGCTTTTTTATCAATTTAGTTGGCGTAGCATTAAACCCATGCAAGACACACCCGCCAACGAATCTGGAGTCACTCACATGAAAACCAAACTGATCCTCGCTTTCGCCTTGTCCGTAATGGCCGCCAACACCTTTGCTGCCGACGGTTTTGATCGCACTGGCTCGGCCGTCGCTGCCGATGGTTACGACCGCACTGGCTCGGCCGTCGCTGCCGATGGTTACGACCGCACTGGCTCGGCTGTCGCTGCCGATGGTTATGACCGCACTGGCTCGGCCGTCGCTGCCGATGGTTACGACCGCACTGGCTCGGCAACTGTCGCCGAGGATGGCTACGACCGCACCGGTTCGGCGACCTTTGCTGAAGACGGCTACGACCGCACCGGTTCGGCTGCCTTCGCCGCTGACGGCTACGACCGCACCCAATCCGCTTCGATCAGCTGATTGCAGTTGTAAAGCGCACAGCCCGGCTTCGGCCGGGCTTAGTCATTTCTGGGGCATGGCAAATATCCCCTGTGGGAGCGGGCTTGCTCGCGAAAGCGCCGGGTCAGTCAACCACTGTGGCAACTGAAAGATTGCATTCGCGAGCAACCCCGCTGCCACAAAGGGGATTGCATCACTGGAATATCTTTGTGTGACTGGAAAATGCTGTTTCAGACTTGCACTATTGCCTTCTACAAACGCCCTCCAGGAACCTCCAGCCATGTCCGATGACATCCACTTCTACGAACCCGCCAACGGCCACGGCTTGCCCCACGATCCGTTCAACGCCATCGTCGGCCCGCGCCCCATCGGCTGGATTTCTTCGCAGGATGCCCACGGCCAGCTGAATCTGGCGCCCTACAGCTTCTTCAATGCGTTCAACTACATTCCGCCGATCATTGGTTTTTCCAGCATCGGGCGTAAAGACAGCCTGAACAACATCGAGCAGACCGGCGAGTTCGCCTGGAACCTCGCCACCCGGCCGCTGGCCGAGCAGATGAACAAGAGCTGCGCGATGGTCGCGCCTGAGGTCAACGAGTTTGAACTGGCGGGGCTGACGCCCGTGGCGTCGAAGGTGATTGCGGTGCCACGGGTAGCCGAAAGCCCGGTGTCCTTCGAGTGCAAGGTCACGCAGATCATCCAGTTGCAGCGCGCCGATGGCGAAACCGTGCCGAGCTGGCTGATTCTCGGCGAAGTGGTCGCCGTGCATATCGCCAAATGGCTGTTGAAGGACGGGATCTACGACACCGCCGCGGCAGAACCCATTCTGCGCGGCGGCGGGCCGGCGGACTATTTCCAGTTGGGGCCTGAAGCCCTGTTCAAGATGTGGCGCCCGGGTGCGGGCAAGTAAGCGCAGTTACCAGATCAACTCGGCGTCATCGGTGACACCCTTTAGGCGGTCCAGCTCCTGGGTCGCCGCGTCATCGGCAGCGATGGCGCCGGGGAAAACCTGATCACCCAGCAGTTTGTGGAAGCGTGGCGCACCGCCATCGACCAGGGCCTTGACCGCGATTGCCGCGTGGTAACCCTTGTTGCCGCCCAACTCGACGGGGACGACTGCGGAGACTGCTTCGAAGTGTTCAAACTCTTTACGTGCCATGGCACACATCCTGGCTCAGATGAATAAGCCGGACATTAAACCCTCAACCGGCGAGTTTGTGTATCGGTGCCGGGCATTGTCCGAGCGCCTGCGCCGCCGACACCTCTTTGAAGGTGTGGAAATCCAGGCTGTTGACCACCAGATCCTGAACCAACTCGGCAAAGATCTGCATCGACGGGCTGTTGAAATACGCGGTCATTGCCTGTTGATGGCTCCAGAAACCGGAGACCAGCCACAGGTCCGGATCGCATTGCGAATGCTGCAAGGCGAAGTTCAGGCAACCGGGGGCGTTGCGTGACGGTTCGATCAAGGCACTGAGGCGTACACCCAGTTCGGCGGAGCGTCCGGCGCGCGCTCGAACGAAGGCCATATGACTGACGGGAATCTGCTTGGACATGTTCAACCCTCCCAGGGAGTCGCGTGGCAGCCGGGGGACGGGCTGCGACAGGATCAAAGGTTAAGGGCCGGGCGCAAGGTGCCGTTAGTCGATTCCTGCCGCTGCGTTGCACAATCCTGCGAGACTGCACACAAAGCTCGTAACAACCTGCAAAACAGCGTCACACCACTGTCATACGGCGTTTCAAGCAAGTTTTCCGCCCTGCATCCTGCTATGACTGGGCACGCCGGCAATGCAATGCAGAATCAGGCAAGCATTTGACAGGATGTGTCTACCGCTGACGCTTGCACAAACATATGCTCTGCCCCATTCCAGATTCCTTGCCGAGGATGCCGTGCATGACGTCATTCGATCGTTTCCAGTCTCCGCCCGATGCCGACATGGAAAAACAGCGTGCAGAACTCGCGGCGATCATCCGCCGCAATACCACGGACGACGGCAGTTATCAGACCGCCATCGGCTCGCTGTTCATGTCGCGCCATACCCAGTCCCATGACTTCGCCCCAGTGCTCGCGCAACCGGCGCTGTGCATCATGGCTCAGGGCCGCAAAGAGGTGCGCCTGGCCGATGAGTATTTCAATTACGACCCGCTGAATTACCTGGTGGTCTCGGTCTCCATGCCGCTCAGCGGACGGGTGGTGAATGTCTCGCCGGAGGATCCGATTCTCGCCGTGCGCCTGGACATCGACCCCGCGGAAATCACTGCACTGATCGCCGACGCTGGGCCGATGGGCGTGCCGACCCGACCGACCGGGCGCGGCCTGTATGTGGAAAAGATCGACAGCGCGATGCTCGACGCGGTGTTGCGTCTGGCGCGACTGCTGGATGCGCCGAAAGACATCGCCATGCTCGCGCCGCTGATTCGCCGGGAGATTCTTTATCGCCTGCTGCGCAGTCCGCAGGGCCATCGCTTGTATGAAATCGCGATTGCCAACAGCCAGAGCCACCGCATCAGCCAGGCGATCAAATGGCTCAACGGCAACTTCGAACAGCCGCTGCGCATCGATGATCTGGCGAAAGAAGTCAACCTCAGCGTTTCGACCCTGCATCACCGTTTCAAGGCGATGACCGCGATGAGTCCGTTGCAGTATCAGAAGCAATTGCGCCTGCAGGAAGCGCGGCGCCTGATGCTGGCCGAAGGGCTGGAAGCGTCGGCGGCGGGCTATCGCGTGGGTTACGAAAGCCCGTCGCAGTTCAGCCGCGAGTACAGCCGCTTGTTTGGTGCACCGCCGTTAAGGGATCTGGCGCGGTTGCGGCAGTCGGTCTGATCCGGCATCTGCGGTGAGGCTTATGGCCCTATCGCGAGCAGGCTCACTCCTACAGTTGGAATGCGTTCCCCTGTAGGAGTGAGCCTGCTCGCGATGGCATCGGCAAGATCACCATCAAATCCTGATCAAGCCCCCAACACCCGACACGCCTCGCTCGGCAACGTCACCGACACCGGATGCCCGATCCCCAAACCGATCCCCTGACACGGCGTACTCAACGCGGTGAACGTCACCCCGGAACACTCCACCGTGGTCTCGATGGTCGCGCCGATATCGCGCACGAACGTCACCTTGCCGAGCAAGCGATTACCCGCCGTGGCTTGTGGCGCGGACAGTTGCAGATCCTCCGGACGAATCAGCATCTTCACCTTCTGCCCCACTTCGATGCTGCTGCAGATCGGCACTTGCAGCGCATCACCGCCCGGCAAACTGACCTTGCCGTCACCCAGCGCCGTGGCCGGAAAAATGTTGCCCGAACCGATGAAGTCGGCAACGAACTCGTTGGCCGGATGCCGATAGATTTCGATCGGTGTGCCCACCTGCTGCACCTTGTGCTCGCCCAGCACCACGACGATGTCGGCCATGGTCATGGCTTCGCGCTGATCGTGGGTGACCATGATCGTGGTGATGTTCAAACGCTGCTGCAACTGGCGGATTTCCACCTGCATCGACTCGCGCAGCTTGGCGTCCAGCGCCGACAACGGTTCGTCGAGCAAAAGAATTTTCGGCCGCGAGGCGATGGCCCGGGCAATCGCCACCCGCTGCCGTTGCCCGCCGGAGAGTTTCGCCACCGGCCGGTCGATCATTGCTTGCAGCTGAATCAACTCTAGCAATTCCACCACCCGCGCCTGCTGCTCGGCCTTGCTCACGCCGCGCAGTTTCAGCGGGTAGGCGATGTTCTCGCCGACGGTCATGTGCGGGAACAGCGCCAGCGACTGGAACACCATGCCGAAGTTGCGCAGGTGCGCCGGGGTGTGGCCGATGTTCTCGCCGTCGAGGCGAATCTCGCCGCCGGTCAGGGTTTCCAGCCCGGCGATCATCCGCAGCAAGGTGGTTTTGCCGCAGCCCGACGGGCCGAGAAAACACACCAGTTGGCCTTCCGGCAAATGCAGATTGACGTCCTGTACCGCGCAAGCCGAGCCGTAGAATTTCTCGACGTTTTCCAGAATCAGACCAGTCATGTTGCACCTCAAATCAAAAGGAAACGCCGCCCTCGCCCACCAGCTTCTCCAGCGCCCAGATCAGGACGAAGTCGATCAGCACGATCAGCACGGCAAACGAGAACACGGTAGGGTCGAGCGATGACACGGTGCGGCTGTACATCCAGATCGGCACGGTCATGACGTCGATGGTGTAGAGGAAATAGGTCACGGTGAATTCGTTGAACGAGACGATGAACGCCAGCAGCATCCCCGCCAGAATCCCCGACTTCATCAACGGCACCACCACGTCGACAATCGCCCGCAGCGGTGAAGCGCCGAGCATCCGCGCCGCCTCTTCGACTTCGCTGCCGATGGAGAGCATCGCGGCGGTGCAGTTTTTCACCACGAACGGCAGCGCCAGAATCACGTGGGCAATCACCAGCCGCGAGGTGGTCAGGTGAAACGGCAGGCTGTCGAACACCAGCAGCAACGCCAGTCCCAACACCACCATCGGAAACACCAGCGGCAACGACATCAGTTGCAGCGCCACGGCTTTGCCACGGAACTCGCAACGGGTCAGCGCATAGGCGGCGGGCACCGCGATCAGCGTGGCGAAAACCATGGTCAGGCACGACACCAGCAGGCTGGTAGCCATGGCCTGACCGAGGCTCAGCACGTCGCTGGCGTCTGGCGAGACGAAGGTGTGCCAGGCCGCCTTGTACCACTGCAGGCTGTAGCTGCTCGGCGGGAAGTCGAGGTTCGACGCACCGCTGAACGACATGACGATCATGGTCAGGATCGGCAACACCGCCAGCAGCAGAATGAACCCGGAGAGGATCCCGGCGAACTTGCCGGTGTCGCCAGGCAGCAGCGCCATGCGCTTGTTGGTCAGGGTACTCATTGCGAAGCCTCCAGCAGACGCCGACGACGGCCGGTGATGTATTCGGACAGGGTCATGATCGCCAGCGTAGTGACGATCAGCACCACCCCGGCAGCGGACGCGGCAGGCCAGTTCATCAGCGGCGCGATCTGGTCGTGCACCATCACCGCAAGCATCGGCACACGGCGGCCACCGAGCAGCAACGGCACGACAAAACTGCTGGCGTTGTAGGCGAACACCAGCGTCGCCCCGGTGATGATCCCCGGCAGACTCATCGGCAACACCACCTGACGAAACACCTGAAAACGGCTGGCACCCAGGGTTGCGGCGGCCTCTTCGTAAGTACGGGCGACACCGCGCATGGCGCTGGCAATCGGCAGCACGGCCAATGGGAACGCGGTCTGCACGAGGCCCATCAGCACGCCGTTCTGGTTGTACAGCAGCATGATCGGGCGCTTGATCAGGCCCAGGCCCATCAGTGTCTGGTTGAGCATCCCGCCCGGGCCGAGAATCACCAGCCAGCCGTAGCTTTGCAGCAGGAGGTTGACCAGCAGCGGCAACAGCACCGCCGCGAGAAAAATCCGCCGCACGAACGGCGAGGTCAGCCGTGACATGGTGTACGCCACCGGGATCGCCAGCAGCACCGCGATCACTGCACTGATCAGCGCCAGACGCAGGGTCAGCAGCAGGGATTTCAGATAGTAGGGTTCGAGCAATTGCGCGTAGCTGGCGAGGCTGAACCCGCTCCATTCCGCGCCTTTAGTGCCGACGCTCATGCGCAGCACCAGCAGGCTGGCCGCGATCAGCACACCGAGAAACAGCATCGACGGCGTGAGGAAAAACCACGCCCGGGCGGTCGGTGAAATACCGCGCGCCGGGCGCACGTCAGCGGCGCCAACCGGTTGGGTCAGGGATTGATGTTCCATAGCAATGATCTCGTCAATGGAAAGCTAATCTCGCAAACACCTCAATCTCCTGTGAGAGTCATTTTTTGTGGTGAGGGGATTTATCCCCGACCGGCTGCGAAGCAGTCGCAAAACCATCGTGCGCGGTACATTTGATGCACCGTATTTGCTGATCTTGGGGCAGCTACGCTGCCCATCGGGGATAAATCCCCTCACCACAGGACTCGCTCCCACAGGGGGCCCGTGGTGTTCGGGAGGCCGGCGTCAGGAAGAAAAAATTTCCGTATAGCGACGAATCCATTGGTCATGCACGGTCGCGAGGAAGGCGTTGTCGTGCATGATCGCCTTCTCGGCAATCTGCTCCGGCGTGAGGATGTACGGGCTCTTGCGCGCTTCGGCGGAGATGATCGCCTTGGCGTTGACCGGGCCGTTGAAGATGTCTTCGGCCATTTTGCCCTGCACCAGCGGGTCGAGAGAGTGGTCGATGAAGGCGTAGGCCAGGTCGGTGTCGCCCGGACGGTTCTTCGGCATCACCGAGAGCATCAGGTCAGTGTAGAAACCTTCCTTCATGCCGAACGTGGCACCGAGGCCGTAGTTCGGATCGCGGATCTGCTTGGGGAAAAATGCCGGGGCGTACAGCCCACCCATGTCCAACGACCCGGTGCGGAACAGTTCGGCGATCTGGTTCGGATTCTCGCCGAGGGTGACCACACGCTCCTTCAGCTCGGCGAGTTTCTTGAAGCCCGGTTCGATGTTGTGTTCGTCACCGCCGGCCAGTTTCGCGGCGATGATGATCAGGTCCATCGCCTCGGTCCAGTTCGGCGGCGGCAGGAAAATGTTCGGCGCCAGATCGGCATCCCACAGCGCGGCATAACTGTCCGGTGCCTGTTTGAGGGTGCGAGTGCTGTAGACCAGACTGTTGCACCACAGCAGGTAACCGATGCCGTGCCCGTTGGCGCCGGTGCGGTATTTTTCCGGTACATCGATCAGGTTGGGAATCCGGTTCAGGTCGGGTTTTTCCAGCAGCCCGGCGGCGGCCAGACCTTCGGCGCCGACCCCGGCCAGGGTGATGATGTCGTACTGCGGACGATCACCGCCGGCCTTGAGTTTGGCGACCATTTCCGAGGTGCTGCCGGTGCGGTCGGCGATGACCTTGGCGCCGGTCTTGGCCTCGAAGGTGGCGGCGATGTTGCGCAGTGCGGCGAGGCCGGTGTCATCCGACCAGGTCAGCAAGCGCAGGGTCTTGCCGGCGAACCGCGTGTCGCTGGCGCTGGCGCTGGCCCGGATGAAGGGCATGCTCAGGGCCGCCGCCGCTACCGAGGCGACGCCCACGGTTTTAATGAATTGACGCCTGTTCAGATCGTGCTCGCCCATGACGGACTCCCTTTGTTCTTTTAAGTATGAGGTTGGTCGCAACCGTTGCATCCGCGCGGCCGGATCCGCTGCAGGCCTTGTATTAAAAGGCCTGCAGCGCTGCCGACGGGTTCATCCTGAGGTCGTGCAATACACCTGACTATCGATAAAAACTCATCGAAGCCATGACACCGACGCATGCCTCGTTGCGAGGCATGCGCTCACCTTTTTTCGGGCGTTCAAAGCGCCCGGATCACGTGTTTGATTTCCTGAAACGCGGCCAGGCCCCACGGCCCCAATTCACGGCCGATGCTGCTCTGCTTGTAGCCGCCCCACGCCGTCTGCGGGAAGATCACTTGCGGCGCGTTGAGCCATACAAGCCCCGCCTGCAGGGCGTTGGCGACGCGGTCGGCAGTCTCGGCGTTACGCGTCACCACACTGGCGACCAGCCCGAACTGGCTGTCGTTGGCCAGGGCAATCGCCTCGGCTTCGCTGCTGAAACTGCGCACGCAGAGCACCGGGCCGAAAATCTCTTCACACCACAACGCACTGTCGAGGGGCACATCGGTGAACACCGTCGGCTGCAAAAAATAGCCGCGCGGCAGATGCGCCGGACGATTGCCGCCGCACACCAGCTTCGCCCCGGCACTCAAACCGCGGTCGATGTGGCCGAGCACGCGCTGGTATTGCGCCTGATTGACCAGCGCGGCCATCTCCACGTCCGGGTCGAACGGATCGGCCACGCGAATCGCTTGTGCGCGCTTTTGCAGACGCTCAAGAAACTCATCGGCCAGCTCATCGGCGACCAGCACCCGGCTGGTGGCCGAGCACATCTGCCCGGCGTTGAAGAAACCGCCGCCGCAGGCCAGTTCCACCGCCAGTTCCAAATCGGCATCTTCAAGCACCAACAGCGAAGATTTGCCGCCCAGTTCCAGGCTCACGCCCTTCACCGTTTCGGCGGCGCGCTGCATCACCTGCACGCCGACGGCGTTGCTGCCTGTGAAAGAGATCTTGGCGATGCGCGGGTCCGCCGACAGCGGTGCACCGACCGCCAGACCGGTGCCGCAAACCAGGTTGAACACACCGTCGGGCAAGCCGGACTCGGCAATGATCGCCGCCAGTTCCAGCTCCGGCAGCGGCGTGACTTCCGACGGTTTGAGCACCACGCAGCAACCGGCGGCCAAGGCAGGCGCAAGTTTCCACGCGGTGGTGACCATCGGGAAATTCCACGGCACGATCAGCCCGACCACACCGCACGGTTCACGACGCAGACGCGCGCTGAAGTCATCGCTGGGCAGCGCCACGTTGCTGTCGAGTTGTGCGTCGAGGCCTTCGGCCAATTCGGCGTAATACTCGAACGTGGCGATCACATCATCGACATCGATCGCCGCTTCGAATTGCGGTTTGCCGTTGTTGCTCGACTGCAACTTCATCAAGTGGTCACGACCGTTGCGCACGCCGTTGGCGATGTTGCGCAGAATCGCGCCACGCTCGGCGCCAGTGGTTTTCGACCAGCGCTTGAACGCTTCAGTGGCGGCGCTGACGGCCAGATCAACCGCGCGTTCATCGCCGCCATTGACCGTGGTCAGCAGCGCTTCGGTGGCCGGGTTGATCACCCGCAGATGCTCACGTCCGGCCGACCATTGACCGTTGATGTACAGGCCATCGAGTGTGGTTGGGAAATTGATCATTGGGCCACCGCCTGCATCCACTGGGTCTGGTCGATTTCGATCAGGGTCGGGCCCTGACGATCGGTGGCAGCACGCAGCGCGCCGCGCAATTGTTCGACCGAGCTGATCGCCTCGGCGGCGCAGCCCAGGGCCTTGGCCACGCCGATGAAATCCGGGGTGTAGATATCGACGCCGACCGGTTCGATGGCGCGGTTGACCATGTATTTTTTGATCTCTTCGTAACCCTGGTTATTCCACAGCAGGATGATCACCGGCGTACGCGCTTCAACCGCGCTGGCCAGTTCCGGCAGGGTGAACTGCAAGCCGCCGTCGCCGATCAGGCACACCACTGGCGGACGAGCGCCGTCCTCAATGCCGCCACCGAGCCACGCGCCAATCGCCGCCGGCAGGGCGTAACCGAGGGTGCCGTAACCGGTGGACGAGTTGAACCAGCGCCGTGGACGTTCCGGGTTGAACGTGAGGTTGCCGGTGTACACCGGTTGCGTGGAGTCGCCAACGAACACTGCGTCCGGCAATTCGTGCAGCACGGTTTCCAGAAAACGGGTCTGGGCCAGGGTTGGCGCATCCCAGGTCGCGGCCAGTTCATCGCGCAGACGCGCTGCCCGCACCTGGCCCCAATCGTTACGCCGCTCGGCCAGCGCCTGCTGCGACAGTGCGCCGAGCAGCGCTTGTGCGGCGTTGCGCGAGTCGGCGACCAAGGCCACGTGCGGCGGATAGTTGCGCACGGTCTGATCGGCGTCGATGTCGATGCGCAGCAACTTGCCGGGGATTTCAAAGCCGCCGGCGAAGGTCACGTCGTAATCGGTTTCGGCCAGTTCAGTGCCGATCGCCAGCACCACGTCGGCATCGGCGACCAGTGCGCGAGTGGCGACCAGGCTTTGCGTCGAGCCGATCAGCAGCGGATGGCTGGAGGGCAACATGCCTTTGGCGTTGATGGTCAGCGCCACCGGGGCGTCGAGCAGCTCGGCCAGCTCAGTCAGTTCGGCGGCGGCATCGATGGCGCCGCCACCGGCGAGAATCAGCGGACGCCGAGCGCCGGCCAGCAACTCAGTCATGCGCCGTACTGCAGCCGGTGCAGCCCCGGCGCGGTCGATGTGCACCGGAACGCTGGCGAGCAGCTCATCAGCCTCTTCTACCAAAACATCCAGCGGAATCTCGATGTGCACCGGACGCGGACGCCCGGCCTGAAACAGTGCGAAAGCACGGGCCAGCACGCCGGGCAATTCCGCCGCCGACATCAGGGTGTGGGAGAACGCCGCGACGCCGCCGACCAGCGCGCTCTGGTTCGGCAACTCGTGGAGCTTGCCGCGACCGCCACCCAACTGGCTGCGGGTCTGCACGCTGGAGATCACCAGCATCGGGATCGAGTCGGCGTAGGCCTGGCCCAGCGCGGTGGTGATGTTGGTCATGCCCGGGCCGGTAATGATGAAGCACACACCCGGTTTGCCGCTGGTGCGCGCATAGCCGTCAGCCATGAAACCGGCGCCCTGCTCGTGCCGTGGAGTGACGTGGTTGATGCTCGAACGGGCCAGCCCGCGATACAGTTCCACGGTGTGCACCCCGGGAATGCCGAACACCTGCTCGACCCCGTAATCCTCGAGTAACTTGACCAGTACTTCGCCACACGTCGCCATGTCGATTGCCCTTCTTGTTCGTTTGAGACACCGAGCTCCTGGTGAGAGCGGGCTTGCTCGCGAAGGCGGTGTGTCAGCCAACATCAATGGGGATGACACACCGCATTCGCGAGCAAGCCCGCTCCCACAAGAGTCCGTGGAATGGGTTCATTGAACGGGCGGCAGGTAGCGACAACAATCGATTAAAAGTCATACTAGCCATGTCCTCACGTCATACCTTGGATCCACATGAAACGACTGCCTCCCCTGCCCGCCCTGCACACGTTTCTGATTACTGCGCAGTGCTGCAACTTCACCCGGGCGGCCGAGCAGTTGCACATCACTCAGGGCGCGGTGAGCCGGCAGATTGCCGGGCTGGAAGCTCATCTGGGGTATGAGTTGTTCATCCGTCTGGCCCGAGGCCTGGAACTGACCGCCGAAGGACGCGAATGGCTGCCACGGGTGGAAAAGATCTTCGGCCTGATCAGCGAGGCCACCGAGCAGATCGGGCGCAAGCGGCAAACCCTGCAACTCAAGGCGCCCAGCTGCGTGATGCGCTGGCTGGTGCCGCGCCTGCTGCAATGGCAAAAGGAACGCCCGGACGTGCCGGTCAAACTGACCACCACGCTGGCCCATGGCGTCGACTTTCAGCGCGAGCAATTCGATGCGGCGGTGATCTACGGCACGCCGCCGGACAACTCCTCGACCGCGCTGCATCTGTTCGATGAGCAACTGACACCGGTCTGCTCGCCAGCATTATTGAAAGGCCCACCGGCGCTGAGCGAACTGGCCGACCTGCAACAGCATCTGCTGCTGCATCCGACCCGCGACACCCAGGACTGGACGGTGTGGCTGACCGCCGCCGAATTGCAATTGAGCAACGTCAACATGGGGCAGCATTTCGAGACGCTGGATCAGGCGATGTCGATGGCGTCGCATGGGACGGGGGTGGCGATTGGCGACTGGTCGCTGATCGGCGATGACCTGCGCGCCGGACGGCTGGTGATGCCGTTTGATCTGAAGGTGAAGACGGGGCTGGGCTACTACGTGGTGATGCCGCAGGGTGGGGAAGCGTCGCCGCAGTTGGAGGAATTGATGATCTGGCTGGTGGAGCAGGCGCATACCCGCTGAAGTACACAGATCCCTCCTGTGGGAGCGGGCTTGCTCGCGAATGCAGTGTGTCAATCACTTCAAATGTCGCTGACACACCGCCTTCGCGAGCAAGCCCGCTCCCACATTTGGTCTGCGTCGTTGCTTAATACCCGACGGTAAACCGCTGACGCGAATGCTTCGGCGTTTCCACTTCGTCAATCAGCGCAATCGCGTAATCGGCGAAGGTGATCCAGCTGCGACCTTCAGCACTGAACAGCAAATGGTCCTTGCCAACGCGGAAGGTACCGGTGCGCTCACCTTCGACGAACTCTGCCGATGGCGAGAGGAAAGTCCAGTCCAGATCCTTCTCCTGACGCAAGGCATCAAGAAACGCCGCGCCAGCACTGGCCTCGGTTTTGTACTCAGCGGGGAAACCGGCGCTGTCGATCACTCGGGTGTCGTCCGGCAGCAACAGCGAACCGGCACCGCCGACCACCAGCAGACGCTTCACGCCCGCCTGCTTCACCGGGCCGACCAGAGCGCTGGCCGATACCGTGGCGAAGTGCGCGGCGCTGATCACCACGTCGTGACCGGCGACTGCGGCTTGCAGCGCCGCCGAATCCAGCACATCGACATTCTTGCTGACCACACCGGCACGCGAGCCGATCTTCGAGGTGTCGCGGGCGATGGCAGTGACGCTATGCCCGCGACGCAGGGCTTCTTCCAGCAGTTGGCTACCGGCACGGCCGGTGGCACCAATGATTGCGATCTTGCTCATGACATTCTCCAGTTGGCTTGAGAGTTTCAACGACGGCATAAATCTAATCTTGAAGCGGTATTCCCTGTGGCGAGGGAGCTTGCTCTCGCTGGAGGGCGAAGCACTCCCCGCCTGTTTCAGATACAACGTATTGGCAGGTTTTGCGCCTGCTGCGCAGGCGGGCGGGAGCAAGCTCCCTCGCCACAAAAGTCCTTTCGACCTCTGTTTCAGATCAATCGGGTTACCACTTCATCTCGCCCTTGGCGACTTTGGCACTCAGTTCCAGCGAACTTTCTTCGCCGAGTTTCGGGTAGCGCTTCTGCATGGCCTTGATCAGTGCGGCGGAATCCTTGGCCTTGGCGGTTTCTTCATCGAAAGCCTTAATGTAGTCGGCGGTGAATTTCACGCTGGCCAAAGAGCGGCTGCTCTCGCCCAGGTAGTGACCCGGCACCACGGTTTTCGGCTTCAGGGTTTCGATCGAGTGCAGGGTTTGCAGCCAGTCGGCGTGGGATTGCGCGGTCTGGGTATCGGCCATCCACACATGAATGTTCTCGGCGACCACGACGCCACCGACCACAGCCTTGAGCGACGGAATCCACACGAAGCTGCGATCCGGTTGTTTGCCTTCAAGACCGACCACCTGCAACTTCTGCCCTTCGAGCATCAGGCTGTCGCCCTTGAGCACGCCCGGCACGATGGTTTTGGCCGGTACGTCGGCGCCCATTTTCGGGCCCCAGAAGGCGAGTTTGCCGGCGACGGTTTTGTTGATGTGGTCCACGGTCGGCTGCGAGGCCAGCACTTCGGCGTCGGGGAAGGCCTGGGTCAGGGTGTCGAGGCCGAAGTAGTAATCCGGGTCACCGTGGCTGATGTAAATGGTGGTCAGGTGCTTGCCGCTGGCGCGGATCTTCTCCACCACCTGCTCGGCCTGGGCCTTGCCGAATTGCGCATCGACCAGAATCGCGTCTTTCTCGCCGCTGACCAGCACCGAGGTCACCGGAAAAATCGCGTTGGTGCCTGGGTTGTAGACATCCAGGGTCAGATTGGCGGCAGCGGCGTGGGTCGCGAAACCGAGGGTGGCGGTGGCCAGCAAAACGCGCTTGAGGGTAGTGAAGCCGATCATCTGTTGCTCCGTGGTCCGAATGCCGTGTTTGGCGATGGGACAGAGCTTAGTTGCCTGACTCGGTACAAAAAATGCGATGCTTGGACATAGTTTGTTTCTGAAAGCGGGCAAATCATGGATCGTCTTCAAGCAATGCGGGTGTTTGTCACAGTGGTCGATCTGGGCAGCCAGTCGGCGGCGGCCGATCATCTGGACCTGTCACGGCCAGTGGTGTCGCGTTATCTGGCGGAGCTGGAAGACTGGGTCGGCGCGCGCCTGATGCACCGCACCACACGCAAATTGAGCCTGACTGCCGCCGGCAGCGAAATCCTGCCGCGCTGTCGGCAGATGCTCGAACTCTCGACCGACATGCAGGCCGCCGTCAGCGAACCCGACGAGGCACCGCGCGGACTGCTGCGTATCAGCGTCAGCACCTCGTTCGGCCAGGCGCAACTGGCCGATGCGATGGCGGCGTACGTCAAACGTTACCCCGGGGTCAGCATCGATCTGCAGATGCTCGACCGCACGGTGAATCTGGTGGATGAGCGCATCGATCTGGCGATCCGCACCAGCAATGACCTCGATCCGAACCTGATCGCCCGGCGCCTGACCGTGTGCCGCTCGGTGGTCTGCGCCGCACCGGCTTATTTGCGCGACAACCCGCCACCGCAACGGGTCGAGGACCTGAGCCGACACAACTGCCTCACCCACTCCTACTTCGGCAAGAGCCTGTGGCATTTCGAGGAGGACGGCGAGCCCGTGTCGGTGCCGGTGCAGGGCAACATCAGCGCCAACGAGGCCAGCACCCTGCTGCGTGCCACCCTGGCCGGTGCCGGCGTGGCGATGCTGCCGACCTATCAGGCCGGGGTTCATGTGCATGCCGGGGAACTGGTGCGCCTGCTGCCGGGTGCCGAGCCACGGCAGATGAACATCTACGCGGTGTACGCCTCACGCAAGCATATGCCGGCGGCGCTGCGCAGCATGCTGGATTTTCTCGTCGAACGATTCCCGGAAAATCCCGAATGGGATATGGGCCTGTAAATCCGATGCCCCTGTGGGAGCGGGCTTGCTCGCGAAGGCGGTGTATCAGTCTGGATTGTCATCGACTGACACCACGCCTTCGCGAGCAAGCCCGCTCCCACAGGGGGATGTCACATAGGCCGAATCCGTGGCTGGCAACTCTATGCCGCTGACCTATGCTGAAAGTAATACCGCAGGGTATGCGTTCAGAGGTCTACGCCATGAACATCAGAACAAGAAGGTACTTCGCGATTTTCATCACCTGCGCTGCCACGCTGGCGCTGTACGGCACCGCGGCCTGGCGGGTCGAGCAACTGCGACAACTGCCGCGCGAATACGCCAGCTGCAATTTCGAGCGCTGTATTCCGCATAACGCGACGCTCAATGCGTTGCGCTGATTGACCTGAGTTGCAGTGCGATCCTGTGGGAGGGGGCTTGCTCCCGAATGCGGTGTGTCATTCAGCATTGATGCAAACTGATAGACCGCTTTCGGGAGCAAGCCCCCTCCCACAGGATATCGCCAGGTTTACAGGATCACTGCTCGGCCTTCAGCCGGTCGCGGAAGGCCTTTGGCGATATCCCCACCCTGCGCCGGAACAGGCGCGTGAAGTTGGTCGGATCGGAAAACCCTAACAACTCCGACATCTCGTAAATGGTCATGCTGGTGTAGGTCAGCAAACGTTTGGCTTCCAGTAACTGGCGTTCGTGCATGATCTGCAGCGCTGGCTGCCCAGCCAGTTCCCGGCAGGTGCCGTTGAGGTGTGATACCGAAATCCCCAGACGATGGGCCAGGTCTTCGACCTTCACATGCTGGCGGTACGTCTCCTCCACCAATTGAATGAACCCGTTGAGGTATTCGCGCTGGCGTTGCGGCCGCTGGCTGGCGTTATGGCGCACGAGTGCCTGACGGCTGACCCAGACCATGATCACGCTGACCAGCGAATGCATGAGCATTTCCCGCGCGGGTTGATGGCCGTTGTACTCGGCCTGCAACGCTGAAAACAGACTGTTCAGGTACTCCGCGTCCTTGCCCGCCGGGTAGTGCTCGGCCTGGGCCAGTGCGTGCACCGAGTTGCCCAGTTGCGCCTGCAGGTGATTGATCAGCGGATTGGCGAGGGTGACGACAAATCCTTCGACGTCCTCGGAAAAGCGAAAGCCATGCACCGACAACGGTGGCAGGACTTGAATCGCGGGTTGGTTGAGCTGCGTGCGTTGACCTTCGATTTCAAGCTCTGCCTGACCTTTGAAGACGAAGAGCAACTGGCACAAATCGGCGTGGCGGTGGGGTTTGATTTCCCATTGATGTTCGCGGCTGCGTTTGGAAATGGTTTCACAGTGCAGCAAGTCAGGGGTCGGCCAGTCCAGGCTTTCACCGTAGAGCTTGAACACCGGAATCGAAGGCAGGTCAGGCTTGTTCATCACTTCAATCCAGGCCTCGAGGTTGCGGGCGATAATCGCACCGATTGGCAGAATGTACAGGTATCGGCTCAGTTTTCACCTTCAATTGACAGACCCGCAAGGGAAAAATGCAAGCACTCGATCCATAAAAATCATTCACCGGCGCCTGTCGCGTGAAGCTTGCGAGTCATAAAAACAATGAAAACGCTGAAAACCCAAGTCGCCATCATTGGCGCCGGTCCGTCCGGATTGCTCCTCGGTCAGTTGCTGCACAACGCCGGCATCGACACCCTGATTCTCGAACGCCAGACACCCGACTATGTCCTCGGACGAATTCGCGCCGGCGTGCTTGAACAAGGCATGGTAGAGCTGTTGCGCCAGGCCGGCGTAGGCGCGCGCATGGATGCCGAAGGGCTGGTGCACGCCGGCTTCGATCTGGCACTGGATGGGCGTCTGGCACACATCGATCTGCAGGCTTTGACCGGCGGCAAAACCGTCATGGTTTACGGTCAGACCGAAGTCACGCGCGACCTGATGGCCGCTCGTCGGGAGGCTGGCGCACTGTCGTTTTATGAAGTGAGCCATGTCGTTCCTCACGGCATGAAAAGCGACGAGGCTTTTGTCACCTTCGAAAAGGATGGCGAAACCTGGCGCGTCGATTGCGATTACATCGCCGGTTGCGATGGTTTTCACGGCGTGGCCCGGCAGTCGATTCCCGAGGCCTGCCTGAAGATCTTCGAGCGGGTCTATCCGTTCGGCTGGCTGGGGATTCTCGCCGACACCCCGCCGGTGCACGAAGAGCTGGTCTACGCCCGGCACGAACGCGGCTTCGCCCTGTGCAGCATGCGTTCGGCCACCCGTACCCGTTATTACCTGCAAGTGCCGGCCGAGGAGAACGTTGCCGACTGGTCCGACGAGCGCTTTTGGGCTGAGCTGAAAACACGTCTGCCCGCCGCGCTTGCCGAGAAACTGGTGACTGGCCCGTCGATTGAAAAAAGCATCGCGCCGCTGCGCAGTTTTGTCGTCGAGCCGATGCAGTACGGGCGGATGTTTCTCCTCGGCGATGCCGCGCACATTGTGCCGCCCACCGGCGCAAAGGGCTTGAATCTGGCCGCCAGCGATGTCAGTACGCTGTTTAACATTCTGCTGAAGGTTTATCGCGAAGGGCGCACCGATCTGCTGGAGAAATACTCGGAAATCTGCCTGCGCCGGGTATGGAAAGCCGAACGTTTCTCCTGGTGGATGACCTCGATGCTGCACCGCTTCGACGAGCACGATGATTTCAGCCAGCGCATCAGCGCCTCGGAACTGGACTACTTTGTCAGTTCAGAAGCCGGTCGAAAAACCATTGCAGAAAATTACGTCGGGCTTCCGTACGAGGCTATCGAATAGCTTGCTACCGACTTACACTGGCGAGCATCCACCCGCGCGCAATGGCCGTGCGGGTCCATCACTGCCCGCAGGCTCGCCCGTGACCAATCTCAATCACCCTGAAACGCCCAAACCGGCCATTCGCAGCGTGCTGGTCGCGTTGATGATGGCGATTTTTCTCGGCGCGCTGGACCAGACCATCGTCGCCGTCTCGATGCCCGCCATCTCCGCACAGTTCAAGGACGTCAGCCTGCTGGCCTGGGTGATTTCCGGGTACATGGTGGCAATGACCGTGGCGGTGCCGATCTACGGCAAACTCGGCGATTTGTACGGGCGACGCAAACTGATGCTGTTCGGCATGGGCCTGTTCACCCTCGCCTCGCTGTTCTGCGGCATGGCGCAAAGCATGGAACAACTGGTGCTGGCGCGGATTCTCCAGGGCATCGGCGCCGGCGGAATGATTTCGGTCAGTCAGGCGATCATCGGCGACATCGTCCCGCCGCGCGAACGCGGGCGTTATCAGGGTTATTTCAGCAGCATGTACGCGGTGGCCAGCGTCGCCGGGCCAGTGCTCGGCGGCTACATGACCGAATACCTGTCGTGGCGCTGGGTGTTCCTGATCAATCTGCCACTGGGGCTGGGCGCCTGGTGGGTTGCCAATCGCAATCTGCGCGGGCTGCCGATTCCGCAGCGCAAACCGATCATCGACTACCTCGGCACGCTGTTGATGATCATCGGTTTGACCGCGCTGCTGCTGGCCATCACCCAGGTCGGTCAGGGTCATTCGTGGCGCAGCAGTGAAGTGCTCGGTTTGTTCGCCTGCGCGGTGCTGGTGCTGGCGGTGTTCGTCTGGCATGAACGCCGGGCGCGTGAGCCGCTGCTGCCGATGCACTTGTTCACCAACCGCAACGCGTTGCTGTGCTGGTGCACGATTTTCTTCACCAGTTTTCAGGCGATCTCGCTGATCGTGCTGATGCCGCTGCGCTTTCAGAGCGTCACCGGCGCTGGGGCGGATGCGGCGGCATTGCACTTGCTGCCGCTGGCGATGGGCCTGCCGATCGGCGCTTATTTCGCCGGACGCCGTACTTCGGTGACCGGTCGCTACAAACCACAGATTCTGACCGGCGCGCTGCTGATGCCGATCTCGATTCTCGGCATGGCGTTCAGCCCACCCGATGCGACGCTGGTCAGCAGCCTGTTCATGCTGCTCAGCGGGATTGCCGGCGGCATGCAGTTCCCGACTTCACTGGTGGGTACGCAGAACTCGGTGGAGCAACGCGACATCGGCGTCGCCACCAGCACCACTAACCTGTTCCGTTCGCTGGGCGGCGCAGTGGGTGTGGCGTTGATGTCGGCGCTGTTGCTGGCGTTGTTGCAGGATTCGAGTTTCGCCCATCTGGCGAGCAACTCGCTGATCAGCGAGGGCCATTCGGGCAACGTGCTGCTCGACGGTCTGAACGCCGCACCGGGTGATGCACAAAACGCCCTGCGTGCCGAGCTTTCGGTGACGTTCCGGCATTTGCTTTGGGTGAGTACGGCGGTATCGCTGCTGGGGCTGGCAGCGGCGATTGCGATGCCGAACAACCTGCTGCGCGGGCGCGAGCACGGCGCCAAATAACAGCAACACCTTGATCCCCTGTAGGAGTGAGCCTGCTCGCGATGAGGGTGTGTCAGTCGACATTATTGTTGAATGACACACCTTCATCGCGAGCAGGCTCACTCCTACAAAGGCAGTTCACTCAGGGGCTGTAGTAACCCACCGCCACCAGAAAATGTCCGACCTTCTTCAGGTAGGCATGCTTGTCCTCGACCTTGCCGGTCACCGGGTTTTTCCAGCGGTATTCGTATTCGCCGTCATCCTGCTTGGCGATCAGCGCCAGAATCGGCTCGCCCACCGGTTTGCCTTCCGGGTCCTTGATCTTGCTGAAATCGGTGTTGATCAAGCGCAGGTTGGTTCCGTGGGCAACGTAGCGTTGGGTGTCCAGATCGACCACGAACACATACAGGTCATCCTGCAGATAACCACCCTTGAGCGAGTTGATGGCCGTCAGGGTGCCCTTCTCGTTTTTTCCCAGATCGGTTGCAGCCTTGTCGAGAAGTGCCTTGGCCTGCTCGGCTGAAGCGCGCGGCAGGTAATAACCGACGGCCAGAATGCGCTGACCGATGCGCTGGTAATACACATGTTTGCGCTCGACCTTGCCGTCGGCCCAGTTCTGCCAGCGGTATTCGGCCTGTTGAATGCCGTTGCCTTCCGGCACCAGCAAGGCGTCCTTGAAGGCTTTCTGCAAATCCGGCGCAAGCACTTCGCTGACGTCACGGCCGATCAAGGCTGAGGACGGCCCGCCGCTGGCGAGCATCACACCTTTGGTGTCGACCACGAACACGTAGCGATCCTTGTCGACGAACTCGCCCTGACGGCTGAACGCGGCGAAGGCCTTGTCGCCATTGTCGTGGTAATAGGCCAGCGCCTTTTCCAGCAAAGCAATGGCAGCCTTGCTGTCGTCCTTTTGTGTAGTGGCGGCGTTGACCTGCCCTGCCCCCACAAAAAGCATCACCCCGAGCCACGCCACTTTATGCAAAAACCCCATAACGCATCCCTCGTTCTTGTTGGTGTTTCAAGAGCGTAGACGGCTTGGGGTCGGACGGAGCGCCGAATCCTGTAGCGAGGGGATTTATCCCCGATGGGCTGCGCAGCAGCCCTGATGGAGAGAACACATATTTTCTGACACACCGAGCTGATGGTTTGGGAGCTGCTGCGCAGCCCCATCGGGGATGAATCCCCTCACCACAAAGGTCCCTGGCTACAGTTCATCAGGCCCTATGGCCGGGCATTGATCTGCTGCTGCAGGTTCTGGATCTGCGCCTGCAGGGTGTTGAGGTTGCGGGTCATCTGCCCGCGGAATGCGTCGAACTCGGCGGTATTGCCGCCACCCTGCGCAGCGGCCGGACGGTTGTCCTGCTCACTCTTGAGAACGACGATTTCCTGCTCCAGACGCTCGATCGCCGCGCTCGGATTGCCTTGCTTTTTCAGCGCGGTGATATCAGCGCCGAGGCTTTTCAGCTGCGCGTCATAACTCTTGAGCTGCGCATCGACCTTGCCGGTGTCGGCCGGGGCGCTTTTCAGGGTCGCCAGTTCGGCGCTCAAGGCTTTGACCTGAGCCTGCAACTGGCTATTGGCGTTCTGTTGTTCGGTGGTCTGCGCGGTCATCTGCGCCAGACGCTTGTCCAGATCGCTGGCCTGACCGACCACGCCTTGCTGCTGTTTGCTCTGATCCAGCAACTGGGTTTCCAGCTGTTTGATCTGCAGCTTCAAGGCTTCGCTGTCACTGTTGACGTTGCTCTGGCTGGCGACGACCTTGCCGGAAATGTCCTGCAGGCGCCCCGCCGCTTCCTCGCTGATGCGCGCAAAGCTTTCCTGGGTCGCGACCAATTGCTGCTCCATCAGCGAAATCTGCTGAAAGCTCCACCAGGCCAAACCGATGAAGGCGAAGAACAACGCGCCGACCAGTGCCCACAACGGCCCGGTACTCGCGGCCTTGACCTTGACCACCGGCGGCGTGCGCGAGTGCACCGAGGTGCGGGCGGAGGGCGGAATGTCATCGTCGTCAAAGGTGTCGGCCCGCAGGCTCGGTACATCGTCGAAATCGTCGTTGGCATCGTTACGCATGGACATTGAGGCAACCTTTGTGGAACGCGGTGATGGCTAAATGCTGCGAAGTATAACCGCCGCAGCCGCAGGGATTGACCCTCAAGCGGCAGTGCGGTTCATTGCCGGCCGGGCGACTTGTATCAACGGATGTCCTGAGCTTTCCACCAGCCACAGAACTCGTCGAGGGCCGACCACAGGCTGACTTTCGGATCGTAGTCCAGATAATGCCGGGCGCGACTGATGTCGAGGGTGAAATTTTTCTTCATGACTTGCATGCCCAATCGCGACAGGGTCGGCTCCGGGCGTCCCGGCCAGAGTTTGCACACGCCTTCGTTGAGCGCAGCAACGCTGTAGGCCAGACCGTACGAGCGGTATTTGCTGACCTGTGGCACTTCCATTTTGCGCATCACATAATTGACCACATCCCACAGCGGCACCGGCGCGCCATTGCTGATGTTGTAGGCCTTGCCCAACGCGGAACCGGCCGCCAGCAGGCTGCTGAGCAGCGCTTCGTTGAGGTTCTGCACGCTGGTGAAATCGACCTTGTTCAGGCCGTCGCCAATGATCGCCAGACGCCCCTTGCGCTGCATGTTCAGCAGGCGCGGGAAAATGCTCATGTCGCCGGCGCCAGTGACGAAACGCGGGCGCAGGGCAATGGTTTCCAGACCGAATTCCTGCGCGCCAAAGACCTTTTGCTCGGCCAGGTATTTGGTCGCCGCGTAGTGATGTTTGAAGCGCTTGGGCACTTGCTCTTCGGTCAGGCCGAGGTGATCGCGGCCATCGAAATAGATCGACGGCGACGACAGATGCACCAGCCGCCGCACGCGCTGCTTGAGGCAGGCTTCGACGACGTTTTCGGTGACCTGCACGTTGCCCTGATGAAAGTCCTGATAGCGCCCCCACAAGCCGACGGCACCGGCACAGTGCACCACGGCTTCGACGTCGGCGCAGAGGTCGCGCACCAGATCCGCATCGGTGAGATCGCCCGGGACGAACTCGGCGCCACGGCGCACCAGATGCTCGACGCTTTCGGCCCGGCGACCGTTGACCCGCACGTCCAGGCCCTGCTCCAAAGCGAAACGCGCAAAGCGTCCGCCAATGAAGCCGCTTGCGCCGGTGACCAGAATTTTCATGTAACGCTCCGATGTCTTTCGTTTACCTGATACGTCTTTCTTGACGCTGACCATCAGCCCAAGGGCACCAGCCAGCGCGGTGAAGAACGTAGCAATTGCTCGGTCAGCAAGGCCAGCAGCTGACCGCCATTGCGCCAATGATGCCAGTACAACGGCACATCGATCGGTTTATCTGGCAACAGTTCGCGCAATACGCCGCGTTGCAGTTGATCGCGCACTTGCAGTTCCGGCACCAGGCCCCAACCAAACCCGGCTTCGGTCAGACGCACAAAACCTTCGGAGGACGGGCACAAATGATGCTCGAAACCACCATCGACACCGAGCGATGCGAGGTAGCGATGCTGGAGAAAATCGTCCGGGCCGAACACCAGCGCCGGGGTGCGCGGCAGCTGCTCGGCGCGCACCCCGTCGGGGAAATGCCGCTCGATAAACGCCGGACTGGCCAGCGCCCGATAGCGCATCGCCCCGAGCAACACGCTGCGCGCGCCGGCTACCGGGCGTTCGCTGGCGCAAACACACGCCGCCACTTCCCCGGCACGCATGCGCTTGAGGCCGACGGTCTGATCTTCCACCACCAGATCCAGCAATAAATGCTGCTCGGCGCAGAAATCGCCCACGGCCTCGGCCCACCAGGTGGCGAGGCTGTCGGCGTTGATAGCGATGCGCAGACGCTCCGGCAGGCCTTCTTCGTCGAGCGCCGGCACCAGGGTCTGCAGGTCACGTTCGAGCAGGCGCACCTGCTGCACATGGTTGAGCAGCCGCCGGCCAATCTCGGTCGGCGATGGCGGCGTGCCGCGTACCAGCACCGGTTGGCCGACCCGCGCTTCCAGCAATTTGATCCGCTGGGAGATCGCCGATTGCGACAAACCCAGCACCTGCGCGGCGCGCTCGAATCCAGCCTGCTCGACCACGGCGGCCAGAGCGGAAAGCAATTTGTAGTCGAACATCAGTTTTCCTAATGAGCGATCAGCACTATTGGTTTTTCTTATACCGCTTTCGACCGGAGAATAGCCAGCAAGCACTCTTTATCAAGGAACACGGCAATGGCTGGCGAAACCTCACTCACAACTCTGCTGCGCAGCATGAGCCCGCAGCTCAATGCCGGCGAATACGTGTTCTGCACCCTGCGTGACGGCCAGTTGCCGAGCGGTGTGGAGATTGTCGGCAGCTTCCGCGAGCAGGAAGGCCTGACCGTGATCCTCGAACGCTCTCAGGCTGAACACGCCGGGTTCGCTTTTGATTATGTGGCGGCGTGGATCACCCTCAATGTGCATTCGGCGCTCGAAGCCGTTGGCCTGACCGCCGCGTTCGCCAGCGCGCTGGGCAAGGCCGGAATCAGTTGCAACGTGATCGCCGGTTATTACCACGACCATTTGTTTGTCGGTCAGGCCGACGCCGAGCGCGCCATGCACGTGCTGCGCGATCTGGCAGCCAACGCGGAGTAAATCTTATGTGGCAAAGCTATGTGAACGGCCTGCTGGTGGCCTTGGGGCTGATCATGGCGATCGGCACCCAGAACGCTTTTGTGCTGGCGCAGAGTCTGCGCCGCGAACATCACCTGCCGGTGGCGGCGTTGTGTGTGGCGTGCGATGCGCTCCTGGTGGCGGCCGGGGTGTTTGGTCTAGCCACCGTGCTGGCACAGAACCCGACATTGCTCGCGGTGGCACGCTGGGGCGGCGCAATTTTTCTGATCTGGTACGGCAGCCAGGCGCTGCGCCGGGCGTTCTCGAAACAGAGTCTGGATCAGGGTGAAAACCACACCGTACGCTCGTTGCGCGCGGTGATGCTCAGCGCGCTGGCAGTGACACTGCTCAACCCGCACGTTTATCTGGACACGGTGTTGCTGATCGGCTCGCTGGGGGCGCAGCAGTCGGTGCCGGGCGCTTATGTCGTGGGCGCCGCGAGCGCGTCGCTGCTGTGGTTTTTCACCCTCGCCCTCGGTGCCGCATGGCTCGCGCCGTGGCTGGCTCGGCCGAGTACCTGGCGAATTCTCGATCTTCTAGTGGCAGTGATGATGTTCACGGTGGCAGGGCAATTGATATTGGCGCAGTGATTTATTCCAAACAGCTCTGGAACCTCTATCCCACACAGTTGTTGCGTGGTTAAGCCTTGACCCCGGTGCTATGATCCGAACCCTGCGCCGCAAAGAGTAAAAACTCGTCGGTGCATTTCTGGCCGCCCGTGATCGGCCTTGCGCTCACCGCAACAGACCTGATTAGGAGAATCATCATGGCTTTCGAATTGCCGCCGCTGCCTTACGCACACGATGCCCTGCAGCCGCACATTTCCAAGGAAACCCTGGAATTTCACCACGACAAGCACCACAACACCTATGTCGTGAACCTGAACAACCTGGTGCCAGGCACCGAGTTCGAAGGCAAGACCCTGGAAGAGATCGTCAAGACTTCCTCGGGCGGCATCTTCAACAACGCCGCTCAGGTCTGGAACCACACTTTCTACTGGAACTGCCTGGCGCCAAACGCCGGCGGTCAACCAACCGGCGCACTGGCTGAAGCCATCAACGCGGCTTTCGGTTCGTTCGACAAGTTCAAGGAAGAGTTCAGCAAAACCTCGATCGGCACCTTCGGTTCCGGCTGGGGCTGGCTGGTGAAAAAGGCTGACGGTTCCCTGGCCCTGGCCAGCACCATCGGCGCCGGCAACCCGCTGACCAGCGGCGACACCCCGCTACTGACCTGCGACGTCTGGGAACACGCTTACTACATCGACTACCGCAACCTGCGTCCGAAGTACGTTGAGGCGTTCTGGAACCTGGTCAACTGGAAGTTCGTCGCTGAGCAGTTCGAAGGCAAAACCTTCACCGCTTAAGCTGCGCGCCAGACAAAAAACCCGGCTACGGCCGGGTTTTTTTATGCCTGCTTTTTTTCACGATGAACGATGGCTCCGGCCGCTTGCCGGTGCAGCACAGCGGGCTACCATCAAATCAGCGAAAATTTGTTCCAGACTGCTCAAGTTGAGGGCCGAAACTACCGACACAGTACAAATAGAGCTGAGACTCCAGACAGCAGCATTTCGGCCAAGGCCACGGGCAAATGTTCCGGGGCTTGATTGTCCCTTTGACTGCCAACACGGGATTGCCAATACTCATGGCAACTTGACGCTACCCGCACGGAACAAGGAATAACCCTTTGAAGCTGGAACTCAAGAACAGCTTGTCGGTGAAGTTGCTCCGGGTCGTGCTCCTTTCGGCATTGATCGTCGGCGTGGTCTTGAGCTGCGCCCAGATTGTTTTCGATGCCTATAAAACCCGCCAGGCGGTGGCCGGCGACGCTCAGCGCATCCTCGACATGTTCCGTGATCCCTCGACTCAGGCGGTCTACAGCCTGGACCGGGAAATGGGCATGCAGGTGATCGAAGGCCTGTTCCAGGACGACGCCGTGCGCCAGGCTTCCATCGGCCATCCCAACGAGGCGATGCTCGCGCAGAAGTCCCGTGAATTGCAGCACTCCAACAGCCGTTGGCTGACTGATCTGATACTCGGTCAGGAACGCACCTTCACCACTCAATTGGTCGGTCGCGGTCCCTACAGCGAGTATTACGGCGACCTGAGCATCACCCTCGACACCGCCACCTATGGCGAGAGTTTCATCGTCAGTTCGGTGATTATTTTCATTTCCGGCGTGTTGCGCGCCCTGGCCATGGGCCTGGTGTTGTATCTGGTTTATCACTGGCTGCTGACCAAGCCGCTGTCGCGGATCATCGAGCACCTGACCGAAATCAATCCCGATCGCCCCAGCGAGCACAAGATTCCACAGCTCAAGGGTCACGAAAAAAATGAACTCGGCATCTGGATCAACACCGCCAACCAGTTGCTCGAATCGATAGAACGCAACACCCATCTGCGCCACGAAGCGGAAAACAGCCTGCTGCGCATGGCCCAGTACGACTTCCTCACCGGCCTGCCGAACCGCCAGCAATTGCAGCAGCAACTGGACAAGATTCTGGTCGACGCCGGCAAGCTGCAACGCCGGGTCGCGGTGTTGTGTGTGGGGCTGGATGATTTCAAAGGAATCAACGAGCAGTTCAGCTACCAGACCGGCGACCAGTTGCTGCTGGCGCTGGCCGACCGCCTGCGCGCCCACAGCGGTCGCCTCGGCGCCCTCGCCCGTCTGGGTGGCGACCAGTTCGCGCTGGTGCAGGCCGATATCGAACAACCTTATGAAGCGGCAGAGCTGGCGCAGAGCATCCTCGATGATCTGGAAGCGGCGTTCGCCCTCGACCATCAGGAAATCCGCCTGCGCGCGACCATCGGCATCACCCTGTTCCCCGAGGACGGCGACAGCACCGAGAAGCTGTTGCAGAAGGCCGAGCAGACCATGACGCTGGCCAAGACCCGCTCGCGCAACCGCTATCAGTTCTACATCGCCAGTGTCGACAGCGAGATGCGCCGGCGTCGCGAACTGGAAAAAGACCTGCGCGACGCACTGATTCGCGACCAGTTCTACCTCGTCTATCAGCCGCAGATCAGCTACCGCGATCACCGCGTGGTCGGGGTAGAAGCGCTGATTCGCTGGCAGCATCCGGAACACGGTCTGGTGCCGCCGGACCTGTTCATTCCGCTGGCCGAACAGAACGGCACGATCATCGCCATCGGCGAATGGGTGCTGGATCAGGCCTGCAAGCAATTGCGCGAATGGCACGATCAGGGCTTCGTCGATCTGCGCATGGCGGTCAACCTGTCCACCGTGCAACTGCACCACGCCGAGTTGCCGCGAGTGGTCAACAACCTACTGCAGATCTACCGCCTGCCGCCGCGCAGCCTGGAGCTGGAAGTCACCGAAACCGGCCTGATGGAAGACATCAGCACCGCCACCCAACACCTGCTGAGCCTGCGCCGCTCCGGGGCGCTGATCGCCATCGACGACTTCGGCACCGGCTACTCATCACTGAGTTATCTGAAAAGCCTGCCGCTGGACAAGATCAAGATCGACAAGAGCTTCGTTCAGGATCTGCTGGATGACGACGATGATGCGACCATCGTTCGCGCGATCATTCAACTGGGCAAGAGCCTGGGCATGCAGGTGATTGCCGAAGGCGTTGAAACCGCCGAGCAAGAGTCCTACATCATCTCCGAAGGCTGCCACGAAGGTCAGGGTTACCACTACAGCAAGCCGCTGCCTGCCCGGGAGCTGACGGCCTACCTCAAACAGGCGCAGCGTAGCAACGCGGCGATCCTTTGATGCCGCGCATAACAACCGGCTAAATAAGAAATATTTCCAGCCACAGCCCTTTACACATAATGCGAAAGATTTGCATTATGTCGCAGCTTTGCGCACCCCCGCGCCCTGTCCATTCCATTACCGAAGCAGGATGTTCGCCATGATTCGTATGCCTCTGGCTACCGCCAGTCTGCTGGCCATCGCTATTTCCCTCGCCGGTTGCGGCGAAGGCAAAGACAAGGCTGCCGCCCCGGCCGCGCCGACGCCAGCCGCCAGCACCGCTGCCGCGCCAGCACCTGCCGCTGCCGGTAAAGTCGATGAAGCCGCCGCCAAGGCTGTGGTCGCGCACTACGCCGACATGGTCTTCGCCGTCTACAGCGATGCCGAATCCACTGCGAAAACCCTGCAAACCGCGGTCGACGCGTTCCTCGCCAAACCGAACGCCGACACCCTGAAAGCCGCCAAGGCTGCCTGGGTCGCTGCGCGCGTGCCTTACCTGCAGAGCGAAGTGTTTCGCTTCGGCAACACCATCATCGACGACTGGGAAGGTCAGGTGAACGCCTGGCCGCTGGACGAAGGCTTGATCGACTACGTCGACAAATCCTACGAGCACGCGCTGGGCAACCCGGGCGCCACCGCCAACATCATCGCCAACACTGAAGTGCAGGTCGGCGAAGACAAGGTCGATGTCAAAGACATCACCCCGGAAAAACTCGCCAGCCTCAACGAGCTGGGCGGTTCCGAAGCCAACGTTGCCACTGGCTACCACGCCATCGAATTCCTGCTCTGGGGCCAGGACCTGAACGGCACCGGCCCGGGCGCCGGCAACCGTCCAGCCTCGGACTACCTGGAAGGCGCTGGCGCCACCGGTGGTCACAATGATCGTCGCCGTGCCTACCTCAAAGCCGTGACCCAACTGCTGGTCAGCGACCTGGAAGAAATGGTCGGCAACTGGAAGCCGAACGTGGCCGACAACTACCGCGCTACCCTGGAAGCCGAGCCGGCTGAAAGCGGCCTGCGCAAAATGCTCTTCGGCATGGGCAGTCTGTCCCTGGGCGAACTGGCGGGCGAGCGCATGAAGGTTTCCCTGGAAGCCAACTCCCCGGAAGACGAACAGGATTGCTTCAGCGACAACACCCACAACTCGCACTTCTACGATGCCAAAGGCATTCGTAACGTGTACCTGGGCGAGTACACCCGGGTTGATGGCACCAAGATGACCGGCGCCAGCCTGTCGTCGCTGGTGGCCAAGGCCGACCCGGCTGCCGACACCGCGCTGAAAGCCGATCTGGCCGCTACCGAAGCGAAAATCCAGGTCATGGTCGATCACGCCAACAAGGGTGAGCACTACGACCAGTTGATCGCTGCGGGCAACACCGCCGGCAACCAGATCGTGCGTGACGCCATCGCCGCACTGGTCAAGCAGACCGGTTCGATCGAAGCCGCTGCCGGCAAGCTGGGCATCAGCGACCTGAACCCGGACAACGCTGATCACGAGTTCTGATCAACGCTGACTGCACAAGAAGGCGACCTCCGGGTCGCCTTTTTCATGCCTGCCGTACACAAAACCCTGTGGGAGCGGGCTTGCTCGCGAAAGCGCTGGGTCAGGACACAGATGAATTGACTGACACACCGCTTTCGCGGGCAAGCCCGCTCCCACAGGGGACTGCGTTTCTCCAAATCACTGCGCCATATCAAGCAAACGATAATTCCTCTTATTCAAACTCACTCGCCCTGTTAGACTTTGCGCCTTTGTTTTCGCCCGTCCGCAGGATGTCTGATGCCCTCGCTGCCGCTTCGCTTGTCCGCACTGTTTCTGGCCCTGGGCCTGAGTGCCTGCGATGACGCCCCGCGTTTTACCAAGGCTGAGCCGGGTGAAGCGCGTTCGGGCGGAGCGGCGACTGTGCGCAAGACCGATCAGAATGCGTTCTCCCTGCCTTCGGCCAATCTGCCGCCGTCGCGCCGGGTCGACTTCAGTGTCGGCAACAGCTTTTTCCGCAGTCCGTGGGTGATCGCCCCGTCGACCACCACCGCCCGCGATGGCCTCGGCCCGCTGTTCAATACCAATGCTTGCCAGAACTGCCACATCAAGGATGGTCGTGGACATCCGCCAACGCCGGATGCGGCGAACGCGGTGTCGATGCTGGTGCGTCTGTCGATTCCCGATTCGCCGGCCTATGCCAAAGTCATCGAGCAAGTCGGCGTGGTGCCCGAGCCGGTCTACGGCGGCCAGTTCCAGGACATGGCCGTGCCCGGGGTCACCCCGGAAGGCAAGGTGCGCGTCGAGTACACCCCGGTGCCGATCCGTTTCAAGGACGGCACCGAAGTCGAGCTGCGCAAACCGGTTCTGCAATTCACTCAGTTGGGCTACGGCCCGATGCACCCGGACACGCGTTTCTCGGCCCGCGTCGCACCGCCGATGATCGGCCTCGGCCTGCTCGAAGCCATTCCCGAAGAAGCGATCCTCGCCAACGCCGCCGCGCAGGCCAAAGAGAACAACGGCATTAAGGGTCGCGTAAATCGGGTCTGGGACGATGAGTTACAGAAAACCGTGGCCGGCCGTTTTGGCTGGAAAGCCGGACAACCGAATCTCAATCAGCAGAATGTCCACGCGTTTTCCGGGGACATGGGCCTGACCACCAGCCTGAGACCCTTCGATGACTGCACCGACGCGCAAACCGCGTGCAAGCAGGCGCCGAATGGCAATGGCCCGGACGGCGAGCCGGAAGTCAGCGACAACATCCTGCGTCTGGTGCTGTTCTACACACGCAACCTCGCAGTGCCGGCACGTCGTGGCGTCAACGACGAACAAGTGCTGGCCGGCAAGAACCTGTTCTTCCAGGCTGGCTGCCAGTCCTGCCACACACCGAAATACACCACCGCCGCCAACGCCGCCGAACCTGAACTGGCCAATCAAGTGATTCGCCCGTACAGCGATCTGCTGCTGCACGACATGGGCGACGGTCTGGCCGACAACCGCACTGAATTCCAGGCCTCCGGCCGCGACTGGCGCACCCCGCCGTTGTGGGGCATCGGCCTGACGCAGGCGGTCAGTGGCCACACCCAGTTCTTGCATGACGGCCGCGCCCGCAATCTGCTCGAAGCCGTGCTCTGGCATGGCGGCGAAGCACAGCAGGCGCAGCAACAGGTTTTGTCTTTCAACGCCGAGCAGCGTGCCGCGCTGCTGGCGTTCTTGAACTCACTTTAAACACTTAAAAGAATCGGGAGCCCGACATGTTCCGTCCCAAGTTGTTGTTCACCAGCCTCGCCGCACTCGCCCTCGGCGCCTGCTCGCCGCAGGACCCGCAAGCGGTCACGTCGGCGGCCATCGCCAAATCGGTGATCCTGCCGACCTACACCCGTTGGGTCGAAGCCGACAAGCAACTGGCGGTCAGCGCCCTCGCCTACTGCCAGGGCAAGGAAACCCTGGAAACCGCCCGCGCCGACTTCCTGCACGCGCAGAAAGCCTGGGCCGAGCTGCAACCGCTGCTGATCGGCCCATTGGCCGAGGGCAACCGTTCGTGGCAGGTGCAGTTCTGGCCGGACAAGAAAAACCTCGTCGGCCGTCAGGTCGAGCAACTGGTCGTCGCCCAGCCGCAAATCGACGCCGCCGCTCTGGCCAAATCCAGCGTGGTGGTGCAGGGCCTGTCGGCTTACGAGTACATCCTGTTCGATGAAAAGCCTGACGTCGCCAACGCCGAGCAGAAAGCCAAGTACTGCCCACTGTTGATCGCCATCGGCGAGCGCCAGAAGCAACTGGCCGAAGAGATTCTGCAGAGCTGGAACAACACCGACGGCATGCTCGCGCAAATGAGCAAGTTCCCCAACCAGCGCTACGCCGACTCCCACGAAGCGATCGCCGATCTGCTGCGTGTGCAGGTCACCGCCCTCGACACCCTGAAGAAAAAACTCGGCACACCAATGGGCCGTCAGAGCAAAGGCGTGCCGCAACCGTTCCAGGCTGATGCGTGGCGCAGCCAGTCGTCGCTGACCGCGCTGGAAGCCAGCCTCGCTGCAGCCAAAACCGTCTGGGAAGGCGTCGACAACAAAGGCCTGCGCGGTCTGCTGCCGGCCGAGCAGAAACCGTTGGCGGACAAGATCGACGCCGCTTACGCCGCGTCGCTGAAACTGTTCGACAGCAGCCAGCGCTCGCTGACCGAAATGCTCCAGGACGACGCCGGTCGTCAACAACTCAACGATCTCTACGACAGCCTCAACGTCGTCCATCGCCTGCACGAAGGCGAACTGGCCAAGGCGCTGGGCATCCAACTGGGCTTCAACGCCAACGACGGTGACTGATGAGGGCAAGTGCCATGCTGCGACGCCAGGCTCTGACTTTAGGTAGTTTGCTGCTGGGAGCAGTGACACTGGGCGGCTGGACGCTGTTCAAGCGCAAGGATCAGAGCCCGTTGTTGCTCTCGGCGCGCGACGACACCGACGGCAAGCATTACGCCGTCGGTTATCGGCTGGACGGTACGCAGGTGTTCGCCACCGAGGTCGGCCAGCGCTGCCACGACATCATCAACCACCCGACGCTGCCGATCGCGCTGTTCGTCGCCCGCCGCCCGGGCACCGAGAGCTACCTGATCGATCTGCGCGACGGGACGTTGCTGCAAACCGTGACGTCGCAGCCGAACCGGCATTTCTACGGTCACGCCGTGGTGCACAAGGACGGCGAATACCTGTACGCCACCGAGAACGACACCACGGATCCGGGGCGTGGCCTGCTCGGGGTGTACAAGTTCGAAGGCGAGCGGCTGGTGCACAGCGGCGAGATTTCCACCCATGGCCTCGGCCCGCATCAGGTGTCGTGGATGCCCGATGGCGAAACCCTGGTGGTGGCCAACGGCGGGATCCGCACCGAGGCCGAAAGCCGCGTCGACATGAACCTCAACGCCATGGAACCGAGCCTGGTGCTGATGCAGCGCGATGGCACCCTGCTGAGCAAGGAAACCCTTGCGCAGCAGATGAACAGCGTGCGTCACCTGGGCATTGCCAGCGACGGCACCATCGTCGCCGGCCAGCAGTTCATGGGCGCCTCGCATGAGCGCTCCGAGCTGTTGGCGATCAAGCGTCCGGGCCAGCCCTTCGTGGCATTCCCGGTGCCAGAGCATCAGTTGCAGTCGATGGGTCATTACACCGCCAGCGTCGCAGTGCACAGCGATCTGCGGCTGGTGGCGCTGACCGCGCCGCGTGGCAATCGCTTCTTCATCTGGGACCTGGACAGCGGCGAAGTGCGTCTCGACGCGCCGCTGCCCGATTGCGCCGGTGTTGGTGCGGTGAAGGATGGCTTCGTCGTGACCTCGGGTCAGGGCCGTTGCCGCTACTACGATTGCCGCCAGGATGAGCTGCTGGCCAAACCGCTGGAATTGCCGGCGGGGCTCTGGGACAACCATCTGCACTTGATCGCATAACCCACCTGTTCTGAGTACGACTCATAACCTGTGGCGAGGGGATTTATCCCCGATCGGCTGCGCAGCAGTCGCAAAACCATCGCACACGGTTCAATTGACAGACCGCGGTTTCAGGTTTTGGGGCGGCTTCGCCACCCATCGGGGATGAATCCCCTCACCACAGGTTCAGTGTTTAGACTTCCTCACTCCGTCCTCACTGTAATAACTGCCAGTTGGAATCCCCACCTGACTCGGAGTAATGTGCCCGCCTGTCTCACCTGATTTATCCAAGGAACTGGAAATATGCTGCGTCGCCGCATGCTGATCATGTTGGGTGTTGTCTTGCTGGTCGTCCTGGTATTGGGCGGGTACAAAGCCTTTTCGATCTACACCATGATCCAGGGCTTCTCCAAACCAAAACCGCCGATCAGCGTCGCCGTGGCCCGCGCCAGCGAACAGCCGTGGCAGATGCGTTTGCCCACCGTCGGCTCGCTGAAGGCCTTGCAAGGCGTCGAGCTGAGTCTTGAAGTCGCCGGCACCGTCACCGAACTCAAATTCGAATCCGGACAGAAGGTCAAGGCCGGGCAACCGCTGCTGCAGCTCGACAGCGCGGTCGAGACCGCCCTGCTGGAAACCGCCAAGGCTGACCTGGGACTGGCGCAACTGGATTTCGGTCGCGGCAGCCAACTGGTCGACAGCCGCGCGATCTCCAAAGGCGAGTACGACCGTCTCTCCGCCGTGTTGCAAAAGAACAAGGCCACGGTCAATCAGCTCAACGCTTCGCTGGCGAAAAAACGCATCCTTGCGCCATTCAGCGGCACCATCGGCATCCGTCAGGTGGATGTCGGCGACTACCTCGCCAGCGGCACCAAAATCGCCACCCTGCAGGATCTGAGCAGCCTCTACGCCGACTTCTATGTGCCCGAGCAATCGGTGCCAAAACTGGCCATCGGGCAACCGGTGCAGATCGGTGTCGCAGCCTATCCCGGGCAGAACTTCCCCGGCGCCATCAGTGCGATCAACCCGATTGTCGAGAGCACCACACGCAATATTCTGGTGCGCGCGACCCTGGCCAACCCCGACGGCAAATTGCTGCCGGGGATGTTCGCCAGCCTCAACGTGTTGCTGCCCGATCCGCAGAAACACATCGTGGTGCCGGAAAGCGCGATCACCTACACCCTCTACGGCAACTCGCTGTACGTGGTCGGGCAAAAGAAGGCCGAGGACGGCAGCGTTGAAAAAGACGACAAGGGCCAACCGGTACTGATCGCCGAACGCCGCTTCATCGAGACCGGTGAGCGCCGCGATGGCCTGGTGATGATCAACAAGGGCGTGCAGAGCGGCGAACAAGTGGTGACTGCCGGCCAGATCAAACTGGACAACGGCGCACACATTGCCATCAGCGACGACAAGACCCTCGGCGAGCAGAACAGTCCGCCTCGCGCCGACTGATCAAGGAATCCCCATGGCTTTTACCGATCCGTTCATCCGCCGCCCGGTGCTCGCCACCGTGGTCAGCCTGCTGATTGTGCTGCTGGGTTTCCAGGCCTGGAGCAAGCTGCCGCTGCGCCAGTACCCGCAAATGGAAAACGCCCTGATCACGGTGACCACCGCCTACCCCGGGGCCAACGCCGAGACCATTCAGGGCTACATCACTCAACCGATGCAACAGAGCCTGGCGAGCGCCGAAGGCATCGACTACATGACCTCGGTCAGCCGGCAGAACTTCTCGGTGATCTCGATCTACGCGCGCATCGGGTCCAACACCGACCGTTTGTTCACCGAACTGCTGGCCAAGGCCAATGAGGTGAAGAACAAACTGCCGCAGGACGCCGAAGACCCGGTGCTGAGCAAGGAATCGGCCGACGCCTCGGCGCTGATGTACATCAGTTTCTTCAGCAAGGACTTGAGCAACCCGCAGATCACCGACTACCTGTCGCGGGTGATCCAGCCGAAACTGGCGACCCTGCCGGGCATGGCCGAGGCGGAGATTCTCGGTAATCAGGTATTCGCCATGCGCCTGTGGCTCGACCCGGTGAAGCTCGCCGGTTTCGGCCTCAGCGCCAGCGACGTGACCAACGCGGTGCGCCAGTACAACTTCCTCTCCGCCGCCGGCGAGGTGAAGGGCGAGTACGTGGTCACCAGCATCAACGCCAACACCGAACTGAAATCCGCTGAAGCCTTCGCGGCGATTCCGCTCAAGGTCAGTGGCGACAGCCGCGTACTGCTCAGTGATGTCGCGCGGGTCGAGATGGGCGCGGAAAACTACGATTCGATCAGTTCGTTCGGCGGCACGCCGTCGGTGTACATCGGCATCAAGGCCACGCCGGGCGCCAACCCGCTGGACGTGATCCGGGAAGTGCGCAAGCTGATGCCGGAGCTGGAAGCGCAATTGCCGCCCAACCTCAAAAGCGAGATTGCCTACGACGCCACCCAGTTCATCCAGGCCTCGATCGATGAAGTGGTGAAAACCCTGTTCGAAGCGGTGCTGATCGTGATTGTGGTGGTGTTCCTGTTCCTCGGCGCGTTGCGCTCGGTGGTGATCCCGGTGGTGACCATCCCGCTGTCGATGATCGGCGTGATGTTCTTCATGCAGATGATGGGCTACTCGATCAACCTGCTGACCCTGCTGGCGATGGTGCTGGCCATCGGTCTGGTGGTGGATGACGCGATTGTGGTGGTGGAGAACATCCACCGGCATATCGAGGAAGGCAAGACGCCGCTGGAGGCCGCGCTGGAAGGTGCGCGGGAAATCGCCATGCCGGTGGTGTCGATGACCATCACCCTGGCGGCGGTGTATGCGCCGATCGGCTTCCTCACCGGGCTGACCGGGGCCTTGTTCAAGGAGTTCGCCCTGACCCTGGCCGGCGCCGTGGTGATCTCCGGGATCGTCGCCCTGACCCTGTCGCCGATGATGTGCGCCCTGCTGTTACGCCACGAAGAAAACCCCAGTGGCCTGGCACACCGCCTCGACCGCATTTTCGACAGCCTCAAACGCCGCTACCAGAGCATGCTCCACGGCACATTGAACACACGGCCGGTGGTGCTGGTGTTCGCGGTGATCGTGTTGTGCCTGATCCCGGTGTTTCTCAAGTTCACCAAGTCGGAACTGGCACCGGATGAGGACCAAGGCATCATCTTCATGATGGCCACCGCCCCACAGCCGACCAACCTTGATTACCTGAGCACCTATACCGACGAATTCATCAAGATCTTCAAGGAGTTTCCGGAGTACTACTCCTCGTTCCAGATCAACGGCTACAACGGCGTGCAGGCGGGCATCGGCGGCTTCCTGCTCAAGCCATGGAACGAGCGCAGTCGCACGCAGATGCAGATCCTGCCCGAGGTGCAAGGCAAACTGGCGAGTATCCCCGGCCTGCAGATTTTCGGTTTCAACCTGCCCTCCCTGCCTGGCACCGGTGAAGGTTTGCCGTTCGAATTCGTGGTCAATACCGCCAACGACTACGAATTGCTGCTGCAAGTGGCCGACCGGATCAAGAAACGTGCGATGGAGTCGGGCAAGTTCGCCTTCGTCGACCTCGACCTGGCGTTCGACAAGCCGGAAGTGGTCGTCGATATCGACCGTGCCAAAGCCGCGCAGATGGGCGTGTCGATGCAGGATCTGGGCGGCACCCTGGCGACGCTGCTGGGTGAGGCGGAAATCAACCGTTTCACCATCGAAGGCCGCAGTTACAAAGTGATTGCCCAGGTCGAGCGACCGTACCGCGAAAACCCCGGCTGGCTGAACAACTACTACGTGAAGAACACCCAGGGCGAGCTGCTACCGCTGTCGACCCTGATCAAGGTCAGCGACCGGGCGCGACCGCGCCAGCTCAACCAGTTCCAGCAGCTCAACGCGGCGAAGATTTCCGGATTCCCGCTGGTCAGCATGGGCGAAGCCATCGACACCGTGCTGCAGATCGCCCGGGAGGAAGCGCCAGCCGGGTTTGCCTTCGACTATGGCGGCGCCTCGCGCCAGTACGTGCAGGAAGGCAGCGCTCTGTGGGTAACCTTCGCCCTGGCGCTGGCGATCATTTTCCTGGTGCTGGCGGCGCAGTTCGAGAGCTTCCGTGATCCGCTGGTGATTCTGGTGACGGTGCCGCTGTCGATCTGTGGTGCGTTGATTCCGCTGTTCCTTGGCTGGTCGAGCATGAACATCTACACCCAGGTCGGACTGGTGACCCTGATCGGGCTGATCAGCAAGCACGGGATCCTGATCGTCGAGTTCGCCAACCAGCTGCGCAAGGACAAGGGCCTGACCGCGCGCGAAGCGGTCGAGGAAGCGGCGGCAATCCGCTTGCGCCCGGTGTTGATGACCACGGCGGCGATGGTGTTCGGCATGGTGCCGTTGATTCTGGCGACCGGTGCGGGCGCCGTGAGCCGGTTTGATATCGGCACCGTGATTGCAACGGGGATGTCGATCGGCACCCTGTTTACCCTGTTTGTGCTGCCGTGCATCTACACCCTATTGGCGAAACCCGATCCGAAATAACAGCGATTTACCCTTGTGGGAGCGGGCTTGCTCGCGAAAGCGTCAGGTCAGTCAACAGCAATGCTGAATGTGCCGGCCCCTTCGTGAGCAAGCCCACTCCCACCCTTGATCGCGGCCAGCCCCCCCAATCCTTCATCCACCACAGTCCCCTGTGGCAGCGGGCTTGCTCGCGAAAGCGTCAGGTCAGTCAACAGCCATGCTGAATGTGCCGGCCCCTTCGTGAGCAAGCCCACTCCCACCCTTGATCGCGGCAAGCCCCCCAATCCTTCATCCACCACAGTCCCCTGTGGGAGCGGGCTTGCTCGCGAAAGCGTCGGGTCAGTCAACAGCAATGCTGAATGTGCCGGCCCCTTCGTGAGCAAGCCCACTCCCACCCTTGATCGCGGCAAGCCCCCCCAATCCTTCATCCACCACAGTCCCCTGTGGGAGCGGGCTTGCTCGCGAAAGCGCCAGGTCAGTCAACAGCAATGCTGAATGTGCCGGCCCCTTCGTGAGCAAGCCCACTCCCACCCTTGATCGCGGCCAGCCACAAACCTGCCATCCATCGCCGATCCCACAGGGGAATGGTGTGATCCCTGGAACACGCGCAATAAAAAAGGCCTCGCATCTGCGAGGCCTTTCATTTTGGCTTCAATCGGTTCAACTCTGTGGCCTCATCCCTTGAGAAAGTCCGAACATGAACAACAACAGATCATGGTCAGGTTTAGTGGCCACGGAGGCTTTCGCCACCCGTGGTACTGCGCAGTGAGCATCGCCTGTGGTAGCACCGATCACCTGCATGCGGGGCTGCTCCCAGGCCGCCACCGCCAATGAAGCAACTGCCAAGGCTCCAACCAAAAACAAACCTCGTGCAATTTCGAGTTTCATCGCTATAAACCTTTGATAGCGCTGCCAAACGCCGTCTCATAAAAGTAGACGAGTTTTTTCCAGTCCGTGTCGCTGAACGACGAATGGCGACGCAATTGCTTCATGTCATGGGAGGCCGCGCGATAAGCGGTCAGACGCTGACGGCATTTCTCCAGATCGATCAATGCCACTTCGACCTGAGCCGAATCACCTTCGCCGGTCACCCGTACAAAAACGTGTTTGATGTAGATACAGCTGTGCTGCCAACGGCCCTTGTGCATGCGCGCGAGGTTTTCGGCCAGGTCTTTGAGGACGCGCTCGTAAACCGCTTCGCCATATTGGGCACGGCCACCGGCGGCTTCCCACTTCTCGAGTTCGTCGAAACCGTCCAGCGACTTGGTCACCAGCAGCGCACGCCACTTGTGTTGCGGATCGGGCTGCGCACCGCAGAAGACGATTTGCGGGACGCGTACGCCGAGGCGGCTGACACCGGTCAGGGCATCCAGCTCTCGCAAGACTGTCGGCCGGCCGAAGGGATGCAGCCAACTGCGATAGATATGTCCGGTCTGGCGCTTGGCATACAGTAACTGGCCGTCACGGCCCACGACTCGTTGCACACCACTTTCCCCGCCACGGCGCACGTTGGGTTCTTCCACCCATTCACCGCGCTGGTTCCAGTAGTAGTCGAAGCGATCTTGGGGAGCGACTTCCGTTTCTGCTGCTATTTGCACCGCCATCCTGTTACCTCTTGCGTAATACGTAAACCCGCCACATGGCATAGAGCGGAATGAAGTCCAGTTGTTCCTGAATGCGAAAACCTGCCTCTTCGAACTCTTTTTCTACTGTCACAGCCGGTAACACAAACCGGTTTTGGTAACCTTCCTGCCCGCGCCGCTGTTCAGCGCGTTTGCGTTTCCAGGCCTTGAAATTACCGTCCACCCACAACGAAATGATCACGCTGTCACGGGTGACACGCTCGAATTCGCGCAAAATCGTCCGTCGATGTTCGGCTTCACCGATGTGATGCAGCAAACGCATGCAGAAAATGCTGTCGACGGCGTTATCCGGCAAGGCAATGTCGAACGCTGACGTGTGCAAAGGTTGTACCCGTTTCACCACATCAGCCGGCTGCGCCTGCATCGCGGTCTTGATCATAGACTCGGAATTGTCCGCGCCAATGATCACCCGATTGGGTTTTTCCGCCAGCAACGGCCAGAAACGCCCTGCACCACACGGCAGATCCAGAACCAGCCCCGGCTCGCCCGCCAGCGTCAACGCCTTGCGGGCCAGTTGCTCGTCCCGCCAATGTGACAACCGACGACCGAGACCGTCCTGATGCTTGCGCAAATATTTTTGTGCATGCTGGTCATCATACTTTTCGGAAAAATCGAGCTTGATCGGTCTGCTCATTTTCAGGACTCCTGAATAACTGATGCCCCTACCATAGGTAGTGGCATGTCAGCGTCAGGTCGTCCCTTTGTGAAAATTACGTCAGGTAAACCGGCAAACTATTACAGGGTTTTACAGGGAGAAAGCAATAGCGCGGGGCCATCAGCGACCGTCAGCACGGCCCAGCGTCACCTCAAAGCGGCAACCATTGGGCTGCATGGTGCTCAATGTCACCTCCCAGCCCTGGTTCTCGCAGATCCGCTGCACCAGCGACAAGCCCAGGCCCAGGCCTTCGCCGCGCTTCTCATTGCCGCGCACGAAGGGCTGGAACATGGCCTCACGTTTTTCCTCGGGAATGCCGACGCCCGAGTCTTCGACGACGAAGCCGTTGTCGTTGAGCGTCAGGCGGATGAAGCCCTGCTCGGTGTAGTGGCAGGCGTTGCGCAACAAATTGCCCATGACCGCGCTGAGCAGAGTCGCGTTGAAGCGAGTGTCCGGCGGATTGCCCGGCTCGAACATCAGCCGCAGCCCTTTCGATTCGATCGGTTCACGCCAGATACTCAACAGGCCATCGGCCACCTGACTGATGTTCTGCTGCGGCGCCGAACCGGCGTCTTCACGCTGGGCGCGGGCGAGCATCAGGAAGGTCTGCACCAGTTCGCGCATTTCTTCGCTGGCGCGGGCGATGCGCTCGACCTGGGCACGACCGCGTTGATCCAGCCCCGGATTTTCCAGCAGCAGTTCACAGGAACTGGCGAGCACCATTAACGGCGTGCGCAGTTCGTGGCTGACGTCACTGGTGAACAGCCGCTCGCGGGTCAGCGCCTGACGCAGACGACCAAGCGTTGCATCGAACGCCACCGCCAGTTCGCCGACTTCGTCAGCCGCATAGTCCGGCGCCAGTGGCGGCGCCAGACCGAGCAACTGATCGCGATGCCGTACTTGCCGTGCCAGGCGCACCACCGGCGCCATGACCTTGCGCGCCAGCACCCAGCCGAGGAATACGGCCAGCGCCAGACTGAGCACAAAGCCCACCAGCACCACGGCAAACAGCACGCGCTCGCGCTCTTCGAAATCGCTTTGATCCTGCAGCAGCACGTAGCGGCGACCGTCGACGATCTCGACCATCGCGTGATACGACAGCTGCTCGCGGAACACTTCGTGGAACCCCGCATCGAGGTGACGCAGATCCTTGGGCAGCTCGAAATCACCCGGTCCGCCGCTGAAATAGAACAACTGGTCCGGTTCCGGGCGATGGCTCCAGTCCGAGACGTTGTCCATCAGCAGCAGACGCTGCAGGTCGCCGCCCAGCCCCGCCGAAATCAGTTTTTCCTCCACCAGGTGCACGGTCGCCACGATGCCCATGGCGAAGGCCCCGGCCACCAGCGCACTCATCAGCGCAAAGGCGATGATGATCCGCTGGGAAAGGCTTTGCTTAAACTCCATCACGCCCCTCGGCCAGGCGGTAACCCACGCCGTGCACGGTTTGCAGCAACGGCTTGGCGAATGGCTTGTCGATCACCTGACGCAATTGGTGGACGTGGCTGCGCAGGCTGTCGCTGTCCGGGCAGTCATCGCCCCACAGCGCTTCTTCGAGAATTTCCCGGCGCAGGACATGCGGACTCTTTTGCATCAAGACTGCCAGCAGCTTGAGGCCGACCGGGTTGAGCTTGAGCAGCTTGCCCTCGCGGGTCACTTCCAGCGTGTCGAGGTCGTAGGTCAGGTCACCGACCTGCAGCGCGCGACGGCCGCCGCCCTGGGTGCGACGCATCACGGCTTCGATGCGTGCCGCCAGTTCCGACAGGGCGAACGGTTTGACCAGATAATCGTCGGCCCCGGACTTGAAGCCCTGCAGCCGGTCGTCCAGTTGATCGCGGGCGGTGAGCATGATCACCGGCGTATCGCGTCGGGCGTCTTCACGCAGGCGCTTGCACAGGGTGTAGCCGTCGATCCCCGGCAGCATGATATCGAGCACGATCAGGTCGTAATGCTCGGTGGCAGCCAGATGCAGGCCCGACAAGCCGTCCTGGGCGCAATCGACGGTATAGCCTTTGAGCCCCAGGTAATCGGCCAGGTTGGCCAGGATATCGCGGTTGTCTTCGACCAATAGAATTCGCATTGGCATCTCCTCCGTACACAGTTACGGCCGTCATGGCCCGCGCAGCTTAAGGCCAACGCCGTTTCAGGGCTAGGGCCGGCAGGCACGCCGATCCATTTGCCTAACCAAATTAAATATTTAACAAAGTTTTCACTATGGATTCACAACCTGATTACAGTGGCGCCGTGACACTCGCGCGCCATTGATATAAGGAAAACGAGACAATGGACCCTTTCAAGACTGCGCCCATGCGCTTTCTGCTGCTCATCACCGGCGCCTGGCTGGTCATCTTTCTTCTGACTCGAGCGGTACTGCTGCTGACTCATCTGGATGAGGCCGGCGGCTTCGCCCTGTCGGTATTTGGCATCGGCGCGCTCTACGACCTGGGTTTCCTGGCCTATGCGGCATTGCCGATGGGCTTGTACCTGCTGCTCTGCCCGCCGGGCCTGTGGCGGCGTCGTGGACATCGCGGGTTCCTGCGCGCCCTGCTGACCATCAGCCTGTTCGCCATGCTGTTCGTGGCGGTGGCTGAATGGCTGTTCTGGGACGAGTTCGGCGTGCGCTTCAACTTCATCGCCGTCGATTACCTGGTGTATTCCGACGAAGTGCTGAACAACGTCCTCGAGTCGTACCCGATCGGCAAACTGCTGAGCCTCCTCGCAGTGCTGGCCGTGGTGATCAGCTTTGCCTTGGGCAAGCCGTTCAATGCTGCCATGAATGCCCCGCTGCCAGCGCTGCGCGGGCGTCTGCTCAGTGCCTTGGGCCTGTTGATCGTCGCGGGTCTGAGCCTGCAACTGCTCAGCCAGGACGCCCCACGTGCCCAGGGCGGCAACGCCTACCAGAACGAACTGGCCAGCAACGGCCCGTATCAGTTCTTCGCCGCGTTCCGTAACAATGAACTCGACTACACCCAGTTCTACAAGAGCCTGCCGGCGGAAAAAGTCGCCAGCCAGATCCGCGCCGAGCTGAGCGAAAGCGACGCGCGTTTCATCGGCAAGGATCCACAGGACATTCGCCGGGTGATCGACAACCCGGGCACCCCGCGCAAGCCGAACATTGTACTGGTGACCATCGAGAGCCTCAGCGCCAAGTACCTGGGCAGCAATGGCGACGGTCGCAACCTGACGCCAAACCTCGACGCGTTGCGCAAGCAGAGCCTGTACTTCAATAACTTCTACGCCACCGGCACCCGCACCGACCGCGGTCTGGAAGCGATCACCCTGGCCATCCCGCCGACGCCAGGCCGCTCGATCGTCAAGCGCATCGGCCGTGAAAGCGGTTTCGCCAGCCTTGGCCAGCAGTTGAGCGCGGTGGGTTACGACAGCGTGTTCGTCTACGGCGGACGCGGCTACTTCGACAACATGAACGCGTTCTTCAGCGGCAACGGCTATCGTGTGGTCGATCAGAGCAGCGTCGATGAAGCCGAGATCCACTTCAAGAACGCCTGGGGCATGGCCGACGAAGATCTGTACCGCCAGACCCTGAAACTGGCGGATGCCGACTACGCCAAACAGCAGCCGTTTCTGCTGCAACTGATGACCACCTCCAACCATCGCCCTTACACCTACCCCGACAACCGGATCGACATCAAATCCGGCAACGGCCGTGACGGCGCGGTGAAGTACACCGACTATGCGATTGGTCAGTTCCTGGAGCAGGCGCGGCAGAAGCCGTGGTTCGACAATACGATCTTCATCTTCGTCGCCGACCACACCGCGGGCAGCGCCGGCAAGGAAGACTTGCCGATCAGCAACTATCAGATTCCGCTGTTCATCTACGCGCCGAAAATGATCGAAGCCCGCGAAAGCGCGCAACTGGCCAGCCAGATCGATCTGGCTCCGACGCTGCTGGGCTTGCTCAACCTGGATTACACCTCGACGTTCTTCGGTCGCAACCTGCTGCAGGACAACCCGCTGCCACCGCGCGTGGTGGTCGGCAACTACCAGCATCTGGGTCTGTTTGATGGCAAGGATCTGGCGATCCTCAGCCCGCGCCAAGGCTTGCGCCGGCATGACGACGCGCTGACCGAGAGCCGCGAGTCGCGGGTCAGCAGTGACGATCCGCTGGTCAGCCGGGCGATTGCGTATTACCAGGCGGCCAGTTATGGCTTCAAACAGCAGTTGCTGAGCTGGAAGCCGGCGAAGGACAGCACTGTCCAGGTCAGCGAACAGTAACCGTCAATAGAAACGCCCCGGGCTGATGCACCGGGGCGTTTTTTTTGCGCAACCGGTTATCACAGGAAATACAGATCCCAATGTGGGAGCGAGCCTGCTCGCGAATGCTGTGCATGCGTCACAGCTGTAGTGACGGGGTGATTGCTTTCGCGAGCAGGCTCGCTCCCACAGGGGACGGTGTGAAGCTTGAAATCCAGGCAATAAAAAACCCCGCCTGCTCAGCGCAGGCGGGGTTTTTCGTTACAGGGGTAAGGCTGGCTTACATCATGCCGCCCATGCCACCCATGCCGCCCATGTCTGGCATACCGCCGCCAGCCGAGCCTTCTTTCTTCGGTGCATCAGCAACAGCCGCTTCGGTGGTCAGGATCAGACCGCCGATCGAGGCTGCAGCTTGCAGAGCGGAACGGGTTACCTTGGTTGGGTCCAGGATGCCCATTTCGATCATGTCGCCGTATTCGCCCGAAGCAGCGTTGTAACCGAAGTTACCTTTGCCGTTCTTCACTTCGTTGACGACTACGCTTGGCTCGTCACCGGAGTTGGCAGCGATCTGGCGCAGCGGCGCTTCAACAGCGCGACGCAGTACAGCGATACCGACGTTCTGGTCAGCGTTGTCGCCGGTCAGTTCGGTCAGGGCTTCCAGAGCACGGATCAGCGCAACGCCACCGCCAGGTACCACGCCTTCTTCAACGGCTGCACGGGTTGCGTGCAGGGCGTCTTCAACGCGGGCCTTCTTCTCTTTCATTTCAACTTCGGAACCAGCGCCAACCTTGATCACTGCAACGCCGCCGGACAGCTTGGCCAGACGCTCTTGCAGTTTTTCACGGTCGTAGTCCGAGGAAGTCTCGGCAACCTGGGCGCGGATCTGAGCGATACGGGCTTCGATGTCGCCTTGTACGCCAGCACCGTCAACGATGATGGTGTTTTCCTTGGACAGGGTCACGCGCTTGGCGTTACCCAGGTGCTCCAGGGTGGTGCTTTCCAGGCTCAGGCCGATCTCTTCGGAGATCACGGTACCGCCGGTCAGAACGGCGATGTCCTGCAGCATGGCCTTGCGACGGTCGCCGAAGCCTGGAGCCTTGACGGCTGCAACCTTGACGATGCCACGCATGTTGTTCACGACCAGAGTCGCCAGGGCTTCGCCTTCAACGTCTTCGGCAACGATCAGCAGTGGACGGCCGGCTTTGGCAACGGCTTCCAGCACTGGCAGCATTTCGCGGATGTTCGAGATCTTTTTGTCGACCAGCAGGATCAGCGGGCCGTCGAGCTCGGCAACCATGGTGTCCGGCTTGTTGACGAAGTACGGGGACAGGTAGCCACGGTCGAACTGCATGCCTTCTACAACCGACAGTTCGTTTTCCAGGCCCGAGCCTTCTTCAACGGTGATCACGCCTTCTTTACCGACTTTTTCCATGGCTTCGGCAATGATGTCGCCGATGGAGTTGTCGGAGTTGGCGGAGATGGTACCTACCTGAGCGATAGCCTTGGTGTCAGCGCATGGCTTGGACAGGGCTTTCAGCTCTTTGACGATCGCGATGGTCGCTTTGTCGATACCGCGCTTCAGGTCCATCGGGTTCATGCCGGCAGCGACGGCTTTCAGGCCTTCGTTGACGATCGATTGAGCCAGAACGGTAGCGGTGGTAGTACCGTCACCAGCGTCATCGTTGGCACGGGAGGCAACGTCTTTGACCAGCTGCGCGCCCATGTTTTCGAAGCGATCTTCGAGTTCGATTTCCTTGGCGACGGAAACGCCGTCCTTGGTGATGGTCGGAGCGCCGAAGCTCTTCTCGAGAATCACGTTACGGCCTTTCGGGCCCAGGGTCGCTTTTACCGCGTCAGCCAGAACGTTGACGCCTTTGAGCATCTTGGAGCGAGCGGCATCGCCGAACTTAACTTCTTTAGCAGCCATGATCGATATTCCTTAAATACTTTGTAGTAACGGGAAAATGAACGGGGGGTATCAGCCTTCGATAACAGCGAGGATTTCGTTCTCGCTCATTACCAGCAGGTCTTCGCCGTCGACTTTCACAGTGTTGCTGCCGGAGTAAGGACCGAACACAACCTTGTCGCCTTCCTTCACGGACAGTGCACGCACTTCACCGTTTTCCAGAGCCTTGCCCGGGCCTACAGCGAGAATCACACCGTGGTTGGCTTTTTCAGCAGCCGAACCTGGCAGGACGATACCGCCAGCGGTTTTCTTTTCTTCTTCGCTGCGACGGATGACGACGCGGTCATGCAGAGGACGAAGCTTCATTGTCGATCTCTCCTAATTGTGGTTTTCATCGGCCGGTGTAGTCCCGGCGGGTTTAACAAATCCGGCCTGCGCCGGTTGCGGTTCGTCGAGCAAACCGCGGAAGTCTGTCCGGCTTGAATGCCGGAAACCTTTCGGTGACCGATACATAAGGGCGCATAAGCTTATTACAAGGGCGGGGGCAGAAAATTTTTCATCAATTGCCCCTTGAATGCCGCGCATAAACAAACGGCACCCGAAGGTGCCGTGTCGAAGCAGGGGTTACTTGCTGTCGCGATGTTCGAACTCGCCTTCGATCACATCACCCTCGCGGCCCAGAGGCTGGCGCGGTGCAGGACCGCCACGGGGTTGCAGGTCGTCGGCGAAGGCCCGCTGACGGATCGCCTGTTCTTCGGCGCGCTGACGCATTTTATTGGCCAGCAGACGACGGGTGAACGGCAGCAGCATCACCAGACCGACCACGTCGCTGATGAAGCCCGGCAGGATCAACAGGCCACCGGCCAAGGCGAGCATCAAGCCTTCAAGCATGGTCTGTGCGGGCAACTCACCGCGATTCAGGCTTTCACGGGCACGCAGTGCCGTGGCCAGACCGGCGACGCGCAGTACGAACACACCAAACATCGAGCCGAGAATGATCAGCAGCAGGGCCGGGAAAAACCCGATCGCCCCTGCCACTTTGACGAATACGAACAGCTCCAGCACCGGAAACAGCAGAAAGAGCAACAAAAAAGGGCGCATCAAAGATTCCTCAACGCAAGAAATGCCTTGCAGTAAGCCTTAGATGACGTCGCCCTTTCGTGAATTCAAGCGTCGGCCACCGCATTTTTTGGCCAGACCTCGGCGTGAGCCAGAGAAACCAAGGCTTCGCGCACTTGTATCGGCGTATGACAAAGCGCTGGAAACGGCAGCCAATACAGTGCCTGACCGATGCGCAAGTGCATGCCTTCGCTGTCGATTCCGGCCAGTTGCGCCGGTACGGTTTTCGGCAACCCGCTGAGCTCCACGTAGTGGGCGATGGCTTTGGCGTGATCGCTGTTCATGTGCTCGACCATGCTGATTTCCGCCTTGCCGGCAAACGGGTTGGCCAGGGTCAGCTGATCGATCCAGTGAATCGCGCCGAAACCGCCGATGTAGCGATGACGCACCGGGTTGAGCACCCAGAAATCAAAATCGTGGGCCTTGTGATAGTTCTGCGAGTCGGGGAAATACCGGTAGTAACGTTCGGCGGCGGCTTCGATGGCAGCCGGGTCTTCGAGCTTCTGCGCTTCGGCCAGATAGGTCAGGCGACCAACGGCCTGCACGTCGTCGGCCTCGCGCTCGCCCACCAGCAGCGAACATTTCGGGTCCTTCTGCAGGTTGTGGGTGTGCTGGGCGATGCGGCTGATCAGGATCAGCGGGCGGCCCTGCTCATCCAGGCAATACGGCACCACTGAGCCAAACGGGAAACCGGGCATCGATTTGGAGTGGGTGGACAATACGCCACGGTATTCCTTGAGAAGCAATTCTCGGGCATTCTTGGCCGCTTCAACGCTCAATTTATGACTCCTTAAATAGAATCCGTCGAAAAAACGGACAGGCGCCTGGGGATAAGTCCCGGTCACGCCATCGGGCAATGCTCATGTGCAATCCGGCCATAACCGGTACGGATTGAGCGTCGCCAATAACAAAAACCACTCAGACCGGCTATCGGGGCATGCGAATGCAACTCAACGACAAAGTAATCATTATCACCGGCGGTTGCCAGGGTTTGGGCCGTTCCATGGCCGAGTATTTCGCCGGCAAAGGCGCGAAGCTGGCCTTGGTGGATCTCAATCAGGAAAAACTCGACGATGCGGTGGCCGCCTGCAAGGCCAAGGGCGTCAGGCGCGCAGCTATCTGTGCAACGTGGCCAATGAAGAACAGGTTGAGCACATGGTCGCGCAGGTTGCCGAAGATTTCGGCGCGATCCATGGCCTGATCAACAACGCCGGGATCCTGCGTGATGGTCTGCTGCTCAAGGTCAAGGACGGCGAAATGACCAAGATGAGTCTGGCCCAGTGGCAGGCGGTAATCGACGTCAACCTGACCGGCGTGTTCCTGTGCACCCGCGAAGTGGCGGCGAAAATGGTCGAGCTGAAGAACAGCGGCGCGATCATCAATATTTCTTCGATCTCCCGTGCCGGTAACGTCGGCCAGACCAACTACTCTGCCGCCAAGGCTGGCGTGGCCGCAGCCACTGTGACCTGGGCCAAGGAACTGGCGCGTTATGGCATTCGCGTGGCAGGCATTGCGCCGGGCTTCATCGAAACCGAGATGACCTTGGGCATGAAGCCGGAAGCGTTGGAGAAGATGACCTCGGGAATCCCGCTCAAGCGCATGGGCAAACCGGAAGAGATCGCCCATTCGGCGGCGTACATCTTCGAGAACGACTACTACACCGGGCGGATTCTGGAGATGGATGGCGGCTTGCGGATCTGACTGGCAATACAAAAACCAGTGTGGGAGCGGGCTTGCTCGCGAAGGCGGTGGGTCAGACAACATTTTCGTCGACTGACACACCGCCTTCGTCGGAACGCCGCCCGGAGCAAGCCCGCTCCCACAGTTGATTGTGTTTCAGGCTATCAATCGTCGCTGATGCTGATGTTAGGCATCGCCGGCGTCGCCGCTTCCTGCAACACAATGCGCGCGCCGACGTGGCGGGCCAGTTCCTGATAGACCATCGCGATCTGGCTGTCCGGTTCGGCGATCACCGTTGGCTTGCCGCCATCGGCCTGCTCGCGGATCAGCATCGACAGCGGCAGCGAGGCCAGCAGTTCGACGCCATATTGGGTCGCCAGCTTTTCGCCACCGCCCTCACCGAACAGATGCTCGGCATGTCCGCAGTTCGAGCAGATGTGCACGGCCATGTTTTCCACCACGCCCAGCACCGGAATGTTGACCTTGCGGAACATTTCCACGCCTTTGCGCGCGTCCAGCAACGCCAGATCCTGCGGGGTAGTGACGATCACCGCACCGGCCACCGGGACTTTCTGCGCCAGGGTCAACTGGATGTCGCCGGTACCTGGCGGCATGTCGATCACCAGATAATCCAGATCGCCCCACGCGGTTTGCGTGACCAGTTGCAGCAGTGCGCCGGAGACCATCGGCCCGCGCCAGACCATCGGCGTGTTGTCGTCGGTCAGGAACGCCATCGACATGACTTCGACACCGTGGGCCTTGAGCGGCACGAACCACTTCTGATCCTTGACCTCGGGGCGGGTGCGCTCGGGGATGCCGAACATGATGCCCTGGCTCGGGCCATAGATGTCGGCGTCGAGAATCCCCACCTTGGCGCCTTCACGGGCCAGCGCCAGCGCGAGGTTGGCCGCCGTGGTCGACTTGCCCACACCACCCTTGCCCGAAGCCACGGCGACCACGTTCTTGACGTTGGCCAGCCCCGGGATCTGCGCCTGGGCCTTGTGCGCGGCGATCACGCTGTTGACCTCGACCTTGGCGATCGTCACCCCATCAAGATTTTCGATGGCCAGCTGCAGCAACTGTGCCCAGCCGCTCTTGAACAGACCGGCGGCGTAACCGATTTCCAGCTGCACGTTGACGCGATCACCGACGATCTCGATGTGCTTCACGCAACCGGCGCTGACCGGGTCCTGGTTCAGGTAGGGGTCGGTGTATTGGCTGAGGACGGCTTCCACCGCTGCGCGAGTGACGGCACTCATGGGCAACTCCGATAACAAGACTGGGAAAAGATGGCGGGTATCGTACGCTGGACGCAGATTTGTGGCGAACTGATTACTTGAGCAAGTCAGCACCTGTGGCGAGGGGATTTATCCCCGATCGGCTGCGCAGCAGTCGCAGAACCATCACCCGCGGTGTACCTGATAGGCCCTGATATCGGGTTTGGGGGCGGCTTCGCCACCCATCGGGGATGAATCCCCTCGCTACAAATGCTCTCAAAGTACCCAGCGGCACAGGGTGAAAAATATGCGCCAGCGCTTTATAGTGGCCGACCTCCGTTTCATCAAGTAGCGAAGCCCCACATGTCCGAACCACGCAAGATCCTCGTCACCAGCGCCCTGCCCTACGCCAACGGTTCGATTCACCTTGGCCATATGCTGGAATACATCCAGACCGATATGTGGGTGCGCTTCCAGAAGCATCGCGGCAATCAATGCATCTATGTCTGTGCCGACGACGCCCACGGTTCGGCGATCATGCTGCGCGCGGAAAAGGAAGGCATCACCCCGGAACAACTGATCGCCAACGTGCAGGCTGAACACAGCGCCGACTTTGCCGAGTTCCTGGTCGACTTCGACAACTTCCACTCCACTCACGCCGAAGAAAACCGTGAGCTGTCGAGCCAGATCTATCTGAAGCTGCGTGACGCCGGGCACATTGCCCAGCGCTCGATCACCCAGTATTTCGATCCGGAAAAGAAAATGTTCCTGGCCGACCGCTTCATCAAGGGCACCTGCCCGAAATGCGGCACCGAAGACCAATACGGCGACAACTGCGAAAAATGCGGTGCGACCTACGCGCCAACCGATCTGAAGGATCCGAAGTCGGCGATCTCCGGCGCCACTCCGGTGCTCAAGGATTCCCAGCATTTCTTCTTCAAACTGCCAGACTTCCAGCAGATGCTGCAGACCTGGACCCGCAGCGGCACCTTGCAGGACGCCGTGGCCAACAAGATCGCCGAGTGGCTGGACGCCGGCCTGCAGCAGTGGGACATCTCCCGCGATGCGCCGTACTTCGGTTTCGAGATCCCGGGCGAGCCGGGCAAGTATTTCTATGTATGGCTGGACGCGCCGATCGGCTACATGGCCAGCTTCAAGAACCTCTGCAACCGCACGCCGGAGCTGGACTTCGACGCGTTCTGGGGCAAGGACTCCACCGCCGAGCTGTACCACTTCATCGGCAAGGACATCGTCAACTTCCACGCCCTGTTCTGGCCTGCCATGCTCGAAGGCGCCGGTTTCCGCAAGCCGACCGGGATCAACGTGCACGGCTACCTGACCGTCAACGGCCAGAAGATGTCAAAGTCCCGTGGCACGTTCATCAAGGCGCGTACCTACCTGGATCACCTGTCGCCGGAATACCTGCGTTACTACTACGCGGCCAAATTGGGCCGTGGTGTCGATGACCTCGACCTGAACCTCGAAGACTTCGTGCAGAAGGTCAACTCCGACCTGGTCGGCAAAGTGGTCAACATCGCCAGCCGTTGCGCCGGTTTCATCCACAAGGGCAACGGCGGCCTGCTGGTCGACAACAATGCCGCGCCAGAGCTGACCGAAGCCTTCCTCGCCGCGGCGCCAAGCATTGCCGACGCCTATGAAGCGCGCGACTTCGCCCGCGCCATGCGTGAAACCATGGCCCTGGCCGACCGCGCCAACGCCTGGATCGCCGACAAGGCCCCATGGTCGTTGAACAAGCAGGAAGGCAAGCAGGATGAAGTCCAGGCGATCTGCGCCACCGGCATCAACCTGTTCCGCCAGCTGGTGATCTTCCTCAAACCGGTGCTGCCGCTGCTGGCCGCCGACGCCGAGGCATTCCTCAACGTCGCCCCGCTGACCTGGAACGACCACACCACGCTGCTGGCCAACCATCAGCTCAATGAATTCAAGCCGTTGATGACCCGCATCGACCCGGTGAAAGTGCAAGCCATGACCGACGCCTCGAAAGAAGACCTGACCGCCAGCCAGACCGACACCGGCGCTGCCGCGCCTGCGGGCAACGGCGAACTGGCCAAGGATCCGCTGTCGCCGGAAATCGACTTCGACACCTTTGCTGCTGTCGACCTGCGCGTGGCTTTGATCGTCAAGGCTGAACACGTAGAAGGTGCGGACAAGCTGCTGCGCCTGACGCTGGACATCGGTGACGAGCAGCGCAACGTATTTTCCGGGATCAAGAGCGCTTACCCGGACCCGTCGAAACTCGACGGTCGCCTGACCATGATGATCGCCAACCTCAAGCCGCGGAAAATGAAGTTCGGTATTTCCGAAGGCATGGTGATGGCCGCCGGCCCTGGCGGTGAAGAAATCTACCTGCTGAGCCCGGACAGCGGCGCCAAGCCGGGTCAACGCATCAAGTAAGACCCAGCGCTGAAACGATCCCACAGGCATGTTCTGCAGGCCTGTGGGATTTTTCATATCTGGCCCACCCATCGCGGGTGCCGGATAATGCCTAACCTTAAGTGACACCCGCCCGTTGCTGCCGGCAGAACCATGACCGAACTTGCGCTTACGCTGATCAGTGCCGCCCTGCTCAACAACTTCGTGTTGCACTGGCCGCTGGGTGTCGATCCGCTGCTGGCCGGCAGTCGGCGCCAGGTGCATGCGCTGGGGTTGGCGACGGCGTGCCTGATGCTGAGCGTCGGCTTCATCGGGTACGTGCTCTGGCACTGGCTACTGGTGCCGCTGCAATTGCAGGCACTGCAGCTGTTTGTATTCTTGCCGCTCAGCGTGCTGCTGATCGCGCCGCTGCTGAAGCTGTTGGCTCGTGCGCTGCCAGACTGGCCGTTCGACGGACTGTGGCCGCTATTGCTGGGTAATGCCGGCGTACTGGGGCTGGCCTTGATCAACGCGCAAAATGATCGCGGCCTGCTGCAAGCAACAGCGCTGAGCATCGGCGCCGGGCTGGGTTTCTGGCTGGTGCTGAGCCTGTTCAGCGACTTGCGTGAACGCACGGCGGACAACGACATTCCCCTGCCCTTTCGCGGCTTGCCGATCGACCTGATCGGCGCCGGACTGATCGCAGTGATTTTTCTCGGATTCAGTGGACTGATCAAAACATGAGTCTGATTCAACTCATCGATGCCCTCCTGCCGCAGACCCAATGCGGCAAATGCGGCCACCCCGGGTGCAAGCCGTATGCGCAAGGCATCGTCGATGGCGAACCGATCAACAAGTGCCCGCCCGGCGGTGACGAAACCGTCGCCGCCCTGGCTGAACTGTTGAACGTGCCGGTGCTGGAACTGGACGTCAGCCGTGGCTCGGCACCGCCACAAGTGGCGTACATCCGCGAGGCCGAGTGCATCGGCTGCACCAAGTGCATCCAGGCCTGCCCGATCGACGCCATCGTCGGCGCGGCGAAACTGATGCACACCGTACTGATCGACGAATGCACCGGTTGCGACCTGTGCGTGGCGCCGTGCCCGGTGGACTGCATCGAAATGCATCCGCTGCCGCTCGGCACCTTGCCTGTGGTCGGTGGTCTGGCGTTGAGCCTTGAAGAGCAGCGCGCACGCGCGGCCAAACGCGATCATGCGCGCCAGCGTTTTGAACGCCGCAACGCCCGCCTGCAGCGCGAAGAACAGCAGAAACAGGCTGAGCGCCAAGCCCGGGCGCAGCGTGCAGCGCAACCGGCGGTGGTTACTCTCGATCCGGTGCAGGCCGCTCTGGAACGGGTGCGCGCGCAGAAAGCCGCAACCGCCGACGCGGCATTGAAAAAAGCCAAGATCGATGTCGCCATGAGCCGCGCGCAATTGCACAAATCGCTGAAAGCCTTCGGCCATCCGCCGACCTTCGACCAGCAATCGCAACTGATCGTGTTGCAACAGCAGTTTGAAGCCGCCGAACAGGCGTTGGCGAAACTCGAAAGCAGCGCCGCCACCGCTCCAGCCGCTGCGGCCCCGGTTCCGGCGAAAGACGCCGACCTGAAACGGGCGAAAATCCAGCTGGCCATGCGGCGCGCCGAATTGAAAAAGGCCCAGACCGCCGAAGCGCCAGCCGAGCAAATTGCCACGCTGGAACAGGCACTGCGTGATGCCGAGCAAGCCCTTCACGCCGCCGAGACGGCGAGCGAGCAGCCTGCGCCTGACCTGGTGCGGGTGGAAAAGCGCCCAATCGACAATCAGCTCCGCCAGTTGAAAACCGAACTGGCCTACGCCCGCGCCGACCTGAACAAACTCGAACGCCGCGCCGACACGCCGGGCAAAGTCCTCGACAAGGCCCGCGCTCGCCTGCAGGCCGCCGAGCGTCAGGTGCAAGATCATGTCGCCCCGTGAAGCACCGGATGATCGCCTGCAACAGGCGATGAAGCGGGTGCTGCTGGCCACGCTGCCGGGGCTGTTGGCGTTGTTCTGGTTCTACGGCTGGGGCGTGTTGATCAACCTGATCCTGGCGGCGAGCACCGCGCTGCTGATCGAGGCCGGCGTCGCCCGCCTGCGCCGACAACCACTGCAACCAACGCTCAGCGATGGCAGCGCACTGGTCAGCGCGACACTGCTGGCCGCCGCCCTGCCACCCTATTGCCCATGGTGGCTGACAGTTACGGCGGTGGCTTCGGGCCTGCTGTTCGGCAAACATTTATACGGTGGCATCGGCAAGAATCCGTTCAATCCGGCCATGCTCGGTTTCGCCCTGGCGATGCTGCTGTTCCCGCAGCCAATGACCCATTGGCCGGCGCATGGCATGAGTCTGCAGGCCGCTTTTGCACAGGTCCTGAATCTGGGTCAGACCCCGGATGCCTGGGTTCAAGCCACCGCGCTGGACAGCCTGCGCATCAACAAAAGTCTGACCATGGATGAATTGTTCGCTGCCAACCCGGCATTCGGCCGTTTCGGTGGACGCGACGTGGAGTGGATCAATCTGGCGTTTCTCGCCGGTGGACTGTTTTTATTGCAGCGCCGGGTGATTGCCTGGCAAGCGCCAGTTGGCATGCTGACCAGCCTGTTTGTCGTCAGCCTGCTCTGCTGGAACGGTTCGGGTTCCGATTCCCACGGCTCACCGCTGTTTCATCTGCTGAGCGGTGCAACCATGCTCGGTGCCTTTTTCATCATTACCGAACCGGTGTCGGGCGCCAAAAGTTCTCTGGCCCGGCTGCTGTTCGGCGTGGGTGTCGGCTTGCTCACTTACCTGATCCGAACTTGGGGCGGCTACCCGGACGGTGTCGCGTTTGCCGTGTTGCTGATGAATCTGTGTGTACCGGCTCTGGAACGTTTTGCCGCTGCCCGCCAGACGCAGGTGCAATCATGAGCCGCGCAGCTGCTTTCGTGGCGCTTGTGCTGCTGGCCGGTGCCGGTCTCGGCCTGACCTATGTCGTGCAGCGCGCCAGTGCGCCGCAGATTGCCAGCGAGCAACGCCTGCTCGACAGCCGCAAGTTGCTGGATCTACTCGCGACCGATGCCTACGACAATCAGCCGCTGGAGCAGCCGCTGGCGCTGACTGATACAACGTTGAGCCACAGCACGCTGCTGGCGGGTTACCGCGCAAGCAAATCCGGTCAGCCAGTGGCAGTGTTGTTGCGTACCCAGACCGAGGGCTATGCCGGCGCTATCGAACTGCTGATCGCCATCGATGCCAACGGCAGACTGCTGGGGGTAAAAACCCTGCGGCACAACGAAACCCCGGCGCTCGGCGGACTTATCGGCGACTGGCCGAACCACTGGCTGGCGACTTTTACCGGTAAATCACGCAACGCACCTGACGACGCAGGCTGGGCGCTGAAAAAAGATCAGGGACAGTTCGATCAACTGGCCGGGGCAACCGTCACTTCCCGGGCCACCGTCAATGCCATTCATGACGCCCTGCGTTACTTTGATGAGCACCGCGCAACCTTGCTGGGGAGCGGATCATGATCCGGCCAACGAATCTGACAAACACGTTGATGCTGATGCTGCTGCTTGGCACCAGCGCGACATTGGCTGGCGCGCTGGGCATGCTGTTGATGTCGAGCGTTGTGGTGGTGGTTTACGGCGCATGCATCGGCCCGCTGCGCTCACGGTTGTCTGGCAACAACCTGATGCTGGCCAGTCTGCTGCTGGCCGCCACCCTGACCAGTTGCGCCAATATCCTCGCGCAGCGCTGGGCGTTGCAGTGGCAACAGTCCATCGGAATCTATGCCGGGCTGATCGCCTTGCAATGCGTAGTGCTGGAATACAACGGATTCTTTCGTCAGGCATTTGGCCTGCGCCTGACGTTTTTTGGCCTGTCGAGCGGGCTGCTACTGGCGCTGGCGGTACTGCGTGAACTGTTCGGTCAAGGCCACATCGGCGGCGGCCTGTCGGAACACTGGCAAGGCCTGGTTCTGTTCAGCGACGGGCTGCACTTGCTCACCCTGGTTCCCGGCGCCCTCATCCTGCTCGGACTACTGCTCGCCGCCCGCCAGGCCTGGACCCGCTCGACCGCTCTCTCCAAGGAAACACATCACCCATGAATGCCGCCAAACGTCTGGAAATTTTCCGCAGACTTCATGAAGACAATCCCGAGCCGAAGACCGAGCTGGCCTATTCCTCACCGTTCGAGTTGTTGATCGCGGTCATTCTTTCGGCGCAGTCAACCGACGTCGGCGTCAACAAGGCTACGGCCAAACTGTTCCCGGTGGCCAATACCCCGGCGGCGATCCACGCGCTGGGCGTCGAAGGGCTGTCCGAATACATCAAGACCATCGGCCTCTATAACAGCAAAGCGAAAAACGTGATCGAGACCTGTCGCATGCTGGTCGAGTTGCACAATGGCGAAGTCCCGCAGACGCGTGAAGAACTGGAAGCGCTGCCCGGCGTCGGTCGCAAGACGGCCAACGTGGTCCTCAATACCGCTTTTCGCCAGTTGACCATGGCGGTCGACACGCACATTTTTCGCGTGAGCAACCGCACCGGCATTGCCCCGGGTAAAAATGTGGTTGAAGTGGAAAAGAAGCTGATGAAGTTTGTGCCAAAAGACTACCTGCTGGATTCCCACCACTGGCTGATTCTGCACGGTCGCTATGTGTGCCTGGCGCGCAAGCCACGCTGTGGCAGCTGCCGCATCGAAGATTTGTGTGAGTACAAACACAAAACCTCGGACGATTGATTGGCTATTGGAATAATTGATTCTTCGATTGAAAAAATCTTTTTTACCCGCAGCAGGAATATCGATATAAGGGGCGCCAAAGGCAGTCTTAGCCTGGAGTTCACCTTATGACTGACAGCAAAGAACAACTGGACGTAGATGAAGATTTTACCGTTGTGGATACCGACGACGCCGAACCGGTGGTCGAGGTCGCCAAGACCAATCTGAGTAAACGTCGCACCATCGATAACCTGCTTGAGGAGCGCCGACTGCAAAAGCAATTGGCCGATTACGATTTTGATCTGTGACACTTGAAAGCCTCCCGAACCGGAGGCTTTTTACTTTCTGCTGAATCCGACACTGAGCGGCCCATGCCCCATCGGTATTTCTGATCATCAGACCAGTCCGTTGCGTTGTGCCAATTCAATCAGGTCCACCAGCGAGCGGGCATTGAGCTTCAATAACAGACGCGTCTTGTAAGTGCTGACCGTCTTGTTGCTGAGAAACATGCCGTCGGCGATTTCCTTGTTGGTCTTGCCACGCGCCAATTGCTGCAACACCATCATTTCCCGCCCGGAGAGGCGATCCACCATATCGGCCTCACTGGCATTACCAAGACTGGTACGCACGGTGTGCAGAGCCTGGTTTGGAAAATAGCTGTAGCCGGACAGTACCGCTTTGATCGCACTGAGCAACTCAGTCAAATCCTGTTGCTTACATACATAACCCGCAGCACCTGACTGCATGCAGCGCATTGAAAAATGACCCGGTGCCTGGGAGGTCAACACCAGTACTTTCAACGGCATGGGTGTCGAGTTCAGACGCGCAATAACTTCAAGACCGTCGAGTTTCGGTATTCCAATATCCAGAATAACGATATCCGGCATCTGTTCACGCGCAAGTTGCAAAGCATCCACACCATTATCCGTTTCTGCAATGACTTCGTAGCCATGACGCTCCATCAGCATACGCACAGCAAGACGAATGACGGGATGATCATCCACGATCAGCACTTTATTCATGGGCAAGTCCAGTTTCGCTGTTCGAATTTTTAGAGCACGCACAATAGCCCAGTCACTTCTGACATGGCACAAGAGAGTTTCATTGCAATCCCAGCAAAAGACATTCCCTACAGCAAATAAAGATTATTCCTACAAAAAAACCCATACTGCCGACTTTCAAATGGGATGACGTATCTTCTGGCCTTCACATCGACGCAAAAAACATGTCGTCCTGAAAGCCACGCGAACTCTACTTTCGAGGCAGACGGCTCAGCGAGCGGCTGAAAAAACGCGATAATCCATTGACTGCACATCGCTACACAGCGCCAGCCCCGGCAGCTTATAAGTTGAAAAAAACAACGTAAAACCAATCAAAAACACTTTGATAAATCAACATCTGAAACAAGATACTTCTATCCAAGCGTTATCATTTAATATAAAAATTATCTCGACCAGCAAGTTGCAACACCCCATAAAAAACAACTCAACATACGTATTGGAAATACATAATTAATGAGCACATTCCATGATAAAAATCAGAAGAAAAATAACCAACCCCATGACTGTAATTGCGATATTTGCATTTATTTCCGAATCATCGGCTGCCATTTCCTTACCCTTTCTTGATAACGCCGAAAGAGAAGTCTACATCTGGTTCCTGATCAGCTTTCCGTTTTACTTGCTATTGCTATTCTTTTTAACGCTGAACTTCAACTACCGTTCGCTCTATGCGCCCTCGGACTTCGATAAGGACGACAGTTTTCTAAAAAGTTTCGAGGAGTTGAAACAGCCCGAGCTCCACTCCTGTTCGCCTCCAGCAAGAGCGTCTGTGGTAGGTGAAGTATCAGCTGCCAACGGATTGGAGTGGACGTTGTCTGTACATAGCGTTGACCTCAGGCAACTCCCTCCTTGCAGCGCTGACAAATCCTGCCCGGAGCGACCGTGGATTGAGCACAACATTCAGCTGCCTAAATCCATCGGCACATTGTGCGCCATAGACGTACGTCGGTTGAGTAGCGCACAGGCGTTCAATGCGCTGGCAGAACACTTTCCGCATCTTGGCAAACACTCAGCCAAGGCAGTGGTATTTTTGACCGACTCTGCGTGCGACGTTTTGCTCAAGCAAATTATCCCGACCCTTATCAAACAGTCGAAAAAAAGCGGAGGCGCCAAACTTCTCGTTGCTTACAACGTAAGCACACAAACCACCACGGTTTTGAGAGGAGCATGAGCGTAGAGTAGATGCCTGAAGTGGACATTCAAGAAAATGCTGGAGTTGGCGGCAATGACCAAAGCTCTGGATTAACGTCAGACAAACACAGAAAAGAAAATGGCGGCATTGTCATTGAGACAAGCCGCCATTTTTACAGCCCTGCAAGGCTTAGAACAGCTTGCGGCCTTTGTTGGCAGCGATGCGCATGCGCAGCGCGTTGAGCTTGATGAAGCCCGCCGCGTCGGCCTGGTTGTAGGCGCCGCCGTCTTCTTCGAAGGTCGCGATATTGGCGTCGAACAGCGAATCGTCGGACTTGCGGCCGGTAACGATCACGTTACCCTTGTACAGTTTCAGGCGAACCACACCGTTCACGTTGACCTGCGAAGCATCGATCATCTGTTGCAGCATCAGACGCTCCGGGCTCCACCAGTAACCGGTGTAGATCAGGCTGGCGTATTTCGGCATCAGCTCGTCTTTGAGGTGAGCGACTTCGCGGTCCAGGGTGATCGATTCAATGGCGCGGTGCGCGCGCAGCATGATCGTGCCGCCCGGGGTTTCGTAGCAGCCACGGGACTTCATGCCCACGTAACGGTTTTCAACGATGTCGAGACGACCGATACCGTGAGCGCCACCGATCTTGTTCAGCGTTGCCAGTACGGTGGCCGGAGTCATTTCGACGCCGTCCAGCGCGACGATGTCGCCGTTGCGGTAGGTCAGTTCCAGGTATTGCGGGGTGTCGGGAGCCTTCTCCGGGGAGACGGTCCAGCGCCACATGTCTTCTTCGTGCTCGGTCCAGGTGTCTTCCAGCACGCCGCCTTCATAGGAGATGTGCAGCAGGTTGGCGTCCATCGAGTACGGGGACTTCTTCTTGCCGTGACGCTCGATCGGGATCGCGTGCTTCTCGGCGTAATCCATCAGCTTTTCGCGCGACAGCAGGTCCCACTCGCGCCAAGGGGCAATCACTTTCACGCCAGGCTTGAGTGCGTAGGCACCCAGTTCGAAACGCACCTGGTCGTTGCCCTTGCCGGTGGCACCATGGGAAATGGCGTCGGCGCCGGTTTCGTTGGCGATTTCGATCAGGCGTTTGGCGATCAGCGGACGTGCGATGGAAGTACCCAGCAGGTACTCGCCTTCGTAAACGGTGTTGGCGCGGAACATCGGGAACACGAAATCACGCACGAATTCTTCGCGCAGGTCGTCGATGTAGATTTCTTTGACGCCCATGGCCTGAGCCTTGGCGCGAGCCGGCTCGACCTCTTCGCCCTGACCCAGGTCAGCAGTGAAGGTCACCACTTCACAGTTATAAGTATCCTGCAGCCACTTGAGGATCACCGAAGTGTCCAGGCCGCCGGAATACGCCAGAACGACCTTGTTTACGTCCGCCATGCCATCACTCCACGGGGTTCTACGGAAAGCCGAGGAGTCTACCGCTCAAATCCGATAATTTACAGAGGCGCGACAGCTTAAGACGACAAAGCGACAGAATCTGTCGACAGCGCGACGATGACCGGCGGGTCAGGAAGTCGCCGCAGCGTTGGCAGGTGTGCTGGCTTGCGGTGCTGGCGCGGTAGTCGGCGCCACTCGTGCAAGCTTCACGCTGACCCGGCGATTCTTCGCCCGGTTGGCCGCATTGTTGTTCGGCACCAGCGGGTATTGCTCGCCGTGGAAACGCACGGTGATCTGCGATTCGGCGATGCCGTTGGCCTTGAAAAAGTCGACCACCGCCAGCGCGCGACGACGCGACAGCTCACGGTTGGTCAGACGGTTGCCGCTGTTGTCGGAATAGCCATCCAGTTCGATGTGATTGACCGTCGGATCGGCCTTCATGAACTCGAGCATCACCTGCAGCCTGGCCTTGGCGGCGGCATCCAGATCGGTGCCTTCGCCAGGGAAGCCGATCTGCGATTGCTTCACCTGATCGAAATTCTGCGGCAGCAACTTCGCCACACACGTCTGGTAATCATTGAACGCTTTGCTGAACTTCACCGGCAGCAGACGCACTTCCGAAACCCGGCCATCGCCGGACGCACGGCGCACCACCGGACTGCGACCGTCCAGCAAACCGCTGATCAGCCCGCCGGCCTGGGATTGCGAACTGTTGAACAGCACGTTGCCGGTACCGATCCTGACGCTGCCCAGATTGATGTCGTTGCGCCCCGGCTGCCATGGCGCTGCCGCGGCAAGCAACGTCGCCGAACCGCCGCCGAGCATGGCGTTGTAGGCATTGAGGCGGAATATCGCCTGCTCGCCGGCTTTGCGCACGAACTGGCCCGAGCCGAAATCGGTGATCGGCTGGGTCAGGCGGCACTCGAACTTGTCGCCCTCGACCGTCCACTCAATGTTCTCCAGACGCGTCTGGTAGGTCAGCGCCATCGCGGGGAGGCTGGCAAACACACTGAGCAAGGCTAAATATCGCTGGCGCACGGGAGGCTCCATTGGCTTCTGTAACACAAAGACCGATTCACACTATGTTTACGGCATACCTACGGGATATCGGAAGGTTCCTGCAAAACTTGATAGCGGGTGCCTGCAAGAGTCTTTTCCGGTAGCATTCCCCTCAGTTTGACCCGCCTGGAATCCCCTCATGTCCGACCGCCTGACCCTGCTGCGTCCCGACGACTGGCACATTCATCTTCGCGATGGTGCCGTGTTGACCAATACCGTTGCCGATGTTGCGCGCACCTTTGGCCGCGCCATCATCATGCCCAACCTGGTACCACCGGTGCGCAACGCCGCTGAAGCCGACGGCTATCGCCAGCGGATTCTCGCTGCCCGCCCGGCCGGCAGTCGCTTCGAACCGCTGATGGTGCTGTACCTCACCGACCGCACCCAGCCCGAAGAAATTCGTGAGGCCAAGGCCAGCGGTTTCGTGCACGCCGCCAAACTGTACCCGGCCGGCGCCACCACCAACTCCGATTCCGGCGTGACCAGCATCGACAAGATCTTCCCGGCGCTGGAAGCCATGGCCGAAGTCGGCATGCCGCTGCTGATCCACGGCGAAGTCACCCGTGGCGATGTCGATGTCTTCGACCGCGAAAAGATTTTCATCGATGAGCACATGCGCCGTGTCGTCGAGCGTTTCCCGACGCTCAAAGTGGTGTTCGAACACATCACCACCGGCGACGCGGTGCAGTTCGTCAATGAGGCTTCGGCCAACGTCGGCGCCACCATCACCGCGCATCACCTGCTGTACAACCGCAACCACATGCTGGTGGGCGGGATTCGGCCGCACTTCTATTGCCTGCCGATCCTCAAGCGCAATACCCATCAGGAAGCCCTGCTCGACGCCGCCACCAGCGGCAGCGCGAAGTTCTTCCTCGGCACCGACTCGGCGCCGCACGCCCAGCATGCCAAGGAAGCCGCCTGCGGCTGCGCCGGCTGCTACACCGCGTACGCCGCCATCGAGTTGTATGCCGAAGCGTTCGAACAGCGCAACGCGTTGGACAAGCTCGAAGCGTTCGCCAGCCTCAACGGCCCACGCTTCTACGGCCTGCCGACCAACACCGATCGCATCACCCTGGTTCGCGAAGAATGGACCGCCCCGACCAGCCTGCCATTCGGCGAGCTGAACGTTATCCCGCTGCGCGCCGGTGAAAAACTGCGCTGGCGCCTGCTGGAGGAACACGCGTGAGTGAAGACCATTTCGACGACGAACTGGACGGTCAAAGTGGCGGCGGCGGTTCCCGTCACCCAATGGCAGCGCGTTTTCGCGGTTACCTGCCGGTTGTCGTCGACGTAGAGACCGGTGGCTTCAATTCGGCCACCGACGCTCTGCTGGAGATTGCCGCGACCACCATCGCCATGGACGAAAAGGGTTTCGTTTACCCGGACCACACCTACTTCTTCCGTGTCGAACCTTTCGAAGGCGCCAACATCGAAGCGGCAGCGCTGGAATTCACCGGGATCAAGCTCGATCACCCGCTGCGCATGGCGGTCAGCGAAGAAACTGCGCTGACCGACATCTTCCGTGGCATCCGCAAGGCGCTGAAGGCCAACGGCTGCAAGCGCGCGATTTTGGTCGGCCACAACAGCAGCTTCGACCTCGGCTTCCTGAATGCTGCGGTTGCGCGTCTGGACATGAAGCGCAATCCGTTCCACCCGTTCTCCAGCTTCGACACCGCGACACTGGCCGGTCTGGCTTACGGTCAAACCGTGCTGGCCAAAGCCTGTCAGGCAGCGGACATCGACTTCGACGGCCGTGAAGCGCATTCGGCGCGTTACGACACCGAGAAGACTGCCGAGCTGTTCTGCGGCATCGTCAACCGCTGGAAACAGATGGGCGGCTGGGAAGACTTCGACGACTGATCCTCGTCGGGTATTTCCCGCGCATAAAAAACCGGCCACATGGGCCGGTTTTTTTGTACCGCGACGTTGCGCCTTACAGGGCAGCAGCGTTCTCGGTCAGGTAAGCCGCAACGCCTTCTGGCGAAGCGTTCATGCCTTTGTCGCCTTTTTTCCAGTTGGCAGGGCAGACTTCGCCGTGCTCTTCGTGGAATTGCAGCGCGTCGACCAGACGGATCAGCTCTTCCATGTTACGGCCCAGCGGCAGGTCGTTGATGATCTGCGAGCGAACAACACCCTTGTCGTCGATCAGGAACGCGCCACGGAAAGCCACGCCGCCTTCGGACTCAACGTCGTAGGCCTTGGCGATTTCGTGCTTCATGTCGGCAGCCATGGTGTATTTCACCTGGCCGATGCCGCCATTGTTGACCGGAGTGTTGCGCCAGGCGTTGTGGGTGAAGTGCGAGTCGATCGACACGGCAACCACTTCCACGTTGCGCGCCTTGAAGTCGGCCATGCGGTTGTCCAGAGCGATCAGCTCGGACGGGCAGACGAAGGTGAAGTCCAGTGGGTAGAAGAACACCAGGCCGTATTTGCCTTTGATGGCCGAGGACAGGGTGAAGCTGTCAACGATCTCGCCATTGCCGAGTACGGCCGGGACGGTGAAGTCTGGGGCTTGTTTGCCTACGAGTACGCTCATGGATATCTCCTGGTGAATAACTTGAAGTTCAGGGCCCGGGCCAGCCTGCCACCTTGAGGCGACAGCCCTGTGACACGAACCCTCTTCGCAAGGGCCGACCATCATACACTGCGTTTTTCGCCTGTCCTTAACGGTTTTTTGCCCAAGGCGGATAACGGACCAGCATTTTCGGGGCCAGGCAATTCGCCATTAATCACCGTTCGTCAGTGACCGGCCTTTCGATCGAAAACCATTCAGAAAGCACTTTGACAATCATTCTCGTTAACATTAAGATCCATCGCAATTGAGTCACAACCAGCGACGGTTCTCACTTATGTATGTTTGTCTCTGCACTGGCGTCACCGACGGACAAATCCGCGAAGCGATCTATGAAGGTTGCTGCAGCTACAAAGAAGTCCGCCAGGCCACCGGCGTCGCCAGCCAATGCGGCAAATGTGCGTGCCTTGCCAAGGAAGTGGTTCGCGAAACCCTGACCAAGCTGCAAACCGCTCAGGCTGCGATCCCCTACCCTGTAGAATTTACGGCGGCATAATTACCCCCCCATTTCAAAAAACCGGGCATATGTCCGGTTTTTTTATGCCCGCAAATCAAGCGCTTAGGCGTTAGACGCGGAACACAAACATTCTTATTCAGATTTAATTTCATTTATTATTCAATAACTTAGGTTTGACACTTATAAGTACCAAGCTCAAACTCCGCCTTATATACAGCTAATACAGGGCAGGACTCCCATCATGAAAGGCGACATTACAGTCATCCAGCATCTCAACAAGATCCTTGCCAATGAACTGGTCGCGATCAATCAGTACTTCCTGCATGCACGCATGTATGAAGATTGGGGCCTGAACAAGCTGGGCAAGCACGAGTACCACGAATCCATCGACGAGATGAAACACGCGGACAAGCTGATCAAGCGCATTCTGTTCCTCGAAGGCCTGCCGAACGTGCAGGATCTGGGCAAGCTGCACATCGGCGAGCACACCCAGGAGATGCTGGAATGTGACCTGCGTATCGAGAAGACCGGCCACGCCGATCTGAAAGCCGCCATCGCCCATTGCGAATCGGTTGGCGACTTTGGCAGCCGTGAACTGCTCGAAGACATTCTCGAATCCGAAGAAGAGCATATCGACTGGCTGGAAACCCAACTGGGCCTGATCGATAAAGTCGGTCTTGAGAACTATCTGCAATCGCAGATGGGCGAAGAGTAAATAAGCGCCCGCTGAATTCGCGACACTAAAAAGCCCCGCCCTCTTTCGAGATGCGGGGCTTTTTATTGGCAAATCCCGGATCAGATGCAGATCCCTGTGGGAGCGAGCTTGCTCGCTCCCACAAAAGCCGGATCAGGCTTCGGACTTGGCCGCAGCAGCCTTGGCCGATGCTTCCTTGACCAGAGTCTGCAGCTCACCGTTGGCGAACATTTCAGCCATGATGTCGCTACCGCCGACCAGCTCACCGCCGACCCACAGTTGCGGGAAAGTCGGCCAGTTGGCGTACTTTGGCAGGTTGGCGCGGATTTCCGGGTTCTGCAGGATGTCGACGTAGGCGAACTTCTCGCCACAGCCCATTACAGCCTGCGCAGCTTTCGCGGAGAAGCCACACTGCGGGGCATTCGGCGAGCCTTTCATGTAAAGCAGAATGGTGTTGTTGGCAATCTGCTCTTTAATCGTTTCGATGATATCCATGGAGCACCTCGGCTGAACTTTCCGACTCATGGGTCGGCACGGTGACGCATTGTAACGGAATCCCGAGCGCCATGCTCGGTCTCCCCGACGGTCACGTTCAGGCCGCCGCCACCGTCACCGGTACGCCATTGAGCGCGGCGTTACCCGACAACTCGTCGAGCTGGCATTCATCGGTCAGGTCGTTGGCACTCGATCCCGGCTGCCCACTGGCGATTGCCATTTGCACGCCCGGCCGAGCATGTCCCCAACCGTGCGGCAGGCTGACCACGCCCTTCATCATGTCCAGACTGCCGAGCACCTCGACCTCGATCTGCCCTACCCGCGAGCTGACGCGAACTAACTGACCATCGTTGAGCCCACGGCTGGCGAGGTCATCCGGGTGCATCAGCAATTGATGCCGTGGCTTGCCCTTCACCAGACGATGATAGTTATGCATCCACGAATTGTTGCTGCGCACATGGCGCCGGCCGATCATCAGCAGCTCATCGGCCGCCGGCGCCTGCAAGGCCGCAAAGCGTGCGAGATCGGCGAGAATTTCCGGCGGCGCAGCCTGCACCCGTTGATTCGGCGTCTTGAGGCGTGCAACCAGATTAGGCTTCAACGCCCCAAGATCAATCCCGTGCGGATGATCGAACAATGTCGCCAATGACAGCTTTTGCTCGGACGCATCGCCATACAGGCCCATGCGCAGCCCCATGTCGATCATCTTCGCCGGCGGCATCGTCGGTTTCAGCTCCTTGCCGGTCTTCTCGGCAAACGCCTTGGCTAGACCGACAAAGATCTCCCAGTCGTGTAATGCGCCCTCGGGCTTGGCGAGAATCGCCCGGTTGAAGCGGGTGACGTTGCGTACCGCGAATAGATTGAAAGTAGTGTCGTAATGATCGTTCTCCAGCGCCGAGGTCGACGGCAGAATCAGATCGGCGTAACGCGTGGTTTCGTTAATGTACAGGTCGATGCTGAGCATGAACTCCAGACCATCGAGCGCCTGCTCCAGTTGCCGGCCGTTCGGCGTCGACAACACCGGATTGCCGGCCACGGTGATCAGTGCGCGAATCTGCCCTTCGCCTTCGGTGAGCATCTCTTCGGCCAGCGCCGACACCGGCAACTCGCCGCCGTACTCGGGTCGCCCGGAGACCCGGCTTTGCCATTTGTTGAAATGCCCGCCCGAGGTCGATGCCACCAGATCCACCGCTGGCTCTGTGCACAAGGCACCGCCGACGCGATCGAGATTGCCAGTCACCAGATTGATCAACTGCACGACCCAATGGCATAGCGTGCCGAAGGCCTGAGTGGAAACGCCCATCCGGCCGTAGCAAACAGCGCTTGGTGCAGCGGCGAAGTTCCGGGCCAGTTGGCGGATCTGTTCAGCGGGAACGGCGCACAGCGGGCTCATGGCTTCGGCAGTGAAGGTTGCGACGGCTGCGCGCACTTCATCAAGGCCATCAACCGGCAAGTGGCTGTCACGGGTCAGCCCTTCGCTGAAAAGCGTATTGAGTAAGCCAAACAACAGCGCCGCGTCGCCACCCGGCCGCACAAACAAGTGCTGATCGGCGATAGCTGCCGTTTCGCTGCGCCGGGGATCGACCACCACCACTTTGCCGCCGCGCGCCTGAATCGCCTTCAGGCGTTTCTCGACATCCGGCACGGTCATGATGCTGCCGTTGGATGCCAGCGGGTTGCCGCCGAGGATCAGCATGAAATCGGTGTGATCGATGTCCGGGATCGGCAGCAGCAAGCCATGGCCGTACATCAGGTAACTGCTCAGGTGATGCGGCAACTGATCGACCGAAGTCGCCGAGAAGCGATTGCGCGTCTTCAGCAGGCCGAGAAAGTAGTTGCTGTGGGTCATCAGCCCATAGTTGTGCACGCTCGGGTTGCCCTGGTAGACCGCCACCGCATTCTGCCCGTGACGCTCTTGAATCGCCGCCAGACGCTCGGCCACCAGCGCAAAGGCCTCGTCCCACTCGATCGGCAGCCATTCGCTGCCGACCCGGCGCATCGGCTGGCGCAGGCGGTCGGGATCGTTCTGGATGTCTTGCAGGGCTACGGCCTTGGGGCAGATGTGCCCGCGACTGAACGTGTCGAGCGCGTCGCCCTTGATCGAGGTGATCGCGACGTTGCCATCGGTTTCGGTGGTCTCGATGGTCAGGCCGCAGATGGCTTCGCACAGGTGGCAGGCACGGTGATGGAGAGTCTTGGTCATGGCCAGTCTCTGTCTTGTTCTGGGCAGGCAATCAGGCCCGCGGGAACAAAACTATGGCCCCGGCGCAGATCCTGCGCCAGCGACGTTCGTCTTGTGAATCGACGGTTATCAGGCGAGCCGATACACCGCCATGCTCAGTTCGACGGCAGCTGCGGCGGCGCGGCCAACTGAATTTCCTGAATGGTTTCGATCTGCTCGTGGGCAACGTGCACGCCGGTGAGTTCGCCGATCAACCGCCAGTGCTCGTCGAGCCCGGCACTGATGGTCGCCATGCGATCGATCATGTGGCGGCCGGCGGTCTTGACCACTTCGTCCTCGCTGCGCAGCAGCTCGAAAGACATCGAAGTGACCGACGCGGTGAGATGGGTCAGTGAGCGAGCTGTGTGGCCCAGCAGTTCCATTAACAGTTTTTCTTTCGATTCCATGCGGAAGCTTCCTGCGTCGCTCGAAACTTATTTATAACCCAGCACTTTGCTTTAGCAAATGTTTCAGTCTGAGCATCCGACCAAGTGATGGCATGGCGCCACGGTCGTAAACCGACCTGGTCGACGTGATCCCCGCCACGCCGCATTGCCAAGCCCCGCGAGGCCGGTGTACAAAGAGGCTTGCTGCTGTCCTGAACCCGGCTTCACATGCGTACTGCAACATCCCGTGCGCCCTCCGAATCCCGCAAAAACCGTAGCCTATTGGCGTAACGCGACATTTAGTGTCAATATCGCGCCTTCCCCAATTTCGTCGCCCCGTGCGGCTTACGCCGCAGGTCTCGCCCGTTGTTCCGTTAAACAAGGCTTTGAGCATCTGCGGTCTGTAGCAAAAAGGTAGTCAATGATGAGCGCAAGGCACTTTCTCTCCCTGATGGATTGCACGCCCGAAGAGCTGGTCAGCGTGATCCGTCGAGGCGTTGAGCTCAAGGACCTGCGTAACCGCGGCGTACTGTTCGAGCCGCTGAAAAACCGCGTCCTGGGGATGATCTTCGAGAAGTCCTCGACCCGTACCCGGATTTCCTTCGAGGCCGGCATGATCCAGCTCGGTGGCCAGGCGATCTTCCTGTCGCCACGCGACACCCAGCTGGGCCGTGGCGAGCCAATCGGCGACTGCGCCATCGTCATGTCGAGCATGCTCGACGCGGTGATGATCCGTACCTTTGCCCACAGCACCCTGACCGAATTCGCCGCCAACTCGCGCGTGCCGGTGATCAACGGCCTGTCCGATGACCTGCACCCGTGCCAGTTGCTGGCCGACATGCAGACCTTCCTTGAGCACCGTGGCTCGATCCAGGGCAAGACCGTGGCCTGGATCGGCGACGGCAACAACATGTGCAACAGCTATATAGAAGCGGCGATCCAGTTCGACTTCCAGTTGCGCGTTGCCTGCCCGCAGGGCTACGAGCCTAATCCGGAATTTGTCGCCCGCGCCGGCGATCGCGTGACTATCGTCCGTGATCCGCAGGATGCCGTGCGCGGTGCGCATCTGGTGAGCACCGATGTCTGGACTTCGATGGGTCAGGAAGAGGAAACTGCCAAGCGCCTGAAGTTGTTCGCTCCGTTTCAGGTGACCCGCGCCCTGCTCGATCTGGCGGCCGAAGATGTGCTGTTCATGCACTGCCTGCCGGCGCACCGCGGTGAAGAAATCAGCCTCGACCTGCTTGATGACCCGCGCTCCGTCGCTTGGGATCAGGCAGAAAACCGTCTCCACGCACAGAAGGCCCTGCTCGAGTTCCTCGTCGAACCGGCATATCACCACGCATGAGCCATGAATTACTGTTGAACCTGCGCAACCTCGCTTGCGGCTATCAAGATCAACGCGTGGTGCAGAACCTCAATCTGCACCTCAACGCCGGTGACATCGGCTGCCTGCTCGGCTCGTCCGGCTGCGGCAAGACCACCACCCTGCGCGCGATTGCCGGTTTCGAACCGGTGCATGAAGGGGAAATCACGCTGGGTGGCGAAACCATTTCCAGCGCCGGTTTCACCCTGGCACCAGAGAAACGCCGGATCGGCATGGTGTTTCAGGATTACGCGCTGTTCCCGCACCTGAGTGTTGCAGACAACATCGCCTTCGGTATCCGCAAGCACCCGAACAAGGAGCGCGTCACCGAGGAGCTGCTGGAACTGGTCAATCTGAAGAACCTCGGCAAGCGCTTCCCGCACGAGCTCTCCGGCGGCCAGCAGCAACGCGTCGCCCTCGCCCGCGCCTTGGCGCCGGAGCCGCAACTGCTGCTGCTCGACGAGCCGTTCTCCAACCTCGATGGCGAACTGCGCCGCAAGCTCAGCCACGAAGTGCGCGACATCCTCAAGGCCCGTGGCACCAGCGCGATTCTGGTGACTCACGATCAGGAAGAAGCCTTCGCCGTCAGCGATCATGTTGGTGTATTCAAGGAAGGTCGCCTGGAGCAATGGGATACGCCCTACAACCTTTACCATGAGCCGGCGACGCCGTTTGTCGCCAGCTTCATCGGTCAGGGTTATTTCATTCGCGGCCAGCTCGGCAGCCCGGAGTCGGTGCAGACCGAACTCGGCGAACTGCGCGGCAACCGCGCCTACACCTGGCCGGTGGGCGGTGCGGTGGATGTATTGCTGCGTCCGGATGACATCGTTTATGCGCCGGACAGCGGGTTGAAAGCGCGGATCGTCGGCAAGACGTTCCTGGGTGCCTCGACCCTGTATCGCCTGCAACTGCCGACCGGTGCGCAGCTGGAATCGATCTTCCCGAGCCATGCCGACCATCAGGTGGGGGCGGAGGTGGGGATTCGGGTCGCCGCCGAACACCTTGTCCTGTTCCAGGCCAGCGGCAGTACCGCGGCACAAATCCCGGCGGTGGAAAACGGCGTCCGCCGCTACAGCGCTGCACTCTGATCCGCCCCGGATCAAAACTGTGGGAGCGGGCTTGCTCGCGAATGCGCTGGGTCAGTCAACGAAGAGGTCGTCTGACACAGCGCATTCGCGAGCAAGCCCGCTCCCACAATTGGTTTAGGGTCAGCCCAAAATCAACGTGCCGCTGGCCACCAGCGTCGCATTCCCGCCGATCTTCACCCGCTCCCCCTCCAGCCGACAGAACAACTCCCCGCCCCGCGCCGAACGCTGGCACGCGGTCAAACTGGATTTGCCCAAACGTTTCGACCAATACGGAATCAGGCTGCAATGCGTCGAGCCGGTCACCGGATCTTCGTTGATGCCGATTGCCGGGGCGAAGTAGCGCGAGACGAAATCGTGCTGATTGCCGCGCGCCGTCACGATGGCGCCGAGCCACGGCAGTTTCGCCAGCGCTACCATGTCCGGCGTGCAGTCGAGCACTGCCTGCTCCGACTCCAGCACCACGAACAACTCGTTGGAACCGAGCACATCCACCGCCTCGACGCCCAGCGCGCGCTCGACATCCAGCGTCACGCCAATTTCTGACGGCACAATCGACGGGAAGTCCAGCCACAGGCGATCGCCCTCGCGGCTGACGCTAAGCGGCCCGGACTTGCAGATGAAGTCCAGCCGCTCGGCATTTTCCTTGTAGACCTCGAACAACACATAGGCGCTGGCCAGTGTGGCATGCCCGCACAGCGGCACCTCGGTGGTCGGGGTGAACCAGCGGATGTGCCACGCTGCACCTTCGCGCACCACGAACGCGGTTTCTGCCAGATTGTGTTCGGCGGCGATCTTCTGCATCAAATCGTCCGCGAGCCATGCATCGAGCCGATACACCATCGCCGGGTTGCCACTGAACGGCCGATCACTGAACGCATCAACCTGATGAAATTCGAGCTGCATAACCTTCTCCCTAAGTGAATCGGCAGAGCATGCAGCCACGCTGCGCTCAGCGCCAGTGACAGAACCGGGCAATTTTCTTCATACAGAACGCAAGTTCATGCACGACCGATGTCGGCAAATTTGGCTTGGGTGTGTTCAGCCAGAACCGCCGGCGCCAATTCGACTTCCAGGCCACGTCGGCCAGCACTGACATAAATAGTCGCAAAGCCTTGGGCCGAGTTATCGATGAAGGTGCGCAGACGCTTCTTCTGCCCCAGCGGACTGATGCCGCCCAACAGGTAACCGGTGGAACGCTGTGCCGCAGCCGGGTCAGCCATTTCGACTTTCTTCACGCCCGCCGCGTGTGCCAGACCTTTGAGATCAAGACTTCCGACGACCGGCACCACCGCCACCAGCAATTCACCTTTTTCGCTGGCAGCGAGCAGCGTCTTGAACACCTGCGCCGGCTCCAGCGCCAGTTTCTCGGCGGCCTCCAGCCCATAGGACGCGGCCTTGGGATCATGTTCGTAACTGTGCACGCGATGTTCGGCACGAACTTTTTTCAACAAGTCCAACGCAGGGGTCATGGCAGCTCCAGGCTCGGCATCAACAGAAAAATCCTGCGCCGGATTCTAGGCCATCACATCGCAAAAGGCTCTAGCGCGAGCCCCGTTTTCCGGGCGTTGCAGGCGAATCGCCGGACTATCGCCGCCATCTTCCGCAGGATCATTCAGCAGGCTGATAGTTTAATTGTGACCGATGGTTCACTTTCGACCTTTGACAGGTTTGTTTCTTGTCTATATTTTTTCGAATCTGAATAATGTAAGAATTATCATCACCGCAGCACCCAGCAGTAAACCGGGAACAGGATGGGGATCCTGCCCCGGGGAAAATCGCGCCTTGCCCTGACGGCAAATGCGCCAGACAACAACAAAAATCGAGGTTTTCAATGACAACTGCTTTACAGCAACCATCGCTTTCCGGCCAATGCCTGGCCGAGTTTCTGGGGACTGCACTTCTGATCTTTTTCGGCACTGGCTGTGTCGCCGCGCTCAAAGTCGCGGGCGCCAGCTTCGGTCTGTGGGAAATCAGCATTATCTGGGGCGTCGGCGTGAGCATGGCGATCTACTTGACCGCCGGGGTTTCCGGCGCGCATCTGAACCCCGCCGTGAGCATTGCCCTGAGCATTTTCGCCGACTTCGAAAAGCGCAAACTGCCGTTCTATATCCTGTCGCAGATCGCCGGCGCGTTTTGCGGTGCGCTGTTGGTGTACACGCTGTACAGCAATCTATTCTTCGATTACGAACAAACTCACCACATGGTGCGTGGCACCGCCGCCAGCCTTGAGTTGGCCTCGGTGTTCTCGACCTTCCCCAATCCGGTACTGTCCACCGCTCAGGCATTCCTGGTCGAGATGATCATCACCGCGATCCTGATGGGCGTGATCATGGCCCTGACCGATGACAACAACGGTCTGCCGAAAGGCCCGATGGCTCCGCTGCTGATCGGCTTGCTGATCGCCGTGATCGGCAGCTCGATGGGCCCGCTGACCGGTTTTGCGATGAACCCGGCGCGTGACTTCGGTCCGAAACTGATGACTTTCTTCGCCGGCTGGGGTGAAATTTCCTTCACTGGCGGCCGCGATATTCCGTACTTCCTGATTCCGATTTTTGCACCGATTGTCGGTGCCTGCCTCGGCGCTGCCGGGTATCGCGGGCTCATCGCCCGTCACCTGACCGGCGCCACACCTGCTACAAAGGATGCAGAACCGGCCATTGACGGCAAACCAAGAACTTCTTGAAACAGTCGGCGCGGGCTCCTGCCCTTTTAGAGCCCGCGCCACGGCCCACTCTCCCTTATTTCGTCCAAGGCAATCGACATGACCGACATTCAGAATAAGAACTACATCATTGCCCTCGATCAGGGTACGACCAGCTCCCGCGCGATCATTTTCGACCGCGATGCGAACGTGGTCTGCACCGCCCAGCGCGAATTCGCCCAGCACTACCCGCAAGCCGGTTGGGTCGAGCACGATCCAATGGAAATCTTTGCGACCCAGAGCGCGGTGATGGTTGAAGCACTGGCCCAGGCCGGCCTGCATCACGATCAGGTCGCCGCCATCGGTATCACCAACCAGCGTGAAACTACGGTGGTCTGGGACAAGACCACCGGTCGTCCGGTGTACAACGCCATCGTCTGGCAGTGCCGCCGCAGCACCGAGATCTGCCAGCAGCTCAAGCGCGATGGCCACGAAGAGTACATCCGCGACAACACCGGTCTGGTTACCGACCCGTACTTCTCCGGCACCAAGCTGAAGTGGATCCTCGACAACGTCGAAGGCAGCCGCGAGCGTGCGCGCAATGGCGAACTGCTGTTCGGCACCGTCGATAGCTGGCTGATCTGGAAATTCACCGGCGGCAAGGTACACGTCACCGACTACACCAACGCCTCGCGCACCATGCTCTTCAACATCCATTCGCTGGAGTGGGATTCGAAGATGCTGGAAATCCTCGACATCCCGCGCGAAATGCTCCCGGAAGTCAAAGCCTCTTCGGAAATCTACGGTCGCACCAAGAGCGGCATCGCCATCGGCGGTATCGCCGGTGACCAGCAAGCGGCACTGTTCGGCCAGATGTGCGTCGAGCCGGGCCAGGCGAAAAACACCTACGGCACCGGCTGCTTCCTGCTGATGAACACCGGCGACAAAGCGGTGAAATCGCAACATGGCATGCTCACCACCATCGCTTGCGGCCCGCGTGGCGAAGTGGCTTACGCCCTGGAAGGCGCGGTGTTCAACGGCGGTTCGACCGTGCAGTGGCTGCGCGATGAACTGAAGATCGTCAACGACGCTCACGACACCGAATACTTCGCCAATAAAGTGAAGGACAGCAACGGCGTGTACCTGGTACCGGCCTTCACCGGTCTGGGCGCTCCGTACTGGGACCCGTATGCCCGTGGCGCACTGTTCGGCCTGACGCGCGGCGTGCGCGTGGATCACATCATCCGCGCCGCGCTGGAATCGATCGCCTACCAGACCCGCGACGTACTCGACGCCATGCAACAGGACTCCGGCGAACGCCTCAAGGCCCTGCGCGTGGACGGCGGCGCGGTCGCGAACAACTTCCTCATGCAGTTCCAGGCCGACATCCTCGGCACCCAGGTCGAGCGTCCGCAAATGCGCGAAACCACCGCGCTGGGCGCAGCGTATCTGGCCGGTCTGGCGTGTGGTTTCTGGGGCAGCCTCGACGAACTGCGCGGCAAGGCCGTGATCGAGCGTGAGTTCGAACCGAGCCTGGACGAAGCCGAGAAAGAGAAGCTGTACAAAGGCTGGAAAAAAGCCGTCAGCCGCACCCGTGACTGGGCGCGTGAAGACGCTGAATAAGCCAGTCTGAAGACTGACTTAAGCTGTCCAAACAGCGTGAAAGCGTAGCGAGCGAAGGCAAGACAAGGCAAAAACAGGCGAGGACGCGGAGTTTACGGGTTTGTAAATGAGCAGTCCGAGCCTGTTTTTAACGCAGGATTGCCGAGCGCAGTAGCTTTCACGTTGTTTGGAAACTGGTCGGGAGGAGATTCCTGCGTCATCATGGGCAAATTTTGCACGGCAGCCCAAAGGAAGCCCCATGAATCTGCCTCCCCGTCAGCAGCAAATCCTCGAGCTGGTCCGCGAACGCGGCTATGTGAGCATCGAGGAAATGGCCACGCTGTTCGTTGTTACCCCGCAAACCATCCGCCGCGATATCAATCAGCTCGCGGAAGCCAATCTGTTGCGTCGCTACCATGGCGGCGCGGCCTATGACTCCAGCGTCGAAAACACCGCCTATGCGATGCGCGCCGACCAGATGCGCGACGAAAAACAACGCATTGGCGAAGCCATCGCCGCGCAGATCCCCGATCACGCCTCGCTGTTCATCAACATCGGCACCACCACCGAATCGATTGCCCGCGCCCTGCTCAATCACAACCATCTGAAGATCATCACCAACAACCTGCACGTCGCCTCGATGCTCAGTGCCAAGGATGATTTCGATGTGCTGCTGACCGGCGGCAACGTGCGCCGTGACGGCGGTGTGGTGGGTCAGGCGAGCGTGGACTTCATCAACCAGTTCAAGGTCGATTTCGCACTGGTGGGTATCAGCGGCATCGACGAAGACGGCAGCCTGCTCGACTTCGATTATCAGGAAGTGCGCGTGTCGCAGGCGATCATTGCCAATGCGCGGCAGGTGATTCTGGCGGCGGACTCGAGCAAGTTCGGGCGCAATGCGATGATTCGATTGGGTCCGATCAGCCTGATCGACTGCCTGGTGACCGATCAGCAGCCAGTGCCGGCACTGGCGCAACTGCTGAGCCAGCACAAAATTCGTCTGGAAGTCGTTTAAACCCGTTCAACATCCCCTGTGGCGAGGGGATTTATCCCCGATGGGCTGCGAAGCAGTCCTAAAACCACCCAATGCGGTGTGCCTGAGACTCCACGGTAGTTGATTGAGGGGCCGCTACGCGGCCCATCGGGGATAAATCCCCTCGCCACAAAGATCATCTCCGCCTCAATAATGTTCGAAAATTTTCTTTTAGCCGCCCTTCGATGAGTTTTTTCAATCGAACGCGACTGGCTGCGCGCGTCTTTATGGGCTACCATTTTCGCAAATGAACATTTATGTTCGATTTCCAAGACAGAAAATCAAAAGAGCCCGAGGCCAGCCGATGTCCACATCTACCTTGCGTACGCCCCCTATCTCCGAGATCTACGACGTTGCCGTAATTGGCGGCGGGATCAATGGCGTGGGGATCGCAGCGGATGCCGCCGGTCGCGGTCTCTCGGTGTTCCTTTGCGAAAAGGATGACCTGGCCAGCCACACCTCGTCGGCCAGCAGCAAGCTGATCCACGGCGGCCTGCGCTACCTCGAACATTACGAATTCCGTCTGGTGCGTGAAGCGCTGGCCGAGCGCGAAGTGCTGCTGGCCAAGGCGCCGCACATCGTCAAGCCGATGCGTTTTGTGCTGCCGCACCGCCCGCACCTGCGTCCGGCGTGGATGATCCGCGCCGGCCTGTTCCTTTATGACAACCTCGGCAAGCGCGAAAAACTGCCAGGTTCGAAAAGCCTGAAGTTCGGTGCCGACAGCGCGCTGAAAAGCGAAATCACCAAGGGCTTCGAATACTCCGATTGCTGGGTCGATGACGCCCGCCTCGTCGTTCTGAACGCCATGGCCGCCCGGGAAAAAGGTGCCCACGTACACACCCAGACCCGTTGCGTCAGCGCCCGCCGCGCCAAGGGCCTGTGGCACCTGAATCTGGAACGCGCCGACGGCAGCCTGTTTTCGATCACTGCCAAAGCCTTGGTGAACGCCGCCGGCCCGTGGGTCGCCAAGTTCATTCGTGACGACCTGAAAATGGAATCGCCGTACGGCATCCGCCTGATTCAGGGCAGCCACATCATCGTGCCGAAGCTGTACGAAGGCGATCACGCGCATATCCTGCAAAACGAAGATCAGCGCATCGTCTTCACCATTCCATACCTGAACCACTTCACCCTGATCGGCACCACCGACCGCGAATACACCGGCGATCCGGCGAAAGTGGCAATCACCGACGGCGAAACCGATTACCTGCTGAAAGTGGTCAACGCTCACTTCAAGAAGCAGATCAGCCGCGACGACATTCAGCACAGCTACTCGGGCGTGCGTCCACTGTGCAACGACGAATCCGACAACCCGTCCGCCGTGACCCGCGATTACACCCTGGCATTGTCTGGCGGTGGCGAAGAAGCACCGCTGCTGTCGGTGTTCGGCGGCAAACTGACCACCTACCGCAAACTCGCCGAGTCAGCGATGGCCCAACTGATGCCGTACTTCACGCAGATGCGCCCGAGCTGGACCGCCACCGCGACCCTGCCCGGCGGCGAAGACATGACTACTCCGCAAGCCTTGAGCGCGCAGATCCGCGACAAGTTCGACTTCGTCCCGACCGAGATCGCCCGCCGCTGGGCCACCACCTACGGCAGCCGCACCTGGCGCATGCTCGAAGGCGTGGAAACCCTCGCCGACATGGGCGAACACATGGGTGGCGGGCTCTACACCCGTGAAGTCGATTACCTGTGCAGCGAAGAATGGGCCACCACGGCGCACGACATCCTGTGGCGTCGCAGCAAACTGGGCCTGTTCACTACCCCGGCCGAGCAAGAGAAACTGTCGGCCTACCTGGGCAAGGTCGAGCAGAACCGCAAGATTGAAGCGGCGTGATTTGAACATCGCTTAAACGAAAGCCCCTGAATTGAGAGATTCAGGGGCTTTTTGCTGCGTGACTTACTTTGCCTGCCACTAACCCTGTGGCGAGGGGAGTTATCCCCGATGGACTGCGAAGCGGTCCTCGCCTTGCGCTGAAAGAAGGCCGCTTCGCGACCTATCGGGGATAAATCCCCTCGCCACAAGGGAATGTGGGCTCGAACGATCATCAATATGAGGGCAGCGATTAAAAGATCGTTCGGTTTTCCGAACGCGACCTCCCGGTCAATTCGGATAACCGGATCAGTTCCAGCCAAAAACACCGACACAAAACTTTAATCACCTTATAAATCAAGCCATTAGCCACTATCGACTGCTCTGGCACGACTCATGCTCTACACTCTCTCGACGAATGCCTGCCGTGCCAACACTTCAGGAGCCGTCAGGCATTCGAAGCACAAAAGGGCCGACGAACTGGCCCCATAAAAAAAACAATTCGAGGAAAATTTGATGCGCATCGTTCCCCATATCCTGGGCGCAGCCATTGCGGCCGCTCTGATCAGCACTCCAGTTTTCGCCGCCGAACTCACCGGCACCCTGAAGAAAATCAACGATTCCGGCACCATCACCCTCGCTCACCGCGACAGTTCCATTCCGTTTTCCTACATCGCGGATGCTTCCGGCAAGCCAGTGGGCTACTCCCACGACATTCAAGTGGCCATCGTTGAAGCCCTGAAAAAAGACCTGAACAAGCCAGACCTGCAGGTCAAATACAACCTGGTGACCTCGCAAACCCGTATCCCACTGATCCAGAACGGCACCGCGGATATCGAGTGCGGTTCCACCACCAATAACGCCGAGCGCGCCCAGCAAGTCGACTTCACCGTCAACATCTTTGAAATCGGCACCCGCCTGCTGGTCAAGAAAGACAAGGATGGCAACCCGTCCTACAAAGACTTTGCCGACCTCAAAGGCAAAAACGTCGTGACCACCGCCGGCACCACGTCCGAGCGCATCATCAAAGCGATGAACGCCGACAAGCAGATGGGCATGAACATCATCTCCGCCAAGGACCACGGCGAATCCTTCAACATGCTGGAAAGCGGCCGCGCCGTTGCCTTCATGATGGACGACGCCCTGCTGGCCGGCGAAGAAGCCAAGGCGAAGAAGCCGGACGACTGGGTCATCACCGGTACTCCGCAATCGTTCGAAGCCTACGCGTGCATGGTTCGCAAAGACGACCCGGCCTTCAAGAAGGCTGTGGATGACGCCATCGTCGGCCTGTACAAGTCGGGCAAGATCAACGAGATCTACAAGAAGTGGTTCGAAACCGCGATTCCGCCAAAGGGCCTGAACCTCAACTTCCCGATGAGCGACAAGGTCAAGGAACTGATCGCCAACCCGAGCGACAAGCCGGCGCCTGACGTAAAAATCTGATTCCTGACTAACCTTATCCCCTGAGGGAGCCACCCTCCCTCAGGCGTCTGTTACCTGCTGGTTTTACAGTGGAACACTCGACCTGGCGGTTTTCGAGCCGATCGCGTGTGCCCGGCGTTCAACGTCGGACGGGAAAGGATCTTCCCCAAGCGGGTGCTTGTACATCGATCGATTTCGAGGGGAGACCCTAATGAATTACAACTGGGACTGGGGCGTGTTCTTCAAGTCCACCGGCGTGGGCAGCGAGACTTATCTCGACTGGTACATCGCCGGCCTGGGCTGGACCATTGCCATCGCCATCGTGGCATGGATCATCGCCTTGCTGCTGGGCTCCATTCTGGGGGTCATGCGCACGGTGCCGAACCGCCTCGTATCGGGCATCGCGACCTGCTACGTCGAACTGTTTCGCAACGTGCCGCTGCTGGTGCAGCTGTTCATCTGGTACTTCCTGGTGCCCGATCTGCTGCCGCAAAACCTGCAGGACTGGTACAAGCAGGATCTGAACCCGACCACCTCGGCCTACCTGAGCGTGGTCGTGTGCCTGGGTCTGTTCACCGCCGCCCGGGTCTGCGAGCAAGTGCGCACCGGCATCCAGGCGCTGCCACGCGGCCAGGAATCCGCCGCCCGCGCCATGGGTTTCAAGCTGCCACAGATCTATTGGAACGTGCTGCTGCCCCAGGCCTATCGCATCATCATTCCGCCGCTGACCTCGGAATTCCTCAACGTGTTCAAGAACTCCTCCGTGGCGTCCTTGATCGGCCTGATGGAACTGCTGGCGCAAACCAAGCAGACCGCCGAGTTCTCGGCCAACCTGTTTGAAGCCTTCACCCTGGCCACGCTGATCTACTTCACCCTGAACATGAGCCTGATGTTGCTGATGCGCATGGTCGAGAAGAAAGTCGCAGTGCCCGGCCTGATCTCCGTGGGGGGTAAATAATGGACTTCGATTTCAGCGGCATCATCCCCGCGATCCCGGGCCTGTGGAACGGCATGGTCATGACCTTGCAACTGATGGTCATGGGCGTGATCGGCGGCATCGTGCTGGGGACGATCCTCGCGCTGATGCGCCTGTCGTCGAGCAAACTGCTGTCGCGCGTCGCCGGCGCCTACGTGAATTATTTCCGCTCGATCCCGCTGCTGCTGGTGATCACCTGGTTCTACCTGGCGGTGCCGTTCGTGCTGCGCTGGATCACCGGCGAAGACACCCCGATCGGCGCGTTCACCTCCTGCGTCGTGGCTTTCATGATGTTCGAAGCCGCGTACTTCTGTGAGATCGTCCGGGCCGGCGTGCAGTCGATCCCCAAAGGCCAGATGGCCGCCGCGCAAGCGATGGGCATGACCTATGGTCAGACCATGCGGCTGATCATCCTGCCCCAGGCGTTCCGCAAGATGACCCCGTTGCTGCTGCAACAGTCGATCATCCTGTTCCAGGACACCTCGCTGGTCTACACCGTGGGCCTGGTGGACTTCCTCAACTCCGCCCGTTCCAGCGGCGACATCATCGGTCGTTCCAACGAGTTCCTGATCTTTGCCGGTGTCGTCTACTTCATCATCAGCTTTTCCGCCTCGCTGCTGGTCAAGCGTCTGCAAAAAAGGTTTGCCGTATGATCTCCATCAAGAACATCAACAAGTGGTATGGCGACTTCCAGGTGCTGACTGATTGCAGCACCGAGGTCAAGAAAGGCGAAGTGATCGTGGTCTGCGGCCCGTCGGGCTCGGGCAAGTCGACCCTGATCAAGTGCGTCAACGCGCTGGAGCCGTTCCAGAAAGGCGACATCGTCGTCGACGGCACTTCGATTGCCGACTCCAAGACCAACCTGCCGAAACTGCGCTCGCGCGTCGGCATGGTGTTCCAGCATTTCGAGCTGTTCCCGCACCTGACCATCACCGAAAACCTGACCATCGCGCAGATCAAGGTGCTGGGCCGCAGCAAGGAAGAGGCGACCAAGAAAGGTCTGCAACTGCTGGAACGCGTCGGCTTGTCTGCGCATGCGCACAAGCACCCGGGGCAACTGTCCGGCGGTCAGCAGCAGCGTGTGGCGATTGCCCGTGCACTGGCCATGGACCCGATCGTCATGCTGTTCGACGAACCGACCTCGGCGCTCGACCCGGAAATGGTCAACGAAGTGCTCGACGTGATGGTGCAACTGGCCCACGAAGGCATGACCATGATGTGCGTGACCCACGAAATGGGCTTCGCCCGCAAAGTGGCTGACCGCGTGATTTTCATGGACGCCGGCAAGATCATCGAAGACTGCCCGAAAGAGGAGTTCTTCGGCGACATCAGCGCCCGCTCCGAACGCGCGCAGCACTTCCTCGAGAAAATCCTGCAGCACTAAAAGCAACACACCGAACTCTGTGGCGAGGGCGCTTTGTGGCGAGGGGATTTATCCCCGATGGGCCGCGAAGCGACCCCAGCATTTCAAAATCAAACCGCATCTGCCGGTTTGACGACTGCTTCGCAGCCGATCGGGGATAAATCCCCTCGCCACAGGTTCCGCGCTCGAACAAACCAGGATGCTGTTAGCCACGCTGGTTGACCCAAGGCAACTGTGATGAAATGCGACCCCAATCTCTATCGCGCAGCGCCGCCATCACTTGCCGTGAAGCCCCGTCTGATTCGCCATCTGTTCCTGCCGCCGCTGATCATCATCCTGATGATCGGACTGGGTTACATCGGCTTCTGGACCAGTGAACATTTCGGCATCCGCAGCCTCAGCGAAAACGGCCAGCGTCAGCTCGAACTGCACGCGCGTACCGTCGAAAGCGAGATCAGCAAATACACCTACCTGCCCAGCCTGCTGGAACTGGAAACCAGTGTCCCGCAACTGCTGGCCGACCCGACTCCGGAACACCGGCAAACGGTCAATGCTTACCTTGAAGGCCTGAACCGGCGCAGCCGCAGTCGGGCTATCTACGTCATGGACACCACCGGCCGGGTGATGGCTACCAGCAACTGGCGCGACGTCGACAGTTACCTCGGCGAAGACCTGTCTTTTCGCGCCTATTTCCAGAACGCCGTGCGCGGCGAGCCCGGACGTTTCTACGGCATCGGCAGCACCAGCGGCGAGCCCGGTTACTACCTCGCCCATGGCCTGGAAGAACACGGCAAGATCATCGGCGTCGCCGTGGTCAAGGTGCGCCTCGAAGCGCTGGAAGAGCGCTGGCAACGCGCCCGCCTGGAAGCCTTCGTCAGCGACGAGAACGGCATCATCATTCTTTCCAGCGATCCGGCGCGGCGCCTGAAATCGGTGGTGCCGCTGAGCGATGAAACCAAAGAGAAGCTCGCGCGCAGCCTGCAGTACTACTGGTTCCCGCTCAACGAACTGCAACCGCTGGCCCGCGAAACCCTGGCCGAAGGTGTAGAGAAACTGACCTTCCCGGCCAACAGCGAACTGAGCGCCGATGACGACAGCATCAGCTATCTGGCGCAGACCCGGCCGCTGAGCGACACACCGTGGAATTTCACCCTGCTCACGCCGTTGCAGGACTTGCGCCGTGAAGCGATCAACCAAGGCATTCTGGTGGCCGTGGCCTTCGCCCTGGTAGCGTTCCTGCTGATCGCCTGGAACGAACGGCGCAAGGTCATCGCCACCCGCCTCGCCGCCCGCGAAGCCTTGCAGGAAGCCAACAATCAACTGGAGCGTCGGATTACCGAACGCACCGGCGATCTGCGCGCCAGCAACGAACGGCTGAAGAGCCAGATCCGCGAACGGCGCCAGGCCGAGGAAACCCTGCGCCGCGCTCAGGACGAACTGGTGCAGGCCGGCAAACTCGCGGCCATCGGCCAGATGTCGACCAGCATCGCCCACGAACTGAACCAGCCGCTGGCGGCAATGCGCACCCTGTCCGGCAACACCATTCGCTTTCTGGAACGCGGCCAGCTCGATGTCGCCAGCACCAACCTCAAGACCATCAACGACCTGATCGACCGCATGGGCCGGATCACCGCCAGCCTGCGCTCGTTCGCCCGGCGCGGCGACAATGAAGGCCAGGCCAGCCTCGGCAAAGCGGTGGACGCGGCCCTGCAACTGCTCGGCGCGCGGGTCGAGAGCATAACGCTGCAACTGCATCGTCAGTTCAGCGACGTACAGGTGCAGATCGACCAGACCCGCCTCGAACAGATACTGGTCAACCTGATCGGCAACGCCCTCGACGCCATGCAGATGCAACCTTCACCGCAGCTGTGGCTGGAAGGCGAAGAGTTCAACGGCAAATATCGCCTGCGGGTGCGCGACAACGGCCACGGTGTCGACGCCGAAGCACGCAAGCATCTGTTCGAGCCGTTCTTCACCACCAAACCCGGCGAACAGGGTCTGGGCCTCGGCCTGACCCTCTCCGCCAGCCTCGCTGCCGCCACCGGCGGACACCTGGGTGTCGAACACCCGGCCAGCGGTGGCACCACCTTCGTCCTCAGTTTACCGTTGGTAAGCCCTACTCCTGCCGAGCCAATATGAACCACGACCTTAGTGTGCTGATCGTCGAAGACGACCCCCATGTGCTGCTCGGCTGCCAGCAGGCGCTGACCCTGGAAGACATTCCCTGCATCGGCGTCGGCAGTGCCGAAGAAGCGCTGGAGCGGGTCGGCGACAACTTTGCCGGCATCGTCATCAGCGACATTCGCCTGCCCGGCATCGACGGCCTGGAACTGCTGACCCGCCTCAAGGCGCGCGACCGCAGCCTGCCAGTGGTGCTGATCACCGGTCATGGCGATATCTCCATGGCCGTCGGCGCAATGCAGAAAGGCGCCTACGATTTCATGGAGAAACCGTTCTCGCCGGAGCGTCTGGTGGATGTCGCTCGTCGCGCACTGGAGCAACGCAGCCTCGCCCGGGAAGTGTCTTCGCTGCGTCGGCAACTGGCCGAACGCGATTCCCTCGAAGGCCGGATCATCGGGCGCTCGCCAGCCATGCAGAACCTGCGCGAACTGATCGCCAACGTCGCCGACACTTCGGCCAACGTATTGATCGAAGGCGAGACCGGCACCGGCAAAGAACTGGTCGCCCGTTGCCTGCACGACTTCAGTCGTCGGCATGCCAAGCAGTTCGTCGCGCTGAACTGCGGCGGCCTGCCGGAAAACCTCTTCGAAAGCGAGATCTTCGGCCACGAGGCCAACGCCTTCACCGGCGCCGGCAAACGGCGCATCGGCAAGATCGAACACGCCGACGGCGGCACGCTGTTCCTCGATGAAGTGGAAAGCATGCCCCTGCCCTTGCAGATCAAACTGCTGCGGGTGTTGCAGGAACGCACCCTCGAACGCCTCGGTTCGAACCAGAGCGTAGCGGTGGATTGTCGGGTGATTGCCGCAACCAAATCCGACCTCGACGACGCGAGCAAGGCCGGCGAGTTTCGCAGCGACTTGTACTACCGCCTCAACGTGGTGACGCTGGAGCTGCCGCCGCTGCGCGAGCGCCGTGAAGACATCCTGCAACTGTTCGAACACTTCACCCAGCAGTCGGCGCTGCGTTTCGACCGGGTGTTGCCGGAGCTGGACAACCAGACCCTGTCGAACCTGATGAGCCACGACTGGCCGGGCAACGTGCGTGAGCTGCGTAACGTCGCCGAGCGCTTTGCCCTCGGCCTGCCGGCGTTCAAGAAGTCCGGCGCCAGCAGCGGCGGTCAGGGGCTGGCGTTCGCCGAAGCGGTGGAAGCCTTCGAGCGCAACCTGCTCAATGACGCCTTGCAACGCAGTGGCGGCAACCTGACCCAGGCCAGTCAAGAACTGGGCATGGCCAAGACCACGCTGTTCGACAAAGTGAAAAAGTACGGGCTGAGCCACTGATGGATCTGATTCTCAAAGCCGCCTTAGGCGCGGCAGTGGTGGTGATTCTCGCGGCGCTGTCGAAGACGCGAAACTATTACATCGCCGGGCTGGTGCCACTGTTTCCGACCTTCGCGCTGATCGCTCACTACATCGTCGGCAAGGGCCGCTCGATCGACGATCTGAAGGCGACGATTGTGTTCGGCATGTGGTCGATCATTCCGTATTTCATCTATCTGGCGACGCTGTACGTGATGGTTGACCGCATGCGCCTGGAGGCGTCACTCGCCGTGGCCGTTGTCGCGTGGCTGATCGCCGCCACCGTGCTGGTCTCGGTGTGGGTGCGTCTGCACGCCTGAGACAACGGCTGGCCCGTCCCTTGCATTTACCCCCGAAAGCCCTGCCCGGCTGGCGCTCATGCTCGATGAGGCCGGTGTCTGGCAGGGTCTGCCAAGGGTAAATAGCGACCTTGAATATTTTAGATCTCGACCACAGCCTGACCGCCCAGGCGCCGATTGCGCGGCTGCTCGACAGTGGCCGCGCCAGACGCCTGGACCTGCTCGACCTCGGCCCGAAACTCCGGCTCTGGTCCAGCGAACGCACTTGGCGACGCTTCGCCGAACGCTTGCAGCAACGGCCACGGCACAGCGGCCCGGCACCGGAAATCTTCTTCGTCGGCTCCGGTGACTATCACCACCTGACCCCGGCGTTTCTCACCGACCTGCCCGAGCCGGTCAGCCTGATCCATTTCGACAATCACCCTGACTGGGTGCGGTTTGCGCCGCGTCGGCATTGCGGTTCCTGGGTCAACCAGGCCCTGAAACTGCCGGACATCCGCCGCATCGTCACCCTCGGCCCGTGCAGCGATGATCTGCAAAATCCACAACTGAAGGGCGGCAACCTCGCAGCGCTCAAACGCGGGGTTCTGCAGCTGTTTCCGTGGCAGCACGCACCCTCCCGAGTCTGGGGGCGTGTCGGTGACGGCGCCGGCCATGAACAGCAGGAAAACATGCTGCACTGGCGCAATTTGTCCGAAGTCGACTGGACGCTGTTCCTCGACAAAATGATCGCCAGCCTGCCGACCGATGCGGTGTGGATCACCATCGACAAGGACGTGCTCGCCAGCGAAGACGCCGCCACCAACTGGGATCAGGGCGGCATGCGCCTGAGCCATATGCTTCAGGCCCTGCGCGCGCTGGCGGCGAGCAAGCGAATCATCGGCATCGACATCTGCGGCGAATACGCCCGTCCGGCCTTCAGCAACGTATTCAAACGCTGGGAGGCGAAGACCGATCAGCCGCCGGCCGAGCGCTGGAGCGACACCGATATCCTGCGCAACTCCACCACCAATCAAGCCTTGATCGACCTGTTCGAGGAACTGTTTCCATGACTTTCACCGTGATTGTGCTGGTGGCCCTGTCCATCGTTCTGGATGTGATCGGCCAGCTGTGTTTCAAACTGGGCCTGGATCGATTACCGGAGCTGGAGGGTGGTTTTCGGCTTCAGGTGTTTTGGGGCCAGGTGTTCAACGCACCGCTATTGTGGTGCGGGATAGGCGCTTACGCGATCGAGTTTTTCGTCTGGCTCGGCGCTCTGTCGCGGGCACCGCTGAGTCTGTTGTTTCCGGCAGCCGCGCTGGCCTATTGCGGCGTGGTGCTGGCGGGCAAACTGGTGCTTGGCGAAACCGTCAGTCGGCGGCGCTGGCTGGGCACGCTGGTGATTACGGCGGGCGTGATGCTTGTGTGTGCCGGCCATGTCTGAAGCTCGCCTGGAACTGCAAAGGAACGACGCAATGCATTGGCTACACGGGCGCGTGGGCACCATTGTGCTCTGGGCGCTGTTGATCATTCTGGAAAGTGGCGGACAGATCGCGAGCAAGGTCGGTGGCGATCAGTTGGGCCAGATGGACTTCAGCCTGCAATGGCTGCAAGGCATCGTCATGACGCCCGGGGTATGGGTGGCGGTTGCCTGCTACATCGGCGCGTTTTTTGTCTGGATGCTGATTCTGCGACGCAGCAGCCTGTCACTGGCGTTTCCCCTGAGTTCGCTGGTGTTTGTCGGGGTGCTGCTGGGGTCGTGGCTGGGGCTGGGTGAGCAGATCAGCCTGCTGCACTGGATCGGCGTGGCGGTGATCATGGGCGGGATAGCCCTGCTCGCCGAGGGCGAAGAGCACTGAAATGCTCCGTGTAGGAGCTGCCGCAGGCTCGGGCCGCGATCGGACGATCTTTGCTTTTCAAGATCAAAAGATCGCAGCCTTCGGCAGCTCCTACACAAAGCAGTCAGGCGTCAGGCTTTTGGTGGTTCAGCAGGAAGCCCAAACCGTGCGCCAGCGGAATATCCTTCACCCCCGCTTCCTGCTGTTGCCGGGCGATCTGCCGGTGATAGGCCTTGACCTGAGTCCAGTGCATTTTCGGCCGGTAGTGGTGCTCGGCGTGATAGCCGTTGTTCATCCACAACAGGTTGTACAGCGGGCTGTAGGCACTCACGCCCCAGGCAATCGGTAAATCCGGGTTGCCGCCAAAATGCTCGTAGTAACCGTTGAGCGATGACAGCGCCTGGCCCAGATACCAGAACGGCAACAACACCAGCACCGCCTGCCAGTCATACACCGCCAGCAGCAGATAAAACGCCACCGTCACATAGATCTCGACCTGAACCCAGCGCGCATCCTTCGGGCGTTTGCGGCGCATTTCGTTGTAGATCGGCTTGGGATCGTCGCGAAAAAAACTCAGGAAGGTGTAGGCCCAGGGATTCTCCGGCTGACCGTTCTTGCCGCGCAGATAGATCGACAGCGGATCAATGGTCTTGCCGTCCGGCCCCGGCAGATCCGAGTTGCCGCGGTGATGGTGGTTGTGGATATCGCGATAGAGGGTTTGCGAAAAACCGATGGTCACCGATAACAGCAGATCGAACGCCCGGTTCAGCCACGCCGGGGTGAAGTAGGCGTTGTGAATCTGGTTGTGGGAAATGCTGTTGATGCTCCACGACAGGCTGATCGCATAGCCCAGCGCCAGCGGCACATAAGCCCACCAGGACAGGTCGTGGAAGGCCGCAACCAGCCACAGGACGAAAGCGAAATGGGCCAGGCCCAGAGCGATGGGGATCAGATCCCACAACGAATGAGCCAGCAGACGATAAGCAGGGCGAGCCATGAAGAACATCCTGAAGGAATGGATTCGACATGGCTGTCTGCAAACCGCAGACCAATTCGCCCGTGGCTGAAATCAGTCGAACTTGTAGGCGATGGCCGCCTGCACTTCGCCCTGATTGGTATCACCCACCGCTTTGACGATGCTGCTGTCCGCCGCCGAGCGAGTCAGGTGAATCCAGCTCGCGCTGGTGACCAGCGACCAGTGTGGCGCCAGAGGGAACTCGAAGCTCTGGGTCAGCGCCACGTTCTGCAAACCGCCGCCGGCGTTGTACGCGCGGATGCCCGAGGCCTGCGCCTCGCGATCACTGACACCGAAGAAGGTCTGGGTGCCCTGCGCATCGGCAAAATGCGCGGTCAGGTTGCTGCTGCCGATCACCCCGCCGCCCAGTGGATAGCCAATTTCACCGCCCACTTTGCCAAACACGCCGCCCTGCCCGCTGCCACCGCCGACGGCCTGGCCAACGAAGGCGAATACGCGCCAGAAATCGGCCGGAGCGTATTGCACGAAGCCGCCAGCCTCGGCCATGTCGGGCACATCACGCAGGCCGCGCAACTCGCCGTTGGCGGTGCGCCCGGAGAGGTAATTGACGTATGGCCCGGCGCTGAAACCGTTGCTTTTCAAGGCGCTCCAGGTCAGGCCATCGTCGGTACCGAGGCTGACATCGCCCCAGTCCAGATCCAGATACGGGATCGGTCGGGTTTCGTAGCGGCTGCCGCTCGGATCATGCGGTTGGTACCCCACCCCGATTCCTGCTTCACCTGTAATGCCATCCGCCAGGGCGGGCCCGGAAAAGCAGGCCAGTGCGGCCAATAACGCCAGTGTCTTCCTCTGCATGAGGTCATTCCTTTTCTGAACTTGCGCGCATCAATCCCCGGATACCGCCCTTGGCGCAAGCACTCATGTTGTTTGTAGCAAGCTACAAAAATTGTAGCTCCACTTTTCGAAAACCGCGCAGCGCCCCCGCCAGCACGGGGCTTTGGCCAATTGGCACAGTCCCTGCTCCCACCCTTGCCAGGCGCAGACCGCGCACCCTGACAACTGCCTCGACCCAACAGGTACTGCAGATGATTGACTGGCATATCGTGTGTGATTTCGACGGGACGATCACCCGTACCGACGTAATCGACAGCATCCTTGAACGCTTCGCCGACCCGAGCTGGGAAGCCATCGAAAATGAATGGCTGGAGGGCAAGATCGGTTCCCGGGAATGCCTCAGCCGTCAACTGGCGCTGATCAAGGCCACGCCGGCACAACTGCTGGAATTCTTCGACAGCATCGACATCGACCCGGACTTCCCCGATTTCGTCGACCACGTGATCGGCCTCGGCGCTTCGCTGGAAGTGGTCAGCGACGGCATCGAACAAGGCATCGCGCGGATTCTGGCGCGCAACTACGTGACGCTGCTGCCGATCCTCGCCAACCGCCTGCGCCAGATCGACCACGACAAGTGGCGCATCGATTTCCCTTACGCCAGTGACGCCTGCCGCGCGGCCTCCGGCAACTGCAAATGCAAATCCACCCCCGGCAGCAAACGCGTGCTGGTGATCGGTGACGGCCAGTCCGACATGTGCGTGGCGTCCACCGCCGATTTCGTCTTCGCCAAGGATCGCCTGGCCGAGCACTGCGAGCGCAACGGCATCGCCTACGCGCGCTTCGACAGCTTCGCCGAACTGCCACAACTGCTGGCCCGCCTGCCGCTGGCCCCGGCCGCCAACGCCGTCACGTTCAGCACCGAATCCACTTCTGAAGCACAGGAAACCCTGCACCATGTCTGATATCCGCATCGCGACAGCCGAAGACCAGGTCCTTCTGGAAAAAGAAGCCAGATACTGCTCCTACGGCGACACCGTTCACTACATCGAACCGCCGCGCATCTTCAGCCGCTGCGAAGGCTCCTACGTCTGGGACACCGAAGATCAGGCCTACCTCGACCTGCAAATGTGGTACTCGGCGGTCAACTTCGGTTACGCCAACCCGCGTCTGAACAATGCGCTGAAACAACAGATCGACACCCTGCCGCAAATCGCCAGCCAGTACCTGCACAAGGGCAAGATCGAGCTGTCGGAGATGATCGCGGTCGACGCCAAGAAAAAATTCGGTCTCGACGGCCGAGTGCACTTCAACGTCGGCGGTTCGCAGTCGATCGAAGACTCGTTGAAAGTCGTGCGCAACGCCAGCAACGGCAAGAGCCTGATGTTCGCCTTCGAGGGCGGCTACCACGGGCGCACCCTTGGTGCTTCGTCGATCACCTCCAGCTACCGCTATCGCCGCCGCTACGGTCACTTCGGTGAGCGCGCGCAATTCATCCCGTTCCCGTATCACTTCCGTGGCCCGAAAGGCATGACCAAGGAAGAGTACGGCAGCCACTGCGTGCAGCAATTCGCGCGGTTGTTCGAGACCGAATACAACGGCGTCTGGGACCCGAAAGTCGGGCAGAGCGAATACGCCGCGTTCTACGTCGAGCCGATCCAGGGCACCGGCGGCTACGTGATCCCGCCGATGAACTTCTACAGCGAACTCAAGCACGTGCTGGATCAGCACGGCATCCTGATGGTGGTCGACGAAATCCAGATGGGTTTCTACCGCACCGGCAAGCTGTGGTCGATTGAACACTTCGACGTCAAACCCGACGTGATCGTCTTCGGCAAGGCGCTGACCAACGGCCTCAACCCGCTGGGCGGCATCTGGGCCCGTGAAGAGCTGATCAACCCGAAAGTCTTCCCGCCAGGCTCGACCCACTCGACCTTCGCCTCCAACCCGCTGGGCACTGCGGTGGGTCTGGAAATGTTCAAGATGACCAGCGAAGTTGATTACGGCGCAATGGTCATGGCCAAGGGCAAATACTTCCTTGAAGGCCTGCAGGATCTGCAAAAACGCTACCCGATCATCGGCGATGTCGACGGCCTCGGTCTGGCGCTGCGCTGCGAGATCTGCACCGCAGACGGTTTCACCCCGGACAAGGCCACCCTCGACTTCATGGTTGAAGAAGGCATGAAGGGCGACATCGAAATCGACGGTCGTCGTCTCGGCCTGATCCTCGACGTGGGCGGCTACTACAAGAACGTCATCACCCTGGCACCGTCGCTGGAAATCAGCTATCCGGAAATCGATCTGGGCCTGGCCCTGCTCGACCGCCTCCTGCATCGGGCGATGAAACGATGATCGACGCTGAGATCGACATGGGCGAAGGCAACGCCGGTTTCGTTCTCGGCGACGGGGAGGTCGCGGTGCTGTTGATCCACGGCCTCACCGGCACCCCGACGGAGCTGCGTCGGGTGGCCGTGGGCCTGGCGAAAGCCGGGCACACGGTCTATGTGCCGACCCTGGCCGGGCACTGCGGCGGCAATGCCGACCTGCAAGCCACCGGCTGGCGCGACTGGTACGAAAGCGCACGCAACACCTTCGTCGGCGTACGCCGCAAACACCGCAAAGTGTATGTCGGCGGCCTGTCCATGGGCGCCGTGCTGTCGATGTACCTGGCCGCCGAACACCCGGGACAGATCGAAGGTTTGCTGCTGTATTCGACCACCCTGCGCTACGACGGCTGGAGCATCAACAAACTCGCGTTCCTCACCCCGTTGCTGATGAAAATCCCGTTCGGCGTGCACCTGTGCAGTTTCGAAGAAAAGCCGCCCTACGGGATCAAGAACGAGCGCCTGCGCGCCATCGTCGAACGCCAGATGAAAGAAGGTCAGAGCAGCCAGGCCGGGTTGCTGACCATGGAAGGCGTCACCGTGCGCGAACTGCACCGGCTTAACGCCGTGGTGAAAAAACGCATGCCGTCGATCACCACGCCGGCGCTGGTGCTGCACTCCATCGAGGACGACATCACCAGCCGCTGGAATGCCGATTACGTCGAACGCACACTCGGCGGGCCGGTGACCAAGGTGCTGCTCGACGACTGCTATCACATGATCACCGTGGATTTGCAGTACCGCCGGGTCGTGGAGTTGAGCGCCGATTTCATCGAGCGCGGCGTCACGCAACCGGTCGCCATAGCCGATACGCCATCACTGGAAACCCGGCAACTGGCTTGAGCAGTTGCAGTCCGACTCGCCGACACAAGGAACCGACGTGATCACCGCTCAAGCCTTTTCAACGATCGAAGCAATCGACCGCTGCGCCTGGAATGACTGCTTCGTCGATGAGCTGGAGGACTGGGATTACTACCGCGCCGTGGAACGGGCCGGCATCGACGGCTTTCACTGGCGCTATCTGACGCTGCACGAGGATGGTCGCCTGATCGCGGCCACCGTGGCGTTCACCACCTCCTATTCGCTGGACACCACCCTGCAAGGTGCGGGCAAACGGGTCAGCCAATGGCTGCGCCGGCGTCTGCCCGGACTGTTCGATATCCGCCTGTACGCCCTCGGCTCGCCGGTGGCGGAGCAATGCCATGTCGGCAGCGCTTCGCACATTGCCTCGACACAGCGCCCGGCACTGCTCAGGCAATTGCTCGAGCTGGCCCGGCAAGATGCCGAGCAGGCCGGGATCGGCCTGCTCGCGGTCAAGGACGCCTCGCATCGCGATCGACAATGGCTCGACGTCTGCCGCCAGGCCGGCCTGCAAAGCATGCCCGGTCTGCCCGGCGCCGAATTGCCGATCAACTTCGCCTCGGTGGATGCGTATCTGGGCAGCCTCGGCAAATCCACGCGCAAGGACCTGCGTCGCACCCTGCGCAATCAGGGCCCGCGCACGGAATGGCGGCGCTCGGTGCACGACCTGCTGCCGCGCATGATGGAACTCTACGAAGCCACTCTGGCCCGCAGTGATCTGGCCTTCGAATGCCTGCCTGCGGCGTATTTTCGCGAAGTGCTCAATCACCTCGATGACCGCGCAGCCTGTGTGCTCTATTGGGTCGAGGATGAACTGGTGGCGTTCAACCTGCTGTTGCTCGACGGGCAACGGATGGTCGACAAGTTTTTCGCCCATGATCTGGCCCGCACCCGCCAGTACAACCTTTACACCCGTAGCTGGCTGGAAAATGTCGACTACTGTATTGAACACAAACTGGCGATCTATGTGTGCGGGCAGGCCGGCTATGCCAGTAAGCTGCGTCTGGGTTGCTCGTTTGTCGGTAACACCGTGTTCTTCCGCCATCGCAATCCACTGCTCGACCAACTGTTGCGTCTGGTGAAAATATTCGTCCGCCCGGATCGCAGCGATCCGGCCCTGGCCGCTGCAATAAGCGAAATCCAATGATCAATGACCGACGCGCCACGCCCCGCCCTTTCGCCCTCTCCGGCTGGAGCCTGCAACGCAAACTGGTGCTGGCCTTCTGGCTGGTCAGCGTGATTCCAACCATGATCGCTGCGGAACTGGCGGCCACCACGCTGTCGCAGATCTTCGACAGCAACGTGCGCATCTGGCTGCAGGAATCCTCGAAGATCGTCGAGGACGAAATCAGCGAAATCCTGCGCGACAACGCCCGCGCCGCTCAGCTGTTTCTGCGTTACACGCGCCCTCCCACCGATCGTCAATCGGCCAAGCACAACAAGCTGACCGCCGACGTCGCCGACTCCATGGGCATCGACGTCGTGGCCCTGGTACGCAACAGCGATCACAAAGTGGTGTACAGCACCGCCGCCGACGACATCGTCAGCCAGATCAGCACCGCCCCGAAAGCGGTACTGCAAACCCTGCAGGTAGGCGGTGTGGCCACCGGCACGGTGATTTCGACGTTCGAAACCGCTCAGGACGGCGTCGACTACAAAATGATCGTCGGCACTTATCTGGACAACAGCTTCCTGACCAGCGTTGCCGATGTGCATTCGCTGGACCTGCGCCTGTACCTGGCCAAGGGCGATGATTTCTCGGAGATTTTCTCCACCCAGCGTTTCCAGGATCATCCCCTGCAAGTGCCGGAAGACATCGAGCAGATCCTGCGCGAGACCAAAGGCCCCTACGAACAATTCACCAATAACTACAGCGGCATCTACCGGCCGATCTTCAATGAAAACGGCCAACTGCAAGGCGTCATCTTCAGCGGTCTGCTGCGCCACACCAGCCTGGTCGGCCTGGTCAATCAGAGCAACCTGTTCATTCTGATTTTCCTGCTCAGCTCGGCAGCGTCGCTGGCGGTTGGCTGGCTGGTCTCGCAACGCTTGACCAAACCATTGCGCGGTCTGGCCCGTGGCGTACAGGCGGTGATCGCCGGCGATTATCATCAGCGCCTGAGCGTGAATGGCGGCGACGAACTGGCAGAACTGAGCAGCACGTTCAACCACATGAGCGAACGTCTGGAAGAGTTGCAGCATCTGGAGTCGCAACTGCGCCGCCGTGATCGCCTGCACGCGCTGGGCGAAGTCGCCATGGGTCTGGCCCATGAAATTCGCAATCCGCTGGGCATCATCAAAACCGCCACGCAACTGCTGCATCGCCGTGCCGATCTGCCGGAAACCGACAAGCGTCACCTGGAATACGTGGTCAAGGAAGTCAGCCGGATCAACGACCTGATCACCGAATTTCTCGACTTCGCCAAACCCAGCGCGCCGATCCGCGCTACGCAATCAGCACGCACCCTGGTCGACGAACTGGCCGGATTCTGCGAGCCGGAACTGGCCAGCCACAACATCGATCTGCACATCGCCGATCACGCGCCGGGGGCAACGATCTACGCCGATGCCAAGCAACTCAAACAGGTGGGCCTGAACCTGATCGTCAACGCCATCGACGCAATGCCCGACGGCGGTCGCCTGACCCTGAGCATCGCCAACGCTGGAAAATTCACCATCATCGGCGTCGCGGACACTGGTCAGGGGATCGAAGCCGACATGCTCGAACGCATCTTCACCCCGTTCGTCACCACCAAGGCTTCGGGCACCGGTTTGGGTCTGGCCAAGGTGTTTTCGGTCATGGAAAGTCATAACGGGCGCGTAGAATGCGTCAGCGAAAAAGATGCCGGCGCCACCTTCAGCCTGTACATTCCGGCCAATGGCGAAGACTTCGACGAGAGCGACGATGACGCATAACATTCTGGTAGTGGACGACGAACCGAAACTCTGCGACCTGCTGGCCTCGGCCCTCGGGCAGAACGGCATCAGCGTGTTCACCGCCGGCAATGGCCTGCACGCACTCAAAGTGCTGGAAAGCGAAGACATCGATCTGCTGATCAGCGACTGGCGCATGCCCGGCATGGACGGCCCGCAGTTGCTGGCTGAGGTGAAGACCCGCTATCCGCAGTTGCCGGTGATCGTCATGACCGCCTACAGCACGGTGAAAAACGCCGTGGAATCGATGCGCAACGGCGCGTTCGACTACATCGCCAAGCCGTTCGACATCGACGAGCTGGACATCACCGTCAGCAAGGCCCTGCAGTTTCGCGACATCCTCAAAGACAACCAGCGCATGCGCGCCGAGCTCGACGAGCATCAGCAGATCGACAGCCTGATCGGTGACAGCCCGAGTTTTCGCAGCGTGCTGCAAGCGGTGGACTCGGTACGCGAAAGCGCCGCCACCGTGCTGCTCAGCGGCGAAAGCGGCACCGGCAAGGAAATGGTCGCCCGGGCCATCCACAAGCATGGCAATCGCGCCGACAAACCGTTCGTGGCGGTGAACTGCGCGGCCATCCCTGAAGGGCTGCTGGAAAGCGAAATGTTCGGTCACCGCAAAGGCGCGTTCACCGGCGCCGTGGCCGATCGCATCGGGCGCTTTCAGCAGGCCGACAAGGGCACGTTGTTTCTCGATGAAATCGGCGAAATGCCGCTGGCACTGCAGGCCAAGATCCTCCGTGCCCTGCAGGAGCGAGTGATCGAGCCGGTGGGCGATACCAAGGAGCGCAAGGTCGATGTGCGGGTGATCGCCGCCACCAACAAAGACCTGCTGCAAGCGGTGGCGAATAAGGAGTTTCGCGAGGATCTCTACTACCGCCTCAATGTCTTTCCCATTCCGCTGCCGGCATTGCGCGAACGGGTCGAGGACATCGCGCCGCTGGCCCGCCACTTCGCCCACACGCTGGGCGCCGCTGCCGGCAAACGCATCAGCGGCTTCAGCGCGCAGGCCTTGCAGGCCATGACCCGCTATTCATGGCCGGGCAACATCCGCGAACTGCAGAACTGCGTGGAGCGCGCGACCATCGTCGCCTCCGCCAACATCATCGAGGAGCACGATCTGCCGGCTTACCTGTTCGCCGCACAGGCCTCGGACAGCAGCGGCCCGCTGAGCGAAATCAACGGTGTCCCGGCGGATCTGGATGCGGCGCTGGCCGAAGTCGAGAAGGCCTACATTCTGGCGGCCCTGCAACAGAGCAATGGCGTGCAGGCTGCCGCCGCGCAGTTGATCGGGATCTCCGAGCGCAGCTTCTGGTATCGCCTGAAGAAGCTCGGGATTCACGTCGACAAGATCGTGCGCTGACCCCGCAAGGTCAGTTGACGGTGCCGCCGCGGGCTTCACTGATGATCTGCCGAATCGCCCCGACAAAGGTGTCCACCGGTTGCCCGCCCGTGACCGCGTACTGACCGTTGAACACCACGGTCGGTACCGAACTTACGCCGCGTTGCAGCCACAGCTGCTCTTCTGCACGCACGTCATCGGCAAACTCGTCAGAAGCCAGAATCGCCTCGGCACGCTGCCGATCCAGGCCCACGCTTTCAGCAATCTGCGCCAGTTGCGCGTGATCGGACGGATTACCGCCATCGGTGAAATAGGCTTTGAACAGCGCCTGCTTCAACGGCAACTGCCCCCCCTCAAGCCCGGCCCAATGCAACAGACGATGAGCATCAAAGGTGTTGTAGATGCGGCTGTTGCCATCGGTGCGAAAGGCAAATCCGACCTCGGCGCCACGGGCACGAATCGCCTCGCGGTTCTTCTGTGACTGCTCCGGAGTCGAGCCGTATTTTTCGCTGATGTGTTCGGTGATGTTCTGCCCGTCCGGGCCCATCTTCGGGTTCAGTTCGAACGGCTGGAAATGAATCTCGGCCTGCACTTCATCGCGCAGAATCTCCAGCGCCTGCAGCAGGCCATTCAGGCCGACGACACACCACGGGCAGGAAACGTCGCTGACAAAATCGATTTTCAAAGCGGAACTCATCACACACCTCGCGGGCGGAAATCGTGCGGGAAAGTTTGCACGATACACCTGCCTGCTCTTGCGATGACAGTGATGGCCCCTTCGCGAGCAAGCCCGCTCCCACATTCGGAATACGGTTCCCCTTGTGGGAGCGGGCTTGCTCGCGAAGAGGCCCGAGTCAACACCGCCAAAACCTCAGCTACAGCAGGTTGCCGCTCGCCACCGGCTCGATCTGCGCCCAGTGCGAGGTGTCTTCACGGTGCGCCTGCAAATACGGCAACACCGCCGCCAGCAAGGGCGCCTTGAACGCCTCCTGAAAACGATGAGCCAGCCCAGGAATCAGCTTCAACTGACTACCGCGAATGTGCGCCGCCAGATGCACCCCGTGCATCACCGGCAACAGCGGATCGGCCGTGCCGTGCACCACCAGCGTCGGCACCCGCAGTTGATTGAGCAAGGCCACCCGGCTCGGCTCGGCAAGGATCGCCATGATCTGGCGCTTCACACCTTCAGGGTTGAACGCCCGGTCGTAAGCAATCGCCGCCTGATGCAGCAACGCCTGCCGATCATCAGTGACTGACGGGCTGCCGAGCGCCGCCAGCAGATCGGCCTGCTGCTCCAGCGCCACTTCGCGATTCGGTGCGCCACGCCGCGCCAGCAGTTGCACCAGCGCCGCACTGGGCGCCGGCAAACCTTCGGCGCCGGAACTGGTCATGATCAGCGTCAGACTCTCTACCCGCTGCGGTGCCATCGCCGCCAGATGCTGGGCGATCATCCCGCCCATGCTCGCGCCCAATACGTGAAACTGGTCGATGTGCAGCGCGTCCATCAAGCCCAGCGCATCGTCGGCCATGTCCGTCAGCGAATAGGGCGCCGACACCGGCAAGCCGAGTTTGTAGCGCAGCACTTCAAAGGTCAGGTTGGCGTCGGCCGGGGCCTGACGCCAGGTCGACAGGCCGACATCGCGGTTGTCGTACCGGATCACCCGAAAGCCTTGCTGACACAGCGCAACCACCACTTCGTCCGGCCAGTGGATCAACTGACCACCCAGGCCCATGACCAGCAACAGCGCCGGATCCGAGGCACGGCCGATGCTCTGGTAGGCAATGCTCACTTGTTGCAGATCGACATGCGCGGTCGGCACATTCACATCGCAACGCGCCGCCGCGAACGCTGACGTACCGAATAAAAACGCGACCAAAACGGCCGCGAGCGAAAAAAATCCCTTGCTCATGAAAAACACCGAAACGCAGAACCCCAGTAGAGCGCGAGTCTGATGAAGTTTGTTCAAGCGCGCTGCCACAGTTGCGTGACAGTTTGATGAAGATTGCCGAGCGGTCATTTGTGCAGGCCGTTGAGCAGGCGGACACACTCTGCAAAACAGACCAGCGCAAAGCGATACCCCAGTACCACACCCGCCTCCGACGTCTGACCTCTAATGGCTTGAAATCCGGCTCAGCCCGGTCTTTCAAGCCATTGGAATCCTTTCATCATGTTCGACCTCCCCACCCCCGCCACGGTCGATTTCGGCCTGCCCCATTCGTTGCCGAAAAATCTCGATCAGAACCTCCACCAGCAGTCCAGCGCGTGTTTGCGCGATTGTCATCGGCAGTGGCGGGCATTGATGGCGCAAGCCGCGCGCGACGATTGGGATCAGCGCGCAACCGGCACGCCGTTTTCGCGTCGGGATCAGGCGCTGCTTATCTATCGCCAGCACTTCGAGGCGAGCTGCCTGAATGCCCATGCACAAGAAACGCTGCAGGCCGCGCCCCTGCAGAGGCTGCTGACAAGCGTTGACCAGCAGACCACACACAGCGACGTTGCCATCCGCCAGCCACGACTCGCACGCCGCGATGACAGCCAGGTCACGTTGCCCGGTGCGCTGCTGATTCGTCTCGACCCGACGCGACATTTACTGTATCTGCCCTCGCACGACCCGGCACTGCAGCTGTTCCGGCAACACGCCGATCTGCAGGACTGGCTGATCAGTCATTGCCGGCAGAGCGGGCAATACTCACGGCTGGAGGCGGTGACACTGGTCGAGCCGGTGCTCGGTCAGGATCCGCTGCGCCTCAACCTGCAAATGCTGTTCACGGGTTCAGCGTCGACGACTGACTTCCACGAGCTGATCGGCGCACCGTCCGAACTTGCGATCGACGCGTTGCCTGCCTCCGATGACGTCGCGCTGTTCGGTCTGCTGAGTCCGGACATTCCCTTCAACCAGCGCAGTCGGGCGCTTGATGTTGAGCAGCGGGCCCTCGAGCGCTTGCTCGGCGAAGCCGCTGCAGCAGAGCTGAACAACCCGCAACGCCAACAACTGGCGCAGCATTTCGACGCACTGAGTGAAGCCCGGCAAGCCAGCCACGCTGCCGCTTCAGCACTGCTTGAGAGTCGCGATCCGCTGAAAATGCTCGAGCTGCGTCATGCCACGAATGTCCATCACCACGCCCTGCTTCAGGCCCGTATCGCAGGGCTGCGCGCCGAGGTCGAACTGCAAAGGGCGCTGGATCATCTGACCGTCGAGGAGCATCGGCGAATCATCGCGATGCTGGACGCACCGGCGCGCCATCTGCCGACAGCGGACGGGGTTATCGCCCGCCTATCGATGGCGGCGGCAGATCAGAACATGACCGCCGTCGAGGAGCTGCATGGCGTACTGATCATAGCGACGACCGCCGCACTGGAGCCTGACTCGAGCGACAGCCTGCTGCTTTACTGGCCGGGCGAGTTCGGCGGGCTGCAACGTTTTACTTCACGTACAGCGCTGGCACAGGACCTGTTCAAACATTCGCCGAACGACGGCGGGCTGACCCTGCACCTGACGCCGCTCACGGGGGACCCTCTGGCCTGGTCCCTTGATCGACAGCTCTATCAATGCGAACAGCAGGCCGCGCAGATCCTGCGTGACAACCCGCTGCCCGGCCGTGCCGACGAGCGCCGGGCCGAGATGGAAAAGCTGCGCGAACAATATCTGCCACGCCTGACCGTAGCGGTCGCGCAAGCCCGTGAACGGGCATTTACCGAACGTCAGGCGCAAGACCGCAGCGCGGCGCTGGCCGGCCACCTGCCGGCATGGTTTGAAAAGCTGGACGACGCGCCACGAGCACGGATCAAAACGCTGATCAGCCAGTACCTCGGCGCCATGCAACGCGCTCATGCGTTGCTCGAACGGGAATTACCGCCGCGTCAGGCCTTCGCCGAACAACGCATCGACGCCCGCTTGCGCGCAGACTTTGCGCTCAAACAAAGCGCGAGCGTGAGCCTCGACCTGCCCGATTCGACCTTCTGGCAAAAAACCGTGATGGAAGGCGCCGCGCCTGGCACACCGCAACGCATTGTCCTGACCGCGAGCGACAAGCGCGGCGACCTCACCCTTGAACAACTGGCACAGGAAAACATCGATCAGGAGGTGCAGTGGCGCCTGTCCTTCATGCGGGCCAGGATCCGCGCCGAGAACCCCACTGATCGACAGCGCCTCGAAGCCGGGATCACCCCGGCCTATTTGCGCAATCTGGTAACAGAGCTGGATCTGCCCGGACGTTACGAAGAACTGATTCGCCAGGCATTTTTCGGCGCGCCGGGAGAACCGGCGTTTCAGCAGGCCTGGCGCCGTGAATGCCTGAGCGAACCGTGGCGGCTGATGCTCAGGTTGCAAGGTGAGTTCGCGCTGCTGCAACGGCACATCGACAATGCCGGCCATGCCGTGCTGAAAGTCGCCATCGAGGCGACTACACCTCAGGCGTATGCCGTGAATGGACAACGCATCGCGCTGCTGCCGGTGCACCTGACCGTCGGTGGAGAGGACACCGCGCATCAAGGACCGAGCACGCTCGCGGGTGTCACGTTCATTGTCGAGCAAACCAGTGGCCTGACCCTGCTCTACTTGCCCGACAGCCCCGACGCGATCTTCCTCCGTCAATACGAAACGCTGGAGCAGGCGCGGGTGGATCTGTTCAAGCGTTGTGTGGACAGCAAAATGGTCAGCTACTTGGCGGGACGCGCGGTAAGCGGCGAGTTTGCCAGCCATGTCAGCCGGATCAACCAGGCACAGCTGCGCAATTTCGATGCGCTGATCGGCGTCGGGATGGCCTGGCCGGCGACCACATCACTGGCCATTCATTTACTGAACGTGCACATGGGCCGGTTGCTGGAGGCCCATCGCAGCAGTTCACGTTCCAACGATGCGTTGTATCTCGAACGCTGTGCACTGAAGTCCGGGGCGTTGTTCAACTATCTGAAAATGGCCATCGGCATGCTGCCGTTCGTGGGCGCGGCCGTGGCCCTGTATGACGCCTGGAACAGTGCCAATCTGGCCGTCGCGGCGTTCTTGCGCGGCGAGCTCGGACATGGTCTGGCGGAGGTGGAAGCGGTGCTGCTGTCGCTGATCGACGCGGCAATGGATGTGCTTCCCGGAACAGTTTCGGCACCCGCAGCCGCTCGTCTGGCCAGCCGCCAGCGGCAACGCGCGGCATTGGGCAGATCCGCCGCGATACCAACATCCTGGCAATATGCCAGGCAGTCGCTCGAGCGCTTCACGGGATACGAGTACGAATTCGACATCTCCCTCGCCGGCCTGCACCCGGCCACCCACGGTGTCTATCGCAACGTCTACCGCCACGCCGATGGTGACTTCATCATTCGTCAGGGCCGCATCTATCGGGTTCAGCTCAGCGACGCGCCACGTGGCTGGAGGCTTTACGGCTCACGGCTGCGCAGCTACAAACAACCGATCGCCCTCGACGAATACGGCCAGTGGAACACCCATTACGCGGTGTACGGCACCGTTATGGACGGCGGCGGTGCTGGCGGCGGCGCCGTGCTTGGACATCTGGCCGACGGCATGGACCCGCTCTGGCCCGCGCCAATTCGCCAGTGGTTACCGCGCTGGTGGACCGATCGGCAACTGCGCAGGCAATTGACCCTGACCAACACCGCCGACGCCTATACCCGGCGCCTTGATACCCAGACACGCGCTTCCAACCAGTTGCTGGAGAACTACCAGAAACTCGACGTTGCCCAGCGCAAGCCACTACACACAGCAGTCGACGCAGCATGCCTGAATGACATCGACCTCGCGATCGCCCAATACGACAACCTTGCCGAACTGTTGCCCTTGAGCCATGGCCGCAAGCGTCTGCAGATCGAAGACATCCGCAGCCGCTGTGCCTGGATCGTGGCCGACCGCGCCGTGCAGCGCGTCACTGTTGCCCGCGACCGCTTGCTGGAACACCTGAACCGGATCGACGCACTGGTCGCCGAATCCGATGCCACCCCTTTCGGCAATACAGCGGCCCATATAAAACTCATGGCCCGGCGCAAGCAGGTACGCAAGGATTTCCTCAAGGAGTTCGATCAACTGCACGCAATCACCGAGCAGGCCAACCTGTGGAACAACCGCATCAGCAATCGCGCGCAGAAAACCCAGATGGCGAAAGACATGACCGCGCTCAACCGCAACCTGGGCGACAACACGCACCACTACCTGAGAACTGCACATCTGCTGGAAATCATTACTCGCTACGATGCGGTCAGCGACCTGTCCTGGGTGTATTTTCATACCCAGCTCAAAGACGCCCGGGTCAAGGTCGGGCGCGCACTGCTGACCCAGCATCACCTGCCAGAAGTCAGCGCCAGCCTGGTCGAGCGCAAACAGGTGATCGAGGATTGCCTGCAGATCTATGCCGGTTTCCGTCGTCAGCTCAACGCCTGGACGCTGGGTTATGCGCAGCATCTGGATCTGGAACAGGTCGAGCCATTCCTCGATGGCCTGACCAAGGTCGAAGCACACGCGCGGCACTCGATCAAACAGCGCCCGCCGATCAAACCGCGAGAGCCGGGCGGCAGGCAACTGTTCGAAACCGAGGACAACCAGTTGCTGATCGGTACCGAAAGCATTGACCCCGGCACCCGGGAAAAACGCTTTACCGTCGAAGGCATCGACGGTTTCCGCGAAACCTGGCTGCCGCGCTCCAGCGGCAAATATCATCTGCAAGCCCGCCCCGCACCTGCCGCAACACCGCTGCCGACCGATGTTCAACCATTGCTCGCGGAAGCGCGAAAACGTCTGGAGGCGGTTGCGGCCTACAGCGCCAAGGTGCAGGGCTACACCCGTCAGGACATGTTGCCGGTGGATCTGGAACACATGTTCAGCAGCGAAGCGACCGAGCTGAGCATCCGCGCCCAGGCCATCGAACGGTTATCGCCGACCGAACCACTGGTGGTGCAATTGCGCGCCAAGGCCGGTGAGCTGCGACGTACCGGTCGTACCCTGCGCATTGATCAGTCACTGCGCAGCAAGACACCCACCGAAGGCTATCTGGACTATTTGCTGCAACAGCAAGTGGTGGATATCCGCCGCGAAGGTTCATTACGGGCACTGGGCAAGCGCGCTGACGGACGCAAGGATTTCCTTCAGGAATACCAAGTGCGCGACCTCACCAGCACCCCACCGCGCACGCTGTGGTTCGCCCACTTTCACTACACCTCGGACAAGGTGCCGTTCGCCGACTTCGTCAAAGCCCACCTGAAATTGCCGGAACAACGCAATCTCGGCATGCAATGGCAGCAGGCCCAGGCCGCCGGCGGTGCGCAGGTCGAAGCGATCTGGCGTGGCGATATCGGCAAACCGCTGGGCATTCGGCATTTCGCAGATCTCTAAGGCAAAAAACAGCGGGGCACTGACTGTGCCCCGCTGCTTGAGCGGTCGACAGCGCCGTCAACATGAGACAAACTCACCGCTTTCGTCATGATCACAAATTTTCTTCATGGGGCCAGCAGTGCTTGAAATCCGTCATCTGAAAACCCTGCACGCCCTGCGCGAGGCTGACAGCCTGGTCGATGCCGCCGACCGTCTGCACCTGACCCAATCGGCGCTGTCGCACCAGTTCAAGGAACTGGAGGAACGCCTGGGCATGCCGTTGTTCGTGCGCAAGACCAAACCGGTGCGTTTCACCAGCGCCGGCCTGCGCCTGCTGCAACTGGCTGACGCGACTCTGCCGCTGCTGCGCGCTGCCGAACGCGACATCAGTCGTCTGGCCGGGGGTACCGCCGGGCGTTTGCACATGGCGATCGAATGCCACAGCTGTTTCCAGTGGCTGATGCCGACCATCGACCAATTCCGCGACGCCTGGCCGGAAGTCGAACTCGACCTCGCCTCGGGCTTCGCCTTCGCCCCGCTGCCGGCGCTGGCCCGCGGCGATCTGGATCTGGTGGTGACCTCCGATCCGCTGGACATCGCCGGCATCACTTACGTGCCGCTGTTCACTTACGAAGCGATGCTCGCGGTGGCCAACCAGCACCCGCTGGCGAGCAAACCGTACATCGTTCCCGAAGACCTGCTGACTGAAACGCTGATCACCTATCCGGTGGAGCGCGATCGGCTGGACATCTTCACCCGCTTCCTCGAACCGGCCGACATCGAACCGGCGCAAGTGCGCACCTCGGAGCTGTCGGTGATGATGATGCAACTGGTCGCCAGCGGCCGTGGCGTCTGCGGCATGCCGCACTGGGCGCTGCACGAATACAGCTCACGCGGCTACGTAAAGGCCAAGCGCCTGGGTGAGAAAGGTCTGTTTGCCACGCTGTACGCGGCGATTCGTGCGGACATGCTCGATGCGCCGTACATGCGCGATTTCCTGCTGACCGCCAAGGACACATCGTTCTCGACACTGGATGGGGTCAGCGCGGTTCGCTGACACCAAGGTGCCTCATGACTGACGGTAAACCGAGAACATTTGAGAGACAAAAAGATTCATTGTGGTGAGGGGATTTATCCCCGATGGGCTGCGCAGCAGCCCTGAGACCTGTGCACTCGGTGTTTCAGATAGCCCGCGTTTGTAGGATTTGGGGCTGCTTCGCCGCCCATCGGGGATAAATCCCCTCGCCACAAAAACCTCTCACTTAGGGGGACGATCAGAGTTGTCGCCACATGTGGATCTTGTCGAAGTAGTCTTCGCCGACCCGCACCGCCAGCGGCTCAAGGCCGAACTGGATGAAGCCGCAGCGTTGGTACAGGGAGAACGCGGCGTCGTTGCCGGCGGTGACGGTCAGTTGGATGAGTTTCAGTGCAGGATGGGTGTGTGCTTCGGCGATGGCGGCCTGCACCAATGCATGGCCCAGGCCGTGCTGGCGAAAATCGGCTGAGACGTACATGCCGAACAGGGTCGACTTATGGCGGGCCTTTTCTCGCGGCTCGAATGCCAGGCCGACGATGCCGGCCAGTGTGCCTTCCTCGAACGCACCGAGCACCACGTCGAGCTTGCTGGTCAGCCGCGCTTCCCACCAGCTCAGCGGCATCACCGCGCGCTCGCGCACGCTGGAGGTGAAGGCCTGCGGATGGCGGTCGTAGGCTTCGAGCATCAGCTCGCGATAAGCCAGGGCATGACTGGCGTCGAGGCGTTCGATCCACATGTTCAGGCCGTCCTGCGTTGTTCAAGCATCAGACGCACCGCCAGACCGGCGAGTACAAATCCCATGAAGTAACGCTGCAGCGCCAGCCATGTCGGATTGCGCACGAACCACGACGCAATGCCCGCCGCGAACAGCGCGATCAGCAGATTGACGCTGAAACTGACGCTGATCTGGGTCAGGCCAAGAATGATGCTCTGGGTGAACACAGAACCGTGTTCGGGGCTGATGAATTGCGGAAACACCGAGAGGTAGAACACGGCGATTTTCGGGTTCAGGGCGCTGGTAAGAAAGCCCATGGTGATCAGTTTGCGCGACGAATCCGCCGGCAGTTGCTGGGCTTCGAACGGCGAGCGCGCACCGGGTTTGACCGCTTGCCAGGCCAGCCACAGCAGATACAGCGCACCGGCCCACTTCAGCACTTCATAAGCCAGCGGCACCGCCAGAAACACCGCGGTCAAACCGGCGGCCGCGGCAAACATATGCACGAAAAATCCCGCGACCACACCGAGCAACGAGGTGACTCCGGCCTTGCGTCCCTGACAGATCGAACGCGAGATCAGGTAGATCATGTTCGGCCCCGGCGTCAGTACCATCAACAGCGCGGCGGCGGCGAAGATCAGCAGGTCTTGAAGCGGGATCATGGCAATGTCCTTTGCGTGAATGATCAGGCGAGCGCCGTCAGTGAGCTGCGATAAAACGGCAGGATCAGGTCGCGTGTCAATGGCGCCAGAACCAGACCCGCGTCAGTGGCCGGATCGATCCAGATCACTTCCTCGATTTCGGCAGCGGGCGTCACATCGGCGTCGATGGTCAGCTGAAAAATCTCCGCTTGCACGACGAATCCCGGCTCGTTGGCGGCCGGCGCCGAGAACTGGCCAAGGAAGCAGGCCTGAGCCGGGTCGATTTCCAGGCCCAGCTCTTCTTCCAGCTCGCGGGCCAGTGCGTGCACCGGCAACTCATGCGCTTCGATCTTGCCGCCCGGTTGCATGAACGCCGTGGTGCCGCGCTTGCGCACCAGCAGAGTCTGGCCTTCGGCGTTGAGCAACAGCGCAGCGGCGATACGGATGAGGTTTGGAGCGACAACGGATGCAGAGGTCATGGGTCAGCCACCGGCCTGGAAAAACCGCAAGGATCCCATGCCCGGCCTGATTCAGTCACCTCACAGGTCACTCCCCCTGAGCCTTGAGCGCGGTTTCATCCTCGTCGGGCAGCTTGACGAAAATCTTGTATTTGCCGCCCTCCATGGCTTCGAAGGCAATCAGCTTTTCCACCAGCAGCGCGCTGAGCACCTTGCCGGCGTTGAGCAGCAGCATGCCGTTATCGGCATTGAGATTACGCGCCAGAATCATCCCCGCCGCCAGGTCCCGGGTGGTCAGCACCTTGACCGACGGGTCGGCGAGGGTGACGTCGCCCAGAAATGCCGCGCACACCTGAATGAAATCTTCGACCAGCTCGGGATCATACAAACGCCCTGCGTACTGGCGCAGGTAGAGCAGGGCTTCGTCGCTGTTCAAATGCCGTTCGAGGATCAGGCCGCGTTGCAACTCGACGAAATCCACTGCCAGTTTCAGCAACCGCGCCCCCAACGGAATCGCCTCGCCCTTGAGCCGGTCAGGAAAACCGCTGCCGTCCCAGCGCTCCTGGTGATGCAGGATCAGGCGCGCCGCGTCCTTCATCGGGTCAAGCGTCATCAACAGCGATTCGCTCTGCTTCGGATAGCTGCGATAACGCTCGCGATCGGTATGGCGCAGCAAGTCCGAAGGCGTGGTCATCATGCCGTCGGTCCAGCTCAGTTTGCCGATGTTATACAGCGCGGCGGCCATGGTCAGATCGCGGCTTGAGGCCTCGTCCAGACCGTGCTGTTTGCAGTAGCTGCGCACCAGTTCGATGATCTGCCGATTGGTCTGCTTCGCAGGTGGCAGACGCAGATTGGCCAGCAGCGAGAACACTTCGGTGCCGGTGACATAGCTGTGTTTGAGTTCTTCGTAGGCCAGGTCAAGCATGTCGGCGGTCTGCTGCAGTTCGGCAGTGCGCGCCGCGACGTGCTTTTCCAGGGTGCTGTTGAGCAGCTTGAGCTGGTCGTTCTGCACCTGGGTCAAGCGCTCCAGACGTAGGCGCTCCTGCTCGGAATGCTGATGTTCGAGGGCTTGGCGCAGGATCAGCAGCAACTCCTCGTCATTCCACGGTTTGCTGATGTAGCGGTGAATCTGCCCGTCGTTGATCGCCTTGATGATTGCCGACGGGTCGGCATAACCGGTGAGCATGATGCGCACGGTCGCCGGATAGCGTTGGCGGACATGCGCCAGTAACGAGGCGCCATCCATGTTCGGCATGCGCGCATCGCTCATCACCAGGTCCACGGGCTGCTGCTCCAGCATCTCCAGCGCCTGGGCACCGCTGGTCGCCAACAGGACGTCATAGGGTTGTCCCCGCAGCAGACGACGCAGGCTGTTGAGGATCGATTCCTCGTCATCGACCAGCAACACCTTGGGTCGATGTATCGGCAAAGGGGCGGATTGCTCTTCCATGGCTTGGCCTCAAGAAACAGGGTTAAAGACACATCGACCGACCGCCTCACTGGCCCGCGCCTGAGTCCAAGGCTAGATGATTTTTGACTGCATTCACGCAAATCTTCGCTCACAGGCCACGGCGTCGCGCCGGGACGACTATGCTGAACACGGCGCAATACTCCATCGGTCGAACCGACAAGTTGCGAGGGAAAAGGATGCCCCGGATGACACCCGCCAGCGGCCTCATGGGCGGCGCGGCATGAACCAGCCAACAGCGCAGATCAATCGCCGAGTGCTCATCGTCGACGACAGCCCGTCGATCCATGGCGATTTCGCCAAGATTCTCTGCCCGCTCGTCCCCGCTGATGACGGCCTGGGCGAAACCGAGAATCTGTTGTTTGGCACCCCGTCCGCGACACCGTCCCAGCATTTCGAGCTGGACTCGGCCTTTCAGGGCCGCGAAGCGCTGGAAAAACTCGAAGCCGCGCTGGCTGAAAACCGCCCCTACGCCATGGCGTTCATCGACATGCGCATGCCGCCAGGCTGGGATGGCCTGGAGACCATCGAACGGTTGTGGCAAGTCGACCCCAAGCTGCAAGTCGCGCTGTGCACGGCGTATTCCGACTATTCCTGGGAAGACATCGACCAGCGTCTGGCACTGAATGACCGCTTGCTGATTCTGAAAAAGCCGTTCGACGCGATCGAGATCCGGCAGATGGCCAGCGCGCTCACGGTCAAATGGCAGATGACCGAAGACGCCGAGCTGAAAATGAACCAGCTGGAACAGGCGGTTCAGGAGCGCACCCGCGAGCTGTCCGACGCCAACATGATTGTGCAGAACAGCCCGACCATCCTGTACCGGCTGCGCGGCGATCCGTCGTTTGCCCTGATGTACATCTCCCACAACATCACCCGTTACGGCCATGTCGCCGCCGACCTGCTGCGCTCGCCCAACTGGGCGCAGGAACTGATTCACCCGGACGATCAGGCCAGCGTCGATGCCGCCATGGCGCGGGTGCTGGATCGGCATGCGTCGGGCGCGTCGATCGAATTTCGCCTGAGAACCGGCCAGGGCACTTGGCGCTGGGTGGAAAACCGCTATATCCCGGTGCGCGATGATGACGGCCGTCTGCTGGAAGTGGAAGGCATCATCCTCGACATCACCGAGCGCCGCGTGGCCGAGGAAAAACTGGCGTTGCTGGCGCGCTCCGACGGCCTGACAGGCCTGGCCAATCGCGCCACGCTGATCGAACGCCTGCATCAGGCCTTCGCCGCCGCTCGTCGGGGGGCCGCGCCGTTTGCGGTGTTTTATCTGGATCTTGACCACTTCAAACGGATCAACGACACCTTGGGCCACCCGGTGGGCGATCTGCTGCTGCAGGAAGTCGCCCGCCGCATCAAATCAGGCGTGCGCGAAAGCGACGTGGTGGCGCGCCTGGGCGGCGATGAATTCGCGATCCTGCAACTGGACGTCAGCGATCCGACCCAATCAGCCGCCATGGCGGCCAATATCCGCGACACGCTGCTGGCGCCCTACAACCTGGCCGGCAATGCGTTGCACATTTCGGTGAGCATCGGCATCAGCAGTTACAGCGAGCTCAGTCTCGACGCCGACAGCCTGCTGGGCCAGGCCGACATGGCGCTGTACCGCGCCAAGGAAATGGGGCGCAACCAGTATCACTTCCACTCCGAGGACATCTCGCGGGAAGTGGCCGAACGCATGACCCTCGTCGACGAATTGACCAGCGCCCTTCAGGGCAATCAACTGTTGCTGCATTACGCACCGGAGATTGACCTGCACAGCGGCAGGATTCTGGGCATGGAGGCGCAAATCCTCTGGCAACATCCGCGCCTCGGCCTGCTGCCGGCCTCCGCTTTCGTACCGATAGCGGAGAAAACCGGCGCGATCATTCCGCTCGGACGCTGGGTACTGAATCACGCCTGCCACCAGATGCACCTGTGGCGAAATGACGGGGTCGCCCCGCCGGTGATGGCGATCAAGATTTCCCTGGCACAGCTCAAAAGTGGCCCCGAACTGATCTACGACGTTCTGCGCACCACCGCACGCTGGGAACTCGCCCCCTGGGACCTGCGATTCGATGTCACCGAAGCCACGCTGGCCCAGACCAAGTGGACCCACAATGATGCATTGCCGCGCCTGCGTGAGCTGGGCGTGGCGATTGCCATCGATGATTTCGGCACCGAATATTCCTCGTTCGATTACCTGAAAACCTACCGGGTCAATCACCTCAAACTGGCCCAGAGCTTTATCGCCAGCGCGTCCCAGGATGTGGCCGGAGCCAACGCCCTGCGAGCGATCGTCAATTTCGCCCGGGATCTGGACATCGGCATCATCGCCGAAGGCCAGACACCCCTGAATCGACCCGATGTACCCCGTGCCGAAGCACCGCTGCCCAGCGCACAGGGGCTGTATTTCAGCGAAGCGGTCAGCGCCGAACAGGCGGGCCGGCTGCTCCGGGACGTGCCCCGCGCGGCGCCCTCCCCCAAGGAGGATGAGGCATGAAAACGGCCTTCCCCCAGACCAACCGGCGCATCCTGATCATCGATGACACGCCAGCGATTCATGAAGACTTTCGCAAGATTCTGGCCCCGCAGGCGCAGGACGACGTCGACTTGCATCAGTTGGAACAGACGCTGTTCGGTACCCGCCAATCGCCGCACCTGACCTTCCAGCTCGACTCCGCCTATCAGGGCCAGGAAGCCCTGGCCCTGGTCAAACACGCGCTGGCCAGCGGTAACCCGTATGCTCTGGCGTTCATCGACATGCGCATGCCACCGGGCTGGGATGGCCTGGAAACCATCGAGCAGCTATGGCGTGTCGATCCAAATCTGCAGGTTGCCCTGTGCACTGCGTACAGCGACTACAGCTGGGAAGCGATGGCCGAACGGCTGGAATTCGGCGACCAGTTGCTGATCCTGAAAAAGCCGTTCGACAGTCTGGAAATCCGTCAGATGGCCAACGCCCTGACCTGGAAATGGCAACTGGCGCAGGACGCGGCGCTGAAGATGCTCAGCCTTGAGCAGACCATCGAGGCGCGGGTTCACGAATTGCTCAAGGTCTCGCATCTGTTGCAATACGACAGCCTCACGGAGCTGCCCAACAGCACCCTGCTGGGTGATCGCCTGAGCCAGGCCATGGCTGCCTGCCGGCGCCATGACAAGCAACTGGTGGTGATGTTTCTCGGTCTGGATCGCTTCAAGCGCATCAACAATGCGCTGGGCCATCCGGCGGGCGATGAAATGCTCAAACGCACCGCCCGCCAACTGCTGTCATGCGTGCGTGATTCCGACTCGGTGTTTCGCTATGGCTCGGACGAGTTCGTGGTGATCCTCGGCGACATCAACCATCCCCAGCAAACCCACGGCGTCGCGGAAAAACTGCTGGCCGCCATTCGCCTGCCGCAGACGATAGCCGGGCATGACGTCAGCGTCACCGCCAGCGTCGGCATCAGCGTCTACCCCGATGACGGCCTCGAAGCCACCGAGCTGATCAAGAAAGCCGAGACGGCGATGCGCAACGTCAAGGAACACGGCCCTGACAGCGTTGGCTTCTTCATCGAAGCCATGAACCAGCACGCCCGCGAGCAGCACAGCATCGAGTCGGGCATTCGCCGCGCTCTGCACGAGCACGAGTTTGTCCTGCACTATCAGCCGAAAATCGACCTGCGCAGCGGCACCGTGGTCGGCGCCGAAGCGCTGATACGCTGGCAGAAACCGGGACACGGCTGGATCTACCCGGCGGAGTTCATTCCGGTGGCCGAAGACAGTGGACTGATCGTGCCCTTGAGCAAATGGGTACTGGGCGAAGCCTGTCGCCAGACCCGTGCCTGGCAAACAGCCGGTCTGCCGCCGATCCGCATGTCGGTGAACATGTCACCCATCGATTTTCGCCAGCGTGACTTCGTTGCGGGCGTCGAACGCGTGCTTGAGCAGACAGGCCTGGCCCCTGACTGGCTGGAGATCGAGATCACCGAAGGTGTGCTGATGCAGAACGTCGAAACAACGATGGTAGCGCTCAATCGTTTGAAGGCGCTGGGCACCCGCCTGGCCATCGATGACTTCGGCACCGGCTATTCCAGCCTGAGTTACCTGCGCCGGTTTCCGATTGATGTGCTGAAGATCGACCAGTCGTTCATTCGCGGCCTGTGCAATGACAGCAATGATGCCGCACTGGTCAGCGCCATCATCAGCCTGGGCAGGAGTCTGGGGCTCAACGTCATCGCCGAAGGCATCGAAACCGCCGAGCAACTGGCGTTCCTCAAGGCCCACGACTGCGAAGAAGGTCAGGGCTACTTTTTCAGCAAGGCATTGCCGGCTGACGACTTTGCGCACTGGCTGGCCAGCGCAGCCCCGCCACCGTGGACGGCGCGATGAACGCCTCGATACCGGCCTTGAGTCAAGGAGACGATTGCCGATGAACCTGTTCCGTCCCGCCATGACGCTGCTGCTGTGCGGACTCTGCGCCGGGGCCAGTGCCGACCCGCTGGACGAGCCGCTCAAACCGTTGCCCGCCGTGCCACAGCAGGACGCCCGGCGCGTGGAACTGGGACGTCGTTTATTCCACGAGCCACGCTTGTCGATCAACAACACACTGTCCTGTGCCAGTTGCCACCAACTGGACAAGAACGGTGCCGACAGCCGGGCGCTCTCGCTGGGGTTCGACGGCAAACCGGTGGCGGTCAACACACCGACCGTGTTCAACGCCAGCCTGAATTTCCGCCAGTTCTGGGACGGCCGCGTCGAGACGCTGGAAGAACAGAGCAATGTCGTCATCACCAGCCCCCATGAAATGGGCAGCGACTGGAGCACGGTCGTCGAGCGGATCGCCAACGACGCCGATTACCGCCGCGATTTCGCCGCCACCTACCCGGACGGCGTGACCAAGACCAACATCCAGCAGGCGCTGGCCAGTTTCGAACGTACCTTGCTGACCCCCAACTCACGCTTCGATCAGTACCTGCTGGGCAATACCGACATCCTCACGCTGGACGAAAAATACGGTTATCAGCGCTTCAAGGAGTACGGCTGTATCTCCTGTCACCAAGGGGTGAACATCGGCGGCAACATGTTCCAGAAGTTTGGCGTGTTCGGTGATTACATTGCCGATCGCGGCAACCCGACCGTGGCCGATCAGGGCCGCTTCAACGTCACTCGAGACGAAGCGGATCGTGAATTTTTCAAAGTGCCGAGCCTGCGCAACGTCGCGCTGACCGCACCGTATTTTCACGACGGGTCAGCGCCTACCCTCGAACGAGCCGTGGATGTGATGTTCCAGTATCAGTTGGGACGCACGCCGACCGAAGACGACAAACGGCTGATTGTTCTGTTTCTCGAGACCCTGACCGGCCAAAGGGAAGGCAAGCCATGATCAACATTTCCCGTCGCCGTAGTCTGTTGTTGCTCACACTGGTCGTCCTCGCGTTGGCCTCGATCCTGCTGTTTCTGTACTTCAAGTCCAGCTCCGACCAGACCATGACATACACCGAATCGCGGGATCTGATCCGGCAGATCAAACAGCAGAATTCGCTGTGGGAAAACGAGATTCTCAAGGCGCGGGTGGCGCTCACCCACAACTATGATCCGCTGGTGTCGCCGATGAACGAGATGAACCGGCTCTGGGAGCGCTTCGACGCCATAGAATCGGGGCATGGTCGAAACGATTCGACGCAGTGGAACGAGGCCTATGAGAGTTTCCTGCAAGCGATGCAGGAAAAAACCCGGCTGGTCGAACAGTTCAAATCGCACAACGCCTTGCTGCGCAACTCTCTGGCGTTTTTGCCCACCGCCGAAGACGACATTCAGCAACAACTGGCCAACCTGTCGGACTTCGATAAATCCCAGTTGGAGAACATCACCACCGATACCTACGACCTGCTGCTCAGTGCGCTGGAGTTTGCCCAGGTCACCTCCGATGACCGGGCCGCCGACATCGAGGTGGGTCTGAACAAACTCACCGTCAACGCACAGCGCCTGCCGCAGGCGTTTCAAACCCCGGTCAAAATCCTCAGCAACCACATCAGCCTGATCGCTCGCGAGCAGCCACTGGTGAATCAGTTGCTCGAAAGCATCGAAAACATTCCCGTCGCCGAACGCCTCGACAACATCACCACCATGCTCGATCGCGATCAACAGCGTGTCGATCAGGTCGACCGCCAATACCATTTCTACCTGCTGCTGTTCTCGGTGCTGCTGATGTTGTCGCTGGTGTGCCTGGCCATCCGCCTGATCGGCAGTTTCGCCGAGATCAATCGGGTCAATACGGCCCTGCAAACCGCCAACGATGCGCTGGAGCAACGCGTCGAGGAGCGCACCCGGGAACTCAAGAACGCCCAGAGCGAGCTGCTCGACGCTGCACGTCAGGCCGGCATGGCGGAAATCGCCACCAACGTGCTGCACAACGTCGGCAACGTGCTCAACAGCGTGAACATTTCCAGCGATCTGATCGCGCGCAAGCTGCGCAGCAGCAAGACCCAGGGCCTGGGCAAGGCGATGCAACTGATCAACGAGCACCCGCACGACCTCGGCGCCTTTCTCAGCGAAGACGCCAAGGGCAAATTGCTCCCCGGATACCTCAATCAGCTGGTCGGCGCGATTGCCCAGGAACAGCAGGAAATGGTCGACGAACTGAACCAGATGAACAAAAGCGTCGATCACATCAAGGACATCGTCGCCACCCAGCAATCCTACGCCGGCGCCAACAGCATGACCGAGCCGCTGTTTATCAACGAGCTGCTCGAAGATGCGCTGCGCATGAACGCCGGAGCCCTGACCCGGCATCACGTCACGGTGGTCAAGGAGTACGCCGAGGTGCCGCAGGTGATGGGCGACAAACACCGTTTGCTGTTGATCCTGATCAACCTCATCAGCAACGCCAAATACGCGATGTCTGACCTCAGCAACCGCCCCCGCACCATGACCCTGGCGGTAAGGATCGTCGATGACAATTTCCTCGAAATCAGCGTCAGGGACGACGGCGAAGGCATCGCGCCGGAAAACATGACGCGGATCTTTGCCCACGGTTTCACCACCCGCAAGGAAGGTCACGGCTTCGGCCTGCACAGCTGCGCGCTGGCGGCCATCGAGATGAACGGGCACCTCACCGCGCACAGCGACGGACCGGGCAAAGGCGCGCTGTTCACCTTGCAGATCCCCCTGATCAGCGTCACGGAGAACGCATGAGCGAGCTTGTGAACCGCCGCATTCTGCTGATCGACGACATGCCGTCGATTCATGAAGACTTCCGCAAGATTCTCGCGCCACCGGCAGCACAGTCAGTGGAACTGGACGAGATGGAAGCAGCACTGTTTGGCGCTCAGATTCGCGCCGAACGTCCGCCGTTCGAGCTGGACTCGGCCTACGGCGGCGAGGAAGGTCTGGGCAAACTGATGCAGGCCTTGCAGGAACAACGCCCTTACGCGCTGGCCTTCGTCGACATGCGCATGCCCGACGGCTGGGACGGCGCGAAGACCATCGAACACCTGTGGCAGCAGGATCCGCAGTTGCAGGTGGTGGTGTGTACCGCCTACTCGGATTATTCCTGGGATGAACTGCTCGAACGTCTGCAGGCGCATGACCGGTTACTGATCCTGAAAAAACCGTTCGACAACATCGAAGTGCAGCAGATGGCCAACACCCTGCTGACCAAATGGCAGATGACCGAACGCGCCTCGTTGCAGATGCATCACCTGGAACATCTGGTGGATCAGCGTACCGCGCAGTTCAAGCAGGCCAGCGAAGAACTGCAGCGCGAAATAGATGAACGCAAGCAACTGGAAAGTCAGTTGGTGCAGTCGGAAAAGCTTGCGTCACTGGGGCAAATGGCGGCCGGAGTGGCCCATGAAATCAATAACCCGATCGGCTTCATCTCCTCCAACCTCGGCACCCTCGACGGCTACTTCAACCAATTGTTGAGCGTACTCGATGCCTGGCAGACGCTGGGCCCCACGCCGGACAGCGAATCCGTGGCCCGGCTTGAGCAACTGCGCAAAGACGCCGATCTTGATTTTCTGCTCGAAGACATCCCGGTGCTGATCCGCGAATCCAAGGAAGGCATTGGCCGGGTCGGACAGATCGTCAAGGATCTGAAGGATTTCTCCCGGGTCGATACCCATCAGCAATGGCAGTGGGCCAATCTGCAACAAGGCATCGACTCGACGCTGAACATCGTCGCCAGCGAACTCAAGTACAAGGCCGATGTGATCAAGGAATATCAGCCGCTGCCGGACATCGAGTGCCTGCCCTCGCAAATCAATCAGGTGATCATGAATCTGGTGGTCAACGCGGCGCAGGCCATGGGCCCCGAGCGCGGCACCATCACTCTGCGTACCGGGCAGCAGCAGGACACGGCATGGGTGGAAGTCGCGGATACCGGCGCGGGGATCGCGCCGGACATCCTGCAGAAAATCTTCGATCCGTTTTTCACCACCAAACCGGTCGGTCAGGGCACCGGGCTGGGCCTGTCCCTGTCCTACGGCATCGTGAAAAAACACGGTGGAGACATTTCAGTCCGCAGCGAACCGGGCGTGGGCACAACCTTTCGCATCGAGTTACCGATGCGCCAGAGCCGACCCGCAGCCTGAGGTGTCTCAGGTCGCTTCCTGAAAATCCATCTCCGGCGGCTGACGACGAAAGCCGCCGGTGAGCACCGCCAGATACACCACGCCAATCGCCAGCCAGCTCAGGCCCAAATACACCGCCAGGTGATCCAGGCTGACCATCAGCCACAAGTCCGCCACCAGCCCGATGAACGGGAAGACCAGAAACAGCACCAGCTCACGCGGGCCCTTTTTCTCGCCGCCGATCCAGTAGTGAAAGATCACCGACAGGTTGACCAGACTGAACGCCAGGAACGCGCCGAAGTTGATGAACGAAGTGGACGTGGTCACGTCGAGTTTCAGCGCCAGCAACGCCACCACTGCACACAGCAGGATGCTGTTGACCGGTGTGCCAAAGCGCGCATGCAAGGTGCCGAAAAATGACTTGGGCAACACGCCGTCGCGGCCCATCGCAAACAGCAGACGCGAACCGCTGGCCTGGGCCGACAACCCCGAGGCGAACTGGCCGACGATCAAGCCAATGAGGAAGATCGAGACGAACAGATCGCCGCCGATGTTGCGCGCAATTTCATAGGCCGCCGAGTCGACGCTGTCGAATTCAAACGACGGATGTGCGATCTGCACAAAGTACGACACCCCGACGAAGATCAGCCCGCCAATCAGCGTAATCAACATGATCGCCCGTGGAATGGTGCGGCGTGGGTCGCGGGTCTCTTCGGTCAGCGTACTGACCGCGTCGAAACCGAGGAACGAATAACAGGCGATGGCCGCGCCGCTCATGATCAGCGGCATCTGCATGTCGCCGTTGAAAAACGGTTTGATCGACCACAACGGCGTGCGCGCATCGCCGCCGACGTAGTGCACGCACAACGCGACGAAAGCGATCAGCACCAGAAATTGCACCAGCATCAGCAAGGCGTTGATGCCGTTGGCCAGTTTCAGACCGATGATGTTGATCGCGCTGGTGATGCCGATGAACGCCAGTACCCAGATCCACTGCGGGATCGACGGGAAGGCCGAAGCGAGGTACGCCGCGCCGATCAGCCAGATCGCCATCGGCAAAAACAGATAATCGAGCAGCACCGCCCAACCGGCGATGAAGCCGAGCTTGGGGCTGATCGCCTTGCGCACGTAGCTGTAGGCGGAACCGGCGACGGGGAACGCGGCGGCCATGCGCCCGTAGCTCATGGCGGTGAAGAACATCGCCACCAGTGCCGCCAGATACGCGGCCGGGACCATGCCGGCGGTGGATTGCGCGAGGATGCCGAAAGTGCCGAGGACAATGATCGGCGTCATGTAGGCGATGCCGAACAGCACCACCGACCCTAATGACAGGGTGCGTTGCAAACGAGCCATGGGCGACTTACTCCGAATGTTATTGGATTTATGGCAGAGCCGAGTTCGGCGTATGTTTCGGGTGTGGCTTTGTTGTTTTGGGTAAAACTCAAAGGTGCGTCAGAGTCAAAATCCACCCCTCATCGGAACGCCCCCCGCCCAGCCCTCTCCCCAAGGGGGAGAGGGGGAGAGGGAGCAGATCTCCATGATTTTCAGATCCTGAGTTCGACTGGGTATTTCAGGTCGATGTACTTCAAAAGAACACCTCGGTCAGTCCCCTCTCCCTCCGGGAGAGGGTTAGGGTGAGGGCAGCGGTCAACAGGCAGGAATCAAAAGCTCCCGGACCCCACCCTCCCGCTCCACCACCTCCCCCGGCAGTTTCAAACGCTGATCATCCAGGTAGTGGTAATCCTTGCGCGCAATCACCAACCGGTCGAAATCCAGCTCGACGCTGAACTGCCCCTCTTCCCGCCCCGCTTCGAACAGCAATTCCCCCAGCGGATCCACCAGCGCACTGCCACCGGCAAACATCAAACCGTCATCCCCGGCCTCGACGCGGTTGACCATCAGCGCAAACGCCTGGTTTTCCTGGGCGCGGGCCATGATTGCGGTACGGTGCGTCGGGGCGTACGGGTCCATGTTGCCGTTGGTCACGATCAGCAATTCGGCACCCAGTTGCGCCAATGCGCGGGCGGATTCGGGGAACTCGATGTCGTAGCAGATCAGCAGGCCGACGCGCACGCCGTTCCACTCGCAAGTGGCATAGCGGTCGCCGGGTTCGAACACGCCGCGATCCGAAGCCCAGAGGTGGGTCTTGCGATATTTGAGCGCGATGCCTTCGGGGGTGATCAGCAGGGTGGTGTTGTAGAAGCGACCGTTGTCGTTTTCGGCCATGCCGATCACCACAGCGATGTTGCGCTCGCGGGCGGCGGCCAGCACCGCGCGGACGGTCGGGCCATCCAGCGGCTCGGCGATCTGCGCCACAGTGTCGGCGCTCGGAAAGCCCATCAGGTGGGTTTCCGGGAACACGATCAATTGCGTGTCGGCCGCGCATGCGGCAATCGCCGCGAGGGCACGTTCGAGGTTGTACGCCGTGTCTTTGTCACGGCCCGCCAGTTGGGCGAGTTCGACTTTCATGAGAATTCCTTGTGATGGGCAGCGGGCGCCGAAAGATTGCCCGGTGGCTGTCTGTGGGCCAGTATGCGCAGCAAGCAACCGGCCAGGGAATCACGCGGCCGGGGTAACCCGATAGGGGTAGATCCATGACCGTTTCGTTTGATGACATCACCTGGCACCGCGCCGTCGGGCAACTGATCGACGCGCTGGACAAGCCGAATTTCTGGGCGCAACTGGTGCGCCTGCTCGACCAGTACGTGGCGTTCGATAGTTGGGTGGTGCTGCTGTTCAGTGCCGATCAGCACCCGCAGGTCTTCGCCGAATGCCCCGGCGAGGACGGCAGTCCCGACCCGCTGTTTCAGGATTATCTGCGCGGGTTGTACCTGCTCGACCCGTTCTACATCGCCTGCCGCGAACAGTCGCGCACCGGGTTGTACCGCCTGTCCGAGGTGGCGCCGGAGCATTTCGAGCTGACCGAGTATTACCAGCGATACTTTCGTCTGAATGTGGTCGCCGACGAAATCCAGTTCAATTGCCAACTCGAAGGCGAGCGCACGTTGTGCCTGTCGCTGGGCAGTGAAAAACGTTTCACTGGCGAACAGATCGCTTTGCTGTCTTTGATCCAGCCGTGGGTGCTGGGCCTGTTGCGTCAGCGCCTGCCGTACGAGATCAACCAGACCGTGGCCCTCGCTGCCGCGCCAGCTGCGGCCGACTGGCGAGTGCAACTGGAAGCCTCGGTGCAACAACTCAAGGGTGCGCAACTGACCGCCCGGGAGCTGGATGTCGGGCGTTTGATGCTCAGCGGTTGCTCCAGTAAAGAAATCGCCCGTAAGCTGGAAATCTCCGTAGAAACCGTGAAAGTCCATAAGAAACACATGTACAGCAAGCTGGGGATCAAATCCCAGTCGGAGCTGTTTTCGATTTTTCTCCAGGCGCAGAACGCCTGATAACGCGTGGAAATGCTTTCCTGTGTCGACAGATTCTCTGTGGTGAGGGGATTCATCCCCGATGGGCTGCGCAGCAGTCCCAAGTCTATGCATGCGGTCTTTCAGTTAAACCGCAGTGAATGGTTTTGGGGCGGCTTCGCCACCCATCGGGGATAAATCCCCTCACCACAATAAATCTCATCAACAGGCCCGCCTGCTGCCACAGGTTTGCAAACCATTGAGTCCGAACCAAGGAAACCGTATGAGCCTGTCACTCCTGAGCCGCTACGCCTTCTTTGCCGTCTGCGTGATTTTCACCCTCGCCAGCCTGCCCTTTCTCGAACACGACTGGCTGTGGCCGATCACCGCCGTCACCGGCGTGCTGAGCCTGCTTGGTCTGTTCGACCTGCTGCAGAGCCCGCACGCGGTGCGCCGCAACTACCCGATCCTGGGCAACATCCGCTATCTGGTCGAAGGCATCCGCCCGGAGATCCGCCAGTACCTGCTGGAATCCGACAGCGACGCCCTGCCCTTCTCCCGCGCCCAGCGTTCGCTGGTGTACTCGCGGGCGAAAAATGAAAGCGCCGACAAACCCTTCGGCACGCTGATCGACGTGTATCAATCGGGCTTCGAATTCATCGGCCACTCGATGCGCCCGGCGCCGTTGAGCGACCCGAGCGGTTTCCGCGTCACCGTCGGCGGCCCGCAGTGCACCCAGCCGTATTCGGCCTCGGTGTTCAACATCTCGGCGATGAGCTTCGGCTCGCTCAGCGCCAACGCCATCCGCGCGTTGAACCAGGGCGCCAAACTCGGCAACTTCGCCCACGACACCGGCGAAGGCAGCATCAGCCCGTATCACCGCGAACACGGCGGCGACCTGACCTGGGAACTGGGCAGCGGTTATTTCGGCTGCCGTACCAGCGATGGCCGTTTCGACCCGGAACGCTTCGCCGCCCAGGCGCAGAATCCGCAGGTGCGAATGATCGAAATCAAGATGAGCCAGGGCGCCAAACCCGGCCACGGCGGGATCCTGCCCAAGCACAAAGTTACCCAGGAAATCGCCGACACCCGTGGTATCCAGATGGGCGAAGACTGCATCTCGCCGTCACGCCACAGCGCGTTTTCCACGCCAATCGAAATGATGCATTTCATCCAGCAACTGCGTGAACTGTCCGGCGGTAAACCGGTGGGCTTCAAGTTCTGCCTCGGGCATCCGTGGGAATTCATGGGCATCGCCAAGGCCATGCTGGAAACCGGCATCCTGCCGGACTTTATCGTGGTCGACGGCAAGGAAGGTGGCACCGGCGCAGCGCCCGTGGAGTTCACCGACCACATCGGCGTGCCGATGCGCGAAGGCCTGCTGTTTGTGCACAACACCCTGGTCGGCCTGAATCTGCGCGACAAGATCAAACTCGGCGCCAGCGGCAAGATCGTCAGTGCCTTCGACATCGCCAGCGTGCTGGCCATCGGCGCCGACTGGGCCAACTCCGCGCGCGGCTTCATGTTCGCCATCGGCTGCATCCAGTCGCAAAGCTGCCACACCAACAAATGCCCGACCGGCGTCGCCACCCAGGACGCTCTTCGCCAACGCGCCCTCGTCGTCCCGGACAAGGCCCAGCGCGTCTACAACTTCCACCGCAACACGCTCAAGGCGCTGGCGGAAATGTTGGCGGCAGCCGGTCTTGAGCATCCGTCGCAACTGTCGGCCAAGCACCTGGTGCGCCGCATGTCGGCGACCGAGATCAAACTGTTCTCGCAGCTGCATGTGTTTCTGAAACCGGGGGAATTGCTCACGGGTGAGGTGAATGGCGAGTTCTATTCGCGGATGTGGCAGATGGCGCGAGCAGACAGCTTTGAGCCGCAGGAAGTGGCGGCAGCCTGAGCGTCGTCACCAACTGAGCAGGCGGTGAGGCGGCGGCTCTTTCATGACGATGAAACCGTAATCGCCAATCAGGTAAATCCGGTAATACAGGCTGTCCACCAGCGCTGGAAACCCCTGATAGCCGACGCGGGTGGCATTGCGCCGTTCGCGTTCGGCGACCACGTTGGTAATGCCTGCTGACGGCAGATTTTCCGCGAGGATGAAGTAGTCGACGTTGAGCAGATAGTGCAGCACCGGCAGCCGCTTGAATGAACCGGTCGCACTGGCCAGCCAGCGCTCGGAGTAGCTCACCGAGAGGTAGATCCGCTTGGCTTCACGCAGCTCGCGATGGGCGGCGATGTCGTGGCTCAGGCTGTACAGCGCACTGCTGGCGAAGGTTTTCTGCAGATTCAGTACCCGGCCGTAGGCGAAGGACAGCGAGAGAGTCGCCAGCAGCGCAATGATCAGCAGCAAGGGCAAGCGGCGGTGCGCGGATGCCAGCGCAACGTGCGCCAGATAGAACAACCCCAGCAACAACACGCCGAACCCCATCAGGGTGCGCGCGCCCTCATTGAAATCACGGAACAGCAGCGTGATCCCCGGCACCAGCAAGACCAGCACTGGCAGCGTCAGCAAGCACAGCAACAGGGTTGACCAACGGTTCTGGCGGCACTGAATCAGGCGCACACAGCCGGCGATCGCACACAACACCAGCGCAGCGAAAACCCACGGGTAGCCACCGTGAAACAGCAGCGCGACTTTCTCCAGGACCCGAGCGAAATTGATGCCGATCTGCAACAGCGGATCGGCGTCCAGGTTCAACAGATCGGTTTTTCGCAACGTTTCCATGAATGGGTACGCCGTGGCGCTGTAGATCAGGATGCCCAGGCCCGCTTGTGCGAGTTTCCAGCCCAGCATCCGCAGAATCTCCGGCCACTGCGTTCGCCGCTGAACAGCCCTGATCAACTCGACACAACACAGCCCGAGAAACACATTGAAGCTGATCTGATAAAGACCGATTGCCAGCGCCAGCAACGCCGCCGGCACCAGCCAGCGCTGCACCCGCGATGAACCTTCGAACGTGATGGCGTAGATCGCCGCGACCATGCTCAGGGCCATGATCGGGCCGTCGTATTGATAGGACAGATTCTGCAGCAGGAACGGGTTATACCAGAGCGGCAACGGCACCAGACAGCAGGCCAGCGTCGGTTCTGCAAAGTAGTGAAAGGTCAGGCGCGTCAGGGCCAGACTCATCGCTACGACGGCGAGCAACAGCGGCAACGGAAAGATGTTCGGCGCGGCGCCGGTGAACGTCAGCGCTTGATAAAACCAGTCGGCAAACAATCGCCCCTGCCCGGCCCAGGCATTGCCGGCGGCCAGCGTGCGCCAGTTGTCGTCGATGTAGGGAAAGTCGGCGAGGATCAGGGGCAGGACGTACAACGCGGTAGCCAGCAGGAAAAACAGCGCGACCTGACGCTGACTGAGTTCTCGTTGGAGAAATGCGCTCGTTCTCATGTGCGCGCCCCGTTTCAATGCCGCGCGAAATTGCGAAGTGATACAGGTTTGAGCCTTGCTTCGAGGTTTTTATCACGCTTTCAGACCGGCGGTTAAAGCACCTGAAGCACCCATGAAAAAAAGCCCCGACCAATGGGCCGGGGCTTGTGTATCACCGTACTGTCGACTTACGAAACCGAACGCACCGCACCCTGCGTTTCACCGGTCGGCTGCAGCTTGAACACGTAGAACAACAAAGTCAGCAGCACCAGGAACACCGGCCCCACATACAGCGCCACGCGGGTGTCCGGGAAGTACGCCATCAGGCCGACCACCAGCACCAGAAACGCCAGCGCGAAGTACGAGCTGACCGGGTACAACCACATCTTGTATTTCAGGCCGGCACGTTCGCTGGCGCTCAGGCCTTTGCGGAATTTCAGTTGCGCCAGCAGGATCATCACCCAGGTCCAGATCGCGCCGAAGGTGGCGATCGAGGTGACCCAGACGAAGACTTTCTCCGGCACCAGGTAGTTGAGCAGCACGCCGATCAGCAGCGCGAAAATCGACAGCAGCAATGCCCGACGCGGCACGCCGTTGGAGGTCTTGGCGAAACCGGCCGGGGCCTGGCCGTTCTGCGCCAGGCTGTAGAGCATGCGCCCGGTGCTGAAGATGCCGCCGTTGCACGACGACAGCGCCGCAGTGATCACCACGAAGTTGATGATGCCGGCGGCGGTCTTGATGCCCAGACGCTCGAAGGTCATCACGAACGGGCTGCCCTGGGTGCCGATTTCGTTCCACGGGTAGATCGACAGGATCACGAACAGCGCGCCGACGTAGAACAGCAGAATGCGCCAGAACACCGAGCCGATCGCATCGGGAATGGTCTTCTGCGGGTTCTTCGCTTCACCGGCGGTGAGGCCGATCATCTCGACACCGAGGTAGGCGAACATGACCATTTGCAGGGACATCAGCACACCGGTCACGCCGTTGGGCATGAAGCCGCCGTGGGCCCACAGGTTGGAAATCCCCAGCGCCACGCCGTCGTTGCCGAAACCGAAAGCAATGATGCCGACGCCGCCGATGACCATGGCGATGATGGTGACGATCTTGATCAGGGCGAACCAGAACTCGAATTCACCGAAGGCTTTTACCGCGATGAGGTTGATCGAGCCCATGCTGATCAGCGCCGCGAGGGCCCAGATCCAGCGCGGTACATCGGGGAACCAGATGCCCATGTACACGGCAACGGCGGTGATTTCCGCGACGCAGGTCATCAGCCACAGGAACCAGTAGTTCCAGCCGGTGAGAAAGCCCGCCAGCGGGCCGAGGTAGTCCTGGGCATAGCGGCTGAACGAGCCGGCCACCGGGTTGTGTACGGCCATTTCGCCGAGGGCGCGCATGATCACCAGGATCGCCAGGCCGCCGAGAATGTACGACAGCATGATCGCCGGGCCGGCCATTTCAATGGCCTTGGCCGAGCCGAGAAACAGGCCGACGCCGATACAGGCACCGAGTGCCATCAGGCGAATATGCCGTTCGCCGAGTTCGCGTTTAAGCGGGCCGCCGTGAGCGGTCTCGCCATGGGGCAGGTGATTGCCGACTGGCATAGGGATACAACCTCGTCTTGTTATTGGATATGACCACCGTGTGTCGAAGCCTCGACCGATAGGCCTCAGCTTCCCGACACCGCGCCTGCTTCGTGGGCAGACACGTCATGCAGGACCCTGCCTGCAAGATCAGCGGGGCGTGCAGTATAGAAAGCTTGTCACAGGGCTTTTCACTCTATAAGTGACAACATTCAGCTAGAAGTCTCGGCAAAAAGCCGCTTTGCGGAGAGATATTACCTGATATGCGTAGGAATATTCACCACAAAAAATCCCGGCGAGTATTGCACGATGATGGTGCACCGTCATGGCCCTGCTTTGGTGGTATTGAAGATTAAAGAGCTCTAAACCGGTACTCCTCAGTTCATATGGCCTATTGCGTTGAAAGCTTTCTGTGGTGAGGGGATTTATCCCCGATGGACTGCGCAGCAGGCCCAAGCTCTTAAAATGTGATCACCCTTGGTCAGGGCCGCTTCGCGCCCCATCGGGGATAAATCCCCTCGCCACACGTGACGTCAATATTCCCCGCCCCGCCTGAAAAACGAAAATTCCTACGGCATTTACAGACCCGGCTCAAGTAATCCGCCACTAGCCTTCAGGCCTTGATGACTGAACGCAGGGAGCGAACATGCCAGTCAAACCAAATACTTACCGTCTTCGTTTAGGCCGACATTCCGAAACAGACCGAGCCTATTTCGTTACTTCAGTTGTATATGACCGCCAACCCGTATTTTCCGACTGGCGCACAGGCCGATTATTGGTTACAGAGTTCCGCCACGCCCATGAACAAGGCTTAGTGGAGTCCATCGCCTGGGTGGTCATGCCTGATCACTTTCATTGGTTGATGCAGTTGAAAAGCGACAACCTTGGCACAGTCATTGGCGCGGTAAAGGCGCGCTGCACCCAAGCCGTTAACAGGAAAACCGGTCGGCGCGGTCGATTGTGGCAAACCGGTTTCCACGACCGCGCTATCCGTGATGGTGAGGACTTGAAACCATTCGCCCGGTACATCATCGCCAATCCGCTACGGGCGGGATTGGTAGAGCGGATTGGCGACTACCCGCTTTGGGACGCCTGCTGGCTCTAGGTCCATTACCTAAACTCAATCATGTCAATTCATCTGTGGTCAGGAGATTTGAATGTGGTGAGGGGACTTATCTGTGGCGAGGGGATTTATCCCCGATGGACTGCGCAGCAGGCCCAGCTATTAAAATGCGTAGCCCCTTGTTCAGGGGCCGCTTCGCGCCCCATCGGGGATAAATCCCCTCACCACAGATAAATCCCCTCACCACAGTTAACCTCCACTCAAAATAGCCAGCGACTCCAGTTTTGTTCAGATGGCTTCCCCGCACTTTTTTTTCCCCATCACCAACCACCGTCTAAGCTTCAGTCAAGTCCGATCAATCTGCGTGAATGGATCAATCGACTATGGGCGCTTTGTGGCAAACCGATTCGAGTAAAGCCGTGGTTCCGACTGAACGTGTGGATGAAGCGCCTGTTCCCCCCCAAAAACGCCGCAGCCGGCATGGCTGGAAGGCGTTCTGGTTATTGCTGCTGATTATCGCCATCGTGGTGGGTCTGGCCGCGAGTAAGGAGATGCGTACCTCGCGTTTCCAGTCCCGGGAGCTGAGCCAGTACGCCGCCTCGCTCAAATATCAGTTGGAGCCCGGTCCCAGCGAAGCGATCCGCTATCCGGGCAACGGGCCGTTCGATCTGCGTCTGGGCTACAGCTCTCTCGATGAATTCCTGCCACGCCTGCTCAAGCGCAATTACGTGATCACCGAGCAGACACGATTTTCACCCGCGCTGCTGAGCTACACCGACAAGGGCCTGTTCGTGCCCTATTCGGAAAAGATCCAGGCCGGGCTGTCGATCACCGATTGCCGCGCTGCGCCGTTGTATCAGTACAAGTACCCGCAGCAGCTGTATTCGAGTTTTGCGGCGATTCCGCCGGTGGTGGTCAGCAGTTTGCTGTTCATCGAAAACCGCTTTCTGCTCGACCCCAAACAACCGCTGGCCAACCCGGCGGTGGACTGGCCGCGTTTCGGCATGGCCGCGTGGTCGCAGGTAGCGAAGTTGCTGCACCTGCCGGGGCAATCGGCGGGCGGCAGCACCCTGGCGACACAGCTGGAAAAGTACCGGCATTCGCCCGATGGCCTGACGGTGTCTGGCGCCGAGAAGATCCGCCAGATGATTTCCGCCAGCGTGCGCGCCTATCAGCCCGGCCCGGAAACCCTCGGCGCGCGGCAGAACATTATCCGCGACTACCTCAACAGCGTGCCGCTTTCCGCTGTGCCGGGGCACGGTGAAGTACACGGCATGGCCGAAGGTTTGCGGGTTTGGTACGGCAGCGATTTCAACCAGGCCAATGCACAGCTGAACAGCCCGGCCACCGATGCGAAAACCATGGCCGACAAAGGCCTGGCCCTGCGCGAAATGCTCTCGCTGATGATCGCCCAGCGCCGCCCTTCGCATTACCTGACCAAAGGCCGCGAAGAACTCGCCGACCTCACCGACAGCCACTTGCGCCTGCTCAAACAGGGCGGCGTGATCGACAGCGCGCTGGCCGATGCCGCACTGGCGAGCAAGGTCACTTACCGCGACTGGCAGACCCAGCCGACCCTTCAGCCGATCGAAACCAACAAGGGCATCAGCGTCGCCCGCAGCCGTCTGGCGAGTATGCTCAACCGTCCGCTGTACGACCTTGATCGCCTCGACCTCTCAGCCACCAGCACCTTGCAGGGCGAGTTGCAGACCCAGGCCACCGATTACCTGAAAAAACTCGCCGACCCCACGTTTGCCGGGCAGATCGGCCTGATTGGCGAACGCCTGCTCACCCCCACCAGCACCACCCAGGTGCGCTACAGCTTCACCCTGTTCGAACTGACCCCGGACGGCTCGCGGGTGCGCGTGCAGACCGACAGCACCGACCAGCCGTTCGACATCAACGAAGGCAGCAAGCTGGAGCTCGGCTCGACGGCGAAGATGCGCGTGCTGACGACTTACCTGCAGATCATCTCCGAACTGCACGACAAGTACGGCGCCATGAGCGTGCCGGAACTGAAGAAGGTCGAAGTACCGGATCAGGACCGCCTCAGCCAATGGGTGATCGATTACCTGATCCAGAACAAGGACCACGACCTGTCGAAAATGCTCGGCGCCGCGCTCGACCGCAAATATTCGGCCAGCCCCGGCGAGGCGTTTTTCACCGGTGGCGGCCTGCATGTGTTCCACAACTTTCGCAAGGAAGACAACGGCCGCCTGCCGACTCTGCGCGATGCGCTGCGCGAGTCGATCAACCTGCCATTCATTCGCCTGATGCGCGACGTGGTGCGCTACGTCACCTACTCCGGCCCCAACAGCAGCGCCGAACTGCTCAAAGACGACCGCGATCCGCGACGTCAGGAATACCTGGCCAATTTCGCTGACCGCGAAGGCACCTCGTTCCTGCTCAAGTTCTGGAAGAAGTACAAGAACAAGGACACCCAGGCGCGCCTCGACACCTTCCTCGACAGCATGCGCCCGACCCCGATCCGCATGGCCGCGGTGCATCGTTATCTGCTGCCCAATGCCAGTCAGGAAGACTTCAACAGCTTCGTGCGCGCCCACCTCAAAGGCGCCAAGCTCACCGAGAAACTCACCGACGATCGCCTGATCCGGTTGTACGACGCCTACGGCCCGGGCACCTACGATCTGCCGGATCAGGGCTTCATCGCCAAGGTCCATCCGCTGGACCTGTGGTTGATGGGCTATCTGCTGCACAACCCGGACGCCACCTTCAGCCAGGTGGTCAAGGCCAGCGAGTTCGAGCGCCAGGAAGTCTATAGCTGGCTGTTCAAGAGCAAGCACAAGGGCGCCCGTGACAGCCGCATCCGCACCATGCTCGAGATCGAAGCGTTCCTGGAAATCCACCAGCGCTGGCAGAAAGTCGGCTATCCGTTCGACCATCTGGTGCCGTCGCTGGCCACCGCCATCGGCAGCTCCGGCGACCGCCCGGCGGCGCTCGCCGAACTGATCGGCACCATCCTCAACGACGGCGTGCGCATGCCGACCCTGCGCATCGACAGCCTGCACTTTGCTGCAGACACCCCGTATGAAACGCGTCTGACCAACGACCCGCATGTGGGCAAACGGGTGATGCCATCGGAGGTCGCCACAGCGATGCGCGAGGCTCTTTCACAAGTGGTGGACTCGGGTACGGCGAAACGGGTGTCCGGCAGTTTCAAAACCGCCGACGGCACCCCGCTGGTGATGGGCGGCAAGACCGGCACCGGCGACAACCGCATCGAAGCCATCGGCTCCGGCGGGCGCATCCTCAGTTCGAAGTCGATCAACCGTACCGCGACCTTCGTGTTCTACATCGGCAACAACCACTTCGGCACGCTCACCGCGTTCGTCCCCGGACGCTCGGCGGAGAACTTCAAGTTCACCTCGGCACTGCCGGTGCAAGTGCTCAAGGGCATGGCGCCGATCCTTTCGCCATACCTGCAACCGGGCACGCACACGCTGTGCCAGGCGCCGGAGGTCACCGCCGCCCGGTAAGCCACGAAAGCAGCGTGGCGTGGTGGTAACTGTGTATTTTTCCCTCCGTGTTTTTCGAAGGCTCCGTGCGCAACCCCGGCGCTTTCAACCGGGTATTTGCGCTTTTTTCACCCACTGTCCTTGCCTAGGCTGATCGTTCCATTTTTGATCAAGGACGATCCAGCAATGCCCACCCTTTCCCCGCAGGGGCAACCGCCACGCACGGCGCACCTCGTCTCACCGGATGTCAGTGTTCATTATCAGACGATCGAAAAAGCCATCCCGGCCTGGCTGCGCGCAAGCTCAGCAAAGCGGGTCAATGAATTGCAGCTGCACCGACTGAAACTGCCGGCCTGGTATCAAGAGGTATCGGACGCCGAACATCGGCGTCTGCAACAGCAGATGCAAAATGCCTGGAAAGCACAAAACGACGTGGACAAGGCCTTGAGCAGTCTGCAAGACGTCTACGCCTTCGCCAAACCGTTATTACAGCAGGCGTTGCGACAGAGCTTCGGCGTCGAGGACGACGTCGAGAACACCTGGTTGCGCCTGTACGCCCCCGTCAACAGCGCGTGGTGGGCCCATGACTTTGCCGGTGCAACCACCAGCCGGACCGTCTCGCTGCTCGACGCTGCATTGCATAATTTTTCCCGTGATGAAGCGTTCAGCCCGGCCTCGGAGTTCATTACCCGCCCCGATGCCAACGGCCACTTCACGGTCAGGCCGCTCAAGCACAAAGTGAGTATCGAGCAGTTCAAGTCACTGTGCCGCGAGCTGAATATCGGCGCCCGATACGAGCAGCATCTCAACGATTTTCTGCGCTCGGGCAACCGTGTCGCCCGCCAGGTTTTGCAATACCGGGTCATCTTCAGCCAGAAAAGTACATTGAGCGTCTGTGCCCAGCTGGCCCTGGCGAAAAAGGACATTGACCGCGACGCCTACGAGGTCATCCAGGGCATGCTCGATGATCGGCGCAACCTGCGCTGGCGCGGGCGAGCCATCAACTACTACAACCTCGCCATGATGGATACGGCGCTGACCGGTATCACCCTAATAGCCCCTGACGTGGACACCGCCAATACCCCGGTTCCGGTGATTGCCTATGTGCCCCATGACCCGGAACACCCGCTCAAACAATACCCCTCGGCGCTGGACTTCATGGCGGAACTGACGCGGCAACTGCGCGACCGCGACGCTGCCGGCAGCTATCAGCGGTTTTTCAGCCAGTTCGTCAACCATCAGCAACGCGGGCATTTTTTTGCAGGGTTGAACGCCCGCCTGAGCACCGTGAAATGGCACGCCGTACCGCCGGGAACCCACCTGCCCAGTTGGCGCGAAACGCCTGTGGATCACCCCGATCTGCGCTTTCGCCTGACAAAAATCCAGGACGACCGCGATACCCGTTACACCGGCAGTCTCTGGGCCTACTTCCAGCAGCAGAAGCTCAACAAGATTTTCAATGACGCCCGGGAGATCGCCATTTCCACCGAGTATGCCGACCGCATGGCCCGCTGGGCCTGGTGGGACAACCTGGGGAAAATCCTCTCGGATATCTTCAACCTGGCGCTGCTGGTGGTGACCCCGCTGGTGCCGGGACTCGGCGAATTGATGCTGGCCTACACCACGTATCAACTGCTCGACGGCGTCTTTGAAGGCATCGTCGACATGGCCGAAGGGCATTTGGCCGAAGCGGGTGAGCAAGCCATTGGCGTGCTGCAAAGCATCGTCCAGCTCGGCGCCTTCGCCGCTGGCGCCAGCCTGGGACGTGTCGCACGGGTCAAGCTGTCGTCGTTTGTCGAAGGCCTGAAACCGGTGCAGTTGGCCGATGGCCAGACCCGCCTGTGGAATCCGGATCTGGAGCCCTATCGTCTGCCGGAACAGACCCTGCCGAGCCCGGCCCGCCCCGATGCGCACGGCGTTCATACGCTGGGGGACAAACACCTGTTGCGCCTGGATCAACACCTGTTCGAGGTGACCAAGGATCCGGCTTCCGGGAAACACCGCCTGCGCCATCCGCGACGTCCCCGGGCCTACGCACCGACGCTTGCACACAACGCCGACGGGGCCTGGGTCTGTGAAACGGAAAGCCCGCGTCTGTGGGACGGACCAAAACTGATGCGACGCATCGGCCATCGCACCGATGGTTTCAGCGACGCGCAACTGGAGCACATGCGCCTGCTGACCGGCACCGACGACGACATGCTGCGCCGCATGCACGTCGACAACACCCCGCCGCCGCCATTGCTCAGCGATACGCTGGATCGACTTGGCCCGGCGCGGCCAGTGCAGCCCGACGCGCCACTGTCGCCGGCGGCCAGCCAGGTGCTGGTGGATTGTCCACAGTTGACGCCGGTTCTCGCCGAACGGGTGGTGTCCCATGCCCGGCCGCTGGAACAGCAGCAAGCCACGGCGCAACGTCGTTTGCCCTTGCGTTTGCGCACGATCGCCCGCGAGGTGCAGTTTGAATTGCAGTCCGTGCGCGCCGCCCAGGGTTTGCAGCAGGAAGCCCTGAGCAATATCGACAGCGAACGGCTGATCCTCGGCGCGCTGCGGCATTACAGCGATACCTTCGGGGCGCTGCGGATTGAAATCCGTGAAGGCACGTTCGATGGCGAGTTGCGCTGCGAAGCCGGTGCTGCGGTCGCCGAGCGCGTCCGGGTGCTGGTGCGGGTCGCTGCCGATCGCTATCAAGTGCGCGATGGCGCGGACCTGCCGATCCACCCTGCCAGTGGCCTGTACGAGGCAATCCTGCAGGCAATCAATCACGATGGCCGCAGTGCCCTGGGGTATCGAACCGACGACATCGAACCGTTCAAGCAGTGGATCATCGCCAGAACCCAGGCCCCCAGCGAGCGGCGCACGCTACTCGCCAGTCCGCCGATCCGCCCGATCGCTGAATACAACACCCTGTTTCTGGTGCGCGGCCCGGGCCTGAGCCGCAATGCCGCCACGCTGGAGCAACGCATCCAGGATCTGCATCCGCATTTCAGCCCGAGCGAGGTCGAAGCGTTTGCCAATGCCCTGACCGAACGCGGCGAGCCGCTCAAGGCCATCGAGGCACATGAAGATGAACTCGATGAACTGCGGGTCATCGTCCATCGCTGGCGCTATCAGCAACCGGAGAGCTGGGGGCCGGGCAGTCAGGGGTTCCGTGACGGTGGCGGGCTGCATATCTACGAAAGTCTGCTGAACTGCTTCGAACGCAAGAACGCGCACCTGGGCAACCGCGCCGATCCGTCCGCCTATGCGCTGGACCTGTCGCTGGAACTGCTCTCCACGGATCTGGAAACCTGGTGGGCGAAACGTCCGCCGCTGAAGAAGTTTCTCGACAAGGTCACGCTGCTCAATCTCGACAACGCGCGGTTTTCCCCCGACGCCAACGGCCTGCTCAAAGACTTTCCGAACGTGGTCGAGCTGAGTGCCAAATACTGCGAGCTGACGCGCTTGCCGGAACGCATCGGGAGCACGATGCCCCGCCTCGAACGTCTGCGTCTGAACAATAACCACATTGTGCTGGACCGCGCCGCCGTCGAACGGCTGGGCAGCCTGACCTACCTCGAAGTGCTGAGAATGGACGACAACCCGCTGGGGCTGTCGCCTGATCTGTCGCGCATGCCGCGCCTCAAGGTGGTGGCGCTGAAGAACACCGGCCTGACCACCTGGCCTGACGGCATTCTGGCCAAGCCTCGGCCACGCGGTCTGCTGCTCGATCTGCGCGGCAACCCGCTGACGGTAATCCCCGACGTGCCGAGCGGTTCCGATGGGCAATGGCTGGTGGCGCGCACGCGTCTGGACGTCGCGGCCCTGTCTGATCTCAACCAGTTGCGTTACCAGGACAGTCGCCGTTCGATGGCACTGCCACCGGAGCCGATCATGCCGGTCGCCATCCCGGGCACCTCGATCATCTCCAACTATGGCGCCGATTACTGGTCCGACGTGCCGGGCTGGGGCATTGATCGCGAAACACCGTGGACAGAGCTGGTGGAAGATCCCATGGCCGCACCGTTCATGGCGACGTTGCTCAGCGTGCGTGAGTTTGCCGATTTCCGCGCGGGCGGAGCGGCGCGCGAGCAGTTGATGCAACGCGTCTGGCGCATGCTCGACGCCGTGCACGTCGACAGTCGCTTGCGCGAAAAACTGTTCACCATGGTGGTGGCGCCGGTGGACTGCGCCGATGCCGGTACGCAGCTGTTCAACCACATGGGGGTGAACGTACTGGCCTACGAGGCGCATGCCTATTCGGTCGAGCCGAAGGAACTGGAACTGAAGCTGGTGACGCTGGCCAAAGGCGCGGCGCGCCTGGAACAGGTCAACGAAATCGCCCGGGCCGATGTCGCCAGCCGTGGCGGCAATCCCGACGACGTGGAAGTTTATCTGGCCTACCAGACCGGCCTGGCCAAACGTCTCGGCTTGCCCTGGCAGTCCGAGGGCATGCTGTACCGGGCGGTGTCCGGCGTCACTGACGCGATGATCGATCAGGCCTGCGACACGGTACTGGCGCTGGGTGAAGGTGATGGCCTGGTCAACCAGATGCTTGAGCTCGACTTCTGGAAAGAGTATTTGAGCGAGCGCTATCCCGTGCGCCTGGAAAGCAACAAGCGTCTGTTCCAGCACCGCTACGAAGCCCTTGAATCGCTGCGCGAGATCCAGCGCCAGTGGGTGCAATCGACCGTGGCCGAGGAACGCGCAGCCTTGCGCGAACAGCTCAAGACGTTGATGAACGATCTGCCGGCGCCGGCAACCGTGGTGTTCAATGAAGAACCGATCAGCGACGCGCTGTTCGAGCGGCTGCTGGTCGATCTGGCGGATGACGAAAAAGAGCTCGCGCGTCGCCTGACCCGTGAAGCCCTGACCCGCGCCGGGCTTTGATGACGGCGTGCCGGCCTGCCCGTTGCACATCGGGCAGGCCGTGCCACCTCAGGGTGCCGCCGCATTGAAGATCAGGTGCACGTTGCCATAGTAATTCCCCGGCTTGTAGCCGCCGGCGGGCGTGATCGGCTGGATCTCCAGCGCATAACGCCCGCCGGCCCTGGCCTGCTCTGCAGAAACCACCTGACGCGGCGTCTCGTGAGTCAGCACGGTATCGGCGAAGCTGACGCGCAGATAAATGTTCTGCTCCTCGCGACCATTGGACAGAAACGCGGCGTTCTCAAGGCGGGCCTCGATGGCACTGGTGTCGTGCCTGAGGTCGAAGTGTTTGCGCATTCCGCCGAGGCTCTTGGTGCTGATATTCCACGGCAGAATCTGTTCACGATGAATCCAGTCCGTTTCGGCCGGTATCACATAAAAACCCAGCGTCGGAATATCCACCGACACCTCGAACCGGTGCTCTTCGCGTGCCGCAAACGATTCTGCACTGAACAGGGTCAGAACGCCCGCGCACAGGATCATCAACGATGGCTTGATCATTTCAGGCCCCCCCTGATGATTGGCCGGCTACGCGCAGGGACTTCTTGCTCTCGCCTTCCACCAGATTGAAGCGGTATTCGCGTCCGGACTGCTTGTCGAACTCGAAACTGTTGCCTGCGCGGATGTGGTGTTTGGTGGTTGGCTGGCAGGCGGTTTCGTCTTTCAGCGCACAATTGCGGAACTCGTCGATCAGCACCACGGTGTTGCCGTTATTGCGCACTCGATAGGTTGTCTGGGTGTCTTCGATCACGCTGTCGAAACGGCTGTCTTTCGGGCGCACAAAGAACACCGTACCGAAACCGGTCATGACGTTGACCCCGGCCGACAAGGTGGTTTTGTATTGCTCACGCTCCTCGGCGGACACGGCGAATTCGTCTTCCTTTTCCGGGACAACGGGGATGAACCGCACGCGGAAATAGCGCTCCCGATCACGCTCACCCATCATCAACAGACGCGTACCCTGCATGCCGTTGGCCGGCACGATCAGCCGCGCGGGGCTGGCCATCAGGCCGTCACGACTGCTCATGTCAGCCTGGCTCCTGACCTCGATTTCCCGCGAGGTGCCGTCGGCGTCATAGAGGATTTCGAGAATGTTGACCTTGACGAATGCAGTGCTGTCGCCGCTGTTGAATACCCGTTTCAGGTACGTGCTCTTGTCACCGTCGAGATAGTCGTAGACCGTCCCGACATTGATCTGCGGGCCGGCCTGCAGGGCAAAGGGCAGCCCGCTCAAAACCATTGCTAACACCAGACGCTTCATCACCTTGATTCCTTGGTCGTTGAACACAATGCCGAGTCGACTCATCGCTGAATGGCCCATCAGATATCCGAATCCCAGATCACAATGACAGTGCCGGAATAGCTGTCGCTCACGCCGGGCTGCAGCATCTCTGCCATCGAATGCGGCCGAACTTCGAAATGCAGGGTTCCCGGTGCTCGATCCACATAAAAACCGGGCTTGAAATACAGGGCATTCCCGGCGCTGGGCTTCAACGGCATGCGCCGCACCGGCTGGCCGGCAAGATCGGTTATGCCATTGGGCATGCTGACGCTGACGTGCAGCTCGACTCGACGGTAATTATTACTGTCCTGCAATCCGCACTCGGCACCTACTCCGGGACCGCAATTGATCAGCATCTTGAAACGCGATGACGCCGAGATGTTGAAGGTCTGGTCGCGGAACAGGCTGACCGGCCGCCGTCCGGCCTGCAGCCAGCTCTGCCAGCCACCGTTGGGAACCAGGCGGACTTTCTCGCCACCGGGAGGAATTTCGACCTTGAGGGTGTGCTGTACATTCAGATTGAAATTCAAGGTCAGAGACGAACTCGACGGCAACATCACATCGCCAAAATCGAAATCCGCATTCGGCCCGACGCTGTAGGTCAGCGAACCGCTGTAGTCCCCCGACGACATGCCCAGCGGGTCGGGGGTGACCAGTTCATAGGCAAAATCGAGGTGTTCCAGACGCAGCCACGGCACATCGAACTTCGCCTGTTTGGTGCAGGCAGCGGCCGCTGGCGTTTTCCAGAAAAACGAGTATGAATCGGGGGAGAACCAACCCACACCGCTGTACTGACAGGGCGCCGGAGCATAGACCCAACTCAAGCCCCACAACAGGTTGTGGGCGCTGCGATCGTCTTCGGCGCCCTCCACCAGTTTCATCACATTCTCGGTCACATAGCGCGAACCGATACCGACGATCCGCACCTTGACGATTTTTGGCTCGCGGGTGGTCTCGTGATAGACCGTCAGCTCACGCCACTGCACGGGTACCTGAAACGTTGCCCCTTGCCGCGGCGAAGGATGATTCGCCGCAATCGGCGCACGAGCGTTGAACTGAATCGGCACCTGCAAGCTGAATATTTCGTGCTGCTCGCACTGCGCCGGATCGTAGGTGCAGTAACCACTGGAAGGCGTGGTGTTGTGGAACTTGTTGCGGTGCGGATAAGACGAGTCCGGCTTGAACTCGGCGGTGATCGACACCTGTTCGGCGTGAGCCGCAGATACCGTGCCGGCGACCAGCACAACAGCGGCCAGCCCGCGACGCAGGTATGTAGCCAAGGGTGAGACGTTCATGTCTGCAAATCTCCTGAAGCAGGCCGGATCAACCCGCGGTGTGAGCCTTTTGGGTGACGTCGGCCAACGTGTCCGGCGAGCAGCGCAAATCGCCGATCATCAGCACGTTGTTTTCGCTACGGTGTTGGTCGGGGTCGAGCCGGAACTGGCACAGCAGTTGATCGGCGTAGCGCACTTCGAGGGTCGGTGAGCCGGCGTGCATCTCCATCGAGAAAAACCCGTCGACTTCGCTGACCCCGCGACTGGCGTGATTGATCACGTGATGGCCTTTGAGCGGCTGGCCTTGGGGGTCGAGCAGGCGTCCGAGTACGGTGACGGTTTTCATCACCCGCACCTTGCGGTACTCCACGCCGCCCTTGTTCAGGTGATAGCGGGCGCGAGACGGTTCGATGTTGGCGGCCGGAACATGATTGCCTTCGAAATCGAAGCCCACCGAACTGTTGCGGTACGCCGTGAGCGGGATGAAATTGCGCCCCGGCCGCAGCGCTGAACTGCCGCCGCTGAGGTCGTCGGCGCGCAGGGTGACGTCGGTGATATCCGACTCGACATCGACGATCATTCCGGCGCCACGGCCCTGATGCTGGCTGGTCATGACCAGTTGCTGACCGCCGACGATCACGCTGCTGTCGAGGTTAACGCCACCGGTGAAGTTGCCGTTGTAGGACGAGCGCTGCACGAAGCCGTCGCCATTGACCCAGTCGGTACGGAAGTTGGCCAGGCTCGAAAGACCGACGCCGTAGGTGTCGGTCAGCGCCGTGACCGAAACGCTTTGCAGAATGTGATTCTGCAGATCCTTGCGATAGCCGATCGAGCCATTGTTGTCGCGCCCGCCATCGCGGGCGGTGCGGCTGCCGATGCTGCCGGAAATCTGCTGCCCCGGCCCGCCCAGTGCCATGTTGATGCTCAGGTCGATCCCGCGATTACGCGCCTCGCCACTGCTGTAGCTGCCCGGCCGGTCGAACAGCGACAGCCGCCAGTTGGCATCGCTGCCAAACAGCTCGGTGCGCTGCGTCCAGCCCAGGTCCATGCCCACGCCTTCGACGTTGCCTGTACTGTGCGAGACCCGCGCACTCAGCGAATCCTTGCGGCTGATACGGTGGTTGAGCGCCAGCGACGAGTTACTGGTTTCGCCGGTGAACACATTGCGCTGCCGCACCCGGGTACCGTCGGGCAGCGTGTCGTAACTGTTACGGGTATCGAGCCAGCTGCGGTTGTGGCTGACCACCAGACTGCCGGCGCCATAGTTGTACAGGCCCTGCACATCGGCGCCGGTGCCGTGGTCTTCGGTCTGATAGAGATTGGCGAAGAGGCTGATGCTGTCGGCCAGGCTCCAGTCGATCGAGGTGCCGTACTGCAAGGTGTCGCGTACCTGACGCGCCGACAGGCCAAGGATCACGCGCGGGTGCAGCAGGTAGTTGAGCGCAGCGCCGGCGGCGAGATCGCCGCTTTGCTGTTCCTCCCAATTGCTCAGCAGTTTGCTTTCCTGCCCGGCGAACACGTTATAGCGCCAGCGCTGGTCGAGGTTTTGCCAGTTCACCGGTTTGTAGACCAGCTCCTGAGTAGTCGCGGTGGTCTGGCCATCCTCGATCAGGCGCACTTCGACTTCATAGATGCCACCGGGCAAGGGCCGGGTATCCAGCGTCTGTAAACCGGCCGGCACGGCTTGCGTATTGATCAGCAGGCCATCGCGATAGATCTCCACCGACGCCTGGCGATTGGCCGTGACGAAAATCGGGTAGACGCTGGGCCGCGGGCTGTCGACCGCCAGGCTGTCGGAGCTGCCATACATCACACCCACCGCCGTATCGGGGCTGGTGCCGAACGAACGGGGCTGGCGGGTCAGGCCTTCGGAATTAGGGGTGAAATAGCCCAGGCGGAAAAAACTGCCCTGCAGTTCGCGCTGGGTGTAAAGCTCGTGTACCGCATGATAGGTCTTGGTGTCCGGCCCGCCGAGGCGCGCCAGTTGCATATTGAAGGCCTGGCTCCAGTTGCCGAGACTGGCACTGGCTTCCAGACCGAAACGTCCGCCCAGATCCTGGTTCTGGCCGCCATTGAGGTTCAGCTGATTACGCAGCATCAGACCGCTGCTGCCCCCCTCGGGCTGCTCATGGAAGCGTTGCGTCTGCAGATCGCGCTCGGCGTTTTCGGTGGCGATCGAGAGCAGTGAATTTTCCAGGTTGTAATGCACCGCCAGCAGTTGCTCGGGGCATTGCCCGCTGCAGTTGCCCAGGGCTACGCCGGATTTGAGGAGACTGGCCCAGGTTTCGCGCTCGGCGGCACTGATACGGCTGTCACTGGTGTCGGTGAAGTCGAGCAAGGTAATGCGATCATCACGCGACAATACAATCATTGCCTCGCCCAGCGGTTGTTGATCAAGTTCGACACGAACCGCCAAAGGCACATCAAAGAAATGCTCTTCAAAGTCCGCCGGAAGACCTTTCGCCTGAGCCAGCAAACTTCGCGGGGTATTATCGACTGGAGGCGGCGCCGCCAGTACGCTGCTGCTCAAAAGCAATGCAAGCGCAGCCGCGATGGGCGTCATCGGATACATGGATTAATACTCTGATTACCGGAAGTAAAAGCCCGGCCGGGCAACTTCAAAGTTGCCGGCCGGTTACGTTACTGGACAAGTAACGTCAGGTATTGCCGTTATGACTCAAACCGAAGGTTCGACGACCAGCATGACCACACCGGTGTAATCGCCAGCGGCCGGTTTGGCACCGGTAGCGCTGATCTTGAAGGGCGCGCGATAACGCGTATTGGACTCGGTATCACCGACCACTTCCTGCGAAGTGGTGGTCAGCGTCTTGCCGTTGAGTTCGACTTTCAGGTCGATGGTGTTGTTACCGCCAATCAGCTTCGGCACACCTTCCAGACGTGCATGAACCTTGCCGGCCGTGTGCAGCACGTCGAAGTGCCCGTTGACTTCGCGCATCGAATTGGTGGCCGGGTTGTAGCTCATGTCCTGATCCTTGTTGACCAGATCGGCATCCACCGGCACCGCATAGAAGTCGTCAGCCGGCACGTGCGCCACGAGACTGATGGAGTGCTTGGCTTCAGTGGCGGCAAACGCCATCGAGGCGCTCATGGCCAGGACAGTCAGAGGGGCGGCAAAGGCGAGTTTCTTGAGCATCATTGAATACCTGTCTTATATAAATTAGTTGAGTCGTCGAGCAGTCAAGGCGAACTGAACAGTCACGAGCAGTCAGTGCTCACCGTTAACTTTCAACGCCGAAGAATATTCAACCAATTTATCTTCAAAGTAAGCAGGCAACGTCCTGCGACCTTGTAGCCTGGACGCTATTAGATGAGAAAGAAAAAACCGCAAAATTCAGGAAAGTTCCTGTCCAACTGTAAGAAGCAGGCTACAGCGCGCCAGCCGAATGACTGCATGCGCCACAACTTGGTAGCAACTTCCGTAAGACATGTACCACACTTTCCCGGAAACAAAGGGCGAAACGGAATATTAGAGAATCAGCACTAATCTGCGCCTTTGCCGGGGGATTTAATACTGCGTTTTCTTGATCATTTTCCGGTTTTTTCGACCGCAGATTCGATCGGTCAGGTGAGCGCCGTTGGTCAGGAACCCTTGTCAACGCCTAAAGATATATCTTAAGTTGTATCTAAACACGACGAGAGAGCAGGAAAATGAGAGACCATCATTCCCCCCATCATCACCGCGAACACGGCGACGGCCGTGACGGCTTCGAAAAACGCCCCGGCCGCGAACGCGGTGGACGCGGCCCACGGGTCTTCGCCCCCGGTGATCTGAAATTGTTGCTGCTGGCGCTGATCGCCGAGCAGCCGTGCCACGGCTATGACCTGATCCGCCAGATCGAAGGCATGTTCGACGGCGCCTACAGCCCAAGCCCCGGCGTGATCTACCCGACCCTGACCTTCCTTGAAGAAAGCGACCTGATCAGCGGCGACGCCGAGGCCGGCAAAAAACGCTACAGCGTGACCGACGCCGGTCGTTTGTCCCTAATCGAACAAGCGGTAGCGCTGGACGGCGTGCGCATGCGCATCGACGTCAGCAAACGCTCGTTGCGCGGCCATGACCGGCCGCCGGAAATCCACGAGGCGGTGCACAACCTGCGCCACGCCTTGCAACTGCACCACGGACGCTGGAGCGCGGAAGAAATCCAGCGGGTTGCCGCGCTGCTCAACGACACCGCCAAAGCCATCGTCGACGGCCCCGCCGTTCAAACTGCCCCGGAGAAAGCCGAATGACTGCAGTCGATACGCAAACCATTCATCGCGTGATGCACGAAATCAAACGCCGCAAACTCGAAGTCTTGCGCGTGGTCGACCTGACCCCGCGCATGCGCCGCATCACCCTCGGCGGCCCGGAGCTGGCCGGGTTCACCAGCCTGGGCACCGACGATCACGTGAAATTGCTGTTCCCGCAGAATGCCGAACAAACCGCTGCGCTGGAGACCATGGTGCTCGGCGCCGGCAAGGACAACGGCCCGCTGCCCGAGATGCGCGACTACACCCCGCGCCGCTACGACCTGGAAAAACTCGAGCTGGACATCGACTTCGTCCTGCACGGCGACGGCCCTGCCTCGACCTGGGCTGAACAGGCCAGACCCGGGCAATTCCTGCACATCGGCGGGCCACGCGGTTCGATGATCGTGCCGGACATCTTCGACAGCTATCTGCTGATCGGCGACGAAACCGCCCTCCCCGCCATCGCCCGCCGCCTTGAAGGCCTGGCGGCCAATCGCAAGGCGCTGGTGGTGATCGAAGTGGAGAACGGTGCCGAGCAACAAGTGCTGGAGAGTGCGGCGCAGGTCAATGTGATCTGGGTCCTGCGCGACGGGGGCAAGGACAACCTGCTGACCACGGTCAAAGAGCTGCAGGTGCCCAAGGGCAATCTGTATGCGTGGGTAGCGACCGAGACCAAGGTTTCGCGACAGATTCGCCGGGTGCTGCTGGATGAGCATGGACTCAATGAGCAGTTCGTCAAAGCCGTCGGCTACTGGCGGGCTGAGGGTTCGGCAGAAGAGTGATTTGCCCTTGTGGGAGCGGGCTTGCTCGCGAATGCGGTCGATCATTCAACCATGATGTTGACTGACCTGACGCCTTCGCGAGCAAGCCCGCTCCCACATTGACCTTTTAACTTCGTCCTGACTGCCAGCGGTCGATCCCGATCACCAGCAAGCCAATCAGCACAAACCCCACCAATATCCCCCCGGCATTGATGAACACCTGTGTATAACCGAGCATTGCCACATCAATGAACGGATACGCGTAGGCGCCAAGCAGATGCCCGCGCAGCAAGGCGTAAACGAAGTACACGAGCGGATAGATCAGCCACAGCGGCAGGTGCCACAGGCGCAACGTCCCTTTAGGCACGCAGCACCACCAATAGCCGAGAAACATCAGCGGCATCACGTCGTGGAGTAATTCGTCGGCAACAAATTGCCAGCCCTGCGGGTGCCACAAATGCCGCAGCAGAATGCTGTAAGCCAGACCGACCACCGCAATGCTGACCGCAATCCCGCTGCTCACCCATGGCTGGAGAAACCAGCGCTGTGCGGCGGATTCACGCCCGGTGACAGCGCAGGTCAGCACGGTCGCCACCAGGGTGTTGGTGAGTACCGTGAAGTAACTGAAGAAACTCACCAGCCCGCCCAGCAGGCTGGCGTCGACACTCAGCCGCGCAAGGAAAATCAGGTACAGCTGGATACTCAGCCCGGCCCAACCGAGCGTGGCGATGAGCGTGATCAGGCGTCGCCGCGTAACGGCGTCCATCTCAGAGCGGACGCTTGGTGCGCATCAGTTTCACGTACAAGCGCTCGACCTTCTCCCGCGCCCACGGGGTTTTGCGCAGGAAGGTCAGGCTCGACTTGATGCTCGGGTCGCTCTTGAAGCAGCGGATATCGATGCGCTCGGCCAACCCCGACCACTCGTAATGCGCCACCAGCGCATTGAGGATCTGTTCGAGGGTTACGCCATGCAGCGGATCGGGAGTGTGGTCGTTCATGCCAGGCCTTTGGACGGAGGGAAAATGCACAAGCCGCGCACCTTAGCCGAGGGGCCGGTCAGGTGGAAGGCCTTGGATCAAATGTAGGCCAACCCGAGAAGATCGCAGCCTGCAGCCATCGCCACAATGCGCCCGTTTGCCGCACTGTTACCGAATCAGAAATGCTGCATGTCTGCAAAAGCCCTTTGTCTTTTTGTTACAGATCATTATCCTGCCGCCCTTCAGCTGAATCGCTTCACTGCCTGCGTCAAATTGAAGCGCTCGGTTTACCCCCGTAAAACACCAAAAAAAGACTGACCCATGCCTGATTTTTCCTTCTCCCGAGACAGCGCTATCTCAGCCCTGCGCCTGCTCGGCGGCTGCACCGCGCTCGGCTTCGCCACCTACGCCCAGGCGGCTCCCGCCTTCGACAGCGACTCACCGTGGATGCTCGGTGACTGGAACGGCACGCGTACCGAACTGGCGGAAAAAGGCTACGACTTCAAACTCGATTACACCGGCGAAATGGGCAGCAACCTGCACGGCGGCTACGACCACGATCGCACCGCGCGTTACAGCGACCAGTTCGGTCTGGGCACGCACCTGGACCTGCAAAAAATCCTTGGCTGGGACGACGCCGAGTTTCAGCTGACCATCACCAAGCGCAGCGGCAACAACATCAGCAACGACCGGATCAACGATCCACGCGTGGGCGGCTTCACCTCGGCCCAGGAAGTCTGGGGCCGTGGCCAGACCACGCGCCTGACGCAGATGTGGTACCAGCAGAAATTCTTCGACCAGAAGCTCGACATCAAGGTCGGCCGCTTCGGCGAAGGCGAAGACTTCAACAGCTTCCCGTGCGACTTTCAGAACCTGGCGTTCTGCGGCTCGCAGGTCGGCAACTGGGTCGGCGGCATCTGGTACAACTGGCCGGTCAGCCAATGGGCGCTGCGGGTCAAATATCACCTGACCCCAGAGTTGTACGCGCAGGTCGGCGCCTACGAGCAGAACCCGTCAAACCTCGATCGCGGCAACGGCTTCAAACTCAGCGGCAGCGGTACCCAAGGCGCCGTGTTGCCGGTGGAACTGGTGTGGACGCCGAAGCTCAACGGCCTGCCGGGCGAATACCGTGCCGGTTACTACTACAGCAGCGCCAAGGCCTCTGACGTCTATAAAGACCAGAACGGCCAGCCTGCTGCACTGAGCGGCGAAGCCTACCGCAGCGCGTCGAGCAAACACGGCGTGTGGTTCGGTGCGCAGCAGCAAGTCACCAGCCTCGCCAGCGACCACTCGCGCGGCTTGAGCGTGTTTGCCAACGCGACGATGCACGACAAGAAAACCAACGCGATCGACAACTACGTGCAGGCCGGCGTGGTCTACAAAGGCCCGTTCGATGCCCGCGCCAAAGACGACATCGGTTTCGCCCTGGCCCGCGTCCACGTCAACCCGGCCTTCCGCAAGAACGCCGAAGCGAGCAATCAGGCGCACGCCGTCTACGACTATGACGACCCGTCCTTCCTGCCGCCGCAGGACACCGAATACAGCGCCGAACTGTATTACGGCGTGCACGTTGCCAACTGGCTGACCGTGCGCCCGAACCTGCAATACATCCGCCATCCGGGCGGCGTGAACGAGGTCGATGACGCACTGATCGCGGGGATCAAGATCCAGTCCTCGTTCTAAAGATTTACGCAAATCCCCAAGGTGGGAGCGGGCTTGCTCGCGAAAGCGGCGTGTCAGTCGATGCATCAGCCTTCTGACACACCGCTTTCGCGAGCAAGCCCGCTACCACAGGGGGATTGATGAAATTCGTTAGCTAGACAAGTTTTTATCTGAACCATACCTGCGCCCAATCGTCATCTAGAGTGACTAAAGCGCGGGACTAAATAAACGTCACGGAGAATCACACTATGAGCACCGAAAGTGCTTCGAGTCGGGGCCGTCTGTTACCGAGCCTGCTCGGCATTCTGCTTCTACTGATGGGCCTGGCCATGTTGGCCGGGGGAGTCAAGCTGAGCATGCTCGGCGGCTCGCTGTACTACCTGCTGGCCGGTATCGGCATTGCGCTGAGCGGCATTCTGTTGCTGCTGCGTCGTCGTGCAGCGCTGGGCCTGTACGCCATCGTGCTGTTCGCCAGCACGGTCTGGGCCTTGTGGGAAGTCGGTCTGGACTGGTGGCAACTGGTGCCGCGTCTGGCCCTGTGGTTCGTTCTCGGCATCGTGATGTTGCTGCCGTGGTTCCGTCGTCCGTTGCTGCTCAATGGCCCGGCGCCGATGGGCACGGGTGGCCTGACCGTGGCCGTGGTGCTGGCCGGCGTCACTGCCCTGGCCAGCCTGTTCACCCACCCGGGCGAAACCTTTGGCGAACTGGGCCGCGACACCGCGGACATGACCAGTACCGCACCGCAAATGCCTGAAGGCGACTGGCAGGCCTATGGCCGCACCGAATTCGGTGACCGCTACTCGCCGCTGAAGCAGATCACTCCGGCCAACGTCGGCAAGCTGCAAGAAGCCTGGCGCATCCAGACCGGCGACCTGCCAACCGCCGATGACCCGGTCGAGCTGACCAACGAAAACACCCCGCTCAAAGCCAACGGCATGCTCTATGCCTGCACCGCGCACAGCAAAGTGCTGGCGCTGGATCCGGACACCGGCAAGGAACTGTGGCGCTTCGACCCGCAGATCAAGAGCCCGGTCGGCTTCAAGGGCTTCGCCCACATGACCTGCCGTGGCGTGTCGTACTACGACGAAGCCGCTTACGCCAAGTCGGAAAACGCCGCTTCCGCCGTCATCTCCGAAGCCGGCAAAGCCGTTGCCCAGGCCTGCCCGCGTCGTCTGTACCTGCCAACTGCCGATGCACGCCTGATCGCACTGAACGCCGACACCGGCAAGATCTGCGAAGGCTTCGGCAAAAACGGCGTGGTCGACCTGACCCAAGGCATCGGCCCGTTCACCGCCGGTGGCTACTACTCCACCTCGCCGGCGGCGATTACCCGTGATCTGGTGATCATGGGCGGTCACGTCACTGACAACGAGTCGACCAACGAGCCATCGGGCGTGATCCGCGCTTTCGACGTGCGCGACGGCCACCTCGTGTGGAACTGGGACAGCGACAAGCCGGACGCCACCGAGCCATTGGCCCCAGGCGAAACCTACAGCCGCAACTCGGCCAACATGTGGTCGCTGGCCAGCGTCGATGAAAAACTCGGCATGGTTTACCTGCCACTGGGCAACCAGACTCCAGACCAGTGGGGCGCAGACCGCACCGCAGGCGCCGAGAAATTCAGCGCCGGCATCGTTGCCCTCGACCTGGCCACCGGTAAAGTGCGCTGGAACTACCAGTTCACCCACCACGACCTGTGGGACATGGACGTTGGCAGCCAGCCAACCCTGCTCGACATGAAAACCGCCGACGGCGTGAAACCGGCGCTGATCGCCCCGACCAAACAGGGCAGCCTGTACGTCCTCGACCGTCGTGACGGCACGCCGATCATCCCGATCAAGGAAATCCCGGTTCCGCAAGGCGCCGTGAAAGGCGACCACACCGCACCGACCCAGGCCCGTTCGGACCTCAACCTGCTGGCCCCGGAACTGACCGAAAAAGCCATGTGGGGCGCCAGCCCGTTCGACCAGATGCTGTGCCGCATCCAGTTCAAGGAACTGCGCTACGAAGGCCAATACACGCCTCCGTCGGAACAGGGCAGCCTGATCTATCCGGGTAACGTCGGCGTGTTCAACTGGGGCGGCGTCTCGGTCGACCCGGTTCGCCAGATGCTGTTCACCAGCCCGAACTACATGGCCTTCGTTTCGAAAATGGTGCCACGCGAGAAAGTCGCCGCCGGCAGCAAACGCGAGAGCGAAACCGCTGGCGTGCAGCCAAACACCGGCGCGCCATACGCGGTGATCATGCACCCGTTCATGTCGCCACTGGGCGTACCGTGCCAGGCCCCGGCCTGGGGCTACGTTGCCGGTATCGACCTGACCACCGGTAAAGTTGTGTGGAAACGCAAAAACGGCACCAGCCGCGACAGCTCGCCAATCCCGATCGGCTTCACCCTGGGCGTACCAAGCATGGGCGGTTCGATGGTCACTGCAGGCGGCGTCGGCTTCCTCAGCGGCACCCTCGATCAGTACCTGCGCGCCTACGACGTGAACACCGGTAAAGAACTGTGGAAATCGCGTCTGCCTGCAGGCGGTCAAGCGACTCCGATGACCTACACCGGCAAGGACGGCAAGCAATACGTGCTGCTCGTTGTTGGCGGTCACGGTTCGCTGGGCACCAAGATGGGTGACTATGTGATTGCGTACAAACTGCCGGAATAAGTTTTAGCGGCGGTAAAGGAAAGGCGATGCTCCGTGAGGGGCATCGCCTTTTTTGTGCCCACACTTTCTGAGTCCACCGGACAAACCTGTGGGAGCGGGCTTGCTCGCGAAAGCGGTGTATCAACCAATGAGTTTGCCGGCTGACACATTGCCTTCGCGAGCAAGCCCGCTCCCACACTGGACGGTGTCCGTCCTACAGAAGCGCGTTATACGCGGGAGATTTCCGACAAGTCGCGTCGGTTGTGCCTCGGAAGTTGGCTGGATAGGCTCTGGTGGTCGCTGGAAATTCAGCGGCCGGGCGTCGCGGCCTGATAACTGATGCATAATCGCCAACCTGACAGCACCTCGGATGCCTGTTGGTTGTGTCATGGCGGCTGTGCGCGGGATACCTTCTTTGGGGGTATGCCGATTCCTCAGTTATCGGTCCGCGAACCCGCGTACAGCTGCCACCTCAGATTGCGTCGCGGCAATTGAAGGTAGCTCCACTTCACCAACTGAGAATTCATCATGATCAAACCCACACCGAATCCCCCCGAAACCTCCCCCTACGAATCCCTCGATTCCAGAAAACTCCACGACGCCGCCGAGCGTGCGCTGGATCACTACCTGAAGCCCTCCGCCGCCGCGGTGAGATTCCACAAACCCAGCAGCATGTTCCAGGTCGCCCCGGACATGGACAACGAAAGCCTGCTGGTTCACGCCTGCGAATCACTGGCCCAAGCCAGCCTCATGACCAGCGACATCGCCGCGTACATCGACATCCCGCAGCGCCGGACGATACTGGCCATTCAGCAAATCATCATGCTCGCCGAACTGGCGGTGAATCGGGTGCTGGATAATGTGGAAATCACCCAATCTGCGGCACACAGCTGAGCCATAGTGGGAGCGGGCTTGCTCGCGAAAGCGTCAGCACATCCAACACTTGCGGTGACTGACACACCGCTTTCGCGAGCAAGCTCGCTCCCACAGTGGAATTGGGTGAGTCAGGTGGAGATGGGTCGGCTCGTAGGCCGCCATCGCGAGCAGGCTCACTCCTACAGTTTGAACCCGGTGCATTCAGTTGGAGATCGGTTGGCTGTCAGGCCGCCATCGCTGGCAAGCCAGCTCCCACAGTTTTGATTCGTGTATGCCCCATGCGGCGCAGCCGCCCCACTCAAAACAATGAGCGCAAGCTCGAGTACCGCTCTTGATCTTGATCCACGGGCGACGTCGGAAGGCTGAGTGGAGGGATTGATCCGGGGGTGGGAGCGCAGCGACCGTTTGGCGCAGCCAAACACAGCGAGAGGAGGTGCAGCGAAGCAAACCGGAGGCGCTGCCCCACGGATCAGTCCCGGAGCGAAGGAACCCCGAGCCCCAGCGAGCGGGCCGAACGCAGGAGCAAGCCTTTTCGGTTACCTTTTCGGCGTCTGGAAAAGGTGACTCGCCGTAAGGGCGAAACCGCCAGCCGCCACACCCAAAAAAACGGATATACCCCCAAAACCCCAAGAACCTGGTCGGCCCAAAGGCCGCCAAGCCCAAAGCGTGACGCCTGTCAAAACCCTGAACGCACAAGCAGAAACACCGCCCCCCATTGAAACCACCCAAAGCCTGCCCCATCTAAGACCCATACCCCATTGCGCAGGTGCCCCATGAGCGACCAGCAAGAATTCCCGGACAACCCCGACGACTACACCGAAGCAGAACACATCGAACACACCTCATCCGGCAAAGGCCTGGCCCTGCCCGGCCAGAACCTGCCGGACAAGGTCTACGTCATCCCGATCCACAACCGCCCGTTCTTCCCGGCCCAAGTGCTGCCAGTCATCGTCAACGAAGAACCCTGGGCCGAAACCCTCGACCTGGTAAGCAAATCCGACCACCACTCCCTGGCCCTGTTCTTCATGGACACGCCCCAGGAAGACCCGCGCCACTTCAACACCGGCGCCCTCCCCGAATACGGCACCCTGGTCAAAGTCCATCACGCCAGCCGTGAAAACGGCAAACTGCAATTTGTCGCCCAAGGCCTGAGCCGCGTACGCATCAAGACCTGGCTCAAACACCACCGCCCGCCGTACCTGGTCGAAGTCGAATACCCGCACCAGCCCACCGAGCCGACCGACGAGGTCAAGGCCTACGGCATGGCGCTGATCAACGCGATCAAGGAACTGCTGCCGCTCAATCCGCTGTACAGCGAAGAGCTGAAGAACTACCTCAACCGCTTCAGCCCCAACGATCCGTCGCCGCTGACCGACTTCGCCGCCGCCCTCACGTCGGCGACAGGTAATGAGCTGCAAGAAGTGCTCGACTGCGTGCCGATGCTCAAGCGCATGGAAAAAGTCCTGCCGATGCTGCGCAAGGAAGTCGAAGTCGCGCGCCTGCAGAAAGAGATCTCCGCCGAGGTCAATCGCAAGATCGGCGAGCATCAGCGTGAGTTCTTCCTCAAGGAACAACTCAAGGTGATCCAGCAGGAACTCGGCCTGACCAAGGACGACCGCAGCGCCGATCTCGAACAGTTCGAACAACGCCTGGAAGGCAAAGTCCTGCCGGCACAGGTGCAGAAACGCCTCGAAGAGGAAATGAACAAACTGTCGATCCTCGAGACCGGCTCGCCGGAGTACGCGGTCACCCGCAACTACCTCGACTGGGCGACCTCGGTGCCGTGGGGCGTGTACGGCGAGGACAAACTCGACCTCAAGTACGCGCGCAAGGTACTCGACAAACACCACGCTGGCCTCGACGACATCAAGGATCGCATCCTCGAATTCCTCGCGGTCGGTGCCTACAAAGGCGAGATCAGCGGCTCGATCGTGCTGCTGGTCGGCCCGCCGGGCGTGGGTAAAACCAGCGTCGGCAAATCCATCGCCGAATCCCTTGGCCGGCCGTTCTACCGCTTCAGCCTCGGCGGCATGCGTGACGAAGCCGAGATCAAGGGCCACCGCCGCACCTACATCGGCGCGCAACCGGGCAAACTGGTGCAGGCGTTGAAAGACGTCGAAGTGATGAACCCGGTGATCATGCTCGACGAGATCGACAAGATGGGCCAGAGCTACCAGGGCGACCCGGCGTCGGCGCTGCTGGAAACCCTCGACCCGGAACAGAACGTCGAATTCCTCGATCACTATCTCGACCTGCGCATGGACCTGTCGAAAGTCCTGTTCGTATGCACCGCCAACACCCTGGATTCGATTCCCGGGCCGTTGCTGGACCGCATGGAAGTGATTCGCCTGTCGGGCTACATCACCGAAGAAAAAGTCGCCATCGCCAAGCGTCACCTGTGGCCGAAACTGCTGGAAAAGGCTGGCGTGTCCAAGGGCAGCCTGAGCATCAGCGACAGCGCACTCAAGGCCTTGATCGACGGTTACGCCCGCGAAGCCGGGGTGCGCCAACTGGAAAAACAGATGGGCAAACTGGTGCGCAAAGCGGTGATGAAGCTGATCGACGACCCGAAAGCAGTGATCAAGCTCGGGCCGAAAGACCTCGAAGCCTCGCTGGGCCATCCGGTGTTCCGCAATGAACAAGTGCTGTCCGGCACCGGCGTCATTACCGGTCTGGCCTGGACCAGCATGGGCGGCGCGACCCTGCCGATCGAAGCCACGCGAATTCACACGCTCAACCGTGGTTTCAAACTCACCGGGCAACTGGGTGACGTGATGAAAGAGTCGGCGGAGATCGCCTACAGCTACGTCAGCTCACACCTGAAACAGTTTGGCGGCGATGCGAAATTCTTCGACGAGGCCTTCGTCCACCTGCACGTGCCGGAAGGCGCCACACCGAAAGACGGCCCGAGCGCCGGCGTGACCATGGCCAGCGCCCTGCTCTCGCTCGCCCGCAATCAGCCGCCGAAAAAAGGCGTGGCGATGACCGGCGAACTGACCCTGACCGGGCATGTACTGCCGATTGGCGGCGTGCGTGAGAAGGTGATCGCGGCGCGGCGGCAGAAGATCTTCGAACTGATCCTGCCGGAGCCGAACCGGGGCAACTTTGAGGAGTTGCCGGATTATCTGAAGGAAGGCATTACCGTGCACTTCGCCAAGCGCTTTGCGGATGTAGCGAAAGTTTTGTTCTGATTTAGACATTGGTCGTTATCAATCAAACAACGATAACGACCAATACTTCTTCGCATAGCCGAGCACTTCATAATTGCCAAGCGATATAAAAAACTGACATTTCTGACAGTTCCGAAGTTTTCTATCTTGAATAAGCTCTACCTTGTTTCTCCCCCCAGGTTAGACACAGGAGCTTCAAGATGAATAACTCAAAAGATGCAAGGACGTTTGCTCGCGGTATTTTGACAGCCTACATTCCAGAGGACGTCAACTTCTCGACCGATAAACTAATCATAAGTACTCATAAAGAAACCCTAGCCCTGGAAGGAATCTACCGCCGTCCTGACCAACCGAACTTTTCAAGAAACGTCAGGGTTTTCCTGACAAAAAAAGACCAGAAGTATCCGGACAATGGCAGGCATGACTTTCCTGCAGAAAATATCAGAGTCGAATATGACGGAAATTTTAACGCCGATTTTTTTAGGACCATTCCGGGAGAAGGCGTTATTTTTCTCAACCTTGACCCTGTCACCCATCGCTACTCCTGTGCGATGGATATAAGTTTCACAAAAGAGGGCAGTGACGAAAGTTTTCCTGTTATTTGCTCATTTACCATGATCCATCAATAGTCTGCTGCTGATCAAAGTCAGCATTTTTGCATCGGCCGACGCTAAGTTGCCGGATTATCTGAAGGAGGGCATTACCGTGCACTTCGCCAAGCGCTTTGCGGATGTGGCGAAAGTGTTGTTCTGACAGTTATCCAGAGCCTGACACGCCGCCTTCGCGAGCAAGCCCGCTCCCACAGGGTTCTGTAGTGAACACAGCATTTGTGGTCACCACACAACTACTGTGGGAGCGGGCTTGCTCGCGAAGGCGTCTGTGGCAACACCACAGAACCGCCTCACCGTCACACTTTGTCTCATCTTCAGTTATGCTCGCCGTTCGTCGTCAACGCCGGAGCCACTGAGCCTATGTCCGCCACTCGCCTGTTTGTCCCTCTCGCCCTCTCTTTGCTGGCCGCCTGCGCCACGCAGCCAAAACAGAACGTGACCGTGGAAAACCAGAGCGAATGCCCCGTGCAGTTGACCAACGGACAAAACCTGATCGTGATGCTGCCGAGCAACCCGACCACGGGCTATCGCTGGGCAATTCAGGACTCCGCCGGCGGCGTGCTACATGCACTCAGCCCTGAGGTTTACAGCAGTCCGAAAGATTCCGGCATGGTCGGCGCGGGCGGTTTTTCCACCTGGCGCTTTCAGGCCTTCGCCACCGGCACCGGCCGCCTGCGCCTGACTTCGCAGCAGCCCTGGGAACCGGAAGTCGAGCCGGCAGAAACGTTCGACTGCGCCATTTCGGTGAACTGATCGTGGGCTGGCTGATTCTGGCGCTGATGGGCGCGGTGACGTTTCTCTACGGTGTGAGCACGCATGCGGTATTGCTCTGCCTGCTGGTCAAACCGTTACCGGTGCTGGCGCTGCTCGGCTGGCTGCACGATGCGCCACCCAGCGACTATCGACGCTGGATCAGTCTGGGGCTGATTTTCTCTGTGCTCGGTGACGTGTTGCTGGCGTGGCCGGGGGATTTGTTTGTGTTTGGCCTCGGTGCGTTTCTGGTGGCGCATCTGGCGTATCTCAAGGCTTACCTCAGCGACTGCAAACGGCTGGCGCTTTTGCCGCTGGTGCTCGCGCTCGGCGTCGGCGCGGTGCTGCTGGGGATTTTGATTTCCAGTGGCCTCGGGCCGTTGCTGGTGCCTGTGCTCGTCTATGGCACCGCGATCAGCGCCATGCTCTGGCGCGCCCTCGCCCGCCTCGGCACCGATGTGCCCAAGCGTTCGGAGCTGCTGGCGGCGGCGGGTGCGCTGGCGTTCGTGTTCTCCGACAGTGTGATCGGCATTGATCGCTTTGTGGCGCCGTTTCTTGCTGCGCCGTACGTGATCATCCTCAGTTACTGGCTGGGCCAGTGGGGGATTGCCGCTTCGGCGTTTTCCGTGAAACACCGCTAATTTTGTAGTGAGGGGATTCATCCCCGATGGGCTGCGCAGCGGCCCTGAAACCGGTCAATCAGGTATGTCAGACAGACCGCGGGCACAGATCTTGGGGCTGCTTCGCAGCCCATCGGGGATAAATCCCCTCGCCACGTCGGACAACCCAAGCATCCCGACGCCACTTTGGCTAAAATGCCGGCCTTTTCATCAACACCGCCGGAACCGCCGTGAGCAAAGAACCCGATCGCATTTTCGCCCAGCCGATGGCCCAGGTGCCTGACTTCGCCTTCAACGAGGACGTGGTGCGGGTGTTCCCGGACATGATCAAGCGCTCGGTGCCGGGTTACCCGACCATCGTCGAAAACCTCGGCGTACTTGCGGCGCAATTTGCCCAACCGAACAGCGTTCTGTACGACCTCGGTGCTTCGCTCGGCGCCGTGACTCAAGCCTTGCGCCGTCACGTGCGCACCGACGGTTGCCGGGTGATCGCGGTGGATAACTCGGCGGCGATGGTCGAACGCTGCCGCGAGTACCTCAACGGTCAGGATTCGATGTTCCAGGAGTTGTTACCGGTCGAAGTGATCGAAGGCGACATTCTCGCGCTCGAGTTCAAACCGGCCTCGGTGGTGGCACTGAACTTCACCCTGCAATTCATCGCCCCGGAGCAGCGCACCGCGTTGCTCTCGCGTATTCGCCAGTCGCTGCTGCCCGGCGGCGCGCTGATTCTCTCGGAGAAGCTGCGCTTCAACGATGCCGAAGAACACGCGCTGCTCACCGATCTGCACGTCGCGTTCAAACGCGCCAACGGCTACAGCGAACTGGAAATTGCCCAGAAGCGTAGCGCCATCGAAAACGTCATGAAGCCCGACAGCCTCGAAGAACACCGCGAACGCCTGCTGGCCGCCGGGTTCTCGAAAGTCGTGCCGTGGTTCCAGTGTCTTAACTTTGCCTCGTTGATTGCCTTGCCATGATTGATCTGTCCCCCCTCGCCCGCCGTCTGGCCGGTAGCCCGCTGGCCGACTGGGCCAACACCCTGCAAGGGCAACTCGACAAGAAAATGGAGAAAGGTCACGGCGATCTGGAGCGCTGGCAGAGCGCGCTGGACGCGTTGCCGAAACTTGAGCCGACTGAAGTCGATCTGCTCAACGGCCTGAAACTCGACACCGACTGCGACGACGAAACCCGCGCACAAATGCGCACCGCGCTGATGGGCCTTTCGCCGTGGCGCAAGGGGCCGTTCGACCTGTTCGGCGTACACGTCGACACCGAATGGCGCTCGGACTGGAAGTGGTCGCGGGTCGCCCCGCATCTGGACCTGAAGGGCAAACGCATCCTCGACGTTGGTTGCGGCAACGGCTATTACATGTGGCGCATGCTCGGCGCCGGTGCCGACAGCGTGATCGGCGTCGATCCGAACTGGCTGTTCTTCTGCCAGTTCCAGGCGGTGCAGCGTTATCTGTCCGAACCGAATGCGTGGCACCTGCCGTTCCCGTTCGAAGACCTGCCGCCGAACCTTGAAGGCTTCGACACAGTGTTTTCGATGGGTGTGTTCTACCACCGACGTTCGCCGATCGAGCATTTGCTGGCGCTGAAGGATTGCCTGGTCAAGGGCGGCGAGCTGGTGCTGGAAACGCTGGTGGTTGAAGGCGACAAGCATCAAGTGCTGGTGCCGGAAGATCGCTACGCGCAGATGCGCAACGTGTGGTTCCTGCCGTCGGTGCCGGCGTTGGAATTGTGGCTGCGTCGGGCAGGCTTCACCGATGTGAAATGCGTGGACGTCAGCACCACCACCGTTGAAGAACAACGCGGTACCGAGTGGATGAAGTATCAATCGTTGAGCGACTTCCTTGATCCCGAGGATCACAGCAAGACCATCGAAGGGCTGCCAGCGCCGATGCGCGCGGTGATTGTGGCCCGTAAGTAACCCTCTCAAACACCGCATAACCTTGTAGGAGTGAGCCTGCTCGCGATAGCGGTCTGACAGTCAAAACAATGTTGAATGTCAGACCGCTATCGCGAGCAGGCTCACTCCTACAGTTGGGGGTTGTGTTTATTCAGATGGTTTTGCGCGACGGGCTCTGAAGAATTCGGTCAGCACTGCTCCACATTCTTCGGCCAGCACCCCACCCTCATACAACACCCGGTGATTCAAAAAGCCCTGGGTAAAGAACTGTCCCTGACTCTGCACAACCCCGGCCTTCGGCTCCAGCGCGCCATACACCACCCGGGCAATGCGTGAATGCACGATCAGCCCGGCGCACATGCTGCACGGTTCCAGCGTCACGTACAGCGTGCTGCCGGGCAGGCGATAGTTGCTGACAGCTTGCGCAGCAGCGCGGATCGCGACCATTTCCGCGTGGGCACTCGGGTCGCTGGTGGTGATCGGGCAGTTGTAGCCACGCCCGATGATTTCACCGTCCTGCACCAGCACCGCGCCCACCGGCACTTCGCCGAGGGCTGCGCCTTGGGCAGCAAGCTCCAGCGCTTCACGCATGAAATCGCGGTCACGGCTGCGGTCGATGATCGCGGCGGGGCGAATCTGGCGCATCACTTCACCTCGATGGCGGCCATCAGGCCGGTTTCCATGTGGTCGATCACGTGGCAATGGAACATCCATACCCCCGGGTTATCCGCCACCAGCGCCACTTGCGCACGCTCGTTCTTGCCCAGCAGATAGGTGTCGGTGAAGTACGGCGTGATCTTGTGCCGGTTCGACGCAATCACCTTGAAGCTCATGCCGTGCAGGTGAATCGGGTGCTGATACTGAGTCATGTTCTTCAGTTCGAAGATGTAGCTCTGGCCCAGTTTCAGGCTGGCAATCGGCCGATCGGCGCAGGTCTTGTCCGTGATGTCCCAGGCCTTGCCGTTGATCTGCCACAGGCTCGGTGGCTTGCCGTTGTCGACATTCACCGACACCGAACCGACCCATTCGAAATTGAAGTTGAGTTTCTCGGCATTCGCCAGATCCGGCTCGGCCACCGGGTTGGCGGGCAAGGCTTTCGGCCACTCGGTCGGCGCATCGTTATTGGCCACCGAGCGCAAGGTTCCCAGTCGCACCGGGCCGTTGCGCAGCGACAACTCTTCTCCGGCCGGCGGCGCCTTGATCGCCAGGCAAATGCGCATGCCGGGGCCGAGCCAGTATTCCTTGCCCAGCGGCCGCGGCTCGATCGGGTTGCCGTCCAGCGCATAGATCTGCGCTTCGACGCCGGGGATGTTGATGCGATAGGTCAGGGTGTTGTCGAGGTTGAGCAAACGCACCCGGGTGATCTGCCCCGCCGGTAACTCGATCACCGGCGTTGGCACACCGTTGATGGTCGACAAGCGCCCCGCCGTACCGCCACGCGCCGCTTCACGGGGGATGCTGAACTCGACGAAATTGCCTTGCTCGTCGATGTGCCAGTTCTTCAGACTCAGGGTCTTTTCGTACTTGAAACCGGTCGGCTCGCGCTCTTCGACAATCAACGGCCCGACCAGCCCGCGCCCCAGCTCTTCGCTGCTGCTGACGTGCGGGTGATACCAGTAGCTGCCCGCGTCCGGCACGCGGAATTTGTAATCGAAGTATTCACCGGGCAGCACCGGCAATTGCGAGACGTACGGCACACCGTCCATCTCCAGCGGCAAACGGATGCCGTGCCAGTGAATGGTGGTCGCCACCGGCAGGTGGTTGATGAAACGCACCCGCAGCCACTCGCCCTGACGCACGCGCAATTCAGTGCCCGGCGCCGACGGGCCGAACGCCCAGGCCTCGGTCTTGTGCCCTGGCACCAATTCAACGTCCAGTGGCGCCGCGATCAGCTCGTAGTCGTGGCCCGCGTCAGCATCGGCCATCTTGCCCAGCCAGTAGCGCGACGCGCCTCCCGCTCCGACACCAACGACAACAAGACCGGCCAGGCCACCGAGGATTTGGCGACGGGTAAAGGACATGAACTCAACTACCTCACGTATCTGCGTCGGGCACCGGGCCCGCAAAAGGCAAATACGATACACCTGCAATTGCGAAACAGTAAGGGCAGCGCGGCGGATGGACGCAGTTGCGCCTCGCGCGTACACGATTTCAACTGCTCAGGTGACATAACTATGTAGTGCACATGCATCGAACAGCCGCGCCATCCTGTGCCACCCGTTACTCAAGGACAGAGAGCCCAAACACATGCCCAACCCGATGCCCAACGCCGCCGACAAGGCCGCGCTCAAGGCGATTGCCGCCACCGTCATCCAGACCTGCCCGAGCCTGCAGGACGCTGCTCGACAGGTCGCCAGCGACTTGTTGATCAAATACCAGGTCCACGGCCTCGACCCGGATCAGGTGTATTTCCACCGCTTCGACGCCTCGCAAAGCAGTTCGAATGCCTTCACCGGCTGGGAGCACGTGCACGCCACGCCCACGTCAAGCATGACCCTGACCCAGTTGGTGATTCACCGCTTTCGCGTCGCCGATCAGGACAACGCCGACCTGCTCGATGTCTATGGCGGTTTCTATACTGCCGGTCCCGACGCCCGTACCTTCGATGAACGCAATGAAGTGCGCCTGCATAGCAACGATGTGCTCAAGGACTTCTGGAGCATCGACTTCAGCGCGCTGTACGACGCTCAACTGAACGCATTCTGGAACACCAGCGGCAGCGACTTTCGTACCCTGGCCAAGTGCAACTTCCTGATCAAAGCGCTACAGGCGCGGGACAAACGTCAGCTGAGTGGCGAGGATTTCCAGTTCGTCACGCAAGCGGCGATCGGCCCGCTGACGTGGCCAGTCAGCCTGCCAATGCTGCAGACCAGCCACCCTTGCCCGGACAGTGTGCGCACGCTGGACATTGCCGGTTACGCCGCTACCAACGTCCTGCGTTTCGTCATGCCCCAGGGTCGGCAGATCCTCTACCTGCCCGGCAACAGCGATGCATTCCATGTACTGGAAAGCGCCACCGACCTGCACTTCTGGATCCTGCAGCGGATGAACACACCTGCGGCGCGCGAGACATTCCTTGCGCATTTCTCGCTGGCCGACCGGCAGCAGATCAACGCTAATCTTGGTGACCTGATGAATCGCCTGGTGGCTACGTGGGGCCGCTACGATCACTCGATGATCAATCAGGACAACCGCGCGGTCAGTGGCGACGCCTTCACCTGGCTGAGTGACTCGACCCGCACGGCGATGTTTGCCGAAGCCAGCCTGTCCCTGACCTCCAACGGTGACCTGCGCAAGAAGCTGTGGATCGGCTACCTCAGCGCCGGGGTCAAGGTTTTCGGGCCAATGGCGGTGGTCGGCTGGCCAGTCGCATTGCCGGTGATCGGCGCCAGCATTGCCAACATGGGGCTGAACATCGATCAGGCGGTCAATGGCAAAACCGCCGCCGAGCGCAAGGCCGGGATTGTCGGTGCGGTGCTCAGCGGCATCGACATGCTGTTCAATCTGCTGGCACTCAAGGGCCCGGGATCATTGGCCGAGGTCGGACCCGAGGTGGATGCCGCCGAAGCGGCGGAGATGAGCGACCTGACCGATAAAGTCGGGACGCCGATGGGTGGGCCTCAGCCGCCGATTGCCACCCCCCTGATTGAAGACACCCCGCGACCGGTCATTCCGCCGAGCTGGCAAGCCAATGAGTTGCTCGATGGCATTACGCCGGTGAGCGAGCCCGGAAAATTCCAGGGCATTTATCTGCTCGATTCGAACCCCTCGACCGCCATCCTGATGGACGACACCGCCTATTACGTCCGCTACGAAGCCGACATCAACGGCAGCGGACACTGGGCGGTCATCGATCCTGAGCACCCCCACGGTTTTACTCGCTCGATCCCGGTACGCCTGAACCCTGAGGGTGAATGGGAAGCCATGCCCCGCGCAGGACTCGCCGGCGGTGGCAAACCTTCGGCACTGGCCGGATCAAGCAGCCGCAGCCCGCTGACCGCCCTGCCCGCCTCGCAATACGACGTACCCGCACCGCTCAAGGCGCATCTGGAGGAAGGCGCGGCCGGGCTGAATGACGAGGCCTTGCGCGATTTCTACGACAGCCTGAACGAGTTCGATGCCTACCGCGACTTCAAGGTCATCCGCAAACGCCTGTATCACGATGCACTGGATTTTTTCAGCACGCTGCGCCTGCCCGTTCGTCCTCCGGTGCCCGCCCTGGCGGCAGACGCGACCGCCGAAGAAATCATCGAGAAAATCCTCGAACATGCCCGGGGCCTGGCCATCGGCGAGAGCCACACGGCCATCGGCAGCAAGCAATGGCTGATCGAGAACATGCAATTGCTCGCCAGCAAACAGGTGAAGAGCCTGTACATGGAGCACCTGCTGACCGATTTCCATCAAGCCGCGCTTGATGAGTTCTTCCGCACCGGCAACATGCCGCAAAAACTCGAGGCCTATCTCAAGGCACTCGACGTCGGCAACATGACCGATCCGCTGGAGCGCTACACGTTCCTGGAACTGGTCAAGGAAGCCAGAAAGCAGGGGATCCATGTACAAGCCATCGATTGCATGGCGAGTTACCGACTCAACGGCATGGACTTGCCATTGGGCAACAACACCGCGCGGCAGAAAATGATGAATTACTTCGCGCGTCTGATGATCCGTGCCGATCAGTCCGCACGCGGCGCGCACAAATGGGTGGCGCTGATGGGCAACTCTCACTCCAACACTTTTGATGGGGTTGCCGGCGTCAGCGAACTGGAAGAGGCAATCGGCATTCGCGTCGAGGATGTCGCCGTAGGGACTTCACGGGGCATTGAAGTCGATCCCGGGAGAATCCTGCCCTTGGGCGGTACGGCGCACGATCGTTCCGCGCTGGTCAGAGGCGACTTGCGCCTGCAAATCGAAACACCCTGGACCGCGCACACCATGACCGAATTCGAAACCCTGCTGCCTCGCTACGGCATGTACTCCCTGAAGCAGCAACCCAACCTGACATTCATCGTCCATCGCAGCCGCACCCGAGAACTGGTACGGACCGTCATCGACACAGACGGCAAGCACTTCTACATCGAACGCCCCGGCTGGACTTCGGTGAGCGGTAAACGCTACCCGAGCATGAAAGCCCTGCTGCAAGCTCTGGATGACATGGGCATGCAACTGGGTGGCTGGTCAAAACCGCTGTAACGCAAAAACAGAAAAGCCGTGTGAAACGGATTTCACACGGCTTTTCTGTTGCGGCGATCAAGCCTTTACGGCTTGCGCGGGATCACTCCCACTCAATGGTCGCCGGCGGCTTGCTCGACACGTCGTAAGTGACGCGCGAAATACCTTCGATTTCATTGATGATGCGGCCGGAGACGGTTTCCAGCAGTTCGTAAGGCAGGTGTGCCCAACGTGCGGTCATGAAGTCGATGGTTTCCACGGCACGCAGGGCCACGACCCAGGCGTAACGACGGCCATCGCCGACCACGCCAACCGATTTCACTGGCTGGAACACCACGAAGGCCTGGCTGACTTTGTGGTACCAGTCGGCTTTGCGCAGTTCTTCGATGAAGATATGGTCGGCGCGACGCAGCAGGTCGGCGTATTCCTTCTTCACTTCACCGAGGATGCGCACGCCCAGACCCGGGCCCGGGAACGGGTGACGGTAGACCATGTCGTACGGCAGGCCCAGTTCCAGACCCAGACGACGGACTTCGTCCTTGAACAGTTCGCGCAGTGGCTCGACCAGTTTCAGGTTCATTTCTTCCGGCAGGCCGCCCACGTTGTGGTGCGACTTGATCACGTGGGCCTTGCCGCTTTTCGCGCCAGCCGACTCGATCACGTCCGGGTAGATGGTGCCTTGCGCCAGGTACTTGATGTTGTCCAGCTTGCAGGATTCGGCATCGAACACGTCGATGAAGGTACGGCCGATGATCTTGCGCTTCTTCTCCGGGTCGGCTTCGCCGGCCAGGTTGTTCAGGAACTGGTCTTCCGCGTTGGCGCGGATCACCTTGACGCCCATGTTCTCGGCGAACATGGCCATCACTTGCTCGCCTTCGTGCAGACGCAACAGGCCGTTGTCGACGAACACGCAGGTCAACTGGTCGCCGATGGCCTTGTGCAGCAGCGCCGCAACCACCGAGGAGTCAACGCCGCCGGACAGACCCAGCAGCACGTTGTCGGTGCCGACCTGTGCGCGGATGTTGGCGATGGCGTCTTCAGCGATCTTCGACGGAGTCCACAGGGCTTCACAGCCGCAGATGTCCAGCACGAAGCGCGACAGGATGCGGCCGCCCTGCTTGGTGTGGGTCACTTCCGGGTGGAACTGCACGCCGTAGTAAGCGCGCTCGTCGTTGAACATGCCGGCGATCGGGCAGCTTGGGGTGCTGGCGAGGATGTGGAAGTCTTCCGGCATCTTGGTGACCTTGTCACCGTGGCTCATCCACACGTCGAGACCGAACAGGCCATCGGCGTCGATGTGGTCTTCGATGCCGTCGAGCAGGCGGCTCTTGCCGACTACGTCAACGCGGGCGTAACCGAACTCACGCAGCTCGGAACCTTCAACCTTGCCGCCCAGTTGCTCGGCCATGGTCTGCATGCCGTAGCAGATACCGAAGACCGGCACGCCCAGATCGAAGACTGCCTGTGGGCAGCGCGGGCTGTTGGCTTCGTGCACGGACTCGGGGCCGCCGGCGAGGATGACGCCTTTAGGTGCGAATTCGCGGATCGCCTCTTCGTCCATGTCGAACGGGTGCAGCTCGCAATACACACCGATCTCGCGCACGCGGCGGGCAATCAGTTGGGTGTATTGCGAACCGAAGTCGAGGATCAGGATGCGGTGAGCGTGAATGTCGAGGGCCATGATTCAGTCTCGTCTAAGTAATTCAGAAACAGTCGTGATTCAGAAACAACTCGGGGCTGAATAAAACAGCCCCGGTTGCTTAACGATTTGCTTGAAGCATCAACCTACGCGGTAGTTTGGCGCTTCTTTGGTGATCTGCACGTCGTGAACGTGGGATTCGGCCATACCGGCACCGGTGATCCGCACGAACTCAGGCTTGGTGCGCATTTCTTCGATGTTGGCGCTGCCGGTGTAACCCATCGAGGAACGCAGACCGCCCATCAACTGGTGGATGATCGCCGTCAGGGTGCCTTTGTACGGCACACGGCCTTCGATCCCTTCCGGAACCAGTTTCTCGGCGCCTGCCGAGGAGTCCTGGAAGTAACGGTCGGAAGAACCTTGCGCCTGAGACATGGCGCCCAGCGAACCCATACCGCGATAAGCCTTGTACGAACGGCCCTGGAACAGTTCGATCTCGCCCGGCGCTTCTTCAGTACCGGCGAACATCGAACCCATCATCACGCAGGACGCCCCAGCGACGATGGCCTTGGACAGGTCACCGGAGAACCGGATGCCGCCGTCGGCGATCAACGGTACGCCAGTGCCTTCAAGGGCAGCGGCGACGTTGGCGATGGCACTGATTTGCGGCACGCCGACACCGGCGACGATACGGGTGGTGCAGATCGAGCCAGGGCCGATACCGACCTTGACCGCATCGGCACCCGCTTCGGCCAGGGCCTTGGCGGCTGCGCCGGTGGCGATGTTGCCGCCGATCACCTGCACTTCAGGGAAATTCTCTTTGACCCAGCGAACGCGGTCGATCACACCCTTGGAGTGACCGTGTGCGGTGTCGACCACCACCACGTCCACACCGGCGTTGACCAGCGCGGCAACGCGGTCACCGGTGTCTTTACCGGTACCGACGGCAGCGCCAACGCGCAGACGACCTTGATCGTCCTTGCTGGCCAGCGGGTAGGCTTTGGCTTTTTCGATGTCTTTGACGGTCATCATGCCTTTGAGGGCAAACTTGTCGTCGACGATCAGGACTTTTTCCAGGCGGTGCTTGTGCAGCAACTCGCGGACTTCGTTCTTGTCGGCGCCTTCACGCACGGTGACCAGACGCTCTTTAGGCGTCATCACTTCACGTACGGTGGCTTCCAGACGGGTTTCGAAGCGGACGTCACGGGAGGTGACGATGCCGACCAGGTCGCCATCGTGCAGCACCGGAACGCCGGAAATGTTGTGCATGCGGGTCAGTTCGAACAGGTCACGCACCGTGGCATCAGCCTCGATGGTGATCGGATCTTTCACGACGCCGGCTTCGAACTTCTTGACCTTACGCACTTCGGCAGCTTGCTGCTCGATGGTCATGTTCTTGTGGATGATACCGATACCACCTTCCTGAGCCATGGCGATTGCCAGACGGGCTTCAGTAACGGTGTCCATGGCGGCAGAAACCAGAGGAATATTCAGCTCGATGCCACGGGTAAGGCGGGTCTTGAGACTGACTTCGTTAGGAAGCACCTCGGAATAACCAGGCACTAGGAGAATGTCGTCGAATGTCAGAGCTTCTTGGCTGATACGCAGCATCGCGGGGGCTCCCGAGCGGGAAAATGGAAGCGCGCCATTATAGTCAGACACCCCCTGCTGTTCAATGTAAAACTCAGCTTAATATCAATGTTGCTGATATACGGAGACCCCCGCTGCTACAGCTCCACCTTGACCCAAGAGACAGGTTGATCGAGCCAATCGGCGAACTCATCGATAAAGCTCTGCTTGAACCCGGCTTCCAGCCAGTTGTTGAAGATGAAGCCGAGGTTGGAAAACGCACATTCCTGCAAGAACAGAAAGCCGTTGATGTCGTCTTCATGCCCGCATTCCGGGCAGGTGAAGTTGTCGGTGCGGCCTGGAAACCAGTCTTCCAGGCTTTCGAACAGCGCTTCGCCGACTTCGCGGCGGCACTCGGCGCACCCGGCTTCTTCGAGAAAGCCCTTGGCCGGCGTGTAGATGCAGCGCTTGACGATGATCTCCAGGCCGTTGATCGGCTCACCGAAGGGCAGCGCCTCGGGGTGCAGCACCACCGCACGCGCGCCGTCGGCAATCGCATGGGCCATGCGATTGCCGGTGCGGCCGCAAGTGGTCAACTGTTCTTCGATGATGTTCTTGCGCACCAGCCAGCGCACGATCGCCCGCGCCCGGGGTTCGTGGACCGGCAGGGTGGAGATTTTCGGGACGATGATGCTTTGCGAATTCATGGAAAGTCCTGCGGTATGGCTTCTGACGCCTTCGCGGGCAAGCCCGCTACCACAGGGATATGCATTCCAATGTGGGAGCGGGCTTGCCCGCGAAGGGGCCCTAAAGGCCGGCAGCTTAATCCCTGACGAAATCCGGTCAAGTGCTCACGCCATACTAATAATGTAGCGCCCGATCAACGCAATCCCGCTCGCCAGCACCAGCCAGGTCACCAATCGGACAAACGCCTCGCGCGACAAGCGCATCGTCAACCGCCGCCCGATCCACAGGCCCAGCACCATGGCCGGCAACAGACACAGCGCCAGCATCAACAAGGGTAGCTCGGCATACACCCCGGCGATGGCGAACAGGCTCAAACGTACCACCGTGCTGCAACTGATCAGCGCACTTTGCGTGGCCCGCGCCGCGTCCTTGGGCAGGCGGCTGTTGAGATAGATCGCATATAGAAAGCCGCCACTGCCAAACAGCGCGCCAAACAGCCCGCCTACCGTGCCCATCGGTAGCGCCCATGCGGCAGACAACTGCGTCGGCCGGGTTTTCACCCACAGGCTGTAAACCGCATAAGTGCTGATGAATAACCCCATCAACAGCAACAACAGGTCGGATTTGAGGTTGAGCAGGAAAATCACCCCCAACGTGCACCCCACCGCCATGCATGGCAGCAGCCGCAACAACTCGGGCTTGGCCACATCCCGGCGCGAGGGCAGCAGATTGCCGAACGCCGCGACGAAATCCAGCAACACCAGCAGCGGCACGATTTTCGACAACGGCATGAACAGAATCAGAATCGGCCCCGCGACCAGTGCGGTACCGAACCCGGCAATCCCGAACACGATATAGGCCAGTGCGATGCCCAGCCCGATCACCGCCCAGCCGCCCGCGCCCCACGTCCACTCGCTCAACAACCCCGCCACGCTCATCGGTCCGCTTCCTTTATAAGCCTGTGATGACTTTAGCCAGCGCCAAGCCTTGCGACTAATATGATCAAAGTCGCCCACCCATCTCAAAAAGGCATACCTGGTGCTTTCAACCCGTCAACTGCGCTATTTCGTGGAAATCGCAGAATGCGGCAGTTTCAGCGCCGCGGCTGAACGCCTGTTCATCGCGCAGTCGGCGCTGAGCCGGCAGATCAAGGACATGGAAAACCGCCTGCAAACCCCGCTGTTCGAACGCACCGCACGCCAGCCCCGGCTCACCGCGGCGGGTGAGGCGTTTCTGCCCCGGGCCAGAAACCTGCTCAACGAGCTAAGCAAGGCCAGCGCGATGGCGACCGAAGTCGGTAACGGACAACTGGGCACGCTGCGCCTGAGTCATTCCAGCACCGTGTCGATCAACGGGCATTTATTACGTCGAATCAGCACTTATCTCGATCAGCAGCAGGGCGTGTCGCTGGACATCGGCAAGCTGTCCTCCGAGGCGCAGCTTGAGGAGCTGGCCGAAGGTCGCCTGGACATTGGCCTGTTGCGCCTGCCGGTGCTGCGTCAGCGTGAAGGTATTCAGGTGGTGCCATTGTTCACCGAACGCTTGCTTCTGGCGGTGCCGAACGATCATCGCCTGGCCGATTCAGCCGCTGTCGAATTGGCGCAACTGAAGGACGAGCCGTTTATCTCGATCCCGCATCCGCAGCGTGGCGGGCTCAGCTATTTGTGTGCCGACCTGTGTATGCGTCAGGGCTTTTTTCCCAAAGCGGCGCGGGTGATGTCGCGCAAAACTACGCAGTTGCAGTTGATCCAGGCTGGATTCGGCATCGCCCTGCTGCCCGAATCAATGCAGGACATCGCCCCCGGCGGTGTACGATTTCTGCCGCTGAGCGATCCCGATTGCCAAAGCACCGTGGCCCTCGCCTATCGCCAGAACCCCACGCCACTGGTTCAACACTTCATCCAGACCTTCACAAATCCTCCCCACAAGGGGTTTTGTGTTGGGTCATGGTGATCGACAGGCAAATGCCCTTAAACTGCGCCCCATGATTAAAGATCCCTTTGCAAGACTTGGCCTGGACCGTGAAGTCCTGACCGTCAGCCAGCTCAACGGCCGCGCGCGGGTGTTGCTCGAAGACGTGTTCAGCAACATCTGGGTCGAAGGCGAAATCTCCAACCTCGCCCGCCCCGCGTCCGGTCACGTGTATTTCACCCTCAAGGACAGCGGTGCGCAGGTGCGTTGCGCGCTGTTCCGCAATAATGCGGCGCGGGTGCGTCAGGCGCTGAAGGACGGTCTGGCCGTGAAGGTACGCGGCAAGGTCTCGCTGTTCGAAGGACGTGGCGACTATCAGCTGATTCTCGATACCGTGGAGCCGGCCGGTGACGGCGCGCTGCGCCTGGCCTTCGATGCACTGAAGGAAAAGCTCAGCGCCGAAGGCCTGTTCAGTGCCGAACGCAAAGTGCCGTTGCCGGCGCATCCGCAACGCATCGGCATCATCAGTTCGCCGAGCGGCGCGGTGATTCGCGACATCATCAGCGTGTTCCGCCGGCGGGCGCCGCAGGTGCAACTGACGCTGATCCCGACTGCCGTGCAGGGTCGCGAGGCCACGGCGCAAATCGTCCGCGCGCTAAAACTGGCCGACGCCCGTGGTTTAGACGCGCTGATCCTCGCCCGTGGCGGTGGTTCGCTGGAAGACCTCTGGTGCTTCAACGAAGAAGCCGTGGCCCGCGCTGTCGATGCCTGCGTGACGCCGATTGTCAGCGCCGTCGGGCATGAAACCGACGTGTCGATCAGTGACTTCGTGGCTGACGTGCGCGCCCCAACGCCCTCCGCCGCCGCCGAACTGCTGGCCCCGGATTCGAGCCACCTGATCCGTCAGGTCGAAAGTCTGCACCGGAGTCTGGTGATGCGCATGCGCGACCGGCTGATGCGCGATCGTCTGCGCCTCGAAGGCATGGCCCGCCGTCTGCGCCACCCCGGCGAACGCCTGCGTCAGCAAGCGCAACGCCTGGATGACCTGGACATGCGCATGCGCCGGGCGTTCGAACGCCAACTGAATACCCGCCGCGAGCGCCTGATCCGTCTGGAAACCCGCCTCGCCGGGCAACACCCGGGACGCCAACTGGCGATGCTGCGCCAGCGCCTCGACAGCCTCGCCGAGCGCCTGCCGCGAGCCATGCGCGAAGGTCTGAAAAGCCGTCGCCTGCAACTGCACAGCCAGATGCAGACGCTGCATGTGGTCAGTCCGCTGGCGACCCTCGGCAGGGGTTACAGCATTCTGCTCGATGAACGCGGGCACGCGATCCGTAATGCCGCGCAGACCCACACCGGCCAGCGCCTGAAAGCAAAACTGGGCGAAGGCGAACTGCAAGTGCGCGTCGAGGACAACCACCTGACGCCTGTCACCCTTTCTCTACTGGACTGATCCATGCCGCGTTTTTTTGCTCCGTTATTGTTGCTGTGCCTGACCTCCTTCAACGCCCACGCCGACAGCTACATCACCCGTTTGCTGAACAAACCGGTGCCGGGCGGCGTCGCGGTGGTCGATCTGGGCAGCGCTGCGCAGGCACCAAAAGCCACCTATCAGGGCAAACCGGTGCTGGTGGTGAAAGAACAGAACAACTGGCTGGCGATTGTCGGTGTGCCGCTGACGGTCAAACCCGGCAGCCAGCAGATCAGCAGCGGTGGGCGCAATCTGCCGTTCACGGTTGGCAACAAGAAATACCCGGAACAGCACATCACCCTGAAGAACACTCAACAGGTCAATCCGAACCCGGCCAATCTCAAGCGCATCGAGGGCGAGCTGGCCGAGCAGATCAAGGCCTACCGCAGCTTCAGTCCGAATACCCCGAGCAACCTGCTGCTGGACAAACCGGTCAACGGGCCGCTGTCGAGCAAATTCGGTGTGCGCCGCTTTTTCAATGGCGAAGAGCGCAACCCCCATGCCGGTCTCGACTTTGCGGTGCCGGCCGGCACGCCGATCAAGACTCCGGCGGCGGGCAAAGTGATTCTGACCGGCAACTATTTCTTCAATGGCAACACGGTGTTTGTCGATCACGGCCAGGGCTTTATCAGCATGTTCTGCCACATGTCGAAAATCGACGTGAAGGTCGGCGATCAACTGGCCCGTGGCGCGGTGGTTGGCAAGGTCGGCTCGACCGGCCGGGCGACCGGGCCGCACATGCACTGGAACATCAGCCTGAACGATGCGCGGGTAGATCCAGCGATTTTCATTGGTGCGTTCCAACCGTAATTCCTGATTGAGGCTACCGGCCCCTTCGGGAGCAAGCCCCCTCCCACACTGGATTTGTGTTGTGAACACGATCAACTGTGGGAGCGGGCTTGCTCGCGAACGCGGCCCATCCCACACCGCAAATACTGCTCACACCCCACCAGTTTCAATTGCGCCCCAATCCAACCCCACGCAAACATCAATAAGATCATCCGCCTGAAGCACAATAAAATCGCGCCGATCGCAGCTTTTCGAGTATTCCTCTCAATTTTTTTCGACTGCTTGCCATCCTCTCCCCTCGCGGTTAGGGTTGAAGGCATGAAAACCTCTCACACCCTTATTCAGCTTCGCCAGCACCGTAGTTTGTGCCTCGTCAGCGCACGACTGCCGGGCTGAATCGCTGCGCCTCGTCCCAAGCGTTTTCCCGAACATTCGTTCCACCGGCAGGCCGCCTCTTTTCGGCCCAGACAATAAGGAATTTCCCGATGAGCATGCTCAAAGACCCGTCTTCGAAATACCGCGCGTTCCCCGTCATCAATCTGCCGGATCGCACCTGGCCGTCGAAAACCATCGACGCCGCGCCGATCTGGTGCAGCTCCGACCTGCGTGACGGCAACCAGTCGCTCATCGAGCCGATGGACGCGGTGAAGAAGCTGCGCTTCTGGAAAACCCTCGTTCAGGTGGGTGTGAAGGAAATCGAAGCCTCGTTCCCGGCCGCTTCGCAAACCGACTTCGACTTCGTGCGTACCCTGATCGAAGAAGGCCACATCCCGGACGACACCACCATTCAGGTGCTGACCCAGGGCCGTGAAGACTTGATCGAGCGCACCTTCGAATCCCTGCGCGGGGCGAAGAAAGCCATCGTCCACCTGTACAACGCCACCTCGCCTTCCTTCCGTCGCATCGTCTTCAACCAGGACAAGGACGGCATCAAGGCCATCGCGGTCAACGCCGCCAAGCTGTTCGTCAAATACGCAGCGATGCAGCCGGACACCGAGTGGACTTTCGAATACTCCCCGGAAACCTTCAGCGCCACCGAGCTGGAGTTTGCCAAGGAAGTCTGTGACGCGGTGATCGAGGTCTGGAACCCGACGCCTGAGCACAAAATGATCCTCAACTTGCCGGCCACCGTTGAATGCGCGACCCCGAACGTCTACGCCGACCAGATCGAATGGTTCGGCCGCAACATCAATCGTCGTGACAGCGTGATCATCAGCCTGCACACCCACAACGATCGTGGCACCGGCGTCGCCGCCACCGAGCTGGGTCTGATGGCCGGCGCGGATCGTGTCGAAGGCTGCCTGTTCGGCAACGGCGAGCGTACCGGTAACGTCGACCTCGTTACTGTCGCACTGAACATGTACACCCAGGGCGTTGACCCTGAGCTGGACTTCTCCGACATCGACGGCGTGCGCAAAGTCGTCGAAGAGTGCAACCAGATCCAGGTGCACCCGCGCCACCCGTACGTCGGCGACCTGGTCCACACCGCATTCTCCGGCTCGCACCAGGACGCGATCCGCAAGGGCTTCGCCCAGCAGAAACCGGACACCCTGTGGGAAGTGCCGTATCTGCCGATCGACCCGGCCGACATCGGTCGCAGCTACGAGGCGGTGATTCGTGTGAACAGCCAGTCGGGCAAGGGCGGTATCGCCTACTTGCTGGAGCAGGAATACGGCATCAGCCTGCCGCGTCGCATGCAGATCGAGTTCAGCCAGGTGGTGCAGCGGGAAACCGATCGCCTCGGCCTTGAGATGACCGCCAAGCAGATCCACTCGCTGTTGATCAGCGAATACCTGCAAGCCAACACCCCGTACGCGCTGGTCAGCCATCGTCTGCAGGAAGAAAACGGCAACAGTGCCGTCGAAGTGGAAGTGGCGAGCCAGGGTCAGGGCGAAACCAACCTGCACTGGCGCGGCAAGGGCAACGGTGCGCTGGAAGCACTGGTGGCCGGCCTGCCGATTCCGGTGGAGATCATGGACTACAACGAACATGCGATCGGCGCGGGCACCAATGCCAAGGCAGCGGCTTACATCGAGCTGCGAGTGAACGGTGAGCGTGCGGTGCACGGCGTGGGTATCGATGAAAACATCACCACTGCCAGCTTCAAGGCGCTGTTCAGTGCGCTGAACCGCTCGTTGAGCCAGCCTGAGGCGAAAGCGGCTTAAGCCTTCGCTGACATGCAAAAGGCCCCGGAGTGTGAATTCCGGGGCCTTTTTTATGCCTGCTGGTTTTGTGCTGTCTGATCTGGCCTCTTCGCGAGCAAGCCCGCTCCCACAGGGTATTGCGTTCTACCTGTGGGAGCGGGCTTGCTCGCGAAAGCGGTCGCGAATATCAAGTGAGTTCGAAGGTATCTGCATCCAGATTCGCCGGGAAGCGCTCGCGATACGCCGCCAATGGCGCGGCTTCCAGCACGACCTTGAACACCCCGTCCGCCTCCCCCGCCGCCAGCAACGTCTCGCCCTGGAAATCCAACACCTGACTGTCGCCGGTATAGGCAAAGCCCTTGCCGTCGGTGCCGATCCGGTTCACTGCCGCCACGTAGCACAGGTTTTCAATCGCCCGCGCCGGCAACAAGCGGTTCCAGTGCAGACGCCGCGCACCCGGCCAGTTGGCGGTGTACAGCAGCAGATCGGTGTCCTGCGCGTCGCGACTCCACACCGGGAAGCGCAAGTCGTAGCAAATCAGCGGCCGGATGCGCCAGCCCTTGAGTTCGAACTGCACCTGGCGCTCGCCGGGGGTGTAGTGGTTGTGCTCACCGGCCATGCGGAACAGGTGGCGCTTGTCGTAATGCCAGACTTCGCCGTCCGGGCGTGCCCACAGCAGGCGATTGCGATGGCTGCCGTCCGCCGCCTGAATGATCACGCTGCCGGTGATCACCGCATTCAGTTTCGCGGCCTGCGCCTTCATCCACTTGCTGGTCGGGCCATGCTCGGCTTCGGCGAGGGTTTCCGACTCCATGGAGAAACCGGTGGTGAACATCTCCGGCAGGATGATCAGGTCTGCGCCCCGGGCCTGCTCCAGCAGCACCTCGAAGTGCTCGAGGTTGGCCTGACGGTCATGCCAGGCCAGACTGGTCTGGATCAGCGCCAGATGGAGATCGGGCAATGCACTCAGATCACGCATAGTTTTGCCGCTGCTTCGCGCAGCGTCTCCTCGCGTTTGGCGAAGCACAGGCGCACCAGGCGCTGGCCTTGCGGTGGATTCTGATAGAACACCGACACCGGAATGCTCGCCACGCCGTGTTCGCGGGTCATCCAGATCGCCATGTCGACGTCGTTCAAGTCAGGGCGGATCTGCGAGTAGTCGACCAACTGGAAATACGTGCCGGTGACGCGGGTAAAAGTGAAGCGCGACGGCGCCAGCAAATCGCAGAACAGGTCGCGCTTGGCCTGATAGAAACCCGGCAGCTCTTCGACGTGTTCCGGGTGCTCGGCCATGTAATCGGCCAGGGCGTATTGCAGCGGGGTGACACCGCAGAAACTGACGTACTGGTGCACCTTGCGCAGCTCGGCGGTCAGCGCCGGCGGTGCAACCACGTAACCGGTTTTCCAGCCCGTCACGTGGTAGGTCTTGCCGAACGAGCTGACCACAAATGCGCGCTGGTACAGCTCTTCGTGAGCCAACACGCTGACATGCGGCACACCGTCGAACACCAAGTGTTCGTACACCTCGTCGCTGATCAGATAGATGTCGCGACCACGGATCAACTCCGCCAGTTGATCCAGTTCGGCACGGCTGATCAGTGCACCGCTCGGGTTGTGCGGTGTGTTGATGACGATCATTTTCGTGCGCGAGCTGAGGGCCGCGGCGAGCTTGTCGAAATCGATGGAGAAATCGTGCGGGTTCAGTTGCACATGCACGCAGCGGCCGCCCGCCAACTGCGTCGCCGGTTCATAGCTGTCGTAGCACGGGTCGAACACGATGACTTCGTCACCGCTGTGGATAACCGCCTGAATCGCACAGAAGATCGCCTGGGTCGCGCCCGGCGTCACGGTCACTTCGCTGTCGGCATCGACTTTCACGCCATAGCTGCGCGCGATTTTCGCCGCGATTTGCTCGCGCAGCGCCGGCAGGCCGGTCATCGGTGAATACTGGTTATGGCCGCTGGCGATATGCCGACCGACCGCGTCACGCAGGGACTGCGGGCCGTCGAAATCAGGAAAACCCTGGGACAGGTTAATCGCTCCGGTCTGCGCCGCGAGCTGAGACATCTGCGTGAAAATAGTGATGCCGACGTTCGGCAGCTTACTGGTGATCATCGAGGGGTTCCCTGCTCTACACCCGGCTCTGACGGCGGCGCGGGAGAGCCCGAGAATAGCCCATTCGAATACGATAAAAAAAGTCGTTCCCTACGATGCGCGGCAATACGAAATCACAAAAAGGCACCTTGAACCTACTCGCGCCGGAGGAAAACGGATGAGTGGTCGCGCAATACGCCCTCCCCTGTAACTTCTGACAGTAGCGGTAAGTTGCAGCAAGCTTTTAACTGGGTCCACGGCACAACCTCGTTATCTCAAGGAATCGCAGTGATGACAAAACGAATGATCATTAAGGCAGGTAATCTGGATACCACGTTTGGCAAAGGCGGCAAGAAAAAACTCAAATTCAATTTCGGGAGTGCCTATCACGCCAATAGTCTTACACTCACCAGCGAGGGCAGGATCTTTATTGCCGGCGACGTGGAACAGCCATCGGGCGATGACTTGCAGCAAAATTTCGCCATAACGTGCCTCAACCAGAAAGGTGAGCCTTACTTGCCTTTCAATAACGGTTATATGGCCGACCGCTTCAACCCCGATGACGCTCGACTGGCCTCTGCCTGTCAACGAATCTTCATAACCGGGTCGAAGGTAGTTCTAGCAGGTGTCTTTACTAATGACCGGCCAACGGATGTCCCCGCTTTTGCCAGACTGAACATGAACGGCCGTTACGACGAGCCATTCGGCAGGGGAGGAAGATATGTCTACAAGTTACCCTGTGACCCGAGCAGTTCAGTGGGCGCCTCACCCACCAGCATAGACAGGCAATCAACCGGTCATTTTGTCTTCGCCTTTGAGCATGTCTGGCATGACCTCGTCACACCGCATGCACTTAACTCGACCGCAGTACTGGCCAGAATCTCCCAAGACGCAAAGCTGGACAATAACTTTGCCCGGGGCAACGGACATCTCACGATCAAACCAGCACCTGGACACAACTTTCGCAAGAAGGGCCTGATCATCCAGAACGATGACCGTATTCTGGTATTTGGAGAACTTTCGGGAGAGAGCAGTGATGCGGTCATCTACCGATTCACGGCTGACGGCGAGATTGATCCGTCATTCGGAAGAGAGGGCGAACTGCGAAAGCCCGACTGGAACATCACCAGCATCGTCGCACTTCCCGGCGATCGTTTGTTGTGCGCTGGGTCACGGGGCGATCAAGCGCTGCTCGCTCGCCTGGAGGCTGACGGCAGTGACGACACCTTTAGAAGCGAGGTGAAGATTCACGATCGTTGCGCGTGGCTGAAGGCTTTGCAACAACCCGACAACACGACGCTGGTTGTGGGTTACGCCGAGAAAAACCTGAACGTTGTCCCGTTATTGGCGCGTTTTCTGGACAATGCTGAATTGGACCCGAACTTTGGCGAAGGCCAGGGCTGGGTAAGTGACGGCATGGGAAACATGCTTGAGCGTGCCATCGATCTCGCGGTGGACGACATTGGCCGAATTCTGGTGCTGGGAAAATCGCAAGGCCTGTCTCCGTATGCGGACTTCTTCCTGCTGCGCTACCAGGGTAGTAACGCCAAAGAGCGCTCAATGACAACCATCAGCCCATAAAAAGGCGCCGCAAGCGGCGCCTTTCGGGTGAAGACCTGAATCACTTCTTGTCGCGGCGCTTCTTGCTGGCTTTCTTGTTGTGCGACATCAAGCGACGCTTCTTGTTGACCTGGCGGTCGGTCAGCGTGTTCTTGTTGCCTTCGTACGGGTTCTCGCCACCTTTGAACTCGATGCGGATCGGCGTACCGACCAGCTTCAGCACACGGCGGTAAGTGTTCTCCAGATAGCGCACATACGACTTCGGCACTTTCTCGATCTGGTTACCGTGGATCACGATGATCGGCGGGTTAGCACCCCCCAGGTGAGCGTAACGCAGCTTGATCCGGCGGCTGTTGACCATCGGCGGCTGGTGCTCGCTGACCGCGTCTTCGAGAATCTGCGTCAGGCGGCTGGTCGGCCAGCGGGTAACCGCAGACTTGAACGAGTTCTGCACCGAGGCGTAGAGGTTGCCCACGCCAGTACCGTGCAGCGCCGAGATGAAGTGAATGTCGGCGAAGTCGACGAAGAACAGCCGACGTTGCAGCTCGACCTTCACAAAGTCGCGCTCGCTCGGGGTCATGCCGTCCCATTTGTTGATTGCGATCACCAGCGCACGGCCGGCTTCGAGGGCAAAGCCCAGCAGGTTGAGGTCGTGATCGACCACACCTTCGCGGGCGTCCATCACGAAGATCACCACGTTGGCGTCTTTGATCGCCTGCAGGGTTTTGACCACGGAGAATTTTTCGACTTCTTCGTGGATCTTGCCGCGCTTGCGCACACCGGCGGTGTCGATCAGCGTGTACTTCTCGTCGTTACGCTCGAACGGAATGTAGATACTGTCGCGGGTGGTGCCGGGCTGGTCGTAGACGATGACGCGGTCTTCACCGAGCATGCGGTTGACCAAGGTCGACTTGCCGACGTTCGGACGGCCGATGATGGCGATCTTGATCCCGTCTTTTTCGCTCGGGCCAGGAATGCGCTTGGCTTCCTCACCCTCGGCGACGATCTCTTCTTCTTCGCCTTCCGCCGGTTCGTCATCATCACGCGGGAAATCGCTCAGTGCCGCTTCCAGCAGTTGAGTGATACCACGGCCGTGAGCACCGGCGATCGGGATCGCGTGGCCCATGCCCAGCGGGGCGAATTCAGCGCGGGCCATTTCCGGGTCGATGTTGTCGACCTTGTTGGCAACCACGTGGGAACGCTTGTTACGCTTGCGCAAGTGTTCGGCGATCATCTGGTCGGCGGCGGTGAAACCGGCCTTGGCATCTACCAGGAACAGCACAACATCCGCTTCTTCAATGGCCAGCAGCGACTGCTCGGCCATTTTTTCGTCCATACCGTGTTCGTCACCGGAGATACCGCCGGTGTCGATCAGAATGTAGGAACGCCCTTGCCACTTGGCCTCACCGTACTGGCGATCACGGGTCAGACCGGACAAGTCGCCGACGATGGCGTCGCGAGTCCTGGTCAGGCGGTTGAACAAGGTGGATTTGCCGACGTTTGGTCGGCCCACCAGGGCGATTACGGGAACCATGCGGCTCTCCACTTCGTTATTTCAGAAAATACAAAAGCCGCTGCGAGGCAGCGGCTGGTGCTCGGGGCAACACTGTGGGAGCGGGCTTGCTCGCGAAAGACCGTAGCAGCACCGCGTTTAATCAGGCTGTACGCGTCTTCGTTGACGCCCTTCGCGAGCAAGCCCGCTCCCACAAATGAAGCTGCCTGGGGCGTTAACCCCAAGCATAGTTGTTACTTGATGGTCAGGGCTTCCAGTTTGCCGCTGTTGCCATACACATAGATCGTGTTGCCCACCACCAGCGGACGGGCACGCAGGCCGTCACTGTCGATACGCTCACGACCCACAAAACGACCGTCCACCTGGCTCAACAGGTGCAGGTAACCTTCCAGGTCACCGACGGCTACGTAGCTGGAGAACACTTCCGGAGCCGACAGTTGGCGGCGAGCCAGCGAGTCGTTGCTCCACAGTGCAGTGGTCGAACGCTCGTCAACGCCTTCCACGGTGCCCGAAGACAGGCTCACGTAGACGTTGCCGAAACCCTGGGCGACACCGGCATAGCTCGATGCATCGCGCTGCCACAATTGGCGACCGCTTTGCAGGTCGAGTGCCGCAACGCGACCCTGATAGCTGGCAACGTACAGCGTTTCACCGGACAACAGCAGACCGCCGTCGATGTCGACCACGCGCTCCAGTTCCGAACGACCGGTTGGAATCGCGACCCGTTGTTCCCAGACCGGCACACCGTTGGAAATGTCCAGGGCGACCACTTTACCGGTCGACAGGCCAGCCACCGCGAGGCGGTTGGTCACGACGGGGGCGCTGGTGCCGCGCAGGGTCAGTACCGCAGGGGTGCTATCGTAGGTCCAGCGACGGTCGCCGGTAGCAGCGTCCAGACCGATCAGACGATCGTCCTGAGTCTGTACCACGACAACGTCACCGTTGTTGGCCGGTGGCGCTAGCACTTCACTGGATACCCGGGCGCGCCACTTCTCTTCGCCGTTGATGGCGTCGAGGGCAACGATTTCACCCTTCAGGGTACCGATCGTGACCAGGCCGTAACCTACGCCAACGGCGCCGGAGACAGGCAGTTCAAGATCCTTTTTCCACTTCACGTCGCCATTGCTGCGATCCATGGCCATCAACACGCCGGTCACATCGGCCGCGTAGATGGTGTCACCATCGATCGCCGGCACCAGCATGTTGTAGGTTTCGCCCTGACCGTCACCGATCGAACGGCTCCACTGCTTTTGCAGAACCACTTCTTCTTTGAAGTCGGTCAGCTCGGCCGGTGGCAGTTCTTTTTTGCTGTTGCTGCTGCAACCCGCGGCCAGAATGGCCAGAGCCAGCAATGCTGCATGCTTCCAACGGATCACGTCACGCATCCCCTTTGGCCAGGTCGTCAAGCTTGATTTGAAGGCCACCGACTGCCGCTTCATCCGACAGTGCCGCCTTGGCTTTTTGATACGCGGTGTTCGCCTCGTCGGTACGACCCAGCTGAACCAGCAGATCACCCTTGAGTTCTTCGCGAGTGGCCAGGAACGCCTTGTCGGCATCGCCGTCGAGCAGCTTCAGGGCTTCATCGGCCTTGTTCTGCGCACCCAGTACCTGCGCCAGACGCTGACGGGCGATTTCGCCCAGCGCCGGGTTGGCCGGTTTGGCAACGATGGCTTTGAGTTCAGTCGCAGCGTCGTCCAGCTTGCCGCTGTCGACCGCTACTTTGGCCACGAACAGGCTGCCGTACTGCGCGTACGCGGTGCCGCCGAATTCGCTGCTGAGCTTGCCGGCCAGATCCGCAACGCGGGCAGCGTCAGGCTTGCCGTCCGGGGTCAGCGTGGTTTCCAGCAGTTGCTGATAGAGCACCGAGGCGCCTTGCGACTGGTTGCTCTGATACTTGTGAAAAGCCTGCCAGCCGAACACGATGACCAGCGCCAACAGGCCGCCAGTGACCAGAGGTTTGCCGTTGCGTGTCCACCAGTCCTTCAAATCCGCCAACTGTTCGTCTTCGGTACTCGACACCCCAATACTCCTTAATCGCTAAATCGGCTGTTTAGACAGCTTCAACCCTGCACGACGCAGGTGGCCAGGTGAGCGGCAAGCGCATCCCAGGCAATGCTTTGTTGTTCGCCCTGGCCACGCAGGGGTTTGAAACCTACCACTTGCTGGGCCATTTCGTCGTCACCCAGGATCAGTGCATACAGCGCACCGCTCTTGTCGGCTTTCTTGAACTGGCTTTTGAAGCTGCCGGCGCCGGCATTGACTTGCAGACGCAGGTTTGGAAGCTGGTCACGCACACGCTCGGCCAGGGCCAGACCGGCCAGTTCGGCCTCCTCGCCAAAGGCGCAGAGGTAAACGTCGACCTGACGGGAGATTTCTTCCGGGATCTGCTCCAGGGTTTCGAGCATCAACACCAGACGCTCGATGCCCATGGCGAAACCCACGCCGCTAGTCGGTTTGCCGCCCATCTGCTCGACCAGACCGTCGTAACGACCGCCCGCGCAGACAGTGCCCTGGGCGCCGAGCTTGTCGGTGACCCATTCGAATACGGTTTTGCTGTAGTAATCGAGGCCGCGCACCAGTTTCGGGTTGAGCACGTACGGGATGCCGACCGCGTCCAGACGCGCTTTCAGACCTTCGAAGTGCGCACGGGATTCGTCGTCCAGGTAGTCGGCCATCTTCGGCGCATCGACCAGTACCGCCTGAGTGTCGGCATTTTTGGTGTCGAGCACGCGCAGCGGGTTGGTTTTCAGGCGACGCTGGCTGTCTTCGTCGAGCTTGTCGTGGTGCGCCGAGAGGTACTCGACCAGCGCTTCACGATAGCGACCACGGGATTCGCTGGTGCCCAGGCTGTTGAGCTCGAGCTTGACCGCATCACGGATACCCAGCTCGCCCCACAGGCGCCAGGTCATGATGATCAGTTCGGCATCGATGTCCGGACCGTCGAGGTTGAACACCTCCAGACCGATCTGGTGGAACTGGCGATAACGGCCTTTCTGCGGACGCTCGTGGCGGAACATCGGGCCGATGTACCAGAGTTTCTGCACCTGGCCACCGCCGGTGATGCCGTGTTCGAGCACCGCACGCACGCACGCCGCGGTGCCTTCCGGACGCAGGGTCAGGGAGTCGCCGTTACGGTCTTCGAAGGTGTACATCTCTTTTTCGACGATGTCGGTCACTTCACCGATCGAGCGTTTGAACAGCTCGGTGAATTCGACGATCGGCATGCGGATCTGCTTGTAACCGTAGTTATCCAGCAGACGCGCGACAGTGCCCTCGAAATAACGCCACAGCGGGGTCTGTTCGGGCAGGATGTCATTCATGCCACGGATGGCTTGCAGAGACTTGCTCACTTTAAATCCTTAAATTCATTCGGCTTTCAGTCAGGCTCAGCCGCGCGCGATGACCGCTGCGTCAGCTTCGACCTTCTCGGCCGCTTTCTCGCGGATCAGCTTTTCCAGCTCGTCCACCAGATTGTCATTCGTCAGTTTCTGCGACGGCTTGCCGTCGATGTAAATCAGGTTTGGCGTGCCGCCGGTCAAGCCGATATGGGCTTCCTTGGCTTCGCCGGGGCCGTTGACCACGCAACCGATCACCGCGACATCCAGCGGCACCAGCAGGTCCTCAAGGCGCCCTTCCAGCTCGTTCATGGTCTTGACCACATCGAAGTTCTGCCGCGAGCAGCTCGGGCAGGCGATGAAGTTGATGCCACGGGAACGCAGATGCAAAGACTTGAGAATGTCGTAACCGACCTTCACTTCCTCGACCGGATCGGCCGCCAGCGAGATGCGGATAGTATCGCCAATCCCCTCGGCGAGCAGCATACCTAGGCCCACGGCGGATTTCACTGTGCCCGAACGCAAACCACCGGCTTCGGTGATGCCCAGGTGCAGCGGCTGGACGATTTCTTTCGCCAGCAGACGGTAGGCTTCAACGGCCATGAACACGTCGGAGGCTTTCACGCTGACCTTGAAGTCCTGGAAATTCAGGCGCTCGAGGTGCTCGACGTGACGCAGCGCGGACTCGACCAGTGCAGCCGGGGTCGGTTCGCCGTATTTCTTCTGCAGGTCTTTTTCCAGCGAGCCGGCGTTGACGCCGATACGAATCGGAATCCCGCGGTCACGGGCGGCATCGACCACGGCGCGAACCCGGTCTTCCCGACCGATGTTGCCCGGGTTGATGCGCAGGCAGTCGACACCCAGTTCGGCGACGCGCAGAGCGATCTTGTAGTCGAAGTGGATGTCGGCAACCAGCGGCACCTTGACCAGTTGCTTGATCCTGCCGAACGCCTCGGCGGCGTCCATGTCCGGTACCGAAACGCGGACGATGTCGACGCCGGCGGCTTCCAGACGATTGATCTGGGCGACGGTGGCAGCCACATCATTGGTGTCGCTGTTGGTCATGCTCTGCACAGCGATGGGCGCATCGCCGCCAACAGGTACGTTACCGACCCAGATCTTGCGCGAAACGCGACGTTTGATTGGAGATTCGCCGTGCATGACTTATTGACCCAACTTCAGGCGAGCAGTCTCGCCACTGGTGAACGGAGCGATATCGACCGGTTGGCCGTTGTAGCTGACCTGTGCGGCGCGAGCCACACCCAGACGCACCGCCAGTGGCGGCTTGCCGGAAACCGAAACGCTGTCGCCTTTATGTTTCAGACCGCTGAACAGCACTTTGCCGCGACCATCGGTTACCTGTGCCCAGCAATCGGCGGTGAACTGCAGTTGCACCTGGCCGTCGCCAGCCGCTGGGACAGCTGCTTCTGCGGTCGGCGCAGAGGTAGCCGCTACCACTGGTGCGGTGACCGTCGGCGCTGGTGTGGCCGGGGCATTCGGTGCCGGAGTCGCCGGAGCCGCCACAGCCGGGGCCGGTGTATGAACCGGTGCGGCTGGCGTGGTTGCAGCCGGGGCGGCTGGTGCGGTGGCCGGAGCAACCGGCTCGGCACCGGTCGATTCAGCGGTGGTTTCCGATTGCGGCAGGGCCAGCGCGGTTGCGCCTTCGGCCTGACCTTCGGCAACGGCCTGGTCTTCCGGCTCGTCGATCGGGTGAATCTGTGTGGTGCCGTCGGCGCCTTCGACTTCAACGTGCTCCGGGGCCAGGCTGGTCACGTCCTTGCTGCGCTGCGAGGTCTGATCCTGCCACCAGACGAAACCGCCGCCGATGACCGCGACCAGCAACAGCAGGCTGACAATACGCAAAATAGTGTGTGAAACCCGCACCGGCTCTTCGATACGACCCAGCGCATGCACGTTGCTGCCCTGTGAGTCGGTGCCGGTGGACTGGTCGAATTGCTGAACCAGAACAGTCTGATCCATCCCGAGCAATTTGGCATAAGCGCGAATGTAACCGCGAGCGAAGGTATGCCCCGGCAGCTTGTCGAAAGCGCCAGCTTCAAGATTGCTCAGGGAAGTCACGGTGAGGTTGAGCTTGAGGGCCACTTCGGCCAGCGACCAGCCATTGCTTTCGCGGGCCTGGCGCAAAGTCTCACCGGGATTAACGCGAGTCGCTGCTACAACTTCGGGATGCGCCGCTTTCATCATTGCTCCGACAGGTATTGCTGATATTCCGGCGTACCGGGATAGAGTCGTTTTAATTGCAGGCCATAACTGGCGGCCTTGTCGCGATCTTCAAACACTTTTGCCAGCCGAACGCCGAGCAATAGACTACGTGCATTTTGCTCGGTTAGCAGGCTGAAACGGTCGTAATAGTCACGCGCGGGCACATAATGCCTGTCTTCGAAGGACAACTCAGCCATTTCCAGCAAAGCGCGCGGTTGTTGACGGTTCAGCCGCAGGGCTTTTTCCAGTTGCTGCTGTGCCAGATCCCGCTGACCGAGTTTCGAGGCGGTCATGCCGAGGTTCTCGAAGACTCGCGAACGCTCAGGATACAGGGTATCGGCGGCTGCCTGCTCAAAACGCTCGTAGGCTTCCTTGTAACGCTGTTCTTCGTAGAGAAAACTGCCGTAGTTATTGAGGATTCGTGCATCGGTGGGACGCGAGGACAGGGCTTTGCGGAAATGTTCGTCGGCCAGCTTCGGCTCCATTTCGGCCTGGAACACCAGGCCGAGGGCAGCGTTGGCATCAGGATCGGAGCCGTCCAGCTCCAGCGCCTTCTTCAGCGGCACCTTGGCGCGCTCGGTCATCCCTTGCTGCAAGTATCCCAGTCCCAGCTGCACGTAGGCGGCACGCGCTTCGTCGCGGCCCTTGCTGGTCTTCATCGGGTTGTAGTCACCCGACAGGACACAACCAGCACACAGGCTGGCCATCAGCAACAGCAGCGCAAAGCGCAGGGACATAGAGATCCTCTCTTAGTTAGTGTTCGCGGCGTTCTGTGCCAGATCGCTGTCGGCGCTCAACTCGCGCACGGCGATGTAACGTTCACTGCGACGGGTGCGATCCAGCACCTGCCCTACCAATTGACCACACGCAGCGTCGATGTCTTCACCACGGGTGGTGCGGACAGTGACGTTAAAGCCGGCCTGATGCAACTGATCCTGGAACCGACGAATGGCGTTGTTGCTCGGCCGTTCGTAACCGGAATGCGGGAACGGGTTGAACGGAATCAGGTTGATCTTGCATGGAATGTCTTTGAGCAGCTCGATCATTTCCACGGCGTGCTCAAGCTTGTCGTTGACGTCCTTGAGCAAGGTGTACTCGATGGTCAGCACGCGTTTCTCGCCCAGGGCGGACATGTAGCGCTGGCACGACTCGAGCAGCATCTTAAGCGGATATTTCTTGTTGATCGGCACCAATTGGTTACGCAATGCGTCATTCGGTGCGTGCAGGGACAACGCCAGGGAGACGTCGATGTGCTTGGCCAGCTCATCGATCATCGGCACCACGCCCGAAGTGGACAGGGTCACGCGGCGCTTGGAGATCCCGTAACCGAGGTCATCCATCATCAGATGCATGGCGGCCACGACGTTGTCGAAGTTCAGCAGCGGTTCGCCCATGCCCATCATCACCACGTTGGTGATGGCGCGGTCGATGGTGGCGGGAACACTGCCGAAGGATTTGTTGGCAATCCACACCTGACCGATGACTTCGGCGGCGGTGAGGTTGCTGTTGAAGCCTTGCTTGCCGGTGGAGCAGAAACTGCAGTCCAGGGCACAGCCTGCCTGGGACGAAACGCACAGAGTGCCGCGTTTGCCCTGGGGAATGTAGACGGTCTCGACACAGCTGCCGGACGCCACGCGCACCACCCACTTGCGGGTGCCGTCGCTGGAAATGTCCTCGCTGACCACTTCGGGACCACGGACCTCAGCAATAGCCTTGAGCTTGTCACGCAAGGCCTTGCTGACGTTCGTCATGGCGTCGAAATCATCGACGCCAAAGTGGTGAATCCATTTCATTACCTGACCGGCACGGAAACGCTTCTCCCCGATTGAGTCGAAGAATTTTTCCATTTCCGGCTGGGTCAGACCCAGCAGGTTTGTTTTAACAGTCGATGTAGTCATGGATTCACCTTCACTCTTTAAGCAATGCTTAGCGAGTGGTTACTTCAGTAGCTGCGAAGAAGTACGAGATTTCGCGAGCAGCAGCGGCTTCGGAGTCCGAACCGTGAACGGCGTTGGCGTCGATCGACTCAGCGAAGTCAGCACGGATGGTGCCGGCAGCAGCTTCTTTAGGGTTGGTAGCGCCCATCAGCTCACGGTTCAGAGCGATAGCGTTTTCGCCTTCCAGAACCTGAACAACAACAGGACCGGAGATCATGAAAGCAACCAGGTCGCCGAAGAAACCGCGCTCTTTGTGCTCAGCGTAGAAGCCTTCAGCTTCAGCTTTGGACAGCTGCTTCAGTTTCGAAGCTACAACGCGCAGGCCTGCTTTTTCGAAACGAGTGGTGATCTCGCCGATGACGTTTTTTGCAACAGCGTCAGGCTTGATGATGGAGAAAGTACGTTGAACAGCCATGGTGTAACTCCAGAAACAGTAATTTGCGAAAAATTAAACCCGCGAATTATACGCGGGTTCTTGGGTATTGCCTAACCTGCGAGGACGATCAGTCCAATTCTTCAGCCCAGAGCGTCTGAACCGCTTCCAACACTTTCTCGCCGACCCGGCCAGAGGTATTGTCAAAATCCGGCAGCTCTTTGATCCATTGCTGCAGATCGACGAAATTGACAGAGAACGGGTCTACACCCGGCTTGGCTTCGGCCAATTCTTCTGCAATGCGTTGAACATCATTCCAACCGTAGCTCATGACAGTCTTACCAGTCAGTGCGGCGCTTCGGCCGCATGGTTAAGCGAATATTTCGGAATCTCGACGGTGATGTCTTCTTCACCAACGATAGCCTGACAGGCCAGACGCGATTGCGCTTCCAGACCCCAGGCGCGATCGAGGAAGTCTTCTTCCAGCTCGTCCGCCTCTTCCAGCGAGTCGAAACCCTCGCGGATGATGCAGTGGCAAGTGGTGCAGGCGCAGACGCCGCCGCAGGCGCTTTCCATCTCGATGTGGTGTTCGTGAGCCAGCTCGAGAATCGAAGTGCCGGGCTCGGCCTCGACGACCATGCCTTCAGGGCAGAACTTCTCGTGGGGCAGAAAAATGACCTGCGGCATCAGATATCCTCGATTTCATTCAGATTGCGCCCCGACAGAGCGGCTTTCACCGTCAGATCCATGCGGCGGGCAGCAAAAGCATCGGTCACTTGCGACAGACGCTTGGTCTGCTGCTCGATGGCGTAACCATCGGTGCCTTTCATCAGTTCGGCCAGTTCTTGCATCTGCAGCTCGATGACCATGCGCTCCTCGGCGTCGAGCAAACGCTCGCCATCGGCTTCCAGAGCACCCTGCACCGCTTCGATCAGGCGTTGGGCATCGACTTGCTGCTCGCGCAGGACGCGGGCGACCTTGTCGTCATTGGCGTGCTGGAACGAGTCCTTGAGCATCTTGGCGATTTCACCGTCGGTCAGACCGTAGGACGGCTTGACCTGAATGCTCGCCTCGACGCCCGAACCCAGTTCGCGGGCAGACACGCTGAGCAGGCCGTCGGCATCGACCTGGAAGGTCACGCGAATCTTCGCCGCACCAGCCACCATCGCCGGAATGCCGCGCAATTCGAAGCGAGCCAGGGAGCGGCAGTCGCTGATCAGCTCGCGCTCACCCTGCAGCACATGGATCGCCATGGCCGACTGGCCGTCTTTATAAGTAGTGAAGTCCTGCGCACGGGCGACCGGGATGGTGGTGTTGCGCGGAATCACCTTTTCCATCAGCCCGCCCATGGTTTCCAGCCCAAGGGACAGTGGAATCACGTCGAGCAGCAGCAGTTCGCCGCCATCGCGCTTGTTGCCAGCCAGCGTATCCGCCTGGATCGCGGCCCCGATGGCCACCACTTGATCCGGGTCGATTTCGGTCAGTGGCTGACGACCGAAGGCTTCGGCGACGGCTTCACGAACGCGCGGCACACGAGTCGAACCACCGACCATGACCACGGCATGCACGTCTTCCAGCTCGATACCGGAATCACGCACGGCGCGGCGGCAGGCTTTCAGGCTGCGGGCGACCATCGGCTCGATCAGCGCATCGAAGGCTTCGCGGGTCAGCTGCGCTTTCCAGTCACCGTAGGCGACTTCAACGCTGGCCGCATCGGTCAGGGCTTCTTTGGCCGCACAGGCGGTTTGCAGCAGATTGCGTTGTGCGCCCGGGTCGAGATCGGCAGACAAGCCGGCGTTCTCGATGATCCAGCCAGCAATCGCGTGATCGAAGTCATCGCCGCCCAAGGCGCTGTCGCCGCCGGTGGCCAGCACTTCGAAAACACCGCCAGTCAGACGCAGAATCGAAATATCGAAAGTTCCGCCGCCCAGGTCATAGATTGCGACCAGACCTTCGGCGTGTTGATCCAGGCCATACGCCACGGCAGCAGCAGTCGGCTCGTTGAGCAGACGCAGCACATTCAGACCGGCGAGTTTCGCCGCATCCTTGGTGGCCTGGCGCTGCGCATCGTCGAAATACGCCGGAACGGTGATCACCGCACCGACCAGCTCGCCACCCAGGGTCGCTTCAGCACGCTGACGCAAAACCTTGAGGATATCGGCAGAGACTTCGACCGGGCTTTTCGGACCTTGTACGGTGTCGATGAACGGCATGTGCGATTCGCCGCCGACAAAGCGGTATGGCAGTTGCTCGCCCAATTGCTTGACGTCGGACAAACCACGCCCCATCAGGCGCTTGACCGACAGCACAGTATTCAAGGGATCGGAGGACGCGGCCAGTTTGGCCGATTCGCCAACCTCGACGCGGTCGGCGTGATAACGCACGGCGGACGGCAGGATGACCTGCCCGTCAGCGTCGGCCAGTGGCTCGGAAAGACCACTGCGCAACGCAGCGACCAGCGAATTGGTAGTGCCCAAGTCGATCCCCACAGCCAGACGACGCTGGTGCGGTTGAGGACTTTGGCCGGGTTCGGCGATCTGCAGTAGGGCCATCGTGATCAGGACTTATCTGTATATCAGGCGTGCGACCGGAGCGGCACTGGGTTAATCGTCGAGGCGCTCTTCTAACTGGCGCACTTCGTAGGTGAGCTTGTCGAGGAACTGCATGCGCCGCATCAGGCGTTCGGCCTGTTCGCGTTGCGCCGCATCATCCCAACAGGCTGCGAAGCTTTCGTTCAACTGTTCCTGAGCCACCTTCAGGCGACGCTTGAATACCGCGACACCGTCGAGATCGGCGCTGTCCTGGAGGTCTTCGAGCTCTTCGCGCCATTGCATCTGCTGCAAAAGAAACTCGGGATCATGGACCGTGACTTCCATCGGCACTTCATGCCCGCTGATGGTCAGCAGGTAGCGTGCACGCTGGGCAGGACTCTTGAGCGTCTGATACGCGTCGTTAAGCCGCGCAGACTGCTCGAGCGCTGAGCGCTGCTCGCGCTCGGAAGCGTCGGCAAAGCGGTCAGGATGAACACCGCGCGCCAACTCACGGTAGCGCGTGGCCAACTGCTCGAGATCCAGGCGAAAGCTCGGTTGCAGCTCGAATAAAGCGAAATGACAAGGAATACCCACGACAAGCCTCAGATGTTGAAGCTTTCGCCGCAGCCACATTCACCGCGTACGTTGGGGTTGTTGAACTTGAAGCCTTCGTTCAACCCTTCCTTGACGAAATCGAGCTCGGTGCCGTCCAGGTAAGCCAGGCTTTTCGGGTCGATGATCACTTTCTCGCCGTGACTTTCGAACACCTGATCCTCGGCAACCACCTCGTCGACAAACTCCAGCACGTAGGCAAGGCCGGAACAGCCCGTGGTGCGAACACCCAGACGAATCCCTTCACCTTTGCCGCGCCCGTCGAGGGAGCGTCGCACGTGTCGAGCAGCCGCTTCTGTCATGCTGATAGCCATCGTTGACTCCTTACTCGTCGCGCAATGCTTAGATCAAGCCTTTCTTCTGCTTGTAGTCGCGAACAGCCGCTTTGATAGCGTCTTCAGCGAGTACCGAGCAGTGGATTTTCACTGGCGGCAGAGCCAGTTCTTCGGCCAGCTGAGTGTTCTTGATGGTCTCGGCTTCGTCCAGCGTCTTGCCCTTCATCCACTCGGTGGCCAGGGAGCTGGAAGCGATTGCCGAACCGCAGCCATAGGTCTTGAACTTGGCGTCTTCGATAACGCCTTGATCGTTGACCTTGATCTGCAGACGCATCACGTCGCCGCACGCCGGAGCGCCGACCATGCCGGTGCCGACATCCGGGTCTTCCGCGTTCATCTTGCCGACGTTGCGCGGGTTTTCGTAGTGGTCGATGACCTTTTCGCTGTAAGCCATGGTGCTTAATCCTCACTCATCAGAGAGTCGCTCTTTAAGCCCTGCAACCTGGGGTCGCAGGGCCGGTTCGCGGCGACTTGAAATCAGTGTGCCGCCCACTCGATTTTCGAAATGTCGACACCGTCTTTGTACATGTCCCACAGCGGCGACAGAGCGCGCAGCTTGGTAACGGCCTCGCAGACTTTCTGCGCGGCGTAGTCGATTTCTTCTTCGGTGGTGAAACGGCCGAAGGTGAAACGGATCGAGCTGTGTGCCAGTTCGTCGTTGCGGCCGAGGGCGCGCAGAACGTACGAAGGCTCCAGGGACGCCGAGGTGCAGGCCGAACCGGACGATACCGCCAGATCCTTGAGCGCCATGATCAGCGACTCGCCTTCAACGTAGTTGAAGCTCAGGTTCAGGTTGTGCGGAACGCGGGCGGTCAGGCTGCCGTTGACGTACAGCTCTTCCAGATGCTCGACCTGCTTGTAGAAGCGGTCGCTCAGGGCTTTGATGCGCACGTTTTCGGCAGCCATGTCTTCCTTGGCTACACGGAACGCTTCGCCCATGCCGACGATCTGGTGGGTCGCCAAGGTGCCGGAACGCATGCCACGTTCGTGACCGCCACCGTGCATGGTCGCTTCGATGCGCACACGCGGCTTGCGGCTGACGTACAGCGCGCCGATGCCTTTAGGGCCGTAGGTTTTGTGGGCGGAGAACGACATCATGTCGACTTTCAGCTTCTGCAGGTCAATGTCGACCTTGCCAGTGGACTGAGCCGCGTCAACATGCAGCAGAACGCCCTTGGAGCGGGTCAGTTCGCCGATGGCAGCGATGTCGTTGATGGTGCCGATCTCGTTGTTCACGTGCATCACCGACACCAGAATGGTGTCTTCGCGCAGTGCCGCTTCGATCATCGCCGGGGTGATCAGACCGTCTTCGGTCGGCTCGAGGTAGGTCACTTCGAAACCTTCACGCTCCAGTTGGCGCATGGTGTCGAGAACGGCCTTGTGTTCGATCTTGCTGGTGATCAGGTGCTTGCCTTTGGAACCATAGAAATGCGCCGCACCCTTGATCGCCAGGTTGTCGGATTCGGTGGCGCCGGACGTCCAGACGATTTCACGCGGGTCGGCGTTGACCAGGTCGGCCACCTGACGACGGGCGTTTTCGACGGACTCTTCAGCTTTCCAGCCGAACACGTGGGAACGGGACGCCGGGTTACCGAAGTTTCCGTCGACCAGCAGGCATTCACTCATCTTTTGCGCAACGCGCGGATCGACCGGGGTGGTCGCAGAGTAATCAAGGTAAATCGGCAATTTCATGGACTATCTCCTAAATCAGGCTGGCTGGCGTGCCGCTAGCTCTTTGGCTGTCATTCGACGGCGGACGCTTCAATCTTGTCCAGGCGCGGCGCCTTGCCATTGCAACGACGCTGATCCTGACGCTGGGCCACTTCCTGCACCTCACGGCGAGTTACGAGGTCGGCCAAGCTGATACCGCTGAGAAATTCGTGAATCTGCAGGCTCAGGTCGCACCACAGGTGATGAGTCAGGCAGGTGTCGCCGGAATGGCAGTCGCCCTGGCCCTGGCACTTTGTAGCATCGACCGATTCGTTGACCGCATCGATCACCTGAGCCACCTGGATGCCCTGCATGTCGCGCGACAGCTGGTAACCACCGCCTGGACCGCGAACACTGGAAACCAGGTTACTGCGGCGCAGCTTGGCGAAAAGCTGTTCGAGATAGGACAGGGAGATGCCTTGGCGCTCGGAGATATCGGCCAGGGACACCGGCCCGTGCTGCGCGTGCAACGCCAGGTCAAGCATGGCGGTCACGGCGTATCGGCCTTTTGTAGTCAGTCGCATGGACAATTACCACGGAGTTCGGAATGGGCGGGAGTATGCAATTCCCGAGCATTTAAGTCAACTATAAGACCTAGTGCTTTAGTCGGGTTTACCCGCAAAAGAGCGCGCGCATCATAGCAAAGGCTGGCGGCGTACAGCCAGCGGTACCGCGTTATCGTTCTTCGCGAGCAAGCCCGCTCCCACAGGGGGGATGCATTCCAATGTGGGAGCGGGCTTGCTCGCGAAACACAGCGCCCCGGTTTAGCTGGCCTGGCTCTGATCCTTGCCCTTCACGCAAGCGAAATCTTCTTCGCGCAGCTCAGGCAGATCTTTCGCACAGTAATTACTGCCCAGATCCTTCAGCGCGCCGCACATCCCCTCCAGCCGCCCGTCCACCGCTTGCAGGTGATCGAGCAACTGACCGATGGCACGAGCCACCGGGTCGGGCATGTCTTCGCTGACGCCATAGGCGTCGAAACCAATCTTCTCGGCCATCGCCTTGCGCTTGGCGTCCTGCTCTTCATCGGTTTTGACGATGATCCGCCCCGGAATCCCCACTACTGTAGCGCCCGGCGGCACTTCCTTGGTCACTACGGCGTTGGAGCCGACTTTCGCGCCAGCCCCCACCGTGAATGGCCCGAGCACTTTGGCACCAGCACCCACGACAACCCCATCACCCAGCGTCGGGTGGCGCTTACCCTTGTTCCAACTGGTGCCGCCGAGGGTTACGCCCTGATAAATGGTCACGTCATCGCCAATCTCGGCGGTTTCACCAATGACGATGCCCATGCCGTGGTCAATGAAAAAGCGCCGACCAACTTTGGCACCCGGATGAATCTCGATCCCGGTCAACCAACGACCGAAGTTCGACACCAGTCGCGCCAGCCATTTCAGCTCGTTGCGCCACAGCATCCCGGCCAACCGATGAATCCAGATCGCGTGCATACCGGGGTAGCAGGTCAGGACTTCAAAAGCGTTACGCGCCGCCGGGTCTCGATGGAATACGCTCTGGATATCTTCACGCAAACGCTCAAACATCATTCAGTCCTTCCGCTTAAGAAGCTCACCACGGGCCGCTTTTTGGGTTTCCGTGAGGATGCCACGCAAAATATTCATTTCCGCCCGGCTGACCGAGCTGCGTCCGTACAATCGGCGCAGGCGCGCCATCAAGTGCCGTGGCTTTTCCGGATCAAGAAATTCGATGGCGACCAGCGTCTGCTCCAGATGCTCGTAAAAGCGCTCCAGCTCATCCATGGTCGCGAGTTCGGCGCTTTTCACCGAGGCCACTTCTTCTTTCTCGATCTTGGTCGGCTGCCCTTGAGCGGCCAGCCAGGCCATGCGCACTTCGTAGCTCAACACCTGCACCGCCGCCCCGAGGTTCAACGAGCTGAACTCAGGATCGGAGGGGATGTGCACGTGAAAGTGACATCGCTGCAGCTCCTCGTTGGTCAGGCCGGAGTCTTCACGACCGAACACCAACGCGATTTGTGCGCCCTGCCCCGCTTCCTCGACCACTTTGCTCCCGCATTCGCGGGGATCGAGCAGCGGCCAGGGAATGCGCCGGTCACGGGCGCTGGTGCCGAGCACCAGATTGCAGCCGACCAAAGCGTCTTCCAGAGTGGCGACGACTTGGGCGTTTTCAAGAATGTCACCGGCACCGGAAGCACGCGCATCGGCTTCGTGGTGCGGAAACAACCGCGGTTCGACCAGCACCAGCCGCGACAGACCCATGTTTTTCATGGCGCGCGCGGCCCCGCCGATGTTGCCGGGGTGGCTGGTATTGACCAGGACGACACGAATGTTCTGCAGCAAGGGAGGCGCTCTCGGACACAGGAAAGGGGTGCAAATCTTACAGAACAGCCTACCGTTAAGCTATGAAAGCGAACAGCGACCTTCACCTGAAGAAAAGTTCTGATAGAATGCGCGGCTTTCTTTAACAACCTTAGGTGACACATCCATGCAGCCCATGCTGAATATCGCGCTGCGCGCCGCCCGCAGCGCCAGTGAACTGATCTTCCGCTCCATCGAGCGCCTGGATACCATCAAGGTCGACGAAAAAGACGCCAAGGATTATGTATCCGAGGTCGATCGCGCCGCCGAACAGAAAATCATCGATGCTCTGCGCAAGGCTTACCCGAATCACTCGATCCAGGGTGAAGAGACCGGCATGCATGTCGGTAACGGCATCGAAGGCGAAGAGTACCTGTGGATCATCGATCCACTGGACGGCACCACCAACTTCCTGCGTGGCATTCCTCACTTTGCCGTCAGCATTGCCTGCAAATACCGTGGTCGCCTGGAACACGCTGTGGTTCTGGACCCGGTTCGCCAGGAAGAATTCACCGCCAGCCGTGGTCGCGGCGCTCAACTGAACGGTCGTCGTCTGCGCGTCAGCGGTCGCACCAGCCTCGACGGCGCTCTGCTGGGTACTGGCTTCCCGTTCCGTGACGACCAGATGGACAACCTCGACAACTACCTGGGCATGTTCCGCGCCCTGGTTGGCCAGACTGCCGGCATCCGCCGCGCCGGCTCCGCCAGCCTGGACCTGGCCTACGTGGCTGCCGGTCGTTTCGACGCGTTCTGGGAGTCGGGCCTGTCCGAGTGGGACATGGCTGCCGGCGCCCTGCTGATTCAAGAAGCTGGCGGCCTGGTGAGCGACTTCACCGGCGGTCACGATTTCCTTGAGAAAGGCCACATCGTTGCCGGCAACACCAAATGCTTCAAGGCAGTCCTGACGGCGATCCAGCCGCACCTGCCGGCTTCGCTGAAGCGTTAAGCTTCCCGCGAAAAGCAAAAAGCACCCTTCGGGGTGCTTTTTTTATGCCTGCGATTTCAGCCTCCACTCGAATCCACTGTGGGAGCGGGCTTACTCGCGAAGGCGGCGCGTCAGCCAACATTAATTCTGGATGGTAGACCGCATTCGCGAGCAAGCCCGCTCCCACAGGGTCTTTGTGGTGAGGCTTGAATGGCAGGCACAAAAAAGCACCCCGCAGGGTGCTCTTTTTTAAACGATCAGACGGTTATTGAGCCGGCTGATTCTGCGACAGAATCAACTTACCTTCCTTGTCCACCGGAATCTGGTTGCCCGGATCACGGTCCATCCGCACTTTGCCTTCCTTGCCATCCAGCGAATAACGCACGTCGTAACCGACAACCTTGTCGCTGATGTCATTCACGGTGTTACAGCGAGTCTGGGTGGTGGTGTAGGTATCGCGGTTCTGCATGCCTTCCTGCACCTTGTTACCGGCATAACCGCCACCGACCGCGCCAGCGACCGTGGCAATCTTCTTGCCGGTACCGCCGCCGATCTGGTTACCCAGCAAACCACCCGCTACCGCACCAATCGCGGTACCGAGGATCTGGTGTTGATCCTTGACCGGCGCCTGGCGGGTTACAGCAACATCCTTGCACACTTCACGTGGAGTCTTGATCTGTGTTTTGACCGGCTCAACGGCCAGCACTTGCGCATACTCAGGGCCGCTTTTAACCAGGCTGTAGGTGGCAACAGCACCCCCGGCAGTCACACCGACAGCACCCAATACCGCACCAACCAGCAACGACTTGTTCACATGAACCTCCTGACCATCACATACGGGACGCGCCCGCGCTTCTCCCAGCCTTGGAGCATAAAAAAAGGCGCGAGTTCAACTCGCGCCTTTTTCGGGCTGACAGCCGGAGAAACGATGGCCGTTATGGACGGTCGTCGACTTCCTTCTCGGTGTTGGCCGGAGGAATCAGATCCTCGGTGCTCAGGTTCAGCCAGATCAGCACCACGTTCGCGATGTAGATCGACGAGTAGGTACCCGCCAGAACACCGATGAACAGGGCAATGGAGAAACCGAACAGGTTGTCGCCACCGAAGAACAGCAGCGCAGCGATCGCCAGCAAGGTGGAGATCGACGTTGCCATAGTCCGCAGCAGGGTCTGAGTGGTCGAGATGTTGATGTTCTCGATCAGCGAAGCCTTGCGCAGCACACGGAAGTTCTCACGAACCCGGTCGAACACCACGATGGTGTCGTTCAGCGAGTAACCGATGATCGCCAGTACCGCCGCCAGCACCGTCAGGTCGAAGGTGATCTGGAAGAACGACAGGATACCGACAGTCACGATCACGTCGTGAATCAGCGAAACGATGGCGCCGACCGCGAATTTCCACTGAAAGCGGAAAGCCAGGTAGATCAGGATGCCGCCGAGCGCCAGCAGCATGCCGAGGCCGCCCTGGTCGCGCAGCTCTTCACCGACCTGCGGGCCGACGAACTCGACACGCTTGACCGTCGCCGGGTTGTCGCCGCCGACTTTCTGCAAAGCCTCGGCCACCTGGTGACCCAACTGCGGGTCTTCACCCGGCATGCGCACCAGCAGGTCAGTGGTTGCACCAAAGCTCTGCACGATGGCTTCGTGGTAACCGGAAGTCACCAGCTCTTCACGCACTTTGGTGACGTCGGCCGGACGCTCGTAGGTCAGCTCGATGAGCGTACCGCCGGTGAAGTCCAGGCCCCAGTTCATGCCCTTGTGGACGACGCTGAAAATAGCCAGCAACGTGAGAAACACTGTGACGCCGAACGCGAAGTTGCGAACGCCCATGAAGTTGATTGTACGTAACATGGCAGCCCCTTAAATCCACAACTTCTTGAAGTCACGTCCGCCGAAGATCAGGTTGACCATTGCGCGGGTCACCATGATGGCCGTGAACATCGAGGTAAAGATCCCGAGGGACATGGTCACTGCGAAGCCCTTCACCGGGCCGGTGCCCATGGCGAAGAGGATGCCGCCAACCAGCAGAGTGGTCAGGTTGGCGTCGAGAATCGCGGTGAAAGCCCGGCCGAAGCCTTCGTTGATTGCACGCTGCACGGTCATGCCGGCTGCGATCTCTTCACGGATCCGCGAGAAGATCAGCACGTTGGCGTCGACCGCCATACCCATGGTCAGGACGATACCGGCGATACCCGGCAGGGTCAGCGTTGCACCCAGCAGCGACATCAGCGCCAGCAGCAGCACCATGTTCACCGCCAGCGCGACCGTGGCGATCAAACCGAAGAAGCGGTAGATGGCGATGATGAACAGCGAGACGAACAGCATGCCCCACAGCGATGCATCAATACCTTTGGTGATGTTGTCAGCACCCAGGCTCGGACCGATTGTGCGCTCTTCAGCGAAGTACATCGGCGCGGCCAGACCACCGGCACGCAGCAGCAGCGCCAGCTCGGACGATTCACCCTGGCCGTTCAGGCCGGTGATGCGGAACTGCGCGCCCAGCGGCGACTGAATGGTCGCCAGGCTGATGATCTTCTTCTCTTCCTTGAAGGTCTGCACCGGCACGTCTTTCTCGACGCCATCAACAACCTGCTTAACGTAGGTGGTCACCGGACGCTGTTCGATGAAGATCACCGCCATGCTGCGGCCGACGTTCGAACGGGTCGCGCGGCTCATCAGCTCGCCACCGTGACCGTCCAGACGGATGTTCACTTCAGGTGTGCCGTGCTCGCCGAAACCAGCCTTGGCGTCGGTTACCTGGTCACCGGTGATGATCAGGCCACGCTCGATCTGCGCAGGAGGACGCTTGCCTTCACGGAACTCGAAGGTCTCGGAAGTGGCTTTCGAAGCACCCGGCTCTGCAGCCAGACGGAACTCGAGGTTGGCGGTCTTGCCGAGAATACGTTTGGCTTCGGCAGTGTCCTGCACGCCCGGCAGCTCAACCACGATGCGGTTGGCGCCCTGACGCTGAACGATCGGTTCGGCAACACCCAGCTCGTTGACGCGGTTACGTACCGTGGTCAAGTTCTGCTTGATGGAGTATTCACGGATTTCCGCCAGCTTGGCCGGGGTCATCGCCAGACGCAGCACCGGTTGACCGTTGAGGTCGGCCGGAACAATGTCGAAATCGTTGAAGTTCTTGCGGATCAGCGCACGGGCCTGTTCGCGGGAGTCAGCATCGCTGAAGCCCAACTGAATGGCGCCGCCCAGTTGTGGCAGGCTGCGATAGCGCAGCTTCTCTTTGCGCAGCAGGCTCTTGACGTCGCCTTCGTAGACTTTCAGGCGGGCGTCGAGGGCTTTGTCCATGTCCACTTCCAGCAGGAAGTGCACACCACCGGACAAGTCCAGACCCAGCTTCATCGGGTGCGCGCCGAGGTTGCGCAGCCATTGCGGGGTGGTCTGTGCCAGGTTCAGTGCGACGACGTAGTCATCACCCAATGCCTTGCGCACAACGTCCTTGGCCGGCAGCTGGTCTTCAGCCTTGGTCAGACGGATCAGACCGCCCTTGCCGTTGGCGGCCAGCGAAGCTGCCTTGACGTTGATCCCGGACTCACGCAGCGCGGTGCTGACGCGATCCAGATCGGCCTGATTGACCTGCAGTGCCGTGCTGGCGCCGCTGATCTGAATGGCCGGGTCATCGGGGTATAGATTGGGAGCGGAATAAATCAGACCGACCGCCAGCACCGCCAGGATCAGAATGTATTTCCACAGAGGATATTTGTTCAGCATCACGCCGCCCGTTATGAACGCGGGGCGCCTTGCGCGCCCCGTCGATTGAGTAGAAGTTGGAACCTTAGATCGCTTTCAGCGTGCCTTTTGGCAGCGTGGCGGCGATGGCGCCCTTCTGGAACTTCATTTCCACGGTGTCGGAAACTTCCAGAACCACGAAGTCATCGGCCACTTTGGTGATCTTGCCGGCGATGCCGCCGGTGGTGACCACTTCGTCACCCTTCGCAAGGCTGCTCAGCAGGTTCTTCTGCTCTTTGGCGCGCTTGGCCTGTGGACGCCAGATCATCAGGTAGAAGATGACCAGGAAGCCGACCAGGAAAATCCACTCGAAGCCGCCGCCCATTGGGCCTGCAGCAGCCGGTGCAGCTGCGTCAGCCATGGCGTTAGAGATAAAAAAGCTCATTTAGCACTCCAGTTGCAAATGTTGAATCTTGGGGTCAGAAAACTCAGTCCAAAGGCGGAACGGGGAGCCCGCGTTTGGCGTAGAAGGCATCGACAAAGGCGGCCAATGTACCCTGTTGAATAGCCTCGCGCAAACCAGCCATCAGCACCTGATAATGGCGCAAGTTATGGATGGTATTGAGCATGCTGCCGAGCATTTCGCCGCACTTGTCCAGGTGATGCAGATAAGCGCGGGAGAAGTTCTGGCAGGTATAGCAATCGCAGGTCGGATCCAGCGGCGAATCATCATGGCGATGGAACGCGTTACGGATCTTCAGCACGCCTGTATCAATGAACAGATGCCCATTGCGGGCATTACGGGTTGGCATCACGCAATCGAACATGTCCACACCGCGGCGCACACCCTCAACCAGATCTTCCGGTTTGCCAACGCCCATAAGGTAACGAGGTTTGTCAGTCGGCATCATGCCCGGCAGATAATCCAGCACCTTGATCATCTCGTGCTTCGGCTCGCCCACCGACAGACCGCCAATGGCCAGGCCATCAAAGCCGATCTTGTCGAGGCCTTCCAGCGAGCGCATGCGCAGATCCTGGTGCATGCCACCCTGAACGATACCGAACAGCGCCGCGGTGTTGTCGCCATGGGCGTTTTTCGAACGCTGGGCCCAACGCAGCGACAGCTCCATCGATACGCGAGCGACATCTTCGTCAGCCGGATACGGCGTGCACTCGTCGAAGATCATCACGATGTCGGAACCGAGATCGCGCTGCACCTGCATCGATTCTTCCGGGCCCATGAACACTTTCGAGCCGTCGACCGGGGAGGCGAAGGTCACGCCCTCCTCCTTGATCTTGCGCATCGCGCCCAGGCTGAACACCTGGAAGCCGCCGGAGTCAGTGAGGATCGGGCCTTTCCACTGCATGAAATCGTGCAGGTCGCCGTGCTCCTTAATCACCTCGGTGCCCGGGCGCAGCCACAGGTGGAAGGTGTTGCCCAGAATGATTTCCGCGCCAGTGGCGACGATGTCACGCGGCAACATGCCCTTGACCGTGCCGTAGGTGCCCACCGGCATGAACGCCGGGGTCTCGACGGTGCCACGCGGGAAGGTCAGCCGACCACGACGAGCCTTGCCATCGGTGGCAAGCAGTTCAAAGGACATGCGACATTCGCGACTCATTCTGTTTCCTCTGGGCCTGTGTGTTCAGGGGCAGTCGGGGCGGGATTACGGGTGATGAACATCGCATCACCGTAGCTGAAAAAGCGGTAACCGTTGTCGACGGCGGCTTTATAAGCGGCCATGGTTTCGGGATAACCGGCGAACGCCGAAACCAGCATCAACAGCGTGGATTCGGGCAAATGGAAGTTGGTGACCAGGGCGTCGACCACATGGAACGGCCGGCCCGGGTAGATAAAGATGTCGGTGTCGCCACTGAACGGCTTGAGCACGCCATCGCGCGCGGCGCTTTCCAGCGAACGCACGCTGGTGGTACCCACGGCAATCACCCGCCCGCCACGCTCACGGCACGCGGCAACGGCGTCGACCACGTCCTGGCCGACTTCCAGCCACTCGCTGTGCATGTGGTGATCTTCGATCTTGTCGACGCGCACCGGCTGGAACGTCCCCGCACCGACGTGCAGCGTGACGAACGCGGTCTCGACGCCCTTGGCGGCAATCGCCTCCATCAGCGGCTGATCGAAATGCAGCCCCGCCGTCGGCGCCGCCACCGCACCGAGACGCTGGGCGTAAACGGTCTGATAGCGCTCGCGATCCGAACCTTCGTCCGGGCGGTCTATATAAGGAGGCAACGGCATGTGCCCGACGCGATCGAGCAGCGGCAGCACTTCTTCAGCAAAGCCCAGCTCGAACAGCGCATCGTGGCGCGCGAGCATCTCGGCTTCGCCACCGCCGTCGATGAGGATCTTCGAACCCGGCTTCGGCGACTTGCTGGAGCGCACATGGGCCAGCACGCGATGCGAATCGAGCACGCGTTCGATGAGGATTTCCAGCTTGCCGCCCGAGGCTTTCTGCCCAAACAGCCGCGCCGGAATCACCCGGGTATTGTTGAATACCATCAAATCGCCCGGGCGCAAATGCTCAAGCAAATCAGTGAATTGACGGTGTGCAAGGGCGCCGCTCGGCCCATCAAGGGTCAGCAGGCGACTAGCGCGACGCTCGGCCAACGGGTGGCGGGCGATCAGCGAATCAGGAAGCTCGAAGGTAAAGTCAGCAACGCGCATGATGGGGTTCGTCTAGCAGGGCCGGAAAGTCTAGCGGAATTATCAAAAATTGACCATGAAACGTGATTGACCAACGGTAATCACCTCTCTATACTTCGCCGCCATTGAGCCCTGATGGCGGAATTGGTAGACGCGGCGGATTCAAAATCCGTTTTCGAAAGGAGTGGGAGTTCGAGTCTCCCTCGGGGCACCAACACAGTGAAGAAAGGCCTTGATTATCAAGGTCTTTTTTTTCGCCTGGCGTAAACCTGGCGTAACGATCGCAGCTGCTTACATCGATAGTGGTTAAGTTCGGGCGATTCAAAACAAAGACAATGGCAGGAGCGGGATCATGGCTGGATCGAGAAGGAACGAGATCATCATCGCCCTCATTGGCTTAATTGGAGTCGCTGTTTCGAACTGGGACAAGATCTTCCCGAGCGCAGCGAACAACCCTGTGCCTAGCGGCGATATTAACGTCCAGGCGAGATACTACGTAGAAAGCGCGGGCCTCCGAACGGGCCTGGAAGCAATCGAAAAAGCGAGAGCTGAGCGTTACCGACGTGAGTTCAAGCTGTCCTCCGAAACGGTGGACTGCATGATCGATATGGACATCCCCACCACTCAACTGGTCGAAATTGCTACGAACGTTCTGAAGGCACACTTCACTGTCGACGAACTGAAAGAACTTAACCGCATCGAAGCAACTCCTCTCATGCGCAGAGTTGCAGAAAAGCAACCCGCGATTGCATTAGACCTCGTCAAGGGAATCGAGGACGCCGCCGAGAGAGCGCGTCGACGGAATTTGGCGATCGCAGGTGGCGAACGTAAGGTCGCCCAACGAGATTCGGCTTGCCCAGCGCAGTAAATCTGATTGCGAGTACCGAGCGCTACAAAGCTCTGAGGGGGTGGCTGCGCATAGGCCCTAACCCTCAAATTTGCAGCGCGTGAATCTGCGTGTGGCACACATCCTACGCAACGGAAATTTTTTTCCTGCCCTATGCTCAAAAGCACGTAAGAAGTGTAAGTGAGAGAGGTAGATTCTCTGTATCCCTAATAGATAGAGGGGTAGAGGACTCTCTTCTACTGTAAGTGAACTGTCGGAAGTCTGTTTTTACCTAACAGTGGACACCTGTAAGTCTAAATCCTCCCAAGCCCCTGATTTACAAGGTTTTCAGCGCAGTAAAATTTCACCATACAGTTTCCTACACTCACACTGTAAGCGGCGATCCCCAATGAATCCGGGTTGTTGAGCCGTTTTCTGACACACCCAACACCACTTACAAGTTCGGAAGGGACTACCCAAGAAAGTGTTTTTGGTGAACGTCCAGACTTGGCAGTGATCCGCTCCTAAACTCCGGCGCGGTGTGTGAGACTTCGAAGCGCATCAAATAGCCCACAACCCTCGATCTGTGCGGGCTGCAGCGAAATTCTGCGTACCGCAAAGTCAGCCAGGCTCCAGGCGTAAAAGACCTACGCCCGCCGTTAAAACCTGCTGAAACCCAAGTTTTAAAAGTCTTCCAACAATGAACCGGGCGCGTCAGCGCCCCCCCCCGCCCGCTGCCGCTCACTGCACCTCTGTGCAAGCGCGCTGCATTTCTCTTCAAAACTTTGCACATTTTGAAACGGCCGCCTCGTTGCGAAGCCCCACGGCCCGCCTGGTCTGCAGGTTCATTTGCACTACATCCCGATTTGCACAAAAAAAGGACGTAAAGCCCGTCGCATTCAGACCGCTGCCCCCTCGGGTCACCAAAATTAAGAAAGGTCTTGCTTAGCAAGGCCTTTTTTTCGTCTGTCGGAAAGAGCCTCCTCTTCACTTAATGGCCACCTGCTCACCAGCGATGAGACCGGTTGCGCGATAAACTTGGCGCAGTATTGATCGCTAAAAGCGAAGAACTTCAGACGCTTGCCAAAAGCTCAAAGCCTGCTGGCGATTTCTTGCCACATATGGTCGTAGTTGTATTTCAACCAACGAATCAGCAACTTGTCGAACAGCCTGCGAAACCAATTACGCTGCCGCGCCGCAAGCCTTTCCTCTATCTCGCCCCTGAGCCAATCAGGGTCAAAACCTGTCCAGACAGTCGGCAAGACCGCTGCAATGTTCGAAAAGCACACTGGCGCTACTTCTGAATAAAAAATCTCGTAGAGCACCGCTGGATCGACGCCTCTGAGCTGGCATGCGATGTAATCGTAATCAGTGGGAAAATGGTTGAACGGTTCGGACAGTGCAGCTCTAACGTTTGTCAGTTGTGGTTCATTCAGAAAATGCTCCAACGGGAAAACCCCTCCATTTGCGTTCCACTGGCGCGGCGCAGTTCAAACGACGAGCCGAGACAGGAACTCAGATATCTGGATCAGACGCACGCTCGGCTTGAGCCCCTCCCCCAAACAAACGCTCGGCTAGCTGACGACCTCGTTCCTGGCCCTCCTCCGTCAACCAGATCGATTTGTTCCTGTTTACCGGATTACTGATGAGACCCTGTTCATGCAATCGGTTCATGACTTCAAAATCGAAGCCTTTCCATGCATTGCCGTCGTCGGAACTGAAAGCGGCCAACAGGGCAAGCACAGCCTCTTCAATCAACTTTTCGTCGTATTCCATGATCGTCGCTCCGCTCATGTGCCTGAACTATCGTTGAGTTTGTCTGGCAGCTCATACTCGCTGGCCATCCTGAGAAACTCGTTCTGTTGCTTAGGTCATTGAATGTCTCGGCGCTGTCCGTGCAACCTGTTTTGCCTAAGGACTGCACCTGATGCGTCCGCTCAGTATAATCACGCCCGCCCGCACGCGGTCTGCCGCCCGTAGCGGCTTTCGTTGGTCGTTCCGACTTTCAAGACTCATGCTTAAGGACCTCCAAGGCCAACCATGGAAACGTCACTGGAAACCGTCGCCCTGTTCTCCCTCAAACTCGCTTACGAGGAGGAAGGCCTGAGCCCGATTCTGCGGGATGACATGGTTATGGGTGACTATCAGAAAGACGTTTTCGAACTGCTGGTGCGCCGGGGTGATGTCGAGACGATTCAGTTCAAGATGAACGAGTGCCTGGGCTTGGCGATGGATGCGTTGGGCGGGGTCGAGAAACCGTTGGGGCGGGAGCTGCACAAGCTGTCAGCCGATTTCCGTCAGGCGCAGTCGCTGGAGCAGCTTGATCAGCCGCTCCTCGCGCTCAAGGGTTATCTGAAAGATATTCTTTGATCAGTTGCTTCACGCGCTGACCTTTCAGCGTCGAGCCTTCAACACCCGAATATCCGTGGGAAATCCATCCGCCCCCACAAGCTTCTTCCAGCCCACATACTGAAACTCGCCCCGCTCATCGATGTAATCGCCCTTCTCCACCGACCGGCCACCGACGATCGCCACGCGTTTTTCCTCGCCACAACCGCCATCCGATGGGCGAACGGTATAAATCACATACGGCTTCACATATTGCGTGGCGCGGAAGTATTGGCCGCAGACTTCGTCGACGGTGATCAGCATGGTTTTCAGGCGAGCTTCGCCGTCCATGTCTTCGTGCAGTTTCAGGAAGGAGATGTCGCCGACGTCGCTGTAGCCGAGTGAACGGGCGCGTTTGTATTTGGGGGAGTTCTGGTGGGCGATGCGCCCTTGCTCAGCCGCCTGATTCATTCTGGTGGCGAACTCGGCCTTGCCTTGGGCAATCGTTGCCTCGGCCTGGGCGGCGACGTTTTCGCATTGCGCGAATTCGCGGGAGCCGAGGTATTGGGGCGTCAGGTTCAAGCGGCGCTCATTGATGATCCGCAGGCTGCCTTCCAGATCACCTGCCACCTCAAAGGCGCCAGGTACGCGACCGCTCTGGACGTCGGCGATTTTTTCCTGCATTCGCTGGCAGTTAGCGAGGTAATACTGCCAGCTGCTTTCCGGGGGCTCTTTCCACTCGGCGAATGCCGGGGTAATGACAGCGGCGCACGTGATTGCACAGAGCAAGCGCAGAACAGAAGCGGCTTTTAGCATGAGTAGTCCATTACAGGAATCAAGAAAGTGGCGCGACGCTACTATTTTGCTATCGTGCCGTCCACTGTCGGCAAGGTGCCGAGTGCTTGTACCGTGACGGGTTTCGAAGGATGGATACGATGGATGTTGTGTTTTTCTTTATCGCCTGGATAGGCATGTGGGTCTGGGTCGTCAGGCAGCGTGGTGCGTGGAATCTGCTACTCGCCAATGTGTTGGGTGCGACCAGCGGCATGATTGTCGGCCTGGTGGTTTCGCAGCTTTGTGTCGGTCTGTTCGGCTCTAGCCGGCCACCGGTCCCGGGGGTCATGGGATCGCTTCTGGAAATGCTGGCGACTGCCGCGGCGCTGACCGGCGTATGGATGCTGGTGGCCCGTCGCTCGCAGGTCGAACACCCTGTCGCGCGTCAGCTACTGGCCGGCCTTTGCGGCGTTGTGGCCGGCATAACGGCGATCATGTTTTTTGTTCAGATCAATCCGCCCAATCTCGGCATGTGAATGTCTTCGTGGCGTCAGACCTCTATTTTGATATCTTGCCGTCCATCTTCAGCACTCACCGCCAGTGGGTGCTGTTTTGCAGGCTATTGAAGGGTTAAGGAAAGGATCGAATGGAGTTTCTGAGTTTTCTGGCATTTATCGCCGCCTGGGGTTTGATGTGGCGCTGGGTGGTGAAAAACCGCGGCAGCTGGAATCTGTTTTACGGCAACATCGTTGGCGCGGCGGGCGGTTTTATCGTCGGCATGGTGGTGCTGTCGATCCTCCTGTCGCTGTTCCCGTCGGCGCATAAAGCCGAAAAGGCGCCAGTCGAAGACGTGATCGCACAGAACGATGTCACCACCAGTCTGTTGCCCGAAGCCGAGTCGGATTCAACGTCCGCGGTGCTGGAAAACGCGCCGGGCTTTGCCGCGATCGAGCCGGATAACCAACCTTCTCCGCCGGATTCCGCACTGCTGCCGAATTACGCCAGCCGGGCGCCGAAATCGATATCGGAAAAAACCGTCCTGGATCAGAGCGACGCGCAGGGCCGTAAAGCGCTCACCGCGCTGCGCGACAAGCTTGGGCAAAATGCCGACAGCGATAAATCGATGCTCGCGTATGTCATGTGCGGCACGGTGGTCACCAGCACACTGCGCTTCCCAGCGTCGGAGCGCTTCGCCGACAGTTCCGCCATTGTCACCAAGCGCTTCAAGGATCAGGTCTACACCCTCAGCAACAAGGTCACCGCGCGCAACATGAACGGCGATGACGTCACTTATCGCTTCGACTGCTCGGTGCAGGAGCAACCCGCGTCCGCCGAATGGCGACTGCTGGCGCTGAAGCTGCAGAAGGCTGACTCTTAAGCCTCGTTTAAGGGTTCAAGGCGCCGGCTGCGCTATCATCGCCAGCCTGTGCGCCTTGAGCTTTGCCCCCTGAATGTCCCCGATACCTGCTGACCTGAATCCGCTACCTCCCGTCCTGGCCGGCCCACTGCTGCGCCGGCTGGAAACCACGCGCGTGGTGCTGTGGCTGGTCGGTACGCGTCAACTGTCGCTGACGTTGCGCCTGCAAGGCGTAGGAGATATCCCTCTCGATGCCGGGAGGTGCACGGTCATTCCTGTAGGCCGTCATGCGTTCGTTCATTTGATTGACGTTGTGCTCGACAGCGCCCTGCCCTGTGAGACCGTTGTGGGTTACGACTTGCTGATCGATGGCCAGCAGCGAATTGCCGACTGGGCACCACATCTGGTGTATGGCGATGCTACTTGCCCGAACTTCGTCGTGCGCTCACGGATCGATCAATTGCTCCACGGCTCCTGCCGCAAGCCGCATCATCCGGCGGCAGACGGTCTGCTCTGTGTCGATCAGTTGCTGGCGATAGAAACCGATCCACAACAACGCCCCGCCCTGTTGATGATGAGCGGCGACCAGATCTACGCCGACGATGTTGCCGGCCCGATGCTGCGGGCGATTCATGCGTTGATCGAGCGCCTCGGTCTGTTCGACGAACACCTCGAAGGCGCGGTGGTCAGCGACAGCGCCAAACTCTACGAACACCCGGCCAGCTACTACCACCGTGCGGATTTGTTACCCGCGCTGGAGAGCAACGAGACCTTGCGCGAGCGATTTTTCGGCGGTGCGCGTAAGCCGATTTTCACCAGCAGCAGTGCTGACAATCACCTGGTGACCTTCGCCGAAGTGATGGCGATGTATTTGCTGGTGTGGTCGCCGATTGCCTGGGGGTTGATCAATCCTGCTGCTCCAGCGCTGACGCCTGAACGCTTGAAGCGCTACACCCTGGAGCAGACCCGAATCGATGGTTTCAAGGCCGGGTTGGCCAACGTTGCCCGGGCGCTGGCGCACCTGCCGAGCCTGATGATTTTCGATGACCACGACATCACCGATGACTGGAACCTTTCCGCGCAATGGGAGGAAACCGCCTACGGTCATCCGTTCTCCAAACGCATCATCGGCAACGCCTTGATCGCGTACATGTTGTGTCAGGGCTGGGGCAATAATCCGGACGCGTTCAAGGATGTGCTGGAGAACACTCGCCGCCTGAGCGCCAGTGGTGACGATCAATATCTCGACAGCCCGGTGCAGGACGCGCTGATCGATGACTTGCTGCGCTTTCAGCATTGGCATTTCGTGCTGCCGAGCAGCCCGGCGCTGGTGGTGCTCGACACCCGCACCCGGCGCTGGCGCAGCGAGATGGCACTCAAGCAACCCTCCGGTTTACTGGACTGGGAAGCGCTGAGCGAACTGCAGCAGGAGCTGCTTGATCATCCGTCAGCGATCATCGTTTCACCGGCGCCGATCTTCGGCGTGAAGCTGATTGAAACCGTTCAGAAGGTTTTCAGCTGGTGCGGTTATCCGCTGCTGGTCGACGCCGAAAACTGGATGGCTCATCGCGGTGCGGCGCAGGTGATCCTGAACATTTTCCGACACACCCGCACACCCGGAAACTACGTGGTGCTGTCCGGCGATGTGCATTATTCCTTCGTCTACGAAGTGCTTATCCGACACCGCAAGGCCGGGCCACGGATCTGGCAGATCACCAGCAGCGGGATCAAGAACGAGTTCCCGAAAACCCTGCTGGAATGGTTCGACCGCCTCAACCGCTGGCTCTATTCGCCGCGCTCGCCGTTGAACTGGTTCACCAAACGCCGACGCATGCGCATCGTGCCGTACACCCCGGAACATGCCGAAGCGGGTGAACGGCTGTGGAATTCAGCCGGGATCGGCCAGGTGTTTTTCAATGCGCTGGGGCAGCCGAGCGAGATCATTCAGCACAATTCGAACGGGGCGCTGAAGACGCGGATGCTGGCGCCGGAGTTGGGGGATTATCCGGACTGACGTGCACCTATTCCAATGTAGGAGTGAGCCTGCTCGCGATTGCGGTAGGCCATTCAAAATGTATATCGCCTGATACACCGCTATCGCGAGCAGGCTCACTCCTACAGGGGGTTCGTTTGCGCGTCAGTGCGCGATCACGGCACGCCCCACCCCTCTGACAATCATCCCCACCTCCCGCTCATCAATCGTCAGCGGCGGCAGCAGCCGTATCGTCTTGCCACGCGTCACGTTGATCAGCAATCCATGATCCCGCGCCGCAATCAGCGTCAGATCGCGAATCGGCTGTTTCAACTCGATGCCGATCATCAAGCCCTGCCCGCGAATCGCCAACACATTGGGGTTGTCTGCCAGTTCGGCGCGCAGGCGGGTCAACAGGCGCTCACCCTGCACTCTGACGTTCTCCAGCAGCCCCTGTTCTTCGATGATGTCCAGCACCGTGCAGCCGACCCGGCAGGCCAGCGGGTTGCCGCCGAAGGTGCTGCCATGGCTGCCGGGCGTGAACAGGTCCGCCGCTCTGCCCCGCGCCAGACAGGCGCCGATCGGCACACCGTTGCCGAGGCCTTTGGCCAGGGTCATGACGTCCGGCACGATACCTTCATGCTGGAACGCAAACCACTGGCCAGTGCGGCCGATACCGGTCTGGATTTCGTCGAGCATCAACAGCCAGGCGCGCCGATTGCACACTTCCCGCAGGGCTTTGAGGTAGCCGGGCGGCGCCAGTTGCACGCCGCTTTCGCCCTGGATCGGCTCGACCAGAATCGCCACGATGCGCGCGCCATGCTTGTGCTGCAGCTGATCCAGCGCCGCCAGATCACCGAAAGGCACTTTGACGAAATCCCCCGGCAGATCATTGAAGCCCAGGCGCACCGCCGGGCCATCACTCGCCGACAACGTACCGAGCGTGCGGCCATGAAATGCGTTGGCCATGACCACCACCAGCGGCTGTTCGATACCTTTGCTCCAGCCGTACAAGCGCGCAAGTTTCAGTGCAGTCTCGTTAGCCTCAGCACCCGAGTTATTGAAGAACGCGCGATCCATGCCCGACAGCTCAGTCAGCCGTTTGGCCAGTTGCTGCTGCCAGTCGATGCTGTACAGGTTGGAGGTGTGCAACAGCAGCCCCGCCTGTTCGCTAATAGCAGCGACGATCCGTGGGTGCGAGTGCCCTACGTTGGTCACCGCAACCCCGGCGACGGCATCCAGGTATTCACGACCGGCCTGATCCCACAGGCGAGTGCCCAGACCTCTGGTGAAACTCAGAGCCAGCGATTGGTAGGTGTTCATCAGGGCGGCGGTCATGACTTCAAACTCCAGTGAAGGTCGGTGTGTTTGCAGTATGGTTAGCCACCAGAACTGGATAAACTCGGTAAAACTTCAATCATTTAAAAGCAGAGCTTGATAATGGACCTGTTGCAGGCAATGAGCGTCTACGTGAAGGTTGTAGAAGCCGGGAGCATGACGGCGGCCGCGTTGCAGTGCGAAATGTCCACGACCATGGTCGGAAATCACCTGCGCGCACTGGAGCAACGGCTCGGCGTGCAATTGTTGCAGCGCACCACCCGCCGGCAGCGGCTTACCGAGTTCGGCAACGTGTACTACCAGCGCTGTCTGGACGTTCTGGGTCTGGTGGCCGACTCCGAACGCTTGGCCGAACAGGCCCTAGACGAGCCACGCGGCCTGTTGCGCATCACCGCGCCGCTGACCTTTGGTGTCGAACGCCTGGCCCCAGCGCTCAGTGAATTTTCCCTGCAATACCCGCAGGTGAAAATGGATGTGGTGCTGACCAACCGCCGCCCGGATCTGCTGGAAAGCGGCCTCGACGTAGCGTTTCGGCTGGGACATTTCGAGCAGTCGAACCTGATCGCCCGGCCGCTGATCGACTACACCCTGACCGTGTGCGCTTCGCCGGCTTACGTCGCCCGACGCGGCATGCCGATCACCCCGGAAGACCTGCAACAACACGACTGCCTGTCGTTCGCCTACCCTGCCGGCGACGACTGGCAATCGGTGGAAAAACGCTGGCGCCTCAGCGGCCCGGACGGCGAGATTCTGGTCGACGTCAGCGGCCCGATGCTGATGAACACCTCCGCCGGCCTTCATCAGGCAGCACGCACCGGCATGGGCATCGTCATGCTGCCGGATGCGCTGGTGGAACAGGATCTGCGCGACGGCAAACTGGTGACGGTGATACCCGATTACCAGCCACCGAGCCGCCCTTTGCATTTGCTCTATGCCCCGGATCGTTATCGTTTGCCCAAGCTGCGGCGCTTCGTCGAATTCGCAATGCAAACCTGGGGCAGATCCTGACTCAATTGCTATCGACTACGCTCCGGTGATTGCCGACAAGGATGCTGTTATCGATGAGAAACGACCTTACCGTACGCGATCTGTTGCCCGACGAAGTGGAGCCAGTTCGGCTGTTTCTCGGCCTACATGGCTGGGGACACCGAACAGGCTCCAGCGACTACTTCACTCAACTGATCGAAAACTCGCAACGCACTGCCATCGCACTGAGCGGCGAAAAAATCATCGGTTTTGCCCGAGGCATCACCGATGGTTTGTCCAACGGTTATCTGTCGATGGTCGTAGTTGATGGCCAGCATCGGCGCGCCGGCGTCGGGCGCGCACTGGTCGAGCATGTCATGGGGGACAACCCCGAGATCACTTGGGTACTACGCGCCGGGCGCGAAGGTGCGGAGGCGTTTTTTGCCAGTTTGGGGTTTGAAACATCGGTAATTGCCATGGAGCGACCGCGCTTGAAATAACCGCCGCCGAACATGGCAACCGCTATGATTCATCTTCTCTTTCAAGCACGGACGCCAATTGATGCTGATCACTCTGCAAAACACCCCTCTGTGGGTTTATGCGGTTTTCCTGGTACTCGTTTATTTCGGGATCAAGGCTCGCACGCCCAGCCCCAAGAGCCGTTTAGCAATGCTGGTCACGCCACCAGTGTTAATAGCCTGGTCTCTCTTCTCAATAAATCTGACGCTTAACCCAGTCCTGTCCCTCAGCTGCTGGATTGGCGCCCTCTTGCTGGGCGGCGTTACGGCATGGCTAATGTTTTCGGCGCAATACGTGACGCTTGATGATTCGCAAACAGGACTGATCTTGCCCGGCACTTGGAAAGTGTTGATGTTGTACCTGCTGTTTTTTGCCGTGAATTACTACTTCGGTTATCAGGATGACGTGCATCCGGAGCAAGCCTCTGCTCTGGATACGCTGCTGTTCAAAGCTGCAGCGTCAGGTTTCGTCTGTGGGTTGATTGGCACTCGTTCGCTGAAGTACTACCGGTTGCTGCGCTTGCTTCAGGCGCAACGCCCGGGCTTGACCGCGCAATAAATCAGGAGCCGTTTTTCACCAACACCGGCTTCTCCTGATAACGCTGCGCGAACAACTGCTTCAACTGCGCGACCTTGGGCATGTCGTTGATCACGATGTACGGATAGCTTGGGTGTTCGGTGAGGAAATCCTGATGATAGTCCTCCGCCGGGTAGAAGCCGTTGTAGGTTTCCAGTTGGGTGACGATCGGTTTGCTGTAGGCATGCTCGGCGTCGAGTTGGGCGATGTAGGCCTGGGCCACGCGTTGCTGGTCGGCGTTGACCGGGAACAGCGCCGAACGATATTGCGTGCCGCTGTCGGGCCCCTGGCGGTTGAGTTCGGTCGGGTTGTGGGCCACCGAAAAGTAGATCTGCAGCAGGCTGCCGTAGCTGACTTGCGTCGGATCGAAGGTGACTTGTACTGACTCGGCATGACCGGTGTCGCCCTCGCTGACCCGCTCATATTCCGCCGTGTTCGCCGCACCGCCGGCATAACCGGAAACGGCTTTCTGCACACCTTTGACGTGTTGGAAAACCCCTTGCACGCCCCAGAAACAACCACCGGCGAATACCGCCGTTTCACTGTGCGCCTGAGTGGTTTCGTCGAGGGCTGGCGGCGGGATGACCACCGCGTCCTCGGCGCCGAAAGAGAACGCCGAGCACTGACCGATCACACCGGCCATGGCGACGCCGAGCAATGCACGGCGCCAGTTGTTTTGAGCTTTCATGTTGCGCACTCCCGATCAGCCGAAGGTGAAGGCGTAAGCCGATACGCCCGGGTCAAGAAATTCGATGGTGAAGGTCCGGTCCTTCACCTCGTCGGTTTGCCGCACCAATTGGTACAAGCGCTGTTCGGTCACGCGGCCGCTGCCATCCGCGGCGACATCGACACCGTGGGCGTCACCCGGCGCCTGCCCGTCAATCGACACGTTGAAACGCACCGGTTTGCCATCCGCACCCGGGCCCAGCACCAGATGCAGATCGCGGGCGTGGAAGCGGTAGACGATGCGACTGGCCGGCGCGCTGGCGGTGGCCTGCTCGGCACCGACGGCCCACTGGCCGCCAAGGCTCCAGTCATTCAAAGCCAGGTTGGCGGGTGGGTTATAGGTCGCGACCTTGTCAGGCACCAGCCCGGTTTCCGGTACGAAATGTTCCGCACGCTGGTAGCCGACGTAGGTTTCCGGTGACAGCACCTGATTCATGTCCGGCGCCTGTTGCACGCCTTGGGCATCGGCGTTGATCAAGCCGTCGGCGACGGTTTTCGCCCCGGCCTCACGCAGCAACTGCTGTATGACCCGTTCCGATTCGGCGTAATCCCCTTCGCCAAAATGGTGGTAACGAATCCGTCCTTGAGCATCGGCAAAATAATGCGCCGGCCAGTATTCGTTGTTGAAAGCACGCCAGATTTTGTAGTCGTTATCGATGGCGACCGGATAGTTGATACCCAGCTCCTTCATGGCTTTAGTGACATTGCCGACATCGCGCTCGAAAGCGAATTCCGGGGCGTGCACGCCAATCACTACCAGGCCTTGATCGCGGTACTTTTCCGCCCAGGCTTTGACGTATGGCAAGGTGCGCAGGCAGTTGATGCAGGAGTAGGTCCAGAAATCCACCAGCACCACTTTGCCCTTCAATGCCTGGGCATCGAGCGGTGGCGAATTGAGCCATTGCACGGCGCCATTGAGCGGCGGCAACTGGCCTTCGACCGGTAGTGTTCCCGGTGCCTTGTCGGCAACTTTCATCGCCCCGCCGGCAGCAGGAATCTGCGCCATCATGGTTCCGTTGCCCGTCGGCGATTTGCTGGTCAGCTTGCCCACCAGTGCCTGTTCAATCCCGCCCGTGGACGCCGTCGACAACCGCGCCAGCAACCCGGTGTCGAGGCCCAGCGCAATCGCTGCGACACCCGCGAGCATCGCCGCCCCCAACCCGCGCCGGATCCACTCCCCCGTACCGATCGAGCGCTTCATCAACGCAAAGACCTTACTGCCCAGCAGCAGCGCCGCCGCCAGTGAAGTCGCGGCGCCCGCCGCGTAGGCGAGCAACAACAGCGTGGTGGCGATGCTTGCCCCTTGCAGCGCGGCGCCGGTCAGAATCAAACCGAGGATGGGCCCGGCGCACGGTGCCCAGAGCAGACCCGTGGCGACGCCAATCAGAAACGAGGCGCCGGGACGCGGACGATTGTCCTGGCCCGCGGCTTCGGACAGCCGACTGCCGGCCGACACCAGCGGCCGCGTCAGGCGCTCGGCGAGACGCGGCAGCAGCAGCGTCAGCCCGAACAGTGCAACGAACAGCAACGCGAGCCAGCGACCGAACTGATTGACTTGCACCACCCAACCGCCGCCCACCGCCGCCAGCGTGGCGACTAAGGCGAAGGTAAGCGCCATCCCGGCCAATAGCGGCAAGCCACTCTTGATAAACGGCTGCCCGGTGCGAGCGAAGACAAAAGGCAGAACAGGCAGGATGCACGGACTGACGATCGTCAGCACACCGCCCAGATAAGCGAGAACCAAGAGCCACATGGTGTCGTCCTGTAGAAAGTGAACATCGAAAAATGGCCATGGCTCATGCCGCCACGGGTTTGAACGTCATCGCCAGGCCATTCATGCAATAGCGCAGGCCGGTGGGTTTCGGGCCGTCGTCGAACACATGTCCCAAGTGCCCGCCGCAGCGTCGGCAGTGCACTTCATTGCGTGACATACCGAACGATCGGTCCTGACGCGTGGCCACCGCATGTTCCAACGGTGCCCAGAAACTCGGCCAGCCCGTGCGGCTGTCGAACTTGGTCGCCGATGAAAACAGCGCCAGATCACAACCCGCGCAGGCGAATGTGCCGTTGCGATGCTCGTCGTTGAGCGGGCTGGTATAGGCCCGTTCGGTGCCTTCTTCGCGCAGGATGGCGTACTGCTCGTCCGAGAGCAGCGAGTGCCATTCACTGTCGCTGTGGCTCACCTCGAAAACCTCATCGGCATGGGCTTGCTCGATCAGTGCGGAGCCCGAGGAAAATTTTGGCAATACACCCGCCACCAGAGCTGCAACCCCCAGCCCGCCGCTCGCTACGAGAATCTGTCGCCGTGAAAACATGGCCGTCTCCAAAAATTCCAGGTGCCTGTCATGGAACACAGCCTAGGCTTGGGTTGATCGCCAAATCCTCACGGGAAGTTAACGAATTCGTGATAACTCGCTCCGAGGAAAACCCGCACAATGCGCTCACTGCGCCGAAGGATTGAGCTTGATGGAATTAACCAGACGCATCCTCGTGGTCGAGGATGACCAGCACATCGCCGACTTGATTTGCCTGCACCTGCGCGATGAGCATTACGATGTCGTGCACTGCGCCGACGGCGACGAAGGCATGCGCCTGTTGCAGCAAGGGCAATGGGATGCACTGATCCTCGACCTGATGCTGCCGGGGGTCGACGGCCTGGAAATCTGCCGCCGCGCCCGGGCGATGGCGCGCTACACGCCGATCATCATCACCAGCGCGCGCTCCAGCGAATTGCACCGCATTCTGGGTCTGGAACTGGGGGCTGACGATTACCTCGCCAAACCGTTTTCAATGCTGGAACTGGTGGCTCGGGTCAAAGCCTTGCTGCGCCGGGTCGACGCCATGGCGCGCAACCTGAAAATGGACGCCGGCAGCCTCAGCCTCGATGGCCTGAGCATCGACCCGATCACCCGCGACGTCGCCCTCAACGGCGCGCGACTGGACCTCACTCCGCGAGAGTTCGACTTGCTGTATTTCTTCGCCCGACAGCCGGGCAAGGTGTTCTCACGCATGGACCTGCTCAACGCGGTGTGGGGCTACAGCCACGAGGGTTATGAACACACGGTGAACACCCACATCAATCGCCTGCGGGCGAAAATCGAAAGCGATCCGGCGCAACCGACACGCATCCTCACTGTGTGGGGTCGCGGCTATAAATTCGGCACGGAACAACCATGAGACTGAACCTGTCGCAGCGCCTGTCGCTGGTGTTCGCCGTTTTGCTGCTGGTGTGCTGCGGCACCTCGGCATGGCTGCAGGTGCGCTCCAGCAAGATGCATGAACTGGAAGTGGTGCAAGGCCTGTCGCGGGACCTGGCACAGCACATCGCCCATGACACGGTGCTGATGGACAGCAATGGCCTGATGCCCGGCGCCGTGCGCGAACTGTTCAGCAAGCTGATGCTGGTCAACCCGAGTGTCGAGGTGTACCTGCTCGACCCCGAGGGACGGATTGTCGGCAATGCGGCGCCGGAAGGACATCTGCGCCGGGAGACGGTTGATCTGGCGCCGATCCGCCGGCTGCTCGATGACCAGCCGTTGCCGATCCTCGGCGATGACCCGCGAAGTGCCGACGGGCGCAAGGTCTTCAGTGCCGCGCCGTTACGGGTCAACGGCAAGCCCGCCGGTTATCTGTACGTAGTGTTGCTCAGTGAAGAACACGATCGTTTCGCCGAACGTGGCGCGACCAGTGCCGCGCTCAACACTGCATTGCTGTCGATCGGACTGGTCGCATTGCTATGCCTGATCGCCGGTCTCACGGCGTTCAACCTGATCACCCGGCCACTACGCCGATTGACCGAAACCGTCAGCCGCTTCGACATTGATGGCGCGCCGCAACCTCTGCCTGCACCGTCAGCGACTGTGGATAAAAGCGCTGACCCGGATGAAATCGCCGTACTCGATGGCGCCTTCCGGCAGATGCAAAACCGACTGGGTGATCAGTGGCGCTCGTTGACCCGCCAGGATCAGGAGCGCCGCGAACTGGTGGCGAACATTTCTCACGACCTGCGCACACCGCTGGCCTCGTTGCACGGCTATCTGGAAACCCTGTCACTCAAGGACGCCACACTCACCGCCGAAGAACGCCGGCGTTATCTGGGCATTGCCCTCGATCAAAGCCGCAAGGTCGGCGGGTTGGCGCAATCGCTGCTGGAGCTGGTACGTCTGGAGCACGGTTTCGTGCAGCCGGTACTGGAGCGCTTCTCGCTGATCGATCTGCTGCAGGACATTTTCCAGAAATTCGAACTGGCCGCCGAAGCACGCCACGTCGAACTCAAGGCCAGCTTCGGGCCGAACCTGCCGACGGTGTGCGCCGACCTTGGGTTGATCGAACGGGTGCTGACCAACCTGGTGGATAACGCTTTGCGCTATACGCCTGCGGGCGGTGAAATCGAGCTGGATTTGAAATCCCAGGGCGCACTGGTGGAAGTCACCGTCAGCGACACCGGCCCCGGCATCGCTCCGGATCTGCGCGAAGGTCTGTTCCTGCGTCCGTTCAATATTGGCGGCGCGCGGCGTGACGGTGGACTGGGCCTGCGGATCGTCCACCGCATCCTGCAACTGCACGGGCGTGAGATTCAGTTGATCGATGTCGCCGGGCGCGGCGCGACTTTCCGCTTCACGCTGCCGACCGATCAGCAAACCGCTGAACAGTGGATGGTGCGCTCGATGAACCTGAACACGCCGGACAAATAATCCGCACCACCGGACTGTTGTTCCGTGACAACGCCGCCCCGCTCCCCTAAATTAACCGGCCTGAAAAAGACCTCGCGCTTTCTCGTTTCCACTCAAGTTAAAAAAGTAGTGAAATTTCAATGTCCGATTTCAACACCGCTGAATCCGTAGTCACCGAATCGTCCAAAGCGGAATACGAAAACTCCATCAATCTTTCACAACACCTTCCACAAGCCAAAATCATCAGCGAGATGGTGCTGGATGCTTTCCAGTCGACCCGCGAAAGCGACCAGATTCGCGAGCTGCGCGCCGCGATCCGTCAGGCGCACGACAGCTTCGATGACGACAAGGCCTACGAGCTGATGGGCCAGCTCAAGGCGCTGAAAGACGCCGAGGCCGCCGACATCGCCGCCCTCGAAGACCTGAGCAGCAAGTTTTCAATCGGCCGCATCCTGTCCTGCTTCAAGGACGATCCGGCGTTCCAGGAAATCGTTTACGGCCTCGCGCTCAAAGTGCTGAATCAGACCCACCAGGCGATCAGCAACCCGAGCGGCGGCAAGAGCAAGGCTGCCAAGAAGAAAGAACTGGAAATCTTCACCATCAGCAAGGACGGCAGCAGCGTAACGCTGCCGCTGCGCACGCCGCGTTCGCGTCTGAACGTTGACCGTGAAGCGCTGGAGTTCCTCGGTTTCACCTTCATCGGTGAAGGCGAAGAAGCCGAGTTGGAGGGCGAGACCTTCATCGACAACGCCGGCACCGAACACGCGATCAACCGCAAGAACATCATCACCGCCCTGCAACAGCAAACCGCGTTCGATGGTTACAGCATCGCCGCGCAGTAATCCCGGCGCCGACAAAAAAGCCCCGCTCTGAGATTCAGGCGGGGCTTTTTGTTGGGCGGCGCGGCGATCAGACTTCCGACTGCACCGCCGCGATCATGTCGACTTCAATCGCGGCGTTCTTCGGCAACTGATAGACACCGACCGCAGTGCGAGTGTGCCGGCCGGCATCGCCGAGCACATGGCTGAACACGTCCGATGCGCCGTTTGCCACCTCGCTCAGGTCAACGAAGTCCGGGGTCGACTTCACATACACCGTAACCCGCAACAACGCCCGAATCTTGTCCAGCGAACCCACCGCATCGACAATCAGCGCCAGGCAGCGCATGGCACTGATGCTCGCGGCGGCCTGGGCGTCCTTGATGGTCAACTCCAACCCCACGCGACCGGGATACAGAATCCTGCCATTGACCCGCGGCACCATGCCGCTGATGTACAACTCATCGCGATGCCGGATCAGCGGCGCGTAATTGCCGCCGGCGGTGTTTTCGCCATAGATGTCGTAGTTCAGCTCTTGTGCCAGGGCAATGAAGCGTTCGTCGCAGGTCATCCTCTCAGTCATTTCGCCCAACCTTTTGATCGATGCATAAAGAATCGCGGAGTGGAACAGTTGAGCGCCGAAAAAGTGGCATGGCGCTATCACTGAAGACTGGATCCAAATCTAGGTGTTTTGCCAGTACTGCGCAACCTTCGAAATCGGCGGCGCACGCCATCGCGAGCAGGCTCGCTCCCACATTTGATTGGCGTCGTTCACAAATCCCCTGTGGGAGCGAGCCTGCTCGCGATGGTGTCACCTCGATTCAGCATAATTTACCCAACAAAAAACCCCGCACATCTCTCAATGTGCGAGGTTTTTCGTAAAGCCATCCAGCCTTACGGCGCGTACGTCAGCAGCAGCTCGGCGGGCACCTTGAAGTCCAGGGACATCATGACGCTCAGGGCGGTGATGGTGAAGATCGAGAACACGAACAGCTTGCGTGCCCAGACCGTGTCATCCACCGCCTTGTAGCCGGTCCAGGCCATGTACAACCAGTACATGCCCATGGCCGCGGCGACCGCGAGGTAGCTCATGCCGGCGTAACCGCTGAAGGTCAGCATCAAGGTCGCCACGAGGAACGCCAGGATGTAGAGCAGGATGTGCTTCTTGGCCACTTCGATTCCGCGCTTGACGGGCAGCACCGGAATCGATGCGGCCAGGTAGTCGTTGAAACGGAAGATCGCGATGGCGTAGGAATGCGGCATCTGCCACAGGCTGAACATCACCAGCAGGGTCAGTGCGGCCATGTCGAAGCTGTTGGTTACGGCAACGTAACCGATCACTGGCGGCATGGCGCCCGACAGACTGCCCACCAGCGTGCCGTGCACCGACTTGCGCTTGAGGTACAGGCTGTAGAAGCCGACGTAGATGATGAAGCCGATTACCGCGAACAGGGCGGCCAACGGGTTGGCCACCTTGTACAACAAGGCAACGCCGAGAACACCCAGGATGGTCGCGTAGACCAGGGCCAGTTTCAGGGAGATCAAGCCCTGCACCAGCACCCGGTTCTTGGTGCGTTCCATCTTCAGGTCGATGTCGCGGTCGATGCAGTTGTTGAACACGCAACCGGAGGCCACAACCAGGGATGTGCCGATCATGGCGGCCAGGAACACCGCCAGATCTACATGCCCTTTCGAGGCCAGGAAGAACCCGCCTGCCACAGAAAGCACGTTACCGAAAATGATCCCCGGTTTGGTGATTTGGATAAAGTGCTTGAGCGACATCGGGTCTACCTCACTTCGCCATCATGTACGTGTGGATGCTGAACATGATCCACAGCGACAGGCCAACCAGCAGCAGGATCACGATGGCCGTAAAGACAAACGCGATCACGTTGTTACGTTGTGCAATCGAACGGTCCAGGTGCAGGAAGTAGTACAGGTGAACGATCACCTGGATTACCGCGAACAGCAGGACGATTGCCAGCGTGGTCGACTTCGGCAAGGTCGGGAACATCACCAGGCCGAACGGGATGGCAGTCAGGATCACCGACAGGATGAAGCCGATGGCGTACGACTTTACGCTGCCGTGGCCAGCATCATGGCTGTCATGGGAGTGTGCATTAGCCATTACAGAGTCCCCATCAGGTAAACAACGGTGAATACGCAGATCCACACCACGTCCAGGAAGTGCCAGAACAGGCTCAGGCAGCTCAGACGGGTCTTGTTGGTCGCCGTCAGGCCGTGCTTGTTGACCTGGTACATCATGATGCCCATCCAGATCAGACCCGCAGATACGTGCAGACCGTGGGTACCGACCAGGGTGAAGAACGCCGACAGGAAGCCCGAACGGCTAGGACCGAAGCCCTCGGAGATCAGCAGGTGGAACTCGTTGATCTCCATGGCGATGAAGCCTGCGCCGAGCAGGAAGGTCATGAACAACCAGCCCAGAACCTGCTGCTTCTTGCCTTTGTACAACGCCAGCATGGCGAAGCCGTAGGTGATCGAACTGAACAACAGCAGAGCGGTTTCGCCCAGCACGTATGGCAGTTCGAAAATGTCGTGGCCCGACGGGCCACCGGCGACGTTGTTTACCAGTACTGCGTACACCGCGAAGATCGACGCAAACAGAATGCAGTCGGTCATCAGGTAGAGCCAGAAACCGTATACGGTCATCTCGCCCGAGTCGTGGTGATGGTCATCGTGCCCATGGTCACCATGGGCGTGTCCAACATTGGTCACTAAGTTCGACATGGTTTAAGCCTGTTCCAACGAGGTTACACGGGTGGCATTGGCCGGGATTTTCCCTGCCGCGACCAGACGCTTGTGCTGCTCGGCTTCGATGCGCTCGATCGTTTCAACCGGAACCATGTAGCCCTGGTCGTCACGTGCGGCGTGGATCACGAAGTAGATGACAGTGCCGGCCAGGCTGGCGATCGCCAACCACCAGATGTGCCAGATCATCGCGAAACCGAAGACGGTCAGCAGTGCGCCCATCACCACGCCAGTGGCGGTGTTGTTTGGCATGTGGATCGGCTCGTACTTGGCCGGAGCCTGGTACGCAGTACCGTTTTCCTTGGCTTCGGTGAACGGGTCGATGCAGTCAGCCTTAGGCAGCACAGCGAAGTTGTAGAACGGAGGTGGCGACGAGGTCGACCATTCCAGAGTGTGGGCATTCCACGGGTCACCGTGTTCGCACATGTTCTCTGGCTTGTTGCGGTCACGCACACTGACGTACAGCTGGATCAGTTGGCAGGCGATACCGACAGCGATCATCACCGCACCGAACATGGCAACGTACAGGTACGGTACCCACTCAGGGTTGGTGGTGGCGTTCAGACGACGGGTCATGCCCATGAAGCCCAGTGCATAGAGCGGCATGAACGCGACGAAGAAGCCCGAGATCCAGAACCAGAACGCTGCTTTACCCCAGCCTTCGTGCAGCTTGAAGCCGAACGCTTTCGGGAAGTAGAAGCCGAAACCTGCGATGTAGCCGAATACCGCGCCGCCGATGATCACGTTGTGGAAGTGCGCGATCACGAACAGGCTGTTGTGCAGAACGAAGTCAGCACCCGGGATGGCCAGCAGTACGCCGGTCATGCCGCCGATGGCGAAGGTCACCATGAAGCCCAGGGTCCACAGAACCTGGCTGGTGAAGCGCAGACGGCCCTGGTAGATGGTGAACAGCCAGTTGAACAGTTTCACACCCGTCGGGATGGAAATCAGCATCGTCGCCAGACCGAAGAAGGCGTTGACGCTGGCACCCGAACCCATGGTGAAGAAGTGGTGCAGCCAAACCATGAAGCCCAGTACCGAGATCGCGCCCGAAGCGTAGATCATCGAGTGGTGGCCGAACAGTTTCTTGCCGGTGAACGCCGAGATCACTTCCGAGAAGATGCCGAATGCCGGCAGGATCAGGATGTAAACCTCAGGGTGGCCCCAGGCCCAGAACAGGTTGACGTACATCATTGGATTGCCACCAAGTTCATTGGTGAAAATGTGGAAATCCATGTAACGGTCGAGGGTCAGCAGTGCCAGGGTAGCGGTCAGGATCGGGAACGAAGCCACGATCAGGACGTTAGCCCAGGTGCAGGTCCAGGTGAAGATCGGCATGTCCATCAGTTTCATGCCAGGGGTACGCATTTTCAGCACGGTGGCGAGGAAGTTGACCCCCGTCAGCGTCGTGCCTAACCCGGATAGCTGTAGCGCCCAGATGTAGTAGTCCATACCCACGCCAGGGCTGTACTGCAGACCCGACAGCGGCGGATAGGCAACCCAACCAGTCTTGGCGAATTCGCCGACACCCAGCGACAGGTTGATCAGCACAACGCCGGACACCAGCAGCCAGAAGCTCAGGGAGTTCAGGAACGGGAAGGCAACGTCACGCGCGCCGATCTGCAGCGGCACTGCAAGGTTCATCAGGCCGGTGAAGAATGGCATCGCCATGAAGATGATCATGATCACACCGTGAGCGGTGAAGATCTGGTCATAGTGTTCAGGCGGCAGGTAGCCAGGCGAACCCTCGGTGGCCATGGCCAGCTGGGTACGCATCATGATGGCGTCGGCAAAGCCACGCAGCAGCATGACCATGGCAACGATGATGTACATCACACCGATTTTCTTGTGGTCGACCGACGTCAGCCATTCGGTCCACAAGTAGGTCCACTTCTTGAAGTAGGTGATTGCAGCGAACAACGCCAGACCACCGAGCGCGATCATCGAGATGGTGACCATCACGATCGGCTCGTGGAAAGGGATCGCTTCCCAACTTAATTTACCAAACATCGTTTACTCCTCTGCCCCGGCAGCTGAATGCGAATTCGAGTCCATGTCCGTTGCCGCCACTTCTTTCTCTTTCTTCTCGTGCTTCAGCGGCTTGCCCGGTTTCATGCCTTCGTACTTGTCGACGATGGTCTGGAACAGGTTCGGCGTGACCGAGGAGTAGAGCTCGACTGGATTGTTCTGGCTTGGCTTGGCAAGGGCTGCATATTCAGCTTGTTCAAGCTGTTTAGGTGCCTTTTTGACTTCACTTACCCAGGCGTCGAAATCTTCCTGAGAAGTTGCGATCGCTTTGAATTTCATACCGGTGAAACCAGCGCCGCTGTAGTTGGCGGAGATACCGTCCATTTCAGCGTTGCGGTCAGCGATCAGGTGCAGCTTGGTGGTCATGCCCGCCATCGCGTAGATCTGGCCGCCCAGGCCCGGGATGAAGAACGAGTTCATCACGGCGTCGGAGGTGATCCGGAAGTTGACCGGAGTGTGCGCCGGGAACACGATCTTGTTGACCGTGGCAATGCCTTGTTCCGGGTAGATGAACAGCCACTTCCAGTCCAGCGCAACGACTTCGATGGTCACCGGCTTGACGTCGGATTCAATCGGACGGTACGGGTCCAGTTTGTGGGTCGAAATGTAGGTGATGTAACCCAGGGCGATGATGATCAGAACCGGGATGGTCCAGACCGCCACTTCGATTTTGGTCGAGTGCGACCATTTCGGGGTGTAGACGGCATCCTTGTTGGACGCGCGGTACTTCCAGGCGAACAGGAAGGTCATGACGATAACCGGCACAACGACCAACAGCATCAGCAGCGTGGCGGTGATGATCAGGTTGCGCTGTTCCAGGCCGACCTGGCCCGTTGGATTGAGCAGGGTCATGTTGCAGCCTCCCAGCAACAACGTGCCGAGCAGCGGCACTAGGCCTAGTAATCTGGGGTACCTGTTTTTACTCATCTCACGACCTCTAAAGCAGCTTGCGCAATGCAGTTGGGTTTTGATCGCCAACACTTCACCCTGCCAAGGGTTGGCATTTTCTTTGGATTGAATAAGGGCCGCCCGTCGCGCGTCAGACGCTCGACAAAACCATGGACAGCGGTCAGTTCTTATTCGAATTCGTGGTCAAAGGCCTTGTTACAGACCAATTCCATTTGGTGCGGAAAGTTGGAAGGCACCGACACCTGGGTGTCGCAAAAGCCTTTCGGCCCGCTCGACACCCGACTTCCTGTCCAGTTCCTTAATAAAGGCTGAACAGTGCCGGGAATTCAGTGCGGGCGATTGTAGATAGGTAGCGCCCTATACACCATGTCTTATCCCGAAATAATTTTTATCGCTCAGAGCAACAATCCATCACCGTTTTTGCAAAAGTTCCGCATGTTATCGAAATCGATTCTCAACAAAAACACCAAAAAATGTAGGCCTATACACCTCAGTTCAGACAGCTCCGAAGGGATTTTCCCAGCGGCGAATCGGCGCAAAGCCCGATATTCAAAGGCCTCTGGCCATCTGCCAGAGCCTGTTAAAACTGCCTGATCTGGCACCTGCGTGCAAAACCAGAAAAATGCCGAAACAGACCAATCCTTTTTTGTAACATTACGCCAATCCGGGTCGCCGAAAGGCCCTGCGACATGGCGCGTGTGACAACATGTCGCACACCTGCCGCACTCTCCATTGCCGTTCGTCACGGTGATTTCACAAACACTCTGAAATGCAAAACGCCCCGATCGGCTGATACGCAAATCGGGGCGTTTTCTGTATCGGCCAATCTGCCGAAGAGTTGATTCAGCGCAGTGCTTTTCGGTTACGCGAGGTCAGCAGCGGCACCAGAATCACCACCAGCACGAACGCCACCAGCGCCCATTGCGCCAGCGACAGACCGAGGATCGGCGGGTACGGCGTCGAGCAGAAACCATCGACCTGGAAGCCCAGCGGGAAGATCTTCGCCAGCGGCAGGTCGTCGACAATCGGCTGCAACACATCGATGCCGCAGCTCACCGCCGGATAGAACTGGGTGTACACGTGATGCCCGGCAACACCGGCGCCGGCGATCGCGCAGATCACCACCAGCACTTCGAACACCGTGATGCTGCGGCGGGTGCGCATGGCCGCGCCGATAAACGCGAACAGCGCAATCAGCAGCAACGCATAACGCTGCAGGATGCACAGCGGGCATGGTGCCTCGCCCAGCACGATCTGCATGTACAGCGCGCCGCCGATCAGTGCCAGACAGATGATGCCCAGCAGCACCAGAAAGCGCCGCTCACGTCCCAGTCGAATCGTTTCCTCGCTCATCGCGTTTCCCTTGTATGTCCATGGTTCAGCTGGCTGGCGGCTGCGCTTGCAGTTGCGCCATCAGACTGATGTTGTCTTCGATATGCCAATTGGCCGCGATGCGACCGTTGTCGATCTGATAGATATCGGTTGCCCGGAAGTCTACACGCTGGCCCTGCCCTTTGAGAGCCTTGAACGTCCCACTGAAGTGTCCGCGAAAGTGCAGATGCACCACCACGCGGTCACCGGCAATGATCATTTGCTCGATCTCGCAGCTCAGGTCCGGCACCGCCGTGCGAAAGAACTTCGATGCCAGCAACGGCCCGGTCGGCCCCTGCACCCGACCTTCGGGCGGGGTCTTGTCGACAAACTGCGGCGACAAGGCTGCCGTGGCCAGGGCCTCTTCCCCACTGTTCCAGAAACTGCCGTAACGCCGCGCCGCCAACTCCATTGCATCGCGCTGAGCCTTGGGCAGGCTCTGATCGACGACCAGGGTCTGTGGTGCGATCAACGCCGATTCGGCCGCAGCAAATGGACTGGCCAGCAAAGCGGCCGACAGGCCAAGCATTGCCAGGCTCAGACGAGAGGAGAAGATGATGTGCGACATGGGAGCGATCCTGATCAGTTAAACGAACGAGCGCCTATCATCAGCATCGGGGAATAAACGATAAACCGGTTAAGAAACGATTAACCTTTAAACACTTTTTAAGAATCAAAGTTGTCTAACGGCCATCGCGAGCAGGCTCACTCCTACAAGAGGTCTGCTTCGTACACCATTTTCATGTACGCCACCGCCCCTGTAGGAGTGAGCCTGCTCGCGATGAAGGCGACTCAGTCCTAAGGATTATTCCAAAGCCGCCGCCGGCCCGAAGAACTCATACCGGCTCTGCTGCTCCGGCACACCCAGCGCCTTCAAATGCCGCTTGATCGCGCCCATGAAGCCCTTCGGCCCCAAGAAGTAAGCGTCGACATCGCGTTGCGCCGGCAGCCACTCACCCAATTGCTCTTGGCTGAGGATCCCGACCTTGTCCGCCGCCGGACTCACGCCGTCGTCTTCGGCGTAGCAATAGAAGCGCTTGAGCTGCGGATGACGCGCCGCCAGCCCATCGATCCAGTCGCGGAACGCATGCACGCTGCCGTTGCGCGCGCAGTGGATAAAGTGCACCGGGCGCTCGGTTTGCAGCGCTGCTTCGAGCATCGCCAAAGTTGGCGTGATGCCGACCCCGCCACTGATCAGCACCAACGGCTTGTCGCTGGCAGTCAGGGTGAACTCGCCCGATGGCGGGAACAGCTGAATGCTCGCGCCGACGTGCAATTGGTCATGCAAGTGGTTGGACGCACGACCACCCGGTTCGCGTTTGACGCTGATGCGGTACTGACCTTTATTGGCCAGTGCCGACAGTGAGTAATTACGGCGGATTTCTTCGCCATCAAGGATCAGCTTCATGCCAATGTACTGACCCGGTTCTGCGGCAAGGATCGGGCCTTTGTCCGCCGGCTCGAAGTAGAACGAAATGATTTCCGCGCTCTCCTCGACCTTGTCCACCACGATGAACTCCCGCGCGCCGCGCCAGCCGCCGACCGCTTGTTCTTTCTGGTCGTAGATCGCGGCTTCAGCGCCGATCAGAATCTCGGCCAATTGCCCGTACGCCGCGCCCCACGCGCTCATCACTTGCGGAGTGGCGATCTCGTCGCCGAGCACTTCGGAGATGGCACGCAGCAGGCAGGTGCCGACAATCGGGTAGTGCTCCGGGAGGATTTGCAGGGCGACGTGCTTGTTGATGATCTTCGCCACCAGATCGCCCAACTGGTCGAGCTGATCGATGTGCCGGGCGTACATCAACACACCATTGGCCAACGCGCGCGGCTGATCGCCACTGGCCTGATGCGCCTGGTTGAACAGTGGGCGTACCTCAGGGTATTCGGAGAGCATCATGCGGTAGAAGTGGGTGATCAGCGCTTCTCCGCCGCTTTCCAACAGAGGCACAGTGGATTTGACGATGGCACGATCCTGGACGCTAAGCATAAGAATGACTCCTGAGCTTTTTGAGAATTACCTTAGGCTTATCAGTTTTCGTGCCAGATAAATTATCGTTATAAATCAATGGTTTATTTTTTACGTAGTCATTTAGACTCAAAGCGTTTTATAGTCATCGCGACTACATCGAGTCTCTTTGACTACAAGACCATGACCGCCAAATCCCTGCTCACCGCTCTACTGCCACTGGTCTCCGACCTGTCCCGCGAACTGCCCGAGGGCGAGCGCTATCGGCGCCTGCTCGAAGCCATGCGCGCCCTGCTGCCGTGCGATGCCGCCGCGTTGCTGCGCCTGGACGGCGAATGGCTGGTGCCGCTGGCGGTGGATGGTTTGAGTACCGACACCCTCGGCCGGCGCTTCAAGGTCAGCGAACATCCCCGTTTCGAGATCCTGCTGGACGGCGCCGGGCCAACGCGGTTCGCCGCCGACAGCGACTTGCCCGATCCTTACGACGGCTTGGTCGATGGTCTGGGCGATCACCTTGAGGTACATGACTGTCTCGGCTGTCCGCTGTTCGTCGATGAAAAACTCTGGGGCCTGATCACCCTTGATGCGCTCGATCCGGAGCGTTTCGAGCCGATCGAACTCGACGCCTTGCAAGCGTTCGCCAGTCTCGCCTCGGCCACGGTCAACGCCGCCGAACGCATTGAGCGCCTGGCGCTGCGTGCCGAGGACGAACACCATCGCGCCGAGGTCTACCGCCAGGCCAGCGGTCAGCAGCAGCGTGAAATGATCGGCCAGAGCAAGGCGCACAAACGGCTGGTGGAGGAAATCAATCTGGTCGGCGGCAGCGACCTGACCGTGCTGATCACCGGCGAAACCGGGGTCGGCAAGGAGTTGGTGGCGCAAGCGATCCACGCCGCCTCGCCGCGCGCCGACAAACCGATCATCAGCCTCAACTGCGCCGCCCTGCCCGACACCTTGGTCGAGAGCGAACTGTTCGGCCATGTGCGCGGCGCCTTTACCGGCGCCACCAGCGACCGCCGCGGCAAGTTCGAACTGGCCAATGGCGGCACGCTGTTTCTCGATGAAGTCGGCGAACTGTCGCTGACCGTACAGGCCAAGTTGCTGCGCGTGCTGCAAAGCGGCCAGTTGCAGCGGCTCGGCTCGGACAAGGAACATCAGGTCGATGTGCGCCTGATCGCCGCGACCAACCGCGATCTGGCCGAAGAAGTGCGCAGCGGCCGCTACCGCGCCGACTTCTATCACCGCTTGAGCGTGTACCCGCTGCGCGTCCCGGCGCTGCGCGATCGCGGCCGCGATGTGTTGCTGCTCAGCGGCTTCTTTCTGGAACAGAACCGCTCGCGCATGGGCCTCAACAGCCTGCGTTTGAGTAGCGATGCCCAGGACGCGTTGCTCGCCTACACTTGGCCGGGCAACGTGCGCGAACTGGAACACTTGATCGGGCGTAGCGCGCTGAAGGCACTGGGCAATTGCAAGGTGCGGCCGAAGATCCTCAGTTTGAGCGCGGCGGATCTGGATTTGCCGCGGGAGGTTGTGGATAACTCGGTTGAGCCGGTTGCCAATATTTTAACCGTGGCACCGTTGATCAATGGCGACTTGCGCAGCGCCACTGAGGAGTATCAGCGCCGCTTGATCAGTGCGGCGCTGGAACGCAATCAGGATAACTGGGCGAGTGCGGCGCGGGAGCTGGGGCTGGATAGGGCGAATCTTGGGCGGATGGCCAAGCGGTTGGGGATGAAGAGCTAAAAGCACACCCTCACCCTAGCCCTCTCCCGGAGGGAGAGGGGACTGATTGGGGGATATTCAAGAATTCCGCCGACGTGAGAGATCTGTACTGAATCCATAATCGACTCGGTCATTCAGGTCGATGTACAGCGCCAGACACCTCGTTCGGCCCCCTCTCCCTTCGGGAGAGGGCTGGGGTGAGGGGCTTTGGATCTGCCGCCAGCCGATAACCGACCTAAAGCCCACCCCGTTAACGCCGATAACCCGGCATCAATAGTTTCTGGCGATTTGCACCCTCGCCCATCACCTTTTTCCACAGAAGGTTTTTATGTCTTCCAACAAAGCCCGCGCAGATTCACTTTCGCTTCTGCTGTTTACCTTGCGCAGCGGCAAGCTGATGGCGATCAACCTGCTGAAAGTCAGTGAAATCATCCCCTGCCCGCCGCTGACCAAAATGCCCGAGTCGCATCCGCACATCAAAGGCATCGCCACCCTGCGCGGCGCGTCGCTGTCGGTGATCGACCTCAGCCGCGCCATCGGCGAGCGACCGCTGGAAGACCCGAACGGCGGCTGCCTGATCGTCACCGACGTCAGCCGCTCCAAGCAGGGCCTGCACGTTCAGGCGGTGAGCAAAATCGTCCATTGCCTGACCACCGACATCAAGCCGCCGCCGTTCGGCTCCGGCGGCTCGCGCGCCTACATCACCGGCGTGACCTCGGTGGACGGCACACTGGTACAAGTGCTCGACATCGAGAAAGTCATCCACAGCATCGCCCCGGCGCAGATCGAAATGGCCCCGACCGACCTGAGCATGGAAGACGCCGAAGTCCTTGGTAACGCACGGATTCTGGTGGTCGACGACAGCCAGGTAGCGCTGCAGCAATCGGTGCACACCCTGCGCAACCTCGGCCTGCAATGCCACACCGCGCGCAGTGCCAAGGAAGCCATCGACTGCCTGCTGGACCTGCAAGGCACCGCGCAACAGATCAACCTGATCGTCTCCGACATCGAAATGTCCGAGATGGACGGCTACGCCTTCACCCGCACCCTGCGCGAGACGCCGGACTTCGCCCACCTCTACGTGCTGCTGCACACCTCGCTCGACAGCGCGATGAACAGCGAGAAAGCGCGTCTGGCCGGGGCCAACGCGGTGCTGACCAAGTTCTCCTCGCCGGAACTGACCCAGCGCCTGATCGAAGCGGCCAAACACGTCGCCGCCAACGGTCACTGAGTTTTGGGCCAGACGTACTGCTTTTTGATGCGGCGCGACCTTCGCCAAGGCGTGTCGCCGATCCACTGGCCGGAAGGCATTGAGCTGAGCACTTATCGCCCGGAACTGGCGGCGGCGGTGCATCAGCTGATGCAACTCGGCTACCGTGAGGGCGGCGGTCGGGTGCCGGCACTGGAGGAGTGGCAGCAGCGGTTTGAAAGCGATGCCGAATACGATCCTGAATTGTGCTTCATCGCCCGCGATAACGAAGGCGTGATCGGCGTGGCGCAATGCTGGACCAGTTCGTACATCAAGAATCTGGTGGTGCACCCACGTGCTCAGGGCCGAGGTTTGGGTCGGGCATTGCTGCTGAATGCATTCAAGGTGTTTCAGCAAAGGCGCGAAGGATTTGTCGATCTGAAGGTGCTGGAAGACAATCTGCGGGCGCAGCGGTTGTATGAGAGTGCCGGGATGATTGTGGTTCGCCGGGAACTTGTGCCGGACTGATCGACCGTCTTCGCGAGCAAGCCCGCTCCCACAGGGGGAACGCATTCCAAATTGTGGGAGCGGGCTTGCTCGCGAAGAGGCCGGCCCAGGCAACTTCTCCCCCTCAGGCATACTCAAACCTTGGCCAAACCAAGGATGCCCAACCATGAAAACCCTCTCCCTGAGCCTGCTCTGCCTCACCGCCCTAGCCTCACAGGCCCACGCCTCCAGCCCCGACGCCTGGGCCGCTTACGACAAAATCGTGCTCGCCAGTTGCACCAAGGCCAGCGGCCTGAAAGACGCCAAACCCGTCGGCACACCCGCGCAATTCGATGACCGCGTCGGCTACACCGCCGTGCTGTTGCAAGGCCAATACCCGCAAAAACACATGAAAGGCCTGCAAGGCACTGAGCTGTGCCTGTACAGCAAAAAGTCGAAAACCGCGTTCGTCACCGAATGGGACTCGATCCGCCCGACCGCCAAGCCCTGAGGGCTGGCGCACAACTTGCTTCGATCAGCCTCAGCCTGGCGACTTTACGTCGCCGTATCACACTCTGATTGAAGATTGATCGTGCAATGAATACGACATTTTCCTGCGTCGGTTGCGGCAAATGCTGCACCGACCACCATGTGCCCCTGACCCTCGCCGAAGCCCGCATGTGGGCGGCGGATGGCGGTCAGGTGATTGTGCTGGTGGAGGCCTTTCTCGGCAACGGCCTGGGCCTGCCGGCGCAGCAGCGTGAACACGCCGAACGGCGTTCGCTGGCAGTGCGCAGCGGCAACACGGATGCCCACGTGGCCATCACCTTCGCCGCCTACAACGTCGGGCGCTGCCGGAATCTTGACGAAGACAACCTGTGCCGTATCTACGAGCGCCGACCGTTGGTGTGCAGGATTTATCCGGCAGAAATCAATCCGCACATCCCGCTCAACCCGGCGGCCAAGGATTGCCCGCCAGAATCGTGGCAACAGGGGCCGCTGCTGATTGTCGGCGGGGAGCTGGTCGATCAGGAACTGCTGGCGTTGATCCAGCGTTCGCGCCAGGCCGATCGCGATGACATCCGGATCAAGGATGCAATCTGCGCGGCGCTGGGGATTCGCACCACGGCGCTCAAGGGCGATGGATTTACCGCGTATTTGCCGCAGATGGACGCTTTTGCGGCTGTGATCGATCAGGTTTCAGCACAGCCGCTGAGTGGAACGTCCAGTGAATGGCTGTTTCATTTGTCCGGGGATGATGTGGCTGGGCAGTTGCTGGCGGCCGGGGCGCAGGTGGTGACTGAGCCGGCGCAGACGTATGCATTCATTTCGCTGCGGGCGGCTTGATCCGGATTTTGTACTGCCTGCAATGGCCCCTTCGGGAGCAAGCCCCCTCCCACAGGGTTTTGAGTTGTACACAGAATAAATGATCAACTCACAAACCTGTGGGAGGGGGCTTGCTCCCGAAGAGGTCGGCCCAGACTACCTCAATCCCGAACCTGCCGCCGCCCCCAGAACTCCCGCGCCAGCAACCGCAAATCCCCCGCCAGCCCCGCCACATCTTCCGAATTGCGCTGACTCTGCCGCCCCTCATCCACCGTCAATTCCGACGCCGTGCGAATGCTGACGATGTTGCGATTGATGTCCTCGCTCACCGCACTCTGCTGCTCCACCGCCGCGGCAATCTGCAGGCTCATCTCGGTGATCTGCTCAACCCGCTCACTGATCCCGTCCAGTGCCCGCGCCGCGCGCTGTGCCTGTTCGACGCTGTTATCCACATGCTCGCTGCTCTGCTGCATCACCAGCACTGCATCGCGCGCGCCATTTTGCAGGCTGCTGATCATCCGCTGGATCTCGTTGGTCGACTGCTGCGTGCGTTGCGCCAACCCGCGCACCTCATCGGCCACCACTGCAAAACCGCGCCCGGCATCACCAGCGCGCGCCGCTTCGATCGCCGCGTTGAGCGCCAGCAGATTGGTCTGCTCGGCAATGCTGCGGATCACCTCCATCACCCCGGAAATCTCGCTGCTGTGGCCTTCGAGCTGATGAATCACCTCGGTCGCCCGCCGCAACTCCTCGGCCAGACGCAACACCGCACTGCGACTCTCGCCGACCAGCAAATGCCCTTCGCGGGTTTCCGTGCCGGCCATGTCCGCCGCTACCGACGCCTGCTGCGCATGGCTGGCAACTTGCGCGACGCTGGCGGCCATCTGATGAATCGCCGCCGCCACCTGATCGGTTTCCGCTTGCTGCGCCAACGAACTGCTGTGGCTGCTTTGCAAATGATCAACCAGTTGCGCCGCATGCCCGGCCAACTGCTGCGATGCATCACCGATGCGCCCGACCACAGCGCCGACCTGCGCTTCGAGCATCTGCAGGGCGAATTCAATCTGGCCGATTTCATCGCGGCGCCCGGTGTAAATGCTCTGACTCAACGGATTGTCCGCGACCTGCCGCGCCCGTTCGCTCAGCCGCTCCAGCGGCCGCAAGATCCAGCGCACGCCCAACGCGCAGAGACTGCTGCCGACAACAAATGCCAGCCCATCGATCCATGCCGACTCCGGACGCAACCAGGCCTCGATCCCCAACACCAGCCCCAGCAACGCACTGGCCAACACCGTGATCCTGCCACGCAGACCTAAAGTGGGCAGCGGCCGCCGTCCCTTCAACTCTCCACGCAACTGCGCGTACACCCGCTCCGCCGCCGCCACCTGCCGTGCATCCGGCCGGGTGCGCACCGACTGATACTCCACCGCCACGCCGTTCTGCGTAACCGGCGTGACATACGCGCTGACCCAATAATGATCGCCATTCTTGCAACGATTCTTCACCAGCCCCATCCACGAGCGTCCGTCCTTCAGCGTCTGCCACATGTGCGCAAACGCCTGCGCCGGCATGTCCGGATGGCGCAACAGGTTGTGTGGCGTGCCGAGCAATTCGTCGCGACTGTAGCCGCTGATCCTGATGAAATCGTCGTTGGCGTAAGTGATCGCGCTGGTCAGATCAGTGGTCGAAAGAATGTTCGCGTCCGGCGCCACATCGACGTTACGGCCGGTTACCGGGAGATTGATCTTCATGGAAAGCGCGCTCGTTTTATGGGAAGAGTCGGCAGGGCTGCTGACTCTAAGCGCACCAATTGGTCAAATATTGATCTGGCTCAGGATCTGAGCACTTAGCCATCACTGCGACCGAAAATCGCAGTCGATGGCTGAAGGCGGGATGAAACTCAGCGCTTGCCCATCGAGCGACGGGTGCCCGGCGGCGCCATGCCCGGGGTCTTGGTGTGGCCGTTCTTGGCGCCGTTCTTGTACCACGGCTGATTCGAACCCTTGGCGGCCGCCAGTTCACCCGGTTTGAACGGGAATTTGAAAGCCGCAATCTCGGGTTTGCTCTCGCTGGCGTCAGCCAGTTCAGCCGGGACATCGCTCACAGCGTCGTCAACCGGCGGTTGGGTCGGGGAAGTCATAAAAGCTCCGCAAAGCAAAAAAGTCGGGCCCGAACAGTGAGCCGCGAAGGCGCGCAGTATACCTGCGCGCCTTGCGACAGCACCTGAAGATTTGCAGCGCACGCCGAACGGTTTAGAGGTAGGTGATGGTGCAATGTTTGCCGAATTGGGATTGATCGGTCCCTTTATGGGTCCGGCTGACACCAATAGCCGGCAGAGATGCATCGCCCGCACAAACGCCTTCGCGAGCAAGCTCGCTCCCACAGGTGAGTGGGAGTGAGCCTGCTCGCGATGAAGGATGACGCGGTGCTCGGACGAATCAAGTGCGTGGATCAACCCGATCCAGCGCCCGGTTCACCGCCAGTTCGGCGAGCATGACGATCTGCTGGATCGCCAACGCCGTGCTGCGTTGCGGACCGCCGAGTTCATTGGCGAAATTGCTGGCCATGGCACTGGCAGAGGCCAACGATTCGTAAGCGTGGGCGAGCAGAGTTTCGGTGTCGATGCCTGGGTTGACCAGAAACATCGTGCTTGGCTGTCGCGGCTGGGCGGGTTGTGGACTGAGGTAGAAATCGAGCGCGCGTTTTATGGCTTCGCGGTTTTTGGCGAGGTCTTCAGCGCGGATGGCTTCGGCGAGCGGGGTTGTGGTTTCTACGGGAGGATCGGGTACGGGTTTCGACATTGAATTGATCTCTAATCATCTGATTAAAGCCATCTCTGTCGTTCTCACGCGACGAAGAGGTGGCAGCTATGTGCGGAGTGAGAAACCGGTAAGAGATCAACCCGGCCGAACCGAAGTCCGCCCGCACACAGCCGCCATAGAAGATCGTCGGCAGCAAATAAGCTGACGGCGATTATGGTGCGGCTGGCGCTTGATTAAAACCTCTCAGCGGGTTCTCACACCCGATCACCGATTTGCGGTGACAACCAAAGCCTAAAGACCGCACTTCCGACGGACAACCTGAAAACCTTGTGGGAAGGTTCTGGTTATTTGGCACAGAATTAAACAGCCTCAGACCATGGGGCGGATGGACTGGCCTCATCGCCAGCAGGCTGGCTCCCCACAGTTGAATTGAGTGCATTCAGTTGAGTATTGGTCGGCTATCAGGCCGCCTTCGCGAGCAAGCCCGCTCCCACAGTGGGATTGGGTGAGTCAGTTGGAGATTGGTCGGCTATCAGGCCGCCATCGCTGGCAAGCCAGCTCCCACGAAAGAGCAAAAGCAAGATCAAAAGATCGCAGCCTCCGGCAGCTCCTACAGGGAAGACAAGTACAACCCGCACGCGGCGCATGCCGCCCCACTCCAGGATGAGCGCAAGCTCGGCTGCAGCTCTTGATCTTGATCTTGATCCACGGGCGACGTCGGAAGGCTGAGTGGAGGGATTGATCCGGGGGTGGGAGCGCAGCGACCGTTTGGCGAAGCCAAACACAGCGAGAGGAGGTGCAGCGAAGCAAACCGTAGGCGCTGCGCCCGGATCGATCCCGGAGCGAAGGGACCCCGAGCCCCAGCGAGCGGGCCGAACGCAGGAGCAAGCGTTTTTGGTTACTTTTTAGGCGTTTGTAAAAAGTGACCCGCCGTAAGGGCGGAACCGTAATCAGCCACACCCGCAGAAACGGATATACACCCCGGCGAAACTGACAGCGCTGACAGCTAGCCGTCACCCTACTGACCTGCAGACAGGTTTATAAAGACAACAACCCTGCCCAAACTCCGTCCGGCGCCCACCCCGCATGCGAATCCAAAAGAACAAAGCCCTGCTCGCCACCCTGTTGATCGTCCTCGCAGGCGCAGGTCTGTGGTACACCCTGAAACCCGCCCCGACCAAACTGGCCACCCCAACCGCCATCCCGGTCCGCGTCGTCACCGTCAGCGAAAAAGACGTCCCCCGCTACACCAGCGGCATCGGCTCCGTACTCTCATTACACAGCGTCGTAGTGCGCCCACAAGTCGACGGCATCCTCACCAAAATCCTCGTCAAGGAAGGCCAACTCGTCAAAGCAGGCGACCTGCTCGCCACCATCGACGACCGCTCGATCCGCGCCAGCCTCGACCAGGCCCGCGCGCAACTGGGCGAAAGCCAGGCGCAACTGCAAGTCGCCCTGGTCAACCTCAAACGCTACAAACTGCTCAGCGTCGACGACGGCGTCTCCAAACAGACCTACGACCAGCAACAAGCACTGGTCAACCAATTGAAAGCCACCGCCCAAGGCAACCAGGCCTCGATCGACGCGGCGCAAGTACAACTTTCCTACACGCAGATCCGCTCCCCGGTCACCGGCCGCGTCGGTATTCGTACAGTCGATGAAGGCAACTTCCTGCGCATGACCGACACCGCCGGCCTGTTCACCGTGACCCAGATCGACCCGATCGCCGTGGAATTCTCGCTGCCGCAGCAAATGCTGCCGACCCTGCAGGGCCTGATCAACGATCCGCAGCACGCACAGGTCAAGGCCTACATCGGCGCCGACACCGACGGTGAAACCGGCAACCTGCTCGGCGAAGGTCACCTGACCCTGATCGACAACCAGATCAACGCCAACACCGGCACCATCCGCGCCAAGGCCGAATTCGACAATGCCAGCCAGAAGCTCTGGCCGGGCCTGCTGGTGACGGTAAAAATTCAGACGGCACTGGATAAGAATGCGCTGGTGGTGCCGCCCACTGTCGTACAGCGCGGTCTCGATCAACACTTCGTTTACCGGGTGAGTGGCGACAAAGTCGAAGCCGTACAAGTGCAGATGGTCTATCAGGGCAGCGGCCAGGACATCATCAAAGGCGTGAAGGCCGGTGACGTACTGGTGACCGACGGCCAGTCGCGGCTCAAACCCGGCTCGACCGTGCAGGTCATGAGCGAGCCGCCACAGGTGGTGCAAGCGGAGCCGAAACCATGAAGGCGCACAAAGGCGTCTCCACCTGGTGCATCAATCACCCGGTCGCGACGATTCTGCTGACCATCGCATTGGTGCTGGTCGGCGTGATTGCCTTCCCGCGCCTGCCGATCGCCCCACTGCCGGAAGCGGAATTTCCGACAATTCAGGTCTCGGCGCAGTTGCCCGGCGCCAGCCCCGACACCATGGCCTCGTCCGTGGCCACGCCGCTGGAGGTGCAATTCAGCGCCATCCCCGGCATGACCCAGATGACCTCCAGCAGTGCGCTCGGCTCCAGCCTGCTGACCCTGCAATTCACTCTCGACAAGAGCATCGACACCGCCGCTCAGGAAGTCCAGGCCGCGATCAACACCGCCGCCGGCAAGCTGCCCAAGGACATGCCGACCCTGCCGACCTGGAAGAAGGTCAACCCGGCCGACAGCCCGGTGCTGATCTTAAGCGTCAGCTCGACGCAAATGCCCGGCACCGAACTCAGCGACCTGGTGGAAACCCTGCTCTCGCGCCAGATCAGTCAGATCGACGGTGTAGGCCAGATCAACATCACCGGTCAGCAACGTCCGGCGATTCGCGTGCAAGCCTCGGCCGACAAACTGGCGGCCATCGGCCTGACCCTGGCCGACATTCGTCTGGCGATCCAGCAGACCAGTCTCAACCTTGCCAAAGGCGCGTTGTACGGCGAATCGAGCATCTCGACGCTGTCGACCAACGACCAGTTGTTCAAACCCGAGGACTACAGCCAACTCATCGTTTCCTACAAGGACGGCGCCCCGGTTCACCTGCGGGATGTCGCCAAAGTCGTCAACGGTTCGGAAGATGCCTACGTGCAAGCCTGGGCCGGTGATCAACCCGGGGTGAACCTGGTGATCTCGCGCCAGCCCGGCGCGAACATCGTCGAAACCGTCGACCGCATTCAAGCCGCCCTGCCCGGCCTCGAAGCCATGCTCCCGGCCTCGGTGCAGGTGAAAACCCTGATCGACCGCACCCAGACCATCCGCGCCTCGCTGCATGAAGTCGAGATCACCCTGTTGATCGCGATCCTGCTGGTGGTGGCGGTGATGGCGCTGTTCCTGCGGCAGTTGTCGGCGACCATGATCGTCTCGGCGGTGCTCGGTGTATCGCTGACCGCCAGTTTCGCCCTGATGTACCTGTTGGGCTTCAGCCTGAACAACTTGACGCTGGTGGCGATCGTCGTCGCGGTCGGGTTTGTCGTGGACGATGCGATTGTGGTGGTGGAGAACATCCACCGGCATCTGGAGGCCGGCGACAGCATGCGCGAAGCGGCGGTCAAAGGTGCCGGCGAGATCGGCTTCACCGTGGTGTCGATCAGTTTCTCGCTGGTGGCAGCGTTTATTCCGCTGCTATTCATGGGCGGCGTGGTCGGGCGGTTGTTCAAGGAATTCGCCCTGACGGCGACCTCGACCATTCTGATTTCGGTGGTGGTGTCGCTGACCCTCGCGCCGACGCTGGCAGCGCTATTCATGCGCAAACCGGTGCATCACGCCCACGACAAACCGGGCTTCAGCGAACGCCTGCTCGGCTGGTACGAAAAAGGTCTGCGCCGCGCCCTCGCCCACCAGAAACTGATGATCGGCGTGTTCGGCCTGTCGCTGGCACTGGCGATTGCCGGTTACATCTTTATCCCCAAGGGATTCTTCCCGGTTCAGGACACCGGATTCGTCCTCGGCACTACCGAAGCCGCTGCGGATATTTCCTACGGCGACATGGTGAAAAAACACTTGGCCATGGCCGAAATCGTCGCCGCCGATCCGGCCGTTCAGGCGTTCTCGCACTCGGTGGGGGTGTCCGGCAGCAACCAGACCATCGCCAATGGGCGCTTCTGGATCGCCCTGAAAAAACGCGGTGACCGCGACGTCTCGGCCAGCCAGTTCATCGACCGCATTCGTCCGCAACTGATGAAAGTCCCGGGCATCGTCCTGTACCTGCGCGCCGGTCAGGACATCAACCTCAGCTCCGGGCCGAGCCGTGCGCAGTACCAATACGTGCTCAAGAGCAATGACGGCGCGACCCTCGCCACCTGGACCCAACGCCTGACCGAAAAACTGCGCAGCAACCCGGCGTTCCGCGACATTTCCAACGACCTGCAACTGGGCGGCAGCATCACTCACATCAGCATCGACCGCAGCGCCGCCGCGCGTTTCGGCCTGACCGCGAGTGATGTCGACGAGGCGCTGTACGACGCCTTTGGTCAGCGTCAGATCAACGAGTTCCAGACCCAGGTCAACCAGTACAACGTGATTCTGGAGCTGGACACCAAGCAACGCGGCAAGGCCGAAAGCCTCAACTATTTCTACCTGCGCTCGCCGCTGAGTGGCGAGATGGTGCCGCTGTCGGCGCTGGCCAAATTCGATGCGCCGACCATCGGCCCGCTGTCGATTGCCCATGACGGCATGTTCCCCGCCGCCAACCTGTCGTTCAACCTGGCGCCCGGCGTGGCGTTGGGCGACGCGGTGATCCTGCTCAATCAGGCCAAGGCCGAGATCGGCATGCCGATCGCGATCAGCGGCAATTTCCAGGGCGCGGCGCAGGCGTTCCAGAGTTCGCTGGCCAGTCAGCCGTGGCTGATTCTCGCGGCGCTGGTGGCGGTGTACATCATTCTCGGCGTGCTCTATGAGAGCTTCGTACATCCGCTGACAATCATCTCGACGCTGCCGGCGGCCGGTCTCGGGGCGGTGATCATGCTGTGGATCTGCGGTCAGGATTTTTCGATCATGGCGTTGATCGGGCTGGTGTTGCTGATCGGTATCGTCAAGAAGAACGGCATCCTGATGATCGACTTTGCCCTGGAAGCCCAGCGCAATCGCGGACTGGCGCCGCAGGATGCGATTTTCGAAGCGTGCCTGACGCGGTTCCGGCCGATCATCATGACCACCCTCGCCGCGCTGCTCGGCGCGTTGCCGCTGATGCTCGGTTACGGCACCGGCGCGGAACTGCGCCAGCCGCTGGGGATCGCGGTGGTGGGCGGCTTGCTGGTCAGCCAGATGCTGACGCTGTTTACTACGCCGGTCATATACTTGTGGCTTGAGCGGCTATTCCACAGGCCCAAACCAATGCCCACGACGGCACTGGCGACCACAGACTGAGGCAGGGTCATGCGCGTTCTGATTATCGAAGACGAGGAAAAAACCGCGGATTATCTGCACCGCGGTCTGACGGAACAGGGTTACACCGTGGACCTGGCCCGCGACGGCGTCGAAGGCCTGCATCTGGCGCTGGAAAGCGACTACGCGGTGATCGTCCTCGACGTCATGCTGCCGGGCCTGGATGGCTTCGGCGTGCTGCGCGCATTGCGTGCGCGCAAGCAGACCCCGGTGATCATGCTCACCGCCCGCGAGCGCGTCGAAGACCGGATCAAGGGCCTGCGTGACGGCGCCGACGATTACCTCGGCAAGCCGTTTTCCTTCCTTGAACTGGTAGCCCGCCTGCAAGCGCTGACCCGGCGCAGCGGCGGCCATGAACCGGTGCAAGTGAGCATCGCCGACCTGTGGATCGATCTGATCAGCCGCAAGGCCACCCGCGCCGGCACCCGCCTGGATCTGACGGCGAAAGAGTTCTCGCTGCTCAGTGTTCTGGCGCGCCGGCAAGGTGAAATCCTCTCGAAAACCGCGATTGCCGAGATGGTCTGGGACATCAATTTCGACAGCGACGCGAATGTCGTCGAAGTCGCGATCAAGCGCCTGCGAGCCAAACTCGACGGGCCGTTCGACGAGAAACTGCTGCACACCATTCGTGGCATGGGTTACGTGCTGGAGAGCCGTGGTGTCCAGTAATTCGATTGCCCTGCGTTTGAGCGGGATGTTTACGCTGGTGGCGCTGCTGGTGTTTCTGTTGATTGGCGGCGCGCTGTATCAGCAGGTCGACAAAGGCCTGGGTCTGCTGCCGGAAGCCGAGCTGGATGCGCGTTACAGCGTGCTGGAGTCGGCGCTCAATCGTTATGGCACGCCTGAGCATTGGGTGAAGATCAACGCCAAGCTCAAGCTGCTCGGCGAGGAAGACAAGCGCATTCGTTTCTGGGTGGTCAGCGGTGATCCCGGTTACGAGTACGGCGCGCCGGACGCGCAAATCCGCGCCTTCGCCAAAGGGCCGCTGGGCATGCATGACCTGCAGTTGCCCGAGCATCCTTATCCGCTGAAAGTGCTGCTGACCGAGTTACCCGCCAAGGATCAACGCCCGCCGCTGCGCTTCATGATCGGCATCGATACCGAGACTTTCCACGAGACTCAGCACAACCTGCTGATCGCCTTGGTCAGCCTGGCGATTGTCGGCGTGCTGCTGGCCTCGGCGCTGGGCTACTGGGTGGCGCGGATCGGCCTCAAGCCGTTGATCAAACTGTCTCACGAAGCCCAGCGCCTGGCACCGCCACTACGGGCCGGACGCCTGCGCATGTCGCCCTTGCCGCCGGAGCTGGAGCAGTTTGTCGACTCGTTCAACTCAACCCTGGAGCGGGTCGAACAGGCCTATTCGCGCCTGGAATCGTTCAACGCCGACGTCGCCCATGAACTGCGCTCGCCACTGACCAACCTGATCGGCCAGACCCAGGTCGCGCTGACCCGCGGGCGCTCCGCCGAACACTATTTCGAAGTGCTGCAATCGAACCTCGAAGAGCTGGAACGCCTGCGTTCGATCATCAACGACATGCTGTTTCTGGCCAGCGCCGACCAGGGCAGCAAGGCGACCAAGCTCACCGAAACTTCGCTGGCTGATGAAGTCGCGACCACGCTCGAGTACCTGGATTTCATCCTCGAAGACGCGCAAGTGCAGGTGCACGTCAGTGGCGATGCGCAGGTGCGGATCGAGATCGCGCATCTGCGCCGGGCACTGATCAATCTGCTGAGCAACGCCGTGCAGCACACCGAGCCGGGCCAGGTGATCGAGGTGCACATCGAAGTTGAAGAGCATCAGGTCAGCATCGGCGTGGCCAATCCGGGCTCGCCGATTGCCAGCGAGCACTTGCCGCGCTTGTTCGAGCGCTTCTATCGGGTCGATGCCTCGCGCAGCAACAGCGGCAACAACCATGGGCTGGGGCTGGCGATCGTCAAGGCAATTGCTCTGATGCACGGTGGCGATGTGTTTGTGCGCAGTGATCGGGGGATGAATACCTTCGGCATCCACCTTCCCGTTTAATCGCTGATTAAAGTCCCCTGTGGCGAGGGGATTCATCCCCGATGGGTTGCGAAGCGACCCCAAAATCAGCGATCGCGATCTTCCTGACACAACCAGTACAAAGGATTGAGGGCTGCTTCGCAGCCCATCGGGGATGAATCCCCTAGCCACAAGGAATGGCGTTCACCCGTGGTTGATCTTTGCTTCTGCTGTAACAGTCATTTATGAAAATCACGCTGTTTCCCAACGTCCGGCAACCTTATCTTTGCCCGCACCAAACAGCACTTGCCAAGCAAGAAGGTTTTCCAGATGTCCAACAGTATGGGTATTGCCAGCGCTTTCGTTTTGTCCTCATTGATCCTGTCGCCAATGGCGATGGCTGAAGAATCGCAGTCGTTCGTAGCGCAGAATGCCGCTCGCGCTCACGCCTTCGAACAGTATCAGGCAGAAGTGATGGCCAAGTCGCAGGACGCCTCGCAAGCCCCTCAAGCCGCCACTTCCCAGGCTCAAGCGGCCGAGAAAGACAGCTGAGTCGCGCACCGCGAAACATTTCCCTCGACGCGGTTGTTTGGCTCTTCCCGTTCAACCGTCGTCCTTCCAGGCCGCTGCCTTTCAGCGGCCTTTTTTCGTTGTGGTCTGAAAGCCGTTTGGTTCGTCTGTAAAAAACAAGAAACATCCCGCACCTCAAGACATTGAAGTGTCAGTTGACCCAAGGAGCTCCGTCGCAAGTGCGTTACCCAGTCAGTTTCACCCCGCTGTTCATTGCAATTGCCGCAACGATTGCCCCCACAGCCCAAGCCGACGAAGCCGCCAAACAAGGCTTCATCGAAGGCTCGAGCCTCAACCTCAACGCCCGCAACTACTACATGAATCGCAACCGTCTGCAGCAGACGGACGACAACATCGAGTGGGGCCAGGGTTTTCTCGGGATCTTCCAGTCGGGTTACACCGAAGGCACGGTCGGCTTCGGCATCGACGCCCACGCCATGCTCGGGCTGAAGCTCGACGGCGGTGGCGGTACCGATGGTTCGAGCATCCTGCCGATCAGCGATGGCAACGGCAAAGCGCCGGGCTCGTTCTCGACTGCGGGCGGCACGTTGAAGATGCGCGCGTTCGATACCGAGCTGAAGGCCGGTGACCTGTTCCTCACCAACCCGGTGATTGCCGGCGGTGATTCGCGCATGCTGCCGCAGACCTTTCGTGGCGTGAGCCTGACCAACCACAGCTTCGACGGCTGGATGTTCGAAGGTGGCCAGGCCAGTTTTACCAAGCCGTACAATCAGAGCGGTCGCCAGCGCATCGGCACGTCCTACGGCAAACTCGCCGAGGGCGACGAAAGCCGACACCTGAACTGGGCCGGCGTGTCCTGGAGCGGCGTCGAAGGGCTGACCAGCAACCTGTACGCCGCCGAGCTGAAGGACATCTGGAACCAGTACTACTACGACCTGGATTACACCTGGCAGTTGACCGATCTGGTCAGCCTCAACCCGGGCCTGCACTTCTATCACACGCAGGACACCGGCGACGCGCTGCTGGGTAACATCGACAACAATACCTACAGCCTGCATTTCACCGTCGGCATCGGCAACCACAGCGTCACCGCTGCGTACCAGCGCGTGAACGGCAACACGCCGTTCGACTACATCAGCCAGGGCGACAGCGTTTACCTCGATAACTCGCAACAGTACTCGGACTTCAACGGCCCGAACGAGCGCTCGTGGAAGCTCAAGTACGCCTATGACTTCGCCGGTCTCGGTGTGCCGGGCCTGACTTCGGCAGTTTCCTATTCGCGCGGCACCGTGGACCTGACCAAGGTCGATCCGGGCAGCAAAGGCTATGCCTCGTGGTACAGCGCTGACGGTCGCAACGCCAAGCACTGGGAACGCGACCTTGATCTGAAATACGTGGTGCAGAGCGGTCAGGCGAAAGACCTCGCGGTACGCCTGCAATGGGCGACCAACCGGGGTGGCAACGGTTACGGCGCGATTGATACCGATACCGATGAATACCGGGTGATTGTCGACTACCCGATCAACGTCTTCTAAGATCCCCCCTGCACCACGGTCTTGAATTTAGAGATGTACCCTGTGGGAGCGGGCTTGCTCGCGAATGCGCTGCATCAGTCGACATCAATGTTGAATGACACGGCGCATTCGCGAGCAAGCCCGCTCCCACAATGGAATACCGTCACTGACTTGATGCAACTACGCTAATAAGATCCTCCCAACCGACAGCCCCCATCATGATCGCGAGCCGTACCCCACCTCTGGCGGGCAAGACCGGACGCCCCGAATTGCTGCTGATCTGCGGCAGTTCGCTGACCGTGATCGCGATTCTGTGCATCGTCACTTTTCTGCTGATTCGTGAGCACGCCAACGCTCAGGAAGCGGCCACCCGCAGTGCCACCACCATCGCCCAGTTGATCGACGCCGACGTCCTGCGCACGGTCGAGCTGTACGACCTGACCTTGCAAGGCCTGATCGCCGCCGCCCAGCGTGATGATCTGCGCGACGTCACCCCGCAGATCCGCCATCTGGCGCTGTTCGACCGCTCCACTACCGCGCGCTTCAAGGGCGACATCCTGCTGCTCGACAAGCATGGCGATGTGGTCGCCGACTCATCACGCATCGAACCCAAACCGGGCAACTTCGCCGACCGCGATTATTTCCTCGCCCATGCCTTCAACCGTGACATGGGCATGTTCATCAGCCGCCCGTTCAAGACCCGCTGCGATTGCGACGAAGCCAATCAGTGGCGCATCAGCTTCAGTCGGCGGATTTCTTCGGACACTGGAGAATTCGCCGGTGTGGCGGTGGCGTCGATGAAACTCGACTACTTCGATCAACTGTTCAACAGCCTCGACATCGGCAAAGACAGCACGCTGAACATCATCAACAGCGACGGCGTGCTGCTGGCGCAGAAGCCTTATCTGCAAAGCGACTCCATCGGCAAGAGTTTCGGCAACCGGCCCAACGTGGTGCGGATTCTCGGCGACAAGGACGGCAGTGGCAGTTTCACCAGCACCTCGAGCATGGATCATCAGCAGCGCCTCTATACCTATTCGCGAGTCGGGAATTTGCCGTTGACGGTGATGGTCGCGCTTTCCAGTGATGAGGTGTTCGGCACTTGGCGCCGCACGGCGCTGTTGATCAGCGGCGCCACCGGCGTGCTGTGTGCCGGACTGCTGTGGCTGACCTGGCTACTTGCCCGCGAACTGCGTTTGCGCCAGCGCGCCGAACGCGAACTGGCGCAACTGGCCGCCACCGATGCGCTGACCGACGTGGCCAACCGGCGGATGCTCGATCAGTCGCTGCGCCACGAATGGTTCCGCGCCCAGCGTTCGGGCAAGCCGCTGTCGGTGATGATGATCGATGCCGACCACTTCAAGGCCTTCAACGACCGGCATGGGCACCAGGCCGGTGATCAGGCGCTGCGCGAACTGGCCAGGGTAATCACGGCGAACGTGCGACGACCAGGGGATCTGGTCGCCCGTTACGGTGGCGAAGAGTTCTCGGTGATTCTCGCCGAAACCGACAGCAGCGGCGCACGACAGATTGCCGAACATATCCGCCAGGCGGTCGAGCAGATGCCAAGGGTCGAGGGCGCGGACGTGGCGATGACCGTCAGTATCGGTATCAGCACCTGGACGGCAACGGTCGAGATGTCGCTGGAGCAACTGCTGTTTGCGGCGGACAAGGCGCTGTATCAGGCCAAAGAAGGTGGGCGCAATCGGGTGGTGGTGGCTGGCTGATTTTTGCGGCGATTGAACTGGCGTCTTCGCGAGCAAGCTCGCTCCCACCAGGGAACGCATTCCAAATGTGGGAGCGAGCTTGCTCGCGAAGAGGCCAGCCCAGGCAACACAAAAATTGCAGGCATAAAAAAAGGCCATCCGAGGATGGCCTTCAAAAAACTAGAGAGGTTTTTTACTTACACTGCCGCAACCGGGCGCATGTAAGAGATCGGTGCAGTGCTGGCGTCTTCGAACGTCACGACTTCCCACGCATCTGTCTGCTCAATCAACTTGCGCAGCAGCTGGTTGTTCAGTGCATGACCGGACTTGAAGCCTTTGAACTCACCAATCAGGCTGTTACCCAGCAGGTACAGGTCGCCAATCGCATCGAGGATCTTGTGCTTCACGAATTCGTCTTCGTAGCGAAGGCCGTCTTCGTTCAGTACACCATCGGAATCAACCACGATCGCGTTTTCAACGCTGCCGCCGAGTGCGAGGTTGTGCTTGCGCAGGTACTCGATGTCACTCATGAAACCGAAAGTACGGGCGCGGCTGACTTCTTTTACGAACGAAGTGCTGGAAAAATCCACGCTTGCACTTTGGGTGCGGTCCCGGAAAACCGGGTGATCGAAATCGATCTCGAAGCTCACCTTGAACCCTTCGAAAGGGACGAAAGTGGCGCGCTTGTCGCCGTCTTCCACTGTCACTTCACGCAGGATGCGGATGAATTTCTTGGCGGCGTCCTGCTCTTCCAGGCCAGCCGATTGAATCAGGAATACGAACGGTCCAGCGCTACCATCCATGATCGGGACTTCGGACGCGGAGAGCTCGACGTAGGCGTTATCGATGCCCAGGCCAGCCATGGCCGAGAGCAAGTGCTCTACCGTGTCCACTTTGACGTCGCCGTTGATCAGCGTCGTCGACATAGTGGTTTCACCGACGTTTTCCGCGCGAGCAGGAATCTGCACCACAGGGTCGAGGTCAGCGCGACAAAACACAATGCCAGTGTCGACAGGCGCAGGCTTGAGGGTCAGGTAGACCTTCTCCCCGGAATGCAGGCCTACACCTGTGGCACGGATAATATTTTTCAGTGTGCGTTGTTTAATCATGGCTTGGGCCGCTTCAGCGCAAATTGCGAACTGGTATCAACAAAGGCTGGCGATAATAGCAGACCGAGCCTTTGCTGAACACCAATCACCGTCATAGCCCTGATACATTCCATCAATCGGCCTGACGACGCAGGAATGCCGGGATGTCCAGGTAATCCAGATCGTCCTGCGGGTTCATCTTCGCGGCAGTCGCAGCACCGGCCTGAGCCTGGTTGCGCATGACGGTCGGACGGTCCAGGTCACGGTAGTTCACCGCCGGAGCTTCCTGACGCGCAGGAGCAGGTTGTTGAACCTGAGCGGCAGCCATGGAGGTGTGAACGGTGTTGTCGATGACCTTCACAGGCTTCTCGATTTTCGCGCCCAGACCGGTGGCAACCACGGTGACGTGCAGTTCGTCGCGCATGTCCGGATCGATAACGGTACCGACCTTGACCATTGCGTGCTCGGAAGCGAAGGCTTCGATGATGCTACCCACGTCGGAGTACTCACCCAGGGACAGGTCAGGACCGGCGGTGATGTTCACCAGGATGCCGCGTGCACCTTGCAGGTTCACGTCTTCCAGCAGCGGGTTGCGGATGGCCGCTTCGGTCGCTTCACGCGCACGGTTCGGACCGCTGGCGCAGCCAGTGCCCATCATCGCCATGCCCATTTCGCTCATCACGGTACGCACGTCGGCGAAGTCGACGTTGATCATGCCCGGACGCTTGATGATGTCGGAGATACCGCGAACGGCACCGGCCAGTACGTCGTCAGCCTTGGCGAAAGCCGACAAGAGGCTTGCGTCTTTACCGAGGATGGTCAGCAGCTTCTCGTTGGGGATAGTGATCAACGAGTCGACGCTTTCGGAGAGCATGCGGATGCCTTCGTCGGCGATCTGCATACGCTTGCGGCCTTCGAACGGGAACGGACGGGTCACGACCGCAACGGTCAGGATGCCCATTTCCTTGGCCACTTCGGCGATGATCGGTGCAGCACCGGTACCGGTACCGCCGCCCATGCCAGTGGTGATGAACACCATGTTGGTGCCCTGCAGGACTTCGGCAATGCGCTCACGGTCTTCGAGAGCGGCCTGACGACCTACTTCAGGGTTGGCGCCAGCGCCGAGACCTTTGGTCACGCCGGTGCCCAGTTGCAGGATGGTGCGCGCGCCGATGTTTTTCAGCGCTTGAGCATCAGTGTTGGCGCAGATGAATTCGACGCCTTCGATGTTGCTCTTGACCATGTGGTTGACAGCGTTGCCGCCGCCACCGCCAACACCGATAACTTTGATTACCGGGCTTGCGGGGATGTTGTCTACGAGTTCGAACATTTTCCCTCTCCTTACATTCTCTAGTTTTTTCGCCTACTGCATTTTTGTAGCGGTGTTGCGGTAAAGCGTTAGAAGTTGCCTTGAACCCACTTCTTCAATCGGTCCAGCAACGGTGCCTGTGGCTCATCGTTGCTGTAGCTGTCGCGGCTGCCGATGCCCGAGAACGAGATCCCGTCGGACTGCTTCTGCAGGCCGTACATCAACAAGCCCACGCCAGTGGAATAAATCGGGTTGCGCACCACGTCATCCAGGCCCTTCACGCCATGCGGCACGCCCAGGCGCACCGGCATGTGGAAGATTTCTTCAGCCAGTTCGGTGGCACCTTCCATCTTCGACGTACCGCCGGTCAGGACGATGCCCGCCGGGATCAGGTCTTCGTAGCCGCTGCGACGCAGTTCGGCCTGGATCAGGGTGAACAGTTCGTCGTAACGCGGCTCGACCACTTCGGCCAGGGCCTGACGCGACAGTTCGCGCGGTGGACGGTCGCCAACGCTCGGCACCTTGATGGTTTCGCCGGCACCGGCCAGTTTGGCCAGGGCGCAGGCGTAGCGGATCTTGATCTCTTCGGCGTACTGGGTCGGGGTGCGCAAAGCCATGGCGATGTCGTTGGTCACCTGATCACCGGCAATCGGGATCACCGCGGTGTGGCGGATCGCGCCTTCGGTGAAGATCGCGATGTCGGTGGTGCCGCCGCCGATGTCGACCAGGCACACGCCCAGCTCTTTTTCGTCGTCGGTCAGTACCGAGTAGGCCGAGGCCAGTTGCTCGAGAATGATGTCGTCGATTTCCAGACCGCAGCGACGCACGCATTTTTCAATGTTCTGGGCAGCATTGACGGCGCAGGTGACCACGTGAACCTTGGCTTCCAGACGGACGCCGGACATGCCCAGAGGCTCGCGGACGCCTTCCTGGTTATCGATCACGTAATCCTGCGGCAGGGTGTGCAGCACGCGCTGGTCAGCCGGGATCGCCACGGCCTGGGCGGCGTCGAGTACGCGCTCCAGGTCAGCCGAGCTCACTTCGCGGTCACGAATCGCCACGATGCCGTGGGAGTTCAGGCTGCGGATGTGATTGCCGGCCACGCCGACGAACGCCGAGTGAATGCGGCAGCCCGCCATCAGTTGGGCTTCTTCGATCGCGCGCTGGATCGATTGCACGGTGGACTCGATGTTCACCACCACGCCCTTCTTCAGGCCGCGGGACGGGTGAGTACCGATACCGACGATTTCCAGCGTGCCGTCGTCCGCGACCTCGCCTACCAGCGCCACCACCTTGGAGGTGCCGATATCCAGACCGACGATCATTTTGCCGCTTTGCACGTTTGCCATGGGTCCTGCCTCTTCTTAATTCTTTGCGACAGCGGGTTGGGCTGTCGTCGGCGCTACTGGTTCCCGCCAGCCAACAGCGAGGCCGTTGGCGTAGCGCAGATCGATGCGCGCAATGTTCGTAATCTGGTCTTTAAGCGTCTTGTCATAGATGGCAATGAAGCGGCGCATCTTTTCCACCAGGTTGCCGCGTCCCAGCAGCAACTCGATGCCGGGGCCGGAGCTGCCGGCACCGGTGGTCAGGAACCAGCTGCCACGTTCACGCAGCTCCAGGCGCGCGATCGAGAAGCCCAGCGGCCGGAGCATCTGGCTCAGCACCTGATACTGCTGCATCACTTGCTGCTGGGCCCGTTGTGGGCCGAACAGCTGTGGCAGGTGTTCGTAGTTCGCCAACTCCTTTGGCGTGAAGGCCTGACCCTGGTTATTGAGCAGCGACTCGTCGCCCCAACGGGCCACCGGCAGTTGCTCTTCGAGGCGGATCACCACCTGATCCGGCCACACCCGGCGTACTTCGGCGTGGGCGATCCACGGCATCTGCTCAAGCTCGGTACGCATGCTGGCCAGATCAATGGTGAAGAAGCTCGACGCCACGTACGGGGCGATTCGCTGCTGCACCGCTTGCTGACTGATGTAGCTCAGGTCGCCCTGCACGGCGATCTTGGTGATCGGCCTGTCAGCGTAAGGCAGCAAACGCTGCGCGCCTTCGTAGGTACCGAACCCGAGCGCCACCAGCAGCACCGGCCAGAACAGGCTTTTCAGAAAGCCGAAATTGGCTTTCGGCAGGCGCGCGGACATCGGCTCTTTGGCCACCATTCGGCTGGCACCCCGCGGCACCGGCTTGCGGCCGGGTGCGGGTGGCTGATGTCTGAGATGAGCGCCTTGCATGGTCTTAACCTCGCGCCTCTGTGTTACCGGAGCCTTCAACACTGGCGGCCAGAATGGCCAGAACCAGTTGCTGGAAGTCCAGACCGGCAGCACGGGCCGCCATCGGCACCAGACTGTGATCGGTCATGCCCGGTGCGGTGTTCACTTCCAGGAACCAGAACTGTCCGTCGGCGTCCTGCATCACGTCCGCCCTGCCCCAACCGGCAATACCCAGCGCCTCACAGGCCTTGGCCGTGAGATCCATGAGTTCCTGCTCCTTAGCGGCATCCAGCCCGCACGGAATGCGGTACTGGGTATCGTTGGCGATGTACTTGGCGTCGTAGTCGTAGAACGTGTGCGGTGTACCCAGGGCGATAGGAGGCAACACCTGGTCACGCAGAGTGGCGATGGTGAACTCCGGACCTTGAATCCATTGTTCAACCAAGACTTGCGAATCGTAGGTACTGGCCGCTTTCCATGCGTCGATCAACTCGGACGCAGAACTCACTTTGGCCATCCCGATACTTGAACCTTCATGCGCCGGTTTGACGATCAAAGGGAAGCCCAGTTCCGTCGCCGCGGAAATACAATCGGCTTCGCTGCACAGCACAGCGTGACGCGGCGTCGGAATCCCGAGGCTGTGCCAGACCTGCTTGGTGCGCAGTTTGTCCATCGCCAGTGCCGAAGCGAGGATGCCGCTGCCGGTGTACGGAATACCGGCGCATTCGAGCAGGCCCTGCATCGAGCCGTCTTCACCGCCACGACCGTGGAGAATGATGAACGCGCGGTCGATCTTTTCATTCAGCAGACGCTGCAGAAAATCCTCGCCGACGTCGATCCCGAACGCGTCCACGCCCGCGCTTTGCAGCGCGTCGAGCACGGCGTTACCGGATTTCAGCGAAACCTCACGCTCGGCACTCATGCCACCGAACAGCACGGCGACACGGCCGAAATCTTTCGGCGCGATGGTGGAGAACAGGTTGGCGTAGGCAGCAGTCATTTCAACTTCCCCTCGACCGACGCCGCCACGGCGCCGGCGAACAATTCACTTTTCAACAGCTTCGGCGCGAGACCGCCGATATCCCCGGCACCCTGGCACAGCAGGATGTCGCCGGCACGCAGCAGCGGCTTGACCAGCGGCGCGAGATCGACACCGCGCTCGATGTAGATCGGGTCGAGCTGACCACGCTGACGGATGCTGTTGCACAGCTTGCGGCTGTCCGCGCCCGGGATCGGCTCTTCGCCGGCCGGATAGACTTCCATCAGCAGCAGCACGTTGGCATCGGCCAGTACATTGACAAAATCGTCGTACAGGTCACGGGTGCGGCTGTAACGGTGCGGCTGGTAGACCATCACCAGACGGCGCTCCGGCCAGCCACCGCGCACGGCTTTGATCACGGCCGCGACTTCGGTCGGGTGGTGACCGTAGTCGTCGACCAGCATCACGTTGCCGCCGTCCACCGGCAGTTCGCCATAGACCTGGAAGCGTCGGCCAACGCCCTGGAACCCGGAAAGGCCCTGGACGATGGCTTCGTCGCTGACCCCTTCGTCGCTGGCGATGCAGATGGTCGCCAGCGAGTTGAGCACGTTGTGGTTGCCTGGCATGTTCACGGACACGTCCAGCGGCTCGCGATCCGGGCGCAGCACGGTGAAGAAGGTCTGCATGCCCTGCTGACGCACATTGATGGCACGCACGTCGGCGTCTTCGCTGAAGCCGTAGGTCACGGTCGGACGCTTGACCAGCGGCAGGATTTCACGCACCACCGGATCGTCCAGGCACATCACCGCCAAACCGTAGAACGGCAGGTTGTGCAGGAACTCGACGAAGGTTTTCTTCAGTTTGTTGAAGTCACCGTCGTAGGTCGCCATGTGGTCGGCGTCGATGTTGGTGACCACGGCCACCAGCGGTTGCAGGTGCAGGAAACTCGCGTCGCTTTCGTCGGCTTCGGCGATCAGGTAGCGGCTGGTGCCGAGCTGGGCATTGGTGCCCGCCGCATTCAGTCGGCCACCGATGACGAAGGTCGGATCGAGGCCACCGGCCGCGAACACCGAAGCGATCAGGCTGGTGGTGGTGGTTTTGCCGTGGGTACCGGCGACGGCAATGCCGTGGCGATAACGCATCAGCTCGGCGAGCATTTCGGCACGTGGCACCACCGGAATGCGGCGCTCAAGAGCCGTCGCCACTTCCGGGTTGGAAGTGTTGACAGCACTCGACACCACCAACACGTCAGCGGTAGCGGCGTTCTCGGCACGGTGACCGATATAGATGTGCGCACCGAACGATTCCAGACGCTCGGTCACCGGCGAAGCCTTCAGGTCGGAACCGGACACTTCATAGCCCAGGTTCAACAACACTTCAGCGATGCCGCACATGCCCACGCCGCCGATACCGACGAAGTGGATGCGACGGATGCGGCGCATTTCCGGTTGTGGCATGGCTTTCTGATTCTCAACCATGAGCCACCTCCAGGCAGGTATCGACCACGCTACGGGTGGCATCGGGTTTGGCCAGACGGCGGGCCGCTTGGGCCATTTCTTCGAGTCGTTGCGGTTGCATCAAGACCTCTGTCAGGCGCGCGGCAAGGTCCGCGGCACCAGTCGTTCTTTGCGGCATCACGAAGGCTGCGCCTTCACGGGCCAAATAATCGGCGTTGCGGGTCTGGTGATCGTCGATCGCGTGGGGCAAAGGCACCAGCATCGAGGGCAGACCAACGGCAGCCAGCTCACTGATGGTCAGCGCGCCAGCGCGGCACACCACCAGGTCAGCCCAGCCATAGGCCTGGACCATGTCTTTGATGAACGGCTGCACCTGCGCATCGACGCCGGCGGCGCGGTAGCGCTCTGCAGTCACTTCATCGTGGTTTTTGCCGGCCTGATGAAACACTTCCGGACGCAAATCGGCAGGGACTTGCGCCAGGACTTCAGGCAGCAACTTGTTCAACGGTTCTGCGCCCAGGCTTCCGCCGAGGATCAGCAAACGCGCTTTGCGCCCAGCCAGAGCCGGTCGCGATGTTTCGAGGAACAGCTCGCTGCGCACCGGATTTCCGGTGGTACGGCGGGTGTCCGACAGAGTAAAGGTGTCGGGGAACGCTTCACACACCCGGGCGGCGAACGGCACCAGCAACCGATTGGCGGTGCCGGCCACGGCGTTCTGCTCGTGAACGATCACCGGCACACCGGCCAGTTTCGCGGCAATCCCGCCAGGCCCGGTCACATAACCACCGAAGCCGACCACGCAGACTGGACGCAACTTGCGAATCACCGCCCGCGCCTGCCACACCGACTTGAGCAACATGAACGGTGCCTTGAGCAGCGACAGCTTGCCCTTGCCACGCAACCCGGTGGCATTGATGCGGTGCAGTTCCAGACCTGCAGCCGGCACCAGTTCGTTTTCGATTCCGCGTGGCGTGCCGAGCCAGTGCACGGTGTAGCCGCGCGCCTGGAATTCGCGGGCACAGGACAGCGCCGGGAACACATGGCCGCCGGTGCCGCCGGCCATGATCAATACGTTAGCGCCCATGGTTCGGCTCCTCGGCGAAGTCGCTCTCATGGAATTCCATCTCCTCACTGCCCAGGTGGGTTCGACTCTCCCACTCGATCCTCAGCAACAAGCCGAGGCAGGCACAGCAGATCACCAGGGAACTACCGCCATAGCTGAGGAACGGCAGGGTCAGGCCCTTGGTCGGCAACAGGCCGACATTCACGCCGATGTTGATCAGGAACTGACCGATCCACAGGAACGACAGACCGTAAGCCACATAAGCGGCGAAGAACTGCTTGGCCTTCTCGGCCCACAGACCGATGTACATGCCGCGAATACAGACGAAGACGAACAGCGCCACGGTGCACAGCGAACCCACCGCACCCAGCTCTTCGGCAAGTACGGAGAACACGAAGTCGGTGTGCGCTTCAGGCAGGTAGAACTGTTTCTGCACGCTGTTGCCCAGGCCAACGCCCAGCCACTCACCGCGACCGAAGGCAATCAACGCCTGCGACAACTGATAACCCGCGCCGAACTGGTCGGCCCACGGGTCGGCGAAGTTAGTCAGACGCGCCATCCGGTAGGGCTGCATCTGAATCAGCAAGACCACGGCCCCGACTGCGAGAACCACCATCAGCGAGAAGCGGAACAGCCCGACTCCGCCGAGGAACAGCATCGCCGCCGCAGCCCCCATCATTACCACGGTGGCACCGAAGTCCGGCTCCATCAGCAACAGACCCGCCATCGGCAGCAGCACGATGAACGGCTTGAAGAAGCCCATCCAGCTCTCGCGCACTTCTTTCTGCCGACGCACCAGATAACCGGCGAGGTAGATCACCACAAACACCTTGGCGATCTCGGACGGCTGAACGTTGAAGAAGCTGAAACCGATCCAGCGCATCGACCCGTTCACTTCACGGCCGATCCCCGGGACGATCACCATCACCAGCAGACCGAATGCGCCGATCAGCATCATCCAGCCCAGACGCTGCCAGGTGGCAATCGGAATCATCATGGTGATGATGCACGCGCCGAGGCCCAGTGCCACGTAGATCAGGTGGCGAATCATGTAATACAGCGCGCTGCCCGACTGCGCCGCCGCCACTTCAGTGGAGGCCGAGGCGATCATGATCAGGCCCAGGCCCAGGAGCGCCAGGCAACCGGCGAGCATCGGGAAGTCGAGGTCGATGCCACGGCCGGTGATGATCGGCGACGGGTACGGCTTGATGATATTGCGCAGGCTCATGCCAGATCCTCCACGGCGCGGACGAACTGGTGACCACGGTCTTCGTAATTCTTGAACATGTCGAAACTGGCGCAAGCCGGCGACAGCAGCACCACGTCACCCGACTGGGCGACCGCGCGGCATTGCGCAACGGCGTCGACCAGCGAGGTCGCGCGAATCAGTGGCACGGCGTCACCGATGGCCTCGCCGATCTTGTCGGAGTCGCGGCCCATCAGGATCACGGCGCGGCAGTTGGCCGCCACTGGATCACGCAGATCCTTGAACTCGGCACCCTTGCCATCGCCGCCGGCAATCAGCACAACCTTGCCGTCGATGTCCGCACCCAGGCCTTCGATGGCAGCCAGAGCGGCGCCGACGTTGGTGGCTTTGGAATCGTTGTAGTAACCGACGCCGTCGAGGTCACGCAGCCACTGGCAGCGGTGTTCGAGGCCGGTGAAGTTACGCAGGGCATCAAGCATGGCGTCGAACGGCAGGCCGACCGCATGCCCCAGCGCCAGCGCCGCGAGGGCGTTGGCCTGGTTGTGCGCGCCACGTACTTTCAGTTCGCGCACCGGCATCAGGTTCTGGAATTCGAAGGCCAGGTATTTCTCGCCGTCTTCTTCGCGCAGGCCGAAGGCCTTGAAATCCGGTTTGTTCAGGCCGAAGGTCCAGCATGGCTGGCCTTCGCCGATCAGCGGACGGCTGAGTGCATCCTGACGGTTGACCACGAACTGCTTCGCACCACGGAAGATCCGGTGCTTGGCCAGGTGATACGCTGGCAGGCCGCTGTAGCGGTCCATGTGGTCTTCGCTGATGTTGAGCACGGTGGCCACTTCAGCGTTGAGCTGGTCGGTGGTTTCCAGCTGGAAGCTCGACAGCTCCATCACGTACAGCTCGACGTCATCGCTGAGCAATTCCAGTGCTGGCGTACCGAGGTTGCCGCCCACCGCGACGCGCTTGCCGGCCGCAGCCGCCATCTCGCCGACCAGAGTGGTGACGGTGCTCTTCGCGTTGGAACCGGTGATGGCCACGATCGGCGCCCGCGCGTTACGCGCGAACAACTCGATGTCGCCGGCCATTTTCACGCCACGGGCGGCAGCGGCTTGCAGGGCCGGGGTCGCCAGCGCCAGGCCAGGGCTCACGTAGAGCTCGTCGGCACGGCACAGGAATTCGACGTCCAGCTCGCCACAACGCACTTCCACGTGCGGATAGTCACGCTTGAGCGTGGCCAGTTCCGGTGGATTGTCCCGCGTATCGGCGACGGCAAACGACACGCCCCGGTTCGCCAGGAAGCGAACCAGGGACATGCCGCTCTTGCCGAGGCCGACAACGATGCGGAAGTGGTCAGAAGCGATCAGAGACACTCGTTCTACCTCAGCTTCAGGGTGGCAAGGCCGATCAACACGAGAATCACGGTGATGATCCAGAAACGGACGATCACGCGTGGCTCGGGCCAGCCCTTGAGTTCAAAGTGGTGGTGAATCGGTGCCATGCGGAACACACGGCGCCCGGTCAGCTTGAAAGAGGCAACCTGGATAACCACCGACAGGGTTTCCATCACGAACACGCCGCCCATGATGAACAGGACGATTTCCTGACGGACGATCACTGCGATGGTGCCCAGTGCCGCGCCCAGTGCCAGAGCACCGACGTCGCCCATGAACACTTGCGCCGGGTAGGTGTTGAACCAGAGGAAGCCCAGACCGGCACCGATCAGCGCGCCGCAGAACACGATCAGTTCGCCCGCACCCGGCACGTAAGGGATCAGCAGGTATTCAGCGAATTTCACGTTACCCGACAGGTAGCAGAAGATCCCCAGACCGCCGCCGACCATCACGGTTGGCATGATCGCCAGACCGTCGAGGCCGTCGGTCAGGTTGACCGCGTTGCTCGAACCGACGATCACGAAGTAGGTCAGCACGATGAAACCGGCGCCCAGCGGAATGCTGTAGTCCTTGAGCATCGGCAGGATCAGCGTGGTCTCAACCGGCGTGGTCGCGGTCATATAAAGGAAGATCGCTGCGCCCAGGCCAAAGACCGACTGCCAGAAATATTTCCAGCGGCTTGGCAAGCCACGGGAGTTCTTCTCGATCACTTTGCGGTAGTCGTCGACCCAGCCGATGGCACCGAACAGCAGCGTCACCAGCAGCACGACCCAGACGTAGCGGTTGCTCAGGTCAGCCCACAGCAGGGTGCTGACACCGATGGAAGACAAAATCAGTGCGCCACCCATGGTTGGCGTACCCGACTTGGACAGGTGCGATTGCGGGCCGTCATTACGAACGGACTGGCCGATCTGACGGTTCTGCAGGGTGCGGATCATCCACGGGCCATAGCACAGCGACAAAACCAGCGCGGTCAGCACACCGAGGATCCCGCGCAGGGTCAGGTACTGGAAGACCGCGAAGCCTTTGTAGAACTGTTGCAGATACTCCGCTAGCAGCAGCAGCATTAATGTTTCTCCAGACTGGACCCGCACAGAGCCGCAACGATGTTTTCCATCGCTGCACTGCGCGAACCCTTGATCAAAATGGTGGTGTTTGTGTCCTGCTCGGCGTCGAGGGCCTGGATCAGTTCGGCTTGCGTGCCGAAGTGATGCGCCTCTTTGCCGAATGCGTTCACGGCGTGGACCATGTTCGGCCCGACCGCGTAAAGCGCGGAAACCTTGCCCCGGGCATATTCGCCCACGTCGCGGTGCCCCTGCTCCGCCCAGTCGCCCAACTCGCCGATATCTCCGAGCACCAGGACGGTGCGGCCGGAAAAGCCGGCGAGTATATCAACGGCCGCGCACATGGAGGTGGGGTTTGCGTTGTAAGTGTCATCGATCACGCGCATGCCGTTCTTCGCTAGTTGCGCGACGGTGCGACCCTTGACCGGTTGTACCGCGCCAAGCCCGGTGGCAATGCCGAACCGCGACACGCCCAGGGCGTGAGCGGCAGCGGCGGCAGCCATGGCGTTGGCCACGTTATGGGTGCCGAGCAGGTTCAGCTGAACGTGCTCCACACCTTCAGGTGTATGCAGGTTGAAGGCCGGGCAGCCCCGGGCATCGGTGCTCAGGTCGCTGGCGTAGAAGTCTGCCTGAGGATTGTTCAGGGAGAAGGTCAGCACTTTGCGTGCGCCGGCGCGGAGCTTCCAGATACCAAAGGCCTTGTCATCGAGATTGAGCACAGCGATGCCATCCGCTGCCAGCCCGTCGATGATCTCGCCTTTGGCTTCGACGATTTTTTCCGGCCCGCCGAACTCGCCAACGTGGGCGGTACCGGCGTTGTTGAGAATCGCCACGTGTGGCTTGGTCAGCCCGACGGTGTAGGCGATTTCGCCCAGACGCGAAGCGCCCAGTTCGATCACGGCGGCGGTGTGTTCCGGGGCCAGTTCGAGCAGGGTCAGCGGTGCGCCCAGATCATTGTTCAGATTGCCGCGCGTCGCCAGCACCGGACCGCGGGTACGCAGAATGCTCGCGAGCATTTCCTTGACCGTGGTCTTGCCGCTGGAGCCAGTGATGGCCGCGACTGGCTGGGTGAATGCGGCACGGTTCAGCGCACCCAACTGGCCGAGGGCCTGGCGGGTATCCTTGACCAGCAGTTGCGGCAAGGTACTGTCGGGTACTTCGCGCTCGACCAGTGCCGCGACCGCGCCCTTGCCGGCGACGTCGTTCAGATAGTCGTGACCATCGAAGCGCGGACCGGTCAGGGCAATAAACAGTTGGCCAGCGGTGATCGCACGGCTGTCGATGCTGACGCCATCGAAACTGGCATCGCTGCTGATCAGACGGGCGTCGAGCACGTTGGTCAGTTCGCTCAATGTCAGGGCCTTAAGCATGGGCCACCTCCCACGCGGTGAGGGCATGATCGGCCTCGACCAGATCGGAGAAAGCGTGCCGCTCGCCGTTGATTTCCTGATAGTCCTCGTGACCTTTACCGGCCAGCACGATCACGTCATCCGCTGAAGCACCTGCGATCAGTTGGGCAATCGCCTGACCACGGCCGGCGACGAAAGTAACTTTATCCACAGCGCTGAAACCGGCGCGGATGTCGTCGAAAATCTGTGCCGGATCTTCCGTACGCGGGTTGTCATCGGTGACCAGCACGCGATCAGCCAGACGCTCGACCACTTCGGCCATCAGCGGACGCTTGCCGCGATCACGATCACCGCCACAGCCGAACAGGCACAGCAACTGGCCTTTGACGTGTGGGCGCAATGCAGTCAGAACTTTTTCCAGGGCATCCGGGGTGTGGGCGTAATCGACCACCACCAGCGGCTGAGTGCCGCCACCCAGACGCTGCATGCGTCCGGCCGGGCCTTCGAGTTTCGGCAGCACCTTGAGAATTTCGTCGAGGGCGTAATCCAGACCGAGCAAGGCGCCGACTGCCGCCAGTACGTTGCTCAGGTTGAAACGACCGAGCAGCGTGCTGCGCAGGTGATGCTCGCCCTGCGGCGTGACCAGCGTGGCGCGCACGCCGTGGTCATCGAACTGCGCTTCACGGCAGAACAGGTAGGCGCTGCTGTCGAGCAGGCTGTAAGTGATCAGGCGCGAATCGCGTTTATCGGCGGCCAGTTGCCGGCCGAAATCGTCGTCGAGGTTGACCACGCGGCACTTCAGGTCATTCCAGGCGAACAGCTTGGCCTTGGCCTCGGCGTACGCCTCCATGGTGCCGTGATAATCCAGGTGATCGCGGGACAAGTTGGTCATCACCGCCACATCAAATGCCAATGCGGTAACGCGGCCCTGGTCCAGACCGTGTGACGACACTTCCATGGCCACGGCTTTGGCCCCGGCCTTTTTCAGGTCGCCCAAGGTTGCTTGCACGGCAATCGGATTCGGCGTGGTGTGCAGACCGCTTTCCAGCGCGCCATAAAAGCCGGAACCCAGCGTACCGACGATGCCGCAGTGCTGGCCGAGCAGATCCAGAGCCTGCGCAACCAGTTGGGTCACGCTGGTTTTGCCGTTGGTGCCAGTGACCCCGACCAGGTTCAGATGATGGCTTGGCTCACCATAAAAGCGCCCGGCGATATCGGACAGCTGCGCCGCCAGGCCTTTGACCGGGATCAGCGGCACTTCGGTGATCGGCAGCACGGTGGCGCCTTCCACTTCATAGGCAACTGCCGCCGCGCCACGCTGCAAGGCATCGGCGATGTGCGCACGGCCATCGAACTTGCCGCCCGGCACGGCGAGGAACAGGTCACCCGCGCGTACGTTGCGGCTGTCCAGCGCCAACTCACGGATCAGCAGATCGTGGCCGGCGTGGGGGAATATCTTGTTCAGACTCAGAGACATCAGCCGCGCCCTCCATTGGCTTTCAGCGGAACGACCGGGGTAGCGTTGGCCTGTTGGGTGGTCGGCAGGTTGTCCGGGGTCACGTTCATCAGACGCAGGGTGCCGGACATCACGCGGCTGAACACCGGTGCCGACACCAGACCACCGAAGTAACCTGCCTTGGACGGTTCATCGATCACCACCACGATGGCGTAACGCGGATCGCTCATCGGGCCGAAACCGGCGAACAACGAACGGTACGAGTTTTCGGCGTAGCCCTTGGTGCCCACCGACGTTTTACGTGCAGTACCCGACTTGCCGGCCACGTGATACGCCGGCACCTGCGCACGGAACACGCCGCGCGGTGCTTCAATCACTTGCTGCAGCATGCCTTGCATGGTTTTCGCGACCGCTTCCGGCAGTACCTGGGTGGTCTGCGGCGGCTTGTCGGTTTTGATCAGGGTCAGCGGTGCGAGACGACCGTTGTTGGCCAGCGCCGAGAACGCGTGCACCAACTGGATCGCGGTCACGGAAATACCGTAGCCGTAGGACAGCGTCGCGGTTTCAGCCTTGCGCCATTCGCGGTAGTTCGGCAGGTTGCCGACGCGCTCGCCCGGGAAGCCGAGGCCGGTGTCCTGGCCGAGGCCGACTTTCTGCGCGAGGCGGAAAATGGTTTCGCCACCAATATCGAACGCGACCTTACTCATGCCGACGTTACTGGAGTTGATCAGAATGCCGGTCAGGTCGAGTACCGGACCTTCGGTCTTCGACACGTCCTTGATGGTGTACTTGCCGATCTGCAGGGAGCCTGGGTACACCTCGACGGTGTCGCTCGGTTTCCAGCGGCCGGTTTCGATCGCGGCACTCATCGAGATCGCTTTCATGGTCGAACCCGGTTCGAACACGTCGATCATCGCGCGGTTACGCATCATCGCCGGCTGCAGGTTGCGACGGTTGTTCGGGTTGTAGGTGGGCTGGTTGACCATGGCGAGAATCTCGCCGGTCTTCACGTCCATGATCACCAGGCTACCGGCCTTGGCGCCGTTCTCGATGATCGCGTTGCGCAGCTCGCGGTTGGCCAGGTATTGCAGACGCAGGTCAATCGACAACGCCAAGGGCTTGCCGGCCTTGGCGTTCTTGGTGACCTGGACATCCTTGATCAGCCGACCGCGCCGATCCTTGATGACCTGCCGCTTGCCCGGGACACCGGCCAGCCACTCGTCGTAGGCCAGCTCGACGCCTTCACGCCCGTGATCGTCAATGTCGGTAAAGCCGACCATGTGCGCGGTAACTTCACCGGCCGGATAGAAGCGGCGGAATTCTTCGATGCCGTAAACGCCCGGCACTTTCAAGTCGAGCACAGCCTGGCCCTGCTCGGGGGTCAACCCGCGCACCAGATAAATGAATTCTTTGTTGGCCTGGGCTTCGAGACGTTCGGCCAGGGCTTTCGGATCCTGCCCCAGCGCAGCGGCCAGCGCCGGCCACTTCTCTTTGGCGGTCTGCATTTCCTTGGCGTTGGCCCACAGGGTCGTCACCGGGGTGCTCACGGCCAACGGCTCGCCGTTACGGTCGGTGATCAGACCACGGTGAGCAGGAATCGGAATATGACGCAGGCTGCGCGCATCGCCCTGACCTTTGAGGAAGTCACGGTCAACCACTTGCAGGTCGATGATGCGCCAGCAGATCGCCGCGACCATCACGCCCAGCAGTGCCACCATCAGGCGGAAGCGCCACGGGAAGAGTGCCCCTTCGAGTTTCATCATGGCGCCACCATCTTCACGTCAGCCGCGCCAGGGATGTGCATCTTCAGTTGTTCGGTGGCCAGCACTTCGATGCGGCTGTGCGCAGTCCAGGTGCTTTGCTCGAGAATCAGGCGCCCCCACTCGGCCTGCGCCTTGTCGCGCACGCTGAGTTCGTTATAAAGATTGTTGAGCAACTGGCGGTTCCAGTGCGCGCTGTAAGACACGCCGATGGCCGACACGAGCACGCCGATAAACAGCAGCAGCATGATAAAGCTGCCGCCCGGCAGGGGCTTGGCGAAAAGCTTGCTCACCGCAACTTCTCCGCGACACGCATGACAGCGCTACGGGAACGTGGGTTGGCTTTGAGTTCGGCGTCGGAGGCCGTCTGCGCTTTGCCGTGGATTTTGATTTTCGGTTCGAACGCCACGTGGCGCACGGGCAGGTTGCGCGGCAGGTTGTCGGCTTCGCCTTTCACCAGCTTGCGCATGAACAGTTTGACGATGCGGTCTTCCAGCGAGTGGAAGCTGATGACCACCAGACGGCCACCGATCTCCAGAGCATCCAGTGCGGCTTCGAGGCCGGCTTCCAGATCGCCCAGTTCGTTGTTGACGTGAATGCGCAAACCCTGGAATGCACGGGTCGCCGGGTTCTTGCCCTTCTCCCACGCCGGGTTGGCGACTTTCAAGACTTCGGCCAGATCAGCGGTGCGCTCGAACGGCTTGATGTCGCGGCGCTCGGCCACGGCACGGGCCATGCGCCCGGAGAAACGTTCTTCGCCGTATTCCTTGAACACCCGGGCGATTTCTTCCACCGGCGCGGTGTTGACGAACTCGGCGGCGCTGATGCCACGGGACGGATCCATGCGCATGTCCAGCGGGCCGTCGTTAAGGAAACTGAAGCCGCGTTCGGCGTTGTCGAGCTGCGGCGAAGACACGCCGAGATCGAGCAGGATACCGCTGACCTTGCCGCTCAGACCTCGCTCGGCAACCACCGAACCCAGCTCGGCAAAGCTGCGCTGCACAACGACAAAGCGGCCGTCTTCGGCCGCTAGCGTTTGCCCGGTGGCAATCGCTTGTGGATCTTTGTCGAACCCGATGAGCCGACCGTCCGTCCCGAGCTGGCTGAGGATCAGCCGACTGTGCCCGCCGCGCCCGAACGTACCGTCCAGATAGCAGCCATCAGGACGTACGGCGAGAGCCTCGACGGCTTCGTCAAGCAGTACGGTGATGTGGTTAAAGCCGCTATCAATAGTCACAGGATCAAATCACGCAGTTCGTCAGGCATGGCGCCCGGTTGTTGAATAGCAGCAAGGTCAGCGGCAGACACCGCGTTCCATGCATCCTCGTCCCACAATTGGAACTTGTTCAGTTGGCCCACCAGCATCGCTTTCTTATCAAGCTTGGCGTATTCGCGCAGACGCGGTGGAACCAGAAAACGACCACTGCCGTCGAGTTCGAGGTCGACGGCATTACCAATCAATAAACGCTGCAGGCGACGGTTCTCTTCGCGAAGCGAAGGGAGTGCGCGCAACTTGGTTTCAATGATTTCCCACTCGTCGAGCGGGTAGACACACAGGCACGGATCAACGGCATCAATGGTCACGATCAATTGGCCGGAACTACGCGAAACGAGCTCGTCACGGTACCGGCTCGGCATGGCGAGACGGCCCTTTGCATCGAGACTGATAGCGTTAGCTCCGCGAAACACGTCAGCGTTTCTCCAATTTTTATCGTTTTGAGCTCAAAAAACCCACTTCATGCCACTTTCCGCCACTTGCGCACACTATAGGAATGCGCCCACCACACCGTCAAGGCGCGGATCAAAGGAAAACCCTTACAGAACGGAGATTTAGGAGCTTAAAAGGAGGGGTAACGACAATTTGGCGGACACTTTTGACCAATAACTTGATGCAGCACTGAAAGCTGCGCACGGAAGTTAAAGTAATTTGTTAAGAGTAAGATTTTTTCGGTATTACAAAAGCGCTTCTGCTGTTGATTGAAGCAAGGTGGGAAATGGCTATTACTGCATTTGCCGCTGCCGGACTTTAGCGCAGGCCTGCCGATAATAACCAGCCCTGATGCCATTGATTCAAGCAGGGAAAGAAAAAGGTGGAGAGTCGATCTGTAAGCCGGGTTCTGTCTTGAACAGTCATTCGTCTACGATGGCCATCACTGGACATCTTTAGCAACCTACCCGGTCCCAGCGCGGGCCACGCCTTGGGACCCTATTTGGTCTTGCTCCAAGTGGGGTTTACCTAGCCACGAACTGTTGCCAGACGTGCGGTGCGCTCTTACCGCACCTTTTCACCCTTACCGGCGCCGAAGCGCTTAGGCGGTTATTTTCTGTGGCACTTTCCGTAGGCTCACGCCTCCCAGGCATTACCTGGCACTTCGCCCTATGGAGCCCGGACTTTCCTCCCCCCCTAATTTTCATAGAGGGCAGCGACTGTCCGATCGACTCTCCGCCGCGCAGGTTAACGGCAGAGCGCCCGAAGAACAAGCGCTAATAGCCGTGAAACCCGTCTGCGCGACGGGTTACTCGCCCTTCTGCTGTTCCAGTGCGACCTGATACAGCACGTTTTTGCGCTCGCCGGTGATTTGCGCGGCCAGGGCGGCAGCGCGCTTGAGCGGCATCTCTTCGAGCAACAGATTGAGCACGCGCATCGCTTCGCTGCTGACGGCGTCTTCGGACTCCGGTGCAGACCAGCCGGCGACCAGCACCACACACTCGCCGCGCTGCTGGTTGCTGTCGGACTCGACAAACGCACGCAGCTCACCCAGCGGCAACCCCTTAAGCGTCTCGAAAGTCTTGGTGATTTCCCGGGCCAGCAATGCCTGACGCTCTCCACCGAACACGGCTTCCATGTCCTGCAGGCATTCGAGAATACGGTGCGGGGCCTCGTAGAAAATCAGCGTGCGCGGCTCTTCCTTGACTGCTTCCAGGCGCGCCTTGCGCCCTACCGACTTGGCCGGCAGGAAGCCTTCGAAGATGAATCGGTCGGAGGGCAGGCCCGCCGCCGACAGCGCCGCGATCAAAGCACAGGCGCCCGGCACCGGCACCACATTGATCCCCGCCGCCCGTGCCTGGCGCACCAGGTGATAACCCGGATCTGAGATCAGCGGCGTCCCCGCATCGGAAATCAGCGCGACGTTATCGCCCGCCAGCAAACGGGTAATAAAGCGGCTACCTTCATCACGTTCGTTGTGTTCGTGGCAGGCGGCCAACGGCGTGGCAATGCCGAAGTGCTGCATCAACCGCGCCGAGTGCCGTGTGTCTTCGGCGGCGATCAACGCCACTTCGCGAAGGATTTTCAGAGCCCGGGCGCTGATGTCGTCCAGGTTGCCGATGGGCGTCGCCACCACATAAAGCGAGCCAGCAGCGGAATTCAAAGGACCTGGAGCAGTCAAAGCGCACACCTCGTGTTCGGTAAAAGCCGGCATTGTAGCGCGTCACGAGGCTTGCGAACCGTATGAGCCAAGCGCGGTTTTGCACGCAGTTGTGCGCCGCTGCAACATTTACTCCAGCTAAATTGATTGATTCACGCCAGTAACATCGCGCCCCGGCCAGTGCTTGGGTACAATTCCACGCTAATTTGATCGAGTATCAGGAACACTTACATGATCGCTTGCCTGCGGCTGTTCACTGCCCTCTGCCTCGCTGCCTTGCTGGCGGCCTGCGCCAGCTCCCCTTCCTCCAGCCTTGGCGAACTTCCACGGACTCCGGATGCCAGCATCGAGCAACTGCTCGAACAGGCTACCCAGGCCAAGACGCCGGAAAAAGCCGCCCTGTTGCGCTTGAGTGCGGCAGACCTGGCATATCGCCAGGGCAACGCCGGCCAGTCCGCGCAGATCCTGCAACAAGTGCCGATGGAGCAGTTGAAGCCAGGCCAGCAGATCTTCGCCAGCACCCTGTCCGCTGAGCTGGCGATGACTCGCAATCAGCCGAAAGCCGCGCTGACGGCCCTGAGCCATCCGAGCCTGCAGCATCTGAGCGAAATGCCGGAAGATCAGCAAGTGCGCACCGGCACCGTGCATGCCCGCGCACTGGAAGCCGATGGCCAGACCCTGGCTGCGGCTCGCGAGCGCATCTTCATCGCGCCAATGCTCAAAGGCGAAGCCGCGAGCAAGAACCACGAAGCGATCTGGACCCTGATCGCCTCGCTGCCAACCGATCAACTGCAACCCAATACCTCCGACGATCTCGGTGGCTGGATGGGCCTGGCCCTGGCAGTGAAAACTGCCGGCACCCTGGAACAGCAGCAAGCCGCAATCGATACCTGGCGCGCACAGAATCCAAAACACCCCGCTGCGATCAACCTGCCGCTGCCCCTGACCAAACTCAAGGAACTGGCCAGCCAGCCCCTGAGCAAGATCGCCCTGCTGCTGCCGCAAGACGGCCCACTGGCCTCGGTCGGCAAGGCCCTGCGTGAAGGTTTCATGGCGGCGCACTATCAAGCGCAACAGGCCGGCCAGAAGCCGCCCGCCATCGAGTTCTACGACAGCTCCAAGCTGACCTCGATGGACGAGTTCTACCGCAAGGCTCAGGCTGACGGCGTGCAACTGGTGGTCGGCCCGCTGGAAAAACCGCTGGTCAAACAACTGAGCACCCGTCCGCAACTGCCGATCACCACCCTCGCATTGAACTACAGCGAAGGTGATCAAGGTCCGGCGCAACTGTTCCAGTTCGGCCTGGCGGCTGAAGACGAAGCCCGCGAAGTTTCGCGTCGTGCCCGCGCCGACGGCCTGCACCGCGCGGCGATCATGGTGCCGAAAGGCGAATGGGGCGACCGCGTACTGCGTGCGTTCAGCCAGGACTGGCAGGCCAATGGCGGCAGCATCGTCGCCACCGAACGTGTCGATCAGCCGGTGCAACTGGCCCAGCAGATCGCCGACATGTTCCAGCTGCGTCAGAGCGAAGCCCGCGCCAAGAGCCTGCAGAACGCCGCTGGCACCAACGTAGCCGCGCAGCCGTCGCGTCGTCAGGACATCGAGTTCATCTTCCTCGCAGCCACCCCGCAACAGGCGCAGCAGATCAAGCCGACCCTGAACTTCCAGTACGCCGGTGACGTTCCGGTGTACGCAACGTCCCACGTCTACAGCGCCAGCGGCGATGTGAACCAGTACAACGACATGAACGGTGTGCGCTTCTGCGAAACCCCGTGGTTGCTGGAAGCCAATGACCCGCTACGCCAGCAAGTCACCGCGCAATGGCCACAAGCGGCCGGCAGCCTCGGCCGCCTGTACGCCATGGGCGTCGATGCCTACCGTCTGGCACCGCGCCTGGGTCAGTTGAAGGCGCTGCCGGACAGCCGCATCGAAGGTCAGTCGGGCAGCCTGGGCATGACCCAGACCCAACGCGTGGTGCGTCAGTTGCCATGGGCGCAGTTCGTCAACGGTCAGGTTCAACGCCTGCCGGACACCCCGCGCTGATGCCCGACGGCTCGCACCTGCAGAGCGGCAAGGATGCCGAGCGCCAGGCGCTCGAGCATCTGCAACACCACGGTCTGCGCCTGCTGGCGCAGAACTGGTCATGCAAACGGGGCGAGCTTGATCTGGTCATGCTTGATGGCGATACAGTAGTATTCGTCGAAGTCCGCTACAGAAAAAACACTCAATGGGGTGGCGCGCTCGCTAGCATCGATGAGCGCAAACGGCAGAAACTGATTTTCGCCGCACAGTATTTTCTTCAGCGTGAGTCACGCTGGGCCGACTCCCCTTGCCGCTTCGACGTGGTGGCCATCGACAGGCACCCGGATCAATTGAACTGGTTGCAGAATGCGTTCGATGGTTGATTCTCTGCACACCACCCCGGACACTTTCACCGACAATTTTTGCTCTTTGCTTTGCGGGCTGCACATTCACGTGCCGAACAGCCGCGCTACTTAAGGTCACACAGATGGACATGCAATCCCGAATTCGCCAGCTTTTCCAGGCCAGTATCGACACCAAGCAACAGGCGATGGACGTACTTGCACCGCACATCGAGCAAGCCAGCCAGATCATGGTCAACGCCCTGCTCAACGAAGGCAAAATGCTTTCGTGCGGCAACGGCGGCTCTGCCGGCGACGCCCAGCACTTCTCCTCGGAGCTGCTCAACCGCTTCGAGCGCGAACGCCCGAGCCTGCCGGCCATCGCCCTGACCACCGACAGCTCGACGATCACCTCGATCGCCAACGACTACAGCTATAACGAAGTGTTCTCCAAGCAGATCCGCGCACTGGGTCAACCAGGCGACGTATTGCTGGCGATTTCGACCAGCGGTAACTCGGCCAACATTATTCAGGCGATCCAGGCCGCACATGATCGCGAAATGATTGTCGTAGCATTGACTGGCCGCGATGGCGGCGGCATGGCTTCGCTGCTGCTGCCTGAAGATGTCGAGATTCGCGTACCGGCCCATGTCACTGCACGTATTCAGGAAGTCCATCTGCTGGCGATCCATTGCCTCTGCGATCTGATCGACAGCCAACTGTTCGGGAGTGAAGAATGACCCCTAATCGCCTTGGCCTTTTGGCCTTGACCCTGTGCCTCGGCATCAGCGGCTGCACCTCGGTGGTGAATGCCAGCCGTGAAGCGCCGATTGAAGACGACCGCGGCACCCGAACCTTCGGCAGCAAAATCGACGACTCGCTGATCGAGACCAAAGTCGGCGTCAACGTGGCCAAGGCCGACCCCGGCCTGGACAAGGACTCGCATATCGTCGTCACCAGCTTCAACGGCGTGGTGCTGCTCGCCGGCCAGACGCCGCGCGAAGACCTCAAGGCCAAGGCTGAACAGGCCGCCGCCAACGTCCAGCGCGTGAAGAAGGTGCACAACGAGCTGCAAGTGATTGCGCCGTCGAGCTTCCTCGCCCGCCAGAACGACGCCTGGCTGACCACCAAGATCAAGACCCAGATGCTGACCGATGCCAGCATTCCCGGCTCGCGCATCAAGGTCGTGACCGAGAACGGCATCGTCTACCTGCTGGGCCTGCTGACCAAGCAGGAAGCCCAACAAGCGACCAACCTGGTGCAGAGCGTTTCCGGTGTGCAGAAAATCGTGAAGCTGTTCGAATACATCGACTGATACGCGACGAGCAGACACAAAAAAGGCGATCCATCCGGATCGCCTTTTTTATTACTTCACCACTTTCAGGCTTGGCCGGCCGCTTGGTCGCGGCGGCTCGCTGCCCGGTGGCGGCAAGTCGTCATCGGGTTCGACATCGTCTTCGTCATCCATCGGCGACTCTAGATCGAACACCATGCCCTGCCCGTTCTCCCGGGCGTAGATGCCCAGAATCGCGCTGATCGGCACATACAGACTGTGCGGAACGCCACCAAAGCGACCCTCAAAGGTCACCACGTCGTTGTCCATGTGCAAGTGACGCACGGCGCTGGGCGAAATGTTCAGGACAATTTGCCCGTCACTGGCGAAGCCCTGCGGCACCTGCACTGCCGGGTATTCGGAATTGACCAGCATGTGCGGGGTGCAATCGTTATCCACAATCCACTCGTAGAGCGCGCGGACCAGATAAGGTCGACTGGAGTTCATAGCGGCTCCTTAAGCCTTAGCGCATATCGCGTTCGACGCCAGACAGACTCGCCTGGAAAGCCTCACGCGCAAACTGGCGCTCCATATAATCAAGCAGCGGCTTGGCCGGCCGCGGCAGTTCAATACCCAGAATCGGCAAACGCCAGAGTATTGGCAATAGGCAGCAATCCACCAGACTTTGTTCCTCACTGAGGAAAAACGGCTTGTCGGCAAACAGCGGCGACACGCCCGTCAGGCTTTCACGCAATTCCTTACGCGCCACGACACGCGCGGCCTCCTTGGACTTGGGATCAAGAATCAGATCCACCAGACCACACCAGTCGCGCTGAATACGGTGAATCAGCAGACGACTGTTGGCACGCGCCACCGGATAAACCGGCATCAGTGGCGGATGCGGGTAACGCTCATCCAGATATTCCATCACCACGGTCGACTCCCACAACGCCAGGTCGCGATCGACCAGTGTCGGGAGACTGCCGTAAGGGTTCACCTCAATCAGTTTAGGCGGCTGGCGACCAGCTTCCACGTAAATGATTTCGGCGCTGACACCCTTCTCTGCAAGCACGATGCGCACTCGGTGGGAATAGTGGTCGGCGGGGTCGGAGTAACAGGCCAACCGATTGGTCACGCCCATGGCGATCCTCCTCGCTTGTTGAAATTATCGGAACCGGAAAAACGCGCGCGCCCAGAGGGCGCCTCCCGCAATGTCTGGCGAACCAGACCTTGCGTTATCGGAGGAACCCTTGGGCGCGCGCGATTAACAGCAATGCTTGAAGCGTATCAGTGCACGTCTTTCCAGTATTCACGCTTGAGCAGGTAGGCGAACACAAAGAAGAACGCCAGGTACAGCAAGACGTAAGTACCGATGCGCTGATGTTGCAGCTTAACCGGGTTAGCCGAGTAAGCCAGGAAGGTTACCAGATTCTTGACCTTCTCATCGAACTGCTCTTCGTTCAGAGCACCGGATTTCGGCACGATGGTCAACTGATCGCACGCTTCATGGGTCAGCGGCGTACCGGTCAGCGGATCGTATTGCTTCTTGCCGTCCTCGACGATCTGCACTTGCTTACAGCCAACCACCTGGCGACCTTGCAGGCCGACCAGCACGTTAGGCATGCCGACGTTCGGGAAGACCTTGTTGTTCACGCCCCAAGGACGTGCCGGATCTTCGTAGAACGAGCGCAGGTAACCGTAGAGCCAGTCAGTACCACGCACGCGAGCCACCAAAGTCAGGTCCGGCGGAGCAGCACCGAACCAGGTCTTGGCGTCCGCCGGCTGCATGCCGATGTTCATGTGATCGCCGATCTTGGCGCCAGTGAACACCAGCTTCTCGAGCATCATTTCGTGGGGAATGCCGAGGTCATCGGCCACCCGCTCGTAACGCTGAAACTTGGCACTGTGGCAGCCCATGCAATAGTTGGCGAAGGTCCGCGCACCATCTTGCAGGGCAGCCTTGTCGGACACGTCGATATCGACTTTTTCCAGCTCCGGACCACCGTGTTCAGCGGCGAAAGACAGCACAGGCAGAGCAGCAAAAATCAGAGCAAAAAATAACTTTTTCATCAGCCAGTCACCCTTTCCGGAACCGGTTTGGTCTTCTCGAGCCTGGTGTAGAACGGCATCAGAATGAAGTAGGCGAAGTACAGGAAGGTGCAGATCTGCGACACCAGCGTGCGCTCCGGCGTCGGGGCCAGTACGCCCAGAATGCCGAGGATCACGAAGGAAATGCAGAACACCACCAGCCAGATTTTGCTCATCCAGCCCTTGTAACGCATCGATTTGACCGGGCTGCGATCCAGCCACGGCAGCACGAACAGCATGGCAATCGAGGCGCCCATGGCGATAACACCCATGAGTTTGTCCGGGATCGCACGCAAGATCGCGTAGAACGGTGTGAAGTACCAGACCGGTGCAATGTGCTCAGGCGTCTTGAACGGGTTGGCTTGCTCGAAGTTTGGTTTTTCGAGGAAGTAGCCGCCCATTTCCGGGAAGAAGAACACGATAAAGCAGAAGATGAACAGGAACACCACTACGCCGACGATGTCTTTCACGGTGTAGTACGGGTGGAAAGCAATGCCATCCAGCGGGACACCGTTTTCGTCTTTGTGCTTCTTGATGTCGACGCCATCAGGGTTGTTCGAGCCGACTTCGTGCAGCGCCAGAATGTGCAGCACCACCAGACCAAGAATCACGATCGGCAGCGCCACCACGTGCAGGGCGAAGAAGCGGTTCAGGGTGATTCCGGAGATCAGGTAGTCACCCCGAATCCACTGGGTCAGGTCGTTACCGATCACCGGAATCGCACCGAATAGCGAGATGATCACCTGGGCACCCCAGTAGGACATCTGACCCCAAGGCAGCAGATAACCCATGAAGGCCTCGGCCATCAGCGCCAGGTAGATCAGCATGCCGAATACCCAGACCAGTTCACGTGGTTTCTGGTACGAACCGTAGAGCAGGCCACGGAACATGTGCAGATAGACCACGATGAAGAACGCCGACGCGCCGGTGGAGTGCAGCAGACGCAGGATCGAGCCGTACTCGACATCGCGCATGATGTATTCGACGGAAGCGAACGCCTCTTCTGCCGACGGCGTGTAGCTCATCGTCAGCCAGACACCGGTGACGATCTGATTGACCAGCACCAGCAGCGCCAGCGAGCCGAAGAAATAGAAGAAGTTGAAGTTTTTTGGCGCGTAATACTTGCTGAGATGGTCTTCCCACATTTTGGTCGCAGGGAAGCGCGCATCCACCCAATCCATGAACTTGCTCATCACGCTTTCTCCGTATCGACGCCAATGACAATCAGGTCATCGGTCTCATAGGAATGCGGGGGAACTGGCAGGTTCAAAGGCGCAGGTTGCGACTTGTAGACGCGGCCAGCCAGATCGTAGTGGGAGCCGTGGCAAGGGCAGAAATAGCCACCGACCCAGTCTTTACCCAGATCTGCAGGCGCCACTTCGGGACGGAAGGTTGGTGAGCAACCCAAGTGAGTGCAGATCCCGATCAGCAGGAGAATTTCCGGCTTGATCGAACGCACTTCAGGGTCGACATAGGTGGGTTGCGTGGAGTTCTTGGAAGTCGGATCGGAGAGCTGGCCCTCGATCTTCTTGAGATTCCCCAGGATTTCCGCAGTACGGCGGACAATGAACACCGGCTGGCCGCGCCACTCGGCAATCATCTGCTGTCCTGGCTCGATCTTGCTGACATTCACTTTCACCGGTGCACCGGCGGCTTTCGCCTTGGCACTGGGAAACCATGACCCCACGAACGGGACCGCAGCCCCCACCGCTCCTGCAGCACCCACCACGGATGTGGCTGCTACCAAGAAGCGACGCCGGCCTGCATTCACGCCGTCATTGCTCATTCAGTCCTCTCCCATCAGCTTTGTGGCCTGTTAAATCAGGCATCTACTAAATAAATCAATGTTACTTATAAAAATTTTGCCGAGATGGTAATGAAAAGCCCCAATTCTGACAAGGGAATTACCCGGAGCTCATACCCTCAAGCCTTGCAGTATAGGGGGTCTACGAATGTGGCAAGTTGTCACAGCGCAATTCTTTTGATAAATCGCAGGCATAAAAAAACGCCCGGTTCCGTGAGGAATCGGGCGTTCTTTTTTGAACGTGGAAACGAATTAACGCTTCGAGTACTGCGGACGCTTACGCGCTTTACGCAGACCAACTTTCTTACGTTCAACTTCACGGGCGTCGCGAGTAACGAAGCCAGCTTTGCGCAGAGCGCTACGCAGGGTTTCGTCGTAGTCCATCAGAGCGCGAGTGATGCCGTGGCGGATTGCGCCAGCCTGACCACTTACACCACCACCGATGACAGTGACGTAGATGTCGAACTTCTCGACAGTCTCGGTCAGTTCCAGCGGCTGACGAACTACCATGCGGGCAGTTTCGCGGCCGAAGAACGAGTCCAGGGAGCGGTTGTTGATGGAGATGTTACCAGTACCCGGACGCAGGAAAACGCGTGCGGTTGCGGTCTTGCGACGGCCAGTGCCGTAATTTTGAGTCGCCGACATAATGAACTATTCCGTTAAATCTTCAGTTCTTGGGGCTGCTGAGCAGTATGAGGGTGTGCAGCGCCCGCATAGACTTTCAGCTTACGGTACATGTCACGACCCAGCGGGTTCTTAGGCAGCATGCCTTTAACCGCGGTCTCGATCACGCGCTCAGGGGCTTTGGCGATCAGCTTTTCAAAGTTGATCGACTTGATGCCGCCCGGGAAACCGGAGTGGGAGTAGTACATTTTGTCAGTGGTTTTAGCGCCGGTTACACGGATCTGCTCGGCGTTGATTACGACGATGTAGTCGCCGGTGTCAACGTGAGGAGTGTACTCAGGCTTGTGCTTGCCACGCAGACGGCTCGCGATTTCGGTGGCCAGACGACCCAGGGTCTGACCAGCAGCGTCGACGACAAACCAGTCGCGCTTTACTGTTTCCGGTTTAGCAGTAAAAGTTTTCATTCTTTATAGCCTCAGGGGCCGCCTGTAAATAAGACGGCGGATCTTACTGAATAGTGCGTACTTTGACAAGTCAAAGGCAGCCGGATACAGACGCTTTCGGGGGCTCGGGTCGGCGCGTCCGTTCAACGGCAAGATTCTTCGGCGGCGGCGCATCACTTCCACTGCAGAAAGAGGTCGGCAATTATGCAGATTGCGAAAAAATTTTCAACCTGCTTTTATGATTGTTTTGCCCAAGGAGCACCCGATGGACTATCGCCAGCTAGGCCGTACCGACCTGAACGTGAGTGCAATCTGCCTCGGCACCATGACCTGGGGCGAGCAAAACACTGAAGCTGAAGCCTTCGCCCAGATCGAACGGGCCAAGGAAGCCGGGATCAATTTCATCGACACCGCCGAGATGTACCCGGTGCCGCCGAAAGCCGAAACCTACGCCACCACCGAGCGCTACATCGGCAATTATTTCAAAAGCCGTGGTGATCGGGCCGACTGGATCCTCGCCAGCAAGATCGCCGGCCCCGGCAACACCATCGACTACATCCGCGACAAGAACCTGCGCCATAACCGCCAGCACATCACCGCCGCGGTGGATGCCAGCCTCGAGCGCCTGCAGACCGATTACATCGACCTTTATCAATTGCACTGGCCGGAGCGCAGCACCAACTTTTTCGGACAGCTGGGCTACAAGCACAAGATCGAAGCCAACCTGACACCGCTCGAAGACACCCTCGAAGCGCTCGACGAACAAGTGAAGGCCGGCAAGATCCGCCACATCGGGCTGTCCAACGAGACCCCGTGGGGCACCATGCGTTTCCTTGCCCTGGCCGAAGCCTGTGGCTGGCCGCGCGCGGTGTCGATCCAGAACCCGTACAACCTGCTCAACCGCAGCTTCGAAATCGGCCTGGCGGAAATCGCCATTCGCGAACAGTGCGGCCTGCTCGCGTACTCGCCGCTGGCGTTCGGCTTCCTGTCCGGCAAGTACGAAGGTGGCGCTCGCCCGCCGAAAGGCCGCCTGAGCCTCTACAGCCGCTTCAGCCGCTACTTCAACCCGCAGTCGGAAGCTGCTTGCAGCCGTTACGTGGCACTGGCCCGGGAACATGGTCTGGACCCGGCGCAAATGGCCTTGGCGTTCGTCACCCAGCAACCGTTCGTCACCAGCAACATCATTGGCGCGACGACGCTGGAGCAACTGGACAGCAACATTGCCAGTTTTGATCTGAAACTTTCCGATAAAGTGCTGGCGGGGATCGAGGCGATTCACAAGGATCACCCGAATCCGGCACCTTGATCGACCGCTAAAAGCTTCGCGAGCAAGCCCGCTCCCACAAAGATCACTCCGTACCTGTGGGAGCGGGCTTGCTCGCGAAAGGGCCTGTCAATTCACTGCAAAGCTCACAACGAGCGCGCAATGATCTCCTTCATGATTTCATTGGTGCCGGCATAGATGCGCTGCACGCGCGCATCCGCCCACGCCCGGGCCACCGGGTATTCCCACATGAAGCCGTAGCCGCCATGCAACTGCACGCACTCGTCGAGCACCTTGCATTGCAGGTCGGTGCCCCAGTATTTGGCCATCGCCGCTGTTGGAACATCGAGCTTGCCTTGCAGGTGCAGTTCCAGGCACTTGTCGACAAAGACCCGGCCGATCTGAATCTCGGTAGCCATTTCCGCCAGTTTGAAGCGGGTGTTCTGGAAGTCGGCAATCGCCTTGCCGAACGCCTTGCGATCACGGGTGTAATCCAGCGTCCATTTCAGCGCAGCTTCGGCTGAGGCCAGACCACCGATCGCTACCGTCAGTCGCTCCTGTGGCAATTCCTGCATCAAATAAGCGAACCCTGCCCCGGCCTGACCCAACAGGTTTTCCTTGGGAACACGCACGTCCTGGAAGAACAATTCCGACGTGTCCTGAGCCTTCATTCCGACCTTCTCCAGGCGTTTGCCCTTCTCGAAGCCCGGCGTATTCGCCTCTACCACAAACAGGCTAGTGCCCTTGGCACCGGCCTTCGGATCAGTCTTGGCGACGACGATCACCAAATCAGCGAGGAAGCCGTTGGTGATGAAAGTCTTGGAGCCGTTGATCACGTACTCGTCGCCATCCAGCACCGCCGTGGTCTTGACCCCTTGCAGGTCGGAGCCGGCGCCCGGTTCGGTCATGGCAATCGCACTGACCATCTCGCCAGAGACCAGTTTCGGCAGGTATTTGTGCTTAAGCGCTTCGCTGCCGTAATGCAGGATGTACGGTGCGACGATGTCCGAATGCAGCGAAAAGCCGATACCGGTCAGACCCAAGCGACCGACCTCTTCGATCACCACCGCGCTGTACAGAAAGTCCGCGCCCAGGCCGCCGTATTCTTCCGGCAGGTGTGAGCAGAGCATCCCCGCCTCCCCGGCCTTGTTCCACAGCTTGCGGTCGATGTGGCCTTGTTTCTCCCATTGCGCATGGAACGGGACAGCCTCTTTTTCGAGGAAGGTTCGTACGCTGTCGCGGAACAATTCGTGCTCGGAGCTGAACAAGGTTCTGGGGATCATGCGGCACCTTTCATTCTTGTTGGAGGGATATGACCTTCAGAGACTAAGCCTCACCTCCGACACAGGACACTGGACACATCCGACAAAAAATAAGACGATCCAGCCGTCTGGTGACCACTTTCCCTTATAAAAACAAAACAAAAGTTGAATTATGTCCAAGCAAGTCTCCACGCCCTTGCGGCGCGTCAGCATCCTGGCAATCGACCGGGTTTTCGCATCCACTCTCATGCAGGCCAAGGATTTCTTCCATCTGGCCAGCCTGCGTTACGGCAAACAACTGGGCCACGGCCTGACACCGGCGTTCGAAACCCGCCTGGTCAGCCCCGACGGCAAACCGGTGAACAGTTTCAGTGACGTGATGATGCCGGTGGACGGCGGCCTGGAAAACGCCGACGTCATCATCCTCCCGGCGTTCTGGGACGACTTTGAAACCCTGTGCGGCCGTTATCCACAAATCCTGCCGTGGCTGCGCGAGCAGCATGCCCGCGGCGCCGTGCTCTGCGGCGAAGCCACCGGGGTATTCTGGCTGGCCGAGGCCGGACTGCTCAATGGCAAGGAAGCGACCACCTACTGGCGTTTCTTCAATGCCTTCGCCGAGCGCTTCCCCAAGGTGTACCTCAATCAGGACAAGCACCTGACCGACGCTGACAACCTGTATTGCGCCGGCGGCACCACTTCGGCCTGCGATCTCTATATCTACCTGATCGAACGCTTCTGCGGCGCCAACGTGGCGCAAGCCGTGGCCCGCGACATTCTGTATGAAGTGCAGCGCAGTTATTCGCCGGGTCGCATCGGTTTCGGCGGGCAGAAGCTGCACCAGGACGTGATCATCCTGCAGATCCAGCACTGGCTTGAAGAGCATTTCGCCGACAAGTTCCGCTTCGAAGACGTGGCCCGCGAGCACGGCATGAGCATCCGCAACTTCATGCGCCGCTTCCAGACCGCGACTGGTGACAAGCCGCTGCACTACCTGCAACGGTTGCGTATAGAGACCGCCAAGGGCTTGCTGTCCGGCAGCCGCAAGAGCATCAAGACCATCAGTTATGAGGTCGGCTACGACGATGCGAGCTTCTTTGCGCGGCTGTTCCGCCAGCACACCGAGCTGTCGCCGAACCAGTATCGGCAGCAGTTTCAGCAGGCTGCGTAGCTTTTGAACGACACAAGGCCTCCTGTGGGAGCGAGCTTGCTCGCGAAAGCATACTTTCAGTCGGCATCTATTTAGCTGACACACCGCATTCGCGAGCAAGCCCGCTCCCACAGGGGTACTGCGTCGCATAAAAAAAGGCCTGCAATTGCAGGCCCTTTTTTGTATGCCGAATCTGTTTAAGGCTTGTGCGCCCGGGACAGGAATTCGTGCGATTGCATCTCCAGCAGACGGCTGAGCGTACGCTGGAATTCGAACGTCAGGCGTCCGCCGGTGTACAGGTCTTTCAACTCGACTTCGGCAGAAATGATCAGCTTGACGTTACGGTCGTAGAACTCGTCGACCATGTTGATGAAACGCCGGGCGATGTCATCAGTGGTGACGCTCATCTGCTCGACGCCACTGAGCAGCACGGCGTGGAAGATCTTGCCCAGCTCGATGTAGTCGTTCTGGCTGCGTGGGCCGTCGCACAGTTCGCGGAAGTCGAACCAGGCCACGTCGTCGCAGGTGCGCAGGGCACGGATTTCACGGTTCTCGATGATCAGCACATCGTTTTCCACCGCGGCGGTGCATTCCGGCGTCAGGGCCTTGAAGCTCTTGCGCAGGCTTTCATGGGCGGCTTCATCCAGCGGATAGTGGAACAGCTCCGCTTGTTCGAGGTGGCGCAGACGGTAGTCGACACCGCTGTCGACGTTGACGATCTCGGTGTTCTGCTTGATCAGCGCAATAGCCGGCAGGAAGCGTGCGCGTTGCAGGCCGTCCTTGTACAGGCCGTCCGGAACGATGTTCGAGGTCGCGACCAGGGTCACGCCGTTCTTGAACAGCTCTTCCATCAGCGTGCCGAGGATCATCGCGTCGGTGATGTCCGAAACGAAGAATTCATCGAAGCAGATCACTCGCGACTCGGTGGCGAAGCGCTTGGCGATGATGGTCAGCGGGTTTTTCTCGCCGCCGAGGGTTTTCATCTCTTCGTGCACACGCTTCATGAAGCGGTGGAAGTGGGTGCGGGTCTTTTCCTTGAACGGCAGCGCTTCAAAGAAGGTGTCGACCAGGTAAGTCTTGCCGCGACCCACGCCGCCCCAGAAGTACAGACCCTTGACCGGCGTCTGATCCTTTTTGCCAAACAGCTTGCCCAGCAAACCCGGCTTGTTCTGCTCGGCCGCGATCAGATCGTCGTACAGGCGCTGCAGATGACGCACGGCAGTTTCCTGCGCGGCGTCATGGAAGAAGTCCGGGCGTTTCAGATCAGCTTGATATCGTTCTAGGGGCGTCATAATTCGTTAGCAAGGCAACAAAAACGGGCCGTCACTGTAGCGACGGCCCGTAGGAATGGCAATCAGCCCTTGGTCGGGCCGCGCCGCGGATTAGTCCTGAACCGGGGTCAGTGCAACGCGCAGAGCCTCGATGGCCGCGTCTCGCGCAGCAGCATCGGCGAACGCCGGGCTGTCACCAACGCACTCGCCTTCCAGCCACACGCTGAAGCTCAGGTCTTGATTGCGGATGTCCAGCGCCTGACCGGATTGCAGTTGCTTGGTCACTTGGCCGGCGGTTTTGCCGTCGGCAAAGTTGCGCGACAGCAATAGTTGCTCGCCATCAGCCGCCAGCAGACGGAAGCGGAAGCTGCCGTCGTCTTCACGGAAGCTCACGAAACGTGCAGCTTTCACGGCTTTCTTTTTGGTGGTCGCCGCGACTTGCACCTGATTGACGAACGAACGCAGGCCGACCGCTTCACGCAGTTCGTTGAGGAACGGCGTCGCCACCGCACGAGCCTTTTTCGCGCCGTGTTGCAGGATGTCTTCCAGATCCGCCGGGCGCTCGATCAACTGGTGGTAACGCTCGCGGGACTCGCCCAGTTCATTGTCGAGCAACTGGAACAGACGATTCTTCGCCTCGCCCCAACCCAGACCGCCGAGCAGTTCGCTGCGGAATTCGTCCGCCTGCGCCGGTGTGGCGAACGCCTGAAACAGAGTGAACAGGTGCGAGTTGTCCGGATCTTTGGCTTCGCCCGGCGCTTTGGAGTCGGTGACGATCCGCGAGATCGCGTCCTTCATCTCTTTGGCGCTGGAGAACAGCGGGATGGTGTTGTCGTAGCTCTTCGACATCTTGCGCCCGTCGAGGCCGGGCAAGGTCGCCACGCTCTCCTCGATCAGCGCCTCAGGCATGGTGAAGAACTCTTTGCCTTGGCCGAACAGGTGGTTGAAGCGCTGGCCGATGTCGCGGGCCATTTCCACGTGCTGGATCTGATCACGACCGACCGGGACCTTGTGCGCGTTGAACATCAGGATGTCCGCCGCCATCAGCACCGGGTAGCTGTAGAGACCCATGGTGATCCCGGCATCCGGGTCTTCACCGCTCTCGACGTTCTTGTCCACCGAGGCCTTGTAGGCGTGCGCCCGGTTGAGCAAGCCTTTGGCGGCGACGCAGGTCAGCAGCCAGGTCAGCTCGGGGATTTCCGGGATGTCGGACTGGCGATAGAAGGTCACACGGTCGACATCCAGGCCACCGGCCAGCCAGGTCGCGGCGATTTCCAGACGCGAGCGCTGGATGCGCAGCGGGTCATCGCATTTGATCAAGGCGTGGTAGTCGGCCAGGAAGTAGAACGAATCGGCATTGCTGTCGCGGCTGGCGAGAATCGCCGGGCGGATGGCGCCGGCGTAGTTGCCCAGGTGCGGCGTGCCGGTGGTGGTGATGCCGGTGAGGATACGGGTACGGTTCGTCATGGGTAATCGCTTGTCAGACTGCAATCAATTCGAGAGACGCGGCAGGATCAGATCCTTGAGATCGGTCAGCTTGCCATGAAAAAAGTGTCCGCATTCTGCCACTTTCAGCAGCTCATGGGGGCGCTGGAGTTTTTCCGACCAGTCGTAGACCAACTGCGGATCGATCACTTCGTCGGTTTCCGGCTGGATCACGGTCAGCTCGCCGTGCTGTGGCAGTTGATCCTGATCGCCCAGGCGCATCACCGCCGGCGCGACCATAAACAACTGCTTGAGCTGCACGCCTTGGGCTTCGAGACGACCGCCGAGACTTGCTGCAACAAATCCGCCGAAGGAGAAACCGAACAGGGTCAGCGGCAGCTCCGGATGCTTTTCCAGTAGCCATGCTGCGGCAGCCTGAGCGTCGTCGACTTCACCGCTGCCCATGTCGTGGGAGCCTTCGCTGGCACCGACGCCGCGATAGTTGAAGCGCAAGGTGATCAAACCTGCGTCGCGCGCAGTGCGCTGCAGGGTCGAGACGACCTTGTTGAGCATGGTGCCGCCCTGCACCGGGTTTGGATGGCAGATCAGCGCAATGCCGACTGGCTGCTCGTTATCGAGGTACAGCGCTTCGATTTGGCCGACTGGGCCGGCAATCACTACAGGGGTTTCACGCATCAGCAAGGAAGGAACTCCGTGACCTCGAATCGGGTCGACTCGTCTAGCAAATTGTCTGTGCCAATCTATTGCGAGTGAATCGCGGTATACAGCGCAGGTTCGAGCCGTTAACGTAAAGCAAAGCCGTTTATAGAGGAAGGACTCGTGGAACACTCGCTCTTAGTTTGGTTGTTACCGACTCTTGCCCTGGTTGTGGGTGTCGCCATTGGATTCCTGATCGCTCGCGTCGCACCGAATGCCGCGCCGAGCCGCACGCAGCGTCAACTGGATGATATCCAGGAGCGTTTCGACAGCTATCAAAACGAGGTGGTCACTCACTTCAACAGCACCGCGACGCTGGTCAAGAAGCTGACCCAGAGCTATCAGGAAGTGCAGGATCATCTCGCCGAGGGTGCCAACCGCCTGGCCCTGGACGAGCAGACCCGTCAACGCCTGATCGCCGCTTTGCACGCCGATGCCGCGCAGGCACCGCGCGAACGTCTGACGCCACCGCGCGATCAGGAGCCGCCACGCGACTACGCACCGAAAGCCCCGAACTCGCCGGGCATGCTCGATGAGCATTACGGCCTGAAGAAGTAATCGGGTTTCGCGCCCAACAAAAAGCCCCCGGACAATTCGGTTGTCCGGGGGCTTTTTTTGTATCTGATGATTTGAGGGTGATGGGTCCGGCCCCTTCGCGAGCAAGCCCGCTCCCACAGGGTCATGTGGTGAACGCAGATTCTGTGAACAACACCCATCCCTGTGGGAGCGGGCTTGCTCGCGAAAGGGCCAGCACGGGCAACCCAAAAAAATGCCCGGTCACAAGACCGGGCATTTCTTCACTCAAGCATTCACTTACGGATACTGCTGAACCGTCCCCGGCTGTTGCTGCTGACCACCATACTGCTGACCCGGAATCGCTTTCAGGTTGACCTCGACGCGGCGGTTCTGCGCGCGGCCATTGACGTCACCGTTGCTGGCAATCGGGTTATCCGGGCCGGCGCCACGGGCCGAGAGGTTGGCACCGCTGACACCTTGAGAAGTCAGGTAGGTGGCCACGCTCTGCGCACGACGCTGAGACAGGTCCATGTTGTGCTGACGGCTGCCGGTGCTGTCGGTGTAGCCGACGATTTCGATCTGGTTCTGGTTGAACTCTTTCAACGAGTTCGCCAGGTTGTTCAGTGGCTGATAGAAGCTTGGCGCGATGTTCGCCGAATCGGTGGCGAAGGTGATGTTGCCTGGCATGATCAGCTTGATCTGATCGCCCTGGCGCTGCACTTCAACCCCGGTGTTGGCCATGCTGGCGCGCAGCTTTTTCTCTTGCTGGTCGGCGTAGTAACCGTAACCGGCCGCCGAGGCACCAACGACCGCCGCGCCGATCAAGGCACCCTTGCCACGGTTGTTGTGGTCGATGGCGGCACCTGCCAAGGCGCCGGCCAGCGCACCGAGACCGCCGTACTTGGCGGTTTTGCTCATGCCTTGCGAGCCACCGTCGGCCTGCCCCTGATTGTCATACGGGTTGGGCGAGGCGCAGCCGGCCAACATGGCCACAGCGGTAGCAACAATAATCAAACGAGGCGTGGTGAACATGAAAAGCTCCTGGTTTTTTTCGCATTCTGTGTGGCAGCGGCCCTAGGCAATAGACCTGTGCGGGCGTTGGATCATGACAATGCCGAAAAATTCCGCCGCACACTCATGACAAAATGTTTAGGCGCGCACGAACGGGTTTTCGCGCATTTCATCCCCGAGACGCGTGTCCGGGCCATGTCCGGCAACCACGATTGCGTCTTCGTCGAGGGTGTACAGCCGCTGCTTGATCGATCGCACGATGGTCGCCTGATCGCCGCCCCACAAATCCGTGCGCCCTACCCCGCGACGAAACAGCGTGTCGCCGGCAATCAACAGCTTAGCCTCGGAAAACCAAAAGCTCATGGAACCGGGCGTATGTCCCGGCGTATGCAGCGCCACGCCGCAGCCGCAGGCCAGTTCTTCATCGTCGCTCAACCAGCGATCCGGCGACGGCACCGGCGTGTAGGGCACACCGAACATCTGGCATTGCATTTCAAGGTTGTCCCACAGGAACTGGTCTTCCTTGTGCAGATGCAGGGTTGCGCCGGTCTTTTCCTTCATCTGCCCGGAGGCGAGGAAATGATCGAGATGCGCGTGGGTGTGGATGATGCTGACCACTTTCAGACCGTGGGCATCGAGGCGCGCCATGATCAGATCGGGGTTGCCGCCCGGATCGACGACGATGGCTTTTTTCGTGATGGGGTCGCCGATGATCGTGCAGTTGCACTGCAGCGGGCCGACGGGAAAGGTTTCGCGGATGAGCGCAGGCGCTGGAACAGTCATGGGGCAATCCTGATCAATATTCGACGGCGGCGAAAACCGCTGATGTCGAAGATTTTAGCGGGACTAGATCATTAACCCCAGCGCCTTGGCGCGGGCCACCGCCTGAGTACGCCGCTCAACCCCCAACTTGCTGTTGATATGGCTGGCATGGGTTTTCACCGTATGCAGCGAAATGAACAGTTGCTCGCTGATTTCCTGATTGGAACATCCCTGGGCAATCAAACGCAGCACCGCCAGCTCGCGACTGCTGAGTTGTTCGGCAGATCCACATTCAATGACAGGACGGGCAACCACCAGCGGAAAATGCGTCAGCAACTGCTGTCCTGCCAGTGCTGGCGAGTTTTGCAGCTGGCTGCGCAGCCAGTCCGGATGCGCGTTGATCAAGGCGTCAAATGGCTGTATCACGCCGCCCGCAGCCGCTTCCAGCGCCTGGTTCAATGCTTTGCGTGCCTCGGATTCGCGGCCACTGCTCAGCAGCAAATTCACTTTCTGCGCCAGCGCCATCACACACAGCAACTGGCGCCCGGTTTGCTGACCGTTTTCCAGCAACACATTCAACCGCCCTTCGGCGAGCATCGGCTGGCCCTTGATCACGTCGAGCAACGCTTGTTGCAATTCCACATGCAGCGGCAGCTGTGGATGAAATTCCGGTGGTGCGGCTGCACGTTCGCCGGTGTAGGTCTGGCCCAGTCGTGCCAGCCAGGCTTCGGCCAGATCAGTGCGGCCTTGCGCCAGCCACAGTTCGCATTTGACCAGGGTGATCATCGCCAGATAGTAGATCGGCGGCACATCCCATATATGCATCAGACGCTCGGCTTCAGCGAGTTCGGCGAAGGCCTTGGCGAATTCGCCGAGGCTGCCGTCGAGACGGGCGATCACGCAGTGACCGATCAATACGCTGATATCGCGACAGGCCCGCGCTTCGGCCAGACCGCTCAGCAATCGGGCCCGGGCCTGCTGCGGTTGCAAGCGCATCGACAGCAGAAAACCTTCATACAGCGTCAATCGCGCACGCACCGCGTACAGACGTTGCGCCGACAACCCGCGCAGACGATCAAGACCCTGATGCACCTCATCCAGTGCCCGCAGAATTTCCCCGCGCGATTGCAGGACCCGCGCCCGGTCGTAATGCGCCAAGGCTTCGAACAACGGATTGCCGACCCGCTGCGCCAGCTCGAGGGATTCTCGATTCAAGCCCCGCGCACGCCACAGGTCACCGTCGGCGATCGCCAGATTGGACAAGGTCGACAGGCACATCAGGCGTTGCCCGTAACGTTTCACCGGCAGGCTTTCCAGCGCTTCGCTGCAATAGCGCTGGGTCAGCTCACGATGCCCGCGCCCGCGGGCGATGATGCCGCTGAGCGCCAGCCATTGCGCGAGCATCGACTTCTGCGCAGAGGCCGAAGGCGCCGGCAGGAAACGACTTAAATGACTGGCCAGCTCTTCAGCGGCATCCAGCTGACAGGCCAGCCCGAGCGCCCAGCTGTAGAGCACGATCAAGCGTGGCGTGCTGATCAGCAGACTGTCGGGCAAGTCCATTTTCCAGCGCAGCAGCATGCCCACGTTCTGCTCGGCGAGCAGTTGTTCCTCGGACAGGTTCTGCACCAGATTCGCTGCGACATCCAGATGGCCGGCGCGCAAGGCCTGCTCCACCGCTTCGTCGAGCAGCCCTTGAGCATTGAACCAGCGACAGGCGCGCAGGTGCAGGGTCGCCGCCGGCACCAGCGTCTGGGTCACGGGACGGCTGCGCAGCAGATCGGAAAACAAATGGTGATAGCGATACCAGTGACCGTGTTCGTCCAGCGGTACCAGAAATACCTGATGCGCCAACAGAAACCGCAGGATTTCGGCGCTGTCGTGGGCTTCGCGCACCGCGTCGCACAGCTCGCTGCAAAAGCGCTCTTGAGGGGCGGTGTCGTAGAGAAACGCCTGCACCTCGGCCGGCAGGCAATCGATCACTTCTTCCAGCAGGTAATCGCGGATCAGCCCTTCCCCGCCGTTCAGCGCGGGTGGCAGCGGAGCCCCGCTGCCAGCCTCGGAGACCGCAAGCAACCAGAAACGCAGTCCGGCCACCCAGCCTTCGCTGCGCTGGATCAGGTTTTCCAGCGCTTCGCCGCGCAATGAACTGCTGTGTCGATCGAGCAGCGTCAGGGCTTCATCGTGGGTCAGGCGCAAGTCCTGCTCATGCAGTTCGAGCAACTGGCGCGACAGGCGCAGACGCGCCAGATGCCAGTCCGGGCGCTGCCGACTGGTGACCATGACCAGCAAGCCATCGGGAAGATGATTGAGGAAAAACTGCAGGCAACGGTCGAGTACCGGGCCTTGGGCGAGATGGTAGTCGTCGAGCACCAGCAACAGCGGCGCCGTCGGTTGCAGTTGCAGGGCCAACTCATCGAGCAAGCCGTCGAGCCATTCTTCGAAGGCGAACGGCTGATGGCGCTGGCGCATCTTCAACAGGCCGAGTGCACGACTGCCCAGATCCGGAAAGTAGTCCTGCAGTCCCTCCAGCAATCGCTCGAGAAACCGCCCCGGATCGTTATCCCGTGGGCTCAATCCCAGCCAGAGACTTTGCCAGTGCCCCGGCAGGCTCTGACAGAACTCCACCGCCAGCGAACTCTTGCCGAACCCGGCCGGAGCGCAGACCAGTAACAGACGTCCACCGAGCCCGGTTTGCAGGCGCTCGCAGAGACGTGGCCGCAAGACGTATCCGTCCGGCAGCGGAGGACGGAAAAAACGTCCGTCCAGTGCCGCGACGGCAACGCTTGCGGGACCCGGAAGTGGGGACAGATCAGTCATGGCCGGCTCTTGTTCGAATGGCGGTTGGCGGCGTAGCAGATGTCCGCAGCCTAGCCTTAAACGTAGCGGTTATGAAGGTTGCTGCTACAAATGGCTACAAAAAGACTGTCGAGAGCCGGCAGCTCCTACAAAAATCAACGCCAAAAAAAACGCCCCGAACCAGTCGGGGCGTTTTTTCGAGGATGCGGCCTCGGGTCAAAGCTTAGCGGATACCGTCCTGGCCCAAATTGCCCGGCTGGAATTCGCTCTTGGTGGCAGAGAAACCGAAGTCATACGCTGATTTCTCTTCGTTCTTCATGCCCAGCGCCAGGTAGCGACCCGATTGCAGGTCGTACAGGGCTTCCAGTGCGTACCACGGCACTTGCTTGTCGTAGTAGTCCTCGGCATGCGCTTCGGCGACACGCCACAGCTGACCGCGACCGTCGTAGTGGTCGATGACTGCTGCCTGCCAGGTGTCTTCGTCGATGTAGAAGTCACGTTTGGCATAGATATGGCGCTGACCCGGTTTCAGGGTGGCGACCACGTGCCAGACACGACGCAACTCGTAACGGGTCAGGTCCTGGTTGATATGGCCGGCCTTGATGATGTCGGCGTACTTGAGGGTCGGCGAGTCGATCTTGTAACTGTTGGAGGCAATGTACATCTCTTTCTTGCCTTCGAGCTTCCAGTCGTAGCGATCCGGCGCACCGTTGTACATGTCGAGGTTGTCGGAGGTACGCAGACCGTCCGCGGCAGTGCCCGGACCGTCATAGGACACTTGCGGTGCCTGACGCACACGACGCTGACCAGTGGCGTAGACCCACGCCTTGCGCGGCTCCTTCACCTGGTCGAGGGTTTCGTGCACCAGTAGCACGGTACCGGCCAGACGTGCCGGCGCGGTCACTTTCTGCTTGAAGTAGAACAGGATGTTGCCCGGGTTGGCCGGATCGTAGTCCTTCATCTTGTCGCGGAACACGAACTGGTCCTGGAAGTACACCAGGCTGAACGAGCCGTTGGTTTGCGGAGTCGCCTGGGTCACCAGACGGGTCACACTGCCACCGCGATAGCGGGTGATGTGGTTCCAGATCACTTCCAGACCGCTTTTCGGAATCGGGAACGGCACGGCGGTATCGAAGTTTTCCAGACCGTTACCGCCTGCGACCAGATTGGTGGTGGTGGCGTTTTTCTTGATCGCGGCGAACACGTCATCCGGCACGGTCGAGCCGCGATGGGACGGATAAACCGGAATCTTGAAGGTGTCCGGGTAGCGCTTGAACATCGCGTACTGGCCCGGAGCAAGCTTGTCCTTGTACTGCTCGACGTTCTGCGCGGTGATGGTGAACAGCGGTTTTTCACTGCCGAACGGATCGGACAGGAAGCCCTTGCTGTCGACCGTGCCGGCATTTTTCGCCAACGGTTTCCAGGCAGGGATCGAACCGTCGGCGTTGCCGGCCATTTCGGCGCCCATCGGGGTCAGGCTCTTGCCCAGCTTGTCGGCTTCGGCGGCGGGAACGGCCGCCATGACGCTGGTCGCCAGCAGCGACAAACCCAGAACACTCGCGTGGAACAGACTCTTTGTTATTTTCATATGTGTGTTCGTCCTGAAAAAACTGTGCTTAGAAGTTCACGCCGACGCTCAAGGCCACGAAGTCACGATCGTCCACGGTCGTGTAGTCGCCGCCAAAGAAGTTGGTGTAGGCCAGGCTCGCCGTGTAGGTGTTCTGGTATTCGGCATCGAGACCGAGGCTGATGGCCTTGCGACCTTCCTCGAAGTTGCCGCCAGGGCCTGGCGAGTAACCTTTCACGTCGTGCGACCAGGCCACGTTCGGCTTGAGGTTCACACCGGCAAACACGTCGCTGTAATCCCAGATGGCACGAGCGCGATAGCCCCACGAAGTGGCCGTGGTGAAACCATCGTTGTTGCAGTTGCTGGAAACGTTGTCGCGCGAAGCCCCCGGCCCGGCACCGTTGATGGTGGAGGTGTTGAGGATCTGCGAGCAGGTGTTGAGACCTCCCGTGGCAGGCAGTTCGCCCGGGCCGAACACCGGATCGCGGCCGTAACGGGCTTCGGATTTGCTTTCCAGACCACCGACGTGGGTCACGCCGACTTCACCCACCAGGGTCAGCCGGTTGGCGCCCATCACCTGATCGAAGAAGTGCGTCAGGGTGGTTTGCAGTTGGGTGATTTCTTTACGGTTGTAACCGTGCAGATCCTGGCCCGGCACGCCGTTGAGGACCGACGCGTTGGTCAACGCGCCTCCCAGCGGACGTACGCCGGCGAACAGGATGTCGGTGGAGTTCAACTGCACCGGAGCATTCGGCCGGTAGCTGACTTCACCGCTCCACGCCGTACCGGTAGGCAGGGTAGTGGAGAAGCTCAGACCGTACAGGCGAATGTCTTCAGGGTATTCGATGAAGTATTCCGAGTTGCCTGCCACGACCAGCGGGCCCAGTGCCTGGAACGGCCCTGGCAATGCCTTGACGCCGTTATAGATCGACTGGGGCGCGCCGGTGGCGCTGAAGATCGGCGCACGGCTGTGGTAGTTCATGAAGTAGGCGCCGAACTCGGTGGCCAGCGGGTCGAACATGTACTTGGCGGAAACGCCCCACTGCCCGCTGTCACGCGCGTTGCGGTTGGGCGAACGGCGCACCAGCACGCCCTCTTCGTTGACGTCGACACCAGCGTTGGCCAACGGCCCGAGCGCAATACCCGGAATGGTCGAACGCTTGTTCAGTACCCGCAGGTTATCGTCGCAACCGGTGGTGACGATATCCGGCTGCGAGAAAAAGGTGCCGCAGTTGTCGGTCACGGTCTTCTGCCAGTCGATCTGGTAGAAACCTTCAGCCGAGAGGTTTTCGGTGAGGCTCTGGGATACGTAGAACATGTTGACCGGGATCAGACCTTCCTTGATCTCGGCACCCGGACGGCGGAACGCGGACACGTCGATCGGGTTGATCGAGTTGATGCCGCCACCGATGAAGGTACTTTCGCCCCAGTTCACCACCTGCTTGCCCAGACGCACCGAACCCGGCTCATCGGCAATCGAGTAGTTGTGGTAAACGAAGGCGTCTAGGATCTGCCCGCCGGAAGAGCGCGCCGCGACGTCGCGGTTGTGGTTGCTGACGTCCTTGTATTCCAGGTCCTGATTCTGCAGCGCGAAGTCGTACCAGTATTTGCCCCGGACGAAGACCCCGGTGTCGCCGTATTTCAGTTCCAGATCATGGATGCCCTTGAAGATCTTCGAGAAGGCTTGCCCGCTCTTGAAGTTCAGGTGGCCGTTGTCGGAGGTCTGGGACAGGCCCTTGCCGCCGTTGTTGACACCAATAAGGTCCTTGTTCGGCTGCTGGGTCGAGATACTCATGCCCAGGGAGAGCGAGGAGTCGAACTGACCTTCGATTTCACCGACGTTGAAACTGACGCCGAATGCGGGCCCGGCGAGCGTAGAGGCAAGACTGACGGCCAGAGGCAGTTTAGCCCGGCGCCAGAACTGGTTTACTGATGTCATCGACGCTACTCCATGTGCATTATTGTTATGGCAGTGAGTACTTTTAAAAACGCCTGGAAGACCGGGAGCCAGTAGCCACCCGACGTCACTCCAAAGTTGCATCGCCCCTGTTCGTGCGTGTGCCCCGTTCTTAAAAATCCTTGAGCGGACTATAGCCAGCAGGGGGTACTGCTTGATCCCTCTAAAGTGTGATTTGCAGCTGCCGGCCACTCTGGAACAGTCCTTTCGCCAGTCCGACACATGTCGGCACGGCAAGGATGGCTGAATTTTTCGATTTAACAAGCCAAGCGCTTGCTTGGTGGGTCTGGCGCGCCGGTTTCGGCGCGCCAGCAGACACTCAAAGTGTCGAAAGGAAGGTGCTGTTGTTGGCCTGCCATTCGGTGATGTCGAGGCGGATGCGCTTCTTGTCGAGCTTGCCGACACTGGTCTTGGGAATTTCCGTAACAAGGGCGATCTGGCTTGGAATCGCCCACTTGCTCAAGTGACCCAGTTCCACGAACGGCTTGAGGTGTTCCTTGAGCTCGCGCGCCCCGATCTCGTGCCCTTCGCGGATCACCAGCAGTGCAAACGGCCGCTCGCCCCATTGCGGATCGGCGATGCCCACCACTGCTACTTCGCGTACCGCCACATGACGGCTGATCAGGTCTTCGAGGTCCAGCGAGGAAATCCATTCGCCGCCAGTCTTGATCACATCCTTGATGCGGTCGCGGATGTCGATCACGCCCATGCTGTCGAGCGTTGCCACATCGCCGGTGTGCAGCCACCCACCGGCCCAGAGCTCGGCGCCCTTCTGCGGTTCGTTGAAATAGCCTTCGGTGAGCCACGGCGCGCGCAGCACCAGTTCGCCCTGGGTTTCGCCGTCGGCGGGGAGGAAGTTGCCCTCGGCGTCGACGATCGCCGCTTCCACCAACGGCCCCGGCACACCGGCCTTGATCCGGTAAGTGGTGCGTTCGTCTTCGGTGCCGGCCATCAACTCGTCGTTCAAATGCGCACAGGAAACCAGTGGCCCGGTCTCCGACATGCCGTACGCCGCCGTCAACTGAATGCCCCGGGCCTTGGCGGTTTCATACAGCGTACGGTTCAGCGCACTGCCACCGATGACGATCTTCCAGCCCCCGAAATCGGTGCCCTGTGCGCCTTTGGCGTTGAGCAGCATCTGCAGGATGGTCGGCACGCAGTGGGAGAACGTGACCTTCTCCTTGCGCCACAGCTCGACGAGGAACTCCGGGTCGTAACGCCCCGGATAAACCTGCTTGAGCCCGAGCATGGTTGCCACGTACGGCAAGCCCCAGGCATGCACATGGAACATCGGGGTAATCGGCATGTACACGTCGCTGGTGCCGAGCAGGCGCACGCTGTCGATCGCGCCCATGATAGTCGACACGCCCATGGTGTGCAGCACCAGTTGCCGATGGGTGAAGTACACACCTTTCGGGTTACCGGTGGTGCCCGTGGTGTAGAAGGTAGTGGCGACCGAGTTCTCGTCGAAGTCCTGGAAGTCGTACTGCGGGCTCGCAGCGGCCAGCAGTTGCTCATACTCGCCGACCAGGTTCGGCAGCTCGGCGGTCTTTTCCGGCAGATCGGTCAGCAGCAGGGTTTTCTCGACGGTGGTCAGGTGCGGCGCGATGGCCTGGTACAGCCCGACGAACTCGCTGTTGACCAGCACGAAGCGGTCCTCGGCGTGGTTCATGGTGTAGAGGATCTGCTCCGGCGACAGACGCACGTTGATGGTGTGGATCACCGCGCCGATCATCGGAATGGCAAACATGCATTCGAGGTAGCGATGGCTGTCCCAGTCCATCACCGCCACGGTGTCACCCGCCTTCACCCCGGCCGCCGTCAATACGTTGGCCAGCCGCGCCACCCGCTCGATCAGGGTCGGATAGCTGTAGCGCAACTGGTCTCGGTAAATGATCTCGCGGGTTTTCTCGTAACGGGCGCCGGACATCAGCAGCCGTTTGATCAGCAATGGATACTGGTAGGCCCCATCGGCCGGGGGAATGACGCGAGTCTGCAACATATGAATCCCTTTTCTGGCTGCACGGTGTTGGCGTAGAGAGCGTTACTCTAGAGCCGTTATACCCCAGTCAAATCAGCCGAAGGAATGATTTGCACAGCCGTACAAATGCTAGCTTTGCGCCAGCATTTGTCGGTATTTCAGCGCCGTTCAGGCCGTTTGCCCTACAGCCGCTTCTGAAGGCGTCCGTGGGAAAACCAGCGCAGCAAGGAAGGTCAATGCGCCGAAACCCGCCAGAATCAAGTAAAGCCCGACAAACCCATGGCGCGGCTCGATGTAGGCAATGAGCGGAATCGCCGTCGCACTGGCGCCGAACGACAGGCAGTAACGCAGGGCGAAGACCCGCGATTGCCACTGCGGCGCGACGAAATTGGCGACCATCGAGTCGTTCACCGTCACCTGACCGAACACCACGAACATGAACGCCGCACCGAGCACGATCACTGCCCAGCCATCGACATACGCCATGGCGTACAACAGCGGCGCCTGAAACAGCGTCAACACAATAAACGGCCATTTCAGGCTGACTCGGTGCAGCACCTGGCCAATGCTCAACTGCGCGACTGCACCAAAGGCATACGCGAGGCTGACCACCACGCCGAGGGTTTGCGGCGAGGCGAACAGGTCATGCAGACGTTCCTGAAACAGCTTCGGATAGGTCATGGTGGTGGCGTTGAACACCACGCCACCGGTGGCCGTCGCCAGCGCCAGCACGCCGAATACCATGAGCATCGAAATCCGCTGCCCGGCAGCGCCCTTCAGTGCGGTGTGTGGACGCTGCGGGATCGGCTCTTCACGCACCTGCAAGGCAAAGCCGATTCCCAGCATGATCGCCACCACCCCCGGTAACACAAAGGCCGACCGCCAGCCGAACTGCGCCACCAGCAACCCGGTGATCAGCGCCGAGAACGCTACGCCGAGGTTGCCCCACATGCCATTGATGCCGATCTCCCGCCCGCGATTCTGCGCGTAGGCCACCAGCATCGCGGTACCCACCGGGTGGTAGATCGCGGCGAAAATGCCGATCAGGGTCAACCCGATCACCAGCATCGTCGGGCTGGTGCTCAGCCCGGTGAAGATCGCCGAGGCGCCGATGCCGAAGAAAAACACCAGCATCATCTGCCGCCGACTCCAGTGATCGCCCAGCCAGCCGGCCGGTAACGAACAGGCGCCAAAGGCAATGAACCCGCCCAGCGAAAGGCCGATCAGCGCGGCGTAGTCGAGGCCGAAGGCCTGGGTCATGCCGAGCACGGCGGCGGGAAAAATCAGCATGAACATGTGATCGATCACATGGGCGGCGTTGACGTAGCGAATCACGTTTCGGGATTGGTTCATGGCGGCACGCTTGTGTTTGTTATGGGCGGATTGGTGTCAGCGGCTTTATGCTAAGTTGGCGAAAAAGCGCATACCTGCCAACCAGGTCATCGAATCCGACATGTTGATCAGCCACTTCGAACACGGCCCGGTGAGTGCCTATCCCCGGGATTATCTGGACGGCGCGCACCAGTCGCTGCACCTGCACCGCGAGGCGCAGTTGCTGTATGCCGTCCGAGGGATCATGCGAGTGGTCACCGACCTCGGTGCCTGGGTGATTCCGCCAAGCCGCGCAGTGTGGATTCCGCCGCAAGTCGCGCACGAGATTTTCATGTCCGGCGATGTGCAGATGCGCTCGCTGTTCATTGCCCCCGAGCTGTCACCGGCCAGCCTGCAACAGTGCTGCGTGCTGGCGGTGACGCCGCTACTGCGCGAGTTGATCCTGCGCGCCGTGCAGGGCCCGCCGCACGCGGACAATCCGCTGATCCAGCAGTTGATGCTGGAAGAGCTCGCCAGCCTGGACAACCTGCCGCTGCACATTCCAATGCCTACTGACCGACGCCTGCAGAACATCTGTCTGGCGTTGCTGCACACACCGGATCACCCCAACACCCTGGAAGACTGGGCGCAGCAGGTCGGCGCCAGCTCACGCACTCTGGCGCGGCTGTTCCAGCGACAACTGAAGATGAGTTTCAACGCCTGGCGCCAGCAACTGCGCCTGATGGAAGCGCTGCCGCGCCTGCTCGCCGGGGACAGCGTGCAGAGCGTGGCGCGGGATCTGGGGTACGGCAGCGCGCGGGCGTTCAGCGCGATGTTTCGCCGGTTGCTCGGGGACAATCCCCGGGAGTACCTGAATAATCTGAGCAAACTCAGCCAACTCGTGTAGGAATTCCCCATCACCCTGTGGGAGCGAGCTTGCTCGCGAAAGCAATCTTCCAGTCACCTGTGATATCGACTGATCCGACGCCTTCGCGAGCAAGCTCGCTCCCACAGTTTTGATCGGGTTTCAGCTCTTAGTGCATCTCGGTAAACGCGATTTTCACGCCGAGAGCGATCAGCACCGCGCCCATGGTGCGGTCGAACCAATGGCCCATGCGGGCAAAACCGGCACGTACACGTTGCTGACTGAACAGCATCGCCACCAGGCAGAACCAGAAAGCGGTCGCAACGGCCAGGTAAACCCCGTAACCCGCCTGCACCGCCAGTGGCGTGTGCGGGTTGATCACCACGGTAAACAGCGACAGGAAGAACAGCGTGGCTTTCGGATTCAGACCATTGGTCACGAAGCCCGAGGTGAACGCGCCGCGCGCGGTGCGCACGCCGGCTTCCTTGTGCAGATCATCGGTAACGGTTTTCGCCGGCTGCGCGCGCAAGGCCTTGAAGCCGATGTACAGCAGGTACGCGGCGGCGGCCCATTTCAAGGCGTTGAACAGCACGATCGACTGCGACACGATCAGGCCGATGCCCAGCAGCGAATAACCCACATGCAGGAAAATCGCCGTGCCCACGCCCAGTGCGGTCCAGGTGCCGGCGCGACGCCCATGGGTCACGCTCTCGCGCACCACCACGGCAAAGTCCGGGCCGGGGCTGGCCACGGCCAGCAGATGGATCAGTGCAACGGTCAAGAACTCGGTCCAGTACATGGGGGCTCCTCTGGGGGTGATCATCAACTTGAACACATCGCCTGAATGCTTTTCCCCTGTGGGAGCGGGCTTGCTCGCGAATGGCGTTGTGTCAGGCAACCTTTATGGGTCTGACACGCCCTCTTCGCGAGCAAGCCCGCTCCCACAGGTTTTGTGAGCACCTCGGGCACTGCGTAACGTTTTGTTTCATCTGGTAGGCTCGGCAGATTACGCCTTCCGTTCCAAGCACAAAAGGTACAGTTGATGACGAACCCGCGCCGCGCCGTATTCCTCGATCACCCGTCACTGGATCTCGGCGATCTCGACCTCAGCCCGTTGCGCGCCTGCTTCAGCGACCTGCAACTGTTCGCCCAGACTGCGCCTGATCAAGTCGCCGAACGCCTGCACGGGGCCAGCGTGGCGATCACCAACAAGATCCGCATCGATGCCGCCACGATGGCCGCCAACCCGGATCTGCAACTGATCCTGATCACCGCCACCGGCACCAACAACGTCGATCTGGACGCGGCTCGCGCCCACGGCATCACCGTGTGCAACTGTCAGGGTTACGGCACGCCGTCGGTGGCGCAACACACGATCATGCTGCTGCTCAACCTCGCCACCCGCCTCGCGGATTATCAAAAAGCCGTCGGCGAAGGTCGCTGGCAGCAGGCCAGACAGTTCTGCCTGCTCGACTATCCGATCGTCGAACTGGAGGGCAAAACCCTCGGCCTGCTTGGTCATGGCGAACTCGGCGGTGCGGTCGCGCGACTGGCCGAAGCATTTGGCATGCGTGTATTGCTCGGACAGATTCCGGGCCGCCCGGCGCGGCCGGACCGTCTGCCGCTGAACGAATTGCTGCCGCAGATCGACGCCCTGACCCTGCACTGTCCGCTCAACGAACACACCCGGCACTTCATCGGCGCCCGCGAGCTGGCGGCGATGAAACCCGGCGCCTTTGTGGTCAACACCGCTCGCGGTGGTTTGATCGACGAGCAAGCCTTGGCCGCCGCGTTGCGCAACGGTCACCTTGGCGGCGCCGCCACCGACGTGCTCAGCGTCGAACCGCCGGTCAACGGCAATCCGCTGCTGGCCGCCGACATTCCACGGCTGATCGTCACTCCGCACAACGCCTGGGGCAGTCGCGAAGCGCGGCAACGCATCGTCGGCCAATTGACCGAAAACGCCCAGGCATTCTTCAGCGGTAAAGCGCTGCGGGTCGTCAGTTGATAAACTGCGGCACTTTTTTTCCAAGGAGCAGTTATGGATCCGCGCAGTGAAGTACTGCTTCGTCAGGCCGAGTTATTCCAGGGTTCGCTGTTGTTGGCCGGTTTGCCTGCCGACGATCTGCTCGGGCGCCTGCCCAATGCGTTCGGCTGGTGCTGGCATGCCGGCGATCAGGCCGCTCTCGATGCGCGCTTCGAAGGTCGCAGCCATTTCGGCGTAAACGTGCCGGAGCGCGAGTTCGACAGCGCCGTGGTGTTTTTGCCCAAGTCCAAGGATCTGACCGATTACATCCTCAATGCCGTGGCCGCACGTCTGCCCGGGCGCGAGGTGTTTCTGGTCGGGGAAAAACGCAGCGGTATCGAGGGTGCGTCCAAGCAACTCAACCCGTTCGGCAAGCCGCGCAAACTCGACAGCGCCCGTCACTGCCAACTGTGGCAGGTCACCGTGGCCAACGCGCCTGAAGCAAAATCGCTGGAAAGCCTGGCGCAGACTTATGAGCTGCCGCTGGCCGAAGGCCCGCTTAAAGTCATCAGCCTGCCGGGCGTGTTCAGCCATGGTCGACTGGACCGCGGCAGCGCCCTGCTGCTTGAGCATCTGGACAAACTGCCGAGCGGTCATCTGCTGGATTTCGGTTGTGGCGCCGGGGTTTTGGGCGCGGCGGTCAAACGGCGTTATCCGCACAATCAGGTGACTTTGCTCGACGTCGATGCCTTCGCCGCCGCCAGCAGTCGCCTGACGTTGGCGGCCAACGGTCTGGACGCCGAAGTGCTGACCGGCGACGGTATCGACGCTGCACCGATGGGTTTGAACGCGATTCTGAGCAACCCGCCGTTCCATGTCGGCGTGCACACCGATTATTTCGCTACCGAAAACTTGCTGCGAAAAGCGGCCAAACATCTGAAAAACGGCGGCGAACTGCGCTTGGTTGCGAACAGCTTCCTGAAGTATCAGCCGCTGATCGAAGAGCATCTGGGCGTGTGTGCAATCAAGGCCGAAGGCAATGGTTTCCGGATTTACCGGGCCAAGCGCGGCTGAAAATTTGTTCTTGCTCTATCGGTTTTGCGAAGGCAGAATCCGCTCCGTCCTAGGGGAGTAGTCTCCCACGAGCGCCAAGCTCGTCCGGCATACGTCAACATACTTGATCCTCAGATCATGGCGTATGCGACCCAAGCGTCCGCACCAGACGGATCGCAGGGTTTGACAAGACCTATGACACGCACACCTTACCCGGGGCGGGAAGGCTGTACGTGTCATAGCCGTGTCGACCCGCCCCTTAGGAAAATCCTGATGCTGGACTCGTTACTCGTTCCCACCGCAATCGTTGCCTTGGCCGAAATCGGCGACAAGACGCAACTGCTCGCGCTGATTCTCGCCGTTCGCTTTCGCAAACCCTGGCCGATCATTGCCGGTATCGTCGCTGCGACCCTGGCCAACCACGCGGCAGCCGGTGCGGTAGGCGCCTGGTTCGGCAGCTTCTTCTCCGATTCGGTGCTGCACTGGATTCTCGCCGCGAGCTTCACCGCCACTGCGCTGTGGACGCTGGTCCCGGACAAGATGGACGACGATGAAGCCAGCACCGCACGCAAGTTCGGCCCCTTCCTGACCACGCTGATCGCGTTTTTCCTCGCGGAAATCGGCGACAAGACGCAGATCGCCACCGTGATGCTGGCGGCGCAATACCCTGAGCTGTGGCTGGTGATTATCGGCACCACCTTGGGCATGTTGATTGCCAACGTGCCGGTGGTATTGGCGGGTAACTTTGCCGCGGAGAAATTGCCACTGACCTTGATCCGTCGCCTGGCGGCTTCGGCGTTCCTGATTCTGGCGATCGTGGCGGTGTACAAGGCGATGCAGAGCAGTGGCTGGATTTAACCCCTGAGCCGTGATCTGACAATTAACTGTGGCGAGGGGATTTATCCCCGATGGGGCGCGAAGCGCCCCCAAACCTGCCTCCTCAGAGTGTCAGACATAACGCATTTGCAGGTTTTGGGGCTGCTTCGCAGCCCATCGGGGATAAATCCCCTCGCCACAACAGCCCTCCCAACCTGAAGAATCGTTGTGTCCTTCGACTCTTAGGACTTCGGCGCTTTCTCGTACAGCGGCATGACTTTTGGAATCGCCGCCTGCAGCGAGGCGATCCGGCTGGACGAGGCCGGGTGGGTGCTCATGAACTCCGGCGGTGCGCCTTCCGAAGCCTTGCTCATCTTGTTCCACAAGGTGATCGCCGCATTCGGGTTGTACCCGGCGCGGGCGGCCAGTTCCAGGCCGATCAGGTCGGCTTCGTTTTCGTTGGCACGGCTGTTGGGCAAGGTCATGCCGTAATTGGCCACGGTGTCGGCCAGCGCCAGGCTGTCCTGACCCAGACCGAGCAACGCACCGGCACCCTGTTTGGCCATTTCAATGCCATAGGCTTTGGACATCGCCTCACGACCGTGCTCGCGCAGGGCGTGGGCGATTTCATGGCCCATGACCGCCGCGATTTCATCGTCGGTCAGCTTCAGGCTGTCGATCAGCCCGGTGTAGAAAATGATCTTGCCGCCAGGCCCGCAGTTGGCGTTGAGCTCGTCGCTCTTGATCAGATTGACTTCCCACTGCCATTGCGCCGCATCCGGGCGGAAGTTCGGTGCCTGGGCAATCAGCCGGTTGGCAATCGCCTGAACCCGCTTGGCCTCCGGGCTGGTCTTGTCCAGCACGCCTTTGCTCGACGCCTCGCCGACGGTCTTCTGATAGGACTGGGCATACATCTGGTCGACCTCTTGCGAGGACAGCATGCTGAACATGTACTGCTTGCGCTCCACACCGACGGCTCCGCCGCTGGTGGTGTTGACCGACTGACAACCGGCCAGCAACAGCGCTGCGCTCAGTGCACTTACAACCAATGTCTTGTTCATTCAAAAGCTCCCTGAAAACCTGCCGCGTATCGTAGGGGGTGAATTGTATCGGCGCCAGATACAACAGACGTGTTGCAGCGTCTTTCGGAAGTTTCCCACCGCTGTTGTCGTAAAAAATTCACAGCAACCGGCAAGTCTGCTGCCGCTGCGTCGCGCACCGATCCATTTGCGACATCCTCCGCCCTTTGTTCCGCTCAACGCTCATGGCGCCATGCCAGCTGCCGATACAAAAGCGCAGACGTCCTCTTGCGTGCGGAGCTCCCATGAAGTTCAAGTCGATCCAGTTTTCCGTGGCCGCCCTGGCCGGCGCCATCGTCCTCAGCGTGGTCGCCGCGCTGGTGCTGTACGCGCTGTTTTCCGGTGCCCGCACTCAAGACATGGTGCAACAGCGCACTCAGGCGCAGTTCGAACAAGTCATCGAACAGCGCCTGACCTCGCTGGCGCAGACTCAGGTCAGCCAGATCCAGCGCGAACTCGAAGCGCCGTTGCTGATTGCCGGCGGACTGGTGCGGGTCAACGCGCTGCTCGGCACACCGGGTGCCGATGGCCAGCCGCGACTGAGCATGAGCCGCGAGCAACTGATCAGCCTGATCAAGGAAAACGTCGAAAAGAATCCGAAGATTCTCGGCACCTACATCGGCTGGGAAAAAAACGCACTGGACCACAATGACGCGGCCTACATCGGCAGCGCCGTGATCGGTATCGATCCCGCCAACGGACGCTTCCTGCCGTGGTGGTTCCGCAATACCGACGGCAGTCTGGGCGTGGACAAACTGGCCGATGTCGACGATCAGAAAACCCTGTCCACCGGGGTGCGCGCCAGTGAGTACTACCTGTGCTCCAAGGAAACGAAAAAGCCCTGCGTGATCGATCCGGCGCCGTACAAGGTCGGCGACAAGATCGTGATGCTCGCCTCGTTCATTGAGCCGATCATGCTCAACGGCGCATTCCAGGGCATCGTCGGCGCCGACCTGTCGGTGAACTTCATTCAGGAAATGCTCCTCGGCGCCAACCAGAAGCTGTACAGCGGCGCCGGGCAAATGGCCCTGATCGGCGGCAACGGCCGGATCGTTGCCTATACCAAAGATCCGAGCAAATTCGGTGAAAAGGTCAGCGACATTCTCGACGCCGAGCAGATCGCCAACATGGCCAATCTCAAACGCGGCGAAGTCACCTACTCGGTCAACAAGGACAAGGGCCGCATCGAGCTGTACCTGCCGTTCGGCATCGGCCAGACCGACGCGCGCTGGACCCTGATGCTGCAACTGCCGTTGAACGCGGTGATGGCGGATCTGCAAAAACTCCAAGCCGACCTTGATGCGCAACGCAAGTCCGACACCTTCGGCATGGCCATGGTCGGCCTGATCATTGCCGCCATGGGTTTGCTGGTGATCTGGCTGGTGGGTCACGGCATCGCCCGCCCCTTGAAGCAGATGGTCGCCATGCTGGATGACATTGCCAAGGGTGAAGGCGATCTGACCCGTCGTTTGAGCAGTGATCGCAGTGATGAACTGGGCTCGATCGCCAAGGGTTTCAACACCTTCCTCGCCAAGTTGCAGGCGATGATCACGCAGGTGGTGACGTCGGTGCAGAGCGTCAGCGATTCCTCTGAGCACACTGCCGACATCGCGATTCGCACCAACATCGGCATTCAGAAACAGATGGCCGAGATCGATCAGGTCGCCACCGCGGTGCAGGAGATGACCGCCACCGCGCAAGACGTGGCGCGCAACGCCACTCAGGCTGCGCAAGCCGCCAGCCACGCGGATCAGGCTGCCGGCCAAGGCATGCAGATCGTCCGTGATACGTCGAACTCGATTGGCGTACTGGCGGTGGAAATCGGCAAAGCGGTGGAGGTCGTGCAGACGCTGGCCAAGGACAGCGAAAACATCAACGCGATCCTCATCGCGATTCGCGGGATTGCCGAGCAGACCAACCTGTTGGCGCTGAACGCAGCAATCGAAGCGGCGCGGGCCGGCGAACAAGGGCGCGGCTTTGCGGTGGTGGCGGACGAGGTGCGCAATCTGGCGCAGAAGACCCAGAAGGCCACCGAAGAAATCCAGAGCATGATCCAGCAGCTGCAACAGGGCACCCGCGATGTGGTGCGGGTCATGGAGGACAGCCAGAACCGCACCGACGAAAGCGTGCAGCACGCGGCGAAAGCGGCTGAAGCGCTGGAGACAATTACTCAGGCGGTGTCGGTGATCAATGACATGAACACGCAGATTGCCAGTGCGGCGGAAGAGCAGAGCGCAGTGGCCGATGACATCAACCGTAACGTGATCAATATCGGTCAGGTGGCGAATGAAGTGGCGGGAGGTGCAGATGAGTCGAGTTCGGCCAGTGCGGGTCTGACTAAATTGGCGGAGCAGCAGCGGCGGCTGATCAATCAGTTCAAGGTCTGATCCAAAGGCCCCTTCGCGAGCAAGCCCGCTCCCACAGTAATTTTGCGGCGTTCACAAAACCTGTGGGAGCGAGCTTGCTCGCGAAGAAGGCGGCACAGCATCAAATCAACCCGGGGTCAGGCATTCCGGCCCATTGAGCTTCGGATCATTCACCAGATTCGCCAGCACCCGCTCGCGCAATGCTGCGGGCTCACTGGCGAGCAAGCCCTGCAGCACATGCAACGGCGTCGCGGGATCGAGCCAGGCCGCCTGCCCCGCCTCATCGAGAATCAACGGTCGGCGCTGACTGGCCGCCGGCTGCGTGATGACGGCGGTGCTCAGCCACACCTGCTCCTGCACCGGATACGCCTCCCAGATCGCCGCGAAAAACAGCGACGAGCCCTCCCCCGGCGTCAGCCAGTACGGGCGCTTGCGCAGGTTGCCGCGCCATTCGTAGAAACCGTTGGCCGGCAGCAGACAGCGGCGCAGGCGCAGCGCCTCGCGGAACATCGGTTGCTCGGCGACGGTTTCGGCCCGGGCATGCGCCGGGGTACGCGACAGATCGGTCAGCCACGGTGGCGTCAGCCCCCAACGGGCGCGGGCCAGGGTGCGTTGGCCGTCGGCCTCGGCACGCAGCATCAACACCGAATCATTGGGGGAAATGTTCCACTGCGCCTGCTGATCGGCGGGAAATCCGGGCAGGGCCGCGAAGTCGCGGTTCCAGCGAAACAGGGCATAACGTCCACACATGGGGCAACACGACTCAGAAATAAAACGAACGCCAGCCTAACAGACCAGCGTCCCGGGGAAGCTCTCCGGTTCATCGCCGGGCAGCGGCAGCGCGGCATTGTACGCGGTGATCAGTTCGCGGGCGTATTCGGCCTGATCGTTTTCGACCGACAGTCCCAGCAGGCCGAAGATCGGCAATTCACCGGTGCCACCGAGCAGATCGCGGCCCACCAGATGCGCCTCGATGCCCTCGCTGGCGAGCATGCCCTTGAGCATCTCGCCCTCCATCAGGTTTTCCGGCTCGTAGATTCGCTGCATGGGCGCCCCTCACTCGTTTTCGCTGAAGACTTCCAGAAACCAATCCTCGCCATGCACCTGCAAGACAAACGTAATCGGTCGGCAACACACCTGACAGTCCTCGATGTAGGTCTGATCGCCTGCGGACAGGTCCACCGTCGTCTCGACCTCTTCACCACAATACGGACATTCATACAGTGCGCTTTCCAGCATCGCGGTCTCCCAGGTGACTTGTGCGTATAATCGCCGGTCTATTTGCAGGGCTATTTTTGTCTGGCTACCTTTTCAGACCGTGCCCCGTTGGTTTTCGATCAAAACCTTTACTTACCCTAGCCGTTTCCAACAAGAGAGCATGATGGGCGAATTCGATGCCATCCGACCTTACGACGACAGCGAAGTACCTGCGGTACTGGCAAGACTGCTCGGCGACAAGGCGTTTCTAGATATCCTCACCCACTTCCGCTTCCCGCGTTTTGCCGGTGCCTTCGGCTGGATGCTCAAACCACTTATAGCCCATCGGCTGCGTCGTGAGTTTGCCGACGTGACCTCCGTGGCCACTTTGCAGGACAAAGTCGAGTTCTACGTCGACCACACCATCGAGCGCGCCACTGATGGCGTGACCTACACCGGTGTCGAGCAATTCAAGTCCGGCAGCGCCTACCTGTTCATCGCCAACCACCGCGACATCGTGATGGACCCGGCCTTCGTCAACTACGCGGTGTACCACGCCGGCCTGCCGACCCCGCGCATCGCGATCGGCGACAACCTGCTGCAGAAGCCGTTCGTCAGCGACCTGATGCGCCTGAACAAGAGCTTTATCGTGCACCGCTCGATCACCGGACGTCGCGAGAAGATGGCGGCGTATCAATTGCTGTCGGCGTACATCAACCACTCGATCCGCAACGATTGCGCCTCGATCTGGATCGCGCAGGCTGAAGGCCGGGCAAAGGACGGCGACGACCGTACCGAGTCGGCGATCCTCAAGATGTTCCACATGAGCCGCAAGGACGAGCCGTTCGGTGAAGTGATTCAGTCGCTGAACCTGACCCCGGTGTCGATCAGCTACGAATACGACCCGTGCGATCAGGCCAAGGCCCGCGAGTTGTACATCCGCGCCACCACCGGCACCTACGCCAAGGCGCCGGGCGAGGATGACGTGAGCATTGCCAAGGGCATCACCGGCTACAAGGGCCGGGTGCACGTGAACTTCGCTGCGCCGATCACCGAGCTGTTCGAAGACACCAAGCAATTGGCGGTCGAGATGGACAAGCAGATTCTCGGCGGATACCGCCTGTTCCCGGTGCATTACCTGGCGTACGCGCAGTGGGCCGATGCCGATCCGCAATTGAACGTGCCGAAGGCTGCCGAAGTGTTCCCGGCGGATGAACTGGCCAAGGCGCAGGAAGAATGGCAGCGCCGACTGGACGCCTGCCCTGAAGAGCACCGTCCGTATCTGGTGCTGCAATATGCGACGCCGGTGCGCAATCAGTACCGAGTGAAGGCTGGGTTACCGTTGTAAACAGGCATAGCGGAGCCCCTGTGGCGAGGGGATTTATCCCCGATGGGTCGCGAAGCGGCCCCAGGATTCTGCCTGAATAATCATGGGCCTGCTGCGCAGGCCATCGGGGATAAATCCCCTCGCCACAAGGTTTTGCATTCGCTTCAGAAGCGCGTGCTGATCCAGGAGACGATCAGGGCCAGCCCGAGGCAGGCAAAACCGAAGCGGTAGAAAAAGCGGTTCATGCGCAACGTCGCCCAATCCAGAATCGGTTCGGCGTTGGGTTGGGCCTGGCGTTGCGCGGCGATGCTGGCCATGGCGCGTTGTTCACGACGGCGGGTCGCGTGCAGCAGCCAACTGCCGGGGAAGGCCAGTGCCAACGCCAGCAGGTTGATCAATTTGGCGGGATGGGCGGTAAACAGCGTCATCAAGTGCAGCGACATCACAGACCTCGGAACTGAATCGGTGTGGCAGGCGCCCGATCGACGACCGCGGCGCGGATTCTACCGAAACACGCCTCCACTACCCTACCCTTTGCGACAAATAACCTGACAATCGACCGATGGCTGTCCTGTGTCACGGCATCGTCATTTACATCGGCCACCATGCGCGCCTCGAAACACACATGGAACGCGACATGCTGCACGCCGAAAACCAGGATCGTCTGTACCTCATCACCCCGACCGACGAACAACAAAGCCTCGTCGGCAGCCTCGCCTTCAATGTTCAGGATCGCCACTGGCTGGTGTATTGCGCCCTCGGCGGGCATCAGCATGCGGATTTGCCGGAGACGGATTTGCTGACGGGTGTCAGCGTGCTTGATTTTTATTCCCAAGCAGCCTGAAAAGTAAAAGCTCCCTCACCCTAACCCTCTCCCGGAGGGAGAGGGGACTGACCGAGTTGTTTATTCGAGGTGCATCGACCTGAAAACTCGAGGTGAACGCCGGTTCTGAAAAGCCCCCGATCGGCTCCCTTCCCCCCCCTCGCCCCCCCCCTGGGGGAGAGGGCTGGGGTGAGGGGGTACGATTCCATGCCCCACAAAAAAGCCCGGAGCCATCACTGGCGCCGGGCTTTTTCACATCAACCGCACAGCTTACTCGGCGAGGATCTGACCCACGGTCGGGTCCTTGAACAGACGGGTCAAGGCATCGCTCAACACGTCGCTGACCAGCTTGGTGTTGGTTTCCTGGTTCGGCGCCATGCCGAAACGCTGGTCCAGCGAAGCGCCGTAGCGGCCGCTGTAGCGACGGTTGCCGCTCTGCACGTCGGAGCGGAAGGTCGCGCCGATGGTGGCTTCGGTCACGTACATGCCTTCTTTCGGCGACTGGTACTTCAGCTCGGTCAGGGTCACGGTCAGTTGCGGTGCGTTCATCCCGTTGCTGGTCGGGGTGAAGCCGAGCAGACGCACGGCGGCTTCAGCCTGAGCCTGCAACTTGGGCAGGATCTGCTCACGCTGCACGGTGATCGCGCTGGTTTCCGGGTACAGGCCGCCGCGGGTGCCGAGGGTTGGCGACGGACGACCGTCAACCACACGCACCACCACTTGCTGGCCATGGCCGACCGGGGCCAACTGCGTGGTCAGCTTCGGTTCCGGGCTCAGTTGTTGCGGGCTGTGGGCGCAGCCAACCAGGGTCAAACTGGTCACAGTGATCAAACCGAACAACAGGCGTTGCAACATGCTCTTTTCTCCAGAATCAGGCACAAACAGGCCGGCAGTATAGCGGTGGGCCACTGCGGGTCACCAGCACCCGACAGTGAATACTCAAATGTCTGACCCAGCCGTGGGAATGCGGTTCCTGTCACAGATTATTCACCGCCCATACACGTTGGCGTCACGGCCGCCCGGCAAGCTTCAAACCAGTCCTCCAACAAGGTACTAGGCCATGCGTTATCTGATCTCGTTGTTCGCCCCACGCCCACTGCACCGCAGCTTTGCCCTGCTCGACCGCAACGGTCATTGTCAGGCATTCAAGCAGTGCAGCCTGCAACCGATGGGCGACGGCTGGGTGGAAATCGAAGAAATCCGTCTCAACTGGTTGCACCAGCCACTGCCCGCCAGCGCCCGCGTCATACCGTCGCAGCCCCGCGCACGCGTGCAAGCGATGTTGAGCATCTGACCGGATGCCTAATAAAAGTCATTAAACACGAGCAACTGCCCGCATTTCTTCGATACAATCTCCCCCCGATTATAAGGACGTCTCCTGATCGGGCCCCGCAACACCGTCTATGCGCATGCATCGACACCCAAATCGCCCACAGAGAGCCGCCCACACAGATCGAGTGAAGTTGGCGCGCTTGCCTGTTCTTCCGGCAAAAACCCCGCTTTTCGCGAATCTGCAGAGCTGTCATGACGCTCGGCCACCGCGTTGTTTTGCCCTTGCGGGCAGGGTGCCAGGCCTGGACAGCCCTTTTTTGAGGTTCACGTCTTCAAAAGAGCGTGAAAAAAACGGGTTTTCACAACTTCACAAGAGTGTGGCGAGCAAATGAAAAGTTTTGCGTCTGAACATGCACCATTAGCGTCTGAAACAGCCCAACGACACAGGACCGGGTATACCTCGAACATCGGAGCCTGAAGCCTGTCCGCTACGGATTTGGTTGCACAAAAACGGATGTCTCGACCATAAGTCGAATTGCCAGCCGCGTGCTGAAATGAGTTCATGGAGCTCTTGAAGCCAGGCCGCATGCATCCGTCGAAGTTGCGAAAAATTGCGAAGATTCGGACATGACGAACCTGACCATGGGTACCCGGGGCCCAACTGACCTGCCCCGTCACTCCCTGGCAGTCATGCCGACAATTTGGTGCTGCAGATTTTGGAGACGCGTTAAATGGCGCATAACGAAGCAGTCGACGTAGTTCTGGTTGGGGCGGGCATCATGAGTGCCACCCTGGCAGTACTGCTCAAAGAGCTCGACCCGGCGATCAAGCTGGAAGTCGTCGAGTTGATGGATTCCGGTGCTGCGGAGAGTTCCAACCCGTGGAACAACGCCGGTACCGGCCACGCCGGCCTGTGCGAGCTGAACTACACGCCGCAGGCAGCCGACGGCAGCGTCGATATCAAGAAAGCCGTGCACATCAACACCCAGTTCGAAGTGTCCAAACAGTTCTGGTCGTACCTGACCAAGAAAGGCACCTTCGGCTCGTGCAAATCCTTCATCAGCCCGGTGCCGCACCTGAGCTTCGTTCAGGGTGACAAAGGCGTGTCGTTCCTCAAGGAACGCTTCAACGTGCTGCACAAGCACCACGCCTTCTCCGACATGGAATACACCGAAGACAAGGCCAAGATGGCCGAGTGGATGCCGCTGATGATGCCGGGCCGCTCGCCGGATGAAGTCCTGGCCGCGACCCGCGTGATGAATGGCACCGACGTCAACTTCGGCGCCCTGACCAATCAGTTGCTCAAGCACCTGACCAGCGCACCGGACACCCAGGTCAAATACTGCAAGCGCGTCACCGGCCTCAAGCGTAACGGCGCCGGCTGGACCGTCAGCATCAAGGACGTCAACAGCGGCGCCAGCCGTGAAGTCGACGCCAAGTTCGTCTTCCTCGGCGCTGGCGGCGCGGCTCTGCCATTGCTGCAGGCTTCGGGCATCGAAGAAAGCAAAGGCTTCGGCGGCTTCCCGATCAGCGGGCAATGGCTGCGTTGCGACAACCCGGAGGTGGTCAAGCACCACCAGGCCAAGGTCTACAGCCAGGCGGCAGTCGGTTCGCCACCGATGTCGGTGCCGCACCTGGACACCCGTGTGGTCGATGGCAAGAAATCCCTGCTGTTCGGGCCATACGCCGGTTTCACCACCAAGTTCCTCAAGCACGGTTCCTTCATGGACCTGCCGCTGTCGGTTCGCGCCGGCAACATCGGCCCGATGCTGGCAGTGGCGAAGAACAACATGGACCTGACCAAATATCTGGTCAGCGAAGTGATGCAATCGATGGAGCAGCGTCTGGAATCCCTGCGCCGCTTCTACCCTGAGGCGAAAGCCGAGGACTGGCGCCTGGAAGTGGCCGGCCAACGGGTACAGATCATCAAGAAAGACCCGAAAAAGGGCGGCATCCTGCAATTCGGTACCGAACTGGTTGCGGCGAAAGACGGCTCCCTCGCCGCCCTGCTCGGCGCTTCGCCAGGTGCTTCGGTAACCGTTTCGATCATGCTCGAGCTGATCGAGAAATGCTTCCCGGCCAAGGCCAAGGGTGAGTGGGCGGCCAAACTGGCGGAAATCTTCCCGGCCCGCGAGAAGGTTCTGGAAACCGATGCTGCGCTGTATCGCAAGATCAACACGCAGAACAACATCGCCCTGGAACTGGTTGAAGAAAGCAGCGAGACCCCAAGCTTCGCTTGATCTTGCGGCATAAAAAACGCCCCGTACTCAGTGAGTGCGGGGCGTTTTTTTTGCTGGGATAAAAACCAATACTGCTGGCTCACCAACACTTGTGGTGAGGGGATTTATCCCCGATCGGCTGCGCAGCAGTCGCAAAACCATTGATGCGATTTACCTGACACCCTTGCACTCAGGCTTCGGGGCCGCTACGCAGCCCATCGGGGATAAATCCCCTCGCCACAGATATCGGGTGATCTCAACCGCGAGCCTTGTCGATCAGCTCGATGTACTCGGCCGCGTTACGCTGATCCTTGATCAGCTCAACGAAGGTCTGACCGTGCTCGTCCTTGCCATCCACGTCATAACCGGCAGCCACGAAGAACGTCAGAAAGCGCTCGAAATCGTCGATGCGCAGGCCACGGTAGGCCTTGATCAGTTTGTGCAGCGACGGCGAAGTGGCGTCGACCGGTTCAAAATCGAGGAACAGCTTGATCTGCTCATCGCCGATCTCGTCACCAATCACCTGTTTCTTATCTTTACGCATTGCCGACTCCAGCTCGCAGACATTACACGGGGCGGGCAGTTTACCCCTGCCCAGCCACCAGGCTCAACGCGCACGAACGGCCCCGGTGTGCAGATCGGCCCAGATGTGGCCGTTGGCGTAACTGAGGAACTGTACATACACCGTGTCGTTGCGCAGCAGATCGATCACCACCCGGTACTGGGCCAGCGGGTAAAACAGGGTCAGGGTTTTGCTCTTGTCGTCATAAGCCGGTTTTTTCAGGCTTTTGCTTTCGCCATCGAAATTGACCAGCACCTGGGCGATGGTTGCGCCCTTGTTCAGCGACTTGCCCTTGAGGCGGATCATCAGCGGCGACGTGACCGGAATCGGCTGCTGATTGGACTGGCGTTGTGCGCCGACCACCACCGAATAATCGGTGACCTGCAGCAATTGTTGCTGCTCGGGTTCGGCATCGCGCAGGGTCAGGTCGTCCGGCGGCAGGAATTGACTGTGCATCGGTGCCGGGGCGGCGGCCAGAGGCAGGCTGAGGGTCAGCAACAGGGCGGCAAGACTGCGGATCAGAAGGCTCATGACAGGCTCCGGGGGCGGGGCGGAGCACTCTAGCATGGGTGTAGCAGATGGATCAGCACACACAAAACAACTGTAGGAGTGAGCCTGCTCGCGATAGCGTCGTATCAGTCAACATCAACATTGCTGACAGATCGCTATCGCGAGCAGGCTCACTCCTACAGGGGATAGTGCAGGGTTCTTACATGCCTTTAACGGCAAAGATCCCGTTGGCGTTGCGCCAGTAACCTTTGTAGTCCATGCCGTAACCGAAGATGTAGCGGTCAATGCACGGCAGGCCGACGAAGTCTGCCTTCAGATCAGGACGCGCCTTGCGGTCGTGATCCTTGTCGATCAGCACGGCGGTGTGCACTTTGCGCGCGCCGGCGTGTTTGCAGAAGTCGATGATCGCGCCCAGGGTGTGACCTTCGTCGAGGATGTCGTCGATGATCAGCACGTCGCGGTCGATGAACGAGACTTCCGGCTTGGCTTTCCAGAACAGGTCGCCGCCGCTGGTTTCGTTGCGATAACGGGTCGCGTGCAGGTAGGACGCTTCCAGCGGGAATTGCAGGTGAGTCAGCAGTTTTCCGGAGAAGATCAGGCCGCCGTTCATCACGCAGAACACCACCGGGTTGCTGTCGGCCAGTTGTTCGTTGATTTGTGCACCGACGCGGGCGATGGCGGCCTCGACTTCAGATTCGGTGTACAGGCAGTCAGCCTCTCGCATGATTTGACGGATATGCTCGAGATCAGCGGACATGGCGCTCTCCAGGGGGATGTTTTCGGAAAAGCGGGCAAAGGTACGCATCCCGTGAGGTCGAATCAAGCCTTAATGGACTAACGTACTCAATGTCCTATAGGACATCACCCTCGGATAGATTAATCTAGGCCGGTTTTTTTGCCCGCCGCCGGAGTTTTTCCATGCCCATCCTCGAGATCCGCCACCCGCTGATCCGCCATAAACTCGGCCTGATGCGCCGCGCCGATATCAGCACCAAGAATTTCCGTGAGCTTGCTCAGGAAGTCGGCGCCCTGTTGACCTATGAAGCTACAAAAGATCTGCCGCTCGAATCCTACGATATCGCAGGTTGGTGCGGCACTGTGTCGGTGGAGAAAATCGCCGGCAAGAAGATCACCGTCGTGCCGATCCTGCGCGCCGGCATCGGCATGCTCGAAGGCGTGCTGAGCCTGATCCCGGGTGCCAAGGTTTCCGCTGTGGGCGTTGCCCGCAATGAAGAAACCCTGCAAGCGCACACTTATCTGGAAAAACTGGTTCCGGAAATCGACGAACGGCTGGCGATGATCATCGACCCGATGCTCGCCACCGGCAGCTCCATGGTCGCGACCATCGATCTGCTGAAGAAAGCCGGTTGCAAGGACATCCGCGCAATGGTGCTGGTGGCCGCGCCGGAAGGCATTGCCGCTGTGGAACAGGCTCACCCGGACGTGACCATCTACACCGCTTCCATCGATGAGCGTCTGAACGAACACGGTTACATCATCCCAGGGCTTGGCGATGCCGGTGACAAGATCTTCGGTACCAAGCAGAAGGACGCGTGAGCATGCAGCAAGAGTTCAACGATCCGCTCTGGCGCACGGTGCTGTCCGGCGCCCAGATGCTGTTCGTGGCTTTCGGCGCCCTGGTGCTGATGCCGCTGATCACCGGGCTTGACCCGAACGTGGCACTGTTTACCGCGGGTCTGGGGACGATCCTGTTCCAGATCGTCACCGGGCGTCAGGTGCCGGTGTTTCTGGCGTCGAGCTTTGCCTTCATCACCCCGATCATTCTCGCCAAGGGCCAGTTCGGCCTCGCCGCGACCATGGGCGGCGTGATGGCAGCCGGTTTCGTCTACACCTTCCTCGGCCTCGCCGTGAAGATCAAGGGCACCGGTTTCATCGACCGCCTGCTGCCGCCGGTGGTGATTGGTCCGGTAATCATTTCCATCGGCCTGGCCATGGCGCCGATTGCCGCGAACATGGCGATGGGCAAGGCGGGCGACGGCTCCGAGCTGATCCACTACCAGACCGCGATGATGATCTCGATGCCAGCGCTGCTGACCACGTTGATTGTGGCAGTGTTCGGTAAAGGCATCTTCCGTCTGGTGCCGATCATTTCCGGGGTGCTGGTGGGTTTCGCCATGTCGTTCTATTTCGGCGTGGTCGATACCGCGAAGATTGCGGCGGCGCCATGGTTCGCCCTGCCGCACTTCACCGCTCCGGAGTTCAACTGGCAGGCGATCCTGTTCATCGTTCCGGTGGCGCTGGCTCCGGCCATCGAGCACATCGGCGGAGTGATCGCGGTGGGTAGCGTGACTGGTCGTGACTATCTGAAGAAACCGGGCCTGCATCGCACCCTGCTCGGCGACGGCATCGCCACCACGGCGGCCGGTCTGTTTGGCGGCCCGCCGAACACCACCTACGCCGAAGTGACCGGCGCGGTGATGTTGACCAAGAACTACAACCCGAAAATCATGACCTGGGCGGCGATCTTCGCCATCACCCTGGCGTTCATCGGCAAGTTCGGCGCGCTGCTGCAAAGCATTCCGGTGCCGGTGATGGGCGGGATTCTGTGCCTGCTGTTCGGCTCGATCGCGGCGGTGGGGATGAACACCCTGATCCGTCACAAGATCGACCTCGGTGAGGCGCGCAATCTGGTGATCGTGTCGGTGACCCTGGTGTTCGGTATCGGCGGTGTGCTGGTCGGCACCGGCACTGGCCCGGACGACTTCGGCCTCAAAGGCATCGCGCTGTGCGCGGTGGTGGCGATTGCGCTGAACCTGATTCTGCCGGGCAATGATGGCTGGAAGAACAAGAAGGCCGATGAGCCGCTGATTTAAGGGTCTAGATCCTTGTTGTCTGACAGATAGCTTTCGCGAGCAAGCCCGCTCCCACATTTGATCTTCAGCGCACCGTAGATCAAATGTGGGAGCGGGCTTGCTCGCGAAGCTTTTGGCTTTAAAGCGCCAGCGGCGCTCGTTCACACAGGGTTGCCAACGCCTTCGCCCATTGCGGGTCGTCATTCAGGCACGGCACCAGCACCAACTCCTCGCCCCCCGCTTCGCGGAACTGTTCCTTGCCGCGATCACCGATCTCTTCCAGCGTCTCGATGCAATCGGCGACAAACGCCGGGCACATCACCAGAATCTTCTTCACCCCGCTTTGCGCCAGCTCGTCCAGCCGCGCTTCAGTGTAGGGTTCGATCCACTTCGCCCGCCCCAGACGCGACTGAAACGACACCGACCATTTGCCATCGGCAATGCCCGCGCGCTTGGCGAACTCTGCGGCGGTGCGCATGCACTGGGCGCGGTAACAGGTGGCCAGCACGGCCGGCGAAGCGTTCTTGCAGCAATCCGCGTTTTTCAAGCAGTGATTGCCAGTCGGATCGAGCTTGGTCAGGTGCCGCTCCGGCAAGCCATGGAAGCTCAACAGCAAGTGATCGTAGTCCTGCTGCAAATGCGGGGTAGCGCTGGCGACCAGCGCGTCGATGTACTCAGGCTGATCGTAAAACGGTTGCAGCACCGAGAGTTTTACATCGAGCTTCTTCTCGCGAATCACCCGCTTGGCTTCTTCGATCACCGTGGTCGTGGTGCTGTCAGCGAACTGTGGATAAAGCGGTGCCAGCGTGATGCGCTTGTGCCCCGCAGCCACCAGTTGCAGCAATTTGGTTTCAATCGACGGCTCGCCATAACGCATGGCCAGTTCCACCGGGCCGTGGGTCCACTGGGTGGTCATCTGCTGCTGCAGACGACGGCTGAGCACCACCAGCGGCGAGCCCTCCTCCCACCAGATCGAAGCGTAGGCATGGGCCGATTGCTCGGGGCGCTTGATCAGGATCAGCGACACCAACAGCCGCCGCACCGGCCACGGCAGGTCGATCACATACGGGTCCATCAGAAATTGATTGAGGTAGCTGCGTACATCGGCCACCGAGGTGGAGGCCGGGGAACCCAGGTTGACCAGAAGCAAGGCGTGATCGGTCATGCATCGTCCTATTTCAAAGGCGGCCGGAGAGATCATCCAAAGCCGCGCGCAAATCCGTGAACTGGAAAGTGAAACCCGCTTCCAGCAAGCGTGCCGGCACGGCCCGTTGGCCACCCAGCAACAGCAATGACATTTCGCCAAGCCCGACCTTCAGCGCCAGGGCCGGCATCGGCATGAACGCCGGGCGGTGCAGTACGCTGCCCAGCGTCTTGGCAAACTCGCGATTGCGCACCGGTTTCGGTGCGCACGCATTATAAGGACCGCTCGCCTGATCGCGGTGCAGAAGAAAATCAATCAGGGCGATTTGATCATCGATGTGAATCCACGGCATCCACTGCCGACCATTGCCCAGCGGCCCACCCAACCCGAGTTTGAACGGCAGCAACAGCCGCGACAAAAAGCCGCCCTCGGCCGACAGCACCAGCCCGGTTCGCACCAGCACCACGCGGATGCCCTGACCTTCGGCACGCTGGGCGGTTTCCTCCCAGGCAATGCACAACTGACTGGCAAAATCGTCGATCACTGGCGGCGAATCTTCGGTCAGCTCGCGTTCGCCGCCGTCGCCGTACCAGCCAACAGCCGAACCGGAGATCAACAACGCCGGTTTCTGCTGCCGTGTTTCCAGCCAGGCCAGCAGGGTTTCGGTGAGGGTGATGCGGCTGCTCCACAGCAACGCCTTGCGCCGGTGGGTCCATGGCCGATCCGCGATCGGTGCACCGGCCAGGTTGACCACCGCGTCCAGCGGCTCGTTGCCGAAGTCTTCGAGACGCGCAATTGCACGCACCTGCGCGCCACAGATTTTCGCGACCTTTTCCGGGCGTCGACTCCACACCGTCAATTGATGGCCCTGCCCCGACCAGTGTCGGCAGAGCTGACGGCCTATCAAACCAGTACCGCCGGTCAGCAATATGCGCATGACTTCTTCCTCGCGTGGCGTTTTACCCGGATCACTAGTCTATTTTTATAAGCAGGGATCTTTTCTATCGGGCAGGCTCTATTGTTTAACCATAGGCCAAGCTGTCAGAACGAGAACGCTAGAAGTTATACCAAAAAACAAAATTGTACAGGTTTCATTGACGGCGTAGTCTGTACAGAAAGGTAAACGAGGCCCCTATGACTGTACCTATCGCAATCATCGGCACCGGCATCGCCGGACTCTCCGCCGCGCAGGCGCTGACAGAGGCCGGACACACCGTCCAGCTCTTCGACAAAAGCCGCGGCAGTGGCGGACGCATGTCGAGCAAACGCAGCGACGCCGGTTCGCTGGACATGGGCGCGCAATACTTCACCGCCCGCGACCGGCGTTTCGTCACCGAGGTGCAACGCTGGCAGAGCCTGGGCTGGGTCGCCGAGTGGACGCCGCAGCTCTACACCTTTCAGGGCGGGCAACTGAATCTGTCGCCAGACGAACAGACGCGCTGGGTCGGCACGCCACGCATGAGCGCGATCACCCGGGGTTTGCTCGACGGTCTGGAAGTGCACTTCGCCTGCCGCATCACCGAGGTGTTTCGCGGTGAAGAACACTGGCACCTGCAGGACGCCGAAGGCTTCACCCACGGCCCCTTCAGTCACGTGGTGATTGCGACGCCAGCGCCGCAAGCCACGGCGTTGCTGGCTGCCGCACCAAAACTCGCTGGCGCCGCCGCCGGGGTGAAAATGGACCCGACCTGGGCCGTCGCCCTCGCCTTCGATACGCCACTGGATACGCCGATCGAAGGTTGCTTCGTGCAGGACAGCCCCATCGACTGGCTGGCACGCAACCGCAGTAAACCGGGGCGCGATACCATGTGCGACACCTGGGTGCTGCACGCCAGCAGCGCCTGGAGTCGGCAACACATCGACCTGTCCAAGGAAGCGGTCATCGAGCAACTGCACGGTGCATTCGCCGAACTGCTGCACAGCGCGATGCCCGCTCCGACTTTCAGCCTCGCCCACCGCTGGCTCTACGCACGCCCTGCGACCGGCCACGAATGGGGCACGCTGGCCGACGCCGATCTGGGCTTGTACGCCTGCGGCGACTGGTGCCTGTCGGGGCGTGTCGAAGGGGCCTGGCTCAGTGGCCAGGAAGCTGCACGCCGCTTGCACGAACACCTGCAATGAATCGCATCAATCCGCAAAAATTGCTGCTGTCGAAGTGGACAGCAGCCCACCCGCAAAACCGCGAAAAACATTTTCTGGTCACCGAACTGTTCCGGGATGAGGAAGGCACGGTGCTGGAGATTGAGTTGCAGGCGGTGCTGACCAAGCGCGCCGAACGCCTCGATTGGCAGACGTTGAAGAACAACGATCACTGGTTACTGGGCTGGCAATAAAGATCCTGTAGGAGTGAGCCTGCTCGCGATGGCGTCGCATCATTCAACATCAATGCTGCCTCCCACAGTCGATCGTGGTAAACCTGGAAAAACTTATACAAATGAGTTGACTTGTACACGCATGAATCTATGCTGAGGAAAAGTTGTACAGAGATAAATATCTGTACAGGAATAGATTCGAGGTGTGCATGTCCGATCTTTCTGCTTCCCGGCCCAAAATCGCCATCAGCGCCTGCCTGATGGGCGCCGAAGTGCGCTACAACGGCGGGCACAAGGAATCGCGGTTGTGCAGCCGCACCCTTGCCGAGTATTTCGAATTCGTGCCGGTATGTCCGGAAGTCGCGATTGGCCTGGGCATCCCGCGCGAACCGATCCGCCTGGTTGGCGATCCCGATGCTCCTGAAGCTATCGGTACGGTCAATCCGCAAATCAATGTCACCGAACCACTGGCAGCCTACGGGCAGAAAATGGCCGGCGAGCTCAATGACATCTGCGGCTATATCTTCATGCAGCAGTCGCCTTCGTGCGGTCTGGAGCGGGTCAAGGTCTATCACGCCAACGGCGCGCCGGTGAACGGCGGCGGCCGTGGCATCTACGCTCAGGCGTTCTGTGCGCAGCACCCTGACCTGCCGGTGGAAGAAGCCGGACGCCTGAACGATCCGGTGTTGCGGGAAAACTTCATCACCCGCGTGCTCGCCTACAGCGCCTGGCAGCAGGTGCTCGAACAAGGCTTGAGCCGCCGCGCACTGACCGAATTCCACTCACGCTACAAATACCTGCTGATGGCACACAACCCTGAGCAATACAAAGCCTTGGGCAAACTGCTGGGCAACATGGCCAAGACCGATCCGGTCGAACTCGGCCCGCGCTATTTCAGCGAGTTGATGAGCGCGTTGAAGAAATGCGCTACCCGCCGCACCCACAGCAACGTGCTGCAACACATCAGCGGCTACCTGAAACAGGCGATCAGCCCGGAAGACAAACAGGAAATGCAGCATGTCATCGGCCAGTACCGCCACGGCATCGTGCCGCTGGTGGTGCCATTGACTCTGCTCAAACACCACTTTCGCCAACACCCGGATCCGTACATTGCGCGGCAGGTTTACTTGCAGCCGCATCCGGAAAACCTCAGCCTGCGAAACGCCATTTGATGAACGATAAACTCGACACCAGCGCCCAGGAAGACCTCGGCGCCGACTTCAAGAAAGCCCTCGACGAGGGCTGGCTGCCGATCCGCGAAGTGGCGCGGCAGACCGGGGTCAACGCCATCACCCTGCGCGCCTGGGAGCGCCGTTACGGGTTGATCGTGCCGCAGCGCACGCCCAAGGGCCATCGCCTGTATTCCAGCGAACATGTGCAACGAATCCTGACCATCCTGACCTGGCTTAATCGAGGCGTGGCTGTCAGTCAGGTCAAACCGTTGCTCGATGCTCCGCAAGCCTTTACCGAGACGGTGGAAAACGACTGGCAACGGCAGCGCCAGTCCTTGCTCGGCGCCGTCATCCAGCTCAATGAGCGCAACCTCGACGACAGCATCAACCAGGCCATGGCCCTGTACCCGCCACGCACCCTGTGCGAGCAATTGCTCCTGCCGCTGCTGGCCGAACTCGAGCAGCGCTGGCAAGGCCAGTTCGGCGCACAGATGGAACGGGTGTTCTTTTATTCCTGGTTACGCAGCAAATTCGGCGCGCGCATCTACCATAACAATCGGCAATTACACGCTGCGCCGTTGCTGCTGATCAATCACTCGGACCTGGCACTGGAACCTCACCTGTGGCTATGCGCGTGGCTGATCAGCAGTGCCGACTGCCCGGTGCAAGTGTTCGACTGGCCGCTACCGGCCGGAGAACTGGCGCTCGCGGTCGATCATCTGCAAGCGCGGGGAGTGCTGCTGTATTCCAGCAAGGCGATGAATCTGGCGCAGCTGCCAAAACTGCTGAATGGCATCGGCACTGCAAAAATGCTCGTCGGACCAACGGTATGCATCCACCAGACCGAGTTGTCCGTAAGAACCCCTGAGATCGCTGATCTGATCCTGGCCGAAGACCCGCTCTCGGCACATCAGGAACTGGTTCAGCGTGGGCTGATTTAATGGAAACCGCCATGCAATTGATCTGGCTGCGCAGCGACTTGCGCCAACATGACAACACCGCCCTCGCGGCCGCCGCAGCGCGCGGTCCGACGGTTGCCGTGTATCTGTTGAGCCCGCAGCAATGGCTGGAACATGACGACGCCGCGTGCAAGGTCGACTTCTGGCTGCGCAACCTGCGTGAGCTGAGCAGTCGCCTCGGCGAGCTGAACATCCCGTTGCTGCTGCGCACCGCCAATCATTGGGATCAGGCCCCGGCGGTGCTGCTCGAACTTTGTGTGCAATTGAATATTCAAGCTGTGCACGTCAACGAAGAATATGGCATCCACGAAAGCCAGCGCGACGCCGCGGTGGCGGTGGCCCTGAAGACCAAAGGCATCGCTTTCCACAGCTACCTTGACCAACTGCTGTTCAAGCCCGGCACGGTACTGACCAAAACCGAAACCTACTTTCAGGTGTTCAGCCAGTTCCGCAAGGTCTGCTATGAACGCCTGCACCGCTCGATGCCGGCGCTGGTCAAGACGCCCGGCAAACAGGCAAAGCTGAACATCGACAGCGATCCGGTGCCGGCATCCGTCGCCGGTTTTGCAACGCCGAGCGAGTCTTTGCGCACACTGTGGCCGGCCGGCGAACAGGAAGCCCGGCGCCGTCTCGACACCTTCGCCGACGCGCAGATCGACTACTACCAGAGCGAACGCGACTTCCCGGCCAAACCCGGCACCAGTCAACTTTCCGCGTACCTCGCCGCCGGGGTGATTTCGCCGCGCCAATGCCTGCATGCGGCCTTGCAAAGCAATCAGGGCGAATTCGACAGCGGCAAGGTCGGCGCGGTGACCTGGATCAACGAGCTGCTGTGGCGCGAGTTCTACAAACACATTCTGGTGGGCTACCCACGGGTTTCGCGCCACCGCGCATTTCGCCCGGAAACCGAAGCCCTGGCCTGGCGTGATGCGCCGGACGATCTGGCGGCCTGGCAAGAGGCGCGCACCGGTTTGCCGATCATCGATGCGGCCATGCGCCAACTGCTGGAAACCGGCTGGATGCATAACCGCTTGCGGATGATTGTGGCGATGTTCCTGACCAAGAATCTGCTGATCGACTGGCGTGAAGGCGAGCGCTTTTTCATGCGCCACCTGATCGACGGCGATCTGGCGGCGAACAACGGTGGCTGGCAATGGAGTTCTTCGACCGGCACCGATTCGGCGCCGTACTTCCGCATCTTCAATCCGCTGAGTCAATCGGAAAAATTCGACAGCGAAGGCCTGTTCATCAAGCACTGGCTGCCTGAACTGGCCGGCCTGAACAAGAAGGAAGTACACAACCCGGCCAGCGCCGGCGGACTGTTCGGCGTGGCGGATTATCCGGCGCCGATCGTCAATCTCGGGGCTTCGCGCGAACGCGCGCTGGCGGCGTTCAAGAACCTGCCGTCGCGCTCGTCTATGGAAGAAGTTCATGAGTGAATTCCTGCGCCGCTTCGCCCGCCAGTTTGCCGAGTTGAACAAAGACAACTTGCAACGTCTGGGCGAGCTGTACAGCGATGACATTCACTTCACCGACCCGCTGCATGAAGTGCAGGGGCTGGTGCAACTGCGACATTACTTCAGCGAGTTGTACGCCAACGTCAGCGAGCTGCGCTTCGATTTCCACGGCTTCGACCAGATCGCTGACGGTGAAGGCTACTTGCGCTGGGTCATGAGTTACCGCCACCCGCGTCTGGCCGGTGGTCAATTGATTCGCGTCGCCGGGTGTTCGCACCTGCTGTGGCGGGACAAGGTTTATCGCCACCGGGATTATTTCGATGCCGGGGCCATGCTGTATGAACATTTACCCGTATTGGGCCGGGTGATCGCCTGGTTGAAAAGGAGAATGGGATGAGTCGTACACCTCCACGGCGTTATTGGCTGACCGGTGCCAGCAGTGGCATCGGCGCAGCACTGGCTGAAGACATTCTGAAAAGCGGCGCGCATCTGGCTGTAAGCTCGCGTCAGGTGGCACCGCTCAAAGTGCTGTCGCAACGCTACCCGGGGCAAGTGCTGGTGGTGGCCGGCGACCTGACCAACAGTCAGACCGTGCGCGAAATCGGCCAGCAGATCGAACAGGCCTGGGGCTCGCTGGACAGCGTGATTCTCAATGCCGGCACCTGCGAGTACGTCGATGCGCGACAGTTCGATGCCTCGATCATCGAACACGTGGTGCGCACCAACCTGCTCGCCAGCAGCTACTGCATCGAAGCAGCCCTGCCGTTGCTGCGCAAAGGCACCGCGCCGCATCTGATCGGCATGGCCAGTTCCGTGACCTACCTGCCGCTGCCCCGAGCCGAAGCCTACGGCGCGTCGAAAGCAGGGCTGCGCTATCTGTTCGAATCGCTGCGGATCGACCTGGCCGTCGAGGGCATCGATGTCACCATCATCAGCCCGGGTTTTGTCGAAACCCCGCTGACCGCCAAGAACGACTTCCCGATGCCGTTGAGCTGGCCTGTGGATAAAGCGGCGCGGCACATCTTCGCCAAGCTCAAGGATCGTCCGCTGGAGATCGCCTTTCCGGCACTGTTCATGGCGGCGCTGTGGCCACTGTCGAAGCTGCCGGCGCGCCTGCAACTGGCGATCGGCAAGCGCATGGTGCGCAGCAACCCACCGCTGCGGGACCCGATATGAAGATTGCCATTGTCGGCAGCGGAATCGCCGGCCTGACCTGCGCCCACCTGCTCAATCGCCGACACGACATCATGGTGTTCGAGGCCAGCGACTGGGTCGGCGGTCACACGCATACCGTGCAGGTGACCGTCGATGGCCGCGAATACGCCGTGGACACTGGGTTCATCGTGTTCAACGACTGGACCTATCCGAACTTCATTCGATTGCTTGGCCAGATCGGCGTGTCGTTCAAACCGACGGAAATGAGCTTCTCGGTCACCGACCCGGACACCGGTCTGGAATACAACGGCAACAACCTCAACAGCCTCTTCGCCCAGCGCAGCAACCTGCTGTCCCCGGGGTTCTGGGGCATGTTGCGCGACATTCTGCGCTTCAATAAAGAAGCCCAGCGCGACCTCGCCGAACAGCGCATTGCCGCCGATACCACGCTCGACGATTACCTCAAGGCTGGCGGTTATGGCGAACGTTTCATCCTGCATTACATCGTGCCGATGGGCTCGGCGATCTGGTCGATGCCGATGGCCGAGATGCTCAATTTCCCGCTGCAATTCTTTGTGCGCTTCTTCAAGAATCATGGCCTGCTGTCAGTCAGTGATCGCCCGCAATGGCAGGTGATCGAGGGCGGCTCCAGTGCCTATGTCGCGCCACTGACCGCAGCGTTCCAGGACAAGATCCGCCTCAGTTGCCCGGTGACGCGCATCGATCGCGATGAACACGGCGTGGTTATCCACAGCCCGGCCGGCATCGAGCGTTTCGACAAAGTCGTGCTTGCCTGCCACAGCGACCAGGCTCTGCAATTGCTTGGCACGCCAAGCCAGGCGGAACGCTCGATCCTCGGCGCCCTGCCCTATGCCGATAACGAAGTTGTGCTGCATACCGATACCCGTCTGCTGCCGACCCGCAAACTGGCGTGGGCCAGCTGGAATTATCGCTTGAGCGGCGCCGGCCATACCCACGCGGCCGTCACTTACGACATGAACATCCTGCAGGGTATTCAGAGCGACACCACGTTCTGCGTCAGCCTCAATCAGAGCGCCGGGATCAGCCCGTTCAAGGTGCTCGCCAAATACACCTACGCCCACCCGCAATTCAGCCTCGCGGCGGTAGCGGCGCAAAACCGCTGGGCCGAACTCGACGGTCAGCAGCACACCCATTATTGCGGCGCCTACTGGGCCAACGGCTTTCATGAGGACGGCGTGGTCAGCGCGTTGCGCGTGGCCGCCGCGTTCGGGGAAAGCTTATGAACAGCGCCCTGTACAGCGGCTGGATCGGCCATCGGCGCTTTTCGCCCAGACGCCACGAATTCCGTTACCGGATCGGTCTGTTGTACCTCGATCTGGCGGAACAGGACGCCGTGTTCGAAATGTCACCGTTTGCCAGTCGCAGCCGCTTTGCACCGTTTTCGTTTCGCGAAACCGACTACCTGAAAACCTTTACCGGCAGCGGCATGCGCCTGATCGATGCGGTACGCCAGCAAGTCGGCGTCGCCATCGGCCATCAACCGCAGGGTTCGATCTGCCTGCTGACCCAACCGCGCAGTTGGGGTCTGGCGTTCAATCCGGTGAGTTTCTTTTATTGCCACGAGGCGGACGGACAACTGGCGGCGATTCTCTGCGAAGTCACGAACACGCCGTGGCGCGAACGTTATCACTACGTGCTGCCGGCCCGGCCGCCGACCAACCTGCAAGACTTTCACCAGCACTTCGCCGTGGCCAAGGCCTTTCATGTCTCGCCGTTTTTGCCGCGTGACCTCGAGTACCGCATGAGCTTCAGCCCGGCTGCGCAAAAGCTCGGCGTGCACATGGCCGACTGGCAGGGTGAGCACAAGCTGTTCGACGCCACGCTCAATCTGCAGCGCGAACCCCTCGACCGCCACAGCCTGCACCGCTACTTGCGACGTTTTCCGTGGATGACCGCGAAAACTTGTCTGGCGATTTATTGGCAAGCCGTGCGCCTGTTGCTCAAGCGTGCCCCGATTTTTGCTCATCAGGCTGCCGACGGCAGCTTTCAGATCGCCACTGTGCCTCCCAAGGAGCACCGCCATGAAATCCTCTAGCCTGTCGGTCAGTCGCTTCAGCACCAACGGTTTGACCGGTTCGCTGCTGCGTCGCGGCGTTTTGCGGCAACTGAGCCAACTCAAACACGGGCAATTGCTGGTGGTCGAGGATGGCGAACGCCTGATGTTCGGTACGCCGGGCAGCCACCTGCTCGGCGAAATCCATGTGCAGGATGCAGCGGTGTGGGGCATGGTCGCCGGCAACGGATCGATTGGTGCCGGCGAAGCGTTTATCCACGGTTACTGGAGTTCACCGGACCTGACGGCGGTCGTGCGCGTGTTCGTCAGCAACCTCGACGTGCTCGACGCCATGGAGCGCGGTCTGGCCCGCCTCAGCCGGCCGCTGGTGCAAGGCCTGCACTGGCTCAACCGCAACACGCGCAAGGGGTCGCAGAAAAACATCGCGGCGCACTATGACCTCGGCAACGACCTGTTCGAACAGTTTCTCGACCCGACCATGATGTATTCGGCGGCGCAGTTCCTCAGCCCCGACGACAGCCTGGAACAGGCTCAGTTGAACAAGCTGGAACGGATCTGCCAGAAGCTCGCGCTCAAACCCGAAGATCACCTGCTGGAGATCGGCACCGGTTGGGGCAGCATGGCGCTGTACGCCGCGCAGCAATACGGCTGCCGTGTCACCACCACGACGCTGTCGAAAGAGCAGTACGCGTTTACCGCCAGGCGCATTGAAGCACTGGGGTTGCAGGATCGGGTAACGCTGCTGCTCACCGACTACCGCGACCTCACCGGCGAATACGACAAACTGGTGTCGATCGAGATGATCGAAGCGGTCGGTCACCGCTTCCTGCCCACCTATTTCAAGCAATGCGCGCACCTGCTCAAGAGCAACGGCCTGATGCTGTTGCAGGCGATCACCATCCGCGAGCAGCGCTACGAGCAGGCCAAGCGCGGCGTCGACTTCATCCAGCGCTACATCTTCCCCGGCGGCGCCCTGCCCTGCGTGCAGAAGATGCTCGAAGTGGTCAGCCGCGAGACCGATATGAACCTGCTGCACATGGAAGATTTCGGCCTGCACTACGCCCGCACCCTGCGCCTGTGGCACGAAAACTTTCGCCGCGCCCATGGCCGTTTGAGCGAGTTGGGTTACGACGATTACTTCCTGCGACTGTGGGAGTTTTACCTGTGCTACTGCGAGGGCGGGTTTCTGGAGCGCACCATCGGCACCGCGCAACTGCTGCTGGCCAAACCGGCCGCGATGCCGGCGCCGTTGCTCGGACGCTTCGATGCTTGAGCGGCTGACCAATGCCGTGCTGTTCCAGGTCGGCTGGCTGGCCTGTGTCATCGGCGGCGACAGTCTGTGGCTGCTGCTGGCGCTGGCGGTGCTGGTGGTCCATTTTGGTTGGATCAGCAGTTGGGCGGAGGAAGGTCGCCTGATCCTCAGCGTGGTGCTTGTCGGTACAGCCGTAGACAGTCTGTTGCGCGCTGCCGGCGTGTTCGAATTTCAGGATCTGTCGCCACTGATTCCGCTGTGGCTGATGCTGCTCTGGGCCTTGCTCGCGACCACGTTGCGTCACTGTCTGCAATGGAGCGCCCGCCCGTGGTGGCTGGCCAGTGTGCTCGGTGCGGTGGGTGGTGCGGTGTCCTATTACGGCGGTGGACGTTTGGCCGGGGTGCAGTTTCCCTACGGTGAACTGCCGACCCTGATCGGCATCGGCCTGCTGTGGGCGCTGCTGTTTCCGTTATTGCATGCGATGGCTCGGCGGTTGGCCCACTGAGCGTCTGTCAGGCCTTTCACACAGCAACCGGCGGCTGCCTTACACTGCGCAGCATGAAAACCATTCCCCACCAGCAAATCACCGAGCCAGCGGTCACCTGTTCGACCTGCGCAGCGTGCTGTTGCCAGCTCGAAGTGATGCTGATCACCGACACCGGCGTGCCTGAGCGCTTTATCGATACTGATGAGTGGGGTGGTGAAGTGATGCTGCGTCTGGACGACGGCTGGTGCGCGGCGCTGGATCGCGACAGCATGATGTGCACGATCTATGAGAAACGCCCGCTGATCTGTCGCGAATTCGAGATGGGTGCACCGGAGTGCATTGAAGAACGCAAAGGCATTGCCACTGCTTACCGTTGATTTCAACAGCAGCTCAAAACCAATGTGGGAGCGGGCTTGCTCGCGAATGCGGTGTGTCAGTCAATTGTGTTGTCGACTGACACACCGCATTCGCGAGCAAGCCCGCTCCCACAAAGATTTGTGCAAGCTGCAGTTACAGCGGCATCGTGTAATGCAGCGCGTAGCTTTCTACACCGTCGTTGCTGCTGGCCAGGCCGGCGTTGGAATAGTGCGTCGCCCGAATCCCCACTTCATGCCCGCCATTGAAGCGCAGACCAAAACCGATACGGTCTTCGAACTGGAAAGAGCCGCCGATGTTGTTGCTTTCATACTTGGTGTTGGAGAACGCTGCCACACCAATGCCCGCCTCAACGTACGGCTTGACCGACTGACCGGCAAACTCGTAAACGAATACCGGGGAGAACGACAGGCTGTTGTTGCTGGAAGTCTTGTCACCTTCCCAGTAAGTGTAAGCGCCGCTCCAGTAACCGGTCAGGCGACCGACATCACTTTGCAGCCAGCTCTTGTCCCAATCGAAATTCATGCCCAGGCGATAAGTCATGGTCGAATCGCTGGTCGCACCCACTGCAAATTCAACTCCTGCAGCTTGCGCGGTAATACTTTGCCCCATCAGTGCGGCCGCAATCGCGGCCAAGCAGAATAGTCGCTTCACTTTGAAACTTCCTTTTCCGGAACGATCGTTTGGTTTTCTAGATAACTCATCGCTATAGAAGCTAGCGCCTGATTAGAAGTTCAGCTGTTTTTCTAGTTATTTCACATTTTTTTTACAAGCTGAATTTTTCGACGTCGCCGGCAACCTGACCCAACAGGGGCAGGGTCTTGCGGAAGAACGCGGGGTCGGCACTGGTCCAGAATCTGACCGGGCGGTTCGGCCCCTTGGCGAGCAGATCACGTTCGGCCAGCAACCGTTGCAGTTGCCGCGCTACGGCTGCGCCAGTGTCAATCAGGCTGATGCTGTCGGGAATCATCGTCTTGAGCATTGGCTTGAGAAACGGATAGTGAGTGCAACCGAGAATGATCGTGTCGCAACCGTTGGCGAGCAGCGGATCGACGTAGTGCTGCAGCAACGTGCGCAACTCGGCGCTGTGCAGATCACCGCTTTCAATCAGTTCCACCAGACCGGGGCATGGCTGGGTGATGACGCGAACGTCAGCGGCGAAGCGGTCGAGCAACGCGGCGAACTTGGCACTCTGCAACGTGCCGGTGGTGGCGAGTACGCCCACCACACCGCTGCGGGTGGCGGCAGCTGCGGGTTTGACCGCTGGTTCCATGCCGACAATCGGCCAATCGGGGAAATCCCGGCGCAGATCGGCGACAGCGGCCACCGTCGCCGTATTGCAGGCGATCACCAGGGCCTTGGCGCCCTGCTCGCGGAAAAAACCGGCCATCACGTTGCAACGCTGGCGGATGAACTCGGGGGATTTCTCGCCGTAGGGAATATGCCCGCAATCGGCGAAATACAGCAATGACTCATGGGGCAGCAAACGCTGGATTTCCGCCAGTACCGACAAGCCGCCGACACCGGAATCGAACACCGCGATCGGCGCCTCACGCATGCTGCGAACCACAGATGCTGCACCCCGGATCACGCTTGACCCGCAATTCACGGAAGCGCGAACCCAGTGCATCGATCAACAGCAAACGCCCCACCAACGGTTCGCCAAAGCCCACCAGCACTTTCAACGCTTCAAGCGCCTGCAGGCTGCCAACCAGCCCCACCAGGGGCCCGACCACACCGGCCTCGCTGCACGTCAGTTCGGCTTCGCTGCCATGCCCGTACAGGCAGTGGTAGCACGGACTTTCCGGGCGACGCGGGTCGAACACCGACAACTGCCCTTCCAGACGAATCGCCGCGCCGCTGACCAGCGGCTTGCACGCGGCCACGCACGCGGCATTGACCGCTTCGCGGGTGGAAAAGTTATCGGAGCAGTCGAGCACCAGATCCACCGCCGAAACGGCGGCGGCCAGGGAATCCTCGTCCAGCGCCTGACGATGAGGCACCAGCTTAATCTCGGGATTGATCGCGCTCAGGCGCTTGAGCGCCGAGTCGACCTTGCTCATGCCGACGCTGTCGGTGTCATGAATGATCTGGCGTTGCAGGTTGGTCAGGTCGACCGTGTCGAAATCCGCCAGATGCAACTCACCGACACCGGCCGCCGCCAGATACAGCGCAACCGGCGCACCGAGACCGCCAAGGCCGACAATCAGCACGCGGCTGTCTTTCAGCTTCAGTTGCCCATCGATATCGATGTGTTGCAGCAGAATCTGCCGGCTGTAGCGCAGCAACTCCTGATCATTCAGCACGGCAGGCGCCCCAGGCTGATCCGTTGATGGCCGCCCAGATCGGTGCGGCTGTGGACTTGTTCAAAACCGCGAGTGAGCAACAGATCACGCACGGCTTCGGCTTGATCATAGCCGTGTTCGAGCATCAGCCAGCCGCCGGCTTCCAGATGATCCGGAGCCTGCGCGACAATCAGGCGCAGATCGTCGAGCCCGTCGACACCGGCCACCAGCGCACTGGCCGGTTCGAAGCGCACGTCGCCCTCGACCAGATGCGGATCGGCAGCCGCAATGTACGGCGGATTGCTGATGATCAGGTTGAAACGCTGGCCTTCGAGGGCGCTGAACCAGTGACTGCTCAGCACCGTGGCGTTGTTCAGGTTCAAGCGCTGACGGTTGCGTTCGGCAAGGGCCACGGCTTCCAGCACGCGATCCACCGCCGTGACGTTCCACGCCGGGCGTTCGCTGGCCAGGGCCAGGGCAATCGCGCCGCTACCGGTGCCCAGATCGAGGACTTTCGCCGGCGTTGCCGCCAGCAGTTCCAGTGCGGCCTCGACCAGCAACTCGGTGTCCGGGCGCGGGATCAACGTGTGCGGCGCGACTTCCAGATCGAGCTTCCAGAACCCCTGCTGACCAAGGATGTAGGCCACCGGCTCGCCACTTCGACGCCGTTGCAGGTACTCGGTAAAAATCAACACCGCTTCGCTGGGTACGATGCGCTCGGGCCAGGTGTGCAGGAAGCTTCGCGATTTGCCCAGTGCCGCTGCCAGGAGCAATTCGGCATCCAGGCGCGCGGTGGGCGAGTCCGGCAATTCGGCAGCGCGCAACAGACTGGCGATGATGGTCATTTATTCACCTATCGCTGCAAGCTGGTCGGCCTGGTATTCGGCCAGCAAAGGCTCGATCACCGCTTCAACGCCACCGGCGAGGATTTCATCAAGGGAGTACAGGGTCAGGTTGACGCGATGGTCAGTGACCCGGCCCTGGGCAAAGTTGTACGTGCGAATGCGCTCGGAACGATCACCGGAACCCACCAGCAACTTACGCTCGCTGGCAATCGCATTCGCCGCCGCTGCGGTTTGCTGATCGTTGAGTTTGGCCGACAGCCAGGCCATCGCCCGGGCACGGTTCTTGTGCTGGGAACGTTCTTCCTGACACTCGACGACGGTGCCGGTCGGTATGTGCGTGATGCGGATCGCCGAGTCGGTGGTGTTGACGTGCTGACCACCGGCCCCGGAGGAGCGGTAAGTGTCGACACGCAGATCCGCCGGGTTGATCTCGATGGCTTCGCGCTCGTCCGGTTCGGGCAACACCGCCACGGTGCAGGCCGAGGTGTGGATACGGCCCTGGGATTCGGTAGCGGGTACACGCTGTACGCGGTGCGCGCCGGATTCGAACTTCAGCTTGCCGTAAACGTTGTCGCCTTCAATGCGGGCGATGACTTCTTTATAGCCACCGTGCTCGCCTTCGTTTTCCGAAAGGATCTCCACGCGCCAGCCACGTCGTTCGGCGTAACGCGAGTACATGCGGAACAGATCGCCGGAGAAGATCGCCGCCTCGTCGCCACCGGTACCGGCGCGAATTTCGAGAAAGACGTTACGACCGTCATTGGGATCCTTGGGCAGCAACATGCGCTGCAGATCATCTTCCAGCCTGATCAGCAATTCCTTGGCTTCGCGGACTTCTTCCACGGCCATTTCACGCATGTCCGGGTCGCTGTCCTTGAGCAGCGCCTGGGCGCCTTCAAGATCACTTTGTACGCCGAGCAGCTTTTTGTAGCCTTGTACCACCGGCTCGAGTTCGGCGTATTCCTTGGAATAGGCGCGGAATTTGGCCTGATCGGCAATGACTTCGCCGTCGCCGAGCAGCGCGGTCAGTTCCTCGAAACGGTCCTGGAGGGTGTCCAGCTTGTTGAGCAGTGACGCTTTCATTGCGGTTTTTTATCCGAAAAACTATCCGGTGAGCCCTCGAGGGCAAAGAGTTCCTGGGCCATGGCCAGCGCATCGAGGCGGCCTTCGGCAGAAAGCTTTTTCAATTGCACGCTGGGCGCATGCAACAGTTTATTGGTCAGGCCACGGGCCAGTTGCCCGAGCACCTCTTCGGCGTTGCCGCCGTTGGCCAGCAGACGCAGGGCTTTTTGCAGCTCCTCGTCGCGCAGGCGTTCGCTTTGTTGCCGATAAGCCTTGAGCACATCGACCGCCGCCAGCTCACGCAGACGCACCATGAAATCGTCGGCGCCGACCGAGACCATCTCTTCCGCCGCCTGGGCTGCGCCCTGACGACTCTTGAGGTTCTCGGCGACCACTTCGTGCAGATCGTCGACGCTGTACAGGTACACGTCGTCGAGTTCGCCGACTTCCGGCTCGATGTCGCGGGGTACGGCGATGTCGACCATGAAGATCGGCTTGTGCTTGCGCTGCTTCAGCGCGCTTTCCACCGCGCCCTTGCCGAGGATCGGCAACTGGCTGGCGGTCGAACTGATCACGATATCGCTGCGCACCAGTTCCGCCGGAATGTCCGAGAGCAGCACCGCGTGCGCGCCGAACTGCTCGGCCAGCAGGCTGGCGCGCTCCAGCGTACGGTTGGCGACCACGATGCGCTTGACCCCCAGCTCATGCAAATGGCGGGCGACCAGAGTGATGGTCTCGCCGGCACCGATCAGCAGGGCCTGGCTGCGTTGCAGGTCGCTGAAAATCTGTTTGGCCAGACTGACCGCGGCAAACGCCACGGACACCGGGTTTTCGCCGATGGCGGTGTCGGTACGCACTTGCTTGGCGGCATTGAACGTCGCTTGAAACAGCCGCCCCAGCAGCGGGCCGATGGTCCCGGCCTCGCGAGCCACGGCGTAAGCCGATTTCATCTGGCCGAGAATCTGCGGTTCGCCCAGCACCAGCGAGTCGAGCCCGGAGGCGACGCGCATCATGTGACGAACTGCCGCATCATCTTCATGCACATAAGCACTCGCGCGCAGCTCATCGAGGCTTAAATGGTGATAATCGGCCAGCCAGCGCAGAACCAGATCAGCCGAAACCTGATCCTGTTCTATATACAGCTCACTGCGATTGCAGGTGGAGAGGATCGCAGCTTCGCGGCTGTCGGTGAGTCGGCAGAGCTGCTGCAAGGCCTCCACCAGCTGCTCAGGGGTAAAGGCCACGCGCTCGCGGACGTCTACTGAAGCAGTCTTGTGGTTAATACCGAGTGCAAGGAAGGCCATTCAAGGTCGCTGATGGTGACGTGAAGCCGGCAATTGTCCTACTTCGTCAGATTCAGAACAACTACCGCTGACTATTGTCCCAATTGTCGGCCACTATAAAGGCCACATTCGAGACTCGGTTATGTTTGGCCGAAGGCTTGTGTCATGATGATCCGACCGCAGGTTAGTCGTCCTCTTCCTATATGAATAGATCTTCCGCGTTGCTCCTTGCTTTTGTCTTCCTCAGCGGCTGCCAGGCCATGGCACCCGTTTCGCCGGACGGTACCCCGCCGGTCGAAGACACCGCGTCCACGCCTGAAAAACCCAAGGTTTACAGCTCGTTCAGCGAGGAAACCGTTTTCAGCCTGCTGAGCGCCGAACTCGCCGGCCAGCGCAATCGGTTCGACATTGCCCTGGACAACTACGTGACCCAGGCGATCAATACTCAGGACCCGGGGGTTTCCGAGCGCGCGTTCCGCATCGCCGAATACCTCGGTGCCGACCAGCCTGCGCTGGACACCGCACTGATCTGGGCAAAAAACGCCCCGGACGACCTTGAAGCGCAACGCGCCGCCGCCGTGCAACTGGCCCGCGCCGGGCGTTACGACGACTCCATGGTCTATATGGAGAAAGTCCTGCAGGGCAAGGGCGACACCCATTTCGACTTCCTCGCCCTGTCGGCCGCCGATACCGATCAGGAAACCCGCAACGGCCTGATGAAAAGTTTCGACCGTCTGCTACAGCGCCACCCGAAGAACAGCCAGCTGATTTTCGGCAAGGCCCTGCTGCTGCAACAGGACGGCGACAATAAAGCCGCCCTGACACTGCTCGAAGACAACCCGCCGGAAGAAGGCGAGATTGCGCCGATCCTGCTGCGCGCGCGTCTGCTGCAAACCATGAATCGTGGCGACGAAGCCCTGCCGCTGTTGCGCAAAAGCATCAAGAAATACCCGGACGACAAACGCCTGCGCCTGACTTATGCGCGCACGCTGGTTGAACAGGACCGGATGGATGACGCCAAGGTCGAGTTCTCCACCCTCGTTCAGCAATACCCGGAAGACGACGAACTGCGTTATTCGCTGGCACTGGTGTGCCTGGAAGCCAAGGCCTGGGACGAGGCCAAGGGTTACCTGGAAGACCTGATCGCCCGGGAAAGCCACGTTGACTCGGCGCACCTGAACCTCGGTCGCATCGCCGAAGAACGCAACGACCCGCAGGGCGCGCTGATCGAATACGCGCAGGTCGGCCCTGGCAATGACTATCTGCCGGCGCAACTGCGCCAGGCCGATATTCTGATGAACAACGGCAAGACCGCCGAAGCCCAGAGCAAACTCGCCGCCGAACGCGATGCCCAGCCGGATTACGCGATCCAGCTGTATCTGATCGAATCCGAAACCCTGTCGGCCAACAAACAGGACGACAAGGCCTGGAAAACCCTGGATAAAGCCTTGCAGCAATACCCGGACGATCTGAATCTGCTCTACACCCGGGCCATGCTCGCGGAAAAACGCAATGATCTGGCACAGATGGAAAAAGACCTGCGCCTGATCATCAAGCGCGACCCGGACAACGCCATGGCGCTCAATGCGCTGGGCTATACCCTGTCCGATCGCACCACCCGCTACGCTGAAGCCAAGGCCCTGATCGAACAGGCGCACCAGATCAATCCGGAAGACCCGGCGGTACTCGACAGCCTCGGCTGGGTGAATTTCCGCATGGGCAATCTGGACGACGCCGAGAAATATCTGCGTCAGGCGCTCGAGCGTTTCCCGGACCACGAAGTCGCCGCGCACCTGGGCGAGGTTCTGTGGGTCAAGGGCAATCAGCGTGAGGCCAAACAAGTCTGGGGCAAGTACCTCAAAGATCAGCCCGACAGCACCATCCTGCGCAGCACCATCAAGCGCCTGACCGGATCCGAGACTCTTTAACTCATGTTTTTGCGCCACGTTATTGTTTTCAGCTTCATCGCCCTGCTCGCCGGTTGCGCGGGTTTCGGCGCTCGCGAATCGGTCGAGGGCCACGGCAGTCCGGCTCAGTGGGCCGCGAACAAACAACAGCTGACCGGCCTCGACGGCTGGCAGATCGACGGCAAGATCGGCATTCGCGCACCGAAAGATTCCGGTAGCGGCACGCTGTTCTGGCTGCAACGCCAGGACTACTACGACATTCGCCTGTCCGGCCCGCTGGGTCGTGGCGCGGCACGTCTGACCGGGCGCCCGGGCAAGGTTTCGCTGGAAGTCGCCAATCAGGGCCGCTATGACTCCGAGTCACCGGAAGCGCTGCTCGAAGAGCAACTCGGCTGGAAGCTGCCGGTATCCAATCTGGCCTGGTGGGTCCGTGGCCTGCCGGCCCCCAGCAGCAAAAGCCGTCTGACCCTCGATAACGACAGTCGCCTGGCCAATCTGGAACAGGACGGCTGGAAGGTCGAGTACCTCAGCTACGCCGAGCAAAACGGTTACTGGCTGCCCGAGCGGATCAAACTGCACGGCACCGATCTGGACGTGACGCTGGTGATCAAGACCTGGCAACCGCGTAAATTGGGGCAATAAAGCATGACCGCTCCACGTCTGACGCTGCCGTCGCCGGCCAAGCTCAACCTGATGCTGCACATTCTCGGGCGCCGCGCAGATGGCTACCACGAACTGCAGACGCTGTTTCAGTTTGTCGATTACGGCGACGAAATCACCTTCGCCGTGCGCGATGACGGCGTGATTCATCTGCACACCGAATTCGCTGGCGTGCCCCACGACAGCAACCTGATCGTGCGCGCGGCGAAAATGCTTCAGCAACAGTCCGGCTGCACACTCGGCATCGACATCTGGATCGACAAGGTGCTGCCCATGGGCGGCGGCATCGGTGGCGGCAGCTCGAATGCCGCGACCACCCTGCTAGGCCTCAATCACTTGTGGCAACTGGGCTGGGATGAAGATCGCCTCGCGGCACTGGGCCTTTCGCTCGGTGCAGACGTGCCGGTTTTCGTCCGTGGCCATGCAGCTTTTGCCGAAGGCGTGGGCGAGAAACTGACCCCGGTCGACCCCGAAGAACCGTGGTATCTGGTACTCGTGCCGCAAGTCTCTGTAAGTACGGCAGAAATTTTTTCCGATCCTTTGTTGACACGTAACACGCCGCCCATTAAAGTGCGCCCCGTTCCCGAGGGAAACAGTCGAAATGACTGCTTGCCGGTGGTTGCAAGGCGTTATCCAGAAGTACGTAACGCATTGGATTTGTTAGGTAAATTTACCGAAGCAAAACTCACCGGAACTGGAAGTTGTGTGTTTGGGGGCTTCCCAAGCAAAGCTGAAGCTGATAAAGTCTCGGCCCTTCTGACAGAGACCCTTACAGGGTTTGTAGCGAAAGGAAGCAACGTTTCGATGTTGCATCGCAAGCTGCAAAGTCTGCTCTAAAAGGAATCAAGTGCCAGGCACTTGAAGCAACAGATACAGGGGCGTCGCCAAGCGGTAAGGCAGCAGGTTTTGATCCTGCCATGCGTTGGTTCGAATCCAGCCGCCCCTGCCATTTTCTATACTCATCCAGGTTACCCTCAGCCTCTAGGTACTGCGCGTGTCCAAGATGATGGTCTTTACGGGGAACGCTAACCCCGATCTGGCTCGGCGTGTTGTACGTCAGCTGCATATCCCTCTCGGTGACATCTCTGTCGGTAAATTCTCCGACGGCGAAATTACTGCCGAGATCAATGAAAACGTTCGCGGTAAAGACGTTTTCATTATTCAGCCGACTTGCGCTCCGACCAACGATAACCTGATGGAACTGGTAGTGATGGCTGATGCCTTCCGCCGCTCCTCGGCTACTCGTATTACTGCTGTTATTCCTTATTTTGGTTATGCCCGTCAGGATCGCCGTCCGCGTTCCGCACGTGTGGCTATCAGCGCGAAAGTCGTTGCTGACATGCTCACCGTAGTCGGCATCGACCGTGTTCTCACGGTTGATCTGCATGCTGACCAGATTCAGGGCTTCTTCGATATTCCGGTAGATAACATCTACGGCTCCCCGGTTCTGGTGGATGACATTGAAGATCAGCGCTTCGAAAACCTGATGATCGTGTCCCCGGACATTGGTGGCGTCGTGCGTGCACGGGCCGTTGCCAAATCCCTGGGCGTGGATCTCGGGATCATCGACAAACGCCGTGAGAAAGCCAATCACTCTGAAGTGATGCATATCATCGGTGATGTCGAAGGGCGTACCTGCATTCTGGTCGATGACATGGTCGATACCGCCGGCACTCTGTGCCACGCGGCCAAGGCCCTGAAAGAGCATGGCGCAGCCAAGGTCTTTGCCTACTGCACACACCCTGTGCTGTCGGGTCGGGCCATCGAGAATATTGAAAATTCCGTGCTGGACGAGCTGGTGGTGACTAACACCATCCCGCTGTCCGCTGCAGCACAAGCCTGTGCACGTATCCGTCAACTGGATATCGCACCGGTTGTTGCCGAAGCGGTTCGCCGCATCAGCAATGAAGAATCGATCAGCGCGATGTTCCGTTAAGGGCCCTGCCCTTCTCGAAATGTCTCGTTGACGAAAAGCGCCCCGCCCCGGCATTCCTGTCGGGGCGGGGCTTTTTTGCCCATACCGTGTTTGGCGCTGGTCGCAAACGCCACTCGGTCATGGCTATTTTGGAGATACAAAATGAACGATTTTACTCTGAATGCTGAAGTGCGTTCCGACCTGGGGAAAGGTGCGAGCCGCCGCCTGCGTCGTCTCGCCGCTCTGGTTCCAGCTGTTGTTTACGGTGGCGACAAAGCCCCTGAATCCATCAGCATGCTGGCCAAAGAAGTTGCCAAACTGCTCGAAAACGAAGCGGCTTACAGCCACATCATCGAGCTGAACGTTGGTGGCAAGAAACAAAACGTCGTCATCAAAGCTCTGCAACGTCACCCGGCCAAAGGCCACGTGATGCACGCTGACTTCGTACGCGTTGTAGCTGGCCAGAAACTGACCGCTATCGTTCCTGTGCACTTCATCAACGAAGCTGCTCCAGTGAAGAAAGGCGGCGAAATCTCGCACGTTGTTGCCGAGATCGAAGTTTCCTGCCTGCCAAAAGACCTGCCTGAGTTCATCGAAGTCGACCTGGCTGACGCTGAAATCGGCACCATCGTTCACCTGTCGGACCTCAAAGCTCCTAAAGGTGTCGAGTTCGTTGCTCTGGCACACGGCGATGACAAGGCAGTAGCCAACGTCCACGCTCCACGTGTTGCTCCAGAAGCTACCGAAGAAGGCGCAGCAGAGTAATTTCACTCTGTTCGTCGGAGTGAGTGAAACATCGCGGACTGGAACGTAGCGAGAAAGCGGGCGAGAACGCGGAGTTTACATTCATGGTAAATGAGCAACTTTCGTCCACTTTCGCCGCCTTCACTGATCGCGGCGATGTTAACCACCACTCCAAGGAAGGGCCCCTATCGTGACTGCCATCAAACTGATCGTTGGCCTGGGTAATCCAGGCGCTGAATACGAACAGACCCGGCATAACGCAGGGGCCCTTTTTGTTGAGCGCATCGCTGCCGCGCAAGGTGTGAGCCTTGTGGCCGATCGCAAATATTTCGGCCTGACCGGGCGCTACTCGCATCAGGGTCAGGATGTTCGTCTGCTGATTCCCACCACCTACATGAACCGCAGCGGCCAGGCCGTGGCGGCACTCGCCGGTTTCTTCCGCATCAAGCCTGAAGAAATCCTGGTGGCGCACGACGAACTCGACCTGCCTCCGGGCGTCGCCAAGCTCAAGCAGGGCGGCGGCCATGGCGGTCACAACGGGTTGCGCGACATCATTGCGCAACTGGGCAATCAGAATACTTTCTACCGCCTGCGGCTTGGCATCGGCCACCCGGGCGTCGCCAGTATGGTTTCAAATTTCGTCCTGGGTCGTGCGCCACGCGCCGAACAGGAAAAACTCGATGCCAGCATCGACTTTGCCCTCGGCGTGCTGCCGGATATCCTCGCCGGTGAATGGAACCGCGCGATGAAAAACCTGCACAGCCAGAAGGCCTGACTCTAATCCGAGGGGAAACACCATGGGATTCAATTGCGGCATCGTCGGCCTGCCTAACGTCGGCAAGTCCACCCTGTTCAACGCCCTGACCAAATCCGGTATCGCGGCCGAGAACTTCCCCTTCTGCACCATCGAGCCGAACAGCGGCATCGTGCCGATGCCGGATCCGCGCCTGGAAGCCCTGGCGGCCATCGTCAATCCGAAGCGCATCCTGCCGACCACCATGGAATTCGTCGACATCGCAGGCCTGGTGGCCGGCGCGTCGAAAGGTGAAGGTCTGGGCAACAAGTTCCTGGCCAACATCCGCGAAACCGACGCCATCGCTCACGTGGTGCGCTGCTTCGAAGACGACAACGTGATCCACGTGTCCAACAGCGTCGACCCGAAGCGCGACATCGAAATCATCGACCTGGAACTGATCTTCGCCGACCTCGACAGCTGCGAGAAGCAACTGCAGAAAGTCGCGCGCAACGCCAAGGGCGGTGACAAGGACGCCGTGGTTCAGAAAGCTCTGCTTGAGCAACTGATCGCGCACTTCACCGAGGCCAAGCCTGCGCGCAGCCTGATGAAGAACATGAGCGCGGACGAAAAGTCGGTGATCAAGGGCTTCCACCTGCTGACCACCAAACCGGTCATGTACATCGCCAACGTCGCTGAAGACGGTTTCGAGAACAACCCGCACCTGGACGTGGTCAAGGCCATCGCCGAAGAAGAAGGCGCTATGGTGGTTCCGGTGTGCAACAAGATCGAAGCGGAAATCGCCGAGCTCGACGACGGCGAAGAGAAAGACATGTTCCTCGAGGCCTTGGGCCTGGAAGAGCCTGGCCTGAACCGCGTGATCCGCGCCGGCTACGAAATGCTCCACCTGCAGACCTACTTCACCGCCGGTGTCGAAGAAGTCCGCGCCTGGACCGTCCGCGTCGGTGCCACCGCACCACAAGCCGCCGGCGTGATCCACACCGACTTCGAAAAAGGCTTCATCCGCGCCGAAGTCATCGCCTACAACGACTTCATCCAGTACAAGGGCGAAGCCGGTACCAAGGAAGCCGGTAAATGGCGCCTGGAAGGCAAGGACTACATCGTCAAAGACGGCGACGTGATGCACTTCCGCTTCAACGTGTAAGCGACACGCCCAAGAAAAAGCCGCGTTTGATACGCGGCTTTTTTGTGCCTGACAGATTTGTTTGCAATACCACCAATCCCCCTGTGGGAGCGGGCTTGCTCGCGAAGGCGGTGGGTCAGCCACATTAATATCGACTGATATACCGCCTTCGCGAGCAAGCCCGCTCCCACAGTTGGAATTGTGTAGGTCAGGTTTTTTTGGTGCGCGGCAAGAAAATCGCCAACACCCCGAACAACGGCAAAAAAGAGCACAGGAAATACACGTACTCGATACCGTGCACATCCGCCAGATGCCCAAGCAGCGCCGCGCCAATCCCGCCAAACCCGAACATCAAGCCGAAGAACACCCCGGCGATCATCCCGACATTGCCCGGCACCAACTCCTGCGCGTAAACCACAATCGCCGAGAACGCCGAAGCGAGAATGAAGCCGATCACCACGCTGAGGACAGTGGTCCAGAACAGATCGACGTGCGGCATTAGCAACGTGAACGGCGCCACGCCGAGGATCGAAAACCAGATCACCGCCTTACGCCCGATCTTGTCGCCGATCGGCCCGCCAAAGAACGTCCCCGCCGCCACCGCGCCGAGAAACAGGAACAGGTGCAGCTGTGAACTGGCCACCGACAGGTCGAACTTCTCGATCAGGTAAAAGGTGAAATAGCTGGTGAGGCTGGCCATGTAAAAATACTTGGAGAACACCAGCAGGCCGAGCACTACCAGCGCACTGATCACCCTGCCCTTCGACAACCCGTGAGTCGCCGCCTGCCCGGCCTTGAGCTTGAACAGGTTCAGGTGATGGGCGTACCAGCGGCTGATGCGATACAGCACGAACAGCGCAAACACCGCGAACAGACCGAACCACGCCACGTTGCCCTGACCGAACGGAATAATGATCGCCGCTGCCAGTAATGGGCCGAACGCGGAACCGGCGTTACCGCCGACCTGAAAGGTCGATTGCGCCAGACCAAAGCGTCCGCCCGAGGCCAGCCGGGCAATCCGTGACGCCTCGGGGTGAAAGGTCGAGGAACCGATACCGATCAGCGCCGCTGCCAGCAGAATCAATGGAAAACTGCCGACCACCGACATCATCACGATGCCAATCAGCGTGCAGATCGAACCCGCCGGCAACAGCCACGGTTTCGGATGGCGATCAGTGTGATAACCGACCCACGGCTGCAACAGCGACGCGGTCAACTGGAAGGTCAGCGTGATCAGGCCGACCTGGGTGAAGCTCAAGCCATAGTTGGCTTTGAGCATCGGATAAATCGACGGCAGCACCGACTGAATCAGGTCGTTGATCAAATGCGCTAGCGCCACCGCGCCGATGATACGCATCACCAACGGGCTGCTTTGCGGAGGAGCGGACGCCGAGGCAGCGGCGGTCTGAACGTTGCTGATAGCCATGAAAGTTTCCGTACAGCAGATGGGTGCACGCAGGCAGGTGCGTCAATGTGCCATTTTTCGGTGCGCCAGCGCCATCCCCTTAGCCAGCTAACTAATCAACCGAATAACAGACCAATCTCTGTAGGAGCTGCCGAAGGCTGCGATCTTTTGATCTTGATCTTAAAAACAAAGATCAAAAGATCGCAGCCTTCGGCAGCTCCTACATGGGATAGGTGATAGCGCAACGCCATGGTCTGAATCTTGCCTTGCTTCTCCCCTCGAACGCGGCGGCCTTACAAAGGCCTCCGAGAATGGGAAGTTTCGCTACAGAGCCGGCCTACAGAGCGGGCGAGAGTGAACTTTCGGGGCCTTTTAGCAGGGCACGACATCGAGGTCGCACGACCGTGATGCACGCCAATGGTGCGTGGTGTCCAGAGGAGTCATGAGGCATGCAGGCTTTCTTGTCACCGGGGATCAAATTGCTGGGGCGGTTTGGATTCGCGCGTAAATTCCAGCTGTTGTTTCTGCTATTTATTCTGCCGTTGGCCGGCAGCCTGTTGATGATCGGCCAGGACTATCGCGACAAGCTCAACCTGATTTCCGGCGAACGCGCCGGCGTACGCCAGTTGCTCAGCCTTGATGCGCTGGACAACCTGCTCGCCGCCCAGCGTGACCGCGCCGCCCGTTGGCGCGCCACCGAAACCAATCGCCAGCCAACCCCGGCCACCCTCGCTGCCATGGCGGCGTTTGACGCGGTGCAACCAGCCGTCCAGCAAGCCACCAGCGATTTGGGCAACGCGCTGAAAAATGAAGGTGCCGAAGGCGAAACCCTCGCCCGCTATCAAGCCCTGCAAACCGCGCTCGGTGGTCTGGATTCGAAAAGCCTGAGCAGCGTCGGTTGGTGGCCGGACGGTTACGATCGTTTCACCAACGCCCTCAGCGCCCTGCAAGCCTTGCGCGAGCAGATCGTCATGGACAACCGCCTGACGCTGGCGCCATGGCTGGAGACCTATCTGCTGACGCAGATCTCCACGCAGCACGCACCGGATCTGATCGAGCGTGTGGGCCGCCTCGCCGCCGTCGGCCAGGCTTCGGTGGTCTCGGGACAATTCACCCTGCAAAGTCGCTTGCAGCTACGCGACCTGCGCGGCCGCATCGGCGACGCCCGCGAGCAGCTTGTCAAAACGGCAGGCCTGCTCGAAGCGCGCCTGCCGAGCGATCTGCAAACCTGGGCCGGTCAATACCACGACAGCCTCAAGCGTCTGGACGCTGGGCTGAAGGTGCTGGATGACGGCGTGTTCGGCGGCAGCATTACCCTCAAGCCTGAAGACTTCGAACGCAGCCTCGATGCTCTGCTGGGTGATCTCGCGTCGTTGCGCCAGCAATCGCTGCTGTCGCTGGATCAGCGTCTGGACGCCTACCACGCCTCAGCGATTCGCCAGTTCATTGTGGTCGCCGCCGTGTTCGGTTGCCTGCTGCTGGCGGCGCTGTACCTGTTCGTCTGTCTGCAGGCTTCGATCCGCCGCAGCGCCAGCGGCATTACTCTGCTGGCCGAGGCCCTGCGTGACGGCAATCTCAGCCTGCAAGTGCCGGTGGTGGGCCGCGATGAGCTGGCGGCGATCAGCACCGCGCTCAACGTCGCGGTGGTGCAACTGCGCGCGAGCATGCTCGGGGTCGATCACGAAACCTCGCAACTGAGCCACGCGGTGCGCAGCCTCAACGATCATTCCAGCGGCGCGCTGAGCGAAGTCGAAGCACAACAGTTGCAGATCAGCCAGATCGCCGCCGCTGCCACGCAACTGGCCGCCACTTCGCAAGGTGTGGCGGCCAGTTGCGAACAGGCTTCCGGCAGCGCCCAGCACACCCGGCGCATCGCCGCCGACAGCAGCCGCGACAGCCAGCGCACCACGGCGAGCATTCAGCAGCTCAATCAACGCCTCAACGAAACCGCAGCGGCACTCGGTCGAGTCAGCGAACAGGGCCAGCAGATTCAACTGGTGGTCGACACCATTCGTGGCGTCGCCGAGCAGACCAATCTGTTGGCGCTCAATGCTGCGATCGAGGCGGCACGCGCCGGCGAACAGGGACGCGGCTTTGCCGTGGTCGCCGATGAAGTGCGCAGCCTGTCGCAGCGCACCCAATCGTCGACCGCGCAGATCGCCGGCACCGTCGACAGCTTGCGCGCCACGGTCAACGAAGCGGTGAGTCTGATGGAAGCCGCATGCGGCCAGGCACAATCAGATGCCGCAGCCGTGACCGGCCTCGGTGAACGTCTTGGTGAAATCGCCAGCGCGGTGCAAAGTGTCACTGACACTTTGGCGCAGATCGCCACCGCCGTTGAGGAACAGGCGAGCACCGCCGATGAAGTCAGCGGCAATATTCAACAAGTCGATCAGGCCGCGATGCGTTTGCTTGAAGGTGCGCGGGCGGTGAACCTCGCAGCGGACACGCTGAGCCAAGGCAGCCATGCGTTGAGCGCCAATACCGCGAGATTCCAGCTGCGTTGACGCCCTGCCCAGCCCCGATTTCCGGGGGCGGAGGATAAGCGGTTGAAAATAAGAAGAAATATTTTAAATTTACGCTTGACGCTTTTCCATTTCAGGGGAATAATGCGCGCCACTTGGCTACATAGCTCAGTTGGTTAGAGCATAGCATTCATAATGCTGGGGTCCGGGGTTCAAGTCCCTGTGTAGCCACCAAGTACTAAAAACGGCTTACCGAAAGGTAGGCCGTTTTTTTATGCCTCGAGAAAACCGCCCTCTGTGGTGAGGAGATAAATCCCTCACCACAATGCCAATCCTGACCTATTCAGGTCTGCTCTGCCGACAGGGCCATCAGCCCCTTCGCCCAGATCTGCCGAGTACGCAACCCGACCATCGCCCGCCAGTCCGGATCGGCCGGATAGAACTGCTCCAGCAGTTTCAACTTGATCGCCCGCCCCGTCGCATCCAGCGGATCGCCATGCAGATGCAACCAGTGATCATCGCGCAAATAACGATGCACCTCCGGCCCCGGATACGTCCCGCATTCGATCACGAACGGCATCAGTTGCACGCCCGGCAACGCATTGAGCAATGCCTGTGAGGTGTAGCCGGTAGCCGTCGCGGCGACACCGGTTTCGCTCAACGTTTCGGCGCCGGTGTGCAAGGTGTACAACCATGGGCCGTAGATCGACTGTGCTTGCGCCAACGCCGGGTAAGGCGCCTGGGTGATGGTGAGCAACATCGGATGACCGTATTCGCCGGCGCCGGTGTGCAGGTCGAAACACATCACGGTTTGCGCGCCTGCCAGATGCGCGTCGATGATCTGATGCAACGTGCGATTCGACCAGCTCGGCGCGCGGCCGCCATAGAACAGTCCATCGGGATGGCTATGCTGACCGCCCTCGACAATCGACATCACCGCCGGCCAGCCGTGTTCGGTAATTTGCCCGTCGAGCAAGGCGTCGGCGCGCTTACGCTCGGGGCCGTGCAAATCGGTGCAGGCGTAGATCTTGTGCAGCGTGGCGTAGGCGCGGTTGTCCGGTAGCGATCCTGCGAAATCCAGGTGATTGCGGTTGAGGTCGATGTTGTCTTCGTTGACCCGCCGCAGCCACGCCGTACCCCACGGGTTGATCAGGTGGATCATCACTACCGCGACATCCTTGGGCAGCGAGCCCGGCACGAAGGTCTTCAGCCAGTCGATCTGGCAATCCGAGCCGTAATAGCCCTCAACTCCGTGAGTGCCGCTGAGCGCCACCAGCCGGCGCTTTGCCTGCGGATCACCGAGCACCGCGACATCAGTGCGCAGCGGTTCGCCGAAAGGGCCACAGCGCGGATGGGCGTAGGAGGTGAGCGTGGCGCCAGCGGCGTTGGTGGCGGCAAGAAACCGTTCGCGTTGATCGCGGTAACTGGATTCGGTGGGGAACTCGCTGTGCATGCGTCGCCTCTTGTTGGTTTTGTATTTGTGGGAGCGAGCTTGCTCGCGAAAGCGATTGTGCATTCAACATTTTGGTTGCCTGACACGCCGCATTCGCGAGCAAGCTCGCTCCCACAGGGGCTTTGTTTCAGTTCGATGAGTTTGACGTTGACCCTAGCGAATATCCGCCCGGAAAAGAAAGACAAAAATGCCCACCGGTTTGCGTCGCGACCGAGCGGTCGATAAAGTCCGTCAGACCTTTCACCCCACGGACGGAGAGCCCCACGTGTTTCCAGCCCTGCCCCTGAGCCGCTTTCGCCTGCCTGCCCTGACGCTGATCATCAGCGCCCTGACCCTCACCGCGTGCAACGCCCCGCCCTCCTCGACCTTGCCGCTGGCGCCGGAGGCCGCTTCCGGTTACCGCACCGATCTGCAGACTCGCCACGCCAGTCAACACATGGCCGCTGCCGCCAATCCGCTGGCCGCCGAGGCCGGTCGCGAGATGTTGCGCAAGGGTGGTTCGGCCATCGACGCGGCGATTGCCATGCAAGCGGTGCTGACCCTGGTAGAACCGCAATCCTCCGGGATCGGTGGGGGTGCGATGATCGTGTTGTGGGACGGCAAACAGGTGCGCACCTACGACGGACGTGAAACCGCCCCGGCGGGTGCCACCGAGAAGCTGTTCCTGCAGGCCGACGGCAAACCGATGCCATTCCCGCAGGCGCAGATCGGCGGGCGCTCGGTGGGTACTCCGGGCGTGCTGCGTGCGCTGGAAATGGCACACAAACAACACGGTCGCCTGCCGTGGGCCACGCTGTTCGAACCGGCGATCAAACTCGCCGAGCAGGGCTTTGCGATTTCACCGCGCCTGCATTCGCTGCTGGAATCCGACCCGGTGATCCGTAAATCGCCGGACATGGCCGCCTACTTCCTCAACCGCGACGGCAGCGTCAAAGCCGTCGGCACCCGTCTGCAAAACCCGGCATTGGCCGCCGTGCTCAAGCGCATCGCCACCGAAGGTCCGGACGCGCTGTACAAAGGTCCGATCGCCGAAGAGATCGTCGCCAAGGTGCAGGGCCACGCCAATCCCGGCAGCCTGTCGCTGAATGATCTTCAGCGCTATCAGGCCAAGGAACGCGCACCGCTGTGCACCGACTATAAGCGCTGGCAGGTCTGCGGCATGCCGCCGCCGTCGTCGGGCGGGATCGCCGTGGCGCAGATTCTCGGCACGTTGCAGGCGCTGGAAAGCCGCGACCCGCGTCTGTCGCTGACACCGCTCAAACCGCTGAAAACCGACAAACCCGCCGGCATCGAACCGGCACCGCAAGCCGTGCACCTGATCGCCGAAGCCGAACGCCTGGCCTACGCCGACCGCGCGCAATACGTGGCCGATACCGACTTCGTCCCGGTGCCGGTCAAAGGCCTGGTCGACCCGGGTTACCTCGCCAGCCGCGCCAGCCTGATCGGCGAGCGCAGCATGGGCAGCGCCAAGCCGGGCACACCGCCGGGCGTGCAGGTGGCCTACGCGCCGGATCGCTCGCCGCTGCGCATCTCCACCTCGCAAGTCGTTGCCGTGGATGATCTGGGCGGCGCGGTGTCGATGACCACCACCATCGAAGCGGCATTCGGCTCACATCTGATGGTGCAGGGCTTTTTGCTGAACAATCAGATGACCGACTTCTCGTTCATCCCCGAAGAGAACGGGCAGAAAGTCGCCAACCGCGTCGAACCCGGCAAACGCCCACGCTCGTCGATGGCGCCGACGCTGATCTTCGACCGCAACAGCGGCGAATTCCTCGCCAGCGTCGGCTCGCCGGGCGGTTCGCAGATCATCGAATACGTGGCCAAGACCACCCTCGGCCTGCTCGACTGGAACCTCGACCCGCAAAGCGCCATCAGCCTGCCCAACTTCGGCAGCCGCAACGGCCCGACCGAACTGGAACAGGGCCAGTTCAGCCCGGCGCTGATTCAGGCGCTGAAGGACAAGGGACATGTTGTGAATGAAATCGACATGACCAGCGGCACGCAGGCGATCGTGCGGGTCAAGGATGCGCAAGGGAAAGCCTCGCTGGAAGGTGGCGCGGATCCACGGCGTGAGGGGGAAGCGTTGGGGGATTGAGGCGACGCAGGAAAAAGAAAAGGCTTACCGCGAGGTAAGCCTTTTTTATGCAACGGGTTTAACGCGCAATATCACCCGGCTCAGCGATTAGCCACCAGATGCGCTCCAAACAGCAGATAACAACCACCGGCCAAGCGATCCAGCCATTGCCGCGACCGTTCGTAAACGCTCGCGATCCGGCGGCTGGCGAAGAACAGCGCGACGCTGCAATACCAGCTGAACGACAGCGTGGTCATGGTCAGCACGGCCAGCGTCAGCAGTAGCGGCGGGACGTGGGCCGGCATCGCGGTGGCGAAGATGGTGGCGACGAACAGTGCCGACTTGGGGTTGGTCATGTTGCCCAGAAAGCCTCGCCCGTAGGCGCCGAGCAGGGTCTGCTGCGACTCATCCAGCGTACCGGCGGCAATCGGCGCTTTGCGTTTGAACTGCTTGAGGCCGAGGTAGATCAGGTAGCAGCCACCGGCGATCTTGAAGCTCAGGTACAGGGTTGGCGCCGCGCTGAACAAGGTCTGAATCCCCAAACCGCCGGCCAGGCCCCACAACACGGTGCCGGTGGCGACGCCCAGCGCCGCGACCACGCCATGGCGTCGGGAACGGCTGACCGCCAGTTGGGCGATGTTGAAGAAGTTCGGGCCGGGGGTGACCACCGCGACCGTCCACAACAGCGCCAGCGACAGCAACGGGGCGAGATAAAGCGAAAGGTCCATGGGGCGAGCGCCTGATTGGTTCGACAATGCCCCACACCTTGCTACATCCGGCGCGCCTTTTCCATCAGATGCAGGTCACAGCGGCAGGGTTTTACCGTCCACCGCATCGCCAATCGTCAGGAAATGCCCGCCGGCCACGTGGTGCAGCGTGCGCAAGCCATCATGCCCGTCGAAATGCCAGCGCCCGTCGCTGAACACCCGTTCATCCGCCTGAGCGGCGATGACTTCGGCGAGGAACAGGTCGTACTGCTCATGGTTGCGCGGTTCGGGCAGCAAGCGGCATTCGAGCCAGGCCACGCAGCCTTCGAACAGAGGCGCCTCGACGGTTTCACCGGCGAAGGTTTGCAGGCCATAAGCCTGAAACTTGTCCTGCCCCTGATTCTGCTGGATTTCCAGACCCGAGGTATTGCCGACGGTTTGCACGATGTCAGCCTGATTGACGCACGGCACGTTGAGCACAAAAGTGCCGGACGCTTCGAGCAACTGGCGGGTCCAGGTGGACTTGTCGAGGACGACCGCAACTTTCGGCGGTTCGAAATCCAGCGGCATCGCCCACGCGGCGGCCATGATGTTGCGCTGGCCGTCATGGGCAGCGCTGACCAGCACGGTCGGCCCGTGATTGAGCAGACGATAGGCTTTGTTCAAGGGCACCGGGCGGCGGTGGGAAGCACTCATGGGGATCTGCTCCGGGGAAAAAGGAACAGATTGTAGCGCCAGACCACAGAAAGAAGGCGGATGAAAAACCTGTGGGAGCGAGCTTGCTCGCGAAGGCGATAGGTCAGTTACATCTATGTTGAATGACATACCGCATTCGCGAGCAAGTTCGCTCCCACATGGGATCAATGGAGATTAGTTAGAGAGTTGATTGGCAAACTGGCCGACCGCATCCACCACTTTCTGCGCGCCGTCCTGGATCTCGACGATCACCGTGCCCGCCTCCGCCGCTAGCGCCAACCCTTGTTCAGCCTGCAGCTTGCCGTCGGTCATCAGGGCCACGGCATTGCGCGCCATCTCCTGGTTCTGTCGCACCACGGTGACGATCTCTTCGGTCGCCTGACTGGTGCGCGAGGCCAGTTGCCGCACTTCGTCGGCAACCACCGCAAAGCCCCGGCCCTGTTCCCCAGCGCGAGCCGCCTCGATGGCGGCGTTGAGCGCCAGCAGGTTGGTCTGTTCGGCAATGCCGCTGATGGTTTTGACGATGGTACCGATCACCTGCGACTGCTCGTTCAGTGCCTCGATGCCCTCACCAGCCGCCTGCATGTGGCGCGACAGATCACGCATCACATTCACTGCCTCGGTGACCACCGTAGTGCCACGTTGAGCGGTGCTGTCAGTTTGCTGCGAAGTGCTGTAGGCAATGCTGGCCGCGTCGGCTACCGCTTGTTCGCGATTGACCTGATCGGTGATCACCGTGGCGAATTTCACCACTTTGTACAGTTTGTTGTTGGCATCGACCACCGGGTTGTAGGACGCCTCCAGCCACACCGTACGACCATGGCTGTCGACCCGCTTGAAGCGGTTGGCGACAAACTCGCCGTTGTTCAGGCGACGCCAGAAATTCTGGTACTCGGCGCTGTTGTACTCCTCGGGCGTACAGAACATCCGGTGATGTTTGCCTTTGATCTGCGCCAGGCTGTAACCCATGCCATGCAGAAAGCGCTCGTTGGCATTGAGCACGTTGCCATTGAGGTCGAACTCGATCACCGCCGTCGAACGCACAAGCGCGCCGATCAGGTTTTCGTGTTCGCGGGAGGCTTCAATGGTGCGGGTCAGGTCGCTGGAGAAGATCGAGAAATGCTTGATCCGCCCGTCCGAAGAGCGCACCGGCTGCACGATGGAGCGCAGCCACGCCTCTTCGCCATTACCACGCAACAGGCGCACGGCTCCGGCGAAATGCTCGCCACGGGTGAGTGCGGCCTTGAAACGGTGATGAAAGTCGTCGGCCTTCACGTGCGCCGGAACGATATCTTCAATGGCGCGCCCCACCAGATCCTGGCTCTTGTAGAGCATCTCGCCAAGGAAGTTCTGATTGACCGACTGAATCCGGCCATCAGGTTCCAGAGTCAGCACCAGCATCTCGCTTTCCAGGCTTTCCTTCACCTGCAGCAGGCTGGAGAGTTCTTCACGAAGCGTAGCCAGCTCTTGCTTGAGGCGTTTGTTGAACATGGGGAAATACCGATAGGCAGGGTAGAAAGCGGGATGCAGCTTAACCATCGGCCTTGGAAAACTTTTCTGAAGAGCGTTCGAGACCGGTCAGTCAAAAATAATCCCGCCGGGCTTTTACTCCTATCGATCACTCCACTGAGCCGTTACAAAAGCCGCCGCTCTGGCCCGGCCACTTCAGGTATTCTCAGGTCAAATTGCAACAACATGTTGCAGGTAACCGCCCGATAAGGAGTGCCGTTTTGGATTTATCGACCGCTGCCTGGATGATGCATGACACCCGCCTGATTCTTTGCTGCCTGCTGGCGATTGCGACGATTATCGTGTTGATCAGCGCCACCAAACTTCCACCTTTTCTCTCGATCCTGATCGGCACTTTTATTGCCGGTGTCGGCGCCGGTCTGCCGCCAGAGGATGTAGCGAAGGCGTTCAGCAAAGGCGCCGGGGCGATTCTCGGAGAAGCGGGGATCATCATTGCCCTGGGTTCGATGCTTGGCGCACTGATGGCCGAGTCCGGCGCTGCCGACCGTATCGCCTCGACGCTGCTCGGGCTGGGCAAAGGCAAGTACCTGCCGTGGGTCATGGCGTTGGTGGCGATGGTGATCGGCCTGCCGCTGTTCTTCGAAGTGGGGCTGGTGATGATGGTGCCGATCATCTTCGTCATGGCCCGCCGCTCGGGTCAGCCATTGTTGAAAATCGCCATTCCGGCGCTGGCCGGGATGACCACCCTGCATGCCCTGATGCCGCCGCATCCCGGGCCGCTGATCGCGGTCAGTGCGTTGCATGCCGACCTTGGGCTGACCATGTTGCTGGGTTTCAGCATCGCGATTCCGGCCGTGATCCTGGCGGGGCCGATCTACGGCAACTGGCTGTCGAAACGCATGCACGTCGATGAGCCGGCAGAGCTCGGCGCACTGTTCAGCGCCCCGCCGAAAGCGCCGCGCCAGCCGAGTTTCGGCCTGTCGCTGCTGATCATTCTGTTGCCAGTGCTGCTGATGCTCGGCAGCACCCTGGCGAAAGTCGCGATGAGTCCGGAAAGCAGCGTCGCCCTGACCCTGAAGTTCCTCGGCGAACCGTTGGTGGCGCTGGGCATTGCGGTGATGGCGGCAGTGATCTGCCTCGGTTGGGCCAACGGCATGCCACGCGATCAAGTCGGCGGCACGCTGCGCAAAAGCCTGGCGCCGATTGCCGTGTTGCTGCTGACCATCGGTGCCGGCGGCGGCTTGAAGCAGACCTTGCTGGACGCCGGCGTCAGCCAGACCATCAGCAAAGTCGCCGAGGGTGCGCACATGCCCTACCTGCTGCTGGCCTGGCTGATTGCCGTGGCGTTGCGTCAGGCTACGGGTTCGGCGACGGTCGCCACGACCACGACGGCGGGGATTCTGGCGCCGATGATGGCGGGGCTCGCCGCGACGCAAAGCTCACTGGTGGCGCTGGCGATTGGCGCCGGCTCCGTGTTCTTCTGCCACGTGAATGACGCCGGCTTCTGGATGGTTCGCGAGTACTTTGGCTTGCAACTCAAACAGACGATCTGGGTCTGGTCGATTCTGCAAACCATTGTCTCGGTGGTGGGACTGGTGGGGACGTTATTGTGGTGGCACTGGTTGACCTGACACTCGTCAGGAACAGGGCGCCACGGCTTGGCGCCCGACACTGCTCATGCGCGAACCGAAATACGCCGCGCTGACAATGCCGACTGCGCCCATCACCGCACAGAACATTACGCAGATCCACGGACTCCAAGGCATCAGACCGATCAGCAACAGCGGTGTGATGCTCGCCCACGCGGCGTAGGCAATGTTGTAGGTGAAGGAGATGCCCGACACGCGAATCCGCGCCGGAAACAGTCCGACCATCACCGATGGCACCGCGCCGACCACACCGCAGCCCAAGCCGGCGACGGCATACGCCAGCCCGACCCAATTGCCGCCCATGATCAGACAGCTATAAAGCACACCAATGCCCAACGGCAGCAGCAGGCTATAAAGCATGACCGTGCGCCAGGCACCGATGCGATCGACCAGCAATCCGGCAATCACACAACCGATGTTGAGAAAGACGATGCCCAACGCGCTCAGGGCGAAGGTGTGGCTGGCGGTCATGCCGAAGGTTTTCTGCATCATGGTCGGGGTGATGACCACGAACACCACCACCGCCGACGTCAGCACACAGGTCAGCAGCATCGCCGGCAACATCGCCAGACGATGTTCGCGCAGCACCGTGCGCAACGGCAGTTCGACCCGCGCTTCACGCTGGGCTTCCATGGCCATGAACACCGGGGTTTCGCTCAACCAGCGGCGCAGGTAGACACCGATCACGCCGAACACACCACCGAGCAGGAACGGATAACGCCAGGCGTAATCAAGGATTTCCGCCGGGGTGAACACTTGTGCAAGGAAAGTCGCGGTCAGCGCGCCAATCAAGTAACCAAAGGTCAACCCGGCCTGCAAAAAGCCCAGCGCGTAACCGCGATGCCCGGCAGGCGCGTGCTCGGCGACGAACACCCAGGCGCTCGGCACTTCGCCGCCGACCGCCGCGCCTTGCAGGATGCGCAGCGCCAGCAATAGCAGCGGTGCGAAATAACCGATCTGGGCATAAGTCGGCATGATCCCGATCAGCAGGCACGGCAGCGCCATCATCAGGATGCTCAGACTGAAAACCTTTTTCCGGCCCAGACGATCGGCGAAATGCGCCATCAGAATTCCGCCCAGCGGGCGCGCCAGATAACCGGTGACAAAGATCCCGAAGCTTTGCAGCAGACGCAGCCACTCGGGCATTTCCGGCGGGAAGAACAACTGGCTGAGGGTCAGGGCGAAGAACACGAAAATGATGAAATCGTAGATCTCCAGCGCCCCGCCGAGGGCCGCAAGACCGAGGGTCTTGTAGTCGGAGCGGCTGAACGGCGCCGGTCGGGCTGTGGATTGGGCAGTCATGGCAAAGAACTCTGGCAGGCAAAAAACCAAGGCGCCCATGGTCTACGCAAATCTGCCTGGGGACAACCCGTTAGACCATAGTCCCGGTTTCGCAAAACCAGCTCACAAAACAGCCAGGCTTGATTTACTGTTTAGACCAGTCTCCAGCCGCACCTGGTGAAAACCTGTGGGAGCGGGCTTGCTCGCGAATGCGCTGTGTCAGCCAAATCAGCGTCGACTGACACACCGCATTCGCGAGCAAGCCCGCTCCCACCCAAAGCACTCAGCGTGCTGCAGACCCACAATAACCATAAAAATCCGAGGTACTCCCTGTGGCCGTTGATATCGAAGATAGCCGCTCTGCGCGCTTTGCCTTGCGCTGTTCAAGCTTTGCCGAACGCTGGTTCCCCGACTCCTGGGTGTTCGCCGCACTGGCGGTGATCATTGTCGCGCTGGCCACTTTGGCCATGGGCGCCAAACCCACCGATGCCGCGATGGCCTTTGGCGACGGGTTCTGGAGCCTGATCCCGTTCACCATGCAAATGGCTTTCGTGGTGATTGGCGGCTACGTCGTCGCCAGTTCACCGCCAGCGGTCAAACTGATCGACAAACTGGCGCGCATCCCGAAAAACGGCCGCTCTGCCGTGGCCTGGGTCGCGCTGATCTCGATGGTCGCCTCGCTGTTGAACTGGGGCCTGTCGCTGGTGTTCGGCGGTTTGCTGGTGCGCGCCCTCGCCCGCCGCACCGATCTGAAAATGGATTACCGCGCGGCCGGTGCGGCGGCGTATCTGGGCCTGGGCGCGGTCTGGGCGCTGGGCCTGTCCTCATCGGCGGCGCAGTTGCAGGCCAACCCGGCGAGCCTGCCGCCGGCGATCCTGTCGATCACCGGGGTGATTCCGTTCACCCAAACCATCTTCCTCTGGCAGTCCGGCGCCATGCTGCTGGCGCTGATCGTGATTTCGATCATCGTCGCCTACGCCACCGCACCCGGCCCGAACTCTGCGCGCGACGCCAAGGATTGTGGCATCGACCCGGCGTTCAACCTGCCACCGCTGCAACCACGCACCCGACCCGGCGAATGGCTGGAGCACAGTCCGCTGCTGATCATTCTGCTGGTGTTGCTGGCGGCCGGTTGGCTGTTCCACGAGTTCTCGAGCAAACCGGCGATCACCGCGATTTCCGGGCTGAACACCTATAACTTCCTGTTCATCATGCTCGGCGCCCTGCTGCACTGGCGCCCGCGCAGCTTCCTCGATGCGGTGGCCCGCGCGGTGCCGACCACCACTGGCGTGCTGATCCAGTTCCCGTTGTACGGCTCGATCGCCGCGCTGCTGACCACGGTCAAAGGTGCCGACGCACAGACGCTGGCGCATCACATCTCGACCTTCTTCGTCAGCATCGCCTCCCACGACACCTATGCGCTGTTGATGGGCGTGTACTCGGCGATTCTCGGTTTCTTCATCCCGTCCGGCGGCGGCAAGTGGATCATCGAAGCGCCGTACGTGATGCAAGTCGCCAACGATCTGCAATACCACCTCGGCTGGGCGGTACAGATCTACAACGCCGCCGAAGCGCTGCCGAACCTGATCAACCCGTTCTACATGCTGCCGCTGCTGGGCGTGCTCGGTCTGAAGGCGCGAGACCTGATCGGCTTCTCGTTCGTGCAATTGCTGGTGCACACGCCGCTGGTGCTGTTCTTGCTGTGGGTGCTGGGCACGACATTGGCGTATACGCCGCCGGTCATTCCTTGAGTCAGTGCGGGGCGCGGTCAATCGGCCGACGCCCAGCCTTTCCCTTCCTGACAGCGCCGTGTTGAGGCCGACATGGCTTTCTGTCGCAAATAATGGCTCAGCGCCATCATCGTCCTTTACCGCATTACCGCCTCGGTAATATCCTTGCGCGCCGAAAATATGTTTCATTTTTTTGCCAAGCGCCAAGGGAGTTGTTGCAATGATCGTAGGGATTGACCTGGGAACCACCAACAGCCTCGTCGCCGTCTGGCGTGGCGAATCCTCCGAATTGGTGCCCAATGCCCTCGGTCAGTTCCTGACACCGAGCGTGGTGGGGCTGGATGATCAGGGCCGGATTCTGGTCGGCCAGGCTGCGCGCGAGCGTCTGCACACTCATCCGCGCCTGACGGCGTCGCTGTTCAAGCGTCACATGGGCAGCGCCACGGAAGTCTATCTGGCGGACAAGGCGTTTCGTCCGGAAGAGCTGTCCGCGCTGGTGCTCAAAAGTCTGAAAGAAGACGTCGAACGGGCTTACGGCGAAACCGTCACTGAAGCGGTGATCAGCGTCCCGGCCTACTTCAGCGACGCCCAGCGCAAAGCCACGCGGATCGCCGGCGAGCTGGCCGGGCTGAAAGTCGAGAAGCTGATCAACGAACCGACTGCCGCCGCCCTCGCTTATGGGCTGCACCAACGCGACAAGGAAACCTCGTTCCTGGTGTTCGACCTCGGGGGCGGCACGTTCGACGTGTCGATTCTGGAGTTGTTCGAAGGGGTCATGGAGGTCCGCGCCAGCGCCGGCGACAACTTCCTCGGTGGTGAAGACTTCGACAGCGTGCTGCTGGAACACTTTATCGACCAGCACCGCTCGGTCGCCGACTTTCCTGACCGCAACAGCGTCATCCAGCCCCTGCGCCGCGAGGCTGAGCGTGTGCGCAAGGCCCTCGGCCAGGACAGCAGCGCCGAGTTCCGGCTGCAACTGGGTGACCGCCACTGGACCCACACCATCACCCAGCAAGAATTGGCGACGCTTTACATGCCACTGCTCGAGCGCCTGCGCGCGCCGATCGAACGGGCTCTGCGCGACGCACGCATCCGGGTCAGCGACCTTGATGAGATTCTGCTGGTCGGCGGTACTACCCGGATGCCGTTGGTGCGCAAACTTGCCGCCGGGTTGTTCGGCCGCTTTCCGTCGATCACCCTCGATCCGGATCAGGTGGTGGCGCAAGGCGCAGCCATTCAGGCAGCACTCAAGGCCCGCTCGGCCGCACTTGAAGAAGTGGTGCTGACCGACGTCTGCTCCTACACGCTGGGCATCGAAACTTCGACTCAGATTGGCCGCAATTATGAGGCCGGTCACTACCTGCCCATCATCGAGCGCAACAGCATCGTCCCGGTCAGCCGGGTCAAGACCGTGTACACCTTGCAGGACAATCAGGAGCAGGTGGTCGTGCGGATCTTCCAGGGCGAAAGCCGTCTGGTCAAAGACAACGTCGCGCTTGGCGAACTGGCGATCAAGGTGCCGAAACGCAAGGCCGGCGAAGTGTCCCTCGATGTCCGTTTCACCTATGACAACAACGGCCTGCTGGAGGCCCAGGTGAATATTCCGCTGACTGGGCAACAACATTCGCTGGTCATCGAAAACAACCCCGGCGTGCTCACGCCTGAAGAGATTCAGCAACGCTTGCAGAACCTCGCTCAGCTCAAGATTCACCCGCGCGAGCAACAGGTCAACACGCTGCTCAGTGCCCGTCTCGAACGGCTCTACCAGGAAAGCCTGGGCGACCTGCGCGATCAGATTGGCCATTGGGCCAAGCAATTCCAGATCGCGCTCGACTCGCAGGACGAGCGCCAGATTCGTGAAGTGCGCACCGAGCTGAGCAGGCACCTGAGCGAACTTGATCGCACGCCGTGGCAATAAGGGAGCGCTGACATGGATTGCTGGTCCTTCCTGCATTTGCCCGATGACGCTGACGTCCGCGATATCAAGCGCAGCTATGCACGCCTGCTGAAAACCTCCAGGCCCGATGAAGATCCCGAAGGCTTCCAGCGCTTGCGCGAAGCCTACGAACGCGCGCTGGCGATTGCCCAATGGCGCCTGGAAAACGCCGAACAGGAAGACGAGCAGGACGCCGACGTCGCTGTCGCCACGGCGTCCAGCGCCTTTGCTGCACTGGCGCTCGATAATGCCCTGGCCAACAGCTCCAGCCAGGCGCAAAACCAGGCGTGGGATTTCGCCTCTCTGGAGGTTTCGCCCGTCAGTCCGGCAGCCCCGGAGCCGTTTGTGCCGCCATCGAAGGACGACGCCCTGCGTGTCGAGCCGCTGGCGGCGGACGCGGGCGCCGACGCGCAGAGTCTTGAAGCGCAGGCCGCATGGCGATTGCTTGAAGATCTGTCGCCAGACAACCTCGGCGAGCGCTGGGAGCAGGCGCAACAACAAGGCTGCGCCAAGGCATTCGAAAGGCTGTTGCTGCAATTATGTTTTGAGCATCCACAACTGCGCGGCCCGGTACTGCACTGGGCCGTCGAGCAGTTGGGATGGTTGGGCCCCTGGCAAGAAGTGCTGATGAATGATCGCCAGCGCGACATGCTCGCCGAGAGCCTGATGTCCGACTATCGAAACGCCTTGCAGGCGCTGCTCGAAAGCCAAAGCGAGCGCGAATTCCTCAACTTGCTCAAACACTACAGCGGCCAGCCGTGGCTCCAGGTATTCGATCGCCGCGAGCAATGGCAACAAAATCTGCTGCATCTGCTTAACGACCATGAGTGGAGCGTGCCGCTGTTCGACCGTATCGGCCAATTGTTCGGCTGGGATCACACCAAAGGTCTGCACCCGCAACCGGACTGGCTCTGGGAGAGGTTGATCGAACGCTGCGATCAGGAAAGTTTCTACGACAACCTGCGGGCCAAGGCTGAAAGCGATCGTACGTGGGCAGCGGATGTGCAGGCAGCGCATCTGTTGATCAACCCGCTCAAACCGATGCAGCAGAAGAAGATCATCGACGGCTTTGGTCAGAATGAATGGCAGGCCTGCCACGATCTGTCGGAAAAGCTCAAATGGCGCTTCCCGGAGCTGCTCGCGCGATTGCCCTACGCCGACGTTTTTTACTGGCGGCGGTTTTTGCCACGGCCCATCGCCGACGAGACCTGGGTGCGGGTCTGGACGGCCATTGCCTTGGCGCTGTTCCTGTTCTATCTGGCTTCGCCACAAAAAGATGCGGCAACCCTGGCCTTCATTCCGCTGGGGTTAGCGTGTGTGCCGGTGTGGTTTTTTCGTTTTGCGCTGAGTTGGTGGGTGGTGCTGACGTCTCACGTGATCGTTGCGGATCTTTGGCTCACAGAAGGGCTGATTCCGCGCCGATGGAACCCTGACACCCGCTGGCTGGTAATACGCCACGGGCTACCGCAGGTGGTCATGGTGCTGCTGTTTTCGCTGCTGCTCGGGCCACTGGGCGCATTCACTTACATTGGCGTGATCCTGATCGGACTGGTGCACAAACGACGAATCGGCTCGCTCGACCCGAAGCTGAGCAATAACCACCCCTGGCTGACCGCGCTGCACTGGGCGCACTTCAGTCCGCTGCAACTGCTGTTTCTGGTGGTGATGACCGCGATAACGGCGGCCAGCAGGCTCGGCTATTCCTTGCACTCGCTGATGCCCGGCTAGAACAGCAGCGGGCTTGCGTTGCGCCTGTTGTAATCGAGTGAATCGTTGTGGGAGCCGACCTGGTCGCTCCCACATTTGTTTTGCTGCACCTGAAAGTGTCACCCAACTGTCACATTGCCTTGCTAGCGTCCGCCCGAAACAAACTGAAACAATTAAGCAGAACGGGCTGACAGATGAAAGACGAGACAGACGGCACTGACGCACCTGAATCCGACAACCCCACCGACACCAGTCGCCGCCGCTTTCTCGGCGGTGTCGCCGTCCTCGGCGTGGGCGCGACCCTGGCCGGCTGCGGCAACGCCAGCGATCAACCGGGTAAACCAGTCGAGCGCCCGCTGACCCCGACCGAGCTGGACAAGGCCCTGCGCGATCAGGTGAAAACCGTGGTGGTGATCTATGCCGAGAACCGTAGCTTCAACAACCTGTTCGGTGATTTCCCCGGTGTCGAAAAGCCGCTGTCGGCGCTCAAGCCTGCCGATTACCAGCAACGTGACCGCGACGGCAGTCTGCTGCAGACGTTACCGCCAGTCTGGGGCGGCGTGTTGCAGATCGGCCCGCAAACGCTTGATGGCGTGACCTACCCCAGCGCCACACAGTTTCAGGAAAACCTGCCCAACGCGCCTTTCGCCCTCAAGGGCCCGAATGCCGAAGACTTGCCGTTCGGTCTGGTGACCCGCGATTTGTGGCACGTGTTCTATCAGAACCAGATGCAGATCAATGGCGGCAAGAACGATGGCTTCGTCGCCTGGGCCGACTCCGGTGGTTTGACCATGGGTCACTACGCCCAGAGCCGCTACTCGTTGCGTTTGTGGGACGTGGCCCGGGAATTCGTGCTGTGCGACAACTTCTTCCAGGGTGCATTCGGCGGCTCGTTCCTCAATCACCAGTACCTGATCAGCGCCACCGCGCCGTTCTATCCGGACGCGGCCAATTCGGTGGCCAAATCCCAGATCGCCGCCCTGCAAAGCGATGATCCGACTGACCCGCGCCTCAAGCCACTGGAACAGTCACCCGCCAGCGCCATGACCGGCCCGCCGCAGTTCGGCCCGAGTGCGCTGACCCCGGACGGCTTCGGCGTCAACACCCTCGCCCCGCCGTACTGGCCGACGTGGATTCGCGATCCGGAGCGTCCGGCGTACTCCAAGCCGGATCTGCCCAATGTGATGGTGCCGCAGACCCACGAGCATATCGGCGACAAGCTGTCGAAGAAGAATGTCGACTGGGCCTGGTACGCCGGCGCCTGGCAGGCGACGCTGGATCAATACAAGGATTCGGGCGGGATTCCGAAGATCCCCAACTTCCAGTACCACCACCAGCCGTTCAACTACTTCAAGCGGCAAGGCCCGGAGAACCCGCAAGAGCGCAACAAACGTCTGCGCGACGCGGGTCTGGGCGATGAGTCGAGCACCAACAAGTTCTTCGCCGATGCCGAGGCCGGCAAGCTGCCGGCGGTAACTTTCTACAAACCGCAGGGCAACCTGAACATGCACGCCGGTTATGCCGACGTCGCCTCCGGTGACCGGCACATCGTGCGCGCCCTGAAGGTGCTGCGCGAAAGTCCGCAGTGGAAAAACATGGTGGTGGTCGTGACGGTCGATGAAAACGGCGGCTGGTGGGATCATGTGGCGCCACCCAAGGGCGATCGCTGGGGCCCGGGGTCGCGGGTGCCGGCGCTGGTGGTGTCGCCATTCGCCCGCAAAGGCACGGTGGATCACACGGTTTACGACACGGCGTCGATCCTGCGCCTGATCACCCGAGTGTTCCAACTGGAAACCCTCGACGGCCTCAAGCAGCGCGATGAGGCAATGATCGCCCGTGGCCAGAAACCGATGGGCGATCTGACCAACGCCCTGCATTTTCAGGCGTGAAACCGAGTTCTGCGAGCTGACGCAAAAATCCGTGAATGACCGCTTCTCTGTGCAACACGGCTGATCCAATATGAAGCGCCCCGAACCCGGGGAACCCACGCTGAAAAGGATCTGAGCATGTTCAAACTCGCAGGATTTACCCCCGCAGTTCTTACCCTCGCCGCGCTCACCCTGAGCGCGGCTGCCCACGCCGATGTCGACCTGAAGCTGGGCAGCACCGAGCGCGTCACCCGCCTCTTCGCCTACCCCAACAATTGCAGCGTGATCTGTTATCGCAACTGGTCGCTGGAGCAGACCGTCGCCCATTACCTGAGCCAGAGCGTGCAGCGCGATGGTTACAGCGATGCCAAGGTGTTGGTGAAGAACGATAACGGGCAGATTTACGCCGAGATCAGCGGCGTGCCCAAAGGTTACGACAAGCCGCTGTCGGCACTGCTCGACGCCGGGGATCTGGCGTATACCGGCGCCAGCAAGCTCAATGCCGATGGCAAATGGGCGTACAGCTGGTACCTGTTCCTGCCGCTGGGCATGGCTCTGGAAAACCGCAAGAGCGTCGAACTGCTGCACTTCCCGCCGGATTACTCGCTGACTCAGGCCCAGGATTATCTGCGTTCGAACACCACCGACCGCTGGGCCACGCTGCTGACCGCCAACGGCATCCCGGCCGAGCAGACGCCGGCCTATCAGACCATCATCGACATCGCGCCAATCGCGGCGCCGTCCAACGCAGGTAGTGATCTGGAGGGCGTCTACGACTACTTCAAGGATTACCAGACCACGCTGGTCAAGCAGTTCAGCCAGACCAGCACCGGCACCACCCTGCCGATGGTCGCGTTCGGTGCGCCGGTGCGTAACTGGATCAAGCAGCAATACGGCCCGACCGTGGCCGTATTGGGTCTGGCGACCATCAGCCCGAGCGCGGGGGTGAACGTGCCGGTGCTGGGATCGAACCATCCGAGCTACATCTGGTACGCCGCCGACCCGGCCAGCTATGACGGCGATGAGGCCAAGGCCGATGCCGCCGGTTTGAAGGTCATGGGTCAGGACTTGAGCGCCGCTTGCTGGCAAGCCGGGATGGGCAGTAAACCGGGCACCGATGCGAAAGCCCTGCTCAACAGCTGCACGCAGACCTGGCAAGTGACGCAAAAGGGCAAGACCTGCGAACTGTTCTACACCTCGATCCGCAACCTGACCCCGGCACAGGCCGCCGCCAAGTGCTCGACCACGCCAATCAAGGCCCAGTTGCAACAGCTTCAGGGCGAATTGCCGGCCACCGCCGTTCCTGCACCACACCTCTGATCCGCTGAAAAAGCTTCCCGTGTCAGTCAATGCTGACGCGGGGAGCAGCCAATCACGCCTGTCAGATCTGACAGTAGACAGTTTGAGGGATACACCGGAATATTGGATCCAAACATGTTGCAGCGCTGACAGGACGTCAGACCAGGGAAGTCGCAGCATTTGCCGACAGGGACCGTTATGAATAATCAGGCCCATCAACACAACATCCCACGCGACGCACCCGGCATCTACCCGTTTGCCGGATTGCCGGTGCGTCTGGGTTTCCCATCCACCGAGGATTTCGAAATCGTGCAGGACCACCACGGTCACGCGGCAGTGGTGGCGCGCCGGGCGTTCTTGCGCATCACCCGGATGTGTCGGGTATCCGGACAACTGTTGCCCTATCGCTGCCGACAGACGCGTCAGTTACTGGCCGGCATCCATCTCTACGATCCGCGCTTTTGCGGGTTGCTCGAACACGCCTGCGATCCGAATGTGTTTCTGGACATGAGTGAGCTGTGGCTGTGGGCACTTCGCGACATTCAGCCGGGTGAACGCCTGACCATCGACGTCGCCGCCACCGAAGATCGCTTGTTGCAGCAGTTCGCCTGCACCTGTGGCTCGCCGCGCTGTCGTGGGTGGATCACCGGCTACGATGAGCCACCCAGTATCGAGGGCCAGCACTTTCTGCAGCACTGGCGGCATCCACACTGATCGGGATTACAACGCCCCGACCGGACGCAGACGGTATTGCGGCGGCAGTTGCTCGAAACCGCTGATGGTGGTGTTCAGGCTTTTCCAGCGACCGTCCTTGATGCCGTAGATGCAGCCGTGAATCGACAGGCTCTGGCCGCGATGCCAGGCGTTCTGGATGATGCTGGTGTGGGCGACGTTGGCCACTTGCTGGACGACGTTGAGTTCGCACAGCCGATCGACCTGCTCTTCCTCGGTCGGCAGCTTGGCCAGTTCTTCACGTTTTTCGTAATACAGGTCGCGGATCGAGCGCAGCCAGCCATCGATCAGACCGAACTGGCGATCCTGCATCGAGGCGCGCACACCGCCGCAGCCATAGTGGCCGGTCACGAGGATGTGTTTAACCTTGAGCACATCAACCGCGTACTGAATCACCGACAGGCAATTGAGGTCGGTGTGCAGCACCACGTTGGCGACGTTGCGGTGTACGAACAGATCGCCCGGCAGCATGCCGACGATCTCGTTGGCCGGCACCCGCGCGTCGGAGCAGCCGATCCAGAGATATTCCGGGGTCTGCTGGCGCGCCAGCTTGGCGAAGAAATCCGGGTCTTCCTTGGTGATCGCGTCAGCCCAACGCTCGTTGTTATCAATCAGGTCTTGTAAGTCGTGCATGGTTAAGGCCTCAAGAAAGATGCGCTGGTATGACAGACGACCGCCCGTCGGGGTCACGCAAGAACCGCAGGTGTTTTTCTTTGGAATTCTCGGGTGCCCGGTGAGTCCACTCAGTAAGGCCCACAGTATGAGGATTTGCCATGACTGATTCACGACGTCCGTTCGATGCGGTGCAACCGGAACCCATCGATGACAACGAAGACCGCATGGGCTCGGTGCATGAGCTGGATTTCGATGAAGACGAACCCAGCGCGAAAATCGGTGACGAGATTCCGGAACGTGAACGCGAGCAACTGATGCCCGCTGAACGGGTGCGCGAGGCCGGGCTTACCGGTGCATCGACGGCTGATCACGAACCGACCGACGATGACTTGAGCCCGGAAACACTGATTCACGAGGATGGCGCACGCGATGCCGAAGAGGCTGGCGAGGGCAATCAGGCCGATTGGGATCTGAGCATTGTCGATGAGGATGACATCGGCGGCGGCAATGGTCTGGATGAGGCGGAGCTGGCGCGGCGTGATCCGCTGGATGGCAATCGCTGATCTGTATTGCCTGTAAGGACGCCTTCGCGAGCAAGCCCGCTCCCACAGAGAATTGAGACTCGGCTCAAAACCAATGTGGGAGCGGGCTTGCTCGCGAAGCTTTTAAACAAGATCAGTCGACCAGGGTGCAGGCCATCACTACGGCGTCTTCGCGCCCGCCCACCGCCGGATAATAATCGCGACGCCGGCCAATCTCATTGAAACCATACCGCTCGTACAACCTGAACGCTGCAGTATTGCTGTCGCGCACTTCCAGGAAGCATTCCCGGGCAGAGGCCGCATATGCCCGCGACATCAGATGCTCGAGCAGCGTCAGCCCCAGCCCCCGTCCCTGATTCTCCGGTTTGACCGTGATATTCAGCAGATGCGCCTCGTCGAGAATGATCTGCACCACCCCGTGGCCGACCTGCTGCTGGCCTTCGAACATCAGCCAGATCTGGTATTTGCCCAGCCCGTCGAGAAAAATCCCGCGCGTCCAGGGATGGCTGTACGCCGCGTATTCGATCTTCAATACCGCGTCCAGGTCCGCCTCGGTCATCGGGCGGAACGATACAGCTTCACTCATTCGATGGTTTCCAGCGCGCCATCAGCCGACGCATGGCTTGCCACACAGCGGCCTTGCGCTGTGGCTCTTCCATTAACAATTCCAGACCGGGGATGGCCCATGCCAGGCCCAGGCCTTCGATCTGCAATTCACTATTGAACGCTTCGGCGTCCGCTTCACCGGCAAAGCGCACCGCCGGCAGGCCGATCAGCCACAGGCAGGCGCAGGGTGCCGCTTCCATCTGTACCGAGAGGAAACCCTGAACAAAGTCGCGCGCCGCTTCCGGGCCCTGATCCATGGTGCCGCGGTTCAGCCACGGCCAGCGCACCGGCTCGCCGACGATTTGTGGCGCATCCGGCAGACCGGCGGCGCGCAACATGTCTTTAAGCAGCAGATAGGCCGGATCGCGGCTCTGGAACGCTTCGCCTGTGGGTAACTCGACCAGCAGCAGGCAAGCCCCGGCGCGCAGCAATTGCAGGGCAAAACGCGGTGGCGGCACGGGCGCGGGTCTGGCGACAACTGGCGCCTCCTCGACCTCTTCCACCGGTTTGGCGCCATTGCGGGTACTGGCGAGCGACGGGCGTGGCACTTCGATCTTCGGCCGTTCGACCGGACGGGCGGCAGGCTGCACCGGAGCTTCGGCCTGCACAACCGGCATCACCACGACCTCTGGCTCAGGCTCGGGCATGTCCAGAAGCTCGGGCCGCGACGGGGCGGCGAAAGGCAATTCGGTGCGCGGCAGCCAGTTGACCACCTGCATGGCGTTCAAATAGGCGCGGCGGCGGGACTCGATAAGCAAAGGGTCGGCCACTTGTGGATAACTGAAGTGGGCTGATTCTACAGCCCTTCGTTCAAGATCGCTTGCTGTTGATCGATAGCCTTTACCTGGGCTCGCTCCCTGAGAAAATGCGACAGCCCGTCCCGAGAGTGAATCGCATCCCTCGTGATGCAGTACAATCGCGGCTTTTAATCGCCAACCAGCCGGCCATTCCGATGATCGAACCCAAGCGCGTCTTGCGCGCCCTCGCTGAACACTGGGCACTTCTGGAGCCACTGTGCGAGCACTTCGACCAAGGCACCCTGAGCCTCAACGAACTGCGCACGCAACTGGCCGCCCAACAACTGGACAGCACGCCGCAGGACATCACCAGCCTGCTCGACGTGTGGATTCGCCTGGACATTCTGGTTCCCGTGGCGAAAAGCCCGAACCGTTTCGAGCTCAACGCGCAGATCCACGACTTCCTCGCCTACCTGCGCCGTGAGCACCGTCTGGGCCTGTGCCTGGAAATCGAAGCCTACTTGCGTCACCTCGAACGTCTGGCCGGCTACATTCAGGACGCGTTCGATGTGCGCGACGGCAACGACCTCGCCCGTCAGTTGCGTTTGCTCGACATGCGCGTGCGCGACGTGCTGAAGAAACTCGACAACGACGAGCAGGCACTGGTCGCCGTGGCCGAACGGGCCAAGACCAGCGACCGGCAGATTCCGCTGCGTCAGCGTTACGCCGAAGTCCTGGCGACCTGGGACGAATACGTCGAGCCGATGATCGACCTGGTGAACGCCGACGGCGCCTTCGAACAAGGCGTGCGCAAGGTCGAAACCGTGCTGCTGAAGATGCTCAGCGAACAGCAGCGCCTCGGCCATCTGGTCGATGACGACATGCTGCTGCGCACCCACGCGCGCATCCTCGAAATGCAGACCAGCGCCCAGTTGACCCTGCGCCACGCCCGCGAACTGCTGCTGCCGCTGCGTGAAGAAGCGCGCCGGCACAACGCCGTGACCCGTGGCGCCGCGCTGGCGCTGGCGGCGATTCGCCGCAAAGGCATCGACGCCGTGCCGCAAGCGGCGATGCCGCTGTTCACCCGGCCGCAAAGCACCTTCCTCGGCAGCGCCAGTCAGGTCGAGGCCTACGTCTACGCCCTGGCGCGTTTCGAGCCGAAACCGGCGCGTTTCCCCAAGGCGCACAAGACCCAGAAATCCGGCGATGCGCCACGTGCACCGCGCACCGTGCGCGAGATGGTCGAGCGTTGCGAAGAGTCCCTGCCGATGCCGGATCTGATGACCTGGCTGCTGGAGCAGGAACCGGACGGCGCCACCGACGAATTGCTGTACTGGTTCTCGCGTCTTTCTCGGGAAAAACGCTTCACCCGCGAGCGTCTGGAACGCCGCGAATACCACACTCACGAGCACCAGGTCAGCCTGCGCTCCTTCGCCCTGCTCTCGGCCCGCGACTCCGCCGCCGAGGATTCTGCGAGCATCCCCAATGCATCTTGATCTATCCGAACTGTCCCAACTGGCGCCGATCTTCCGCGAGCTGTTCAAGGGCTATCACGTCAGCCGCCGCGACCCGGAGTTGTACGCGCAACTGTCGAACTTCCAGGATCAATACCGCACGCTGTTCAAGGCGCTGGGGTTCGAGCTGGTCTGCGACACCCGTGGTTTCTACTACTTCGTGCCGGACATGGCCGCTGCGGCGGTGAACAAGACCGCTCAGCGCCTGGCGCTGTTCACCTTCATTCTCGTCGAGCATCTGGCCGATCAGGGCCGCGATCCGATCGCCGTGCTCGACGGCGGCAGCCTCGGCCGTGAAGAACTGCCGTCGTTGCTGGATAAATACCGCGACCTGTTCATCCAGGCCGAAGTGCAGACCGTCGAAGAACTAGAAGAAAAAATCATGCGTCGCATGACCCAGCTCGGTTTCGCCGGCGAAGAAAACGGCGTGTACCGTTTCCTGCCGCCGATGCACCGTTTCCTCGATGTGTGCCTGTCGGTGCAGCAGGACCGCGATCTGGCGGCCAGCGTACACAGCGTGCTGCCGCTGCCGGCACCGGTGCTGATCGACGAAGAGGCCGAAGCCAAATTCCTCGAGACCGACGATCCGCTTGATCTCAGCGAATTTGAGGAAGAGAGCGAAGAAGACGCACTGGCCCGGGCCATTGCCGAAGAACAGGAGTCCGACGCATGAGCCAGGAACGCTACGGCATCCGCCGCTTTGCCCTTTTGAACACCGCCGGTTACAGCCTCGGCCTGTTCCCGCTGGAAGAACCGTTGTCGGTCTACGGCGCGAACAACCTCGGGAAATCGGCGTCGATCAACGCCTTGCAGTTCCCGATTCTGGCGCGCATGTCGGACATGAGTTTCGGCAAGTACAGCCTGGAACAATCGCGGCGCTTCTACTTTGCTTCCGACACCAGTTACATCCTCGTCGAAGTCAATCTACCGCACGGCCCACACGTGATCGGCGTGGTCGGTCGTGGCCCGGGCGGTGGTTTCGGTCACCAGTTCTTCGCCTACGCCGGCAAGCTCGATCTGGCGCATTACCAGAAGAACGACACTTGCCTGCGTCAAAAAGAACTGTTCAGCAACCTTGAGAAAGAAGGCCTGAAAGCCTACGAACTCAAGCCGGACGAACTGCGTCGTTTGCTGGTGGGCGGTCACACGTCGATCCCGCTGGACCTGACCCTGATTCCGCTGCGCTCCACCAGCGAGCAGAGCCTGAAGACCTTCCGCGCGCTGTTCATCAACCTGCTGCACATGCGCGAAATCACCGCGGCCAAGTTGAAGCAGCTGTTCCTCGATGCCTTCGAGCACAGCCTGCGTTCCGGCAGCGTCGACTACATCGCCGCGTGCGAAGAAGCCTTCCGCGATGTACGCCGGATGGAGCAGGACTACAACTCGCTGGTCGCCGCCGGCCCACTGGTCGAAGCCTTGGCCAACGGCGTGAAACAGCGCGATGTGCTGCGCGGCAAACTGCATCGCCTGTCGCCGCTGCTCGATTCGTTGCTCGGCACCTGGTCGGACTACGCCACGGCGCGCAAGGAAGAGCTGACGATTCAGGCCGAACACTACCGTCGCGAGCAGGACGATCTGCAAAACGATCAGCGCGGTGGCACCCAGGAACTGATGCGTCTGGAGCGGGAAATCTCCGGCATCCAGCGCTGGCTCGGTGAGTTGTCGGTGCTGAAGAACCGCTTCGCGCTGGTCGATGACGTCAAGGTGCTGGAGCAGCAACTGCTCGCCGCCAAGGACGCGCACGACGAACTGGCCGGTGCGCTGGCACAGTCCCGGCAGTTCAGCGCCGAGGATCTGGAAGAACGTCTGCGCGATCTGGAAAAACGCCTGAAGTCGGTGAAGCAGCAACTCGATCACGCCGACAACAACAGCTACGCCCGCCTGCGCGAAGAGTTCTCGCAGCAGGACGTCGAGCGCCTGATGCGTCTGTTCAACAGCGCGCTGTTCAGCCTGCCGCTGGGCGAACACGGCATTACCCTCGACGAAGATGGCGAGTGGGTCAAATCGGTCGAGCTGATCCTCGATGGCTTCAAGGGCGAGCGTTTCGAAGTGCCGGGGCTGTCGATCGACATCTCGCACATCGAGCCGCCGGCTCTGCAAGCGCTGGCCGACCGCGCCGCGCTGCGTGACCAAAAAGAGCGTCTGGAAAAAGAACTCAAGCAGCTCAAGACTCAGCAAGCCGTGGCCGCCGACCGCGCCGCGAGCAAGACCCAGACCGAAGCGCTGTACCAGCAAGTGCTGGATGCGCAGAAAGCCCTGGAAGATTTCCGTCGCACCCAGACCCTGAGCGCCGAAGAAGGCGACAAGCTTGAGCAGTTGGCGCAGATGGAAGCGGCGCAGGACGAACTCAAGCGCTCCAGCGATGCGTTCACCGAGCGCGTCCAGCAACTGTCGGCCAAGTTGCAACTGGTCGGTCGGCAGATCGCGGATATGGAAGCCAAGCAGCGCACCCTCGATGACGCCCTGCGCCGCCGTCAGCTGCTGCCGGCGGACCTGCCGTTCGGTACGCCGTTCATGGATCCGGTCGACGATTCGATGGACAACCTGCTGCCGCTGCTCAACGACTATCAGGACAGCTGGCAAGGCTTGCTGCGCGCTGACGGGCAGATCGAAGCGCTGTACGCGCAGGTGCGCCTCAAAGGCGTGGCCAAGTTCGACAGCGAAGACGACATGGAGCGCCGTCTGTCGCTGCTGATCAACGCTTACGCGCACCGTACCGACGAAGCCCTGACGCTGGGCAAGGCCCGGCGTGCGGCGGTCACCGACATCGCCCGGACCCTGCGCAACATCCGCAGCGACTACGACAGCCTCGAGCATCAACTGGCGCTGTTCAACCGCGAGATCAACAAGCGTCAGGTGTCCAACCTGCAGAGCTTCCGCATCGTGCTCGCGCCGAACAAGGAAGCGCTCAAGCACATCGATCAGATCATCCACAGCGCCGGTCAGTACGAAGAAGGCGAAACCCTGTCGGTGTTCGATCTGAGCCAAAGCGCGGAACAGGACAACAAGAACGAAGAGGCCAAGGAGTACCTGGCGCGGCTGGTGGCGGCAAACCACAACCAGCTCGGCCTCAAGGACTTGTTCGAACTGGCGTTCGAGATCACCAAGGTCAATGGCCAGCCAGTGATTCACACCGACATCGACGGCGCGGCCTCCAACGGTACGACCATGACCATCAAGGCGCTGACCAACATGTACTTGTTGCTGCACTTGATGGATCGCGACCTCGCTGGTCGCGTGCGCCTGCCGTACTACCTCGACGAGGCAGCGGACATCGACGAGAAGAACCAGGCCGCGCTGCTGGAAACCAGCCTGCAACTGGGCTTCGTGCCGATTCTGGCGAGTGTGAAGCCGCAGGTCTGCGCCAGTGTCGCCATCGACCTGGAAGGCGGTAGCGGCCCGGCGGGGATCTACATCGATGAAGCGGACTGGAAGTACATCCGCCGGCATGATGTGGTGAAGGCCACCGTCAATGTGCAAGCCGATGAGCCGGAGCTGGATGAGGTTTGATCGACTTTAGCTGAAGGCAAAAAAAAGGGCCGCGATCTGTTGGGATCGCGGCCCTTTTTTATGGCTTTGGGTTTGTGCTGATTAGGAGGACCTCATCGCTGGCAAGCCAGCTCCCACAGGTTTTTGCGTTGAATACACATTCTGTATACGACACAAACCCTGTGGGAGCGGGCTTGCCCGCGAAGGCGTCCTTCCAGACGCCACATCAATGACGGGTTATTTACCGAGCGAAATCTTCGGCGCCCAAGTCAGCCACTCATCCTCGAACTTGTCGAACAACGGGAACGTCTGCTCAGGTCGTGCCGGGTTGCCCATGCGCTCACCGTCCGGCGTGGCGAAGGCGATGCCTCCCTGAATCGCTGTCTCCAGCGACTCCGTGCGCACCGTCAAACCATTGAACAAGCCGATGTCGAAACCGACACCGCTGGTGTTCCAGAATCGGCTGCCGCTGCGCACCAACGGCGCGTATTTTGGCTCGATCAAAATGTGCACCAACACCCGGTCAGCCGTCTGGCCCAGTTCGTAACCGGTGACCTTGCCCACGGTGATTTCGCGGTAGGTCACGGGTACGCCCGGTTTCAGCGAGCCACGACGCGCGGCACTCAACACCAGACTCAAGCCAGCCTCCTGCTTGCTCACTTCCGGCGGACTGGCCAGCGCAACGAAGTTCTTCTGCGGGCCGAGATTTTTCGCCGCCGGCTGCACTTCCACATACTGCCCGGTGACCAGGGTTTCCAGGTTCTGGGTCTTGATCAACCCCAACTCCGGCTTGACCACCCAGAACTGACTGCCGACCCGCGCAATGCGCTCCGGCACTTCGGTGATCCGCGCGGTAATCATCACGGCTTGCAGATCGTCGGTCAGATCGACGTCTTCAATCTTGCCGACATCCAGCCCTTTGAAACGAATCGGTGTGCCCGGGCGCAAACCGTCGGCGCGGTCGACCTTGATCGTCACCAGCGTGCCTTTCTGGTTGGCCTCGTCATGATTGGCGAACAGACGGAAGCGCGGAATACGCTTCTGCAGTGGCGCCTTGGCTTGCGGCGTTTCGAAAGCGATACCGCCGGCCATCAATGTCTGCAACGACTCGCTCTTCACTTGAATACCACCTGTCAGACCACCGGTGAGGGTGATGCCGCTGACATTCCAGAAGCGTGTCGACGCGTTGACCAGGTTTTCGTACTCCTTCTCGATATGCACGCCGATGACGATTTGCTTTTTGGTCTTGGAGAACTGATAGCTCTGTACCGAACCGACCTTGACCTGCTTGTACAGAATCGGACTGCCGACTTCGATCGAACCGAGAACATCGGTAAACAGCACCAGGTGCAGACCCGGCGAACGCAAATCCAGCGGCGGCGCTTTTGGCCGCGCCTCGAATTCGCGTTTCGGCGCGGCACCTTTGTCGCCCGGACGCACGGCGATGTAGTTACCTTTGACCAACGCTTCGAGCCCGGTGATACCGGCCAGGGAAATCGACGGTTTGACCACCCAGAACTGCGTGCCTTCGACCAGATAGTCCTCCGCCAGAGGATCCAGCGTCAGCTCGGCGGTGGCACTGTTCAGATCCGGATCGATTTTCAGCGCCTTCATGTTGCCGACCTGAATGCCCTTGTACATCACCGGCGTACGACCGGCCTGCAGGCCTTCGAAGTCACTGAGTTTGACCTTGACCCGGATGCCGGCAGCGGCGGCGTCGAAGTCTTCATACAGACGGAACGGCAGGCTTGGATCGGTGGGCGGACTGTCCTTGCGATTCTCCGGAGTGGCGAAGGCAATACCGCCGGCGACGATGCTCGCCAGGGATTCGCTGCGTACCTTCACCCCGGACAGGTTGGCGTCGATGCTGATGCCGCTGGCATTCCAAAAACGTGTGTGTTTGCGCACCAGTTTGGCGTAGGTCGGCTCGATGAACACTTTGAGCTCAACGGTGCTCTGGTCTTCAGACAGCACGTAGCTTTTGATCTGGCCGACCTTGATCTGCTTGTAGAACACCGGACTGCCGCGGTTCAGCGAACCGAGGCGATCGGCCTTGATCGTCAGGTGCAGGCCGGGCTTGGAGTCCGATAGCGGCGGCTCTTCGGCCAGCGCCTTGAACTTGCGGGTCGGCTCGCCTTCACCGGGACTGATGGCCACGTAGTTACCTGAAACCAGGGTTTCCAGACCGGTGATGCCGGCCAGGGTCACGCTCGGTTTCACCAGCCAGAAACGCGTGCTGGTCTTGAGGTACTGCTCGACGTCCTTGTTCATCTCGACGGTGGCAATCACCCCTTTGGAGTTGCCCTCGTCATCAAGTTTGAGCGTCTTCACCTTACCCACCGGCATGCCCTTGTAGACCACTTCGGTCTTGTTGGCCTGGATGCCTTCACCGCTTTCGAAACGCACCTGAATCTCGATGCCGGTTTCGTTATAGGCACGCCAGCCGAGCCAGCCGCCGATGATCAGGGCAATCAGAGGCAGTACCCAAATGGCAGACCAGTTCGAGGCCGGTCGGGTTTTCGCTACAGGCAAATCAGTCATGGTCGTCGTCCGACTCCGTGTTATCCCAAATCAGTCGGGGATCGAAAGTTACTGCGGCAAGCATCGTCAGAATCACCACACTGGCGAAGGCGATGGCGCCAAGGTTGGCTTCGACACTGGCAAGCCGGCCGAAGTTGACGACCGCCACCAGAATGGCGATCACAAAGATGTCGAGCATCGACCAACGACCGATGAACTCGATGAAGCGGTACATCCAGATCCGCTGCCGCGCGGACAACGGCTGACGTCGCTGCACCGAAAACAGCAGCAGTGCGATGCCCACCAGTTTGAAGGTCGGCACCAGAATACTGGCGATGAACACCACGGCGGCAATCGGGATCATGCCGTGCTGCACCAACTGGATCACGCCGGACATGATGGTGCTGGGATCGCCCTGCCCCAGCGAACTGACCGTCATGATCGGCAACACATTGGCCGGGATGTAGATAATCGCAGCTGTGATCAGCAGGGCCCAGGTTCGGGCCAGACTGTTCGGACGACGAGCGTGAACCAGCGCACCGCAGCGGGTGCAGGTCTGCTCGTCGGTGTCCGCATCCTGTTTGTTCAATTCATGGCATTCGGTACAGATCAGAATGCCCGCATCAATCGCCCGCATGGGCATCCTCTCCTGATAACGCCTGCCAGATCTGATGCGGTGACATCACCACTTCCAGCCAGACCTGAACCAACAACAAACCGATGAAACACGCCAGACCGAGGCCGACGGTGATGGCCGCCATGTCCGCCAGTTTGACGATCGCCACGAGGACGCCCATGAGGTAGACCTCGAGCATTCCCCAGTCTTTGAGGTGGTGATAAATGCGGTAGAGCAATAAGCCGTAACTGCGTCCGACGTTGAATCGAATCGTCAGCAAAACGAATAACTGGCACAGCAACTTCAGCAACGGAATAGCCATACTGCACAGGAATACAACGATCGAAACGCCCTGCATGTCCGTATTGAACAAGCCGAGCACGCCGCTCCAGACCGTATCCTGCGAAGATTGTCCGAGGATATTGAGTTGCATGATGGGTAAAAAGTTTGCCGGGATGTACAGCAATAATGCTGCGATCACCAAGGCAAGGCTGCGCTGCACCACATTATGGCGATGGGCGTACAACTCGTAACCGCAGCGCGGGCAGAGTGCTTTCTCGCCATGGGCAAGCTTGGGCTTGCGCATCAGCAGGTCGCACTCATGACAGGCCACCAAGTCTTCCAGCGGTAAATCCGACAGCCCTTGGGCGTCAACCGGATTTGACATAAAGGCTCTGGCTCCGAAGAAGATGGGGGTTATTCTAGTGTTCTGATTCGAAAATAACTGTGCAAAATTGTTCGCTGCCTAAGTAAAAATACTTTCCTGCGGGCAAAACAAAACCCCAACTGCTTTCGCAATTGGGGTTTCGGAATTTAATCTTGACGATGACCTACTCTCACATGGGGAAACCCCACACTACCATCGGCGATGCATCGTTTCACTTCTGAGTTCGGGATGGGATCAGGTGGTTCCAACGCTCTATGGTCGTCAAGAAATTCGGGTACTGACTCGTGACCGGTTGGCCTCGCTTCAGCAAATCGGGTATGTGATACAGGTGTTTGTGAGCATCGCGAACTTTCGGTTCATTGCGTCTTCACACACCGCAATCTGGTCTCTTTCGAGCATGCAGATTGCTTGGGTGTTATATGGTCAAGCCTCACGGGCAATTAGTATTGGTTAGCTCAACGCCTCACAGCGCTTACACACCCAACCTATCAACGTCGTAGTCTTCGACGGCCCTTCAGGGAACTCAAGGTTCCAGTGAGATCTCATCTTGAGGCAAGTTTCCCGCTTAGATGCTTTCAGCGGTTATCTTTCCCGAACATAGCTACCCGGCAATGCCACTGGCGTGACAACCGGAACACCAGAGGTTCGTCCACTCCGGTCCTCTCGTACTAGGAGCAGCCCCTCTCAAATCTCAAACGTCCACGGCAGATAGGGACCGAACTGTCTCACGACGTTCTAAACCCAGCTCGCGTACCACTTTAAATGGCGAACAGCCATACCCTTGGGACCGGCTTCAGCCCCAGGATGTGATGAGCCGACATCGAGGTGCCAAACACCGCCGTCGATATGAACTCTTGGGCGGTATCAGCCTGTTATCCCCGGAGTACCTTTTATCCGTTGAGCGATGGCCCTTCCATACAGAACCACCGGATCACTAAGACCTACTTTCGTACCTGCTCGACGTGTCTGTCTCGCAGTCAAGCGCGCTTTTGCCTTTATACTCTACGACCGATTTCCGACCGGTCTGAGCGCACCTTCGTACTCCTCCGTTACTCTTTAGGAGGAGACCGCCCCAGTCAAACTACCCACCATACACTGTCCTCGATCCGGATAACGGACCTGAGTTAGAACCTCAAAGTTGCCAGGGTGGTATTTCAAGGATGGCTCCACGCGAACTGGCGTCCACGCTTCAAAGCCTCCCACCTATCCTACACAAGCAAATTCAAAGTCCAGTGCAAAGCTATAGTAAAGGTTCACGGGGTCTTTCCGTCTAGCCGCGGATACACTGCATCTTCACAGCGATTTCAATTTCACTGAGTCTCGGGTGGAGACAGCGCCGCCATCGTTACGCCATTCGTGCAGGTCGGAACTTACCCGACAAGGAATTTCGCTACCTTAGGACCGTTATAGTTACGGCCGCCGTTTACCGGGGCTTCGATCAAGAGCTTCGCGTTAGCTAACCCCATCAATTAACCTTCCGGCACCGGGCAGGCGTCACACCCTATACGTCCACTTTCGTGTTTGCAGAGTGCTGTGTTTTTAATAAACAGTCGCAGCGGCCTGGTATCTTCGACCGGCATGAGCTTACGGAGCAAGTCCTTCACCCTCACCGGCGCACCTTCTCCCGAAGTTACGGTGCCATTTTGCCTAGTTCCTTCACCCGAGTTCTCTCAAGCGCCTTGGTATTCTCTACCCAACCACCTGTGTCGGTTTGGGGTACGGTTCCTGGTTATCTGAAGCTTAGAAGCTTTTCTTGGAAGCATGGCATCAACCACTTCGTCACCTAAAAGGTAACTCGTCATCAGCTCTCGGCCTTAAGATCCCGGATTTACCTAAGATCTCAGCCTACCACCTTAAACTTGGACAACCAACGCCAAGCTGGCCTAGCCTTCTCCGTCCCTCCATCGCAATAACCAGAAGTACAGGAATATTAACCTGTTTTCCATCGACTACGCTTTTCAGCCTCGCCTTAGGGACCGACTAACCCTGCGTCGATTAACGTTGCGCAGGAAACCTTGGTCTTTCGGCGTGGGTGTTTTTCACACCCATTGTCGTTACTCATGTCAGCATTCGCACTTCTGATACCTCCAGCAAGCTTCTCAACTCACCTTCACAGGCTTACAGAACGCTCCTCTACCGCATCACTTGCGTGATACCCCGTAGCTTCGGTGTATGGTTTGAGCCCCGTTACATCTTCCGCGCAGGCCGACTCGACTAGTGAGCTATTACGCTTTCTTTAAAGGGTGGCTGCTTCTAAGCCAACCTCCTAGCTGTCTAAGCCTTCCCACATCGTTTCCCACTTAACCATAACTTTGGGACCTTAGCTGACGGTCTGGGTTGTTTCCCTTTTCACGACGGACGTTAGCACCCGCCGTGTGTCTCCCATGCTCGGCACTTGTAGGTATTCGGAGTTTGCATCGGTTTGGTAAGTCGGGATGACCCCCTAGCCGAAACAGTGCTCTACCCCCTACAGTGATACATGAGGCGCTACCTAAATAGCTTTCGAGGAGAACCAGCTATCTCCGAGCTTGATTAGCCTTTCACTCCGATCCACAGGTCATCCGCTAACTTTTCAACGGTAGTCGGTTCGGTCCTCCAGTCAGTGTTACCTAACCTTCAACCTGCCCATGGATAGATCGCCCGGTTTCGGGTCTATTCCCAGCGACTAGACGCCCTATTAAGACTCGCTTTCGCTACGCCTCCCCTATTCGGTTAAGCTCGCCACTGAAAATAAGTCGCTGACCCATTATACAAAAGGTACGCAGTCACCCAACAAAGTGGGCTCCCACTGCTTGTACGCATACGGTTTCAGGATCTATTTCACTCCCCTCTCCGGGGTTCTTTTCGCCTTTCCCTCACGGTACTAGTTCACTATCGGTCAGTCAGTAGTATTTAGCCTTGGAGGATGGTCCCCCCATATTCAGACAAAGTTTCTCGTGCTCCGTCCTACTCGATTTCATGACTAAGAGACTTTCGCGTACAGGGCTATCACCCACTATGGCCGCACTTTCCAGAGCGTTCCGCTAATCTCAAAGCCACTTAAGGGCTAGTCCCCGTTCGCTCGCCACTACTAAGGGAATCTCGGTTGATTTCTTTTCCTCAGGGTACTTAGATGTTTCAGTTCCCCTGGTTCGCCTCTTGCACCTATGTATTCAGTACAAGATAACCATCTTATGATGGCTGGGTTCCCCCATTCAGACATCTCCGGATCAAAGTCTGTTTGCCGACTCCCCGAAGCTTTTCGCAGGCTACCACGTCTTTCATCGCCTCTGACTGCCAAGGCATCCACCGTATGCGCTTCTTCACTTGACCATATAACCCCAAGCAATCTGGTTATACTGTGAAGACGACATTCGCCGAAAATTCGCAAAACTCTTAAGAGTCACTCACAAATTTTACCTTAGCCTGATCCGTTACCAGTGAAAGTAACGTTCAGTCTATCTTTCTATCACATACCCAAATTTTTAAAGAACGATCTAATCAAAAGACTAGAAATCAGCATTCACCATCACAGCGATGGAATGCTCATTTCTAAGCTTTCAAACTTCAGAAGCAGTGGTGGTGGAGCCGAAGCGGGATCGAACCGCTGACCTCCTGCGTGCAAGGCAGGCGCTCTCCCAGCTGAGCTATGGCCCCGTATTTCTACAGGTTTCCCACACAAAAATTGGTGGGTCTGGGCAGATTCGAACTGCCGACCTCACCCTTATCAGGGGTGCGCTCTAACCAACTGAGCTACAGACCCAATTTCGGGCTGCTTCTATCGTCTTCTTCAATGAATCAAGCAATTCGTGTGGGAACTTATGGAGCAGCTGATGTCGTCGATTAAGGAGGTGATCCAGCCGGCAGGTTCCCCTACGGCTACCTTGTTACGACTTCACCCCAGTCATGAATCACACCGTGGTAACCGTCCTCCCGAAGGTCTAGACTAGCTACTTCTGGTGCAACCCACTCCCATGGTGTGACGGGCGGTGTGTACAAGGCCCGGGAACGTATTCACCGCGACATTCTGATTCGCGATTACTAGCGATTCCGACTTCACGCAGTCGAGTTGCAGACTGCGATCCGGACTACGATCGGTTTTGTGGGATTAGCTCCACCTCGCGGCTTGGCAACCCTCTGTACCGACCATTGTAGCACGTGTGTAGCCCAGGCCGTAAGGGCCATGATGACTTGACGTCATCCCCACCTTCCTCCGGTTTGTCACCGGCAGTCTCCTTAGAGTGCCCACCATTACGTGCTGGTAACTAAGGACAAGGGTTGCGCTCGTTACGGGACTTAACCCAACATCTCACGACACGAGCTGACGACAGCCATGCAGCACCTGTCTCAATGTTCCCGAAGGCACCAATCCATCTCTGGAAAGTTCATTGGATGTCAAGGCCTGGTAAGGTTCTTCGCGTTGCTTCGAATTAAACCACATGCTCCACCGCTTGTGCGGGCCCCCGTCAATTCATTTGAGTTTTAACCTTGCGGCCGTACTCCCCAGGCGGTCAACTTAATGCGTTAGCTGCGCCACTAAGAGCTCAAGGCTCCCAACGGCTAGTTGACATCGTTTACGGCGTGGACTACCAGGGTATCTAATCCTGTTTGCTCCCCACGCTTTCGCACCTCAGTGTCAGTATCAGTCCAGGTGGTCGCCTTCGCCACTGGTGTTCCTTCCTATATCTACGCATTTCACCGCTACACAGGAAATTCCACCACCCTCTACCATACTCTAGCTTGCCAGTTTTGGATGCAGTTCCCAGGTTGAGCCCGGGGATTTCACATCCAACTTAACAAACCACCTACGCGCGCTTTACGCCCAGTAATTCCGATTAACGCTTGCACCCTCTGTATTACCGCGGCTGCTGGCACAGAGTTAGCCGGTGCTTATTCTGTCGGTAACGTCAAAATTGCAGAGTATTAATCTACAACCCTTCCTCCCAACTTAAAGTGCTTTACAATCCGAAGACCTTCTTCACACACGCGGCATGGCTGGATCAGGCTTTCGCCCATTGTCCAATATTCCCCACTGCTGCCTCCCGTAGGAGTCTGGACCGTGTCTCAGTTCCAGTGTGACTGATCATCCTCTCAGACCAGTTACGGATCGTCGCCTTGGTGAGCCATTACCTCACCAACTAGCTAATCCGACCTAGGCTCATCTGATAGCGCAAGGCCCGAAGGTCCCCTGCTTTCTCCCGTAGGACGTATGCGGTATTAGCGTTCCTTTCGAAACGTTGTCCCCCACTACCAGGCAGATTCCTAGGCATTACTCACCCGTCCGCCGCTGAATCCAGGAGCAAGCTCCTTTCATCCGCTCGACTTGCATGTGTTAGGCCTGCCGCCAGCGTTCAATCTGAGCCATGATCAAACTCTTCAGTTCAAACATCTTTGGGTTTTTAAGAAACCCTAAACTTGGCTCAGCAATCGTTGGTTACATCTTTGATTTCTCGCGGAGTAACTTGTGATGCTGATAATCTTGTTGACTATCAGTCTGACTCCACAAGCACCCACACGAATTGCTTGATTCAGTTGTTAAAGAGCGGTTGGTTAAGATCTTTCGTCTCAACCGAGGCGCGCATTCTACAGCAGCCTCATTTGCTGTCAAGTGATTATTTTCAGAAGTTTTCGAAGATTTCTTCAACAACTTCAACCACTTGCGCTTCCGATCTCTCGTTAGCGGGAGGCGAATTCTACAGCGTTACACGCTGCTGTCAACACCTCTTTTTCTCCGCTTTCGACCGAGAAGATCGAACCGTCAAAAGAGCCAAACATCACCGCCCTTTCAACTCCTTCCAGGCTTCGATGAACTGAAGCAAGTCGCTGTCGAAAACTGCGTAACTCATTGAATATCAAGGAGTTTTCCGTTTCGACTGCGCCGGAAGTGGGGCGAATTATAGACCTCCTGAATCTGCCGTCAACCGTTAATTTCAGTTTTATTGCAAAACCTGCTTTTTAGCCAATAAACGCGGAATTCGACGGGCAACGGCAGGCACACGCAGCAGTAAAAGCACTGCACCTATAAAGGCATAGATCGCCCACTCCTTGAGATCAGCACGCACGATCCACAACATATGAAGCAATCCCAGCCCCAGAATCACGTAGACCAACCGATGCAGTTTCTTCCAGCGCACACCTAAACGACGCTGGCTGTAGCGATTAGAGGTTACTGCCAACGCCAACAACCCGAGAAAACCCAGTGTGCCGACAATAATGTATGGCCGCTTACACAACTCCACGCCCAACTGCGACCAGTCGAAGCCGAGGATAAACGCCATATAGCTGAACAAATGCAGACCCACATAGGCAAAACACCAAAGTCCCAACTGACGGCGCACAGCAATCCAGCCCGCCCACCCCGTCAATTTCTGCAACGGCGTCATGCTCAAAGTGATCAGCAGCAATACCAGCGTCCCCAGCCCCAATCGATCAACCAAGACTTTGCCAGGATCCGGCCCGAGCAAATCGGCGAACGCCTGATAAAACCAAAGCAATGGCCAAATCGCCGCAGCGATAAAAACGCCTACACGCCAGAACGGATATCGCATCAGTAGTTCTTCCGCAGATCGAGCCCTGTATATAAAGAAGCGACTTCATCCGCATAGCCGTTGAACATCTGTGTATCACGCACATTCGGCTTGAACAGACTGTTCGGCAGACGCCGCTCCCGTGCCTGAGTCCAGCGCGGATGATCAACCGTCGGATTCACGTTGGCATAAAACCCGTATTCATCTGCCGCGATGCTCTGCCAAGTGGTCTTGGGCTGCTCGCTGACCAGACTGATCCGCACAATGGACTTCACACTCTTGAAGCCGTACTTCCACGGCACCACCAGACGCAGCGGCGCACCGTTCTGATTCGGCAACTCGCGGCCATACATGCCTACCGCCAGAATCGCCAAGGGATTCATCGCCTCATCCAGGCGCAAGCCTTCTACATAAGGCCAATCGATCAGGGCGAACCCCGAACGCTGGCCTGGCATGCTTTTGGGATCCTGCAGAGTCTCAAAGCGAATGTACTTGGCGTTGGAGGTGGGTTCGACCTGTTTGAGCAGCGCAGAGATCGGAAAGCCGATCCACGGGATGACCATCGACCACGCCTCAACACAGCGAAGGCGATAGATACGCTCCTCCAACTGGTACGGCTTCATGAAGTCCTCCAGCGCGTAACGCCCTGGCTTACCCACCTCCCCATCGACGACAACGCTCCACGGCTCGGTTTTCAGCGAACCGGCATTGGCCGCCGGATCACCCTTGTCGGTACCGAACTCATAGAAGTTGTTGTAATGGGTCGCGTCTTTATAAGGCGTGATCGCCTCGTCCTTGGCGTTGACGGCGCCCCACTTGGTAGAAGGAAGCTTCTCGGCAAACCAGGCAGGCGTCTTGCCCGGCTCGACATCGGCATAACGCGCCGCATCCCCGGCACTGGCCCAACGCGGCAGGCTGCTCACGGCGATACCGGCCGCGGTAGCTCCGAGCAATTGGCGACGAGAAAGATAAATGGATTCAGGCGTGACATCCGACTCATGGCAGTCGGACGCTTTGGGGATTTTGATCAGCATGGCAACTCCGCAGCTTTGGAGGACAGATGCACCCATAGACTGCGGAGTATGCGGGAAATTACATCATTCGGCGTTTTTGTGACGACGAAGACGCAACAGGTATTGCACAGGACCGGAAGCGGCGTAACCGAGGAACACCAGCAGTAGAATTCGCGGTGGATCGCTGAACACCACGGCGAACACCAGCACCACGGCGAGGATCGCCACGAACGGCACGCGCCCCTTCAAGTCCAGCTCCTTGAAGCTGTTGTACTTGATGTTGCTGACCATCAACATGCCGGCAGCCGCCACCATCAAGGCGACCAGGAACGACATCTTCGAACCCTGAATGCCGTAATCGCTGAACGCCCAGACGATGCCTGCGACCACGCCGGCAGCTGCCGGGCTGGCCAGGCCGATGAAGTATCGCTTGTCAGCCGTACCGACCTGGGTATTGAAACGCGCCAGACGCAATGCCGCGCCGGCTACATAGATGAAGGCGACCATCCAGCCGACCTTGCCCATGTCGCCCAATGCCCAGCCAAAGGCCAGCAGCGCCGGCGCTACACCGAACGCGACCATGTCCGACAACGAGTCATACTCGGCGCCGAAGGCACTTTGCGTATTGGTCATGCGCGCTACACGGCCATCAAGACCATCGAGCACCATGGCCACAAAAATCGCGATCGCGGCGAAGGCGAAATACTTGCTCGCATTCGCAGAGTCACCGGCGCTCAAGGCAGCCTGGGCACTCATCGAGTTGATGATGGAATAAAACCCTGCGAACAGGTTCGCAGTGGTGAACAGATTCGGCAGCAGATAGATACCACGATGCCGGACTTTACGACCTTCTGCGTCGTGCCCTTCCTCGACATGTTCATCGATGGGCAGCAGGCTTTCGGCGTCAGAAGCCTGGTTCGGCTCTTCGGGACGTTCGCTCATGGACATTACCTTGCAACGGTTTGGAAAGTTTCGACAGGTGCCTGTGACGACGGTTCGGCCACAAACGATGCAGCTTTATACCAGAACCATCGGTTTCAAACGAAAAAACGCGGCCGAGGCCGCGTTTTTCGTACAAGGATGACGACTTAGTTTTTGGCTTTGTCGACGATCTTGTTGGCACCGATCCACGGCATCATGGAGCGCAGTTGCTCGCCGATGATTTCGATACCGTGAGCGGCGTTGTTACGACGCTTGGCGGTCATCGAAGGGTAGCCGGTCGCGCCTTCGCTGATGAACATTTTGGCGTATTCGCCGTCCTGAATACGTTTCAGGGCGTTGCGCATGGCCTGACGGGATTCGGCGTTGATCACTTCCGGGCCGGTCACGTACTCGCCGTATTCAGCGTTGTTGGAGATCGAGTAGTTCATGTTGGCGATACCGCCTTCGTACATGAGGTCAACGATCAGCTTCAGTTCGTGCAGGCACTCGAAGTAGGCCATTTCCGGCGCGTAGCCAGCTTCAACCAGAGTTTCGAAACCGGCTTTCACCAGCTCAACGGTACCGCCGCACAGTACGGCTTGTTCGCCGAACAGGTCGGTTTCGGTCTCGTCCTTGAAGGTGGTTTCGATGATGCCGGTACGACCGCCACCCACGCCAGCTGCGTAGGACAGTGCAACGTTTTTGGCGTTGCCCGAAGCGTCCTGGTAGATCGCGATCAGGTCAGGGATACCGCCGCCCTTCACGAACTCGGAACGCACGGTGTGACCCGGCGCTTTCGGCGCGATCATGATCACGTCGAGGTCGGCACGCGGAACAACCTGGTTGTAGTGGATCGCGAAACCGTGGGAGAAGGCCAGGGTGGCGCCTTTCTTGATGTTCGGCTCGATTTCGTTCTTGTACAGCTGGGACTGGAATTCGTCCGGGGTCAGGATCATGACCAGGTCGGCGCCGGCAACAGCGGCGGCCACGTCGGTCACTTTCAGGCCGTGAGCTTCGGCTTTGGCAACGGTAGCCGAACCTTTACGCAGACCGACGGTTACGTCGACACCGGAATCTTTCAGGTTGCACGCTTGGGCGTGGCCCTGGGAACCGTAACCGATGATGGCAACTTTCTTGCCCTGGATGATCGACAGGTCGCAGTCTTTATCGTAGAAAACTTTCATGAATTTCCCCTATATATCCAGGCCGTTCAGGCCATTCGCTAATTTGGTTTAGATGCTGAGTACTTTGTCGCCGCGGGCAATGCCGGTCACGCCGCTACGGACGGTTTCCAGAATCGATGCGGTGCCGATGGACTGAATGAAGCTGTCGAGCTTGTCGCTGGTACCGGTCAGTTGAACGGTATACACGCTGGCGCTGACGTCGACGATCTGTCCACGGTAAATATCGGTGGTGCGTTTGATCTCGGCGCGCTGGGCGCCAGTGGCCTTGACCTTGACCAGCATCAGCTCGCGCTCGATGTGAGCGCTTTCCGACAGGTCCACCAGCTTGACCACTTCGATCAGCTTGTTCAGGTTTTTGGTGATCTGCTCGATGATTTCATCGTGGCCAACAGTGGTCAGCGTCAGACGCGACAGAGTCGGGTCTTCGGTTGGCGCCACCGTCAGGCTTTCAATGTTGTAGTTGCGCTGCGAGAACAGGCCGACTACGCGAGACAAAGCGCCGGGTTCGTTTTCCAGAAGCAGGGAAATAATGTGCCGCATGATTAAGTACGCTCCGTCTTGCTCAGCCACATATCGCGCATGGAGCCGTCTTTGATCTGCATCGGATAGACGTGCTCGCTGGTATCGACCGAAATATCGATCACCACCAGACGATCTTTCATGGCGAACGCCTCTTCCATCTTCGACTTCAAGTCTTTCGAATCGGTGATGCGCACGCCGACGTGACCGTAGGCCTCAGCCAGTTTGACGAAGTCAGGCAGCGACTCCATATAAGAGTGCGAGTGGCGGCTGCCATAGCTCATGTCCTGCCACTGACGAACCATCCCCAGAACACCGTTGTTCAGGATGACGATTTTCACCGGCAAGCCATATTGCAGGCAGGTCGACAGCTCCTGGATGTTCATCTGGATGCTGCCTTCACCGGTGACGCAGGCAACGTCGTCATCCGGGAAGCTCAACTTGATGCCCATGGCCGCCGGGAAACCGAAGCCCATGGTGCCCAGACCACCGGAGTTGATCCAGCGGTTCGGCTTGTTGAACGTGTAGTACTGCGCCGCGAACATCTGGTGCTGGCCCACGTCGGAAGTGATGAAGGCATCGCCTTTGGTCACTTCGCACAGGGTCTCGATCACGGTCTGTGGCTTGATCAGGCTGCCGTCGCCCTTTTCATATGGGAACAGGCCGCGATCACCGCGCCACTCATCGACTTGCTTCCACCAACTGGCAACGGACTCCTTGTTCGGGGTCTCGCCGATTTCCTTGAGGATCGCGACCATTTCGGTCAGGACGCTCTCCACCGGGCCAACGATTGGCACGTCGGCCTTGATGGTCTTGGAGATCGAAGCCGGGTCGATGTCGATGTGGATGATCTTGGCGTTCGGGCAGAACTTCGCCGCGCCGTTGATCACACGGTCATCGAAACGCGCGCCGACAGCCAGGATCACGTCGGCATGGTGCATCGCCAGGTTGGCGGTGTAGCTGCCGTGCATGCCGAGCATGCCGATGAACTGCCGGTCGGTGCCAGGGAAACCGCCCAGGCCCATCAAGGTGTTGGTCACTGGCAGGTTGAGCATTTTCGCCAGTTCGGTCAGCGGTGCGGAACCGTTGCCGAGGATCACGCCGCCACCGGAATAGAGCACTGGGCGTTTGGCTGCCAGGAGCATTTCTGCCGCCTTGCGGATTTGCCCGGAGTGACCGCGGACGGCCGGGCTGTAGGAACGCAGCTTGGCTTTTTTCGGGAAGATGTATTCGAACTTCTCGGCCGGGTTGGTCATGTCTTTCGGGATATCGACCACGACCGGGCCCGGACGACCGGACTGCGCCAGGTAGAAGGCCTTCTTCATGACTTCCGGGATTTCCGAGGCGTGCTTGATCATGAAGCTGTGCTTCACGATCGGCCGGGAGATACCGATCATGTCGGTTTCCTGGAACGCGTCGGTGCCGACCATGGTGCTTGGCACCTGACCGGAAATGATCACCATTGGAATCGAATCCATATAGGCGGTGGCGATACCGGTGATGGCGTTTGTGGCGCCAGGACCTGATGTCACCAATACCACGCCGGCTTTACCGGTGGCACGGGCGTAACCGTCAGCCATATGGGTGGCCGCTTGTTCGTGACGAACCAGGATGTGGGTCACTTCCGGTTCTTTGAACAGGGCATCGTAAACATGAAGAAGAGCACCACCCGGGTACCCGTAGATATATTTGACGCCTTCGTCACGCAAGAAGCGGACGAGCATCTCACCGCCAGATAAAAGCTCCACGTTGTTCACCTCTAAAACGCCAGAATACCGTCCACACAAAAGGGGCGGGTCTTAATAGGTTTACTTCTCGGCAGAGCATGAGCGACGGTGGTCGCCGACTACGTCAGCACTGACTGAGCAAGTATTGGGATCGTCCCAAGTGTTGCGGGCCTTTCCCACCCAGCGCGAGGTAACGCGTTGCGGGTGTAACAGGTCGACGCGGATATGCGCCTCATGATCTACCGAGTGGGTCTGCTTCTGGCAGTCCCTCTACAGCGGACTTTGGATTCTTCTGTTTCGCCCTCTCCAAGTCAAGCCGTCAATGTGCTTAATTGTGGGTAAGCACATGAGAACGCAAGAAAAAACCTGAAAACAGCTACTCTGTTAGCGTCAATTGCGCAATTTTGCCAAGGAATCAGCATGCGAACGCTTCTGTTAACTCTGCTGATCGGCCTCAGCCCCTGGTGCTCGGCCGCTCAAATCTACAAATGGGTAGATGCCCAGGGCGTCACGCACTTCGATGCGCAGCCACCGCAAGGGCTGCCGGCGACGACTGTGCAGACGCCCTCCTCGCCCCCAACGAAACCTGCCGCCATGCCTGGCAGTGGTGCGCTGGGCGATCAGAAAGCCATCGACGACAAGGTGAAGAAACAGGTGGCGGAGCAGCAGGCGCAGCTCAAGGCATTTTGCGAACAGGCACGGACGAACCTGGCGCAATTGCAGAACAATCCGCGGTTGAGGGAGGAAGTGGAAGGACAATTACGGCGGCTGGATGATGCGCAGCGGCAGGAGCGCATTGTCGAAGCGCAGAAGCAGATTGCGCAGAACTGCGAATAAAAATCTGTAGGAGCTGCCGCAGGCAGCTCCTACAGGGGATCGGCTCTAGCGGGAAGCGGTGATCAGCAGGTCAAACTCTTTGAGCAGCACCTGCAGCTGTCGATCCTTGCCCTGCAGATTGCGCTGGGCGAAGACCATTTCAGCCATTTCCTGAATACCCGAGGCATTAGGCAGCGGCAGATCCTGTTCGAGGATCATCTTCATTCGCGGCAGGAAGATCCATTGCAGCCATTGCTCGAAATCCAGCGTGTCGACCGAAAACGGTTCGACACTACTCAGGGCTTCGGCCGATGGCTGAACGTCATCCCACCAACCCTGCGCGCGCAGTTCACGCTCGATCAGCAGCAACTGATCGGCGATTTTCGGGAAACGGGAATCCATCACAGCGAAACCTTGGCCTTCTGACGAGCCAGCGCTGCGCCGGCGGAATCGCCTTGTTTCTCACGGGACTGCGCGATGATCTCCCACAGGTTGGCCTGCAAGTCCGGACGACCGTTGGCCATGGTCAGCGCACGACGGGCGAACTGCTCCGCCTGTGGCGCGTCGCCTTGGGCCATGCGCACTTGCGCCAGACGATAGAGCACTTGCGGCTCACGCGGGGCAACGCGTTGAGCGCGCTCCAGGCTGGAAGACGCACCGTTGAGGTCGCCACCGGCCTGCTGCTGTTGCGCAGTGGTCAGCAAGGCGAGAACCGGGCCATCGAGCTGTTCGTCCGCCGACAGACCACCGCCACTGCTGGCCGAAGGAATCCCGCTTGGCGTCGAAGGCATGCTGTAGCTGCCGGAGTTGATCGGTGCCGACTCTACCGGCGACGGGTTGTACGGCCCTGCGGTGATTCCGCCGGAAGCCGGGCCCGGAACGATCGGCGAGGAGCTGATCGGTGCCGATGTTGTGGCGCCGCCACCCGGCACCATCACCACCACGCCGGTATCGCCTTGCGGGATGGCCTGGGATTGCGCCTGACCCTGGACTGGGCGTTTGACCGTCGTCTTGCGGAAACCGCCGTTGGCCGACAGCCGTTCGCTGTTGGATACGGCTGTGCCGGAGTCCACCACCGGGATCGAACCACGCTGCACGGTAGAGCAGCCGCTGAGCAAAGCCACGGCAGTCACCGCTGGAATCAACCACTTGTTCACTTGAAACCCTCTTTGCTTAATTCATCCAGCCCTTGACCCAATCCATCACCGACTCCGGCGAGGCAGGCGTTTCGCTTGCACACGCGGCGCCGGGTGGCGGTTCGCTGCCGCGAATATACGGCATCTGCACCGCCCCCGGACAGTTGGCATCGGAGCCTTGCCCGGTACGCGAATCGACCCACGCCTGCACAATGTTGTCCGGCTGCGGCATGTCTAGCGGCAGCGGATCGGCTTTGCGCATGAAACTGGTCCAGACCTGCAATGCACCGGTCGCCCCGGTGAACGGGGTCTTGCCGTTGTCGTCGCGACCCAGCCAGACCACCGCCAGCAGATCCTGACTGAAACCGGCGAACCAGCTGTCACGCGAATCGTTACTGGTACCGGTCTTGCCGGCCAGCGTCAGGGTCTTTGGCAGCACGTTATAAACCGAGCTGCCGGTACCTTCACGCATCACACGCTGCATGGCGTTCTGGATCAGGTAGATGGACGCCGGATCGAAACGCTGCTCGATCTGGAACGGATAACGCTTGAGTGGTTCGCCATCGGCGGTCAGCACACTGCGAATCCCGCGCATCGGCGTATTGAAACCACCGTTGGCGAGGGTCTGATACATGGTCGCCACTTCGATCGGGGTCATGCCGCCAGCCCCGAGCAGCATCGACGGGAACGCCGGGAATTCCCGGGTCACGCCCAGACGCGCAAGGGTCTTGAGCACATTCGGCACACCGACTTCCAGACCCAGGCGCGAGGTCGACAGGTTGTACGAATGCGCCAGCCCTTGATAGAGGAAGACTGTGCCGTGGGAGCGACGGTCGTAGTTCTGTGGCTTCCACACCTGGCCGTCCGCGCCTTTGATCGACAGCGGATCATCCGACAGCCAACTGGTCAGCGTGTAACGGCTCGGTTTTTCCAGTGCGGTCAGATACACCGCTGGCTTGACCAGGGAACCGATCGGCCGCACGGCGTCCAGCGCCCGGTTGAAACCGGCGTAACTGGCCTGACGACTACCGATCATCGCCTGCACTTCGCCGGTTTCCGGGTTGGTCACGACCATCGCTGCTTCCACGTCATCGGAGCCCTTGCGTCCAGCCAGGCGTTTAAAGGTGTCATTCACCGACGCTTCGGCCTTCATCTGCAGAATCGGGTCGAAACTGGTGAAGATCCGCAGGCCTTCTTCGGTCAAGTCTTCGTCACGGTAGTCTTCACGCAACTGGCGTTTGACCAGATCGATAAAGCCCGGGAACGAGCTGTCGGCAAGCTTGCCGCGCGTGGTCACGCCCAAGGGCATTTTCTTCGCCGCTTCAACCTGTTCGGCAGTCGCCACGCCTTGCTGCTCAAGCACGTCGAGCACCAGGTTACGCCGTTCCAGCGCACGCTCGGGATTGCGGCGCGGGTTGTAGTAGGACGGGCCCTTGACCATGCCGACCAGCAAAGCGACCTGATGCAGCTTCAGCTCGGACAGTGGCTGACCAAAGAAGAACTGACTGGCCAGACCAAAGCCGTGCACGGCACGCTGACCGTCCTGGCCGACAAAGACTTCGTTGAGGTAGGCCTCAAGAATTTCCTTCTTGTCGTAGTGCAGCTCCAGCAGCATCGCCATCATCGCTTCGGTGAGCTTGCGGCTCAGGCTGCGCTCGTTGGTGAGGTAGAAGTTCTTCACCAGTTGCTGGGTCAGCGTACTGCCACCCTGGGTCATCTTGCCGCCAGAGGTGTTGACCCAGATCGCCCGGGCAATCGACTTCGGCGACACGCCCCAGTGACTGTAATAGTCGCGGTCTTCCACCGCTACCAGGGTTTCCAGCAGGTACGGTGGCACCTGATCGAGCTTGATCAGGATGCGGTCTTCGAGGTTTTTCGGGTAGATGCCGCCGATCATCAGCGGCTCGAGCCGCACCACGGACAATTTACCGCCGTTGAGCCCGGAGAGCTCGGCCACATAGTCGCCAGAGAAACGCACGCGTACTGGCTGGGCTTTTTCCAGGCCTTCATAGAACTGGAAGCCGCGGGTATTCAGATCAACGGTATTGCCGTTGACGGCAGCAGCGCCAGGGCCATTGCTCACGGCTTCGCGGCGATAGCCCAAGGCATCGAGCTCGGTGAGGAAATCTTCCTTGCTGAGCTTTTGTCCGACGAACAGCTCAAGCGGACGCGCGTATACCTTGGCCGGGATGGTCCAGCGCTTGCCGGAGAACTTCTCCTGCACCACGGCATCGAGGTAAACGGCGAAGCCGGCCAGCACCACAAGGCCGACCAGACTGAGTTTAATGGCCCAGCTCAACCATGGGCTGAGGCCCTTGGAGACTGGTTTTTTCTTGGTACGGGGGGATCGAGTTCGAGTCATGGCGGCGGATTATACGCACTTTATTCATACTCAACAGGAGCGCTCCGAGGTTTGCGTCAGGCTGGCGAGCGGCCATAATGGCGACCTCGAATTTCCCAGTCTCTGAAGGATCGCCCGTGAGCCAGTCCCTGATCGCTGCCCTGCAAAACCCGGCCCTCTACCCGCACCCCGTCGAAGGGTTCCAGGTCATCGAAACCCATATCTCGTGGGTGATCCTCACCGGCCCGTTTGCTTATAAAGTGAAGAAGCCGGTGAATTTCGGCTTCCTCGACTTCACTGGCCTAGAGTCGCGCGCACATTTCTGCGCTGAAGAACTGCGTCTGAACCAGCGTCTGACCGACGATTTGTATCTGGACGTGTTGCCGGTGACCGGCAGCGTCGAGGCGCCACAACTGGGTGGCGACGGCCCGGTGATCGAATATGTGCTGAAGATGCGTCAATTCCCGCAGACCGGCCTGCTCAGCACCCTGCAGGCCAACGGTGAGCTGACCACTCAGCACATTGATGAAATGGCCGAGCAGATCGCCAAATTCCACCTCAGTGCGCCAAAAGTCCCGGCCGACCACGAGGCCGGTACCCCGGACAGCGTGATGGCCCCGGTGCGCCAGAACTTCGAGCAGATCCTGCCGTTCCTCAGCGACAAAAACGATCTGCTGCAACTCGAGGCCCTGCAAGCCTGGGCTGAGAGCAGCTTCGAACGCCTCAAACCACTGTTCGCCCAGCGCAAGGCCGAGGGTTTCACTCGCGAATGCCACGGTGACATCCACCTGGGCAACGCCACTGTCATCAATGGCAAAGTGGTGATCTTCGACTGCATCGAGTTCAACGAACCGTTCCGCTTCACTGACGTCTGGGCCGACACCGGTTTCCTGGCGATGGACCTGGAAGACCGTGGCCTGAAATCCCTGGCCCGCCGCTTCATCAGCCAGTACCTGGAGCTGACCGGCGACTATCAAGGCCTGGAAGTGCTGAACTTCTATAAAGCCTACCGCGCACTGGTTCGCGCCAAAGTTGCACTGTTCAGCATGCCGGCGGACGCCACCCCGGTGCAGCGCGCCACCACCCTGCGCCAGTACCGCAACTACGCCAACCTGGCGGAAAGCTACAGCACCATTCCTTCGCGCTTCATGGCCATCACCCACGGCGTATCGGCTGTCGGCAAGAGCCACGTGGCGATGCGTCTGGTCGAAGCGCTGGGCGCGATTCGCCTGCGTTCCGACGTCGAGCGCAAGCGCCTGTTCGGTGAGCAGACCGTAGCTAACGACGTGCAGGCGGGGATTTACAGTGCCGACGCCAGCGCCGCCACTTATGCCCGTCTGCATGAGATTGCCGGAGTGATCCTGCACGCCGGTTTCCCGGTAGTGATCGATGCGACCTACCTCAAGCGCGAGCAACGCGACAACGCCGCTCAAGTCGCCGAAGCCACCGGCACGCCGTTCCTGATCCTCGACTGCAACGCACCGCAAGCCGTGATCGAGAGCTGGCTGGCGATTCGTCAGGCTGACAAGAAAGATCCTTCCGACGCCACGCTGGCGGTAATAGAGGCCCAGCAGGCCAGCCGCGAAGCGCTGACGCCAGAAGAAATTCTGCGCAGCAAACGCGTACAGACCAATGAAAGCGGGACCCTCGACACCGTAGTTGCACAGATCCGCCAGCGCCTGCCAGGCCTGTAAGAAACTATTTCGGCCGTGAAGCCCTCGCTTGCTTCACGGCCGTCAAATAGTGGCACTATACTGGCGTCATAAAACCAACAGGTGATGTGACATGAGCCAGCCGAAACTTCTCGACACCCCGCTTTATGCCCTGCTGCACAAAGACGACATCACAGGCTTCAACAAGGAACGCCCGAACGACGGCCCGATCGACATGGTTGGTGGCGACTTTCGTGGTCTCGACTTGCGTGAACTGAACGCCGATGGCGTGGATTTCCGGGACGCCTACTTCCGTTCTGCCGATTTGCGTGGCATCGACTTCCGTAATGCATCACTCGAAGGCGCGAGCCTGGCCCATGCGCAGATTTCCGGCGCGTACTTCCCGCCGGAACTGAGTGCGGACGAGATCCTGATGTCGATGAATTTCGGCACCCGCCTGCGCTATCGCACTCGCTGAGCACCATCGGCAGCCCCTGACACAACACCCTCCCCTTGTAGGAGTGAGCCTGCTCGCGATAGCCGACTGACATTCAAAATGGATGTCGGCTGTTACGCCGCTATCGCGAGCAGGCTCACTCCTACAGTTGTATGCGTCACACTCCTTACTATTGCATTCGCCAGATCTCATCGCCTTTCTTAGAAGCGTTTGCGTCGAATCCGACCAAACAACCACGCTTTTCCTACTGATGGCTACACTCCTGAGAAGATCGCCCACGCACCATTCGGCCGTCGCAAGGAGGCTTGATGAATGATGAACTGCAACACCTGAAGAATCTTGGCAAGACGTCGGCGCAGTGGCTGCATGCCGTGGGCATCCACAGCGCCTCGGACTTGCGTCGCCTGGGGGCGGTGGACGCCTATCGGGCCGTGCGTACCCGCGGGTTTCGCGCATCAAAGGTGTTGTTGTACGCGATCGAAGGGGCGCTGATGGATGTGCACTGGAACGACATCCCGGCCGAACGCAAAGACGCCTTGAACAAGCAGCTCGAAGCCATTTCCTCGCGCCACAAGAACTGAACAGGCACTGACGGCCATGTATCTGCTCGGAGAACAATCGGCACCGGTCGATGCACTGATCAATCGCTTGCAGAGCTTGCCCGCGCGCTGGCTGGAAGGCCTTGCGCCGTGCGGGCCAGCCTTTGAGACAGAAATCTCTGACGACCTGATGGAGCAGCTCCCACACGATCAGCTGTTTCTGCTGACAGAAGGCGTGATCCACGGCTATATCGGCGGTCGTGCGCTCTTTTACTGGCAGGAAGGCGATCTGCTCGGTCTACAGCAAGGTGACGCCTGGGCCGATTGCCGACTGCGCAGCGAAGGGCCATCGCGCTTGTTGCCCTATCGGCGAACCGAACTGTTCCAGCATTTGTATGCCGAACCGGGCCGGGCCGAACAGTGGCTTGAGTATCTGCTGGGGCAGATGGCGCTGCTGGCTCACGCGGTGGCCGAACTGAAGCCACGGGAGTTTCGCAGCACCAATGGCTTCAAACGGGTCGAGAGTGGTGAGGTGTTGATCCGGCAGGGCGATGCCGCTGATCACGTCTTCGTGATCATCGAGGGGCATGCCGAAGCGTTTGTTGATGGGCACAAGGTCGGCGAAGTGCCCAAGGACGAGATTTTCGGCGCCATGGCGGTGTTCACCGGTGAACCGCGCAATGCCACTGTCATCGCTCGCGAGCCAAGCACGGTGATGCTGATTCCAGGCGAGCAGTTTCTGAGCATGACCCGTAACAATCCGAAGATTGCCCACAGCCTGATTGAGAGCATGGCCAGGCGCATCGGCCAGCTTAATCAGCAGATCACGCAACTGAGTGCGATCAAGGCTGCGCGTTAAGCCCCCTGTTTCCGGGACATTCCGGCCATTTGCACGACTAAATCAAGCAAACGGAAAAACAGTGGTTGACTCGCTAATGAGAATCGCTATGATTATCACAACTGGTCGCGAGATCAGTCGATATTCTGAAAAGCCCTTGGTTCGGACTCTCAGATTATCTCCTCATCAGGCTAATCACGGTTATTTGACCCGGTTTTTACCGGGTCTTTTTTTGCCTGTGGAAAAGTCATTGCCCGAACTGTTTGCGCATCTGTGCGCAGTAATCCTGCGCGGGCGTGGCCGGGGTGTACCAGACGTAATCGGCCATCGCCGCAGTCACCTCGGCGCCCTGCTCGGCCAGCATCAGCACCGTTGGCGCTTGGGCTGCGCCCAGATCCAGAACATGCAGCGGCACGCCAGCATCCTTGCGCGCATGCCAGGCACCCGTCAGCAGCAAGGCTGGCATCGGCGCTGCCAGCAAACGTTCGGCCATGCGTCGATCGCGCTGTTGCTGAACCGCGAGCATCGCCGGCATCTGTGATTTGGGCAGCAAGCCGCAATGTGAATCGCTGATCTGTTCGAGCAGCGTGGCTTTCACCAATGCCGCATTGCTGCGAACACCGCTCAGGGCTGGCGACTGGCGGTAGACAGCGCGGATTTCACTGTCATCCAGATTGGCCGCCAACAGCGGATAGGGTTGCGTGAGGGCAAACCGAATGATCGGTCCATAGAAATTCCAGTCCCAGCCATCCTGCCAGGCCAACGCGGCGGGAAGATCAGTAGGGGGCGCTGCTGCATGGCGAACCTGGTCAACGTTCGGCTGTTGCTTCGGCGTGAGCATTTCCAGCAGCAGACTGCCCTGAGGACGCTGCTCCCCAAGTGCCTGCAACAGCCACAACTGCGCGGCGTGGTGATCGGCGTTGTCATGCTGCTCGCCGATGATGAGCAGTTGCGGCCCCGACAGACGCGTCAGCAGTTCCTGTGCCGTCAGTATCTGGCCGCTGTGCAGATCACGAATTTCGCCACTGATTGGCGGGGGCGGGGCAACATGCTGACACCCTGCAAGCAGCAACACCGCTAACAACCACATCCCGCGCATACCAACACCTCGATGAGAAATCAGCGGGCGATGATCAGCGGATGCCCGCGCTCCGGGTGCGGTTGCACCAAAACCTCAAGGCCGAACACGGCCTTGAGCGTATCCGGTCGCAAGACTTGCTGCGGCGTATCCAGCGCCACCGGGCGCCCGCCTTCGAGCAGCAACACCCGATCACAATAGCGCGCCGCGAGATTCAGATCATGCAGGATGACCAGCACCGCCGCGCCACGATCGGCAAACTCGCGCACCGCCTGCAACGTGGTGTGTTGATGCAAGGGATCGAGCATCGAGGTCGGCTCATCCAGCAACAGGGTTTGTCCGGCCTGCCCTGGCCATAGCTGCGCCAGCACCCGCGCCAGATGGACACGCTGGCGCTCGCCACCCGACAACGCCAGATAACTGCGCCCGCTCAGATGCCCGGCATCCGCAGCGGCCAGCGCTGCCGCAACGATCTCGTCGTCGCGCGCCCGACCGCTCTGATAAGGCAGACGGCCCATGCCGACCACTTCTTCCACGCGAAAGGCAAAATCCAGGGTCGACACCTGCGGCAACACCGCCAGGCGCTGAGCGCGCTGCGTACCTGTCCAGTGACTCAGCACCTTGTCGTCGAGCAACACCTCACCTTCACTGGCCGCCAGCTCACCGCACAGGGCACCGAGCAAGGTGCTTTTGCCGGCACCGTTCGGTCCGAGCACACCCAACACCTCACCGGGTTCAAGCTGCAGGGTGACGTCGCTGAGGACGGTCTTGCGTCCGCGACGGATGTGCAGATTGTGCGCACGCAGCATCAGGCACGACCTCGCAGCAACAGGTAGAGGAAGAACGGCGCGCCGATAAACGCCGTGACGATACCGATCGGCAACTCCGCCGGCGCCAGCGCCAGCCGCGCCACCAGATCCGCCAGCAACAACAGGCTCGCACCCGCCAGTACCGACGCTGGCAGCAACACCCGGTGATCGGGCCCCGCCAATAAACGCACCAGATGGGGCACCACCAGCCCGACGAAACCGATCATCCCGGCTGCCGCTACCGCCGCGCCAACACCCAACGCCGTGCAGAACACCAATTCACGTTTGAGCCGTTCGACATCAATCCCCAGGTGCCCGGCTTCGGACTCCCCGAGCAGCAACGCATTCAGCGCCTTGGCACGCCGCGGCAACCACAGCGCGACGCCAGTGCTGATAATCAGCAACGGCCACAAACGCGCGTAACTGGCGCCATTGAGGCTGCCCAGATTCCAGAAAGTCAGCGTACGCAAAGTCGCGTCATCCGCCAGATAGGTGAACAGACCCACCGCCGAGCTTGCCAATGCCGTCAGGGCGATCCCGGCCAGCAGCATGGTCGCGACGTTAGTCTGGCCGTTGCGCCGACCGAGCCGATAGACCAGCGCCGTCACCCCCAGTCCACCGAGAAACGCGCACGCCGACAACAGGTACGGCCCGAACCACTCCGGCAAACCGCCAAAAAATGACCCGCCGACAATCGCCACCGCCGCACCCAGCGCTGCCCCACTGGAAACCCCGACCAACCCGGGATCGGCCAGCGGATTGCGAAACAAGCCCTGCATCGCCACACCGGACAACGCCAGCACACCGCCGACAGCCAATCCAAGCAAGGTGCGCGGCAGACGGATTTGCCCGAGAATCAGCTCAGCCTGCTCCAGCCCATCCGGCGCCAGCGGCACGCCGAGCATGCGCAGAGCCGCGCGTAACGTATCGAACAGCGGCAGACTCACCGGCCCCAACGCCAACGACAGCCAGATGGCCAGCAAACACAGAAGCGCCAGGCCGATAAACAGGCTTCGTGGTTTGACCAATACGGTCATTGGCCGCTCGCGGTCGGGTAGAAGCCGTCAGACAAATCCTTCAGTGCCGCCGGTAAACGCGGCCCGAGCCCGCCGACCAGCAGCGTCGGATCCAGCTCCAGCACCCGCCCGGCCTTGGCCGCACGACTTGAATTGAGAATGGGGTTTTCCTTGAACAGCGCGGCTTTCGCCGCCTCGCCGCTCAACGCGCGATCAGCAAACACCAGCACCTCAGGATCGAGTCCGGCCAGCGACTCCACGGAGAACGGTTTGTAACCGGTATGCGTCGCCAGGTTATGTCCGCCGGCCCGTTGCAGCAGCCAGTCGGCGGCAGTGTCCTTGCCGGCAATCAATGGCTTGCCGCCGGCATGCCCGATCAGCACCAGCACACCGGGCGCTTTATGTTTGGTCTGCAACTCGGCGACTCGGGCTTTCTGCGCGGTTAGCTGCTGTTGATAACTTTCCAGCAACTGCGCCGCCTGGGCTTGCGCGCCGAGCAACTGCCCGAGATGCGTGATGTTTTTTTCCAGTGTCGGCAGATCCGGCTGCGCCGAGAACAGTTCGACATGTACCTTGGCATTTTTCACTTGAGCGATAACCGGTGGCGGGCCCATTTCTTCGGTGCCAATGAGGATGTCCGGGCGCAGACTGAGAATGCCTTCTGCCGAGAGACTGCGTTGATAGCCGATGCTGGGCAGCTTCTTCAGCGATTGCGGATGCTGGCTGGTGGTGTCGACGCCGACCAGTTTAGATTCGCCGCCCAACACGCTCACCCACTCCGATAGCGCGCCACCGGCACTGACCCAACGTTGTGGCAAATCGGCAGCTGTCGCCTGAAGGCTGGCGAGCAGTCCGACACACAGCACGGCAACGCGGGTAATCAGGCGCATACGCAGCTTTCCTTGAAAAGTTTTCCCGGGCAGCGAACCTGCGGGCCAAGTATCCTTGACGGCGGTTGCGCGCAGTGGGCGAAGGCGGCCATTTGATAATTGTTTGCATTTAAACGTCAAGCTCGGACATTTCCTGAAACGAGCAGACATTTGAGGATAGCCATGAAGTTTTTGTGCGCCGGCGCCGATCTCGCTGAGGCCGGCAGCCGCGGTTTCGACATCGACGGCAACAAACTGTTTGCCGTGCGCCGCAATGGTCAGGCCTATGTTTATCTCAACCGTTGCCCGCATCGCGGCGTCGGTCTGGAATGGCACCCCGACCAGTTTCTCGACCCGAGCAACAGCCTGATCCAGTGCGCCACCCACGGCGCACTGTTTCTGATCGAGGACGGCGAATGCGTCGCCGGGCCCTGCGCCGGGCAATCCCTGACCGCCATCCCCTGCCGCGAAGACGCACAGGGGCTGTGGATAGATGTTTAACCGCTGAGCAAAACGTCCAGCCGCCGGTCGATCACCATCTCTTCGTGGTTCAAGCGCACACCGTAGGCCAACACCTCGACCCCGCACGCCACCGCTTCACGCAGGGCATCCGCGTACGCCGAATCGATTTCTTCGGCCGGTCGCACCGCTTCAATCCCGCTGAGATTGACGCAATACAACTGCACCGCACGAATACCGTCACGGGCCAGATGCGCCAGCTCGCGCAGATGCTTGGCGCCGCGCTGGGTAACTGCGTCGGGAAAGGCCGCGACATTCGTCCCGTCGAACCCCAAAGTGACACTCTTCACTTCCACATAAGCCGGCCCGCTCGGGTATTCAAGGCGGAAATCGATACGGCTTTTTTCCTGACCGTATGCCACTTCGCGTTTAAGCGCCGTGAAGCCGTTCAACTCGCTGATGACACCGGCCTGCAGCGCCTCTTCAACGAGGGCGTTGGCGCGGCCGGTGTTCACGCAGAACAGTCGACCCTGCGGCGTTTCCCCGATTTCCCAAGTGCCGGGCAGTTTGCGCTTCGGGTCGTTTGAGCGACTGAACCACACTTGCCCGCCTTCGACCTGACAGTTGAGCATCGAGCCGGTATTCGGGCAGTGCAGGGTCAACAACTCGCCATTGACCGTTTCAACGTCCGCCAGAAAACGTTTGTAGCGACGAATCAGCCGCGCCTCTTCCAGAGCCGGATAAAAGCGCATCAGCCTTGCCAGCTCTTCAAGCCGCGAGCGATACGTTCCACCGCTTCCTGTAAGCGAGGGAGGTTTTGCGTGTAAGCAAAACGCACATGGTGACTGGCCTGATAACGCCCGAAGTCCAGCCCTGGAGTAAAGGCAACATGCTCGGTTTCGAGGAAATGTCGACAGAACGCGAAGGCATCACCGCCGAACTGACTGATATCTGCATACAAGTAGAACGCACCTTCAGGCTCGACGGCGATATTGAAACCCAATTCGCGCAACGCCGGCAGCAGGAAGTCGCGGCGGCGGCCAAATTCGGCGCGGCGCTCTTCGAGGATGCAGATGGTGTCCGGCTCGAAGCAGGCCAAAGCGGCGTACTGCGCCATGCTCGGGGCGCTGATGTAGAGGTTTTGTGCGAGTTTTTCCAGCTCACTGACGGCCGCATCCGGCGCCACCAGCCAGCCGAGCCGCCAACCGGTCATGCCGAAATATTTGGAGAAACTATTGAGGACAAAGGCGCTGTCATCCACTTCCAGCACGCTGGCGGCATCGGTGCCATAAGTCAGGCCGTGGTAGATCTCGTCCACCACCAGATGCCCGTGCCGCGCCTTGATCGCGGTGGATAACCCGGCCAGTTCATCGCGGGTCAGGATGGTACCGGTGGGGTTGGCTGGCGATGCCACCAACGCACCAACGCTGTCGTGATCCCAGTGACGTGTCACCAGATCCGGGGTCAGTTGGTAACGCACCTCCGGCCCGACCGGCACCAGTTGCGCCGCGCCTTCGACCAGTCGCAGAAAGTGCCGGTTGCACGGGTAGCCCGGATCCGCCAGCAGCCAGTGTTTGCCCGGATCGACCAGCAAGGCACTGGCCAGCAACAGCGCACCCGAGCCACCCGGCGTGATCAGGATCCGCCGCGGATCGATGTTCAAACCGTAACGCGATTGATAGAACCCGGAAATCGCCTCGCGCAGTTCAGGAATACCGCGCGCCGCGGTGTAGCGGGTCTTGCCCGCCGTCAGCGCAGCCTGCCCGGCACGGATGATCGGCTCGGCCGTGGTGAAGTCCGGCTCGCCGATTTCCAGGTGGATCACGTCGTGACCTTCGCCCTGCAGTTCGTTGGCCCGCGCCAGCAGCGCCATCACATGGAACGGTTCGATCGCACGACTGCGCGCACTGTAAGGCTGAGCCATTGGTTTTCCTTCGACGGGGAAAAAGAGACGATTCTACCCATCTGCCGGAACGAGCGAGAACCCGTCGCGGTCACAGCCTCAAGAACGCTGGACTGTAACGATATGAGCGTACGCTCCAGGATTGACTAAAATCAGTGATTGAACAGGCTTTCAACAGCGCCAGACACGGCTTGCCAAACATCTGCAAGCGCCACCCGCCGGGGCCTCGACATCCGGGAGTAGCGCAGGCCGAATTGATCTGGTAAGTTCGCCCGCTTGCAGCCGCAGGGCCGGCAGGTGTCGGTGATGGAGCAATCCTGCGCAATGGATTACAAGAGTAGAGGCGGTCCATTTCATGCCCACCCAAGCAAAGCAACAGCAGCAAACGGCGATCAGTGGCTTCGAACCCTATGTTCAGGCCAAAGACGAAGAGTACATGGGCAAGCCCATGCGCGCGCACTTCACCAAGATCCTGACCAAGTGGAAACTGGACTTGATGCAGGAAGTCGACCGCACTGTTGATCACATGAAGGACGAAGCAGCCAACTTCCCCGACCCGGCCGACCGTGCCAGTCAGGAAGAAGAGTTCGCCCTCGAACTGCGCGCCCGTGATCGCGAGCGCAAGCTGATCAAGAAGATCGACAAGACACTGCAGTTGATCGAAGACGGTGAATACGGTTGGTGCGATTCCTGCGGCATCGAGATCGGCGTCAAGCGCCTCGAAGCCCGTCCTACCGCCGACATGTGCGTCGACTGCAAGAACCTCGCTGAAATCAAGGAAAAGCAGGTCGGCAAGTAATCTCGACCTGAACGAAAAACGGAGCGTGCGAACGCTCCGTTTTTGTTTCTGCCTTTTGCCTTTGCCCTTTTGCCTTGCTTTTGTGGGAGGGGGCTTGCTCCCGAATGCGGCCGGCCATTCAACATCCAGGTTGTCTGAACTGACGCTTTCGCGAGCAAGCCCGCTCCCACAGGGGTAATGTTTCTACCTTTTGCCCTGTTTGCGCTTTTGGTGGGAGGGGGCTTGCTCCCGAATTCGGTGTGTCATTCAACATCAAAGATGTCTGAGCCGACGCTTTCGCGAGCAAGCCCGCTCCCACAGGGGTAATCTGCGCGAATCCTGAAAAGTTATATTGTCCAAATGACTGCCAAAACCGCCCCCGCCTACATCGGCCGCTTCGCCCCCACCCCCAGTGGCCACCTGCACTTCGGCTCGCTGGTTGCCGCCCTCGCCTCTTACCTCGACGCGCGCGCGGTCGGCGGGCGCTGGCTGGTGCGCATGGAAGATCTCGATCCGCCCCGGGAAGAGCCCGGCGCGCAGGCGGCGATTCTCAAGGCGCTGGAAAGCTACGGTTTCGAATGGGACGGCGAAATGGTGCGCCAGAGTGACCGGCACGACGCCTACGCCGAAGTCCTCAACAGTCTGTTCAATCACGGCCTGGCCTACGCCTGCACCTGTTCGCGCAAGCAGCTGGAGCCGTATCACGGCATTTACCCGGGCTTGTGCCGCAATGCCGGCCATGAGCAGCAAGACGCGGCGATCCGCCTGCGCGTGCCGGAACTGGAATACCACTTCATCGACCGCGTGCAGGGCGAGTTCCGCCAGCATCTGGGGCGCGACGTCGGCGATTTCGTGATTCGCCGCCGCGACGGCCTCTACGCCTATCAACTGGCCGTGGTGCTGGATGACGCCTGGCAAGGCATCACCGACATCGTACGCGGTGCCGACCTGCTCGATTCCACGCCGCGCCAGCTCTACCTGCAAGAACTGTTGGGCCTGCGTCAGCCGCGCTATCTGCACTTGCCATTGATCACGCAGCCGGACGGCAACAAACTCGGCAAATCCTACCGTTCGCCGCCGCTTGAGGCGGATCAGGCCACTCCTTTGCTGCTGCGGGCCCTGCGAGCGCTGGGACAAAACCCCGGTGCCGAACTGGCCCATGCCACACCCGAGGAATTGCTCAAATGGGGCGCAGCCCACTGGGATGCGACAAAGATCCCGCGCACACTGACCCTGCCCGAAGCGCAACTGCAATGACGACACTTGCAGTGGCGCGCCCATCCGTTACCATCGCCGCACGTTTTCGGGCACGCGCATAAAAAAGAGAGGCCGGGATGTACATCTATCGCTTGGTCCTGCTTCTGGTCGTGGGAATCTATCTGTTTTCGCCAGCCATCATGGATTGGTGGATCGACGCCACGGGCGCCTGGTATCGGCCGTATCTGCTCTGGTTGATCCTGATTGTCGTGACCTTCATCCTGCAGAGCCAAAAAGATGCCGATGAGCTTTAGCCTGACCCAGATGATCCTGGTCAGCGCCGCGTACCTGACGGTGCTGTTCGGCGTCGCCTGGATCAGCGAACGGGGCATGATCCCGCGAGCGATCATTCGCCACCCGCTGACCTACACCCTGTCGCTGGGGGTCTACGCCAGTGCGTGGGCGTTTTACGGCACCGTGGGCCTGGCCTATCAGTACGGCTACGGCTTTCTCTCCAGTTACCTCGGGGTGTCCGGCGCGTTTCTGCTGGCGCCGGTGCTGCTGTATCCGATCCTGAAAATCACCCGCACCTATCAACTGTCGTCGCTGGCGGATCTGTTCGCCTTCCGCTTCCGCAGTACCTGGGCCGGCGCACTGACCACGATCTTCATGCTGATCGGCGTACTGCCGCTGCTGGCGTTGCAGATTCAGGCGGTGGCCGACTCCATCGGCATCCTCACCGGCGAGCCGATCCAGAGCCGCGTCGCGCTGGCGTTCTGTGCGCTGATCATTCTGTTCACGATCTTCTTCGGCTCCCGGCATATCGCCACCCGCGAGAAACACGAAGGGCTGGTGTTCGCGATTGCCTTCGAATCGGTGATCAAACTGATAGCCCTCGGCGGCGTCGGCCTCTATGCGCTGTACGGCGTGTTCGACGGCCCGCAACAGCTTGAACTGTGGCTGCTGCAAAACCAGACCGCCCTCGCCGCGTTGCACACGCCGCTGCAGGAAGGGCCGTGGCGCACGCTGTTGCTGGTGTTTTTCGCCTCGGCGATCGTGATGCCGCACATGTACCACATGACCTTCACCGAAAACCTCAACCCGCGCTCGCTGGTCAGTGCCAGTTGGGGCCTGCCGCTGTTCCTGTTGCTGATGAGTCTGGCGGTGCCGTTGATTCTCTGGGCCGGCCTGAAGCTCGGCGCCACCACCGATCCGGAATACTTCACCCTCGGCATCGGCATTGCCGCCAACAGCAAACCGCTGGCCTTGCTGGCGTACGTCGGCGGATTGTCAGCGGCCAGTGGCTTGATCATTGTCACCACCCTGGCACTGTCGGGCATGGCGCTGAACCATCTGGTGCTGCCGCTCTATCAGCCGCCGGCCGAAGGCAATATCTATCGCTGGCTGAAGTGGACCCGCCGGGCGCTGATCGTTGCGATCATCATGGCCGGTTTCTGCTTTTACCTGATGCTCGGCGCCGGACAGGACCTGGCCAACCTCGGCATCGTCGCCTTCGTTGCAACCTTGCAATTCCTGCCCGGCGTGCTCTCGGTGCTGTACTGGCCGACCGCCAACCGTCGCGGCTTTATCGCCGGCTTGCTGGCGGGGATACTGGTGTGGGTGGTGACCATGCTGTTGCCGCTGGTCGGCAACCTGCAGGGTTTCTACATTCCACTGCTGAACATGATCTACGTGCTGGACGACACCAGCTGGCACATGGCGGCGATCGCCTCGCTGGCGGCCAACGTGCTGATGTTCACCCTGATCTCTCTGTTCACCAACGCCAGCCCTGAAGAAGCCAGCGCCGCCGAAGCCTGCGCGGTGGATAACGTGCGCCGTCCGCAACGTCGTGAACTGCACGCCGCCTCGCCCCAGGAGTTCGCTACGCAACTGGCCAAACCGCTAGGCGCCAAGGCGGCGCAGAAAGAAGTCGAGCAGGCCCTGCGCGACCTCTATCTGCCGTTCGACGAACGCCGTCCTTATGCCTTGCGCCGCTTGCGCGACCGCATCGAAGCCAACCTCTCCGGCCTGATGGGCCCGAGCGTGGCGCAGGACATGGTCGAAACCTTCCTGCCGTACAAGGCTGGCGGCGAGAACTACGTAACCGAAGACATCCACTTCATTGAAAGCCGCCTCGAGGACTACCACTCGCGCCTCACCGGGCTGGCCGCTGAGCTCGACGCCTTGCGCCGCTACCACCGCCAGACCCTGCAGGAACTGCCAATGGGCGTCTGCTCGCTGGCCAAGGATCAAGAGATCCTGATGTGGAACAAGGCCATGGAAGAACTCACCGGCATCGCCGCGCAACGGGTGGTGGGTTCGCGCCTGAGCACCATCGCCAATCCGTGGAAGCAATTGCTGCAAGGCTTCATCAACCTGCCCGATGAACATTTGCACAAGCAGCACCTGGCCCTAGACGGCCAGACCCGCTGGCTCAATCTGCACAAAGCAGCGATCGATGAGCCGTTGGCCCCGGGCAACAGCGGCCTGGTGCTGCTAGTGGAAGACCTGACCGAAACCCAAATGCTTGAAGACAAACTGGTGCACTCCGAGCGTCTGGCGAGCATCGGCCGACTGGCGGCGGGTGTGGCCCATGAAATCGGCAACCCGATCACCGGTATCGCCTGTCTGGCGCAGAACCTGCGCGAAGAGCGTGAAGAAGATGGCGAACTGACGGAAATCAGCGGGCAGATTCTCGAACAGACCAAGCGCGTGTCGCGCATTGTGCAGTCGCTAATGAGCTTCGCCCACGCCGGCAGCCACCAGCACAGCGACGAACCCGTCTGTCTGGCCGAAGTCGCGCAGGATGCAATTGGCCTGCTGGCGCTGAACCGGCGCAACTTCGAAGTGCAGTTCTACAACCTGTGCGACCCCGATCACTGGGTCGAAGGCGATCCGCAGCGCCTCGCCCAGGTGCTGATCAATCTGCTCTCCAATGCCCGCGACGCCTCGCCGCCGCACAGCGCCGTACGGGTCAAGAGTGAAGCCGGCGAACACACGGTCGATCTGATCGTCGAAGACGAAGGCAGTGGTATTCCGCAGAACATCATGGACCGATTGTTCGAACCTTTCTTCACCACCAAGGATCCGGGTGAAGGTACCGGTCTGGGCCTTGCACTGGTCTATTCCATCGTTGAAGAGCATTATGGACAAATCACCATCGACAGCCCGGCTGATGTACAAAGCCAGCGCGGCACCCGTATCCGGGTGACCTTACCGCGTCATGTCGAAGCGACGTCCGCTGTGAACTGAGACCGTCGAGAGTATCGAATCAATGCCGCACATTTTGATCGTCGAAGACGAAACCATTATCCGCTCCGCCTTGCGCCGCCTGCTGGAACGTAACCAGTATCAGGTCAGCGAAGCCGGTTCTGTGCAGGAAGCACAAGAACGCTTCAGTATTCCCACATTCGATCTGATCGTCAGCGACCTGCGCCTGCCTGGCGCCCCCGGCACAGAGCTGATCAAGCTTGGCCAGGGCAAACCGGTGCTGATCATGACCAGCTACGCCAGCCTGCGCTCGGCGGTCGACTCGATGAAGATGGGCGCGGTGGACTACATCGCCAAGCCTTTCGATCACGATGAAATGCTCCAGGCCGTCGCACGGATCCTGCGTGATCACCAGTCGACGCCTGCCGCCGGCGAAGTGCCTGCCGGCAAAGCAGCCAATGGCAGCGGCAAGTCGTCTGTCGACAACAGCAACGGCGAGATCGGCATCATTGGCTCGTGCCCGCCGATGCAGGATCTGTACAGCAAGATCCGCAAGGTCGCACCGACCGATTCCAATGTCCTGATCCAGGGCGAGTCCGGCACCGGTAAAGAGCTGGTGGCCCGCGCCCTGCATAACCTGTCCAAGCGTGCCAAGGCACCGATGATTTCGGTGAACTGCGCAGCCATCCCGGAAAGCCTGATCGAGTCCGAACTGTTCGGCCACGAAAAAGGCGCGTTCACTGGCGCCAGCGCCGGTCGCGCCGGTCTGGTGGAAGCGGCGGACGGCGGCACGCTGTTCCTCGACGAGATCGGCGAACTGCCGCTGGAAGCCCAGGCCCGCCTGCTGCGCGTGCTGCAGGAAGGCGAGATTCGCCGTGTGGGTTCGGTGCAGTCGCAAAAAGTCGATGTGCGCTTGATCGCCGCGACCCACCGCGACCTCAAGAGCCTGGCGAAAATCGGCCAGTTCCGCGAAGACCTGTATTACCGCCTGCACGTGATTGCCCTGAAATTGCCGGCCCTGCGTGAACGTGGCGCCGACGTCAACGAAATCGCCACCGCGTTCCTCGCTCGCCAGAGTGCGCGCATCAACCGTACCGACCTGAAATTTGCCGCCGATGCCGAACAGGCCATCCGGCACTATTCCTGGCCGGGTAACGTGCGCGAGCTGGAAAACGCAGTCGAGCGCGCAGTGATCCTGAGCGAAAGCCCGGAAATCTCTGCCGACCTGCTGGGCATCGACATCGAGTTGAGCGATCTGGAAGACGACGAGTTCATCGGCTTGCCTGCGCAAACCGCAGGTAACACCAGCAACAGCAGCCATGAGCCGACGGAAGACCTGTCGCTGGAAGATTACTTCCAGCACTTCGTTCTTGAGCATCAGGACCACATGACCGAGACCGAACTGGCGCGCAAACTGGGCGTCAGCCGCAAGTGCCTGTGGGAACGCCGTCAGCGCCTGGGCATTCCACGGCGCAAGACCGGGGTCGCCAGCGAGAGCTGAACGTTACCTGTCGAGTGTGCGCGTAACGCTTGAAGATGTGAAAAAACTGTTACCTCAGTCCTTTCACGTAACAGAAGCCGGGGTTATCGGTAACGAAACCCCGGCTTTTTTTCGCCCCGAGAAAACCGTTATATCGACCTAACCCCTTGTTTTATTGGGCTTCGCAAAAGTTGGCACGGCACCTGCTATATGTTTGGTACAAGAACAATAACAAGCAATGCACAAGACAATAAAAATAAGACGAATCGACTCACGCACAATAAAAACAAGACGGCGAGAGGCGCAGCTAACTGATTCTTTTGGAGAGGCGTTGTATTTGGGGCTAGCCCCACGACCAGGCCGAGAACAACAAAAACTGTCCTAAGACAGAGCCTGTACTGGTTGGATCGCAAGATCACTGCAACACAGCGACCAAAGCAATCCGTTTGCTCTTGGCTCCCGATTGGGAGGGTCATGAAGGAAAAGCTTCATGGCGAGGGCACTCAACAAAAACAAGAAGCCCGAATCAATAATAAAAAGAGCACGCAACTACTTCTGGGGGAGCTTCGGCTCCCCTTGTAGTTTCTTCCCCCCCGCAAAAACCCGCCCCCAAAGCCTTTAGCCTGCGACTTACAGCGCAAATCCGCTGCGTCCTACACCATCCCCCGACTAAATGCTAGAATCTGCGCCCATCATGCGGTCATTCTTTGGTATGGCCGAACATTCCTTCAAACAGTGCATCCCATGCTGAAGAAGCTGTTCCAGTCATTCCGAACTCCCGTGCGTCGTACGCAACACATCCGCAGCACCCCTGAAGTGCTCAACAGCGGCCAACATTCGCTGCAGAAGGGGCAATTCAGCCGCTATGCGGTCAATATCGTCGAACGCTTGCAGGGCGCCGGCTACCAGGCCTATCTGGTCGGTGGTTGCGTGCGTGACATGCTGTTGGGCATCACGCCCAAGGACTTCGACGTCGCCACCAGCGCCACCCCCGAGCAAGTCCGTGCCGAATTCCGCAATGCGCGGATCATCGGTCGCCGCTTCAAACTGGTGCATATCCATTTCGGTCGCGAAATCATTGAAGTCGCGACCTTCCGCGCCAATCACCCGGTCAATGAAGACGACGAGGACAGCAACCAGTCTTCGCGCAACGAGAGCGGGCGGATTCTGCGTGACAACGTCTACGGCACCCTGGAAGAAGACGCGCAACGCCGCGACTTCACCATCAACGCCCTGTATTACGATCCGGTCAGCGAGCGCATTCTCGATTACGCCAACGGCGTACACGACATCCGCAATCACCTGATCCGCCTGATCGGCGATCCGAAGCAGCGTTACCAGGAAGACCCGGTGCGCATGCTGCGAGCCGTACGTTTCGCCGCCAAGCTGAATTTCGGCATCGAAAAACACACCGTGCAGCCAATTCGCGAACTGGCGCCGATGCTGCGCGAAATTCCGTCGGCCCGCCTGTTCGAGGAAGTGCTCAAGCTGTTCCTCTCCGGCCATGGCGCGATCACGTTCGAGATGCTGGTCGATCTGCAACTGTTCGCCCCGCTGTTCCCGGCCAGTGCCGACGCACTGGAGCACAACCCGGAATACACCCACACGCTGATCAGCGAAGCGCTGACCAACACCGACCTGCGCATCAAGCAGAACAAACCGGTAACCCCGGCGTTCCTGTTTGCCGCCCTGCTCTGGCCTGCCCTGCCGGCCCGCGTGTTGCGTCTGCAAGAGCGTGGCATGCCGCCGATTCCGGCGATGCAGGAAGGTGCGCACGAGCTGATCGCCGAGCAGTGCCAGCGCATCGCCATTCCAAAGCGCTTCACCATGCCGATCCGCGAAATCTGGGACATGCAGGAACGCTTGCCACGCCGCAGCGGCAAACGCGCCGACCTGCTGCTGGACAATCCACGCTTCCGCGCCGGTTACGACTTCCTGCTGCTGCGTGAAAGCGCTGGCGAGCAGACCGACAGTCTGGGCGAATGGTGGACGGACTATCAGGACGCCAACGACAGCGAACGTCGCGACATGATTCGCGAACTCAGCGGCAAGGGCGATGACGCCAGCGGCGCGCCGCGCAAACGTCGCCGCAGCAGCGGTTCCAAGCGCAAGCGCGCCGGAGCTCCGAGCGCCTCGGGCGAATAAGGCATGGAACGCATCTATATCGGCCTGGGCAGCAACCTCGCTGACCCGGCCGAACAATTGCGCAGCGCGCTCAACGCGCTGGGGCAATTGCCGCAGACGTCCCTTGCTGGTGTTTCGGCGTTCTATCAGAGCGATTCACTGCTGCCGGGACAACCGCGTTACACCAACGCGGTCGCCGCCCTCGACAGTGATCTCGCGCCGCTCGATCTGCTCGATGCGCTGCAAGCGATCGAAAACGATCAGGGTCGCGAGCGCCTGGAACGTTGGGGGCCGCGTACGCTGGATCTGGATATCCTGCTGTTCGGCGATCGGCTTATCGACGAGCCACGCCTGAAAGTCCCGCATTATCAGATTCAGGAAAGGGCGTTCGTTCTGTATCCGCTGGCCGAACTGGCTCCCGCAGACCTGCGCCTGGCCGATGGCCGCGCGCTGTCCGATCTGCTCGCCGCCTGCCCGTTCGTAGGCCTCGAACGCCTCGCGCACGCTTGAAACCACACCTCCTGTGGGAGCGGGCTTGCTCGCGAAAGCGTCGTGTCAGTCACTCAATCAGTCAACAGACCCACCGCTTTCGCGAGCAAGCCCGCTCCCACATCGAGTATTCCAATTCTGATTTTTTGTCGGACAAAAAACCCGCCAATCAGCCCCGCCGCGCCGCTGAATCGCATCAGTAACGCCGGTAACACTCCCCTCGTAACAATGCGGTAACACACGCAATTGACTTCCGCTTGGCTCCTCACGACTATAGGCGTCCCGCTGCCGCCAACCCGGCACATACGGGCGCAATCCAGGCCTTATAAGCACGACAAAAGAGCGTGCGCCTGAGTAGACGAAGAATCACGCGCGTTACTCGCAGTAGTTTCCAGAGCGCCTGAACGAGGATTTTTTACATGCCAGCCATCACCCTGACCACGCTCCAGAGCCTCAAGCAGAAAGGTGAAAAGATCACCATGCTGACCTGCTATGACGCGACCTTCGCCCACGCCTGCAACGAGGCCGGTGTCGAAGTGCTGCTGGTGGGCGACTCCCTCGGCATGGTTCTGCAAGGGCACGACAGCACCTTGCCGGTGACCATCGCAGAAATGGCCTACCACACCGCCTGCGTCAAACGCGGCAACACCGACGCCCTGATCCTGGCTGACCTGCCGTTCATGGCCAACGCCACTATCGAACAAACCCTGACCAACAGCGCCACGCTGATGCAGGCCGGCGCGCACATGATCAAGGTCGAAGGTGCGCTGTGGCTGGCGGAGTCGATCCGCCTGCTGGCCGAGCGCGGTGTGCCGGTCTGCGCGCACATGGGCCTGACCCCACAAGCGGTGAACATTCTTGGCGGCTATAAAGTGCAGGGCCGCAACGAGAACCAGGCGCGGCAGATGCGTGCCGACGCGATCTCGCTGGAACAGGCCGGCGCAGCCATGCTGCTGCTGGAATGCGTGCCGAGCGAACTGGCCGCCGAAATCAGCCAGGCCGTGAAGATTCCGGTCATCGGCATCGGCGCCGGTAGCGATACCGACGGCCAGGTACTGGTGCTGCACGACATGCTCGGCCTGTCGATCACCGGCCGCGTGCCGAAATTCGTCAAGAACTTCATGCAGGGTCAGGACAGCATCCAGTCCGCACTGAAGGCCTACGTCAACGAAGTCAAAGGCGTTACTTTCCCTGGGATCGAACACGGATTCTCTGCATGAACACCGTTAAAACCGTACGCGAACTGCGCGCCGCCGTGGCCCGCGCCCGCAGTGAAGGCAAGCGCATCGGCTTCGTGCCGACCATGGGCAACCTGCACAGCGGCCATGTCGCGCTGATCACCAAAGCCACGCAGCGCGTGGACTTCGTGGTCGCGAGCATTTTCGTCAACCCGCTGCAGTTCGGCGCCGGCGAAGACCTCGACAAGTACCCGCGCACCCTGGCGGCGGATCAGGAGAAGCTGCTGCAAGCCGGCTGCCACTTGCTGTTCGCCCCGACCGTCGAAGAGATGTACCCCGACGGCATGGCCGGGCAGACCCGGGTCAGCGTGCCGCAACTGTCCGAAGGCCTGTGCGGCGCTAGCCGTCCGGGGCACTTCGAAGGCGTGGCGACGGTGGTCAGCAAGCTGTTCAACATGGTTCAGCCGGATCTGGCGATCTTCGGCCAGAAAGACTTCCAGCAACTGGCGGTGATCCGCGCGCTGGTGCATGACCTGAACATGCCAATCCAGATCATAGGCGAACCCACCGTGCGTGCGGCCGATGGCCTGGCGCTGTCGTCGCGCAACGGCTTCCTCAGCGAAGATCAACGTGCCGTGGCCCCGGTGGTCTATCGCACCCTGAGCGCGATTGCCGAGTCGATCAAACAAGGTGAGCGTGATTTTCCGGCGCTGATCGCAGCCCAGGTGCAACAGCTGGAAGCCGCCGGCCTGCGTCCGGATTACCTGGAAATCCGTCATGCCCTGACCTTGCGTCCGGCGACGGCAGAAGACCGCGATCTGGTGATTCTGGTGGCCGCGTTCCTCGGCACCACGCGGTTGATCGACAACCTGCACCTGAACCTCGATAGCCCAGTCTAAAAACACCGCAATACCCCTGTGGGAGCGGGCTTGCTCGCGAATGCGGTGCATCATTCAGCAGATAGGTTGATTGACACACCGCATTCGCGAGCAAGCCCGCTCCCACATTGGTTTCTGGTGTCCACACAGACCATATTGCCGCCCCCAAAGCCTTCGGGCACACTGCCCGCCGTTTGCTTCCAACCCGGGAAATCCCTCATGCACGCCATCATGCTCAAGGCCAAACTGCACCGCGCCGAAGTCACTCATGCGGTACTCGATTACGAAGGTTCCTGCGCCATTGATGGCGAGTGGCTGGACTTGTCCGGCATCCGTGAGTACGAGCAGATCCAGATCTATAACGTCGACAATGGCGAGCGCTTCACCACCTACGCGATTCGTGGCGAAGAGGGTTCGCGGATGATTTCGGTCAATGGCGCAGCCGCGCATAAAGCCAAGGTCGGCGACCGCGTGATCATTTGCGCCTACGCCCATTACAGCGAAGCGGAACTGCTGAATTTCAAGCCGCGCATGCTGTACATGGCGCCGGGCAACGAGCTCAGCCACACCAGCAACGCCATTCCGGTTCAGGTGGCCTGAGCCGCTTCGACGCGCCACTCCCCTTCCGTTGGTCGGCCAGTTCCCGGTATTGATGTTAAAAAAGTACAGGGAACAGGTCAGAAGAAGTCAAGACAGATCGCAGCGCGAGGTTTACTGTATTCGCCCTGCGTTGAAAAATCGTGTCGACGCATTTGACCCTCGCCCAAACATGGCGTATCGGTCTGTTCTGTGTTCAAAAGGCCGTTCAAGTAAAAAGGAAAACCGCAGCGATGGCGTACTACCGCACTCCTCATGACGTTACCGCTCTGCCTGCCTGGCAGGCGTTGAAAGATCACCGCCAAGCCATGCAGGATTTCAGCATGCGCGAAGCCTTCAACGCCGATCCGCAGCGCTTCAATCAATTCACGCTCAGCAGCTGCGGACTGTTTCTCGATTATTCGAAGAACCTGATCAACGCCGAAACCCGCAACCTGCTGGTGGGTCTGGCCAATGAAGTCGATCTGAAAGGCGCGATCAAAGCGCTGTTCGACGGCGAAATCGTCAACGCCTCCGAAGGCCGCCCGGCGCTGCACACCGCCCTGCGCCGTCCGGTCGGCGACAAGCTATCGGTCAACGGCGTCAACGTGATGCCGGAAGTGCACAAGGTGCTGAACCAGATCACGGATCTGGTCGGCCGCATCCACGACGGCCTGTGGCGTGGTTACACCGAGAAGCCGATCACTGACGTGGTCAACATCGGCATCGGTGGTTCGTTCCTCGGCCCGGAGCTGGTCTCCGAAGCGCTGTTGTCCTACGCGCAGAAAGGCGTGCGTTGCCACTACCTGGCGAACATCGACGGCAGTGAGTTCCACGAACTGACGCAAAAGTTGCGCGCCGAAACCACACTGTTCATCGTTTCGTCGAAATCCTTCAACACCCTCGAAACCCTGAAGAACGCTCAGGCCGCACGCGCCTGGTATCTGGCTCAGGGTGGTTCGGAAGCCGAGCTGTATCGCCACTTCATCGCGGTATCGAGCAACAACGCCGCGGCCGTTGCGTTCGGCATCCGTGAAGAAAACATCTTCCCGATGTGGGACTGGGTCGGCGGTCGTTACTCGCTGTGGTCGGCCATCGGTCTGCCGATTGCCCTGGCCATCGGCATGTCCAACTTCAAGGAACTGCTGTCCGGTGCCTACACCATGGACCAGCATTTCCAGAGCGCACCGTTCGAACAGAACATGCCGGTGCTGCTGGCCCTGCTCGGCGTGTGGTACGGCAACTTCTGGGGCGCGCAAAGCCACGCGATCCTGCCGTACGACCACTACCTGCGCAACATCACCAAGCACTTGCAACAGCTGGACATGGAGTCCAACGGCAAGAGCGTGCGTCAGGACGGCACCTCGGTGTCGACCGATACCGGCCCGGTGATCTGGGGTGGCGTCGGCTGCAACGGTCAACACGCGTATCACCAGTTGCTGCACCAGGGCACCCAACTGATCCCGGCCGATTTCATCGTGCCGATCGTCAGCTTCAACCCGGTCTCCGATCACCATCAGTGGCTGTATGCCAACTGCCTGTCGCAGAGCCAGGCGCTGATGCTCGGCAAGACCCTGCCGGAAGCCGAAGCCGAACTGCGCGAAAAAGGCATGAGCGAAGAGCAGGTGCACAAACTCGCACCGCACAAGGTGATCCCGGGCAACCGCCCGAGCAATACCATTGTGGTCGAGCGTATCAGCCCGCGTCGTCTCGGCGCGCTGGTCGCCATGTATGAGCACAAAGTGTTCGTGCAGAGCGTGGTCTGGGGCATCAACGCCTTCGACCAGTGGGGCGTGGAACTGGGCAAGGAATTGGGCAAAGGCGTTTACAACCGTCTGGTCGGCAGCGATGAAACCGTCGCTGACGATGCTTCTACCCAGGGCCTGATCAACTACTTCCGCGGTCGTCACCGCGGGTGATTTGATAGTGCGGCCCACAGGTTTTGGTTCCCCGGATCCTGTGGGCAAAAAATCCCTTGTAGGAGTGAGCCTGCTCGCGATCGCGGGGTGTCAATCAGCATTGATGTTGAATGACACACCGCGATCGCGAGCAGGCTCACTCCTACAGTTGTTTTAGGGTGTATTCAAAATCAGGCTCAAACATCAGATTCCTGATGCGGCTTGAACCCTTGGCCCTCTCGGCGCATCTTTATTCTTCGCACAACAAGAATAAGGAACCGTCATGTTCGATATCAGCACGTTCCCCAAAGCCGATGCCGTCCGCCGGGCTGCGCAGTTGAGTCAGGACGACTATAAGCGTCTGTACCGCGAATCCATTGAACACCCCAGCGCCTTCTGGGCCGAACAGGCCACGCGCTTCCTTGACTGGAGCACACCGTGGCAGACCGTGCAGCGCTACGACCTGAAAACCGGTGAAGCGTCCTGGTTTGCCGGCGGCCAACTGAACGTCAGTTACAACTGCATCGACCGTCACCTCGCCCAGCGCGGCGAGCAGACTGCGATCCTCTGGGAAGGTGACGACCCGGCCGAATCAGCGCAGATCACCTACAAAAAACTCCACCATCATGTCTGCCGCCTGGCCAATGTGCTGAAAAGCCGTGGGGTGAAAAAAGGTGATCGGGTGTGCATCTACATGCCGATGATCCCCGAGGCGGCCTACGCCATGCTCGCCTGCGCGCGGATCGGCGCGATTCACTCGGTGGTGTTCGGCGGCTTCTCCCCGGACTCCTTGCGTGACCGCATTCTCGATGCCGACTGCCGCACCGTGATCACCGCCGATGAAGGCGTACGCGGCGGCAAGTTCGTGCCACTCAAGCACAACGTCGACAAGGCCCTGCAAAGTTGTCCGGACGTCAGCACCGTCGTCGTAGTCGAGCGCAGCCAAGGCAAAGTCGATTGGGTCGAAGGCCGTGACCTCTGGTATCACCAGGCCGTGCGTGACGTCAGCGATGACTGCCCGCCGGAGCCAATGGATGCCGAGGATCCGCTGTTCATCCTTTACACCTCCGGCAGCACCGGCAAACCCAAGGGCGTGCTGCACACCACTGGCGGCTACCTGCTGCAAGCGGCGATGACCTTCAAATACGTGCTCGATTACCGCGATGGCGAGGTGTTCTGGTGCACCGCCGACGTCGGCTGGGTGACCGGCCACAGCTACATCGTCTACGGCCCGCTGGCCAACGGCGCGACCACGCTGATCTTCGAAGGCGTGCCAAGTTATCCGAGCACCTCGCGCTTTTGGCAGGTGATCGACAAACACCACGTCAACATTTTCTACACCGCGCCGACCGCCCTGCGCGCGTTGATGCGCGAAGGCGCCGGGCCGTTGCAGGAAACGTCGCGCGCCAGCCTCAGATTACTCGGCAGTGTCGGTGAGCCAATCAACCCGGAAGCGTGGGAATGGTATTTCAACGTGGTCGGCGAGCAGCGCTGCCCAATTGTCGATACCTGGTGGCAGACCGAAACCGGCGGCATCATGCTCAGCCCGCTGGTCAGTGCGCAACGAATCAAGCCGGGTTGCGCCACGCAGCCGATGTTCGGTGTGCAACCAGTGCTGCTCGACGAGCACGGCAAGGAAATCAAAGGCGCCGGCAGCGGCGTGCTGGCGATCAAATCCAGCTGGCCGGCGCAGATCCGCAGCGTCTACGGCGACCCGCAACGGATGGTCGACACCTATTTCAAACCCTACCCCGGCTATTACTTCACTGGCGACGGCGCACGCCGTGACGAGGACGGCGACTACTGGATCACCGGACGCATCGATGACGTGATCAACGTCTCCGGCCACCGCATCGGCACCGCCGAAGTGGAAAGCGCGCTGGTGCTGCACGACAGCATCGCCGAGGCGGCCGTGGTCGGTTACCCGCACGACGTCAAAGGCCAGGGCATCTACGCCTTCGTCACCCCCATGAACGGCGTCGAACCGAGCGATGAGCTGAAGAAAGAATTGCTGGCCCACGTCAGCAAGGAAATCGGCAGCTTCGCCAAACCGGACCTGATCCAGTGGGCACCGGCCTTGCCGAAAACCCGTTCAGGCAAGATCATGCGGCGGATCCTGCGCAAGATTGCCTGCAACGAACTCGATAGCCTCGGCGACACTTCGACCCTGGCCGATCCGAGCGTAGTACAAGGCTTGATCGACAAACGCCTGAATCAGTAACGTCCCCGGCGCGGTCAACCGGCCGCGCCCGTCCACCCGCAATGAGTTGTCATGGAATTCATCCGCAGCCGTATCGAACAGCAACTCATGAGCCTGACCGGGCTGTCGCTCGGTCAGCTTGACCTGGAAAATCCCAAGGGCGATCCCGGGCTGTTCGGCCCGGACTCGATCAGTTGGCAAGTGCACGGCGATTTCAGCAGCATGCTGATCGGCGGCATCAGCGCGTTGTTGCTGCAAGCCCTGCATCCGCTGGCGCTGGCCGGGGTCTGGGATCATTCGAATTTTCGTCAGGACATGCTCGGACGTTTGCGCCGCACCAGTCAGTTTGTCTCCGGCACCACCTTCGGCTCGCGCCGCGACGCCGAATGGCTGATCGACAAAGTGCGCGCCATTCACCTGCAAGTGGTCGGTACCGCGCCGGATGGCCGGCCGTATGCGGCCAGCGATCCGGACCTGCTGACCTGGGTGCATGTGGCCGAAGTCAGCAACTTCCTCGCCGCGCATTTGCGTTACCGCAATCCGCAATTGTCGGCGGCGGATCAGGATCGTTACTACGCTGAAATCGCCGTGGTCGCCGAGCGCCTGGGTGCGCGGCATGTGCCGAAATCGCGGCAGGCCGTGGCTGACTATCTGCAATGCATGCGCCCGCAACTGCTCTGTGATGAGCGCAGCCGCGAAGTCCTGCGCCTGCTGCTCGATGCCCCGGCACCGAGCGTGCTGGCCCGACCGTTTGGCGACTTGATGATGAAGGCCGGCATCGATCTGTTGCCGGACTGGGCCAGCGCCATGTTCGGCATACGGCAGAACCCGCTGCAACGCCAGTTGATCCGAGCCAGCGTGAAGCGCAGTGCGCCGATGCTGCGCTGGGCGATGCGCAATGGCTCGGTGCAGCGGGCACAGCGGCGGATGGGAATTCTGACCTGAAAAGCATCGCGAGCAGGCTCACTCCTACAGGGACCTTCCTGCGCAACACTGATCCCTTGTAGGAGTGAGCCTGCTCGCGATGGAAGCACCTCGGTTGCCCGCCAAACTGCTAAACTCCCGCGCCTCAATTCTCATCAGCAAGGCGCACGCATGTCTTCCTTGAATCAGGCGCTGCGCGCCGCCCTCGACAAACGCCAGGACCTGCTCGCTGAGCTGCACAGCCAGGGCACCGATTGCTACCGGCTGTTCCACGGCAGCCAGGAAGGCGCCGGTGGCCTGACCGTCGACCGCTACGGTCCGCAATTGCTGGTGCAAAGTTTTCACCAGACGCTGGAGCGTGACGACCTGCTGCAACTGCACGCCATAGTCAATCAGACCCTGGGCTTTGACACCCTGCTGGTCTACAACGACCGCTCCCGGGGCAACTCGCGCATCGACCGCGAAGACAGCGTCTACAAAGCTGACGCCGCCGCGCTGGCGGATCTGGTCGGTCACGAATGGGGCCTGAACTATCGCGTGCGCGGGCGACATGCCGGGCAGGATCCGCTGCTGTTTCTCGACCTGCGCAACACTCGCGGCTGGGTCAAGGATCACGCCAAGGGCAAAAGTGTGCTCAACCTCTTTGCCTACACCTGTGGCGTCGGCCTGAGTGCCGCTGCCGGTGGCGCGCGCGAGGTGTGTAACCTCGACTTCGCCGAAGGCAATCTGGCAGTCGGCCGAGAAAACGGCCTGCTCAACCCGCAATTGCCCGAGATGCAATTCATCCAGTCCGATTACTTCCCGGCGATCCGTCAGCTCGCCGGCCTGCCGATCAGCCAGCGGCGCGGGCAGAAACTGCCGAGCTATCAGCGCCTCGACCAGCGTCAATACGATCTGGTGCTGCTCGATCCACCGGCCTGGGCCAAGAGTGCGTTCGGCACCGTCGACCTGCTGCGCGACTATCAGAGCCTGCTCAAGCCGGCGCTGCTGACCACCGCTGACAACGGCGTGCTGATCTGCTGCAACAATCTGGCGAAGGTCAGCATGGACGACTGGCGCGAACAGGTCCTGCGTTGTGCAGAGAAGGCCGGGCGACCGGTGCGCGAATGGAGCGTGATGACTCCGGGCGCGGATTTCCCGTCGCTGGACCAACAGCCACCGCTGAAAACCCTGATCCTGCAGTTGTAACCCCCCCCTGCGGGACTGGCAACCATCCAATGTGGGAGCGAGCTTGCTCGCGAAGGCGGCGCGTCAGTCAGCATATTTCTCGACTGATCCGCCGCTTTCGCGAGCAAGCTCGCTCCCACAGTGTCTTGGTCCTACAGAACAATCTGAACAATCCTGCCCCCCACGAGGTACTTCGGAACCAGAATCGCGTGCCATACTCCAAGGCACTCCGATTCAGAGATGAAGCCGCACATGCCCAAAGGATTGATTCGCGCGATTGGCGCCTTGTTGACTGCTCTGGCCCTCTACAGCCTGCTGGGGTTTCTGATTTTGCCAGGCATCGCCCTGCGTATCGCCAACCAGCAACTGGCGAACTACGCCACGGTGCCGGCGCATATCCAGCGCATCGAACTCAATCCGTTCAGCCTGGAAGTCACCCTGTGGGGCTTGGTCGTCGGTGAGCCGGGCAAGGAGCAGGTCGGCTTCGAGCGGCTGTATGCCAACCTGCAACTCGACAGCCTGTGGACCAAAGCGCTGCACCTGGCCGATATCGAGCTGGACAAGCCCAAGACCGAAATCCTCTTCGCCAAGGACGGCCAGCTCAATCTGCTGGGCCTGTTCAAAATTCCCGCCAGCGAACCGACCCCGGCCGATCCGAATGCCAAGCCGTTCCCGCTGCGCATCGATCGCATCCAGCTGGCCGGTGGCAATGTACATTTCCAGGACGCCCGTCCGAGTGAACCGATCGAGTTCATCTACGACAAGCTCGACTTCGAGCTGAAAAACCTCAGCACTCTGCCCGACGACAACGCCGACATGACCCTGGTCGCCGCCGGCCCGGCCGGTGGGCAGATCGACTGGAAGGGCAACTTCAGCCTGATCCCGTTCACCTCCGAAGGCACACTGAAAGTCACCGACGGCAAGATGAAGTCATTCTGGCCCTACGTGCGTGACGCGCTGCCGCTGGTACTCGAAGACGGCGTGCTGAATCTCAGCACCGAGTACAAACTGAATCTGTCGAAAGAAACCGAACTGCTGTTGAACAACGTCGCGGTGAGCATTGCGCCGTTCGCGATCAAGGCGCCGGACGGGCGTCCGTTGGCAAAACTCGAACGCCTCGACGTCAGCGAAACCTCGCTGGACCTGGCCAAACAGCAAGTAGTGGTCGGCAAGATCCGCAGCAACAAACTGGAAACCTGGGCTGCGCTCGAAGCCGACGGCCAGCTCGACTGGCAGAAACTGTTCGCCAGCCAGCCATCGAAACCTGCCGCCAAGGCCGCCGCCGAACCCAAGACCACTCCGGCCGCCGCCGACTCGCCGAAAGCGCCGGCCGCGCCGAGCAAGCCCTGGCAAGTGCTGCTCAAAGACGTCCAGCTACGCAACTACACCGTGCATCTCGCCGACCGTTCGGCCAACCCGCCGGTGGCGCTGGATGTGACGCCGCTGAACATTGATCTGCAGGATTTCGACAGCCTCAACGGTTCGCCCTTCAAGGTCAGGCTCGACAGCGGCTTGGGCAAACAAGGCAAGATCAACGCCGATGGCGTGGTCAACCTCGCGCCGGTCACCGCCCAGCTCAATGTGAAAACCCAGGACATCGACCTGCGGGTTGCACAGTCCTACATCAATCCGTTCATTCGCCTTGAGCTGCGCAGCGGCATGCTCGGCAGCGACCTCAAGGTCAACCTCAAGAGCACCGCCCCCCTGGCACTCGGCGTGACCGGGCGCGCGCAGATCGATCAACTGCACACCCTCGACACCCTGAAAACCCGCGACTTCCTCAAGTGGCAGCAAGTGGTGGTGGAAGGCATCAACTATCAACACGGTGACAGCCTGTCGATCGACAAGGTCAACCTGTTCCAGCCCTATGTGCGTTTCATGATCAACGATGACCGCACCACCAACATCGACGACCTGCTGATCCCGCAGCCCGCCGACAATGGTGCGAAAACCGCAGCGGCGAAACCGGCCAGTAAAGACAAACCACTGGGCATTCACATCGGCGCGATTGCGATCAACGACGGCTCGGCCAACTTCGCCGACTTCAGCCTGACGCCGAATTTCGCTACGGCGGTTCAACAGCTCAACGGCCAGATCGGCACCATCGACAGCCGTCAGGCGAAACCGGCCAGCGTCGACATCAAGGGCAAGGTCGACCGCTATGCCCCGGTGACCATCAAAGGCGCGGTCAATCCGTTCGACCCGATGGCCAGCCTCGACATCGCCACCAGTTTCAAACGCGTCGAGCTGACTACCCTGACCCCGTATTCCGGCAAGTTCGCCGGTTACCGCATCCGCAAGGGCCGGCTCAACCTCGACCTGCATTACCTGATCACCAAGGGCCAGTTGAAGGCTGAAAACAAAGTGGTGGTCGAGCAACTGCAACTCGGTGAAAAAGTCGACAGCCCGGATGCCGTGAGCCTGCCGCTGAAACTGGCGATTGCCCTGCTCAAGGACGTAGACGGCAAGATCTCCATCGAACTACCAGTGACCGGCGACCTCAACAACCCGCAGTTCAGCGTGATGCCGATTGTCTGGCAGACCCTGCGCAACCTGATCGTCAAGGCCGCCGCCGCACCGTTCAAGATGATTGGCGGGCTGATCAACGGTGGCGGCTCCGAAGACCTCGGTACCGTGTCCTTTGCTGCGGGCTCAAGCGATTTGAGCAAGGATGCAGAAGCAGCGCTGGATAAACTGTCCCAAGCCCTCAAGGAACGTCCAGCCCTGCGTCTGGAAATCGAAGGCACTGCCGCACAGAGCAGCGACGGCCCGTTGATTGCCGAGCAGCGTCTGGAGCGCGAATACCAGTACAACTACTACAAGATGCTCCAGCGCCGGGGCGACAAGGTGCCGGCCCAGGCGTCCCTGCTGCAAGTGCCGGACAGCGAGAAAGGCCCGCTGCTCGAAGGCATCTACCGTACCCGTCTGAAAACTCAGCCACCGGCCGAATGGAAAGATCTGGGCAAAGAAGAACGCACGGCGAAAATGCGTGATGGTGTGATCAAGTTCTGGAGTTCCAGCGATGTGCTGCTGCGGCAGTTGGGTCAGGAACGCGCCAGCAGCATCAAGGACTATCTGGTCGACAAAGGTCAACTGGCCGATGATCGGGTGTACTTCATCGACGCTAACCTTGGCGAGGCCGAAAGCGATGGTCGGGTCGTGACGCAAATGCATCTGGACGCCGAATGATGAAGCGCAAATGGCTGGCTGCGTTGACGCTGCTGCTCGCTGGCAGCCCTGCGCTGGCCTCCGACACGCTGCGCTGTGGCAGCCAGTTGGTCAGCCTCGGTGACCGCGCCAGCGAAGTGCTGCAGAAGTGCGGCGAACCGGTAAGCCGCGACGTCCTCGGCTACAAGCGCAGCGCCAACCGCCGCGAAGAATTTCAGGTCGAGGAATGGACCTACGGCCCGAGCAACGGCATGTATCAATATCTGCGCTTTGAAGGCAATCGTCTGCGGCAGATCAACAGCAAGCGCGGTAATTAATTCACCCCCCCTGTAGGAGTGAGCCTGCTCGCGATAGCGGTGTGTCAGTCAGCAGATTTCTCAATCTGACACACCGCTATCGCGAGCAGGCTCACTCCTACAATTGTTTTGTGGTGCCCCTGAAATAGAACAGGCCCCGACACAAGTGCCGGGGCCCGTAATGGTCACATCCGTGTGACCGTTCGCATGAACTCTAAAGTTGCGGCAGACGTATTGCTCGGCCCGTCTGTCGCGCCTTCTCCCGGTCCAGGCGAGAAGTCATGCCTTACTCGGCTTTCAGGCCGTCAGCGGAGACCGCTTTGACGCCTTTGATTTTCTTGGCGATAGCCACGGCGGTGGTTTTCTGAGCCTCGGTCACTGCAACAGTGGAGGACAGGGATACAACGCCTTTGTTGGTTTCAACTTTGATATCGGTACCTGGGATGCCTTTTTCGGTTACCAGGTCGCTTTTGACTTTGGTAGTGATCCAGGTATCGGAAGTAGCTTCTTTAGCCTTGGTCATTTCACCAGCAGCCAGAGTCATTGGAGCCTGAGTAGCCTGGGTGGATTGTGCGAAAGCACCGGAAGCCATGGTCAGGGTCAGCGCGGTAGCAGCAGCGGCAGTGATAGCGAACTTCTTCATACGAGTAACTCCTGTTTTTCTGGAAAGTCTGCTGGTTGTCTTGTCAGCAGGGTTACTGGGTATATTGCGAAGGCTGTGCCAACTTTTCGAAAGACAATAAATCCTTTTAAATCAATGAGTTATGAATTAAGCAAATTTTCGGAATCATGCAATTTGCATGACAAGTGCATTATCGACATGCAAGTTGCGGCTTTTCGGAAAGTTCCTAACACGCTGAAATTCTTGAAGCTTTTTTCCAGCGTCAAAAGACAAAAAAATGCCCCGCAAAGCGGGGCATCCGGTGACGCTTGTCGAGTCAATCAGGCACCGCTGCCTGGGCAACCCTTAGGCGCGTAGTCGGCGTTCACCGTCGAAGCGCAGCTCCAGACACCCGCCGCCGAGCCGGTCCCCGAAGAACGAGTCAGCGTGATGGTTTTGCCCAGCACTGGAGCCGGGGCGTTGGCCAAGGTGCAGACGATGGTCCCCGCGCCAGTCGACGCCGTGCCGGACGCGGTCACGGTGCCGCAATTGGTGGTAGTAAACGACGCGCTACCTGCCACCAGCGTCAGCGTCGGGTCCGTACCTTGATTAATGGTGTCCTCGAAAGGCACTTTTAGCGCGCTGATTTCCGCCAGCCCGGCAGTGACTTTCGAGCGTGCCTGATACTTGGTGTATTGCGGCAGGGCAATCGTCGCCAGAATCCCGATGATCGCTACCACGATCAGCAGCTCGATCAGAGTGAAACCTTTTTGGTTGTTCATAGACAGGCTCTCCATGCATGAGTCGGAATCTCATGATCTGCAAAGGGCTCAGCATAGGCCGTGCCAACCGCTTGCAGACCCCGCACGCTCGGCATAAAGGTGCCGTGTCGCGCTTTCCTACAACCCGTAACCGCACTATCTGACACTTTTTGTCACCTGTACCGGGCGTGTTTGGCGCTGTCACTTGACTAGGCTATAAGTCATGAACTGTCAGCATCCGGAATCCCCATGAATGACATCGCTCTGAGCGGTCTGGCCAAGCAATTGGTGCAGGCCGAACTGCTTACGGAAAAAAGCGCCCAGCAGGCCTGGCAACAGGCGCAGCGCAATCGGCTGTCGCTGGTCAGCTACCTGGTGCAGAACAAACTGGTGAAGAGCTCACAGGTGGCCGAGATCGCTTCCGAGCATTTCGGCATGGCCTTCATGGACCTCAATTGCCTGGACAAGGAAACCCAGCCCAAAGGCCTGGTCAGTGAAAAACTGGTGCGACAGCATCACGCCCTGCCCTTGTGGAGGCGTGGCAACAAGCTGTTCGTGGGCATTTCCGACCCGAGCAATCATCAGGCGATCAATGACATTCAGTTCAGCACCGGGCTGAGCACCGAAGCCATTCTGGTGGAGGACGACAAGCTCACCGAGGCCATCGAGAAATTCTTCGACACCCACGCCAGCGGCCTCGAAGAAATGGCCGACGTCGATCTCGACGGCGTGGATGTCGAGTCCGTCGACGACAGCCGCCAGGACGCCATCGGCGGACTCGACGCCGATGACGCGCCGGTCGTGCGCTTCGTGCACAAGATGCTGCTCGACGCGATCAAGAGTGGCTCCTCTGACCTGCACTTCGAACCTTACGAAAAGACCTTCCGGGTGCGGGTGCGCACCGATGGCATCCTGCGCGAGGTGGCCAAACCGCCGATCCAGTTGGCCGGGCGAATCGCCGCACGCCTGAAAGTCATGGCCAGCCTGGATATCTCGGAGCGCCGCAAACCCCAGGACGGGCGGATCAAGATGCGCCTGTCGAAGACCAAGTCCATCGACTTCCGGGTCAACACTTTGCCGACCCTGTGGGGCGAAAAAGTGGTGATCCGGATTCTCGACCCGTCCAGCGCGCAGATCGGCATCGATGCATTGGGTTACGAACCGGCGCAGAAAGAACTGTACATGGCAGCGCTCAAGCAGCCTCAAGGGATGATTCTGGTAACCGGGCCAACGGGTTCGGGGAAAACCGTATCGCTGTACACCGGCCTCAATATCCTCAACACCGTCGACATCAACATTTCCACCGCCGAAGACCCGGTGGAAATCAACATGGAAGGCATCAACCAGGTCAACGTCAATCCGAAACAGGGGCTGGATTTTGCTCAGGCCCTGCGTTCGTTTCTGCGGCAGGATCCGGACGTGATCATGGTCGGGGAAATCCGCGACCTGGAAACCGCCGAAATCGCGATCAAGGCCGCGCAGACCGGCCACCTGGTGCTGTCCACGCTGCACACCAACAGCGCCGCCGAAACCCTGACCCGTCTGCACAACATGGGCATTCCCGGGTTCAACATCGCCACCTCGGTCAGCCTGATCATCGCCCAGCGCCTGGCGCGCAAGCTGTGCAGCCACTGCAAGAAACCGATCGAGATCCCCCGCGAAACGCTGATCAAGGAAGGTTTCCCGCCGGAACAGATCGGCAGTTTCACGATCTATGAGCCGGTCGGTTGCGACCTCTGCAACGGCGGCTACAAGGGACGCGTGGGGATTTACGAAGTGGTTAAAAACACCCCTGACCTGCAACGGCTGATCATGGCCGAAGGCAATTCGCTGGAAATCGACAGCCAGATGCGTCGCGACGGCTTCGACGACCTGCGCACCTCGGGCCTGCACAAGGCCATGCAAGGCATCACCAGCCTGGAAGAAATCAACCGGGTCACCAAGGACTGAACATGGCGGTCAAGGCAGCGAAAATCAGCATCTACGCCTGGGAAGGCACGGATCGCAAAGGCAGCAAAGTCACGGGCGAGTTGAGCGGGCAGAACCCCGCGCTGATCAAGGCCCAACTGCGCAAGCAAGGAATCAATCCGGGCAAGGTACGGAAGAAATCCACCTCCCTGCTCAGCCTCGGCAAACGCATCAAGGCCCAGGACATCGCCCTGTTCACCCGGCAGATGGCAACCATGATGAAAGCCGGCGTACCGCTGCTGCAGTCGTTCGACATCATTGGCGAAGGCTTCGACAACCCGGCGATGCGCAAACTGGTAGACGAGGTGAAGCAGGAAGTGGCCGCCGGCAACAGCTTCGCCGCCGCACTGCGCAAGAAACCGCAGTATTTCGATGAGCTGTATTGCAACCTGGTGGATGCCGGCGAGCAATCCGGCGCCCTCGATACGTTGCTTGAGCGGGTCGCGACCTATAAGGAAAAAAGCGAAGCGCTCAAGGCCAAGATCAAGAAAGCCCTGACCTACCCCAGCGCCGTGGTGCTGGTGGCAATGGTCGTTACCGGGATTCTGCTGGTAAAAGTGGTGCCGCAGTTTCAGTCGGTATTTTCCGGCTTCGGCGCCGAATTGCCGGCCTTCACCCTGATGGTGATCAGTATCTCGGAGTTCATGCAGCAATGGTGGTGGGCGGTGCTTGGTGCGCTGATTGCTGCGGTGTTCGGCATCCGCCATGCGCTGAAGAAATCCCAGGCCTTGCGCGACCGCAAAGACACCTGGCTGCTGAAGCTGCCGCTGGTGGGCACGCTGATGTACAAATCGGCGGTGGCGCGATTCGCCCGCACCCTGTCGACTACCTTTGCCGCTGGCGTACCGCTGGTGGAGGCACTGGATTCGGTGGCGGGTGCCACCGGTAACGTGGTGTTCAAACGCGCGGTGCTGCGCATCCGTCAGGACGTCGCCACCGGCATGCAGCTGAATTTTTCCATGCGCAGCACCGGAGTCTTCCCCAACATGGCGGTGCAGATGACCGCCATCGGTGAGGAATCGGGCGCGCTGGATGACATGCTCGACAAGGTCGCCGGCTTTTATGAAGAGGAAGTGGATAACATGGTCGACAACCTCACCAGCCTGATGGAGCCGTTCGTCATGGTGGTGCTCGGGGTCATCGTCGGCGGGCTGGTCGTGGCCATGTACCTGCCGATCTTCCAGCTTGGCTCAGCGATCTGACATGCCTATCGACGAACTCTTCAGTCTGTATCCGCTGGCCTTTGTGTGCACCGCCCTGCTGTTGGGTCTGGTGGTCGGCAGTTTCCTCAACGTACTGGTCTGGCGCCTGCCGAGAATGCTCGAGCGCGATTGGCGCCAGCAGGCGCAGGACGTCCTCGGCCTGCCGACCGAAACGCCACTGCCGACCTACAACCTGATGCTGCCGCACTCCCAGTGCCCACACTGCGGCCACCGGATTCGGGCTTGGGAAAACATTCCGCTGCTCAGTTACCTGGTGCTGCGCGGACGCTGTTCGGCGTGTGCCGCGCCCATCAGCAAACGTTATCCCCTGACCGAACTGGCCTGCGGCCTGCTTTCGGCATTCGTTGCCTGGCATTTGGGTTTCGGCTGGCCGGCGGGCCTGTTGATCGTCCTTACCTGGGGGCTGCTGGCGATGAGCCTGATCGACACCGAACATCAACTGCTGCCCGATGTGCTGGTGTTGCCGTTGTTGTGGCTGGGGCTGATCGTCAACAGTTTCGGGCTGTTCGTCTCGCTGCACGCGGCGTTGTGGGGTGCGGTGGCCGGTTACATGGCGCTGTGGTCGGTGTTCTGGCTGTTCAAGCTGCTGACCGGCAAGGACGGCATCGGCCACGGCGATTTCAAGCTGCTGGCGCTGCTCGGGGCCTGGGGCGGCTGGCAGATTCTGCCGCTGACAATCCTGCTGTCGTCGCTGGTGGGGGCGATTGTCGGAGTGATTCTGCTACGTCTGCGTGAGCAGAAAACCTCGACGCCGATCCCCTTCGGCCCGTATCTGGCAATTGCCGGCTGGATTGCCTTGCTCTGGGGTGGTCAAATAACCGACTTCTATTGGCAGTTTGTCGGTTTGAAATGAATACCCCTGTGGAAAAACCCTGGATTCTCGGCCTGACCGGCGGCATCGGCAGCGGCAAAAGCGCCGCGGCCCAGCACTTCATCGATCTCGGGATCCATGTGGTCGACGCCGACCACGCGGCGCGCTGGGTGGTCGAGCCGGGGCGCCCGGCACTGGCGAAGATTGCTGAACACTTCGGTTCCGGTGTCCTGCAAGCCGATGGCACGCTGAACCGTGCGGCCCTGCGCAAGTTGATCTTTGAAGTGCCTGAAGAACGCCGCTGGCTCGAAGCCCTGCTGCATCCGTTGATCGCCGAGGAAATCGCGCACCATCTGGGGCTGGCAACATCGCCTTACGCGATTCTGGTTTCACCGTTGCTGATCGAATCCGGGCAGTACGCGATGACTCAAAGAATTCTGGTGATCGATGCCCCGCAACAACTGCAGATCGAACGCACCTTGCAGCGTGACCAGACCAGCGAACAGCAGGTCCAGGCGATCCTCAAGGCCCAGTCCAGCCGTGAAGACCGCGTGAGCCGTGCCGATGATGTGGTGGTCAACGACCGCGACCTCGCCTGGTTGCACAGCGAAGTCGAGCGCCTGCATCACTTTTACCTGACTTTATCCGGAGGCCAGTCATGAGCCCTACAACCGTCGAATGCCCAACCTGCGGCGCCCCCGTGGAATTCACCCCAGAGAACAAATTCCGCCCGTTCTGCTCCGATCGCTGCAAGCTGATCGACCTCGGCGCCTGGGCGTCCGAAGAGCACAAGATTCCGGTCGCCCCGGATGCCGAAGACGAAATGTTCTCCGGCGATTTCGACCCGCGTCACTGATCGCGATCAGGGCCGCATGAAGCCGTAGTCCTGATCGTCGTCGAGGTTTTCCGCGAGAAAGCGCAACTCGTCGGCCAGGTCTTCGGCGTTGCGCACCGTCTTGCTCTGTTGCACCACCGCGCTGAGCAAGGCGCGCAGACTCAGGCCCGGATCGAAGCCCACCTCCAGCGCCATGTCCAGACTCTGCCGGGTCTCCTGCCTCGCCCACTCGTAAACACTCATGCCGCTGCTCCTGAAGGAATTTGGCCGAGCATGAAATGCCGCGTGGATGACGGATTTGATGTGGATCAAGACTTGGGGTCGTCGTCCTTCCACGGCGCCGAAAGGTAGCGGGTGCGGTTGAAGGTTTCCAGCCACTCGGGGCTGAACACCACCAGCGCGCTGATCACCATGCCGTTGATAAAGGCTTCGGGAAAGATCAGCAGCCACAGGTAGCCGATGAAATCTTCCAGCCATTCCGGCATGGCAAACAGACCGTCGTACCACAGCAGGCCCAGACTCAGCGTCAGACACAGCAATGCGGACAACGCTGCGGCAAAGAACCCGGAACAGAAGATATACACAAACGGATTACGCGGCTGGGCGCGCTCGACGAGGATCGCCACGCACTCGGTGATCAACACCGGCAACAGGATCAGCAACGTACCGTTGACCCCGACCGCCGCCAGATCCTGGCGCCCGAGCAACACCAGCCCGAGCTGCGCCACCAGCCCGCCGATGATCGCCAGCGGCCAGTCGAGCAGCAACGTCACGGCGGTCATGCCGATGAAGTGATAAGAAACCCCGGTGTCGAAATCCCTGCGCACCATCCACAGCAGAAACAAGGCGAACACAGTGCCGAACAGCAGATGCTGGCGGCGACTGTCAGTGAACAACTCGACCCACGGCGCACGACAGATCGCCCACAACAACACCGGCAGGTAAATCAACCAGCCGAGTGTCAGGCTCGTCGACGACAGCAGTTCTGCACCGATCATGAATCCCTTACCTTCTCCATGGGTTTGATTCCTTCATCGGAGTCTACACCGCCCTCTTCCGGGCATCAGCCGATGCAAAGCTTTCTGCTTGTCGCATTTGAACGCTAAGCTTGGCCTATGGATGACTCAGATTACTTACGCCTGCTGACCATTGCGGCCGAGCAAGCCAACGCGTTCCTGTCCAATGCCCGCAAATGGGAGCGTGAGCGTTGGGTCTGCCAGCGCCTGCTGCAAGGCTTGAACATTCCCTACCGTGCCGATGAGTTCGCCCCCGCCGGCGAGCCGCCGGACGTGCTGTTTCGCGATGCCAATTTCGAAGTGTTCTTCGTTCTCGATGAAGGGCGCCGACTCAACGACGAATGGCGCGATGAACTGCAACGCCGCCGCAGTGCGTTTTCCCTCAGCCAACTGGTGCGCCGTGAAGCCAAGCCACGGCGTATCCCGGCCAATGAGTTCTTGCTGCGACTGGCGCCGACCTTGCGCAAAAAAGCGCACAACTACAAGGAACGCGGCATGGATCTGGGCGAACTGGACATCATTGCCTTCGCCAGCCTCAAGCGCGAAGTGCTGGACCTCAACAGCCATTTTCCACCGCCGACCGAGTATCTGCGTCAGGGTTGGCGCTCGCTGTCGCTGGTCGGCCCGACCTTCGCCCGGGTGCTGTTCGCCCATCCCGATGCGCCGGACTTTCTGCGCAGCAACCTCGGTCGCAGTATCGTCTTCGATGTCGGGATCAGCCTGTGACGCCGCTACAGCAGTTGATCGCCGACGTGCCGCAGACCGGTCGCGTACGCTGGATCGGCGTGCGCCCCGAGTCTCGCGGCCCGATGATCGAGCTAGACGCCGTCGAGGCACGGCTCGAAGCGGGGTTGACCGGCGATCACGCCCGCCCGGGTGTACGCAACGCACGGCAAGTAACGTTGATTCAGTTCGAACACCTGGCGGTCATCAGCGCGTTGATGGGCCGGCCTGACGATCAACCCGTGAGGCCTGAAGACCTGCGGCGCAATCTGGTCATCAGCGGTATCAATCTGTTTAGTCTCAAGGGTCGGCGCTTTCGCATCGGTCAGGCAATATTCGAGACCACCGGTTGGTGCCAGCCCTGCGCGCGCCTGCAAAACAACCTCGGTCCCGGCACCTTTCAAGCGGTGCGCGGGCATGGCGGAATTACCGCGCGGGTGTTACAAAGCGGGATCATTCGCCTCGACGACGGTGTGTCTGTCGAACCGGTTCCGGACAGCGGCTATGCTGCGTTCAACCCCGGTTGAAAACCGCTGTAGCTTCTGCACATTCAGCAACGTCTACCTGACGAGGCCTTTATGACCAGCCGCCTGAACCCCGAAGACCAAAAGCATGTCGAAGAGTACCTGCAACTGTCCCAACACCGTGTCGAGCGACGGCCTTTTCGGCCGTGGATGCTCCTGGTGCTGGTGCTGGCAGTGACCATTGGTCTGGGCTTGCTGAGCCGACTCATCAGTTACCTGACGCTATGAGCTGCATTGCGCTCGCGAAGGTGATTGCACCGATTTCCTTTAAAAACCTTGCGAGTTATCCCTATGTCCCATCGTATTGTCATTGTCGGCGGCGGCGCCGGCGGTCTGGAGTTGGCTACCCGTCTGGGTAAGACTCTGGGCAAGCGCGGCACGGCCAGTGTGATGCTGGTCGACGCGAACCTCACGCACATCTGGAAGCCCCTGCTGCACGAAGTGGCCGCCGGATCGCTGAACTCTTCCGAGGATGAACTCAACTATGTTGCCCAGGCGAAATGGAACCACTTCGAGTTCCAGCTGGGACGCATGAGCGGGCTTGATCGCGCGCAGAAGAAAATCCAGCTGGCCGCCACCTACGACGAAAACGGCGTGGAACTGGTTCCTGCGCGTGAAGTGGCCTACGACTCGCTGGTGATCAGCGTCGGCAGCACCACCAACGATTTCGGCACCCAGGGCGCTGCGCAGCACTGCCTGTTCCTCGACACCCGCAAACAGGCCGAGCGCTTTCACCAGCAACTGCTCAACCATTACCTGCGCGCGCATGCCGGGCAGACCGATGTGGTCGAGCAGATCAGTGTGGCGATCGTCGGGGCCGGCGCCACGGGTGTCGAGCTGGCGGCAGAACTGCACAATGCCGCACACGAACTGGCGGCCTACGGTCTGGACCGAATCAAACCGGAAAACATGCACATAACCCTGATCGAAGCCGGCCCACGGGTGTTGCCAGCCCTGCCGGAGCGCATCAGCGGCCCGGTGCACAAGACTCTGGAGAAACTCGGGGTCAATGTGATGACCAACGCTTCGGTCAGCGAAGTGACCGCCGACAGCCTGATCACCGCCGATGGCAATGTGATCAAGGCCAGCCTGAAAGTCTGGGCCGCCGGGATTCGCGCGCCGGGTTTCCTCAAGGACATCGACGGTCTGGAAACCAACCGTATCAATCAACTGCAAGTGCTGCCGACGTTGCAGACCACCCGCGACGAAAACATTTTCGCCTTCGGTGACTGCGCCGCCTGCCCGCAACCGGGTTCGGATCGCAACGTGCCGCCGCGTGCGCAAGCCGCGCACCAACAGGCGTCGTTGCTGGCCAAGTCACTGAAGCTGCGCATCGAGGGCAAAACCCTGCCGGAGTACAAGTACACCGACTACGGCTCGCTGATTTCGCTGTCGCGTTTTTCGGCTGTGGGTAACTTGATGGGTAACCTGACCGGCAGTGTGATGCTGGAGGGCTGGCTGGCGCGGATGTTCTACGTGTCGCTGTACCGCATGCACCAGATGGCGCTGTACGGACCGTTCCGCACGGCGATGCTGATGCTGGGCAGCAAGATCGGCCGCGGCACCGAGCCACGCTTGAAGCTGCATTGATCTAAAACTGTGGGAGCGGGCTTGCTCGCGAAGAGGTCGTGTCATTCAACATTCATGTCGACTGATACACCGCTTTCGCGAGCAAGCCCGCTCCCACACTGTTTTGCGCAGCTCAAAAATCCAGCTCACTCCTGCAATCGATCTCTGCACATCAGAGCTGGAAGCGCCGTACCATGCCTTGCAGCGCGTTGGCCAGTTGCGACAGTTCGTGACTCGACGCGCTGGTCTGATCGGCTCCCGCTGCCGAACGGACTGACAGGTCGCGAATATTCACCAGATTACGATCCACTTCCCGCGCGACTTGCGCCTGCTCCTCCGCCGCACTGGCAATCACCAGATTGCGCTCATGAATCTCATGCACTGACGCGGTGATGGTTTCCAGCGCCTCCCCGGCGCGCTCGGCCAACGCCAGCGTGGTCGTGGCCCGCGCAGCGCTGGCCTGCATCGAATCCAGCGCCAGGCTTGAACCGGTGCGCATGCCCTGCACCATCTGCTCGATCTCCTGCGTCGATTGCTGAGTGCGATAGGCCAGCGCCCGCACCTCATCGGCAACCACCGCAAAACCGCGTCCGCTCTCCCCTGCGCGGGCCGCCTCGATGGCAGCGTTGAGCGCAAGCAGATTAGTCTGCTCGGCAATCGCACGGATCACATCCAGCACTTTGCCGATGTCTTGCGACTGGTTGGCCAGCGATTGCACCAATTCGCCGGTGTGCTGCACATCGCTGGCCAGCGCATTGATCGCCGATGCGGTGTCACTGACCCGCGCCTGCCCCAGTTGCGCCGACTCACTGGATTGGCGGGTGGCATCGGACGTCGACACCGCATTGCGCGCGACTTCTTCAACGGCCGTGGTCATTTCATTGACCGCCGTGGCGGCCTGTTCGATTTCGTTGTTCTGCTGCTGCAGGCCTTGTGTGCTGTCGAGCGTCACCGCGTTGAGCTCATCGGCAGCGGTGGCCAATTGCGTGGCCGAACCGCTGATGCCTTGCAGCGTTTCCCGCAGGTTCTGCTGCATGGTTGCCAAGGCCTTGAGTAAGCGGCTGACTTCATCGTTACCGTGGGTTTCGATCGGTCGGGTCAGGTCGCCTTGGGCCACACTTTCGGCAGCGCTGACGGCCGTGCTCAACGGACGAATGATGCTGCGGGTGAGCAACATGGCCAGCGCCACGGTGGCCAGCGCCGCCAGCGCGATGAACAGACTGACGATGGTGCGTGAGGTCTGGTAGTGGTCAGCAGACTTCTGGCTTTCCGCGGCAACCTGTTTGGCGAACAGATCCGCCAGATCATTGAGCTGCTTGCCGGAGCCGTCGACCACGGTTTTCATATCAACCAGCAACAATTTGGTCAGTTCATCACGCTGGCCTTGATCGGCCAGGGTGAAGGATTGCGCGATGCCGGTGCGATACGCGGCGAAGGTTGTTTTGAACTGGTCATAGAGCTGCTGGCCTTCCGCCGTGGTGACCAGTTTGTCGTAGGCGGCGATCTTCTCGCTCAGCTCCTTGTCGCGGGTATCCATCTGGCTGCGGTAAGTCGCGACGTTCTTCGGATCCTGATCAAGCGCCATGCGCAGGGAAATCGTGCGGATCCGCAACATCAGCTCGCGAATCTCGTCACCGCCGCGAATGCTCGGCAACCACTGGCTCTCTACCGCGACCTCACTGTTACGGATGCTCGACATCTGCCCCAAGGCGAATACCCCAAGCAGCGCCACCAGGACCGCGATCAGGGCGAAACCCAGTGCGGCACGTGGAGCAATATTCAACTGACGAAGCAACATGACGGACGCCCTTATTCTTGTATTGGCCAGATTGAAGGGGCGAACAGCGGCAGTCCCCCTCTCGTTAGCGGGCTATCGGCAAGTTGTACGATGACTTGAAGGGAATTGTCTTTCGCGAGGACAAAAAAAATCCCCGTATCTTTCGATACGAGGATTTTTAATATGGTCGGGGTAAGGGGATTCGAACTCCTGACATCCTGCTCCCAAAGCAGGCGCGCTACCGGACTGCGCTATACCCCGGTAAAAAAAAGGCGACCTATCAAAGATCGCCTTCTTCGATCAGCGCTTTTGGCCTCTGATCTTAAGATTCGATCCCAGTGTTACCTGGTTTCAAAAATGGTGGGTCGTGTGGGATTCGAACCTACGACCAATTGGTTAAAAGCCAACTGCTCTACCAACTGAGCTAACGACCCAAAAATGGTCGGGGTAAGGGGATTCGAACTCCTGACATCCTGCTCCCAAAGCAGGCGCGCTACCGGACTGCGCTATACCCCGGTTTGAAATTGGCTCCGTGACCAGGACTCGAACCTGGGACCCAATGATTAACAGTCATTTGCTCTACCGACTGAGCTATCACGGAACTACATATTTCAATTTACAACGATGAAACTTACAGCTCTTAGACTTCCGTTCGCATCGCTGCGTTCGTGTGTCTGAGGCGCGCTATTCTACAACCTAGAACACCTCTGTCAACCCCCTAAATCGCTTTCAAGTTAATGATTTGCAACTTATTTCAGATTTCAGCTCAGTGAGCTGAGATGCTGCGGGTGACTGACTGCGGGGCGCACTTTACAAGCCTTTTCCTTAGACTTCAACAGCCTAACGAAAAAAAGGCCTCGCAAAGCGAGGCCTTCCTTATTTCATTGGCGTTGCCGCTCAGTCGAAAACGATTTCGTCGTTCACGACCTTGCCGGTTGCTGTATCGCCCGGCAGGAAATGCCCCGACAGGATCAACTGCGCCAACGGGTTTTCGATCCAGCGCTGGATCGCACGTTTGAGTGGGCGTGCGCCATAAACCGGGTCGTAACCAACGGCAATCAGCTTGTCCATCGCTTCCGGGCTCAGTTCCAGCTTCAGCTCGCGCTCGGCCAGACGACTGCGCAGACGGCCCAACTGGATCTCGGTAATGCCCGCGATCTGATCCCGCGCCAGTGGCTCGAAGATCACTACTTCGTCGACCCGGTTGATGAACTCGGGACGGAAGTGCGACGTCAGCGCGTCCATCACCGCTGCACGCTGGGCCTCACGATCACCGACCAGTTCCTGGATCTGCGACGAACCGAGGTTCGAGGTCATGACGATCACGGTATTGCGGAAATCCACCGTGCGTCCGTGGCTGTCGGTCAGCCGTCCATCCTCAAGCACTTGCAGCAGGATGTTGAATACATCCGGATGCGCCTTCTCGACCTCGTCCAGCAGGATCACCGAGTAAGGCTTGCGACGTACCGCTTCGGTCAGGTAACCGCCCTCCTCGTAACCCACGTAGCCTGGTGGCGCCCCGATCAGCCGCGCCACGGAATGTTTCTCCATGAACTCGGACATGTCGATCCGCACCATTGCCTCTTCGGTATCAAAGAGGAATTCGGCCAGCGCCTTGCACAGCTCGGTTTTACCGACACCGGTCGGGCCGAGGAACATGAACGAGCCGCTCGGACGATTCGGATCCGCCAGTCCGGCACGCGAGCGCCGTACCGCGTTGGCGACCGCGACCACCGCTTCGTCCTGACCGATCACACGCTGGTGCAACAGGCTTTCCATCTTCATCAGCTTGTCGCGCTCGCCTTCGAGCATTTTCGATACCGGAATACCGGTCCACTTCGACACGACTTCGGCGATTTCCTCTTCAGTCACCTTGCTGCGCAGCAACTGGTTTTCGCTCTTGCCGTGCTGGTCGACCATTTGCAGGCTGCGCTCCAGATCCGGGATCACCCCGTACTGCAATTCGGCCATGCGGTTGAGATCGCCTTTGCGGCGCGCCGCTTCCAGCTCCTGCCGCGACTGCTCGATCTTCTGCTGAATCTGCGCCGAACCCTGTACCTCGGCTTTTTCCGAGTTCCAGATTTCTTCCAGATCCGAATATTCACGCTCGAGGCGGACGATTTCTTCCTGGAGTTTTTCCAGGCGTTTCATCGCCGCTTCATCGCTTTCTTTCTTCAGGGCCTGAGATTCAACCTTGAGCTGAATCAGGCGACGCTCCAGACGATCCAGCACTTCCGGCTTGGAGTCGATCTCCATGCGGATACGGCTGGCGGCCTCGTCGATCAGGTCGATGGCCTTGTCCGGCAACTGCCGGTCAGTGATGTAGCGATGGCTGAGCTTGGCCGCGGCGATAATCGCGCCGTCGGTGATCGCCACTTTATGGTGAACCTCGTAACGCTCCTTGAGGCCACGCAGGATGGCGATGGTGTCTTCTTCGCTCGGCTCGTCCACCAGGACTTTCTGGAAACGCCGTTCGAGGGCCGCATCCTTCTCTATATATTGGCGATACTCGTTAAGCGTGGTAGCGCCGACGCAGTGCAGCTCACCGCGCGCCAGTGCCGGTTTAAGCATGTTGCCGGCATCCATCGAGCCTTCGCCCTTACCAGCGCCGACCATGGTGTGCAGCTCGTCGATGAACAGAATGATCTGCCCTTCCTGCTTCGACAGTTCGTTGAGCAGCGCTTTCAGGCGTTCCTCGAACTCACCGCGATACTTGGCACCGGCAATCAGCGCGCCCATGTCCAGCGACAGCAGACGTTTGCCCTTGAGGCCGTCCGGCACTTCGCCGTTGATGATGCGCTGGGCCAGACCTTCGGCAATCGCGGTTTTACCCACGCCAGGTTCACCGATCAGCACCGGGTTGTTCTTGGTGCGACGCTGCAGAACCTGAATGGTGCGGCGAATTTCGTCGTCACGGCCGATCACCGGATCGAGCTTGCCTTCTTCGGCACGCTTGGTCAGGTCGACGGTGTATTTATCCAGCGCCTGACGCGACTCTTCGTGGTTGGCGTCATTCACCGCCTCACCGCCGCGCAAGTTGTTGATCGCGTTTTCCAGGGCTTTCTTGCTCACGCCCTGGCCGAGCAGCAATTTGCCGAGCTTGCTGTTCTCGTCCATCGCGGCGAGCAGCACCAGTTCGCTGGAAATGAACTGGTCGCCCTTCTGCTGGGCCAGACGATCCGCCTGATTGAGCAGACGCGCCAGATCCTGCGACATGTTGACGTCGCCGGTCGGGTTCTGGATTTTCGGTAATTGATCGAGCTCTTTGGTCAGCTCTTTGCGCAGGCTGTTGACGTCGAAGCCGACTTGCATCAACAGGGGTTTGATCGAACCACCCTGCTGTTCAAGCATCGCCTGCATCAAGTGCGCCGGCTCGATGGCCGGATGATCGTGGCCAACGGCCAGAGATTGGGCGTCGGACAACGCCAACTGTAATTTGCTGGTTAAACGGTCTATACGCATGGGGTCACCTTCCTTTTGAGCAGGCCGGACCTAAAAACCATCCTGAATAAAGAAACCTGCCAGATACCACTGTAGATGCGGTCGATTCTGGGAGATTCAAGCGTCAGCGAGTTGATTCAGGTCAGGCAAGTCTAGCGGGTGAGCCAGACAAGGGAGGCGAAACGGCCAGTGCGCGACGCACGGCGGTAAGAAAAGAAGCGCGGGTCGGTCACGGTGCAGAAACCGCCACCATAAACCGCAGTGACACCGCGTTCAGCCAGGCGCAGGCGCGCCAGCAGGTAGATGTCGGCCATGAACTTGCCAGCATTGTGGCTGGGCACGAAGGCTGCTGCCGCTTCCGGCAATTGATTGACAAAGACTTCGCGTACTTCCGGGCCGACTTCAAAGGCTTTCGGGCCAATGGCCGGGCCGAGCCAGACCAGTACGTCCGCCGCAGCGGTGTCGAGATGATCGAGAGTGGCTTCCAGTACGCCCGCCGCCAAACCGCGCCAACCGGCGTGAGCCGCCGCGACGCGAGTACCGGCACGGTTGCAGAACAATGCCGGCAGACAATCTGCGGTCATCGCCGTGCAGGCAATCCCGGGAGTCGCCGTCCAACTGGCATCGGCGGTGGCAACCACGCCCGGATCAGCATGGGCCACGGCAATCCCGTGTACTTGCTGCAACCAGGCAGGCTGTATAGAGAAGTGTTCGGTCAGACGCCGACGATTCTCGGCGACTGCTTCCGGGCGATCATCGACATGATCACCCAGATTGAGGCTGTCGAACGGCGCCTCGCTGACACCCCCCTCGCGGGTGGTGACACAGGCCCTGACGCTGGCCGGCGCTGGCCAGTCCGGCGTCAGCCAGTTCATCCGACGAATGCCTCGCGATCCTGCTTGAGCAGGGTCAGCAGCCAGACGAAATCTTCCGGCAGCGGCGATTCCCAGCTCATGCGCTCACCGGTGGTCGGATGATCCAGCTCAAGGAAGCGTGCGTGCAGAGCCTGACGCGGGAAGTGCTTGAGCGACTCGACCATGGTCGGGTTCGCGGCTGGCGGAATGCGGAAACGACCGCCGTACGCCGGGTCGCCGACCAACGGGAAGTTGATGTGCGACATATGTACACGGATCTGGTGGGTGCGGCCGGTTTCCAGTTTGACCCGCACATGCGTGTGGGACCGGAAACGCTCCAGCACGCGGTAGTGACTGACGGCCGGCTTGCCGCCTTCCATCACTGCCATGCGCTGGCGCTGCTGACCATGACGGCCGATCGGGGCGTTGATCTTGCCCCCGGCGGTCACGACACCGATCACGATGCACTCGTAGATCCGGCTGACGCTGCGGCTTTGCAGCTGGGCAACGAGTTTGGTCTGCGCCTGAATGGTCTTGGCCACCACCATCAGACCGGTGGTGTCCTTGTCCAGGCGATGCACGATACCGGCGCGCGGGACATTGATAATGTCCGGCACGTGGTGCAGCAAGGCATTGAGCAAGGTGCCATCGGCGTGGCCGGCAGCCGGGTGCACCACCAGGCCCGCAGGCTTGTTGATCACCAGGATGTCGTCGTCTTCATAGACGATGTCGAGCTCGATGTCCTGGGCGATCCACTCGCCCTGGGCTTCCTGCTCGGCAGTCAGCTCAAGAATGGCACCGCCATGCACGATGTCGCGCGGGCGGATGACCGCCCCGTCCACAGTCAGGCGACCTTCTTTGATCCAGGCGGAAAGGCGCGAGCGTGAGTGCTCAGCGAAGAGTTGGGCGGCGACTTGATCGAGGCGTTGGCCGCCCAAATCGGACGGCACCTCTGCGCGAAGTTCAATTTTATCGGACATGCTCTGACTGGCGTCGGCACAGCCTTTGGTTTCGGCTGCGCGCTTGTGGTTAAATACGGCGTCTTTTGCCCCGAGGCTTTTCAACGGGGCGCTCATCATAACAGGACGGCCCCGCCCAAGACAGCGGCCGTCATAGGGACGCAAGCCGCCATGCAAGTGAAACACCTGCTGCTGATCGCCATCCTCGCATTGACCGCTGCTTGCTCATCGAAGGAAGTCGTAGACGAAAACCTCAGCGAAGCCGAGCTGTATCAGCAGGCTCAGACTGACCTGGACAACAACAGCTACACCAGCGCCACAGCCAAGCTGAAGGCCCTGGAGTCGCGTTATCCGTTCGGTCGCTACGCCGATCAGGCACAGCTGGAGTTGATCTACGCCAACTACAAGAACGCCGAACCGGAAGCTGCAAAGTCCGCCGCCGAGCGTTTCATTCGTTTGCATCCGCAGCATCCGAACGTGGATTACGCGTACTACTTGAAGGGTCTGACCTCTTTCGACCAGGACGTCGGCCTGCTGGCGCGCTTCCTGCCGCTGGACATGACCAAGCGTGACCCGGGCGCTGCCCGCGACTCGTACAACGAGTTCGCACAGCTGACCAGCCGCTACCCGAACAGCCGCTACGCGCCGGACGCCAAGCAGCGCATGATTTACCTGCGTAACCTGCTGGCGGCCTACGAAATCCACGTAGCCGACTACTACCTGACTCGTCAGGCTTATGTAGCTGCAGCCAACCGTGGCCGTTATGTAGTGGAAAACTTCCAGGAAACCCCATCGGTCGGCGACGGCCTGGCGGTGATGACCGAGGCTTACCAGCGTCTGCACTTGGACGATCTGGCCGCCACCAGTCTGGAAACCCTGAAGCTCAACTACCCGAACCACCCAAGCCTGCAGGACGGTCAGTTCGTGCCATCGGTCGCCGAAGCCGACAACCGTTCGTTCCTGAGCAAGGCGACGCTGGGCCTGATCGAATCGCGTCCACCGCTGCCGCCGGGAGAAACCCGCGCCAACCAGGACGTGCAGAAGCAGTTCCAGGACGCGAAAGACGCAATTCCGAACGAGCTCAAGCCTAAAGACGAAAACGGTGACGTGATCGAGGAAGAACATCACGAGGCTGAGGGCAACAACGATGACCGTTCGTGGTTCAGCTACATGACCTTCGGCGTGTTCGACTGATCACACCGGCGGCACAAAAAAGGGAGATCTGCGGATCTCCCTTTTTCATTGCCGGGCGTTAATAGTCTGTGCGCCTGACGACTCCTTGGCTAAACTGCCGAATCATTAGCCGAAAAGCCGCCCATCATGCTTCGTTTACTGTTCTGGATTGTCCTGATTTTCGCTGCGGTATGGCTGTGGCGCAAATTCAAGGCGCCCTCCGCGTCTGCCCAATCGCCCCGCGAGCAAGACGCCGCGCCGATGGTGCGTTGCGCTCACTGCGGCGTGCACCTGCCGCGCGATCGCGCGCTGAACCTTCAGCAACAATGGTATTGCAGCCAGGCTCACCTTGAGCAAGGCCCAGGCACCAGTGATCGCTGAGGCCGCCAACGCCGACAGTAAACAGGCGCAGCGCCTGCTGCGCCTCTATCATCTCTACCGTTTAAGCGTCGGCATCACCCTGGTGCTGCTGATCTCCAGCAACATGGACAACCGCCTGCTGACGTCGGCCGACGACGAACTGCTGCGCAGCGGCAGCTGGTTGTATCTGGTGCTGAACATTCTGCTGGTGGTATTCCTGGAGAACACCCGCCGCCCGGCGCAGCTGTTCAGCCTGGCGCTGGTCGATGTGCTGCTGCTGTGCGGCCTGTTCTACGCGGCGGGCGGCGTCGCCAGCGCCATCGGCAACCTGCTGATTGTTTCGGTGGCGATCGCCAATACCCTGCTGCGCCGACGCATCGGCCTGCTCATTGCCGCCATCGGCGCACTCGGCATTGTCGGCTCCAGCTTTCTGCTGGGCTTCAGTCACCCCCTGAGCGCCAATGACTATCTGCAAGCCGGGACCCTCGGCGCTTTGTGTTTTGCCGCATCGCTGCTGGTCCAGGGCCTGATCCGGCGTCTGGAAGTCAGCGAAAATCTCGCCGAACAGCGTGCCAGCGAAGTTACCAGTCTTGAAGCCCTCAACGCCCTGATTCTGCAACGCATGCGCACCGGCATCCTGGTGCTCGACGAACAGCGCCGGGTACAGCTGGCCAATCACAGCGCGAAAAATCTGTTGGCCCAGTCGCATCTTGAAGGGCATTTGATCAGCGACTACTCGCCGGCATTAGTCGAGCGTCTGCAGCTGTGGCTGAGCAACCCGACCCTGCGCCCGCAGAGCCTGAAGATCCCCGGCAACGGCCTGGAACTGCAACCCAGCTTCATCGCCCTCGACCAGAGTCCCAACCAGCAAACCCTGGTGTTCCTCGAAGATCTGGCGCAAATCGCTCAGCAAGCCCAGCAGCTCAAACTCGCCGCACTGGGGCGTCTGACTGCCGGCATCTCCCATGAAATCCGCAATCCACTGGGCGCCATCAGTCATGCCGCGCAGCTATTGGCGGAGTCCGAGGAACTCGATAGCGCCGATCGGCGTCTGACGCAGATCATTCAAGACCACTCCCAGCGCATGAACCGAGTCATCGAAAACGTCCTGCAACTGTCACGCCGCCAGCAAAGCGCTCCGCAACGGCTGGATCTCAAACCGTGGCTGGAACACTTTGTTGCCGAGAGCCGCGAGCAGGCGAGCGAGCGCCAGTCGATTCATTTGCGGATCAATTCCGGGGACTTCATCACGTTGATGGATCCCGACCAGCTCACGCAGATTCTCGACAATCTGTTACGCAACGGCTGGCGGCACAGCGCCCTGCTGCACCAGCAGGCCGAGGTCTGGCTGGCGCTGTTCGTCGACCCCGACAGCCAGCTGGCGGTGCTCGAAGTACAGGACAACGGCCCCGGTGTCCCGTCCGATCAGCAGGCGCATCTGTTCGAACCGTTCTTCACCACCAGCAGCCAAGGCACCGGCCTTGGGCTTTATCTGTCCCGTGAGCTGTGCGAAAGCAACCAGGCGCGCCTAGACTTCAAACCACGCCAAGGCGGCGGCTGCTTTCGCATCACCTTTGCTCACGGACGGAAACAAAGTTGAACACGAGCCCACGGCAAAAAATCCTCATCGTCGACGACGAACCGGATATCCGCGAACTCCTGGAAATCACCCTGGGACGGATGAAACTCGACACTTTCAGCGCTCGCAACCTCGGCGAAGCCCAGGCGCTGTTGCAACGCAATGCGTTCGACCTGTGCCTGACCGACATGCGCCTGCCCGACGGCACGGGGCTGGACCTGGTGCAGCACATCCAGCAACGTCATCCACAACTGCCGGTGGCGATGATCACCGCCTATGGCAGCCTGGAAACCGCGATCAATGCGCTGAAGGCCGGCGCCTTCGACTTCCTCACCAAGCCGGTTGATCTCACGCGCCTGCGCGAACTGGTCAGCACCGCACTGCGCATGCCAGCGGCGGGGGGCGTCGCATCGTCGATAGATCGGCGCCTGCTCGGCGACTCGCAGCCCATGCGCGACCTTCGCAAACAGATCGACAAATTGGCGCGCAGTCAGGCACCGGTCTACATCAGCGGCGAATCGGGCAGCGGCAAAGAACTGGTCGCGCGGCTGATCCACGAACAAGGGCCGCGCGCGCAACAGCCGTTTGTACCGGTCAATTGCGGGGCGATCCCTTCAGAGCTGATGGAGAGCGAATTTTTTGGCCATCGCAAAGGCAGCTTTACCGGCGCGGTGGACGACAAACCGGGGCTGTTTCAGGCCGCGCACGGCGGCACCCTGTTTCTCGATGAAGTGGCGGATCTGCCGCTGTCGATGCAAGTCAAGCTGCTGCGGGCGATTCAGGAAAAAGCCGTGCGCAGCGTCGGCGGCCAGCAAGAAACCGTGGTCGATGTGCGCATTCTGTGCGCCACACACAAAGACCTGGAAGCGGAAGTCGCCGCCGGGCGCTTTCGCCAGGACCTGTATTACCGCTTGAATGTGATCGAACTGCGCGTGCCATCCCTGCGCGAACGGCGCGACGACATCGAAGTGCTGGCCACGCACATGCTCCAGCGTCTGGCCAGCAACAGTGGCCAGCCGGCAGCCCAATTGCACCCGCAAGCGCTTGAAGCACTGAAGCGTTATCGTTTTCCCGGAAATGTGCGAGAACTGGAGAATGTCCTCGAACGCGCGCACACTCTGTGCGAAAACCAGGTGATCGAGGCTGCGGATTTGCGCTTGAGCGAAGGCAATTGCGCAGTCGAGGACGGCATTGCCGACCTGACGCAGATCGATAACCTTGAGGACTATCTGGAAAACGTCGAGCGCAAACTGATCCTGCAGGCGCTGGAGGAAACGCGCTGGAATCGCACGGCGGCAGCGCAACGCTTGAGCCTGTCGTTTCGCTCGATGCGCTACAGGCTGAAGAAACTCGGTCTGGATTGAGGCCCCTTCGCGAGCAAGCCCGCTCCCACAGTAGATCTCGGTTGTTCACACAATTTGTGTTTATCGCAAATCCAATGTGGGAGCGGGCTTGCTCGCGAAAACGGTCTGCCAGCCACCAGAGAACTACCTGACTAAATGCGACCTTCAGGCGCATACGGCGCCGGATCGATAATCGGCGCCCGCCCCAGCATTACATCGGCAAACAACTGACACGACGCCGGCGCCAGCACCAGGCCATTGCGGTAATGCCCGCAGTTCAGCCACAACCCCTCAAACCCCGGCACGCGGCCGATATACGGGATTCCCTCAGGCGAGCCCGGGCGCAAACCGGCCCAGTGCCCCACCACTTCGGCCTCCGCCAGCGCCGGCAGCAGCTCGACCGCCGAAGCCTTGAGGCTCTGCAACGCGACATCGGTCGGCGTCTTGTCGTAGCCTTCGTGCTCCAGCGTACTGCCGATCAGAATGTGCCCGTCGCGACGCGGAATCGCATAACGCCCCTTGGCCAGCACCATGCTCGGCAGGAAATCCGCTGCGCATTTGTAGAGAATCATCTGGCCCTTGACCGGCTCCACCGGCAGCGTCAGGTCCAGCGTCTTGAGCAGATCCCCGCTCCATGCCCCGGCCGTCAGCACCACCTGATCGCCACTGATGACGCCTTTGGACGTCTCGACGCCAACCACCCGCTCGCCTTCGCGAACAAACCCGCTGACTTCGCATTGCTCGTGAATCGTCACGTTCGGCAGCGCCAGCAAAGCGGCTTTCAATGATTTGACCAGACGCGGGTTACGCACATTGGCCACATCGGCCATGTAGATCGCCCGGGAGAACCCGCCGCCCAACACCGGCACCGCGTCGTGCGCCGCCGAGATATCCACAGCCCGCAGCGGACGGTTTTCCCGCTCGGCCCAGGCCAGCGCCTCGGCTTCATCCTCCAGATCCAGCCAATACAGGCCGGTGGTGTGCACTTCGGGATCAACCCCGGTATCGGCAAACAGCCGCTCGCCCAGCTGTGGATAAAAATCCTGCGACCAATGCGCCAGCGCGGTGACTGCCGGGCTGTAGCGCCACGGGTACAGCGGCGAAACGATACCGCCGCCGGCCCAGGACGATTCCTGGCCGACGTTCGAGCGATCCAGCAGCACCACGCTGCGCACTTCGGAGGCGAGGTTGTAGGCGGTCAGCAGGCCAATCACCCCGCCACCGACAATCACCACTTGCTGTTGCCTGGTCATGTTTGATCCAACCGTAAAAAAGACAGTGGGCGCAAAAGGCGCCCTTGAGAAGGTACCTCAGCGGCCCCAGCAATCCTTGGTGGTCAGCCCGGTGGTTGCGTTGTTCATGCTTCTGACGCCGGTGTTGGTCAGGGTGAAATCCCCGCACTTGTCGGTGGCCATGGCAGTGCCAGCCTTGCGGGTGGCGGTCAGCAGGAAGGTCTGGTCAGCGATCGTCGGGGTGATGGTGTAGAAATCATTGCCCGCGCTCAGACCGGTGATGCCGGTGTAGACATTGTTTTTGGTGTAGAAGCGTTCGAGGCTCTGCGCCTGCTCCGAGAGCAGCGACACCACTTCGGCGCGCCGGCCCTTTTTCAGGTATTCGGTGTAGCTCGGTGCGGCGATGGTGATGATGATCCCGATGATCGCAATCACGATCATGATTTCGATCAGGGTGAAACCTCGGTTGAATCTGCGCATGCCTCAAACTCTCACTTACTGTATTTGTCGCCACATGATACGCCGGCTGCCGCCGCCGGATTTTTCCACCAGTGTGGTGACAGTGCCACTGGAATCGTTGACGATCTTGCGCGTTGCGCCATTGACGATGGCGTTCAGGGTGGGGATCCCGCCGGTGAACACCACGCCGCTGGAAATCGTGTCGTTGCTGTCGACCACGCCATCGGCGTTGGTGTCGAGCACAGCGTAGTTGAGCATCTTACCGCTGAACGCATCCAGTTCGACCAGTTTGCCGGTGCCGAAACTGGCACACGGGTCGGTGGTGTCGACACTGGCGGTGGTAAACACGATGCGTCCGAGCACCAGACTGGCCTGATTGATCACCCGCTCGCCGGTCAGTACGTTGTTGTACACCAAGGGCAGGTACCAGCCCTTCTCCGCCGGATAGGTCGTGTCATTCTGGCTGGTGGTGATGAACTGCCCGGTGCTGCCAGAGAACACTCCGGTCACGGCCTGTGCCTGCAGGCTGCTGACCGTCAGTTGCCCGGAACCGCCGTCGGCATCCCACACTGAGTAGAACGCCTGCAAATCCTTGTTGGTCTTGTCGGCGGTCTCGTTGAATTTGCCGGTGCCGACGAAGATCTGTTTGCCCCCCAGCGAATTGTCCGCCAGCAGCGGCTGCGCGGTGATCGGCTGAGTCGCTCCGCCCGCCGTAGTGAACAGTGGTTTGCCGGAAAACGCCACGCCCCAGCTGTCGGTCGACGTCGCGCTCAGATCGAATTTCCACAGACGTCCTTTCAGGTCACCTCCGTAAGCGGCCTGCACCACGTTCGACGAATTGACCTTGAGCTTCACCGACGACAAACCATTGGTGGTTTCGGTGCTGTCGATCACGATCTTCTTGATCAACGATCCGTCACGCACATCCAGCACATACAACGCCGCCACTCCGGAGTTGCTGCCATAACCATTGGCAATGAATGCCGCCCAACGACCGTCGGCCAAGCGTGCCACTTCCGGCCGGGCATAGGCGTAACCCAGATCATTGAATGCGTTGGCAGTGTTCGCCGTGGCAGGTGCACTGACTTCCCACAGGGCATTGAGCACATTGCCTGCCGACGCGTCGAACAGTTGCAGCGCATAGAAAGTCTTGCCGCCAGCACCGGTACCGCCGATGGCCAGGGTTTTCCAGGCGCTGTTGATTTGCGCGTCATACACACCGACCTGACCGTCCACCAGAAACTTGTGGCTGACGCCATTGATGTACGCCGGGTCGGCAATCAGCCGCAGCGACGGCAACACGCTGGACGGCATGTAGGCATAACGCCGGGTGCCGTTGGCCGAGTTGATCACGTTGACGAAACCGTCGTTGGCATTCACCACCAGACTCGAATTCATGTTCGCCGCTTTGGTGGTCAGGTACGTGGTGTACGTGGTGTCACCCGAGAGGTCGGAGGCGGTTTTGTCGCTGGGTGAGGCCAGCGACAACGGCGAGTTGATGATGTCGCCGAGCAACACGCTGCGCACTTTCAGCCCGGTCTTGTTGGTGCCCTTGCTCCACTCCACCAGATCGCTGCCGCTGATACCGGTGGGCAGGCTCTGGCTGAGCGTGGTCTGTTGGGCTGCGGAAAAGTTGCCATAGGCCAGGGTGACGGCGGCGTTACTGGAGGTGTTCCACGATTGATAGGTTGGAGCGGTCGCGCCCGGCACGATCGTGGTATCGGTGGTCCACAGGGCTGTCGAAGTATTCACCGCGCCGGCCGAGGTGAAGCCGAAGGATTTGATCGTGCCGCGCCAGTCCTTGGGATCGTAGCTGGTCTGGAAATAACTGGTGCCACTGGCCAGCGTGGTGCCACTGGTGACCCCGCTGCCGCCGGAACCGGCCTTGGAAGTGATGTCGCTCAACGCCGAGGACAGCGCGGTGTTGAGACCGGCGCTGTCGGTGGCTTGGTAATACCTGCCCTGCCCGTAAGCGGCGGCGTCCGACAGCATGTCGTTGTCGGCGGTAAAACCCACGGTGTAGGTGTTCATGTTCTGTTTGGGAAAATCCACGGCATTCCAGCTTTTGCCAGCGGCGTCAGTCCCCGTGGAACGCATATCGATGTCGAACGCAAACTTGGCAATGTCATCCAGATACAGCGTGTCACCCTCGTTATCGCCATTGAGGTTGTTGCCATCATTATTGATGCCATCCCAGTTCGGCAGACGACTGCCACCCAACGGATCGTTGGTTGGGAAGGTACGATCGTAGGTCGGCAAACCGTCAGTGATCACCACGCCGTAGTTCTTTTGGCAGCGGTACTGGATCGGACTGGTGTAAGTGGTGGGTGTGCTGTTGTAGTACGGCGTCATGCCGCGCATGTACCGGGTGATTTCGTAATAGGTTTCTGCCAGCGGCGTGTTGGCCACGGCCCCCAAACCACCGATCGCCGAAATCAACGCATTGTAGTTGGCGTCGGCCTGCGCCTGGGTCACGCTGCCGGAGACCGGCGACAGATCACTGATGGAACGAGCGATGTATCCACCGTTCCCGGGGTTGTTGCTGGTCACCGGGTTGAAGGTCGACAGGCCCATGCGCAAGTTACGGTTGCTGGTGACCAGTGCGGTGGACACGTTGCGCGCGACGTTGATCCGATAGTCGTTGGGAATCGCCCCGGTGGTGAAGTCGCGGGTGCCGTTGTTGATCGCCAGCCCGACCACATAGGCGATGTAATCCCCCGTGTAGCGCGTATTGCCGCCGCCCACCGGATCAGGCAGTTTCAGGCACAACGGCGCGACGCTGTTGTTGTAGAAGGCGAAGGCGCCGCCGGAGCAACCGGAGGTCGGCAGGTTCGAGAGAAACACCGGATCGCCAGTGATCGCCGTCGAACTCAGGCACAGCCCGAGCAACGCATTACATTGCCGGGCCGGTGTACGCGTGACGTCGGGGTCGAATCCTGCCGCGTAAATGATGCTGTTCATGCTGCCGGAATCATCGATCAGCAACATCACGTTGGGCGGCACCGCCGCAGCACTCAACAGTGGCGAATCGGACGGCGTGAACGCATACGCCGGCGCCGCCAGATACAAGCTCAGCAGCATCCCCGCCAACAACGTCCGGCAGCGCTCAATACTTCGCATAGACACTCTCCACCACACTGCGCGAAGTACCAGCAATGCCGACAGCGGTCACTCGGTACAGGGTCGCCGACGTGTTGCTCGGCACGTTGACCGCCGTCAGGGTGGTGCCAATGTTCTGCACCCCATAAAAGCCATTACCGGCAGCGATCCATGTGACCCCGGAAGTCGAATTGAGCCCCGCCGCACTGACCACCGAAGACTCTGCCGGCGGTGCACACTGTGTAGTGCTGGCACACACCGCCAGCGAATAACTGTCGAGCTGCACCGCACTCTCGCCGATACGCAACGCCGCCTCGGCGGTCTGGAACGACTGATTGCGCAGGCTGACACTGCCGGCCATTTTTTCCTGCAGGTTGGCGCTCTGCATCGAGGACAGCCCGATCAAGGTCAGCAGCAACAGAAACACCAGACTGACCAGCAACACCATGCCACGCTGGTTCTGCCGCTGGTCGAAGGTCATCCTCATCGGCCCGGCCCTCATTGCAAGCGGTTGCGCAAAGCGGCAACCACGTTGAAGGTTTGATTGGCCACCCGGTTGTTCGGGTCAGTGAGGGTCAGGCTCAGTCGCACACTGCGGATGCGCGCCGGATCGCTAGGGTTGGCACTGTAGGAGGACGCCGCGACGTCAGTGGCGGACGTCGCCAGACCGAACATGACGCTGAACGCACTGACATTGTTCACCAGCACCTGTTGGGTCGGAGTACCGCTGCCGGTGCCCATGAGAATCTGGTTGTTTCTGAAGCTGTAGACCAAGCGGCGGATCGGAAAAGCGATCTGCCCGTTCGCTGCCGCCCGCAACCCGGTATAGGCCGTGGCACTGTTGCGGCAATCGGAGACCACCGTCCAGGTCGGCGTGCCACCACTGCCGCCGACATCGGCGGTAACCAGAGTCAGCTTGAGGTTGCTGTTGTCCCAACTGATCGGGATGATCTGCGCCGCGTTGAAATCCCCCGCCGAGCTCGCGTCAGTAATCGTGCCCAGACAGCCGAACATGCCGACCATGCGCAGTTCCTGAATCATCTTGCTCAGGACAAAACGTGCGTCTTCCTGCATCGCAGCGGCGGTGTTCTGGCTGACGTAAGTGTTTTTGGCTGCAAGGAACGTCTGCACCACCCCCAGTACGATGATCAGCCCAAGCGCTAGCGCGATGAGCATTTCGATCAGGCCGAACCCCCGCTGATCATGCTTCATGGCGTGGCCACCGGATCGACCGTGGCGCGACTGGTCAGAACGAAGCTGCGGGTGGTACCGGTGGCATTCGCCGCCCGTGAGTCATTCCAGTTGATGGTGATGGTGTACACCCGTTGATTGAGGGTGATCGTGCCCGTGGCAGTCGGCCCGCCGAAATTGACGATGTTAGTGGTGAAATCGTAGAGATCCTGATCGCGGGCGACGCTGAGGTTGCCGGCGGTCGGCGGCGTGACCGTGTAATCGGCAGCGGAATTGGCGCGGATGCGGTCCATCATGTCGTAGGCGATGAAGCTCGCCTGACTGGTCATCCGCGAACTGTCGGTGTACTTCAGCGCATTCACTTGAACGGCGGCCGCGCCCAATATGCCGACGGTCAGAATCAGCAACGCGACCAGTACCTCGATCAGCGACATGCCCTCCTGTGCCTGTGTGCTCCCTGCCCTCATCCGCAACTTCCACCCAATTGAATTCGTCCGTTCAGACACACGTTCAGCGTCCTGCTTTGTGTTCCCAGCACATAACTAATGGCCACCGCCGTCGACGGCGCCGCCAGGCCGCCCAGATTGTTGAAATCCAGTGCGGTCACTCCTGAGGGTAGCGTCAGAGTCGCGCCGCTGCTCATCGCTGGAACAACCCGTAATACATTGGCCGGAGTGCCAGTACTGTCGTAGACCGACAATTCGCCGGTCCACACGCTGCCGCCGGCGCTCGGGCGCAAGCGTGTGGTCACGCCGCGATCAATCGCCTCCAGCCGCGCGTAGTTGATGGCGCGCTGCAGGTCGCCCATTTCGGTGTCGGCCTTGCTGCTCTGGATCGAGCGGGTGAAGCCCGGCACCGCCAGGGTGATGAGGATCACCATCACCGCTACCGCAGCCAACAACTCGGGCAGCGTGAAACCTTTTGTACGATGATCCATCGATGCCCTCCGTTGCCGTCGGCTATACCTGCTTCTACAAACTAGAACATTCAACCGGCCCGCGTCGGTTGATTTGCCCTGCCCGGCGAAAAGGATCGCGCCGGGCTTCATGCTCCACGGAGGGAGTTGTCATGCCGCAACAGGGTTTCAGCCTGATCGAATTGCTTATGGGACTGGCGATTGGCGCAATTGTTCTGGCGCTGGTCAGCCCGGCGTTCGCCGCCTTCACCGAGTCGACTCAGCGCGACCAGGCGGCGCGGTCACTGGTTGAAGGCATTCGCAACGCCCGCACCCTGGCCATCACCCGCAATCAGAGCGTGGTTATCCATGGCATCAACGGCGACTGGAGTCAGGGCTGGCGGATCATTCTGGATATCAGCGGCAAGGGGTCGCTGGACAGCAGCAATCCCCTGCTGGTGGAGCATACGAGTGACGGGCGGACACCGATTGTCGGTAATTGGGCGGTCAGTCGTTACGTGCGCTTCAGCAGTCTGGGACAACCGCTGATGCCCGGGCGGGCGTTTCAGGCAGGGACATTACATATCTGTTCGGCACGCGAGCCGGTCAGCCAGCGCCAGGTGGTGCTGGCGGCAACCGGCCGGGTGCGCCTGACCAGCGCGAAGGCTGAGCAGGCATTGTGCCTGAAGGCGAAGAGCGTCAGATCGAACGGACGCGCAGCTCTTTCGGCATCGAGAACGTGATGTTCTCTTCGCGACCGGCCAGTTCATCGGCACCGGTCGCGCCCCAGGCTTGCAATTGCTGGATTACGCCGCGCACCAGCACTTCCGGCGCGGAAGCACCGGCGGTGATGCCGATGCGCTCGACACCCTCGAACCAGCTCTTCTGCAGGTCTTCGGCGCCGTCGATCAGGTAGGCCGGCGTGGCCATGCGTTCGGCCAGCTCACGCAGGCGGTTGGAGTTGGAGCTGTTCGGGCTGCCCACCACCAACACCACATCGCATTCGTCGGCCAGTTGCTTCACCGCATCCTGACGGTTTTGCGTGGCGTAGCAGATGTCGTCCTTGCGCGGACCACCGATGGCCGGGAAACGTGTGCGCAGGGCATCGATCACCCGACTGGTGTCGTCCATCGACAGGGTGGTCTGGGTCACGAACGCCAGTTTTTCCGGGTTCCGTACTTGCAGTTCGGCTACGTCTTTCTCGTCTTCGACGAGGTAGATCGCGCCGCCGTTACTGCCGTCGTACTGGCCCATGGTGCCTTCGACTTCCGGGTGACCGGCGTGGCCGATCAGGATGCACTCACGGCCGTCGCGGCTGTATTTCGCGACTTCGATGTGCACCTTGGTCACCAGCGGGCAAGTGGCGTCGAATACCTTCAGGCCACGGCCGGCGGCTTCGCTGCGTACGGCTTGAGAAACTCCGTGAGCACTGAAGATTACGATGACGTCGTCCGGCACCTGATCCAGCTCCTCGACGAAGATCGCGCCACGGCTGCGCAGGTCTTCGACCACGAACTTGTTGTGCACCACTTCATGACGCACGTAGATCGGCGGCCCGAAGACTTCCAGGGCGCGGTTGACGATTTCGATCGCCCGGTCCACGCCGGCGCAGAAGCCACGGGGGTTGGCGAGTTTGATTTGCATGCTGTGCCTCGTGTCTTGCGCGCGAAATAAATTTACGTCCTGCTGATCGAGCACATTGCTCAAATCCAGCAAAAATCCAATGTGGGAGCGGGCTTGCTCGCGAAAGCAGTGTGTCAGACAACTTCTATGTTGAATGTCAGTCAGCATTCGCGAGCAAGCCCGCTCCCACCATTGTTCTGCGGTGTACTCAGATCGCTTTGACGTTGATGATCTCGACGTCAAAGGTCAGCGTCTTGCCGGCCAGCGGGTGGTTGAAGTCGATGGTCACTTGCGCGTCATCGAACTCTTTCACCACACCCGGCAGCTCAGTATTGGCCGCATCGTTGAAGATCACCAGCAGACCCGGCGACAGTTCCATGTCGGCAAACTGCGCGCGCGGGATGATCTGTACGTTTTGCGGGTTCGGCTGGCCGAAAGCGTTTTCCGGCTCGACGGTCAGCGTACGCTTGTCGCCGGCCTTGAAGCCGAACAATGCCGCTTCGAAACCCGGCAGCAGGTTGCCGTCGCCGACCTTGAAGGTCGCCGGGGCCTTGTCGAACGTGCTGTCGACGGTGTCGCCGTTCTCCAGGCGCAATGCAAAGTGCAAAGTGACTTCCGTGTTCTGGCCGATGCGTTGCTCAGCCAATACCTGTTCAGTCATGAACGGCTTCTCCGGTTTTCTTCGATTTGAACATGTCCAGTGCCAGCATCACCGCACCGACGGTGATGGCGCTGTCGGCGAAGTTGAACGCCGGGAAGTACCAGCGGTTCTGCCAGTGCACCAGAATGAAGTCGATCACATGGCCCAGGGCGATGCGGTCATACAGATTGCCCAGCGCGCCGCCCAGCACCAGCGCCAAAGCGACAGCCAGCCAGGTATCGTTGCGCCCCAGACGCTTGAGCCAGACCACCAGCACCGCACTGACCACAATCGCGATCAGGGCGAACAGCCAGCGCTGCCAGCCGGAGCTGTCGGCCAGGAAGCTGAAGGCCGCGCCGGTGTTGTAGGCCAGGGTCCAGCTGAAGTAATCGGGAATGATCACGATCTGCTGGAACATTTCGAGCTTGCCTTCGAAGTAGAACTTGCTGGCCTGGTCGATGACCAGAACCAGCAAACTCAACCAGAGCCAGCTCAACCGTCCGAAACGGCCAACGGCGTTAGGCATAGTGACGAACCTCGCCGGCGCCGCTGATGTTGTCGACGCAACGACCGCAGATTTCCGGATGCTCCGGGTTCACGCCAACGTCTTCGCGGCAGTGCCAGCAACGGGCGCATTTCGGGAAGGCCGATTTTACGATCTTCAGTTTCAGGCCGCTGACTTCGGTGGCTACCGCGTCCGCAGGTGCCTGAACGAAAGGTGCCACGCTGGCAGTCGAGGTGATCAATACAAAGCGCAGCTCGTTGCTCAGCTTGGCCAGGTCGGCGCTCAGCGCCTCTTCGGCGAACAGCGTCACTTCGGCTTGCAGGTTGCCACCGACGGCTTTGGCCGCACGCTGGATTTCCATCTCTTTGTTGACCGCCACCTTCACTTCCATGATGCGATCCCAGTACGCGCGACCCAGCTCGAAGCCTTCCGGCAGCTCGGTCAGACCTTCGTACCAGGTGTTGAGCATCACCGATTCGTTGCGCTCGCCCGGCAGGTACTGCCACAGCTCGTCGGCGGTGAACGCGAGGATCGGTGCGATCCAGCGCACCAGCGCTTCGGAGATGTGGAACAGCGCGGTCTGGCACGAGCGACGTGCCTTGCTGTCGGCGCCGGTGGTGTACTGGCGGTCCTTGATGATGTCGAGGTAGAAACCACCCAGCTCCTGCACGCAGAAGTTGTGGATCTTCGAGTAAACGTTCCAGAAACGGTATTCGCCGTAGTGCTCTTGCAGTTCGCGTTGCAGCAGCAAAGTACGGTCCACCGCCCAGCGATCCAGTGCGAGCATGTCTTCAGCCGGCAGCAGGTCGGTGGCCGGGTTGAAACCGGTCAGGTTGGAAAGCAGGAAACGCGCGGTGTTACGGATGCGACGATAGGCGTCCGCGCTGCGTTGCAGGATCTGCTCGGACACGGCCATTTCGCCGGAGTAGTCGGTCGACGCGACCCACAGACGCATGATGTCGGCGCCCAGAGTGTCGTTGACTTTCTGCGGCGCGATCACGTTGCCCAGCGACTTGGACATCTTGCGGCCGGACTCGTCGACGGTGAAGCCGTGGGTCAGCAGCTCGCGGTACGGCGCGTGGTTGTCGATGGCGCAACCGGTCAACAGCGACGAGTGGAACCAGCCGCGGTGCTGGTCGGAACCTTCCAGGTACAGGTCGGCGCGCGGGCCGGTTTCGTGACCCATCGGGTGCGAACCGCGCAGCACGTGCCAGTGGGTGGTGCCCGAGTCGAACCACACGTCGAGGGTATCGCTGATCTTGTCGTACAGCGGCGCTTCGTCGCCCAGCAGTTCAGCGGCGTCGAGCTTGAACCAGGCTTCGATGCCTTCGACTTCAACGCGCTTGGCGACTTCTTCCATCAGCTCGACGGTGCGTGGGTGCAGTTCGCCGCTTTCCTTGTTGAGGAAGAACGGGATCGGCACGCCCCAGTTACGCTGACGGGAGATGCACCAGTCCGGACGGTTGGCGATCATCGAGTGCAGGCGCGCCTGGCCCCAGGCCGGAACGAACTTGGTGTCTTCGATGGCTTTGAGCGAGCGCACGCGCAGGGTGTCGCCGCTGACCGGCTCTTTGTCCATGCCGATGAACCACTGCGCGGTGGCGCGGTAGATCAGCGGGGTCTTGTGGCGCCAGCAGTGCATGTAGCTGTGTTCGATGACGGTGGTGTGCAGCAGCGCACCGACTTCGGTGAGTTTTTCGACGATGGCCGGGTTGGCCTTCCAGATGAACTGGCCGCCAAAGAACTCCAGCGACGGCACGTACACGCCGTTGCTTTGTACCGGATTGAGGATGTCATCGTTGACCATGCCGTACTTCTTGCAGGTCACGAAGTCGTCCACACCGTAGGCCGGGGCGGAGTGAACCACACCGGTGCCGGCGCCCAGTTCGACGTAGTCGGCCAGATAGACTGGCGACAGGCGGTCGTAGAACGGGTGACGGAAGTTGATCAGTTCCAGCTCTTTACCGGTGCTGGTCGCGATTACCGAGCCTTCAACGCCGTAACGCGACAGGCAGGATTCAACCAGCTCTTCAGCCAGAACCAGCAGCTTGTCGCCGATATCGACCAAGGCGTAGTTGAATTCCGGGTGCACGTTCAGTGCCTGGTTGGCCGGGATGGTCCACGGGGTGGTGGTCCAGATCACGATCGAGGCAGGCTTGCTCAGCGACGGCAGACCGAACGCGGCAGCCAGTTTGGCTTCGTCAGCGATCGGGAAGGCCACGTCGATGGTCGAGGACTTCTTGTTCTCGTACTCGACTTCGGCTTCGGCCAGGGCCGAGCCGCAATCGAAGCACCAGTTCACCGGCTTGAGGCCCTTGAACACGAAACCGCCCTTGACGATTTCGGCGAGAGCGCGGATTTCACCGGCCTCGTTCTTGAAGTTCATGGTCTTGTACGGGTTGGCGAAGTCGCCCAGCACGCCGAGGCGGATGAACTCGGTCTTCTGCCCTTCGATCTGCTCGGTGGCATAGGCACGGCACAGCTCGCGGGTCTTGTCCGCGCCCAGGTTCTTGCCGTGGGTCACTTCAACCTTGTGCTCGATCGGCAGGCCGTGGCAGTCCCAGCCCGGAACATACGGCGCGTCGAAACCCGACAGGGTCTTCGAGCGGATGATCATGTCCTTGAGAATTTTGTTCAGTGCGTGACCGATGTGGATCGTGCCGTTGGCGTACGGAGGGCCGTCGTGCAGGACGAACTTCGGACGATCCTTGCCAATCTCGCGCAACTTTCCGTACAGGCCAATACTGTCCCAGCGCTGCAGGATCTGCGGTTCGCGCTGTGGCAGGCCGGCCTTCATTGGGAAGGCGGTGTCCGGAAGGTTAAGCGTGGCTTTATAGTCGGTCATTTAAGGCTCTTCATTAGCGATGGGCGCTAGGTGCGGCTAGTGCACGGGCGGTGGCGACATCCGCGTTGATCGCCGTTTTCAGTGCCTCCAGAGAGGCGAAGCGCTGCTCTTCACGCAGCTTTTGGTGGAAAACCACCGTCAGACGCCGGTCATACAGATCGCCGGCAAAATCCAGTAGATGAACTTCAAGGTGGGCTTTGCCATCACCTTGGACCGTAGGCCGCACGCCAATATTGGCGACGCCGGGCCAGGTCTTGCCGTCGATGTCCACATCCACCAGATAAACCCCGGTGAACGGTACGCGACGGCGCTTGAGTTGAATGTTGGCAGTGGGCGTACCCAGTTGCCGGGCCAGTTTCTGACCGTGCAGCACGCGACCGGCGATCCGGTACGGGCGGCCGAGCAAGCGTTCGGCCAAGGCAAAATCGGCGGCGGCCAACGCGTTGCGCACCTGAGTGCTGCTGACGCGAATGCCGTCCAGCTCGACGGTTTGCGCGGCTTCCACGGTAAAACCGTGAACCTGGCCGGCCTGCAGCAGAAAATCGAAATCGCCAAGGCGATCGCAGCCGAAGCGGAAATCGTCGCCGACTTCCAGATGCTGCACGCCGAGGCCGTCCACCAGGATGGTATCGACGAACTCACTGGCGCTGAGCTTGCTCAGGCGCTGATTGAAAGCCAGGCACAACACCCGGTCGACGCCTTCGGCGGCCAGCAGCTGCAGCTTGTCACGCAAGCGGGCCAGACGCGCCGGAGCGGTCTCCGGGGCAAAGAATTCCCGTGGCTGCGGCTCGAAAATCACCACGCAGCTGGGTACGCCCAACTCGAGCGCACGCTCACGCAGCCGGGCCAGGATAGCCTGGTGACCACGGTGAACACCGTCAAAGTTGCCAATAGTGGCGACGCAGCCCCGATGCTGGGGGCGCAAGTTGTGGAGGCCTCGAACCAGCTGCATAACGCGCTTCTTGCTCATAAAGTGGTCGATTATAACCACACCCGACGGTCGACGACAGGCAACACCGTAACGCAAAGTGATCGAGCCGACAAAACTGCCGGCCCGCGCCCGTTTATAAAGGCTGAAACCTCAGCTCAAAGCCTTGCGATTGAAGTCGCGCAGACGGAAACCGAGCAGCAGCAACATACCGAAATATGCCACCACACCGGCAACTACCAATGCCCCCAGACGCAGGAAGCGCTCCAGCATGTGCCCCTGATCCCAGGCCGGCATGAAATGCATGCCCAGTAGTAATACCGCCGACATGACCGCTACCGCCACTACCAGTTTGAAGCCGAACATGTACCAGCCCGGTTGCGGCTGATACATCTTTTGCTTGCGCAGTTGATAGAACAGCAGCCCGGCATTGAGGCAGGCACCGGCACTGATCGCCAGCGCCAGACCGGCGTGAGCCAGCGGCCCGATCAACACCAGGTTGAACAGTTGAGTGACGATCAGGGTGAAGATTGCGATTTTTACCGGGGTGCGGATGTTCTGTTGCGCGTAAAAGCCCGGCGCCAGCACTTTGATCACGATAATTCCGAGCAGACCGACAGAATAGGCAATCAGCGCACGCTGGGTCATGGACGCATCAAACGCGCTGAATTGACCGTACTGGAACAATGAGACGGTCAGTGGCTCGGCGAGAATTCCCAGAGCCAGTGCACACGGCAACACCAGCACGAAGCACAGGCGCAGCCCCCAGTCGAGGATCCGCGAATATTCGTGGCGATCCTTGCTCGCATAAGTCTTGGCCAGCGTAGGCAGCAAAATGGTGCCCAACGCTACGCCGAGCACACCGGACGGCAATTCCATCAAACGGTCGGCGTAATACATCCACGACACCGAGCCGGCGACCAGAAACGAGGCAAAAATGGTGTTGATGATCAGCGAAATCTGGCTGACCGAGACACCGATGATCGCCGGCAGCATCTGCTTCATCACCCGCCAGACGCCGCTATCGCGCAGATTCAAGCGCGGCAGCACCAGCATGCCGATCTTTTTCAGGTGCGGCAGTTGATAGAGCAACTGCGCCAGACCACCGACCAGTACCGCCCAGCCGAGGGCCATCACCGGCGGATCGAAATACGGCGTGAGGAACAGCGAGAACACAATCATGCTGACGTTGAGCAGGGTCGGCACGAAGGCCGGCACCGAAAAGCGGTTCCAGGTATTGAGGATCGCCCCGGCCAGCGAGGACAGGGAGATCAGCAATATATAAGGGAACGTCACCCGCAGCAGGTCGGAGGTGAGCTGGAATTTTTCCGGCGTGTCGGCAAAACCCGGCGCCGTGGCCCAGATCACCCACGGCGCGGCGATCATGCCCAGCACGGTGACCAATGCCAGCACCAGGGTCAGCAGGCCCGAGACATAAGCAATAAAGGTACGGGTCGCCTCTTCACCCTGCTGACTCTTGTATTCCGCCAGAATCGGCACAAAGGCCTGCGAGAACGCGCCCTCGGCGAAGATTCGCCGCAGCAGGTTGGGCAGTTTGAAGGCAATAAAAAAGGCATCCGTCGCCATTCCGGCACCGAACGTGCGAGCGATGAGCGTGTCACGGACGAACCCGAGAACCCGGGAAAGCATGGTGATAGAGCTGACGGCGGCCAACGATTTGAGCAGATTCATTGAGGGAATGTGTGCCTGTCGATAAACAGCAGGCGAACAATGCGCCTACTTGTGCGATACTCTGCGCCGCAACAGCACAGAGCCAAAGCTCGCGAGTTTACAGGTCAAGCGCCGGAAATAAATATCCCGCCTCTTTACACCTACCACTTAGCGGAACGTTTCAAGCGCCCTTGACAAGACTTCTCTTCATCGGCATGATTCGCGGCCTATTTTGTTTGCTATTTCCTAAAAAGTCTTTCGAGGAGCTCGACGGTGGCCAACTCACCTTCCGCCAAAAAACGTGCAAAACAGGCTGAGAAGCGTCGCAGCCACAACGCCAGCCTGCGTTCCATGGTTCGTACCTACATCAAGAATGTAGTTAAGGCCATCGACGCAAAAGACGCTGAAAAAGCTCAAGCTGCATACGTTCTGGCTGTGCCAGTTATCGACCGCATGGCCGATAAAGGCATCATCCACAAGAACAAGGCTGCTCGTCATAAGAGCCGTCTGAATGGCCACGTCAAGGCACTGAAAGAAGCTGCTTAATCGACGTAGTCATTAAAAAACCGACCTTAGGGTCGGTTTTTTATTGCCTGCGATTTGGTGAATCCCGCACATAAAAAAGTGGGAGCGGGCTTGCTCGCGAATGCAATCTGTCAGCCGGCATTTCTAGCGACTGACACGACCTATTCGCGAGCAAGCCCGCTCCCACATTGTGGATTTGCGGTGTTATTGCTGAACAGGAACCCACGGCACGATCGGAATCGCCGTCACCGCATTCTGCGGGCTACCTTCGATCACGCGATCGCTGTAGACAAGGTACACCAGCGTATTGCGCTTCTTGTCAAGGAAACGCACCACCTGCATGGTCTTGAACACCAGCGATGTGCGCTCCTTGAACACCTCATCACCATCCTTCAGTTCTCCCTTGAACTTGATCGGACCGACCTGACGACAGGCAATCGACGCCTCGGCACGATCCTCGGCCAGACCCAGACCACCCTTTACCCCACCCGTCTTGGCGCGGGACAGGTAGCAGGTCACGCCATCGACTTTCGGATCATCGAAAGCCTCGACCACGATCCGGTCATTTGGGCCGACGAACTTGAACACCGTCGACACCTGACCGATTTCCTCGGCCGAGGCCAGTAATGGCAACGCCATCAGCAGACCCAACAATCCTTTTGCCATGCGCATCGCGTTTTTCCTTAGACCAGAATCAGGTTGTCACGGTGAACCAGTTCCGGCTCAGCCATGTAGCCCAGCACGCCGACAATTGCATCCGACGACTGACCAATGATTTTTTGCGCTTCAAGCGCACTGTAGTTGGCCAGACCGCGAGCAATTTCGCGACCGTCCGGCGCCACGCAGACCACCATCTCGCCACGCCGGAAGCTGCCCTGGACCAATTTGACGCCGACCGGCAACAGACTCTTGTTGCCCTGGGACAATGCCGACACCGCACCCTCATCCAGCACCAGCGTGCCGCGCGTCTGCAGATGCCCGGCCAGCCACTGCTTGCGCGCCGCCAGCATGCCGCGCTCAGGAGACAGCAGCGTACCGATGCGCTCGCCAGCCTTCAGGCGATCGAGCACTCGCTCCAGACGCCCACCAACGATGATCGTGTGCGCCCCGGAGCGCGCCGCCAGCCGCGCCGCACGCAGCTTGGTCTGCATGCCGCCACGCCCCAGCGCGCCACCAGTACCGCCCGCCACCGCATCAAGCGTCGGATCATCGGCGCGCGCTTCGTAAATCAGCTGCGCATCGGGGTTGTTGCGCGGATCGGCGTCGAACATGCCGTCGCGATCGGTGAGGATCACCAACAGATCGGCCTCGACCAGGTTGGCCACCAGCGCTGCCAGCGTGTCGTTGTCGCCGAAACGGATTTCATCGGTGACCACGGTGTCGTTTTCGTTGATCACCGGGATGACTTTCAGCTCGACCAGGGCACGCAGGGTGCTGCGGGCGTTGAGGTAGCGCTTGCGGTCGGACAAGTCATCGTGAGTCAGGAGAATCTGCGCGGTGTGCCGGCCATGCTCGGCAAAGCTCGACTCCCAGGCCTGCACCAAGCCCATCTGGCCGATTGCAGCAGCGGCCTGGAGCTCGTGCATCGCACTGGGTCGTGCGGTCCAGCCCAGACGGCTCATGCCGGCAGCCACCGCCCCGGAGGACACCAGCACCAACTCGACACCTGCCTCATGCAGGGCGACCATCTGCTCGACCCAGACACTCATTGCCGCACGATCCAGCCCTTTGCCATCAGCTGTCAGCAAAGCGCTGCCGATCTTCACGACCCAACGCTGCGCACCTGTCACTTTGCTCCGCATCATCTTCAACCTTAGCTTGAGGACAGCGCGACCCAGCGCTGCCCGTGACGTTAATCGTGGCTATTGGTGACCAACGATCGATTTCCAGATACTAAAACGCCGCTCGATTGAGCGGCGCTTAAGTTTACTGCAACGAATCAGTCGCGCACGTAAATGATTTCCGGACCGTCTTCATCATCCACATCTTCTTCGTCCCAGTCATCGTCGCCGATGTCGTGGACCGACTTCACGCCGCTGCGACGCAGGGCACGCTTGTCATCCAGCGCCTGCAACTGTGCACGGGCTTCGTCTTCGATGCGCTGATCGAGATCGGCCAGCTCTCCCTTGTACGCCGGGTCGTTAGCCAGGCGATCGGCACGATCTTCCAGATAACGCATGATGTCGCGGGTCAGGCGCTCGGTGCCTTCTTTGGCGATGGCCGAGATCACGTAGACAGGACCTTCCCACTGCAGGCGATCAACGATTTCCTTGACGCGCTCTTCATGCTCTTCTTCAAGGATCTGGTCGCACTTGTTCAGCACCAGCCAGCGATCACGCTCGGCCAGCGACGGACTGAATTTGACCAGTTCGTTGACGATCACTTCAGCAGCGTCCGGTGCGCTGGTGTCATCCAGCGGCGCCATGTCGACGAGGTGCAGCAACAGACGCGTACGCGCCAGGTGCTTGAGGAAGCGAATACCCAGGCCGGCACCGTCGGAAGCGCCCTCGATCAGACCCGGAATGTCGGCGATGACGAAGCTTTTCCAGCGGTCAACGCTGACCACACCCAGGTTCGGCACCAGCGTGGTGAACGGGTAGTCGGCGACTTTCGGCTTGGCCGCCGACACCGAACGGATAAAGGTACTTTTACCGGCATTCGGCAAGCCCAGCAGACCGACGTCAGCCAGCACTTTCATTTCCAGTTTCAGGTCGCGCTGCTCACCCGGCTTGCCCGGAGTGGTCTGGCGCGGCGCACGGTTGGTACTGGATTTGAAACGGGTATTGCCCAGACCGTGCCAACCGCCCTGCACCACCATCAGTTTCTGGCCGGCCTTGGTCAGGTCGCCAATCACTTCCTGGGTGGCCGAGTCGATCACGGTGGTACCGACCGGCACGCGCAGGATCAGGTCTTCACCTTTCTTGCCGGTGCAATCGGTGCTGCCGCCGTTGGAGCCACGCTCGGCATCGAAGTGCCGGGTGTAACGGTAGTCGACCAGGGTGTTGAGGTTTTCGTCGGCCATCATGTAGATGGAACCACCGTCACCGCCATCACCGCCGTTCGGGCCGCCGTTTTCAATGAATTTTTCCCGACGGAAACTCATGCAGCCATTGCCGCCGTCGCCAGCTTTTACGCGGATCGATACTTCGTCTACAAACTTCATAACTCAACGCCTCTCGCCATACGGACGAGCCGAAAAACAATCAAGACATAAGACTCTTGCAAAAATGAGCGCAGCGACCCCAAAACACGACCTGCATCGCACGCCGACAGCCCATACAAACAGTTTTGCAAGAGACTCACCCCACAAACGAAAAAGCCCCGTCGCAAGACAGGGCTCTTCCAGCGATCTCGCGATTAAGCCGCGACAACGCTCACGTAACGACGACCGAAGGCGCCTTTTACTTCAAACTTGATCACGCCTTCGATTTTCGCGAAGAGGGTGTGATCCTTACCCATGCCAACGCCGTAGCCAGCGTGGAATTGGGTGCCGCGCTGACGCACGATGATGTTGCCGGCCTTGATGACCTGGCCGCCATACATCTTCACGCCAAGGCGTTTGGCTTCTGAGTCGCGACCGTTACGGGTACTACCACCAGCTTTTTTGTGTGCCATGAGTTCAATTCTCCTAGTGAGGAATTAGGCTGTAATTAAGCCTGAATACCGGTGATTTTGATCTCGGTGAACCACTGGCGGTGGCCCATACGCTTCATGTGGTGCTTACGGCGACGGAACTTGATGATGCGGACTTTATCGTGACGACCTTGGGAGATCACTTCAGCCTTGACGGTTGCGCCAGCAACAACAGGTGCGCCGATGTTCACGTCGTCGCCATTGGCGACCAGCAGAACGCGGTCAAAAGTCACGGATTCGCCAGTAGCGACTTCCAGTTTTTCGATCTTCAGGTATTCACCTTCAGCGACCTTGTATTGCTTACCGCCGGTAACGATTACTGCGTACATGGTATTTCTCCGATAATCCTGCTCACCCAGCTCTTTATAAGAAGAGGTATTGGCTGGCATGGCTGCATGGGGCTGGAACGGCCCAAGTGCAATTGCGTAAGGCAGGTGCTGCCCAGGAAGTTCAGGGTGCGCGATTGTACGCAAGCCGCGAGAGTCACGCAAGTGGCCGTCCATCGCGCCTTGACAGGCCCCGGTGTGGGTCCTAGCATGCCGCGCAACCCTTCTGGAGCAACTGTCGCTGATGCAACCCCAAGCTTTCTACCGCGCGGTGGCGGACGATTTTAACGCCGTCGACGGCATCATCAAGAAGCAGCTGACTTCCCGAGTGCCGCTGGTATCGAAAATCGGCGATTACATCACCTCGGCCGGCGGCAAACGCCTGCGTCCTTTATTGGTGCTGCTGTGCGGTAAGGCCCTGGGTCGCGAAGGCGACGACATGCGCCTGCTGGCCGCCACCATCGAATTCCTGCACACCGCGACCCTGCTGCATGACGACGTGGTCGACATGTCCGGCATGCGCCGTGGCCGCTCGACCGCCAACGCTATGTGGGGCAACGCCCCGAGCGTGCTGGTCGGCGACTTCCTGTACTCGCGCTCGTTCGAAATGATGGTCGAGCTGGGCTCGATGCCGGTGATGAAGATCCTGTCCCAGGCCACGCGCATCATCGCAGAAGGCGAAGTGTTGCAACTGTCCAAGGTACGCGACGCCAGCACCACCGAAGAAACCTACATGGAAGTCATCCGCGGCAAGACCGCGATGCTTTTCGAAGCCTCGACCCACAGCGCCGCCGCACTGGCCGGTGCCACCGCCGAGCAGAGCGAAGCCCTGCGCACCTTCGGTGATCACCTCGGCGTGGCGTTCCAGCTGGTCGACGACCTGCTGGACTACAAGGGTGATGCCGAGACTCTGGGCAAGAACGTCGGTGACGATCTGGCCGAAGGCAAGCCGACCCTGCCGCTGATCTACACCATGCGCGAAGGTACGCCGGAGCAAGCTGCTCTGGTACGTCAGGCGATCCAGAAAGGCGGGATCGAAGACCTCGAAAGCATCCGCATCGCCGTGGAAGCCTCGGGTTCGCTGGAGTACACCGCGCAACTGGCCCGCGACTACGTGGCCCGTGCGATCAAGTGCCTCGACGCGCTGCCGGCCAGCGAATACCGCGATGCACTGGTGGAACTGAGCGAATTTGCGGTCGCCCGCACGCACTGATCTGCCTTCTGTGGGAGCGGGCTTGCTCGTGAAAGCAACCTGTCATTCAACATTAATGTTCAATGACACACCGCATTCGCGAGCAAGCCCGCTCCCACAGTTGTTTCTGCTCTATGCCCTCCTGCGCGTAAAACCCTATACAATGTGCGACTTTTAGCGATCCCCTATCAAGGAGCCTTAGTGAGCACGTTGCCACCCTGCCCGAAATGCAATTCCGAATACACCTACGAAGACGGTGCCCAACTGATCTGCCCGGAGTGCGCCCACGAGTGGTCGGCCAACGGCGAAGCCGAAGTGGCATCCGATGATGCCGTGAAGAAAGATTCGGTCGGCAACGTGTTGCAGGACGGCGACACCATCACCGTGATCAAGGACCTGAAGGTCAAGGGCACTTCGCTGGTGGTCAAGGTCGGCACCAAGGTCAAGAACATCCGCCTGTGCGATGGCGACCACGACATCGACTGCAAGATCGATGGCATCGGCCCGATGAAGCTCAAGTCCGAGTTCGTCAGAAAGGTCTGATCCTGCTGTCAGCCATCCCGTGCCCGCCGCGGGATGGTGCGTCACCCTCCCCGCCAGCCCCCGCATTCTCGCGTAATAGCCAGACGCCAGCCGTTTTGACCTTACGCAATCTTTACCCGGAAAAAATCGCATTCCGTCAATAGGCACTTGCTATTTGACGAATAAGAATTATTCTCATTGAAACCTTTCAAGGAGATGAGACCCATGACTTATTTGATCGACGCCTGGCTGGATCGCCCACACCCGTACCTCAGGATCCTGCATCGGGAAACCGGCGAAGTCTGTGCGGTACTGGAAGAAGAAGCCCTGCATGAGCTGCAGGATCAGGGTGATCTGGACGTCAGCAGCCTGAATTCCAGCGAACCGCTGGTGCTCAAGGAGCTGGTGCGCAATCTGTTCCTGTTCTGCTATGCCCGGGCGTTGCGCCCGACCAATGAGCTGCATCACAAGATCGAAATATGAGTAGCGCGGAAAAACTGTGGGAGCCAGCCTGCTGGCGAAAGCGCTGTGTCAGGCAACGGATGATTGCCTGAAAGGACGCCTTCGCGAGCAAGCCCGCTCCCACATTATTGACCTGTCACCGGGACAGGCCAGGCATTACAGAACGTCCAGCAGCTCGACGTCGAATACCAGAACGCTGTGCGGCGGGATGCTGCCAACGCCTTGAGCGCCGTAAGCCAGTTCGCTCGGCACGTACAGGCGCCATTTGCTGCCGGCGTTCATCAGTTGCAGGGCTTCGGTCCAGCCGGCGATCACGCCGCCCACCGGGAATTCTGCTGGCTGGCCACGATCGTAGGAGCTGTCGAACACAGTGCCGTCGATCAGCATGCCGTGGTAGTGAGTACGCACGGTGTCTTCACGGGATGGCTTGGCGCCTTCGCCCTGGGTCAGCACTTCGAATTGCAGACCGGAAGCCAGAGTAGTGATGCCTTCTTTCTTGGCGTTTTCAGCCAGGAAAGCACGGCCTTCACCGGCAGCCGCTTCAGCCTTGGCAGCGGCTTCGGCTTGCATGATCTCGCGGATCACTTTGAAGCTGGCGGACATGGCTTCCTGATCGACACGGCTTGGCTTGCCGGCGAATGCGTCGGTCAGACCGGCCAGGATGGCGTCCAGGCTGACACCCGGTGGCGGGTTGTCGCGCAGCTGGTCACCCAGCTGACGGCCAATACCGTAGCTGACGCGGGTTTCGTCGGTGGACAGATTTACTTCGGACATGACACTGCTCCGCTGTGCGGACGGCCATCAGACTTGCCGTGCGTGCACAGCGCGTCCCGGCGCGCCCGGAACCAAAAGGGCGAGCAGACTAGCACAGATGCCCGGCGATGGGGCGCAACGCCTACAGGGCCGAGCGCCAGGCCAGCGGCACTTTCAGGCTTTCCTCGTCACTGACGCCCAGGCCGCACATTTCGTCGTGCACCGAGGTGTGTACAAGGTTGAACGGCAGCACCGGAAAGTTATGCAGCAAATCCCGCGCATGCTCCACCGAGCGCAGCTGCAGCATCTCGCCCTTGAGATCACTCAGCGGATACGCCGCCCCGTGCATCCGCGCTTCGAGCAGATAAATCCCGCCCTCCATGGAGATCAGGTTCAGCTCATCGACCTTTCTGGCGATGGCAAACGCATTCAACTCTTGCAGGTTCATGAACGCACCTCGTGCGGTGGCGAGCCAGGACCCTTACAGGGATATGCCCGCGCGCGCCAAAGCACAAGCCACAAACGACACCGCCCGTCTGTTTCGCAACAGACGGGCGGTTTTTTTGCAGCGATCAAACAATGATCAGTGCTTGGTGAGCTTGTCCAGGTAACCCATCGCGAACGCCGAAATCACGAAGGTCATGTGGATGATCACGTACCACATCAGGTGCTCGGGATCGACGTTCTTGGCATCCATGAAGATCCGCAGCAGGTGGATCGAGGAAATCGCCACGATCGACGCCGCCACTTTCATCTTCAGCGACGAGGAGTCCATGGTGCCCAGCCAGCTGAGTTTCTCTTTGCCTTCGTCGATGTTCAGCTCGGACACGAAGTTTTCGTAGCCGGAAATCATCACCATCACCAACAGGCCGCCCACCAGCGCCATGTCGATCAGCGACAGCAGCACCAGAATCAGATCCGATTCGGCCATGGAAAACACGTTGGGAATGACATGAAACACTTCCTGGAAGAATTTCAATGCCAGCGCCAGCAGCCCGAGGGACAGCCCGATATAGATCGGCGCCAGCAGCCAGCGCGTGGCGTACATTGCATTTTCGATAAAGCGTTCCATTGACTCTCACACAATAAGGATTGAAATCGGCGGCGAGTATACCAGCCGCCCGTGACCGCCAGAAACCGCCCGGCTCGCACCTCCCATCACCGCAACCTGCATGTGTGTGTGTGATTTTTTTTCTGCTACTGTCCAAACCATTGACCGCCTAGCGAAAGTGGACAGGACGACTGGAAATGCATGTGCGATTACCGTTGACGACTGCCGGAATTTGCCTCGTTCTGCTGCTGGGTGGCTGCTCTCCCGGCGAAGAGAAAAAACCCTCGGTCAGCCTCGACGCGAAGACGGCAACCTTCGAACACTCACTGGACGCCATTACCGACCCGAAACTCAAGGACGCCGTGACCGAACTCGGCGGTTCGCTGCTGCTGCTCGAACGCGCGCAGCTCAAGCTCGACAGCACCCCGCTGAAAACCGTCTACGGCGAAGACACCCTCGGCATCCTCAAGCACTACCCTTCGCCGCAGGCGCTGGTCGATACCTTTATCAACGGACTGTTCGTGCTGCACAAGGACGCCAGCTCCGATTACCTTACCGACCTGCAACCGGTATTCCCGTTCAACCTGAACATTCCCGGCGGCTTTCTATTCCCGCACGGCGTGGAATGGCAGTCGGTGACCCTGAGCAACAAGCGCGTGATCGCCTATCAGCCGGAGTGGTCGGAAACCGATCCCGGCATTCAGTTGAGCCCGTCCAGCTCCAACGTCAACAACCCCGATGACCTGACCGTGACCTACCCGTTCATCGAAGGGCTGGACGTGGACAAGAAGAGCCAGCCACAACCGGTGAGCCTGCAAGGCAAAGTCGAAGTCATCGCGCCGCGCCGCCTGTTCAGCTTCAACCTGAGCCAGAAGGACGTCGGCCAGACCCCCACCGATGACAACCTCAGCGTCACCCTGCTGAAGCTTGAAAAGAACTACGCCGAAGTCGAATTCAGCAACAGCCTGCCACTGGCCCCTGAGGTCGAGGGTGCGCAGCTCAATCCAGTCATCGTCCAGGCCCGTGACACCAGCGGGCAATACCTGGTGCGCGCCGGCTCAATCAATGAGAGCCCGGCACAAGTCGCCTTCTACGAGAAACAACTGGCGTATCTGCAACAGCAGAAAACCTGGAGCGAGGCGTTGGAAAAACAGCTCGAGGACGAACAGCAGACCTTCGAGCAGCAGCATCCGCGCCGCTACAACAAGGTCTACTTCAACGGCCCCATCGACACCCTCGAAGTCAGCGTGCTGGATTTCTCATCGGCAACCGTGACCCGCAAAACACTGGATCTGCCAGTGCGCACTTTCAGCCAGCACACCACCGAAAAAGCCATCCAACCGCTGGACCCGGCGGTGGTCGTCTATGACGATCTGGCGCCGAACTGGCTCAAGGGCGCGAGCCTCACCGAGGAAGCGTTGAAGGCCGGTATCCGCATCCATCAGTCCGTGGAGGATCCGAGCGCTGCACGCATCGAGTTCTCTCACCGGCGAACCTTCAACGATGAATTGCTCGGTGATGATTTCAGCCCCGGCGAGAGTCCCGTGACGTTCTTCACCGAGAAACGCAGCGGCAAACTCGATGAGCCGATCGAACTGCCGCCCGAGGCGTATCAGGTCGATCCGCTGCAGGCGACCATCACTTACGATTTGAACCTGTTTCCGGAAACCCCGGCGATTGCCGTGGGGTCGATGCCGCTGTTTCTCGCCAGCGTGGAGAAAAAAGCCTACGACGCCAAATCCCTGCCCAAAGGCCTGGAGATCAAGAACAACACGTTGGTGGTGGACCTGAAACTGTTTCCGGCCAACGCCTGGCGATTCTTCGTCAAGGACGACAGCGGCAACTACCTGAAACAGATTCTCTCGGTCAGTCATGACGCGAGTGCGGATGGCCCGGCGCTGTTCGGCGTGCATTACTTCTATGGTCGTCCAACGCACGTGGAGACCTATCAGCGGACCGAGCTCAATACCGTGCAATACGGCTTTGAGGTCAAACTCGACAAGGCGCAGCAGTCCGACACCGCGCCATGATTGCGCCTAGTGGTCGAACACGCCGACCGTACGCCCACGCCCGCCATTGATCTGGCGCAACTGTGCCTGCAGGTGCAGGCTCCAGATCTGCGGATCGTCGGCCAGCTCGTAGCCGTGCATCGTCAGGCTTTCCACAATAGTGTCGAGAATCGACTCGGCGGCGACCGGCCCGTGAAACGGGCCCTGGGCCTTGATGGCGGAGGGTTGTTCGCCAGCCATGCCGGCAGCGAAGAGCAAGGTCCACATGCCGTTATCGCCGGCCAACGGTTTGATGGCGCATTCGATGCGGGTCACAAGACCCAGGCACTGACGGGTGAGGCAGAGGTTGCGCGACATGGCGGCGACCCTCGGTAAAGCCTGTATTCAGCCTTCACGCGAAAGCTGTTTCGATCCAGTGATACTGTCGATGTCCTTGAGCAGAGAATAGAAGAAAAGTCCGCCGCGCAAGCTGGATAGAACCAGAAGGCGCCGAATGGTCATTGTGTGAATTCTGACGCCAGAGTAGTGGCACTTTTCCCGAAGATCAGCGCAAAAATCAATCTGGAAAAACAACTGTGGGAGGGGGCTTGCTCCCGAAGGCGGTGTCTCAATCAACTAATGTGTCGATTGGTACACCGCCTTCGGGAGCAAGCCCCCTCCCACAGTTTTTACCGCGTTTGCGGTCAGGCTGGTTTGGCTTCGGCTAGTGCCTCCTGCGCCAGTTCCTTTTCCGCCTCTTTGAGGTCGTCTTCACTGATCATCTCGGCAATCACCCGCAGACGCTCGACCACGCGCGCGTTGACGCTGCCCTCGGGGAACTGACCGTCAGCATCCGGCTCACCGGCCGGCTCGCCGACCAACAGGCTCAGCGCTTCGTCAGCCTGACGCACCGCGTACACGTGGAACTGCCCGGCGCGCACCGCCGCCAGCACCTTCTCGTCGAGCATCAGCGTGGCGACGTTGGCCTGCGGAATGATCGCGCCCTGCTCGCCGGTCAGCCCGCGCGCTTCGCAGAGGCGGAAGAAACCTTCGATCTTCTCGTTGACCCCGCCGACTGCCTGCACTTCGCCGAACTGGTTGATCGAACCGGTGATCGCAAAGCACTGCTTGAGCGGGGTTTTCGACAGCGCCGAAATCAGCGTGCAAGCCTCGCCCAGCGATGCGCTGTCGCCATCAACGTAACCGTAGGATTGCTCCAGCGCGATGCTCGCGGAAATCGCCAGCGGGAATTCCTGGGCGTAACGGCTGCCCAGATACCCGGTAAGGATCATCACGCCCTTGGAGTGGATCGGTTGCCCAAGGTTGACCTCGCGCTCGATGTCGACGATACCGCTGCCGCCCGGGTACACCGTGGCGGAAATCCGCGCCGGCACACCGAACGCCGAGTCACCGACTTCAAGCACGGTCAGCCCGTTGCACTTGCCGACCGCGGCGCCGTCGGTGTCGATCAGGATGATCCCGGCGAGCATGTCGTCGAGAATCCGCGCCGAGACCCGACCGGTGCGAGTGGCCTTGGCTTTCAGCGCCCGCTCGATGTGCCCGGCATCGGTCATTTCATCACCGGCCAGATGACGAATGAAATCCGCTTCACTGACCAGTTGGAACAGATCGCCGATCCGCGCCGACAAACGCCCCTGATGCTCGGCCAGCCGCGCGCTGTAGGTCGCCAGACGCGCCACCGCATCGGCGGTCAGCGGCGCCATGCCTTCCTCCGAAGTACGGGTTTTCAGCAACTGGGCGAACTGCTCCAGGCTTTCGTCGACCATCGGGATGTCTTCGTCGAAGTCGACCAGCACGCGGAACATCTCCTGGAAGTCCGGATCCAGGTCCTGCAGCGTGTAATACAACTGCCGCGCGCCGATGATGATGACTTTGACCTGCAACGGAATGTGTTGCGGGTTGAGGGTCACCGTGGCGAAACGGCCCATCTCGCCCAGCGGCGATTCCATTTTCAGCTTGCGCGATTGCAGGGCGCGTTTCAGCGCGTCCCACACGAACGGCTCGCTGAGCATTTTTTCCGCTTCAAGAATCAAAAAACCGCCATTGGCCCGATGCAAAGCACCTGGACGCAACTGCCGGTAAGTGGTGTAAAGCGCGCCCTGATCGGTGGTGTACTCGATGCGCCCGAACAGGTTTTCGTAAGTCGGGTGCGGCTCGAACACTACCGGCGCCCCGCCGCTGGCCGGATGACCGACCACCAGGCTCGGCGCGTATTGCTCTTCCAGCAGCTTGCGCGCCACGGCGTCGGTCTTGCTGTCGTCGACCAGTTGCTCGACCACGGTTTTCAGCAAGTACACCTGCATCGCTTGCAGGTAACCGCAGACCGCAGCGTTCTCCGCGTACTTCTCGGACAACGGCGAGAGCAACGGCTGCAAGGCCAGGGTGATGGTTTCCTCGTTGAGCTGACGCAGTTGATTGTTCGACTCACGCTTCCACTGCGGCAGGCTGGCGAGTTCTTCGTTCAGACGCTCTTCGAGGCCGGAGATGTCTTCGTGAAACCGTTCGCGCTCGGCTTCCGGCAATTGGGCGAATTCCGCTTCATCCAGCGCCTTGCCTTCAAGCATCGGCGTGAAGGCGATATTGCTGCTGTCGCGGTACAGGGCGACGTCCTTCTCCAGCGCCAGCCGTTCGATGATATCGAGGGCCTTGTCGTAGCGCTGGTTGAAGGCGCGGTCGATGGCGCTTTTCTTCTGCTGGTAGGACGGGTGTTCGAACACGGCCGGAAAGGTTGCCAGCAGGTTATCGATCAGGCCGTTGATGTCACCGATGAACGAAGCCGCCGTGCCAGAAGGCAATTCCAGCGCGCGGGGCTCGCGCGGCTCATCGAAATTATTGACGTAGACCCAGTCCGCCGGGGTCTGCAGGCGCTTGCCTTCGGCCTTCAGGTAGCGTTTGACGAACGAGAAGCGGCCAGTGCCGGGCTCGCCCATGACAAAGACGTTGTAACCGGGGCGTGGCATCGCCACACCGAACTGCAAGGCTTCGACCGCACGTTCCTGGCCGAGCACACCGCGAAAGGGCTCCAGATCATTGGTGGTAGTGAAGCTGAACTGTTCAGCGGAAAACGGACGAGTCAGCGCTTCGGGCGCTATACGCAGGCTGGCAGCAACAGGATCAGGCATCGGGCTTCCTTAACAATCAGGCGGGGCGGATAGCGGCATTCTGGCGCTGCCCGTGCCCCACTGGCAAGGCGCGCCACACGACAAAGCATAGTCAACCGGGCCACCCCGCCCCGTCCCCCGTGAATCCGGGGTTATCGCCAAATCTTTTGTAAAAAATCACGGAACCCCCGGAACGTGCCTAAACTCCAAACTGCGCGGCTGGAACTAATACTGGCCCACTGGCACCTTCAGGTGTCAGAACCCTGTCCATTGGTATGCACACAAAGAGAACAAAGCTATGAAACGGATTCTTCTCGGTACTCTCTTCACCGCTGTTTCCATCAACGCCATGGCGCAAGCCCCGGGTGGCCCGGATTGCGGTTGGGGCAACATGCTGTTCGAAGGTCAGCGTGGCACCCCGGCACACTTCCTGGCATCCACCACTAACGGCACCTCCGGTAACGCTACGTTCGGTATGACTTCCGGCACCAACGGTTGCTCGACCAACGCGTCGCTGACCTACGGCGGTAAATCCTGGTTCGCCATGAATGGCATGATGAACGAGCTGTCCGAAGACATGGCCAAGGGCAACGGCGAAGCGCTGACGACCTACGCCGTGGTACTGGGCGTGGCGCCGGAAGACCGTGCGCACTTCGCGGCTGTCACTCACGAGCACTTCCAGCAGATCTTCAGCAAGGCTGACGTGACCGCAGAAGACGTGCATACCAACACCCTGGCCGTGCTGAAGTCGGACCCACGTCTGGCCAAGTACGCAACTCAGGCTTAAGCTCGACCCCACCCGCTTCTTTCGGGAAGCGGGTTTTGTTTTGAGTGCAATCACTCGAATGTGACGCTGAACCTGTGGTGAGGGGATTTATCCCCGATCGGCTGCGAAGCAGTCGTGAAACCATTCAATTCGGTGTATCTGATACACCGAGTTTTGCAGGTATGAGGGCCGCTTCGCAGCCCATCGGGGATAAATCCCCTCGCCACAGGGGAGTGATCGCAGCCCGATCCGGGTTTTATTTTCTTTCGACTTAAGTTGCCACTTATGCTCAAACGCCTTGCCTGGCTGGCGCTCTGTGTCTGCGCCCCGCTGTCCGCCGCGCCTCACATCGACCCTCAACGTTTGCAGCAACTGGCCAACGACCGCTTCTGGATTTCCCTCGGTCATTACGAAACCGCCAAGCTTGGCGGCTGGCGCAGCTATGTCAGCGACAGGAAATTCTTTCTGGCGCCCGATGGCAACGAACACCCCGACCATGAGCTGGCCGCCACCGTGCAGGCGCTGTACGCCCCGGCCAGTCTCGGCGAGCAGCATGCGCAATGCGTCTACCCGGCGCGTAAGCGCTGGCTGAAAGCCCAGCTCAACCTGACCGATCTGCCCGCCCCCGATTGCGCCGAATTCAAGAAGTGGTTCAAGGACGTCTCGCCGCACAGCGCGGTGATGATCTTCCCGGCGGCCTACCTCAACAGCCCGTCGTCGATGTTCGGCCACACCCTGCTGCGCATCGACCAGGCTGACGTGCAAAGCGACAAGACTTCGCTGCTGAGTTACGCGATCAATTTCGGCGCCTACATCGAAGGCTCGGACAACAGCATTCTCTACGCTTGGAAGGGCTTGATGGGTGGCTATCCCGGGCTGTTCGCACTGGTGCCGTACCAGGAAAAACTCTCCGAGTACCGCAGCCTGGAAAACCGCGATCTGTGGGAATACCGGCTGAACCTGACGCAAGCAGAAACCGCGCGCATGGTCGAGCATGTGTGGGAGCTGAAGCAGATCCAGTTCGATTATTTTTTCTTCGACGAAAACTGCTCCTATCGCCTGCTCGAACTGCTGCAAGTGGCACGTCCGAGCCTGCGCCTGACCGAGCAATTCCCGCTGACCGCCATCCCTACCGATACGGTCAAAGCGGTGAAAGAAGCCGGGCTGGTGGAAAGCATCGAATATCGCCCGTCCCGCGAGCGTGAACTGCTCAGCCGCGCCGAGCCGTTGAATAAGGAAGAACAGAAATGGGTGCTGAAGGTCAGCGCCGATCAACAGGTGTTGCAGGAGCCGACCTTCAAGGCCCTGCCCCGGGATCGTCAGGCGCTGATCATCGATGCCGCCTATCGTCTGGAGCGTTACCGCGCCAACGGGCAGGAACGTGATGCGCAACGTGCACAGCGCAGCTTCGAACTGCTGCGGGCGATCAACAAGAACCCGGCGCCGGAATTGCAGATTCCACAACCGGGCCTGCCCGAAGACGGCCACGAATCACGCACCTGGCAGGCCGGCATCGGCACCCGGGGCGATCGTGCCTTCGGCGAGTACGGTTTGCGCATGGCTTATCACGATCTCAATGACAACGCCGAAAGCTTCCCCCTCGGCGCGCAGATCGAAATCCTGCAGATGAAGCTGCGTCAATACGAAGGCAACCAGTGGCAGTTCCAGCAACTGGACCTGGCGACCATCCGCTCGCTGACCCCGCGCAATGAACTGCTGCAGCCTCTGTCGTGGCAAGTCACCGGTGGCCTTGAGCGGGTGCCGGGCAAGCATGATGACGAGACGCTGGTCAGCCACGTCAACGGTGGTGGTGGCGGTACCTGGGCGTTAGGTGATGACGTATTGGGTTTTGCCCTCGGCACCGTGCGCGTTGAACACAACAATGACTTCGCCGAGTTCGTCTCCCCGGCCGGCGGTTTCAATACCGGCGTGTTGTGGAAAAACCCGTTGGGCAATCTCAGCCTGGAAGCCAAGGGCGATTACTTCTTCAATGGTGAAGTGCGCCGCAGCCTGAGCCTGAACCAGCAGTGGGAATTGTCGCGCAACCTCGGTTTGCGCCTGAGTGCGCAGCGTGAGTTCAGTCATGTGGCGACACCGGAAACCGAAGTGATGCTTGAGGTGAAGTGGTACCACTACTGATCTGAAGCCCAATCCATAACCCCTGTGGGAGCGGGCTTGCTCGCGAAGGCGTCGTGTCAGGCGATTCAAATCTCGACTGACCCAGCGCTTTCGCGAGCAAGCCCGCTCCCACAGGGTTCTCCGGTATTCAACGAATTACTTACATGTCTTTCACCAACGCCCGACGAATCCGCTTCTAGACTTTCCCTATCAGCCGAGAATCGGCGCGGGAGAGTGCGATGTGGCGGTGTGCGGGATTGCTGGGTGTTTTGCTGTTGCTCGGGGGTTGCCAGACCACCCACGAAGACTTGATCGCCAAAGGTTATCCACCGGCCTTCGCCGACGGTTTTGACGATGGCTGCGTCAGTGGCCGGCAAGCCGCCGGCTCGATCAGTGGCGAGTTTCGCAAGAACGTGCCGCGCTATCTCAAGGACAAGCAATACGCCGAAGGCTGGACCGACGGCTTTCGCCAGTGCCAGGCGATGCTGGAGAACAAGGATCGCGAAGAGTATCGCAACGAGCACTGGGACGAACGCGAGCGCGCCTGGCAGCAGCAGAAAGATCAGGACGCCGGGCGGGCTTATCGCTCGCAATAGGTCGTTTCCAGACATCCAGTGAAACCAAATGCCGGCGACCATGGCCCAAACTCTTTGCAGAGGAGGACAGCATGAGCCGCGCTTTCGTGAACGAAGATAACGCCGCTGCGCAAGCCGATCAGCCCGTCGAACGGCAGGTCAGTGCGCAGCCCAATTACGTCACACCCCAAGGATTGGCGCAGTTGCAGGCCAAGGTCGCCGAACTGCAAGCCCTGCACGCCGAGCAATCGGCCAAGGGCGAACGGGCCGACAAGCAGCGCCAAGCCGATCTCGAAAGAGATTTGCGCTACTTCAACCAACGCCTCGCCAGCGCACAGGTCGCGGCCCCGGCGATCTCGACCGATAAAGTGCAGATCGGCAGTTGGGTGACCTACGCCGACGAACACGACACCGAAAGTCGGGTGCAATTGGTCGGCGAAGATCAGGCCGACGCCAGTCAGGGTTTGATCAACTGGGCCTCGCCGTTGGGCCGGGCATTGCTTGGTGCCCGGCTCAATGACGAAGTGCTGTGGCAGCGCCCCGCTGGCGATCAGGTGATTGAAGTGATTCGCATCGAACCGGCTTAAACCACACCCTGCGCGAGCATCGCATCCGCGACTTTGACGAAGCCGGCGATGTTCGCGCCTTTGACGTAGTTGATCCGCCCGTTCTCTTCGCCGTAATGCACGCAGGCATGGTGGATCGACTGCATGATCGCGTGCAGCTTGCTGTCCACCTCACCCGCCGTCCACAGCAGGCGCATGGCGTTCTGCGACATCTCCAGCCCACTGACCGCTACCCCGCCGGCGTTCGACGCCTTGCCCGGGGCGAACAGAATGCCGGCCTCGATGAAGATATCCACGGCCGCCAGCGTGGTCGGCATGTTCGCGCCTTCGGCGACGCACACGCAGCCATTGCGCAGCAGCGTACGAGCAGATTCGGCGTCGAGCTCGTTCTGCGTGGCGCAGGGCAGCGCGATGTCACACGGCAGCGACCAGGGCAACTGACCGGCACGGAATTCCAGACCGAACGCCGTGGCCAATTCGCTGATGCGTCCGCGTTTGACGTTTTTCAGTTCCAGCAGCGCCTGCCACTGTTCTTCGCTCAGGCCCGATTCGCAGTACAACGTGCCTTCGGAGTCGGACAGCGAAATCACCTTGCCGCCCAGGTCCATGACCTTGCGCGCCGCGTACTGCGCGACGTTGCCGGAACCAGAGATCGCCACGCGCTTGCCTTCGACGGTCTGCCCGCGGCGCTTGAGCATCTCCTCGGCGAAGTACACGCAACCGAAACCGGTGGCTTCCGGGCGAATCAGGCTGCCGCCATAGGTCATGCCTTTACCGGTCAACACGCTGGTGAACTGGTTGCTCAGGCGTTTGTACTGGCCAAACAGGAAACCGATCTCCCGCGCACCGACACCGATGTCGCCAGCCGGTACGTCAACGTCCGCGCCGATGTGGCGGTACAGCTCGCTCATGAACGCCTGGCAGAAACGCATGACTTCGGCGTCGCTCTTGCCCTTAGGATCGAAGTCCGAACCGCCCTTGCCGCCACCCATGGGCAATGAGGTCAGGGAGTTCTTGAAGGTCTGTTCGAAGGCGAGAAACTTCAGCACGCCCAGGTTCACCGAAGGATGGAAGCGCAAGCCGCCCTTGTACGGGCCGATTGCGCTGTTCATCTGAATGCGGAAACCGCGATTGACCTGGACCTTGCCCTGATCGTCGACCCACGACACGCGGAACACCACTGCGCGCTCCGGCTCGCAGATGCGCTCCAGAATGCCCGAGGTCAGGTAACGCGGATTGGCTTCGAGAAACGGCCACAGACTGCGCAGGACTTCTTCGACGGCCTGGTGGAATTCGGGTTGATCCGGGTCGCGTTTTTTCAGGCGGGCGAGGAAGGATTCGACGGATTCGATCATGGGAAAAGTCTCGGCAAATTTATTGTCGTTGGAAGCGATTGAGCCGGACTGTAACAAACGATTTGCGCACAGGAACAGCGCAAAATGTCGCAGTTATGAAATTAAATGGTGCACAGGATATAAATAAGGCGGTTTTTTGAGCTGATTCTGCACCTGAATGGGGAGGTCAAATTGAAGTAATGCACCAACAGTTACATCGATATCGCGAGCAGGCTCACTCCTACAGGAGACCGCATTCCAATTGTAGGAGTGAGCCTGCTCGCGATGGCCACGACTCGGAATCACTGAAAAAAACTCAAAAAAAACGGAGCCCGAAGGCTCCGCTTTTTCATGCAACCAACCCGAATCAGGCCAGTTTCTTGTGGCGTACCCGGTGTGGCTGGGCCGCCGCTTCTCCAAGACGCTTTTTGCGGTCGGCTTCGTACTCGGTGTAGTTGCCTTCGAAGAACACCGCTTGCGAGTCGTCTTCGTACGCCAGGATGTGAGTCGCGACGCGGTCCAGGAACCAGCGATCGTGAGAGATCACAATGGCGGCGCCCGGGAAGTCCAGCAGGGCTTCTTCCAGGGAACGCAGGGTTTCAACGTCGAGGTCGTTGGACGGTTCGTCGAGCAGCAGGACGTTGCCGCCCTCCTTCAGGGTCAGCGCCAGGTGCAGACGACCGCGCTCACCACCGGACAGGTCCTTGACGAACTTCTGCTGGTCGCCGCCCTTGAAGTTGAAGCGACCGACATAAGTGCGCGATGGAATCTCGTAGTTGCCGATGCGGATCTGATCGGAACCGTCGGAGATCTGCTGGAACACGGTCTTGCTGCCGTCGAGGTCTTCGCGGCTCTGGTCAACGCAGGCCAGTTGCACGGTTTCGCCGACTTCGATGGTGCCGGAATCCGGAGTTTCCTTGCCCATCAGCATGCGGAACAGGGTCGACTTACCGGCACCGTTACCACCGATCACGCCGACAATGGCGCCCTTCGGCATGGAGAACGACAGGTTGTCGATCAGCACGCGATCGCCGTAACCCTTGGTGACGTTCTTGAACTCGATGACCTTGTCGCCCAGACGCGGACCGGCCGGGATGTAGATCTCGTTGGTTTCCGAACGCTTCTGGAATTCCTGCGATTGCATTTCTTCGAAGCGTTGCAGACGAGCCTTGGATTTCGACTGGCGGGCTTTCGCGCCTTTGCGCACCCACTCCAGTTCTTCCTTCATGGCTTTTTCGTGAGCCGACTGCTGCTTGGATTCGGCCGCCAGACGATCGGACTTGGCTTCGAGCCAACCCGAATAGTTGCCTTCGTACGGAATGCCCGCGCCGCGGTCGAGTTCCAGAATCCAGCCGGCGACGTTGTCGAGGAAGTAACGGTCGTGCGTGATCGCGACCACGGTGCCCGGGAAGTCGTGCAGGAAGTGCTCCAGCCACGCCACCGAATCAGCGTCCAAGTGGTTGGTCGGTTCGTCGAGCAGCAGCATGTCCGGAGCGGACAGCAGCAGACGGCACAGGGCCACACGACGTTTTTCACCACCGGACAGGTGTTCGACCTTGGCGTCCCAGGCCGGCAGACGCAGGGCGTCGGCGGCGACTTCCAGTTGACGCTCCAGGTTATGACCATCGCTGGCCTGCAGGATCGCTTCGAGCTTGGCCTGTTCGGCAGCCAGTTTGTCGAAATCGGCATCCGGATCAGCGTAAGCGGCGTAGACCTCGTCCAGACGCGCTTGCGCATCCTTGATCACGCTGACCGCTTCCTCGACCACTTCACGCACGGTCTTGGTCGGATCAAGTTGTGGCTCTTGCGGCAGATAACCGATGTTCAGGTCCGGCATCGGACGGGCTTCGCCCTCGAACTCGGTGTCGACGCCGGCCATGATTTTCAGCAGCGTGGATTTACCCGAACCGTTGAGGCCGAGTACGCCGATCTTGGCGCCGGGGAAGAACGACAGCGAAATGTTTTTCAGGATTTCCCGCTTCGGCGGAACAACTTTGCCCAGCCGATGCATGGTGAAGACGTATTGAGCCATGGAGAACCTTGGGTCAGTGACAGATGAATGATTGGAGCGCAGGCGATGCCCGGCCAGACCGATGCGCGTCGTTCACTTGATGGTCATCAATGCGTGCGCGCGGAAAAAAAGTCTGATTCTAGGAGCTGGAACGCTCCCGCGTAACCGGCAAAGCTACCTGAATGACCGGTGGCAGTCCAGCCGAGTGGGGCTGGCACTTCGCCACAACTCAAGGCATGCTAGCCGCCCTTCGGGCGTCCGGCTTATAGTGCACGTCGCGCCAGTCCAGCCAAACCGCAGGATTTCAGCTTGTCCAACGTTACCCCGCCAGCTTCTGTGAGCGCGTCCAATCCGGGGACCGGCTCGCCCCTGCGCGGAACATTGAAGGGGGCATTGGCGACGCTGGTACTTTTGCTGCTGGCCCTGCTGTTCTGGCAACTGCTCGATCAATTGCGCGAGACCCAGAAAAATCAGCGCCAGTACACCATCGACTACACCGCCGACCTCGCCTCGCAGGTCAGCCTGAACATGTCGCTGAATGCGCAAATCGCCCTCAACCTGCTACCGATCGTCGAACAACCGCAGTCGTCCGACGAACAGCAGGCGCTGGTGCGCAAGCTCCAGCAATCGCTGCCGGACCTGCGCAGCCTGGCCCTGCTCAGCCCGTCCGGGAAAATCCTCAACGACAGCGCCAGCGACAGCCACGACGCCGATTACCTCGCTGAACTGGTGCGCCGCAGCCGCGCCCAGGCGCATTACTTCAGTAACGCCGACGACGGCTCGGTGGTGCATCTGTTGTTGCATCAGGCCAGCGGCAGCACGCGCGGCTACTGGGTATTGCGCCTGACCCCGACCTTCTTCGACTCGCTGACCAAGCTGGGCGAAACCGGCATCCGCCCGTTGTGGCTGGTGGAAAACCGTCTCAACCATCAGATCATCAGCCGCGACGAAGCGCTGTCTTCTGCCCGGCCCGGGGTGCTGAGCCCGGACGACATGGCCAACACCGTGCTCACCGTGCCACTGAGCAGCAGCGACTGGCAGTTGCGCGGGCTGTTCGATCGTCAGCGCGTGCTCGAAGAACTGCTGCCAGCGTTCATCGGCAAATGCCTTCTGGGCCTGGCGTTCTCGATGTTGCCGGTGATCGCGCTGCTGAACATGCGTCGCCGCCAGCGCCAGTTGCATGAAGGCCGCCGGCGCTATCAGGACATCTTCGAAGGCACTGGCGTTGCGTTGTGCGTGCTCGATCTGTCCGGCCTCAAGCAGGTATTCGACAAAGCACAGATCCAGACCAGCGACCAGCTCAAGGCCTGGCTCGACCAGCCGGCCCAGCGCCAGCAACTGCTGCAGGAACTGCGCGTCACCGAGGTCAATCAGGTGGCGCTGCAACTGCTCAATGTCAATTCCTGCGAGCACGCCTGGCAGTTGCTGATCGATGGCCATCCGCACAGCCAGTGCGCCATCGGCAACCAGGTGCTCGACGCAGTTTTGCAGCAACAGAATCAACTGGAACTGGAAATCAGACTGCCGGACATCAACGGCCGCGATCAGCACCTGTGGATGGTCCTGCGCCTGCCTGAGGAGCTGCACGACTATAAAGCGGTGATTCTGAGCATCAACGACATCACCAGCCGCAAGCTGATCGAACTGTCGCTGCTGGAGCGCGAAGGCTTCTGGTCGGACGTGGTGCGCACCGTGCCGGATCATCTGTATGTGCAGGACGTGATCAGCCAGCGGATGATTTTCAGCAACCACCACCTCGGCCAGACCCTCGGTTACAACCGCTCCGAGCTGCACCAGATGGGCGAGTACTTCTGGGAAATCCTCCTGCATCCGGAAGACGCCGACTATTACCACCGCTCGCGGCAGATGCAGCGGCACGCCGGGTACAGCCAGCTGTTGCAGTGCCAATTGCGCTTCCGCCATCGCGACGGTAAATGGCGGCGCTTCGATATTCGTGAGCAGGCGCTGGCCCGTGACAAACATGATCAGGTCACGCGGATCATCGGCGTGGCCAAGGACATCACCGAGCAGATCGAGGCCAGCGAATCGCTGCGCGACAGCGAGCAGCGCTACCGCATGCTCGCCGAAAGCATCAGCGATGTGATTTTCTCCACCGACAGCAAGCTGTCGTTGAACTACGTCAGCCCGTCGGTGCAGGCGGTGCTGGGTTACGACGCCGAGTGGATCTTCCAGAATGGCTGGCAATCGACGATCGCCAACCCGCAGCAGCTATCCGGCATCTACACCTTGATGGATCGGGTCAGCAAAGCGCTCGACAAGCCTGAGCAACTCGCGCAACTGCGAAGCCAGGTACAGACGCAGATGTTCCTGTTCGACTGCCTGCGCGCCGACGGCCGCAAGATCCCGATCGAGCTGCGTCTGGTGCTGGTGTGGGACGAACACGGCGCGTTCGAAGGCGTGCTCGGCGTCGGTCGCGACATCAGCCAGCAGCGCCGCGCCGAGAAAGACTTGCGCATGGCCGCCACGGTATTCGAGCACTCGACCTCGGCGATCCTGATCACCGACCCGGCCGGTTACATCGTGCAGGCCAACGAAGCCTTCAGCCGGGTCAGCGGTTATGCGGTGTCGGAGGTGCTCGATCAGTTGCCGAACATGCTCACCGTCGACGAGCAACAGGACGCGCACCTGCGCTACGTGCTCAAGCAATTGCATCAGCACAGCACCTGGGAAGGCGAAGTCTGGCTCAAGCGCCGTAACGGCGAGCATTACCCGGCGTGGGTCGGCATCACGGCGGTACTCGACGATGAAGGCGACCTGGCCAGTTACGTGTGTTTCTTCAGCGACATCAGCGAGCGCAAGGCCAGCGAACAGCGCATCCATCGCCTCGCCTACTACGACGCCCTGACCCACCTGCCGAACCGCACGCTGTTCCAGGATCGTCTGCACACCGCGCTGCAATCGGCCGAACGGCAGAAGTCGTGGGTGGTGCTGATGTTCCTCGACCTCGACCGCTTCAAACCGATCAACGACTCCCTCGGCCACGCCGCCGGCGACCGCATGTTGAAAGACATGGCCACGCGGTTGCTGGCCTGCGTCGACGATGACGACACCGTGGCGCGCATGGGCGGTGACGAGTTCACCTTGCTCCTGCAACACCGCTCCAGCCGCGAAATGGCGCTGAACCGAGCGATTCATGTGGCCGAGCAGATTCTCGCCAGCCTGGTGCGTCCATTTGTGCTGGAAGGTCGCGAGTTCTTCGTCACCGCCAGTATCGGCATCGCCCTGAGCCCGCAGGACGGCAACGAACTCAGCCAGTTGATGAAGAACGCCGACACCGCGATGTACCACGCCAAGGAGCGCGGCAAGAACAACTTCCAGTTCTATCAGGCCGACATGAACGCCAGTGCACTGGAACGTCTGGAGCTGGAAAGCGACCTGCGTCATGCGCTGGAGCAGAACGAATTTGTCCTGTACTACCAGCCGCAATTCAGCGGCGACGGCAAACGCCTGACTGGCGCCGAAGCGCTGCTGCGTTGGCGTCATCCGCGTCGCGGGCTGGTGCCGCCGGGGGATTTCATTCCGGTGCTGGAAGAGCTGGGTCTGGTGGTCGACGTTGGCGACTGGGTCATCAGCGAAGCCTGCCGTCAGCTCAAGACCTGGCACCAGAACCGCGTGCGCGTGCCGAAGGTCTCGGTGAACATTTCGGCGCGGCAGTTCTCCGATGGCCAGCTCGGTACGCGCATCGCCACGATCCTGCGCGAAACCGGGCTGCCACCGGCGTGTCTGGAGCTGGAGCTGACCGAAAGTATCCTGATGCGCGAAGTCAGCGAAGCAATGCAGATTCTGGCCGGGCTGAAAAACCTGGGCCTGAGCATTGCGGTCGACGACTTCGGCACCGGTTATTCGTCGCTGAACTACCTCAAGCAATTCCCGATCGACGTGCTGAAGATCGACCGTACCTTCGTCGACGGCCTGCCGTCAGGCGAGCAGGACGCGCAGATCGCCCGCGCGATCATCGCCATGGCCCACAGCCTGAATCTGGCGGTAATCGCCGAGGGCGTGGAAACCCATGAGCAACTGGACTTCCTGCGCGAGCACGGTTGCGATGAAGTGCAGGGCTACCTGTTCGGACGACCGATGCCGGCGAGCCGGTTTGAAGCGCAGTTCAGCAATGATGCGCTATTCATGTTCGACTGATTTTTTGCGGCACCGCCAATGACGCCTTCGCGAGCAAGCCCGCTCCCACATTTGACCCGGTTTCTTCAGGATATACGCGGTCCACTGTGGGAGCGGGCTTGCTCGCGAAAGGGCCGGTACAGACGCCGGAAAAATCTGCGGTGCAGCCATCCCCAGCAGGCTGGCTGTCACAGGGACTTGCCGTGGATCAGTATTCTCCGGTTGAAACGCGGCCATTGTGGAGCCAGCAAAAGCACCGCACATCTGTCATGAACGCCACTTGTCTGCGACATGATGTCGTTTCATATGCCATCCAAAACCCATTGGGTTAGAATGCCCCCCTTTTCTGCCCCCGATCCTTGAGGACCGCCATGTTCAGCCGTGATTTGACTATTGCCAAGTACGACGCCGATCTCTTTGCCGCCATGGAGCAAGAAGCTCAGCGCCAGGAAGAGCACATTGAGCTGATCGCTTCGGAAAACTACACCAGCCCTGCGGTGATGGAAGCTCAAGGCTCGGTACTGACCAACAAGTACGCTGAAGGCTACCCGGGCAAGCGCTACTACGGTGGTTGCGAGTACGTCGACGTTGTTGAACAACTGGCCATCGACCGCGCCAAAGAGCTGTTCGGCGCCGATTACGCCAACGTTCAGCCGCACGCCGGTTCCCAAGCCAACGCCGCTGTTTACCTGGCCCTGCTGCAAGGTGGTGACACCATCCTGGGCATGAGCCTGGCCCACGGTGGTCACCTGACTCACGGTGCCAGCGTTTCGTCCTCCGGCAAGCTGTACAACGCCGTGCAGTACGGCATCGACGCCAACGGCCTGATCGACTACGACGAAGTCGAGCGTCTGGCGGTTGAGCACAAGCCGAAAATGATCGTGGCCGGTTTCTCTGCCTACTCGCAGATCCTCGACTTCCCACGCTTCCGCGCCATCGCTGACAAAGTCGGTGCCTACCTGTTCGTCGACATGGCTCACGTGGCCGGTCTGGTCGCCGCTGGCGTCTACCCGAACCCGGTGCCATTCGCTGACGTGGTCACCACCACCACGCACAAGACCCTGCGCGGTCCTCGTGGCGGTCTGATCCTGGCGCGCGCCAACGCCGAGATCGAGAAGAAGCTGAACTCCGCGGTATTCCCGGGCGCCCAGGGTGGCCCGCTGGAGCACGTGATCGCCGCTAAAGCGATCTGCTTCAAGGAAGCGCTGCAGCCTGAGTTCAAGGCTTACCAGGAACAAGTGGTGAAGAACGCCCAGGCCATGGCCGAAGTGTTCATCGAGCGCGGTTTCGACGTGGTGTCCGGCGGTACCAAAAACCACCTGTTCCTGCTGTCGTTGATCAAGCAGGACATCTCCGGTAAAGACGCCGACGCCGCGCTGGGCAAAGCGTTCATCACCGTGAACAAGAACTCCGTGCCAAACGATCCACGCTCGCCGTTCGTCACTTCCGGCCTGCGCTTCGGCACCCCGGCTGTGACCACTCGCGGCTTCAAAGAAGCAGAGTGCAAAGAGCTGGCCGGCTGGATCTGCGACATCCTGGCTGACCTGAACAACGAAGCGGTGATCGACGCCGTTCGTGAGAAAGTCAAAGCCATCTGCAAGAAACTGCCGGTGTACGGCGCGTAATCGCGACGTTAAATCCGCAGCATGAAAAACCGGCCAAGTGATTGGCCGGTTTTTTTGTGCCCACATTTTTTCAAACGCCTGAACCGCTCAAGAATGGGACTCACCGCACAACTGGTCAGACCGGTCATGCCAATTCGTCAATTTTCACTTGCGATCCGTAAAAATCCGCGCCTAGACTGCGCCCGCACTGGACATACCGGTAAGACCACAATAATTAAGTTCTGAATCTGATGCGCCCAAAGGCGCACGGCAGCCAGGACACCGACCAGGATTCCTCCCATGCTCAGATGGTGCTCGCGTTCAATCTTCCTCCAAGTGGTTCTCGGACTGGTGCTCGGCATCGTCTGCGGGCTGACCCTTCCCGAATATTCCGCTCAGCTCAAACCGCTGGGTGACGGCTTCATCAAACTGATCAAGATGCTTATCGGCCTGATCGTGTTCTGCGTGGTGGTCAGCGGCATCAGCGGCGCGGGCGATCTGAAGAAGGTCGGGCGCATCGGCCTCAAGTCGGTGATCTACTTTGAAGTGCTGACCACCATCGCGCTGGTGATCGGCCTGGTATTCGCCTTCAGCACCGGAATCGGCAGTGGCGCGAATATCCATCTGGAGCAGTTGTCCGCCGCCGACATGGGCGACATCGCCGAACGCGGCCAGCATATGCACACCACCACGCAGTTCCTGATGGACCTGATTCCGACCTCGGTGCTCGGAGCCTTCGCCGACAACAACATCCTGCAGGTACTGCTGTTCTCGGTGCTGTTCGGCAGCGCGCTGAATCTGGTGGGCGAAGCGGCTTCCGGGATCTCACGGCTGATCAACGAGCTGAGCCATGTGATCTTCCGGATCATGGGCATGATCGTACGCCTGGCGCCGATCGGCGTGTTCGGCGCCATCGCCTTCACCACCAGCAAATACGGCCTCGATTCGCTGCAACACCTGGGCAGTCTGGTGGGCTTGTTTTACCTGACCTGCATGGCGTTCGTCAGCGTGATCCTCGGCGTGGTAATGCGCGCCTCGGGCCTGCGTCTGTGGCCCCTGCTCAAGTACCTGCGCGAAGAATTGCTGATCGTCATGGGCACCGCTTCTTCCGACGCCGTGCTGCCACAGATCATGCGCAAACTTGAACACCTGGGGATTGGCAGCTCGACAGTCGGGCTGGTGATTCCCACCGGCTATTCGTTCAACCTCGACGGTTTCTCGATCTACCTGACCCTGGCCATCGTGTTCATTGCCAACGCCACCGGCACGCCACTGGCGATGACCGATCTGCTGACGATTCTGCTGGTGTCGCTGATCACTTCCAAGGGCGCCCACGGCATTCCCGGCTCGGCGCTGGTGATTCTGGCGGCGACGCTGACGGCGATCCCGGCGATTCCGGTCGTGGGTCTGGTGCTGGTACTGGCAGTGGACTGGTTCATGGGCATCGGTCGGGCACTGACCAACCTGATCGGCAACTGCGTCGCTACCGTGGCCATCGCCCGTTGGGAAAAGGACATCGATGTGCAACGCGCCAACAAAGTACTCAGCGGTCAGCAGGGCTACACCTTTCAACCGCGTAAAAGCGGAACTCCGGCGCACCAGCAAGAGTTCTGATTTTCAACCCCGCAGAAGCTGCCGCAGGCTGCGATCTTTTGATCCTGTTTGCGGCAGCCCCAACGGGCTCACGGAGCAAGACAAGTGATCACCACATCAACCGTCGTCAACTCAGTCGTAGAAAAACTGCGCGCCGCCCTCGCCCGTGGTCAGTGGCGCTCCGGCGACATGCTGCCGGGCCAGCGCGAACTCGCCGAACAACTGGGCATCAGCCGCCCAAGCCTGCGCGAAGCGGTGATCGTCCTGGAAACCCTTGGCCTGGTGCGTTCGATGCCGGGCAAAGGCGTGGTGGTGCTCGACGCCCAACTCAGCGACAGCCAGAGCCACGACAGCGCGGTGGCCGGCGCCAGCCTCGAAGACGTGTTGCAACTGCGCTACACCCTAGAGCCGTTCATCGTCGGTCTGGTCGCGCAGTCGATCAGCAGCAAGGAAGTCGGGCAATTGCGTCTGACCCTGATGGACATGCGCGAAGCCCTTGAAGCCGGTGACAGTGAAGCCGGGGTCAGCGCCTACATCGCCTTCCACGAGGAGCTGTTCACCCTGACCTCGAACCCGATCTTCCAGAGTGTGGTGCAGCAAACGAGCAATGCCCTCAAGCAAAGCGCCGAAGTGCTGCGCAATTCGCCTGAGCATCTGGCCGAACGCCTGGAAGAAAACGAAGCGGTGGTGCGCGCAATCCGCAGCAAGAACAGCGCTCAGGCCAGCGCCGAAATGCGTCGGCACATTCTGCGCGAAGGCCAACGGATGGGCGTTGAATTGAACATTCCGGATGACAACCTCAGCCACTGATTGATTCACACTGGAGACCGGCCATGAACAGCCTTGCCACGTCGCCGCACACTCGTCAGATGTCGGCCCCCCTGCCCTTCTCCCGCCTGCAGGCGTCGGCAGACGATCTGTACCCGCGGCTGTTCGACGCGATTCTGGACCGGCGAATCGACCCGGCCAGCCGCTTCACCGAAGACAGTCTCAAGCAGATGTTTGGCGTCAGCCGCGCCGATGTTCGCCGGGTGCTGACGCAGTTGTCCCATGAGCAGGTGATTGTGCTGCGCGCCAACCATCGGCCACGGGTCGCCACACCGGATGCCGAGCAGACCCGGCAAACCCTGCACGCCCGGCGCCTGACCGAAGCGACGCTGGTGCGTCTGGCTTGTCAGAATACGTCAGCGGAGGGTTTGAAACGGTTGCGAGGGTTGGTCGAACGCGAACGCCTGGCCGTGACACAGGAACGGCGTGCGGCGGCGATTCGATTGTCCGGCGAGTTTCATCTGCAGTTGGCACAAATGGCGGGGAATGCACCGTTGGCACATTTCCTTGGCAGCCTGGTGCCGTTGACGTCGCTGGCGATTGCGCGGTGTGATGGATCGACGCCGGGTTGCTGCGCGTGGCAGGAGCATCTGGCGATTGTCGAGGCGGTCGCGTCTGGGGATATGTCCATGGCTGAGCGACTGATGAATCAACACCTGGATCATCTTGAGCAGACCTTGCTGGGTACAGCCCTTGAGCATCGTGTCGCCGGTTAGATCGCCTTCGCGAGCAAGCCCGCTCCCACAGTGAATTGCATTCCTCCTGACAGAATGCGGCCTACTGTGGGAGCGGGCTTGCTCGCGAAGGTGTCAGCCCTGGCGCCGAGAAACCATCAGGCAGAAGTCACTCTGGCAAACCCGGCCCGAATCTTCTCTTCCGGCAAATCATCGGCAATAAACACAATCACACTTTCCCGCGCCTCACCCTCGGCCCACTCGGTGTCCCAGTCGAATCCGTAAAGTTTCAGTACGCCCTGAAACACCAGCCGCCGATCCTCGCCAGCGATGTTCAACACGCCCTTGTAGCGCAACAACTGCTTGCCATGTTCTTCCAGCAGCTCATTCATGAACTCGCTGAGCTGATCGATATCCAGCGGCTGGTCTGTGCGCAGCACCAGGCTGGAGATACGGTCGATGGAAGGCGCCTTGCTCACCGGACGCAGGCTCACCCCGCCATCGAGGTCGGCATTGAGATTGAAGCCACGCACGTCGAGCAGTTCGGCCAGATCGATGTTGCCATGCTCGACCACGCGGATCGGCGCGCGACGATTGATCCGCGTCAGGCGTTCGCCCAGCGCGGTGAACGTGGCCTCATCCACCAGATCGGTCTTGCTCACCAGCAAGCGGTCGGCGAAACCGATCTGCGCCTGAGCAATGGTCTGGGTCAGGTGCTGGTCGGCATGGGCGGCATCCACGAGGGTGATGATGCCGTCGAGCAGATAACGCTCGCGCAGTTCCTCATCGATGAAAAAGGTCTGCGCCACCGGGGCCGGGTCGGCCAGACCGGTGCACTCGATCACCAAGCGATCGAAGGCGATTTCGCCGTTGTCCAGGCGTTCGAGCAGCAGGTACAAGGCCTTGGTCAGGTCAGTGTGGATGGTGCAGCAGACGCAGCCGTTGGCCAGGGTCATGACTTGCACCGGTTCGTCGCCGAGCAACTGGGTGTCGATGCCGGCGTCGCTGAATTCGTTCTCGATCACGGCGATCTTCAGGCCATGCTCGGCTTTGAGCAGATGGCGCAACAAGGTGGTCTTGCCGGCACCGAGGAAACCGCTGAGTACCGTTACGGGTATGGGAGAAGACAAAACACGATCTCCTTAAAGAAACACAAAACAAATGTGGGAGCGGGCTTGCTCGCGAAAGCGGTGTGTCAGTCACCACACGTATCAACTGACACTCCGTATTCGCGAGCAAGCCCGCTCCCACCGGGGGATTACCTCAACCGCAGGCTGTCAGCTCAACAGCACTTCGGCCCACCCTTGCCACCGTAACGCGCTTCCTGACGTTCGCGGAAGAACATCTCGTAGCTCATCACCGGTTTGTCCGGGTGTTTGGTTTGCATATGCTCGACGTAGGTGTCGTAGTCGGGCATGCCGACCATCAGGCGCGCGGCCTGACCGAGGTATTTACCGAGGCGACTCAGGTCATTGAACATGGTGCAATCCTCTGGTTACGCGTCCGGCAGGGCCTGGAATGGCGATTCTTTATCCGTACGCTCTTTTTTGCCCCAGGCAGCGATGCCGACCTTGAGCGCATAGAACAGGATGCTGAAGACCACGAACAGGAACAGCGCAGTGAGCGTTGCGTTGGTGTAGGCGTTGAAGATCACGTGCTGCATCTGCTCGATACTCTTGGCCGGGGCAATGACTTGGCCGGCGGCCAAGGCATCGCTGTACTTCTTGGCCAGCGACAGGAAGCCGATCGCCGGGTTGGCGTCGAACAGCTTGATGAAGCCTGCGGTGGTGGTGCAGATCAGCAGCCAGGCGGCTGGCAGCAGGGTCACCCAGATGTAGCGCTGACGCTTCATCTTGATCAGGACCACGGTGCCGAGCATCAGCGCGATACCGGCCAGCATCTGGTTGGAGATACCGAACAGTGGCCACAGGGTATTGATGCCGCCCAACGGGTCGATCACGCCCTGATACAGCAACCAGCCCCACATCGCCACACAACCGGCGGTGGCGATGAGGTTGGCGGTCCACGATTCGGTACGTTTCAGCGCCGGCACGAAGGAGCCGAGCAGGTCCTGCAGCATGAAACGCCCGGCACGGGTACCGGCGTCCACAGCGGTCAGGATGAACAGCGCTTCGAACAGGATCGCAAAGTGGTACCAGAACGCCATGGTGTTTTCACCCGGCAGGACACTGTGCAGGATCTGCGCGATGCCGACCGCCAGGGTCGGCGCACCGCCGGCACGAGCCAGGATGGTGGTTTCGCCGATGTCGTGAGCCACGGCTTGCAGCGCCTCCGGCGTGATCGCGAAGCCCCAGCTGCTGACCATCTGCGCCACCGATGCGACGTCACCGCCGACCACGGCGGCCGGGCTGTTCATGGCGAAGTACACGCCCGGCTCGATCACCGAAGCGGCAACCATGGCCATGATCGCCACGAACGATTCCATCAGCATGCCGCCGTAACCGATGTAGCGCGCGTTGGTTTCGTTATCCAGCAGCTTCGGCGTGGTGCCCGAAGAGATCAGCGCGTGGAAACCCGATACCGCACCGCAAGCGATGGTGATGAACAGGAACGGGAACAGACCACCCTTCCACACCGGGCCGGTGCCGTCGACGAACTGGGTCAGCGCCGGCATTTTCAGCTCGGGCATGGTCACTAGAATGCCGATCGCCAGAGCGATGATGGTGCCGATCTTGAGGAACGTCGACAGGTAGTCGCGTGGCGCGAGGATCAGCCACACCGGCAACACGGCGGCGACGAAGCCGTAACCGATCAGCATCCAGGTGATTTGCACGCCGGTGAAGCTGAAGGCCTTGGCCCACACCGGATCAGCGGCAATCTGCCCACCGAGCCAGATCGAACCGAGCAGCAGCAACACACCGATGACCGAGATCTCGCCGATGCGGCCCGGGCGGATGTAGCGCATGTAAATGCCCATGAACATCGCGATCGGGATGGTCGCCATCACGGTGAAGATGCCCCATGGGCTCTCCGCCAGTGCCTTGACCACGATCAGCGCCAGCACCGCGAGGATGATGATCATGATCAGGAAGCAGCCAAACAGGGCGATGGTGCCGGGGATGCGGCCCATTTCTTCACGCACCATGTCGCCCAGGGAACGGCCGTTGCGCCGGGTCGACATGAAAAGGACCATGAAGTCCTGCACCGCGCCCGCCAGCACCACCCCGGCAATCAGCCACAGCGTGCCGGGCAGATAACCCATCTGCGCCGCCAGTACCGGGCCGACCAGAGGTCCTGCGCCGGCGATGGCCGCGAAGTGGTGACCGAAAAGAATGTGTTTGTTGGTTGGAACGTAGTCCAGACCGTCGTTGTTGAGCACGGCGGGGGTGGCCCGACGCGGATCCAGTTGCATCACATTGTTGGCGATGAACAGGCTGTAGTAACGGTAAGCAACCAGATAAATGGCCACGGCCGCGACCACGATCCACAAGGCGTTGATCGCCTCTCCTCGGCGCAATGCCACTACGCCCAGGGCGCACGCTCCTACGATTGCCAGCACTAGCCAGGGTAAGTGGCGTAGCAGGCTATTATTATTTTTCATTTTATTATTCCAGCCAGGGTGGACAAGAAAGACAGCCACCCCGAGTTTAGCGCTTACGGCGCCAAAGGCCATACCCCGACGTTGGTCTAGACGGCTGGTTGATTGGCAGCCACCCGCGAGTCGGGTCTATAGTCAGCGAACTCTCCCGAGGATTGCGCCATGAGCGAACACCCAGCCAATCGCCGTCGCTTCAAACGTATTGCGTTCGATGCCAGAACCGAGCTGAGTCAGGGCCAATTCATCTGGCCGGTGAAGTTGATCGATCTGTCGCTCAAGGGCTTGCTGATCGAGAAGCCGGAGCCGTGGCTGGGGGACAAGGAGCAGGATTTCTTCGTCGACATTCATCTGAGCGATGACGTGAATATTCAGATGGATGTGCATCTGGCCCACGAGGATCACGGGCAACTGGGGTTTAAATGCCGGCATATCAGTCTGGAATCGATCCAGCGCTTGCGGCGGTTGATCGAGCTGAATCTGGCGGATGAAACCGAGCTTGAGCGCGAATTGGGTGCCTTGATCGAAATCTAGCCGCCAAATCAACGTGGGAACACTCTTGTGGTGAGGGGATTTATCCCCGATGGGGCGCGGAGCGGCCCTGATAAATCTGGGTCTGCTGCGCAGCCCATCGGGGATAAATCCCCTCACTACAGGATTTCATTCAAACAAGGGAACGGCGTTTACTCGAATAATGCGTCGAGCGCCTGCTCCAGGCGGGTCACGGCAATGATCTGTAACCCCGGCGGCGCTTCTTTCGGTGCATTGCCCTTGGGCACGATCGCCCGTTTGAAGCCATGCTTGGCCGCTTCCTTCAAGCGCTCCTGCCCGCTCGGCACCGGGCGCACTTCGCCAGACAAACCGACTTCGCCAAACACCAGCAAATCATGCGGCAATGGCCGGTTGCGCAGGCTCGACATCACCGCCGCCATCAACGCCAGATCCGATGCGGTCTCCAACACCTTCACCCCGCCGACCACGTTGAGGAACACGTCCTGGTCGTGAGTCGGAATACCACCGTGACGGTGCAATACCGCCAACAACATCGCCAATCGGTTCTGATCAAGGCCCAACGTCACGCGCCGTGGATTGGCCAGATGGCTGTCATCCACCAGCGCCTGCACTTCCACCAGCATCGGCCGGGTGCCTTCCCAGGTGGCCATCACCACACTGCCCGGGACTTCTTCCTGGGCACGGGTGAGAAAAATCGCCGACGGGTTGGAGACTTCTTTCAGGCCTTTGTCGGTCATGCCGAACACACCGAGTTCGTTGACCGCACCGAAACGGTTTTTCACCGCCCGCAACAGACGCAAACGGCCATCGGATTCGCCTTCGAAATACAGCACGGTATCGACCATGTGCTCCAGCACTCGCGGACCGGCGAGCGCGCCTTCCTTGGTAACGTGACCAACGAGGAAAATCGCCGTGCCGCTCTGCTTGGCATAACGCACCAGCAGCGCCGCGCTCTCGCGTACCTGCGACACGCCGCCGGGGGCCGACTGCAATTGTTCGGTGAAAATGGTCTGGATCGAGTCGATCACCATCACCTTGGGTTTTTCCTGACGGGCGGTGGCGATGATGGTTTCGATGCAGGTTTCGGTCATCACCCGCAGTTGATCCTGGGGCAACCCCAGACGCCGGGCGCGCATCGCCACCTGCTGCTGGGATTCTTCGCCGGTGACGTACAGCGCCGGCATGCTCTTGGCGAGGTTGCACAGGGTCTGTAACAGAATCGTCGACTTGCCGATGCCCGGGTCACCACCGATCAGCACCACCGAGCCGTCGACCAGACCGCCACCCAAAACCCGATCCAGCTCACCGGACGCGGTGGAGAAGCGCGGAATCTCCTCGATGCTGACTTCGGCCAGGGTCTTGATCTGCGCCTGCTGCCCGGCCCAGCCGGTACGCCCGGTGGGCGCCGTGGCCCCGCCGCTTTCGATCATGGTTTCGGTCAGGGTGTTCCAGGCGCCGCACTCGCCGCACTGGCCTGCCCACTTGGGAAAGGTTGCGCCGCACTCGGTGCAGCCGTACATGCGCTTGGCCTTGGCCATCTGGATCCCCCGGCAAAAACCGCGATGATAACGCAGCCACCGCTCAGCGCGGCGCGGCGGTGCGGATTTCGCCGTTGGCCAGACGCGCGGCGCTATTGCCCAGCGGGTCTTCGGCATTGAGATCGGCGCCTTTGGCCTTGAGCGCATCGAGCAGTTCGACACGCTTGAACAACCCGGCGTACATCGCCGCAGTCTGGCCTGCGCCGTTGCGCTGATCGGGGCTGCAATCGGTGGCCATCAGCCTTCGAGCAATCTGCATCTCGCCTTTGAAAATCGCGCCCATCAGCGCTGTGTTGCCACGTTGGTCCTGCGCGCAGGCATCAGCGCCCGCCGCCAGTAACCGGTCAACTGCTGCGCCCTGGCCGTGATACGCCGCCAGAATCAAAGCCGTGTAGCCCTTGCTGTCGCGGGTATCGAGGGAATAACCGGACTCGATAAAGGTCTCGAGCATCGGCACATCACCACGCCGGGCGGCATCGAAATAGTAATCCTGCAACTGCGCCTTGATCGCCTCGGGGTTCTGTTCGGCCAGCGCTGTAAATGACAGGCAACCGAGCAACAGTAAAAGAAAGGCACGCATAAACGCTCTCCTTGGGCAGAACGGGGCCTGAATCAGGCCCCGCGTTGCATGGCGTCGAGATCAGTCGACCAGTTTCGCTGCCAGCGCCTTGACCCGGCTCAGGTCACCCTTGGCCACTTTGGTCACACCGGTGCCGTATTCCGGATCTGCCTTATAAAGAAAGGACAGGATGATGTGCTTGCTCTCGTCATCGGTGGTCGCCAGCGAACCGCCGAAGCTGGCGATCAGGTCCTGACGCTCCTGCTGGCTGAACGAGCGATACAGATCCCCGGCCTGTTTGAAGTTCTGCTCACGCTGAATCTTCGCCTGCTGGGTGCTGCCCGACAGTGCCAGTTGGCTGTAACGCGCGCTCTGCGGCTCTTCACGCGGTTGCAGGCGGCTTGGCTGATAGTTCACGCCAGACGCCGTGGCACCGAAGTTCATCGCACCGTCCTGATTGCCATTGTTGACCGCAACTTTTGGCGCATTGATCGGAAGTTGCAGGCCGTTTGCACCCAGGCGATACATCTGCGTATCGGCATAAGAAAACACTCGACCTTGCAACAGACGATCTTCTGAAGGTTCGATACCCGGCACAACATTGGCCGGGGCCATGGCAACTTGTTCGGTTTCCTGGAATACATTGGCCGGATTACGGTTCAACACCATTTGTCCAACTTTTCGCTCAGGAACATTCGGCCAGATCTTGGTAGCGTCCAATGGATCGAAATCAAACTTGGACAAATCTTGTGGATTCAGCACTTGGATGTACAAGTCCCATTTCGGGAAATCACCCTTATTGATATGACTGACCAGATCATTAGTCATATGACTGTAATCTTTGCCCTGAACTTTCTCGACTTGTTCAGGTGTCAGGTTTTTGATGCCCTGCAAACTTTTCCAGTGGAACTTCACATAGTGCACTTCGCCTTTGGCGTTAACCAACTTGTAGGCATGCACGCCATTACCGTCCATTTCCCGATAACTGGCTGGGGTACCTGAATTGGAATACAGCTCGGTCAGCGTGCGAGTGGCTTCCGGCACGTGGGAGAAGAAGTCGAAACGACGCGAGTCATCGTCAAGGTTGGTGCGTGGATCGGGTTTGAACGCATGGACCATGTCCGGAAACTTGATCGCGTCGCGAATGAAGAAGGTCGGGAAGTTGTTGCCGACCAGGTCCCAGTTGCCATCAGCGGTGTAGAACTTGGTGGCAAAGCCCCGTGGATCACGCAGGGTTTCCGGGGAGTGGTTACCGTGAACCACTGCGGAGAAGCGCACGAACACTGGCGTCACCTGCCCGGCAGCGAATACCTTGGCCTTGCTCAGGTCGCTGAGGTCGTTGGTCACGGTGAACGTGCCATGGGCACCGGTACCGCGGGCATGCACCACACGCTCGGGAATGCGCTCACGGTCGAAACGCTGGAGTTTCTGGATCAGTTGCACGTCTTGCAGCAGCACCGGGCCGTTGGCGCCGGCGGTTTGCGAGTTCTGATTGTCGCCCACCGCTGCACCATTATCCCGGGTCAGGGGCGCGGCGTGCACGGAGAAGGTCAACAGGCTGGCGGTGAGTACGCCGAGCGTACGGCGATGGGGAAAAGCCCCCAGTCCAAGGGTGGAATTCATATCAGGTTCCTCTGGTTCTTTTGGGCGCATCCAGGTGCGCCAACCAGAGGCTAGAGGGCTAAGTCCGCGAACATAAATAGAAAGTTCGTAACCCGACGATTGAAAATTTTGGCTTCCCGATCAGCGTGTTAGGGCGTATTTCGCGCGCGATTAGTGGCACTTTGCAAACTAATTGCAGATTTATCGGTCGATAAAAACGGGCATTGTAAGAAGGTGTTTCGCGCAGGACGCGTTTGCTGATTTACACTGCGTACACCAACCTCATCTGTAACAAGGAAATAACCTATGGGCGTGCTTAGTGAGTTCAAGGCCTTCGCGGTCAAAGGCAATGTGGTCGACATGGCCGTCGGTATCATCATCGGTGCCGCCTTTGGCAAAATTGTTTCGTCGTTTGTCGGCGACGTGATCATGCCGCCAATCGGCCTGTTGATCGGAGGGGTGGACTTCAGTGATCTGGCCATCACGCTTAAAGCCGCCGAGGGCAACGCCCCTGCCGTGGTCATGGCTTACGGTAAATTCATCCAGAGCATTCTGGACTTCGTGATCGTCGCCTTCGCGATCTTCATGGGTGTCAAAGCCATCAACCGCCTTAAACGCGAAGAAGCCGTAGCCCCTTCCCTGCCACCGGTTCCGACCAAGGAAGAAGAGTTGCTCGGTGAGATCCGCGATCTGCTCAAGGCCCAGAACAACCGGCCTTGACTGCTTGATGAATAAAGAACGGCGCCTGATGGCGCCGTTTTTTTACCAGTAGTTTTCCACCGCCACCTGTCCCGGCCGCCGCGTCAGGCTCAGGCTCATGTGGCGTTTCTTCAGCAGTGCCCGGGTGTCGTCGATCATCTGCGGATTGCCGCACAGCATGACGCGCGAGTGCTCGGGGGCCAGTTCAACGCCGGCTTCACGCTCCAGCTCGCCACTTTCAATCAGGCTGGTAATACGGCCATGCAAGGCACCAGGAACCTTTTCTCGGGTAATGGTGGGAATGAACTGCATTTTATGGGCGTGTTCTGCCAGGTACTCACGCTCGGACAGTTCTGCAATCAACGACTGATAGGCCAGTTCCCGCGCTTCGCGCACGCTGTACACCAGAATGATCCGCTCGAATCGCTCCCACACTTCGAAGTCCTGCAGAATCGACAGAAACGGCGCAACCCCGGTCCCGGTGGATAACAGCCACAAATCCCGACCGTCGACAAACCGATCCAGCGTCAGGTAACCAAAGGCCTGGCGTTCCACCAGCAGGGTATCGCCGACCTGCAAGCGACTAAGTTCACTGGTGAATTCGCCACCTGGCACCACGATGGAGAAGAACTCGAGAAACTCGTCGAAGGGTGAAGAGACCATCGAGTAAGCACGCCAGACCGTGCTGCCATCAGCCTTTGTCACCCCCAGGCGAGCGAATTGTCCCGCGCGAAACCTGAAGCCCGTATCGCGCGTGGTGCGCAGGGTAAACAGACTGGGGGTCAAAGGCTGCACGTCGAGCAAGGTCTGGGCAGTAAATTTATCTGCGCTGACAGTCATGGGGGCACTCCACGGAAAAGACCCTGACAGTTTCGCGCAAACTCAGAGCATAAACACCACTGCTTTTGTAGTGGCTTACCGTTCAGACCGCCCGAAAAAATGAGAATTAAACCCAAATGCCGTTAATACAGCGGTATTCAAAGTCCGATTGAATGACAGGTTAAATCCAACGCGTTATTGATGACTAATAACCTTTCCAGCAACTAACCGCCCCCTCCAAGAGCAAAAAAATTCAACGCCATTTGTAAGACCTGTCCTACACTCGGTTGCGTGCGAGATCCGATTGGATCCATAAAAAGCACCCTACGAACGACTCATGGAGAGTGAGTGATGGAAATGTGGAAGGAGTCGCAATTAAAGCAACTGACTTTCGCAAGAGAAATAGAGACCGCTTATCCGATCTTGCTGCGATTCGCTCAAAATATTGGCTTCAATTTTTGTGCCATCTCATTGACATCAAACAATCGGAACGCTGACTTAAAGACCTTGCAAATCAATAACTATCCGAAAGAGTGGAACCAACTTTATGAAAGACAAAACTACCGGAAAATCGATCCGGTAATAGCACACTGCAGTCGTTCAATGCTGCCGATTGTCTGGACCGAGGACGTGTTTTCGCAAACCTTGTCGCTGTGGGACGCCCAACAGAAACATGGATTGCGACACGGTTGGTCGCAGTCGTTCCACCACGAAGACAGCGGGCTGTGCAGCACCCTGAGCCTCGCCAGGAAAAACGGTCCATTAAGTCCGCTCGAGTTGTACGAGCATTTTGGCTATATGTTTTACGCGACCAGCCACCTGAGTGACTTGTTCGCCAAAACCTTGCCCAAACCGGTCAAAAAGCCCGCCCCCCCACGCCTTTCACCGCGAGAACTGGAAGTGCTCAAGCTCTCGGCGCTCGGCAAGACGGCCTATGAGATTGCCAGGATCCTCTGCCTGAGCGAGCGGACGGTGAATTACCACGTGCAAAACGTGATTCTCAAACTGAACGTCTGCAACAAGATTTCTGCGGTCATTGCTGCCAAGAGTTGCGGCCTTCTCGACATGCCTGCCCACTAAAAGCTGCGAGTATTTCAACGGAAAAAAACGTACCATCTGCGACCTTCCTGAGTGATGACGTGAACCTTGACGTTGTATTTCACTCGGACGGTTCCGCTGCGCGATGCCCTGGGCTGCGGGCCACCCGTTGAATAACCAGAGTTCCCGTACCATGCCCTTGCTCGAAACGCCCTTTGCCCAACTCGACCTGATCCGCCAGCCCGAGCAGCAGAATGAACCGCTGCAAGCGTTCGATGCGGCTGACGAATACCTGCTCAATCATCTGGCCGCGCAACAACCGACGGCAGACACTCGGGTATTGGTACTCAATGACAGCTTCGGAGCGCTGGCGGCGAGTCTGGCGGGCAAGGTTCAGGTCAGCAGCAGTGGCGACTCGTTTCTCGCATTCCAGGGCCTGGAAAAGAACCTGGTACGCAACGGCCTGGCATTTGATGCCGTGCGCGGGATTGCGGCCAGTGAGCCGTTGATCGGGCCGTTCGACCGGGTGCTGATCCGCGTGCCCAAGACGCTGGCATTGCTGGAAGAGCAACTGATCCGCCTGCAAGGGCTACTGGCACCCGGCGCCGAAGTGGTGGCAGCGGCCATGGTCAAGCATTTGCCGCGCGCAGCCGGTGATCTGCTGGAGCGTTACATTGGCCCGGTACAGGCTTCACTGGCGGTGAAGAAAGCTCGCCTGTTGATCGCAACGCCTGAAGCCAAAGCCCCGGCGACCTCGCCCTACCCTTCGCGCTATCAGCTCGACGAGCCGGCCATCGAATTACTCAACCACGCCAACGTTTTCTGCCGTGAGGGCCTGGACATCGGCACCCGGGCCTTCCTCCCGCACCTGCCCAGAAACCTCGGCAGCGCCCGCGTCGCCGACCTTGGTTGCGGTAACGGCGTCCTGGCCATCGCCAGCGCCCTGCACAACCCTGACGCGCACTACACGCTGGTCGACGAATCGTTCATGGCCGTGCAATCGGCCGCCGAGAACTGGCGCGCCGCGCTGGGCGAGCGCGAAGTGCTCGTGCGCGCTGGCGATGGTCTGGCCGGACAGGCGCCGCAATCGCTGGACGTAGTGCTGTGCAATCCGCCGTTCCATCAACAACAGGTGGTCGGCGATTTCCTCGCCTGGCGCATGTTCCAGCAGGCCCGCGAGGCGCTGGTGGTGGGCGGTGCGTTGTACATCGTCGGCAACCGGCACCTGGGTTATCACAGCAAACTGGCGCGGCTGTTCCGTGGCGTCGAGCAAGTGGCTGCCACACCGAAATTCGTGATTCTCAAAGCCCGCAAGTAAAGCGTCAGGCAAAAAAAACCCTCCGCAATGCGGAGGGTCATAAAACCGTGCCCAAGGGCAGCGGGACGGGATGTTTCAGTGTGTGGTCAGGCCGGCCGCGTTCATGAACAGGCGCATCAGGCTGGCGGCAATGAACAGCGCGCCGACGCTACCGATCCAGATCAGGGCCAACCAGCCGAGCCGCTGCCACAGCGGCTTTTTTTCGGCTTCTTCAATCTCGTGCAGGGAATGTTTGCTGTTCATTGCATCGTTCCTCTTGGGCGATGGCGTCGCTGAGGACGCCACCGCGAGCCGGCTTGCTCTCACAGGGTGAGCAGAGCGAGAGATCAGTGGTAACCGTCTTCATGGGTGACCTTGCCGCGGAACACGTAGTAGCTCCAGAAGGTGTAACCCAGGATGAACGGGATGATGAATAGCGTACCGACCAGCATGAAGCCCTGGCTTTGCGGCGGTGCGGCGGCGTCCCAGATGGAGATCGACGGCGGCACGATGTTCGGCCACAGGCTGATGCCCAGACCGCTGTAGCCGAGGAATATCAGCACCAGGGTCAGCAGGAACGGCATGTAGTTGGCATTGCGCGCCACCGCGCGGATCAGCCCGTACAGCGTCACCAGCACCAGAATCGGCACCGGCATGAACCAGAACAGGTTCGGCATGCTGAACCAGCGTGTCGCGATCTCGGGGTGAGCCAGCGGCGTCCACAGACTGACGATGCCGATCACCGCCAACAGCACGAATGCCAGCGGCCGCGCGAGGTTGTGCATCTGCTCCTGCAACTTGCCTTCGGTCTTCATGATCAACCAGGTGCAACCGAGCAAGGCATAGGCCACCACCAGCGCGGCGCCGCAGAACAGGGTGAATGGTGTCAGCCAGTCCAGTGAACCGCCGGCGTATTGCCGATTGACCACCGGCAAACCGTCGATGAAAGCCCCGAGTGCCACGCCCTGGAAGAACGTCGCCGCCACCGAACCGCCGATGAACGCCTTGTCCCACAGGTGGCGCTTGTCGTCCTTGGCCTTGAAGCGGAACTCGAACGCCACACCGCGAAAAATCAGGCCGATCAGCATGAAGATCAACGGCAGGTACAGCGCCGACAGCACCACCGAATAGGCCAGCGGGAACGCGCCGAACAACGCCGCGCCGCCCAGTACCAGCCAGGTTTCATTGCCGTCCCAAACCGGGGCGACGGTGTTCATCATTACATCACGGTCGGTCTTGCCCGGGATGAACGGGAAGAGAATCCCGATCCCCAGGTCGAAGCCGTCCATGACCACGTACATCATGATGCCGAAGATGATGATCACGGCCCAGATCAGCGGAAGATCAATACCCATGAGTCAAATCTCCTTTTCCAGGCTACGCTGCGAGTCGGCGTCGGTACCTTCATCATCGGCTGCGGACAACGGCCGAGCCGGAGTGCGTTTCTGGCCAGGACCACCTTCGTTGGTTTCCTTGCCTTCGTCGGTTTTCGGCCCTTTGCGCACCAGGCGCATCATGTAGCCAAGCCCCGCACCGAACAGCGCGAAATACACCACGACGAACATGATCAGGGTGATGCTCATCTGCATGAAACTGTGATTGGACGAGGCATCCGCCGTGCGCATCAGCCCGTAGACCACCCACGGCTGCCGACCGATTTCAGTGGTGAACCAGCCAGCGAGGATCGCGATCAGGCCGGACGGCCCCATCCACAACGCCAGATACAGGAACGGCCGCGAGGTGTAGAGCGAATCGCGCTTGCGCAGCCACAGGCTCCACAGACCGGTGAAGATCATCAGGAAGCCGAGGCCGACCATGACCCGGAACGACCAGAACACAATGGTCGAGTTCGGCCGGTCTTCAGGCGGGAACTCCTTGAGCGCCGGCACCTGCTTGTCCAGCGAGTGGGTCAGGATCAGGCTGCCGAGGTACGGAATCTCCACGGCGAATTTGGTTTTCTCTTCTTTCATGTCCGGCCAGCCGAACAGGATCAACGGGGTCGCTTCGTTGCCTTTGTTTTCCCAGTGACCTTCGATCGCAGCGATTTTCGCCGGCTGGTGCTCAAGGGTGTTCAGGCCGTGGAAGTCACCGATAACCGCCTGGATCGGCGCGACGATCAGCGCCATCCACATCGCCATCGACAGCATGGTGCGGATCGCCGGGTTGTCCTTGCCGCGAAGCAGGTGCCAGGCCGCCGACGAGCCAACGAAGAACGCCGTGGCCACGAACGCAGCGGTCGCCATGTGCATCAGGCGATACGGGAACGACGGGTTGAACACGATGGCCAGCCAGTCGGTCGGGATCACCTGACCGTTGACGATCTCGAAGCCTTGCGGCGTCTGCATCCAGCTGTTGGATGCGAGAATCCAGAATGTCGAGATCAGCGTGCCGATCGCCACCATTACCGTGGAGAAGAAGTGCAGTTTGCGTCCGACCTTGTTCCAGCCGAACAGCATCACCCCGAGGAAACCGGCCTCAAGGAAGAATGCCGTGAGCACCTCGTAGGTCAGCAACGGTCCGGTGACGGAACCGGCGAAGTCCGAGAAACGGCTCCAGTTGGTGCCGAACTGGTAAGCCATGACCAGACCGGAGACCACACCCATGCCGAAGTTGACGGCAAAGATTTTCGACCAGAAGTGGTAGAGATCCCGGTAAGTGTCGTTATGGGTTTTCAACCACAGCCCTTCAAGCACCGCCAGGTAACTCGCCAGGCCAATGGTGATGGCCGGGAACAGGATGTGGAACGAGATGGTGAACGCGAACTGAATTCGGGCGAGATCGAGTGCCTCTAAACCGAACATAAGTCTTCCTCTGTCAGGTAATACCGGCATTGGGGCTTGTGGCCCCTGCCTACTGCCCCCACGGATATGAAGTGCGGCGAATTCTGATTCGTTCTTTTTTAACAGCCATCGCAACGCAGGGAGTCTGGCCAACGGGCCACCAGAGCATGGCCCGGGAGGGTCTTGATCTGGATCAAGCAACGTTAAAAGAGTAGTCCCATTTCCGACGAAGAACGGCGTGGTCGTTTGCCGCGTGACAAGTTGCCTCATTGCCTGGGCAACGTTCTGAAAGACACTCCTCAGAGCTGCCCGACCTGTAGTGAGGGGATTCATCCCCGATGGGCGGCGAAGCAGCCCCACAGACATCCTGCCTTTTGGTGCATCGTCAATTTTTTACGACTGCTGCGCAGCCGATCGGGGATAAATCCCCTCACCACATTGGGGTGAGAGGTGCCAGGGAACGATAGATGTCTGGCTAACTAAATTTTTTGTCATAGCAACTTCCTGTTACAGACTGGTGATAACCTCGCGGTTCCCCCAAGAGCCAGACCTGCCTTCAGATGCCCAGCCAAGAGCCCCTGCTGTTACGTCACCATCGTCCTTTTCTTGCGTTCTGGTTCGCCCGAATCTTCACCGCCAGTGGCTTTCAGATGCTCACGGTGGCGATCGGCTGGAATCTGTATCAACTGACCGGCAACGTGCTCGACCTGGGTCTGGTCGGGCTGGTCGAGTTCGCGCCACGGGTGCTGTTCATGCTGCACACCGGGCATGTCGCCGACCGTTATGACCGGCGCCGTGTTGCGGCGATCTGTCAGTCGTTGCAGGCGTTGATTGCCCTGGCACTGGCCATCGGCAGTGCGACCGACCACGTCACCCGGGAAATGATCTTTATCCTCGCCTTCCTGCTCGGTGCGGCGCGCTCCTTCGAAATGCCGACGACCCAGGCGCTGCTGCCGAGCATCGTGCCCAGCGCCCTGTTTCCACGGGCGGTCGCCGCAGCGCAGTCGGCTCAACAGTCAGCCACCATTGTCGCTCCGGCCCTCGGTGGCTTGCTTTACGCGTTTGGCAGTGTCTGGGTCTACGGCCCGACGGTATTGCTCTATGTCATCGCCTGCACCTTGATGCTCAACCTGCCTGCCCGACAAACGCCGCTGAACAAAGGCAAAGCCACGCTGGATTCGTTGCTGGCAGGCATCCGCTTCATTCGCAGCCGCCCGGACATCCTCGGGGCGATCTCGCTGGATCTGTTCGCGGTGTTGCTCGGTGGCGCTACGGCGTTGCTGCCGGTGTTCGCCAAGGACATCCTGCTCACCGGGCCTTGGGGCCTGGGCCTGCTGCGCTCGGCGCCGGCGGTTGGTGCGTTGGGGATGTCGCTGTTTCTGGCGCGATTTGCCGTCGAGCGCAATGTTGGCCGGGTGATGTTCACCGCCGTTGGCGTGTTCGGCGTCGCAACCATCGCCTTCGGTCTGTCGACCTCGTTCTGGTTCTCGCTGGCGGTGCTGGTGGTGCTCGGCGCGGCGGACATGATCAGCATGGTGATCCGCGCCTCCTTCGTGCAGCTGGAAACTCCGGACGAAATGCGCGGCCGGGTCAGCGCAGTGAACGGCCTGTTCATCGGCGCCTCGAACCAGTTGGGCGAATTCGAATCCGGCCTCACCGCGCACTGGTTCGGCACCGTCCCGGCGGTGGTGATGGGCGGGATCGGCACGCTGGTGGTCACCGGAACGTGGATCAAACTGTTCCCGAGCCTGGCCAAACGCGACCGGATGCATGTGCCGGTGGAAGAGGCGAAGGTCTGACTCTCGTCAAACCAACATCTCCCCCGCCACTTTCGCCCGCAACGCCTTGCCGCCAAGCTGCTCGACAAGCGTCAGGGCAAACGCCAGTGCGCCACCAGAGCCTTGGGCGGTGATGCAATTGCCGTCGATCACCACCGGTTGATCAACAAACGTACAGCCCGACAGTTGATGACTGGTAGTCGGCAGGCAGGTCATGCGCCGTTGGCGTAATACGCCGGAGGCTTGCAGGGCGATGGCAGGGGCTTCGCCGATGGCGGCGAACAGGCGGCCGGCGCTGGCCTGGTCCTTGAGCAATTGCTGCAGCGGCTGATGCGCCGCGAGATGTTGGGCGCCGACGGCACCACCGGGCAGGACGATCAGGTCGAAGGTCTGCGCCAATACATCAACCAGCATGCCGTCCGCTGTCAGGCGCGTACCGCGCGCGCAGGTCAGCATGCGCCGGCCTTCGATGCTGGCCGCCACCACTTCGACACCGGCGCGGCGCAGCACATCGATCAGGGTCACGCTTTGCAGATCATCGATGCCCTCGGCGAGGGTAATCAGGGCTCTAAAGGTCATGGGCGCCATCCGCTGGGTGATCTTCCAAGCGTAGTCAGCTTTGTCCTGCCCCGTCCGGTGATAGCCGTTACTTGATGTAAAGCTGGGTCGACAGGGTGTTGCGCGGTGCGTTGAGCGAGGTGTTGCTGAAGCTGAAGGTGCCTTCCTGCTTGCCCGCCAGATCAAAGGTATACAGTGAGCCGACGGTGTTGCTGCCGGGCTTGCACTCAGTCAGGTTGCCGTTATCAAAGGCGCACACCGGCGCCCGGGTGCCGTTGACTTCAAAACCGTCCAGCGTGGCATGCGGCTGGTTCTGACCATAGCCGATTTCCAGCACGAACACCTTGATGCTCGGGCCGCTGTGATTGCACTGGGTTTGCGGCTGGTTATCGCCGATGTCTTCCAGACCACAGGCCGGCGATTGAACCTTGATCACCTTAACTTCAGTCAATGGTGGCGCCGAGGCTGCCAGCGCCGCCGTCGACCCGGCCATCAGCCCGGCCATTACCCAGAAAGCCTTGATCCAGCGCTTGCCCATGTGATCGTATTTCCCCAAAAAATTCAGCGCGCAGTATGGCGCAGTTGGCCCTGTGGCAAAACTTCGACGACGTTCGGCACCAACAACCGCCATATTCCTCACGCTGCTGGTATGATGCGCGGCTTTTTCCGGCCCACCACAAAATCCCAGGCGCTTGCGACGGTCTGTGCTTTGCTGTTGAGGTCGATACATTCACGGCGCCGCGCGCGCCACGGGGAGCAGACATGCTGGAAAGGCTGTTTCAACTCAAGGCACACAACACCAACGTGCGTACCGAGATTCTGGCGGGCGTCACGACCTTCCTGGCCATGGCCTACATTCTGTTCGTCAACCCGAGCATCCTCGGCGAGACCGGCATGGACAAGGGCGCGGTGTTCGTCGCCACCTGTCTGGCAGCCGCCATCGGCTCGACCATCATGGGCCTGATCGCCAACTACCCGATCGCCCTCGCCCCGGGCATGGGCCTGAACGCCTTCTTCACTTACACCGTGGTCCTGCACATGGGCCACACCTGGCAAGTGGCGCTGGGCGCGGTGTTCATCTCGGCAGTGTGCTTCTTCCTGCTGTCGATCTTCCGCATCCGCGAATGGATCATCAACAGCATCCCGCTGCCGCTGCGCTCGGCGATTGCCGCCGGTATCGGCCTGTTCCTGGCGCTGATCGCCCTGCACAACGCGGGCATCGTGGTCAGCAACCCGGCGACCATGGTCGGCCTCGGTGACCTGAAAGCCCCGGCGCCGATCCTCGCCACCCTCGGCTTCGCCCTGATCGTCGCCCTCGAAGCACTGAAAGTGCGCGGCGCAGTGCTGATCGGCATTCTGGCGGTGACCATCATTTCCATCGCCATGGGCTTCACCCCGTTCGGCGGCGTGACCTCGATGCCACCTTCGCTGGCCCCGACCTTCATGCAACTGGACATCAAGGGCGCGCTGGATATCGGTCTGGTCAGCGTGATCTTCGCCTTCCTGTTCGTCGACCTGTTCGACAACTCCGGCACCCTGATCGGCGTCGCCAAGCGTGCCGGCCTGATGGGCAAGGACGGCCACATGCCGAAAATGGGTCGCGCACTGATCGCCGACAGCACCGCGGCGATGGCCGGCTCGCTGCTGGGTACTTCGACCACCACCAGCTACATCGAATCCGCGGCTGGCGTGAGCGCTGGCGGGCGTACCGGTCTGACGGCTGTAGTGGTAGCTATCCTGTTCCTGCTGGCGCTGTTCTTCTCGCCACTGGCGGCCAGCGTGCCAGCCTTCGCCACCGCACCAGCGCTGCTGTTCGTCGCCGTGCTGATGACTTCGGGCCTGGCGGAAATAGACTGGGAAGACATCACCGTCGCCGCACCGGTCGTGGTCACCGCGCTGGCCATGCCGTTCACCTACTCGATCGCCAACGGCATCGCCTTCGGTTTCATCTCCTGGACCGTGATCAAGCTGCTGTCGGGCCGCGCCCGTGAGCTGAACCCGGCGCTGGTGATTCTGTCGATTCTGTTTGTGATCAAGTTGGGTTGGTTCAACGCATGACTTTCGATTCCCAGGCCTACGCCACTCAGCTCGAAGACAAGGTCACGCGTTTGCGTGACCTGCTGGCCCCGTTCGATGCGCCAGAGCCGACCGTGTTCGACTCGCCGCTGCAGAACTTCCGCCTGCGTGCGGAATTTCGCCTGTGGCGCGAGGCCGGCGAACGGCACTACGCGATGTTTTCTCAGGACGACAAACGCACGCCGATCCTCATCGAAGAGTTCCCGATTGCCAGCCTGCGCATCAACCAGTTGATGCCGCAGCTCAAGGCGGCATGGCAGGCCAGTTCGGCGCTGAGCCACAAGCTGTTCCAGGTGGAGTTCCTGACCACGTTGGCTGGCGATGCGATGATCACCCTGTGCTACCACCGTCCGCTGGACGAGCACTGGCATGCGGCCGCGTCGAAGTTGGCGGCTGATCTCAACGTCAGCGTCATCGGGCGTTCCAAGGGCAAGCGCGAAGTCATCGGCCACGATTACGTGGTGGAGAAACTCGAAGTCGGTGGTCGCACCTTCAGCTACCGCCAGCCGGAAGGCGCATTCACCCAGCCCAATGGCACGGTGAACCAGAAGATGCTGAACTGGGCATTCGAAGCGCTGGGCGATCGCAGCGATGATCTGCTGGAGCTGTACTGCGGCAACGGCAACTTCACCCTGCCGCTCGCCACCCGTGTGCGCAAAGTGCTGGCCACCGAGATCAGCAAGACCTCGGTCAACGCCGCACTGAGCAACCTCAGCGAAAACGCTGTGGATAACGTCACGCTGGTGCGCCTGTCCGCCGAAGAGCTGACCGAAGCGCTGAACGAAGTGCGCCCGTTCCGTCGCCTGCAAGGCATCGACCTGAAAAGCTACGAGTTCGGCAGCGTATTCGTCGACCCGCCGCGCGCCGGCATGGACCCGGACACCTGCGAGCTGACCCGGCGCTTCGACAATATCCTGTACATCTCCTGCAACCCGGAAACCCTCGCGGCCAACATCGCCCAACTGCACGACACGCACCGCATCACCCGCTGCGCGATGTTCGACCAGTTCCCGTGGACACATCACATGGAGTCCGGGGTGTTGCTGACCCGGCGTTGATGGCGAATGCCAGATACGAGAAAGCCGTCTTGATTGACGGCTTTTTTGTGGGTGATGTTTTGTTTTGTGCGATTAACGAACACTAAGCGCCAAGCGCAACGTTGCTCAATTGACCATGGTAACCATCTGGTACATTTTACCTCCACAGGCTGAAACCTTCGGCCCAAGCCAAAAACAATAAGTGGAGTTTGCCCCCATGCCCCCTATCGTTCTGGTGCTCAACGGCCCGAACCTGAACCTGCTCGGCACTCGTGAACCGGCAACCTACGGTCACGAAACCCTGGCTGATATTTCTGCTCTGTGCGGCCGCGCTGCCGAAGAATTCGGCCTGGCCGTGGAGTTTCGCCAGACCAATCACGAAGGCGAATTGCTCGACTGGATTCATGCGGCACGCGGCCGTTGCGCCGGGATCGTGATCAACCCGGCGGCGTGGACGCACACCTCGGTGGCGATCCGCGACGCGCTGGTGGCCAGTGAGTTGCCGGTGATCGAAGTGCACCTGTCCAACGTGCATGCGCGTGAGCCATTCCGCCACCACTCGTTTGTCTCGGCCATCGCCACGGCGGTGATGTGCGGCTTCGGCAGCCATGGCTATCGCCTGGCCCTGGAGCATTTCAGTCAGCGACTGAAGGGGCGCGCAGCATGACCCGTAAACCGGTAATACTGGCTGGCCTGATCGGTGCGGGTATTCAAGCCTCGCGCACGCCAGCACTGCATGAACATGAGGGCGACGCCCAAGGCTTGCGCTACCTGTATCGGCTGATTGATCTCGATCAGTTGCATCTGGACAGCAACGCCCTGCCCGACTTGCTGCAGGCGGCCGAGCGGATGAACTACACCGGCCTGAACATTACTTTCCCGTGCAAGCAGGCGATCATCCCGCTGCTCGACGAACTGTCCCCGGAAGCCCGGGGCATCGGCGCGGTCAACACCGTGGTGCTCAAGGACGGCAAACGCATCGGCCACAACACTGATTGCCTGGGTTTTGCCGAAGGTTTTCGCCGAGGCCTGAAGGACGCTGCGCGTGAACGTGTCGTCCAGATGGGGGCCGGCGGTGCGGGAGCGGCAGTGGCCCACGCGCTGCTGAGCGAAGGCGTACAGCAACTGAGCATTTTCGACGTCGACCGCGAACGTGCCGAGAGTCTGGCGAACAACCTCAACCAGCATTTCGGCTCAGGCCGCGCGGTGGCCGGGCGAGATCTGCCGGGCACGCTGAATCAGGCCGATGGTCTGGTGAATACCACGCCGATGGGCATGGCCAAACTGCCGGGGATGCCAGTGCCGGTGGAGTTGCTGCGCAAGGAATTGTGGGTGGCGGAGATCGTTTACTTCCCGCTGGAAACCGAACTGCTGCGCAACGCCCGCGCGCTGGGTTGCCGCACGCTGGACGGCGGCAACATGGCGGTGTTTCAAGCGGTGAAGGCGTTTGAATTGTTCAGCGGCGTGGTGCCGGATGCGCAGCGGATGCTTGCGCATTTTCAAAGCATGAACGGCTGAAGATAAACATCGATCCTGTGGGAGCGGGCTTGCTCGCGAAGGCTGTGTGTCAGGCGCTAGATGTATAGGCTGACACGCCGCTTTCGCGAGCAAGCCCGCTCCCACATTGGATAGGTGTCACGGCTGCAAGTAGCGCAACACCGACTCGCAGATCATCTCGCGATGACGCTGCTTGATGCTTTCGTCCGGCAGGTCGATCTGAAAAATCTCACCGAACGTATGGCGGTTCGAGACGCGGTAGAAACAGAACGAACTGATCAGCAAGTGCACATCCAGCGCGTCCAGCCCGGCGCGGAAGACCCCCTCCTCGGCACCGCGCCGCAAAATCTCGCCCAGTGAATCGAGGATCGTATTGTTCATCGCCTTGATCGTGTCCGAACGCTTCACGAACTCGGCGTTGTGAATATTTTCGATACAGACGATGCGCACGAAATCGACGTTGCGGTCGTGGTGATCGAAGGTGAATTCCACCAGTCGACGGATCGCCACCACCGGCGGCAACTCGGCCAGGTGCAGGCGGTTTTCGGTGCTGCGGATGTCGCCGTAAAGCTTCTCCAGCACCTCGACGTACAACTGCTCCTTACTGCCGAAGTAGTAATAGATCATGCGTTTGGAGGTGTGGATACGCTCGGCGATCGCGTCGACGCGGGCGCCGGACAAGCCCTGCTGGACGAACTCGACGATCGCCTCCTGCAGGATGTTCTCGCGGGTTTTTTCCGGGTTGTTCTTGCGACTCTTGCGCGGCTCGATACCGGATTCGACGGGAGCGGCGGGGAGTTCTGAAGTCATTGTCATTGCGGGCTCACGGCCATCACTGCACAGGTTGGCGATTATGGGCCGCGCTGCACAGTGAAGGAAGCCACGCGGCTCGTGTTTAATCGCGCGTTTACGAAATTCCTACAACTTCTCCTGACGCACCGCACCGCTGCGTGATTTGGCCATCGCCGCCAGACGGACCGCAACGTTCGCCGCACCATAACCGGCATAGCCGTTTTTACGCTGGATGATCTCGAAGAAGAAGCGCCCCTCGAACGGCTCGGTGTACACGTGGAACAGCTCGCCGCCCTGCGCGTCGCGGTCGTAGAGCACGTTGTAGTACGCCAGCTCGCTGAGGAACTCGTCGTCGAAATCGAAGCGCGCGGCGAGGTCGTCGTAATAGTTGAGCGGGATATCCAGCAACGGCACACCAGCTTCTTTGGCGCGGCTGACTTCGGCGAAGATGTCATCACAATCGAAGGCGATGTGATGCACACCGGAGCCGCGATAACTCGACAGCGCGTGGGAGATCGCGGTGTTGCGATTCTCGGAGATGTTCAGCGGTAGACGGATCGAGCTATCGCGGCTGCGCAACGCCCGGCTTTTCACCAGACCGTACGGATCGGGCAACACCACTTCATCGTCGGCCTCGAAATCCAGCAGGCTCTTGTAGAACAGCACCCAGCTGTCGAGGCTGTCGGCCGGCAGCGCCATGGCCATGTGATCGATGCGCTTGAGGCCGCCACGGGCCTGAGCGTTCGGCAGCAGATTGAAGTCAGTGCCATAAACGTCCGCCGCCTCATCCACCAGATAAATCAGGCTGCCGTCCGGCGCACGCACCGCGGCCAGTTCCAGTTCGTTGGGGCCGACCAGGCCGCGATAGGGCTGGCCCTTGTAGGCAACGGCACGGGCCAGGGCGCTGGCGCTGTCCTTGACCCGCACGGCGGTGGCACACAGCGACGGGCCGTGGGCCTCGAAAAAGCTGTGGCCGAACGAGTACGGTTCGGCGTTGAGGATCAGGTTGATATCGCCCTGGCGCAACAGGCTCACGCTCTTGGAGCGGTGCTGTCCAGCCTTGACGAAGCCCAGGCGCTCCAGCCAGTTGCTCAGTTTGGCGCCAAGACTTTCGTCGACGGCGAACTCGAGAAACTCGATGCCGTTGTACTCGCTGGCCGGCGGCGTTTCGAAGAGGATGTCGCGGTTGGCCACCGGCGTTGTTTGCTGTTCCAGGCGCTGACGGGTTTTCTCTTCCAGATACAGCAGCGAACGCAGACCATCAGCGGCATTGGCCCGCGGCGGTGCGGCGCGGAAGCCATCGTTGAAGATCTCCAGCGACAACGGCCCGGTGTAACCACTCTGGATGATCGGCGCGAGGAACCCCGGCAGATCGAATTCGCCCTGCCCCGGGAAGCAACGGAAATGCCGGCTCCATTCCAGAACATCCATGGCGAGGATCGGCGCGTCGGCCATTTGCACAAAGAAAATCTTGTCGCCAGGAATGTCGGCAATCGCGCTTGGATCACCTTTCAGCGACAAGGTGTGAAAGCTGTCGAGCAGCACGCCGAGTGCCGGGTGGTCGGCCTGGCGAACAATGTCCCAGACCTGTTGATAAGTATTGACGTGCCGGCCCCAGGCCAGCGCTTCATAGCCGATACGCAACCCGCGAGCGCCGGCACGTTCGGCCAGCAGCCGCAGATCATCGACGAGAATCTGCCGGTCGCCGACGCTGTCCGCCGAGGCGTTGCTGCAGACCAGCACCAGATCGGTGCCCAGCTCCTGCATCAGGTCGAATTTGCGCTCGGCCCGCTCCAGATTGCGCGCCAGCCGATCACGGCGGCAGCCTTCAAAATCGCGGAACGGCTGGAACAGGGTGATGGCGATCCCCAGGTCAGCGCACATCTGCCTGATTTCCCGCGGGCTGCCGTCGTAATACAGAAGATCGTTCTCGAAGATCTCGACGCCGTCGAACCCGGCGGCGGCAATGGCTTCGAGCTTTTCCGGCAGGGTGCCGCTCAGGGAAACGGTGGCAATGGAACGCTGCATGTTGCTACTCCCGGACTGCGCTGCAGTTTTTTTACAGGGGATCATTTTTTATCGTGAGGAAATTATTGGCTGCATCGTCTTCAGCAGCAATTTAAAGTGTACCAGCCGGTTAGTTTTGCGTGCGATTATCGAACACTATGGCGTTTCGGCGAATTGACGATTTTTCGTCCACTGCCCACCATCGACTTCACATTGAGTCCGGAAATGAACCTTCGGTCGCAGTGCGTGCAAACAACACCACATAACAAATTCAAAAACGGGTGGAACAATGATTCCTTCACAGACTTCCCGCATGGCCCCGGCCATGAGCACTGCCACGGGTGGCATCGGCGACAAGATCCGCGGCGCCATGGCTGTCGGCAAGACCCGTTGGGGCATGCTGGCGCTGGTGTTTTTCGCCACGACCCTGAACTACATCGACCGCGCAGCCCTCGGCGTCATGCAGCCCATCCTCGCCAAGGAAATGAGCTGGACGGCGATGGATTACGCCAACATCAACTTCTGGTTTCAGGTCGGCTACGCGATCGGCTTCGTTCTGCAGGGACGCTTGATCGACCGCGTCGGCGTCAAGCGTGTGTTCTTCTGCGCAGTGCTGCTCTGGAGCCTGGCCACCGGCGCCCACGGTCTGGCGACGTCGGCCGTCGGCTTCATGGTCTGCCGGTTCATCCTAGGCCTGACCGAAGCGGCCAACTACCCGGCCTGCGTGAAAACCACGCGCCTGTGGTTCCCCGCCGGTGAACGCGCAGTGGCTACCGGCATCTTCAACGCCGGGACCAACGTCGGCGCCATGTTCACGCCGATGCTGCTGCCGCTGATTCTCCACGTATGGGGCTGGCAGGCGGCGTTCCTGTGCATGTCGGCACTGGGCGGGATCTGGCTGCTGTTCTGGGGCCTGAAGTACTTCAACCCGGAAGACCATCCAAGCGTTAAACAGTCCGAGCTTGAGTACATCCAGCAGGAAGTCGAACCGGAACAGGCCCGCGTACCGTTTTCACGCATCCTGCGCATGCGCGGCACCTGGGCCTTCGCCCTCGCCTACTCGCTGACTGCGCCGGTGTTCTGGTTCTACCTGTACTGGCTGCCGCCGTTTCTCAATCAGCAATACAACCTGGGCATCAACGTCACCCAGATGGGTATTCCGCTGATCATCATCTACGTGACGGCCGACTTCGGCAGTGTCGGCGGCGGCATTCTGTCTTCGTTCCTGATCGGTCGCGGCATGAACTCGATCAAGGCGCGGCTGCTGTCGATGTTCCTGTTCGCCTGCTGCATCATCGGCGTGATCATGGCCGCCGGCTCAAGCAATCTGTGGGTCGCCGTCGCGGCAATCTCCCTGGCCATCGGCGCGCATCAGGCCTGGACCGCGAACATCTGGAGCCTGGTGATGGACTACACGCCCAAGCACATGATGAGCACGGTGTTCGGTTTCGGCGGTATGTGCGCAGCGATCGGCGGGATGTTCATGACCCAGATCGTCGGCCACATCCTGACCGTCACCCATAACAACTACACGGTGCTGTTCACGCTGATCCCGGCGATGTACTTCATTGCCCTGACCTGGATGTACTTCATGGCACCGCGCAAGATTCCAGACGTCACCGAATAACCTGCCTGCACCCCTCCCCCCTGTGGGAGCGGGCTTGCTCGCGAAAGCATTTAGTCAGTCACTGAAGATGTCGACTGATCCACCGCCTTCGCGAGCAAGCCCGCTCCCACAGGGTTATTTATCTCTCTCATCTGCGGCTCTGCTGCCAAGCCGCCGCCAGGCCGCTGCAGCAGATCACCGCAATGCCGATCACCGTCAACAGACTCGGCGTGTGGTTGAACACCACCCACCCCAACAACCCGGCAAACACGATCTGGCAATAACCGAACGGCGCCAGCAATGCCGGCGCGGCATGGCGGAACGCCTGGGTCAGAAACAGGTGCGCGGTCATCCCGCAACTGCCCAGCGCCAGCATCAACACGGCGTGCGACAAGGTCGGCACCTGCCAGAAGAACGGCACCAGCGCACTCATCACCAGCGTGTTGCACAGACCGGCGAAAAAGTTGCTGGTGGTCGGACTGTCGACCTCACTGAGCTTGCGCGTCAGCAGCTGATAGAAGCAGAAAAACAACGCCGAGCAGAACGGCAGCAGCACCGCGGGGGTGAACAACTCGCCGCCCGGATGGACGATGATCAGCACGCCGATGAATCCGCAAATCACCGCGATCCACTGCCCGCGCGTCACCCGTTCCTTGAGCAACGGCACTGACAGCGCCGTCACCAGCACCGGCGCGAGAAAGTTGACCGCGGTGGCCTCGGCCAGCGGGATATACAGCAGCGCCGTGGTGAAAAACAGACTGGTGCCGAGCAGGCACAGCGCCCGCGCCAACTGCCATAAAGGTCGTTTGGTGCGCAGCACGCGCAACCCCGACTGTGGCAGGAAAATCCCCGCCATCAGCAAGGTGTGCACCAGATACCGCGCCCAGACCACCATGATGATCGGGTAGAAACCCGAGAGGTATTTCGACAGCGCATCGTGGCTGGAGAACAGGAAAGTCGCCACGACAATCAGCAAGATCCCCTTGAAGGGTTGGTTGACACCGGAGAGCGGGGTGCTGACGGTCATTGGATATCTCTGAAGGAAAAATAAACAGTGGCGAGGACGCTGGCGCCCCGCCACAAAAACTGACTTATAACTGCGCCAACAATTCCCGCGTCCTGTCGAGCGCCATCTGCGCTCGTTGCAATCCGCTTACGCCCTGCTCCAGCAGTTTTACCGTGGGGATCTCCAGGCTCAGGGGAATATTAGCTGGCAGACTGCGCAACAAACCGTGCAGGTCACAATCGCCCTCGCCGGGAAACCGCCGTTCGTTGCGCGCCTGACGCAAGATCTCGGCCATGTCCGCCGGTCTCGGTCCCGCCACATCACACAATTGCGCATAACGCAGGCGCGCAGGTGCGACGTGGGCCAGATCCTCCAGCCGTGAACCGGAGCGATCGAAATGAAAGGCATCGACCAGCACCGCGGCGTTTTCCCGGTCGGCATTGGCAACGATGCGCAACGCCTGCTCGAGGTTGCGCGCATCGGTCCAGGGCATGAACTCCAGATGCGGATGCAAACCGTATGGCGCCGCCAGATCACACAGCGCGGCAAAGTTGTCGGTGAGCCGTTGTTCGTCAGGATCATTGCCGGCGACCAGTAATTCACTGGCGCCAAACTCCGCGCCAACGGCCAGCAGCTTGTCGAAATCGGCGACCACGGTTTGCGGTTTCAGACGCAGGATTTCCACATCGAGCACAGCGATGCCAGTGTCGCGCAAACGCGCCAACGTCTGACGCCGTAATCCGCCATCGGCCACCAATGGAAAGTGATATTCCTCCGCCGTCGCCGGCTCCAGGCGCAGGCCAACATGGCTGTAACCGGCACGCGCCGCCACCTCGACCATTTGCGGCGGTGACAACTCGAGTACGGTGAGGCTGGCCAGAGACAGAATTCGTTCGTTCATGCTCACGCCTCGACCGCTGCCGGGGAACAGGCACGGCCACTGGCCGCCGCCTCGCGAATCGCCTCGACCAGCGCCAGGGTTCGCGCGGCATCGGCGGCACTGACCAAGGGTTCGACCTCACGCCGCGCGACCTGCACAAAATGCTGCAGCTGCAACCGCAACGCGTCCCCGCCCTCACACTGTTCTTGCTGTGCGATCAGCGGTTCGTGCCAACCGGCATCGACTTGATCGGCAGCGTAATGCCAACGCTTGAGGCGCGGAAGGCTCAGCGCCCCGGCGGTGCCCGCCAGCAGATAACACGGCTGATCGTCCTGACGCGGATAGACCGGGTTCTCCCCGGAGTTCAGCTCCCAACTCCACGGCGCGGCAACCGCATCGGAGCCGCTCAGCGTACCCAGTGCACCGTCGGCAAATTGCAGTAACACAGCGACGCTGTCTTCGTTGGCAAAACCACGCACCGCGTTGTCGGTGACGGCCTGCACCGACTGCACTTCACCGCACAGGTGACGCAGCAGATCGAGGTCGTGAATCAGATTGGTCAGCAACGGGCCCGCCCCCGGTTCTCGGCGCCACGGGACCTCGAAATATCGGTCGGGTTTGCGTAACTGGAACAGTGCAGTAACCGTGGTCAGCCGCCCGAGCGCGCCGCTGAGCAACAATTCGTGGGCACGCACGATCAACGGATTGTGCCGCCGATGGTGGCCGACCAGCACCGGCACGCCACTGCGTTTGACTGCCGCCACCAGTTCGCGTGCCTCATCCAGATGCACGCCCACCGGTTTCTCCAGCAACACCGGAACCCCGGCGGCGAGGCAATCCAGCGCCGTGCTGACGTGCTGATTATTCGGATTGGCCACGATCACCGCGTCCGGCCGTACCTGCTCCAGCATCTGCCGGTGATCGGCGAAATACGCCACGCCCCACTGCGCCGCCAGCGCGGGAGCCTGCGGGCCGGGATCGGCCACTGCGCACAACCGGGCTTCTTCGAGGGTTTGCAAATGCTGGTAATGCTGCTGGCCCATGTTGCCAGCGCCGATCAGGGCGATACGAAGGGGCGGAGTCAAGGCGCGATCCTTTTGTGATTGTTGTTGGAAATGTCACTCCAGCAACAATTTAGAACCGCGTTCCACAATCAAACACCCAGTGATGGGAAAACCGTGCGGACACCGCACAACTTCGTACTTGATGCTCAACCTGTAGGAGCTGCCGAAGGCTGCGATCTTTTGACTTTGTTTTTCAAGATCAAGATCAAAAGAACGCAGCCTTCGGCAGCTCCTACAGGGGATCGGTCAGATGAATAACTCAGACGCCAGACTCGCCGCCGACAACTCCTCGGTAAACTTCAACAGCAGCGGCGCCAATTCATGCAGTCGCGCGCCGGGCATCCGTGCGCTCGGCCCGGCAATGCTCAGTACGCCGATCACTCGCCCGTCAACCGGATGCTTGACCACCGCGGCAATCGCCGAGGTGCCCACCGCCGAACTTTCCTCGACACAGGCATAACCCTGTTCCCGCGCCAGGCGCAGGCGCTCCAGCAGTTCGATATTGGAGCGCGGCGCATTCGGCCCGACGCCCACCGGTACTTCCGCGCCCTGGCGCTCGACCAGCGACAAGGCCTCGGCATCGCTCATGCAGGCCAGCCACGCGTGCCCGGAAGCGGTGTAGAACAGCGGCGCATCGCGACCCATGTCCGGGTCATAACGCAAGCCCGTGCGTGCGCCCTGTGCCTTGGCGATCCAGGTCTGGCGCTCGCCATCGATCACCCCCAGACGCACCAGTTCACCGGTTTCCTGCGCCAGTCGATCCAGCACCGGTTGCACGATGTCGGCACCGCTGCTCGACAGGTACTGAAACCCCATCGCTACCAGTTTGGTCGACAGGTGATAGCGCAGAGTGTCGGCATTCTGTCGCACGTAGCCCAGCCGAATCAGCTCCGCGAGCATCCGGTGCGTGGCACTTTTCGGGATGTCCAGTTGCTCGGCCAGGGTCTGCATCGGCAGCCCGCGCGGCTCACTGGTGAGGCTTTCCAGCACGCTGAAAACCCGTTCGATCTGACTGCCGGCCATGGGAAGGTCCAAGTGAAATTTTGCCGATTCTAGAAGACATCCGAGACAAAGCGAAATCCGGAAATGGCTGTGCGATAACCGCCCACTTTACTGAACCATGCCTTGTTGCAGCTGCGCAAAATTAGTTAATTTCTGGAACCTAATTCCAATAAAACCCAGCTGCGGAGCTTTGTCTGATGCCTGCCGAACTTCCCGAAATCGACTGTGACGTTCTGGTCGTCGGCTCCGGTGCCGCCGGTTTATCCACAGCGGTCACTGCCGCATGGCACGGCCTGAAGGTCATCGTGGTTGAAAAAGATCCGGTGTTCGGCGGTGCCACTGCGTGGTCCGGCGGCTGGGCATGGGTGCCGTGCAATCCGCTGGCCCGACGCGCCGGCATCGTCGAAGACGTCGAGCGACCGCGCACTTACCTGCGCCACGAACTCGGTGAGCATTACGACCCGGCAATGGTCGACGCATTCCTCACCGCCGGGCCGCACATGGTCGCGTTTTTCGAACAGCACACTGCTCTGCAATTTGCCGACGGCAACGCCATTGCCGACATTCATGGCGATACGCCCGGCGCGGGCACGGGCGGTCGCTCGGTCATCGCGGCGCCTTACGACGGACGAACAGTCGGACGCCTGCTCAGGCGCCTGCGTACAACAATGCGCGAAACGTCCTTCATGGGCATGCCGATCATGGCCGGCGCCGACCTTTCGGCGTTCCTCAATCTCACCCGTTCGCTGAAAGCCGCGTGGCATGTAACCCGTCGTTTTACCCGGCACTTGCTTGACCTCGCGGTACACGGCCGGGCCATGCAACTGGTCAACGGTGTGGCGCTGGTCGCACGACTGGCGAAGTCCGCCGAGGACCTTGGCGTTTTGTTATGGGAGTCGGCACCCGTGACCGAGCTGCTGCGCGATGACGCAGGGGTTTGCGGCGCGCTGGTCAACAGCGCCAAAGGCCCGATCCGCATTCATGCACGTAAAGCCGTGGTGCTGGCCGCCGGCGGATTCGCCAACGACGTCGAACGGCGCAAGGCCTTGTTTCCGCGCACGCCCACGGGTCATGAACACTGGGCACTGCCGCCGCTGGCGGTGAATGGCGATGGCCTGCGTCTGGGCGAAAGCGTCGGTGCCACGGTCAATACCGAGCTGGCGTCGCCCGTGGCCTGGGCGCCGGTCTCGCAAGTGCCGCATGCTGACGGCAGCATCGGCCATTTCCCACACATCATCGAACGCGGCAAACCGGGAATCATCGGCGTACTGCGCAACGGCCAGCGCTTCGTCAACGAGGCCAACGGTTACTACGACTACGTCAGCGCCATGGTTGCCGCCACGCCTGAAGGCGAAGAGGTCGCCTCGTGGCTGATCTGCAGCCGCGCCTTTCAACGGCGTTATGGCTTGGGCATGTCGCGGCCATTTCCCGTTCCGGTGTCAGGATTTATCCGCAGCGGCTATCTGAAAACCGGCAACACCCTTGAAGAATTGGCCAGCGCCTGCGGCATCGACCCCAGCGGATTGCGCCAGACGGTGGAGGACTACAACCGCCATGCACGCCACGGCGAGGACCCGTCGTTCGGTCGCGGCGCAACGCCCTATAACCGCAAGCAGGGCGATCCGGCGAACCTTCCCAACCCTTGCGTTGCCCCAATAGAGGCCGGCCCTTTTTATGCCGTGAAAGTCCAACCGGGCTGCTTCGGCACCTTTGCCGGGCTCAAGGTCAACCCGCAGGCGCAAGTGCTCGATGCCCATGCCCAGCCCATCGCCGGGCTCTACGCCGCCGGTGGCGACATGGCCAGCATCATGGGCGGGCACTATCCGGCAGGCGGGATCAACCTCGGCCCGGCGCTGACTTTCGGCTACATCGCCGCTCGGCATATCGCCGGCATCACTGCTTTCGAACAGGAGATCGACCATGCAGCACATCGTTAACGCCCAGGGTTTGAACATGCCGAAACTCGGCCTCGGCACCTGGCCGATGCTCGGCGACGAATGCACCCGTGCCGTCGAGCAGGCCCTGGAACTCGGCTACCGGCACATCGACACGGCAGCGGCCTACAACAACGAAGACGCGGTCGGACAAGCATTGGCGAATACACTGACACCCCGCGAGCAGATTCATGTCACCACCAAGGTCTGGTGGGACCAGTTGCAACCCGACGCGATGCGCCACTCGATGGAACGAAGCCTCAAGGCTTTGCGCTGCGAGTACGTCGACCTGTTCATGATCCACTGGCCGAGCACTGACTGGGACTTGCCGCGCACGCTTGAAACCCTCGCATCCTTCAAGGAGCAAGGTCTGGCTCGCAACATCGGCGTGGCGAATTTTCCGCTGCCGCTGCTGCGCACAGTCGTCGAGGAATACGGCATCCCTCTGTCAGCGATCCAGGTCGAGTACCACGTCCTCCTCGGCCAGAACGCCCTGCTCGACTATGCCCGCCAACACGATCTGGCACTGACGGCCTACACGCCATTGGCGCGTAACAAGGTCTCGGAGATTCCACAGATTCAGCAGATTGCCGAAAAACACGGTGTGCTGCCGACTCAGGTGGCATTGAAATGGCTGCTGGATCAGCCCAACGTCGCGGCGATTCCCAAAGCCAGCAGCCGGGCCAATCAACTGGCGAACCTGGCTTCGCTGCAGGTTGAGCTGGACGCTGAAGACCGCGCACTGATCGCCGCACTGCCGAAAAACCAGCGTCAGGTCAGCCCGGATTTCGCCCCGGTGTGGGATGCCTTTGATCGCTGACTTACAGTCCGAAAGGAGAAATCCGCCAACGGATTGAATTAGTCGCCCACGCGCTCGTCAATAACAGGCCCGCCCTCTCGACCCGAGGCCGGGCCTGTTTGCGTGTACGCCAATAGACGGACGACCGGACTGGCGCCACACTCCCACACCAGCAACACTCATCACCACGAACAGAAAAGAGGATTCGCACATGCTATGGAAAAAAGGCCGACGCAGTGACAACGTCGTCGATGCCCGTGGCGATGATAGCGGCGGCGGTGGTGGCATGCGGTTCGGTGGCGGCAAAGGCCTGAGCCTGGGGGCGATCCTGCTGATCGTCGGCATCGGCTGGATCACCGGCCAGGATCCGTTGCAGATCCTCGGCCAGCTCACCGGGCAAATGACCGAACAATCGGCACCGGCCTCGACGCAAACCCGCCAGGCGCCACCGGCCAACGACCAGCAAGCCGAATTCGTGCGTTCGATCCTTGGTGATACCGAAGACACCTGGGGCGCCATCTTCCAGCAGGCCGGGCGCCAATATAAGGACCCGACCCTGGTGCTGTTCAGCAACCGGGTGAATTCCGCTTGCGGGCTGGCGACTTCGGCGACTGGCCCGTTCTACTGCCCGGCGGATCAGAAAGTCTATCTGGACATGGCCTTCTTCCAGGAAATGGCCCAGCGCTTCAAGGCCGCCGGCGACTTCGCCCAGGCCTACGTGATCGCGCACGAAGTCGGCCACCATGTGCAGACGCTGCTCGGCGTCTCGGCAAAAATTCAGACGGCCCGTCAGCAGGGCCGGCAGATGCAGGGCGACGGCGGTTTGCTGGTACGTCAGGAGTTGCAGGCCGACTGCCTGGCCGGCGTCTGGGCCTACCATGCACAGAAGCGCCTGAACTGGCTGGAACCGGGTGACGTCGAAGAGGCCTTGAATGCGGCCAACGCCATCGGTGATGATCGCCTGCAACAACAGGGTCAGGGCCGTGTGGTGCCGGACTCGTTTACCCATGGCACGTCGGCGCAAAGGGTGCGCTGGTTCAAAACCGGTTTCGCTCAGGGCCAGGTCGGCCAGTGCGATACCTTCGCGGCGAAAAACCTGTAAATGCGCAAATGGCTTCTGGCTTTACTGATCATCGGCGGCAACGCGCACGCGGCGGGCGTCGATGCCATCAGCCCCGGGCGCCTGCAATTCGAGGCCGGCGAAATGGCCGTTGGCATCAGCCCGGCACCTGAGAAAATCGAACGGGTGCTGATCGTCATTCACGGACGGCTGCGCAATGCCGAGACCTACCGCAAGAGTGCCGAACGCGCCACCGAACTGGCCGGGCAAACGGCGCACACGCTGGTGATCGCGCCGCAGTTTCTCAACGAAAGCGACGTCGCGCTGTACTCCCTGCCCAACACATTGCTGCGCTGGAAAGGCAATGAGTGGATGGGCGGCGGGTTATCCACAGGGCCGAAGCCGCTGAGTTCCTACGCCGCACTCGACGCCATCGTCGCCCGGGTCAGCGACCGCAAGCAGTTTCCGGACGTGAAGCAGATCGTGATTTTCGGCCATTCCGGTGGCGGACAAGTGGTGCAGCGCTATGCCCTGCTGGCCAAAGAGCAACCGGCACTGAAGGCCAACAACATTCGCCTGCGCTATGTGGTGGCCAATCCGTCGTCGTACGCGTATTTCAATGAACAGCGGCCGGTGGCGTTCGATCACGCACAGTGCCCGGGTTTCAATCGCTGGAAGTACGGTCTGACCGACATGCCGGTGTACGCCGGTGGGCAAACGCCGATGCAGCTTGAAAGCAGTTACATCAAACGCGAAGTGATTTACCTGCTGGGGCAGCAGGACATAGACCCGCAACATCCGGCGCTGGACAAGAGTTGCGCCGCCGAGGCACAAGGCGCGTATCGGCTGGAACGCGGCAAGCTGTTTTTCGGCTACCTGCTGCGCCGGCATCCGGAAGGGGTCAATCAGCGGCTGGTTGAAGTGCCCGGGGTCGGGCATAACGGCGATGGGATGTTGACGTCGCCGGAGGGGCTGAAAGCGCTGTTTGATTAATGACTTGTGGTGACTGTTGAGGCGCCATCGCGAGCAGGCTCACTCCTACAGGGGAAACGCATTCCAATTGTAGGAGTGAGCCTGCTCGCGATGAGGCCAGATCAGACAATAAAGATCTCAGACCGAAAGCATCCGCCGCAACTCGACACAATCCTGCGCATGCCAGTCCGTCAGCTCCGGCCACGGGTTGTCCGGCAGATTCACCAGCACCGTACGCGCCCCGGCCGCCCGCCCGCAATCCAGGTCAAAACGGTAATCCCCGACCATCACCATTTCGCTGGCCGGTACGTTCCAGGCTTCGGCCAGTTTCAGCAACCCGCCGGGATGCGGCTTGGGTGGCGCTTCATCGCGGCCCAGCACATCTTCCACGGCGAAGCAGTCGGCCAGGCCGATGGCGTCGAGCGTCACATGCGCCAGCTCCCGCGCATTACGGGTCAGAATGCCCAGGCGATAACCGCGCCCGTGCAGGTCGCGCACCAGCTCCACCGCACCGACCGCCGGTTTCGAACCCAGCGCCAGATCGCGCTCATGCTCCAGCAACCAGGCATGCTTCGCCGCGGCCTCCTCTGGCGGCAGCGCCGCGAGGTGGGTGAGAATGTCGTCCTCGGGCGGAATCGCCAGCGCCACGCGAATCGCCGCAAAGTCATGCACGGCGACCGTCAGGGTGCCGTCCATGTCGAACACCCAGTGCTTCACATCGCTCAGGCTCATGCCCAATCCTTGCGGTGACGAATCAGGCCTTCCTGGGTCACCGACGCCACCAGTTGCCCGGCGCGGTTGTACACGCTGCCACGGGAGAATCCACGGGAATTGCCGGCCCACGGGCTGTCCATCGCGTAGAGCAACCAGTCATCGGCGCGCAGATCGTTGTGGAACCACAGCGCGTGATCGAGGCTGGCGACCTGCATGTCTTTCTGCCAGACCGACTTGCCGTGCGGCAGCATCGAGGTGGTCAGCAGACCGAAGTCCGAGGCGTAGGCCAGCAGGTACTTGTGCAGCGCCGGAATATCCGCCAGCGCACCGTCGGCACGGAACCACACGTATTTCACCGGATCGGCCGGCTGCGGGTTGTACGGGTCTTTTTCAGTGACCGGGCGCACTTCGATCGGTTTCGGGCAAAGCAATTTTTCGCGCATGTGCTCGGGGATCAGGTGCGCGCGTTGCTGGGTCAGTTCCAGCTCCGACGGCAGGTTTTCCGGGCCGACCACCACCGGCATCTGGCTCTGATGCTCGAAGCCTGCCTCGTCGTACTGGAACGACGCGCTGCAGGTGAAGATCGGGTGGCCCTTCTGGATCGCTGTGACCCGTCGGGTGCTGAAGCTGCCGCCGTCACGCACGCGATCCACCGAATACACCACCGGCAACTTGGCATCGCCCGGACGCAGGAAATAACCGTGCATCGAATGCACGTGGCGCGCCTCTTCAACCGTCTGACTGGCCGCCGACAGCGACTGACCGAGTACCTGACCACCGAACAACTGACGGAAACCCAAGTCCTGGCTGCGGCCACGGAACAGGTTTTCCTCGATTGGCTCCAGGGTCAGCAGGTCGACCAGATCTTCCAACACTTGGCTCATTCAGACTCTCCTCACACAACGCTATGCCGCGCAGTCTTGGCTGCGGCGGCCCATTCAGGTTCTGGCGCGAGCCACTGTCGCGCCATTGTAAACGTCCGTGTCGGCTTAGCCATGCAGGGTTTGCAGCCATTGCTCCCTGGTAATTCGGTACAACAGATGCCGCCGCAACGGGTGATCGACGGCAAGTTTGGGGTGATCGAAATCATCGGCCGGATCGTGCTGCATGCCAATCGCCTGCATGACTTTCTCCGACGGCAGATTGCTCTGGGCGGTGAAAGACACGATTTCCTTCAGCCCCAGCCGATCAAAACCTGCGCGCAATGCCGTCCACGCCGCCTCACTGGCATAGCCCAGCCCCCAATGCTCGCGGGCCAGACGCCAGCCGATTTCCACCGCCGGGGTGAACGGCGCATCGAAACCGACCACACCCAGGCCAGTGAAACCGATGAACTCACCGCTGTCCTTGCGCTCCAGCGCCCACAGACCGAAACCGTGCTCGGCAAAATGCCCGCGCACCCGGCCGATCATCGACGCACTTTCCAGACGGCTGAGCGGGGCCGGAAAGTAACGCATCACCTGAGGATCGGCGCACATCGCCGCAAATTCCGGCAAATCCTCGTCGCGCCACTGACGCATCAGCAGGCGTGCGCTTTCGAGTTGCTGAATCGGCTCCATCATGCCCCTCCATTTCCATGCCGCAAGTCTACATCGCTGGTAGGATCGTTCACTCTTTCCATCGTTCCGACATGAAGTTGCCATGCCCCTGCCGCTGATCTACCACGAAGACTACAGCCCCGAGTTTCCGGCGGATCACCGCTTTCCCATGGATAAATTCCGCTTGCTGCGCGACCACCTGGTCGACAGCGGCCTGACCCGCGACGCCGACCTGCTGCGTCCCGAGATCTGCCCCAACGACATCCTCGCCCTGGCCCATGACCGTCGCTATATCGAACGTTACATGAGCGGCGAGTTGTCCCGCGAAGACCAGCGGCGCCTCGGCCTGCCGTGGAACGAAGCCTTGGCGCGGCGCACGGTGCGGGCGGTCGGCGGCTCGATTCTGGCGGCGGAAAAAGCCCTCGAGCATGGTCTGGCCTGTCACCTCGCCGGCGGCACCCATCACGCTCACTACGACTACCCGGCCGGGTTCTGCATCTTCAACGACCTGGCGATCATCAGCCATTACCTGCTGCAAAGCGGTCGGGTGAACCGTGTGCTGATCTTCGATTGCGACGTGCATCAGGGCGACGGCACCGCGCGGATCCTCCACGACACCCCGGAGGCAGTTACCGTTTCCCTGCACTGCGAAAAGAATTTTCCGGCACGCAAGGCCGAAAGCGACTGGGACATCCCACTGCCCAACGGCATGGGCGATGCCGACTATCTGCAGGTGGTGGATGACACCCTCAACTACCTGCTGCCGCTGTATCAACCGGACCTGGTGCTGTACGACGCCGGGGTCGATGTGCACAAGGACGACGCCCTCGGTTATCTGCAGCTGACAGACGAAGGCGTCGCCGCCCGCGATGAAAGCGTGATGCGCCATTGCCTGGGCCGCGACATCCCGGTAGTCGGCGTGATCGGCGGCGGCTACAGCAAGGATCGCCACGCCCTCGCCCGCCGCCACGGCATCCTGCATCACAGCGCGCAACGGGTCTGGACGTCACACGGTTGTCACTAAGCTGTGCTGCGTTACCCACAATCGCTGTGGAACGGCCTGTGGATAACCTGAGCGAAAGGGACTACAGCCCACAGCGAACATGGCGTACAGCGCGATGGTTATTTTTTGACCACATACTGAATTCACTTCGATCTCCTTGTAGGAGTGAGCCTGCTCGCGATGGCGGACCGACATTCAGCACTTATGTCGCCTGATCAACCGCCATCGCGAGCAGGCTCACTCCTACAAAGGTCTGCGCTGTTAGAATGCGCGCCTTATCCCGCCATACCGCAGCGCACGCCATGACCCAGAACTCCGCCCCCCACCCCGCTCACGTCGCCATCATCGGCGGTGGCCCCGCCGGCCTGATGGCCGCCGAAGTGCTGAGCCAGGCCGGCGTGCGCGTCGATTTGTACGACGGCATGCCGTCGGTGGGGCGCAAGTTCCTGCTGGCCGGGGTCGGCGGCATGAACATCACCCACTCCGAGCCTTACCCGGCATTCCTCGCGCGCTACGCCGAACGCGCACCGCAGATCGCGCCGTTACTGCGCGGTTTCGACGCCGACGCGTTGTGCCGCTGGATTCATGAACTGGGCATCGAAACCTTTATCGGCAGCTCCGGCCGGGTGTTCCCCACCGACATGAAAGCCGCGCCGCTGCTGCGCGCCTGGCTCAAACGCCTGCGCGACAGCGGCGTGGTTATCCACACCCGCCATCGCTGGCTCGGCTGGGATGAACACGATGCGCTGCGCATCGCCAGCCCCGACGGCGAAATCACCGTCAAACCCGACGCCACCCTGCTCGCCCTCGGCGGTGGCAGTTGGTCGCGCCTGGGTTCGGATGGCGCGTGGATGCTGCCTCTGGAGCAAAAAGGCGTAGGACTGGCGCCGTTGCAGCCGAGCAATTGCGGCTTCGAGGTGCAGGCCTGGAGCGAATTGCTTGTCAGCAAATTCGCCGGCGCACCGCTGAAAAATGTCGCCATCGGTTTGAACGACGATATCCCGCGCTTGGGCGAATGCGTGATTACCGCAACCGGGGTCGAAGGCAGCCTGATCTATGCGCTGTCGGCACCGATTCGCGAGGCGATCAATACGCAGGGTTCAGCCACGGTGCACATCGATCTGTTGCCCGGCCGACCTGTGGATAAATTGCAGGCAGCGTTGAGCAAGCCACGCGGTTCACGCTCGATGGCCAAGCATCTGCACAGTCAGGTCGGAATTGATGGGGTGAAAGCGGCGTTGTTGCGTGAATTGACTGACGCGGCAACCTTCGCTGATCCGGCGTTGTTGGCGCGGGCGATCAAGGCGTTGCCGCTGACCTTGGTGAAAACCCGTCCGCTTGACGAAGCGATCAGCAGTGCCGGTGGCGTGACGTTCGAAGCGCTGGATCAGCGTTTGATGCTCAAGGCGTTGCCGGGGGTGTTCTGTGCGGGCGAGATGCTGGATTGGGAAGCGCCGACAGGTGGCTATCTGCTGACCGGGTGTTTTGCCAGCGGGCGGGCGGCGGCGATTGGAATGTTGCAGTGGCTCAAGTCCGAGGTGCCTGCCTGAACCCTCACCCCAACCCTCTCCCCGAGGGAGAGGGAGCCGACCGAGGTGTCTGGCGTAACACATCGACCTGAAAGACCGAGTCGATTGTGGATTCACAGCAGCAGAATCAGGTCGGCGTAGAATTCAAGCATCCTCCAATCAGTCCCCTCTCCCTCCGGGAGAGGGTTAGGGTGAGGGGCTTTTGGCTTTAAGGCTTGCGCTTACGCGGCCCGGTATTGAACACCGGCACTTTACGCACAGGCTTGATCGACGGCTCCGGCGCCTGGGTGTCGCCACTGTCGACCCACTTGCCCAGATTGCGCTTGCCACCGCCGCCGGATGCTTTCGGCTTTTTCGGTTTCTTCGGCTTCTTGATCACCTGACCGCTGGCATCGGTATCCGGCACGCGGTGCTCAGGTTCGAAATCCGGCTCGTTCTGACGCTTCAAGGTCTGACGCGTGAGCATCTCGATTGCCGAGAGCATGTTTACTTCATCCGCGCACACCAGCGAGATCGCCTCGCCCGTCGCGCCCGCACGGCCAGTACGACCGATGCGGTGGATGTAATCCTCGGCGACGATCGGCAGGTCGAAGTTGACCACCAGCGGCAAATCTTCGATATCCAGACCACGGGCAGCGACGTCGGTCGCCACCAGAATCTGCACTTCGCTGAGCTTGAAACGATCCAGCGCACGTTGACGGGTCGCCTGCGGTTTGTCGCCGTGGATACCGTCGGCGTTCACACCCAGGCCCTGGAGTTTTTCCACCAGCGCGTCCACTCCATTGCGGGTCTTGGCAAACACCAGCACCTGCTTCCACTTGTTCTTGCGCATCAAGTGCACGAACAGTTCCGGCTTGCGCTTCTTGTCCACCGTCACCACCCACTGCTTGACGGTGTTGGCCGCGACGTTGCGCGGGCTGACTTCGATGCTCAGCGGATCGTTGAGCATCTGCCCGGCCAGCAGGCGGATGTCGTCGGAGAAGGTCGCAGAGAACAGCAGCGTCTGGCGCTTCTTCGGCAGCATGCGGTAGATGTTCGCCAGTTCTTCGGAGAAGCCCAGGTCGAGCATACGGTCGGCTTCATCCAGCACCAGGGTTTGCAACTGATCGAGTTTCAACGCGTTCTGGCGGAACAGGTCGATCAGGCGACCAGGCGTGGCGACCAGCACATCAACGCCGCCGCGCAGCTTCATCATCTGCGGATTGATACTGACGCCGCCATACACCGCATAAGTGCGCAATGGCAGGTTTTCAGCGTATTGGCGCACCGACTCATGAACCTGCTCCGCCAGCTCGCGGGTCGGCACCAGAATCAGTGCACGCGCCGAATTGGCGGCCACTTTCGGTCCTTCCATGGCCAGCAACTGCAGCAGCGGCAAGGCGAAACCGGCGGTCTTGCCGGTGCCGGTCTGGGCCGCAGCCATCAGGTCGCGACCGGCCAGAACGGCCGGAATGGCTTGCGCCTGGACCGGCGTTGGAGTCTGGTAGCCGAGCTTCTCGAGGGAGCGCAGCAAGGGTTCGATCAGGCCAAGGGTGGCGAAAGTCATGGGAGTACCGTAGGAAAAATCAGCGCGGTTGCGCAAAACAAGGATGCAATGGCGCGCAGTTTACCCTAATTCACACGTTGCTCTGCTGGAATGGCGGTCTTCGGCGTCTCCACGACGAGCGGCTGCGCCGGTCGCCGCCACTGCGGCAGACCGATCAGCACCACGGCACTGATGATCACCAGCATCGCCAGCGCTTCTTCCATACCGATGGTCTCGCCGACAAACACGATCCCCAGCAACACCGCCACCGCCGGGTTGACGTAGGCATAACTGGTGGCCGCCGCCGGACGCACGTGCTTGAGCAGGTACATGTAGGAATTGAAGGCGATGATCGAGCCGAAGAAGATCAGATAACCCAAGGCCAGCCAGCCTTCCATCGGCGGCAAGGCTTGCAGGTGTTCGCCGCTGACCGCGCTGCCGATCAACAGCACTACGCCACCCACCAGCATCTCCACGGCACTGGCCATCGCCCCTTGCGGCAACGGCAGGTGCTTGCTCCACACCGAGCCGAACGCCCAGGTCGCCGCCGCAAAAATCAGCAGCGCCGCGCCCAGCGGGCTCGATTGCAGGTTGGAACCCATGTTGAGCATGGCGATGCCGACAATTCCCAACGCCACCCCGGCCCATTCGAGGCGCGTATTGCGCGCGCCCCAGAAATAGCCGAAGAGCAACGTGAACAACGGCACCGTCGCCACCGCCAGTGCCGCCACACCGGAAGCCACGCCAGTATGCTCGGCGACACTGACCGCGCCGTTACCGAAACTGAGCAGCAGAATCCCGATGATCCCCGCCGCTTTCCACTGCGCCCAGGTCGGCGCCGGTGCCCCGCGCCAGCGCAGGAAGGCGTACATCAGGCTGCCGGCAATCACGAAGCGCACTCCGCCAAGCATCAGCGGTGGCCAGTATTCGACGCCGAGGCGGATCACCAGATAGGTCGATCCCCAAATCACGTACAGCGCGAAAAACGCGGCGATCAACGGCAAGGAAAAACGGCGCAAGGCAGGCATGGGCAGCTCGACAGTCAGAGGCAGGGTGTGAATTATTCTAGAAAGGCCGGCGCGCAAAAATAAGCTACAAAACCTGTTTATCGCGCCGGTACACTTTTGAAACAACGGAGATCATCGGGATAAACCACGATTTCGAAAGTCTGGCAATTTAAGGAGTCCGGCCTTGGACAAATACGACCGCATGCTGCTCAGCGCCCTGTTGGAAAATGGTCGCGCGTCCTACGCCGATCTGGCGCGCAAAGTGAACCTGTCCGCCCCGGCAGTGGCCGAGCGCGTGGCCAAGCTTGAAGCCGCCGGCGTGATCACCGGATATCAGGCGAACATCGACCTGTCGAAAATCGGCTTGCCGATTCAGTGCATGATCGAATTGCGCCTGCACCAGAACGGCAGCCAGAAGGTCTACGACGAACTGGTGAAAATCCCGCAACTGACCGAGTGCTTTCGAGTGACGGGCGACCCGTGCGTGATGATGAAGGGTGCGGTGGCATCGATGACGGAGCTGGAAGAGTTGATCAATCGCGTGGCGAAGTTCGGCTTCAGCAAGACCTCGATTGTGTTGTCGAGCGCGATCGAGAAGCGCGTGCCGCTCAGCCATATAGAAGGCAACGGTAAGTAATCAGGAACTCAGAAGATCCAAATGTGGGAGCGGGCTTGCTCGCGAAGAGGGAGTGTCAGACAACATAGTTGCCGAATGACACACCGCTTTCGCGAGCAAGCCCGCTCCCACAGGGGATTTTGGGTGACTTCAAGATCAGCGGTAGCGCTGCAAGTGCTCGCTGACTTTCGCGGCGGGGACTTTCTGCAGCTTGCACAACAGGTCGTGATTCAGCTCACGCACCCCATGCTTGTGCCGCAGTTCTTCAGCCAGATGCGCCATCAGGTTGGCCGCCATCTCGGCATCCGCCATTGCCCTGTGCGCCTGGCCGGTGTGTGGCAGGCGGGCGAAAGTGGTGAGCGTGCCGAGCTTGTGATTCGGTGCCGCCGGCATCAGGCGGCGGGCCAGCAATAGCGAGCAGGCGAAATTCTGCAGACGGGTGCGTTTGATCCGCCCAAGCTCGAAGTCCCAGAACTTCTGGTCGAACGAGGCGTTGTGCGCGACCAGTGGCGTGCAACCGACGAATTCGTTGACCTCTTCCATGACCCGCTCGGCCGAGGGCGCGCTGCGCAGCATGGCGTTGCTGATGCCGGTCAGTTGTTCGATGAACGCAGGAACGCGCACGCCGGCGTTCATCAGGCTCTGGTAACGCTCGACGATACGGCCGTTTTCCAGCATGACCACGGCGATTTCCGTGGCGCGACAGCTGCTGTTCGGCGACAGGCCGGTGGTTTCAAAGTCGATGACTGCAATGCGTTCCAAACCGGGTTCAACTCCGTACAAATCAATTCTTGAGCAACGCTCAGTTTTTCAACAGCAGTGCGCCTTCAATCGGCACATAACGGCTGGCGGCGCGGATCAGCGAGTTGGCGGTCAGACCCGGCACGCCATAGGCCACTGCCTGTACGCCGTGCTTGCTGATGATGCGTTCGAGCAGCATGTCGAAGTCGCCGTCACCGGAGGCCAGGACGATTTCGTCGACGTGGTCGGCGGCGTCCATGATGTCGAGGGTGATGCCCACGTCCCAGTCGCCCTTGGCCGAGCCGTCGCTGCGCTGGATATAGGGTTTGAGCTTCACGGTGAAACCGAGGTTGCGCAGGATCTGCTGGAACTGCTGCTGCTTGCTGTCGCCACGGTCGATGGCGTAGGCGTATGCCTCGACAATCTGCCCGTGTTTGCTCACATCCGCCCACAGCGCGGCATAGTTGAAATGGCAACCATAGGCCTGACGCACGGTGTAGTAGAGGTTCTGCACATCGGCGAACACTGCGATTTTTTTCACCGGGATTCCTGTGAGCGCATAGCGCACGAAGCGGGATCAGGCGCCGGGCCCGAAAAAGGCGCTCAGTATGCCAGTCCACAGGAAGGTGGCGCGAATAATCAACCCACCACTCCGGACGGATGGTGGATTGTGGTGAGGGGATTTATCCCCGATGGAGTGCGCAGCAGTCCCATTTTCGGGGCCGCTGCGCTGCCCATCGGGGATAAATCCCCTCACCACAGGTTTGATACTGGCGGCTGATCCGTCAGACGAACGAATCGTCGTCATCGAAGAACGACGAGTTGTCATCGCTGTAATCAGTATCAGTGAATCCGCCCTGGTCATTGCCAGAGAAACCGTTATCGGCCACACGCTGGTCATTGCCCCAGTCGTTGCCGCTCTGGTCAGCCACCTGCGCCGGCTCTTCCTTGATCACTTCAACAATTTCTTCAGGCTGCTGGTTGTGATGGAACAGGCTGCTGATGCCCTGCGCCAGCATCACGCCACCGGCCACGCCAGCGGCGGTTTTCAGGGCGCCGCCGAGGAAGCTGCTGCCCGCAGCCGGAGCTGCTTGCTGCGCGTAGTTGGGCGGTGGTGCGGCATAGTTCTGTTGTGGCGCTGGCGCAGCGTAGTTCTGCTGCGGTGCCGGCTCACGCCAGCCGCCGGTAGAAGCCGGAGCGCTCTGGGTCGACGCTGGACGCGAGCTGCCGCCGCCGAAGATGCTCGACAGGAAACCACCGCCGCCGCTTGGCGCCGGGGCCGCACTCTGGGACTTGGCCGCTTGCAGTTCAGCCTGCAATTGCTGGACTTGCTGGGTCAGCTGCTTGTTCTGTTCGTCGAGGCTCTTGATGGCCGCCTCTTGCACCAGAATCGCCTGGGTCATGAAATAACCTGCCGCCGGCTGGCGGGTCAGGTGTTCCTTGATCCGCGCCTCGGCCTGGGCGTCGCGCGGGGCTGCCTCCGTTTCGGCCTGTTGCAGCCGGGAAAACAGTCCATCGATCAGGGTTTGCTCTTCGCTGTTCATGGCGACCTCGTAGATTGCCGGGGATAACGTTGCCCGTGTCCACTGCGGACACGGCGCACCTCTGTAATGGAGGCAGTGACAGGATGTTTCAACGACCTTTACCGAATGTTTACGTTTGTGTCTGCCCGCGCGTCATCGGTTAAAGTGAGCCACTGTTTTCGACCTGCGATACCGACTGATGAATGCCTTCGATGTACTGCGCGACTCTCTGTATTTTTTCAAACGCCACCTGGTCAGCATCGTGCAGTTATGCCTGCCGTTGGTGATCTTCGAGGCCGTGCTGCAGCAAGTGGTGGATCGCGCCACTGACCCCGACAGTTTCTCCGCCGCCAGCGTGGTCGTCGGTTTGCTGGTGTATCCGCTGTACACCGCCGCGCTGATCCTGTTCCTCGACGCCCGCACCCGTGGCGACGCTCCGCGCAACCTCGACCTGCTGGCGATGTCCGCGCGCCTGTGGCCGCGTTTCGCTCTGCTCACGGCGCTCAATACCTTGCTGATTCTGCTGGGGTTGTCGCTGTACTTCCTGCCGGGGCTGATGCTGATGGTCATGCTCGCATTCGCTGAATACCTGCTGGTGTTGCGCGGTATGGGGCCGCTGCAGGCAATGAAGGAAAGTCTGCGCCTGACGCGTGGGCATTTCTGGCGGATCCTGCTGTGCATTCTGTGTGTGATGGGGCCGTTGTGGCTGCTCAAGGGCGCGACCCTGGCGGCGTACCCCGACCCACAGAATCCGCTGATCGCGGTAATGATCGACAGCGCGCACAGTTTCCTGCAACTGTTCACCAGTGTGGTGCTGTTCCGCCTGTTCATGCTGATCAGCGAATTGCCTGACAAACGTAACGGAGCGGTCTGACCTCGCGGCCCTTGGGCCAAGCGTCCGCGGTCGGGTATGCTCGGGATCACTTTTGTAACGCGATAAGCCGAGCCATGCCCCGTCTGCTGCGCTACACCCTGTTACTGATTGTGCTCGCCATCGCCGTGATCGGCGGGCTGATCTACAGCCTGACCTGGCGCCCCGATGCGCGAGAAACCTTGCCCGTCACCTGCAGCGGTACGCCGCCGACCCTGGTGCCCGGGCAAGCGCTGAAAGTCATGACCTGGAACGTGCAGTACCTGGCGGGCAAGCGCTACGTGTTCTGGAACGATCTCGCCCAAGGCTCTGATGAAGCACCATCCCCGGAAGACATGGCCTTCAGTCTCGACGAAGTGGCGCGGGTGATTCGCGACGAGCAGCCCGACGTGGTGCTGCTGCAGGAGCTGGATGACGGCGCCAAGGCCAGTGATTACCAGAATCAGCTCAAGCTGCTGCAGGAACGGGTCACCGATCTCTACCCGTGCAGCGCCCATGCCTTCGACTGGAAAGCCGAGTTCGTCCCCGACCCGCACATCTTCGGCAGCGTTGGCCGGCAACTGGTGACCCTGAGCCGTTACCGCATCGAACACGCCGAACGCCTGCAATTGCCGGTGCCTCCGGCGAATTTCATCTCCCGCCAGTTCGCCCCCAAGGACGCCTTGCTCGCCACCAAGCTGCCGCTGAGCGATGGCGGGCAACTGACGGTATTCAACACCCATCTGGATCGCGCCCGCCAACCGGACGAGACCTTGCAGGCGCAAGTGACAGCGGTGGCCAAAGTGCTCGACAAGTACGAAAGCCAGGGCCTGCCATGGCTGATCGGCGGCGACTTCAATCTGTTGCCGCTGGGCCAGTATCAGCGTCTGCCCGCCGAGCAGCGCACGCCCTACGCGATCGACAGCGCCCTGCATCTGTTGTGGGACAAGTACCCGATGATCCCGACCAACAACGAAGCCAGCGGCATCGACCGCGCCCACTGGCTGACCCACTACCCCAACGACCCCGGACTGAATGGCCCGGATCGCACCGTCGACTATCTGTTCTACAGCCCGAAAATCAAACGGGTCGAAGCGCGGGTGCGCCAGGACGATACCTTGCGCATTTCCGATCACTTGCCGGTGATTGCGCGGTTCCTGCTGCCCGCGGCGCCTTAGCCCCCCCTCATAACCCTGTGGGAGCGGGCTTGCTCGCGAAAGCGTTGTGTCAGTTGATGCATCCGTGCCTGGCGCACCGCCTTCGCGAGCAAGCCCGCTCCCACAGTAGATTGATGTCGTACCGTGATTGGGTGGCAGGCTGCGATGTTTTGCTCTTCAGGTGCCGCGCGGCTTGGCCCGCGCGGTCGCCTCGGCCACCAACGGATCATCCGGCCAATAATGCTTCGGATAGCGCCCCTTCAGATCCTTCTTCACCTCGGCATAGGTACTGCGCCAGAAGTTGGCCAGATCCTGCGTCACCTGCACCGGCCGCCGTGCCGGGGACAACAGGTGCAGCTTGACCACTTGCCGGCCGCCGGCAATTCGTGGCGTCTCGGCGAGGCCGAACAGCTCCTGCAAACGCACCGCGAGAATCGGCGGAAATTCGCTGTAATCCAGACGAATCGATGAACCCGACGGCACACTGATGTGATGTGGCGCCAGCTCATCAAGCTTCTGCGGCAGCGGCCACGGCAGCAGATTGCGGACGATGCTCGACAGGTCAAGATTGGCGAAATGGCTGAGCCGCGAGACCTTGCCCAGGTAAGGCATTAACCAATGCTCGAGAGTGTTCAGCAACGTCGCGTCGCTGACATCCGGCCACTGACTGTCATCCTGCGTGGCCAGATCCAATTGCCGCAACAGGGCAACCCGCGCCTGCCACTGCCGTAGCTCCGGCGTCCACGGCAACAACTCCAGTCCCTTGCGCCGCACCAGATTGACCAGCGCCTGACTGCGCGCCGCTTCGTCGAGACCGGTCAACGGTTCGCGGCTGAGGATCAGTTCGCCAACCTTGAGCTGACGCTCGGCGCGCAGCACGCCTTCGCGCTCATCCCAGTCCAGTTGATCGACAGCGCGCACTTGCTCGGCGAGCACCGAATCGAACAGCGCCGGATCAAAATCCGCCGCCAGGTAAATCCGTTCCTCACGCTGGCCCTGACGACTGCCGAGATCGGCGATCACAATCCACGGCTCCTTCATCAGGCTGTCGGCTTCGGCGAACAGCGCAGCGCGACCATTGGCCAGACGATATTCGGCGCCACCGGCACGCCGCTGCTGGGCAACCCGATCCGGGTAAGCCAGCGCCAGCAACGCACCGAGCCAGCGCGGGTGATCAGGATCGCTGACCGGCGCGCTGGCCTTGCCGCGCAGGTAACCGCGATATTGCCGCGCCAGTTGCCGCGCACGCTGCACGCCGCCCTGAGCACCGCGTGCCGCGCGTCCTTCGCCGGAGAGCAGCACCAAGCGGCTGTGCAGATCGGCCCCGGCGCCGCGCAAAATATCGCGCTCGCCGAGCAGTGCCGCGACGTCACACGCCATGTTCGCCAGCCCCAGCGCCTGACCGCGCAGCAACAGATGGGCGATGCGCGGATGCGCCGGCAACTCGGCCATGGCCTGACCGTGGGAAGTCAACGCCTCGCCTTCAAGTGCGCCCAGGCGCTGCAACAAATCCTGCGCCTGGGCATAGGCCGCTGCCGGCGGCACATCGAGCCAGACCAGCTCGCCCGGGGTCACGCCCCAGCGTCCAAGTTGCAGCGCCAGACTCGCCAGATCCGCCGACAGTATTTCCGCACTGCCGTAAGCGGCGAGCTGCTCGTGCTGATCCTGCGACCACAGGCGATAACACACGCCCGGCTCCAGACGTCCGGCCCGCCCCGCACGCTGGGTGGCGCTGGCCCTGGAAATACGCTGCGTATCGAGGCGGGTCATGCCGCTGCCTGGGTCGAAACGCGGCACCCGCACCAGCCCGGCGTCGATCACCACGCGCACGCCGTTGATGGTCAGGCTGGTCTCGGCGATGTTGGTCGCCAGCACCACTTTGCGCTGGCCGGCCGGCGCCGGGTCGATGGCAGCGCGTTGGGCATTCAGGTCCAGTTCACCGTGCAATGGGCAGAGCAATACGTCTTTACGCTCGCCGATGGCATCGCTCAGTTGCTGATGCACCCGACGGATTTCCGCCTGCCCCGGCAAAAACACCAGCAGGCTGCCAGTTTCATCGTGCAGGGCTTCGAGGACGGTCTGGGTCACGCGCTGGTCGATGTATTCGCCGGGCTGGAACGGCCGTCCCCAGCGCATCGTCACCGGGTACATGCGCCCTTCGCTGCGCAGGATCGGCGCGTCATCCAGCAACCCGGCCAGACGCTCGCCTTCCAGCGTGGCGGACATCAGCAGAATCTTCAGCGGCTGTTCAGCGCGGAACAGCTCACGACCGTTCAAACTCAGGGCCAAGGCCAGATCGGCATCAAGACTGCGTTCGTGAAATTCGTCGAAGATCAGCAAACCGACGCCTTCCAGCGCCGGATCATCCTGCAGACGCCGGGTGAGAATCCCCTCGGTGACCACTTCGATACGGGTATTGGGGCCGACCTTGCTGTCGAGGCGGATGCGATAACCGACGGTTTCACCGACCTTCTCACCCAGTTCGCTGGCCAACCGTTCGGCAGCGGCTCGCGCGGCGAGACGCCGTGGTTCGAGCATCAGAATGGTCTGCCCGGCCAGCCACGCTTCATCGAGCAAGGCTAAAGGCACGCGGGTGGTTTTACCGGCGCCGGGCGGTGCTTCGAGCACGGCTTCGTGGCGTGTCGCCAACGCTTCACGCAGGGCGGGTAAAACTTCATCGATCGGCAAAGAAATCATGCTGGCTCCCCAGGGCGTGCCCACAGTAAATTGCGAGTCGCGTTAAAGCTGTGAGCGTGCCAGGCAAGGCGCGGGACGCAGGTAAGGGTCGTTTCCTTGCCAAGTTCCGCAACGCAGCATGGCGCGTTCACAGCTTTAGCCCGGAGGGCCGAACCCCGCCAGGATTCATCAACCTTCACGAGGTGTCGATCTGGAGAAAACAACTTCAATCCTCAACATATTTCGGTAGGGGTGAGACGAGGCCGCAATTTACTGTGGGCGCGCCCTGCCGAGGGCGAGTATAACGGCGAACTGCCGGGCGTTTGTCAGGGTCTTAATTTCAAATGACGACGCTTCGTTTTCAAATGACTCAGGAGATTTTCCATGCGCTTACCTTCTCGCCTGATCGGCGGTGTACTGGTCGCCACCCTGCTCACGCAACTCACGGCTTGCGGTTCGATTTTCTATCCGGACCGTCGCGGTCAGATCGACGGCAAGATTGACCCGGCGATTGCCGTGCTCGACGCCGTGGGCCTGCTGTTCTACGTGATTCCAGGGCTGATCGCGTTCGCGGTCGACTTCACCACCGGCGCGATCTATTTCGAACCGGGCCACACCGCTCAGGTCGATCCGGCCAAGCTCAAACAAGCCATCGGCCCGGACGGTCAGGTCGATAACCTCAAGTTGCAGGCTATTCTCGAAACAGAACTGGGCCGCAACCTGCCTCTGGACGATCCGCGCCTGATCCAGCACAAGGGCAGCACGCAACAACTGGCGATGTTCGGCCTCCAACCCGCCGCATAAGGAAATCACATGACCACCAGCCCCGAACACGCCCGCCTGCTGCGGCTGGCAACCCGCGCTTCGGTGGCGGTGGCCTGCACGCTGATCATCGCCAAAGCCATCGCCTGGTGGCTGAGCGGCTCGGTGAGCATGCTCGCCGGCCTCACCGACTCGGCGCTGGATGGCGTCACTTCGCTGCTCAATCTGCTGGCGGTGCATTACGCGCTGCGTCCGGCCGATGACGATCACCGTTACGGCCACGGCAAGGCCGAATCGCTGGCGGGCATGGCGCAGGCGCTGTTCATCGGCGGCAGTGCGGTGCTGATTGCGTTCCAGGCGTATGAACGCATCAAGCAACCGGAGCCGCTCGGCGCGCCGTGGCTGAGCATCGGCGTGATCGTGTTCTCGCTGCTGCTGACCGCCGCGTTGCTGACGCTGCAACATCGGGTGATCAAGCAGACCGGCTCCAACGCCGTGCGCGCCGACTCGCTGCACTACCGTTCGGACATGCTGCTCAACGGCAGCATTCTGATTGCGCTGATCCTCGCCGGCATGGGCTTTCATCAGCTCGATGCATGGTTCGGTCTGGGGATTGCCGGGTACATTTTGTGGAGTGCGATCCAGATCGCCCGGGAAAGTTTTTCGGTGCTGATGGATGAAGAGCTGCCGGCGGACGTCAGTCAGCACATGCTCGAACTGGCCTGCGCGGTACCGGGCGTGTTGGGCGCGCATGACTTGCGCACACGGATCTCGGGCAACCACTGGTTTGTGCAGTTGCATCTGGAGTTGCCAGGAGAGCTGACCTTGTCAGTGGCTCACGGCATCAGCGATCAGGCGGCGGATGCGATTCACGCCGCCTACCCGCGAGCCGAAGTGCTGGTGCACGCCGACCCGCAGGAAGTGGTCAAGACCGAACGGGCGCAAACCCGGATTCAGTAAGACACCTGATAACCGCGACTGCTCAGGCAGTTGCCCTGAGCCTGACGGTAAGCCTGCACCACTTCAGGCGCTGGCTGATAGGTCGCGGTACGCGGGTCGAAACCGCTCTGCTGCACGGCGTATTGGTAGCACTGATAACCGTCCTGCTGCACCTGTTCCGGCGACTGCCCGTTGGCCGGATAGGCCTCGACGTCATAGCCCTGGGATTGCGGCTGCGGTTGCGGCGGTTGCTGCACCGGGGGTTCGACTACGACGTAATCCTGAGTGGCTTCCTGATACGCATAGTAGGAACCGGCAGCGAGGAACAGCAGCGCACCGCCGATCCACACTTCACGGGCATAGTCCGGCAGATACTGGGTGCGAATCCCTCGTGGCGGCTGCACGACGATGTACCGCGGGCCTTGCGGACGATACCAGTAGCCACCGGAATAGAAGTAATCCTGACCGCGATACGGCACGCGGTATTCGCGATCCGGGAAGCGGTCGATCACATGCCCCGGACGGTATTGGGGGCCTGGGCCCCAACCGTTGCCATGTCCGTCTGGGCGACCCGGCCAGCGATTGTCATTGGGCCGGTTGCCGGTTTGCCATTGCTGGTTGTGGTAACCATTCTGCGGCCGCTCGTCGCGGTAGTAACCCTGGCGCGGTTCCTGAGTCTGGCGCACGGTGTCGGGCCGTGGCTGGATCGGCAGGTTGTTCGACGGGGGCGCCTGATGCACCGGAGCAGGCTGATTGGGCGCGCGGTTCTGGTTCTGCCACTGGCCATTGTTGTGCTGCTGGCCGTTGTGCTCGAACTGGCGGCTGTTGTCGCCCAGAATGATTTCGTTGTTCTGCGGCCGCGGCTGATTTTGCGGCGGCGGATTGTTCTGCCCGTGGGGCTGATGATCGCCCCCATGGCCCTGGTTATTTCCCTGATGCTCAGGGCCGCGTCCCCCATTAGGGCTGCGGCTCTCCGGATCGTCGGCGAGCGCTTGCGCACTGACGCTCACACACAGCAAACCAACACCGGCCAGACGCCAGATGCGCGACTTCATGCTTTTCCTCACTGCGGGTATTAAGAGGGCTTGTAGCTAAGACCGGGAATACGCACACCGGGTTCTGCGACAGGTTATCAGTCACGAAACTTATTTATTGAGGAAGGCTGTGCATCGAGGCACAAAAATCGCAGGCAAGAAAAAGGGAGACCCGTCGGCCTCCCTTTAGAGAACTTCGTCCTGGCTCGACGCTTTTGACGTCGGCTCACCTCACGCCGTCTTCTGGACAGTGTGCAGCTCGGGGGCCGGCCCAGCCCCGGTGGGGGTGGCGGCCGCGGCGGGCCTGATTGGGCGGGCCGCAGTGGACTGTGTTACCGAGCAGTGATTCTGGTGATAAGAATAGGCCGGGAGGCGCGACAGAGGATTGCTAAGATTGCTCAAATAAACACTGCTTGCGCAATTTTTAACCCTGGATAGATAATCCGCCGCAATAGTTACAACCAAGGACTGATTCATGAGCAAACTCGACCGTTACGACCTGAGTATTTTGGCGGAATTGCAGCGCGACGCCCGCATCTCCAACCAGGAACTGGCCGAGCGCATCGGTCTGTCACCCTCCCCCTGCTCGCGCCGGGTCAAGCAACTGGAGGACGACGGCTACATCTCGCGCCAGGTCGCCCTGCTCGATCGCAAGATGCTCGGCCTGAGCCTGACCGCCTACGTGCTGATCGGCATGGACCGGCACACACCGGAGCGTTTCGAGAATTTCGAAGCGGCGATCCGCACGTTGCCGCAGGTGCTGGAATGCAGCCTGGTGACCGGCGTGGATGCCGACTATCAGTTGAAAGTGGTGGTGCCGGACATGGATCATTATCAGAAGCTGCTGCTGGGGCATCTGACCCGGATTGAAGGCGTGACCAGCGTGCGCTCGAGCTTTGTGCTGAATCAGGTGCTCAACAGCACTGAATTGCCGCTGACCCATCTGCGCAGCTGACATCGCCTTCGCGAGCAAGCCCGCTCCCACAGGGAAATGCATTCCGAATATGGGAGCGGGCTTGCTCGCGAAGGGGCCGGCACAGGCGACCACCATCACTGCGGCACACCGACACAGGTCAATGCGCCCGCAATCCCCCTCGGCGTATAATCGCCCAGCCCTTTCAGCCCTGTGCGCGCCGGAGATGCCCGATGGATCCAGCAGTATTCGAAGAATGGATGATGACTGGCCTGGTCAGCATCCTGATCATTTTCATGGGTTTCATCGTCTGGGATCTGGCGAAGAAGTCCAAGGCCGGGCGTTTCGGCTCGTTCATTCTGTTCTTCGTCCTGGGCCTGGGCGTGGCCGCGTTCATCATCAAGAGTGTGGTGATCGGCCTGATCGAATCCGGCGCTCTATAACCGCGCCGGCACTTCTTTCCATTGGCCCTGATCGAGCCCTTCAAGCGTCCAGTCGCCAATCCGTACCCGCACCAGCCGTAACGTCGGCAGCCCCACCGCTGCGGTCATCCGTCGTACCTGACGGTTGCGCCCTTCACGAATCACCAACTCCAGCCAACTGGTCGGCACACTTTTGCGAAAGCGTACCGGCGGATTGCGTGGCCACAGTTCAGGTTCCTCCAGTTGCCGCGCCTCGGCAGGCAAAGTCTTGCCGTCATTCAACTCGACACCTTCGCGCAGACGCTGCAACTGCTCGCCTGTCGGCACGCCTTCGACCTGCACCCAGTAAGTCTTCGCCAGTTTGTGTTTCGGATCAGCGATGCGCGCCTGCAACTGGCCGTCATTAGTCAGCAACAACAAGCCTTCGCTGTCGCGATCAAGGCGCCCGGCCGGATAGATACCGGGCACGTCAATGTAATCCTTGAGCGTCGCCCGCCCGCCTTCGTCGCTGAACTGCGTCAGCACATCGAATGGCTTGTTGAACAGGATCAGCTTCGGCTCGGCCGGCGGCGCCTTGGCGACACGACGTGGAGCCGAGGAGGATGGCTTCGCACCGGGACGGCGGGAAGGTGGACGCGGGGGACGGGACATAAGAGAACAGACATTTAGCGATCAGGGCTGCTAATGCTAGTGCCCCGACCGCCAAATGACCACGACTAACCGTTAGCGGAACGGCGGCTCGTCGAAGCTGCGCAGTTTGCGCGAGTGCAGCGAGTTGAGTTCGGTGCGCAGCAGATCCACCGCCGCGATGCCGATCTTCAAGTGCTGACTGACCGCACGCTCATAGAACGCGTTGGCCGAGCCCGGCAGCTTGATTTCACTGTGCAGCGGTTTGTCCGAAACGCACAGCAACGTGCCGTAAGGCACCCGCAAGCGATAACCCTGGGCGGCGATGGTGCCGCTTTCCATGTCCACCGCCACGGCGCGGGACAGGTTGATCAGCGGACGTTCCTGCGCCCAGCGCAGTTCCCAGTTGCGGTCGTCGTAGGTCAGCACGGTGCCGGTGCGCAGGCGCTTTTTCAGCTCCTCGCCCTTCTCGCCGGTGATATTGGCCGCGGCTTGTTGCAGCGCCAGTTGCACTTCGGCCAGTGCCGGGATCGGAATGTTCGGCGGCACCACGCGGTCGAGAATCCCGTCGCGACGCATGTAGGCGTGAGCCAGCACGTAGTCGCCGATGGTCTGCGACTGACGCAGCCCGCCGCAGTGACCGATCATCAGCCAGCAATGCGGGCGCAGCACCGCCAGATGGTCGGTGATGTTCTTGGCGTTGGACGGGCCGACGCCGATGTTGACCAGGGTCACACCGTGGCCGTCATTGGCGATCAGGTGATAGGCCGGCATCTGGTAGCGGTGCCAGACCACGCCGGCGGCAATCGCCGACGCTTCGCCGTGATCCATGCCCTTCTCGATGATCACGTTGCCCGGCAGCACCATGCGCACGAAACGCGGGTCGTTGCGCAGTTGTTCCAGGCCATGAACGATGAACTGGTCGACGTAGCGGTGATAGTTGGTCAGCAGAATCCACGGCTGCACATGGCGCCAGTCGCTGCCGGTGTAGTGCACCAGACGACGCAGGGAAAAGTCGACGCGCGCGGCATCGAACAGCGCCAGTGGCAGCGGATCGGTGTTTTCCCAGTCGTAGAGACCGTCGGCAATGCCATCGGTCGCGGCGGACAGGTCGGTACTCGGGAACACCCGCGCCAGCACCGCAGCGGTGACGCCGGAGCCGGCCAGTTCATCGCCCTGCTCGACTACGTACGGGTACGGAATATTCTGCTGGCTGACACCGACTTCCACGGTCACGGTGAAGTCGTGCATCAACGGCACCAGTTGTTCCAGCAGGTATTTGCGGAACGCCTTGGGATGGGTGACGGTGACGCTGTAGGTGCCCGGCAGTTGCACCTTGGCGTAGGCGCGGGTGGTCTGTGGGACTTCGCCCTGACACAGGTAGGTCAGACGCAGTTCGGGATAACGAAACAGGGCACGCTGTTCGGCGTCAGGCTCGACGCGATCCTTGAGGTAACGCTTGAGCGCCGAGTTCAGCGCAGTGGTGGCCCGCTCATGCAGCTCGGCCAGACGATCCACGGCTTGTTCGGCGGTTTGAACGACAATAAACGCTTCGGTCACGATCAGCTTCCTGTGTTCTGACTTGCAGAGCTTCATCTTGCCTGCATCGTGGTCTCACGGGAACAGTGGCGTTGTGGCTGTACCCAAATCTTCCTGTCAATGGAGATCCCATGTGGGAGCGGGCTTGCTCGCGAATGCGCTGTGTCAGTCGACCTATCCATTGACTGACACACCACATTCGCGAGCAAGCCCGCTCCCACAAGGGGATTTGTGTTGGGTCAGAAACCCTGGGGGGTTGCGCGGGCGACGATGGCTTCGACGTCCAGCCCACGCGGCAATGCACCGTAGACCCGGCCGCCACCACTCAGGCGGCTGGCAATGAACGCGTCGCTGACCGCCGAGTTGCCGGCCTCCAGCAATAGCTTGGCCTGCAAACCGAGCGCGATGTCTTCGGTGAGTTGCCGCGCCCGATACTGAATATCGCTGGTGTCCTTGAACTGCGCCTGCAACTGCTGGATATGCGCAGCCAGACGTTTGTCGCCATGGCCATCGCCCAATTCGCTGAACAACACATCGAGCACACCCGGTTCTTTCGACAGCGCACGCAATACGTCCAGGCACTGCACGTTGCCCGAGCCTTCCCACGTCGAGTTGACCGGCGCTTCGCGATACAGCCGTGGCAGGATGCTCTCCTCGACATACCCCGCGCCGCCCATGCATTCGGCAGCTTCATTGATCATTCCGGGGGCGCGTTTGCAGATCCAGTATTTGCCAACCGCCGTCACCAGCCGGGCGAATTGCGCTTCATGGCGATCATCCAGATGATCCAGCGCCTTGCCCATGCGCAGGCTCAGGGCCAGCGCGGCCTCGCTTTCCAGCGCCAGATCGGCCAGCACGTTCTGCATCAACGGTTGCTCGCTGAGCAATTTGCCGCCGACCTTGCGGTGCGCGCAGTGGTGGCTGGCCTGGGTCAGCGCCTGACGCATCAGCGAGCTGGAGCCGACCATGCAATCGAAACGGGTCATCGCCACCATCTCGATGATGGTCGGTACGCCGCGCCCTTCTTCGCCGACCATCCATGCCAGCGCGCCGCGAAACTCCACTTCACTGGAGGCGTTGGACTGGTTGCCGAGTTTGTTTTTCAGGCGCTGGATGTAGAACTGATTGCGCGTGTCGTCGGGGCGGTGGCGCGGCAGCAGGAAGCAGGTCAGGCCCTTGTCGGTCTGCGCCAGCGTCAGGAATGCATCGCACATCGGCGCCGAGCAGAACCACTTGTGCCCGACCAGTTCATAGGCCTGCCCCGGGCCACTGGCCCCCACTGGATAGGCCTTGGTGGTATTGGCCCGCACATCGGTGCCGCCCTGTTTTTCGGTCATCGCCATGCCGATGGTCACGCCGGCCTTGTGCGCCATGCCGATGTTGCGCGGGTCATATTCGGTGGCGAGGATCTTCGGCAGCCACTGTTCGGCCAGATCCGGCTGCAAACGCATGGCCGGTACGCTGGCGAAGGTCATGGTCAACGGGCAACCGCTGCCCGCCTCGGCCTGGCTGTGCAGATAGCTCATCGAGGCGCGGGCGACATGTGCGCCGTCCTGCGGATGAGTCCAGGGTGATGAAGTCAGGCCATGTTCGATCGCGGTGCGCATCAGTTCGTGATAAGCGGGATGGAATTCCACCAGATCGATGCGATGACCGTAGCGGTCATGGCTGACGAATACCGGTTTGTTCTGATTGGCGAGGAACCCGGCTTCCATCAGCGGCCCACCGGCCAGAGCGCCATAGGTGTCGATTCGCGACTCGGCCCAACCGGCGCCAAAACGGCGCGACCACTCCTGCAATGGCAGGTCGATGCGGTACAGGTTGGCACCGTCCAGCGACGGTGGCTGGTTGGTGACTTCGTGGGTTTCGGCGAACTGATGCAGGTTCATGACGGGGCTCCTTTGGTCAGCCAAGGGATTCAGTTAAGCACCGGCCCGTGGCTGATCAAAGTGTCATATGCGCCGAACTGTCGGCGCTTTCACCCTATTACGCGCTGAGCACCCGACGCTCCAGCGCCGTCTGCAGGTCTTCGAATTTCACCGGTTTGTTCAGGTAATCGATGTGCGTGCCCGGTGCGCAGTGCTCGCGATCCGTGCCCAGGGCCAGCATGAACACCGGCAGATTGGCGCAGCCGGGCAACCCATGAATCTGGCAGCACAACGAGGCCCCTTCGTGGCTGGGCAACTGGCAATCGATCAGCACCGCATCGAAGGCCTCGCGCTGCAGATAATCCAGCGCCGCCGCGCCGTTGTCCGCCGTGCGTACGCGGAACCCCAGTTTGAGCAGCATGCCGCGCATCACCAGTTGGTTGACGCTGTTGTCATCCACCAGCAACACCGTGCAATCCTGCGGCGCACGGCTGCGCTCGTGCAGCGCGTCCGCGGTTGGTGCCGCTTCGACTTCCGGCAGCTCGAACTCGACATCCAGTTGAAAACGGCTGCCGCTGCCTGGTTGGGAGCGGTGCGTAAGCTTGCCGCCGAGCAGTTCCACCAGTTGCCGACAGATCGCCAGCCCCACGCCCAGCCCGCCGTATTCGCGGGTCATCGAGCCATCAAGCTGGAAGAAGCGCTGATACATCGTCGCCTCGCCCAGATCGGTGAAACCGATGCCTGTGTCGATCACCGCAAACGACAACGCCAAGCGGTTGTCCGCCGTCGGCTTGCCGGTCACCCGCAGCGCCAGACCACCGACCCGGGTGAACTTGATCGCGTTGTCCAGCAGGCACTCCAGGCATTGCGCCAGTTTTGCGCTGTCGCCGTGCAAGCGATCCGGCAGGGTCGGCAGCACCTCGACTTTGAAGTCCAGCGACTTGCTCGCCGCGTTGCCATCGAACTGCACGCGCAAGGCCTCGACCACCGCGCGCAGGCTGAAGATGCCCGGCGTCGCCTTGAGCTTGCCGGCCTGCAGTTCGGTGAGGGTGAGGATGCCGTTGACCATGCGCATCATGTCCCGGGCGGAGCCGGCGGCGGTTTGCTGGTATTGCTCCAGTTCAGGCTCCAGCTCGACGGTCTGCATCAGTTCCAGCGAACCGATCACACCGTTCATCGGCGTGCGCAATTCATGGGTCAGGGTCGCGAGGAATTCATCCTTGAGCTTGTTGCTGTGGGCCAGTTGCTGGTTGAGCACTTCGAGCTTCTGCCCGGCGTCGAACAGGGTCTGCGCCTGTTGCTCGCGCATCGCGTTGATGCGGTCGGCCAGCGCCAGCGACAGTAGCGCAACTTCGATCGCCGAACCGATCTGACTGGCGTACATGGTCAGGAACACGTTCGGCAGCAGGCCCAGCACCATCAGCGTATTGACGATGCCGCCGAGCAGGAATGCCGACCAGGCAATGATGAAATAACGCGCCACCCGCAAGCCGCGCCACCAGGCGAGAATCCCGGCGGCGAAGATCACCACGGTGAACACCAGCGCCAACAGGGTCGCCAGGCGCAGCGACAATGCGTAACTGGTCATCAGCGACAGCCCGACCACCAGCGCGCCGAACGCGATCAGGGCGATCAGCAGATAGTCGAGCCAGCGACTGTGGGTTCTGGTCTGCAGGAAACTGCGGGCGAACTGGCTGCCGAACAACCCGGCGCAACCGATGAAAAACGGTGTGGCGGCGTTGGCCCACCACGGATTGTCCGGCCAGAAATACTCGACCGCCGCGCCGTTTACCGACAGTTGATAAAGGCCGAACGAGGCGATGTAGAAGATGTAATAGAGGTAGCTGGTGTCGCGCACGCTCAGGTAGATGAACAGGTTGTAGACCAGCATCCCCAGCAGCACGCCATAGATGATCCCCAGCACATACAGGCGCACCGGCTGGTCTTCGAGGTACGCGGTGCTCGACCATAACGTCACCGGTGCCTGAATCGAACCCTCGCTGGCCAGGCGCAGGTACACGGTTTTTTGCTGGTCAGGGGCGAAGGTCAGGTCGAACAGGTAATTGTTCTGCCGGATCTCGCGACTGGCGAACGGCAAGGCGTCGCCGGTTTGCCGGATCAGTCGGTAGTCGCCATTGGCATCGGCCATATAAAGGTCGAGGTGATCGAGCGGCGGATACGCCAGTTCCAGCAGCCAGGTGCGCTGGGCGGCCGGGTTGTTCGGACGGTAATGCAGGTCGATCTTCAGCCAGAACGCCGAGCGCGAGTAACCGGCATTGAGCGTGGCTTTATCGTGAGGTTTGAAATTGCCCGCCGCCGCTTGAGCACGGACGTCGGCGATGCTCGCCTGACCGCTCGGGTCTTCGAACACCTGCAAGGAGCGACCCAGGGGAAGGCTCTGGGTATTTTCGTCGAACTCGACGGCGCTTGCGAGGAGGGGCAAGCAGAACAGCAACATCAGCAAATAGCGCATTGAAGCCCCAGCGTGGCTCGTCCGGTTGTGTCAGGAAGCCCCCCATTCCCTTTGAGTAGACGTAAAACCGGTATTACCTGTTATTGGTTTGGATCCAGCCTAGCATAGCCGTTGATGGCCATTGAGCACCATCGAAATTTTTCCTACAAAGGCTCTAGAACGGGCGTTTCAGAGCAAAGCAGCGAGCTAGAGCTGTTGAGTTGGTCAGCTCACTACAACGACGGATGTTGTAAATACCTCTTGTGGCGAGGGGATTTATCCCCGATGGGTCGCGAAGCGGCCCCAAACCATGCAACCAGATTCTTTCAGACACGATTCATAGAATGGATTTGCGACTGCTTCGCAGCGCATCGGGGATAAATCCCCTCGCCACAATTGCTACCCGACTAATGGCCGCAATGTGTCAGACAATCTCTAGCCAAACGCTTTCAGGACTGAACCCCAAAATCAGGTTTGGTGGTAAGCTCGCGCACCATGAATATCTACAGCTCCCGCCCCGTTGTCCTCTGTCTCTCCGGCCACGACCCCAGTGGTGGCGCCGGCTTGCAGGCAGATATCGAAGCCCTGCTCGCGCAGGGTTGCCATGCGGCTCCGGCCGTCACCGCCCTGACCGTGCAAGACACCGTCAACGTCACTGACTTCCGCGTCCTCGACCGTGAGTGGGTACTGGCCCAGGCCAACGCCGTGCTCAACGACTCCGAAGTCGCTGCGGTCAAACTGGGCATGCTCGGCTCGCTGGAAATGGTCGACACCGTGGTCGAACTGCTCTCTGCGCACCCGCACCTGCCAGTGGTCTGCGACCCGGTGCTGCGTGCCGGCGGCGGCGGACGCCTGGGCAAGGATGAAGTCGGTTATGCGATGCGCGAGCGTCTGCTGCCGCTGTCGATCATTGCCACCCCCAACCTTCCCGAAGCACGGATTCTCGCCGAACTGCCCGAAGGCACTGCGGACGAGTGCGCGGAAAAGCTCCTGCCGTTCGTCAAAAACCTGCTGATCACCGGCGGCCATGGCGACGAAACTGAAATCCACAATCGCCTGTACAGCCGTGACGGCCTGCGTGAAACCTTCTATTGCCAGCGTTTACCGGGCAGTTATCACGGTTCCGGCTGCACATTGGCCAGCGCCCTCGCCGGTCGGCTGGCCCAGGGTGAAAACCTCGCCAGCGCGGTGCGTACGGCACTGGATTACACCTGGCGCACCCTGCGCGATGCCGAACAACTGGGCAAAGGCCAGTTCGTGCCGCGTCGCCTGCCGCTGGATTTTTGCTCGTAACGTCGTGAGGTCTGCCTGATGAAACTCCGTGGCCTGTACGCCATCACCGATAGCCAATTGCTGGCGGGCAAGTTTCTGTCGTATGTGGAGGCGGCGCTGGAAGGCGGCGTCACCCTGCTGCAATACCGCGACAAAAGCAGCGACGAGGCCCGCCGTCTGCGCGAGGCCGAAGCGCTACGCGATCTGTGCGAACGCTACAAGACGCAGTTGATCATCAACGATGACGCCGAATTGGCCGCACGCCTCAACGTCGGCGTGCACCTGGGGCAGACCGACGGCCCGCTGTCGCCGACCCGCGCCCTGCTCGGCTCCAAAGCCATCATCGGTTCGACCTGCCACGCGCAACTCGAACTGGCCGAGCAAGCCGCCAAGGAAGGCGCGAGCTATGTCGCCTTCGGTCGCTTCTTCAATTCCAACACCAAACCCGGCGCGCCAAGCTGCAGCCTCGATCTGCTCGACGAGGCCAAACGCAAGCTGCATCTGCCGGTCTGCGCGATTGGCGGCATCACCCTCGACAACGCCGCGCCACTGGTGGCCCACGGGGTCGACCTGCTGGCGGTGGTCCACGGCTTGTTCGGTGCCGAAAGCACCGCCGAAGTGACCCGCCGCGCCCGCGCCTTCAACGAACTTCTGAAAATCTGATTTGAGAGCCCGAACATGTCTCGTTCCGAAACCCTGTTTGCCAATGCCCAGAAACACATTCCCGGTGGCGTGAACTCGCCGGTTCGCGCGTTCAAGAGCGTGGGCGGCACACCGCTGTTCTTCAAACATGCCGAAGGCGCCTACGTCACCGACGAAGACGACAAACGCTATGTGGATTACGTCGGTTCGTGGGGGCCGATGATCCTCGGCCACAGCCACCCGGACGTGCTCGATGCAGTGCGCAATCAACTGCAACACGGCCTGTCCTACGGCGCGCCGACCGCGATGGAAACCGAGATGGCCGACCTGGTCTGCTCGCTGGTGCCGTCGATGGACATGGTGCGCATGGTCAGCTCCGGCACCGAAGCGACCATGAGTGCGATTCGTCTGGCCCGTGGTTACACCGGTCGCGACAGCATCATCAAGTTCGAAGGCTGCTACCACGGTCACTCCGACAGCCTGCTGGTCAAGGCCGGCTCCGGCGCGCTGACCCAGGGCGTACCAAGCTCCGCCGGTGTCCCGGCCTCGTTCGCCAAACACACCCTGACCCTGCCGTTCAACGACATCGACGCCGTGGAGAAGATGCTCGCCGAAGTCGGTCAGGACGTCGCCTGCATCATCGTCGAGCCAGTCGCGGGCAACATGAACTGCGTACCGCCGGCACCGGGTTTCCTTGAAGGCCTGCGTTCGCTGTGCGACAAGCATGGCGTGGTGCTGATTTTCGACGAAGTGATGACCGGTTTCCGCGTTGCCCTCGGCGGCGCCCAGGCGCACTACGGCGTGACCCCGGATCTGACCACCTTCGGCAAGATCATCGGCGGCGGCATGCCGGTCGGCTGCTTCGGCGGCAAGCGTGAAATCATGGAGCGCATCGCGCCGCTGGGCCCGGTGTATCAGGCCGGCACCCTGTCGGGTAACCCACTGGCGATGGCCGCCGGTCTGACCACCCTGCGCCTGATCAGCCGTCCGGGTTTCCACGCCGAGCTGACCGACTACACCACGCGCCTGCTCGACGGTCTGCAACAACGCGCCGATGCCGCGGGCATTCCGTTCGTGACCACGCAAGCGGGTGGCATGTTCGGCCTGTATTTCAGCGGCGCCGACGACATCGTCACCTTTGAAGACGTGATGGCCAGCGACGCAGCACTGTTCGGTCGCTTCTTCCACCTGATGCTTGAAGGTGGCGTGTACCTGGCACCGAGTGCATTCGAAGCCGGTTTCACCTCGATCGCCCACGGCGAAACCGAGCTGAAAATCACTCTGGACGCTGCCGAACGTGCCTTCGCTGCACTGAAGTAATCGCCGTACCGCTGACGTTGGCCATGGCCAGCGTCAGCTTTCACCTACACCCACGCTGTTTTTCCCACGCCTCTGCTAAAAATCCGCCAGAAAGTGGCCGATATATTCCCCGCGCAGCAGAAAAACGAGTAAAGACTTTGTAAGGTTGGCCCTGCTTATTTCATAATGCGCGCTTATTGGATCCCTCGATGGGTCCGCGTGCCCTTCAGAGGTAAGTCGATTCCCATGAACCGCACCGGCCGCACCCTTGCCTTGGGCTGCCTGTTGCTCCTTCAGCCCCTGCTCGCGCATGCACAAGCAGGCGGCAACTCGTTGTTGATCCCGGCGATGGGTCGTTGCACCCTCAACACTCAGCCGCAAGACGTCACGCAGGCACTGGCCGCCTGTCAGAAAGCGGCGGACGAAGGGGATGCGCAAGCGCAATACGAGTTGGGTGAGTTCTACTACGACGGCAAGAATGCGCCACGCGACCTCAATCAAGCCCTGAGCTATTTCGAAAAAGCCTCGTTGCAAGGCCATGCTCAGGCACAGTTCAAGCTCGGTACCATGTTCTTCCACGGCGAAGGCGTGCAGGCCAACAACATTCAGGCCTACATCGTGCTGAAGATGGCCGCGGTCAACGGCGCCGAAGATGCGCTGGACACCGCCGACGAGGTCTCGGAAAAAATGTCCCGCGAAGACCTCGAAACCGCGACCCAGGTGCTCGGGCAAATTTTCCGTAAATACCTGATGGAACTGCAGAGCGCCGATGGGCGTACGCCGTTTTCGCCATTGCCATAGGAGCTTTTGTGGCGAGGGGATTTATCCCCGATGGGTTGCGAAGCAGCCCCAAAACCCTGCAATCAAGCTCCTTCTGACATACCTTGCTGAATGGACTTGCGACTGCTTCGCAGTCGATCGGGGATAAATCCCCTCGCCACAAATCATTTCAAATCCAGATCCGGGCTTACTTCTCAGGCATCGGCATCGGAAACGGCATCACATTGCCGACCGCGCCACGGGCTTCGCTGATTTTCGGGGTGCCCAGACGTTCCACCTCGTCGATGCGCACGATCGAATGCATCGGCACAAAGCTGCGCACCACGCCTTCGAACTGCGCCTTGAGCTTCTCTTCGCTCGGATCGACCACCACTTGCGTGCGCTCGCCAAAGACGAACTCTTCCACTTCCAGAAAACCCCACAGATCACTTTGATAGATCTGCTTGGCGTACATTTCGAACACCTGGCCCTGGTTGAGGAAAATCACCTTATAGATTGGAGCTTCGCGTTTGGTCATGGCGGGGGGATAACATCGGGGATAAAAATGAGGGCGCAAACTATAGCATAGCCGCCGGACGCACAGCGGTAGGAACCTGAGGGCTTGTTCCCTATAATGCGCGGTTCTTTGAATCAGGTGACGACCTTACTCCATGGCCAAGAAGCTTTACATCGAAACCCACGGTTGCCAGATGAACGAGTACGACAGCTCGCGCATGGTCGATCTGCTGGGCGAACATCAGGCCCTGGAAGTCACCGCCCGTGCGGAAGACGCCGACGTGATTCTGCTCAACACCTGTTCGATCCGCGAACGTGCCCAGGATCGGGTGTACTCGCAGCTCGGCCGCTGGCGTGAACTGAAACTGGCCAATCCGGACATGGTGATCGCCGTCGGCGGTTGCGTGGCCAGCCAGGAAGGCGCGGCGATCCGTGATCGCGCGCCGTATGTCGACGTGGTCTTCGGCCCGCAGACCCTGCACCGTCTGCCGGAAATGATCGACGCCGCACGCAGCAGCAAGTTGCCGCAAGTCGACGTCTCGTTCCCGGAAATCGAAAAATTCGACCACCTGCCCGAGCCGCGCATCGACGGCCCGAGCGCTTACGTGTCGGTGATGGAAGGCTGCAGCAAATACTGCACGTTCTGCGTGGTGCCCTACACCCGTGGCGAAGAAGTCAGCCGGCCGTTCGATGACGTGATTGCCGAGATCATCCACCTCGCGGAAAACGGCGTGCGTGAAGTGACCTTGCTCGGGCAGAACGTCAACGGCTATCGCGGCCTGACCCACGATGGACGTCTGGCCGATCTGGCCGAGCTGATCCGCGTGGTCGCCGCTGTCGACGGCATCGACCGCATCCGCTACACCACTTCGCACCCGCTGGAGTTCTCCGACAGCCTGATCCAGGCCCACGCCGAAGTGCCGGAGCTGGTCAAACACCTGCACTTGCCGGTCCAGTCGGGTTCCGACCGGATCCTCGCGGCGATGAAGCGCAACCACACCGCGCTGGAGTACAAATCCAAGCTGCGTAAACTGCGCGCTGCCGTGCCAGGGATCTGCATCAGCTCGGACTTCATCGTCGGCTTCCCCGGCGAAACCGAGAAAGACTTCGAACAGACCATGAAGCTGATTGCCGACGTCGGTTTCGACTTCTCCTACTCGTTCGTCTATAGCCAGCGCCCGGGCACCCCGGCGGCCGATCTGGCCGATGACACCCCGGAGGAGCTGAAGAAAGAACGCTTGAACGCCTTGCAGCATCGTTTGAATCAGCAAGGGTTCGAGATCAGCCGACAAATGGTCGGTTCGATCCAGCGCATTCTGGTCACCGACTACTCGAAGAAAGACCCGGGCGAGCTGCAAGGGCGTACCGAGAATAATCGTATCGTCAACTTCCGCTGCGACAATCCGACCCTGATCGGCCAGTTCGCCGACGTGCACATCGACGCGGCGCAACCGCACTCGCTGCGCGGCTCGCTGATTCAATAACACCGCGCGTCTTCTGTAGTAGGGCTGTTGTGGTGAGGGGATTTATCCCCGATGGTTGGCGCAGCCGACCCAAAGCTGAAGTTGTGGTGAATCTGCCATACCGAAAGCTCTGGTTTTGGGGCCGCTCCGCGGCCCATCGGGGATGAATCCCCTCGCCACAGATAACTCCACCCGCCACAGAAAGGCTTTCCAGACTCGCATCGATATTTAAGAGCTTTCGCACCCACGCCACTGGCGTTATCCTTGATTTCATCTTAATTGCCCCAGGGCGGCTAAATACGACCTTGAACGCACCCATAGAACCACATCGTTTTATCCTCGAGCCCTTTGAGGCTCGCCGCTTCGCCAATCTGTGCGGGCAATTCGACGAGCATCTGCGCTTGATCGAACAGCGCCTGGCCATCGAGATCCGCAATCGCGGAAACCAGTTCGAGCTGATCGGCGACCCCAAGCACACCACGTCTGCGGAAAACCTGCTGCGCCGCCTGTACCGCGAAACCAAGGGTACCGAGCTGTCGCCGGACATGGTGCACCTGTTCCTCCAGGAATCGGCCGTCGTCGAACTGGACAACCACGCCCCCGCCGAAGCCTCCGTCGCCCTGCGCACCAAGAAAGGCATGATTCGCCCACGCGGCCTGAATCAGCTGCGCTACGTGAAGGAAATCCTCGGCAACGACATCAACTTCGGCATTGGTCCGGCCGGTACCGGCAAGACCTATCTGGCCGTGGCTTGCGCCGTTGATGCCCTGGAGCGCGAGCAGATCCGCCGCATCCTGCTGGTGCGTCCGGCGGTTGAAGCCGGTGAAAAGCTCGGCTTCCTGCCCGGTGATCTGAGCCAGAAGATCGACCCGTACCTGCGCCCGCTGTACGACGCCCTCTACGAAATGCTCGGCTTCGAATATGTGGCCAAGCTGATCGAGCGCCAGGTGATCGAAGTCGCGCCGCTGGCCTACATGCGCGGTCGTACGCTGAACAACAGCTTCATCATTCTCGACGAAAGCCAGAACACCACTGTCGAGCAGATGAAAATGTTCCTGACCCGGATCGGCTTTGGCTCCACCGCGGTCATCACCGGCGACATCACCCAGGTCGACCTGCCGCGCGGCACCAAGTCCGGGCTGCATCATGTGATCGAAGTACTCAAGGATGTCCCGGGCATCAGTTTCACCCACTTCCAGCCCAAAGATGTCGTGCGCCACCCGTTGGTGCAACGGATCGTCGAGGCCTACGAGCGCTTCGAGACCCGTGCCGAAGCCGCCAGGGAAACCTCGCGCGATGCTTGAGCTGGATCTGCAAATCGCTACCGAAGCGAACGCCCCGAGTGAAGCCGACTTCCGCAAATGGTGCGAACTGGCCCTGCGCCAGCGCAGCGCCGACTCGGAAATGACCATTCGTCTGGTTGGCGAGGAAGAAGGTCGTGAGCTGAATCACACCTGGCGCCATAAGGATTACGCGACCAACGTCCTGTCGTTCCCGGCCGAAGTCCCGGACGAGTTTCTCGACATCCCGCTGCTCGGCGATCTGGTGATCTGCGTGGCCGTGGTCGAGCGCGAAGCTGCCGAACAAGGCAAGGAACTCCAGGCCCATTGGGCACATCTAGTCATTCACGGCTGCTTGCATCTGCTCGGTTACGACCATATAGATGACGACGAAGCCGAAGAAATGGAAGCACTGGAACGCGAGTTGCTTGCCGAACTGGGCTATCCCGATCCGTACGCGGACGACGAAGCCGAAACCTCCCCTATCGTTACAACAAAGGATTCAGAGTAATCGCTATGAGCGAAGATCGATCGAGCAACGGGCAGAAGTCATGGCTGGGTAAACTGACCCAGGCTTTTGCCCACGAGCCGAAGAACCGTCAGGAGCTGCTTGAGCTGCTGCGTGATGCACATCAGAACAAACTGCTGGACAGCGAAGCGCTGGCCATCGTCGAAGGCGCCATTCAGGTGGCTGACCTGCAAGTACGCGACATCATGGTCCCGCGCTCGCAGATGATCAGCATCAAGGCGACCCAGACCCCTCGTGAATTCCTGCCTGCCGTGCTCGACTCGGCCCACTCGCGCTACCCGGTCATCGGCGAAAGCCACGACGACGTGATGGGCGTGCTGCTGGCCAAGGATCTGCTGCCGCTGATCCTCAAGGAGAACGGCGACAGCTTCAACATCAAGGACCTGCTCCGCCCGGCCACGTTCGTGCCGGAGTCCAAGCGTCTGAACGTGTTGCTGCGTGAATTCCGCGCCAACCACAACCACATGGCCATCGTCATCGACGAGTACGGCGGCGTGGCCGGTCTGGTGACGATTGAAGACGTGCTGGAGCAGATCGTCGGCGACATCGAAGACGAGCACGACGTCGAAGAAGACAGCTACATCAAGCCGCTGCCCAGCGGTGATTTCCTGATCAAGGCCCTGACACCGATCGAGAACTTCAACGAGTTCTTCGACAGCGAATTCTCCGACGACGAGTTCGACACCGTTGGCGGTCTGGTGATGAGCGCGTTCGGGCACTTGCCAAAACGCAACGAAATCACTGAAATCGGCGCCTATCGTTTCCGCATCCTGAACGCCGACAGCCGTCGGATTCATTTGCTGCGACTGACCCCTATCGCCCGGTAAGAAATCTAAGGACTGAAATGCGCTGGACAACCCGCCCCGGCTGGCCCGGTAACCTGCTGGCCGTGGCGGCCGGTGCAATCACCACCTTCGCCCTGGCCCCGTTCAACATCTGGCCGCTGGCTTTACTCGCGGTTGGGCTGTTCTACGCCGGCCTGCGCGAGCTGAAACCGCGTCAGGCGCTGGGCCGTGGCTGGTGTTTCGGTTTCGGCCTGTTCGGCGCCGGCACCAGTTGGATCTACTACAGCATCCACCACTTCGGTGGTGCCTCGGTGCTGCTGGCCGGGTTCCTGATGCTGCTGTTCACCGCAGCGATCGCGCTGTTCTTCGCCCTGCCCGCGTGGGTCTGGGCGCGCTGGTTGCGCCGCAACGAGGCACCGTTGGCCGATGCGCTGGCGTTTGCCGCGCTGTGGGTCGGTCAGGAAGCGTTTCGTGGCTGGTTTCTCACCGGTTTTCCATGGCTCTACTCCGGTTACAGTCAGCTCGACGGCCCATTGGCCGGGCTCGCGCCGGTGGGCGGCATGTGGTTGGTGTCGTTCGTTCTGGCGCTGACTGCGGCGCTGATCTACAACGCACCGCGCCTGCTGCAAACCGGTCGTAAAGGCTTTATCGCGGCCGGTTTGCTGTTGCTGGTCGGGCCATGGGTGGCGGGTATTGCGCTCAAGGGCCACGCCTGGACCAGTCCGTCCGGCCCGGCACTGAGCGTCGCTGCGATTCAGGGCAACGTCGAACAAAGCATGAAATGGGATCCGGCGCAGCTTAACGCGCAACTGGCGCTGTATCGCGACCTGAGTTTTCGCTCGAAGCCGGTGGACCTGCTGATCTGGCCGGAAACCGCCGTGCCGGTGCTCAAGGAGTCCGCCGAGGGCTACTTGAACATGATGGGTAACTTCGCCGCCGAGCGTAAATCGGCGCTGATCACCGGCGTGCCGATCCGCGAGACGGTCCGCCACGAAAAACGCTTCTTCAACGGCATCACCGTGGTCGGCGAGGGCGATGGCACTTACCTCAAGCAGAAACTGGTGCCGTTCGGTGAATACGTACCGTTGCAGGATCTGCTGCGCGGGTTGATTGCGTTCTTTGATTTGCCAATGTCCGACTTCGCTCGCGGGCCGGCGGATCAGCCGTTGCTGCAGGCCAAGGGTTATCAAATCGCGCCATTCATCTGCTACGAAGTGGTGTACCCGGAATTCGCCGCTGGGCTGTCGGCACGCAGCGATCTGCTGCTGACGATCAGCAACGACACCTGGTTCGGCACCTCGATCGGCCCGCTGCAACACCTGCAAATGGCGCAAATGCGCGCACTTGAGGCAGGCCGCTGGATGATCCGTGCTACGAACAATGGCGTGACTGGGCTGATCAACCCGTTCGGGCAGATCACCGAGCAGATCCCGCAGTTCGAACAGGGCATTCTGTATGGCGAAGTGGTGCCGATGCACAACCTGACGCCGTACCTGCAATGGCGTTCATGGCCGCTGATCATCGTCTGTGTGCTGCTGTTTGGCTGGGCGCTGATGGCAAGCCGGATGTCGAAAACCCTTTAAAAGCGATCCATAAACACTGTGGTGAGGGGATTTATCCCCGATCGATGACGCAGTCATCGCAAATCCATTGCACTCGATTTACCTGAAAGTCCGAGATGCAGGGTTTGGGGCGGCTTCGCCACCCATCGGGGATAAATCCCCTCGCCACGGAAGCCCTCTCAAAACAGTGCTCTTAGCGGTAAAACAACGAATACCCCACCTGCCCCACCGCCTCATTCAGCAACTGCCCGCTCTGCCAGATCGACTTGAACTCCGGCAGCCAGCCACCAAACGGGCGCGCATTATCGGTCCCGAGAAACCCGACAGGCGCCGGCACCACTTCGAATCCTGCCTGCTGGAAACACCACACGGCGCGCGGCATGTGCCAGGCCTGCGTGACCACCACGACGCGCTTGATGCCTTGTGGCAACAAGATGTCGGCGCTGAATTTGGCGTTTTCCCAGGTGGTACGGCTCTCGCCTTCCTGCCAGCGCGTGGTCACGCCGAAATCATCGCGCAACGAATCGGCCATCAGCTTCGCCTCGGTCGGCGGCGTGCCGTAATGCAGGCCACCGCTGGTCAGAATCGGCAGCCCGGAGGCCTTGGCCAGTCGCGCGGCATAGCGCTGACGCTCCAGCCCCACGCCGGTTGGCTGGTCCTCGCCCCAGGCCAGATCGCCGCGCTCGCGCCCGGAACCCAGCACCACGATGGCATCGGCGCGCTGCGCCAATATCGACCACGACTCACGGGGCAGCGGCGGCTCACGCTCCAGCGCTTTGGCGCCCCATTGCACCACCACCGGCAGGCTCATCAGCCAGAAACCACCCAGGCCAAGGGCAAAACACAGGCCGGCCAGCCGTGGCCGGGAGCGACGCAGCCACCAGGCGAGCAGCAACAGCAGCAAAAGAATGCCGGGCGGCAAGAGCAGTTGTTTGATGAAGTAACGCAAAGGCATCGGGGCATCTCCAGAGATGCCCGAAGCCTAAGAGTGTTAATGAAACGTTACAACCGATAGGTAGGATCCTGTTGGAAAAGATCCGTTACTTGACCTGCCATGCGATTACTTGGCCTGCACAGAACGAACCTTTACGGTGTCTCTGCCGGGCGCCTTGTCCTTGAGCCAGATGACCTTGGCTGAATGTGCTGCATCGAGCTGTTTCACTGCCTGCGACAGGTATCCATGCGATTCACGCTCACTGCGATCCAGATAGGCCTTGACCAGTTTGAACTCGGCGGGGCTCAAGCCACGCAATTCCAGTTCCACGGGGCGCTCATCGCGCAGCCGGCCAGCGGTCTTTGCAGCGTCGAGCGCCATGCCCAGACGATCCATCAACCGTTCATACAACTCGGGTTTCGTCACGTTTTTTTGCCGTTGCTCCACCATCCCTCACCTCATTGAAGATAAGACTCACTCCCCAATAAGAGCTTAGCTTCGCTGCACAAACCGGCTGAACGCCGCGACCAACGGCCCTCGCCACGGTTTTCCGGGGCCAGACAGCTGTAATCAGGGTTTCCCTAGGCCAAGCGCGGTCATGTATGCTACGGCGCTTCCTGTCATTCCACTTCCAGCCTGTCCGGAGCATCCCCGGAGGGCGCGTTGAAGAGGATTAGGCCACCCCTATCCAGTACAAAAGTAGCCATGCACGAACAATATCAGCCCCGTGAAATCGAAGCCGCCGCCCAGTCGTTCTGGGACGAGCAAAAGTCCTTTGAAGTCAGTGAACAGCCAGGCAAGGAAACCTACTACTGCCTGTCGATGTTCCCTTACCCCAGCGGCAAGCTACACATGGGGCACGTGCGCAACTACACCATCGGCGACGTGATCTCCCGCTACCAGCGCATGCAAGGCAAGAACGTTCTGCAACCGATGGGTTGGGACGCCTTCGGCATGCCGGCGGAAAACGCCGCGATGAAGAACAATGTGGCGCCCGCCAAGTGGACCTACGAAAACATCGCCTACATGAAGTCCCAGCTGCGCAGTCTGGGCCTGGCGGTGGACTGGTCCCGTGAAGTGACCACCTGCAAACCGGATTACTACCGCTGGGAACAATGGCTGTTCACTCGCCTGTTCGAAAAAGGCGTGATCTACCGCAAGAACGGCACCGTGAACTGGGACCCGGTCGACCAGACCGTGCTGGCCAACGAACAGGTGATCGACGGTCGCGGCTGGCGCTCCGGCGCGCTGATCGAAAAGCGCGAAATCCCGATGTACTACTTCAAGATCACCGCTTACGCGGATGAGCTGCTGGAGAGCCTGGACGAACTGACTGGCTGGCCGGAACAGGTCAAGACCATGCAGCGCAACTGGATCGGCAAATCCCGCGGCATGGAAGTGCAGTTCCCGTACAACGTCGACTCGATCGGCGAAGCAGGCACCCTCAAGGTCTTCACCACCCGTCCGGACACCCTGATGGGCGCGACCTACGTTGCCGTGGCTGCCGAGCACCCGCTGGCCACCCAGGCCGCGCAGAACAACCCTGAGCTGCAAGCGTTCATCGCTGAATGCAAGGGCGGCAGCGTGGCTGAAGCCGACGTCGCCACTCAAGAGAAGAAAGGCCTGCCGACCGGCCTGTTCGTCGAGCACCCGCTGACCGGTGAAAAACTTCCGGTATGGGTCGCCAACTACGTGCTGATGCACTACGGCGACGGCGCGGTGATGGCGGTTCCGGCGCACGACGAGCGCGATTTCGAATTCGCCCACAAATACAACCTGCCGGTGAAATCGGTGGTGCGCACCAGCTCCGGTGACACCAACCCGGCTCCGTGGCAAGACGCCTACGGCGAGCACGGCACGCTGATCAACTCCGGCGAGTTCGACGGCCTGGACTTCACCGGCGCGTTCGACGCCATGGAAGTCGCCCTGATCAAGAAAAACCTCGGCGCGTCGCGTACCCAGTTCCGCCTGCGCGACTGGGGCATCAGCCGTCAGCGCTACTGGGGCTGCCCGATTCCGATCATCCACTGCGCCACCTGCGGTGACGTGCCGGTGCCGGAAGACCAGTTGCCGGTGGTTCTGCCGGAAGACGTGGTGCCGGACGGCGCCGGTTCGCCGCTGGCGCGCATGCCGGAATTCTACGAGTGCAACTGCCCGAAATGCGGCCAGCCTGCCAAGCGTGAAACCGACACCATGGACACCTTCGTCGAGTCCTCGTGGTACTACGCCCGTTACGCCTCGCCGCACTTCGAAGGTGGCCTGGTGGAAAAATCCGCGGCCGACCACTGGTTGCCGGTGGATCAGTACATCGGTGGCATCGAACACGCCATTCTTCACCTGCTGTACGCGCGCTTCTTCCACAAGCTGATGCGTGACGAAGGTCTGGTCAGCTCCAACGAGCCGTTCAAGAACCTGCTGACCCAGGGCATGGTGATCGCCGAAACTTACTACCGTCGCGAAGCCAACGGAGCCTACACCTGGTTCAACCCGGCGGACGTGGAACTGGAGCGTGACAGCAAGGCCAAGGTCATCAGCGCCAAACTGAAATCCGACGGCTTGCCGGTGGAAATCGGTGGCACCGAGAAAATGGCCAAGTCGAAGAACAACGGTGTCGACCCACAGTCGATGATCGATCAGTTTGGCGCCGACACCTGCCGCCTGTTCATGATGTTCGCTTCGCCGCCGGACATGAGCGCCGAATGGTCGGACTCCGGCGTTGAAGGCTCGCACCGCTTCCTCAAGCGCGTCTGGCGTCTGGCGCAGGCCCATGTGACCCAGGGCCTGCCGGGCAAACTGGACATCGCAGGCCTGAACGACGAGCAGAAAGCCGTGCGCCGCGCCATCCACCTGGCCATCAAACAGGCCAGCCATGACGTCGGCCAGAACCACAAATTCAACACCGCCATCGCTCAGGTGATGACGCTGATGAACGTGCTGGAAAAAGCTGCGCAAGGCACCGAACAGGACCGCGCGCTGATTCACGAAGGTCTGGAAGCTGTCACGTTGTTGCTGGCTCCGATCACGCCGCACATCAGCCATGAGCTGTGGAATCAACTGGGCCACGCTGACCCGGTGATCGATGCCAGCTGGCCTGCGGTCGATGAAAGCGCACTGGTGCAGGACAGCCTGCAACTGGTCATTCAAGTGAACGGCAAGCTGCGTGGCCAGATCGAAATGCCGGCCAGCGCCACCCGCGAAGAAGTTGAAGCGGCGGCCCGCGCCAACGAAAACGTGCTGCGTTTCGTCGACGGTCTGACCATTCGCAAAGTGATCGTTGTACCAGGGAAACTGGTTAACATCGTCGCCAGCTAAATTGGATTGGGCGTCAGGTTCGCCTGACGCACTGTAAAACCTTTCGGGCCGCAGGGTCGGCCCACATGGTTTCAAGGGGAGCAACACAATGATCAAACGCAATCTGCTGGTGATGGGCCTCGCCGTTCTGCTGAGCGCCTGCGGTTTCCAGCTGCGTGGCACCGGCACCAACGAACTGTCGATCAAGGAGCTCGATCTGAGCGCCCGTAACGCGTATGGCGAGACCGTCACCCAGCTGCGTCAGGTGCTGGAGTCCAGCGGCGTCAAGGTCTACAGCGGTGCACCGTACAAGCTGTATCTGGCTGACGAACAGGAAAACCAGCGCATCCTCAGCTACGCTGGCGCCGGTCGTACGGGTGAGTACCAAGTGACCACCGTGCTGAACTACGACATCGTAGGCGAACACAATCTGAACCTGCTGAGCGACAAGCTTGAAGTGCAGAAAGTGTTCATCCACGACGGCAACAACCTCGTCGGCTCCGATCAGGAAGCCAACGACGCCCGTCGCGAAACCCGTCGCGAACTGGTTCAGCGCATGATGCTGCGCCTGCAACAGCTGACGCCGGGCCAACTGCAGCAATTGCAGCAAGCGGCCAACGACCGTGCCCGGGCTGAAGCCGACGCGCTGAAGGCGGCACAGAAAGCTGAAGCGGAAACCCCGCGTCAGTCGCCGCTCGAACTGCCGCAGCAGTAAGACGTACGGGGCGCTCAGGCGCCCCGTTCGCCCTCTCTTATGAAGCTCGCTCCCGCTCAACTCGGCAAACACCTGCAAGGCGCGCTCGCGCCCGTCTATATCATCAGCGGCGATGACCCGCTGTTGTGCCAGGAAGCCGCCGACGCCATTCGCAGTGCTGCCCGCCAGCAAGGTTTCGACGAACGCCAGGTGTTCGCCGCCGACGCCAATTTCGATTGGGGGACCTTGTTGCAGGCCGGCGCCAGCATGTCGCTGTTCGCCGAAAAACGCCTACTGGAACTGCGCCTGCCTTCGGGCAAGCCCGGTGACAAGGGCGCTGCCGCGCTGATCGAATACTGCTCGCGCCCCGCTGAAGACACGGTGCTGCTGATCAGCTTGCCCAAGCTCGACGGCAGTGCGCAGAAAACCAAGTGGGGCAAGGCCCTGGTCGAAGGCCAGCAGACCCAGTTCATCCAGATCTGGCCGGTGGATGCCAACCAGTTGCCGAGCTGGATCCGCCAGCGTCTGTCGCAAGCCGGTTTGTCGGCCAGCCAGGACGCGGTGGAATTGATTGCTGCACGCGTCGAGGGCAACCTGCTCGCCGCTGCGCAGGAAATCGAAAAGCTCAAGTTGATGGCCGAAGGTGGGCAGATCACCGTCGAAACCGTGCAGGCCGCGGTGGCCGACAGTGCGCGCTTCGACGTGTTTGGCCTGACCGACGCCGTACTCAACGGCGAACCGGCCCACGCCTTGCGCATGCTTGAAGGCCTGCGCGGTGAAGGCGTCGAGCCACCGGTGATTCTCTGGGCACTGGCGCGGGAGTTGCGCCTGCTGGCCAATATCTCGCTGCAGTACAGCCAGGGCACGCCGCTGGACAAGTGCTTCAGCCAGGCGAAACCGCCAGTCTGGGACAAGCGCAAACCCCTGATGAGCAAAGCCCTGCAACGCTACTCGGCGCAACGCTGGGCGCAGTTGTTGCTCGAAGCCCAGCGCATCGATGCGCAGATCAAGGGTCAGGCCGCCGGTTCGCCGTGGATGAGTCTGAGCCGGTTGGCGCTGTTGATGTCGGGCCAGCGTCTTTCACTGCCCGCCGAGTAAGACGTTCAACCGCATAACGCCCTTTCGCGAGCAAGCCCGCTCCCACAGTCGATCGCATTCACATGATAGAACTCGGTCGACTGTGGGAGCGGGCTTGCTCGCGAAGGCGTCAGAATATTCCTACGCAATAGAGGCTGGACAGACGCGCGGCTTCGGCAGATTATTCGCCCCGCAGCACCCACCTACCGAGAGAACCCTCATGAGCAAAAAGCCATCGAAACATGGCCCGAACAAGGCCAAATCCATCATCGCCCAACCCCTGTTCCGCAGTCGCCAGGAACGACCAACCAAGGGTAAAGGCAGCTACCGCCGCGAAGCCTTCCAGTCTAATAGCTGGGAGGCTTCTTACTTTCTGGCTGCCTGAAGCACAGCACCCCCTGGTCATGTTAAGGTCTGCACCTGATTCGTATCCCCTGGAACTGTGCATGCCCTTCAGTCTTTCCCGTCGTTGGCCCGTTCGCCAACTGATCGCTGCCTCCAGCTTCATTCTGCTTGTCGCCTGCGCGGAAAAACCTACCGCCGCCGATGCGCAACCCCTTCAAGCCGCCCCTATCGCAACAGCCCCGGCAATCATCCCGCCGGTAGTGCCGTCCGCTGACCCGCTTGATCTTCAGCCAACCCAGACCTTTGCCGAATGGCAGGCGGGTTTCCGCAAGGATGCCTTGGCAGCCGGGATCCGCGCCGATCTGTTCGACCGCGCGTTTGCCAATGTCAGCTTCGATGCCAGCGTGATCAAAGCCGACCGCAGTCAGCCGGAGTTCTCTCGTCCGGTATGGGAATACCTCGATGGCGCCCTGTCGCCGCTGCGAGTGCGCAAGGGGCAGGCGCTGATCAGCCAGTACGCCGACATCCTGCAAAGCATCGAACAGCGTTATGGCGTGGATCGCCAGGCACTGGTGTCGGTATGGGGCATGGAAAGCAACTTCGGTCAGTTCCAGGGCAGCAAATCGGTGATCAACTCGCTGGCGACCCTGGCCTACGAAGGCCGTCGCCCCGCATTTGCTCATGCACAACTGATCGCGGCGCTGCAGATCCTGCAACAGGGCGACATCACGCCAGAAAAGATGCTCGGCTCGTGGGCGGGTGCGATGGGCCAGACCCAGTTCATTCCGACCACCTACAACACCCACGCCGTGGATTTCGACGGTGACGGCCGCCGCGACATCTGGGGCAGCCCCGCCGATGCGCTGGCCTCCACCGCACACTACCTGCAAAGCTCAGGCTGGCAGCGTGGTCAGCCGTGGGGCTTTGAAGTGCAGCTACCGAGCGGCTTCAACTACACCTTGGCCGATGGCGCGATTCGCAAGACCGTCGCTGAATGGCGGCAACTGGGAGTGATCCTGCCCAATGGCGGTCAGGCCCCGGCCGGCTCGGAACAGCTGTCTGCCGCCCTGCTGCTGCCGGCCGGCTACCGTGGCCCGGCGTTCCTGATCCTCGATAACTTCCGGGCGATCCTCAAGTACAACAACTCGTCGTCCTATGCACTGGCGGTCAGTCTGTTGTCCGAGCGCTTCAATGGCGCAGGCCTGATCAATGGCACATGGCCGAAAGACGATCTGCCACTGAGCCGTTCCGAACGCATCGAATTGCAGAACCTGCTGAGCGCGCGTAATTACGATGCGGGCACGGCGGACGGGATTATTGGCGCCAATACCCGCAAGGCGATCCGCAGTGCCCAGCAGTCGTTTGGCTGGCCGGCGGATGGTTATCCGACGCATAAGTTGCTTGAGAGCCTGCGCTCCCAATAGAAAGATCGTCGTATGGCTGATGCCGCCTTCGCGAGCAAGCCCGCTCCCACATTGGTTCCGTGTACGACACAAATCAAATGTGGGAGGGGGCTTGCTCCCGAAGACTGACTCACTGGCAACCAAACCCTAGCGTTTGATCACTACATCCTGTTCCAACATCAATTCCTTCTTCCCGGCATCCAAGCGAACCAGCGCCCCCATCGGCAGCGTCAGGTTCGGATCACAATGCCCGCTGCGCCACCCCGACAGCACCGGAATCCGTAACGGCTCGAAGGTCTGCTTGAGCAAGCGATTCAACGCCTCGACATCCACCCCGGCGACATCCCCCACCAGCACACCGCGCAATCTGGCCAGCTTGCCAGCCAGGCGCATCTGCGTGAGCAAACGGTCAATCCGATATAGCGGCTCGTTGACGTCTTCGATCAGCAGAATCACGCCCTCGACGTCAATCTCATAAGGTGTGCCCAGCGTCGAGGCAATCATCGCCAGATTGCCGCCAAGCAAACGCCCGTGAGCGATGCCAGGTTCGACCGTGGTCAATGGATAAGCCACCGGATGGCTCAACACACTCCCCGCCTTCAACTGACCGCGCAACATGGCGAAGAATGAGGTGACGGTAGGTGGCTCCTTGTCGCCCAGCAGGTCGGCATTGAGCAGCGGGCCATGGAAGGTCACGAACCCTGCGTAGCGACTGATCGCCAGATGCAGTGCGGTGATGTCGCTGTAGCCGACAAACGGCTTGGCGTGACGACTCAGCAAGTCGTAATCGATCCGGTCCAGCAGGCGCGGCGTGCCGTAACCACCGCGCAGGCAAATGATCGCGTCGACTTCAGGGTCGACGAAAGCGGCGTGCAGGTCGTTGAGGCGCACGTCATCGCTGCCGGCCAGATAGCCGTCCTTCTCGTAGACACCGGGGAACACCTTCAGTGCATAGCCGCGGGCACGCATCCACTGCACAGCCTTGTCAGTGTCCAGTGCACCGGGGCCGGCGGGGGCAATCACACCGATCAGTCCTTCGGACGGCAGCGCCGGCACAGGCTTATGCGGAAAAAGGGTGTGAGTCGGTCGAACGGTCATCCATGGGTCTCCCTGTGAATTCATGAACACACAGTAGTCAGGTACAGAGACAAACAAAAGAGTGCGCGGCAGGCCCAAACAAAAATACCCGCCGAAGCGGGTATTTTTCGAGGCTATCAGCGCCGGATCAGGAACCGAGCAGTTCAGCCTTGACCAGTTTCGCCTGCTCGTCGGCGTGATACGAGGAACGTACCAGCGGGCCGGAAGCAACGTTCTTGAAGCCCATCTTGTAACCTTCCTCGGCGAACCAGGCGAAGGTGTCCGGGTGCACGAAACGCTGCACCGGCAAGTGGCTGCGCGACGGTTGCAGGTACTGGCCGAGGGTCAGCATGTCGATGTCGTGTTCGCGCATGCGCTTCATGACTTCGATGACTTCTTCGTCGGTCTCGCCCAGACCCAGCATCAGGCCGGATTTGGTCGGGATGTGCGGCATCATCTGCTTGAAGCGTTGCAGCAGGGTCAGCGACCACTGGTAATCCGAACCCGGACGCGCAGCCTTGTACAGGCGCGGAACGGTTTCCAGGTTGTGGTTGAACACATCCGGCGGCTCGGCGGCGGTGATTTCCAGGGCGATGTCCATGCGGCCACGGTAGTCCGGGACCAGGGTTTCCAGCTGCACGTTAGGCGACAGCTTGCGGATCTCGCGAATGCAGTCGGCAAAGTGCTGGGCACCGCCGTCACGCAGATCGTCGCGGTCAACCGAGGTGATCACCACGTACTTGAGCTTCAGGTCGGCAATGGCGATCGCCAGGCTTTCCGGCTCGTTGACGTCCAGTGGCTTCGGACGGCCGTGGCCAACGTCGCAGAACGGGCAGCGACGGGTGCAGATGTCGCCCATGATCATGAAGGTCGCGGTGCCGCCGGAGAAGCACTCGCCCAGGTTCGGGCAGGACGCTTCTTCGCAGACGCTGTGCAGCTTGTGCTTGCGCAGCAGGCTCTTGATCCGGTCGACTTCCGGCGAAACCGGGATACGTACACGAATCCAGTCAGGTTTCTTCGGCAGTTCGGTGGTCGGAATGATCTTGACCGGAATGCGTGCAACCTTCTCGGCGCCGCGCAGCTTGACGCCGGCTTCAACCTTGGGACGCGGGGCCGGGCGCTCGGTCACGTCGAGCGTCGGGATCATGGTTTGCACTGCATCAGTAGTCATATCAGTCGATTCCGCCCGTCAGGGTCGTCTGCTCAGCATAGTCGAGGTGTTTGACGAGCTGCGCGCGCAGCCGGGCACTTACCTCGGCAAATTCAATCGATCCTGCGTGATCGCTCAGCTGGGTCATCGCCAGCCCGGCATAGCCGCAGGGATTAATCCGTCGAAACGGCTCCAGGTTCATATCCACGTTCAGGGCCAGGCCATGAAAGGAGCAACCGTGGCGAATCCGCAAACCCAGAGAAGCGATTTTCGCTCCGTCGACGTAGACGCCGGGAGCATCTGGCTTGGCTACAGCGGTCACGCCGTAGCTGTCCAGCAATTCGATCAGGCAGTGTTCCATGCGCGTGACCAGATCACGTACGCCAAAGCCCAGCTTGCGCACATCCAGCAACAGGTAAGCCACCAATTGGCCCGGGCCATGATAAGTCACCTGCCCGCCGCGATCGACCTGTACCACCGGGATATCGCCCGGCAGCAACAGGTGTTCGGCCTTGCCGGCCTGGCCTTGGGTGAACACCGGAGGGTGCTCGACCAGCCAGATTTCGTCGGCGGCATCGCTGCCGCGTTCGTTGGTGAAGCGTTGCATGGCATGCCAGACCGGCTCGTAAGCCATCTGGCCAAGTTCGCGAAAGCCCAGCGTGCCCGGCATCACAACACCATGTGTACGAAACCGGTCGCCCGCAGTTCGCTGTTGATGTTGTACAGCTGATCCTGATCGGTCGCGACGATGTGCAGCTGGATGGTGGTGTATTTGCCGTTGCTGCTCGAGCGTTCGTCGACACGTTCATCGTTGATAGTCGCGAATTTCTTCACGATCTCGATGATCTTGTCTTTGTGCCCGACGCCCGTATCGCTGATTACCTTAACCGGATAATCAACCTGGGGGAATTCGATTTTTGGCGCCTTTACTTCGGTATCGGTCATGGCGTAACGGCCTCGTAAGCGTAAGCCGTGGTAACGCACATGGCCCCGAACCGGACAGGAACGGGGCCATGCAGGTCAACACTCAATCAGTTGAACAAGCCGTAGAAGAATAGACGGATGCTATCCCACATGCGGCGGAAGATACCACCCTCCTCGACAGCGTCCAGGGCGATCAGGTCAGCGCTGTGCACTACCTTGTCGTCCAGTTTCACTTCGACTTTACCGATCACGTCGCCCTTGGCGATTGGCGCGGTCAGTTGCGGGTTCATGGTCATGCTGGCAGCGAGCTTTTTCAGCTGGCCTTTTGGCAGGGTCATGGTCAGGTCTTCAGCCAGGCCGGCCTTGACTTGACTGATGGTGCCTTTCCACACCGGGGCCTGAGCCAGTTCGGTGCCCTTCTGGTAGAAGGTCTGGGTTTCGAAGAAACGGAAACCGTAGGTCAGCAGCTTCTGGGTTTCAGCGGCACGCGCCACTTCGCTGTTGGTGCCGAACACCACGGCGATCAGACGCTGGCCATCACGTACAGCCGAGGACACCATGCAGTAGCCGGCTTCGTCGGTGTGACCGGTTTTCAGACCGTCAACGGTCTTGTCGCGCCACAGCAGCAGGTTGCGGTTAGGCTGCTTGATGCCGTTCCAGAAGAACTCTTTCTGCGAGTAGATCGCGTAGTGAGCCGGGTCTTCGTGGATGATCGCGCGCGCCAGGATCGCCATGTCGTGAGCCGACGAGTAGTGCTCAGGGTTCGGCAGACCGGTCGGGTTCATGAAGTGCGAGTTGGTCATGCCCAGATCGGCGACCGTCTTGTTCATCAGGTCGGCGAACGCGTCTTCGCTGCCGGCGATGTGCTCGGACAGCGCCACGCTGGCGTCGTTGCCGGACTGGATGATGATGCCGTGCAGCAGGTCGCTGACGGTCACTTGCGAGCCGACTTTGATGAACATCCGCGAACCGCCGGTACGCCAGGCGTTTTCGCTGACGGTCACCGGGTCGTTCTCACCGATCTGGCCGCGACGGATTTCCAGCGTAGCGATGTACGCGGTCATCAGTTTGGTCAGGCTGGCTGGCGGCAGACGCTGGTCACCGTTGTTCTCCACCAGCACGTTGCCGCTGCTGGCGTCCATGAGCACGTAGGCTTTTGCAGCCAGTTGAGGTGGCGACGGCATCATCTCGGCCGCGAAAGCGGCTGGCGAGAGGAGCAGCGGGACTAGCAGACACAGGCGTTTGGCAAAGGTGGTGATGTTCATCCGTCTCTCGAAATCGCTAATGGAAACTTGCCCGAAGGCAAAACTATTCAGACAGCCTTCTAACGGGCCATCGCGTGTTCAGTTGCTCACTCCAGTCACCCTTGCCGGGCTTTTGTTCTTCGACGAGCCAACAACCTGGTTCACCCCCCAAAACCGCAAGTGAACCGTCAATCAAGTGCTACGTTTCTTACTCGGTGACCACGCTCGGCGAGCCGAGATTGGCCAGGCGCACGCTGTTCTGCACCTGGGCGATTTCACCCGGCGAACCGATCGGCCCCAGGCGTACCCGGTGCAGGGTCTGCTGATTGCGCACGATCGAGCTGATGAACACCGGAGCGCTCACCATCCCGCTGAGCTTCGACCTCAGGAGTTCTGCAGCGTCCGGGTTGGCGAACGCGCCCACCTGCAGATACTGGCCAGACGCTGGTGCAGAAGCGTTTTTTTTTGCGCTGATCTGTACAGGGACAGTGTCAGAGGCATGTTGCTGCGGCGGCGGGGTCCACTGCTCGATGGTACCGGCCGACGCCGTGATCACCGGGGCGCTATTCTGCGCGACTTGTGGCTCGTTGAGCATCAGCGGCGCCGGACGGCCCTTGGCGGCCCACCATTGCTGCGGATCGATGCCCTCGACCTTGACCCGCGCGGTGCCGATTTCGGCATAACCGAGCTTCTTCGCGGCCGCGTAGGACAAGTCAATGATCCGGTCCGAATAGAACGGCCCGCGATCGTTGACCCGCAGGATCACGCTCTTGTTGTTGTCCAGGTTGGTCACCCGAACGTAACTTGGCAGTGGCAGAGTCTTGTGAGCGGCACTCATGCCGTACAGGTCATACACTTCGCCGTTGGCGGTGTTCTGCCCGTGGAACTTGGTGCCGTACCAGGACGCCGTACCCGAGGCGACGTAGGTCTTGGATTCCTGCAACGGGAAATAGGTCTTGCCCAGCACGGTGTACGGGTTGGCCTTGTAGGGGCCGGTGTGCAGGGTCGGCGTGGCGTCGGGGATGCGCGAAACATCGACATCCCACCACGGCGCGCCGTCTTTGTGCGCGCGGTTGATGTCCAGCCCCGGCTGCGCACGTACGGCGGTGGACGAGGTCTTCTGGGTTGGCGCGCGGCTGGTCGAACAGCTGGCGACCAGCACCGCCAACGCGGCGAATGCCACCAGCTTCAGGGGTTTATTGATAGGCAATGCCCGCATTACTTGACGCCCCGTGCTTTTACCAGCTCTTCAGACAGTTGATGTACGGCCATGGCGTACATCACGCTGCGGTTATAACGCGTGATCGCGTAGAAATTCTTCAGGCCCATCCAGTATTCAGGGCCGTTGTCGCCTTCGAGGCGAAATGCAGTAACCGGCATATCATCGCGCAGCGCATCATGACTTGACCAGCCCAACGCCCGCAACTCTCCGACCGTTTTCGTCGGCTCGATGCCGGTGGTCAGGCCTTCATCGACCTGCTCGCCGCGCACATCGGCGCGACTGACCACTGGTTCCCCGGCGACCCAGCCATGCCGTTTGAAGTAACTGGCCACGCTGCCGATCGCATCGTCCGGATTGGTCCAGATATTGATGTGACCGTCACCGTCGAAATCCACCGCATAGGCGCGAAAGCTGCTCGGCATGAATTGCGGCAGGCCCATCGCCCCGGCGTACGAGCCTTTGAGGGTCAATGGATCGACCTGTTCTTCACGGGCCAGCAGCAGGAACTCACGCAATTCCTTGCGGAAAAATTCGGCACGGGGAGGATAGTCGAAACCGAGCGTGGACAACGCATCAATCACCCGGTAATTGCCGGTATTACGTCCGAAAAAGGTCTCGACGCCAATGATCGACACGATGACTTGTGCCGGTACACCGTACTCCTGCTCGGCACGGGCCAGCACGGCCTCGTGCTGGCGCCAGAAGTCCACACCACGGGCGATGCGCGCGTCGGTGATGAACATCGGGCGATATTCTTTCCACTGCTTGACCCGCTCGGCGGGTTTGGAGATGGCGTCGAGAATCGCCTGCTTGCGCTGCGCCTCGCGGAACACCGCCATCAGTTGCTCGCCGGCAAAACCGTAGTCGCGGGTCATTTCACCGACGAATTCGGCCACCTGCGGTGAGCCTTCGTAATCGCCGGCCAGCGCTTCCTGCGCGCTGCCAAGGATGCCGACCAGGCCGACCCACGGCGCGTAACGAGTCGCCCAGCTGCGCATGACTTGCATTGAACTCTTCACCTTATTCAAACCTGTGCGATCCACTTGCGATGCGTATGAATCGACATCAAAACCCCAAACGCTGACAGCAGTGTCACCAGCGAAGTTCCTCCGTAGCTAATGAAGGGCAACGGCACCCCCACCACCGGCAACAGGCCACTGACCATACCGATGTTGACGAAAACATAAACAAAAAACGTCATGGTCAGCGCGCCGGCGAGCAATTTGCCAAACAGCGTCTGCGCCTGGGCGGTAATCACCAGGCCGCGACCGATCAGCAACAGATAGATCAGCAGCAGCGCGCAGATGCCCACCAGGCCGAACTCCTCGCCCAGTACGGCGATGATGAAGTCGGTGTGGCTTTCCGGCAAAAAGTCCAGGTGCGACTGGGTGCCCAGCAGCCAACCCTTGCCGAACACACCGCCGGAACCGATCGCGGCTTTCGACTGGATGATGTTCCAGCCGGTGCCGAGCGGATCGCTTTCCGGGTCGAGGAAGGTCAGGATCCGCTGCTTCTGGTAGTCGTGCATGATGAAGAACCACATGGCGATCGCCACCGGTACGGCGGCGGCCAGCACGCTGAGGATCCAGCGCCAGCGCAGCCCGCCCATGAACAGCACGAACGCGCCGCCGGCCAGAATCAGCAGTGACGTACCAAGGTCAGGCTGGCGCACGATCAGAATGAACGGCACGCCGATCAGCATCAGGCTGATGCCGACATGCTTGAGTTGCGGCGGTAGCGTGCGTTTGGACAGATACCAGGCAATCGTCGCCGGCATCAGAATCTTCATGAACTCCGAGGGCTGGAAGCGGATCACCCCGGGGATGTTGATCCAGCGCGTCGCGCCCATGGCGTTGTGGCCCATGATGTCCACCACCAACAGCAGCACCACGCCGATCACGTAACCGAGCGGTACCCAACGCGCCATGAACCGTGGTTCGAACTGGGCGATGACAATCATCGACACCAGGCCGATGCCGAACGAAGTGGCTTGTTTGCCCAGCAGATCCCAGCTTTTGCCACTGGCCGAATACAGCACGAACAGACTGCCCGCAGCGAGGATCAGCAGCAGGATCAACAGCGGGCCATCGATATGCAGGCGTTGCAGCAGCGTCGCCCGGCGACGCATCACATCCTCACTGGAGAGCATGCGATCAAAATTATTCATCACGGGCCGTAGCCTCCGCACTGATAGGACCGGCGTATTCGGCCTTCAATCGACCATCCTGATCCAGAAGCCAGGCATCCATGACCTGACGCACCACTGGCGCGGCGACACCGGAGCCGGACTCACCGTTCTCGACCATCACCGAAACCACTATTTTCGGGTTGTCGGCCGGGGCGAAACCAACGAACAAGGCGTGGTCGCGGTGGCGTTCCTGAACCTTGGAACGGTCGTATTTTTCACCTTGTTTGATCGCGACGACCTGAGCGGTACCGGACTTGCCGGCGATGCGGTATTGCGCACCGATTGCTGCCTTGCGCGCAGTACCCCGGGCGCCGTGCATCACCTGCTGCATGCCGTGGTTGACCTTGGTCCAGTCCGACGGATCGCGCAGGACGATGTCCGGCATCGGGTTCTCGTCTACCGGTTTGGCGCCCTCAATGGTCTTGGCCAGGTGCGGCCGGTTCCAGATGCCTTTGTTGGCGACCAGCGCCGTGGCCTGCGCCAGTTGCAACGGTGTGGACTGCATATAACCCTGGCCAATCCCCAGAATCAGAGTTTCACCCGGGAACCACGCCTGCTTGCGCGTCGCACGCTTCCACTCGCGGGACGGCATCAGGCCGGGGGATTCTTCGAACATGTCCAGCGAGACCTTCTGGCCGATGCCGAACTTGTTCATGTAGGCCGACAACCGATCGATGCCCAGCTTGTGCGCCAGGTCATAGAAGTAGGTGTCGTTGGAACGCATGATCGCCGTGTCGAGATCGACGAAGCCGTCACCGGTGCGGTTCCAGTTGCGGTACTTGTGATCGTAGTTGGGCAGCATGTAGTAACCGGGGTCGAACACCCGGCTCGACGCTGTCACTACGCCAGAATCGAGACCGGCAATCGCCACCGCCGGCTTGATCGTCGAACCCGGCGGGTACAGGCCGCGCAGCACGCGGTTGAACAGCGGCCGGTCGATGGAATCGCGCAGTTCGGCATAGGCCTTGAAGCTGATGCCGGTGACGAACAGGTTCGGGTCGAAACTCGGCTGGCTGACCATCGCCAGCACTTCGCCAGTCTTCGGATCGAGCGCCACCACCGCGCCGCGACGCCCGCCCAGCGCGGCTTCGGCCGCTTCCTGCAGTTTGATGTCCAGGCTCAGGACGATGTCCTTGCCGGGAATCGGATCGGTACGCTTGAGCACGCGCAATACGCGGCCCCGAGCGTTGGTTTCGACTTCCTCGTACCCCACCTGCCCGTGCAGCTCCGGCTCGTAGAAACGCTCGATGCCGGTCTTGCCGATGTGGTGGGTGCCGCTGTAGTTGACCGGGTCGAGGGTCTTCAGCTCTTTCTCGTTGATGCGCCCCATGTAACCCACCGAGTGCGCAAAATGCGCGCCCTGCGGGTAGTGGCGCACCAGTTGCGCGACCACTTCCACCCCAGGCAGGCGGAACTGGTTAACCGCGATCCGGGCGATCTGCTCTTCGGTCAACTCGAACAGGATCGGCACCGGCTCGAATGGCCGACGCCCCTGACGCATGCGTTTCTCGAAGATCACCCGGTCCTCGGGCGTCAGCTGCAGCACTTCGACGATCACGTCGAGCACTTGCTGCCAGTCGCCGGAACGTTCGCGGGTCATGCTCAGGCTGAAGCTCGGGCGGTTGTCCGCCACCACCACGCCGTTGCGGTCGAAGATCAAGCCGCGGGTCGGCGGAATCGGCTGCACGTGGACGCGGTTGTTTTCCGAGAGCGTCGAGTGGTACTCGTACTGGATCACCTGCAAGTAGTACAGCCGCGCAATCAATACGCAGATCAACAGCATGACCGCAATGGCCCCGAACACGACGCGGCTACGCACCAGGCGGGCGTCCTTTTCGTGGTCCTTGATGCGGATCGGCTGAGACATGAGAGCAGGACTACTTGTGGTAAGGGTGACCGGACAGCACGGTCCAGGCACGGTACAGCTGTTCGCCGATCAGGATCCGCACCAGCGGGTGCGGCAAGGTCAGCGGCGACAACGACCAGCGCTGATCGGCGCGGGCGCAGACTTCCGGCGCCAGCCCTTCGGGGCCACCGACCATGAAATTGACCGTGCGCGAATCCAGCCGCCAACGGTCGAGTTCGACCGCCAGTTGCTCGGTGCTCCAGGGCTTGCCGTGGACTTCCAGCGTGACGATCCGCTCGTTCGGCCCGACCTTGGCCAGCATGGCTTCGCCTTCCTGGCGGATGAAACGGGCCACGTCGGCGTTCTTGCCACGGGTATTGAGCGGAATTTCCACCAGTTCCAGCGCCAGTTCGGACGGAAGACGCTTGGCATATTCATGCCAGCCTTCTTCCACCCACTTGGGCATGCGTGAACCGACGGCGATCAGTCGCAGTCGCACAGCGATCCCTTACAGCTGGTCTTTGTTGAGCTTGGTGAAATGCTCGTGGGTGTTTTCCGGGCTGTGGTGCTTGGCGTCTGCCGCACGGCTTTGCTCGGCACCGGCCCACAGGCGTTCCAGGTCGTAGAACTGACGTGCCGAGGCAGTCATCATGTGCACGATCACCAGGTCGAGGTCGAGCAGCACCCAGTCGCTGTCGCCCTTGCCTTCTTCGCCCAGCGGCTTGGCGCCCTGCTTTTTGACTTCTTCACGGACCTTGTCCAGCATCGCGTTGATCTGGCGATTGGACGTACCGGTGGCGATGATCATGTAGTCGGTGATGCTCTGCTTGTCGCGCACATCGATGATCTGGATGTCTTGTGCCTTGACGTCTTCCAGGGCTGCCACGGCAACCTTGACCAGCTCGTCGCCCTTGAGCGGCTCGTTGGTGTTGGCGACTTCCGGCAGCGGTGCGCTCTTGAACGTGCCTTTGCGCTTAACTTTGCTTACGTCTTTGTCAGTCATATAAAACTCGTTTTGCTCGTATATTCGGCGGCTTGGCGATACGTGGATTCGTATCAGTGAAGCACGCCTTGTTCAGTTCGACGCACGGTAAAGACCGTGCGCATCGATGTAGGCCAGGACCGCGTCGGGCACCAGGAAACGTACCGACTTACCGCTGGCCAGCAGTTGACGGATCTGGGTGGCGGAAACCGCGAGCGGTGTCTGCCAGACGAATGCAATCTGTCCGCTCGGCCCTTTCAGGGCCAGCGGGTCGCTCACCGAACGCGCTGCCAGCAGGTTGCGCAAGGCATCCGGCGGTTCGCTGTCGGCGTCCGGGCGCTGTAGCACCAGGATGTGGCAATGCTGGAGCAACTCTTCCCAGCGATGCCAAGTGGGCAGGCCGCAAAATGCGTCCCAGCCCAAAAGCAGAAAAACCTGGGTCTCGGCGGCCATTTCGGCACGCATCAACTCCAGGGTATCAATGGTGTAAGACGGCTTGTCCCGCTGCAATTCGCGGGCGTCCACCACCAGCGGCGGCACTCCGGCCACCGCGCACTCAACCATTGCCAACCGATCCTGCGCCGACACCTGCGGCGTATCGCGGTGCGGCGGCCGGGCGCTGGGCATCATGCGCAGCTCGTCGAGCAGCAGCGCTTCGGCGACTTCCAGCGCACCACGCAAATGGCCGATGTGCACCGGGTCGAACGTGCCGCCCAGTACGCCGATGCGCCGGGGTCGGAGTTCGCCGTCAGGCAGCGGCGCTGTCAAGTCGAGGTCGGTCAAGTCAGACCGTCGCCTGGCCGCGCAACTGGCCATCACCGACCACGATGTACTTCTCGCAGGTCAGTCCTTCGAGGCCCACCGGGCCGCGGGCGTGCAGCTTATCAGTAGAAATGCCGATCTCGGCACCCAATCCGTATTCGAATCCATCGGCGAAGCAGGTCGGGGTGTTGATCATCACCGACGCCGAGTCGACTTCCGCGACGAAACGCCGGGTGTCGGCGAGGTTTTCGCTGACGATCGAGTCGGTGTGATGCGAGCCGTAATGGTTGATGTGTTCGATGGCCTGATCCAGTCCGTCGACCACACGGATCGACAGGATCGGCGCCAGATACTCGGTGCTCCAGTCGTCTTCGCTGGCCGCCACCGCGTCGATGATCGCCCGGGTGCGTTCGCAGCCACGCAGCTCGACGCCTTTCTCGCGGAACTGGGCAGCCATCGACGGCAGGAAATCCTTCGCAACACTTTGATCAACCAGCAAGGTCTCCATCGCGCCGCAGATGCCATAACGGTAAGTCTTGGCATTGAAGGCAATGCGCTGGGCTTTGGCCAGATCGGCGTGGGCACTGACATAAACGTGGCAGATGCCGTCCAGGTGTTTGATCACCGGCACCCGGGCATCGCGGCTGATGCGCTCGATCAGGCCACGGCCACCGCGTGGCACGATCACGTCGACGTACTCGGGCATGGTGATCATCGCGCCGACGGCGGCACGGTCGGTGGTTTCGACCACTTGCACCACGGCTGCCGGCAACTCGGCCTCGGCCAGACCGCGCTGAATGCACGCGGCAATCGCCCGGTTGGAATGAATCGCCTCGGAGCCACCGCGCAGGATGGTCGCGTTACCGGACTTCAGGCACAGGCTGGCGGCATCGATGGTCACGTTTGGCCGGGATTCGTAGATGATCCCGATCACGCCCAGCGGCACGCGCATCTTGCCGACCTGAATCCCGGACGGGCGAAAGCTCATGTCGCGGATCGCACCGACCGGGTCCGGCATTGCCGCCACCTGACGCAGGCCGACGATCATGCCGTCGATGCGCGCCGGGGTCAGTTCCAGACGCTCCAGCAAGGCCGGCTCCAGACCGTTGGCGCGACCAGCCGCCAGATCCTGTTCATTGGCTGCGGCCAGCTCGGCGCGAGCAGCGTCCAGCGCATTGGCAGCAGCCTGCAAGGCGCGGTTTTTCTGCGCGGTGCTGGCACGGCCGATGACCCGGGAAGCTTCGCGGGCGGCGCGACCCAATCGGGTCATGTAGTCAAGAACGGACTCAGTCATGGTCTGCTGGGGTCTTGGCAAAGAGGAAAGCGGCAGATTATAGCTGTCGCGTCCCGGGACTAACAGCGGTGACAGGCGGATGGTCGAAATGGACTGCAATTTGCCGACGTTCAGCCGTAATTAAGCCGCGGATTGTTATCATCACGACCTCCTTCGCCTGGATAAACACCGTTTGCCATGTCCAACCTGACCGATCGCGCCATCGCCGAGCGCCTGCCACTGGGCCTCCCGGACGCTTTTTTCGACCGTGACGCGCAAGTGCTGGCCCGCGATCTGCTCGGCAAAGTCATCCGCCACCGGGTCGGCGATCTGTGGCTCAGCGCCCGGATCATCGAAACCGAAGCCTATTACTGCGCGGAAAAAGGCAGTCATGCGTCTCTCGGCTATACGGAAAAACGTAAGGCTTTGTTTCTGGATGGCGGGCACATCTATATGTATTACGCCCGCGGTGGCGATTCGCTGAACTTCAGCGCTCAGGGGCCCGGCAATGCGGTGCTGATCAAGTCCGCTTACCCGTGGGTCGATGAGGTCAGCGGGCCGGCGAGTCTGGCGCAGATGCTGCTGAACAATCCCGATGCCCAAGGCCGGCCGCGTCCTTCGCAAAAGCTTTGCGCCGGGCAGACGCTGCTGTGCAAGGCGCTCGGGCTAAAGGTGCCGATGTGGGACGCCAAGCGTTTCGATCACGAGCTGATGCTGGTGGAAGACACCGGGCCGGCGCCGACCCAGATTATCCAGACCACCCGCCTGGGCATCCCCCATGGCCGCGACGAACACCTGATGTACCGTTTCGTCGACGCCGCGTATGCCCAGTGGTGCACGCGGAACCCGCTGCGCCGGGGCCAGGTCGAAGGTCGCGATTATTTTTTGCTGTCCTGAAGTGACACAGGTTTTGAACCCAATGCGCCCTTGTGGGAGCGGGCTTGCTCGCGAAGAGGGCGTGTCAGATACGAGCTCGTTGATGACACACCGCATTCGCGAGCAAGCCCGCTCCCACAGGGTACTGAGTGATTGCTGAAATTTTGTACAGCCTTCGGGACTTATTGAAGATTTGATGGAGTTGTGTGTATGGGCCCATGGCTCGATAGCGTGACCGGGTGGCTCGCCGCCAATCCGCAGTGGCTGGCCGCTGCGGTATTTATCGTCGCTTGCGTGGAGTGCCTGGCAATTGCCGGGCTGATCGTGCCCGGCACGGTGCTGCTGTTTGCCGTGGCCGTACTCGCCGGCAGCGGCGCACTGTCGTTGAGTGAAACCCTGCTGCTGGGCTTTCTCGGCGGGATACTCGGCGATGTGATCTCGTACTTCCTCGGCCGCCATTTCCATCAGAACATCCGCCGCCTGCCGGGACTGCGCCACCATCCGGAATGGATGGCCGGGGCCGAAACCTACTTCCAGCGTTACGGCATCGCCAGCCTGCTGGTCGGGCGCTTCATCGGCCCGTTGCGGCCGATGTTGCCGATGGTTGCCGGGATGTGCGACATGCCCTTCCCGCGTTTCGCCGCCGTCAGCCTGCTGGCCGCCGCCGGCTGGAGCGTCGCCTACCTGCTGCCGGGTTGGGCCACCGGCGCGGCGATCCGCTTGCCGCTGCCGGAAGGTTTCTGGCTGCAGGCCGGCATCGTTGCCGCCAGTATTGCGGTGATGGTCGGCATGAGCGTCAACAGCAGCTTGCGCCAGCATCGCCGGGCGACGATCTGGATCAGCAGCATGAGCCTGTTGATTCTGATCGGCCTGTTTATTGGCTATCCGTATCTGCACGCCCTCGACCAAGGCGTGATGACCCTGGTGCAGGAACATCGGCAGCCGATGCTCGATGAAATCGCAGTGACCTTCACCCTGATCGGTGAATTCCGCAACATGCTGATGTTCAGCGCCCTGCTCACCGGTCTGTTGCTGCTGTGCCGGCAATGGCGTCAGGCAATCTTTGCCGGTGGCGTGCTGCTGTGCACCGCGCTGCTCAATACCGTCACCAAACAGTTTTTCGCCCGGGTTCGCCCGGAAGTGCTGACCGATCCGCTGACCAGCTACAGCATGCCCAGCGGTCATGCCTCCGGTTCGTTCGCGCTGTTTCTGGTGCTGGCGGTTCTCGCCGGTCGCGGCCAACCGCCGCGCATGCGCCTGACCTGGCTGCTGCTCGGCTGTATTCCGGCGCTGTCGATTGCTTTGTCACGGGTTTATCTGGGGGCGCACTGGCCGACGGATATTCTGGCCGGCGCAATGCTGGCGGCATGCGTATGTGCGGCGGGCTTGTGGCTGAGTCAGCGCAAGGCGCCGCTCAATGCCATGCCGTTCAAGGTCTGGTGGCTGATTCTGCCGGCACTGCTGGTGCTGTTCAGCCTGTTCGTTCTGCGGCATCTGCCGGACACGATGTTGCGTTACGCCTACTAATACTTAGGCGAACAGCTCGCCCTGCAGCTCATCGAGCAGCGCCTGGATCGCATCCAGTCGCTGCTGCGGATCGTCGAGTTGCAGCAGGTCGATCTTGTCTTCTTCGGCGAACGGCAGCAGATACGCCAGCTGATTGGCCAGCGACTGCTGCCCCAGCGCTTCGGTGCCCATGTTCAACGCCTCGACCATCGGGTGCTCGGCCAAGGCCTTGAGCAGCGCCACCAGATCGGCGTCTTCGTCCTGCAACGGTTGCTCCGGCTCATCGTCCAGCCACTCGACGTCGGCGAGGATCAACTGATCGCGCTGCACTTCCGTGCGCAACACCTGAAAACGCCGCCCGCCCTGCACCCGGATCCCGAGCAGACCGTTGTCCTGTTGCTGGAAATCGGTGATCCGCGCTTCGCAGCCGACCAGGGCAAAGCCTTCTGCCGCGACGCCGACTTCATGGCCATCGAGGATGCACACCACGCCGAAACCGCCGCCCTGCTTCATGCAGCGGCCGATCATGTCCAGGTAGCGCGCCTCGAAGATCTGCAAGTCGAGGTTGCAGCCGGGGAACAGCACTGTGTTGAGCGGAAAAAGCGGCAAACTCATAGACATTTCCTTACACCACCATCGACACCGCCAACGGCAGGAACACCGCCGTGGCCACGCCCATCAGACTCATCGCCAGCGCCGCGAAGGCGCCGCACTCATCGCTTTCCTGCAACGCCACCGACGTGCCAACCGCGTGTGCGGTCATGCCCAGCGCCATGCCGCGCGCCTCAGGGCTGTGCACGCCGAGCCGGGTCAGCAGCGCCGGGCCGAAGATCGCGCCGATCACCCCGGTGATCAGCACGAACACCGCCGCCAGCGCCGCCACACCACCGATCTGCTCGGCCACCAGCATGGCAATCGGCGAGGTCACCGACTTCGGCGCCATGGTCATCAGAATCATGTGTTCGGCACCGAACCACCAGCCGAGCAACACGCCCATGCCCGTGGCGACCACGCCGCCTATCACCAGCGTAGTAAAAATCGGCCAGAACAATTGGCGGATGCGCTTGAGGTTGAGATACAGCGGCACCGCCAGCGCCACCGTCGCCGGGCCCAGCAGAATGCTGAGGATTTCGGTGCTCTTGCGGTACTCGGCGTAGGTCAGGCCGCAGCCGACCAGCACGCCGATCACCACCAGCATCGAGACCAGCACCGGTTGCAGAAAGATCCAGCGGGTTTTCTCGAACGCCGCCAGTACCAGTTGATAGGCACCGAGGGTGATGCCGATGCCGAACAACGGATGATGAATGACCGAAGCCCAGGCGCCTTGCCAATCGAAGAGCATCACGACTCCTCCGAGTGCGGCGCATGGCGCTTGACCAGGCGTTGCATCAGCACCCCGGCGAAGGCCATCGACAGGATCAACGACAACACCAGCGCGCCGACAATGGCCCAGAAGTCAGCGGCAATGTCGCTCGCATAAACCATCACGCCCACCGCCGGCGGCACCAGCAGCAACGGCAGATAGCGCAGCAGGCTGCCGGCCGCGAGGTTCAGCGGCTCGCCGACTTCACCGCGAATGATCAGGAACACCAGCAACAGCAGCAGACCGATGATCGGCCCCGGCAGCACCGGCAACAGCAAATGGTTGAGTGCCGTGCCGAGCAATTGGAACAGCACCAGCATGGTCAGGCCACGTAACAACATCAGACATCTCCCCCCGCAAGTCCTCGGCATTATAAGCACGGCAGCGCTATGGATCGGCATTCGCCAAAAGCATGGTCGGTTGACCGGAGCAAATCGCCATGTTGATCTACAGTGGTTCGCAGGGCGGTCAAATCCCCCACCTGAAAAACTATAAAACCGATGAACCCAAGGAGAGTCTCAATGCCCTATGTTCCCGTTGCAGAGCTCAAAGATTATGTCGGCAAGGAACTCGGACGTTCCGAATGGCTCACCATCGATCAGGAGCGCATCAACCTGTTCGCCGAAGCCACCGGGGATTATCAGTTCATCCATGTCGATCCGGTCAAAGCCGCGCAAACGCCTTTTGGCAGCACCATTGCCCACGGTTTCCTGTCGTTGTCGCTGATCCCGAAACTGATGGAAGACATCCTCGTGCTGCCGCAAGGCCTGAAGATGGTGGTCAATTACGGTCTGGACAGCGTGCGTTTCATCCAGCCGGTGAAGGTCAATTCAAAAGTGCGCCTGAAAGTCGATCTGGCCGAAGTGACCGAGAAAAAACCCGGTCAATGGCTGCTCAAGGCCACCGCGACGCTTGAGATAGAAGGCTCGGACAAACCGGCCTATATCGCAGAACCGCTGTCGCTCTGCTTCGTTTGAGTCACGGGATGCGAAACAGCGCACGCTGTTTCGCATCAGCGCTGTTTTCCCGGCTGTATAAGGTCACATAGCTGCGGCATACTCGGTCGCCTAATTGCCCGGATCCCGCTATGCGCCCACTCGCTTCTCTTGCACCCCTTGCCCTGACCCTGATGCTCACCGCGTGCGGCGACGGCGAATCGCTGTTGCCCCCGGATGCACGGCTGCCGGACGGCGGACGCTATCGCGGCGAACTGGTCAACGGCTTGCTGCAAGGCCAGGGCCGGGTCGACTACCCCAACGGCAGTTGGTACGCCGGGCAGTTCGACAAGGGCCAATGGCATGGCCAGGGCGAGTGGCACGGCAGCAACGGCGAAGTCTATCGCGGTCAGTTTCAGCAGGGGCTGTTCGATGGCCAGGGCAGCCTGACCACCAACGCCAGCAGTTACACCGGCGGTTTCAAGCAGGGCCGCCGCGATGGCGAAGGCACCCTCAAGGAAAACGCCATGACCTACCGTGGCGAGTTCAAGGCTGACCAGTATTCCGGGCTGGGCCGTCTGGAAATGGACGACGGCAGCTCCTATCAAGGCCAGTTCGCCCACGGCAAACCCAACGGCGAAGGCCAGCGCGGCGACGCCAGCGGCAATACCTTCAGCGGCCATTTCGTCAACGGTCAGCTCGAAGGCAACGGCACCTTCAACAGCGCCGATGGCGACATCTATGTCGGCGGCTTCAAGAACAGCCAGCTGCACGGCAAGGGCCGCTACGAGAACGCCGACGGCGACGTGTGGCTCGGCCAGTTCAAGGAAGGCGCGCTGACCGGCAAGGGCGAATTGATCGGCGCCGACGGCAGCCACTACATCGGCTACTTCAACGACTGGCGCTTCAGCGGTCAGGGCCGTTTGAACCTGTCTGACGGCAGCTTCTACATCGGCGGGTTCGACGGCGACAGCTACGCCGGACGCGGCACCCTGGTGCTGACTGACGGCACCGTGCTCAGCGGTACCTGGATCAACGGCCAGCGCGTACGTGACGCCGACGGCAAGCTGTTGCCCGACACCCTCGAACTCGGCCTTCTGGCCCAGGGCCGCCTACTCGATAACGCGCTGGCCGCCGTGCCCGCCTCGACGCCGGCAGTCGAGCTGTACACCCTGACCCTCGGTGGCGACGGCAAGCAAAGCGTGTTCCTGCGCGAGTCCGACTACGTCGCCAACATGCTCACCACACGTTTCGGTGCCTACGGCCAGATTCGTCTGGTCAACCACCGCGACCACCTCGTCGACCGGCCGATGGCCACTCGCGAGAACCTGCGCCGCGCCGCGCAGACTTTGGCTGAACGCAGCGGCCCGGAAGACCTGGTGTTCATCTACCTGACCAGCCACGGCACCGCCGAACACGAGCTGGTGCTCGATCAGCCGCGCATGGAGCTGGCCGATCTGCCCGCCGACGAACTCGCCGCCGTGCTCGCGCCACTGAAAAATCGCGACAAGGTGATCGTGATTTCATCGTGCTATTCCGGCGGTTTCATCCCCGCGCTGAAAGATGAGCGCACACTGATAATGACCGCCTCGCGTGCCGATCGCGTGTCGTTCGGTTGCTCGGAAGAAGCCAACTTCACCTACTTCGGCGACGCCCTGTTCGCTCAGGCCCTGAACCAGACCGACGATCTAGAGCAGGCTTTCAAACTGGCCAAGGCCACCGTCGCCGAGCGCGAACTGGCGGATAACTTCGAAGCCTCGGAGCCACAGATCTGGGCACCGAAAACCGTGCTGGCACACTGGCAACTGCTGCGTAAACAGCAGGCCAGAAAAGCGTTGCAGAGTGCTGCATTGAACGACGGAGCAACAAACAGCAACTAAGCTGAACAGTATCAAGGGAGAAACACTATGTACTTGACGCCTCAGCACGTTTTGCTTGCCGGAGCCACCGGACTGACCGGTGAGCATCTGCTCGACCGTTTGCTCAACGAGCCGACGATCACCCGCGTGCTCGCGCCGTCCCGTCGGCCGCTGGCGGAACATCCGCATCTGGAAAACCCGGTGGGCGACCCACAGGCGTTTCTGCCGCAACTCAGTGGTCGCGTCGATATCGCCTATTGCTGCCTCGGCACCACGATCAAAAAGGCCGGTTCCGAAGCCGCTTTCCGCGCGGTGGATCTGGACATGGTCGTGGCCTTCGCCAAACGCGCACGAGAGATGGGCGCGCGGCACTTGATCGTGATCAGTGCGCTGGGCGCCGATCCGAAATCGTCGATTTTCTACAACCGTGTCAAAGGCGAGATGGAGCAGGCATTGCGCGCACAGGACTGGCCGCAGCTGACCATCTGCCGACCATCGCTATTGCTGGGAGATCGCACCGAGCCGCGCTTGGGCGAACAACTGGCGGCGCCGTTCTCCAAACTGATTCCCGGCAAATATCGCGGCATCGAAGCCTGCCAACTGGCCCGGGCGATGTGGCGCCTGGCGCTGGAAGAACAGGATGGGGTGCGGATCGTCGAGTCGGATGAGCTGCGAAAGCTCGGCAAGTAAACACCGTACTTTGTGGCGAGGGGATTTATCCCCGATCGGCTGCGCAGCAGTCGTCGTTTTTCAGATTTTGGGGGCGCTGCGCACCCCATCGGGGATAAATCCCCTCGCCACACTCCCCTACAATCCGCCAGTCGCCTGAAACCCCACGCCGATCACCGTGAGCAACGACAACGGCAACAACAGCGTATCGAGCAACGCACTCGCCGGCAGGTCCACTCCCGGATAACTCGGCGCTTCAGCCCCGAAGCGATCCATCGCGCAGCACCCGCCATTCATCGCGTACAAATCCAGGCGTGTCCCGGAATACACCACCGGCGCCCCCGGCTTGGCGGCATCCAGCGTGCGCGCGGTGGCGCAGCCGGCCAGTTGCAGCGCCAGCGCAATCATCAACAGCTTATTCATCGCTGCTCAGATGATGCTCGCCCCAACGCGGCAGCATGTCCTGTGGAATGCCCAGCAGATTGAGAATCCGCGCCACGACGAAATCGATCAGGTCGTCGATGGTCTGCGGCTGGTGATAGAAACCCGGCGAGGCCGGCAGGATGGTCACGCCCATGTTCGACAACTTGAGCATGTGCTCCAGATGAATGCTCGAATACGGTGCCTCGCGCGGCACCAGAATCAACTGGCGCCGCTCCTTCAAGGTGACGTCCGCCGCGCGCTCGATCAAGTTGTTGCACGCGCCCGTGGCAATCGCCGACAAGGTACCCGTGGAACACGGCACCACGACCATCGCCGCCGGTGCGCCGGAGCCCGAAGCTACCGGCGACATCCAGTCTTCCTTGCCGTACACGCGGATCTGCCCGGCGGCCGCCCCGGTATATTCGGTGAGAAACGCCTGCATCATCTGCGGCTTGGGCGGCAGCGTGACATCGGTTTCGGTGGCCATCACCAGTTGCGCAGCCTTGGAGATCAGGAAGTGCACTTCGCGATCTTCCCGTACCAGGCAGTCGAGCAGGCGCAATCCATACTGCGCGCCGGACGCGCCGGTCATCGCCAGCGTGATGCGTTCCGGGCCGCCGCTCTGGGCAAAAGTGTTCATTGCAGTGCCTCGGCGAGTTTGCCGTGCAGGCCGCCGAAACCGCCGTTGCTCATGATCACCACGTGGGTGCCGGGCTGGGCCTGGCTCTTCACGCGTTCGATGATGCCTTCCAGCGAATCGCTGACAATCGACGGCACGCTGCACAGTGCGGCAGTGGCGCCCAGATCCCGACCGAGGTTGGCCGGGGCGTACCAGATCACCTGATCGGCATCGACTACACTGTCCGGCAGACCGTCACGGTGCGCGCCGAGCTTCATCGAGTTGGAGCGCGGCTCGATGATCGCGATCAGTGGTGCGTCGCCGATGCGCTTGCGCAAGCCATCAAGTGTGGTGGCGATCGCGGTCGGGTGGTGGGCGAAGTCGTCGTAGATGGTGATGCCGCGTACTTCGGCGACTTTCTCCATCCGGCGTTTGACGTTCTTGAATGCGCTCAAGCCGGCGATGCCCATCGCTGGCACCACACCGACATGCCGCGCCGCTGCCAGCGCAGCCAAGGCGTTGGCGACGTTGTGCTGACCGGTCAGCTCCCATTCGACAGTGCCCTGGGACACGCCTTCGAACATTACTTCGAACGCCGAGCCATCGTCTTTGAGCAACTTGACCTGCCACTGACCGCCGACGCCGGTGGTCTGCACCGGGGTCCAGCAGCCCATTTCAATCACGCGCTGCAAGGCCGGTTCGGTGGTGGGGTGGATCACCAGACCTTCGCTCGGAATAGTCCGCACCAAGTGGTGGAACTGCCGCTCGATCGCCGGCAGATCGGGGAAGATGTCGGCGTGATCGAACTCAAGGTTGTTGAGGATCGCGGTACGCGGACGGTAGTGGACGAACTTCGAACGCTTGTCGAAAAACGCGCTGTCGTACTCGTCGGCCTCGATCACGAAGAACGGCGTGCCGCCCAGACGTGCGGACACCGAGAAGTTCTGCGGCACGCCGCCGATCAGGAACCCCGGGCTCATGCCGGCATGTTCCAGCACCCAGGCGAGCATGCTGCTGGTGGTGGTCTTGCCGTGCGTGCCGGCAACCGCCAGCACCCAGCGCCCTTGCAGCACGTGATCGGCCAGCCATTGCGGGCCGGAGACGTACGGCAGGCCTTTGTTCAGCACATATTCCACCGCCGGGTTGCCGCGCGACATGGCGTTGCCGATCACCACCAGATCCGGTGCCGGATCGAGCTGGGCCGGGTCGTAGCCCTGGGTCAACTGAATGCCCTGGGCCTCAAGCTGCGTGCTCATCGGCGGATAGACGTTGGCGTCGGAGCCGGTCACGTGATGGCCCAGCTCTTTGGCCAGAACCGCCATCGAGCCCATGAAAGTCCCGCAGATACCCAGAATATGAATGTGCATAGTCGACCTCGTAAAACATGGCCGCAGGTTAGCGTAGGGTGGGAAAAATCGCACCTGGTGTTTCGCCTGCGCCGACGCCTTCGCGAGCAAGCCCGCTCCCACAAGGTTGGCGCTGATCCTGTGGGAGCGGGCTTGCTCGCGAATGGCGCGACGCGGTTTAACGGGAGATCGCGTGCTTACGAAGCTTTCTATAGAGGGTATTGCGGCTGACCCCGAGCTGCTGCGCGGTCTGGGTCATGTGCCAGCGCGTTTGCTCCAGCACATCGAGCAACGCCAGACGTTCAGCGTCTTCCAGCGGATGCTCGGACTCAACCGACTTCAGCTCCAGCGTTGGCCGCCCCTGCCGAATCATCGCCGGCAGATCCTCCAACCCGATTCGCCCTTCATCACACAATGCCGCCAATGTGCGCAGAACATTGCGCAACTGCCGAACGTTGCCCGGCCAGGTGAAGGCCAGCAACGCCTGGCGCGCCGGGTCGTCGATCACGATTGTTTCGCCGCCGGCCTCCTCGGCCAGCAGGAAATCCAGCAACTGCGACTTGTCGCTACGCTCACGCAGCGCCGGCAGCGCGACCTCCAGCCCATTGAGCCGGTAATACAGATCTTCACGGAAGCTGCCGCCTTCGACCCGCTCCAGCAGATTACGGTGCGTGGCGCTGATGATCCGCACGTTGACCGCCTCCGGCTCGCCGCCAATCGGCACCACCTGCCGGTCTTCCAGCACCCGCAACAACCGGGTTTGCAGCGCCAGCGGCATGTCACCTATCTCATCGAGAAACAGCGTGCCGCCATCGGCCTGCTGCAACTTGCCGCGCATGCCGTCCTTGCGCGCACCGGTGAAACTTCCGCCGCGATAACCGAACAGTTCGCTCTCGATCAGGCTTTCCGGGATCGCCGCACAATTGAGGGCGACGAAGGCTTTGCTGGCGCGCTGGCTGGCGTGATGCACAGCCTTGGCAAAGGCTTCCTTGCCGGAGCCGGTCTCACCGTTGATCAGCAGCGGCACGTCGCGTTCGAACACCCGCAACGCCTTGCGGAAATCCGCTTGCAGCGCCGCGTCGCCGAGGCAAATGTTCGTCAGCGGTTGAGGCTTGGCCACGATCGGGGCCGGCAGGATCGGCACCGGTTTGCGCGATTCGCCACGCAGCAAGGCAAACAGATGCCGCCCGTCGCGGGTGCGCAGCGGCCAACTGGCGCTGGCATTGGCGCTGGCCCGACCGAGCAACTCGTCCAGCGAACAATCGAAAAATGCTTCCACCGGTTTGCCGAGCAAACCACCCCGAATATGCCCTAGCAGGTTCAGCGCGCTCTGGTTGACCGCGCTGATTCGCCCTTCCCCGTCAAACGCCAGCAGCCCTTCGCTGAACAAACCGACGGATTCGGCCTGAAGATGGAAACGCAGCAGCCATTGGTTATCGAAGCAGCGCAGGAAATAGCAGCTCTCGATCATCTTCGCCGACAGATTGACCAGCGCCATGGTGTGGAACTGGCTCTGGCGCGAGACATCGTGGCGCGCCGAGGACACGTCGAGCACCGCCAGCAGTTCGCCGTGCGGGTCGAACACCGGGCTCGCCGAGCAGGTCAGGCCGGTGTGGCGGCCGCGAAAGTGTTCGTCCTGATGGATGGTCAGTGCCTGGCGCTCGACCAGGCAGGTGCCAATGCCGTTGGTGCCTTCGCAGGCTTCGCTCCAGTCGGCGCCGAGCCAGAGGCCGGCACGTTCGAATATTTTGCGCTCGGCCGGTGCGGTGACGCAGTTGAGGATCACCCCGCGCGCGTCGGTCAACAGCACCGCATGACCGGCGCCCGACAGTTGTTGATGCAGGCTGCTCATTTCATTGCCGGCGATCTGCAACACCTGTTGCAGGCGTTCGCGGCTTTCAAGCACGCGCCCGTGCTCGAGCACGGTGGGCGCCATGGTCAGGGCCGGGTCGAGGTGATAGTCCTCAAGACAGCGCAGCCACGAGCGGGCAATCGACGGATCGGCACCGGGCCCGTGCAGGTGCGGCTTGCCCTGACTGACGGTGAGCACCTGCTGGGCATGGCGACTCAAATGGTTATCGTGCATTTCTTATTATTCTCCCCGAGATCAGTGCCGCCTCTTTATTGGCTGGCACATACCTTGTGGTGAGGGGATTTATCCCCGATGGGTTGCGAAGCAGCCCCAATCAAACCAACGTGGCTTCTTAGATTCACCGCGTACACCGGATTTACGACTGCTGCGCAGCCGATCGGGGCGGTGCGACGTTTCGCTAAATCCCCTCGCCACAAGGGGTGCATCTGGGCGATTGGCAGTCAGCATCCTCCAGCCATCGGCGCATTGCAATGCTGGCAAGACCAGCCGGTCACTGGCTGTGCCAAAAGCGGTACAAACTGTCACCCCCTCTGTACCGAAACCATCACAGGCGCCGCCCGCCCGTCCGACAAAAAATACGCAAAGCCTTGATTTGCCTGCCCTGCACGGCAGTGGCCCGACCTTTGCTCTACGCTTATAGCAAGCGCACTTGCGCGTTTCTCTAATAAGTACAAAGCCAAGGAGAACAAATCATGCGTTACGCTCACCCCGGTACTGAAGGCGCCAAAGTCTCGTTCAAGAGCAAGTACGGTAACTACATCGGCGGCGAGTTCGTCGCGCCTGTCAAAGGTCAGTACTTCACCAACACCTCGCCAGTGAATGGCCAACCGATTGCCGAATTTCCTCGCTCCACTGCCGAAGACATCGACAAGGCACTGGACGCCGCCCACGCCGCTGCCGATGCGTGGGGCGCGACCTCCGTGCAGGCGCGCTCGCTGGTCCTGCTGAAAATCGCCGACCGCATCGAACAGAACCTCGAACTGCTGGCGATCACCGAAACCTGGGACAACGGCAAAGCCATCCGCGAAACCCTCAACGCCGACATCCCGCTGGCAGCCGACCATTTCCGCTACTTCGCCGGTTGCCTACGCGCCCAGGAAGGCAGCGCTGCCGAAATCGACGGCAACACCGTGGCCTATCACATCCATGAACCGCTGGGCGTGGTCGGCCAGATCATCCCGTGGAACTTCCCGCTGCTGATGGCCGCGTGGAAACTCGCCCCGGCACTCGCCGCCGGCAACTGCGTGGTACTCAAGCCTGCCGAGCAAACCCCGCTGGGCATCTGCGTGCTGATGGAGCTGATCGGTGATCTGCTGCCACCGGGCGTGCTCAACGTGGTGCAAGGTTTCGGCAAAGAAGCCGGCGAAGCCCTGGCCACCAGCAAACGCATCGCCAAGATCGCCTTCACCGGCTCGACCCCGGTCGGCTCGCACATCATGAAATGCGCCGCCGAGAACATCATTCCATCGACCGTGGAACTGGGCGGCAAGTCGCCGAACATCTTCTTCGAAGACATCATGCAGGCCGAACCGACCTTCATCGAAAAAGCTGCCGAAGGCCTGGTGCTGGCGTTCTTCAACCAGGGCGAAGTCTGCACCTGCCCGTCCCGCGCGCTGGTGCAGGAGTCGATCTACGACGAATTCATGCAAGTGGTGATGAAGAAAGTCCTGCAAATCAAACGTGGCGATCCGCTGGACACCGACACCATGGTTGGCGCGCAGGCGTCCGAGCAGCAATTCGACAAGATTCTTTCGTACCTGGAAATCGCCAAGGGTGAAGGCGCCGAGCTGCTGACCGGCGGCAAGGTGGAAAAACTCGAGGGCAATCTGGCGACCGGCTATTACATCCAGCCAACCCTGCTCAAGGGCACCAACAAAATGCGCGTGTTCCAGGAAGAAATCTTCGGCCCGGTGGTGAGCATCACCACCTTCAAGGACGAAGCCGAAGCCCTGGCGATCGCCAACGACACCGAGTTCGGCCTCGGCGCCGGCCTGTGGACCCGCGACATCAACCGCGCCTACCGCATGGGCCGCGCGATCAAGGCCGGTCGTGTGTGGACCAACTGCTACCACCTGTACCCGGCGCACGCCGCGTTCGGCGGGTACAAGAAGTCCGGCGTCGGCCGTGAAACCCACAAGATGATGCTCGATCACTATCAGCAGACCAAAAACCTGCTGGTGAGCTACGACATCAATCCGTTGGGCTTCTTCTAAAACCCGGGGGCGATACAGATATTTCTGTGTCGCCTGTTCAACCGCCTTCGCGAGCAAGCTCGCTCCCACAGGGATCTGAATTCGATCTCAATAATGGGTTCACCACATAAACCTGTGGGAGCGAGCTTGCTCGCGAAGGCGTCCTAAATGACACGACACAAGGCCTGGCCGCTCTGGCACGGCCCTTGCGTACCCGTCATTCAGGTTTTGCACAAAAACTGCCGCTGCGTGAACAGCATCCATCCACCTCATCCACTGCACCCGAAAGTCCAACAGATCGAACAATAAAAAACAGAGAGGACTTATGACTTCCACCACACAGCTCAAACCCACACTCGGCACCCTGCATTTGTGGGGTATTGCCGTCGGCCTGGTGATTTCCGGCGAATACTTCGGCTGGAGTTACGGCTGGGGCACCGCGGGCACCCTCGGATTTCTGGTCACGGCGCTGATGGTCGCGACCATGTACACCTGCTTCATCTTCAGCTTCACCGAACTGACCACCGCGATCCCCCACGCGGGCGGGCCGTTTGCCTATAGCCGCCGGGCGTTCGGCGAAAAAGGCGGACTGATCGCCGGCATCGCCACGCTGATCGAATTCGTCTTCGCCCCACCGGCGATCGCCATGGCCATCGGCGCCTACCTCAACGTGCAGTACCCGGAGCTTGATCCGAAGGTGGCAGCGGTCGGCGCGTATTTCGTGTTCATGACCCTGAACATCCTCGGCGTCAGCATCGCCGCGACTTTTGAGCTGGTGGTCACCGTGCTGGCGGTCGCCGAGCTGCTGGTGTTCATGGGCGTGGTCGCACCGGGCTTCAGCTTCAGCAATTTCGTGCTCAACGGCTGGTCGGGTTCCAACGAGTTCACGATGGGCTCGATCCCCGGAATCTTTGCGGCGATTCCGTTTGCGATCTGGTTTTTCCTTGCCATCGAAGGCGCGGCCATGGCCGCCGAAGAAGCCAAGGACCCGAAACGCACAATTCCCAAGGCCTACGTCAGCGGCATCCTGACCCTGGTGTTCCTTGCCATCGGCGTGATGGTGATGGCCGGCGGCGTCGGCGACTGGCGTCAACTGTCGAACATCAATGACCCGCTGCCGCAGGCGATGAAAGCGGTGGTCGGCAACAACTCATCGTGGATGCACATGCTGGTGTGGATCGGCCTGTTCGGCCTGGTGGCGAGTTTCCACGGGATTATCCTCGGTTACTCGCGGCAGTTCTTCGCCCTCGCCCGCGCCGGTTATCTGCCGAAGAGCCTGGCCAAGCTGTCGCGCTTCCAGACCCCGCACCGGGCGATTCTCGCCGGTGGTGTGATCGGCATCGCGGCGATCTACAGCGACGGTCTGGTCAATCTGCAAGGCATGACCCTGACCGCAGCGATGATCACCATGTCGGTGTTCGGCGCGATCGTGATGTACATCATCAGCATGCTCAGCCTGTTCAAACTGCGCAAAACCGAACCGAACCTGGAACGCACCTTCCGCGCCCCGGGCTACCCGGTGGTGCCAGCAATTGCGCTGTTTCTGGCGGTGGTGTGCCTGGTGGCGATGGCGTGGTTCAACACGCTGATCGGCTGTGTGTTCCTGGGCTTCATGGCCGCTGGTTATCTGTACTTTCAGCTCACCGCCAAGCAACGCGCCGAAGCCCCGGCAGACGCTATGCTCGAAGGTATCTAGTTGCACCGGCACCGGGCCTGTCGCCCGGTGCCCGCTATATAGAAGTGCATGAAAATCCCCCTGTGGGAGCGGGCTTGCTCGCGAAGGCGTCGTGTCATCCAACAACGATGTCGTCTGACACGACGCTTTCGCGAGCAAGCCCGCTCCCACAGGGAGACCGAGTTACCCACAGAATCAGGAGGACACCGCCCCATGGCCGCATTTGCCCATTCCGTCGGCGCCCAGACCTACCGCTTCGACAGCCTCAAGGACGTCATGGCCAAGGCCAGCCCGGCGCGCTCCGGTGACTTTCTGGCCGGCGTTGCCGCGCTCAATGACGGCGAACGCGTGGCTGCACAAATGGCGCTGGCCGACATCCCGCTCACGCATTTTCTGCAGGAAGCGCTGATTCCCTACGAAGCCGATGAAGTCACCCGACTGATCATCGACACCCACGACAAACAAGCCTTCGCGGTGGTCAGCCACCTCACCGTCGGTGGTTTCCGCGACTGGCTGCTCAGCGACGCCGCTGACGAAACCAGCCTGCGCGCCCTCGCCCCCGGTCTGACCCCGGAAATGGTCGCCGCCGTGTCGAAAATCATGCGCGTGCAGGATCTGGTGCTGGTGGCGCAGAAGATCCGCGTGGTCACAAAATTTCGCGGCACCCTCGGCCTGCGCGGGCGCTTGTCGACCCGGCTGCAACCGAACCATCCGACCGACGAGCCCTCCGGCATCGCCGCGAGCATTCTCGACGGTCTGCTGTACGGCAATGGCGACGCGATGATCGGGATCAACCCGGCCACCGACAGCATCGCCTCGATCTGCGCGATGCTGGAGATGCTCGACGCGATCATTCAGCGCTATGACATCCCGACCCAGGCTTGCGTGCTGACCCACGTCACCACCTCGATCGAGGCGATCAACCGGGGGGTGCCGCTGGATCTGGTGTTCCAGTCGATTGCCGGCACCGAAGCGGCCAACGCCAGTTTCGGCATCAACCTCAATGTATTGCAGGAAGGCTATGACGCGGGGCTGAGCCTGAAGCGCGGCACCCTCGGGCAGAACCTGATGTATTTCGAAACCGGTCAGGGCAGCGCGCTGTCGGCCAACGCCCACCACGGTGTCGACCAGCAGACCTGCGAAACCCGGGCCTATGCCGTGGCGCGGCACTTCAAGCCGTTTCTGGTGAACACCGTGGTCGGCTTCATCGGCCCGGAATACCTCTATAACGGCAAACAGATCATCCGCGCCGGCCTCGAAGACCACTTCTGCGGCAAGTTACTCGGCGTGCCGATGGGCTGTGATATCTGTTACACCAACCATGCCGAAGCCGATCAGGACGACATGGACACCCTGCTGACCCTGCTCGGTGTGGCCGGAATCAACTTCATCATGGGCATCCCCGGCTCCGACGACATCATGCTCAACTACCAGACCACCTCGTTTCACGACGCGCTCTACGCGCGCCAGACCCTGGGCCTGAAACCGGCGCCGGAGTTCGAGCAATGGCTGGCGAACATGGGCATCTTCACCCAGGCGGACGGCAAGGTTCGCTTTGGCAACAACCTGCCGCCGGCCTTCCGCCAGGCGCTGGCGCAACTGGGATGAGTGTTATGGAAAAACCGCCTGTCGACCCGCAAAACCCGTGGCTGGAACTGCGCCGCCTGACCCCGGCGCGCATCGCCCTCGGCCGCACCGGCACCAGCCTGCCGACCAGCGCCCAGCTGGATTTCCAGTTCGCCCACGCTCAGGCACGGGATGCGGTGCATCTGCCGTTCGACCACGCCGGGCTCAGCGCGCAACTGAGCGAGCGCGGGCGCGAGACCTTGTTGCTTCACAGCGCCGCGACTGATCGCAACAGCTACCTGCAACGCCCGGATCTGGGGCGCAAGCTCAGCGACACCTCGGCGCAGAGCCTGCGGGATTACGCGCAGGCCAACCCCGGCGGGGTCGATCTGACGATTGTGGTGGCGGACGGCCTGTCGGCACTGGCGGTGCATCGGCATACCCTGCCGTTTCTGACCCGCCTGGAGGAGCAGATGAGCGCCGACGGCTGGTCGCTTGCCCCGGTAGTGCTGGTGGAACAGGGCCGCGTCGCCATCGGTGACGAGATCGGTCAGTTGCTGGGTGCAAAAATGGTCGTGATGCTGATCGGAGAGCGTCCGGGCCTCAGCTCGCCCGACAGCCTCGGTTTATATTTCACCTACAATCCAAAAGTCGGGCTGACCGATGCCTACCGCAATTGCATCTCCAACGTGCGGCTTGAGGGCTTGAGCTACGGCATGGCGGCGCATCGCCTGCTGTATCTGATGCGCGAGGCCTGCCGGCGGCAGCTGTCGGGGGTCAATCTGAAGGACGAAGCACAGGTGCAGACGCTGGAGTCGGAGGCCGGTGCGGACATGAAGGGAAACTTCCTACTCGATCCGCCCACAACCTGAACCGTTTCCGCATTGCGTTTCTGCGCTGCTTTCAGGCAGGATCGATGCACGGCCGCAGGGTTTCCCATCGCCGTCAGAGCAGTTGAAGACAGCCACTTGAAGACGAGACCTATCATGCGGATTATTCAAGCGACCCTCGAACACCTGGATTTGCTGACCCCGTTGTTCGTCAAATATCGCGAGTTCTACGGTTCCCTGCCCTACCCGGATTCCTCCCGCGCGTTTCTCGAAAAACGCCTGCGTCGCAAGGAGTCGGTGATTTATCTGGCCCTGGCCGATGATGACGACAAGAAGCTCATGGGGTTCTGCCAGCTGTATCCAAGCTTTTCCTCGCTGTCGCTCAAGCGCGTGTGGATCCTCAACGACATCTATGTCGCCGAAGACGCCCGCCGCCAACTGGTGGCCGACAACCTGATCCGCACCGCGAAGAAAATGGCCAAGGAAACCCAGGCCGTGCGCATGCGCGTTTCCACCAGCAGCAACAACGAAGTGGCGCAGAAAACCTACGAATCCATTGGTTTCAAGGAAGACACCGAGTTCAAGAACTACGTGCTGCCGATCAGCGACGAGCTCTAGCACTCATCAAGGGCCTGTTGTGGCGAGGGAGCTTGCTCCCGCCGGGCTGCGAAGCGGCCCCACCTCAGTCATCTCAACAGGTCAGGCAAATCAAGGCTTGGGAGTGCTTCGCCCTCCAGCGGGAGCAAGCTCCCTCGCCACACCCACCTTGCCGCCACCATCAATGCCTGCCTGACATTTGTTCACACCCCGACATCCCTCGCTACAAAACCAACGCGCTTTTCACCTCTCAGACCGTATAATCCCGAGCTTTCCGGCTTGTAAGAAAAACTACACCTCGCTGTAGGCTTACACCCGAATCATCCGCACAGGCCTGCCGAGTCGGGCCGTCACCACAGGTGCCCCCATGGATTTCAACCCGCTCGACCTTATCCTGCATCTCGATGTGTACCTCGATTTGCTGGTCACCAACTACGGGCCGTGGATCTACGCGATTCTGTTCGCTGTCATCTTCTGTGAAACCGGTCTGGTGGTGATGCCGTTCCTGCCGGGTGATTCGCTGTTGTTCATCGCCGGTGCCGTGGCGGCGGGCGGTGGCATGGATCCGGTGCTGTTGGGCGGGCTGCTGATGCTCGCGGCGATCCTCGGCGACAGCACCAACTATGTGATCGGCCGAACGGCGGGCGAAAAACTCTTCAGCAACCCGAACTCGAAAATCTTCCGTCGCGACTACCTGCAAAAAACCCACGATTTCTACGACAAGCACGGCGGCAAAACCGTGACCCTGGCGCGCTTCCTGCCGATCATCCGTACATTTGCCCCGTTCGTCGCCGGCGTCGGGAAAATGCCCTACCCGCGTTTCTTCGCGTTCAGCGTGTTCGGCACCATCCTCTGGGTCGGCGGCCTGGTGACCCTGGGTTACTTCTTCGGCAACGTGCCGTTCATCAAGAAGAACCTGTCGTTGCTGGTGGTTGGCATCATCCTGCTGTCGCTGGTGCCGATGATCATCGGCGTGGTGCGCAGCCGTTTCGGCGGCGCGAAAGCCGAAACCCACTGATCCGATGTGGTCACTGAGCGCCTGGCGTCGCCGGCGCATTCTGGCCAGGCACCCGATTGCCGACGACCTGTGGCAACGGGTGCGCCATCACCTGAGCTTTCTCGACGGCATCAGCGCCGCCGAAGACCAATGGTTGCGTGAAGCCAGCGTGCTGTTTCTCGAAGAAAAACACCTGACCGCCCTGCCCGGTGTCGAACTGCATCAGGAACAACGCCTGCTGCTCGCCGCCCAGGCCCAGTTGCCGTTGCTCAATCTGGGCGATTTGAACTGGTATCAGGGCTTCCACGAAATCGTCCTCTACCCCGACGACTTCCTCAGCCCGCAACGGCATCGCGATGCCAGCGGCGTCGAGCACGAGTGGGACGGCGAGCACAGCGGCGAAGCCTGGCAACAGGGGCCGATCATCCTCGCCTGGCCGGGGGTGATGGCCAGTGGTGGCTGGGAAGGCTACAACCTGGTGATCCACGAACTGGCGCACAAGCTCGACATGCTCAACGGCGACGCCAACGGCCTGCCGCCGCTGCACGCCGACATGCGCGTCAGCGACTGGGCCGAGGTCATGCAACACGCCTACGATGACCTCAACCGCCAGCTCGACCGCAATCCCGATGCCGAAACCGCCATCGACCCGTACGCCGCGGAAAACCCGGCGGAGTTCTTTGCGGTCACCAGCGAATACTTCTTCAGCGCTCCGGATCTGCTGCACGCGGCTTATCCACAGGTCTACTTGCAACTGCAGCTTTTCTACCGGCAGGATCCGTTGGGCAGGCTGCGGCAACTTCAGGCCACAGACCCGGTCTATCAGGCGCACGAGTAAGCGCTGCACGACTTCTGGTACGTGGCGTCGACGTAGGAATATGCCTATAATCGCCGCCACTTTTTGGTCAATCCGGCCAAGTGTTTTTGGTCAACTACGGGGGCAACGCCCAATGAGCTACAGCAAGATTCCGGCTGGCAAAGACCTGCCGAACGACATCTACGTCGCGATCGAGATCCCGGCCAACCACGCGCCGATCAAATACGAAATCGACAAAGACAGCGATTGCCTGTTCGTTGACCGTTTCATGGCCACCCCAATGTTCTACCCGGCCAACTACGGTTACATCCCGAACACCCTGGCTGACGACGGTGATCCCCTCGACGTGCTGGTTGTGACCCCTTACCCGGTTGCTCCAGGCTCGGTGATCCGCGCGCGTCCAGTCGGCATCCTGAACATGACCGACGACGGCGGCGGCGATGCCAAAGTCATCGCAGTCCCACACGACAAGCTGTCCCAGCTGTACGTCGACGTGAAGGAATACACCGACCTGCCACCGCTGCTGATCCAGCAGATCGAGCACTTCTTCGCGAACTACAAAGATCTCGAAAAAGGCAAGTGGGTCAAGATCGAAGGCTGGGCTGGCGCTGATGCCGCTCGCGACGCGATCACCAAGTCGGTTGCTGCCTACAAGGGCTAAGCGCCGGCTGGCTGCATGATGCTTGAAGAAAACCCCGGTTGATCCGGGGTTTTTTGTGCCTGAGAAACGCCGCTTTAAACAGTGTGTTTATCGCGGACTACAGAAAAGTTTCGAAGTGAGTGATTTCCCACAAACACGCCTTACATCCAGTCGCAAAATACAGGCTTTTTTTGAACAGCCGGTTTATTCAAACCGCTCTGGCACGGCCGTAGACTCGGTGTTTATGAGAAAGAACACTAGCGGTCCAAGATTCAAGGCACTCCTGGAAGCAGCGAACATCACCACCACGGGATTCGCAAAGTTCTGGGGCACGGAAGCCCAAAACATTCATAACTGGTACACCCGGGGCGTCCCGGCGTATCGCATGGAGGAAGTCTCACGCCTGCTCTCGGTCAACAGCGAGTGGCTGAAAACCGGCGAAGGCAGCAAAGAGTCACCCCGCCTGCAAACGCCTGCCAGCAACGGCGACACCTTCGACGCGCAGTCCGTCAACGGCGTCTATTCCATCATCAACCCCAACGACATCGAACTGCCGTTTTTCAAGGAAACACCGCTCAGCGCCGGCGCCGACAAAACCCACGTCATCCTCGACCCCGAGCAGACCGTCCGCCTGCCCCGCGCCCATCTCGCCCAACTGGAAATCCGCCCAAGCGACGCCATCTGCGCGCACATGATCGGCAACAGCATGGCCGAGCGCATCGAAGACGGCTCCATCGTCGGCATCGACCGCGGCCTGACCCAGGTGGTCGACGGCGAAATCTACGCCATCGAACACGACGGCATGCTGCGCATCAAATACCTGCACCGCATGCCCGGCAACGCCCTGCGCCTGCGCAGCCACAACAGCGCCGAATACCCGGACGAAATCTTCCGCGCAGCGCAGATCGATGAGCAGCGCATACACATTCTGGGCTGGGTATTCTGGTGGTCGACCCTGGGCAAACGCCGACCGGTGGTACCTTTTCTCTGATCGGATACGGATCTTCAACCCTGCACCACCCCTTGTGGGAGCGAACCTACTCGCGAAGAGCCCCCGAAAATCAGTACAAATTACGATTTTTGCCCGCCGCGGTGGCTCTATTCCGCACTTGAGACTGGGAATCCCCGACAAAACTCAGTATCCTGCGCCCCACATTTGCGCATCGACCCGCTCCCGCGGCTCAGATGACGCCTGACGCGGCAGACCAACGTCTGACCAAGTCCCACAGCCGGACGCAGATCCGGGTGTACGTTTTGAAGGCTGACGCGGTTTACCAAAAATAAACCAAGCCAGTCCCCGAGAAGCCGGCCACAAGCCGGCTTTTTAATGCCTGCTAAAAAATATCCTATTCGGCCTTTCGGCATATAAATGAGCCGAGACACGGCGACTTACGCTTTTACCGCACCAGCGCTAACTCGCGAAGGCATCCTCAGCGAGCGTTAATTTATACTCGCCCGCCAGTCAGTTAAAAAACACCCATCAGCACAGGGATGCGCCCATGTCCGTTCCAACCTACGATCAGTTCATTGAGCCGATCCTGCGTTTTCTCGCTACAAAGCCCGAGGGCGCTATTGCTCGGGACGCGCACGAAGCAGCAGCGAAAATGCTGCAACTGACCGAAGCACAGCGCGAAGAACTGATCGCCAGTGGCCAAGCTACCTACAAGAACCGATCAGGTTGGGCGCACGATCGTCTCAAGCGTGCAGGCCTTTCCAGCAGTGCCAAACGCGGTTATTGGAAGTTGACTGATGCAGGCCTGCAGTACGCCAAGGAGCATGCATTTCCACTGTCGGCCAAGGATGTGGAGCATTTAGCAATCGGTTACATGAATGTGAAGCTGAAGGTCGCGCCTGATGCCGAGCCACTGGATGACCAACCAAATGTAGAGCCAGATTTGGCCTCCGCCACCGAAAGCCCCGACGACCGACTGGAGCGAGCGCTAAAAGAATTGCGCGATGCCACGGCGGCCGACCTTTTGGATAACTTGCTGCAAGTCAGCCCCAACCGCTTCGAAGTGATCGTGCTGGATGTGCTTCATCGCCTGGGTTACGGCGCCAGTCGTAATGATCTGCAACGTGTCGGCGGTTCCGGTGATGCCGGCATCGACGGCATTATTTCGCTCGATAAATTGGGGCTGGAAAAAGTTTACGTTCAGGCCAAGCGCTGGCAGAACACGGTTGGCCGGCCTGAACTGCAGGCGTTCTACGGAGCGCTCGCGGGGCAAAAAGCCAAGCGAGGCGTTTTCATCACAACGTCCGGCTTCACGGCGCACGCTGTCGACTTCGCCAAATCGGTGGACGGGATTGTGTTGGTAGACGGCACGCGGCTGGTGCATCTGATGATGGATCATGAGGTGGGCGTGACATCGCGCTTGTTGCGGCTGCCGACGCTGGACCGCGATTACTTTGATGACGAGTGAGATCAACGGTCTTGCTGACGGATCCTGCTAACCAATTTCCATGTTGAGCTTGTGGCCAAAAATGATGGCACACTAGAATCACACCAACTGTTCTACCAACCCCCACGGATCGAGGGTTACATCAGCACGGGGCGAGGCCGGGACTGAATTCAGTTTAGGTTGATGTGCAGGTCAAGGAGACCACTATGTCGGACGTTAAAAGCATCAAGGATCAGAAGCTTCTCTACCATCTCACTTCAGTTGAAAACCTGGATGGGATTTTCAGGGATGGCTTGAAACCTCGCGCCGGCCTCTCGGGTTTCAAAGACGTCGCAGATGCTGAAATCCTGAAAAAGCGGCAGGCTCTGCAGCTCGACAACTACGTCCCCTTCCACTGGTTTGCGAAGAATCCATTTGACGGAAGCGTTCAGCGCAATAGGCCAGAGGCACAATTTGTGTTGATCTCGGTCTACAGATCAACAGCCAAGCAATACGGCTGGAAAGTCATTCCACGCCACCCGTTAGCGGGCGACTCAATACAGCTACTTGATTACGAACAGGGTTTCGAAGCCATCGAGTGGGATGTCATGAGCAGTCGCGATTACCTGGATCCTCATTGCAAAAGCATCTGCATGGCAGAGTGTCTCGCACCGGGGATTGTTAAACCTGATGCCTTCTTCAAAATCTTCACCCCCAGCGAAGAAGTTGATGCACTTTGCGTAGCTAAATTACAGGCGGCCGATGTTAATGTGCAGACCAGCGTGAACCAGAGAATGTTTTATCAATGATCTATACCAACCTGAATCCAGAGAAAGCTCTGATTTGGCGTATCGTCCATCGCGATAACCTGCCCTGGATTCTGGACAACGGTCTGCATTGCGCAAACTCGGAAGCAAAGGCACCTCAGTACGTGAATATCGGCAACGTCGACTTGATCGACAAACGCCGTTTCCGTCAGGTGCCTATCGCACCCGAAGGCGTACTGGCCGACTACGTGCCCTTCTATTTCACACCCTTCTCGGTGATGATGCAGAACATTCACTCTGGCTGGAGTGTTCAACAACGCGGCAATGACGAGATCGTGATTCTGGTCTCAAGCCTCTATCGCGTTGAAGAGCTTGGCCTACCGTTTGTCTTCACAAACGCTCATGCCTACCCGAGTTGGACAAACTACTACAGCGATCTGGCGAATCTCGACCAGATCGATTGGTCTATCCTTCAACGGCGCGACTTCAAGCGCGATCCTGACGACCCTCGCAAAATGGAGCGTTATCAGGCTGAGGCGCTGATCCACCAACATTTACCGATTACGGGACTACTGGGCATCATGTGCCACACCGATGCAATGAAAGTACGCATAGAAGCAGACGTGGCCGTTAGAGGCTTGACGTTGCCGGTCCATGCGCGTCCCAAATGGTATTTCCAATGATCAGATTCACCCAAGGCAACCTGCTGGAAGCCAAAACTGAAGCGCTCGTCAACACGGTGAATACCGTGGGTGTAATGGGTAAGGGCATCGCACTGATGTTCAAGGAACGCTTTGCGCAGAATTACCGACTATATGCAGCCGCGTGCAAAGCCGGGGATGTCGAAACCGGCAAAATGCACGTGACTGCCACCAACGAACTCGATGGACCGCGCTGGATTGTGAATTTCCCCACCAAGCGCCACTGGCGGTACCCGTCGCAAATGGCATGGATAACTGAAGGCTTGCATGATCTGCGACGGTTTCTGCTTGAAAACGATGTGAAGTCCGTCGCCGTTCCTCCGCTGGGCGCTGGTAACGGTGGTTTGAAGTGGCCTGAAGTGCGCGAGCAGATTGTAGAAGTGCTCGGTGACTTGGATGTCGACGTATTAGTGTTCGAACCCTCCAGTCAGTATCTGAATGTCGCTAAGCGCGATGGCGTTGAGCAACTCACTCCGGCACGCGCACTGATCGCTGAACTGGTCCGGCGTTATTGGGTTCTCGGCATGGAATGCAGCCTGCTCGAAATTCAGAAACTGGCTTGGTTTCTTGAACGCGCAATCGAGAAAATTCCAGGTACTGAGAATCCGCTGAACCTCAAATTTGTCGCTCATAAATTCGGCCCGTATGCCAATCGATTGGAGCATCTGCTGAACAATCTGGATGGCAGCTATCTACATTGCGACAAGCGCATCAGTGATGCTGGAATCACCGATGTCATTTGGTTTGATCAAGATCGCAAAACGTTTTTGCAGACCTACCTCAAGACCGAAGCTAAGGAATACTCTCAAGCTTTAGAGCGGACGGCTGAATTGATCGATGGTTTTGAGTCACCTTTCGGCATGGAGTTGCTGGCGACCGTTGATTGGTTGCTGATTCGGGAAAGGATTGCTCCAACCGTTCCTGCGGTACGTATAGCACTGAAGAACTGGGATGGTGGGTCCGGAGCTGCGGTGCGTAAAAACAAGTTATTCGATGATCAGGCACTAGGAATCGCGATCACTCGTCTGACATCCAGCAGTTTCAGCCCGGAAATAGCGGCCTGACATCGTTATGAAATGGGGCAAAAAGTACTTGCCCTCTTACCGCGCCCTGACTGAAACGTGCATCGCAATAAGCCATTAGCACATCCGCCCTAATTGCCCCGCGCCCGACCTCACCACTAAATTTCCATTCTGTTTTTGTGCATTACAAAAGCGCCAAGGAATGGAGCAACACCATGTCGTCGTTTTTCAAACTCAATCAATCCGTTGTTCTACTGACCGCACTCCTGACCGCTACCTCTTCAGCCATGGCAGAGGAGCAGAAGCTTGTTGGTGACTGGTGGATCATTTACGGCAACGGTATTCCCCACAAGAACATCATGTATGTCGCCGACAGCACTTCAGTCGTGCCGTCGAAGCACACCAAGGGGGCCAAGTTGGTCGCCGTGACGCTGGTCTATGAGGAACCCGGCAAACCGATGATCGATGCCTACAACCTCGAAGTTCAGTGTTCGACGAACAAGGTCCGAATGCTCAATGGCCAGTCGGTTGATCGCATCGCTTACATGATGCGCAACTTGAAAGTTAACGACCAATGGCAGCAGCCGAAGGAGTTCTGGGTGCAGCGCACCAGCGAGTTTGTTTGCTCACCCAATAAAAAGGACATGATTGCGCTGGGCAAGATGGAGTACCTGCAGATGATTCAGGGTATGCAGCAGATGTTCTTCAAACTGGCGCCGATTCAGGAGAAAGGCCAGATGATGGACAACCTCGACTCGATCCTGGGCAACAAGTAAGCGGCGGGAATCACGATGAACCCATGGACTAAAACGTTATTGGCGCTGCTGATAACGCCCGCTGTTTTGCTGATCAATGGTTGCCACTTGATTGCCCAGTCGCGCTGGGAAGGACGCGATGTTCAGGAAGCGCTCGATCTGTTCGGCAAACCCGACTCGATGAAAAAACAGACCGGGGCCAACGGCGAGAATCTGGCTGTGCTCACCTGGTACAAATCGTCCAGTTGGACCACCACGGAAGCGGCCGGTACTTCAATGAATCACACCGGTAACGGCATGGTTTACACCGAGTATTACCAGACGGTCGGCCACAGTTCCGATTGCAAACTCGAAGCCACCGTCAACAAGGCGAAAAAGATCGTGCTGTTCAGGATCGAGGACGGAAAGATCATCCACGGCAAGTGCATCAACGTGCCGTTCGTGCCTGGTTATATTCCGCCTGGTTTCTAGTGCAACCCTGAGCAGGCTGCTGCTCAGGGATAGCTGAACGACTTCACCAGCGTCAGTTCACCCACCGCCCGCATCGGCACCACAAACGTCTCCATTTTCTCGCTTGGCGTGCCTTCCTCGGTAATCACCGTCACCTGCGCCGTGGTCAGCGGCTGCACCGCCTCCTCCCCGCCTTCATCATCCCCCCGATACCCCCCGCCGAAGTAGTTCACATACACCAGATACTGGCCCTTGATCGGCGCCGGCATGGCGAAGATTTCCGGGCCGTAGCCGGTGGTGACGTCGACGTCGAGCGCGGCGCCATTGGGTGCGACGCGGTCGCCGTACCAGATGTGCGCGCCGTCGGGGGTGATCAGGTGCAGATCGAGGTCGGTGCCGTCGCTGTCCCAGGAGAGCAGCACGCGCAGTTTGGCCGGGGTGGCGCCGCCGCTGGCGTTGAGGAATTGGGTGCGGTGGCGTTGCTGGCCGTCGGGGCTGCGCACTTCGACGCTGTTGCTGCCGTTGGGGAAGGAGAACGGGCGGTCGAAGCGGCCACTGTCGTCGATTTTCAGCGGCATGCTGACGCCGTTGACGATCAGTCGGCCCGGTTCCTTGTTCTTGGGGGTGGCTTTGATTTCGCCGCTGATGCGCGCGGTGTTGGCCTGGCCGACCGGGGTGTTGACCGAAGAGGCTGGGTAGTTGACGGTCTGGCGGAAGTTCTCGCCTTCGCCCTCGGGCGCGCCGGTGCGCCAGCCGCCGACCGGGGTGTCGAGTTTGACGCTGTCAGCGGCCATTGCCATCGGCCATGCATTGAACGCGCAGAGCAACAGCAAGACCTGTGGATAACGGAGTGTCATGGTCTATTCCAGCAAGAGGTGACGGGCGAGCCCTTCGATGTAGGTTTCATCCTGGCCATTGGGATGTGCTTCAAAGGCCAGGTGCAGGTATTCGTGAGTCAGGTCGAGGCGATCCTGCAGGGTCAGCACGCCGCGCACGTAAATGCGCTGGCGTTCGCGATCGACAAACGGGCGGCCGAACGCCAGTTTGCACACGGCGAACGAGCTGACTTCGTTGTAGCCGGTTTCGCTTTCCAGCGTCGGACGCCAGCCGCGGCGCTGCTTTTGCAGCCAGTCTTGCGCGGCGGGCAGTGCTTCGCAGGAGGCGACCGGGTTGTCCCAGCGGCTGAGACTGGCGCGCGGGTAGGCGTGCAGCAGAATCGCGTCGTAGCGCTGGCCGGCGTTGGCCTGCTCGACGGCTTGTTGCCAAGCGAGTTTGTCCGGGCCGGGTTGATCGGAGTGATAGGTGACGGTGCTGCCGGCCAGCACCAGATCCGCTGTCCATGCGGCGATGTTGCGCGACTCGGCGGAAGCTGGACGCGGAGCGACGCGCTGACGGTTGCTGCTGTCGTCGATGCTCAGGCAATCGCCGTTGCGCGTGGCGTTTTGCAGCAGATAGGTGCGGATCGCCACGGCCAGTGCCTTGGCAGCTTCGGCGGGTTCAGGTTTGGCTTCGCGCTCAAGGACGCGGGCGACGTATTCTTCGCGATCAAGTCTGGCGACCAGTTTGTCGTCGAGCAGAAACAGCTCACCGGCGCTGTGGATATCCAGCGCGTTGCCGTTGGCGAATTCGACGCGGTAGTCGCCCTGCAATGGGCCCGAAGTCACCACCCGATCACCGGCCAGAACCAGGGAAACGGGATAACGCGAAAACAGACCGACCTCAACGCAACGCCCTGCTTCCGCCGGCCACGATGTGGGCAGCACCGTCGCCAACGCCTGCCCGTAATGGCGCAAAACCATCTGACTGGTGCCGCGCCCACCAGCCCAGATCGGCGAGCCGTCCGCCGTCCAACCGGCAAAACCACCCTGGCGCGATTGCGGATCCTGATCGCCGAGCCAGCTCCAGGTCTTAACCCGCAGGCGACCACCCAGTTCGCCGACGACATTGCCGTCCGCCGCATTCAGCACGACGTCGAGCAACACGCGGCGCATCTGCTCCTGCGCTGGCAGCACCGACAACACCTTCAGCAAGTCCGTCACGGAAACCCGAGTAGCCGGTTGCACGGTCGGCAAATCCAGCAACCACGACGGCGCCTGCCGCACCTGCCAATAGGTGCGCCAATCGGCAGCAGCGATGCCCAATCTCGCCGGCTCAAAGTACAAGCCGCAGGATTTGACCAACGCCTGATCGCGCTCGATCTTGCCGCCCGCCGAGCAGCAATAAACCTCTTCCTTTGACTGCCCGCGACATTCATACGCCGGCTCGCGCGCACCGGTATCCACCAGCCACGCGTAGACGAACAATTTCCACAGACTGCCCAGCGGCGTATCCAGCGTCGACGGCAAGGGCTCGCGGGCGATCAGTTGCGTGTGATTCAACGACAGCAACTCGCCCTTGTACGCCAGCCGCAGCGGCTCATCCTGCGCCGTCGCCAGCGCAGGCATCACACACATCAGCAGCCACAGCAGCGGCCGGTTCATGTCAGTTGACCGTGACCTGACCGAGGGCGGCTTTCGCTTCCCGGGCCTGATGCTGCGGCGCGTAGACCTGAGTGAAGCGCACCGGCGGCAGGTTGAACTGACCCTTCTGCGAGAACCGCACCAGATGGCGCAGACGCAATTCGCCGCTCAGCGCATCCACCGGCACCGCATAAGCCAATTGCCCTGGTTCGAAGCGCGCCTTTTCCAGCGCGGTCGGCTCGGTGCCGTCCTTGCCCTGCAACTTGATGCCCCAGGTGGTGCGCTCGACGTCGGCGCCCGGTGGCAGCGGCACCTCGAGCATGCCGTAGCGCAGCGGTTTCGGCGCCTTGCTGGTGAGGATCACTTCGTCCAGGTACAGGCTGTCACTGGACAGCGGTTTGCTGCCGACCGGCTCCAGTTTGAAAGTGAACGCTTCGTCGCCCGGCACCAGCCGCGACAAACGGCGGGTGATAGTCACGGCCATTGGATCGACGGCCGGTTGCTGGGTCTGGAAGCTCAGTGCCGCCCGCAACGGTCGCTCCTGAGTACCGGACACCGACAACACATTCGGCACCGGCGTCGCCCCCTGCCAGGTCCAGAACATCTCACCGGTTGCGCCGTAGTTTTTCTTCCAGCCTTCACCCGGCAGCAGCGCGATGGTCGGCGAGGCCTGGGCGATGCTGCGTTGCAACCAGCTCAGCGCCAGGGCGCGTTCGAGGGTCGATTGCTGTGGCAACAGACGTTGCAACAACGCCGTCGCCCGCGCTTGATCAAACGGTTGCAGCGACAGGTTCAGCGCTTCGGCAAACGGCTGCGAACTGACCGCCAGACGCTGTTGCGCAGCGCCAACCTGACGGTTGAATGCCTCCGGCAACGCAACTTTCGACTGCGTGGCCAGCGACGCGGTCAACACCCGCGCCGCCGCCAGACCGAGCGCCGAATCCGGGTCGCTCATCACCAGGCTGTCTTCGCCGTCGTCCATCAGGGTTTCGGCATTGCCCTCACCGGCCTTGGCCAGATCGTCCATCAAACCGCTGAGCAGGGTATTCACCGGCAGGTGCATCTGCTTGGCGAACGACAGAATCAGTGCCCGCTGCAGCAGCGGCGTGTTCGGCGCTTGCTTGGCGTAGACCTCCAGCACTCGCTGCCAGTGCTCCGGTGGCAAGGTCAGTTCCAGCACCTGACTGGCGTTCCAGTCGGCGTAGTAGGCGTAAGCGGTGAGGAACGCGTCCGGCTCGCCGTCGAAGCCCCACCAGGTGAAGCTCGCCGACGGCCCGGCCATTTGCACCAGACGCAGGCGGCTGTTCTGCATGATCAGGCGCAGGCGATCGCGGATCTGCGGGCTCGACGCCAGCGACGGATAAGCGATGCTCAGCGGCAGCAAACGGCTGGCCGTCTGCTCGACGCCGCCGTACGGGTAGCTCAGCAGATCGTCGAGCGCGGAACGGAACAGCGCTTGCGGACTGTCATCCAGACGCAGACGAATGTCCGTGGCGTCGGCCGGCAGGCTCAACAGGGTGTCGCCGCTGGCCACGTCGAGGCTCTGGGTTTGCGTGACTTGCCAGCCGTCACCGGTCGCGCTCAGGCGCACGGCGAGGGCGTCAGCGGTTTTGCCGTCCTGCACCAGCTCGGCGGTCCACTCACCCGTCGCCAGCGCAAACGCTGGCAGTGGCACGTAGTTGATGCCGTTGTTCAGGGTCACCGGCAGGCGTTGTTCGGCGCCAGCGTAATGCGTGACCAGCTCAGCCTTGACCGGTTTTTCCGCCTGGCTGAAGGCGAACACACCGAGTTGCGGCTGATCGCCCTTGCGGAATTTGCTCGGCCCGCTCCACTTCAGGTACAGCGGTTTTTCCGAACGGACAAACTGCTTCTTCTGCCCGACCTGGCCGTCGTCGGCGATAGCCCGGGCGGTGATGCGCCAGCGGGTCAGCGAGTCCGGCATCTTGAAGGTGAAACGGGTTTTGCCGTCGGCACCTGTGAGCAATTCCGGCTGCCACGCGGCGGTGTCGACGTCTTCACGACGTGGGCGCTCCAGCACTTTCACCCCACGTTCGCTGCGGTTGGCCTTGCCCGGCGCGCCGGGGCTGCCCGGCAACGCCACGTCGTAACTGATGAACGACAGGCTGGCGCTGGTGCGCACATTATTGCGACGCGGGTGGTAGAAGAACTGGTCGATGGTCGGTGCGACTTCCGGTTGCAGCGCGTAGACCATTTCATCGACGACGCTGACGGTCAGATGCGCCGGGACCGCTTTGCCGGCGAACTGCGTGGTCAGGTCGACGGTGACGGTATCGCCCGGCAGATACACCGCTTTGTCGGTGCTGATCGCCACGTCGATTTGCGGGGCAATCACTTTGATCCCGGCGTTCTGGAAGCTGTACTGCCCGCCCTTGGTGTAGAGCACCGAGAAGGTCAGGTTCGGCGCGAAGTTGTCCTTCACCGGAATGCGCGCGCGGTATTGGGTGTCGCTGAGTTTTTCCAGTTTCAGCCAGTCGCCGCCCTTGGCCAGCAACGCAGTGGCTTCGACCTTGTCGCGCTCCAGCGACAGCAGAGCATCGCTGACAGGCTCCGGGAAGGTGATCAGTGCCAGCGCTTCATCGCCGGCCTTGTACTCGGGCTTGTCGAGGACGATTTCCACGGTGCCCGGCACCGCTTTGACGCCGTCGCCGGTGACCGAATGGCCGGTGGCGCCGAGGACGCGACCGTGTTGATCTTTCAGCGTCAGGTTGTAAGTACCCGGACGCTCGAAGGCCAGACTAAAGCCTTTGTCAGTCGCCGCGAGTTTGCCTTCGCCAGTGCTCTGGTCTTCCAGACGCACCCAGCTGTAGCTGCTTGGGGTCACCGCTTTGCTCTGCTCGCTGCCACCTTCGTTGGCGTAGCTGAACGCGACTTTGTCGTTGACCGCACTGAAGCGTTGCGGCGCGCTCAGGCGGAAGCTCGCGGCGCCACGGTCGATGAGGATTTCCTTGGTGGTCTTGACCCGATACGCCGCGCCATCGCTGGCAAACACGGTGAGCATATAGCGGCTCGGCTTGTCGGCGGCCGGCAGGTCGAGGCTCGCATTGCCTTTGCTGTCGGTGGTCAGTTCGGTGCTGGTCAACTCCACCGGGAATTGCCCGAGGTATTGCAGCTCATTGTCGACCATCGACAGTTGCTGGGCACGCAGGCTCAGGCTCAGTTTGGCGTTGGCCACCGGTTTGCCGTCCGGGTACAGCAGCACCAGACTGCCCTTCACCGGCTCGCCGGTGCGGTAATCCTGCTTGGCCAGATTCAGCGAAATTTCGAAGTGCGGCTTGATGTACTCGGCTACGCGGAAGGCGCTGCTGTAGGCCTGATCCTTGTAGTTGAAGCGGATCTCGTAACCACCGGCCACAGCGTTGTCCGGCAACTGGAACCGGCCCTGGGTGCCGGCCTTGGAATCGAGTTTCAGGTCGAGGCGTTGCAGCTCGGTGCCGGTGGCATCAAGCACACTGACGTTGACGTCAGCAGCGCCCGGCAGCACCGAATCCCGAGCATTCTTGAACTCGCGACCGACGATTTTCAGCGACACCCAATCCCCCGGGCGATACAGCGGTCGGTCGGTGAACGCATAGAGTTTGGTGTCGTAGATTTCGCTGTCGTAATAGAAGTTTTCCGAGACGAACACCCCGCCCTCTTCGTCCTCGCCAATCACGAACGAACGCTCGGGGCTGACGTGTTTCAGCCGCAGCAAACCATCGGCATCAGTGGCACCGCTGCTCATCACGCCGAGGCCGTCAGTCCACAGCACATTGACCTTCGGCACCGAACTGCCTTCGTGTTTGCGTGCGGCCCAGACCAGCAATTCATCGCCGGCAATTTTGCTCACCGCCACGGTGTTGGAAACGAACACCATGGTCGTCGCGCGGTACTTGCCGATCAGCGCTTCGACCAGGTACAGGCCCGGCTTCAGGTTGCCCAACGGGATGTACACGTTACCCGGCGCAACGCTGACGAACTCGCTGGAAGACCCGGCCAGATTGACCCCGGCCGGCGGCTGGATCGGTTTGGCCTGCCACAGCGGATAACGGAACTGGCTGACCACCGGCAGACCCGGAATCAGCGCGAATTGCGGCTGCGCGTCGTACGGCGTCGGCGCGGCGATGGCGTTGCCCATCTTCAGTTCCGGCACTTCCTCGGTGACCTGCTTGCGCGACTCGTAGGAGAACGCGCGCTGCATCACCCGCCGCGATTTGCGGTACCAGTTGTCCCACAAGTACGCGAGGGTGTTGGACAGGCCTTCGCCCTTGAACTGACCGTCGCTGACCACGCGGTGCAGGTTCTTCTGACGTTTGAGGAAATCCAGCGGCTTGTCGATGCGATACACGCGAATGTCGGCGCCGCCGTAAGGCTCCATGCGGAAACGACGATAGTCCCGGCCCGGCGCTTCGAGACGGACCATTGCCTGCTCGTCGGCGGCGAAACTGCTGTCAGCCAGCAGGAAGAAGCTTTCACCGGCGACCGGCGTGTAGCCGCTCGGCTCCACCGAATCTTCAGCGTTGACGGTCGCCAATGGCAGCAACAGCGCCAGCAGCAGGGGAATTCGAGCGCAGAGTCGCAGCATGCGGGCACCGGTCATTGGGAGAGAAAGTTCAGTCGATAGACGCCGATGAAGTTGGGGTTGGCTGCGTCGGGTATCCATCGGGTGTCCTTCCATGTCATGAGTTGCTGCAGGCTTGCCGAACGCATGCCGTTGTCAGTGGGGGTGGTCGTGCCGGTGTGATAGGCGATGTAGCGGCCCATCCAGATCATCAGGTGCTGGTCGTCGCCCTGATCGAAAAACATCAGGTCGCCGGGGCGTGCCTGGGACACGTCGCGGCTGACCAGATGGCTGTTGAACTGAATCAGTTTGATCGCGTTGACGTACGGCCCGACCTTGCCGCCGCCCTGCTGCCATTGCTGGGCGAGCTTGCGCTGCTCGTCGCTGAGCGTCAGCTCCGGCGGCAGGTAGCGATTGGACAGGCCATTGCTGCGCAGCCACTTGTCGTCGTGGACTTTCAGCGCTTCGTTGGCGGCGAAACGCACAAGGCCTGCGCAGTCCTGCTGATACCAGCGCGGGCTCGGGCCCTGGCTCAGTTGTTCCTGAGCGATGCGCACGAACCAGGCGCGGAACACCTGGGACTGCGCCGGATCCAGCGCCGGCGTTTCGACGGCTCGGGCGCCCGCGCTGAGCAGTAGCGCGAGCAGGCCGAGGCTGCGGATCAATGCCGTCACAACGCTTTCCATTCCAGCGGCAGCCATTGCCAGTGTCCGTCAGGCTCGCTGCCTTCAGGCAGGGTCAGGGCGTATTTGCCGTAGCCGCCGAGGGTGCGCAGTTTCGGGATCAGGTAGGTTTGCGCGGCGTTGTAGAACACCGGCTCCATGTCCTGCGGCAGGCTGTCGAGGGTTTCCTGCTGCATTAGTTGCGCCATCGAATCCGGGCCGAAGTAGATCGGCATCAGCACATCCTTCGGCAGCACGTCAGCCATCGGCGGGAAGCGCTTGTCGAGAGTACCGAGAGCCTTGTCCACCAGTTTGTCGTCGAGGGAAAACAGCAGCGTCGAACCGTGACGGGCGAGGCTGACTTTCATGAACGCTTTACCGCTGATCGCATCCGGATTCTCGGCAGTCTTGGCGGCGTACGGGCCGAAGTTGGAGCTGACCTGACGCTGCCAGACATGACTCTGGCCTTCCTGTTTCTCGACCACCGGGAATGCGTGTTCATCGACATTCGTCTCGTAGGCGCCCACCATCGAACCGAACAACGTGCCCAGATCGCCATCGAGCTTGCCGCTGTCCTCGTCCTTCAGGCTGGCAACCAGCAACGGCGTGTACAACCGCGAATCGGCGTACCAGCACAGGCCCGCCGCGCCAGCCACGTGTTCGGTGAGTTTCTGCGCCACCGCTTCGTCGGCGCCGAGTTTCACCAGCAGCGGTTTCTGCGGTTCGGCCGCCACCGGCAAGGTCACGCAGGCACTGGCGCCCAGCGGCATGGCTTGCCACACCGGTTTGAAATCGAAGTCCGGCTGATTATCCAGTTCGTCCATGGCGAGGTAGCTGTGCCAGCCCTTGTCGTCCATGTCGAAACGCAGCCCGGCGAAGTTCGGGATGAAGCGCTGATAGCCCATCGCAAGGACGCTGGAATTGACCGACAGACGCTGTTTGATCTCCGGCGCCTTGGCCGGTAGACCGAAAGCCTCGGGGAACAGTTTGTCGCCGTTGAGCAGCGCTGCCAGCGCTTGTGGCGAGACGTGCCCGGACTCCTCGGACTCGCCGTTGGCCGGGTCGTAATATTTGTTCGGGTTGGACAGCACCACCAGTTTGTCGCCGCGCGACGCGAACAGCAGCGATTTGCTGGCGTTGTAGCTGAGCTGGTACAGCGGCACTTCGTCGCTGCCGACCTTGAGGCTGCCGAAGACGCTGAGTTGCGAATCGTCCAGCGCCACTTTCGCCAACGGTTCGAGCAGTTTCGCCAATCCGCCGCGATCCATCACCAGCAGGAAATCCTTGAGCCGGCCATCCGCACCGCGCCACAACGCGACGTCGGCCGGTTGATCGAAAAGCTGTTCGATCAGGCTGTCCTGCAGCTTCAGGTCGTGTTCGTAGATGATCCGGCGCAGGCTGCCGATCAGCCCCAGGCGATCGGCGTGGGTTTCGTAATAGAAGACGAAATCCTCAGTGAGCGTAGCCTTGAGGAACGGCACCGTCAGCAGGTCCTTGGGCAACTGGCTCAGGGAGCGGGTTTCCAGCAGTGCGTCCGGGCGGCTCAGGCCGAGCTTGTCGCTGGCAAGTGCCGCCGCCGGCACCTTGGGCTTGTGCAGGAGCCAGCCAAGACCACCGGCCACCCCGGCTACCAGGACCAGGCCGATCAGCAGCGCCGGCCAGCGCCGGGAAGGTTGGCCGGCAGGTGTCGGGACGGCCGGAGAAGCAGCGTTATCACTCATGTTCACAAAACCCGAAGTTCATCCGTGGAGCGGGATGCTTAATAGTTGAAAGTCTTGACCAGCAGCAGATCACCGATCGCCCGCAGGGGCACGATGAACGTTTCGCGTTTTTCGTCGACCGTGTTTTCGTTGAGCACCAGCGTGATTTGCGAGGTGATGACCTCGTTCTGATTGCTGGCCTCCTCGAAGTTATAGCCGCCGTCGCCGAAGTTGCCCCAATAGTTGACGTAAACCAGATAGGTGCCATGCAGCGGCGCGGTCATGGTGAACATTTCCGGGCCGGGGCCATCGACGCCATCCGGATCCAGACCGCCACCGTTGGTCAACGCCGTATGGGCGAAAAACGCGTGCTGGCCGTCCGGGGTGATGATGTGCAGGTCGAGCTCGGCCTTGGGATCGTCCCAGCCGAGCACCACACGGATCTTCGCCGGGGTGCGCAGGTTGTTCGCTTCATAGAACTGCACGCGCTTGAGCGACTGGCCCTCGGCACTGCGCACTTCGACACTGTTGGAACCCGCGCCGAACGCATACGGCCGGGCGAATCGCCCGTCATCGTCGGTGTACAGATTCAATGGATTGCCGTTGACCGCCAGCGTGTGCGGCCCGCGCTGATTGCCGATGGCCTTGAGCTGGCCCTGAATCATCGTGCGATTGCGCTGAATGCCGCGATCGATTGGCGGCGTGGGGTAGGCGACTTGCGGGTTTTCACTGCGATCAAGCAAGCCGTTATAACGCCAGCCACCGGATGGTTCCGACAGCTCGGCAGTCGGCGCTGCCAGCAGCGCAGGCGCGCAGGCCAAACCGATCAGCAGCCAAAGAAATGAACGCATGTAATGCCTCCTGCCATGCCTGAACGAAACCTTGCACCCGATCCTCGGTACTTCACAGCGGTGGAAACTGCGTTTCGTCTGAAAGACCCCGTGACTAGCGGGTCGTAGAAGGCGCGAAGATTAGCGATTCGGCAGTTTTTTAACAATCGGATACATCTGGATTTGCGGTGGGAATCACGCCGTAAAGTAGACGGTGAGCCGAATAGCCGTCATATTCGGCTCACTAAATGAGCCGAATAGCATTTCTATTCGGCTCACGCCCCTATTACAGGCAGTAACCGATGACCACTCAATGGATCTGGCAGCAGCCGGATTGGCCCGACTTCAACTGGCAGGCAGAACGTCTGGCGCCGCTGCTGCGTGAATGCGTTCAGGCACAAGGCCAATTGATGGGCATGGCTGGATCCGTGGGCAACTCCCTGAGCGCTCAGACCGAACTCGACGCACTGTTGCAAAACATCGTGACCTCTTCGGCCATTGAGGGTGAACAGTTGAATGTCGGCTCGGTGCGCTCGTCATTGGCTCGACGCCTGGGGCTGGAGTTGCCCGATAGCGATAAAGTCAGTCAACGGAGCGAAGGCCTGGCCCAACTGATGCTCGACGCCACCCGGCGCTTCGCTGAACCACTGACGCTGGAGCGATTACTGGAATGGCATCGATGGCTGTTTCCGGATCAGGAAAGCGACTTCACCGCAAGGTCGATGCATGTCGGTGCGCTTCGCGGTGACGAACCGATGCAGGTAGTTTCCGGTCGTCTCGACCGTCCCACTGTGCATTTCGAGGCCCCTGCGCGCCAAGGTCTCGAACGGCAGGTGGATAAATTTCTCACTTGGTTCGAGGCCAGCCAGCATCAAACAGCGCTGGATCCGTTGCTGCGTGCTGGCATTGCGCATTTCTGGTTTGTCACGCTGCATCCGTTTGATGACGGCAACGGTCGCCTGACTCGGACCATCACCGATCTGGCGCTGGCGCAAGGTGAAGCCCAGGCGATCCGCTTTTACGCGATGTCGGCCAGCATCCTCGATGACCGCAACGGCTACTACCGAGTACTCGAGGCCAGCCAAAAGGCCACGCCGGACGTCACCCAATGGCTCACCTGGTTTCTGCAGACTCTTTTACGCAGTCTGCAGCAAGCCATCGCGCGTATCGAAAGTGTGCTGGGTAAAACCCGCTTCTGGCAGGCGCACCGTGAAACCGAACTGTCGATGGAACAGAGTAAAGTGCTCAATCGCCTGCTCGACGGTGGAGAACGAGGCTTCGAGCACGGCATCAGCGCGGCACAGTATCAAGCGGTGGCCAAGGTCTCGAAAGCCACGGCAACCCGCCATCTGGCGGAACTGCTGGAAAAGGGCTGCCTGCAAAGAATGCCGGGGGGGGGACGGAGTACCCGCTACAAAATCAATTACCCGGGCGATTCCTCAAACTGACCACTGGCGTCTGTAGTGAGGGGATAAGGGTCGGCCGCGCCCCGCTCATTTGCCCATAAACCCCCTATCTGCTAGTGTCGCGCCGGTTTAACGTCAACCGGAAATCGCCGCCATGGCCCGCAAAAAAGCTGCACTGGATTTCGAACAGTCCCTCGCCGACCTGCAAACACTGGTCGAGCGTCTGGAGAACGGGGAATTGTCGCTGGAAGACTCGCTGACCGCTTTCGAGCAGGGCATCGGCCTGACCCGTGACTGCCAGGCAGCGCTGGCCCAGGCCGAGCAGAAGGTGCAAGTGCTGCTGGAGCGCGATGGCGAACTCGCCGAGGAACCCTTCGACGCGGAACAGCCAGAATGATTGCGGAGTATTCGGCGACCAGCCAGGCGCGGGTCAATGCAGCACTGGAAATCCTCTTCAAGGCTCCGCTGCCGGAGCTATCGCGCCTGTATGAGGCGATGCACTACAGCGTGATGATCGGCGGCAAACGCGTACGTCCGCTACTCGCCTACGCTGCGTGCGAAGCGCTGGGCGGCAAGGCTGAGCAAGCCAACGGTGCGGCTTGCGCGGTGGAGCTGATCCACGCTTATTCGCTGGTGCACGACGATTTGCCGGCGATGGACGACGACGATCTGCGTCGCGGCCAGCCCACCACCCACAAGAAATTCGACGAAGCCTGCGCGATTCTCGCCGGTGACGGCTTGCAGAGCCTGGCCTTCAGCGCCCTGCTCGACCCGCGCCTGAGCAGCCTCGACGCTGACATCCGTCTGCAACAGGTCACGGCGCTGGCGCACGCGGCAGGCCCGGCGGGTATGGTCGGCGGTCAGGCCATCGACCTCGGCTCGGTCGGCCTGAAGCTGGATCAGCAAGCGCTGGAGCAAATGCACCGGCACAAGACCGGCGCGTTGATCGAAGTCAGCGTCAAGCTCGGCGCCCTGGCCAGCGGCCGCGCCGAGCAGGATCAACTCAAAGCCCTGCAGACTTATGCACAGGCCATCGGTCTGGCCTTCCAGGTACAGGACGACATTCTCGACGTCGAAAGCGATACCGAAACCCTCGGTAAACGCCAGGGCGCCGACATCGCTCGCGACAAACCGACCTACCCGGCCTTGCTGGGGCTGGACGCCGCCAAAGCCTACGCTCTGGAACTGCGCGATCAGGCCCTGCACGCGCTGCGACCGTTTGACGCGGCAGTCGAGCCTTTGCGCGACCTGGCCCGGTATATCGTCGAGCGGCGTAACTGAACGCCAACCTGCCAAAAAAGACCAACGCGTGGGCAGGGGGCGATGCATCAGGTAAACTGCCGCATCTTTTATACCTATAACGATTCGCCTGATGCCCACGACGTTTCATGAGATTCCCCGCAAGCGCCCGACCACGCCCCTGCTCGACCGCGCGAACACGCCGGACGGCCTGCGCCGGTTAGGCGAAGCCGAGCTGGAAACCCTGGCCGATGAGTTGCGCCTGGAATTGCTCTACACGGTCGGCCAGACCGGTGGGCATTTCGGTGCCGGCCTGGGCGTCATCGAGCTGACCATCGCGTTGCATTACGTCTTCGACACCCCGGATGACCGGTTGGTGTGGGACGTCGGTCATCAGGCGTATCCGCACAAGATCCTCACCGGTCGCCGCCAGCGCATGGAAACCCTGCGTCAGAAGGACGGCATCGCCGCCTTCCCGCGTCGCGCCGAGAGCGAATACGACACCTTTGGCGTCGGCCACTCCAGCACCTCGATCAGCGCAGCGCTGGGCATGGCGATTGCCGCCCGCCTGCAAAACAGCGATCGCAAGGCGATTGCGGTGATCGGTGACGGCGCGCTGACCGCCGGCATGGCCTTCGAGGCGCTGAACCACGCGCCGGAAGTCAACGCCAACATGCTGGTGATCCTCAACGACAACGACATGTCGATCTCGCGCAACGTCGGTGGCCTGTCCAATTATCTGGCGAAGATTCTTTCCAGCCGTACTTACGCGAGCATGCGTGAGGGCAGCAAGAAAGTCCTGTCGCGCCTGCCCGGCGCCTGGGAAATCGCCCGTCGCACCGAAGAATATGCCAAAGGCATGCTGGTTCCCGGCACCCTGTTCGAAGAGCTGGGCTGGAACTACATCGGCCCGATCGACGGCCACGACCTGCCGACCCTGATCGCCACCCTGCGCAACATGCGCGATCTGAAGGGCCCGCAGTTCCTGCACATCGTCACCAAGAAAGGCAAAGGCTTCGCCCCGGCGGAAGTCGACCCGATCGGTTACCACGCGATCACCAAGCTCGAACCGCTCGACGCCCCGGCCGCTGCGCCGAAAAAGGCCGGCGGGCCGAAGTATTCGGCGGTGTTCGGCGAATGGCTGTGCGACATGGCCGCGGCTGATCCGCGCCTGGTCGGGATCACCCCGGCGATGAAGGAAGGCTCGGACCTGGTGGCGTTCAGCGAACGTTTCCCGCTGCGCTACTTCGACGTGGCGATTGCCGAACAGCACGCCGTGACGTTCGCCGCCGGCATGGCCTGCGAAGGCGCAAAACCGGTGGTGGCGATCTACTCGACATTCTTGCAACGCGGCTACGACCAGTTGGTGCATGACGTCGCGGTGCAGAACCTCGACGTGCTGTTCGCCATCGACCGCGCCGGTCTGGTGGGCGAAGACGGCCCGACCCACGCCGGCAGCTTCGATCTGTCTTACCTGCGCTGCATTCCGGGCATGGTCATCATGACCCCGAGCGATGAAAACGAATTGCGCAAAATGCTCACCACCGGCCACCTGTACAACGGCCCGGCGGCGGTGCGCTACCCGCGTGGCACCGGCCCGAACGCGACCATCGACAAGGATCTCGAGCCGATCGAAATCGGCAAGGGCATCGTCCGCCGCCAGGGCAGCAAAGTCGCTTTGCTGGTGTTCGGCGTGCAACTGACCGAAGCGCTGAAAGTCGCCGAGAAGCTGGATGCGACCGTGGTCGACATGCGCTTCGTCAAGCCGCTGGATGAGGCACTGGTGCGCGAAATCGCCGGCAACCACGAATTGCTGGTGACGATCGAAGAGAACGCGGTCATGGGCGGTGCCGGTGGCGCGGTCAGCGAGTTCCTGGCGCGCGAGAATATCCTCAAGTCGATGCTGCATCTGGGCTTGCCGGACATTTACGTCGAACACGCGAAACCGGCGCAGATGCTGGCCGAGTGCGGGCTGGACGAAGCGGGAATCGAAGCTTCGATTCGTGAGCGTCTGGAACTGCTCAACAAGTAACACGCAATACCCATGTGGGAGCGGGCTTGCTCGCGAAGGCGCCGGTTCAGTCGATGATGAGTTGACTGAACCGGCGCCTTCGCGAGCAAGCCCGCTCCCACATTTGATTTGTGTACATCAGAAATATCCACTGGAACACCGATGAACCTCTCGCGCCTCGCCCTGCCCTTCTTCCTGCTGCCAGCCACCAGCACCCTCGCCGACAGCTTCGAACGCGATCAGGCCCTGAAGCTGCCTGACACGCTGATCAGCGCCAACCGCCAGGTCGAAGCGCGCAACGACAGCAGCGCCGCCAACACCGTGTTCACCCGCGAAGACATCGACCGCCTGCAACCGGGCAGCGTCACCGATCTGCTGCAGCGGGTACCGGGCGTGCAGGTGGCGCAGGCCGGTGGGCGCGGTAGCCTGCCGGGGATCTACATTCGCGGCACGCAATCGGCGCAGAGTCTGGTGCTGGTCGACGGCCAGCGCATCGGCAGTTCGACCTCCGGCGACAGCAACCTGCAGCACCTGAACATCGACCAGATCGAGCGCGTGGAAGTGTTGCGCGGTTCGCGCTCGGTGATTTATGGCAGCGATGCGATTGGCGGGGTGATTCAGATCTTCACCCGGCGCGGCACCGAACAAGGCCTGCAGCCGCGCTTGCACGTCGGCTTCGGCAGCAACCAGATCTGGGAACGCAGCCTCGGCCTGTCCGGTGGCGATGACAAGACCCGCTTCAACCTGGGCGCCAGCCTCGATGACACCGCCGGCCTCGACCGCACTCACGAGTCCTATCCCAGCGACGGCGATCACGATGCCTACCGCAATAAATCCGTCAGCCTGAGCCTCAGCCATGCGCTGGCCGATGACATCGAAGTCGGCGCCAACCTGCTGGATAACCGCGGCAAGAGCGAGTTCGACAACCCGTTCGGCCGCTTCGATACGACCACTTTCGAGTCGGTGCAACAGCAGCCCTACAGCGACTTCAACGTCAGCAGTGTCAGCAGCTACGTCGATGCCCGGGTCAACGAAATCTGGAAAACCCGCGTCGAATTCGGTCACACCGAAAACCGCGAAAAGACCCTCGACAAACTCAGCGACGACCGCACGGTGTTCAACACCTATCGCGATTCGGTGAACTGGCAGAACGACCTGACTCTGGATGCGCGCAACAGCCTGATCCTCGGCGGCGACTGGTACGAAGACCGGGTCAACAGCAGCACCGCGTTCGACGAGGACAGCCGCTGGAACCGCGCCGCGTTCATCCAGCATCGTTATCAGGCCGACAGCTTCTCCACCGAACTGGGCCTGCGTCACGACGACAACCAGCAGTTCGGCAGCCAGAACACCTGGAGCGGCACTTTTACCCTGCCGCTGAACCCGGACAACGATCTGTTGCTGAGCTACAGCGAAGGCTTCCGCGCGCCGACCTTCAACGACCTGTACTACCCGGATTTCAGCAACCCGGATCTAAAGCCGGAAACCTCGAAAAGCTATGAGCTGCAATGGCGCAGTCAGTTGAGCGATAGCAGTCGGCTGGAGGCATCGATTTACCGCACTGATCTGCAAGACGCGATCATCTTCGGCAGCAACTCACGCCCGGAGAACGTGGCCTCGGCGCGGATCAATGGCTTTGAAGCGGCGCTGAAACAGGAACTGTTCGGCTGGCAGAGCAATCTCGGTGTGGCGATTATCGACCCGCGTGATCGCGATACCGGGCACACGTTGGCGCGTCGTGCGCGGCGCACGATGAGTTGGGATCTGGATCGACAGTTTGACCGGTTGGGCGTCGGCGCGAGCTGGCAATTGGTCAGCGGCAGTTACGACGATCTGAACAACACCCAGCCGTTGGGTGGCTACGGCACGCTTGGACTGCGCAGCAACTGGGCGCTGAATCGCGAGATCAAACTGGATCTGAAGGTCGAGAATCTGCTGGACAAGAGTTACAGCCGTGCGCTGTACAGCTATGACGGCAACCAGTATGGCTATCGCGAGGAAGGTCGGGCGTGGGTGTTTGGGGTGACCTGGACACCGGGGCTTTGATCCGGAATTGACGCTGTTTTGACTGGCCTCTTCGCGAGCAAGCCCGCTCCCACAGGGGTAACGCATTCCAACTGTGGGAGCGGGCTTGCTCGCGAAGAATTCACCTCGGTCTCAGCGCTCAGGCGCAATCAAATGGCAGAGTTTGGCGGTGGCTTCGATCATCTGGCCGCTTGGGCGCTCCAGGCCTTTGTCGCTGATCAGCAGCAACTGACCATGTGCCACCGCACTCACCTGCGGCCAGGCCTTCCACGCATCGAGCTGGCCCTGATCACCTGCCAGAATCACCTGCGGATCACGCTGCAACACGGCTTCGATGCTGACCTGCGGCGCCGGCAAACTCAGATCGGCAAACACATTGCGTGCGCCACAGACTTCGAGCGCATCGCTGATGATCTGCCCGCCACCGACGGTGTACAGCGGCTTGTCCCAGACTTGATAAAACACTGTCATCGGCGTGTCCCGGCGATAGCGTTGGCGCAGGTCATCGAGCTTCTGGCGCAGGTCCGCCGCCAGTTTCGTCCCACGCTCAGGTCGCCCCAGTTGCGCGGCAATCGTCTCGATCTGCGCAGACAGCTGTTCGAGATTGTGCGGCTCGGCGACGTAGGTCGGAATGTTCAGGCGTTTGAGCTGATCGCGTTGTGCCGGGCCGACACTGCCGGGCCACAGCAGCAGCAAATCCGGCTTGAGACTGAGCAGGCGCTCCATGTCGAGTTGGCCATAACGCCCCACCGAGGGAACATCGGCAATGGCAGCCGGACGCTCGCCGGCATCGAGCACGCCAACCAGCAGATCAGCCGAGCCCAGCTCGACAACGATTTCAGACAGAGAAGGCGCGAGACTGACCACTCGCAGACTCGCCAGCACCGGGCCGGCGCAGGCCAGCAGCAGAACCGCCAGCCACAGACGACGCATCAGCCGAGTTGACGCGGGATGCGATAGAGGTAGAACAGCACCGCCGTGGACAACGCCAGCAGCATCAGCGGTACGGCTTCGAGGCCGACGAACACCGCCAGCGCACCGATCCATGCCGGCAATGCGGCCGCGAGGAATGCACTGCGACGCTGGGCCGCCAAGGCAATCCAGGCCGCCGGTTCGTCGGGGGTATCAAGGGCTTTTTGCGTGGCGATCAGCGCGTGCTTGTAGCGGCCGAAAAACTTCAGACTGACAAACATCGAGGCCACGCCGGCAATGAACAACGGCATGGCCAGCACCGGCAGAATGCCTTCGCCCTGGCCGAATAGGCCATTGAGGACAAACAGCGGCAGCAGCGCCAGCGCCAGGTATTTCCACCAGTCGACCGCCAGGCGGCGTCGCACCTGACCGCGGGTCACGCGCGGTCGACCTCGCCCTGATGCTCGTTGCCCATCATGTGGTCGAGCTTGCTGGCCTTGGTCGCCAGATAGAGCTTGTTGTGCGGATTATGGCCGGTGTGCAGCGGCACGCGTTCGGCGACGACGATGCCCATGTCGGTCAGGGCTTTGACCTTGCGCGGGTTGTTGGTCATCAGGCGCAGCGACTTCACGCCCAGATGCTCGAGCATCGGCAGGCACATCGCGTAGTCACGCTGATCGGCGGCAAAGCCCAGACGCTCGTTGGCTTCCACGGTGTCGGCGCCGCCGTCCTGCAACTCGTAGGCGCGGATCTTGTTCAGCAGACCGATGCCACGACCTTCCTGACGCAGGTACAGCAGCACGCCACGGCCTTCACGGGCAATGGCCTTGAGCGCCGCTTCGAGTTGCGAGCCGCAGTCGCAGCGCTGGCTGAACAGCGCATCACCGGTCAGGCACTCGGAGTGCAACCGGCCGAGAACCGGGGCACCGTCGGCGAAATCACCTAGGCTCAGCACAACGTGCTCGCGGCCGGTAGCCTCATCGAGAAAACCGTGCATGGTGAATTGCGCAAAAGGCGTTGGCAGCTTGGAAGCGGCGACAAAAACGACAGGCACCGGTGTGCTCCTGATCTAAAAGTCTGAAAATTCGCAGGCCGGCATTGTAACAGCAGGTTCCTGCAGACGCTTAGGCTGAATTATCGGGCATAACGATCAAAAAGTTTGATAACACCCGACTTGCCTGGCCCCCCTGTGGGAGCGGGCTTGCTCGCGAAGGCGTCGTGTCAGTCGGCAATAGGCTGGCGGAACCACCGTATTCGCGAGCAAGCCCGCTCCCACAGGGGGCACAGTGTTGGGCACAAGATTCGCAATCAGGGCGTATCAAACGGATACGGCTGCTTCCACTGTTCGAAAATTGGCTTCAGCTCGCCGCTCTTGACCAACTGCTCCATGCGCCGGTCGAACACTGCCATCAACATGCGCGCTTGCGGTGTGTTGGCGAAGCACAGGTACAGCGGCAGTTCGGCGATATGCGTCTTGCGAAACTGCGTCGGTTCCCTGGCCCGGCCAAGCACGTAATCGATTTCGGTCAAAGCATCGATGTAATAGTCGGCGCGGTTGTGGGTGAGCATCGAGAGGATCCCGGTACGTCGCACGACCTCGTTGAAGTTGCGCACGCCGGGCAGATAATTCTGATAGTCGTAACCACGAACCCAGGCCAGCCGATATTGACCGAGGGTTTCCGGGGTCGGTGCTGGATTACTCGCCAGGCCCAGGGCGTAGATGTGGTCGGTGTCGAAATTCCAGCGCGGATAGAGCAGGTCGCTGAATTCTTCATGATAAGAACCGACACAAGCATCGACCTCGCCACGCTGGGCCAGCCCAACTGAACGAGTGTACGGTTCACTGCGAATGTCGAGTTTCACCCCGGCCGGCTCGAACACCTTGCGCAGCACGTCCCAGCCCAGGCCATGACCGTCCGCGGCGGTGTAATCTTCCCAGTCTTCGCTGGCCAGATGGATGACCGACGGCGCGTGCGCGGTTTCCTGCGCACTGGCGACAGTGCCCAGCATAGTCAGAAACACCAGCGCCAGCCAGCGTCGAGCCATCCCTAGTCTCCTCACTGAACCCGGACAATCCGGATCAGGCGAAAATCCACACCAGTCCCTGCATCGCCAGCCAGGCGAACACGCCGGCCAGCACGTCGTCGAGCATGATGCCGACGCCGCCATGGACATGCCGGTCGATCCAGCGAATCGGCCACGGCTTGAGAATGTCGAAGAAACGGAACACCAGAAAACCCGCGAGCAACCAGTACCAGCCCTCCGGCACCAGCCACAGGGTGATCCACATCCCGACCATTTCGTCCCAGACGATGCCTTCATGGTCGTGGACCCGCAGATCGTCGGCGACCTTGCCGCACAGCCAGAAGCCGAACAGCATGGTGATTCCGAGCATCAGCCAGTAACCCCAGTCGGGCAACATCTGCCACAACGGGATAAAGGGTAGCGCAACTAACGAACCCCACGTGCCCGGCGCTTTCGGCAAGGTGCCGGAGCCGAAGCCGAACGCGAGGAAATGCCAGGGATTGCGCCAGACCGACGGCGGAACGAATTCGGCCGGAACCTGTTTCGGGTGATCTGTCACGGTGTCTCCTGAAAATGTTGATAACCCCGGATTTGCGGGGTGATGTCGTGTCCTTCGCGATCCAGCAGGACCACACCCTGGCCCTGCGCCACACGCCCGATCACATGGATCGGCCAGCCATCGGCCAGCAGCGCCGGCAACTCGACGGACGGTAGCGTGAAGGCCAGCACATAGTCATCGCCGCCGCTCAACGCCGCCCGTTCGGCACCGCGCTGACCGAGAAACGCCACTAAAGCATCGGACAACGGTACGCGCTCGCGTTCAACTTCGAGGCGAACCTGCGAGGCCAGGGCGATATGCCCACAGTCGGCGAGCAGGCCGTCGGAGATGTCGAGAGCGGCAGTGGCCTTGCCACGCAGCGCCTGACCAAGAGCCAGTTGCGGCTGGGGCGACCAGTAATGATCGAGCAACGGCTGGGCGATATCCGTTACGGCTTCACGCTGGCCAAGCACCAGCGGCAAGGCACCGGCGGCATTGCCCAGCTCGCCGCCGACGCAGAGCAGATCACCCGGTTGTGCGCCGCTGCGGGTCAAGGCCTGCCCGGCCGGCACCCGACCGAACACCGTGACCGTCAGGCTCAACGGCCCGCGCGTGGTGTCGCCGCCGACCAGCGCGATGCTGCAGCTCTGCGCCATGCGGTTCAAACCGTGGGCATAGGCTTGCAGCCAATCGGCGGTCACCGTCGGCACAGTCAGGGCAAGGGTAAAGGCAACGGGCGTGGCGCCCATGGCGGCCAGGTCGCTGACCGCAACGGCCAGCGAGCGCTGACCGAGCAGAAATGGATCGCAGGGATCGGCGAAGTGCACGCCGGCCACCAGCGTATCGGTGGAAATCGCCAGCTGTTCCCCGGAGGGAACCGCGAGCAAGGCGCAGTCGTCGCCGATCCCCAGGGCAACGCCCTCGCCGCCCTGCGCACAAGGCGCGGCGGCGAAGAAATTGCGGATCAGCTCAAACTCGCCCATGAGGTCTCAAGCGCGTATCAGCGCTTGAACGCCTTCACTTCAGCTTCACGCAGGCGCGGAGCCAGCTTGTCGAGTACGCCGTTGACGAACTTGTGGCCGTCGGTCGAACCGAAGACTTTCGCCAGCTCGATACCTTCGTTGATCACCACGCGGTACGGCACGTCGACGCGCTTGAGCAGTTCCCAGGTGGACAGGCGCAGAACCGCCAGTTCAACCGGGTCCAGCTCTTCGATTTCGATGTCCAGGCACGGCTTGAGCGCGGTGTCGATTTCGGTGCGGCTCGCCGGAACCCCGTGGAGGATTTCGCGGAAATACGCGCCATCGACATCGGTGAAATCGTTATCAACGCGGAACTGCGCTTCGATCTCGTTCAGCGAAGCCTTGGCCATGTGCCACTGATACAGGGCCTGAGTCGCGAGCTGACGGGCTTCGCGACGCTTGACGCTTTTCGATGGCTTGCCGGCATCCGCAGGTTTCGGATCGCGCGGGTTGAAACGATCGCTATCGTCGCTAATCACTTGGCCTCCAACTGCGCCAGCAGGCTGACCATTTCCAGAGCGGACAGGGCAGCTTCAGCACCTTTGTTGCCGGCCTTGGTGCCGGAACGTTCGATGGCTTGCTCGATGGAATCAACGGTCAGGACGCCGAACGCGACCGGTACGCCGAACTCCATGGACACCTGGGCCAGACCCTTGGTGCACTCGCCTGCCACGTATTCGAAGTGTGGAGTGCCGCCACGAATGACCGCGCCGAGGGCGATGATGGCTGCGAACTCGCCTTTCTGGGCGACTTTTTGCGCAACCAGCGGGATTTCGAAGGCGCCAGGCGCGCGGATGATGGTGATGTCGCTTTCGCTCACGCCGTGGCGAACCAGGGCATCAACTGCACCGCTGACCAGGCTTTCAACCACGAAGCTGTTGAAACGGCCCACTACCAGAGCGTAGCGGCCTTTAGGGGCGATGAAGGTACCTTCGATGGTCTTCAGGGTCATTCGTCAGATCTCTTAAAGAGCCGGGACGCGTTTCGTACGCATCCCTCAGTGATATTAGCCACAAATTCATGACCGGAAACACCGCATTGCTGTTCGACTACACCCCTGTGGCGAGGGGATTCATCCCCGATGGACTGCGCAGCAGTCCCAACCAAATAGGGCCGCTACGCAGCCCGTCGGGGATGAATCCCCTCACCACAAGGATCTACATCAACAATGCCGAATTCACCGGGTCATTATTCGGAGGGCACGTATTCTACAACTTCCAGATCGAAACCGGATATCGCATTAAATTTCATTGGCGCCGACATCAGGCGCATTTTGCGCACACCGAGGTCACGCAGGATCTGCGAGCCGGCACCGACGATGCTGTAAGTGGTCGGTTTTTTCACCGCCGCCTGCTCACCGGTTTCGCGGATATGCGCCAGCAGCACATCGCCGTCCAGCGGGTGACCGAGCAACAGCACCACACCGCTGCCGGCCTCGGCCACCGCAGCCATCGCGGCGCGCAGGCTCCAGCGGCCCGGTTGCTTGACCATCAGCAGGTCGCGCAGCGGATCCATGTTGTGCACGCGAACCAGGGTCGGTTCCTCGGCGCAAACGGTGCCCAGCGTGAGGGCCATGTGCACGTCGCCTTCCACCGAATCACGATAGGTCACCAGGTTGAATTGGCCCAGTTCGCTGTCCAGCGGCTGCTCGGCAATCCGCTGAACGGTACGTTCGTGGATCATCCGGTAGTGAATCAGGTCGGCGATGGTGCCGATCTTGATGTTGTGTTCGGCGGCGAACGCTTCCAGCTCAGCGCGACGGGACATGGTGCCGTCGTCGTTCATCACTTCGCAGATCACGCCGCTTGGCTCGAAACCGGCCATGCGCGCCAGGTCGCAGGCGGCTTCAGTATGACCAGCGCGCGCCAGGGTGCCGCCGGCCTGGGCCATCAGCGGGAAGATGTGGCCCGGGCTGACGATGTCTTCAGCCTTGGCGTCTTTGGCCGCCGCCGCTTGCACGGTGCGCGCACGGTCGGCGGCGGAGATACCGGTGGTCACGCCTTCGGCAGCTTCGATCGACACGGTGAACTTGGTGCCGAAACCGGAACCGTTGCGCGGGGCCATCAACGGCAGCTTCAACAGTTCGCAACGCTCGCGGCTCATCGGCATGCAGATCAGGCCGCGGGCGTGCTTGGCCATGAAGTTGATGTGCTCGGCCTTGCAGCATTCGGCGGCCATGATCAGGTCGCCTTCGTTCTCGCGGTCTTCGTCATCCATGAGGATGACCATCTTGCCTTGGCGGATGTCTTCAACCAGTTCTTCGATGCTATTGAGCGCCACAAGGCACCCCCTTCAGTCAGGATTTGAGATAGCCGTTGGCGGCCAGAAAGCTTTCAGTAATACCGCCAGCGCTTGGCTCAGCAGCCTTGTCGCCGAGGAGCAAACGCTCCAGATAACGCGCCAGCAAATCGACTTCCAGGTTCACCCGGCGGCCCGGCTTGTAGGAAGCCATGATGGTTTCGCTCAGGGTGTGCGGAATGATCGTCAGCAGGAATTCGGCGCCATCGACCGCGTTCACGGTCAGGCTGGTGCCGTCGACGGTGATCGAGCCTTTATGGGCGATGTACTTGGCCAGCTCTTTTGGTGCGCGAATGCGAAATTCCACCGCACGAGCATTGTCGCTGCGCGACACCACTTCGCCGACACCGTCGACGTGACCGCTAACCAGATGCCCGCCGAGACGGGTGGTCGGGGTCAGGGCTTTTTCCAGATTGACCGGGCTGCCGCTTTTCAGGTCATTCATGGCGGTGCAGTCGAGGGTTTCGCGGCTGACGTCGGCGGCAAAACCGTTGCCCGGCAGTTCAACCGCCGTCAGGCACACGCCGTTGACCGCGATGCTGTCGCCGAGTTTGACGTCGCTCAGGTCGAGCTTGCCGGTTTCGACATGCACCCGCACATCACCGCCCTTTGGGGTCAGTGCACGGATACTGCCGATGGATTCGATGATGCCGGTAAACATGGGGTTCTCCTTGAGAACGAAGCCAGCGCTAAGGCGATGGCCGGGAATTATACGCTCGCCGAAACGACTGGCGTCGCAGTGACTCGCCAGTCATCGCCAACCGCGCGGATTTCAGTGATTTTCAGCTCGGGAGCGTCCTTCATATAAGCCAGCGGCCAGTCCAGCAACGGCCGCGCCGAGGAGCCGAGAAACTTGCCGGCAATGAAGATCACGAACTCATCGACCAGACCAAGCTGCGCGAACGCGCCGGCCAAGCGTGGGCCAGCCTCGACCAGCACTTCGTTGACGCCACGGTTGGCCAGTTCGATCAGCAGTTGATGCAGATCGACCTGACCGTCGTCACCCGGCACGATCAGGCATTCCGGGCCATTGGCGTATTGCTCTTCGACCGCCATGCAGGTGGCGACCAGCGCCGGGCCGGCCTTGAAGAACGGCGCATCCAACGGCACCCGCAGGCGCCCATCGATCAGCACCCGCAGCGGCGGACGGCTCATGGCCAGTGCGGTTTGTTCGGCATCCAGACCCAGTTCGTCGGCGCGCACGGTCAGGCGCGCGCCGTCGGCCAGTACGGTGTCAGCGCCGGTCAACACCACGGCCGCCTGCGCGCGCAAACGCTGCACGGCGGAACGCGCGGCCGGGCCGGTGATCCACTGGCTCTCGCCACTTTCCATCGCCGTGCGCCCGTCGAGACTCATCGCCAACTTGACCCGCACGAACGGCAAGCCATGTTCCATGCGCTTCAGGAAACCTTGATTGAGCTGGCGCGCCTCGACTTCCAGCACGCCGCTTTCGGTGGCGATCCCGGCATCGCTCAGACGCTGCAAGCCACGCCCGGCGACCTGTGGGTTCGGATCGCGCATCGCGGCGACCACCCGAGCAACCCCGGCAGTCACCAACGCATCGGCGCACGGCGGTGTGCGGCCATGGTGGCTGCACGGCTCAAGGGTCACGTAAGCCGTGGCGCCCCGGGCCAGTTCACCGGCAGCGCGCAGGGCGTGGACCTCGGCGTGGGGTTCGCCGGCGCGCTCGTGAAAGCCTTCGCCGACAATCTGCCCGTCACGCACGATCACGCAGCCAACCCGTGGATTGGGATGGGTGGTGTAGTGGCCCTTGCGCGCCAGTTCCAGCGCGCGCGCCATGAAGTGGGCGTCGAGGATCGCCTGCTCGGCGGCGCGGGTCATTCTTTCACCGGTTCGCGGGCGAGGCGGTCGATCTCTTCACGGAACTCGTTAAGGTCCTGGAAGCGCCGGTATACCGAAGCGAAACGGATGTAGGCCACTTCATCGAGCTTTTGCAGCTCGGCCATCACCAGTTCGCCGACCACGAGGGATTTGACCTCGCGCTCGCCGGTGGCGCGCAGCTTGTGCTTGATGTGAACCAGAGAGGATTCGAGGCGCTCGACGCTCACCGGACGTTTCTCCAGCGCGCGTTGCATGCCGGCGCGGAGTTTTTCTTCGTCGAACGGTTGGCGGCTGCCGTCGGTTTTGATCAGGCGCGGCAACACCAGTTCGGCCGTCTCGAATGTCGTGAAACGTTCGCCGCAGGCCAGGCATTCACGCCGGCGGCGCACCTGTTCGCCCTCGGCGACCAGACGCGAGTCGATGACCTTGGTGTCGTTGGCACCGCAGAAGGGACAGTGCATGGTGGCTGGCAACAAAAAAAGGGAGGGCCATGGTAGCGCATCCCGGTGGCAAGACAAGCCATAGGGTTTGCGGTATACAGACTGCCATGATCGTTTGATCCACGGATTTCATTTTCTGGAGCTGCCAATGTCGCTACGACCGCTCGTTTTGCTCAGTCTTTTCGCCCTGCTGGTGGCCTGCGGCAGCGACAAGCCCAAACCGCAACCGCCAACACCGGGACCTGCACCACAACAGGCGCAGAAAAAAGCCCGCGAGGCCGCTGATCTTGGTCCGCTGCCGGCCTATCAACGGGAACTGAGCGGCACCCTGCAAGGCGTGCCGGCCGGGGCCGAAGTCGAACTGGCGCTGCTGGTGATCGATGAAAAGTCGCGCCCGCAACAACTGCTCGCCAGTTCCAGCCTGATCGGCAACAACCAGATTCTGCCGTTTCGCCTGCGCTTCAATCCGGAGTCATTTCCGGCCGGCGCACGGGTTGAGCTGCGCGGTCGTGCCACGCAGTCGGGCCAGTTGATCCTGCACCTGCCGTCGCAAACCATTACCCAGCCGACCACCCAGGCGCTGGGCCAGCTGCAATTTGTCAAAGCACCATGACCGTACCGCTCGACCTGCAACAGGCGTTGGGTGAATTGCTCGGTGATGCGCGGCTCAAGGCCTGTGCTTTACCGGGCACCGATTTGCAGCTTTGGCTGATCGACGGCGAGAACATGGATCGTGAATTCAGCTCGGATGAAACCCGACGCATTCTCCACGAGCCGCCCTATTGGAGTTTCTGCTGGGCCAGCGGTCTGGCGGTGGCGCGTTATCTCGCGGAGTTCCCCGAGTGGGTGCGCGGCAAGCGGGTGCTGGATTTCGGCGCCGGTTCCGGGATCGCCGCGATTGCTGCGGTGAAGGCCGGGGCGTTGGAGGTGGTGGCCTGTGATCTGGATCCGCTGGCGATTGCTGCGTGTCGGGCCAACGCTGAACTCAATGATGTGCAGATGAGTTATTCGACGGACTTCTTTGCCGAGGCTGATCGCTTTGATCTGATTCTGGTGGCGGATGTGCTCTACGACCGCGAGAACCTGCCGCTGCTCGATGCGTTTCTCAGCCGTGGCCGCGAGGCGCTGGTGGCGGATTCGCGGGTTCGGGATTTTCGCCATCCGTTGTATGAGCGAATCGAAATGCTTGAGGCGATGACCTTGCCGGATCTGGCGGAGCCGGAAGAATTTCGGCATGTGAGCCTGTACCACGCGCGGCGGAGCTATAAAGCTTCGCGAGCAAGCCCGCTCCCACAGGGGTAACGCATTCCAAATGTGGGAGCGGGCTTGCTCGCGAAAGCGTCCTGCCGGGCGACACAACTCTAAAACCTGCCCCCGCTTCCGGCCACACCCCGCCAAGCCGTATAGTTGCCCCATCCACGCTTTTACGAGATCCCCCATGAGTCAGCAAACGCCGTACATCTTCGACGCCACGACTGCCGATTTCGACCAGTCGGTGATCGAAGCTTCCTTCAACAAACCGGTGCTGGTGGATTTCTGGGCCGAGTGGTGTGCGCCGTGCAAGGCGTTGATGCCGATGCTGCAAGGCATTGCCGAGAGCTATCAGGGTGAACTGCTGCTGGCCAAGGTCAACTGCGACATCGAGCAGGACATCGTCGCCCGCTTCGGTATCCGCAGCCTGCCGACTGTGGTGCTGTTCAAGGACGGTCAACCGGTGGACGGTTTTGCCGGTGCGCAACCGGAATCCGCAGTGCGCGCGTTGCTTGAGCCGCATGTGCAAATGCCGCCGCCGGCCGCCGCCGATCCGTTCGAACAGGCGCAGGCGCTGTTCGATGAAGGGCGTTTCGCTGACGCGGAAGCGGCGCTGGTGGTCATGCTCACCGAAGACAACAGCAACGCCAAGGCGCTGATCCTCTACGCCCGCTGCCTGACCGAGCGCGGCGAACTGGGCGAGGCACAAACCGTGCTCGACGCGGTCAAGAGCGATGAGCACAAGGCTGCACTGGCCGGCGCCAAGGCGCAGATCAAGTTTCTGGGACTTGCCCGTGATCTGCCGGATGCTGCCGACCTCAAGGCGCGTCTGGCCAAAGATCCGCAAGACGACGAAGCGGTGTATCAACTGGCGATCCAGCAACTGGCGCGTCAGCAATACGAGGCGGCGCTGGAGGCCTTGCTCAAGCTGTTCATCCGTAACCGCAGTTATGGCGAGGGTCTGCCGCACAAGACATTGCTGCAGGTGTTCGAACTGCTGGGCAACGATCATCCGCTGGTGACCGCTTACCGGCGCAAGGTCTTCGCTGCGCTGTACTAAGCGCTCACTCGACCCAGCTGTAGAGCGGCGTATCACCGCCGCTCGCTACTTTCACCTGTGAACTGTGGCGCAAGCGCACCAGCAGGCGTTTGCCTGCGGCCGCGCTGCCGGTCAATCCCTCAAGCTGCTCCAGAAGATCTGGCCCGCTGAGTTGCCCGGCCTTGCGCAACAGATCTTTCGCCACCTGCCATAACGCATCGTCCTGATTCAGCGGTTTGGCTGCAGGGGCAACCGCCATCTCCGGCTGAGTCGGCGACTGCACATTCAGAGCCGAACCGAGCTTCACCCAATCGCTGTCATCCAGCTCCACCGTCAAATCCACCGGCGTCGCGCCGACGGTTCCGCGTATCCGCAACATCTGCTTCGCTCCTGCACATTTCTGACCTGCATGCTCCCACGGGACTTGTGCAACGCCAAGCGCACGGGCAAACTCTGCGAACTTTCGTTATAAGATTACATAACAAACTCTTCACTTTACTTTCCGGAGACCGCCATGCGTCGTCTGCTGCTCGCTTTGCCGTTTGCCCTGTTGCCGCTGGCCATCGCCCATGCCGCCGATGAGCACGATCATGACCATGAGCACGGCAGCCTCGGCGCCCACGAACATGGCGTCGGCCGCTTGAACGCCGCACTCGACGGCCAGACCCTGGAGCTGGAACTGGAAAGCCCGGCGATGAACCTAGTGGGCTTCGAACACGCTGCCGCCAGCGACGCCGACAAAGCCAAAGTCGTGGCCGCGCGCACCAAACTGGAAAACCCGCTGGCGCTGTTCAGCCTGCCAGCCGCCGCCGGTTGCAAGGTCACCAGCCAGGAACTGGAAAGCCCGCTGTTCGGCGACAAACCGGCTGCCGACGAGCATGACGATGATGACCACGACGAAGATGCCAAGGGTGGTGAAGCGCATCACCACGATCACAGCGAAATCCACGCTCACTATCAGTTCAGTTGCGCGGCCCCGGGTGCTCTGAAGACGCTGGATCTGGCGAACATCTTCAATACCTTCCCGGCCACTCAGAAAATTCAGGTACAACTGATCGGCCCGAGCGGCCAGCAGGGTACGGAAGTGACCGCCAAGGCGGCGTCCCTGAAATTCTGATCACACCGAAAATCCCCTGTGGGAGCGGGATTGCTCGCGAATGCGGTGCGTCAGTCAACATAGATTTGGCTGATCCACCGTATTCGCGAGCAAGCCCGCTCCCACAGGGTTAAGTGTTCACTCCTTGAAACTGGTGCCATGACCCAAGCACTCATCGAACTGTCCGACCTGGGCTTCAACTGGCCAGGTCACCCGCCGCTGCTGGACATCCCGGCGTTTCGCCTGGAACCGGGTGAAACCCTGTTCCTCAAGGGCCCCAGCGGCAGCGGCAAGACCACCCTGCTCGGCCTGCTGGGCGGGGTGCAGAAGCCCGGTCGCGGCAGCATTCGTCTACTCGGCCAGGAGCTGACCGAACTCGGTGCCGGCGCCCGCGACCGCTTTCGCGTCGATCACACCGGCTACATCTTCCAGCAGTTCAACCTGCTGCCGTTTCTTTCGGTACGCGAGAACGTCGAGTTGCCGTGCCACTTCTCCAGATTGCGTGCCGAGCGGGCGAAACAGCGTCACGGAAGCGTCGATCAGGCCGCCGCCACCCTGCTCGCCCACTTGGGCCTGAAAGATGAAAGCATCCTCGGTCGTCGCGCCGATTCGCTGTCGATCGGTCAGCAGCAACGGGTCGCCGCCGCTCGTGCCTTGATCGGCCAACCGGAACTGGTGATCGCCGACGAACCGACCTCGGCGCTGGATTACGACGCCCGGGAAAACTTCATTCGCCTGCTGTTCGCCGAATGCCGCGAAGCCGGGTCGAGCCTGTTGTTCGTCAGCCACGACCAGAGCCTGGCACCGCTGTTCGACCGTCACCTGTCCCTGGCCGAGCTCAATCGCGCCGCCACGTCTGCCGAGGTCTGAGATGTATCTGTTTCGTCTGGCCATGGCCAGCCTGGCCAACCGCCGCTTTACCGCCCTGCTCACCGCGTTCGCCATTGCCCTGTCGGTGTGCCTGTTGCTCGCCGTCGAGCGCGTGCGCACCGAGGCCAAGGCCAGTTTCGCCAGCACCATCAGCGGCACCGACCTGATCGTCGGCGCCCGCTCCGGCTCGGTGAATCTGCTGTTGTACTCGGTGTTCCGCATCGGCAACGCGACCAACAACATCCGCTGGGACAGCTTCGAACATTTCGCCAGCAACCCGAAAGTGAAGTGGGCGATCCCGATGTCCCTCGGCGACTCCCATCGCGGCTACCGGGTGATGGGCACCACCGAAGCCTATTTCGAGCATTACCAGTACGGTCGCCAGCAGCACCTGGAACTGGCCGACGGCCGCGCCTTCGCCACCGATCCGTTCGAAGTGGTGCTCGGTGCCGAAGTGGCCGAGGCGCTGCATTACAAGCTCGGCGACAAACTGGTACTGGCCCACGGTGTGGCGGCTATCAGTCTGGTCAAACACGACGACAAACCGTTCACCGTGGTCGGCATTCTCAAGCGCACCGGCACGCCGGTGGACCGCACGCTGCACATCAGCCTCGGCGGCATGGAGGCGATCCACATCGACTGGCACAACGGGGTGCCGGCCCGGGGCAACGGCCGGATCAGCGCAGATCAGGCACGCAACATGGACCTGACGCCGCAGGCGATCACCGCGTTCATGCTCGGCCTCAACAGCAAGATTTCCACCTTTGCCCTGCAACGCGAGATCAACGAATTCCGTGGTGAGCCGATGCTGGCGATCCTGCCGGGCGTGGCCTTGCAGGAGTTGTGGAGCCTGATGAGCACGGCGGAAAAAGCCTTGTTCGTGGTCTCGCTGTTCGTGGTGCTGACCGGGTTGATCGGCATGCTCACGGCGATTCTCACCAGCCTCAACGAGCGCCGCCGCGAGATGGCGATTTTGCGTTCGGTCGGTGCGCGGCCGTGGCACATCGCGAGCCTGCTGGTGCTGGAAGCCTTTGCCCTGGCGCTGACCGGCGTAATCGCCGGACTGGCATTGCTGTACATCGGCATCGCCGCCGCGCAGGGCTATGTGCAGGCCAATTACGGTTTGTATCTGCCACTGGCGTGGCCGAGCGAGTATGAATGGACGCTGCTCGGTGGCATTCTGGCGGCCGCGCTGCTGATGGGCAGCGTGCCGGCCTGGCGCGCGTATCGCCAATCCCTGGCCGATGGCCTGTCGATCCGTTTATGAGGATGTTCACCATGCCCCGCGCCGTGCTTGCGCTGCTGTTGCTGGTTGCCCTGCCTGTGTGGGCAGCGGCGCCGAAAGACCTGACCTGGTCGGAGATGATCCCGCCGGACGCCGCGCCGGAAGTGCCGAACATGACGCCGTTGCACGACATGTCGAAGATGAGTGATGCGCTGTCCGCCGAGTCGGCGCCGGCGGCGAAACAGGACATGCCCAACGCGCCGGTGATGCAGAGTCTCGACGGGCAGAACATCCGCCTGCCGGGCTACATCGTGCCGCTGGAGGTCAACGAAGAAGGACGCACCACCGACTTCCTGCTGGTGCCGTACTTCGGCGCCTGCATCCACGTGCCGCCACCGCCGTCGAACCAGATCGTGCATGTGAAAAGCGAGCTGGGCGTGAAGCTCGACGAGCTGTATCAGCCGTACTGGGTCGAGGGACCGTTGCAGGTCAAGGCGTCCACCAGCGAACTGGCCGATGCCGGGTATCAGATGGCGGCGGACAAGATTTATGTGTATGAGCTGCCGGAGTAATACCCGGAGGTTTTGAGTTGCCGGATCAATTGCTATCGCGAGCAGGCTCACTCCTACAGGGGAACGCATTCCAAATGTAGGAGTGAGCCTGCTCGCGATGGGGCCGGCCAAGGTTCCACAAAAAACCGCGGCATCACTGTTTCATTGAGCTGAGTCAAAAGACCGTATCAGTTGGCTTCATACCATAGGACATCAGAAACTTTTAACGTCCTTTTGGAGCCCCCATGAACAAGTCCTTGCTCAGCGCCTCGCTGTTTGCCCTCGCGCTCGCAGCCCCGCTCGCCCACGCTCACGAAGCCGGCGACATCATCGTTCGCGCCGGTGCGATCACCGTCAACCCGAAGGCCGACAGCTCCAATGTCAAGGTCGATCAGGGTCCGTTGAGCGGCACCAACCTGGGCGGCAAGGCGACCATGAGCAGCGACACCCAACTGGGTCTGAACTTCGCCTACATGCTGACCAACAACATCGGTATCGAGTTGCTGGCCGCCTCGCCGTTCGAGCATGACGTGAAAATCAAAGGCACTGCGCTGCCAGCCGCCAACGGCAAACTCGGCACCCTGAAACACCTGCCGCCCACCCTCAGCGTCGTGTACTACCCGCTGGATGCGAAATCGCCATTCCAGCCGTACATCGGCGGCGGCATCAACTACACCTGGATCTACGACGAGCACGTCGGCAGCGAAGCCCAGTCCAATGGCTTCAGCAACTTCAAGGCGAAAAACTCCTGGGGCCTGGCCTGGCAGGTCGGCGCCGACTACATGCTGACCGACAACATCATGCTCAACGCCCAGGTGCGCTACATCGACATCGATACTCGAGCCACCGTCGAGAACAACGCGGTGGCACCGGGCACCCGTGCCAAGGTCAATGTTGATGTCGATCCGTTTGTGTACATGGTGGGTCTGGGCTACAAGTTCTAAGGCAGATTCAACCAGGAACGTTCACGTGGTGGTGAATGAGGCTTTGGGTGAGCAGGCTTAGAACTGACGACGATCACTTCGTGATCGATCGGGGATAAATCCCCTCGCCACAGGATTAGCGACAAATTCCGGCCGTGAAAAAGGCGCCTGTAAAAAGGCGCCTTTTTCATGTCTGCGATAAACCTACTTGCCGAGCAACCGCGCCAGCCCCACACGCATCGGCGTCGGCTCTGGCAGCTTGAAGCGTTGCAGCAAACGCGCGTTATTCGCCCGCGAGTGACGGATGTCGCCGGAGCGCGCCGGGCCGTAGCTGACCGGGGGCAGTTCGCCGACCACTTCCTGCAGCGCTTGCAGCATCTGCTTGAGGTTCATCGCCTGATTCCAGCCGACGTTCATCGCCCCCACTTCCACTTCAGGCTTGTCGATTGCCTGCACCAGCACGTCGACCAGATCCTCGACATAGAGGAAATCACGGGTCTGCTCGCCATCGCCGAACACGGTGATCGGCAGGCCTTTCTGTGCCCGCTCGCTGAAAATGCTGATGACCCCGGAGTACGGCGAGGACGGATCCTGGCGTGGGCCGAAGATGTTGAAGAAGCGGAAGATCACCGGCTCCAGGCCATGCTGGCGACGGTAGAAATCGAAGTAATGCTCGCCGGCCAGTTTGTCCGAGGCATACGGGGTCAGCGGGGCTTTTGGCGTGTCTTCGTCGATCGACTCGCCTTCACCGTTGTTGCCGTACACCGCTGCGCTCGAGGCGTAGAGCACGCGCTTGACCCCGGCCTGGCGCATGGCTTCGCAGACATTCAGGGTGCCGATGAAATTGCTCTGGTGCGTCTTCACCGGATCGTCCACCGACGCCTGCACCGAGGCCACCGCCGCCAGATGCGCGACGGCGCTGCAGCCTTGCATGGCCTGCGCGACCAGCGCGGCATCGGCGACGTTACCGACGATCAGTTCGACCTGTGGATTATCCAGCGGCAGGTTGCTGCGTTTGCCGGTCGACAGATCATCGAGAATCCGCACCGAGTGGCCGGTGGCGAGCAACGCGTCAGTCAGGTGCGAGCCGATGAAACCGGCGCCGCCGGTGATTAAAACAGGGCCTTCAGCCATGACGATAAAACCTATCCAGTAAAGCCGGGAGCGCGGCGCGCCAGGCGCGGGGCTTGATCCCGAAAGTGTGCAGAATTTTCTTGCAGGCGAGCACCGCGTGTTGCGGCTCCTCGGCGGCGTCCGGCCGCGCGGCGTGGGCCTGAGCGGTCGGTGCTTCGATTGCCAGCGGATGCAGGCTGCGCGCTTCGGTCAGAATCGCCTGACCGAGCGCCAGCGGCGTGGTCGCTTCGTGGCCGGCGTAATGGTAAGTGCCCCACAGCGGCGCTGCGCAATCGAGTTGCTTGAGCACCGAAATGATCACCCGTGCCGCGTCATCCACCGGGGTCGGATTGCCCCGGCGGTCATCGGCCATGAGCAATTCGTCCGGTTGTTCGGCGCGGGCGAGGAAGCGCCCGAGGGTGCCTTCAGGGCTGTCATCGAGCAGCCAGCCGAAGCGCAGCAACACGTGTTGCGGGCAAGTGGCGCGAACACTTTGCTCGATGCGCCACAGCGCCTGACCGCGCAGGCCCAACGGCACCGGCTCGTCTTTTTCGCTGTAGGCGGTCGCCCGCGAACCGTCGAACACCCGATAGCTGGAAGGCTGCACGAGGATGATGTTGTGGTGCTGGCACAGCTCGGCCAGCCGTTCGATGGCGCGTTCCTGCCCGGCCAGACGGCTTTCGCTGACGGTCTCGGCCTGGAACCAGTCGAAATAGTAGGCGAGGTTGATCAACGCATCCGGACGGGTATCGTCGAGCAGTTGCGTCAGGCTCGCGGCATCCCAGCCGTCTTCTGGCGGGCGGGGGGCGAGGAAACCGATGTCTTCTTCCGCACCGAGGCGAATCAGCGCCTGCCCAAGGGCATTTCCGCCGCCCAGTAACATAAGGCGCATTCGCATAGAGTCAGCAGGCCCAGTCTGATTGGAACGATGGCTTTAGCGACGGTGCTGGTGACACCGTCATCGATAATTGCCGGAATCGTTGCATTTTGCGGGTTTAGTGCGCAACCGTCACCCGTAAAGTGTAGATCCCTGGCATTTGTGGCGTTGCAGCAGGCCTCTTCGCGAGCAAGCCCGCTCCCACAGTTGACCGCATTCCCCTGTGGGAGCGGGCTTGCTCGCGAAGAGGCACGGCCAAACGCTGAAGATCTCAGCGGTACTTGCATCTTGCCGCCCCCACCCGCATAACTTAAGCCATGAATCTGCCCATCCCCAAGGACGCGGCCCTGGCAGGCTTTCACCCCGCCGTCAGCGCCTGGTTCAGCAGCACTTTCCCGACGGTCACCGCCGCCCAGGCCCGCGCATGGCCGTTGATCCGCCAGCGCCGCTCGACGCTGATCGCCGCGCCCACCGGCTCCGGTAAAACCCTTACCGCGTTTCTCGCCGTGCTCGACGACCTCGTCCACCGGGGTCTGGAAAACCCCGAAGGCCTGCCCGACGCAACCCTCGTCGTCTACGTATCGCCGCTCAAGGCGTTGTCCAACGACATCCGCATCAACCTGCAGAACCCGCTGGCGGGAATCACCGAACAATTACGCCAGACGGGCCTGCCCGAACTGCAAATCACCACCGCTGTGCGCACCGGCGACACCCCGCAAAAAGACCGCGCCGCCATGCGCAAGCGCGCGCCGCACATTCTGGTGACCACTCCGGAATCGCTGTACGTGCTGCTCGGCTCCGAGTCCGGACGCAAAATGCTCGGCAGCACACGCACGGTGATCATCGACGAGATCCACGCCATCGCTGCTGGCAAACGCGGCAGTCATCTGGCGCTGAGCCTCGAACGCCTGCAGGCGCTGTGCGCAGAACCACTGACCCGCATCGGCTTGTCCGCCACGCAAAAACCGATCGACGCCGTGGCGCAGTTTCTGGTCGGCACCGATCGCCCCTGCGAAATCATCGACATCGGCCACGCCCGACCACGGGATCTGGGCATCGAGGTGCCTCCGGTGCCGTTGTCGGCGGTGATGGCCAGCGATGTCTGGGAACTGGTCTATGACCGGCTCGCCGAACTGGCCCGCGAACACCGCACCACGCTGATTTTCGTCAATACCCGGCGCCTCGCCGAACGCCTTAGCCGCCACCTCAGCGAGCGCCTCGGCAAGCACGCAGTCGCTGCGCACCACGGCAGTCTGGCCAAGGAATTCCGCCTCGACGCCGAACAGCGACTCAAGCGCGGCGAACTGCAAGTGCTGATCGCCACCGCTTCGCTGGAATTGGGCATCGATATCGGCGAAGTCGATCTGGTCTGCCAAATATCCTCGCCGCGTTCGATTGCCGGGTTTCTGCAAAGGGTCGGACGCTCCGGGCACCAAGTCGGCGGCACACCCAAGGGCCGCTTGTTCGCCACCACCCGCGACGACCTGATCGAGTGCGCCGCCCTGCTCGACTGCGTGCGCCGTGGCGAACTCGACACCCTGCACATTCCCGAAGCGCCGCTGGATGTACTCGCGCAGCAGATCATCGCCGAAGTCAGTTGCAAGGAATGGGCGGAGGACGCATTGCTGGCGCTGTTCCGCAAAGCCTCGCCCTACCGCGGTCTCGACGAAAAACACTATCAGGCGCTGCTGACCATGCTCGCCGAAGGCTACAACGGTCGTCAGGGCATTCGCAGCGCCTATCTGCACCGCGATGCGGTCAGCCGCACCCTGCGTGGCCGCCGTGGCGCGCAACTGACCGCCGTGACCAGTGGCGGCACCATCCCCGACAACGCCGACTACAGCGTGTTGCTGGAGCCGCAGGGCCTGAGCATCGGCAGCGTCAACGAAGACTTTGCCGTGGAAAGCATTGCTGGCGACGTGTTCCAGCTCGGCAATACCTCCTATCGCATCTTGCGGGTGGAAACCGGCAAGGTACGGGTCGAGGATGCCCAAGGCCAGCCGCCGACCATTCCGTTCTGGCTCGGCGAAGCCCCGGGGCGCAGCGATGAATTGTCGGCGGCGGTGGCGCGCCTGCAAGCGACTCTCGACCTGTTGCTCGGCGCCAGCCCCGGCGATCTGCAACCGGCGCTCGACTGGCTGACCGCAACCCTCGGCCTGAACCGCGCCAGCGCCGAACAGCTGGTGGACTATCTCGCCCGCGCTCGCCTGACCCTCGGCGCCCTGCCCTCGCAGGACACGCTGCTGATGGAGCGTTTTTTCGACGAATCCGGCGGCACCCAGTTGATCATCCATTCACCGTTCGGCAGCCGCATCAACCGCGCTTGGGGCCTGGCCTTGCGCAAGCGTTTCTGCCGCACGTTCAACTTCGAATTGCAGGCTGCCGCCAGCGAAGACGCGATTGTCCTGTCGCTGTCCACCAGCCACAGTTTCGAACTGGATGACGTCTGGCGGTACCTGCACAGCAACAGCGCCGAGCACATCCTGATTCAGGCGATTCTCGACGCGCCATTGTTCGGTGTGCGCTGGCGCTGGAATGCCGGGGTGGCGCTGGCGCTGCCGCGTTTTACCGGCGGGCGCAAAGTCGCGCCGCAGTTGCAGCGGATGAAAAGCGAGGACCTGATTGCCAGCGTGTTCCCCGACCAGATCGCATGCCTGGAAAACCTCGCCGGCGAACGGGAGGTTCCCGAACATCCGCTGGTGGAACAGACCCTCGACGATTGCCTGCACGAGGCCATGGACAGCGACGGCTGGCTCAATCTGCTGCGGCGCATGGAGAGTGGCGAGGTGCGGTTGCTCAGCCGCGATCTGCCTGCGCCGTCACCGCTGGCGGCAGAAATTCTCAGCGCGCGGCCGTACAGCTTTCTCGACGATGCGCCGTTGGAAGAACGCCGCACCCAAGCGGTGATCAACCGGCGCTGGAGCGATCCGCAGTCCACTGATGATCTCGGTGCGCTGGACGCCGACGCCATCAACGCGGTGCGCGAAGAAGCATGGCCGACGCCGGCCAACGTCGATGAAATGCACGAGGCGCTGATGAGTCTGGCGTGCGTCAGCGAGGCCGAAGTGCAGGCCCACGAGCCTTGGCGCGAATGGCTGGATACCCTGACAGACAGTGGCCGCGCCTGCCGCCTGATGATCGATCCACAGCGCTGTTTGTGGCTGGCACGCGAACGCCTGATCTGCCTGTTGGCGCTTTATCCGCAGGCCACGCTGCAACCGCAGCAAGAGGCCTTGCCCGGTTTCAACGAACCTTGGACGTTAGAGGAAGCGCTGGTCGAAGTGCTCCGCGCGCGACTGGGCGCATTTGGCCCGCTGCCGTTAGCCGCCATTGCCGAACCACTCGCGTTGCCGATACCGCAGGTCAATCAGGCCCTCGCGCAACTGGAGCGCGAAGGCTACGTGCTGCGCGGTAAATTCACCCCGGGCGCGACGGTTGAGGAATGGTGCGAACGGCATCTGCTGGCGCGCATTCATCGCTACACGGTCAAGCGTTTGCGCCGGGAAATCGAGCCGGTGGCTCTGCAGGATTTCATGCGTTTTCTGTTCGACTGGCAGCATCTGTCCTCCGCTACCCGCGGTCAGGGCAGCGCGGTGTTGCCGGCGATTGTCGGCCAGTTCGAAGGTTACCCGGCAGCGGCCTCCGCGTGGGACAGCGACATTCTCCCGGCGCGCCTGAAAGACTACTCGCCGAGCTGGCTGGATGAGCTGTGCCGCAACGGCAAACTGGTGTGGACGCGCCTCAGCGCCCGGCAGAAAGTCAGCGGCACGGCGTTGCGCAGTACGCCGATTGTGCTGCTGCCGCGCAGTCAGGTCGGGTTGTGGAGTGCGCTGGCCGAGCAAACACCGGTCAGCGAACTGTCGCCGAAAACGCAAAAGGTCTACGAAGCGCTGAGTCAGCACGGCGCGCTGTTTTTCGATGAGTTGATTCACGAGGCGCATCTGCTGCGCACCGAGCTGGAAATCGCCTTGCAGGAACTGGTCGGTGCCGGCCTGGTGAACGCCGACAGCTTCGCCGGTTTGCGCGCCCTGATTACCCCGGCGAGCAAGCGCCAGCAACGCAGCAGTCGACGCGGGCGCGGGGCGTTTGTCGGTGGCATGGACGATGCCGGGCGCTGGGCGTTGTTGCGCCGAGGGCCGCTCGTGGAGAACAGCCAGAGCGCTTCGCCGGAAACCCTCGAACATGTCGCCATGACGTTGCTGCGCCGCTACGGTGTGGTGTTCTGGCGTCTGCTGGAGCGCGAAGCGGACTGGCTGCCGAGCTGGCGCGAATTGCTGCGCACGTTTCATCGGCTGGAGGCCCGTGGCGAGATTCGCGGCGGGCGCTTTGTCAGTGGTCTGGCGGGGGAACAGTTTGCCTTGCCGGAGGCGATTCCTTTGCTGCGGGAGGTTCGGCGGCGGGCGCATGACGGCAATTTGATCGCGGTGTGCGGGGTGGATCCGCTGAATCTGGCCGGAACGTTGTTGCCAGGGGCAAAAGTGCCGGCGTTGGCGAGTAATCGGCTGGTGTATCGCGATGGGGTGCCGGTTGCTGCCGAGATTGCTGGCAAGCAGGTTTTCTGGACTGAGCTGGATCAGGTGGCCATGGAGCAGGTGCGTAGCAAGCTGATCCGGCATTGATATCGACAGTTCCGGCCCTTTCGCGAGCAAGCCCGCTCCCACAGGGGATCTGCGTCGTTCACAAATCCAATGTGGGAGCGGGCTTGCCCGCGAAGAGGCCGGCAATCCCACTGCAAAATCGGCAATCAAGTACTCGACTTTTGCGGCACCTCGCTCGCCACCAACTCCCCCTCACCCTGCCGCTTGGGCAACAAAACCTGCTGTGGATAAGTCTGCGCGAAATGCACCTCGGGACTGTTATCCACAAGCTTTTTCAAACGCTGGTTGAACGCCCGGCTCACCGCATACTGCCCCCCCGACACAGTACGGAACTGCGCCGTCAGCACCACGCCGTTCAGGTCCATCCGGTCCACCCCGAACACATCCAGCGGCCCTTGCAGGTTGTACTTGAGGAACGGGTCTTCGCGGATCGAATCACCGGTCTCGCGGATCAGCTCGATGGCCTTGTCGACGTCGGTGTCGTAGGTGAACTGCACCGAGAAAAATGCGTAGGCAAACTGGCGTGATTGATTGGTCACTGCCTTGATCTGACCGAACGGCACCGAGTGCACGAAGCCCTTGCCGTCACGCAGGCGCAGGGTGCGGATGGTCAGGCCCTCGACCGTGCCGGCATGCCCGGAATCAAGCACCACCCAGTCGCCGATCGACAGCGTGTCTTCGATGATGATGAACAGCCCGGTAATCACGTCCTGCACCAGTTGCTGCGAACCGAAACCGATCGCCAGACCGACCACCCCGGCACCGGCCAACAGTGGCGCAACGTTGATGCCGAGGTTGGCCATGGTGGTGATCGCGCAGATCACCACCAGGATGATTTTGATCGCATTGCGCAGCAGCGGCAGGATGGTTTTCACCCGGGTGCTGGGCTGACGCGACGAGCGTTTGCTCACCGGTGGTTTCAGCGCTTCCTGAATCGCCGTGTCGAGCACCACCCACAACAGCCACGTGACGAGGAAGATCAGGCCGATGCTACTCAACGCATTGCTGATCGCGCGGCCGATCGTGCTGCTCTGGGCGAAATCAAGCAGTGAAACGCCCCAGATCCGCCCGAGAATGTCGATGAAGGCAATCGCAATAACGATCCGCAGCAACGCGTGCAACAGGCTGAGAAAGCGCTCCTTGTAGGCGCTGCTGCGCTGGATCGCTTCGGCCTTTCGCGACTTGAACAGGTGCTGGAGGATGGTGCTGAGGAACACCGTGCCGATCAGCAGCACCGTGGTGAACAGCGCACAGCGCAGGGCCTTCTGATTGTCTTCGCCGATGCCGATCAGATTGACCGCCGAAACCAGCAACATCAGCACGATGGGCCAGTACCAGAGCCCGGAAAAAATCCGCAGCGACTCCTGCAGCGACGGCTGTTTAAGACGTTGCGCCAGTGGCCGATTACGGATCAGGTGCGCCACCGGCCGGCGCAGGCGAATCACCAGCAGACCGAAGATGATCGAGGCTATCAACCCAGTGAATACCGCGACGCTGCTGGTGATGTTGCCGCCTAACTGACGGGCGATCTGTGGGCTGGTCAACGCGTCACTGAGGGCGGCGAGAAAGCCAATCAGGAACAGCGGCTTCGGGCAGTAGTCGCGGATGATCCGCGCGGCCGGCCGTTTGTGGCCGACGTTGAACATCACCACCACGCACAACAGCATCGAGGTGGAGAAAATCCCGCTGCTGGTGGCATACGCCAGACACAACGCCAGCGCCCGACCCACCGAGGCTTGCAGAAAATGGCTGACGTACAGCGTCAGCGGCAGGCAGATCAGCGCCGGCACGGTGTACGGCAGCAGGTAACCCGCCAGATCCTGACTGCGCTGGCGGGTGCGCAGCCAACGGCCCTGACTCAGCCGCTTGGCCAGCAGGCTGCCGAGCACCGTGAGCAGCGCGAAGGCGCCAAGCCACACGCCGGACAACATCAGGAAATCCCCGGCGACGCTCCAGCCGGATCGGTTCGACGGCTGGTTAACCAGCTTGTCGACCTCATCCGCCGCGCGATCGGCACGCAGGCGCCAGGCGTCGACCAGATGCTCGTTGAGATCGAGTTTGTCCTGCACGTCGTCGATGCTCGAACTGATTGCGCCGAGCAGACCGCCCTGCACAATTGGCTCGGGTTTGGCCGGTTCTTCAGCAGCAGCCGGAACCCCCGGCAGCGTGGCGGCTTCGAGTTCGCTGGCGCCGAGAAACAGCAGCGCTCCCAGCAAAATGGCGATCCTGAACTTGATCAAAACTCCGATCCCTCTTGGCTGAACCTGTAAGGAACTGATCGGTAATTGTCTGGCAAGTTCAAGAGCACCCTCACCCCAGCCCTCTCCCCGAGGGAGAGGGAGCCGACCGAGTTGTGCTCTCAAGCTACATCGACCTGAAATATCCAGCCGAACTCAATATTGAGTGCAACCGAGATCCGCTCCCTTCCCCCTCACCCCCTTGGGGGAGAGGGGGCCGACCGAATTGAGCTCTCGAGCTACATCGACCTGAAATATCCAGCCGAACTCAATATTGAGTGCAACCGAGATCAGCTCCCTTCCCCCTCGCCCCTTTGGGGGAGAGGGTTGGGGTGAGGGGGGAGCGCTTTTGACCTTTGCGTCCAAGGCAAATATCAAATGCCCAACCCTGTATTTTTCCGCACAACCCAAACCCCGACACTGCGCTCCATTCAAACCTCTACCGGAGTGCTGTCATGCCCATTGCCTTGCTCGCGCTGACTCTCAGCGCATTCGCCATCGGGACGACCGAGTTCGTCATCGTTGGCCTGTTGCCCACCATCGGCGCCGATCTCGGCGTCAGCCTGCCGTCCGCCGGGCTGCTGGTCAGTCTGTATGCACTGGGCGTCGCCATTGGCGCGCCGGTGCTGACCGCCCTCACCGGCAAAGTCCCGCGCAAATTGTTGCTGCTGTCGCTGATGGTGTTGTTCACCCTCGGCAACCTGCTGGCGTGGATGGCGCCGAGTTATGAATCGCTGGTACTGGCGCGGATCGTCACCGGTCTGGCGCACGGGGTGTTCTTCTCCATCGGCTCGACCATCGCCACCAGCCTGGTGCCCAAGGAAAAAGCTGCCAGTGCGATCGCGATCATGTTCACCGGCCTCACCGTGGCTTTGGTCACCGGCGTGCCACTGGGCACGTTCATCGGTCAGCATTTCGGCTGGCGCGAAACCTTCCTCGCCGTCTCGGCGCTGGGTGTGATCGCCTTCATCGGCAGTCTGCTGTATGTGCCGCACAACATCGCCCACAGCAAATCGGCGTCCCTGTTGCAACAGCTGCAAGTGCTGAAGCAACCGCGTCTGTTGCTGGTGTATGCCATGACCGCAATCGGTTACGGCGGCTCGTTCATCGCCTTCACTTTCCTCGCGCCGATCCTGCAGGACATCTCCGGCTTCAGCGCCGGCACCGTCAGCCTGGTGTTGCTGGTATACGGTGTGTCGGTGGCGGTCGGCAATATCTGGGGCGGCAAACTGGCGGACAAGCGCGGGCCGATCAGCGCCCTGAAAATCATCTTCGCCCTGCTGGCGGCGGTGCTGTTCGTACTGACCTTCACCGCCGCCAATCCATGGCTGGCGTTGGCGACAGTGCTGGTGTGGGGCGCGGTGGCGTTCGGCAACGTGCCGGGGTTGCAGGTGTATGTGGTGCGTCAGGCTGAACATCACACACCGCGGGCAGTGGACGTGGCATCCGGGCTGAACATTGCTGCGTTCAACCTAGGGATTGCCGGCGGGGCGTGGGGCGGCGGGCTGATCGTCGAGCATTTGGGCCTGATTCATACGGCGTGGATCGGTGGGTTGGTGGTGTTGCTGGCGCTGGCGCTGACCGCGTGGAGCGGGCGACTGGATCGCCTCGGTCCGGCCTATGCCGAACCGGCTCAAGGCCGAGTATTCACGGGGCACTGAGTAACCCTGTGGGAGGGGGCTTGCTCCCGAAGTCGGTGTATCAGTCGCCATTGATGTTGACTGAACGACCGCCTTCGGGAGCAAGCCCCCTCCCACATTGGTTGTGTGATGTTCTTGAGAATGTACCGTCCGTAACGCCACCGAAACTTTCCCGAACCGCCCGCAGTCATCAACAGACACAGGCTGTACGAGGACTGACAACGGGAGGGCGGCATGGCAACGATTCACATCGGTATTTCCGGCTGGCGCTACGTTCCGTGGCGAGGGGATTTCTACCCGAAAGGACTGACGCAGAAGCGCGAATTGCAGTTCGCTTCGCGGGCGGTCAACAGCATCGAAATCAATGGATCGTTCTACGCCCTGCAACGGCCCGAACGTTATGCCCAGTGGTACAGCGAAACGCCCGACGACTTCGTGTTCAGCGTCAAGGCGCCACGCTTCATCACCCACGTCCGGCGCTTGCGCGAGATCGAAAAACCGCTGGCGAATTTCTTCGCCTCCGGGGTGCTGGAGCTTAAGGAAAAGCTCGGGCCGATCCTCTGGCAGTTTCCACCGAACTTCAAATTCGACCCCGAGCGCTTCGAACACTTCCTCTCATTGTTGCCCCACGATACTGAAGCGGCCGCCGCCCTCGCCCGCCAACACGATTCACATCTTCACGGCCACGCCAGCCTCAAAGCCTGGCGCAAAAAACCGCTGCGCCATGCCGTGGAAGTGCGCAATGACACGTTCATCGACCCCGACTTCGTGCGTTTGTTGAAACGCTACAACACCGCTCTGGTGATCGCCGACACCGCCGGCAAATGGCCGTACCGCGAAGACCTCACCAGCGATTTCGTCTACCTGCGCCTGCACGGCGCCGAAGAGCTGTACGCCAGCGGCTACACCGACGCCGCGTTGAACAAATGGGCTGAACGCATCGACGCCTGGCATCACGGCCGGCAACCCGGCGATGCGCATCTGATCGCGCCGCGCCTCAAGCCGCGGGCGCGCAAATCCCGCGAAGTGTTCTGTTATTTCGACAACGACATCAAAGTCCGCGCGCCCTACGACGCGCGCAGTTTGCTCCACCGATTCGAGCTGGATAAAACGCTCGCCACCACCCCCGGTGAACCGGCTGCCGAAGGGGTGCTGGCATGAGTATTCCAGAGCCGGTCGGGTTCACCGACGAGCAGACCAGCGTTGAAGTGTCGGTGCGTCGTTTCACCGTGCTGACGGTCAACACACACAAGGGTTTCACCGCGCTCAACCGACGTTTCATCCTCCCGGAGTTGCGCGAAGCGGTGCGCAGCGTGGCCGCCGACGTGGTGTTTCTGCAGGAAGTCCACGGCACCCACGAACATCATCCCAAGCGCTACAGCAACTGGCCGACGATGCCGCAATACGAGTTCCTCGCCGACAGCCTGTGGCCGCAGTTCGCCTACGGGCGCAACGCGGTGTACCCGGAGGGCGATCACGGCAATGCGTTGCTGTCGAAATTCCAGATCATCCGCCACGACAACCTCGACGTGTCGATCAGCGGCCACGAGAACCGCGGGCTGCTGCATTGCGTGCTGCGCCTGCCCGGCGATGGCGTCGAAGTGCATGCGATCTGCGTGCATCTGGGTCTGCGCGAAAGTCATCGCAATGCGCAATTGAAATTGCTCGGCGAGCGTCTGGCGGAACTGCCGGATGATGCGCCGGTGATCGTCGCCGGTGACTTCAATGACTGGCGCCAGCGCGCCGATGCGCTGCTCCAACCCTGCGGTCTGCGCGAGGTGTTCGCCGAACATCACGGCAAACCGGCGCGCAGCTTTCCGGCGCGGCTGCCGACGCTGCGGCTCGATCGTATTTATGTACGCAACCTCAAGGCCAGCCAGCCGAAAGTCCTGGCCAACCGGCCCTGGTCACACCTTTCCGACCACGTCCCTTTATCGGTGGAGATCGAACTATGAGCAGCGCACCGCTGGAGAAATCCGCCGTGGAACCGATCAGCATCAACCCGCCGGTGCGCGAGCCCGGGCATGTCGATGTCGAGTACGGCTGGCAGGGCAATAACCGCGTCGAGTTGCTGGAAAACGGCGAGGAATATTTCCCCCGGGTGTTCGACGCCATGCGTGCGGCGAAGAGTGAAATTCTGCTGGAGACGTTCATCGTTTTCGAAGACAAGGTCGGCGCAGAGTTGCAGCAGATCCTGATCGACGCCGCCCGGCGTGGCGTGCGCACCACTGTCAGCCTCGACGGTTTTGGTTGCGGCGAGTTGACCACCGGTTATCTCGCGGCACTGAGCGAAGCGGGCGTGCATCTGCAAATGTTTGACCCGGCGCCCAAGCACCTGGGCATTCGCACCAACTGGTTCCGCCGCCTGCACCGCAAGATTGTGGTGGTCGACGGACTGATCGCGTTCATTGGCGGGATCAACTTTTCCGGCGATCACCTGGCCGATTTCGGCCCCGAGGCGAAACAGGATTATGCGGTGCAGATTCAAGGGCCAGCGGTCGCTGACATCCATCATTTCGCCCTGCTGCAAAGTGGTCGTCCGGGACGCGCACGGTTCTGGTGGCAGCGCCGGCGTCAGCGCCGGGCGGACATGGCTTTCAACGATCACGACGGTCAGGTACGTCTGGTGTTTCGCGACAACGATCAGCATCACACCGACATCGAAGATGTGTACTTGCACGCATTGCGCCGGGCCAAACGTCGGGTGGTGATCGCCAACGCCTATTTCTTCCCCGGCTACCGCCTGCTGCGCGAGATCCGCAACGCCGCGCGCCGTGGCGTCGAGGTGCGGCTGATCCTGCAAGGTCAACCGGACATGCTGGTGGCCAAACTGGCGGCGCGCATGACCTACGACTACCTGCTCAAGGCCGGCGTGCAGATCCACGAATATTGCCAGCGCCCGCTGCACGGCAAAGTCGCGTTGGTGGATGAGGAATGGAGCACCGTCGGCTCGAGCAATCTCGACCCGCTGAGCCTGTCGCTGAACCTGGAAGCCAACGTGCTGATCCGCGATCGCGGGTTCAATCAGCATTTGTTTCAGCGCCTCGAAGACCTGAGCCAGAACCACTGCAAGGCGATGGACGCCAGCATGTCCCCGCGAGGACGGATCTGGCACATGACCGTAGGGTTTCTGGTGTTTCACTTCCTCCGGCATTTCCCGTCAATGGCCGGATGGTTGCCGGCGCACAAACCGCGGCTCAAGCCGTTTCGGGGGCGCACGTCATGAGCCATTCCCACGCACAGTCTGCGCCCGCCACTCACTCTCGCTGGAGTCGCTGGAAACGCCCACTGACGTTGCTGTTCTTCCTCGCGCTGATCGTGTTGCTGACGATGTTCGCCACCCGTATCGAATGGGCGGAAGTTCTGCAAACCCTGGCTGACTTCAAGGTGCGCACGCTGATCATCGCCGCCAGCCTGACCCTGCTGAGCTTTCTCACCTACGCCAGTTTCGACCTGATCGGCCGCACCTACATTCGCCAGGACCTGACCTGGAAACAGATCCTCCCGGTGGGGATCATCAGTTATGCGTTCAACCTCAATCTCAGCGCCTGGGTCGGCGGGATTGCCATGCGCTATCGGCTGTATTCGCGCCTGGGGGTGAGCAAAAGCAACATCGCCAAAATTCTCGGACTGAGCCTGGCCACCAACTGGTTCGGTTATATGACGATTGCCGGCGTAGTGTTCAGCAGCGGCCTGGTGAGCATGCCGCCGGGCTGGAAAATCAGCAGCGCCGCGTTGCAAGGCATTGGCGTGCTGTTGCTGCTGTTGAGTGCCGGTTACCTCGCCGCGTGCCAGTTCTCGAAGCGCCGCGAGTGGTCGATTCGCGGGGTGGAAATCAACCTGCCATCACTGCGCATGGCCGTCCTGCAATTGCTGCTCGGTGCATTGAACTGGTCGCTGATGGCGGCGGTGATTTTCACTCTGCTGCCGAGCAAACTTGATTATCCGTTGGTGCTCGGCGTGCTGTTGATCAGCGCGATTGCCGGAGTCATCACGCACATTCCGGCGGGGCTCGGGGTGCTGGAAGCGGTGTTCGTCGCGCTGCTGCAGCACGAGGCTTCGCGGGGCAGTCTGGTGGCGGGGTTGCTGGCGTATCGGGCGATTTATTTTCTGTTGCCGTTGTTGATTACGGTGGTGATGTATTTGCTGGTGGAAGCCAAGGCCAAGGCGCTGCGGATCGAGAAGAAACCGTCCTGATTTTGTGGCTATGGCTGATGGCCCCTTCGCGAGCAAGCCCGCTCCCACAGGTAGAACGCATTCCAAATGTGGGAGCGGGCTTGCTCGCGAAGGCGTCCGAAGAGCCACAACAAATCATGTGGACTGGATGATGCTCAACCGCTCACCCACCACCATCTCGGTAATCCAGTCCACCAGAATCGAAGTATAGGCCTGCTGCGAAACCGGCTCGCTCAAGGCATGGTCGGCGCCATCGATGATCCGGTGCGTCAGCGAATGCGTCTGCTGACAGGCGGCACGGTAGCTCATGATCGTCGCGTGGGGCACGTAGTCGTCGGTTTCCGATTCCACCAGCAACACATCCCCGGTGAACTGCGAACAGGCGTGCAGCGCACGGTTGCTGTCTGCACGGACCAACGTCGCCCGGTAGTCGCGCAGGTCGGCCTTGTCCAGTTCACGCTTGGGCGTGTGCCATTGCTCGTCGCGATACAGCGCCGGTACCCGCAGCGCCAGCCAGCGCACCGGACGCAACGAGGTGAGGATCGAAGCCAGGTAACCGCCATAACTGGTGCCAACCACCGCAATCGCCGAGGTGTCGAGCGCCGGATGCGCGAGCAGGCGGTCGTAGGCTGCGAGCAGGTCACGCAGGTTGTCTTCGCGCGTCACCCGCGTCAGCGGAATGCCGGTACCGCCGGTGTGACCGCGCAGGTCGAAGGTCAGGCATACACAACCAAGCCCGGCGATGCCCTTGGCGCGTTCAAGATCACGCTCCTGGCTACCGCCCCAGCCGTGCACAAACAACACGCCGGGGACTTTCGATTTTGGACTGAGAAACGTCCCGCTCATCTGTTCATCATCAATGTCGATCTGAATGCTTTCGCTTCTAGCCGTCATAAGATTTGACCGTTACGTATTTGAGAAGGAAGTCGCTGTTCTCCGCTGGCCCGCGATAGATTTCGATGGTGTCCGCCGGCAGGCTTTGATCGCTATAGGTTTCTACGGTCGACACGCGGATCGCGGGCATCTGCGGATCATTGACGAAGCTTTGCAACGCGGCCAATTCAGCGCTGCTGGCACCGCCCATGCGCCAGGATTGTTCGAGCACCCCGCTGCGGGGTTTGCCATTGCTGTCCAGGCCTTGGGCAATGTCATAGTTGCGCCGCGAGGCGTAGAAATCTGGATAAGCCTCATCCGCTGCCCGGTCGAAAATCTGCGCCTGCTTGATGGCCTGTCGCACGTCATCCGGCAAGTCCAGCGCCAGCAGATCTTCGTAGCCGCCCTGCACTACCAACAGATTCGAACCACCATAGACGTCTTCGCCATGGGCATCCTTGGTCAAGTATTGATCACCGCAGTAACTAAGCACTTTGTCGCCGATGAATGACTGGCCAACGCTGTGGGTGAACACATTGCTCAAGTCCTGTTCGAGCACCACGCCATCCCGAAACAACGCTTCCGCTTCTGCACGGGCCAGTACTTCATCGAACGCGTCGAGGCTGTTGATAACTTCCTGGCCACGACCGGCACAGGCGTGAATCGGCTTCAGGCGGATCGGTCCGCTGTACAGCAGATGCTCGGCAGCGGGTCGCGCATCTTCCACGGCAAACACCGTCAAGCCGTCGAGCACCACATCGCGCACGCGCTCGGAGAATTGCGGCGCCCAGCCTTGTGGCGCGTGAGCCAGATGACTGCGCAAGCCGTGACTGATGGCTTTGGTGCAAATGAAATCGTGTTCGACGTACCCGCCCCACAAATCGCCGGGCCCCCTGATCCCCAGATTACGCGCGCTGGCCGGGCCAACAATGGTCTGGGTCGGCAGCCAATATAAATCGCGACCGCGATGCTTCTGCGGGTCAAAACTTCCGCCGAAGCTGAGTCCCAGAATCTGCGCCAGCCAGCGGGCAAGTGCCTTGTTGGTCTGCACTTCATGTTGCGGCGCCCCGGCCCGAACCGAATGGGCGACGACCACTTTCCTGCTCGACATCGGGGTCATGCGTCCCCCTTCAAGCCAATTGATGAATGTAATGAGAGAAGTGCAGAGATCAGGCCAATCGCCTGGCGCCGGGAATGCCCAATGATTCAATCGCTTGGAACAAGCATGGTGGCATCAGGCCTGTTTCAATCTGCACGACTGCCAGCGAATCCGCGGCAATTTGCACGAAACGGGACGTCGACTACTGCTGACTGACTTCCTTCCAGATGGCATCGAACATGACACAACGTTTGAGCATAGCCTGACGCCCGATTTGAATCGCAAGCCGCTTGGCTTCAGGCGTCTGGTGAGTCAGGCGTTGCAGAATTCCCAGCATGGTTATCGCGTGGTCCTCATCCTCTTCGATATGCAGGCGAAAGAACTCCAGGCCTTCCTCACTGACATTCAGTCCCTCCAGTGCCAGCAGAATCGGTTTGTAAATCAGCGGCACAATGGCTTCGGCTCCCAGGCAGAGTGCTGCGAGGCCCTCGACAGGATTTTCACTGCGGCAAAGCTGCATGATGCATTGGGTGAAATCCACGGTCTGAGGTAAAGGCAATTCAGCCAAGGGATGGGTGCCCAGGATCCGCAGCGACCTTTGAAACAGCTCGGAATGCGTGAGCTTGTTGTCACCATCTATGCCCATTTCCTCTTGCATGTTTTCCAACAGTAATTTGATGTCGCCAAGGGACTCGAGGCGATTGAGGATTGCGCATAGAAAGCGGGTAAAGTTTCGCGAGTAGTAATGATGCTGGATCAGAAAGTAACGCATCCCCTTCAGGGAAACATGACCGTTTTGCATTGCCAGCAACAGTTCATGATTAACCAATCTATCTAACGCATCAGCGTCCAGCCATTGGCCCCATAATGTGCCTCCGGTCATGAAGTTAATGACCTTCGCCCCATCGCCGCAATTCAACTCTTTATCTACTTCCAACTTTAAATTCCTTTTAATTCTTTATCAGCCATCCAGCCGATCGCAACTTTCCAGTTATTCCGAAACCCCGAAAAACTTACAAAACCGTATTCATTGTGCGTCGCTGTAAATGACCGGGCGCTCAAACCTGGCCAGAAAGTAAGCACATAGAGAGGCGAAAATGATGCACAGACCGCCTGACGCAAGAATCACAGCGCTGCTTGAGAAATGCAGTAACAGCCATCCACTCAGCAGGCTCGCCGGCGGAATCGCGAGGTAGGCAATGAGCCGTGTAACTCCTACCGTTCGCCCAAGAATGGTTTGCGGAACCACTTGCTGGCGATAGGTGAAAAAAGCGATGACCACCACGGATTGGCAACCGGTAGAAAGCGCCCACAGTGCCGAAAGTGACCACGGATCGTTGGCCATCGCCCCCATCAGCGTGAACACTCCGGCCAGCAAACAGCTTCGACGGATAAGAATGCCGGCCGGATATCTCTTCACCAGAAACGCACCCATAGCTGATCCGGCGACGGCACCTGCACCAATGAGCCCGTAGTAATAGCCGACATCACTCAATGGCACGGCCAGTAGCGTGGTGTAGACATAGACAAGGCTGGCACCGATCAAGGCAAAACCGAAATTGCAGAAAAAGAACAGCATGACAAACGAACACAGTTCTCGCTGCTGGATGACATACAACAGTCCGGCTTTGATTTCCGTGAATACCCGCGTGGTGGCCGGCGCAGGCTTACCCTGCTCTTTCAGCAAGAAGCAAAGCGGCAGGGATAGCGCAAATCCGACAATGCTGCCAATCAGCAACTGCTCCTTGGTACTGAAGGCCAGCAAGGCTGCAACGCCGATTGGTGCAACGATGCGAATGATGTTGTCACTGGCATTGACGATTGCATTGAATCGATGGAGTTTGGGCCCCTCGATCAGCGCAGGCGCAATACTCTGGAAGACCGGGTGGTGGGTGGCACCGACGCTTGCCAACAGAAAGCTCAGCAGTAACAGAGTAATACTCAAGCTGCTCCCGGACAGCGTAATCACGGCAGCATATATAAGGCAGCCGGTGACGATGTTGATCAGATCACCACCGATCAAAAAACGCCGTTTGCTGTAGCGATCACTCCACACACCGGCGAAGGGCGTGACCAGTATGTAGGGCGCCATCGCGGCGAAAAAAGCCAGCGACGTCCAGACTGGGGAGCCGGTCTGCTCATAAACATACAGCGGGATCAGAAACGCTATGGCCCATGAGCAGATGGACGTGATGGCATAGGACGCCAGGAGTTTGAACATCTAGACAGTCTCCGCCTGCGCCGACCGTTGCGCGTCCGCGAGATGTCCACACACCGTGCAGTCCGGATTCTGTTGCCAGACTTCGGCGACGCTGACGTCCAGGTCGTCGAATGTGAATTCCTTTAGCTTGTTGGTCAATTGTGGCGGTTGGCAGCCGGTGATGATCTTGACCGTTTCGCTGACCATCATCCCGGCGGTGACAGCCACCAAAGTCACAAGAGCCGGACCGGGATGCTCATAAGTGATGTCGTGCTGTTTGGCCATGGTCGAAACGCTGTTCACCAGGCTGCTCTTGTTACGCGCCGACGTCAGCCAGCAAGCACCGCAGCCCGAGGAGCCAGGCACCACCGAATAAAACACCGAGCGCCGTACATCAAGCCCGCCTGAAATGAAGGGTACGCCCTGTTTAACACAGGCCTCATTCAGCCAGTCGGCCATGTAGTTCGCGGGTTTATCAGCGACACAAATCACAATATCGTGGCCGCGTACGATGCCGGCGACGTCTTGCGCCGACTGGAGGCGGGTTTCGTGAGCAGTAATGTCGAGGTGACTGTTGAATTCAAGCAACCTGCGCCTGGCCGTTGCAACCTTCGGCATGCCAACGTCGGTTTCCTTGTAAAGGATCTGCCGGTTCAAATTGCTCAACTCGATCGTGTCAAAATCGAGGATCGTCAGATGGTGGACACCCAGCGCCACCAGGTCGAACAGGATATGGGTGCCCAGACCGCCGCAGCCCAGTACGCAGACCCTGGCCGTGCGCAGTTTTTCCTGGTGGGTGAACTTGTTCTCGCCCACAGCCGCTATCGACCCGAAAAAGTCGATGTTGCGGGAAAATCTGATGCGGTCATGATCCGAAAGAGAAGTCGCTTCAAAGGCATCCGGACTTTCGACCAGCCGGTATCTGATCAGATCTTGCGCAACGCTACGGATTTCGTCCTGACCCACCCCGGGGTAACGGTCTGCCACCTGGGTAATCAACTCCTCATAGGGTGTACGGCCATCAAGTGCCTTGATGAACTCCCAGACAGCACCGTGTAGGTCGGGGATTTTTGCGTATTGACCGTTAAAACGCAGGACTACCTGACCATCAAGTTTGAACGGAATAATCGTCGGTTTAAGACAAAGCTTCATATTCGAGCCTCAATCGCTATTAAAACAACTTGATAAAGAACCAGGGCCATTAAGGCCCCGGCTCTTACTGATCAGATCAGCCGATCTGAGAATCGCCAGCGGAAGATGCTTTTTCGAAAGTCATAATGATTTCCTCAAAAGTTGAAGGGCCGGTAGTCCAAGCTGTGTTCCACCGGAGTGAAGGTGTGCACACCCCAAAACTAGAATAAGTTCTTAGTGGTTGCGAACCGACCTTGTTTCTTAATATTACTCACAAAGAACAAACTTCCTACGCTCTTACGAAGGGCCGCTATTACTTCTTACGGAAACATGCCAAAACAATGTAGGAATTATCTTCAATATTTAAACAATAAAAAATCACAGCGAGAGAATTGAGAAACAAACTCGCCTTCCAGACAATAAACATCAGTGATTAATCAGAAACACACTCCCCACCCGGGACAACGCTTGCGACCACCACCTCATCAGCGATGTCGACATGCCGAAAAAATCTCACGCGTGAGCCATTGATGGCATTTTGAATTGGTTGTAGTGTGGCTCACGCGTGAGATGTTCATAACGGAGTCATTGCCATGAAAAGTCGCTCCCCCACCGTTGCATCAGAGAGCCCACAGGGAGAGCGCTCGAAACCGTCCGCGAAAAAGCCGTCGAGCTTCTACATGAAGCAGATGCGCGCGGGCCTGGCTGCCGCCGGTTATGTGAAACACGAAACTTGGGTACTTCCGGAAAACCGAAGCTTGCTCAAGCAGATGGAGCAACAGCTACGCCAACCGATTCTGGCTGGCTCATTCATGTCGGAGAATTACATGAGCGCAGGCAACAACTGGAACATCGATAGCCTCTTCAACGCCCTCAAGGCACTGGACGAGGTGGCTTCGCACGAGATCACGCTGTCTCTGATCCAGAGCTCCGAACCCAGCATCAAGCTGGAAATGAACGAATTCGGCGGTCTGCCGATTCACATCGCTGTGGCCGGTCAGCAGATCATCGTCGACACCGTGCTGGTGGACATCGATTCGATCACTGACGTGCGCGCCTTCAACGACGCCGTGCTGCGCAGCCGGGAAATGTTCCCGCTGTCGTCGATCGGCATCGAGTCGATGCCCAATGGTCAGACCGTTTACAACATGTTTGGCGCCCTCAGCGCCGACTCGAGCCTGACAAACGTCGTCACCGAGGTGAAAACCCTGGTCGACAACGTGCAGCGCGCGAGCGAAGCCTTCGAACACTTCTTCAAGTAATCAACAGGGAATATCCAATGACTCAGTCCATCTGGAGCAAGTTGTTCACCGCGCTGCGCGGCGGCGCCAATGAAGTCGGCGAAGCGATCGTCGACCAACAGGCCCTGCGCATCCTCGACCAGGAAATCCGCGACGCCGACACCGCGCTGTCCAACGCCCGCCGCGAGCTGGTCACCATCATGGCCAAGCACAAGCTGGCCGCCGACCGCGTGAGCGAGTACGACGCGAAGATCAAGGATCTGGAAGCCAAGGCTGTTTCCGCGCTGAACGCCGGCCGCGAAGACCTGGCCATGGAAGTGGCCGAAGCGATTTCGACCCTGACCAACGACTTGGCCGCCGAGAAAGCCCAGAGCGACGAATTCGGCACCTACGCCGAAAACATGCGCAAGGACATCAGCAAGGCCGAGTCGCGGATCAAGAGCCTGCGCCAGCAAGTGGACATGGCCAAGGCCCGTGAAAGCGTGCAGAAGGCGCAGGTCAGCGCATCCATCGCCAGCGGCGGCGCCAACGGCAAACTGGAAACCGCCGTCGGCACGCTGAACCGTCTGCAGGCCAAGCAGCAGCAACGCGCTGCCGAGCTGAGTGCCGCCGATGAACTGGCTGACGCTTCGACCGGCAATGACCTGGAACGCAAACTGCGCGACGCTGGCATCACGCCGAACGAAGGCAGCGCCAATGCGATCCTCGAGCGTCTGAAGCAGAAGTCCGCGCAGTAAGCGTTTGCACAAAACCTGTGGGAGCGGGCTTGCTCGCGAAAGCGGTGTGTCAGTCGGTACCTTAGCTGCCTGACACACCGCCTTCGCGAGCAAACCGCTCCCACATGGTTTACGGCGTGTCGTTCGTCGCCCGGCCCGGTACACTGGCGGCGTTTTTTACGACGAACACCTCCACCCGCCTCAAGGAATGTACCCATGGGATGGTTCAAAGACTTGCTGGGCACCAGCAACTGGCAGCCCGTTGCGCCCGCTCCGGTAGCCAGTGGCCCACTCGGGATGGCACAAGGCAAAGGCGTGCGATTCGATTCGACTCTGGCCTTGCTGCTCGATGGCAGCACCTCGGTGCAGGTTCCAGCGGCAGAGGCAATCTGGAGCGCCGGCTGGATCGACCTCGGCCAATCCAACAAGCTGCATCGCTACTACCTCAATAACGAAGACTTCTGGCTGCAGATCCACGTCACCGGTGACGACCAGATCGAGTCGGTCACCCTGTTCAACTACCTCAGCTACGTGACCGTCAACAGTGACGCCGAGCTGCAGCGCCTGGCCGGCCCCGCGAGCCCGATCGGCCTGCCGATCTATACCCACGACGGCGTCCAGTACAGCCGCGAATGGGGCACCGAACAAGGCCAGACCGAACTCGTACCGATGACCGAACATGTGGTCAACCCGGACGAGAGCTACACCATCGAACACCACTCCATGCTTTACGCGCGCGAGACCGGCCTGACCGATCGCCGCGAACTGCTGCTGTTCTCCGTCGAACAGGACGAGGAAGGCACCGTCAGCCTGAGTACCTCGCTGGGCATTTCGCTGTACACGACTGATTTGAGCACCATTTAAATAAGGAAGTTTTCCATGCTGGAAGTGCTGGCCGTTTCCCTGAACAAGACCGCACTGGTCGGTTTCGTCGTCTACCTGATCGGCGCCGTGCTGCTGTTCATGCTGTTTCAGTTCGTCTACACCCGCATCACGCCACACAAGGAGTTCGAGCTGATTCGCTCCGGCAACATCGCTGCCGCCATCGCTCTGGCGGGCGCGATCATCGGCTTCGCAATTCCGGCCAGCAACGTGATCGCGTTTTCGGTCAACGTTCTCGATTTCGTGCTGTGGGCGGTAATTGCTGCGGTGGTGCAGCTGCTGGCCTTTCTCGCCACGGGGCTGGTGCTCAAGGGCACGTCGCAGCGTATCGCCAACGGTGAAATCGCTTCGGGTATCTATGTGGCCGCAGTAGCCATCAGCGTCGGCATGCTTAACGCCGCGTGCATGACCCCGTCCAACTGATCGGCAGGAAGCCTTCGATGAAACGCAGCAAGTACGTTCAACTGTCCCTCGCCGCTTCGGTGGCGCTGGCGATTTCCGGCGAAGTTGCCGCGCAGGAGCAGCAACGCTTCCAATCTGTCGAGGAGTGCGTCGGCGCCGAAGTGGCCGCCGACGTCTGCTCCAACGCCTACGTCGCGGCATTGACCGAACACCGACGTATTGCGCCGGCCTACGATGACAAGGCCAAGTGCGACGCAGACTTTGCCGCCGACTGGTGCCAGAAAAACTCCGATGGCCGCTTCGTGCCGAAGCTCGGCGGTTTCAGGGTGCCGCAGAACGGCGAGGCGCCACAGGACCTGAATGCGCTTGCCAATGCGCAGATGTCTGCCGGTGAAGCCGCCGCCCAGAACGTACAAAGTACTTCGCACTCGTCCGGCGGCGGCAACGGCTGGCTCACAGGCTGGTTGATCGGCAATGCGATGAGCAATAACGCCAACCGCACGGTTTATCGCGACCGCGATACGCGCCAGACCTACAACACTTCGACGCAGTACCGCAAAATCGAATCGGCGCCGGCTACTCGCTCCGACACCCGCTACGACAGCTCCCGAAGCAAACCGGTCAACGTCGCTTCGTCGACGTCCCGCGGCGGCTTCGGCAGCCAGTCTTCCGCCCGCAGCGGTTGGGGCGGCTGGGGCAGTTCGAGCAGCTGACCATGAAGAAGATCCACTGCGCCGAGCGCCCCGACTGGAAACAGACGGCCGAAAGCCTCGGCTTTCTGTTCCACACCATCGACAACGAGCCGTACTGGGACGAAAGCGCCTACTACCAGTTCACGCTCGCGCAGATTGAAAACGATCTGGAGGATCCGACCACCGAACTGCACGAGATGTGCATGGACCTGGTCGACCGCGTGGCGCACAGCGAAGAGCTGCTGGATCGCCTGAGCATCCCGGCGCCGTACTACGACATGATCCGCACGTCCTGGCTGGAAGGTCATCCGCATCTGTACGGGCGCATGGACTTTTCCTACAGCGGCAACGGCCCGGCAAAGCTGCTGGAACTCAACTACGACACGCCGACCAGCCTTTATGAGGCAGCGGCGTTTCAGTGGGGCTGGCTGGAGCAGTGCATCGAGCGCGGGATGCTGCCGCGCCATGCCGACCAGTTCAACAGCATCGATACCAAGCTGCACCAGGCGTTTGCCGAGTTGCAGCTCAAGCGGCCGTTCTACTTTGCGTCGATGAAAGACTCGGTCGAAGACAAGGGGACCACCGACTACTTGCGCCTGATCGCGGAAAAGGTCGGCATCGAATCCCGGCACATCGACATCGAAGACATCGGCCTGACCGCCGAGGGTTGCTTCGTCGACCTTGAGGATCGCTGGATCCCGCACCTGTTCAAGCTGCATGCCTGGGAATTTATTTTCCACGAGCCATTCGGTGCAGCAATCGCCGAAAGCGATACGCAGTTCTTCGAACCGGCGTGGAAGTCGATCCTGTCGAACAAAGGCGCGCTGCCTTTGCTGTGGGAGCTGCACAAGGGGCATCCGAATCTGCTCGCGGCGCACCTTGATCCGAATCCGGCCAGTGCGGTGCCCAAGGGCTGGGTACGCAAACCGTACTTCTCCCGCGAAGGCGCGAATATCGAACTGCAAACGGCAGAAGGTCTGATCGTCAAAGAAGGCGGGCCCTACACCGATGCGCCATTCATCCTGCAGGAATTTGCGCCATTGCCGAAGTTCGACGACAGCTACACGCTGATCGGCTCGTGGGTGATTGGTGATCAGGCGGCGGGGATCGGCGTGCGCGAAGACAACAGTCTGATCACCAAGGATTCAAGCCGGTTTCTGCCGCACCTGATCCTCGACTGAAACACACACCCGCTCCCACAGGAGATCAGTGGTAATCGCGGACCTTGCGCCACAAAAAAGGCCCGTCGTGTTGAACGACGGGCCTTTTTTATTCAGCGTGGATGCAGCAGCGAATCAGAACGGGATGTCGTCATCGAAGCTGTCGAAATCCGGGGCCGGTTGCGGTGCAGCCTGCTGTGGAGCCGGGGCTGGACGCTGTTGTGGAGCCGACTGCTGCGGACGCGGAGCCTGTTGGCGTGGCGCCTGCTGCTGGTAGTTGTTGCCACCGCCTTGTTGGTCGCCCTGTTGTGGACGGCCGCCGAGCAGTTGCATGGTGCCTTGCATGTCGACCACGATTTCTGTGGTGTAACGCTTGATACCGTCTTTTTCCCACTCGCGGGTCTGCAGCTTGCCTTCGATGTACACCTGCGAACCTTTACGCAGGTACTCGCCGGCGATTTCCGCAACCTTGCCGAACATCGAAACACGGTGCCATTCGGTCTTCTCGACCTTTTGACCGGTTTGCTTGTCGGTCCACTGTTCGCTGGTTGCCAGACTCAGGTTGGTCACGGCGTTACCGTTAGGCAGGTAGCGAACTTCGGGATCCTGGCCGCAAGTGCCGACCAATATGACTTTGTTAACCCCACGGGCCATAACGTTCTCCTAGGCTTCGCAAGCAGCCCCGGCCGGGTTGTTCACCAGGCGTTCGAGGGTGTCGCGATCCACTAATTCTTTGTCCAGTTTGATGTAAACAGCCGCTTCATCAGCAACTATCACTGCATCTGTTACCCCTACGAGGGCCTTGAGGCGCTCGACCAGACCCGCTTCGCGGATCGCTTCGGGCGACAACGGCAAGCGCAGGCTCGTCACGTAGGGAGGTTCGCGCATGGTAACAGCAAAGGCCAGCCAGATGGCAGCCAGACCCGCACATCCAAGGAACACAACCGACAGACCGCCATGCTGAAACAGCCAGCCGCCGAGTATCCCGCCGAGTGCCGAACCGAGGAACTGACTGGTGGAATACACGCCCATGGCCGTGCCCTTCCCGCCTGCCGGTGAAACCTTGCTGATCAGCGACGGCAACGAAGCTTCCAGCAGATTGAACGCGGTGAAGAACACCACCGTGCCGATCACCAGAGCCCGCAAGCTGTCACCGAACTGCCAGAAGAATAGCTCAGTGAGCATCAGCGTCAGGACGGCACCGAGCAAAATTCGTTTCATTTTGCGTTTCTTCTCGCCGTAGATGATGAACGGGATCATGGCGAAGAAAGAAATCAGCAGTGCGGTCAGGTAAACCCACCAGTGCTGCTCCTTGGGCAAACCGGCCTTTTCCACCAGCGCCAGCGGCAGTGCGACGAAGCTCGACATCAGCATCGCGTGCAGCACGAAAATGCCCAGGTCCAGGCGCAGTAGATCGGGATGTTTGAGCGTCGGCATCAAGGCCTGACGCGCCACACCAGACTCTCGATGGCTCAATGGCCCGGTGGATTTCGGCACCATGAACATTACGATGACGATCCCGAACAGGGCCATGCCGCCCGTCGCGAGGAACAGTCCGGACAGGCCGAACGCGCGGGTCAGCAACGGCCCGACCACCATGGCCACGGCGAACGACAGACCGATGGTCATGCCGATCATGGCCATGGCTTTGGTGCGGTGTTGTTCGCGAGTCAGGTCGGAAAGCAACGCCATCACCGCAGCGGAAATTGCCCCGGCGCCTTGCAGGATGCGTCCGGCGATCACGCCCCAGATCGAATCGGCCTGAGCCGCCAGCACACTGCCAAGGGCGAAGACCACCAGCCCGAGGAAAATCACCGGCCGCCGGCCGATACGGTCGGAAATGATCCCGAACGGAATCTGGAAAATCGCCTGGGTCAGGCCGTAAGCGCCAATCGCCAGCCCGATCAGGGCCGGGGTCGCTCCCGCCAGGTCCATGCCGTAGGTCGCCAGTACCGGCAACACCATGAACATGCCAAGCATACGGAAGGCGAACACCAGGGCCAGACCGCTCGCTGCGCGGGTCTCGCTGCCACTCATGCGTTCGCTGTGGGGATCGTGCATGGAAAAACCTCGTGTGAACCGGCGGCGATTCTACCAGTCCCATCGAAAGACGGGGTATATCGCGACGCTATGACGCGTATAGATGAAACTCTCTTCATGCAAGGTAAAAAACCCTTCGTTTGATAGTGTGCATCCATCCAGTATTTGCCCGTATACTCCTACGTTTTCGACGCCCGCCGAGCGAGGCCACTTTGGACAAGATCCTGATACGTGGGGCCCGTACCCACAACCTGAAGAACATCGACCTGACCCTGCCACGGGACAAACTGATCGTCATCACCGGCCTGTCCGGATCCGGCAAGTCGTCCCTGGCCTTCGACACGCTGTACGCCGAAGGTCAGCGCCGCTATGTCGAATCCCTGTCGGCCTACGCCCGACAGTTCCTGTCGATGATGGAAAAACCCGACGTCGACACCATTGAAGGTTTGTCGCCGGCGATCTCCATCGAACAGAAGTCGACCTCGCACAACCCGCGTTCCACGGTCGGCACCATCACCGAAATCTACGACTACCTGCGTCTGCTGTATGCACGTGTCGGTACGCCGCGTTGCCCGGATCACGACATTCCGCTGGAAGCGCAGACCGTCAGCCAGATGGTCGATCTGGTGCTGGCACAACCGGAAGGCAGCAAGCTGATGTTGCTGGCGCCGGTTATTCGCGAACGCAAAGGTGAACACCTTTCGGTTTTTGAAGAGCTGCGTGCCCAAGGCTTCGTCCGCGCCCGGGTCAACGGCCGCATTTGCGAACTCGATGAACTGCCGAAACTGGATAAACAGAAGAAGCACTCGATCGATGTGATCGTCGACCGTTTCAAGGTCCGCGCCGACCTGCAGCAGCGTCTGGCCGAATCGTTCGAAACCGCACTGAAGCTGGCGGACGGCATTGCCTTGGTCGCGCCGATGGACGATGAGCCAGGTGAAGAGATGATCTTCTCCGCGCGCTTTGCCTGCCCGATCTGCGGCCATGCCATCAGCGAGCTTGAGCCGAAACTATTCTCCTTCAACAACCCGGCCGGCGCCTGCCCGACCTGCGATGGCTTGGGCGTGAAGCAGTTCTTCGACATCAAGCGCCTGGTCAATGGTGAACTGACTCTTGCCGAGGGCGCGATTCGCGGCTGGGACAGGCGTAACGTCTATTATTTCCAGATGCTCGGCTCACTGGCCTCGCACTACAAGTTCAGTCTTGAGAAGCCGTTCAACGAGCTGACCGCCGAACAGCAGAAACAGATCCTGCACGGCAGCGGCTCGCAGAATGTCGACTTCAAGTACCTCAATGACCGCGGCGACATCGTCAAACGTTCGCACCCGTTCGAAGGTATCGTGCCGAACCTTGAGCGTCGCTACCGCGAAACCGAATCGGCCAGCGTGCGCGAAGAGCTGGCCAAGTTTCTCAGCACCCAGGCTTGCCCGGATTGCCGCGGCACTCGTCTGCGCCGTGAAGCGCGGCACGTGTGGGTTGGCGAGAAAACCCTGCCGGCAGTGACCAACCTGCCGATTGGCGATGCCTGCGAATACTTCGGCGAGTTGAAGATGACAGGTCGGCGTGGCGAGATCGCCGACAAGATCCTCAAGGAGATCCGCGAGCGCCTGCAATTTCTGGTCAATGTCGGCCTCGACTATCTGTCGCTGGATCGCAGCGCCGACACCCTGTCCGGCGGCGAGGCGCAGCGCATTCGTCTGGCCAGCCAGATCGGCGCAGGTCTAGTCGGGGTGCTGTACATCCTCGACGAGCCGTCCATTGGTCTGCATCAGCGCGATAACGACCGGTTGCTCGGCACCCTCAAGCACCTGCGCGACATCGGCAACACGGTGATCGTGGTCGAGCACGACGAAGACGCGATTCGTCTGGCCGACTACGTGGTGGATATCGGGCCGGGCGCCGGGGTGCACGGCGGGCAGATCGTGGCTGAAGGCACGCCGGCCGAAGTCATGGCGCACCCGGATTCCCTGACCGGTAAATACCTGTCGGGGCGGGTGAAGATCGAAGTGCCGGCCAAACGCACGCCGCGTAACAAGAAGCTGACGCTGTCGCTCAAGGGCGCGCGCGGCAACAACCTGCGCAACGTCGATCTGGAAATCCCGATCGGTCTGCTGACCTGCGTGACCGGCGTTTCCGGCTCGGGCAAATCGACTTTGATCAACAACACGCTGTTCCCGTTGAGCGCTACTGCACTCAATGGTGCGACCACGCTGGAAGCGGCCGCGCACGACAGCATCAAAGGCCTGGAACATCTCGACAAAGTCGTCGATATCGACCAAAGCCCGATCGGCCGTACGCCGCGCTCCAATCCGGCCACCTACACCGGGCTGTTCACGCCGATCCGCGAACTGTTCGCCGGCGTGCCCGAGTCACGCTCCCGAGGTTACGGCCCGGGGCGTTTCTCGTTCAACGTCAAGGGCGGTCGCTGCGAGGCGTGCCAGGGCGACGGCCTTATCAAAGTGGAAATGCACTTCCTGCCGGACATTTACGTGCCGTGCGATGTGTGCAAGAGCAAGCGCTACAACCGCGAAACCCTCGAGATCAAATACAAGGGCAAGAGCATCCACGAAACCCTCGAGATGACCATCGAGGAGGCGCGGGAGTTCTTCGACGCGGTACCGGCGCTTGCACGCAAGCTACAGACGTTGATGGATGTGGGCCTGTCGTACATCAAGCTCGGGCAGTCGGCAACCACGCTGTCCGGTGGTGAGGCGCAACGGGTCAAGCTGTCACGCGAGCTGTCCAAGCGCGACACCGGCAAAACTCTGTATATCCTCGATGAGCCGACCACCGGCCTGCACTTTGCGGATATCCAGCAATTGCTCGACGTGCTGCATCGCTTGCGCGACCACGGCAATACCGTAGTGGTGATCGAGCACAACCTTGACGTGATCAAGACCGCCGACTGGCTGGTGGACCTGGGGCCGGAGGGCGGCTCCAAGGGTGGTCAGATCATCGCCACCGGTACGCCGGAGGAAGTGGCCGAGATGAAGCAATCTCACACCGGTCATTACCTCAAGCCATTGCTGATTCGCGATCGGGCTTGATCTCCGGGCATGAAAAAGCCCCTGTCACTTCAACCGTGACAGGGGCTTTTTTGTATCTGTGCAATCAGGTGTGAGATTGCAGGTAATTCTCGAGACCGATGAGTTTGATCAGGCCCAACTGCTTTTCCAGCCAGTAGGTGTGATCTTCTTCAGTGTCGTTGAGCTGAACACGCAGGATTTCGCGACTGACATAATCCTTGTGCTGCTCGCACAACTCAATGCCTTTGCACAGAGCGGCGCGGACTTTGTACTCGAGACGCAGATCTGCTTCGAGCATCTCCGGGACGGTGGTGCCGACGTCGAGATCGTCCGGGCGCATGCGCGGTGTGCCTTCGAGCATCAGGATCCGGCGCATCAGTGCGTCGGCGTGACCGGCCTCTTCTTCCATCTCGTGGTTGATTCGTTCGTAGAGCTTGGTGAAACCCCAGTCCTCATACATCCGCGAGTGAACAAAATATTGGTCACGCGCGGCCAGTTCGCCGGTCAGCAACGTGTTGAGGTAATCGATTACGTCTGGGTGGCCTTGCATCGCCCTACATCTCCCTGCTTGAAAGTCTGTAGTTTGAACCAAGCTGACCGGAAGGTCACCCCGTTTCGCGCAATAAAAGCGAAGATATTCTGAGAAAACCAGCCTAAATAACGCAAAAACCGCCCCAATGAGGGCGGTTCTGCTTCTCGTTTAGACTTCGTTAAGCTGTACGTCGAGCAGCTTTGCGATTGCTTCTCCATACGCCGGATCGGCCTTATAGAAATGCTGCAACTGACGATCAACCACATCAGGTGAAACCCCGCTCATGGCGCCGGCGATATTGCTGACCAGCAAGGCTTTCTGCTCGTCACTCATCAGACGGAACAGCGCACCGGCGTGGCTGTAGTAATCGGTGTCTTCGCGATGATCGTAACGGTCAGCAGCACCGCTCAATGCCAGTGCAGGCTCGGCGTAGTGCGGAGCTTGCTTCGGTGATTCAATGTAGCTGTTCGGTTCGTAGTTAGGTGCTGCACCACCATTGCTGCCGAAGGCCATCGAGCCGTCGCGCTGGTACGTATTCACCGGGCTGCGCGGCGCATTCACCGGTAATTGTTGGTGGTTTGTGCCCACGCGATAGCGGTGTGCATCGGCGTAGGCGAACACGCGGCCTTGCAGCATGCGATCCGGCGACAGACCGACACCTGGAACCATGTTGCTCGGACCGAATGCGGCTTGCTCGACCTCGGCAAAGTAGTTCAGCGGGTTGCGGTTCAGCTCCAGTTCGCCGACCTCGATCAGCGGAAACTCCTTTTGCGACCAGGTCTTGGTCACGTCGAACGGGTTCTCGTAGTGCGCTGCAGCCTGAGCCTCGGTCATGATCTGAATGCATACGCGCCATTTCGGGAAATCGCCACGCTCGATGGCTTCGAACAGATCACGCTGAGCGTAATCCGGATCGGTACCCGCCAGGCGCGCAGCATCGGCTGGTGCCAGGTTCTTGATGCCCTGCTTGGTTTTGTAGTGCCACTTCACCCAGTGACGCTCACCTTTGGCATTGATCAGGCTGTAGGTGTGGCTGCCGAAGCCGTGCATATGGCGATAGCCGTCGGGAATGCCACGATCCGAGAACAGAATGGTCACTTGATGCAGTGCTTCCGGCGAATGCGACCAGAAGTCCCACATCATCTGGGCGCTTTTCAGGTTGCTCTGCGGCAGACGTTTCTGCGTGTGGATAAAGTCGGGAAACTTCAGTGGATCACGAATGAAGAAAACAGGGGTGTTGTTGCCAACGATGTCCCAGTTGCCCTCTTCGGTGTAGAACTTGAGGGCGAACCCACGTGGATCACGTTCAGTGTCAGCCGAGCCACGTTCGCCGCCTACAGTGGAGAAGCGCAAGAACGTTGGCGTTTGCTTGCCCACGGCCTCAAACAGTTTGGCGCTGGTGTATTCGGTGATATCACGGGTCACGGTGAACGTACCGTAAGCACCCGAGCCCTTGGCGTGCACGCGGCGCTCAGGAATGTTTTCACGGTTGAAATGGGCAAGCTTCTCGATCAGATGAAAATCGTCGAGCAGCAGCGGGCCACGGGGGCCGGCGGAGCGAGAATTCTGGTTATCGGCGACAGGTGCGCCACTGGCGGTCGTAAGCGTTTTGATCTGGCTCATACGGTCTTCTTCCTCTGTCAGTCTTGAAACTGCCGGCTAATCGGCTTGCTGGGAAGTATTGATCATCGATGAGACACCTACAAATTCATTAACTTGCAGTCATCGATAGATAATTACTAATTATGTTTCCCTGCACATAGTGGCAACACAACAATGTCAGAAGCTTGTACGAACAGCGCATTTCTTGCGGGCACAAAAAACCGGGCACTAGGCCCGGTTTTTCGTTTCAGACTGACGTCTTACTCGGCGGATACAGCTTCGCCAGCAGTAGCACGATCAACCAACTCGACGTACGCCATAGGCGCGTTGTCGCCAGCGCGGAAGCCGCACTTGAGGATGCGCAGGTAGCCACCCTCACGGGTAGCGTAACGCTTGCCCAGGTCGTTGAAGAGCTTACCAACGATAGCTTTCGAACGAGTACGGTCGAAAGCCAGACGGCGGTTAGCCAGGCTGTCTGTCTTGGCCAGAGTGATCAGCGGCTCGGCAACGCGGCGCAGTTCTTTGGCTTTTGGCAGAGTAGTCTTGATCAGCTCGTGCTCGAACAACGACACCGCCATGTTCTGGAACATGGCCTTGCGGTGCGAGCTGGTGCGGCTCAGGTGACGCCCACTTTTACGATGACGCATGGTTCATTCCTTACCAAACACTACGTTCGGTGATTACGACGATCAGGCAGTCGCCTTGTCGTCCTTCTTAAGACTTGCAGGCGGCCAGTTGTCGAGGCGCATGCCGAGGGACAGACCGCGGGAGGCCAGAACGTCCTTGATTTCAGTCAAGGATTTCTTGCCCAGGTTCGGAGTCTTCAACAGCTCTACTTCGGTACGCTGAATCAGGTCGCCGATGTAGTAGATGTTTTCCGCCTTAAGGCAGTTAGCCGAACGTACAGTCAGTTCCAGATCGTCAACCGGGCGAAGCAGGATCGGATCGATCTCGTCTTCCTGCTCGACAACCACTGGCTCACTGTCACCTTTGAGGTCGACGAACGCAGCCAACTGCTGTTGCAGGATGGTTGCAGCGCGGCGGATAGCCTCTTCAGGATCCAGAGTACCGTTGGTTTCCAGATCAATAACCAGCTTGTCCAGGTTGGTACGCTGCTCGACACGGGCGTTTTCCACCACGTATGCGATACGGCGAACCGGGCTGAACGAAGAGTCGAGCTGCAAGCGACCAATGCTGCGGCTTTCGTCTTCATCGCTCTGACGCGAGTCGGCTGGTTCATAACCACGACCACGAGCTACGGTGAGCTTCATGTTCAGGGCGCCGTTAGACGCCAGGTTAGCGATTACGTGATCGGGGTTAACGATCTCGACATCATGATCCAGCTGAATATCGGCAGCGGTAACCACCCCCGAACCCTTCTTCGACAAGGTCAGCGTAACTTCGTCACGACCGTGCAGCTTGATGGCCAGACCTTTAAGGTTCAACAGGATTTCAATTACGTCTTCCTGTACACCTTCGATGGCGCTGTACTCGTGGAGCACACCGTCAATCTCGGCCTCGACTACTGCGCAGCCGGGCATTGAGGACAACAGGATGCGGCGCAGCGCGTTGCCCAGGGTGTGGCCAAAACCACGCTCGAGAGGCTCGAGAGTGATCTTGGCGCGGGTTGGACTGACAACCTGCACATCAATGTGGCGGGGTGTCAGGAACTCATTTACCGAAATCTGCATGGATGCACCTATTTTCTAGCCCTTACTTGGAGTAGAGCTCGACAATCAGGCTTTCGTTGATGTCGGCGGACAGATCACTGCGAGCAGGAACGTTCTTGAAAACGCCCGACTTCTTCTCAGTGTCTACTTCTACCCATTCTACGCGGCCACGTTGGGCACACAGATCGAGAGCTTGGACAATGCGAAGTTGGTTTTTTGCTTTCTCGCGAACTGCGACCACGTCACCAGCACGAACCTGATACGACGGAACGTTTACGGTCTGACCGTTAACGCTGATCGACTTGTGCGATACCAGCTGACGGGATTCGGCACGAGTCGAACCAAAGCCCATACGGTATACAACGTTGTCCAGACGGCATTCGAGCAGTTGCAGCAGGTTTTCACCGGTTGCACCTTTCTTGCCAGCAGCTTCTTTGTAGTAGCCGCTGAACTGACGCTCGAGAACGCCGTAGATACGACGGACCTTCTGCTTTTCACGCAGTTGGGTGCCGTAGTCGGACTGGCGACCGCGGCGTTGGCCGTGGATACCAGGTGCTGCTTCAATGTTGCACTTCGATTCGATCGCGCGCACGCCGCTCTTCAGGAAGAGATCGGTGCCTTCGCGACGAGCGAGTTTGCATTTTGGACCAATGTAACGAGCCATTCTTTACAATCTCCTGGATTACACGCGGCGCTTCTTCGGCGGACGGCACCCGTTGTGCGGGATTGGCGTCACGTCGGTGATGCTGGCGATCTTGTAGCCACAGCCGTTCAAAGCGCGGACTGCGGATTCACGACCTGGACCTGGACCCTTGACGTTAACGTCGAGGTTTTTCAGGCCGTATTCCAGCGCAGCTTGACCAGCACGCTCAGCAGCTACTTGAGCAGCGAACGGGGTGGACTTGCGGGAACCGCGGAAACCCGAACCACCGGAGGTAGCCCAGGAAAGAGCGTTACCTTGACGGTCGGTAATGGTCACGATGGTGTTGTTAAAAGAAGCATGGATGTGGGCGATGCCATCAACCACTGTCTTTTTAACTTTTTTACGAGGACGAGCAGCAGGTTTTGCCATGATTAAATTCCTGTCGATTCGCTGGGGCGATTACTTGCGGATCGGCTTACGCGGACCTTTACGGGTACGCGCGTTGGTCTTGGTACGCTGACCGCGTACTGGAAGACCGCGACGATGACGCAGACCGCGATAGCAACCGAGGTCCATCAAGCGCTTGATTTTCATGTTGATTTCGCGACGCAGGTCACCTTCAGTGGTGAACTTCGCCACTTCGCCACGCAGCTGTTCAATTTGCTCGTCGCTCAGATCTTTGATCTTTGCTGCTGGGTTTACCCCAGTGTCTGCACAGATTTTCTGCGCAGTAGTGCGACCGACACCATAGATGTAGGTCAGCGAGATAACAGTATGCTTGTTATCTGGAATGTTAACGCCTGCAATACGGGCCATTCAGTGGGACTCCAATTGACAGCTACCTACGCCCCGGAAGCCAAGAAATAGGGCGCGAGATAATATCGCTGTAATAACAAATAATCAACCCGGCAGCGCACTAGCTGCCGGGCTTGAAGCACAATCACACTCAGCCTTGGCGCTGTTTGTGACGCGGTTCCGCGCTGCAAATTACTCGAACAACACCTTCGCGGCGAATAATCTTGCAGTTACGGCACAGCTTTTTCACCGATGCACGAACTTTCATCACCAACTCCTCGAACCTTATGGGTACTCAGCGCAACATGCCGCTGCCGTAACCCTTCAGGTTGGCTTTCTTCATCAGGGATTCGTACTGGTGCGAAACGAGGTGCGATTGTACTTGGGACATGAAGTCCATCACAACCACGACCACGATCAGCAACGAGGTCCCGCCAAGGTAGAACGGAACGTTTGCTGCAACCACCAGGAATTGGGGCAACAGGCACACGGCCGTCATGTAAAGAGCACCGAACATGGTCAAGCGAGTCAGAACGCCATCAATATAGCGTGCAGACTGCTCACCTGGACGGATGCCCGGAATAAAGGCACCGGACTTCTTCAGGTTTTCCGCTACGTCTTTCGGATTGAACATCAACGCCGTATAGAAGAAGCAGAAGAAAATAATCCCTGCACTAAACAGCAGAATATTCAACGGCTGACCAGGAGCGATCGACTGCGAGATGTCCTGCAACCAGCCCATACCTTCAGACTGACCAAACCAGGCACCCAACGAAGCCGGGAACAGCAAAATGCTGCTCGCGAAAATAGCCGGAATAACACCGGCCATGTTCACCTTCAGCGGCAAGTGGCTTGTCTGCGCAGCAAAAACCTTGCGGCCCTGCTGACGCTTGGCGTAGTGAACAGCGATACGACGCTGGCCACGCTCAATGAACACCACGAAACCGATAATCGCTACTGCCAGCAAACCGATGGCAACCAAGGCGAAGATATTGATATCACCCTGACGCGCAGACTCGAAAGACTGCCCGATTGCTCTCGGAAGACCGGCGACGATACCCGAAAAAATCAACATCGAGATACCGTTGCCTACACCACGCTCAGTAATCTGCTCACCCAGCCACATCATGAACATCGCACCAGCCACAAAAGTGGATACCGCGACGAAATGGAAGCCAAAGTCACCAGTGAACGCAACGCCCTGCCCCGCCAGACCAATGGACATGCCAATAGCCTGAACGAGAGCGAGGACGACGGTGCCGTAGCGGGTGTACTGGCTGATCTTGCGACGGCCAGCTTCACCTTCCTTCTTCAACTGCTCCAGCTGCGGGCTGACGGCGGTCATCAATTGCATGATGATCGATGCCGAAATGTACGGCATGATCCCCAGTGCAAAGATGCTCATCCGTTCCAGCGCGCCGCCGGAGAACATGTTGAACAAGCTAAGAATGGTCCCCTCATTCTGTCGAAACAGGTCTGCGAGTCGGTCCGGGTTGATACCTGGAACCGGGATGTGTGCGCCTATTCGGTAGACGATAATCGCCAGGAACAGAAAACGCAGACGAGCCCAGAGTTCAGACATACCGCCTTTGCCGAGCGCAGAGAGAGCACCTTGCTTAGCCATTTATTCCTCGAACTTGCCGCCAGCTGCTTCGATAGCCGCACGCGCACCTTTGGTGGCGCCGATTCCCTTGCCGATAGTGACAGCGCGAGTCACTTCACCGGACAGCATGATTTTCACACGCTGTACGTTGACGTTGATCACGTTGGCATCTTTCAGGGACTGCACGGTGACGATGTCGCCTTCCACTTTGGCCAGCTCGGACAGACGCACTTCTGCGCGGTCCATGGCTTTCAGGGAAACGAAACCGAACTTCGGCAGGCGACGATGCAGCGGCTGTTGACCGCCTTCAAAGCCTGGAGCAATAGTGCCACCGGAGCGGGAGGTTTGACCTTTGTGGCCACGGCCACCAGTCTTACCCAAACCGCTACCGATACCACGGCCCGGACGATGCTTTTCGCGACGGGAACCCGGCGCTGGACTCAGATCATTGAGTTTCATCGATTAACCCTCGACACGCAGCATGTAGTAAGCCTTGTTGATCATCCCGCGATTCTCGGGAGTATCCTGGACTTCTACAGTGTGACCGATGCGACGCAGACCCAGACCCTTAACGCACAGTTTGTGGTTAGGGATGCGGCCGGTCATGCTTTTGATCAGCGTAACTTTAACGGTAGCCATGATCAGAAGATCTCCTTGACAGTCAGACCACGCTTGGCAGCGATGGACTCAGGAGATTGCATGGCTTTCAGACCTTTGAAAGTGGCGTGAACCACGTTTACCGGGTTAGTCGAGCCGTAGCACTTGGCCAGAACGTTCTGAACGCCAGCAACTTCGAGGACAGCACGCATAGCGCCGCCAGCGATGATACCGGTACCTTCAGAAGCAGGCTGCATGTACACCTTCGAAGCGCCGTGAGCGGACTTCATTGCGTACTGCAGGGTAGTGCCGTTCAGGTCAACTTGAATCATGTTGCGGCGAGCAGCTTCCATTGCCTTCTGGATCGCAGCAGGCACTTCACGCGACTTGCCACGGCCGAAGCCAACACGCCCTTTACCATCACCAACCACGGTCAACGCGGTGAAAGTGAAGATACGGCCGCCTTTAACGGTTTTGGCTACGCGGTTAACTTGAACCAGCTTCTCAATGTAGCCTTCGTCGCGCTTTTGGTCGTTATTTGACATAACTTAGAACTCCAGCCCAGCTTCACGAGCAGCATCAGCCAGCGCTTTAACGCGGCCATGGTACTTGAAGCCAGAGCGGTCGAAAGCCACTTGCGAGACGCCAGCGGCCTTAGCACGCGTAGCGACCAGCTGGCCAACCTTTGTGGCCGCGTCGATGTTGCCAGTGGCGCCATCACGCAGTTCTTTATCCAAAGTCGAGGCGCTTGCCAGGACTTTGTTGCCGTCGGCCGAGATGACCTGGGCGTAGATGTGCTGCGACGAGCGGAACACGCAGAGACGCACGACTTCGAGTTCGTGCATTTTCAGGCGTGCTTTGCGAGCGCGACGCAGTCGAGTAACTTTTTTGTCGGTCATTTGCTATGCCCTACTTCTTCTTGGCTTCTTTACGACGGACGACTTCGTCCGCGTAGCGCACACCTTTGCCTTTGTACGGCTCTGGTGGACGGAAGTCGCGGATCTCAGCGGCCACTTGACCTACCAGCTGTTTATCGATGCCCTTGATCAGGATATCGGTCTGGCTAGGAGTCTCAGCGGTGATGCCTTGCGGCAGTTCGTAATCCACTGGGTGCGAGAAGCCAAGAGCCAGGTTCAGCACCTGACCTTTTGCTTGCGCTTTGTAACCAACACCGACCAGCTGGAGCTTGCGCTCGAAGCCTTGGCTTACGCCTTGGACCATGTTGTTTACCAACGCACGCGTGGTACCGGCCATTGCGCGAGTCTGTTGATCGCCATTGCGAGCAGCGAAACGCAGCTCACCGGCTTCTTCAACGATCTCAACGGACGAATGGATGTTCAGTTCAAGAGTACCCTTGGCACCCTTCACCGAAAGCTGTTGGCCTGCGAATTTTACTTCGACACCGGCTGGCAGCTTAACGGGGTTCTTAGCGACGCGAGACATGCTTATCCCCCCTTAGAACACAGTGCAAAGAACTTCGCCGCCGACACCGGCAGCGCGCGCAGCACGATCCGTCATCACACCTTTGTTGGTGGAGACGATAGACACGCCAAGACCGCCACGAACCTTCGGCAGATCTTCAACGGACTTGTACTGACGCAGGCCTGGACGACTAACGCGCTTCACTTCCTCGATGACCGGACGGCCTTCGAAGTATTTCAGCGAGATGGACAGCGACGGCTTAGCGTCGGTGGTGATCTGAAAATCCGCGATGTAACCTTCGTCCTTCAGGACTTTTGCTACAGCCACCTTCAACGTGGAAGACGGCATGCTTACGACAGACTTTTCAGCCATCTGGGCATTACGGATTCGAGTTAGCATGTCCGCTAACGGGTCCTGCATACTCATGGGCTAGACGCTCCTAATACAGAAAAATTAGCCTTGCGGCTACTACATGTCGCCGAGAAACTCCGGGCATGAAAAACACGGGCTCAGGCGAGCCGGTCATTCTAGACACACCCCAGAAATGAATCAAGCCCCAAAAGGGGCTTGATTCAGATTCAAGGCCACCGATGGTCAGGTTCTTGCGAACCCGACCATCAAGGCTTTGACAGCGATTACCAGCTGGCTTTAACCAGACCTGGAACGTCACCACGCATTGCCGCTTCACGCAGTTTGTTACGGCCCAGGCCGAACTTGCGGTAAACGCCGTGCGGACGACCAGTCAGGCGGCAACGGTTACGCATGCGCGAAGCGCTTGCGTCACGTGGTTGCTTCTGCAGAGCTACGGTAGCTTCCCAACGCGCTTCTGGACTTGCGTTCAGATCAACGATGATAGCTTTCAGCGCTGCACGCTTGGTGGCGTACTTGGCAACAGTGAGCTGACGCTTCAGCTCACGGTTTTTCATGCTCTTCTTGGCCATTTTCCTACTCCAATCAGTTGCGGAACGGGAATTTGAAAGCACGCAGCAGAGCGCGGCCTTCATCATCGTTCTTGGCAGTGGTGGTCAGGGTAATGTCCAGACCGCGGAGAGCATCGATCTTGTCGTAGTCGATTTCCGGGAAAATGATCTGCTCTTTCACGCCCATGCTGTAGTTGCCACGACCATCGAAGGACTTGGCATTCAGGCCGCGGAAGTCGCGAACCCGAGGCAGGGAGATCGACAGCAGACGATCCAGGAACTCGTACATACGCTCACGGCGCAGAGTCACTTTGACGCCGATCGGCCATCCTTCACGGACTTTAAAGCCAGCGATGGATTTACGAGCGTAGGTCACAACGACTTTTTGGCCGGTGATCTTTTCCAGGTCAGCAACAGCGTGCTCGATGACTTTTTTGTCGCCGATCGCTTCGCCCAGACCCATGTTCAGGGTGATTTTGGTAACGCGCGGAACTTCCATCACGTTCGAAAGCTTAAGTTCTTCCTTAAGTTTCGGAGCGATTTCCTTCCGGTAAATCTCTTTTAGTCGTGCCATGGTCTTCTACCTAGCAGTGTTCAAGCATCAACCGCTTTTTGGGTCGACTTGAAGACACGAATTTTCTTACCGTCTTCTACTTTGAAACCAACGCGGTCAGCCTTGTTGGTTTCGCCGTTGAAGATGGCGACGTTGGAAGCGTGCAGTGGCGCTTCTTTCTCGACGATACCGCCCTGTACGCCCGACATCGGGTTAGGCTTGGTATGACGCTTGACCAGGTTCAGACCACCAACAACCAGACGGTTGTCAGCAAGAACCTTCAGCACCTTACCGCGCTTACCTTTGTCTTTGCCGGCGATCACGATGATCTCGTCGTCACGACGAATCTTTTGCATGTCGGATCTCCTTACAGCACTTCTGGGGCGAGCGAGACGATCTTCATGAACTTCTCAGTACGAAGTTCACGGGTCACTGGCCCAAAGATACGGGTGCCGATCGGCTCTTGCTTGTTGTTCAGAAGAACAGCAGCGTTGCCATCAAAGCGGATAATGGAGCCATCAGCACGACGTACGCCGTGACGAGTGCGGACTACAACAGCAGTCATCACTTGGCCTTTTTTCACTTTACCGCGAGGAATTGCTTCCTTGACGGTAACTTTGATGATGTCACCGATACCAGCGTAACGACGATGGGAGCCACCCAGCACCTTGATGCACATAACGCGGCGAGCGCCGCTGTTATCGGCCACATCGAGCATGGATTGAGTCTGAATCATATAATTTCTCCGACCCCTAGCCCTTAGACTTCCACAGCGCGTTCGAGAACATCAACCAGCGCCCAAGACTTGGTCTTGGCCATCGGACGAGTTTCACGAATAGTGACTTTGTCGCCGATGTGGCACTGATTGGTTTCGTCGTGCGCGTGCAGCTTAGTCGAACGCTTAACGTATTTACCGTAGATCGGGTGCTTAACGCGACGCTCGATCAGAACGGTGATGGTTTTGTCCATCTTGTCGCTGACAACACGGCCAGTCAGCGTACGGACAGTTTTTTCGGCTTCAGCCATGATCACTTACCTGCCTGCTGGTTGAGCACAGTCTTCACGCGAGCGATGTCACGCTTAACTTGCGAGAGCAGATGAGACTGCCCCAACTGGCCAGTTGCTTTCTGCATACGCAGATTGAACTGGTCGCGCAGCAAGCCGAGCAGTTGCTCGTTCAGCTGCTGTGCGGATTTTTCACGAAGTTCATTCGCTTTCATCACATCACCGTCCGTTTAACAAAGGAGGTGGCGAGCGGCAGCTTTGCAGCAGCCAGGGCGAAAGCCTCACGCGCCAGCTCTTCAGAAACACCCTCGATTTCATACAGGACTTTGCCTGGCTGAATCTGGGCAACCCAGTACTCCACGTTACCCTTACCTTTACCCATACGAACCTCGAGAGGTTTCTTGGAGATCGGCTTGTCCGGGAATACACGGATCCAGATCTTGCCACCACGTTTTACGTGACGGGTCAGAGCACGACGCGCTGACTCGATCTGACGAGCGGTGAGACGACCACGAGCAACAGACTTCAGCGCGAACTCGCCGAAGCTGACTTTGCTACCGCGCAGTGCCAGACCACGGTTGTGGCCGGTCATCTGCTTGCGGAACTTCGTACGCTTTGGTTGCAACATTTGGCGTACCCCTTACTTAGCAGCTTTTTTACGAGGCGCTGGTGCTTGTGGTTTCAGCTCTTCTTGGCGACCACCAATTACTTCGCCTTTGAAGATCCAAACCTTTACACCGATCACACCGTAGGTGGTGTGAGCTTCGTAGTTGGCATAGTCGATGTCGGCACGCAGGGTGTGCAGTGGCACACGACCTTCGCGATACCATTCAGTACGTGCGATTTCAGCACCGCCGAGACGACCGCTCACTTGGATTTTGATGCCTTTGGCACCAATGCGCATGGCGTTCTGTACTGCGCGCTTCATAGCGCGACGGAACATTACACGACGCTCCAGCTGCTGAGCTACGCTCTGCGCAACCAGCATACCGTCGAGCTCCGGCTTGCGGATCTCTTCGATATTGATGTGCACAGGCACACCCATTTGCTTGGTCAGGTCCTGACGCAGCTTCTCAACATCTTCACCTTTCTTCCCGATAACGATACCTGGACGAGCGGTGTGGATGGTGATGCGTGCAGTTTGGGCCGGACGATGGATATCGATACGGCTTACGGACGCGCTTTTTAGTTTGTCTTGGAGATACTCACGCACTTTCAGATCTGCGAACAAGTAGTCCGCATAAGTCCGACCGTCTGCGTACCAGACGGAGGTGTGCTCCTTGACGATTCCCAGGCGAATGCCAATGGGATGTACTTTCTGACCCATCTCTTCGACTCCGTTACTTGTCAGCAACCTTGACAGTGATATGGCAAGACCGCTTGACGATGCGATCAGCACGGCCTTTGGCACGTGGCATGATGCGCTTCAGCGAACGCCCTTCGTTGACGAAAACGGTGCTGACCTTCAGGTCATCAACGTCTGCGCCTTCGTTATGCTCGGCGTTGGCTACGGCCGACTCCAGCACTTTCTTCATGATCTCGGCGGCTTTCTTACTGCTGAAAGCCAACAGGTTGAGCGCTTCGCCCACCTTCTTCCCGCGGATCTGGTCGGCGACCAAGCGGGCTTTCTGGGCGGAGATTCGAGCGCCCGACAACTTAGCGGCTACTTCCATTTCCTTACCCCTTAACGCTTGGCTTTCTTGTCAGCCACGTGCCCACGATAAGTGCGGGTACCGGCGAACTCGCCCAGTTTATGGCCAACCATGTCTTCGTTCACGAGAACTGGGACGTGCTGACGGCCGTTGTGTACTGCGATGGTCAGACCGACCATTTGTGGCAGGATCATCGAACGACGCGACCAAGTCTTAATTGGTTTGCGATCGTTCTTTTCCGCCGCCACTTCGATCTTCTTCAGTAGGTGAAGATCAATAAAAGGACCTTTTTTCAGAGAACGTGGCACTGTCGTATCCCTCTATTTACTTGCGACGACGGACGATCATTTTGTCGGTACGCTTATTACCACGAGTCTTCGCGCCCTTAGTCGGGAAGCCCCATGGCGATACCGGATGACGACCACCAGAGGTACGACCTTCACCACCACCATGTGGGTGGTCAACCGGGTTCATGGCAACACCACGAACGGTTGGGCGAACGCCACGCCAGCGTTTGGCACCAGCTTTACCCAGCGAACGCAGGCTGTGCTCGGAGTTCGAGACTTCGCCCAGGGTCGCACGGCATTCAGCCAGGACTTTACGCATTTCACCGGAACGCAGACGCAGGGTAACGTACACGCCTTCACGAGCGATCAGCTGAGCCGAAGCACCAGCGGAACGAGCGATCTGCGCGCCTTTACCTGGCTTCAGTTCGATGCCGTGTACGGTAGAACCGACTGGAATGTTGCGCAGTTGCAGAGCGTTGCCTGGCTTGATTGGAGCCAGAGCGCCTGCGATCAGCTGGTCGCCAGCACTCACGCCTTTAGGGGCGATGATGTAGCGACGCTCGCCGTCTGCGTAGCAGAGCAGTGCGATGTGAGCAGTACGGTTTGGATCGTATTCGATACGCTCGACAGTGGCGACGATGCCATCTTTGTCGTTGCGACGGAAATCGACCATACGGTAATGCTGCTTATGACCACCACCGATGTGACGAGTGGTAATACGGCCATTGTTGTTACGACCACCAGTCTTCGATTTTTTCTCGAGCAGCGGTGCGTGAGGAGCGCCTTTATGCAGCTCCTGGTTGACCACCTTGACCACAAAACGGCGGCCAGGGGAAGTCGGTTTGCATTTAACGATTGCCATGATGCACCCCTTCCTTACTCAGCACTGCTGCTGAAATCGAGATCTTGGCCTGGCTGAAGGGAGATAACTGCCTTCTTCCAGTCATTACGCTTGCCCAGACCGCGAGCAGTGCGCTTGCTCTTACCCAGAACGTTCAGGGTAGTGACGCGCTCTACTTTCACGCTGAACAGGCTTTCGACGGCCTTCTTGATTTCCAGCTTGGTTGCATCAGTAGCAACCTTGAAAACGAACTGGCCTTTCTTGTCTGCCAGAACCGTAGCCTTCTCGGAAACGTGCGGGCCAAGCAGAACTTTAAATACGCGTTCCTGGTTCATCCCAGCAGCTCCTCGAATTTCTTCACGGCCGACACAGTGATCAACACCTTGTCGTATGCGATCAGACTAACTGGATCGGAACCTTGCACGTCACGTACATCTACGTGTGGCAGGTTACGAGCAGCCAGGTACAGGTTCTGATCAACAGCGTCCGACACGATGAGAACATCGGTCAGGCTCATGTTGTTCAGCTTGCCCAGCAGATCTTTGGTTTTCGGAGTTTCAACAGCGAAATCCTGAACCACGACCAGACGATCAGTACGCACCAGCTCAGCAAGGATGGAACGCATTGCTGCGCGATACATCTTCTTGTTCAGCTTCTGGGAGTGATCCTGTGGACGAGCTGCGAAAGTGGTACCGCCGCCACGCCAGATTGGGCTACGGATAGTACCGGCACGAGCACGGCCAGTACCTTTCTGACGCCATGGGCGCTTACCGCCACCACGAACGTCGGAACGGGTCTTTTGCTGCTTGCTACCTTGACGGCCGCCGGCCATGTAGGCCACGACTGCTTGGTGAACCAGCGTCTCGTTGAACTCGCCGCCAAATGTCAGTTCGGAAACTTCGATCGCTTGAGCGTCATTTACATTTAATTGCATGTCAGCTTCCCCTTAACCGCGAGCCTTGGCTGCTGGACGTACAACCAGGTTGCCGCCAGTAGCGCCAGGAACAGCGCCCTTGACCAACAACAGATTGCGTTCAGCGTCCACGCGCACTACTTCCAGGGACTGCACGGTCACGCGCTCAGCGCCCATATGACCGGACATTTTTTTGCCCTTGAATACACGACCAGGAGTCTGGCACTGGCCGATAGAGCCTGGGACGCGGTGGGATACGGAGTTACCGTGGGTGTTATCTTGCCCGCGGAAATTCCAACGCTTGATCGTACCCTGGAAGCCTTTACCCTTGGACTGACCGGTTACATCAACCAGTTGACCAGCGGCGAAGATTTCAGCGTTGATCAGATCGCCAGCCTGGTACTCGCCTTCTTCAAGACGGAATTCCATGGTGGTACGACCAGCGGCAACGTTCGCTTTAGCGAAGTGACCAGCTTGAGCTGCTGTTACACGCGAAGCACGACGCTCGCCGACAGTGACTTGCACTGCACGATAGCCATCGGTCTCTTCAGTTTTGAACTGGGTGACGCGATTCGGCTCGATCTCAATGACCGTGACCGGAATGGAGACACCTTCTTCGGTGAAAATACGGGTCATACCGCATTTACGACCGACTACACCAATAGTCATGTTGTAAACCTCATGAGTGTACGGGGCTTTCACCCGCTATGGCCGCCCATTTCAGAGCGTTACACGACTAAGACCGAGTCTTAGCCGAGGCTGATCTGCACTTCCACACCGGCCGCAAGATCAAGCTTCATAAGAGCATCAACGGTTTTATCCGTTGGCTGGACGATGTCCAGAACGCGCTTATGAGTGCGGATTTCGTACTGGTCACGCGCGTCTTTGTTGACGTGCGGGGAAACCAGAACGGTGAACCGCTCTTTACGGGTAGGCAGTGGAATTGGACCACGCACTTGAGCACCAGTACGTTTCGCGGTTTCCACGATTTCCTGGGTTGATTGGTCGATCAGGCGATGGTCGAAAGCCTTCAACCTGATACGGATTTGCTGATTTTGCATTGGATTTCAGACTCCGGCTGCTATTCCCACCGGGCGCAATACGCCCGTTAAAAGGAGGCGCAATTCTATAGACGCCCCAGATAGGTGTCAACCCAATAAAAAAGCCCCCGCTGAGCGGGGGCTTTTTCAATTCATCAAGCAGACTCTATAAAAGAGAATTACTCGATGATTTTGGCTACGACGCCAGCGCCGACGGTACGACCGCCTTCACGGATAGCGAAACGCAGACCATCTTCCATCGCGATGGTTTTGATCAGGGTAACAGTCATCTGAATGTTGTCACCTGGCATTACCATTTCAACGCCTTCTGGCAGTTCGCAGTTACCAGTCACGTCAGTAGTACGGAAGTAGAACTGTGGACGGTAGCCTTTGAAGAACGGAGTGTGACGACCGCCTTCTTCCTTGCTCAGAACGTAAACTTCTGCGGTGAACTTGGTGTGCGGCTTAACCGAACCCGGCTTAACCAGAACCTGACCACGCTCAACGTCGTCACGCTTGGTACCACGCAGCAGAACGCCGCAGTTCTCGCCAGCACGACCTTCGTCGAGCAGCTTGCGGAACATCTCAACACCGGTGCAGGTGGTGGTGGTGGTGTCACGCAGACCAACGATTTCCAGTGCATCTTGAACGCGAACGATACCGCGCTCGATACGACCAGTCACAACAGTACCGCGACCCGAGATCGAGAATACGTCTTCGATTGGCATCAGGAATGGCTTGTCGATCATACGAACTGGTTCTGGGATGTAGGTATCCAGAGTTTCAACCAGCTTACGAACGGCAGTGGTGCCCATTTCGTTGTCGTCTTTGCCTTCCAGCGCCATACGAGCCGAACCGATGATGATCGGAGTGTCGTCGCCTGGGAAGTCATAAGTGGACAGCAGGTCGCGAACTTCCATCTCAACCAGTTCCAGCAGCTCAGCGTCGTCTACCAGGTCAGCCTTGTTCAGGAAAACCACGATGTACGGAACGCCTACCTGACGGGACAGCAGGATGTGCTCACGGGTTTGTGGCATCGGACCATCAGCGGCCGAGCAAACCAGGATCGCGCCATCCATCTGGGCAGCACCGGTGATCATGTTCTTCACGTAGTCAGCGTGACCTGGGCAGTCAACGTGAGCGTAGTGACGAATAGTCGAGTTGTACTCAACGTGAGCGGTGTTGATGGTGATACCGCGAGCTTTTTCTTCTGGAGCGCTGTCGATCTTGTCGAATTCAACTACGGCCGAACCGAAAACTTCGGAGCAGACGCGAGTCAGAGCAGCGGTCAGAGTGGTTTTACCGTGGTCAACGTGACCGATGGTGCCAACGTTGACGTGCGGTAGGGAACGATCAAATTTTTCTTTAGCCACGACAATTAACTCCTAGCCTAAAGGGGCTGAATCAGCCTTGTTTTTTGGTTACGGATTCGACGATGTGCGACGGAGCCGTATCGTATTTTTTGAATTCCATAGAGTAGCTTGCGCGACCCTGAGACATGGAACGAACGTCGGTCGCATAACCGAACATCTCACCCAGTGGAACCTCGGCACGGATAACCTTGCCGGACACTGTGTCTTCCATACCCTGGATCATGCCGCGACGACGGTTAAGGTCGCCCATTACATCACCCATATAGTCTTCAGGCGTAACAACCTCTACCGCCATGATCGGCTCGAGCAACTCACCACCACCCTTCTGGGCCAGTTGCTTGGTCGCCATGGAAGCAGCCACTTTAAACGCCATCTCGTTGGAGTCGACGTCGTGGTAAGAACCATCGAACACGGTTGCCTTCAGGCCGATCAGCGGATAGCCGGCAACAACGCCGTTCTTCATCTGCTCTTCGATACCCTTCTGGATAGCCGGGATGTATTCCTTAGGAACCACACCACCTACAACTTCGTTCACGAATTGCAGACCTTCCTGACCTTCATCAGCAGGAGCAAAACGGATCCAGCAGTGACCGAACTGGCCGCGACCACCGGACTGACGAACGAACTTGCCTTCGATTTCACAATTCTTCGTGATGCGCTCACGATACGAAACCTGAGGCTTGCCGATGTTGGCTTCGACGTTGAACTCACGGCGCATCCGGTCAACCAGGATGTCCAGGTGCAGCTCGCCCATGCCGGAGATGATCGTTTGACCAGTCTCTTCATCAGTTTTAACACGGAAAGACGGGTCTTCCTGAGCCAGCTTGCCCAGTGCGATACCCATTTTTTCCTGGTCATCCTTGGTCTTAGGCTCTACGGCAACCGAAATAACCGGCTCCGGGAAGTCCATGCGAACCAGGATGATTGGCTTGTCAGCGTTGCAGAGGGTTTCACCAGTGGTGACGTCCTTCATGCCGATCAGGGCCGCGATGTCGCCAGCGCGCACTTCCTTGATCTCTTCACGGGCGTTTGCGTGCATTTGCACCATACGACCCACGCGCTCTTTCTTGCCTTTAACCGAGTTGATCACGCCGTCGCCGGAGTTCAACACGCCCGAGTAAACACGGACGAAGGTCAAGGTACCCACGAATGGGTCGGTAGCGATTTTGAACGCCAGTGCCGCGAACGGCTCGTCGTCACTTGCGTGACGCTCCATTTCCTCTTCCTCGTTATCAGGGTTCGAGCCCTTGATAGCTGGAATGTCGGTTGGAGCAGGCAGGAAGTCGATAACGGCGTCGAGAACCAGGGGAACGCCCTTGTTCTTGAACGACGAACCGCACACTGCCAGAACGATTTCGCCAGCGATAGTGCGCTGACGCAGAGCGGCCTTGATCTCTTCGATCGACAGCTCTTCGCCTTCCAGGTACTTGTTCATCAGCTCTTCACTGGCTTCGGCCGCAGCCTCAACCATGTTGCTGCGCCACTCAGTAGCCAGCTCGAGCATGTCCGCAGGGATTTCCTTGCGAACAGGAACCATACCCTTGTCAGAGTCGTTCCAGTAAACAGCCTGCATGTTGATCAGGTCGATCTGGCCCTGGAAGTTGTCTTCCGAACCGATAGCCAGCTGAATCGGCACCGGAGTGTGACCCAGACGCTGTTTGATCTGACCGATCACGCGCAGGAAGTTGGCACCAGCACGGTCCATCTTGTTTACGTAAACAAGACGTGGAACGCCGTATTTGTTGGCTTGACGCCATACGGTTTCCGACTGCGGCTCAACACCCGAAGTACCGCAGAATACAACCACAGCGCCGTCGAGTACGCGCAGGGAACGTTCAACTTCAATGGTGAAGTCTACGTGGCCCGGGGTATCGATGACGTTGAAACGGTGCTCGTGCGGGTACTGCTTCTCGGAACCTTTCCAGAAGGCGGTAATGGCAGCAGAAGTAATGGTAATACCACGCTCCTGCTCCTGAACCATCCAGTCTGTGGTCGCGGCGCCGTCATGCACCTCGCCCATTTTGTGACTTTTGCCAGTGTAAAAAAGGACGCGCTCGGTGGTGGTGGTTTTACCAGCATCCACGTGAGCGACGATACCGATGTTACGGTAGCGACTAATCGGAGTAGTACGAGCCATAAAGCCCTCGCAAAATTAGTGAAGCTAAAATTAGAAGCGGTAGTGCGAGAAAGCTTTGTTGGCTTCGGCCATACGGTGCACGTCTTCACGCTTCTTAACAGCAGCACCTTTACCTTCAGCAGCATCCAGCAGTTCGCCAGCCAAGCGCAGAGCCATAGACTTCTCGCCACGCTTACGGGCGAAGTCTACCAACCAGCGCATTGCCAGAGCGTTACGGCGGGAAGGACGAACCTCGACCGGAACCTGGTAAGTAGCACCACCAACGCGGCGCGACTTCACTTCGACCAGCGGAGCGATGGCGTCGAGTGCTTTTTCGAAGAGTTCCAGGGGATCGGTGCCGGCCTTACGAGCCTTCACGGTTTCCAGGGCACCATAAACGATACGCTCGGCAACGGCTTTCTTGCCGCTTTCCATAACGTGGTTCATGAATTTGGCGAGGATCTGGCTTCCGTATTTCGGATCGTCCAGAATCTCACGCTTTGCTGCTACGCGACGTCTTGGCATGATAAGCCCTCAAGCGGTCTTCAGGTTAGTTCGGGACAGATCCAGTGGATGCAAGCCCGACCTTACTCTTATCGACTCAATAAAATGAAAATCTGCAAAACGACCGATTACTTCGGACGCTTGGTACCGTACTTCGAACGACCCTGGTTACGGCCTTTAACGCCGGAAGTATCCAAGGAGCCGCGAACGGTGTGGTAACGAACACCTGGCAAGTCTTTTACACGACCGCCGCGGATCAGTACCACGCTGTGCTCTTGCAGGTTGTGGCCTTCACCACCGATGTACGAGGAAACCTCGAAACCGTTGGTCAGACGCACACGGCATACTTTACGCAGTGCCGAGTTAGGTTTTTTCGGCGTAGTGGTGTACACACGGGTGCACACGCCACGACGTTGCGGGCAGTTCTGCAGCGCAGGTACGTCGGATTTCTCGACGATACGCTTACGCGGCTGACGTACCAGCTGGTTGATAGTTGCCATCTACTAGCTCCACTGTTGTCTTGCGACGCTATTGTCTTGCAAGAAAAGCAAAATGACAGGAACGGATTCCCGCCAAATTTAGGGGATCAAGAGTCTAAAGAGGATCTTGTCCCCAGTCAAGGCAAGGCCCCGACCTCCCCGCCCGTCGAACCTTGACAATTTGTCTCGATTCGACGAACGGAGCGATCAGGGCCTCAGCTTAGTTACCGCAGAACTCAGTTACCGCTCGAGTTCAGCGCTTCGGTCAGTGCAGCTTCCACTTCACTGGCGCTTACGCGCAACGGCTTGTCTGCATCACGACGACGCTTGCGCTCGCTGTGGTACGCCAGACCGGTACCGGCCGGGATCAGACGACCCACAACCACGTTTTCTTTCAGGCCGCGCAGGTAGTCGCGCTTGCCGGTGACTGCCGCTTCGGTCAGTACGCGAGTGGTTTCCTGGAAGGAAGCCGCCGAGATGAACGATTCGGTGGACAACGACGCCTTGGTGATACCCAGCAGAACGCGAGTGAACTTGGAGACAAACTTGTCTTCCGCGCTCAGACGCTCGTTCTCTACCAGTACGTGAGTCAGTTCCATCTGGTCGCCCTTGATGAAACTGGAATCGCCGGACTCGGAGATCTCAACTTTACGCAGCATCTGACGCAGGATGGTCTCGATGTGCTTGTCGTTGATCTTCACGCCTTGCAGACGGTAAACGTCCTGGATCTCGTTCACGATGTACTTGGCCAGCGCGCTCACACCCAGCAGACGCAGAATGTCGTGCGGATCGCTCGGACCGTCGGAGATAACTTCGCCGCGGTTTACCTGTTCGCCTTCGAACACGTTCAGGTGACGCCACTTCGGAATCAGCTCTTCGTACGGATCGCTACCGTCGTTCGGGGTAATGACCAGACGGCGCTTGCCTTTGGTCTCTTTACCGAACGCGATGGTGCCGCTCACTTCAGCCAGAATCGACGCTTCCTTCGGACGACGAGCTTCGAACAGGTCGGCAACACGCGGCAGACCACCGGTGATGTCGCGAGTTTTCGAAGTTTCTTGCGGGATACGAGCGATAACGTCACCGATCGCGATCTTCGCACCGTCCGCAACACCGACCAGGGCGTTGGCTGGCAAGAAGTACTGAGCGATAACGTCAGTGCCTGGCAGCAACAGATCCTTGCCGTTGTCGTCGACCATCTTCACTGCTGGACGGATTTCTTTGCCCGCAGCTGGACGATCTTTCGCGTCGAGTACTTCAATGTTGGTCATACCGGTCAATTCGTCAGTCTGACGCTTGATCGTGATGCCTTCTTCCATGCCCACGTAGGTCACGGTACCTTTCATTTCGGTAACGATCGGGTGAGTGTGCGGATCCCACTTGGCCACGATTGCGCCAGCGTCGACCTTGTCACCTTCTTTAACCGAAATCACAGCACCGTACGGCAGCTTGTAACGCTCACGCTCACGACCGAAGTCATCAGCGATTGCCAGCTCACCGGAACGGGACACGGCAACCAGGTGGCCATCCACTCGCTCAACGTGTTTCAGGTTGTGCAGACGGACAGTACCGCCATTCTTCACCTGAACGCTGTCGGCTGCGGAAGTACGGCTTGCCGCACCACCGATGTGGAACGTACGCATCGTCAGCTGGGTACCCGGCTCACCGATGGACTGGGCAGCAATAACGCCGACCGCTTCACCGATGTTCACCTGGTGACCACGAGCCAGATCACGGCCGTAGCACTTGGCGCAAATGCCATAGCGGGTTTCGCAGCTGATCGGCGAACGCACGATCACTTCGTCGATGCTGTTCAGCTCGATGAACTCGACCCACTTCTCGTCTACCAGGGTACCGGCAGGAACGATAACGTCCTCGGTGCCTGGCTTGAATACGTCACGGGCAATAACACGACCCAATACGCGCTCACCCAACGGCTCTACAACGTCACCGCCTTCAATGTGCGGAGTCATCAACAGACCGTGTTCGGTGCCGCAATCGATCTCGGTTACAACCAGATCCTGCGCCACGTCTACCAGACGACGAGTCAGGTAACCGGAGTTCGCAGTTTTCAACGCGGTATCCGCCAGACCTTTACGAGCACCGTGAGTCGAGATGAAGTACTGAAGTACGCTCAGACCTTCACGGAAGTTCGCAGTAATCGGCGTTTCAATGATGGAACCGTCCGGCTTGGCCATCAGACCACGCATACCGGCCAGCTGACGAATCTGTGCTGCGGAACCCCGCGCACCCGAGTCGGCCATCATGTACATCGAGTTGAAGGACTCTTGGTCAACTTCATCGCCATGACGGTCGATGACTTTCTCTTTCGAGAGGTTGGCCATCATCGCCTTGGAAACTTCGTCGTTCGCCTTCGACCAAAGGTCGATCACTTTGTTGTACTTCTCGCCCTGGGTTACCAGGCCGGAGGCGTACTGGCTCTCGATCTCTTTCACTTCGTCGGTGGCTGCACCGATGATGCGGGCTTTTTCGTCCGGGATAACAAAGTCGTTAACGCCGATGGAAACGCCGGAGATGGTCGAGTAAGCGAAACCGGTGTACATCAACTGGTCAGCGAAGATCACGGTCTCTTTCAGACCAACCACGCGGTAGCACTGGTTGATCAGCTTGGAGATCGCCTTTTTCTTCATCGGCAGGTTGACGACATCGTACGACAGACCTTTTGGCACAACCTGGAACAGCAGCGCACGGCCGACAGTGGTGTCGACGATACGAGTGTTGCTCACGCTGTTGCCGTCACGGTCGTTGACGGTTTCATTGATACGAACCTTGACCTTGGCGTGCAGTGCGGCTTCGCCGGCACGGAACACACGGTCAACTTCCTGCAGATCCGCGAACACACGACCTTCGCCCTTGGCGTTGATCGCTTCACGAGTCATGTAGTACAGACCCAATACAACGTCCTGCGACGGAACGATGATTGGCTCACCGTTGGCTGGCGACAGAATGTTGTTGGTCGACATCATCAACGCACGCGCTTCGAGCTGGGCTTCCAGCGTCAGCGGTACGTGCACGGCCATTTGGTCGCCGTCGAAGTCGGCGTTGTACGCGGCGCAGACCAGCGGGTGCAGCTGGATAGCCTTACCTTCGATCAGGACCGGTTCAAACGCCTGGATACCCAGACGGTGAAGGGTCGGTGCACGGTTGAGAAGAACCGGGTGTTCGCGAATTACTTCAGCGAGAACGTCCCAAACCTCTGGCAGTTCGCGCTCGACCATTTTCTTGGCCGCTTTGATGGTGGTCGCGAGACCACGCATTTCCAGCTTGCCGAAAATGAACGGTTTGAACAGCTCGAGAGCCATCTTCTTCGGCAGACCGCACTGGTGCAAACGCAGGGTCGGACCTACGGTAATTACCGAACGACCGGAGTAGTCAACGCGCTTACCGAGCAAGTTCTGACGGAAGCGACCCTGCTTACCCTTGATCATGTCAGCCAGGGATTTCAGAGGACGCTTGTTCGAACCGGTGATAGCGCGGCCACGACGACCGTTGTCGAGCAGTGCATCGACAGCTTCCTGCAACATACGCTTTTCGTTGCGCACGATGATGTCCGGAGCGGACAGATCCAGCAGGCGCTTCAAACGGTTGTTACGGTTGATCACTCGACGATACAGATCGTTGAGGTCGGAAGTCGCGAAACGACCGCCATCCAGCGGGACCAGTGGACGCAGATCTGGCGGCAGAACCGGCAGAACGGTCAGCACCATCCACTCTGGCAGGTTGCCGGAACCCTGGAAGGCTTCCATCAACTTCAGACGCTTGGACAGCTTCTTGATCTTGGTTTCCGAGTTGGTTTGCGGAATTTCTTCGCGCAGACGACCAATCTCGTGCTCCAGGTCGATAGCGTGCAGCAGTTCACGGACAGCTTCAGCACCCATGCGGGCGTCGAAGTCGTCACCGAACTCTTCCAGCGCTTCGAAGTACTGCTCGTCGTTCAGCAGCTGACCTTTTTCAAGGGTGGTCATGCCTGGATCGATAACGACGTAGCTCTCGAAGTAGAGAACGCGTTCGATATCACGCAGGGTCATGTCCATCAGCAGGCCGATACGGGACGGCAGCGATTTCAGGAACCAGATGTGGGCAACCGGCGAAGCCAGTTCGATGTGCGCCATGCGCTCACGACGAACCTTGGCCAGTGCAACTTCAACGCCGCACTTCTCACAGATCACACCACGGTGCTTCAAGCGCTTGTACTTACCGCACAGGCACTCGTAATCCTTTACCGGGCCAAAGATCTTGGCGCAGAAAAGACCGTCACGCTCAGGTTTGAACGTACGGTAGTTGATGGTTTCCGGCTTTTTAACTTCGCCGAACGACCACGAACGGATCATCTCAGGCGAGGCCAATCCGATACGGATGGCGTCGAACTCTTCGACTTGACCCTGGTTTTTCAGCAAATTCAGTAGGTCTTTCAAGGCCTTTCCTCCTGGCGGAGCAGAGAGCGGGCAGTCCTGCCCCGCTCTCGATCGCGTCACGTGTTATTCGGTTTCCAGATCGATATCGATGCCGAGGGAACGAATTTCCTTGATCAACACGTTGAAGGACTCGGGCATGCCCGGCTCCATACGGTGATCGCCATCCACGATGTTTTTGTACATCTTGGTACGGCCGTTCACATCGTCCGACTTCACTGTGAGCATTTCTTGCAGAGTGTAAGCGGCACCGTATGCTTCCAGTGCCCAGACCTCCATCTCCCCGAAACGCTGACCACCGAACTGCGCCTTACCACCCAGCGGCTGCTGGGTAACCAGGCTGTACGAACCGGTAGAACGCGCGTGCATCTTGTCGTCTACCAAGTGGTTCAGCTTCAGCATGTACATGTAGCCAACGGTAACTGGACGCTCGAACTTGTTGCCGGTACGGCCGTCAGTCAGCTGCATCTGGCCGCTTTCCGGCAGGTCTGCCAGTTTCAGCATGGCCTTGATTTCGCTTTCCTTGGCACCGTCGAACACTGGAGTGGCCATTGGAACGCCGCCACGCAGGTTCTTCGCCAGATCCAGGATTTCCTGATCGGAGAAGCTATCCAGATCTTCGTTACGACCGCCGATCTGGTTGTAGATCTCGTCGAGGAAGGTACGCAGTTCAGCGACTTTACGCTGCTCTTCGACCATCCGGTTGATCTTCTCGCCCAGACCTTTGGCCGCGAGGCCCAGGTGGGTTTCAAGGATCTGACCAACGTTCATACGCGAAGGTACGCCCAACGGGTTGAGGACGACGTCGACCGGGGTGCCATTGGCATCGTGCGGCATGTCTTCAACCGGCATGATCACGGAGACCACACCTTTGTTACCGTGACGACCGGCCATCTTGTCGCCCGGCTGAATGCGACGACGGATTGCCAGGTAAACCTTGACGATTTTCAGCACGCCTGGAGCCAGGTCATCGCCCTGCTGCAGTTTGCGCTTCTTGTCTTCGAACTTGTCGTCCAGCAGACGGCGGCGATCAACGATGTAGGCCTGAGCCTTCTCGAGCTGCTCGTTCAGAGCATCTTCAGCCATGCGCAGTTTGAACCACTGACCATGCTCAAGACCGTCGAGAACTTCGTCGGTGATGTCCTGACCTTTCTTCAGACCGGCGCCGCCTTCAGCCTTGTGGCCTACCAGAGCGGAGCGCAGACGTTCGAAGGTCGCGCCTTCTACGATACGAAACTCTTCGTTCAGATCCTTGCGGATCTCGTCCAACTGGGACTTCTCGATCGACAGAGCACGAGCATCACGCTCAACGCCGTCGCGGGTGAAGACCTGTACGTCGATGACAGTACCTTTGGTACCGGTAGGTACACGCAGGGAGGTGTCTTTAACGTCGCTGGCTTTTTCACCGAAGATCGCACGCAGCAGTTTTTCTTCCGGAGTCAGTTGGGTCTCGCCTTTCGGAGTGACTTTACCGACCAGGATGTCGCCTGCGCCTACTTCAGCACCTACGTAAACGATACCGGCTTCGTCCAGCTTGTTCAGTGCAGCCTCACCCACGTTCGGGATGTCCGCAGTGATTTCCTCTGGGCCAAGCTTGGTGTCACGAGCCACACAGGTCAGTTCCTGAATGTGAATCGTGGTGAAGCGGTCTTCCTGAACCACACGCTCGGACAGGCAGATGGAGTCTTCGAAGTTGAAGCCGTTCCATGCCATGAACGCGATGCGCATGTTCTGCCCCAGTGCCAGTTCACCCATGTCGGTGGACGGGCCGTCAGCCATGATGTCGCTACGCTGAACGCGATCACCCTTTCTCACCAGCGGACGCTGGTTGATGCAGGTGTTCTGGTTCGAGCGGGTGTATTTGGTCAGGTTGTAGATGTCGACACCAGCTTCACCGGTTTCAACTTCGTCATCGGCAACACGAACCACGATACGGCTGGCATCAACAGAGTCGATCACGCCGCCACGACGAGCCACGACGCAAACGCCGGAGTCGCGAGCCACGTTACGCTCCATGCCGGTACCTACCAGCGGCTTGTCAGCACGCAGGGTTGGTACAGCTTGACGCTGCATGTTCGAACCCATCAACGCACGGTTGGCGTCGTCGTGCTCGAGGAACGGAATCAGCGACGCTGCAACCGAAACTACCTGCTTCGGCGAAACGTCCATCAGGGTGACGTCTTCCGGCGCCTTGACGGTGAATTCGTTCAGGTGACGTACGGCTACCAGCTCGTCGATCAGGACTTTCTGGTCGTTCATGGTCGCCGAAGCCTGCGCGATCACGTGATCGGCTTCTTCAATGGCGGACAGGAACACGATCTCGTCAGTGACCACACCCTCTTTCACCACGCGGTACGGGCTTTCCAGGAAGCCGTACTGGTTGGTGCGGGCATAAGCAGCCAAGGAGTTGATCAGACCGATGTTCGGACCTTCCGGCGTTTCAATCGGGCATACACGACCGTAGTGAGTCGGGTGTACGTCACGAACTTCAAAGCCTGCGCGCTCACGAGTCAGACCGCCAGGGCCGAGTGCAGAGACACGACGCTTGTGGGTGATCTCGGACAGCGGGTTGTTCTGGTCCATGAACTGCGAGAGCTGGCTGGAACCGAAGAACTCTTTCACCGCCGCAGCCACTGGCTTGGCGTTGATCAGGTCTTGCGGCATCAGGCCTTCGCTTTCAGCCATCGACAGACGCTCTTTGACCGCACGCTCAACACGTACCAGGCCAACGCGGAACTGGTTCTCGGCCATTTCGCCTACGCAGCGAACACGACGGTTACCCAGGTGGTCGATGTCATCGACGATGCCTTTACCGTTACGGATGTCGACCAGAGTCTTCAGTACCGCGACGATGTCTTCCTTGCACAGCACGCCCGAACCTTCGATCTCGGTACGACCGATACGACGGTTGAACTTCATCCGGCCGACCGCAGACAGGTCATAGCGCTCAGGGCTGAAGAACAGGTTGTTGAACAGGGTTTCGGCAGCGTCTTTGGTTGGCGGCTCGCCTGGACGCATCATGCGATAGATCTCGACCAGCGCTTCCAATTGGTTGCTGGTGGAGTCGATCTTCAGCGTGTCGGAGATGAACGGACCGCAGTCGATGTCGTTGGTGTACAGAGTTTCGATGCGAACAACGCCGGCCTTGGCGATTTTCGCCAGGACTTCGGTCGACAGCTCGGTGTTGCACTCTGCCAGGATTTCGCCGGTAGCCGGATGCACGATGACCTTGGCGGTGGTGCGACCCAGGACGTAGTCCAGAGGCACGTCCAGCTCTTTGATCCCGGCCTTTTCCAACTGGTTGATGTGGCGGGCAGTAATACGACGGCCCTGCTCGACAATAACCTTGCCTTTATCGTCCTGGATATCGAGGACAGCCACTTCACCGCGCAGACGCTGAGGCACCAGTTCCAGGCTCAGGCCTTCGCCTTTAACGTGGAATACGTTGGTGGTGTAGAAAGCGTCCAGCACTTCTTCGGTGGTGTAGCCGAGCGCGCGCAGCAGCACCGAGGCCGGCAGCTTGCGACGACGGTCGATACGCACGAACACGCAGTCTTTCGGGTCGAACTCGAAGTCCAGCCACGAACCGCGGTAAGGAATGATGCGCGCGGAGTACAGCAGTTTACCGGAACTGTGCGTCTTGCCGCGGTCGTGGTCAAAGAACACGCCCGGGGAACGGTGCAGCTGGGAAACGATAACACGCTCGGTACCGTTGATTACGAAGGTACCGTTCTCAGTCATCAATGGGATTTCGCCCATGTAGACTTCTTGCTCTTTGATGTCCTTGATCGCTTTGTTCGACGACTCTTTGTCGAAAATGATCAGGCGCACTTTTACCCGCAAAGGTACGGCGAAAGTTACACCGCGCAATACGCATTCTTTGACATCAAATGCCGGTTCGCCCAGGCGATAACCGACGTACTCCAGCGCAGCATTGCCGGAGTAGCTGATGATCGGGAAAACGGATTTGAAGGCCGCATGCAGGCCCACGTCGCGGAACTGATCTTTAGTCGCTCCCGCTTGCAAGAATTCACGATACGAATCCAGCTGGATGGCCAGGAGGTACGGCACATCCATGACGTCCGGCAACTTGCTAAAGTCCTTGCGGATACGTTTTTTCTCAGTATATGAGTAAGCCATCAGCGTTCCCCAGCTTGGTCACCTGCTTGTTTGGCCCCTCCCGACGGGAGCAGCCAGAAAATCGTGCAAACCCCATGGTTTGCGCCACCGCATCGGGTGGTTACAGCGCCTTTATCAGCACCGACCCAGTCGGCTGCCAATAACGGAAAAAGGCCGGTGGCAAGAGCCACCAGCCATCAGCCTGTCGCTTGACGCTCGGGCTGGAGGAGCAAAGTCGATACTTATTTCAGCTCGACTTTAGCGCCTGCTTCTTCCAGCTTCTTCTTAGCGTCTTCAGCAGCTTCTTTCGAAACGCCTTCAGCTACAACCTGAGGAGCGCCGTCTACTTTCTCTTTGGCTTCTTTCAGGCCCAGACCGGTCAGTTCACGAACTGCCTTGATCACGTTAACCTTCTTCTCGCCAGCTTCCAGCAGAACAACGTTGAACTCGGTTTGCTCTTCAACAGCAGCAGCAGCTACAGCTGGGCCAGCCGAAGCAGCAGCAGCGGTAACACCGAAGGTTTCTTCCATCGCTTTGATCAGCTCAACGATTTCCACTACGGATTTCTGGCCGATTGCTTCGATGATTTGTTCGTTAGTCAGAGACATGACTCAATTCCTGAATTGGGGGACGGCCTACGCGACCATCGAAATAAACAAAAAACGCGAGAAGTTGACGAGCCTTAGGCTGCGGCAGCTTCTTTCTGGTCGCGAATTGCCGCCAGAGTACGAGCCAACTTGCTGGTAGCGCCTTGAATCACGCTCATCAGCTGAGAAATTGCTTCGTCACGGGTCGGCAGAGTTGCCAGTACGTCGATCTGATTAGCTGCGAGGAACTTGCCCTCGAACGCAGCTGCCTTGATCTCGAACTTGTCCTGACCCTTGGCAAACTCTTTGAAGATACGGGCAGCAGCGCCCGGATGTTCGTTCGAGAATGCAATCAGGGTCGGGCCGGTGAACACGTCGTTGAGAACACTGTATTCAGTGTCAGCAACAGCGCGCTTGAGCAGGGTGTTACGTACAACACGTACGTAAACGCCAGCTTCACGAGCCTCTTTACGGAGTCCGGTCATTGCGCCTACTGTTACGCCACGGGCATCAACCACGACAGCGGACAGAGCGACTTTGGCAGCCTCGTTGACTTCAGCGACGATGGCCTTCTTGTCTTCGAGATTAATTGCCACGGGTTTAACTCCTGCTTGTTACCGTTTCACTCGGTCGAAACCGAATGTCGTTTTGGTGTCTGATTCGGTAAGGAACCGGGAGCACCATCTGCGTAGGCTTGTGGTTTAAGGCTTGCGCCGCCTACGGTCTTGGATAGCCCCCGCCAGGCAGGGACCCCAATCTTTCAATTGGCGCGAATAATCGCACCAACCTTTGTCTTACGCGTCCAGCGAGCTCTGGTCGATAACCAGACCTGGGCCCATAGTGGTGCTCAGGGTAACGCGCTTGACGTAAATACCTTTCGAGGAAGCTGGTTTGATACGCTTCAGGTCAGCGATCAGGGCCTCAACGTTTTCCTTCAGCTTGACGGCATCGAAACCGATCTTGCCAACGGAGGTGTGGATGATGCCGTTTTTGTCGGTGCGATAACGAACCTGACCAGCCTTGGCGTTTTTAACCGCGGTAGCTACGTCTGGAGTTACGGTGCCGACTTTCGGGTTAGGCATCAGGCCACGTGGACCGAGGATCTGACCCAGTTGACCTACAACGCGCATGGCATCCGGGGATGCGATCACTACGTCGTAGTTCAGGTCGCCGCCTTTCATTTCGGCAGCCAGGTCGTCCATACCTACACGGTCAGCGCCGGCAGCCAGAGCGGCCTCAGCAGCTGGACCCTGGGTGAACACAGCAACGCGAACGGTCTTGCCAGTGCCGTGTGGCAGCACAGTAGCGCTACGAACAACCTGGTCGGATTTACGCGGGTCTACACCCAGGTTTACAGCAACGTCGAACGACTCGCTGAACTTGACAGTCGACAGCTCAGCCAGCAGAGCAGCAGCGTCTACAATGTTGTAGGCCTTGCCTGCTTCGATTTTGCCGGCGATAGCCTTTTGACGCTTGGTCAGCTTAGCCATTACACACCCTCCACGTTAAGGCCCATGCTACGAGCAGAACCGGCGATAGTACGCACGGCTGCATCCATATCAGCTGCAGTCAGATCCGCGTTTTTGGTTTTCGCGATTTCTTCCAGCTGAGCACGGGTAACAGTGCCAACCTTAACGGTGTTCGGACGAGCGGAACCGCTGGTCAGACCGGCCGCCTTCTTCAGCAGAACCGAAGCAGGGGTGGATTTGGTTTCGAAAGTGAAGCTACGGTCGCTGTAGACAGTGATGATCACTGGAGTCGGCAGACCTGCTTCAAGACCCTGAGTACGGGCGTTGAAAGCCTTGCAGAATTCCATGATGTTCACGCCGTGCTGACCCAGAGCAGGACCAACAGGTGGGCTTGGGTTAGCCTGAGCGGCCTTCACTTGCAGCTTGATGTAAGCGGTAATCTTCTTGGCCATGAGGCACTCCAATTACGGGTTCGAACGCCTCGAAAGGCTCCCCGGTTACTTGCGCGTTTATCCCAGTGACGACAAAACCCCACAGCCTAGGGCTGCGGGGTTGGGATGCTTGTTCAGCTAGACCTTTTCGACCTGACTGAACTCCAACTCTACCGGAGTAGAGCGACCGAAAATAAGCACTGCCACCTGGACACGGCTCTTTTCGTAGTTAACTTCTTCGACGGTGCCGTTAAAGTCAGCGAATGGACCGTCAGTAACACGAACTACCTCACCCGGCTCAAACAGAGTCTTCGGTTTCGGCTTATCGCTACCATCAGCCACGCGACGCAGAATGGCTTCCGCCTCTTTGTCGGTGATTGGAGCAGGCTTGTCGGCGGTACCGCCAATGAAGCCCATCACCCGAGGAGTATCCTTGACCAAGTGCCAAGTACCCTCATTCATATCCATCTGTACCAGCACATAGCCTGGGAAGAACTTGCGTTCGCTTTTGCGCTTCTGGCCATTACGCATTTCAACCACTTCTTCAGTGGGAACCAGAATTTCGCCGAAGCCATCTTCCATGCCAGCCAGCTTAACGCGCTCAATCAGCGAGCGCATGACATGCTTCTCGTAACCCGAGTAAGCATGCACAACGTACCAACGCTTAGCCACGGGACACCCTTAGCCGACAATCAAGGAAACAAGCCAACCGAGCAGGGAATCAACACCCCACAACAGCAACGCCATAACGATAACCACAGCAACAACGATCAACGTTGTCTGCGTGGTTTCCTGGCGAGTTGGCCATACGACTTTACGAATCTCGGTGCGCGCTTCCTTAACCAGTACAAAGAACGACTTGCCCTTTGCAGTCTGCAGGCCTACAAAGGCAGCTACAGCAGCAATTACGAGCAAAGCGAGTACACGGTACAGGATCGGTGAAGCAGCGTAATACTGATTGCCAACTACACCCACAACCACCAAAGCGGCTACCACAAGCCACTTGAGCAGATCGAAGCGAGAGCCTTGAGCTTCAGCCTTAGGAGTCATCTATGAAGATCCTGTGAAAAGAAAGCCAGACACACCGAGTGAATCTGGCAGGTCAGGAGGGAATCGAACCCCCAACCTACGGTTTTGGAGACCGTCGCTCTGCCAATTGAGCTACTGACCTAAAACAAAATCAGGCCGACCATTATGCCGGCCCGAAAAATACATTACAACCACTTATTCGATGATTTTAGCTACGACGCCAGCGCCGACGGTACGACCGCCTTCACGGATAGCGAAACGCAGACCATCTTCCATCGCGATGGTTTTGATCAGGGTAACAGTCATCTGAATGTTGTCACCTGGCATTACCATTTCAACGCCTTCTGGCAGTTCGCAGTTACCAGTCACGTCAGTAGTACGGAAGTAGAACTGTGGACGGTAGCCTTTGAAGAACGGAGTGTGACGACCGCCTTCTTCCTTGCTCAGAACGTAAACTTCTGCGGTGAACTTGGTGTGCGGCTTAACCGAACCCGGCTTAACCAGAACCTGACCACGCTCAACGTCGTCACGCTTGGTACCACGCAGCAGAACGCCGCAGTTCTCGCCAGCACGACCTTCGTCGAGCAGCTTGCGGAACATCTCAACACCGGTGCAGGTGGTGGTGGTGGTGTCACGCAGACCAACGATTTCCAGTGCATCTTGAACGCGAACGATACCGCGCTCGATACGACCAGTCACAACAGTACCGCGACCCGAGATCGAGAATACGTCTTCGATTGGCATCAGGAATGGCTTGTCGATCATACGAACTGGTTCTGGGATGTAGCCGTCCAGAGTTTCAACCAGTTTCTTGACGGCAGTGGTGCCCATCTCGTTGTCGTCTTTGCCTTCCAGCGCCATACGAGCCGAACCGATGATGATTGGAGTGTCATCGCCCGGGAAGTCGTAGGTGGACAGCAGGTCGCGAACTTCCATCTCAACCAGCTCCAGCAGCTCAGCGTCGTCTACCAGGTCAGCCTTGTTCAGGAAAACCACGATGTACGGAACGCCTACCTGACGGGACAGCAGGATGTGCTCACGGGTTTGTGGCATCGGACCATCAGCGGCCGAGCAAACCAGGATAGCGCCGTCCATTTGAGCAGCACCGGTGATCATGTTCTTCACATAGTCAGCGTGACCTGGGCAGTCAACGTGAGCGTAGTGACGGATCAGCGAGTTGTACTCAACGTGTGCGGTGTTGATGGTGATACCGCGAGCTTTTTCTTCTGGAGCGCTGTCGATCTTGTCGAATTCAACCACGGCCGAACCGAAAACTTCGGAGCAGACGCGAGTCAGAGCAGCGGTCAGAGTGGTTTTACCGTGGTCAACGTGACCAATGGTCCCTACGTTGACGTGGGGCAGGGAACGATCAAATTTTTCCTTAGCCATCGATAACACCCTCAACAGAAGAATTAGACGAACGATATCTACCATTAAAACAAAGGCAGATATTTTCATATCTGCCTTGTTATATGGAGCTCTTGAGCGGATTTGAACCGCTGACCTCACCCTTACCAAGGGTGTGCTCTACCAACTGAGCTACAAGAGCGTAACACTTTGCACAACCTGCAAACTTGGAGCGGGTAGCGGGAATCGAACCCGCATCATCAGCTTGGAAGGCTGAGGTTCTACCACTAAACTATACCCGCGGAGCTTGCAGCTCACGCTAAAAATGGTGGAGGGGGAAGGATTCGAACCTTCGAAGTCGTAGACGTCAGATTTACAGTCTGATCCCTTTGGCCGCTCGGGAACCCCTCCTAAGCGAGCCGGCATTCTATACTATGCCGACCTTCTGTCAAGCATTTTCTCATTAAAAACCTGAGGTTAGCTGCGTTGACACCGCTCCACTTTGACAACCTGTTTAGGTGTTCGCTGTGGAGCGGGCGCCATTCTATGCAAACTATTCCAGCGGTGCAACCCCCTCACACAGCATTATTTTATGTTTTAACTCATTGAATTCCTTAGAAAGGTTCTGCAACTGCACATCCCCCAATAAACGCTGGCTTTCGGGCGCAATGCGCAACCAATATCCAGGCTCGGGAAGATCCTTTTGCGATGCCTGAACCTTCACACTCATGCCCGCTAGACGCATCTGTAGCGCGGAAAGGCTGCTTTCTTGAGTCAAACCACCCAAAAACAGACACTCCTGTCCGGCACGGCGTGCGCCTTGCCCTCCCGCAGAGTCACCAGTCGCCTCACTCAATAAGCGAATATCTTGCTGGGACCCGCGGTACATGCTGAGAGGAGTGACATCTTTTGCACGCAAGGGCGCCTCCTGCTGATGCCAGACGTAATAGAACACATTGAGAACAACGAGCAGCAGGAACAACCAACGCATACAAACCTCAAGTTAAAGGACACGCCATCGCCAACCCTACAAATACCAGGTCAGGGACGATCCGAGCATCAGGCACGACGTCCGCCACCAATCCAGCATCGCCACCGGTAATAAAGACAGCAAAGCGCTCCCCCCAATAGGATCGAGCCATTTCCATCTGGGTCAGAACGAAACCTCTCAACATTAAAGAGCACCCTCGCTCCACCGCCTCGACGGTACTGCGCCCCGGAGCATGGCTCGTCAACGCTTTTTCGGCAGCCAAGTCCCCATAACGGATTTTCCGGGTATGCGTACGTAACTGGTTACGCATCAAGGGCATTCCTGGGCAAATGAATCCCCCAAGGTGCTCACCTTCGGCATTAATAAAGTCGGCCGTCACAGCAGTGCCAAAATCCAGAATCAGACAGGCGCCGGCAGCCAGATGAAAGCCACCGAGCATCGCCAACCAGCGATCCAGTCCCAAGCGTTCATAGTCGTCATAGCCATTCCTGACACCAGACATTTCACTGGCCGACTTGGCGCACACTACCGAGATGCAGAACGTCTGCTCGAGAATTCGGGTGAGCGCAGCAGTTTCTTCGCTGGTTCTTACGCTGACCAACCGACATTTGCGCAACGACAGGTTCTCAAATGCGCACAAGCTATCCACCAGAGCTTGGTCCGAGTCGACAACACCTTCCGCGAAAAGACCGCCAGCAGCCGTATTCAATACGCGCCACTTGATAAAGCTATTCCCACAGTCGAGCTCAAGAATCATCACGCAACCTCAGACTGAGCTCACCACCACTAAATACTTTTTCCACGCCGTCCACCTTCAAGCGCAGCGCACCCTGGCTATCAATACCAAGCACTACGCCTTCTATATGACTAACGCCCGCAACCAAAGAAACCGGGCGACCTTGCCACATGTGATCCTTTTCCCATTCCTCCTGGAACGCAGAGAAACCATGGACCTGATGACGCTGGATATAACCGCGCAGTTGGTCGCTCAGCTCAGCCACCAAGACGTTGCGATCGCAGGTTTGACCCGTCTCGAGTCGAATTGACGTCCATTGCTGGTCAACTTCCTCAGCAACCTGCATGTTCACATTAATGCCTATACCCAGCACCACATGGCAAACATCTGCCGGATCCCCTACTAGCTCAAGAAGAATACCGGCGACTTTCTTGTTCCCGACCAGCACATCGTTGGGCCACTTCAATCCTGCGCCCGCCACCCCCAGCTTTCGCAGGGCATGCATAACAGCCAAACCGACCACCAGACTCAAGCCCTCAAGCTGGCGCATGCCACCTTCAATGCGCAGGACCAGGCTGTAGTAGAGATTTTCAGCAAAAGGGCTTACCCATTTGCGGCCTCGGCGACCGCGACCGGAAATCTGTCGTTCGGCCAATACCAGAAACGGCGCCGCTCGACCCTGATTGATCGCGCGAAGCGCCTCTGCGTTAGTGGAATCGATGGAATCAAAGACTGTAATCGGCCAAACCGCTGCTAAGGCACTAATCTTCAGGGGGTCGAGGAGCGTCAAGGGTGCAGCCAGTTGATAGCCTCTGCCCCGGACTTTGTTTATGGACAACCCGAGCTCAGCCTCAAGATGCTGAAGCTGCTTCCACACCGCACTTCGACTGATTCCCAGGGTAACCCCCAGAGCCTCGCCGGAATGGAATCGACCATCCTTTAATAGATTCAACAACGTCAGCATGCAGGTCTCGCCTCACAATGAGGTCCGAATAATAGCCATGAGCCGGGCGATTGCATAGAAATCAAGCGCACCACTTTCCTGCGGGCAAAACAAAACCCCAACTGCTTTCGCAATTGGGGTTTCGGAATTTAATCTTGACGATGACCTACTCTCACATGGGGAAACCCCACACTACCATCGGCGATGCATCGTTTCACTTCTGAGTTCGGGATGGGATCAGGTGGTTCCAACGCTCTATGGTCGTCAAGAAATTCGGGTACTGACTCGTGACCGGCTGGCCTCGCTTCAGCAAATCGGGTATGTGATACAGGTGTTTTGTGAGCATCGCGAACTTTCGGTTCATTGCGTCTTCACACACCGCAATCTGGTCTCTTTCGAGCATTCAGATTGCTTGGGTGTTATATGGTCAAGCCTCACGGGCAATTAGTATTGGTTAGCTCAACGCCTCACAGCGCTTACACACCCAACCTATCAACGTCGTAGTCTTCGACGGCCCTTCAGGGAACTCAAGGTTCCAGTGAGATCTCATCTTGAGGCAAGTTTCCCGCTTAGATGCTTTCAGCGGTTATCTTTCCCGAACATAGCTACCCGGCAATGCCACTGGCGTGACAACCGGAACACCAGAGGTTCGTCCACTCCGGTCCTCTCGTACTAGGAGCAGCCCCTCTCAAATCTCAAACGTCCACGGCAGATAGGGACCGAACTGTCTCACGACGTTCTAAACCCAGCTCGCGTACCACTTTAAATGGCGAACAGCCATACCCTTGGGACCGGCTTCAGCCCCAGGATGTGATGAGCCGACATCGAGGTGCCAAACACCGCCGTCGATATGAACTCTTGGGCGGTATCAGCCTGTTATCCCCGGAGTACCTTTTATCCGTTGAGCGATGGCCCTTCCATACAGAACCACCGGATCACTAAGACCTACTTTCGTACCTGCTCGACGTGTCTGTCTCGCAGTCAAGCGCGCTTTTGCCTTTATACTCTACGACCGATTTCCGACCGGTCTGAGCGCACCTTCGTACTCCTCCGTTACTCTTTAGGAGGAGACCGCCCCAGTCAAACTACCCACCATACACTGTCCTCGATCCGGATAACGGACCTGAGTTAGAACCTCAAAGTTGCCAGGGTGGATTTCAAGGATGGCTCCACGCGAACTGGCGTCCACGCTTCAAAGCCTCCCACCTATCCTACACAAGCAAATTCAAAGTCCAGTGCAAAGCTATAGTAAAGGTTCACGGGGTCTTTCCGTCTAGCCGCGGATACACTGCATCTTCACAGCGATTTCAATTTCACTGAGTCTCGGGTGGAGACAGCGCCGCCATCGTTACGCCATTCGTGCAGGTCGGAACTTACCCGACAAGGAATTTCGCTACCTTAGGACCGTTATAGTTACGGCCGCCGTTTACCGGGGCTTCGATCAAGAGCTTCGCGTTAGCTAACCCCATCAATTAACCTTCCGGCACCGGGCAGGCGTCACACCCTATACGTCCACTTTCGTGTTTGCAGAGTGCTGTGTTTTTAATAAACAGTCGCAGCGGCCTGGTATCTTCGACCGGCATGAGCTTACGGAGCAAGTCCTTCACCCTCACCGGCGCACCTTCTCCCGAAGTTACGGTGCCATTTTGCCTAGTTCCTTCACCCGAGTTCTCTCAAGCGCCTTGGTATTCTCTACCCAACCACCTGTGTCGGTTTGGGGTACGGTTCCTGGTTATCTGAAGCTTAGAAGCTTTTCTTGGAAGCATGGCATCAACCACTTCGTCACCTAAAAGGTAACTCGTCATCAGCTCTCGGCCTTAAGATCCCGGATTTACCTAAGATCTCAGCCTACCACCTTAAACTTGGACAACCAACGCCAAGCTGGCCTAGCCTTCTCCGTCCCTCCATCGCAATAACCAGAAGTACAGGAATATTAACCTGTTTTCCATCGACTACGCTTTTCAGCCTCGCCTTAGGGACCGACTAACCCTGCGTCGATTAACGTTGCGCAGGAAACCTTGGTCTTTCGGCGTGGGTGTTTTTCACACCCATTGTCGTTACTCATGTCAGCATTCGCACTTCTGATACCTCCAGCAAGCTTCTCAACTCACCTTCACAGGCTTACAGAACGCTCCTCTACCGCATCACTTGCGTGATACCCGTAGCTTCGGTGTATGGTTTGAGCCCCGTTACATCTTCCGCGCAGGCCGACTCGACTAGTGAGCTATTACGCTTTCTTTAAAGGGTGGCTGCTTCTAAGCCAACCTCCTAGCTGTCTAAGCCTTCCCACATCGTTTCCCACTTAACCATAACTTTGGGACCTTAGCTGACGGTCTGGGTTGTTTCCCTTTTCACGACGGACGTTAGCACCCGCCGTGTGTCTCCCATGCTCGGCACTTGTAGGTATTCGGAGTTTGCATCGGTTTGGTAAGTCGGGATGACCCCCTAGCCGAAACAGTGCTCTACCCCCTACAGTGATACATGAGGCGCTACCTAAATAGCTTTCGAGGAGAACCAGCTATCTCCGAGCTTGATTAGCCTTTCACTCCGATCCACAGGTCATCCGCTAACTTTTCAACGGTAGTCGGTTCGGTCCTCCAGTCAGTGTTACCTAACCTTCAACCTGCCCATGGATAGATCGCCCGGTTTCGGGTCTATTCCCAGCGACTAGACGCCCTATTAAGACTCGCTTTCGCTACGCCTCCCCTATTCGGTTAAGCTCGCCACTGAAAATAAGTCGCTGACCCATTATACAAAAGGTACGCAGTCACCCAACAAAGTGGGCTCCCACTGCTTGTACGCATACGGTTTCAGGATCTATTTCACTCCCCTCTCCGGGGTTCTTTTCGCCTTTCCCTCACGGTACTAGTTCACTATCGGTCAGTCAGTAGTATTTAGCCTTGGAGGATGGTCCCCCCATATTCAGACAAAGTTTCTCGTGCTCCGTCCTACTCGATTTCATGACTAAGAGACTTTCGCGTACAGGGCTATCACCCACTATGGCCGCACTTTCCAGAGCGTTCCGCTAATCTCAAAGCCACTTAAGGGCTAGTCCCCGTTCGCTCGCCACTACTAAGGGAATCTCGGTTGATTTCTTTTCCTCAGGGTACTTAGATGTTTCAGTTCCCCTGGTTCGCCTCTTGCACCTATGTATTCAGTACAAGATAACCATCTTATGATGGCTGGGTTCCCCCATTCAGACATCTCCGGATCAAAGTCTGTTTGCCGACTCCCCGAAGCTTTTCGCAGGCTACCACGTCTTTCATCGCCTCTGACTGCCAAGGCATCCACCGTATGCGCTTCTTCACTTGACCATATAACCCCAAGCAATCTGGTTATACTGTGAAGACGACATTCGCCGAAAATTCGCAAAACTCTTAAGAGTCACTCACAAATTTTACCTTAGCCTGATCCGTTACCAGTGAAAGTAACGTTCAGTCTATCTTTCTATCACATACCCAAATTTTTAAAGAACGATCTAATCAAAAGACTAGAAATCAGCATTCACCATCACAGCGATGGAATGCTCATTTCTAAGCTTTCAAACTTCAGAAGCAGTGGTGGTGGAGCCAAGCGGGATCGAACCGCTGACCTCCTGCGTGCAAGGCAGGCGCTCTCCCAGCTGAGCTATGGCCCCATACAAAATTGGTGGGTCTGGGCAGATTCGAACTGCCGACCTCACCCTTATCAGGGGTGCGCTCTAACCAACTGAGCTACAGACCCAATTTCGAGCGCGTAACTGATTAGCTAAGAGCTATCAGCTTGGAGCTTAAGCTGCTTCTATCGTCTTCTTCAATGAATCAAGCAATTCGTGTGGGAACTTATGGAGCAGCTGATGTCGTCGATTAAGGAGGTGATCCAGCCGCAGGTTCCCCTACGGCTACCTTGTTACGACTTCACCCCAGTCATGAATCACACCGTGGTAACCGTCCTCCCGAAGGTTAGACTAGCTACTTCTGGTGCAACCCACTCCCATGGTGTGACGGGCGGTGTGTACAAGGCCCGGGAACGTATTCACCGCGACATTCTGATTCGCGATTACTAGCGATTCCGACTTCACGCAGTCGAGTTGCAGACTGCGATCCGGACTACGATCGGTTTTGTGGGATTAGCTCCACCTCGCGGCTTGGCAACCCTCTGTACCGACCATTGTAGCACGTGTGTAGCCCAGGCCGTAAGGGCCATGATGACTTGACGTCATCCCCACCTTCCTCCGGTTTGTCACCGGCAGTCTCCTTAGAGTGCCCACCATTACGTGCTGGTAACTAAGGACAAGGGTTGCGCTCGTTACGGGACTTAACCCAACATCTCACGACACGAGCTGACGACAGCCATGCAGCACCTGTCTCAATGCTCCCGAAGGCACCAATCCATCTCTGGAAAGTTCATTGGATGTCAAGGCCTGGTAAGGTTCTTCGCGTTGCTTCGAATTAAACCACATGCTCCACCGCTTGTGCGGGCCCCCGTCAATTCATTTGAGTTTTAACCTTGCGGCCGTACTCCCCAGGCGGTCAACTTAATGCGTTAGCTGCGCCACTAAGAGCTCAAGGCTCCCAACGGCTAGTTGACATCGTTTACGGCGTGGACTACCAGGGTATCTAATCCTGTTTGCTCCCCACGCTTTCGCACCTCAGTGTCAGTATCAGTCCAGGTGGTCGCCTTCGCCACTGGTGTTCCTTCCTATATCTACGCATTTCACCGCTACACAGGAAATTCCACCACCCTCTACCATACTCTAGCTTGCCAGTTTTGGATGCAGTTCCCAGGTTGAGCCCGGGGATTTCACATCCAACTTAACAAACCACCTACGCGCGCTTTACGCCCAGTAATTCCGATTAACGCTTGCACCCTCTGTATTACCGCGGCTGCTGGCACAGAGTTAGCCGGTGCTTATTCTGTCGGTAACGTCAAAATTGCAGAGTATTAATCTACAACCCTTCCTCCCAACTTAAAGTGCTTTACAATCCGAAGACCTTCTTCACACACGCGGCATGGCTGGATCAGGCTTTCGCCCATTGTCCAATATTCCCCACTGCTGCCTCCCGTAGGAGTCTGGACCGTGTCTCAGTTCCAGTGTGACTGATCATCCTCTCAGACCAGTTACGGATCGTCGCCTTGGTGAGCCATTACCTCACCAACTAGCTAATCCGACCTAGGCTCATCTGATAGCGCAAGGCCCGAAGGTCCCCTGCTTTCTCCCGTAGGACGTATGCGGTATTAGCGTTCCTTTCGAAACGTTGTCCCCCACTACCAGGCAGATTCCTAGGCATTACTCACCCGTCCGCCGCTAAATCCAGGAGCAAGCTCCTTTCATCCGCTCGACTTGCATGTGTTAGGCCTGCCGCCAGCGTTCAATCTGAGCCATGATCAAACTCTTCAGTTCAAACATCTTTGGGTTTTTAAGAAACCCTAAACTTGGCTCAGCAATCGTTGGTTACATCTTTGATTTCTCGCGGAGTAACTTGTGATGCTGATAATCTTGTTGACTATCAGTCTGACTCCACAAGCACCCACACGAATTGCTTGATTCAGTTGTTAAAGAGCGGTTGGTTAAGATCTTTCGTCTCAACCGAGGCGCGCATTCTACAGCAGCCTCATTTGCTGTCAAGTGATTATTTTCAGAAGTTTTCGAAGATTTCTTCAACAACTTCAACCACTTGCGCTTCCGATCTCTCGTTAGCGGGAGGCGAATTCTACAGCGTTACACGCTGCTGTCAACACCTCTTTTTCTCCGCTTTCGACCGAGAAGATCGAACCGTCAAAAGAGCCAAACATCACCGCTCTTTCAACTCCTTCCAGGCTTCGATGAACTGAAGCAAGTCGCTGTCGAAAACTGCGTAACTCATTGAATCTCAAGGAGTTTTCCGTTTCGACTGCGCCGGAAGTGGGGCGAATTATAGACTTCTAAAATTCGCCGTCAACCCTTATTTCAAACTTTATTCAGCTTTCAGTGTGATACGTGCAAATGCCTTCTTGCCCGCCTGGCAAACGTGGGTCGCGCCCAGCACATATATAAAGGAGCGATCAACCACCTCACCATCCACACGCACACCACCAGAAGCCAACAGATCACGCGCCGCTGCCGAGTTCTTCACCAGGCCTGCCTTATTCAGGACGGCCGCAATCGGCATATCTTCAGCAGAGGCCAGTTCGATCTCCGGCAGATCATCCGGCAGTTCGCCATCCTTCATACGGTTACCGGCAGCGCGATGAGCATTGGCCGCAGCCTCCTCACCATGGAAGCGCGCGACAATCTCTTCCGCCAACTTGATCTTGATGTCGCGCGGGTTAGCCCCCGCCTCGACATCTGCACGAAAGGCATTGATCTCATCCATCGAACGGAAGCTGAGCAGCTCAAAGTAACGCCACATCAGCGCATCTGGAATCGAAACCAGCTTGCCGTACATCACACCTGGCGCTTCCTGGATACCAACGTAATTGCCCAACGACTTGGACATCTTCTTCACGCCATCCAGACCTTCCAGCAACGGCATGGTCAGAATGCACTGAGCTTCCTGGCCATACCCACGCTGCAGCTCACGCCCCATCAGCAGGTTGAACTTCTGATCGGTACCGCCCAGTTCGACATCCGCGCGCAGAGCAACCGAGTCATAACCCTGAACCAGCGGATAGAGGAACTCATGAATAGCGATCGGCTGATTGGTGGTGTAACGCTTATCGAAGTCATCACGCTCAAGCATACGCGCGACAGTGTATTGCGAAGTCAGACGAATAAAGTCCGCCGGCCCCATCTGATCCATCCAGGTGGAGTTGAACGCAACTTCGGTTTTCGCCGGATCCAGAATCTTGAACACCTGAGACTTGTAGGTCTCGGCGTTTTCCAAAACCTGCTCGCGAGTCAAAGGAGGACGCGTAGCGCTCTTGCCGCTTGGATCACCGATCATCCCGGTGAAGTCACCAATCAGGAAGATCACCTGATGCCCCAATTCCTGGAACTGGCGCAGCTTATTAATAAGCACGGTGTGACCCAAGTGCAGATCCGGGGCGGTTGGATCGAAACCAGCCTTGATACGCAGCGGCTGGCCGCGCTTGAGCTTCTCGATCAGCTCGGACTCGACCAATAGTTCTTCCGCACCACGTTTAATCAGCGCTAGCTGCTCTTCAACCGACTTCATAACAGACCCGCAAGGCTCAGATTCAAAGGGAACCAACCATACAAGATCGTGCACCAATTACAAGTTTTGCCCGGCGCACGGACACCAATCTGCAGACAGGGTGTCTGTAGACTTGCTTCGGGGATGATTTGGTTATATTTTATACAGTTATTTCATCTTCATCATGTCATTCATCTTTTCCAATTCATCTTTTTTCAAAGTCAAAATTACTTATGACCACTGAACCGTCTAAAGCGCCACCGCTTTACCCGAAGACCCACCTGCTTGCCGCAAGTGGAATCGCCGCCCTTCTCAGTCTGGCGCTCCTGGTATTTCCTTCCAGTGATGTTGAAGCCAAAAAGACGACCCTGAGCCTGGAACTGGAAAGTCCTGCTGAACAACTGACACAAGATCAAGACGCTGCTGACGCGATTCAAGCCACAAATGAGCCAGCAGCCTCACCTTTCGCCCAGATCGAAAACAGCACCGAAGAAACCCCGAAAACCGCTGAAGCCGCACCTGCCCCAACTCCGGCTGCAGAGAAACCAAAAGCCCCGGGGCACCGCGAAGTCGTCGTATCCAAAGGCGATACGCTCTCTACATTGTTCGAGAAAGTCGGTCTGCCAGCCGCTGCTGTGCACGAAGTGCTGGCCAGCGACAAACAAGCCAAACAGTTCAGCCAGCTCAAGCACGGCCAGAAGCTGGAGTTCGAACTGAACCCGCAAGGCCAACTGACCAGCCTGCACAGCAAGGTCAGCGATGTCGAAACCATTACCCTGACCAAGAATGACAAGGGCTACGCATTCAACCGCGTAACAGCCAAGCCGACCGTTCGCACGGCTTACGTGCACGGCGTGATCAATAGCTCCCTGTCACAATCCGCTGCCCGCGCAGGCCTGTCCCACAGCCTGACGATGGATATGGCCAGCGTCTTCGGCTACGACGTCGACTTCGCTCAGGACATCCGTCAAGGTGACGAATTCGACGTGATCTACGAGCAGAAAGTGGTCAACGGCAAGGCAGTGGGCACCGGCCCGATTCTGTCTGCACGCTTCACCAACCGCGGCAAGACCTACACCGCCGTGCGTTACACCAACAAACAAGGCAACAGCAGCTATTACACCGCTGATGGCAACAGCATGCGTAAGGCGTTCATCCGTACCCCGGTGGACTTCGCCCGCATCAGTTCGAAATTCTCCATGGGCCGCAAACACCCGATCCTCAACAAGATCCGCGCCCACAAAGGCGTCGATTACGCAGCGCCACGCGGTACGCCAATCAAGGCTGCCGGTGACGGTAAAGTGCTGCTGGCTGGTCGCCGCGGTGGCTACGGCAACACGGTGATCATCCAGCACGGCAACACCTACCGCACGCTGTATGGCCACATGCAAGGCTTCGCCAAAGGCGTGAAAACCGGCGGCAGCGTCAAGCAGGGCCAAGTGATCGGTTACATTGGTACCACCGGCCTGTCCACTGGACCGCACTTGCACTATGAGTTCCAGGTCAACGGCGTTCACGTCGACCCGCTGGGCCAGAAGCTGCCGATGGCAGATCCGATCGCCAAGTCCGAGCGCGCACGTTTCCTTGCGCAGAGCCAGCCGCTGATGGCGCGCATGGATCAAGAGAAGGCCACCATGCTGGCTTCGAGCAAGCGCTAAGCCATGGCTCTTTATTTCGGCGTGATGTCCGGCACCAGTCTCGATGGGCTGGACATCGCCCTGATCGAGCAGACCTCGGCGATCAAACTGATCGCCACGCATTACATCCCCATGCCTGAAACCCTGCGCGCCGAGCTGCTTGGCTTGTGCGCCAGCGGCCCTGACGAGATTGCCCGCTCGGCGATCGCCCAGCAGCACTGGGTAAAACTAGCGGCCCAGGGCATCCATACCCTCCTCGATCAGCAGCAACTGAAGCCTGAAGCCATTCGTGCAATCGGCAGCCATGGCCAGACCATTCGCCATGAGCCCGCTCGTGGCTTCACAGTGCAGATCGGCAATCCCGCACTACTGACCGAGCTGACCGGCATCACCGTGGTTAGCGACTTCCGCAGCCGCGACGTGGCTGCTGGCGGTCAGGGTGCGCCGCTGGTACCAGCCTTCCATGAGGCTTTGTTCGAAGAGCGTAACGGCAACCGCGCAGTCCTGAATGTCGGCGGTTTCAGCAATCTCAGTCTGATAGAACCGACCAGGCCTGTAGCCGGTTTCGACTGCGGCCCTGGGAATGTGCTGATGGATGCCTGGATTCATCAGCAACGCGGCGAGAACTATGATCGCAACGGCCAGTGGGCAGCCACCGGCACGGTCGAGCCAGTCTTGCTGAAAGCTCTGCTCGGCGACCCGTTCTTCGTGACCAAAGGCCCGAAGAGCACTGGCCGGGAAGTGTTCAACCTGCCGTGGCTGGAGCACCACCTCTCAAGTTTGCCGAGCTTCGCTGCTGAAAACGTTCAGGCAACGCTGCTCGAACTGACGGCGCAGACCATCGTCGAGTCGCTGCAAAGCGCTCAATCCGATACGCGGGAAATGTTGGTCTGCGGCGGCGGCGCTCACAACGCTACGCTGATGAAACGTCTTGCCGACCTGCTGCCTAACGCCACCGTCGCCAGCACCGCCACTCACGGCGTCGATCCGGACTGGGTCGAGGCAATGGCCTTCGCCTGGCTGGCCCATTGCTGCCTCGAAGGCATTGCCGCCAATCGCCCGAGCGTCACCGGCGCCAAAGGCCTGCGGGTACTCGGCGCCATCTATCCCAACTGAATAAAACGCCAGCAACAAAAAACGCCGCAGAACCGTAAGGCTCTGCGGCGTTTTGTTGTGCGCAGCGAGGTGCGATCAGATCGAGAACGAAGAGCCGCAACCACAGGTCGTGGTGGCGTTCGGGTTCTTGATCACGAAGCGCGAACCTTCCAGACCTTCCTGATAGTCCACTTCGGCACCCGCCAAGTACTGGAAACTCATCGGATCGACCACCAGACTCACGCCTTCGCGCTCGACGATGGTGTCGTCCTCGGCCACATCTTCATCGAAGGTGAAGCCGTACTGAAACCCCGAACAACCGCCGCCCGTAACGAATACGCGCAGCTTCAAGCGATCATTCCCCTCTTCATCGACCAGGCTCTTCACCTTGTGCGCAGCACCTTGGGTGAATTGCAAAGCCGTGGGGGTGAAGGATTCGACGCTCATGCTGACTATCTCCCGGCGTTACGCCGCCATAATGCGTGATGACGCGCATTATCCGCTTGTCCTAGAAAATCGGTCAACTATTGTTACGGTATATCAATAAACCCGACCAACTGCCCAGAATGCAAAAAGGCCCGTTTGACGGGCCTTTTTGCTGTGTTGCCGAACGTGTTACGGCAGCATACCGGCGTGGGACAGACCGAAGCGCTCATCCAGGCCGAACAGGATGTTCATGTTCTGCACCGCCTGACCCGACGCGCCTTTGACCAGGTTGTCGATCACCGACAGCACCACCACCAGATCACCATCCTGCGGACGATGCACAGCAATGCGGCAGACGTTGGCGCCACGCACGCTGCGAGTTTCCGGGTGGCTGCCGGCCGGCATCACGTCGACGAACGGCTCGTTGGCATAACGCTTTTCGAACAGTGCCTGCAGATCCACCGAACGATCAACCACGGTCGCGTAGAGCGTGGAATGAATGCCACGAATCATCGGGGTCAGGTGCGGGACGAAGGTCAGACCGACATCCTTACCGGCAGCGCGACGCAGACCCTGGCGAATTTCCGGCAGATGACGGTGACCTTTCACCGCATAAGCCTTCATGCTTTCCGACGTCTCGGAATACAGCGAGCCTATAGAAGCACCGCGACCGGCACCGCTGACGCCGGATTTGCAGTCGGCGATCAGACGCGAAGTATCAGCCAGACCCGCTTCAAGCAGCGGCAGGAAACCCAACTGCGTAGCGGTTGGATAGCAGCCGGGAACGGCGATCAGACGAGCCTTCTTGATCTGCTCGCGATTGACTTCCGGCAGGCCGTAGACCGCCTCGTCCAGCAACGCCGGCGCACCGTGTGGCTGTCCGTACCATTTGGCCCATTCTTCAGCGTCCTGCAGACGGAAGTCCGCGGACAGGTCGATAACCTTGGTGCCCGCCGCCAGCAGTTCACCGGCCAACGCATGGGCAACGCCGTGCGGCGTGGCGAAAAACACAACGTCGCACGCACCCAGGGTTTTGATGTCCGGCACGCTGAACGCCAGACCGTCGTAGTGGCCGCGCAGGTTCGGGTACATGTCAGCCACGGCCAGACCGGCCTCGGATCGGGAAGTGATTACCACCACTTCTGCCTGCGGATGCTGTGCCAACAGACGCAGCAGTTCGACACCGGTGTAACCCGTGCCGCCGACGATACCGACCTTGACCATAAACCTGCCCTCAACGAACCCACTGGAAAGCCGTCGATAATAGGGGCCGCGCGCCCCTGCGACAACCATCAAGGTGACGTGCGGACGCTCAAGCCTCTACTATCCCGGCTACCGTGAACCTGGGAATAACCAAAAATGCTCTATCTATGGATCAAAGCGTTTCACATCGTCAGCGTCGTGTGCTGGTTTGCCGGGCTGTTCTACCTGCCGCGGCTGTTCGTTTATCACGCGCAAAGTGAAGACGCGATCAGCAAGGAACGCTTCAGCCTCATGGAGCGCAAGCTGTATCGCGGCATCATGGGCCCGGCGATGATCGCCACGCTGATTTTCGGCGGCTGGCTCATCTACCTCAATCCGGGCATCTTCAGCATGGGCGGCTGGATTCACGCCAAGCTGACCCTGGTGGTGCTGCTGATCGGCTACCACCACATGTGCGGCGCGCAGGTAAAACGCTTCGCCCGTGGCGAGAACACCCGCAGCCATGTCTTTTATCGCTGGTTCAATGAAGTGCCGGTTCTGATATTGCTGGCTATCGTAATTCTGGTCGTGGTCAAGCCGTTCTAACTTCATAACAGCATCACACCTCGGGGGATTTCCAATGTCGCTGCCCGCTTTGCTCGAACAACGTCTGCGCTTGCCGATAGTGGCGGCGCCGATGTTCCTGATCTCCAACCCGGAGCTGGTGCTCGCCTGCTGCCGTAACGGCGTGGTTGGCAGCTTCCCGGCGCTGAACCAGCGTGAAAGCAGCGGCTTCAAGGCCTGGCTGGAGGAGATTGAAGCGGGCCTGGCGACACTGGACAACCCGGCGCCGTATGCGGTGAACCTGATCGTGCACAACAGCAACCCGCGCTTGCAGGCGGATCTGAACATCTGCGTCGAGCACAAGGTGCCGATTGTCATCACCAGCCTCGGCGCGGTGAAGGAACTGGTCGATGCCGTGCACAGCTATGGCGGCCTGGTGTTCCACGACGTGACAACGCGCCGGCATGCCGAAAAAGCCGCCGAAGCCGGAGTCGACGGGTTGATCGCGGTTGCGGCAGGCGCCGGCGGCCATGCCGGCACCTGGAGTCCGTTTGCACTGATCGCCGAGATCCGTGAATTCTTCGATAAAACCCTGTTGCTTGCCGGATGTCTTAACCACGGCCATGAGATTTTGGCCGCACAGCTGCTCGGCGCGGATTTGGCCTACTTCGGTACGCGATTTATCGGCACCACCGAAAGTCATGCGCCTGACGCCTATAAGGACATGCTGCTGACGGCCAAGGCGGCGGACATCATTCATACTCCTGCAGTCTCCGGAGTACCGGCCAGCTTCATGCGCCAGAGCCTGGAGGCGGCGGGTTTCGACATGGCCGCGCTGCAAGGCAAGGGCGAAGTCAATTTCGGTGACAAGCTCAAACCGATCAACGACGAAGCCAAGGCCTGGAAGACCGTGTGGTCGGCCGGCCAGGGCGTAGGCCAGATCGACGACCTGCCGAGCGTCGACCAGTTGATCGCCCGGCTCGACGCGGAATATCGTCAGGCGCTGGAACGCGCGGCGCAATTGCCCAAACGCTGGCCGCGCTGAGAAAAATCAGGCCAGTGATCGACCGACTGGCCTTACACTTGCTGACTTTCAATTGATTCGCGACAAGGATGCCCCGACCATGAGCGAACCTCGTTACAAGATCGTTTTCGACGGTGCTCTGCAGCCCGGCGTCGATCTCACCACCGCCAAGCTCAATCTGGCGGCCCTGTTCAAAAGCGATGTTGCCGCCATCGAGCGCCTGTTCAACGGCAGCACCGTCGCCCTCAAACGCGACCTGACCCACAGCGATGCGCAGACTTATCTGCAAGCACTGAGCAAGACCGGGATCGAAGCGCGGATCGAAAGCGAAACGGCGATCGAACTGAGTCTGTCGGACGTGCATGAACAACCGGCGACTTTCAACGAACCCGCATCACCCTATGCGCCACCTCGGGCCAATGTCGGCGAAAACCTGCCAGCATTCGCAGTGCTCAAGCCCTTCAGCGTCGAAGGCCGGATCGGTCGCCTGCGGTTTCTGGCCTGGACGATGGTACTGAGCCTGGTGACCCTGCCGATCGTGGGCATATTCGCCCTGCTCGCTCTCGGACTGGTCAGTGGCGACTCCACCACCGGCCTGATCATTGGCGGGATATTCGCGTTCTTCCTGTTCCTCGGCTTCATCATTGTCAGCATTCTGTTCAGCGTACAGCGCCTGCACGATATCGGCTGGTCCGGCTGGCTCTGGCTGCTGAACCTGGTGCCGTTCGTGGGCAGCTTCTTCCCGCTGGTGATCATGGTCGTGCCGGGCAACACCGGCGCCAACCGTTACGGCCCGCCACCGCCACCCAACAGCACCGCGGTCAAAGTGCTGTGCTCGTTGTGGATCGTGTTCTTCGCCCTGGTATTTGCCGGCGGCATGCTCGGCGGCATCTCGGCCATTCAGCAGGAATACGAAAGCAACCTTGAGAGCAGCTACGAAAGCGGCTCGGTCACCACCGATGAAGTCGAGGTCGAGACTGAACCGGCGAATTCCGTGGACGATGCAGCCGAAGCGGCTCCGGCCCCTGTAGACTCTGCGAAAGAATGAACAACGCTCCCCGCCGTGACACCTGCGTCGCTGGCGCGGAGCTGTTGCGATGGAGAATTGCATGACCCGTTACGCTCTGATCACTGGCGCTTCCAGCGGCATCGGCCTGGCCATGGCCGAAGCGCTGGCCCGGCGCGGCCGCAGCCTGATTCTGGTGGCCCGCCAGCGTGATCAGCTGGAAAGTATCGCGATCGAACTGACCCAGCGCTTTGGCGTGGAAGTCTTGTTCCGTGCCTGCGACCTCGGCGAGCCGTTGCGCCTGTCCGGTTTCCTGCTGGAGCTGGAAGAAGGCGATCGACAGATCGACCTGTTGGTCAACTGCGCCGGCATCGGCACCTGCGGCCCGTTTCTGGCTCAGGACTGGATGACCGAGCAGGACCTGATCGAAGTGAACATCCTCGCCCTTACCCGCCTGTGCCACGCCATCGGCAACAGCATGGCACTGCAGGGCGGCGGGCAGATTCTCAACGTGGCCTCGGTGGCGGCGTTCAATCCCGGTCCGTGGATGAGCACCTACTACGCCAGCAAGGCTTACGTCTTGCACTTCTCCGAAGCCCTGCGGGTTGAACTCAAGCAGAGCGCGGTCAAGGTGTCGGTGCTCTGCCCCGGCCCGACCCGCACCGCGTTTTTCCGTACCGCGCAGCTCAACGACGACAAACTCAAAGACAGCAAGCTGCTGATGAGTCCCGAGGAAGTCGCGCTGTACACCGTGCGTGCGCTGGAGAAAAACCGCGCAATCATCATTCCGGGACGGCGCAACCGCTGGTTCGCCTTCCTGCCGCGCCTTGGTTCGCGCTGGCTCAATCGCACTATCGTCGGCATGGTCAACAAGGCTTACTGCCCGCGCTGAACTGTCCTACGGCAAAACACTGGGCGGGGTCATTTCCCATGAGTACACTCAGGCCAGCCCACACCACGGAGAAAACAGCAGTGGATACTCTGTTCACCAAGATCATCAACCGGGAGATTCCGGCCAAGATCATCTACGAGGACGACCAGGTTCTGGCGTTCCACGACATCGCCCCTCAGGCACCGGTGCATTTTCTGGTCATCCCGAAGAAACCGGTGCGCACCCTCAATGACCTGACCGAAGACGACAAGGCATTGGCCGGGCACATTCTGTTTACTGCTCAGCGGCTGGCGCTGGAGCTGGGCTGCGAAGAAGGCTTCCGGGTGGTGATGAACTGCAATGAGAAGGGTGGGCAGACCGTCTATCACATTCATATGCACGTACTTGGTCAGCGCCAGATGAACTGGCCGCCGGGCTGATTCACTGCATCCGCCCTGTAGGAGCGGGCTTGCTCGCGAAAGCGGAGTGTCTGACATTGATATTCTGAAGGTGCCGACGCCTTCGCGAGCAAGCCCGCTCCCACCAAAAGCATGACCGCGTGGCAAATGACCCAGCGCAAACCTTCCCCGGCCGATTCGGTTAAACTGACGGTCGAGATTTTTCCCGGAGGTCAGCATGACTACCCAACGTCACTACTCGCCGATTGACCGTCTTCTGCTGCAAGCCGACGCCGCGATGCGGACCCTGCTGCCTTTCAGCGGCCAGCCGTACCGTCCGTCGCCTGCCATCGTGCAGCCGGATGTGCAGATGAGCGATGAAGACACCCGCCACGTCGCCGGCCTGATGCGCATCAACCACACCGGTGAAGTCTGCGCCCAGGCGCTGTATCAGGGGCAGGCGCTGACCGCCAAGTTGCCGCAGGTGCGTGCTGCCATGGAGCACGCCGCCGAAGAAGAAATCGATCACCTGGTGTGGTGCGAACAGCGCATCCATCAACTGGGCAGCCATACCAGCGTGCTCAATCCGCTGTTCTATGGAATGTCGTTCGGCATCGGCGCTGTAGCTGGTCTGATCAGTGACAAGGTCAGCCTTGGCTTCGTCGCGGCCACCGAGCATCAGGTGTGCAAACACTTGAACGAGCACCTGGAACAATTGCCGGCCGAGGACGAAAAGTCCCGGGCGATTCTGGAACAGATGCGCATTGATGAAGAGCATCATGCGGAGAGTGCACTGGATGCGGGTGGTTTCCGTTTTCCGGCGCCGGTGAAGTTCGGGATGAGTCTGTTGGCGAAGGTGATGACCAAGAGTACCTACAGGATCTGACTTCAGTGTTGTCTGGCAGGGCCCCTTCGCGAGCAAGCTCGCTCCCACAGGGTTCTGTTTCGGTAATAAAAAAGGCGACTACCGCACGGTAGTCGCCTTTTTTGTGCCCGGGAATCTTACGCCGGCATGTTGCGCGCGTAGAAGATTTCCAGCATTTCGTGTTTCACACGCTCGGTCACCTGAGCACGCTGCTCGGAGGACAGGTTGCTGGTGGCGTCGCCGAACAGGTAGTTATCCAGTTCGAAGTTCTTCAGCAGCATTTTGGTGTGGAACAGGTTTTCCTGGTACACGTTCACGTCGGTCATCTGGTACGCGTCGCGAGTGTCTTCGGAAAGGTAGTTCTGGATCGAGTTGATCTCGTGGTCGATGAAGTGCTTGTTGCCTTCAACGTCACGGGTGAAGCCGCGCACACGGTAATCCACAGTCACGATGTCCGAATCGAACTGGTGAATGAGGAAGTTGAGTGCTTTAAGCGGTGAAATGACACCACAGGTCGACACATCAATGTCCACACGGAACGTCGCAATACCGGCGTCCGGATGGATTTCCGGATAGGTATGCACCGTGATGTGACTCTTGTCGAGGTGGGCAAGGATGATTTCGGGCAATGGACCCGGGGACTCTTCGATCTGGCTGTCAGTCGGGGTCACCGGCTCTTCCGAGATCAGAATCGTGACGCTGGCACCCTGAGGCTCATAGTTCTGACTCGCGATGTTCAGAATGTTGGCACCAATGATTTCGACAACTTCCGTGAGGATCTGCGTCAGGCGTTCGGCGTTGTACTCTTGATTGATGTACTCGACGTAAGCCTGCTGGTCTTGCGGGGTTTCCGCGTAGCAGATGTCATAGATGTTGAAGCTCAAGGTCTTTGTCAGGTTATTGAACCCGTGGAGCTTGAGTTTGCTTTTCACCGTTAAAAACTCTCTATGTATGCGGCGCAGCCGCGTGATCAAGCATGCCCGTCAAGTGCGAACAACGCACCTGCGTAGGACGGTTAACACCTCTTCGCGATGGCGATTTTGGTTATCTGTTCAGGCGGACGATCCGTCGGTTGACCGATCACTGCCCTGAAAAAAGTGGCGCATTATGCAGACGTCAGCGAGGGATCGCCAGAGTCTGCACTGCTTTTATGATAGTTGAATGTCGATTCAACCGAGCTCGACGATTTCATAATCGTGAGTGATCGCCACGCCGGCCGCGCCGAGCATGATCGAGGCCGAGCAATACTTCTCGGCAGACAGTTCGATGGCGCGCTTGACCTGGGCTTCTTTCAGGCCACGGCCCTTGACCACGAAGTGCATGTGGATCTTGGTGAACACCTTCGGATCTTCGGTCGCGCGCTCGGCTTCGAGGAACGCTTCGCAGCTTTCAACCGCCTGACGCGACTTCTTCAGGATGCTGACCACGTCGAAGTTGCTGCAACCGCCAACGCCCAGCAGGAGCATTTCCATCGGGCGAACACCCAGATTACGACCACCGGCGTCCGGCGGTCCGTCCATGACCACAACATGTCCGCTACCGGATTCGCCGAGGAACATGGCTTCGCCAGCCCATTGGATGCGTGCCTTCATCGCCAAGACTCCACTGTAGAAAAAAGGGTCGCCAGCTTAGCACAGGCCTTTGCTCTGGCAGCGCCCGGCGTTCCTAGGACGGATGCCTCAGCTGCGTAGGTAATTTCTCGAATTTTCGACGAAGTGTCTGGTAAGCTGGCGCCAATTCGCTGGCGCCAATTGTCAGCCTGTGTAGCGACCGCCTTCAACGCCTCATAAAAAAATCAAACATCACCGTGCAGTCTTTTCGGGATACAACCATGGTTGCTATTACCCCCACACCCAAAATCAAGAACCTCGACAAGCTGTTGATGCATTGCCAGCGCCGTCGCCATGCGGCCAAGAGCAACATCATCTGCGCCGGCGATCGCTCGGACACGCTGTACTTCATCATCAAAGGTTCGGTCACCATCTTGATCGAAGATGACGACGGCCGCGAAATGATCATCGCCTACCTCAACGCCGGGGACTTCTTCGGCGAGCTGGGTCTGTTCGAACAGGCAGGCCAGGAACAGCAACGCAGCGCATGGGTGCGGGCCAAGGTCGAATGCGAAATCGCCGAAATCAGCTACGTGAAGTTCCGCGAACTGTCGCAGCAGGATCCAGACATTCTTTACGTCCTCAGCGGACAAATCGCCCAACGTCTGCGCAATACCACGCGCAAGGTCGGCGACCTGGCGTTCTTCGACGTTACCGGTCGCGTGGCCCGCTGCCTGCTGGAGCTGTGTAAGCAGCCCGACGCGATGACCCACCCGGACGGCATGCAGATCAAGGTGACCCGTCAGGAAATCGGCCGGATTGTCGGTTGTTCGCGGGAGATGGTCGGTCGCGTGCTCAAGGATCTTGAAGAACGCAACCTGGTCGATGTGAAAGGCAAGACCATGGTGGTCTTCGGCACGCGCTAAGCGCACAAAATCAGGCGCTGTAGACCTGCGCCAGCATCAGACGAAACAGCTCATCCAGACGCGCCAAAGCCGTTGGCGCGACGAACTTCTCATGCAGGGCGATGTGGCTTTCGGCGCGCACCCGCTGCTCCAGACCGCAAGCCTCGTTGAAGCGATTGACCGCTGCAACCATCGACTCGCGCTCGTTATCCATCAGCATCGCCCCGTGCACCAGCCCCACCGGACGCTGCCCGCCCTGACTCTGGCGCCAGCGCTGAGCGGTGCCGACCATCTTGCGGCCGTCGAGATTGACGTTGAAACGACCGTCGCAGAACGCGCCGTCGATTTCGCCCAACGACGACACACCACCCAACTCATCGAGCAATTCACAGATCGGATCACACAGGCGCCGGTAACCGGTTTCGATGCGGTTCAGATCGCCCTCGCTGCGGGGCGGGGCGTAAACCAATGCGATGTTGATGGTTGAAGCGGATTGCGGGACCGGTTCACCGCCGGTTTCCCGCAGCAAGACTGGCCAGCCGGCAGCAGCGGAGACTTCACAGGCGTGGTCAAAACCGGGCAGACGATTGAGCCGGCGCGGCATGACCAGAGCGCAATCGCTCGGTTGCCAGAACAGCAGGCCGAATTCGGCGTCGCCGGCGCAGATCGAGGCCAACAGGTCTTGCTCGGCCTTGAGGCCGGCTTCGATGGTCAGGGGGGTTGGCAGCGACATGGAGAACTCCGGCAGATCGTAAATCTTCGGGAAATTTGAAGGCCCTTTCGCGAGCAAGCCCGCTCCCACAGGGGGAAATGCATTCCAAATGTGGGAGCGGGCTTGCTCGCGAAGGGGTCGACTCGGTCTAACGGCAATCAGTCGAGAGTCGAACCACTGACCGGAACGCCACGCTCCGGGAAGAACAGGCGCTGCAGTTCGGTGCCCGGGCTTTCCGCGCGCATGAACGCTTCGCCCACCAGGAACGCATAAACGTCGCTGATTTCCATCAACTCGACATCGGCACGGTTGAGGATGCCGCTCTCGGTAATCACCATACGGTCGCGCGGGATGCGCGGCAGCAGGTCGAGGGTGGTTTCCAGGCTGACGTCGAAGGTGTGCAGGTTGCGGTTGTTGACCCCGACCAGCGGCGTGTCGAGGGTTTTCAGTGCGCGTTCCAGCTCATCGCCATCGTGCACTTCCACCAGCACATCGAGACCCACGCCTTTGGCCACCGAGGCCAGCTCAGCCATTTTCACGTCGTCCAGTGCGGAGACGATCAACAGCACGCAGTCGGCGCCCAGCGCGCGGGCTTCGACGATCTGGTACGGATCGATCATGAAGTCCTTGCGGATCACCGGCAATTTGCACGCGGCGCGGGCCTGTTGCAGGTAGGCATCGGCGCCCTGGAAGTAGTCGATATCAGTCAGTACGGACAGACAGGTCGCACCGCCCTTCTCGTAGCTCTTGGCAATGTCGGCAGGCACGAAGTTCTCGCGGATCACGCCTTTGCTCGGCGAAGCCTTTTTGATTTCGGCGATCACCGCCGGTTGCTTCTTCTTGGCCTGCGCCAGCAATGCCTGGGCAAAACCACGGGGTGCATCGGCCGCCTTGGCCAGACTTTCCAGCTCGCTCAGGCTGACGCGAGCGCTACGCTCGGCGACTTCCTGGACTTTGCGCGCCAGAATGTTTTCCAGAACCGTCGGTACACTCATCCCTCATTCTCCACTTTGAATACCGCGGTAAAGGCACCCAACTCCTCGAGTTTTTCCCGAGCAAGACCGGTGTGCAGAGCATCGTGCGCAAGTGCCACGCCTTCTTCGAGACTGGTCGCCAGGTCAGCCGCGTACAGCGCCGCACCGGCATTGAGCACAATCATTTCGGCAGCTTTCTGGCCGTTCTCGGTCTTGCGCTTGCCCAGCGCATCGCGAATCAGCGCCAACGACGCTTCCGGGCCTTCGACCGAGAGGCCGTGCAGGCTCTGGCTCTTCATGCCCAGATCTTCCGGCTCGACCCAATATTCGGTGATTTCGTTGTTCTTCAGTTCAGCGACGAAGGTCGGCGCGGCGAGACTGAACTCGTCCAGACCGTCCTTCGAATGCACCACCAGTACGTGCTTGCTGCCCAGGCGCTGCAAGACTTCGGCCAATGGCCGGCACAGCGCGGGCGTAAACACGCCCACCACCTGATGTTTGACACCGGCCGGATTCGTAAGCGGGCCGAGCATGTTGAACAGCGTACGCAGGCCGAGATCGCGACGCGGGCCAGCGGCGTACTTCATGGCTTTGTGATGAGTCTGGGCAAACATGAAACCGATGCCGACGTTGTCGATGCAACGGGCGACCTGTACCGGCGTCAGGTTCAGGTAGATGCCGGCTGCTTCGAGCAAGTCGGCGCTGCCGCTCTTGCCCGATACCGCGCGGTTGCCGTGCTTGGCCACGGTACAACCGGCTGCCGCGACGACAAACGCGGACGCCGTCGACACGTTGAAAATGTTCGCACCGTCACCGCCAGTGCCGACCACATCGACCACGCCGTCGAGGGTCTTGAGTTCGACCTGATCGGCCAGCTCACGCATCACCGAAACGGCGCCGACGATTTCATCGATGCTCTCGCTCTTCATGCGCATGGCCATCATGAATGCGCCGATCTGCGCCTCGGTGCATTGACCGGTCATGATTTCGCGCATCACGTCGCGCATTTCTTCGGTGCTGAGGTCGAGGTGTTCGACGATACGGCTCAGGGCTGTCTTGATATTCATGGGAAGTCCTTAGCGCGTGCCGCCGGTTTGTTTGAGGAAGTTGGCAAACAGTTCATGGCCCTGCTCGGTCAGGATCGACTCAGGGTGGAACTGCACGCCCTCAATGTTCAGGGTCTTGTGCCGCAGGCCCATGATTTCGTCGACCGAGCCGTCGTCGTGCTGGGTCCACGCGGTCAGCTCCAGGCACTCGGGCAAAGTATCGTGCTTGACGATCAGCGAGTGGTAGCGGGTAACCGTCAGCGGATGATTCAGACCGGCGAAAACGCCCTTGTCCTCATGGAATACCGGGCTGGTCTTACCGTGCATCACCTGACGGGCACGCACGACATCGCCGCCGAACGCTTGGCCAATCGATTGATGGCCGAGGCAGACGCCGAGGATCGGCAATTTGCCGGCGAAATGCTTGATGGCTTCGATGGAAATGCCGGCTTCGGTCGGCGTGCACGGGCCTGGCGAGACCACGATGCGCTCGGGGTTGAGCGCTTCGATTTCGGCGACGGTCAGTTCGTCGTTGCGCACGACTTTGACCTCGGCACCCAGCTCGCCGAGGTACTGCACAACGTTGTAAGTAAAGGAGTCGTAGTTGTCGATCATCAGCAACATGGCGTTTCGAACCTCTTGAATTCTGACTTGAAGACAGCCTTCGAATGACTTGCCCGCAGGGCGCTGCACGATGTCGGACGCGCAGGTGGCGTCGGCACAGCGGCATTTCAAACGGGTAAGGAAGGCAAAGCGATACAGATCCGGCCGGGCCGGCAGAAAAGATTCAGGCGCGCCAACGCCAACGGGCGTGTGCCTTGATGACTTGATCCAGAAGTTTGCTGACGATCAACACGGGGAAGGTCTCGTTCATACGTTCCGGCACAGTAACTTAGCTGGACGGAGCGTGCAATATGGCGGGGCTGACGGGGGACAAAACTAAGGGAGGCTTCGCGACCGATGGCAAAACGCCGGGAGTTTTTGGTACTGTCGTTTCGTTCACCTACAACAATAAATAAACGGACTTGCTCATGATCAAACAGACGTTGTTTGTACCGCTCGCCGGTTGCCTGCTCGCCATGGCTTGCGCCCAGGCGTACGCAGCACCCGCGCCCTACTCCAACTTCATCGTCTTCGGCGACAGCCTGAACGATGCCGGGACCTTCAAGGACAGCGGCGGCCCGGCCGGCGCCACGCAACGCTACACCAACCGCACCGGCCCGCTGTACAAGGACGGCACCGGAGAAAACCGTGACCTCAACGCCACCCAGATCATTGGCGGCAAACTGGGTTTCAACCCCGACCAGACCGCCTCCTCGTCCTCGGCCGTGCGCGCCGGTGAAGGTCTGGCCGATGGCAACAACTGGGCGGTGGGCGGTTACCGTACCGACCAGATCCTCGACTCGATCACCACCCAGTCCGCCACCGGCGAACGCACCCGCAGCGGTTACCTGCCGTCGAACGGCTTCCGTGCCGACCCGAACGCGCTGTATTACCTGTCGGGGGGCGGCAACGATTTCCTTCAAGGCCGCGTACTCAGTCTCGATCAGGCCAGCGCCGCAGCCGATCGCCTGGCCGACAGCGCCCGCACGCTGCAAGGCGCCGGCGCCAAATACATCATGGTCTGGCTGCTGCCGGACATCGGCCTGACCCCGGCCATCAACGGCTCGCCGCTGCAGGGTTTCACCTCGCAGCTCAGCGCCCAGTTCAACACCGAGCTGGTCAAGCAGTTGCAGGGCATCAACGCCGAAATCATCCCGCTGAACATCCCGGTGCTGCTCAAAGAAGCGTTCGCCAACCCGGCGCAGTTCGGCCTCGCGACCGACCAGAACCTGACGGCCACCTGCTTCAGCGGCAACAGTTGCACCGAGAACGCCCGATACGGCATCAACAGCGCCACGCCGGATCCGACCAAGCTGATCTACAACGACGCAGTGCACCCGACCGAAGCCGGCCAGCGCTTGATTGCCGACTACGCCTACTCGCTGCTCGCCGCCCCTTGGGAGCTGACCCTGCTGCCGGAAATGGCCCAGGGTTCGTTGCGCGCGCATCAGGATGAACTGCGCAATCAATGGCTGGCCGATTGGGAAAACTGGCAAGCCGTGGGCCAATGGCGCGCCATCGTTGCCGGCGGCGGTCAACATCAGGACTTCGACGGCCAACACAGCGCCGCCAGTGCCGACGGCAACGGCTACAACCTGAACATCGGCGGCAGCTATCGCGTCAACGAAGCCTGGCGCGTCGGTTTGGCCGCAGGTTTCTATAACCAGAAACTCGAAGCCGGCGACGCCGACTCGGAATACAAACTCAACTCCTACATGGGCACCGCGTTCGCCCAGTATCAGCAAAACCGCTGGTGGGGCGATCTGGCGATGACCGCCGGCAAACTCGACTACGACAGCCTCAAGCGTAAATTCCAGCTTGGGGTCAACGAGCGCGGAGAGAAAGGCGATACCGACGGTTACGTGCTGGCGATCAGCGGCCGCCTCGGCTACGACATCGCGCAGCAGGCCAGCAGCCCGTGGCACCTGTCGCCGTTCGTCAGCGCCGACTTCGGCAAGACCGAAGTCGATGGTTACTCGGAAAAAGGCGCGGATTCCACAGCGCTGACCTTCGATGACCAGTCGCGCAACTCGCGGCGTCTGGGCGTGGGTATCCAGGGCAAGTACCAGATCACCGCGCAGACTGAAGTGTTCGGTGAGTTCGCTCACGAACGTGAGTACAACGACGACCGCCAGGATCTGACCATCAACCTCAACAGCTTGCCGGGCAACCGTTTCACGCTCGAAGGCTACGAGCCGCAGACCAACCTCAATCGCCTGAACCTGGGTGTGAGCCACAAGCTCACGCAGGATCTGGCGTTGCGCGCCAGCTACAACGTGCGCAAGGATGATGACTTTACCCAGCAGGGGGTGAACGTGGGGGTCAGTCTCGATTTCTGATCTGCTGGCATAAAAAACGCGGCGCCCTGACAGGCGCCGCGTTTTTTTATGGCTGATCACAACACAATGTGGGAGCGGGCTTGCTCGCGAAAGCGGTGTATCAGCCGACATCCATTTTGAATGCCAGCCCGTATTCGCGAGCAAGCCCGCTCCCACAGGGGGATTGTGTGGACTCAGCTTTCCGGAGTCTGCTCAGCCAGGGCCACGGCGCGGAACATCGCGCGGCGTTTGTTCAGGGTTTCTTCCCATTCCAGCGCCGGCACCGAGTCGGCAACAATACCGCCACCGGCCTGCACGTGCAGTTCGCCGTTTTTGATCACCGCGGTACGAATCGCAATCGCGGTGTCCATGTTGCCGTTCCAGGCGAAGTAACCGACCGCACCGCCATATACGCCACGCTTGACCGGCTCCAGTTCGTCGATGATTTCCATCGCACGGATCTTCGGCGCGCCGGACAAGGTGCCTGCCGGCAGAATCGCCCGCAGCGCGTCCATCGCGGTCAGCCCGGCCTTCAACTGGCCGGTGACGTTGGAGACGATGTGCATCACGTTGGAATAACGCTCGATGACCATTTTCTCGGTGAGCTTCACCGAACCGATTTCCGAAACCCGGCCAGTGTCGTTACGACCCAGATCGATCAGCATCAAGTGCTCGGCGATCTCCTTGTCGTCCGACAGCAGATCCTCTTCCAGCGCCAGATCCGCCTCTTCGGTGGCTCCGCGTGGACGAGTGCCGGCAATCGGGCGCACGGTGATCAAATTGTCTTCGACCCGCACCAGCACTTCCGGCGAACTGCCGACGACGTGGAAGTCGCCGAAGTTGAAGAAGTACATGTACGGCGTCGGGTTGAAGCAACGCAGGGCACGATACAGATCGATCGGCGCCGCCTTGAAGTCGATCGACATGCGCTGCGACGGCACGACCTGCATGCAATCGCCCGCGAGGATGTATTCCTTGATGGTGTCGACGGCTTTTTCGTAGTCGCTCTGGGTGAAACTGGAGCGGAACACCGGATCAGCCGCTTGTTGCTTGCTGAAATCCAGGCCACGGCGCGGGGTGATCGGCTGGCGCAGTTTCTCCAGCAGTGCCTGCAATTGCGCCTGGCCTTGCTCGTAAGCATCGGCTTGCGCCGGATCGGCGAGGACAATCGCGTGCATCTTGCCGGCGAGGTTGTCGAACACCACCACTGCATCGGAAACCATCAGCAGAATGTCCGGCACGCCCAGTGGGTCCGGGTTCGGGCATTTGCCCAGACGCTTCTCGACATAACGCACACAGTCATAACCGAAGTAACCGACCAGGCCACCGTTGAAACGCGGCAGACCGGCGATGGTCGGCACGTTGTAGCGGGCCTTGAAGGTTTCGACGAAAGCCAGCGGGTCTTCGACGTCATGGCTTTCGGTCTCGACGCCATCGACGGTGATGCTCACGTGATGGTCGTGCACCCGCAGCACGGTGCGGCACGGCAGGCCGATGATCGAGTAACGGCCCCATTTCTCGCCACCCTGCACCGATTCGAGCAGGTAGGAGTTTGGCTGGTCGGCCAGTTTCAGGTAGATCGACAGCGGGGTGTCGAAGTCGGCCAGGGTTTCGCAGGCCAACGGAATGCGGTTGTAGCCGTCAGCGGCCAGGCGCAGGAATTCTTCGCGGATCATGGGGTGCCTCGTGGTGTGAGGGGCAAATCAGTCAGGTGTGCAAACGCGCCGGCAAGCCGGCCAGGCATCAGTCAGGCGCGCCAACGCCAGCGGGCCAGGGCCTTGATGACTTTCATCCAGAGTTTGCGGGTGACCACCACGATGGCGTTTCCAGAATGGGATTGAGAAGCGTCGGGCAACGTTATCTCAGCGGCTGTACCGAGGCAACCGGGAATTAGCTTGCGCAGATCGTCGATCACCAGTGCCGGGGATTCCTCGGCAATCGGTCGACCGTGGTTGTAGCCGTAGCTCAGCGCCACGCACTTGACCCCCGCCGCTTTCGCCGCCAGCACGTCGCTGCGCGAATCGCCGACGAACAGCGATTGCGAGGCCGGGATGTTGGCCATCTTCATCACGAAGAACAGTGCCGCCGGGTCGGGTTTCTTTTGCGGCAGGGTGTCGCCGCCGATGATCCACTTGAAGTAGCGGCCGATCTTCATCTGATCCAGCAGCGGCGCGACAAAACGCTCCGGCTTGTTGGTGATCAATGCCATGGCCACGCCCTGTTTGTGCAGCCATTTGAGAGTGTCCCGCACGCCGGGATAGACCACGGTCAGCTCATGGCTGGCGCCGTAGGCCTCCATGAACACTTCCAGTGCGTGCTCGGCCTCGACGTCATCCACTGCCGAATGATCGATGCCACCGGCCAGCGCCCGGCGCACCAGCACCGGTGCGCCATTGCCGACCCACTCGCGCACCGCCTCGATGCCGGCAGGCTTGCGGCCGAGGGAGAGCAGCATGGTGTCCACCGCCGCCGCCAGGTCGGGAACCGAGTCGATCAACGTGCCATCCAGATCGAACATCACCAACCGTGGCAGTTGCCCCGGGAACAGCTGCTCAAAACCGCTCATGGGCGCGCCAGCGCCAGTTCGGAACGCATCTTGTCGATGACTTCCTGATAGTTCGGTGCATTGAAGATCGCCGAACCGGCCACAAAGGTGTCGGCGCCAGCGGCCGCGATTTCGCGGATGTTGTTGACGTTGACGCCGCCGTCGATTTCCAGACGAATGTCACGGCCCGAGGCATCGATGATCGCCCGCGCTTCGCGCAGTTTGTCGAGGGTGCCAGGAATGAACTTCTGCCCGCCGAAGCCCGGGTTGACGCTCATCAGCAAGACCATGTCGACCTTGTCGATCACGTACTTGAGCACGTCCAGCGGGGTCGCCGGGTTGAACACCAGACCGGATTTGCAGCCGCCTTCACGGATCAGTTGCAGCGAACGATCGACGTGCAGCGTGGCTTCCGGGTGGAAGGTGATGTAAGTGGCGCCGGCCTCAATGAAGTCGCCGACAATGCGATCCACCGGGCTGACCATCAGGTGTGCGTCGATCGGCGCAGTGATGCCGTACTTGCGCAGGGCCGCGCAAACCATCGGGCCAATGGTCAGGTTCGGCACGTAGTGGTTGTCCATGACATCGAAGTGGACGAAGTCGGCACCGGCGGCCAGAACGTTGTCCACTTCCTCGCCGAGGCGGGCGAAGTCGGCGGAGAGAATCGACGGAGCAATTACGAAGGGCTGCATGACGCACCTTTTCTGAGCTAAATCACGATGGCGCGCATTGTATACCTCAAGTTTCCGTGCGCGCACCGTGACCGCGATGATCAGTACGCCGCTCGGTAGATCTTCTCGATATCCGCAGCGCTGAGCTTGCGCGGGTTGTTGCGCATCAAACGCTCGATTCCCGCGGCCTCCATGGCCATGGCCGGGATCGCCTCCTCGGGCACACCAAAACTGCGCAGCCCGGCCGGAATTTCCACCGCCGCGCACAGTTCGGTCATTGCCTGCACGGCTTTGTCCGCCGCCTCGGTGGCGCTCAGATGAGCGGTCTTCACCCCCATGGCTTCGGCGATATCCTGCATGCGCTCGACGCAGGCCATCTTGTTCCAGGTCATGACGTACGGCAGCAACAAGGCGTTACTGACGCCATGGGCGATGTTGAAGCGCCCGCCCAACGGATAGGCCAACGCATGCACCGCGCCGACCCCGGCATTGCCGAACGCCATCCCGGCCATCAGGCTGGCGGTGGCCATGTCCTCACGGGCCTGCAAATTGGCGCCATTGGCATAGGCCTTGGGCAGCGACCTGGCAATCAACCTGATTGCGCCGAGCGCCAGCGAATCGGTGATCGGCGAAGCGTTGACCGACAGATAGGATTCGATGGCATGCACCAGCGCATCAACACCACTGGCGGCGGTGACGCTGCGCGGGCAAGTCAGGGTCATTTGCGGACTGACCAACGCCACGTCCGGCAACAGGTAGTCGCTGACGATGCCTTTCTTCAGTTGCGCGACCTTGTCCGAGAGAATGGCGACGTTGGTCACTTCCGAACCGGTGCCGGCGGTGGTCGGGATGGCGATCAGCGGCGGACCTTTGCGCGGCACCTGATCGACACCGAACAGATCTTCCAGCGCGCCGTGGTATCCGGCATACGCGGCGACACTCTTGGCGATATCGATGGCACTGCCGCCGCCGAGACCGATCAAGCCGTCATGCCCGCCCTCGCGATACACGCGCATGCAATCTTCGACGATGGCGATTTCCGGGTCCGGCAGCACCCGATCAAAAATCTCGTACTCGCGCCCGCCCAATTGGCACAGCGCCAGCTCCACGGTGCCGGACTTGACCAGCGCGGCGTCGGTGACGATCAGCGGGTTGTCGATATCGAGGCGGGTGAGTTCGGCGGCCAGTTGCTCGATGGCCCCGGCGCCGGTAATCAGTTTGTGAGCGATTTTGAACTGGGACAGACTCATCGTGCGCAGCCTCTTATAGATGTGGGAGCTGAGCACAAGCGTAGTTGAGGGTTTGGGGTTGTCTGGTATTCAGTTGGTGAATAATCAAGAGCAAAAGCCCCTCACCCTAACCCTCTCCCGGAGGGAGAGGGGACTGACCGAGCTGCACTCTCGAAGTCCATCGACGTGCAATACCGAGTCGAACTCAGATTCTGAACAGCATGAAGATCTGCTCCCTTTCCCCCTCGCCCCCTTGGGGGAGAGGGCTGGGGTGAGGGGGTGGCTTTTGATCTGGGCGTCAGACCTGCGCGGTACGCAGTTTCTCGCTACGGCCACGCAGCCATTCGAGGGTTAACAACAGGATGACGGAGAACGCGATCAGCAAGGTTGCTGCCGCAGCAATCGTTGGGCTGAGGTTCTCGCGAATGCCGCTGAACATCTGCCGTGGCAAGGTCGCTTGCTCGGGGCCGGCGAGGAACAGCGTCACCACTACTTCATCGAACGAAGTGGCAAAGGCAAACAGCGCCCCGGAAATCACCCCCGGCGCAATTAACGGCAGAGTCACCCGACGGAACGTGGTCAATGGCGAAGCGCCAAGGCTGGCCGCCGCCCGCACCAGATTGTGGTTGAACCCCTGCAACGTCGCCGACACGGTGATGATCACGAACGGCACACCGAGCACCGCGTGCACCACGATCAGCGAGAAGAAGCTATTGCCCAGTCCCAGCGGTGCGAAGAACAGATAACTCGCCACACCAATGATCACCACCGGCACCACCATCGGCGAAATCACCAGCGCCATCACCAACGCCTTGCCGGGGAAGTCGCCACGGGTCAGGCCGATCGCGGCCAGGGTTCCGAAGACCATCGCCAGCACGGTCGCCGCGGGGGCGACGATGATGCTGTTCTTCAGCGAACGCATCCATTCCGCCGAGGCGAAGAAGTCCTGATACCAGTGCAGGGAAAAGCCCTGTAGCGGATACACCAGGAAACTGCCCGAGTTGAACGACAGCGGCACGATGACCAGCACCGGCAGAATCAGGAACAGCAGGATCAGGCCGCAGAGGATCCGCAAGCTGTAGAACCACACCCGTTCGATGGGCGACATGTAAGGACTCAGCATTTCAAATTCCCCTTAGCTCAGGCGCAGGCGACTGGCGCCCACCAGCCAGCTGTAGATCAGATAAAGCACCACGGTCGCCAGCAGCAACAGGCCGCCCAGTGCAGTGGCCATGCCCCAGTTGATGCTGGTGTTGGTGTAGAACGCGACGAAGTAGCTGACCATCTGATCGTTCGGGCTGCCGAGCAGCGCCGGGGTGATGTAGTAGCCGATGGCGAGGATGAACACCAACAGGCAACCGGCGCCGACGCCGGCATAGGTCTGCGGGAAGTACACCCGCCAGAAACTGGCGAACGGGTGACAGCCCAGCGAGATGGCGGCGCGCATGTAGGTCGGCGAGATGCCTTTCATCACGCTGTAGATCGGCAGAATCATGAACGGCAGCAGAATGTGCACCATCGAGATGTAGACCCCGGTGCGGTTGAACACCAGCTCCAGCGGCTTATCGATGATGCCCATCGCCATCAGCGCGCTGTTGATCAGCCCGCCCGATTGCAGCAACACGATCCACGCCGCGACCCGTACCAGAATCGAGGTCCAGAACGGCAGCAGCACCAGAATCATCAACAGGTTGCTCTGCCGCGATGGCAGGTTGGCCAGCAGGTAAGCCAGTGGATAGGCGAGAAACAGGCAGATCACGGTGATGATCAGGCCCATCCAGAACGTGCGGGCGAAGATGTCGAGGTAGATCGCCTGATCCGGGGTGGCCGGGGCCAGTTCGCCGAGATCATCGATACGGTGATCCACCGCCGCCAGCAGGTAGTAAGGCGTGATGCTGCTGGTGTTGCGTTTGACCGCTTGCCAGTAGGCCGGATCGCCCCAACGCTCATCGAGCGCTTCGAGGGCTTCTTTATAGGAGGCCGGTTCGCTGGCGAAGGGCAGCGCCCGGGCGGTTTTGGTCAGCAGGCTGCGATAGCCGGCCAACTCCATGTTCAAGCGCTTGGACAGATCGCCCAGCGTCTGGTTTTTGCGGGCTTCAGCGAGATCTTCGCCGGCCGCTTTGTACACCGGTTCAGCCGGCAGGCCGCGGCCGTCCCAACTGGCGATGGCCGCCACGGTGCGCGGCATGCCGCCGACCACTTCCGGGTTGCCGACGCTTTTGTAGAGCAGCGCCACGATCGGCACCAGAAACACCAGCAACAGAAACAGCACCAGCGGCGCAATCAACGCCTGAGCCTTCCAGCGGTTGACCCGCTCGGCGCGCTTGAGCTTCTGCTTCAAGGTGGGGCTGGCGCCCTCGTTCAGGGGAACGGCGATGGCCATGACGTACTCCGCAAATCTTTGATCGTTACAGAGGTGGCGAACCACCTCTGTTGTGTTGAAACACCACAGGTCTCAGAGGAGTTTTTGTGGCGAGGGGATTTATCCCCGATCGGCTGCGCAGCAGTCGTAAAACCTGAGAATCCGGTTTATCTGACACACCGAGCGGGTATGGCTTCTGGGGCTGCTTCGCAACCCATCGGGGATAAATCCCCTCACCACACAAGCTCCTTCGCCACAAAGTCTTCCTTCAGACTGTGGTTATTTCGCAGCCCAGGAATTGAAGCGCTGCTCCAGTTGCTCGCCGTTATCAGCCCAGAAGCTGACGTCGATCTGCACCTGGTTGGCGATGTTTTCCGGGGTGGTCGGCATGTCTTTCAGCACGTCCTTGCTCAGCAGCGGTACGGCTTGGGTGTTGGCCGGGCCGTAGGCGATGTTTTCCGAGTAGGTCTTCTGTTGCTGCGGCTGAACCGAGTAGGCGATGAATTTCTTCGCCGCTTCGGCGCGCTTGGCGTCCAGACCTTTCGGGATGGCCCACGCATCGAAGTCGTAGATGCCGCCATTCCACACCACTTTCAGGTTGGATTCTTTCTGCACGGCGGCGATGCGACCGTTGTAGGCCGAGCTCATGACCACGTCACCGGAAGCAAGGTATTGCGGCGGTTGTGCACCGGCCTCCCACCACTGAATGCTTGGCTTGAGTTCATCGAGTTTCTTGAACGCGCGATCCTGCCCTCCCTTGCTCGCCAGCTCTTTATAAACGTCCTTCGGTGCAACACCGTCGGCCATCAGCGCGAATTCCAGGGTGTACTTGGCGCCTTTGCGCAGGCCACGCTTGCCCGGGAATTTCTTGGTGTCCCAGAAATCGGCCCAACTGGTTGGCGCGGTTTTCAGCTTGTCGGCGTTGTACGCGAGCACGGTCGACCAGACGAAGAAGCCCACGCCGCATGGCTGAATCGCGCCTTTGACGTAGTCTTCAGTCTTGCCGAACAGCGCCGGGTCGAGCTGTTCGAACATGTCTTCATCGCAACCACGGGACAGCTCTGGCGATTCAACTTCCACCAGATCCCACGACACGCTCTTGGTGTCGACCATGGCTTTGACCTTGGCCATTTCGCCGTTGTACTCGCCGGCAACGATCTTGCCGTTGCCCGCCGCTTCCCACGGTGCGTAGAAGGCTTTGACTTGCGCCGCCTTGTTCGCCCCGCCAAACGACACCACAGTCAGATCGGGACCGGCGGCCATAGCGCTGGCCGCACCCATCAGGCCCAGGGTCAGGGCGGTGAACTTCAGGGATCTCAACATTTATTGTTCTCTCCACGTGCAGGGTTGGTGTTGGTATTGCCGGGGCGCTTAGTGCGCCTCTAGAAGAGGATCGAGTGCGCGAACGTGCTCGACCTGCCAGCCAAGCGGTACCACGTCGCCGACCGCGAGCGCTGGATCGAGCTCGGCAATCGGCTGTTTCACGAAGAAGTCGGTCTTGCCGCAGACTTCCAGGCGCACCCGGACGTGGTCGCCCAGATAGATGAATTCCGCCACCCTCCCTGAGAAGCGGTTGACGCATTGGTCGCTCGAACCGTTGAGGCTCACGCGCTCCGGGCGAATCGACAGAGTCACGGGTTCGCCGGTCTGGCCGACGTTGACCGCCAGCGCCTCGACCTTCTCGCCCCGGCCCAACTCGACCACGCAACGCTCGCCGCTCTGGCTGAGCAGTCGGCCGTTGAGGCGGTTGTTCTCGCCGATGAAGTTGGCGACGAAAGTGTTTTTCGGTTCTTCGTAGAGGGTACGCGGCGGGGCGATCTGCTGGATCTCGCCCTGATGGAACACGGCGACGCGGTCGGACATGGTCAGCGCTTCACCCTGGTCGTGGGTCACGTAGACCACGGTCACGCCGAGGCGCTGGTGCAGGTGCTTGATCTCCATCTGCATGTGTTCGCGCAGTTGCTTGTCGAGGGCGCCCAGCGGTTCGTCCATCAGCACCAGTTGCGGTTCGAACACCAGCGCCCGCGCCAGCGCTACTCGCTGCTGCTGACCGCCGGAGAGTTGTGCCGGATAGCGCGAAGCGAACGCGTCGAGCTGGACCATGCTCAGGACTTTCTTGACCTTGTCGCTGACGTCGCTCTTGTTCAGGCCACGTACGGTCAGCGGGAAGGCCAGATTCTCGGCCACGGTCATGTGCGGGAACAGCGCGTAGTTCTGGAACACCATGCCGATGTCGCGCTTGTGCGGCGGCACGTTGTTGATTGCACGGCCGGCCAGGAGGATTTCACCGGCGGTCGGGGTTTCGAACCCGGCGAGCATCATCAGGCTGGTGGTCTTGCCCGAGCCGGACGGCCCGAGCAGGGTCAGGAACTCGCCTTTGCGAATGTCCAGGTTGAGGTCTTTGACGATCAGGTTCTCGCCGTCGTAGCTCTTCTGCACTCCACGAAAGCTGACCAGCACGTCACTGGCCCCTGCGTTTGAATCGACCTGGCTCATACCCACACCTTTGTTATTGGTAACTGCTGTGGATTAAGCCTAGTGGCTGGCGCCAGCCACGCAAATCGGGGCGCAGGAGAGAATCGCCTCAGCCGGATGGAAGGTTGGGGGTAGGGATTGCCCTACAAGGATGGCGCGTTTTGGCAAGCGAGCGACGAGCGCCATGCTGCGAGCCGCAAGAACAAGCAAAAGCGCCTGTCGCTAATGGATATGCCCGCAATGGCAGGCCAGATGGAGATTCCCTGTGGGAGCGGGCTTGCTCGCGAATGCGGTGTGTCAGTCAATGAATGATTGGATGACCCACCGCATTCGCGAGCAAGCCCGCTCCCACATTAGAAATATGGCGTTCTCAGAGGAGTTTGTGCTCCATCGCGTATTTGACCAGCTCGGCCAGCGAGGTGATGTTGAGCTTCTGCATCAGCCGCGCCTTGTGGGTGCTGATGGTCTTGCTGCTCAGCGCCAGTTGTTGGGCGATGTCGTTGACGTTGGCGCCTTGGGCCAGGCGCTCGAACACCGAGAACTCACGCTCGGACAGCAGCGAATGCAACGGACGCGTGTCGGTCAGGCCGACTTCGAAGACCATGCGGTCGGCCAGTTCCGGGTCGATGTAGCGCCCGCCGGCCGCCACCTTGCGAATCGCCGTCAGCAGCAATGCCGGATCGCTGTCCTTGGTCGCATAGCCGGCGGCGCCGACCTTCAGTGCACGGGCGGCCATTTGCGCCTCGTCGTGCATCGACAGCACCAGAATCGCCGGTGGATTGTTCAGCGCGCGAATCCGCGGAATCGCCTCCAACCCATTGACGCCAGGCATCGAGATGTCCAGCAACACCACTTCACACGGCACGCTGCGTAGGGTTTCGAGCAACTGCTCGCCATTGCTCGCCTCCCCCACCACTTGCAGATCCTTGGCCAGGCCGATCAATTGCTTGATGCCTTCACGGACGATGGTGTGGTCTTCGGCTACCAATACACGGATCACGTTCTTCTCCATTATTCTTATTCAGCGCCAAGGTCATTCGCGAGCAGGCTCGCTCCCACAGGGAAGTGCATTCCAATGTGGGAGCGAGCCTGCTCGCGATAGCGTCAGCTCAAACACCACAACCTTCAAACCTCATTCACCGGCACCCACACATTCAGACTGGTGCCCTCCCCCGGCTCACTCTCAAGCAACAAGCGTCCGCCCATGATCAGCACCCGCTCGCGCATACCGACCAAACCAAAGGACGTCGGCCGATCCGCCGCAGCGACAAAGCCTACGCCATCATCGCTGACCGTCAGGCACAACTCGTCGCCTTCCAGCGCCAGCGTCAGCTCCACAGTATGCGCCTGAGCATGGCGCATGACGTTGGTCAGCGCCTCCTGCAGGATGCGGAACAGGCCAATCGCCTTGGCATCGCTGAGCGCCGGCAGATTGTCCGGCACCTGCACCAGACACGGAATCTGCGTCCGCGCCTCGAAGCGCCGCGCCTGCCACTCGATCGCTGAAGCAATCCCGGCATCGAGAATCGGCGGGCGCAACGCCGTCGCCACATCACGCACCAGCTGGAACAACTGGGCGATCAGGCGTTTCATGCTGTTCAAGCGCTCGTGCAGCCCCGGGTCGAGTTGTGCATAGGCCAGTTCGCACATCGATGTTTCCAGCTTCAGCACCGTGAGCATCTGCCCCAGCTCATCGTGCACTTCTCGGGCGATGCGTGCCTTTTCTTCTTCGCGCACGCTTTCCAGGTGCGCCGACAATTCGCGCAGTTGCTCGCGGGAGGCGGCCAGCTCCAGCTCGATACGTTTGCTTTCGCTGATGTCCCAGACGATGCCGTCCCAGACATAGGCGCCATCCTCCAGCTGTCGGGTGATTGCCTTGATCTCGGCCCAGCGCTGCTCGCCCTGACGGGTGAGGATGCGACCCTGCCACGACCAGTCACTGTCGGTGTCCAGCGCCTGATCCTGAGTCTGGTGGTAACTGGCCCTGTCGTCCGGGTGCACCAGACTGCGCAAGCCCATGTCGCGATGGGCGATGGCGGCCGGCGCATAGCCGACCAGACTCTCGCTGCCCTCGCTGATGTAGGCGAAATCGATCTGCCCGGTCACCGCCGCCCGCTCCAGGCGGAACACCAGCCCCGGAACGTTGGCGGCGATGCCTTGCAGGCGCGCTTCACTTTCCTGCAACGCGGCCAGGGCGCGGCGGCGCTCGGTGACGTCGGTGAGATAAACCACCAGATACTCGCTGTCGCGAAAACGCAGAAAACTCAGCGAGACGTCCGCCGGCAGGATGCTGCCATCGGCGCGCACGCAACTGGTTTCAAAGCTCAGCGGCCCTTCTTCACTGGCCCGCGCGCGTTTCCACAGGTTGAGCCAGCGATCCATGTGCAGGCCGGGTTCGAAGTCGATCAGCGGCCGTTCGATCAGCGCGCCCTGTGGATAACCGAGCATGTGTTCCGCAGCGCGGTTGGCGTAGCGCACATGGCTATCCCAGTTGACCCAGAGAATGCCGACGGTGCTTTGATCGATGGAAAACTGGGTCAGGCGCAAGGCTTCTTCGCTGGCCGCGCGCAGGGCGATGTCTTCACGTGCAGCCAGCAGACGCTGTTCGAGGCTGTGTTGCTGGCGTCGTTGCCAGACCACGATGGCCAGGCAACTGAGCAGCAACACCGCGAACAGCAGACTGAGGTTCTGCCAGAACCCCGGCGATTCCGTCAGCCGTGGGTACTTGGGTTGCAGCCATTGGTTGTGCAGGCGCTCCAGATCCTTGGCCGGGATCGCTCGCAAGGCGCTTTCGATGATCCCGGCCAATTGCGGCCAGTCGCGCCGCGTGGCAACCCGCAACAGCTGCGGCAAGCCGATATCGCCGACCACCACCAACCCGGCGAACTCAGGTTCGGCGGACAACCGCCCGAGTTGCGCTTCATCTATCACGGCGTAGGACGCTTGTTGAGTCAACAACAGTTGCAGCGCCTGACGCTCCAGCGGCACGCCTTGCAGATTCAGGTGCGGATAATTGCTGCGCAAATAATCGGCGGTGACGCTGGGCATGCGCACCGCGACGCGAGACAGGCTGTCGAGCTTTTCCAGCTCGACCACGCCGCCGCTCTTCTGGTCGCTGACCACCAGTTGCGGCACACGCATGTAGGGATCGGAAAACAGCCACAGGCGCAGCGCGCCCGGAGTCTGGGTCAGGCCCGGGGCGATGTCGATTTCGCCTTCGCGGGCGGCCTCCTCCAGTTGCGCCAGGTCCTGAAAATTGCGCCAGCTCAGCTCGACGTTCAGGGTCTTGGCCAGCGCCTTCATCAATTCGACATTGGCCCCGGACAGTCGCTGCAAGCGCCGGTCGTATTGCGCGTACGGCGCCTGTAATACCAGGCCAACGCGCAGCTCACGGTGTTGCGCCAGCCATTGCTGCTCGCCGGGCGTCAACAGCGCTGCATGTGCCGCCGGCGCAGACGCAGCCCAACCCATCAAGGGAAAACACAACCAGCCGATAACCCACAGGCAGCAAAAACGCATCATTGAAGTCTCTTGCACTGACAAATTCTGACCAACCCATTAGGCTGCCGGGATACTTTTCTGGCCTGGAATAACCGATGCCCTCTGTCTACCGCCTGGCAATGCCAGCATTGTGCCTGTCGCTGATCCTGCCTTGTGCGTTTTCCGTCGAGGCCGCCGATCCGGCGCCCGCCTCCACCGCCGAGCAACCGGCCGCCGAAAAACCGGCCGAACGCCAGCCACTGCTTGAGCGTAGTCAGGAAGAAGCCGCAGCACTCGAACGCAAAGTCCCGGCACAAGAACAGCAGCAATTGCAGGCCGGCGCCGACACTTTCCTCGCCCTGTGGAAACCGGCCAACACTGCCGAGCCCAAAGGTGCGGTGATTATCGTCCCCGGCGCCGGCGAAACCGCTGACTGGCCGCAAGTGATCGGCCCACTGCGCAGCAAATTGCCCGATGTCGAGTGGAGCAGCCTGAGTATCACCCTGCCGGATCTGCAAAGCGATGTCATTGCACCGCGGGTGATTGCGCCCGCCGCCGCGCCGAAAGCCCCGGAAAGTGGCAGCAAGGATTCCACCACTGCGCAACCGATCGAACAGGCGGCGGGCGGTGAAGCGGAAGTGGCGGATCAGGTGGTCGCCGAAACAACTGAAGAACAATCCAAGGCGGATGCCGAGCGGATCTTTGCGCGGATCGATGCGGCGATCGCCTACGCCGAGCAGCAAAGCGCACGCCGGGTCGTGGTCCTCGGTCACGGCACGGGCGCGTACTGGGCAGCGCGCTTTCTCAGCGAGCGGCAGAGTTCGCAGGTCGAGAAACTGGTGATGGTCGATGCGCAAACGCCGAGCAAGGCCAAGCCACAATTGGCCGAGCTGACACCGACCCTGAAGTTGCCGACCGCCGACATTTTCTACATGGACAAGGCGCTGGATCGCAACGCGGCGCTGGAGCGCATGCAGGCCAGCAAGCGCTTGAAGACTTCGACCTTCAGCCAAGTGGCGCTCAAGGCGTTACCGGATAAAAAGGCTGAGCAGGAACAAATGTTCCGGCGGGTGCGTGGCTGGTTGAATCCGCAGAAGACTGACTGATAGACCGAGTCGCCCCATTCGCGAGCAGGCTCGCTCCCACCCTGATCGCATTCCTTCAGCTGGAGTGCGATCAATGTGGGAGCGGGCTTGCTCGCGAAGAGGCCCTCATCAACAACTAACTTCTAACGATCAGCGAAAATCCCGCCGCGCCCGAATCAGGGTAAACGCGTTGTGCAGCTCGCGGGTTTTCTCGGTCGCGTCACGCACCTGCTCCGGCGTCGCGCCGCTGCCGGCGATCTTGTCCGGGTGATGACGACTGAGCAGCCGGCGATAGGCGCGCTTGATCTGCGCCGGCTCGCTGGTCGCCGACACCCCGAGCAGGCGCATCGCTTCCTGATAACTCACCGCGGCGCTGACAATCGGCCGTTTATTGGGCTCGTAATCATTGGCCAGCGCCTGAATCTGGTGGGTTGTCCAACCCAGCCACTTGCCCCACTGCGCCAACAATTCACGCTCACTGACGCCCGCACGACCGTCGGCCCAGACCATCCGCCAGCAGGCGCGCAACACGCCCTCGGCGGCATGCGGCTGAGCACTCAGGCGGCGCAGATAACCGCGCAGGCGGTCGCCGCCGGCCTTGCCGCGATTGAACGCAGCAATCGCCCGTCGCCGTGCCGGTTCGCTCATTTCCAGGGCGTTCATTTCATTGCGCGCCTGCTGGATATGGCCGTCCGTCACTCGCCCGTCACTCTTGGCCAGACGCCCGAGCAACACGAACAGCAATTCGTCGTTGCGCAACATCGGCCGTCCGCCGAGTTTTTCCCGCAAGTGCCCCCAGCTTTGCAGGTGCAGGCGCCGATCCAGCGCCTGTCCCAACAATGCCCCAAGCATGGCCCCCGGAATGCTGGCGATCGCAAAACCCGCTCCGGCTCCAATCAGAGTCCCTGGCCACAACATATCAACGACTCGCTTCTATCAATGCTTCAGCTTCGGCCAGACGCTCATGCGTACCGACATCCACCCAGTGACCTTTCAGACGCTCACCGCTGACCTGTCCGTCAGCCATGGCTTTGCGCAGCAGTGGTGCGAGCTTGAATGCGCCGTCCGCGCAGCCATCGAACAACTGCGGATGGAGCACGGCGATGCCGCTGTAGGTCAGGGTTTGCGCGCCTTGCTGGCCATCCTGTACCCGGCCGTCAGTCAGGGTGAAATCGCCCGTCGGATGATGAGCCGGGTTGTCCGCCAGTACGAGATGCGCCAGACCGTTGATCGGTTGATGCAGCACGCTGAAGTCGTAATCGGTCCAGATGTCACCGTTGACCACCAGAAACGCATCGTCACCGAGCAACGGCAAGGCGCGGAAAATGCCGCCGCCGGTTTCCAGCGGCTCACCTTCCGGCGAGTACTGGATGCTCACACCGAACTGCGAACCGTCGCCCAGGTAATCTTCGATTTGCTGACCGAGCCAGGCATGGTTGATCACGATCTCGCTGAAACCAGCCGCCGCCAGCGCGCGCAGGTGATATTCGATCAACGGCACGCCGCCGGCACGCACCAGCGGCTTGGGGGTGGTCAGGGTCAGCGGGCGCATGCGCTCGCCCTTGCCTGCCGCCAGAATCATCGCCTTCATGCAGTCGCTCCGCCACGCAGACTGGCGAGCAACGCCTGCAGATCCGCCAGTTCAGGACGACGCGCAAGCACCGCTTCTATATAGGCGAAGAAACGCGGCACGTCGGCCAGGTAGCGCGGCTTGCCATCGCGATGGCAGATGCGGGCGAAGATGCCGATGACTTTCAGGTGGCGTTGTACGCCCATCAGGTCGCTGGCACGCAGGAAGTCTTCGAAATCCGCTTGCACCGGGATGTCCAGCGCCGAGGCTTGCTGCCAGTAGCTTTCCAGCCAGCCACGCACGCGTTCTTCAGGCCAGCTGAGGAAGGCGTCCTTGAACAGGCAGGTCACGTCGTAGGTGACCGGGCCGTAGACCGCATCCTGAAAGTCCAGTACGCCGGGATTCGGCTCGCTGAGCATCAGGTTGCGCGGCATGTAGTCGCGGTGCACCAGCACTTTCGGCTGGGCCAGGGCGCTGTCGATCAGCAGATCGCTGACGGCTTGCCATTGTTGCTGCTGTGCCGCGTCGAACTCGATGCCGAGTTCGCGTTTCACGTACCACTCCGGGAACAGTTCCAGCTCGCGGCGCAGCAGTGCCACGTCGTAACTCGGCAGCGGTGCAACCATCGGCAATTGCTGAAAAGCCAACAGCGCCTGCAGGGCATCGCTGAACAAAGCGTCGGCATTTTCGCTGTCGATTACGTCCAGATAGGTCTTGTTGCCCAGGTCATTGAGCAAAAGAAATCCGCGTTCGAGGTCTTCTGCATAAATTTTCGGCACGTTAATTCCGGATTTCGCCAGCAAAAAGGCGATATCCACGAACGGTTTGCAGTTTTCCTGGGGCGGTGGCGCGTCCATCACGACGAAACTGCGACCCGCGCCTTCCCAGCGGAAATACCGGCGGAAACTCGCGTCGCTGCTGGCCGCGGTCAACGTGGCCGGGGGCACGGCGCCCCAGCCCTGATCTGCAAACAGGATTGCCAACTGCTCATCGAGCCAAACTTTCAGGTGTTGCAAGCGTACATCTTGGTCAGGCATTGCAAGGGTCTCCGACGGCGCTAGCCGTCAAGCGGGTCATGCTTTATTATCCAGCATCTTTTTCAGACCATCGAGAGGCGTGCGGCCCACACCGCGGGCAGATGGCACGCAGGAAGCCCGGACTAATAAGATGGCATTGAAATCCCCCGCGTTTCGTAAAAAATTTCCGTTGTTGGTAACCGGCAGTCTGCTGGCTATGCAACCTCTGGCCAGTCAATTCGTTGTTGCCGCCGAGCAGTATGACTGCGCCGTCTCGGCAACGGGTGGCTGGGCGTGTGCGCCCAAGACGCCGGCAGCTGCATTGCCGCCGCGTCCGGTGCATGACGGCAGCGCTGTCAGCGCCGCCGGCGAAGCCCCGACCCAGAACGGTTCCACATCCGACACCGGCGCCAAGCCTGTGCTGGTCACCGAAGCCAAAGGCCGCGGCCTGAAATCCCGTAGCGAAGACTACAGTCACCTCGACTGGGTTCCGCGCGAGAAGCTCACCGCCGCCCAATTGGCCGAGACCGGTCCTTACTGCTCTGGTTCCTATATCGAACCGATTCGTCCTGGCATGAATGACAAGACGAATAAAAGTGACGCACCGACCTTTATCGGCGCCAAGGCCTCGCGCTACAACACCGAAGATCAGGTGGGTACGCTGGCCGGCGACGTGGTCCTGCGTCAGGGCAGCATGCAGGTCGAGTCCGACGAGGCCAGCCTGTATCAGGCCGAGAGCCGCGCCGAACTCAACGGCGACGTGCGCATCCGCGACAACGGCGCACTGATCGTCGGCGACCACGCCGATGTGCAGCTCGACACCGGTGAAGCCAAGGTCGACAACGCCGAATACGTGATGCACAAATCGCGCATCCGCGGTAACGCGCTGTACGCCAAGCGTGCCGAGAACGCGATCATCCGCTTGAAGGACGGCACGTACACCACGTGCGAACCGAACAGCAACGCCTGGCAGCTCAAGGGCAACAACATCACCCTGAACCCTGCCACCGGCTTCGGTACCGCGACCAACGTGACACTGCGGGTCAAGGACATTCCGATCCTGTACACGCCGTACATCTACTTCCCGATCGACGATCGTCGTCAATCGGGCTTCCTGCCGCCGACCATCGGCACCGGCAGCGATACCGGCTTCATGCTGGTGACCCCGTACTACTTCAACCTGGCGCCGAACTACGATGCCACGTTGTACCCGCGTTACATGAGCAAGCGCGGCATGCTGGTCGAAGGCGAGTTCCGTTACCTGACCAAGTCCAGCGAAGGCCAGTTTGGTGCGGCGTATCTGAACGACGAAGATACCGATCGCAGCAAGCAGTCCGATTACGAAAAAAATCGCTACATGTACAACTGGCAGCACAAGGGCGGTCTCGACTCCCGTGTGATGACTCAGGTCGACTACACCAAGATCAGCGATCCGTATTACTTCCAGGATCTGACCACTGATCAGATCGGCGTGAAAAGTGCTGACTTCGTGAACCAGCAAGGTCTGGTTTCCTATCGTGGCGACTCGTATACCGCCACGTTGAACGCTCAGCAGTACCAACTCGCGACCGTTTCGAACATCACGCCTTATGGTCGTCTGCCGCAGATCACCTTCAATGGTCAGCTGCCGTATCACCCGGAAGGTTTGAACTTCGATTACGAGACCGAGATTGTGCGGTTTGATCGTGATCTGAAAAACGGCAACTTCACCGATGAAGATGGCACCGTTACGCCACGCCTGGACACCAACGTACAAGGCTTGGCGCGCGCCAACGGCGACCGTCTGAACCTGAAGCCTGGCGTCAGCCTCCCGATGAACTGGACCTACGGCTTCCTGAAGCCGTCGCTCAAGTACCAGTACACCCAGTACCAACTGGATCTGGATGGCACTGGCAAATCGCAGATTGCTGCAATGTCTCCGGAAAACCAGAAGCTCAATGGCAAGTTCGACAGCAACCAGAACCGTGGCGTACCAATCGCCAGCGTCGACAGCGGCCTGTACTTCGACCGCAACACGTCGTACTTCGGCAAGAACTATCGCCAGACCCTGGAGCCGCGTCTGTTCTACCTGTATGTACCCAAGGTCGATCAGGAAGACATTCCGGTATTCGATACCAGTGAATACACCTTCAACTACGCATCGCTGTTCCGCGACAACCGCTTCTCCGGCTCCGACCGTGTCGGCGACGAGAACAAGCTGTCGCTGGGCGTGACCAGTCGCTGGATCGAAGACAATGGTTTCGAGCGTCAGCGCATCAGCGTCGGCCAGGCTTACTACTTCAAGGATCGTGAAGTCCAACTGCCAGGCATCGCGTTCAACGATCGTAAAGACGCCCAATCCGACGTATCACCGTACGCTCTGGAATACGAATATCGCTGGAACCGTGACTGGCGCACCACTGCCGACTACAACTGGGATCCGGACAGTCGCAGCCCGCGTTCCGGCAGCGCGATGTTCCATTACCAGCCTGAAGACAACCCGAACAAGGTGGTCAACGTCGGTTATCGCTATCGCAACGACCAGATCCGTTACGACCAGAACACCGGTAAGTGGGCCGTTGGTGGCGGTGACTATGGCACCCCGGGCCAGCCTGGCTACGTGAAGGACTACTACAAGATCCAGCAGCATGACTTCTCGGTCATCTGGCCAATCGTTCCGCAGTGGAGCGCGATCAGCCGCTGGCAGTACGACTACAACCGCAACCGTACGCTGGAAGCCTTCGGTGGTTTCGAATACGACAACTGCTGCTGGAAACTGCGCCTGATCAACCGTTACTGGGTTTCCTACGACGAATTCAGTCAGGAAGCTCCGCAAAACGAAAAAGGCGACCACGGCGTCTTCCTCCAAATTGTTCTGAAGGGACTCGGCGGCCTGACTGGCGCCAAGGTAGAGAGCTTCCTCGACAAAGGCATCCAAGGTTATCGTCAACGTGAAGACCAAGCTTTCTGATTCTCTGCGCCCGCTGCTGCTGGGCGCGCTGTTCCTGGGTACTGCGGCCAACGCCGCAGTACAGTCCATCGATAAAGTGGTCGCGATCGTTGATAACGACGTGGTCATGCAGAGCCAACTGGACCAGCGCGTCCACGAAGTTCAGCAGACCATCGCCAAGCGTGGCGGCGGCATGCCGCCTCCAGGCGTGCTGGATCAGCAGGTGCTCGAGCGCCTGATCGTCGAAAACCTGCAACTGCAGATCGGCGAGCGTTCCGGCATCCGCATTACCGATGAAGAGCTGAACCAGGCGGTCGGCACTATCGCCCAGCGCAACAACATGACTGTGGATCAATTCCGCGCTGCCCTGGCTCACGACGGCTTGTCCTATGACGACGCCCGTGACCAGATCAAGCGCGAGATGATCATCAGCCGTGTGCGTCAGCGTCGCGTGGCAGAGCGCATCCAGGTCTCCGAGCAGGAAGTGAAGAACTTCCTCGCCTCCGACCTGGGCAAGATGCAGCTGTCCGAAGAACTGCACCTGGCCAACATCCTGATTCCTACACCGGAAAGCGCCAACTCTGATGCGATTCAGAGCGCTTACCGTCAGGCGATGGACGTTTACCAGAAGCTCAAGCAAGGCGCTGACTTCGGTCAGATGGCCGTTGCCAAATCCGGCAGCGACAACGCTCTGGAAGGCGGCGACATGGGCTGGCGTAAAGCTGCGCAACTGCCACCGCCGTTCGATCGTGAGCTGAGCAGCATGGCCGTTGGCGACATCACTCAGCCTGCACGTACCCCAGGTGGTTTCATCATCCTCAAGTTGCTGGCCAAACGTGGTGGCGAAGCGCAGATGCGTGATGAGGTGCATGTGCGCCACATCCTGGTCAAGCCAAGCCCGATCCGTGACGAAGCCAAGACCAAAGCCCTGGTGCAATCGCTGTACGAGCGCATCCTGGCTGGCGAAGACTTCGCTGAACTGGCGAAGAACTACTCCGAAGACCCGGGTTCGGCGCTCAACGGTGGCGACCTGAACTGGATCGACCCGAACGCACTGGTACCGGAATTCCGCGAAGTGATGGCCAAGACCCCGCAAGGTCAGCTGTCCAAGCCGTTCCAGACCCAGTACGGCTGGCACGTACTGGAAGTCCTTGGCCGCCGCGCCACCGACAGCACCGAGCAGGCTCGCGAGCAACAAGCGATGACCGTTCTGCGTAACAAAAAATACGATGAAGAGCTGCAAAACTGGCTGCGTCAGATTCGTGAAGAAGCCTACGTAGAAATCAAACTCCCTGGTGCAGACCAGGCAGCGCAGTGAAACCCAAGCGTTTCGCGCTGACACCCGGCGAACCAGCCGGCATCGGTCCCGACCTGTGCCTGCTGCTCGCCTCGCAAGCCCAGCCACACCCCCTGATTGCCATCACCAGCCGCGACCTGCTCACCGAGCGGGCCGCGCAGCTGGGGCTGGCCGTCTCTTTGCGGGAGGTGGCACCCGGCCAATGGCCGGATATGCCGGCACCCGCCGGTAGCCTGTACGTCTGGGACACTCCGCTGAGCGCTCCCGTGGTTGCCGGGCAACTGGACAAGGCCAACGCTGCCTTCGTTCTGGAAACCCTGACCCGCGCCGGCAACGGCTGCCTGAACGGCGACTTCGCCGGGATGATCACCGCCCCTGTACATAAAGGCGCGATCAATGAATCCGGCATCCCGTTCTCCGGGCACACAGAATTTCTCGCTGACCTGACTCATACCGCACAAGTGGTCATGATGCTCGCCACCCGCGGCTTGCGCGTGGCACTGGTCACCACCCACCTGCCGTTGCGCGAGATCGCCGATGCGATCACGCCGGAACGGCTGGAGCGGGTCACGCGGATTCTGCACGCCGACCTGCAAGACAAATTCGGCATCGCCCGGCCACGCATCCTGGTCTGTGGGCTCAACCCGCACGCCGGTGAAGGCGGACACCTGGGCCATGAAGAAATCGACATCATCGAACCTACCTTAGAGCGCCTGCGCGGCGAGGGCATGGACCTCCGTGGCCCGCTGCCTGCCGACACTCTGTTTACCCCCAAATATCTGGAGCACTGCGACGCAGTGCTGGCGATGTACCACGACCAGGGCCTGCCCGTGCTGAAGTACAAAGGCTTCGGCGCCGCAGTCAACATTACCCTTGGCCTGCCGATCATCCGCACCTCGGTCGATCACGGCACCGCCCTGGATCTGGCCGGCAGCGGCAAGATCGACACCGGCAGCCTGCAGGTCGCCCTGGAAACCGCCTACCAGATGGCCGAGACCCGTTTATGACCGAGCAATACCAACACAAGGCGCGCAAACGCTTTGGCCAGAACTTCTTGCACGACGCCGGCGTCATCGACCGCATCCTGCGCTCCATCAGTGCCAAATCCGGCGACCGCATGCTGGAAATCGGCCCGGGCCAGGGCGCGCTGACCGCTGGCCTGCTCAACTCCGGTGCGCAGCTCGACGTGGTGGAACTGGACAAGGACCTGATCCCGATCCTCAACCAGCAGTTTGCCGGCAAGAGCAACTTCAACCTGCATCAGGGCGATGCGCTGAAGTTCGACTTCAACACCCTCAACGCTGCGCCGAACAGCCTGCGCGTGGTCGGCAACCTGCCGTACAACATCTCAACGCCGCTGATTTTCCACCTGCTGAACAACGCCGGCATCATTCGCGACATGCACTTCATGCTGCAGAAGGAAGTGGTCGAGCGTCTGGCGGCTGGCCCGGGTGGCGGCGACTGGGGTCGCCTGTCGATTATGGTTCAGTACCATTGCCGTGTGGAACACCTGTTCAACGTCGGCCCGGGCGCGTTCAACCCGCCGCCGAAGGTCGACTCGGCCATCGTCCGTCTGGTGCCGCACGCGGTACTGCCGCACCCGGCCAAGGATCATCGCCTGCTCGAGCGCGTCGTTCGCGAAGCCTTCAACCAGCGTCGCAAGACCCTGCGCAACACCCTAAAGCAATTGATGACCGCCGCCGAGATCGAAGCCGCCGGCGTCGATGGCAGCTTGCGCCCCGAGCAACTGGACCTGGCCGCATTCGTGCGCCTGGCCGACAAGCTTAGCGAGCAAGCCCCCGCCTCCACCGCCGACTGACCGGCGATGAACGCTATCGGGCAGGCCGCCACTCTGGTTTACTGCCCGATACTTGCCTAGACTGATTCCCCATCAGCTACGCCTCGCGTTCCGCTTTGCTTAAGGCCCTTTTGCATGTCCGATTCTCGTTATCAGGTCGACGTCAGTGTCGTTACCCGCTACCTGGCAGAACAATCGCAACCCGAGCACAACCGCTTCGCCTTCGCCTACACCATCACCGTGCAGAACAATGGCGAGCGCCCTGCCCAGCTGATGTCACGACATTGGGTGATTACCGACGGTGACGGGCATGTCGAAGAGGTTCGCGGCGCTGGCGTCGTCGGCCAGCAACCGCTGATCGAGGCTGGCAAAAGCCACACCTACAGCAGCGGCACGGTGATGACCACCAAGGTCGGCACCATGGAGGGCACTTACGAAATGGTCGCCGATGACGGCAAGCATTTCGACGCGATCATCAAACCTTTCCGCCTCGCCGTCCCCGGAGCCCTGCACTGATGACGACGTACGCCGTCGGCGACCTGCAAGGCTGCCTCGAACCGCTCAAATGTCTGCTCAAGCAAGTGGCTTTCGACCCGAAGCTCGATCGGCTGTGGCTGGTCGGCGACCTGGTCAACCGCGGCCCGCAATCGCTGGAGACCCTGCGTTTTCTCTACGGCATGCGCGATTCGCTGGTTTGCGTACTGGGTAACCATGACCTGCACCTGCTCGCTGCGGCCAACAACATTGAGCGCCTGAAGAAGTCCGATACCCTGCGCGAGATCATTGAAGCCCCCGACGCAGCCGATCTGCTCGAGTGGCTGCGCCAGCAGAAACTCATGCACTACGACGAACAACGCGAAGTAGCCATGGTGCACGCAGGCATCCCACCGCAGTGGTCCTTGCGCAAGGCCCTGAAGTACGCGGCCGAGGCCGAAGCGGCACTGCGTGACGACAACCTGTTTCCGCTGTATCTCGATGGCATGTACGGCAATGAGCCGGCGAAGTGGGACAGCGAGCTCACGGGCGTGACCCGCCTGCGCGTCATCACCAACTATTTCACCCGCATGCGCTTCTGCACTGCCGAGGGCAAGCTCGACCTCAAGAGCAAGGAAGGTCTCGACACTGCCCCGCCCGGCTATAAGCCATGGTTCCAGCACAAAGAGCGCAAGACCCGCGGTCTGCGCATCATTTTCGGCCACTGGGCCGCGCTGGAAGGCGATGTCCGTGAACCGGGCATCTCGGCACTGGACACCGGTTGTGTCTGGGGCGGCAGCCTGACCCTGATGAACGTCGACAGCGGCGAGCGCGTGTCATGCAAATGCGATGAACACGGCGGGCTTGCGCCATCAGTCGCACCACTTATCCCCGAAACTCCACCAGTCAGCGCACCGCGTTAGACTGCGCACTCTGCCGAGCTACAGGAACCCGCCATGAGCGAATTCAAACGAATCCCCCCGGAACAGGCCCATGCCCTGCGTGAGCAAGGCGCAGTCGTGGTCGATGTCCGTGATCCTGCAACTTTTGCCGCCCTGCATATCAGCGGTTCGAAGCATCTGGACAACCACTCGCTGCACGCCTTCATTCAAGGCGCCGACCTCGATGCACCGACCGTTGTCGTCTGCTACCACGGCAATTCCAGCCAGGGCGCGGCCGCCTACCTGATCAGCCAGGGCTTCTCCGACGTCTACAGCATGGACGGCGGCTTCGAGCTGTGGCGTGCGACTTATCCGTCGGAAACCGCGCAAGGCACCGCCGAATAATTTTTTTGTCACGCGCAGGCCCCGGCTGCCGTGGGCCTGCGCGCGGCAGACGAACGGTCTGCCACAACTAATTACGTATCTCGCCTTTACCTCTCGAATTCCCAACTATCCTTAAGCCCAGGCCATCCAAAACAGGGGAGAGCCGGTACACCGGCGCACGGGTCATCGGGAGTGACTTTCAAGGTTGTCGACCGCGAAAGTGTTCTGGGGGGTAAACAAGCGGCCACCACGGCTGCTTGCCAGCATCGACTGAGTGATCCGGCGTCGGCTCCACGTATCGAGCGAGGTGACGTCATGAGTATCTTTAGCCACTTCCAACAACGCTTCGAGTCCACACGCCAGGAAGAACTCTCGCTGCAGGAGTACCTGGAGCTGTGCAAAAAGGACCGCAGCGCTTACGTTTCCGCCGCCGAGCGTCTATTGATGGCCATCGGCGAACCCGAGCTGCTCGACACGTCGACCAACTCGCGGCTGTCGCGGATCTTCTCCAACAAGGTGATTCGTCGCTATCCGGCCTTTGAAGACTTCCACGGGATGGAAGAATGCATCGACCAGATCGTCTCGTATTTCCGCCATGCCGCCCAAGGCCTGGAAGAGAAGAAACAGATCCTATACCTGCTCGGCCCCGTCGGTGGCGGTAAATCGTCCCTGGCCGAGAAGCTGAAACAGTTGATGGAAAAAGTGCCCTTCTACGCGATCAAGGGCTCGCCGGTATTCGAATCGCCTCTGGGTCTGTTCAACGCCACCGAAGATGGCGCGATCCTCGAGGAAGATTTCGGCATCCCGCGGCGCTACCTGAACACCATCATGTCGCCGTGGGCGACCAAACGCCTGGCCGAATTCGGTGGCGACATCAGCCAGTTCCGTGTGGTCAAACTGTATCCGTCGATCCTCAACCAGATCGCCGTGGCCAAGACCGAACCGGGCGACGAAAACAACCAGGACATCTCGGCGCTGGTCGGTAAGGTCGACATCCGCAAACTCGAGGAATACCCACAGAACGACGCCGACGCCTACAGCTACTCCGGTGCGCTGTGCCGGGCCAACCAGGGCCTGATGGAATTCGTCGAAATGTTCAAGGCACCGATCAAGGTGCTGCACCCATTGCTGACCGCCACGCAGGAAGGCAACTACAACAGTACCGAAGGGCTGGGGGCGATTCCGTTCACCGGGATCCTGCTCGCGCACTCCAACGAATCGGAGTGGCACACCTTCCGCAACAACAAGAACAACGAAGCGTTCATCGACCGGATCTACATCGTCAAAGTGCCGTACTGCCTACGGGTCAGCGACGAGGTGAAGATTTACGACAAATTGCTGTTCAACAGTTCGCTGGCCAAGGCCCACTGCGCCCCCGACACTCTGAAGATGCTGGCGCAGTTCACCGTGCTGTCGCGCCTCAAGGAGCCGGAAAACTCCAACATCTATTCGAAGATGCGCGTCTATGACGGGGAAAACCTCAAGGACACCGATCCAAAGGCCAAGTCGATCCAGGAATACCGCGATTCGGCGGGCGTCGACGAAGGCATGAACGGTCTCTCGACCCGTTTCGCGTTCAAGATTCTGTCCAAGGTGTTCAACTTCGATCCGCATGAAATCGCCGCCAACCCGGTGCACCTGTTGTATGTGCTGGAACAACAGATCGAGCAGGAACAGTTCCAGGCCGAGACCCGCGAACGCTATCTGCGCTACCTCAAGGAATACCTGGCGCCGCGTTATATCGAGTTCATCGGCAAGGAGATCCAGACCGCTTATCTGGAGTCTTACAGCGAATACGGGCAGAACATCTTCGACCGCTACGTGCTGTATGCGGACTTCTGGATCCAGGATCAGGAATACCGCGATCCGGAGACCGGCGAGATTCTCAACCGTGTCGCCCTGAACGAAGAGCTGGAGAAAATCGAGAAACCGGCGGGCATCAGCAATCCGAAGGATTTCCGCAACGAGATCGTCAACTTCGTATTGCGCGCTCGGGCCAACAATAACGGCAAGAACCCGACCTGGCTCAGCTACGAGAAACTGCGGGTGGTCATCGAGAAGAAAATGTTCTCGAACACCGAAGACCTCCTGCCAGTCATCAGCTTCAATGCCAAGGCGAGCAAAGAGGATCAACAGAAACACAACGACTTCGTTACTCGAATGGTCGAACGCGGCTACACCGACAAACAGGTAAGACTTCTGTCCGAATGGTACCTACGGGTCCGGAAATCGCAGTAAAACAGCTACAAGCGTCAAGCTACGAGCTGCAAGAAAAAAGCATGTGAACGCTGTGCTTCTACTTGCGGCTCGCAGCTCACAACTTGAAGCTGCCCGGAGGGCCACGTATGAGCTATGTGATCGACCGACGTCTCAATGGCAAGAACAAGAGCACGGTGAACCGCCAGCGCTTCCTGCGGCGTTACCGTGATCACATCAAGAAGGCTGTCGAAGAGGCGGTCAGCCGCCGTTCCATCACTGACATGGAACACGGCGAACAGATCAGCATTCCCGGTCGCGATATCGACGAACCGGTGCTTCACCACGGTCGCGGCGGCAAGCAGACCGTGGTTCATCCCGGCAACAAGGAATTCACTGCCGGCGAACACATCGCCAGGCCTCCGGGGGGCGGCGGTGGACGCGGTCCCGGCAAGGCTGGCAATTCCGGCGAGGGCATGGACGAATTCGTTTTCCAGATCACCCAGGAAGAATTCCTCGAGTTCATGTTCGAGGACCTTGAACTGCCGAATCTGGTCAAGCGCAACCTCAGTGGTACCGACACCTTCAAGACCGTGCGCGCGGGGATCAGTAACGAAGGCAACCCGTCGCGGATCAATATCATCCGCACCCTGCGCTCGGCCCACGCCCGGCGCATTGCGCTGTCCGGCAGCAGCCGTGCCAAACTGCGCGAGGCCAAAGAGGAACTGGCGCGATTAAAGCGCGAAGAGCCGGACAACTTCGGCGATATTCAGGAACTCGAAGCGGAAATCGAGAAACTCAGCGCGCGCATTCACCGCGTGCCGTTCCTCGATACTTTCGACTTGAAATACAACCTGCTGATCAAGCAACCCAACCCCAGCTCGAAAGCGGTGATGTTCTGCCTGATGGACGTGTCCGGCTCGATGACCCAGGCGACCAAGGACATCGCAAAACGTTTTTTCATCCTGTTGTACCTGTTCCTCAAGCGGAACTACGACAAGATCGACGTAGTGTTCATCCGCCATCACACCAGCGCCCGGGAAGTGGACGAGGAAGAGTTCTTCTACTCGCGGGAAACCGGCGGCACCATCGTCTCCAGCGCCCTGAAGCTGATGCAGGAGATCATGGCCGAGCGCTACCCGAGCAACGAATGGAACATCTACGCCGCGCAGGCTTCCGACGGCGACAACTGGAACGATGACTCGCCGATCTGCCGCGACATCCTGATCAATCAGATCATGCCGTTTGTGCAGTACTACACTTATGTGGAGATCACCCCGCGCGAACACCAGGCCCTCTGGTACGAATACGAACGCATCGCCGAAGCCTTTTCCGACACGTTTGCCCAGCAGCAACTGGTCTCGGCCGGGGATATCTATCCGGTCTTCCGTGAACTCTTCCAGCGCAGGTTAGTGACATGACCGCCAAAGAGCAGAAACGCCAACCCATTTCCACCGGCTCCGAATGGACGTTCGAGCTGATCCAGGCCTACGACCGCGAAATCGCCCGGATTGCGGCCGGCTATGCCCTGGACACCTATCCCAACCAGATCGAAGTGATCACCGCCGAACAGATGATGGACGCCTATGCCTCGGTCGGCATGCCACTGGGCTATCACCACTGGTCCTACGGCAAACACTTCCTCAGCACCGAGAAATCCTACAGCCGCGGCCAGATGGGGCTGGCCTACGAGATCGTGATCAACTCGGATCCGTGCATTGCCTATCTGATGGAAGAAAACACCATCTGCATGCAGGCGCTGGTGGTGGCACACGCGTGCTATGGCCATAACAGTTTCTTCAAGGGCAATTACCTGTTCCGCACCTGGACCGATGCCAGTTCGATCATCGATTACCTGGTGTTCGCCAAGCAGTACATCATGCAATGCGAGGAGCGCCACGGTATCGATGCGGTGGAGGACCTGCTCGACTCCTGCCATGCGCTGATGAATTACGGGGTCGATCGCTACAAGCGTCCGTATCCGATTTCCGCCGAGGAAGAACGCCGGCGGCAGAAGGATCGCGAAGAGCACCTGCAGAAGCAGATCAACGATCTGTGGCGCACCATCCCCAAAGGCGCGGACAAGTACAGCGACAAGGACAACGCCCGGTTCCCGGCCGAGCCGCAGGAAAACATCCTGTATTTCATCGAGAAGCACGCGCCGTTGCTGGAGCCGTGGCAACGGGAGATCGTGCGGATCGTGCGCAAGATCGCCCAGTATTTTTATCCACAGCGTCAGACGCAGGTGATGAACGAGGGCTGGGCCACGTTCTGGCACTACACCCTGATGAACGACCTTTACGACGAGGGCCTGGTGACTGACGGGTTCATGATGGAATTCCTCACCTCGCACACCAGCGTGGTGTTCCAGCCAGGCTTCGACAGCCCTTACTACAACGGGATCAACCCCTACGCATTGGGTTTTGCGATGTATCGCGACATCCGCCGCATGTGCGAAAACCCGACCGAGGAAGACCGGCGCTGGTTTCCGGACATCGCCGGTTCCGACTGGCTGTCGAGCATCAAATTCGCCATGAGCAGTTTCAAGGATGAGAGCTTCATCCTCCAGTACCTGTCACCGAAAGTGATCCGCGACCTGAAGCTCTTCAGCATCCTCGATGACGACCAGAAGGACGATTTGCTGGTGCCGGCGATCCACGACGAAACCGGTTACCGGATCATCCGCGAAACCCTGGCCGCGCAGTACAACCTCGGCAACCGCGAACCGAACGTGCAGATCTACAGCATCGACCGCCGCGGCGACCGCTCGCTGACCCTGCGTCACCAGCAACATGACCGCAAACCCTTAGGCGACTCCACCGACGAGGTACTGAAACATCTGCACCGCTTGTGGGGCTTCGATATTCATCTGGAAACCCTGCAGGGTGACCAGATCATGAAAACCCACCATGTACCACCGCGAAGTGAACACAGCGAAGGCGATTACGGTCGGCTCGACCTGGCCGTGATTCATCTTTAGATGCGGCTCTGACCTCCGAAAGTCCGGCGCAAGGGTTATCCTGTCGGGCTAACGGAGGTTTTTTTATGCAGATTTTCAAGGTTGGCGGTGCGGTGCGCGATCGCTTGCTCGGCTTACCGGTAACCGATATTGATTGGGTGGTGGTCGGCGCCACGGCAGACGAGATGCTCGCCAAGGGCTATCGCCCGGTTGGAGCGGATTTTCCGGTATTCCTTCACCCCAAGACCGGCGAGGAATACGCCCTCGCCCGCACCGAACGCAAAAGCGGTCGCGGTTATGGCGGCTTCACCTTTCACGCCAGCCCCGAAGTCACCCTCGAAGAAGACCTGATCCGCCGTGATCTGACGATCAACGCGATCGCCGAGGACGACCAGCAAAACCTGACCGATCCGTATCATGGCCAGCGCGATCTCGAAGCGCGCATCCTGCGCCACGTTTCCCCCGCATTCGCCGAAGATCCGCTCCGCGTGCTGCGCGTTGCGCGCTTTGCTGCCCGTTATGCCAGTCTTGGCTTCACTGTCGCACCAGAAACACTGGAACTGATGCGCCAGCTCAGCGAGTCCGGCGAACTGCAGGCGCTGACCGCCGAACGCAGCTGGAAAGAAATCTCCCGCGCACTGATGGAAGATCAGCCGCAGGTATTCATCCAGGTGCTGCGCGATTGCGGCGCACTGAAAGAACTGATGCCGGAAGTCGACGCGCTGTTTGGCGTGCCACAACCGGAAGTGCATCACCCGGAAATCGACACCGGCCTGCACACTCTCAGCGTTCTGGAGCAATCAGCGCTGCACGAACAACCGCTGACGGTACGCTGGGCTTGTCTGCTGCATGACCTCGGCAAAGGCCTGACGCCGGAAGAAGAGTGGCCACGACATATCGCCCATGAACACACTGGGTTGAAGCTGATCAAAGCGGTCAACGAACGCTTCAAGGCACCGAAGGATTGTCAGGAGTTGGCCTTGCTTGTCGGCAAGTACCACACCCACTGTCACCGGGCGCTGGAATTGAAGGCCTCAACATTGCTGGAGCTGTTGCAGAGCTTTGATGTGTATCGACGACCGCAGCGGTTTGAAGAGTTTATCGGCGCATGCGAAATGGACGCCCGAGGCCGTAAAGGGCTGGAGCAGAGAAGTTATCCACAGGCCGACTATTTACGCGGCGCTGCCCAGGCTGCGCGGGAAGTCGCGGTGCAGCCGTTGCTGGAGAAGGGATTCAAAGGCCCGGAACTGGGCGAAGCGCTGAAGCGAGAACGACTGAAGGCGCTAAAAGCCTACAAAGACAAGGCGTCAGCCTGAAAAGCTTCGCGAGCAAGCCCGCTCCCACAAGGGGAATGCATTCCAAATGTGTGGGCTTGCTCGCGAAAGCGGCCGTTAATTCAACGTAAATCCGAAGACGTCAGTTGCTGCCCACGCCACTCAAAGGCCACCGGCGCCAACACCTGATCAATCTGCGCCTCGGCCCACAACGTCGCGAAGCTTTTCCCCACACCTGGATGCACCCGATCCGGCGCAATCAGCGACAGCGGCCACAGCACAAAGGCGTTTTTCAGGATTTCGGCACGCGGCAGAATCAAGCCGTCGAAGTTACCGGTCAGATCGCCGTATAACAGCACGTCGATATCCAGCGGCAGCCCCTTGCGATCCGGCGCATAGCGACCGTTATCGGCTTCGATGAATTTCAGGCGCCGATCCAGCTCCATCAAGGGCAGATCGGTAAACGCCGAGACCACGAAGTTGAAGAAAGGCCCGCTCTTGATCCCCACCGGCTGACTCTCGAACACCGCCGAACAGCGGATATCCACCAGAAACGTCGCCAAAGCGTCGAGCCCGGCGCGCAAATGGGTTTCGCGCTCGATATTGCTACCGAGCCCGAGGTACACCTGAGTCAGCGACATCCGCGCTCGATCTCCACACCCACGCCACCCTTGGCCGCCGGCACTGCGCCCGGTTTGGTCAGCTTGAGGCGAACCCAGGTGATCTTGAACTCGGCCATCAATACTTCCACCAGACGCTCGGCAAAGGTCTCGACCAGTTGATACTGGGATTGCTCGGCAAAGGCCTGGATACGCGTGGAAACGCTGGCGTAATCGAGCGCCAGGGTCAGGTCGTCACCCGCGGCGGCCGGGCGATTGTCCCAGGCGAAGCTCAGATCAAGACGCAGGCACTGTCGAATGCCCCGCTCCCAGTCGTAAGCACCGATCACGGTGTCGACTTCCAGGCCCTCGATAAACACTCTGTCCAAGCACTTTTCTCCGCTGCACGACAAGGGCGCAATGCGCCGTTAGAATCAGGGCGTCCTCGCCCGGAATAGTTAGCATGTTTTGGTTACTGGCGACTCTCGCCTACCTGCTCGGCTCTCTGTCCTTCGCCATTTTGCTCAGCCGCCTGACCGGAAACCCGGATCCGCGAATGAGTGGCTCGGGTAATGCCGGCGCCACCAACATGCTGCGCCTGGTCGGTCGCAAACTGGCGATCCTGACCCTGCTCGGTGATCTGTGCAAAGGCCTGGTACCGGTGCTGATCGCAGCGGCCGCTGGCCTTTCGTTGCAGGATCAGGCCTGGATCGGCGTGTGCGCCGTTATCGGTCACCTGTTCCCGCTGTATTTCCGTTTTCGCGGCGGCAAAGGCGTCGCCACGGCTGCCGGCATGCTGCTGGGCCTGTATCCACCCGCCGCGCTGCTGGCGGTGTGCGCCTGGCTGCTGACGTTCTACCTGACCCGTACCAGCTCGCTGGCGGCGCTGATCGCCACGCCCCTGACCTTGCCCTTACTCGCGTGGCAAGAACCGGAAGCGCTGCTGCCGATGAGCGCGTTGACATTGCTCATCGTCTGGCGCCACCGCGGCAATCTACGCGACCTGTTTGCCGGGCGCGAACGGCATTTTTAAATACCGCTCAGCCACACCGCCAATCGCACCGCCAATCACAGTGCCGACAACTGCTCCATCGGCCAGCGCGCCTGCACGCTGATCGCCAGACTTTCCTGCTGACCGGCCTGCAAACGCTGACAACCGGCAAACGCGATCATCGCGCCATTGTCGGTGCAGAACTCCGGGCGGGCGTAGAACACATCGCCCTGCATGTCGCCGAGCATCTTTTCCAGCGAAGCGCGCAAGGCCTTGTTGGCGCTGACGCCGCCAGCGATCACCAGACGCTTCATGCCCGCGTGTTTCAGGGCGCGCTTGCACTTGATGGTCAAAGTCTCCACCACGGCCTGCTGGAACGCCAGCGCGATGTCGCAACGGGCTTGCTCGCTGTCGTCCCCGGCGTTGACGCATTGCTGCCAGGTGTTGAGGGCAAAGGTCTTCAAGCCGCTGAAGCTGAAATCCAGGCCCGGGCGATCACACATCGGACGCGGGAAGGTGAAACGTCCTGCGACGCCCTTCTCGGCCAGCTTGGCGATTTCCGGCCCGCCCGGATAATTGAGGCCCATCATTTTCGCTGTTTTGTCGAACGCTTCGCCGGCGGCATCGTCGAGGGTCTCGCCGAGCAGGCTGTATTGGCCAATGCCATCGACTTGAACCAGCTGCGTATGCCCCCCGGAAACCAACAAAGCGACGAACGGGAATTCCGGCGGTTTTGGCTCCAGCATAGGCGCCAGCAAGTGGCCTTCCATATGGTGCACACCGAGTGCGGGAATGCCCCAGGCAAACGCCAGCGCCTGAGCGCACGAGGCACCCACCAGCAACGCCCCGACCAGGCCCGGGCCCGCGGTGTAGGCGATCGCATCAATCTCGGTCGGCACGCAGTCAGCCTCGGCCAACACCTGACGAATCAAGGGCAGCATGCGTTTGACATGGTCACGCGAGGCCAGCTCCGGCACCACGCCGCCATAGACGCGGTGCAGGTCGATCTGGCTGAACAGCGCGTCGGCCAGCAGGCCGCGTTCACTGTCGTATAATGCGACGCCGGTTTCGTCGCAGGAGGTTTCTAATCCCAGTACTAGCATGGGTTTGCGCCTTGTTTAGGCTGAATTCGAAGGCGCGCATAATAGTCGCCATGCGATGCCCCGACTAGCGGTTTTCGATCAGAGGCTTTGCATTCCGAGCGATGAGGGGTTAACATCCGCAACCCTTAAAAACCGACGTCTTCAAGTGCTCTTTTGCCGCGAGGATGTTGACCCCGGTAATGAATGAAGGTAGCTCTGGATGCCAGCCGTCAAAGTTAAAGAGAACGAACCCTTCGACGTAGCTCTGCGTCGTTTCAAGCGCTCCTGCGAAAAAGCCGGTGTACTGGCTGAAGTTCGTAGCCGCGAATTTTACGAGAAGCCAACTTCTGAGCGTAAGCGCAAAGCAGCAGCCGCTGTTAAGCGTCACGCCAAGAAAGTTCAGCGCGAACAGCGCCGCGCCGTTCGTCTGTACTAATACACAGACGATCGTAGCAAGCTTCTTGCCTAAGCCCGGCCCTCAGCCGGGCTAATGGCATTTGCGTAAAACGCTTGATGCTTCACCGTCGAAGCCGCACACGCGACCGAGACAAATCTGCTTCACGCGTCAGACCTGGCTCTTTTGCCAGCGGTGCACGTCTTTTCTGACGAGCCTTTCAAGGCTACTGACGAGCACACCCACTGATTCCTCTTACGACGATCAGCCCAAGGCACCTGCATGCGTGCCCGCTTTATTGAGCTATCCGAGGCCATTTATCGGCCGTCAGCGGATTCAGCGCAACACTTTCAAATAGTCGAAAACTGATGAGTACTAACGTCAGTGGTTTTTCGGCAGATACACTTCCCGACAGCGATCACGCAACCGAACCCGGTCGAGCCGCCCATTTTGTGCGCCTCACTCAAGACCTGCGTCCGGCCGCCCTTCGCATCGGACTCATTACAGCGCAGACGAGAACGCCATGGCCGGGCTGATTCCCCAGAGCTTTATTGACGACCTCCTGAACCGCACCGACATCGTCGACGTGGTCAGCTCGCGTGTGCAACTGAAAAAGGCCGGCAAGAACTACACCGCCTGCTGCCCGTTCCATAAAGAGAAAACCCCATCGTTCAGCGTCAGCCCGGACAAGCAGTTCTATTACTGCTTCGGTTGCGGCGCCGGTGGCAACGCCCTCGGCTTTCTCATGGACCACGACAACCTGGATTTTCCCCAGGCGGTTGAGGACCTGGCCAAAGCCGCCGGCATGGAAATCCCCCGCGAAGAAAGTGGCCGCCCGCACAAACCGCGGCAGCCAACCGATTCGCCGCTGTACCCGCTGCTCACCGCCGCCGCCGATTTCTACCGCCAGGCGCTCAAGAGTCATCCGGCGCGCAAGGCTGCGGTGGATTATCTCAAGGGCCGCGGACTGACCGGCGAGATCGCCCGGGACTTCGGTCTCGGCTTCGCGCCGCCGGGCTGGGACAACCTGTTCAAACATTTGAGCAGCGACACTTTGCAGCAGAAGGCCATGATCGACGCCGGACTGCTGATCGAGAACGCCGAAACCGGCAAACGCTATGACCGCTTCCGCGATCGCGTGATGTTCCCGATCCGCGATACCCGCGGCCGCATCATCGCTTTCGGTGGCCGGGTACTCGGCGACGACAAGCCGAAATACCTGAACTCGCCGGAAACCCCGGTCTTTCATAAAGGCCAGGAACTCTACGGCCTCTATGAAGCACGCAAGAACAACCGCAACCTCGACGAAATCATCGTCGTCGAGGGTTACATGGACGTCATCGCCCTCGCCCAGCAAGGTTTGCGCAATGCCGTCGCGACCCTGGGCACTGCAACCAGCGAAGAACACCTCAAGCGTCTGTTTCGGGTAGTGCCGAACGTTTTGTTCTGCTTCGACGGTGACCAGGCCGGCCGCAACGCCGCATGGCGCGCACTGGAAGCAACATTGCCGTGCCTGCAGGACGGGCGCCGCGCGCGCTTTCTGTTTTTGCCCGAAGGCGAAGACCCGGACACCCTGGTTCGCGCCGAAGGCACTGATGCCTTCAAGGCCCGCATCAACCAACATGCGCAACCGCTGGCCGATTATTTCTTCCAGCAACTGACCGAGGAAGCCGATCCGCGCTCGCTCGAAGGCAAGGCCCATATGGCCACCCTCGCCGCGCCGCTGATCGACAAAGTGCCGGGCGCCAACCTGCGCATCCTGATGCGCCAGCGCTTGAGCGAAATTACCGGTCTGAGCAGCGAAACCGTCAGCCAGCTGGCGCAAAGCGCGCCGCAGGAAGCGCCGCCCGCCTACGATCCGGGCATCGATTACGACGCAATGCCGGATTACAGCGACTACCATCAGCCGCAGGCACAAGACATGTATGTGCCGCAGCAGGAGTGGACGCCGAAGAAACCCGGCGCCGGCGGCAAGAAATGGGACAAGAAACCCTGGGACAAGAACGGCAAGCGTGGCGGCGATCGCGATCAACAACGCCCGCGCACGCCGATTGGCGTCGAATCACCGACCCTGACCGCGCTGCGAACATTGCTGCATCACCCGCAACTGGCCGAGCGCGTCGAGGACGCCGGGCACATTGCGGACGAAAATCAGACCAACGCACAGTTGCTTGTGGCGCTGCTCGAAGCCGTACAGAAGAATCCCAAGCTAAACTCATTTCAGTTGATCGCGCGATGGCACGGCACTGAACAGGGTCGCTTGTTGAAAGCGCTGGCGGAAAAGGAGTGGCTGATTGACGGAGAAAACCTTGAACAACAGTTTTTCGACACCATTACTAGCTTGTCAGCCCGCCAACGCGAGCGAAATCTGGAACAGTTGCTCAGGAAAGCGCGTCAAAGCGAACTGAGCGCCGAAGAGAAAAATCAACTGCGCGACCTTTTAAGTCGCAATGTTTCCGCATCAAACCCGACCTCAACTGGCGCGTGAGGTCATAGCTCAGGTATAATCCTCGGCTTGTTTTTTGCCCGCCAAGACCTTCAGTGGATAGGGTGTTATGTCCGGAAAAGCGCAACAGCAGTCTCGTATTATTGAGTTGATCAAACTGGGTCGTGAGCAGAAGTATCTGACTTACGCCGAGGTCAACGACCACCTGCCCGAGGATATTTCAGATCCGGAGCAGGTGGAAGACATCATCCGCATGATTAACGACATGGGGATCCCCGTACACGAGAGTGCTCCGGATGCGGACGCCCTTATGTTGGCCGACGCCGATACCGACGAGGCCGCTGCGGAAGAAGCAGCCGCTGCGTTGGCAGCGGTGGAGACCGATATCGGTCGCACCACTGACCCGGTGCGCATGTACATGCGTGAAATGGGTACGGTCGAGCTTCTGACTCGTGAAGGCGAAATCGAAATCGCCAAACGTATCGAAGAAGGCATCCGTGAAGTGATGAGCGCGATCGCGCACTTCCCTGGCACGGTTGACCACATTCTCTCCGAGTACACTCGCGTCACCACCGAGGGTGGTCGCCTGTCCGACGTTCTGAGCGGTTACATCGACCCGGACGACGGCATTGCGCCGCCGGCCGCCGAAGTGCCGCCGCCGATCGACGCGAAAGCCGCCAAGGCTGACGACGATACCGACGACGATGACGCCGAATCTTCGGATGACGAAGAAGAAGCCGAAAGCGGTCCGGATCCGGTCATCGCGGCCCAGCGTTTTGGCGCTGTGTCCGATCAGATGGAAATCACCCGCAAGGCCCTGAAAAAGCACGGTCGTCACAACAAGGCAGCGATTGCCGAGTTGCTGGCCCTGGCCGAGCTGTTCATGCCGATCAAACTGGTGCCGAAGCAATTCGAAGCCCTGGTCGAGCGTGTTCGCAGTGCCCTGGATCGTCTGCGTCAGCAAGAGCGCGCGATCATGCAGCTGTGTGTACGTGATGCACGTATGCCTCGCGCCGATTTCCTGCGTCAGTTCCCGGGCAATGAAGTCGACGAAAGCTGGTCCGACGCCCTGGCCAAAGGCAAGAGCAAATACGCCGAAGCCATTGGTCGCGTACAGCCGGACATCATCCGTTGCCAGCAGAAACTGATCGCGCTGGAAACCGAGACCGGCCTGACCATCGCCGAAATCAAGGACATCAACCGTCGCATGTCGATCGGTGAGGCCAAGGCCCGCCGCGCGAAGAAAGAGATGGTTGAAGCCAACTTGCGTCTGGTGATCTCGATCGCCAAGAAGTACACCAACCGCGGCCTGCAATTCCTCGATCTGATCCAGGAAGGCAACATCGGTCTGATGAAAGCGGTGGACAAGTTCGAATACCGTCGTGGTTACAAGTTCTCGACTTATGCCACCTGGTGGATCCGTCAGGCGATCACTCGCTCGATCGCCGACCAGGCCCGCACCATCCGTATTCCGGTGCACATGATCGAGACGATCAACAAGCTCAACCGCATTTCCCGCCAGATGCTGCAGGAAATGGGTCGCGAACCGACCCCGGAAGAGCTGGGCGAACGCATGGAAATGCCTGAGGACAAGATCCGCAAGGTATTGAAGATCGCTAAAGAGCCGATCTCCATGGAAACCCCGATCGGTGATGACGAAGACTCTCATCTGGGTGACTTCATCGAAGACTCGACCATGCAGTCGCCAATCGATGTTGCAACCGTTGAAAGCCTGAAAGAAGCGACCCGCGAAGTGCTGTCCGGCCTCACTGCCCGTGAAGCCAAGGTCCTGCGCATGCGCTTCGGTATCGACATGAACACCGACCACACGCTCGAAGAAGTGGGCAAACAGTTTGACGTAACGCGTGAGCGGATCCGTCAGATCGAAGCCAAGGCGCTGCGCAAGCTGCGCCACCCGACGCGAAGCGAGCATCTGCGCTCCTTCCTCGACGAGTGATACCAGACCCCCCGGCCCAGGCCGGGGGTTTTGTTTATGCGGCAGATTAAATCCCTCGCACCGCCCCTCCCCGGCATACCCCGTCTACACTCGAAACAATGAATCCCGTGCCATAACGAGACGGTTATGCCCAGACTGGCGCCCGTGCTTTTCTTGCTGTCACTGATGATCTGGACCGCAACGGCTGACGCGCTGACTCTGACCGATGAAGAACGTAGCTGGCTGGCGGCTCACCCGGACTTGCGCCTGGGTGTCGATGCATCGTGGCCGCCGTTCGAGTTCCGCGATGAACAGAATCGCTATCAAGGCCTGGCCGCCGACTATATCGACGTGATCCGCCAGCGACTGTCGATCAAACTCAATCCGGTCGAGCCATCGAGCTGGACCGAAGTGCTGGCGCAGGTGAAAACCGGCAAGATCGACCTGCTGCCAGGAATCATGTCCACGCCGGAGCGCCAGAACTATCTGTCGTTTACCCGCCCCTACCTCGACTTTCCGATCGTGATTCTCGCCCATATCGGCGGCGCACAACCGCGCAAAATCGAGGACCTGTACGGTCTGAAGATCGCCGTGGTGGAGAACTACGCGCCCCACGAACTTCTGCGCACCCACCATCCCGACCTGAATCTGGTGGCCATGCCCAATGTCAGCTCGGCCTTGCAGGCTCTGGCTACCGACGAGGTAGACGCCGTGGTCGGCGACCTTGCCTCCAGCGTCTGGAGTCTGCGCCAGCTCAAGCTCGACGGTTTATACGTGAGCGGCGAAACCCCGTATCGCTATCAGCTGGCAATGGGCGTACCCCGCGACAACAAAATGCTGGTGGGTATTCTGGACAAAGTCCTCGCGGACATGAGCCCCGAGGAAATCAGCAGCATTCAGGAACATTGGGTCGGTAATGTTCTGGACCATCGGACATTCTGGTCGGACCTTCTGATCTATGGCCTTCCGGGCCTGTTGCTGCTGGTCAGCATTCTGGCGGTGGTCATTCGCATCAATCGCCGCTTGAGTTCGGAAATCGCCCGCCGCGTCGACCTCGAACAGGAATTGCGCAGCAGCGAATATCATTACCGCGGATTGGTCGAGAGCCTTTCGGCCATCGCCTGGGAAGCGCGCATGAGCGACTTCACCTACAGCTATGTGTCGCCCCATGCCGAAGATCTGCTCGGTTATCCACAGGCGCACTGGCTGATTCCGGGCTTCTGGCGCAACATCATTCACCCCGCCGACCTGACCCGCGCCCAGGCCATTTGCGATGAGGCGGTACGCGACGGACGCGATCACACCCTCGACTATCGGGTGATCACCGCTGACGGGCGCTGCCTGTGGGTGCGTGACATTGTCAGTCTGATTGAACATGGCCATGAGCCTGTGATGCGCGGGCTGATGATCGACATCAGCGAAACCAAGCGCACTGAGGAGGCGCTGCGGCTTTCGGAGCAGAAGTTCGCGTCGGTGTTCCAGCAATGCCCGGATATCCTCGTGATCGCGCGGTTGTCCGACGGCTGTCTGCTGGAGGTCAACGAAGCCTTTGAAGAACAGATCGGCCTCAAGGCCAAGGACGTCGTCGGCCAGACCGCCACCGAACTCAACATCTGGGGCATCCCCGGGGTCGGGCCCGGGCTGTTACAGCGCTTGCAGGCTGGCAGTATCCGCAACCTGGAGATGCCCTTTCGCCGCAACAATGGCCAGGTGTTCACCGGTCTGATCTCCGCCGAGCCCTTCGACCTCGACACCACTCCGGCGCTGGTGGTGGTCGTGCGCGACATCACCCAGCTCAAGGAAACCCAGCAGCAACTGCAAACCTCCGAAGAGAAGTTCGCCAAGGCCTTTCACGCCTCGCCGGACGGCTTGCTGCTGTCGCGTCAGAGCGATGGCTTGCTGTTGGAGGTCAACGAGGGTTTCAGTCGCATCACCGGGTTCAACAGCGCGATGTCGGTGGATCGCTCGGCGTTGGATCTGGGGATCTGGGTCAACCTCAACGAACGCAAGCAGATGCTCGACCTGCTGCACCGCGACGGCTTCGTACGCGATTTCACCTGCCATATCCGCCGCAGCGACGGGCAGATCCGTCTGTGCGAAGTGTCCAGCCGTCCGCTACCGATCGGCGAAGAAGATTGCATGTTGACCATCGCCCGGGACATCACCGAGCGCCATTTGATGCAGGAAAAACTGCAGCAGGCGGCCACCGTATTCGAGAGCACCGCCGAAGGCGTGTTGATCACCGACACCCAGCAGCACATCAGCGCGGTGAACCGTGCGTTCACCGAAATCACCGGCTACAGCGAAAGCGAAGCCCTCGGCCACACCCCGCGCCTGCTCGCCTCGGGGCTGCACGACAGCGCGTTTTACGCGGCAATGTGGCACCAGTTGACTGCTGAGGGACACTGGCAGGGCGAGATTTCCAACCGGCGCAAGAACGGCGAGTTGTATCCGAGCTGGCTGACCATCAGCGCCGTACGCAACCGCGACAAGTTCATCACCCACTTTGTTGCGGTGTTTGCCGATATCTCCAGCCTCAAACACGCACAAGCCAAGCTCGATTATCAGGCGCACCACGACCCGCTCACCGGCCTGCCGAATCGCACCCTGTTCGAAAGTCGCCTGCTCACCGCGCTGAACAGTCAGCAGGAAAACGGTGGTCAGGGCGCGGTGCTGTTCCTCGATCTCGACCGCTTCAAACACATCAACGACAGCCTCGGCCACCCGGTTGGCGATCTGCTGCTCAAAGGCATTGCCGTGCGTTTGAAAGAACAACTGCGTGATATCGACACCGTCGCACGACTGGGCGGTGATGAATTCATCATTCTGCTGCCGGGTCTGCAACAAGCCAGCGATGCCGACAACATCGCATTCAAACTGCTCAACTGCTTTGGCGCACCGTTTCAGGCCGGTGAGCACGAGTTCTTCATCAGCGCCAGCATCGGCACCAGCCTCTATCCACGGGATGGCTGCGATGTCGCCACCTTGGTGAAAAACGCCGACGCGGCGATGTACCGCTCCAAGGCCAAGGGCCGCAACCGCGTCGAAAGCTACACTCGCGACCTCACTGCCCAGGCCAGCGAGCGCGTGGCACTGGAGCACGAACTGCGCCGGGCCATCGAGCGCGAAGAGTTGTTCCTCTACTACCAACCGAAAATCAGCCTCGACGACCATCGCCTGGTCGGCGCCGAAGCACTGATTCGCTGGCGTCACCCGACCTTCGGGGAAGTGCCGCCGGAGCACTTCATTCCACTGGCCGAAGAGAACGGCATGATCCTGCAGATAGGTGATTGGGTGCTCGAAACCGCCTGTCGGCAGATGTTCGAGTGGAATCAGATCTACGACAGCCTTGGCCCGCTGTCGGTCAACCTGGCCGGCGCGCAACTGCGCCAGCCGAATCTGCTCGGGCGCATCGAACAACTGCTCAGGGACAACCGTCTGCAGCCGGATTTACTGCAACTGGAAATTACCGAAAACTTCATCATGAGCCAGGCCGAAGAAGCACTGGCGGTGCTGCACCAGCTCAAACACTTGGGCGTACAACTGGCGATCGACGACTTCGGCACCGGTTATTCTTCGCTCAGTTACCTCAAACGCCTGCCGCTGGACATCCTCAAGATCGACCAGTCCTTTGTTCGCGGACTGCCCGATGACCCGCACGACGCGGCGATTGTCCGCGCGATCATCGCTCTGGGCCGGAGCATGCAATTCACCGTGATCGCCGAAGGCGTCGAAACCCAGGCCCAGCAACAATTCCTCGCCGCCGAAGGTTGCGAACAGATCCAGGGCTACATCGTCAGCCTGCCGCTGCCCCCGGAAGAATTCGCCGCAACGTTTCTTCGTGTAACCGTATCGGATTATTCGGATAGCACAGCCGCCAAACCGTCGCTATAATCCGCGGCCTACTGAGGGCCTATAGCTCAGTTGGTTAGAGCAGAGGACTCATAATCCTTTGGTCCACGGTTCAAGTCCGTGTGGGCCCACCAAACATACAAAGGCTTATGCTTGATGGCATAGGCCTTTTTTGTTTTTGTGTCTCGTCAGCCACTCAGTCGACCCCATCCACCTGGATGTGAGTGGTGCCTGCGGGTCATACGTAAAATCAAATCGCAACGGAGCATGCAATGAGCGTAATGGAAAAGGAACTTCCAGAAATACACATCGACGATACCATCAAAGTTCTTGAACACTTGAGTACATGCAGACCCCTGAAGGCATCTGCACGGCGTAGCAGACTCGAAGTGAATGCGGAGAAATTTGCCAATTGGTGTCTCATTCTCGGCGGTGCCGGGATGGCCGTCGCGGCCTGCATGGCCTACTGGCATACGTCGCAGACTCCGTTGCCGGAAGAGGCCAAATATCTGGCTCTCTATCTTGTGTTCTTCTCGACAATATCTACTTTGCTGTCACTGCTTACACCCATGGCGGCACTGGTCTACGCGCTTTTCCGATGGGAGACCATCACCTTGAAAAGCATGATTGCCGATGTCAGACACGAGAATGCGTTGGTAGATTCACTTGAACCTCATTCGGAAGTGGCACTTCTAGATGCAAAGTATTGGCTCGAACTCAGAATCAATCGAGCAGAAGCGCGTGTCGCCCTGTTTTTTGGAGAAAAAGCTGCAGCCCTTGCTCTGCTGGGAACGGCCTACGTCTGCGCGGAAAAATTCGGCGGTTTCCCCTGGATCAGTAAGACCTTGTTGGCCGGACCTGTGAGCGGAAACTGGGGTGATAGCGCCTTATTGATGATCATTGCCTTGGTACTCGGTCTTTCAATAGGAGCGGTATTGCTCAAACGCGTAAATCTCCGATACCGCTTCCAGATCGAACTTATCGATCAAGCCTTACGCAGAATGGCCAGATAACGGTCAATCCAACGCATAAAAATCCGCGCAATTACGCGGATTTTTCTGTCCACTCTTCGCGCCCCGTTGGCCAATCATTCGATTACCGCCCACAAGCGTCTCGTCGGTTGAGCCTGTAACATGCTCGCTCCAAGATCCGCGCCCTATGGAGCCTTCCTTGCCCGACATCCGCCCGCCCGTGCTCGATGAAATCGACCGGCAGCTAATCGCCGCCCTGCAAATCAACGCTCGCGAGAGCGTGGCCATGCTTGCCCGCCAATTGGGCATTGCGCGCACCACAGTGACGTCGCGACTGGCGCGTCTGGAAAAGGCCAAGGTGATCACCGGTTATGGCGTACGTTTGGGGCAGCGCGTGGTCGATGGCGGGTTGCAGGCGTATGTCGGGATAAAGGTGCAGCCGCGTTCCGGCAAAGAGGTATTGCGCCGGTTGAGCGCGATGGCGCAGGTGCAGCAGTTGTGTGCGGTGAGTGGCGAATTTGATTATGTGGCGTGGCTGCGCACCGACTCGCCGGAGCAGCTCGATCAGTTGCTGGATCAGATTGGCAGTGTGGATGGGGTGGAGAAGACCACGACCTCGATCATTTTGAGCAGCAAGATTGATCGGGGGCAGCCGGTTTGAGCGCTGGTGAGCTTGATTGCCTCATCGCGAGCAGGCTCACTCCTACATTTGGTCGGAGTGAAGTCAGTAATCGTCATATTGATCAGTTAACTGGCAAAACGACGACACTTTGCGTCTTATTAACGTGTTCTACGCTCCCTAGAATGGCTGGCATCTTTTCCTATACTCAGACGCGCATCCTGCGTCGGGTCGCCAGCAAGGTCAGCCATGAACAAGAACAATCGCCATCCTGCAGACGGTAAGAAACCCGTCACCATTTTCGGCCCGGACTTTCCGTTCGCCTTCGACGACTGGATCGAACACCCGGCCGGTCTCGGCAGCATTCCTGAACACCATCACGGCGCTGAAGTGGCGATTGTCGGCGCCGGTATCGCGGGTCTGGTGGCCGCCTACGAACTGATGAAGCTCGGCTTGAAACCGGTGGTGTACGAGGCCTCGAAACTGGGTGGCCGCCTGCGTTCGCAAGCGTTCAACGGCACCGACGGCATCGTCGCGGAACTGGGTGGCATGCGTTTCCCGGTGTCCTCAACTGCGTTTTATCACTACGTCGACAAGCTCGGTCTCGAGACCAAACCTTTCCCGAACCCGCTGACACCGGCCTCCGGCAGCACAGTGATCGATCTCGAAGGCAAAACCCATTACGCACAAAGCCTGAAGGATCTTCCTGCACTGTTCCAGGAAGTGGCTGACGCCTGGGCGGATGCACTGGAGGCTGGCTCGCAGTTCGCTGATATCCAGCAAGCGATCCGTGAGCGCGACGTACCACGCCTCAAAGAACTGTGGAATAAACTCGTTCCGCTGTGGGACGACCGCACGTTCTACGACTTCGTGGCCACTTCCAAAGCCTTCGCCAAACTGTCATTCCATCACCGCGAAGTGTTCGGTCAGGTCGGCTTCGGTACCGGCGGCTGGGACTCGGACTTCCCCAATTCGATGCTGGAAATCTTCCGCGTGGTGATGACCAACTGCGACGATCACCAGCATCTGGTGGTTGGCGGTGTGGAACAAGTGCCGCAAGGCATCTGGCGGCATGTGCCGGAGCGCTGCGTGCACTGGCCGGAAGGCACCAGCCTGAAATCCCTGCACCGTGGCGCGCCACGTTCCGGCGTGAAGAAAATCGCTCACGCCCCGGATGGCCGCTTTGCCGTCACCGACAACAACGGCGACACCCGCGAATACGCTGCCGTGCTGACCACCTGTCAGAGCTGGCTGCTGACCACCCAGATCGAATGCGACGAAACCCTGTTCTCGCAGAAGATGTGGATGGCGCTGGACCGCACGCGCTACATGCAATCGTCGAAGACCTTCGTGATGGTCGACCGGCCATTCTGGAAGGACAAGGATCCAGAAACCGGCCGCGACCTGATGAGCATGACCCTCACCGATCGCCTGACCCGCGGCACCTATCTGTTCGACAACGGTGACGACAAGCCGGGGGTGATCTGCCTGTCCTACTCGTGGATGAGCGACGCGCTGAAGATGCTGCCGCACCCGGTGGAAAAACGCGTAGAGCTGGCGTTGAACGCGCTGAAGAAGATCTACCCGAAAGTCGATATCGCCGCGCGGATCATCGGCGATCCGATCACCGTGTCGTGGGAAGCCGACCCGTACTTCCTCGGCGCATTCAAAGGCGCCCTGCCCGGCCACTATCGCTACAACCAGCGCATGTACGCGCACTTCATGCAGGACGACATGCCGGCGGAGCAGCGGGGGATTTTCATCGCCGGTGACGACGTGTCGTGGACCCCGGCGTGGGTCGAAGGCGCGGTGCAAACTTCACTCAACGCGGTGTGGGGCATCATGAAACACTTCGGCGGTTCGACACATAAAGAGAACCCGGGCCCGGGTGATGTGTTCAAAGACATCGGCCCTATCGCCCTGCCCGAGTAAGAGGAATCCCCGATGCGTGTAGCCCTTTACCAATGTCCACCGCTGCCCCTGGAACCCGCCGCCAATTTGCATCGCCTGCAGCAACTGGCGATGGAGGCCAAGGGTGCGGATCTGCTGGTGCTGCCGGAGATGTTCCTGACCGGCTACAACATCGGCGCCGAGGCAGTCAGTACGCTGGCCGAGGTCTACAACGGTGAATGGGCGCAACAGATCGGTCGAATCGCCAAAGCCGCCGGGCTGGCGATCGCTTACGGATACCCCGAGCGCACGGCCGACGGGCAGATCTACAACGCCGTGCAGTTGATCGACGCGCACGGCGAGCGCCTGTGCAATTACCGCAAGACCCATCTGTTCGGCGATCTCGATCGATCGATGTTCAGCCCCGGCGAAGATGATTTTCCGGTGGTTGAACTCAACGGCTGGAAGCTCGGCTTTCTGATCTGCTACGACCTGGAGTTTCCGGAGAACGCGCGACGTCTGGCCTTGGCCGGTGCCGAGCTGATTCTGGTGCCGACGGCAAACATGATTCCGTTCGATTTCGTCGCTGACGTTACCGTGCGTTCCCGTGCCTTCGAAAACCAGTGTTACGTGGCGTACGCCAATTATTGCGGGCAGGAAGGCGAGATCCACTATTGCGGACAAAGCAGCATCGCCGCGCCGGACGGCAGCCGTATCGCCCAGGCCGGACTTGATGAAGCGTTGATCGTCGGTGAGCTGGATCGACAGTTGATGGCCGACTCACGTGCTGCCAATCGCTACCTCAACGACCGTCGTCCCGAGCTTTACCATGCGTTGAACAAGCGCTGACCCCACCCAATCCGCTAGCATTGGCACTTCACTGTTCTGGAAGTGCCCATGCCTGCGCCGACTCACCCCCGCCCCCACACTGAAACCCTGCCAAACGGCTTGCGCGTGACCCTGCGTCAGGTGCCCGGCTTGAAGCGCAGCGCCGCTGCGTTGCGGGTGGCGGCCGGTAGCCATGATGTGCCACTGGAGTGGCCGGGGCTGGCGCATTTTCTTGAGCATTTGCTGTTTCTCGGCACTGAGCGTTTTCCTGCGAGTCAGGCGCTGATGGCCTACGTGCAAAGTCACGGTGGCCAAGTGAATGCCAGCACCCGTGAACGCACCACCGACTTTTTCTTCGAACTGCCGACCTCGGCCTTCAGTACCGGGCTTGAGCGCCTGTCAGACATGCTCGCCCAGCCGCGTATGAATCCGCACGATCAGTTGCGCGAACGCGAAGTGCTGGACGCAGAATTTGTCGCGTGGTCGCAAGATCCCACGGCTCAGCAGGAACTGGCGCTGTACGAGGGATTGCCGGCCACACATCCGCTGCGCGGGTTTCATGCGGGAAATCGCGACAGCCTGAAAGTTGAGTTACCAGCGTTTCAACAGGCGCTGAAAGATTTCCACCGGCAGTTTTATCGCACCGGACAAATGACGCTGAGCCTGGTCGGGCCGCAGAGCATCGAGGAATTGCGCGTACTGGCGCAGCAGTTCGCCGCCGTGCTGCCTGTTGGGGATAAGGTCGAGCAAGCAGCGCCGCTGCCATTGGCGGTAAAAAGTTATCAACAGGTCGGCGAGCGAAGCGGCAATCTGTTGTTCGCTTTCGAAGCGCTGCCCGACTCGTCCGCCGAAGCGCTGGCGTTTCTCTGCCATTGGCTGAACAGCGCCAAGCCCGGCGGGCTGCTCGCCCATTTGCAGCAACAACGCCTCGCGGACGGTTTGAAAGCCGTGCCGCTGTATCAGTTCGCCGGGCAAGCGCTGCTACATCTGCAATTCACCGCCCCCGCCGAATCCTTCAGCGTCATTCGTGAACAGTTTCTGGACTGGTTGAGCTTCTTTGCCGCGCAACAGGACTGGGCAGCGTTGCGCAAGGAATACACCAAGCTGCTTGAGCGTCAGCAGCAAATCAGCGGCGCCCTGCAACTGGCGCGGCTCGACAGTGAACAACACGAAAACGGTCTGTCGGAAAACGGCGTGGTTGCGCTCAAACAGATCCTGCGCGACATCGGCGTTGTGGATAACTTCAGCGACCATTGGCACCTGCCTGCCGCCAATCCTTTTCTAGGCTCCAACGAGCCTCTGGCCAACGCCGGCCTGATTCGCGGCCAGACCAGCGCCCATCGTGGCTTGCGGACTTTCGCTCAGGATCGCTCGCGCGGTCGGCGTGAGCGTTCGCCGATGCAGTTCAGCCAGGCGTTGCCGGATCATAGCGACCACGGCGCGATTTACTTGCGTTGGCAAACGCAGGCGGCGGCCGGCACAGATCTGCAAGGCAAGCTGCGACGCAGTCTGCGGGAAACGCAGGAAGACGCGCGGCAGGCCGGCGTCGAGTTGGCGTTCAGTGCCACCGGCACTCAGTGGCTGCTGAAACTGACGGGCTTGCAGGAGCCGATGCCCAGTGTCCTGGAGCACGCGCTGAAATGTCTGACGCAAATTGACGCCGATTCAGCGAGCGCAGAGGCAGAAACACCGTTGATACCGATCCGCCAGTTGCTCAAGGCGTTGCCTGAATATTGTCTGTCATCGGCCGTCGAGTCGCACGACGTCAAACAGCTGTGGACAACTTCGCGCTGGGACGGACTGGCCCTTGGCCTCAACACACAGACGCAATCGGCCATGGGCCTGGCCCTGAGCCGCATCCCCGGCACACCGGACAATCAATTGCCGGCAGCGCCGACGATCAATACGCAACATCTGTGGAGCCACATCGATAGCGTGTCCAGCGAACACGCCTTGCTGCTGTTCTGCCCGACCGCCAGCCGCGAGATCGCCGACGAAGCCGCCTGGCGCCTGCTCGCGCAACTGTTTCAAACCCCGTTTTATCAGCGCCTGCGGGTCGAATTGCAATTGGGCTACGCGGTATTCAGCGCCTTGCGACAGATGCATGGCCAGAGTGGATTGCTGTTCGGCGTGCAGTCGCCAGATACTGCGCCAGTTGAGCTGCTCGGCCATATCCAGCAGTTCCTCGAGGGCATTCCTGCGCTGATCGAAAACCTCGATGAAGAGCGTTTCAACGAGCAGCGCCAGTCACTCGCGGATCAGTTCGCTGAGAGTCATCTGTCCAGCAATGACGCCGCCGAGCTGCTGTGGCAGGCCAAGCTCGCTGACCACTCGTCGGATTACCTGGTGCAACTGCACACAGCCATCGGTCAACTGGAACGCTCGGCATTGCTGGCGGCAGCGCAGCGCTTGCTCAACGCCGAGGGCGGCTGGCGCTGCCTGGCCAGCGAATCGTCACCCGGCGCGCCGTGGCAAGCGACAAAATGATCATTACCAAGGCTGCAAGGAGCTTTCTCAAAGATTCACGGGCAATATCGTTGAAATTTTGAGTAACATAGCAGCCTAACTATTTGGAACATCCCGGCGCGGCCATGGACTATAACTATGGACAGCGCTATCCCACCCACCCAATGAGGAGTCACCCTATGTCCTGGACAAAACCGGCTTACACCGACCTGCGTATCGGCTTCGAAGTCACCATGTACTTCGCCAGCCGCTGAGTTCTGCCTACGCAGACTTGCAGTGCAACGCCTCGGCTCGCCGGGGCGTTTTATTTTCAGCGTTGAAAGATGGGAGCGTTCATGTTCGTCCAGATTCTGGGTTCGGCCGCCGGTGGCGGATTTCCGCAGTGGAACTGCAACTGCGTCAATTGCGCAGGCTTTCGCGACGGCAGCCTGAATGCCAAGGCCCGCACCCAATCGTCCATCGCAATTTCCGATGATGGCGTGAACTGGGTGCTGTGCAATGCTTCGCCGGACATCCGCGCGCAACTGCAGAGCTTCGCCCCGATGCAACCGGGCCGTGCACTGCGCGACACCGGCATCAGCGCGATCATCCTGATGGACAGCCAGATCGACCACACCACCGGCCTGCTCAGCCTGCGCGAAGGCTGCCCGCATCAGGTCTGGTGCACGGACATGGTTCACGAAGATTTGAGCACCGGTTTCCCGCTGTTCAAGATGCTTACCCACTGGAACGGCGGTTTGAGCTGGAATCGCATCGAGCTCGACCAGAGCTTCACCGTCGCTGCCTGCCCGAACCTGCGCTTCACCCCGCTGCCGTTGCGCAGCGCCGCGCCACCGTATTCGCCGCACCGTTTCGACCCGCACCCGGGCGACAACATCGGCCTGATCGTCGAAGACATGAACACCGGCGGCAAACTGTTCTATGCACCGGGGCTGGGCAAGGTCGACGCACCGCTGCTGGAAATCATGGCCGGAAGTGATTGCCTGCTGGTGGACGGAACGCTGTGGGATGACGATGAAATGCAGCGCCGTGGCGTCGGCACCCGCACCGGTCGCGAGATGGGCCACCTGGCGCAGAACGGCCCCGGCGGCATGCTCGAAGTGCTGGAGCAATTGCCTGAGCAGCGCAAGGTGCTTATCCACATCAACAACACCAACCCGATTCTCGATGAGGATTCGGCTGAGCGCGCGGAGCTGGCGCGGCGTAATGTTGAAGTGGCTTATGACGGCATGAGTATTGTGCTGTAGCGACCGGCCTCTTCGCGAGCAAGCTCGCTCCCACAATGGATCTGTGGCGTTCACAAACCCGGTGGGAGCGAGCTTGCTCGCGAAGACGTCCGAACAGACACCCAGGATTCCAACGGTTGTTCCCCGGAGAACCGCAATGACCGACACCCCGCTGTCCCCCAGCGAATTCGAAGCCGCCCTGCGCGCCAAAGGCGCCTACTACCACATCTACCACCCGTATCACGTGGCGATGTACGAAGGCCGTGCCACCCGCGAGCAGATTCAGGGCTGGGTCGCCAACCGCTTCTACTATCAGGTGAACATCCCCCTGAAAGACGCGGCGATCCTCGCCAACTGCCCGGATCGCGAGATCCGTCGCGAGTGGATTCAACGCCTGCTCGACCACGACGGCGCCCCCGGTGAAGACGGTGGCATTGAAGCCTGGCTGCGGCTCGGTCAGGCGGTCGGCCTCGACCCGGATCAACTGCGCTCCCAGGAACTGGTGCTGCCCGGCGTGCGTTTCGCCGTCGATGCCTACGTCAATTTCGCCCGCCGCGCCAGTTGGCAAGAAGCCGCCAGCAGCTCGCTGACCGAACTGTTCGCGCCGCAGATCCACCAGTCGCGTCTCGACAGCTGGCCGCAGCATTACCCGTGGATCGACCCGGCCGGTTACGAATATTTCCGCACTCGCCTGGGTCAAGCGCGGCGCGATGTCGAGCACGGTCTGGCGATCACGCTCGAGCACTACAAGACCCGCGAGGGTCAGGAGCGCATGCTGGAAATTCTCCAGTTCAAACTGGACATTCTTTGGAGCATGCTCGATGCCATGAGCATGGCTTACGAACTGAACCGCCCGCCGTATCACAGCGTCACCGAGCAGCGGGTCTGGCACAAAGGAATCACCCTATGAGTTTTGATCGCAGCAAGATCCCGACCTGGCGTCCCGGCTACCGTTTCCAGTACGAACCGGCGCAAAAAGGTCACGTGCTGCTCTACCCCGAGGGCATGATCAAGCTCAACGACAGCGCCGCGCTGATCGGCGGTTTGATCGACGGTGAACGCGATGTCGCGGCGATCATCGCCAAACTCGACGAGCAGTTCCCCGGCGTGCCCGAGCTCGGTGAAGACATCGAGCAATTCATGGAGGTTGCCCGTGCGCAGCACTGGATCGAACTTGCCTGAGGCATCGGTGCAAGTACCGCCAAAACCTGAAGTCGGCCTGCCGCTGTGGTTGCTCGCCGAGCTGACTTACCGCTGCCCGCTGCAATGCCCGTACTGCTCCAATCCGCTGGATTTCGCCGAGCAGGGCAAAGAGCTGAGCACCGAGCAGTGGATCAAGGTGTTCCGCGAAGCGCGGGAGATGGGCGCGGCGCAACTGGGCTTTTCCGGTGGCGAACCGCTGGTACGTCAAGACCTCGCCGAACTGATCCGTGAAGCGCGACAGTTGGGTTTCTACACCAACCTGATCACCTCCGGCATCGGCCTGACCGAGCAGAAGATCAGCGACTTCAAAAAGGCTGGTCTCGATCACATCCAGATCAGTTTCCAGGCCAGCGACGAGCAAGTGAACAACCTGCTCGCCGGCTCGAAAAAAGCCTTCGCGCAGAAACTGGAAATGGCTCGCGCGGTGAAGGCCCACGGCTATCCGATGGTGCTGAACTTCGTCACCCACCGGCACAACATCGACAAGATCGACCGCATCATCGAGCTGTGTATCGCGCTCGAAGCGGACTTCGTCGAACTCGCCACCTGCCAGTTCTACGGCTGGGCGCAGCTCAACCGTGTCGGCCTGTTGCCGACCAAAGAGCAACTGGTGCGCGCCGAACGCATCACCAACGAATACCGCGCCAAACTGGAAGCCGAAGGGCATCCGTGCAAGCTGATTTTCGTCACCCCGGACTACTACGAAGAACGCCCGAAAGCCTGCATGAACGGCTGGGGCAGTATTTTTCTGACGGTGACTCCGGACGGCACTGCCCTGCCCTGTCATGGCGCCCGACAGCTGCCGGTACAATTTCCCAACGTGCGCGACCACAGCATGCAGCACATCTGGTACGACTCGTTCGGCTTCAACCGCTTTCGCGGTTACGACTGGATGCCTGAGCCGTGCCGCTCCTGCGACGAAAAGGAACAGGACTTCGGCGGCTGCCGCTGTCAGGCGTTCATGCTTACGGGGGACGCGAGCAATGCCGATCCGGTGTGCAGCAAGTCCGAACATCACGGCGTGATTCTCAAGGCCCGCGAAGAAGCCGAGACCGCCACTCAGACCATCGAACAACTGGCCTTCCGTAATGAACGAAACTCACGCCTCATCGCCAAGGGCTGAGCCTTTCAGCGCCGCCCAGGCTGTCGCCGCCGGAATGGATTTCGCCGAACTGCAACTCGGTGCCCACGGTTTGTTCTGGAATGAATATCGCCCCGAAGATGCTGCGTGCCGGATCTGGCACTGGCGCGACGGCGTGGCGAAATGTCTGACGCCGGATGGCTTCAGCGTGCGCAGCCGGGTGTACGAATATGGCGGTGGCGCGTTTTGTCTGACGCCTGACGAGGTGGTTTTCGTCAATGAGGCGGATCAGCAGCTGTATCGGCAGACGCTGGACGGTGCGCCTGAGGCGCTGACTTCAGGCGAGTGTCGTTATGGCGATCTGCATTTTGCTTTCGGCCAAGTGCTGGCGGTCGAGGAACTGCGCGACCAGCATCGGCTGGTAGCGATTGATCTGGCCGACGGCACCCGGCATTTGCTGGCGAAAGGTGCAGACTTTTACGCTGCGCCGACCATCAGCCCGGACGGTTCGCGATTGGCCTGGATCGAGTGGAGTCGGCCGCATCAGCCTTGGACATCCACGCGATTGATGGTGGCCGAGCGTCTGGCTGAGGGTGGCTTTGGCGCACCGCGTTGCGTGGCGGGGGCTGACCTTGAAGAGTCGATCCAGCAACCGCGGTTCGACGCGAAAGGACGCTTGTTATGCCTGACTGATCGCGGCGGTTTCTGGCAGCCGTGGGGCGAAACGTCCGACGGTTTGCAGCGACTGTCCTGCGCCGAGGCCGATCATGCGCCCGCCCCGTGGCAAATGGGTGGCTGCACCTGGTTGCCGGTGGGCGATTCGTTTCTGGCGAGCTGGAGCGAAGGCGGTTTTGGTCGCCTGGCGCTCGACGGCGAAGACTTCACCGGCGACTACAGCCGCTTCCGCCATCTGGCGCTGGATCAGCAATTTATCTATTGCATCGCCGCTTCGCCGATCAGCCCTTCTGCGGTGATCGCCATTGATCGCGCTACCCGCGAAGTGAATGTGCTGGCTGGCGGTGTGGCGCCTTTGCCGGCGGAGTGCATCAGCCGTCCGCAGACCTTGCGCTACCCGAGCGGCAGCGGTGAGGCTCACGGCTTCTTTTATCCGGCGATGAACGATGAAGTGCGACCGCCACTGGTGGTGTTCATCCACGGCGGTCCGACCTCGGCCTGCTACCCGATGCTCGACCCGCGCATTCAGTACTGGACGCAACGCGGCTTCGCCGTCGCCGACCTCAACTATCGCGGCAGCAGCGGTTACGGTCGCGAATATCGTCAGGCGTTGCATCTGAGTTGGGGTGAGGTGGATGTCGAGGACGCCTGCGCAGTGGTGGCATATCTGGCCGAGCAAGGTCTGATCGACGGCGAGCGCGCGTTTATCCGCGGCGGCAGCGCCGGGGGTTACACCACGTTATGCGCGTTGGCGTTTCAGCAGGTGTTCCGCGCGGGCGCCAGCCTCTATGGCGTCAGCGACCCGGTGGCACTCGCCCGGGCAACCCACAAATTCGAAGGTGATTATCTCGACTGGCTGATCGGCGATCCCGAACAGGATGCCGAGCGCTACGCCGCCCGCACGCCGCTACTGCATGCGAGCAACATCCGTGTGCCGGTGATTTTCTTCCAGGGTGAACTGGATGCGGTGGTGGTGCCGCAACAGACCCGCGACATGGTCGCGGCGCTGGAGCAAAACGGCATCCCGGTCGAGGCGCATTACTACGCCGAGGAGCGCCATGGCTTTCGCCGCGCGGTGAATCAAGCGCATGCGCTGGAGCAGGAGTGGAAGTTTTATCGGCGGGTGATGGGGTTGGCGGACTAAGCACCGCATTTACATTTCAAAATAGCGGTGCCCCTATCGCGAGCAGGCTCACTCCTACAGTTGACCGTGTTCACAACACAAATCCCCTGTGGGAGTGAGCCTGCTCGCGACGGCTTTTTATCTGACTCGGCAATACTCAGCGCTTGGCGATGATGTACACCGCATGCACGATCCCCGGAATGTAACCGCACAGCGTCAGCAGAATGTTCAGCCAGAACGCCCCGCCGAACCCGACCTGCAGAAACACACCCAGTGGCGGCAACAGAATAGCGATGATGATACGAATGAAGTCCATGGGTCAGCTCCTGAATGGGGGTTGGCTCACATGAGCCATACAAGCTAATCGACCTGCGCCGTTCTTCAGGGTTCAGTGCAAACGCCATTTGATCGCCACCATCGGGCACAAAAAAACGCCCCACGCCAAAAGAATCAGGCGTGAGGCGTGCGTTATACCGCGAGACGGTTCTTCAAATCGGGTAGGAAACTTCAGCTCAGACGGCAATCCCTTTGCGGCATTGCAGTTGCGCGGTACGCACTCGCGAGAAGGCGCGGGCCAGGCGCAGGAGCATTTCGTCGATGTTGGCCTTGCTGACGCTGAGTGCCGGGGTGAAACGCAGGCAGTTGGCTTGCGGCGCGTTGAGCAGCAGGCCTTCGTGCAAGGCGGCTTTGACTACGGCATCGGCGGAATCCTCTGACAGGCTCAGTCCCCAGAACAGACCTTGCCCACGCAGTTCACCGTGGCCATAACGGTGCGCCAGACGAGTAAGTCCCTCGCGCAGGTGCTGGCCTAGGTCTTTGACCTGCTCGAGGAATGCCCGGTCCTGCACGCTATCAAGCACCACCAGGCCGGCCGCGGTCATCAGTGCATTGCCGTGATGAGTGCCGCCCAGTTCACCCGCATCAAAGCAGCAGGCCTTGCCACGGGCCAATAACGCCGCCAGAGGAACACCGCCGCCGAGGCCTTTGCCGAGCACAACGATATCGGCGCGCACGCCGTAGGACTGTTCGGCGAGCAATGTGCCGCAGCGCCCGATGCCGGTCTGCACTTCGTCGAGGATCAGCAAAATGCCCAATTCTCGGCACAGACGCTCGACGCCTTTGAGGTAATGCTCGGTGGCCGGAATCACCCCGGCATCGCTCTGGATCGGTTCGAGCATGATCGCCACGGTTTGCGCATCGACAGCCGCATGCAGCGCCGGTAAATCGTTGAACGGCACCAGATCGAAACCCGGCAGCAACGGTGCGAAGCGGTTGTGCAGGTTGCAACTGTCCGACGCGGAAATCGTTGCCAGGCTGCGGCCATGGCAACCCTGCTTCGCAACAATGATCCGCGAGGCGCCGCCACGATGCAGTTGGCCCCATTTGCGCGCCAGTTTGATCGCTGCCTCACAGGCCTCGCTGCCGCTGTTGAGCAGGTAAGCCTGATCGCTGGAGGTGCTGGCGCACAGGCGTTCGGCAAGGCTGAGCATGCCGCGGTTGTGCAGATTGAAACCGGGATTGATCAGCGCCTGGGCCTGACTGGCGATGGCTTTGACCAGCGCCGAAGGGCTGTGGCCGAGGCTGTTGGCGCCGCCGGCCTGGGAGAAGTCGAGATAAGCGCGGTCGTTGCTGTCCCACAACCAGGATCCCTGGCCACGCACGAAGACCTGCGCCGGTCGCTCGACGCTGGGCATCAGTCGCTCGGCATTCAGGCTATCGCCTGCCTGGGGTGGACCGGCCTCGAAAGCGAGGTCATCGAGACTCGGCGCCTGACGCCGCAGACTGAACAGATTCATTGCAAAAAACCTCGCTTGAGGTTTTTTGAACCGCCTATGCAAACACTGTCGAAGCAAACGCTATTCATCGCGCTCTCTGGCCCTGTAAGCCTTGTGATTGCGGTTAGACTAGGCTCACTGACGGCTTCGGGCCATTTCGATTTACCAGCATTTTCGATAAGCATTACTTATGGATTTCAAACAACTGCGTTATTTCGTCGCGGTCTACGAAGAGGGACATGTCGGCCGCGCGGCCGAACGCCTGTCGATTTCGCAACCGGCCCTGTCGCAGCAGATTCGTCAACTCGAACAGAACCTCGACGTCACGCTGTTCGAACGCAGCAGCAAACGCCTGTTGCCGACCCTTGCCGCGCACACGCTGTACAACCACGCCGTGCCGCTGCTCGACGGTTTGCAACGGGCGCGGGAAGCGCTGGGCAACTTCAAGGGGCAGGCCTTGCGTACGCTGGCGATCGGCGTACTGCAAACCGTGCACACCAGCCTTGTGCCGCAAATGCTCGAACGGGTGCGCAAGGCGCAGCCGCATCTTGTGGTGCAGATCTATGAACTGACGGGGCTGGAGATCGAGCGCCGTTTGCTCAACGGCTCACTGGACATCGGCATCAGCTACCTGCCGCCGCGCCAACCGGGGCTGCATGGCGTGATGCTGTACGAGGACGAACTGACGCTGGTCATCCCGGCGGATCACCCGCTGCGTGAATTCAAGAAGGTCTCGATGCGGCAGGCAGCGGAATTGCCGATGTTGCTGCTGGGCGAAGAGTTTCAGATCCGGCAGATCTGGCAGGCTCAGTTGACCAGCCTGGGTAGGCGCCCGCAAGTACAGGCCGAGCTGAACAATATGCTGGGGATTCTCGACAGTCTGCCGCACACCAAACTGGCGACGGTGCTGCCCGGGCGTTCACAGAAGGAATACGACGATGAGGATCTGTTGTGGAAGCCGTTGAGCGAACCACGGGTGCCGCTGAAGGTTGGGCTGGTGTGCCGCGATGTGCAACGCCAGCAGGCGTCTTTGGCGTTACTGCGCACATTGCTGGAAGAAGTGATTCAGCGTGAAGACAAACCGCTGAAAGCCGCGCCGCCACTGGATCCGCTGGCCTGATACTTTTCTTCAGGCAAAAGAAAACCCCGCCGAAGCGGGGCTTTGCAGACTGTTTCCCTGACATCCATTTCACTCCGCCACCCTGGCAGAATCCTACGTGTCCGTGTTGTTGCTTTGCGCTTCCTGCGCGACGTCCATGAGTTGTAGATTAGCTGTGGATCCAATCTTCGCCTATGGGAGAACAGCAGCACGTCATGTAAGAGAATGCTTACATGACGTTACATCATCAGAACTGCTCAGCATTCAGCAGGAACAGCGACTCGCTACCCGCCTTCACCGACGCGCTCAGCGAGTGGATACGCGGCAGCAGACGGGCGAAATAGAAGCGTGCGGTACCCAGCTTGCTGGCGTAGAAATCCTCCTGGGCTTCTTTGCCTAGCGCGGCTTTCGCCATCAGTGCCCACATGTAGGCATAAGCGGTGTAGCCAAACGCTTGCAGATATTCGACCGAGGCCGCGCCGATTTCGTTCGGATTGGTTTTCGCCCGATCCAGCAGCCACGCCGTCAGCTCGTCGAGGGTACTGACGGCATCGTTCAGCGGCTTGGTGAATTCGCCGAGGTCAGCGCTGGCGGTCGCGGTGAAGTGGCGGATCTCGTCAGCGAACAGCTTGTAGAACGCGCCGCCGCTGCCGACGATCTTGCGCCCGACCAGGTCCAGTGCCTGAATGCCGTTGGTACCTTCGTAGATCTGGGTGATGCGCACGTCACGCACCAGTTGCTCTTGGCCCCACTCGCGGATGTAGCCGTGGCCGCCGAAAATCTGCTGGCCGTGCACGGTGGTTTCCAGGCCCAGGTCGGTGAGGAATGCCTTGGCCACCGGAGTCAACAGTGCGACCAGGTCTTCTGCGCGCTTGCGAGTGGTCGAGTCTTCGCTGAACTTGGCGGTGTCGAGTTGCATCGCCACGTACGTGGAGAAGGCGCGACCGCCCTCGTTCGAGGCTTTCATGGTCAGCAGCATGCGACGCACGTCCGGGTGAACGATGATCGGGTCGGCAACCTTGTCCTTGTTCTGCGCGCCGGTCGGCGAACGGCTCTGCAGACGATCGCGCGCATATTCGACGGCGTTCTGATAGGAACGCTCACCGCTGGCCAGACCTTGAATACCGACGCCCAGACGCTCGTAGTTCATCATGGTGAACATCGCCGCCAGGCCCTTGTTCGGCTCGCCGACCAGATAGCCCACAGCTTCGTCGAAGTTCATCACGCAGGTCGCGGATGCCTGGATGCCCATCTTGTGTTCGATCGAACCGCAGTTCGCCGGGTTGCGCGCGCCCAAGCTGCCATCGGCATTGACCATAAACTTCGGCACCAGGAACAGCGAAATGCCTTTCGGGCCAGCAGGTGCGTCCGGCAGTTTCGCCAGCACCAGGTGGATGATGTTCTCGGTCAGGTCGTGCTCACCGCCGGTGATGAAGATCTTGGTGCCGCTGACCTTGTAGGAACCGTCGGCCTGCGGTTCGGCCTTGGTGCGGATGATGCCCAGGTCGGTGCCGGCGTGCGGCTCGGTCAGGCACATGGAACCGGCCCAGATCCCGGCGTACATGTTCGGCAGGTAAGCGGCCTTCAGCTCTTCGCTGGCGTGGGCGTTGATCGACAGGCAGGCGCCGGCGGTCAGCATCGGATACAGACCGAACGACAGGCTGGCGGAGTTGACCATCTCTTCTACTTGAGCCGAAACGGCCTTGGGCATGCCCATGCCGCCGTAGGCCGGATCGCCACCGACACCGACCCAGCCGCCTTCAGCGTAAGTCTGATAGGCCTGTGGGAAACCGGCCGGGGTGCTGACGGCACCGTCCTTCCAGTGGCAGCCTTCTTCGTCGGCCGCACGGCTCAGGGGGGCGATGCTTTTGCTGGTGACCTTGCCGGCTTCTTCGAGAATGGCTTCTACGGTTTCTGCATCGACAGTCTCGGCCAAGGCCGGCAGTTCGGCCCAGAGTTTGGCGACTTCGAATACTTCATTGAGGACGAAGCGCATATCGCGCAGCGGCGCTTTGTAGTCAGCCATGGCAAACCTCGCAAGATCTAAACAGGTGATTCGTGGAAGAGTGTTTTCGTTGAGGCCGAGTGTACCTCAACAACTTTTGCGACACATAGGGTCAACCGGTGACTGATTTGTTATTTTTGGTCACCAGCATTCAGAGATAAAACAAAGCCCGCAATCAGCGGGCTTTTGAGTGATGACGTGTGGCTTGAGTCAGCCAGCGGCGCTGTCCATTCGCACCGCGCCGCGACGATTCTGTCCGAACGCCATGACGCAGTTACGCCCGGCGCCCTTGGCGCTGTATAACGCCTGGTCGGCGGACTTGAGGACTTCTTCCGGCGTCCGTTGCTCGACACGCTCGGCGACACCGATACTGACCGTGACCGAGACACTGGAAGCACCGCTGCCGCTACGACGCTGACGACCTTGCTGATCGTCCTGCGGACGGCTCTCCTGATTTCGCAACTGGATGTTGTAGGAGGCAATCGACTCGCGGATGACTTCCAGGTGCGGCATGCACTCCTCGAGGGTTTTGCCCGCAAACACCAAGGCGAATTCCTCACCCCCATAGCGATATGCCCTACCGCCACCGCTGATTTTCGACAGCTTGCTGGCGACCAGCCGTAGCACTTGGTCACCGACGTCGTGACCGTGGGTGTCGTTGAATTTCTTGAAGTGATCGACGTCACTCATCGCCAGCACATAGTTGCGCCCCAGGCGCTGCATGCGTTCATTGAGCGCGCGGCGGCCCGGCAGACCGGTGAGTTCATCGCGAAAGGCCATTTGATAGGCCTCATGCGCCACGGCAGCGGCAATCATCAGCATCACCTGACTGCACATGATGTTCAGGGTGAACGGCAGGATGAAGGTTTTCGGCAGCATCCAGAACACCCCGAGCAGGCCGACCAATTGCGCCGCGTGCAGTGGACGCGGATTGCGCCAGTATTGCCAGGCCAGCAACAGGAATGCCGAGAGGAATACCGGATAGGACATCTGGATCAGGCTCATCCAGGCGCCGTGCAGCGCCGGCCAGCGGATTTCCGAGAGCCACATCAGCAGCGCCTGCGGATAACTTTGTTCAAGCCCCAAAGCAACACTGCCAAAGGCCAGCAACACGGCGAAGCGCGCGACCATGTCCTGGAACAAATGCGTACGTTCCTGCCACGCGGCGAACAGCCCGAACAGCAACGGCAACAGCAGACAGACCAGGTGAAACACCACGGCGGCGTCTTCGCGCACCTTGCCATTGTCGCGGTAATAGTCGGTCTGGGTGTCGAGCAAAAAGTAAGCGATGTACACCGTGAGCATCAGAAACAGCTCGCGCTGACGTCGGTAAACCGCACAGTAAGCCCCGCCCAACAGCAGCACCAGGGTCGGCAACACGTTGAACAGCGAAGTGAAGAATACGTTGAGGTCTTTGACGTACGCAGCCGCCAACCCCGCGAGCAACAACAGCAGTGAAGGTAGGAAATGGCTGAAACGTACAGCAGAAGAACGCGGCAAGGGTAAAGCTCCGACCCGTCATATCAAAGAGATGGCATTGTGCCTGCAATGTGGCCAGTTAAGCACACACAATGTGATCCAGATCACACGCAGTCTCTTTAACGGCAGAAAACCCCGGTTTCTGAGCGATTCAGCAACAAAAAAACCGCTGCCCCCCGAAGGAGCAGCGGTTTTCGTCAGACCGCGTTGAGGCTTAGTAGCCCAGGGCGAAGTCTTCTTCTTTCATGTCCATCAGGTTGTTGGCGCCTGACAGCATGGTGGCCACGTGGGTACGGGTACGTGGCAGGATGCGCTGGAAGTAGAAGCGCGCGGTTTGCAGCTTGGCGGTGTAGAACGCAGCGTCGCCGGTACCTTCTGCCAGCTTCTCGGCGGCCAGACGTGCCATGTCGGCCCAGAAGTAGGCCAGGCAGGCGTAACCGGAGTACATCAGGTAGTCCACGGAGGCCGCGCCGACTTCTTCGCGATCTTTCATGGCAGCCATACCGACCTTCATGGTCAGCTCGCCCCATTCCTTATTCAGTGCAGCCAGCGGTGCAACGAATTCTTTGACGGCTTCGTTGCCTTCGTTGTTCTGGCAGAACTTGTGGACGATCTTGGTGAAGCCTTTCAGGGCCTCGCCTTGAGTCATCAGCACTTTACGGCCCAGCAGGTCGAGTGCCTGGATACCGGTGGTGCCTTCGTACAGCATCGAAATGCGGCTGTCGCGAACGTTCTGCTCCATGCCCCACTCGGCGATGAAGCCGTGGCCACCGTAGATCTGCACGCCGTGGTTGGCGGCTTCGAAACCGACTTCGGTCATGAACGCCTTGGCGATCGGCGTCATGAACGCCAGCAGTGCGTCGGCCTTCTTCTTCTCTTCTTCGTCGACGCCGTATTTGACGATGTCGACCTGTTTGGCGGTGAAGTACACCATCGCGCGGTTGCCTTCGGCGAAGGCCTTCATGGTCAGCAGCATGCGACGTACGTCAGGGTGCACGATGATCGGGTCAGCGGCCTTGTCCGGCGCTTTCGGGCCAGTCAGGGAGCGCATTTGCAGACGATCGCGAGCGTATTTCAGGCCACCCTGGAAGCCGATCTCGGCGTGGGCCAGACCTTGCAGCGCGGTACCCAGACGTGCGGTGTTCATGAAGGTGAACATGCAGTTCAGGCCTTTGTTCGCCGGGCCGATCAGGAAACCGGTGGCACCGTCGAAGTTCATCACGCAGGTGGCGTTGCCGTGGATGCCCATCTTGTGTTCCAGCGAACCGCAGCTCACTGCGTTGCGCGCACCGAGGGTGCCATCGGCGTTCGGCAGGAATTTTGGAACGATGAACAGGGAAATGCCTTTGGTGCCAGCCGGAGCATCCGGCAGGCGGGCCAGTACGATGTGGACGATGTTGTCGGCCATGTCGTGTTCACCGGCCGAGATGAAGATCTTGGTCCCGGAAACCTTGTAGGAGCCATCAGCCTGAGGCTCGGCCTTGGTGCGCAGCATGCCCAGGTCGGTGCCGCAGTGCGGTTCGGTCAGGCACATGGTGCCGGTCCATTCGCCGGAAACCAGTTTGGTCAAATAGGCTTCTTGCTGCTCAGGGGTACCGTGCTCGGAGATGGTGTTCATCGCGCCGTGGGACAAGCCTGGGTACATGCCCCACGACCAGTTGGCTTCACCGACCATTTCGCTTACGGCCAGACCCAGCGACTCCGGCAGGCCTTGACCGCCGTGCTCGACGTCGTGCGCCAGGCTTGGCCAGCCGCCTTCGACGAATTGCTTGTAGGCTTCTTTGAAGCCAGTCGGGGTTTTCACGCCGGACTCGCTCCAGGTGCAGCCTTCGAGGTCGCCCACGCGGTTCAGCGGTGCCAGTACCTGCTCACAAAACTTGGCGCCTTCTTCAAGAATGGCGTCAACCATGTCCGGCGTTGCTTCGGAGCAAGCTGGAAGGCTTTGATAGTGCGCTTCGTAACCGAGCAGTTCGTCACGAACGAAGCGAATATCACGCAAGGGGGCCTTGTAGTCAGGCATAGCGATAAACCTCTGCTGATGTAACCGGGAATGAACGACCGCGTTGATTTGTTGTGACGGTCAAACAGTTGTTTGAAACATACGTTTACGCCGAAATCTTGTCAAGCGTCGATCTTTTGCCGTTCGTCATGACTTTTTTCAAATGCCGGACACGGCAAACCGCCATGGACTGCAAAGCGCCACGGGCAATGAAAAAAGATTAGTTGAGGGAGAAGGACTTACAACGAAAAACGCCGCGACGAGGCGCGGCGTTCAGCAGGCAGGAGGCGCGAAAAGTCAGGCAAACGTATCGATGATCGTACCGAGCATTTCATCGGAAGCCTTGGCGACCTTGGTGCCCAGCTCTACCTGAAACTTGCCTTGGGCCATTTCGGCCATGGCGCTGCCCGGATCCATTTGCTGACTGCGGTCGATACCGCGCAGACGATCGACCTGCGCCTCGGAAGACTGGCTGGTGACCGAACGCTCGATGGTGTTGTTGGCGATCTGGCTGGCCGCCTGATCGACACGGTTCTGACCGGTCTGAATCGTGCTCAAACCCGCATAAAAAGCTGTGTTACCGGAGATTTCCATGGGAGCTCTCATCCTTGGGAAGGATCAATGGCTGCCATTGAAGCAGAGGCGCCAGAAAAACACCCGTCAAAAATACTGATAGCACAGTGCCTTGTCATAGCCAAAAACATTAATCCAGCAGATCGAGTTGCAGATGATCAGCCACCGCCTCGGCGCTAAGCGACTTCAGTTTAGGTACCCGCCCCAGACACGGCGCTGGAAGCCGCTCGGCCAGCGTCGCCAGATTCTCTTCCAGACGCGAGGTTTTCGGATCGATGATATTGGCCACCCAACCGGCCAGCTGCAGGCCATCGCGGGCAATCGCCTCGGCCGTCAGCAAGGCATGACTGATGCAGCCCAGGCGCACACCCACCACCAGAATCACCGGCAGCTTCAACGCGATGGCCAGATCCGACAGATTGTCCTGATCGGCCAACGGCACCCGCCAGCCACCCGCCCCTTCGATCAACGTGAAATCGGCATTCAGCGCCAGAATTTCGCGCATCGGCGCCAGCAACGATTGCACGGTCAGCGCGACGCCGGCCTCACGCGCGGCCAGATGCGGCGCGATGGCCGGCTCGAATGCCACCGGATTGACCTGTTGATAAGTCAGCGGCACCGAACACTCGGCCAGCAGCGCCAGCGCATCGGCATTGCGCAAACCCTTGGGGGTGACCTCGCAGCCCGAGGCAACCGGTTTCCCCGCCGCCGTACTCAGCCCTGCCGAGCGCGCAGCATGCAGCAACCCGGCAGCCACGGTAGTCTTGCCGACATCGGTGTCAGTCCCGGTGATGAAATAGGCTGCGCTCATAAGGGTTTCTCCAACACGGCGTAGACCACCTGGTAAGTCGCCGGCAATCCCTGCGCCTGACGGAACTGCTCGTAAGCCTCGATCAACCCAAGAATCCGCGCGCGTCCGGTCAAGCCACCCGGCCGACCGGGGTTCAGATTGTGCGCGCCGAGTGCCTTGAGTTCGTGAGTCAGGCTGCGCACATCCGGGTAGTGCAACACATGCGCCTGATTCTGCAGACTCACCGTACGCAAGCCGCTGGCGGCACACAACTGCTCATAACGGGCGAATTCGCGGAAGCGGTTGACGTGCACCAGACCATCGACCTGCCGCCAGCTGTCGCGCAACTCGTACAACGTCCCTACACAAAGACTAGCAAACGCAAACATCCCACCGGGTTTCAGTACGCGAAAAGCCTCACTGAGCACCGATTCGAAGTCCGCACACCACTGCACCGCAAGGCTGGAAAAGATCAGCTCACAGGTCGAATCCTGCAACGGCAGACGTTCCGCATCGCCAGCGATGAAATACTGCGCACCACCCAAAGGACGGGCGTGATTGAGCATGCCCTCGGCGATATCCAGTGCCAAACCATGATCCTCGACAAATCGCTCGGCCATTGCGCGAGTGAAATACCCGGTGCCGCAGCCCAGATCCAGCCAGCGTGCCGGCACAAAACCCGCTGGCAAGCGCGCGAGCAACTGCGAACCGACATCACGCTGCAGCTCGGCAACGCTGTCGTAGCTGGCCGCCGCACGGGAGAAAGAGGCCGCAACCTGGCGCTTGTCAGGCAAGCCGCCAGGCAGCGCAACAAGAGACAAATCAGTCATCACCGCACTCGTGTAGAAAAGCCTGGATCGCACCCGCCACGCCATGGGGGTCTTCCAGAAGAAACGCATGACTGGCCTGTTCGATCAGACCAATTTCGATATCCGGCAACAGGGCGAACAACGCCCCCGCCGCTTCCGCAGGCACCAGGCCGTCCTGCCCGGCGAACAGGTGCAACTGCGGGCCGCGAAACGCCTGCAACGCTTCGCGCGTGTCGATCTGCGCCAGCAGTTCAAGCCCGGCCATCAACGCTTGCGGCGAAGTGGCCGGCGCGCCACCCAGCAGCAGCCGCGACATGCCGCGCGGGTCCGGCGCGCCCTGAGCACACAACAACGAGAACCGTTTTAGGGTCATCCGCGGGTCGGTCTGGCAACTGGCGAGAAATGCATCGAACGTCTCGCCCGGCATCGCACTCGGCCAATGCTCATGGGCGACAAATGAAGGATTGCTCGCCAGCGTCAGCAGACCGCAGCAACGCTCGCCGCGCCGTGCTGCCAGTTCAGAGGCAAGCATGCCGCCCAGCGACCAACCGCCCAGCCACACGTCCTGAGGAATACGTTCATCGAGTTCGTCGAGCCAGTCCTGCAGGTCGCTGGAATCGAGCTCCGGCAACGGCTCGATCTCGACATGCAGATGCTCGTCAAGCCCTTGCAAAGCGGCGGCCAGAGGCTCCAGCGGCGAAACACCGAGGCCCCAGCCGGGCAGCAGAATCAGGCGATCACGCATGGCTTGGCTCCGGCGGCAGTTGGGCAAAGCAATCGGCCAGTCCTTCTAACAATAGCTGCACCTGCGCCTCGCTGTGAGCGGCGGTCAGGGTCACGCGCAGGCGTGCACTTCCTGCCGGGACGGTAGGCGGACGGATTGCCGTGACCATCAAGCCGCGTTCGCGCAGCATCTGCGACAGGCGCACGGCTCGACCGGCGTCGCCGATCAGGATCGGCTGGATCGGGGTGAAGCTGTCCATCAGTTGCAGACCGATCTGCTCGGCCCCTCGACGAAATTGGCGGATCAGCAGGTTAAGGTGCTCACGCCGCCAATGCTCGGTGCGCAGTAATTCCAGACTTTTCAGCGTCGCACAGGCCAGCGCCGGTGGCTGGCTGGTGGTGTAGATGTAGGGCCGGGCGAACTGGATCAGGCTTTCGATCAGCTCTTCACTGCCGGCGACGAAAGCACCCGCCGTACCGAACGCCTTGCCGAGGGTGCCAACCAACACCGGCACATCGTCCTGACTCAAACCGAAATGCTCGACGATCCCGCCGCCATTGGCACCGAGCGGGCCGAAGCCATGGGCATCATCAACCATCAGCCACGCGCCCTTGGCCTTGGCCTCGCGGGCCAGCGCCGGCAGATCGGCGAGATCGCCGTCCATGCTGAACACGCCGTCGGTGACCACCAGCGTGTTGCCGGTGGCTTTCTCCAGGCGCTTGGCCAGGCTGTCGGCGTCGTTGTGCAGATAACGATTGAAACGCGCGCCGGACAACAGACCGGCATCCAGCAACGAGGCGTGATTGAGGCGATCTTCCAGCACCGTATCGCCCTGCCCGACCAGCGCCGTGACCGCGCCGAGATTGGCCATGTAGCCGGTGGTGAACAGCAACGCACGCGGCCGGCCGGTGAGATCGGCGAGGGCTTCTTCCAGTGCGTGATGCGGGCCGCTGTGGCCGATCACCAGATGCGACGCTCCGCCACCGACGCCCCAGCGCTCGGCACCGGCGCGCCAGGCTTCGATCACCTGCGGGTGATTGGCCAGTCCGAGGTAGTCGTTGTTACAGAACGCCAGCAACGGCTGGCCGTCGACCACCACTTCAGGCCCTTGCGGGGACTCGAGCAACGGACGCTGGCGGTAGAGATTTTCGGCACGGCGGGCAGCAAGGCGTGCGGCGAGATCGAAAGACATGCAGGCCTCGACTTTCAAGTGACACAGATTCCCTGTGGGAGCGGGCTTGCTCGCGAAGGCGGTCTGACATTCAACGTTAATGTCGACTGCACTGACGCTTTCGCGAGCAAGCCCGCTCCCACAGGGGTTTTGCATTCCTTCAGAGAAATCCGCGCAGGTTTAGACCGCCGCGTTATAGAACTGCTCGCTGCTCTTCTGCTCCACCAGCGCCTGCTCGATCGCGGCCTGATGCACTTCATCGGAATGCTCTTCGCGTGCTTCCGGCTGAATGCCAAGGCGCGCGAACAGTTGCATGTCCTTGTCGGCCTGCGGGTTGGCGGTGGTCAGCAGTTTGTCGCCGTAGAAAATCGAGTTGGCACCGGCGAAAAACGCCAGGGCCTGCATCTGCTCGTTCATCGCTTCGCGGCCGGCGGACAGGCGCACATGGGATTGCGGCATGAGGATGCGCGCCACGGCGAGCATGCGGATGAAGTCGAACGGGTCGATGTCTTCGGCGTTTTCCAGCGGCGTGCCAGCGACTTTCACCAGCATGTTGATCGGCACCGACTCCGGATGCTCCGGCAGGTTGGCCAACTGGATCAGCAGGTTGGCGCGGTCGTCCAGCGACTCGCCCATGCCGAGAATGCCGCCGGAGCAGATCTTCATCCCCGACTCACGCACGTAGGCCAGCGTCTGCAAGCGTTCGCTGTAGGTGCGGGTGGTGATGATGCTGCCGTAGAACTCAGGCGAGGTGTCGAGGTTGTGGTTGTAGTAATCGAGGCCAGCCTTGGCCAGCGCCTCGGTCTGTTCCTGATCGAGACGACCGAGGGTCATGCAGGTTTCCAGGCCCATGGCCTTCACGCCTTCAACCATCTTCAGCACATACGGCATGTCTTTGGCCGACGGGTGCTTCCACGCGGCCCCCATGCAGAAACGGGTCGAGCCGATGGCCTTGGCGCGGGCAGCCTCTTCGAGGACTTTTTGCACTTCCATCAGCTTTTCTTTTTCCAGGCCGGTGTTGTAGTGACCGGACTGTGGGCAGTACTTGCAGTCTTCCGGGCAGGCGCCGGTCTTGATCGACAGCAGCGTGGAAACCTGCACGCGATTGGCGTTGAAATGGGCACGGTGCACCGTCTGCGCCTGGAACAGCAAGTCGTTGAATGGCTGTACGAAGAGCGCTTTGACTTCGGCTAAAGACCAGTCGTGACGCAGGGTGGCAGAGGTGCTGGCGCTCATGGGCAGTTCCTTGGTTATGCTTGGCTGGCGGCTGCGGGAACGGAATACCCACAGGCGCGACACGGATGTTCGGCATATTTAAGGAAGAGTCATGCGCTGTCAACCACGAGACGAAGCACAGGTTTACATCTGTTTAAAAAACGTACAAAGCTGTTTGTTGTGCGATGAACCCGCAGAAGCAGAAGTGCCAATCTGCGTCGCCTGCGAAACCGATCTGCCCTGGCTCGGCAACCATTGCCAGACCTGCGCCTTGCCGCTGCCCGGCGCTGGACTGACCTGCGGCGGATGCCTGCTAGAGCCGCCGGCGTTCGAACAGGTGGTGGTGCCGTGGCGCTATGACTTCCCGGTGGACAGTTTGATTACGCGTTTTAAACACAACGCGAAATGGCCGTTTGGTCACCTGCTCGCCGACGTTGCCGGACAATACCTGCAACATCGCTTCGATGAAGGTTTGCCGCGGCCCGATGTGTTGTTGCCGGTGCCGTTGGCGGGGAGACGTCTGCGTCAACGCGGGTTCAATCAAGCGGCAATGCTGGGGCGATGGTTAAGCCAACAGCTGGATCTGCCTTTTGAGGAACATGCTCTACGGCGGATCCACGACACCAGCGCCCAGCAGGATCTCGACGCCAAGGCACGCAAGCGTAACTTGCGTCACGCCTTCGCCCTGGCCCCTGACGCAAAGGTGAAAGGTCGGCACTTCGCATTGATCGATGACGTGCTGACCACCGGCGCCACGGCCCAGGCACTGGCGCGACTGCTGCGGGATGCAGGGGCGTCGAGAGTTGACGTGTATTGCCTGGCGCGCACGCCAAAACCCGGAAGCTGAAACCGACACAATCCCTTGTAGGAGTGAGCCTGCTCGCGATAGCGCAATCACTGCCAACATTGATGCTGACTGTTCCACCGCCATCGCGAGCAGGCTCACTCCTACAAGGGCACTGTGTTTGGCTTGACTGATGCGTCGCAAGCCGCCAACTTCACTCTCCACCGCCACTGTGAAAAAGCCCCCACCAATGTCCCTGCCCACCCTGTTGTCCCAGCACATCGTCCGCCGTCCGCAGCGCATCGCCCTGCTGCAACACATTGCCGAACAGGGCTCGATCACCCGCGCCGCGAAAAGCGCCGGGCTCAGTTACAAAGCGGCGTGGGATGCGATCGATGAGCTGAATAACCTGGCGCAGAAACCGCTGGTGGAGCGCGCGGTCGGCGGCAAGGGCGGCGGCGGTGCCAGATTGTCCAGCGAAGGCGAACGGGTGTTGCGTCTGTACCAAAAGCTGCAAGCTTTACAGGCGCAGGTGCTGGAGGCCGCTGAGGACGCCAGCGATCTGGATCTGCTTGGGCGATTGATGCTCAGAACCAGCGCGCGTAACCAGCTGCACGGCAAAGTCGTGGCCATCGAAGGTCAGGGCCGCAACGACCTGATTCGCCTCGAACTGGCCGAAGGCCTGTGGATCAACGCGCAGATCACCCACGACAGCACCGTGCACCTGGAACTGCAACCGGGCACCGAAGTGGTGGCCTTGATCAAGGCTGGCTGGCTTGAACTACTGCCCCCGGAGCAAGTTGCAACATCTGGACACAATCTTCTGCAAGGCACTATCGAAGCCATTCTAGATGCCGAAGACGGCCCCAGCGAAGTTCGCATCGCCCTGCCCAACGGCCAGACGCTCTGCGCTCTGGCGGAGCCGCTGCAGCTTCGCACCCGTGGGCTGAGTGTCGAGCAACCGGTGCAGGTGCAGTTCTCGCCGTCCAATGTGCTGATCGGCACGCCGCTGTAACGGACTTTCTGCAACAAAAGCTTCATAGCCCCCCATTAAGGTTGCTGCCAAAACCAAGCAGGGAGCCTGATGTGAGCCTATTAGAAGAAAACCAATCGACTGATCTGGAAAAAATGGTCGGCCTCAGCCGTCGCGGTTTCATCAGCGCCGGTGCACTGTGCGGCGCTGCTATGTTCCTCGGCGGTAACCTGCTGAGCCGCAGCGCGCTGGCCACCGGCATCAGCGCCGGCAACAGCCGCCTGCTCGGTTTCGAGAGCATTCCCGCCGCAACCACCGATGTCATCAGTCTGCCAAAGGGCTACAAGTCCTCGGTGCTGATCAGCTGGGGTCAGCCATTGCACAAGAACGGCCCGGCCTTCGACCCGAGCGGCAATGGCACCGCCGCCGCTCAGGAAGTGCAGTTCGGCGACAACAACGACGGCATGAGCCTGTTCGAATTCCCCGACGACCGAAACCGTGCGTTGATGGCGATCAACAACGAATACACCAATTACCGCTACCTCTACCCGCACGGCGGCATGCCGCAGTCGGCCGAAGACGTGCGCAAGGCGCTGGCCTGCGAAGGTGTGTCGGTGATCGAAGTGCAGCGCAGGAACGGCCAATGGCAGTTCGTCCAGGGCTCGCGCTACAACCGCCGCATCCACGGCAACTCGCCGCTGCGCATCAGTGGCCCGGCGGCCGGTCATGAGCTGATGAAGACGGCCGCCGACAAGCACGGCAAGAAAGTCCTCGGCACCTTCCAGAACTGCGCCAACGGCAAGACGCCGTGGGGCACCTACCTGACCTGCGAAGAGAACTTCACCGACTGCTTCGGCAGCAGCAACGCTCAGCAGCAGTTCGACCCGGCACAAAAGCGCTACGGCGTGTCGGCCGCCAGTCGCGAAATCAACTGGCACCCGTTCGACCCGCGCTTCGACATGGCCAAAAACCCCAACGAACTCAACCGTCACGGCTGGGTGGTCGAGATCGATCCGTTCGATCCGCAATCGACCCCAGTCAAGCGTACGGCGCTGGGTCGCTTCAAGCATGAAAACGCCGCCCTCGCCGAGACCGATGACGGTCGCGCCGTGGTGTACATGGGCGACGACGAACGTGGCGAGTTCATCTACAAGTTTATCAGCCGCGACCGCATCAACCACCGCAACGCCAAAGCCAACCGCGACATCCTCGACCACGGCACGCTGTATGTGGCCAAGTTCGACGCCGGTGACGGCAACCCTGATCACCCGAAAGGCCAAGGCCAGTGGATCGAACTGACCCACGGCAAGAACGGCATCGACGCCAGCAGCGGTTTCGCCGATCAGGCCGAAGTGCTGATCCACGCCCGCCTCGCCGCCAGTGTGGTCGGCGCCACGCGTATGGACCGCCCGGAATGGATCGTCGTCAGCCCGAAGGACGGCCAGGTTTATTGCACCCTGACCAACAACGCCAAGCGCGGCGAAGACGGGCAGCCGGTGGGCGGGCCGAACCCGCGCGCGAAGAACGTCTACGGGCAGATCCTGCGCTGGCGCACCGACCGCGACGATCACGCGTCGAAGACGTTTGCCTGGGATCTGTTTGTGGTCGCCGGCAATCCGGGCGTGCACGCCGGTACGCCGAAGAGCGGTTCGTCGAACATCACCCCGCAGAACATGTTCAACAGCCCGGACGGTTTGGGCTTCGACAAGGCCGGGCGCTTGTGGATTCTGACTGACGGCGACTCGAGCAACGCCGGGGACTTTGCCGGGATGGGCAACAACCAGATGCTCTGTGCCGATCCGAAGACCGGCGAAATTCGCCGGTTCATGGTCGGGCCGATTGGCTGTGAAGTGACCGGGATCAGCTTCTCGCCGGACCAGAAAACCCTGTTTGTCGGGATTCAGCATCCAGGCGAGAACGGCGGTTCGACCTTCCCCGAGCATCTGCCGAATGGCAAGCCGCGTTCATCGGTGATGGCGATTACCCGTGAGGATGGCGGGATCGTCGGCGCCTGATAAATCGCTTTCGCGAGCAAGCCCGCTCCCACACTGGATCGGCTGAGTGCATGAGATGGTCGGCACACCGGAGATCCACTGTGGGAGGGGGCTTGCTCCCGAAGAGGCCCTTCCAGGCAGCCCACTATTCAAGGCAAAACCCTCAACCTCCACAGTCTGCGCTACCATGCTGGGCCGGACGCGGCAGCCTGCTGCGCGCAGGAGTCAGCATGGCCCACCCGTTTGAAACCCTCACACCCGATCTCGTGCTCGATGCCGTCGAAAGCATCGGGTTTCTCAGTGACGCACGCATTCTGGCGCTCAACAGCTACGAAAACCGCGTCTATCAGGTCGGTATCGAAGACTCCGAACCGCTGATCGCCAAGTTCTACCGTCCGCAACGCTGGACCAACGAAGCCATCCTCGAAGAACACCAGTTCACCTTCGAACTGGCCGACGTCGAAATCCCGGTGGTGGCGCCGCTGATCCACAACGGCCAGACCCTGCACGAACACGCCGGTTTCCGTTTCACCCTGTTTCCGCGTCGCGGCGGCCGTGCGCCGGAGCCGGGCAATCTCGATCAGTTGTATCGTCTCGGCCAGTTGCTCGGGCGGATTCATGCGGTCGGCGCGACCAAGCCGTTCGAACACCGTGAAGCACTGGGCGTACAGAACTTCGGCCATGCCTCGCTGGCGACGTTGCTTGAAGGCAACTTCATCCCCAAGAGCCTGCTGCCGGCCTACGAGTCAGTGGCCCGCGACCTGCTCAAGCGGGTCGAAGACGTCTACGCCGCCACGCCCCACCAGAACATCCGCATGCATGGCGACTGTCACCCCGGCAACATGATGTGCCGCGATGAAATGTTCCACATTGTCGACCTCGACGACTGCCGCATGGGCCCGGCCGTGCAGGACATCTGGATGATGCTCGCCGGCGACCGTCAGGAATGCCTCGGGCAACTGTCGGAACTGATGGACGGCTACAACGAATTCCACGACTTCGATCCCCGTGAACTGGCGCTGATCGAACCGCTGCGCGCCCTGCGCCTGATGCACTACAGCGCCTGGCTGGCACGACGCTGGGACGACCCGGCGTTCCCGCACAGCTTTCCTTGGTTTGGTACGGAACGGTATTGGGGCGATCAGGTGCTGGCGCTGCGCGAACAACTGTCCGCGCTGAATGAAGAGCCACTGAAACTCTTCTGATTCACCACAAACCTTTGTGGGAGGGGGCTTGCTCCCGAAGGCGGTGTGTCAGGCAATTATTCTGCTGCTGATACACCGCATTCGCGAGCAAGCCCGCTCCCACATTTGGCCAGTATTCACAAATTCAAAACTCATTTGCCAACAAATCTCCTTACAATCCCTGCTTTGTCAGCCGCCTAAGCAAGGATTCTGCATGCAAGCCGCCAACCCGCGTCGCGGGTACATTCTGGGCCTGAGTGCCTACATCATCTGGGGCCTGTTCCCGATCTACTTCAAAGCCATCGCCGAAGTCCCCGCTGTCGAGATCATCATTCACCGCGTGTTGTGGTCGGCACTGTTCGGTGCGCTGTTGCTGATGGTGTGGAAGCATCCGGGCTGGTTGCGCGAGTTGCTCGACAACCCCAAGCGCCTGGCGATTCTGGCCCTGAGCGGCACCCTGATCGCGGCCAACTGGCTGACCTACGTGTGGTCGGTGAACAACGGGCGCATGCTCGAGGCGAGCCTCGGTTACTACATCAACCCGCTGGTGAACGTGCTGCTGGGGATGCTGATTCTCGGCGAACGCCTGCGGCGCATGCAGTGGATCGCGGTAGGGCTGGCGGCCATCGGCGTGGCGCAGCAGGTGTGGCAAGTCGGCAGTCTGCCGTGGGTGTCGCTGGTGCTGGCGCTGACCTTCGGTTTTTACGGTCTGATCCGCAAACAGGCGCCGGTCAAGGCCTTGCCGGGGCTGGTGGTGGAAACCTGGATGCTGGTGCCGATTGCCGTGGCCTGGCTGCTGTTCAACCAGACCGCGACCAGCGCTCAACCCGAGTTCTGGACCACCTCGCAAGCCTGGTGGCTGGTGGCGGCGGGTCCTGTGACGCTCATCCCGCTGGTGTGTTTCAACGCTGCCACCCGTCATCTGCCCTATACCACCATCGGTTTCCTCCAGTACACCGCGCCAACCTTGGTGCTGCTGCAAGCGGTGTTGCTGTTTGGTGAGCACTTGTCGTCGAGCACGCTGATCGCGTTCATCTTCATCTGGGCCGGTCTGGCCGTGTACAGCGTCGATGCGGTGATCAGTTTGCGTCGGCGCAGCTGATCAAAAAACGCACAAAGCTTCGCAGGCCACGGTTCTCGTGGCCTGCAACGTTCCTTCCCAAGGTTATCCACAGCGTGATCCCCGCCGTTTGTGCGCAAGTCACTGAATGCTGGCGGTTTTTTGATCAGTTCCCGGCAAGCCACGGCTGGCGTGGCGTAGCGCCCGGTCTCTACAGGTTATCCACAGGCAGGTGCACGTTAAAACTGGATAACCTCGACGGCGCTTAAAGATCTGTGCGTAACACCAGTTCGACCATCAGATCATCGGCCAGGGTTTCCAGCCGCGATTGCAGCACGTCCAGCGACAGGGTCAGCGGCACCGCCAGAATCGCTTCAGCGTGAAACAGCGGCTCGCTGCTCATCGGTGCCGGGCGCACTTCGGTCACCAGCCGTTCGAGGTTCACCCCCTGCTCGCTGAGCAACCGGGTGATGTCGCGCACGATGCCCGGGCGGTCATTGCCCACCAACTCCATGGCGATCGGTTTCCAGGTGCAGGACTGCTCGATACCACTCTCCGCGATCAGCACGCGAATGCCTTGGGCCGACAGTGCTTGTAGGGAATCGACTAATTCGTCGTAAGCCTCCGCCGGTACGCCCACTCGCAGAATCCCGGCGAACTGCCCGGCCATCCGTGACATGCGGCTTTCCAGCCAGTTGCCGCCGTGCTCGGCGATGCATTGGGCGATGCGCTCGACCTGCCCGGGCTTGTCCGGAGCAAACACAGTGAGTACGAGATGGTCCATGGCGCGCCCTCTTGTCATGACTTTTGTTATAGAAAGGCAAGTATAGGCAAGGGGTTTGATTCAGCCCGGGCAGCAATTTGTGCGAGTGACCTGTGTCTTGGTTTTGGATGCAACCTGTGGCGAGGGGATTTATCCCCGATCGGTTGCGCAGCAGCCGTAAACCCTGTCAGCTCGGTCTACCTGTCAGCGCGCAGGGGGCGGCTTCGCCACCCATCGGGGATAAATCCCCTCGCCACAGAGTGTGCACCGCAGGGGGATGCCATAGCAGGCAGAAAGGATTTATGTGTACAACTTTTTATATTTAGCTGGAACAATCCGATGGTTTTTTGAGAACATCCCGTTCCGCGACGTGACCGCAATGCGTCATGAGGTCGCAGAACGACGTTATTAGTCTGATTTTCACAAGCGCAACGCATCATGTAGTATGCCTCGGCGCGCACTACATAACGCTGGATCGATGTCTGCCCAAGGCATGTTCGCAACCCTGAAAGCCCCGTCAGCAAGGCCCCCAAGCCGTTGATTGGTCCCAGCCCAGCCGCCAGCAATGGCATGTACTGGTCGGAAGGTTTGTGGTTTAAATGGCCAGAGGCTTCATTGTCAAAATTGAAGAGCTGAAAAGCGAAATAGCTGAGCAGAGTGAGGCAAGCAATGACTGAACACGTTCAAGTCGGTGGCCTGCAGGTCGCCAAAGTCCTGTTCGACTTCGTGAACAACGAAGCCATTCCCGGTACCGGCCTCACCGCCGATAAATTCTGGGAAGGTGCCGACAAGGTCATTCATGACCTGGCGCCGAAGAACAAAGCTCTACTCGCCAAACGCGATGACTTCCAGGCTCGTCTTGATGCCTGGCATCAGGAGCGTGCTGGTCAGGCGCACGACGCCGTGGCCTACAAAGCCTTCCTGCAAGAAATCGGTTATCTGCTGCCAGAAGCGGCTGATTTCCAGGCAACGACGCAAAACGTCGATGATGAAATCGCCCGCACCGCCGGCCCGCAACTGGTAGTGCCGGTGATGAACGCCCGCTTCGCCCTCAACGCCTCGAACGCCCGCTGGGGTTCGCTGTACGACGCCCTCTACGGCACCGACGCGATCAGCGAAGACGGTGGCGCGGAAAAAGGCAAAGGCTACAACAAGGTGCGTGGCGACAAAGTCATCGCCTTCGCCCGTGCGTTCCTCGACGAAGCGGCGCCCCTGGCCGCTGGCTCCCACGTCGATTCGACGGCTTACAAGATCGTTGACGGCAAACTGCTGGTCACCCTCAAGGGCGGCAGCAACACCGGCCTGCGTGACGATGCTCAACTGATCGGCTTCCAGGGTTCGGCAGAAGCGCCGATCGCGATACTGCTGAAGAACCACGGCCTGCATTTCGAAATCCAGATCGACGCCAGCACCCCGGTCGGCCAGACCGATGCCGCCGGCGTCAAAGACATCCTGATGGAAGCGGCACTGACCACCATCATGGACTGCGAAGACTCCGTGGCTGCCGTCGATGCCGACGACAAAGTGGTGATCTACCGCAACTGGCTCGGCCTGATGAAGGGCGACCTGTCCGAAGAAGTCGCCAAGGGCGGCCAGACCTTCACCCGCACCATGAACCCGGATCGCACCTACACCAAGGTCGATGGCAGTGAACTGACCCTGCACGGTCGCTCGCTGCTGTTCGTGCGTAACGTCGGTCACCTGATGACCATCGACGCGATCCTGGACAAGGACGGCAACGAAGTGCCGGAAGGCATACTCGACGGTTTAGTGACCTGTCTGGCGGCGATGCACAACCTCAACGGCAACACCTCGCGCAAGAACACTCGCACCGGCTCGGTCTACATCGTCAAACCGAAGATGCACGGCCCGGAAGAAGCGGCGTTCACCAACGAGTTGTTCGGTCGCATCGAAGATGTGCTGGGCCTCAAGCGCAACACCCTGAAAGTCGGGATCATGGACGAGGAGCGCCGCACCACGGTCAACCTCAAAGCCTGCATCAAGGCTGCCAGCGAGCGCGTGGTGTTCATCAACACCGGTTTCCTCGACCGTACCGGCGACGAAATCCACACCTCCATGGAAGCCGGCCCGATGGTGCGCAAGGCCGACATGAAGGCCGAGAAGTGGATCGGCGCCTACGAAAACTGGAACGTCGATATCGGTCTGAGCACCGGCCTGCAAGGTCGTGCGCAAATCGGTAAAGGCATGTGGGCGATGCCCGACCTGATGGCGGCGATGCTCGAACAGAAAATCGCTCACCCGCTGGCCGGCGCCAACACCGCCTGGGTACCGTCGCCGACCGCTGCTGCGCTGCACGCGCTGCACTACCACAAGGTTGACGTGTTCGCCCGCCAGGCCGAACTGGCCAAGCGTGCCCGTGCTTCGGTAGACGACATCCTGACCATCCCGCTGGCAGTCAACCCGAGCTGGACCCCGGAGCAGATCAAGAACGAACTGGACAATAACGCTCAGGGCATTCTCGGTTACGTAGTGCGCTGGATCGACCAGGGCGTGGGTTGTTCGAAAGTGCCGGACATCAATGACGTCGGCCTGATGGAAGACCGTGCGACGCTGCGCATCTCCAGCCAGCACATCGCCAACTGGCTGCGGCACGGTATCGTCACCGAAGCGCAAGTGATGGAAAGCCTCAAGCGCATGGCGCCAGTGGTGGACCGGCAGAACGCCAACGACCCGCTGTACCGTCCGCTGGCACCGAACTTCGACAGCAACATCGCCTTCCAGGCGGCGGTCGAACTGGTGATCGAAGGCACCAAACAGCCGAACGGCTACACCGAGCCGGTACTGCACCGTCGTCGTCGTGAGTTCAAGAAAGCCAACGGCCTGTAAATTTGCGCTGATGTGAAAAAGCCCTGGTCGAGAGATCAGGGCTTTTTTGTTGGCCTATAAAAATCTCCGGACCACTGGAGATCCCTTGTGGGAGCGGGCTTGCTCGCGAAGACGGACTCACATTCAACATTAACTTCGACAGAAAGGACGCATTCGCGAGCAAGCCCGCTCCCACAGGGGGGGCGGTGTCGCTTGAGAGTCAGGGATCAATGCCCAATTCGTGTTTGACCAGACCCAGCAACTTCGCCGTATCAATCGGCTTGAGCAGAAAATCCACCACGCTCAGGTGCATCGCGGCGATGGCGTCCTTCACATCGGCATCGCCGGAAACAATGATGATCGGCAACGCCGCCCGCTCCGACTCACGCACCTGCCGAATCAAATCCAGCCCACCGACATTGCCCATACGCAAATCAGTGATCACCAGCCCGATCGAAGGTTTTTCGTCGAGCATCTTCAGCGCGGTTTCACCGCTGGCCGCGGTCATGCAACGAATGCCATCCAACGCGAGTATCTCCGACAACAGCTCCCGTGCGTCCTTGTCGTCATCGACGATCAGTACTCGCTGCGGCGGCAAGTCGGGTTCGAGCATTACTGCGCTGAGCGCTTCACGCTCGGCGTCGCTCAAAATATCGTGGTCGGACATGGCATTCTCTACGTTTTCAATTCAGTCACCTGGCACAGTCGTCAGACATCGCTAAGCAGAGCTTCAATGTGCACTTCGTCGGATTTTTTTCCAAGTGGCTGGCGGGGGAATTTCCGACTGTTTTTGTAGGGCACTTCCCAAATGTGCCCAACGGCAGCTCAAACCTAGACTTACGTCCAATGGGCACCCCGCGCGCAGGGGCCGACCATGGCTGCAACGATCCGACAACAACAATTCAAAAAAGACTGCGGTAATGGTTATGAGTAAAGCGGACGCCTTCACCCAGGCAGGGAAAACCGCGGTGTTGCAGAACATTCAGGGCACCCTGCAATTCCTCCAACGCTTCCCGCCCTTCAATCAGATGGAACACGCCCACCTGGCTTTTCTGGTGGAACAATGTCAGCTGCGCTTCTATGGCCAGGGCGAAAGCATCATCAAGCCCGCCGACGGGCCGGTCGAATATTTCTACATCGTCAAACAGGGCCGAGTGGTCGGCGAACGCCAGCACATCACCCGGCCTGGCACCGAAACCACCTTCGAGATCACCACCGGCGAATGCTTCCCGCTGGCCGCGCTGATTGGCGAACGGGCGACCCGCACCGAGCATCTGGCCAGCGAAGACACCTTCTGCCTGCAACTGAACAAACCGGCGTTCATCAAACTGTTCGCCCTGTCCAACAGCTTCCGCGATTTCGCTTTGCGCGGGGTCAGCAGCCTGCTCGATCAGGTCAACCAGCAAGTCCAGCAGAAAGCCGTGGAAACCCTCGGCACCCAGTATTCGCTGAACACCCGCCTCGGCGAATTGGCGATGCGCCATCCGGTGACTTGCAGCCCCGACACGCCGTTGCGCGAAGCGGTGAAGCTGATGCACGAGCAACAGGTCGGCAGCATCGTCGCGGTGGATGAACACAAGGCGCCGCTAGGGATTTTCACCCTGCGTGATCTGCGCGAAGTGGTCGCCAATGGCAGCGGTGATTTCAGCGAAACCATCGAGCGCCACATGACCTGCTCGCCGTTCTTTCTGTCGCCCGATCACAGCGCTTTCGACGCGGCGATTGCCATGACCGAACGGCACATCGCCCACGTCTGTCTGGTCAAGGATCAGCGCCTGTGCGGCGTGGTTTCCGAGCGTGATCTGTTCTCGCTGCAACGGGTCGATCTGGTGCACTTGGCCCGAACCATCCGCAGTGCCCAGCGCATCGAACAACTGGTGAGCCTGCGCGGCGAGATCGGCCAACTGGTCGAACGCATGCTCGCTCACGGTGCGTCTTCGACGCAGATCACCCACATCATCACCCTGCTCAACGACCACACCGTGTGCCGGGTGATCGAACTGACCCTCGCCGAAAAAGGCGACCCCGGCGTACCGTTCAGCTGGCTGTGTTTCGGCAGCGAGGGCCGGCGCGAGCAGACGCTGCACACCGATCAGGACAACGGCATTCTGTTCGAAGCGCGGGACGCGGCGCATGCGGCGGAGATTCGCGGCAAACTGCTGCCAATCGCCCAGCAGATCAACCAGAGCCTGGCGCAGTGCGGCTTCAGTCTGTGCAAGGGCAACATCATGGCCGGCAACCCCGAACTGTGCCTGTCGCGCGCGGAATGGGCGCGGCGCTTTGCAGCATTTATCCGCGAGGCGACGCCGGAGAACCTGCTTGGTTCGAGTATCTATTTCGACCTGCGGGTGGTCTGGGGCGACGAGAAAGGCTGCGCACAACTGCGCCGGGGGATTCTCGATCAGGTCGGCGACAACCGTTTGTTCCAGCGCATGATGGCCGAGAACGCGCTGCGCAATCGTCCGCCGGTGGGGCGTTTCCGCGAGTTTGTGCTGGCGCGCAAAAACGGCGAGAAAGCCACCCTCGACCTCAAGGTTCAGGGCCTGACGCCCTTCGTCGACGGCGCACGCCTGTTGGCGCTGGCGCATGGCATCGAAACCAACAACACACTGGAGCGCTTGCGTCAGCTGGTCGAAAAAGAGGTCATCGAACGTCTCGATGGCGCCGCGTATGAAGAGGCTTACCACTTCATCCAGCAGACGCGCATGCAGCAACACCAGATCCAGAGCCGTGAGAATCTGCCCTGGTCGAACCGGGTCGATCCCGACAGCCTCAATCATCTGGATCGGCGCATCCTGCGCGAATCCCTGCGCCAGGCCCAGCGCCTGCAAAGCAGCCTGGCCTTGCGGTATCAGCTATGAGCCTGTTTTCGTGGCTGCGGCCGGCCAGCCCACTGCTGTCGGCAGACCTGCAACAACGTCTGGCGACGTTGCCGGCGATCAGCGAACTGAAAGAATACAGCCTGCGCGAGCAGCGCTGGGTGGTGCTCGATCTGGAAACTACCGGGCTGAACCTGAACAAGGATCGCGTGCTGTCGATCGGCGCGGTGGTCATCGAAGACGGCGCGATCGACTTCAGTCAGCAGTTCGAGCGCACTCTGCAATGTCGGGAGCTGAAGCTCAGCCCGAGCGTGTTGATCCATGGCCTGGGGCCGAACGCGATTGCCGCCGGCAGCGACCCGGCCGAGGCGTTGCTGGAGCTTATGGAATTTATCGGTGACAGCCCGGTGCTGGCGTTTCATGCGCCCTTCGATCAGCACATGCTTGGGCGCGCGCTGCGGGAACACCTGGGCTACAAGCTGCAGAATGTGTTTCTGGATGTCGCGGACATGGCGCCGCTGCTGTGTCCGCAGGCGAATATCCGCGAGGCCGGCCTGGATGAATGGATCGACTGGTTCAAGCTTGAGGTGTTCGAGCGGCACAACGCGAGTGCCGATGCACTGGCGACGGCGGAGCTGGCGCTGATCCTGTTCAGCCGGGCGCGGCAGCAGCAGATTCATAGTCCGTTGAACCTGCAGCAGCGTTTGAGTCAGTGGAAACGTCGTCAGCAGGCGCCGTCCTTCTAAAAGCCCCCTCACCCCAACCCTCTCCCAAAGGGAGAGGGAGCTGACCTTATTGTCTTGCGTTATACATCGACCTGAAAAACCAGATCGATTATGGATTCAGCAAAGCACTTTCCGGTCGGTGCAGCTCCAGAATATTCCCTGATCGGTCCCCTCTCCCCCGGGAGAGGGTTAGGGTGAGGGGCAGCTCTTGTGCACCCACCCGACCAGTGGCCAATTGCTAACCATTCCCACCTCTGCGAGAATCGCGAACAATTCTCGTTGGTTAACATTTCCCAATCGGTGCGTCTGGTGTCGTCAGTCCCAAGCCCTCACAGTGAACTCGTCGGTGCGTTGTATCGCGACCATCGCGGTTGGCTGCTGAGCTGGTTGCGGCGCAATGTGGCTTGCCCGCAACGGGCCGAAGACCTGAGCCAGGATACCTTCGTGCGTCTGCTCGGTCGCGAGCAACTGCTGACGCCGCGCGAACCCCGGGCGTTTCTGGTGGCGATCGCCAAGGGCCTGCTGTTCGACTACTTCCGCCGCGCCGCGCTGGAGCAGGCCTACCTCACTGAATTGATGCTGATCCCCGAAGGCGAACAGCCTTCGGTGGAAGAACAGCAACTGATCCTCGAAGACCTCAAGGCCATCGACCGCCTGCTCGGCAAACTGTCGACCAAGGCCCGCGCCGCTTTCCTGTATAACCGCCTCGACGGCCTCGGCCACGCCGAAATCGCCGAGAAGCTTGGCGTCTCGGTGCCCCGCGTGCGGCAGTACCTCGCGCAAGGCATTCGCCAGTGCTACATCGCCCTGTACGGTGAGCCGACATGAACCCGGCCAGTTCCAAACCGGTCTCGGCTCAGGTGCTGGACGCGGCGATTGCCTGGCAGTTGTCGCTGGATTCCGGCAGTCCGCTGGAGCGCGAGGAGTTCGCCAAGTGGCACGCGGCCCATGAAGAACACGCCCGCGCCTGGCGCCAACTGGGCATGCTCGATCAGCGCTTCAGCGTCGCCAACGGCCCGGCCCGCGCGGCCTTGCTGCAATCGCGCGAAGGCATTCGGCGGCGCGTGCGCAAGCTCGGCAGCGGATTGGCCAGCGTGGTGGCGCTCGTCGGTCTGGCGTTGTTTGCCGGGGATCGCTACTTGCCGCTGGATTACTGGCTCGCCGATCAACGCACCGCCACCGGTGAGCAGCGCACGGTGCGCCTGGCCGATGGCACCGTGCTCAACCTCAACACCCACAGCGCGGTGGATGTGCGTTTCGATGCCAGGCAGCGGCTGATCGTGTTGCAGGCAGGCGAGATCATGGTCGAGACCGGTCACGGCGATGCGCGGCCGTTCATTGTCGAGACGCGCGAAGGCAGCATGCGCGCGTTGGGCACACGGTTTCTGGTCAAGCGTGAAGACCAAGGCACACGCTTGAGCGTGTTGCAATCGGCGGTGGCGGCGCATCCGCAAAGCCATCCTGAAGAGCGGATCCTGCGCGAAGGCCAGCAAGTGCTGATCCGCAATGACGGCCTCGACACGGTCGCCGCGCTCACGCCCGGCGCCGATGCCTGGACCCGCGGCATGCTGGTGGTGGACAACGCGCGACTGGAAGACCTGGTGCATGAACTGGCGCGTTATCGCCGCGGATATCTGGGCGTGGCGCCGGAAATCGCTGACCTGCGCATCACCGGCAGCTTCCCGCTGCACGACACCGACAAGGCCTTGAGTGCGCTGCTGCCGACCCTGCCGGTGCAGATCGAGCAGCACACGCCGTATTGGGTCACGGTGGCGAAGGCTGATACCAAGCCTTAAAAAATTCGTTGTCAGGGAAATAGCTATCGCGAGCAGGAATGCGTTCCCCCTGTAGGAGTGAGCCTGCTCGCGATAGGGCCACCCGCAGCACTCGAAAATTCCGAATCGGCCGCCCCACTCCCAGTTAATCGAAATTATTTTCATCCAGCCCTATCACTTTTCAATTCTCGTCCGGCACACAGGCAATTGAGAAATATTTCCATTCAGGAGCCTTCGCATGTCCCGTTCGCTAGACACCTTGCTGCGCCCCAGTCTGCTGGCCGTCGCCATCGCCCTCAGCGCGCCGCTGATCAGCAGCCCGTTGCTCGCTGCTGAACAGGCCTCCAGCGTGCGTGCCTACAACCTGCCAGCGGCGCCGCTGTCGACCACGCTGAACCAGATCGCCAGCCAGGGCGGCCTCGCGTTGTCGCTGAATCCGTCGCTGGCCGCCGGCAAGACCTCTGCGCCGGTCAGCGGTCAGTACGACGCCGCCGGTGCTCTGCGCGCGGCGCTGCAAGGCACCGGTCTGCAACTGGAACAAAGCAGCACCGGCACTTACACCCTGGTGGCGGTGCCGGAAGGGACACTGGCGCTGCCGGAAACCGCAGTCATCGGCGTGGAAAACCTGGAAACCGCCTGGGGCCCGGTCGAAGGCTACACCGCCACCCGCACCGCCGCCGGCACCAAGACCGACACCGCGCTGGTCGAAGCACCGCGCTCGATCTCGGTCGCCACCCGTCAGCAAATGGACGACCGCAGCGTGCACAGCCTCGATGACGCCGTACGCTACATGCCGGGCATCACCGCCAGCAGCTACGGCAGCGACACCCGTATCGACTGGCTGCGGGTGCGCGGTTTCGAGCCGACTCAGTTCCTCGACGGCCTGCCGCTGCCCAAGGGCGTATACGCCAACCCAAAGCCTGAAACCTGGAACCTCGACCGCCTCGCGCTGCTGCGCGGCCCGGCCTCTTCCGTCTACGGCCAGACGCCGCCGGGCGGTCTGCTGGACATGGTCAGCCGGCGCCCGAGCGCGGAAGCCAGCAGCGAAATCCAGTTGCAGTACGGCAGCGACAACCATCGTCAGATCAACTTCGCCAGCACCGGCAAGATCGACGATGCCGGGCAGTTTCTGTACGGCATCAGCGGTGTGGTGCGCGACAGCGACACGCAAATCGATCACATCGAAAACAAGCGCTATAACATCGCACCGAGCCTGACCTGGAACATCGATGACGACACCAAATTCACCCTGCTGACCCAGTTCACCCGCGACGATACCGGTGTCACCAGCCAGTTCTACCCGATTCAGGGCACCAAGATCGACATGCCGTTCGGCAAGATTTCCCATCACAAGAACCTCGGTGATCCGGACTACGACTTCTACGACCGCACCTACTACGCGCTCGGTTATGCCTTCGAGCATCGCCTCAACGAGGTGTGGCAGTTCAAGCAGAACCTGCGCTACACCAAGTCGGATCTGTCGTTCCAGACCGTGACCGTCAACAGTTACAACCCATCGTTCGCCGGCTTCACCGTGGATGCTCAGGGCAATGTCGGTCGCGGCACCACCAACGTTGATGAAGACATCAGCCAGTTCGCCGTGGACAACAACTTCCAGGCCGACTTCGCCACTGGCGACATCCGCCATACGCTGTTGCTCGGTCTGGATCACCAGCGCAGCAACACCAACTACACGTCGATCTTCGGCACCGCGCCGGACATTAACGTCAACAACCCGATCTACGGTCAGCCGATCACCCGTCCAGCACGTTCTTCGGCGTTCTATGACTATGACCAGAAGACCTACCAGACCGGCCTGTACGTACAGGACCAGATGGCCCTCGACCAGTGGCGCCTGACCCTCGGCGGGCGTGAAGACTGGGTGCACACCGGCACGCAGTTCATCAACAAGGGCGACGCCACCAACACCCAGCGCGACAAGGCGTTCAGTGGCAACGCGGCGCTCAGCTACGTGTTCGACTCGGGCTTCGTGCCGTACCTGTCGTACGCCGAATCCTTCCAGCCAACCAGCGGCGCCGATGCCACCTCCACCGGTTCGCTCAAGCCGACCGAAGGCAAGCAATGGGAACTGGGCATCAAGTACCAGCCGCCGGGCAGCAAGACTCTGCTGAGCGCTGCGGTGTATGACCTGACCCAGAAGAACGTCGCGGTCAACAGCATCGTCAACAACGTGACCATCACCAGCCAGACCGGTGAAGTGAAGGTCAAAGGCCTGGAGCTGGAAGCGGTTTCCGACGTCACCGATAACCTGAAAGTCATCGCCGCCTACACCCTGGCCAAGTCCGAAGTGCAGAAAGGCGTGGACAAGGGCAATCGCCTGCAACTGATGCCTAACCAGCAAGCTTCGCTGTGGACCGACTACACCTGGCACAGCGGCGTACTCGACGGTTTCGGCATCGGCGGTGGCGTGCGTTACACCGGCAACACTTACGGCGACAAGGCCAACACCTGGCTGGGCAAGGCGGACGCCTACACCGTGTTCGACGCCTCGGTGCATTACGACCTCGGTCGCCTCGACAACAGCCTCAAAGGTGCGTCGCTGGCAATTAACGCCACCAACCTGTTCGACAAGGACTATATCTCCACCTGCGACGGCTACTACTGCTACTACGGTGACCAGCGCAGCGTCATCGCCAGCGCCACTTACAAGTGGTAAGCGCGTGAGCTGAAACAGGTTCTGTCACCAGGCCGTCCCCCGTGGACGGCTTCGGTGTTTTTGAAGGTCATGAAATGAAAAGTAAAACAATTCGCCGCTGGTCGTTCATCCACACCTGGACCAGCCTGATCTGCACCGTGTTTCTGCTGCTGTTGGCATTGACCGGTCTGCCGCTGATCTTTCATCACGAAATCGAGCACCTGCTCGGCGATGCCCCGCAAGTGCGCGAGATGCCGGTCGACACGCCGCGCCTGAACCTGGCGCAACTGGTCGAGGCCGCAGAAAAACATCGCCCAGGTGAAGTGGTGCAGTACTTCGGTTTCGAAGACGACGAACCGAACGCCGTGCTGACGATCATGGCGAAAACTGCCGGCACCGAACCGAACTCGTCGCACACCTTCATGCTCGATGCGCGCACCGGTGAAGCGTTGGAAACCCCGTCGGCCAATGGCGGGCTGATGCTGTTCATCTTGCGCCTGCACGTCGACATGTTTGCCGGGCTGCCGGGCAAGTTGCTGCTGGCGTTCATGGGTCTGCTGTTCGTGGTCGCGATCATCTCGGGTACGGTGCTCTACCTGCCGTTCATGCGCCGCTTGCAGTTCGGCACCGTGCGTCAGGACAAGTCCACCCGCCTGCGCTGGCTCGACCTGCACAACCTGATCGGCATCGTCACCCTGACCTGGGCCTTGGTGGTCGGCGTCACCGGAGTGATCAGCGCCTGCGCCGATCTGCTCATTGCCGCGTGGCGCAATGACACGCTGAGCGCCATGGTCGCGCCCTACCGCGATGCCCCGCCGCTGACCCGACTGGCACCGGCCACCCGCCTGCTCGACATCGCCCGCGACGTGGCGCCGGGGATGAACCCGGACTTCATCGCCTTCCCCGGTACGCGTTTTTCCAGCGAGCATCATTATTCAGTCTTCATGAAGGGCGGCACGCACCTGACCTCGCACCTGCTGACGCCGGTGCTGATCGACGCCAGCACCCTGCAAGTCACCGCCGTCGGTGAACGCCCGTGGTACATGGACGCCATGGGCATGTCCCAGCCGCTGCATTTCGGCGACTACGGCGGCATGCCGATGAAAATCCTCTGGGCGACCCTCGACGTGTTGACCATCATCGTCCTCGGCAGCGGCGTGTATCTGTGGGTGGTGCGGCGTAAAGCGGCAAAACCGTTGCCGTTGGAGGTTGCTGCATGAAGCCGCGTCAGAGCAATTTCTGGAAGGTCTTCAGCACGCCGCTGGTGATTGCGCTGCTGAGTGCGGCGGGGTTGTTTTCGGCGTTGCTGGGGGACGGGATCTGGGATGCGTTGAGTTGGGTCGGGCTGGGTGTTCCCGCATTTCTGGCCATAAGAGGCTTGCTGCCGCGCGAGTGATTTTTGTGCTGCCTGACAGGGCCTCTTCGCGAGCAAGCCCGCTCCCACAGGGGATTTGTGAACGAAACAGATCCAGTGTGGGAGCGGGCTTGCTCGCGAAGGCGGCCTCATGAGCACCCGCAAATCCCTCGCCTGCCGCTCTGTATCTGACTAGGCTAATCTCCTGCTCTTCGATGACCACCGAGGTTTGCCAATGTCCGCCCCCAGCATGACCCTGTTTCACAACACGCTCTCCCCGTTCGTGCGCAAAGTGATGGTGCTGTTGCACGAGACCGGCCAGCAGGATCGCGTCGCCCTGCAAGACTGCGTCCTCACCCCGGTCAGCCCGGACGCTGCGCTCAACGCCGACAACCCTCTGGGCAAGATTCCGGCCCTGCGTCTGGCCGACGGCAGCGTGATCCATGACAGCCGCGTGATCCTCGAATACCTCGACCAGCAGCACGTCGGCAATCCGCTGATCCCTCGCGAAGGAGCGGCCCGTTGGCGGCGTCTGACCCTGGCCTCGCTGGCCGACGGGATCATGGACGCCTCGGTGATGGTGCGTTACGAACTGGTGCTGCGCGCCCCGGAAAAACACTGGGACGAGTGGCTCGACGCCCAGCGCGAGAAGATTCGTCGCGCCCTGGCCTATCTGGAAAGTGACGCCATCGCCGAGCTGACCAGCCATTTCGACGTGGCGGCGATCAGCGTCGCTTGTGCACTGGGTTACATCGATCTGCGTCATCCGGATCTGGACTGGCGCAGCGCCAATCCGCAACTGGCCAACTGGTATTTCGACGTGAGCCAGCGACCGTCCATGGTTGCCACGATGCCCAAGCCTTAAGGCTGCGGCGCCTGTTCCGCCCTCTTCGCGAGCAAGCCCGCTCCCACATTGGAATGCGTACTCCTGTGGGAGCGGGCTTGCTCGCGAAGGCACCACTTCGTTTCCACAGGCAGAAACCCGACAATCCGCGTCACCAACTCTTCCTTCCAGCGCTGATCCTCCCGCAACCCGCTCATTGCATCGCCCCCACATCAAACTCCAGCGGCCTGGCCGGTTTCTGCCCGATCCCATACCAGTCGAGTTTGCGCGTCAGCACCATGAACACCCCGAGCAAGCCGAACAGCAGCAGCGACCCCATCAGCAGCGCGTAGTCCTCAGCGCTGAGCAAGCCATACAGCAGGCCATACAACGCCGCCAATCCCGCAGAAAAACTCAGGCCGTGGCGCACGCTGTGCAGCACGTGGCAAACATAAAACCCGATCAACAGCACACAGCCACTGGCCGACAGCAGATACGCCAGGGCAAAGCCGATGTGCTCCGACAACGACAACAGCAACAGGTAGAAAAACGCCAGCGCCACCCCGACCAATGCGTATTGCACCGGGTGCACCGCCAGACTTTTGAGCACTTCGAACAGGAAGAAACCGGCGAACGTCAGGACGATGAACAACAGCGCATATTTGATCGCCCGATCACTCTTCAGGTACTGATCCACCGGATCGATGAAGCTCACACCAAAGCTGCGCCCGTTGAACGCCTCGCAGTCATTGCCCAGCACGCAGCGGTTCATCGCTTCCTGCAGGTTGGTGGAGAAAAACGTGGTCTGCCAATCAGCGCTGAAACCCTGGTCGCTGATTTCGCGTTTGCCCGGCAGGAAGTTGCCGACAAAACTGGGGTGCGGCCAGTTGGCGGCGAGACTGACGTGACTGCTTTTGCCCACCGGCAACACCTGCAGCGAACCGGTACCTTGCAGACGCAAATCGAAACCGAAGGTCAGCTCCGTGGCGTTGCGGGTATCCAGCGCCGGCAGCGTGACCCGCACGCCTTCGCCGAGCCAGCCGACCTGGGTGCCGGGTACGAAGTCCAGGCGCTGGCCATCGAGTTCCAGTTTCAGGGCGTTTTCGATGCCGCGAATATCGCTGATGCCCACCGCCAGAAACGGCGCGTCGAACTGGTAATCGGCAAAGTCTTCCTTGATCCCCAATTGCGCCGGCAACGAGAAATGCCCATTGATGCGATTGTCGGCATGGAACAGTCGCGCCTCGTAAATACCGCGATTGCGCAGCTCGGTCTGCACCTGGCCGTCGAGCTCGAAGCGCTCCGGAAGAAAGTACAGCCGACCGCGCTCTTCGCCGAGTTCCTCATAGCGCTGGCTGGTTTTCTCGTTGGTCTTCCAGGTGCGCACCACCTTGCGATACGGCACCACCATCACCGGCCCGCTCAGTTGCTGGCTGTAGCTGGAGCTGCGAGCGATGTCTTCAAGCACACCATCGCGCAATTGCTGACGGTCATCGATGATGCCGTCAATCATCAGCAGCGGGATCAGCAACAGCAAGATCAGCAGGGCAATAGCCCCGAGCTTTATGGTCAGATTCTTGTTCATGGGACTCTCCCTGTTTGGATGGGCAGAGTCTGCTGTTGATGTATGAGGGGAATGTGGGGGGAATATGGAGATTGTGTGGAGACTGCACCGGCCCCTTCGCGAGCAAGCCCGCTCCCACAGTTGATCTTTGGTGTGACCAAGACCTGTGTTTCAACACCCCCCCCCTGTGGGAGCGGGCTTGCTCGCGAAGGCAGCGACTCGGTCTCAGGACAAGCGCAATGTCACTTCCACACCGCTCTCGACGTTGCGGATATGCATCGACCCACCATGCAACTTCACCACCTCTTCAACGAAGTTCAGCCCCAACCCGGTGCTCTTGCGCCCACTGTCCGGACGCGGCAGCGAGTAAAACCGTTCACTCAAGCGTGGCAAGGCGTAATCGGGAATCGCCGCTGCTTCGTTGAACAAGCGCAACTCGACCTGCTCCCCCACGCGCTCGGCACTGAAGCGCAGCAGCCCGGCGACCGGGGTGAAATCCAGCGCATTCTCCAGCAGATTGCCCAACGCCTGACGCAACAGAAACGGCTCGCCGATCAGCAGCAGATCTGGCGCAATCGTCTGCTCGACCTTGAGCCGCCGGCCTTCGATGCGCGCTGCCTGCGCCCGCAACAATTCATCAACCAATGCCGCCAGCGGCACCGCCACGCGCTCCTCAAGACCCTGCCGCTGTTCCACTTGCGCCAGATTCAACAGCCGCTCGATCAACTGCTGCATCCGTGCGCTTTCGCTGTCGATATTGCCGACAAAGCGCAGGCGCTGAATCGCTGGCATCTCGTCCTGCAGCAATTCCGCCGCACCGCGAATCGCCGCCAGCGGGCTTTTCAATTCATGGGTCAGGGTGTGCACGTAGCGCTCGACGTAAGCCTTGCCTTCGAGCTGGGTGCGCATCTGTTCCACCGCCGTCGCCAGTTGCTCCAGTTCGCCGCCACGGTAATGCGGCACTTCCACTCGCCGGCATTCGCTCACCGCCTGCGCATACCCGGTCAAACGGTGCAGCGCGCGGCTCAGCCACCACGACAGCAAAGCGCCGAACAGCAGACCGAGGCCGATCAGCCCGGCACCGTAAAACAGCAAACGCCGCTCAGTGCGATCGACATAAGGCTGCAATGAGCTGTTGGGTTTGGCCACGGTAACCACGCCGATGATCCGGCCGTTGTCGCGGATCGGCGCGCCGACGTGCATCACCGAGGAGTTCGCATCATTCGGATCGCTGCGGCTCGAACGAGCGCCGTACTCACCACGCAAAGTCAGGTAGACGTCGTTCCAGCGCGAGTAATCCTGTCCGACCGCCACGCCGCTGGAATCCAGCACCACGATGCCTTTGGCGTCGGTGACGTAGATGCGGTGGTTGACCTGGTTTTTCGGCAAACCCCAAATCGTCGCCTGTGGTTGGCGCTCGCCGTAGGCCCGCAACAATTCGGGCCAGCGGTTCTCGCTGAGCGTGCCGGCCTTGAAATCATCACGCAGGATTTCCGCCATCAGGTTGGCGGTGTCGACCAGAGTCTCTTCGGTGGACTGGCGCACGCCCGGGCGGATTTCTTCCATCACCGTGTTGAGCACGAAGTAACCGGTCAGGCCGATAAACAGCACATACACCAGAAAAATCCGCAGCCCCAACGACATCAGCTGTGCCCCGGGCTGTAGCTGTAACCGAGGCCGCGATGGGTCTGGATCGGCTCGGCATCGGCCCGCACCAGGCGCAATTTGGCGCGCACGCTTTTGATGTGGCTGTCGATGCTGCGCTCGTAACCGGCGTCGGCGGCAACCCCCAGCGCATCGAGCAATTGCTCGCGGCTGAACACCCGCTGCGGTTGTTCGAGCAGGCATTGCAACAGGCGAAACTCATGACGGGTCAGGCTCAACGGCTGTCCCCGATAGACGATCTGCACACGCTCGGCATCGATGCGAAACAGCGTCGAGGACGCTTCAACCGCAGGACGCGGCGCCATGCGCTTGAGAATCGCCCGTACCCGCGCCGCAACCTCACGTGGGCTGAACGGCTTGACCACGTAATCGTCGGCGCCGATTTCCAGCCCCACCACCCGATCGATCTCGGCGTCCCGGGCACTGAGAAACAGCACCGGCACTTCACTGAAGCGCCGCAGCTGTTTGCAGGTTTCGAAACCGCTGATGTCCGGCAGGCCGATATCGAGAATGATCAAGTCAGCCGGGGTCTGCCGTTGAAACTCCAGCGCCGCCGCGCCGAGGCTCAGCCACGTGGTAGCGAACCCCTCGCCCTGCAGGGCAAAAATCAGCGTGTCGGCAATCGCCGCTTCGTCTTCGACAATCAGGATATGAGGCATGGCGTCCGAGCCCATGGGTTAAGTGCGCGAACGGTGCCCCAAGCCTGGCGTTACGTCAATGAGACCACTTAGCAGTCCGGCTTGTCGGCGGTGAAACGCCGCGCCGGGTTCACCGCTGCGCCAAACTCGCGCAAGGCCTTGGCACCGATCAGCAGCGGGTAGTTGAAGTTGCTGCGGTCGGTCAGGTTGACCTCAACGGTGCGCTTGACGTTGCCCAGGCACAGTTCCAGATCGACCACAGGGCGCTTGGCGACTTCAGTGCTGTCACCCTCGTCCTCTTCATCCGAGCGGCTCTTGATCTTGCTGATCCGCGCGACCTTGTGTTCGTAGACCTTGTTGCTGGCATCCTTGGTGCCGAGGCGGAAACGCACCCAGTTCTCGCCGTCGCGGGTGAAAGTCTCGATGTCCTTGGCCGACAGCGAGGCGGTCAGCGCGCCGGTGTCCATCTTGGCCTTGAGCACCTCACCACCGATTTCCGGCAGCGCGATGTATTCGTAACGCCCGTACAGGGTCGGCTCGGCGGCCATGACCGGCAGGGCGACGAGGGCAAACAGTGCAAGGAGGGATTTCACGTAGAGGGCTTCCTTGGAAAATGAGGGCGTCAGACGCGAGATTTTAGACAGCCGGCGAGCAATTGGTTCGCTTGAGTCCGCCTTCGCGAGCAAGCCCGCTCCCACAGGGGATCCGGGATCTGTTGGAGATGGCATGCACACTGAAGATCCACTGTGGGAGCGGGCTTGCTCGCGAAGAGCCCAGCCCTGCCAACACAGTAATCAGCGCCAGCATAGCCAGCCAAAAGTGAAACATTCGTCACCATCGATTTGGCCTCTCACCCGAAGCCACTTATCATGGCGCGCCCATCCGCCTTCATAGAGTTGCTTATGCGCCGCCTGCTCACCGGCTGTTTCGTCACCCTGCTGCTGTTGCTCAACACCCTGATCCTGATCGGGCCGTTGTTGGTCTTTGCCCTGCTCAAACTGATTGCGCCGGGGCGCTGGCGCGACTACGCCTCGTGGGCGGTGATGTGGATTGCCGAGACCTGGGCGGAAATCGACAAGCTGATTTTTCGCCTGTGCATCCCCACCCAATGGGATATTCGCGGCGGCGCAGACCTGCGTGGTGACACCTCGTACCTGGTGGTCAGCAACCATCAGTCGTGGGTCGACATTCCGGCGCTGATCCAGACCCTCAACCGGCGCACGCCGTTCTTCAAGTTCTTCCTCAAGAAAGAACTGATCTGGGTACCGTTTCTGGGGCTGGCGTGGTGGGCGCTGGATTACCCGTTCATGAAGCGCTACACCAAGGCGTTCCTCGCTAGGCACCCGGAACTGGCGGGCAAGGATCTGGAAATCACCAAACAGGCCTGCGAGCTGTTCAAACGCCAGCCGGTGACGGTGGTGAATTATCTGGAAGGCACCCGCTACACCGCGGCGAAAAGCGCGCAGCAGCAGTCACCGTTCAAGCATCTGCTCAAACCCAAGGCGGGAGGTGTGGCGTTTGTTCTGGCGGCGATGGGGGAACAGCTGGATGCGCTGCTTGACGTGACCGTGGTTTATCCACAGCAGAAGATTCCGGGGTTCTGGGATCTGATCAGCGGCAGCGTGCCGCGGGTGATTGTCGACATCCAGACCCGCGAACTCGACCCGGCACTGTCGCAGGGCGATTACGAGAACGATCCGCAGTTTCGCCAGCAGGTCCAGAACTGGGTCAACCAGCTCTGGACCGAGAAGGATCAGCGCATCAGCGAACTGCGCGGCGAGCGCGGCTGAATCAGCTACCGGTGCCGGCGCCCCAGATGCTGCCCAGACTCTGCAGCAGCGGGCCGCCGACGCCCTGATCACCCAGGTACTTGAGCAACACCGGGGCAAACTGGCCGACCATGCCGCTGTCCATGCCCAACGCACCGAAGGCATTGTTCAGGTCGTTGGTGTCCTTGACGTTGCCCAGCGCGTTTTCCAGCCCGGCCGACTTGCCCGACGAACCCAGCAAACCACTCAACGCCGCCAGGTTGCCGCTGCCGCCCGACAGTTTGTCGATGCCCGGCACTTCTTTGGCCAGCTGCGAATAATCGGTGCTGCTCAACTGATTCTTGGCCAGGCCGAGCATGGCGCTGGTGCCACCGACGGCTTGCTGAGGCGTAACACCGAGACCGGTAACGGCTTGCAGCAAACCGGCGGTTTCCGAGGTCGGAGCGGCGGCGGTGGCAGCGTTGCCACCCTGCATGCTTGCAGCCGCTTTGGTCACGTCGTCCAGACTGAAGCCGGCAAACACCGGGCTCGCTGCAAGGGTCATCAGTGAAGCCAAGGCAATACCGCGTGAAATCTTCATTCAGACATCCTCTTGCGCTGTGGTAACCGCCCGTCTATGAGCGGCAAAACTGCCGGTTTGACCGGGTTTCAGCCAGCATGTTCCTCGCCGACGCATCCATTTTCAGCATAGCCACGTATATAAAACGTGAAACCGCGGATAACCCGAGATGAATGGCACAAGCGCCGTCGCTGAACTAGCCTGTGAACAGCCCGAGCAGCGCCCTCGTCGCCCGCCCATTGCCTGGAGAGCCGTCATTTCCATCGCCGACCCCGATCAGTTGCGCCAGCTGTTGGCCCAGTGCTCACTGGGCGACCGCGGTGCATTCGAAACGCTCTATCGCAGCGTCGGCCCGCGCCTGCACGGCGTGGCCTTGCGCTTCATGGGCCGGGCGGATCTGGCCGAGGACGTGCTGCAGGAAAGCTTCGTGCGCATCTGGAACAACGCCTCACGCTATGAAGCCCATTTGTCGGCACCGTTGACCTGGATGATCAACATCACCCGCCATCAGGCCATTGACCAGTTGCGCAAACAACGCGAACGGCCGCTGACCGATTTCGAACAGGACACCCTGCCGGACCAAGGCCCTTCGGCCCACGACCTGTTGAACAGCAGCCGCGAAGCCAGCGCGCTGCATCGCTGCCTGGACACCCTCGACGGCATGCAGCGCCAGTCGATCAGCGTCGCCTACTTCCAGGGCCTTTCCTGCTCGGAACTGGCCGAACACCTGGCGGCACCGCTGGGCTCGGTGAAGTCGTGGATTCGTCGCGGCATGGAGCGTCTGCGCAGGTGCCTTGAATCATGAACTACCAGACCCCCGCCTTGCGCCGCGCCCTCGCTGCCGATTACGCCATTGGCCTGATGTCGTCGGCGGCGCGTCGGCGCTTTGAACAATTGCTGCTGGATGACGCAGCACTGCGAACCGAGTTGGCGCAGTGGCAGGAGAGCCTCGCCAGCCTTACCGAAACGCTGCCGGAGCAACCGGTGCCAGATCGGGTGTGGCAAGGCATCACCGCGCGGATCGAGCCGCAAGTACTGCACGTCCCGGAAAAACGTCCGTTCTGGAACTGGCTGCGGGTTACCGCCGCACTCTGCTCGATCGTGGTTCTGGTATTCCTCGGCTCGCTGTACAACCGCGACGACGCCCGCTACCGCGCCACCTTGCTGAGCGCCGACACGCAGCCGGCACTGAAGGTCGAGGCGCATGCGGATTATCTGCAAGTCGAACCGCTGACATTGGCGGCAGTCGGGCCAGATCGCAGCCTGGAACTGTGGGCGATACCGGCGGACGGCAAGCCGATTTCGCTGGGGGTGATTCCTGCAGGCGGCAAAGGCAAGGTTGAACTGAGCGCGGCGCAGAAAGTCTTGATCGGCCAGCCGATTGCGCTGGCGGTGAGTCTGGAACCGAAAGGTGGTTCGCCGACCGGGCAACCGACGGGGCCAGTGCTTTACCAAGGCGCGTTAGCGGCTCTCTGACTCTGGCACCACAAACCTTTTGTGGCGAGGGAGCTTGCTCCCGCTGGGCTGCGAAGCGGCCCAAATCTTGTGTGGGTAATTTTCCTGAGACGCCGCATGTGTGGATTTTACGACGGCTTCGCCGCCGAGCGGGAGCAAGCTCCCTCGCCACAGGTTTCGTGCTCATCCCCATAAAAAACGGCGACCTTGAGGTCGCCGTTCTGCACTGCCTGAAGCTTACGCCGCACTGAACAACCGATGCGGATCGATCACAAACTTCTTCGGCACACCGGCATCGAACTCGCCGTAACCTTCCGGCGCCTGGTCGAGGCTGATGACCTGCACGCCGACCACTTCGGCGATGTTGATGCGGTCCCACATGATCGCCTGCATCAGTTGGCGGTTGTACTTCATCACCGGGGTCTGGCCGGTGTGGAAGCTGTGGGATTTGGCCCAGCCCAGACCGAAGCGGATGCTCAGGCTGCCCATTTTCGCGGCGGCATCGACCGCGCCCGGATCTTCGGTCACGTACAGGCCCGGAATACCGATCTTGCCGGCTACACGCACCACGCCCATCAGCGAGTTGAGCACAGTGGCCGGTGCTTCGGCTTTCACCCCGTCATGCCCGTGGCCGCGCGCTTCGAAGCCCACGCAATCCACCGCGCAATCGACTTCCGGCTCGCCCAGCAGTGCGGCGATCTGTTCGTGCAGCGGCGTGTCCTTGGACAGGTCGACCACTTCAAAACCCTGAGCCTTGGCGTGCGCCAGGCGGATGGTGTTGACGTCGCCGATGATCACCACCGCCGCCCCCAGCAGACGCGCCGAGGCTGCAGCGGCCAGACCGACCGGGCCGGCGCCGGCGATGTAAACGGTGCTGCCAGGGCCAACGCCCGCCGTCACTGCGCCGTGATAGCCGGTCGGGAGGATATCGGAGAGGCAGGTCAGGTCGCGGATTTTCTCCATGGCCTTGTCGCGATCCGGCAGTTTCAGCAGGTTGAAGTCAGCGTAAGGCACCAGCACGTATTCGGCCTGGCCGCCGGTCCAGTCGCCCATGTCGACATAACCGTAGGCACCGCCGGCACGGGCCGGGTTGACGGTCAGACAGACGCCGGTGTGTTGCTCCTTGCAGGAACGGCAGCGCCCGCAAGCCACGTTGAACGGTACGGAAACCAGGTCGCCGATCTTCAGGTTCTCGACGTCGGAACCCTTTTCGATCACTTCGCCGGTGATTTCGTGACCCAGCACCAGACCGGTCTGCGCCGTGGTCCGGCCGCGCACCATGTGCTGGTCGGAGCCACAGATGTTGGTGGACACCACACGCAGAATCACCCCGTGCTCGATCTTCCTGCCACGCGGGTCCTGCATTTTCGGATAGTCGATTTTCTGTACTTCGACCTTGCCAGCGCCGAGATACACCACACCACGATTGCCAGACATGCTTTCACCTCGCTGTTGTTTTTATGGAACTGCGTTGCCCAGGCAGGCAGCGCGTTAAGTGCTCGGGTTATTGCTTGTTGGTCTTGCGTTGTCAGTCATGGCCTCTTCGCGAGCAAGCCCGCTCCCACAGTTGATCTTGGGTGTGACAGAGACCTGTGTTTCAACACAAATCCCTTGTGGGAGCGGGCTTGCTCGCGAAAGCGATCTAAAGAACGACCGTGCGATTGGCGTTCAAAAACACCCTTCTTTCGATGTGATAACCCACGGCCCGGGCCAGGGTCAGCCCCTCGATATCCCGCCCTTTGGCAATCAGATCCTCCGGGTAATGACTGTGATCCACCGCCTCGACGCCCTGGGCAATGATCGGCCCTTCATCGAGGTCGTTGTTGATGTAATGCGCCGTCGCGCCGACCAGCTTCACGCCCTTGTTGTAGGCCTGGTGATACGGCTTGGCACCCTTGAACCCCGGCAGCAGCGAGTGGTGAATGTTGATCGCCTTGCCATCGAGCTTGCGGCACAGCTCCGGTGACAGCACCTGCATGTAGCGGGCGAGGATCACCAGTTCGGCGCCGGACTCTTCGATCACCTGCCACACCTGACGCTCCTGCGCCGGTTTGTCGTTGGGGTCGAGGGGGAAATGGTAGTAGGGAATCTGGTGCCAGTCGGCCAGCGGCTTGAGGTCCGGATGGTTGGACACCACCGCCGCCACGTCCATCGACAACTGGCCGATGCGCTGGCGGTAAAGCAAATCGTTGAGGCAGTGATCGGCCTTGGAAACCATGATCACCACTTTTGGCCGGTAGTTCGGCGCGGTCAGCTCGAAGACCATGCCGAACGCCTGACCGCGCTCGGCAAGGCCGGCGCGGAAGGATTGTTCGTCGAAACCGTCAGGCTGACGGAATTCCACGCGAATGAAGAAACGGCCCGAGAGCCGGTCATCGAACGAATGGTGCTCGGTGACGTAGCAACCCTGCTCGAACAGAAAACGCGTCACCGCGTCCACCGTGCCTAGCACGCTGGGGCAGTCGGCGGTCAGAATCCATGTGTCTGGGGCGCGGCTCATGGTGCGGTGACTCCTGTTCTTTTGTGCGCGGTGTCTGGGGGATTTTTGCCCCTCACCCTAGCCCTCTCCCGGAGGTAGAGGGGACTGACCGAGGTGTTCTTTCGAGCTACGCCGACCTGAAATATCGCGGCGAACTCAGGCTCGAAAACCACACAAATCTGCTCCCTTCCCCCCTCTCCCCCCTGGGGGAGAGGGCTGGGGTGAGGGGGTAAGCTTTTAGGCTTGTACGCTCAACCCGTACTCGGCCGACGCATCCTGCAACCACAACCACCAGTAGTCCGAGAAGCTGCGGCGGATCAGCAGTTCCCAGGTGTCTTCGGCGGTATGGCGAATCATCAGCTGCGACTTGGCGAACACCGTGCCCACCGCTTTGCCGACCGGGAAGTTGTTCGGGTGCACGTCATAGCTGGTGGATTTCATCAGCACCTGACGCACGTTCGGCCCGCTCAGTTCGAGCACTTGCTGGCCGCCGCTGACGTTGACGATCGCGATGTGCAGGTCGCCCAGCGCTTCGCGCAGTTTCTGCTCGGCGGCGAACTCTTCACCGCTTGGCACGATCAGCAGCCACTCGTCCGGGCCCATCCATTGCAGGCTGGTTTCGCCTTTGACGATGACGCTCAGGGCGCCCGGCAACTCAATGCCGAGGGCCTTGTGCACGCCAGCGCCGAAGGCTGCATCGTGGCCATCGCCACGAATGGTCAGGTGACCGAGGAGTTTCTTTTCACGCACGATGACGCCGGCGTTCTTGCGACCCTTGCCGACCAGGCTGGCGAGGTCGGCATGGTGCAGCGACGACTCGGCCTTGGCCCCGGTGGTCGGGCGTTGTTGGTATACGTTGGCTGTGGTCATAAAGCACCTTCCTTAATTCTGACTTGAACCCTTTGCAAGCAGATCTACCGCTATCGCGAGCAGGCTCACTCCTACAAGGGGTACGCGATCACCTGTAGGAGTGAGCCTGCTCGCGATGAAGTCACCGCGGTGCGACTGGCACTCCACAGGAGCCGAACCCTCAAATATTCTGCCGATCACCCTTCGGATCGAAGAACACCGAAGACACAATCTCCGCCTCGATCACGCTGCCATCGGCCAGCGGCGCGAACACCCGCTCGCCCATGCGCTTCAGACCGCCCTTGACCACGCCCATGGCAAACGAATAGCCGAGGGAGTTGTGCGCGTAGCTGGAGGTCACGTGGCCGACCATGGTCATCGGGATCGCCTGCTTGGTGTTGAACACCAGTTGCGCGCCTTCCGGCAGCCAGACGTTCGGATCGATCGGCTTCAGGCCCACCAGTTGCTTGCGCTGATCCTTCACGCAGTCTTCACGGTTCATGCCGCGCTGGCCGATCCACGAGAACGGTTTGGTGCGACCGACGCACCAGCCCATGTTCAGGTCGTCCGGAGTCATCGAGCCGTCGGTGTCCTGACCGACGATGATGAAACCTTTCTCGGCGCGCAGAACGTGCATGGTTTCAGTGCCGTACGGCGTCAGGTTGTACTGCTTGCCAGCCTCGACGATTTTCTCCAGCACGCCCATCGCGTAGTCGGCCTGCACGTTGACTTCGTACGACAGCTCACCGGTGAACGAGATACGGAACACCCGCGCCGGCACACCGCCGACCAGACCTTCTTTCCAGGTCATGAACGGGAAGGCTTCGTTGCTCAGATCGATGTCGGTCACGGCGCTGAGCAGCTTGCGGCTGTTCGGCCCGGACAGGGTCATGGTCGCCCAATGGTCGGTGACGGAAGTGAAGTACACCTTCATCTCCGGCCATTCGGTCTGGTGGTACAGCTCCAGCCATTGTAGGACGCGCGCGGCGCCGCCCGTGGTGGTGGTCATGACGAAATGGTTGTCGGCCAGACACGCCGTCACCCCGTCGTCGAAGACCATGCCGTCTTCTTTGCACATCAGGCCGTAACGGGCCTTGCCCACGTCGAGCTTGGTCCAGGCGTTGGTGTAAACGCGGTTGAGGAACTCGCGGGCATCCGGGCCTTGAATATCGATCTTGCCGAGGGTCGAGGCGTCGAGCAGGCCGACGCTGTCGCGCACGGCTTTGCATTCGCGCTTCACCGCGGCGTGCATGTCTTCACCGTTTTTTGGGAAGTACCACGGACGTTTCCACTGGCCGACGTCTTCAAACTCGGCGCCGTTTTTCAGGTGCCATTGATGCAGTGCGGTGTAGCGCACCGGTTCGAAAATGTGCCCACAGTGACGACCGGCTACCGCGCCGAACGTTACCGGCGTGTAGTTGGGGCGGAACATCGTGGTGCCCATCTGCGGGATGGTCACGTTCAGCGAACGGGCGGCGATGGCCAGGCCGTTGACGTTGCCGAGCTTGCCCTGATCGGTGCCGAAACCCAGCGCGGTGTAGCGTTTGACGTGTTCGACCGACTCGAAACCTTCGCGGGTCGCCAGTTCGATGGCGGCGGCGGTGACGTCGTTCTGCAGGTCGACGAATTGCTTCGGCGCACGCGAGGTGCCCTTCTCGTGCGGCACCTGGAACAGCGCCAGGGTCGCTTCTTCGAGACGGCTCAGCGCTTTTGGCAGCGTGCCTTCGACCACCGCAAAACCGGCTTCACTGGCAGCGCGTGCGCCACCTTCGAAACCATCGGCCAGCGAATCTCCGAGGCCGTAAACGCCGTTGATGCCGCCGACGCACACACGCTTCTGCGGTGCTTCGCCCGGTACGAAACCGAGGATGTCTTCACGCCAGATCGGCTTGCCACCGAGGTGCGAAGCCAGGTGCACGACAGGGCTGTAACCGCCGGAACTGGCGATCACGTCGCAGTCGAGCCATTCGCCCGGGCTGGTCACGGTGTGCGCTTTGACGTCAATCGCGGCGATGCGGGCAGCGGTGACGCGCTTGCTGCCACGGGCCTCGATCACGGCGCTGCCGGTGAGGATGCGAATGCCTTTGGCGCGGGCTTCTTCCACCAGCGCACCACGCGGATTGCTCCGTGCATCGGCGATGGCCACCACTTGCAGGCTGGCGTCGAGCCAATCCAGCGCCACGCGATAGGCGTGATCGTTGTTGGTGGTCAGCACCAGCTTCTTGCCCGGTGCCACACCGTAACGGCGCACGTAAGTCGAGACCGCACCGGCGAGCATGTTGCCCGGCACGTCGTTGTTGCCGTAGACCAGCGGACGCTCGTGGGCGCCGGTCGCCAGTACTACACGCTTGGCGCGAACCCGGTGGATGCGCTGACGCACCTGACCGATTGGCGCACGGTCACCGAGGTGATCGGTGAGGCGTTCGTGAATGGTCAGGAAGTTGTGGTCGTGGTAGCCGTTGACCGTGGCGCGCGGCAACAGCAGCACGTCCGGGGTGTTTTTCAATTCAGCGATAACGCTGGCCACCCACTCGATCGCCGGTTTGCCATCGAGGCTTTCGCGGGAATCGAGCAGACTGCCGCCGAACTCTTCCTGCTCATCGGCGAGGATCACCCGCGCACCGCTGCGTGCAGCCGCCAGGGCCGCGGCGAGCCCGGCAGGGCCGGCGCCGACGATCAGCACGTCGCAGTGCTGGTTCATGTAGTCGTAGGTGTCCGGATCGACTTCGGTCGGCGAACGGCCAAGCCCTGCAGCCTTGCGAATGTACTTCTCGTAGGTCATCCAGAACGATTGCGGGTACATGAAGGTTTTGTAGTAGAAACCCGGCGGCATCAGCTTGCCGCCGACCTTGCCGAGAATCCCCATCATGTCGTTGTTGACGCTCGGCCAGCCGTTGGTGCTGGTGGCGACCAGGCCTTGATACAGCGCCTGTTGCGTGGCGCGCACGTTGGGAATCTGCGTGGCTTCGGTGGCACCGATCTGCAGCACGGCGTTCGGCTCTTCGGCACCGGCGGCGAAGATCCCGCGTGGACGCGAATACTTGAAGCTGCGGCCGATGATGTCGACGCCGTTGGCGATCAGTGCCGAGGCCAACGAGTCGCCCTCGAAGCCTTTGTAGCTCTGACCGTTGAAGGTGAAGCTCAGCACTTTGTTGCGGTCGATCCGTCCACCGTTGGACAGGCGATTGGTCTGGCTCATACCTTCTCTCCCAGCGCCGTCGTGGCTGTTTTCGCCGTATCAGCCTTGTCGGTGAATTGCGGCTTGGTGCCGATCTTGTAGGTTTCGAGAATCTCGTAGGTCACGGTGTCGCGGGTGACGTTGAAGTACTGGCGGCAACCGGCGACGTGATCCCACAGTTCGTGGTGCAGACCACGCGGGTTGTCGCGGAAGAACATGTAATCGCCCCACTCTTCATCGGTGCAGGCGGCAGGATCCAGCGGACGCGGGATGTGCGCCTGACCGGATGCATGGAATTCCTCTTCGGAGCGCAGTTCGCCGCAGTGAGGACAGAAGATATGCAACATGGGGATTTCTCCTGTTAGTGGGCGACGGCAGCAGCGCCGTGTTCGTCGATGAGTGCGCCGTTGTGGAAACGGTCGATGGAAAACGGTGCAGCCAATGGGTGCATTTCACCCTTAGCCAGGCTGGCGGCAAACACGTTGCCCGAGCCAGGTGTGGCCTTGAAGCCACCGGTGCCCCAACCGCAGTTGAAGAACATGTTCGGCACCGGGGTTTTCGAAATGATCGGGCAGGCGTCCGGGGTGGTGTCGACGATGCCGCCCCACTGACGGTTCATGCGCACCCGCGACAGCACCGGGAACATCTCGACGATGGCCTGGATGGTGTGCTCGATCACCGGGTACGAACCGCGCTGACCATAGCCGTTGTAGCCGTCGATACCGGCGCCGATCACCAGGTCGCCCTTGTCGGACTGGCTGATGTAACCGTGCACGGCGTTGGACATGATCACGCTGTCGATAATCGGTTTGATCGGCTCGGACACCAGCGCTTGCAGCGGGTGGGATTCGATCGGCAGACGGAAACCGGCGAGCTTGGCCATGTGCCCGGAGTTACCGGCGGTGACCACACCGACACGCTTGGCGCCGATGAAACCCTTGTTGGTTTCAACGCCGATGCACACGCCGTTTTCCTTGCGGAAACCGATCACTTCGGTCTGCTGGATCAGATCCACGCCCAAGGCGTCGGCGGCACGGGCAAAGCCCCAGGCCACGGCGTCGTGACGAGCGACGCCACCACGACGCTGAACGGTCGCGCCCATCACCGGGTAGCGGGTGTTTTTCGAGCAGTCGAGGTACGGAATCTCGTCGGCCACTTGCTTGGCATTGAGCAGTTCGCCATCGACGCCGTTGAGGCGGTTGGCACTGACCCGACGCTCGGAATCACGGATGTCCTGCAGGGTGTGGCAAAGGTTGTAGACACCGCGCTGGGAGAACATCACGTTGTAGTTCAGATCCTGCGACAGACCTTCCCACAGTTTCATCGCGTGTTCGTACAGGTGCGCCGACTCGTCCCACAGGTAGTTCGAGCGAACGATGGTGGTGTTGCGCGCGGTGTTACCGCCGCCCAGCCAGCCCTTCTCGACCACGGCGACGTTGGTGATGCCGTGCTCTTTCGCCAGGTAGTAGGCGGTCGCCAGACCGTGCCCGCCGCCGCCGACGATGACCACGTCGTAGACCTTCTTCGGCGTCGGCGTGCGCCACATGCGCTGCCAGTTCTCGTGGTGGCTGAGGGAGTGTTTGAAGAGGCCGAAGCCCGAATAGCGTTGCATAGTCATTTACTCCAAACCGCTCAGCGATAAACCGGGTAGTCGGCGCACAGTGCCGCGACGTTCTTGGCCACATTCGCTTCAACGTCGGCGTCACCGAGGTTGTCGAGGATGTCGCAGATCCAGCCGGCCAGCACTTCGCACTGGGCGACCTTGAAGCCGCGGGTGGTGACGGCCGGGGTGCCGATACGCAGGCCCGAGGTCACGAATGGCGACTGCGGGTCGTTCGGCACGGCGTTCTTGTTGACGGTGATGTGCGCACGGCCGAGGGCAGCGTCAGCATCTTTGCCGGTCAGGCCCTGACGGATCAGGCTGACCAGGAACAGGTGGTTGTCGGTGCCGCCGGACACTACATCGTAGCCACGTTTGATAAACACGCTGGCCATCGCCTTGGCGTTGTCGATCACTTGCTGCTGATAGGCCTTGAAGCCGGGCTCCAGCGCTTCCTTGAAACACACGGCTTTACCGGCGATGACGTGCATCAGCGGGCCGCCCTGGGCCCCGGGGAATACTGCGGCGTTGAGCTTCTTCTCGATCTCTTCGTTGGACTTGGCCAGGATCAGCCCGCCACGCGGACCGCGCAGGGTTTTGTGGGTGGTGGTGGTGACCACGTCGGCGTACGGCAGCGGGTTCGGGTACAGGCCAGCAGCGACCAGACCGGCAACGTGGGCCATGTCGACGAACAGCAGCGCACCGACCTTGTCGGCGATCTGACGGAAGCGCGGGAAGTCCAGGGTCTTGGAGTAGGCGGAGAACCCGGCAACGATCATCTTCGGCTTGCACTCGACGGCCAGACGCTCGACTTCGTCGTAATCGATCAGCCCGGTATCGGTGTTGATGCCGTACTGCACCGCGTTGTACAGCTTGCCCGAGGACGACACTTTGGCGCCGTGGGTCAGGTGACCGCCGTGGGCCAGGCTCATGCCGAGAATGGTGTCGCCCGGCTGGATCAGCGCCAGGTACACGGCGCTGTTGGCGGAGGAGCCGGAGTGCGGCTGGACGTTGGCGTAATCGGCGCCGAACAGCTGCTTGGCGCGTTCGATGGCCAGCGCTTCGACTTTATCCACATGCTCGCAGCCGCCGTAGTAGCGCTTGCCCGGATAACCTTCGGCGTATTTGTTGGTCAGGCCGCTGCCCTGCGCTTGCATGACGCGTTTGCTGGTGTAGTTCTCCGACGCGATCAGCTCAATGTGATCTTCCTGACGTTGCTCCTCGGCATTCATCGCCGCCAGCAGTGCATCGTCGTAACCCTGGATCTGGTCTTGCTTGCTGAACATCGCGTCTCTCCCAGCGGCATCTGTGCGCCATTCGTCTCGGTAAGGCACTGGCAATGAAGGCAGTGCCCTTTGATGCCGATGGTATGACCGGCGCAGACAGCTCAAATGCCTGCGGACGCCACGCAAAGGTGCGTTTACGACATGGCCTGAAATGGTTGGTCGGACACATCATCCAAAACTGCGGAGATCCCCTGTGGGAGCGGGCTTGCTCGCGAAGAGGTCGTGTCAGTCGACATCAATACCGCCTGACACACCGCTTTCGCGAGCAAGCCCGCTCCCACAGGGGTCAGGTGTATGCCGTGCGGATGGCGAGCAACAGGAGGAAATGCAGGGGGTAGAGTGCGTACGCCCAGCGGCGCATGGGCAGGGGATGGGTAGACCCGAAGTGTCGCAACAGGAACATGCCGAGCAATGGCGCACCCAGACACGCCGCGATGCCGATTACCGCGACGACGTTACCGAATACGGCAGCCTCATACAGCACCCGCCACTGATTCCCCGCCAGACACACCAGCCCCGGCAGCAGGCCGAAATACCCGGGGCGACGGATCACCCACAGCAGCGCCAGCGGCAGCAACACGCCAAACACGCCGAACATCAGCCATTGCGACAACAGCGCCGCCAGCAGCAAGGCACCGACGCCCAACAGTCGTGACAGCAGCGTCCGGTCCTGCCAGCCCCGCGCCACCAGCAACCCCAGCGCTAGGGTGGGCATCACGTTCAAGGTGTCGGGATCAGGAATGTACAAGCGGTAGGGAATTTCGCTGACCGCACTGAACAGCAGCAGCCAGCCCAGATAGCGCCACTCGGTCTTCTGCGCACCGGCCCTGGCAAGATTCGCCGCCATCGCCAGGCAGAACCACGGGAACGCCAGACGTCCCGGCACATACAGCCAATCGGCGCTGATCCCGACATATCGCAGGTGATCGAGCAGCATGCTCAGCAGCGCCAGCCACTTGAGCAGATCCAGCGCGCCGTCGCGTTTAGTCACGTGCATAATCGGGTAACAAACTGGTAATTTTCTGACAGCGACATCCCGTGTGCTCCCCGGAAGATCTTCGGTAAAGTGCGCACCCTCATTGACCACGAGCCTTCACAAGAGTCTCGACCACGGAAGCCGGCCATGACCGACAAGAGCCAACAATTCGCCAGCGACAACTACTCCGGTATCTGCCCTGAAGCCTGGGCCGCCATGGAACAGGCCAACCACGGCCACCAGCGCGCTTATGGCGACGATGAATGGACCGCACGTGCGGCCGACCATTTCCGCAAGCTGTTCGAAACCGACTGCGAAGTGTTTTTCGCCTTCAACGGCACCGCCGCCAACTCGCTGGCGCTGTCGTCACTGTGCCAGAGTTACCACAGCGTGATCTGCTCGGAAACCGCCCACGTCGAAACCGACGAATGCGGCGCGCCGGAATTCTTCTCCAACGGCTCGAAACTGCTGATCGCTGGCACCGAAAACGGCAAGATCACCCCGCAGTCGATCCGCGAAGTCGCGCTCAAGCGCCAGGACATCCACTACCCCAAACCGCGCGTCGTGACCCTGACCCAGGCCACTGAAGTCGGCAGCGTCTACACCCCGGAAGAAGTCCGCGCCATCAGCGCCACCTGCAAAGAGCTGGGCCTGCACCTGCACATGGACGGCGCGCGTTTCTCCAACGCCTGCGCATTCCTCGGCTGCTCGCCGGCCGACCTGACCTGGAAGGCCGGCGTCGATGTGCTGTGCTTCGGCGGTACGAAAAACGGCATGGCCGTGGGTGAAGCGATTCTGTTCTTCAACCACAAACTGGCCGAAGACTTCGATTACCGCTGCAAGCAGGCCGGGCAACTGGCGTCGAAAATGCGCTTCCTCTCGGCACCGTGGGTCGGCATCCTCGAAAACGACGCCTGGCTCAAATACGCCCGCCACGCCAACCACTGCGCGCAACTGCTGGCCGAGCTGGTCAGCGACATTCCGGGCGTGGAACTGATGTTCCCGGTGCAGGCCAACGGCGTATTCCTGCAACTCTCGGAACCGGCCATCGCCGCGCTGACCGCGAAAAACTGGCGCTTCTACACCTTCATCGGCAAGGGCGGCGCACGCTTCATGTGCTCGTGGGACACCGAAGAAGAACGCGTACGCGAACTGGCCCGCGACATTCGCGAAGTCATGTCCGCCTGATTCCTTGAGCCGATAAGATCCCCTGTGGTGAGGGGATTTATCCCCGATAGGCTGCGCAGCAGCCCCAAAACCTGCCATTGAGTTTCTGTCTGACAGAGACTGATTCAGACTTTGGGCCTGCTGCGCAGGCCATCGGGGATAAATCCCCTCGCCACAAAGTTACACCCCACCTTACGTGTTTGCCTCTTGGTCTACATTGTCTGTCGAGCCCTCCGCTCACATAACAATAAGCAGGAGCATCGGCATGTCGCTACAAGGCAAAACCCTGTTCATCACCGGCGCCAGCCGTGGCATCGGGCGTGAGATTGCTCTGCGGGCCGCGAAGGACGGGGCCAATATCGTGATTGCGGCCAAAAGCGCCGAAGCCCACCCCAAACTGCCTGGCACCATCCACAGCGTAGCCAAGGAAGTCGAAGCCGCTGGCGGCAAGGCATTGGCCCTGCAAGTCAATGTGCGTGATGAAGACGCGGTGCGCAATGCGCTGGCCCAGGCCAACGAGCATTTCGGCGGCATCGATGCGCTGGTCAATAACGCCGGGGCGATCAAGTTGACTGGCGTGCAGCACATCGAACTCAAGCGTTTCGACCTGATGCACCAGATCAACACCCGCGCGGTACTGCTGTGCAGCCAGGCCGCCCTGCCCTATCTGAAGAAATCCGCCGGACACATTCTCAACTTGTCGCCACCGCTGAACATGGCGAACAAGTGGTTTGCCCAGTTCAGCCCGTATACGGTGACCAAGTACGGCATGAGCATGTTGACCGTGGGCATGAGCGAGGAATTCGCCAGTTACGGCATCAGCGTCAATTCACTGTGGCCACAGACGATGATTGCCACCGCCGCCATCGAATTTCAGCTGGGCAACCGCGAGTCGTTCAAGCATGCGCGCACGCCAGCGATCATGGCGGATGCGGCGCACGTGATCCTGGGAAGCAGCGCACGACAGATCACTGGACGGCTACTTATCGACGAAGAAATTTTGCGTGAGCACGGCGTGACTGAGTTCAAGCATTACCGGTTCGAACCGGGGAGCGATGCGGCGTTGATGACGGATTTGTTTATCGACTGAAAAGCCCCTCACCCTAACCCTCTCCCGGAGGGAGAGGGGACTGATTGGGGGATATTTGAGAATTACCCCGACCTGAATCTGCTTTACCGAATCCATAATCGATAAGGTCTTTCAGGGTCGATGTATAGCGCCAGACACCTCGGTCGGCCCCCTCTCCCTCTGGGAGAGGGCTGGGGTGAGGGGCAAGCCGTACGCAAAATTCGCCCCAGCTCAGAATTCGATTCTGACGTCGCCCTTCGGCACGCTGCAGCACGACAAGATAAAACCTTCCGCCTCGTCGTCCTCGGTAATCCCGCCGTTGTGCTCCATCTCCACTTCACCGCCGAGCTTGAGCACCTTGCACGTGCCGCAGATCCCCATACCGCAAGCTTTCGGGATCATCAGGCCAAGCTTGGCCGCCGCCGCGTGCACGGTTTCGCCCGGGGCCACGCGAATGCTTTTGCCGGACGCGGTGAATTCGACCTGATGCAGATCCGCTGCATCGATTTCCGGCGCATCGGCTGCCTGCTCGGCTTGCTCCACCGCATCGGCACGAGCTTCCGGTGGCGTGGCACCGAAGGATTCCTCGTGATAACGCGACATGTCGTAACCGGCCACTTCCAGCAGGCGCTTGACCGCGTTCATGTACGGCGTCGGGCCGCAGCAGAACACTTCGCGCTCAAGGAAGTCCGGCACCATCAGTTCGAGCATCTTGTGATTGAGGTAGCCGCGATAACCGGCCCACGGCTCGCCCAGCCCGTGTTTCTCGCAGATCAGGTGCAGGCTGAAGTTGTCGATTCGCGACGCCATGTGTTCCAGCTCGCGGTGGTAAATGATGTCTTTCGGCGAGCGCGCGCTGTGGATAAAGGTCATGTCGACGTTGGCGTTGGTGTCGTAGAACCAGCGCGCCATCGACATGCACGGGGTGATCCCCACGCCACCGCTGAGATACAGCACTTTCGGACTCGGAAAGTCGATGGCGTTGAACAGCCCGACCGGGCCGTGCACCGCCAGCTCCTGGCCTTCATGCAGGGTGTCATGCAGCCAGTTGGAGACCTTGCCGCCCGGCACACGCTTGATGGTCACCGAGAAGCTGTACGGCACCGACGGCGAACTGGAAATGGTGTACGAGCGCATGATCGGCTGGCCGTCGATTTCCAGCTCCAGGGTCACGAACTGCCCGGGCTTGAAGAAGAACAGGATCGGCTGGTCGGCCATGAAACAGAAGGTGCGCACGTCCCAGGTTTCCTGGATGACTTTGACGCAACGGACGATGTGTCGGCCATTGGCCCAGGTCTGGGTGGTGACCGGATTCAGGAAGCTGTTGGACATGCTGTTCTCCACGGCCGACTGTCGGCCTTCATGTGGCGATTCTGCGTATAGCGTGAACCGTCCGTTTACCTATCCGCGACATCGGCATACTTATCGCGACCAGCCCCCAACCGCCGGGGGTTGCGCGTCGGGAACAGATTGCACCATGTCGCCCATGGATAAGGTTCCGGCCAGCGCCGGCCCCACACTCGCCCCACACCAAGACGAATTCTTTACACCTTGCGTAGCAACCCTGATCAGCCACTTTCGCGGCCACGCAGATGGCCTTGAGGAATACATCGATGGACGTCACCGCAAAAATCAGCCTGGGCGATCCGCTGGAACCCGCACGCAAGGCCACCGCACAGATGCTGCAGGAGCGCGAGCGCACTTTCTCGCTGCCGCAGCCGTTCTACAGTGACGAGCGCCTGTTCGATATCGACATGCAGGAGATCTTCCAGAAAGAGTGGTTGATCGCCGGCATGACCTGCGAGATCCCGGCCAAGGGCAACTACCTGACTCTGCAGGTCGGCAAGAACCCGATCATCGTCATTCGTGGCGCCGACGGCGTGGTGCATGCGTTCCACAACGTCTGCCGCCACCGTGGCTCGCGCCTGTGCACCAGCGAAAAGGGCAAGGTTGCCAAACTGGTCTGCCACTACCACCAGTGGACCTACGAACTGGACGGGCGCCTGCTGTTCGCCGGCACCGAGATGGGCGCCGACTTCGACATGAAGCAGTACGGCCTCAAACCGGTGAACGTGAAGACTGCCGGCGGCTACATTTTCATCAGCCTGGCGGAGAATCCGCCGGCCATCGATGACTTCCTGTCGACGCTGAACCACTACATGGAACCGTACGACATGGAGAACACCAAGGTGGCGATCACCACCACCTTGATGGAAAAGGCCAATTGGAAACTGGTGCTGGAAAACAACCGCGAGTGCTACCACTGCAACGCGTCGCACCCGGAACTGCTGAAAACCCTGCTGGAATGGGACGACGTCACCGACCCGCGTGCCGATCAGGCGTTCAAGGATCACGTCGCCGCCTCCGCCGCGGCGTGGGAAGCCGAGAAAATTCCTTATGCACACGCCAGTTTCGGCCTGCGCAACCGCATCGTGCGCATGCCGCTGCTCAAGGGCACCGTATCTATGACCCTGGACGGCAAACAGGGCTGCGCCAAACTGATGGGCCGGATCAAGAACCCGGATCTCGGTTCGATGCGCATCCTGCACCTGCCGCACTCGTGGAACCACTGCATGGGCGACCACATCATCGTCTTCACCGTATGGCCGATCAGCGCCCAGGAAACCATGGTCACCACCAAATGGCTGGTGCACAAGGATGCGGTCGAAGGCGTGGATTACGACGTCGAGCGCATGCGCCAGGTGTGGGACGCGACCAACGACCAGGACCGGCGTCTGGCCGAAGAAAACCAGCGCGGGATCAACTCCACGGCTTATCAGCCAGGGCCGTACTCGAAGACCTATGAATTTGGTGTGGTCAACTTCGTGGACTGGTACAGCGAGCGGATGCTGAGCAACCTTGGTGCGGAACCTGCGCCGTACCTCAAGGGCGTGCCGGTTCAGGGTTGAAAATCGCCAGTGCCGACAATAAAAAACCGCGAGCACGCTCGCGGTTTTTTTTATTGCAGCCGTGGCACCGTTACCAGTTCCAGGATCTGATGATGCTCTGCGCCGCCTCGAAGATATTGTTCACATCAGCGGCACTCGGCGGACGTTTATAGTCCGGGTCGATTTTTCTTTGCAGCGCATCGTACAAACCATCGATCTTTTCTTCGGTTCGTTTCTTGTCGCGAAGTCGAAGAGCATCGAGCTTTGCTTTATTTGCATCAAGCGCCCGATTTTCTTCAAGATTGATTGCGCGACACCACTCGCCTTCAATAGGATCGATAAACGGCGGTGGCCCGATGGGTTTAAATGGTTTGATCATTAAACACCTCACAGACCATAAAATGGCTTCAGGAGAACCAGCCTCCAATCCAACTGACGACCGAATTGAAAGTATTGGTAATTTTCTCCCAGACATTCTTCAGCCAACTGAGGATCTTCTGGCCAATCTCGATAAAGAAGTCACCGATCTTGTTGAGTACGCCATTAAAGAGATTGCCAAAGTTTTCCATAAAACCAATAACCGCATCGGCACTGGCCGGAAATTTGTCAACTTCATTGATGGCCGCGTCGTAGATTTTGTCGATTCGCTCTTCGGCAGCCTTCTGGTCACGTTTACGCAGCTCCTCAAGTTTTTCCTTGTAGGACTTGGTATCGGTCGACCCGGAATTCTGGAACGCTTCGGTGGCTTTCACCAGCCCTTTTTCCGATTGATTCGACTGTCCTTCTCCTGCTTCCCTGGCTTCTTTTTCCAGCCTTTTCACACCTGGATCATTGGCGCCATTACTCAGATAAAGGCTGCGCAGGTGAATCTGTTGCAGGCGTGGCGAAGCCATCAGTACGCCTCGTGCCGCACCCGACGAGCGTTTCTTGGCATGAACGCGCATTTCGTTCAGCAGTTCGACATAAGCCTCTTTCGACGGAGGAACGGCCGCTTCGGCGACCGACTTGACTTTTGACTTGGCTGCTTCAGACATTTTGGAACTCCTTGTAGTGTTGTATTTATCGCACTTTGTGTTGTGCCCCGGCAGACAAATGCTGCTGATAAAACCGGCAGACAGCACTCGTCAAAAAACTCATACTCCGCCCATGCAACTGCTCGTTGTCTTTTTAATTCCGGCAATTATCAAACAGCATCCCACATGAAATACGCGCGAATTAAACAGCTTTCGCAGCGCCATCCCGAAATGGATTAATCACAAAGTAGGGTTTCTTGATAAAAAGCCAATAAATTGACTAAAAGTACTCCATTACAAAAAAACTCCTGCATTGAACCCGGCGGAATTTATTGCTGAACAATTTTGTTCAATTCCTCACGTGCAGCCAAGTAAAGTCGCAGCCACCATACCTGTCAAACTTGCCAATAGAACTATCGGAAACTGTTTCTATTTTGATTCGGCATATACCGACAACCAAACCCTTTAACTAGCCAGCACAAGAGGAGTTAAGGTCTTTATGTTTTCAATGCATGAAAAGGCCTGCGGTACAGATACCGCAGGCGCCCGGTCATGTGGATGACCACCTCACACTGCCATCCTCGCCAATAAACTCCTCGAAAATCTCCTCCCCCACCAACCTGATTTTCGCGTACCCGTTCAACACCCGCAGCGGATAGTCCGGATCCTTCGCATCCTGGGTCTCGGAAAACAGTATCCGTGGATGCCCGTTCAGCTCGCTGGTGGTGCCATAGGGAATCGCTCCGTGCCCGGCACAGCGCGCATGCAGTCCGCCCTGGGTGGCGTAGACAATGCCATTGTGCAGATGCCCCCAATACCAGTAATCCGGCTCGCGCCCCAGTGCATCGCACACCGGTTGATACAGCGCGGTCTTGTTGTGTCCGGTGATATCAAAACCCTGATGATGACTGAGCACCATGAGCTTCTTGCGTTTGGGCAAGCCCTTCATCCAGGCGATTTGCGGTTCGTTCAGCGTGCCGTCCATGTACAGGTTCATCACGTCCGAGGCATAGGCCGTGTCCAGCCCGACAATCAGCCAGTCGTCATTGATCAAGGCAAAGTAGCTGGTGCCCTGCTGCCCCGGAAAACGCGCGGCCAGTTCCTTGAAGTAACCGTGGGCGCCGCTGTACATCTCGTGGTTGGAATTGAGGGTGAACGAGCCGTGGGTGCCCATCGGCCAGCCCGACATGTCGGTGTCCTCCTGGGAGTGGGTGCCCGCGTAATAGACATCCCCCAGGTGAATGGTGAAGTCGGCATTGGCCAGTTGCATCTGGTTGGCCACCGACACCGCCGGCGCATGGCTGTTGAACGGCCCGGTGCCCCAGTCGCCGGCAATCGCCAACGTCACTTCGCGATCCATGGTCACCAGCGCCGGGTCGGTGCCGAAGGTCGCGTGGTGACGCAGGTTTTCGATCCATTTGAGCAGCGCCTCGCTCCACAGCAGATCCAGCAGTTCCCACTTGCGGCAGCCGAGCAGCGTGCCGTCCTTGAGCACTCTGGTTTGCAGTTGATCGGGGGACTGCGGCAATGGCGTCGCATTGCCGATACGCAGGATCGACAACCCGTGGGACAACTCCCACGGCACCGCCGGCTCGTCATCCGGCAACTCGCCGTTTTTCAGCACGTACTGCGCCTGATCGTGACCGCGCTGAAGCAACTTGATGATGGCCTGGAACTCTTCGGGCTCCAGTTCACTGATGAGCTTCATCCAGGCCATTTCGATGCGCGTGAGCAAACCGTGCAAGCGTACTTTGACCTTGTCGTATTCATGCTTCAGGTTACCGACCGCTGACATGGCGTAATCCTCTATCCGTAAGGGCTCACAGGGTTTTCATGAACTCGATCAACGCACGTTTGTCGTCGTCCGACAGCGTGGTGCCATACAGGTGACCGCTGTTGTGGTTGCCCTCCAGTCGGGTGTCGTATTTGAAATCCGCCGAGGCTTTGGCCTGAGCGCCCGTGGTGACGAAACCGACGTTGACCGGGTCGTAGACGTCGGAGCCGGTGATGAACACCACCGGACGTTTTTCCGGCGGTTGCAGCAGATCCCACAGGGTCGGCACCGAACCGTTGTGCAGGTACGGCGCGCGCAGCCAGATACCGTCAGTCGGCGTGTTGCTGTAGCTCTGGGTCTTGCGATACGCGCCGAAGTCGAACGGCGGTTTCTTGAAGGTGTGGAACGCCGTCACCAAACCGGTGGTGAACGAGTCGAGCCGATGTGGATCGGTGCCGAGCTGGTCGATGTTGGTGGTCACTTGCCCGGTGTCGGCGCGTCCGAAGTCGTGGCACGCGGCGCAATTGGCATCCCAGATCGGCTTGCCTTGCGCGACTTTCGCCTGATCCAGCGCCCACGGCCACGCCGGCGCCTTGTGCCCGAGCAGCCAGTTGGTCACTCGGTTGAAGCTCGGCGGCAGCACCGATTCCGGCGTCGCACCCACCGCCATTGCAGCGGCGTAGTTGCGTTCGTGGATCTTGTTGTTATTGCCGTCCCAATGCAGGTACATCGACTCCCGCGGCTTCTGGTTCCACACTTGCGGCAGATCGACGGTGCCGATGGTCGAGTCATCCGGGAAGCCGAACACCACCATTTTCGTCGGGTTGAAGGTGTCGGTGCGGCCCGGGCCCTGTTGCGGCCGTAGCTTCTGCCAGGCGTAGGCCTGTTTCTGTTTGAGCAAAGCGCTCTTGGCCATCGGAATAATCAGATAGCGGTTGTAGAGCTTCTCGAAAAAGCCCAGCTGGAATTTGCCGTTGATCGCCGCCATCACCGCGTCGGTGGTGAATTTCGGGTCGCTGGCGCAATCGTAGGCGAACCACTGGAAGGCCTGCAGTTGCAGGGTGTTGGCCGGCGCGCTCGGCACGTTGACCGCAACGTCGCTGGCATTGGCCCGGTAGGAGCCGGTGTGACACAGCGCGCAGTTCGGCTCTACGGTCGGGTAACCGATCTGCCGCTTGGCCATGCCGATCGGCAGGTCCTTGCCGTTCTCATAGAGAAAGCCGAAGACCTCCCAGCCGCCGGGTTTTGGCAGTTTTTCCGGGCACATCTGCGGCAACACGGCGAACAGGTAATACGGGATCCGCGCTTCGATGCCCAGGCCGATGGCGGCGTATTTGTAATGATCTTCGTCGGAGGCGTATTCCTGCTCCGGCACCACCCGCAGCATCTGGTACCAGGTCTGGTAACCGATGAAACCCAGTAGCGCCACCACGATCAAGGTGCCGACCTTGAAGGCATGGCTCTGCCATTGCCGCGCCCAGGCCGCGCGCCACTCGCGCCAGCCATCGCAGAGCAGCGCCCATGGCCGGTTCGCGGGCGTGGTGCCGAGGTACAGCAGAATACCGAGGATCAGGAAGAAGCTCAGATCGCCCATCAGCATCGGCACGAACACCGAACCCTGAATGCTCGTATTGATCAGGTAAATCCAGAACACCACGGCGATCAGCCGCGTCAGCACGCACAGCCAGGAATGCACCACATAGCGCGGCGCGTTGAAGCCCGACGGCATGTAAAACACGCTGATGCCCACCAGCAGCATCCCGGCGTTTTCCAGCCACGGGTCGGAGAGTTGCGGCGGCAGACCGACCACCGATGTCAGCAACCCCGGCGCGAACAGCGCCGGGATCGCGAACACCATGTTCATCGCAATGCCGATCCAGATGAAGCGTTGAAACCAGCGGATGTAGCTGTCCATATCATCCATTTCCTTCTGACCACCAACCAGCGATGTCCCCTGTGGTGAGGGGATTTATCCCCGATGGGTCGCGAAGCGGCCCCAAACCCTGCCGGCGCGGTCTGTCAGGATGATCGCGCACTCAGGTTTTACGACTGCTGCGCAGCCGATCGGGGATAAATCCCCTCGCCACAGAGAATCTCCTCAACACAGAAATCAGTAATCGATCTCAGCCGAGGGCCGTTTTCTCCAGGTGCTCAAGGATGAGCGGATACACATCCACCACCGCGTTCTTGCCGAACATGCAGTCGATGTGGCCGTAACCCGGCACTACGTGCCGGCTGTAGCGCTCCGGCCCGTGGACTTCGCAGACTCGCTGGTAGGTCTTGAGCGTGCTTTCCGGCAGATAGCACTGGTTCTCCGCGCCGCTGATAAAGCAGATCGGCATCGTCAGCCGCTGGAAGTGCGGCATGTACACATCGTTGCCTTTGAAATCCACCAGATGCCCTTTGCGCACGATCAGCGCCAGGTGCTCGAAGGTCTCGATGTTCGATTCGCCGAACAGTTCGTGCAGGTTGTCGTGCAGGGTTTCGTTGAGCGTGTCGTGGCGATACAGCGAGGCGTACATGAAGGTGATGCGGTGGCACACCGGGTTGGTGCAATAGCCCTGCGCCTCGATCCGCGCGTAGCCGTTGAGGGCCTTGTCGTAGAGGCGGTTGAACCAGTTCTCCTTGCTGTCGGCGTAAGCCGTCATCGATTTGATGCCGATCGCATCGAGCATTCCCGGCAAGTGCAGACCAGCCTTCAATCCGGTGGCTGTGGCGACCACGGTGTCAGCGGCAATCTGCGAGCAGACCACCGAACGCACACCCTGCAGCCCTGCCAGCAACGACATGAAGAACGTCGTCGCGCCGTAGCAATGCACCACGCACTGCACGTCCTTGGCCTTGGTCGCTTGTTGAATCTGCGCGATGGCAGCCTTGAAGTCGTACTGGGCGATCTGGTCGCCATTCCACTCTTTCTTGCTCGCCGGCAGCAGAATGCTCACCCGGAAATCCAGTAGCCACACGTCGTAGTCGTGCTTGCACAGGTACTCCAGCAGGTTGGTCTGGATGGTGTCGGTGGAAAAGATATTCGAGCCGACGCCCAGGCCATGCACCAGCATCACCGGGCCTTTGCTACCGGCCTGATAACGGGTCAGGCGCAGCTCGACGCCGTCCTCGGTGGGGAAGAAATGCACTGCCGGGGTCGGCGCATCCAGTGGCCGTTTCAGCCGTGGCGGCGCGTCGGGGTTGAAGTAGATATCGCCAGCGAAGACCCCGCCGTAACTCTCCCAGAGAATCCCGGCGAAGAACTTGCCGAAACGCGCCAGGCCTTCGATGCGCTCGCGCTCGTTACGCGCGTTGAGCACTTTCATGGTGGTCATCTGCTTGGCGAAATCGGTCGGATGAATGTGCATCACCCCGGAGCCGATCACCTCGCCCGACTTGTCCGGCCCGCGGTACAGCGTCACGTACAGGGTGCTGGTGTCGTGCCAGATGTTGAGCACGCCGTTGTCTTCCGGCACGGTTTTGAAGGCGCTGAAGAAATAGTCGTTGCCGTCCTCGGCGGTCAGTTTCATGTCGTATTTCATGTGCCGTGTGTCGACCTGCTGCTCGAATTGTTCGAACAGATTGAACACGCCGTTGCTGGCGGTCAGCGGTTGCGGCGACAGCGCCGGGGCATTGACCGTACCGACAATGGTCGCGGCGTGCTCCGGTTCCTTGATCATCCGGTTGAGGTCGTTAGCGGTGATGGTCAGGGTAAAGTCGATCGGCGAATTATCTGCCTCACCGCGTTTGGCCGCCGCTTCGTAGACTTTCAGATCGGTGCTTTGCGCGGCGGTGAAGGCGCGGGAGAAATAGCCTTTCATGGTTTCGGTGAACTGCACGCCGAGAGTCGGTGGTGCCACCTGTTTGCGCGGTGCCGACGGCAGCGTGTAGTCGATCTGCCAACCACGGTCGGCGGCCAGCAGGCCCATGTTGCGTTCACTCACAGCGGAGATGGTCAGCAGCGGATTGACCGCCAGCGAAGTCGGAATCACCGCGCCATCGGTCACGTAGAGGCTGGCGTAGACATCAGTGCCGTTGGCGCCGCTGAACACCTGGCCCTTGTGATTGACCACGCCTTGCGCGGCGTCCTCGCCCATCACGCAACCGCCCAGCGGATGCACCGAGACGATGCTGTGCTTGAGCAGTTGGGTCCAGATCGGATTCTCGACCCAGACCCCGCCCAGTGCCTTGGTACTCTGGTACAAACGTTCGTTGCCAAGCTTGAAGTTTTCCTGCTCGCCGACACCCGGCCAGTCGATGCGCAACTGGTCCTTGTTGTCGAGAATCATCCGGCCCTGGCCACTGTCGTGGCTCATGATCAGGTAGGTCTGCATATTGTGCAGCGCGCCGTAATAGGGGCCGCGCAGGAAGCTTTCGGCCTCGCGCTCCTTGTAGCCGAGCTTGCCGCTGAAACTGTCGTCCGTGGCCTTGCCGATCAACTCGGCAAACCCGGCCATTGCCGGCACCATCGGCCGGCCGAGGGCGCCGGGGATCGAACCTTCCTCGATGACCATGCGGCTGCGCCAGTCACCGTCGGTGCGCATGTCGATGATCGAGGTGATGCACGGGCCGACCGGGTGCAGCTCCTTGGCCGAATGCGCGCCGAAGCCGATGCCGTTGATGGTCTGCTCGCAGTTGTGGCCGAAACCGAGGATGTCACCGTTACCGCTCATGTTCTCGCCGAGCTGACCGGACATCACCAGCCCCTTGTCCCGCGAACGCAGAAGGATCTCGGTAGAGCCGAGAGTGCCGGCGGAGACCACGACGATAGCGGCCTTCACGAACAGCGTCGGCGCGTCGAACTTTTCGCGACCGCTGTCGAGGTACTGGAAGTGCACGATCCAGCCATCGCCGTCGCGCTCCAGATGGCGCACCTCAGCCTGGCAGAAAATCTCCGCGCCATGGTTCCAGGCATCCGGCAGATAGTTCATCAGCGTGGTGTTCTTGGCCTTGTTGTTACAGCCCGAGACGCAGTCGCCGCACTGGTTGCACGGCAGTTGCTCGACGCCGACGTGGTTGAGGTTGTTCGGCAGTTTGTCGAAGGTCACGTTGATCGGTGGCTTGTAGAAATGCGCGCCTTGCTTGAGGTAGTCCGCAGACTTTTTGTTGGCGTCGAGCTTGGGCAGGTTCGGTGCGTTGTTCGGGTACGGATTAGGCTTGAGCATTTCCCGGGCACGGGCGTAACCGTCCTTGAGCAGCGTATCGCGATGATCGCGTACCGCCTGCGGCCAGCGTGGATCCTCGAACACCCCGGGTTCCGGCTCCAGGGCAACGTTGGCGTTGATCAGCGATGTACCGCCGAGGCCGCAGCCGACCACCACGTTCTGCTGGGCGTTGACGTGCAGATCGAACAGCCCGGTGCGCGAGCCGATGTGGCCGTCCAGGTCATGCACCTGCAACTCTTCGGTCGCGGCGATCATGGTGTTGGGGTATTCACCGGGCTGGATTTCCCGCCCGCGTTCGAGCAGGCACACCTGCTTGCCGGCCCGGGACAGGCGCGATGCAGCAATGCCGCCGCCATAACCGGAGCCGATGACGATCACGTCGTAGTGTTCCTTGATCTCGCTGATGGGCGTTGCGATGCGTGTCATGAGGGTGTTCCTCTCTCAGGCAGATGGGGCAACTCTGCGGTTGCCTGCAATCAATGGGCGAACGGGCACCTGGCCTCCGGGTCGAGCCCGGCGACAGCACAGCGGTTAAAGCAGGAGGTCGCTACAGACGAGCGCGTTGATTGGCCGCACGACGTAACGTGCGCTTGCGTGGCGAGGGGGGATGGCGGTGTGGGCGGCTATCCATCATGCGTTCTCCCAGAACCTGATGTGGATAAGTGACGGCTGTCCTTGTGCCATTGCAGTGAAGACAGCGCAGGAATCGAAGTCAAGGCAACGCTTTAGAACTGTATGAAATCTGATCAATTGCGGTTTGGACTATGCCCGGCGGGGCCTGCAGGGTTTGGCGAACAAGTTATCCACATAGCCATGCACAGCAAATGGGGGTAACTGTGGATGAATGGAAAAATAACTGCCTGATTTGTGAAGAAAAATCGTGACTTATCCAGAAGGATGGTTTGCAGGAGTGATTGGCTGTTTTTTGATCAAATATCTACACGTCACGTTTCACATGGCCTGTAGAGGATGGCGAACACGTTATCCACAGAAGCACCAACAGAGTTCGGGGGTAAATTTGTGGCTGCTGTGGAAAAGTGCTGAGGACTGTGGGAAATCGGGCGTAGCGCAGGGATTATCAGCCTGAAACGCTTCATCGATCATTTATTGATCAAATCCCTGCAAGCCACGGTTTATATACCTTGCAGCGAACAGCGAACATCTTGTCCACAGAAGCGCCAACAGAGATTGGGGGCAACTCTTGAAGTTATTCAGGAGAAAAAGCCCGGTAAAACCGTGACTTAGGCTGGTTGTTTTTTGAGCTGGGGCCTGGAGGGCTTGATTGGCGTGGGGTACAGGGATGGGCGAACACGTTATCCACAGATCCGCCAACAGGGATTGTGGGTAAACACTACCCCTCACCCCAGCCCTCTCCCAAAGGGAGAGGGAGCCGACCGCATCGCCTGTTCAAACTCCACCGACCTGAACGAACATTGTGATCTCAGGCTTGGCCAGACCAAGGTCACTGCGCAATCGCAGGTCGATGTAATTAGCCAATACCACTCGGTCGGTCCCCTCTCCCTCCGGGAGAGGGCTAGGGTGAGGGGCTTTTCAGCGAACAACCCCTTCTTCGATCAGTAGTTTGAGGATCGCTTCAGCGCCGGCCTGCGCGGTGACACCCTTGAGCACTTGTCCACCGCCGCCACTGGCTTTGGCGGTGGCAGCTTTCATGCGGTCCGCACCGCTCTTGGCCTTGATCACCTTCAAACGTTTCGGCCGTGGCTTGGCCGGCTGCAACGTGGCAACCGCCAGCAGTTCATCGTCGAGCACCTCCACGTCTTCGGCATTCAACACCCCGCGTCGCGCCGGGCCGTAGGCACTCTGTCGAGGTTTGGGCGCGGCGTTATCCACAGTCGCCAGAAACGGCAGCTTCACCTTCAACCGCCGTCGCTGCCCACGCGGCAAGGCTTGCAGCACCAGCGCCGAACCATCATTGATCGACTCGACCTGCGCCAGCCCCACCACCAGCGGCCAGCCCAGCCCCTCGGCCAGCAGGAACGGCAACATGCCCGAACCTTCGCCGGTTTCCGCCTGACTGCCGGTCAGCACCACTTGGGCGCCGGCCTCGCGCAGATACGCGGTCAGCCCCGGCAAGGCGTCGGCGCCAGCGGGTTGTTCCAGCACATGCAGCTGTCCCAGGCCCATGCCCAGATAGGCGCGCAGCGCCGGTTCCGCAACGTCCCCGGCATGCAGCACTTGCAGGTTATCCCCAGCCAGTTGCAGGCCCAGTTCCACGGCGCGGGCGTCCTGTTCGGCGCGGCGTGGCCGGCCCGACGTCGGGTGGGCACCGATGGAAACCAGACTGATGATCTTTGTGCTCATAACCCGTTCCTTAAGCCGCATCGCGCTTGGCTTCGTTGCGGTAAGCCGCTACCGCCGCGATCAACGCCTGAAGAATTTCCGCGCTCTCGCCAATCACCGAAAGATCGGCGCGTTTGATCATGTCGCAACCGGGGTCGAGGTTGATCGCCACCACCTTATCGCAGGCACCGATACCTTGCAGGTGCTGGATCGCCCCGGAGATACCCACAGCCACATAAACCCGTGCGGTGACCCAGGTACCGGACGCGCCGACCTGCCGATCACGCGCCATGAAGCCATCGTCCACCGCGACCCGCGAGGCGCCTTCGGTGGCGCCGAGCGCCGCAGCGGTCTGGTGGAACAGCGCCCAGTCCTTGACCCCGTTGCCGCCGGAGAAAATGAACTCGGCTTCGGCCATCGGAATCGCCGCCGGGTCCACCGCGACCGCGCCAAGATCCTCGATCCGCGACAGGCTGCGCGCAATCGTTGTGGATAACTCCACCGGCAGTGCCTCATGACGGGTTTCGCTGACCGGTTCCGCGCATTCGGCTGCGGCCAGAATCAAACGTGCGACCGGACGTGCCAGGTCTTGCAGGCCTGCGCCAGCGCGACCGATACACTCCTGATCCTTGACCTGCCAGACCCGCGTTGCCGGCCGTTCGCCCAGTGCCGCGGCAAAACGCCGACCGAGTTCACCACCACCGCTGCGGCTGTCCGGCAGCAGCCAGTGGCGCGGATTGAACTGGTTATCCACAGCCCGCAGGCCTTGCACCCGTTGCTCCGGTGCATAACCGCTGAATTGGTCGCCCTCCAGTACCAGCAAGCGATCGACACCGGCCGTGGCGAAGGCGCTCTCTTTGTGTTCGCCAAACACCACCGCCAGCACCGCACCGTCGTTGCCGGCCAGTTGATGAGCCAGGCCCAACAGGTCACGGTCGTGGCTGCTCAGGCGGCCGCCGACCATGTCCGGCACCACGCTGATATAGAACGCCGGGGCTGGCACCTGATGCAGCGGCAACTGCACTTCAACCGTGGCCGAGCGTTTGACCGCCCCGCCCTGTTGCGCGCCGCTGCGATCGATACGCTTGATGCCGTTGGGGCCGATGAAACCGATGCCGTGCAGGTTCTTGCGGATGACACCATTGGGGCCCATCCAGCTGTGTTGCGCCGGTTGCATCGCCGCGTGCAGCGGATGCAGACGGTTACGCGCAATCCATTCGGCGCGCGGGTCGCGGCGGATAATGTCGCTCATCAGTGGGCCTCCGCAGGTTCACGTTTGGCCGGTGCAGTCGGCTTGCCCGGCGCGGCGTCTTCGAGCAGCGCATCGGCCACCAGCTCGGCGATGTCCTTGATCAACGGACGCGGTTCGACCACGCCCTCGAGCATCGCAGTGCACTGTGGACAACCTACTGCCACCAGCTCGGCGCCGGTCTCGCGGATGTCATCCATGCGCATGTCGGGAATCCGCTGCTTGCCGGGAATGTCAGTGATCGGCGCACCGCCACCACCGCCGCAGCAGCGTGAGCGGAAGCCGGAACGTTGCATCTCTTTGACCTCGATGCCGAGGGCGCGCAGCACTTCGCGCGGTGCCTCGTACTCGCCGTTGTAGCGACCGAGGTAGCACGGGTCGTGATAGGTCACGCTGTTGCCTTTGTGCTGACCGAGATTGAGCGCACCGGCCTGAATGATTTCCGCCATGTAGGTGCTGTGGTGCTGCACCAGGTAGTTGCCGTCGAAGGCGCCGTACTCGTTCTTCAACACATGGAAACTGTGCGGATCGCAGGTGACGATGCGGTTGAAGCTGTATTTGGCCAACGTCTGGATATTGCGTTTGGCGAGCAATTGGAACGTCGCTTCGTCACCGAGACGCCGGGCCACATCACCGCTGTCGCGCTCTTCCAGGCCGAGTACGGCGAAGTCGACCTTCGCGGCTTTCAGCACTTTGACGAACGCGCGCAGGGTGCGCTGGTTACGCATGTCGAAGGCACCGTCGCCGACCCAGAACAGCACGTCGGTGGATTTCTTTTCGCTAAGCAGAGTGAGGTTCAGATCCGCCGTCCAGTTCATCCGCCCGCCCGGAGCGAAACCGCCGGGGTTGTCAGTGGCGATCAGGTTTTCCAGGACCTCGGCACCCTTGTTCGGGGTCGCGCCTTTTTCCAGCGTCAGATGGCGGCGCATGTCGACGATGGCGTCGACATGCTCGATCATCATCGGGCATTCCTCGACGCAGGCGCGGCAAGTGGTGCACGACCACAGGGTTTCGGCATCGACCAGACCATTGACGATAGGTTGATGCGGATTGCCGCTGTGCTCACCGATTGGCTTGCCCGGATAAGGGCTACCGGCAAACTTCGCGTCAGTGCCGCCAGCCAGGCCGACGACCATGTCCTGAATCAGCTTTTTCGGGTTCAGCGGCTGGCCGGCAGCGAAGGCCGGGCACGCCGCTTCGCACTTGCCGCACTGCACGCAGGCGTCAAAACCGAGCAACTGGTTCCAGGTGAAGTCCTTGGGTTTTTCCACACCGAGCGGCGCGCTTGGATCATTCAGATCCAGCGGTTTCAAACCGGTGGAACGACCGCCGCCAAAGCGTTCGGCGCGGCGATGCCAGGCCAGGTGCAGGGCACCGGCGAAGGCATGCTTCATCGGCCCGCCCCAAGTCATGCCGAAGAACAGCTCCGACACGCCCCACAAAACGCCGAGCCCGAGAATCGCCGCCAGCAGCCAGCCGCCAAAGTTTTCCGGGAGGATCCCGGCCACCGGCAGGGTCACCAGGAAGAACGAGGCGGAGAAAGCCAGCAGGCTTTTCGGCAGGCGCATCCACGGGCCTTTCGACAACCGTGCCGGCGGGTTGAGCCGGCGCCGGTAAACGAAGAGCGCACCGACGAACATCACCGCCGTCATCAGCAGCAGCGCATAGCCGAGGATGCGGTTATGCAGGCCGAAACCGTGCACCAGAATCGCCAGCACGATCGACGCCACCGCCCCGCCCGCCGTGGCGACGTGAGTGTTGGCGATGTATTTGTCCCGCGCCACCACGTGGTGCAAGTCGACCATGTAACGCTTGGGCATGGCGAACAGGCCGCCGATCAGATCGACCTTCGAGGCCCGGCCCCGACGCCACATGGCCACCCGCCGCAACGCACCCAGCACCGCAAGGGCCAGAGCTGCGAACAACAGGATTGGAAGAAGGGTGTTCAACATGGTGAAGCTCCCACCAGTACAGCCTGGAGAAACACGGTCTGCATTACTGTGGGAGCGGGCTTGCTCGCGAAAGCGCTGGATCAGTCAACTCATGCAGAACTGACAGAATGCATTCGCGAGCAAGCCCGCTCCCACAGGGGTCATGTGCAAGTCCTTAGAAGTCTTTGCACAACCGCAGGGCGTCGTAGATGGCGGCGTGGGTATTACGCTGCGCCACGCAGTCGCCGATGCGGAACAGCAAGTAGCCGTCACCGGTGCTGCTCAACGATGGCTGCGGCTGGATCGCGAACAACGCTTCCACGTCGATCTGGCCCTTGTTGCGCGAACCCTCTTTGAGCGCGTAGTAGATTTCCTCATCCGGACGCACGCCGTTTTCCACCACCACCTGATCGACCACCCGCTCCTCTTTGGCGCCGGTGTATTCGTTCTCCAGCACCGCCACCAGCTTGTCGCCTTCGCGGTAGACCTTTTCCAGCATCATGTCGCCGGTCATGATCACTTCTTTCGGGTACATGCTGCGGTAGTAAGTCGGGAACGATGTACCGCCGATGGCCACGCCCGGTTTGATGTCGTCGGTAACGATCTCGACCTGGCTGCCCTTGTCGGCGAGGAAGTCGGCCACCGACATCCCGGTGAACTCGCAAATGGTGTCGTAGACCAGCACGTTCTTGCCCGGCGCGACCTTGCCGTCGAGCACGTCCCAGCTGCTGACTACCAACCCTTCGGCGGCGCCCCAGTGTTCGTTCTGCTCAAGGAACGGATGCCCACCGACCGCCAGCACCACCACGTCCGGACGCAGATCCATAATGGTTGCCGCATCGGCCGCAGTGCCCAGACGCAGGTCGACTTTCAGCCGCGCCAGCTCCAGCTGGAACCAACGAGTGATGCCAGCGATCTGGTCACGTTGCGGTGCTTTCGACGCGGTAGTGATCTGCCCGCCGATAAATTCTTTCTTCTCGAACAGGGTCACGTCGTGGCCACGCTCGGCAGAGACGCGTGCTGCTTCCATCCCGGCCGGGCCGGCACCAACGATCACCACTTTGCGTTTGACGCCTGTGGACTTTTCGATGATGTGCGGCACGCCCATGTATTCACGGGACGTCGCGGCGTTCTGGATGCACAGCACGTCCAGACCTTGATACTGACGATCGATGCAGTAGTTGGCGCCGACGCACTGTTTGATCTGGTCGATCTGGCCCATCTTGATCTTGGCGATCAGGTGCGGGTCGGCGATGTGCGCGCGGGTCATGCCGACCATGTCGACGTAACCGCCCTCCAGTATGCGCGTGGCCTGGTTCGGGTCCTTGATGTTCTGCGCGTGCAGCACCGGCACCTTGACCACTTCCTTGATCCCGGCCGCCAGGTGCAGGAACGGCTCCGGCGGATAACTCATGTTCGGAATCACGTTGGCCAGGGTGTTGTGGGTGTCGCAACCCGAGCCGACGACGCCGATGAAATCGAGCATGCCGGTGTCGTCGTAATACTTGGCGATCTGCTTCATGTCCTCGTGGGACAAACCGTCCGGGTGGAACTCGTCACCGCAGATACGCATGCCCACGCAGAAATCGTCACCGACCTCGGCGCGCACGGCTTTCAGCACTTCCAGGCCGAATTTCATGCGACCTTCGAAGCTGCCACCCCATTCATCGGTACGCTTGTTGACGCGCGGGCTCCAGAACTGGTCGATCATGTGCTGGTGCACGGCCGACAGCTCGACGCCGTCCAGACCACCGGCCTTGGCGCGACGCGCGGCTTGCGCGTAGTTGCCGATCACTCGCCAGATCTCTTCCGGTTCGATGGTCTTGCAGGTCGCACGGTGCACCGGTTCACGGATACCCGACGGCGACATCAGGGTCGGCCAGTGGAAACCGTCCCAGCGCGAGCGTCGGCCCATGTGGGTAATCTGGATCATGATCTTGGCGCCGTGCTTGTGCATGGCGTCGGCCAGGTTCTGGAAGTGCGGAATGATCCGGTCGGTGGACAGGTTCACCGAACTCCACCATTGCTGCGGGCTGTCGATGGCGACCACCGACGAACCGCCGCAGATCGCCAGGCCGATCCCGCCCTTGGCTTTCTCTTCGTAGTATTTGACGTAGCGCTCGGTGGTCATGCCACCGTCAGTCGCGTAGACCTCGGCGTGCGCGGTGCTGAGCACGCGGTTGCGGATGGTCAGTTTGCCGATCTGGATCGGCTGGAACATTGCTTCGAAAGCCATGGCGGGTTCCTCGACTTACAACGGCTTGACGGTGAACAGGCCGTCGTCGTGGCCTTCTTCGGAGCCACCGTAGACTTGCTCGGCAACCGTACGAATCTTGCTGCCACGAGCCTCAAGAATCTGATCCATGGCCCCGGCAAACCAGCCAGTGAACATGTAATCGACCTTGCGCCCGACCTTGCCGTACACATAGACGAATGCCGAGTGTTCGAGCTTGACGCTGGCGGTACCTTTGTCGAGGTCGATGTCCTGGATCTTGAACAGGCCCCAACCGCGTTGCGACAGGCGCTTCATGTAGTGCTCGAACACCGCGACGCCTTCCAGGCCGTGACATTCGGCTTCTTTTTCACACCAGTGCCAGGCGGACTTGTAGCCGGCCTTGTAGAGGATCTCGGCGTAGGCTTCGGCGCCCAGCACTTCCTCGATGCCCATGTGGTTGTTGACGAAGAAGTGACGCGGCACGTAGAGCATCGGCAGGGCGTCGGAGGTCCAGACACCGGTCTCGCTGTCGACTTCGATTGGCAATTGCGGGGCGATCTTGGCCATGGAAACTTAACTCCAGAAAAATTTAGATTCAGTGTTGGCCGCAGCCCTCACCCCAGCCCTCTCCCCGAGGGAGAGGGGGCAGATCGGCGGCGGTCTTGAGTAAGCGTTACTCGCCCCAGACGTCTTTCAGGACGTTGACCCAGTTCTCGCCCATGATCTTGCGCACCACACGCTCGGAGTGGCCGCGCTTGAGCAGGGTTTCGGTCAGGTTCGGGAACTCGCCGACGGTGCGGATGCCCAGCGGGTTGATGATCTTGCCGAAGCTGGTCAGACGACGGGCGTAGCCCTTGTCGTGGGTCAGGTATTCGAAGAAGTCCTGGCCGTGACCCTGGGTGAAGTCGGTGCCGATGCCGATGGCGTCTTCGCCGACAATATTCATGGTGTATTCGATGGCTTCGGCGTAATCGTCGATGGTTGAATCGATGCCCTTGGCGAGGAACGGCGCGAACATGGTCACGCCGACAAAACCGCCGTGGTCAGCAATGAACTTCAGTTCAGCATCGGACTTGTTGCGTGGGTGCTCTTTCAGACCCGACGGCAGGCAGTGGGAATAGCAGACCGGTTTTTTCGATTCGAGGATGACTTCTTCGGAAGTCTTGGAGCCGACGTGGGACAGGTCGCACATGACGCCGACGCGGTTCATCTCGGCGACGATTTCGCGACCGAAGCCCGACAGGCCGCCGTCACGCTCGTAGCAACCGGTGCCGACCAGGTTCTGGGTGTTGTAGCACATCTGCACGATGCCGACGCCGAGCTGCTTGAACACCTCGACATAGCCGATCTGGTCTTCAAACGCATGGGCATTCTGGAAGCCGAAAAGGATGCCGGTCTTGCCCTGCTCCTTGGCACGACGGATGTCGGCGGTGGTGCGCACCGGCATCACCAGGTCGCTGTTTTCGCGGATCAGCTTCTGGCTGGCGGCAATATTGTTCACGGTCGCCTGAAAGCCTTCCCACACCGACACAGTGCAGTTGGCCGCCGTCAGACCGCCCTTGCGCATGTCTTCGAACAGCTCGCGGTTCCATTTGGCAATGATCAGACCGTCGATAACGATGCTGTCGGCGTGTAATTCGGCTGGGCTCATCAGGCGTCCCCTTATTGGCGATTCATGCGCCGAATCGTCTGCCGGCGCTTTGGGGCCAGCATATGCCTCGGTGCCGGGGCGACCGGGTGCAAAAACGACAGGGGAATTGCCGAAAGCGTCAATCCGCGACAAAGGGTCGCCAGGCGCTCCGATCAGCTACCTGTTCAAGCCCGCACGCTTGAGCCAGAATCTGGCGCATCTTGGATACATCACTGGATTAGAGCGGCGACAACCATGAAATCGATCTTCCTGGCTTTGGCACTGATGGCGACCGGCGTACACGCCGCCGAAGAGACCGACAACAACCCGTGCGACGCGGTGGAAAACGACGTCCAGACCCTGGAATGCTCGACCTACAGCCGCACCACTGCCGAAGACCTGCTCAAAGACAACTACGCCAGCCTCAACGAACGCATGCAGGCCACCTACGGTAAAAACGCAGCGCAACTGGCCGACATCACCGCCAAACTGAAAACCGCCCAGCAACAATGGTTGAAAACCCGCGACGCCGATTGCGCCGTGGAAGCCTTCCCCGCCACCGAAGGCAGCAAGGCGTTCAAGATTGCGCAGAATGACTGTGTGGCACGGATGAGTGACGAACGGTCGGAGTTTTTGGAGTCGATTGGGCAGGAATGATCCTGAATGTTCCGCTGAAAGCTGGAACTGCCTCCAGCTTTCAGCCGCACTATCCCCTCTTCCTACAAAGTACTCCGACCTCGCCTACACAAATTTCTTGAACGCCCGAAGCTGCGGGCCTTTCACGCAACATGCTGTCAACGATTGTTGATTGGCCTCCGAAGAAGCATAAGCAAAGATTCGCGAATCTTATAAAAGACTTATATTCTTCCATGAACAGCATCCACTGGACGCGAAAGGCCGTTAAGCAACTCTTGAAATTGCACACCGTTCATCAGGGACAGGTTAGAGATGCCGTCACGGCGCTTGCCGACATGCCTGATGTTGGCAATGTCAAAGCACTGATTGGCCATGACTATGCCTACCGCCTGCGCGTTGGCAATTATCGAGTCATGTTCGACTGGGAAGGCGCAATCAAAGTGGTCAGTATTCAAGAGGTCAAAAAACGCGATGAACGCACCTACTGACATCCAAATCATCAATGATGCCGAAGGCAACCCCGCCTTCGTAGTCATTCCCTACGCTCAATACGTTGCGCAGAAATTGCAGCCCGATCTGATCCCGCATGAGGTGGTCAGTCGAATGGTCGACGGGGCGACACCGATCCGTGCCTGGCGCGAACACCTGAACCTGACTCAGGAAGAAGTGGCGAAACGTCTGGGAATTTCCCAGCCGGCGTTCGCTCAACAGGAGACGGTAGCGAAGCCACGCAAGGCAACCCGCGAGAAAATTGCAGCGGCGTTCGGCATCACGGCCAATCAGCTTGAGTTGTAGGCTGCCCTCTTCATTCAAAGGAAATCCCATGAACATCTGCGGCATCGAAATCAAAGGCAGCGAAGCGATCATCGCCGTGGCCTCCCTCGACGGTTCGGCCTTGAGCCACGTGGCACTGAGCACCAAGAAAATCGCCCTCGACGATGATGACGAGCCTGCCAACGTCAAACGCTTCGCGGCGCAGGTCGCTTCGTTTGTGCGCGAGCATTCGATTGACCGGATTGCGATCAAGAAGCGCAGCAAGAAGGGCGAGTTTGCCGGTGGGCCGACCACGTTCAAGATCGAGGGTGTGTTTCAGTTGCTGGATGGGTGCGAGGTGACGCTATTGTCGCCGCAGACGATCAATGCGCAGGCCAAGAAGCACAATTTCGAGCTGCCGGTGACGTTGAACAAGTATCAGCATGAGGCTTATAAAGCGGCGTGTTCGGCGTTGGTGAAGAAGTAACCTTTTCTTCAGACACTGAAGATCAAACATGTGGGAGCGGGCTTGCTCGCGAATGCGGAGTGTCAGTCGACACATGAGTTGACTGATCCACCGCATTCGCGAGCAAGCCCGCTCCCACATAGGTTTTGTGTACATTCATTCAGGCTTGGGCGGTACGCCGGTCTTCGCGGGGGCAGCGGGCGAACTTCGCGCGGTAGCTACGGGTGAAGTACGAGGGCGATTCAAAGCCGCAGGCGATGCTGACTTCGAGCACGCTCATATCGGTCTGGCGCAACAGCTGCCGGGCCTTTTCCAATCGCAGACGCAGATAAAAATTGCTCGGCGTATCGTTCAGATGCAGCCGAAACAAGCGCTCCAGCTGCCGCCGCGTGACCTTGATCGATTCCGCCAGTTGCAGCGTGGTCAGCGGTGGTTCGCTGTGTTGCTCCATCTCGCCAATCACTTGCACCAACTTCTTGTTGCTGATGCCGTAGCGCGTGGCGACTTCCATGCGCTGGTGGTCCTTGCGCGGACGAATCCGCCCCAGCACGAATTGTTCGCTGACCTGAATCGCCAGTTGCGGGCCGTGGGCCTGGGCGATCAGATCGAGCATCAAGTCGATGGACGCCGTGCCGCCCGCCGAGGTGATACGCCGCCGGTCAATCTCGAACAGTTCCTGAGTCACGCTGAGCTGTGGATAAGACTCCTTGAACGCATCGATGGCTTCCCAGTGCAGGGTCAGGCGATGGCCGTCGAGCAGGCCGGCTTCGGCGAGGACGAAACTGCCGGTGTCGATGGCACCGAGGGTCACGCCTTCGTTGTCCAGGCGGCGCAGCCAGTGCTCAAGGGTTGGCGTGGCGAACTTCAGCGGTTCGAATCCGGCCACCACTAACAGCGTCGCACCTTTCTTCAGCGGCTCCAGCGCCGCGTCGGCGTTGACCGACATGCCATTGCTCGCCAGCACTGCCCCGCCATCGGCGCTGAGCACGTGCCAGCGGTACAGCTCGCCACGAAAGCGGTTGGCCACCCGCAGCGGTTCGATCGCGGAGATAAAGCCGATGGCGGAAAACCCCGGCATCAGCAGAAAGTAGAAATCCTGGGACATGGGCGCACTCGGTTAGCGGGTAGCGTGGAACGTTGATACGCCGATTGTCATCAGCGTTCAAGCGCACAGGTCGCTACAGTGCAAATGCCAGTCGCCGCAGTGCGCTTTCACGGGGCCGTTGCTGCGTAACTTTGCATCACCGGCACGCCAGATGCCGGAACTCACAATAACGACCTGCCGAGGAACCCGACATGAAACGACTGATCAGCAGCTGTGTTCTTGCACTCAGCGGTACCGCTTTCTTGAGCGCCAGCGTCATGGCGGCCGAACCTGCGTCGTGCCAGAACGTGCGCATGGGCGTCGTCAACTGGACCGACGTGATCGCCACCAGTGCCATGACCCAGGTCCTGCTCGACGGCCTCGGCTACAGCACCAAACAAACCAGCGCCTCCCAGCAAATCATCTTCGCCGGGATCCGCGATCAGCGTCTGGACCTGTTCCTCGGTTACTGGAACCCGCTGATGACCCAGACCATCACCCCGTTCGTCGACGCCAACCAGGTCAAGGTCCTGCCGGCGCCAAGCTTGAAGGACGCCCGCGCCACCCTCGCCGTGCCGACTTATCTGGCCGACAAGGGCCTGAAGACTTTCGCCGACATCGCCAAGTTCGAGAAGGAACTGGGCGGCAAGATCTACGGCATCGAGCCGGGTTCGGGCGCCAATACGCAGATCAAGGCGATGATCACCAAGAACCAGTTCGGTCTCGGCAAATTCCAGCTGGTCGAGTCCAGCGAAGCCGGGATGCTCGCCGCCGTTGACCGCGCCGTACGCCGCAAGGAGGCCGTGGTGTTCTTCGGCTGGGCGCCGCACCCGATGAACGTCAACGTCAAGATGACTTACCTCACTGGCAGCGAAGACGCCCTCGGCCCGAACGAAGGCATGGCCACGGTATGGACGGTCACCGCGCCGAAATACGCCGAACAGTGCCCGAACGTCGGTCGCCTGCTGAGCAACCTGACGTTCACCGCCGAAGACGAGAGCCGGATGATGCAACCGCTGCTCGATCACAAGGACGCCTTCGAATCGGCCAAGCAATGGCTCAAGGATCACCCCGAAGACAAGCAGCGCTGGCTGGAAGGTGTGACCACCTTCGACGGCAAACCGGCCGCTGAAAACCTGCAACTGACCAGTAAATAACCCCCGTTTGAAAAGCCCCTCACCCTAACCCTCTCCCCAGGGAGAGGGGACTGACCGACGCTTCGCAGCCCCGAAAAGGGCTGCGAACAGACCCATCACGCCTGAAGGAAACCGCACCATGAACCACGACGTCATCATCACCTGCGCACTCACCGGTGCTGGCGACACGACCGCCAAAAGCCCCCACGTGCCGGTCACCCCGAAACAGATCGCCGCGGCTGCCGTCGAGGCGGCCAAGGCCGGCGCCACCGTTGTGCATTGCCATGTGCGCGACCCGCAGACCGGCAAGTTCAGCCGTGACGTGGCGCTGTACCGCGAAGTGATGGAGCGCATCCGTGAGGCCGACGTCGACATCATCGTCAACCTCACCGCCGGCATGGGCGGCGACCTGGAGATCGGTGCCGGCGAGCACCCGATGGAGTTCGGCCCGAACACCGATCTGGTCGGCCCGCTGACCCGTCTGGCCCACGTTGAAGAGTTGCTGCCGGAAATCTGCACCCTCGATTGCGGCACGCTGAACTTTGGCGACGGCGACACCATTTACGTCTCGACCCCGGCGCAACTGCGCGCCGGCGCCAAGCGCATCACCGAGCTGGGGGTGAAGGCCGAGCTGGAAATTTTCGACACCGGCCACCTGTGGTTCGCCAAGCAGATGATCAAGGAAGGCTTGCTCGACAACCCGCTGTTCCAGCTGTGCCTGGGCATCCCGTGGGGTGCGCCGGCCGACACCACCACCATGAAAGCCATGGTCGACAACCTGCCCGCCGATGCGGTGTGGGCCGGGTTCGGCATCGGCCGCATGCAGATGCCGATGGCCGCGCAAGCGGTGCTGCTCGGCGGCAACGTGCGGGTTGGTCTGGAAGACAACCTGTGGCTGGACAAGGGCGTGCTGGCGACCAACGGCCAACTGGTCGAGCGCGCCAGCGAGATCCTCAGCCGCCTCGGCGCTCGCGTGCTGACCCCGGCTGAGGGCCGCAAAAAGATGGGCCTGACCCAGCGCGGCTAAATCATCACTCATTTCCCCCCTGTGGGAGCGGGCTTGCTCGCGAAGGCGGTGGCTCTGCCCATAAAGATGCGTGGGATGTACCGGCCTCTTCGCGAGCAAGCCCGCTCCCACAGGGTTCTGCGAATTCTTTCAGGAAATCACCATGAGCTTTATCACCGACATCAAAACCTTCGCCGCCCTCGGCAGCGGTGTCATCGGCAGCGGCTGGGTCGCGCGTGCCCTCGCCCATGGCCTCGACGTGGTGGCCTGGGATCCGGCGCCTGGCGCTGAAGCCGCGCTGCGCAAACGCGTGGCCAATGCCTGGGGCGCGTTGGAGAAAAACGGTCTGGCGCCCGGTGCTTCGCAGGATCGTCTGCGTTTTGTCGCGACCATCGAAGAATGCGTGCGCGATGCCGATTTCATTCAGGAAAGCGCCCCGGAACGCCTCAAGCTGAAACTCGATCTGCACAGCAAAATCAGCGCAGCGGCCAAGCCTAATGCCTTGATCGGATCGAGCACTTCCGGCCTGTTGCCGAGCGAGTTCTACGAGAGCTCGACCCACCCGGAACGCTGCGTGGTCGGCCATCCGTTCAATCCGGTTTACCTGTTGCCGCTGGTGGAAGTGGTCGGTGGCAAGAACACCGCACCGGAAGCTATACAAGCGGCAATGAAAGTCTACGAATCACTCGGCATGCGTCCGCTGCATGTGCGCAAGGAAGTACCGGGATTCATCGCTGACCGTCTGCTCGAAGCGCTGTGGCGTGAGGCGCTGCACCTGGTCAACGACGGCGTGGCGACGACTGGCGAGATCGACGACGCGATCCGCTTTGGCGCCGGTCTGCGCTGGTCATTCATGGGTACCTTCCTGACCTACACCCTCGCGGGTGGCGATGCCGGAATGCGTCACTTCATGTCGCAGTTCGGCCCGGCGTTGCAGTTGCCGTGGACCTATCTGCCGGCACCGGAACTGACCGACAAGCTGATCGACGATGTGGTCGATGGCACCAGCGACCAGCTCGGCCGCCACAGCATTTCCGCGCTGGAGCGCTATCGTGATGATTGCCTGCTGGCGGTGCTGGAGGCGGTGAGGACCACCAAGGAGAAGCACGGAATGAGTTTCAGCGAGTAATCCTTGCTCAGCAGTTCCGGCCCCTTCGCGAGCAAGCCCGCTCCCACAGGTGAGCGCATTCCAATGTGGGAGCGGGCTTGCTCGCGAAGACGGCAGCCCAGTCACTATTAATGTTGGATCTGACATCATGCCCACTCTCACCACCTACCAAACCACCATCATCCCCGACTGGGTCGACTACAACGGCCATCTGCGCGACGCCTTCTACCTGCTGATTTTCAGCTACGCCACCGACGCACTGATGGACCGTCTCGGCATGGACAGCAACAACCGCGAAGCCAGCGGCCACTCGCTGTTTACCCTTGAACTGCACCTGAATTACCTGCACGAAGTGAAGCTCGACGCCGAGGTCGAGGTGCGCACGCAGATCATCGGTCACGACAGCAAACGCCTGCACCTCTATCATAGCCTGCACCTGGCCGGCGACGACAAGGAACTGGCCGGTAACGAGCAGATGCTGTTGCACGTCGATCTCGCCGGCCCACGTTCCGCGCCGTTCACCCCGGACACCTTGGGCCGCCTGCAAGCCATCGCCGCCGAGCAAGTCGATCTGCCCGCCCCGGCTTACATCGGCCGCGTCATCGCTCTGCCACCCGCCCGTTAATCCCTCCCACGCAAGGAGCCGCCATGCACACTGCTGCTGTTGCCGATTTCCGTACTTATCCGTTGATCAGCGCGCTGAGCGGCGTGCAGAACCTGGCGGATCGCGTTTCGCTTGCCTGGGCCGACGGCCGCGTCAGCCCGTTCCATCACGTCTGGTTGCGAGATAACTGCCCGTGCGAGCAGTGCGTCTACAACGTCACCCGCGAACAGGTATTCGAGATCGTCGATGCTGCGCCGGATCTCGTCCCCGCCAACGCGCACATCGACAGCGACGGCTGTCTGCAGATCGACTGGCAGGACGGCCATCGCAGTCGCTTCGATCCGGGCTGGCTGCGCGCGCACGCCTATGACGACAAGTCCCGCGCCGAACGTCTGGCCGCCAAACCCAAGGCTTACCTGTGGCGCAGCGATTTGCAGCTACCGGTATTCGAATATTCAGCGCTGATAAACGACAACGGCGCGCTGCTGCAATGGTTGATCGCGGTGCGTGACATCGGCCTGACTCAGGTGCGCGGCGTGCCCACCGAACCGGGTTCGCTGAAGCTGATCGCGCAGCGCATTTCGTTCATCCGCGAGAGCAACTTCGGCGTGCTGTTCAACGTGCAGTCCAAGGCCGATGCCGACAGCAACGCCTACACCGCTTTCAACCTGCCGTTGCACACCGACTTGCCGACTCGCGAGCTGCAACCGGGTCTGCAATTTCTGCATTGCCTGGTGAATGATGCCGAGGGTGGCGAGAGTATTTTTGTCGACGGTTTTGCGATTGCCGATGCTTTGCGTCAGGAAGCACCGGAGCTGTTTCAGGCGCTGTGCGAAATCCCCGTGGAATTCCGCAACAAGGATCGCCACAGCGACTATCGCTGCCTGGCGCCGATCATTGCGCTGGACGCGTTGGGCCGGGTCGCGGAGGTTCGCATGGCGAACTTTCTGCGCGGAGCGTTCGATACATCGGTGGAGCAAATGCCGCTGCTGTACCGGGCCTATCGGCGCTTGATCGCCATGACCCGTGAGCCACGTTTTCGCCTGATGCAGCGACTCAATCCGGGTGAACTGTGGTGCTTCGATAACCGCCGCACGCTGCATGCGCGCAATGCGTTTGATCCAGCGACCGGGGCGCGGCATTTCCAGGGTTGCTACATCGATCGGGATGAGTTGTTGTCGCGGATTCTGGTGTTGCAAAGGTAAACCGCGTCATCGTTCTTCGCGAGCAAGCCCGCTCCCACACTGGAATGCATTTCAAATGTGGGAGCGGGCTTGCTCGCGAAGGCGTCAGCGCCAACCACACCCCTCTCCCGGATTCACAGGCAAAAAAAAGCCCCGATACAAGCCGTGACAGGATCGGGGCGGAGGGTACTGTTGAGGAGCTGCCAGTCGAGGGTGACCAAACCGTCGTGTAGCGAGCTGAGGTCAGTGTGCCGACTCCCCTTGGCATTGAGTTAGCCGAAAACGACCTGTTCATAGCCGTCGCGGCCACTGCGATAAATCGCCCTTGCCGTGCCTCCACATGCCCACCAGAATCGAGTCACGACCTCCGTTGCCGAAGAAGGAAGCGCGCCATGATGTATGCCGATTTGATCGATCAGGAAGACTTGTTGGGCCAGCTCAAGGCATTGGGTTTTCAAGTGCCGAGCGGTTCGACCGCCGAGCAGGCCTGTGAGTGTGCGGTGCGTGGTCTGGACAATGTTCGCGCGTTTGAATTGCGCAAGATGGTCAAGGACATGTACACCAGCGGCGCCAGTATCCAGCCTGCGGTGCGCCAGGCGATCGACAAACAGTTGTTGCCGGCGTTGGCGCAATACCAACAGACCCACAGCGCCTGACGAGCAACTGTGGCGAGGGAGCTTGCTCCCGCTGGGCCGCGAAGCGGCCCCAAACCGGCAGATGCTCTATTCCAGATAAATCGCATTCGCAGGTTTAACGAGCGCTTCGCGCCCGAGCGGGAGCAAGCTCCCTCGCCACAAAAACTTTCCGGTCTACAGCCTTACGCTGGCAAACGTCGACTCATTACGCGCCTGACTCAACGCCGACATCGGTCCCGATAGCGGCGACATCACGATCGCCTGCGGCAGCGGCAGCATCGCCACTTGCTGGGTGGTGTTGGAGCCTACGCGTTCGTCACGCGGCGGAATGCCGAAGTATTCGCGGTAGCACTTGGAGAAGTGCGGCGTCGAGACGAACCCACACACCGACGCCACTTCGATGATCGACATCGGCGTTTGCTTGAGCAACTGCCGCGCGCGGATCAGGCGCAGCTTCAAGTAGTAGCGCGACGGCGAGCAGTGCAGGTATTTCTGGAACAGCCGCTCCAGCTGGCGACGCGACACGGCGACGTACACCGCCAGTTCGTCGAGGTCGATCGGCTCTTCCAGATTGGCTTCCATCAGCGCGACGATTTCCTGCAGCTTCGGCTGGTTGGTGCCGAGCATATGCTTGAGCGGCACACGCTGATGATCCTGCTCGTTGCGGATGCGTTCGTAAACGAACATTTCCGAGATCGCGGCGGACAGCTCACGCCCATGATCGCGGCTGATCAGGTGCAGCATCATGTCCAATGGCGCGGTGCCGCCGGAGCTGGTGAAACGGTTACGGTCGAGGGTGAACAGACGGGTGCTCATCGCCACGCGCGGGAATGCTTCCTGCATCGCCGCCAGACATTCCCAGTGCACACTGCAATCGAAACCGTCGAGCAGACCGGCGCAAGCCAAAGCCCAACTGCCGGTGCACACTGCGCCCAGACGCTTGGACTGACGCGCCTGGCTCTGCAGCCATGACACGTGTTCACGGGTCACGGTGCGTTGAATGCCGATCCCGCCGCAGACGATCACGGTGTCCAGGGGCGGAGCTTTGTGCATGGAGGCATCGGGGGTGATTTGCAGACCGTCACTGGCCCACACCTGACCGCCATCGACGGTCAGTGTGCTCCAGCGATACAGCTCACGACCGGACAATTGGTTGGCCATGCGCAGGGGCTCGACTGCGGAGGCCAGAGAAATCAGCGTGAAATTGTCCAGCAGCAGAAAGCCGATGGATTGAGGCGCACGGTTCTGGGGTTGGGCCCCGGAGTTGAACGACGTCATCGCGGTATCTCCTCACACAAAGCGGGTGATGGCCTCAGGCGGAGGCTCTTGTTATTGCCGGCGTTCTCGCGTGGGAGACGGGCTTTGTTATGACAGAGCAATTGCCATGCCTAAAATTGAATGGCTGTTCAATAACTCCTGAAAACGACGTCGCGACGTGTCTATTCAAGACGTCGGACACACGGTGTTTCGAAGTGCCATCAGCGGCGCCGAGAGCCCTGCCCCGCTGCCCGTGAGCAGATCGGTAGCACTTGTGGGAACGGGCTTGCGCGCAGTTGTTTCAGAGTGTCACCGCAAGCACGGGTGACGGACGGTAGGGAGTGCGAATGGCGCACTGCGAGTGGGAAAAGCTCTTATCTGATTGCGACGCGCTAAAAGGTGGCGCCTGCGGTTATGTGTGTTCCGTTAGCGAGCAGTTTTGACTGGTCTGGCCTCTTCGCGAGCAAGCCCGCTCCCACAATGGATCTACAGTGAACACAGAATTTGTGAACACCCGGTTCCAATGTGGGAGCGAGCTTGCTCGCGAAGAATTCAACTCGGTCTTGCTGACTCAGCACTCAACCGCGCTAACGGCCAAACCACCCCGCGAGGTCTCTTTATATTTGTCATGCATATCGGCGCCGGTATCGCGCATGGTGCGGATCACCCGGTCCAGCGAGATAAAGTGCTGACCATCGCCGCGCAAGGCCATCTGCGCTGCGTTGATCGCCTTCACAGCGGCAATTGCGTTGCGCTCGATGCACGGCACCTGCACCAGGCCGCCGACCGGATCACAGGTCAGGCCGAGGTTATGTTCCAGGCCGATTTCCGCCGCGTTGCACAGTTGCTCCGGAGTGGCACCGAGGATCTCCGCCAACCCCGCCGCCGCCATCGCGCAGGCCGAACCAACCTCGCCCTGGCAGCCGACTTCGGCACCGGAGATCGAGGCGTTCTTCTTGCACAGAATCCCCACCGCCGCCGCGCCCAGGAAGTAGTCGACCACGTTGGCGTCGGTGACCGCTTCGCTGAACTTCATAAAGTAGTGCAACACTGCCGGAATGATCCCCGCCGCGCCATTGGTCGGCGCCGTGACCATGCGCCCACCCGCCGCGTTTTCTTCATTGACCGCGAGGGCAAACAGGTTGACCCACTCCATGGCACTGAGGGTCGAGCCGATCACGTTGGGCTTGTTCAACTCCTGCAGGCTGCGATGCAACTTGGCTGCACGGCGACGCACATTGAGACCGCCGGGAAGGATGCCTTCGTGCTTGAGGCCCTGCTCGACGCAATCCTGCATCGCCCGCCACAGCTTCATCAACCCGGCACGGATTTCTTCTTCGCTGCGCCAGACCTTTTCGTTGGCCATCATCAGCTCGGCGACGCGCAGGTTGTTCTTTTGGCACAGCTGCAGCAGTTCTACTGCGCTGGAAAAGTCATAAGGCAATTCGGTGCGATCCAGATCGACCACACCGCTGGATGCCTGCGCCTGATCCACGACAAAACCGCCACCGACCGAATAGTAAGTGTCGCGATGAATCTCCCCATGATCGCCTTCGGCAACCAGGGTCATGGCGTTGGGATGGAACGGCAGGTTCTCGTCGATCAGGCGCATGTCGCGAGCCCAGACAAACGGCACCGACAGACGACCATCCAATAACAGCGTGTGAGTTTCGCGCAGCGCCTGAATGCGCGGGCCGATCTGCGACGGGTCGATTTCGTCCGGCCATTCGCCCATCAGTCCCATGATCACTGCGTTGTCGCTGCCGTGGCCGATACCGGTGGCCGACAGCGAGCCGAACAGTTGCACTTCTATACGCCGCACCTGTTCGAGCAGGTGCCTGTCGCGCAGCGCTTCGACAAACAGGGCGGCGGCGCGCATCGGGCCGACGGTGTGGGAACTGGACGGGCCGATGCCGATTTTGAACAGGTCGAAAACGCTGATAGCCATTGCTGCAGAGCTCCTGAGGATGCCGTTCCCGGGCGTTAAGCGCCCGCTGGCGGAGCTGCTACGCTCAAGCTGCGATCCGCCGGAATGCCCGCATCATCAGGCTTTTGTCAGGTCGCTCGGCGTCTGACACCGACGCACTCATGCCCACCAACGCCGTGCCGGTTTCCTCCCGTGTTTTCGCCGTTTTTATGCGGTTCAGATGGCCAAACGGGGCGGAAAAAAGCTGTAAACGACGTCACTGACACTGGATGCGACCATCCCTGTACTGGATACGACCCACCCTGTAGGCGTCAGATTTTCACTGGTACATGATCGTTATGACTCGATTGCAAGGCGCCGTGGTAGAGCTGTCTCCAGAACGCCATCCAACCGCAACCTATAAGTGCGGTGGTCCACAGTCGGAACACTGCCAAAAAAAACACCAAGGAGTCCATCCATGAAAGGTTCCCCGTCGTTGTTGTTGGCCGCCATGCTGAGTCTGCCGTTACTGGCGCAAGCTGCAGAACCGGCGCAGTGCAGTACCGTAAATTTCTCCGATGTCGGCTGGACCGACATCACCGCCACCACCGCCACCACTTCGGTGGTGCTCGACGCCCTCGGCTACAAGACCAAGACCACCATGATCTCCGTGCCCGTGACCTACAAGTCGCTGGCCGACGGCAAGAACATGGACGTGTTCCTCGGTAACTGGATGCCGACCATGGAAAACGACATCAAGGCCTACCGCGATGCCGGCACCGTCGAAGTGGTGCGCACCAATCTCAAAGGTGCCAAGTACACCCTCGCCGTACCGCAAGCCCTGTACGACAAGGGACTGCATGACTTCGCCGACATCGCCAAATTCAAGAAAGAGCTCGATGGCAAGATCTACGGCATCGAGCCTGGCAACGACGGCAACCGTCTGATCCAGAGCATGATCGACAAGGACGCTTTCGGTTTGAAAACCGCCGGCTTCAAGGTCGTCGAATCGTCCGAAGCGGGCATGCTCTCGCAGGTCGACCGCGCGCAGAAACGCGACACCGCCGTGGTCTTCCTCGGCTGGGCGCCGCACCCGATGAACAAGCGCTTCAAGATTCAATACCTGACCGGCGGCGATGACTTCTTCGGCCCCGATTTCGGTGCTGCCACCGTGGCGACCAACACCCGCAAGGGCTACACCACCGAATGCAGCAACGTCGGTCAGTTGCTGAAGAACCTGGAGTTCACCGTCGACATGGAAAGTACCCTGATGGGCAACATCCTCGACGACAAGATGAAGCCTGAAGCGGCCGCCAAGGCCTGGCTGAAAAAGAACCCTCAGGTGCTCGATACCTGGCTCGCTGGCGTGACCACCATTGACGGTAAACCAGGCCTGGAGGCCGTGAAAGCCAAGCTCGCACAGTAATTGCCTTACGCCGGGCGAGTTCGCTCGCCCGGGCTGTTTATTCCTTGCATGCGGACGTTCACTACCATGCTGATTGATCAGAAAATCCCTTTAGGCCAGTACATCGCGGGCTTCGTTGAATGGTTGACGCAACACGGCGCCAGCACCTTCGACGCAATCGCCGTGACACTGGAAACGATGATCCACGGCGTGACGTTTGCGCTGACCTGGTTCAATCCCTTTGTCTTGATCGGCCTCATCGCTCTGCTCGCGCATTTCATCCAGCGCAAATGGGGGCTGACTGTTTTTGTGATTGCCTCGTTCCTGTTGATCCTCAACCTGGGGTACTGGCAGGAAACCATGGAAACCCTCGCCCAGGTCATGTTCGCGACCCTGGTCTGCGTGGTCATTGGCGTGCCGTTGGGCATCGTCGCTGCGCACAAGCCGATGTTCTACACTTTAATGCGTCCGGTACTCGATCTGATGCAGACCGTACCGACCTTCGTTTACCTCATTCCTACCCTGACCCTCTTCGGGCTGGGTGTGGTGCCGGGCCTGATCTCCACGGTGGTGTTCGCCATCGCTGCGCCGATCCGCCTGACCTACCTGGGCATCCGCGATGTCCCGCAAGAACTGATGGACGCCGGCAAGGCCTTCGGCTGCTCGCGTCGCCAATTGCTCTCACGGATCGAACTGCCTCACGCCATGCCGAGCATCGCTGCCGGCATCACCCAGTGCATCATGCTGTCGCTGTCGATGGTGGTGATCGCGGCACTGGTAGGCGCCGACGGACTCGGCAAACCGGTGGTCAACGCACTGAACACTGCTGATATCGCCCTGGGCTTCGAAGCGGGCCTGGCGATCGTACTGCTGGCGATCATGCTCGACCGTATCTGCAAACAACCCGACGCCAAAGTAGGGGGTGACGCATGAGCATAATTCGCTTCGATAACGTTGACGTGATCTTCACCAAGGATCCGCGCGAAGCACTGAAACTTCTCGATCAAGGCTTGACCCGCAGCGAGATCCTGAAAAAGACCGGGCAGATCGTCGGCGTGGAAAAGGCCAGCCTGGACATCAACAAGGGCGAGATTTGCGTACTGATGGGCCTGTCCGGCTCCGGCAAGTCGAGCCTGCTGCGCTGCATCAACGGTCTCAACACCGTGAGTCGCGGCAAGCTGTTCGTCGAGCACGAAGGCAAGCAGATCGATATTGCTTCCTGCACCCCGGCCGAACTGAAAATGATGCGCACCAAACGCATCGCCATGGTGTTCCAGAAGTTCGCCCTGATGCCGTGGCTGACGGTGCGCGAGAACATCAGTTTCGGTCTGGAAATGCAGGGTCGCCCGGAAAAGGAACGGCGCAAGCTGGTCGACGACAAGCTCGAACTGGTCGGTCTGACCCAATGGCGCAACAAGAAGCCCGATGAACTCTCCGGCGGCATGCAACAGCGTGTGGGCCTGGCCCGGGCGCTGGCGATGGACGCCGACATTCTGCTGATGGACGAACCGTTCTCGGCCCTCGACCCGCTGATCCGTCAGGGCCTGCAGGATGAACTGCTGGAACTGCAACGCAAGCTGAGCAAGACCATCGTGTTTGTCAGTCACGACCTCGACGAAGCGCTGAAACTGGGCAGCCGCATCGCGATCATGAAGGACGGCCGGATCATCCAGTACAGCGTGCCGGAAGAGATCGTGCTCAACCCCGCGGACGACTATGTACGAACCTTCGTGGCCCACACCAACCCGCTCAACGTCCTGTGTGGCCGCAGCCTGATGCGCACGCTGGACAACTGCAAACGCATCAACGGTTCGGTGTGCCTCGACCCGGGTGGCGATTCGTGGCTGGACCTGGCCGAAGGCAACACCATCAAGGGCGCGCGGCAGAACGGTTCGGTGCTGAACCTGCAGAACTGGGCACCGGGGCAAGCGGTGGAAGCCCTGGAGCGCAAGCCGACCCTGGTGGACTCGAACATCGGCATGCGCGACGCGCTGCAGATTCGCTACCAGACCGGCAACAAACTGGTGCTGCACGACAACAACCATGTGGTGGGGATTCTTGGCGACAGCGAGCTGTATCACGCGTTGCTGGGCAAGAACCTGGGGTAAGAACCCCGCAGACACAAAAACGCCGCGAGAGGATCGCGGCGTTTTTGTTTATCGGAATACAGGGCGTTCAGCGTTGGAGCTGATGGCCCCTTCGCGAGCAAGCCCGCTCCCACATTTGAAATGCATTCCAATGTGGGAGCGGACTTGCTCGCGAAGAATGCGGCACGGTGCTTCAGACAGAAACACCGCACCACCTACAACTTAGCTATACACCCGGCCAAGGAGCTGCCGATGGCTTTCAAACTGATCGAGCACATCGCGTGTGATCTGATCCTGCGTGAAGCCCATCAGGTCGTAGTCCTGGCTGCCGTTGTGCAGATACACCTCAGCGCGGTAGTAACGCTGGCGCGCTTCATCGGACTGGGCCGATTCGGTCGGGGTCGCCAGGTAGCCGTCCAGGCTCACTTCATAGACGAAAGGGTTGCCCTCTTCCATCTCGACACGCACGCCCATGCAGCGTTTGGATTTGCCCAGCAGCGTCTGCACTTCCAGACCCTGTGCACGCAGTTGCGCAGCCGCGTCGTCCAGTGCCGGCGTCACATGTTTGTCCATGAAGCGCTGCACCACCGATTGGCTCGGTTGCAGATCCAGCTGCGTCAGACGCTCGCTGAAACCACGACGACCGCGCTCAGCCAGTTGCGCCTGCTCCTGTTCGATCTGCACGTCCTGACGCATCGCCTTGTGCAAGCCGAACATGAAGAACACCAGCACCACCGAGAACGGCAGACCGGCCAGCACCACCATGGTTTGCATGGCTTCGAAGTTACCGGCGAACAGCAGACCGATGGTCACCAGCGTGATCACCACCGACCAGAAGATCCGCAGCCAGTGCGGCGCATCTTCATCAACGTTGCCGCCCTTGCAGGACAGATTCGCCATCATCACCGCGCCGGAGTCGGCCGGGGTCAGGAACAGCACGAAACCGACGAAGATCGACACACCGATGACGACTTTCGACGCCGGGTAGTGTTCCAGCAACTGGTAGATCGCCATCGACGGTTGTTCCAGCGCCGTCTTGCCAAGCTCCACCGCCCCCTGGTTCATCACCAGATCCAGTGCCGAGTTACCGAAGATCGACAGCCACGCCAGGGTGAAACCCAACGGGATCAGCAGTACACCAGCGACCAGTTCACGCACGGTACGACCACGGGAAATACGCGCGATGAACATGCCGACGAATGGTGCCCAGGAAATCCACCACGCCCAGTAGAACAGGGTCCACAGGCCCAGCCAGCGGTCGGACTTGGCGCTGTCACCTTCATAGACGTACAGGTCGAAGGTCTTCAGCACCACGCCGTTGAGGTAGTCGCCGATGTTCTGCACGAAGCCGTTGAGCAGGTGCAGGGTCGGGCCGAACAGCAGGACAAAAATCAGCAGACCGCTGAACAGCACGATGTTCAGGTTGGACAGACGACGAATGCCATTTTCCACGCCGGACACGGCAGCAATGGTCGCCACGGTGCTCATCACGATGATCACGATCAGCAGATTGGTGTTGCTGTGTTCCATGCCGAACAGGTTTTCCAGACCCGAGGACACCTGCAACGAGCCGATCCCCAGGTTGGTCACCAGACCCAGCAGGGTCACGAACATGCCGAAGCCGTCCACTGCATGACCGGCGGCGCCCTTGACCCAACGCTCGCCGACCAGCGGATACAGCGCCGAACGCAAGGCCAGCGGCTGGTTATGACGGTAGGCAAAGTACGCCACGGCCAGACCGACCAGTGCATAGATCGCCCAGCCGTGCAGGCCCCAGTGCAGGAAGGTCAGCTGTACAGCTTGACGCGCGGCCAGGTTGGTGGCCGCTGCGCCTTCCGGCGGATTGAAGTAGTGGTCCAGCGGCTCGGACGCGCCGAAGTACAGCAGCGAAATACCGATACCCGACGAGAACAGCATCCCCGCCCAGGCGCCGTAACTGAAATCCGGAGTGTCGTCCTTGCTGCCCAGTTTGAGTTTGCCGTAGGAGGAAAACGCCAGGCCCACCACAAACACCAGGTAGGCGGCGATCACCACCATGTAGTACCAGCCGAAGCTGCGCGACAACCAGGCCTGAGCGATACCCAACAATCTGCCGGCCTCTTGCGGGGCGATGATCAGAATGGCGGTCAACAACAGAATCAACGCGGTAGAGGTGTAAAACACCCAACCGTTGACCGTCACCTTCTCGGGCGGGGTCTTTATAAGAGAGGCAGAACTCATGGCACAAATGCTCCAGGCAGTGCGAGAGAAGAACACAAGGCAACACGGAACCCGACCAATCGGTTAGTTGGCAGCCGACCGGCGGGTGATATAAAGACACCCCGAAAAAAGCCCGAACCTGCCGAAATGGCGTCGCGAATCGCTTTCGTGGCCAAAGCTGTGCGGACGTTCATCCGAAACCTGGCCCCGAGCGTCTTGCCCATTCAACACGTCCATCGAACAGCGAACCGCGCCATGCCCCACGCAGGTTTCAAGCATTTTCGGATGTCGTTTTATCGCCATTTACAAGCAGAAAAAATCTGTAGGCAGCGACGATTTGTCGCAGATCTTATTCTTTGTTGATTGAACGTTCAATCAAAACAAAATAGACTGGCCCTCAATCCGATAGGCGTTTATCGCCCTTCGGAAGGCCTAAGGAGATGTGCAAGATGCCCAAGGTCGGTATGCAACCCATCCGCCGCCAACAACTGATCGAAGCCACGTTGCAGGCGGTCGATCAGGTCGGTATGGGGGACGCCAGCATTGCGCTGATCGCCCGTTTGGCCGGTGTCTCGAATGGCATCATCAGTCACTACTTTCAGGACAAGAACGGCCTGATTGCCGCCACGATGCGGTATCTGATGAACGTCCTCAGCGAGAACGTCACCGCGCGCCGGCAGGCGCTGGCAGACAGCAGCCCACGGGCGCATCTGCAGGTGATCATCGAAGGCAACTTCGACGCCAGCCAGGTCAATGGCCCGGCAATGAAAACCTGGCTGGCCTTCTGGGCCACCAGCATGCACCAGCCGTCTTTGCACAGGTTGCAGCGGATCAACGATCACCGTCTGTATTCCAACCTGTGCTGCGAGTTCCGCCGTGTGTTGCCGCTCGAAGATGCGCGCAGCGCCGCGCGTGGACTGGCAGCGTTGATCGACGGCTTGTGGTTGCGCGGCGCACTGTCGGGAGACGCTTTCGACACCGCGCAGGCGCAACAGATCGCTTACGAATACATGGATTTCCAATTGGCCAAGCAGGTGAGTTAGAGCACACAGAAAACGCTCGGCCCCTGAACCGCCATCGCAGCACCACCGCGATGGTCAACGCCAACCACTAATGCACTTGCGAGGACACTATGGCCCGTTTCGAACTGCAAAAACTCTACATCGATGGCGCGTACTCCGACGCTGGCAGCGATGCCACTTTCGAAGCCATCAACCCGGCGAACGGTGAAGTCCTCGCCCAAGTGCAACGTGCGACCAAGGAAGACGTCGAGCGTGCTGTGGTCAGCGCTGAAAAGGGCCAGAAAATCTGGGCCGCGATGACCGCCATGGAGCGTTCGCGCATCCTGCGTCGCGCCGTCGACATCCTGCGCGAGCGCAACGATGAGCTGGCTGCTCTGGAAACCCTGGACACCGGTAAAGCCTTCTCCGAAACCAAATACGTCGACATCGTCACCGGCGCCGACGTGCTGGAATACTACGCAGGCCTGGTGCCGGCGATCGAAGGCGAGCAGATTCCGCTGCGCGACACTTCCTTCGTCTACACCCGTCGCGAGCCACTGGGCGTGGTCGCCGGTATCGGCGCGTGGAACTACCCGATCCAGATCGCGCTGTGGAAATCCGCACCGGCCCTGGCTGCTGGTAACGCGATGATCTTCAAGCCAAGCGAAGTCACCTCGCTGACCACCCTGAAACTGGCCGAAATCTACACCGAAGCCGGCCTGCCAAACGGCGTGTTCAACGTGCTGACCGGCAGCGGCCGTGAAGTCGGCACCTGGCTGACCGAGCACCCGCGCATCGAGAAAGTCTCCTTCACCGGCGGCACCGACACCGGCAAGAAAGTCATGGCCAGCGCTTCGGCTTCGTCGCTGAAAGACGTGACCATGGAACTGGGCGGCAAGTCGCCGCTGATCATCTGCGACGACGCCGACCTGGATCGCGCCGCCGACACCGCGATGATGGCCAACTTCTACAGCTCCGGTCAGGTCTGCACCAACGGTACTCGCGTATTCGTACCGAGCCACCTGAAAGCCGCTTTCGAAGCCAAGATCGTCGAGCGCGTAGCGCGCATCCGCATCGGCAACCCGGAAGACGAAAACACCAACTTCGGCCCACTGGTCAGCTTCGCCCACATGGAAAGCGTGCTCGGTTACATCGCCAAGGGTAAAGAAGAAGGTGCCCGCGTGCTGTGCGGCGGCGAACGTCTGACCGACGGTGAATTCGCCAAAGGCGCCTTCGTCGCGCCGACCGTGTTCACCGACTGCACCGACGAAATGACCATCGTTCGTGAAGAAATCTTTGGCCCGGTGATGGCGATCCTCTCCTACGAGACCGAAGAAGAAGTGATCCGCCGCGCCAATGACACCGACTTCGGCCTGGCCGCCGGTATCGTCACCAAAGACCTGAACCGCGCGCACCGCGTGATTCATCAACTGGAAGCCGGTATCTGCTGGATCAACGCCTGGGGCGAGTCCGACGCGAAGATGCCGGTTGGCGGTTACAAGCAGTCGGGCGTGGGCCGTGAAAACGGCATCAGCTCGCTGACCAACTACACACGCATCAAATCGGTACAGGTCGAGCTGGGCGATTACGTCTCGGTGTTCTGATTGTGGCGAGGGGATTTATCCCCGATGGGCTGCGAAGCAGCCCCCCTCCAGACACTGCTGTTCTCCAGATAGATCTCAATCGCTGATTTCAGGACTGCTGCGCAGCCGGTCGGGGATAAATCCCCTCTCCACAGGGGATTTTCTCCTCAGCACAGGTTTTGCAGTGTTCCGGCGATCTTGACCTGACCACATCTAAAGAGGGTGCATTCAATGTCCCAAGAATTCGATTACATCATCATCGGTGCCGGCTCGGCCGGTAACACCCTGGCGACCCGTCTGACTGAAGACGAAGGCGTCACCGTGCTGCTGCTCGAAGCAGGCGGCCCGGACTACCGCTTCGACTTCCGCACGCAAATGCCGGCCGCGCTTGCATTCCCGCTGCAGGGTCGTCGCTACAACTGGGCGTACGAAACCGATCCGGAGCCACACATGGACGGCCGCCGGATGGAGTGCGGTCGCGGCAAAGGCCTTGGCGGCTCCTCGCTGATCAACGGCATGTGCTACATCCGTGGCAACGCGATGGACTACGACGGCTGGGCGAAGCTGCCAGGTCTGGAAGACTGGTCGTACCTCGACTGCCTGCCGTACTTCCGTAAAGCGGAAACCCGCGATATCGGCCCGAACGACTACCACGGTGGCGACGGCCCGGTCAGCGTGACCACGCCGAAGGCGGGCAACAACCCGCTGTTCCACGCCATGGTTGAAGCCGGCGTGCAGGCCGGTTACCCGCGCACCGAAGACTTGAACGGCTACCAGCAGGAAGGCTTCGGCCCGATGGACCGCACCGTGACGCCGAACGGCCGTCGTGCTTCCACCGCCCGTGGCTACCTCGACGTCGCCAAAAAGCGCTCGACCCTGACCATCGTCACCCACGCCCTGACCGACAAGATTCTGTTCGAAGGCAAGCGTGCGGTCGGCGTGCGGTACCTGGTCGGTTCGGCAGAAGAGCGTGTTGAAGCCAAAGCGCGCAAGGAAGTCCTGCTGTGCTCCGGCGCCATCGCTTCGCCGCAGATTCTGCAGCGCTCCGGTGTCGGCCCGGCAAAACTGCTGGAAAGCCTCGACATCCCGGTGGTGCATGACCTGCCGGGCGTCGGTGAAAACCTGCAGGATCACCTTGAGTTGTACCTGCAATACGCTTGCACCCAACCGGTCTCCCTGTACCCGTCGCTGCTCTGGTACAACCAGCCGGCCATCGGTGCCGAGTGGCTGTTCAACGGCACCGGCATCGGCGCCAGCAACCAGTTCGAAGCTGGCGGTTTCATCCGTTCGCGTCCGGAATTCGAGTGGCCGAACATCCAGTACCACTTCCTGCCGGTAGCGATTAACTACAACGGCAGCAACGGTGTGAAAGAGCACGGCTTCCAGGCACACATGGGTTCCATGCGTTCGCCGAGCCGTGGTCGCATCCAGTTGAAGTCCAAGGATCCGCGTCAGCACCCGAGCATCCTGTTCAACTACATGGCCACCGAGCAGGACTGGCAGGAGTTCCGTGACGGCATCCGCCTGACCCGCGAAATCATGCAACAGCCTGCGCTGGACGCTTTCCGTGGCCGCGAAATCAGCCCGGGCATCGACGTGCAAACCGATGAGCAGCTGGACAAGTTCATCCGCGAGCACGCCGAAACCGCGTTCCACCCGTCCTGCTCGTGCAAGATGGGCACCGACGAGATGGCCGTAGTGGATGGCGAAGGTCGCGTGCACGGTATGCAGAGCCTGCGTGTGGTCGACGCTTCGATCATGCCGATCATCACCACCGGTAACCTGAACGCGCCGACGATCATGATCGCCGAGAAAATCGCCGACAAGATCCGTGGCCGCAAGCCTCTGCCGCGTAGCAATGCTGCCTACTACGTTGCTGGCGGTGCGCCAGTGAAGGGCAAGCCGATGCGTGATATCACGCCTGTTGCTCAGTAATTCCATTACACCGCGTCACGGCTAATCGCGAGCAGGCTCACTCCTACAAGGATCTCCAGTGAACACGCATTATGTGAACACTGGAGATTAACTTGTAGGAGTGAGCTTGCTCGCGAAGGGCCCTCACATTCAGCACAAATTCCCCTGCTGCACAGTAAATCCTCCTACACCCCCTCTTCACTTGATCCTACCCCCACGCAGGCCTACTCTAGACCTCGCGCAATCGTTTCCCCCCTCCCCGCCGAATCGCTTCACCCCGCAACTCCATAACAAGGAGGTTCCCGAATGTTCGATTTCCACCCCCAGCTCAAGCAGCGCTTCGCTGCCTTGCGCACGGGCGCCGAGTTTTTTTCCCTGCGGTATGTACGCGAGTCCGGCCAGTACCTGTCGGTGCGCAAGAACGTCGCCGAGCCGCCAAGCCTGAGCCGCGACGAAGGCGCGATGCTCACTGTGCGCGTCAACGGCGTCGAGGCTTACGCGGCGACCAACGACCTGTCGCAGCAAGGCCTGCAAGCCGCCCTTGAGCGCGCCGAACAGCAGGCCCGGCGACTGAAGCCGCACGCCTTGCTCGACCTGCGCAACCAGCCGGTGTCGAGCGATCGCGCTGATTACTTTTCGCCCAATCTTGAGCAACCCTTCCCGTCCCTGAGCGAATGCTTCGAGCTGCTCGGCGCGGAATCCGCCTCGGTGCCAAAGGATGAGCGCCTGGTGAACTGGGAAGCGAGCATCGGCATCACCCACGTCGAGCAGATCTACCTGAGCAGCGCCGGTGCCGAATTGCGCCAGGCCCAGCGCTTCGTCTATCCGAGCCTGGATGTCACCGCCTACGACGGCCACGACAGCCAGACCCGTTCCCTCGGCCGCGAGAACTTCGGCCAACAGGGTGGCGCCGACGTGATCAGCCGTTGCGGCCTGGTCGGCGCCGGCCCGAAGGTGGCCGATCAGGCCCTGCAACTGCTGCTCGCGCCGAACACCCCGCAAGGCCCGCGCGATCTGTTGCTGATGCCGGACCAGATGATGCTGCAGATTCACGAGTCCATCGGTCACCCGCTGGAGCTCGACCGCATCCTCGGTGACGAGCGCAACTACGCCGGCACCAGTTTCGTCAAAACCAGTGACTTCGGCAGCCTGCAATACGGCTCGAAGCTGCTCAACGTGACCTTCGATCCGGACATTCCCGAAGAGCTGGCCAGCTACGGCCACGATGACGACGGGACCAAGGCCAGCAAACAATTCCTGATTCGCGAAGGCTTGCTGTTGCGGCCATTGGGCGGCGCGCTGTCGCAGTTCCGCGCCGGTCTCGACGGGGTTGCCAACAGCCGCGCCTGCGGCTGGAACCGGCCGCCGATCGACCGCATGGCCAACCTCAACATCGAGCCGGGCGATCAGTCGCTGACGCAACTGATCAGCGGTATCGAGCACGGCATTCTGATGAGCACCAACCGTTCATGGTCGATTGACGATGCGCGAAACAAATTCCAGTTCGGTTGCGAGTGGGGTCAGTTGATCGAGAACGGCGAACTCAAGGGGGTGGTGAAAAACCCGAATTACCGAGGCATTTCCGCGCACTTCTGGAAGAGTCTGCGCGCGGTCGGCAATGCCGGCACCCGAATGGTGCTGGGCACGCCAAACTGCGGCAAGGGCGAGCCGAACCAGGTGATCCGCGTCGGCCACGCTTCACCGGCCTGCGTATTCAGCAACGTTGATGTGTTTGGGGGAGACGCCTGATGAGCATTTCGAAGAGTCAGTCCGACGCCTTCAAGGTCATGGTCAATTGGCTGCGCGACAGTGTGCGCGAGCCGGAACAATTCACCCTCAGCTACGCCGCCGAGTCCTCGGCGTTCGTGCGTTTCAATCACGCCAAGGTGCGTCAGGCCGGTCAGGTGCAGCAAGCCGACGTCGGGCTGAAGCTGATCAACGACGGCCGTCACGCCGATCTGCACATCACCCTTTCCGGTGATCAGGAAGCCGATCTGCAACGCCTCGCCGAAGGCCTGCAACAACTGCGCGAAACCCTGCCGCTGCTGCCACAGGATCCGTACCTGCTGCTCAACCACAACGGCTGGCAGAGCAACAACGTGCAGGAACATCCGCTGCCGGACACCGAGCAGGTGGTCGAGGAAATCTGCACCGCTGCTGAAGGTCTGGATCTGGTCGGCTTCTATGCTGCCGGCCCGATCAGCCGTGGTTTCGCCAGCTCCTCCGGGGCGTTTGGCTGGCATCAGGCCAACAGCTTCAACTTCGACTTCAGCCTGTTCCACGACAATGGCGAAGCGGTGAAAGCCAGCTACGCCGGGCACGAGTGGAGCAGCGAAGGCTTCACCCGCCGCTTCCAGCAGGCCCGCGAGCAACTGGCGTTCCTCGGTCGACCGTTACGCACCCTCGCACCGGGGCAATACCGCGCCTACCTGGCGCCGGCCGCGCTGGAAGAAATCATGGGCATGCTCAGTTGGGGCGGTTTCTCGGCGCAGTCGATTGCCAGCAAAAGCAGCCCGCTGCAGAAGCTGTATGTCGGCGATCAGACGTTCAGTCCGCTGGTCTCGCTGGATGAGCAAGTCAGCGGTTCGTTGAGCCCGGCATTCTCCGGCGAGGGTTATCCGCGCAGCGATCTGCGGCTGATTGTCGAAGGCAAGGCCGGCGATCAACTGGTCGGTTCGCGCAGTGCCGCCGAGTACGGCCTGACCGCCAACGGCGCCAGCGGCGGTGAAATGCCAAGTGCGCTGAACATGGCCGCCGGTGATCTGTCACAGGCAGAGATCCTCAAGCAGTTGGGCACCGGGCTGTACATCAGCAATCTGTGGTACCTGAACTACTCGGATCAACCGGCGGCGCGCCTGACCGGCATGACCCGCTTCGCAACTTTCTGGGTCGAGAACGGCGAGATTCAGGCGCCGGTCAGCACCATGCGCTTCGACGACAGCGCCTACAGTCTGCTGGGTTCGCAGCTGGAAGCATTGACCGCCGAGCGTGAGTTGCTGCTGTCGGCGAGCACGTATAGCCAGCGCAATACCTCGTCGGCGTTGTTGCCGGGGGCGCTGGTGAGCCGACTGACCTTGACCCTGTAAACGCAAACCTCCAGCACACCTTGGGATCAAGTACTGGAGTGAACCCTGTGGCGAGGGGATTTATCCCCGATGGGTCGCGTAGCGGCCCCGCTTTTAAAATCAAATGCAGGGGACTGCTGCGCAGTCCATCGGGGATAAATCCCCTCACCACAGAGTTTCATGCACAACAAGCCATTTGGATTAACCACCCACAAGAGGTTCCATGCCCACTCGCCCGCCTCTCGACGCCATCACCGCCCGCTGGTTGCCGTGGGTCGTCGCCATTGCTTTCTTCATGCAGTCCCTCGACGGGACCATCCTCAACACCGCCCTGCCGGCCATGGCCCGGGATCTGGCCGAAGACCCGTTGCGCATGCAAGGTGTGGTCATCGCCTACATGCTCACCGTGGCCTTGCTGATTCCGGCCTCCGGCTGGATCGCCGATCGCTTCGGCACCAAGAAGATCTTCTTCGGCGCGATCCTGCTGTTCAGTTTCGGCTCGCTGCTCTGCGCGTTATCGAGCAGCCTGAGCATGCTGGTCGGCGCGCGGGTGATCCAGGGTCTGGGCGGCGCATTGATGTTGCCGGTCGGACGGCTGGTGGTGCTGCGCGCCTACCCGCGTTCGGAGCTGGTGCGGATCATGGGTTTCATCACCATTCCCGGCCTGCTCGGCCCGCTGATCGGCCCGACCATGGGCGGCTGGATGGTGCAATACCTGACGTGGCACTGGATTTTCCTGATCAACCTGCCGGTCGGTGTTCTCGGCTGCTACGCGGTGTGGAAATTCATCCCCGACCTGCGCGGTACTGAACGCACGCGCTTCGATAGCCTCGGTTTCCTGCTGTTTGGCGCGGCGATGATCCTGATCACCATCGCCATGGAAGGTCTGGGCGAATTGCACTTGCCGCATCTGCGGGTGATGTTGCTGCTGTTCGGCGGTCTGGCCTGTCTGGCGGCGTACTGGCTGCGCGCCGGGCGCGTCGAAAATCCGCTGTTCGCCCCTTCACTGTTTAAGACGCGGACTTTCGCGGTGGGGATCATCGGCAACCTGTTCGCCCGTCTGGGCAGCGGCGCCCTGCCGTTTCTGGTGCCGTTGCTGCTGCAGGTGGCGCTGGGTTATTCGCCATCGCAAGCCGGGATGAGCATGCTGCCGCTGGCTGCAGCGGCGATGTTTGCCAAGTGGATGGCGCGGCCGCTGATCGAACGCCTCGGCTATCGCATTGTGCTCACCGGCAACACTCTGGCGCTGGGGATCATGCTGGCGAGCATGGGCCTGGTCAGCGAGCAGACGCCGTACTGGCTGCTGTTGTGCCTGCTGGCGGTTCTCGGCGCGATCAACTCGCTGCAATTCACCGCGATGAACACCGTCACCCTGATCGACCTCGACGACGCCAGCGCCAGCAGCGGCAACAGCTTGCTGTCGGTGGTGGCGCAATTGTCGCTGAGTCTGGGCGTGGCCTGTGCCGGTGCGTTGCTCGGCGGGTTTACGGCGGAGATCGGCAACGACGGCGTCGAAACCGTGCTGGGTGCGTTCCAGCTGACGTTTGTCACGGTCGGAATCATGGCGATGCTGGCAGCGACAATCTTCTCGCAACTGTCGAAAGAGGACGGTCGCCGGGTCAAACGCCCGGATGAACATCCGGATGAGCACATCGAACACTAGACAGTGTCATGTTTTGTGAATGCTTTTGTGGTGAGGGGATTTATCCCCGATGGGTTGCGCAACAGCCCCAGAATCTAAGCCCTCATTACTTCAGGTTGATCGCATTCAACTTATCCAGGGGTGCTGCGCACCCCATCGGGGATAAATCCCCTCACCACAGATAAATCCCTCAATACAGATAAATTCACTCACCACAGATAAATCACCTTGCCTCGGGTTTCAGGCACTGTTCGTCCAGAACTTTCGAGGAAAGTGGCACGGGGCTGCTACACTGCGCGACATTTTGTTTTGCAGGCCAGTCCCGTGACCACCATCGCCACCGCTTTTAATACTCTGCCGCTGTCCGCCGCCATGCTGGCTAACCTCGAATCCCTCGGTTATGCCCAGATGACGCCGATCCAGGCGCAGAGCTTGCCGGTGATCCTCAAGGGGATGGACCTGATCGCCCAGGCCAAGACCGGCAGCGGCAAGACCGCCGCGTTCGGCATCGGCCTGCTCAACCCGATCAACCCGCGCTACTTCGGTTGCCAGGCACTGGTGATCTGCCCGACCCGTGAGCTGGCCGACCAGGTCGCCAAGGAAGTCCGGCGTCTGGCCCGTGCCGAAGACAACATCAAGGTCCTGACCCTGTGCGGCGGCGTGTCGTTCGGCCCGCAGATCGCTTCGCTGGAGCACGGCGCGCACATCATCGTCGGCACCCCGGGGCGTATCCAGCAACACCTGCGCAAGGGTTCGCTGGTGCTCGACGGTCTGAACACGCTGATCCTCGACGAAGCCGACCGCATGCTCGACATGGGCTTTTACGACGCCATCGAAGACATCATCGAAAAGACCCCGGCACGCCGTCAGACCCTGCTGTTCTCCGCCACGTACCCGGTGGGCATCAAGCAACTGGCGTCGAAATTCATGCGCGATCCGCAGACGGTGAAAGCCGAGGCGTTCCACGACGACACGCAGATCGAGCAGCGTTTCTACGAGATTTCCCCGGAAGAGCGCATGAGCGCAGTGACCAAAGTCCTGCACCACTTCCGCCCGGCTTCCTGCGTGGCGTTCTGCTTCACCAAGCAGCAGGTGCAGGAAACCGTTGACCACCTGACCTCCAAAGGCATTTCCGCCGTCGGCCTGCACGGCGATCTGGAACAGCGTGATCGCGATCAGGTGCTGGCGATGTTCGCCAACCGCAGTACGTCGGTCCTGGTCGCCACCGACGTCGCCGCTCGTGGTCTGGACATCGACGCGTTGGACATGGTGATCAACGTCGAACTGGCCCGCGACTCGGAAATCCACATTCACCGCGTTGGCCGTACCGGTCGTGCCGGCGAGAAAGGCATTGCGGTCAGCCTCGTTGCGCCGTCCGAAGCGCATCGCGCGCAAGCCATCGAACAGCTGCAGAAAGCTCCGCTGAACTGGGATCAGGTCGATAACCTCAAGTCCCAGGGCGGCGCCCCGCTGCAGCCACCGATGAGCACCCTGTGCATCGCCGGCGGGCGTAAAGACAAGGTGCGTCCGGGCGACATCCTCGGCGCACTGACTGGCGACGCCGGCATCCCCGGCGCCCAGGTCGGCAAGATCGCGATCTTCGACTTCCAGTCGTATGTCGCCGTTGAACGCACCGTGGTCATGCAGGCGCTACAGCGCTTGAACAACGGCAAGATCAAGGGCCGTTCGCTGCGCGTGCGGGTTTTGTAAACGGTCTACCATCCAAAGTAGATCCCTGTGGGAGCGAGCTTGCTCGCGAATGCAATCTGTCAGTCGACACATATGTTGAATGACACACCGCTTTCGCGAGCAAGCTCGCTCCCACAGTTAGTTTTGTGGTGAACAACGTGAGGACACCGTTTTGCGCTCTACCGAAGTCGTGATCATTGGCGCTGGCGCCGCAGGGTTGATGTGTGCACTGACCGCCGCCGGGCGTGGGCGTCAGGTGTTGCTGCTCGATCATGCGAACAAGGCCGGCAAGAAAATCCTGATGTCCGGTGGTGGCCGCTGCAATTTCACCAACATGTACACCGAACCGGGCAATTTCCTCTCGGGTAACCCGCATTTCTGCAAATCGGCACTGGCGCGCTACACCCAGTGGGATTTCATCGGCATGGTCGCCAAGCACGGCGTGCCGTATCACGAGAAGAAACTCGGTCAGCTGTTCTGCGATAACAAATCCAGCGACATCCTCGGCATGCTGCTCGACGAGTGCGATCAGGTCGGCGTCGAGCTGCACCTGGACACCTCGATCCAGACCATCGAGAAAGTCGAAAGCGGTTACCTGCTCGACACCACCCTCGGCCAGCTCCAGTGCCAGTCGCTGGTGATCGCCACTGGCGGCCTGTCGATCCCGACGCTGGGCGCCACCGGTTTCGGTTATCAGGTCGCCAAGCAGTTTGGCCATGAACTGCTGCCGACTCGCGCCGGACTCGTGCCATTCACCATCACCGATCAGCTCAAGGAATTGTGCACCGAGCTGTCCGGGACCTCGGTGGATTGTCTGGTCAGCTGCAACGACCAGAGCTTTCGCGAGAATATTCTGTTCACTCACCGTGGCCTCAGCGGCCCGGCGATTCTGCAGATCTCGTCGTTCTGGGAGCCGGGCGACACCGTGGAGATCAACCTGCTGCCGGATCACGACACCGCGGCATGGCTGCAACAGCAAGTGGCCGAACGCCCGAACAGTGAACTGAAAACCCTGCTCGGCGAGATCTTCACCAAGAAGATGGCCAACCTGCTGGCGGACAACTGGTTCGTTTCCAAACCGATGAAGCAATACACCCACGCCGAACTGGCGCAGATCGCCGACAAGCTCGGCAGCTGGAAAGTCGTCCCGGCCGGCACCGAAGGCTATCGCACCGCCGAGGTCACGCTGGGTGGCGTCGATACCCGCGAAGTGTCGTCCAAGACCATGGAGTCGCTGAAAAGCCCGGGGCTGTATTTTGTCGGCGAAGTGCTCGACGTCACCGGGCATCTGGGCGGTTTCAACTTCCAGTGGGCCTGGGCCTCGGGTTACGCGGCCGCGCAGTACGTCTGATCCAACACAAATCAAAAACTGTGGGAGCGGGCTTGCTCGCGAATGCGCTGGATCAGTCGACATACATGTTGAATGACACACCGCTTTCGGGAGCAAGCCCCCTCCCACAGTTGTTATGCGTGATGCAGTAAGGAACACTTTTTGCTGTCAGATGTGATCGGCGCCATTGCGTCGGCGTCATTACTGGCTCAATTTAGCGGCATCGCCTCGGAAGGCCTTCGCACTTCATGTCCTCGACCTCGTTTCGTCAGTCTTTGCGGCGCCTGTGGGCGCTGGATAAATTCAGCTACAGCGTGCGGGTGTTCATCGCCCTGACCGGCAGCATGGCGCTGTGTTGGTATCAGGATGAAATGGGCCTGCTGATCCCATTGTTCCTCGGGATCATCGCCAGCGCCCTGGCCGAGACCGACGACAGTTGGCAGGGCCGTCTCAACGCACTGGCAGTGACACTGGTGTGTTTCAGTATCGCCGCGCTGTCGGTGGAACTGCTCTTCCCCTACCCCATCGTGTTCGCCATCGCCCTGGCCTTGGCCAGCTTCGGCCTGACCATGCTCGGCGCACTCGGCGAGCGTTATGGCGCGATTGCCTCGGCGACCTTGATTCTGTCGGTCTACACCATGATCGGCGTGGATCAGCGCGGCGGCGCGGTCACCGATTTCTGGCACGAACCGATGCTGCTGGTGGCCGGTGCCGCGTGGTACGGCCTGCTCTCGGTGCTGTGGCAGGCGATGTTTTCCAACCAGCCGGTGCAGCAGAGTCTGGCGCGGCTGTTCCGTGAACTGGGTTTCTACCTGAAGCTGAAAGCCTCGCTGTTCGAGCCGATCCGCCAACTGGACGTCGAAGGCCGACGGCTGGAACTGGCGCAGCAAAACGGTCGCGTGGTCGCCGCGCTGAACAGTGCCAAGGAAATCATTCTGCACCGGGTCGGCAACGGTCGCCCGGGGTCGAAAGTCAGCCGCTATCTGAAGCTGTATTTCCTCGCCCAGGACATCCACGAACGCGCCAGCTCTTCGCACTATCCGTACAACGCGCTGGCCGATGCGTTCTTCCACAGCGACGTGCTGTTCCGCTGCCAGCGTTTGTTGCGCCAGCAGGGCAAGGCCTGCCGCGCGCTGGCCGAATCGATCCAGATGCGCCAGCCGTTCGTCTACGACGCCAGTTTTGCCGAAGCACTGACTGACCTCGATGCCTCCCTTGAACACCTGCGCATCCAGAGCAATCCGGCGTGGCGCGGCCTCCTGCGCTCGCTGCGTGCCCTGGCCGCCAACCTCGGCACCCTCGACCGTTTGCTCAGCGACGCGAGCAACCCGGATGCCTTGGCGGACGCCACCGACAGCAGCCTGCTCGACCGCTCACCGCGCAACCTCAAGGACGTGTGGATTCGCTTGCGCACCCAGCTGACGCCGACCTCGTTGCTGTTCCGCCATGCCCTGCGCTTGCCGCTGGCACTGAGTATCGGCTACGGCATGGTGCATCTGATTCACCCGTCGCAGGGTTACTGGATCATCCTCACCACGCTGTTCGTCTGCCAGCCGAACTACGGCGCGACCCGGCGCAAGCTCGGTCAGCGGATTCTCGGCACCGCCATCGGCCTGACCGTGGCGTGGGCGCTGTTCGATCTGTTCCCCAGCCCGCTGGTGCAGTCGTGCTTCGCGATCGCCGCCGGGGTGGTGTTCTTTACCAACCGCACCACGCGCTACACCCTGGCGACCGCCGCCATCACCATCATGGTGCTGTTCTGCTTCAACCAGATCGGCGATGGCTACGGGCTGTTCCTGCCGCGCCTGTTCGATACCCTGCTCGGCAGTCTGATCGCCGGCCTGACGGTGTTCCTGTTCCTGCCGGACTGGCAGGGCCGACGCCTGAACAAGGTGCTGGCCAACACCCTGACCTGCAACAGCATCTACCTGCGCCAGATCATGCAGCAATACGCTGCCGGCAAGAGCGACGACCTCGCCTATCGCCTGGCCCGCCGCAACGCGCATAACGCCGATGCGGCGCTGTCGACAACGCTGGCGAACATGCTCATGGAGCCGGGGCATTTCCGTAAGGAAGCGGACGTCGGTTTCCGTTTTCTGGTGCTGTCGCACACCCTGCTCAGCTACCTCTCCGGGTTGGGCGCGCATCGCGAAACGCAGCTACCGGCAGACGTGCGTGAACAACTGATCGACGGCGCCGGAGTGAAACTGGCCGCGAGCATCGACGACATTGCCCAGGGCCTGGCGAACAAGCAACCGGTGGCGATTCAGAGTGACGAAGAAGAAGCGCTGGCCAATGAGCTGGAGCAGATGCCGGACGAGATCGATGAAGGACAGCGACTGGTGCAGACGCAACTGGCGTTGATCTGCCGGCAGCTGGGGCCGTTGCGGACGTTGGCGGCGCATTTGATCAAAGACACCAGTGAGGTCAGCGGCGGCTGATCAGACGCCATCGCGAGCAGGCTCACTCCTACAAGGGAACGCATTTCAAACTGTAGGAGTGAGCCTGCTCGCGATAGGGCCATCAGCCACTTAACAAATTCTGGATCAGCTCTCACATCCCATGCTGGCGCAGCAACTTGTCATAACTGCCATCTGCCTTCATCGCCGCAATCGCCTTGTCAAACCCGGCCACAATCTGCTCATGCTGCGGATTCTTCAGGCTTACCAGAATATGCAGGCTGTTCTCGCTCAGCGGCTTGGGCAGAAACTCCACGGCGTTGCGCACTTTGGCTGATTCGCGGGCCAGGTAATAGCGCGCGACGTACTCATCCTCCAGGGTCAGCTTGACCCGATCCGCCGCCAGCATGCGCACGGCCATGGCGAAGTTATGCACAGGGACTTTCTCCAGTGCGGTATCGGCATCGAAGGCCTGCGAGTAGGCATAACCGCGCACCACCGCCACCGGGTAGGTGTGCAGTTGTTCCAGGCTGCCGTACTCCAGCGGCGTGTCCTTGCGCTTGAGAAAGCGGATGCGGTTGAGCAGGTATTCGCCAGAGAACTGGCCGATTTTGGTCCGTTCGTCGTTGTACCAGGCGTTGACCAGCACGTCGTATCGTCCTTCGCCCACCCCCAGCAGTGCCCGCGCCCACGGCACCTGCTCGTAGTCGCTGGCATAACCGGCCCGCGCCAGCGCGGTGCTGACGATGTCGGTGGCCAGACCACCGTTGACCAGCGTGTCGTCGGTAAAGGGCGGCCAGATATCAAACACCAGTCGCAACTTCTCCGCTGAGGCGGTTTGGGCCAGCAAGAGCAATCCGATCAAAGCAAAGGCTCGATGCAGTCGCGGCATGCTTGAAAATCCTTAGCGGGCGGGCTGCCCAGCGTGTTTTCAGTCAAAACCCCAAGGCCCCTTACCGGCGAAACCCAGGCCCTAACAGTAGCTCATTGAAGCCAGTGCACAGCGCTTTCCAGCAGATTACACAAAGCAGCCGCCACCGCGAGAAAGGAATGATGGCATTTTGACCTTTGTCACAGACTGTTCCGCCATACAGACATCCAGAGCCTGTGACCTTACTATCGGGCGACGGTGTTCAAGGAGTCGGAAGATGACAATCGAGTGGATCTGCAAGCATCACAGTGATCTGGGCAAAGAAGAGTTGTACGCACTGCTGAAGCTACGCTCGGAAGTGTTCGTGGTCGAACAGAAATGCGCCTACCCGGACCTCGACGGCCATGATCTGGGCGGCGACACCCATCACCTCATGGGTTGGGAAGGTGATCAGTTGATGGCCTATCTGCGCCTGCTTGATCCCGAGTCCCAGAGCGGTGACGTGGTGATTGGCCGCGTGATCATCGCGCCGCAGGGCCGCGGCAAAGGGCTGGGGCATGTGATGATGGAACACGCGCTGAAACAGGCCGGGAAGCATTGGCCGCATGTGCCGATCTATCTATCGGCGCAGGCGCATTTGCAGGGGTATTACGGCAGGTACGGGTTTGTGGTGGCGGGTGAGGAGTATCTGGAGGATGACATTCCGCACATAGGCATGCGTCGTCCTTGAGGGCCCCTTCGCGAGCAAGCCCGCTCCCACATTTGATTGCATTCCATCTGAAGGAACTCGATCGACTGTGGGAGCGGGCTTGCCCGCGAAGGCGTCAGCTCAAACACTGCAAAACTCAGGGATACTCCAGCACAGCCTTGATCTGCCGCAGATTACGCTCGATCCACCCGCGATCAATCGCCCCCCACTCGCGAATCCGATAGCGCCCGGCATGGTTGCGCGCGCCCTCTTCCTGCTCGAATTCACAGACGATGTCCAGATCCGCCAGCGCGGCGATCGTGTCCTGCGCCGTGCGCCGGGGCATGCCGGTCACTTCGGTCAGCGCCGGGACGCTTGGGGCCAGGCCGCTGTCGATCAGGTAGGCCACGTACAGGCGCCGGTAAAAACTGCTTTTGGTCTTGCTGACGTCCATGCATGGGCTCCGTTAATTAAAAGATCAAAAGATCGCAGCCTTCGGCAGCTCCTACAAATCGCGCCACGTCAGGTATACCCGCAGATCGAACTCGATCTGGTGATACCCCGGCAGCATGTGTTCGCACAATTTATAGAAGGCCTTGTTGTGATCCGACTCCTTGAAGTGCGCCAGTTCATGCACGACGATCATCTTCAGGAACTCGGGGGCCGCCTCCTTGAACAACGAGGCGATGCGAATCTCTTTCTTGGCCTTGAGCTTGCCGCCCTGCACCCTTGAGACCGTGGTGTGCAGGCCCAGCGCGCGGTGCGTCAGGTCGAGGCGGTTGTCGAACAGCACCTTGTCGATGGCCGGCGCGTTGCGCAGGTATTCCTGCTTCAGGTCCAGCGCGTAGCTGTACAGCGCCTTGTCGCTCTGCACATCGTGACGCCCCGGATAGCGTTGGCTCAGGTAGTCACCCAGACGCTGTTCGGCGATCAGTTGGCGCACCTGATCCTGCAATTGCGCGGGATAGGCCTGGAGGTATTTCAACGCAGTCATGGGCACGGCAATACGGTTCGAAAAGAGCGCCAGTGTAACGAATTCAAACCGGCAGCGCGCCCCAGTCAAAGGGCTCGGCGAAGCTGGCGGCGTCTTCGGAGGTCAGCGGACGCGCCACCAGGAAACCCTGCACGTATTCGCAGCCATGCGCTTGCAGCCATTGATACTGTTCGATGGTTTCCACGCCTTCGGCGATCACCAGCAAGCCGTACTGTTTACACAGATTGATCACGTTGCTGACCAGCGCCGCGTCGCGCGTCGAATCCGGCAGCCGCGCAATCAGGTGTCGATCAAGCTTGAGCGTATCCAGCTCCAGATCACGCAGATGCGCCAGCGAACACGGCCCTGAACCGAAATCATCCAGCGCCACCCGCACCCCGAGATTGCGCAGCAGGCGCAGCTGTTTGCGGGTCTCGTCGGGGTTGTGCATCAGCGCGTCTTCGGTGATTTCCACCTCCAGTTGCCGTGGCTCCAGCGCGTGCCGCTCAAGCACCTGACGCAATTCGGTGACCAGGTTCGGCAGACCGAACTGGGTGTTGCTCAAACTCACACCGAGCACCAGGTCTTCGGCAAACAGGGTTTCCCAGGCTTTGCGCTGGCCGGCGCCGCGATGATAGATCCAACTGCCGAGCCGACTGATCAGCCGTGCCTCTTCCAGCAACGGCAGGAACAGCCCCGGCGGCACATCGCCGACGCTCGGATGCTGCCAGCGCAGCAACGCCTCGAAACCGCGGATCTGCCCGCTGTCGATCGCGACCTGTGGCTGATACACCAGATTGAAATCGCGGTTCTCGATGGCGTTGCGCACGCTTTCCTCGAGCATCAGCCGCGAGCGGGCGCGACCGTTCATTTCGTGATCATAAAAACGATACTGCTGACGCCCGGCGCGCTTCGCCTCATACATGGCGATGTCCGAGGCGCGCAGCAAGCCGTCGAGGTTCGAGCCGCAGTCCGGGTAAGTGGCGATGCCGATACTCGCGCCGAGGGCGATGTCCAGCCCTTCGATCTGCTGACAGATCGACACCCGCTCGATGAGTTTCTCGGCAATCTTCGCCGCTTGCTCGGGGAACTCCAGATCGAGCAACGCCGTGAACTCGTCACCGCCCATGCGCGCGAGAATATCGAACGGCCTTAAGCACGCCTTCAACTGCTCGGAGACCCAGCGCAGCACCCGGTCGCCGGCATCGTGGCCAAGGGAATCGTTGACCCGTTTAAAGCCATCGAGATCCAGATACAGCAGCACCCAACTGCTGTCGCTGCGTTCACCGCGCAGCAGCAGGTTTTCCACTGTCTGATAAAAGCCCCGGCGATTGAGCAGACCGGTCAACGGATCGGTGACCGCCTGAAATTCCAGCTGCTGATGCAGGTGACGCACCACTGACATGTCCAGCACCGTCACCACCATCGCCCGCTGCTCGGCGGGCAACGGCGCACAGGACAACGCCACCGGCACCTGTTGCCCCGGCGCCGTCCGCAACAACGCATCATGCAGACGCAAAGTCTCACCGCGTTTATAACCGGCCAACAATTCGGAATTGGCCCACAGCGGGATGTGCGGTTTCTGCAGGAAATCGAGAAACTCCTTGCCCTCCAGCTCCTTCACCGGCGCATTCAGCAGCCGCGAAATCGCCGGGTTAGCGAAGCGGATCAAACCGTCCTCGCCGAGCACCAGAATGCCTTCCGCCGCGTTATCCAGCACCGAGGCATTGAAGGCCCGCGCGACCTCCAGATCATGACTCAGACGCTGCAAGGCGCGGCGGTTGCGCTGGTGTTCGAGCAATGCCTGGACTTTGGGCTTGAGGATCTGCGGATCGAACGGTTTGAACAGGTAATCCACCGCGCCACTGGCGTAGCCCTTGATCACCGCGTCCTGGGACTGTTCGTTGGCGGTAAGGAAAATGATCGGCGTGAGACGTGTGCGCTGGCTGCCGCGCATCAGCCGCGCGACTTCAAAACCGTCCATTCCTGGCATCTGCACGTCCAGCAGCACCAGATCGACGTCGTGTTCGAGCAGCAGATTGAGTGCCTCGAAGCCGGAGGCGGCGGTCATGACGTGCCAATCCTGACGCTGCAGCAACGCGCGCATGCTGATCAGGTTTTCAGGGTAATCATCAACGATCAAAAGGACAGAGCTGCCTTCACCTGGCTGGGGTTGCGCGCATTCCATGCTGCTTCTCTTGTCGGGACATCTCTTGTCGGACTATCGGCCGGTTCTTGGGAAAACCGTACAGTTACTGAGCCATCACTCTAGTCGCGGATCTGTGAAAGCAGAAGCTGTCACGCCGCCATCATTTAGCCAAAGCGGCGACTTACCGACTAACGGTCACCCCTGCAGCCCCCGAAAACCGGCACAGATGGCATTTCGACAGGATGTTGACGCCAATCATCTGCCAAACGGGCGTTAACAAAAAACTCCTCTACGCTTATAACTGCCGCCCGAAAAGGCGCGGGCTAGAGCTTCTGGCACTCGCGTTCAGGATGAATTGAGTGGAAGAACCGACATGATCGATCTCGCAACCTGGAACCTCAGCGTTCCCGTCGGCAGTCCGCCGTACACCGTCGAAACCTCCAAACTGGTGAATGGCTTCAAGGATCAGTACTTCCATTCCGACACCGGCACCCTGTTTTTCTGGTCACCGGTGACCGGGTCAAAAACCGAAAACGCCATCTACCCGCGCACCGAACTGCGCGAAACCTTCAGCAACGGCACCCTGCGCAACTGGTATTACCCGGACGCCGACAACACCTTGCGCGCAACCCTCGCGGTGAACAAGGTGCCCAGCTCGGGCAAGATCGTCATCGGCCAGATCCACGCGTATGAAAGCCAGAAGCCAATGGTCAAACTCGAATACCAGTACAAGACCAAGACCGAAACCGGCAACCTCGTCATCAAAGTGCGCATGCACCCCGATGACGACGAAAGCCGTGTCATCACCCTCGCCACCGGGATCAAGCTGGATCGCGAATTCAACTATCTGATCCACCTCAGCCCCGGCGGTGCACTGGGTGTGAGTGCGGCGGGTTACCAGTGGGATTCACAAATCAGCGCGACGTGGCGCAACAAGCCGCTTTACTTCAAGGCTGGGGTGTATGTGCAGGACAACACCGGGTATACCAGTGAGGGTGGGCAGGTGACGTTTACCAAGCTGGATATTGATCACGACAAATAGTACTAACATCGCTCAACCATCGGACAATGCAAAGATCAATAAACCGGCAGACTCCAAGAGTCTGCCGTATTACTTAAGGCCAGTATCAAAAACTAACGCCTGAACGTAAACGTCCCCTTAGCTGACAACTTTCCTTCAACGAGGTCGAACTCGCCTACAGGATACGGGCTTACCTGTGTCAATCTCAACGTACCGCTTGCATACTTATCATTTTCAATGCCATCAAATTCTAAATGCGCTCTCACGGGCTCATCTTTTCCATCTAACGTGTACTTGCCGACCCCAAGATCTTCTTTAAAATTAAGGCCCATATAATAACGATGCCCACCTAGCATCCTTTCCTTCGGATTAATATTAAATAACCCACCCCCATGGGATAGATGGCCTCCACCCTCAAATTTTTCCTCATCATAATCTTCATGCTTGTATGTAACTTCCATGAATTCAGGAATTTGACTATTGATGCTTTTATTGGTGCTCATATTTTTCATCCAGAAAGTAAGTAAAACAGAAGAATAATCAGCTACCAGCGCCAGCGCGCTTGTAATATCTGACAGGTGTTTATATCCGTTCGCATTTGGCAGCTGGCTTTGAACTACAGAAAACAAGCGAAGCCCTAACTTTCCATAGTACCGACATCAACTATACGAGTGCTGGCGACTCAAACAGATCCGCCCCGTTTCCTGAGCTTACCAAGCTCGATATTAATCACGACAAATAGAACTTACAGCGCTCAACTATCGGACAATGCAAAGCTTAATAAACCAGCAGAGCGCCGGTGCAGCCTTAACCAGTATCAACTAAGGCTACTTCTTGTACTCAAATTCACCTGCTGCTGAAAAGACGCCTTCTTCAAAGATATCAAAGGTGCCTTTTGGGTAATCCCCACTTCTTGACAAATTAAACTTGCCGCTAGCCTGCTGATCACCTTTTATATCATCAATCTCCAAATGCGCGCTAACGGGTGTATCTTTTCCACCCAGTTCATAATTCTTGTGAACATCAAGGCCTGCCTTAAAGGACAATGACAAATAATACTTGTGACCTTCAAACTCTCGATACTTTGGAAGAAGCTGAAAAGACTTTTCCCCCTTATATAAAAATCCATAATCTTTAAATTCCTTCGGATGCTCACCATACTCTTCATGCTTGTAGGTGATTTTCATATAACCAAATAATGATTCGTCAACGCCAGCGTCACCTTTTATTTCTTTTTCGTTTTTCATTTCTATCTTTCCGAGGGACAAGTGAAACCCGATAGTAGGCGGCTTCATATTTCGGCACACCTGTAATATCTGACAGGTACTTATATTCCTTTGAAATAACAAATCTGCCTTTAACATAGAAATCACTGGACAACTCGGACGTGCGACTTACCAATCACTCACCCATAAAAAACCCGCCTCTCGGCGGGTTTTTTATCAGCGCAGCTCAACGTTCAGGCTTAGTTCACCTTGGCGTTCAACTCACCCTTCAGATAACGCTGGAACATCGCTTCCAGCGAGATCGGCTTGATCTTCGAAGCGTTACCGGCAGTACCGAACGCTTCATAACGTGCGATACACACATCACGCATTGCCGTCACAGTCGCGCCGAAGAATTTACGTGGGTCGAACTCGCTCGGGTTGGTGGCCATCAGGCGACGCATGGCGCCGGTGGATGCCAGTCGCAGGTCGGTGTCGATGTTGACCTTGCGTACGCCGTACTTGATGCCTTCGACGATTTCTTCAACCGGTACGCCGTAGGTTTCTTTAATGTCGCCGCCGTACTGGTTGATGATCGCCAGCCACTCTTGCGGAACCGAGGAAGAACCGTGCATCACCAAGTGGGTGTTCGGGATGCGCTTGTGGATTTCCTTGATGCGGTCGATCGCCAGCACGTCGCCAGTAGGTGGCTTGGTGAACTTGTAGGCGCCGTGGCTGGTGCCGATAGCGATGGCCAGGGCGTCAACCTGGGTCTTCTTGACGAAGTCAGCGGCTTCTTCCGGGTCGGTCAGCATCTGGCTGTGATCCAGAACGCCTTCAGCGCCGATGCCGTCTTCTTCACCGGCCATGCCGGTTTCCAGCGAACCCAGGCAGCCCAGCTCGCCTTCTACCGAAACGCCGCAGGCGTGAGCCATGGCAACAGTTTGTTGGGTAACGCGGACGTTGTATTCGTAGTCGGTCGGAGTCTTGCCGTCTTCGCCCAGGGAGCCGTCCATCATCACCGAGCTGAAGCCCAGTTGGATCGAGCGCTGGCAGACATCAGGGCTGGTGCCGTGGTCCTGGTGCATGCACACCGGGATGTGCGGGAATTCTTCGATCGCGGCCAGGATCAGGTGACGCAGGAATGGCGCGCCGGCGTATTTGCGAGCGCCGGCCGAAGCCTGGACGATCACCGGGGAGTCAGTCTTGTCAGCGGCTTCCATGATGGCGCGCATCTGCTCAAGGTTGTTGACGTTGAAGGCTGGAACGCCGTAGCCGAACTCGGCTGCGTGGTCCAGCATCTGGCGCATGCTGATAAGTGCCATTGTGTGTGTCTCTCCCGGTTGAGGGTCGTTAATCGTGCCAGCCTGCCGGAGCGGCGGCGGCTATTCAAGTGATTGCAGATCGGGGGTCGAAGCCCGGTCTGGTGATTCGGTGTTACCAAAATCTTGTGAACAACAGAGAACCCCTGTGGGAGCGGGCTTGCTCGCGAATGCGGTTTAACATTCACCATTACCGCAAGCTGATCCACCGCTTTCGCGAGCAAGCCCGCTCCCACCTTGGGATCTGTGTGAATCAATTCAATCGTCTTACTCGGCCTTGCAGCCGCGGCCGATCAGGTCATTGGTGGTTACCCAGTACACCAGGCCTTCGTCACCCTTGACGTGAAACGCCAGCATGCCGTCGCTGTACAACACGCCCGAGGCGCCCGGCTCTTCTTTCAGGCGATAGACCTGATCACCGCCGCCCAGTCGAACATCGACTTCCTTCTGGCTGGCATCGGCGTAACGCCACAGCACTTTGGCCTGGCTGTCGCAGGTCCATGTCGTCCAGTTGTCATCAGGGGCGGACGACTGAAACAGATTCATCTGCGCGCAACCGCCCAACAATGCCAACGCCGCAATGGCGATCAAGCCTTTCATCCGTGTTCCTCGACTGACAGCCAACGCCGCCAGCCCTGAGTTAAAGAGTCAGACCGGTCAAGGACAACCATGTTCCTTGGCCGGGGTTTGCGTCTCGTATTTGTCCAGACCGTCCGGCCCCGAGCGCTTGTTCAGCACCGGGTTGGTTTCGGCCTGCCAGTCGGCCTGATAGCAGCCTTTCTGTGCCGCATCCGGCGCAGGTGTCGCCTCGGCCTTCGGGTTACTCCCGCAGGCCGCCAGCGTACCGGTCAGCAACAACAGCGCTAACGACTTGACCATCTGAACACTCCTTTGCCTGGCCAAACGGGCGGCCTCAGGCCTTGGCCCGACTTTCCAGGACTTCAACGGCTGGCAGCACCTTGCCTTCGACGAATTCGAGGAACGCGCCACCACCGGTGGAAATGTAGGAGATTTGCTCGGCCACGCCATATTTATCGATGGCCGCCAGGGTGTCGCCACCGCCGGCGATGGAGAACGCGGCGCTGTCGGCGATGGCTTGGGCCAGCACTTTGGTGCCGTTGCCGAACTGGTCGAATTCGAACACGCCGACCGGGCCGTTCCACAGAATGGTTTTCGACGATTTCAGCAGTTCGGCGAAGTTGGCCGCGGTTTGCGGGCCGATGTCCAGAATCATGTCGTCAGCGGCAACGTCAGCGATCAGCTTGACGGTGGCTTCGGCGCTTTCAGCGAATTCCTTGGCAACCACCACGTCCACCGGCAGCGGCACACTGACCTTGGCGGCGATGGCACGCGCGGTGTCCAGCAGGTCCGGCTCGTACAGCGACTTGCCGACCGGGTGACCGGCGGCAGCCAGGAAAGTGTTGGCGATGCCGCCACCGACGATCAGCTGATCGCAGATCTGGCTCAGGCTGTTGAGTACGTCGAGTTTGGTCGACACCTTGGAGCCGGCAACGATCGCAGCCATTGGCTTGGCCGGTGCGCCCAGCGCCTTGCCCAGTGCGTCCAGCTCAGCGGCCAGCAACGGGCCGGCAGCGGCGACTTTGGCGAACTTGGCCACGCCGTGGGTCGAACCCTCTGCGCGGTGCGCGGTGCCGAAGGCGTCCATCACGAACACGTCGCACAGGGCGGCGTATTGCTGGGCCAGCTCGTCAGCGTTCTTTTTCTCGCCCTTGTTGAAGCGCACGTTTTCGAACAGCACGATGTCGCCGGCCTTGACGTCAACGCCGCCCAGGTAATCGGCCACCAGCGGCACGTCGCGGCCCAGGGCCTTGCTCAGGTAGTCAGCGACTGGCTTGAGGCTGTTCTCGGCGGAGAACTCGCCTTCGGTCGGACGGCCCAGATGGGAGCACACCATCACCGCCGCGCCTTTTTCCAGGGCCAGCTTGATGGTCGGCAGCGAAGCCAGGATACGCGCATCGCTGGTGACAACACCGTCCTTGACTGGGACGTTGAGGTCTTCGCGAATCAATACGCGCTTACCTTGCAGATCGAGGTCGGACATCTTCAACACGGTCATGGGTCGCACTTCCTGAGTAGCTGTTCTTAGAGAGCAGGTTTTTTTGAAATCGCTGTTTGCAGATAGTGATCTGCAACGTCCAGCATTCGGTTGGCAAAACCCCATTCGTTGTCGAACCAGGCCAGGATGTTCACCAGTTTGGGGCCGGAAACACGGGTCTGACTGGCATCGACGATGGCCGAATGTGGGTCATGGTTGAAATCACAACTGGCGTGCGGCAACTCGGTGTAGGCCAGCAGCCCCTTGAGCGGGCCGTTGGTGGCGGCTTCGCGCAGGATCCGGTTGACCTCGTTGGCATCGGTCGCGGTGGCGGTCTGCATCGTGATGTCGAGGCAGGACACGTTGACCGTCGGCACGCGTACGGCTTTGGCCTGAATTCGCCCGGCAAGTTCCGGCAGCAGGCGCTCGATGCCACGCGCCAGACCAGTGGACACCGGGATCACCGACTGGAACGCCGAACGGGTGCGGCGCAGGTCTTCGTGGTGATAGGCGTCGATCACCGGTTGGTCGTTCATCGCCGAGTGAATCGTGGTGATCGACACGTAATCCAGGCCGATCGCCTTGTCCAGCAGACGCAACAGCGGCACGCCGCAGTTGGTGGTACAGGAGGCGTTGGACACCAGCAGTTCATCGCCGGTCAGGCAATCCTGATTGACGCCGAAGACGATGGTGGCGTCGACATCCGCCTCGCTGGCCATCGGTTGCGAGAACAGCACGCGTGGCGCGCCGGCATTGAGGAAACGCTGGCCGTCTTCACGGGTGTGGTAAGCGCCGGAGCACTCCAGAACCAGGTCGACGCCCAGCGCCGCCCAGTCAATGCCTTCGGGGGTGGCACTGCGCAGGACCTTCACGCAGTCGCCATTAATATGCAGACAATCGCCTTCTACTCGCACTTCGCCGGGAAAGCGGCCGTGGGTGGAGTCGAAGCGTGTCAGGTATTCGATGCTGGCCATGTCCGCCAGATCGTTGATCGCGACAATTTCAAACCCGGCCTTCTCGCCACGCTCAAACAACGCACGCAAGACGCAACGACCAATCCGGCCGTAGCCGTTGAGTGCAACTTTGTAGGGACGCGGTTGAGGCATGGGGTTCTCGATTACCGTTTGATTCCGTTATTGCAGTGGTGTCCGAACCACCGATTTCGCGAGCAAGCCCGCTCCCACATTGGATCAGGGTTGCGAACACTGTATGTGTCACACAACAAATCCCCCTGTGGGAGCGGGCTTGCTCGCGAAGGCGTCAGTCCAGACGACGCAACTTCTGGATCAGTCTTCCAGCAGCTCTTCAGCCTGACCCAGGATGTTTTCCAGGGTGAAGCCGAACTCTTCGAACAGTGCCGAAGCCGGAGCCGATTCGCCGTAGGTGGTCATGCCGATCACGCGACCTTCCAGACCCACGTACTTGAACCAGAAGTCGGCGTGAGCCGCTTCGATCGCGATACGTGCGCTGACCTGCAACGGCAGAACCGATTGCTTGTAGCCGGCGTCCTGCGCATCGAACACGCTGGTGCACGGCATGGAAACCACGCGCACCTTGCGGCCTTGCTCGGTCAGTTTTTCGTAGGCCTGAACGGCCAGACCGACTTCCGAACCGGTGGAAATCAGGATCAGCTCAGGCTCGCCTGCGCAGTCCTTCAACACGTAGCCACCGCGGCTGATGTCGGCGATCTGGCCGGCATCGCGTTCCTGGTGCTGCAGGTTCTGACGCGAGAAGATCAGCGCCGATGGGCCGTCCTTACGCTCCAGCGCATTTTTCCAGGCCACCGCCGATTCAACGGCATCGGCTGGACGCCAGGTGTCGAGGTTCGGCGTGGTCCGCAGGCTGGTCAGTTGCTCGATCGGCTGGTGCGTCGGGCCGTCTTCGCCCAGACCGATGGAGTCGTGGGTGTAGACGTGGATCACACGCTTCTTCATCAGCGCCGACATGCGTACCGCGTTGCGCGCATATTCCATGAACATCAGGAAGGTCGCGCCGTAAGGCACCAGGCCGCCGTGCAGGGACACGCCGTTCATGATCGCGGTCATGCCGAATTCGCGCACGCCGTAGTACATGTAGTTGCCGCTGGCGTCTTCAGCGCTGACGCCTTTGCAACCTTTCCACAGGGTCAGGTTGGAACCGGCCAGGTCAGCCGAACCGCCGAGCAGTTCCGGCAGCAGCGGGCCGAAGGCGTTCAGGGTGTTCTGGCTGGCTTTACGGCTGGCGATGGTTTCGCCTTTGGCCGCCACTTCAGCAATGTAGGCCGAGGCTTTTTCCGCGAAGTCAGCCGGCAGTTCGCCGCTCAGACGACGGATCAGCTCGTTGGCTTCGGTCGGGAACGCCGCGGAGTAGGCAGCGAAACGCTGATCCCACTCGGCTTCGGCAGCGCGACCTTTTTCCTTGGCATCCCACTCGGCATAAATGTCTGCAGGGATTTCGAACGGGCCGTAGTTCCAGTTCAGCGCCTGACGGGTCAGAGCGATTTCCGCGTCACCCAGTGGGGCGCCGTGGCAGTCTTCCTTGCCCTGCTTGTTCGGCGAACCGAAACCGATGGTGGTCTTGCAGCAGATCAGGGTCGGCAGCGGGCTCTTGCGCGCGGTTTCGATGGCGGTCTTGATCTCTTCCGGATCGTGACCGTCGACGTTGCGGATCACCTGCCAATTGTAGGATTCGAAACGCTTCGGGGTGTCATCGGTGAACCAGCCTTCGACTTCACCGTCGATGGAGATGCCGTTGTCATCGTAGAAGGCGATCAGCTTGCCCAGGCCCAGCGTACCGGCCAGGGAAGCGACTTCGTGGGAAATGCCTTCCATCATGCAGCCATCACCGAGGAACACGTAGGTGTGGTGATCAACGATGTTGTGGCCAGGACGGTTGAACTGCGCACCCAGAACCTTTTCAGCCAGGGCGAAGCCGACGGCGTTGGCCAGACCCTGACCCAGCGGGCCGGTGGTGGTCTCGACGCCCGGGGTGTAACCGAATTCCGGGTGACCCGGGGTGCGGCTGTGCAGTTGACGGAACTGCTTGAGGTCGTCGATCGACAGGTCGTAACCGGTCAGGTGCAGCAGCGAGTAGATCAACATCGAGCCGTGGCCGTTGGACAGCACGAAGCGGTCACGGTCGGCGAACGACGGGTTGCTCGGGTTGTGCTTGAGGTAGTCGCGCCAAAGTACTTCGGCGATATCTGCCATACCCATAGGGGCACCGGGATGGCCGCTGTTGGCTTTTTGCACGGCATCCATGCTGAGGGCACGAATGGCGTTGGCACGCTCACGACGGCTAGGCATCGCTGATCTCCTGGGTGTGAATAGATTGAAACGGAAAAAAGGAGGGCATTTTCCCTCACCGGAGCGCCTCGGGGCAATGACAGATAGTCATCCGAGGGCGTTTTTCCCGTGCTCGACGGCGGTTTCGTCTGGTGAAACCTTTCCGCTGTTCGTTTGTAGAGTTAACCAGCCAGTGAGAAGTGCCATCTATCGAGCAATATCAAAACTTTTTGATATTGCCCTTGCAGCGATTTCCCACCGTCACTAGACTGCTGCCCCATGAACTTACGCGTGCCTTCCATTCGCCATGACGATTGCGACGAGCTGGCGGCCCTGTGCAAGGCCGGTGGCGATCCGCTGCGTCTGAATGTATTGCGCGCGCTGGCCAACGACTCGTTCGGCGTACTGGAGCTGGCGCAGATTTTCGGCATCGGTCAGTCCGGCATGAGCCACCACCTAAAAGTGCTGGCCCAGGCCGATCTGGTGGCGACACGCCGTGAAGGTAACGCGATTTTCTATCGCCGCGCCCTGCCCCACACCGAATTGCTGGGCGGCAAGTTGCATGCCGCATTGTTAGAAGAAGTCGACAATCTGGCGCTGCCGGACGACGTGCAGGCACGCATCGCCCAGGTCCACGGACAACGCGAAGCCGCCAGTCAGGACTTCTTCACCCGGGTTGCGGAGAAATTCCGCGCCCAGCAAGACTTGATCGCAGGCCTGCCGCAGTACCGTGACAGTGTGCTGGCCCTGCTCGACAAACTGAACTTCAATGGTGCTGCCACGGCCATTGAAGTCGGCCCCGGCGATGGTGCTTTCCTGCCGGAACTGGCCCGCCGCTTCGGCACCGTAACCGCGCTGGACAACAGCCCGGCGATGCTCGAACTGGCGCGTCAGGTATGTGAACGTGAACGGCTGGCTAACGTCAGCCTGCAATTGGCCGATGCATTGAATGGCACCAGCCTTCAGGCCGATTGCGTGGTACTGAACATGGTGTTGCACCATTTCGCCGCGCCGGCCGAAGCGCTCAAGCACATGGCCGGCCTGCTGCAACCGGGCGGTAGCCTGCTCGTGACAGAGTTATGTAGCCACAACCAGAGTTGGGCCAGGGAGGCCTGCGGTGATCTGTGGTTGGGGTTTGAACAGGACGATTTGGCCCGTTGGGCCACCGCTGCGGGACTCGTTCCCGGGGACAGCCTCTATGTAGGCTTACGTAATGGTTTCCAGATCCAGGTTCGCCACTTTCAGCGACCGGCTGGCGACACTCACCATCGGTAAATTCAGGAAAACATCGAGATGAGCGAATACTCCCTCTTCACCTCCGAGTCCGTGTCTGAAGGACATCCAGACAAAATCGCCGACCAGATTTCCGATGCGGTGCTGGACGCCATTATCGCCCAGGACAAACACGCACGCGTTGCCGTGGAAACCCTGGTCAAAACTGGCGTTGCCATCGTGGCCGGTGAAGTGACCACCAGCGCCTGGGTTGACCTGGAGCAGATCGTTCGTGACGTGATCTGCGACATCGGCTACACCAGTTCCGAAGTCGGCTTCGACGGCGCGACCTGCGGCGTGATGAACATCATCGGCAAGCAGTCCCCTGACATCAACCAGGGTGTTGACCGTGCCAAGCCTGAAGATCAGGGCGCCGGCGACCAGGGCCTGATGTTCGGCTACGCCAGCAACGAAACCGACGTGCTGATGCCAGCGCCGATCACCTTCTCGCACCAGCTGGTGCAGCGCCAGGCCGAAGCCCGCAAATCGGGTCTGCTGCCGTGGCTGCGTCCGGACGCCAAGTCGCAAGTGACGTGCCGTTACGAAGGCGGCAAGGTGGTCGGTATCGACGCCGTTGTTCTGTCGACCCAGCACAACCCTGAAGTGTCGTACAAAGACCTGCGCGAAGGCGTGATGGAGCTGATCGTCAAGCACGTGCTGCCTGCCGAACTGCTGAGCAAAGACACCCAGTTCCACATCAACCCGACCGGCCAGTTCATCATTGGCGGCCCGGTAGGTGACTGCGGTCTGACCGGTCGCAAGATCATCGTCGACAGCTACGGCGGCATGGCCCGTCACGGCGGTGGCGCGTTCTCCGGTAAAGATCCATCGAAGGTTGACCGTTCGGCTGCCTACGCTGGCCGTTATGTTGCCAAGAACATCGTCGCTGCCGGCCTGGCCGAGCGTTGCGAGATCCAGGTGTCCTACGCCATCGGTGTCGCTCAGCCGACTTCGATTTCGCTGAACACCTTCGGTACCGGCAAGATCAGCGATGACAAGATCATCAAACTGGTGCGTGAAGTATTCGACCTGCGTCCATACGCGATCACCACCATGCTCGACCTGCTGCACCCGATGTACCAGGAAACTGCAGCCTACGGCCACTTCGGTCGTGCTCCGCAGACCAAGACTGTTGGCGAAGACACCTTCTCCACCTTCACCTGGGAAAAAACCGACCGCGCCGACGCTCTGCGTTCCGCTGCTGGTCTGTAAGCCCTCCCCGGCTGCAAAAAAAGCCCCGCACGGTTCACGCCGTGCGGGGCTTTTTCATGCCTGAAATACCCTTCCAACATCAATAAAGAACCCTGTGGGAGCGGGCTTGCCCGCGAAGAGGCCGGCCCATGCGCCCCCTGTATGGGCACGGAAACACGATGCAAAACACCCACCCGGTGCCTCTCTGAATCCTCGCCTAGCCTTAAAGCATTCCCCCTGAGCAAGGACGCTCAAAATGCTTGCCACGCTGCGCCTGTTTTCAGTTCTTTTGCTGAGTTTCACCCCTCTGATCGCCCATGCAGCCTGCCCCGACTGGCCATTCGGCAAAGCGCAAGTTGAAATCTCCGCCCTGCAAAAACAGATCGACCAATGGGACGACGCCTACCACCGCGAAGGCCGCTCGCTGATTGCCGACGAACTCTACGATCAATCGCGCCTGCGGCTCATCGAATGGCGCCAGTGCTTCCAGCAGCCCGCAGCGCCCGAACCGTTGCGCAGCGCGTCTGGCTCCGTCGCGCATCCAATCGCCCACACCGGTCTGGACAAGGTTCACCAAGCGGCTGCCGTTCAAGCATGGTTAAAGGATCGGCAGGATGTCTGGGCACAACCCAAGGTCGATGGTGTAGCGGTCACGCTGATTTACCGCCGCGGCCTGTTGCAGCAAGCGATCAGTCGCGGCGACGGGATCAGCGGTCAGGACTGGACAGCGTCGGCGCAAAAGATCGCTGCCATTCCGCAACAACTGACCCAACCGCTGGACCTGCTGGTGCAGGGCGAGCTCTATCGGCGCCTGAATCAGCATGTGCAAGCCAGCGCCGGCAGCGTCAACGCCCGCGCCACGGTTGCAGGGCTGATGAGCCGTAAAACCTTGAGCGCAGAACAGGCGTCCGGGATCGGTCTGTTCGTCTGGGACTGGCCGCAGGGGCCGGCGAATCTGCCCGAAAGAATATCGACGCTAGCGACGCTGGGCTTCGCCACGACAGCGCCATTCAGTCAGGTCATCGCCAACCTTGCCGACGCGCAAAAATGGCGCGAGCACTGGTATCGATCGCCCCTGCCGTTCGCTACTGACGGCATCGTCCTGCGCCAGAGCCAGCGCCCACCGGCTGAGCGCTGGCAGGCGAGCGCGCCCTACTGGGCTATCGCCTGGAAATACCCGTTTGCCCGAGCGCTGGCCGAAGTGCGCAAAGTGAATTTCAAAGTCGGCCGCAGCGGACGCATCACGCCGGTACTGGAGTTGTCGCCGGTGATGCTCGATGACCGCGAGATCAGACGCGTCAGTGCCGGGTCACTCAAGCGCTGGCAGGCGCTGGATATCCGCCCCGGCGATCAAGTGGCAATCAGCCTGGCCGGGTTGACGATTCCACGACTCGACAGTGTGGTGTTGCGCACCACCGAACGAGCCGCCCTCGATATTCCCGACACGCGCGATTTCCACGCCTTGAGCTGCTGGCAACCGACACCCGGTTGTGAGAGCCAGTTTCTCGCGCGCCTGACCTGGCTCAGTGGCAAGCAGGGGCTGGCGCTGCAGAATGTCGGGCGCGGCACCTGGGAGAAACTTCTGGAAACAGGCCGCCTGAACAACCTGCTGGATTGGTTGACCCTCGACGAGCCAGAGCTTGCTAACATTGCCGGCTTCGGCGAACGCAGCAGCACACGTCTGATCAACAGTTTTCACAGCGCCCGCCAACGGCCGTTCACGCAGTGGCTCAAAGCATTGGGTTTACCGCCGACGGGGCAGGCACAACTGGCCGACTCGTGGCAGGCGCTGGCACAACGCGACACCGAACAATGGCAGGCAGAAGCCGGAATCGGCCCGGGCCGCGCGGCGCAATTGAGCGCATTCTTCCGCGACCCGCAGGTGCTGGCCTTGAGTGACACATTACGCGCCGCCGGAATCGACGGTTTCTGATCACGCAATCCCCGGCAGCCGGGAACCCAAGGGCCGTCAGACGCTCAAACAGCGCAGTGCCCCCGACCCGACTGCCTTTGCACATGGAGCTTTTATGAAATTTCTTGCACCCCTTGCCTTGCTGACTCTCTGTGGTGTTCTGGCCGCGCCTGTGATGGCTGACGAAGATGCACCGGGCCTGACCGGTTGCGCCGCGAAGAAGCAGGGCATCATCAATCAGCTCGAGCAGGCGAAATCCCGGGGCAACACCGATCAGCAGGCCGGTCTGCAAACCGCGCTGGATGAAGTGACGAAGAACTGCACCGATGCCGGCCTGAAGAAAGAACGCGAAAACAAGGTGCTGGAAGCCAAGCACGAAGTGAGCAAGCGTCAGGCGGATCTCGACAAGGCGATGAAGAAAGGCGATCCGGAGAAAATCAACAAGCGCAAGGACAAGCTCGCCGAGTCGCGCAAGGAACTGCAGGATGCGCTGGACCAGATCGACAAGTAACCGTTAATGCGGGGAATTTGATGCCCTCTTCGCGAGCAAGCCCGCTCCCACATTTGATTTGTGAACGACACAGATCCAGTGTGGGAGCGGGCTTGCTCGCGAAGGCGTCAGCTCAAACAACAGAAATCAATGATCGCGAAACTCTTTATGGCAAGCGCTGCAGGCATCTTCAACTTTCTGCACCGCAGGCCCGAGGTTACTGGCCTTGTACGGCTGAACCTTGCTGGCGATCACCAGTTCACCGGTGGCCGCCTCAAGGTTACGGGCCAATTCCTGAAAGCGGGCCTGACGCAGCCAGACATCATCCTTGGCGCTGGTGTGATCTTCTTCACGAACCTGCGGGAAATGCTTCCACGGTTCATGCGACAACGCATCGAGCTTCACCGCGCCTTCGGCGAATTTCGGCCCGTCGAACGGAATACGTCCACGCAACATGCCGCCCAGGTCTTCGCCGGTCTTGAGCATTTGTTTGAAGATCGCCTTGCGTTGCCCCAGCGGAGAATTCGGATCGACGCCGCCACAGGCGGACAAGGTCAGACAGGCCAGCAATACAACAGAAATTCTTTTAAGAGTCATGGTGGCTTCAGGTCACGGAATTCGGCGGCCAGTATCCTCGCGTCGCCGACAAACACCAATAGCCCTATTAAAAATACGGGTTGCCGGAGCGCATGGAGCACTTGGGCAACCGGCACAGGAATCACTCCATGAACAGCCGTTTCAAGGCCTGGCGTCACCCACTGATCGCAACCCTGCCACTGCTGGCAATCCTTGCCGGCTGTACGGGTGGCGACACTGCCAAACCGAAAACCCATGCCTTGGCCACTTATTCCAGCGCCACTTGGGAAGCCTTGCCGGCGGTGTCCGACAGCGATCTGGTGGCCGGTTTCAGTTCATGGCGCAGCGCCTGCACCCGACTCAAGGCTGATCCGGTCTGGGGCGGCACCTGCGCGGCAGCCGCCAACGTGCCGCAAAGCGCCAACGAGATTCGCGCGTTCCTCAAGCAGAACCTCGACGTGTTCGGACTGCGCGCCGAGCATGACAACCCCAACGGTCTGATCACCGGTTACTACGAACCGGTCTACCCCGGCAGCCTGACGCCCACCGAGGTGGCGAACGTGCCGGTGTACGGCGTGCCGGAAGACATGATCATCGTCTCGCTGGACAGCATTTACCCGGAACTGAAGGGCAAGCGCCTGCGTGGCCGTCTCGAAGGCCGAGTGCTCAAGCCGTATGACGACGCGGCGACCATCGAGTCCAAAGGCGTCAAAGCGCCGGTAGTGGCGTACCTGACCGATCCAATGAACCTGCAGTTTTTGCAGATCCAGGGTTCCGGGCGGATTCAGACGCCGGATGGCAAACAACTGCGCATCGCCTACGCCGACCAGAACGGCCATCCGTACCGGCCGATCGGGCGCTGGCTGGTGGAACAGGGCGAGTTGAAGAAAGAAGACGTGACCATGGGCGCGATCAGCAACTGGGCCAAGGCCAATCCGTCGCGCATCCCGGAACTGCTGGGCAGCAACCCGAGCTACGTGTTCTTCACCCGCAACCCGGACAGCAACGAAGGCCCACGCGGCTCGCTCAATGTGCCGCTGACCGCCGGCTACAGCGCAGCAGTGGATCGCAAGGTGATTCCGTTGGGCAGCCTGCTGTGGCTGTCGACCACCCGCCCGGACGGCAGCGCTTTGGTTCGCCCGGTCGCGGCGCAGGACACCGGTGGCGCGATTGCCGGCGAGGTGCGCGCGGATCTGTTCTGGGGCACCGGCGATGCTGCCGGGCAACTGGCCGGGGACATGAAACAGCAGGGACAGATCTGGATGCTCTGGCCTAAAGGTGTGGCGTTGCCGCAAGTACCGCAGGTGGCCGATACGGTTAAGGACAAGCCTTAAGCGCCTCGGCGCCAGAGCTACCGCCTTCGCGGGCAAGCCCGCTCCCACAGGGTTCTTTGGTGTACACAGGATTTGTGCTCGCCATTGATACCTGTGGGAGCGGGCTTGCTCGCGAAGAGGCCAGCTGCAACACCCGAGAATCAGACCGACACAAAGAAGAACGCAGCAATCAGCCCCATCCCGACAAACCACACCAGCGACCGCAAGATCGCCCAGTCCGCCAAGTAGCAGATGATGTACAGCAGGCGACTGGTGATAAACAGCACCGCCAGCACATTCACTGTCACTAGCTGCGCCGTGCCCACCAGATGCGCAACAATCACTGCGGCAGCAAATGCCGGCATCACCTCGAAGCTGTTCAACTGCGCCGCATGCGCCCGTCGGGCGACGCCGCCCACGCTATCGAGAAAATCCCGAGGATCATGATTGTCACTGAGCCTGAAACCGCCTGAGACCTTGGCCACGATCGTGCACACATACGGCAGGAAAATCGCGATCAACACACACCACAGAGCCACCGTCATAAAGCCGTCCTTCTTCGAGTGATAGAGAGTTGCGGGCCGTCAGAACTTCATCACCAACATGCCGATCAGCACCAGCCCACAGGCTAAGAGCCGCGGCCTGCCGAAAGGTTCTTTCAGGTAGCGCATGCCGAACAGCACCACCAGAATCACGCTGATCTCACGCAAGGCCGCCGCCTCGGCAATCGAGCCCAACTGCATCGCCCACAGCACCAGAGCGTAGCTGAACAACACGCAGAACCCGACCGCCAGCCCCAGCTTCCACTGCTCGCGCCAGAACACCAGAAATGCCGGGCGCTTCGCCACCCACGCCAGCAACGGAAACGGCCAAGCGCTGAGCAGCGTGACCCAGACCAGGTAATCCAGTGGATGCGACCAGCGCCGCAAGGCCTGACCATCGATGTAGGTGTAGCAACCGATGCACAAGCCGATCAGCGCCACCACCGGTAGCATCGACCAAGGGAGATGTTTGCCACCACCGCCCTGCCAGAGCAAGCAAGCCATGCCCAGCGGAATCAGCATGATCCCGAGGATCTGCTGCGTGGTGAGCACTTCGCCAGCGAAGATCAGGGTCAGCGCCAGCACCACCAACGGCGACAAGCCACGCATCAGCGGGTAGACCAGCCCGAGGTCGCCGACCCGATAAGCTTGAATCAGCAGATAGCGATACAGCAGTTCGAATGCCGCGGAAGCCAGAATCCACGGCCAGATTTCCGTCGGCGGCAGGCTGATGAATGGAAATGCCAGCGCCACGAACAGCAGCGCCACCGTGTCCATGCACGCCACCACCAGCAACCGTTCGGCACTGAACTTGATCAGGGTATTCCACGTCGCATGCAACAGCGCCGCCATTAACACCAGAACTGTCGCCGCCACGTCCCACTCCTTGATTTTTTTGTTGACCCTACACCAATGTCTGCGGCTGACCAACCGAGGGGGCATGATTGTGTCCCCACCCCGAAACAGCCCATCCAACCTTTGCACCGAAGAATCGGGGCGCTGTCTTTCCACCCCCATCCAATGGAGCCCGGATGCTAGAACTTGTCGCCGCTTTTATCTGCCTCACCACCCTTCTCACCTTCGTCAATTACCGCTTCATCGGCCTGCCGCCGACTATCGGCGTGATGGTCACCGCGCTGATGTTCTCCCTATTGCTGCAAGGCCTGAGCGTGCTCGGCTATCCCGGCCTCGAAGAGCGCGTGCAACAACTGATCGGCCAGATCGACTTCGGCGATCTGCTGATGAACTGGATGCTGTCGTTCCTGCTGTTCGCCGGCGCCCTGCACGTCAACCTCAACGACCTGCGCAGCTATCGCTGGCCCATCGGCCTGTTGGCCACTTTCGGCGTATTGATCGCCACTGCCGTGATCGGCAGCCTCGCCTATTACATTTTTGCCCTGTTCGGCTGGCACGTGAGCTTCCTCTACTGCCTGCTGTTCGGCGCGCTGATTTCGCCTACAGACCCGATCGCAGTGCTCGGCGTACTGCGTACCGCCAATGCTTCGAAACCGCTGAAAACCACCATCGTCGGCGAGTCGCTGTTCAACGACGGCACTGCGGTGGTGGTGTTCACCGTGCTGCTGGGCATCGCCCAACTGGGTGAGACGCCGACCCTCAGCGCCACGGCCATGCTGTTCGTGCACGAAGCCATTGGCGGTGTGCTGTTCGGCGGGCTGATCGGTTATGGGGTGTACCGGATGATCAAGAGCGTCCAGCAGCATCAGATCACGGTGATGCTGACTCTCGCGCTGGTGATCGGCGGTTCGGCGATGGCCACCGAGCTGCACGTCTCGGCGCCGATCGCGATGGTGGTGGCCGGTCTGATCATCGGTAACCTGGGGCGCAACCTGGCGATGAACGACATGACCCGCAAGTACCTCGACGGCTTCTGGGAGCTGCTCGATGACATGCTCAATGCGCTGCTGTTCGCACTGATCGGCATGGAGCTGTTGCTGCTGCCGTTCAACTGGGCGCACGTGGCGGCGGCCAGTTTGCTGGCGCTGGCGATCCTGCTGTCGCGCCTGCTCACCGTGGCCCCGGCCATCGTTCTGCTGCGGCGTTGGCGCACGGTGCCGCGCGGCACCATCCGCATTCTGACCTGGGGCGGTTTGCGCGGCGGGGTGTCGGTAGCACTGGCGCTGGCCCTGCCGCTGGGCCCGGAGCGCGATCTGCTGCTGAGCATCACCTACATCGTGGTGCTGTCGTCGATCCTGTTGCAGGGCCTGACCATCGGCAAGCTGGTCAAGCACGCCACCCGTGACGAGCCGGCCACAGCGGCCGAACCCGCACACTGACGTATCACCGCAGCGCCGTCGTGAGCCCCCTCACGACGGACCGCACAGCAAATCAAGCAGATGCCGCATCGCCAATGGGCGGTGCGGCGTCGAGCCATGCATCACCACCAACTCGCGCGCAAGACGCTGCCCGTCCTCGACCGGTAACACGTACATCCCTTCCAGCCTCATCCCGGCCCACTGCGGCACCAGCGATACCCCCATCCCCTGCGCCACCAGCATGACGATCGTTTCCAGCGCATCCAGTTCGCACAGCACGTTGGGCTCGATGGCCTGTTCATCGAGGTAGCGCTGAGCAATCTGCCCACCCCACGAGCGTGCGTCATAACGAATGAACGGATGAACGCGCAACAGCGTTTCCAGCGACTGCCCGGCGTACGCGGCTGGAGCCACCAGAATCAGCGGCTCTACCTTGAGCACGACCAGGGCCAATGCCTTGGGCGGCTGGAATGGAGGCCTGACCAGAATCGCTGCGTCCAACTCCCCTGCAAGCACCTTCTCGTAAAGACTTTTCGAGTCACCCGGGGTGATCTTCAGCTTCAAATCAGGTGCTGTAAGCGCCAATCGCTCGATCAAGGTGGGTAACACGCCGGTCAGCGCTGTGGAAATTGCACCGATTGTCAGTTCACCGGCCACCCCATCGGGATGCAGATCGCTCTGTAGATCCTGGGCCAATTCGATGATCGCCCTGATCTTCGGCAGAATCAGCAGGCACTGGTCCGAGGGCCTGGCTGCGTGCGCGGTACGCAGCAGTAACGTGCAACCCAGCAATCTCTCGAGCGCCTGGACGCGCTGACTGATAGCCGCCGCAGTGCGACTCTCGCGCCGTGCCGCTGCCGCAATCGAACCGGTCTCGACCACCGCCACCAGACTTTTCAGAAACCGTACATCCATAAGTTTTCCTTTCGCTCAGAACAAGGCGAAGTCGTTATGCCCCGCCGCACGGTCTGTTTACCCTGAGCGCTCCTTCACTTGGGGACATCATATGAACAGACCTTTTCACGCTGCATACCATGTTTGCGACCTGGAACAGGCGCGGACTTTTTATCGAGATGTGTTGGGCTGCACCGAAGGCCGCAGTACCGAGACATGGGTCGACTTCGACTTTTTCGGCAATCAGCTCTCGCTTCACCTGGGCACGCCCTTCACCACGACCCGTACCGGCCAGGTTGGCGATCACAAAGTATTGATGCCCCACATTGGCATCGTCCTGCCGCTGGAGGAGTGGCTGGAGCTGGCCGATCGTTTGAGCCGCCTCGGCACAACGTTTGAAATCCCTCCGGTGATCCGCTTCGCCGGCGAACCCGGCGAGCAGCGCACGATGTTCTTTCTCGATCCCAGCGGCAATCCGATCGAGGTCAAGGGTTTCAAGGACTTCGACGGTCTCTTCGCACACTGAGCTTCACCCCAACAAACACAACAACAAAAGGGGCACATCATGACTACCAGGAAACCCACCAGTCTGGTCACCCGCATCATGCTCGGGCTGGCAGCCGGAATAATCGTCGGCATCCTTCTCAACCAGTTTCCCGAACACAAGATCTGGTTCATCGACAATCTGCTGCAACCGGCCGGTGACCTGTTCATCAGGCTGATGAAAATGATCGTTGTACCGTTGGTCTTTGCGTGCATGGTCGTCGGCATCGCCGGGGCAGGCAGCACCAGGGCATTGGGCCGGGTCGGGATAAAGACGCTGGTTTATTTCTTTACCATCACCAGCATTGCCATCGTCTTCGGACTGATCGTCGGCAATGTTTTTCAGCCCGGCGCCGGCGCGGACTTCAGCAGCACCCTGCAATCACCGGCCATTGGTCTGGCGAATACGGGAGAAACACAGAACCTGGGCCGAACTCTGGTGAACATCGTGCCGGACAACATCGTCCTGGCCATGTCCCAGGGCAAGCTGCTCTCAGTACTGTTTTTCGCCATCCTGTTCGGCTGTGCCCTGTCGATGCTGCCCGAGCCGCAGAAGGCGCCATTGATCGCCGTGATTCAGGCGGTATCGGACACCATGTTCAAGGTCACGCATCTGGTCATGCACTATTCACCCATCGGCATCTTCGGCCTGATCGGAGTCACCGTGGCCAGCTTCGGCCTCAGTGCATTACTGCCGCTGGCGAAGCTGATCGGCATCACTTACGTCGCGGTGTTGCTCTTCGCGTTGGGCGTGCTGGGGCTGGTGGCGCGGATGGCCGGCATTCGCTTTTTCCACCTGATTCGGGAAATACGCAGTGAATTGATACTGGCTTACAGCAGTGCTGCGTCGGCCACGGTGATGCCACAACTGATCGAGAAAATGGAGAAGTATGGCGCTCCGCGTTCGATCACCAGCATGGTCATTCCACTGGGGTACTCGTTCAATCTTGATGGCGCCTCGCTGTTCGCGGGACTGGGCACGCTGTTTATCGCCCAGGCGTACGGGATTGATCTGGGTCTGGCGGATCAGGCCATGCTGGTGCTGATCATGGTGTTGACGTCAAAGGGCGCGGCGGGAGTGCCGGGTTTCATGTTCATCATACTCACAGCGACCCTGACCACCGCCGGTTTGCCAGTGGAAGGCGTGGCAATCATCGCCGGCGTCTACCGCTTGATGGACATGCCGGTCACCGCGCTCAACGTGTTGGGCAATGCACTGGCACCGCTGGTCATAGCGCGCTGGGAGGGACAGCTCAAGGCACCTGAAAGCGAACCGACGACAGAACCGGTCAGCCCGCCGTTCAAGGCCTGAAACTATCGGGGCTTGCTGTCGGATTCATCTTCGCGGGGTTTGCCGGAGTTCGGTTTATCCGTCTTGGGCGCCCCGCTTTCGCTGCGGATCTGCGCATGGCTGATCAGGGCGAAGATGAAACTGCCGCCGATGATGTTCCCCGCCAGCGTGGGCCCGGCAAACACCATCCAGAAATCACTCCACGGCAGCTCGCCGGCAAACACCAGATACGACACTTCCGCCGAACCGACCACGATGTGGGTGAAGTCGCCCAGCGCCATCAGGTAGGTGATAAGGATGATGATCCACATCTTCGCGCTCTCCATGGACGGGATCATCCAGACCATGGTGGCGATCATCCAGCCTGAGACGATGCCCTTGGCGAACATCTGACTGGCGTGGTTTTCCATGACCTTGCGGCCGATTTCAAGGAAGGCGTGATCAGTCTTGCTGTCGAAGATCGGCAGCTCAAGCATCACGTACGCCACCAGAATCGTCCCGCACAAATTGCCGAACAGGACAACGCCCCACAAGCGGATCAGCCGACCGAAATTGGCCAGGGTCGGTTTAGTCATCACCGGCAGAACGGCGGTCAGGGTGTTTTCGGTGAACAGTTGCTGGCGGGCGAGAATCACCGCGAGGAAACCGGCGCAGTAGCCGAAACTGGCGATGACCTTGAACTCGTCACCTTCGGGCAGTCGCGAATTGAGCAGGCCCATGCCCATCAATGACAGGCCCATGGTCAGCCCGGCGGCGAGCGCCGACCACCACAATGCAGCGATGCTGCGCTCCAGTTCCTGATCGCCCTGAGTGCGGATGATTTCATGCAGAACCGCCGCGCGGGGCGGCTGGTTTTTCTCGACTTCGTGTTGTTCGTCGGTCGAGAGGTTTGGGGTCTTGCCGTCTGTCGGGGTGGTCATGGCGTGGGAACCGTGGGGGCTGGTGTTTACCTACGACCCCGGCGGTTCATGGCTGTTCAGTGGCCAGATATTCTTCGCTGACTGAACAACCGCCTTCGCGAGCAAGCCCGCTCCCACAGGTACAACGCAATCCATGTGGGAGCGGGCTTGCTCGCGAAGGGCGCGCCGCCGATGTTAGTTGCTGACCAGTTCATCTTCCTTGAACTGGTCTTTGACGTACTTGATCTCGGTCCGCCCGTGCGGCGCCGGCAGGCCGTCTTCGCCGAGGTTGACGAAGACCATCTTCTCGACCGTGAGGATGCTCTTGCGGGTGATCTTGTTGCGCACTTCACAGGTCAGGGTGATCGAGGTACGACCGAACTCGGTGGCGGTGATGCCCAGCTCGATGATGTCGCCCTGGCGCGAGGCGCTGACGAAGTTGATTTCGGAAATGTACTTGGTCACCACGCGCTGATTGCCCAACTGGACGATCGCGTAAATCGCCGCTTCTTCGTCGATCCAGCGCAGCAGGCTGCCGCCGAACAGGGTGCCGTTGGGGTTCAGGTCTTCGGGTTTTACCCATTTGCGGGTGTGGAAATTCATGTTCACTCCTGAGCGTTTGCCGAAAGATGGCGCCATCTTGGCAGACCGGACGGTCATGCTCCATGAGCCTTCTACTATGGTCGCTATTAGCGATCTTCATTTGGCCGACAGAAACCCTTTGGAAGATCAGTCTAGACGGCTATAATCGCCCCCGTTTCAAAACGGTAACGTTCACCTGCTACCGTTTTCCCGCCACCTGTCCGAGGGGCGCTGCAGCAGGATCAACCTGTCAGGCTCGGATGGGGCGTTGACTGGCCACGGCCGGACACTAAACGCACAACGGCGCCCATTCGCATACATTACGAATGGAGGCTCTTCATGAGCGCTGTTATCACGCCTGCAGATTTTAACGATTACAAAGTTGCCGATATGTCCCTGGCTGCCTGGGGCCGTCGCGAAACCATCATCGCCGAGTCGGAAATGCCGGCCCTGATGGGTCTGCGCCGCAAGTACGCCTCCGAGCAGCCGCTCAAGGGCGCGAAAATCCTCGGCTGCATCCACATGACCATTCAGACTGCCGTGCTGATCGAAACCCTGGTTGCCCTGGGTGCCGAAGTACGCTGGTCGTCCTGCAACATTTTCTCGACTCAGGATCAGGCCGCTGCGTCCATCGCTGCCGCCGGCATCCCGGTTTTCGCCTGGAAAGGCGAGACTGAAGAAGAGTACGAGTGGTGCCTGGAGCAGACCATCCTGAAAGATGGCCAGCCATGGGACGCCAACATGATCCTCGACGACGGCGGCGACCTGACTCAGCTGCTGCACGACAAGTACCCACAAGTACTGGATCGCGTTCACGGCGTGACCGAAGAAACCACCACCGGTGTTCACCGCCTGCTGGACATGCTGGCCAAGGGCGAGCTGAAGATCCCGGCGATCAACGTCAACGACTCGGTGACCAAGTCCAAGAACGACAACAAGTACGGCTGCCGTCACAGCCTGAACGATGCGATCAAGCGCGGCACCGACCACCTGCTGTCCGGCAAGCAAGCGCTGGTCATCGGTTACGGTGACGTGGGTAAGGGTTCGGCCCAGTCCCTGCGTCAGGAAGGCATGATCGTCAAGGTCTCCGAAGTTGACCCGATCTGCGCCATGCAGGCCTGCATGGACGGTTTCGAACTGGTTTCGCCGTTCATCGACGGTATCAACGACGGCACCGAAGCGAGCATCGACAAAGCGCTGCTGGGCAAGATCGACCTGATCGTGACCACCACCGGTAACGTCAATGTTTGCGACGCGAACATGCTCAAAGCCCTGAAGAAGCGCGCTGTTGTCTGCAACATCGGCCACTTCGACAACGAAATCGACACCGCTTTCATGCGCAAGAACTGGGCATGGGAAGAAGTGAAGCCACAGGTACACAAGATCCACCGTACCGGCCCGGGCGCTTTCGACGCGCAGAACGACGACTACCTGATCCTGCTGGCCGAAGGCCGTCTGGTGAACCTGGGCAACGCCACCGGTCACCCGAGCCGCATCATGGACGGTTCGTTCGCCAACCAGGTACTGGCGCAGATCTTCCTGTTCGGCCAGAAGTACGCCGACCTGTCGCCAGCCGAGAAAGCCGAGCGTCTGACCGTTGAAGTACTGCCGAAGAAACTCGACGAAGAAGTGGCCCTGGAAATGGTGCGCGGCTTCGGCGGTGTGGTCACTCAACTGACCAAGCAACAGGCTGACTACATCGGCGTGACCGTCGAAGGCCCGTTCAAGCCGCACGCTTACCGCTACTGATTGACGCGGCGGCCTGCTCTCCCTGTGGGAGCGGGCTTGCTCGCGAAAGCGGTCTGTCATTCAGCATTGATGTTGCCTGACCCGCCGCTTTCGCGAGCAAGCCCGCTCCCACATGGGCGGTGCAAGCCTCACAGGCTTCGTGTTTCCAAGGGTATTTCCCATGTCCCAAGACCGTCGCTACAGCTTCGAGTTCTTCCCGACCAAGACCGATGCTGGGCATGAAAAACTGCTCAACGTTGCCCGTCAGTTGGCAACGTACAACCCCGACTTCTTTTCCTGCACCTACGGCGCTGGCGGTTCGACCCGTGATCGCACCCTCAACACCGTTCTGCAACTGGAAAGCGAAGTCAAAGTACCGGCCGCACCGCACCTGTCGTGCGTCGGCGACAGCAAGGACGACCTGCGCGGCCTGCTGAACGAGTACAAGGCGGCCGGCATCAAGCGCATCGTTGCGCTGCGCGGTGACCTGCCGTCCGGCATGGGCATGACCAGCGGCGAGCTGCGTCACGCCAACGAACTGGTTGAATTCATTCGTGAAGAAACCGGTGATCATTTCCACATCGAAGTTGCCGCTTACCCGGAGATGCATCCGCAAGCGCGCAATTACGAAGACGATCTCGCCAACTTCGTGCGCAAGGCCCGCGCCGGCGCCGACAGCGCGATCACCCAGTACTTCTTCAACGCCGACAGCTACTTCTACTTCGTCGACCGTTTGCAGGCGCTGGGCGTGGATATTCCAGTCGTACCGGGGATCATGCCGATCACCAACTACAGCAAGCTGGCGCGTTTCTCCGATGCCTGCGGTGCGGAAATTCCGCGCTGGATCCGCAAGCAACTGGAAGCCTACGGCGATGACAGCCAGAGCATTCAGCGCTTCGGCGAGCAAGTTGTCAGCGAAATGTGCGAACGCCTGTTGCAGGGCGGCGCACCGGGGCTGCACTTCTATTCCATGAACCAGGCTGAACCTAGTCTGGCGATCTGGAATAACCTGAAGTTGCCGCGCTAAGCATTAAAAGAAAGATCAAAAGATCGCAGCCTTCGGCAGCTCCTACAGGGGTGTCGTTGCTGCGATTTTTTGCTTTTGAATCCCCGAATTAGAGCTTGTGCAGGCACTTTCTGGCTCTTTCGCGTTTCTCGTCGTAATCTCAAGCCATGCCTTTTTTCGCGCAGTTACTCACCGTGCTGGTTTTTGCTTGCCTGAGCTTTGCCGCTCGGGGCGAGAAGCTGCGTATTGTCACCGAGCCGTGGGCACCTTACGTCTACGAAGAGAATGGCAGGAACCTCGGGCTGGATTACGAAACCACCGCCATCGTGTTCAAGCGTCTGGGAATCGAAGTCGAATGGCAGTTCCTGCCGTGGAAACGCTGCCTGTCGATGCTCGAGACCGGCCAGGCCGACGGCGCACTGGACATCTTTCACAGCGACGAGCGCGATGCCACCCTGCTCTACCCCATCGAACCGCTGTCGGACGTAGAGTTCGTGATGTTCTACGCCAACGACCGTCCCCATCCGTTCCGCCAGCTCGAAGACCTCAAAGGCCTGACCATCGGCACTTCGCCGGGCTATCTGTACAGTCCGGACTTCAGCCAGTCGACACTGTTCACCCGCGAGCCGGCACCAACCCACGAGGCCAACTTCGGCAAACTGTTGCGCGGACGTATCGACTTGCTGATCACCGATCGCCGCGTGGGCCAGCATTTGCTCGATCAACTGAATATTCGCGATCAAATCACCGAAAATCCCACGGTCATCAGCCGTCAGAGCCAATATCTGGCCGTTCGACGCAATGCCGGGATGGATCTGCTGGTGGCGCGTTTCGGTGCCGAACTCAAGCGTTTCAAGCGCGAACCGGCCTACGCCGAGCTCAGCGCACGCTACGGCGCCGCCCCGGTCGACGCCGTGCCGCTGGGCAACGCCTCGGCCAGCCGCAAAACCGTTGAGCAGCAGGAAAGCAGCGCGCAGTGATTGCTCTGTTATACTCCGGCGTTCCCGCCAGGCTCACGCCCGGACGCCCGGAACCGTAACAGGCCTCTCGACCCGCTACAGCGCAGCTTTCAGCCCGCGCGAGCGCTCCTGACGTGCCTTCGGAACCGCAGCAGGACCGGACGGGATCGCGTCCTCTTAAACGCGATTCGCGCCAGGCAAGACTCCCATTGGGCCAAGCCCTAACTAAAACAGGATTACTCATGTCCTTTGCTTCCCTCGGTCTCTCCGAGGCTTTAGTCCGTGCCATCGAAGATGCGGGCTATACCGAGCCTACTCCGGTGCAACAGCGGGCCATTCCCGCCGTGTTGCAAGGTCGCGACCTGATGGTTGCGGCACAGACAGGTACCGGTAAAACCGGCGGTTTCGCCCTTCCGATCCTGGAGCGGTTGTTCCCCAACGGTCACCCGGACAAATCCCAGCGTCATGGCCCGCGCCAACCGCGCGTACTGGTCCTGACCCCGACCCGCGAACTCGCGGCCCAGGTTCACGAGAGCTTCAAGATCTACGCCCGTGACCTGAAATTCGTCAGCGCCTGCATCTTCGGCGGCGTCGGCATGAACCCGCAGGTCCAGGCCATGTCCCGTGGCGTTGACGTGCTCGTCGCATGCCCGGGTCGTCTGCTCGACCTCGCAGGCCAGGGCAGTGTCGATCTGTCCCACGTCGAAATCCTCGTCCTCGACGAAGCCGACCGCATGCTCGACATGGGCTTCGTTCACGACGTGAAGAAAGTCCTCGCACGCCTGCCGGCCAAGCGTCAGAACCTGCTGTTCTCGGCGACGTTCTCCAAAGACATCACCGATCTTGCCGGCAAACTGCTGCACAACCCGGAACGCATCGAAGTCACCCCGCCGAACACCACGGTCGAGCGCATCGAGCAACGCGTGTTCCGTCTGCCGGCCAGCCACAAGCGTGCCCTGCTGGCGCACCTGATCACCGCCGGCGCCTGGGAACAGGTACTGGTGTTCACCCGCACCAAGCACGGCGCCAACCGTCTGGCCGAGTACCTGGACAAGCACGGCCTGCCGGCTGTGGCGATCCACGGCAACAAGAGCCAGAACGCCCGCACCAAAGCCCTGGCCGATTTCAAGGCCGGTGAAGTGCGCATCCTGGTCGCGACCGACATCGCCGCGCGCGGTCTGGACATCGATCAGTTGCCACACGTGGTCAACTTCGAGCTGCCAAACGTCGATGAAGACTACGTGCACCGTATCGGCCGTACTGGCCGCGCCGGTCGTTCGGGCGAGGCGATCTCGCTGGTGGCCCCGGACGAAGAAAAACTGCTGAAAAGCATCGAACGCATGACCAAGCAGAAAATCGCCGATGGCGACCTGATGGGCTTCGATGCCAGCACCATCGAGGCCGAGAAGCCTGAAGTGCGCGAGCGCCCGGACATGCGCAACCCGCGCAACTCCCGTGGCCCGCGCGGCGACGGTCCGAATGGCGGCGGCGGTGGCGGCGGTCGTAAAGACAAAGGCAAAGACAAGGGCAAGGAAAAACCCGCCGGCGAACGCGGCGAGCGCCCTGCCCGTCAGCAGAAACCACGCGAAGGCACCCCGGCCCGCGAACAGCGTCCGAGCCAGCCACCACGCGCGGCGGCTGATCGTGCACCGGACGAGTTCCTCGACGACGATATCGATAACTTCGGTAACCGCGTTGATTACGTGCCGAAAGCTGCTCCTGCCGGTGGCCGTGGTCGCCGTCCAGGCGCGCCAGCTCAGGGCGCAGGTGCAGGCGCTCCACGCGGCGGTCAGTCGCAAGGTCGCCAGAACGGCCCGCGTAACAGCAACGGTTCGAGCACCGGCACCCCGCCGGGCAAACGCAACGGCCCGCGCAACGGTGCTCCGCGTGACGGCCAGGGCCGTCGCGACGAGTCCTCGTCGCGCAACCGCCGCCCGGCTCGCGACGATCAGCAACGCGCCGAACCGGCCGTGCAGAACCCGCGCAGCACCGGGCCGAAGATCATGCACAAGGAGTCCAAGGCAGACCGCTTCCCGACACCTGAGCAGCTCGATCAACTGCCGACCCGCCCGCGCGGCGAAAAACCAGCACTGCTGACCCGCAATCGCTGAGTTATCGCTGCCATGAAAATGCCCCGGCTCGCAAGAGCCGGGGCATTTTTCATGAGCAAGCCAATATCCCTGAATCACCAAATCACCTGTGGGAGCGGGCTTGCTCGCGAATGCGGTATGTCTGTAACGGAAGTATCGACTGGCCCGCCGCATTCGCGAGCAAGCCCGCTCCCACGCGGTGAGATCAGTGTTGTGAAGGACAATAAAAAACGCCCCCGGCCTTACGACCGGGGGCGTTTTTGTATGGCGGCGAAAATTACTTCGCTTTCACACCTTCGAACGAGATGTACAGGTCGACCTTGTCGGACTGTGGACCCAGATCCATCATCTTGCCGAAATCAGAGCGCTTGATGCTGGTGGTGCCTTCAAAGCCGGCACGGTAGCCGCCCCATGGATCCTTGCCTTCGCCCAGGAACACAGCCTTGACCACGATTGGCTTGGTCACACCGTGCAGGGTCAGGTCGCCGGTCACGTCGGCAGTGTCTTTGCCATCGGCGTTCTTGCCGGTGGATTTGACGCTGGTGGAGACGAACTTGGCGTCAGCGTATTTGCCCACGTCCAGGAAGTCTTTGCTGGAGATGTGCTTGTCGCGCTCGGCGTGGTTGGTGAACACGCTGGCGGTTTTCACGTTGAATTCGATTTTGCTGTCTTCAGGCTTGGCGGCGTCGAAGCTGAACTTGCCGTCGATGTCCTTGAAGGTACCGGTGATGTAGCTGTAGCCCAGGTGGCTGATCTTGAAGTCGACGAAAGCGTGCTGGCCTTCCTTGTCGACGGTGTAATCAGCAGCCATCACGTTCGCGGACAGTACGGCCGAACCGATTGCCAGAGCGGCCAGAGTCTTTTTCAACATGCTTTCTTTTCCTTTGAGTCGAGGTTGAATTTCAGGCTTTGCGACCGAGCATTCGAGTGAGGGTCGCATCACGATCGATAAAGTGGTGCTTCAATGCTGCCAACGCATGGAGACCGGAAAAAATTACCAGCGCCCATGCCAGCCAGAGATGAATCACCCCAGCGGTGTCTGCCTGATCCGGTAGCCCGGAAACCAGTGCAGGAACTTCAAACAGGCCAAACACCGGGATCCCGACACCGTCTGCGGTGGAAATCAGGTAACCGGCAAGCATCACAGCGAACAGTCCGACGTACAGAAACCCGTGGCCGAATTTGGCGCCGATGCGGGTCATGCGGCTGTAGCTTTGCAGCGTCGGTGGCGGTGGGCTGATAAAGCGCCACAACACCCGCAACACCATCACACCCAGCAGCACCAGACCGATGCTCTTGTGCAGATCCGGCGCGTCTTTGCGCCAGCTGCTGTAGTAATCCAGTCCCACCATCCACAGACCCAGCGCAAACAGTCCGAAGACCGCCAGCGCCACGCCCCAGTGCATGAAGATGCTGACCCAACCATAGCGTGAAGCAGAGTTACGTAGCTGCATTGCCCAAATCCTGTGAGAACTGCGAACCAAGACTAGCGAGTTATCTATCGAATTAAAGCGGAAAATTTTGCTTTGAAATATCGAGAAATACGATCAAGAGTCTTGAACATGGTAGTTAAGGAAAGATTAAAGGGGAAAGTGTGGGGCAGAAGGCTGGGTACAGATCCAAAGTCAGTGCTGCCTGAACCGGCCTCTTCGCGAGCAAGCTCGCTCCCACAGGGGATCGCATTCCAGCTGAGGGATCACGGTCGAATAATGTGGGAGCGAGCTTGCTCGCGAAGGCGGTTTGGCAGGCCAAAAAAAAGCGCGGCCTGCAAGCCGCGCTTTTTCATTCACCGCAAAGCCTTACTGCGCTTTGCTGTCGGTGCTTGCCGCCGGAGCCGGGGTTGTAGCCGGCTTGGCCGCAGGCTTCTTCGCCGGCTCAGCCTTTTTCGCCGCCGGTTTGGCCGGGGCCTTTTTCGCCTCGGTTTTCGCTGCAGGCTTTTTCGCTGCAGGCTTGGCTGGCGCTTTCTTCGCCGGTTCGGCTTTCACCGGAGCGGCGGGTTTCGGCGCTTCCACCGGAGCTGGCGCAGGGGCTGGAGCCGGTGCAGGCGCTGGAGTCACTGGCGCTGGAGCCGGTTCAGGCGCCTTCACAGGTTCTGGCTTCTTCTCGTCATCCGAACCGCCAAACAGGTTGCTGAAGAAGTTGCCCTTCTTCGCCGCCACGGCACCCGCCGCGCCTGCCGCTGCTGCGGCTGGAACCACTTTGACCGGCTCAAACGACTTGCCGGCTGCTAGGTCTTCCACCTGACTGGCCGCACGCTGACCGGTGCGCAGCGCGCCTTCCAGAGTGCCCGGATACAGGGTGTCGGTGTGTTCGCCGGCAAACGCTACGCGTTGCAGTGGGCGCTCCCACATGCGCCAGAATTTGCTGATCTGGCCCGGGCCGTAAGCCAGGTAGGCGCCGCCCATCGACGGGTCGGTGCTGTAGCGACGGATTTCATAACCGGTGAACGAGCCACGGGCCTGTGGATAAAACGCGTGCAGACGGATCAGCACCTGATCGACCATCTGCTTGTCGCCGAACGCTTGCATCACGCGGGCATTGTCGCCGGACAGGTTGATCACCACGTTGGCGCCACCTTTCAGCGCTGGCTCGATCCAGAGCATGCCGAGGCCGGCGTTACTGTAGATCTCACCGGACATGCGCGCCTTGCTTTCCCACACAGGCGTCTTGAACTTCAACATGATCTGGTCGCGCCAGCCGTAGTTGGTGCCCTTGATCGCGGCCAGGTGCTGAGCGTCCAGTGCTGGGGTCAGCGCAATTTTGTTCAGCGCACGCAGCGGCACGGCCAGCACCACGTAGTCAGCCTGGTAGCCGACACTGCCGACCTTGACGGTCACGCCGTCCTTGTCCTGAGTGATCGCGGAAACCGGCGAGTTGGTCTTGATGGTCTTGATCTGCTTGACGAACGCCTGGGCCAGTACCTGGCTGCCGCCGACCAGACGCGAGGCGCGCAGGTCACGGTCAGAGACGCCACGGTAGACGCGGTTCTGCTGGGCGAAATACAGCAGCGACAGCCGCGAAGGCTCGTCGTAGTGGGTGCGGATGTCCTGGTTGATCAGCTGACGCGCGGTGGCCGGCAGGTTCTGCTTGTCGAGCCAGCTCGACACGTTGATCTGGTCCAGTGCATGCAGGGTATTGGTCGCGGCCGGGTTCTGCGGGTCGTCGATCGAGCGCGCCAGATCGTCGAGGGTTTTCTGGTAGCGCTTCAGGGCATCGGCGGTGGCCGGCTGCTTGGTCGCCAGATCGGCAGCGGAGAAATATTCACCGTCGATCAGATAACCCGGTGTACGCACGAATTCAGGGGCTGGCGTGGTGCTCAGCTTGAAGGTCGAGACGTACTTGTTCAGCACCGGCTGGGTCTTGTCGTTGCCGATCCACTCGCTGGTGGCCATGCCCGAGCGACCGCCCAGGCTCGGCTTGGCTTCGAGCAGCGTGACCTGCCAGCCCTTGTTCTGCAGCTCGTAAGCTGCGGTCAGGCCCGACAGGCCGCCGCCGATCACGATTGCGGTTTTATCCTTGGCCAGCGCCGTAACGCTGAACAGCCCCAACATCACCAGCGCACAGGCGCGCAGCCAACCGACAGACATTCAGCGAACTCCGGAAATACACGTAGGAAAAAAGCAGTTTTGCGGGTCAGACGACCCAAAGAACCGCGAAGAATACGTCAGCCATCAAAACGCCGCCAGCGACGTCTATCGGCCCATACAAAGTAGCTCAATCGACGCAATGGGTTGTCCCGACGCGATGCATTGCATAGGCTTGCGCGATTGTTTGCCCGCGCCTGACGCGAGCCGCCTCGAGGAGACTGTAAATGGGCCTGAATAACCAGTGGATGCAACGCGACCTCGCGGTGCTGTGGCATCCCTGCACCCAGATGAAAGACCACGAACAGCTGCCGCTGATCCCGATCAAGCGCGGCGAAGGCGTCTGGCTCGAAGACTTCGAAGGCAAGCGCTACCTCGATGCCGTCAGCTCCTGGTGGGTCAACGTGTTCGGCCACGCCAACCCGCGCATCAACCAGCGCATCAAGGATCAGGTCGATCAGCTGGAGCACGTGATTCTGGCCGGTTTCAGCCATCAACCGGTGATCGAACTGTCCGAGCGTCTGGTGAAGATGACCCCGGAAGGCCTGAACCGGGTGTTCTACGCCGATAATGGTTCGTCCTGCATCGAAGTCGCGCTGAAAATGAGCTTTCACTACTGGCTCAACCGCGGCCAGCCGAACAAGAAACGCTTCGTCACCCTGACCAACAGCTACCACGGCGAAACCATGGCAGCGATGGCAGTCGGCGACGTGCCGCTGTTCACCGAAACCTACAAAGCGCTGCTGATGGACACCATCAAGGTGCCAAGCCCGGATTGCTACGGGCGCCCGCAAGGCATGAGCTGGGAAGAACACTCGCGCAACATGTTCGCGGCGATGGAGCAGACGCTGGCCGAGAATCATGACAGCGTTGCAGCGGTGATCGTCGAGCCGTTGATTCAGGGCGCCGGCGGCATGCGCATGTATCACCCGGTGTACCTGAAGCTGCTGCGCGAAGCCTGCGACCGCTACGGCGTGCACCTGATCCACGACGAAATCGCCGTCGGCTTCGGCCGTACCGGCACCATGTTTGCCTGTGAGCAGGCCGGCATCCGCCCGGACTTCCTCTGCCTGTCCAAGGCCCTGACCGGCGGCTACCTGCCACTGGCGGCGTGCCTGACCACCGACGAGGTCTACAGCGCGTTCTACGACGACTACCCGACCCTGCGCGCCTTCCTGCATTCGCATAGCTACACCGGCAACCCACTGGCCTGCGCGGCGGCGCTGGCGACGCTGGATATCTTCGAGCAGGACAACGTCATCGAGAACAACCAGGCGCTGGCCCGGCGCATGGCGTCGGCCACTGCGCATCTGGTCGATCACCCGAATGTATCCGAGGTGCGCCAGACCGGCATGGTGCTGGCGATCGAGATGGTCAAGGATAAAGCCACCAAAGAGGCCTACCCTTGGCAGGAACGCCGTGGCCTGAAGGTGTTCCAGCATGCGCTGGAGCGCGGCGCGTTGCTGCGGCCGCTTGGCAGTGTGGTGTATTTCCTGCCGCCGTATGTGATTACCCCGGAACAGATCGACTTCCTCGCCGAAGTCGCCAGCGAAGGCATCGACATCGCCGCACGGGACAGCGTCAGCGTGGCGGTGCCGAAGGATTTCCACCCGGGGTTCCGTGATCCGGGCTGATTCAAAATTTGTGGCGCCTGAACTGCCGCTTTCGCGCTCCCACAGGGAAATGCATTCTAAATGTGGGAGCGAGCTTGCTCGCGAATGAAGTCGACACCGATCCAACTGATTCACATCTTTTTAGAGACCCACCATGAGACTGTCCCGCTTCTTTATCGACGCCCCCCTGAGCACCGGCGAACACGAACTGCCGGAAGCCCAGGCGCATTACATCAGCCGCGTGCTGCGCATGGCCGAGGGCGATGCGGTGCAGTTGTTCGACGGTTCCGGCCATGAGTTTCGCGGCTCGTTGGTGGAAGTCGGCAAGAAACGCGTGGTGGTGCAGATCGACGAACAGTTAGCCGGGCAGATCGAATCGCCGCTGCAGATCCACCTCGGCCAGGGCCTGTCCCGGGGCGAGCGCATGGACTGGGCGATCCAGAAAGCCACCGAGCTGGGCGTGAGCGAAATCACCCCGATCTTCAGCGACCGCTGCGAAGTGCGCCTGAAGGACGAACGCGCCGACAAACGCCTGCTGCACTGGCGTCAGGTGGCGATCAGCGCCTGTGAGCAGTGCGGTCGTTCGCGGGTGCCGGTGATTCATCCGCCGGTGTTGTTGGCCGACTGGCTGAAGCAAACCCAGGCTGAGTTGAAACTGGTACTGCACCCGGTGGCCGAGCCGCTGGTGAGCCATGCCAAACCGGCGACCCTGGCGTTCCTGATCGGGCCGGAGGGCGGTTTGTCGGATGCCGAGGTTGAGCAGGCCAAGGGCAACGGTTTCCACGCCGCCCGCCTCGGCCCACGCGTGCTGCGTACCGAGACTGCGCCGGTGGTTGCACTGGCGGTGGCTCAGCAGCTTTGGGGTGACTTCTAGGGCCTCTTCGCGAGCAAGCCCGCTCCCACATTGGATTTCCAGTGAGCACAAATTTTGTGTACACCCGAGAACTACTGTGGGAGCGGGCTTGCTCGCGAAAAGCTTCCCCTCGGTCTGACTGTCACTCCACCGGATCACTGACTGGCCTGGCAATGATCGCCTTCAACTCGCTGGTCATCGGAAACTCCAGGTTCAACCCCTTTGGCGGAATCGGCTGTTCGAACCAGCGCTTGTAAATCCCGTTGATCTCCCCCGAGCTGTACAGATCCGCCAGCGCGTCGTTCACCAGCGCGAGGAATTGCGGATCATCCTTGCGCACCATGCAGCTGTAGATTTCCCGCGATTGTTCCTCCCCCACCACGACCCAGTTGTGCGGGTCCCGCGCCTTGGCCCGCTCGCCGTAGAGCAATGCGTCGTCCATGTAGAAGGCCGCTGCCCGTCCCGACTGCAGCATCTGGAACGCCTCGCCGTGATCCTTGGCGCTGATCACGAACATGTTCAGTTTGTGGTCGAGGTTGTAGCTCTTCAGATAGCGCTCGTTGGTGGTGCCGGCGGTGGTCACCACGTTCTTGCCGCGCAGGTCATCGAAGCTGTGAATGCCGCTGTCCTTTGCGGTCAGCAACTGCCCTTTTACGTAGATGAAACCGTAGGAGAACGCGACCTGTTTCTGCCGCTCGGCCGTCACCCCGGTGGAGCCGCACTCAAGATCAACCGTGCCGTTCTGCACCAGCGGAATCCGCGTCTGCGATGTCACCAGGTTGTACTTCACCTTCAGCTCCGGCAACGCCAGTTGCTGCTTGATCCGCTCGACAATCTTGCCCGCCAGCTCCACCGAATACCCCATCGGCTGCCCGGTGTGATCGCCCACATACGAGAACGGCACCGACGCATCGCGATAGCCCAGGGTGATGCTGTTGGCGCTGGCGATCTTGCCAAGCGCGCCGGTCAGCGGCACTTCATTGGCCTGCGCCTGGGCGCCGATGAACAGCGCCAGTGTGCAGCCGAGCAACGTGATTTTTTGCATTGTTATTCTCCGTTGTGGTTGGGGTGTTGAGCAGAATCCGTCACGCCGCACGGGGATTGAAGCCGTGCAGATCAATTGAGGGGCGTTGCTGGCCAATCAGTTCGCTGAGCAACTGCCCGCTGCCGCAGGCCAGGGTGAAACCGAGCGCGCCGTGGCCGAGGTTGAGCCACAGATTGCGATACGCCGTGGCGCCCAACAACGGTACGCCGGTGGGGGTGGCCGGGCGCATGCCCGCCCACTCCACAGCCGCGTCGTAATTGCCGGCATCGGGAAGTGTGTCGCAGGCCTGGCGCTTGATCAGTGCCAGCCGCTCGGGATCTACCGCCGGGTCGAAACCGACGATGTCGACCATCGCCGCCACGCGTAACTGTTCGCCGATGCGCGCGTAGACGATCTTGCGGTCGTAGTCGGTGACGCTCACGTCCGGCGCCCGATGCCCGTTGCCGATCGGCACGGTCAGGCTGTAACCCTTCAGCGGATACAGCGGCACGTGCAGGCCGGGCAGCGCCAGCAAAGAGCTTCGGTGCCCGGCGGCGATCACCAATTGTTCGACCGTCAGCACTTCGTCGGCAAGTTCAATGGCCGTAACGGCGCCGTGGCTGTGACGAATGCCGGTGACTGCCTGACCGAGACGAAACTCGCAACGGCCCGACGCCTTCAATCGCGCCGCCAACTGTTGGCAGAAACCGTGACAATCGCCGACTTCTTCATCCGGCGTGTAGATCGCGCCCACAAACGGCGCCTTGGTCAAGGCCGGTTCCAGCTGCGCACATTCGGTGGCGGACAACACCTGTTGTTGCTGCGGATCGGCCAGGCCCTTGCGCGCATGGTCGAAACTGACGGCATTGCGAAAAGTCACCAGTTTGCCGTTGCGCCGCCAGTTGAAACCGGTGAGTCCGTCATCCTCGCGCCAGCGTTTCAGCGTGCTCTGGCTGAACAGCGCCAGACGCAACAGATGCGCCGCGTTTTCGCGGTTGACCGAGGTGCGGCAGGCGGCGAGAAACGACGCCATCCAGCGCCATTGCGCAGGGTCCAGACGCGGGCGTAGCTTGAGCGGTGAGTCGCCGCGCAGCATCCAGCCGATCGCCTGCAACGGCACGCCGGCATCGGCCAGCGGCGCCACATAGCGGTAGGACAACTGGCCGCCGTTGGCGAAGCTGGTTTCGCTGCCCAGCGACTGCCGCGCCTCGACCACTGTCACTTCGAAACCGTCGCGCACCAGCGCATAGGCCGTTGCCAACCCGATCACGCCGCCGCCGATGATGCACACACGCTGAGCCATGTCCGTCCCTATTTCTATGTGAAGACGAGGCTGAGGTTAGGGTGAGGTGACAGGCGCCGAACAATGAATAAAGATGCCAGACCTATAAACAAAGGTTATGGACTCGCCATGCGCCTTCGCCACATCGAGATTTTCCAGGCCATCCGCCAGACCGGCTCGGTCAGCGCCGCTGCGCAATTGCTGCACGTCTCGCAACCGGCGGTGACCAAAGTGCTGCAGCACGCCGAGCAGCAGTTGGGCTTTCCGTTGTTTCTGCGGGTGCGCGGTAAATTGCAGGCGACCCCGGAAGCGCTGGAGCTGGAGCGCGAAGTCGACAAGGTCACGGAAAGTCTGCAAGGCGTGCGGCGCCTGGCACAGAGCCTGCGCCGCGAACCCGGCCACAGCCTGCGGATCGGCGCGACTCCAGCGCTGGCGCTGTCGCTGCTGCCGCCGGCGATCCGGCAATGGACGGCGCAATTCCCGGACATCGCCTGCGAACTGTCCAGTGCCCACAGCCGCGAGTTGATGCAGAACCTGCTGATGCGCGAAGTGGACGTGGCCCTGACGTTGCAGTTGCCGGATCACCCGGGGCTGAAAGCGCAGCCGCTGGCGGCGGGGGTGCTGGTGGCGTTGGCGCCAAAGGACTTCTGGCCGCCGGCAGACGTCGGCAAACCGCTGCCACTGATGGCGCTTGCGGATGTGCCGCTGATTGGTTTATCCAGCGCCGATCCATTGGCGGCAAGGCTCGACAGCTATCTGGAAGCGGTGGAGCCACCGCCACGGGTGCGGATTGCCGTGCAGACTTATTCGCTGGCACGGGCGATGGTCGAGTCCGGCGCCGGCGTCGCGGTGATCGATCCGTTCACCGCACTGGGCGCCTCTGTGGCAACCACCACCCTACGCCCCCTCGCCCCGCCACTGCCGATCACTTTGTACGCCGTGACCCGCGCCAGCGAGCCACCACCGCATACGCTCAACGATCTGCTGCAGATTTTCAGCCAGCGAGCTGAACAACAACTCAATAACCTGCACTCGGCACAAGTCTGATGTGGGAACACAATCTAATGTGGGAGCGGGCTTGCTCGCGAATGCGGTGTGTCATTCAACAGAGATGTTGTCTGAACCAACGCATTCGCGAGCAAGCCCGCTCCCACAGGGAGATTGGGGATAATTCCGGTTAGAGGACGTAAAACAGAATCGCCACAAAGTGCAGCAGACTCCCGGCGATCACGAACAGATGCCAGATGCCGTGCGCATGCCGTAACCGGTGATCTAGGGCAAAAAAGATAATGCCCACGGTGTACAACACCCCGCCCGACGCCAGCCAGGCAAACCCTGCCGTGCCCAAAGCAGCAATCAACGGTTTGACCGCCACCAGCACGATCCAGCCCATCACTGCGTAGATCACGATCGACAGGATCCGCGCTTCCGAGCGTGGTTTGATCTCCTGCAGGATGCCGATCAGCGCCAGCCCCCAGACAATCCCGAACAGCGTCCAGCCCCACGGCCCGCGCAGCGTCACCAGACAGAACGGCGTGTAGCTGCCGGCGATCAGCAGGTAGATCGAAAAGTGATCGACCTTCTGCATGATCGCTTTCTTGCGCCCGCGCACGCTGTGGTACACGGTCGAGGCGCTGTAGAGCACCAGCAAGGTAAAGGCGTAGATCGCCACGCTGACGATCTTCCACGGACTGCCGTCGAGGCTGGCAATCACCAGCATCCACACGCCGCCGATAAATGCGGCCACTGCCCCGACCAGATGCGTCCAGGCGTTGAGTTTTTCCCCGTGATACATGTGTCGCTCACCTCGTTATTCGTTACCGCAGCGCGCAAGGCTCGGGCCTTGAGCGTAAAAGCGCAATGTTTCTGTTCAACGCGGACCTGCGCACGCCACGGTAATTGGGCACAATCGGTCGATACCAAAAAGAGTCCGCGCCATGCTGATCGACGAAGAATTGACCCTGAAAAAACTCGAGGTGTTCCTCGCCTTCATGCGCACCGGCAACCTGGCGCGCGCCGCTGTCGAGTTGCAGACCAGCAATGTCAGCGTGCACCGGGCGATCCATTCGCTGGAAAGCGCCCTGCGCTGCCCGCTGTTCAAGCACGAAGGGCGCAACCTGACGCCACTGGAAAGCGCCTACGTGCTCGAAGAACGCGCGCAGAAGCTGATTCAGGACGTGGTCGAAAGCGTGCGCCTGACCCGCGAGGCCGCCGGTTTCTCCGCTGAACGCTTCAAACTCGGCTCGCTGTATTCGCTGACGGTGAAAACCGTACCGCAACTGATCATGGGCCTGAAGATCCGCCGCAGCGAACTCAACATCGACCTGATCCTCGGCTCGAACATCGACCTGCTCTACAAGCTGAAGAACATGGAAGTCGACGCGATTCTGGTGTCGCTGGACGACACGGTCAGCGACCCGGACTGCGAGCAGATCCCGTTGTTCTCCGATGACATTTTCCTCGCCACGCCGGCAGATTCAAGATTCGCTCAACGCAGTGAAGTCGATCTGGCAGAGGTGCGCGATGAAACCTTCATCACCCTGACCCAAGGCTTCGCCACCCATCAGGACGGCATTCGGGTGTTCAAGCAGGCGGGGTTCGAGCCGAAGGTGGCGATGCAGGTCAACGACATCTTCACCCTGCTGAGCATGGTCAGCTCGGGGGTGGGTTATGCGTTGCTGCCAGGAAGGATTGCGGCGGTGTACGAGAACCGGGTGAAGCTGATTCCGTTGCAGGAGAAGTATCGGTTGCAGCAGCACATTGGTGTGGTGTTTCTCAAGGCCAAGGAGCGCGATCCGAATCTGCTGGCGTTGCTGGCGGAATGTCGGATGTATGCCAATCGCCAGACTTGAGACCGAGTCGCGCCCTTCGCGAGCAAGCCCGCTCCCACAGGGGAACGCATCCCAAATGTGGGAGCGGGCTTGCTCGCGAAAGCGTCAGCCCAGACAACTCAAATTCCGTATCTAGCCAACAATACCGCGAACAATGAAGAACAACAGCGATGGCCCCAGCAAACAGCCAAGCCCAGTATGGAACGTAGCGGTCAACGCCCCATAAGGCACCAACCGCCGATCCGTCGCCGCCAGGCCCGCGGTCACCCCGCTCACCGTCCCGGCCAGACCACCAAACACCATCGCCGAACGCGGGTTATCCAGGCCCATCCAGCGCGCCGCGACCGGCGTGCCGACCATCACCAGAATCGCCTTGATCAACCCGGTAGCAATCGACAGCGCCATCACATCCGAGGTCGCGCCAATCGCCGCACCAGTCACCGGTCCGACGATGTAGGTCACCGCGCCCGCGCCGATGGTGGTCATGCTTACCGCATCGCGATAGCCGAAGGCCCAAGCCATACACGCGCCGACAATGAACGGCAGGATCGTACCGAGCAGCAGCGCGATCACGCCAATCAACCCGGCCTTCTTCGCCTCGGTCGCCTGCACTTCGAACGCCGTGGCGACAATCGCGAAATCCCGCAGCATCGCACCGCCCATCAGGCCGATGCCGGAGAACAGCGTCAGATCCGCCAGGCCTTTCTGGCCACCGGTCATGGTGCCGCCGACCCAGGCCAGCACCAGACCGATGACGATGGCAATCGCCGAGCCGTGAATGCGCCCGAAGGTCAGGCGTTTCGAGAGAATCACCGAGACCCACATGATCACGCCGACGAAGGCGAAGGCAGTGACCAGACCGTTGTGTTCCAGACCGTTTTCAATGAGTGCCCACATGTCAGCGACCTCCTACCGGGGTGCCGACCGGAGTGACTTCCACCGGTTCGTCGGGCAACGGTTCGCCTTTATGGGTGCGGCTGATCAAGGCAATCGTGCAACCACACACCACCACCGAACCGATTGCCGCCAGCACCGCCACCGGGCCACCGTGCAGGGCGGTGACGACGTTCTGTTGCGCGGCCATCGCCACCACCACCGGAATGTACATTGCGCCCCAGAAGCCGACGCCCATTTCGCAATCCTTGGTCATGCCGCCGCGTTTCTGCATCCACAACCGCGCGCAGATCAACAGGATCATGGCGATGCCGACCCCGCCGACGTTGGATTTGACACCCAGCAACACGCCAAGCATGTCACCCATGATCACCCCTGCCAGCGTACAGATCGCCAGCAGCGCCACACCGTAAATAATCATTGTTGTAGTCCTCAAAGTGCATCGTCGAATGTTGTTTTTGTTGTTCGAAGCCTGAGTCGCGGCAGTTTATGGTCGGCGGCCACCCTCCTCTCGCAACAGCGCCTGCAAGGTGTCCAGACGCGCACTGTCAAAGGCAGTGACCGTGCCCGATTCAAACACCCGGCGCGCCAGCCCGGTCAGCACCGCACCGGGCGGCAGTTCGATTTGTAAACGTACGCCGCGCTCGTAAGCGCTTTGCACGGTGCCGCGCCAGTCCACCACGCGGCACATGTTGAAGGCGAGGTCGTCGCGCAAGGCATCAGGCTTGATCAGCGGACGCGCGCGGCTGCCACTCAGGTAAGCGATTTTCGGGGGCTTCAGTGCAACCTTGGCGAAGGCTTCGGCGAGGGTTTGCGCCGGCGCTTCCAGCAACGGACAGTGTGACGGCACGCTCACCGCCAGGCGTTTCGCCAGACCGGCGCCACGACTGCGCGCCAGTTCCGCCACCGCTTGCATCGCCTTGTCGCTGCCGGCAATCACCACCTGGTTATCGGCATTGATGTTGGCCAGATACACCGGCGACTCCGCGCTGTGCACCTGCGCCAGCAGCGTTTCGACGGTGGATAATTGCAGGCCGATGATTGCGGTCATGCCAAAGCCTTGTGGATAAGCCTGCTGCATCAACTCGCCACGCAGGCTGACCAGATTTAACGCATCGCTGAAGCTCAATGCCCCGGCGACCACCGCTGCCGGGTAGGCACCGATGGACAGACCGGCGACGTAATCCGCTTCCAATTCGTCCTGTAGCAACTGCCGCGAGGCAGCGACCCCGGCGATCAACAGGCACAGCTGAACCGCCCGGGTGCTGCGCAACGCGTCGGCAGAATCGAGCAGCGCGACATCTTCACCGAGCACGTCGCTGGCCTCGGTCAAGGTTTCCCGAGGCAAACGCAGGAGCATGCCCGGTTGCTGCGCGCCCTGGCCGGGGAACACCAACAGGCTGCTCACGCTGCCTGCTCCTGCGGGTTCCACGGATCAGTGACCAGACAGGCTTGATGGGCGTTTTTCAGCAGCACCCGTGCAGACCCGCCGGCCCATTCGCGCAACGCGACTGCACCGAACGGCGTCTGCAATTGCATGTCGACCCGGCACACGGCTTGATCAAAAACCGCGACCAGTTTGCGTGCCTGATTACGCGTGATCAGTTGCGGTGTCCGCAGAATCAGATCGAGGTCACTGGCCGCGTGCATCGCGGTAAAACCACTGGCCAACTCAAACCCGACACTGCCGCTGACACCCCAGACCCAACCGCAGTCATCGAGCATTGGCCGCAGTTGTTTGAGGGCCTGCATCACTGGCAGATCGCGCTCGCAATCGACATGACTAAGCGCTTCGGGGCTGACCCGACAGGCAATCGAATCGAGCGCCATAAACGCCGCCAGCCGCTGCTCACGCAACACACCGCGAATGCCCACCGCGACCCAAGCTTCAGCGCTCACCGCTCGCCGCACGACCACCGGTTGCCCGGCAGCCAGCGATTCGACTGCCCACTGTGGCGCATCCGCCGGCAGCTGCGCCGGGGTCATGCCCCACAGCAGATCGTGGGCCAGTGGCAGGTTCACCACTGCGCCCTCAGCAATTCACGCACGCGGCTGGACGCTTCACGATTTTTCGCGCCGAGACGCTTGCGCAAGTCAGTGCTGGAGATATCGACGATGGCCTGTTTCAGGCATTCGGTCACCCGCGCCAGATCCTCCGCCGTCGGCTGCTCGATCTGCTGCACCGAGAGGGTTTCCCAGAGCAATCCGAGGCTGGCGTAGCTGTCGATGTCATAGGCCATCGGCGGCACGCTGGCAGCCAGTGCTTCCAGTTCCTCGACACTGCGCAGCGTCACTCGCGCCGCCGAGGCCTTGCCCATCGCATGCACCATCACCCCGGGATCGCGCAGGGCAATCAAACGGTTGGCCTGATAACCATGAGCAAGAAACGCCCCGGACATGGCCTTGCCCACCAGCAGCGCAATCACCGGATGCCCGGCCAGACGGGCGCGGGCATAACTGTCCGCCGCACCGGCCAGGGCCTGATGAATGCCGAGGGCTTCTTCGCGACGACCGTAAGCCTGGCTCGGGACGTCGACGATGGCGATGATCGGGCGCTTCTGCGCTTCGTCGCGATCTGCCGTGATCACGTCATCCACAGCCTTGGCCAGACCCCAGCCTTCGAGCAAGCCAACTTCACCGTTGCGAGCCCGTGGGAAACGGTTGTCCGGGTCAGCGACCACCGCGATAAACCGCCCAAGTTCGCCGTCGGCGACCTTCAACGATGGCGGCAAACCTTCGACCGCTTTCGCACCAGCACTCAGGGCGTTGAACCAGTTCAAACCGCGCACGGAATAACCACTCATGAGCGCTCTCCTTGATACAGATCGCGAACCACCGAAGGCTCGATTTGCTTGGCGGTGTCCAAACGGTTCAGGTGTTGCAGAAACCAATCGGCGCGCTGACTGCGCGGCTTAGCGGGCAAACCCTGCTGCAGCAATACACCAACCTGCTGACGAATCTTCGCCACATCATCGGCGACATAACGATCCACCAGACCACTGGCAAACCGCTGCTCACCACCGGTCAGGCTCCAGATGAAGGGCCGGTCGCGGGAGTCGTATTCTTCGATCCCGGCTTCCTGCTCGATCACTTGGGGGCCGTTGAGGCCGAGGCGCGCTTCCTGGGTCACCAGCAAATAACTGCACAGCGCAGCGGCAATCGACATGCCGCCGAAACAACCGACGCTGCCCGCGACCACACCGACCACCGGTTGGTACTGCTGCAAATCGACAATCGCCGCATGAATATCGGCAATCGCCGCCAGCCCGAGGTTGGCTTCCTGCAAACGCACGCCACCGGTTTCCAGCAGCAACACAGCGCGAGTCGGGATGCCCTTGCGGTTGTCTTCGGCGGCCAGTTCCAGCGCGCCGGCAATCTTCGCCCCGCCGACTTCGCCGAGGCTGCCGCCCTGGAACGCGCCTTCGATGGCGGCGATCACCACCGGCAAACCGTCGACGCTGCCCTTGGCGATCACCACGCCGTCATCGGCTTGCGGCACCACGCCCTGGCGTTCGAGCCACGGCGACATGACCCGTTGAAACGGGTCGAGCAATTCACGGAAGGTCCCGGCATCGAGCAAGGCTTTCGCCCGTTGCCGCGCACCGAGTTCGACGAAGCTGTGTTTGTTGAGCAACGCTGCGCTGTCAGTCATGGCCGAGCTCCTCGAAACCTTGTTCCAGACGCAAACGCACCACCCCCGGCGTGGCGCCGAAATCGTGAATATCGATGGCCATCGCCGGTGGCGTGGTGCCGTCGAACATCCGCGCAAACAGATGCTGCCAGCGCTGCTGCGCACCGTTGACCGAGGTCTGCACATTGATCGTCAGCTTGCCGGCCAGCCCCGGTTCGATCAGCACTTCCAGATCGCCCGAGCCGACACAACCGACCAGCGCGCGCCCGCGCGGCGGCTGCCCGGCGGGGAATTCAAAGGATAAGGTTTCCATCAAAACGCTCCCTGAAGGATGCCGTCGCGCTCGATTAGATCGAGCAGCAGCGTGGCGGCGAGCAAGTCGGCGGCGCCACCGGGCGAGGCATTCAATGCGATGAGTTGTTGATCCAGTTCGTGCAGGCGCCGACGCCCGCCGAGGCTGGCGCTACCGCCAGCGTCGAGCACCGCTTGCGCGCCTTGTTGCATGGCGTGCAGGCCTTGTTCACCGGCGCGGTAGAGCACGCAGGTGTCGGCCAGATCGGTCATGATCGCCAGCAGCGCATCGAGCCGGGCGTTCTGTTCGCCATGGCCGTTGGCGCGGCTGCGCTTGAGTTGCGGCAGGCCGCGTTGCAGCACAGACGGAAAGCCGAGTTGCGCTTCTTCCCGAGCGCCGCGTGCGCCGTAACGCAGGGCGACTTGTGCGCCGTGGCTCAGCGGTTTTGGTGCGTAGCGGTCATCGAGTAATGCCAGACGTGCGGCGCGCAAGGTGACAGCGTTGGCGCTGGAGGATTTCGGTTCGAGTGCAGCGGCGGTCACCAGTAACCCCAGTGCCCAAATGGCGCCGCGATGGGTATTCACACCGTTGGTGGTCGCGAGCATGGCTTGCTCGCCTTCGCGACCGATGCGGCCAATCGCTTCGCGCAACGTTGAATCGACTGCGCCGATTTCAACTGCTGCTTCAGCCATTTCCTTGAACGCCGGCCACAACGACAATGCCGAAGCGTGCATCAGGCCCAAGTGCAGATCGCTGTGCGCGCCATTGCCACGCCGGTCGACCAGCGCCGGCTTCGGCGACAGATCGGCTTCGTCGATCAGCGCATCCACCGCCAGATCGGCCAGGCGTTCGCTCAGGCTCAGGGGTTTCGCTTGCAGGTTGAGTGCGTGCATCACCAGCTCCTGAATTTGGCGGGCGGGTTGTAGAGGCCGCCGGACCACTCGACCAGATCGGCAACGCTCTTCGCCGCGAGCAATTCGCGGGTGGCGTCGGTGCGACGGATGCCGAGGTCTTCGGGCAAGGCGATCAGGCCTTCGCGGCGCATGCGTTCGGTGTCTTTCGGGTTGTGCCGCAGGCCGATGGCGGTAACGCCGGCCACCGCTGCGATCATCGCCTGACGCTCTTCCAGCGAGCGCGCCTTGTACAGGTAGGCGATGCCCTCTTCGGTGAGCAAGTGAGTGACGTCGTCGCCGTAGATCATGATCGGCGCCAGCGGCATGCCGCTTTTCTTCGCCACCTCCACCGCGTCGAGGGTTTCGACGAAGGTCGGTTTGCCGCCCTCCTGGAAGGTCTCGACCATTTGCACCACGAGTTTCTTACCGCGTTCGAGCATCGGTTGCTGTGAATCGTCGTGGCGCATGTCGAGCCACGCCGGGGTGCCGTGACGCCGACCGCGCGGGTCGTGGCCCATGTTCGGTGCACCGCCGAAACCGGCGAGACGACCACGGGTCACGGTCGAGGAATGCCCGTCGCCATCGACCTGCAACGTCGCGCCGATAAACAGATCCACCGCGTACTGCCCGGCGAGTTGGCAGAACATCCGGTTGGAACGCAGCGAGCCGTCGCGCCCGGTGAAGAACACGTCCGGGCGCGCGGCGATGTAGTTTTCCATGCCCAGTTCAGTGCCGAAGCAATGCACGCTCTCGACCCAACCGCTCTCGATCGCTGGGATCAGCGTCGGGTGCGGGTTGAGCGTCCAGTTGCGGCAGATCTTGCCCTTGAGGCCGAGGGATTCGCCGTAGGTCGGCAGGATCAACTCAATGGCAGCGGTGTTGAAACCGATGCCGTGGTTGAGCGACTGCACGTTGTGTTTTTCGTAGATCCCGCGAATCGCCATCATCGCCATCAACACGTGCACCGGTTTGATGTGCCGTGGGTCGCGGGTGAACAGCGGTTCGATATAGAACGGTTTGTCGGCCACCACCACGAAATCCACCCACGAGGCCGGGATGTCGACGCGCGGCAGTTCGCTGACGTCATCCACCAACTGGTTGACCTGAACGATGACGATGCCATCGCTGAACGCGGCCGGTTCGATCAGTGCCGGGGTGTCTTCGGTGCTGGGGCCGGTGTAGATATTGCCGGCGCGGTCGGCCATGAACCCGGCCGAGAGCACGACGTTGGGGATCAGGTCCACCACCAGCCGGGCGTAGAGTTCGATGTAGGTGTGAATCGCGCCGATTTCCAGCAGGCCGTCTTCGAGCAACTGGCTGATGCGCAGGCTCTGGGTGCCAGCGAAGGAGAAATCGAGCTTGCGGGCGATGCCGCGTTCGAACAGATCAAGGTGCTCGGAGCGACCAACGCTGGGCATGATCATGTGCAGATCATGCAGCTTGGCCGGATCGGCTTTGGCCAGCGAACGGGAAAGGAAATCCGCCTGCTTCTGGTTGTTGCCCTCCAGCACCACACGGTCGCCGGGATGGATCAACGCTTCGAGTGCGGCGACGATCTTGTCGCTTGGCAGTACCACACCGTCGGCCAGCCCGCGCACCTTGTCGAGACGCCGCTGCTTCTCGTCACGCCGCCGCGTCCAGCGCGAGTCGGGGGAAATTGTTGTTGTCATGCTCACTCCACGGGGTTCGCTGTCGTGGAGCTACGTTAGGCGTGTGGGGTGGGGGCATCAATCAAGCGCGGTGGTGAATCATTACGCTCAGGGTAACGATCTAGGGCTGCCCTCACCCTAGCCCTCTCCCGGAGGGAGAGGGGACTGACCGAGGTGTCTGGCGCCATACATCGACCTGCCCCACCGAGTCGATTATGGATTCACAGCGGTACTTTCCGGTTGGCGAAAATTGTGAGCATCCTGCGGTCGGCCCCCTCTCCCTCCGGGAGAGGGCTGGGGTGAGGGTCAGCTTTTTCGCTACTCCGTCGGCACCAACCTATCCAACACCCGATTCACCGCCATCTCCGCCACCATCACCACTTGGGCAATGCCCTGCAGGGTCTTGCGGTGCGTGCCTTGCACCAGCGCCGCATGGTTGTTGAGCATGACCGTGGCCGAGCCGAGGGATTCGCTGGCGTCGGCCAGCAGGGATTCGCTGTCGGCGTCGGGGTTGGCCATATACAGCGTGTTGGGGGTGTAGGGCGTGGCCATGAGGTCGGGTTTTGGCGGGCCGAGGTAATGGTCGAGGGCGCGCTCGGCGGCTTCGTGGAATTTCTTTGATTCGGGGGCTTCGTAGGGGGACGCCGGGTCTGTGACCGGCGGGTTTGGCGTTACTTTGAACATGGACGACTTTCCTCTGTTGAGGCTGCGACCATCCCGCTGCTAAACGATAGGGAGGCAGCTGTGCGCAAGTTAGCAGACCGGTAGTCACCCAAACCCGGCGCACCCGAAGGTGCCATGCGCACAGCCACCATCAAGCGCAGGCATATGCCTGACTGGATGAGACTCGTACGACCGGACAACTAGCCGGGCTGCTAAACCCGATCACTGGGAATCAGTGACGGGATCAAGTTACGCAGCCTGCCGAGGGCGCACAAGCCGGCGGATTCTGGTGCATGCGTAGGCAGCGGCGCAAGGATTTGTAGGCTGCTGACCGTAACCTTGGGTGTCCTTAAACAGCGGGGCTGAAGTGTGTTTATTGCGCTGTAGAGATTGAGGATTTGTCTGTCGGATTGAGGTGTGGCGACTGGCGCCTTCGCGAGCAAGCCCGCTCCCACAGGGGATTTATGGCGTACATAAAATCTGCATCCACTGAAGACCCACTGTGGGAGCGGGCTTGCTCGCGAAGAGGCCAGTCAGGCCACTGAAGATTCCGGATCAGTGGATAAGTCCGGCATCCACCAACAACTGCTCCAACCCCAACAAATCCGGCACCTTCGCCACCTGTTCCCCGACCTGCACCGCCGCCTGCTCCAGCGCACACAACGGCACATCGACATAACTCAACTGACTGTCGAGCTTGTACGAGCGCGGAATCCCCTGCACCAGCAGCGCAATGAATTTCAGCTGCGGCAACCCACCGAGAGCGTTGAGGATGACGATCCGCGCGCGTTCGCCGATGACGATTTTCTGCCCGCAGGCTGACTCGAAACTCAGCAGCGGAATCTGCCGTTCACGCCAGCTCACCCGCCCCAGGTACCACGGCGGTGTGTCGAGGTCGAAGGCGCTGGCCTGATAGTCGATCAGCTCGGCGACGGCGACGTTGGGCAGGATCAGGTTGCGGTCGGCCAGCGGCAGCAGCAGGCCGGTGAGTTGGCTGGTGCGCGCGTTGTGGCGGCGCTCATGCATGTTTCTTGCTCCAGTGGGCAATGCTTTCGAGCAGCACCGATTCCTGATACGGCTTGCCGAGGTAGTCGTTGACGCCGATGGCCATCGCGCGGTCGCGGTGTTTCTGCCCGGTGCGCGAGGTGATCATGATGATCGGCAGGTGTTGCAGGCGCTCGTCATTGCGTACCTGGGTGGCGACTTCGAAGCCGTCCATGCGCGGCATTTCGATGTCGAGCAGCATCAGGTCGGGCATGTGTTCTTCGAGCAGCAACATGGCGTCGACACCGTCCTTGGCGGTCAGCACGTTCATGCCGTGGCGTTCGAGCAAACGGCTGGTGACCTTGCGCACGGTCACCGAGTCATCGACCACCAGCACGAGCAGTGGCTTCTGCGGTTCGCTGTCGATTTCCGTCTGCGCCGGGCGCTGTGCAACCCGCGCCTGCATCGCGCGGATCGGTGCGAGCAAGTCAAGAATCAGCACCACCCGGCCATCGCCGAGAATCGTCGCCCCGGACACGCCCTGCACCGCCGCGAACTGCGGGCCGAGGCTCTTGACCACGATCTCGCGAGTGCCGGCCATCGCATCGACCTGCACCGCGATGTGCCGGTCGTTGCACTGCACCAGCAGCACCGGCAGCGGCAGGCTCTGGCCGAGCAGTTTCGGCCGCGGCGCGGTTTTCAGCAGCTCGCCCAGGTAGCACAACTCATAGCGCTGGCCGGCGTAGTGGTAGCTTGGAGGATCGTTGCGAAAGTGCCCTTCCAGATCATTCGGCAGGACGCGGACGATGCCTTCGATGGTGTTCAGCGGAATCGCGTATTGATCCTCGCCGCATTGCACCATCAGCGCGCGGTTGACCGACACGGTGAACGGCAGACGAATGCGGAAGTGCACGCCCTGCCCCGGCACCGAGTCGATGCTCATGGTGCCGCCGAGCTGACGGACTTCTTCGTGAACCACGTCCATGCCGACGCCGCGCCCGGAAATCTGGGTGATCTTTTCCGCCGTGGAGAACCCCGGCTGCAGGATGAATTGCAGCACGTCGCGGTCGCTGATCTCGGCGTCCGGTGCCAGCAGGCCGCGCTTGATCGCCTTGCGCCGCACCGCTTCCAGCGGCACCCCGGCGCCATCGTCGCGAATATCGAAAACGATGTCGCCGCCCTCGCGGGTCAGGTCGAGGGTGATCGTGCCCTGCGCCGGTTTGCCCGCCGCCAGCCGCACCTCGGCCGACTCCAGGCCATGGTCGACGGCGTTGCGCAGCATGTGCTCCAGCGGCGCGGCCATGCGCTCCAGCACGTTGCGATCCATTTCGCCTTCGGCGTTGCCGATGATGAACGCGACGTCCTTGTTCAGCTCTTCGGCGACCTGCCGCACGATGCGTTTCAGGCGCGGCAGCATGCGTTCGAATGGCACCATGCGCGTGCGCATCAGGCCTTCCTGCAATTCGGTATTGATCCGCCCCTGTTGCTGCAACAGGTTCTCGGCGTCGTGGTTACGGCGGTCGAGGGTTTCCTTGAGATCGAGCAGGTCGGAGGCGGATTCGAACAGCGCCCGCGACAGTTGCTGCAACTGCGAATGACGGTCCATTTCCAGCGGGTCGAATTCTTCGTAACCGAGGCGTTCGGCATCGACTTGCTGACGGCTGAGAATCCGCCCCTGGGTTTCGGTGTCGAGTCGGCGCAACTGATCGCGCATGCGTTCGATGGTGGTTTCCATCTCGTTCAGCGCGGTTTGCGCATCGCTGACTTGCTGCTCGATACGGCCACGGAAAATCGAGGTTTCGCCGGCCAGATTGACCAAGTCATCGAGCAGTTCGGCGGAGACCTTGACCATGTCCGCACCGGCATCAACGGCGGGCGCCGCAGGCTCGGTCTTGGCCGGAATCGGCAACGGCGGCGGTGTGTCCGGAGTCGCCGGGTGGCTGAAATTCTGGATCGCATTGATCAGCCGATCTGCTGGCGGGCACGGCTGTCCGGCACGCACGCCATCGAGCATCTGCGCCAATCGGTCATGCCCGCGCTGCACCAGCGCGAACAGTTCGGCGGACGGTTGCAGCACGCCGGTGGCGAGGCTTTCGTAAAGGTATTCGAGCTCATGGGCGAGGTCGCCGATCGGGCCGATCTCGACCATCCGCGCGCCGCCCTTGAGGGTGTGCAGATCGCGCAGCAGGGTTTCCACTTCCTGCCGATTGCCCGGCTCGGCCTGCCAGCGAAGCAACGCCGCGCCGGAGCTTTCGATGATGTCGAAACCTTCTTCGAGGAAGATTTCCAGCAGCTCCGGATCATGCGCCGCGCTGTCGGGTTCAGCCGTCGGCTGCGCCGTTTCGGCACTGCCGGACTGGCCCTGACGGAAATGGCGGATCGCTTCGATCAGGTCTTGCGCCGGGGTCAGTGGCTGATGGTTGTGCAACTGTTCAAGCAACTGGGCCAAGCGGTCGTGGCTCTTGTGCAGCAAGCGTCCGAGCAGCTCACTGTAGCTGTGGCGACGATCTACCAGACCTTCGTAGAAACTTTCCAGCTCATGGGCCAGATCGCCGATGGCATCGACCTCGGCCATCCGCGCGCCACCCTTGAGCGTGTGCAGATCGCGCTGCAACGACGACAGCGGCGCAGCGTTGTCCGGGTCGCTCAACCAGCGCTGCAGGGCTTGCCCGGCACTGTCGAGAATGTCCACCGCTTCTTCGAGGAAGATCTCGACGATCTCGTCATCCGGCGCGCTTTCGGCGTTGGCGCGGGACAGTTCGGCGGTGGCGGCGCCCAGCTCATGGATGCTCAAGGTGCGGCTGCCGTCGCTGCGAATCAGCCCCATGGCGGTCGGGTCGAGGCTTTCATCGAGCAGTTCGTGCAGGGCGCGAATGCGCTGCGGCTGTGGGGTGATTTCCTGGCCGGCGGCCAGTTCGTCGAGCATGTTGATCAGCGCTTCATGGGCGTTCTGCGCTTCGTGGAAAAACCTGTCGCTGACCGCCAGGCTGCTTTCTTCGACGGCGCCATAGAGGTCGAGCAAGGCTTCGCAGAGCACGTCCACCGGCAGCAGATCGGCGAGGTGTGCGCCTTCGCCCAGAGTAGTGAGTTCGTCCAGTAGCGCGCTGAGTTCCTGACGCTCGCCGGGATGTTGCTGCCAGCGCTGCAACAGGCTTTCGGCGTCGAGCAGGATGTCCATGCCCTGGGCGAGGAAGTTGTTGATCAGTTGCGGATCGCGCTTGATCCGCAGGCCGGTGTTCGGCGCGTTGAGGATCGCCTCCAGGCGTTCGGCCAGCAGCGTTTCGGTGCGTTTGATCAGCGACTGCGCACCGACAATCGGCGCCAGCGGATCGTGCTTGAGCTGGCGCAAACCGACGCGGAACAGACCTTCGGCTTCGAGGAGCAATTCCACTTCATCCAGATCCAGTGGCAACTGATGCGCCTTGAACTCGCGCGCCAGTTTATCCAGCGGCGCCGCCAGTTCGGCAATCGGCAACACGCCGGCCATCGAGGCACTGCCCTTGAGCGTGTGCAAGGCGCGCTGCAATTCGTCGCTGGCCGGCAGCGGCACATGCTCGGCAGCCTGATCGAGGAAGCGGTTGAGGCTGGCGAGGTGGGTTTCGGCCTCGTTGCGGAAAATCTCCAGCAACAGCGGATCGAGGGCCGCCACATCATCGACGTCTTCGGCCGCCAGCGGCTCGACGCCTTTGGCCAGTGCATGCGCGCGGGCCGCCAGTTGATCGACATCGCTGCGCTGACGCTGACGGTGCGTGGCGAATTCGCTGATCAGTTCCGGCAGCAGCAACAGCGTGTCGGTGAGCAACTGCTGCACCTGCGCGCCAGGTTCGACGCTGTGTTCCAGCACGCGGTTGAGCAGGTTTTCCACCGCCCAGGCCAGCTCGCCAAGGATCAACGCACGCACCATGCGCCCGCTGCCCTTCAAGGTGTGAAAAGCGCGGCGCAGTTCGGTCAGGGCGGCGCGGTCATGAGTGTCAGCCGACCAGCGCGGCAGGTATTCGTGCAGGACCTCGAGCACCTCGTCGGTCTCTTCGAGGAACACTTCGCGCAGTTCATCGTCCACCGGTTCTTCATCGGCCGGTGGTGGCATCAGGTTGCCGGGGGTGATCAAGGCCGGCGGGTTGAGCGCCGACACCGGGCTGGCCAGCACGTCGGCCAGCGACTGCACGGTCTCGGGGTCATCCAGTGCCTGCAGGTCCTGCATCACCAGCGCTTCGCTGGGGCTGAGTACATCGTCGAGCACCGGCACGTGCTGCTCATGTGGAAAGAACCCCAGGCTGGCAAGGCTCTTTTGCGCGACATCCAGCAGTTGTTCATTCGGCGCCTGCGGGTCATCGCTCAGGCGTTCGAGGTAATACTCGAGGCTGGTGATGACGTCGGCGAGATGATCCAGTTGCTGCCAGCCCGGCTCGTGCGGATCGAGCAGCAAATGCTCGCGAATGAAGCTATTGCAGGCTTCGACCAGACTCGCCGCCCGGCTCAACGGAATCATCGCCAGCGCACCGCGCACCTGGGTCAGCAGTTCCGGCAACGGTTGCAGTTGCTGGCGATCCCAGTCGGCGTCGATGTAATCGACGATCATGTCCTTGGCCTGTTGCAGGCAGATGCGTGCTTCCTTGATCACGATCTGATGGATCTGCGTCAGGTCGGTGGTCGGCAGGCGCGCGTCTTCGGGGCTTTCCGGCTCGACGGTGCCGACCATCCCGGCGAGGTTGGCTTCGACGTAAAGCAGCGCGCCGGCCACGTCCATCAGGGTCGCGTCATTCGGTTCGCGCTGGCCCTGAGCGAGGCTGAGCACCACCGCCAGTTGATCGATGATGACTTTGCGCGGCTGGCCGAAACCGAGCACCGCGAGGGTGTCGGCGATCTGCCGCAACGGCGCCAGCAGGCTCTCCAGGTCGGAGGTGTGCTGACGGTCGCTGCGCACGAACAGGTCGAGGCGTTCCTTGACCCGCACCAGTTCTTCGCACAGCGCCGCCAGCACCGAGCGCATCGCATCGCGGTCGGGACCGGCCAGACGCGCGCGTTCTTCGTCGACCATCGCGCTGTCGGGCAACGCGTCGTCCAGGGAGTAGCGTTCTTTCATGGTCAGCATCTGCCCGGTGGGATGTTCGGCTTTGGCAATATAGAACAGCAGGCTTTTCAGCAGCTCCGGCGGGGGCGGCTGATTGAGGCCGCGCGGGCCTTGTTCGAGCAGGCGCTTGAGTTCCTTGTCGGCGTCCTTGAACAGGCTGCGCAGCGCCGGGCTGTTGGCGATGGCGCCTTCGCGCATGCCTTCGACCAGCGCGGAAGCGACCTGCCACAGCGGGCTCAGGGGCGCATCGGCGCTGAGCGCTTCGAGGCGCTGGAAAACTTTCGCCAGGTATTCGAGGTGGGTCTGGTCATCCTGCTCGCGCAGCAACCCGACCAGCGCCATTTGCAGCATCTGACGCAACTTGCGCAGCACGTTGGGCCAGTCGGCCGGCTCCAGCGCGGCCAAGGCTTCTGCGCTCAACGGCGACACGTCCGGCAAGGGCGGGCTGAACAGGCTGGTTTCCGAGAGCAGGCTATCGCCGCGCGCACTGCGCAGGTCGTTGATCAGCGGCAGCACCACCAGCGGCAAGTCGCGGCGGGCGCTCTGCACCCGATCGAGGTAGATCGGCAATTGCCCAAGGGCTTGCAGCAGCAGGTGCAGGGCTTCGTCGCGATGGGCGACGCGCCCGTGCTGCAAGGCTTCGACCAGATGCTCCATCTCTTCGGCCAGCAACGCGGCGCCGTAGAACTCGACCATCTGCAAACTGCCGTGCACCTGATGAATATAGGCCAGGCACTCATCCAGCCCCGGCGTGGCGTGCGGGTCATCGAGCACGGTTTCAATCGCCTGATGCGCCTGTTTCAGCGTTTCGGCAATTTCACCCTTGACCCATTCGAGGGCCACGTAGTCGTGCCGGTCACCCATAACCACTCCACTCACGCCTTTTCCGTCGCGGACGCCGACGGCAAGGTGAAACCGGATACCGAACGGCGCAGCTGACTGGCCATTTTCGCCAGATTGCCAATGCTCTCGGCGGTGGCGGTCGAGCCGGACGAGGTCTGCGTGGTGATCTGCTGGATCACGTTCATCGTCAGCGAGATCTGACCGGCCGACGAGGTCTGCTGCTGCGCCGCGTTGGAGATGCTTTGAATCAGCGCGGCGAGGGTTTTCGAAACGCCTTCGATTTCTTCCAGAGCCACACCGGCATCCTGCGCCAGTCGCGCGCCGCGCACCACTTCGGTGGTGGTCTGTTCCATGGAAATCACCGCTTCGTTGGTGTCGGTCTGAATCGCCCGCACCAGGGTTTCGATCTGCCGGGTGGCGGCGGACGAACGTTCGGCCAACCGCTGCACTTCGTCGGCGACCACGGCAAAGCCGCGCCCGGCATCCCCGGCCATCGAGGCCTGAATCGCCGCGTTGAGCGCGAGGATGTTGGTCTGGTCGGCAATGTCGTCGATCAGGCTGACGATGTCGCCGATTTCCTGCGACGACTCGCCCAGACGCTTGATGCGCTTGGCGGTGTCCTGAATCTGTTCACGAATGTTGTCCATGCCGTGGATGGTGTTGTGCACCACCTCGTTGCCCTTGTTGGCGATCTCCACCGAACGCTCGGCCACCGCCGAGGATTCAGCGGCGTTGGCCGAGACCTGATCGATGGACTGGGCCATATCGCTGATCGCGGTCGAGGCTTCGGAAATCTGCTGCGCCTGATGTTCCGAGGCCTGGGCCAGGTGCATGGCGGTGGCCTGGGTTTCCTGCACGGCGGCGGCGACCTGGCCAGCGGTGAGGTTGATGGTCGCGACCAGATCGCGCAGTTGGTCGACCGAGTAGTTGATCGAATCGGCGATGGTCCCGGTGAAGTCTTCGGTCACCGAGGCGGTTACGGTCAGGTCACCGTCGGCGAGGTCTTCGATCTCATCGAGCAGGCGCATGATCGCGTTCTGATTGCGTTCGTTCTTCTCGGCGGTCTCGCGCAACTGGCGGTTGGTTTCACGAACCATGACCATGCCGATCAGGATGATCGAAGCCAGCGCCAGCAAGCCCAGCACGTAGCCGCCGATGGTGTCGGTGTTGCGCCCGCCGGCAAGGTTTTCGAAACCGCTGGCGAGGTGCGAGGCTTCGTCGAGCAGGGTCTGCGACAGGCTGAAGATATTGCTCGCCGACTCCCGGACCTTGAACAGCTCCGGCGAGGTTTCGAGGATTTCATCCACCGAGCCGGAGACGAACTGGAACAGCTCGGAAATTTCACTCAGGCGCGCACGGGCATCGCGGTCTTCGACCTGGCTGATTTTCAGGGTCGGGTTGCCCTGCAGCATGCCGTTGAGCACCTGACCGAAACGGGTGGCATCGCGGCCAAACGCATCGGCGGCCTGCTGCGAATTTTCGTCGCCGGCCAGCACGGTGTTGACCGCACCGAGGATGCGCTCGGCCAGCAGCGATTGGCGTTGGGCCATCGCCACCTGCGCTGCCGGCGCGCCGCGCTGCAGGAGGATCTCGACGACTTTTTCGTATTCGATCTGCAACTGCGGCACGGTTTCAGCCAGGGTCGCGGCGACCTGATGCAGCGAGAGCACGGTCTGCTCGCTGGAGAGAATCGCGTCGGTGTTTTTCAGCAGGCGTTCCCAATCCAGCTGCACCGCGCGCATTTCCGGGCGCACGGTGGCCGGCGCGGGCGGCAGGCCGGTGGCCGGGTCGCCCTTCTTCAGGTAACCCCAGCGCTGGGCAAAATCGTTGCGCGCATCGCTCAGCAGCTTGAACGCTGCCGACTTCCCGGCAGCCGCTTCGGTGGCGTTCTTGGCGATGCGTTGCGACAGCACGCGCAGCTCACCGGCGTGGCCGATGTACTGCTTGTCGTAGTTGGCCTGGGTGTTGAGGTAGGCGAAGTTGGCGAACAGCAGCATGATGAACACGATCAGTGCGATGAACAGCACGATGATCTGCGAGCGACTGCGCGACCCTTCCGCCGATTTGCCTGTTTTTGCCTTTGTCATCGGTCCTCGCCTATGAAACCTGCCACGGTCCACTGTGGGATTTGTGGTGAGGGGATTTATCCCCGATGGGTCGCGCAGCGGCCCCAATACTGAGTTGTATCTGGCACATCGCGAATGCAGGTTTTGGGTTGGCTTAGCCAACCATCGGGGATAAATCCCCTCGCCACAGACCCCCACCCCATAGATATCTGGTGCTTCGGCTATATCGCGACGCTCATGAACACCGGCGATTTGGCCAGCGCAAACAGGCTGAACACTCGCCAGTTCTGCTCACGCCGGAAATAGCCTTTGACGAACTCGGCCTTTGAGCCCTGGCGCTTGCTGATCGAGATCGGTTCGAAGCTGTCCTGCTCGAAGTGCTGCAGACCGAACACCTCATCCACCAGCAACCCGGCGAACACATCGTTGTGCTCCACCACCAACACACGCCGCTGTTTACGCAACGGCGACAGCTCGTGACCGAAAAAGCCGCACAGGTCCATGATCGGCAGCAAGCGCCCACGCAGGTTAGCCACCCCTTTGACCCACGGCTTGACCCCGGGTAACTGAGTGCAGCGCGGTTCGTGCAGCACTTCGCTGACTTCGCCCATCGGCGTCACGTACCAATGCTCGCCGAGGCGAAAACCGATGCCGCTCCAGCGATCCTGACGGCCGGGCTGCGACGGCAGGTCCGCCGCCAGCAGGCGGCAGCGCTGGTCGATCTGCCACAGCAGCTCGAACGCGGTCAGCGACTGGTTCATGGCCGCGCGATCAACCGGCCAGCACGTTGTTCAGGGTCTTGATCAGCATGTCTTCTTCGACCGGTTTGGTCAGGTAATCCTTCGCGCCCTGGCGCGTGCCCCAAACCTTGTCGGTTTCCTGATCCTTGGTGGTGATGATGATCACCGGTATATGGCTGGTCTCGGCATCCTTGGTCAGTTGCCGGGTGGCCTGGAAGCCGTTGAGGCCGGGCATGACGATGTCCATCAGCACGGCGTCGGGTTTTTCCTGACGGGCCAGGGCCACGCCGTCGGCGCCGTTTTCGGCCTTGAGCACTTCATGGCCGTGCTTTTCCAGCATGCCGGTGAGTTTGTACATTTCAGTCGGCGAATCATCGACGATCAGGATACGTGCCATGGTCTTCCCCATTTTTCTTGTCGACTCCCGGCCCGCTGGCCGAGCGTCACTGTACGTGTCTACTGCGGCAAAACGGCGGCGAAGCCCGGAACATGGGCCTGAATCGCGTCAAGCAGCTCTTCCTTGCTGAAAGGCTTGGTCAAAAATTGATCAGAACCGACAATCCGCCCCTTGGCCTTGTCGAACAGCCCGTCACGCGACGACAGCATGATCACCGGCGTGGCCTTGAACGCACTGTTGTTCTTGATTAAAGCGCAGGTCTGATAACCATCCAGACGCGGCATCATGATGTCGACAAAAATGATCCCGGGGTGGTGGTCGGCGATCTTGGCCAAAGCGTCGAAGCCATCGATCGCCGTGATGACTTCGCAGCCCACATTTTTCAACAGCGTTTCGGCGGTGCGACGAATCGTTTTCGAGTCATCGATCACCATGACCTTCAAGGCGCTGGACTGCTGTTCCATAAGAGGGCTCTACCGTCGCCTTTGCGAATCAAATTGTCCGTTTTGCGATGAGTAATGGCTGGAAACCCTTGATGCTCAAGGGCCAGCACGCTATGCCAGCCTTTTTAGCACAGTCTCCAGATGCAATCTATCGACGGGTTTTTCCTTGACCGAAAACCCTGCCAGCGCCACTCTGGCGGCACTTTTTCAATACCGATCCGGTAGCCAATTTTCGAGGAAAACCCAATGAGCGTTCGCGTCGGGATTGTCATGGACCCTATCGCCAGCATTTCCTATAAAAAGGATAGCTCGCTGGCCATGCTGCTGGCCGCGCAGAAACGTGGCTGGGAACTGTTCTACATGGAGCAGCGCGACCTGTATCAGGCCGAAGGTCAGGCGCGGGCGCGCATGAAGCCGCTGAAAGTCTTCGCCAACCCGGAAAAATGGTTCGAACTGGACGCCGAGCAGGACAACCTGCTGAGCGACCTCGACGTGATCCTGATGCGCAAGGATCCGCCGTTCGACATGGAGTTCGTCTACTCCACCTACTTGCTGGAACAGGCCGAAACCGCTGGCGTACTGGTGGTCAACAAGCCGCAGAGCCTGCGCGACTGCAACGAAAAACTGTTCGCCACGCTGTTTCCGCAGTGCACCCCACCGACCATTGTCAGCCGCCGCGCCGATGTGCTGCGTGAATTCGCCGCCAAGCATGGCGATGTGATCCTCAAGCCGCTGGACGGCATGGGCGGCACTTCGATTTTCCGTCACCGCGTGGGCGATCCGAACCTGTCGGTGATTCTGGAAACCCTGACCGCCCTCGGCAATCAGCAGATCATGGGCCAGGCCTACCTGCCGGCGATCAAGGACGGCGACAAACGCATCCTGATGATCGACGGCGAGCCAGTGGATTACTGCCTGGCGCGAATTCCGGCGCATGGCGAAACCCGTGGCAACCTCGCGGCCGGTGGTCGTGGCGAAGCGCGGCCGCTGACCGACAAGGATCGCTGGATTGCCGCCCAGGTCGGCCCGACCCTGCGCGAGAAAGGTCTGCTGTTCGTCGGTCTGGACGTGATCGGCGAAAACCTCACCGAAATCAACGTCACCAGCCCGACCTGCATCCGCGAGATCGACAATGCTTTCGGTACCGACATCGGCGGCATGCTGATGGATGCCATCGACAAGAAGCTGCAAGCCGCCGGCAAAAAGCCGCAAGCTTGACGTGTGTCACATGCAGCTTGTCGCTTGAAGCGTGAAGCCCAAGGCGCGAAACCAACATTGCGTTATCATGCGCAGCCTCTGAAAAACGCGATGTTGGTTTTCTTGTCATGACCCTCCCGTCCGATCTGCCCGCAGAACTCGCCCACCGTGGCGTGCGCCCGGCCGATCGCCTCGGATTTACCCTGTTTCTCGCGGCGCTGATTCATTTGGCGCTGCTGCTCGGTGTCGGCTTTACCATGGTCGAGCCCAAGCAGATCAGTAAAACCCTGGAAATCACCCTTGCCACCTTCAAGAGCGAAACCAAGCCGAAAAAGGCTGATTTCCTCGCTCAGGAAAACCAGGAAGGCAGCGGCACCCTCGACAAGAAGGCGATCCCCAAGACCACCGAGGTCGCGCCGTTCCAGGACAATCAGGTCAAGAAGGTCACCCCGCCCCCGGCCGCCAAACCGGAAGTGCGCGAAGCCGCGCCCAAGGCTGCGGTGACCACGGTGGCGCCGAAACAGCAAAAGGCGCCGACCAAGAAAGAAGAAACCAGGACCGAGACCAAACCTGCGGTCAACGCGCCGACGTTCGACAGCTCGCAGCTGTCCAGCGACATCGCCAGCCTCGAAGCGGAACTGGCCAACGAACAACAGTTGTACGCCAAGCGCCCGCGGATTCACCGCTTGAGCGCCGCCTCGACCATGCGCGACAAGGGCGCCTGGTACAAGGATGACTGGCGCAAGAAGGTCGAGCGCATCGGCAACCTCAATTACCCGGAAGAAGCGCGGCGCAAGCAGATTTACGGCAACCTGCGCCTGATGGTCTCGATCAACCGCGACGGCTCGCTGTATGAAGTGCTGGTGCTCGAGTCCTCCGGCCAGCCGTTACTGGATCAGGCGGCGCAGCGCATCGTCCGGCTGGCGGCACCGTTTGCACCGTTTACCGGCGACCTGTCGGATATCGACCGACTGGAAATCATCCGCACCTGGAAGTTTGCCCGGGGCGACAAGCTTTCCAGCAACTGACCGCCGGCATACAGGTTTTTTGTGGTGAGGGGATTTATCCCCGATCGGCTGCGAAGCAGTCGCAAAACCAGCATGCGCGGTATGTCAGGCATATCACGTCAATGGATTCAGGGCCGCTTCGCGCCCCATCGGGGATAAATCCCCTCACCACAAAGGTTCAGCTTCAACAATGGATCTGCGTTGTTCTCTGATCCTCAGCTTGTCAGTTCGCCCCTTGAACGCCACACTATCGCTCATGAAAAACGTCAGCCCCAGCTACCTCAAGCATCACTTCCTGATCGCCATGCCACACATGGCCGACCCGAACTTTGCCCACACCTTGACCTACATCGTCGAGCACACGGCCAATGGCGCCATGGGGCTGGTGGTCAATCGACCGCAAGAGCTGAATCTGGCTGACATTCTCGAACAATTGCGCCCGGACATCGATCCGCCAGCGCTGTGCCAGCATGTGCCGATCTTCATTGGTGGCCCGGTGCAGACCGATCGCGGTTTCGTCCTGCACCCGGCGGGCAAGACCTTTCAGGCCACCGTCGAGCTGGACGGGGATCTGGCGCTGTCCACCTCCCAGGACGTGCTGTTCGCCATCGCCGACGGCGTAGGCCCGGCGAAAAGCGTAATCACCCTTGGTTATGCCGGTTGGGAAGCCGGGCAACTGGAGGCCGAACTGGCCGACAACGCCTGGCTGACCTGCCCGTACGACGCCGACATCCTGTTCAACACCAGCAGCGAGCTGCGTCTGGAAGCGGCGGCACGGCATCTGGGGATCAACCTCAGCCTGCTGACCAGTCAGGCGGGGCACGCCTGATGGCCCTGCGCCTGATTCTCGGCTTCGACTACGGCACCAAACAGATCGGCGTTGCGGTCGGCCAGGTGATTACCGGCCAGGCTCGCGAGCTGTGCACCCTGAAAGCGCAGAACGGCGTGCCCGACTGGAATCAGGTCGAAGCGCTGTTCAAGGAATGGAAACCCGACGCCGTGGTGGTCGGCCTGCCGCTGAACATGGACGGTACGCCCAGCGAGATGTGCCTGCGCGCGGAGAAATTCGCTCGCCGTCTCAATGGCCGTTTCAATGTGCCCTTCTATACCCACGACGAACGCCTGACCACCTTTGAAGCCAAGGGTGAGCGACTGGTGCGTGGCGGGCAGAAAGGCAGTTACCGCGACAACCCGGTGGACGCCATCGCCGCCGCTCTGCTGCTGCAGGGCTGGCTCGATGAAAACACTGCATTGTTTGAATCCTGACAAGCGCTTCGGCGCTTTTCTTTTGGTTATAAACCCAGCCGCGTCCGGCAGGACGCGGCTCGGAATCACGAAGGAGCATCCATGAGCCTGCCCAATCCCGCCGATCTGATCAGCCAGATGGCGACCCGCCTCAAGGCGCACCTTGCACAGCGTGATATCAGCGAACCGCGTTACATCGGCATCCGCACCGGCGGCATCTGGGTCGCGCAGGCCCTGCTCAAGGAGTTGGCCAGCGACGCACCGTTGGGCACGCTGGATGTTTCCTTCTACCGCGACGACTTCAGCCAGAACGGCCTGCACCCGCAAGTGCGCCCCTCGGCCCTGCCCTTCGAGATTGAAGGCCAGCATTTGGTGCTGATCGATGACGTACTGATGAGCGGCCGGACCATCCGCGCCGCCATGAACGAATTGTTCGACTACGGCCGCCCGGCCAGCGTGACCCTGGTCTGCCTGCTCGACCTGGACGCCGGCGAGCTGCCGATCCGCCCCAACGTGGTCGGCGCGACGCTGTCGCTGGCCGCCAATGAGCGGGTCAAGCTGTCCGGCCCGGAGCCGCTGACGCTCGAACTGCAAGACCTGAATTCCTAACCCGCCCTTATTGAGAGTCCCCCTCGCGATGACGCCTCTAGATACCAAGCGCCCGCTGCAGCTCAATGATCAGGGCCAGCTGCGCCACTTCCTCTCGCTCGACGGCCTGCGCCGCGAGTTGCTGACGGAAATCCTCGACACTGCCGACTCGTTCCTCGAAGTCGGTGCCCGGGCGGTGAAGAAGGTCCCGTTGCTGCGCGGCAAGACCGTGTGCAACGTGTTCTTCGAAAATTCCACCCGCACCCGCACCACCTTCGAACTGGCGGCCCAGCGGCTGTCGGCGGACGTGATCACTCTGAACGTGTCGACCTCGTCGGCCAGCAAAGGTGAAACCCTGCTCGACACCCTGCGCAACCTCGAAGCGATGGCCGCCGACATGTTCGTCGTGCGCCACGGTGATTCCGGCGCCGCACATTTCATCGCCGAGCATGTCTGCCCGCAGGTGGCGATCATCAACGGCGGCGACGGCCGGCACGCGCACCCGACCCAGGGCATGCTCGACATGCTCACCATCCGTCGGCACAAGGGCGGTTTCGAAAACCTCTCGGTGGCGATCGTCGGCGACATCCTGCACTCGCGGGTGGCGCGCTCGAACATGCTCGCGCTGAAGACCCTCGGTTGCCCGGACATCCGCGTGATCGCGCCGAAGACTCTGCTGCCGATCGGCATCGAGCAGTACGGCGTCAAGGTCTACACCGACATGAACGAAGGCCTGAAGGACGTCGACGTGGTGATCATGCTGCGCCTGCAACGTGAGCGCATGACCGGCGGCCTGCTACCGAGCGAAGGCGAGTTCTACCGCCTGTTCGGCCTGACCACCGCGCGTCTGGCCGGGGCCAAACCCGATTGCATCGTCATGCACCCAGGGCCGATCAACCGTGGGGTAGAGATCGAGTCCGCAGTCGCCGACGGCCCGCACTCGGTGATCCTCAATCAAGTCACCTACGGCATCGCCATCCGCATGGCCGTGCTGTCGATGGCCATGAGCGGGCAAACAGCGCAACGTCAATTCGAGCAGGAGAACGCCCAGTGAAGCTCAGCATTCTCGGCGCCCGCGTCATCGATCCAAGCAGCGGCCTGGATCAAATCACCGACATCCACGTTGAAGCCTGCAAGATCGTCGCCCTCGGCGCCGCACCGGCCGGTTTCACCGCTGTGGAAACCATCGACGCCAGCGGTCTGGTTGCAGCACCGGGCCTGGTCGACCTTAACGTGGCTCTGCGCGAGCCGGGCTACAGCCGCAAAGGCAGCATCGCCAGCGAAACCCGCGCAGCGGCGGCCGGCGGCGTGACCAGTCTGTGCTGCCCGCCGAAGACCAAACCGGTGCTCGACACCTCGGCCGTGGCCGAACTGATCCTCGACCGCGCCCGTGAGGCCGGCAACACCAAAGTGTTCCCGATTGGCGCACTGAGCAAAGGCCTGGACGGCGAGCAACTGGCCGAACTGGTGGCGCTGCGCGACGCCGGTTGTGTGGCGTTCGGCAACGGTCTGGAGAGTTTCCGCAACACCCGCACCCTGTGCCGGGCGCTGGAATACGCGGCGACCTTCGACCTGACAGTGATTTTCAATTCGCAGGATCACGATCTGGCGGATGGCGGTCTGGCCCATGAAGGCGCGGTGGCCAGTTTCCTCGGTCTGCCGGGGATTCCGGAAACCGCTGAGACCGTGGCTCTGGCTCGCGATCTGCTGCTGGTTGAGCAGACCGGCGTGCGCGCGCACTTCAGCCAACTGACCAGCGCGCGCGGCGTGGCTCTGATCGCTCAGGCGCAGGCCCGTGGCTTGAAGGTCACGGCGGATGTCGCCCTGTATCAGTTGATCCTCACCGATGAAGCGCTGATCGACTTCAGCAGCCTGTATCACGTGCAACCGCCGCTGCGCACCCGCTCCGACCGCGACGGCCTGCGTGAAGCGGTGAAGTCCGGAGTGATTTCGGCGATCTCCAGCCATCACCAGCCGCACGAACGCGACGCCAAACTGGCACCGTTCGGCGCGACCGAGCCGGGCATCAGCAGTGTGGAATTGCTGCTGCCGCTGGCGATGACGCTGGTTGAGGATGGTTTGCTGGATCTGCCGACCCTGCTGGCGCGCCTGAGTGCCGGGCCTGCGGATGCACTGCGTCTGCCGGCGGGCAAACTGGCGGTGGGCGGTGCGGCGGATATCGTGCTGTTCGATCCGAAAGCGTCCACCGTGGCCGGTGAAGGCTGGCTGTCGAAGGGCGAGAACTGCCCGTTCCTTGGGCACACCCTGCCGGGTGTGGTGCGCTATACGCTGGTGGACGGGCGGATCAGCCACCAGGCGTAACCGGCTGCTGAGGGACATTGTGGCGAGGGGATTTATCCCCGATGGGCTGCGCAGCAGCCCTCAATCTACAACCGCGGTGATTCAGTTCCTCCGCGGTTGAATGTTTTAGGGCCGCTACGCGCCCCATCGGGGATAAATCCCCTCGCCACAGGTTACTGAAAGGCGCCGCGATTCTGCGCGTTGCGTACCGACACCTGATCATTCAGTGTCCAGAAGTCATACAGCACACCAATAAAGAACAACCCGCCGGTCAGCAGATACAGCAACCCGCTGATCCACTTGCCCTGGTACATCCGGTGCACGCCGAACACGCCCAGGAACGTCAGCAGAATCCACGCCACGTTGTATTCGATCGGTCCTGCGGTGAAACGCAGATCCGCCTCGCGATCCATCGCCGGGATCAGGAACACGTCGATCAGCCAGCCAATGCCCAGCAGACCGAAGGTGAAGAACCAGATCGTCCCGGTCACCGGTTTGCCGTAATAGAAGCGGTGAGCGCCGGTGAAACCAAAAATCCACAGCAGATAACCGATGATTTTGCTGTGCGTATCCTGCGGTGCAGCAACCTGCTGATAGCGGTTCATGAAGACCTCGATTCACTCGATAGATAAATTTTCTTTAATTCTTTGTGACTTTTTTACATGTAGCCGACGTACGGCAAATGTTACCGTGTCGTCCGTCAAAGCCTTATAGCACCGGACTTCTGTCCGACAATTGCGTCCGTTTGCCGCTTGTTTGGTTCCGTTGCCCTCCGATGGAATCGACCAACGGCCTCGGAAGGGACAAAAAAGCTGTTATAAAGTTGCGCGCTAACACATAAGAGCCACGCCTAATGCGACCATTTTTCAAGACATGGCTAACTATTTGCCTATTAATGCCACTGGCCGCCCACGCCACCAATCGTGAGCAACGTCTTCCCAACGTTAACGGTTTCACCCCTAAATCCCATGCTTCGGCTCCTTCGAGCAAGAGCAGCAAACAAACGAAACACACCACGCTCGCCAGCAAGAATCACGGCAAGCTGGTGCCACCGATGGCCAACAAGGAAAGCAGCAACGTCCTGAGCCGTGCGGTGAACGTCCTCGGTACTCCCTACCGTTGGGGCGGCAGCAGCCCAAGTAAAGGGTTCGATTGCAGTGGTCTGGTGAAATATGCGTTCAACGACGCCACATTCGACCTGCCACGCACTTCCAACGCGATGGCCAGCGGGCATGGCGAGAAAGTCGAACGCAAGGATCTGAAGCCGGGCGACCTGATTTTCTTCAACATCAAGAGCCGTCGGGTCAACCACGTTGCCATCTACCTGGGCAACGACCGCTTCATCCACGCCCCGCGCCGTGGCAAAGCGGTGAGCATCGATACGCTGAACAAGCCGTACTGGGAACAGCATTACGTGGTTGCCAAGCGTGTGCTGCCGAAAGAACCGGCTGGCAAACAGATGCGCGTGGTTCAGCGCTGAGTCGACTGATCCGGAATCTGCTCAAGCAGTACTGACCCCTTCGCGAGCAAGCCCGCTCCCACATTGGAATGCATTCGAATGTGGGAGCGGGCTTGCTCGCGAAGAGGCCAGTGAAAGCAACACAAGCCTCTCTTAAAAATTATCCGGCGTACGCGCCTTTTCCCGCGCATGCTCGCGGCTGATCAAGCCCTTGGTCACCAGCTCCTTCAGGCACATGTCGAGTGTCTGCATCCCCAACGACCCGCCGGTCTGAATCGCCGAATACATTTGCGCCACCTTGTCCTCGCGGATCAGGTTCCGGATCGCCGATGTTCCCAGCATGATCTCGTGGGCTGCCACCCGCCCGCCGCCGATCTTCTTGATCAGCGTCTGCGACACCACCGCCAGCAATGACTCGGACAGCATCGAACGCACCATGGACTTCTCGTCGCCCGGGAACACATCGACAACACGGTCGATGGTCTTGGCGGCGGACGTCGTGTGCAGCGTGCCGAACACCAGATGCCCGGTCTCAGCGGCAGTCAGTGCGAGGCGAATGGTTTCCAGGTCGCGCATCTCGCCAACCAGAATCACGTCCGGGTCTTCGCGCAGTGCCGAGCGCAGCGCCGTGGCGAAGCTGCGGGTATCGCGATGGACTTCGCGCTGATTGATCAGGCATTTGCGCGATTCGTGGACGAACTCGATCGGGTCTTCGATGGTGAGGATGTGGTGGTGACGATGGGTGTTGAGGTAATCGATCATCGCCGCCAACGTGGTGGATTTGCCGGACCCGGTCGGCCCGGTCACCAGCACCAGCCCGCGCGGCGCATCGGTGATCTTGCGAAAGACATCGCCCATGCCGAGGTCTTCCATGCTCAGCACTTTCGAGGGAATGGTGCGGAACACCGCGCCGGCGCCCCGGTTCTGGTTGAACGCGTTGACCCGAAAGCGCGCCACGCCGGGGACTTCGAACGAGAAATCCGTTTCGAGGTGTTTCTCGAAGTCGACCCGCTGGGTGTCGTTCATGATGTCGTAGATCAATTCGTGCACTTGCTTGTGATCCAGCGCCGGCAGATTGATCCGCCGCACATCGCCATCGACGCGGATCATCGGCGGCAGACCGGCCGACAGGTGCAGGTCGGAAGCGCCCTGTTTGGCGCTGAACGCCAGCAGTTCAGTGATATCCATAGCGTCCCTCAATTCCAGTAGAATGCCGCGAACCTTCAGACCGCCGGCGCCTCTTGATGTCCACGATAGCAGACAACATCCAACTGGTTAGTTCGCGCATCCAGGCTGCCACCGCAGCGGCCGGGCGCAGTGAAAACAGCGTGCAGTTGCTGGCGGTCAGCAAGACCAAACCCGCACAAGACCTGCGTGAAGCCCATGCCGCCGGCCTGCGTGACTTCGGTGAGAATTATCTGCAGGAAGCCTTGGGCAAACAGCTCGAACTGGCCGACCTGCCCTTGATCTGGCACTTCATCGGCCCCATTCAATCGAACAAGACTCGCGCCATCGCCGAGCATTTCGACTGGGTGCACTCCGTGGATCGCCTGAAAATCGCCCAACGCCTGTCCGAGCAGCGCCCGACCGAGCTGCCGCCGCTGAACATATGCATTCAGGTCAACGTCAGTGGTGAAGCCAGCAAGTCCGGCTGCACCCCGGCCGACCTGCCGGCGCTGGCCGAAGCCATCAGCGCCCTGCCCCGGCTGAAACTGCGCGGGCTGATGGCGATTCCCGAGCCGACCGAAGATCGCGCCGAACAAGATGCCGCTTTTGCTGCCGTGCAACGTTTGCAGGCCAGCCTGAATCTGCCGCTCGACACACTTTCCATGGGTATGAGCCACGACCTCGAGTCGGCCATCGCCCAAGGCGCCACCTGGGTGCGGATCGGTACCGCCCTGTTTGGCGCCAGAGATTACGGTCAGCAATGACCGACAGCCATCTGAAAAAGGACCTGACATGAGCAACACACGCATTGCCTTTATCGGTGCCGGCAACATGGCCGCCAGCCTGATCGGCGGCCTGCGGGCCAAGGGTCTGCAAGCCAGCCACATCCGCGCCAGCGATCCGGGCGAAGAGACCCGCCAACGCGTCAGCGCCGAACACGGCATCGAAACCTTCGCCGATAACGCCCAGGCCATCGACGGCGTCGACGTGATCGTACTGGCGGTCAAGCCACAGGCGATGAAAGCCGTGTGCGAAGCCATCCGCCCAAGTCTGAAACCGCAGCAACTGGTGGTGTCGATCGCCGCCGGCATCACTTGCGCGAGCATGACCGCATGGCTCGGCGAGCAGCCGATCGTGCGCTGCATGCCGAACACCCCGGCACTGCTGCGCCAGGGCGTCAGCGGCCTGTACGCCACCAGCGAAGTGACCGCCGAACAGCGTCAGCAGGCTGAAGAGCTGCTGTCCGCCGTGGGTATCGCGCTGTGGCTGGACGAAGAGCAGCAACTCGATGCGGTGACCGCCGTCTCCGGTTCCGGCCCGGCGTACTTCTTCCTGCTGATCGAAGCGATGACCGCCGCTGGCGTCAAACTCGGCCTGCCAAAGGAAATCGCCGAGCAACTGACCCTGCAAACGGCTCTGGGCGCCGCGCACATGGCGGTATCCAGCGATGTCGACGCTGCCGAGCTGCGCCGCCGCGTGACCTCGCCAAATGGCACCACAGAGGCCGCGATCAAATCATTCCAGGCTAACGGCTTCGAAGCCCTGGTAGAAAAAGCACTCGGCACCGCCGCGCACCGCTCGGCCGAAATGGCCGAACAACTGGGCAAATAAGGAGCCTTACATGATTGGATTGAACACCGCAGCGGTTTACGTGCTGCAAACCCTCGGCAGTCTGTACCTGCTGATCGTGCTGTTGCGCTTCGTCCTGCAACTGGTGCGCGCAAACTTCTACAACCCGCTGTGCCAGTTCGTGGTCAAGGCTACCCAGCCACTGCTCAAGCCACTGCGCCGGATCATCCCGAGCATCTTCGGCCTCGACATGTCTTCGCTGGTGCTGGCGATTCTGGTGCAACTGGCCCTGATGGCCCTGACCCTGCTGCTGACCTACGGCACCACCGGCAACCCGCTGCAACTGTTCATCTGGTCGATCATCGGCGTCACCGCGCTGTTCCTGAAGATTTTCTTCTTCGCCCTGATCATCAGCGTGATCCTGTCGTGGGTCGCCCCGGGCAGCCACAACCCGGGCGCTGAACTGGTGAACCAGATCTGCGAGCCGGCGCTGGCACCGTTCCGCAAGATTCTGCCGAACCTCGGCGGTCTGGACCTGTCGCCGATCTTCGCGTTTCTGGCGCTGAAGCTGATCGACATGCTGGTGATCAACAACCTCGCGGCGATGACCATGATGCCGGAAATCCTGCGCCTGCTGATGTGAGCTGGTTTCGCTGGGACGGCGACGATCTGATCCTCGAATGTCATCTGCAACCAGCAGCCCGCAGCGATGATTTCGCCGGGCTGCACGGTGACCGCCTGAAGATCCGCCTCACCGCGCCGCCGGTCGAGGGCAAGGCCAATGCGTATCTGATGGGCTTTCTGGCCAAGGCGTTTGGGGTTTCCAAGAGCCAGGTCAACTTGCTCAGCGGCGAGTTGAACCGGCAGAAACGGGTGAAGATCTGTGCGCCGAAGAAGCTGCCGGAGTTGCCAGGGTTGTTTGGGCGCTTGTCTTGAGTTTTGCGGCGTCTGTACCCCTCACCCCAGCCCTCTCCCCCTGGAGAGGGAGCCGATCCAGGGTGTTTTCAGAAACTGAGTTCAGCCCGGATAGATCAGGTCGGTGTAGCTCAAAAGAACACCTCGGTCGGTCCCCTCTACCTCTGGGAGAGGGCTAGGGTGAGGGCCGCTTGCCGCTAACCCCCCCGGTCTTTAGACTTACGCCTCATTTCAACGAGAGCAGGGTCGATGCCAGCTGCCTTTCCCCCCGATTCTGTTGGTCTGGTGACGCCGCAAACGGCGCACTTCAGTGAACCTCTGGCTCTGGCCTGTGGCCGTTCGCTGCCTGCCTACGACCTGATCTACGAAACCTACGGCACGCTGAACGCGCAAGCGAGCAACGCCGTGCTGATCTGCCACGCCTTGTCTGGTCATCATCACGCTGCCGGCTATCACAGCCCCGACGACCGCAAGCCCGGTTGGTGGGACAGTTGCATCGGCCCCGGCAAACCGATCGACACCAATAAGTTCTTCGTGGTCAGCCTGAACAATCTGGGCGGCTGCAACGGCTCCACCGGCCCGAGCAGTATCAACCCGGAGACCGGCAAGCCGTTCGGCGCCGATTTCCCGGTGCTCACCGTCGAAGACTGGGTGCACAGTCAGGCGCGTCTGGCTGACTTGCTCGGCATTCGTCAGTTTGCCGCCGTGATCGGCGGTAGCCTCGGCGGCATGCAGGCGCTGCAGTGGACCATCACCTACCCGGAGCGCGTGCGCCACTGCCTGGCCATCGCCTCGGCCCCCAAGCTGTCGGCGCAGAACATCGCCTTCAACGAAGTGGCGCGCCAGGCGATCCTTACCGACCCGGAGTTCCACGGTGGTTCGTTCCAGGAACAAGGGGTGATCCCCAAGCGCGGGCTGATGCTGGCGCGGATGGTCGGGCACATCACCTACCTGTCCGACGACTCGATGGGCGAGAAATTCGGCCGCGGCCTGAAGAGCGAAAAGCTCAACTACGACTTCCACAGCGTCGAGTTCCAGGTCGAAAGCTACCTGCGCTATCAGGGTGAAGAATTCTCCGGGCGTTTCGATGCCAACACTTATCTGTTGATGACCAAAGCCCTGGACTACTTCGATCCGGCGGCGAACTTCGACGATAACCTGGCGAAAACCTTCGAGAACGCCACCGCCAAGTTCTGTGTGATGTCGTTCACCACCGACTGGCGCTTCTCCCCGGCCCGCTCGCGGGAGCTGGTGGACGCGCTGATGGCGGCACGCAAAGACGTCAGCTATCTGGAAATCGATGCACCCCAGGGCCACGACGCCTTCCTGATTCCGATCCCGCGCTATTTGCAGGCGTTCGGCAATTACATGAACCGAATTACGGTGTGAACAAGCCATGAGAGCTGATCTGGAAATCATCCAGGAATGGATCCCCGCCGGCAGCCGCGTGCTCGACCTCGGTTGCGGCGACGGCGAACTGCTGACCTGGCTGCGCGACAACAAGAACGTCACCGGTTATGGCCTGGAAAACGACGCCGATAACATCGCCGAGTGCGTGGCCAAGGGCATCAACGTCATCGAGCAGGACCTGGACAAGGGACTGGGCAACTTCGCCAGCAACAGTTTCGACATCGTCGTCATGACCCAGGCCCTGCAAGCCGTGCATTACCCGGACAAGATCCTCGACGAAATGCTGCGGGTCGGTCGTCAGTGCATCATCACCTTCCCCAACTTCGGCCACTGGCGCTGCCGCTGGTATCTGGCAAGCAAGGGCCGGATGCCGGTCTCCGAGTTTCTGCCGTACACCTGGTACAACACGCCGAACATTCACTTCTGCACCTTCGAAGATTTTGAAGAACTTTGTCGCGAACGTGATGCGAAGGTCATTGATCGGCTTGCCGTGGATCAACAGCACCGTCACGGGTGGGCCAGTAAGCTATGGCCTAATCTGTTAGGTGAGATTGGTATCTACCGCGTCAGCAGCCCGGTGCTTGCAGATCATCGGGTCGCGGTCTGAACCACGACATTTCGAGGAGAACGATCATGGGTCGCTTGATTACTGTGCTATTGGCCGCCTGCCTGAGTCTGTCGGCGGTGGCCGCCGATGCCATCAAGGGCGAACGCAAGGAAGTGTTCGGTGACGTTACCGTGCACTACAACACCTTCAACTCGACCTTCCTGACACCCGACATCGCCAAAGCAGCCGAGCTGATCCGCAGCAAGAACCAAGGCGTGATCAATGTCTCGGTGATCAAGGACGGCAAACCGCTGATCGCCAACGTCACCGGCACGGTCAAAGACCTGACCAGCCAGAGCGTGCCGCTGAACTTCCGCCAGGTCACCGAACAGGGCGCGATCTACTACATCGCCCAGTACCCGGTGGAGCAGCAGGAAACCCGCACCTTTGAAATCAAGGTGCAGAACGGTGACAAGATCAACACCATCAACTTCAACCAAGAACTTTTCCCCGGCGAATGATGAACCTCACGCAACTCGTACTGGCCAGCCATAACGCCGGCAAACTCAAGGAACTCCAGGCCATGCTCGGCGACTCGGTGCAACTGCGCTCGATCGGCGAATGGAGCAAGGTCGAACCGGAGGAAACCGGTCTGTCGTTCGTCGAGAACGCGATCCTCAAGGCGCGCAATGCCGCGCGCATCTCCGGCCTGCCGGCGCTGGCCGACGATTCCGGTCTGGCGGTGGATTTCCTCGGCGGCGCCCCGGGCATCTACTCGGCGCGCTATGCCGACGGCAAGGGCGATGCGGCGAACAACGCCAAACTGCTCGAGGCCCTCAAAGACGTGCCGCAAGCCGAGCGCGGCGCGCAGTTCGTCTGCGTGCTGGCACTGGTGCGGCATGCCGATGATCCGCTGCCGATCCTCTGCGAAGGCCTGTGGCACGGGCGCATCCTGACCGCCGCCAGCGGCGAGCACGGTTTCGGCTACGACCCGCTGTTCTGGGTGCCGGAACGTAACGTGTCCAGCGCCGAACTGAGCCCGGCCGACAAGAACCAGATCAGCCACCGCGCCCGTGCAATGGATCTGCTGCGCCAGCGTCTGGGCCTGAAATGACCCACAGCCACCCCGCGTCGTCGCTGATCATCGGCGGCGCCGCCTCTTCGCCTCGGGCGCCGCTGCCTACGCTACCGCCTCTGGCGCTGTACATCCACATTCCGTGGTGTGTGCGCAAATGTCCGTATTGCGATTTCAACTCGCACACCGCCAGCCCGGTGCTGCCGGAAGAGGAATACGTCGACGCGTTGCTGGCCGATCTCGATCAGGACCTGCACGCGGTGTATGGCCGTGAAATCAGTTCGATCTTCTTCGGTGGCGGTACGCCGAGCCTGTTCAGCGCCGAAGCGCTCGGACGCCTGCTCAAAGGTGTCGAGCAGCGCATCCCGTTTGCGCACGACATCGAGATCACCCTGGAAGCCAATCCCGGCACCTTCGAGCAAGAGAAGTTCGTTGCGTATCGCAAGCTCGGGATCAATCGCCTGTCGATCGGCATCCAGAGCTTCCAGCAGCAGAAACTCGAAGCCCTCGGGCGCATCCATAACGGCGACGAAGCGGTGCGCGCGGCGGGAATGGCGCGCCAGGCCGGGTTCGACAACTTCAACCTCGACTTGATGCACGGCCTGCCCGATCAGTCGCTGGACGATGCCTTGAGCGACCTGCGTCAGGCCATCGAACTGAAACCGACGCACATCTCCTGGTATCAGCTGACACTGGAGCCGAACACGGTGTTCTGGAACCAGCCGCCGGTGCTGCCGGAAGACGACACGCTGTGGGACATTCAAGAAGCCGGGCAAGCGCTGCTCGCCGCGCACGGTTACGCGCAATACGAAGTCTCGGCCTATACCCAGCCCGGGCGGCCGGCGCGGCACAACCTCAATTACTGGAGTTTCGGCGACTTCATCGGCATCGGTGCTGGCGCCCACGGCAAGCTCAGTCATCCGGACGGGCGCATCGTCCGCACCTGGAAGACACGCCTGCCGAAGGACTATCTCAACCCGGCCAAGAGTTTCCAGGCCGGCGAGAAAGCCCTGAGCAATGACGAGATGCCGTTCGAGTTCCTGATGAACGCCCTGCGGCTGACTGCCGGGGTGGAATCACGCCTGTATCCCGAACGCACCGGCCTGCCGCTGGAAAGTCTCGCCGAACACCGCCGCGAGGCCGAACAAAGTGGCCTGATGCAGGTCGAACCGTCACGTCTGGCGGCCACCGAGCGCGGACAACTGTTTCTCAACGACTTGCTGCAGAAATTTCTGAGCTGAGCCCTAACGGCCGCCCCAAGGAAAACCGCATGGATTTGATACTTGATCTGCTCGCCACCGTGTCCCGCTGGAGCCGCAGCAACCTCTCGGAAATCGCCCTGGCGCTGGTGGGCTGCCTGCTGGTGCTGTTCGGCGCCGACTTCAAAGGCTGGGTCGAACAACGCCTGGGTAGCATCGCCGGCGCCTTGCGCGTACCGCTGATGGCCCTGCTGTGCGTAATCGGCAGCGGCGCCGCGCTGATCTACGCCACGCCGTGGGTGGTCAAGGGCCTGAGCCAGTTCAACAACTACAGCCTGGCACCGGTGCTGCTGGTGGTGCTGGTGCTTATCGGCGTAGTCGCTGACCGCCGCTGACTTTCAGCCATCACCAAAAACAACTGTGGGAGCGGGCTTGCTCGCGAAGGCGTCGTATCAGTCAACATCAACGTTGAATGATTCACCGCTTTCGCGAGCAAGCCCGCTCCCACAGTTGATCGCAATGACAGGGAAGTTCATGAGCAAAAAAAATTTGGACGAGACAAGCAAATTTCTCAGCTTCGTATTGCGCCACGAACCTCAGGCGATCGGTCTGACGCTGGACTCTGAAGGCTGGGCAAATATCGAAGAACTGATCAACGGTGCTGCGCGTGACGGTCGCAAACTGGATCGCGAACTGATTGAAGCGGTCGTGACAAGTAGCGACAAGAAGCGCTTCTCGATTTCCGAGGACGGCCAACTGATTCGTGCGGTTCAGGGCCACTCAACGAAAAGCGTGGATTTGCAGTTCGAGCAGAAACAGCCACCGCAAACGCTGTATCACGGCACAGCGACGCGCTTTCTTGAGTCAATCAAAGAACAAGGCCTGATCCCGGGATCACGCCATCACGTGCACCTTTCCCAAGACATCGACACCGCTTCGGCCGTCGGGCAGCGCTATGGCACCGTGGTGATTCTGAAAGTCGCCGCACGGCAGATGGAAGAACAGGGTTTGAAGTTCTATCAGGCCGAAAACGGCGTTTGGCTGACAGAACAGGTGCCGGCGCGCTTTCTCTCCACCGTGTAATTGCTGAGCACACAAAACAACTGTGGGAGCGGGCTTGCTCGCGAAGGCGTCGTATCAGTCAACATCAACGTTGAATGAATCACCGCTTTCGCGAGCAAGCCCGCTCCCACATTGGGTTTTGCGTGATGCTCAGGAGATTTTCTCGAACTTCAGATCCCACACGCCATGCCCAAGACGTTCGCCGCGGCGTTCGAACTTGGTGATCGGCCGTTCGGCCGGGCGCGGTACGCATTTGCCGTCTTCGGCGAGGTTGCGGTAGCCCGGGGCGACGTTCATCACTTCCAGCATGTACTCGGCGTACGGCTCCCAGTCGGTGGCCATGTGCAGGATGCCGCCAACCTTCAGCTTACTGCGCACCAGTTCGGCGAAGGACGCCTGAACGATACGACGCTTGTGGTGACGGCTCTTGTGCCATGGATCCGGGAAGAACAGCATCAGGCGATCAAGGCTGTTGTCGGCGATGCAGCGGTTGAGCACTTCAATCGCGTCGCAATCGTAGACCCGCAGGTTGGTCAGGCCCTGAGTCAGCACGCCGTTGAGCAGCGCGCCGACACCCGGACGGTGCACTTCCACACCGATGAAGTCCTGATCCGGTGCCGCCGCAGCCATTTCCAGCAGCGAGTGACCCATGCCGAAGCCGATCTCCAGCGAGCGCGGCGCCGAGCGGCCGAACACCTGATCGTAATCCACCGGCGCGTCGGCCAGCGGCAGCACGTACAGCGGCGCGCCCTGGTCCAGACCCCGTTGCTGGCCTTCGGTCATGCGCCCGGCGCGCATCACGAAGCTCTTGATGCGGCGGTGTTGGCGCTCGTCGCCCTCTTCCGTCTGGAGAGGCGTGTCGTTCGATTCAGTCATCAATGGCTCTTACTTGATCAGACCATCCAGCGGCGAAGAGGCGCTGGCATAGAGTTTTTTCGGCATGCGGCCGGCGAGGTAGGCCAAGCGGCCTGCGACGATCGCGTGTTGCATGGCTTGGGCCATCATCACCGGTTGCTGAGCATGGGCGATGGCCGAGTTCATCAGCACCGCGTCACAGCCCAGTTCCATGGCGATGGTGGCGTCGGAGGCGGTACCGACACCAGCATCCACCAGCACCGGAATTTTCGCTTCTTCGAGGATGATCTGCAGGTTGTACGGGTTGCAGATCCCCAGACCGGAACCGATCAGACCGGCCAGCGGCATGACCGCGATGCAGCCGATTTCCGCCAGTTGCCGGGCGATGATCGGGTCATCACTGGTGTAAACCATCACGTCGAAGCCTTCCTTGACCAGCGTTTCGGCGGCCTTGAGGGTTTCGATCACGTTGGGGAAGAGGGTTTTCTGGTCGGCCAGCACTTCCAGCTTCACCAGGTTGTGACCATCGAGCAGCTCACGGGCCAGGCGGCAAGTGCGCACGGCCTCGATAGCGTCGTAGCAACCGGCGGTGTTCGGCAGGAAGGTGTAGCGATCCGGCGACAGTACTTCGAGCAGGTTCGGCTCGCCTTCGATCTGGCCGAGGTTGGTGCGGCGCACGGCGAAGGTGACGATCTCGGCACCCGAGGCTTCGATGGCCTGACGGGTTTCTTCCATGTCACGGTACTTGCCGGTACCGACCAGCAAACGCGACTGGTAAGTACGACCGGCCAGAACAAAAGGCTTGTCGCTGCGAACGATGCTCATGGGGAATCCTCTTTAGGGGTGAGGGTCTTGCAGAATTCTGTGCCCTTGCGGGCCGGCGATCAGCCGCCGCCGATGGCGTGCACCACTTCGACGTTGTCGCCGTCGTTCAGGATGGTGTCGGCATGCTGGCTGCGCGGGACGATATCCAGATTGAGTTCGACTGCCACCCGGCGACCGGTCAGGTCCATACGGGCAATCAGGGCCGCAACGGTTTCACCGTCGGGCAGTTCAAGGGATTCGCCGTTCAACTGAATGCGCATGCGCCTGGCCGCCATCATTTTTAGGGGGTGGCATTCTAGCCCGATCATGACCTAAAGGTCAGCACCAAGCGTCAAGCGGTTTACTGCAGGCGCCAGGCGGCAAGTCCAAGACACAGCCAGCCAACCAGAAACGCCAGACCGCCGAACGGGGTGATGATGCCGAGCTTGCTGATGCCGGTGGTGGTCAGCACATACAGACTGCCCGAGAACAACAGGATGCCGACGGCGAACGAGATACCAGCCCAGGCCACCAATCGTCCCTGAATCTGCGTGGCCAGCAGCGCAACGCCGAACAGCGCCAGGGTGTGCACCAGTTGATAGGTCACGCCGGTGTGGAAAATCGCCAGATACTCGGGGGTCAGGCGGCTCTTCAGGCCATGAGCGGCGAAGGCGCCAAGGCCCACACCGGTAAAACCAAAGAAAGCGGCCAGCATCAGAAAGCCACGCAGCATGTGGAACTCCAGTCAGACTCGTTCGGCAGGGTCTGTATAATGGCCCGCTCTATCGGTTCGGCCAAGCCATCTCTATGCTGCGTTCACTTTTGCGTCGTCTCACGAAGGCCCTGCTCTGGTTCGCGGGCGGCAGTGTATTGCTGGTGTTGCTGTTTCGCTTCGTGCCACCGCCGGGCACGGCGCTGATGGTCGAGCGCAAGATCGAATCCTGGGTCGACGGCGAGCCGATTGACCTGCAGCGCACCTGGAAACCGTGGGACGAGATTTCCGACGACCTCAAGGTCGCGGTCATGGCCGGCGAAGATCAGAAGTTTCCCGAGCACTGGGGTTTTGACTTCGGCGCGATTCAGGCTGCGCTGGCCCACAACGAACTCGGCGGTTCGATTCGCGGTGCCAGCACCTTGAGCCAACAAGTGTCGAAGAACCTGTTTCTGTGGTCCGGTCGCAGCTATCTGCGCAAAGGCCTGGAAGCATGGTTTACCGCACTGATCGAGGTGTTGTGGCCCAAGCAGCGGATTCTTGAGGTTTACCTGAACAGCGTCGAGTGGGATGACGGGGTGTTTGGTGCCGAAGCCGCAGCACGTCATCACTTTGGTGTGAGCGCCAAGTCACTGTCGCGGCAGCAGGCGAGTTATCTGGCGGCGGTGCTGCCTAACCCGCGAGTGTGGAGCGCCAGCCATCCGACAGCGTATGTGTCGCGCCGGGCCGGGTGGATTCGGCAGCAGATGAGCCAGCTGGGTGGGACCAGTTACCTGCTGGGGCTTGATGATTCGCGCCGGGCGCCTTGGGCCGAATAACCACATTCAATCATTCAGACACCATCAATCACTGTGGGAGCGGGCTTGCTCGCGAAGGCGGTGGGTCAGCCAGCATTGTCGGTGACTGACACGACGCCTTCGCGAGCAAGCCCGCTCCCACAGGGATTTGTGTTGAAACAGAAATGAAAACGCCCCGATCATCGCTGATCGGGGCGTTTTTGTTTGCCTGAGCGCCGGTTATGCGGCGATCGACAATTTGAGCTTGTTCATCGCGCTCTTCTCGAGCTGACGGATCCGCTCGGCCGATACGTTGTACTTCTGCGCCAGGTCGTGCAGCGTGGCTTTCTCTTCTGCCAGCCAGCGCTGGTAGAGGATGTCGCGGCTACGTTCGTCCAGCACTTCCAGCGCTTCGTGCAGGTTGTGGTTGGAGTTGTCGCTCCAGTCGGCATCTTCCAGTTGACGCGCCGGGTCGTACCGGTGGTCTTCCAGGTAGTTGGCCGGCGACTGAAAAGCGCTGTCGTCGTCAGCTTCTGCAGCCGGGTCGAAGGCCATGTCATGGCCAGTCAGGCGACTTTCCATCTCGCGCACTTCACGTGGTTCGACGCCAAGGCTTTCCGCCACACGGTGGACTTCCTCGTTGTTCAGCCACGCCAGACGTTTCTTCTGGCTGCGCAGGTTGAAGAACAGCTTGCGCTGGGCCTTGGTGGTCGCGACCTTCACAATGCGCCAGTTGCGCAGGATGAACTCGTGAATTTCCGCCTTGATCCAGTGCACGGCGAACGACACCAGACGCACACCCATTTCCGGGTTGAAGCGTTTTACCGCCTTCATCAGGCCGACGTTACCTTCCTGGATCAGGTCAGCCTGAGCCAGACCGTAGCCGGAATAGCTACGGGCAATGTGTACGACAAATCGCAGGTGGGCGAGCACCATCTGCCGAGCCGCCCCCAAATCCTGCTCATAGTAGAGACTCTCGGCCAGTTCACGCTCCTGCTCCGGCGTCAGCAATGGAATGCTGTTGACGGTGTGCACATAGGCTTCCAGGTTCGCACCCGGAACCAACGCGTACGCAGGTTGCAAAGAATTGGTCATGCGAAAAAACCTCCCACTTACATACTCGTGCCTCTCGGCACTGCGAAAAATTGACCGGGAATTCAAGTACAAGTTCCCAAAAAAACCGCAAGGTCAATCACGCGCAAAAAAGATTCTACTTCGGCGCCAGCTCCCTGAGATGACGTGCGACTGCAATCCATGCACCGATATAACCCAACAGCACCGCGCCAAGCAAGAGCGACAGACCGTCGGCAACTGGCACTCCGGCCAGCGCGAAATCACTGCCGTACAAGCCGGCCAGTCCAACCACCGCGTCGTTCAGCCAGTTCAGGCCGAACGCCAGCACACCCCAGGACAGAACACCCGCACCGAAGCCATACAACGCGCCCATATAAAGGAAGGGGCGACGTACATAGCTGTCAGTGCCGCCGACGAGTTTAATCACTTCTATCTCTGTGCGGCGGTTTTCAATATGAAGACGAATGGTATTGCCTATCACCAAAAGTAATGCAGACACCAAAAGCACCGTCAGACCGAAGACAAAACGGTCACCGAGCTTGAGGATGGCGGCCAGACGCTCGACCCAGACTAGATCAAGTTGCGCCTGTTGTACCTTCGGCAGCTCGGAAAGTTTTTGTCTTAATGCTTCCAGAGTCGGCTTGTCGACCTCGTTCGGGGTCACCAGCACCACGCCCGGCAGCGGGTTCTCCGGCAGCTCGCGCAGGGCTTCGCCCAGACCGGACTGCTGCTGAAACTCTTCCAGCGCCTGATCACGACCGACATATTCGGCATTAGCGACGCCGGGCATGCCTTTGATCTGCTCGCGCAACGATTCACCCTGCGCGGGCGTGGCATCCAGCTGCAGGTACAGCGAAATCTGCGCCGCACGCTGCCACGAACCGCCGAGACGCTCGACGTTGTTGATCAGCAGTGACAAGCCCATCGGCAGGCTCAGCGCCACAGCCATCACCATGCAGGTGAAGAAGCTGCCGATCGGCTGCTTGCCGAGGCGCCGCAGGCTGTCGAGCAGGCTGGCACGGTGACTTTCGATCCACGAACGCAACAGCGTGGAAAAGTCCGGGCCGTCGTCATCGTCGTGTTTTTTCTTCTTTGGCGGTTGCGGGTCGGCGGCTTTCGGGGCCACGCGCTCGGATACCTTCGGACTGCGTGTCGCACTCATACGCCGGCCTCCCCGTCGCCGATCAGTCGGCCGCGTTGCAGGGTCAGCATGCGGTGGCGCATGCGCGCAATCAGCGCCAGGTCGTGACTGGCGATCAGCACGCTGGTGCCCAGGCGGTTGATGTCTTCGAACACGCCCATGATCTCGGCCGCCAGACGCGGGTCGAGGTTACCGGTCGGTTCGTCCGCCAGCAGCAGGGCTGGACGGTGGACGATGGCGCGGGCGATGCCGACGCGCTGTTGCTGACCGGTGGACAGGTCGCCCGGGTACAGATCGGTTTTATCCGACAGCGCCACGCGCTCCAGCGCCGAATCCACGCGCTTGGCGATTTCGGCCTTGGACAAGCCGAGAATCTGCAGCGGCAGCGCGACGTTGTTGAACACCGTGCGATCGAACAGCAACTGGTGATTCTGGAACACCACGCCGATCTGCCGACGCAGGAACGGAATCTGCGCGTTGCTGATGGTGCTCAGGTCCTGCCCGGCCAGCAGCAGTTTGCCGCTGGTCGGACGCTCCATCGCCAGCAACAGGCGCAACAGCGTGGACTTACCGGCACCGGAGTGACCGGTGACAAACAGAAACTCGCCACGACGGACTCGAAAGCTCAGCTCATGCAAGCCGACGTGACCGTTCGGGTAGCGTTTACCGACCTGTTCGAAACGAATCATGAACGCTCCCGCTCGGCAAACAGTGCCTGGACAAAGGGTTCGGCTTCAAAGGTACGCAGATCGTCGATGCCTTCACCGACACCGATGTAGCGGATCGGCAGACCAAACTGCTTGGCCAGGGCGAAAATCACCCCGCCCTTGGCGGTACCGTCGAGCTTGGTCAGCGCCAGGCCGGTCAGTTCGACGGTCTGGTTGAATTGCTTGGCCTGGTTGATCGCGTTCTGACCGGTGCCGGCATCAAGTACCAGCAGCACTTCGTGCGGTGCGTCGGCGTCGAGCTTGCCGATCACCCGGCGAACTTTCTTCAGCTCTTCCATCAGGTTGTCTTTGGTGTGCAGACGACCGGCGGTGTCGGCGATCAACACGTCGATGCCACGGGCCTTGGCGGCCTGCACGGCGTCGAAGATCACCGAAGCAGAGTCGGCACCGGTGTGCTGGGCAATCACCGGGATCTTGTTGCGCTCGCCCCAGACCTGCAGCTGCTCAACGGCAGCGGCGCGGAAGGTGTCACCGGCGGCGAGCATGACTTTCTTGCCTTCCAGTTGCAGCTTCTTCGCCAGCTTGCCAATGGTGGTGGTCTTGCCGGCGCCATTGACGCCGACCACCAGAATCACGAACGGCTTGTTCTGCGAGGCAATTTTCAGCGGCTGCTCGACCGGCTTGAGCATCGCCGCCAGCTCGGCCTGCAACGACTTGTACAGCGCGTCGGCGTCAGCCAACTCTTTGCGTGCAACCTTCTGAGTCAGGCGCTGGATGATCTGCGTGGTGGCTTCGACACCGACGTCGGCGGTCAGCAGACGGGTTTCCAGCTCATCGAGCAAATCGTCATCAATGGTTTTACGGCCGAGAAACAGGCTGGCCATGCCCTCGCCGATGCTGGCGCTGGTTTTCGACAGGCCTTGCTTGAGGCGGGCGAAGAAGCCGACTTTGGTTTCTTCGCTGCGCGGGGCTTCCACTGGCGTTTCAGCAACCACTTCTACCGGCACCACCGGAGCAGCGACGACCGGTGCAGGTGCAGGTGCAGGTGCAGGTGCAGGTGCAGGCTCGGGCTGCTGAACGACCGGCGCAACAGGGGCGACGACCACCGGGGTCACTGGCTCGGGAACAACCGGCGCAGGCTCGACAACCGGCTCAACCAATGGCGCCGGAGCGACTTCAGGGACGAACGCGGCAGGTGCAGGAATCGGCGGCGTCACATGCGGCGCAGCCTCTTCGACCAAGGCCACCGGCTCTTCCGCCACCGGCAAGGTCAGCCACGGATCGGTCACCGCGGTCAGTGACAACTCGTCCGCCACCGGGGTTTCAGGTTCTGGCTCGGGCTCGACCGGTTGCAGCACCGGCTCGGCAATCGGCAGCACGATCGGCGCCGGCTCTTCTTCTATAGCAGGCGCTGGCGTCGGAGCCGGTTCAGGAATCGCGGGCGGCTGTTCGACGACGGGTTCCTGCGGTTTCTTACGCAGCCATCCGAACAGGCTTTTCTTCTCGCCAGCCGCAGCTGGGGTCTTCTTGTCGTCGTTGGAACCAAACATGGAGGACGGCTATCTCACGGTAGCGACGCGCCATAAGGGCGCCCCGGCAAATAAATATTCGATGCAGAACAGACTGTGTTTCATCCAGCTTGTTCACGCGCAACATTTTGTCGAGGCGCCAGCGGCACCTCAAAGAATCGTATAAACGAAGGACTAAACCGGCAAAATCGGCGAAAAAGCGAAGTCTAGTCGATAAACCGCAGCTTTCTGCCGCAAACCCATACAGCCGGTTCAGGCCTGAAAACCTGATAGGCGTGGTCGCCGGTAAAACGGATCAGTATCCTAGCACCCTCTCGCCCGCCGACGCTAAGACCAAGCGGGCAGCCCAACAGGTTAAAAAACGAATGAATGCTCTAGCCCGCCGCGCTGCAGGCCTGCTGCTCAGCACAGTCTGCCTGCCCCTTTCGGCCCTGGCGGCCGACCCGCAACCGACCCACGAATTCACCCTCGACAACGGTCTGAAGGTCGTCGTGCGCGAAGACCATCGCGCGCCGGTGGTGGTGTCGCAGGTCTGGTACAAGGTCGGTTCCAGCTACGAAACCCCGGGCCAGACCGGCCTGTCCCACGCGCTTGAGCACATGATGTTCAAGGGCAGCGAGAAAGTCGGCCCCGGCGAAGCCTCGTTGATCCTGCGCGATCTGGGCGCCGAAGAAAACGCGTTCACCAGCGACGATTTCACCGCGTATTACCAGGTGCTGGCCCGCGACCGTTTGGGCGTGGCCTTCGAACTGGAAGCCGACCGCATGGCCAATCTGCGCCTGCCGGCTGACGAGTTCGCCAAGGAAATCGAAGTCATCAAGGAAGAGCGTCGCCTGCGCACTGACGATAAGCCGATGTCCAAGGCTTACGAGCGTTACAAGGCTATGGCTTACCCGGCCAGCGGCTACCACACACCGACCATCGGCTGGATGGCGGACCTGGACCGGATGAAGGTCGAAGAGCTGCGCCACTGGTATCAGTCCTGGTATGTGCCAAACAACGCCACGCTGGTAGTGGTCGGCGACGTCACCCCCGATGAAGTGAAGACCCTCGCCCAACGCTACTTCGGGCCGATTGCCAAGCGCGACGTGCCACCGGCGAAGAAACCGCTGGAACTGGCCGAGCCGGGTGAGCGCCAGATCACCCTGCATGTGCAGACCCAACTTCCCAGCCTGATGCTCGGCTTCAACGTGCCAAGCATTGCCACTGCTGAAGACAAGCGCTCGGTCAACGCCCTGCGCCTGATCTCGGCGCTGCTCGACGGCGGTTACAGCGGGCGCATCCCGACGCAACTGGAGCGCGGTGAAGAGTTGGTCTCGGGCGGTTCGTCGAGCTACGACGCCTACACCCGTGGCGACAGCCTGTTCACCCTGTCGGCGACGCCGAATACCCAGAAGAACAAGACCATGGCGCAAGCTGAAGCCGGTCTGTGGAAATTGCTGGAACAGCTGAAAACCACCGCACCGTCCGCCGAAGAACTCGAGCGCGTGCGGGCACAAGTGATTGCCGGCCTGGTGTTCGAACGTGATTCGATCACCAGCCAGGCCACCGCCATCGGCCAACTGGAAACGGTCGGGCTGTCGTGGAAGTTGATGGACACCGAACTCGCCGATCTGGAAAGCGTGACCCCGCAAGACATCCAGAACGCCGCCAAGCTGTATTTCACCCGCGAACGTCTCAGCGTCGCCCACGTCCTGCCACTGGAGACGACTCATGAGTGAGCGCAAATCCCCACGCCTGTTGCTTGGTCTGATCGCCATTGCAGTGATCGGCTCCGCCGCGTTCTATCTGATGCCCGGTGTCAAAACCGACGCCAGCGAAGCACTGGACAACGCCAAGACCAGCCAGAAGCTGCAATCGCTGGCCGAACTCGACGGCAAGGCCCCTGCCAGCCGCAAGCTCGACGTGCAGACCTGGAACACCGCCGAAGGCGCCAAGGTGCTGTTCGTCGAAGCCCATGAGCTGCCGATGTTCGACATGCGCCTGATCTTCGCCGCCGGCAGCAGTCAGGACGGCAATGCACCGGGCCTGGCAGTCCTGACCAACGCCATGCTCAACGAAGGCGTGGCCGGCAAGGACGTTGGCGCCATCGCCCAAGGCTTCGAAGGCCTCGGTGCGGATTTCGGCAATGGTGCCTACAAGGACATGGCGCTGGCTTCGTTGCGCAGTCTGAGTGCCGCCGACCAGCGCGAGCCGGCGCTCAAGCTGTTCTCAGAAGTGGTGGGCAAACCTACCTTTCCGGCCGATTCCTTCGCGCGCATCAAGAACCAGATGCTCGCCGGTTTCGAATACCAGAAACAGAACCCCGGCAAACTCGCCAGCCTCGAGCTGATGAAGCGTTTGTACGGCGATCACCCATACGCGCACTCCAGTGACGGCAATGCGCAGAGCGTGCCGAAGATCACTCTGGCGCAACTGCGTGAATTCCACGCCAAGGCCTACGCGGCCGGCAACGTGGTGATCGCGCTGGTCGGTGACTTGTCTCGCGCCGAAGCCGAGGCGATTGCCAATCAGGTCTCCGGCGCCCTGCCCAAAGGCCCGGCGCTGGCGAAAATCGCCCAGCCGCAGGAACCGAAAGCCAGCGTCAATCACATCGAGTTCCCGTCGAAGCAGACCAACCTGCTGCTCGCGCAGCTGGGCATCGACCGTGACGACCCGGATTACGCGGCGCTGTCGATGGGTAACCAGATCCTCGGTGGCGGCGGTTTCGGTACCCGCCTGATGAGCGAAGTGCGCGAGAAGCGTGGCCTGACCTACGGCGTGTACTCGGGTTTCAGCCCGATGCAGGCTCGCGGCCCGTTCATGATCAACCTGCAGACTCGCGCGGAAATGAGCGAAGGCACGCTGAAACTGGTGCAGGACGTGCTCGCCGATTATCTGAAGACCGGCCCGACCCAGAAAGAACTCGACGACGCCAAACGCGAACTGGCCGGCAGCTTCCCGCTGTCCACCGCAAGCAACGCCGATATCGTCGGCCAACTGGGCGCCATGGGCTTCTATAATCTGCCGTTGAGCTATCTGGATGACTTCATGCGTCAGTCCCAGAGCCTGACTGTCGAGCAAGTCAAAGACGCGATGAACAAACACCTGAGCACGGACAAACTGGTCATCGTCAGCGCTGGCCCGACCGTGCCGCAAAAGCCGTTACCGGCCCCATCTGATAAACCTGCCGAGCAACCGCTCGGGGTTCCGGAGCATTAATGGCTACTCGTCCTAAAAAACCTGCGCAGAACGTTCACAACGGTGTGAACCAGCTACGCATCATCGGCGGCGAATGGCGCAGCCGCAAACTGAGCTTCCCCGATGCACCGGGCCTGCGCCCGACACCGGACCGCGTGCGCGAAACCCTGTTCAACTGGCTCGCGCCGCATGTGGCCGGGGCCAAGGTGCTGGATCCGTTCGCCGGCAGCGGCGCGCTGTTTCTTGAAGCACTGTCGCGTGGCGCGGCCATGGGTCAGGCGCTGGATGCCAGCCACGTAGCGGTATCGAGCCTGAAGGAACACCTCGGCACCCTGCGCTGCACCAACGGCCAGGTGCAGACCGCCGACGCGCTGCGTTATTTGGAAACCCAGGTGGCCACGCCGTTTGATCTGGTGTTCCTCGATCCGCCGTTCAACCAGAACCTGCTGCCGGCCGTCTGCACCCTGCTGGAAGAGCGCCAATGGCTGGCGCCCGATTCGTGGATCTACACTGAAAGCGAGACCGCGCCTTCGACGCTGGGCCTGCCGGGCAACTGGCGCCTGCACCGCGAGCAGAAATCCGGGCGGGTGTACTACGCGTTGTGGCAACGTATGGCCGTTAACTGAACGTATTGAACAACCCTGTGGCGAGGGAGCTTGCTCCCGCTGGACTGCGCAGCAGTCCCAAAAAGGGCCGCTTCGCGCCCCAGCGGGAGCAAGCTCCCTCGCCACAAAAGGTGTGTGCCCTCTGGAAACTGAACGCTTCACCCCCGCCTTCGGCCTCGGCAATCCGCACCTGCAAACCTTGTGGGGGCCGCTGTGGCGCAAAACCGTCCACCTTGATCGCGAGCGGGAACGCCTGTGGCTGGACGACGGGGATTTCCTCGATCTCGACTGGCATGGCCCGCACAGCGCCGAGGCGCCGCTGGTACTGGTGCTGCATGGGCTGACCGGTTCTTCGAATTCGCCTTACGTTGCCGGGATTCAGGCAGCACTCGCCGCGCAAGGCTGGGCCAGTGTCGCGCTGAACTGGCGCGGCTGCTCCGGCGAACCCAACCTGCTGCCACGCAGCTACCACTCCGGCGCCAGCGAAGACCTCGCCGAAGCCATCAGACACCTGCGCGCCAAGCGGCCACTGGCGCCGCTGTATGCGGTCGGCTATTCCCTCGGCGGCAATGTGTTGCTCAAGCATCTGGGCGAGACCGGCAGCGACAGCGGCGTGCTCGGGGCAGTGGCGGTGTCGGTGCCGTTTCGTCTTGATCAGTGTGCAGACCGCATTGGCCAAGGCTTCTCCAAGGTCTATCAGGCGCACTTCATGCGCGAGATGGTCGCCTACATCAAGAACAAGCAACGCCAGTTCCAGCATGACGGACGCGAGGATGGCCTGGCGGCTCTGGCGGCGCTCGGTTCGCTGGAGAACATGCGCACCTTCTGGGACTTCGATGGCCGGATCACTGCGCCGTTGCATGGTTTTACCGATGCCGAGGATTACTATCGGCGGGCATCGAGTCGCTACTTTCTCGGTGAAATCCGCACCCCGACCCTGATCATTCAGGCCGCTGACGATCCGTTCGTGTTTCCCCACAGCCTGCCGACGCCCGAGGAGCTGTCCACCAGCACCCGGTTCGAGCTGCAGGCCAAGGGTGGGCATGTCGGCTTTGTCGATGGCACGTTGCGCCAGCCCGGTTACTACCTGGAACGGCGCATCCCGCAATGGCTGGCCCGTGTGACGTCATGAGCGATCAGGGCGAGTCGATCCGATTCTGGCAAACCGCACCGCTGGCCGGGGTCGAGTTGCTGTCGGCGCGCTACATCGAGCATCGCTTCGCCCCGCACGTCCACGACGGTTATGTGATCGGCATGATCATGGCCGGTGCCCAGCGTTATCGCTATCGCGGCGCCGAGCACCTGGCCGGCAGCGGCACCCTGGTGTTGATCAACCCGGACGAATTGCACACCGGCCACAAGGGCACCGAGGACGGCTGGCTGTACCGGGCGTTTTATCCCGATACCGGACAGATCGTTTCACTGCTCGAAGAACTGGAACTGCCCACCGCGCCGATGCCGGCCTTCGGCGCGACGCTGTACCGCGACCCGGATCTGGTCAACGGTTTCTGTCAGTTGCATCGCTTGCTGGAAAGCCCGGCCACCGCGCTGCAACAGCAGACGATGTGGCGCGAGATGATGATGCTGCTGTTGCAGCGGCATGCGGCGGTGCAGATCAACGGTAAACCGGGCAAGGAGCATCGTGCGGTGGTAATGGCCAAGGAACTGCTGCATGCGCAACTCGCTGCGCCGCCGTCGCTGGAAGAGCTGGCGGCCGCAGTGAATCTGTCGCCCTTCCACTTCGCCCGGGTGTTCCGCCGCGCCACCGGCATGCCGCCACACACCTGGCTGATGCAGCAGCGCATCGCCACGGCCCGGGGTTTATTGCAGCACGGTTGCCTGCCGGTGGAAGTCGCCATGCAGTTGGGTTTTGCCGACCAGAGTCATCTGAGCCGGCAGTTCAAGCAGGTGTATGGCGTGGGGCCGGCGGCGTATCGCAGTGCCCGACAATCTATCGGTGACGATTAACCCCTGTGGGAGCGGGCTTGCTCGCGAAAGCGGTGTTTCAGCACACATCATGGTTGACTGACACACCGCTTTCGCGAGCAAGCCCGCTCCCACATTGGGGGTATGGTGACTTTATTCGCCCGTGGCGATGCCTCGGGAAGGCTCGTTGATCCACTCACTCCACGACCCGGCATACAGCGAACCCAGCGGATACCCCGCCAGGCACAACGCAAACAGGTTGTGACACGCCGTCACCCCGGAGCCGCAATAGGCGACCAGCTCCGAAGGCGAACGCTCGCCGAGTTTCGCGGCAAAGCGCTGCTTGAGCTGCTCCGCCGGCAGGAATCGCCCGTCGCTGCCGAGGTTTTCGGTAAACGCTGCGCACTGCGCGCCGGGAATGTGCCCGGCAATCGGATCGATCGGCTCCACTTCACCCTTGAAGCGCGGCAAGGCCCGGGCGTCGATCAGGGTCAGGGACGGCTGACCGAGGCGCTTGTGCAATTGCTCGGCGCTCAGCAGCAGTTTCATGTCCGGCTGACCGCTGAAGTTGCCCCGGCTGACCGACGGCGCATCCAGACTCAGCGGCAGACCCGCCGCGTGCCAGGCCTTCAGCCCGCCGTCGAGAATGAACACGCCATCGCGCTTGCCCAGCCACGCAAGCAACCACCAGGCGCGAGCCGCATAGGCACCGGGGCCGTCGTCGTACAAAACCACATCGCTGTCGGCATGGATGCCCCACGCCTGCAGACGCTCGATCAGCGCCGCCGGCTCAGGCAACGGGTGACGCCCGGTCACGCCTTTGGTCACCTTGCCGCTGAGGTCACGCTCAAGGTCGGCGAAGCGGGCGCCGGCGATGTGCCCTTCGGCATAGCTGCGCTGCCCGTAGTCCGGGTCTTCGAGGGCAAAACGACAATCGAGAATCACCAGCCCCGGCTGCTCCTTGCGGGCATCCAGTGCATTCGGGCTGAGCAGTTGCGCAATCGGCATAACGGACTCCTGTGAGCGACTTCGAAATGGTCTACCGCCCTTCCTCGAGGGCCTGAGCCAGCGGCACGTAGAACTCGTCGAACAAGGCATTCACCTCTTCACGGGCCTGATCGGTGACGAATCCGGCTTCCAGCACCAGCACCTGATACACGCCACGCTTGATGGCCTGTTCGCTGAGGTGATTGGAGTTTTCCCGGGTGGTGCACAGAAAGCGCACCCACGAGGTGAGGATGATCCAGGCATTGATCGTCAGGGATTCGATCTGCACCCGATCCATCTTGAGAATGCCGGCGGCGACGAAGCCCTCGTAGATCGCCATGCCCTGAATCACGCAGCGCTGAGAGAAACGCCGGTAGCGCGCGGCCAGGTCCGGGTCGCTGTCGAGCAGGTGTTCCAGATCCCGATGCAGAAAGCGGTAACCCCACATCGCCGACAGCAGCTCCTTGAGGTAATAGCGCTTGTCTTCGACGGTGGCGGCACGCCCCTGCGGCGGGCGCAGAAAGCTGTCCACAAGCGTCTCGTACTCACTGAACAGCACGGCGATGATCGCCTGCTTGTTCGGGAAGTGGTAGTACAGATTGCCCGGAGAAATCTCCATGTGGGCGGCGATGTGATTGGTGCTAATGCTGCGCTCGCCCTGCTGATTGAACAGTTCGAGGCTGTTCTGCACGATGCGCTCGCTGGTTTTTATTCGTGGGGCCATGGCTTGAGCTTTAATTCAGAGTGCGGTGAGGGGCATCTTACGACCTAACCGGAACTGGATAAAACAAAGCTGTGTCGGGAAGTCATTTGACTTTCTAGAGCATAGACTCTAGAACGTCATCACTACAATAAATCCGGAGCCGACGATGACTGCCGACATTGCTTATCTGCAAACGCTGCAACAGCCCCTGGAAGAGCTGGATCGGCTGTTCGCGGCACAGCGCGCCGCCTATGCCGCCAACCCGATGCCACCGGCAGATCAGCGCCAGCAATGGCTCAAGGCGTTGCGCGACTTGCTCAGTAATGAGCGGCAGGCGCTGGTCAATGCCATCAGCGCAGATTTCAGTCATCGCAGCGCCGATGAAACCCTGCTCGCCGAACTGATGCCCAGCCTGCACGGCATCCATTACGCCAGCCGCCACCTCAAGGGCTGGATGAAGTCGTCGCGACGCAAAGTCGGCATGGCCTTTCAGCCAGCGTCGGCGAAAGTCGTGTACCAGCCGCTTGGCGTGGTCGGCATCATCGTCCCGTGGAACTACCCGTTGTATCTGGCCATCGGCCCACTGGTCGGCGCGCTGGCGGCGGGCAACCGGGTGATGCTCAAGCTCAGCGAATCGACCCCGGCCACCGGCCAGTTGCTCAAGACCCTGCTGGGACGGATTTTCCCCGAAGATCTGGTCTGCGTGGTGCTGGGCGAGGCCGACATCGGCGTGGCGTTCTCCCGCCTGCATTTTGATCACCTGCTGTTCACCGGCGCCACCAGCATCGGCAAACACGTGATGCGCGCTGCGGCGGAAAACCTGACCCCGGTGACACTCGAACTGGGCGGCAAGTCCCCGGCCATCGTCTCTCGCGACGTGCCGCTCAAGGACGCCGCCGAACGCATCGCCTTCGGCAAGACCCTGAACGCCGGCCAGACCTGCGTCGCCCCCGATTACGTGCTGGTGCCGCAAGACCGCGTCGGCGCGTTCGTCGAAGCCTATCGTCAGGTGGTCAACAATTTCTATCCGACCCTCGCCGACAACCCGGACTACACCGCGATCATCAACGAACGCCAACTGGCCCGGCTCAACGGTTATGTCAGCGACGCCACGAGCAAGGGCGCGCTGCTGATCCCGCTGTTCGAACAAGGCCAGGGCCGGCGCATGCCGCACAGCCTGCTGCTCAATGTCACTGACGAGATGACCGTGATGCAGGACGAAATCTTCGGCCCGTTGCTGCCGATCGTGCCATATCAGGATCTGGATCAGGCGTTTGCCTACATCAATCAGCGCCCGCGTCCTCTGGCGCTTTACTACTTCGGCTACGACAAACGCGAACAGAACCGCGTGCTGCACGAAACCCACTCCGGCGGCGTGTGCCTGAACGACACCCTGCTGCACGTGGCGCAGGACGACATGCCGTTCGGCGGCATCGGCCCATCGGGCATGGGCCATTACCACGGCCACGAAGGCTTCCTGACTTTCAGCAAGGCCAAGGGCGTACTGATCAAACAGCGCTTCAACGCCGCGAAGTTGATCTATCCGCCCTACGGCAAATCGATTCAGAAACTGATCCAGAAGCTGTTCATCCGCTAATCGTCGTCACCGCCGGGTAATAACAACAATGCACCCAAGCCTGACCGAAACACCTGCCCTGTCGCGCCGTGGCCTGCTGAAGTTCAGCCTTGGCGCCACAGCGTTTCTCGCCACCGCCGGCCTCGGCGCCAGCCTCAGTGGCTGTTCATCGAGTGTCGCAGCCAATGGCTTCGTCACTTTGCGTGACGGCGACCTGCTGTTTCTGCGCGCACTGATTCCGGTGATGCTCGAAGGCGCCGTGGCCGCCGAGAAAATGCCCGGTGCGGTGGATGGCACCCTGAAGTCGCTGGACTACAGCCTCGATCACCTGTCGCCGGAAATGCTCAAACTCACCCGGCAATTGTTCGATGTGCTCGGCATGACCGTCACCCGCGGTCCGCTCACAGGGATCTGGGGCAGTTGGGAAAACGCCAGCCCCGAGACCATGCGCCACTTCCTCGAGCGCTGGCAGAACAGCTCATTGAGCCTGCTGCGCATGGGCCACAGCTCATTGCAGCAGATGGTGATGATGGCCTGGTACACCCGCGCCGAGTCCTGGGGCCATTGCGGCTACCCCGGCCCGCCCACGGTCTGAAACCGAGTCGCGCCGTTCGCGAGCAAGCTCGCTCCCACAAGGGAATGCATTTCAATGTGGGAGCGAGCTTGCTCGCGAAGGCGCCAGCCACCACACCACCGCTCCCAGGATAATAAAGAGAACCTGATCAATGCCCGTACCCGACCCGTTCCGCGAAGGCCTCGCCCGTGGCTGGAAAACCTACAACGGCGCCCAACTGACCGGCGACCTGACGCTGCAAGCCGATGTGGCGATCATCGGCAGCGGTGCCGGTGGCGGCACCACGGCAGAAATCCTCAGCGTCGCCGGTTACAAAGTGCTGCTGATCGAAGAAGGCCCGCTCAAGACCAGTTCCGACTTCAAGATGCTCGAAGACCAGGCCTACAGCAGCCTCTATCAGGAAGGCATCGGCCGCATGAGCAAGGACGGCGCGATTACCATCCTCCAGGGCCGTGCGGTCGGCGGCACCACGCTGATCAACTGGACCTCGAGTTTCCGCACGCCCGAGCCGACCCTCGAGCACTGGGCCAAGGAACACAACGTCAAAGGCCACAGCCCGGCCGAGATGGCGCCGTGGTTCGAAAAAATGGAGCAGCGTCTCGGCGTCGCGCCATGGATGGTGCCGCCCAACGCCAACAACGACGTGATCCGCAAGGGCTGCGAGCAACTCGGCTACAGCTGGCACGTGATCCCGCGCAACGTGCGTGGCTGCTGGAACCTTGGCTATTGCGGCATGGGCTGCCCGACCAACGCCAAGCAGTCGATGCTGGTCACCACCATTCCGGCGACCCTGGAAAAGGGCGGCGAGTTGCTGTACCTGGCCCGCGCGGAAAAGCTGTTGATCAGCGGCGACAAGATCACCGGCCTGCAATGCGTGGCGATGGACGAGCGTTGCGTCGCGCCGACCGGACGCAAAATCACGGTCAAGGCCCGGCATTACGTGCTGGCCGGCGGTGGCATCAACAGCCCGGCACTGCTGCTGCGCTCGGATGCACCGGATCCGCATCAGCGCCTCGGCAAACGCACGTTCCTGCATCTGGTGAACATGTCCGCCGGGCGTTTCGACGAGGTGATCAATCCGTTCTACGGCGCGCCGCAGTCGATCTACTCGGATCATTTCCAGTGGAAGGACGGCACCAGTGGGCCGATTGGCTACAAACTCGAAGTGCCACCGCTGCAACCGGCACTGGCCGCGACCTTGCTCGGCGGTTTCGGCCAGCAGAATGCCGAACACATGGCCGACCTGCCGCACACCCACGCGATGCTCGCGTTGCTGCGCGACGGTTTCCACCCGGACAGCCCCGGCGGCAGTGTCGAACTGCGCGGTGATGGCTCGCCGGTGCTCGACTATCAAGTCTCGCCTTATGCCTGGGAGGGCCTGCGCCGCGCCTTTCACAGCATGGCCGAGATCCAGTTTGCCGGCGGCGCCAAAGCCGTGATGCCGATGCACGCCGATGCGCGCTACGTGAAAACCCTGGCCGAAGCCCGCACGCTGATCAACGGTCTGAGCCTTGAGCTGTATCGCACGCGCCTGGGCAGTGCCCACGTGATGGGCGGTTGTGCGATGGGCGAAGACCCGAAAAACGCAGTCACCGACAGCCTTGGCCGGCATCATCAACTGAGCAATCTGTCGATTCACGATGGCTCGCTGTTCCCCACCAGCATTGGCGCCAACCCGCAATTGTCGGTGTATGGCCTGACCGCGCAGCTGGCGACAGCCCTCGCCGATCGGCTGAGAAATCCGTGAAAAAACCGGTTTATCGCGTCGTCTATAGTGCTTTCTTACCCAACAGGCGACTTGGCCGACCGGGACGGCTGCGATACCATCCGACTCCCCAACGGACTCCCGCCAGGACGACGCGATGAACCGAGTGTTGTACCCAGGTACCTTCGACCCTATTACCAAAGGGCATGGCGATCTGGTCGAACGCGCCTCGCGCCTGTTCGATCACGTGATCATTGCGGTCGCCGCCAGCCCGAAGAAAAACCCGCTGTTCCCGCTGGAACAACGGGTTGAGCTGGCTCGCGAGGTCACCAAACACCTGCCCAACGTCGAAGTGGTCGGCTTCTCGACGCTGCTGGCGCATTTCGCCAAGGAGCAGAACGCCAATGTGTTCCTGCGTGGCCTGCGTGCGGTGTCGGACTTCGAATACGAATTCCAGCTGGCCAACATGAACCGCCAACTGGCCCCGGACGTCGAGAGCCTGTTTCTCACCCCGTCCGAGCGTTATTCGTTCATTTCCTCGACGCTGGTGCGGGAAATCGCCGCGCTGGGCGGCGATATCAGCAAGTTCGTGCACCCGGCCGTGGCCGATGCCCTGACCCTGCGCTTCAAGAAGTAACGACCGTTCAAACGGCGCCCGCGTGCACTGCGGGCGCCAATGCGGCACAATTGCGCGCATTGATTTATAGCGCCCGGGCCTGCCGCCCCGGCTGGAGTTAGCATGTCCCTGATCATCACCGACGATTGCATCAACTGCGACGTCTGCGAACCCGAGTGCCCGAACGCCGCGATTTCCCAAGGCGAAGAGATCTACGTGATCGACCCGAACCTGTGCACCCAGTGCGTCGGCCATTACGACGAACCGCAGTGCCAGCAGGTCTGCCCGGTGGATTGCATTCCACTGGACGAGGCGCATCCTGAGACTGAAGAACAGTTGATGGAAAAGTACCGCAAGATTACCGGCAAGGCCTGATCTGAACGTTTTGTAGCGCTCTTCCGGGCCTCTTCGCGAGCAAGCTCGCTCCCACATTTGAAATGCGCTCCAATGTGGGAGCGAGCTTGCTCGCGAAAGGGCCATCAGCAGCAGCGCAAAACCCTGATCAGCTCACTCGCGCTGCTCAACCCCCTCCCCTGTACACCCCAAACAGCGCACAAACGCCGCTTTCGCCGGATCCACCACCAGCGCCTGCCCCGCATCGCCTACCCCGCCCCCCAGCGCGGTAAACGGCAATGACACCACAAACACCCCCGCACCCAGCACCGTCGCCACCACCAGCAAAGGTCGGGCAATCAGCAAATCGCCGATCATGGCGTAGGCGGGAGGGTTCTGGATGGCGTAGCGCGGATCACCGCTGCCGTTTTCCGCGGCCTGAACGGCCAGGCTGGAACACAGCAATAGTGTGGCAAACAGGACTTGCAAGGACTTCATGGCACGATCCTTCGGGCTGAACAGTGAGACCACTCACTATAGACCGTAGGACTTTTTCAGATTTTTGCCTCAGGTCTGGCAGCGCGGACAGAACACACTGGCCCGTTGCCCCAGCTTCACTTCCCGCAGGCCAGTACCGCAGACCTTGCAGTGCTCGCCGCCACGGCCATAAACGAACAGCTCCTGCTGGAAGTACCCCGGTTGCCCGTCACCGCCGATGAAATCCCGCAACGTGGTGCCGCCGCGCTCGATGGCTGCGGCGAGAATCCGTTTGATCTCGATCGCCAGCTTCAGATAACGCGCCCGGGAGATGCTTTTGGCTTCGCGGCGCGGATCGATCCCGGCAGCGAACAGCGCTTCGGTCGCGTAAATGTTGCCGACACCCACCACCACCGCGTTGTCCATGATGAACGGCTTGACCGCCATCGAACGCCCGCGCGACAACTGGAACAGGCGCTCGCCGTCGAACAGATCGGTCAACGGCTCTGGCCCGAGACGAATCAGCAGTTCGTGATTGAGCGGGTCGGTACTCCACAGCATCGCGCCGAAACGGCGTGGATCGGTGTAACGCAGCGCCAGACCGGATTCCAGCTCGATATCGACGTGCTCGTGCTTGAGCGCCGGCAACCCGACTTCCACCAGCCGCAAGTTGCCCGACATGCCCAAGTGACTGATCAACGTGCCGACTTCGGCATTGATCAACAGATACTTGGCCCGCCGCTCGACCAGCACGATGCGCTGCCCGGAAAGACGCACATCGAGGTCTTCGGGGATCGGCCAGCGCAGCCGACGATCCCGCACGATCACCCGGCTGACGCGCTGGCCTTCCAGGTGCGGAGCAATGCCCCGGCGGGTGGTTTCGACTTCCGGCAGTTCAGGCATGGTGTCCTCGAATCAATGCGCGCCGAGGTCGCGGATCGTCTGTTTGAGGGTTTCGAAATCGTAGTCCGACAGACCGACGTAATCGAGAATAAGCGGGCCAATGCTGTTCCACTCGTGGTCTTCAGTCTGGTTGCCCAGCACCCGATAAGACGCACAGATGTGCTCGGCCATCTTCAAGATCGCCAGCAGATTCTTCATCTGGCTGTTGCGAGAGGATTCGTCGCTGAAGATCGCCAGCGCATTGTGGTGATTGGCGATCGCCGTGCTGACGTGTTCCGGCAGGCGCCACGACTTGGCGGTGTAGTAGCCGACCACGGCGTGGTTGGTATTGAACTCGGCGTTCTCGGTGTCCACCACCCGGCATTCGGCGCTGGCATTGGCGTAAGCCTTTTCCAGTACCGACATGTAGTTGGGGAAGCGCTGCAGCATCAACGGCACGCCGCAGTCGTGGAACAGCCCCAAGGCATAGGCTTCATCACCGGCTTGGGTGCCGATGCGCTTGGCCAGGGTCAGGCAGGTCATCGCCACGTCCTGGGCGGTGTCCCAGAAACGGTTGAGGGTGACGATGGTGTCATCGTTCATCTCGCCCTTGATCGACTGCGCGTTGATCAGGTTGATGATCGAACGGCTGCCCAACAGATTCACCGCACGCTGGATCGAAGTGATCTTGTTGCTCAGGCCGTAATACGGCGAGTTGACGATTTTCAGCAGAGAACCGGACAGGCCGGGATCCTGGGCGATCAGCTTGGCGATCACCTCCAGGTCCGGGTCGGGCATGTACTGCTCCATTTGCAGATCCACCATGATCTGCGGCTGCGCGGGCACGCTGATGCCTTGCAGGGATTGTTGAATCTGTTCGGTGGTCAGCTCTTGGGACATAAGTACACACTCTGGGACAGGCGGCGATTCTAACCTCTAAAAACCGCAGGACGACACACCAGTGGGCAATTGTCAGGAACTTTCATTCACGCTCAGGCTTCGGACTTTGTAAGGCCGACCGGACAATCAAGCACCGGCTCGGCGGTAATTTCCCGCAGACTCAGGAGCTTATCGATGGCTACTTCCCTCACTGGCAAACGCGTCGCCATTTTAGTAACAGACGGTTTCGAACAGGTCGAACTGACCGGGCCCAAGCAAGCACTGGAGCAGGCCGGCGCCCAGGTCGACATCCTTTCCGCCGAGGCCGGCAAGGTCAAAGGCTGGAACCACGACAAACCGGCGGATGACTTCAAGGTCGACCAGACCTTTCAAGGCGCCAGCAGTGAGCAGTACGACGCGATCGTTCTGCCGGGCGGCGTGCAGAACTCCGACACCATTCGCATCGACCAGGACGCCCAGCACCTGGTCAAGACCAGCGCCTCGGCCGGCAAGCCGATTGCGGTGATCTGCCACGGCGGCTGGCTGCTGATTTCCGCCGGGCTGGTCAACGGCAAAACCATGACCAGCTACAAGACACTCAAGGACGACCTGGTGAATGCCGGGGCCAACTGGGTCGACAAGGAAGTGGTCAAGGACGGTCATCTGATCAGCAGCCGTCAGCCGGACGATATTCCAGCGTTCAACAAGGAGTTGATCAGCGCCCTGTCAGCCTGATCTGTGGGCTAGTGAATTTATGTGGTGAGGGGATTTATCCCCGATGGACAGCGCAGCTGTCCCAGATCGACTCACGCGGTCAGTCAGAAAACTGCGTTGGGGGTTTGCGGCTGCTGCGCAGCCGATCGGGGATAAATCCCCTCGCCACAGGTAATGTCTTCCACCGGCAATGACTTGCCACATGTCCACTCACCAGCCAATCAGGCCGAGCAACACGGTATACTCCCGCTCTTTTTTCCGGAGCGACGTCATGTCCCTGCCTAGCCTGCGCCTCAAAGCCAACGCCGACCGTCGCCTGCGCAACGGCCACTTGTGGGTCTACAGCAACGAAATCGATGTGGCCGCCACCCCACTGCACGGCTTCAAGGCCGGCGATCAGGCGATCCTCGAAGCCGCCGGCGGCAAGCCGCTGGGCATCGTCGCGATGAGCCCGAACAACCTGATCTGCGCTCGTCTGCTGTCGCGCGACATCAAACTGCCGCTGGACAAATCACTGCTGGTACATCGCCTGAACGTGGCCCTGTCGCTGCGCGAGCGCCTGTTCGACAAACCGTTCTACCGCCTGGTCTACGGCGACTCCGACCTGCTGCCGGGTCTGGTGGTCGACCGTTTCGGCGACATCCTCGTGGTGCAGATCGCCTCGGCGACCATGGAAGCGCATAAAGATGACGTGATCGCCGCACTGACCCAAGTGCTCAAGCCAAGCGGCATTCTGTTCAAGAACGACTCCGCCGCCCGTGATGCCGAAGGCCTCAACCGTTACGTCGAAACCGTGTTCGGCCTGGTGCCGGAGTGGGTCGCCCTGGAAGAGAACGGCGTGAAGTTCGAAGCGCCGGTCATTGGCGGCCAGAAAACCGGCTGGTTCTACGACCACCGCATGAACCGCGCCCGCCTCGCCCCTTACGCCAAGGGCAAACGCGTGCTCGACCTCTATAGCTACATCGGTGGCTGGGGCGTGCAGGCTGCGGCGTTCGGTGCCAGCGAAGTGTTCTGCGTCGACGCGTCGGGCTTCGCCCTCGACGGCGTCGAGCGTAACGCCGCGCTGAACGGCTTCGCCGACAAGATGACCTGCATCGAAGGCGACGTCTTCGAAGCTCTGAAGGAACTCAAGGCCAGCGAAGAACGTTTCGACGTGATCGTTGCCGACCCGCCAGCGTTCATCAAGCGCAAGAAAGACATGAAGAACGGTGAAGGCGCCTACCGTCGTCTGAACGAGCAAGCCATGCGCCTGCTGACCAAGGACGGCATTCTGGTCAGCGCTTCGTGCTCGATGCACCTGCCGGAAGACGATCTGCAGAACATCCTGCTGACCAGCGCCCGTCACCTGGACCGCAACATCCAGATGCTCGAACGCGGTGGTCAGGGCCCGGACCACCCGGTACACCCGGCCATCGCCGAGACTCGCTACATCAAGAGCATCACCTGCCGCCTGCTGCCTAACAGCTGATCGGCCCATGAAACGGGGAGCCTGCGGGCTTCCCGTTGGCTTTACGGCGATGCAATGTCGTCGAATTTCTTCCTCTTTCCTACAACTAACTTCCTACATGCATGCAGGACATTTCCCTGCGCATTACATTTCAACATCTAATACTTACAAGTTTGCCCTTGCAGCACGCCCACTCCGACAAAATTAATAGAAATTTCCTACCCAAGTATCGCTTGCCAATAATTCATTACAACCTATTATTAAGTTGTCACCACGACGGTGACATTCACTCTCAATGAACAAGGAGTTCATACTTATGAAAGCAATTACTCTGGAAACCAACCAAATCGCAAACCTGGCCTTCCTGGTTGCGCCTAAAGCCCGCTAAGTGAGCCAGAACGCTGGGGAGTGCCGGCACCCCAGCGTTCTTCCGACCCGTTCCAGAGCGATGAACACAACATGCATATCAATCCCTATTTATTCATATTGCCGCGCACGCCCGGACAAATAGTCTGGAACTATAAAGACCACACCCAACATGAACTTGACCTGACTTACTCTTGTCGACTTGCACAACTTATCAATAACCCGGAACAGTTCGACAGACGCAACATAATAGACTCACAACTTCTGAACGCGGGCATATTAACCGTTGCAAAAATAGACAGTCCGCCATGGGGCTGGGATGAATTGTCGAAGATTTATCATATTGGCACCCAGAACATTCCCTGCGAACAGATACCCCAGAATATTCACGAGTGGTCCAGGCAATACCTGAACCATTGCAACGCGGTGCTGACTACACCGGCCCCCGCACTAGATCGATCGACACCTCAAGACGAACCTCGAATCGCCCTGCCCGCCTCCGCGGCCCTGACCGTTGCCAGCTTGGGCAATGTCCTGCGCCTGAGAAAAACCTGCCGCTCCTTCACTGGCGCAGCAATCACGCTCAATGACGTCGGTACACTGCTGTACCTCTCGCTGGGCTTTCTTCGCCATCGCGACAATGACCGCGACGAGAGCATCGCCGAGGGCCTCGGCGCCCGCCGCAGCAGTCCTTCAGGTGGCGGGTTGAATGCCTGTGAAGGATTTCTTCTGGCACGCAATATCGAGGGCCTCGAACCGGGTGTCTACGCCTACCACTCGGCAGAACACGCACTCAGCCGGGTCAATCCTTTGCCCGACCCCGCGCTGGGTCATTTGCTGGCGGGTCAGCACTTCATCAATAACCTGCCACTGGGTCTGTTTATCACCGCTCGTTTCGACAAGCTCTGGTGGAAGTATGAACACTCACGCGCCTATCGCATGGCGTTTGTCGAGGCGGGTCATCTGTCGCAAACCTTTCAACTGGTGGCCACAGCGCTGGGCCTGGGAACGTGGCTGACCGGGGCATTCACCGACCGCCAGGTCGAAGCCCTGCTCAAACTCGAAGGCAGCGCTGAACAACCGTTGTTCTTTGTCGGCTGCGGCGCCAGCGACGGTCAGGCGATGTGTCAGGAAATGCGCGACCTGTTGCAGGAGACGCGCAAATGAGCGCATCAACCGTGGATCAGCCCGAAGCGCCAGAGTCCTGGGCGCTTCGCTTCACCCTCGGCGACTGGAACAACCACGCTTCGGTACGCACCAGCCGGCACGACTACCAGTTGCCGGCAGACCTGCCGTTGCAACTGCAAACCCGCTTCTGGTTTCCGCCGGCATTCCTGCCGTATCTGTCCCACCCGGCGATCGAAGCCGCAGGCAGCAAGGTCATGCATCGGCTGGCTGCCAACCACCTGGTGCACTTTCTCGACTACACCACGCTGCTGGAACACCGCATCGTCAACCGCGCCGTGGAAACCATCGTCCACGGTGAGTTGCCCGCGCACATTCCGTCAAGGATGAAAACCGCCGCGCTGCAGCTCTATACCGACGAGGGTTATCACGCACTGTTCTCCCATCATCTGGCCGAACAGATCGCCGAACTGCATGGTTTCACCGGTCGTCAGCAGGTGCCGTTGCGCATCACCCGCCTGACCGGTCAGATTGCCCGAACACCGGAGAGCAAACGCCCGCTGGCATGGTTTCTGCTCGGCTTCGTCTCCGAAACCATCATTGCCCGGGAGTTGCTGGATGTGTGTCGGGAAACGCTGGTCAGCAGCGTGAACGACATGCTGCGCGACCACCTCGCTGATGAAGCGCGCCACAGCCGTTTTTTTTCCGAGGTCTTTCACTACCTCTGGTTGACCCTGAACAGCCGCCAGCGCGCCTTTGCGGCCAGAACCTTGCTGGAGACCCTGGCGACCTTCTTCGAAGTCGACGAGCAATGGCTGCACCAAAGCCTGCGCCGCGCCGGCATTGGCGAAGGTGCGATCAAGGAAATCCTCGACAGCCTGACCAACGAACAGGCCAGCCGCCAGCGTGCCCGATCCGGAGCGACGGCTACGCTTGCTGCACTCGAAAAAGCCGGATTCTTCGCGCTACCCAACAACCGCAAACTTTTCGCCAAGGCAGGACTGATCGATGCTTGAAGGAAGAACGGTGGTAACGACCCGACAACGACGCGGGGCGATCAGCCTGCTTTTGGCCATGGTGCTGCTGGGGGTGTTTCCGCTGGACGTCCTGCTGCCGTCGTTCCCGGCGCTGGCTGAACACTTCGCCAGCACTCCGACCGACATCGCCCTGTCGATCAGCCTGTTCGCGGTGGGCATTGCCTTTGCCCAACTGTTGATCGGGCCGTTGTCCGACGTCATCGGGCGCAAGGGGTTACTGCTCGCCGGCATGGCTGTCTCGATCCTCGGCGCCATCGGCTGCGTAATGACCAGCGACTACACATTGTTCATGACTTTTCGCATCGTGCAGGCCATCGGTTGTGGCTGTTTCGTCCTGTCACAGGCGCTGGTGCAGGATCTGTTCGAGGGCGCAGAGCGCGATCGCCTGCGGATCCTGATGGTGACCGCCACCGGGATCTTCATCTCCATATCACCGCTGGCCGGAACCTTTCTGCAGGCGACCCTGGGCTGGCGTGGCAGCTTCTGGCTGTTCATCGCACTGGCGGCGGTGGTGTTGCTCAAGGCCTGGCTGTTTCTGGACGGCGGTCGGCCAGTCGCCAAGGGCACACCGCTCAACTTTCTCAGCGCCTATCGACGGGTGCTGGGGGATTTCGAGTTCGTCGGCTACTGGCTGATTTCGGCTTTCGCGTTCGCCTGCCACTTCTCGTTCATCGTCATTTCGCCATTGATCTTCATGGATCAGTTGCAGCTGTCAGCCTACGACTTCTCGCTGATCCTGCTGATCTACGGTGCGGCCTATGTGACCGGCGGGATTGCCGCCACGCTGTTGAGCCGGCGCATCAGCTCTGCGCAACAGATCGTGGCCGGGTTGAGCCTGATTCTGCTGGCAGGGCTGGTGATGCTATTCCTGTCGCAGTACTTCGCACTCTCGCCCGTCACGGTATTGATCCCTATGCTGATCTGCACCGCCGGCACCACCATTGCACGCCCGGCCGCCACCTCACGCGCCATGGGCCTGTTCCCGGAGAACGCCGGTACTTCGGCCTCGGCCGGTAGCACGATCATCTTCATCTGCGGCGGGTTGATCAGTGCGCTGATCAGCCTGAGTCCAGGCAACCTGCAGGCCACTCTCGGCTACTGTTTTGTCCTGCTGAGTTGCATCGCGCTGGCGCTGAACAAGAGGATCAGCCATCGCGCCAGCATTATCGAGAACGGCGCCGTCACGCCCTCTGGCAGCGATTGAGCCTGCCGGTCGTCATGCCATACGCACCGTCGGCACTGGAACAACACTTTGCGCCATTCCCTCCAGACGCCAGCGGTGTAGAATCGGCTGATTCATCGCCATTCATCCCCCGGCGGGTTTATGAGCTCAGGCTGAGGCAAGCGGCGATCCCGCAAAGTCATCGGCAACATCCAGGACACACGGCCATTTCTGAGTGTTCCAGACGTCAATAGAAGCTCACTCCCTTTTGATACCTGATTAGCCGCCCGGAGTGCTCCATGCCAGATTACCGCTCGAAAACATCCACCCACGGCCGCAACATGGCCGGCGCCCGCGCACTGTGGCGCGCCACCGGGATGAAAGATGACGACTTCAAGAAGCCGATCATCGCCATTGCCAACTCCTTCACCCAGTTCGTGCCGGGCCACGTGCACCTCAAAGACCTCGGTCAACTGGTTGCCCGGGAAATCGAACGCGCCGGTGGCGTAGCGAAAGAATTCAACACCATCGCCGTGGATGACGGCATCGCCATGGGTCACGACGGCATGCTCTATTCGCTGCCGAGCCGCGAGATCATCGCCGACTCTGTCGAATACATGGTCAACGCCCACTGCGCCGACGCCATCGTCTGCATCTCCAACTGCGACAAGATCACCCCGGGCATGTTGATGGCCGCTTTGCGCCTGAACATTCCGGTGATCTTCGTTTCCGGCGGCCCGATGGAAGCCGGCAAGACCAAACTCGCTTCCCACGGCCTCGACCTCGTCGACGCCATGGTGATCGCCGCCGACTCCAGCGCTTCTGACGAGAAGGTTGCCGAGTACGAGCGCAGCGCCTGCCCGACCTGCGGTTCATGCTCCGGCATGTTCACCGCCAACTCGATGAACTGCCTGACCGAAGCGCTGGGCCTGGCATTGCCGGGCAACGGTTCGACCCTCGCGACCCACAGCGACCGCGAGCAGCTGTTCCTGCAGGCCGGTCGCACCATCGTCGAACTGTGCAAGCGTTACTACGGCGAGAACGACGAGTCCGTGCTGCCGCGCAACATCGCCAACTTCAAGGCGTTCGAGAACGCGATGATGCTCGACATCGCCATGGGCGGTTCGACCAACACCATCCTGCACTTGCTGGCTGCGGCTCAGGAAGCCGAGATCGATTTCGACCTGCGCGACATCGACCGTCTCTCGCGCAGCGTGCCGCAACTGTGCAAAGTGGCGCCGAACATCCAGAAGTACCACATGGAAGACGTGCACCGCGCTGGCGGCATCTTCAGCATTCTCGGTTCGCTGGCCCGTGGCGGCCTGCTGCACACCGACCTGCCGACCGTGCACAGCCGCAGCATGGAAGAAGCCATCGCCAAGTGGGACATCACCCAGACCGACGATGAAGCCGTGCACCACTTCTTCAAGGCCGGCCCGGCGGGCATCCCGACCCAGACCGCGTTCAGCCAGTCGACTCGTTGGGAAACCCTCGATGACGACCGTGAAAACGGCTGCATCCGCAGCTTCGAACACGCCTACTCGAAAGAAGGCGGCCTGGCCGTGCTGTACGGCAACATCGCTCTCGACGGTTGCGTGGTAAAAACCGCCGGCGTCGACGAGTCGATCCATGTCTTCGAAGGCAACGCGAAGATCTTTGAAAGCCAAGACAGCGCGGTGCGCGGCATCCTCGCCGACGAAGTGAAGGAAGGCGATATCGTCATCATTCGCTACGAAGGCCCGAAAGGCGGCCCGGGCATGCAGGAAATGCTCTACCCGACCTCGTACCTGAAGTCTAAAGGTCTGGGCAAAGCCTGTGCGTTGCTCACCGACGGTCGTTTCTCTGGCGGTACTTCCGGCCTGTCGATCGGCCACGCTTCGCCAGAGGCTGCGGCCGGTGGCGCGATCGGTCTGGTGCAGGACGGCGACAAAGTGCTGATCGACATCCCGAACCGCTCGATCAACCTGTTGGTCAGCGATGAAGAACTGGCTGCGCGCCGGGTCGAACAGGACAAGAAAGGCTGGAAACCGGTCGAGCAGCGTCCACGCAAAGTGACCACTGCGCTCAAGGCCTACGCCCTGCTGGCGACCAGCGCCGACAAGGGTGCGGTGCGTAACAAGGCGATGCTCGACGGGCTGTAAGCGTCAATCGCAAAAACAAAAATGCCCGGCCAAAGTGCGGGGCATTTTTTTGCCTGATCCAAAAACAATGAAGATCAAAACTGTGGGAGCGGGCTTGCTCGCGAAAGCGGTCTACCGGTCAAAAAATCTCCCGCCTGACACTCCCTCTTCGCGAGCAAGCCCGCTCCCACAAGGGACTGTCAGTGATTCTGGAATCTGAGTTCCAACAGGGATTGGGGGCTTACTGGATTTCTTCAGGCTTGACGATCACCCAGTTCTTGTCCGCCGTCACCGGCAATCCTTCCTTGGCCTGCGCCGCTGCGTGTTTGGCCATCATGCCGTTGAGCTGGGTCATGTATTTGTCCTTGCGGTTGACCCACAAGTGAATGCCGCCCTTGGCTACATCCACATCGTGGAACAGCATGTAGCCGTCGCTGCTCGGTGTGTCGCCGCCCACCAGTACCGGTTTTTTCCACTCATCAATGTAGGTCAAGATCGCCGCGTGTTTGCCGGCCATCCAGGTCGCCGGGGTCCACAGGTACGGGGTCAGTTCCAGGCCGAGGTTGGCCTTCTCGTCATACTTTCCGGCAGTGATCTGCTTGCGTGCAGTCGTCAGCTCGCCGGTTTCGCGGTTCTTCAGCAACGTGGTCACGCCGATCACATTCTGCGGTTTGACGTTGTAACCGTACTTCGGATCGGCCGCGACCATGCGCACCAGTTCTTCGGAGGCGGCGGTCATCACGTAAACCTCGATGCCGTTCTCCATCAGCTTGTTGTACAGCTCGGCCTGGCCGGTGAAGACTTTCGGCGGCTGCACATCGATGTTCTTCACTACATCGCCTTCGTAGTAAGTGGCCGGCACCGGTTTGCCCGACGCCATCAGCTCATCGACGTAGCCCTTGAGTTCCTTGAGAGTGAAGCCGGAGAACACCTGCGCTACCCACGGGTAGCAGACCATGTCGTCGACTTCGCACAGGCGATAGTAGTAACTGAACAGGCTTTCCTTGTGGTCGGCGGTGTCCTTGAACGGCATCAGTTTCAGCGAGGGATCAAGCGTCTCGCGGGTGATCAGCCCCTTGTTTTCCATGAACGGCAGCAACGACTCTTCAAGGTCGTATCGGTAGCTGGTGTTGTCCATGTCGAACACCGCGTAGTTACCCTTGTTGGCATTGGCGGCGATCATCGCGTCGAGTGCCTTGGCCTGATCCGCCGGCCAGTGCTTCAGGTCGGTGGCGAATGCGTGAGCGGCCAAGCCCAATCCAAGAACCACAGCGAGCATTTTCGGTGCGAACTTCATCGGCGTTTTCTCCCTGACTGAAAGACATCGACGCTAACAAATAAGTGTGACAGTCCTCGTCTGTCAGCGACCGCTTACGTCTCCTCAACGCCAGTTGCATTGCCGAGAGCGACAAGTGCTTATTCCAAAAACGACGGACAACCTGCGATTTCGGTATTAATTCATTGGAAATCAAACTGTTAGGCTTGCCGGTTCGCAGTTGCCCAAGAAGGCGACTGGCACAAGTCTTATCGGAGTCTTCATGAATCTGCCGCTGATCCTCAATCTGCTGGTGTTCCTCGCCCTGCTCTTCGGTCTGGCGCAAACCCGCCACACGACGTGGAGCCTGGCGAAAAAAGTCCTGCTCGCGCTGGTACTCGGCGTAGCGTTCGGTGTTGCCCTGCACACCGTTTACGGTGCCGGCAACCCGGTACTGAAAGCTTCGATCGGCTGGTTCGATCTGGTCGGCAACGGTTACGTGCAGTTGCTGCAAATGATCGTGATCCCGCTGGTGTTCGCCTCGATCCTCAGTGCGGTCGCGCGTCTGCGCAACGCCTCGTCGCTGGGCAAGATCAGCTTCCTGACCATCGGCACCCTGCTGTTCACCACCGCGATCGCGGCGCTGATCGGTATCGGCCTGACCAACCTGTTCGGCCTCACCGCCGAAGGCCTGGTCGCCGGCACGCAGGAAATGGCCCGCCTGCAAACCATCCAGACCGACTACGCCGGCAAGGTTGCCGACCTGAATGTGCCGCAGCTGCTGCTGTCGTTCATTCCGCAGAACCCGTTCGCCGATCTGGCGCGGGCCAAGCCGACCTCGATCATCAGCGTGGTGATCTTCGCCGCGTTCCTCGGGGTCGCGGCGCTGCAACTGCTCAAGGATGATGCCGAGAAAGGTCAGAAAGTGATCAACGCCATCGACACCCTGCAAGCCTGGGTGATGCGTCTGGTGCGTCTGGTGATGAAGCTGACCCCGTACGGCGTGCTGGCGCTGATGACCAAAGTGGTTGCCGGTTCCAACCTGCAGGACATCATCAAGCTCGGCAGTTTCGTCGTGGTCTCGTACCTCGGTCTGGGCCTGATGTTCGTGGTGCATGGCCTGCTGGTGTCGGCGGCCGGGATCAATCCGCTGCGATTCTTCCGCAAGATCTGGCCGGTGCTGACGTTCGCGTTCACCAGCCGTTCCAGCGCGGCGAGCATTCCGCTGAGCATCGAAGCGCAGACCCGTCGTCTGGGCATTCCGCAGTCGATCGCCAGTTTCGCCGCCTCGTTCGGTGCGACCATCGGCCAGAACGGTTGCGCCGGTCTGTACCCGGCGATGTTGGCGGTGATGGTTGCGCCAACAGTCGGCATCAACCCGCTGGACCCGCTGTGGATCGCGACGCTGGTGGCGATTGTGACCTTGAGTTCGGCCGGTGTGGCCGGGGTCGGTGGCGGCGCGACGTTTGCCGCACTGATCGTGCTGCCGGCGATGGGCTTGCCGGTGTCACTGGTGGCGCTGCTGATTTCGGTGGAGCCGCTGATCGACATGGGTCGTACGGCGTTGAACGTGAGTGGTTCGATCACCGCGGGTGCGATCACCAGCCAAGTGATGCAGCAGACCGATAAAGCACTGCTGGATGCGAATGAGCATGCGGAGCTTGCTCAGGCTTAAATTCTTCTTTGCCTGACCTGCCCTCTTCGCGAGCAAGCCCGCTCCCACATTGGATCTGTGATCGACACAAATCCAATGTGGGAGCGGGCTTGCTCGCGAAGCTCTTAAGCCTTTTCCCAGACCTCGAAGTTGTAAGCGGGCTTGTCGCCCTCAGCCGGATTCGGCACGTTCGACACCAGCTTCCACTGGTTCAGGTCAAACTCCGGAAACCACGCATCGCCTTCCGGGCTCAGCGCCACTCGGGTCAGATACAAACGATCTGCCTGCGCCAGCCCCTGTGCATACAACTGCGCGCCGCCAATCAACATCAATTCATCGACACCCTGCGCTTTCGCCCATTCCTCGGCGCGCACCACTGCAGCTTCCAGCGACGGATACACTTCCGCCCCCTCCAGCAGCAGATCCGGCTGACGGCTGACCACGATGTTCAAGCGCCCCGGCAGCGGACGACCGAGGGAGTCCCAGGTCTTACGGCCCATGATGATCGGCTTGCCGAGGGTCGTGGCCTTGAAGTATTTGAAGTCCCCCGGCAGGTGCCAGGGCATGCTGTTGTCGACGCCGATCACGCGGTTTTCACCGAGGGCTGCGATCAGGCTGAGGGGGAGTGATTTAGTCATGCCGGCGAGGATACCAGAGCCTCGCTTGACCCGATAAGTGCCACAGCGGTTATGCTCACTGCTCAATCGAGCAACGGAATGGCGCGTGACTGAACTGACTCCACTGCAAAACCTATGGCTGACCGAAACCATCCGCCTGCGCGAAGAACACGCAGGTCCCCTGGAGGATCTGGAAGCCAATCGACTGGCCCGCGCGGCCGGCGGCGATCTGCCGGGCCGTATTCAGCGCCGCGCCGTGTGGCTGGCCGAGCGCGACGGGCTGAGCGCAGCACTCCAGCACTGGCTGCAAGGCGCGCGTCTGGCGCTGGTGCTGCTGGTCATTTTTGCGCTGCTGAGCGGCGCCGGGCTGGCCTTCGCCGCACTGAGCCAGACGCCGGTCAATGTGTTCTGGGCCCTGGGCAGCCTGCTCGGGCTGAACCTGATTCTGCTGCTGAGCTGGGCGCTGGGGCTGATCTTTGCCGGTGAACACGGCGCCACCCTCGGGCGCTTGTGGCTGTGGCTCAGCGAAAAACTCGCTCGCGATGCCAAAGCTGCGCAACTCGCGCCGGCCCTGCTGCTGATGCTGCAACGCAAAAAACTCAATCGCTGGGCGCTCGGCACATTGGTCAACGGTCTGTGGTTGCTGGCGATGCTCAGCGCCCTGCTGTTGCTGCTGACACTGATGGCGACCCGGCGCTACGGCTTCGTCTGGGAAACCACGATTCTCGGCGCCGACACCTTCATCAACCTGACCCAAGCCCTCGGCGCGCTGCCGGCGCTGCTCGGCTTCAACGTGCCGACCGTAGAGATGATCCGCGCCAGCGGCGGCGCAGCGCTGGATATCGAAAGCGCACGCCAGGCCTGGGCAACCTGGCTGGTCGGCGTGCTGGTGGTCTACGGCGTACTGCCGCGCCTGCTGCTGGCGCTGTTGTGTTTCTGGCGCTGGAGTCGCGGCAAAGCCGCGCTGACGCTGGACCTGAACCTGCCCGGTTACGCCCAGTTGCGTGAGCGGCTGATGCCGACCAGCGAACGCCTCGGCATCAACGACGCCGCGCCTGCGCAGTTGCATCGCGTTGAAAGCAGCGTCAGCGAACACGCCAGCGACGGCGCTTTGCTGGTGGCCATCGAACTCGACGATCAGCGCCCGTGGCCACCGGCCCTGCCGAAAACCGTGAGCAACGCCGGCATCCTCGACAGCCGCGAATCACGGCACAAACTGCTCGAACAGCTCAGCCGTTTCCCTCCGGCACGCCTGCTGATCGCCTGCGACCCGCGACGCTCGCCGGATCGCGGCAGCCTCGCGCTGATCGCCGAACTGGCGCGCAACGCCAACGCCACCCGGGTCTGGCTGCTGCAAGCACCGCCCGGCGAAGCGCTGGACAGTGCCCGTCTCGGCGACTGGCACGTTGCGCTGCAACAACTGGAGTTGCCGTTCGCCGATTGCGCACCGATGAACTGGCTGGAGAGCGGTCATGACTGATGCCCGGAGAGCGCCGCTGAAACTCGCGGTGGTCGGCCACACCAACGTCGGCAAGACTTCGCTGCTGCGCACCCTGACCCGCGACGTCGGCTTCGGCGAAGTCTCCCACCGCCCAAGCACCACCCGGCATGTCGAGGGCGCGCGGTTGTCGGTGGACGGCGAGCCGTTGCTCGATCTCTACGACACGCCGGGGCTGGAAGACGCCATCGCCCTGCTGGATTTCCTTGAGCGTCTGGAGCGCCCCGGCGAACGTCTCGACGGCCCGGCGCGACTGGCGCGGTTTCTCGACGGCAGCGAAGCACGTCAGCGTTTCGAACAGGAGGCGAAAGTCCTGCGACAGCTACTCGCGTCCGACGCCGGTCTGTATGTGATCGACGCCCGCGAACCGGTGCTGGCCAAGTATCGTGACGAACTCGAAGTGCTCGCCAGTTGCGGCAAGCCGCTGTTGCCGGTGCTGAATTTCGTCAGCAGCGCCAACCATCGCGAGCCGGACTGGCGCGAAGCGTTGGCGCGGCTCGGCCTGCATGCGCTGGTGCGCTTCGACAGCGTTGCGCCGCCGGAAGATGGCGAGCGGCGCCTGTACGAAAGCCTTGCGCTGTTGCTGGAAAACGCCCGTCCGCAACTGGAGCGCTTGATCGCCGATCAACAGGCCCAGCGCCTCGCCCGCCAACAAAGTGCGGCGCGTTTGATCGCCGAATTGCTGATCGACTGCGCCGCCTGCCGACGCAGTGTGGTCAGCGAGGCCGAGCAGGAGCAGCAAGCGATCAGCGAACTGCGCAAAGCCGTGCGCCAGCGTGAACAGAAATGCGTCGAAGCGTTGCTCAAGCTCTATGCGTTTCGCCCGCAGGATGCGGCGGCCAGTGATCTGCCGTTGCTCGATGGGCGTTGGGGCGACGATTTGTTCAACCCGGAAACCCTGAAGCAACTCGGCGTGCGCGTGGGCGGCGGGATTGCTGCCGGTGCCGCGGCGGGGGCTGGGGTTGATCTGCTGGTCGGCGGGATCACCCTTGGCGCTGCGGCATTGGCCGGTGCGATCGCCGGTGGCGCGCTGCAAACCGCGCGCAGTTATGGCAGCCGCTTGCTCGGCAAGATCAGGGGCCAGCGGGAGTTGACCGTGGATGACGGGGTGTTGCGGCTGCTGGCGTTGCGTCAGCGCCAACTGTTGCTGGCGCTCGATCAGCGCGGGCATGCGGCGATGGACGCGGTCCAGGTCGCCACCCCGCAGGACAAGACTTGGCGCGAGGGCAAGTTGCCGGAAGCACTGAGCAAGGCGCGGGCGCATCCGCAGTGGTCTTCGCTCAATCCGCATGCGAAGTTGAATCAGGCGGAGCGGCAGGAGCAGATTGAGGCGTTGGTTGATCGGGTGCTTGAGCTTTAGATCGCTACCCCCTCACCCCAGCCCTCTCCCGCAAGGGGTAGAGGGGGGAAGGGAGCAGATCTTCTGGCTTTTCAAAACCTGAGTTCGACTGGATATTTCAGATCGATGTAGGGCCCAAGAACAACACGGTCGGCTCCCTCTCCCTCCGGGAGAGGGCTGGGGTGAAGGTTGCAATCACTCAGCAGACAACAAAACCTCAGCCTTGCGCTTCAGCACACCCAAATCCATCACCGGCACCGCCCTCTCCTTGGCCAGCTCGTCCCACTGGCGCATGCGCAAGCTGACGGCACACAACGAATCCCGCTCAAACACATCCGCCTCAGCCTCGCTCATCACCCCGCCCTGATATTCCAGCGTGCGGCGACTCGCTTCACTCAGGCGCTCTAAATACCCAGGCTCACGCAAGGTCAGATAGCGCTTGGCCTGCACGTGATATTCCACCAGCCGGGCCATACGCTCACTAAAACCCGCCTCACGCAAGTAGTCCGCACCCAATCGCTCATGGCTGACCAAGCCATAACCGCCCATGTTCTCTGCGCCTTCGGCACACAAATGACCGATGTCGTGGAAGAACGCGGCGAGCACCACTTCATCATCAAAGCCTTCAGCCATCGCCAACTGCGCTGCCTGAGACATGTGCTCGATCTGCGACACCGGCTCGCCGATGTAATCGCGGGTGCCAAAGCGTTCGTACAAGTCGAACATTCGGTCGACGACCTGTTGCTGATCCGCCATCAGATTTCCTCCAGCCACTGCGCGACATTGCGCTCGGCCAGTGCCGGGCCGACGCTCATGCCGACGCCGGTGTGCATCAACGCCACACTCAGCCCCGGTGCCGGGCGCAGCAACGAAAACGGCCCCGGCCCACGGGCACCGTAGACGCCCTGCCAGCGCTCGACCACTTGCACCTTGCAGCCCAGCGTGTGCTCGGCCAGTTCGAGCATCCAGTTGTCCACTTGCTCGGCGTTGAACGGCGACGGATCGCTGCCGTAATGGTGCGAGTCGCCGATGATCAGCTCGCCATACGGCGTCGGACTGATCAGCAGGTGAATGCCGTTGTCGTGCAGGTGCGGTTGTTCGCGCAGGATCTGCGCCTGCACCGCCGCCGCTTCTGGCAAATCGGCGAAGGCGCCGTAGTGCACGCAGCTCAAACCGGTGAGCAAGGCGTGTTGCAGATTAAGCTCGATCTGCGGTTTGGCGCGGAGCATTTGCAGGCGGCAGATCTGCGGATCGAGCGCGGCAATCGGTTCGGCCAGCAGGGTCTGATAATCGTGGCCGGAGCAGACGATGATTTGCTTTGCCGTGAAGCTGCCGGCGGTACTGTGCAGGTGCCCCGGTTCGACGTCGCGCACCAGCGTACTGAAGTGAAACTCGACGCCGAGGTCGCGGCGCAGATAGTCGATCAACGCCGGAATCGCTTCGCGCGAGTACAGCTGTTGATCGTCCAGGCCGTGCAACGCCGCGCGGTGATGACTGAACTGACCGTGGTACAGATCACGCAGGGCAGCGCCATGCAGCAAGGCGACGTTGTACCCGTGCTCCACGGCGCGGCCGTTGCAGAAAGCTTCGAGCAAGTGTTCTTCGGCTTCGCTGCGGGCGAACAGGTACGAGCCGTTGCGCTTGATCTGCAGACCGGCGAGTTGCGCCCAGTCACCCCAGATCTCGCGGCTGGCCTTGGCCAGTTCAAGCATCGGCCCGGGTGGCTGACCGGTGACCAGCGCCTGACCGAAGTTGCGCACCGAGGCACCGAGGGGCGTGGCGGTGCGTTCGAATACGCTGACCTTGAGGCCGCGTTTGGCGGCGGCGTAGGCGTGGGACAGGCCGAGGATGCCGGCGCCGACGATGAGCAGGTCTTTGTGTTGAGTCATGGAGATTTTCCCTGAATGGGAGACCGCCTTCGCGAGCAAGCCCGCTCCCACAGTTTGATCGCATTCCTTCCGGTGGAACTCGGTCGAATGTGGGGGCGGGCTTGCTCGCGAAGAGGCCCTGTCAGTCGATAAAGATCTTACTTGGCGACAACTTTCTCGGACTTGCCGTCATAGCGCTTGCGCCACTCGGTCAGGATCTCGTCGCGATTCTTCGAGGCCCAGGCAAAGTCGTTCTTGATCAGGCGCTGCTCGTAGTCGGCTGGCAGTTCGGTCTGTGGCTTGGCGATACCCGGCTGCGCAAGAACCGCAAAGTTCTCCTTGTACAGATCCATTGCCTCGGCGCTGGCGGAGAAGTCCGCGAGTTTTTTCGCCGCGTCTTCATGCGGGGTGCCTTTGATCACGGCAGTCGCTTCGATTTCCCAGCCCAAGCCTTCCTTCGGCAGGATGATGTCCAGCGGCGCGCCCTGGCGTTTCAGCTGTACGGCTGGATACTCAAAGGAAATGCCGATCGGGAATTCCCCCGCCGCCGCCAGTTTGCAAGGCTTGGAACCGGAGTGAACGTACTGGCCGATGTTCTGGTGCAGACCGTCCATATAGGCCCAACCCTGCTTCTCGCCGAAGGTTTGCAGCCAGGCGCTGACGTCGAGGAAACCGGTGCCGGACGACGCCGGGTTAGGCATGACGATCTTGCCCTTGTACTCAGGCTTGGTCAGATCCTGCCAGCTCACCGGCTTGCTCAAGCCCTGCTTCTCGGCTTCCACGGTGTTGAAGCAAATAGTCGCGGCCCACACGTCCATGCCGACCCAGGCTGGCGGGTTGGCAGCATCGCGGTAGTTCGCGCCGATCTTGCCCAGATCCTTCGGTGCGTAGCTTTGCAGCATGCCCTGCTGATCGAGGATCGCCAGGCTCGAAGCGGCCAGGCCCCAGACCGCGTCAGCCTGCGGACGGGCCTTTTCGGCGAGGAGTTTGGCGGTGATGATCCCGGTGGAATCGCGCACCCACTTGATCTCGACGTCCGGGTTAGCCTTCTCGAACGCAGCTTTGTAAGCGGTCAGTTGCTCGGCTTCGAGGGCGGTGTACACCGTCAACTCGGTTTTTGCCGCGAAGGCATTCAGGCTGAAAGTAGCGAGCACAGCAGCGGCCAGGGCCATAGGCTTGAACATGATCGTTTTCCTGTCGGTGAGTTGAGGCTGTAGGGATAAGTCGTCAATCAGTGACCGGGCGCGGTTTGCCGCCAGGCCTGGGAACGGCGCAGCAAGCCGCGCGAAGCCCACGCCAGCAGCAAGGACACGCCTGCCGAGGTGAACAGAATCAGGGTCGACATCGCCGCCGCGCCGCCGACGTTGCCGGCGTCATCCATGTTCAGCACCGCCACCGCCGCGAGGATGGTGTCGGGGCTGTAGAGGAAGATCGCCGCCGACACCGTGGTCATCGCCGAGACGAACAGGTAGGGCACGATGTCCAGCAGCGCCGGCAGGCAGATCGGCACGGTGACGCGCAGGTAGTGGCGGTACAGCGGGGCCTTGAGCGACAGCGCGGCGGCCTCGAACTCGGCGTCGAGCTGGCGCAGCGCGGTGGTCGCGGTCATTTGCGCGGTGGTCAAATAGTGCGCAATGGTGCAGACGATCAGCAGGGTCATCGTGCCGTACAGCACGTGCAGCGGGTTACCGCTGAGGTTGAAGAAGAAGACGTAACCCAGGCCGAGCACCAGCCCCGGCACCGCCATTGGCACGAAACTGAGCATGCGCAGGGTCAGGTTGAGGCCGCGTTGGCTGCGGGTTTTCTCCATCAGGTAAGCGCCGGTGAAAATCAGCACGCTGCCGATCAGTGCCGTGCCCAGCGCCATCTTCAAGCTGTTGCCGTAAGCCAGCCAGCCACCGCCGGCGGTCTCGTTGAACTGATAGTGATTGAGCGACAGCGACAGGTTGTACGGCCAGAACTTCACCAGCGACGAAAACACTGCCATGCCGAACACCAGCAGCAGCGCCGCGCTGATCAACAAAACAATCGCCAGATAGCAGCCATCACGCAATTTCGACGGCGCCGGTTTGAACACCTGGGCGCGGCCGCTCATGGAATCACCGTGACGCCGACGCAACCAGGCATCGACGCCGAAGCTGAACAGCGCCGGCAGCAACAGCACCATGCCGATCAACGCCCCGCGTCCGAATTGTTGCTGACCGACCACGGCTTTGTAGGCTTCCAGCGCCAGCACTTGATAGTCGCCGCCGACCACCACCGGCACACCGAAATCGGTGATGGTCAGGGTGAACACCAAGCAGAACGCGGCGAACACTGCCTGCCGGGTCGCCGGCCAGGTGATGCTGCGAAAGGCTTTCGCCGGACTGGCGCCCATGCTCGACGCCGCATCGAACAGCCGCGCATCGGCCAGCGACAGCGCCGACAGCAGAATCATCAGCGCATGGGGAAAGGTGTAGATCACCTCACCCAGCACAATGCCCCAGAAACCGTAGATATTGTCCGAGAGCAGCCAGCGCAACATGCCCTGGTTGCCGAACAGATAGACCAATGCGATACCCGGCAGCATCGACGGCGCCATCAATGGCAGCAGGGAAATCCCGCGCCAGATGCCCTTGGCTGGAATCAATGTACGTTGCAGGGCGTAGGCAAACAGGTAGGCCAGCGGTACGACGATGGCCGCGACGCTGAGGGAAACTTTCAGGCTGTTGCCGAGCAGCCAGTGGAAATTCGCGCTGCTCACCAGCTCCTTGGCGGCGAGCCAGCCACCGCCCTGCCCGGCCTCGCTGCTGAAGCCGCGCCAGAAGATCGCCAGCAACGGCAGCAGCACAGCGACACCGAGTAGCAATAGCAGCAGGAGTTTGCCGCCGAGGACGAAGATCCGGTCACCGACCTCGGCCCCGGACACTCGCCGCGCCTGCTTGTGCGGTAGCGGCAGTGCGATGTTCGCGCTCATCAGGCAAACACCTGCAGGCTGCGCGGTGGCAAGGCGACCATGATCTGCTGGGCGCCAAGGCGTGGCATGGCTTCCGGCGCCAGTTCAGCAAGCAACGCGTGGCCCGGCAATTGGTCGAGTTCGAAGCTCATGCGGCAGCGATTACCGAGAAAGGTGATCTCACGGACTTTCGCCGGAAACAGGTTTTCTTCGTGCACCAACGGATTGACGCTGATTGCTTCCGGACGGCAGAACAGTCGGCCCGAGGCGCCGCTGACGCTACCATCGGCCAGACGCACATCCATCCCGCCCACCCGGGCGTGACTGGCGCTGCTGCGCTGGAACGGCAGCCAGTTGCCCTGCCCGACGAACTCGGCCACGAATGGCGTGGCCGGGCGGTTGTAGATTTCCTGCGGGGTAGCGTATTGCTCGACGCGGCCGTTGTTCATCACGGCGATGCGGTCGGCCATCAGCATGGCTTCGTCCTGATTGTGGGTGACCATCAGGGTGGTGATGCCGAGGTTGCGCTGCAGTTGGCGCAGTTCGGTGCACAGATGCTCGCGCACTCGTGCGTCCAGCGCCGACATCGGTTCATCGAGCAACAGCAGCGACGGCGCCGGGGCCAGGGCGCGAGCCAGGGCAACCCGCTGTTGCTGGCCGCCGGACAACTGGCCCGGGTACTTTTTCTCACTGCCGGTGAGGCCGACCAGTTCCAGCATCTGCCCGACGCGACGGCGTACTTCGTCGCGACCGCTGCCGGCGAGGCCGTAGGCAATGTTCGCTTCGACGGTCAGATTGGGGAACAGCGCGTAGGACTGGAACAGAATGCCGTAATCCCGGGCCTGCGGCGCAAGGTGCGAAACATCGCGGTCACCGAGGTACAACTCGCCGCTGTCCTGCTTTTCCAGCCCGGCGATGCAGCGCAGCAGCGTGGTCTTGCCGCAACCCGACGGGCCGAGCAGGCACACCAGCTCACCGGCCGCGACATCGAGGGAGACGTTATCCAGTGCGGTGAACGCGCCGAAGCGCTTCTGCACGCCGCGCACTTTCATCGGCGCACCGGGGTTGGTCAGGGCAGTTGCGATTGCAGGATTCATGGACAGACCTCATCAAGCTGATGGGGCCAATCCTAGAGTTGTAATGCGTCCGTCATGTGGCAGTGAGGCAAAAACGGCTGATAGTGGTATTCGGGGATTTTGGTTCAGGTTTCAAGTCATGGGTTGCCTGGTCTGACGCCTTCGCGAGCAAGCCCGCTCCCACATTGGATTTGTGTTGTGAACACTATCCCCTGTGGGAGCGGGCTTGCTCGCGAAGAGGCCGGCATGGGCAATGAAGAAATCAGGCCGGAGACATTTCCTGAGCCAACCCGAGAAACGCCGCCGGCAACCGCGCACCCTTGCGCTCCTTGAGGCAATACAGATACTCAGGAATCTGCGGCGCATTCTCGATGGTCAGCACCCGCAATTGCGGATCGTGCGGGACTTCCTGGCGGGCAATGATGCTGATGCCGATATTGCGCAGCACCGCCTCGCGGATCGACTCGCGGCTGCCAATTTCCAGCAGCGGGCCAAAACTGACCCCGGCGCTTTCCAGCAACTCCTCGGTCAGGCGCCGGGTGGTCGAACCGGACTCGCGCATCAGCAAGGTATGCCCGGCCAGCGCACTCAACGCCACATGCTCCTGCGCCGCCAGCGGATGATTGCGATGCACCGCCAGCACCAGTGGATCGCTGCCCAATACCCGGCGAATCAACCGCGCGTCCTCAAGCAACTGCGACGACGCGGCGACATCGACCCGGTAATCCTCCAGCGCTTCGAGCACCTGCTGCGAGTTGCCGATTTCCACCGACACTTCCACCTGCGGCAAGCGCTCGCGGAAGGTTTTCACCAGATCGAGGATGTAATACGGCGCGGTGGCAGCGATGCGCAGCGTGCCCTGCACCTGACCGCTGTTGCGCAGGAAGAACTCGATATCGGCCTCCTGCTGCAACAGCGCCTTGACCATCGGCAGCAGCCGCGCGCCTTCGTCACTGACACTCAGGCGCCGACCGCCACGGTAGAACAGCTCCACCGAGTACTGACTTTCCAGATTACGGATCTGCGTGGTCACGGTGGGTTGGCTGAGGCCGAGCTTCTTCGCCGCCAGCGTAATGCTGCCCAGGCGGGCGACCATATAAAACGCTTTCAGCTCGGCACTCAGCACAACCATCCCTCATCGTTTATTTACGCAGCAGGCGCAAACCGTTGAACACCACCAGCAGGCTCACACCCATGTCGGCGAACACCGCCATCCACATGGTGGCGAGCCCGGCGAAGGTTACCCCAAGAAAGATAGCCTTGATCACCAGTGCCAAGGCGATGTTCTGTTTCAAGATGCTTGCGGTGTCGCGCGACAGGCTGATGAACGCCGGGATCTTGCGCAGATCATCGTCCATCAGGGCGACATCGGCGGTTTCAATCGCGGTGTCGGTGCCGGCGGCCGCCATGGCGAAACCGATTTCGGCCCGCGCCAGCGCCGGAGCGTCGTTGATACCGTCGCCGACCATGCCGACACGATGCCCCTGTGCATAAAGCTCTTCGATAGCCTGCAGCTTGTCGGTCGGCAGCAAGTCGCCCTTGGCCTGATCGATGCCGACCTGCGCCGCGATGGCCTGCGCGGTGTGCACGTTGTCACCGGTGAGCATCAGGGTTTTTACCCCGAGGGCGTGCAACTGGCGGATCGCTTCGCGGCTGGATTCCTTGACCGTGTCGGCCACGGCGAACAGCGCCAGCGGGCCGGAACTGTCGAGCAGCAACACCACGGACTTGCCCTGTTTCTCCAGCGCAAACAGCTTCTCTTCCAGTTGCGGCGAGCACAGGCCCAGCTCTTCAACCAGACGGTGGTTGCCCAAGTGATAGGTCTGGCCGTTGACCTGGCCCTTCACACCACGCCCGGCCAGCGCTTCGAAGTTATCCACAGTCAGCACGGCGAGGTTTTTATCCACAGCCGCATTGGCGATGGCCAGCGACACCGGGTGATCGGAGCGCCCGGCCAGTGCGGCGGCGATTGCCGGAGCGCTGGCGTCGGCGGTCGGGTCGAGCGACAGGTAATCGGTCTGCACCGGTTTGCCGTGGGTGATCGTGCCGGTCTTATCCAGCGCCAGATAGTCGAGCTTGAAGCCGCCCTCCAGGTACACGCCACCCTTGACCAGAATGCCTTTGCGCGCCGCTGCCGCGAGGCCGCTGACGATGGTCACCGGGGTGGAAATCACCAGTGCACAAGGGCAGGCAACCACCAGCAACACCAGCGCACGGTAGATCCAGTCAAACCATGCTGCACCCATAAACAGTGGCGGAATGATCGCCACGGCCAGCGCCAGCACGAACACCACCGGGGTGTAGATTTTCGAGAATTGATCGACGAAGCGCTGAGTCGGTGCCCGTGCGCCCTGAGCCTGCTCGACGGCGTGGATGATCCGCGCCAGGGTCGAGTTGTTCGCCGCCGCAGTCACCGAGTATTCCAGCGAACCGGCCTGGTTGATGGTGCCGGCGAAGACTTTGTCGCCCACGGTTTTCTCCACCGGCAGGCTTTCACCGGTGATCGGCGCCTGATCGATGGTCGAACTGCCGCTGACGACCTCGCCGTCCAGCGCAATGCGCTCGCCGGGTTTTACCCGCACGCGGGCGCCGAGTTCGACGCTTTTGACCTCTTGTTCGACCCAGTTGCCGTCGGCTTGCTGCACCGTGGCCTGTTCCGGGGTCATCTGCATCAGGCCGCTGATGGCATTGCGCGCACGATCCAGCGAGCGCGCCTCGATCAGCTCGGCCACGGTGAACAGGAACATCACCATCGCCGCTTCCGGCCACTGCCCGATCAGCACCGCACCGGTCACCGCGATGCTCATCAGCGCGTTGATGTTGAGGTTGCGGTTCTTCAGGGCGATCCAGCCCTTTTTATAGGTGGTCAGGCCGCCGCTGAGGATCGACACCAGCGCAATGATCGCCACCACCCAGGTCGGCGCGGCGTTGGTGAAGTGGATCACTTCAGCCGCCAGCGCACCAACGCCAGACAGCGCCAGTGGCCACCAGTGTTTTTTCACCGGCGCCGGGGCCGGGGTTTCGATGCCCGCCTCCAGTGGTTCGGCGTGCATGCCCAGAGACGTGATCGCATCGGTGATCGGCGCGGTGTCCGGCAGATTGTGGGTCACGCCGAGCACGCGGTTGATCAGGTTGAATTCTAGTTGCTGCACACCGGCCAGTTTGCCGAGTTTGTTCTGGATCAGCGTCTGCTCGGTCGGGCAGTCCATCGCTTCGATGCGGAAACTGCTCAGGCGGGCGTCAGCGCTGGTCTTTTCGCTCAGTTGCACCAATGCAGGCGCGGCGACTGTCGACGAGCAGCAAGAATCTTCGTGCGAATGAACCGGTGCCGGTGCTGCGGCTTTCGACGCGCAGCAGGAATCGCCGCCATGTTCGTGCTTATGCACAGGCTGCAATTTATGGCTGTGGCTATGATCGTGCCCGTCGCCGGGCTTGTGGGTGTGCTGGGAATCGCTCATTGGTCGCGTCCATGAAGGTGCCTGTTGCCAAGTAAAGACCCTGTAGCCACTATAGGGTCAAGCACCCTTTTGGAGATTGCCGTCATGAAGATCGGAGAACTGGCCAAACTCACCGACTGCGCCGTGGAAACCATCCGCTATTACGAGCGCGAAAACCTGCTGCCGGAGCCGGCGCGCAGCGACGGTAACTACCGCGTTTACACCCACGCCCACGCCGAACGCCTGACCTTCATCCGCAACTGCCGCACCCTCGACATGACCCTCGAAGAAATCCGCAGCCTGCTGACCTTGCGCGACAGCCCGCAGGACCAGTGCGAAAACGTCAATGCGCTGATCGACGAGCATATCCAGCATGTAAAGGCGCGGATTGACGGGTTGCTGGCGTTGCAGACACAACTGCTCGACCTGCGCCAACGCTGTGGCGAAGGGCCGGGGGCGGATCAGTGCGGGATTTTGCAGCGGCTGGAGGTGAGTGGCGGGGTTGTGGCGACGGAAGTCGAACACTCCCATGTAGGCCGTAGCCACGGCCACTGAGACTTACACAGAACCGAATGTGGGAGCGGGCTTGCTCGCGAAGACGGAGTGTCAGTCGACATCATCGTTAACTGATACACCGCATTCGCGAGCAAGCCCGCTCCCACCAGGTATTGCGTGAAGTTTTTAGACCGCCATTGGCGCGGTCATTGGCGCATGGTGCTCATAGCCTTCCAGCGAGAAATCGCTCGGCTCGACCAGCTCCAGCCACTCCGGCTGGTACACACCGGTCTTGGCAAACTCCGGCACGCGGTCGGAGATTTTCAGTTTCGGCATGGCGAACGGCTCGCGTTTGAGCTGTTCGTTGAGCATGTCCAGGTGGTTCTCGTAGACATGCGCATCACCGATGAAATAGGTGAACCAGCGCGGCGTGTAGCCGGTCAGGCGCCCGATCAGGCTTAGCAGGGCGGCGCCCTCGGTGAGGTTGAACGGCGTGCCCAGGCCCAGGTCGTTGGAGCGGATGTACAGGGTCAGGGAGATCTCTTTGGTCTCGACGTTCGGGTGGAACTGGTACAACAGATGGCACGGCGGCAGGGCCATTTCATCGAGCTGGGCGCAGTTCCAGCCGTGGAACAGGATACGGCGGCTGCCCGGGTCCTTGATGATCGTGTCGACACACTGGCGCACCTGATCGATGGCTTTGTACAGCACCACATAAGCCTGGCCGTCTTCTTCGCCCTGGGCGATCTGCTTGTAGCCGTTGCTCAGGGTCTGTTCGATGGCGGCAGTGTTGCTCAGCGGGATCTGCTTGTACGCCGGCCATTTGCGCCATTGCACGCCGTAGATTTCGCCGAGGTCGTCTTCGCCCTGACGGAACGGGTTGGCCAGCCATTGCGCATTTTCGTTGGCGTTCTGATCCCAGACCTTGCAGCCCAGCGCACGGAATTCCGCGGCGTTGTTCACGCCGCGCAGAAAACCGCACATCTCGCCGATGGCCGATTTGAAGGCCATCTTGCGGGTGGTGATCGCCGGAAAGCCTTCCTGCAGATCGAAACGCAGCATCGCACCCGGGAAACTGATGGTGTTGATGCCGGTGCGGTTGGCCTGTTTGGTGCCGTTCTGGATGACGTGCGAGACCAGTTCGAGATATTGCTTCATGAGTTACCTGTGTCCTTTGAGCCCCGGCGTCGCGCGCCGGGGTTCGTAGTTTAAGCGGTCGGCGCGAGCGGCGCTGCCGGCGCACGACGATAGGCCAGCCAGATCAGGAACAGACCGCCGACGATCATCGGTACGCACAGCACCTGACCCATGGTCAGCCAGTTCCAGGCCAGGTAGCCCAGTTGCGCGTCCGGAACGCGGACGAACTCGACAATAAAACGGAAAATTCCGTAAAAAAGCGCGAACATGCCGGATACGGCCATGGTCGGACGCGGTTTACGCGAGAACAACCACAGGATCAGGAACAGCGCCACGCCTTCGAGCGCGAACTGATACAGCTGCGACGGGTGACGCGGCAGCTGCGCCGGATCGCTGAACGGCGGGAAGATCATCGCCCACGGCACGTCGGTCGGCTTGCCCCACAGCTCGGCGTTGATGAAGTTGCCGATACGCCCGGCACCCAGACCGATCGGCACCATCGGCGCAACAAAGTCCATCAGTTGGAAGAAGGTCTTGCCATTACGCTTGCCGAACCACAGCGCGGCGAGCATCACCCCGATGAATCCGCCATGGAACGACATGCCGCCCTTCCACACTTCGAAAATCAGCGTCGGGTTGGCGATGTAGGCGCTCAGATCATAGAACAGCACGTAACCCAGACGTCCACCGACAATCACCCCCATCGACAGCCAGAACACCAGATCGGAGAGCTTCTCCTTGGTCCAGGTCGGGTCGAAACGGTTGAGCCGGCTCGACGCCAGCAGCCATGCGCCGCCGATGCCGACGAGGTACATCAGGCCGTACCAGTGGATTTTCAGCGGACCGATGGCCAGGGCCACCGGGTCGATCTGCGGGTAAGGCAGCATTGCGACTCCTCGTTAGAGTTGAAACCAAAATTCCCGGGCGACGCTGCCACCTCAGGATTAAGCCAGGATTGCGGCCCGTTCTGACCGAGCGGATCAGAGCAGGAAATTCAGGCCCACGCAGAACAGCAAAGCGGCGAACAGCCGTTTCAGCAAGCGCGGCGACAATCTGTGTGCCAGGCGCGCGCCGAGACGGGCGAACACCATGCTGGTCAGGGCAATGCCCAGCAGCGCCGGCAAATAAACAAAACCGAGACTATGCGGCGGCAACAGCGGATCATGCCAGCCCAGAATCATGAAACTTAACGCACTCGCCACAGCAATCGGCAAGCCACAGGCCGACGACGTTGCCACCGCCTGCTGCATCGGCACGCTGCGCCAGGTCAGGAACGGCACGGTCAGCGAACCGCCGCCGATCCCGAAAATCGCCGAGGCCCAGCCGATCACACTGCCGGCCACGGTCAGACCGAGTTTGCCCGGCACCGTTCGACTGGCCTTGGGTTTGACCTCCAGCGCCAGTTGCACGGCAATCACCAAGGCGAACACGCCGATGATCTTCTGCAGGTTCGGCCCGGAAATCGCCTCGGCCGTCAGCGCCCCAAAACCGGCGCCGAGCAGTATGCCAACCGCCATCCACATGAAGATCGGCCAGCGCACCGCACCACGCCGATGGTGTTCACGCACGGCATTGACCGAAGTGAAAATGATGGTCGCCAGCGATGTCCCTACCGCCAGATGCGTGAGGATCGACTGATCGAATCCCTGCAAGGTAAAACTGAACACCAGCACCGGGACAATAATGATCCCGCCGCCCACCCCGAACAGCCCGGCCAGCACGCCCGCACAGGCGCCCAACGCCAGATAGAGCAGAAATTCCATGACCGTCTCCCAGACGCATCCCCAAAACCGGAGCGGCATGGTAACGGATGCATGCCCTTTGGCTCCACTGACGATGGATGCACGGACGCCGACTGCGTAGAGTGAGCAGAAAACACACAAGGACCACCTTATGTGCCTGATCGTTTTCGCCTGGCACCCGGGCCATGCCCAGCCGCTGATCGTCGCGGCCAACCGTGACGAGTTCTACGCCCGCCCGAGCCTGCCGCTGGCGCCATGGGCCGACGCGCCGCAAGTGCATGCCGGCCGCGATCTTGAGGCGGGCGGCACCTGGTTGGGGATTGGTGCCAACGGACGTTTCGCCGCACTGACCAATATCCGCGACCCGCACCAGCCGCCGGCGCGCAAGTCACGAGGGGAACTGGTGGCGCGGTTTCTCACGGGCGATGCGTCGATTGATGATTACTTAAGCGATGTGGTCGCGCGCTCGCCGGAGTACGCCGGGTTCAACCTGCTGCTGGGTAATGCCCATGAGCTGTGGCACTTCAATGCGCGGACGTCGGAACCGGTGATGCTCGAACCGGGCGTCTACGGGCTATCGAATGCCGGGCTGGATACGCCGTGGCCGAAGTTGCTCAAGGCCAAGGTGGCCCTGAGCGCGGTCTTGGATGATCCGCAGCCTGCGCGACTGCTGGGGTTACTGAGCGATGCGCAGACCGCGCCGTTTAACGAATTGCCGGACACCGGGGTCGGGCTGGCCACTGAATCACTGCTGTCGAGTGTGTTTATTGCCAGTCAAAGTTACGGGACACGGGCGAGTACGGCGTTGATCGTGCAGGCGGACGGCACGCGGCGGATGGTCGAGCGCAGTTTCGGGCCGTATGGCGGGCATTTGGGCGAGGTGGAGATTGCTGTTTAGCAGCGTTTGAACTGACGCCTTCGCGAGCAAGCCCGCTCCCACATTCGACCACATTCCAAAGGTAGAACTCGGTCAAATGTGGGAGCGGGCTTGCTCGCGAAGAGGCCCTCAAGGTTTTAGAGGGCCTTGTTGACCGCCGGCGGATTCATCTTCGACAACCCGAGATTCTTCAGCGCCAGTTGCAGCGAGCTGTGGATCACTTGCGGGTTATCGATCTTCATCAGCTCCGCCAGCAGATCCTTGGCCTTGCTCAGGTTGATCTGACGCAGCATCCACTTCACTTTCGGCAGGTTGGTGGCGTTCATCGACAGGCTGTCGAAGCCCATCGCCATCAACAGCACCGCCGCTGCCGGATCACCGGCCATTTCGCCGCAGATGCTCACCGGTTTGCCTTCGGCATGTGCGTCGCGCACCACGGTTTGCAGGGCTTGCAGCACCGCCGGGTGCAGGTAGTCGTAGAGGTCGGCCACTCGCGGGTTGTTGCGGTCGACCGCCAGCAGGTACTGGGTCAGGTCGTTGGAGCCGACCGACAGGAAGTCCACCTGCCGCGCCAGCTCCTTGGTCTGGTACACCGCAGCCGGAATTTCAATCATCACCCCGATCGGCGGCATCGGCACGTCGGTGCCTTCGTCGCGCACTTCGCCCCAGGCCCGGTGGATCAGGTGCAGGGCTTCTTCGAGTTCGTGGGTGCCGGAGATCATCGGCAGCAGGATCCGCAGGTTGTTCAGGCCTTCGCTGGCCTTGAGCATCGCGCGGGTCTGCACCAGGAAGATTTCCGGGTGATCGAGGGTCACGCGAATCCCGCGCCAGCCGAGGAACGGGTTGTCTTCCTTGATCGGGAAGTACGACAGCGACTTGTCACCGCCGATGTCGAGGCTGCGCATGGTCACCGGTTGCGGATGGAACGCGGCGAGCTGCTCGCGGTAGATCGCCAGCTGTTCCTTTTCACTCGGAAAGCGCTGATTGATCATGAACGGCACTTCGGTGCGGTACAGGCCGACACCTTCGGCGCCGCGCTTCTGCGCCCGCGCCACATCGGCCAGCAGCCCGGTGTTGACCCACAACGGCATGCGATGGCCATCGAGGGTCACGCATGGCAGATCACGCAGGGTGTCGAGGCCCAGCGCCAGTTGTTTCTCTTCTTCGACCACCTCGGCGAACTGCTTGCGCAGCACATCGCTGGGGTTGGTGTAGACCTCGCCGCGGGTGCCATCGACGATCACTTCGATGCCGTCAACCTTGGCGTACGGCAGGTCAACCAGACCCATCACCGTCGGAATGCCCATGGCCCGGGCCAGGATCGCGACGTGGGAGTTACCCGAACCGAGGACCGACACCAGACCGACCAGCGTGCCTTCCGGCACCTCGCCGAGCATCGCCGGCGTCAGCTCTTCGCTGACCAGAATGGTTTTTTCCGGGTAGACCAGGTTCTGCTGACGCTCTTCCTGCAAGTAGGCCAGCAGGCGGCGGCCGAGGTCTTTGACGTCCGACGCACGCTCGCGCAGGTAGGCGTCGTCCATCAGTTCGAAACGGTTGACGTGCTCAGTGACCACCTGACGCAGTGCGCCCTGGGCCCACTGGCCGGTCTTGATCACGGTGGTGATTTCGCTGCCCAGCGAAGCATCGTCAAGCATCATCAGGTAGACGTCGAACAGCGCACGCTCTTCCGGGCGCAGCTGGGTCGCGAGCTTGGCGGACAACGCGCGCATGTCGGCGCGCACGCCTTCGATGGCGGTCTTGAACAGCGCCAGCTCGGCGTCGATGTCGGTGATGGTTTTATCTGGCACAACGTCCAGATCCGCCGGCGGCAGCATGACCACCGCCGTACCGACCGCCGCACCCGGCGAACCCGGTACGCCGACGAACTTGGCTTCCTGAATGCCCTTGCCCTGACGGCCCAGACCACGGATCGACCCGGTGGCCTCGGCGTGGGCGATTACGCCGGCGAGCTGCGCGCTCATGGTCACGAGGAAGGCTTCTTCACCTTCATCGAACTGGCGGCGTTCTTTCTGCTGGATGACCAACACGCCGACGACGCGGCGGTGGTGAATGATCGGCGCCCCGAGGAAGGAGGCGTAGCGCTCCTCGCCGGTCTCGGCGAAGTAGCGGTAGCGCGGGTGATCCGCGGCGTTTTCGAGGTTCAGGGGTTCTTCACGCGTGCCGACCAGACCCACCAGACCTTCGTTGGGTGCCATGCTGACTTTGCCGATCGAGCGCTTGTTCAAGCCCTCGGTGGCCATCAGGACGAAGCGGTTGGTCTCGGGATCAAGCAGGTAGACCGAGCAGACCTGGCTGCCCATGGCCTCTTTGACGCGCAACACAATAATCCCCAACGCCGCCTTGAGATCCTTGGCGGAGTTAACTTCCTGGACGATCTTGCGCAGCGTATTGAGCATGGCTCGGGGTCGAACTCCGTCGTCAGTCGCGCGCTAAAAGGCGCGGGGCAAGCTCTTTGAGGGCGCGTCGATACACCTCGCGCTTGAATGTCACCACCTGGCCCAACGGATACCAATAACTGACCCAGCGCCAGCCATCGAACTCCGGTTTACCGGTCAAATCCATCCGCACCCGCTGCTCGTTGGAGATCAGGCGCAGGAGAAACCATTTCTGCTTCTGGCCGATGCACAGCGGTTGGCTGTGGGTACGCACCAGACGTTGCGGCAAACGATAGCGCAACCAGCCACGAGTACAGGCCAGTATTTCAACATCTTCACGTTCCAGGCCAACTTCTTCGTTCAGCTCGCGGTACAAGGCGTCCTCCGGCGTCTCCTCGGGGTTGATTCCCCCTTGTGGAAACTGCCAGGCATCTTGATTGATACGGCGAGCCCATAGCACCTGGCCGGCGTCATTCGTCAGAATGATCCCGACATTGGGGCGGAAACCATCGGGGTCGATCACGGCAACAACCTCGCAAACGCATGTCGCCGCATTGTTCCACAAAGCTTGATAAGGCGGCAACGAAGGTTCCTACCTTATGTGCACTCTTGTGAAAAGACCGTATTCTTGTCGCCTTTTTACTGACTTTTCAGCGGGTAACTGCAATGCGCCTGGCTCTATTCGATTTGGACAACACCCTTCTGGGCGGCGACAGCGATCACGCTTGGGGCGACTATCTGTGCGAACGCGGCTTCCTCGACCCGGTTGCATACAAGCAGCGTAACGACGAGTTCTATCAGGATTACCTGGCCGGCCAACTGGATAACGCCGCGTACCTGAACTTCTGCCTGGAAATCCTCGGCCGCACCGAAATGGCCGTGCTTGAACAGTGGCACAACGACTACATGCGCGACTGCATCGAGCCGATCGTGCTGCCCAAGGCGCTGGAACTGCTCAAACAGCACCGCGACGCCGGCGACAAACTGGTGATCATCACCGCCACCAACCGCTTCGTCACCGCCCCGATTGCCGTGCGCCTGGGCGTTGAAACCCTGATCGCCACCGAGTGCGAGATGGTCGATGGCCGCTACACCGGGCGCAGCACCGACATTCCGTGCTTCCGCGAGGGCAAGGTGACGCGCCTGAATCGCTGGCTCGACGAAACCGGGTATTCGCTGGATGACAGCTATTTCTATAGTGATTCGATGAATGATTTGCCGCTGCTGGAGCAGGTGGCGAACCCGGTGGCGGTGGATCCGGATCCGAATCTGCGGGCCGAGGCCGAGAAGCGGGGCTGGCCGGTGATTTCGTTGCGCGGCTGATTACGCCTTCGCGAGCAAGCCCGCTCCCACAGGAGATGGTGTTCACAACACCAATCCATGTGGGAGGGGGCTTGCTCCCGAATGGGGCAACGCGATGTGAAGCCTTAAACAGGCTTGGCGCCCATCAACCCGGCAATGGCGATAAAGCAGACAAAGCTGAATAACGCCAAGGCAAAAGTGAACCTGCCAACCCCGCCCGGCGCCTTGCGCAAGCGATTCAACCGCACCAGCAACCAGAACCACGCCAGCGCCGCCACGGTGTACAGCACGCTGGAAGCCAGCAGCCAGGTCTGCCCCAGCGGCCAGCCGACCAGATGCACCATGCCCCAGCCGGTGAACGGCATGCTCAACAACGCCAGGCCCATCAACAGCCAGATGAACACCCGTGGCCGTTGCAAGGTGCGGCTGCCCGCCGTTGCATCACCTTTGCGTTTTGCCAGAAAAACCCAGACTCCCAACCCGAGCGCACCGGCCAGCAACACTACAGTGGCGACAATGTGCGCGGCTTTCAGGGCAGTTAACGTTTCCATTGTTCGATTTCCTCAGGGCCTGCCCATCAGCGTAGCCGCTCAGCCAAGAAACAACTGATAGGCCGGGTTTTCGCTTTCATCCCAATATGGGTAACCGATTTCTTCCAGCGCCGCCGGCACCAGATGACGCTCGTCATGCGGTACTTGCAGGCCTGCGACGACACGACCATCCGCCGCGCCATGATTGCGGTAGTGGAACATCGAGATGTTCCAGCGCCCGCCGAGCTTGTTGAGGAAGTTGAACAGCGCGCCCGGACGTTCCGGGAATTCGAAGCGGAACACCACTTCGTCGATCACGTGCGCCGCGTGGCCGCCGACCATGTGGCGGATGTGCAACTTGGCCAGTTCGTTATCGGTCAGGTCGAGTACCGGGAAGCCCTGCTCGGTCAGGCTCGCCAGCAGTGCGCTGCGTGGGTCGTTTTCCGGGTGAGTCTGCACGCCGACGAAGATGTGCGCTTCGCTGCCGGTGTTGTAGCGGTAGTTGAATTCGGTGATCTGGCGCTTGCCGATCGCTTCGCAAAACGCCTTGAAGCTGCCGGCCTGCTCCGGGATGGTCACGGCGATGATCGCTTCGCGGCCCTCGCCCAGCTCGGCGCGCTCGGCGACGTGGCGCAGGCGATCGAAGTTGACGTTGGCCCCGGAGTCGATGGCGACGAAGGTCTGGCCACTGACGCCGCGCAACTCGACGTACTTCTTGATCCCGGCCACGCCCAAGGCGCCGGCAGGTTCGGTGATCGAGCGGGTATCGTCGTAAATATCCTTGATGGCCGCGCAGATCTCGTCGGTGCTGACGGTGATCACTTCGTCGACATAGTCTTTGCAGATATCAAATGTGTGCTGGCCGATCTGCGCCACCGCCACGCCGTCGGCGAAGATGCCCACGGTCGGCAGTACCACGCGCTCACCGGCGGCCATGGCCGCTTGCAGGCAGTTGGAGTCGTCCGGCTCGACGCCGATGACCTTGATGTCCGGACGCAGGTATTTCACGTACGCCGCAATACCGGCAATCAGACCGCCACCGCCGACCGGCACGAAAATCGCGTCCAGCGGTTGCGGGTGCTGACGCAGAATTTCCATCGCCACGGTGCCCTGCCCGGCAATGGTGTGTGGATCGTCGTACGGGTGGATGTAGACGTAGCCCTTTTCATCGACCAGTTTCAGCGAGTAGGCCAAGGCTTCCGGGAACGAATCACCGTGCAGCACGACTTTGCCGCCGCGCGAACGCACGCCTTCGACCTTGATCTCGGGAGTGGTCTTGGGCATCACGATGGTCGCTTTCACGCCCAGCACTTTCGCCGCCAGCGCCAGACCCTGCGCATGGTTGCCCGCCGACGCGGTGACCACGCCACGGGCGCGCTCTTCGTCCGTCAGCTGGGTCAACTTGTTGTACGCGCCGCGAATCTTGAACGAGAACACCGGCTGCAAGTCTTCACGCTTGAGCCAGATGTCATTGCCCAGCCGCTCGGAGAGCTGGCGAGCGTTCTGCAGCGGGGTTTCTACGGCAACGTCATAAACGCGCGAGGTGAGGATCTTTTTGACGTACTGTTCGAGCATCGGAAAGCATCACTGGCGATTGGGCGGGGCCCACGAGTCTAACCCGGCTTTTGCCCGTGCGACCACACTGAACAGGGGGTTTTAGCTGGGGCGAACAGTTTGTGATGTAAACCTCATTGTGGTGAGGGGATTTATCCCCGATCGGCGGCGCAGCCGTCGTCAACCTGAGAGCGCAATATTTGGGAGGAGTGCTAGGGAGCGCTTCGCCCTCCATCGGGGATAAATCCCCTCACCACAGGAGTGTTTCCCCCTGCCTTGTCGCGGGGCCTATAATGCCGGCCTTTCCGTTCTCACCTTGCCCGCTTCCGGAGCCCGCATGACCCAGGATCAACTCAAACAGGCAGTGGCTCAGGCCGCCGTCGACTTCATCCTTCCGAAACTCGACGACAAGAGCATCGTCGGGGTCGGCACCGGCTCCACCGCCAACTGCTTCATCGATGCACTGGCCCAGCACAAGGGCGCGTTCGATGGCGCGGTTGCCAGCTCCGAAGCCACTGCCGCACGCCTCAAGGGCCACGGGATTCCGGTGTATGAGCTGAACACGGTCAGCGACCTGGAGTTCTACGTCGACGGCGCCGACGAGAGCGACGCGCACCTGAACCTGATCAAGGGTGGCGGCGCCGCCCTGACTCGCGAAAAGATCGTCGCGGCCGTGGCCAAAACCTTCATCTGCATCGCCGACGCCAGCAAACTGGTGCCGGTGCTGGGCGAATTCCCGCTGCCGGTCGAAGTGATCCCGATGGCTCGCAGCCACGTGGCCCGTCAACTGGTGAAACTGGGCGGCGACCCGGTGTACCGCGAAGGCGTGCTGACCGACAACGGCAACATCATCCTCGACGTGTTCAACCTGCAGATCACCAACCCGGTGGAGCTGGAAGCGCAGATCAACGCGATCGTCGGCGTGGTCACCAATGGCCTGTTCGCGGCGCGTCCGGCGGATCTGTTGCTGCTGGGCACCAGCGAAGGTGTGAAAACCCTGAAGGCTGAGTAAGCCCGGCCGCCCCATTTTTGAGGGTAATTGCGTTACCCCCTGTGGGAGCGGGCTTGCTCGCGAATGCGGTGTGTCAGATACATTAATTTGTCTGATACACCGCATTCGCGAGCAAGCCCGCTCCCACATTTGGTTTTTTGGGGTGTCAGTCAGTTTTGCGCAGGTTTCTTGAAGACGTAAAACAAGTTCGGTTCACTCACCAGATACAACGTCCCGTCGTCATCCATCGCAATGCCCTCGGCCTGCGGTACGCTCTTCTGTAAACCCTGCCGCCCCTTGTTCAGTGACAGTGTGCTCAACGGCCGCCCGTCCACATCCAGCTCCAGAATCAGCCCCGACTCGTCGGACAGCGCCAGCAAATGGCCGCTGCGCTCGTCGTATTGCAGGCTCGACAGATCGCGCACGAACATCCCGGCATCGCGCTTGGGGTTGTTGATCACGTGTACCGCGTAGGACTTTTCCGGATTGAAGTGCGGAAAACCGTGCACCTCATAAATCAGCATGGGGTCACGCTCCTTGGCGACGAACAGACGCTTGCCCACTGAATCGTACGCCAGGCCTTCGAAGCCCTTGTTACCGCTCATGTGCACGCCCAGGGTCATCTGTTCAGCGTCCGCCGCATCGAGGAACGTGGTGCCCTGCTCCAAATGGACTTTGATCAGGCGTTGCTGGCGCTCGTCGGTGATCACATAGGTGTCGGCGCTGATGAACTCCACCGCTTCAGGATCGCCGAAGCCGATCAGCGCGATGCGCCGCAGGATTTTGCCGTCGAGGGACAACTCGACCAACTCGGCATTCTTGTTGGTCACGGTGAACAGGCTTTTGCGCACCGGATCGTAGGTCAGCGCCGAGACATCGTCGTTCAGGCCGTCGATGATCCTGGCCTCGACCTCGACCCGGTATTGATCCAGACCAATGGCCTCGCTGCTCAACGGCTGCCACAAGGTATGCAGATTGAACCAGGCGCGCTCGAACAGGCGCAGGTATTGGCCGATCGCGATCAACACGATCAGGACAACAACCGACAGGATGATAAACAGGGGCTTGGGGCGGGCAAGTCGACGCATTCAGGCAGGCTCGGGATCAAAACAGGCGGATGAAATATCACGCCTGTCTGAACTGAAGCTTAATGGCCACTTGCCTCAGGCCACAAGCCGCCCGCGATGGGCTTACTTCTGCTTTTCGAAGCGATAGAACAGGTTCGGCTCGCTGACCATGTACAGCGTACCGGCGTCGTCCATGGTCACGCCTTCGGCGCGGGGGATGGTGTCCTTCAAACCATTGAAGCCGCCAAGCAGGGTCATGAAGCTGACCTGCTCGCCCTTCTCGTCCAGTTCCAGCAACAGGTGCGAGTCGGCCGACAGCACCAGGGTGTGGCCGGTACGCGGGTCGATGGCCAGCGCCGAGAGGTTGCGGATATCCAGCTCATCATTGGCCAGCTTCTGCTTGTCACCCTTGAGGATCTGGCTGCCGTCGCTTTTCCAGGTGAACAGCGCTGGCGGCCGCTCTTCGCCCAGCAGCAACTGCTGGTTGCGCGGATCCCAGGTGATCGCCTCAAAGGCCTTGTTCTGGTTCTTCGACGGGCCGAGGTCGTATTTCGGGAAGTCGGCGATATTCAGCTCGCGGGTGTTGGCATCTACCTTGACGATGGTCAGCAGGTGTTCGCGCTCATCGACGATCGCCATCAGGCCGTTTTCCATCACGGTCACGCCCTCCGGATTGCTCCAGCCCACCAGCGGCATCTTGCGCAGCACATCACCCTGCAGGGTCAGTTCGACCAGAAACGGATTCTTGCCCATCACCGAAAACAGGGTTTTGGTCTGCGGGTTGTAGGACAGGTCCGAGGCCTCGTCCTTTTCCATGCCCGGCAGCAGTTTGCCGTCGATCACCGCCCGATAATCCGGCAACCAGATGCTTGCCTTCTGCTCAGCCTGAGTCTCGAGTCGCTCGCGCAGCCACAGCAGACCACGGTCGTCCCAATGCATGATATGCGCCACGCCATAAACGACAGCGAGCACCAGCAACAGCCAGACATACCAGCGCAGGGCAAAACGTGAACGACGGGAAGTTTTGAGCTGAGTTTGAGCGGACATCAGGGACGCGTTCCGAATATTCAGGCTATGGGTAATAGCACAAAGAGGCCGGCTCAGACGCCAGAATGAGAGGAATTATCCGGACAGGATGTGAAAAAAACGGCAAATGACGGGATTGTCGTGTGCTGCCAACCTTCTTCAGGACACCACAAAGCGATGTGGGAGCGAGCACTGTGGTGAGGGGATTTATCCCCGATGGGCTGCGAAGCGGCCCCAAAAACTGGGACTGCTGCGCAGGCCATCGGGGATAAATCCCCTCACCACAACAGGCTCGCTCCCACAGGGTGTTACGGTTTCGCGATTAACGTACGCTGCTGCTGAAGCTGCTCGCGCCAACCAGTTCCAGCACGATGTCGTCGCCGACATTCAGCGGGCCGACGCCCACTGGCGTGCCGGTGAGGATCACGTCGCCGGCCTGCAGCGAGAAGCAGCCGGCCATGTGCTGGATCATCGGCACGATCGGGTTGAGCATCGCGCTGCTGTTGCCGTCCTGGCGTACTTCGCCGTTGATGGTCAGGCGAATGCCGATGTCGGTCAGGTCAGGGAAAGTGCTGCCGACCACGAACGGGGCAATCACCGCCGCGCCGTCGAACGACTTGGCGATTTCCCATGGCAGGCCCTTGGACTTGAGCTCGGCCTGCTTGTCACGCAGGGTCAGGTCCAGCGCCGGGGCGAACCCGGAGATCGCGTCGAGCACTTCTTCACGGCTCGGCTTAGTCGACAGCGGCTTGCCGATCAACACGGCGATTTCCGCTTCGTAGTGCACCGAACCGCGCTCGGTCGGAATGCTGAAACCGCCTTCCAGTGGCACCACGCAACTGCCTGGCTTGATGAACAGCAACGGCTCGGTAGGCACCGGGTTGTCCAGTTCCTTGGCGTGTTCGGCGTAATTACGGCCAATGCACACCACTTTCCCGATCGGGAAGTGAATGCGCGTGCCGTCGACGTACTGGTGCTGATAGCTCATTTACCGACTCCTGCCTTCATTGATTCATCAGGGATTGCCAATCAAACCGCGAAGATCTTGCCCGGGTTCATGATGCCGTTCGGGTCGAACACCGCTTTGACCGCTTTCATGTACTCGATTTCGACCGGAGAACGGCTGTAGGTCAAGTAGTCGCGCTTGGTCATGCCGACGCCGTGCTCGGCGGAGATCGAACCGTTATATTTCTCGACGGTTTCGAACACCCACTTGTTGACGGTCGCGCACTTGGCGAAGAACTCGTCCTTGCTCAGGTTATCCGGCTTGAGGATATTCAAGTGCAGGTTGCCGTCGCCGATGTGGCCGAACCAGACAATTTCGAAGTCCGGGTAGTATTCGCCGACGATCGCGTCGATCTCCTGCAGGAATGCCGGGACTTTCGACACGGTGACCGAGATGTCGTTCTTGTACGGCGTCCAGTGCGAGATGGTCTCGGAGATGTACTCGCGCAGCTTCCACAGGTTCTGCAGCTGGGTTTCGCTCTGGCTCATCACACCGTCCAGCACCCAGCCTTGCTCGACGCAGTGTTCGAAGGTTTCCAGCGCCGTGTTGGCCACTTCTTCGCTGGTCGCTTCGAATTCCAGCAATGCGTAGAACGGGCACTCGGTCTCGAACGGTGCCGGTACGTCGCCACGCCCCAGCACTTTGGCCAATGCCTTGTCGGAGAAGAATTCGAACGCGGTCAGATCAAGCTTGCCCTGGAAGGCGTGGAGCACCGGCATGATCGAGTCGAAGTCGGCGGTGCCGAGGACCATGGCGGTCAGGTTTTTCGGTGCGCGATCCAGACGCATGGTCGCTTCGACCACAAAGCCGAGGGTGCCTTCGGCGCCGATGAACAGCTGGCGCAGGTCGTAGCCGGTGGCGTTCTTGATCAGGTCCTTGTTCAGCTCCAGCACATCGCCCTTGCCGGTGACCACTTTCAGGCCGGCGACCCAGTTACGGGTCATGCCGTAACGAATCACCTTGATCCCGCCGGCATTGGTGCCGATATTGCCGCCAATCTGGCTGGAACCGGCCGAAGCGAAGTCCACCGGGTAGTACAGGCCGTTTTCTTCGGCGACGTTCTGCAGGTGCTCGGTGACCACGCCCGGCTGACACACGGCGGTGCGGTCAGTGAGGTTCACGTCGAGAATCTGGTTCATGTAGTCGAACGACACTACCACTTCGCCATTAGCGGCAACGGCAGCGGCAGAAAGACCGGTTCGCCCGCCGGATGGCACCAGCGCCACTTTGTGGGTATTGGCCCAACGGACAATGGCCTGCACCTGTTCGATGGTCTTGGGAAACACTATGGCGCACGGCGCGGGCGCGAAGTGCTTGGTCCAATCCTTGCCGTACGCGTTCAGGGAGTCGGCGTCGGTCAGGACCTTGCCAGGCTCGACCAGGGTCTTCAGTTCATCAATCAGGGCAGGATTGGTCATCGACAGAACTCTCGAACAATTCATGGTCATCCTGAAGACGCTTCACGTCGCAGGAATGAGTGTTTAGCGGGGTGGCTATGCTAGCATACCGACCCCGCAGGCCAGTGCCCAAGGCCAGTTCTGCGGTGACGGCTTTCTTGTCGTCCAGGTCAATGTCTGTTGACCATTTCCTGCCATTTTTCTCCGGGATACAGGTTTACGCAGATGAGCAAGACTTCTCTCGATAAGAGCAAGATCAAGTTCCTTCTTCTCGAAGGCGTCCACCAATCGGCTGTCGACGTCCTCAAGGCGGCGGGCTACACCAGCATCGAATACCTGACAGGCTCCTTGCCGGAAGCCGAGCTCAAGGAAAAGATCGCTGATGCTCACTTCATCGGCATTCGTTCGCGCACCCAACTGACCGAAGAGATCTTCGATCACGCGAAGAAGCTGGTCGCGGTCGGCTGTTTCTGCATCGGCACCAACCAGGTTGACCTGAGTGCTGCCCGCGAGCGCGGCATCGCCGTGTTCAACGCGCCGTACTCCAACACCCGCTCCGTCGCGGAACTGGTGTTGGCCGAAGCGATCCTGCTGCTGCGCGGCATCCCTGAGAAAAACGCTTCCTGCCACCGTGGCGGCTGGATCAAATCCGCAGCCAACTCCTTCGAGATCCGTGGCAAGAAACTCGGCATCGTCGGCTACGGCTCGATCGGTACGCAGCTGTCGGTTCTGGCGGAAGGCTTAGGGATGCAGGTGTTCTTCTACGACACCGTGACCAAGCTGCCGCTGGGCAACGCCACTCAGGTCGGCAACCTGCACGAGCTGCTGGGCATGTCCGACATCGTCACCCTGCACGTTCCGGAAACCGCGGCGACCCAGTGGATGATCGGCGAGAAGGAAATCCGCGCCATCAAGAAGGGCGGCATCCTGATCAACGCCGCGCGCGGCACCGTGGTCGAGCTGGACGCCCTGGCGGACGCGATCAAGGACAAGCACCTGATCGGCGCGGCCATCGACGTGTTCCCGGTGGAGCCACGCTCCAACGACGAAGAGTTCGAAAGCCCGCTGCGTGGCCTGGACAACGTGATCCTGACCCCGCACATCGGTGGTTCGACTGCCGAAGCGCAAGCCAACATCGGTCTGGAAGTGGCGGAAAAACTGGTCAAGTACAGCGACAACGGTACTTCGGTGTCGTCGGTGAACTTCCCGGAAGTGGCCCTGCCGGCCCACCCTGGCAAGCACCGCCTGCTGCACATCCACGAGAACATCCCGGGTGTGATGAGCGAGATCAACAAGGTCTTCGCCGAAAACGGTATCAACATCTCCGGTCAGTTCCTGCAGACCAACGAGAAAGTCGGTTACGTGGTGATCGACGTCGACGCCGAGTACTCGGAGCTGGCGCAAGAGAAGCTGCAACACGTCAACGGTACTATCCGTAGCCGCGTGTTGTTCTGATCCGACGCTGAGCGACAAAAAAAGGGAGCCTTCGGGCTCCCTTTTTCATGCGTGCGAAAACGTCATTCGACGTTGACGGTGATCTTTTTCGAGACGATCGGCGGATCGAACGCCATGTGGCCGCTGTCACCCAGCTCCAGTTGCAAGGTGTGCTTGCCCGGAGCCAGTTTGATCGTGGCCTCGGTCTGTGCCTTGCCGAAGTGCATGTGGTTGGCGTCGGTCGGCACGACGGAACCGGCCGGAACGATTTCCTTGGCATCAATCAGCAGGTGGTGGTGACCGGTGTTCTTGGTGACGTCACCGGCGGGTGCCAGCGCAACGTCCTTGACCCCGAACTTGACCTTGAACTCCTGAGAAACCGTGGCCCCGTCTTCGGGAGAAACGATGAACACTTCGGCGCCCTTGGGTGCCGGGGTCGCTGCACTGGCCAGCACTGAAACACCCATCAACAGGCCAGCCAAGGCTGCTCGTGACATAAACGTTTTCATTCTCTTCTCCAGTTTTTCCGTAAAATCCGCGCGGTCATGACAACTTCATGACCATTCGTTGTCGAAGGCACTCGACAACCATAGCAAAGCGAGCCTGACTCAGAGCATCGCAATAATGACTTCAAAGGAGTGACCATGCGCTTTCTGCCTGGCCTGATCTGCCTGCTACCCCTTCTGAGCCCTCTGGCTCACGCCGAACTGATTGATGACGTCAACGACCGTGGCGAGTTGCGCATTGCCCTTGAGGCTAATACACCGCCCTTCAATTTCAAGGATGGCGACACACTCACGGGGTTCGAGGTCGAGCTTGGGCAACTGCTGGCCAACGAGCTGGATGTGCGCGCCGACTTCATCGTCACCGACGAAGCCGACCTGCTCCAGGGCGTTGAAAGCGGCAAGTACGACGTTGCGCTCAACCACATAGCACTGACACCTGAACTCAAGGATCGTTTCGACGTCAGCGAGCCTTACGGCAAGGTCGATTCGCAGCTGCTGGCGAAGAAGGATGAGCAGCCTCGACCGATGGTGCTGGTACAGGCGCTGACCGAGGAGAAGCCGAAGACGGCGGTGCCGGTGGAGCTGGCGATTCCGTTTCAGAAGGGTAATCCGGCGTTTCAGGCCAGTCTTGCGAGCGCGATGGAGCGGATCAAGGCAGATGGGCGATTGGCGGCGTTGTCCGAGAAGTGGTTTAAACCTTAAAAGCCCCTCACCCTAGCCCTCTCCCGGAGGGAGAGGGGACTGAATGGGGAATGTTGCAGAAATACGCCGACCTGAAATGGATGTATCGATCCGAAATCGACTGGCCATTGCTTTGCCGAATCCACAATCGCCAAGGTCTTTCAGGTCGATGGACAGCGCCAGACACCTCGGTCGGCCCCCTCTCCCCTTGGGAGAGGGCTGGGGTGAGGGCAACAATTGCGGATCAGTCCAAAGCAGCCAGGGCCAGTGCGGCTTGTGGCAGTTCGAGTTCACTGAAGACTTCAACCCCATGGCGTTTAAGCAGCGCCGCCGTAACGCCTTCTCCCGAGACCTTCACCCCACTGAACGTCCCGTCATAGGTCAGCAAGTTTCCGCAGGAAGGACTGTTGGCCTTGAGCACCGCAACGCGGATGTCATGCTTTTGCACCAGCGCCAGCGCTTGCCGCGCACCATCGAGAAACTGCGCGCTGACGTCCTCGCCTTCGGTGGTGATCACCGCCGCCGTGCCATCGAGCACTTCGGCGCCCTGCCCGCCGGGGATTTCCGCCGCAGCACGCGGGGTTGGCAAACCGCCAGCCACTTCGGGACACAGCGGCACCACACGGCCTTCGGCGATCCACTGTTCGAGCAGATCGAACGGTCCGCTGGCCCCGCCGTCGTAACGCACGCGGTGGCCCAACAGGCAGCGGCTGACCAGAATCTTCTGCATATCAGAACGGCTCGTTGCCACGACGGCGGAACCAGCCCGTCAACGACAGGCGTTCGCGGTGCGCCGGCAGCACTTCATGGGGCACCTCACCGGAGAGGAACACCACCAGACAGCCGCCGGTGGGTTGCACGTCGTGGACCCGGTCTTCGTCCAGATACATGCGCAACTGACCGCCGTCTTCCGGCAGCCACGCGTCATTGAGATAGACCACCGCCGAAACCATGCGCCGGTCATCGTCGCGAAAACGGTCGACGTGCTTGCGGTAAAACGCGCCCGGCGGATACAGGGCGAAGTGGCACTCGAAATCCTCGAGCCCGAGGAACAGCCCGCGATTGAGCGCCTCGCGCAGGCTTTCCATCAGGTTCAGATAACGGTCGCTGGCCTCGGCCTGGCCCGGGTCGATCCACTGGATGTGGTCGCCACGAATACCCTCGCGAATCTCTGAAAACGGCCCACGGCCTACCGCTGCCGGCGCCAGTTCACCCTCGGCCTCACGTTTGCGGCACTCGGCCGCCAGCTCGCGGGTCAAACCTGCGGGCAGGAAAATGTTCTGCTGCGACCAGCCGTGTTCGGCCAGGTCGTCGACGATGCGTAACAGCAGCGGGTGTTCAGAGGATATTTGCATGGCGCGCATAGTATGCCGGCGGCAGGAAATCCGACAGAGCCACGCAGCGGCTTGCTACGAATTCTCGACAAGTCCCGGCACCGCACGGAGAATAGTCCGCTGCTGACAGGAGTCCCTATGCGCCGTTTGCTTTTTTCACTGTTGATGTTCTGCGTTTTGCCCGCCTGGGCGGACGGCCACGATCAGCTGTACAAGATCGCCGGCTGGCCAGATCAACGTGCGCATTTCAATGATGCCCTGAGTGCCGCGCAGCAGCGCTACCAGAACAACCTGCCGCCGGCGGTGTTTCAAGCCCTGGTCAACAACAGCAACCAGCGCTTCGCTCCCCAGGCCATGGATCAGCGTGCCGAAGCGCAACTGCGCCAGCACCTTGCCGATCCACAACCGGCACTGACCTTCTTTCAATCGCCGCTGGGCAAGAAAATCGTCGCCGCTGAATTGCTCGCCACCCGTCGCGATCAACTGGCGAAGAACGCCAAGGGCCTGCCGAAGATGCAGGCCAGCGACAGCCGCCTGCTGATCATCGGCCATCTGGCCCAGGCCCTGCCCGCCCGCGAGGCCGGCGCGGAAGTCAGCCTGGCGATTGCCGGGGTGGCGGCGGACAGTTTGAGCTCGATGATCCCCGGCTTGCTCGGCGGCGGTCAGGCGCAAGGCATGTTGAACGGCCAGCGCCAGCGCCTGATGGAGCAGATCGGCGCCGATTTGAACAACACGCTGCTCTACGTTTATCGCGATCTGTCGGATGACGAACTGGAGCAGTTCGCGACCTTCGCCGAGTCCAGCGAGGGCAAGGCGTATTACCAGGCGGCGCTGGCGGCGATTCGGGCGGGGTTGGCGGTGGGGCAAAGCTCCTCGAACCTTGGTCAGTGATCTTTATTGCCTGACCGGCCGCCTTCGCGAGCAAGCCCGCTCCCACAGGTGATCGCGGTTTCATGTGGGAGCGGGCTTGCTCGCGAAGAGGCCCTTACAAACACTATAAATTTCTGCCCCTGATTCGCTTGTTCAGAAACTCGAAATACTCCTCGCGCATTTCCAGCGTCTCGTTCGCCAGATGATGCCGCGCCTCCGGCAGCAGCAGAATCTGCGGCCGGTCGAACTTCCACTTCAGCACCTGTAAGTTGTGCTGCCAGTCCACGGTCATGTCCGCCTGCCCCTGAATGATCAGCGGCCGTCGCGGACTTTTTTTCGCGTGTTCGACGCGGATGATCCAGCGCGACAGTGCACCGACCCACGCCGTCGGCAAACGTTTTGGCTGTAACGGATCGGTCTGCAGGAACGGCAGGAAATCCGGGTCGTTGGAGTTCTCGCTGAAGCGCCGGGCGATGCCCCGCACGAAAGGCCTCAGCAGGTAATAACTGAGCTGCGACCAGCCCCAGGCACGCGGACGCACCAGCGGCGCCAGCAGAATCAACTGGCCCTGCGCCGGACTGTTCTCGCCATGGTTGAGCACATGATCGACGACGATCGCGCCGCCAGTGCTTTGTCCGCACAGATGCCAGGGTTGCGGCAGGGCGATCGAACTGGCTTCGGCGAACAACGCCTGCAAGGCGTCCTGGTATTCGGAGAAGTCGCGAATGCTCGCCCGCGGCCCACTCGACAAACCATGGCCCGGCAAGTCGCAGGCGATGACGGCAAAATCCTGATCCAGCGCCCACTCGATCACATGCCGATACAGCCCGGTGTGATCGTAAAAACCGTGCAGCAGAAACAGCGTGCCCTTGACCTTCTCCGGCCACCAGCAATGGCTGACCAGCTCATAACCGTCCACCTCGAACCGGCCCATGCCGCGCCAGACATCGCGCTCGGGAAAGTCGGTTTTATAGAACTGCTGATACGCCTTGGCCTCGTCCGACAACGGCTGCCACTGGGCCAAAGGCTTGAGGCTGGCGCGTAAATGATCGGCATCGAAAGTGTCAGGCATGCGGGTATTCCAAAGCGGTAAACAGACTTTATCGGCCTGCGATATTCATCTGTTGCGGCAAGCATGGCAAGCTAGCCCCCCTTCGAGGATCGAAAAACCATGCGCTCGCCCTACCGCACCGCACTGTTTGCCAGCCTGCTCGCGCTTGTGTGTGCCGGGGTGCTGTGGGCGGCGTACGACTGGTTTCAGGGGCGCTATCTGCGCGCGTTCAGTCAGCACACCGCGGTGTTTTCCGGGGATCCGTTGCGCCTGCCGGATGAACTGGCCGGCCCCGGCAAAATCCGTCTCGTGCACTTCTGGGACCCGGCCTGCCCATGCAACGTCGGCAATCAACAGCACCTGACCGAGATGGTCGAGCAGTACGGCGCGCGCGGTGTGGAATTCTTCGCCGTGCAGCGCGCCGGCTCCCACGGCCAGTTACCCGCCACCCTGAGCAATCTGAAAACCATCGCGGTATTGCCCGGTTCCGAGCAGATCCCGGCCAGCCCCGCCGTGGCGATCTGGGATCGCAGCGGCAAACTGGCGTACTTCGGGCCGTACAGTGAAGGGCTGACCTGCAATTCCAGCAACAGTTTTATCGAACCGATCCTCAATGCCCTGACCGAAGATCGCCCGGTCAACGCCACGCACACCCTGGCGGTCGGTTGTTATTGCCCGTGGCCGGTAGTGGCGCAGTAAGGCATTCCGGACTTTTCAAGGACAGCGATGCACGGCACGGAAGGTCTGTGCTAATTGTTTGCAGCCCGACGGGCGGCAATCCCGCATGCACAAGGAGTCACCATGAAACGCGTCTTCACCGTTCTTGCCTTGCTCATCGTTATCCTGCTCATCGCCATCGGCGGTTACGTCTACAGCAAGCAACCGACGCGTCAGGGTCAGGTGGAGCTGCGCAATCTGCAGGGCTCTGTGACCGTGCGCTATGACGATCGCGGGGTGCCGCACATTCGTGCCGAGAACGAAACCGATCTGTATCGCGCCCTCGGCTACGTGCACGCTCAAGACCGGTTGTTCCAGATGGAAGCCATGCGCCGCCTCGCGCGCGGCGAGCTGGCCGAAGTGCTCGGGCCGAAGCTGCTCGACACCGACAAACTGTTTCGCAGCCTGCGCATCCGTGAACGCGCTGCCAGCTATGTCGCCAGTCTCGATAAGCAGTCCCCGGCGTGGAAGGCCCTGCAAGCCTATCTGGACGGCATCAACCAATATCAGGACAGCCACGTCGCGCCGGTGGAGTTCGACGTGCTGGGCATTCCCAAGCGGCCGTTCACGGCGGAGGACAGCATCAGCGTCGCCGGTTATATGGCCTACAGCTTCGCCGCCGCGTTTCGTACCGAACCGCTGCTGACCTACGTGCGCGATCAACTCGGCGCCGATTACCTCAACGTCTTCGACCTCGACTGGCAGCCCAAAGGCGTGCTCGCCAAAGATCACGCCAATAAGACCCCGGCCCTCGCCGCCGGCGACTGGAAAGACCTCAATGCCCTCGCCCGCCTCAGCGAGCAGGCGCTGATTGAAAACGGCCTGCCGCAATTCGAAGGCAGCAATGCCTGGGTGATCGCCGGCAGCCGTAGCCAGAGCGGCAAACCGCTGCTGGCCGGTGACCCGCACATTCGCTTCTCGGTGCCGTCGGTGTGGTACGAGGCGCAACTGTCGGCGCCGGGCTTTGAGCTCTACGGCCATCATCAGGCACTGGTGCCGTTCGCGTTCCTGGGGCACAACCTCGATTTCGGCTGGAGCCTGACCATGTTCCAGAACGACGATCTGGATCTGATCGCCGAGAAGGTCAACCCGGACAACCCGAATCAGGTCTGGTACCACGGCCAGTGGACCGATCTGGTCAGCTCCGAGCAGCAGATCGCGGTGAAGGGCCAGACGCCGGTGACGCTGACCTTGCGCCAGTCGCCCCACGGCCCGATCGTCAACGACGCCCTCGGCACTGCCGCCGGTAAAACGCCGATCGCCATGTGGTGGGCGTTTCTCGAAACGCCGAACCCGATCCTCGAAGGTTTCTACCAGCTCAACCGCGCCGACACCCTGGCCAAGGCCCGTGCGGCGGCAGCCAAGGTGCAGGCGCCGGGGCTGAACATCGTCTACGCCAACGCCAAGGGTGACATTGCATGGTGGGCCTCGGCGCTGTTGCCGAAACGCCCGGCCGGGGTGAAGCCGGAGTTCATTCTCGACGGCAGCAGCAATCAGGCAGACAAGGACGGCTACTACCCGTTCAGCGCCAACCCGCAGGAAGAAAACCCGGCGCGCGGCTACATCGTCTCGGCCAACTTCCAGCCGCTGTCGCCGACCGGAATGGAAATCCCCGGTTACTACAACCTCGCCGATCGCGGCCAGCAGCTCAACCGCCAGCTCAGCGACAAGAGCGTGAAATGGAGCAACGAGGCCAACCAGAAGCTGCAACTGGGCACCACCACCGCCTACGGCCCGCGTACCCTGGCGCCATTGCTGCCGGTGTTGCGGGAAGTGGTGAGCGATCCGGCGCAGCTGAAACTGGTCGAGCAACTGGCGCAGTGGCAAGGCGACTATCCGCTGGATTCGGTCAACGCCACAGTGTTCAACCAGTTCCTCTACGACCTCGCCGATGCGGCAATGCGCGATGAGCTGGGCAACGACTTCTTCGAGACCCTGCTGTCGACCCGGGTGATCGACGCGGCCCTGCCGCGCTTGGCGGCGAACGCCGATTCACCGTGGTGGGACAACCGCAACACACCGAACAAGGAGACTCGCGCCGACGTCGTCAAAGCGGCGTGGCAGGCGAGCATGACGCATCTGAAACAGACCCTCGGCGATAACCCGTCCAACTGGCAATGGGGCACGGCGCACACCCTGACCCACGGTCATCCGTTGGGTCAGCAGAAGCCGCTGGACCGGATCGTCAATGTCGGGCCGTTCGCTGCGCCGGGCAGTCACGAAGTTCCGAACAATCTCTCGGCCAAGCTCGGCCCGGCGCCGTGGCCGGTGACCTATGGACCTTCGACGCGGCGCCTGGTGGACTTCGCCGACCCGGCGCACAGCCTGACCATCAACCCGGTCGGCCAGAGCGGTGTGCCGTTCGACAGCCATTACGACGATCAGGCCGAGGAGTACGTCGAGGGGATGTATGTGCAGGCGCATTTCAGCGAGGAAGAGGTGACGGCCAATACCCGTAGTACCTTGAAGCTGTTGCCGGCGCGGGCTGCCCAATAGTTCTCGGTTAGCCGGACGGGCCCTATCGCGAGCAGGCTCACTCCTACAGGGGAACGCATTCCAATTGTAGGAGTGAGCCTGCTCGCGATGGGGCCCGCCAACTCAACACATCTCTCAGAGCATCAACGCAAAATTCAACCGAAACTGCTGCGGCGTCACGCCCAATCGACGGTTGAACACACTGCGCATGTGCTGCGCATCGCGAAACCCGCACTGATAGGCCACGGTCTTCAGCGGTGCCGTGGTGCTTTCCAGCAGCACCCGCGCCGCATCCACTCGCGCACTTTCGACGAACTCTGCCGGGGTGACCCGAGCCTCACGGGCGAACACCCGGGAGAAGTTGCGCGCACTCATGTTCGCCGCGTTCGCCAGATCGGCAATCGTCAGATCGCCGGTGAGGTTGGCCAGCACATACAACTGCACCATCGCCACCGCTGACGTCGGCTCCGCATGCGGCGTGAGGAACGGACTGAACTGCGATTGCCCGCCCGAGCGCTGAGTGAACACCACCAGCCGCTTGGCCACGTTCAGCGCCACTTCAGCGCCGCAATCACGGGCCAGCAGGTACAGCGACAGATCGATCCCGGCGGTGACCCCGGCCGAGGTGTAGAGCGCACCGTCCTCGACGTACAGGCGATCGGCCTCGACTTGAGTCGATGGACACAACTGCGCCAAGGCTTCGGCATCGTTCCAGTGGGTGGTCACGGTGCGCCCTTCCAGCAGTCCCGCCCGCGCCAGCATGAACGCGCCGTTGCAGATCGAGCCAAAGCGCCGCGCACGGGTGCAGGCCTCGCGCAGCCAGGTGTCGAAGCTTTTACCGAAATCCATGAACGGCAACTGCGGGCCGCCGGCGACGAGCAGCAGGTCCCAAGCGTCGAGCGCTTCGCTGAAGTGCCGGTGAGCACTGAGGTTCAACCCGTTGGAGCAGGCCATCGGCCCGCGTTCGAGGCCGATCACCTCCAGTTGATAGTGATCCTCGGGCGGCAGAAACCGGTTGGCCTCGGCGAACACATCCATCGGCCCGCTGACATCCAGCGCCTGCACGCCGGGAAATACCACGATGGCGATGGTTTTGTTCATAAGCCTCCAATGTCCTCAATGCCTGTGGCAAACACAAATCCCTGTGGGAGCGGGCTTGCTCGCGAAAGGGCCCTTACATTCAACTTATCTGTTGAATGACACACCACTTTCGCGAGCAAGCCCGCTCCCACATGGGCCGTGCCTGCCTTGTTGATTGAGCCAACCCTAGCCAATCCAGGTTCAACAAGCGAGGTTGGCACGATTTGCAGGTCGATTGGCAAGGATCGCAGCCATGCGTTGATTGTCCGTTTAGTGCCTCGGGGAACAGACTCCATCCATCAGCGCCACGACGGCGTTTTCGACGAGGAAACACCTTATGAGCACGACCATTGCCGGCATCAAGATCCCCGACAGCGCCCTCGCCCGGGCCACCACCGAGTACATTCGCGACATCGAAACCGACCTGCTCTACCACCACTCGCGCCGGGTGTTTCTGTTCGGCGCATTGAGCGGCGAGCGCCAGCAACTGGCCTATAACCCGGAGCTGCTGTACGTCGGCGCGATGTTCCACGACCTCGGTCTGATCGAGGGCTATCGCAGTGCCGACGAGCGTTTCGAAGTGGATGGCGCCAACGCGGCAGCGGCGTTTCTCAAACCGTACGGACTGAGCGATGACGACATCGAGCAAGTCTGGCTGTCGATTGCCCTGCACACCACGCCGGGCGTGCCCAAACATCTGCGGCCGACCGTGGCGCTGGTGACGGCAGGTGTCGAGATGGACGTGTTGGGCATGGATTACGCGGCGTTCAGCAGCACCCAGCGCGAGGCGGTGGTGCATGCGCATCCACGCGGGGAAGGTTTCAAGGAATGCATCATCTGCGCGTTTGCCGACGGCTTGCGCCATCGTCCGCAGACCACGTTTGGCAACGTGAAGACCGATGTGCTGGTGGATCAGGAGCCGGGGTTCAAGCCGATGAATTTTGTTGAGGTCATCCGCCAATCTCCCTGGACTGCCTAATACCCAATGTGGGGGTGTGCCCTGTGGTGAGGGGATTTATCCCCGATGGACTGCGTAGCAGTCCCTTTCTTTTTGAATCAAGAGAGGGGGCCGCTTCGCAACCCATCGGGGATAAATCCCCTCGCCACAAAAGCCCGCTCCCACAGTTGGATTTGGGTTGGCCTTGATAAAGGGGCCAACCCGAGTTTGCTTTAAGCCGCTTCCGGCGCAGGCGCGCGGCGCACGTCCGGTTGCTTCCACGAATCGGCGGCGCCTTCTTCGATGGCTTGCTGGATGGCTTTCTTGCGCGCTTCTTCGGCGCGGCGGCTGAAGAACCACACCATGAACGTCACGATCGACACCGCCAGCAGAATCAGGCTGGCCACGGCGTTGATCTCAGGCTTCACGCCCAGACGCACCGCGGAAAACACTTCCATCGGCAGCGTGGTCGAACCCGGGCCGGAAACGAAGCTCGCAAGTACCAGATCGTCCAGCGACAGAGCGAACGACATCATGCCGCCCGCTGCCAGCGACGGCGCGATCATCGGGATGGTGATCAGGAAGAACACCTTCCACGGCCGCGCCCCCAGATCCATCGCCGCTTCTTCGATCGACAGGTCCAACTCACGCAGACGCGCCGACACCACCACCGCCACATACGCCGCACAGAACGTCGTGTGGGCGATCCAGATGGTGACGATGCCACGTTCCTGCGGCCAGCCGATCATCTGCGCCATGGCCACGAACAGCAGCAACAGCGACAGACCGGTGATCACTTCCGGCATCACCAGCGGCGCGGTGACCAGGCCACCGAACAGCGTACGGCCCTTGAAGTGGGTGATGCGGGTCAGCACGAAGGCTGCCAGCGTACCCAGCGCCACCGCCGCAACGGCGGTATAGCAGGCAATTTCCAGGGAGCGCACCACCGAGCCCATCAGTTGGGTGTTGTCGAGCAGGCCGACGTACCACTTGATCGACCAGCCGCCCCACACCGTCACCAGTTTCGAGGCGTTGAACGAGTAGATCACCAGGATCAGCATCGGCAGGTAGATGAACAACAGACCCAGTACCAGCATCAGGCTGGAGAAACGGATGCGTTTCATTCTTTGCCCTCCATTTCCTTGGCCTGACTGCGGTTGAACAGGATGATCGGCACAATCAGGATCGCCAGCATCACCACCGCCAGGGCGGACGCCACCGGCCAGTCACGGTTGTTGAAGAACTCTTGCCAGAGCACTTTACCGATCATCAGGGTTTCCGGGCCGCCAAGCAGTTCCGGGATCACGAACTCGCCGACCACCGGGATGAACACCAGCATGCAGCCGGCAATGATCCCGTTCTTGGACAGTGGAATGGTGATTTTCCAGAAGCTGTTGAAGGTGCTCGAACCGAGGTCGGAAGCGGCTTCCAGCAGGCTCTGATCGTGCTTCACCAGGTTGGCGTACAGCGGCAGGATCATGAACGGAAGGTACGAATAAACCACGCCGATATAGACCGCCAGGTTGGTGTTGAGGATCTGCAGCGGCTCGTCGATAAAGCCCATGCTCATCAGGAAACCGTTGAGCAGGCCGTTGTTGCTGAGGATGCCCATCCACGCGTAAACGCGGATCAGGATCGCAGTCCAGGTCGGCATCATGATCAGCAGCACCAGCACCGTCTGCAGCTCTTTGCGCGCACTGGCGATGGCGTAGGCCATCGGGTAGCCGATCAGCAGGCACAGCAGCGTGCTGAAGAACGCCATCTTCAGCGAGCCGAGGTAGGCGGCGATGTACAACTCGTCGTCGCCGAGCATCGCGTAGTTGCCCAGGTTCAGCAGCAGTTGCAGCTTCTGCTCGGCGAAGGTGTAGATCTCGGTGTACGGCGGGATGGCCACGTCGGCTTCAGCGAAGCTGATCTTCAGGACGATGAAGAACGGCAGCATGAAGAACAGGAACAGCCAGATGAACGGAACCCCGATGACCAGTTGCCGGCCATTGGGAATTATTCGGTTGAGCCGTCGTTTGAACTTGCGCATGTTCATGAGCGAAGTACCACGCCGCTGTCGTCTTCCCACCACACGTAAACCTGATCGCCCCAGGTCGGACGCTGGCCGCGACGTTCGGCGTTGGCGACAAACGACTGCACCAGCTTGCCGCTCGGCAATTCGACGTAGAACACCGAGTGGCCGCCGAGGTAGGCGATGTCATGCACCTTGCCGCTCGACCAGTTGTATTCGCAGGTCGGCATTTCAGCGGTGACCAGCAGCTTCTCCGGACGAATCGCGTAGGTCACGGACTTGTCTTGCACCGAGGTGCTGATGCCGTGGCCGACGTAGATCTGCCGGTCGAGGTCCTTGCAGGTGATGGTCGCGTGGCCTTCGGCGTCGTCGATCACTTCGCCTTCGAAGATGTTCACGTTGCCGATGAATTCACAGACCAGACGGCTGGTCGGGGTTTCGTAGATGTCGATCGGGCTGCCGATCTGGGCGATCCAGCCCAGGTGCATGATCGCGATGCGCTCGGCCATGGTCATGGCTTCTTCCTGGTCGTGGGTCACCATCACGCAGGTCACGCCCACGCGCTCGATGATTTCCACCAGCTCCAGCTGCATCTGCGAACGCAGTTTCTTGTCCAGTGCGCCCATCGGCTCGTCGAGCAGCAGCAGCTTCGGCCGCTTGGCCAGCGAGCGCGCCAGTGCCACCCGCTGGCGCTGACCGCCGGACAGTTGATGCGGCTTGCGCTTGGCGTACTGGCTCATCTGCACCAGCTTGAGCATTTCGGCCACGCGCGCATCGATCTCGGCGTTGGGGATCTTGTCCTGCTTGAGGCCGAAGGCGATGTTCTGCGCCACAGTCATGTGCGGGAACAAGGCATACGACTGGAACATCATGTTGATCGGTCGCTCGTACGGCGGCATGTCGGTGATGTCGACGCCGTCGAGGAAAATGCGCCCCTCCGTGGGCCGTTCGAACCCTGCCAGCATCCGCAGCAGCGTGGATTTGCCCGATCCCGAGCCGCCGAGCAGGGCGAAGATCTCGCCTTTCTTGATTTCCAGGGACACATCGTCCACGGCAATCGTCTCGTCGAACTTCTTCGTGACCCGGTCGATTTTGACCAACACCTGCTTAGGTGTCTGGTCGCCCTCGAGGGCTTTCTTATAGGCGCCGGAGGCAACTGCCATTTACGAAACTCCCAGATAAAAACAGTGCAGTTCGCCCAACGCGGACGAACCCAGGATAGTTTGTGCCTTACTTGCCCGACTTGACCTTGGTCCAGCTACGGGTCATCAAACGCTGAATATTGGGTGGCAACTCGACCGACACGTAAGTCTTGTCGAGGACTGCTTGCGGTGGATAAACCGCTTCATCGGTGCGGATGGACTGTTCCATCAGCTTGTCCGACCCGGGGTTAGGGTTGGCGTAACCGACGTAATCACTGACCTGGGCGATCACCTCAGGTTTCAGCAAATAGTTGATGAAGGCGTGGGCCTCTTTGACGTTGGACGAGTCCTTTGGAATCGCCAGCATGTCGAACCACAGCGCTCCGCCTTCTTTCGGGATCGAGTAGGCGATGTTCACGCCCTTCTTGGCTTCTTCGGCACGGTGTTTGGCCTGGAAGATATCGCCGGAGAAACCGATGGCCACGCAGATGTCGCCGTTGGCCAGATCACCGATGTATTTCGACGAGTGGAAGTAGGTCACGTAGGGACGTACGGCCAGCAGTTTGTCGGTGGCCTTGGCGTAGTCCTTCGGATTGGTGCTGTTGGCGTTCAGGCCCATATAGTTGAGCACGGTCGGCATCATTTCATCCGCCGAGTCGAGGAACGCGACACCACAGCTGTGCAGCTTCTTGATGTTCTCCGGTTCGAACAGCACGCTCCAGGAGTCGATCTTGTCGATGCCGAGCACCGCTTTGACTTTCTCGACGTTGTAGCCGATGCCGTTGGTGCCCCACAGGTACGGCACGGCGTACTGGTTGCCCGGGTCGTTCTGTTCCAGGCGCTTGAGCAGCACCGGATCGAGATTCGAATAATTCGGCAACTGCGACCTGTCGAGCTTCTGGAACGCGCCCGCCTTGATCTGTTTGCCGAGGAAGTGGTTCGACGGCACGACCACGTCGTAACCGGTACGCCCGGCCAGCAGCTTGCCTTCCAGGGTCTCGTTGGAATCGAACACGTCGTACACCGGTTTGATCCCGGTGGCTTTCTCGAAGTCGGCCAGAGTGGTCTCGCCGATGTAATCCGACCAGTTATAAATATGCACCGTACCGGCGGCCTGGGCTCCGACAGCGATCGTCAGGCCGGCAGTGGCCAGCAGGGCTTTGCGCAAAGAAGAAAAAATAGGCAAGTGGAGGTCCTCTAAATTAGTTGGGCCCAAGTTGCCCCGCGTTACATGACAGCCATGGCTGCCCGGCAACCAAACCGGCGCGCAACTTACCCTCGAAAAACCGTTCCTGCAAAACTTCCTGTCATTTAATTGATCCGCTGGCCGCCGTCGCGGCGACGACGGCCAGTGGTTGTTGCTTCAAACCGGCTTATTTACCGGATTTGATCTTGGTCCAGCTGCGGGTCAGTTCACGCTGGGTAGCGGCCGGCAAATCGGCGATCGCATACAGCTTGGCCTGCACGTCGGCTGGCGGGTAGATGCCTGGATCGGAGGTGATGTCCTTGTTCACGTACTGGGTCGCTTCGGCGTTACCGTTAGGGAAGCGCACCGCGTTGGTGATCTCGGCCATCACTTTCGGTTGCAGCAGGTAGTTCATGAACTTGTAGGCGCCGTCGATGTTTTCCGCATCTTTCGGAATCGCGACCATGTCATAGAAGCTGCCGGCACCTTCCTTCGGAATGGCGTAGCTGACTTTGACCTTGTCACCGGCCTCGGCGGCACGGGACTTGGCCTGCTGCACGTCACCCGAGTAGCCGACCGCTACGCAGATGTTGCCGTTGGCCAGGTCCGAGATGTACTTGGAGGAGTGGAAGTAGGTGATCGAAGGACGAATCTTGAGGAACAGTTCCTCGGCTTTCTTGATGTCTTCTTTCTTCTGGCTGTCGGTTGGCAGGCCCAGGTAGTGCAGCGCGACCGGGAGCATTTCGGTCGGCGAGTCGAGGAAGCTCACACCGCAGCCCTTGAGCTTGGCGATGTTCTCCGGCTTGAGCAGAGTGTCCCAGGAATCGATGGTGTCGACGCCCAGTGCAGCCTTGACCTTCTCCGGGTTGTAGCCGATGCCGATCGAGCCCCACATGTACGGGAAGGCGTGCTTGTTGTCCGGGTCGCTGACCGAAACCGCCTTGAGCAGCGATTTGTTCAGGTTGCCGTAGTTGGACAGCTTGGACTTGTCCAGCTCCTGATAAACGCCCGCCTTGATCTGCTTGGCCAGGAAGTTGTTCGACGGCACAACGACGTCGTAACCGGATTTGCCCGCCAGCAGTTTGGCTTCCAGGGTTTCGTTGCTGTCGAACACGTCGTAGACGACTTTGATCCCGGACTCTTTCTCGAAGTTGGCAATGGTGTCCGGAGCGATGTAGTCGGACCAGTTGTAAACGTGCAGTACCTTGTCGTCCGCGTGAACCGCACCCGCCATCATGCCCGCGACGGACAGCGCGAGAAGAGTCTTGCCAGCAAGCTTTTTACCTAATGCCTTCATGCGTCATGCTCCAAATTTTTCTTTTTTGAACCACTTTGTTCAGCGGCCGAACCCGGACAACTGGAACCGCGGCTAGTCTGGCAAGATCGGAGGCGGTCTTTCAAGAAAAGGCCAACCTTTCTGACACCTTCGAGCGAGAGCGCCGCAGCTCCCCCGCTCGAAGCCTAGCACTTAGGCCTGCAACGCACTGAGGGTCAGGTCCAGGCATTTACGTGCCTTGGTCACCAGCTCATCGATCTCCGACTTGCTGATCACCAGCGGCGGAGCAATGATCATGGTGTCGCCCACGGCGCGCATGATCAGGCCGTTATCGAAGCAGAACTGCCGGCAGATCATGCCCACGCCCCGACCTTCGTAACGCTTGCGAGTGGCCTTGTCCTGCACCAGCTCGATCGCCCCCAGCAGACCAACGCCGCGCACTTCGCCCACCAACGGGTGGTCGTTGAGTTCGCGCAGACGTTTCTGCAAATACGGTGCCGTTTCGTTATGCGCGTTCTCGATAATTTTCTCGTCGCGCAGAATCCGGATGTTTTCCAGCCCCACCGCCGCCGCCACCGGGTGCCCGGAGTAGGTGAAGCCGTGGTTGAAATCGCCGCCCTCGTTGAGCACCTTCACCACTTCATCACGAACGATCAGGCCACCCATCGGGATGTAGCCGGAGGTCAGGCCTTTGGCGATGGTCATCATGTCCGGCTTCAGGTCGTAGAAATCCGAACCGAACCACTCGCCGGTACGGCCGAAACCGCAGATCACTTCGTCGGCGACGAACAGAATGTCGTACTTGGCGAGGATTTCCTTGATGCGCGGCCAGTAAGTCTCTGGCGGAATGATCACGCCGCCGGCGCCCTGAATCGGCTCGGCAATGAACGCACCGACGTTGTCCACGCCGACTTCGAGAATCTTCTCTTCCAGCTGATTGGCCGCCCAGATGCCGAACTCTTCCGGCGACATGTCGCCGCCCTCGGCGAACCAGTACGGCTGCGCGATGTGGACGATGCCCGGGATCGGCAAATCGCCCTGCTCGTGCATATACGTCATGCCACCGAGGCTCGCGCCCGCCACGGTCGAACCGTGGTAACCGTTCTTGCGGCTGATGATGACTTTCTTGTTCGGCTGGCCCTTGATCGCCCAGTAATGGCGAACCATGCGCAGCATGGTGTCGTTGCCTTCGGAGCCGGAACCGGTGAAGAACACGTGGTTCATGCCTTGCGGCGCCACGTCGGCGATGGCCTTGGCCAGTTCCAGTGCCGGCGGGTGCGCGGTCTGGAAGAACAGGTTGTAGTAAGGCAGTTCGCGCATTTGTTTAGCGGCCGCGTCGGCCAGTTCATCGCGGCCATAACCGATCGCCACGCACCACAGACCCGCCATGCCATCGAGGATCTTGTTGCCCTCGCTGTCCCACAGGTACACGCCCTTGGCGTTGGTGATGATCCGTGGACCCTTCTCTTTCAGCTGCTTGAAGTCGCTGAACGGGGCCAGGTGGTGATCGCTGCTCAGGGCTTGCCACTCACGGGTTTGCGGGTTGTTGCTGGTCATGCCAATTCTCCTTGTTATCGGTGAAGGCGCGGCTGCTGCCAGCCGCGCCCGGCGTATCAGACGGCGAAGAGCAGGTACTCACGCTCCCAGGAACTGATCACGCGCTTGAAGTTTTCATGCTCGGCCCGCTTGACAGCGACGTAGCCGGTGATGAAGGTCTTGCCCAGGTATTTCTCGATGGTCGCGCTGTTTTCCATACGCTCCAGCGCGTCCTCGATGGTCAGCGGCAGGCGCAGGTTGCGGCGTTCATAGCCACGACCGACCACTGGCGCGCTCGGGTTGAGGCCCTCGACCATGCCGATGTAACCGCAAAGCAGGCTCGCGGCAATCGCCAGGTACGGGTTGGCGTCGGCGCCCGGCAGGCGGTTTTCCACCCGACGGTTCTGCGGCCCGGCATCCGGTACGCGCAGACCCACGGTGCGGTTTTCTTCGCCCCACTCCACGTTCACCGGCGCCGAAGTGTCCGGCAGGAAGCGGCGGAACGAGTTGACGTTCGGCGCGAACAGCGGCAACAGCTCAGGGATCAGTTTCTGCAGACCACCGATGTGGTGCAGGAACAGCTGGCTCATGGTCCCGTCTTCATTGGAGAACACGTTCTTGCCGGTCTCGATGTCGATGATGCTCTGGTGCAGGTGCATGGCACTGCCCGGCTCACCGGTCATCGGCTTGGCCATGAAGGTTGCGGCCACGTCATGCTTGAGCGCGGCTTCGCGCATGGTGCGCTTGAACACCAGAATCTGATCGGCCAGCGACAGTGCATCGCCGTGACGGAAGTTGATTTCCATCTGCGCCGTGCCGTCTTCGTGGATCAGCGTGTCGAGGTCCAGCTCCTGCAGTTCGCACCAGTCGTAGACGTCTTCGAACAGCGGGTCGAATTCGTTCGCCGCTTCGATCGAGAACGACTGACGACCGATTTCCGGACGGCCCGAGCGGCCGATTGGCGGCTGCAGCGGATAGTCGGGGTCGTCACTGCGCTTGGTCAGGTAGAACTCCATCTCCGGCGCCACGATCGGCTGCCAGCCCTTGTCGGAATAAAGCTTCAGGACTTTCTTGAGGACGTTGCGCGGCGACAGCTCGATCGGGTTGCCTTGCTTGTCGTAGGTGTCGTGGATCACCTGAGCGGTCGGCTCGATGGCCCATGGCACCAGGTACACGGCGTTCTGGTCGGGACGGCAGATCATGTCAATGTCGGCCGGGTCGAGCAGTTCGTAATAGATGTCGTCTTCGACGTAGTCGCCGGTCACGGTCTGCAACAGAACGCTTTCCGGCAGGCGCATGCCCTTCTCGGCGATGAATTTGTTGGTCGGCGAGATCTTGCCCCGGGTGATACCGGTCAAGTCGCCGATCATGCATTCGACTTCTGTGATCTTGTGGTCTTTCAACCAATCGGTGAGCTGGTCGAGGTTGTTACTCATAAATGCCTCTGGGCTGAGTCTCCTGACATCGTGTCAGGCAAAGTTTGACGCCGTGGCGTCGCGTTAAAGGGGGCTTGCTTGCGCGCAGTACCGGCTTACGCCTGGCACCGCGCATAGACAATGAAAGAGGAGCTTACCTGCCCTTTACGCTGGCGTTGCATTTCCTGTGCACATTCAAGGCGTGCAGAATCATGAGCACGGCTTTGGGAGCGGCACAGGCTTTGGGACTCAAAGGGATCTATATTGGAAGGAGACGCCATAAACAGGATGCTGTCCCGTGCGTCCAGAATATCGGACGTTGCCGTTGGGCCTGATGCGCACGAGAACCTCGTCGACCCGCCGCGAGCCATGCTGGCTGCATTACGGACGGATTTGTCGCCACTGATGTGATGAGCATGCAGACCGGACTGTTGCGAGCAGTCGGTGATGCCGATTAACGGCAGGCGAGACATGAAGCACCCCGGTATTATTGCTGTTATGGGTTTGGTCGGAGCTTAGCCTTGTTCATTTTTTTACACAACACCCCCGTAAAAAATACAACACGGCCTGCTCAAGCCCGCGGGTGCCAAGCGTCCCAAGGACAGAAAACTGCCCCAAAGTGCCCCATAAATGCCCTTGCAGCGCTTTTTTAGGGCAAAAAAGGCCTCGCTTGACTTCGGCAGGCCGTTCGGGTTGACTGAAACCAGAAAAGATCAATGATTGATATTTTTAACAACAAAGGTGTTGCATCATGTCGGTACCCCCGCGTGCCGTTCAGCTTAACGAAGCGAACGCGTTCCTTAAGGAACATCCTGAGGTTCTGTACGTTGACCTTCTGATTGCGGATATGAATGGTGTGGTGCGCGGCAAGCGCATCGAACGCACCAGCCTCCACAAGGTTTACGAGAAAGGCATCAACCTGCCGGCCTCCCTATTTGCTCTGGATATCAATGGCTCTACGGTGGAAAGCACCGGCCTGGGTCTGGACATCGGCGACGCCGACCGGATCTGCTATCCAATCCCCGATACCCTGTGCAACGAGCCATGGCAGAAGCGCCCTACCGCGCAACTGTTGATGACCATGCACGAACTTGAAGGCGATCCGTTCTTCGCCGATCCGCGCGAAGTGCTCCGTCAAGTTGTTGCAAAGTTTGACGAGCTGGGCTTGACCATCTGCGCAGCCTTCGAGCTGGAGTTCTACCTGATCGACCAGGAAAACGTGAACGGCCGCCCTCAGCCGCCACGCTCGCCGATCTCCGGCAAACGCCCGCACTCGACTCAGGTCTACCTGATCGACGACCTCGACGAATACGTCGACTGCCTCCAGGACATTCTGGAAGGTGCCAAAGAGCAAGGCATCCCCGCCGACGCCATCGTCAAGGAAAGTGCCCCGGCGCAGTTCGAAGTGAACCTGCACCACGTCGCCGACCCGATCAAGGCGTGCGACTACGCGGTCCTGCTCAAGCGTCTGATCAAGAACATCGCCTACGACCATGAAATGGACACCACCTTCATGGCCAAGCCGTATCCGGGCCAGGCGGGTAATGGTCTGCACGTCCATATCTCGGTGCTCGACAAAGATGGCAAGAACATCTTTGCAAGCGAGGATCCCGAGCAGAACGCCGCGCTGCGTCACGCGATCGGCGGTGTGCTCGAGACCCTGCCGGCGCAGATGGCTTTCCTCTGCCCGAACGTCAACTCGTACCGTCGCTTCGGCGCGCAGTTCTATGTACCGAACTCGCCGTGCTGGGGCCTGGATAACCGCACCGTGGCGATCCGCGTACCGACCGGCTCAGCCGATGCCGTGCGTATCGAACACCGCGTGGCCGGCGCCGACGCCAACCCGTACCTGCTGATGGCTTCGGTCCTGGCCGGTGTGCATCACGGTCTAGTGAACAAGATCGAACCGGGCGCTCCGGTCGAAGGCAATAGCTACGAGCAGAACGAACAAAGCCTGCCGAACAACTTGCGCGATGCCCTGCGCGAGCTGGACGACAGCGAGGTGATGGCCAAGTACATCGATCCGAAATACATCGATATCTTCGTCGCCTGCAAGGAAAGCGAGCTGGAGGAGTTCGAACACTCCATCTCCGACCTTGAGTACAACTGGTATCTGCATACCGTGTAAACGGATTGCAATCAGATAAAACGCCGTCGGCTGTCGTAGCCCGCGGCGTTTTTTTATGGCCCGATTTTGATCTGAATGGCCGCCTGCGGCGGTTCGGGAGCAAGCCCCCTCCCACAGGGGGCCTCAGCGAATGGGGATCGTTTGTACGCAGAAGATCAACTGTGGGAGGGGGCTTGCTCCCGAAGGCGTCCTGGCAGACAACACACGGCTCGGCTCGTACAATGCCCGCTGCCCCGCAGGAGACTTCCATGACGCGTCCCGCCCCCGTCCGCAAACCCCGTGCCCGCAGCCAGGCGCGCATCGATTCGATACTCGACGCCGCGCGTACGCTGCTGGCCGCCGAGGGTGTGGCCAGTCTGTCGATCTACAGCGTCGCCGAACGCGCGCAGATTCCGCCCTCCTCCGTGTACCACTTCTTCGCCAGCGTGCCGGCACTGCTCGAAGCGCTGACCGCCGACGTGCATGCGGCGTTTCGCGCCTGCCTGCAAGCGCCGATCGATCACGAGGCGCTGCGCGACTGGCGTGACCTGTCGCGGCTGGTCGAAGAGCGGATGCTGGAGATCTACGACGAAGACGCGGCGGCCCGCCAGTTGATCCTCGCCCAGCACGGCCTGACCGAAGTGACCCAGGCCGACCGCCAGCACGACATCGAACTCGGTGACCTGATGCACAAGCTGTTCGACCATCACTTCGAATTGCCGCGCCTGCCCAGCGATGTCGATGTGTTCGCGCTGGCGATGGAACTGGGCGACCGCGTGTATGCGCGCTCGGTGCAGCAGCACGGGCAGATCACACCGCGCATGGCCGAGGAAGGGATGCGGGTGTTTGATGCCTATATCGGCCTGTATCTGCCGCCTTACCTGCCCAAAAGAGTTCTCTAGCGCATTCACCGGCCCCTTCGCGAGCAAGCCCGCTCCCACAGGGGAACGCATTCCAAATGTAGGAGTGAGCCTGCTCGCGATGGCAGCGCCGCCGATTCAAATCCGTGCACAAAAAGAAAAACCCCGAAGGGCTCACGCCTTTCGGGGTTGTTTTTTACTCACTGGCTTACAACTTGGCGATCGACACCTCGGTGGATTTCACGAAGGCGATCACCTCGCTGCCCACCGCCAGTTCCAGCTCCTTGACCGAGCGGGTGGTGATCACTGAAGTGACGATGCCGGAAGCGGTTTGCACGTCGATTTCCGACAGCACGTCGCCGAGAACGATCTCCTTGATCGAGCCTTTGAACTGGTTGCGCACGTTGATGGCTTTGATAGTCATGGCTTTGATTCCTGTCGTTGGATGTAACTTGAGTTATTGCGCCCAACGCAATTGCGTAGGCAGGGGTGAAACAGGCTCCGGCTCCGGCGGCTCGCCGGGCAGGGACAGAACACGGTTGAGCACTTCGGTTTCCAGCGCCGCCAGTCGATGCGATCCGCGCACTCGCGGACGAGGCAACTCCACTTGCAGGTCGAGGCCGACTTCGCCGTCCTCGATCAGAATCACCCGGTCGGCAATCGCCACCGCTTCGCTGACGTCATGGGTCACCAGCAGCACGGTGAACCCATGCTGCTGCCAGAGTCGTTCGATCAGTTGCTGCATCTCGATGCGGGTCAGCGCATCCAGCGCACCCAGCGGCTCGTCGAGCAACAGCAGGCGCGGCTGGTGAATCAGCGCCCGGGCCAGCGCCACACGCTGCTTCTGCCCGCCGGACAAAGCGGCCGGCCACTCGTTGGCGCGATCGGCCAGACCCACCGCTTCCAGCGCTTCCAGTGCTTGCGGGCGCCAGTTGCCTTTAAGGCCGAGACCGACGTTGTCGATGATCTTTTTCCACGGCAGCAGCCGGGCTTCCTGGAACATCAGCCGGGTGTCTTCTCGCGCATCGCTCAGCGGCGCGGCGCCGGCCAGCAGGTCGCCGCCAGTCGGTTGGTCGAGGCCGGCGAGCAAGCGCAGGAAGGTGCTCTTGCCGCAACCGCTGCGTCCGACCACGGCGACGAATTGCCCCGCCGGAATGTGCAGGTCGATGTCGCGCAGCACTTGCCGCGCACCAAAGGTTTTCTGCAGGTTGCGCACCACCAGCGGAATCCCGCGCAGCAGGCGTGGAGGTTGTTGAGCGGTCATGCCGCACCTCCCTTGGCAACCTGATAAGCCGGATGCCAGCGCAACCACACACGCTCAAGAGCACGGGCGGCGAGATCAGCAAGCTTGCCGAGTACCGCGTAAAGCAGGATCGCCAGCACCACCACGTCGGTCTGCAAAAACTCACGGGCATTCATCGCCAGATAGCCGATGCCGGAGCTGGCGGAGATGGTTTCGGCAACGATCAGCGTCAACCACATGAAGCCCAGCGCAAAGCGCACACCGACCAGAATCGAAGGCAGTGCGCCCGGCAGAATCACCTGCCAGAACAAACTGAAACCGGACAGGCCATAACTGCGCGCCATTTCCACCAGCGCCGGGTCGACGTTGCGGATGCCGTGATAGGTGTTGAGGTAAATCGGGAACAACGTGCCCAATGCGACCAGAAAAATCTTCGCCGACTCATCGATGCCGAACCACAGGATCACCAGCGGAATCAGCGCCAGGTGCGGCACGTTGCGGATCATCTGCACCGAGCTGTCGAGCAGGCGTTCGCCCCATTTCGACAGGCCGGTGATGAAACCCAGCACCAGGCCGATGCTGCCGCCGATGGTGAAACCGAGTGCCGCGCGCCAGCCGCTGATTGCCAGGTGCGTCCAGATCTCGCCGCTGCGCACCAGACTGACACCGGCCTCGATCACTGCCACCGGTGCCGGCAGGATCCGCGTCGACAACCAACCGGCAGACACCGACAACTGCCACACCGCCAGCAGGAGCACCGGCAACGCCCAGGGCGCGAGGCTGTGGATAAATTTTTTCATGGCGCGCCTCAGCTCTGCGACGCGGCTTTGGGAAGAATGTCGTTGGCCACCATCTCGCCGAACGGGCTGACATAACCGGCGCTTTTCGGCAGTTCCGGGCGCTCGATGTCGAGGTGCGGGAACAGCAGTTCAGCGACGCGGTACGACTCTTCGAGGTGTGGATAACCGGAGAAGATGAAAGTATCGATACCCAGATCAGCGTATTCCTTCACGCGGGCGGCCACGGTTGGACCATCGCCGACCAGCGCGGTACCGGCACCGCCACGCACCAGGCCGACGCCGGCCCACAGATTCGGGCTGACTTCGAGGTTGTCGCGACTGCCGCCGTGCAGCGCGGCCATGCGTTGTTGACCGACCGAGTCGAAGCGCGCCAGCGATGCTTGCGCACGTTTGATGGTGTCGTCGTCCAGATGCGAAATCAGCCGGTCTGCCGCTTGCCAGGCTTCGGCGTTGGTTTCCCGCACGATCACATGCAAACGAATGCCGAAGCGCACGGTACGCCCGAGCTTGGCGGCTTTGGCGCGCACTTGCTCGATCTTCTCGGCCACTGCGGCTGGCGGCTCGCCCCAGGTCAGTACCATTTCGACCTGTTCGGCAGCCAGATCCTGCGCCGCTTCCGACGAGCCGCCGAAATACAGCGGCGGACGCGGTTGCTGGATCGGTGGATAAAGCAGCTTGGCGCCCTTCACGCTGATGTGTTCGCCGTCGTAATCGACGGTTTCGCCTTCCAGCACCCGACGCCAGATCCGGGTGAACTCCACCGAGGCCTGATAACGCTCTTCATGGTTGAGAAACAGACCATCACCGGCCAACTCTTCCGGATCGCCACCGGTCACCAGGTTGAACAGCGCACGGCCGCCGGACAGACGATCCAGGGTCGCTGCCTGCCGCGCCGCGACCGTCGGGGAAATGATCCCGGGGCGCAGGGCGACAAGGAATTTCAGACGCTGAGTTACCGGGATCAGCGACGCGGCCACCAGCCACGAGTCTTCGCAGGAGCGGCCGGTGGGAATCAGTACGCCGCCAAAGCCCAGACGATCCGCCGCTTGCGCGACCTGTTGCAGATAACCGTGGTCAACGGCGCGGGCGCCTTCGGCGGTGCCAAGGTAATGGCCGTCGCCGTGGGTAGGCAGGAACCAGAAGATGTTGAGGCTCATGGAGTGGTCTCCTTGGGGATTCGATTTACTGGGTTTGGCTAACCGAGCTTTCGGCCACAGCGGCCGGTGGTGTCCAGATCACATCCTTGATGCTCAACGGCTTGGGAATCAGCTTGAGCTGGTAGAAGGTGTCGGCGATTTTCTGTTGCGCGGCGACCACTTCCGGAGTCAGGAACAACGCACCGTAGCCCTGGCGTTTCACCGAGGTCAGGGTGATGTCCGCCGGCAGGCCGAGCAGCGGCGCGACCTGCTGGGTCACGTCTTCAGGGTTGGCTTTGGACCACTCGCCGACAGCGCGCACTTCTTCGACGAGGGTCTTGATCACCTCGGGATTTTTCTGCGCGTAAGGTTTGGTCGCGAGATAGAACTGATGGTTGTCGACGATGCCTTTGCCGTCACGCAGGGTGTGCGCCTGCAGTTGTTTCTCGGCAGCTGCCTGGTACGGATCCCAGATTACCCAGGCATCGACGCTGCCACGCTCGAACGCGGCGCGAGCATCGGCCGGCGGCAGGAACACGGTCTGGATATCGGAGTATTTGAGGCCGGCATCTTCCAATGCGCGAACCAGCAGGTAGTGCACGTTGGAGCCTTTGTTCAGGGCGACTTTCTTGCCCTTCAGATCCGCCACCGATTTGATTGGCGAGTCTTTCGGTACGAGGATCGCTTCGCTGTTCGGCGCTGGCGGTTCGTAGGCGACGTAAAGCAGATCAGCGCCCGCTGCTTGGGCAAACACTGGCGGAGTCTCACCGGTCACGCCGAAGTCGATCGAGCCGACGTTCAGGCCTTCGAGCAGTTGCGGGCCGCCGGGGAATTCAGTCCATTGCACGGCCACGCCTTGTGCGGCCAGACGCTTTTCCAGAGTGCCTTTGGCCTTGAGCAGCACCAGCGTGCCGTACTTCTGGTAACCGATCCGCAATGTCTCGGCTTGAGCTTGAGTAATGGCGCCGAAGGACACAGCCGCAGCAAACAGAGCGACCAGACCACGACGCAAAAATACAGTGCGCATAGCGCTCTCCTTTTTGCTGTTGGGTTTTGGCTGCACCTGCTTGGCCGTTAGCGGCTGAGTAAGGTGAGTGGAGCAAATTCGGGTAAGGCTCAAATGCTCCAGCGAGCACTCAATAAACGTTCATTCAACAGGCCCGGCTCCAGCGGTTTCGGCCGGCGAGCCATGGCACTGACAAACTGATCCAGCGCTTCATGCAGCCGCTGTTCCAGCGCTGGCGCCAGTTGCGCCTGGGCGCTGCCTTCGCCGTAAGCGATCTGGCTGTCCTCGGCAAAAATCCCTTGAAGCATTTCCTGGGCCTTCAATGCCGACAGCACAGGCTTGAGCGCGTAATCGACCACCAGCATGTGGGCGATGCTGCCGCCGGTGGCCATCGGCAGAACAATCTTGTGGTTCAAGGCGCGTTCGGGCAGCAGATCGAGTACGGTCTTCAGCGCCCCGGAAAACGACGCCTTGTACACCGGCGTGGCGATCAGCAGACCGTCAGCGTTTTCAATCTGCGCCAGCAGGTCGAGCACCTTCGGGCTGTCGAAGCGGGCGTGGAGCAAATCTTCGGCCGGGAAGTCCCGCACCTGATAACTCACCACTTCCACCCCTTGCGCCTGCAACCAGCGTTGCGAGCGCTCAAGCAACACTCCTGAGCGGGAGCGCTGGCTAGGACTGCCACCGAGTGAGACGACCAGCATTGAGACAATTCCTTAAGCGTTACAGGCGATTCGCGGGTTGCGATCTCGCTTCGATGGGAGTGACCTTACCAGCTGATTTATATATCCATAAATCATATTTATTCATTTGGTTATGCGTTTAAGAGATATGCGATTTGCTTTGTTCCGGGCAAAAAAACAGGCCGTGAAAACGGCCTGAAATCCCCTGCTTTGTGGTTCTGGATTCTCAATTCTGTGTTGCTTGGACTGACGCCTTCGCGAGCAAGCCCGCTCCCACAGGGGAACGCATTTCAAATGTAGGAGTGAGCCTGCTCGCGATGACGGTGGTGGCTACACCGCCAATCTCACTGATTCACTTGTTCGGCTGCGGCGTCAGGCGCAGGTATGGCTTGACCGCGCGATAACCCTTGGGAAAGCGCCGCTTGATCTCTTCCTCATCCTTGAGCGACGGCACGATCACCACCTCCTCACCGTCCTGCCAGTTGGCCGGAGTCGCCACCTTGTAGTTGTCGGTGAGCTGCAGCGAATCGATCACCCGCAGGATCTCGTGGAAGTTGCGCCCGGTGCTCGCCGGGTAGGTGATGGTCAGGCGGATCTTCTTGTTCGGATCGATCACGAACAGCGAACGCACGGTCAGCGTGTCGTTGGCGTTGGGGTGGATCAGGTCGTAGAGGTCGGACACCTTGCGGTCGGCATCGGCCAGGATCGGGAAATTGACGATGGTGTTCTGGGTTTCGTTGATGTCTTCGATCCACCTGTGGTGCGAGTCCACCGGGTCGACCGACAGCGCGATGGCTTTGACGCCGCGCTTGGCGAACTCATCCTTGAGCTTGGCGGTGAAGCCCAGCTCGGTGGTGCACACCGGGGTGAAGTCGGCCGGGTGGGAGAACAGCACGCCCCAGCTATCGCCCAGCCACTCGTGGAAACGAATCTTGCCGGCGCTGGAATCCTGTTCGAAGTCGGGGGCGATGTCGCCGAGTCTGAGGCTCATGATGCTGCTCCTGATGAGTTGTTGGAGAACTCAACTGTAGCTCGGGATTCGACATCATGAAAAAGAATAAATAAATAGATATCTAGAATCTAAAGGAATATTAAACATCGTTCACTGGACGCTCACCGGCATCGCGACGAACATCGCCCTCAAGGTTCGAGAAGGCCTTGAGTAGCTGCAAAAGAGGGGAATTTCGGGCCAGGCTTACGGGGGTGAGCCCTGACCCGAAAATGCAAAAGCCCCGTCCGGCGCGATGCCGGACGGGGCTTTTTTTACATCAACAGCTTGAACGCGCTGTTACAGCAGCGGGATCGAGTAGCTGACGATCAGGCGGTTTTCGTCCTGGTCGCGTTGACCTGGGATGTCGTTGCGCCAGGTAGCGTTTTTCCACATGAAGCCCAGGTTCTTGGCCGGGCCTTCAGGAATAACGTAACCGATGGTCAGATCGCGTTCCCACTCGGAAGCACCGGTACCGTTCTCACGACGGTTGGAGCCAACGGTGTCGATATCATCGCCACGCAGGTAGACCAAACCGGCGGTCAAGCCAGGCAGGCCGACTTTGGCGAAGTCATACGAGTAGCGTGCTTGCCAGGTTTTCTCGCCGGCACGACCGAACTTCTGGATCTGCATGTCGGTGATGGTGTAGTTCGACGAACCGTCGCCCTGGTTCAGCCAAGGGAAGTCGGAGCTGCCGTTGGAAACCTGGTAGCCGCCACCGAAGGTGTGGCCTTCAACGGTGTACAGGAACAGGCCGCTGTACAGATTGTTGTCGATCGGGCCTTTGCCGCTGACGTTGCCGACGTAGTTACCGTTACCGAAGTAGGCTGCGGTGTTGCCATTGGCGCCGTCGTCGCTGCTGTGGAAGTAGCGGAAGTCAGACTTCAGCACGCCCGGGCCGATTGCCCAGTTGTGAACCAGACCCAGAAAGTGTTGCTTGTAGAAGTCTTCCAGGTTGCCGTAGTAGTACTGGGCAGTCAGGTCCTTGGTGATTTTGTAGTCACCACCGGCGTAGTAGAACTTGTTGCTGTTGGCAACGCGAGCGTTCGCACCACCAACGGACAGGTTCTCGTTGTTGCTGGAGTTACGACCTTTCACTGCTTCGATCTGACCAGCGACCAGGGTCAGGTCCTTGATCTCGCCGGAAGTGATCTGGCCACCCTGCCAGGTTTGTGGCAGCAGACGACCGTCGTTTGTCACGATGACCGGGTTCTTCGGCTGCAGGGTACCCAGCTTCAGTTCGGTCTGGGAGATCTTGGCCTTGGCGGTCAGGCCCAGGCTCGAGAAGTTATCAACAGCTTCGCCGTTGGACTTGCTCGGGAACACAGTGCCACCGTAGGAAGTCGAGGTTGCACCGTTGGTGCCGCCGCCCGAATCCAGGCGCACGCCCAGCAGGCCGATGGCGTCGATACCGAAGCCTACGGTGCCTTGGGTGTAACCGGAGATGAAACGCAGATCGAAGCCTTGGCCCCATTCTTCGTTCTTGTTCTGCGCGCCAGCCGCTTTGGTGCCGGAGTCACGGTTGTCAGTGTTGATGTAGAAGTTGCGCAAGCCCAGAGTGGCCTTGCTGTCTTCGATGAAACCGGCGGCGCCTGCCTGCTGCGCCATAACCCCTACGGCCACAGCCAGGGCCAAGGTGGACTTGTTCATGTAAAGCTCCTCTCGTTTCTAATTCTTGTGTTCCTGGCCCGGGGTCTGATGCCCTGGATCCTAAGATGCGCGATTAGCGCCAGACCGTGACTGACAAGTCAATCGTAACCTTGTGTGTCTACGACCAAGGTCTAATCGCAGTGATTTGGTCCGTGCAGAGTAAAGATTTCCTGATAAACCCAAAAAGAATTTATTCATTCTTTTTCATATCATTCGGGAATATGGCCACTATCTAGCCATCTTCGCCCGGATACAACGTATCGGCGACTAAGCTCATTCCTAAATGGTATTTGTTAGCCTTTTTTTATATCGATTAGCTTTGGCGCAACCCCAATTCGTCAAACCCTATCGAAAAGGCGACGCCATGATGGCTAAACGCGCACTATCTAGTCAATTTGTTACAGTTTGTGTGTCGACGCTGATTTGTTTTTCCGCGCAGGCTGCCAACCTCACCATCGGTTATCAAACCGGGATCGACCCCAGCAAAGTCCCCCAGGCCGACGGCACTTACGAAACAACCATCGGCCAGAAGATCGACTGGCGACGCTTCAATAGTGGCCCGGAAGTTGTGACAGCCATTGCCTCCGGCGATGTGCAGATCGGCAACCTCGGCTCCAGCCCTCTGGCCGCGGCCGCTTCACGCAATCTGCCGATCGTCGCCTTCATTGTTTCAGCGCAGATCAATGCCGCCGAGGCCTTGGTGGTGCGTAATGGCAGCGGCATCAATAGCCCGCAGGATCTGGTCGGCAAGACCATCGCCACGCCCTTCGTCTCCACCTCCCACTACAGCTTGCTCGGCGCTCTCAGGCACTGGGGCCTGGACACCAGCAAAGTCAAAGTGGTGAACCTGCAACCCGCGGAAATCGCCGCCGCCTGGAAGCGTGGCGACATCGACGGTGCGTTCGTCTGGTCGCCGGCGCTGGGTGAAATCCGCAAGACCGGCAAGACCCTGACCGATGCCGCTCAAGTCGGCCAATGGGGCGCACCGACGTTCGAAGTCTGGGTCGCGCGCAAGGACTACGCCGAGAAACATCCTGAGGTGGTAGCCAAATTTGCCAAGGTCACTCTAGACGCGTTTGCCGATTACGCCAGCCATAAAGACAGCTGGACAGCGGACTCGGCGCCGGTGCAGAAAATCGCAAAACTGACGGGTGCCAATGCCGCCGACGTGCCGGAATTGCTCGCCGGTTCCGAGTTCCCTGATGCCAAGGCGCAGCAATCAACTGCACTGCTGGACGGCGGCACGGCGAAGGCGATTGGTGAGACGGCGAAGTTTTTGAAGGAACAAGGCAAGGTCGAGACGGTGCTGCCGGACTACTCGCCGTACGTCAGTGCGAAGTTTGTGACTGAAAACAATTGAATAGGTGGTGAGGGGATTCATCCCCAATGGACTGCGCAGCAGTCCCCTGCTTTTGGTGAAGCGGGGGCCGCTGCGCGGCCCATCGGGGATGAATCCCCTCGCCACAAGAATCCCTCGGTATCTTCAGAGGGTCTTTTCGAAGATCTTCGAGTTGCGCTGATAGTTGTACAGCGACGCCCGCGCCGCCGGCAGACGCTCGACACTGCTAGGTTCGAACCCGCGCTCGCGGAACCAGTGCGCCGTGCGGGTGGTGAGGACGAACAGGGTTTTCAACCCTTGCGCCCGGGCACGGGTCTCGATGCGCTCCAGCAGCTCATCGCCGCGACCACCGTGACGGTACTCCGGATTCACCGCCAGGCACGCCAGTTCACCAGCGTCCGAATCGGCAATCTGGTACAGCGCTGCACAGGCGATGATCATGCCTTCACGCTCGACCACGCTGAACTGCTCGATCTCGCGCTCCAGCACTTCGCGCGAACGACGCACCAGAATCCCCTGCTCTTCCAGCGGGCTGATCAAATCGAGCAAACCACCGACGTCTTCAATCGCCGCCTCGCGCACCAGTTCGAATTGCTCCTGAGCGACCAGTGTGCCGCCACCGTCGCGGGTGAACAGTTCGGTCAGCAGCGCGCCGTCTTCGGCGTAGCTGACGATATGGCTGCGCGCGACACCGCCACGGCAAGCCTCGGCAGCAGCATCCAGCAGTTCCGCCTGATAGTTATTGCCCAGACGCGCCAGATGCGCAGGCACCTGTTGCGGACGCAGTTCGCGCACCAGTTTGCCGTTCTCGTCGATCAGACCGAGGTCGGCGCCGAACAGCAGCAGCTTGTCGGCACCGAGGTCGATGGCGGCGCGGGTGGCGACGTCTTCGCAGGCGAGGTTGAAGATTTCCCCGGTCGGCGAGTAGCCCAGCGGCGAAAGCAGCACGATCGAACGCTCGTCGAGCAGACGATTGATGCCTTTGCGATCGACCCGGCGCACTTCACCGGTGTGGTGATAGTCGACACCTTCAAGCACGCCGATCGGCCGCGCGGTCACAAGGTTGCCGCTGGCCACCCGCAAGCGCGAGCCCTGCATCGGCGACGAGGCCATGTCCATCGACAGCCGCGCTTCGATAGCGATACGCAGCTGACCGACCGCGTCGATCACGCACTCCAGCGTTGCCGCATCGGTGATGCGCATGCCGTGGTGGTAGTGCGGGGTCAGGCCGCGCGCAGCGAGGCGGGTTTCAATCTGCGGGCGCGAACCGTGGACCAGCACCAAGCGCACGCCGAGGCTGTGCAACAGCACGAGGTCGTGGACGATGTTGCCGAAGTTCGGATGCTCCACGCCGTCGCCGGGCAGCATGACGACGAAGGTGCAGTCGCGGTGGGCATTGATGTAAGGGGACGCGTGACGAAGCCAATTGACGTATTCGGGCATGAACCTGGGCCTGTAATAAATAGCAGCCGAAAAAAGGGCGAAACGGAAAACGCACAGCGGGCTGATGGTTATCGTCGGAACAGGCTTGGCGACACGCGCGCTCTCCTCATGAATACGGGTTGGGGTGCTGGCAATTTACAGCGTTTGGTCTGACAAAACACCGTCCCCCCTGTGGGAGCGGGCTTGCTCGCGAAAGCGGTGAGTCAGTCGACATCGATGTACCTGATACAGCGCTTTCGCGAGCAAGCCCGCTCCCACAGGTGGACATCATCGTTTGTCCGGGTTCAGGCAATAATGTTCAATCAACTGCCGCAATAGATGCACGGTAGGCTGCAAACGTGACATTTCAAGGTATTCGCCGGGCTGGTGTGCGCAGGCGATGTCGCCGGGGCCGAGCACGATGGTTTCGCAGCCAAGGCGCTGAAGATAAGGCGCTTCGGTGCCGAACGCTACTGCTTCGGCACTGTGACCGGTGAGCTTTTCGGCGATGCGCACCAATTCGGTGTCTGCGGCCTGCTCGAATGGCGGCACTTCCGGGAACAACGGCTTGTAATCGATCTTCACCTGATGCCGCTCGGCCACCGGATTGAGCTTGCGCAGGATTTCCGCACGCAGGACATTGGGGTCCATGCCCGGCAGCGGACGCAGGTCGAACTCCAGTGAACACTGGCCGCAAATGCGATTCGGGTTGTCGCCGCCATGAATACAGCCGAAGTTCATGGTCGGTTGCGGCACGCTGAACTGCGGGTTGTTGAATTCACGCTGCCACAACAGACGCAAACCGCGCAGTTCGCCGATGGCATCGTGCATCGCTTCGAGGGCGCTGTGGCCCAGGCGAGGATCCGACGAATGGCCGCTCTGCCCGAGGATGTCGATGCGCTCCATCATCACACCTTTATGCAGGCGGATCGGTTTGAGCCCGGTCGGTTCGCCGATTACCGCTGCACGGCCCAGCGGCTTGCCGGCCTCGGCCAGCGCCCGGGCACCGGACATCGAGCTCTCTTCATCACAGGTGGCGAGGATCAGCAGCGGTTGCTTGAACGGCTGGTCGAGCAGCGGCTGCACGGCCTCGATGATCAGCGCGAAAAAGCCCTTCATGTCGCAACTGCCCAGGCCGACCCAGCGACCATCGACTTCGGTGAGTTTCAGCGGATCGGTCTGCCACAGCGCATCGTCATAAGGCACGGTATCGCTGTGCCCGGCCAGCACCAGGCCGCCGGGCCCGCTGCCAAAACTGGCGAGCAGGTTGAATTTGCCGGGGCTGACCTGCTGGATATCGCAGCTGAAGCCCAGATCCCCCAGCCAGCCGGCAAGCAAGTCGATCACCGCCCGGTTGGACTGATCCAGGCTCGGTTGGGTGCAACTGACCGACGGTGCGGCGATCAGTGCAGCGAACTGGTCTTGCATGGATGGCAAAGGCATCGCTGACTCCAACTCCCGATTTGAAGTCCATCATAGAGCCATCCGGCGCTCGGAATAAACCGCCGCAGGGCGTAGGACGGATCAGTCCTGTACACTGCACGGCCTTGGCAGCCACACATTCCCCCGGCTGCGCTCCCGATCCTGGATTTTCCGGCCATGCAGAAAGAAACCGAAATCAAACTCCGCGTCAGCCGCGAAACCCTCGCTGCCCTGCGCGAGCACCCGCTACTGAAAAAACGCAACAAAAATGGCTGGGAACGCCGTGAGTTGATGAACCAGTACTTCGACACCCCCGAGCGCGATCTGGCTCAGGCCAAAGTCGCCCTGCGCCTGCGCAAGGACGGTGACGAAGTGATTCAGACCCTCAAGACCCGTGGTCAGAGTGTTGCCGGTCTGTCCGAGCGTAACGAGTACGACTGGAAATTGCCCAAAGCCAAGCTCGACGTGAAGAAACTCGATGGCGAATGCTGGCCCGAGTCGCTGGCCGAGCTGGACAAGAAAACCCTGAAGCCGATCTTCACCACCGATTTCGTCCGCGAGCGTGCGGAAATCGCCTGGGGTCGCGGCAAGGCCAAAGTGGTGATCGAAGCCGCGCTGGACCTCGGTCACGTGGTGGTCGGCAAACAGAAAGAAGAAATCTGCGAGCTGGAACTGGAACTGCGCGAAGGTGAGCCTGCCGCGTTGCTGGAACTGGCCGCCGAACTGGCCGAAACCCTGGCCCTGATGCCGTGCGACATCAGCAAGGCCGAACGCGGCTACCGTCTGTACGACGCCAACAGCTACTCGCTGAGCCTGCCCGCGCCGCAACTGACCCCGGAAACCCAACTCGACGACGCCTTCGCCGCGCTGGCCTGGCACTTGCTCGGCAGCAGCCAGCGTCTGGCCGAACAATATCGCTTCAACGGCCACTGGCGCCTGCTGCAGGACTGGGTCGAGAACCTCGCGGAAATGCGCGCCCTGCTCAGCAGCCTCGGCCAGGCTGCACCGCGTCCGGCCACTCACGACCTGCGCGTGGCGCTGGATGCACTGCTGGAAGACTGGCGCCCGCTGGTGCAGGTCGGCATCGAAGACGAAGACGTACGCAAGGCCGCGCCGGAGCAATTCCTCGAAGAACTGGAAGACCCACGCTGGGGCCTGTTCTCGCTGACTGTTTCGCGCTGGCTGCTGGCCCGCACCTGGGCCGCCGAGCGCAACACCCGCGGCAACCGCCAGGGCGCCGCGCAACTGCACAGCTGGCTGCCGCGCATGCTCGGCGAAGAAGCCACGTCCCTGCAACTGCAGCGCTATCAGCAGCAGCCGGAAGATCTGGCCGAGCAACTGCCGCGCATCGAACGCATCCAGGTCTGGCTGCACCATGCCCGTAACGTGCTGGAGATCGCGGAAATGGATCGCCTGTACGGCGAGCTGAACAAACTGGCGCAACTGGCCAACGAGCCGACGATCACTGACGAACTGCTCGATGCGCGCAAGCAGCAGGCGATTGCGGTTTATCAGAATCGTGCGTGGAAAATGCTGCTGCGTATGTAATGACTGTGTGGTGAGGGGATTCATCCCCGATGGACTGCGCAGCAGTCCCTGCTTTCTACTAAAGCGGGGCCGCTTCGCGACCCATCGGGGATAAATCCCCTCGCCACGGAGGCCATCCGTGCTAGACCGGGAGGCTGGTCGTCGACTTGATCTCCGACAGCGCCACAATCGAGTTCACCTCCTGAATCCCTGGCACCAGCGACAGCTTTTCGAAGAAGAATCGCTCATACGCCTCGATGTCCGCCGCGACAATGCGCAACAGAAAGTCCACCGCGCCCATCAACACATAACACTCCAGCACTTCCGGAAAACCGCGAATCGCCTCGGTGAATTCGGTGAAGTTCGAACGCCCGTGGGCGTTGAGTTTGATCTCGGCGAAGATCTGCGTGTTCAGGCCGATCTTCTTGCGATCAAGCAAGGTCACCTGACCGCGAATGATCCCCTCCTCCTTCATCCGCTGAATCCGCCGCCAGCACGGCGATTGCGACAGCCCCACCTGCTCGGCGATCTGCGCGCTGGACAGTGACGCGTCCTCTTGCAGCAAGGCGAGAATCCGCCGGTCGTAGCTGTCCAGCTCGCTGTGCATAATCAATCCTCAAAATGATAATTTTCCGAATTACTCATGCCGAGCAATCCGCGAATTCGCTCATCTTAGACAAGAAATGCCCGGCATCGAATGTAAAAATTCCTCCACTGACTCTGGAGACCGGACATGCCTCACCTCGAAGCCGTGAATACCCCCGCGCCCCGCGCCGATGTGTGGAACGTCAACAATGCCCACTGCTGTGCGCGTTATCAGTTGCTCGCCGAAGCCGAGCCGGATCTGTTGGTGCGGGTGCTGAATCTGTTTGCGCTGCAATTCCTCACGCCGCAGCAGGTCCACGTCGAACGGCTCGACGATCTGCTGTCGATCGATATCGTCATTGATGGTCTGAGCTGGCATCGCGCCCAGGTGATTGCGGAAAAACTTCGTAACCTGATCAGTGTCTGCTCGGTGAACCTGCAAGACGCCGACACGGCGTGGGCTGCGCCGGCCCAGGCGTCCGGCTGACAAATCCGGCAACGGCTTTGTCGGGTAGTGGCCCAACAGTCTGCGGGGCCACGACTATCCTTTGCGCACAGTCGTTCAAAAGGAGCCCGCATGTCCGTTCAACTCGCCACTCAGGACCGCTGGCTGGATCTCAACGATGTGTTGCGTGAACTGGTCGCCCAGGGTTTTATCAGCCAGGACTCGGCGGAGCAGGCGCTCAACGCCCGCCGCCGCCATGCGACCCACGGCCAGCAACATCCGCTGGAGTTCATCGCCAGCCAGCAATTGGATGACCTCAGCCGTCCAGGCAAACATCTGGACCTGGAAAGCCTGACCCTGTGGCTGGCGCAGCAGGCCGGCCAGCCGTACATGCGCATCGACCCGTTGAAGATCAACGTAGCCGCCATCACCCCGCTGATGTCCTACGCCTTTGCCCAACGGCACAAGATTCTCGCGGTGGCGGTCGACCGCGATGCGGTGGTCGTGGCCAGCGCCCAGCCCTACGTCACCGGTTGGGAGGCTGACTTGACCCACGTGCTGAAGCTGCCGATCAAACGGGTGGTCGCCAACCCGGTGGATATCCAGCGTTTCAGCGTCGAGTTCTTTCGCCTGGCCAAATCGGTCAGCGGCGCCAGCACTGCCGACGCGCAGAGCGGTAACCTCGGCAACTTCGAACAACTGCTCAACCTCGGCGCCAGCGATCAGGAACCGGACGCCAACGACGCGCACATCGTCAACATCGTCGACTGGCTGTTCCAGTACGCCTTCCAGCAGCGCGCCAGCGATATCCACATCGAACCGCGCCGCGAACAGGGCACCGTGCGTTTCCGCATCGACGGCGTGCTGCACAACGTCTATCAATTCCCGCCGCAGGTGACCATGGCGATCGTCAGTCGCCTGAAAAGCCTCGGGCGGATGAACGTCGCCGAGAAGCGCAAACCCCAGGACGGCCGGGTCAAGACCAAAACCCCGGACGGCGGCGAGGTGGAGCTGCGGCTCTCAACGCTGCCCACCGCGTTTGGCGAAAAAATGGTCATGCGGATCTTCGACCCGGAAGTGCTGCTCAAGGACTTCGATCAGTTGGGCTTTTCCGCCGACGACCTGCGCCGCTGGCAGGACATGACCCGCCAGCCTAACGGCATCATTCTGGTCACCGGACCAACCGGCTCGGGCAAGACCACCACGCTGTACACCACACTGAAAAAACTGGCGACGCCGGAGATCAACCTCTGCACCATCGAAGACCCGATCGAAATGGTCGAGCCGGCGTTCAACCAGATGCAGGTGCAGCACAACATCGACCTGAGCTTCGCCGCCGGCGTGCGCGCGCTGATGCGGCAAGACCCGGACATCATCATGATCGGCGAGATCCGTGACCTGGAAACCGCAGAAATGGCGATTCAGGCGGCACTCACCGGCCACCTGGTGCTGTCGACCCTGCACACCAACGATGCCCCCAGCGCGATCAGTCGGCTATTGGAACTCGGCGTGCCGCACTATCTGATTAAAGCCACGGTGCTCGGGGTCATGGCCCAGCGTCTGGTGCGCACCCTGTGCCCGCACTGCAAGGCGCCGCTGACGCTGGAAGAGGAAGACTGGCAAACCCTGACCCGGCCCTGGCAGGCGCCGCTGCCGGGCAATGCGCAACGCGCTATCGGTTGCCTGGAGTGTCGCGACACCGGTTATCGCGGACGCGCCGGGGTCTACGAAATCATGCAGTTGAGCGATAGCCTCAAAGCGCTCATCACCCCGGACACCGACCTCACCGCCATCCGCCGGCAAGCCTTCAAGGAAGGCATGCGCAGCCTGCGCCTGTCGGGTGCGCAGAAGGTCGCGGCGGGACTGACCACCCTTGAAGAAGTGCTGCGGGTTACGCCGCAGAGTGAGCAGAAATAGGCCACTACGGAACCGGATTGGCGAATCGTTATCCAACGCCGTAGTTAACCCCCAGGAGTCACTCAATCATGCGTCTCAAACTTGCTGTCGCCACCATTGCCTTGCTGTCCCTTCCCGTTGGTTCAGCGATGGCCGACAGCTTTTGGCGTAACGTCATTTCGTCCGGCGCCACCACCGGTTCGACCTACCTGACCTTCAAGGATCACAAGCTGATCGTTGCCGCACAGGACGATGCCGGCAGCTTCGTTGCCAGCGATGGCGGCATCCGTGGGCCGTACCTGGAAGCAGCGATGCAGAAAGTCCGCGCCGACAATCCGGGCCTGCAGGCCACGGACATGGAACTGGCGAATGCGATTCTGGCGAAGAACGCAGTGGCCTCCGAGTAAGCCAGGCGCCAACAAAAATGCCGCTCGATCGAGCGGCATTTTTTTGCCCGTAATGTCGAATTCACCACGACCCCCTGTGGGAGCGGGCTTGCTCGCGAAGGCGGTGGGTCAGACGCATCCATTTTTCTGACACGACGCCTTCGCGAGCAAACCCGCTCCCACTATGGCTCTGCGTGTTGCCTGAAGATCAGCGGTAATCGTCAACCGGGACGCAGGCACAAAACAGATTGCGATCCCCATAAACGTTATCCACCCGATTCACCGCCGGCCAATACTTGTGCGCCTTGGTATGCGCATCCGGGGTGATCCCCTGCTCGATGCTGTAAGGCCGCTCCCACACTCCGGTGACATCCGCCAGGGTATGCGGCGCGCGCTTGAGCGGGTTGTCTTCCGCCGGCCAGTTGCCGTTCTGCACTTCGGTGATTTCCGCGCGGATGCTCAGCATCGCGCCGATGAAACGATCGAGTTCGGCCTTGGATTCGCTCTCGGTCGGTTCGACCATCAACGTCCCCGGCACCGGGAAGGACATGGTCGGCGCATGGAAACCATAGTCCATCAGGCGCTTGGCGACGTCCTCTTCACTGATCCCGGTCTGCGCCTTCAACGGCCGCAGATCAAGAATGCATTCATGGGCCACCCGCCCGTTGCGCCCGGTGTAGAGCACCGGGAATGCGCCGGATAAATGCTGCGCCAGATAGTTCGCCGCGAGGATCGCCACTTCGCTGGCATCCGCCAGTTGCGGCCCCATCATCGCGATGTACATCCAGCTGATCGGCAAAATGCTCGCACTGCCCCACGGCGCCGCGCTGACCGCGCCGTTCTGTGGCAACGGGCCGTCAATCGGTACCACCGGGTGATTGGCAACGAACGGCGCCAGATGCGCGCGAATGCCGATCGGCCCCATGCCCGGCCCGCCACCGCCGTGGGGAATGCAGAAAGTCTTGTGCAGGTTCATGTGCGACACGTCGGCGCCAATGTCCGCCGGCCGCGCCAGCCCAACCTGGGCATTTAGGTTGGCGCCGTCCATGTACACCTGCCCGCCGTGCTGGTGGATAACTTCGCAGATTTCGCTGATGCCCTCCTCGTACACACCATGGGTCGACGGATAGGTCGCCATCAGGCACGACAACTTGTCCCCCGCCGCGGCCGCCTTGGTTTTCAGGTCGTCCAGATCGACGTTGCCGGCCTCGTCGCACTCGACGATCACCACGCGCATCCCGGCCATCTGCGCCGAGGCCGGGTTGGTGCCATGGGCCGAGGATGGAATCAGGCAAATGTCCCGTGCGCCCTGCTGCCGGCTCTCGTGATATTTGCGAATCGCCAGCAGCCCGGCGTACTCGCCCTGAGCGCCGGAATTGGGCTGCATGCAGATCGCATCGAACCCGGTGATCGCGCACAACCAACGCTCCAGTTCTTCAATCATCAAGGTGTAACCGAGCGCCTGTTCCCGTGGCGCGAACGGGTGCAGATTGGCGAACTGCGGCCAGGTGATCGGGATCATCTCGCTGGTGGCGTTGAGTTTCATGGTGCAGGAGCCCAGTGGGATCATCGACTGGTTGAGCGCCAGATCCTTATTCTCCAGTTGCTTGAGGTAGCGCAGCATCTCGGTTTCGCTGTGATGCGCGTTGAACACCGGGTGGCGCAGGTACGGCGTGTTGCGCTGCAGGTGGTCGGGAATGCCGGAAACCAGTGCTTCTGCGTCAATGTCGTCGACGTTCAAACCATGATCGGCACCGAGCAGCACGTCGAACAGTTTGGCCACCGTGTTTTCATCGCAAGTCTCGTCGAGGCTCAAGCCGACTCGGCCACGGCCGAGAATCCGCAGGTTGATCTGCGCAGCCTTGGCGCTATCGATGATCGCGCTCTGCGCGCCGCCAACCTCCAGCGTGAGGGTGTCGAAAAACTGTCCGTTGACCCGCGCAATACCATGGCGCTCAAGGCCCGCCGCCAGGATGCAGGTCAAGCGGTGCACGCGCTGGGCGATGCGTTTCAAGCCTTGCGGCCCGTGATACACCGCGTAGCAACTGGCGATGTTGGCCAGCAGCACCTGCGCGGTGCAGATGTTCGAGTTGGCCTTCTCGCGGCGAATATGCTGCTCACGGGTTTGCAGGGCCATGCGCAATGCGACGTTGCCACGAGCGTCTTTCGACACGCCGATGATCCGCCCCGGAATCGCCCGTTTGTACTCCTCGCGACTGGCAAAAAACGCCGCATGCGGGCCACCGTAGCCCATCGGTACGCCAAAGCGCTGGGACGAACCGAACACGACATCCGCGCCCAATTCACCCGGCGGTGTCAGCAGCAACAGGCTCAGCAGATCGGTGGCGACACACGCTAACGCCTGCTGCGCGTGTAACTGATCGATGACCGGACGCAGATCACGGATCTCGCCGTGAGTGTCGGAATACTGCAGCAACGCGCCGAACACCTGATGCTGGTTGAGGTTATCCACAGCGTCGATGATCAGCTCGAAGCCGAAACCTTCGGCGCGGGTTTGCACCACGGAGATGGTTTGCGGATGACAGTTCTCATCGACGAAAAACAGATTGCTCTTCGACTTCGCCACACGCTTGGCCAGCGCCATGGCTTCTGCAGCGGCGGTGGCTTCGTCGAGCAAAGAGGCGTTGGCCAGTTCAAGACCGGTGAGGTCGATGGTCAGTTGCTGAAAATTCAACAACGCTTCGAGACGGCCCTGGGCGATCTCCGGTTGATACGGGGTGTACGCGGTGTACCAGCCGGGATTTTCCAGCACGTTGCGCAGGATGACGGTCGGCGTCAGCGTGCCGTGGTAGCCCATGCCGATCAGGCTGGTCCAGACCTGATTCTGCTCGGCGTAACCGCGCAGCTTGGCCAGCGCCGCCTGCTCATCAAGGGCCGGCGGCAAGTCCAGCGCCCGATTCAGGCGAATGCCCGGCGGCACCGTCTGCTCGATCAGTTCGACCCGGCTGCCCAGACCGAGGCTGTCGAGCATCGCCTGTTGTTCGGCGGCGTCGGGGCCCAAATGGCGGCGCAGAAAGGCTTCGGGGTCGCGTAACTGGCTCAAGGATGGCAACTGGGACATGACGGGCTCTCTCTTGGCTGGCGCTCGGCGTCAATGCAACACGGTCAAACCAGCATAGCAGCCGATCCCGACGCGCACGGCTTGGCGGCAGAGGGGGTTCCGGGGCATGCTGTAGCGCCTGCATCAGGCGTCCAACTTTCGGATGATCGAATCCTCATGAGCCAACTGCCGTTCCTGCCGTTTTCCAAACCTGTCATTGATGAAGCCACGATTGCCGCCGTCGGCGATGTGCTGCGCTCCGGCTGGATCACCAGCGGGCCGAAGGTCCAGGCCTTTGAAGCACAACTGTCGGAATACTTCGGCGGGCGCCCGGTGCGCACCTTCAACTCCGGCACCTGCACCATGGAAATCGCCTTGCGCATCGCCGGCATCGGGCCGGGTGACGAAGTGATCACCACGCCGATTTCCTGGGTCGCCACCGCCAACGTGATCCTCGAAGTCGGCGCCACACCAGTGTTTGCCGACATCGATCCGGTGACCCGCAACATCGATCTGGACAAGCTCGAAGCGGCGATCACCCCACGCACCAAAGCAGTGATTCCGGTGTACCTCGCCGGCCTGCCGGTGGACATGGAACGCTTGTACGCCATCGCCCGCAAACACAACTTGCGCATTGTCGAAGACGCCGCTCAGGCCCTGGGTTCGAGCTGGAACGGCCAGCGCATCGGCGCCACCGGCGATTTCGTGTCGTTCAGCTTTCAGGCGAACAAGAACGTCACCTGCTCCGAGGGCGGCTGCCTGGTGCTGAACACCCCGGAAGAGGCGCGGCTGGCGGAGAAGTACCGCTTGCAGGGCGTGACCCGCAACGGCTTTGATGGTCTGGACGTCGACGTGCTCGGCGGCAAGTTCAACATGACCGACGTCGCCGCCACCATCGGCCTCGGCCAGTTCGCCCATATCGAGGCGCTGACCGCCCATCGTCAGGAACTGGCCCGGCACTACTTCAAATGTTTTGGCGATGACTTTGAAGCGACTTATGGCGCCCAACTGCCACCGGCGGACTTCACCCAGAGCAACTGGCACCTGTTCCAACTGGTCCTGCCGGAGCGCAAGGACGGCTTGCCGGCCCGCGCCACGTTCATGGAGCAGATGCAGGCCAAAGGCATCGGCATCGGCTATCACTACCCGCCGATCCACTTGCTGAGCCTGTACCGCGAGCGCGGGTTCAAGGAAGGCATGTTGCCAGTTGCCGAGCGCGTTGGGCGCTTGATCGTGTCATTGCCGATGTTCACCACCATGACCAAGGACGACGTCGAGCGTTCGGTGGCGGCAGTGAAAGCGGTATTGCGCGACGCCTGATCAACGCCTACAAAAAAGCCCCGAGAGATCGGGGCTTTTGCAGTATTACAGTCTGCTTATTCGCCGATGGCAGCCTTGTAGGCAGCAGCGTCCAGCAGCTTGTCCAGCTCGGCCTTGTCGCTTGGCTGGAGCTTGAAGATCCATGCGGCGTACGGATCGTTGTTCAGCTCTTCCGGCGAGTCAGCCAGCGTTTCGTTGACCGCGATCACTTCACCGCCGATCGGGGAGTAGATGTCGGACGCGGCCTTCACCGACTCGACAACACCGGCAGCCTCACCGGCAGCAAACACCTTGCCGACTTCGGCCAGTTCAACGAACACCACATCGCCCAGCGCTTCCTGCGCGTGATCGCTGATGCCCACGGTAACGGTGCCGTCGGCTTCCAGGCGTGCCCATTCATGACTTTCGGCAAAACGCAGTTCGGCGGGGATATTGCTCATGCTCGGTGTCCTCAAGAAAATTGTCAGCGGTCAGGCCCGCCGGAAAAGGTCAGATCAAGGTTTTACCATGGCGCACGAAGGTCGGTTTGACCACTCGTACCGGATACCACTTGCCACGGATTTCCACTTCGGCGCGGTCGGCGGTAGCCATCGGTACACGCGCCAGGGCAATCGATTTGCTTAGCGTAGGAGAGAAACTACCACTGGTGATCTCTCCTTCGCCAACATCGGCGATACGAACCACTTGATGGGCGCGCAAAACACCGCGCTCCTCAAGCACCAGACCCACCAGTTTGTGCGCAACGCCGGCGGCTTTTTCCGCTTCCAGCGCCGAGCGACCGATGAACTGCCGCGAAGCCGGTTCCCAAGCGATGCTCCAGGCCATATTGGACGCCAGCGGCGAGACATCCTGATGAATGTCCTGGCCGTAGAGGTTCATCCCGGCTTCGACCCGCAACGTGTCGCGGGCGCCGAGGCCGATTGGCGAAATACCGGCACCGACCAGATCGTTGAAAAATCCCGGCGCCTGCTCGGCCGGCAAAGCGATTTCCAGGCCGTCTTCACCGGTATAACCGGTGCGGGCGATGAACCAGTCGCCATCGACTTCGGCTTCGAACGGTTTGAGGTGCTGGATCAGTGCGGCGCGGGACTGGGTCACCAGTTCGGCAATCTTCTGCCGGGCCTGCGGGCCTTGAATGGCGAGCATCGCCAGATCCTGACGCTCGTGCAGATGCACGTCGTAACCGGCGACCTGCGCCTGCATCCACGCCAGATCCTGGTCGCGAGTGGAGGCGTTGAACACCAGACGATAACGGTCTTCGAGGCGATAGACGATCATGTCGTCGACGATGCCGCCACGTTCGTTGAGCATCGTGCTGTAGAGCGCGCGGCCGGGGCGATGCAGGCGTTCGACGTCATTGGCCAGCAAATGCTGCAGCCAGGCCTTGGCCTGGGGGCCGTCAATGTCGATAACGGTCATATGGGAAACATCGAACACCCCGCAATCGCGGCGCACCTCGTGGTGTTCCTCGACCTGCGAGCCGTAATGCAGTGGCATGTCCCAACCGCCAAAATCGACCATCTTCGCGCCGAGGGCGAGATGCAGGTCATACAGAGGCGTACGCTGTCCCATGGGTTTCTCCTTCCGGGCGTGGCGAAGGTGCGGACAGCCGCTGTACGGGGTGAAAGCCTCGAAATAGAAGGCTTTCAGCCGATTTCAGCGAACGGGTCTGTCAGACGAACCGCACCGAATGCCGCGCATTGTAGCCGCATGATTCAGGACTGACGACTAAGTGTTTCGGTGCGCCGAGCGGCGGATCAGGCCGATGACCGGTAACAGGCCGACCAACACCAGGGTCAGCGCCGGCAGCGATGCCCGCGCCCACTCCCCTTCACTGGTCATTTCGAAGATCCGCACCGCCAGCGTGTCCCAGCCAAACGGGCGCATCAGCAGGGTCGCGGGCATTTCCTTGAGCACATCGACGAACACCAGCAACGCCGCGCTCAGTGTGCCGGGCAGCAACAGCGGCAGATACACTTTGAAAAACAGTCGCGGCCCACTGACACCCAGACTACGTGCCGCTTCGGGCAATGAAGGCCGTATACGCGCCAGACTGTTTTCCAGTGGTCCGTAGGCCACCGCGATAAAGCGCACCAGATAGGCCATCAGCAACGCCGCCAGACTGCCCAGCAGCAATGGCTTGCCGGCGCCGCCGAGCCAGCCCGACAGCGGAATCACCAGTTCGCGGTCGAGATAACTGAACGCCAGCATGATCGACACCGCCAGCACCGAACCCGGCAGCGCATAACCAAGATTGGCCAGACTGACCCCGGAACGGATTGCCCGGGTCGGCGCCAGACGTCGGGCAAACGCCAGCAACAGCGCGACGCTGACGGTGATCAACGCCGCCATGCCGCCCAGATACAGGGTGTGCAGGATCAGCCCGGCATAACGCTCATCGAGATCGAAGCGCCCGCGCTGCCAGAACCATACGAGCAGTTGCAGCAACGGAATCACGAACGCGCAGGCAAACACCAACGTGCACCAGCCGGTCGCCGCGAACGCCTTTAGCCCGCGCAGCTGATACAACGCCTTGACCCTGGGGCGCTCGTTGCTCGCCCGGTTGGCGCCACGGGCGCGCCGCTCTCCGTACAGCACCAGCATCACCACCAGCAGCAACAGGCTCGCCAGTTGTGCGGCGCTCGGCAGGCTGAAGAAGCCGTACCAGGTCTTGTAGATGGCGGTGGTGAAGGTGTCGAAGTTGAACACCGACACCGCGCCGAAATCCGCCAGCGTCTCCATCAGCGCCAGCGCCACACCGGCGCCAATCGCCGGACGCGCCATCGGCAACGCCACCCGCCAGAACGCCTGCCATGGCGATTGCCCGAGTACCCGCGCCGCCTCCATCAAGCCTTTGCCCTGCGCGAGAAACGCGGTGCGCGCCAGCAGGTAGACGTAGGGATAAAACACCAGCACCAGTACCACAATCACCCCGCCGGTAGAGCGCACGCGCGGCAGGCGCAAGCCGCTGCCGAACCACTCACGCAGCAGGGTCTGCACCGGGCCGGCGAAGTCCAGCAGGCCGACGAAGACGAACGCCAGCACGTAGGCCGGGATGGCGAACGGCAGCATCAGCGCCCAGTCGAGCCAGCGCCGTCCGGGGAATTCGCAGAGGCTGGTGAGCCACGCCAGACTGACACCGAGCAGCGTCACACCGACGCCAACGCCGAGCACCAGCGTCAGGGTGTTGCCGAGCAGGCGCGGCATCTGGGTTTCCCAGAGGTGCGACCAGATCTGCTGATCGATGGTCTGCCACGACAGCAGCAGGACACTCAGGGGCAACAGCACCAGCGCGGCAATGGCGAGGACGATGGGGTACCAGCGGCGTTGGGCGGGGTGGGCCACTTTTGGGACTCTGAGGGGTGGTTGGTGGTTCTGATTCAGGTGTTTCAGCTCGAGATTGCTGCCCTCACCCTAACCCTCTCCCGGAGGGAGAGGGGACTGAACGTGGTGATCTTTCGATTTACGCCGACCTGATACATCGAGCCGAGCTCCGGTCTTGAAAGCCATGGAGATCGGCTCCCTCTCCCCCCGGGAGAGGGCTGGGGTGAGGGCAGCGATCTTGAGCGAACACAGCGACCGGCAAATACTCAGTTCCAACCCGCCCGATCCATCATGCGGATCGCTTCCGCCTGACGCTTGCCCGCCACTTCCACCGGCAAGGTGTCAGCGACGAACTTGCCCCACGCCGCCACTTCTTCCGAAGGTTTCACTGCCGGGTTGGCCGGGAACTCCTGGTTGACGTCGGCGAAGATTTTCTGCGCTTCAGGTGTGGTCATCCATTCGACCAGCGCCTTGGCTGCTTCCGGGTGCGGTGCATGTTGGGTCAGGCCGATACCGGACAGGTTTACATGCACGCCGCGATCGGCCTGATTCGGCCAGAACAGTTTCACCGGCAGGTCGGGCTTCTGCTTGTGCAGGCGCCCGTAGTAGTAGGTGTTGACGATGCCGACGTCGCACTGCCCGGCGTTGATCGCTTCCAGCACCGCAACGTCGTCGGAGAACACATCGGTGGACAGGTTGTTGACCCAGCCCTTGAGGATCTTCTCGGTCTTCTCGGCGCCGTGCACTTCGATCATGGTCGCGGTCAGCGACTGGTTGTAGACCTTCTTCGCCGTGCGCAGGCACAGACGCCCTTCCCAATTCTTGTCGGCCAACGCTTCGTAGGTGGTCAACTCGCCCGGTTTCACCCGTTCGGTGGAATAGGCGATGGTCCGCGCGCGCAGGCTCAGGCCGGTCCAGGCGTGGCTGGAGGAGCGGTATTGCGCGGGAATGTTGCTGTCGATGGTCTTCGAGGTGAACGGCTGGAGGATGCCCATCTGTTCGGCCTGCCAGAGGTTGCCGGCATCCACGGTGAGCAGCAGGTCGGCGGTGGCGTTTTCGCCCTCGGCCTTGATCCGCTGCATCAGCGGCGCTTCCTTGTCGGTGATGAACTTGATCTTCACCCCGGTTTTCGCGGTGTAGGCGTCGAACACCGGTTTGATCAACTCATCGATACGCGAGGAGTAGACCACCACCTCGTCGGCGGCCTGGGCGGCAGTGCTGCCGATCAGGGTCAGGGCCAGTGCGGTCAAGAGACGCTTGGGTGCCAACATGGGAGTGATCTCTCGGTCGGAAAATGTGGGCCAAATGATAAGGACTCACATTTACCAGCTCAATCGAACACTTGGGCAAGGAGTTACCAGATGTTGCACAAGCTGAAATTCATGGCGTCGGTTCTGGCCCCTTCGCGAGCAAGCCCGCTCCCACCCCTGAAATGTATTCCAATGTGGGAGCGGGCTTGCTCGCGAAGAGGCCATCAGCCTCAAACAAATCTCAGGGTTTGGCCAGTACCGGCAGATCCCCGGTCAACCCCAGCGCCTCACGCACAAACAACGCCTTGGCCTCCGGCATCTGCTCCACCAGTTTCAATCCGGCGTTGCGCAACCAGCGCACCGGCAACGGGTCAGCCTGGAACAAGCGCTCGAAGCCCTCCATCGCCGCCATCAATGCCAGGTTGTGCGGCATGCGCCGGCGCTCGTAGCGGCTCAGCACCTTCACATCCGCCAGCCGTTCGCCGCGTTCCGCCGCTTGCAACAGCACTTCAGCCAGCACCGCCGCATCGAGGAAACCCAGGTTCACACCCTGCCCGGCCAACGGGTGAATGGTGTGCGCGGCGTCGCCGATCAGTGCCAGGCCTTCGGCCACGTAGCGTTTGGCGTGGCGTTGACGCAAAGGCACGCACAGCCGTGGATCAGCACTGACGACTTCGCCCAGGCAACCTTCAAAGGCTCGCTCCAGCTCACGACAGAATGCCGCTTCATCCAGCGCCATCAGGCGTTCGGCTTCACTTGGCGTTGTCGACCAGACGATCGAGCACCAGTCCTGCTGCCCGTCACGCTCCAGCGGCAGAAACGCCAGCGGCCCGTGATCGGTGAAACGCTGCCACGCGGTCATCCGGTGCGGCTTGCTGCTGCGCACGCTGGTAACGATGGCATGGTGCAGGTAATCCCACTCGCGAGTAGCGACGCCGGTCAGACGGCGTACCGCCGAATTGGCGCCGTCCGCCGCAATCACCAGCGGCGCACGCAACTGCCGACCATCGGCCAGAGTCAGAAGCCAGTCGTCACCGGAGCGGCGCATCTGTTCCAGCCGTGCGTTGGCCAGCATGCCCAGATCGCAATCGTGCAAACGATCGAGCAAGGCATCCTGCACCACGCGGTTTTCGACGATATGGCCGAGCACTTCGGCATGCACACTGCTCGCCGAGAAATGAATCTGCCCGGTGCCGCTGCCGTCCCACACGTGCATGTCGGTGTACGGGCTGCTGCGGCGCTTGGCGATGCCGTCCCAGACGCCAAGGCGTTCGAGTATCCGCTGGCTGGCCGCCGACAAGGCGCTCACTCGCGGCTCGAACGGCGCGGCGGCGTCGAACGGTTTGACGCTCAGCGGGCTGCCGTCGAGCAGCAACACTTCCAGGCCGCTGTCCTGCAACGCCAACGCGAGGGCGCTGCCGACCATTCCGGCTCCGACAATCAGCAGATCTGCGCGCATTTCCATGCTTTAAGCCTGTCTCGCTGGCGGCATACGCCGCCCGTAAAGGGTTTTAGCCAGCGCGCCAGTTGGCGGCGCGCTGCTGAAAGTGAAAGTGCCGACCCGCCGCTCAAGCATCCGGCCGCGTCCCCAGCCCCATGGCCTGACGAGCAAACCAGCGCTTGGCCGGTGGCAACAGATCGAGACCGAGCAGGCCGATGTTGCGGCCCAGCGAGATCAGCGGCTGGGTGCTGCCGAACAGCCGGGTGACCTGATCGGAGAAGCCCACGGTGAGCTCCTGATCCAGACGCTGCCGCTCGCGATAGGCCTGCAAGGTGGCGAAGTCGCCCAGCGGTTTGTCGCTGGCGAGCAGTGCGGCAGCCAGTGCATCAGCATCCCGCAGGGACAGGTTGAAACCTTGTCCGGCAATCGGGTGCAGGCTGTGCGCGGCATTGCCGAGTACGGCCAAATGCGAGCGCACCTGCTCTTCGGCCTCGACCAGTGACAACGGATACAGATGCCGCGCGCCGACCTGTTTCAAGGTGCCGAGGCGGTAGCCGAACACGCCTTGCAGTTCGCTGAGGAAATCGCGCTCGCTGAGGTCTGCCAGGCGTTGCGCATCCATGCCTAGGCGGGTCCAGACCAGTGCGCAACGGTTGTCCGGCAGCGGCAGCAAGGCCATCGGCCCTTCGTCGGTGAAGCGCTCGAAGGCCATGCCGTTGTGTGATTCGCTCGGGGTGATGTTGGCGATCAGCGCGCTCTGGTTGTACGGACGCTTGCGCACGTTGATGCCCAGTTGTTCGCGCAGACCGGAGCGACCACCATCGGCGAGCACCGCCAGATCGCACTCGACGGTGGTTTCATCATTGAGGGTCAGGCGATAGCCGTCAGGCAGCGGCTCCATGCGCGTGACTTCCGCCGGGCAGCGCCAACTGATCACGTCTTTGTCCAGGTGCTGCCACAGGCACTGGCCGAGCCAGGCGTTTTCCACCACGTAGCCGAGTGCCGGCACGCCCTCTTCCATCGCCGACAGACGGGCGGTGGAGAAGCGGCCACGGTCGGACACGTGAATCTGTTTGATCGGCTCGGCGCGGCGGGAAATCTCCTGCCACACGCCCAGCCGTTGATAGATCTGCCGGGAACCGAAGGACAGCGCCGACGAACGTGCGTCGTAGCTCGGCTGCCAGCTGTCGCCGGGGGCGAACGGTTCGATCAGGACGATTTTCCAGCCGCGGGCCTTGGCCCCGGCCTGCAAGGCCAACGCCAGGCTGGCGCCGACCAGGCCGCCACCGATGATTGCCAGATTGACTCGACTCATGCCGCGTGTGTCCGTGCTTGCGCCATCAGCGCTTCGATTTCGGCGACGGTTTTCGGTACGCCGCTGGTCAATATTTCACAACCGGTCTTGGTCACTACCACGTCATCCTCAATGCGCACGCCAATGCCGCGCCATTTCTTCGCTACGTTCTGGTTGTCCGGGGCGATGTAGATGCCCGGTTCCACGGTCAGCGCCATGCCGACCTCCAGCACTCGCCATTCGCCGCCGACCTTGTATTCGCCGACGTCGTGCACATCCATGCCCAGCCAATGGCCGGCACGGTGCATGTAAAACGCTTTATAGGCTTCGGTCGCGATCAACTCATCGACCTCGCCTTGCAGGATTCCGAGCTTGACCAGGCCTGCGGTAATCACCCGCACCGTCGCTTCGTGCGCCTGATTCCAGTTTTTGTTCGGGGCGATTTCAGCGAACGCGGCTTCCTGCGAAGCCAGCACCAGTTCGTAAATCGCTTTCTGCTCGGGTGAAAACTTGCCGTTGACCGGCCAGGTGCGGGTGATGTCGCTGGCGTAGCAGTCGATCTCGCAACCGGCGTCGATCAACACCAGATCGCCGTCCTTGAGCAGCGCGTCATTCTGCTGGTAATGCAGGATGCAACTGTTGCGCCCGGCAGCGACGATCGAACCGTAGGCCGGCATCTTCGCCCCGCCCTTGCGGAACTCGTAATCGAGTTCGGCTTCGAGGCTGTATTCGTACAGTCCCGGCCGGCTGGCCTGCATCGCGCGGATATGCGCCTGAGCGGAAATCCGTGCGGCTTCGCGCATCACCTTCACTTCTGCCGCCGATTTATACAGGCGCATGTCGTGCAGCAGATGATCCAGGGCAACGAATTCGTTCGGTGGCTGGGCGCCGAGGTGCGCCTTGGAGCGGATCACGTTGATCCAGTCCATCAGATGGCGGTCGAACTCCGGGTTGCTGCCCATCGCCGAATACACCCGGTCGCGGCCTTCGATCAGGCCCGGGAGGATGTCGTCGATGTCGGTAATCGGGAACGCGTCGTCAGCGCCGTAATCACGGATTGCGCCTTCCTGGCCGGCGCGCAGGCCGTCCCATAACTCGCGTTCGGCATTGCGCTCGCGGCAGAACAGCACGTACTCGCCGTGCTCGCGGCCGGGCATCAGGACGATGACGGCTTGCGGCTCGGGGAAACCGCTGAGGTACTGGAAGTCGCTGTCCTGACGGTAGACGTGCTCGACGTCGCGGTTGCGGATCGCGACTGCGGCGGCGGGCAGGATCGCGATGCTGTTGGGTTCCATCTGCGCCATCAGGGCCTTGCGGCGACGGCTGTATTCCGCTTTGGGGATATGGGTCATGGGCAGATGGCTTTCCCTGGCACGCGATTAATGCAGCGACGGCTTGGCGGCTGGCGGCACGTCGGCTTTCTTGGTTTCCGAGAACAGCAACAGCGGCGCGACGCGCAGGTACTCCATGACTTCCATGTAGTCGCTTTCGCCGTCTTCGGATTCTTCCAGAGCGTCTTGCACCTGGGAGATCGCCGCCAGATCCTGCAGCACTTCGGTGGCTTCGGTGCTGAGCATGCTGCTGTCGCGGCAGTTCAGGCCGAAACCGCTGAGGAAGCCCTGGCACCATTGGCCCAGTGCGGCGGCGCGGTCGGCCAGGGGCGCGTCATCGGTCGGCAGCAGCAGAACGACGGTGACGTCGCTACCGGTCAGCTCGCCCTTGACCATTTCTTGCAGGCCAATCAGGGCGTTGCGGACGTTGTCCTGGATGTCGCCTTCGAGCAGTTCGGCGGCGTCGATCAGCCAGCCTTCGTTATCGAAGCCGGCACCGGCGCAGCTGCGGCCGAGCAGCAGGCCGTGCAGTTCGGCAGGCGAGACGTTGTGGCCGCTGGAAGTCAGCAGGGTGGCAAAGGCTTGGTACGGGGAATTCGCAATGGTCATGGGCAGCTAGGCGCCAGACGGCGCTATGTCTAGAATGAAGGCCTTGTATCCTACATCGACAGACTCGCCAAGACTATTAAAGGCTGTCCGCCAGCCAGGCGCCTGCCGCCCATCAGATGAATTCAGTGGACACAATGGAAGACACCGACCTGCAAGCGCTGATGGCCAGACTCGAAAAGCTGATTACCCGAGTCGAGCAACTAAAGAGTCAAAACGCACTCTTACTAGCTCAGGAAAAGACCTGGCGCGAGGAACGCGCTCACCTCATTGAAAAAAACGAAATCGCCCGGCGTAAGGTCGAATCGATGATTTCGCGCCTCAAGGCCCTGGAGCAAGACTCATGAGTTCAAGCAATAGCGTTACCGTGCAGATCCTCGACAAAGAATATTCGATCATCTGCCCCCAGGAAGAACGCAGCAATCTGGTCAGCGCCGCCCGCTACCTGGACGGCAAGATGCGCGAGATCCGCAGCAGCGGCAAAGTCATCGGCGCCGACCGTATTGCGGTGATGGCTGCGCTGAACATCACCCACGACCTCTTGCACAAAGAAGAGCGCCCGGACATCCAGGCCAGCGGCTCGACCCGTGAACAGGTGCGCGACTTGCTCGATCGTGTCGATCTGGTGCTGGCCGACGATCCGGACATCAGCAAGGGCTGATTCGCCAGGCCGCTTGAGGTATACTCGCCGCACTCCCTGGGGTGCTTGCCAGTTGACGATGTCCCTGAGCCGATTCGCACTACCCTGGAAGTTGCACGTTGGGCTGGTGTGCATGTCCGCCAGACGGAAAGCCTTAAAGTCTACTGCATCTTCCACCTTGAACTTTCGGGTTCAAGGGCTAAGTTGACAGCGGTTCATCCGGGGAGCCTGATTCGAATCCGATGCCGGTTTTTGCCGGCATCGGATTTTTTATGCGTGCGTTTTCGCCCTCACCTGCCGAAGCCGAACCATGACCGAACCTGCGCTGCTGCCCCGCCCGCAACTCCGCCGCCTGCTGCGCAAGGCGCGTCGTTCACTGACTCCCGGTGAACAGCGGCAGGCCGCCAAAGGCCTGTTCCGCCAACTGGCGCAAGACCCGCACTTTCGCCGGGCCAAACACATCTCTCTGTATCTGCCCACCGACGGTGAAATCGACCCGCGCCTGCTGCTGCGTGAAGCCCAGCGTCGCGGCAAAGCCACGTATCTGCCGGTGCTAAGCGCCTGGCCGCGAACCAAAATGGTGTTCCAGCGAATTCGCCCCGGCGACAAGCTCAAGCCCAACCGCTTCCGCATTCTCGAACCACGAGCCAATCTGGCCCATCAGCGCAAGATCTGGACCCTGGATCTGGTGCTGTTGCCACTGGTGGGGTTTGACGATGTTGGCGGACGTCTGGGGATGGGCGGCGGATTCTACGACCGCAGTCTGGCGTACCTGGCCCGGCGCAAGAACTGGCGCAAGCCGACGTTGCTGGGCCTGGCCCATGAATGTCAGAAGGTCGAACGCCTGGCGCAGGCCAGCTGGGATGTACCGTTGCAGGGCACGGTCACCGATAAAGCGTGGTATTTCGCGGGATAGACGCCGCGCAGATCAGCGGCGTCGGGAAGGCAGTTTCAGCGTTTGAAGGCGGTCGACTGTTGGACCTGTTGCGCGACTTCAACCGGAGCATCGGCCTTGCTCGTCCACAGACTTTGCGCGTAACCGGTGGTCACGACACCAAGGCCGAACAAAATAACCAAAGTCCATAGCAAATCCGGTTTGCGTTTCATCGATTGCCCCCCTCAAGGCACATCATCACGATGACAGCAGCGGTTTCCGTTCGTAGGCCGTGCAGCAGCGTCAAGCTTTAAAGGCCGGCATTTTGCGACAACGTGAACCCGGGCGCAAACGCTGACGTCAACCGACCGTCGGTTTGTCATAAAATTGCCCGACAACCTGCCCAATCACCGCTTGAGGAGCAAAAGACATGGCCTATTGGCTGATGAAATCCGAGCCCGACGAACTCTCGATCAAAGATCTGGAGAAACTCGGCAAAGCGCGCTGGGACGGGGTTCGCAACTATCAGGCGCGCAATTTCCTGCGGGCGATGGCGGTGGGCGATGAGTTCTTTTTCTACCACTCCAGTTGCCCGGAGCCGGGTATCGCCGGAATCGGCAAAATAATCGAGGCGGCGTACCCGGATCCCACCGCACTGGAACCCGAGAGCCATTACTTCGACCCGAAGGCCACACCCGATAAAAACGCCTGGAGTGCGATTGATGTTGCGCATGTCGAGACGTTTGCCCGGGTGCTGAAGCTCGATTACCTGAAACAGCAGACTGCGCTGGCCGAAATGCCGCTGGTGCAGAAAGGCAGTCGCCTGTCGGTCATGCCGGTTACGGCCGAACAGTGGGCCGCCGTACTCGGTTTGCGCTAAGAACTCGCCAGTCACGGTTTTTACCGGCAAAAGGGGCTAGGCTTGGCGCTCATTTGACTGACATCAAGCGAATGGAACGCTTGAACAGTCAGACTGCAAGCCACTGCCGCAGGATGCCCCCATGTCGACGCACAGCCGTTCTTCACTTCTATACGCCGGTTCGCTCCTGGTATTACTCGCCGTCGCTGGCGGCCTCGGTTACTGGATGTCCATCAGCAGCCGCCTGGTCGAAGGACTGTCGATGGGCAACGGGCGGCTGGAAGCCACCGAAGTGCAGATCGCCAGCAAGACTCCCGGGCGCCTCGCCGAAGTACTGGTCGACGAAGGCGACAAGGTCAGCAAGGGCCAACTGCTGGCGCGTATGGACACCCGCACCCTCGAAGCCCAGCGCAATCAGGCCGAAGCCGAAGTGTTGCGCGCCCGGGAGAATCTCAACGCCGCTCAGGCCAACGTGCAATTGCGCCAGAGTGAACTGCTGCTGGCCCAGCAAGAGCTCGGGCGTTCGCAATCACTGTTCAAGCACGGTTATGTCAGCGCGCAGATCATCGATCAGCTGCAGTCACGCATCGGCACCGGTAATGCCGCCGTTGTCGCCGCCCGGGCCCAGGTGTCTGCTGTCAGTGCGGCGATTGGCGCGGCACAGGCTCAAGTCGCACAGTTGACCAGTGAAATTGACGACAGCAGTCTGCGCGCGCCGATTGATGGCGTGATCCAGCTGCGCATGGCCGAGCCCGGCGAAGTGCTGGGGGCCGGGGGCCGGGTCTTGCTGCTGATCGATCCCAACGACCAGTACATGAACCTCTATCTGTCAGCCGCGGTGGCTGGGCGCCTGGCGGTGGGCGATGACGCTCGCGTGCTGCTCGATGCCTTGCCCGATAAACCGCTGCCGGCAAAAATCAGCTTCGTCGCAGCCAAATCGCAGTTCACTCCCAAAGAGGTCGAGACCCGCGACGAGCGGCAAAAACTGGTGTTCCGCGTCAAGCTGCGCCTGGTTCAGCCCAGCGCCGTGCCGCAGGCCAAACCCGGCATGCCCGGGGCCGGCTACGTGCGGATCGCGCCCGTCGAATGGCCGGCCAATCTGCAATGAGCGGCCTCGCGGTTCAAGCGAACGGTATCGCGCAGCGCTACGGCAAACAGCAAGCGCTGAGCGACATCGCCTTCAGCCTGCCCGCCGGCACCCGCTGCGGACTGATCGGCCCCGATGGCGCCGGCAAATCCAGTCTGCTGGGGTTGATTGCCGGCGTGAAGACCTTGCAGCAAGGGCAGCTGGACGTGCTCGGTGGCGCGATCGAGGATCGCCAGCATCGCGACACACTCTATGCGCGCATCGCCTTCATGCCGCAGGGGCTGGGCGGCAACTTGTACCCGGAGCTGTCGATCCGCGAGAACATCCAGTTCTTCTCGACGCTGTTCGGCCTGTCCAAGGCTGAAAGCGAGCAGCGCATGCACAGCCTGTTGCTCGCCACGGATCTGCTGAAGTTCGCCGAGCGCCCCGCCGGCAAGTTGTCCGGCGGCATGAAGCAGAAACTCGGGCTGTGCTGCGCGCTGATCCATGAACCGGATCTGCTGATCCTCGATGAGCCGACCACCGGCGTCGACCCACTCTCGCGCCGGCGCTTCTGGGAGTTGGTCGACGATGTGCGACGCCAGCGCCCGCAACTGACGCTGCTGGTCGCCACGGCCTATATGGAAGAAGCCGAGCAGTTCGAGCATTGCCTGATGCTCGATGCCGGCAAGTTGATCGCCACCGGCCTGAGCCGCGAGCTGGCGAACGTCACCCCCAGCGGCAAACTCGATGACGCCTTCACCCATTTTCAGGGTGACAGCCAGCATGACGCTCAGCCGCTGGTGATTCCACCGCGCACCGGCAACAGCAGCGACATCGCCATCGAAGCCCACGACCTGACGCTGCGCTTCGGCGATTTCACCGCTGTGGATCACGTCAGTTTTGCCATTGGGCGTGGCGAGATTTTCGGCTTTCTTGGCTCCAACGGTTGCGGCAAGACCACCACCATGAAAGTCCTGACCGGGTTGATGCCGGCCAGCGAAGGCAGTGCGACGCTGCTCGGCAACCCGGTGAACGCCAAGGATCTGGCCACGCGCAAGCGGGTCGGCTTCATGTCGCAGAGTTTTTCGCTGTATGGCGAACTCAGTGTGCGGCAGAACCTCGAACTGCACGCGCGGCTGTTCGACCTGCCCAAAACCGAGAGCGCACAACGCATCGAAGCATTGATCGAGCGCTTCAATCTGCTCGCGGTCGCCGACCAGCCATCCGGAGCATTGCCATTGGGGCTGCGCCAGCGTCTGTCACTGGCGGTGGCGGTGCTGCACCGCCCGGAGGTACTGATTCTCGACGAGCCGACTTCCGGCGTCGATCCGGCAGCCCGTGATGATTTCTGGCGACTGTTGATCGAGTTGTCCCGCGAGCAAGGCGTGACGATCTTCCTCTCCACGCACTTCATGAACGAAGCGCAGCGCTGCGACCGCATCTCGCTGATGCACGCGGGCAAAGTTCTCGCCTGCGACACCCCGGCGGCGCTGCAACGCCAGTTTGCCGGAGAGACGCTGGAAGCGGCCTTCGTCACTTGCCTGGAACAGGCTCAGGGCGCTCAGCCATCAGCGCCTGTGGCCGAACCGCAAATGGCGCCGCCGAGCGCAGCGACAACACCGCTGCCCCGTCACGGTTTCAGCCTCGGTCGCCTGTTGGCCGTGGCCAGTCGCGAAGGCAAGGAGCTGTTGCGCGACAAAGTGCGCATGGCGTTCGCCTTGGCCGGGGCGATTTTCATGATGGTGATCTTCGGTTACGGCATCTCGCTGGACGTGGAAAACCTCGCGTTCGCCGTGTACGACCAGGATCAGACGCCGCAGAGCCGAGCTTATCTGGAGGCGTTTCGCGGCTCCCGGTACTTCGACGAACAGCCGGCCATTCATGACCCGCAGGAACTGCACCGGCGCCTGCAACGCTCGGAAATCAAACTGGCGCTGGAGATTCCCCCCGGATTCGGCCGCGATCTGTACGCCGGGCGCCAACCCGCTGTGGCGGCGTGGCTGGATGGCGGCATGCCGTTTCGCGCCGAAACCAGCCGCAATTATGTTGAAGCCGTACACTTGGCCAATCTGCAACAACTAGCCGAGCAGAGCAGCCCGGCGCTGGCCCACCCGGCGGCCGCCAGCCTGGAAACCCGCTTTCGTTACAACCAGGACGTGGTTAGCGTCAACGCTATCGGCCCCGGGGTCATGGCGCTGATTCTGGCGTTCATTCCGGCGATGCTCACGGCGCTGGGCATCGTCCGCGAAAAGGAGCTGGGGTCGATCACCAATTTCTACGCCACGCCCCTGACCCGTCTGGAGTTTCTGCTGGGCAAACAGGCGCCGTACCTGCTGGTCAGTCTGGTCAATCTGGCGCTGCTGGTGGCGATGAATCGCTGGCTGTTCGGCGTGCCGTTCAAGGGCAGCCTGCTGACACTGGCATTCGGCGGACTGCTGTATGTGTTGGCGACCACCAGCATGGGCCTGCTGATTTCGGCATTCACCCGCACGCAAATCGCCGCGATCCTCGGCACCATGATCATCACCAGCCTGCCGACCATCCAGTTCTCCGGGCTGATCGTGCCGCGCTCGTCGCTGGAAGGTGCGGCAGCAGTGATGGGCATGCTGTTTCCGGCGGGGCACTTCCTCGACATCGCGGTGGGTACGTTCACCAAAGCGCTGGACTTGCGTCAACTGTGGCCACAGTGCCTGGCGCTGTTCGGGTTCTTTGTCGGGTTCACCGGGCTGAGCCTGATCATGCTGAAAAAGCAGGAGGCCTGATGCACAAGTTCGCGCACATCCTGCGCCTGGGACTCAAGGAACTGACCAGCCTGCGCCATGACAGCGTGTTGCTGCTGTTCCTGTTCTACGCCTTCACCGTGGCGATTTACATGCCCGCCGCCGGTTCGGTGATCGGCGTGCACAACGCCAGCGTGGCCATCGTCGACGAAGACCACAGCGCCCTCTCACGCCAATTGGCCCAGGCCCTGCAGCCGCCGGAATTCCAGACGCCGGTGCTGCTGCCTTATGCGCAACTGGATCAGGTCATGGACAGCGGTGAGTACACCTTCGTGATCAATATTCCGGCGGGCTTTCAAACCGACTTGCTCGCCGCGCGGCAACCGGCGATTCAGGTCAACGTCGATGCCACAGCGATGAGCCAGGCGTTCATGGGCGCCGGCTACATCGGCCGGATCTTCCAGCGCGAATTGCTCGACTATGCCGGTCAGGGCGGTGCAGCGGCCAAGGCACCCGTGCAACTGACTACTCGCGCCCTGTTCAACACCAATCTGGAGGGCGGCTGGTTTCTGGCGGTGATTCAGATCGTCAACAACATCACTATTCTGGCGATCATCCTCACCGGCACGGCGCTGCTGCGCGAACGCGAACACGGCACGCTCGACCATTTGCTGGTGCTGCCGCTGACGGCCCTGGAAATCATGCTGGCGAAAATCTGGAGCAACCTGCTGGTGGTGGTGTTGTGCACCTGGCTGTCGCTGGAGGTGGTGGTCAAAGGCCTGCTGGATGTGCCGTTGGCCGGCTCGATGAGCCTGTTTTTGCTGGTGACTGCGGTTTATCTGTTTGCCAGTACCGCGCTGGGCATCTTTCTGGCGACGCTGGCGCGTTCGACGCCGCAGTTCGGCCTGCTGGCGATTCCGGTGATCATCCCGATGTTGCTGCTGTCCGGCGGCAGCACGCCATTGGACAGCATGCCGCAGTGGCTGCAATGGGTCATGCAGGGCTCGCCGTCCACACACTTTGTCAGCCTCAGCGCCGCGATTCTGTTTCGCGATGCCGGGCTGAGCGTGGTCTGGCCGGACTTGCTGGCGCTGACGGCCATCGGCCTGCTGTTCTTCGTTATCGCCTTGGCGCGCTTTCGCAAAAGCCTGGCGTCCTGAACAGTGGCCAGCGTGGTTACTGAATGATCAGGTTGTTGAACAACAGATCTTCAACCACCGGCTTGCCGGTCTCGTCATTCATCACTTGCTGGGTCTGCTTCAGGGCTTCCTGACGCAGCTTTTCCTTGCCTTCGATGCTGCCCATCGCCTCGGTGGTCTGCTGAGTGAACAGCGCCACCAGTTGATTGCGAATCAGCGGCTCGTTGGCCTTGACCAGTTTGGTCGCCTCTTCGCCGGTCACACGCAGCGCCACGTCGGCCTTGTAGACCTTCAGCTTGGGCGTGCCGTCCAGCCCGTAGTTACCCACGAACGGCGGGCTCAGGGTGATGTAGTTGACCTTCGGCGCCTCGCCTTCTTTGGCTTCTTCGGCCAGCGCTGCCACAGGCAGAGACAGGGCCAGCAACAACATGATCCACGCTTTCACAATTCGCTCCTTATCCGGTTTGCGGCCTAGCATAACGACCCGCCGCGCAAGCACAAGCTTATGGCTGACTATCAGGGCCGGGCATGCTCGTTGACCCGTTGACTGACACACCTACACTTATCGGCCATCACTCCCAAAGGAATAGCCCTGATGAAAGCCGTGCTGTGCAAAGCCTTCGGCCCTGCCGAATCGCTGGTGCTGGAAGACGTCGCCAGTCCTGTCGCGAAGAAGAACGAAATCCTGCTGGAGGTGCACGCCGCCGGGGTCAACTTCCCGGACACGCTGATCATCGAGGGCAAGTATCAGTTCAAGCCGCCCTTCCCGTTTTCGCCGGGGGGCGAAGCGGCCGGCGTGGTCAGCGCCGTCGGTGAGAAAGTCAGCCACCTGAAAGTCGGCGACCGGGTCATGGCCCTGACCGGCTGGGGCAGCTTCGCCGAACAGGTCGCGGTGCCGGGTTACAACGTGCTGCCGATCCCGCCGTCGATGGATTTCAACACCGCCGCCGCGTTCAGCATGACCTACGGCACCTCGATGCACGCCCTCAAACAACGGGCCAACCTGCAACCGGGCGAGACCCTGCTGGTGCTCGGCGCCTCCGGTGGCGTCGGCCTGGCGGCGGTGGAAATCGGCAAAGCCATGGGTGCCCGGGTCATTGCCGCCGCCAGCAGCGCGGAAAAACTCGCCGTGGCCAAGGCCGCCGGTGCCGATGAACTGATCAACTACAGCGAAACCAGCCTCAAGGACGAAATCAAACGCCTCACCGACGGCCAGGGCGCCGACGTGATCTACGACCCGGTCGGCGGCGACCTGTTTGACCAGGCCATCCGCGCCATCGCCTGGAACGGCCGCCTGCTGGTGGTCGGCTTCGCCAGCGGACGCATCCCCGAGCTGCCGGTCAACCTCGCGCTGCTCAAGGGCGCCGCGGTACTCGGCGTGTTCTGGGGCTCCTTCGCCCAGCGTCAGCCGCAGGACAACGCGGCGAACTTCCAGCAGTTGTTCGGCTGGTTCGCCGAGGGCAAGTTGAAGCCGCTGGTGTCGCAGGTGTATCCGCTGAGCAACGCGGCGCAGGCGATCAACGATCTGGGGCAGCGCAAGGCGGTGGGCAAGGTGGTGGTGCAGGTGCGCTGAGTGTTTTCTGGCCGGTGACCTCTCGGAGCCGGCCTGATTCGCGCCAGGCAGCAACACAGCGTCGCTGGCTATCAAAGCAACTCGCGAACCTCTCCCGGCAGAAAACTCATGTAGCTACGCATAGGAGCTTCCCGGCAGCCTCTGACGATCATCGGTACGCGCCGGTTCATCTTGGCGATGATTGCCAGACGTTGTTCATCGGCCAACTGACTCTTGAGAATCACGTTGGAAACGTAAGCACGGGTGTAATTAAACACTTCTGCGTCGACCCAGGCGTGCTCAGGCATGTTCCTGAAACCGTCATTGATGACGCGACACTTTACTGACTTCAGCCACTGGTTGATGTCGATCGGCTGATCCCTCGCCAATCGAAAGAGCATCGGCGCCACGATGGGCTGTTCCGCAGGCCGACCGTCTTCAACCGTCCAGGGCCTGAAGCGCCACTGTGTTATGGCGTCTTTGACCGCCTCAGCCAGATCGGGGTGATCACTTTGCACGATGTCGATTGCGCTGACCGAGCCATCCGCCTTGACGATAAAGCTGACCCTGACCTCGCCTTCGACCCCTGCCCTGGACAACCTCTTCGGGTAAATCGGCTGCGGGTTGTTTTCAGGTATGAGTAACCCTTCTGCCGCCAGTGCAAGACTGAAGATCGTCAATAAAAGCCCTGCAAAAAACCACCGCATGATCGCGCCCCTTCCCTATTGAGATGCCTGTCCGGCAACAACAGAAAGTTTACGGAGCACTGTCTTTTAACTGAATGGCGCAGCTTCGCTATTGAATGCAGGACATTTCCTGATCCCGATGGGAAATCCGACGAAACCGCTGGGCAAATGACGGCAGGTAAATTTTCTGACGGACGTTTAGCCGCCGTTCGGCCCGGCAGAGTCGCCCGACAACAAGTGCTCCTGCACCTTCAGACTGCGCGACGGAATCAGCCGGCCCTTGTCATCGAAGCGCAGGACGATCAGCCAGTCGAAGACATCATCCGGCCATTTTTCCTGGCCCATCAGCGCTGTGGGGTCACCGCCGAAGGCTTTGATCAGTTTATTGATATGGCCGTGGTGCCAGGCGATTAGCACCGTCTGCGCCTGATTGCTCTTGCGCAACAGTTTGACCAGTTGATGCAGATCGCCGTTGACGTAGGGCTGCTCGATCGCAAGGTTCAAGCGCTGGGCCAACGGGGTCAGGGTCAGGCGTGAGCGCGAACTTTCCGGGGTATCGCCGGCAGCGATCAAACGCTGGGGGGTGAACGTCTGGCCGTCGAGTTTCAGCGGATTGAAATAGTCGACGTAGGCGGCGGCGCGTTGCTCGCCTCGGGCATTGAGCACCGATCCTGTATCCGGTTTTTCCGCATGCCGAATGATCAGCACCGTGGCGTTGCCCAGGCCGGAATGAGAAGGATGATCGGTGACGATCAATGCCAGCAACACGACGGCAAGTCCCGCTGCCACCAAAAATCTCGGCACCAACATGCGAACCTTCAGTGACATTGCTTATCTCGGCTGATCAATCGGCTGAACGGGCCGCGAGTCTAAGTCACTCCATGTAGATAAGTGGTGAAAACGCCCTGTTCTTACAGCTGAGCGACAGGTTCGTAAAAGAACGTGCGACTTCCAACATTTTCCGCTGTTTTGCCGATGCGAACCGGTGCTATTTTCGGTAACGAAACTGTAACATTCGCATCCGCAGTCAAAACAAGAAATCTGGAGCTCTTGAATGTTTGCTTTCTTTCGTCCTGCCGCACATCAGGCTCCATTGCCTGAAGAAAAAATAGACAGTACTTACCGACGCCTGCGCTGGCAGATCTTCGCCGGTATCTTCTTTGGCTACGCGGGTTACTACCTGCTGCGCAAAAACTTCTCGCTGGCCATGCCGTACCTGATCGACGAAGGCTACAGCCGTGGCGATCTGGGTCTGGCGATGTCGGCCATCGCCATTGCCTACGGTCTGTCGAAGTTCCTGATGGGCCTGGTGTCCGACCGTTCCAACCCGCGCTACTTCCTGCCATTCGGCCTGCTGGTGTCGGCCGGGGTGATGTTCATTTTCGGTTTCGCGCCGTGGGCGACTTCCAGCGTGACCATGATGTTCATCCTGCTGTTCATCAACGGCTGGGCCCAGGGCATGGGCTGGCCGCCGAGCGGACGCACCATGGTGCACTGGTGGTCGCAGAAGGAACGTGGCGGCGTGGTTTCGGTGTGGAACGTGGCGCATAACGTCGGTGGCGGTCTGATCGGCCCGCTGTTCCTGATCGGCATGGGCCTGTTCAATGACTGGCACGCAGCCTTCTACGTTCCGGCAGCGGTGGCGCTGGGCGTGGCGGTGTTTGCCTTCATCACCATGCGTGACACCCCGCAATCTGTCGGCCTGCCGCCGATCGAGAAGTACAAGAACGATTACCCGGAAGGCTACGACGCCAGCCACGAAGACGAATTCAGCGCCAAGGAAATTTTCGTCAAATACGTGCTGCGCAACAAAATGCTCTGGTACATCGCCATGGCCAACGTGTTCGTTTACCTGCTGCGCTACGGCGTACTGGATTGGGCGCCGACCTACCTGAAAGAAGCCAAAGGTTTCACCGTGGATAAAACCTCGTGGGCCTATTTCTTCTACGAGTGGGCGGGCATTCCGGGCACGCTGCTGTGCGGCTGGATGTCGGACAAGATCTTCCGTGGCAATCGTGGCCTGACCGGCATGGTGTTCATGGCGCTGGTGACCGTGGCGACGCTGGTGTACTGGCTGAACCCGGCCGGCAACCCGACGGTGGACATGATCGCGCTGTTCTCGATCGGCTTCCTGATCTATGGCCCGGTGATGCTGATCGGCCTGCAGGCGCTGGAACTGGCACCGAAGAAAGCCGCCGGCACGGCTGCGGGCTTCACCGGTCTGTTCGGTTACCTGGGTGGTTCGGTCGCGGCGAGTGCGGCGATGGGCTACACCGTTGACCACTTCGGCTGGAACGGTGGTTTTGTCCTGCTGGTGGGCGCTTGCCTGCTGTCGATGGCCTTCCTGGCCCCGACCCTGTGGCACAAGCAAGTCGCCAGTCAGAGCCGCGAAGCCGTCGCCTGATCGGCTTTTGACTGACAGCGCTTGAGCCGCGCCTCCAGATTTCGATCCGGCATGGCGTGGCTGCGCAGGGCGTGGGCGGTCTGCTCGACATAATCGCGAGTGGTGCCGTAACGCCCGCAAGCGCTTTCGAACACCTGACTCAGCACGTGATCCGGCAAGTTGCCGGCATAGCTGGGCAGGTGTCGCTCCAGAACAAATCCCAACGCCTGCACCTGACTGCCATCTTCGAGCCGGCAGTTGAGCCAGTGCGGGCGATAGGACGGGAACGGCATCTCGCGTTTCCACAGCGCGTACAGCGCAGCGTCGAGATTCTCTTCCGGCAGCCGATAGGCGAAGCCGCTGCATGAACCGCCGCGATCCAGACCAAATACCAGCCCGGGCATTTCCGGCGTCCCCCGATGCTCGTGCGACCACAAATACAGGCCGCGGTGGTAGCCATGGACGCGCCCGCGCACCCGCTCCACCGCCGTACATTCCGGGCGCCAGATCAGCGACCCGTAGGCGAACAGCCAAACCGGCCCGCCCTTGTGGCGCGCCATGGTCGATTGCATGGAAGCGAGAAGTTGTTCGTGAGTGAGCTGCGGCCCCAGATCGAGCCGCGGAGGATAAGCCAGATTCAGAAAAGCAGATTCTATGGCTGTCATGACGGAAGTGTTCGGCCCCGCAAGTATTACAAGATGTAAGCGCAATTCGTTCGTTAGAACATATAGCAGTAAATCTAAAACGAAAAGTGCTAAAGGATGTATGACCTGCTCGATAGCGCTAAATCGGGTGTATTAGTCAACGCTATGCGGTTTTATATAGCCTAATACCATTGCCGAAATATCTTAAATACCCGAATGAAATATGCATAAGCCTTCGCTTGTTCAGGATTGGTTCAAGAAAGCGCAGGAATCTTCCTACTAAAATGTCGGACTTTCTTTCTTCTCCGTCGCTGAACGCCTACGTATAACGGCCTTCCTCTGGCGCAAGCCATCCCGTTTAACTGAGGCTGCACTATGAAAATCCCAAGACTTCTGGCCGCGTTGCTGATGGCTCAGGCCGGCCATGCATTGGCCGAGGACAATGCGCAAGGCAAAGGCTTCTGGTATGCCCAGACCAGTGTCTACACCCGACATTACTCGCCCGACCCCGAACACAATAATCATCAGGACTTGATCGGCATCGAACGCAATCAGGCTTCCGGCTGGGTATTTGGCGGGGCAACTTTCCGCAACTCGTTCCGCCAGCGCTCGAACTACGCCTATGTCGGCAAGCGCTATGACAGCAGCGAATATCCGCTGTATCTGAAACTCACGGGTGGGCTGTTGCAGGGTTATCACGGTGATTACAAGGACAAGATTCCTTTGAACCGCTACGGCGTTGCGCCGGTGATCATTCCGTCCGTCGGGACTCACTACGGCCCATTGGCCGCCGAGCTGGTATTTCTCGGCGCCAATGCGGCGATGGTGACTAGCGGCGTGCGTTTCTAGAAGCGCGGCTCAGGCGCGGGACGCAAGAGCTCGGCTCAAGAGCGCGGCGCATACGCAAATACATCGGCGCGCATCTGGTGCGCATCCATCCCGGCTTCCACCAGCGCATCCAGAGTCCCGTAGACCATCGCCGGCGAGCCGCTGGCGTATACATGCAGGGACTTCAGATCGGCGAAGTCTTCACACACGGCCTGGTGCAACATCCCGCAGCGCCCTTCCCAACCGCACTGGTCGCTGACGACTTTGTGCAGGAACAGATTGGGCAGCTTCAACCATTCGTCCCAATGTTCGATCTCGTAGAAATCTTCCGGACGGCGTACCCCCCAATACAGATGCACCGGGTGTTTGAAGCCGTTGGCACGGCAGTGTTCGATCAGGCTGTGGATCTGGCCCATGCCGGTGCCGGCGGCGATCAACACCAGTGGCCCGTCAGGCAACTCGGCGAGGTGAGTGTCACCGAATGGCAGCTCGACGCGCACCATCGCGTTGCGTTGCAACTGCTCGATCAGGCTCAGTGCACTGGCTTCGCGGGCCAGCACGTGGATTTCCAGATCGCGCCCGCCGTGCGGCGCCGAGGCCATGGAGAACGCCGACTTCTCGCCGTTTTCACGCTCGATCATCAGGTACTGCCCGGCGTGATAACGCGGCGGCTTGCCGGCCGGCGCACGCAGGCGCACGCGCCAGGTGTCGCCACCGACATCCCGGCATTCGATGACCTGACACGACAGGCTGCGCACCGGCAGTTCTCCCAGCGCGAGCACGCCATCCCACAGCAGGACGCAGTCTTCCAGCGGCTCGGCTATGCAAGTGTAGAACTCGCCGTGGTCGTGCACCTTGCCGGCCTGCTCGACCCGGCCTTCCACCAGCAGCGCCGCACATACGTGGCAATTGCCGTTGCGGCAGCTTTGCGGGCATTCATAGCCCAGGCGCCGCGCACCATCGAGAATCCGCTCGCCGGGCCGTATCTCAAGCACCGCTCCGGAGGGCTGCAGGGTAACACGCATCAATCTATTCCTAACTGATTCCAGATGGCATCGATCCGCTGGGTGACGGCGTCGTCCTTGACGATTACGCGGCCCCACTCGCGAGTGGTTTCGCCCGGCCACTTGTGGGTGGCATCCAGGCCCATTTTCGAGCCCAGGCCGGACACCGGCGAGGCGAAGTCGAGGTAGTCGATCGGCGTGTTGTCGATCATCACCGTGTCGCGCTTGGGGTCCATGCGCGTGGTGATGGCCCAGATCACGTCGTTCCAGTCCCGGGCGTTGATATCGTCGTCAGTGACGATAACGAACTTGGTGTACATGAACTGTCGCAAAAACGACCAGACACCGAGCATCACGCGCTTGGCATGCCCCGGATACGACTTCTTCATCGTCACCACGGCCATGCGGTACGAGCAGCCTTCCGGCGGCAGGTAGAAATCGGTGATTTCCGGGAACTGCTTCTGCAGGATCGGCACGAACACTTCGTTCAGCGCCACGCCGAGGATCGCCGGCTCATCCGGTGGACGGCCGGTGTAGGTGCTGTGATAGATCGGCTTGATCCGGTGGGTAATGCGCTCGACGGTGAACACCGGGAAGCTGTCGACTTCGTTGTAGTAACCGGTGTGGTCGCCGTACGGGCCTTCGTCGGCCATTTCGCCCGGATGAATCACCCCTTCGAGGATGATCTCGGCAGTGGCCGGCACTTGCAGGTCGTTGCCACGGCACTTGACGAGCTCGGTGCGGTTACCGCGCAACAGGCCGGCGAAAGCGTATTCGGAGAGACTGTCCGGCACCGGCGTCACGGCGCCGAGGATGGTCGCCGGGTCGGCGCCCAGCGCCACGGAGACCGGGAACGGCTGGCCCGGATGCTTCTCGCACCACTCGCGGAAGTCCAGCGCACCGCCACGGTGGCTGAGCCAGCGCATGATCACCTTGTTGCGGCCGATCACTTGCTGACGGTAGATACCGAGGTTCTGGCGGTCCTTGTTCGGGCCTTTGGTGACGGTCAGGCCCCAAGTGATCAGCGGGCCGACGTCGCCGGGCCAGCAGGTCTGCACCGGCAGCATCGCCAGGTCGACGTCGTCGCCTTCGATGACCACTTCCTGGCACACCGCGTCTTTGACGACTTTCGGCGCCATCGAGATGATCTTGCGGAAGATCGGCAGTTTCGACCACGCGTCCTTCAAGCCCTTCGGCGGCTCCGGCTCCTTGAGGAAGGCCAGCAGCTTGCCGATCTCGCGCAGTTCGCTGACCGACTCGGCGCCCATGCCCATGGCCACCCGCTCCGGGGTGCCAAACAGGTTGCCAAGCACCGGAATGTCGTAGCCGGTGGGTTTCTCGAACAGCAGCGCCGGGCCCTTGGCCCGCAGCGTACGGTCGCACACCTCGGTCATTTCCAGCACCGGCGAGACGGGAATCTGGATGCGTTTCAACTCTCCGCGCTGCTCAAGCTGCTGCACGAAATCCCGAAGATCCTTGAATTTCATTGACGATGGCACCCTCAAAATAGGCGTACATCCTACCTGCTATGCAGCCCTGTGGCAGCCTGTCGCTGCTTACTTGGCTGCATTCGTCTGCGCTTTGCCAAGGTTTTCCCGGGCCTGCAGGCCGATAAACAGCGGCTCGAGGATCGGCGCCACAAACCGCGCACCGACTTCGGACAGGTGATTGTCATCGGTGTACAGCGAGTAGCCGCCGAGCTCGGCGTGGCACAGGCCGTTTTCATCACACAGTCGCGGCGCCGGATCGACCACGCGCACCGCCGGATCATTCTGCGCCAACTGCGCGAACAACTGACTGATGAACACCTGACGCTTGTGGTGCGCCTCGACGGCCAGGCCGACGTCATCCACCGGACGATCGAGCATCGCCAGTCGCGTCAGTCGATACGGCGGGCTGAATGCCTGCAACGGCGCCTCTTTCACCAGCCATACGCGATGCCCGGCTGCCCGCAATTGTGCGACGCGAGTGCGCAGGCCTTCGGCAAAACGTTGCTCGGCCTCGGCGCGATCGTAACGACCGTCTGGCGTTCTCAAGACATGCCCGAGATCACCCTTGGCATCGCCGTACAGGTACAGGCTCCAGCGGGCGACCAGCACCACATCGCTGATCGCCTGGGTTTTCAGCCCCTGCTCGACCCGCTTGTTGAAGCGTGCACAAACCCCGTCATGCTCCAGCCCATCGACCGGAATGCAACCCGGAGAACTGGCCAGAATCACGCTGACACCGTGAGCTTTGGCACCGTCATCGAACACCGGGATCAGCGCCGTGGCATGGCTGTCGCCCCAGACCATCGCGCGGGTCGGCAGATCCGCCACGCCGTAATGGCAGAACAGCTTGTCGTCCGGGGTCTTGTCATCCGCGAGACAAGCCATCAGCTCAGGCCGCCATTCGCGGCCTTTGGCGTATTGCAGCGCCTGCTCGGACAGGCGCCATGGCAAGCCATCGGTCCAGCGCAGTGATTGCCCGGCCAGACCGAGCACCAGGATCCCGCAGAAACCGGCCAGCAGAATCTGCCGACGACCGGCGAGCAAGCGCCGTTCACGGAACGGCGTTTCGACGAACTTCCACGACAGATAACCCAGCACCAGGGTCAGCAGAATCAACCCGGCCGTGTCGAGCGCGCCCGGCTCATCGACACTGGCGTAGCTGGAAAACACGAATACCGGCCAGTGCCACAAATACCAGGAATAGGAGATCAGCCCGAGGCCGACCATCACCCGACTGCTCAACAATTGACCAACCAGCGTTTCGCGATGACCGTTGGCCAGAATCAGCAGCACCACGCCCAGCACCGGCAGCAACGCCGTGACACCCGGGAACGGCGTCGACTTGTCATAGGCAAACACCGCCAGCAGGATCAACCCCATGCCGAGCAGGCTCAAGGCCTGGGCGGCCAGCGGCTTCAAGCGCCAGGCGTGTTTCGGCGCAACCGCCAGCATCGCCCCGGCCAGCAACTCCCAGGCGCGCATCGGCAGCAGGAAGAAGGCTTTCTCCGGATGATGCTGGATCGCCCACACACTCAGCCCGAACGACACCAGCAGCACGCCGAACAGCGCCAGCCGCCAGTGTTTCAGGCGGCTCGAGAGCAACGTCAGCAGCAGCGGGAAGAAGATGTAGAACTGCTCCTCCACCGCCAGTGACCACGTGTGCAACAGCGGTTTCAGGTCAGAGGCAACGTCGAAGTAGCCGTCCTGACGCATGAACAGGATGTTCGAGACGAACGTCACCTGATAGCGCACCGAACGCCCCAGCTCTTCGTAGTCCTTGGGCGCCAGCAGGAACCAGCCCACCGCCAGCACCGCAATGATCATCGCGAACAGCGCCGGCAGAATCCGCCGCGCACGCCGCGCCCAGAACTCGACGAAGCTGAAACGGCCAGCCTGACGCTGATTCCAGATGATCGAGGTGATGAGGTAGCCGGAAATCACGAAGAACACGTCCACGCCGACAAAACCGCCGGTAAACCCCGGGACGCCAAAATGGAACAGCACCACGGCGATCACCGCGACTGCTCGCAGGCCGTCGATATCCCTTCGATAAGCGAGTGTGCTCATAAAATCTTTAATGCCAATCAGGTGGTTGTTTTTTGTACAGCTCGAGCCTTATTCACAGAGGCTCCGAGCGCTGTTTGTGGGTTGCCCGATCACAGACCTTACCAGATCAGGAACCTCCCATTGCCGGGGTAAATTTCATGCAAAAAAAAGGCGCCCCCCAAAGGGGCGCCCTTTTTATCGGTTCAACCGGCGATGTTACTTGCGCTTCATCGACAGGAAGAACTCGTCGTTGGTCTTGGTCGTTTTCAGCTTGTCGACCAGGAACTCGATGGCAGCCACTTCGTCCATCGGGTGCAGCAGCTTGCGCAGGATCCACATGCGCTGCAGTTCGTCGTCGGCGGTCAGCAACTCTTCGCGGCGGGTGCCGGAACGGTTGATGTTGATGGCCGGGAACACACGCTTCTCGGCGATCTTGCGGTCCAGCGGCAGTTCCATGTTGCCGGTACCCTTGAACTCTTCGTAGATCACTTCGTCCATCTTCGAGCCGGTTTCAACCAGCGCGGTGGCGATAATGGTCAGCGAGCCGCCTTCTTCGATGTTGCGCGCAGCACCGAAGAAACGCTTCGGTTTCTCCAGGGCGTGAGCATCGACACCACCGGTCAGCACCTTGCCGGAGCTCGGGATCACGGTGTTGTAGGCACGGGCCAGACGGGTGATGGAGTCGAGCAGGATCACCACGTCCTTCTTGTGTTCGACCAGGCGCTTGGCCTTCTCGATCACCATTTCGGCAACCTGCACGTGGCGGGTCGGCGGCTCGTCGAAGGTCGAGGCGACCACTTCGCCGCGCACGGTGCGCTGCATTTCGGTCACTTCTTCCGGACGTTCGTCGATCAACAGCACGATCAGGTGAACTTCAGGGTTGTTACGGGCGATGTTCGCCGCGATGTTCTGCAGCATGATCGTCTTACCGGCTTTCGGCGGTGCAACGATCAGACCACGCTGGCCTTTGCCGATCGGGGCGCACAGGTCGATCACACGACCGGTCAAGTCTTCGGTGGAACCGTTGCCGGCTTCCATCTTCATGCGCACGGTCGGGAACAGCGGGGTCAGGTTCTCGAAGAGAATCTTGTTCTTCGCGTTCTCCGGACGATCGAAGTTGATCGTGTCGACCTTGAGCAGAGCGAAATAACGCTCGCCTTCCTTCGGAGGGCGGATCTTGCCAACGATGGTGTCACCGGTACGCAAGTTGAAACGACGGATCTGGCTCGGCGAGACGTAGATATCGTCCGGGCCGGCGAGGTAGGAAGCGTCAGCGGAGCGCAGGAAGCCGAAGCCGTCCTGGAGAATCTCCAGCACGCCATCACCGGAGATTTCCTCGCCGCTTTTCGCGTGCTTTTTCAGCAGGGAGAAAATCACGTCCTGCTTGCGCGAACGGGCCATATTTTCTATGCCCATCTGTTCGGCCAATTCGAGCAGTTCGGTAATCGGCTTTTGCTTGAGTTCAGTCAGATTCATATAGGAATGACGTAATCATTTATGGAGGGGGGAAATTAAGCTTTTGGCTTAATGAGGCCGCGCCGCGGAGAAGGCGACAGGATCGCGAACTTGTTCGAAAAGGAGTGCGTCGGCGACGGCTAGCAGGGGGCAGTGGAGAAACCAGTGCGGGGCCGAATGTACCACCTGAGTTTCGGAGCGTCTAGCCCTGAATACGCAAAAAGCCCCGCAAATTGCGAGGCTTTTTTTCGGCGATTTACTGCGACGCTTAGATGTTGGCGTCGAGGAAAGCAGCCAGTTGCGACTTCGACAGGGCGCCGACTTTGGTCGCTTCAACGTTGCCGTTCTTGAACAGCATCAGCGTCGGGATACCACGCACGCCGTGCTTGGCCGGGGTTTCCTGGTTTTCGTCAATGTTCAGTTTGGCGATGGTCAGCTTGCCTTTGTAAGTCTCGGCAATCTCGTCCAGAACCGGAGCGATCATTTTGCAAGGGCCGCACCATTCAGCCCAGTAGTCGACCAGTACAGCGCCTTCGGCCTTGAGTACGTCGGCTTCGAAGCTGGCGTCGCTAACGTGTTTGATAAGATCGCTGCTCATGGAATTCTCCAGGTTGTAAGCAAAAAAACGTGGCCCATCATAGCCGCCCTTCCCTTGTTCAGGAAGCCGCAGTTGATTGAGTCTTGCTATGGCACTCGATGAGTTTGGGTATAGCCCAAGTCACGCCGTGGCGGGGGCAATGAAGGAAATTCCGGTGCGCAGGGCCGCATTGCGCACGTGCTCCTGCATGGCCTTCTGGGCCGCAGCGGACGCCCGGCGCGCGAGGGCACGAAGGATCTTGCGGTGCTCCTGCCAGGTTTCCATCGCCCGTTCGGCGCGGATGAACGGTAGCTTCTGGCTCTCCAGAAAGATCTCGGCGCTGGCGGTGAGGATGCTCAGCATCGCCTGATTGCCGCTGGCCAGCAGAATGCGCCGGTGGAATTCGAAGTCGAGTTTCGCCGCAGCCTCGAAGTCGCCAGCCTTCAATTGCTCGCGCATCGCCGCAACGTTGTCCTCAAGCGCATCCAGGTCAAACGTGCTCAAGGTCACCGCCGCCAGCCCGGCGGCAAAACCCTCCAGCGCATAGCGCAACTGAAAGATGTCGAGCGGCGAGGCCTGCGCTGCGAACGGCCAGCCCGGCGCATTGTCACCCTGCGCAATGTCCACCGGTGCCTGCACGAACACGCCTTTGCCCGGCTGAATACTGACCACGCCCAGCGCACTGAGCGACGACAACGCCTCGCGCAACGACGCCCGACTGACCCCCAGTTGCACCGCCAGATCCCGTTGCGACGGCAACGCATCGCCCGCACCAAAACCCTGCTCGGTGATCAGTTTGCGTATGGCTTGCAGCGCCACTTCGGGTACGGCGCGGGAGATCGAGTTCATGGTTTTTCAGACGAGCCAGGCCAAGGTGCGGCTAGTTGTAAAGCTATTCGCCGGATCCGGCAAGTCGTGCCCCAGCGGGGTTCGGCGCCCGCTGCCGGTGCGCCATCGGAGTGCGAAAAACCACCTGACTGTTCAGACCAGTAAGACCGAACAAACCCGGCAAACCCGCGGCCTGCCGGGGATAAATCCGGGTATTGGCACGGCCCGTGCTCTGTCCGATCGCAGAAATCACTTCCCGTCGATCCGGAGATTTGCCATGACCCTGCGTTACCGAGCCCTCCTCGCCGCTCTGTTTTCCAGCCTGATGCTGAGCCAGATCCCCGCCCACGCCGATGGCCTGGAAGACGTGGTCAAACGCGGCACACTGAAAGTTGCCGTGCCTCAGGACTTCCCGCCATTCGGCTCGGTCGGCCCGGACATGAAACCCCGTGGCCTGGATATCGACACGGCGAAGCTGCTGGCTGATCAACTTAAGGTCAAACTCGAACTGACCCCGGTCAACAGCACCAACCGCATCCCGTTCCTCACCACCGGCAAGGTCGACCTGGTGATCTCCAGCCTCGGCAAGAACCCGGAGCGCGAGAAAGTCATCGACTTCTCCCACGCCTACGCGCCTTTCTACCTCGCGGTGTTCGGCCCGCCTGATGCCGCCGTCACTACGCTCGACGACCTCAAGGGCAAAACCATCAGCGTCACCCGTGGCGCCATCGAAGACATCGAGCTGACCAAGGTCGCCCCCGAAGGCGTGACCATCAAGCGCTTCGAGGACAATAACTCGACCATCGCCGCCTACCTCGCCGGCCAGGTCGACCTGATCGCCAGCGGCAACGTGGTGATGGTGGCGATCAGCGAGAAGAACCCGAAACGCGTGCCGGCGCTGAAAGTGAAGCTCAAGGATTCGCCGGTCTACGTCGGCGTGAACAAGAACGAGCCCGCGCTGCTGGGCAAGGTCAACGAAATCCTCGCCACCGCCAAGGCTGACGGCGCGCTGGAGAAAAACTCGCAGACCTGGCTCAAAGAGCCGCTGCCGGCCGACCTCTGATCGGTCGCGCGGGAGACAATCGATGGCTTATCAGTTCGATTTCATGCCGGTGGTGCAAAACACCGACCTGCTGCTGCGCGGCGCCCTGTTCACCCTGGAGCTGACGGCGATTGGCGCGCTGTTCGGGGTCGGCGTGGGCATCGTCGGCGCACTGGTGCGGGCGTGGAACATCCGCCCGTTCTCGGCACTCTTCGGCGTCTACGTCGAGTTGATCCGCAACACGCCATTTCTGGTGCAACTGTTCTTCATCTTCTTCGGCCTGCCATCCCTCGGGGTGCAGATTTCCGAGTGGCAGGCGGCGGTGCTGGCGATGGTGATCAACCTCGGCGCGTATTCGACCGAGATCATCCGCGCCGGCATCCAGGCGATTCCGCGCGGACAACTGGAAGCCGCTGCCGCACTGGCGATGAGCCGTTTCGAAGCGTTCCGCCATGTGGTCCTGCTGCCGGCGCTGGGCAAGGTCTGGCCGGCCCTGAGCAGCCAGATCATCATCGTCATGCTCGGTTCGGCGGTGTGTTCGCAGATCGCCACCGAGGAGCTGAGCTTCGCCGCCAACTTCATTCAGTCGCGCAACTTCCGCGCCTTTGAAACCTATGCGCTGACCACGCTGATCTACCTGTGCATGGCGCTGCTGATCCGCCAGTTGCTGAACTGGATCGGCCGCCGCTATATCGCGAGGAGCAGCCGATGAGCGATTTCACCTTCTGGGACATCCTGCGCAACCTGCTCACCGGCCTGCAATGGACGCTGGCGCTGTCACTGGTGGCATTCATCGGAGGCGGGATCGTCGGGCTGCTGATTCTGGTGATGCGCATCTCGAAAAACCCGTTGCCGAGCAATATCGCCCGCACCTGGATCGAGCTGTTCCAGGGCACACCGCTGCTGATGCAGCTGTTTCTGGTGTTCTTCGGCGTGGCGCTGGCCGGAATCGAGATCTCGCCGTGGATGGCGGCGGCGATTGCCCTGACATTGTTCACCAGCGCCTATCTGGCGGAGATCTGGCGCGGTTGCGTCGAAGCGATCCCCAATGGCCAGTGGGAAGCCTCGTCGAGCCTGGCGCTGAATCCGCTGGAGCAGTTGCGCTACGTGATCCTGCCGCAGGCGCTGCGCATCGCCGTGGCGCCGACCGTGGGCTTCTCGGTGCAGGTGGTCAAGGGCACGGCGGTGACCTCGATCATCGGTTTCACCGAGCTGACCAAGACCGGCGGCATGCTCGCCAACGCCACCTTCGAACCGTTCATGGTCTACGGCCTCGTTGCCCTCGGCTACTTCCTGCTCTGCTACCCCTTGTCGCTCAGTGCGCGCTACCTGGAAAGGAGACTGCATGCCTCTGCTTAGAATTTCCGCCCTGCATAAATACTACGGCGATCACCACGTACTCAAAGGCATCGACCTGAGCGTCGAGGAAGGCCAGGTGGTGGCGATCATCGGCCGCAGCGGCTCGGGCAAATCGACCCTGCTGCGCACCCTCAATGGCCTGGAATCGATCAACGACGGGGTGATCGAAGTCGACGGCGAATACCTCGACGCCGCCCGCGCCGACCTGCGCAGCCTGCGGCAGAAAGTCGGCATGGTGTTCCAGCAGTTCAACCTGTTCCCGCACCTGACCGTCGGCGAAAACGTGATGCTCGCGCCGCAAGTGGTGCAGAAAGTACCGAAGGCCAAGGCGGCCGAACTGGCGCGCAAGATGCTCGAACGCGTCGGGCTGGGAGAGAAGTTCGACGCCTTCCCGGATCGGCTGTCCGGCGGACAGCAACAGCGCGTGGCGATTGCCCGGGCACTGGCGATGTCGCCGAAAGTGTTGCTGTGCGACGAGATCACCTCGGCGCTGGACCCGGAGCTGGTCAACGAAGTGCTCGCCGTGGTGCGCCAACTGGCCAGGGAAGGCATGACGCTGATCATGGTCACCCACGAAATGCGCTTTGCCCGGGAAGTCGGCGACAAGCTGGTGTTCATGCACCATGGCAAGGTGCATGAAGTGGGGGATCCGAAGGTGTTGTTTGCCAATCCGCAGACGGCGGAGCTGGCGAATTTCATTGGGACGGTCGAAACGACAGCCTGAAGGATTTGCAGTGGCTGTAATAGCCTCTTCGCGAGCAAGCCCGCTCCCACATTGGAACGCGGTCACCTGTGGGAGCGGGCTTGCTCGCGAATGGCCGCGCCGCGGTCTCAAGCTTTTATGCGCAGGATCAACGGTTTGAACCATGCGCGTTGGCGTCAGCGTTTGATCGTGGCACGATGGCGGGGTTATCGACCGAGACCCCCTGACCATGCCGCAATCCAAAGCCAAGAATCTGTCCCTGATCGCCGCAATCGACCTGGGCTCCAACAGCTTCCACATGGTCGTGGCCAAGGCCCAGAACGGTGAAATCCGCATCCTGGAGCGCCTCGGAGAGAAAGTGCAGCTCGCCGCCGGTATCGACGATGAGCGCCATCTCAACGAAGAATCGATGCAGCGCGGCCTCGACTGCCTCAAGCGCTTTGCCCAACTGATCAACGGCATGCCACTGGGCGCCGTGCGGATCGTCGGCACCAACGCCCTGCGCGAAGCGCGCAACCGCTTGGAATTCATCCACCGCGCCGAAGAAATCCTCGGTCACCCGGTGGAAGTCATCTCTGGCCGTGAAGAAGCGCGGCTGATTTATCTGGGCGTTTCGCACACCCTCGCCGACACCCCGGGCAAGCGTCTGGTGGCCGACATCGGCGGCGGCAGTACCGAATTCATCATCGGTCAGCGCTTTGAACCGCTGCTGCGCGAAAGCCTGCAAATGGGCTGCGTCAGCTTCACCCAGCGCTACTTCAAGGACGGCAAGATCACCCCGGCCCGTTACGCCCAGGCGTACACCGCGGCGCGGCTGGAGATCATGAGCATCGAGCACGCCCTGCATCGCCTGACCTGGGATGAAGCCATCGGCTCCTCGGGCACCATCCGCGCCATCGGCCTGGCGCTGAAGGCCGGCGGGCATGGCACCGGCGAAGTGAATGCCGAAGGCCTGGCCTGGCTCAAGCGTCGTCTGTTCAAACTGGGTGACGTCGACAAGATCGACTTCGAAGGCATCAAGCCTGACCGTCGGGCAATCTTCCCGGCTGGCCTGGCGATTCTCGAAGCGATCTTCGACGCCCTCGAACTGCAACGCATGGATCATTGCGAAGGCGCACTGCGTGAAGGCGTGCTCTACGACCTGCTCGGCCGCCATCACCACGAAGACGTGCGCGAACGCACCCTGACTTCGCTGATGGAGCGCTATCACGTCGATCTGGAACAAGCCGCGCGAGTTGAACGCAAAGCCCTGCACGCCTTCGATCAGGTCGCCGCGGACTGGGAGCTGGATGACGGTATCTGGCGCGAACTGCTCGGCTGGGCAGCGAAAGTCCACGAAGTCGGCCTCGACATCGCGCACTACCACTACCACAAGCACGGCGCCTACCTGATCGAACACTCTGACCTCGCCGGTTTCTCCCGCGAAGACCAGCAAATGCTCGCCCTGCTGGTGCGCGGCCATCGCCGCAACATCCCCAAGGACAAGTTCGCCGAGTTCGGTGACGACGGCGACAAGCTGATCCGCCTGTGCGTGCTGCTGCGCTTCGCGATCCTGTTCCACCACATCCGTGGCACCCAGGCGATGCCACAAGTGACGCTGCATGCCAAAGGCAACACCCTCGACGTGGAATTTCCGGAGAACTGGTTGGATGAAAACCAGCTGACTCAGGCGGACTTTGGCCTCGAAGCCGACTGGCTGACGCGGGTGGGGATTGTCCTCACTGTTCACTGAGTTAAATTTCAGGTGCAAAAAAGGCGATCCTTCTGGATCGCCTTTTTTATTGGGTTCGACTTGAGTGCGGGTGTGGACCTGCCCCTCACCCCAGCCCTCTCCCGAGGGAGAGGGAGCCGATCCGTGTTGTTTTCAAAGCCTGAGTTCGACTCGAAATCTCAGGTCGATGTACCTCGAACATCCAACTCGGTCAGTCCCCTCTCCCTCCGGGAGAGGGTTAGGGTGAGGGCGCTTTTAAGCTGTTAGCTGCTCACCGGCAGAATCGGGCTGCCCAGGCGTTCCAGCAAGGTCGCCTGCGCGCTGCGCGGGTTCTGGTTGCCGGTTGGCGTGTTGCGGATGTAACGGCCATCCGACTGCAGGCTCCAGCTGTGGGTGTTGTCGGTCAGATACAGCTCCAGCTCTTTCTTGACGCGGGTCAGCAGCTTCTTGCCCTCCACCGGGAAGCAAGTCTCGACGCGCTTGTCGAGGTTGCGCTCCATCCAGTCGGCGCTGGAGAGGAACATCTGCTCCTCGCCGCCGTTGAGGAAGTAGAACACTCGGGTGTGTTCAAGGAAGCGACCGATGATCGAGCGCACATGGATGTTGTGCGAAACCCCGGCAATGCCCGGACGCAGGCAGCACATGCCACGCACCACCAGATCGATGCGCACGCCGGACTGGCTGGCCTTGTACAGCGCACGAATGATCTTCGGATCGGTCAGCGAGTTGAACTTGGCGATGATGTGCGCCGGTTTGCCTTCGACGGCGAACTGGGTTTCCCGGGCAATCATGTCGAGCATGCCCTTCTTCAGAGTGAACGGCGCGTGCAGCAGCTTCTTCATGCGCAGGGTTTTACCCATGCCGATCAACTGACTGAACAGTTTACCGACGTCTTCACACAAGGCGTCGTCGGAGGTCAACAGGCTGTAGTCGGTGTATAGACGCGCATTGCCGGCGTGGTAGTTACCGGTGCCGAGGTGCGCGTAACGCACGATCTCACCGGCTTCGCGGCGCAGGATCAGCATCATCTTGGCGTGGGTCTTGAAGCCGACCACGCCGTAAATCACTACCGCACCGGCCGCTTGCAGACGGCTGGCCAGTTGCAGGTTGGACTCTTCGTCGAAGCGCGCGCGCAGTTCGATGACCGCGGTCACTTCCTTGCCGTTACGCGCGGCGTCCACCAGCGCATCGACGATTTCCGAGTTGGCGCCGGAACGGTACAGAGTCTGGCGCACGGCCAGAACATGCGGGTCTTTCGCCGCCTGACGCAGCAGGTCGACCACCGGGGTGAACGACTCGAACGGGTGCAGCAGCAGGATGTCCTGCTTGCTCACCACGCTGAAAATGTTCTCGCTGTTCTGCAGCAGTTTCGGGATCTGCGGGGTGAACGGCGTGTATTGCAGCTCCGGGTGGCTGTCCAGACCGGTGATGCTGAACAGACGGGTCAGGTTGACCGGGCCGTTGACCTGATACAGCTCGGTCTCGCTCAGGTTGAACTGCTTGAGCAGATAGTCCGAGAGGTGTTTCGGGCAAGTGTCGGCGACCTCCAGGCGCACCGCATCGCCGTAACGCCGCGAGAACAGTTCGCCACGCAGGGCACGCGCAAGGTCTTCGACATCTTCGGAGTCGAGCGCAAGGTCGGCGTTTCGGGTCAGGCGGAACTGGTAGCAGCCCTTGACCTTCATGCCCTGGAACAGGTCATCGGCGTGGGCGTGGATCATCGACGACAGGAACACATAGTTGTCGCCCGGGCCGCCGACTTCTTCCGGAACCTTGATGATCCGTGGCAGCAGGCGCGGTGCCGGGATGATCGCCAGACCGGAATCGCGACCGAAGGCGTCGATGCCTTCCAGTTCGACGATGAAGTTCAGGCTCTTGTTCACCAGCAACGGGAACGGGTGCGTCGGGTCGAGGCCGATCGGGGTGATGATCGGTGCGATCTCGTCGCGGAAATAACGGCGCACCCAGGTCTTGATCTTGGTCGTCCAGTGACGACGACGGATAAAGCGCACCTGATGCTTTTCCAGCTCCGGCAGCAGGATGTCGTTGAGGATCGCGTACTGGCGGTCAACGTGACCGTGCACCAGCTCGCTGATCCGCGCCAGCGCCTGATGCGGTTGCAAACCGTCGGCACCGGCCTGTTCCCGGGCGAAGGTGATCTGCTTTTTCAGGCCGGCGACGCGGATTTCAAAGAATTCGTCGAGGTTGCTGGAGAAGATCAGCAGGAACTTCAGCCGCTCCAGCAACGGATAGGACTCGTCCAGCGCCTGTTCCAGCACGCGGATGTTGAACTGCAGTTGCGAGAGCTCGCGATGGATATACAGGCTGCTGTCATCCAGGCCCGGGATTGCAATCACTGGCGCCGCCGCGACGGCTTCGGTAACCGGCGCGGGTGGCGCAGGCTCGAGTTCCGGCGGGGTTTCGGTGATTTGCTCCACCACCGGTTGAGCTTCTTTTACTGCAACTTCAGTGAGTCCTTCGGTATTCATCGAATGTTCCTGGGAGGGCTATTTCTGCTCTCGTAACAATTGAGCGGCGCGGACAGCAAAGTAAGTCAGGATGCCATCAGCGCCGGCACGTTTAAAGGCGGTCAGTGATTCAAGAATTACCGCCTCGCTCAACCAGCCATTCTGGATCGCCGCCATGTGCATGGCGTATTCGCCGCTAACCTGATAGACGAAGGTCGGCACTTTGAAGGCATCTTTTACCCGCAAAAGAATGTCCAGGTACGGCATGCCGGGTTTGACCATGACCATGTCCGCGCCTTCAGACAAGTCCGCGCCGACTTCGTGCAGCGCTTCGTCGCTGTTGGCCGGGTCCATCTGATACGAGGCCTTGTTGGCCTTGCCCAGATTCGCCGCCGACCCCACGGCATCGCGGAACGGCCCGTAATAGGCGCTGGCGTACTTGGCCGAGTAGGCCATGATCCGCACGTTGACGTGACCGGCCAGCTCCAGCGCCTCGCGGATCGCCTGAATCCGACCGTCCATCATGTCCGATGGCGCCACGACCTGAGCGCCGGCTTCAGCGTGGGACAGTGCCTGTTTGACCAGTGCGTCGACGGTGATGTCGTTCTGCACGTAGCCTTCTTCGTCGAGAATGCCGTCCTGCCCGTGGGTGGTGAACGGATCGAGGGCGACGTCAGTGATCACGCCCAATTCCGGGAAACGCGCACGCAACGCGCGCGTGGCGCGCTGGGCAATGCCCTCGGGGTTCCAGGCTTCGGCAGCATCAAGGGATTTCAGTTCGACAGGCGTGACCGGGAACAACGCCAGCGCCGGGATCCCCAGCCCGACCCATTGCGCCGCTTCTTCAAGCAGCAGGTCGATGCTCAGACGTTCGACACCGGGCATCGAGGCCACGGCCTCGCGACGGTTTTCACCCTCAAGCACGAACACCGGCAGAATCAGGTCATCGACCGTCAGCACGTTTTCCCGCACCAGCCGACGCGAAAAATCATCACGACGATTGCGACGCAGGCGAGTGGCGGGAAACAGACGATTGGCAGGGGTAAAGCTCACGGCGGACTCCTGAGCCCGCGCAAACGGGCGAGCGTGACAGTTATAGACGGCCATTATGACCAACAGATTACAGTTGTGCGTACCCCGTGACATGTAGCCGCATTCCATTGTTAGCGTAGGAATTGTTCACGTCGAGACACATTTGGACACTTTCATGAATGTGTCCGAAGGGTTAGGCTGCGCGTTCATTTCGCCAGCACCCAGACAATGCTCCAACAATTTCTGCATGACTTTGGCTACTTTGCCTTGTTCCTCGGCACGTTCTTCGAAGGCGAAACCATCCTGGTGCTCGCAGGCTTCCTCGCGTTCCGTGGATACATGGACATCAACCTGGTGGTAGTCGTGGCGTTCTTCGGCAGCTATGCCGGCGATCAGCTGTGGTACTTCCTCGGGCGCAAGCACGGGCGCAAATTGCTCGCACGCAAACCGCGCTGGCAGATGATGGGCGACCGCGCGCTGGAACATATTCGCAAGCATCCGGACATCTGGGTTCTGAGCTTCCGCTTCGTTTACGGCCTGCGCACGGTGATGCCGGTGGCGATCGGCCTGTCGGGTTATCCGCCGGGACGTTATCTGTTGCTCAACGGTATCGGCGCAGCGATCTGGGCCACCGCCCTGGCAGCCGCCGCCTACCACTTCGGCGCGGTGCTCGAAGGCATGCTCGGCAGCATCAAGAAGTACGAGCTGTGGGTGCTTGGCGCGCTGCTGATTCTTGGCGTTGGTCTGTGGCTGCGTCGCCGCTTCAAGAATGCGCGACTGGCCAAGCAGGTTTACGCCGACGAGCAAGCCGCAAAAGCGGCAGTGCTGAATCAAGCCGAAGTGGCCAAACCTGCCGAACCGAAGACGCCAGCCGAATAACGCGCTGGCGCCTGGCGCACAGCCCTGCGCAAAGCCCGGGCTGGCCGGCTCTTTTAGTCATTTATCCCCTCTGCGCCAGCGGACTCTCGTTCGCCAGCGGCGTTCTCACGCCAAAAATCTCCTGCTCGTCACGAAGCAGGCAACCGCAAATAATGAACACCCCGCCGTTGTTGCGATCCATTTAGAAAGCGCTCCATGCAGGTGCCGCCGCCACTTCAGCCTATGGCAACGCGCGATAAATTAGTGGACATTTAGCGCCATGAATCTGGAGAGAAACCCATGAGCAAAAAAGTTGCAGTGATCCTGTCCGGCAGCGGCGTGTACGACGGCGCCGAGATCCACGAGAGCGTCATCACCCTGCTGCGCCTGGATCAACGTGGCGCGCAAGTGCAATGCTTCGCGCCGAACATTGCGCAATTGCATGTGATCAATCACCTGACCGGTGAAGAAATGCCCGAAACGCGCAACGTGCTGGTGGAGTCGGCGCGCATTGCCCGCGGCAACATCAAGGACATCCGCGAGGCCGACGTCGATGACTTCGACGCGCTGATCGTACCTGGCGGTTTTGGCGCCGCGAAAAACCTCTCGAATTTCGCCGTTGAAGGCGCCGGTTGCGCAGTACAGCCTGAGGTGCTGGCCTTGGCGGAAGCATTTGCCGAAGCGGGCAAACCGGTGGGCCTGATGTGCATCTCGCCGGCGCTGGCAGCGAAGATCTACGGCCCGGGCGTGACCTGCACCATCGGCAACGATGCCGACACCGCGACCGCGATGAACAAGATGGGCGCCAGCCATGAAGACTGCGCGGTGACCGACATCATCGAAGACAAGGCACGCAAACTGGTGACGACCCCGGCTTACATGCTGGCGCAGAACATCAGTGAGGCGGCTTCGGGGATCAACAAACTGGTGGACCGGGTGCTCGAACTCACCCACGAAAACGATGTTTGATCTCTGACTGCATGCAGAGCGAAATGTGGGAGCGGGCTTGCTCGCGAAAGCGGTGTGTCATTCAAATCAATGTTGTCTGATTCGACGCCTTCGCGAGCAAGCCCGCTCCCACAGGGGAATGGTGATTATTTCAAGGTTTGCGGGTCAGGCGGGTGAGGATGCGGTCCAGCGCATTGGCAAACGCCTGCTTCTCACGCTCGCCGAACGGTGCCGGGCCGCCGCTGATCTGGCCCTGCTCACGCAGGTCGGTGAACAGGTTGCGCACCGCCAGCCGCTCGCCCATGTTCTGCGCATCGAACTCCTTGCCGCGCGGGTCCAGCGCCGCCACGCCCTTCTTCACCAGACGATCGGCCAGCGGGATATCGCTGCAGATCACCAGTTCACCAGGCACCGCGTGCTCGACCAGATAATCGTCCGCCGCATCCGGACCGCTGGGCACCACGATCAGTTTGACGATGGCCAGCCCCGGCTTGGTCTGCGGCTGCCCGGCCACCAGCACCACTTCGAACTGGCGCTTGAGGGCGAACTTCACCACCAGATCCTTGGCGGCCCGGGGGCAAGCGTCGGCATCGATCCATACACGCATGATTTTTTCCTCTTCAAAAAAGCATCGCGGGCAAGCCCGCTCCCACAAGGTTAACGCTAAACCTGTGGGAGCTTGGCTTGCCCGCGAATGTGAGCGCAGCGAATGTGTTAAGCAGTGACCCGCTTCTTCTCCGCGATCCGACTCCGTCCGTACAGCACAACAATCGCCAGAATCGCCACGGCCTGAGCCGTCAGCGAATAGGCGTCGGCGTGAATCCCCAGCCAGTCGAATTCAAAGAACGCCACCGGTCGCGTGCCGAAGATCCCGGCTTCCTGCAGCGCTTTCACGCCATGCCCGGCGAACACCACCGACAAGGCACAGAGCAGACCGGCGTTGATGCTGAAGAACAGCGCCAGCGGCAGTTTCGCCGAACCGCGCAGGATCACCCAGGCCAGACCGATCAACAGCACCAGTGCGGTCGCACCACCGGCCAGCACCGCGTCATGCCCGGCGGGGCCGGCCTGCAGCCACAGGGTTTCGTAGAACAGGATCACTTCGAACAACTCGCGGTACACCGAGAAGAACGCGAGGATCGCAAAACCAAAGCGCCCGCCGCCGCCGACCAGACTCTGCTTGATGTAATCCTGCCAGGCCGCGGCGTGGCGCCGGTCGTGCATCCACACACCGAGCCACAGCACCATGACGCTGGCGAACAGCGCCGTGGCGCCTTCGAGCAGTTCACGCTGCGAGCCGCTGACGTCGATCACATACGCCGCCAGCGCCCAGGTGCCAAGACCGGCGAGCAGCGCCAGGCCCCAACCGATGTTGACGCTGCGCACTGCCGACTGCTGGCCGGTGTTGCGCAGGAACGCGAGGATCGCCGCCAGCACCAGAATCGCTTCGAGGCCTTCGCGCAGCAGAATCAGCAGGCCGGAGATAAAGCTCAGCGACCAGCTCAGGCCATCGCTGCCGAGCAGTTCGGCGGACTCTTTCAACTTGCCCTTGGCTACGTCCAGACGCTGTTCGGCCTGCGCCACCGGCAAACCGTCCTGCAACGATTGACGGTAGGCCATCAGCGATTTTTCGGTGTCCTTGCGCACGTTGGCGTCGACGTTATCCAGCGAGCTTTCGACCAGTTCGAAGCCTTCCAGATACGCCGCCACCGACAGGTCATAGGCCTGATCGTGATCGCCGGCGCGATACGCGGCCAGGCTCTTGTCCAGCGTGGCGGCGGTGTAATCAAGCAACTGCGCCGGGCCGCGCTTGACCTGCGGCGGCTGCGCGCGTTGGGTACGGAAGCTTGCGGCGACCTGCGGGCCTTCGGCGGCCTGCACCTCGGCCGGGGTCTGGCGCGCCAGATCGGCGATGTTGAAGGTCTTGTCGGACTTGGCCGCGGCCGGGTCGGCACTGAAACCGGCAATGTAGGTCGCCAGATCCCAACGCTGACGGTCGTCCAGTTGATCGGCGAACGCCGGCATGTCGGTACCTTCGACGCCTTGGCCGAGGGTGCTGTAGATCGCGTACAGGCTCAGGTGATCGATGCGTGCGGCATCGCGCAGATTGGCTGGCGGCGGCGTCATGCCGAGCCCCGCCGGGCCGTCACCGGCGCCGGTTTCACCGTGGCATACCGAGCAGTTCTGCGCGTACAGCGGCGCGCCCCGGGTCGGATCGGGAGTGATGATCGGCGCTTGGCTGACTTCATATGCCACCGCCAGTTTCGCCCCCAGTTGTCGGGCCTGACGCGCGACGTCGGCGCCGTCCTGTTTCGCCGTGATGGCGGCGTGCAGAGCCTCGACACCCTGCTCCAGCGCAGCCTTCTCCGGTTTGGCCGGCAGAGCTGCGATCAGCCCTTGCAGCACCTGGGTGAATTCCAGTTGCTCGCGGTATTCGCCGTCGTCGACGACCTTGCCCGCCTCGACCGTCGGCGGGTAGTCGGCGCTGATGTAATCGAGCAGGTGCAGCGCCTGCGGGGCGCCTTCCACGGTGTCGGCCAGCAGGTTGAAACTGCTCAGGGCAAACAGCGGGAACACCAGCCAGGCCAGGAATCGGGACGCGGCAGTCATGAATGAGTCTCAAATGGAAATGCGAAGTTACATATTGTTCACTTCGAACGCCTTTCACTCAAGCTTTGTCGACGTCTCGTGGCGTTTTAACGCAGCGCAGCGGCGGTGTTGCGGTAGTGCTCAAGCATGAATTCGACGAACACTTGCACCTTCAGCGCGACGTGCCGGGCATGCGGATAGAGCGCGTAATAGTGGCGCCGCCCAAGGCTGTAGTTGGGCAGGATTTGCACCAGCCGGCCGCTGAGCAGATCGTCCTGCACCGTGGCCCGGGTGAACGCGGCGATACCAACCCCGGCCAACGCGGCGGCGTGCAGCGAACTGATCGAGTCGGCCTTGAACCGCCCCTGCACGCGCACACAAGTGGTGAGCCCGCGCGCGTCGGTCAGCGCCCAGTCACTGCCACCGGCAAACGCCAGCAACTGCTGCTCGGCGAGTTCGCGCACCTGGCGCACCAAACCATTGCGCGCCACATACACAGGCGAAGCCACCAGCAACATGTCCGAGACAGTCAGCAACCGCGCCACCATGGATGAATCGGCCAAGGGCCCGCAGATGCGCAGGGCCACATCGAAACCCTCGGCGATCAGATCGACGAAGCGGTCATCGCAGGACAGGTCCACTTCAATCTCGGGATAGCGCTGCTGAAACGCCGGCAACCAGCTCGCCAGTTCCAGCGTACCGATGACCATCGGTGCACTGATGCGCAGCACACCGCTGGGGCTTTCATGTGCCTGCCCCACCGCCAGTGCGGCTTGATCGAGGCGATCGAGAATGTCCACGCACGCCGCGTAATACTGCTGCCCCGCCGTGGTCAGGCTGAAACCTCGGGTGTTGCGGTTGATCAGCCGCGTGCCCAGCTCGCGTTCCAGTTGCTGCAACTGCCGGGAGATGGTCGAGTGAGTGGTGTCGAGGCGCTCGGCAGCGGCGCTGAACCCGCGACACTCGACGATGCAACGAAACGCGCGCATGGCTTGCAGTTGATTCATTAAAGCCCCGGATCTGTTGAGCGCTGAGCGCGCAAGCCTAGCGCAATCCTTGTCCACCCGGCAGCAGCAAAGCGCCCCTATAATGCGGCACCTCCGTGCTTTTGCCGTTCAAGGAAGAACCCGTCTCCATGCGCCATTGCCTGCCGCTCTACCTGCTGCTTAGCCTCATCATGCAACTGAGCGGGTGCGCCGCTTACCGCAATTACGATCAGGAAATGCAGCAGACCATCGATCAGATGGCGCAGGGCAATCTCAACGAAGCGCTTTATCTGATGGAGCTGCACAATCCTTGGGAAGACAAGGATCTGCTGTATTTCATGGAACGCGGCGCGATCCTCAGCGCCGGCACCAACCTGCCAAAAAGCCAGGAAGCGTGGCGCAGTGCCGACCGGATGATTTTTCAGCGCGAAGAAGCCGTGCCCTCCGCAGGCATGAAGTTGCTGACCCGTTTCGGTAATGAAATGGGCACCATGCTGGTCAATGACAAGCTGCAGCGTTACGAAGGCTACGACTACGAAAAAGTCATGCTGACCACCGAAATGGCCCTCAACCAACTGGCGGAAAACGATTTCGACGGGGCCCGCGCCGACATCAAGAAAACCCACGAGCGCGAAACCCTTATCGCCCGCCAGCGGGAGCGGCAATACGAAGAAGCGCAAGAGCAAGCTACGCAACAGGGCATCACCCTGCACTACAAGGATCTGGAAGGCTATCCGGTGGCCATCCTCGATGCCCCGCAAGTGCTTGAGCTGAAGAACGGCTACCAGAGTGCATTCAGCCATTATCTGGCCGGCTTCACTTATGAAGCGCTGGGCGAACGCGCGCTCGCAGCGCCGGGGTATCGACAGGCGATCGAATTGCGCCCGGGCGTGCCGCTGCTCGAAAACGCTTTGCGCAACCTGGACAAACCCGGACCGGCAGCCGATGAAAGCGAGATTCTGATCGTGGTCCAGGCCGGTTTCGCCCCGGCACGCAGTTCGGTGCAAGTGCCGATCCCGGTGCGGCTGAACGAAAACCTGACGATTGTTGCACCGATCTCGTTCCCGGTGATGGTGCCCGACACCCTCACACCTGGCGTGACCCAGATCCTCGTCGACGGTAAAAAGCACCCATTGACCATGATTAACAGCGTGTCGGACATGGCCATCCGCACCTTGCGCGATGACATGCCGGCGATCATCTCTCGCGCCATGTTCCGCGCCAACATGGCCGCCATCAGCCAGGCGCAAAAGAACGAGCGCGATCCGTCCAAGGCGTCGTTGGTGGTGACCGATCCTGATCCTTTTGAAGAGGCTGACACTAGAACCTGGCGCACGCTGCCGGACAAAACCCTGGTCGCCCGTCTGCGCCTGAAAAAAGGCCTGCACCGCGTGCGTTTTCCGTATTTTCGTGCAGAAGACGGATTCACGGTACGCGTCGACCGCAGCCATCAAGTGTTCAACCTGCGGGTATTCATGGGCCAGAACTATTACATCGGATCGGCATTGGTCCTGCCCGAAACGCCATGAACGAAAGGTGTCAGATAATGCAGAGGAGTAATGGCACCAAACTAACAAGTGCGATTAAAAAGCCATTACATGGCCAGCATCGCCCGCTTATAATGCCGCGCCCGCGCTATAGCGACGCGGCATAAAAGCTCCTCTGGTTATGAGGAATTGGCAGGAGGCCAGCGCCACTGTCGATGGGTCACACCAGCCCGACCAGCACCGGCGGCTGATGCAGTTTCTAGCTCAGGGAAGAAGTACCCCCATGGCATTGCGCACTCCCACCTTGATCGCGCTCAGCGCTGTCACCATGCTGTCCGGCTGTTCGGCGTTTCGCAACTACGATTCGGAACTGGCCCAGACCAACCAGCAACTGGCCACCGGCAACGTCGACGCCGCGCTGAGCCTGCTGGAAAAGAACAACACCGGTCCGGACAAAGACCTGCTCTATTACTTCGAGAAAGGTGAGTTGCTGCGCGCCAAGGGCGACCTGTCCGGCAGCCAGAACGCCTGGACCAGCGCCGATCAGGTGGTTGGCCAGTGGGAAGATTCGGTCAAGCTCGACACCGGTAAATACCTGGCTCAGTTCGGCAGCTTCCTGGTCAACGACAAGGTGCGTCGCTACGAAGGCTACGACTACGAAAGAGTCATGCTGACCACACAGATGGCCCTCAACCTGCTGGCAGTCAATGACTTCGACGGTGCCCGCACCGCGATCAAGAAAACTCACGAACGTGAAGCGGTGATCGCCGACCTGCGCGACAAGGAATACCTCAAGAGTGAGGAAGAGGCCGAGAAAGAAGGCATCAAGACTCAGTACAAGGATCTGCAAGGCTACCCGGTCGCCAGCCTCGACGCGCCAGAAGTGGTCAGCCTGAAAAACAGCTACCAGAGTGCGTTCAGCCATTACCTGGCCGGTTTCGTCTACGAAGCCCTGGGCGAGAAAGACCTGGCTGCGCCGGGCTACCGCAAGGCGGCCGAACTGCGCCCGAACACCCCGCTGCTGGAGCAGGCGCTGGTCAACCTCGACAAGCCGAGCAAGTCCGACGACAGCGATATCCTGATCGTCGTGCAAAGCGGTCTGGCACCCTCGCGTGATTCGATCCGCGTGCCGCTGCCATTGCCGATCTCCAACAACGTGGTGATCACCCCGCTGTCGTTCCCGATCATCAAGCCTGACACCTCTACCGCACCATTCACGCAGATTGGCGTCGATGGCCAGCAAGTCAACCTGACCGCCCTCAACAGCACCACCGCCATGTCGCGCCGCGCCCTGCGCGATGACATGCCGGGGATCATCGTGCGCACCACCGTGCGCGCGATCACCAAAGGTGTGGCGCAGAAGAAGATCAACGAAACCAACCCGCTGGCCGGTCTCGCCGTGGGTATTTCTTCAGCGGTGCTGGAAGGTGCCGATACCCGTACGTGGCGCACCCTGCCGGACAACACCCAAGTGGTGCGTCTGCGCTTGAAGAAAGGCGAGCATCAAGTCAGTCTGCCGAGCGCTGTCGGCGGCTCGCTGGTCAAGGTCACCGTCGATCAGCGTTATCAAGTGATCAGCCTGCGTGCCGTGGGCAATCAGGTATTTGCCGGTGGCGTCGCCGCCCACGTCATTCCGAGCGCCGGCGCGACCAACGTCGCCAGCCTCAAACAACCTTAAGAACGGAGTCTTTGCATGCGCTTCAAACTCTTCACCGTTGCCGCCCTCGCCGTGCTGGCCAGCGGCTGCGCCACCCCGCCACCTCCTGAGCCGGGCAGCGCCGCGAGCAAGGTCGTTGCCATGGGTCCGCAGAAACACATCGCAGTCGGCGCCATGCGCGTCGCCCGAGAGAACGGCTTCATGACCGTCAATGTGCAGTTGACCAACACCCTCAACAGCAACAAGACGTTCTACTACCGTTTCGCCTGGCTGGGCCCGGAAGGTTTCCCGATCGCCGAAGAAGAAGTCTGGAAAAGCCAGATGATGTACGGCGCTCAGACCAGCTTCATCCAGGGCATCGCCCCGACCCCGAAAGCCGTGGATTTCCGCCTGGAACTCAAGACGCCTTAAGTCCGCCACCCTATTCCTGTTTTAGAGAGCATTCCCATGTTTGCACGCTTTTCCTTGATCGCCGTCCTCGCCCTGCTGGCTTCCGGTTGCGCCAACACCTCGCCGACCCTGGGCAGCAAGAACATCAGCTACGGCGACACCAAAGCGGTTGAAACCGTGACCAACGAATTCGGCTCGACCGACCTGCAAATGATCGCCGAATCGATGACCCGCTCGCTGGCCCAGTCCGGCATCCTGCAGGGCCGCCCGGTGGTGCAGGTCTACGACGTGAAGAACAAGACCAGCGAGTACATCGATACCCGCGAAATCACCACCAGCATCAAGACTCAGTTGATGAAGTCCGGCACCGCCCGCTTCGCCAGCGACAACACCGCGATGCAGAGCCAGGTCGACCAGCTCAAGCTGCAGAACCAGAGCGGCCTGTACAAGAAGAGCACCGTGGCCAAGACCGGCAACATGATCGCCGCCAAATACCGTCTGGAAGGCTCGATCAGCTCGATCGTCAAGCGCAGCAGCGACTACAAGGACGTCTTCTACAAATTCAGCCTGCAACTGATCGACGTCGAAAGCGGTCTGGCCGAGTGGATGGACGAAAAAGAGATCCGCAAAACCACGGAGCGTTAATTGATGCGCGCATGGATTGGCATGATGGCCCTGGCTTGCGCGTTCAGCGTGCAAGCGGCCCCGAAAGTCGCGGTAACGGATCTGGCGTATCAGGAACGGGTGGAGCAGTACATCCACATCGTTTCGGCGCAGAACAATTACCGCGAGGGTTACTACAGCTCCAGTGGTTCGTCGAACTACAACGAGCTGGAAGCGACCACCAGCTACATCGAGCAGGGTGAACTGCGTAAATTCACCGGCGACATCAAGGGTGAAATCCTCCGCACCGGCATGTTCCAGTTGGTGCAGGGCACGCCGTACACCGCATCGTCCAAGGGTGACGTCTACGACGTGATCAAGCGCATCAAGGCCGGCAACTTCAAGGGTGCCGACTACGTGCTGTTCGGCACCGTGTCGGACATCGATTTCACCCAGGACATGAACGAGCTGGCGCACACCGACAGTTATTCGGCGGTGCTGGGCCTGACGCTGGTGGCGGATTTCAGCCTGATCAACACCAAGACCTACGAGATCACCTCGGCCTTCACGGCAATGGGCGAAGCGCAGGACACCAAACTGGTGAATGGCCGCGACATCAAGATCTCGCTGAACCGCCCTCGCGTGGTACGTGAAGTGTCGAAGGCGCTGGGTGAGGACGTGGCCGGGCAACTGAGCATGCAGCTCGGTGGCGGCGGTTACGAGCAGCCGCGTGAGGCGCAGCAGCGCAACAATCTGCCGCGTGATACCGCACCGGTGATTTTGCACTGACCGGCTGAGTGAATAACTCTGTGGTGAGGGGATTCATCCCCGATGGACTGCGCAGCAGGCCCCTTCTTGTCAGGTCAAGAGCGGGGCCGCTTCGCGCCCCATCGGGGATGAATCCCCTCGCTACAACGGAGTTCACTGGAGAAATCAGTAGGAATAAAAAGGCGACCTCAAGAGGTCGCCTTTTTTCTGCCTGCGGGTTTTACACCGCCGCTTTACGCAACGTCGCCATAAACGCCGCCGCACCGATGAACAGCCCGGCAAACGTGCGGTTCATGCGTTTCTGCTGCTGCGGTGTACGCAACAGGCGCAGCACCTTGGACGCCAGCCCGGTGTAACCGGCCATGACAATCAGATCCACGCAGATCATGGTCGCACCGATCACCACATACTGAATCAGCAGCGGTGCGTGGGGATTGATGAACTGCGGCAACACCGCGAGCATGAACACCAGCGCCTTGGGGTTACTGATGTTCACCAGAAACCCACGGAACACCAGCGCCAGCGGCTTGCCGATCGGCCGTACCGCCGCGTCATCGCTCATGTCCATCGGCAGCGCACGCCACTGCTTGATCGCCAGATAGACCAGATACGCCACACCGAACCATTTGATCGCGTGGAATGCGGTGGCCGATGCGGTGAGGATCGCGCCGACACCCGCGCCGACAATCGCGATCTGCACCGCCAGGCCGATCTGCAGGCCGAGGGCGTTCCAGTAACCGCGCCAGAAACCGTATTGCAGACCGCTGGACATCGACGCAATGGCGCCCGCGCCCGGGGACAGACTGATCACCCAGCAGGCGGCAAAGAATGCCAGCCATGTTTGAAGCTCCATCGCACACCTCGACTCATGCTCGTGACAAGACGTCAAAGCTAATGCGCTTTGGCGCGGATGACTACCGATTTTTGCTGGAGGGTTCGGGCGCGGCTGATGGCCTCTTCGCGAGCAAGCCCGCTCCCACATTGGATTTGTGTCGATCACAGATCCAATGTGGGAGCGGGCTTGCTCGCGAAGGCGTCAGATCAGACGCCCGAGGACTACTTCTCGAAACCGCTCGAAGGAAACACATCACTCCCGCGCCAGCGCCGCACCGAACGCTGGAAGAACAGGCTGTTCGGCACTTGCACCATGGCGCTGCCCGTCCCGAGCTCCTCGGCTTCGATCAACGTGGTGTAGAGCAGATTGATCGCCACCACCCGGCCTTTGACACCCGGCTTGTCGGTGGTGTCCACCAGCTCGACCACATCGCCCAGGCGGAACGGGCCGACGGTGAAGATCAGAATCGCGCAAAGCAGGTTCGACAGCACACTCCACATCGCGAAGAACGCCACCGCCGCCACCGCGACGAAACCCGACAGCGCCGTCCACAACACCGTGGCCGATACGCCGAGGCGCTCCAGCACAAAGATCAGCGCGCTGCCCATGATCAGCCAGCGCAGACCGCCACGCAGCGGCATCAACAGCTGCGGCGGAAACGGGTAGCGCTCACCGAGACGGGTCAGGCCTTTGGCAACGAAGCGCTGGGCCAGGTAACCGGCCAGCAGAATCAGCAGAATCTGCACGCCGAGCCAGATCGGCTCGACCCACACCGCCGGCAATGGCCACTTGAACGCGTCCATCAGGACAACGCCTCAAGCTCCGCCTGCATGCTTTCCAGCGTCTCCAGCGCTTCCATCCACGCCTCTTCAAGCTCGGCTTCGCGCACTTTCAATTTGGCTTGCTCTGCCAGCAGATCACGCAATTCGTTCTTGCGCGCCGGCTCGTAGATGTCGCCGTCACCGAGGCTGGCGTCGACCTTGGCGAGTTTCTCGTGGAGCTTGCCCAGTTCGGCTTCGAGCTTGTCGGCCTCGCGCTTGTGCGGTGCCAGTTGCTGACGCAATGCAGCAGCGGCCTGGCGCTGGGCCTTTTTGTCGGTCTTGTCCGGGTTCACCGGGGTGTTGCTGACCGGCGCATTGCGCTGACGGTATTCCACCAGCCAGCGCGCGTAGTCTTCGAGGTCGCCATCGAACTCTTCGACCTTGCCGTCCGCGACCAGGTAGAAGTTGTCGGTGGTGCTCTTGAGCAAGTGCCGATCGTGAGACACCACCAATACCGCGCCGCTGAATTCCTGCAGCGCCATGGTCAGCGCCAGGCGCATTTCCAGGTCGAGGTGGTTGGTCGGTTCGTCGAGCAGCAACAGGTTCGGTCGTTCCCAGGCGATCAATGCCAGCGCCAGACGCGCTTTCTCGCCACCGGAGAAATTCAGCACTGGCTCGTCAATGCGTGCGCCACGGAAATCGAAACCGCCGAGGAAGTCGCGCAGGGTCTGCTCGCGTTCGGTCGGCGCCAGACGCTGCAAGTGCAGCAGCGGGCTGGCCTTGGCATCCAGCGAGTCGAGCTGATGCTGGGCGAAATAGCCGACCACGGTGTTTTCGCCACGGGTCAGACGCCCGGCCAGCGGTTCAAGCTCGCCGGCGAGGTTCTTGATCAGGGTCGATTTACCGGCACCGTTCGGCCCGAGCAGACCGATCCGCGCACCCGGGGTCAGTTGCAGCTTGACCTTCTCCAGGATGGTTTTGTCGCCGTAACCCAGGCGCGCATCGGACAGGTCGATCAGTGGACTGGAGATCTTGGTCGATTCGCGGAACACGAAGTCGAACGGTGAATCGACGTGGGCCGCCGACAGCTCTTCCATGCGCTCCAGGGCCTTGATCCGGCTCTGCGCCTGACGGGCCTTGGTGGCCTGAGCCTTGAAGCGGGCGATGTAGCTTTCCATGTGCGCACGTTGCGCCTGCTGCTTCTCGTAGGCCTGTTGCTGCTGGGCCAGACGTTCGGCACGGGCGCGTTCGAACGCGGTGTAGCCGCCACGGTACAGGGTCAGTTTGCGCTGATCGACATGCGCCACGTGATCGACCACTTCATCGAGGAAGTCGCGGTCGTGGGAAATCAACAGCAAGGTGCCCGGATAGCTTTTCAGCCACTCTTCGAGCCAGATGATCGCGTCGAGATCCAGGTGGTTGGTCGGTTCGTCGAGCAACAACAAGTCCGACGGACACATCAAGGCCTGCGCCAGGTTCAGACGCATCCGCCAGCCACCGGAGAAATCTCCTACCTGACGATCCATCTGTTCATTGGTGAAACCGAGACCGGCCAGCAACTTGCGCGCCCGCGCATCGGCGGTATAGCCGTCGGCGCTGTCGAGTTCGGCGTGCAGACGGGCCAGAGCCGTGCCATCGTGGGCCGCTTCGGCCACGGCGAGGTCACGTTGCACCTCGCGTAGACGCAGGTCGCCATCGAGCACATAGTCGACCGCCAGGCGTTCGAGGGTGTCGACCTCCTGGCGCATGTGCGCGATTCTCCAGTCGGCCGGCAGCAGGCAATCGCCCGAGTCCGGGTGCAACTCGCCGCGCAGCAAGGCAAACAGGCTGGATTTGCCGGCGCCGTTGGCACCGATGAGGCCGGCTTTGTGGCCGGCGTGCAGGGTCAGCTCGGCGTCTTCTAGCAGACGTTGCGGGCCACGCTGTAAAGTCAGGTTCTGAAGTCGGATCATAATGGCGGCGGAGTCTACCAGCTTCGCTCACAACTGGCGCGAGTAGCACGATGTCCTCTGACCTGTGGAGCTTTTCCCTTGCCACCTACGCCCGACCGGGCGTGGAACCTGCCTGCCTGCAACTGCAAGCGGCGGGGGCCAATGTCTGCCTGCTGCTGTGCGGTTTATGGCTGGAGCAGCGCGGCGCGGCCTGCGACGAACAGCGCGTGCAGCAGCTGAAAACGCTGGTGGGGCCGTGGGATGCGGAGGTGGTGCAGCCACTGCGTGCGTTGCGTACTCAGTGGAAAACCCTGGCCGAGGAAGATCCGGTGCTCAAGGGGCTGCGAGCACAAATGAAGGCGCTGGAGCTGGAAGCCGAACGGCATCTGCTGTGGCAACTGGAACAGGTTGCGCAGGATTGGCCGCGCGATGACGCATCAGCGTCGGGGGAGTGGCTGGAGAGTCTGACGGGATCGGCCGCCAGCCCGAACCGCGACGCGCTGCAAGTGCTGCGCGTCGCGGCAACCGGCACTTAGGAAGCGCTGGTCGGGTTGCTGCTGGCGCTCGACGCAGCGGCTGGCGTTGGCGCAGTCGTGGTGGTCGAGGTGGAAGCGGCTGGAGCAGGCGCGGCGGCGGCCGGCGCCGGAGCGGCTGGCTTGGCGGCAGGTGCAGTCGCCGGCTTGGCGGCAGCTGGTTTGGCAACGGCCGGTTTTTTCGCGGCAGGTTTGGCAGCTGGCTTGGCGGCTGGTTTAGCGGCTACTGGTTTGGCGGCAGGCTTGGCTGCAGCGGTCGCAGGTTTTGCTGCTGCAGGTTTGGCAGCGGTTTTAGCGGCAGGCTTGGCCGCTGGTTTGGCAGCAACCTTGGCAGCAGGTTTTGCCGCGACCGGTTTGGCCGCAGTCTTGACTGCCGGTTTTGCCGCAGCGCTTTTCGCGGCCGGTTTGGCAGCCGGTTTTACCGCTACTTTGGCAGCAGGTTTAGCAGCAGCGGTTTTTGCCGGAGCGACTTTGCGCGCAGCAGGTTTTGCTGCTGGCTTGGCAGCCGGTTTGGCCGCTGCAGGTTTGGCAGCGGCAGTACGTGCGGCCGGTTTCGCAGCGCTCGCCGCAGCCGGTTTTTTCACTGCGGTTTTTGCAGCAGGTTTGGCGGCGGTTTTAGCCGGTGCCTTGGCTGCTGGTTTGGCTGCCGGTTTTGCCGCAGCGGTTTTCGCCGGGGCTTTCGCCGCAGCAGGTTTGGCTGCCGCTTTTTTCGCAGGCGCTGCTGCTGGTTTGGCGGCGCGGGAGGACAGCGCTTTGCCGGCGGCCTCTTGCACCCGGCCGACACCCTGGGCCAGTTTCAGGCTTTCCTGGGCATCGCGCTTGAGTTGCAGAATGTAGCCGCGAGTGTCGGACTGACGATCCTTCAACGCATCGAGCAGGTCTTCAAGTTCTTTGACGGCAGCCTTGGCCTTGTTCTGTGCCTTGGCTTTACCGGCAGCAGCGGCGTCCTGCAATTTGGTGCGGGACTTGTGCAGTTTTTCTTGCGCCTTGCCGCGCTGCTTTTCCAGTTTGGCGAGCAGTTTTTCAGCATCAGCCAAGGCTTGGGAGCAAGCGTTTTCCAAATGCTCGAGCAGGCTGCCCGAGAGTTGTTGGAGTAAGTGCAACGGAGTGTTTACAGGCTTCTTGGTGGCCGACATGGTTTACCTCCTGGCTGACGTGAGTGCGGCTCATACTAGACCTCTGCAGTTACCGCCGCTAGGTCATCTTGACAGTAACGAAACCGTTGCGTTGCAACGAAGCGAAAATGTTCTGCACAAAGACAAAAGCAGTTCACCGTTGCAGACCTTCGCGCTGGCATAATCGCCCGCATCTCAGGACGGAGAGTGCCCATGTCGCGCTACCTTTTTTTATCCCTCTGGATGATTTTTTCCGCCGCCCACGCCGAGGAAAAAACCACCGCGAACGATGCTCACGATCTGGCCTACAGCCTCGGCGCCAGCCTCGGTGAGCGCTTGCGCCAAGAGGTGCCGCAACTGCAGATTCAAGCACTGGTCGACGGTTTGCAGCAGGCCTATCAAGGCAAGCCACTGGCACTGAGCGAAGCACGGATCGAGCAGATCCTCGCCGATCATGAATCGCAAAACGCCGAGCACTCATCGCTGCCGTCGAGCGATGCCGCGATGGAAAACGAGCAGCGTTTTCTCACCGCCGAAAAAGCCAAACCGGGTGTGAAGGAATTGGCCGACGGCATCCTGCTGACCGAACTGACGCCGGGCACCGGTGCCAAGGCCGGTCCGGATGGAAAAGTCCAGGTGTTGTATGTCGGACGACTGCCGGATGGCACGGTGTTCGATCAGAACACTCAGCCGCAATGGTTCAGCCTCGACAGCGTGATTGCCGGCTGGCGTACTGCGTTGCAGAACATGCCGGTGGGTGCCAAGTGGCGACTGGTGATTCCATCGGATCAGGCCTACGGCGCTGACGGGGCTGGAGATCTGATTGCGCCGTTTACCCCGCTGGTGTTTGAGGTCGAGCTGCGGGGCGCAACGAGCTGATCGCACCCAGCACGCAGGCATAAAACAACGCGGTGCGCTTTCGACGCACCGCGTTTTTTTGTATGCGAGAAACGAATCAAGCCTGAACCGGATCTTCCTGCTTGTGTGCCGTGTGCAGCACTTCAATCAGGCAGTCTTCCAGTTCGAAGCGTTCGTGCAGCAGGCCACCCAGCTCCTTGAACTTCTCGGCGACGCATTTGCCTTCATCGCAAAGGTCGTTGAACGCGAGGAGCTTTTCGGTGATGACGTCGATTCGCGGATAGAGCGTTTCGGCAAGTTCGAGGCCGCGCTTGTCGTTGAAGGCCTTGGCTTCACCGGTCAGCTGTTCGTAGATCTCGAAGTGCCCGGCCGACACGTAATCGACCAGCACACCGCAGAATTCCTGCAAGGGCTTGCGGCTCTCGGACAAGGCCTGAGGTTGCGCACCCAGCTTGTCGTAGGCACCGATCAGTTCTTCACGCTCTTGCAACCAGCGGTCGATCAGCAGATGAACTCCACCCCAGCGTTCCTGAGCATTCTGACAACTTTCGAGCATGGCGATCTCTCTTCCCTTGTGGGTCATGCTGCTCTACACCCGCGCCCCTCTTCTGGCTGTTATCGCTTGGGGGCCGACCGGGCAGAGCGTCATCGAGCAACATAAATCCAATGACACGTGCGGGCCAGATTATGCCCGCACGCCTATGGCTTCAAGGTACGCAGGAGATAAAGTTCATACAAGTGTTTAATCCCTGACCAGCGTGTGGTGCGACGCTTCGCCGCTGAGCGGTCGCTGCAGAGCGCTCCAGACCAGCCGCAGCAATTGATAGACCGCCAGGATCGACATCGCCACAAAGAACAGCAGGCTCCATTCCGGGATGCTCAAATCGAACAGCGTCCAGGAAATTTCTGCGCAATCTACACCGCCTCTAAGCATCCGCAACGTTGCACACAACCACGGCAGGTTGCTGAACAACGCTTCGGCATCAGGCGCGCAACGCGTCATCTGCATCAGCGGGTCACTCTGCAACAACACCTGTCGCCAGGCCGCCGTCGTCCCGCCCAGGCTCAGGCCAAGCGCGGCGCCCCAGTACAGCGACAGGCCGACACGCCGTGGGCCGTGGACCGCCGCCAACCCGCAACAGAACGTCAGCAACGCCATGAAAAACCTTTGCGCCAGGCACAGGCTGCAGGGCGTCAGCCCGACCGCATACTCGAGATAATAGGAAGCTCCCAGGGCCATGGCCCCTGCAGTGAAAGCCGTGAAAAACAAGGAGCGTGAACAGGCCAACGACATGGCTTTTCCGTAACAGTGGAGACAGGCAGTTACGGTAGAGGAAAGCTTGTCAGCCTTTCAAGGCGGGGCCTTGGCGACAGTTCACCAGAAGTGTAGGGAAATCCCGACAGGTGCGAGAGGAATAGGTGTAGTCCGTTGTAGGACTTTGCCCAAGACGCCCGCCACAGGTAATTTTTCGCTCACTGAACGTTAACGAGGGAGCATGCTCCCTCGCGATATCAGGCGTGAACCGGCACCGGCAACGGCGCGGCCAGCAGACGCTCATCCAGCAATCCGAGACCCTCCTGGAACAGCTGGTTACTGCGCTCGGTGTCACCCAGTTGCGCAAGCAGACGTGCCAGCTCGGCGCAGGCTTCAGGGTTACGCTGCACTCGCAGACTGCTTTCCAGGTAATCCCGTGCCTTGCCCCACAAGCTGGCTTGCAGACAGAGACGACCGAGGGTCAGCAACAGGCTCGGGTCAGCAGGATGTTCCTTGAGCCAACCTTCGGCGGTCTGCAACTGGCGCGCGGGATCGCTGCCGCGCACCAGGCCATACAGACGCGCGAGATGGCTGTCGTACTTGCGCTTGAGGGCACTGCGCAGGATTTCTTCAGCTTCGACCTGAGCACCCAACTGACGCAATTGCTCGGCGTATGCCAGCACCAGCGCCGGCTCCTGACGCTGCGCGGAGGTCAACTGCTCCCAGGCACGGGTGAGTGACTGCAGACCGACCTTGCCGTCCTCGTCCCGATGCGCTGCCAGAGACAGGTTGTTGCCCCAGGCACGACGTTCCAGTTCAGCCAGTTCGGCCGGCGGCAGCACCTTGTCCTTGCGCAGTTCCGGCAACAGGCGAATCACCGCCGACCAGTCGCCGCGCTGCTGATGCAGACGCTGCAACTGTCGCAAGGTCTGCACGTTATGCGGATGTCGCTCGTGCATCGCCTGCAGGGTCACCAAGGCGCCGTCGGTATCACCACGATCGGTCTGCAACTGCGCGTGACTCAAGGCAATCGCCAGTTCGGCCTGAGGCTGGCGCTCCAGCGCACGTTCAAGCAACTGATCACACTCTTCGTACTTGCCTTGTTCGTTGGCCGCGCGTGCCGCGCCGAGGTAATACAACAGCGGCTGGCGCTCGGCCTCGGCGGCGCGAGACAGATGACGTTGCGCGCTGGCCCAGCGACCTTCGGCCAGATCCAGCTGCCCGTGTTCGATGGCCACCTGCACCCGCCGGCTGCGGTTGCGGCGCGACCACGGATTGACCACGCCACTGGAGGCCATGACCAGCTCGACCAAGGCCTTGATCCCCCAGATCAGCAGCCACAACACCGCGATCAGGCCCAGCGTGGCCCACAGACTGGCCTCGTAGCGGAAGCTCTTGTAGGCAATCAACACGTACCCGGAGTGTTCGGCAATCGCCAGGCCCAGTGCCGCCGTCGCCGCGATCACCAGAAACACGATCACATACAGGCGTTTCATGGCGTGGTCTCCTGCGCGGTGTTGGCGGCAGGTTTGGCGAACGGTTTGACCGACTCTTCAGCGTTGACGTTACGGCGCTCCAGATAAGCCTGCACCGCACTCAGCGTGCCGGTCAGGTCCGGCGTCTTGACGGTGACCGGTTGCTGGCTCAGCTCGGCAACCTGTTCAAGCATGATTTTGCTCTGCGGATTGTCCGGATTGAAATTGCCCTTGAGCACGTCCCGCGCTTCGGTCAGTGCCTGGGTGTAGACCGGCGCCTGGCCATTGAGCGCAGCCCACTGCGCCTGCTCCAGCGCGAGACTCAGGGCCAGACGCACCTGACTCAGGCTCTGCCCGGCCAGCAGTGGCTTCACATTCTTGTCGGCATTGAAATCGATGCGGATGTAACGCGACACCTGATCCCACCACTGCGCCCAGCGACTGGCGCCATCGCCGTCAGCGGTCAGGCCCAGCAGCGATTCGCCGCGATCCTTGTACTCAGGCGCCAGCTCGGTCAGTTCGATGACCTGATCACGCAAGGCACCAATGCGCAGGAACAGACCGGTGCGATCCGGCTGCTCGGTGCTGCGCAGCGCCACGAGGGTTTTCGCCACTTGCTCGCGGGCGGCGAACGAGCCGGGATCGTTCTGCTCACGCAGAATTTCGTCGGCACCCTGCACCAGCGCCTGGGCGCTGCTGATGTCCTGCAAGGCCGACAGACGCAGGCTGGCCAGACGCAGCAGATGCTCGGCCTCGGCCAGACGCCAATCCTTGCGGCTGGCGCCGAGAACGGTTTCCAGACGCTGATTGAGGCGCTGCTGATCCCCCTGCAATTGCGTCACCAGACGCTGACGTTCGGCGAGTTCATCGGCACCGGGCAATTGCGCGAGGCGCTCGGTCAGACGCTGTTCGTTGAGTTTGAGGCTCTGCGCCTGATCGTTCAACGCCTGCACCTGATCCGACTGCTGTGCGGTGTTGCTCTGCAGGTGACGCACCTGCCAGACACCCCAGCCACCGATCGCCACGCCGGCAGCGCCGAGCAACAGGGCGACAATGGCCAGTCCGTTGCCTCGGCGCGGCTCTTTGGCCGGCGGTGGAGTTTCAACCTGGGCATCGATCACAGGCTGGACATCATCTTTAGGCAAGGCTGTTTCGCTCACGTATCCATCCTTTGCATTAGAGAACGGGCACGGGATGCTCCCGTAACGCCGTCAGCAAAGCCGCGGCATTCGCGCCGCGGCAATCCACAACTGTTCGGGCCCCGGCGGCATGTGCCAGCTCGGCAACCCTTGGGCTTGGCACAAACAACGGCAACTGCGCAATTGAAGGCCAGGCATCGCCGGCCATCTGGCGCAAGTGCTCGAAACCCTGTCCACTGCTGACCACCAGCCCGTTCAAGCGTTCCGCTGCAATGCGCCGCGGCAGCTCTTGCGGCGGGTAGGCCGGCAGGTCACGCCGATACAACTCCAGATACTCGACACTAGCACCAAGCGCGCGCAGGCGCTCGGCGAGCAGCTCGCGGCCACCCTCGCCACGCAGGATCAGCACCTGCGCGCCGGGCTCGGTGACCGCCTCGCGCAGACGCGACAATTGCAGCAGGGCTTCACTGTCATCGCCGTCGGCGGGAAAGTGTACGTCGAGACCGTGATCGCGAAGAATCTGCGCGGTCGCCGCACCGACGCTGAACCACGGCATCGACAGCGACTGAAGCCCATGAGCGTCCAGCAGATCAAGCGCAATCCGCGCCGCCGGCTTGCTGACCACGATGACCGCGCTGCAACCCGGCAGCTGCGCCAGCGCCTGACGTATCTTGTCAGAGACCGGCAGCGGCGCGATGTCCAGAAGCGGCAGGCAACTGCTGAAAATCCCCTGTCCGGCCAACACCGCGGCCAGCGCCGCACAGTCATCCGCAGGGCGCGTCAGCAGCAGGCGCCAGCCAGTCACTCGTGACCTGCCTCGCCATACACCGCTTTGAGAATGTCGTCGGCACCCTGGCTGAGCAAGTCTTCGGCAACCTTCACCCCCAGCGTCTCGGCATCGGCACGCGGCGCGCGCGCCTCGGCGCTGAGCAGCTTGCCACCACTCGGTTCGCCCACCAGCCCACGCAACCACAACTGCTCACCTTCGAGCACGGCGTAGCAGGCAATCGGCACCTGGCAGCCGCCATTCAGGTGTTTGTTGAGGGCACGTTCAGCGGTCACGCGCGAAGCGGTGTCGGCGTGATGCAACGGTGCGAGCAAGGCGTGGATTTGCGTGTCGGCGCTGCGGCACTCGATGCCGACGGCGCCCTGACCACCGGCCGGCAGGCTGTCATCGACGCTGATGGCCGAGGTGATGCGGTCTTCAAAACCGAGACGGATCAGACCGGCCGCCGCGAGGATGATCGCGTCGTACTCGCCGGCATCGAGCTTGGCCAGACGAGTGTTGACGTTACCGCGCAGGAAGCGGATTTCCAGATCAGGACGACGGGTCAGCAACTGCGCCTGTCGCCGCAGGCTGGAGGTGCCGACGATGGCGCCGGCAGGCAGCGCATCCAGGCTGGCGTAGGTATTGGAAACGAAAGCATCGCGCGGGTCTTCGCGTTCGCAGATACAGAACAGGCCAAGGCCTTCGGGGAAGTCCATCGGCACGTCTTTCATCGAATGCACGGCGATGTCGGCTTCGTTTTCCAGCAGCGCGGTTTCCAGCTCCTTGACGAACAGGCCCTTGCCGCCGATTTTCGACAGCGGCGAGTCGAGCAGCTTGTCGCCGCGACTGACCATGGGCACCAGCGTCACCAGCAGACCCGGATGGGCCGCTTCCAGACGGGCTTTGACGTATTCGGCCTGCCAGAGGGCCAGCGCACTTTTACGGGTGGCGATGCGGATTTCGCGAGAGGACATGGATCAATCCGTACTGAATAGATACGGCGGATAATAACAGCTCAGCCAAATCCACTTTGACTTGAATCAGAAACGGCGTGGCCTCCCTGGCCTGCGATGCCCGGTAGAAGAAAGTGAAACCAAGCGCGAAGGCCGGGTCAGAGGCCCTGCATCATCTTGCGCACACCGGCCACATGTCGACGACTGACGATCAGCGCATCACCATTGAGGCCTTTGAGGAACAGCTGGAAATGCCCCAGCGGCGTGCGTTGCAGACGCTCGATGCGGTCACGGGCGACCAGCGCGTTGCGGTGGATACGCACGAAACGCTCGCCGAATTCGTCTTCGAGGGCTTTCAGCGGCTCATCCAGCAGCACCTCGCCGCTTTCATGGCGCAGGGTCACGTATTTGTGATCGGCAATGAAATAGACCACCTGATCCAGCGGGATCAGCTCGATGCCTTTGCGGGTGCGGGCGCTGATGTGACTGCGCGGGCCATTACCGCTTTCGGCGGCGGGACGGGTCAGGGCCGAGAGTTGCGCCCGGTTGGGACGTTCAGCCCGTTTCAGGGCGTCATGCAGATGTTCGGTTCGCACGGGTTTCACCACATAGCCCACGGCGCTGGCCTGCAGGGCTTCCACGGCAAATTCATCGGGGCCGGTGCAAAACACCACGGCCGGTGGCGTTTCGCGTTCGCACAGACGGGCAGCGACCTGCAGGCCATCGAGGCCCGGCATGCGGATATCGAGCAGCACGATATCCGGCTTGTGGCTGTCGATCAGCGCCAACGCCTCTTCGCCATTCGTGGCGCTGGGCTCCAGGACTGTATAACCCTCGAGCTCGCTTACCATTCGGCTTAGGCGCTCGCGAGCCAGTGGTTCGTCATCAACGATCAGGACATTCATATTGCGCTGGATTCCTGCGTGAGTCTCGCACAAGGATAGCGTAGACAGGTGAAGTGACGTCCGTCACCGCGATCCACGCTAAGACTAGCCCGAGCGCCAAAAAGTGCCGTACGTCGGCCAGCAATATTTGCCAGTGTCCGGGTCGTACTGCTCAAAGCCCGCTGTTTCCTGCGTTTTTCACGGGGTATGCCAAAGGACAAAACCACCCACCCCCTCTTCTTATAGTCGGCGTCCGGACCTTTGTGCGATCCGCAGTCGCGCCGACCCTTATGTCCAACTGTAGACGCTTGCCGGGCCGATATTGCTCAATCGAAAAATATCCTTGCGCAAATCCCCCACAGACGGCGCCGACTATGAATGAGCAGATGAGAAAAAAACGTATCGACCGGTGTCAGCGACAGGATTGGCAACCCTGTTATTATCCGCGCCAGCGTTTCACGCCTTCTTTCTTCAAGCCGATACGAGCGAATTCATGAGCACTGACAAGACCAATCAGTCCTGGGGCGGCCGCTTCAGTGAACCCGTCGACGCCTTCGTCGCCCGCTTCACCGCCTCCGTCACCTTCGACCAGCGCCTGTATCGCCACGACATCATGGGCTCGATCGCCCACGCCACCATGCTGGCCAAGGTCGGCGTGCTGACCGATGCCGAGCGCGACAGCATCATCGACGGCCTGAAGACCATTCAGGGCGAAATCGAAGCCGGCCAGTTCGACTGGCGCGTCGACCTCGAAGACGTGCACATGAACATCGAAGCGCGCCTGACCGATCGCATCGGCATCACCGGCAAGAAACTGCACACCGGGCGCAGCCGCAACGACCAGGTCGCCACCGACATCCGCCTGTGGCTGCGCGACGAGATCGACCTGATCCTGGCCGAGATCACCCGCCTGCAAAAAGGCCTGCTGGAGCAGGCCGAACGTGAAGCGGCGAGCATCATGCCCGGCTTCACTCACTTGCAAACTGCTCAGCCAGTGACCTTCGGGCATCACATGCTGGCCTGGTTCGAAATGCTCAGCCGCGACTACGAGCGCCTGGTCGACTGCCGCAAGCGCACCAACCGCATGCCACTGGGCAGCGCCGCGCTGGCCGGCACCACCTACCCGATCGATCGCGAATACACCGCGCAACTGCTGGGCTTCGACGCCGTGGGCGGCAACTCGCTGGACAACGTTTCCGATCGCGATTTCGCCATCGAATTCTGCTCGGCCGCGAGCATCGCGATGATGCACCTGTCGCGATTCTCCGAAGAGCTGGTGCTGTGGACCAGCGCGCAGTTCCAGTTCATCGATCTGCCGGACCGCTTCTGCACCGGCAGCTCGATCATGCCGCAAAAGAAAAATCCGGACGTGCCGGAACTGGTTCGCGGCAAGACCGGCCGCGTGTTCGGCGCCCTGATGGGTCTGCTGACCCTGATGAAGGGCCAGCCACTGGCCTACAACAAGGACAACCAGGAAGACAAAGAGCCGCTGTTCGACGCCGCCGACACCCTGCGCGATTCGCTGCGGGCGTTTGCCGACATGATCCCGGCGATCAAGCCGAAACACGCGATCATGCGTGAAGCGGCCCTGCGTGGTTTCTCCACCGCGACCGACTTGGCGGACTACCTGGTGCGCCGTGGCCTGCCGTTCCGTGACTGCCACGAAATCGTCGGTCACGCGGTGAAGTACGGCGTCGACACCGGCAAGGATCTGGCCGAGATGAGCCTGGAAGAACTGCGTCAGTTCAGCGACCAGATCGAGCAGGACGTGTTCGCCGTGCTGACCCTGGAAGGCTCGGTGAATGCCCGTGACCATATCGGCGGGACTGCGCCGGCGCAGGTCAAGGCAGCGGTGGTTCGCGGTCAGGCCCTCATCGCCAGCCGCTAAAGGTCAAAAGCTTCGCGAGCAAGCCCGCTCCCACATTTGGATTGATGTTGAACACAACATTGTGACCAACGAAATCCCCAGTGGGAGCGGGCTTGCTCGCGAATGCGTCCTTCAGAACGCCAAAAAACTTACTTCTTGGCAGCGATCATCGCCAAAAACGCCGGCATCGCCGCCTCTTTGTCCGCTGCAATCTTCTGCACGTGCGGATTCTGCTCAAGCCGCTCCAGCAGCGCCTTGGCTTTCGGCATCTCTGCCAGCAAATCGATCCCGAACAGTTTCTGCCCGACCGCACACGCCAGCGGCACGCTGTACAGGAAATACAAATCCGCGATGCTCAAACTGTCGCCCGCCACGTACGGGGCGAATTTGCCGTGGCGGCCCAGTGCCGCGAAACCCAGCAGCAGCTCGGCTTTGGTTTTCTCCTTGATCGCCTCCGGCACCGGCGAGCCGAAGAACGCTTCGCCATAACAGGCGCGGCCCGGCAGTTCGATGTACAACTCGATTTCCTTGGCGATCGCCAGCACCTGCGCCCGCTCGAATGGATCGCTCGGCAGCAGCGGCGTGCCCTTCTGGGTCTGCTCGAGGTATTCAAGGATGATCGCGGTTTCGTTAATAAATCCGGCATCGACGCCGAGTACCGGTACTTTGCCGCGCGGGCTGATCGCCAGCGATTGCGGGGTCGGCGTCGGGTAGAACGTCACCTATTCGAACGCCAGGCCCTTTTCCAGCAGCGCCAGCTTGACCATGTTGTAGTAGTTGCTGACAGCGAATCCGTAGAGCTTGAACATCACATAGCCTCCAGGCCGTGCGGGGTGGGCAGTCACTGTTTATAGATCGCCGGGCGTGATCCTGCCAGCAGCATCACGCCGCTGAATGCGGGTAAACTGGCGCCTTTCCTTGAGGAGCCTGCCATGAGCGAGCCGACTGACATCGACAATGATGAAGAAGAGTTCACCGAATCGACGCTGATCGAAGCGATCGAGAACCAGATCGAAAGCGACAACCCGCCAGCGGCCAAGGCAACCTTCAACAAGCTGACGCTGGTCGGTTACGAGCGTGATGACATCCTGAATCTGATGGCCCACGTGCTGGCCTACGAAATCGACGCGATGCTCGACGAAGACCGCGCGTTCAATACCGAGTGGTATGAAACCGCGCTGCGTGCGTTGCCAGAGTTGCCACCGGAAAAGCAGTAACAACACATTTCCCCTGTGGGAGCGGGCTTGCTCGCGAAGGCGGTGGATCAATCACGAACAGGGCGACTGACCCGACGCCTTCGCGAGCAAGCCCGCTCCCACAAGGTTTGTAACGTATCCATCCAGCCATCTCTCCGGCCCCGACTACACTGGAATTCGCCTCAAGACAAAATCCCTGATCTGAGCACTGGACATGCCGCAAAAGCGGGTTCACCTTAGGGGCGCTGTCGTCCAATTCCTAGAAAGTCTGGAGTCCTTATGTCGCTTACCCCTGAGCTGGTTGCCGAACTGGAAGTCCTCGCACTCTTTCCCCTGGACAGTTCCCAGGAAGGTTTGAAAATTCATCAGACCGCTGCCCCGAAACATATCGCCGCCGCCAAACGCCTCTTCGAGAAAGACCTCACCGACAAGCCCGATGGCGGGTATCTGACCAGCCTGGGTCGTGATGCCGCGCAAAATGTGCAAACCGTGCTGACCATTCTGAGAGAACAGGAAACCGCCTGATTTTTCCCGTCTTCGCCCACGGGAACTCCTGCCACGGGATTTCCGCGGGCCCGCTTGATCGCTCACCGCTAAAAATCTGACGTCAAAAAACAAATTCAGCTTAAAAGTCCCGCTGCGCAAAGGCTAAACTGCCTCCCATTCCGAGACCCTCTTCGTCCGAGCCTGCGAGCCGGTTTGAGCTGACATGACGCGCACCCATGAAATCCGCCCCGACCTGGACGAAGGCATCGACCGCAAGGTGCTCAGCCAGCTGCGCGCGCGTTTTCTCAAACTCAATGAAGGCCGGCTCGGCCGGGCACTTGAAGGCCTGTCGAGCCGCCAGCAAGGCGTGCTGACCCTGCTGCCGCTGTTCTTCCACGTCAATCACCCGCTGTTGCCGGGCTATGTTTCCGGCAGCACCCCCGCCGGGCTGTCCAACTATGAACCGGACGCCAGCGCCCTCACCGAAGCGCAGCGCCTGACCCGCTCGTTCTCCTACAAGCCGCGCCATGGCAGCAACCCGCCTCGGCCGATTCACGGACTGTTTCTGATGGGCAGCCTCGGCACCCTGGCCCAGGCCGATCAGAGCGACATGGACGTGTGGGTTTGCCACGCACCGGACCTGAGCGAAAACGAACTCGCCGAGCTGCGCAAAAAATGCCAGCTCCTCGAAGCCTGGGCCGCGACCCAAGGCGCCGAGGCGCACTTCTTTCTGATCGACCCGGTACGCTTCGTCAAAGGCGAACGCGACACCCAGCTCAGCTCCGAAAACTGCGGCAGCACGCAGCACTATCTGTTGCTGGACGAGTTTTATCGCACCGCGATCTGGCTGGCCGGGCGCACACCGATCTGGTGGCTGGTGCCGGTCTACGAAGAAAGCGCTTACGACCTGTACACCCACACTCTGCTGTCCAAGCGTTTCATTCGCGCCGACGAGACGCTTGATCTCGGGCATCTGGCGACAATTCCGCCGGGCGAGTTCATCGGTGCCGGCCTGTGGCAATTGTTCAAGGGCATCGAATCGCCCTACAAGTCGGTGCTCAAGCTGTTGCTGACCGAGGTCTACGCCAGCGAACACCCGCAAGTGCAGTGCCTGAGCCTGCGCTACAAGCAGGCCGTGTTCGCCAATCAGCTGGATCTGGATGAGCTGGATCCGTACATGGTGGTGTACCGACGCATCGAGGAATACCTCAGCGCCCGCAACGAGCCGGAGCGTCTGGAGCTGGTGCGGCGCGCGCTGTACCTCAAGGTCAACCGCAAGCTCACCGGCAACAGCCGCACCCAGAGCTGGCAGCGCTCGTTGCTGGAACGCCTGGCGCACGAATGGCATTGGGATCAGCGCCAGCTGGCCTTGCTCGACAGCCGCAGCCAGTGGAAAGTCCGCCAGGTCAGCGCCGAACGCCGCGCGCTGGTCAATGAGCTGAATTACAGCTACCGCTTCCTGACCCAGTTCGCCCGCAGCGAACAGACCGTCAGCCTGATCAACAAGCGCGACCTGAACGTGCTCGGTCGTCGCCTGTACGCCGCGTTCGAGCGCAAGGCCGACAAGGTCGAATTCATCAATCCCGGCATCGCCCCGGATCTGGCCGAAGACACCCTGACGCTGGTGCAATCGCCGAATAAAAAAGAGCCTGGGCAAACCCAGTGGGGCTTGTACAACGGCAGCCTGAATGCCCTGGAATGGGAGCACTTCGCGCCGATCAAGCGCAGCCGCGAACTGCTCGAACTGCTGACCTGGTGCCATCGCAACGGTGTGATCGATAGCAGCACCCGACTGGCGCTGCACCCCGGTACCAGCGACATGAGCGAGTTCGAGTTGTTCAACCTGCTCGGCAGCCTGCAGCAGTGCATCGCCCTGCCCCTGCCGACCGTTGCCGAAGAACGACTGCTGCGCGCTGCGGTGCCGAGCGAAGTGCTGATGCTGGTCAACGTCGGTGTCGATCCGCTCAAGCACCACCGCGACCTGAACATCCTGATGACCACCGAGCGTACTGACTCGCTGAGTTACGCCGGGGTGCGCGAAAACCTTGTGCTGACCCTCGATCAGGTCACGCTCAACAGCTGGAATGAAGTGCTGGTCAACCGTTTCGACGGCCCCCACGCGCTGCTCGATTGCCTGCGCGACTACCTCAACAATCTGCCGCGCGGCCCGCAGCAGCCGTCATTGAAAGTGCGCTGCTTCTGCCACAACCGCGCGCAGTTCATTGCCCGGCGCGTCGAAGAAGTCATCGACACCGCGCAGACCCTGCTGCTCAGCGAGCTCAATCACCGCTACCTGATTCAGGTGCAACAGCACTATCACGTGCTGGAGCTGGTGCCGGGCCAGGTCAATCACGCAGCCCTCGCGACATTGCCGGCGCTGCTCGATTATCTGGGCGAAGAACAGCCGCGCTACAGCCCGCTGCACCTGGACCCGATGGCGCTGGAGGATCACGACCTCGCGTTGATCCTGCCGATGGGTCAGCCGGAATCGATTCAGGTGTTCTACCGGATCAGCGAACAACAGGCCGAGCTGTACGTGCTGGATGAGTTCAACGCGCTGTGGCAACAGCATCTGCCGTATCACGATGAACAGAGCCTGCTGGTACCGCTGCAGCGCTTCCTGCAATCGATCCAGTACCGACGCGAAGCGCTGTTGCCGATGGATGGCAGCCCGGCGGTCGGCCTCGACACCTTGTATTACCAGCTATTGCCTTCCGGCCCCGGGCGGGCGCGCCGGGTCGAACCACGACCGGCGCCGCAGACACCGGTCAACAAACCGTTCTACGACGTGCAGGCGATCGTCGGCAAAGCCGCACCGGGAGAGGTGCAGGTCACCTTATATTGCAATCAACGGGAATTCAGCGAGCTGGAATATGGCGACCAGCTGTTCCATGTGGTCGCCCGGGAGATCGTCGAGCAGCGCCGCGAGACCGAGCGCTATCGCTGCTACATCACCGACCTGGACCTCTCGGGCCTGCTCGGTGATGGTCAGAGTTCAAGCAATTTGTATCTGCGCTACAAGGCCGACCTGGAGCGCGCCCTGAACGAGGCGCTCGAACAGGTCTGAGGCGGGATCACTCGCGGAATTCACCGCCGTTGGCAGGCTGCGATTCAACTTCCAGCAACGTCAGTTTCAGGGTCTTGCCACCCGGAGCCGGCCAGTCGATGTGCTGACCGACCTTCAGGCCCAGCAGCGCGCTGCCGACCGGCGCGAGGATCGAGATCTTGCCTTCGTCGGCGTTGGCATCCTTGGGGTAGACCAGCGTCAGGTGATAGTCCTTGCCGCTGCCTTCTTCGCGGCAGTGCACGCGGGAATTCATCGTCACGACATCGGCGGGCACTTCATCGTGGCCGACCAGCGTATCGGCGCGGTCCAGTTCGGTTTGCAGCGCGATCACGCCCGGCGCAGCCTGGTCTTTCTCATTCAGGTTGTCGATCAAGCGCTCCAGACGTTGCACGTCCAGACGGGTAAGAGTGATGGAAGGTGCGGTCATGATCCGGGCAGACTCCTTTCTTCTGCACACAAAAAAAGCAAAACCCCGCCAAAAAAGACGGGGTTTTCACCATGCCTCGATGGGTTGAGGCGTGTTCGGACACTATCACAGCTCAAAAAATATACAAGCCACCCACTTTTGATCTGGCAAGAACCCCTGTGGCGAGGGGATTTATCCCCGATGGGTCGCGCAGCGGCCCCAAGCTTCTGAGACTGCTGCGCAGTCTATCGGGGATAAATCCCCTCACCACAAGGTCGAGTCAAGTCAGGGCTTTTCGTGCGGCAGCCTGCTGGCAGATGATCCGACGGCGCTGATCGTCTGCCGAGCGCCATTCGCGAATATCCTCGACATGGCGGAAGCAGCCGAGACAAACCTTCTGTTCATCCAGCCGGCACACGCCGCTGCACGGCGAAGGCACGGCCGGGCTGATGTTGCTGTAAAGCGGCTTTGGCGGACGAACAGGTGCGGTGTCAGTCACGAAATCACAGACCTTCGAAGTCAAATTCGACGCCGGCTTGCTGCTTGACGATGCGCTCGAGCATCTCGCCCAGTTGCTCTTCGCTCTTGTCGCACATCCAGCGCTCGCTCTCTTCGTCGTAGTCGAAGTGGAAACCGCCGGAGACCGCCGCCAACCACAGCTGGCGCAACGGCTCCTGACGACTGAAAATCAGCTGCGTGCCGTTTTCAAACTTCACAGTCAGTACACCGGCCGAGCTTTCCAGGTCGATATCCAGGTCGCTTTCGTCAAAGATGTCCTCCAGTTTTTCCTGGGTTTCATCGACCAGATCGTGGAAACGCGCTTCGGACAAACTCATTGTGGCAACCTCAAAAAATGTCTGATCAGGCTCAAGCGCCGCAAGATACGGACGCTGCCGGCCGATTGCAAAGATTAACGACCAAGCACCTGCCGGCACATCCAACACAACACTTGCGGGAGCGGGCTTGCTCGCGAAGGGGCCGGCACATCCAGCATTTTTCTCGACTGGACCGACGCCTTCGCGGGCAAGCCCGCTCCCACAGGGGTTTATGCGTATTCAGACAGCCCCGCCGGACGGGAACCCCCTCGCATAGGCAAGCTGCCGGGTGGCCGGTATACTCCGGCGCAATTAACGCATTTTCAAGGATTTCGCCATGAAGCGCCTGATCTCTTCCCTTGCTGCGCTCGTCGCGGTTGCCTGCCTCGTTTCGGCCTGTGGTCAAAAAGGCCCGCTGTACCTGCCGGATGACGATCAGGACCCGGCCGAGCAAGCCCAGTCTTCGCAGAAGCAGCCGTCCAAAGCACACAAGCACGACGTTTACCAATAAGGGATCGCCATGGACGCTTTTAACTACCGTGGCGGGGAGCTGTTCGCGGAAGGTGTGGCGCTGTCCGCCATCGCCGACCGCTTCGGCACGCCCACCTACGTCTACTCGCGTGCGCACATCGAAGCCCAGTATCTGGCCTACGCCGACGCGCTGGCCGGCATGCCGCACCTGGTCTGCTACGCCGTCAAGGCCAACTCCAACCTCGGGGTTCTGAATGTCCTGGCCCGTCTCGGCGCCGGTTTCGACATCGTTTCCCGTGGCGAGCTGGAACGTGTACTCGCCGCTGGCGGCAGCGCCGACAAAATCGTGTTCTCCGGCGTCGGCAAGACCCGTGACGACATGCGTCGCGCGCTGGAAGTCGGCGTGCACTGCTTCAACGTCGAATCCACTGACGAACTCGAGCGCCTGCAAGTCGTGGCTGCCGAGCTGGGTGTTCGCGCACCGGTCTCGCTGCGCGTGAACCCGGACGTCGACGCCGGCACCCACCCGTACATTTCCACCGGTCTCAAAGAGAACAAGTTCGGCATCGCCATTGCCGACGCCGAAGACGTGTACGTGCGTGCCGCGCACCTGCCGAACCTGGAAGTGATCGGTGTCGACTGCCACATCGGCTCGCAACTGACCACCCTGCCGCCGTTCCTCGATGCCCTCGACCGTCTGCTGGACCTGGTCGACCGCCTCGGCGATTGCGGCATCCACCTGCGCCACATCGATCTCGGTGGTGGCCTGGGCGTGCGTTATCGCGATGAAGAGCCGCCGCTGGCAGGCGACTACATCAAGGCCGTGCGCGAGCGTCTGAACGGTCGTGACCTGGCGCTGGTGTTCGAACCGGGCCGCTTCATCGTCGCCAACGCCGGCGTGCTGCTGACCCAGGTCGAGTACCTCAAGCACACCGAACACAAGGATTTCGCCATCGTCGACGCGGCGATGAACGACCTGATCCGTCCGGCGCTGTATCAGGCCTGGATGGACGTCACTGCGATCAAACCGCGTGACTCCGCTGCGCGCAAATACGACATCGTCGGCCCGATCTGCGAAACCGGCGATTTCCTCGCCAAGGATCGTGAGCTCGCGCTGGAAGAAGGCGACCTGCTGGCCGTGCATTCGGCCGGTGCCTACGGCTTCGTGATGAGTTCCAACTACAACACCCGTGGCCGTGCCGCTGAAGTGTTGGTAGACGGTGATCAAGTTTTTGAAGTGCGCCGCCGCGAAACCGTGGCCGAGCTGTTTGCCGGCGAAAGCCTGCTGCCGGAGTAACCCATGCTGCTGCGTTTTACCAAAATGCACGGCCTGGGCAATGACTTCATGGTTCTCGACCTGGTCAGCCAGCACGCGCATATTCAGCCCAAGCACGCCAAGCAATGGGGCGACCGGCACACCGGTATCGGTTTCGACCAATTGCTGATCGTCGAAGCGCCGAGCAATCCGGACGTGGATTTCCGTTACCGGATCTTCAACTCCGATGGCTCGGAAGTGGAACAGTGCGGCAACGGTGCACGCTGCTTCGCGCGCTTCGTTCTGGACAAGCGCCTGACCGCCAAACGGCAGATTCGCGTCGAGACCAAGGGCGGCATCATCGAGCTGGACGTGCGTAACGACGGCCAGATCGGGGTGAACATGGGCGCGCCGCGTCTGGTGCCGGCGGATATTCCGTTCGACGCACCGGCGCAGGCCAGCAGCTATCAGCTGGAAGTCGACGGCACCACGGTCGAACTGGCCGCTGTGTCAATGGGCAACCCCCATGCGGTGCTGCGCGTACAGGACATCAACAATGCACCGGTGCATGAACTGGGGCCGAAAATCGAACACCATCCGCGCTTCCCGGCGCGGGTCAACGTCGGTTTCATCCAGGTCATCGACCGCAACCGCGCGCAGTTGCGCGTCTGGGAACGCGGGGCCGGGGAAACCCAGGCCTGCGGCACCGGCGCTTGTGCCGCTGCAGTTGCGGCCATCAGCCAGGGGTGGATGGATTCGCCGCTGTTGATCGACCTGCCCGGCGGGCGTCTGTCCATTGAATGGGCAGGCCCTGGCCACCCGGTGCTGATGACCGGCCCGGCAGTGCGTGTATACGAAGGACAAGTGCGTCTTTGAGTGAGCAGAAGCCATGACCGATAAGCCTCAGGTACCCGCCCGACAGTCCGACGAATCAGCGTCCGAGAGCCTGGAGGCGGCAGCGGTTGCCGCATACCTGGAGGCTCATCCGGACTTCTTCGTAGAGCACGAAGAACTGCTGCCTGCCATGCGCATTCCCCACCAGCGCGGTGACACCGTTTCGCTGGTCGAACGCCAGATGAGCATCCTGCGCGACCGCAACATCGAGATGCGCCACCGCCTCTCGCAGTTGATGGACGTCGCCCGCGACAATGACCGGCTGTTCGACAAGACCCGCCGCCTGATCCTGTCGCTGATGGACGCGGCCAGTCTGGAAGACGTGGTGATCAGCGTCGAAGACAGCCTGCGCCAGGACTTTCAGGTGCCCTTTGTCAGCCTGATCCTGCTCGGCGACAACCCGGCACCGGTTGGCCGCTGGGTGACTCATGCCGACGCGCAAACCGCGATCGGCGGTCTGCTCACCGAAGGCAAGAGCGTCAGCGGCACTCTGCGAGAACATGAGCTGGACTTCCTGTTCGGCGAAGAACAGCGCAAGCAGATCGGCTCCACCGCGGTAGTCGCGGTCAGCCATCAAGGCATCCACGGCATTCTGGCGATCGCCAGCCGTGATCCGCAGCACTACAAGAGCTCGGTCGGCACGCTGTTCCTCAGCTACATCGCTGAAGTCATGGGTCGCGTGCTGCCACGGGTCAACAGCTCCCTGCGCTCGGTACGCTGAGCATGGAACGACAACTGGACGCTTACTGCGAACACCTGCGCAGTGAGCGACAGGTGTCGCCGCACACCCTGTCGGCCTACCGCCGCGACCTCGATAAAGTCCTCGGCTGGTGCCTCAAGCAGAACATTGGCAGTTGGGCGGCGCTGGATATTCAGCGTCTGCGCAGCCTGATCGCCCGCCTGCATGCGCAGGGCCAGTCGTCACGCAGCCTTGCCCGATTGCTCTCGGCGGTGCGCGGGCTCTATCACTATCTGAATCGCGAAGGTCTGTGCGACCACGACCCGGCCACCGGACTGGCGCCGCCGAAAGGTGAACGGCGCCTGCCGAAAACCCTCGACACCGACCGTGCTTTGCAACTGCTGGAAGGTGCCGTCGAGGATGATTTTCTGGCGCGGCGCGATCAGGCGATTCTCGAACTCTTCTATTCCTCGGGCCTGCGCCTGTCCGAGCTGACCGGGCTCAATCTCGATCAGCTGGATCTGGCCGACGGCATGGTTCAGGTGCTCGGCAAGGGCAGCAAGACCCGCCTGCTGCCGGTCGGCAAAAAGGCCCGCGAAGCACTGGAGCAATGGCTGCCGCTGCGAGCCATGACCAACCCGGCCGACGACGCCGTATTCGTCAGCCAACAAGGTCGGCGCCTCGGCCCACGGGCGATTCAGGTGCGAGTAAAACTGGCCGGCGAGCGCGAACTGGGGCAGAACCTGCACCCGCACATGCTGCGGCATTCCTTTGCCAGCCACTTGCTGGAATCCTCGCAGGACCTGCGCGCGGTGCAGGAACTGCTCGGCCACTCGGACATCAAGACCACGCAGATCTACACCCACCTGGACTTCCAGCACCTGGCGGCGGTCTATGACAGCGCCCACCCACGGGCCAAACGCAGCAAAGGCGACGATTCATGAACATCCAGTTGATCACCTTCGACCTCGACGACACTCTGTGGGACACCGCCCCGGTGATCGTCAGCGCCGAAGCGGTATTGCGCCAGTGGCTGAGCGAACACGCGCCGAATCTGGGCGCGGTGCCGGTGGAGCATTTGTGGGGGATTCGTGAGCGGGTACTGGCCAGCGAACCGGGTCTCAAGCACCGCATCAGTGCGTTACGTCGGCGGGTGCTGTTCCACGCACTGGAGGAAGCCGGGTACGCCCACGGCGAAGCTGCGGATCTAGCCGACAAAAGCTTTGAAGTATTCCTGCATGCGCGGCATCAGATCGAGGTGTTCCCGGAGGTCGAACCGACCCTGGAAATCCTTGCCAACCATTACGCACTCGGCGTGGTCACCAACGGCAACGCCGACGTGCGTCGGCTGGGCCTGGCGGATTACTTCAAGTTTGCCTTGTGCGCGGAAGACATCGGCATCGCCAAACCGGATGTACGCCTGTTCCATGAAGCTCTGCAGCGCGGTGGTGTGAGCGCAGACCTGGCGGTGCACATTGGTGATCATCCGGGCGATGACATCGCCGGGGCACAGCAGGCGGGGATGCGCGCGATCTGGTTCAACCCGGCTGGCAAAGTCTGGGAAGCCGAGCGGCTGCCGGATGCCGAGATCCGTAGCCTGACCGATTTGCCGGCAGTGCTCGCCCGCTGGAATGCCCTCTCCGCCTGACGCAATACCGCTTTCTTGTGGTGAGGGGATTTATCCCCGATCGGTTGCGCAGCAGCCGTGAAGTCATCTTGCGCGGTGTCTCAGGACGGTGGGGGTGCTGCATTAGGGGCCGCTTCGCGACCCATCGGGGATAAATCCCCTCACCACAAGGCTCACTCCTACAGGGGATAGTGGCGCGTCCGGAATTCCAGGCATGAAAAAGCCCGCAGCGACGGCGGGCTTTTTCAGCAAGCAGGTAGCACGCCTCAGATAGGGCGGCTGCCGTACTTGTTATCCGGCTTCTTGGGCGGATCGGCGACCACGTTGGCCTCCACTTCCTGCACCTTGCCGCCGCGCGCAAGGAATTCTTCCATGGCCTTGGCCAGGGCGTCGCGCTCCTTGTTCTTGGCTTCGATGCTCGGCAACTCGTCGATCGACACCGCAGCCTTGGCTTTGCCTTTGGCAGCCGGGGCCGGCGTATCGTCACCGCCATCGTCGTCAGCAACGTCTTCCGCCGCTGCTTCCAGGCCTTCCTCGGCCTCGTCTTCGTCGCCTACTTCGAGGTCGTCGTTTTCCAGATCATCGTCGCTCATGTTCTACCTCATGACTTGCGAAAAGCAGATTAGTTATAGACCAGCTTTGGCGACTGTCGAAAGTCGCCGGAAAAAAATCGGTAACCGCTGGTGACCAACGGTTTACGCCCCTTCACCGTGCAGGGTGGCGAGGACTTTACGGGCACCGCCATGATCACGGTGCTCGCCCAGATAAACACCTTGCCAGGTCCCCAGAGCCAGTCGCCCTGCCGAAACCGGCAGACTGATTTGACAGCCAAGTACGCTGGCCTTGAAGTGCGCCGGGAGGTCGTCCAGGCCTTCGTCGTTATGCTCATAGCCGTCTGTTCCTTGTGGGATCAGACGATTGAAAAATCGTTCGAAGTCGCGACGGACCGCCGGATCGGCGTTCTCGTTGATGGTCAACGACGCCGAGGTATGCTGCAGCCACAAATGCAACAGACCGACCCGGCACGCCTTGAGTTCAGGCAGGCCGGCGAGTAACTCGTCCGTTACCAGATGAAAGCCCCGGGGCCGTGCCCGCAGGGTTATCAGAGTCTGTTGCCACATACAGTTCTCCGCACGTTCGGGGCGCATTCTAGCGCGCTCTGGGAAAAAACAAAGGCCCTAATATTCCTGCAATGATGTAAGCCATTGGCCGCAGAAAAACGCTTGTCGTAAACACGACCAAAGCCGTACGAAAAATCCTTTCAGCCACTACCTGAATGACAAATTCCAGACAAAAAAATGCCCGGCAAGCCGGGCAAGTTTTTTCGATGCGCGTACTTACAGGTTGTAGCCGCGTTCGTTGTGTTGTGCCAGGTCCAGACCCACTGCCTCTTCTTCCTCGGTGGCACGCAGGCCCATGACCACGTCCAGTACCTTGAGGATGATGAAGGTGACGATCGCGGTGTAGATCACCGTGAAGCCGACGCCTTTGCACTGAATCCACACTTGCGAAGCGATGTCGGTCACGGTGCCGAAGCCGCCCATGGCCGGTGCGGCGAACACACCGGTGAGGATTGCGCCGAGGATACCGCCGATACCGTGCACGCCGAAGGCATCCAGGGAATCGTCGTAACCGAGTTTGCGTTTCAGCGTGGTGGCGCAGAAGAAGCACACCACACCGGCCGCCAGACCGATGATCAGCGAGCCCATCGGGCCCACGGTACCGGCTGCCGGCGTGATTGCCACCAGACCTGCAACCACACCCGAGGCAATGCCCAGTGCGCTAGGTTTGCCGTGGGTGATCCACTCGGCGAACATCCAGCCCAGTGCAGCGGCAGCGGTCGCGATCTGAGTCACCAGCATCGCCATGCCGGCAGTGCCGTTGGCGGCCGCGGCGGAACCGGCGTTGAAGCCGAACCAGCCGACCCACAGCATGGCCGCGCCCATCAGGGTGTAACCAAGGTTGTGCGGTGCCATCGGGGTGGTCGGGAAGCCTTTGCGCTTGCCCAGCACCAGGCACGCCACCAGACCGGCGATACCGGCGTTGATGTGGACCACGGTGCCGCCCGCGAAATCGAGCACGCCCCAGTCGCCCAGCAGCGAACCCGGACCGCTCCAGACCATGTGCGCGATCGGCGCATAGACCAGCGTGAACCAGACGCCCATGAACACCAGCATCGCGGAGAACTTCATGCGCTCGGCGAAGGCACCGACGATCAGCGCCGGGGTGATGATGGCGAAGGTCATTTGATAAGTGACGAACACTGCTTCAGGGAACAGCGCTGCCGGGCCGGTAATGCTGGCAGGCGTGACGCCCGCGAGGAAGGCCTTGGCAAAGCTGCCGACGAAGGAGTTCAGGTTGACGACGTTGGCTTCCATCCCGGTGGTGTCGAACGCCATGCTGTAGCCATAAAGGAACCACAGGATGGTGACCAGGCCGGTAATGGCGAAGCACTGCATCATCACCGAAAGAATGTTTTTCGACCGCACCATGCCGCCGTAGAACAGCGCGAGGCCCGGAATAGTCATGAACAGCACGAGGGCTGTGGAGGTCAGCATCCAGGCGGTGTCGCCGGAATTGAGGACTGGAGGCGCCACCGGATCTGCCGCCATAGCCAGGCCGGGCATTACGATGGACAACAGGGCGCCTAGCCCTGCGAATTTACGCAGAGTCATATTGTTTTCTCCTGGGGCGTTGGGTTTGTGGCGGCGTTTAGATCGCGTCGGTATCGGTTTCGCCGGTACGGATGCGGATCGCCTGTTCCAGATTGACCACGAAGATCTTGCCGTCACCGATCTTGCCGGTGTTGGCAGCCTTGGTTATCGCCTCGATAACCCGATCCAGATCCTTGTCGTCGATAGCAACGTCGATTTTCACCTTGGGCAGAAAATCGACCACATACTCCGCGCCGCGATACAGCTCGGTGTGACCCTTCTGCCGGCCGAAGCCTTTGACTTCAGTAACGGTAATGCCCTGCACGCCGATTTCGGACAGCGACTCGCGCACGTCGTCCAACTTGAACGGCTTGATGATGGCAGTGACTAGCTTCATGAAACTCTCTCCCGAATTGGTGGACTTGCCCCAGGAAAACAAACCCGACTCAAGTCTAAGCGCAGTGCCTGGCTTTGTAACGCATCGTCGGCCTTACCTGCCCGACTGACGCCAGCTAACCGCTGCCGGCGAAACTCCCCGTCCCGCCTGCCGCACTGCATTCGTCACAGCGACTGCATCAGTGCATGGGTCACTACCGACTAAGCAGAAAGCTTGCCATCTCGCCAAATTCCTCTGATTTCAAGCCCTTGGCCGCTGCCACAGGCGCCCGCGCAAAAAAGCCCCGACGGTTACGCACAACAACGGTGCGCTGCCGTCCGTCCGCTTGCGCGAAAAGCGTGCATCCGTGCCTGCGTCAATGACTATAGACACTGCGTGATACACTGCCCGCCACTGTTTACAGGACACATTCCATGCTCGCGCCCAAAGACTTCCTCGACGCCCTGAGCGGCACCGCCTCCCGCCTGTTCAGCGGCGACACTCCGCTGCCGAAAGCCGAAATCGAAAGCCAGTTCAAGATGCTGCTGCAGAGTGCGTTCAGCAAACTCGATTTGGTGAGCCGTGAAGAGTTTGATAGTCAGATGGTTGTGTTGGCGCGTACCCGCGCTCGCCTCGAAAGCCTTGAGGCCAAAGTCGCCGAGATGGAAGCCAAGCTGACGCCGCCGGCCGAGTAAGTCTGCAGACCCTGAGCAAAAATGCCTTGAAGTTTGCGAAAGAAATTAAACCGCTCCTGCCGAGGCAGGAGCGGTTTCCGTCAGATCAATCCTCTACAATGAATTATTCCAACGGTCTCGCAGAAACTCGTACAGGCGAAAAGCCCATAACGCGATTCTGACGAGGCGCCACATATGTTTAAGAAACTTAGACATACTTTGGCCCTCCTTGCGTGGGGCCAAACCTCCGATGCACTTTCCGGCGTACGAACACCTTCGGGACTACACGTGAGTGTGTCCGCCAAGGCGGCCGGGTGTGAGTCCCTCAAAAAAAGCACCGGCACGGGTCTCACACCGTGTCGAGGAACATGAAGTCTTTGCGCTCCCGGCCACACTTCGCGAATACCCCATGAGTGGGCATCGTCATTGCGGACTTTATGACCGCCCTTAGAAAGCGATTTAAACAACTTGTATCAAGTTGTTAGGAGGCGCTATCAACGGGACCGTTGCCCCCCCTTTCAAGCCCATCTGATACTTGCGCCAATGAGCAAACATGCATAACCTGATCGCACGTGAGTGTGTCCGCAAAGGATACGCAGGCCTTGGCCTCACCGAAGCCTGCAAACTGAAAACCGTCTCCTCAAGGCGGTTTTTTTTCGCCTCGAAATTGGTTGACCGCTTTCCCGCAACATCCAGTGAAAGTTCGCCCCCGCCTGATCGCCCTTCCCCAACTACCCTTCAAAAACCCGCAGGAAGCGGTCCCCGATTCAGCTCAAGGAACGACCATGTCCCTCTCCATCGTCCACAGCCGCGCCCAGGTTGGCGTGGATGCTCCCGCTGTCACCGTCGAAGTCCATCTGGCCAACGGTCTGCCGTCGCTGACCATGGTCGGCCTGCCCGAGGCGGCGGTAAAGGAGAGCAAGGATCGCGTGCGCAGCGCGATCATCAATTCCGGGCTGCAGTTTCCGGCGCGGCGGATCACCTTGAATCTCGCGCCGGCGGACTTGCCCAAGGACGGCGGGCGCTTTGATCTGGCGATTGCCCTGGGGATTCTGTCGGCGAGTGTGCAGGTGCCGTGTCTGACGCTGGATGAGGTGGAATGCCTTGGTGAACTGGCGTTGTCCGGTGCTGTGCGGCCGGTACGCGGGGTGTTGCCGGCGGCACTGGCGGCGCGCAAGGCCGGGCGGGCACTGGTGGTGCCGCGGGCGAATGCCGAGGAAGCGTGCCTTGCTTCGGGTTTGAAGGTGTTTGCGGTGGATCATCTGCTGGAGGCAGTGGCGCATTTCAACGGGCATACGCCGGTCGAGCCTTATGTCTCGGACGGGCTGATCCATGCGGCGAAACCTTATCCCGACCTCAATGAGGTGCAAGGACAGATGGCCGCGAAACGGGCGCTGCTGATCGCGGCGGCGGGCGCACACAACCTGTTGTTCAGCGGGCCGCCGGGGACCGGCAAGACCTTGTTGGCAAGTCGCTTGCCGGGCCTACTGCCGCCACTCTCCGAATGCGAGGCGCTGGAAGTGGCGGCGATTCAATCGGTCGCCAGCGGCGTGCCACTGACCCATTGGCCGCAACGGCCCTTTCGCCAGCCACACCACTCGGCCTCCGGGCCGGCGCTGGTCGGTGGCAGCTCGAAACCGCAACCCGGCGAGATCACCCTCGCCCACCACGGTGTGCTGTTTCTCGACGAGCTTCCGGAATTTGATCGCAAGGTGCTGGAGGTGCTGCGCGAGCCGCTGGAATCCGGGCATATCGTGATTGCCCGAGCCAAGGATCGCGTGCGTTTTCCGGCGCGCTTCCAGTTGGTGGCGGCGATGAATCCGTGCCCTTGTGGATATCTTGGCGAGCCGAGCGGCAAGTGCTCTTGTACACCGGACATGGTGCAGCGCTACCGCAACAAGCTATCGGGGCCGTTGCTGGATCGGATCGATCTGCACCTGACGGTGGCGCGGGAAGCGACGGCGTTGAATCCGGCAGTGAAGCCAGGCGAGGACAGCGCCAGTGCGGCAGCCGTGGTGGCCGAGGCACGCGAACGCCAGCAAAAGCGTCAGCGTTGTGCCAATGCGTTCCTCGATCTGCCAGGCCTGAAGCGGCACTGCCAGTTATCCACAGCCGATGAGAAATGGCTGGAGTCAGCCTGCGAACGGCTGACCTTGTCACTGCGCTCAGCCCATCGTTTGCTCAAGGTCGCCAGAACCCTGGCAGACCTTGAGCAAGTCCATGCAATCAGCCGTGAGCATCTGGCCGAGGCGCTGCAATACCGTCCGGCGACGCCTTAATGCTCGGTCAGATCCACCAGCGGCGCCTGTCGCACTTCGGTTTCACGTCCGGCCTGGATTTCGCTCACGCGCTTCAAGGCGTTATCCACAGCGCCCTTGTCTGCCAGCAGGCTATAGCTGATCTGGAACTGTTGGCTGGCCTTTGGCGCAATGGTCGGCACCAGGTTCAGCGGACGCTGATAGCGGCGGTTGTAGGAAAAGCTGGTGCCTGGCTCAAGGCCCGTGACATAGCCCTGCCCTTGGGTGTCGGTATTTTTCCACAGGGAAAACACTGGCAGCTGTTGTGTATTGAAGCCAACAGAGACACCGAGGCTGCCAGCCTTGTTGTGCAAAACAGTCAGGGTTTCGCCTTTTGCGTCGGCGTAGGGCACGACGTTATAGACGGTTTCGTCGTAGTCCTTGGTTGGACCGCGATAAGTCTGCCAGTCCGCCAACTCGGCTTTGGCCTTGTCGTTGAATGGCGAGACCTGTTTCACCGGCGCCGCGAACCGCGCGCCCTGCTCAAGGAACGGTGTACTGAAGTTACTGTGATACAGCGCCTGGTATTCCTTCAGATAATCACCGTTGTTGGTCAGCGTATCGTTGAGGGCAAAGCGCACGCTGCCCGGCTCGGTGACCAGCTCAGTGACGACCGAGAAGTCGACTTTCTTGAACGCCTGTTCTTTCAGCTCACCGCGCAGACTGATGGCGTAGGGTGGTTTTTCATCGATGTGCAGCGTGACAGTGCTGGCCGGAATGTTCGCGGCGCGGCCGTGCAGGGTCAGCATCTCGCCATTGTCGATGCCGGGATGGCCGACCCATTCGTAACCGCAGCGGGTCACCAACTCATTGAAGCCTTCCAGCCAGCCCAGACCACCGCGTCCATTGAGTTCGATGAAGGCCGGGTTGACCACTTCCTTGACCGGCGAATCCCAACCCATGCGCACGTTACCAACCGACGCCTGCAGGACATTCATGCCGCGGGTCGGCACCACCGAGAGTTTCATCGTGCCGTTATCGATATCGACGATGCTGACACCTTCCTGTCGTCCGCCGTGCAAGGTTCGCAGACTCACGGAGAAAGGCTTGTCGGTTTTCAACCCGAGCTGCTCACTGGTAATGCTCCAGTTTTGCGCGGGCTTGTTGGTATCGAGGAGTACGTAATCCCAGGCCATGGCGTGGGAAGCAGCAGAGAGTGCGCCGAATGCAACGGCGAGTTTGAACGGGGTCATGGCAGCAGCCTTTATTGGAGTTGTGCCATTTTTATAGCGCTGCGGAAACGTTTCAGCAAGTGCAATGGAGCTTGCGATCGTGTGATTTACCAAGAATTGGCGGGGATCCATTCGCGAGCAAGCTCGCTCCCACAGGGATCTCGGGTGTTCACAGAATCTGTGATTCACGCCGGAAACTGTGGGAGCGAGCTTGCTCGCGAAAGCGATATCAAGGCTGTATCAACGAAAGCGATCAACCTCGGAACGCAGATCCGCCGCCAGCTTTTCAAGCTCTTTGGCGGTGACCGCAAGGTTCGACACCACCTCACGCTGCTCACTGTTGGCCAGCGCAATGCTCTGCAGGTTACTGCTGAGCAAAGTAGCCGTGCTGCTCTGCTCCTGGGTCGCGGTGGTAATCGCGGCGAACTGCTGCCCTGCCGAACGGCTCTGCTCATCGATCCGCGCCAGCGCCGACGCCACGTTGGCGTTGCGCGACAGGCCTTCCTGCATCAGCAGGTTGCCCTGCTCCATGGTGCTGATGGCGTTGCCGGTTTCCTGCTGGATGCTGTGAATCATCCCGGAGATTTCATCAGTGGCCTGACGGGTGCGCGACGCCAGGTTACGCACCTCATCGGCGACCACGGCAAAACCACGGCCCTGTTCACCGGCACGGGCCGCTTCGATGGCCGCGTTGAGCGCCAGCAGGTTGGTCTGTTCGGCAATCGAGGTGATCACACTGACAATGCCGCCGATTTCCTGGGAACGCTGGCCAAGGGTGTTGATCACGGTAGCCGTGGTGTTCAACGCGCCAGCGATTTGCTCCAGCGAGGAAGAGGCTTCGTCCATGGAAGTACGACCGATCTGCGTCTGCTGAGCGTTTTCCTGGGCCAGACGCTGGGTGGCCCCCATGTTGTCGGCGATGTTCAGCGAGGTGGCGCTGAACTCTTCAACTGCGCCGGCCATGCTGGTGATTTCGCCGGACTGCTGCTCCATGCCTTCGTAGGCACCACCGGACAAACCGGACAATGCCTGGGCGCGGCTGTTGACCTCTTCCGAGGAGCGGCGGATGTGTTCGACCATCGTCGACAGCGCCTGGCTCATCTGGTTGAACGCACGGGACAACTGTCCGATCTCGTCGTTGCTCGACACGTTCAGGCGCACGCTCAGATCACCTGCGCCCAGCGCTTCGGCCTGACGCACCAGATCACTCAGCGGCGCCAGTTTGCTGCGCAGCAACCACACCACCGAACCCACCGCTAACAGCATCGCCAGCAGGCTGCCGATGGCCAGTTGCGTGCCGACGCTCCAGGTCACCGCGCGAATCTCGGCTTTCGGCATGCTCGCCACTACCGCCCACGGCCCACCATCGAACGGTACCGAAACACTGTAGAAATCTTCGTTCTTGTCGCCCCAGAACTGACCTTTGCCAGGGGTTTTGGCCAGAGCGCCAATCACCGTAACCGCCTGATCCAATGCCTGGACGCCCGCCGGGGCCACCAACCATTTGTTCTGCTCATCCAGCAGCGCCAGCGAACCAGTCTGGCCGATGCGGAAGCGCTTGAGGTTGTCGAACTGGGCGTTCTGCGCATCGGTGTAATCAAAACCAACGAACAACACCGCAATCACCTTGCCGCTGCCATCGCGCACCGGGGTGTATTGGGTCATGTAGGAGCGATCAAACAGCAGCGCGCGGCCGACGTAACCCTGCCCGGCCATCAACTTCGCGTAGGCCGGGTGTGCGTGATCGAGCAGAGTGCCGATAGCGCGCGTGCCGTCCTGTTTGGTCAGCGAGGTGCTGACCCGCACGAAGTCTTCGCCGCTACGCACGAACAGCGTGGCAACGCCGGCGGTCATCTGCTTGAACTCGTCGACTTCCTTGAAGTTGTTGTTCAACACTTCGCTGCCCAGGTGCAGGCCCGGGGTCTGGGTGCCGGCGACGTTCACCGGTTCATCCGGGTGAATGCTCAGGCCCGCGCTGAAGCGCTTCTCGAACAGCCCGCTCAGGCGCTGGGTGCTTTCGCGCAGCGTGCCGTGGAAAGTGCTCAACTGGTCGGCCAGCAGCCGCGCCTCACTGGCGAGGTGCTCTTCACGGGTGGCGAGGTTGGCGGAATCCAGCGAACGCAGGGCGAACACCGTACTGCCGCTGATGACGATCGCCAGTATCACAGCGAGCGCGAGGCCCAGCTGCGAGGCGATCCGAGCGCGAGGTTGAGACATGGACAGCTCCTGGCCGAACTTGCCGATCCTCCTTGATCGCAGCTCGGATAATTTTCTAATGGGGGTGAATCGTGGATACCTGCACGGCGGTTCCACATGCACGTATTCGGCGGTAAAGCCGAATACTTGAGCGAACAGCAGGGTTATGGCACAAGGCCGGCATTGTGGCGGCTCTAACGTTTCAGCTCAAGCGCTTGACCACCGGCAACGCCATGGCCCGCACTTCGCCTTGCAGGAAGTCGCTGAGACGGCGCAAACGTTCACCTCCCGGACGGGTTTTTGGCCATACCAGGTAATAATTCAGGCCGCTGGCGACCGCGGTCGGCCAGGGCAGGCTCAGTCTTCCTTGCGCCACATCTTCGGCGACCATCAGCAGATCGCCCATTGACACCCCGTAGCCTCGCGCCGCGGCGATCATCCCAAGTTCGAGGGTATCGAACACCTGTCCGCCCTTGAGCGAAACCTGATCGGACAGCCCCATATGTTCCAGCCAACTGCGCCAGTCACGCCGATCCGGGGTCGGATGCAGCAACTCCGTGGAGGCCAGCCGCGCCACATCCCACGGCTGGTCATTCAGCAGGTTTGGCGCACCGACCGGGATCAACTCCTCGGGAAACAGCAGGCTGGCCTCCCAGTCGGGCGGGAAGTGCCCATCGCTCAGCAGCACCGCGCAGTCGAAGGGCTCGTTGTTGAAGTCCACCGAATCCACGTCCATCCACGCACTGGTCAGCTGTACCTCATTGCCCGGTTGTAGATGGCGAAAGCGGCTGAGTCGCGCCAGCAGCCAGCGCATGGTCAGGGTCGACGGCGCTTTCATGCGCAGGATGTCGTCTTCGGCGCGCAAGGTGTTGCAGGCGCGCTCCAGCGCCGCGAAACCATCGCGAATGCCGGGCAACAGCATCCGCGCCGATTCCGTCAGTTGCAGGTTGCGCCCACTGCGATGAAACAGCTTGCAGGCGAAATGTTCTTCCAGCGTCTTGATGTGCCGGCTGACTGCACTCTGGGTGATCGACAATTCCTCGGCCGCCCGGGTGAACGAGCTGTGCCGCGCCGCCGCTTCGAATGCGCGCAGGGCATACAAGGGTGGAAGACGACGGGACATACACAAAGCTCCTTTGGCGGCATCCGGCCACCCCGGCGAGGTTTACTCATGATGAGTTTTAATCATGCCACCCATCCTTTTTATCCTTTTGTGCAAACCCTGCCAAGCGCCGAGAATCGACGGTCTCTTGTTCCCTCTGATTGATGGGTGGTGATGACCATGCAGCATCCTGTGCGTACCGAACTCTGGGCCATCCTGCGGCTGGCGGGGCCGTTGATTGCTTCGCAGTTGGCGCACATGTTGATGGTGCTGACCGACACCCTGATGATGGCGCGCCTCAGCCCCGAAGCCCTGGCCGGCGGCGGACTGGGGGCAGCGAGTTATTCATTCGTGTCGATTTTCTGCATCGGCGTGATTGCAGCGGTCGGCACGCTGGTGGCGATCCGTCAGGGCGCCGGCGACATCATCGGCGCGGCCCGCCTGACCCAGGCCGGGTTGTGGCTGGCATGGCTGATGGCGCTCGGCGCCGGGTTGCTGCTGTGGAACCTGAAACCGGTGTTGCTGCTGTTCGGCCAGACCGAAACCAACGTCCATGCCGCCGGGCAATTCCTCATCGCCCTGCCCTTCGCCCTGCCCGGCTACCTGAGCTTCATGGCCCTGCGCGGCTTCACCAGTGCGATCGGCCGGGCGACCCCGGTGATGGTCATCAGCCTCGGCGGCACCGTGGCCAACTTCCTGCTCAATTACGCATTGATTACCGGCATGTTCGGTCTGCCGAAACTGGGGTTGACCGGCATCGGCCTGGTCACGGCAATCGTTGCCAACTGCATGGCGCTGGCGCTGGCCTGGCACATCCGCCGGCACCCGGCCTATGACGCTTACCCGTTGCGCGCCGGCCTGTCGCGGCCAAATCGTCAGTATCTGAAAGAACTGTGGCGCCTCGGTCTGCCGATTGGTGGCACCTACGCGGTCGAAGTCGGCCTGTTTGCCTTCGCGGCCCTGTGCATGGGCACCATGGGCAGCACGCAACTGGGCGCACACCAGATCGCCCTGCAGATCGTTTCGGTGGCATTCATGGTGCCGGCCGGGATGTCCTACGCGATCACCATGCGCGTCGGCCAGCACTACGGCGCCGGGCAACTGAGCGATGCGCGGATGTCCGGCCGGGTCGGCATCGTTTTCGGTGCGGTGGTGATGCTGGGTTTTGCCATGGTGTTCTGGCTGTTGCCGAATCAGTTGGTCGGGTTGTTCCTTGATCACAACGATCCGGCCTTTGCCGAAGTGATTCGTCTGGCGGTGAGCCTGCTGGCGGTGGCGGCGTGGTTCGAGCTGTTTGACGGCACGCAGACCATCGCCATGGGCTGCATCCGTGGACTCAAGGATGCGAAAACCACGTTTCTGGTTGGCCTTGCTTGTTATTGGTTGATTGGCGCACCGGCGGCGTGGTGGATGGCGTTCCACCTGAACTGGGGGCCGACGGGCGTCTGGTGGGGATTGGCGCTGGGCCTGGCCTGCGCGGCGGTGAGCCTGACGCTGGCGTTTGAATGGAAGATGAAGCGGATGATTCAGCGCGAACCTCTGTCATCAAACCAGTACACAGTCGCTCAGGCAGACTGAGATTCCCTTGTGGGAGCGGGCTTGCTCGCGAAAGCGGTGGGTCAGGCAGCCTATGCTTTGACTGACACGACGCCTTCGCGAGCAAGCCCGCTCCCACAGGGATTCATGCCTAACCCGGAGATTGCGTTCAACTGACGATTTCGAGGGCTGGCTGCTGGCTAGAGCCGAAGGTCAGGTATTCAACCAGCTCTGCCAACGGCAACGGCCGGCTGATCAGATAGCCCTGCACCTGATCACAGCCAAACCCGCGCAATAACTCCAGTTGCTCCGGGGTCTCCACGCCCTCCGCCACCACTTCCAGATGCAGGTTATGCGCGAGGTTGATCATCGCGTGCACCAGTTTGCGATTCTCTTCGCGCTGCTCCATGCCGCCGACAAAGCTTTTGTCGATCTTCAGCAAGGTGATCGGCAGGCTGTTGAGGTGCACGAACGAGGAGAACCCGGTGCCGAAGTCATCCAGCGAGAAACGCACGCCGAGACGGCCGAGGGCGTCCATGGTCTGTTTGACCAGATCGCTGCGCCGCATGACGGCGGTTTCGGTGAGCTCAAACTCCAGCCACTGCGCCTCGACCCCGCGCTCGGCAATCAGCCGGCTGAGCGTCGGCAGCAACTGGCTGTCCTGAAACTGGCGGAACGACAGGTTGATCGCCATGTGCAGCGCCGGCAGCCCGCGCTCGCGCAGTGCCTGCATGTCGCGCAACGCGCGGGAAATCACCCAGTAGCCCAGCGGCACGATCAGACCGCTCTGCTCGGCCAGCGGCACGAATTCGCTCGGCGGTAGCAGACCGCGCTCGCCATGGCGCCAGCGCACCAGGGCTTCGAGGCCGACGATCTGCCCGTCTGCAAGATTCAGCCGTGGCTGGTAGTGCAACTCCAGCTCATCGCGGCGCAAGGCCCGGCGCAGCTCACTTTCGAGGTCGGCCATGCTCCGGGCGTTGCGGTTGATGCGTTCGTTGAAGATATGGAAGGTGCAGCCCTGCGTACTCTTGGCCTGCTGCATGGCAATGTGCGCGTGCCACATCAGTGGGTCGGCGCCACCCTGTGCACGGGCATGGGCGATGCCGAGGCTGGAGCCGATCAACAGGCTTTCGCCATCGACCCAATACGGTTCGGCGAGGGCTTCGGTAATGCGTTCGGCCATCCACTCGGCGCGTTGCGGCGCGCGGCGGGTGTCGATCAGCAAGGCAAACTCGTCGCTGCCCAGCCGCGCCAGTTGATCCCCGGCCTCAAGCTGACTTTTCAGCCGCGCGACGACTTGCAGGATCAAGCGATCGCCGGCCTGATGACCGAGGGCGTCGTTGGCGTGACGGAAGTTGTCGAGATCGAGATGCCCGAGGGCCAGACCACGGCCGTCGTTTTCCGCCAGGCGCGCCGCGAGCAGGGTCTGGAAGCCCTGGCGGTTGGCGATGCCGGTCAGAGGATCCTGTTCGGCCAGGCGTTGCAGGGTGTTTTCGAGGACGCCGCGTTCACGCACATGGCGCAGACAACGGCGCAGCATGCCGGCGTCGAGGGCGTCGAACACCAGCCAGTCACTGACGCCAACCGGCGCGGTGGCCGGTTCGTGATCCAGCAGCAACACCGTCGGCAGGCTGCAACGGCCCGGGGCCGGCTGCAACGCGGGAACGGTCAACAACACCGCGTGACGATTGTCTTCGAACAGACTGCTGACCGACTCCCAGCTCGGCGCACTGATCAGCACCGCCGCGCTCCCCATCGGAGCCAGACACTCGCGCAATAACGCTGTCCACGCTGGCTCTTCGGCCAGTAGCAGCAAACGCAAGGGTTCGACAGGCGTAGACAAGCTAGCTCCCTAGACTCTGCAATGATGTGGGCGGGGCATTATGCCGTTGCGATGTTCAATGACAACGATTATCAGAACGTTATTTTGTGTCACGAATGAGAACATTAGCCGCAAAATCACCGTGTATCCTCCGCGAAAGTAACAAAACCGGCAAATTTGAATCGCGTGGTACGTCACAAGTCGGACAGAGCAGCACAAATCGCTGAGCCTGTTAAAATGCCGGCCCATTTCGTCAACGACTCCCGAATTTTCGTATGTCCCGACTCAATCCCCGGCAGCAAGAAGCCGTGAACTACGTCGGCGGCCCTCTATTGGTGCTCGCCGGCGCTGGCTCCGGCAAGACCAGCGTGATCACCCGCAAGATCGCGCACCTGATCCAGAACTGCGGCATCCGCGCCCAGTACATAGTCGCCATGACCTTTACCAACAAGGCCGCGCGCGAGATGAAGGAGCGGGTCGGCACCCTGCTGCGTGCCGGCGAAGGTCGCGGCCTGACGGTCTGCACCTTCCACAACCTGGGCCTGAACATCATCCGCAAGGAGCATGCGCGGCTGGGCTACAAACCCGGTTTCTCGATCTTCGACGAGACCGACGTCAAAGCCCTGATGACCGACATCATGCAGAAGGAATACGCAGGCGACGACGGCGTCGACGAGATCAAGAACATGATCGGCGCCTGGAAAAACGACCTGATCCTGCCGGCCCAGGCGCTGGAAAACGCGCGCAATCCGAAAGAACAGACTGCCGCCATCGTCTACACCCACTATCAGCGCACGCTCAAGGCGTTCAACGCGGTGGACTTCGACGACCTGATCCTGCTGCCGGTAAAGCTCTTCGAAGAGCACGCCGACATTCTCGAAAAGTGGCAGAACAAGGTGCGTTACCTGCTGGTCGACGAATACCAGGACACCAACGCCAGCCAGTACCTGCTGGTGAAGATGCTGATCGGCAAGCGTAATCAGTTCACCGTGGTGGGCGACGACGACCAGTCGATCTACGCCTGGCGCGGCGCGCGGCCGGAAAACCTGATGCTGCTCAAGGATGACTACCCGTCGCTGAAAGTGGTGATGCTCGAGCAGAACTACCGCTCCACCAGCCGCATCCTGCGCTGCGCCAACGTGCTGATCTCGAACAACCCGCACGAATTCGAAAAACAGCTGTGGAGTGAGATGGGCCACGGCGACGAGATCCGCGTGATCCGCTGCCGCAACGAGGACGCCGAAGCCGAGCGCGTGGCCATGGAAATCCTCAGCCTGCACTTGCGTACCGACCGCCCGTACAGCGATTTCGCGATCCTCTATCGCGGCAACTACCAGGCCAAGCTGATCGAACTGAAGTTGCAGCACCACCAGGTGCCGTACCGCCTGAGCGGCGGCAACAGCTTCTTCGGTCGTCAGGAAGTGAAGGACCTGATGGCCTACTTCCGCCTGATCGTGAACCCGGACGACGACAACGCCTTCCTGCGCGTGATCAACGTGCCGCGTCGGGAAATCGGCTCGACCACCCTGGAAAAACTCGGCAACTACGCCACCGAACGCAAGATCTCGATGTACGCCGCCACCGACGAAATCGGTCTGGGCGAGCATCTGGACAGCCGCTTCACCGATCGCCTGTCGCGCTTCAAGCGCTTCATGGACAAAGTCCGTGAGCAGTGCGCCGGCGAAGATCCGATCTCGGCGCTGCGCAGCATGGTCATGGACATCGACTACGAGAACTGGCTGCGCACCAACAGTTCCAGCGACAAGGCTGCGGACTACCGGATGAGCAACGTCTGGTTCCTGATCGAGGCCTTGAAGAACACCCTGGAAAAAGACGAAGACGGCGAAATGACCGTCGAGGACGCCATTGGCAAACTGGTCCTGCGCGACATGCTCGAGCGTCAGCAGGAAGAAGAGGACGGCGCCGAAGGCGTGCAGATGATGACCCTGCATGCGTCCAAGGGTCTGGAATTCCCTTACGTGTTCATCATGGGCATGGAAGAGGAAATCCTCCCGCACCGCTCCAGCATCGAAGCCGACACCATCGAGGAGGAACGCCGCCTGGCCTACGTGGGTATCACCCGCGCCCGTCAGACCCTGGCCTTCACCTTCGCCGCCAAGCGCAAACAGTACGGCGAGATCATCGACTGCGCGCCAAGCCGCTTCCTCGATGAGCTGCCGCCGGACGACCTGGCGTGGGAAGGCAACGACGACACACCGACCGAAGTCAAAGCCGTGCGCGGCAATAGCGCATTGGCTGATATACGCGCGATGTTAAAGCGCTAGAATTGACCACTTTTTTAAAGCTTAGGGCGCACAAGCGCTGAACGAGGACAGCTTCATGGAAGCATTGCAGCAGAAAATCCGCGAACAAGGCATCGTGCTTTCCGACCAGGTCCTGAAAGTCGACGCCTTCCTGAACCACCAGATCGACCCGGCCCTGATGAAGCTGATCGGCGACGAATTCGCCACGCTGTTCAAGGATTCGGGCATCACCAAGATCGTCACCATCGAAGCCTCGGGCATCGCTCCGGCGATCATGACCGGTCTGAACCTCGGTGTGCCGGTGATCTTCGCCCGCAAGCAGCAGTCCCTGACCCTGACCGAAAACCTGCTGTCGGCGACCGTTTACTCGTTCACCAAGAAGACCGAAAGTACCGTGGCCATCTCGCCGCGTCACCTGACCAGCAGCGACCGCGTGCTGATCATCGACGACTTCCTGGCCAACGGTAAGGCTTCGCAGGCGCTGATCTCGATCATCAAACAGGCTGGCGCCACCGTCGCCGGTCTGGGCATCGTGATCGAGAAGTCGTTCCAGGGCGGCCGTGCCGAGCTGGATTCGCAGGGCTATCGCGTTGAATCGCTGGCCCGCGTGAAATCGTTGAAGGATGGCGTCGTTACCTTCATCGAATAAGCCACACCGCATTACCCCCTGTGGGAGCGGGCTTGCTCGCGAAGGCGTCGTGTCAGTCGAGCTATTCTTTGACTGACACGACGCCTTCGCGAGCAAGCCCGCTCCCACCGTTGGTTTTGGGGTGAGCCGTTACTGCGCGGTGGCCTTCAGGCCGGTAAGGAGCAAGCGCTGGAAAAGGTCTTCTTTCAGGCCTTCCGGGTGGGTCAGTTGCATACGTTCAAGGTGTTCGGGGAACGTCGAAGCCTCCGGCGCATCCAGCGCAGCCTTGCCCAGCTCCAATATCTCACTCAGCTTGAACTTACTTTTCAGCCAGTTCAGCGCCCGCAGCAGATCCCGTTCGATCGCGGTGAAATCACAACCCAGCGGATACTCGGGAAACAGATTCGGATGCTTCGCCGCAATCGCCTGCAAGCGTTGCGGGGTGTTGTCGGCAAAGCGTGGATCGAGGCGGAAATCCTTCGGCAGTTTGCCGACCTTCTGCGCCTGTTCGATCAGCCCCGGTTGAAAGCGTGAATCGCTGATGTTCAGCAACGACTCGATTACCACCGCATCGGTCTTGCCGCGCAGATCGGCAATGCCGTATTCGGTGACCACGATGTCGCGCAGGTGCCGTGGAATCGTGCAATGGCCGTACTCCCAGACGATGTTCGAGCTGACCTCGCCGGCGGACTCGCGCCAGCTGCGCAGGATCAGAATCGAACGCGCATCGTGCAGCGCGTGGCCCTGGGCGACGAAATTGTATTGCCCGCCGACACCGCTGAGCACCCGCCCGTCTTCCAATTGATCGGCCACACCCGCGCCCATCAGCGTCATAGTGAACACGGTGTTGATGAACCGGGCATCGAGGCGCTGCAAGCGCTTGAGCTCTTCCTGCCCGTACAGCTCGTTGATGTAGCTGATGCGGGTCATGTTGAATTCGAGGCGCTTGCTCAGCGGCAGCTCGCGCAGGCGCTCGTAGAAACTGCGCGGGCCGAGGAAGAAGCCGCCGTGCACCGAGATGCCATCGGTCTGCGCCGACTCATCGAGGGTGCCGGCGTTGGCCTGCTCCTGAGTGTGCACGTCGGGGTAGACCTTGCGCCGGATGATCCCGGCATCGGCCAGCACCAGCAGGCCGTTGACGAACATTTCGCTGCAGCCATACAGGCCTTTGGCGAATGGCGCGGTACCGCCCTCGCGCTCGATCAACTGTGCCCACTGACTGAGATTGATGTCGTTGAGCAAGGCTTGGTAACCGGCGTTGTCCGCCTGCCGCGCGAGCAATGCGGCCGTGAGCGCGTCGCCCATCGAACCGATGCCGATCTGCAAGGTGCCGCCGTCGCGCACCAGGGTGCTGGCGTGCAAACCGATGAAGTGATCCTGAAAACCCACCGGCATGTTCGGCGTGGAAAACAGCGTGCTGCTGTCCTTCGCGTCGATCAGCAGGTCGAAGGTGTCGATATCGACTTCGGCATCGCCGGGCATGTACGGCAGATCGGTGTGCACCTGACCGACCAGCAGAATGGTCTCCCCGGCGTCGCGACGCTTGGTGATCATCGGCAACAGGTCGAGGGTGATGTCCGGGTTGCAGCTCAGGCTCAGGCGATCGGGATGCTCGCTGCTGCTGGCGAGCAATTGCGCCACCAGATTGAGGCCGGCGGCATTGATATCGCGGGCGGCGTGGCTGTAGTTGCTGCTGACGTAATCCTGCTGGGCCGGCGGGCTGTTGAGCAGGCTGCCGGGCTGCATGAAGAACTGTTCGATACGGATGTTGGCGGGCAGGCTGTCACGCTGCAGATCGGCGAGGAAATCGAATTCGGGGTAGTCGCCGAACACGCGCTCGACGAAGGGTTCGATGAAGCGCTTCTGCAGACCGTCGCCCAGCGTCGGCCGCCCCAGGCACAGCGCGGTGTACATCGTCAGCTGTCGTTCGGGCAAATCCTTGATCCGCCGGTACAGCGCGTTGACGAAGTGATTGGGCTTGCCCAGCCCCAGCGGCATGCCCATATGGATATGTGCCGGCAGACGTGCAAGCACATCGTCCACTGCCTGTTCGATCGAACACAACTGCACCATCTGAAGCCTCCTGCCCGTTCCGTGAATAGGGGTAGACCGAGCTTGCCTCGACTTTGCTGCAAAGGACAGCGAAAGCCGTGAATCGCAGGCACAAAAAAACCGTCCGAAGACGGTTTTTTTCGTCAGAAGCGCGGCTTATTTCAGGCCGGACATCTTCTGGATCGCGCCTTTCAACTCGTCGTCCGAGCAATCGGCGCAGGTGCCTTTTGGCGGCATGGAATTGATGCCGGTGATGGCTTTGGCGAGGATGCCGTCGAGGCCGCCCTGGTGATCGGCGCGGTCTTTCCAGGCGGCGGTGTCACCGATTTTCGGTGCGCCTAGCAGACCCGTACCGTGGCAAGCGTTGCAATGTTTTGCAATCACTTCATCCGGCGTCTTCGCCCCACCACCGCCTCCAGCGGAGGCAGCGACTTCCATCCCTTTGCATTCCTGTCCCTGAACGCACACCTGGCCGACCGGCTCGAGGCGCTTGGCAATGTCGTCATTCGTCGCAGCTTGAGCGCTGACAGCCCAGAGGGCCAGTACGGTTGCTGGTGCGGCCAGCATTTTCATAATTAGGTTCACGCGTTCACCCTCAATGGTGGCTATTCACGCCTGCGGCCACGGTTCGCAGGCGGGCGCAAGTATAGCGGGTAGCCCGCCACACTGAAACAACCCCATAGTCGAAGGGGTTATACCGCGCTGTGGAAAAACTCATCGGATGCCTTCACCGTCATGGCCTGGCACCTCTGTCTTTAAAAATTCGCCGGCGTGGCTGCGCTGATTAGTCGCGCGGGCGCGTCGAACGGATTACGGAAACGGTGCGGCTTGGTACTTTCAAAATAGTAGCTGTCGCCGGCTTCGAGAATAAAAGTTTCCAGACCCACCACCAGTTCCAGACGCCCTTCCACCAGAATCCCGGTTTCTTCGCCTTCATGGGTGAGCATTTCTTCGCCGGTATCAGCGCCCGGCGGGTAGATCTCGTTGAGAAACGCGATGGCCCGGCTCGGGTGCGCGCGGCCGACCAGTTTCATGGTCACCGCGCCGTCGGAGATGTCGATCAGCTCGTTGGCCTTGTAGACGATCTGGGTCGGGACTTCCTGCAGGATTTCTTCGGAAAAGAACTCGACCATGGACATGGGAATCCCGCCCAGAACCTTCCTCAGCGAACTGATCGAAGGGCTGACGCTATTCTTTTCGATCATCGAAATGGTGCTGTTGGTGACGCCCGCGCGTTTGGCGAGTTCACGCTGGGAAAGCCCTTTGAGCTTGCGGATCGATTGCAGTCGTTCACCGACGTCCAAGGCGGGAGCCTCCTGATGTTGTAAGAATATTGAGCGTTATCATGGCGACAGCGTTCAGTATTTACAACACTTGGCCCCCGCAGCGGCCTCAACCCTCGGAATAGAGCCTTGGCACGCGACGCAGGTTGCAGAAGATCTGGTAGGGAATGGTGTCCGCCCACTGCGCCACTTCGCTGGCGAGGATGTTTTTGCCCCACAGTTCGACGGTCGAACCGAGGTCCGCTTCCGGCACATCGGTGAGGTCGATGCAGAGCATGTCCATCGATACGCGGCCAAGCAGGCGGCTGCGTTTGCCGGCCACCAGCACCGGCGTGCCGGTCGGGGCATGACGCGGGTAGCCATCGGCATAGCCCATGGCAACCACGCCGATGCGCATCGGCTTGTCGGTGATGAATTTGGCGCCATAGCCGATCGGCTCGCCGGCGGGCAGTTCGCGCACGCAGATGACTTTCGATTCGAGGGTCATCACCGGTTGCAGACGCTCGGCCACGGCGTTGGCTTCTTCGAACGGGGTCGCGCCGTAGAGCATGATGCCCGGGCGGACCCAGTCGCTGTGGATCTGCGGCCAACCGAGCACGGCCGGCGAGTTGCGCAGGCTGACTTCGGCAGCCAGACCCTGACGCGCCGCTTCGAACACCGCGACCTGATCGGCGCTGCTCTGCTCATGCAGTTCATCGGCGCGGGCGAAGTGGCTCATCAGCACGATCTTCGCCACTTTGCCGCTGGCCAGCAGACGCTGGTAAGCCGCCGCGTAGTCCTTCGGATGCAGGCCGACGCGGTGCATGCCGGAATCGAGCTTGAGCCACACGGTGATCGGTTTGCTCAATGCCGTCTGCTCGATGGCTTCGAGCTGCCACAGCGAATGCACCACGGTCCAGAAATCATGTTCGACGATCAGTGCCAGCTCGTCAGCCTCGAAGATGCCTTCGAGCAACAACACCGGGGCCTTGATGCCGGCCGCGCGCAGCTCCAGCGCTTCTTCAATGCAGGCGACGGCAAACCCGTCGGCCTCGGTTTCCAGCGCCTGGGCGCAACGCACCGCGCCGTGACCGTAGGCATCAGCCTTGATCACCGCCAGCGCCTTGGCGCCGGTGACTTCGCGGGCAATTCGGTAGTTGTGGCGCAGGGCTTCTAGGTCGATCAGGGCACGGGCAGGACGCATGGCGGCAGACTTCTAGGCGGTCATGGAAATAAAAACCGGCGCCGACTGACGACGTGAACCGCCAACAGCGCCGGGAGAGGGATCTTTGAATCGGTTACGGCAACGCGGCGACGATGGAGACCTCGACCAGGATGCTCGGCTTGGCCATCTTCGCTTCGACGGTGGCCCGGGCCGGCGCGGCGCCTTTGGGCAGCCACTGATCCCACACCGAGTTCATCCCGGCAAAGTGCGCCTCGATGTCGTTCAGGTAGATCGTTGCCGACAGCAGATGCTGCTTGTCAGTCCCGGCCAGATCCAGCAAACGCTCGATATTGGCGAGCACCTCGCGGGTCTGCTGTTCGACTCCGGCGTCGAAGTCGTCGCCGACCTGCCCGGCCAGATACACGGTGCCGTTGTGGGTGACGATCTGACTCATGCGCTCATTGGTGAGCTGGCGCTGGATTGCCATGTTTTGCGGACTCCTGAGGCTTGTTGCCGTAACGGGAAATATCGAGGCCTTCGGCGCTGATCTGCGGCTTTTTCTTCGCCATCAGATCGGCCAGCAAACGACCGGAACCGCACGCCATGGTCCAACCCAGGGTGCCGTGACCGGTGTTGAGGAACAGGTTCTTGAACGGCGTGGCGCCCACGATCGGCGTGCCGTCCGGGGTGGTCGGACGCAGGCCGGTCCAGAAGCTCGCCTCGGCCAGATTGCCGCCCTGAGGATAAAGGTCGTTGACGATCATCTCCAGGGTTTCACGCCGACGCGGGTTCAGCGACAGGTCAAAACCGGCGATTTCGGCCATGCCGCCGACGCGGATGCGGTTGTCGAAACGGGTGATCGCGACCTTGTAGGTTTCGTCGAGAATGGTCGAGGTCGGGGCCATGGCCGGGTTGGTGATCGGCACGGTCAGCGAGTAACCCTTGAGCGGATACACCGGAGCCTTGATGCCCAGCGGCTTGAGCAGTTGCGGTGAGTAGCTGCCGAGGGCCAGCACGTAGCGGTCGGCGGTTTCCAGCTTGCCGTCGATCCATACACCGTTGATGCGGTCACCGGCGTAGTCGAGGCGCTGGATGTCCTGGCCGAAGCGGAATTCCACACCAAGTTTCACGGCCATTTCCGCCAGGCGCGTAGTGAACATCTGGCAGTCGCCGGTCTGGTCGTTCGGCAGACGCAGGGCGCCGGCGAGGATGTCGGTGACATTGGCCAGGGCCGGCTCGACACGGGCAATGCCGGCGCGGTCGAGAACTTCAAACGGCACGCCGGACTCTTTCAGCACGGCGATGTCTTTAGCGGCGCCATCGAGCTGTGCCTGAGTGCGGAACAGTTGCGTGGTACCGAGGCTGCGGCCTTCGTAAGCGATGCCGGTTTCGGCGCGCAGTTCATCGAGGCAGTCGCGACTGTACTCGGACAGACGCACCATGCGCTCCTTGTTCACTGCGTAACGGCTAGCGGTGCAGTTGCGCAGCATTTGCGCCATCCACAGGTACTGGTCGATGTCGGCAGTGGCCTTGATCGCCAACGGCGCGTGGCGCTGCAGCAACCACTTGATGGCCTTGAGCGGTACACCCGGCGCAGCCCATGGCGAGGCATAACCCGGCGACACCTGGCCGGCGTTGGCGAAACTGGTCTCCATGGCCACGGCTGGCTGCCGGTCGACCACCACCACTTCAAACCCGGCACGGGCCAGATAGTAAGCACTGGCGGTACCGATGACGCCGCTACCCAAGACCATTACGCGCATTTTTGTATCCCTCATCGCGGCGGGGCCGCGTACGTCTGTTGTTAGAGCAATGATGCGCGCAGTGTAAAAAAGAATGGCCAGTGCATTTCACTATATAAGCGCCTATATTTGGCGACAATTCTCGGCAAAAACCCTTTTCACGGAGGCGCATCCCCTATGCGTACCAACACTCAGACCAAACGTGAGCTGGACAAGATCGACCGCAACATCTTGCGGATCCTGCAGGCGGACGGGCGCATATCGTTTACCGAACTCGGGGAGAAGGTTGGTCTGTCCACCACACCGTGTACGGAGCGAGTGCGGCGACTGGAGCGCGAAGGGATCATCATGGGCTACAACGCCCGCCTGAACCCGCAGCACTTGAAGGGTAGCCTGCTGGTGTTCGTCGAGATCAGCCTCGATTACAAATCCGGCGACACCTTCGAAGAGTTCCGCCGCGCGGTGCTGAAACTGCCGCACGTGCTGGAATGCCATTTGGTGTCAGGGGATTTCGACTATCTGGTGAAGGCGCGGATCTCCGAGATGGCCTCGTACCGCAAGCTGCTGGGCGACATTCTGTTGAAGCTGCCGCATGTGCGTGAGTCGAAGAGCTATATCGTGATGGAAGAGGTGAAGGAGAGTTTGAGCCTGCCGATTCCGGATTGAGATTTGTGCTGCCTGATCCGGCCCCATCGCTGGCAAGCCAGCTCCCACAGGTTCAGTGATTAACACATATTCTGTGAACGACGACGATCACTGTGGGAGCTGGCTTGCCAGCGATTGGGTCGACTCGGTTCCAGCAATTGCGCTAAACCAACACCTGCCGATTCGCCGCCATGTATTCGAAGATCTGCTTTTCAACCCGTGGATGAATCAACTCCACCGGCCCCCGCCCGTTCGGGCATGGCAGGGTTTTGGTGGTACCGAACAACCGGCAAATCAGCGGTCGCTCGCCATACACCGTGCAGCCATTCGGCCCCAGGTGTACACAGTTCAGTTCTTCCATCGCCGCATCCTGCTCGGCGCGGGTCTTGCGCGGCAGGCGTGACATTTCTTCCGGCGAGGTGGTCACCGGCCCGCAGCAGTCATGGCAGCCTGGCACGCACTCGAACGTGGGGATCTGCTGACGCAGGTCGCGAATGGTCTGGCGGTTGCAACTCATCGAAACGGTAATCCACATGAAATAGGCGGCAATTGTGCCGCAAAAGCCGAGATCCACACAGCAACGGCCGACCAGTGTTGCCCGTCTTCGGCCGTGCGGCTTATGCTCCGTCAAATTTTCTCGACACCCAGCCGTTGGATGATGCCCATGAATGCCCGCGCCCGAACCTTCGCGAGCCAACCCCACGTTGCCTCTTACTACGCCGCCAGCAGCCTGCCGCAGCCCGAGTATCCGGTGCTGCAAGGCGAGCTGAGCGCAGACGTGTGCGTGGTCGGCGGCGGCTTCTCGGGGCTGAACACCGCGCTGGAATTGGCCGAACGCGGCCTCAGTGTGGTGTTGCTGGAAGCGCACCGGGTCGGTTGGGGCGCCAGCGGCCGCAACGGCGGGCAGTTAATTCGCGGGGTCGGCCACGGCCTCGACCAGTTCAGCAACGTCATCGGCGCTGACGGCGTTCGCCAGATGAAACTGATGGGCCTGGAAGCGGTGGAAATCGTCCGCCAGCGCGTCGAGCGTTTCCAGATCCCGTGCGATCTGACTTGGGGCTACTGCGATCTCGCCAACAAACCGGCCGATCTCGAAGGCTTTGCCGAAGATGCCGAAGAGCTGCGCAGTCTCGGCTATCGCTACGAAACCCGCCTGTTGCAAGCCGATGAAATGCACACCGTGGTCGGCTCCAAACGTTACGTCGGCGGCTTGATCGACATGGGTTCCGGGCATCTGCACCCACTGAACCTGGCGCTGGGCGAAGCCGCTGCCGCACAGCAATTGGGCGTGCAGCTGTTCGAGCAATCGGCGGTGACGCGTATCGATTACGGCCCCGCAGTTCGCGTCCACACCGCTCAAGGTTCAGTGCGGGCGAAAACCCTGGTGCTGGGCTGCAACGCTTACCTCAACGATCTCAATCCGCAACTCAGCGGCAAAGTACTGCCCGCCGGCAGTTACATCATTGCGACCGAACCGCTGTCCGAAGAACTGGCGCACAGCCTGCTGCCGCAAAACATGGCGGTCTGTGACCAGCGGGTGGCGCTGGATTACTACCGGCTCTCGGCGGATCGGCGCCTGCTGTTCGGCGGTGCCTGCCACTATTCCGGGCGCGACCCGAAGGACATCGGCGCCTACATGCAGCCGAAGATGCTCGAAGTGTTTCCGCAACTGGCGGGCGTGAAAATCGACTATCAATGGGGCGGCATGATCGGCATCGGCGCCAACCGTCTGCCACAGATCGGCAGGCTCAAGGATCAACCGAACGTGTATTACGCCCAGGCCTATTCCGGGCACGGAGTGAATGCCACGCACCTGGCGGGCAAGCTGCTCGCCGAGGCGATCAGCGGGCAGCACAGCGGTGGCTTTGATCTGTTTGCCAAGGTGCCGCACATCACCTTCCCCGGCGGCAAGCATTTGCGCTCGCCGTTGCTGGCGTTGGGGATGTTGTGGCATCGGCTCAAGGAGCTGGTCTGATGTTTTTGCACCAGACTTAATGCCCTCATCGCGAGCAGGCTCACTCCTACAGTAGGAACGTATTCCCCTGTAGGAGTGAGCCTGCTCGCGATGGGGTCAGAAACAGCACCACATCCTTCAGATCCGCCAGAACGGCTTCAACCCCTCTTCATTTGCCTGCTCCCGGGTCAACCCGACGTCCTTGAGCTGCTCCGGCGTCAGATTCATAAGCGCCTTGCGCGTGTGCAGACGATGCCAGAACAGGCCCCAGCGACTCAGGCCGGATGGCGCGTTACGCATGGCGCTATTCCATGCACTGTCCTCCTGCCCTGCCGCCAGTTCCTGACTGCGTAACGTCAGCCGCACATCGCTCAAGCCGTTCATTTTTGTTGCTCCTGTTTACTTGGGTAGCCAGAGATTCCATGATGCGCGGGTCGGCAAAAGCATTACAGATTCAACACATCTGTATTAATTCCATACAGATTTGCCATTCCTGAGACTGAATTACCGATTTTTGCTGCATCTGTACTGGTTTAACGAATCACCTGCATCGAGGCAGTGCCATGACCCTGTATGTGAACCTCGCCGAACTGCTCGGCACCCGCATCGAACAAGGCTTCTACCGTCCTGGCGATCGCCTGCCTTCGGTGCGCGCCTTGAGCGTAGAACACGGGGTCAGCCTGAGCACGGTGCAACAGGCCTATCGCATGCTCGAAGACAGCGGTCTGGCAACGCCGAAACCCAAGTCCGGCTACTTCGTGCCGGTGGGCCGCGAGCTGCCGGAGCTGCCCGCAGTCGGGCGTCCGGCGCAGCGACCGGTGGAGATTTCGCAGTGGGATCAGGTGCTGGAGCTGATTCGTGCGGTGCCACGCAAGGACGTGGTGCAACTGGGTCGGGGCATGCCCGACGTGACCACGCCAACGATGAAACCGCTGTTGCGCGGACTGGCGCGGATCAGCCGCCGCCAGGACATGCCCGGTCTGTATTACGACAACATTCACGGCACCCTCGAACTGCGCGAACAGATCGCTCGATTGATGCTCGACTCCGGTTGCCAGTTGAGCGCCAGCGACCTGGTGATCACCACCGGTTGCCACGAAGCGCTGTCCACCAGCATCCACGCGATCTGCGAGCCGGGCGACATCGTCGCGGTGGATTCGCCAAGCTTTCACGGCGCCATGCAGACGCTCAAAGGGCTGGGCATGAAAGCTCTGGAGATCCCCACCGATCCGCTGACCGGCATCAGCCTCGAAGCGCTGGAACTGGCGCTGGAGCAATGGCCGATCAAGGTCATCCAGATCACCCCCAACTGCAACAACCCGCTCGGCTACATCATGCCGGAGTCGCGCAAGCGCGCCCTGCTCAACTTGGCACAGCGTTTCGACGTGGCGATCATCGAGGACGATGTGTATGGCGAGCTGGCCTACACCTACCCGCGTCCGCGCACGATCAAGTCCTTCGACGAAGATGGTCGAGTGCTGCTGTGCAGCTCGTTTTCCAAGACCTTGGCCCCAGGCCTGCGCATCGGCTGGGTCGCGCCGGGTCGTTATCTGGAACGGGTGCTGCACATGAAATACATCAGCACCGGTTCCACCGCACCGCAGCCGCAGATCGCCATCGCCGAATTTCTCAAGGGTGGCCATTTCGAACCGCACTTGCGGCGGATGCGCAGCCAATACCAACGCAATCGTGACGCGATGATCGACTGGGTTACCCGCTACTTCCCGGTCGGGACCCGCGCCAGTCGTCCACAGGGCAGCTTCATGTTGTGGGTCGAATTGCCGGAGGGTTTCGATACGCTGAAACTCAATCGCGCGCTGCACGATCAGGGCGTACAGATTGCCGTCGGCAGCATCTTTTCCGCCTCGGGCAAGTACCGCAATTGTCTGCGGATGAACTACGCGGCGAAACCGACACCACAGATCGAAGAGGCGGTGCGCAAGGTCGGCGCGGCGGCGATCAAACTGCTGGCCGAAGCCTGATCATTCCAGCTGAAACGTACCGAATCCCTCAAGTCGCTGAAGGTTGGCGACACGACTTGAGGCATCACTGACGCGGGCTTCGATTTCCAGCTCCACCTCCAGATGGCGCCCGGCGGCGAGGCTGCCAGAGCGCCAGGCGGTGATGCGATCGCCAGGCTGCAACAGGCCCGCCTCGCCATCATCGCGCTGCCATTGCACCGGCGCGCCATCCAGACGCGCTGCCACAATGCGTATCTGCAACCGTCCCGGTGCCCAGCGGTAATGCAGCGCATCGCTGCTCGGGGCAGCAAAGGACCACCTGATCGCGCGCGCAGCCGGACATTGAATCCGTAGATGAACCGTGCGCACACCAAAACTGCCGTCATTGCCCGATGGCCGGGCGAGCAGCTCCGCCCGCGTCGAAACGCCATAGTCCACCGCGCTCGGTGAGAGCGTCATCTGGCAGGCCTCGCTGGCCATGACCGAGGTCGATGCCAACGATGCCAGCGTGATCAGGACAATCCATCGATGCATGCGCAATAACTCGGTCATGTAAGGTTCAAAGGCTGACAGAGCGCGTCGACGGGCTCGATCAATGCTTGCTCGTCCGGCGCTTCAGCCAGATTGAATTGCAGGTCGCAGTGCGCGCTATCCGACAGTTGCACCCGCAGCGACTGACCGGGTTTGATGTCCGGCAGAAAGATCGCCCCGGCCTCAAGCACCGTGGTCACGTATTCGCCTTGCCCGTTGTGTACGGCGAGTCCACTGGGCAACCATTGCCGGTCAAGCGTCCTGGCCTTCAACAGCACACGCCGCACGCGGGTGATGGAAAAATCCATATGCTGAACCGAGCCACGCCCGGCCTCGACCTCCTGATAACCGTCGAGCACCTCGACGTTGCGCGGCAAACTCAACGGATCGACTTCCAGCCGGGCTGTGGAATAGGCCGGCAAACTCGCCACCACCGCCCGGCCCAATCCATCCGTCCACACCGGGCCTTGCGGCGTGTACAGCTTCAGACCCGCACGGTCGCCAGCCTTGAGCACGGCAAAGGTCTCGCGCAGTGGATACGGCGACAGCGTCACACCGTCGCGATGCAACGCCATGCCGCCGCGCAGCCCCAGGTCGAATTCGCTGGCCCCGGCTCGCTGGTTCAGGCCCAGATCCAGACTGGTGTAATGCGCCAGTGCGTTGACCCGCAAACCCAGCGATGGCGCCGCAGCTTCACGCTGTTCGGCACTGGCGCTATAGGCCAGGGTTTCACTGAGCACTTCGCTCATCGACACGCCACGGCGCATCCCGGATCGCGGATCGCTGCGCAGGTAGCTGCGAGCCCTGCGCTGATCGCCCAATGGCATCCCGGCCGTCAGATAGACCGAGGTGCCCCGCTGCCTCGCGTCGGCATCGCCGATCCCCCGCTCCAGACTCAACGACAGGCTGATGCGCGCGGGCAGTGTCTGCGACCAGGACAATCCCAGGCGCATGTTGGGTGGCTCGTCCACGCTGGTGTAGCGCGACCAGGTCATGCCGAATGCCCCCCAGCGCTCGACAGTACCGTTGAGCGAAAATGTCCAGTGATCGCGCCCGGAGGCGTCGGCCCGTCCCTGCTGCTGGCTCCAACCGGTGTCCGACAGGCTGCGAAAGCCCTGGCCACGGTGCACCGCAACCACACTGGTGGACAGATTCGGCGACAACACGGCACTGACGGTCATTTGCACCTCATGACCTGCAATGCCTGTGTCTCGATCGCTGGACAGCACCTGGCGCACACCGGTGCTCAGATTGCCCGGCCATTGACGCTGCAGCCCCCAGCCTGCCGACAGATAATCCGCCCCACCGAGGAACCCGCCGCTCACGCGCAACGCTCGTGACAGACTCCACTCCCGGCCAAGGGTGGCAAATGACGGCGCCTGACGATCATCCGAACCCTGGCGTCGCACCGTGCCCAGCGCCAGATTGAAGCCGTCGGCGCGATCGAATTGTGGATCCTGCAGGCTGGCTGCCGGGACGCGAAAGCGCCGCACTTGCCCTTCCTGCTCGTGCACGCTGACCTCGAGGTCGAGCTGGTTGCTCAACAACGGCAGCGCGCGCAAGGTGAAGGGGCCGCCGGGAACCAGCGTGGTGTAGATCAGCACGCCGTTCTGCCGGACTTCGATTCGCGATGGCGACCAGGCTATGCCCTCGACCTCGCCACGTGCGCCCTCCTGTGCCGCGCGCATTTGCGCGAACGCACCTTCCGGCAGAATCTGCACTCCGTTGAAAGATTCGCCGGCGAACAATGGCGACTGCAAGTTCAACTGGCCGATCTGCACGTTGGCTTCGTAAGCTTCCAGAGTGCGCGTGCCATAGGCATACAGATGCTCGAAACGCGTGCTGTCGGGCAACTGCGTATAGGACTGGCGACTGCGCAAGACCCAGTTGCCGGCATTCAGGCCGAACTCCGAACCCAGCCTGCGAAAATCGCTACGTTGCCCCTCGTGCTGGCTGCCCATGACCAAAACATCGTAGTTGAACACGCCGCCCACTCCGCCATTGGCGAAGCTGCGTGGCTGAAATTCCGGCAATGCCAACAGGTCCGTCGGCAGCAGCAGGTCGATCTGTTCCTTACCGGGATGCAATGCAACGGTGGCCGCTGGCAGACCTTCGCCCAGCGTCAGGCACTGCTGCGGTTGAACGGGGGGCAAAGCCGCTTGCGCGCGCACACCAGCAGCCTTGAGCAAGGCCGGTTGCAGGCACGGCTCGCCCTGTTCATTGAATGTCACGAACACCCGCCCCCGTGGCTGTCCATTGACCTCAAGCGCGACCAGCCATGTGCCTTGGGAGAAACGCGGTGCCTGGCGAAAGTACTCAGCCAATGCGGGGTCGAGCCCGCGCTCGCGAAGCACCTGCGCATCGAATTCCACCCCTTCACTGGCCATCGTCATGCCGATCGCATTCGCCATCAGCAGTGCCAGTCCCTGACGGGCACACGTGCGCATCAGTGCGTAACCGGGGCATCAAAGTGATCGACCGCAAAGCCATATGTGGTCGCCGGAAAGATCCGCACTGCCATGGTTCGCACTGTTACGTTCAACGGCAAGCCGACAGACAGGCGCTCCCCTGGCAGGATCCAGGTACGCGGCAGATCCACCGCCTGCGTGCCCGGCAGCGGAACAATCGCTTTAGCCAGGCGCACCACGTAAGGACTGGGATTACTGACCAGCAAACCTTCAGCCGTGGCTGACCAGCTCAGGCGTTTCCATGGCTCGCGCTCCACTGGCAGACCGGCGGGGCGCAGGATCACCGGCAGGTTTTGCCGAACACCCAGATTGACCCGGGCACCGTCGACACCTGCCACAGGATTGATCCCCTCAAAAATCACCCGTTTCAGACGCTCGGTCTGCAATGGTTCGGCGCTCTGCAACATGAACCGTACCTGCTGCACCGCACCAGGCTCGACACGGGCAATCGGCGGACTGAACAGCAACAGCTGTTGATCGTGCGGCTCGATATTTTCGACCGTGGTGTGCAGCAGGGCCGGACGCGTTTCGGTGTTTCGCACATTCATCGTCGCTTCACCGACACCCTCATCCACCACCAGCACAGGGGTTTGCGGCACCATTCCGGCAGCGTGAACCCCGGGCATCAAAATCAAGACGAGCAGGCACAGTGGCAACGCCCGCAAGCCTGGGCGGCACATTGAAATCGGCATCGGTATTGCTCCGCAGGGGGCAGCGCACCCGGCAAAGGGCGCGCTGAATGAACCTGAAAGAACCCGGTAATGGCCGGGTTCTGACGATCAGAGGTAGAACATCTCGAAGGTCACCGAGCCATCGAGCGGGATCTCGCTGGTGATCGGCAGCGCGTTGCTCGGGCCGATGATCGGCAACAGGCTCATCGGAAACCCGTGGTGACGGGCCGCGACCGGGCCAGCTGCCACGCCGGAACCCCATGAGTAGAGCGCCGGGGCATTGCCCACCAGCGGCGAAGCAGGCAGTTGCCACGCCGGTGCTGCCAGAGTGCGTGTCATCAGAGTCTGCGGGGCACCGTCGGCTTCCGGACGACCGTGACGCAGCGCAAATCCGCCGATACGGATGCCGTTGATTTCACCCAGGCCGTAGAACAAAGCCGGATCGTTATTACCGGCACCATCGTTGATGCCCGGCAATTTGGTGGCTGTACGATTGTCTCTGACCGACACCTCGACCGATGCCTCTGCATCACAGTTGATGTGCAGCGAAATGTCGTGGGTCGGCAGCAGCGTCTGCGTGGTCTTGTTCAGGGTGGCTGCGGATATCTTGCGCAAATCTACCGTGCCGCCACCGGCAAATGCAGGGATGCACGAGGTCGGAATAATGGTTCCGATCACGCTCAGATCCACGCTCTCGGCGACCACCAGGGTGGGTAATACTGCAGCCGCGACGGCTGCCATCCATGTTGTTTTTTTCATCAGTCCCTACTTCATCGGTTATTGATCAATGGCAGTTGTTCAGCGCATTGCCTTCACAAGACGCTGAACACCGGGGCGATGATTTCGTTTTTTGCAGGATCCGTATGTAGGAATCGGCGCCGACCAAGAGCTGAAAAAACAACAAAACAAATAGTCCAAAACCACAGGCGAACTCATTCCTACTTTTGAACGACTAATTGTTTACACAGTGTGGCGAGGATCCGCCGGAAACGGTCTTGGAAATCCTCTGCGTGCCATACTCCGTCACCCCCTGCCTCCAGCCGAGAAACCAACGTGCGACCCGGAAAAAAATTGCTCGCTGTCTGTGTGTTGTGTTCGTTGGCCAGTGGTTGCGCCACCCTCGATGCGCCGCGCGAACCCAGCCAGGCGTTGCCGGCCGCGGGCTCCGCATTCGGTCGCTCGATTCAGACCCAGGCAGCGCCCTGGCAGGGCCGTTCCGGCTTCCGCTTGCTGTCCAACAGCACAGAAGCCTTCACCGCCCGCGCCGAGCTGATTCGCAACGCACAAACCAGCCTCGACTTGCAGTACTACATCGTCCATGACGGCGTCAGCACGCGGATGCTGGTGGAAGAACTGCTCAAGGCCGCCGACCGCGGCGTGCGCGTACGCATCCTGCTCGACGACACCACCAGCGACGGCCTCGACACGATCATCGCCACGCTGGCGGCGCATCCACAGATCCAGATCCGCCTGTTCAATCCGCTGCACCTGGGCCGCAGCACCGGCGTGACCCGCGCCGCCGGACGCCTGTTCAACCTGTCGCTGCAACACCGGCGCATGCACAACAAGCTTTTCCTGGCGGACAACAGCGTGGCCATCGTCGGCGGGCGCAATCTGGGCGACGAGTATTTCGATGCCGAGCCAAACCTGAATTTCACCGACATCGACATGCTCAGCGTCGGCCCGGTGGCCGAGCAGCTCGGGCACAGTTTCGACCAGTACTGGAACAGCGCGCTGAGCAAGCCGATCGACGAATTCCTCTCCAGCAAACCAAGCGCCAAAGACCTGCAGAACACCCGCACGCGCCTCGAAGAATCGCTGGAGGAAACCCGCAAACAGAACCACGCGTTGTATCAACAACTGATGACGTTCAAGACCGCGCCGCGTATGGATATCTGGCGCAAGGAACTGATCTGGGCCTGGAATCAGGCACTGTGGGACGCGCCGAGCAAGGTGCTGGCCAAGGACGAGCCGGACCCGCAACTGCTGCTGACCACGCAACTGGCGCCGGAGCTGCGCGGCGTCAGCAAAGAGCTGATCATGATCTCGGCGTACTTTGTGCCCGGCCAGCCGGGGCTGGTGTACCTGACCGGGCGCGCCGACGCCGGGGTCTCGGTGAGCCTGCTGACCAACTCGCTGGAAGCCACCGATGTGCCGGCGGTGCACGGCGGTTATGCACCGTATCGCAAGGCGCTGCTGGAGCACGGGGTGAAACTGTATGAGCTGCGCCGTCAGCCTGGGGATAACTATGGCAGTGGCCCGCACCTGTTCTACAGCAAGTCTTTCCGTGGTTCGGATTCCAGTTTGCACAGCAAGGCAATGATTTTCGATCGGCAGAAAGCATTTATCGGCTCGTTCAACTTCGATCCGCGCTCAGTGCTGTGGAACACCGAAGTCGGGGTTCTGGTGGACAGCCCGGAGCTGGCCGAACACGTGCGCGAACTGGCGCTGCAAGGCATGGCGCCGGCTCTGAGCTATCAGGCGAAATTGCAGGATGGGAAGATTGTCTGGGTGACCGAGGACAACGGCCAAATACACACGCTGAGCAAGGAGCCGGGGAGTTGGTGGCGGCGCTTCAATGCGTGGTTCAGCACCACTGTCGGTCTTGAGCGGATGCTCTAGTCGAATTGAAAACTCATTTGTGGCGAGGGAGCTTGCTCCCGCCTGAGTGCGCAGCGCTCACGAAGTCTTTGGGGCCGCTGCGCAGCCCAGCGGGAGCAAGCTCCCTCACCACAAGAATTCTTTCGCTTTAAGAGCTGACTTAAGCAGGCTCGGCCACTGTGCCGAATGCCCCCTGACGCATCAGTAGAATCACCAATCCAAACGCCCCCGCCGCCATCAACAACGGCAACGCATGCCCGCTGATCCACTGACTGCCCGCCCCCGCCAGCAACGGCCCGATCAGACAGCCCACACCCCAGAGCTGCGCAATGTGCGCATTGGCCCGCACCAGCGCATCGTCGCGATAACGCTCGCCGATCAGGATCAGCGACAGAGTGAACAAGCCACCCGCACTGGCGCCGAACAACACCCACAACGGCCAGATCAGCAGCGTATCGATCAGCATTGGAATCGCCAGGCTCGACAGCATCAGCACCACCGCGCAACCGGTGAACAACGTGCGTCGAGACAGGTAATCCGCCAGCGCGCCAATCGGCAGTTGCAGTAGCGCATCGCCGACCACCACAGTGCTGACCATCGCCAGCGCGATCTCGGCGGTGAAGCCCTGTTGCAGGCAATACACCGGCAGCAGCGTAAGGATCATCGCTTCGAACGCGGCGAACAGTGACACCGCCCAGGCAATCGCCGGCAGCTCCCGGGCAAACCCCCACAGATCGCTGAACGTAACGCTGCTGGATTCACTGCTCGGCGCACCACTGCGGCCCATCAACAGCAATGGCGAGACTGTCAGCAGCCCGACACCGACCCAGAAACCATAATCATGCTCAGTGCCTAGCGCACCCAGCAGCAGCGGACCAGACAGTTGGCTCAGCGCGTAGCTGCTGCCATACAGAGCGACCAGACGACCGCGCCAGTGTTCGACGACCAGTTGATTGATCCAGCTTTCGCCAAGGATGAACACGATGGTCAGGATCACCCCAATCATCAGGCGCAGCACCAGCCAGACCGGATAACTCGGCAACAGCGCGAGCAAGCCGATCGACAACGCCCCGGCCCACAGGCAAAGACGCATAAGGTTCGCCGTGCCGAAACGTGCCGCCAGATGACTGGAAATCTTCGCGCCCAGCAATACGCCAATCGCCGGCATCGCCGCCATCACGCCGATGGCGAAAGAGCCGTAACCCCAGCTCTCCAGACGCAACGACACCAGCGGCATGCTAACCCCCAGGGCCAGGCCGACACTCAAGACAGACGCCAACACGGCGAAATACGTCGCCCAACGCATGGTCCACGCTCCTGTGGATATTCTTATGTGCGCCACAAAACCAAATGTGGGAGCAAACCCTGTGGTGAGGGGATTCATCCCCGACAGGTCGCGCAGCGACCTCAAAACCTGCACCCTCGCATGCACTGGTTTTGCGACTGCTTCGCAGCCGATCGGGGATAAATCCCCTCACCACAGAGACTTGCTCCCACAGGGGATCTCTGTATGTTCGGGAGCCCGGCCGAGCCAGGCTCCTTTCAATGGCTTACAGCTTGATCCACGTCGCCTTCAGCTCGGTGTACTTGTCGAACGCGTGCAGCGACTTGTCGCGACCGTTGCCCGACTGCTTGAAGCCGCCGAACGGTGCGGTCATGTCGCCGCCGTCGTACTGGTTGACCCACACGCTGCCGGCGCGCAGTGCTTTGGCAGTCAGGTGCGCCTTGGAGATGTCCTGAGTCCATACCGCAGCGGCCAGGCCGTACGGCGTGTCGTTGGCGATCTGGATCGCTTCTTCGGCGGTATCGAAGGCGATGACCGACAGCACCGGGCCGAAGATCTCTTCCTGAGCGATCTTCATCGCGTTGCTCACACCGTCGAAAATCGTCGGCTCGACGTAAGTGCCACCGGTTTCCTGGAGGATGCGCTTGCCGCCCGCCACCAGTTTGGCGCCGTCGGTGTGACCGGATTCGATGTACGACAGCACGGTGTTCATCTGCTGGGTATCGACCAGCGCACCGACATTGGTTGCCGGGTCCAGCGGATTGCCCGGCTTCCAGGCTTTCAGCGCCTCGATCACCATCGGCAGGAATTTGTCCTTGATCGAGCGTTCGACCAGCAGACGCGAACCGGCGGTGCAGACTTCGCCCTGGTTGAAGGCGATGGCGCTGGCGGCGGATTCGGCAGCGGCTTGCAGGTCCGGCGCATCGGCGAAGACGATGTTCGGGCTCTTGCCGCCGGCTTCCAGCCACACGCGCTTCATGTTCGATTCGCCGGAGTAGATCATCAGCTGCTTGGCGATCTTGGTCGAACCGGTGAACACCAGCGTGTCGACGTCATTGTGCAGCGCCAGCGCCTTGCCGACGGTGTGGCCGTAGCCCGGCAGCACGTTGAGCACGCCTTTCGGAATGCCGGCCTCAACGGCCAGCGCAGCGATGCGAATCGCGGTCAGCGGGGATTTTTCCGACGGCTTGAGGATCACCGAGTTACCGGTCGACAGCGCCGGGCCAAGTTTCCAGCAGGCCATCATCAGCGGGAAGTTCCACGGCACGATGGCGCCGACCACGCCCACCGGCTCGCGGGTCACCAGACCCAGTTGATCGTGCGGAGTGGCGGCGACTTCGTCGTAGATCTTGTCGATCGCCTCACCGCTCCAGCTCAGCGCTTGCGCCGCGCCCGGGACGTCGATGTACAGCGAATCGCTGATCGGCTTGCCCATGTCGAGCGTTTCGAGCAACGCCAGCTCTTCAGCGTGCTGCTTGAGCAGGCTGGCGAAACGAATCATGGTGGCTTTGCGCTTGGTCGGCGCGAGGCGCGACCAGACGCCGGAATTGAACGTGGCGCGGGCGTTTTCCACGGCGCGCTGGGCGTCGGCGGCGTCACAGCTGGCGATCTTGCCCAGCAGACGGCCATCGACCGGGCTGATGCACTCGAAAGTCTCGCCGGAGACGGCGTCGGTGTATTCACCGTTGAGGTAGGCGCGGCCTTCGATCTTCAGGTCGCGAGCACGTTGTTCCCAATCGGCACGAGTCAGGGTGGTCATTCGAGTGTCCTCCTCTTGTTGAATAGAGCGCCGCGTTCTTCGCGGACGTCTTCAGGAATGCTGCCCGGCCAGCCTGCTTTTCGGCCCAAGGCACCCGCCACCCTAAACCAGCGGCCGGGGTTGTTTCAATATATTTGACATAAGCGCGCCATACGCCCTTGCGGTGTTCATTTTAATAAACATAGACTTTGGCCCTTTCAAGCCACCGCGCCGTCATCACGGGAGAAAACAACAATGAACATCCAGAACGTCGTCGACATCAGCCTGACCAGCAGCGAAGCCGAACGCTATCGCCCGGACCCGGCCAAAGTGCTCAAGGGCGATCCCGAGCAAGCGGTGTTCAACCAGTACGACAGCCCTTGTGGGCAAATGGGTGTTGGCGTGTGGGAAGGTGCGGTCGGGCAGTGGACGGTGAACTACACCGAGCATGAATACTGCGAAATCCTGCAAGGGGTTTCGGTGCTGCGTGACAGCGATGGCAATGCCAAGACCTTGCGTGTTGGCGACCGCTTTGTGATTCCGGCCGGTTTCCGTGGTACCTGGGAAGTGCTGGAGGCTTGCCGCAAGATCTATGTGATCTTCGAACAGAAGGCCTGAGGATTTTCGCTGGCTGATCCGGCCCCATCGCTGGCAAGCCAGCTCCCACAGGTTTTGTGGTGAACACAAATTTTGTGCCTACCGACGATCATTGTGGGAGCTGGCTTGCCAGCGATGAGGCCCGGCCGGATACCGCAGAAATCCGAGGCAACAAAAAAGGCCCGCATCTCACGATACGGGCCTTTTTCGTAAGTCGGGAAAAATCAATTACTTGATTTTGCCTTCCTTGTAGATCACGTGCTTGCGAACAACCGGATCATATTTCTTGATCTCGATTTTGTCCGGAGTAGTACGCTTGTTCTTGTCGGTAGTGTAGAAGTGACCAGTACCGGCGCTCGAGATCAAACGAATCAATTCACGCATGATTAGCTCCCTTAAATCTTGCCATCGCGGCGAAGTTCGGCGAGCACGACACTGATGCCACGCTTGTCGATGATGCGCATGCCTTTGGCAGATACGCGCAGACGCACAAAACGTTTCTCTTCTTCAACCCAGAAGCGGTGATGCTGCAGGTTCGGCAGGAAACGACGACGGGTTTTGTTGTTTGCGTGGGAAATGTTATTCCCGGTTACCGGACCCTTACCGGTAACTTGACATACTCTCGACATGCCTCAGCCCTCTAAAACCACATGCCCAACCCGGCATGGGTTGGCCGCTTAATCTCTCAGTCATTTGGCGCCAGGCGCCGCGTTTCTTTAGAGGTCTTACCGGCTACACCTACAGTGAAGGAACCGGGCCCCTAGAAAAGAGCGCTGCTTTATACCAGAAAGACCGGGGTGCAACAACAATGGATGTACAATCGACCGGTAAAAAGGCGCATTTTCCGCCTGCAGACGCTTTGGATAAAGGCTGAGGCGAGTTTTGACCACTCGTCGCAGAAAACCGCTCTAACAGACGTTTCCGACTTTTCCTCGTGGACCGCGGTCTGAAAAACGTCACTGCGCTGCCCCAAAAATGCAAAAAGGGGATAGTCATTTGCAATCCAGCCCTCTAGGGTAACCCTTTTCCAGACTGCACCTGCAGATGGCCTTCGATCTGTAAAGGAAGCCGACCATGCGCCTCGCTGCCCTACCCCTGTTGCTCGCCCCGCTTCTGCTGAGCCCCCTGGCCCAAGCTGCCGCCCTGAGCGTGTGCACCGAGGCCAGCCCTGAAGGGTTCGACGTGGTGCAATATAACTCGCTCACCACCACTAATGCCTCGGCCGACGTGCTGATGAATCGCCTGGTGGACTTCGACACCGCCAGCGGCAAAGTCGTGCCGAGCCTGGCCGACAGCTGGGAAGTCAGCACCGACGGCCTGACTTATGTGTTCAAGCTGCACCCGCAGGTGAAGTTTCACAGCACTGACTATTTCAAACCGACCCGCACCCTGAGCGCCGAAGACGTCAAATTCAGCTTCGATCGCATGCTCGATCCAGCCAACCCATGGCACAAAGTGGCGCAAAGCGGCTTCCCGCACGCCCAGTCCATGCAGTTGCCGGCGCTGATCAAGAAAATCGACGCACTCGACCCCCTGACCGTGCGCTTTACCCTCGATCACCCGGACTCGACGTTCCTCGCGACCCTGAGCATGGGCTTCGCCTCGATCTATTCCGCCGAATACGCCGACAAGCTGCTCAAGGCCGACGCCACCGACAAGCTCAACAGCCAGCCGATCGGCACCGGTCCGTTCGTGTTCACGCGCTTCCAGAAAGACGCCTCGGTGCGCTACAAGGCCAACCCGGACTACTTCGGCGGCAAGCCGGCGGTCGACCCGCTGATCTTCGCCATCACCCCGGACGCCAACGTGCGCCTGCAAAAGTTGCGGCGCAACGAATGCCAGATCGCTCTGTCGCCAAAACCGCTGGACGTGAAGGCTGCGCAGGAAGAGCCGACGCTGAAAGTGGAAAAGACTGACGCCTTCATGACCGCTTTCGTCGGCATCAACAGCCAGCATCCACCGCTGGACAAGCCGGAAGTGCGCCAGGCGATCAACCTCGCCTTCGACAAGGCCAACTACGTCAAAGCCGTGTTCGAAGACACCGCACAGCCGGCCAACGGCCCTTACCCGCCGAACACCTGGAGCTACGCGAAGAACCTGCCGGGCTATCCGCACGACGTGGCCAAAGCCAAGGCGTTGCTGGCCAAAGCCGGACTCAAGGACGGCTTCCAGACCACCATCTGGACGCGTCCGTCCGGCAGTCTGCTTAACCCGAATCCGAGTCTGGGCGCGCAATTGCTGCAATCGGATCTGGCGGAAATCGGCATTCAGGCGGAAATACGCGTGATCGAGTGGGGCGAACTGATTCGCCGCGCCAAGGCTGGCGAGCATGACCTGCTGTTCATGGGCTGGGCCGGCGACAACGGCGATCCGGACAACTTCCTCACGCCGCAGTTTTCCTGCGCGGCGGTCAAATCCGGCACCAACTTCGCCCGCTACTGCAATGCCGACCTGGACAAGTTGATCAGCGCCGGCAAGACCACCAGTGAGCAAGGCGTGCGCACCAAGCTGTATGAACAGGCGCAGGCGCAGATTCAGCAGCAGGCGCTGTGGTTGCCGCTGGCACACCCGACTGCCTATGCGCTGACGCGCAAGGATGTGCAGGGTTACTCGGTGAGCCCGTTCGGGCGGCAGGACTACTCGAAGGTCACCCTGAAATAACCCGTCACAACACAATTCACCTGTGGGAGCGGGCTTGCTCGCGAAGGCGTCGGATCAGCCAAACTCTTATTGACTGACACATCGCCTTCGCGAGCAAGCCCGCTCCCACAGGGGTTGGTGTTTGTTGTTGAACGCTACATCCAGCCACACTCCGCCATCGACAGCGGCTCGCCGTCGCCAATGATGAAGTGATCCAGCACCCGTACATCAATCAGGTCCAGAGCCTTCTGCAAGCGCTTGGTCAGTTGGCGGTCCGCCTGGCTCGGATCGCTGTTCCCCGAAGGGTGGTTATGGCAGAGAATCACCGCTGCCGCGTTGTTGGCCAATGAGCGTTTCACCACTTCCCGAGGATGCACGCTGGTGTTATCGATCGAGCCGCGAAACAGTGCCTCGAACGTCAGCACCTGATGCTTGGAATCGAGAAACAGGCAGCCAAACACCTCGTGTGGCTCGTGGCGCAGCATGGATTTCAGATAGTCCCGAACTGCCTGCGGATTCTCCAGCGCCGGTTTTTTACGCATGCGCTCGGCCAGATGTCGCCGCCCCATTTCCAGCACCGCCTGCAACTGCGCGAATTTCGCAGGCCCCAATCCCAACTGTCCGCTGAACGCCGCAAGATCGGCCTCCAGCAACGCGCGCAGGCTGCCGAATTGCGTCAACAGGTGTCGCGCCAGATCCACCGCGCTTTTTCCCGTGACCCCGGTTCGAAGAAAAATCGCCAGCAACTCGGCGTCCGAAAGACTTCCCGAGCCCTGTTCAAGCAGCTTCTCCCGCGGCCGCTCCGCCGCAGGCCAATCGCGAATACTCATACACCTTCCTTGTCTGTGGGCACCGCTGTTCCGTAGCGGTCGCTGTGATATCGTAGCCCATCTTTTTTGCGGGCGAATTCACCCTGGGGAGGGGGTTTCGCCACGTATGTCACCCACGAAATGTAAAGGCAGACCTATGCAGCGGCTGTATCGGAAACGCATCGTTCTGGGCGTCGGCGGCGGCATTGCGGCCTACAAGAGCGCCGATCTGGTTCGTCGCCTGATTGACCAGGGCGCCGAAGTGCGCGTGGTCATGACCCATGGCGGCGCCGAGTTCATCACCCCGCTGACCATGCAGGCCCTGTCCGGGCACCCGGTTCACCTCGACTTGCTCGACCCGGCCGCCGAAGCGGCGATGGGCCACATCGAACTGGCCAAATGGGCCGATCTGGTGCTGATCGCCCCAGCCACTGCCGACCTGATTGCGCGTCTGGCCCAAGGCATCGCCAACGATCTGCTGACCACCCTGGTGCTGGCCACCGACGCCGTGGTGGCCGTCGCGCCAGCCATGAATCAGGCGATGTGGCGCGATCCGGCAACCCAGGCCAACCTGCAAATCCTTGAAAGCCGTGGCCTGAAGACTTTCGGCCCGGCCTCTGGCAGCCAGGCCTGCGGCGACGTCGGCATGGGCCGGATGATGGAAGCCACCGATCTGGCGCAGTGCGCGGCGGACTGCTTCCAGCGTCAGGCGCTGACCGGTAAGCACGTGGTGATCACCGCCGGCCCGACCCAGGAAAACATCGACCCGGTGCGCTACATCACCAACCACAGCTCCGGGAAAATGGGCTTCGCTCTGGCCGAAGCCGCGGTGGAAGCCGGCGCCCGCGTGACCCTGATCAGCGGCCCGGTGCACCTGCCGACGCCGGATCGCGTCACGCGCATTGATGTGGTCAGTGCCCGCGACATGCTCGCAGCCTGTGAATCGGCCATCCCGTGTGATGTGTTCATCGCCTCGGCAGCGGTGGCGGACTACCGTCCGGAAGTCGTTGCCCCGCAAAAACTCAAGAAAGACCCTACAAGCGGCGACGGCTTCGTCCTGCAAATGGTGCGTAACCCGGACATCCTGGCCACCATCGCGACCCGCCCCGACCGCCCGTTCAGTGTCGGCTTCGCCGCCGAGACCGAACACCTGCTCGACTACGCTGCACGCAAGCTGAAAGACAAGAATCTCGACCTGATCGTCGCCAACGACGTCGCCAACCCGAGCATCGGTTTCAACAGCGAAGAAAACGCCTGCAGCGTGATCGACCGTGAGCTTCATGCCACTGTTTTCGCCCAGACCAGCAAGAGCAAGATCGCTCGCCAACTGGTCACTTTTATCGCCGAACGTCTGAACCAGGTTTAATTTACATGCACGCTTTGCAAGCCAAGATCCTCGACCCACGCATCGGTACCGAATTCCCGCTGCCGCAATACGCCACCCCAGGCTCCGCCGGCCTCGACCTGCGCGCCATGCTGGAACAGGACATCGTGATCAAGCCAGGTGAAACCGTGCTGATCCCAACCGGTCTGTCGGTTTACATCGGCGACCCGAACCTCGCCGCCCTGATCCTGCCGCGCTCGGGCATGGGCCATAAGCACGGCATCGTGCTGGGCAACCTCGTTGGCCTGATCGACTCGGATTATCAGGGCCCGCTGATGGTGTCCTGCTGGAACCGTGGCCAGAGCGACTTCACCATGACCGTCGGCGAGCGTCTGGCGCAACTGGTGTTGGTGCCGGTGGTGCAGGCGCATTTCGAAATGGTTGAAGAGTTCGTCGAAACCGAACGCGGCGCGGGCGGATTTGGCCATACCGGCACTAAATAACCCTGAAATATTATTGTGGCGAGGGGATTTATCCCCGATGGGCTGCGAAGCGGCCCCAAGGCTTTTGGATCTGCTGCGCAGCCATCGGGGATAAATCCCCTCACCACAAAATTTGTGCTTTTTCGGCAGCAGGTTTTAGCACCGAAAATCAAGGTTTTGCCGGCCGCAGGCCACGCCAGCCGAGGCGTCATGGCCCTTTCACACCACGAACTCTCTGCGGAAAACGCCGTCATACCCTTCAGTTTGAGCCTGCCGCCGAGTGAATCGTCGGTGTGTCCCGCCACTTTCGAGATGGAGCATTTGTGCAGATGAGCACCCCCGCCAAGATCGCCCCGAAGCTTCCCGACAGCATCTTCCGCGCCTATGACATTCGCGGCACCGTGCCGGAATTCCTCAATGCCGAAACCGCTTACTGGATCGGCCGCGCCATCGGCTCACAGAGCCTGGCCCAAGGTGAACCGAATGTTTCCGTCGGTCGCGACGGTCGCCTGTCCGGCCCGGAGCTGGTTGCAGAACTGATCCGCGGTATCGCCGAGAGCGGCTGCCACGTCAGCGACGTCGGCCTGGTGCCGACACCGGCGCTGTATTACGCGGCCAACGTGCTGGCTGGCAAGTCGGGGGTAATGCTCACCGGCAGCCACAACCCGTCGAACTACAACGGCTTCAAGATCGTGATCGCCGGCGACACCCTGGCCAACGAGCAGATCCAGGTGCTGCACGAGCGCATCAAGACCAATGACCTGACCAGCGGTCAGGGCAGCGTGACCCAGGTCGAAATCCTTGACCGCTACACCACCGAAATCGTCAAGGACGTCAAACTGGCCCGCCGCATGAAAGTCGTGGTCGACTGCGGTAACGGCGCGGCCGGCGTGATTGCCCCGCAACTGATCGAAGCGCTGAACTGCGAAGTCATCCCGCTGTTCTGCGAAGTCGACGGCAACTTCCCCAACCACCACCCGGACCCGGGCAAGCCCGAGAACCTCGTCGACCTGATCGCCAAGGTCAAGGAAACCAATGCCGACCTCGGTCTGGCCTTCGACGGTGACGGCGACCGCGTCGGCGTGGTGACCAATACTGGCAGCATCGTCTACCCGGATCGCCTGCTGATGCTGTTCGCCCGCGACGTGGTGGCGCGCAACCCGGACGCGGAAATCATCTTCGACGTCAAATGCACCCGCCGTCTGGTGCCGCTGATCAAGGAATACGGCGGTCGCCCGCTAATGTGGAAGACCGGTCACTCGTTGATCAAAAAGAAAATGAAACAATCCGGTGCTCTATTGGCCGGTGAGATGAGCGGGCACATCTTCTTCAAGGAGCGCTGGTTCGGTTTCGACGATGGCATCTACAGCGCCGCACGGCTGCTGGAGATCCTCAGCAAGGAAAAATCCACCGCCGAAGAGCTGTTTGCGACCTTCCCGAACGATATTTCTACGCCGGAAATCAATATCCATGTGACCGAAGAGAGCAAATTCAGCATCATTGATGCACTGCACGACGCACAGTGGGGCGCAGGCGCCGACCTGACCACCATCGACGGCGTGCGAGTCGATTACGCCAAAGGCTGGGGCCTGGTGCGCGCCTCCAACACCACACCGGTGCTGGTGCTGCGTTTCGAGGCCGATGACGAGGCAGAACTTGCGCGTATCAAGGCTGTGTTCCACGCCCAACTGAAACGCGTTGCACCTGATCTCCAACTACCGTTCTGATTCACCCGGAGCCCTGAATGACCCTCGAACGCGAAGCCGCCGCCCACACCGCCCAGGTCCTGTCCGAAGCGTTGCCTTACATCCGACGTTATGTCGGCAAGACCCTGGTGATCAAATACGGCGGCAACGCGATGGAAAGCGAGGAGCTGAAAACCGGCTTCGCCCGCGACATCGTCTTGATGAAAGCCGTGGGCATCAACCCGGTGGTGGTTCACGGCGGCGGCCCGCAGATCGGTGATCTGCTCAAGCGCCTGTCGATCGAAAGCCACTTCGTCGATGGCATGCGCGTCACCGACGCCGCGACCATGGACGTGGTGGAAATGGTCCTCGGCGGTCAGGTCAACAAAAGCATCGTCAACCTGATCAACCGTCACGGCGGCAGTGCCATCGGCCTGACCGGTAAAGACGCCGGGCTGATTCGTGCGAAGAAACTGACCGTCACCCGCCAGACCCCGGAGATGACCCAGCCGGAAATCATCGACATCGGTCAGGTGGGCGAAGTGGTCGGGATCAACACCGAGCTGCTGAACCTGCTGGTCAAAGGCAACTTCATCCCGGTGATCGCGCCGATCGGCGTCGGTGAGAACGGCGAGTCGTACAACATCAACGCCGACCTGGTGGCCGGTAAAGTCGCCGAAGCGCTGAAAGCCGAGAAGCTGATGCTGCTGACCAACATCGCCGGCCTGATGGACAAGTCCGGCACCGTGTTGACCGGCCTGAGCACCCAGCAGGTCGACGATCTGATCGCCGACGGCACCATCTACGGCGGCATGCTGCCGAAGATCCGTTGCGCACTGGAAGCGGTTCAGGGTGGCGTTGGCAGCTCGCTGATCATCGACGGTCGCGTACCGAACGCGATCCTGCTGGAAATCTTCACCGACACTGGTGTGGGCACGCTGATCAGCAATCGCAAGCGTCCGTAAGCCGTCGCGGAAACGAAAAGACCCCGCTCAGCCTGACTGAGCGGGGTCTTTTTTTGCCTGCGGCCTTCCATCTATTGTGGCGAGGGAGCTTGCTCCCGCTTGAGTGCGCAGCGCTCACAAGCTTTTCGGGTCTGCTACGCAGCCCAGCGGGAGCAAGCTCCCTCGCCACAAAAGCTCATTCCACAGTTCAGACGCCGAACTGGGCGCGATACGCTTCCACGGCGGGCAAATGCTGCTTGAGCTGCGGGTCGTCGGCGAGGAATTCCAGCACCTGGTTCAGCGAAACGATGCTGATCACCGGAATACCGAAGTCACGCTCGACTTCCTGGATCGCCGACAATTCACCGTTACCACGCTCCTGACGGTTCAGGGCGATCAGCACGCCGGCCGCCTTGGCGCCGTCCTGGGACGCGATGATCTGCATCACTTCGCGGATCGCGGTGCCGGCAGTGATCACGTCGTCGATGATCAGCACGTCACCGGTCAGCGGCGCGCCGACCAGGCTGCCGCCTTCGCCGTGGGCCTTGGCTTCCTTGCGGTTGAAGCACCATGGCAGGTCACGGTTGTGGTGTTCGGCCAACGCGACAGCGGTGGTGGCTGCCAGCGGGATGCCTTTGTAGGCCGGGCCAAACAATACGTCGAAAGGAATGCCGCTTTCGGCGATGGCTGCCGCGTAGAAACGCCCCAGCTGCGCCAGGGCCGAACCCGAGTTGAACAGGCCGGCATTGAAGAAGTAAGGACTGGTGCGCCCGGACTTCAGGGTGAACTCACCGAAGCGCAAAACGCCGCGATCGATGGCAAAACGAATGAAATCGCGCTGATACGCTTGCATGAAAAAAACCCCAAATACCACGGATTTAGCTAATTAGCTTGACGCCGTGTATCATACACGCACGCGATTTTTGGGGCCATTTATGCGGATCATCAGTGTGAACGTCAATGGTATTCAGGCTGCAGTCGAGCGTGGTTTGCTCAGTTGGCTGCAAGCACAGAATGCCGACGTCATCTGCCTGCAGGACACCCGTGCCTCCGCCTTTGAACTGGATGACCCAGCCTTCCAACTGGATGGCTACTTCCTTTATGCCTGCGATGCTGAAGTCCCTGCCCAAGGCGGCGTGGCTTTGTATTCGCGGTTGCAACCGAAGGCTGTCATCAGCGGTCTCGGTTTCGAGACGGCCGACCGCTACGGGCGCTACCTGCAAGCAGATTTCGACAAAGTCAGTATTGCCACCTTGCTGCTTCCTTCGGGGATGAACGGCGATGAGGACTTGAACCAGAAGTTCAAGCTCATGGACGACTTCGGCAAGTACCTGGACAAGCAGCGGCGTAAACGTCGCGAGTACATTTATTGTGGCTCGCTGTACGTTGCGCAGCAGAAGCTCGACATCAAGAACTGGCGCGACAGCCAGCAATCCCCGGGCTTCCTGGCGCCAGAACGTGCCTGGATGGACGAGATTGTCGGCAACATGGGCTATGTCGATGCCCTGCGCGAAGTCAGCCGCGAAGGTGACCAGTACAGCTGGTGGCCGGACAACGAACAGGCCGAGATGCTGAATCTGGGCTGGCGCTTCGACTACCAGCTGCTGACCCCAGGCTTGCGCCGTTTCGTACGCAGCGCGCGCCTGCCACGTCAGCCACGGTTCTCGCAGCACGCGCCGCTGATCGTCGACTACGACTGGACGCTGACCATCTAAGCGTCGATCCGTCGTTAAAAAAATGCCCGTATCGCGAGATACGGGCATTTTTTATGCCGCGCCTGAAGCCGTCCTGACCTCAGACGGCGACAAAAAACGGCAAGGCCAGGTAAAGCTTGATGACGATCACGTTGATGATGTCGATGAAGAATGCACCGACCATCGGCACCACCAGAAACGCAATCTGCGAAGGCCCGAAACGCTGCGTCACCGCCTGCATGTTGGCAATGGCGGTTGGCGTTGCGCCCAGGCCAAAACCGCAATGCCCCGCCGCCAGGACCGCCGCGTCGTAGTTACTGCCCATCACTCTGAATGTCACAAAAATCGCAAACAGCGCCATGACCAACGTTTGCGCAGCCAGAATGATGAATATCGGCAGTGCCAACGCTGCCAGATCCCAGAGTTTGAGAGACATCAAGGCAATTGCCAGAAACAGCGACAGGCTGACATTGCCCAGCACCGACACTTCACGCTCGAATACCTGATACAGGCCCAGCGCCGATAGCCCGTTACGTAGCATCACCCCCACAAACAAAACGCAGACAAACGTTGGCAACTCGAATGCGGTTCCGTGCAGAAAGCCATTCAGAAGATTGCCAGCCAATAAACTGACCGCAATCAATGCCAGTGTCTCGATAAACGAAAAGGGCGTAATCGAGCGCTCTTTGTTCGGCTGCTCAAAACCCTTTGGCATCCGTGGCGTTTCTTGAAACTGGCAACCGGGCACCTCAACGCGTTTGATGAGCAGGCGGGCCACAGGCCCACCTATCAAACCGCCCAGGACCAAGCCGAAGGTTGCCGAGGCGATTGCAAGCTCGGAGGCCGAAGCAAGGCCGTACTTTTCACTGAATACCGTGCCCCACGCCGCCCCCGTACCGTGACCGCCCGCAAGCGTGATCGAACCCGTCAGGAGCCCCATCAAAGGATCAAGACCCAACGTTTTGGCAAGGCCAATACCCAAAGCGTTCTGAACCACCAGAAGCCCGGTAACCGCCAGTAGAAATATGCCGACTACGCGACCACCCTTTTTCAGGTTGGCAAAGTCTGCGCTCAAACCGATTGTGGCAAAGAACGCCAACATCAACGGCGTCTGCAGTGAAGTATCGAATCTGATTTCTATATCAAAAGTTCGCAATATCAATAAACCCAGCGCAACCACCAGTCCACCGGCGACGGGTTCAGGAATATTGTAATTACGCAGAAATCCGACTCGTGCAATAAGTCCGCGCCCCAGTAATAGCACCAGAGAGGCGGCCACGAGCGTTCCATAAAAATCGAGCTGGATCATTGGGGATATTCTTGGCTATTTATTCATCAGGCGCACTTTTACCCGCGCACGCCTATTGAATCGGCTGATTGTCTCAACACTGATTGATGTGGAATTCAAGGGCCTTTGATGGCTTGAATATATCGAGATATTTCTGAAGCAATGTTGCGCGGAGCAACCTTAACAATCGACAAGTCCTGTTGCCAAGGACTGAGATCGCGTTAAAGCATTGCAGTTGTGACTAAAAGTGTAGGCGTTAGATATATAAAAAATATCCACTACCGCTTGTCGCAGATAGAACTGCTCCTACACGAAAGAGTAATTATTCGAGTTGCAAAAACACAAATGCCCTGACAAGTCAGGGCATTTACATTAAAACTTTACGAGTCACGGAGGCTTTGCATTGATCGTTATTTGATCAGTCGCCAAGTGAATGGATAACGGTAGGGAAAGCCTTCGTTCGCCTTCACCCCGGCAATGATCGTCAGCACCAACGCGCCGATGGCCAGCAGGCCCAGCAAGAAGAAGCCGATGATCAACACCATCAGCAGCAGACAGATCGCGGCAGCAATCGCCACGGTGATTTGAAAGTTCAGCGCTTCCTTGCCCTGAGCGTCGATGAATGGATCGGTCTCGCGCTTCATTTGCCACAGGATCAGCGGCCCGATCAGGTTGCCGAACGGAATCCAGATCCCCAGCAAGGCGGACAAGTGACAAAACATCGCCCATTGGCGAACCTCCTGGCTCGGCTTGGGCAGCAACTCTTGCTCATCACTCATCACGTCCTCCTTGCGGGTTGCGAACCTGCTCAGTCGGCCAGTGCAGCCTTTTGCAGTTCGAAGATTTCGTTCATGCCTTTCTTCGCCAGTTCCAGCATGGCGTTCAGATCTTCAGGCTGGAACGGCGCGCCTTCGGCGGTACCCTGGACTTCGATGAAGCCACCGGTGCTGGTCATCACCACGTTGAGGTCGGTCTCGGCGGCGGAATCTTCAAGATAGTCCAGATCCAGCACCGGCTCGCCCTGATACATGCCGACCGATACCGCGCCGATCATTTGCTTGAGCGGGTCGCCGCCTTTCAGGCCGCCGCGCTTCTTGATCACTTTCAGTGCATCGACCAGTGCCACCATGGCGCCGGTGATAGAGGCGGTGCGGGTGCCGCCGTCAGCCTGGATCACGTCGCAGTCGACGTACAGGGTCACGTCGCCCAGCTTGGACATGTCCAGCGCAGCGCGTAGCGAACGGCCGATCAGGCGCTGGATTTCCAGGGTGCGGCCGCCCTGCTTGCCACGGCTGGCTTCACGCTGGTTACGCTCGCCAGTGGCGCGCGGCAGCATGCCGTACTCGGCGGTCAACCAGCCCTGGCCTTGCCCTTTGAGGAAGCGCGGCACGCCGTTTTCGACGCTGACGGTGCAGATGACCTTGGTATCACCGAATTCGACCAGTACGGATCCCTCGGCGTGTTTGGTGTAGTTGCGGGTAATGCGGATCGAGCGAAGCTGATCGGCAGCGCGACCACTTGGACGTTTCATAGGGAATACCTGTACTGGGGACGGAAAACTGCCGAGCATTATAGAGCGCTGCACCGCGCCTGGGCACGGGTTAAAAATTCCGACCGTCGACCCAGAGGCCTGAAACGCGCATAACCGACGGCCTGCAGCCCTTTGTCACACCGTGTGTTTGGGCGCATCCGCCGCACTGCGCTACAATCCTGCGCCTTTGCTGCCAGTCGGCTTAAATTCATTGATATCGAGCCTGCGGAACATCCCTTCTGCGCCGATCTGCATTGCGAGGTCACCGCCATGGTGCACAGCATGACCGCCTTCGCCCGCGTCGAGAAAGCCGGCGTCCAGGGCACCCTGAGCTGGGAGCTGCGCTCGGTCAACAGCCGCTATCTGGAACCGCACCTGCGCTTGCCGGAGTCGTTCCGCGACCTCGAGGGCGCGGTGCGTGAAGCCCTGCGTCAGGGCCTGTCGCGGGGCAAACTGGAATGCACCCTGCGCTTCACCGAAGAAAGCACCGGCAAGCCGTTGCAGGTCGACCGCGAGCGCGCCGCGCAACTGGTCGCCGCCGCCGAAACCGTTGCCGGCCTGATCAAGAACCCGGCAGCACTCAACCCGCTGGAAGTGCTGGCCTGGCCCGGCGTACTGGTGGCCGACGCCACTGATCCACAGGCGCTGAACGCCGAGGCGCTGGCGCTGTTCAATCAAGGTCTCAAGGAACTCAAGGCCGGCCGCGAGCGCGAAGGCGCGGAGCTGGCACGCCTGATCAACGAGCGCCTGACTTCCATTGAAGAGGACGTCGTGACCTTGCGTGAACTGGTGCCGCAGATGCTCGCGACCCAGCGTCAGAAAGTCCTCGACCGCTTCACCGACATGAAGGCCGAACTGGATCCGCAGCGCCTGGAACAGGAAATGGTCATGCTCGCGCAAAAAAGCGATGTGGCCGAAGAACTGGATCGCTTGAGCACCCACATCATCGAAGTGCGCCGGGTGCTCAAGTCCGGCGGTGCCGCCGGTCGGCGCCTGGATTTCCTGATGCAGGAGCTCAACCGCGAAGCCAACACACTGGGCTCCAAGGCCTTCGATCCGCGCAGCACCCAGGCCGCCGTCAACCTCAAGGTGTTGATCGAGCAGATGCGCGAACAAGTGCAGAATATTGAGTAAGGCAACAGACATGACCCACAGCACCGGCACCCTGTACATCATTTCCGCGCCATCGGGCGCAGGCAAGAGCAGCCTGGTCAAGGCTTTGACCGATGCCAATCCGGAGATCCGCGTCTCGATCTCCCACACCACCCGCGCCATGCGTCCGGGTGAAGTGGACGGCGTGAACTATCACTTCGTGACTCGCGAAGAGTTCGTGAAGATGGGCGAGCACGGCGATTTCCTCGAACGCGCCGAAGTCTTCGGCAACTTCTATGGCACCTCGCAAAGCCGCCTGCAGCAGACGCTGGACGAAGGTCACGACCTGATTCTGGAAATCGACTGGCAAGGCGCCGAACAAGTGCGCAAGCTGATGCCGCAAGCACGCTCGATCTTCATCCTGCCGCCGTCGTTGCAAGCATTGCACCAGCGCCTGACCAACCGTGGCCAGGACAGTGACGAGATCATTGACGGGCGGATGCGCGAAGCCGTCAGCGAGATGAGCCACTATGTCGAGTACGACTATCTGATCATCAACGACGATTTCGCCCATGCACTGGACGATCTTAAGGCGATTTTCCGCGCCAATCAGCTGCAACAGAAACGCCAGCAGGTACGTTTCGGCAAATTACTGGCCGAACTGCTCGGTTAATCAGCACTTCCCAAAACCGCTGCAAGCGCTTTACATTGGTGCTTGCAGCGCGTTGAAGGGTCTGGTCAAAAAATCAGCGCTTCCCTAATCGCTGGTGATTTTTTAAACTGCTCAGTCCGCTCGCCCAACCGGGCAGCGCGCATATTGCATTCGCTCCGAGGAATACCATGGCCCGCGTAACCGTTGAAGACTGCCTAGAACACGTGGAAAACCGCTTTGAGCTGGTCATGCTCTCTACCAAGCGTGCCCGTCAACTGGCCACCGGCGGCAAAGAGCCACTGGTCCAGTGGGAAAACGACAAGCCGACCGTTGTCGCCCTGCGTGAAATCGCAGAAGGCCTGATGAGCTACGAGTTCATCGCCGAGCAGGAAATCGTCCACGAAGACCCGGTCTTCGCTGCGTTCGAGGACGAGTCCAACGAGGCCGTCTAAGCCTATGCCTGGTCGACGTAGCACGGCGCGGGAACACAGCCTACGGCAGGAGTCATCATGCCGAGCATAGACGCCCTCGCCGATCGCTTATCGACCTACCTCGGCAACGACCAGGTCAACCTGGTCCGCCGAGCGTATTTCTACGCCGAACAAGCCCATGACGGTCAGCGCCGTCGCAGCGGCGAGGCGTACGTCACGCATCCTCTTGCGGTGGCGAATATTCTTGCCGACATGCACATGGACCATCAGAGCCTGATGGCCGCGATGCTGCATGACGTGATCGAAGACACCGGTATCGCCAAAGAGGCGCTGCAAGCGCAGTTCGGTGAAACCGTGGCCGAACTGGTCGACGGGGTCAGCAAACTGACCCAGATGAACTTCGAGACCAAGGCCGAAGCCCAGGCCGAAAACTTCCAGAAAATGGCCATGGCCATGGCGCGCGACATTCGCGTGATCCTGGTCAAGCTCGCCGACCGCCTGCACAACATGCGCACGCTGGAAGTGCTGTCCGGGGAAAAACGCCGCCGGATCGCCAAGGAAACCCTCGAAATCTACGCGCCCATCGCCAACCGGCTGGGCATGCACGCCATTCGTATCGAATTCGAAGACCTCGGCTTCAAGGCGATGCACCCGATGCGTTCCGCGCGGATCTACCAGGCGGTCAAGCGCGCCCGGGGCAACCGCAAGGAAATCGTCAACAAGATCGAAGAGTCCCTCGGCCACTGCCTCGCGATCGACGGCATCCAGGGCGAAGTCAGCGGTCGCCAGAAACACCTCTACGGCATCTACAAGAAAATGCGCGGCAAGCGTCGGGCCTTCAACGAGATCATGGACGTCTATGCGTTCCGGATCATCGTCGACAAGGTCGATACCTGCTACCGCGTGCTGGGTGCTGTGCATAATTTGTACAAACCGTTGCCGGGACGCTTCAAGGATTACATCGCGATTCCCAAGGCCAACGGCTATCAGTCGCTGCACACCACGCTGTTTGGCATGCACGGCGTACCGATCGAGATCCAGATCCGTACCCGCGAAATGGAAGAGATGGCCAACAACGGCATTGCCGCACACTGGCTGTACAAATCCAGCGGTGACGAGCAGCCGAAAGGCACTCACGCCCGCGCCCGCCAGTGGGTCAAAGGTGTGCTGGAAATGCAGCAACGTGCCGGCAACTCGCTGGAATTCATCGAGAGCGTGAAGATCGACCTGTTCCCGGACGAGGTCTACGTGTTCACGCCCAAAGGCCGGATCATGGAGCTGCCCAAAGGCTCCACGGCGGTCGACTTTGCCTATGCGGTGCACACCGACGTCGGCAACAGCTGCATCGCCTGCCGGATCAACCGCCGTCTCGCACCGCTGTCCGAACCGCTGCAAAGCGGCTCCACGGTCGAGATCGTCAGCGCACCCGGCGCGCGGCCGAATCCGGCGTGGCTCAACTTCGTGGTCACCGGCAAGGCACGTACGCACATCCGCCATGCACTGAAACTGCAACGTCGCTCCGAGTCCATCAGCCTCGGCGAACGCCTGCTGAACAAGGTGCTCAACGGTTTCGACAGCTCACTGGAGAAAATCCCGGCCGAGCGCGTCAAGGCGATGCTCACCGAATACCGCCTCGAACTGATTGAAGATTTGCTCGAAGACATTGGTCTGGGCAACCGCATGGCCTATGTCGTGGCGCGCCGCCTGCTCGGCGAAGGCGAGCAGCTGCCGAGCCCGGAAGGCCCGTTGGCGATTCGCGGTACCGAAGGTCTGGTGCTCAGTTACGCCAAATGCTGCACGCCGATCCCGGGCGACCCGATTGTCGGGCACCTGTCGGCGGGCAAAGGCATGGTCGTGCACCTGGACAACTGCCGCAACATCAGCGAAATCCGGCACAACCCGGAAAAATGCATCCAGCTCTCGTGGGCCAAGGATGTCACCGGCGAATTCAACGTCGAGCTGCGCGTCGAGCTGGAGCACCAGCGCGGCCTGATCGCCCTGCTGGCCAGCAGCGTCAACGCGGCCGACGGCAATATCGAGAAAATCAGCATGGACGAGCGCGATGGCCGCATCAGCGTCGTCCAACTGGTGGTCAGCGTCCACGACCGTGTGCACCTGGCCCGCGTGATCAAGAAACTGCGCGCCCTGACCGGGGTCATCCGCATCACCCGCATGCGTGCCTAATTCACACCTAACAAGGAGTCATACATGACCAAGACCGTTATCACCAGCGACAAGGCCCCAGCCGCCATCGGTACCTACTCCCAGGCGATCAAGGCCGGCAACACCGTCTACATGTCGGGCCAGATTCCTCTGGACCCAAAGACCATGGAACTGGTTGAAGGCTTCGAAGCCCAGACCGTCCAGGTGTTCGAGAACCTCAAAGCCGTGGCTGAAGCCGCTGGCGGTTCGTTCAAGGACATCGTCAAGCTGAACATCTTCCTCACCGACCTGAGCCACTTCGCCAAGGTCAACGAGATCATGGGCAAGTACTTCGACCAGCCGTACCCAGCGCGCGCCGCCATCGGCGTTGCTGCCCTGCCGAAGGGTTCGCAAGTCGAAATGGATGCCATCCTGGTCATCGAGTAATGCGCACGGCGCAGCCTTCAAACGCTGCGCCGACTGCTCTGCGGTAAAGAAAAGGTTTTGAAAGGATTCCACCATGCGCAAAGCGCTTGCTCTCTCGCTGCTCGCCATTTTCCTCGGCGGCTGTGCCAGCGACCCCGCCGACCGTGACATCAGCGGCACCTGGATCAACCAGGTGGCGATCGACGCTGCTGCCAAGGGCGGCCCCCTGCGCGAAGCGCTTCAGGCCTATGGCCCGAACCTGGAGTGGGACGTCAACACCAAGGCCGGTCAGGCCCGCTACACCAACGGTTTCGAGAACGTCGAAGGACGGCTGCAGGGCGAACAGTCCGGCGCCTGGAAAGTCGACTTCTATGGCAGCTCCGGCAGTGAGCTGAAGCGCGACGGCGGACGGATGAAACAAGCCGCCACCGAGAACGAGCCGGATCAGTTGTTCGACCGCGCACAAATCCCCGTGCCGGAAGGCGCACCGATTGGCGCCAGTTTCGAACGCGCACTGTATTCGGCCTATCTGGGCGGCAGCTGGAAGATTGCCAGCGGCGACGGCGAAGGCAACACCGTGCAGTTCCAGGCCGATGGCCAGGTCTCCGGCCTGCCCGGCGCCGACCGCTATGCCCTGTGCCTGGCAGGCGACTGCGCCTCGATGAACAGCGACCACGACAGCATGTGGCTGCAACTCAACGGCCAGGGCAACAACTGGATCTTTGCCCGCAAAGGCAAGGCGCTGGAGATTTTCCAGGCAGTGAATACCGCACTGGCGGATGAAATGCCGCAGTTCACCCCGGGTGAACGCAAGTGGTTGCTTGAGAAGCAGTAACCGCGCCTGAAAGTAACACTTAACCCTGTGGGAGCGGGCTTGCTCGCGAAGAGGGTGTGTCAGTCGACATCATGTTGCCTGACACACCCTCTTCGCGAGCAAGCCCGCTCCCACAGTGGTTTGTGGCGTTAGAAAGTCAGCACTTGCCTTCAAGAATCGCCGCATAGCCTTCACGATAACTCGGATACGTCGGCGTCCAGCCCAGTGCCTTCGCCCGGGCATTGCTGCAGCGCTTGCTGCCGGTGCGGCGTACGCTGGCGTCTTCCGCCCAATCGGTGACACCCAGATACTCGCGTAGCCAGGCGACCACTTCGGCCAAGGGTGCGGGCGCATCGTCCACCCCGATATAAACATCCTGCAACGGCGTGCCCTGATGAGCTGCCTGCAGCAGAAACGCCATCAGCCCCGCCGCGTCATCAGCATGAATGCGATTGCCGTATAGCGGCGGCTCGACCGCCACCCGATAACCGCGACGCACCTGGGTCAACAGCCATTCACGTCCCGGGCCGTAAATGCCGGTCAGGCGCACAATGCTCGCCGGGATGCCGCTGTTCAGCGCCACTTGCTCAGCCTCAAGCATCACTCGCCCGGAATAGCCGCTGGCGACGGTCGCTGAATGTTCGTCGACCCACTCCCCTTCCTGCTGCCCGTACACACTGCTGCTGGAAACGAACAGCAGCCGCTCAGGGGTCTGCCCATAGTCGTCCAGCCAGCTCAGCACGTTCTGCAAACCCTGCACGTAAGCCGCACGATAACCGGCCTCATCGTGATCGGTTGCCGCTGCGCAATACACCAGGTAATCCACCGCCCCGACCGGCCAGGTCTCTGGGCAATCTTCCTTGAACAGGTCTCCGGCGACGCCGATGACGCCATCCGGCAAACGCGAAACATCACGGCGCAGACCATGCACCTCCCAGCCGGCGGCCAACAATTGCGTAGCCAGACGACTGCCGACGTCACCGCAACCGGCAATCAAAACAGAAGGCGCGGACATGAAAAAACTCCCAAACGAAAGGAACAGACTAGCCCTCGCAAAGGACGAACGGCTAGCAATGAAGGAAAAAAAGAAACTCTATTACTTTTGTTAACAAGAATTACTTGCAATAATGCACCCCACTTTTGTTCTCGGCCTCACGAGGCCTGGAAGAGCATCACCGTTTTTCTACCTCAGGTCCGGCCAGCATGACACGTAATCAATTCCCCGCTTCGCCAACCACACGACCTCGCGCCTGGAGCGCGGTGGCGGCCCTGCTGCTCAGCCTGATGCTGGCGCCGACCGCTGCTTTCGCTGACGCACAAGCGCCAGCCGCTCCGGCTGCCACCGAACAGCACGCGCCTGCTACCGCCGCGCCAGCCGCCACCGACCCGGTACAGGCTGTAGACGCCAGCGCAGCAGACGCGCCTGAAGTGCTCGAACCTGACAACAGCTTGGGCATGGCCCACGACCTGTCGCCATGGGGCATGTACCAGAACGCCGACATCATCGTGAAAATCGTGATGATCGGTCTGGCCATCGCTTCCATCATCACCTGGACCATCTGGATCGCCAAAGGCTTCGAGCTGATGGGCGCCAAGCGTCGTCTGCGCGGTGAAATCGCTGCCCTGAAAAAAGCCGCGACCCTCAAGGAAGCCAGCGCCACTGCGGCAAAGGAAGGCACCCTCGCCAACCTGCTGGTGCACGACGCCCTCGAAGAGATGCGCCTGTCGGTCAACAGCCGCGAGAAAGAAGGCATCAAGGAGCGCGTCAGCTTCCGTCTTGAGCGTCTGGTCGCAGCCTGTGGCCGCAACATGAGCAGCGGCACCGGCGTCCTCGCCACCATCGGTTCCACCGCGCCGTTCGTCGGCCTGTTCGGTACCGTGTGGGGCATCATGAACAGCTTCATCGGCATCGCCAAGACCCAGACCACCAACCTCGCCGTCGTGGCGCCGGGCATCGCCGAAGCGCTGCTGGCCACCGCGCTGGGCCTGGTTGCTGCGATTCCTGCGGTGGTGATCTACAACGTGTTCGCCCGCTCCATCGCCGGCTACAAGGCGCAGGTGTCCGACGCTTCGGCGCAGGTCCTGTTGCTGGTCAGCCGTGACCTCGATCACCAGCCTGAGCGCAGCAGCTCACAACCACACATGGTGAAAGTGGGGTAATCGGCCATGGGCCTGCATTTGAAAGAAGGCGCAGACGACGATCTGGCCGAGAACCACGAAATCAACGTCACGCCGTTCATCGACGTGATGCTGGTGCTGCTGATTATTTTCATGGTGGCCGCGCCGCTGGCTACCGTGGACATCAAAGTCGACCTGCCGGCCTCGACCGCAAAACCGGCGCCGCGCCCGGAGAAACCGGTGTTCCTCAGCGTTAAAGCTGATCAGCGCCTGTACATCGGCGACGACGAAGTCAATGCCGATACCCTTGGCGCCGTGCTCGACGCCAAGACCCAAGGCAAGAAAGACACCACCATCTTCTTCCAGGCCGACAAAGGCGTGGACTACGGCGACCTGATGAGCGTGATGGATAAGTTGCGCTCGGCCGGTTACCTGAAGGTCGGTCTGGTGGGCCTCGAGAGCGCAGCCAAGAAATGATCACGACGCGCCATAAGCTGACGCGTTACAGCGGTAGCCTGGCCGTGGTGCTGGGCGTTCACGCGCTGGCCATCGCGCTGGCGCTGAACTGGACCGCCCGCCCGCCCATCGAACTGCCGCCGCAGGCAATGATGGTTGAGCTGGCACCGGTTCCGACCCCGCCACCGCCTGCTCCGCCGAAAGTCGTCACACCGCCGCAGCCACCGGCTCCGGTCGAAGAGTTGCCGATTCCGAAACTGGCTGAAGCGCCCAAGGCCGAGATTGCCGTACCGAAGCCCAAACCCAAGCCAAAGCCGAAACCGCAACCGCCTAAACCGGTGGAGAAAAAACCGGAACCGGTGAAGGAAAAACCTTCCGAGGAAAAACCGGCGGAGACGCAGCCGACCCAAGCACCGACGGAGAAATCCGCCCAGCCGGCACCGGGACCGTCGCCCGCACAATTGGCCGCCAAGGCCAGCTGGCAAAACACCCTGCTCGCGCACTTGGGCAAGTACAAAAAGTACCCGCAAAGCGCACAGGCACGGGGCAAGGAAGGCCTGAACCGTCTGCGTTTCGTGGTGGATGCCGAAGGTAATGTGTTGTCGTTCGAACTGGTAGGCCGCTCGGGCAACGCCGATCTGGACCGGGCCACCCTGGAAATGATCCGCCGCGCACAACCGCTGCCCAAGCCACCGGCGGACATGTTGACCAACGGCTCGATCGAAATTGTCGCGCCGTTTGTGTACTCGCTGGATAAACGCCGCTGATCCATTGTGGGAGCGGGCTTGCTCGCGAAAGCGTCGTGTCAGTCGACATCCATGTATCTGACACACCGCATTCGCGAGCAAGCCCGCTCCCACAGGGTCGACAGTGGGATCGAAAAGGCACCGAAAGGTGCCTTTTGCCTATCTGGCAACGGCAAACTCACATTGCCCGGTGTCGCATTCCTCACTCAGTCTGATAACGTGCGTCTATCGATTGCAGCCGTTATGCTTGGCCCGCAACTTCATGGACGCTTGCTATGACCCTCACAGAATTACGCTACATCGTTACCCTCGCCCAAGAGCAGCACTTCGGCCACGCCGCCGAGCGTTGCCACGTCAGTCAGCCGACCCTGTCGGTGGGCGTGAAAAAACTTGAAGACGAACTCGGTGTGCTGATTTTCGAGCGCAGTAAAAGCGCCGTGCGCCTGACCCCGGTCGGCGAAGGCATCGTCGCACAGGCGCAGAAAGTCCTGGAACAGGCGCAAGGCATCCGTGAACTGGCCCAGGCCGGCAAGAACCAGCTGACCGCCCCGCTGAAAGTCGGCGCGATCTACACCGTCGGGCCGTACCTGTTCCCGCACCTGATTCCACAACTGCACCGGGTCGCCCCGCAGATGCCGTTGTACATCGAAGAAAACTTCACCCACGTGCTGCGCGACAAACTGCGCAATGGCGAGCTCGACGCGATCATCATCGCCCTGCCGTTCAACGAAGCCGACGTGCTGACCCTGCCGCTGTACGACGAGCCGTTCTACGTCTTGATGCCGGCCCAGCACCCGTGGACGCAAAAGGAATCCATCGACGCTGCCCTGCTCAACGACAAGAGCCTGCTGCTGCTCGGCGAAGGCCACTGCTTCCGCGACCAAGTGCTTGAGGCCTGCCCGACCCTGACCAAGGGCAACGACGGCGCCAAGCACACCACGGTGGAATCCAGCTCGCTGGAAACCATCCGCCACATGGTCGCGTCCGGTCTGGGTATCTCGATCCTGCCGTTGTCGGCTGTCGACAGCCATCACTACGCCCCGGGCGTGATCGAAGTACGCCCGCTGTCGGCGCCGGTGCCATTCCGCACCGTGGCGATTGCCTGGCGCGCGAGCTTCCCACGGCCGAAAGCCATCGAGATCCTCGCCGACTCCGTTCGCCTGTGCTCGGTGGCCAAGCCCGCCGCACCGGTCACGGCCGGTTAAGCCAGCGTCATGACTGAGCTGTCGCAGGTGTCGGTCACCGCACTCAAGGGTGTCGGCGAAGCCATGGCCGAGAAACTGGCCAAGGTCGGCCTGGAGAATCTCCAGGACGTGCTGTTTCACCTGCCGCTGCGTTATCAGGATCGCACCCGCGTGGTGCCGATCGGCCACTTGCGACCGGGCCAGGACGCCGTGGTCGAAGGCACCGTCAGCGGCGCCGACGTGGTCATGGGCCGGCGTCGCAGCCTGGTGGTGCGCATGCAGGACGGCACCGGCGGACTGAGTCTGCGCTTCTACCATTTCAGCAACGCGCAGAAAGAAGGCCTCAAGCGCGGCACGCGGATTCGCTGCTACGGCGAAGTGCGCCCCGGCGCCTCGGGGCTGGAAATCTACCACCCGGAATACCGCGCCATCACCGGTGACGAACCGCCGCCGGTGGACGAAACCCTGACCCCGGTCTACCCGCTCACCGAAGGCCTGACCCAACAGCGCCTGCGCCAGTTGTGCATGCAGACCCTGACGCTGCTCAAGCCGAACACCCTGCCCGACTGGCTGCCGACCGAACTGGCCCGTGACTACCAACTGGCGCCGCTGGCCGACGCGATCCGCTACCTGCACAACCCGCCCGCCGATGCCGATGTCGATGAGCTGGCCCTCGGTCATCACTGGGCCCAGCATCGGCTGGCCTTCGAAGAACTGCTGACCCATCAACTGTCGCAACAACGTCTGCGCGAAAGCATGCGTTCACTGCGCGCGCCAGCGATGCCGAAGGCGAAAAACCTGCCGCCGAAATACCTGGCCAACCTCGGCTTCAACCCGACCGGCGCGCAACAACGCGTGGGCAACGAAATCGCCTACGACCTCAGCCAGCACGAACCGATGCTGCGGCTGATTCAGGGCGATGTTGGCGCGGGAAAAACCGTGGTCGCCGCCCTCGCGGCGCTGCAAGCGCTGGAGGCCGGTTATCAGGTCGCGCTGATGGCGCCGACCGAGATCCTCGCCGAGCAACACTTCATCACCTTCAAGCGCTGGCTCGAACCGCTGGGCATCGACGTCGCGTGGCTGGCCGGCAAGCTCAAGGGCAAGAATCGCGTCGCCGCACTGGAACAGATTGCCAGCGGCACGCCGATGGTGGTCGGCACCCACGCGCTGTTCCAGGACGAAGTGCAATTCAAGAATCTGGCGTTGGTGATCATCGACGAACAACACCGCTTCGGCGTGCAGCAGCGTCTGGCGCTGCGGCAGAAAGGCGTCGGCGGGCGCATGTGTCCGCACCAACTGATCATGACCGCCACGCCGATCCCACGCACGCTGGCGATGAGCGCCTACGCCGATCTCGACACCTCGATCCTCGACGAACTGCCGCCCGGTCGCACCCCGGTCAACACCGTGCTGGTCACCGACACCCGTCGCGTCGAAGTCATCGAACGGGTGCGCAGCGCCTGCGCCGAAGGGCGTCAGGCCTATTGGGTGTGCACCCTGATCGAAGAGTCGGAAGAGCTGACCTGTCAGGCCGCCGAAACCACGTTCGAAGACCTCACCGCCGCCCTCGGCGAGCTGAAAGTCGGGCTGATCCACGGGCGCATGAAGCCTGCCGAGAAAGCAGCGGTCATGGCCGAATTCAAGGCCGGCAACCTGCAACTGCTGGTCGCCACCACCGTGATCGAAGTCGGCGTCGACGTGCCCAACGCCAGCCTGATGATCATCGAAAACCCTGAGCGTCTGGGCCTCGCGCAGTTGCACCAATTGCGTGGCCGCGTTGGCCGGGGCAGCGCGGTCAGCCATTGCGTGCTGCTCTACCATCCGCCGCTGTCGCAGATCGGCCGCCAGCGCCTGGGCATTATGCGCGAGACCAACGACGGTTTCGTCATCGCCGAAAAAGACCTCGAACTGCGCGGCCCCGGGGAAATGCTCGGCACGCGCCAGACCGGTCTGCTGCAATTCAAGGTCGCCGACCTGATGCGCGACGCCGATCTGCTACCCGCCGTGCGCGATGCTGCGCAAGCGCTGCTGGAACGCTGGCCGACTCACGTCAGCCCATTGCTCGACCGTTGGTTGCGCCACGGGCAGCAATACGGCCAAGTGTGAGCACCGTCGCAGTTTGTGCAGGATCGTTCCTACAGAGCTGGTTATACTCCTGCCATTGTTTCAAAAACGGATACAGACCATGACTGACGCAGCTCTCGCCCCTGAACTTCCGCACGCGCCGTCTGTAATTCGGCTGCTGCTCGGCAAGCTGGGGATCGCCTACGAAGAAGTGCTCGACCACCACGGCCTCAACGCTTCGCGCAAGGTACAAGCCGTGTTGCTGGACGATGCCGTCGGCGCGCTGATGGTGCTGTTTCCGCAGAGCCAGTTGCTCGACCTCAACCGCCTCGCCGAACTGACTGGCCGGCGCCTGACCGCCGTGTCCACCGAGCGCCTGGAAAAGATGCTCGGCAAACACAGCCTGAGCCTGCTGCCGGGCCTGCCGGCACTCACTAGTTCGCCGTGCCTTTACGAAGAAAGCCTGCTGCGTGAACCGAAGCTGCTGATCAACTCCGGCGAGCCGGGCCTGCTGCTGGAAATCGCCAGCGAAGACTTCAAGAGCATGCTGACCAAGGCCAGCGCCGCCAATTTCGGCGAAGCCCTGAGCAGCATCCGCCCTAACCTCGACCGCCCGGACGATGACCGCGAGGAAATCACCCAGGCCGTGCAAGCGTTCACTGCACGCCGGATTCAGCAGCGTCTGGAAGCGACCATCGAGATTCCCCCGCTGGCCGAGACCGCGCAAAAAATCATCAAGCTGCGCGTCGACCCCAACGCCACCATCGACGACATCACCGGCGTGGTCGAAACCGACCCGGCGCTGGCTGCACAAGTGGTGAGCTGGGCGGCGTCGCCGTACTACGCTTCGCCGGGCAAGATCCGTTCGGTGGAAGACGCGATCGTTCGCGTGCTCGGCTTCGATCTGGTGATCAACCTGGCGCTGGGCCTGGCCCTCGGCAAGACCCTGAGCCTGCCGAAAGACCACCCGCAACACACCACACCGTACTGGCAGCAATCGATCTACACCGCCGCCGTCATCGAAGGCCTGACCCGCGCCATGCCCCGCGCCCAGCGCCCGGAAGCCGGCCTGACCTACCTCGCCGGTCTGCTGCACAACTTCGGTTACCTGCTGCTGGCTCACGTGTTCCCGCCGCACTTCTCGCTGATCTGCCGCCACCTGGAGGTCAACCCGCACCTGTGCCACAGCTACATCGAGCAGCACCTGTTGGGCATCAGCCGCGAACAGATCGGCTCCTGGCTGATGCGCTACTGGGACATGCCGGACGAACTGGCCACCGCCCTGCGCTTCCAGCACGACCCGAACTACGACGGCGCCTACGCCGAATACCCGAACCTCGTCTGCCTGGCCGTGCGCCTGCTGCGCGGGCGCGGGATCGGCTCCGGGCCGGATGAAGACATTCCGGATGCGCTGCTGGAGCGTGTTGGCCTGACTCGCGACAAGGCCAATGACGTGGTCAGCAAAGTGCTTGAGGCTGAAGTCCTGCTGCGTGAGCTGGCTTCGCAATTCAGCCAGGCTTAAAAACTTCGCGAGCAAGCTCGCCCCACAAGGTTTCGGTGACCTCCTGTGGGAGCGAGCTTGCTCGCGAAGAATCCACCCCAATCTACCTGCCTGACACAAAACCTGTGGTGAGGGGATTTATCCCCGACCGACTGCGCAGCAGTCGCAAACCCAGGCAACAGGGTGTGTCAGTTATATCGAGGTCTCAGGTTTTGGGGCCGCTGCGCAGCCCATCGGGGATAAATCCCCTCGCCACGACAGCCCATCTTCTCAAGCCCTTCTACTCAAGCCTTGGGCTTGGCCTTCCTCGGCTTCAAATACTTCATCAATCCCTGAAACCACATCACCAGCGCCGGATTCCCCTTCAGCTGGATCGACTTGTCCTGAATCCCCTGCATAAACGCCAGCTGCTTGTTCTTCGCCTGCATCGTGGCAAAGGCATAACCCGCATCCTTGAACGCAATCGCAAACGCCGGCTCCGTCACCACCCCAGACTTGCTGGTAACGCGCTGATTCTTCACCACGAAATGCCGCGCCACTTTCCCGTCCAGCGTCTGCAGCTGAAACACCAGATCCTTGTCACCCAACTGCTGCTGGAACGCAGGATTTGTCCGGCTGGCCTTACCCATCAACAAACCCATCATCCACAGAAGAAAACGAAATTTCATGCGCACAGCCTCAAAAGGAAAATGATCGGCCGGGGCAGTGTAAGGGATTCAGACGATAACGCCACTATCTGCCGCTATTGGAAGATGATGCAGACCATTTCCCGCACGATGACCGCCAAGTCACAACTCGGCACCCACCGTCCTACACCTGTTGAAACACATCCCTGTAGGAGCTGCCGAAGGCTGCGATCTTTTGATCTTCCGGCCTGCAAACCTATGGGAAATTTCCTGCAAAGTGCCGCGATACCTATGAACTAGGCAGGTTGGCAGTTCGTCGATAGCCTCTGTGTGTCGCCGCAAAATCGGTGACTCGGACGTGCAAGTCCGGTTCAGGTGCACATTCGTTGATGGCATTTCGCCGAGCGTTTTCCTATGCTCGCGGATCGTTATGGCGGCTGTGCGTCGGAGACCTTCGGGTCTGCCGGCCACCTGGACCGGTCTTGCACACCAACGCACAGCTGCCACCTCTTTCGAAGTGCAAAGCGAATAGGTGTCGGCCTCACAACTCCAGGAAGCTGCACCATGATCAAACCAACACCCAATCCCCCCGAAACCCCAGACATATCGCCTTACGAATCGCTGGAATCCAAGAAATTCCACGAAGCCGCCGAACGCGCCCTCGACCACCATTTCAAACCGCGCACCGAATCCCAACCCAAACGCGAAACCGGCCTCTTCAGCCTCGCCCCCGGCACCGATGCCGAAGCGCTCATGGCCAATGCCTCCGAAGACCTCCTGTCCATCAGCGCCATCGCCTGCGACCTCGCCGACGACCTCCACGGCTCCCGCCGCTCGGTAGCACTGGCCCTGAGCAGAATGGCGGATGGGGTGCGATTGATGGTGGAAGGGACGCTCGACCATATTGAAGTGCGAAACCTGGCGGCCAAGTCGTAGCGGGATTTGCGGATGAAAAAAGGGGACTTTAAGTCCCCTTTCTCAAGTACGTGAGTCACCACTGACAGCCTGTTTCAGGCAAAGCATTCATGTTGCTATCGTGTTCGAATATGTACTTCTTTCCGGACTTACGGTTTGTGTAAACGATTCCGTAAAAGAAGGGATCCTGGCTCGCCATTACATAATCACCAGTCACAAGGCCTCCAGACACCTCCACCCACTTCGTCGTGATTTCGGGGGGCCGATTAGGGTTCGGAAACTCTTCTTCCGAGCCTCCATAGACGAGAGTAAGCGCCTCTTTCGACTTACTGTACCTAACGCTCGCAACTTGCCATTTGGCGCTCGAGTCGTGATAGGTCCGCAATTCAAAATTGCTGCTCTTACCCTCTTGTGAACGGAAGCAATAGATCTCCGTTTTGACCTCGCTGTGAGCCACAAGAGGAAAGAGGAAAGAGGAAAGAGGAACGACAACGCAACAGATAACATCCGGATTGATTTCAAACCGATCATTCCTTCAACGGTTCAGAGGTAACTGAAAGCGCATCCGCACGCTGCAATTCGCGAAATCCTCACGGAACAAACGCTCGCTCATTTCGCAGTGCCCATCCGCATATTGCTTCCAAAGCGGATCATCGAACTCATCCCCTCCCAGTCGCTCAATGGCGGCCGCTAAATTTCTCTCACGATCCTTCCCCACAATCGCAGATGCCGCTTTGTAAAAGCCATCTAGCGGTAAGCCCGTCTGCAGAGCAACCAACTCCCCCAACCGAGCATTGGTTGTTTGCACGAGACACGCGAGCCTTTCGATGGGTGCCTCTGCACCGGGCAAAGCCGACTGATAGATATCCTCGCAAAACGACTCTTTGAAACGCACCCATTTCTTCTGCACATCGGTCAGCTGATTCTTGTCAGCAGGCGCCAAACTGACCAAAACTTTCTTATATTGCTCATTCAACACTGCATCGACTTTCTCGAAAGTCTGCTGACCACAAATGATCAAATCGGGATTGGAAAAACTGTCGGGATTACAGACTTCTTGGGCATGCGCAGGAATCAGCAAAGCAGCAAAAGAAACACCCGCGACCAGCCTACAGAGCGCCTTGAGTTTGATCATGACCCGGATACTCCGCCACTGCGCTCAGCTACCCGAGCAGGAATTTTCAAAGCCTTTCCCGCGTCCGACATACGCGATGCATATTGCTTGTACGCCGATACAGCTCGCTCTTTATCGTTCATAGCCCAATAGCTATCTGCGAGATTCAGGTAAGCCACCGTCCGCGCTGGGTTGTGTGCAATCACCGCATTCAACAGCTCAATCGACTCAGCGTAGTAACCCGCCTCGCCCAGTAAAAACCCAAGGTCGTTGGACCAGCCGGGACGCTGCGGGTAGTAGTACTTTGCGACGATATAGCTATCCGGGGGACAAGTGTCATGCGAGCCGCCGCCCATCAACGCGTAGCTCATCGTATCCTTGAAGGAAGAGTCATCACCCTTTCGGTAGGCTGCCAGCGCAATATCCAGCAAATCAGCCGAATCGACGGTCATCAATTTCTTTCTCACGCCCTTAATACTGCCAGTACGAGCAACCTGCAGCTTCTGCAGCGCTTCACGCCCATCGAAAGAAGCGAGAGTGATGGGGCCCAATGTCTGCACCGGCAACTCCACTACGCTGACAAGCGACCGGTCACAGGAGTCGTTGTTCGCCACTTCCAGGAGAGCTTTCAGCTCAAACTGCTTTGAACCTCTGTTGAAGGCGAACAACAGGTTGAAGTTATAAACCGCGTTATCTTCTTCGCTGGTTACTAGCGCGATGTAATCCCCAGCCTCAACAAACGGTTGCTTGACCACAGCTTCCTCAGCCTGTGGATCAATGACGGTCATTACGCCAGGGCGACCTTTGAGTACATGGACGCTGAATTCACCCTGAAGCGCAGACGAGTACTGACTTTTGATCAGAGGCAGCGCCTTCGACGTATCGAGCAAGATGTCCTCATCACGTGTCTGTACCGGCGCAATCAACAATCGGTTGGAGGCCTCGTCCGCATCTCCTGCCAGAACAAATACGTTTTGCCGTGATGCATCACCCAGCAAGCTAGCCGGAATTTCCTTGAGGACTTGGGGCGCAGCAAGCGCGGGAGAACCCGGTACAGCGACACAACAAGTTAGAGCGCAGAGAACGCTCTGCAATACGCGTTTCACTTTCTTCAATCCTTGATTCAATCAAATGATGTCCAAATACACCCCAATAGAGCTTGTCCGATTAGGCACCGGGTTCAGGCGCGCCGCACTTCAGTTCTTTAATTCGCTCATTCTGGATCGGTATCACACAAGCGAGCCGTTTCTCTCCTTCCCCACGAAGCTCGAACAAGCTGAGCGTCAGGTGTAAACCATCGGCAGCAAATGCATGATCCTCAAACAATGCACTGACATAACCATTCCAAAACGATTTGCCGTCAAAACTGCAAAACCGCTGGGAGGACAGAACTCTCCAACCGCCGTTGGGCGCCAGAATCTGGACCGACAGGCATGGGCTGCCAAAGGTGCTGACATAACGTGCCACGACATTGCCGAAGCGCTGGGAGCCGGACAGGTACACCTTGTTGAGATCGAGCACATTACCCGGCTCATCAGCGACGATTGTGTCCAGGTAAGCCGCACGCTCCAGACTCAGTCTGGCCATGCAGTTGTTGATCGTCGTGACATGCGCTGCCACCCCTGGCTCGATTTCCGTGGCTTCAAGCGGGCATGTGGTGTCGCGTAGCTTGATCCAGGCGCGCTGGGATTCTCTGGCCATGGCGACCAGCGCCTTGCCCTGCTCAGGGTCAAGCCGTTGTTGAGCCTCAAACCGTCTCAGCAGTTTCTTGTAGCTGGCATTGAGTTGCGTGTCGGCTTCCTTGCGGGCTGCCTCCACACACCGATCGACCTGGGCGCTGACGGTGATTTCTTTGCAGTCGTCCTCGGCCATCGCAAAAGAGGCAAACAGGCATCCAAAGGACAACGCGATAAAACGCACAAACATGTTCAATTTTTCATTCCCTGAATTGCGGATCGCTCAACTACGCGTCGAGGTATTTTCTGCGCCTTGCCGTCGGCGCTCATCGCGTCGCGGTACTGGCTGTAATAGCGTTGCGCTTCGTCTTTGCGATCAAGGCGCCAGAGTGAATCGGCGATGTTCAACATCAGTACTGTGCGTTTACCGACGGCCTCAACGCCGCGATAAAATTTCAGCGCCAGCTCATCTCTACCGCCCTCGGCTAGATAAAAACCCAGGTCGTTGTACGCCTGAACATTTTGCACCGGGGGATAGCACGCCATGTAGGATTCGGGACTCAAAAAAGTCAGACCCGATTCGATGGAGTCAGCGCGGGACTGCGCAGCGTTGATGGTCGAAATATATTTCAGCCAGTCTCTTGGGGACTCCGTTTCCAGGGTAGGCGTGAGGACTTCGCCATCTTCCGAAAACCACTGATTGCCCACCCATTTGCCGAGACAAAAACGAGGGGAACGCTCGGCCAGCACGCAACCAGTTTCCATGGAGATCACATCGCAATGCTGTTGCGACTCCAGTTTTTCTTCACCATTTTCAAGCGACAACATGCCGAACACGACGGGGTCGAGCAGCAAGGTTTTCTTGTCAGGACTGAGCCAGTCCGGGTGTCCGTCGGCGCCGACATCGGCACTGAAGAGCGGGAAGGTTTTGCCGTTGGCGGTGAACCATGCGGTCGCCGAATCCACACCGGGCATCGTCCATTTTGTCGCTCTAAACGTCACGGTGTGTCCGTCGATGCCGACTATCGGTGGGTCCTCGGCAAAGGCACTTGTGGCGGCAAGAAAGCTGCCGATCATCAACACCCACTTAAGGCTGGCCATAGACGATCCTCTTCACCGCCGGGCTTTCTGACATTAGCTGTCTCTTCGTAACGCCATAGGCCTTGATCAGCTCTTCCCGAGATCCCTTCGAGCCAAAAGAGCGTTGGTTATTATCGAAGCTGTATTGCTCCAATCGCCCTGTTGTCGAGTAATACCCATGCCACTCCGCGCAGGCACCGCAACCGCCATATCCGCCTATCGAAACAAGACTGCCCTTGGTGCCTTCCACGCAATCCATCGCCACAACGACATTGCTCAACATCTTCGTCTTCGCACCGTCGGAAGTGAGTTGTGAAACTTTGCTGATATCGCGTCGAAGCACCTTGCTACCGATGTTGATGGTCTGGTCGGAGCAAACTGGGATAACGTGGGTTTCCGCATCATCCACCGTCACCGATCGGCAAGACGACACCAACACCACTTCAACACCGCCGCACTGCATGACATCGCGTTGGGTGTAAGCATCCGTCGGCGCGGCGAAGGCTGGGGAAGAGAACAACCATGCCAGCCCCCCGAAAAACAAAAACTGATTCATTAAGAAATCCTTTTCGCCGTTAACCAGCCTGTTGTTCCGCCAAGCACTTCGCATAGCCGTCCGCAAACTTGGCATCGAATGACAATGCCACTGGCTCCTCCAACTCCGCCGAGCTATTGAGCAATACACGGGTAGCCGGGGTGTATTTGATCCAGCCAATCGTGCCGGTGCCGTCGGTGTCGAAAAACAGCTGAGCGCGCACTACTTCACCGTCGTCCTCGTCGATCAGCAAATTGACCTTGTCCTTGCCGACATAACGAAACGGAAAATCGCTGCTCCTGACAAGCTCAGTAAGGTAGCCGTAGCAACTCCCTTCGCTGGCAGTCGCGGGCAGTGAATGAGGTAATAGCGAAAGCGCAATCAGCACAGACCGAATGAAAAACCGGTTCATCCACTCACTCCTCATCCATCGGCGGCGATTCCACGTCGGTCATGCTCAGCAGCCGAAACTCATTGTTCACAAACTCGTAGTAACGATCCCGATTACCACTTTCCAACGCATTCCCCTGCGCATCTTCTTCGCCGTCGAGCGTGATGCCGGAGACGATGATCAAGCGGCTATCTGGCTGGTAAACCATGCCAAAAGTGCTGCCGTCGTAAGCATTCGGCAGACCGCCAACTACTTCACCGGTCTGGGCGTCCAGCACTTCGCCGCAAATGGCGCTACCGCCACAGCCGAGCCTGTGCAGGATGTAATGGCCGGCGAAGTTGACCTTGCCTTGCAGGGCTTTCGCTCGGTCACTTTCCATGACCGGGTTGTTTTGTTCTTGCGGCACCGGTTCATGGTTGGGGCCGGGAAACACGGAGGCGACCCTGTAGTCCTTGAAGGCTGGATCGGCGGCGGATGCCATGGAAGTGGCGGCTAACAGCAAGCTGCCGAGAAGAAGCGAAAATCCTTTCACGCTGTAACTCCTTCGTTACCAATATGCCCAGTGCGCAGTTATTGAGCGATTTTTCGGCGGTCCTGGACATACAGCCAAATCAACGGCGGCAATAGCACGAGCAACGCAAAACCGTCGAGCCACAGGTGCGACCAAACCTGCTTTTGCGCAGACAGCCACATGTCCTGCGGCGCCCATAACAGGATGCCGGCGATCAACCATCCCCACACTGCTGGAGCTTTCAAGCGATTGCCCAAGTGCACCAGAGCGAGCATGTACAGCGAATAACTTTGCAGCGTCGCGCCGAACAGCGCGAGCCACCAGACCTGTTGTTCGTGGCCGGCGGTGGGAACCGTATCGGCGCCCCAGAATGCGAGTTCCAGGGTGTGCAGATAGCCGTCAAGTAATCCGGAATGCCCGGCCCAGGTCAGGGTGAGGCCGGCGAGTATGTGCGCGATTGCGGCGGCGTATAGCCAGAGCACTAGCGCAGGGCGAAGGGAGTTCGAGGGGGCTGGCATTCCGTGTCCTGAGCGCATTCCTTGGGGGTGGGGGAGTTTAAAGGAAAATGGGAGTTGTCAGACGCTTAAGCACTAAACGTTTTATGGTGACGGATTCAGGCTCAGCGCGTGCGAAAGCGCATCAAACATGCCCCAAAATTCAAATGCAGTGGCAAGCCTCAATCGGCGCGGCGCCTGACGATTCCAATCGCCCCACGATGAAGAGGCCCAACTGATTACCTTTGTCAGCCGCCATTTGATAACAGGCTAACGCCCGAGACATATCCTTCGTTCTAAGCTCGCCACAACAAACCGTTTCACTGTGTTTTTCCTTGAGTCATTCAGGCTTTGCGTTTGGAGAACCGGGTGACGCATTGCTTGGTTATGTTCATTTCCCAGTAGGTGCTGAGCAACGCTTTACGCTTTTTGTCGACACGCAAATTAACGAAACCATCGCCGCCGTCCGGCTGCAACTCTTCGAACGTGCCGGTTTTGACTTGGTAAATGAACACCCGGTAGTAGTCGTAAGTACCCATGCCGTCATCAAGCTGCCAGATCGCGAAATCCTGGGCGCCGTCGAAATTGAAATCGTCGAACTGCATGTGGAGTTCGTTTACGGCTTCAAAATCGACCGTCCGCGACTCATTATGCGTTTCGCCTTTAACCGCGACGTTCAGCGTGGAGCCTTTGAGAACCAGCGTTGTTTCAACGCCTTGGGTTGGGCTGAACGTAGCGGTTTCGGCTAGCGACGGGATCGTCCACAGCAGACCCAGCAGTGATAACGCTAAAGTTTTGAAATGCATGTACTCGCCCTATTCCCACTTGCATCCGGACTCCGGAGAGGAGTCGATGCTGGTATTGATTCCGAAGCTGTACACCTTGCCGTTGGACTGCTTTGTGTAAGACATCGAGACGATCTGCGAGCCTTGTGTCATCAACTCATAAGTGCCCGTGACCTCGCCGTTGATGACTTCGGACCAAGTTCTGGTGTGCTGCCAAGGCGCGTCCGGATCGAGGATTTCATTCTGAGAATCCGTCAACACAATGGAAATAGGCTCGCTGGATTTGGCGTACTTCACAAAACCACCGGACCATTTGCTGGCTTCGTCATAGTAGGTACGGAGTTCGAACTTTACCGGGCTCGATTGGGATAGTTCGAAGCAAAGTGATTCGGTGGTGACTGCGCTTTGAGCGCCTAAAGGAAATAGCGCAAAAAAGAGAAAGAAAAGTTTATGCATGCTCATCCAAGTCGTCGCTTTCGCGCGAATGCTCTGGCTTGTCCGTTTCAACGTCTGCTCTTGTCCGGTGCCAAAGCCAATTGGCGAGCACGCTCTATCGTCGCGCGAATTAGGCAGGCATCGGACCACTCACCGAAAACAGATTTATACGATTTCGGGTCGGCCTGGCACTCCGCATCTCGAAATTTCATCCAGGCTCTTTGAGTTTCCCTCAGTGCTTTCTGACCGCTTTCGTCCAGCCGACTCATACGATCCCGATATACAGAGTTCAACAATGCATCCGCGTCAGGAACCATCAGATCAAGAACACCATTTCCCGAGGGAAACCACTCAACGTCCGCCAATGCCTGTTCGCTTTCATTGTTCCAATTGTAGAGGCCGTTTTCTTCGATCTTCAGTGTGGCGGATCGCTGATGGTGATTCGTCGGATCACTCTCGCTGACCTCCGAGCGATAAACAATTTCCAAATAGATAGGGTCGGTTGTGCGCTGAGGATCATTCAATAGCGTTTGCCGAACAGTGGCCCGTTGCTTTTTGCTCTCAGTGATCTCTATCGAAAAGCACGGATCCGGCCCAGGACGTTCTGCGGACGCCTTCCTCTCCAGGCATTGATTACGAACCGCCATGGAAGGGCTATCCGAGCCGCCACCCACATCAACGACTCTGACAAGCAACCGGACTTCCGGATCCTTGGAAAAGTCGGCCTGAAGGATGGTGGCAATCATCGTGCCCTCAGCCATGACCACAGGCGACAGTATTGAAAGTAAAATAATGAGACTGAATCTGAAAATCTGCATTCCTTGGCGTCCGTAAAAAAGTCAGTGACCCGTTCAATTCTGAACGGGTTTGCGACAGAAAATAGAGTCAGAACCGACAAACGGGCCAGATCCATTTAAGTTCTCAACCAAATTCAAAGCGGTCGAGCGCAAAAAATAAATCCGGCTCCTTTACCAGAACAGATCCATTAAAGCCCCGTAGCAAACGTCCCATCAAACAATAAAGTTTCCAAGGCCTAGTCATGACCCGTGAGCCTTAACAGAAGGAGAGTGGTCTGCAACTTCTTCTATTACTGCGTTGTAGCACGCTGCCTAACCCGATCAGGAACCTTGGCTTGCTTGCCATTCTCGCTCATGAGATCGGTATATACCTTATAGTTCTTTCCTGCGGATGCTTTATCACCCGCCTCCCAATAAGCATCTGCGAGATTAAGATAGGCAACTGTCCGCTTCGGATTTTCTGAAATAACTTTTTTCAAGAGCCAAATTGCGTCGGTATTGAAGCCTGCCTGCTGCCAAAAAAATGCTACGTCATTGAAAACTTGTTGGCTGGCAGAAGAGTAACCATACTCACCAATGTAGCGTTCAATAAAATCACGTTTCGGAAAGCTAGAAAATCTTGCTTTATCCTTATAAAGGCGCGACGTGGCGTTTTTGAACTCGACCAAAAGTTCTTCTTTTATATTTTTCTCAACACCAGAGACCATTTCTATCTTACTCAGACATTCAGCGCTTTCACATTTCTGCGCTTCATCATGTTCAAGCACTGAATAGCAATATGGTTGTGGTTGCCCCGCAGAGCCAGGACCTTTCTGTAGATACACCAGACTTTCACCACTTGCATTAATTGGTTGGCAATAAGGAACCACACCGAAAGCGTCAGGTACTCCGGATTTATTCTTGCCAATATCCACGCCACTTACGATCTTGCTCGCATCAAGTGTTTGCACTTTTCCGTCAGCACTCAAAATCCAGAAGGTGTTTTCCTGAGAGCTACAGTCACATTCACAGCTCAATATATAACTCTGGCTCCTGATATCAAACTTCGCCTTTGGAACGCCATCAGAACCACAGAAGTTCTCAGAAATAGCCACTGAGCAAATATTGGTATCAGGATCGCATGCCAGCTTTTTCCCTTCGCTCCACGCTGGAGACGAAAAAAAAATCAAAATAATAAACCAGCGAAATTTAAAGCTCACAGATGTCACCCTCTACGATTATTCCGTAATTGCCATTTTCTCGCGTGGCAGTGTTGCCACTCATTGTAGCGGTATACTTTTGCCCCTGAATGATTCCCATCCGGCGACTGAAGGCATCGGCCCTATACGCCTCTGAGGCTTTTTCCGCTCGTTTTTTACAGACAAAAATCAGTAGCTCTTTTTGGGTAGTAATATTAGCACTAGGGAACTCGGTTCTAATAAGCTGCTCCGCCTTCGCGAGATGATTTTGCTGAACACACAAGTCGTATAGCGCACAGTAAGTACGCAGTTGAATTTTCACCATCAGATTCGGTGCCAATTCGCGCATCAACTTGATACAAGACATCACATTCTCATTATATTTCGCCGCATGATTCAGCTGAATCTTTTGAAACGCTTCGACCTCGCCAAGCTTCTTGAAAGCCGATTTCCATCCTGCATTGTTGCTGGCGATTACTCCCGTCGCCCAACTCATTTGGGCGGCGGGATTCGCAGAGTTCAACGAATTTATCAGTGTCTGGAAATTCATGTTGGCACCAAAACATCCGTCAAACGTGGCTTGATCTGCTCCACGCATCTCCAGCAGAACTGGCCCTAACGTGCCCTGCCCGAAGTTCCACTGAATAACACCGAAAGACATACCTTGACCATCGAAATTACCGGCCAGTGCCTCATAATCCAACTTGCTCTTTCCTTCGTATCCGGAGGAAACCAATAGTGCGATTTCTTTGGCCTTGTTGAGTGGAATGCAAACGGCCGACAGCGCATTCGCTACAAAGGCAATCGAATGGAAATGCCATATCAAGTCGGTACTGATAGCAGCCTTTTCTTTCAGTTCATCCCAAAACACATAGCTGCTGATCCTTTCTTTCTCATGCTTCAGTGTCTTCGGGGCGTGCTCAAGCTCGGTATCAAGCCGGCTCCATTTTGGAGCATCTGCTTTCGCTTTCCACTCCGTCGGATGATGTGCAACCAGCTTGGACCATTGCGACCGCGTATCAGGGTTTTTCAACGCCTCGGCCAACTCGGCCGGATCGACGTCGCCGCTCTGGTCTTTATCGACCTTCGTGAACAGATCCTGAAAGAACGCAGGCATGTCCTTCGGATCGAGAAACCCGTCCGCTGTCGCATTGGTTTCTTCGACGATCTGAAACCCCAGCTTTTCCCAATCATGCTGAGTGATAATTTGTGCGCCCACTTTCTTGACTAGACCATTGACGGCCTGAGCATTGTCAGTAAGGGTCACATCGTAGTAATCGTCGGTACCCACCTTGATGACCGGCGTCTTGTTCAAATCAACTGCATGTTCCTTTTTCAGCACCGTACTGTCTGTCGCAGGTGCTTTTTTCTTCAGATCGCTTCCGGCTGGCAAGTACAGGTATTGCTTGCCGATCTTCAGACCAGCCGTATTCTTGAGGAAGTCTTTTACGTCTGCTTCAGCAGTGAATATCTCGACGTGCACTTGATACTTACTCGCTACACCGCCATCTTCGCCGGTCAGGTTTTCAGTCAATCCCAGGTAGCCAATCGGATCTCCAGCCTTGATTCCAATGCTTGCGGACTCCACAGAGTCAAAGCTGCTCGGGATTACATCCCAAGCAACAAAGTCGTTTTCCACAATTGCCCAGAAGCTGGGAGGAAGGTTCCCATCCCCAGCCAAGCTACCGCTGCTCGTACATTTCGCCATTCGACGAATTGTCCCTGCAACATTGAGGTTCAGTACCTCTTTGCTTTCAAATTCCACCGAACTTTGAGGGTTAAGTTGCAGCGAGCCAATCTTATCACCGGCATTCTGCCCATTTTGGGCAGAGATAGGACCCTGATAAAGATCCAATCTTGTCAACGCGGTTCCTTTCACCTTACCTTGCCAATATTTTGGCTTTAAACGCTCCGGGATCGGGTCTGCCAGCCATATACGTGCGGGTTTGGAGTTTTTGTAGGGTTCTCCGTCTTTCAAGTATGCGAACCAAACCTCTTTGCCAGTCTCGCGAACTTTGTGGCCGCTTTTTTTCACGCTACCTGACAGGATTTTGCCTTTTGCGTAGGTAACTGTGCCTAGGGCCTTTTGATCCAGTATTTCAAGTTTGGTCCCCGCAACGAGCTTGCCGACGTTCTGAACGCTACTGGATTCAGGGAAATCGTCGTAAGCGTTGAAGTCACTTACCTTCATGGTCACTTGAGGCTTCGGAGTTTCTTCCTCAGTCAGCGGATAACGCTTGAAGGGCAGAAGGTGCATGTACAAGCTGTAGAAATTCAGCTTATTTTGCTTGCCTTTATTCGGTCCGTCTTCTGGGTTCGGCGCAGATTTGTACTCATGTCGCACCAAACAAAACGAGTTGGAATACTTCAGTTTTTTCTCATTTTCACCGAACGTAGACTCCAAATAATCTTCGTTAAGTCGGTAGGCCACGACTTCACCGTCGGCCATACACCGAATTGGTTCGTTCAAGATGCACTGAGGAGCGCTGGCATTGCTGATGTGAATGCCGCCATGCCAGAACTTGTTGCTGCCTAGCAAGTAGTGGCCAGCAGTTTCAGCCTCGAGGGCTTTGTAAACCTCCTCAGCATCAGCGAACTGTTTACCGTCAGCTTTTCTGAACGGATATTGAAAGTTCATCAGAGGGGCGGGGCCTGCCGGTGCAGGTGCTGCCGACGGCGCGGGAGCTGGCGTGGCACCTGTCCGATATTCCTCCTTAGCTCTCAGAAATTTTGTTGGAACAGGCCAGTAGTAAGCAGGCGGGTTAGTTCCAAAGAATGCTTCTGAAGGTCCGTTAGTGGTCTGAGCACCAAAAATTTTTCCTTGACGCGTCGCCGCGTTGTACTCCATGACAATGCCAGTATGAAACAGACGACGACTACCTCCCGTTAGAGGAAGTATGTCAATCCAAAGAGCAATGTCCCCTTTCTTGACCTCTGTCGGCGGCACTACGGTGTAAAAGCGAGAGGAGGCGTTCATAGCTCTCGTCTCCTCATACTCAATCTGGTAGCCCGCGCCAGTGAGCAGAAGGTTCACCATATGTGAACAATCGATCAGTTTTTTTCCCGCCGCGTTGGTTTGAGTGCCATTACCTCCCATCAGGTAGACGTAATCACCGCCGGTGTACTGGTTTCTTAAATCGAGTGGTTCGGTCATTTCTGCATCCTGCAAATTAATAGCAATAGCTGGTCTTGGTAGAAGCAGCAGCGTCTTGCGCGTGTAAACGTTTCAGATTTCCGGCAGCGGTGTCGTTACCCTTGTCAGCGGCGAGACGATAGCAGGCAAGCGCTCTGGACATGTCTTTGGTAACGAGCCTTCCTTCTTCAAACGAGTAACCCAAGTAATTCATCGCATCGACCGAACCCATTGATGCAGCGCGAATAAGCTCTTTTTCGGCTTGCTCTGGATGTCGGCAAGGCCCTTCGGGTACAGGGTTGTTCCCGTAGCAATAGAAAGTCGAAAGAGAGGCTGCACCGTCGGCAAGCGTTGTCGCGGCAGCCTTGAAAAGCGCCTCGACTTTTTCCGTTTCCAACTGTGGTGCCATTCCAGAAAGACTCAGACCCGCAGCACTCAAACTTGCTTGTGGGTCTCCAGAAGCAGCAGCGCACTCATAGTTTTCCAGCGCAGCCACAAACAGTTCACCGGTTAGCCGATACTGCTCTAACCCACCTAACCCAGCGAAGGCTTGCGCGCGCTGATAACAAAAATTCTCGGAGGTGCTCATGGTCGGCGTACTCGCCACTACGAGATTTTTCTCACTAATCGACCAATCCTCAACACCCTCCAAAACCCAACACGCCTGGTGAGAAAAGTTAAAGATCTTGATGTTGCTGTTACCTGCACGCTTATCAACAACGTTAAAGTGACTGTCATCAACCGCTTCGACTTCGACACCTTCTGTCTTACCTGTGGCTACGGGCGCCATCAGTGGAAAGGCCAATGTCGAGCTTTTGACTCCCGTCGTTTGCGGCTCAAAATTTCCGCTCTCCCCAGCAGGTTTCAAAACCAGCGACTTCACCGTCATCGCAGTCAACCGCTGCTGAGTTTCAGCATTCGCAGAGAACGCCGGCAGGAATTGGGAAAAGTCCTCAGACGGACACTCATCCGCATAAGCGCTGCCATTGAACAGGCTCAGCAGCGAGGCGGTGAAAGCCGCTACGGCGAAACCATTCCTCTTCTTCAAAAAACCATTCATGTCGATCACTCAGAAAACACAAAAAAAGCCTTCGGCTTAACCTTCTCAGGCACCGCATTCCCCAACGCCTGATCCATCAAACTCCCCGCCTTATCCTTATCCGCCGCCCCTGGCAGCACCGGCGGTTTAATCCCGATGCCAGTCCCACTCCCCGGCGAGCCACCCGCATTGATCTTCACCACCGGCCCAACCACCGTCACACCACCGCCATCGAGCTTGATAAAGCTCCCACCCCCAAGATGGTCAGCTCCGTCCCCGCCTCGATAACAATCTTGTCCCCAGCCTTGAGGTGAATCTCTTTCCCCACGCTGGTGAGCTGCGCCGTGCCGAGTTTGACGTGCTGGTTCTGCCCAACCGTCAGATGATCATCCAGCTTCGCTTCAACCTTGCGGTCGCTGATGGTGGTGCGGTGTTCTTCAGCCTTCAGCTCGGTGTAGGTGTTCTTCACCACGGTGTCGTGACGTTCATTCCCGACCCGAATCTTCTGGTCGTGCTCGATGTTCTCGTCCCAGTCGCGCTGGGCGTGGATGTAGATCTGCTCCGCGCCCTTTTTGTCTTCGATGCGCAGTTCGTTGTAACCGCCACCACCCGGGGAGCTGAGGGTTTTGAAGACGCTTCGGGTTTTGTTTGCCGGCAGTGCATACGGCACCGGGTTTTCCTTGTGGTACAGGCAGCCGGTCACCAGCGGTTGGTCGGGGTCGCCTTCGAGGAAGGTGACGAGGACTTCCATGCCGACGCGCGGAATGCTGATCGCACCGTAGCGGTCGCCGGCCCAGGAGCTGGAGACGCGCAGCCAGCAGCTGGTTTTGTCGTCGGCGAGGCCTTCGCGGTCCCAGTGGAATTGCACTTTGATGCGGCCGTATTGGTCGCAGTGGATTTCTTCGCCTTTGGGGCCGGTGACCATGGCGGTCTGGCTGCCGAGCACGCGCGGTTTCGGGTGTTCGAGGGCCGGGCGGTAGAACACGTCCCACGGGGTGGCGAGGAAGGTGTTGCGGTAGCCCTGGTGGAAGTCGTCCTTGTTGTCGGTGGTGTCGCTGGTCACGCCTTCTTCGAGGACTTGCGGCTGTTTGCCTTCGTGGAAGATTTCGGTGAGCAGCCACAGGTCGTTCCACTCGCTGCGCGGGTGGTCGGACAGGGCCATGAAGTGGCCGCTGACCAGTTTGGTCTGGTCGCCGCGACCTTCGGCCTGGCGATAGTCGGCGCGGTGGCGTTCGAGGGCGCGCTGGCTGAGGAACTTGCCGCGCGCACGGTCGATGAAGCGGCCCGGGTAGTCGTAGTCTTCGAGATCCGGTTCAGTGCTCTCGCCATCGGGTTTGTACGCTGCTTCCATTTGCAGGCGCGGTTTTTCGAAGTCGTAGTCGCGGCGCGTGGTGCGGCTGGTGCGGGTTTCCAGGCGCAGTTTGAAGCCTTTGATCACCGGTTCTTCGGCGACCATGCCGCTGCCCTGTATGTAGGCGGTCGGCTGGCCGAGGTCGGGGAACACGGTCTGGTCGTCGCCGAACACCAGCAGGTGAGCCTTTTCGCTGTGCTGGAAGTGGTAGTGAATACCCTCCTCTTCGCACAGGCGCTGGACGAAGTGCAGGTCGGTTTCGTCGTACTGCACGCAGTAGTCGCGATCCGGGCACGGCTGGCTCAGTTGGAAGCTGTAGGCGTTGCCCTTGATCCCGTGTTCGTCGAGGATCAGCGCGATGATTTTCGGCGCCGACATCTGCTGGTAGATGCGCTGGTTGGTGCGGTGATGCAGGTATTGCAGCTGCGGCACCAGCGAGACCTTGTAGCGGGTCAGGCGCTTGCCGGCATCGCCCTGGGCGACGCGGTAGATCTGCCCGTGGATGCCCGAGCCCTGTGGATCGAACGCGAGGAACGCCTGCTTGTGCAGGAGTTTTTCCAGGTCCAGATCGGGGTTTTCGCTGACCAGTTCGAGGTCGAAACGAAACGGCTGGCTGATGCCTTCAGTGCCGGTGAACGACAGCACTTGCAGGTCGCCCACGTAGTCTTCGACCTTGAGGCTGAAGTGGGTTTCGTTAGCTGGGTTGAACATAAAGCGCTCCCTGTTCGAATGTCGTCCGTTACGCCCGAAGTCGCAACCGTTGCAGCCAGGACGAAGTGGCGCCCAAGGCGTCACGCAATTGGTCGGCAGTGATGGTGCGTTCTGCCGCATTGAAGCTCAGCGCGGTTCGCAGCGCTGGCCAGCCGTGTTTCGGTAAGTTCGCCGGGGCTTGCAGCTCGCGCTCCAGGTGCTCGTCGCGGGCCTGGGTCGAGGGCAAGCGGCGGAACGGGTGTTTGCCGCTCGCCAGTTCATAGATCACGCAGGCCACGCCGTACACGTCCGCGCTGGCCGACAACGGTTGGCCCTCAAGCAGTTCGGGGGCGGCGTAGCCCGGCGTCCAGGCGTTGAAACGCTCGCGGCTCAGGTGCGGCAGGCCGGGCAACACGCCCTCGTCTGCCTGACCGAGACCGAAGTCGAACAGGCGCAGGCCGTCTTCGCTGAGCATGACGTTGCTCGGTTTCATGTCACCGTGCAGCACGCCGCGACGGTGGGCGTAGGCCAGCGTATCGAGCAGCGGCAGCGCGATGTCGCGCGTTTCTTTCCACGGCAGGCCGAGGGGCCGCTCGCAGAGCAATTTGTCCAGGGTCAGGCCACGCATGTATTCCATGGTGATGAAGGCCCGCTGGCAGTCGGTGTCGACTTCAAAAGTGTGCGCACGCACGACGTTGTCGTGGCGCAGGCGTCGGGTCAGGGCGAACTCGCTGTAAAGCAAGGCACTGGCGTCCGGCGATTCGGCAAATTCTTCGCTGAGGATTTTCAGCGCAATGTAAGGGTCGGGATCGCCGAACTGTTCGTGCAGCAGATCCCGTGCCCGATAGACCGCGCCCATGCCGCCCGCCCCGAGCAGACGCTCGAGGTGGTAGCGGCCGGCGAGTACGTCCGGCAATGCACCGATGCTGGCCTTGGTCGGCGCCAGCAGCGGCTCGGCGTTGTTTGCCTTGGCGAAGGCGAAGTAGGTCAGGTTGCTGGCCTGCTCTTCGCTCATCAGCAAGTCATCGACTGAGGATTCGATTTCAGTCATTGGCGGATCACCACGGCAGTCAGGTTGTCCCGGGCGGCGCCACGCAGGGCGCCGTCGAACAGACGTTCCAGCGCCACGTGCGGCGCGCTGAGGCTAAGGGCGTTGCCGAGGGCATCGCTGCTCAGGCCCTGATACAAACCATCGCTGCACAGCAAAAACGCATCGCCCGGATAGACCTCGAGTTCGAGGACATCCAGGGTCAACTGTTCGGCGGCGCCGACGGCTCGGGTCAAGGCCTGAGCCGCCGGGTGCGCTGCCGCCTGTTCGACGCTCATCTGTTGCTCGTCGATCAGTTGCTGTTGCAGCGAATGGTCTTTGGACAGCTGATACAGCCGCTGCCCGCGCCACATGTAACAACGGCTGTCGCCGGCCCAGATGCAGGCCGCGCGATTGCCTTCCACCAGCAGCGCCACAACGGTGCTGCCCATGATGCTGTCATGGCGTCCGGCGGTGACCGTCAACTCCTGCCCCAAACGCCGATTCAACCAGTGCAGGCACTGGCGGATGGCTTTGAGGCGTTCGTCGAAGTCCTCGTGCTGCGGCAGTTCAGCCAGGCTGGCGACGATCAACTGGCTGGCGATGTCGCCACCCTGATGACCGCCCATGCCGTCCGCGACCACCCACAGCCCCTGCTGTGGCGAGTCGAGGAAGGCATCTTCGTTGCGCGCCCGCACCTTGCCCGGGTCGGTACGCGCCGCGCTGCGCCAGGGACTGGCCACCAGCATCAGAGCTGCACCGGCATACGGAAGGTGCGCAGCACGCCCATGTCGAACGGGTTCGGCGTGCGCTGGCTGGTCAGCAGGTAGTTGGCGCGCAGGCCACCCACGTCGGCTTTCAGCACCAGCACGTCGCGACCGGTCAGGTACTCGGTCTGCATCAAATCGAACAAACGGAACAGCGACCATGGGCCGGAGTTCTTCTCGATACCGATCGGACGCCCGGCCATCTTGTCCATCACCAGGCTGGTGCGACCGTCTTCAGCATCGGTCGGCCACTTGAACGTCATTGGCAGGATCGGACCGTGGCGGTACTCCATGGTCTTGTCGCCGAACTTGAACTCGGAACGGCTCACCGCCGGATCGAGGGTGTACGGTTCCAGTTTGAACTGCACGGTCGGCTCGGCCGGGTTGATCGAGAAGAAGCTCTGGCGAATCGTCAGCGCCGCCGCCATCTGGTCGAGGTACATCTTCGACACCGGCAGGCTGTGACCGTCGACGCTGCGCATCCGGTAGTTGCCCGGATCACCGCTGACGAACGGACGCATGTAGCTGTCGAAGAAGCGATCGACGGTGCCTTGAGCGCGGAAGAACTCGCGGAAGTCGCTGATCGCCACGTCGCTGGTGCTGCTGGCGCTGAACGGATAACGCTTGCTGATGGTTTTGCCATACACGCTGTACAGCTCGTTCTGATAACGGCCGTTCAGGTATTGGTAAGCGTCGTTAAGCACCAGGCGCCACGAGTCTTCGGCCAGCACGTTGAACCACACGCTCAGCGGACGCGGCAGGCGACCCGAGGCCGCACGCAGGTTGGTCAGCGCATCACGCTGGCCGCTCATGCGGGTTTTCGCCATTTCGAACGCGGCTTGTTCCGGCGTGCTGGAACGGGCCAGACCGGACAGTTGCAGTTGCAGGTCGTTGAGCGCGCTGATGGCCGGGGTCAGGTCTGCGGCCGGGCCGTTGTTGTCATCGAGCAAACGGTGCAGCGGCTCGAAGCGGCGTTGCAGCGACTTCTTCGCGGTGTCCGGCAGGCTTTTCGCCACGGCCATCGCCGAAGCCTTGTCCGCCACGGCAGACGCGAGTTTGCCGACCTTGCCCAGTTTGCCCTTCTGCCCTGCCAGTGCATCGGCGGCATCACCAGCTTCATCCACCGGATCGGCAGCAGCCGGGAAGCGCGTGTTTTCGCGCACTTCCGTGAGCAATGCCAGCACCGGCGAGTTGGCCGAAGTCAGGCCCGCCAGTTGCTCGGCGCCTTCACCGGCGTCGCTGATCGGCGGCAAGGCTACCTGGCCGACGGCTTCGCTCCAGTAGTTGGCGTAGTCACGGAAATACAGCTGCTCCAGCTCGACCATCAGGCGACGCAAGTCCATGTCGCTGATGCCCGCGCCTTCGCCCAGCACCCAGTTGTCACGCAGGATGTCGGTGACCAGCGCCGAACCCTGCACCGAGAAGTACTGCTGGTAACCCTGCTGGGTGTAGAAGCCCGGGATCACGTATTCGGTGCCGATGAACAGCGAGCCCTGCGGGCCGAGGTGTTGGCTGAAACGGTATTCCGGCAGGTTGCGCGCTTGCTCGCGGAGCATGCGGTAGACCACGGTGGCCAGCGATTCGGCGCGCAGCACCTGACGTGCCTGAGTCACCAGTTGATCGTTCAGCGGGTAGATGAACGGCTGCTTCAACAGGCGTTCGAGGTGGGTGTTCAGACCATTCTGCACCGCGGTGTTGCCGGTGTAGCGCTGCGACCAGTCAGTGGCGACCCAGTCCTTGAGCCACACCGCGTCACGACGGTCTTTCATGTTCAGCATCAGGTACGCACGCAGGCTGTTGAGCAGCTTGTCGCGGTCCTTCATGTTGGCGCGGATCTGCCCTTCGAGCATCGTCGCGACCCGTGGCAGCAATTGCGCTTCGAGCTCATGTTCGTAGGCTTGCTTGACCACCGGATTGACGTCTTCGCCCTGATACAGACCGCCACGCTCGTGGTACGAGACGTCGCCCTTCTTCGGGAACACCTGAGTCGCGGCGTAGCTGGTGTCGAGGGTTTTCAACACGCCCATCGCGTCATCACGCGGGGTCAGCGCCGAACGCTGCTGAGTCCAGTTCTGCGCCAGCGTGCGCAGGTTTTCCAGACGCTCATAGTTGGCCGAGAAACCACCGGCCCAGAGCATGCCGAACAGCGCCAATGCCGCCAGTGCGCCAACGTACAACGCACGCTGACCCCAATGGATGCGGCTGCGCTCGCGTTTGTCGAGGCCGGCCAGATCCGACTCGGGGAAAATCACCCGACTGAACAGATGATGGATGAAGCGCGAACGGCCACTGCGCAGGGTCGGCAGCACGCCGGCATTCATGCCGAGGTTGGCGCCGATGCCGGCGGTGGTTGCGTCCATTTCCTGCGTCAGGTGCGGAGCACTGGTCAGGTAGAAACCCCGCAGCAGCGACGCGCGCTGGTAGCGGTTGCCAGTGAACGCCATGTCGACGAACAGGCACAGGCGCTCGCCGATCTGCCCCAGTTGATGCGGGAAGTCGAGGATGCGGCCACGGCGCTGGGTATCGCGCTCGGAGTGCATGCGCATGATCACCTGATTGTTCAGGCGCCGCAGCAGTTCTTCGAACTCGCCGCGCAGTACCGCGACGTCGGTGCCGACCTGATCCTTGCGGAAACTGGTACCCAGCACCTGATCGCTTTCTTCGCGGGTCAGTTGATCGAAGAACTCGTCGAAACCGAGCAGCTTGTCCGCCTTGCTCAGCACCAGATACACCGGCACATCGACGTGCAGTTTCTGATAGACGTCTTGCAGACGGCCGCGCACCTGGCGCGCCAGGGTGTCGATGTCCTGCTCGCTGCCACCGATCAGCGATTCCACCGGAATGGTCACCAGCACACCGTTCAACGGACGCCCGCGACGACGCTTGCGCAGCAGTTCGAGCAAGGTGGTCCAGGCACTGCCGTCGACTTCCGCGTCCGGCTGGGTGGTGTAGCGCCCGGCTGTGTCGATCAGCACACCGTGATCGGCGAAGTACCAGTCGCAATGACGGGTGCCGAGGGTGTCGCGGGTCAGCTTGCGGTCGATCTTGTTGATCGGGAATTCCAGCCCGGAGAAGTCCAGCAGGCTGGTCTTGCCGGAGGCCTGCGGACCGATCAGCAGGTACCACGGCAAATCGTTGCGCCAGCGTTCGCTGCGGCCGCGATACAGGCTCGAAGTCTTCAGGGTTTTCAGCGCGTCCTTGAAGCGCGCCTTCAACTCTTTCTGCTCTTCTTCGATCAGCTCGTCACGACGGATGCGATCCTGACCGTCTTCGGTTTCTTCGACGGCTTTCTTGCGGATGCCCGCGCGCCAGCTGACGAAGACCATGGTCAGGCCCCAGATCAGGAACAGCACGGCGATGGTCAGCAGACGCGAGGTCGCGCTCTCCCAGAACTTGTAGTCATCCACCGCCAACAATGGGCCGACGAACCACACCAGCAGTGCCACGAACAGCACCAGCAGCAGGGTCCAGACCCAGGTCTGGCGCAGGAAGGCGCCGACTTTCTTGAAAAACTTTTTCATCACACGTCCCTGTTTACGGCTGCGACTGCGGTTGCACCGCGGCCGGATCAAGCGGCTGATAAGGTTGCAGAACGGTGTCGCGCTGCTCGCCCAGGACCCAGGCGAAGCCCGAATACATCACCACCAGGCAGACCAGCGTGAACAGCACCACCATCCACGCCGGCACGATGCGCACCAGGTTGCGGCGCTGGTCGTTGAGGCCTTCCCAGTGCGGCGACAACTCGCGCGGCACGTCGCCACGCAACTGACGGATCTGCCGGTACAGGGCGTCGCGGATGCCTTCAAGCTCAAGCATGCCACGGGCCTGCACGCGGTACTTGCCCTCGAAACCAAGGGACAGGCACAGGTACATCAGCTCGAGCATCGGCAGGTGTTTGACCGGGTTCTTCGACAGCCGATCGAGCAGCTGGAAGAACTTCTCGCCACCGAACGTCTCGTTATGGAAGCTGCTGAGCAGGCTCATCTGCGACCACTCGCTTTCGTTGCCCCACGGCGTGGTCACCACAGCTTCGTCGACCACGGTGCAGAGCACGTAACGCGCAGCCATCACCTGGCTGCTTTCGGCGCCGTTGTGCAACGCGCGCACTTCAAACAGCTTGAGCCCGGCGGTCAGGCGCTCGTTGAGCGCGTAGAGGTCTTCGCGGGTTTCGCTGTGCTTGAGGCGCACCACTTCCGAGAGCAGTTCGGACGACGCCGCCACCAGCGAATTCAGGCTGATGTTGAACGCCTCCGCCGGGCGCAGGCGCGCGGCGTAGATCATCCGTTCTTCCAGTTGCTCGAAGCGCGGCGGCGCGGCGAAGTCGGTCAGCGGACTGGCTGCCGGTCCGTGGCCCTGACGATCGAGCAGGACGGTTTTGTCGTCCTGGTTGTAATCCGTTTCCTTGATCATGTCGGTCAGTTCCTGATGGCCCAGAATTTCAGTTCAAGCTCGGCGAATTCGCCGGACACGTGGAACGCGAAGCCGCCGGAGCGCTCGAGTTGCGCCAGGTCTTCGGAACTGAGTTCGAGGATGAAGTAGGTTTTGTTCGAGTGGAACGCGATCTGCCGCGGGGCCACCGGCAACGGTTTGACCTTGATCCCCGGCAAGTGCAGGTTGACCAGTTGGCGGATACGCTCCACCGGGCCGACCTTGAGGTGCGCCGGCAAGCGGTGGCGCAGTTCTTCGGAGTCGCAGTTGGCACTTGCCGCCAGCACGAACGATGCCGAGCCGAGCAGTTTGTGGTCGTGCAACGGCGACACGATGATGCCGTACTGACGCGCTTGCAGGATCAACTCGATGGCGTGCTGTTCCAGCACCATCGACAGCACCTGACGAATCGCTTCCATCAGTTTGCGGAAGCTCGCGCCCTGATCGGCGTGGGAATAGCGGCTGTCCAGACGCGGGCGCTTGCTGTCGCTGGAGAAGGTCGCCAGATCACCGAGCATGGTCAGCAGCGTGCGGTACAACTCTTCCGGGTGCACCTGCTCCAGACCGAGGTAGTGGCGCAGCAGCAGTTCGGTACGGTTGATCAGTTGCAGCATCATGAAGTCACCGACTTCCGCGCCACCGACCTTGCCGTTGGAGCGGATCCGCTCGGCAATCGTGTCGCCCCGGTGGTTGAGCATGCTGATGACTTCTTTGAGGCACGACAGCAGATAGCTGGAAGCATGAGCCTGGATGTAGGTCGGCACGAAATCCGGATCGAGGCTGATCACGCCGTCCGGCGTGGTGTCGAGCACGTCGCAGATCTTCAGCTTCACGTAGGCCTGATCGCTCTGCTGCTCGCCGAGCAACAGTTTGAAGTCCGGGCGGCCACAGCTGACCTGGCTGGCGGAATCATCGCCGGCGTTGGAGTCGGCCACTTCGGCGTCGTACGCGGTGTAACGTGCGAGCACGTCGGACTGCTCCGGGCGGCGCGCTTCGATGTGGTTACCGGTGACCAACGGCAGCGCCAGGTAAATCGGCGTGTTACCGGTGTTCGGCGGCACGTCCAGCGCCAGCGGCTCGGTGTTGCCGCCGAGTTCGAACAGGCTGCCGTCCGGCAGGATCCCCGAGGCGGCACTGATCACCAGTTTGCCCATGTTGAGGAACTGCAGGTCGATCTCCAGATTGAGGAAACCCCAGGTGTAGCCACCCAGCAACTGGGTGCGGGTTTTCATCTGGTGATCGTAATAGCGATCGTTGTGCTGGAAGTGCTGCGGCCGCAGCAACATGCCTTCCTGCCAAATGACTTTATGGGTATTCATGTTCAGTCATCCGCCTTGGCGAGCGCTTCATGGGTGTTGCGGATACCGGCCTGATCGAGGGTCAGATCGGCCTCGGTCAGCTCCAGCGGGGTGACCTGAACGGTGTAGCGCCACTTGGTTTCCGGCAGATCGCGGTAGGCGGCGAGAACGCCGACGTAGCGGCTGCCCTCCTCCACGCTGAGTTTCATTTCCACGGTTTCACCCGGGCGCAGTTCGAGTTCTTCGCTGGCCACCAGATCCGGGTTGAGGGATTCCTTGGCGCGCTCGTAGAGGCTGAAGAAATCAGCGTTCTCGAAAGTCACCGGGTGCTTGAGTTCGAACAGGCGCACGACGATCGGCGAAGGACGGCCGTTGAGGTCCGGGTTGAGCTGATCGCTGCCGGTCAGCTTCAGATTGATCTTGGTCACTTTCGAGTACGGCGACAGCGACGAGCAACCGGCGAGCAGCACCAGCACGGTGAGCGCAGTCAGCGTCTTGAAAAAAGCGGTCGAGCGGCGAGACATGCGCATCATCCTTGGTGGTCGGTGTGGAGGGTGGAGATCAGGCGGATCTGTTCTTCGTAGGCCTGGGCGAAATCGCGGGCCAGCAGACGCTCGCTCCAGTCATCGTCCTGACGCAGGGCCTGGTGGTAACGGCCGAACGCTCTCCAGCGTCCGCCCGAGGTGGCGATCAACGGCTTGTTGTCGCGCTCGAAACGCAGGGTCAACTGCTCTGGCGAGAAGTGCTCCAGGGTGCCGCGCACGGCGGCGCGGCTGGCGGTGAGCAGCGCGACCTGATGCGCTTGCAGATCGCGGAATGCACGGGAGATCGCCTGCTCGGCCGGCAAGTGCCCGGGCTTGTGCGGCTGCAACAGAATCTGCAGCGCTTCGCTCGGATCGACGGCGAATTTCAGCGGGTTCTTGTTGGTGCCTTGCACGGTGGTCTGGGCCAGACGCAGTTCATTTTTCAGCTCCGAACGAGTGCGCAGGCTCTGCTGCAAACCGCCGATGCTCTGGCGCAGCAGACGCGCGGCGTTCAGCGCCAAGGCTTCGCGGGCGTCGTGATCCAGGCCTTTGACATCCACGCCCAGCGCCGCGCCGAAATGCTCCCAGAACCCTTCGCTCTGACGCTCGACGGCTTTCGGGGCCGGAGCTGGCTCGGGTTCAACCGGGGCGATCAGCTCGGGCACCATCAGGCTTTCCATGTCGATGCGCGCATAGTCGGCACGCTGACGGGAGTCCTCGGGCTTGGCGGTCGGGGCCAACAGTTCGTCGATTTCCGAATAGACGCGCTCTTGCTGTTCGATCGCGTTCAACGGATCGAGGTCGAGGAAGGCGTCGTCCGGAATGATGCTGCCGGCGGCACGCGGACGGCCGACTTCACCGTCGAAGGTCGCCGGGTCACGCACCAGCCGCGCACGAATCTCGAAGTCACCGAGCACGTAGGTGCTGCCGTGCTCGATGCGCACCGGTTCGCCCTTGTGCAGGCGTGCGCCGCTGCCGCCGTCCTGGACGCCGTTGCTGCTGGTGTCGGTGAGGAAAAACGTGCCTTCGCGGTAGCTGACAATCGCGTGGTGATTGGACAGGTGACGCTTGCGGTCAGGAATGATCCAGTCGCAGTCCTCGCCCCGCCCGATCACGCCGCCAGCCTGTTTGAAGGTCTTCTGGCACAACTCGGTGGGCACGAACTGCTTGGTGTTCAGCATTTCGAAAACCAGTTCCATGTTTGATGCTCCTTGCGGTCACTTGCCGCGATTGACCGCTTGCGGATCACCCAACGGGCGATAGTCGTTGTCGTTGAATTTGTAATTGCCGCTACAGCCGCCAAGGCCGCATAGAACGACGAGGGTCAGCAGGACAGCGTGCCAGTGACGAACAGACATCAGAGGGTCTCCAGGGGTAGACAAAGCACAAAGCGCCGACCCTTGCGGGCGGCGCTGAAATTAATTCTTTGAGTGGTCTCGAAGGCTCTACATCGGGGCCTTGAGCCAGACCACCGAGGCGTACGCACCTCCTGTGGCAAGTGAGCAATTTGTGGCGAGGGGACTTGTCCCCGATGGGCTGCGAAGCAGCCCCAAAACCTGATTACCGGTTCTTTCAGGAGAACCGCGTTTGCTGGATTACGGCTGCTGCGCGGCCGATCGGGGATAAATCCCCTCGCCACAGAGAAGCCCTTCAAGACAGGAGTTGTGCAAACGGCAAGAGCCAGGTTCAGATCAACCATCGAAGTCACCCAAATTGATATTCAGGCGCCCGAGGCGGTACAGCAGGGTGCGGCGCGGCAGGCCCAGTTCGCGGGCGGCGAGGGTCTGGTTGCCGTCGTTCTTGCGCAGGCAATCAAGCAACAGCGTGCGTTCGACCTTTTCCAGGCGTTCGCGCAGATTCAGGCCGCTGTGGTCTTCGGGCATCGGCTCCATGCGCAGGGAGAAATGCTCGGCGAGCAACTCGCCGCCCTCGCACAACAGCACCGCGCGTTCGACCAGTGCCTTGAGTTCGCGCACGTTGCCGGGGAAGGTGTAACCGGACAGGTGCTCCAGCGCCGCGCTCGACCAGCGCACCGGGTCGCGCTGTAAATACGCGCAGGTCTTCTCGGCGAAGTGCTGAGCCAGTTCGAGGATGTCGCCTTCGCGCTGACGCAGTGCCGGCAACTCGATCGGAAACTGCGCCAGTCGGTAATACAGGTCCTCGCGGAATTTGCCTTCGCTGACCAGCGTCGACAGATCGCGGTGGGTCGCGGCGATGATGCGCACATCGATTTTGTGCGTGTCGTTGGAACCCAGTGGACGAATCTCGCCCTCCTGCAACACCCGTAGAATCTTCGCTTGCAGCGACAGCGGCATGTCGCCGATCTCGTCGAGCAACAGCGTGCCACCGTTGGCCGCATCGAACAGCCCCGCGCGGTCGCGATCGGCACCGGTGAAAGCGCCTTTGCGATAGCCGAACAGCTCGCTTTCCAGCAGGTTTTCCGGGACGGCCGCGCAGTTCTGCACGATGAACGCCTGAGAGCGGCGCGGGCCGCAATCGTGAATCGCCCGGGCCACGACTTCCTTGCCGGTGCCGGTCTCGCCGCGCAGCAGCACGGTGTACGGGCTGTGCAGGACTTTGCTGATCAACGAATGGGTCTGGCGCATGGCGGCGCTTTTGCCGATCAGGCCATAGCCGTTGATGCTCGGCACACTGCGCGCCACCGTGGCCGATTCGGCCGGCGGCTGGCGCAGACGCTGCAGCAAGTGCAACTGACCAAGGACGAACGAGCCGAGCTGGCCGAGTGAATCGGCAAAACCCTGCAGGTCGACGTGACGACGACTGGCGCACAGCAGCAGGCCTTCAACCGCCTTCTGCTGATTGACCAGCGGCACGCACAGCAGCGATTGCCAGGCGCCAGCGGTGGCCGGCAGGAAACTGGTTTCGTGCAGGCTGGCGCCCAGATCATCGAGGCAGACCACGCGGTTCTGGCACAGGGCAAACTGCAGCAGCTGCTCACCGTTGTAGTCCGCCGGCAGGCTGGTGGCGGCGCGCGGTTGCAGCGCGCCGTCGAGGCATTCGGCGTTCATCCCCAGGCAGGTGTGGGTGGCGTCGAGCAGGTACAGCTGGGTCAATTCGCACCCGCTCAGTTCGGCCAACCCGCGCACGAAGTCACCCAGCAGCGCAGCACCGTCCGCCGCGCGCGACAGGCTGGCGAACTGCGCCAGCAAGGCTTCGGCATAGACCAGTGGCTGCGGCACTTCAGTGAACATCACACCCACCTCAGGCGAACTCGCACGTCACGCTGGCGTTGCCGTCGAGCGTGGCATGCACACGCTTGAGGCTTTCACCGGTGGCCATCGCATCGAGCAAGCGGTCGGCTACCAACGGCAGCACATGCTGATCGAGCAGATGGTCGATCAGGCGCGCGCCGCTTTCGCTTTGCGTGCAGCGCTCGGACAGATGATCGACGAGGTTCTGGCACCAGCTGAAATCCAGCTGACGGCGGTTCAGGCGCTCGCCGAGACGACCGAGTTTGATCTCGATCAGCTCGCGCAACACCGGACCGCCGACCGGGTAGTACGGCACCACTTTCATCCGCGCCAGCAGCGCAGGTTTGAAGTGTTTGCTCAGCACCGGGCGAATGGTCTCTTCGAGCAGCTCGGCGGTCGGGCGGGCGCCGTCTTCGCAGAGGTCGCTGATCTTGTCGCTACCGAGGTTCGAGGTCATCAGGATCAAGGTGTTGCGGAAGTCGATCTCGCGACCTTCGCCGTCGTTGGCCACGCCCTTGTCGAAGATTTGGTAGAACAGGTTGAGTACGTCCGGATCGGCCTTCTCGACTTCATCGAGCAGCACCACCGAGTACGGCTTCTGGCGCACCGCTTCGGTGAGCATGCCGCCCTCGCCGTAACCGACGTAGCCCGGTGGCGCACCGATCAGACGCGATACGGTGTGCTTCTCCTGGAATTCGGACATGTTGATGGTGGTGATGAAACGGTCGCCGCCGTACAGCAGGTCAGCCAGGGCCAGCGCGGTTTCGGTCTTGCCGACGCCGCTCGGGCCGACCAGCAGGAACACACCGACCGGTGCATCCGGTTTGTTCAGGCCGGCGGCAGTGGCGCGCATCGAGCGATCCAGCGCGTGCACGGCTTGTTCCTGACCACGGATGCGCGTGCGCAAGTCAGTGGCGAAACTCGCGACCTTGGCGTTGTGCTCGCGGGCCAGTTGCGCCAGCGGCACACCGGTCCAGGCGCTGATCACTTCGGCCACCAGACGCGGGCAGACTTCGAAGCTGACCAGACGCTCTTTGACCTGCGCAGCGGTCAGGGCGCTGTGGGTCTGGTGCAGTTCGGCTTCCAGCGCTTCGACGCTCTGGCCTTCCTCGACCTCGGCGGCGATGGTTTCGATCACGGTGCCTTCGGCGTCTTCTTCAACGCTGACAGTCGGCTCGACAGCGGCAGCTTCGCGGGCCTTGGCCAGTTGCTGACGCAGTTCCAGCAGGCGCTCGGCAAGTTGTTTCTGTTCGGTCCACAGGCTTTCCAGCGCAACCATTTCGCTTTCGGCTTCGTCCAGTCGCGCTTCCAGTGCATCCAGCGCTTCGTGGTCGATCAGCAGACCGGCTTCGGCATCGCGGCGCAGAGCCTGACGTTGACGGCCACCTTCGGCCAGTTCGCCACGCAGGCGTTCGAGGCTTTCCGGGGCAGCGGCGAGGCTGATGCGCACCCGAGCGCACGCGGTGTCGAGCACGTCGACGGCTTTGTCCGGCAGCTGGCGACCGGCCAGATAGCGCGCGGACAATTCCGCCGCCGAGACCACCGCGTCATCCCGCAGGTAGATGCCGTGGCTCTTCTCGTAGACCTGCGCCAGCCCACGGAGAATGGTCACCGCTTCGCTGACAGTCGGCTCATGCAACTGCACCGGCTGGAAACGACGGGCCAGCGCCGGGTCCTTCTCGAAGTATTTCTTGTACTCGGCCCAGGTGGTGGCGGCGATGGTGCGCAGTTCTCCGCGAGCCAGCGCCGGTTTCAGCAGGTTGGCCGCGTCGGAACCGCCGGCGTTGCCGCCCGCGCCGATCAGGGTGTGGGCTTCGTCGATGAACAGAATGATCGGTTTCGGCGAGGCTTTGACTTCGTCGATCACGCCTTTGAGGCGACGCTCGAATTCACCTTTGACGCTGGCGCCAGCCTGCAGCAGGCCCATGTCCAGCGACAGCAGCTCGACGCCCTTGAGCACCTGCGGCACTTCACCGGCAGCGATGCGCGAGGCCAGGCCTTCGACGATGGCGGTCTTACCGACACCGGCCTCACCGACCACGATCGGGTTGTTCTTGCGGCGACGGGCGAGGATGTCGACCATCTGCCGAATCGCGCCATCGCGGCACAGCACCGGGTCGAGTTTGCCCTCGCGCGCCTGCTGGGTCAGGTTGTGGGTGAAGCGCTGCAACAGCGATTCGCCCTGCGCCGCCGGCTTGCCGTTGGCCGCCGGTTGCTCCTGTTGCGACAGGGCGAATTCCTTCAGGCGATCGATGTTCAGCTTGGCGAGCAGCGGCTGGTAACGGCTGCCGGCGTAGCGCATCGGGTTGCGCAGCAGCGCGAGGATCAGCGCAGCGTCTTCGACCTGGGTCTGGCCCAGTTCGAGGTTCGCCACCAGCAGCGCGTCTTGCAGCCATTGCACCAGTTCCGGGGCGAACACCGGGTTGCGCGAGGCGCTGTGTTCAACGCGAGATTGCAGTGCGGCGCTCAGCTCACCCGCGTCGACATCCGCATCCTGCAGCGCGCGCGACAGCAAGCCGTTCGGACGCTCCAGCAGACCCAGCAACAGGTCTTCGACGAGGATCTTGCTGCCGCCACGGGCCACGCAACGTTCGGCCGAACGCTCCAGATCGCGACGGGTTTCGGCGTCCAGCGCCTGGATGAGTTGTTGCAGGTCTACGTTGATCATGGCTCACGTCCTTAATGAATTTTGCTGCCCAGGGTGACCACGCCGTCTGCTTTTTCGCAGCCCAACCAACTGGTCCACCCCAGGCGACAGTCGTTCTTCTCACCAATGCGCAGTTCGCGGATTTCTTCCGGGCGCAGCACCAGGCGAATGTCGTAATCGAGCGGGTCACGCAAGGTGAACCGCACCAGCGCGCACAGCGGCTGGTAACCGAAACCGATCGGCAGGAATTCGTGGAATCGCTCCCAGTCGAGTTCGGTGATGTGAATGCGGAATTTGCCGCTGCGGTCGCGCACCTGCTCGCCCAGCACCAGGTCTTCACCGAGCAGGCTGTTGGCGCGACCGAGGCGGTTGCGCTGCTCGTCGAGGATCTCCACGCGACGCTCGATGCACTGCTCGATGACCAGGTCTTCGTGCTTGAAGTAATAACGCAGCACGGCTTCGATCAGCGCCGCCGAGTGCGCACGCAAGCTGAGCAAACCGAGGTACGGCAGCAGGCGTTTCCAGTTCAGTTCCTTGGCCTTGCGGATCTCGTCGCCACCCAGACCGATCAGGGCGAACAGCTGCGACGAGAACGGGTCGATCGCGCCACTCTGGAAGCTGGCGCGATAGCGATACTTGCGCCAGATCGGCAGCATCAGCCGTTGCAGGCGATGGTGGAACAGGTCGAGGAAGTTGCGCGTCGGGTTGCCGTCCTCGCTGTCGCCCAGAGCCTGCTCGCCGTAAAACGCCGGCAGCGGCGAACCGGAGCCGACCAGCCCGATCAGGTTGAAACGCATGCGTGCGCGCATCTGCCCGTGCTCTTCGAAAAACTCCACGCGATCGACGTCGCTGCGCGGAAAGCCCAGGCTCGGGTTGGCCTGGAACTCCACTTGATCGTACAGATCGTCTTCGCTCAGGTACGGGTGCGCCTCGCGCAGCCGGTCGATCACCAGCAGCACGGCCTGAAACAGCGAGTACTCGCGTATTACCTTGGTCAGCCCGCTTAAAGCAGGGGCTGCAGGCCCATACGTGGTGTCCATTGGTACACCTCTCCCTGTGTGCTTTTTACCCGCAGCTCGTGGTACGAATTGAGACTGGCGTAAAGCGCGAAAAACTCGTTAAGAACCGAGGCGAAAACGAACAGGTCGCCTTCGCCGATATACCCTTCCGGGTCGATGGTCAGTTCGGTGCGCAGACCGCGCACCGGCAAGCCACGGTGCAGCCGGTCGACGTGGTGGTGCTTGATGTGCTTGAGGCCGCCGAGCAGGCGTTTGCTGACCTTCTCCGCGTGCTGGTCGTAGTAGCGCGGCAGGTCGTAGGTTTCGAGAATCACCTTCAACGCGTTGACGTCGGCCAGCGACAGATAGTTGAGCGACATGTTGCTGATCAGCTTCCACAGGAAGTCACGGTTCAGCGGCGGCGCAAAGCTCGACGTGGCCGGGGTGATGTTGCGGAAACTGAGGAACTCCGGGGTCTCTTCACAGGCCATGCAGATGTCGCCGAGCTTGAGCTTGCGCGGCAGGTTCTGGTTGGTGCAGATCAGCTCGATCGACAGGGTTTCGTGGGCTTCGGTGTGGCGGATGCCGAAGCTCAGGTAGGTGTCGAGGCCGTCATGCAGCAACGACGAACGCTGGCGGATGCTGTAATGCGGACGGCTGTTGGGCACGTCGAAACTCGGGTCATGCTCGAAGGATTCGAACGGCACGTACTCCTGATAACCGAGGCCGCCGGGCTTCCAGCCAGTCACGGTTTCCACCGAGAACACGCCGCAGTTTTCCAGATCGTATTCCGCCGGCAGCAGCAGGTATTCATCCTGTTTGCCATCGAGGCGGATCGGCAGCGCGTCGTGGGCGAACAGGTTGGCAATCGGCGTGCAGAACAGCTTCACGTTATCCAGGGTCGGCCGCATGCGCATGATCCCGCTTTTGCGGATATCAAAACGCAATTCCAGGCCGCGCATCTGCTTGAGCGTGTCTTCCGGCAGCGCCTTGAGGATGTCCAGACCGTTGACGTCGACGAACAGGAACTTGTCCTGGAAGGCGAAGTATTCCTGCAGATAGCGATAGCCACGGAAGGTGTTCAGCGGATACGGGATCAACGCTTCTTCTTCGGCAAAGCCCACTGGCTTGACCCGGTCACCCGGAATCTTGAACGCCATCGGCTTGCCGGCCACGCCATCGATTGGCTTGCCGGCGCCGTCGAGCGGGATCAGCTCGATGCCTTCCAGGTTGCGCAGCAGACTCAGGTAGAGCATCTGGCTGATGTAGCGCTCGCCGGCAAAATGCAGGCGCAGTTTGCTCAGTTCCAGCTCACCGAGGTGGCCGTCGGCGCTCATTTCCAAACGCAGACTGAGCAGCGAACCGTCGCCCTTTACCGAATAGTTCAGCGCTGCCAGATCCAGCGGCAAGACTTCGGTCGGGTAGCAGGTGCGGAAGCGGCAACGCACGTCTTCGATCGGTTTGCTTTCGATCGGCGTATCGCGCTCGACCACCAGCGCCGGGCCCGACCGCTTCAGCGGATCGAACTGCAGAATGCTGAACGCCGGCAGCGGGCGCATGTAATTCGGCCACAGCAGTTGCATCAGCGAGTGACTGAGCTCCGGCAGCTCGTCGTCGAGCTTCTGCCTCAGACGCCCGGTGAGGAACGCAAAGCCTTCCAGCAACCGCTCCACATCCGGATCCCGCCCAGCCTGGCCCAGGAACGGCGCCAACGCCGGACTACGCTCGGCGAAACGGCGACCGAGTTGGCGCAGTGCGGTGAGTTCGCTTTGGTAGTAGTGGTTAAAGGACACGGGTTACCTGCCTGGTAGTGGAACTCATGGAATAACTGTCCTGCGGATTACGCTGGATGTCCGACCTGGTCATTGGATTGCACCTGCAGGCTGACTTGGCTGAATGCGACCTGCGATGTTTCGCAAAGCCCAACGCAACTCGATGACTTGAGTGGTGAGGATCGCCAGCAACGTGACGCAGCCTTGAGCTACGCCGTAAAACAGGGCTCTTAACGGGTTGTCGGGTAGCATCCAGAGCAGGATGAAGCCCACCATCAGAAAAAGGATGGCCAGCTTGGCGACCAGACTTGGAATCAGCGCAACGATCAGGTTGACGCCCAGAAAAATGTAAAACAGTGCGTAACTCGCAATGCCGATGGCGACACCATGGGAGGTAAATCCGCCGTTAAAAAGCCTGTAAGCATGCACAACCGCGTCATTCAAAAATGCATAAGCCACGCATCCGAGGGCGTGGATTAATAGGCATAGGGCGAGACGAACGTAGCTACTCATGCAAGCCTCAAATTCCCATACCACGAACCAAAGCCATGGATAGCAACAATGGCTACCAGAACTGAAAACGTCATCACACGGTGCAGGTGCGAATTCCGAGCAGCGGGAAAAATTGCTGCCGCGAGTAAAAAAAAGCTCAACAGGGCCAGCCAGCCGAACAGGTCGCTGTCGGCAACAAAGGCGAGGTAGCCTTGAATTTCACCTGCTTCAGATATTTTCATCAGCTTCCAACGTATACCCAAGAATGCCTTTCAATATTTGCTCATAGCTATTTCGCTTTAGCTTTTTCAGAACTTAGGACTTTGCGTTGCTGAAGATAAATAACACCTTCTCCTGAAAAGGCAATTACACTGTTAGATGTGAGTGGCTCGCTATTCTCGTCTCCAAACTTGAGCCATCCTTCATCCCACAACTCACCACTTTCATGCCTGACTTGAACGAAATAATATGGAGGTTCTGACTTAGTCACTTCAATGTATTGACCTCCATCAGCACCACCTCTCCAATGAGCATTTGGATATTCGCTGAGTACATGCGGCTTATCTTCTGAAAAATCCATAAAAAACATTACCCCGAATGCTATCAACAGAGACAGTGCACCAACGGCCATCAGAAAACGCTTCAACCAGATCAATCTTTTATCTCCAACGTATCTTTGCTGAATGTGTAATCCAGATCTGGCTTTGTTTCTTGGAAATCCTCCATATAATCTTTTGGTATCACTGCAAAATAGGATCTTTTAGGCGCACCGAGATCCAGACTATCAACTAAATCAGCCACAAACGTCATGCAGTTGTGGCTTCTTATGCTGTACGGTTCTCTATTCATGTTGTCGTTGTCTTTTTCTTTATTTTTAAGCCACGCTTCGGCCTGAGAAAAAGCGGCCCCCCTGAGTACAACCCCAGACACATTGCTCGACTGACCATAAGCTAAAGACATACTTCTCAACGTTTTTTTGAGTGATGACTCAGTAATCGCTCCGCCTTTGATCGTCACATTAGGAACAGGGCGTAACCTCACAATTCCCGGTGGACCTGCTCCTTCATAACGCCCGTACTCTCCGTACTTCGTCAGCCCCGTTTTACCGTTGACAATTAGTACACCTGCGTGGCCTAGGTCAGAGAACTTATGACTAATACCCAAAGCCTCCACATGAATTTTGTAGTCCGGAAACACAACAGGAATCACAAAATCATGATCACTTACCAAGTAAATTTGTACTGGGGTCTTATCCTTAGCAGGAGTGGTCGCTACAGTTGCGACTTTTACGGCTTGAGGCATTTCACTCCCCCCTAACCAACCAGTTTGGTATAGCCGAAATTTGTATATTTTGGACTTGAGCTTTTGAGCCCAGCGACTTGGATAGTCCGGTATCGTCTGTTACGCCTCGAATTTCCGAACCATCCTCAAGCGTAGCGGTGTATGCAATATTTTTAAGTGGGGCTCCCGATACTGGGTCCATTAACTGAACACGTACATCAAAGCCAAATATGTTCAACGGAATTGGCGGCACAAACGGCGCCGGCGAGTGCGAATTACCGATAATCACCGTCCCGGAACCTGCCGTGACTTTATTGCCGTGAGAACCAACCGAACCTACGGTCGCAGCTGGTTTGCCATTGATCAAAACGGTAGTCGCCAGATCGCCAACCAACGCACCACCACACGCCGAGGCATCGCCTTGGCGGGCGGCCGCGAGGCCGTCGAAGAACACGTCGCCGGAACCGGCGGCGATCGGGTTGGTACCGTGGCCAGGAAGTGGGCAAGCGGTGGGGTCGGATACGCGTGCTGCGGGTTTGCCAGACATCGGGAATCTCCTTAGGTGACCTTCACTTGACCGCTGCCATCCAGGCGCGCGGAAAAACTGACCTGACGCTTGAAACCCTCGACTTCCAGCAGGCCTTCGATGCTGAAGGCCAGCCGCAACTGGTCGTGGTCACGCGGCAGGGAAATGACACGCACATTGCTCAGGCGCGGCTCGTAGGCTTCGATGAAGTTTTCGATGGCCAGACGGGCCTGACTCAGGGAGTCGTGCAGGCTCAGACGCATGTCATTGAGATCGGGCAACCCGTAGTCGGCCAGCGTTTGCACGCTGCCGGCCCGGGTGCTGAGCATTTTGGCCAGATGGGCAGCCACTGACGCCATGGCACAAGCCTCAAGGCTGTTGCCCTTGCGTAGTTGCGCGTCGCCGTTGAGGCGCTCGAACAGGCTGCCGTATCCGTCCATGAGTCGCTCTTACTCTTTGTCCAGCTTGCCAACCAGCGACAGGGTGAAATCGGCACCCATGTACTTGAAGTGCGGACGCACGTTCAAGCTCACGCGGTACCAGCCCGGCTCGCCTTCAACGTCGCTGACGATCACTTGCGCAGCGCGCAGCGGACGACGGCCACGGACTTCGGCGCTCGGGTTTTCCTGGTCGGCGACGTACTGGCGGATCCACTTGTTCAGTTCCAGCTCGAGGTCGGTACGCTCTTTCCACGAACCGAGTTGCTCGCGCTGCAGCACTTTCAAGTAGTGAGCCAGGCGGTTGACGATCATCATGTACGGCAGTTGGGTGCCGAGCTTGTAGTTCAGCTCTGCCGCCTTGCCTTCTGCACTGATGCCGAAGAACTTCGGCTTCTGCACCGAACTCGCGGAGAAGAACGCCGCGTTGTCGGAGCCTTTGCGCATGGTCAGGGAGATGAAGCCTTCCTCGGCCAGTTCGTATTCACGACGGTCGGAGACCAGAACCTCGGTCGGGATCTTGGTTTCGATTTCGCCCATGCTTTCGAAGTGGTGCAACGGCAGGTCTTCAACCGCGCCACCGCTCTGTGGACCGATGATGTTCGGGCACCAGCGGAATTTGGCGAAGCTGTCGGTCAGCTTGGTGCCGAACGCGAACGCGGTGTTGCCCCACAGGTAGTGCTCGTGGCTGTTGGCAACGGTTTCCTTGTACACGAACGATTTGACCGGGTTTTCTTCCGGATCGTACGGGTTACGCAGCAGGAAACGCGGCACGGTCAGGCCGACGTAGCGGGAGTCTTCCGAAGTACGGAAGCTCTGCCATTTGGCGAATTGCGGGCCTTCGAAGTGGTCTTTCAGATCTTTCAGATCCGGCAGGCCGGTGAAGCTTTCCAGACCGAAGAATTTCGGGCCGGCGGCAGCGATGAACGGCGCGTGGGACATGCACGAAACGCTGGCCACGTACTGCATCAGTTTCACGTCCGGCGAGCTTGGGGACATGAAGTAGTTGGCGATGATCGCACCCACCGGCTGACCACCGAACTGGCCGTATTCAGCGGTGTAGATGTGCTTGTACAGGCCCGACTGCATGACTTCCGGCGAGTCTTCGAAATCGTCCAGCAGGTCTTCTTTGGAGACGTTGAGGATTTCGATCTTGATGTTTTCGCGGAAGTTGGTGCGGTCCACCAGCAACTGCAGGCCACGCCACGACGATTCCAGTGCCTGGAAGTCCGGGTGGTGCAGGATTTCGTCCATCTGACGGCTGAGCTTGGCATCGATCTCGGCGATCATGCGGTCAACCATGGCCTTCTTGACCGGCTCACCGTTGTTCTGCGGCTTGAGCAGTTCTTCGATGAACGCCGACACGCCACGCTTGGCGATGTCGTAGGCTTCGTCGTCCGGGGTCAGACGGGTTTCGGCGATGATGCTGTCGAGAATGCTGTATTCGCCGCTTTCGGCGCTCTTCTCTTGTGCTGCGCTAGTGCTCATTGTGTTGGCTTCCTTGGCTGGAGTCTCAGGCGTCCGGGGCTGCGGCGTTCAGGCCCAGCTCACCGAGTACGCGACCGCGGGATTCGTCGTCGGCGAGCACGCCTTCGATCGCTTTACGGAACGCAGGTGCGTTACCCAGCGGGCCTTTGAGGGCCACCAGCGCATCGCGCAGTTCCATCAGTTTTTTCAGCTCAGGCACTTGCTCGACCAGGCTGGCCGGGTTGAAGTCCTTCATCGAATTGACGCGCAGTTGCACAGCCAGCTCGTCGGCCTCGCCATCTTCCTGCAGACGGTTCGGCACGCTCAGCGTCAGACCCAGCTCTTGCTTGGCCAACACTTCGTCGAAGGTCATCTTGTCGATGCTGATCGGCTTGCGATCTTCGATTTTGCGATCGTCCTTGCGGTGGGTGTAGTCACCGATTGCCAGCAGCTTCAGCGGCAGTTCAATCTCTTCCTGAGCACCGCCGGTGGCGGGTTTGAAGGTGACGTTGATGCGTTCCTTGGGGGCTACCGAGCCTTCTTTGGCCATGGCTTTTCTCCTTGCGGTTGTGGCCCTGGGGCCTATTCGAGTACCACTTCGAGATCGAGGTGGCACAGCCTGCGATAAATCTCTTCCTTGCGTTCACGCACTGCATGGTTCTGCGGCAACAGCTCGCAGCAACTGTGCAGCAGGTGCAGCACTTCCAATGCAAGATCGGGCTCCCAGGCGTGCAGGCCTGAGTCCTGTAATGTCTGATCGAGGGTTTCGAGCTGGTTCTTGGCCAGTTCGTACTTCTTGGCCATGAAGCACAGCCGGGCGAGGGCGAACTGCCAGAAGAACCGCTCGCGGCCACCGTGAGCCGTTTGCAGCCCTTGCTTGAGCGTCTGCACGGCAGGCTTGAGGCCTTCCTTGCGCAGCAGCGGCAGCACTTCCTGCAGGGCCTTTTCCCAGGCGGGCTGGGTTTCGACGTCGTCGGTTTCGACCTTGCGCGGCGCGCTGGCGCTCTGCAGGTGCGGCATGACATTGCCGGCGATCCACGCCCGGGTGGACGGATCGGCAAACGGCGCGCCGTCATGGAAACGACATTCGATGATGCCGGGCAGGCGCTGAACCAAAAGCGCGAAGTGGATTTCCACTTCGCGCATTGCCATCTCGGCGTTGAGGTTCTGGAGACATTCCCAGACCATCCTCTGGCCATCGAACCAGAACGGCGCCTTCGCCAGGCTCGCCTCCAGTTCCACCAGCAGGTCGGCGTATTTGCCCTGATCGAAGCGATCCTGGTACTGCTTGAGTTTGTCCACCGGCAGGCCGCGCAGCACGGTGATCTGCTCGGCATTGCGCTCAGGCACCGCGTCGATCGGCAGCCAGAGCAAAGTGCGGTTCAGGCGCAGGGCGCGCAGGTCGGTGGCCTTCTGCTTGAGCCACCAGGCACACAACGGACGCGCGCTTTCCTGCTGCGCGCGCAAAGCCTTGTAGGCATCTTTTTCGTTATCGATCGGTGCGCCGGGGGTCAGCAACTGGCTCGCGGCCTGCTTGACCTGCGCCACTGCTGCACCCACCACACCGGGGGCCGGCTGATTGTCGGCGGCACGCTGGATCATGGTTTTCAGGCGACGCGAGAGCGGCAGCAGCAGCGGTGCGTCATCGCCCAGGTGCTCGGTGCATGCGGCATCGAGGCCGGCCAGATGCTCGGACAGTTGCCGGAACATCGGCAGCTGTTCCTTGATCGCAATGTTTTCGGTGAGCACCTGCTCCAGACGCGGCACCAGCCAGCCGATGGCGGCGGCACGGGTGCGCGGTTTGAGCGGGTGAACGTCGGCCCAGTGGTTTTCCGACAGATGGTGCAGCAGACCGAGGCCGGCCAGCAGCCCGGGGAAGGATTCACGCTGGTACAACGACCAGGTCAGCCAGGCGCCGACGCGTAAATCCTTGGATTGGGTACGCAGCAGATTTTCGCTGTTTTCACGGATTTTCAGCCAGTCGATCTGCCCGCTTTCGTGCATCGACGAGGCTTTGGCCAGCTCGCTTTCCAGCGCCTCGAATTCGCTCGAAAAACGAACGTCTTCACCCGCGAAATTCTCTTTGGAAACAGAGACTTTTGCGAGTTCGAGGTAATGGGCGGAAAGTTTGCTTGAGTAGGACATCCATGGCCTTTAATTAGGATTACAGTCATGCGCCTATTGGAGTTGCCGCGGCGCGGGACAGTATCGAAGAGCAGTGAAGCGACTCATCCAATTGAGATGTGCTCTTTCAAGTGGGCGCATCGTAATCACTATGATGGCCACTAGCAAGCATCTGGTTAAACAACAAGACGAAGTGTTCATTGGGCCGTGTAGGAGATCGCCCTATATGTGGCAGGGGAATCCCTGATGGCGATTTATATTGTGAACATTTGCCCTGCGCCCTCAGAACCCTTGATCCAGAGCGGCCCGATCCAGCCTGCGCGAATCGCGTCGAACATCCGTCCTATTACACGGGGGCCAGCATGACAACTCTCGAAAAAAATAGAAGTAGGATTTTTCCGAGAACCCGCTGGAATTACAAACAATTCAGCGGCGACAACGCTCAACAAAAAAAGTGCCATCAATTTGATGGCAATTCATTTTTCTGAAACTTTATTCATCTCGTGAATGCTGTACTTCAGTGCCAACTCAATAATTATCGAAGTGCGATCCAACAGTCATTTCCACCACTTACGCAACACTTCCACGCCGAAAATACTCTGACAAATGTCAGGGATAATTCTTACATCGTTTTATTTCCCACGTTGCCAGCTTGCCTTGGTAAATTCTTTTCGACCGGCAATGTCAACCAGACCGGCTGACTGTAGAGCCACGGTCCGAAGCCTGCATCTCATTCGGCTCCCGAGCCCGGAGCCGCCAAGGAGCTTTACCTCATGGAATTGAAAGCCATATTTTTCGCAGCACTTATTTGGTTGCCAACAACTCAAGCGTCAGCGGACACCCCGCCACTGGACGGTCATTACTATCTGACCGGTGCAATGGAAATGGGCGCCGAATTGCTGCTGCGCAAGGACGGCACGTTTGACGCAGGCGTGGCATATGGCAGCGCTAACGGTTTTGCCAAGGGCACCTGGCAGGTGCAGAACAACACCGTGACGCTGAAAAGCGATACCAAACCGGCGTCGAACAGCGATTTGTCCGGCCTGTTTCAGGATCTGCAACTGGCAATCGAGCCGAACTGCCTGGCCGTGGATTTCGGCAACGGCAAGGCCTGCTTCCGGCGTCAATAAGCCGATTGGCAGGCACAAAAAATGGGCACCCGACCGCAATCGGTGTGCCCATTTTTTATTGCAGTTCTCCCCGCTACTCAGGGAGTTCGCCGCAATTTAAGGATTGACGCTGTCTTTCAACGACTTGCCTGGCTTGAATGCCACGGTGTTGCTGGCCTTGATCTTCACCGGCTCACCGGTTTGCGGGTTCTTGCCGGTGCGGGCGCCGCGGTGGCGTTGCAGGAAGGTGCCGAAGCCCACCAGCGTGACGCTGTCCTTGCGGTGCAGAGCGCCGGTGATTTCTTCGAGGACGGCGTTGAGAACGCGGTTGGCCTGTTCTTTGGTCAGATCCGCTTTTTCAGCGATTGCAGCGGCGAGTTCTGGTTTACGCATTAGTGAAGCCCCTTTGACGGTTTTTTGTTGTTATGTCCGTGCTGTTCTCGTTGGAACAGCGCCCAAGGCGCCGCAGGCTCTACTCTGCGGCAGACGGGAGTGAGGATGGCACGCGGATACCGGCGGCGCCAGTCTCCCCGCGACCTTTGTAGGGGCAAAAGCGGGGTGATTCCGACAGAACGACCGGTATTTACGCCAGCAGGGGCGGAAGCTGTTTGTTCAGAGCAAGTTTTTCCATCACCGCCGCACCGGTCAGTGCATAGCCGAGCAACTGACCATCGGCACTGTGGCACAGGGCCTTGATGTCGGCGCCCTGCCCTTCAACGGTCCAGACGCCTTCGCTGCCCCGTGGCGGTGGCGAAACGACCAACGGGCACACCGGAGTTTTCACCGTGATCGGCATCGGGCCGTAACTCACGGCCGTCGGATTGCCGGCCAGGGTTTGTGCCAGCGCACGCGCACAGCTCATGAGGGGCATCACGTACAACAAATTCAGCCCATCGACCTCGGCACAGTCGCCCAAGGCGTAAATATTGGCGTGGGACGTCTTCAGATACCGGTCGACTACGACACCGCGATTGACCTGCATCCCGGCCGCCGCGGCCAGATCGATGCGCGGGCGCAGGCCGATGGCCGACACCACCACATCGCAGGCAATCACCTGCCCGTCGGACAGATGCGCTTCCAGCCCGTCTGCGACTTTTTGCAGGCGGGTCAGCACCGGGCCGAGGTGAAAACGCGCGCCCAGGCTTTCCAGCCCGGCCTGCACGGCGGCCGCAGCGGCCGGGTGCAGCAGCATCGGCATCACTTGCTCGCACGGCGCCACCAGTTGCACCTCGTAGCCGCCGAGGATCAGGTCGTTGGCGAATTCACAGCCGATCAGCCCGGCGCCCAGCAGCAACACGCGGCGCTTGCCCGCAGCGGCTGCACGAAAGCGCGCGTAATCTTCGAGATCGTTGATCGGGAACACCAGATCAGCACCGTCACCTTCGATCGGCACTCGCACGGTTTCCGCACCCCAGGCGAGGATCAGATCGCGGTAGTACACCGCTTCTTCGCCGATCCACAGGCGCTTGTGGCCGGCGTCGATGCCGCTGATGCGCGTGTGGGTGCGCACTTCGGCCTTCAATTGCTCGGCCATGGCGCCGGGTTCGGCCATGCTCAGGCCATCGGCGTCCTTGTTCTTGCCGAAACCGGTGGAGAGCATCGGCTTGGAGTAAGAGCGCCCGTCATCGGCGGTAATCAGCAGCAGCGGGGTTTCGCCATCGAGTTTGCGAAACTCCCGGGCCAGGTTGTAACCCGCAAGCCCGGTGCCGACGATTACGACAGGTGCGTTCATGCCTTACTCCTTGGTTTTTCTCAGTTGATTTCGATCATTTCGAAGTCCGACTTGCCCACGCCGCAGTCCGGGCACAGCCAGTCTTCCGGCACGTCCTGCCACAGGGTGCCCGGCGCGATGCCGTCATCCGGCCAACCGTCAGCTTCGTTGTAGATCAGGCCGCAGACGATGCATTGCCACTTTTTCATTCAGGTACTTCCTCAGGATTCAGGCTTTTGTCGGCGCGGACGGTCGATGGTGGGAGCGCTGCCATCCGGCTCAGGGCGTTTTGTACTGAGGGTGCCGGGCAGATGCAAGCCTGTTCGGCGCAACGGCGCCCCGGATCCATCAAATTCGCAGCACGCCATGTTAAGCTCGCCGCCTCATTTGCGGCCAATAATGACTCATTGTGCAACATTCAAATGCCTGCCCGACCCCGCTCTGGCTGACTCAAAGCCGACTGACGTCCCTTCCCGATTCGTTGACCCTGAACTGGTTGTTCGACGAAGGCTCGCTGACCCGCCGCCTGACGCGGCTGTCGAATGACGGCTTCAGCGTCACACCGTTGTTCGAAGGCTGGGACACTTTGCGCAGCGACGAATGCGCGGCGCTGGATCTGGCCGAAGGCAGCGAAGGCTGGGTGCGCGAGGTGTATCTGCGCGGTTACGGCGAGGCCTGGGTGTTCGCCCGTAGCGTGGCGTCACGCGCCGCCCTGCAAGGCGACGGCCTGCACATGGACGAACTGGGCAGCCGCTCGCTGGGCGAACTGCTGTTTTGCGACCACGCCTTCCAGCGCCGCGCCATCGAGGTCTGTCACTACCCGCAAGACTGGTTGCCGCCAGCCTGCCGCGCGCCCGAGCTGTGGGGCCGGCGCTCGCGTTTCGACCGTGGCGCCTTGAGCGTACTGGTGGCGGAGATTTTCCTGCCGACGTTGTGGAGCGCCGCCCGCGCCCATCCGGAGAACTGCTGATGTACCAGAGCCTGCTCAAATCCCTGAACCGCTTGAACCCGCGCGCCTGGGATTTCATTCAGCTGACGCGCATGGACAAGCCGATCGGCATTTACTTGCTGCTGTGGCCGACGCTGTGGGCGCTATGGATTGCCGGTAAGGGCTCGCCGTCGCTGGCCAACATTGTGATTTTCGTCCTCGGTGTGGTGCTGACCCGCGCCGGTGGCTGTGTGATCAACGACTGGGCCGATCGCAAGGTCGACGGCCACGTTAAACGCACCGCGCAACGACCGCTGGCCAGCGGCAAGATCAGTTCGAAAGAGGCGCTGGTGTTCTTCGCGCTGCTGATGGGCGTGAGCTTCCTGCTGGTGCTGTGCACCAATGCGCCGACCATCTGGCTGTCGCTGGGCGGCCTGGCGCTGGCATTCACCTACCCGTTCATGAAGCGCTACACCTATTACCCGCAAGTGGTATTGGGCGCAGCGTTCTCGTGGGGCATGCCGATGGCATTCACCGCCGAAACCGGCGCCGTGCCCGCCGCCGCCTGGCTGCTGTGGATCGCCAATCTGCTGTGGACGGTGGGTTACGACACCTATTACGCGATGACCGATCGTGACGACGACCTGAAGATCGGCGTGAAATCCACGGCGATTCTGTTCGGCGATGCGGATCGGGTGATCATCCTGACGTTGCAGGCGCTGTCGCTGGGCTGCCTGTTGCTGGCCGGGTCGAAGTTCGAGCTGGGCATCTGGTTCCATCTCGGCCTGTTGGTGGCCGCTGGATGCTATGCGTGGGAGTTCTGGTACACCCGTGATCGCGACCGGATGCGTTGCTTCAAGGCGTTTTTGCACAACCACTGGGCCGGGTTGGCGATTTTCGTCGGGATTGTGCTGGATTACGCGCTGCGTTGATCCACAAAACCTGTGGGAGCGGGCTTGCTCGCGAAAGCGTTTTGCCAGTGGCCTCTTCGTCAACTGACACACCGCTTTCGCGAGCAAGCCCGCTCCCACAGGGGATTTGCGTTTACTTGGCCTTGGCGACGTGCCAGGCGCCGTCCATTTTGCCCTCACCGGTCATGTCACCAGCCTTCTTGTCCATGACGAAGGTGTACAGCGGTTTGCCCTCGTAAGCCCATTGCATCTTGCCGTCATCGCGCTTGATCACGGTCCAGTCGCCCATGGACTTGTCGCCGGCCGTAGCCATTAGCGGTGGCCAGTTCGCCGCACACTTGTCGTTGCACATGGACTTGCCCGCAGAGTCTTTGGCAAAGGTATACAGGGTCATGCCCTTGTGATCGGTAAACATGCCGTCCTTCTCCATCGCTGGCTCAGCAGCAAACGCCATGGTCGGTAAAGCAACGGCAGCAGCCATCAGCAGAGCTTTGAAAGAAGCAGTCATTTGAGTCATGGAAACCTTCTTTTGTGGTTGTCAGGATTCGGACTTAGAGCTTAGTCCAGGATCACGCCAACCGCCGGGCGACTAAAATACTGTCACACGACTGCAATAATTCCGTTATCTAATGCGGCGCAAGACAGTTAAATGACAAGAGGATTAAGGCATGGTTGGCAGGAGCATTCTGATCGTCGACGACGAAGCGCCCATTCGCGAAATGATCGCCGTTGCGTTGGAAATGGCCGGCTATGACTGCCTCGAGGCGGAGAACTCGCAGCAGGCACACGCCATCATCGTTGACCGCAAACCGGACCTGATCCTGCTCGACTGGATGCTGCCCGGCACCTCCGGCATCGAACTGGCCCGCCGCCTCAAGCGTGACGAGCTGACCGGGGACATCCCGATCATCATGCTCACCGCCAAGGGCGAAGAGGACAACAAGATTCAGGGTCTTGAAGTCGGCGCCGACGACTACATCACCAAACCGTTTTCTCCACGCGAACTGGTCGCACGCCTCAAGGCTGTGCTGCGCCGCGCCGGCCCGACCGATGGCGAAGCGCCAATCGAAGTCGGCGGCCTGCTGCTCGACCCGATCAGCCACCGCGTAACCATCGACGGCCGTCCGGCCGAGATGGGCCCGACCGAATACCGTCTGCTGCAATTCTTCATGACCCACCAGGAACGCGCCTACACGCGCGGGCAGTTGCTGGATCAGGTCTGGGGCGGCAACGTCTATGTTGAAGAGCGCACCGTCGACGTGCACATCCGCCGCCTGCGCAAGGCCCTCGGCGACGCCTACGAAAATCTGGTACAAACCGTGCGCGGCACCGGCTACCGGTTTTCCACCAAGGCCTGATCCGACCGCCAGACTCGCTGACAAGGACCGTATTTTCCGTGAATCAAAACTGGCATGGCACCCTGATTCGCCACATGCTGTTGCTGGTCACAGCGTGTCTGGTGATCGGCCTGATCACCGGCTACTACGGCTGGAGCCTCGCAGCAGGCCTGGGCATTTACCTGGCCTGGACGCTCAAGCAACTGCTGCGTCTGCACGAATGGCTGCGCCTGCACCAACCCGATGAAGCACCGCCCGACGGCTATGGCCTGTGGGGCGAGGTGTTCGACAGCATCTACCACCTGCAACGCCGCGATCAACGGGTACGCGGGCGCCTGCAAGCGGTGATCGACCGGGTGCAGGAGTCCACCGCCGCGCTCAAAGACGCGGTGATCATGCTCGACAGCGACGGCAACCTGGAATGGTGGAACCGCGCTGCCGAAACCCTGCTCGGCCTCAAGACCCCGCAAGACAGCGGCCAACCGGTAACCAACCTGGTACGGCATCCCCGCTTCAAGGAATACTTCGAGCAGGAAAGCTACGCCGAACCGCTGGAAATCCCTTCGCCGACCAATGATCGGGTGCGCATTCAGCTGTACCTTACGCGCTACGGCAACAACGAACACCTGATGCTGGTGCGCGACGTCACGCGCATCCATCAGCTGGAGCAGATGCGCAAAGACTTCATTGCCAACGTCTCCCACGAACTGCGCACGCCGCTGACGGTGATCTGTGGCTATCTGGAAACCCTGCTCGACAACGTCGAGGAAGTGAATCCGCGCTGGAGCCGCGCGCTGCAGCAGATGCAGCAACAGGGCGGGCGCATGCAGACGCTGCTCAACGACCTGCTGCTGTTAGCGAAACTGGAAGCCACCGATTACCCGTCGGACAACCAGCCAGTGCAGATCGACGCCCTGCTGCAGTCGATCAAGAGCGACGCCCAGCAGTTGTCCGGGCAGAAGAACCAGAAAATCACTCTCGAAGCCGATGCGCGCCTCCTGCTCAAGGGCAGCGAGGCGGAGCTGCGCAGTGCCTTCTCCAACCTGGTGTTCAACGCGGTGAAATACACCCCGGCCGAAGGCAATATCCGCATTCGCTGGTGGGGCGACGAGCAAGGTGCGCACCTGAGCGTGCAGGATTCCGGGATCGGCATCGACAGCAAGCACCTGCCGCGCCTGACCGAACGCTTCTACCGCGTCGATTCCAGCCGCAACTCCAACACCGGCGGCACCGGGCTGGGCCTGGCGATCGTCAAACACGTGTTGCTGCGCCATCGCGCGCGGATGGAGATCAGCAGCGTGCCCGGTCATGGCAGCACGTTCACCTGCCATTTCGCCCCGGCCCAGGTGGCCCAGGCACGGGCCATCAGCGCCGCCGAGTGATACCGGCCAGCACGCGCCACTAGGCAATCGCCATGTCAGCCGCTACATTGGCTGACTTGCGTCTGCCTTTCAGGCGCGATTTCTTCTCTCTTACGAATCACACGGAACCTGCAAAACTCCATCATGGACCCTTCCCCTGGCTTGTCCCTCGCTACGATATTCGCCGATTTCGGCATGATTCTTTTCGCTCTGATCCTGGTTTTGCTCAACGGCTTCTTCGTTGCGGCGGAATTCGCCATGGTCAAACTGCGCTCGACCCGGGTCGAGGCCATCGCCGACAAGAACGGCTGGCGCGGGCACATCCTGCGCACCGTACACAGTCAGCTCGATGCGTACCTCTCGGCGTGTCAGCTCGGTATCACCCTCGCCTCCCTCGGCCTCGGCTGGGTCGGTGAGCCGGCATTCGCGCACATTCTCGAACCGCTGCTGAGCGCGGTCGGCGTGCAGTCGCCGGAAGTGGTCAAAGGCATTTCGTTCTTTACCGCGTTCTTCATCATTTCCTACCTGCACATCGTGGTCGGTGAGCTGGCGCCCAAGTCGTGGGCGATCCGCAAACCGGAGCTGCTGTCGCTGTGGACGGCGGTGCCGCTGTACCTGTTCTACTGGGCGATGTACCCGGCGATCTACCTGCTCAATGCCAGCGCCAACGCGATTCTGCGGATCGCCGGCCAGGGCGAACCCGGCCCGCACCACGAACACCATTACAGCCGCGAAGAACTGAAACTGATCCTGCACTCCAGCCGTGGTCAGGACCCGAGCGACCAAGGCATGCGCGTGCTGGCCTCGGCGGTGGAGATGGGCGAACTGGAAGTGGTCGACTGGGCCAACTCCCGCGAAGACCTGATCACCCTGGAATTCAACGCGCCGCTGAAAGAAATCCTGGCGATGTTCCGTCGCCACAAGTTCAGCCGGTATCCGGTGTACGACAGCGAACGTCAGGAGTTCGTCGGCCTGCTGCACATCAAGGACCTGCTGCTGGAGCTGGCGGCGCTGGACCACATTCCGGAGTCGTTCAACCTGGCTGAACTGACCCGTCCACTGGAGCGCGTGTCGCGGCACATGCCGCTGTCGCAGCTGCTGGAGCAGTTCCGCAAGGGCGGCTCGCACTTCGCCGTGGTGGAAGAAGCCGACGGCAACATCATCGGCTACCTGACCATGGAAGACGTGCTGGAAGTGCTGGTCGGCGACATCCAGGACGAACACCGCAAGGCCGAGCGCGGGATCCTCGCGTATCAGCCGGGCAAGCTGCTGGTGCGTGGTGATACGCCGCTGTTCAAGGTTGAACGCCTGCTCGGAATCGACCTGGATCACATCGAAGCCGAAACCCTCGCCGGTCTGGTCTACGAGACCCTGAAACGAGTGCCGGAAGAGGAAGAAGTGCTGGAAGTCGAAGGCCTGCGGATCATCATCAAGAAGATGAAAGGGCCGAAGATTGTGCTGGCGAAGGTGTTGATGCTGGATTGATGGGTGTTTTGGGAGACGCTTCTGTGGTGAGGGGATTTATCCCCGATGGGTCGCGGAGCGGCCCTGTAATCTGCAATCGCGTAACTCCTGACTCAATGCCTTCAATGATTTTGGGACGGCTGCGCCGTCCATCGGGGATAAATCCCCTCACCACAAAAGCCCCTCCACAGCGGCCCCCTAACGCTTCTACTGTTTGCCCAACGCAAAGTTGGGCAACGCCCCCAGTGGCTGGTTGAACTGATACGGAATCGACACCAGCCCCTGCCCGGTATTGCGCTGCACCACAAAGTGCAGGTGCGGGCCGCTGCTATTGCCGGTATTGCCGGACAGCGCCAGCGGGCTGCCAACCGTCACCCGCTGCCCCTCGCGTACGCTCACCGAACCTTGCTTGAGATGCAGGTAAACACCCATCGTGCCGTCGTCGTGCAGCACCCGGACGAAATTGCCGGACGCATCATTGCCGCGCCCGCTCTGTGAATTTTCGGTTTTCACCACCACACCGGCCCGTGCGGCAATGATCGGCGTGCCAACTGGCATGGCGATGTCCATCGCATACCGGTTCTTCGGCCCGTAGTGGCTGTACTGGCCGTTGGCGCCCTGACTGAGACGGAACGGCCCGCCCCGCCACGGCAACGGATAGCGATAGCTCTGCGCAGCGCCTGCGGGGTCACCCAGCGAATACTGGAATTGCGGCGAATACACCAGCGGCTGACCCCGGCTGATCGCCGTCAGCAACGCCAACCGGGTATTGCTGCGCGCCGGCAGCACCCGGCGAATCGTCTGCGCCGGAGCGCCACGCACATTGCTCAGGCCGGTAAACGCCAGTGCAATCTCGACCGGCGCATACAGATCGTTGCGCACGAACACCACGTCGCTGCCCTTCTGTTTCTTGATGTCGAGGTACACCTGACGTTCGAGGTGCTCGACCATGCGGTCCTGAAACACGAACACCTGCGAGCCTTTGCTCGGCCGGTCGCTGTACGAGACCACTCCGTTGGCATCGGTGGATTTGTAGATGGTCATGGCCACAGTCGAGGTGGAGGCCAGGAAAAGACCACAGAAAAACAGCAGGCGCGCGAGCATGGGCAAAGAGTCTGTCGAAGGAAGGCCTGGAAATGAGCCTAGCAGCTGAGACAGACCAGGCTAGTCGACAGATGTTTCAAATTGGGCAGTCTGGAAAATGGACGTCGTCAGTGATGACCCCTTCGCGAGCAAGCCCGCTCCCACCTTGGAATGCATTTCAAAGGTGGGAGCGGGCTTGCTCGCGAAGGCGGTGTGTCAGGCGACGAGGATCAAGCGCCCGGAACGAAGTGCTTCTGCGCCGTGCCGCGGGCGATCAGGCGGGAGATGTAATCGAGCTTCTGCGCATCCTGGTCGACGAAACGGAAAGTCAGTTGCAGCCAGTCGCTGTCGGCTTTCTGCTCGTGGGCAACGATGGCGTGCAAGTAGCCGTTGAGGCGGGCGATTTCGGCGTTGTCGCCCTGCTCCAGGTCGAGCACGGCGCTGTCGAGGATCTGCGGCAGGGTGTCGGTGCGTTTCACCACCAAAAGCGCTTCCTTGATGCTCAGGGCCTTGATCACGCATTGCTGGGTGCCACTTGGCAGGCGCAACTGGCCCTGGCCACGACCACCGACTGGCGCTTTCGAGGCAGCCGGTGCCTGCACCGGCGGGCTGTTAAGCAAACCGCGCGACGGCGCAGCAGCTGGCGTTGGCGCGACAACAGCCGGTTTGGCAAACGGATTGACCGCAGCAGCGGCCGCCGGCGCAGCACCGACCACGGCAGGCTTGCCGCCGGTCAATGCGCTCAGGGAATCGTTGCCGAACGCCGAGTTCATCTTGGTCGGCGCGCTGTTCATCAGGGTGTCGAGCTTGCCAACCTTGTTCAGCGCCTGCTTGACCTTGGTCAGCAGTTGTTCGTTGGTGAACGGCTTGCTGACGTAGCCGGAAACCCCGGCCTGGATCGCCTGCACCACGTTCTCTTTATCGCCACGGCTGGTGACCATGACGAACGGCATGGTCTTGAGATTGTCCTGCTCGCGGCACCAGGTCAGCAGCTCGAGGCCGGACATTTCCGGCATTTCCCAGTCGCACAGCACCAGGTCAAACGCTTCCCTGGCCAGCATGGCCTGGGCCTTTTTGCCGTTGACGGCGTCCTCGGTGCGGATCCCCGGGAAGTAATTACGCAGGCACTTTTTCACCAGGTCACGAATGAACGAAGCATCGTCCACGACCAACACACTGATCTTGCTCATCCAACACCCCTATAAAAATCCCGGCAAGCATACCGCTTTTACTGATGGCACATTGCCAACAATCTTCAGTCACGCCGGGACTTTTCGTTCGCGGGTGCTGCTTTTTAATTCGATTTCCTGATTCAGGCGCCCTAAACAAAAACGCCCGGCCAAAGGGCCGGGCGCTTTTCTCAGGCAATCTTACTTATCGTCAGCATTGCCCGGAACATTAGCGGTTTCGCCGCTTGTACCTTCAACTTCTTCTTTCATGCGTTTGAGGCCCAGGTGGCGCACATCGGTGCCGCGCACCAGGTAGATCACCAGTTCCGAGATGTTGCGCGCATGATCGCCGATGCGTTCCAGCGAACGCAGCACCCAGATGATGCTCAGAACCCGCGAGATAGAGCGCGGGTCTTCCATCATGTAGGTCGCCAGCTCGCGCAGGGCGGTCTTGTATTCGCGGTCGATGACCTTGTCGTATTGCGCCACCGACAAGGCTAGATCGGCATCGAAGCGGGCAAACGCGTCCAGCGCATCGCGAACCATGTTGCGCACCTGATCGCCGATGTGACGGACCTCGACGTAACCACGCGGCGCTTCGCCTTCTTCGCACAGCTGAATGGCACGGCGGGCGATCTTGGTCGCTTCGTCGCCGATGCGCTCCAGGTCGATCACCGACTTGGAGATGCTGATGATCAGCCGCAGGTCGGACGCCGCCGGCTGACGACGGGCGAGAATGCGCAGGCATTCTTCGTCGATGTTGCGTTCCATCTGATTGATCTGGTCGTCGATCTCGCGCACCTGCTGGGCCAGACCGGAATCGGCCTCGATCAGCGCGGTGACCGCGTCGTTGACCTGCTTCTCGACCAGCCCGCCCATGGCCAGGAGGTGGCTGCGCACTTCCTCAAGCTCGGCGTTGAACTGCGCGGAGATGTGGTGGGTAAGGCCTTCTTTACTAATCATGTTGGCGTCCTTGGAGCGTCCGGTAAGGTGCGGTGGGCCGCAGCGTCAATTCTGTGAATAACCGCAACTGTCAGCCATAACGACCGGTGATGTAGTCTTCGGTCTGTTTCTTCGCCGGATTGGTGAACAGGGTATCGGTGTCGCCGAATTCCACCAGTTTGCCCATGTACATGAACGCCGTGTAGTCGGAAACCCGCGCGGCCTGCTGCATGTTGTGGGTCACGATGACGATGGTGAACTTGGACTTCAGCTCGTAGATCAGCTCTTCGACTTTCAGGGTCGAGATCGGATCGAGGGCCGAGCACGGTTCGTCGAGCAGCAACACTTCCGGTTCAACGGCGATGGTGCGCGCGATCACCAGACGCTGCTGCTGACCACCGGACAGGCCGAGTGCCGAGTCGTGCAGACGGTCTTTGACTTCGTCCCACAGCGCCGCGCCTTTCAATGCCCACTCGACCGCTTCGTCGAGAATGCGCTTCTTGTTGATGCCCTGGATGCGCAGCCCGTAGACCACGTTTTCGTAGATGGTTTTGGGGAACGGGTTGGGCTTCTGGAACACCATGCCGACGCGGCGACGCAGCTCGGCAACGTCTTCACCTTTGCGGTAGATGTTGTTGCCGTACAGGTTGATCGCACCTTCGACACGGCAACCGTCAACCAGGTCGTTCATACGATTGAAGGTACGCAGCAGCGTGGACTTGCCGCAGCCGGATGGGCCGATAAACGCGGTCACGCGCTGTTTCGGGATGTTCATGCTGACGTCGAACAGCGCCTGCTTCTCGCCGTAGAACAGGCTCAGGCCCGGGACTTCGATGGCCACGGTTTCCTGCTCAAGGCTCAGGCTCTGCTTGTCGCGACCCAGGGCCGACATGTTGATGCCGTGGGTATGTGTTTCGTGCTGCATGGGAGGCTCCCTGTGCTAACAAATTCGGTTCGGTTAGCCGCTTGGTGCGGCTGTACTCAATCTAGGGTGGGAGCGGGCTTGCTCGCGAAGAGGCCGGCACACTCGACATCAATGTCGCCTGACCCACCGCTTTCGCGAGCAAGCCCGCTCCCACAGGAATATCAACTGTCCAAAGCTTTGTATTTTTCGCGCAGGTGGTTACGAATCCACACCGCCGACAGGTTCAACGTGGCGATCACCAGCACCAGCAGCAGCGCCGTGGCGTACACCAGCGGTCGTGCCGCTTCGACGTTCGGGCTCTGGAAGCCGACGTCATAGATGTGGAAGCCCAGGTGCATGATCTTCTGGTCCAGGTGCAGGTATGGGTAGTTGCCGTCCACCGGCAGCGACGGCGCCAGCTTCACCACACCCACCAGCATCAGCGGCGCCACTTCACCGGCGGCGCGGGCCACGGCGAGGATCATGCCGGTCATCATTGCCGGGCTGGCCATTGGCAGGACGATCTTCCACAGCGTTTCGGCCTTGGTCGCGCCCAGCGCCAGCGAGCCTTCACGGACGGTGCGCGGGATACGCGCCAGACCTTCCTCGGTCGCCACGATCACCACCGGCACCGCCAGCAGCGCCAGGGTCAGCGAGGCCCAGAGCAGACCCGGAGTACCGAACGTCGGCGCCGGCAGTGCTTCGGGGAAGAACAAACGGTCGACCGAACCACCCAGCACGTAGACGAAGAAGCCCAGACCGAATACGCCGTAGACGATCGCCGGAACGCCGGCGAGGTTGTTCACGGCGATGCGGATGATCCGGGTCAGGGCGTTCTGCTTGGCGTATTCACGCAGGTAGACCGCCGCCAGCACGCCGAACGGAGTCACGATCATCGCCATGATCAGGGTCATCATCACCGTGCCGAAAATCGCCGGGAAGATCCCGCCTTCGGTGTTCGCTTCACGCGGATCGTCGGAAAGGAATTCCCAGACCTTGCTGAAGTAGAAACCGATCTTGGTCATCGTGCCCATGGCATTCGGCTGATAGGCGTGAACCACTTTGCCCAGGCTGATTTCGATCTCTTTGCCGTTGGCATCGCGAGCAGTCAACGCGTCGCGGTTGAACTGCGCATGCAGATCGCTCAGACGCGCTTCGATGTCCTGATAACGCGCGTTCAGCTCGGCACGCTCGGCGTCCATGTCCGCTTGCGCGGTGGCGTCGAGCTTGCCGTCGAGTTCCAGTTTGCGCCCGTGCAGACGGATGCGCTCGAGCCCTGCGTTGATCGCACCGATGTCGGTCTTTTCCAGCGATTTGAGTTGTGCAGCAAGGCCGTTCACACGGTTGATCCGCGCTTGCAGCTCAGGCCAGGCCGCTTCGCCTTCGGCGATCACCTTGCCGTCCTGTTTGACGTTGACCAGGTAGCCGTAGAAGTTGCCCCACTCGCGACGCTCGATCGCCATCAGTTCCGGCGGCGTGGTCTGCTTGGTCAGCCACTCGCCGACCACCCAGGTGAAGTCGTTGCCGTTCAGGTCACGGTTGCCGACCTTGATCAGCTCGCGGGTCATGAATTCCGGGCCCTGATCAGGCACCGGCAGGCCGGCGCTTTTCAGGCGTGCACGCGGCACCTCTTCTTTCTGTACCACTTCGCCGATGACCAGATGATTGGCCTGGCCCGGTACGTCGTAGCTGGCGTGGATCAGGTCCGCCGGCCAGAAGTGACCCAGACCGCGCACGGCAATCACCGCCAGCAGGCCAATGGTCATGATGACCGCGATGGACACCGCGCCACCGCTGATCCAGACGCCCGGGGCGCCGCTCTTGAACCATCCATTCAGGGAGTTCTGTTTCACAGACTTCTACCTTTCTTAAAGCGACGAGTATTTCTTGCGCAGACGCTGACGAATCAGTTCTGCCAGGGTGTTCATGACGAAGGTGAACAACAGCAGCACCAGCGCCGAGAGGAACAGCACGCGGTAGTGGCTGCCGCCGACTTCCGACTCGGGCATTTCCACCGCGACGTTGGCGGCCAGGGTGCGCAGGCCTTCGAACAGGTTCATTTCCATGACCGGGGTGTTACCCGTGGCCATCAGCACGATCATGGTTTCGCCGACCGCACGGCCCATGCCGATCATCAGCGCGGAGAAGATCCCCGGGCTGGCGGTGAGGATCACCACGCGGGTCATGGTCTGCCACGGCGTGGCACCGAGCGCCAGGGAACCGAGGGTCAGGCCACGCGGCACACTGAACACGGCATCTTCGGCAATCGAGTAGATGTTCGGGATCACCGCAAAACCCATCGCCAGACCGACCACCAGAGCGTTGCGCTGGTCGTAGGTGATGCCCAGGTCGTGGGAGATCCACATGCGCATGTCACCGCCGAAGAACCAGTTCTCCATGTACGGACTCATGTACAGCGACAGCCAACCGACAAACAGGATCACCGGAATCAACAGCGCACTTTCCCAGCCATCCGGGACTTTCAGGCGGATCGACTCAGGCAGACGACTGAAGGTGAAGCCGGCGACCAGAATGCCGATCGGCAACAGCATCAGCAGGCTGAAGATGCCCGGCAGATGCCCTTCCACATACGGGGCGAGGAACAGACCGGCGAAGAAACCGAGGATTACCGTCGGCATCGCTTCCATCAGCTCGATCACCGGTTTGACCTTGCGGCGCATGCCCGGGGCCATGAAGTACGCGGTGTAGATCGCTGCGGCAACCGCCAGCGGCGCAGCCAGCAGCATGGCGTAGAACGCCGCCTTCAGGGTGCCGAAGGTCAGTGGCGACAGGCTCAGTTTCGGTTCGAAATCGGTGTTGGCGGCGGTCGATTGCCAGACGTATTTAGGCTCGTCGTAGTTTTCGTACCAGACCTTGCTCCACAACGCGCTCCACGACACTTCCGGGTGCGGGTTGTCGAGCAGCAGCGGTTGCAGCTTGCCGCCGGCCTCGACGATCACCCGGTTGGCGCGCGGCGACAGACCGAACAGGCCCTGGCCTTCGGCCACCGGCTCGACCAGCAGGGTGCGGTGCGCGGTGCTGTGGAACACGCCGAGCTTGCCGCTGGCATCGAGGGCCACGAAGCCCTTGCGACGCTCTTCGGCGGTAATTTCAACAATCGGCGTGGTGCCCATCTGGAAGGTGCGGATCTGCTTCAGGCGCAGCTCGCCATCGGTATCGCGAGCCATGAACCACTGGGCCAGGCCACCCTTGGAATCACCGATGATCAGCGAGATGCCGCCCACCAGTTGCGTGCTCGCGGTGACTTCGGCGTCAGCGTTTTCCAGCAGCTTGTAGCGACCGTTGAGGCTCTTGTCGCGCAAGCTGAACACGTCGGCCTGGGCACGCCCGTTGACCACGTACAGCCATTGCTGGCGCGGGTCGACGAAGATGTTTTTCACCGGTTCAGTCATCTGCGGCAGCTCGATACGCTTCTGCTCGTTGGTGACTTCGCCGGTCATCATGTTTTCTTCGCTGGTCAGCGCCAGCACATTGAGTTGCGAACCGGTAGAACCGACCAGCATCAGCGTCGAATCGGTGGCGTTGAGGCTGACGTGCTCCAGCGCACCGCCGCCCTCGTTCACCGCGATCGGCGCTTCGCCATACGGGTATTCGATGGCCGGGGTGATGGTTTTCTTGCCATCGGGGTAGCTGACTTTATAGGTGTGACGGAACACCAGCGCCTGGCCGTTGGACAGGCCCACGGCTACCAGCGGATGACCTGGCTGGTCTTCGCCAATGGAAGTTACGGTAGCGCCGGCAGGCACCGGCAGATCGACGCGCTTCAATTCAGCGCCACTGTCGATGTCGAAGAACAGCGCCTGGCCCTTGTCGGAAACGCGCATCGCCACCTGATTCTGCTCTTCGAGCGAAATCATCAGCGGCTTGCCGGCGTCCTGCATCCAGGCTGGGGTAATGGCATCTTTCGCGGTCAGACTGGCACCCTGGAACAACGGTGCAACGACGTAGGCGAGGAAGAAGAAGATCAGGGTGATGGCTGCCAGCACCGCCAGACCGCCAACGAGGACGTACCAGCGGGTGAAGCGATCCTTGAGCGCGCGAATGCGGCGCTTGCGTTGCAGCTCAGGCGTATTGAAATCAATGCGCTTGGGAGGGGAAGTCGTAGTCATTGGGGAATTGGCCAGATCATTCATGCGCTCACCCTAGCGATCCTGTATGACAGAAAGATGACAGTGCAGTGACGCAGCAAATCCACCGCCAGCGGGTACTGGAGGAGGATCAGAGAATTCGAAGAATCTGTGGGAGCGGGCTTGCTCGCGAAAGCGCTTATTCAGTCAACGAAGATGCCGAATCTGAAGGCCTCTTCGCGAGCAAGCCCGCTCCCACAGTGGAGTCCGAAGGGTATTTACTACGGACTCAGTTTGTTACTTTTTTGCGACTTCAGCGCCGCCTTCCTGCAGACCCAGGTCAGCCAGTGCTTTTGCAGCAACCTTGGCCGGCAGTGGGATGTAGCCGTCTTTCACCACAACTTCCTGGCCCTGTTTGGACAGAACCAGTTTCACGAACTCGGCTTCCAGCGGGGCCAGAGGCTTGTTCGGGGCCTTGTTCACGTAAACGTAGAGGAAGCGCGACAGCGGGTACTTGCCGTTCAGGGCGTTTTCTTCGGTGTCTTCGATGAAGTCAGTGCTGCCTTTCTTCGACAGAGCAACGGTCTTCACGCTGGCAGTCTTGTAGCCGATGCCCGAGTAACCGATGCCGTTCAGCGAGGAGCTGATCGACTGCACAACCGACGCCGAGCCTGGTTGTTCGTTGACGTTAGGTTTGTAGTCGCCTTTGCACAAGGCTTCTTCTTTGAAGTAGCCGTAGGTGCCGGATACCGAGTTACGACCGAACAGTTGCACTGGCTTGTTGGCCAGGTCGCCGGTCACACCCAGGTCGCCCCAGGTTTTCACGTCGGCTTTGGCGCCGCACAGACGGGTGGACGAGAAGATCGCGTCAACCTGTTCCATGGTCAGGTGCTGGATCGGGTTGTCCTTGTGCACGAACACCGCCAGGGCGTCCACGGCCACCGGGATAGCGGTTGGCTTGTAGCCGTATTTCTGTTCGAAGGCCGCCAGTTCGGTGTCCTTCATCTTGCGGCTCATCGGGCCGAGGTTGGAGGTGCCTTCAGTCAGCGCAGGTGGCGCGGTGGCGGAGCCAGCGGCCTGAATCTGGATGTTTACGTTCGGGTATTCTTTCTTGTAGTTCTCAGCCCACAGGGTCATGAGGTTGGCCAGAGTGTCGGAACCAACGCTGGACAAGTTGCCCGATACACCGGTGACCTTGGTGTAAGCCGGAATTGCCGGGTCAACGCCAGCGGCTACCGCGTGGGCAGTCGCAACGCCAGCAGCGACAAAAGTCATTGCCGCCATCAAACGCTTCAGTTTCATGCCTTACTCCTAGCAGATAGGGTGTGTTAAGTCGGGGCCAAGTATCAGCAGGCCGTGTGAACACTCTATGGCTGAAATATGACAATTGGATGAAAGGCCAGCATCCGGGTTTTGCAGGATGATTCGAAGATCTCAGAGAACAACACAGAACTAATGTGGGAGCGGGCTTGCTCGCGAAGAGGCCGTGTCAGCCTATTCATATGCAGACGACACAACGCATTCGCGAGCAAGCCCGCTCCCACAGGTGAAGATTTTCAGCGCCCCTTTTTCCAGAGCCACGCCCCCACCAGAATCCCCATCGCGCACAGCACCGCCACATAGTAAGCCGGGCCCATCGCACTCTCTTTAAGCAGCAGGCTGACCACCATCGGCGTCAGGCCACCGAAGATCGCGTACGCCACGTTGTACGAGAACGACAATCCGCTGAAGCGCACCACCGGCGGGAATGCCTTGACCATCACGTATGGCACCGCACCGATGGTGCCAACCAGCAGACCGGTCAACGCATACAGCGGGAACAGCCAGTTCGGGTGATCGGCGAGGCTGTGATAGAAGGTCCAGGAGCTGATCAGCAAGCCCAGGGAACCGAAGACAAACACCCGGCCGGCGCCAAACCGATCCGCCAGGGCACCGGAGATGATGCAACCGACGCTGAGGAACACGATCGCCAGACTGTTCGATTGCAGCGCCACCGTTGGCGAGAAGTGATAGACCGTCTGCAGCACGGTCGGGGTCATCAGGATCACCACGACAATCCCGGCGGACAGCAGCCAGGTCAGCAGCATCGAGACCGCAATCGCCCCGCGATGGTCACGCAGTACCGCACGCAGCGGTACTTCTTCGGCGAGCGCCTTGCGCAGTTGCAGCTCGGCGAACACCGGGGTTTCATGCAGCCAGCGGCGCAGGTACACCGAGAACAGACCGAACACGCCTCCGAGCAGGAACGGGATCCGCCAGGCGTAATCGGCGACTTCCCCCGGGGTATAAATGCTGTTGATCGCCGTGGCGACCAATGAGCCGAGCAGGATGCCGGCGGTCAGGCCGCTGGTCAGGGTGCCGCAGGCGTAGCCGATGTGCTTTTGCGGCACGTGTTCGGAAACGAAGACCCACGCCCCCGGCACTTCCCCGCCAATCGCCGCGCCCTGGATAACTCGCATCAACAACAGCAGGATCGGCGCCCACATACCGATCTGCGCGTAGGTCGGCAGCAGGCCCATGATCAGGGTCGGCACGGCCATCATGAAAATGCTCAGGGTGAACATCTTCTTGCGCCCCAGCAGGTCGCCGAAGTGCGCCATGACGATGCCGCCCAGCGGCCGCGCAAGGTAACCGGCGGCGAAAATGCCGAAGGTCTGCATCAGGCGCAGCCACTCGGGCATGTCGGCCGGGAAGAACAGCTTGCCGACCACGGTGGCGAAGAACACGAAGATGATGAAATCGTAAAACTCCAGCGCACCGCCCAGGGCCGATAGCGACAGAGTCTTGTAGTCATTGCGGGTCAGGGGGCGTGCAGGTTGCTCGGGCTGCGCGAGGCTCGAAGGCGCTGTGGTCATGGCAAGGGCTTCTCTTATAGGCGGATCTACCGCCACAACAACGCTGGCTGTGGCTTGGGCAGGTTCGGCACCATAGCAAATTGTTCGAAAAAGCACATAGAGGCGCGTATTTGCCGGTCAAAATCAGAACCCGATGGTCGTCGCGGAGTCTACCGACCGATATACTCGCAACCTTGCTCCGGTTTGTAGGGGGTTGCTGTGCGAAAACGTCGTTGGCCCGACCTTTGAACGGGATCAGCCGGTTTCGCAGAGTTTCCCCTTTAGGCGCCTATGGAAAACGTGACGAACGCAGTATGTTCGGTGCTGAATCGTTTTTCCTGAAGACGGCTACCACCAGCAATACCAACGAAGAGTCACGGGTCAGAGGCACCCCCGGCATGATAGAGCTCGAACAAGAAGATCCGATCCCGCAAGGCGACCTGGCCTTGCAAATTACCGCACTCCCGCGCGAAACCAACGGCTTTGGCGATATTTTCGGCGGCTGGCTGGTGGCGCAGATGGATCTGGCGGGTACCGCAATGGCCAGCCGCGTGGCCGGTGGTCGCGTAGCCACTGTCGCCATCGACCGCATGGCCTTCCTGGTGCCGGTCGCGGTGGGCGCGCAATTGTCCTTTTATACCCAGACCCTGGAAATCGGCCGCAGCTCGATCCAGATGATGGTCGAAGTGTGGAGCGACGATCCGCTGTCCAGCGAGTGGCGTAAAGTGACCGAGGCGGTATTCGTCTTCGTCGCCATCGACGGCAGCGGTCGCACCCGCTCAGTGCCACCGCGCGCGCGTTAAACATCGCCGCGGTTTTGCGGTCGATAGTCGTCCCAAGTGTCTGATCGAGAGTTGCCCCATGAACACGCCCAACGTTGAAGCGGTGAAACTGGATGAACTGAACTGCTGGCGCATCCGCCACGGTCAGGCCGAAGTGCTGGTGGCCCAGCAAGGCGCGCACATCCTCAGTTATCAAATCGACGGCCAGCCGCCGATCATCTGGCTCAACGACAAGGCTGTGTTCAAGACCGGCAAGAGCATCCGTGCCGGTGTGCCGGTGTGCTGGCCGTGGTTCGGCAAGTTCGAACGCAACCCGCAGAGCGTGCAGGCCATGTATACCGGTGAGCAACCGGCACCCGCGCACGGTCTGGTGCGGGCGATGGATTGGGAGCTGGGCGGCATCGAATCAGAGGCTGACGGCGTCAAGGTTGAATTCAGGCTGCCCTACCCCGAAGGTGGCCTGCCGGGCTGGCCGTATCAGGTCGATCTGACCCTGACCCTGCATCTGAATGATCAGTTGCACATCAGCCTGACCAGCCACAACCGAGGTGTAGAAACCGTCAGCATCAGCCAGGCGCTGCACACTTATTTCGCGGTCAGTGATGTGCGTAACGTGCACGTCGAGGGTGTTGAAGGGCTGAATTACATCGAGACTCTGGACAACTGGAACACCCACCGCCAGCAAGGCGAACTGCGCTTTACCGGGGAAACCGACCGCATCTACCTCGACGCGCCAGCGCAACTGAGCATCGTCGATCCGACCTGGGAACGACGCATCGTACTGAGCGCCAGCGGCTCACGCACGGCAGTGATCTGGAACCCGTGGATCGACCGCGCGGCAGCACTGGCCGACATGGACAACGATGGCTGGCAGCGCATGCTGTGCATCGAGACGGCGAATGTGATGGATGATGTGGTCACGCTGGGCTCGGGTGCGAGCCATACCATGGGCGTCAGCATCGGCAGCAAACCGCTCTGACCAACACCGCAATATCAATGTGGGTGAAAGCCTTTGTGGTGAGGGGATTTATCCCCGATGGCCTGCGGAGCAGGCCCCTGCCCCTGATTCAAAGCGGGGGTCGCTTCGCAACCCATCGGGGATAAATCCCCTCGCTACAATTGTTCAGATGTTAGAGATCAGACTCCTGCACCACCCGCACTTTGTCAGCTTCCAGCGCATACGCCGCATCGGCCAGATCATTGCTGACCTTCTCGATCTTCAGCGTGCCGGTTACCCACAGCGGCGTGTAGATATCGTCCAGCTTCAAACCTTTGGGATAACGCACCAGCACCAGTTGATTCGGTGGTGGCGGTGGCACGTGGATGCAGGCGCCAGGGTACGGCACGAGGAAGAACAGCGTGCTGCGGCCCTTGGCGTCGGATTCCAGCGGCACCGGGTAGCCGCCGATGCGGATGTGCTTGTCGTTCATCGACGCCACGGTCTTGGTCGAATACATCACCGCCGGCAAGCCTTTAGCCTGTTTCATCCCGCCCTTCTCGGTGAAGGTGCCGGTGGCTTCCGGGGAGTTGTGGTCGATTTCGGGCATGGCCTCGAGGGCTTTCTGGTCCGACTTGGGCATCAGTTCCAGCCAGTCGGTTTCCGGCAGTTCGCCGGCGTGGGCCAGACCGCTGCCCAGCAAAAGAAGAGTCAACAGAAGACGGCGCATGGAGGTGCTCGGTAAAAGATGCTCGGATAAAGGAAGGACGTTAAATCGCCGAGCATTCTAGCCCTCCCTGCCACGTTGGCAGAGAGGACTTGGTCGCTTGGATCAGTTCTTTTTGATCAGGCCGTAGATCACCAGCAGCACGATCGCGCCGACCAGTGCACCGATGAAGCCTGCGCCCTGACCGGCCTGATAGATACCCAGGGCCTGGCCGCCGTAAGTGGCCGCCAGCGAACCGCCGATACCGAGCAGGATGGTCATGATCCAGCCCATGCTGTCATCGCCCGGTTTGAGGAAGCGTGCCAGCAGGCCGACGATCAAGCCGATAAAGATGGTTCCGATAATTCCCATGGCATTTCCCTCTGATTTGGTAGATATGCCAAAGCCTAGTCAGACTTTGGCATCCTGCCATGAGAGAACGGCGGCTCCCGAAGGTTCCACCGCTGCCACATGAAACTGTTTACTCGGCAATCAGCGCTTCGACCTTGACGATCTGTGCCTGCAGCGTGGCCATGTCGGCGCAGCGCAGGTTGGCGTGACCGACCTTGCGCCCGGCCTTGAAGGCTTTGCCGTAGTGGTGCAGATGGCAATCTTCGATGGCGATCACTTTCTCAACCGGCGGAACCACGCCGATGAAGTTGAGCATCGCGCTCTCGCCGACCTTGGCGGTCGAACCCAGCGGCAGGCCGGCCACGGCACGCAGGTGGTTTTCGAACTGGCTGCACTCGGCGCCTTCGGTGGTCCAGTGCCCGGAGTTGTGCACGCGCGGGGCGATCTCGTTGGCCTTGAGGCCACCGTCGACTTCAAAGAACTCGAACGCCATCACGCCGACGTAATCCAGCTGCTTGAGCACACGGCTGGAGTAATCTTCAGCCAACGCTTGCAGCGGGTGATCGGTGCTGGCCACCGACAGCTTGAGGATGCCGCTGTCGTGGGTGTTGTGTACCAGCGGATAGAACTTGGTTTCACCATCGCGGGCACGCACGGCAATCAGCGAGACTTCGCCGGTGAACGGCACGAAGCCTTCCAGCAGGCAGGCAACGCTGCCCAGCTCGGCGAATGTACCCACCACGTCTTCCGGCTTGCGCAGGACTTTCTGACCCTTGCCGTCGTAACCCAGGGTGCGGGTTTTCAGCACGGCCGGCAGACCGATGGCAACCACGGCGGCGTCCAGGTCGGCTTGCGATTGAATGTCGGCGAAGGCCGGAGTCGGAATGCCCAGGTCCTTGAACATGCTCTTCTCGAACCAGCGGTCGCGAGCGATGCGCAGGGCTTCGGCGCTCGGATAGACCGGGACGAATTGCGAGAGGAACGCCACGGTTTCGGCCGGGACGCTTTCGAACTCGAAGGTCACCAGATCGACTTCATCGGCCAATTGGCGCAGGTGATCCTGATCGCCGTAATCGGCCCGCAGGTGTTCGCCCAGTGCTGCGGCGCAAGCGTCCGGCGCCGGGTCGAGGAAAGCGAAGTTCATGCCCAGCGGAGTGCCCGCCAGCGCCAACATGCGGCCCAACTGGCCGCCACCGATTACACCGATCTTCATCTCAACAACCTCAGGCAATACGTGGGTCTGGATTGTCCAGGACGCTGTCTGTCTGCTCGGCACGGAAGGTTTTCAGTACCGCATGGAACTGTGGATGCTTGGCACCAAGGATGCTCGCCGAGAGCAGCGCGGCGTTGATCGCGCCGGCCTTGCCGATGGCCAGGGTGGCAACCGGGATGCCCGCCGGCATCTGCACGATCGACAGCAGCGAATCGACGCCCGAGAGCATCGACGACTGCACCGGAACGCCCAGTACGGGCAGGTGGGTCTTGGCCGCACACATGCCTGGCAGGTGGGCTGCGCCACCGGCACCGGCGATGATCACCTCGATGCCGCGGCCCTCAGCCTCTTCGGCGTACTGGAACAGCAGATCCGGGGTGCGGTGGGCAGAAACCACCTTGACCTCGTACGGGATGCCGAGCTTTTCCAGCATATCGGCGGTGTGGCTAAGGGTGGACCAATCGGACTTGGAGCCCATGATCACGCCAACCAGTGCACTCATCGTCGCGCCTCTTCTCTCTGGGCGCCCGCAGGCGCGTCAAAAACAACAAGCCACGCAGGATTGCGTGGCTTGATTGTACGAAAAATGGCCGGACGTACCGGCCGAAGGCCGCGCAGTATACCGCAAAGAAAGCAATAAACAGCCCCCGAAACGACCATCTGTCAAATCAGCCAAAGGCCCGGTTTTATTGACTTGAAGGTCAGCGACAGAACACCGCAAATCCCCCCTGTGGGAGCGGGCTTGCTCGCGAAGGCGTCAGGTCAGATACATGAATCTCGACTGACACACCGTATTCGCGAGCAAGCCCGCTCCCACAATTGGATCCGCGATGGGTCAGGAATTTTGGGCGGCGCCGCCTTCAAGCTTGCGCCACAGCAACCGCACGTTGGCCTTGCGCACCAGTGCGCAGCGATACAGGCGAATCTCCAGCGGCACGTGCCATTGCGGGCCGCCGCAGACCACCAGTTCGCCGCGAGCCAGCTCTGCCCGCACACTCAACTGCGGCACCCAGGCGATGCCGAGACCCTCCAGGGCCATGCTCTTGAGGCTGTCGGCCATGGCGGTTTCATAGATGGTGGTGAAACGCAGCTGACGCTGGCGCAACAAACCATTCACCGAACGCCCGAGAAACGCCCCGGCGCTGTACGCCAACAGCGGCACACTGGCCTCGCCTTCCAGATCGAACAGCGGTTTGCCATCGGCATCGGCTGCGCACACCGGGAGCATTTCAGTCTGGCCCAAGTGCAACGACGGGAAAATTTCCGGGTCCATCTGCATCGCCGCGTCCGGGTCGTAGAACGCCAGCATCAGGTCGCAGCCACCCTCGCGCAGCGCGTGCACCGCGTCGCCGACGTTGGTCGCCACCAATCGCGTCGCTATGTTCAGCCCTTCGTTGCGCAGTTGTGCGATCCAGCGTGGAAAGAAACCCAGCGCCAGCGAGTGCGCCGCCGCGACCTGGATCACTTCGCCCTGCCCGCCTTCCAGGTGATGCAGATGGCGCAGCACTTCGCCGAGCTGTTCGACTACGGTGCGCGCGGTCACCAGAAACAATTGTCCCGCCGCCGTCAGCTCGATCGGCGTGCGCGAACGGTTGACCAGCGTCAGCCCAAGCGCAGCTTCCAGGCTGCGGATCCGCCGACTGAACGCTGGCTGGGTCACGAAGCGCCGTTCGGCCGCCTGCGAGAAGCTGCGAGTGGCAGCCAAGGCACTGAAGTCCTCGAGCCATTTGCTTTCCAGATTCATCACACCCTCCCGGGAACGCACCAAAACAGGTCACACGTCTGCCGCGCAGGCGGCGTCACACGGGCATTATGCCGAATGTGCATAGGCCAGTGTTTAACAGCATTGGCCCAAAAAATCCCACAAGCCTAGCATTCGCAGCGTTCCGGCACAGACCGGGTCCATATCGAGATGATTTCTATCATGTCCTCCGCTGCATCTTTCCGCACAGAAAACGACCTGCTTGGCGCCCTCGAAGTACCGGCTCAAGCGTATTACGGCATCCAGACCCTGCGAGCGGTGAACAACTTCCGTCTCTCCGGCGTCCCGATTTCGCATTACCCGAAACTGGTTGTCGGTCTGGCCATGGTCAAACAGGCCGCTGCAGACGCCAACCGTGAACTGGGTCATCTGAGCGAAGCCAAGCACGCTGCCATCAGCGAAGCCTGTGCACGACTGATCCGCGGTGATTTCCACGAAGAATTCGTGGTCGACATGATTCAAGGTGGCGCCGGTACTTCCACCAACATGAACGCCAACGAAGTGATCGCCAACATTGCGCTCGAAGCAATGGGTCACCAGAAAGGCGAGTACCAGTACCTGCACCCGAACGACGACGTCAACATGGCGCAGTCGACCAACGACGCCTACCCGACCGCGATCCGCCTGGGTCTGCTGCTGGGTCACGACGCGCTGTTGGCCAGCCTCGACAGCCTGATTCAGGCCTTCGCGGCCAAGGGCAAAGAATTCGATCACGTCCTGAAAATGGGTCGTACCCAGCTGCAAGACGCCGTGCCGATGACCTTGGGTCAAGAGTTCCGTGCCTTCGCCACCACCATGGGCGAAGACCTGGCCCGTCTGAAGACGCTGGCCCCGGAACTGCTGACTGAAGTGAACCTGGGCGGCACCGCGATCGGCACCGGCATCAACGCCGACCCGCGCTATCAAGCGCTGGCCGTACAACGCCTGGCGCTGATCAGCGGTCAACCGCTGGTGCCAGCGGCCGACCTGATCGAAGCCACCTCCGACATGGGCGCCTTCGTGCTGTTCTCCGGCATGCTCAAGCGCACCGCGGTCAAGCTGTCGAAGATCTGCAACGACCTGCGCCTGCTGTCCAGCGGCCCACGCACCGGCATCAACGAGATCAACCTGCCGGCGCGTCAGCCAGGCAGCTCGATCATGCCTGGCAAGGTCAACCCGGTAATCCCGGAAGCCGTTAACCAGGTGGCCTTCCAGGTCATCGGTAACGATCTGGCGCTGACCATGGCAGCTGAAGGCGGCCAACTGCAGCTGAACGTGATGGAGCCGCTGATCGCGTTCAAGATCCTCGACTCGATCCGTCTGCTGCAACGCGCCATGGACATGCTGCGCGAGCACTGCATCGTCGGCATCACCGCCAACGAAGCCCGCTGCCGCGAACTGGTCGAGCACTCGATCGGTCTGGTCACCGCGCTGAACCCGTACATCGGCTACAAAAACGCCACCCGCATTGCCCGTATCGCCCTTGAAAGCGGCCGCGGCGTGCTGGAACTGGTGCGCGAAGAAGGTCTGCTCGACGAAGCCATGCTCGCCGACATCCTGCGCCCGGAAAACATGATTGCCCCGCGTCTGGTTCCGCTCAAAGCCTGAGCCGACGCGTTACTTGTAGCACCGCTCACCAGGTCGAGGGACTAGACACCTCTCACCTTTTGAGGGCTTGGGGATTTGTCCCCAAGCCCTTTTTTTTAACTTTCCGACCCTGAGACCCGTATGTCTGGGGACTGCTCAATGTAGAGGTGAGCCCTTGTGGTGAGGGGATTCATCCCCGATGGGTCGCGAAGCGGCCCCAAAACCTGCAATCGCGATGTAACAAGTACACCGCATGCAATGATTTGCGACTGCTCCGCAGTCGATCGGGGATGAATCCCCTCGCTACAGGGTTTGCATCAACAGGAATGCAGTTCCCGCACAAGCCCGACGCCGGTAACGTCGGGTGTTTCAACGCTTCGTTTCGTCGCTTGCACCACGAGCGTGCAGACGGGCGCCGCACTGATCGGTATAGTGCCGCCCCTCTTCGCGTGAGCGGTCGTCGGTAACGAGGCCATAACCCATGCGAAACCCGAACTAATAACAAACCCGCGAAATGGATCCGGGACGAAACCTTCGCCTCACCTGTCGTGCCGCGCGCAAACCGGTGTAACGCGATGTTTCTGAACATCCAGCATTTGCTTAAACAAAAAACAGCGAGGAAAAATCCATGCTCGAAGTCATCAACGACTTCCTCTCAGGGAAAGTACTGATCGTGCTCATTGTCGGGCTCGGTAGCTACTTCACGATTCGCTCGCGTTTCGTTCAATTGCGCCACTTCTTGCACATGTTCGCGGTGTTCCGCGACAGCCTGAAAAGCAGCGGCGGGCAACTCAGCTCGTTCCAGGCCCTGATGCTCAGCCTTGCCGGCCGCGTCGGTGCAGGCAACATCGCCGGTGTCGGCATCGCCGTGACCCTCGGTGGTCCGGGTGCGGTGTTCTGGATGTGGGTGACCGCACTGGTTGGCATGTCCAGCAGCTTCTTCGAGTGCACCCTGGCGCAGGTCTACAAGCGCGCCGATGGCGACGGTCTGTACCGTGGCGGCCCGGCCTACTACATCCAGCACGGCCTGAAGTTGAAAGGCATGGCAGTGGTGTTCTCGGTCCTGCTGCTGGTCACCTACGGCTTCGCCTTCATCGGCCTGCAGTCCTACACCGTGACCCACTCGCTGCAAAACGCCTTTGCCTTCGACCCAAGCCACACCGGGATCGTCCTGGCGGTGCTGCTGGCCATCACCTTCATCGGCGGCATCAAGCGCATCGCTGCAGTGTCCGACCTGCTGGTACCGGTCAAGACCCTGGCCTATATCGGCGTGACCCTGTACGTGATCGGCACCCAGATCGAACACGTGCCAGCGATGCTGGAAACCATCTTCAAGAGCGCCTTTGGTCTCGACCCGGCCTTCGGTGGCCTGCTCGGCAGCGCCATCGTCATGGGCGTGAAGCGTGGCGTGTTCGCCAACGAAGCGGGCCTGGGCAGTGCGCCGAACGTCGCCGCCGTGGCCTCGGTGAAACACCCGGGCGCTCAGGGCGTGGTTCAGGCCTTCAGCGTATTCCTCGACACTTTCGTGATCTGCACCTGCACCGCGCTGCTGATCCTGTTGTCGGGCTTCTACACCCCGGGCTTCGAAGGTGACGGCATCGTCCTGACCCAGAACTCGCTGGCCGCCGTGGTGGGTGACTGGGGCCGCATCTTCGTCAGCGTCGCGCTGTCGCTGTTCGTCTTCACCTGCATCCTCTACAACTACTACCTGGGCGAAAACAGCCTGCAGTTCCTCAGCCGCAACCGCGCGTTGCTGATGGTGTTCCGCGGTCTGGTCCTGGCGCTGGTGGTATGGGGTTCGATGCAGGATCTGTCGACCGTGTTCGCCTTCGCCGACATCACCATGACCTGCCTGGCCTTCGTCAACCTGATGGCCCTGGCCATGCTGTTCAAGGTCGGCATGCGCGTGATGCGCGACTACGACGAGCAGCGCCGCGCCGGCATCAAGCAGCCGGTGTTCGACTCCAGCAAATTTACCGATCTGGATCTGGACCTGAAGGCCTGGCCGGCCGAGGCGCCAGCCGCCGGCAAGACCGCAGTCGAGCCGCAAGGCGTGCCTGCAGCGCAACGCTGACAGGTGAATGACGGGCGCATCCCCTGCGCCCGTCAGTTATTGTGATGCAATACCTGTAGGAGTGAGCCTGCTCGCGATAGCTGTCTTTCAGCCAACATTAATGTTGAATGATGAACCGCTATCGCGAGCAGGCTCACTCCTACAATGTCATCTCTTGTGGAGACCCTCAGATGATTGCCAACACCTTCCCCGCCGCCCAACACGTCATGGTGCTCTACACCGGTGGCACCATCGGCATGCAGGCCAGTGCCAACGGTCTGGCCCCGGCGTCCGGTTTCGAAGCCCGCATGCGCGAGTACCTGCACAGCCAGCCCGAACTGGTGGTGCCGCAATGGCGCTTCCGGGAGATGTCGCCGCTGATCGACAGCGCCAACATGACTCCGGCCTACTGGCAGCAACTGCGCGAAGCGGTGGTCGATGCAGTGGACGTGCAAGGCTGCGACAGCGTACTGATCCTGCATGGCACCGACACCCTGGCCTACAGCGCTGCGGCGATGAGTTTCCAGTTGCTCGGCCTGCATGCCCGGGTGTGTTTCACCGGCTCGATGCTACCGGCCGGCGTCACCGACAGCGATGCCTGGGAAAACCTCGGTGGCGCGCTGGTTGCTTTGGGCCAGGGTCTGGCGCCGGGCGTGCACCTGTACTTCCACGGCGAGCTGCTGGCGCCGACCCGTTGCGCGAAAGTGCGCAGCTTCGGCCGGCATCCGTTCAAGCGCCTGGAGCGTCAGGGCGGCGGGGTGAAAGCGCCGTCGATTCCGGCCGCACTGAACTACAACCAGCCGAAACAACTGGCCAAGGTTGCTGTGCTGCCACTGTTCCCCGGCATCGGCGCCGAGGTGGTTGATGGCCTGCTGGCCAGCGGTATCAAAGGTCTGGTGCTGGAGTGCTACGGCAGCGGCACCGGACCGAGCGACAATCCCGAGTTCCTTGCCAGCCTCGGCCGCGTACGGGACAACGGTGTGGTGGTGGTTGCGGTCACGCAGTGCCATGAAGGCGGGGTCGAGCTGGATGTGTATGAAGCCGGCAGCCGTTTGCGCGGCGTTGGCGTGTTGTCCGGTGGCGGCATGACCCGAGAAGCGGCGTTCGGCAAGCTGCACGGCTTGCTCGGTGCGGGTCTGGACAACGCCGAAGTGCGGCGTCTGATCGAACTCGACCTGTGTGGCGAATTGCGCTGAGCCTGGTCCGGCGCCGGCGATAGTCCGACGCCCTACATATCTACCACCCACGCTGCATCGTGCCTCCCTAGCATGGAGCGATCCCGAGACTTGTCCTCGGGATCGCCTCCATCACCAGAACGCAGGGACGCACGATGAGTTCAGCAACCACAAGCTCCACCCGGCAGACGGCTGCCGGCACAAATCCCACCGAAGCCCTGATCACCCAATTGAGTGTCGGCCCCGACTTGCGCGACGTGGCCGCCGTGCTGTTGCGCGAACATTTGCGCAAGCTGTACCCCACGCTTGATCTGGAGCCGAGCATTACCATGATCGGCACGCCGCAATGGTCCATCGTCGACGAACAGATCGTTGCCGGAAATCCGACCTACCAGGCCTTGACCGAAATCCTCGCCGCCCAGGTCGTGCAGGGCACGCCGACGCTGTATATCGAAGGTGAACACTTTCTGACGCAACAACCGATCAGCGATCCGGCCGTCCACCTGCCGGTACGGATCGACGAAATCGCCAGCCTGCTCAACCTGCTGGCACCGGTCATGCTCACGGCGTTTCAGGAGCAACAGCTGGCGTACTGGAACAACGCCGACGACAGCAACGGCCCGCGTTGGCATACATTGTCGAACACCCTGCGCGAGATCTGGAACGTCAATCAGGTACAAGGCTGGAGCGAGAGTGACTGCGCAATGGCCCGCGCGCTGTATCGCACTGCCGGTCTGGCCGGCAGGAAAATCGATGACCAGAACAGCGCCTGCCTGATCGCCATTGATCTGATCGATGGCACAACCGTAAAGCATCTGAACGAAGTATCGATGGCCGTGCTGATCGGCACACAACAGGGAAAGACGGTCATCCTCGCCCATTCACTGCTCAAGGGTTATCAGAAGTTCGACTCTCTTGATGACCTGGGCAAATCCTTGCCTGCGCACGTGGGCAATCTTCAGCCGTACCAGCAGTTGAACTGGCGATTGCTGGAACCCTCGGGCAGCATCTTCGATTATCAGGCGTGTGCACTGGTCTCGATTCAGATCGATGTGATCGGCGCGCTGGATTTTTCTCCTGCCACACCTGCCCCGCTCGACAAGCCATTGTCCACGGCCACCCCCGAAGTCGACGCCACGGCGAAAAAGCCCGGCCCGCCATTGAGCTGGTTTCAGAATGCCTTGCCTGACTGGCTCATTGCTGCATCACTGCCGGATCTGAACAACTATTCCCGGCACTTGAAGGATCTGGCTGCACTGCATAACCAGAACACCGGCAAGTCCTATCTGGATGGCATCCTGCCAATCAGCGAATACGCGCTGAGCGAAATGAACGCCTTGCATGCCGAGACCCTTCGCGCGCACGCCGATGCGCAGCGTACCGATCTTGAAACAGCTCTGGAGTCGATCCAGTTGCGGGTCAAAAGTCCGGTGATCTGGGGCACCTTTACTGTTCCGGGAAAAATCGAGACTTACAATTTCAGCGTCACCGATCTGGCCTTGCAGAATCTGATTGCAGTGCCGGTAGGCAACAAGACCCTGCACTCCACCCGTGGCAAGCCATTGCCGACATGGCTGACCGTAAGCTATCTGGAAGACCTGGTAACCCGCGCGGATATCGGTACGACCTACCCGGCGCTGATCAAGCGTCAGTTGGTCGACACCACGCCAGCTTCCGCCGGGAGACAGGCACTGTTCACTCAACACTTGCGCATCCAGTTGCCGCTGCTGGCCCTGCAATCGAAAATTCGCGGCAAGGCCGGTATCGACGCACGCGGTTACCGCTATGTCGTCGCGGTGCTGGATCCCGACAGCAACCATCGCATGGTCGAGGACCAGACCATCGTCATGCGGCCTCTGGCTTTCGTACCTCAACGCAGAACAGACGGCAGCCATGACGAAGTCGCCAACATGTTCGTGATCGGTCCTGAGGACCCGAGCGCCGGGCCGTGCCTGCTGTATCGACCGATGCTCGACCAGCCGTTGACCCAATACCCTTCCCCCAGCAACTTGCTGTACGCCATCCAGCAATCCGCCAGTCTGCGTGACTCGGTGCTCGCCTGGCTCCCGGACCGCGTGCGCAGCGACTACGCCAACTATGTGTTTCCAGGCACGTTGCCCTCCCCCTGGGCCGTCACCGAGTTTCTGGTGGATGCGGAAAAAATGAGGGTCATGAGTGGGCCGATCAGCCTCGGTAGAAAGACCGTGGAGGGCGATCTGCCAGGCGCTCTGTACAAAGCCAACGCGTCGGCGCTGGTCGAGCTGGCCGACCGCCAGTCGGTGTCAAATGCGGAAAGTCGCTGGGCCAGTTTCAAACAGGCCGGATGGACCCTGTTCAATGCCGTCTTGCCGTTCCTCGGACGCACGGTGGGTGTCGCGACGTGGATCTGGCAGGTGATGGAGCAACTGCAAGCCCTGAAGGAAGCCCGGGAGCAGGATGACTCTTCCGCGCAATGGTCAGCGTTCACCGAGGTGTTGCTCAATCTGGGGATGGCGATCACGTTGCACATCGCAGGTCGCTCCCGACCACGGCTGGCCCATGAGACAGCGGCACGCGAAACACCGAAAAACCCTGACCCCACGACCACTGAAATCACCGTGCAACAACTGGAAAAAAGTGCTCCCCATGAAACCGTTGACCTGCAGCAAACCCTGAATATCAGCGGCGCCGCGAATCGCACGCCCGCAAGTCTGGGCACCGTGCTGTCCCACTTCAAAATCCTTCGCCCGCAACGTCTGGGTAGCGCCAACACCACGCCAGGGCTCTATCGCAATCTCTACAGCTACAACAGCAAATGGTACGCCCCGGTGGGCCATGACTGGTTCGAGGTCGCGGTGGACGAAAACGGTACCGTCATGATCATCGATCCGCAGGATCCAACCCGTACCGGCCCAGCCTTGATCGGCAATCTGCGTGGCGATTGGTTCGTCGATACCCGACTGCGTCTGCGCGGTGGCGGCTCGGCCGGCCTGACACAGCTGGCTGAAGCACAACGCCGCATCGAAGCGGAAAAACTGCGCACCCGCCTGACCGCCTTCGAAAGCCGTAAGGCGGCAGCGCAAGGCGAGCTGGAACAGGTCCGCCAGGCAATGAACGCTGCCACCGCTCAGACCGCTGCGGCCCACCGCCAGCTCTTTCTACAGTCTCTGGACAGGCAACGCGTCGCTTATGCCCAGGCGTTGAGCGATCTCAAGGCGTTGCATGTATTCTCGCCAACGGCTGACTACCAACAGAGATCCCTGAGCTACCTGAAGGCGCAGCTCGAACTCATCCATGCAGGGATTCGCGAAGCGCTGACCCTGTTCACGCCGACATTGCGCAGCGTACTCAATCATCTCGAAGAACAGGCTGAACAGCCCCAGAACCGGCATATTGCCGAAACGCGGCAGATGCTTGAGCTCAATCTGGACATGATCACGCGTCTGGAGCAGATCCAGGCACAATTGGTGCAACTCAAAGAGTTCGAGAGAGACGGCTTGCGCTTGATTCAACTGACCCGCAAGGCACTCCCGGCGTACTCGATCGAGGATCTCAAGGCACTGCAGGTGACACTGGCGCGCAATGTCTGCCTGCCCGAACACTCGGTAGCGACCGCCGCGGATGCCTGGCTCAGTCTCGACCAGATTGTCGATACCGCCGATATCGCCGTTCAAGCGCTGCGCGACACCCTTGAGGAGCGCAGCGTTTCCCGGCTCGACGAACGCATCGACTGCCTCAACGATCTGATCGAACAATTCAACGTACTCGACGAGCGCCTGGCAGACTTCAAGTCCGCGTTCGCTGACAGTGTGCAAGAGGCACCGCTGACAAACCTTCGCCAACAGCTCGAGCAATTCAACCGCAGCGCCCGCCACAACCTGGTGCTGTTGCTCGAAGAGCGCGACACCCTGCGCAGCCGCCCGGCGCTCCCCGTGCAACCGCCAAGGCCGAAAAAGAAGTTCATCCGCACCCGCTACAACGGCGTGCTGATCGGCGAGCCGCGCCTGACGGCACAGGGCCTGGAAACCGACCTGGTCGACATCAAGTCACCGCTCACGGACAAGGTCATCTCGACCTTTCATCAAAAAACTCCCGGGGTGTGGGTCGAACGTATCAGCACTGCCTTGCCGACGCCGACGCCAGCGCTCGAAACCAGCCTGAACAAGGGGCAGGACCTGCTCGACGGCCTGCCGGCGTTCACCCTGCGCATGAACGAACTCATGAAGCAGGCCGGACGCTCGGCGGTCGGTATCGAGTACCTGTTTCACCAGCACGCCCTGCAACTGGAACACGTCAGCGCGGCCATTGAACAGGCCCTGACCGACAGCAACGCCACGGACAGCAGCCAGCGCTCGGCTGCGGTGCTGAACAAGGCGCTGAGCGATGCCGTCGACAGCCTATATCAGCAGGCCAAAACCGCCATGTCGATGATGACCAGGGCACAATCACCCACACCATCAGGTGTCGCCTGGCTTCAGACCAATGACAGCATCCGTATTGCAAAAACTGTCAGTCGACGCCGCCTCAAGGGCGGCAAGGCGCTCTACCTGGACGAATACAGCATCACTGACCAGACCACGCGCAAGGTGCTGTGGTACGCGCATTTTCTGTACTCCACCTCATGGGTGCCGGACAAGGCCTTCCTCTCTGCACGTTTGAAAACCCCCGCGGAGCGGCAACTGGGATCCGATGCCGACAGCACTCGCGGGTTGAGCCGGGCCGAACGGCTGGCGTACTACCGCAGCATGATCGGCGTGGAGCAGGCCCGACAGCTGTTTTTCAGCGCGAGCTAAGGCATACGCTGATGACCGTGCACGACGTCGCCCCTGCCTGTGGGCGTCGTGCACGGCACGCTACTTGCTGCCTCTTTTGCCAAAAACCAGCGGATGCCGCCTCATGCTCCACTCCCACCTCACGACGCTCAATGCCGTCTCACTGGTACTCAACACCTTCAAGACCGAAGGCCTGTCGAGCGAAGCGCTGCTGGCCGGCAGCGGCATCAGTGCGGCGGATCTGGCCCGTGCCGACACACGCATCACCACCAATCAGGAAATGCAGGTCTGCGCCAATGCGGTCGCGCTCAAGCATGACATCGGCCTGGAACTGGGCCGACGGATGCACGTTTCCTGCTACGGCATCCTCGGTTACGCCCTGCTCACCAGTGCCACCTTAGGTGACGCTTTGCGCCTGGCGATTCGCTATCCGGCGCTGCTGGGAACACTTTTCGAACTGAGCCTGGAAGACGACGGCGAGCGGGTCTGGTTCGTCGCCGCCGATTACCGCGAGAGCCCGTCGATGGCGGTGTTCAACGCGGAGTTCTGCCTGGTGTCATTGAAGGTCATCTGCGACGATTTGCTTGGGCATCCGCTGCCGCTACTGGCGACACGTTTTGAACATGCCGCGCCGGATTACCGCGACAGCTACGCTGAGCACTTCAACAGCCCTCTGCACTTCGGCGCCAAGGACAATGCTTTCGCCTTTGACCGGCGCTGGCTCGATCAGCCGTTGCCTTTGGCCGACAGCATCACCCACCAGGCCATGGCCGACCGCTGCCGCAAACAGAACATCGAGTTCACCGGACGTCAGGCGTGGCTGGGGCGGATTCGCCAGTTGCTCAGTGCCCAGCTCAATGCAGCACCGGGGCTGGAGGGGCTGGCCCAGCAAATGAAGTGCTCGCCGCGCACCTTGCGCCGCCATTTGAAGGACATGGGCAGCAGTTATCAGGAACTGCTCGACGAACTGCGCTTCGAGCGGGCCAAGCAGATGCTGTGTGAGGATCAACTGCCGATCTACCGCATCGCCGAGACCCTGGGCTTCAGCGAGACCGCGAGTTTCCGCCATGCGTTCGTGCGCTGGAGCGGGGTGGCGCCGAGCCAGTTTCGCCCTCATTGATGTTCCAATGTGGGAGCGGGCTTGCTCGCGAATTCGCAGTGTCAGTCGCGATCAATTTATCTGACATACCGTATTCGCGAGCAAGCCCGCTCCCACCGGGACGCATTTCATGCCTGAATCGAAGCAAGGCTGTACTGAAAAGAGGGGCGAATTGCGGTCAGAGTTTTTGGCCATATCGATCCCCTTTTGGCCTTTCCTGCCGTTCTCCGATTCGCCGCGCGCCGCAACACTGGGGGCAACCGAATCAGCCCCCTGCGGAGAACAACAAATGCTGACGATCTACTCGGACGATCACCACCTGCACCACGGCCGCTGCGAACTCATCGACGGCCAGCTCAAGCCGTGTTTCGAAATGCCGTCGCGCGCCGACCACGTGCTGCAACGGGTACAGCACCAGAACCTCGGCCCGGTAGAAGCGCCAAAGGATTTTGGCCTCGAACCGATCGCGCGCATCCACAGCCGCGATTACCTCGACTTCTTCAAAGGTGCATGGGCACGCTGGACCGAATTCAACACCGACGGCGACCTGCTGCCCTACACCTGGCCCGCCCGCACTCTGCGGCAAATCAAACCGACCAGCCTGCACGGCCAGCTCGGCTACTACAGCTTCGACGGCGGCGCGCCGATCACCGCCGGCACCTGGCAAGCGGCGTACAGCGCAGCGCAGGTCGCCCTCACCGCCCAAGCGGAAATCCAGCGCGGCGCACACAGCGCCTTCGCCCTGTGCCGACCACCGGGACACCACGCCGCCAGCGACTTGATGGGCGGTTATTGCTACCTCAACAATGCCGCCATCGCCGCCCAGGCATTTCTCGATGCCGGCCACAGGAAAGTCGCGATCCTTGACGTCGACTATCACCACGGCAACGGCACCCAGTCGATCTTCTACGAGCGCAGCGACGTGCTGTTCACCTCGATCCACGGCCATCCGGAAGCCGAGTTTCCGTTCTTCCTCGGCTACGAGGATGAACGCGGTGAAGGCGCCGGTGAAGGTTTCAATTTCAACTATCCGCTGCCGGCCGGTTCCGGCTGGGATGTGTGGAGTGCGGCGCTGGAACAGGCCTGCAACGAGATCGACAGCTACGGTGCCGACATCATCGTCGTGTCGCTGGGCGTCGACACCTTCAAGGACGATCCGATCTCGCAGTTCAAGCTCGACAGCCCGGATTACCTGGCCATGGGCAAACGCATCGCCGCCCTCGGCAAGCCGACGCTGTTCGTCATGGAGGGTGGTTACGCGGTGGAGGAAATCGGCATCAACGCAGTGAACGTGCTCGAAGGGTTCGAACAATGAACCGACTCAAGCACTGCATTGCGCCAGCCCTGTGCGCCGCGCTGCTCAGCGTCGGCGCCCACGCCGAAGAACGCACCCTGCGCGTCTACAACTGGTTCGACTACATCACGCCCAAGGCGTTGGAAGACTTCAAGGCACAGAACACCCAGACCAGACTGGTCTACGACATCTTCGACACCAACGAAGCACTGGAAGCCAAGCTGCTGACCGGCAACTCCGGCTATGACGTGGTGGTGCCGTCCAACGTGTTCCTCGCCAAGCAGATCGAAGCCGGGGTGTTCCAGCCGCTGGATCGCAGCAAGCTGCCGAACTGGAATCATCTCGATCCGAAACTGATGAAGCTGATCGAAGCCAACGACCCGGGCAACAAATTCGCCGTGCCGTACATGTACGGCACCATCCTGATCGGCTTCAACCCGGCCAAGGTCAAAGCCGCGCTGGGCGATAACGCGCCGGTGGACAGCTGGGACCTGATCTTCAAGGAAGAGAATCTCAGCAAGCTCAAGCAGTGCGGCGTCGCCCTGCTCGATTCGCCGTCGGAGATCCTGCCGCTGGCGCTGCAACACCTGGGTCTGGATCCCAACAGCAAGAACCCGGCGGATTACGCCAAGGCCGAAGCGCTGCTGATGAAGATCAGGCCGTACATCACCTACTTCCACTCATCCAAGTACATGGCCGACATCGCCAACGGTGACATCTGCGTCGCGGTCGGTTATTCCGGCAGCTTCTCGCAAGCGGCCAACCGCGCCAAGGAAGCGAAGAACGGTGTGGTGGTCGACATGCGCCTGCCCAAGGAAGGCGCACCGATCTGGTTCGACATGCTCGCTATTCCCAAGGGCGCGAAGAACACCGAGGACGCCTACACCTTCATCAACTACCTGCTGCAACCGGCGGTGATCGCGCCGGTCAGCGACTTCGTCGGGTATCCGAACCCGAACAAGGACGCCACCCAACGGGTCGATCCGGCGATCCGCAACAACCCCAACCTGTACCCGACCGATGCGGCGATGGGCACGCTTTACACCCTGCAACCGCTGCCGCGGGATGCCGAGCGTGCACGCACCCGGGCCTGGACCAAGATCAAGTCCGGTACCTGAGCCGACGCTGACGACAAGACCCGCCGCCGTGCGGGTCTTTTTTTGCCTGCGATATTTATCTACCACCTTCGGTGCTCGGCCCGTCACTACCTTGCAACGCATCGCCCGCCGCCACTTTCGCGGTGCCTGCTGTTCTGACCAAGGATGTGACCATGCCAGAAACCTTCAACTCTCCCGCCGACCACAAGCTGCCGGATGATCAAGACGCCCTGCTCACCCAACTGATCGCCGGCCCCTCAATCAGGGAAGTCGCCACCCGCGCCCTGCAACCGGCACTGAAGACGCTATACCCCAAGTTACAGATCGACCCGCGACTGGCAATGGTGGTGACACCTGGCTGGACCTTGCGTGACCAGCGTGTCGTCCCCGGGCCGCGACACTTCGAATCGCTGACCGATGCGCTGGTGCGTCATGGCGTCGCCAACAAGCCAGTGACCTACCTGGATGGCGAGCACTACCTCACCTTGCATCCTGCTCACGAGACGCCGGTACAACTGCCCGTCAACATCGAGGCCATCGCCAGGCTGCTCAATGAACTGGCGCCGCTGCTGTTTGTTGCCTTCGAGGAACAACAGGTCGATTACTGGAACCAGTTCACCCGCGCCTCCGCCCCGCGCTGGCAGGGATTGTCCAGGTCCCTGCGCGAACTGTGGAACGTCGGGACGAACCCGGCGTGGGACGACGACCAGCGCGCCATGGCCCAGAGTCTTTTCGACCATCCGCAAAAAACTGCCCGCAGTACCGATGATCGCTATCAGTCCCGCGCCTGCCTGATCGATCTGGACACCACGCGCGATGGCACTTCCACTCACCTGCACGTCCTCGATATGGCCGTACTGATCGGCACGCTCGGCAGCCGCACGCTGATTCTCACCCACACCATCACTCGCGGTTTCCAGGCCTTCGATACCCTGCAGGAACTGGGTGCCTCACTGCAGAGCCAGACGGAGGGACCGCCGCCTGCAACCCTGCAATGGCGGCTGATCGAACCTGACGGTGACTACTTCGATCATCTGGCGTGCAATCTGATCGCCCTGCAGGCCGACGCGATTGGCGAGTTGGCGAACGAACCGGCGACAACCAACCTGACGCCCCACGTCAGCCGCACGACCAACGAACTCGATCCCACCGACAAGCAGTCGTCTTCACGCTTCAACCTGGTCGAACAAGCGTTGCCAGAGTGGATGGTCGACGCCTCACCCAGCGACCTGACTGCCTACAGCCGTCATCTGATGGATCTGGCGCAGGTGCAAAGTCAGAACGCCGAGCAGTCCTTTGACGACGGCATCAAACCGATTCGCGAGTTCGCGCTGGAGCAACTGCAGGCGGCCCTGCTCAAGGAACATCCCGAAGCCACTGAACTGAATCTGGCCGAGATTCGCATCGTGGTCGACAGCGTGGTGGTGTGGGGCAGTTTCACACCGTTGCTGGAGCCCGAACGCAGCACCTTCAGCCTGGTCGATCTGGCGTTGCAGAACCTGATTGCCTTGCCGCTGGGCAACAAGACCGTGAGCAATATCGGCAGCACTGCGGTGCCGGCATGGATGACGGCCGATTATCTGGAGAGATTGATCGTCAGTGTCGACATCGGCCAGACCTATCCTGCGCTGATCAGGCAAAAACTGCGCGATGACCCGCTGGAAAGCCTGCGACGGCAGAACCTGTTCACCAGCCGGCTGCGTGTCGAATTGCCGTTACTGGCGTTGCAGCAGAAGATTCGCGCGCAGGGCGGGGTCGACGAGGCGGGCTATCGCTATGTCGCGGCCGTGGTTCAGTTGCTGGACGCCAATCGCCGGGTGGACGGTCAGGAGATTGTCATTCGACCGCTGGCCTTCAATCCCGCGTGGCGCCCGGGGACGACCACCGATGAAGTGGCCAACATGTTCGTGATCGGGCCCCGACAGATGGACAAGGGACCCTGCCTGCTGTACCGGCCGCTGTCCGATCACGCCTTGCTCCAGTACCCGTCGCCGGCCAACCTGGTGTACGCCATCAAGCATTCACCGACATTGCGTCAGGCGGTCCTCGCCTGGTTGCCGGACAGTGCGCGCGCCAACTATGCCAATTACGTGTTCAGCGATGATCGCCCCTCGGTATGGTCGCTCTCACAACTGCTCGCCGACCCACTGACTTCCTTGCAGATGAGCGGCACGCTGACCTTGGGAACAGCAGTCATCGCTACCGATTACCTGGCTGTTCTGTTCAAGGCCAACGTCAGTGCAATGGTCGAACTGGCGAATCGGCAATCGGTGTCCAATAGCGAAAGTCGCTGGGAGAGCTTCAAGCATGCGAGCTGGATGATCCTCAGCGCCGCGCTGCCGTTTTTCGGTCGAACCGTCGGTACCGCCGCCTGGATCTGGCAAGTGCTGGACGATCTGCAACAAACCTTCGACGCCGCCGCCACAGGCGACACCGCGCAGCAGAAAACCGCGATGACCGATCTGTTGCTGACCCTGGCCATGGTGCTCGCCCATCACGCCAGCACCCGTAACGCGACGCCTCGGGACATCACTGAAAAGAAGCCGGTGACCGTCGAGACCGAGCCCAGGGAGCCGGCACCACCAACGCCGGTAAGCATCGTGCAACGCCCTGATGTGATCGGTGAGTATCCGGCGCAACACCAGACTTCGCTGATGACCGACACCGCCCTGAGCCTGACCCAAACCCTGGATCGGTTTGCCGTTACGCGCCCCGAAGCGCTCACCCCGACCGCCAGCGACGCCGGCCTTTATCGTCACCTTTATCGACATGCCAGCGGGTACTACGCACCCGTGGGTGAGCGCTGGTTCGAAGTAGCGGTCACCGACACCGGTGAGGTATCGATCATCAATTCGCAGCGACAGCCCGGACGTGCGGGTCCGGGGTTGATCCGCAATCGACGGGGCGACTGGTTCGTCGACACTCGCCTGCGTCTGCGCGGTGGTGGTCTGTCGAGTCGGCGCAAGGCCAAACGACGGGAAAACAATGAACGCATCGCCGAACTCAAGAAACAACTGACCGAGTTCGATAACACGCGCGAGCAGGCCCGCACAGAGCTGACAGCCGCTCACACCGCCATGACCGCGGCCAGCGATGACACTCTGGTGGCGCAGCAGACCACGTTTCTTGCAGCACTTGAACGCCGCACCGAGGAATACGCGGCGCCCATCGAACAGCTGAAATCGCTGAACCTGCTTGAGACCGTACCCCATTTCCGCACCGCCATGACCGAGATGCTCGGTACCCAGTTGTTCTTCAACCAGACATGGCTCACTCAACGTGACCCCCTCTTCGCCAGAACCCTCAAGGAAACCCTGGTGCTGCTCGAGGCCGAGGAAACGGCTGCAGGCACCGGTGACCCCGTCATCTACCGCAGAATGTACGATTTGACCGAGGACATGATCAGCAGGATCGAGTTTGCCCAGTCACGTTTTCAGGAGTTGAGCCGACTGGGCAAACGTGCCGCTGAAGTCGCCAATACCTATCGCGCAAAGCTGCCTGTGTTCAGTCTCAATGATCTCAAGGCGCTTCAGGTGTCGCTGGCTCGCGACATCTGCCTGCAAGAGCAGGCTTCGCCAGCGCTGACTCAGGCACAAGGCGATCTGGTACGCCTGCTCGACACAACCAACCTGGTGATTCAGACCTCCCAGGAATTGCTGCTTGACCACACCAGCCTGGGGGCCAACGAGCGGATCGAAGGCCTCAACGGCATGCTCGAACAGTTTGCCGCCATCGATCAGTCGTTCGAGGATTTCGCCCTCAACCACAAGGATGTGCTGCTCGACGAGCCCTTCAGCCATACGCGTAAACGAATCAACGAGTTTCAGCACCAGACCGAAGAGCACCTGGCGCAATTGCTCCTCGAACACCGGCCGGTGGAGCCTCGGCCCGGTCCTTCAAGGCCAGCGCCAGCCTCACGTAAACGGATTATCAAAACCCGCTTCAAGGGCACAGTGGTCGGCGAGTTGCGTTCCTCGGCGCCAGGGCAACCGGTCCTGCTTGACGTGAAAGCGCCCATGACCGGGAACGTCATCGCCACTTTTCACGAGAAAACGCCCGGTGTCTGGGTCGAACGCATTCAGCCCGGACGGCGCCGCCCGCCTGCTCCGGTAGCGGATCTCGCCACCCAGATCAGCCAGGGCCAGGCGCTGCTCGATGGCGTAGAAAGCTTCATCCGGCAAACCGAAGCCCATGCCAAAAAACCCGGTCGGATTCCGGTGGAGATCGAAGAGCAGTTCCAGCGCAAGGCCGAACAGCTCGATGAAAGCGCGAAAAGCCTTGAACAGGCCCGGCTGCGGGCGAACAGCACCGAGGAGCCGCCAGCCCTGATCGCCCAATTGAACCAGGCGGGTGAACGCCTGTACGCCGAGGGCTACCGGATACGGGTCGAGATGACCAAGCAACAACCGCCAACCGCTGCCCGGGTCGAATGGTTATTGCACAAGGATGAGATTGACATTGTGTCTGGCGGTGCCCGGCGTCGCCTCAAAGGCCCGCGCAGGGATTATCTGCAGGAGTACGAAATTCGCGAGCGGCGCAGCGGCAAGACGTTGTGGTACGCGCACTTCCATTACAACAGCCCCGATGCACCGGCCGACGCCTTCACCGCCGCCCATTTGAAACTGCAGGAGCAACGGCGGATGGCCGGCGCCTTCGACCTGGACTCAGCCACCAGCAGCCCGCAAATCATCGCTATCTATCGCAGCGCGATCAGCCCGCAGCTGGCGCGTTCGCTGTTTTTCTCATAAGCCCCAAACGTCAAAAAGGACAATGACAATGACTGAGCATTCAGCGAACACCGAAACCCATGCATTGCTGCAAAAGAGCCAGATCGTCCATCAGACCAGTCGCGGGCCCACAGTCGATGAAGTCGCCAGCGCAGTGCTGCGCCAGGCGCTCGAAGCGCTGTATCCACAACGCAAGATCGATCCCGAGCAGGCCATGATCGGCACGCCACAATGGCAATGGCTGAACGCGGAACGAGTGGCCCTGCCGACCCGATTTGAATCACTGACAGAGGCACTCGTCCGGCAATTTTTCAACGGCTCCAGCGCCAACTATCTGGAGGGTGAACACTTTCTGACCTTGAACCACCAGGCCACGCCAGTGGTGCATATGGATGTCGATATCGAGGCCATTGCCGATCTGCTCAACGATTATTCGCCCCTGTTGTTTGTCGCCTTCGCCGAGCGACAGCTGGATTACTGGAACAGCACCCGACGCCAATTGCCGCGCTGGCAAGAACTCTCCGATGCCCTGCGCGAAGCCCTGAACGTCCATCACGCCGAGGGCTGGGACGATGAACAGTGCCTGGTCGCCCGGGCGATTTCGCGGCGCCCGGACAAACAGGAGCGCCAGCGTCATGACAAAACACTGTCGGACATCCGCGTGTGCCTGATCGACATCGACTCGGTCGATGCTCAAGGCGCTGCCCGGCACCTGATTCTGGGCGGCGCCGCGGTGATTTTCGGACGCTATGGCCTGCGCGATCTGGTCATGATGTACACCGTGGAAGATGGTTACGAGACATTCGACTCTCTGCAGCAACTGGGTGAATCACTGCCGCAGCGTATCGAACTATTACCGGCCGGACAGAATCTGCAGTGGCAGTTGTTCGAACCCGAGGGCAATTTTTTCGACCACATGGCGTGGGTCCTGATTGCCAACCAGCTCGATGCCATCCGGGCAATCACCCGACAAAGTCTCGACGAGGAAAGCGAGGACGGCTCCTCCCTTCTGCCCCTGATCGAGCAAGCCAGCGAACCGCAGAAAAACACCCTCATCGACCTCGATGATTCGATACCCGACTGGTTGCTCGACGCTTCGGCTTCCGAGCTCGATCAATACAGCCAATCGATCAATGCGCTGGGCCAGTTGTACCGGCAGGCAGACAAGGCGCTGTTGCCAATCCCGCCGATCGATACCTATGCACGCAATTGCATGCGTGAGGCGATCATTGCCGATCAGCCATCGGCGGCCGGGCTGCCTTTGGACAAATTGCAAATCCGCATCACCAACAGCTTCGAATCGGGAGGCGTGACACTGCCCGATCCGCATGACACCCATATCGAAACCCTGGGCGAGTACGCCTTGCAAAACCGCACGCCGTATCTGGCGACTCTGCAATTCGACCCGCCACAAGCGCTGCCGCAGTGGCTGACTGTCGCCTACCTGACGAAGATGGCAAACAAGATCGACATGGGTGAGGTATACCCCGGCTTGATCAGGGACAGGCTGATCAACGATCCGCTGCAGGCCCCCCTGCAGCAGCGCTTTTACATCCGCCAGTTGCACGCACTGCTGCCGCTGATTGCACTGGAATCCAAGCTGCGTCGCCTCGGCGGCGTGGATGAGCAGGGTTATCGCTGTGTCCAGGAGTGGCTCAAACCGATACCCGGTCATCCACACACTGTGGTCATTCGCCCGCTGACGTTTATCCATGCCGGGGAGACTGTTGGCGATGTTGTCACCAACATGTTCATCATTGCTCCGCGTCTGCCTGGAGCCGGGCCATGCCTGCTGTATCGTCCGTTGCTTGAGCAGCCATTGCTGCAATTCCCCTCAACGCAAAACCTGCTGTACGCCGTCCATCAGCCAGGCGAACTGAGGGATTCGGTGCTGGCGTGGCTGGCGGATTCCCAAACCAGCTTCAAATATGCCCAATACACCTTCCCCATCGGTCTGCCCAGTCCGTGGCTGGGCGCGCAATTGCTCGCCGAGCCCTGGACCAGCGTCAAGTGGGCCGGGCCGGTCGGGCTTGCCTCCACGGCGCTGACTGGCGACGTGTTCCCGGTGCTGTTCAAGACCCATGCACTGGCGATGGCCGAACTCGCCGACCGACAGTCGTTGTCCAATGCGCAACGCCGCTGGGCCTTGCTGCGAGACAGCGGGTGGGCGTTGTTCAACGTTGCCGCGAACTTTCTCTGCGGCCCGGCAGGCGCGGCGATCTGGGTCTGGCAAAGCATCAGCGAAATCGATCAGGTCGTGGATGCCCACAACCGTGGCGATACCCACGCCCAGTGGAGCGCAGTTGCCGATATGTTGCTGAACCTGGGCATGATCCTGGCCCATCATGCGGCCACCCAACGCACAACCGGCCCCCGCACAGCGTTACGCAGCGAAGGCGCAAGCGATATCGAAAGCGAAGGACTGCCCCGGATCCAGACCGCCCCTGCACAAGCGCCTGTCCCGCCCACGGTTACACACGTCACCACGCTGCTGAAGGACCAACTCCCGGCCAGCCATTACTCCTCGCTTGAAGCCTACGGCTCGGTGCCCCGGCGTTCGCCCGGTGCCTTGGCAACGTTTCTGAATACTCTGGCCGTGCCGGCTCCCGACCTCACGGCAGCCGCGGTGGAAACCCTGCTGCGCGGCAAGGCGACCCTGTATCGCCTCGCTAACAGCACCTATGCGCAGGCGGGCGATCGCTGGTTCCGCGTGATTGAAAACGATGACCAGCAGGTGCAAATCGTTGATCCGCAAACGCCGTCAAAAACCGGTCCGCTGCTGATTCACAACCAGCAAGGCCAATGGTTCGTGGATACCCGACTGCGTCTGCGCGGGGGCGCCGGGGGCACCAGCCTGCAAAGTCAGCTCAAGGCCCAGCGCAAGGAAAAAGAAATCCAGAGGAACCAGCTCGGTGCGGCTCTGGAGGCATTCAGAAGTCAGGAAGCCGTCGGCAACGCTGCTCTGGAACAAGCCCAGTCAGCCATGCTTGGCGCCTCCGGACAAGCCCACGAAGAGGCGACCCGGCGTTACCTTGACCAAGTCGAAAAGCTGATCGGGGATTACGACGAGGCCTTGAAAATACTCGGCCAATGGCGCCTCAAAGGGGGGAGCGATGGCTATTTCGTCGAATTGCAGCGCATGACCACTTTGCTGCAAAAAAACCTCAGCCTCTGGTTCGTTCTCAAACGCAACGCTTACGCAGTATTGACCCGTAAATTGGCTCAACACACGGTCATCGATACACCGCAAGCGCTGCAAAGTTACAACGAGGAACTGCACCAGGCTCTGGCTTTGAGCCAGGACATGATCGCCCGCCTGCAGCTGTCCCGTACCTCCTTGGAAACTCTCGACACCATCGGCAGTGCAGGCATGACCACCGCGCAACGCTTGCGCCAACTGCTCCCGGCGTTTAACCAGTGGGACCTGAAATCCAATGCCATCGGCATGTCTCACGAGTTGTGCATGCAGGAAACGGCCACCGAAGCGGCGCGGGAAGCCACCGGTTGGCTGATAATCGAAGCCGCCACCGCCACACACCGCCATGCCGCCCTGATCAGGAAACCCGACAACGGCGACAGCACTGCGCTGCGCATTGATCGTCTGAGCCGACTGATCGATGTCTATGTCGATGCCGATCAGCGTCTGGGGGACTTGCCAGGCGAATACCCGGGCATGGTGGTTGCGGCGGAACTGACACGGATGAGGAGCTTGCTCGGCGAATTCAGACAACTGGCGCAGGAGCAACTGAGCGAACTGCTGCCGGAAACCGGAGCCCGCAGCACGCCGGCCACACCGGGCCCCTCTGTCGCAGGACCGTCCCGACCGGTTGGCAAGGTCACCAAGAGCCGGCCTCGTGACCCTGCGCCCGCCAGACCCGCAGCCGCCAGCGAATCACCTCTGGAAGAAATGCTTCCCGTCAGACCCACCGCCTCCCCGACGACGCAGGTGGGCGACATCGAGTTCATTGCCGATGCCCTGACCCAGAATGAGCGGGTGCAGGCGTTCATTGACCGGACCCGGCGTGACGCTCTTAGGCCCAACCGTATACCGGCAGACATGCAGGATCTGTTCGATCAGCAGGCTCGGCGACTGGAGCAGATTGCTGTCAGCGTCGACCAGGCGCAGGCACGCATTGTCGCCGCCGGCGGCACGCGGTTGCCGGTGGGCAATTTGAGTGCGGAACTCAACAGCGCCGCGATCCGGTTACGTGCTCAAGGCATCGCCGTGCGCGCCAGTCTGCTCAAGGATCGCCAGCCTCGACAAGCCTATTTGCAATGGTTGCTGGACAATCATCAGGTACGGATCGTCAGGAACGCCCTGGGCCGGATCAAGACCAAAAAGCGCCAGGATTACTTTCAGGAGTATCAGATACTCGACAGCACCCAGCATGATCAGCCGTTATGGCTCGCGCATTTTCACTACGACTCGCCCGAAGCTGCGCCGGAACAATTCACCGCGGCGCACCTGAAAATCGCCGATGCGCATTTGAAGACCCTCAGCGCAGAACGTCGACAGGCCCTGACAAGTCTGACGCCAATCGACTACGTGCTGCGCAGGATTGGCGATCCGAGCCTGTTCCTGCAACTCGAAGCACAACCGTGATACCACCGTCGGGCGCATCGATCTGCGCCCGCTTCAGAGGGTGTGCCACACGGTTCGCAAACGCTCGAGCGCCGCTTCGATTGCGCGCTCAGGCACCGCGGCAAAGCCCAGCACCAGTCCGGCGCGCTGGTCGACCGGGGTCGTGGAATCAGGCAGCCAATAACTGCTCAGACCATTGATCTCGACGTCGACGCTACGCGCCAGTTCGATCAGTTGGCTTTCACGCGCCACACTGGCGACCGGCACGGTCAGGTGCAGCCCGGCGGCAACGCCGGGCAACTGGCCGACGCCCGCAATATTCTGCGGCCAGCCGCCGAGCAAGACATTGCGTCGGCTCAGCGCCGCGCGGCGCATGCGTCGGATGTGCCGCTGGAAATGCCCGGCGGCCATGAACTCGGCCATCACCGCCTGGGTACTGACTTCGGAGTGACGCACATCCACCGCACGCCTTTGCGCAAATGCCTCCACCAACCCCGGCGGCAACACCAGATACCCCAGGCGCAACGCCGGGAACGCGACCTTGCCGAACGTGCCGACATACAGCACTCGCCCCTGTCGATCGAGGGCGGCCAATGGCGCCAGCGGCGCGCCGCTGTAACGATACTCGCCATCGTAATCATCCTCGACGATCCAGCCCTGCGTGCGCTCGGCCCACGCCAGCAATTCGAGGCGACGGGCCAGACTCATTACCACCCCCGTGGGGTACTGGTGGGATGGCGTGACATAGGTCAGGCGACAATCGGTCAGTCCTGCCAGTTGCTGGCAGTCGATTCCCTCGCTGTCCACCGCCACCCCGTGCAACCGGGCACCGGCCACGGCGAAGGCATGACCGGCCGCTCGATACCCGGGATTTTCAATCGCTACGCCGTCGCCCGGCGCTACCAGCAACTGTGCACAAAGGCTTATGCCCTGCTGTGCGCCACTGGTGATCACAATTTGCTCAGCCGTGCACTGCATGCCCCGTGAGCTGCGCAAATAGGCCGCGATCATCCCGCGCAACCGCGCATCGCCCGCCGGATCGCCATAACACAACTGCTGCAAATCCGGCTTGCGCCAGAAAGCCGCGTTCAGCTTGGCCCAGACGTCAAACGGGAACAGATCGAAGGCTGGAACGCCGACCCGAAAAGCACGCGGCGGACCACTGGGGGGAAGGGCCAGATGATTGTTTTCAACCCGCCGCAATGCGTCGCTGTGGATAACTTTACTGGATGGAACCACAGGTAAATCCAGCCAATTTGTGGATAAGGCTGTGGGTAAGCCTGTTGAAAACCCTGTGGATACTTTTGTGGATAGTTTTTTTGTGGGCAATGCGCTTTGCAGCAATTGCGCGACATACGTGCCGTCTCCGACCCGACCTTCGATGAAGCCTTCGGCGTACAACTGATCGTAGGCGCGCACCACGCTGTTGCGGGAAATCGCCAACGCCGTCGCCAGATCACGGCTGGCCGGCAGCCGCGTGCCACTGGCCAGACGCCCGTCCAGCACGCGCAGACGTAGCGCCTGATAGAGCTGGCGGCTCAAACCCTGACGGCGGTCGAGCTCGATACCGGCCGGATTAAACGGCATGGACAGCGTGGGCGATTCGGGCATGACAATGGACCTATGAAATTGGTCATCAATGGCTCTTACAACAGACCATTAGCCTGCCTAGGATGCAGGCATTCGCCAAGGAAAATCTCTCCATGTACACGCCCCGCGCCTTTGCCATCGACGAACTGTCGCAACTGCACGAACTGATCCTCGCCACTCGCCTCGCGATTCTGGTGAGCCACGGTGAAAACGGCCTGCAAGCCAGCCATGTACCGGTGCTGCTGCACCGCGAACAAGGCCCGAACGGCACGCTGTACGGGCACCTGGCCAAAGCCAATCCGCAGTGGAAAGACCTGCGCGACGGCGCTGAAGCGATGCTGATATTTGCCGGCCCCGATGCCTACGTCAGCCCGGGGTTTTACCCAAGCAAGACTGAGCACGGCAGAGTCGTGCCGACCTGGAACTACGTCGCCGTGCACGCCTACGGCCACGCCGAAACCTTCAGCGACGGCGGGCGCCTGCTCGACATCGTCAGCACGCTGACTGATCGCCATGAAGCCGGTCGCGCGCAACCGTGGAAGGTCGACGATGCGCCGGCCGACTACATCGACGGCATGCTCAAGGCCATCGTCGGTTTCGCCATTCCCATCGACCGCCTCGAAGGCAAGCGCAAGCTCAGCCAGAACCGCAGCGCCGAAGACATTGCCGGCGTGCGCGAAGGCCTGGCTGCCAGCCCCGACATCGCCGACCGAACCCTCGCCCACTTGATGCGTTAAGGGAATCAGCATGAGTCAGATCCAGATCCGCCCGGTGACCGCCGGTGATCACGCCGCCTGGTTGCCGCTGTGGCAGGCCTACCTACGCTTCTACAATACCGAGTTGCCGGACGCCGTCACGCAGAGCACCTGGCAGCGTTTCCTCGACCCGAGCGAACCAACCCACGCCGCCCTCGCCTGGGCCGACGGTAAAGCAGTGGGCATGGTGCATTTCATCTACCACCGTTCAAACTGGAGCATCGAAAACTCCTGCTACTTGCAGGATCTGTTGGTGGCACCGGAGACTCGTGGCACCGGCGTCGGTCGCTTGCTGATCGAACACGTCTACGCCACTGCCAAGGCCGACGGTTGCTGCAAAGTGCATTGGCTGACCCACGAAACCAATGCCACCGCGATTCAGCTCTACGAGCGCATCGCCGAGCGCCCGGGATTCATCCAGTTTCGCAAAGCCATTTAAGGAGCCGCGTACATGACCACTGCACTTGCCGACTGGAAAGGCGTCCCCGCCCCCACCGCCACCTTGCTCGAAGGCCGGTTCATCCGCCTGGAACGCCTCGACCCGGCGCGCCACGGCGACGAGTTGTTCAACGCCCTCGAAGGCCCCGGCGCCGACCCGAAGCTGTGGGATTACTTGCCCTATGGGCCGTTCCCCGAGCGCAGCGTTTTCAATGACTGGTTGAACAACCACGCGGCCAGCAGCGATCCGTATTTCTTCAGCGTGATTGACCGCGTCACGGGCCAGGTGCAAGGCATCCTCAGCCTGATGTCGATCGTCCCGGCGCAGGGGCGCATCGAGATCGGCCACGTCACCTTCGGTGCGCCGATGCAACGTTCACCAAAGAGTACCGAAGCGGTTTACCTGTTGGCCAAATACGCCTTCGAACAGGGCTATCGTCGCCTGGAGTGGAAGTGCAACAACGGCAACGCCCGCTCCAAATACGCCGCCGAACGCTTGGGCTTCAGCTTCGAAGGCGTGTTCCGTCAGCACATGGTGGTCAAGGGCCAGAACCGTGATACTGCGTGGTATTCGATTGTGGATTCGGAGTGGCCGGCGATTGCGGCAGGGTTCGAGCAGTGGTTGAGCGATGCCAACCAGACGCCGACCGGGCAGGTGAAAGGTTTGGTCGAGTGCCGTAGTTAAATCTTCAAAGCAAAAGATCGCAGCCTTCGGCAGCTCCTACAGGGTGAACGTCAATCCCATGTAGGAGCTGCCGCAGGCTGCGATCTTTTGATCTGGTGTTTACCCCAGTTTCTGCGCCAGCACCGCGATGTGTTCCGGGCCGATCCCGCAGCAACCGCCCAAATGGCTGGCACCGCGCTGCTGCCAATCCTGCGCCCAGTGCAAATACCCCGGCGGATCCAGATCGTCGCGCAATGGGTCGAGGCCGTCGTTGGCCGTTGCCTCTTTGGGTTGCGGTGGGAACGCATTGGCATACGCGCCGATGTGAATCTGCACACCCAGACGTTCGAAGGTATCGCGCGCCGCATCAATCGCCGCACCGATCACTTCCGGCTGGCTGCAGTTGAACAGCAGCGTCTCGACGCCCAATTCCACCGCCACCGCCGCTGCTTCGGCCACCGGTTCGCCGGAACGCAGACGCGGCACCTCGTCGGTGTCTTCATCCTTCAAAGTAAATGACAGCCAGAACGGTTTGCCGTCCTGCGGCAGACCGGCGCGAATGGAACGCGCCTCGATGATCGAGCTCTGGGTTTCCGCCAGCCACAGGTCGACATGTGGCGCCAGCCCGGTCACCAGTGGCGTCAGCAATTCGTTCACCCGCGCCGCTTCGAACAGGTCCGGGCGATAGGAACCGAACAGCGGTGGCAACGAACCGGCCACCCGCACCGCTTTGCCCGACGCCTGCACCGCACGCTGCGCCAGCTCTCCGGCCAACGCCGCGAGTGCCTGACCCTCAGCGGCAAACCGCGCCTCGCCGATGTGAAACGGCACGACCGCATAGCTGTTGCTGGTGATCACATTGGCGCCGCTGGCGATGTAGGCGGCGTGCACCGCTTCGACCGCTTGCGGCGCTTCGATCAGGGCCAGCGCCGACCACTCGGGCTGCCGAAACGGCGCCCCGGCGCGTTGCAACTCACGGCCCATGCCGCCATCGAGAATTACCGTGCTTGCTGTGCCCATATGCTTTTCGCTCATATGCTTATGAAAATTACTCACTACCAGAGTAGTTCTTATAACTATTTAATACGCACCATTCGGTTAATAACAACCCCTTTTTTTCAGGTGTCGACTGTGAAACTTCAACCGCTACTGGCCCTGGGCCTGACGATTCTGGCCGCGTCCACTCAAGCCTTCGGCGGCGCCACACTCGATCGCGTCGAACAGAAAAAACAACTGGTCGGCGTGCTGATGGAAAGCTACCCACCCTTCTCGTTTCTCAATGAGCAGAATCAGCTCGACGGCTTCGACGTGGACGTCGCCAAAGCCGTTGCGGACAAGCTGGGGGTCAAGCTGCGCCTCGAAACACCCTCCTGGGACGTCATTGCGGCCGGCCGCTGGAGCGGGCGCTATGACATCTGCATCTGCTCCATGACTCCGAGCAAGGCCCGCGCCGAAGTGTTCGATTTCCCGGTCGAGTACTACGCCTCGCCCGCCGTGATCGTGGTCAACGCCAAGGACGATCGCATCCACGGCGCCAAGGACCTGAGCGGCAAAAAGGTCGGCCTGACCAGCGCCAGCAGCTACGAAAGCTATCTGAACAAGAATCTGGTCATCGAAGGCGCCGAAGACACGCGCCTGGAGTACCCGTTCGAGGATGTGCAGATCGCACCGTACGATACCGACAACGTCGCCTTCCAGGATCTGGGCCTGGGCGCCGGTGTGCGCCTGGACGCCATCCTCACCAATCTGGTGACCGCGCAGCCGCGCCTGAATCAGGATCAGCGTTTCAAACTGGCCGGCGCGCCGCTGTACTCGGAGCCGAACTCGGTGGCCATCGAAAAGGGTGATGCCGAGTGGGACGCCAAAGTGCGCGAGGTGTTTGCGCAACTCAAGCAGGACGGCACGCTGAGCAAGCTGTCGCAGAAATGGATCGGCGCCGATATCAGCCAATGACTGCCTTCCCGACACCTCCACAGCCGCCGCAACCGGTGGCTGAATCGCGCCTGCAACGGCTGCTCGGTTTCCGCACGCGCCTGTACCTGACCTGGGCGGCGATGTTCAGCCTGTTCGCCGGGTTTTTCCTCAGCTTCGATCTGAAGCTCTCGATCATCCTCGACAAGCTGCCGAATCTGCTCGGCGTGCACCTGGCGCCCAATGGCTTTCTGCAGGGTGCGGCACTGACCCTGTTTCTCTGCGCCTGCGCGATCGTCGCCTCATCCTTGCTGGGCTTCGTCACCGCTCTGGCGCGTCTGTCGAAAAGCGCCGTGGCGTTCGGGATCGCCAGTTTCTACACCTCGTTCTTTCGCGGCACGCCGCTGCTGATCCAGATCCTGTTGATCTACCTCGGCCTGCCGCAACTGGGCGTGGTGCCCGGCGCGGTGGTGGCGGGGATCATTGCCCTGTCACTCAACTACGGCGCCTACCTCAGCGAGATTTTCCGCGCCGGCATCCTCGGCGTGCCCTACGGCCAACGCGAAGCTTCGCTGGCGCTGGGCATGCGCGAGAGCGTGATCTTCTGGCGCATCACCCTGCCCCAGGCGATGCGCACGATTATTCCGCCGACCACCAACCAGTTCATCTCGATGCTCAAGGATTCGTCACTGATCTCGGTGATGGGCGTCTGGGAAGTGATGTTTCTGGCGCAGTCCTACGGACGCTCGAGCTACCGCTATATCGAGATGTTGACCACGGCGGCGATCATTTACTGGCTGATGTCGATCGGTCTGGAGCTGATCCAGGCGCGCATGGAGCGGCATTACGGCAAGGCTTATGTGCGGCGTAGCTGAGCGGATCCGCCGACAGACTTCCACCACGGGCGGATCGAGCAGTGGCAGATGAATTTCTGATCATTACAAGCGGCTAATGGCACCGTAACTTGTAGGAAACGACAACGCGGCGCCACGACGCAATCCGCCAATCCGTGTCGAGCCGCTCTTTTCCGAAGATCAAACAGACGCAGCCCGCAGCACCGAGCGATCCGGCTGACATCGGCGCCTGCCGGCTCCAACTTAGAGTTTGGCCTCCTTCCACGAGAGGCTGAACTCGATGCCCGTTCAATTCCACTTTCGACCAAAACACCTGACATTAGCCATTGCTTTGGCCATGGGATGTGCCGATCTGTCCATCGCCCAGGACGCACCGCCCGACACTCAAGGCATCTCTGCCGCCTCCCCTGAAACATTCAAATCAGCGATCACCGCTTTCGCTAATCATCCGGAAACCGTCCAGCTGAAGGTCAGCAAAGCCTATCCGGCACAGGAGGGTGTGGCGCTGGCGCTTGATGAGCGCAATGACCTTGTCACCGTGCAATCTCGGGGCAGCTTCGCCGGCCTGGTCGACGGTGGCGGGGGCGACAACCTGCTGCAACTCGACGCGAACAGGAAAGGCGTGCTGGGTGAAACCCGTAACTTCAGTGGGCTGGAGGTCAGGCGCGGGAGCTGGACCCGCAGCGGACCGGGTGATTTCAGCCTCGGTGTACTGGTTCATCCAAAGGCATTGCTGGTCAATGAAGGGCAAATTCTGGGTACGGCAGTGACCGAGGGCATCTTGATCAACAAAGGGGCGATCAATGGCGGCGCCACTGTCGCGTCTGGCGGCGACCTGACCAACCAGGGCCTGATTGACGGCATGGTGGAGGTTCAGGAAAACGGCCATATAGCCGGGAATGGTGCGGTTAATCATTTGAACGTGTACGGACGCATGACCGTCGACGATGTCTACGGCGCACCCAAGGTCGCGGGAGATCTGCGCCTGACCCGTTCTGCCGTGCTGTCCTATGCCGTGGATGCTTCCGGCAACAGTCAGACGGTGGTCGTAAAGGGAACCGCTCATTTGGGTGACGCCACCCTGAAACTCGTCACCGCCGGCGACTACCCGCAAAGCAGTCAGCACACCATTCTGGAAGCGGGAAAGATTGAGGGGCAGTTTGGCACCGTTGAAAACGATCTGGCATACATGACTCCGACGCTGCACTACGAAGCACAACGAGTGGGCTTGCTCTATGCCCGTAACGATGTGCCGCTCGAAAACCTTGCGACCACGCAGAATAGTCAGGCACTCGCCCAGAGCATTGACGAGACACCCTCCCCCCATCAGCAACCTCAGCAACCTCAGCAACCTCAGCAACCTCAGCAACCTCAGCAACCTGAAGAGCCTGAGACACCTCGCCAACCAGATAAAGCCTCGGAAGCGGCCACACCTCAAAATACTGCCGTCACGGCCCTGATCGGCGCCAGCAAGCCGACGGCCAGCGTGGCCCTCGAACAACTCGCCGCCGGCAGCAACGCCAACCTCGCCAAAGCTACACTGAGCAGCGTCAATCCGCTCAGCGCCAGCATGCTCTCGGCCATGCATCAATTGGACGGCCGCCATGGCACGCAAGGATCGGGGAATACACCGCGGCTGGCGGCTGGCGGCGAAGGCAACGGGCGGGTCTGGCTGCAGGCTCTGGGAAATGGCGGCAAGGTCGACCGGGACGCCGACAGTGTCCTGAAGCATTCCACTCAAGGTCTGATCATGGGGGCCGACTGGCGAATCGACGAGCAATGGCATGTCGGCCTGATGGGCGCAAAAGCGCAAACCCGCTTCGATGCCCAACAGTTCGACGGCGATCTCGACAGTTGGTACCTCGGCGCCTACGCCCAGCGACAGGACGGCCCGTTCGCCCTGCGCCTGGGCGCCTCGTACGGCCATCATGACGGCAACGGCAAACGTCGCGTCGACTTCAATGGTTTCAGTGATCGGCTCAAGAGCAGCTATGACGCCAGTACCCAGCAGATCTTTGCCGAAGTCGGCTACAACCTCGGTCGCGGCAACGTCAGCATCGAACCGTTCGCCAGCGTGGGTTATCAACGCTACCAGCGTGACGGCTACACCGAGAAAGGTGGCGATGCGGCACTCAAGGTTCACGGGCAAACGCGGGCGAATCCGAGCAGCACCCTCGGCCTGCGCCTGGCGAACACCAGTCACCTTTCCAATGGCATGCAGCTGACGCCGCGCCTGAGCGCGAGCGTAAAACACACCTACGGTGAGCTCGACAACGAAACGCGCCAGCAACTGGTCAGGGGTGGCAAAAGCTTTGAAGTCACCGGAGCCGAGATGGATCGCAACAGCTTTACGCTGGATGCGGGTGTGGATCTGACTCTGTCCGCCCGCAACACCTTGGGCATTGGCCTCACTGGCGAGGCCGGCAACGACAGCCGCAGTTACGGCGTGACAGGCCAGTGGCGAATGGCGTTCTGATGAGTTGAGCCCCCCCTTGTAGGAGTGAGCCTGCTCGCGATAGCGGTAGATCAGTCGACGTACGTAGAAACCAATACACCGCTATCGCGAGCAGGCTCACCTCTGCAAAGGGCCTTGGTGCAGATAAATTGCAGGCAAAAAAAAGGGGAGCACATGCCCCCCCGAGGTTTAAAGCGTTGGATCGCGGCAGTTATCTCAGCCTTCGATCTCGATCAGGATTTCGCCAGGATTCACCCGGTCGCCCTTGGCGACATGGATGGCGGTGACCTTGCCGGCAATCGCTGCCTGGACTTCGGTTTCCATCTTCATCGCTTCGGTGATCAGCACCGCCTGACCGGCCTTGACGGTGTCGCCTTCCTTGACCAGCACATCGACGATGTTGCCCGGCATGGTGGTGCTGACGTGGCCCGGTGCCGATGCTTGTTTGCGTTTGCTGCTGCCACCGCCGACGAATTCGTTGAGCGGTTCGAACACCACTTCTTCCGGCATGCCGTCGATGGACAGGTAGAAGTGACGCTTGCCTTCGGCCTTCACGCCGACACCGGTGATGTCGACGCGGTAGGTTTCGCCGTGGACGTCGATGACAAACTCGGTCGGCACGCCTTCGCCGCCGGCCTTCGCCACACCACCGGCCTCAGGGATCGGCAGCAGCACTTCTGGAACCAGGGTGCCGGCGGCACGCTCTTCGAGGAACTTGCGGCCGATGTCCGGGAACATGGCGAAAGTCAGCACGTCTTCTTCGGACTTGGCCAGCGCACCGATGTCAGCACGCAGCTTGGTCATTTCCGGCTTGAGCAGATCGGCCGGACGTACGTCGATCACCTCTTCGCTGCCGATGGCCTGACGGCGCAGATTCTCGTTAACCACGCCCGGCGCCTTGCCGTAGCCGCCTTGCAGGTAAAGCTTCACTTCGTTGGTGATGGTCTTGTAGCGCTCACCGGCCAGCACGTTGAAGAACGCCTGGGTGCCGACGATCTGCGAAGTCGGCGTCACCAGTGGCGGGAAACCAAGGTCTTCACGCACCCGCGGGATTTCCGCCAGGACTTCGCCCATGCGGTTCAGCGCGCCCTGCTCTTTCAACTGGTTGGCGAGGTTGGAGATCATCCCGCCCGGTACCTGGTTGACTTGCACACGGGTATCGACCGCGGTGAACTCGCTTTCGAACTGGTGGTACTTCTTACGCACGGCGTAGAAGTACAGACCGATCTCCTGCAGCAGTTCCAGGTTCAGACCGGTGTCGTATTCGGTGCCTTTAAGCGCTGCGACCATCGACTCAGTGCCCGGATGGCTGGTGCCCGAGGCGAAGCTGGAGATCGCGGTGTCGATGTGGTCGGCACCGTTTTCAATGGCTTTCAATTGGCACATCGCCGCCAGACCCGCCGTGTCGTGCGAGTGGATGAACACTGGCAGCGACTGCTCGGCTTTCAACGCACGGACCAGTTCACCGGTGGCGTATGGCGTGAGCAGACCGGCCATGTCTTTGATCGCCACCGAGTCGCAACCCATGGCTTCCATCTGCTTGGCCTGCGCCACGAACGCGTCGATGGTGTGCACCGGGCTGGTGGTATAGGCGATGGTGCCCTGTGCGTGTTTACCCGCAGCCTTCACTGCTTCGATGGCTACGCGCAGGTTACGCACGTCGTTCATCGCGTCGAAGATGCGGAAAACGTCGATGCCGTTGACCGCTGCCTTGGCAACGAAAGCTTTGACCACGTCGTCGCTGTAGTGGCGATAGCCGAGCAGGTTCTGCCCGCGCAGAAGCATTTGCAGACGGGTGTTGGGCAGCGCGGCGCGCAGTTGGCGCAGACGCTCCCACGGGTCTTCTTTCAGAAAGCGTACGCAGGCGTCGAACGTCGCGCCGCCCCAGCACTCCAGCGACCAGTAACCGACCTTATCGAGCTTGTCACAGATCGGCAGCATGTCTTCAGTGCGCATGCGGGTGGCGAGCAGCGATTGGTGAGCGTCGCGCAGGATGGTGTCGGTTACGAAAATTTTCTTGGACATTGTTGTATTCCTCACAGGCCTGCGTGGGCGGCGATGGCGGCGGCGATGGCCAGGGCCAGCTCTTCGGGTTTGCGCTTGATCGAGTAGTTGGTCAGTTCCGGGTGGCTTTCCACGAAGCTGGTATTGAACTGGCCGCTACGGAATTCCGGGTTGCGCAGGATTTCCTGGTAGTACGCGGCGGTGGTCTTCACGCCTTGCAGACGCATGTCGTCGAGGGCGCGCAGGCCCCGGTCCATCGCCTCTTCCCAGGTCAACGCCCAGACCACCAGTTTCAGGCACATCGAATCGTAGAACGGCGGAATGGTGTACCCGGTGTAAATCGCTGTGTCGGTACGCACGCCGGGGCCGCCGGGGGCGTAGTAGCGGGTGATCTTGCCGAAGCTCGGCAGGAAGTTGTTTTTCGGATCCTCAGCGTTGATGCGGAACTGCAACGCGAAACCACGGTGCTGGATGTCTTCCTGCTTAACCGACAGCGGCAGGCCAGAGGCGATGCGGATCTGCTCACGAACAATGTCGATCCCGGTGATTTCTTCGGTGATGGTGTGTTCCACCTGCACCCGGGTGTTCATCTCCATGAAGTACACCTCGCCCTCGGCGAGCAGGAACTCCACGGTGCCGGCGTTCTCGTAACCCACGGCCTTGGCCGCACGCACCGACAGGTCGCCGATGTAGGCGCGCTGTTCCGGGGTCAGTTGCGGGCTCGGGGCGATCTCGATCAGCTTCTGGTTGCGGCGCTGGATCGAGCAGTCACGCTCGAACAGGTGCACCACGTTGCCGAAGCTGTCGCCGAGGATCTGCGCTTCGATGTGCTTGGGATTGACGATGCATTTTTCCAGGAACACTTCCGCCGAACCGAACGCCTTGGTCGCTTCGGAAATCACCCGAGGGAAGTTTTGTTCGAGTTCTTCGCGGCTGTTGCAGCGACGAATGCCGCGCCCGCCACCACCGGAGGTGGCCTTGAGCATCACCGGATAACCGATGCGGTCACCCTCGGTCAGGGCTTCTTCGATACCCGACACGTTGCCTTCGGTGCCCGGGGTGACCGGTACGCCGGCCTTGATCATGCTGCGCCGGGCTTCGGTCTTGTCGCCCATGCGGCGAATGACTTCTGCCGACGGGCCGATGAATTTGATCCCGCGTTCGGCGCAGATGTCTGCCAACTCGGCATTTTCCGAGAGGAAGCCGTAACCGGGGTGCAATGCATCGCAACCGGTTTCCACCGCCAGGTTCACCAGCTTGCGCGGGTTGAGGTAGCCGGCCAGTGGCTCGGCACCGATGCTGTGGGCTTCGTCCGCACGCTTCACATGCAGGGCATGGCGATCGGCGTCGGAAAAAATCGCTACCGAGCGAATGCCCATCTCGGCGCAGGCCCGCACGATTCGTACGGCAATCTCACCACGGTTGGCGATCAGGATCTTTTTTATCACTTGGAAATTCCCTTGAGCCGGTGGCACCACGACCTGCTAGACCCAGGTCGACGCGTGACTAAATGTTTCAATTTAGTCGCAGCCCCACACTAGCCCTCACAAGGGATTAACAAAAATGAATAAAAATTGGGTCAGGCATAAGCAAAGACTTATAGTTAAACCATCAGCCTGCCGTCAGAGCCCATAAAAAATGCGTAAGTCCTTGATGCGTATGACATTACGACAATTGCAGATTTTCAACGAAGTGTGTGATTTACGTTCCTACAGCCGCGCAGCCGATGAAATGTCTCTGACACAACCGGCCGTCAGCCTACAAATTCGTCAGCTGGAAGAGCTGATCGGGCAGCCATTATTCGATTATGTCGGCAAAAAACTCTACATGACCGAGGCTGCCGAAGCCCTGCAGCGTGCCAGCCGGGACATCTTCGGCCGCCTGGAAAACCTCGACATGCAGCTGTCGGACATGCAGGGCTCGCTGCAAGGCCAGTTGAAACTGGCCGTGGAGTCCAGCGCCAAATACTTCGTGCCGCACCTGTTCGCCGCGTTCAAGCGCCAGCACCCGGAAGTGAACCTGCAACTGACCGTGGTCAACCGAGGCCAGGTGATTCGCCGCCTCTCGGACAATCGCGATGATCTGGTGATCATGTCGATGGTGCCGCAGGACATGGGCCTGGAATTTCTGCCGTTTCTCAACAATCCGATTGTTGCCGTGGCGCGCCCGGACCATCCGTTGGCACACATGGGACCGCTGCGTTTGCAGGATCTTGAACCTTACACGCTGCTGATCCGCGAACCCGGTTCGGGTACGCGGCTGGCCTGTGAAGAGTATTTCAAGGAGAAACGCGTGCACTTCACCCAGACCCAGGAAGTGGCCTCGGCTGAAGCCCAGCGCGAATGCGTAGTGGCGGGTCTGGGCCTGGCGCTGTTGACGCGCCACGCCCTGAACCTGGAGCTGGCGACCGGCGGCCTGGTCGAGTTGCCGGTCGAAGAGTTGCCGCTGTTTCGCAGCTGGTGCCTGGTGCAAGCCAAGGCCAAACGCCTGTCACCGGTGGCGCACGCCTTCCTGGCGTTTATCCGCAGCGAACGGGTGCAGATCAGCGCGCTGGTTGAACGCTTCGACGGGAAGCTGCGGGCGCTGCCTGCCAGTAGTTGAGTTCGATGTCCTCGGGAAAATCGCTGATTTCGCTTTGAAGCTGACGAAGTTCGAAGCGATCTTCGATCGCGCGACGGAATTCCATGCGGCGCTGGTCTTCCTGCTGACGACGGGTTTTCGCGGCGCTGTTGCGTTCTTCGTAGGGCTGAGCCATTTCGAGTCTCCCAAGGCGAGTACGGGAGTTTCACGATAGGCGGGAGGGATGACGGTTTGGCTGCGCGGGGATGACAGTGCGATGAAACTTTGCCGATTGCGGTGCTATTGAGGACGCTTTCGCGAGCAAGCCCGCTCCCACATTTGATCTCGATATGACACAAAATCTGTGGTCACCAGAGATCCCCTGTGGGAGCGGGCTTGCTCGCGAATAAGGTCGGAACGACCTTGCTTTAATCGTCCAGCGCTTTCACAGCCTTGGGGGAAAGCCGCAAGCTGCGCAGACTGCGCTTCACGCTCTTGAGGTGATTGACCAGGCTCGGCCCGCGCGCCATGGCCACGCCCATCGCCAGCACGTCGATTACCACCAGATGCGCGATTCGCGAGGTCAGCGGTGTATAGATCTCGGTGTCTTCGTGCACATCGATCGCCAGGTTGACGGTCGACAGCTCAGCCAGCGGTGTCTGGCTCGGGCACAAGGTGATCAGCGAAGCGCCGCTCTCGCGAACGAGGTTGGCGGTGATCAGCAGATCCTTGGAGCGCCCGGACTGGGAAATGCAGATCGCCACGTCGGTCGGCTTCAAGGTCACTGCAGACATCGCCTGCATGTGCGGGTCGGAATACGCCGCCGCCGTCAGCAGCAGACGGAAGAACTTGTGCTGCGCATCCGCCGCCACCGCGCCCGACGCGCCAAAGCCGTAGAACTCGACACGCTGCGCTTGGGACATCAGCGTCACCGCGCGCTGCAATTCCACCGGATCGAGCTTCTCGCGAACCTCCATCAGAGTGTGCAGGGTAGTGTCGAAAATTTTCAGGCTGTAGTCGGCGACCGAGTCGTCCTCATGGATCGCGAACTGACCGAAGCTGGCACCAGCGGCCAGGCTTTGCGCCAGTTTCAGCTTGAGATCCTGAAACCCGGAGCAGCCGATGGCCCGGCAGAAACGCACAATGGTCGGCTCGCTGATGCCGACGCTGTGGGCCAGGTCGGCCATGGAACTGTGCATCACGGCCGCAGGGTCAAGTAGCACGTGGTCGGCGACCTTGAGCTCCGACTTGCGTAACAGGTGACGTGACTGGGCGATGTGTTGCAGCAGATTCAAGGGGCTGGACTCTTCTTATGGGCAAGGATGTAGCACGCTTGTAGTTATACTACATGAATTGGCTTTTTGCCTGCTCAATGCGTAACTCCATGTCCCCGTATCAGGCGCGATGGAGTGCATGTAGCCCTTAAAGCGGATTTCCCTGTTCGCGTAAAAGCCCAGCCAGACGCTCAGCCTCCACCGGGCGACTGATCAGATACCCCTGAACTTCGTCGCAGCGTTCAGCACGTAAAAATTCCAGCTGTTCTTGCCGCTCGACGCCTTCAGCCACCACTTTCAACGACAGCCCGTGCGCCATGGCAATGATCGCCCGGGTGATTGCGGCATCCTCGCTGCCCTGCCCCAGTCCGCGAATGAACGCCTGATCGATCTTCACGTAATCCACCGGAATTCGTTTCAAGTAACTCAGCGACGAATAGCCGGTGCCGAAGTCATCGATTGCCAGCTTCACCCCCAGATCGCGCAACTGCTGGAAGGTCGCGATGATGTGTTCGACGCTGTCGAGCAACTGGCTCTCGGTGAGTTCCAGTTCGAGGTAGTGCGGCGCCAGCCCGGTTTCTTCCAGCACCTGGCGCACTAGGCTGACCAGTTTGCCCTGACGCAGTTGATGCACCGACAGGTTCACCGATACCCGAATCGGCTCCAGCCCCTGACGCTGCCACTCGCACGCCTGCCAGCAGGCCTGGCGCAGCACGAATTCGCCGATCGGGCCGATCAGTCCGGTTTCCTCGGCCAAACCAATGAAGTCCCCCGGCGGCACCCGGCCCATGCTCGGATGATCCCAGCGCACCAGCGCTTCCGCCGCATTCAGGCGCCCGGTTTGCAGGCACAGCTTCGGCTGGTAGAACACCTTGAGCTGCTTGTCTTCGATGGCTTTGCGCAGCTGGTTTTCCAGTTGCAGGCGCTCAAGGGTACTGGCCTGCAGGCTGTCGGTGTAGAACTGGAAATTGTTGCCGCCCAGATGCTTGGCGTGTTGCATGGCCATGTTCGATTGACTGACCAGCGCAGAGATTTCCCGGGCGTTGTCCGGCAGCATGCTGATGCCCATCGAGGCGCTGACCACCAGTTCATGCCCTTCGACCGTCAACGGCAGGCGCAGCTTGCTCGACAGCCGCGTGGCGACCCGCGCCAGGCTCGACAGGTTGCCGTAGGCATCGAACAACACGGCAAATTCATCACCGGACAGTCGGGCGATGGTGTCGGCCTCCGGCAAGGCGTTGACCAGACGTCGGGCCATTTTTTGCAACAGCTGATCCGCCACCTCGTGGCCGAGGCTGTCGTTGAGCAACTTGAAGCGATCGAGATTGATGTGCAGCAGCGCCAGACTGCGGCGCCCGCCCTGACGCACGCGCTGATGGGCTTCGTGCAGGCGTTCGCGGAACAGCGAGCGATTGGCCAGCCCGGTCAGCTCATCGTAATGCGTCAAGAAGCGCATGCGCTCCTCGGATTCGCGCCGCGCCGATAGATCGGCGAAGAAGCCGACGATATGGCTGACATTTCCTCGACTGTCGCGCACCGCGTTGAGCTGCAGCCACTGCGGATACAGCTCGCCGTTCTTGCGGGTTTCCACCAGTTCGCCCTGCCAACTGCCGTGCTGCTCCAGCGCGTGGCGGATCGAGACGTAGTGCCGCCGCGCATCACGACTGCATGGCAGTTCGACGACGTTGCGCCCGAGCATGTCTTCGATGTCATAACCGGTGACGCGGCTGAACGCCTGATTGATCGCGATCAGCGCGTAGTTCGGGTCGAGAATGACGATGCCTTCGCTGGCCGCTTCGAACACCGTGGCCGCCAGTCGCTGCTGTTCTTCAAGGCTTTTGCTCGCGCTGATGTCGCGCCGGGTGCCGACCATGCGGATCACCCGGCCAGCGTCGCTGCGTTCCACGGCGCGGCCGCGATCCTCGATCCACACCCAATGACCGTCGCCGTGACGTACGCGGTATTCGATCTGATAGTCCTCGGTGCGCCCTTTCAGGTGTTCGATCAGCGCCTGCTTGAGCCCTGGCACATCCTCCGGGTGCAGGCGTGGCTTGAGGTCGCGCAGGATCGCCGTGACGTACTCCGGCGCGAGGCCGAACAACTCCTGAATCTGCGTGTGATGGACTTCGTCGGTCTGCAGGTTCCAGTCCCACAGCCCCAGCTCACTGGCCTTCAACGCCAGGGCCAGCCGGGCTTCGCTTTTGCTCAGCGCCTGATTGGCCACGTCCAGTTCGCGGCTGCGCTGGGCCACGCGATCTTCCAGCTCAATCTGCGCCTCACGCAATTGGCCCTCGGCACAGCGCCGCTGTTCGATCTCCTTGGCCAGCGCCTGATTGAGCTGCTCGCTGCGATTCTGCGCTTGCTGCAGGTGTTCGATCAGGTGCTGATTCTGAAACCGTCGCAGCAAGCCACGATCAATCAGCCGATTGACCTGCCAGGCGACCACGCTCAGCGAACCGAGCAGAATCAGCCCGAGCCAGCCCCAACCGCGCGCCTGCTCATCACCGCCCCAGAACAGGTAGCCGATCGCCGGCAGCAGGCACGGCAAGGTAAAGGACAGAAACGCCGGCAGACTGACGGCGTAGGCAACGCTGGCCGATAACGTCGCGGCACCGATCAGGCCGAACACCCAGGCTTGCTGCATGAAGTTGTCGGCAGGCACCAGGGCGATGCCGGCGCCGGCCAGGGTCAGACCGGTCATGGTCGAGCCGAGCAGGAACATGCGAAACCAGATCGGCTGGGCCTGGCGATCCGGGATCGCCGAATCGAACGCCGCGACCTGAATCACCCGCAGCGCCACCAGCGACAACAACCAGACCAGCCAGATGCTGACCACGAAATAGCGCTGCGGGCTCCAGAGCAAAGCGGCGCAGACCAGACCATTGAGTAACATGAACATCGTCGGCAGCAGCGAGCCCTGATACAGCAGGCGCGTGCGTTCGACCGCCATTTCGACGGCGTAATGCTTGCGGATGACCCGGGGTTCCACAGAGGGGCCCGACAGGTCTGAGCTGAGGGTCTTGTGCAATGTTGTTGTTCTTATAAGAGTGAGCATGGGCCCGAAACGTGGACGGAGCATACACAAGCCAACCCCGTTGCCAAACTGCTCCAGATCATAATTTGCCGGAAACTTTCCGCCGTCCGATCACCGGCAAAACCCGCAGAGTGAGGCGGGCCGAAGCCTGTAGCCAGTGACCGACCGGTCGTCATCGGCGGCACTTTCATCGGCTAATGCAAAGCTCGGTTTGCCCGGGCCTGCGGCGCACCCTAGAATGCCCCGATGCGCGATGATCTCTCCCTTCTGCTGAACTCCCTCAACGATGCCCAACGCCAGGCCGTAGCAGCCCCCGTTGGCCGTCAGTTGGTCCTGGCCGGTGCCGGTTCCGGTAAAACCCGAGTGCTGGTGCACCGTATCGCCTGGTTGATCCAGGTCGAAAACGCCTCGCCCCACTCCATTCTGTCGGTGACCTTCACCAACAAGGCCGCTGCCGAGATGCGTCATCGCATCGAGCAGTTGCTGGGTATCAACCCGGCCGGGATGTGGGTCGGCACCTTCCACGGCCTGGCGCACCGCTTGCTGCGGGCGCACTGGCAGGAAGCCGGGTTGAGCCAGACGTTCCAGATTCTCGACAGCGACGACCAGCAGCGGCTGGTCAAGCGGGTGATCCGCGAGCTGGGGCTGGACGAACAACGCTGGCCGGCCCGTCAGGCCCAGTGGTTCATCAACGGGCAGAAAGACGAAGGTCTGCGTCCGCAACACATTCAGGCTAGCGGCGACTTGTACCTGGCGACCATGCGCGGCATTTACGAAGCTTACGAGGCGGCCTGCCAGCGCGCCGGCGTCATCGACTTCTCCGAACTGCTGCTGCGCGCCCTCGACCTGTGGCGCGATCACCCGGGCCTGCTGGCGCACTATCAGAAGCGCTTCCGTCATATCCTCGTCGACGAGTTCCAGGACACCAACGCCGTGCAGTACGCCTGGTTGCGCCTACTGGGCAAGGGCGGCGACAGCCTGATGGTGGTCGGCGACGACGACCAGTCGATCTACGGCTGGCGTGGGGCGAAAATCGAGAACATCCATCAGTACTCCTCAGACTTCCCGGATTCGGTGACCATTCGTCTGGAGCAGAACTATCGCTCCACTGCCGGCATCCTCAAGGCCGCCAACGCCTTGATCGCCAATAACACCGGGCGTCTCGGCAAAGAGCTGTGGACCGACGGCGGCGACGGCGAAGCGATCAACCTGTACGCCGCGTTCAACGAACACGACGAAGCGCGCTACGTTGTCGAAACCATCGAAAGCGCGCTGAAAACCGGCCTGGCCCGCAGCGACATCGCGATTCTCTACCGCTCAAACGCCCAATCGCGCGTTTTGGAAGAAGCCTTGCTGCGCGAGCGCATTCCGTACCGCATCTATGGCGGCCAGCGCTTCTTCGAGCGCGCGGAAATCAAGAACGCCATGGCCTACCTGCGCCTGCTCGAAGGCCGTGGCAACGACGCCGCACTGGAGCGGGTGATCAACGTCCCGGCCCGTGGTATTGGCGAGAAAACCGTCGAGGCGATCCGCGACCATGCTCGCCACAGCGATGTATCAATGTGGGAAGCGATGCGCCAACTGGTCGCCAATAAAGGCCTGACCGGTCGCGCTGCCGGCGCCTTGGGTGCGTTTATCGAGCTGATCGAGAACCTTGCCGCCAAGTGCATGGAGATGCCGCTGCATCTGATGACCCAGACCGTCATTGAGCAATCGGGGCTGATCGGCTATCACGAAGCGGAAAAAGGCGAGAAAGGCCAGGCCCGGGTGGAAAACCTTGAGGAACTGGTCAGCGCCGCGCGCAACTTCGAAAACACCGAAGATGACGAAGAGCTGACGCCACTGGCGGCATTCCTCGGCCACGCGTCGCTGGAAGCCGGCGACACTCAAGCCGACGAGCACGAAGACAGCATTCAGCTGATGACCCTGCACAGCGCCAAGGGCCTGGAATTCCCTTACGTGTTCCTGGTGGGCATGGAAGAAGGTCTGTTCCCGCACAAGATGAGCCTGGAGGAACCGGGTCGTCTGGAAGAGGAGCGCCGCCTGGCCTATGTGGGCATCACCCGGGCCATGCAGAATCTGGTGATGACCTATGCTGAAACCCGGCGCCTGTACGGCAGCGAAACCTACAACAAGGTCTCGCGTTTCGTCCGTGAAGTGCCGAAGGGGCTGATTCAGGAAGTGCGCCTGTCGAACAGTGTCAGCCGACCATTCGGCGGCAACCAGTCGATGAGCGGCAGCAACCTGTTCAGCGGTAGCGAGATCCCGGAAACCGGCTTCAGCCTCGGTCAGGCCGTGCGCCATTCGATCTTCGGCGACGGCGTGATCCTCAACTTCGAAGGTTCCGGCGCGCAGGCGCGGGTGCAGGTGAACTTCAGCGAAGGCAGCAAGTGGCTGATGCTGGGGTACGCGAAGCTGGAAGCCATTTAACGCCTTGCTCGATTGCTTCTATAGGAGTGAGCCTGCTCGCGATAGCGATTTATCATTCAATATATTTATTGTCTGACACGCCCTCATCGCGAGCAGGCTCACTCCTACAAGGCTTTGTGTCGGCTCATCTTTAAGGATATTTCCATGGGCTCAGGCTTCTTTTCTTCCTGGACATTCTGGGCCCTGCTCTCGGCGACTTTCGCCGCGCTGACGGCGATCTTCGCCAAGATCGGCATCGAAAACGTCAATTCCGACTTCGCTACCCTGCTGCGCACCATCGTGGTCCTGGTCAGCCTGGCCTTGATTTTGTACGCGACGGGCCAATATCAGTCATTGGGATCAATTTCCGCCAAGAGCTACTTGTTCCTGCTGTTATCTGGCCTGGGTACCGGCGCATCGTGGCTGTGTTACTTCCGCGCGCTGAAAGTCGGCCCGGCTTCGCTGGTCGCGCCAGTGGACAAGCTCAGCGTGGTACTGGTGGCGGTGCTCGGCGTGATCCTGCTGGGCGAGAAACTCGACCTGCGCCAATGGGGCGGCATCGGCCTGATCACCGCCGGTGTGGTAATGCTGGCGTTGCGTCGATAAGCAGGTTTCCCGCTGAACCTATCCCATTTTCCTACAGACAAAAGTACATGGCCTTATTGCTTCGATGGAGCTGAACCTAAGCTGTCAGGCAAAAGCCCGAAACACTCTCTCGCTAGCCAGTAACACTTCAGCTGTGCAACATGGCGCGCGTGTCTCCACAAACGGGAATTCCCTTTATGAAACGTTTTCTTAGCATCGCCATGGCGTTGTGCATCGGCCTGACGATGAGCCTCGACGCCAACGCCAAGCGCTTTGGTGGTGGCAAAAGCGCCGGCGCTGCGCCGACGCACCAGACCAGCCAGATGGCTCCTTCTTCCCCAGGCATGGGCGGCGCAGCAGCGACCGCTGGTGCAGCCGGCGCTGCCGGTGCCGCGGCCAAGGCTGGCGGCGCTTCTAAATGGCTCGGCCCTCTGGCCGGTATCGCCGCCGGTGGCCTGCTCGCGTCCATGTTCATGGGCGGCGGCTTCCAGGGCATGCAGATCTTCGACATCCTGATCATGGCCGTGATCGCGTTCGTGATCTTCCGCTTCATCGCTGCGCGTCGACGCAAGCAGCAGGAGCACCTGGCTCCGGCCGGCGCGCCGATGCAGCGTGAAGTGTTCGAGCAGAAGCCTGCCGCCATGGGTTCGATCTTCGGTGGTTCGGCCGCGCCGGTTGCCGCTCGTCCGGTGATCAACGCACCGGCCTGGTTCAACGAGCAGAACTTCCTTGCCGCCGCGCGCAGCCACTTCCAGTCGCTGCAGCAGCACTGGGACGCCAACGAAATGGACAAGATCGCCGAGTTCGTGACCCCGCAAATGCTCGACTTCCTCAAGCGTGAGCGTGCGGACCTGGGCGACGGCTTCCAGTCGACCTACATCGACAACCTGCAGGTACAGCTGGACGGCGTGGATGATCGTGCCGACAAGACCATCGCCACCCTGACCTTCAGCGGTGTGTCGAAGACCTCGCGTTTCGACCAGGGCGAAGTGTTCAGCGAAAGCTGGAACATGGAACGTCCGCAGGGCGAAAACCAGCCTTGGCTGGTGGCCGGTATCCGCCAGAACGGCTGATCCCCATCGCGTTACGCATGTGGTAATAAAAACCCCGGCCTCGGCCGGGGTTTTCTATTTCACGGTTGCATCTATAGCGAGCTACTGTATAAACCGGCCCATATAAACCGCGCCATTCAAGCAAGAGGATCCCGGACGTGGAAGAAATCATCGAACAACTGCGCGAAGCCAACGAACCCGTACCGGTTCCCCTGGAGTTGCCCGACGAAGACCAATTGGTGGAGATCGAAGAAGAACTCTTCATCAACATCCCGTTCGTCTTCAAAGAGTTTCTGCTGACCGTCAGCGACGTGGTGTACGGCAGCCTCGAGCCGGTGACCGTCACCGACCCGCAATCACACACCTACCTGCCGGATGTCGCGGCCAACGCCTGGGACGCTGGCGTACCGCGCGACCTGATCCCGATCTGCCAGGACGGCGACAACTACTACTGCGTCGAAGAAGACGGCACCGTGGTGCTGTGGTCCGGCGAAGAAGAGCTGATCACCGAAGAGTCCTGGGAATCGGTGTGGCATTGGGCGCGGGATGTCTGGCTGGAGAGCTGATTCGCCAGACGCCCGGGTCGGTCAGTGCCCCGACGACTCCTTGTGGTTGTCGAGGGTTTCCAGCAGGGCCACCTGCATCCGCGTGTGCACGCGGATGAACCAGCGCCAGAGCAGCGCCGCCACGGCGGCCGCGACCACGGCGACCAGCACCAGCAACTTGTTGGTCGGCAGGATACTGGCCGACAAGGCTGCCAACAGCAGGAAGATCACCAGCAGCGAGAGGATCGGGATCACTTCGGAGATCACCCGACGCACTCGCTGCGTGTGCCGCCCGGCCATCTCCGGCTTCACGCCCATCTCCGCCAGCAGCATCGACAGCGCCTTGAGCTTGCGATACGCCGCAATCAGGAACGGCAGCGACAGCAGCAGCGCCCCGCCCCAGATCAACGCCTTCTGCCAGCTCGGATCAGTGATCCAGTCCTGCATCCACACCGACAACCGTCCGGCGAAGAACGCGCCGCTGAAGAAGATCGCGATCACCAGCGCCAGATTGACCCCGACCTGCAACAGGATCCGCCGGATCATCGCCGCCAGCATCGCGCCCTCGCCTTGCGGTTGAATGCTGCGCAGCCATTCGCCATACATGCCGAACACCCGGCCCAGACGCTTGGGCACCGCCGCCGAGAGCTTGATCGACAGCGGATCGGCCGCACGGATCAGATACGGCGTCAGCAGCGTGGTGATCACCGACACCGCCACCGCAACGGGATAAAGGAAGTTGCTGGTGACCTGCAGCGTCATCCCGAGCGCGGCGATGATGAAGGAAAATTCGCCAATCTGTGACAGCCCCATCCCGACCCGCAGTGAGGTGCGTCCGTCATTGCCGGCGATAAACGCCCCGAGGCCGCAGGACAACATCTTGCCGAGCACCACCGCCACGGTGATTACCGCGATCGGCCAGGCGTATTGCAGCAGGATCATCGGATCGAGCATCAGGCCGATGGCGACGAAGAAGATTGCACTGAACAGGTCGCGAACCGGTTCGATCAGTCGCTCGATCTTCAGCAACTGCCGCGACTCGGCCATGATCGCGCCGATCAGGAAGGCACCGAGCACCATGCTGTATTCGAGCTTGACCACCAATAGGCAGAAGCCGAAACACAAGCCCAGCACGGTGATCAGCAGCATCTCGTTGCTTTCGAATTTGGCGACATAAGCCAGCAGACGCGGCACCAGCAAAATGCCGACCACCAGCGCGACGATCATGAACAACGACAGTTTGCCGACCGTGGAGAACACTTCGCCGGAGCTGACCGTGCCGCTGACGGCGATACTCGACAGTAAGGCGATGATGCCAATGCCGAGGATGTCCTCGACGATCAGTACGCCGAAGATCAGTTGCGCAAAGCGCTCGTTCTTCATCTTCAGGTCGTTGAGCGCCTTGACGATGATGGTGGTTGAGGAGATGGCGAGGATTGCGCCGAGGAACAGCGAGTCCATGGTGTTCCAGTCGAACCAGCGACCGATCTCGTAGCCGATCCAGATCATCAGGACGATTTCGAGGAATGCCGCGATAAACGCCGTGGCGCCAACCTTGAACAACTTGCGCAGGCTGAATTCCAGCCCGAGGCAGAACATCAGGAAAATCACCCCCAGCTCGGCGAGGGTCTTGATGGTTTCTTCGTCGTGGATCAGGCCGAACGGCGGTGTGTGCGGGCCGATGATGAAACCGGCGACGATGTAGCCGAGCACCACCGGCTGCTTGAAGCGGTGAAACAGCACGGTGACCACACCTGCGACCAACATGATCACTGCCAGGTCCTGAATAAAGCTGATGGCATGCATGGTGTGGGCTCCTTGTATGACGTGACCCGCCGTCAGACATCAGAAAGGTCTGAGCGAGCTGGGTAAAAATCCGCTTTTCGTGTAGGAATTGCCCTTGGGCAGGGCCTTTTGCAGGTTAACACCGCGACTTCCGGCTGGAAGGCGGTGCAATATAAGGAAACAGATCGGTCGCGGCGTGACGGCAGTCAGTCGTCTGGCGTCCCGATAACGGTGCTTTTGAAAAAACCACCAGGCACCCGCAGAGGTGCGTCCAGCCATCCAGCCTTGATCCGTGAGAACGTTATGGAACCCGGAAACGCCCAACTGTCGATGACGGTATTGATGACCCCCGACATGGCCAACTTCTCTGGCAATGTCCACGGCGGTACCCTGCTCAAATACCTCGACGAAGTGGCCTACGCCTGCGCGAGCCGCTATGCCGGCCGCTACGTGGTAACGCTGTCGGTGGATCAGGTGATTTTCCGCGAGCCGATCCATGTCGGCGAACTGGTGACCTTCCTCGCGTCGGTCAACTACACCGGCAACACCTCGATGGAAGTCGGCATCAAAGTGGTGACCGAAAACATCCGCGAGCGCTCGGTACGCCACACCAACAGCTGCTTCTTCACCATGGTTGCGGTGGATGACCAGCGTAAACCGGCCCCCGTGCCGCCGCTGCAACCGCAGAACAGCGAAGACAAGCGCCGCTACATGCAGGCGCAGCAGCGTCGGCAGATTCGTCAGGAGCTGGAAAAGCGTTATCAGGAGATCAAGGGCGACGCCTGATCAGCCCTTTGGCATGATGTCGCTTTACAGATAGCCTTCGCGAGCAAGCCCGCTCCCACATTGAATCGCAGTCCTCCCATGAGAACGCGGTCGAAGGTGGGAGCGGGCTTGCTCGCGAATGGGTGTAACGCGGTCTTACAGACTGATCGCCGTCGCCTCGAACTTCACCCGCGGATGCGCAATCCGGTCCTGCGCTCGCACCAGTTGCAGCTCGTAACTGGCACACGCCTGGGTTTCCAGCAGCACCTCATGCACCGCCGCTGCGGTGAACTCAAACGCCGCCACCAGACTGTCGCCGAGCAGTACCCGCGCGAGGAACAGCCCGGACGTCAGATCGCCCACCCCCACCGGCTGACGCGGAAACGCCAGCAACGGACGGCGCAGGTGCCAGCTTTCATCTGCGGTCACTAACAACATCTCGAAACCGTCCGCCGGCTTGCCCGGATAATCCAGATGCTTGACCAACACCGCTTTCGGCCCACGCGCCAGCAACGCCCGAGCCATCGCCAGGCAATCGAACAGCGACTGCGGCTTGCGCCCGGAGAAGCTGTCCAGCTCCAGTTGGTTCGGGCACATGATGTCCGCCACCGCAGCGGCTTCCTCCAGCAGGAAATCGCTGACTTCGGCCGGCACACTGCAGCCCTTCTCCGGATGACCCATCACCGGGTCGCACAGGTACAACGCCTTCGGATTGACCGACTTGATGCGCTCGACGCCACTGAGAATCGCCCGGCCCTGCGCCGCGCTGCCCAGATAACCGGAAAGCACGGCGTCGCAGTTGCCCAGCTCGCCAATGGCGGCAATGCCTTCGACCAGTTCGGGGATCTGGTGCGGCGCCAGCACTTCACCGGCCCACTGCCCGTACTGGGTGTGATTGGAAAACTGCACGGTGTTGAGCGGCCAGACATTCACCCCGACCCGCTGCATCGGAAACACGGCGGCGCTGTTGCCGGCGTGGCCGAAGACCACATGGGACTGAATGGCGAGCAGATGAGGCGTACGTTTCATTCGGGTTATTCCGTAAAACGATTGAAATTCAAGCCGCGCAGTATGCGACGAAACACAGCCTGTACGACAGACCGGCGACGCAGTTAAGCTGAGCTTATCTTTTGGAGTTTCCTGTTGATGCTGACCCTCGAAAACATCTTCGTGCTGATGCTGTTCGCCGCTGCCGGTGCATGGCTATGGCACAACCACGGCTTGCGCGAGCGGGCGCTGGAGCGGGTCAAGCAGCATTGCATCAACGTCGGCGTCGAACTGCTGGACGGTAACGTCGCGTTGAAAAAAATCGGTCTGATCAAGGACGCCAGCGGGCGGCGGCGCCTGGCCCGGGTCTATAACTTCGAGTTCACCGTGACCGGTGAATCCCGGCACAACGGCACCATCACCCAGTTCGGCGCGCACAGTGCGCAAATCGAACTGGCGCCCTACCCGGCGCCGTTCGACGATACGCCGCCGGTGGTCGAAGTTACCCGCCCACGGGCCGAAGTGATCGAACTGAGCCAGTGGCGGCAGGAACACAACAAGTGGAAGCCTTGAGCTAACCCGCCTGCACCCGGCATTGCGTCAGGCCTGACTGCAAAGCATCGATACGTTGTGCATCGGCAAAGATCAGCTCTATACGTGAATCCCGTCGCCACTCACTCGGTTGCCAATCCAGTTCGGCGTTATCCACCGCATTGGCCGACACCCAGCCCTCGGCGCTGTGGATAACCAGTTTGGCCCGCCGCCAGTCCAGGCTCTGCAGCCATTGGCTCAGACGTTGCGTATCGAACGTCTGTCCAGGGTGCCAACGCCAGCCGATGCTCCAACCGCCCTCCTGTGCCTGACTCAGGCAGATCGGCGATGCCGGGTCGCTCCAGAGCGCCGGAATCGGTCCCGCTCCCTGCGGCACGAAGAGGTTATCCGCACCTGCCATTGCTTGCGCCGTGACACCCGGCAACTCGCGTAAAGGCAGTTGCGCCTGCTGCGTCCAGACCAGTTTGACTGCCGGCAAACGCTCGACGATGGTCTGCCGTGCAGCCTCATCCAGGCTTTCTGCCTTGTTCAGCAACAGCAGACCGGCGCTACCCAAAGCGTCATGCTGAGCGGTCGGCAAGGCTTTCCCGGCGGCCAGCGCCTGGGCATCCAGCACTAACACGCAGGGCTGCAGCGCCAGCACACCCAACCACGGCGCCTCGCCTAACTGCTTGAACAATTGCGCCGGATGGCCCAGTCCGGATGGCTCGATGAACAGTCGATCCGGCCTGGCCTTGCGCAGCAAACGGCCGAGGCCGATCTGAAACGGCGCTCCATTCACGCAACACAGACACCCTCCGGCGACTTCGCCCAGTGCGATACCATCGGCGTCGCGGGTCAGCAACGCAGCATCGAGGCCGATCTGACCGAACTCGTTGATCAGCACCGCCCAGCGCTCGCCGTCCGGCCGTTGGGCCATGAGTTGGCGAATCAGGCTGGTCTTGCCAGCGCCCAAAGGGCCGGCGATGACATGGGTAGGAATGTTCTGCAACATGACTGGGCGTTTTCTGAGGGGATTGGACATGCGTTGGATGGGATGGTCGTTGCTGTTGATGCTGCTGTCGAGCGAAGCATGGGCCCAGGCTTGCGTGGTGCACAGCCAAGGTGAGCGGCTCGACGTCAAAGTCTGCCAGCAGAACCGCAATATTCCCGAGAAGCTGTTTAGCGACGGCTTCTGCCAACCGACCCTGGCCGGGCAGAAAGTCGAGGTGCAGTACGTCGATCAATGCCCGAGCGGCGCGTTCGGCGTGTGCAGCAACGCGCAAGTCGCCAATATGCCCTATCGCCAAGATATCCACTATTACGGCGTCGCCTCCGACGCGGCGTATTTACAGCCGTACTGCGAAGGCCAGAGCCAGGGCAAATGGCTCAAGCCTTGAGCTGTCAACCGAGCCAGTCGAGGGTCAGCAGCAGCCGTCGTTCGCCCGGCGCCGGTTGCGGGGAACGATGAATCAGGCCGAAGCCTTCGTTGCCGTGCCACTTCTCACCTTTCAATAACGCCACGTCACCGCTCTGCAGTTGCTGGATGTTCGCGATGTCCCGTGGTTCGGCGTTTGCCTGGCCCAATTGCTCGCGATCCATCACGCCTTCCTTGAGCCACTGACTGCCGATCCCGCCGTAGGTTGTAATCAAGCGCACCGGCACATGATCAACATGGAAGCGTGGGCACATGGCTTTGTCCAACACCCGCAGGCGCAAACCGATGCGGCGAGCGCCCAGCAGACAGGCGAAGGCACTCACCAGCCATTGCAGGTCCGCGATGAAGCCCTCGTAGCCTTGCAGATCACGGAACCCGGCGGCCAGTCCTTGCAGATCAGGGTCGGCGTCTTCATTCGGCAATTCGATGCACAGTGATTCCGCCAAAGGCTCGTTGAGCGACAGCAGCAACTCTGCGAAATCGGCGATGTGCAGCGGCATTTGACGCTGCCAGACCGCGAGATTGACGTCGTCTTCGAGGATTCGCGCCAGCGTTTTCGGCGTCACCCCCTGATGCTGATGGCGCACCCGGTTTTGCTGCAGTTTGAGCGCAAGCATCAGGCGGCCTCTTCGTGCCAAGGGCCGAACGGGTCCGGCAGCCTGCGCCAACCATCCACGCCAACGGCCATTTCTTCGTCAGTCAGCAGGCAGGCATCGAGCTCCGACTTGAGCTGTACGAAGTCGATGTTCTGGCCGATGAATACCAGCTCCTGACGACAATCTCCGACGCTCGGCGTCCAGTTTTCCATGATTGCTGCGGTACTTTCATGATCCTGCGGCCACTGGTTTTTCGGCACGAAACGCCACCAGCGACCGGCGAAACCATGGCGCATCAAACCACCGGCCTGCGACCAACTGCCTGCGTCGGAGGGTTTGCTGGCGAGCCAGAAGAAGCCTTTGGAGCGCAGCAGTTTGCCGTTCGGCCATGGACGATCGATGAAGTCGAAAAAGCGCTGCGGATGGAACGGGCGACGTGCGCGGTAGGCCGTCGAGGCGATGCCGTATTCCGTGGTTTCCGGCACGTGCTCACCACGCAATTCCTGCAACCAGCCCGGGGCCTGAGCGGCTTTCTCGAAATCGAAACGCCCGGTGTTGAGGATCTTCTCTAGCGGCACCTCGCCCATCACCATCGGGATGATTTCCGCCTGGGCGTTGAGGCGTTTGAGGATGGCCATCAGCTCTTCGCGCTCCTGGCGGCTGATGAGGTCGATCTTGCTGATCAGCAGTACATCGGCGAACTCGATTTGTTCGATCAGCAGATCGGTGATCGAGCGTTCATCTTCATCGCCCAGTGTCTCGCCGCGGGACGCGAGGCTCTCGGCAGCCTGATAGTCGAGGAGGAAATTCACACCGTCGACTACCGTGACCATGGTGTCGAGCCGCGCGACATCGGCGAGGCTCTGGCCCTGCTCGTCACGAAAGGTGAACGTTTCGGCGACCGGTAGCGGCTCGGAAATACCGGTAGATTCGATGAGCAAGTAATCGAATCTTCCTTCGCGGGCGAGTTTGCTGACTTCTTCGAGCAGGTCCTCGCGTAACGTACAGCAGATACAACCGTTGCTCATCTCCACGAGTTTTTCTTCCGCACGGTTAAGGCTGACATCGCGCTGGACTTCGCTGCCATCAATGTTGATTTCGCTCATATCGTTAACGATGACCGCAACGCGCAAACCTTCTCGATTACGTAGTACGTAATTCAAAAGTGTACTTTTTCCGGCGCCGAGAAAGCCCGATAGAACGGTCACGGGAAGTGGAGATGACATTGGATAATCCTCATCAGGTTGTGGCCGATGTGCGTTTTGGCCTGTTTTGGCCTGTTTTGGCGTAGCTCACCGCGTACTTGAGCTTCAAAACAGCGCTTTGGCAGAAGCAGACGCTTGCAATCGGCGAGCTCAGGCTCAATTCAAATTTATGTTATAGTATAACAATGTAAATAAGCCAGCCCCGCTCTTGCCCAAACCGATAAAGCGCTGGAAGCTGCACGCAAACTGCCCATCGGATACCGAGATGAAAATTGCCCTGAAATGCTCGCTGCTGAGTCTCGCGTTGCTATCGTGGGCCAACGCATGGGGACAAATTCCTGCACTCGCCAACTGCACACGCAGCGCCAATCTGCTGGCCTGCATCGATGCGCAGGGCAATACCTACAGCGTAAACACGGTGGGCAGCACGATTTACCTGCGTGGCTTTGAAAAGGACGGCAATCGCTACTGGGCACAGACCAACAGTCGTTTCGGCCAGCTGACGTTCTTCACCGGGCTCGCCTCTGACGGCGAAGCCTGGGCTGGCTACACCCGTCGCGTTGGCTGGACGACAATCAATCGCTTTTCCAGCTCTGGCGGCAGCAGCGCCAAGTTCACCTGCAGTCGGATCACCGGCTGCTAAACCTGCGCTTCTTACTGCTCCTGCTGCCAGGCGATGTAGCTATCTACTGGCGGATTCTTCTGGAAGTAACGCTGCAGCCCTTCGAATAAACCATCCGCCACGGCCTGCTGATGTCGAGGCGTGACCAGGCGCTGGCTGTCACGGGCGTTGGAAATGAAGCCGGTTTCCACCAGAATCGACGGCACGTCCGGCGACTTCAGCACGGCAAACCCTGCCTGCTCCACGCGCTTCTGATGCAGCGTGGTAATGCCCGCCAGACTGCCGAGAACGGTGCTGCCGAGTTGCAAACTGGCGGCAATGGTGGCGTTCATCGACATGTCGAGAATCACGCCGGCGAGCATCGGATCCTTGTCCTTAAGGTTGAGCAGACTGGTCGCGCCCAGCAGATCCGCGCCGTTCTCCCGCTGTGCCATGAAGCGTGCAGTTGCTGACGTCGCACCACCTTCAGACAAGCAATACACAGATGCTCCCGACGCGGTAAGACGCGGCGCCGCATCGGCGTGGACCGAGATAAACATGTCGGCCTTGTGCTGACGAGCGATGTCCACACGCTTGCGCAGCGGCACGAAGAAGTCGTCATTGCGCACCAGTTTTACGTCGAAGCCTTTCTCCCTTTTCAGGCGTTTGGCGAGCAACTGAGCGATGGCAAGAACCACATCCTTTTCCCGCTCACCCCTGGCGCCAACCGCACCTGGGTCTTTTCCGCCGTGCCCGGGATCAACGACGACGATGATGTCGCGCTTCGGGTGAGTCTTATTCGAAGGTGTTTCACGTGGAACCATTGCCGTACTCGATGCCTGTTTGGCGTTTACCAGATCAAGCACCAAGCGGTGCCCCTGGCCATCTTGAGGCGCCAAAAGGAAGCTGCTCAATAGCACCGGATGGTTCAGATCGAGAACGATCCGTGTATCACCCTGACCAAAGCGCCCTGATCGAATCGAATGAATAGCTGTATCGACAAGCGTCAATTGACTGAAATCGCCACTCAAACTCGCCCCGGAAAGGTCGATGATCAAGCGTTCTGGAGCGCTCAGGGAGAAGGTTTTGTAGCGCACCGGACCGCTCAGATCGAACACCAATCTGAGCTTGTCATCCGAACGCCAGAGGCGTGCATTGCGAATTTGTGTAGCCGAAACGGTGAAGGGAAAAGCCAAAGCCGTGCTGGCCACAAGCAGGTTGAGCAGATGACGTCGGTGCATATGAAAGCCTGTTCATGAAAAAGACATCGTGATTTGAATTGTTATAATGTAACATCTAATTCAATCAACACGATGGTTCCGAACATGAATTCGCTGACACTTCCGGATATTGCGACTCAAGCCGCTCGGCAGGCGTTACCGCTTGATTGGGTGGGAATGTGCGGCATTGCTCTGCCTGTTTTATTAGGAGGCCAACGTCTGAGCGCAAAAGCTGATGCAGGCGTAAGTCTCGATGATGGCGAGGCGCGCGGCATTCACATGTCGCGGCTATATCTCGCACTGGCGGCACTTGAGCGGCAGGACCTCTCTCCCTCCCTATTGCGCCAAGTTCTCGAGGAATTTCTGGTCAGCCATGACGGTTTATCCAACAGCGCCTACCTGAAAATCCACTGCGAAGTGCTGCTGAAAAGGCCTGCGTTAGTCAGCCCTCTAGCGGGTTGGAAGAGCTACCCAGTGAGCATTTCAGCGAGTCTGAAAAACCAAGTGTTCCACGTGGAACTCAAAATCGAGGTGCCCTACTCCTCAACTTGCCCCTGCTCAGCAGCGCTGGCGCGACAGTTGATTCAGCAGCAATTCATCGATGATTTCGCCAACAAGCCACTGCAACATGCCGAAGTGTTGGCCTGGCTAGGATCAAGCCAAGGCATTGTCGCCACCCCGCACAGCCAACGCAGCATCGCGCAATTGCATATGCACCTCGACGAGTTCATCGACGAGCTTCCCCTGAGTGTGATCATCAATGACGCCGAAGCGGCGCTCGGCACCGCCGTGCAAACCGCCGTGAAACGCGCCGACGAGCAGGCCTTCGCGTTGGCCAATGGGCAGAACCTGATGTTCTGCGAAGACGCCGCGCGACGACTCAATCTGGCTCTGCGTCGCTCCCCCGGGGTCTGTGGCTTCCACCTGCGGGTGATCCACGCCGAAAGCCTGCACGCTCACGACGCGGTCGCCGAAAGCCACTGGCATCGAGAACTCGAATGATCCGTTGCCACACCTTGAGTTGGGGCGCACCCGGCCAACCACTGACTTCGCCACTGACCCTCTCGCTGGAACACGGCAGCCTCAGCGCCATCATCGGCGCCAACGGCTGCGGTAAGAGCAGCTTGCTGAAAGTCATCGCCGGATTGCAGAAGCCGCTATCGGGAAAAGTCGCACTGGGTGTTCCACGCCAGGGCGGCCTGGCGTTCCTGCCGCAACAGCAACACCTCGACCGGCAGTTCCCCATCAGCCTCGAAGAACTGGTAGCCGCGGGTTTCTGGGGGCGTCGATTGTCGACGCAACTGCGAGCACAACGACTCGGTAACGCACTGGAAAACTGGCACTTGAGTGGATTGGAAAAGCGTCCGCTGATGGCCCTTTCCGGTGGCGAGTTGCAGCGCGCCCTGCTCGCCCGCTTGAGTCTGACCGACGCCCCATTGCTGCTGCTCGACGAACCCCACGCAGCACTCGATGAACTGGGCCAGCAGTTACTCTGGCAACACATCCATGCCTGGCACTCCGAAGGACGAACACTGCTGATGGTCTGCCATGACCTCGCCGCCGTCCGCCAACACATCCCGCAGACACTGCTGATCAAAAACCGCGAATGCGTATTCGGACCCAGTGCCGAACTGATCCAGCAAACACCCGATATGCAGGTGGCCTGATGCTCACCGTCGCCCACCTCTGGCAACCGTTCAGCGAGTTCGTGTTCATGCGCCGAGCGCTGCTCGGCGGACTGGTATTGGCCTGTAGCACAGCGCCGCTCGGCGTTTTTCTGATCCTGCGGCGCATGAGCCTGATCGGTGACGCCGTCGCCCACGGCATCCTTCCCGGCGCAGCATTGGGCTTCTGGTTCGCCGGTCTGAGTCTGCCCGCGTTGACCTTCGGTGGTCTGGGCGCCGGCCTGGGCATGGCCGGTCTCGCCGCCTGGATCACCCGTCGCACCGGTCTGCGCGAAGACGCTAGCCTCGCGGCGATCTATCCGATCTCACTCGCCAGCGGCGTGCTGATTCTTGGCATTGCCGGCAAGCGCCTGGACCTGCTGCACTTGCTGTTCGGCTCAGCGCTCGCCGTCGACGGTCCGACCCTCAATGGAATGTTGTGGGTGTCGGGACTGAGTCTGGTCGCCATGGCCTTGATCTACAAACCGCTGCTGCTCGATACCCTCGACCCATTATTCCTGCAAACCGTCAGCCGCCTCGGCCCTCTCGCCCACGGTGTGTTCCTGACCTTGGTGGTGCTCAATCTGGTGATCGGTTTCCAGGCCATCGGCGCCTTGATGGTGGTCGGCCTGATGATGCTGCCCGCCGCCGCGTCACGGTTCTGGAGTCGTCGCCTGCCGAGCCTGATTGCCATCTCGGTGCTTATCGGCTGCGTCTCGGTGTGGTGCGGATTGCTGATCTCGTTCTACTACTCGCTGCCGAGCGGTCCGGCGATCGTGCTGGTCGCCGGCATGGGTTATCTGCTGTCCGTGGTGTTCGGACCGGTGCACGGTTTGCTGCACCGCCCGCCTTTGCTCACATCCCAATGAGGTGTTTCCCGATGCGCGCTCTACTCGTGTTGTTCGGCCTGCTGCTGTCGATGTCGTTGTCGGCGGCGGAAAAATTGCCGGTGGTCACCAGCTTCAGCATCCTTGCCGACATGGTTCATCAGGTGGGGGGCGAGCATATTCAGATCACCAATATGGTCGGCCCGGACGCCGATGCCCACACGTATGAACCGACACCCGATGACGCCAAAGCGTTGCTAAAGGCCAAACTGATCATCAAGAACGGCTTGGGTTTCGAGCCTTGGCTTGATCGTCTGGTGACCAGCACCGACACCAGAGCCCCCATCATCAGTGCCAGTCATGGCGTGATTCCACGCTCGCTGGAGGAAGACGGCGAGACCATTCCCGACCCGCACGCCTGGCACAACCTGGCCAACACCGAGCTGTACATCGCCAACATCACCAAGGCGCTGATCGCCGCTGATCCGGCGAACATGGCCGACTACCAACGCAACAGCCAGACCTACCTGAAACAGATCTACACCCTGCTCGCTGAAGCCAAGGCCAAGCTCGGCTCGCTGCCACCGGGCAATCGCAAGATCGTCACCAGCCACGATGCCTTCGGTTATCTCGGGCAGGCCTACGGCATCGACTTCATGGCGCCGCAAGGTCTGTCCACCGAGCGTGAACCGTCAGCCGCCGAAGTCGCCGCACTGATTACCCAAATCCGTCAGGCCAAGGTCAAAGCGGTGTTCATGGAAAACATCAAGGACGCGCGCCTGCTCAAGCAGATCGCCGAGGAAAGCGGCGCGCACATCGGCGGCACGTTGTACTCCGATGCCCTCGCCGCCAGTGGCCCGGCCAGCACCTTTATCGGACTGTTCGAATACAACCTCAACACCCTTTATGACGCACTGAGCCAGCCATGATCCGCAAAAATCCTTCCGGCGATCTGCCGCAAATTGCCGAGTCGGCCTACGTCGATAAAACCGCGATCATCTGCGGCAAGGTGGTCATTGGCGAGAACGTGTTCGTCGGTCCCTACGCCGTGATTCGCGCCGATGAAGTAGACGCTTCAGGCGCGATGGAGCCGATCACCATCGGCGCCAATTCGAACATCCAGGACGGCGTGGTGATTCATTCCAAATCCGGCGCTGCCGTGACCATCGGCGAATTCACCTCGATCGCTCACCGCTCGATCGTGCATGGTCCGTGCGTAGTCGGCGACCGGGTGTTCATCGGCTTCAACAGCGTGCTGTTCAATTGCGTGATCGGTGACGGCTGTGTGGTGCGGCACAACTCGGTGGTCGATGGCCGCGATTTGCCGGATGCGTTCTACGTGCCCTCCACCACCCGCATCGGCCCCAATACCGACCTCTCGCAGTTCCCGCCGGTGAGTGTCAGCGCCTCGGAGTTTTCCGAAGACGTGGCACGCACCAATGTCGATCTGGTGCGCGGCTACAAAGCCTTGCAGAACGAGTTCTGAACCATGAGCAGCGTGCTGATTCGCAACGCCAGGCTGGTCAATGAAGGACGCGAGTTCGACGGCGATCTGTTGGTCAGCCATGGCCGCATCGTCAAGATCGCGCGCAGCATCGACGGTGAAACTGCGCGGGTGGAAATCGACGCCAACGGCCAATGGCTGTTGCCGGGGATGATCGATGACCAGGTGCATTTTCGCGAACCGGGGGCGCCAGACAAGGGCTGCATTCACACCGAGTCTCGAGCGGCGGTGGCGGGCGGCATCACCAGTTTCATGGACATGCCCAACACCCGACCGGCAACCCTCACCCTTGAAGCGCTGGCGGATAAAAAGCGTCGGGCGGCAATCAACTCTGTGGCCAACTACGGCTTTCATTTCGGTGTGAGCCGGGACAACCTCGACACCGTCGCCGCACTCAACCCCTGCGAAGTGGCCGGGGTCAAAGTGTTCATGGGCGCGTCCACCGGCAACATGTTGGTGGACGATCCGAGGACTCTCGAGCGTTTATTCGCCGAAGTCCCGACAATACTGCTGGCGCATTGCGAACACACGCCGAGCATTGAGGCCAATGCAGCACGTCTGCGCGAACGCCTCGGCGAACACCTGCCAGCGAATATCCATGCACTGATTCGCGATGCCGAGGCTTGCTACCGCTCCTCTTCGCTGGCGGTGGAACTGGCCAGACGTCACGGCACCCGCCTGCACGTTTTGCATCTGACCACCGCTCGCGAACTCGAGTTGTTCGAGGACAAGCCGCTCGCACAGAAACACATCACGGCCGAAGTCTGCCTGCATCATCTGCTGTTTGATGACCGCGACTATCCGGCCCTCGGCAACCTGATCAAATGCAATCCGGCGATCAAGACCCAAGCCGACCGCGATGCCTTGCGCGCGGCGCTGCTGAGCAATCGACTGGACGTGATCGGCAGCGATCACGCTCCGCATACCTGGGCAGAAAAACAGCGCCCATATGCCGAAGCGCCGTCCGGTTTGCCACTGGTGCAACACGCTTTGCCGGCGCTACTGGATCTGGTGGCCGATGGCGTGCTGCCGATCACCACGCTGGTGGCGAAGACCAGCCATCGGGTGGCGGATCTGTTTGCGATACCGGATCGAGGTTATTTGCGTGAAGGGTATTGGGCGGACCTGGTGTTGGTTGAGCCTGTGGCTCTTGAAGTGTCGCGGCAACCGATTCTGTCGCAGTGCGGATGGACGCCGTTCGCTGACAAGACTTTTCGCTATCGGGTGAATACCACGTGGGTGTCGGGGCAGATCGCCTGGCGGGAGCAGCGTATCAACGAAGGATGTCAGGGGCTGGCGCTGCGATTCATGCGGTGACAACCAAGACGCCTTCGCGAGCAAGCCCGCTCCCACAAGGATTGTGCTGTCCCCTGTGGGAGCGGGCTTGCTCGCGAAGCTTTTAAGCTCTTGGCTTCACGGTGCCGCAATCCTGACCTAACCACACCGCGCGGGTTTCCAGGCTGCCCTTCTGGTTGATCCCGATCGCATTGAACGTGCCGTTGGCCACCGTGGTGAACTCACGATCACTGAGGAACGTCGCGACACCCGTGCCTTGCGCTTTAGGGCAGCTGAAGCGGAATTTCCACTGGTTACCGGTGCGTTCGGTGATCTGCTGTTTGCAGCCCGATTGCGGATCGGCCAGCGGGATGTCGTTGGTCGCCACTTGCTGCGGCGTCAGGCAGGCACGAATGCCCTTGCCGCCGATGTTGATTCCGTTCTTTTCCAGCGCCGCACGCTGCTGCGGAGTCATCTGGCCTTGCAACTGGCCAAGGATCGATTGCACATCCATGGGCTGGTCATCGACCTTGACGTTGCTTGAGGTCATTTCCCATAGCCCCGGCTGCAGCATTTGCGCCTGCGCAACCACCGGCATTGCCAAACCCAGGCCCAGCGCCAAACCCAGCAGACGAACGTTCATCGAAAAACTCCTGATCAGTAGTGGCCGTTAGACGTCGGCCGATTGCTTCGGTTCATGCACCAATTAAATAGCGACATTCGCCTCGGAACATGGTCTGTTACGCATTGAGTCTTCAGGAGCAAGGCTGCCCCATGGATTATTTTGGACCGCACATTTTCGGTTATCTGATCGCCCTGATACATAGCCTCGGCTTGATCGCCGCCATCCATGCGGTGCTGACCGTACGCACCGCCCAAGGCTCGATCGCCTGGGCATTGTCGCTTATTTTCATTCCCTACCTGACCCTCATCCCTTATCTGGTTTTCGGCCGCAGCACCTTCGACGGCTATATCAAGGCGCGGCGTCAGGCCAACGAACAGATGCGTCAGGCGATCTCCGAGTTGAACTGGCGCCCATGGGTCGAAGAAGCCCTCACCGCCCGCGCCTCGAAGGCCTACGCCTCGCTGCGCGCCATGCCCAAACTGGGACGCATGCCGTGCCTGGCGAACAACCAGGTGCAACTGCTGGTGAATGGCCACGCGACCTTTGAGGCGATTTTCCAGGCTATCGATCAAGCGCGCGAAGCCGTACTGGTGCAGTTTTTCATCATCCATGACGACCGCCTCGGGCAGCGCCTGCGCGACCTGTTACTGAAGAAGGCCGCGGAAGGTGTGGCAATTCATCTGCTCTACGACCGCATCGGCAGCCACGCCCTGCCCCACAGTTATGTGCAGGCGCTGCGCGATGGCGGTGTCGAGGTCAAAGCCTTCGCCACACGCAGCGGCTGGCTCAATCGCTTCCAGGTGAATTTCCGCAACCACCGCAAAATCGTAGTGGTCGATGGCGTACTCGGCTTCGTCGGCGGGCATAACGTCGGCGATGAATACATGGGCGAGAAACCGCCCCTGGCGCCGTGGCGCGATACCCATGTTCAGGTGCGCGGGCCGGTGGTGGCCTGCATGCAGGAGTCGTTTGCCGAGGACTGGTTCTGGGCAGCACGGACGTTGCCACCGCTGATCCTGCCGGATGTCTACCCGGAAGATGGCGTGCTCTGCCAATTGCTGGCGAGCGGCCCGGCGGATGCCTACGAAACCTGTTCACTGTTCTTCGTCGAAGCCATCCACGCGGCGACGGAACGAGTGTGGATCACCAGCCCGTATTTCATTCCCGATGAGGCAGTATTCGCCGCGTTGCGCCTGGCGGTGCTGCGCGGCGTCGACGTGCGCCTGCTGCTGCCATCGCGTCCGGATCACCGCATCGTCTACGCCGCGTCCAGCCTCTACGCGTTCGAAGCAGTACGCGCCGGCGTGCGGGTATTCCGCTACGAGCCGGGGTTCCTGCATCAGAAAGTGGTGTTGATCGACAGCGAAATCAGCGCCATCGGCAGCGCCAATCTGGACAACCGTTCGTTCCGGCTGAATTTCGAAGTGATGCTGCTGACCGTCGACAGCGAATTCGCCGCCCACGTGGAACAGATGCTCAACGAAGACTTCGAGCAGGCTTATGAAGTCGCCAAAGAAGAAAGCCGGGAGATCCACCGCCTGCAACAGCTCGGCATGCGAATCGCCCGGCTTATTTCACCGATTCTTTGACTGACCGCTCGCTCGAACGAGCGAACGGTCGTCAGGCCTCAGGGGTGATAAATGTCGTCGCGGGTCCAGGGCAGTTCATGGCTGCCATCCGGATGCGCCTTCACCGCCAGGATCTGGTGCAGGTTGATCCAGCCACGCGCGAACGCATAGGCACACCCGGCCAGATACAGCCGCCAGATGCGCAATGCCTGATCCGGCACCAGTTTCCCGGCCGCTTCGAGGTTGTCCTCCAGCCGCTCGCTCCAGTGATCCAGCGTGCGCGCGTAATGCAGACGCAGGCTTTCGACGTCGACAATCTCCAGCCCGGCTTCGCTGATCTCGGCCGAGATCATCGCCAAGTGCGGCAGCTCACCGTTGGGGAACACGTATTTCTCGATGAAGTCGCCAGCGCCGCGTCCTACCGGACGGCCATCGGTGTGTTTGGCGGTGATGCCGTGGTTCATCACCAGACCGCCCTCCTTCACCGCGCCGAACAGGACCTTGCAGTACTCGGCGAGGTTGGCGTGGCCGACGTGTTCGAACATGCCGACGCTGACTACCTTGTCGAAACGCCCGTCCTGCGGCAGATCGCGGTAGTCGAGCAATTGCAGCTCAACCTGATCTTCCAGGCCCTCGGCCTTGACCCGCTCCCGGGCCAGTTCCAGCTGTTCCTTGCTCAAGGTGATGCCGAACACTTTGGCGCCGAATTCACGTGCCGCGTAACGCGCCAGACCACCCCAGCCGCAACCGACATCCAGCAGGTAATCGCCCGGCTGCAAACGCAGCTTGCGACACAGATGGCGGAACTTGGCCTGCTGTGCCTGTTCCAGAGTTTCACTGCCGGTTTCGAAATACGCGCAGGAATACGCCATGTCGCTGTCCAGCCACAGCTGATAGAACGCGTTGGACAGATCATAGTGATAGGAAATGGCTTTGGCGTCGGTTTCCTTGTCGTGCACCGCACGCACTGGCTGCGCGCTTTCGCCTTCATCGAGCAAGGCGCTGCTCAATTCGTCGCAGACCCGGATGACCTCGCTGATCGAGCCCTCCAGTTCCAGCCTGCCTTCGACAAACGCCGCCCCCAGCGCGTCGAGACTCGGATGGGTGAACTGGGTGACCATCGTCGGGTCCTTGACCACAATGGTGACGCTGGGCGTCGGCCCCAGGTTGAACTCATGGCCATCCCAGAGTCGCAAGCGAAGCGGAAGCTGCAGATTCTGTAAGGCCGGTGGAAGTTGCGCGAGCATGGAAAATCCCCCTTGTTTCAGACGTCAGATCTGAGGGTAGACCATCCTTGAAAAATAGCAGGCTATCGATTTAATTAGCCGAGACTATCGTTCCAGGCGCTCCTGCATGCCGTCATGCACCCACTACTGCTTTAGCCCAGGTAACGGCGTGAAGTGTGCGCCCTCTCCATAGATGACTGCCTATTCGGCGCACAGTTCGCTGAAACTCACTTCAGTGATCATCCTTGAGCTTGAGCAATGGCTCCTGAAACCGCAGCAAACGCCCGGCATTGCCCAACACCAGCAGCGTACTGAGGTTGTGCAGCAGCGCCGCAATCATTGCCCCCGCCGCGCCGAGCCAGCCGAATGCCGCGAACACCACGATCGCCAGGGTCCAGCCCAGACCGATGATCACATTGACCTGCAAGGTTCGACGGCACTGACGACTCAGCCGCACACAGGTGCCGAGGCGGCGCAGGTCGCTGCCGATCAACACGATATCCGCCGAGGCCAGCGCGATGTCGGCACCGCCGGCGCCCATCGCCACACCCACCACCCCGGCCTTGAGCGCCAGCGAATCATTGATGCCGTCACCCACCACCATCGGCCGGAAACCGTTGTCGATTTCCTTGAGCACGCGGTTGAGCTTGTCCTCAGGCAGCGCCTGCGCTTCCACGTCTTGCAGGCCGACCTCGCGGGCCAGGGTCTGCGCAACACTCTGGCGGTCGCCGGTCAGCAGCAACTGGCGACCCAGCCCCAGTTCGCGCAATTCAGCGAGGGCAAAGCGCGCTTCCGGTTTGACGCTGTCGGCCAGCAACAGCCAGGCGACAAATTCGCCGTTCAGTGCCAATCCGGCAATCGGCCCGTCGTGCTCGGGAACGATGGTAGTGACGATGCCCAGTTGCGCGAACAGTTCGGGACGCCCCAGCGCCGCCTCGCCCTGTGTGGTCATGGCGACCACCCCAAGACCCTGACGCTCGTGAATATCTGTTAGCGACAGGCTCTGCTCTTGACTCACCAGCCCCGCCAACGCCCGGCTGACAGGATGACTGCTGGCCGCACCGAGACTGGCGGCCAGCGCCATCACCGAGGCCTGATCCAGACGCGGACTGCTGATCGATTGCAAACGCAAGGTGCCGTAAGTCAGCGTGCCGGTCTTGTCGACCACCAGTGATGTGAGGTCTGCCAACTCCTCAAGGAACGCCGAGCTGCGGATCAGAATGCCGTGGCGCGCCGCCACCGCCACTCCGGCAATTGCTGTGGCCGGTGCCGACAGCACCAAAGCGCAAGGACATGCGGCTACCAGCACCGCGAGCATCGCTTGCGCGTCATGGGTGACAAACCAGGTCACCGCCGCCAACAGCAACACCAGCACCATGTAGCTGCCGGCATAGCGTTCAAGCAGACGGGTGATCGGAGGCTTCGAACGCTCGGCGTTCTGCATTAGCGCGATGACTTTGCCCAGCGTCGATTGATCACCGGTGCGGGTCACCTCAATGCGCAGCAAGCCATCGAGGTTGATCGCGCCGCCAAACACCGTCATGCCCACTGCCGTTTCCACTGGCACCGACTCGCCGGTGATCGACGCCGTGTCGAGGCTGGCCTGACCGAACAGCACTCGGCCATCCGCCGGCACCCGATCTCCTGCACGCACCTCGACCGTGTCGCCGGGTTTGAGCTTGCCGTTGTCGACTTCAATGATCGAGCCGTCCGCTTGAATCTTGCGCGCGTGGCTGCGGGTCAATTGGCCGAGGGCGTGGATCGCTTCCTGCGAACCGATCACGCTGCGCTCTTCCAGCACGTGGCCAAAGATCATGATGATCGGCAGCAACGCGGCGGTCAGCAGATCGCCGGTCGCCCAGGCACCGAGCATCGCCAAAGCAATCAGTTGATCGGTGATGCCGTGCAGGCTCGGATAACGCAAGCTGTACCAAGCAGAGCGCATCACCGGCACCGCTACTAATAAGGAGGCGAAACCCAGCAGCAACTGACTGACACCAGTTTGCTCCGGCACCATCCAGCGCCAGATCAAACCGAGGCCGAGCAAGCCCAAGGCGAGCATTGCCAAAGTCAATTGGCGCGCAGCGCGGCGCTGTTCGGCCGAGGACAACAGGCTCGGTGCAGCGGTGGTCGCAGTCATTTACTGGCTCCCTGAATGATCAGGCGGGAATCGTCTTTCGGATCGACCGTGGTCACCGAACCGGCCTGACCAAGAATTTTCGGCATGCGTTCGCGGTACAGACGCAGGAGCATCTGCGGGTCGGTGCCCTGTTGTTGCGCCTTGGCCAGGCTCATTACCGTGGCAGTGTCGGCAGAGGCTTTTGCCAGCCGTTCGCCGGCCTGAGCATGGGCCACTTGCAGAGTACGGTCGGCTTGTTCGTTGGCGGTTTGGGTGAGTTTTTCCGCCTCGGTGCGTGCATTGGCGACGGCTTTGTCGGCCTGCTGACTGGCGGTCAACACCGCATTAAAGGCACTGACCGCCGGATCCGGCAGACTCGACTGAACGTCGACCCGCGCCACTTCGATGCCGATGCCCTGCCCGCTCGCCTTCAATTCAGCCAGACGCTTGTTGATGCCTTGCACCAGATCACCGCGCAGACGCTCACGACGTTCAGCCGCTTGATTGTCGGCGCCGATCAACTCCGGCCGAGCGACCAGAATCGTATCCAGATCCCGAGCAGCGGTCAGGGCCACAGCGCTGCGGGTGACCAGCCGATCCAGTGCTGGCAGCACGTGATCACCCTGCAGCACGAAGTCATAGGGATCGCTGACTTTGTAAAACACCCGCACATCCAGTTGCACCACGCCGGCGTCGCCGGTCAGCAGATAGCCGGAACCGGCCAGTACATCGCTCAGTGGCGTGGCGAAGGTTGCTACACGATCAGCCTTGATCGCCTCACTGCTGCGCAGAAGGTTTTCCACTCGGCGCTCAATGACCCGATCCGCCGCCGGCAGCAAAACCACCTGCTCGAACGGCTGCGGCCAGGCCAGCAACAGCCCGGCATTCTGGACGCGTTGCAGTGCGCCAAAGTGCAAGACAACCGCGCGATTTTGCGGATCAATCTGCCGCACATTGGAAAACGCCCAGGCTAACGCTGCCAATACCGTCACCGCATATAACGCGAAAAACGCCAGGCGTCCGGCCTGAATCCACGGACTGCTCAACGAATGTGTTCCACGTGGAACTTCATCACTCATGGCTGCGATCCGAATTTATTTTCAACATTCGGCGGGCCGTCCACCAGCACGCGGAATGGCGCGGCGTCGGTACGCAGGATCAGCTTGGTGTCCGGGGTCACGATGGTGCCGAGGGTATCGAGCGAGCGCAGCAGGTTGTACAGCTGCGGCGAGCCAGCGTAGGCACGGCCGTAGATTTGCGCGGCTTCGACCCGCGACTGTGCTTCGATTTCTGCGGCCTTCACCGTGGCATCGGCCTGGACAATTCGCGCATCGCGCTCGGCCGCAGAACGGATCTGCGCGGCTTCTCGCTTGCCGATGGCGGTGCGTTCGGTGGCAATTGTTTCACGCTCGGCGCGCATCCGATCGACAGTGGCCGTGAGCGTGACCGAAGGCAAAGTCAGGCGTTCGATGCCCACCTGCACCACGCGCACACCGTAAGTGGCGAGCAACTGTTGGTCGATTTGCTGACGCAGTTGCGCTTCGAAATCTTCAATACGCACTTTGCTGGCATCGGTGTTCACCAGATCCGCCAGGTCGAAACTGCTGGCGGTGGTCTCCAACGCCGAGCCGACAAAGGTGCGAATCTGCCGCGCCGCTTCGTCCGGCTGGTTCTGCACCGCGCGCATGAAACGCTGCACATTGTCCGGGTCGCCCTGCACCTGCCACGCCACGTAGGCCTGAACGATGATGCGCAAACCGTCGCGGGTGCCGACATCCTGCAACCCACTGGAGGTGGTACGCAGGCGCAGATCCACCGGGATCGCCGCTTCGAACGGCGCCGGCCAACGCCAGCTCAAACCCGGCTCAAGCAGTACCCGCGACGGATTACCGAAACGAGTGATGACGGTGGCCTCGCCCGAGCGCACCTGGACCAGGCTTGCCGCCGCGATGGCAAACCCCACCAGCAACAACGCCCAGCCCATGCGCCGCCACGGGAATGGCCCCGCCTCTTCCGGCACACCGTGGTGATGATGCCCATGATGATGGTGATGCCCGGCGTGGCCATGATCGTGGCCGCTGTGGTCATGGGAATCGTGAGTGTGCGACTGGCTCAAGGGGCAACTCCTGGTTGAGCGGTGGTGCGCGCAGGCGTGGGATCAGCCGGCAGCGTAAACGTACGCAGATCGATGGTCGGCGCATTGCTGCTGCCGCCTAAACGGTGGTCGAGTACCAATAGTTTGGCCTTGCTCAAGCCGAGGCTGAGCTGACTCAGATATTGCTCGAGCACGAATGCCTGGCCAGCGCTGGCATAGGCTTTCTGCTCAGCGCTGAACTTCAGGTCTGCCGCCTGCGCCGCCGCATTGATTTCACGGGCGCTGGCACTGGCCTGATCGCGAGCGAGACTGGCTTGCAACTGCGCCTGATTACTGGCTTCTGCCGCAGCACCGCGCTCACGGGAGATCAACGCCTGCGCGCCGATCTGCGCGGCTTGCACGCCGTGATAAGCATTGGCGGCGCCGGCGGGTGGATGAATTGCTTCGACCACGGTGGCGAGAATCTCCACACCGCTGTCGAGTTTCTGTAGATCACCTTGCACTGCGCGGCCGATTTCTTCGCCCAGCCCTACCCGGTCAGCACCGAGTAGACCGTCGAGGGTGCGCGAGGCAAAATCGTGCACCAGAATCCGGCTCGCGGTGCTGCGGATCAGCGTCGGCACATCAGCGTTGTTGTAAGTGGCGGCCAAGGCATCCTGATCACGCAGACCAATGCGATAAACGAAGCGCACGTCCATGTTGACGATCTGAAAGCTCTGCTGATCGCCACGGCTGCTGGCGATCACCTGGGATTTGTCATTGACGTGGCTGGCATCCCACAAGCGGTTGGCGGCCATCGGCGCCGGGCCTTCGGCAGGATCAGCCTGGGTCGGGGCAGGAGCATCGCCGACGCTGGTTGCCAACTCGTGCACCACGCCATTCTCGACGCTCAATACACGGCCCAATGGCCACGGCAGACCGGCGTGCAATCCGGGGCCAAACACTTGCACCGGCTTGCCGAAGCGCTCGTAGATACCGCGCCCTTGCAGCGGGATTTCGTGGATACCGGTCAGTAACCAGCCGACCGCAGCGACCAGCGCCAGCACCGGCAGAAAGGCGCGGCGCATGTAACTGAACGCCCAGATCTGGCGCAGATCGATGCCGAAACGATTGTGCAATTCGTGCTGCAAGGCCAGAAGCGGCTGCGGCGGCCAGCGCAGCATGTCAGCGACAAAACTGCGTGCCAGCAGGGTCGGTTCGAGCTGTTCACGACGAGGACTGAATATCGACAGGACTGCGCGCAATAGCAACTCGATCGCGACGAATCCCGGCAAGATCCCGATCAACACCGCAAGCCGTACTGGCCACACCGAAGCCTCGCTGGCGAACAGCAGGCACAACGCGCCCAGCACCAGGCTGATGATCGCCACCCGCGCCAGTTGCGCGAGAGACCCGGCTTCCGGCCATTGCGCTGGACTCTCCTGAGCCAGTTGCCGCTCCAGCACCAGCAAGCCGAAACCCAACAGCAACATCAGCGCCGCGCCCACCGTGGCCGACAACCCGACCGCAGCGGCAGGCAATGCCAGATTCCACACCTGCCCGACGGCGAGCACCACCAGTACTGACCAGCCGCCCAGCCACAACGTGGCCGCGCCAATCTGACCGAGCAGGTGCAGGCCGCACTGACTCAACCGCTCCAGCAGCCGTTCGTACCAGCCATCCGGCGCTACTGGCTCCAGCTCCTCGGTCAGCGCCACCGATACCGGCGGGTCAATCACCCCTGCACGCCATTGCGTCACCCACCACGCCGACTGCAAGCCGGCGACCAACACCAGCAAAGCCGCGCCCAAATTCACCAACAAGGCCGGCCATATCGATTGCGCGGCAAACAGTTCGACAAACAGCGCCAGCACCCACCCTGCCCCGGCCAATCCGCCGAGACCGATGGCCAGACGACGCAAACGTCGCCCCTGTGTGGCCGCTTGTTGAAAGCGCGGCAACCCGGTCACTTGCGTGCCATCGACATCCAGATCGACTTGCATATCACCCCAAAGCCATTGATTCACCGGTCTTATCGTTACGATATAACGAAAAGCGTGAAATATTCGTACACAAATTCGCTTATCTAAAGATGCGCAACCTGTCGCTTGCCTGAAGCCTTGACCGAAATGTCCGGAAACGCACATATTACGTTCGTAATTTTATCGACCGACTACTTTTAGCGATCCGCATCCCAACGAGGAGCAACAGCATGAGCAACTACGACGTGGTCATTCTGGGCGGCGGCCCCGGTGGTTATAACGCGGCGATCCGCGCCGGCCAGCTGGGCCTGAAAGCAGCCTGCGTGGAAGGCCGCGCCACCCTCGGCGGCACCTGCCTGAACGTCGGTTGCATGCCGTCGAAGGCCTTGCTGCATGCTTCGGAGCTGTACGACGCGGCCATGGGTGCGGAATTCGCCAACCTCGGCATCGAGGTCAAACCCACGCTCAACCTCGCGCAAATGATGAAACAGAAAGACGAAAGCGTGAGCGGCCTGACCAAAGGCATCGAGTTTCTGTTTCGCAAAAACAAGGTCGACTGGATCAAGGGCTGGGGCCACATCGATGGCCCGGGCAAAGTCACGGTGACCGACGATCAAGGCAACAAAACCGAGCTGAGCGCCAAGGACATCATCATCGCTACCGGCTCCGAACCCACGCCCCTGCCCGGCGTCGAGATCGACAATCAACGCATCCTCGACTCCACCGGCGCGCTGTCGCTGAGTGAAGTGCCCAAGCATCTGGTGGTGATCGGCGCGGGGGTGATCGGCCTGGAACTGGGCTCGGTCTGGCGGCGTCTCGGCGCCCAGGTGACCGTGGTCGAATACCTCGACCGCATCTGCCCGGGTGTTGATGGCGAGGCCGGCAAAACCCTGCAGCGTGCGCTGAGCAAGCAAGGCATCAGCTTCAAATTGAGCTCGAAGGTCACCAGCGCCACCCCCTCGGTCAACGGTGTGCAGCTCAGCGTCGAACCCGCCGCCGGTGGCAGCGCCGAGTTACTGGAAGCCGACTACGTACTGGTCGCGATCGGCCGGCGCCCGTACACCAAAGGCCTGGGCCTGGAGAACGTCGGCCTGAGCACCGACAAGCGCGGCATGCTCGCCAACCGCCAGCACCGTACCGAGGCAACCGGCGTATGGGTGATCGGTGACGTGACATCAGGCCCGATGCTTGCGCATAAGGCCGAAGACGAAGCGATGGCCTGCGTGGAACAGATCGTCGGCAAGGCCGGCGAGGTCAATTACGACTTGATTCCCAACGTCATCTACACCCGGCCCGAGCTGGCCAGCGTCGGCAAGACCGAGGAGCAGCTCAAGGCTGAAGGGCGCACCTATAAAGTCGGTAAATTCCCGTTCACCGCCAACAGCCGGGCCAAGATCAACCATGAGACCGAAGGCTTCGCCAAAGTCCTCGCCGACGAACGCACGGACGAGATCCTCGGCGTGCACCTGGTCGGCCCGAGCGTCAGTGAAATGATCGGTGAGTACTGCGTGGCCATGGAGTTCAGTGCGTCTGCCGAAGATATCGCGCTGACTTGCCATCCGCACCCGACCCGCTCCGAGGCTCTGCGTCAGGCGGCGATGAATGTCGAGGGGATGGCGACGCAGATGTAGGTGGTCACCCAAACCCTGTGGGAGCTGGCTTGCCAGCGATGGCGTCAGTCCTTTAACCGTTGCGGTCGCTGACACACCGCTATCGCTGGCAAGCCAGCTCCCACAGTTGACCGTGTTCCTGCTGGAGGATTGCGGTCGAATGTGGGAGCAACCCGCTCTACAGCGGAAGATGCCCCAACGGCAACGCCCCCGGGGTCTTCACCGTGTGAATCGCAAAGTTGCTGCGAATGTCACTCACCCCCGGCAGCTTCAGCAGGCAGCCGCTGAGAAAGCGGTCGTATGCGCGCAGGTCCGGCACCACCACCTGCAACAGAAAGTCCGATTCGCCCGACACCAGAAACGCCGAGATCACCTCCGGCAGGGCGGTGACTGCCGCGTAAAAGGCTTCGGCCTGCTCATCGTTGTGGCGCTCGACCTTGACCCCGACAAACACCGTCAGCCCCAGTCCTACTTCATCGCGATCAAGGTTGGCCTGGTAGCCACGAATCACCCCGGCCTCCTCCAGCATCCGCACCCGGCGCAAGCAAGGTGACGCCGACAGGCCGATCTCGTCCGCCAGCTCGACATTGCTCAGCCGTCCGTTGCGCTGCAACGCAGCGAGAATCTTGCGATCAAAAGCGTCGAGTTTCATGTTTGGCAGATCCTGCTGGTCAAGGCGCAAAAAGAAAGCAGGTTATGCCAATCCCAAGGGTTTTTGAAGCTGACTTCGCAAGCACCTGCCCCGCCCTTGCGCCATAGACTTTGCTCACCGAATCGATAACGAAAGGGCTGCGACATGACGAGTTTCTGGCTGTTTTTTCTGGCATTGGCGGTGGTCTTCCTGTTGCCCGGCCCGGACATGATTCTGTTGCTGCAAACCGGTGCCCGCCAGGGTCGCGGTGCGGCGCTGGCAACCGCCGTTGGCCTGGCGATCGCCCGGGGCTGTCACGTGGCATTGGCGGCATTGGGTCTGGCGGCGCTGTTCAAGGCGGCGCCGTGGACGTTTGATCTGGTGCGCCTGGCTGGTGCGGCGTACTTGCTGTGGATCGGCATTCAATGCTTGCGCAGCAGCTTGCTGCCGAACCTGAATACGGCTGCCGTGACTGACACCCAAGGACAATGGCGCGAGGCGATTCGCCGTGGCCTGCTGACCAATCTGCTCAATCCCAAGGCCTTGCTGTTCTGCTCGGTGCTGTTGCCACAATTCATCGTCAATGACGGCGCAGCAGTGCTGACCCAATTTGCCACCCTCGGCGCGTTGCTGGTGGGCATCGGGCTGCTGTTCGACAGTGCCTATGCCCTGACCGGCGCGGCGCTGGGCCGTTGGCTGCAACACAGTCCAACCGCCCAACGCGTTCAGCAATGGCTGTTCGGCAGCCTGTTGATCGGCTTCGCCGTGCGCCTGACGTTTATCCAGCAGGCCTAGGGTTTGCGGGACTTGCGTTGGCGCCGGCTGATCAGCGCCAATGCAACGCCGACCGCCAGTACGATCGCGCCGATCTGTACCGGCCATTTGTAAGGCCGCAGAGCCATGCGCGCGGCATCGGTCACCTGGGTGACGTAACGCTTGTCGGCGTTTTCGAAATCCGGATAGGGGCACTGATTACCGAAGTCCACCGCCCACGGCACGTACGGGCCTTCATTGACGTAGCGTCGATACAGCGCGCTCTGCTCTTCCAGGCTGCTGTTGAAACCCGCAGCGTTACACAACACCGCCGCAAACGCCTGACTGGTGTGCGGCAAATTATCGGCGGCCCGGCTGGCCAGCGCGGTGGCGACAAAACGGTAGTGATAACGCTCATCCGGCTGCGCTTCACTGGCCTTCTGGCGCTGGACTTCAGCCTCGGCCACCAGCGGCCCGACTTTCAGCTCGGTGTTTTCCAGGCTGTAGTTGCCGCCAAACGTGGCGTAGTCCGGCGCCATCTCGTAACCGAGAATGTCCATGCCCCATTCACGCGCGGTCCACGCCGCGTTGTACAAGGCGCTGGCGCGTTTGGTCGGCCACCACGCAGCGTCAGCCTTCATCCGTTGCTCGCCGTACAGACGGGCCTTGTGCTGCAGATCGGGATTGTCGAAATAGCCGACCGCTTCCTCGTAATGCCCTTCACGCAGCAAGCGCCGTCCCAGCAGATTGCGCAGGCTGGCGGCGACCGGCAGCGGCACGTAGTTGTCGCGCTGCTGCTGGGTCAATGCCGGCGGCGCCGGTACGTTGTCATCGACATAGCGCTTGAGCTCATCGACCGTCAGCACGCGCTCGGCCACCGTCGCCGCGTCGAACCAGTAGATGCTGTTGCTGCGATACAGCTGCACGAACGCTTGCAGGTATTCGCCACGTTGCAGCGCCAGAATCGCACTTTCGCCCTCGACCCGGCATTTCGGCTGGACGGTTTCGAAGTCCCAGTCAGGGGTGCGCCGGTAGCCCCAATCTTCGCTCTGCGGGAACGCCTGCGCGGCTTTGGCATAGGCGGCAGCTGCGGCATTTTTATCGCCGTCACGCACCGCCAGTTTGGCCCGCAGCCACCACGCCAGTCCGCCGTCACCGGCGTTTTCAAGGAAGGCCTTGGCGCTGGCGTAATCACCCTGTTGATAGTTCATCGCCGCCAGTCGATCGGCGTTTTCCAGGCTGCCACGGGTGCTGTCCTGCAGCAGCTTGATCAGTTTCTTCTCGTTCGGCGGTTGTTCGTCGAATGACCAACCCATGCGGCTGATCAACGAAGCGGTAACCAGTTGCTGCACGGCTTTGCGCTCCAGCAACTTGGCCAGTTGCGGTTCGGGCAGTTCGGCCAGCTCATTCATCAGTTGTTTCAGCGAGGTGTAACCCACGGCCGAGCCGTGCAGGTTCTGCGCTTCGTACAGTTCGATGGCGCCGTTCCAGTCACCAGCGTTGCGCAGCACCCGCGCCTCTTCGCCGAGGCTGGCCACCCCCAGCTCCAGCGGGTCGCTGAAGCCATCGATGCTCAGTTGACGAGCCTGACGGAAGGCCGCGCGCGCATCCTCCAGCACTTCGATGACATCGCCCGCCTCGGCACTCATGGCAAACCAGGCACGACCCAGGGAATACGCCGCCCAGGTGCTGCGCAGCGGACGCTGATCGGCCGGCAGTGCCAGCACTTTGTTGAAATATTCGATCGCCAGCGGATGATCGCCAGTGGCAAACGCCACCGCGCCGGCCACGTACAAACGGATTTCCGCCGGCAGACCGGCGCCCTGCGCCTCGACCTGACGCGCATCGCTCAGGCCACGCAGTTGCTTGACCAGCGCCTGTTGCTCGGCGCTCAGACCGACCTGCTCGGCTTTTTCGCGCAGCGCAGCAGGCTCGCTTGCGTCACCGTAGATATCGTCGGGATTGTACGTCGCCGCCGTGACATTCTTCAGCCCGGCAATGGTCTTGCCGAGGCGGCTGATCTCGAAGTTGAAGTTGCCCTCCGGCAAATCGGCCAGGGTTTGCCCGCGATTGTCGAGCAGGCGCATCGGGAAGTCCGGGCCGCAGGCCAACGCCGAACCCAGCGGCAGGCTGAGGCTCAGGCAGAGCAGATGGCGGGGCCAGTTACGGGTCAACATGCGAACCTCCTTGATCAATAAATGCACAGCGCGCCCAACCGATGGCGCGTTGTCCACCCGCCGGCAAACGACCGTCGCGCAGGCGGGTGAAGGTAAGCAGATCCGCGCTCTGTTGCAACGAATAACCGGCAAGCGCATCGGCGCCCTCGCAAGCGCTGGCCTTGACGATGATCCGTGCGGGCCAGGCACTGTCGAGGTTTCCGACATTGCGCAGGGCGATGTCCTGCAGGCCATCGTGGTCGCTGAACGCCAGACCGAGTTGGCTGCTCAACGCATCGCCGCGGGCCACGGCGCGCAACGTGGTCAGGCTCCAGGCCCGACGATCATTGGCCAGCGGCAGGCGAAACCAGATCAGCCCGGCCAGATGTTCCGGCGGGTCCTCGCGCAGCTCTTTTGCAAGTCGGCTCAGTTGCAACGGATCGGCGAGCAGTTCCCGGCGTTGCCCTTCACGTTCGATCGGTACTTCGCTTTCCACCACCGGGGCACCGTCGGCATCCGGCAGCAGCGCCACGCCATAGGCCGGCAACGCCAGATAGAACGGTTTGCTGCTGATTTTGCCCCAGGCGCTGGCCCAGCGCCGAGCCTGCTTGGGGTCGAACAAGCCGCGTCGCGGATCGCTGACGGCGTGCACCTGCAGCACGCTGCTGTCGACTGTGGCCAACAACGCCGGCAGCTGTGAACTGCCGAGCCACGCCGGCAGCGCGGTGATGCTCAGCGGCAACGATGCGGGCAACGCGGAATGCAGATGTGTCAGGAACTCGGTGTATTCCGGCAGACGCGCATTACCCGCGTCATGATCGATCTCGACGCCACTCAGGGTCAGCCCCTGCGCCTGCCAGTCGGCGACAACCTGAAGAATCTGCGCCGTGACCTGCGACTGATCCAGACTTTTGAGCTGACCGTCGAGACGAATCACCGCGATCAGAGGCCGGCCATCGTGCTTGAGCAATGGCGCGTCGATCCGCGCCCGATGCCAGCCGTCATTGGGGAATGCCTGCAAGGCCAGCACGCGCAAGGTCGAAAAGTCGCTGCGGCTGTCTTTCAGCGCGAGCTCATGGGCGGACGTCCATTGCCGTTGCCAGACGTAGAGTTGCTGATCGAGTGGCGCTGCGTCCTGTCGCTCACAAGCACAGAGCAACAACACCGCCAGCATGGCCGACAACCCGACGATAACGCGCATACCTTGCAGATCCCTGAGACATCAGGCTGCAAGGGTACACAAAAGCACTCAAGGCTTGCGGGCAATGATCACCTGACTCTTCGCCACCACGGCGTCCAGCGCCTGCTTGATCTGTGCACCACGGGGCGAATCGAGCACCGCTTGCCAGGTATTGGCCCAATGCTCGAGCAACGGGTGATCGGGGTTACTGAATTCGACCTTGGCTTCCCAGAACAACAGCATCCACATCGACCAGTAAAAGCCGTACTGACTGTGGCTGATGATCTCCAGCCCGGCGTCACTGACCATCGCCTTGAACTGCTCTTCACTGATGATGCGAATGTGGTTGGGTTTCTGGAAATAGTCCGGCGAGGCAATGTCTTTCTGCAAATCTTCCGAGCTGGGATGCGGCACGCTCAGCAGGTACAGCGCTCCCGGCTTGCCGACACGTACCAGTTCGGCGAGAAATTGCGCCGGATCGTCGACATGCTCGATGACTTCGGTGGAGACCACGCGGGTGGCGGTGGCATCGGCAATCGGCAGCGGGTTGCAGTCGGTCACGTGGCATTCGACGCTGCGTGCCGGGGTATCGCTCAGACGCTGGCGGGTGGCCTCGACCTTGGCCGCGTCGATGTCGGCAATGATGATCTTCGCCCCGCGCATGCCGCAGAAATGCACATTACCGCCGTCGCCACAGCCGACATCGAGCAACGTGTCATCGGCGCTCACCCGAAAGCCTGTGAACAGCTCGTCGGTCTCTTGATTGAACCAGCCACTGAGCTTTGCGTCGTACAGGCCGAGCATGTACGGATCAACCTTGTCGGCGGCAGATGGCACAGCAACCGGTGCGGGAGACGTTGCCGTGAGTTTCTTCAAAAGGCTCAGCATGAGGTAGCTCCAGAGGATGGGACGGCGGTTCGCGACGTACCGAGGCGGCGCACCAGCGCGGCGCCGCGATTGCGCATCGGCATTTCGATGAATCGGTAATTCAATTCGCTGAGCAGCGCGATCAGACCGCCGGCGATCAGCACCGTGAGAATCGGGTGCCCGGCCGGACTGGGCAGCCCCGCGTCCTGCAAGCGGAAGATCAATTCACGGACCAGCAGATAGGCCGGAATATGGATCAGGTAGATGCCGTAGGAGCGGCTGCCGATCCACGCCATCAGCCGTTGCAACCTTCCGCGCGGCAGCAGGTAATCGCGGTTGTACGAGGCAATCCACACCAGCAGCGCGCTGAGCATGGCGATCGAGCCGATGCGGTAAGAGGCGAACGTGAAGCGGCCGGTGGCCATGTAACTCAGCAGCAACGCCAGCACAATCAGTACCGAAACGCCGGCCCACGGCCGCCGCAGGAACCTCGGTTCCCAACGGGAATAACCCGGCTGCGCGCTCCACATCGCCAGCAATACGCCGAGGGCCAGGGCATCGGTGCGCACCACCATCAGCAAGGGGGTGCGCAACGTGAACAGTTGCACCGCGACCAGCGCCAGCAATACCCAGCCCAGATGTCGGCGACACACGACAATCAGCAGCGGGAACAGCAAGTAGAACTGCTCCTCCAGTGCCAGGCTCCAGTAGACGAAACTGCTGCCGTATTCGTACTGAAAGAAACTGTCGGCAAAACGGAAATTGGCGTACTGCAACACCCCGGCCAGTGTCGCCTGCAGGTTGGCGTGCAGCGTGCCGAACGCACCTGAGCGATTGAGCAAGACACAGGCCAGCAACATCAGCGCCAGCCACAGCCAGGCCGAGGGCAACAAACGAAAGGCCCGGCGCAGCCAGAAATTGCGTGTCTGCTCCCAGCACTGTCGACGGCTCGTGCAGCCTTGCAGAGCGGGGATCAGGCTGCGGGCGATGACAAATCCGGAAATCGCAAAAAACAGGTCAACGCCCCACCAGGACTGCGCCCAATGGTGGACTGTTTGCAGCAGCGGCACGGTGTCGGTGAACAGGCTGCCCTGCAGGTGATGAAACAGCACACCGAGCACCGCGATCGCGCGCAGTACCTCGATGTCCATGATCCGCTTGCTGTTCATGGCCCGCGCATCTCGGGGTCTGCGGCAACCCGGCGTTCGAACAACTGCCCCAGAAACACTTGCAACCGCTGCTCGGCCACTGCCTGACTGCAGAAATCCTGCAGGCTGCTCACCGCCTGAGCGGCCATCTGTGCATAACGTTGCGGATCGTCTTTGGCGACCGCATAGCTGGCGCGATAGGCCGTGCACAAAGACGTCCAGTTAGTCACATAACGCAGGGTGCGGAAGGCCTTGCGCGGGTCATGCGGCCAGGCCGTGAGCTCGTCGGTGGAGTCGATCAGAAAGGCATTGTCGGCACTCAGGTAATCGATCATTGCCGTCGTACGCGGCGCCACCGCCGGTTTGCCGCAGGACATGAATTCCATCAACGGCAGGCACTGGCCCTCGCCATAGGACGTGTTGACCACATAGCGGGTCGCCTGCACCAGACGCTCATAATCGGCGTCCGCGAGGTAGCCGTAGATCAGCACGATCCGGCAGCGGTAGGACTGATTCTTGTACAGGTGGTGGAGGATGTCGCTCAGCGCTTCTTCGGCATCGTGGTGCGTCAGTTTCAGCACGAGCGTTGCGTCCTCGACCTCGCGGAACGTCACGCAGAATGCACTGAGCATGTCCTCCCAGTTCTTGCGCCCATCGCCGGGATTGAACACTGAGGTGTAGACCACGCCGTCGAGCAGCAACTCTTGCTCCCTGACCGGCGCATGGAAATCGAGTCCCTTGCCCGTGCGCAAAGGCCGGGGGGCGAATGCGTTCAAGTCAAGTTTGCGACTGTCGGCCACCAATCCCTTGATCTTCAACCGTACCGGTCCATTCGGTGGCTGGCCCTGCAACGGCGCACCGCGGGCGGCAAAGCGATCCCATACCGGCGCAGGCACCGCGACGATCGGGTAATCGCTGTCCATTGCCTCGCGCACCGCGTTAACGGTGTAGCAGGAATGGGTGATCGCCGCTCCGCAAGCCTGCAGCACCGTGCGCCAGTCGTTGCGCGGCTCACCGGCAAACGGCTCATTGGGGATGGTGCTGAACTCCCACGCAAACACCGGCAAAGTCGGACACATCAGGTGTACCGGCGTGCGATGGGGCGGCGAGAACGACAGGAAGACGCACGGCTCGCCACTGGCGCGGCATTCCTCGTAAAGCGCGTCGACTTCGGTCAGCGGATCGGCCACTTCCACCACGCGTCCGAGACGCTCGAGTACCGGGCGATATTCCTTGAGCACGAAGTAATAGCTGTACTCCGAGCGCCCCAGATTCTGTGCAATGGTGTGCTGGTTGGTTTCCGAATGAATGATGATCAGCATGAGGCGTTTTCCGTCACTGACGCAGCATTGGCGGGATGCGGTGCAAGCCCGAAAAATTCCGCCATGCGCATTTGCACGGGGGCAAAAGCGCAGTAGTCATGCATGCGCTCGACTGCTGCCGCCGACATCTGCCGGTACCGCTCCGGCTGGTCTTTGGCCATGCGGTAGCTGTCCTCGTAGGCTTGTTTCAGCGAAGCCCAATCCGGGCGGTGGCGCAGGGTGCGGTAAATCAGCCGCGAGTCCTGCGGCCAGATGGCGGGTTCTTCGCTGGACTTGATCACGAAGGCGACGCTGTCGTCGATGTAGTCTTCCATGGCCGTGTGATCCGGGGCGATTACCGGTTTGCCACTGGACATGAACTCCATCAACGGCAGACACAGGCCCTCACAGCGCGAGGCGTTGACGTAGTAACTGGCAGCAGCGTAAAGCCGGGTGTACTGGGCGTCATCCAGATAACCGTGCAACACCACCACCCTGCAGGCAAAGGGTGAGAGCTGCGCCAACAGCGTCATTAATTCGCTGTAGTAAGACGCCAGGTCGTTCTGGGTGATTTTCAATACCAGCGTCGCATCGGCCGTTTCCCGAAACGCCCAGCAAAACGCGGTGATCAGTTGATGCCAGTTCTTGCGGCCATCTTTGGGGTTGAACACGGTGACGTAGACCACACCGTCGACCGTGGTGTCGACCACCGACGTGGTGTCCGGCAGATCCAGCGGCGGCGGTTCGGCCACTGCCACCGCCTGTGGACCGGCGATACTCGGCAGCTGTCGCTCCAGCCAGGCATGCGCCCTGCGTGAGAAAAGATCACGCAGTCCCTCCCAATACCAGTGATGCAGAAACTTCACCCGCGGCTGTAGCTGTTCGCGGCCTGCATCCAGGCGCCACTGGCGCAGGTAGTGCCGGGCGATGACCAGGCGCCGTTTGAAGGTCAGCGGAGGAGGTCGCTGTGCCTCGATCGCGGCCAGTTGCTCGGCGGTCAGTGGTTTGGGCAGCAGGTCATCGGCTGAGAGCGCCAGCGTACGGCTGTCGAAAATGCAGCCCTTGATCGCCAGCGGCGTGCCTGGATTGACCGGCGCCGGAACTTGCTGCTGACGAATCGCCGCAAAGTTCTCCCACAACGGTGTCGGCAACACCAGTACCGGAAAGTCCTCGCCCAGCGCCCGGCGAATCGCCCGGGCAGTATGGCTGGACAGAGTAATCACCCGCCCTTGTCGGGCCAGCATCTGCGTCCAGTCGTGGCGCGGATCGTTGTCCCAGATCTCGTCCGGGATCGAATCGAACTCCCAGGCAACCACACACAGGGTCGGACACTCGAGATCGGTCGGCGTATTTTGCGGCGGGGTGAAGGAGAGAAACAGGCTGTCTTCGCCCGCCTCGCGCAATTGGCGAAAGAGCGGATCAACCTCGGTGATGGCGGACACCACATGCACCCGCCCAAGGCTTTCCAGCACTGGGCGATAAGCCTTGAGCACGAAGTAGTAACTGTATTCGGGACGCCCGAGACTCTGGCTGATGGAACGGTCGTTGACGTCCGAGTAAAGAATGAAGTTCATGGCATCCCACGATGAAGCCGCCATCCCGGCTGCTTCAATCCATGACGGCGAAGCGCTGAATCGTGGTCGGCATGCCGACACTCGTCCTGCATCTTCCAGCCCGTCTTTGTTCTTGTTTTTAGTGGTCGGTCTGACTGGGGCTGAACAACCCCTGTTGAACGCGACGAGGGGCATTCTAAACACATCCGTCGCGGATTCGTGAACCGCCCGGCGAGAATAAATCCGTCTACTCTGACGAGAACTGACCAGTCACGGTTTGCACTGTTGAAATTGCCAAGCATTTGGCACAGATTGGTAACAAACAACTACAACAACGACTTCGCCTGTCGTCCTGTCGGCCTTTTTCATGCGGCCTGACAGACTTCCCCTCAAAGCCTGTGGGAAAGTGGCGAATGTTAAAGACCAAGGGGTCGCTGTTTGAAAAAGCGTCTGTTCGTCACGGGCCTCAGTGGGTTCGTGGGACAACATATCCAGTCGCGTCTGGCCCAGCCTGACTCGACGTGGGAACTGCTGCCTGCCATCGCACCCTACGATCTCACGTCAGCGGCGAGCCTCGTCGACCTGTGGCCACAATTGCCCGACGCGGTGATTCACCTCGCTGGTCAGACCTTCGTTCCTGAAGCCTTCCGTGATCCGGCCCGCACGCTCGAGATCAATCTGCTGGGTACCCTCAATCTGTTGCAGGCCCTCAAGGCCCGCGGATTTCGGGGGACCTTCCTGTATGTCAGCTCCGGCGACGTCTATGGGCAAGTCGACGAGAGCGCCCTGCCCATCACCGAACTGCAACCGCCCTGCCCGCGCAACCCCTATGCGGTGAGCAAGCTCTCGGCCGAGTTTCTCAGCCTGCAATGGGGCCTGAGTGAGGGCTGGCCGGTGCTGGTGGCGCGGCCGTTCAACCATATCGGCGCCGGACAGAAAGACAGCTTCGTCATCGCCAGCGCCGCACGCCAGATCAACCGCATCAAGCAAGGCTTGCAGGCAGCACGACTGGAAGTCGGCGACATTGACGTCACGCGCGACTTCCTCGATGTCGGCGATGTGATCGCGGCTTATTTCGCCCTTCTGGAAAAAGGCACACCCGGGCAGGTCTACAACATCTGCTCGGGCCGCGAACAAAGCATCCGCAGTCTGATCGAGCAGTTGGGCGATCTGGCGCAGGTCGAAGTGCAACTGGTGCAGGATCCGGCACGCATGCGGCGCGCCGATCAGCGTCGCGTTTGCGGCAGTCACGCAAAGCTGGTCCAGACCACGGGCTGGGCACCGGCAATCACCACACAACAATCCCTGCGGGCGATCCTGTCCGACTGGGAGCAGCGAGTAAAACAACAATGAAAAGTGCACTGATCACGGGGATCACCGGCCAGGACGGCGCATATCTGGCCAGGTTGCTGCTCGACAAGGGTTACAAGGTTCACGGCCTGGTAGCACGCCGTAGCAGCGATTCGCGCTGGCGCTTGCGCGAGATGGGCGTCGAAGGTGACATCGTCTACCTGGACGGTGACATGGCCGATGCCTGCTCGGTACAACGTGCAGTCATTCAGTCGGCGCCTGACGAGGTCTACAACCTCGCTGCACAAAGCTTCGTTGCCGCTTCCTGGAATCAGCCGGTGACCACCGGCATCGTCGATGGCCTGGGCGTCACCCACTTGCTCGAAGCGATCCGCCAGTTCAGCCCGCACACGCGTTTCTATCAGGCCTCCACCAGCGAAATGTTCGGTCTGATCCAGGCCGAGCAACAGGACGAGAACACCCCGTTCTACCCGCGCAGCCCCTACGGCGTGGCCAAACTCTACGGTCACTGGATCACCGTCAACTACCGTGAAAGCTTCGACCTGCACGCCAGCAGCGGCATCCTGTTCAACCATGAATCGCCGCTGCGCGGCATCGAATTCGTTACCCGCAAGGTCACCGACGCCGCCGCCCGCATCAAACAGGGCAAGCAGCAGGAACTGGCCCTGGGCAACATCGACGCCAAGCGCGACTGGGGCTTTGCCGGCGACTACGTCGAAGCCATGTGGCTGATGCTGCAACAGGACAAGCCTGACGATTTCGTGGTCGCCACCGGTGTCACCACCACCGTGCGCGAGATGTGCCGCATCGCCTTCGATCACGTTGGCCTCAACTACCGCGACTACGTGAAGATCGACCCGGCGTTCTTCCGCCCGGCCGAAGTCGAAGTGCTGCTCGGCAACCCGGCCAAGGCGCAGCGTGTGCTGGGCTGGAAACCGAAAACCGACCTCGACACCCTGATCCGCATGATGATGGATGCGGACATGAAACGCGTCGCCAAGGAGTAGGTCATGCTCATTCCCGTGATTCTGTCCGGCGGTGCCGGTACGCGTCTGTGGCCGGTGTCCCGCGAGGGCCATCCCAAACCGTTCATGACCCTGCCCGACGGGCAGTCGCTGCTCGGCAAGACATACCAGCGGGCGGCAGCATTGCTCGACGGCTGGGGCGACATCGTCACGGTGACCAACCGCGAGTACTACTTCCAGAGCAAGGATCACTATTGCGCCGCCCACGTGTCGCGCCATCGCGGGCACTTCCTGCTGGAGCCGACCGGGCGCAACACCGCCCCGGCAATTGCCGCCGCCGCCCTGTCGCTGCAGGCGCTGCACGGCGACAACGCAATCATGGTGGTGATGCCCGCCGACCATTTGATCGTCAACCAGGACGCACTCAAGAGTGCCGTCGAACACGCGGTCAACCTGGCGAAGGACGGTTATCTGGTGACCTTCGGTGTGCTGCCGACCGCCCCGGAAACCGGCTTCGGCTACATCGAAACCGGCGCACCGCTGGACGCCAAAGGCGCAGCGAAAGTGCAGCGTTTCGTGGAAAAGCCCGACCTGCAAACCGCCACCCATTACCTGGAAAGCGGCAACTTCCTGTGGAACTCGGGCATGTTCTGCTTCACCACCGCGACCCTGATCAACGAACTGCAATTGCACGCGCCAGAGTTGCTGGAACAGACCCGCGCCTGCATGCAGGCCAGCGCCGCGGTGGAAACCGTCGGCTGTCTGCAACAGGAACTGTCGCCGACACTGTTTGCTGAAATCACCGACATCTCCATCGATTACGCCTTGATGGAGCGTTCGGAGAAAGTCGTGGTGGTGCCCGCCGGTTTCGACTGGAGCGACATCGGTTCGTGGGGGGCCGTGGCAGCGCTGGTACCGGCCGATGCCGACAACAATCGCGCCAGCGGCGAAGCGGTGTTCATCGACAGTCACAACAACTTCGTGCAGAGCGAAGGCCGGCTGGTGGCTGCCGTGGGTGTGGATAACCTGATCATCGTCGACACCGCCGACGCCGTGCTGGTGGCCCACGCCGATCGCGCCCAGGATGTGCGGCGCGTCGCCAAGCAGCTCAAGGAAAAATCCCACGAAGCCTACCGCCTGCATCGCACGGTCAGCCGTCCGTGGGGCACCTACACCGTGCTCGAGGAAGGCCCGCGCTTCAAGATCAAGCGCATCGTGGTCAAGCCCGGCGGCAAGCTGTCGCTGCAAATGCATCATCACCGCAACGAACACTGGGTGGTGGTCGAAGGCATGGCCAAGGTCACCAACAACGGCAGCGGCACGCATCTGGTGGCCAAGAACGAATCGACGTTCATTGCCGCCGGCCATCGCCATCGCCTGGAAAACCCCGGCGTGATCGACCTGGTGATCATCGAAGTGCAAAGCGGCGAATACCTGGGTGAAGACGATATCGTGCGCTTCGAAGACCAATACGGCAGGACGGTTTGATGCTGCTTTCCCTGTACCGTTCGCTTTACAGCTATCGAGGATTCATCCTCGGCAGCGTACAGCGAGAGTTTCAAGCGCGTTATCGCAATTCGCTGCTCGGCGCCTTGTGGCCCGTGTTCAATCCACTGTCGATGATCATCGTCTACACCGTGATCTTTTCTCACATCATGCGCGCCCGCCTGCCGGGCGTGGATGACAGCATGGCCTACAGTGTCTATCTCTGCGCCGGGCTGCTCGCCTGGGGAATGTTTTCGGAAATCACCCTGCGCAGCCAGACCATGTTTCTGGATAACGCCAACCTGCTGAAGAAAATCAGCTTCCCCCGCATCTGCCTGCCGGTGATCGTGCTGTGCAATGCGGCGATCAATTTCGCCATCATCATCGGCCTGTTCCTTGGATTTCTATTGATCAGCGGGCGTTGGCCCGGTATGGCGCTCCTGGCGCTGATTCCCCTGATTGCGCTGCAGATGCTGTTCTGCGCTGGTCTGGGCATGATCCTCGGCGTGTTGAATGTATTCTTTCGCGATGTCGGCCAGCTCTTCGCCATCTGCCTGCAGTTCTGGTTCTGGCTGACGCCGATCGTGTATCCGATCACCATCCTCCCGGAGTGGGTCCAGCGGCTGCTGCAACTCAACCCGATGACCAGCCTGATCGGCAGCTATCAGAACCTGTTCCTGTATGGGCAATGGCCGGTCTGGAACTCGCTTTTACCGGTGTTCATCGTCACGGTGGTGATGTGTCTGATCGCCCTGCGGTTGTTCCGCCAGCGCGTCGGTGAAATGGTGGATGAACTCTGATGGGACTTATACGCGTAACGGGCCTGGGCAAGGCTTATAAACAGTATCCGACACGCTGGAGCCGTCTGGCGGAATGGCTGATCCCGTTTTCCCCGGTGCGCCACCGCGAGCATTGGGTGCTGCAGGATGTCGCTTTCGAGATTGCCCCCGGCGAGGCCGTGGGTATCGTCGGCGCCAACGGTGCGGGCAAAAGCACTTTGCTGAAGATGATCACCGGTACCACTCAACCCACCTGCGGCAAAATCGAGATTGAAGGGCGCGTAGCGGCATTGCTGGAGCTGGGCATGGGTTTTCACCCGGACTTTACCGGGCGCCAGAACGCGATCATGGCCGGGCAGTTGCTGGGCCTGCAGGTTGGCGAAATCGAAGCGCTGATGCCTGACATCGAACACTTCGCAGAAATCGGCGAAGCCATCGACCACCCCGTGCGCACCTACTCCAGCGGCATGCAGATGCGCCTGGCCTTCAGCGTCGCCACCGCGCGGCGTCCGGACATTCTGATCGTCGACGAGGCCCTGTCGGTGGGCGACGCCTACTTTCAGCACAAGAGCTTCGAACGCATTCGCGGCTTCCGCAAGGCCGGCACGACCCTGCTGATCGTCTCCCACGACCGCTCGGCCATCCAGTCGATCTGCGATTCGGCGATCCTGCTCAAGGACGGCCACATGGCCATGTACGACAAACCGGAAGTGGTGCTCGACTATTACAACGCCTTGATGGCCGAGCGCGAAGGTCAGATCGTGCGCCAGGAAATGCTCGCCGGCGGCGAAGTGCAGACCGTGTCCGGCACCGGCGAGGCAGGCATTCTGAGTGTGCGCCTGCTGGACGAACACGATCGCGCCATCGACGCTGCCGAGGTCGGCCAGCCAGTGGTACTGGAAGTGCAGGTCGAAGTTCGCCGCGACATTGAACGGCTGGTGCTCGGCTTCATCCTCAAGGATCGTCTGGGCCAGATGATGTATGGCATCAACACCCATCGCCTGAACAAGGCCCTGACCGATCTGCGCGCCGGCGAACGCTTCACTTATCGCTTCGCCTTCGTCATGGGGCTGGGCAAGGGCAACTATTCGGTATCGTTGAGCCTGTCGCGCCTGGACTCGCATCTGGACCGCAACTTCGAATGGCGCGATTACGGTCTGGTGTTTCACGTGATCAACAACCGCCAGGAAGATTTCGTCGGCTGTTCCTGGCTCAATGCCAACACGACGATCACCCCTCACACCGAGGCAGCGCTGACCGAGCGTGCGCCATGACCCGCCTGTTGGTCGAGTGCACCCACGTCTTCAAACACCCGAAGATCAACTCCGGTATTCAACGCGTGGTGCGCAACGTCATCAAGCAATTGCCGGAGCGGGTGGGTGATGTCGAGTGCCTGCCGGTCATTTCGCTGAGGGGCCGGCTGTATCGGGTCACGCGCCTGGCCCCGCTGGACGCGCCGCTGTTCAACGCCATTGCGACATTCGGCGAACGACTGGAACGCCTTGCGCACCGTTTCTGGCAATGGCATCAGCGCCTCGAAAGCCGCCTGCAGGCAAAAACCCCACGACGCCTGTTGTACGTCGGCTATCGGCTGAGCGCTTTCGCGGCGTTTGGCGTACCCCTGCGGCTGATCGAGCGGATCAACCGCCAGCAACTGCCAAAACGCTGTGCCCCCTTGCAGCATCAGCCCGGAGACCAACTGGTGCTGCTGGATTCGTCCTGGCACTCGGACTTTTTCTCCCACGCCGAACAGCTCAAGCGCGAGGGTGTCGGTATTGTCGCGGTCATCTACGACTTGATACCGCTGACCCACCCGCAGTTCTACGACACGCGGCTGGTGCAGGTCTTCAGTGAATGGTTCGACTGGATCACCCGCACGGCCGACGGCTACCTGGCCATTTCCGCCACGGTACGCGATCAGGTGCGCGCCGAACTGCAGCAACGGATCGGCACGGTACAGGCCGAAAAACGCTGGTTCGATTATTTCCACCTCGGTTCCGAACTGGATCTGCACAGCGCCGGGGAAACCGTCGAACCGCGCCTGCAACAACTGTTCAATACACCGGAGCCGCTGTTCCTGATGGTCAGTACCATTGAGCCGCGCAAGAACCACGCATACCTGCTCGATGCCTTCGAACGGGCCTGGACCGCCGGCTCCCCGGCGCGTCTGTGCATCGCCGGGCGCATCGGCTGGAAGTGCGACGCCCTGCTCGCCCGGGTGCGCAGTCATCCCGAACTGAATCGCCGCCTGTTCATGTTCAACGACTTGAGCGACACCAGCCTCGAACATGCCTACGCCCACGCCAGTGCGCTGGTATTCCCTTCGTTTGTCGAAGGCTTTGGCCTGCCGCTGGTGGAAGCCATGCAGCGTGGCTTGCCGGCGATGGGCAGCGACATTGCGGTGTTCCGCGAAATCGGCGGCGAATTCATGGCCTATTTCGATTTGCAGGATCCGCAAAGCCTCGCTGACTTGATCATGCGGTTCCTGCAGAGTGGCCAATTCCCCGCTGCTCGCGATGTGGCGGACTGGCGCTGGATCGACTGGCACGAGGCGAGTGCGCAACTGGCCGAGCGCACCGTACGCAATGCAGTGCAAGCGCCATTGGCGCCAGCGAGGCCGCATGCGCATTGCCCTTAATGCCCGGATCCTGCAGGCACCGCGCACCGGCATCGGCCACTACGTCGCCGAGTTGGTGAATGCGTTGCGCAGCGATACCGATATCGAAATTGAGTTGTTCCACGGCTGGGGCTGGAGTTCGGCCTTGCCGGAGGCGGCGATGCCCGGTTATTCGCGCCTGACGCCACTGCTGCGGCAGATCCCCGGGGCTTATCAGGCGCGGCGCTGGCTGGAACAAAAGCGTTTCGATCAGGCGCGCGCGCATGGCATCGATCTGTATCACGAACCGAGTCTGTGGCCACTGGCCTTCGACGGCCCGACCGTGATCACCCTGCACGACCTGACGCACCTGCATTACCCCGAAACTCAGCCGCCGGCACGTTTGCAAGAGATCGAGCGCCGACTGGCTACCGGCGTGCGGCAGGCACAAGTGATCCTCACCGATTCACAAGCGATCGCCGACGAAGCTCAAAGCTGTTTCGGCCTGCCCGCTGAACGTTTCGTGGTCGCTCCCTTGGGCGTGGCCGAGCGCTTTCATCCGCGTGACGCACACACCATCGACCCGGTACTCAAGGCCCATGCCGTTACGGCGCGGGAGTATTTCCTCTGTGTCGGGACGCTGGAGCCACGCAAGAATCTGCGGCTGGCCCTGCGCGCCCATGCCTTGCTGCCGGAGGCCGTGCGCCAACGCTTTCCGCTGCTGATCGTCGGCATGGCTGGCTGGCAGCGCGAACAGTTCAGCGCCGAACTGCGTCAGGCATTGGCAAGCGGGCATGTGTGCCTGCTCGGCTACTTGCCCGATGAACACCTGGCCCAGCTGTTGGCCGGTGCCCGGGCGCTGATTTTTCCTTCGTTATACGAAGGCTTTGGCCTGCCGGTGTTGGAGGCGATGGCCAGCGGCACGCCGGTGGTACTCACCCGCGCTTCGGCCATGCCGGAAGTCGCGGGCGACGCGGGCAACTATATTGAACCTGACAATGCAGACGGGTTGCGCGACGCGCTGATCCGTCTGCTCGACGATCAGGTGCATTGGCAAGCATGCCGAGAAGCCGGATTGCAGCGGGCGCGGCTTTTTTCCTGGCAGCGCTGCGCACAGGCCACGGCCGGTGCCTACCGCCAGGCCATGGGAGGTTGAATGCGAGTTCTTCATTTTTTCAAAACCTACTTGCCTGACTCGGTCGGCGGTATCGAGCAGGTGATATTTCAGCTGTGCGAAAGCGGTGCGCATCACGGTATCGACGGCCAGGTGCTGACACTCAGCGCCGACCCGACCCCGCCGGTGGTGCAACTGGGTCAACACGAAGTGCATCGCGCCAGACTCGACATTCAGTTCGCCTCCACCGGGTTTTCCTGGAGCGTGTTCAAACAGTTTCGCGAGCTGGCCGCCGAAGCCGATGTGGTCAACTATCACTTTCCGTGGCCGTTCATGGACCTGGTGCACTTTGCCAGCGGCATGAACAAACCGAGCGTGGTGACCTACCACTCGGACATTATTCGTCAGAAGCATCTGCTCAAACTCTACCGACCGCTGATGAACCGCTTCCTCGCCAGCGCCGACCGGATTGTCGCGGCCTCGCCGAACTACCTGCACACCAGCGACGTGTTGCAGCAGTTTCAGAACAAGACCCGGGTGATTCCATACGGTTTGAACAAGGCCGGTTATCCACAGGCCGACAGCGAACGGATGAATCGCTGGCGCCAGCAGCTTGGGGATAAGTTTTTCCTGTTCGTCGGGGTCATGCGTTATTACAAAGGTCTGCACATCCTGCTCGACGCCTTGAAGGACGTGGACTATCCGGTGGTGATCGTCGGTGCCGGGCCGCTGGAACTGGAGTTGCACGCCCAGGCTGCTGCGCTGGGGCTGCGTAACATCCACTTTCTCGGGCGCCTGGGCGATGAAGACAAGGTCGCCCTGCTGCAACTGAGCTACGCCATCGTGTTCCCGTCGCACCTGCGTTCCGAAGCGTTCGGCATTTCGCTGCTCGAAGGCGCGATGTACGGCAAACCAATGATCTCCAGCGAAATCGGTACCGGCACCAGCTACATCAATATCCACAACGAAACCGGGCTGGTGGTGCCACCGAGCAACCCTCAGGCGTTTCGCGAGGCAATGCGCAGCCTCTGGGAAAACCCCGAACGCGCAGCAGCCATGGGCATAAAGGCCGAGGCGCGTTACCGGCAGTTGTTTACCGCCGATGAAATGGGCCGCAAGTGGACCGAGTTGTATCAGGAGTTGCTCGAAGAGAAAGACCTGTCTTACGCCTGACCCTTTGCTGAAACACCTCCACTGTGGGAGCGGGCTTGCTCGCGAAAGCGGTCTTTCAGTAAACAATGATGTCGACTGACCTGACGCCTTCGCGAGCAAGCCCGCTCCCACAGGGGGGTGGTAGTGATTTCAGATGAGCCGTCAGAGATCCAGCACCAACAACTGTTCACTCTGCGCTGGCACTGCGCAGCAAATCAGCACCTGCCCCGCTTCCGGCAGGTCTGCCGGGGGCTGTGGATAATTCACCGCGCCACTGACCAGACGTGTCTTGCAGGTGCCGCACGAACCTCCCCGGCAACTGAACTCGGGGCGCAGGCCACGGCTTTCTGCGAGCTCCAGCAGACTGCCGCCGTCCGGCTGCCAGCGCGCCTCTTTGGCAGAACGCTCGAACATCACCGGCACTGACGTGATGGCCGCCGGTGGTTGCTCGATGATCGCCGCATCCGGGTCCGGCTGGCGCCTGAGCGTCGACGGGCCGAAGGTCTCGGCATGGATCCGCGCGTCGCGAATGTCCAGCTCGCGCAGACTGTCGTAGACACTTTGGGTAAAAGCGCCGGGGCCACAGACAGCAAAATCGATCTGGTCGTAATCCTCGACCTCCAGCAGATCGCGCAGCAATGCCCGATCAATGCGCCCATGGCGGTCAAAATCCTCGCCCTCGTGCGCATCGGCTTCCGGCTGACTGAGCAGGCGAATCACCCGTACCGCATCGCCAGCACTTTCCAGCACGCGATCGAGTTCCTCGCGAAATGGCTGATCGGCCAGGCTACGAGAACTCTGCAGCAACCACGTCGGCCGGATCCTGCGGGTGCGCAGGCCTTGATACACCACCTCGCGCAGCATCGACAGCAACGGCGTGATACCAACCCCCGCCGCCAGCAGCACCAGCGGCCGGTGTTCCAGCGGCGCCACCGTGAAGTGCCCCTGTGGCGCCCGTGCCTCAAGAACATCGCCGACCCGGATCTGCTGGTGCAAATGGCCTGAAACCAGGCCCTCGCGTTTCACACTGATGCGCAGGAAATCATCCGATGGCGCACTCGACAGGCTGTAAGTGCGAATATGCGTTTCACCGTCCAGAGTGAAACGCAGCGGCAGATGCTGGCCGGCCTGAAACACCGGCATCCCTGCGCCATCGTCCGGTTGCAGATAGATCGAGCGGATGTGCTGGCTCTCCCTTTCGATGCGGGTCACCCGCAGCGGCCGCCAGCGGTCACCCAGCGCTTTGGCCTGCAAGCGTGCATCGGCCTGGGCCCAGGTGCCGGTCAGCAGGCTGGTGGGTGACATGCCGTCGAAGCGCCAGCGCAGGGCCAGTGCCGCCGGGCGCCGCACCAGTTTCTCTACCTCGAATGTCCACAGGCGCTCGGCGCCCTGGAACGCTTCGATCTGCGGCCCGTCGAGGATGATTTCGGTCCGCCCGCTCAGTTGCAACACATCGCCTGTGGAAAAGTCGATGAACAGCAGGCCGGCCTTGGGATTGAGCAGCAGGTTGCCGAGCGTGTTGAAGTGCAGGTTGCCGGCAAAATCCGGGATGGTCAGACGATTACCTTCAACCCGGACAAACCCGGCCTGCCCGCCACGATGGGAAACATCCACCGCACGTTGTCCGTCCACATCGACGTAACTGGCGACAAAGAAGGTATCGGCGCCTTCGATCATGGCTCTGGCTGCGTCATCAAGACCGTCGTCGTGCTGCGCTGGCCGCGTCTGCGGATCGCTCAGCGGCACGCGCTGGAACTGGCGCAGTTGAATGTATTGCGGACAGTTGCCGAAAGCCTGATCCACGCTCACCTCGAAACCCTGCACGGTCAGATTGTCGACATGACCGTTGAGGCGATTGCGGCGGCGGGTATGCAATTCAATGCCGAGCAACCCGATCGGCTCGCCATTGCGCAATTGCGCCGGATCATCGGCAGCGGGTTGGCTGGCGAAATGCAGATGCTCGGGATCAGGCGAATGCGCAAACCCCGGCGCGCCTTCGAGCACACTGGCCCAAGGACGCCCGTCGGTATCGACCGCGCCGTACAGCATGAACGGTAACTGCTCATAAAAGGCGCGGTGCTGATCCGGCATCCAGTCACGAATCACTTTTCGGCCGAAGGCCTCCATGCGCTCGGCAACGCCGACATGGGCCTGCAGTTGTTGCTCGCCAGCGTGCCACGGTGAACGTTCCATCACGCATCTCCCCGCGCCGCCGGCGCATTGTGGATAACTCGATCAGATCGGGCCGACCTCTCAGGCAGTCTTTTGCAGACCGGCGACCGTGCGCGGCATGCCGACAAAACCGGGCAAGGCCTCGATATGCGCCAGCCAGGCGCGCACGTTGGCGTAGTCGTCCAGCGACACGTTGCCTTCCGGCGCATGGGCGATGTAGCTGTAGGCGGACACGTCGGCGATGGTCGGCTCGCTGCCGGCCAGATACGGGGTCTTGCCCAGTTCCACCTCCATCACTTTGAGCAGGTTGTGCGCACGGGTAATCGCTTCTTCAGCATTCAACTGTGCGCCAAACACCGTTACCAATCGTGCAGCAGCAGGTCCGAAAGCAATCGGCCCTGCAGCGGCCGACAACCAGCGCTGCACTCGCGCCGCACCGACCGGATCGGTTGGCAGCCAACGGCCGTTGCCGTATTTGAGCGCCAGATACACCAAAATCGCGTTGGAGTCGGCCAGCACCACACCGTCATCGTCGATCGCCGGCACCTGGCCGAAACTGTTGATCGCCAGATACGGCGCCTGCTTGTGCTCACCCTTGGCCAGATCGACCAGGATCAATTCGGTCGGCAATTGCAGCAGGGACAACATCAGTTCTACCCGATGGGCGTGGCCGGAACGCGGGAAGTTGTAGAGTTTGATCGCTTGCATGGTCGACTCCGCTGGAGAGGGCGCCGTTCGGGATGGCAGCGCCGATGGAGGCCATCTTCCACCCATCTTCAAATCAACAGAATCACCAGCAATCGCAATCAATTATTTCACTGGATGAAATAACGCCGCGTTCTGCAGCGCCGGATGTTCTCGCAGCACCTTCACCGCGTGGTCGACAAAACTGCGCACCCGCGCCGGTGCCTTGCGCCCGCCCTGATACACCACATGAATCGGCAGCGGAGGCAGTTCGAAATCGGCGAGGACAATTTCCAGTTCACCGGAAGCCACCTTGCCGGCGACCTGATAGGACAACACCCGGGTCAGCCCCAAGCCCAGGCAAGCCGCAGTAATCGCCGCCTGGTTGGCGGTGACCACCAGCCTCGGTTCTGGCCGCACGCTGATCGCTTCGCCCTGATCCACAAACGGCCAACTGCGCAACTGGCCGATGGCCGAGGTCGCCACCACCGGCGCGCCGGCCAGCGCCTGTGGATGCTCGGGGCGGCCGTACCGGGCCAGGTAGGCCGGCGACGCACAGATCACCCGCCGCACTTCGCCAACCCGGATCGCGTGCTGATTGCTGTCCGGCAACTCACCAATGCGTACCGCGACATCGATGCCCTCCTCGACCATGCTCACCACCCGATCGACCAACAGCGCATTGATCGAAACGTCCGGGTATTGCGTCAGATAACTGGTCATCAGCGGCGTGACAAACAACTCACCGAACAAAACCGGCGCAGTCACTGTCAATTGCCCACGGGGCTGGGCATGACTGCCGGCCGCCGAATCCTCAGCTTCCTGCACCTCGGCGAGAATTCTCCGACAGTCTTCCAGATAACGCTGACCGGCCTCGCTGAGGTGCACAGTGCGTGTCGTGCGAATCAGCAACTGTGTACCAATGCGCTGCTCTAGCGCCGCCACGGCGCGGGTGACACTGGCCGCGGACAAGCCAAGACGCCGCGCCGCCGCCGAGAAGCCCTGCTCCTGGGCCACGGTGGCGAAGATCTGCATTTCCTGGAAGCGGTCCATGGATGTCCTCGATTCAGATACAAAAATCGCAGCCGAGGCTGCGATTTTTGCGGGTCAATGTCAGCTGTGGATAACTTATTCCACCGTCACCGACTTCGCCAGGTTGCGCGGCTGGTCGACGTCGGTGCCCTTGAGCACGGCGACGTAGTAAGACAGCAACTGCAGAGGGATGGTGTAGAGGATCGGCGAAAGAATGTCGTGGATGTGCGGCATCTGCACCACATGGGTGCCTTCGCCGTTGGTCATCCCGGCTTTCTCGTCAGCGAATACGATCAGTTCACCACCACGGGCACGGACTTCCTGCAGGTTGGACTTGAGCTTCTCCAGCAGTTCGTTGTTCGGCGCCACGGTGACCACTGGCATGTCGTTATCCACAAGCGCCAGAGGGCCGTGCTTCAGTTCCCCAGCCGGATAGGCTTCGGCGTGGATGTAGGAGATTTCCTTGAGTTTCAAGGCGCCCTCCATTGCGACCGGGAACTGCGCGCCACGGCCGAGGAACAGGGTGTGATTCTTCTCGGCGAACAGTTCGGCGATTTTTTCCACCGTGCTGTCCATCGCCAGCGCTTCGCCCAGACGGGTCGGCAGGCGACGCAACTCTTCCACCAGCGTGGCTTCAACGCCTTTGCCGAGCGTGCCGCGTACCTGACCCAGAGACAGGGTCAGCAGCAGCAGGCCGACCAGTTGCGTGGTGAACGCCTTGGTCGAAGCCACACCGATTTCGCGACCGGCCTGGGTCAGCAGCGTCAGGTCGGACTCACGCACCAGCGAGCTGATGCCGACGTTGCAGATCGCCAGGCTGGCGAGGAAGCCCAGCTCTTTGGCGTTGCGCAGCGCGGCCAGGGTGTCGGCGGTTTCGCCGGACTGGGAGATGGTGACGAACAGGGTGTCCGGCTGCACCACCACCTTGCGGTAACGGAATTCGCTGGCGACTTCGACCTGACACGGAATACCGGCCAGTTCTTCGAGCCAGTAACGCGCGACCATACCGGCGTGGTAGCTGGTACCGCAGGCGACGATCTGCACGTTGCGCACTTTGGCGAACAGTTCGGCAGCCTGTGGACCGAAGGCCTGCACCAGTACCTGACTCGGACTCAGACGGCCTTCGAGGGTGCGTTGGACAACGGATGGTTGCTCATGGATTTCCTTGAGCATGTAGTGGCGGAACTCGCCCTTGTCGGCAGCTTCGGCACCATCACTGTACTGCACGGTCTGACGCTCGACGGTTTTGCCATCTACGTCCCAGATCTTCACGCTGTCGCGGCGAATTTCGGCGATATCGCCCTCTTCCAGGTACATGAAGCGGTCAGTGACCTGGCGCAGGGCCAACTGGTCGGACGCGAGGAAGTTCTCGCCCAGGCCCAGACCGATCACCAACGGGCTGCCACTGCGTGCGGCAACCAGACGATCCGGCTGTTGTGCGTTGATCACGGCCAGACCGTAGGCGCCGTGCAGCTCTTTGACGGTGGCTTTCAGCGCGACGGTCAGGTCAGGCTGATCCTTGAGTTTATGGCTCAGCAGGTGCGCGATGACTTCGGTGTCGGTGTCCGAAGTGAACACGTAACCCAGCGCTTTCAGTTGCTCACGCAGGGCTTCGTGATTCTCGATGATGCCGTTGTGCACCACCGCGATATCACCGGAGAAATGCGGGTGCGCGTTACGCTCGCACGGTGCACCGTGGGTCGCCCAACGGGTGTGGGCGATACCGAGACGGCCGACCAGCGGCTGTGCGGCCAGCGCCGCTTCCAGCTCGCTGACCTTGCCCGGACGGCGCATGCGCTCGAGCTTTTCGTCGTTGGTGAAAACTGCCACACCGGCGCTGTCATAGCCGCGGTATTCAAGGCGCTTGAGGCCTTCAAGCAGGATGGCGGTGATATTACGTTCAGCTACTGCGCCGACAATTCCACACATGCTTATTTCTCCTGACTGACAGCCGCGCAAATCACGCTGATACCGCGGGCCTGAATCTGATCGCGCGCATCTTCAGGCAGGCGATCATCGGTAATGAGGGTATGGACGCTGCTCCACGGCAGCTCCAGGTTGGGAATCTTGCGGCCGATCTTGTCGGCCTCGACCATCACGATCACTTCCCGCGCCACGTCCGCCATCACCCGGCTCAGGCCAAGCAACTCGTTGAACGTGGTGGTACCGCGCACCAGATCGATACCATCGGCGCCGATGAACAACTGGTCGAAGTCGTAAGAGCGTAGTACCTGCTCGGCCACCTGGCCCTGGAAGGACTCCGAATGCGGATCCCAGGTGCCGCCGGTCATCAGCAGCACCGGTTCGTGTTCGAGTTCGCTCAAGGCGTTGGCCACATGCAGGGAGTTGGTCATCACCACCAGACCCGGCTGCTGGCCAAGCTCGGGAATCATCGCCGCAGTGGTGCTGCCACTGTCGATGATGATGCGGGCGTGCTCGCGGATACGTTTGACGGCGGCGCGGGCAATCGCCTGTTTGTACTTTGAAACGCTTTGGCCCGGTTCAGCGACCAATTCCTGCGGCATGGTGATCGCCCCGCCGTAACGGCGCAGCAACAGACCATGGCTTTCCAGTGCGGCCAGATCCTTGCGAATCGTAACTTCAGAAGTTTCGAAGCGCTTGGCCAGTTCATCCACACTGACTTCGCCCTGCTCATTGAGCAAGGCGAGGATATTGTGTCGGCGCTGGGGTGTGTTGCGTTTCGACATGGCGGCTTAAGTTTCGATTCGAAAGATAACGGAAGCAATCAAAACCTATCGGCCATAAATCGTCAAGCGACAGATCGAAACTTTTAGAAACGACCCAGACGAATGTGGGAGCGGGCTTGCTCGCGAATGCGGAGGGTCAGTCACTGAAATGTGAAACTGAAACACCGCATTCGCGAGCAAGCCCGCTCCCACATTGGATTCAAGCATTAAGTGCAGCTGTGGATAAATCAGCTTTTCTTGATCTTCTCCGGCCGCTTCCAGCCATCAATATTTTTCTGCCGCGCCCGACCCACGGCCAACTGCGCGTTATCCACATTCTGCGTGATAGTCGAGCCAGCCGCCGTGGTTGCACCGGACGAGATATCCACAGGCGCCACCAACGAGTTGTTGGAGCCGATGAACACGTCCTCGCCCAACACGGTTTTCCACTTGTTGGCGCCATCGTAGTTGCAGGTAATGGTGCCCGCGCCAATGTTGGTGCGGGCGCCGATTTCCGCGTCGCCCAGATAGGTCAGATGCCCGGCCTTGGCGCCCTCACCCATGCGCGCGTTTTTCAGTTCGACAAAGTTACCCACATGCGCGCGTGCTTCGAGCACCGTGCCCGGACGCAGACGGGCGAACGGACCGGCATCGCTGCCTTCACCCAGCACCGCACCTTCGATGTGGCTGTTGGCTTTGATCACCACGCCTTTGCGCAGGGTGCTGTCCTTGATCACGCAGTTCGGACCAATCACCACGTCGTCTTCGATGACAACATTGCCTTCGAGAATCACGTTGATGTCGATCAGCACATCGCGACCGACGGTGACTTCGCCGCGTACATCGAAACGCGCCGGGTCACGCAGGGTCACGCCTTGCGCCATCAGCCGGCGACCGGCGCGCAACTGGTAATGACGCTCGAGCTCGGACAGTTGCTTGCGATCGTTGGCGCCCTGCACTTCCATCGGGTCGTGCGGTTGTTCAGTGGCCACCACCAAACCATCGCTGACCGCCATTTCGATCACGTCGGTCAAGTAGTACTCGCCCTGGGCATTATTGTTCGACAGGCGGCTCATCCAGTCGGCCAGGCGATTGGCCGGGACGGCGAGAATGCCGGTATTGCCTTCGGTGATTGCGCGCTGGGCTTCGCTGGCATCTTTGTGCTCAACGATGGCTGCGACCTTGCCGTCAGCATCACGCACGATGCGGCCGTAACCGGTCGGATCTTCCAGCTCGACGGTCAACAGGCCCATCTGCCCCGGTACGACATGTTTAAGCAGGCGCTGCAGGGTTTCGACCTCGATCAATGGCACGTCACCGTAGAGGATCAACACGGTGTCGGCGCTGATGAACGGCACAGCCTGAGCCGTTGCATGACCAGTGCCCAATTGCTGGTCCTGCAGCACGAAATTCAGGTCTTCAGCCGCCAGACGCTCACGCACCACATCGGCACCATGGCCAATGACCACATGAATGCGCTGTGGATCGAGCTGCCGTGCGCTGTGGATAACATGCCCAAGCATGGAATTGCCGGCTACCGGGTGCAGCACTTTCGGCAACGCCGAACGCATACGAGTGCCTTGACCGGCCGCGAGGATAACGATTTCGAGAGACATGACTGGCTACCAATCCTGGGTGGTCAGCAACTGCGACCGGGTTGTAAAAATCGGAAAAGAAAAAAGGGTAGCCGAGGCTACCCTTTTTTATCAATCGCACAACAAGCGGCTGACGGATTAACCGCCAAACTTCTTGCGGATCTGCTGGACGGTGCGCAGCTGAGCTGCAGCCTCGGCCAGACGTGCGGACGCAGCTCCGTAGTCGAAATCTGCGCTCTTCTCGTGCAGAGCAGCTTCGGCAGCCTTGAGAGCTGCCTGGGCTTGAGCTTCATCCAGGTCGGCGGCACGTTGCACGGTATCGGCAAGCACCTTGACCATGTTCGGCTGAACCTCGAGGAAACCACCGGAGATGTAGAACACCTCGGCTTCCCCGCCTTGCTTGATCAGGCGGATCGGACCTGGCTTCAGATTAGTGATCAGCGGCGCGTGACCCAGAGCGATACCAAGATCACCCAGTGCACCGTGCGCAATCACCATCTCGACCAGGCCGGAAAAGATTTCCCCTTCCGCGCTGACGATATCGCAATGGACTGTCATAGCCATCTGATTGCCTCAACCTAAATTAGCGCCCGTTGCCGGGCGCCGGGATTACAGTTTCTTGGCTTTCTCGATCGCTTCTTCGATGCCGCCAACCATGTAGAACGCTTGTTCTGGCAGGTGGTCGTAGTCACCGTTGAGGATGCCTTTGAAGCCAGCAATGGTGTCTTTCAGGGAAACGTATTTACCCGAAGCACCGGTGAAGACTTCAGCCACGAAGAACGGCTGCGACAAGAAGCGCTGGATCTTACGAGCACGGTTAACCAACTGTTTGTCGGCTTCCGACAGCTCGTCCATACCCAGGATCGCGATGATGTCTTTCAGCTCTTTGTAACGTTGCAGAACGTACTGAACGCCGCGAGCGGTGTCGTAGTGGTCCTGACCGATTACGTTCGGATCCAGCTGGCGCGAAGTCGAATCCAGTGGATCTACCGCTGGGTAGATACCCAGGGAAGCGATGTCACGGGACAGAACGACGGTGGCGTCCAAGTGGGCGAAGGTGGTCGCTGGCGACGGGTCGGTCAAGTCATCCGCAGGTACGTATACCGCCTGGATCGAGGTGATCGAACCTTCTTTGGTCGAAGTGATACGTTCTTGCAGAACGCCCATCTCTTCAGCCAGGGTCGGCTGGTAACCTACTGCCGAAGGCATACGGCCCAGCAGTGCGGATACTTCAGTACCGGCCAGGGTGTAACGGTAGATGTTGTCGACGAACAGCAGAACGTCGTTACCTTCGTCACGGAACTTCTCGGCCATGGTCAGGCCGGTCAGGGCTACGCGCAGACGGTTTCCCGGCGGCTCGTTCATCTGACCGTAAACCAGTGCCACTTTGTCCAGAACGTTGGAGTCCTTCATCTCGTGGTAGAAGTCGTTACCCTCACGAGTACGCTCACCCACACCGGCGAACACGGAATAACCGCTGTGCTCGATGGCGATGTTACGGATCAGTTCCATCATGTTTACGGTTTTGCCTACACCGGCACCACCGAACAGACCGACTTTACCGCCTTTGGCGAACGGGCAAACCAGGTCGATAACCTTGATGCCGGTTTCCAGCAGGTCGTTGCCGCCTGCTTGCTCAGCGAACGAAGGTGCTGCGCGGTGAATGCCCCAGCGCTCTTCGGTGTCGATTGGACCGGCTTCGTCGATCGGGTTACCCAGAACGTCCATGATCCGGCCCAGAGTCGCTTTACCGACCGGTACGGAGATGGCTGCGCCGGAATCGGTAACTTCCAGACCGCGCTTCAAGCCCTCGGTGGAACCCATCGCAATGGTACGAACCACGCCGTCGCCCAGCTGTTGCTGAACTTCCAGAGTGGTTTCGGCCGCGCTGACTACTTTCAGCGCGTTGTAGATGCTCGGTACGCTGTCGCGTGGAAATTCCACGTCGATAACGGCGCCGATGATTTGAACGATACGTCCGCTACTCATAGCTGGATCCTCTGAATATTTGAACCGTTAAACCGCGGCAGCGCCGCCGACGATTTCCGAGATCTCTTGGGTGATCGCAGCCTGACGCGCCTTGTTGTAGATCAGCTGCAAATCGCTGATCAAATCACCGGCGTTGTCGGTAGCGTTCTTCATCGCGATCATCCGCGCAGCTTGTTCAGCTGCGTTGTTCTCGACCACCGCCTGGTACACCTGCGACTCCACGTAGCGCACCATCAAGCCGTCAAGCAGCTCTTTGGCGTCTGGTTCGTAGAGGTAGTCCCAGTGGTGCTTGAGTTCTTGATCCGGGGTTGCCACCAGTGGAATCAACTGCTCCACGGTAGGCTGTTGTGTCATGGTGTTGATGAACTTGTTGGATACCACGGACAGGCGATCGATACGGCCCTCCAGGTAGGCATCCAGCATCACCTTGACGCTGCCGATCAAATCATTGATCGACGGCTCTTCACCCAGGTGGCTGATAGCTGCAACGACGTTACCGCCGAAGTTGCGGAAAAAGGCCGCACCCTTGCTACCGACTACACACAGATCAATCTCGACGCCGTTTTCGCGGTTTACCGCCATGTCCTTGACCAGGGCCTTGAACAGGTTGGTGTTCAAGCCGCCGCACAAACCACGGTCACTGCTCACGACGACATAACCGACGCGCTTTACTTCACGGTCGATCATGAACGGGTGGCGGTATTCCGGGTTGGCGTTGGCCAGATGCCCAATTACCTGGCGGATACGCTCCGCATAAGGACGGCTGGCTGCCATGCGCATTTGTGCCTTGCGCATTTTGCTCACCGCCACTTTTTCCATGGCGCTGGTAATTTTTTGCGTGCTTTTGATGCTCGCAATCTTACTGCGAATCTCTTTTGCGCCTGCCATGTAACACCTATCAGGTTAGCAAGCGGGAGCCTTGCGGCTCCCGCTGCGGCTTACCAGGTTTGGGTGGCCTTGAACTTCTCGATACCGGCTTTCATGCCAGCGTCGATTTCGTCATTGAAGTCACCTTTAACGTTGATCTTGGCCATCAAATCGGCGTGATCGCGGTTGAAGAAAGCAATCAGCGCTTGTTCGAAGCTGCCGATCTTGGCGATTTCAATGTCAGTCAGGAACCCACGCTCAGCGGCATACAGCGACAGCGCCATGTCAGCGATCGACATTGGTGCGTATTGCTTCTGCTTCATCAGCTCGGTAACGCGCTGACCATGCTCAAGTTGCTTACGGGTCGCTTCGTCCAGGTCAGAAGCGAACTGGGCGAATGCCGCCAGTTCACGGTACTGAGCCAGAGCGGTACGGATACCACCGGACAGCTTCTTGATGATCTTGGTCTGAGCGGCACCACCCACACGGGATACCGAAACACCGGCGTTCACTGCAGGGCGGATGCCCGAGTTGAACATGGCCGATTCCAGAAAGATCTGACCGTCGGTGATGGAAATCACGTTGGTCGGAACGAACGCGGAAACGTCGCCAGCCTGGGTTTCGATGATTGGCAGTGCGGTCAGGGAACCGGTTTTGCCGGTCACTGCGCCGTTGGTGAACTTCTCTACGTATTCTTCCGAAACGCGGGATGCGCGCTCCAGCAGACGGGAGTGGAGATAGAACACGTCGCCTGGGTAAGCTTCACGGCCTGGTGGACGGCGCAGCAGCAGGGAAATCTGGCGGTAAGCCACTGCTTGCTTGGACAGATCGTCATAAACGATCAGCGCGTCTTCACCGCGGTCGCGGAAGAATTCACCCATGGTGCAACCGGAGTACGGTGCCAGGAATTGCAGCGCAGGAGATTCCGAAGCACTGGCAGCCACGATGATCGTGTTGGCCAGGGCGCCGTTTTCTTCCAGCTTGCGAACCACGTTGGCGATGGTCGATTGCTTCTGACCGATCGCTACGTAGACGCAGAAAATGCCGCTGTCTTTCTGGTTGATGATCGCGTCGATCGCCAGAGCGGTTTTACCGATCTGACGGTCACCGATGATCAGCTCACGCTGGCCACGGCCGACAGGGATCATGGCATCGACAGCCTTGTAGCCAGTCTGTACAGGCTGGTCTACCGACTTACGCCAGATCACGCCAGGTGCAACTTTCTCGACCGCGTCGGTCAAGGTGTTGCCCAGTGGACCTTTGCCGTCAACAGGGTTACCCAGTGCGTCGACTACGCGACCCAGCAGTTCCTTACCCACCGGAACTTCGAGGATGCGGCCGGTGCACTTGGCGCTCATGCCTTCAGCCAGACTGGTGTATGCGCCCAGTACAACGGCACCTACGGAGTCTTGCTCCAGGTTGAGGGCCATACCGTAGACGCCGCCCGGAAACTCGATCATCTCGCCGTACATGACGTCGGCCAGACCGTGAATCCGCACGATGCCGTCAGATACGCTGACGACAGTGCCTTCGTTACGGGCTTGGGAGGTCACATCGAGCTTGTCGATGCGGCCCTTGATAATTTCACTTATTTCGGAAGGATTGAGTTGCTGCATTGCTCTGCTGCCCCTTCAAACTCAAGATTTCAATGCTTCGGCAAGTTTCGCGATTTTGCCGCGAATCGAGCCATCGATAACCAGGTCGCCGGCGCGGATAACGACACCCCCTATAAGGGCAGCATCCTCCGCAACTTGCAGGCGCACTTCCCGGTTGAGTCGTGCACTGAGAACCTTGGCGAGTTTGTCTTGCTGTTCTTGGTTCAATGCGAAAGCACTGGTCACTTCAACGTCTACCGACTTCTCTTGTTCGGCCTTGTACAGGTCGAACAGAGCGGCGATCTCCGGCAGAAGCGGGAGACGGTCGTTTTCGGCAACGACATTGATGAAGTTCTGTGCCTTGGCATCAAACTTGTCGCCGCACACGTCAATGAACGTGGCGGCCTTTTCTGCGCTCGTCAGTCGCGGGGCCTTGAGCACGCGCTGCATGGTGTCGTCTTGCGACACCGCTGCAGCCAGGCCGAGCATGGCTGACCAATTGGCCAGTTGCTGGTGGGCCTGAGCGTGCTCGAAGGCCGCCTTAGCGTAAGGTCGGGCCAACGTGGTCAGTTCTGCCATGATCGCCCTCGCTTAGATTTCAGCAGCCAGTTGGTTAACCAGCTCTGCGTGCGCGTTTTGATCGATTGTGGCACCCAGGATCTTCTCGGCGCCGCCGACAGCCAGCAAGCCCACTTGGGCGCGCAGCTTGTCTTTGACACTGTTCAGTTCCTGTTCGATCTCGGCTTGAGCCTGAACCTTCACACGGTCAGCGTCGATACGGGCTTTTTCAACAGCCTCTTCAACGATCTGGTTACCGCGTTTCTTGGCTTGCTCGATGATTTCAGCTGCCTGAGCTTTCGCTTCGCGCAGTTGCTGACCCGCTTTCTCTTGGGCCAACTCCAGGTCGCGAGCTGCACGGCTGGCAGCGTCCAGACCATCAGCGATCTTCTTTTGACGTTCGTGCAGAGCAGCGATGACCGGAGGCCATACGAACTTCATGCAGAACAGTACAAAAATCAGGAACGCAACGGACTGGCCAATCAGGGTCGCATTAATGTTCACGCCAACACCTCGCAGTTACGTTGTCCATCACACCAAATTACTCGGAAGAATCCGGGTAATTAGCCAGCGATCTGACCAACGAACGGGTTCGCAAAGGTGAAGAACAGAGCGATACCAACACCGATCATGGTTACGGCGTCGAGCAGACCGGCAACGATGAACATTTTAACTTGCAGCATTGGAACCATTTCTGGCTGACGCGCTGCGCCTTCCAGGAACTTGCCGCCCAGCAGGCCGAAACCAATTGCGGTACCCAGTGCGCCCAGGCCGATCAACAGTGCAACAGCGATAGCGGTTAGACCAACTACAGTTTCCATCTTTCCTCCCGACTTTTACGTCGTATGGTTTAGGTTTTTTAGATTAAAGCGGTAAAACAAATCGTTTCAGAGGCCCGGTTAAGAGCCCCCTCCCGTTTGACCGGGAGGGACATCAGATCAGCCGAGGCTGCTCTTAATGGTTTTCTTCGTGCGCCATCGACAGGTAGACGATGGTCAGCATCATGAAGATGAACGCCTGCAGGGTGATGATCAGGATGTGGAACACAGCCCACGCCCACTGCAGAACAACGCCCAGGCCACTCAGCCAGAGCAGGCCGCTGCCGAACATCACAGCGATCAGAATGAACACCAGCTCGCCGGCATACATGTTGCCGAACAGACGCAGGGCCAGAGAGATCGGCTTGGCGATCAGGGTCACGAATTCCAGCAGGAAGTTCACCGGGATCAGCAGGGCCTGAACGAAGATGTTCTTGCTGCCGAACGGGTGCAGGGTCAGTTCGCCGATGAAGCCGCCGATGCCCTTGACCTTGATGCTATAGAAAATGATCAGTGCGAAAACCGAGAACGCCATGCCCAGGGTCGCGTTCGGGTCGGTGGTCGACACGGCACGGAACGGGATGTGGTGGTCGCCGGTGATCAGGATGGCCAGCTGAGGAATCCAGTCGACCGGTACCAGGTCGACGGCGTTCATCAGGAACACCCAGACGAAGATGGTCAGTGCCAGCGGTGCGATCACCGGGCTACGGCCATGGAAGCTGTCTTTCACGCTGCCATCGACGAATTCGACCAATACTTCAACGAAGTTCTGCAAAGCACCTGGCTGACCCGATGTTGCTTTCTTTGCCGCCATGCGGAAAAGGAAAACGAAGATCAGACCCAGCGCGACCGACCAGCCGAGGGTATCGACGTGGAAAGCCCAGAAGCCCATTTCCTTGGCTTCTGCTGCGGTATGGGCAAAGCCCCAGCCGCCGTTAGGTAGCTGACCGAAGGTCAGGTTCTGCAAGTGGTGCTGGATATAGCCCGAAGCGGTTGTTTCTGCCATGGTTGCCTCAAACGCCCTAAGGTCTCGAAAGTCTTGTTCTCATCAGCAGGGGAGCGAACCAGCTGACCGACTGAGTCAGCACGAAAGCGCCGAATACTGCGATCGGCGCCAATGGCTTCACACCTGCAAACACCAGTGCAAACAGCACTGCCGTCAAAATCAGTTTGCCTGCCTCGCCGGCATAAAATGACCGGACGATGGACTGGGCTGCTCGGGCGCCGGAAAACCGAAATGCCTTGTGAGCGAAATAAACATTGGGCAGCAAGGCTATCAGGCCTCCGCAAAGTCCCGAGTATCCGGCAACGACTCCGTGCCATTGCCAGAGCGCCAAAGCGGCAATGAGCAAAATGACAAATTGAGCCATCAACACCGGAAAAACCGCCAGGCGATGGAACGGCAGGCGGTTTGGCTTGCGGGTTTCCATCACGTTTGCTCTCCAATGGTCGGCTGCCAGAATTCAATAACTTGGCATAATTTGTGCCGACAAAATGCGCGCAGAGTATAGGGGCGGTTCTGCCCCTATTCAACTGTCAGGTAGTGATTTCCGACTGCGCGCTACATGAGGAAATGTTTCAGCGGATGTGTGCGAGCACACCTTGAAGCTCATCGAGGGAGTTGTAACCGATCACCAGCTGACCTTTTCCCTTCTTGCCGTGGCGAATCTGCACCGCAGAGCCTAGGCGCTCGGCCAGACGCTGTTCGAGCCGGGCGATATCCGGGTCGGGTTTGGCCGCTTCCACAGGCTCCGGTTTGCCACTCAACCACTGACGAACCAGTGCCTCGGTTTGGCGCACAGTCAGGCCGCGTGCGACAACATGTCGCGCCCCTTCCACCTGCTGATTGTCCGGCAGACCGAGCAAAGCACGGGCATGACCCATTTCCAGGTCACCGTGGGACAGCATGGTCTTGATGACTTCCGGCAGTGCAATAAGTCGCAACAGGTTAGCCACAGTCACGCGGGACTTACCCACAGCCTCGGCCACCTGCTGTTGAGTGAGCTGGAATTCCTGCTGCAGACGCTGCAAGGCGACGGCTTCCTCAATCGGGTTCAGGTCTTCACGCTGGATGTTCTCGATCAGCGCAATGGCGATCGCGGTCTCATCCGGCACATCACGAACCATCGCCGGGATGGTTTCCTGGCCGGCCTGCTGGCTGGCGCGCCAGCGGCGTTCGCCGGCGATGATTTCGAAACGGCCACCGCCAATCGGGCGCACCACGATCGGCTGCATCACGCCTTGCGCCTTGATCGACTGCGCCAGCTCTTCCAGCGCCTGCGGGTCCATGTCGCGGCGTGGCTGGTATTTGCCACGCTGCAGCAGATCCAGCGGCAGGTGTTGCAGCTCACGGGTATCGGCCTGCGCCGCCTGTTCTTCCAGCGCGCTGACGGTCGGACCACTCAGCAGTGCATCCAGTCCACGTCCGAGACCTCGTTTCTTGACGGCCATGGGGATTCCTTAAGTTGGCTGGGCAGCGGCGATGCGTGAATTTTTGCGCTGACGGCGAACCATCTCGCCCGCCAGGGCCAAATAGGCCAGCGCGCCGCGCGATTGCTTGTCGTAGGCCAGTGCCGGCATACCGTAGCTCGGTGCTTCGGCCAGGCGGATGTTGCGCGGGATCACTGTGTCGTATAGCTGCTCGCCAAAGTGTTCCTTGAGCTGCGCCGAAACATCGTTCATCAGGCTCAGCCGCGGGTCGTACATGGTGCGCAGCAGACCTTCGACCTTGAGGTTGGGGTTCAGCAGTTCGGCGATGCGCTTGATGTTATCCACAAGGTCGCTCAAGCCTTCGAGCGCAAAGTATTCGCACTGCATGGGGATAATCACCCCGTCAGCGGCGACCAGTGCGTTCAATGTGAGCATCGACAGCGACGGCGGGCAGTCGATCAAAATGTAATCGTAGTTTTCACGGATCGGCGCCAGCGCGCTGCGCAGACGGCTTTCCTTCATCTGCATTTCCAGCAGAACCACTTCGGCCGCGGTCAGGTCGCGGTTGGCCGGCAGCAGTTGATAACCGCCGTGCTCGGAGTAGTGCATGGCCTGGGCCAGATCGCATTCGCCGATCAGCAGGTCGTAGACCGAGTTTTCCAGGCCATGTTTATCCACACCGCTACCCATGGTGGCGTTGCCCTGTGGATCGAGATCGATCAACAGCACCCGGCGCTTGGTCGCGACCAGAGATGCTGCGAGGTTGATGCAGGTGGTGGTCTTGCCCACACCACCCTTCTGGTTCGCTATCGCGAATACCTTAGCCATTCTTGCTTGTGTTCCCAATCATGCCGTGCGGCGCAGTATCAGCAGATGGCGTTGGCCTTGGCAACCGGGTACGGCCAGGGCGTGTTCGCTATCGAGTTTGAAGTCTGCCGGCAATGCTACCAGCTCATCGGCCGGATGAACGCCCTTCATTGCCAGCCAGCGCGTGTCGGCATCGCCGAGGTGGCGAGTCCAGTTGGTGAAGTTCTCCATACTGCTGAAAGCCCGGGAAATGATCCCGTTGAATGGCTGGGCAGGCTGGAAGGCTTCGACGCGACTGTGGATAACTTGCAGGTTATCCAGTTTGAGTTCGAGTTTGACCTGAGTCAGGAAGCGGGTTTTCTTGCCGTTGCTGTCCAGACAGGTGACTTGCGAGTCCGGATACAGGATCGCCAGCGGAATGCCGGGCATGCCGCCGCCACTGCCAACATCGAGCCAACGGCCGTTTTCGATGAACGACATCACGCTCAAGCTATCGAGCAGATGCCGCGAAACCATTTCATCAGGATCGCGCACTGCAGTCAGGTTGTAGGCCTGGTTCCATTTGATCAACAGGGCCAGGTAACCCAGCAGCAATTCGTGCTGGGCTGCGCTGAGATTGACACCGAGCGCGCGGGCTCCTGTGGATAACTCTTCGGCGTGTTGCGAAGTGACCTTAGAACTCAAGCGCTTTGCTCCAACTGACGGCCCGCGCCGCGTTTTTTCAAATGAATCATCAACAGCGAAATCGCTGCCGGGGTCACGCCCGGGATCCGCGAAGCCTGGCCGAGCGTCTCCGGACGCGTCGCACCGAGCTTGCTCTGAATCTCCTTGGAGAGACCGGAAATGTTGGTGTAATCGATATCCACAGGCAATTTCGTGTCTTCACTGGCGCGCAGACGGGCGATTTCGTCCTGTTGACGGTCGATGTAACCGGCGTATTTGGTCTTGATTTCAACCTGTTCGGCGACCTGTGGATCTTCGGCGCCCTGCCCGGTCACTTCGACCAGACCAGCGTAGTCGATTTCCGGACGGCTCAAGAGGTTGAGCAAGTTGTATTCGTGAGTCAGCGGTGTGCCGAATTTTTCCGCAATCGCATCGCCCTGCTGGGTGCCCGGGCGAACCCAGGTGCTCTTCAGGCGCTGCTCTTCGAGTTCGATGCTTTCGCGTTTCTTGCAGAAGGCCGCCCAACGCGCGTCATCGACCAGACCCAGTTCACGACCTTTTTCGGTCAGACGCAGGTCGGCGTTGTCCTCGCGCAGAATCAGGCGGTACTCGGCACGGGAAGTGAACATGCGGTACGGCTCTTGGGTACCGAGGGTGATCAGGTCGTCGACCAGCACGCCGATGTACGCTTCATCGCGACGCGGGCACCAGGCTTCTTTGCCCTTGGCACGCAGCGCGGCGTTGGCCCCGGCGAGCAAACCTTGCGCACCAGCTTCTTCGTAACCGGTGGTGCCGTTGATCTGACCAGCGAAGAACAGACCGCCGATGACTTTGGTTTCCAGGCTGTATTTCAGGTCACGCGGGTCGAAGTAGTCGTACTCGATCGCATAACCCGGACGCACGATGTGCGCGTTTTCCATGCCGCGGATCGATTGCACGATCTGCAATTGCACGTCGAACGGCAAGCTTGTGGATATCCCGTTCGGGTACAGCTCATGGGTGGTCAGGCCTTCCGGCTCGATGAACACCTGATGGCTTTCCTTGTCGGCAAAGCGATGAATCTTGTCTTCGATCGACGGGCAGTAGCGCGGACCGATGCCCTCGATTTCGCCGGCAGCGGAATACATCGGCGAACGGTCGAGGTTCGCCGCGATGATTTCGTGGGTGCGGGCGTTGGTATGGGTAATCCAGCAACTGACCTGGCGCGGATGTTGTTCCTTGTTGCCCATGAACGACATGACCGGGATCGGCGTATCGCCCGGTTGCTCGGTCATGACCGAGAAATCCACAGATTTGCCATCGATGCGCGGTGGCGTACCGGTTTTCAGGCGACCGACACGCAGCGGCAGTTCACGCAGACGATGTGCCAGGGCAATCGACGGCGGGTCACCGGCACGACCGCCGGAGAAATTCTGCAAACCGATGTGGATAAGTCCACCGAGGAACGTACCAGTGGTCAACACCACGGAATCGGCGAAGAACCGCAGACCCATTTGCGTGACAACACCGCGTACCTGGTCCTGCTCGACGATCAGGTCGTCAGCGGCCTGTTGAAATATCCACAGGTTCGGTTGGTTTTCCAGAATTTCGCGGACAGCGGCCTTGTACAGAATACGGTCGGCTTGCGCACGGGTCGCTCGTACGGCCGGACCTTTGCGGCTGTTCAATACGCGAAACTGGATGCCGCCCAGATCGGTAGCCATGGCCATCGCGCCGCCGAGGGCGTCGATTTCCTTGACCAGATGGCTTTTGCCAATGCCACCGATGGCCGGGTTGCAGCTCATGGCACCGAGGGTTTCCACGTTATGCGTCAGCAACAGGGTTTTTGCCCCCATACGTGCTGAGGCCAGTGCTGCCTCGGTACCGGCATGACCGCCGCCGATGACGATCACTTCAAAACGGGAAGGGAAATCCACCACGCACCTCGTGCCTGCTTAAGTAGGTATTCAGGAATAGTTTGAGATCAGGTTTCTGGACCTGGTCGACAAGTATAGGGACTTCGCCCTTCCTAAAGAACCCTTTGCACAAAATTTAACCAGCTGTGGAGAACTCGAGGTTAAAAGAATAAAAAAGAGAGAAATTTATAAAACCTTTGTTTTAATGCTTATTCTTACTGACCGACCTTTCTGTGGATAGATTGCTACAGGCCTTATTATTCAATGTGTACAGGGTTTCAAAACCCTGTTATCAGGTCCTCGGGAGGCCCTTGGATAACCGGTTTAAGCCTGTGGATGAATGGGGTGGTTATCCACAGAGGCAGTTATATCCAGTTTTCACGCCCTGTTATCAACTGACCTCATTGGCAGTTATTCACAGGGCTTAATCCACAGAAATCAGCTGAATGATTGGTTGGCGGGCAAGGGAAATCCGCCCAGGGCGAGAGAGTCTGCCCGGCACTGGAGAAAGGAATTGAGAAATGAGGAGTGCAGACAGGCCGCGAACGGGCCTGTCTGTGAACAGCAGAAGGGTTATTTACCGATGCAGAAGCTGGAGAAGATCCGGCCAAGCAGGTCATCGGAGCTGAATGCCCCGGTGATTTCTCCCAGAGAGTGCTGGGCCTGACGTAAATCCTCGGCCAGCAGCTCACCGGCACCGGACAACGTCAGCTGTGCGCGACCATGTTCCAGCGCTGCACTGGCATGGCGCAGAGCCTCCAGATGACGGCGACGGGCACTGAAGCTGCTTTCCGAGGTTTGCTCATAGCCCATGCAGGCCTTGAGGTGTTCGCGCAGCAACTCCAGACCATCGCCGGCGGTTTTGGCGCTGAGGCTGATGGTCACGTGGCCATCGTCGCTGACTTCCAGAGCAATCGCTTCACCTGTCAGGTCAGCCTTGTTGCGGATCAAGGTGACTTTGGCCGGATCCGGCCGGGTTTCGAGGAATTCCGGCCATAGGGCAAACGGATCTGCAGCTTCCGGTGCGGTGGCATCGACTACCAGCAGCACCCGATCCGCTTCAGTAATGGCTTTCAACGCACGCTCGACGCCGATTTTTTCCACCTGATCATCGGTATCACGCAGACCTGCCGTATCGACAACATGCAGCGGCATGCCGTCGATGTGGATATGTTCGCGCAGGATATCGCGGGTGGTGCCGGCAATTTCAGTCACGATCGCGGCTTCGCGGCCAGCCAGGGCATTCAACAGACTGGACTTGCCGGCATTCGGCCGACCGGCGATCACCACCGTCATGCCATCACGCAACAACGCGCCCTGCCCGGCTTCACGCAGCACGGTGGACAACTCTTCTCGCACCTTGTCGAGCATGCTCAGCACGTGGCCATCGGCGAGGAAGTCGATTTCCTCTTCCGGGAAGTCGATGGCGGCTTCGACGTAGATGCGCAGGCCGATCAGTTGTTCGGTGAGGTTATGCACACGCTGGGAAAACGCCCCCTGCAGGGAGCGCAAGGCATTGCGTGCAGCCTGTGCAGAACTGGCTTCGATCAGGTCGGCAATGGCCTCGGCCTGAGCCAGGTCCAGTTTGTCGTTGAGGAACGCGCGCTCGCTGAATTCACCCGGACGGGCCAAACGGCAACCCAGTTCCAGGCAACGCTTGAGCAACATGTCGAGAACGATCGGGCCACCGTGTCCCTGCAGTTCCAGCACGTCTTCGCCGGTGAACGAGTTGGGGCCCGGGAAATATAGCGCCAGACCTTCGTCCAGCACCTGCCGGTCATCACTGAAAAACGGCCCGTAATGCGCGTAACGCGGTTTCAGTTCACGGCCGCTGATGGCTTTGGCTGCAACGCTGGCCAACGGCCCGGAAATACGGACGATGCCGACACCGCCGCGACCTTGAGCGGTGGCGACAGCAGCGATGGTTTCACGAGGTACGCTCATAAACCGGAATCCAGACAAAAGTGGCAGATAGCAAAACGCCCCACTAGGGGGCGTTTTGAGTGGTGTTATCCACAGAGTAAGTTACGCCTCGGCTTTTTTCGTCGCCGCTTCGATCTTACGCGTGATGTACCACTGTTGGGCAATCGACAGGCAGTTGTTCACAACCCAGTACAGCACCAGACCAGCCGGGAACCACAGGAAGAAGAAGGTGAAGATGATTGGCATCATTTTCATGACCTTCGCCTGCATCGGATCCGGTGGAGTCGGGTTCAGACGCTGCTGAATGAACATGGTCGCACCCATGATGATCGGCAGGATGAAGAACGGATCCTTGATCGACAGGTCGGTGATCCACAGCATGAACGGCGCCTGGCGCATTTCCACGCTTTCCAGCAGAACCCAGTACAGCGAAAGGAAAACCGGCATCTGCACGAGGATCGGCAAGCAACCGCCCAGCGGATTGATCTTCTCTTTCTTGTACAGCTCCATCATGGCTTGCGACATTTTCTGCCGGTCATCGCCATGCTGCTCTTTCAGTGCAGCCAGTTTCGGTGCTACGGCACGCATGCGCGCCATGGATTTGTAGCTGGCAGCCGACAGCGGGAAGAAGATCCCTTTGATCAGCATGGTCAGGAAGATGATCGACCAGCCCCAGTTACCCACGATCGCGTGGATGTGTTGCAGCAACCAGAAGATCGGCTGAGCGATGAACCACAGAATGCCGTAGTCGACTGTCAGTTCCAGACCTGGGGACAACTGTTTCAGTACGGCCTGGCTTTTCGGACCGGCGTACAGAATGGCGCTGGTTTCAACTTTCGCACCCGGTGCAGCGGTCAGCGAAGGACCGGTGTAACCGATGATGTAGTTACCTTTGCTGTCCTTACGCGTCTGAACAATGTTGTTTTCGCCCTTCGGCGCAACCCATGCAGTCACGAAGTAGTGTTGCAGCCAGGCTACCCAGCCACCGGTGACGGTTTCCTTGAGCTGACCTTTGTCCATGTCTTTCATGGACACTTTCTTGTACGGCTCGGAACTTGTCCACAGGGCGGCGCCCAGGTAAGTCGCGGTGCCGGTGGCAGTGGTCGACGAAGGGTCGGCACTGGCGTCGCGCTTCAGTTGGGCGAACATCGAACCCGACCAAGGCTGAGCGCTCTGGTTATCCACAAGGTAGGTCACGGTAACGTCATACAGGCCGCGTTTCAGGGTGAAACGCTTGATGTAGTTGACGCCGTCCTTGCTGAACTTCAGGTCGACGACCAATTGGTCCTGACCGTCAGTCAGTTGATAACTTTTCTTCTCCGAGGCGTAAACCGGACGACCGGCCGGGCTTGCGTCCGGACCGTTGGTGCCGATCAGGCCGCTTTGTGCCAGATAAGTACGTTCGCCGCCGTTGTCGAACAGCTGGAACGGTACATCAGGACGATCCTGACGACGTGGATACAGTGGCAAAGTCAGTTGAGCAACGTCACCGCCCTGGGGATCGATCGCCAGATCGAGCACGTCGGTTTTGACCTGGATCAGATCCTTGCTGGCAGCGACCGGGGTTTCCACAGGTGCGCTGGTGTCGCTTGCGGCACGCGGAATATCGTCACTGGCGGAAGCGTTATTGCCAGGAACGGTGTCCGGCAAACCGGATGCAGTCGTACTGGAAGCAACATTCTGAGTCGGCAGGGCAGCCTGGCCATAGTCCTGGTTCCATTTAAGAACCATAACGTAGGACACGATTGCCAGGGCGACGATCAGGATCGTGCGTTTGATATCCATGATTACTCGGCCATCGAAGAAGAACGGGAGGTAGGGATAGGTGGAACCGGGTCATAACCACCGGGATTCCACGGATGACAGCGACCTAAACGACGAAAGGCCAGCCAGCCACCGCGCAGAAGGCCATGATTTTCGATGGCTTCATACGCGTAGCAAGAACAACTGGGGTAGAAACGACAGTGACTGGCCATCAAAGGACTAATGGCGTAGCGATAAAACTGGATCGGAACGAGTGCCAGTTTACGCATCTGGACTGTCTACCCCTACAGTTTCGGTTTTGACTGCTGGAACTGGCTTGTTACGGGCCAGACGCTTCCAGAGTTTGCCGAAATGCTGAATCAATTCGGGGTTTTCTACATCGCCCAAACCTTTGCGCGCGACGATAACGATATCCCAGCCGACCAGAGAATCCTGGTGCAGACGGAACGATTCGCGCATCAGACGTTTGAGGCGATTGCGCTCAACGGAGAGCTTTACGCTCTTTTTCCCGATAACCAGCCCGAGACGGGGGTGATCAAGATCGTTGTTGCGCGCAAGGAGCAGGAGATTTTTCCCCGGAACCTTGCCGGTAGGGGAGTCAAAGACTGCCTTGAAATGCCGGGGGGTAAGCAGACGCTTTTCCCGACTGAAGTCCTGACTCACCTCCAGTACCGGATTATCAAACTGCCAGACGCGCACGACCTTTGGCGCGACGACGCGACAGGACAGCGCGACCGTTCTTGGTAGCCATGCGAGCACGGAAACCGTGGGTACGAGCGCGTTTGATAGTGCTTGGTTGGAAAGTACGTTTCATGTCGTGTTACCTGGTTCGTCCACAACGGGCCGGAATGGCCCCCGTTTTAAGAGACCGGGGATTCTAGAGAAAGCAAGCCCGCAGGTCAATTTCCAACCAACGTTTCCTTATAAATAGATCTCTGGAGCTTGCGGAAGCGAAATCCTGTTTGCCAGACATAAAAATAAAGAAGGGAATTATTTAAAGCTTTTCTGTAAAGCTTGTAAAAGCTAGGGCAGCCGTCTTCTGTGGATAACCACCTTCAGCCCTTGTAGAGCGTGATGTACAGAGAATGACAACTACAGTGGAAAACCGTGTTCAGCCTGTGCTGCGCTGTCGGATAACCTGTGTGTGGAATGGCCTGTTATCCACAGGCTGGTTATCCACCGAGTTCCACCCCCAGTTGTCCAGTGCCCTCAGAGGCGGTTATCCACAGAGCTTATGCACACACCGTTGGTCGCCTTTTTACCGGTTAACGCATTGATTAATCATGGTCACCACACAACCTGCATGTGGATAAGTGGACGGCTCGCCGCTACAATGGCCGCTTGTTTTTGCCTCACCGGCTTTCAACTTAGGGGATATCCGTGTCAGTGGAACTTTGGCAGCAGTGCGTGGAGCTTTTGCGCGAGGAGCTGCCTGCCCAACAATTCAACACCTGGATCCGTCCACTACAGGTCGAAGCCGAAGGCGACGAGTTGCGCGTCTACGCACCGAACCGTTTTGTGCTGGACTGGGTCAACGAAAAGTACCTCGGTCGCGTCCTTGAACTGCTGGATGAGCACGGCAACGGCATGGCGCCAGCGCTTTCCTTATTAATAGGCAGCAAACGCAGCTCGGCACCGCGTGCCGCGCCGAACGCGCCGTTGGCCGCTGCGCAGGTGTCCCAGGCTCAGGCCAATACCGTGCCGGCCAGTGCGCCAGCACCCGCTCCAAGTGCAGCTCCGGCCAAGCGCTCGACGCAGAAAACCGAGGAAGTCAGTGAAGAGCCGTCCCGCGACAGCTTTGACCCGATGGCCGGTGCGGCCTCGCAACAGGCCCCGGTTCGCGCCGAACAGCGCACCGTTCAGGTCGAAGGCGCGCTCAAGCACACCAGTTACCTGAACCGCACCTTCACCTTCGAGAATTTCGTCGAAGGCAAGTCCAACCAGCTCGCCCGCGCGGCAGCCTGGCAGGTGGCGGACAATCCCAAGCACGGTTACAACCCGCTGTTCCTTTATGGCGGCGTCGGCCTGGGTAAAACTCACTTGATGCACGCAGTGGGTAACCATTTATTAAAGAAGAACCCGAATGCCAAGGTTGTGTACCTGCATTCCGAGCGCTTCGTGGCCGACATGGTCAAGGCGCTGCAACTGAACGCGATCAACGAGTTCAAGCGTTTCTACCGTTCGGTGGACGCTCTGCTGATCGACGATATTCAGTTCTTCGCCCGTAAAGAGCGTTCCCAGGAAGAGTTTTTCCACACCTTCAACGCCCTGCTTGAAGGTGGCCAGCAGGTCATTCTTACCAGTGACCGCTACCCGAAAGAAATCGAAGGCCTTGAAGAGCGCCTCAAATCCCGCTTCGGTTGGGGCCTGACGGTTGCCGTCGAGCCGCCGGAGCTGGAAACCCGTGTGGCGATCTTGATGAAGAAGGCCGACCAGGCCAAAGTCGAGTTGCCTCACGATGCGGCGTTCTTTATCGCCCAGCGAATTCGTTCCAACGTCCGTGAGCTGGAAGGTGCGCTGAAACGCGTGATCGCCCACTCGCACTTCATGGGCCGCGACATCACCATCGAGTTGATCCGCGAATCCCTGAAAGACTTGTTGGCACTGCAGGACAAACTGGTCTCTGTGGATAACATTCAGCGCACTGTCGCCGAGTACTACAAGATCAAGATTTCCGACCTGCTGTCAAAGCGTCGTTCGCGCTCGGTGGCACGTCCGCGTCAGGTGGCCATGGCATTGTCCAAGGAGCTGACCAACCACAGCCTGCCGGAAATCGGCGATGTGTTTGGTGGTCGCGACCACACGACGGTGTTGCACGCCTGCCGCAAGATCAACGAACTTAAGGAATCCGACGCGGACATCCGCGAGGACTACAAGAACCTGCTGCGTACACTGACCACTTGATGAACTCCAGCGCAGCTTATTAAGGCAAGGGACTAGACCATGCATTTCACCATTCAACGCGAAGCCCTGTTGAAACCCCTGCAACTGGTCGCAGGCGTCGTCGAGCGCCGACAGACCTTGCCGGTACTGTCCAACGTGCTGTTGGTCGTCGATGGCCAGCAACTGTCGCTGACCGGTACCGATCTGGAAGTCGAGCTGGTCGGTCGCGTGCAACTCGAAGAGCCGGCTGAAACCGGCTCCATCACCGTGCCTGCGCGCAAGCTGATGGACATCTGCAAGAGCCTGCCCAACGACGCGCTGATCGACATCAAGGTCGACGAGCAGAAGCTGGTCGTGAAGGCCGGCCGTAGCCGTTTCACCCTGTCGACCCTGCCCGCCAATGATTTCCCGACGGTTGAAGAAGGCCCGGGTTCGCTGACCTGCAGCCTGGAGCAGAGCAAACTGCGTCGCCTGATCGAACGCACCAGCTTCGCCATGGCCCAGCAGGATGTGCGCTACTACCTCAACGGTATGCTGCTGGAAGTCTCGGCCGGTGTGATCCGCGCCGTGGCAACCGACGGTCACCGTCTGGCCATGTGCTCGATGCAGGCCGATATCGGTCAGCCGGATCGTCACCAGGTGATCGTGCCACGCAAAGGCATTCTGGAACTGGCGCGTCTGCTCACCGAGCCGGATGGCAACGTCAGCATCGTTCTGGGTCAGCACCACATCCGCGCCACCACCGGCGAATTCACCTTCACCTCGAAGTTGGTCGACGGCAAGTTCCCGGATTACGAGCGCGTTCTGCCGAAGGGTGGCGACAAGCTGGTACTCGGCGATCGTCAGGCCCTGCGTGAAGCGTTCAGCCGTACCGCGATTCTGTCCAACGAGAAGTACCGCGGCATCCGTCTGCAACTGGCCAATGGTCAGTTGAAGATCCAGGCCAACAACCCGGAGCAGGAAGAAGCGGAAGAAGAAGTGGGCGTTGAATACAACGGCGGTTCGCTGGAAATCGGCTTCAACGTGAGCTACCTGCTCGACGTGCTGGGCGTGATGACCACCGAACAGGTTCGCCTGATCCTGTCCGACTCCAACAGCAGTGCGCTGGTGCAAGAGTCCGACAATGACGACTCGGCTTATGTTGTCATGCCGATGCGTCTGTAATCAGCTGATTCTGGATGTCCTTAAGTCGTGTTTCGGTCACCGCGGTGCGTAATCTGCACCCGGTGACCTTCTCCCCCTCCCCCCGCATCAACATTCTTTACGGCGCCAACGGCAGCGGCAAAACCAGTGTTCTGGAAGCCATTCATCTGCTGGGGCTTGCCCGTTCGTTTCGTAGCACGCGGCTGTTGCCGGTCATCCAGTACGAGCAACTCGCCTGCACCGTGTTCGGTCAGGTCGAATTGGCCGAGGGTGGTCACAGTGCGTTGGGGATATCTCGCGACCGTCAGGGCGAGTTCCAGATCCGCATCGACGGGCAGAACGCTCGCAGTGCCGCGCAACTGGCCGAGATCCTGCCATTGCAACTGATCAACCCCGACAGCTTCCGCCTGCTCGAAGGTGCGCCGAAGATTCGCCGGCAGTTTCTCGATTGGGGCGTGTTCCACGTCGAACCGCGTTTCATGGCGACCTGGCAGCGTTTGCAGAAGGCCTTGCGCCAGAGAAACTCCTGGCTGCGGCATGGTACACTTGACGCCGTTTCGCAAGCGGTTTGGGACAGGGAACTGTGCCAGGCCAGCGCTGAAATCGATGAATACCGCCGCGCTTACATCAAAGCCTTGAAACCAGTCTTTGAACAAACCTTGAGCGAACTGGTTGAGCTTGAAGGTTTGACGCTCAGCTATTACCGAGGCTGGGACAAGGACCGGGAATTGAGTGCCGTACTGGCTGGCTCCGTGCAACGGGACCAGCAAATGGGTCATACCCAGGCCGGACCGCAACGCGCTGACTTGCGCCTTAGATTGGGCGCACACAACGCCGCGGACATCTTGTCCCGGGGTCAGCAGAAGCTGGTGGTTTGTGCCTTGCGAATTGCCCAGGGGCATCTGGTGAGCCAGGCCCGACGCGGTCAGTGTATTTATCTGGTGGATGACTTGCCGTCCGAGCTGGACGAGAGCCACCGTCGCGCGCTGTGCCGTTTGCTGGAAGACTTACGCTGCCAGGTCTTTATCACCTGTGTAGATCACGAATTATTGAGGGAAGGCTGGCAGACGGAAACGCCAGTCGCTCTGTTCCACGTGGAACAGGGCCGTATCACCCAGACCCACGACCATCGGGAGTGAAGGCATTGAGCGAAGAAAATACGTACGACTCAACGAGCATTAAAGTGCTGAAAGGCCTGGATGCCGTACGCAAACGTCCCGGTATGTACATTGGTGACACCGACGATGGCAGCGGTCTGCACCACATGGTGTTCGAGGTGGTCGACAACTCGATCGACGAAGCCCTCGCCGGCCACTGCGACGACATCAGCATCATCATTCACCCGGATGAGTCCATCACCGTCAAAGACAACGGCCGTGGCATCCCGGTAGACGTGCACAAAGAGGAAGGCGTTTCCGCCGCTGAGGTCATCATGACCGTCCTCCACGCTGGCGGTAAGTTCGACGATAACTCCTACAAGGTATCCGGCGGTCTGCACGGTGTAGGTGTGTCGGTAGTGAACGCCCTGTCCGAAGAGTTGGTACTGACCGTACGCCGCAGCGGCAAGATCTGGGAACAGACCTACGTCCACGGTGTGCCTCAGGCTCCTATGGCAATCGTTGGCGACAGTGAAACCACAGGTACCCAGATCCACTTCAAGGCTTCCAGCGAAACCTTCAAGAATATTCACTTCAGCTGGGACATCCTGGCCAAGCGCATTCGTGAACTGTCCTTCCTCAACTCCGGTGTCGGCATCGTCCTCAAGGATGAGCGCAGCGGCAAGGAAGAGCTGTTCAAGTACGAAGGCGGCCTGCGTGCGTTCGTTGAATACCTGAACACCAACAAGACTGCGGTCAACCAGGTGTTCCACTTCAACATCCAGCGTGAAGACGGCATCGGCGTGGAAATCGCCCTGCAGTGGAATGACAGCTTCAACGAGAACCTGTTGTGCTTCACCAACAACATTCCACAGCGCGACGGCGGTACTCACCTGGTGGGTTTCCGTTCCGCACTGACGCGTAACCTGAACAACTACATCGAGCAAGAAGGTCTGGCGAAGAAGCACAAAGTCGCGACCACCGGTGACGATGCCCGTGAAGGCCTGACCGCGATCATTTCGGTGAAAGTGCCGGATCCGAAGTTCAGCTCGCAGACCAAAGACAAGCTGGTGTCTTCCGAAGTGAAGACCGCGGTCGAGCAGGAGATGGGCAAGTACTTCTCCGACTTCCTGCTGGAAAACCCGAACGAAGCCAAGCTGGTCGTCGGCAAGATGATCGACGCGGCGCGTGCCCGTGAAGCGGCGCGCAAGGCCCGTGAGATGACCCGCCGCAAAGGCGCGCTGGACATCGCCGGCCTGCCGGGCAAGCTCGCTGATTGCCAGGAAAAAGATCCTGCGCTGTCCGAACTGTACCTCGTGGAAGGTGACTCCGCGGGCGGCTCTGCCAAGCAGGGACGTAACCGCAAGACCCAGGCGATCCTGCCGCTGAAGGGCAAGATCCTCAACGTCGAGAAAGCACGCTTCGACAAGATGATCTCGTCCCAGGAAGTGGGCACGCTGATCACTGCACTCGGCTGCGGTATCGGTCGCGAAGAGTACAACATCGACAAGCTGCGCTATCACAACATCATCATCATGACCGATGCTGACGTCGACGGTTCGCACATCCGTACCCTGCTGCTGACCTTCTTCTTCCGTCAGTTGCCGGAGCTGATCGAGCGCGGCTACATCTACATCGCCCAGCCGCCGCTGTACAAGGTCAAGAAAGGCAAGCAAGAGCAATACATCAAAGACGACGACGCCATGGAAGAGTACATGACGCAGTCGGCCCTGGAAGATGCGAGCCTGCACCTGAACGAAGAGGCCCCGGGCATTTCCGGTGAAGCGCTCGAGCGTCTGGTGAACGACTTCCGCATGGTGATGAAGACCCTCAAGCGTCTGTCGCGCCTGTACCCGCAGGAACTGACCGAACACTTCATCTACCTGCCGGCCGTGAGCCTGGAAATGCTCGGCGACCACGCCAAGATGCAGGACTGGCTGGCTCAGTACGAAGTGCGTCTGCGCACCGTCGAGAAGTCGGGCCTGGTCTACAAGGCCAGCCTGCGTGAAGATCGTGAACGTGGCGTTTGGTTGCCAGAGGTCGAGCTGATCTCCCACGGCCTGTCGAACTACGTCACCTTCAACCGCGACTTCTTCGGCAGCAACGACTACAAGACCGTCGTCACCCTCGGCGCTCAACTGAGCACCCTGCTCGACGAAGGCGCGTACATCCAGCGTGGCGAGCGCAAGAAAGCGGTCACCGAGTTCAAGGAAGCCCTCGACTGGCTGATGGCCGAAAGCACCAAGCGCCACACCATCCAGCGCTACAAAGGTCTGGGTGAAATGAACCCGGATCAGCTGTGGGAAACCACCATGGACCCAAGCGTGCGCCGCATGCTGAAAGTCACCATCGAAGACGCCATTGGCGCAGACCAGATCTTCAACACCCTGATGGGTGATGCGGTCGAACCTCGCCGTGACTTCATCGAGAGCAATGCGCTGGCGGTTTCGAACCTGGATTTCTGATCCTGGTCGGCGGCAAATAAAAAGGCCAACGCTCATGCGTTGGCCTTTTTATTGGCAGATCAAAAGATCGCAGCCTACGGCAGCTCCAGATGGATTACCGGTAGGAGCTGCCGCAGGCCGCGATCTTTTGATTTTTACTCGGATGCAACCGTCACACTCTCCAACCGATACCCATACCCATAAATCGTCAGCAACTGCCAACCCCGATCCGCCGTCAGCCCCAGCTTGTTGCGCAGGCGATAGATGTGCGTATCCAGCGGCCGTGACGACGCCACTTCTTCGTGGGGCCAGAAGCGTTCGTACAGGTACTCCCGCGACAATGGCCGACCCAAGTTACTGAACAGGCAGCGCGCCAAGCGGTATTCACGCTCCGTCATGACCACTGCCTTGCCCTCGCGGGTGACGCTCAGTTCGGCGTCGTCGAAGGTCAGGTCATTGAAACTCAGGACTTCAGCAGCGCTGCTACGTTGCTGGCTGTGCCGGCGCAGTACGGCGGCGACTCGGGCTTTCAGCTCGTTGGGGCGGAACGGTTTGCTGACGTAATCGTCGGCACCGGCGTTCAGCGCCTGGACGATATCGCTCTCGCCGTCGCGGCTGGTCAGCATGATTGCGGCGGGCGGCGCCTCCATGTGTTCGCGGGTCCAGCGCAGGAGTGCCAGGCCGGACAGGTCGGGCAGTTGCCAGTCGAGGATCAGCAGGTCGAAGGTGTCCCGGCGCAATTGGCGCAACAGGTCCTCGCCCCGTTCAAAGCTGTGCAACGACCAAGGCTGGTCTCCCTCCGCAGCCATCTGCTGCAGGGTTTGCTCGACCCGACGCAGTTCGGCGGGTTCATCGTCCAGTATCGCAACGCGCATACGCGTGGGTTCCTTGTTGCTTGAGCAGTGGCCGGCAACCCTGAAGGCTCGGCCTGTGCGGTAAAAGTAAGCAGTCCACCATCGGTCGACGTCCGCTATGATTCTTCGGATCTACATCCTCAGACCTGTGGCCCATGAAACCATTCACTGTCCCCTGCCCTGTTTGTCATGAATAGCCCGCGTCGGCGTGAAAGCCGCGAGCCAAGTCAGGTCCAGCGTCTGTTTCGACGGCTGGTGCGTGAGTGGTTGTGGATAAGTCTAGTGCTGTTGCCGCTGACTGCCTTGTTGTCGTATCGCGCGCAGATCAATCTGCACGACGTGGTACCGATGTGGAGCGCGTTGCTTTCGGTAGGGCTGGTAGCCTGCGTACTCGGATTGCTGCTGTGGCGCCCGCGCTGGGCGATCTGGGTGACATCGTGCGGTGTGGCTTGTGTGCTGCTGGCTAGCGCCGGGCTGGCGGAAGTTCGACACTGGTGGTCACCGACTCCAGCGGCGCTGGGCATGTTGTTCGGCTACCTGATCTGGAACTGGCGGCGCCTGAGTGTGGTGCTGACGTATTTTGGCTGGGAGCTGGCCCGACTGGACCGCGAGCCGAAAGTATTTCCCGAGCGGCGCCGTGCGCAATTCACCAGCGCTGATCAGCTGCAGGGCCAGATCATGGCACTGGAGCAAGCCATGAGCCGCACCCGCGATACCCGGCGTTTCATTGCCGACGGTCTGGAATACCTGCCGGTGGCGACGCTGATCAGCGATCCCAAGGGGCAGATTCTGCTGGGAAACCGCAAGGCCCGGGTATTGTTCGATGACCCGCTGGTCGGTGACTATGTTCTCGAGCAACTGGCCCGCCTCGGTTATCCGGAATTGTCCACAGAACCACGCCCGGCGCTGTCGGACCTGACGCTGCTGGAGTTTCGCGATCACAAGGAACGCAGTTTGCGTCTGGAACGGGCGGCTTTGCTGCCGGTGGATGGCGATACTCCCATCGGCTGGCTGCTGAGCCTCACCGATCTGAGCGCCGAACGCGCCGCAGAAGAACAGCGTGGGGTCTTGCTGCGGTTCCTTTCCCACGATCTGCGCGCCCCGCATTCGGCGATTTTGGCCCTGCTCGATGTACATCGCCATCAAGCCGGCGCGGATTCACCGCTGTTCGAGCAGATCGAGCGCCAGGTACGCCGGGCGCTCGATCTGACTGACGGTTTTGTTCTGCTGGCGCGAGCCGAGTCCGAGGCTTATCAGTTCCAGCCCAGTCTGTTCGCGATGCTGGTGCTGGACGTACTGGATCAGGCGCTGCCCATTGCTCAGCAGAAAAGCATCAAACTGCTGCACACGATGGACGAACAATCCCAGGAGCGTCTGATCAACGCTGACCAGGGCCTGCTGACCCGCGCCTTGTTCAACCTGCTGGAGAACGCCATCAAGTACAGCCCGGTCGGTACCACGATCAAGTTGAACGTCAGTTGCCAGGGTGAGTGGCTATGCTGTGAATTGACCGATCAGGGCAAAGGCATTGCCGCCGAGGAGCTGCCGGATCTGTTCACCCAGTACCGGCGCTTTTCGTCGGCGCAGGGGATTGATGGCGTCGGGTTGGGGCTGTCGATGGTCAAGGCAGTAGTCGACCATCATGGCGGTAACATCGAGTGCCACAGTATCGTCGATCAAGGCACCACGTTCCGGCTGCAGTTACCGCTTATCTGCGAGTGAACAGGCACAAAAAAACCGGCTATATCAGCCGGTTTTTTTACTTCCGAAAAAAACTTATGCACCTTTTACGGTGTTTTATGAGCTTGAGAAATATATAAGTAAATCAATTGGTTACTTTCAATATTCAGGCTTTTTCAACAAAACCGTACACAGGTTATCCACAAAATCTCAGACAGCCACCTGATCATTCGCGGCAGGCGCCTGCGGTGCTGGTGGCAGCGAACCCATTTCGCGCTGGGTCTGTTCGTTCCAGGCCTGTACCCGGTCGTTCAGCTCGGCGATGGCGCGCGGACCAGTGCCTTCGGCATACATCGGCTCGCCGATGACCACGGTGATCACACCCGACGTCTTGCCCCAGCCGATTTTCGGCCAGAACTTGCCGGCATTGTGTGCAATCGGCAGCACCGGAAGCGCCGCATTTACCGCCAACGCGCTGCCACTGCGCGAGAACTTGCCGACAGTGCCGTAGGGAACCCGGGTGCCTTCAGGGAAGATCAAGACCCAGACGTTGTCCTTGAGCAGTTCATCGCCCTTGGCCGCGACTTGTTTGAGCGCCGCTTTCGGGTTGTCGCGGTCAATCGCGATCGGCCGCAGCATGGCCATGGCCCAACCGAAGAACGGTACGTAGAGCAATTCACGCTTGAGCACCTGGCTCAAGGGCGAGAAATAAGCAGAGAGAAAGAACGTCTCCCAAGTGCTCTGGTGGTTCGACTGAATCACGCAGGGCCGGTCCGGCACGTTTTCCGCGCCTTTGATCTCGTAACGAATGCCGAGAAACACCTTGGTCAACCACAAGGCACAACGGCACCAGTACACGTTGATGAAGCGATAGCGCGCCTTGAACGGCAGAAAGGGCGCGATAAAAAAGCTCAGGCTGCACCACAGCAAGGCAGTGGTGCCCAGCAGCAGGTAAAAGAGAAAAATTCTGATGGCCTGCAGTATCGACATGGCGACGTTTACCGTTACGGGCAATGCCCGACTGTTCAAGCGCACTCCCGATCAATCCCTGGTCAGGAACTTCAGAAGCACTCTAGTTGTGGATAAGTTCTGCGGCAATCGCCGCCAGATCGTCAAAAATCAGGGTGCCGACCGGAAGGGTCTTGCCCAGAGTTTTTTCGCCTTTCCCGGTCTTTACCAAAACGGGCTGTGAATCGACGGCTTTGGCGGCCTCCAGGTCACCAAGGCTGTCGCCGACGAACCAGACATTCGTCAGCGCCACGTTGTAATGCGCCGCGATGGTTTGCAACATCCCCGGCTTCGGCTTGCGGCAATCGCAACCCTCGTCCGGACCATGCGGGCAGTACACGATCAGCCCGACTTCACCGCCCTGCTCTGCCACGAGCGTGCGCAGGCGCGTGTGCATGGCGTCGAGGGTGGCAAGGTCGTAATAGCCGCGAGCAATGCCCGACTGGTTGGTGGCGACCGCCACCGTCCAGCCGGCCTTGCTCAACTGCGCAATCGCCTCGATCGAGCCGGGCAGTGGAATCCACTCCTCCACCGACTTGATGTAAGCGTCGGAGTCGTAATTGATCACTCCGTCCCGATCGAGAATCAGCAGTTTCAACAGCAATCCCTCAACCCAGCAGCGAAATGTCGGCAACCCCGAGGAACAGACCACGCAGACGCGCGAGCAGCGCGTAGCGGTTGGCCCGGACCTTGGCGTCTTCGGCATTGACCATCACCGCGTCGAAGAACGCATCCACCGGCTCACGCAATGCCGCCAGACGCGCCAGCGATTCGTTGTACTGACGCGCTGCGGCCATTGGCTGCACCGCCTGATCCGCTTGCTGGATCGCCGAGTACAGCGAGAACTCGTTGGCGTTGTCGAAGTACTTGGCCTCGACCACGGTCGGCACCGAGCCTTCAACCTTGCTCAACAGGTTCGATACACGCTTGTTGACCGCCGCCAGCGCTGCCGCTTCCGGCAGTTTGCGGAAGGCCTGAACCGCTTGCACACGCTGGTCGAAGTCCAGCGCCGAACCCGGCTTCAGGGCACGTACCGACAGGTAAGTGGCGACATCGACGCCCTCGTCTTCGTAACGCGCACGCAGACGGTCGAAGATGAATTCCAGCACCGCGTCGTTCAGACCGGCAGCCTTGACCTTGGTACCGAACGCAGCCACGGCGAAAGCCACGGCGTCGTTCAGGTCCAGATCCAGTTGTTTCTCGATCAGGATGCGCAGCACGCCGAGGGCCGCACGGCGCAGGGCATACGGGTCTTTGCTGCCGGTCGGCAGCATGCCGATACCGAAGATGCCGACCAGGGTGTCGAGCTTGTCGGCGATCGCGACAGCGGCACCGGTCAAGGTCGCCGGCAGTTCAGCACCGGCACCGCGTGGCATGTACTGCTCGTTCAGCGCCAGCGCGACGTCTTCCGGCTCGCCGTCATTGAGCGCGTAGTAGTAACCGGCGACACCTTGCATCTCCGGGAACTCGCCGACCATTTCGGTGGCCAGGTCGCACTTCGACAGCAGGCCGGCACGGGCCGCCCAGGAAGCGTTGCCGCCAATCCGCGCGGCGATGTAGGCCGCGAGTTTCGAAACGCGCTCGGCCTTGTCGTAGACGCTGCCGAGTTTTTCCTGGAACACCACGTTCTTCAGGCGATCATTGAAGGCTTCGAGCTTTTGCTTCTTGTCTTGCTTGAAGAAGAACTCGGCGTCGGTCAGGCGTGGGCGAACCACTTTCTCGTTACCGGCGATGATCTGCTGTGGATCTTTGCTTTCGATGTTGGCGACGGTGATGAACCGTGGCAGCAACTTGCCGTCGGCATCCAGCAGGCAGAAGTACTTCTGGTTGTCCTGCATGGTGGTGATCAGCGCTTCCTGCGGCACGTCGAGGAAGCGTTCCTCGAACGAGCACACCAGCGGCACCGGCCATTCGACCAGCGCGGTCACTTCATCGAGCAGCGCCGGCGGCACGATCGCGGTGCCTTCCTGACGGGTCGCCAGTTCTTCGGTGCGCTTGCTGATGATCTCGCGACGCTCGTTGGCATCGGCCAGCACGTAGGCGGCACGCAGGTCGGCCAGGTAGCTCGACGGCGAACCGATGCGCACGCTTTCCGGGTGGTGGAAACGGTGACCACGGGAGTCGCGGCCAGCCTTCTGCGCGAGGATGGTGCAGTCGATGACCTGGTCACCGAGCAGCATCACCAGCCACTGGGTCGGACGCACGAACTCTTCCTTGCGCGCACCCCAACGCATGCGTTTCGGGATCGGCAGGTCGTTCAGCGAATCTTCGACGATGGTCGGCAGCAGGCTTGCGGTTGGCTTGCCGGCGATGTTCTGGCTGTAACGCAGTTTCGGGCCGCTCTGGTCGATTTCGCTCAGCTCGACGCCGCACTTCTTGGCGAAGCCCAGGGCTGCCTGAGTCGGGTTGCCTTCAGCGTCGAAGGCGGCCTGACGTGGCGGGCCATCCAGGTTGATGCTGCGATCCGGTTGCTGGGTCGCCAGCGCCGTGATCAGCACCGCCAGACGACGCGGTGCGGCGTAGACCGTTTTGCTTTCGTAGCTCAGGCCGGCAGCTTGCAGGCCCTTGTCGATACCGGCGAGGAACGCTTCAGCCAGGGTGTTCAGGGCTTTTGGCGGCAGTTCTTCGGTGCCCAGTTCAACCAGAAAATCTTGCGCACTCATTGTGCAGCCTCCAGCTTGGCCAGTACTTCATCACGCAGGTCCGGGGTCGCCATCGGGAAGCCCAGCTTGGCGCGAGCCAGCAGGTAGGCTTGCGCAACGGAACGCGCCAGGGTGCGTACGCGCAGGATGTATTGCTGACGCGCGGTCACCGAGATCGCCCGACGCGCGTCCAGCAGGTTGAAGGTGTGCGAGGCCTTCAGGACCATTTCGTAGCTTGGCAACGGCAGCGGCTGGTCGAGCTCGATCAGGCGCTTGGCTTCGCTTTCATAGAAATCGAACAGTTCGAACAGTTTGTCGACGTTGGCGTGTTCGAAGTTGTAGGTGGACTGCTCCACTTCGTTCTGGTGGAACACGTCGCCGTAGGTGACCTTGCCGAACGGGCCGTCAGCCCAGACCAGGTCGTAGACCGAGTCCACGCCCTGCAGGTACATGGCCAGACGCTCGAGACCGTAGGTGATTTCACCGGTGACCGGGTAGCACTCGATGCCGCCGGCCTGCTGGAAGTAAGTGAACTGGGTCACTTCCATGCCGTTGAGCCAGACTTCCCAGCCCAGACCCCAGGCGCCGAGGGTCGGCGATTCCCAATTGTCTTCGACGAAGCGGATGTCGTGGACCAGCGGGTCCAGGCCGACATGCTTGAGCGAGCCCAGGTACAGTTCCTGGAAGTTGTCCGGGTTCGGCTTCAGCACGACCTGGAACTGATAGTAGTGCTGCAGACGGTTCGGGTTTTCCCCGTAGCGGCCGTCAGTCGGACGGCGGCTTGGCTGCACGTACGCGGCGTTCCAGGTTTCCGGGCCGATGGCGCGCAGGAAGGTCGCGGTGTGGAAAGTGCCGGCGCCTACTTCCATATCGTAGGGCTGAAGTACCACACAACCTTGCTCGGCCCAGTATTGCTGGAGCGCGAGGATCAAGTCTTGGAAGGTACGCACGGCTGGCGTAGGCTGGCTCACGAAATTCACCTGTTTCTTGGGCTGCGATTTAAAGAGCGGGAGTATACCCGATTCAGTCGCACCTCCACCCCCTGGAGCCTTATGCCACGCTGCTTTTGGTGTACCGAAGATCCGCTGTACATGGCTTATCACGATCAGGAGTGGGGCACGCCGCTACGCGATGCGCAGGGTTTGTTCGAGTTGCTTTTGCTCGAAGGGTTCCAGGCCGGGCTGTCGTGGATCACCGTGCTGCGCAAACGCGAGCGCTACCGCGAGGTGTTGTACGGCTTCGACGTGCAGCGCGTGGCGCAGATGAGCGACGCCGAAATCGATGAACTGATGCTCGATCCGGGGATCATCCGCAACCGCCTCAAACTCAATGCCGCCCGACGCAATGCCCAGGCCTGGCTGGCGCTGGAGGACCCGGAGGCCTTCCTCTGGTCGTTCGTCGGCGGCCGACCAATCATCAATCATTTCAAGGATCGCAGCGAAGTCCCGGCGATCACCCCCGAAGCGCTGGCGATGAGCAAAGCCCTGAAAAAGGCCGGCTTCACCTTCGTTGGCCCAACCATTTGCTACGCACTGATGCAGGCTTCGGGCATGGTCATGGATCACACTCAGGACTGTGACCGCTACGCGCAGCTGGTCAACGGCGGTTAGAATGGCCGCCTCGCGCACAGCACAAAATCAGGAGTGACCTGTGGAAAAGTTTAAAGGCGCCTTGCTGGTAGGCGCTCTGCGGCTGTTTGCCCTGCTGCCATGGCGGGCCGTGCAGGCCGTGGGTTCGGCGATCGGCTGGATCATGTGGAAAACCCCCAACCGTTCCCGCGACGTGGTGCGGATCAACCTCGCCAAATGTTTTCCACAGATGGACCCGGCCGAACGTGAGCGCCTGGTCGGCCAGAGCCTGAAAGACATCGGTAAATCCCTCACCGAAAGCGCCTGCGCCTGGATCTGGCCGGCCCAGCGTTCCATCGATCTGGTGCGCGAAGTCGAAGGCCTCGACATCCTCAAGGAGGCGCTGGCCTCGGGCAAAGGCGTGGTCGGCATCACCAGCCACCTGGGCAACTGGGAAGTGCTGAACCACTTCTATTGCAGCCAGTGCAAACCGATCATTTTCTACCGCCCGCCAAAGCTCAAGGCTGTGGATGAATTACTGCGCAAGCAACGCGTGCAGCTGGGCAACAAGGTCGCTGCCTCCACCAAGGAAGGCATCCTCAGCGTCATCAAGGAAGTGCGCAAAGGTGGTGCAGTGGGCATTCCCGCTGACCCGGAACCGGCCGAATCCGCAGGGATCTTCGTGCCGTTCTTCGCCACCCAGGCATTGACCAGCAAATTCGTGCCGAACATGCTCGCGGGCGGCAAAGCGGTCGGCGTGTTCCTGCATGCCCTGCGCCTGCCGGACGGCTCTGGCTACAAAGTGATCCTCGAAGCGGCACCCGAGGCCATGTACAGCACCGATACCGAGGAATCCTGCGCAGCGATGAGCAAAGTCGTTGAACGCTACGTTGCCGCGTATCCAAGCCAATACATGTGGAGCATGAAGCGCTTCAAGAAACGCCCACCGGGCGAAGCGCGCTGGTACTGAGCAAGTTGGCACACTCTGTGGATAACCTGTAGGAACGCCGAAGGCTGTGATCTTTTGATCTTGCTTGAGGTTATCCACAACCCGTTCATTCAAGGGCGCATAAAGATGTCCGAACAACGCAAATCCTTCCGCATCAAGATCACCCACGACAGCTTCGGCGAATGCCTGGGGCAGACGCGCAATCTGTCGGCCACCGGCGTGTATGTGCAGCATCCGCGTCTGGCGTCATTGCCCAAGGGTGCGGTGGTTTATGGCCAGGTGCAGGATTTGCCCACAGGCGCGCCGCGGGTGCGAATGGAAGTGGTGACGGTGGATGCCGAGGGCATCGGCCTGCGTTATCTCTAACTTATTGCGCCTGGCGGTCGAGCTTCTTCAGAAACACCGTCATTTCCTTCTCGGCCTGCTTGTCGCCATGGGCGCGGGCGGTTTCCAGACCTTGTTCCCACGCCTGCCGCGCGGCCGCGTGATCGCCCAGTGCAAGTTGCGCCTTGCCCAATAGCTTCCACGCCGCCGAGTACTTCGGGTCGAAACCGACACAGCGCTGGAAATGCTCGGCGGCTTTGGCGTTCTCCCCCAGATCCAGATAACCCTTGCCCAGGCCGAAGCGCAGCAATGAGTTATCCACACCCTTGGCGAGCATTTTTTCCAGGGATTCGAGCATGGGCGGAGTCCTTTTCTGTGGAGTGTCAGGTGTTGATCGGTGTCAGTTACACCGCTTTCGCGAGCAAGCCCGCTCCCACAGGGGAATGCATTCCAAATGTGGGAGCGGGCTTGCTCGCGAAGAGGCCATTACAACCGACGATATTTCTGGATCAGAAGAAGCTGAGCCCCACATGAAACAGCTTCTCCACATCGCGAATATGCTTTTTATCCACAAGGAACAGAATCACATGGTCGCCGGTTTCGATCACCGTGTCGTCGTGGGCGATGATCACTTCTTCGTTGCGGATGATCGCGCCAATCGTGCTGCCCGGTGGCAGGCCGATTTTCTCGATCGGCCGGCCGATGACCTTGCTCGACTTCGCATCGCCGTGGGCAATCGCCTCGATGGCCTCCGCCGCGCCCCGGCGCAATGAGTGCACGCTGACGATATCGCCACGGCGTACGTGGGCCAGCAAGGTGCCGATGGTCGCCAGTTGCGGGCTGATGGCGATGTCGATGTCGCCGCCCTGGATCAGATCGACGTAAGCCGGGTTGTTGATGATCGTCATCACCTTCTTCGCCCCCAGCCGTTTGGCCAACAGCGACGACATGATGTTGGCTTCGTCATCGTTGGTCAGCGCGAGGAAGATGTCGGCGTCGGCGATGTTCTCTTCCAGCAGCAGATCACGGTCCGAGGCGCTGCCCTGCAGCACCACGGTGCTGTCGAGGGTGTCGGAGAGATAGCGGCAGCGGGCCGGGTTCATCTCGATGATCTTCACCTGGTAGCGGCTTTCGATGGCCTCGGCCAGGCGCTCGCCGATCTGCCCGCCACCGGCAATCACGATGCGCTTGTAGGTTTCGTCGAGACGGCGCATTTCGCTCATCACCGCGCGAATATTCTCACGGGCGGCGATGAAGAAGACTTCGTCATCGGCCTCGATCACCGTATCGCCTTGCGGCAGGATCGGCCGGTCGCGGCGGAAAATCGCCGCGACACGCGTCTCGACATTCGGCATGTGCTCGCGCAACTGGCGCAATTGCTGACCCACCAGCGGCCCGCCGTAATAGGCGCGCACCGCCACCAGTTGCGCCTGGCCTTCGGCGAAGTCGATCACTTGCAGCGCGCCCGGATGCTGGATCAGACGCTTGATGTAGTTGGTCACCACCTGCTCGGGGCTGATCAGCACGTCGACCGGAATCGCTTCGTTCTGGAACAGCTGTTCTTCGCGATTGAGGTAGGACGCTTCGCGCACCCGGGCGATTTTGGTCGGGGTGTGGAACAGCGTGTGCGCGACCTGGCAGGCGACCATGTTGGTCTCGTCGCTGTTGGTCACCGCCACCAGCATGTCGGCATCGTCGGCGCCGGCCTGGCGCAACACCGACGGCAGCGAGCCGCGGCCCTGAATGGTGCGGATGTCGAGGCGGTCGCCGAGGTCGCGCAGGCGCTCGCCGTCGGTGTCGACCACGGTGATGTCGTTGGCTTCGCTCGCCAAGTGTTCAGCCAGCGAACCGCCGACCTGCCCCGCACCGAGGATGATGATTTTCATCCAGTCACTCCGTTGAATCCGTTTAGCCGCGCGCGGCAGCGATCTTGATCAGCTTGGCGTAGTAGAACCCGTCATGCCCGCCCTGCTGGGCCAGCAATTGGCGACCATGGGGCTGTTTGATCCCGGCCGTGGTGGCCAGATCCAGTTCGCGGGCACCGGGCGTACGCTCAAGGAACGCGGCAATGACTTCGGTGTTCTCGGTCGGCAAGGTCGAGCAAGTGGCGTAGAGCAGGATGCCGCCGACTTCGAGGGTTTTCCACAGGGCGTCGAGGAGCTCGCCTTGCAGCAGCGCGAGGGCGGCGATGTCGTCGGCCTGACGGGTCAGCTTGATGTCCGGATGGCGGCGGATCACGCCGGTGGCCGAGCATGGCGCGTCGAGCAGGATGCGCTGGAACGGCTTGCCGTCCCACCACGCGGCGGTATCGCGACCGTCGGCAGCGATCAGTTCGGCGCTCAGCCCCAGCCGCTCAAGGTTTTCCTTTACGCGCACCAGACGCTTGGCTTCCAGATCCACCGCCACCACGCCGGCCAGCGCCGGTTCGGCTTCGAGGATATGACAGGTCTTGCCGCCCGGCGCGCAACACGCATCGAGCACGCGCTGACCCGGCGCCAGATCGAGCAGATCGGCGGCCAGTTGCGCGGCTTCGTCCTGCACGCTGATCCAGCCTTCGGCAAAACCCGGCAGGCTGCGCACGTCGGCGGCGGCTTCAAGGACGATGCCGTCGCGGCTGTAAACACACGGCGTGGCAGCGATGCCGGCGTCGCTGAGCAAGCCAAGGTAGGCATCGCGGCCGTGATGCCGGCGGTTGACCCGCAGGATCATCGGCGGGTGCGCGTTATTCGCCGCGCAGATCGCTTCCCATTGTTCCGGCCAGAAGGCTTTCAGGGATTTCTGCAGCCAGCGCGGGTGGGCGGTGCGCACCACCGGATCGCGCTCCAGCTCGGCGAAAATCGTCTCGCTTTCGCGCTGGGCATTGCGCAGCACGGCGTTGAGCAAACCCTTGGCCCACGGCTTTTTCAGCTTGTCCGCGCAACCGACGGTTTCGCCGATGGCCGCGTGCGGCGGCACGCGGGTGTAGAGCAGTTGATAGAGACCGACCAGCAGCAATGCCTCGACATCGGCGTCGGCAGCCTTGAACGGTTTCTGCAAAAGTTTTTCCGCCAGCGCCGACAGCCGTGGCTGCCAGCGCGCGGTGCCGAACGCCAGATCCTGGGTGAAACCGCGATCACGGTCCTCGACCTTGTCCAGTTGCGCCGGCAGGGAGCTGTTCAGCGAAGCCTTGCCGCTGAGCACGGCTGCGAGTGCCTTGGCGGCGGCCAGACGCGGGTTCATTGCGCGTCCACCACGGCGCCGAGCACGGTGCCGACGGCAAATTTCTCGCGACGGCTGTTGAACAGGTCGCTGAAGTTCAGCGCCTTGCCGCCGGGCAGTTGCAGACGGGTCAGGCACAGCGCCTGTTCACCGCAGGCGACGATCAGGCCGTCCTTGCTGGCGCTGAGGATTTCACCCGGCGCGCCTTTGCCGTCAGCCAGGGTCGCGGCCAGTACTTTCAATGCTTCGCCATTGAGGGTGCTGTGGGTAATCGGCCATGGATTGAAAGCACGCACCAGACGTTCCAGCTCAACCGCCGGACGGCTCCAGTCGAGGCGCGCTTCGTCCTTGTTCAGTTTGTGGGCGTAGGTGGCGAGCTCGTCGTTCTGCACTTCGCCTTCGAGGGTTCCAGCGGCCAGGCCGGCAATTGCCTGAACCACGGCGGGCGGGCCCATTTCGGCGAGGCGGTCGTGCAGCGTGCCGCCCGTGTCGTCGGCGCTGATCGGGGTCACGACCTTGAGCAGCATCGGCCCGGTGTCGAGGCCGGCTTCCATGCGCATCACGGTCACGCCGCTTTCGGCATCACCGTGTTCCACGGCGCGCTGGATCGGCGCCGCACCGCGCCAGCGTGGCAGCAGCGAGGCGTGGCTGTTGATGCAGCCCAGACGCGGAATATCCAGCACCGCTTGCGGCAGGATCAGGCCGTAGGCGACCACCACCATCAAGTCCGGTTTCAGCGCGGCGAGCTCGGCTTGAGCATCGGCGTTGCGCAGGGTCGGCGGCTGCAACACCTGGATATTATTTTCCAGGGCCAACTGTTTGACCGGGCTCGGCATCAGTTTTTGCCCGCGACCGGCCGGACGATCCGGTTGGGTGTAGACCGCGACGATCTCGTAAGGGCTGTTCAGCAGGGCCTTGAGGTGCTCGGCGGCGAATTCCGGGGTGCCGGCAAAAACGATGCGCATTGGCTCAGTCATGAAGGGAGTCTCACAAAAAGAAAAAGGCTTGCCGCAGCAAGCCTTTGAAGAGGGGCATCAAGCGTTCTGGCGGTGCAGCTTTTCCAGTTTCTTCTTGATCCGGTCGCGTTTGAGCGTGGACAGGTAATCGACGAACAACTTGCCGTTGAGGTGGTCGCATTCGTGCTGGATGCACACCGCGAGCAGGCCTTCGGCGATCAGTTCGTAAGGCTGGCCATCGCGGTCCAGCGCCTTGATTTTGACCTTCTGCGGGCGGTCGACGTTTTCGTAGAAACCCGGCACCGACAGGCAGCCTTCCTGGTACTGATCCATCTCGTCGGTCAGCGATTCGAACTCGGGGTTGATGAACACCCGGGGTTCGGTGCGGTCTTCGGAAAGGTCCATCACGACGATACGTTTGTGCACGTTGACCTGGGTCGCGGCGAGGCCGATGCCCGGCGCTTCATACATTGTTTCAAACATGTCATCGACCAACTGACGCACTTCGTCGTCCACTACAGCCACAGGCTTGGCGATAGTACGCAGACGCGGGTCCGGGAATTCGAGGATGTTTAAAATGGCCATAGGCTGATTGCTGCACGTATTGAGTAAAGTCGGGTCGATGGCCTGGCAGGTCCGAAGATGCAGGCTACCGTTGTGAAGCGTAGCTAATGCAATTTGCAGTAGCGAGCCACGGGGGCTCTGACGGTTCACGCGAACGCACATGATAAAGGGATTCGCTGCATGAGGAAAACACTACTCGCCCTGCTGCTTCTGGCTTCGGCCGCGGCTGCGCAAGGGCAAGTGCAACTCAGGGATGGTTTTCCACAGCAATACACGGTGGTTTCGGGAGACACCCTCTGGGACATTTCCGGCAAATACCTGCGCGAGCCCTGGCAATGGCCACAGCTGTGGCGGGCCAATCCGCAGATCGAAAACCCCAACCTGATCTACCCCGGCGACACGCTGACGCTCCGTTACGTCAACGGCCAGCCGCAGCTGACCCTCAATCGCGGCGAGTCACGGGGCACCATCAAGCTGTCGCCACGCATCCGCACCAGCCCGGTGGCCGAGGCGATTCCGAGCATTCCGCTGAAATCAATCAACAGTTTCCTGCTGAGCAACCGCATCGTCGACAAGGTCGAGGACTTCGACAAGGCGCCGTATATCGTCGCCGGCGATGCCGAGCGCGTGTTGAGTGGCACTGGCGACCGGATCTTCGCCCGGGGCCACTTCGATCCGAATCAACCGGTGTACGGCATCTTCCGCCAGGGCAAGGTCTACACCGACCCGCAGACCAAGGAGTTCCTCGGGATCAACGCCGACGATATCGGTGGCGGTGAAATCGTCGCCACCGAAGGCGACGTCGCCACCCTCGCCCTGCAACGCACCACCCAGGAAGTACGTCTGGGCGATCGTCTGTTCAGCGGCGAAGAGCGCTCGATCAATTCGACTTTCATGCCCAGCGCCCCGAGCACCAACATCAACGGCCTGATCATCGACGTGCCGCGCGGCGTCACGCAGATCGGCGTGATGGACGTGGTCACCCTGAACAAAGGCAAGCGCGACGGTCTGGCCGAAGGCAATGTGCTGGTGGTGATGAAAACCGGGGAAACCGTGCGCGACCGGATCACCGGCCAGCCGCTGAAAATTCCCGATGAACGGGCCGGTCTGCTGATGGTGTTCCGTACCTACGACAAGCTCAGTTACGGCCTCGTACTCAACGCATCGCGCTCGCTGGCGGTGCTCGACAAGGTGAGAAATCCTTAGCAGGCTTAACAAGTTACCAACAGAGTTATCCACAGCTTGTTCCGAATGGTTCGGGACTTATAACGATCAAGGATGATCCACGATGCTGTCTGCCTGTACGCCGGTTTCCCCTGCGGAACTGGAAGCGCGTTTGCGCCTGCACCGCTTGCCGGAAATCGGTCCGAAACGTTTTGCCAAACTGCTTGAAGCCTTCGGCTCGGCGTCAAAAGCCCTGAGCGCGCCGGCCAGTGCCTGGCGTGCGCTGGGGTTGCCGGCGGCGTCGGCCGAGGCCCGGCGCAGCCCGCAAGTGCGCGACGGCGCCAGCCATGCATTGCGCTGGCTAGAGCGGCCCGGCCAGCATCTATTGATGTTGGACCAGGCGGATTATCCGGCGCTGCTGGCGCAGATCCCTGACCCGCCACCGTTGTTGTTCGTCGCCGGTGATCCGCTGATTCTGGAAAAACCGCAACTGGCGATGGTCGGCAGTCGCAGCGCGTCGCGCCCGGGAATGGATACCGCCGCCGCATTTTCCCGCAGCCTCGCCGGGGCCGGTTTTGTCATCACCAGTGGCTTGGCGCTGGGTATCGATGCGGCTGCGCATCAAGCGGCTCTGGACGTCGGCGGGCAAACCGTCGGTGTACTCGGCACCGGCCTGGAAAAGTTTTATCCACAGCGCAATCGTCGACTGGCCGACGCGATGATTGCCTCGGGCAGCGCAGTGGTTTCTGAGTTTCCACTGGACGCCGGGCCAACGGCGAGCAACTTCCCCAGGCGCAACCGGATCATCAGCGGTTTGTCCCTCGGTGTGCTGGTGGTCGAGGCGAGTGTCGCCAGCGGTTCGCTGATCACTGCCCGGCTGGCGGCGGAACAGGGCCGCGAGGTGTATGCGATTCCCGGCTCGATCCATCACCCCGGTGCGCGCGGCTGCCATCAGTTGATCCGCGACGGCGCGGTGCTGGTGGAAACCATCGAACACATTCTCGAAGCCCTGCGCGGCTGGCAGCATTTGCCGTTATCCACAGACCCGCCGGATTCCGCGCATCCCTTGCTTGATCTGCTGCACGCCGCGCCGCACACCAGCGAAGCCTTGGTCGAAAGCAGCGGCTGGGCGTTGCCCAAAGTCCTCGCGGCGCTCACCGAGCTGGAAATGGACGGCCGCGCAGTGTGTGAAAACGGTCGCTGGCTGGCGAGGACACGCTAGGTTTTACAGGGAAGATCGGTAAACTGCGCAAAACCTGTTTTCGGAGAGTTTTTTCATGGTCAACAGTTGGCGTGTGCAACAAGCCGCACGAGAGATTCGCGCCGGGGCGGTGATTGCCTATCCAACCGAAGCCGTCTGGGGGCTGGGTTGCGACCCGTGGAACGAAGAGGCAGTGGATCGGCTACTGGCGATCAAGAACCGTTCGGTGGACAAGGGCCTGATCCTGGTCGCCGACAACATCCGCCAGTTCGACTTCCTGTTCGAAGACTTCCCGCAAGAGTGGCTCGACCGTATGGCCAGCACCTGGCCGGGGCCGAACACCTGGCTGGTGCCGCATCAGAACCTGTTGCCGGAATGGGTGACGGGTGTGCATGACACGGTGGCGCTGCGGGTCAGCGATCACCCGCAGGTGCGGGATCTGTGCTCGATGGTCGGGCCGCTGATTTCCACCTCGGCCAACCCGCAGGGGCGGCCGGCGGCGCGCACGCGGTTGCGCGTCGAGCAGTATTTCCGTGGGCAGATCGACCTGATCCTTGGCGGGCAACTGGGCGGGCGCAAGAACCCCAGCGTGATTCGCGATCTGGCAACCGGCAAGGTCATTCGCCCCGACTGATCCTGCGTCGAAAACCTTTACCGTGAGTCTTCCTCGCCTTGATGGTGAGGAGGACTACGCGTGCCTGCGATTTATCCTGCAATGACGCCAGTTTCTCTGTCGGAAAAGTCGCCAAGTCCCCAGATTCATTGGCTTTTCCCACTTGATTATCAGACTTTCTGGCGTGGCGGAATCGGCAAAAGCAACCATCCTTTCCCTGCACTCGAAACACTTCGATAAGTTAAGGTCTGCGGAGAAAGAATGGACACTACCAATTTGCAACTCACGGATTACCTGCAGGCGCTTCAGGTGACGTTGAAGAGTCACCATGAGGGTTGTCGCATCGTGATGCTTGAGGCTGGGGCGGATACTCAGGAGTTCGACCGGTTTATCGATCGGCAATTTCGGCTTCGGTTGCAGCATTACATGCTGACTTCACGGGCGCGGATGCTCGAAACCAGACTGGCGATAAAGTCGCGCAGTACCCATTTCCTGCTGTATCGGCACGATCAACTGTTGGCGGTATTGAGAGCGACTCCGGCACCGTTCGAGTGGGTATCGCTGGCGCAGCAACACGTTTCTCCCACGGTGGCGCTGTCGCGCCATGTCGAATTCAGTCGATTGATGTCGTACACGCCCAATCAGTTGCCCATCGCATTCAACGGTCTGCTGGCGGCCGCTACCGAGTGGGCCATTAAATGCGGTTATAACGGGGTAACCGCGTTGTGCAGATCGCAACAACTGCGCTTCTACCAGCGTTTCGGCCTGATGCCGATCGCCTCCAATGCCCTGCATATCGACCAGCGCGCACGCGGCGATTACTGGGTGCTGTCAGCCGAGTGGCGGCAAATTCTCGCGGCGGTCCAACCGCCTGATCCGGCGGTTGGCCACGTGGTGCAAAAACCGTTGGAGTGTCATCTGTCGAGGTGTTGAACGCGTTCGAACTGACTTGCCAGCCGTGGGTTTGCAACCCTGACTGGCAAGACGTCGAAGGTTTTTCAGGGCAGCAGGATGGTCGAGCCGGTGGTACGCCGGGCCGACAATTCGGTCTGCGCCTTCGCCGCATCAGCCAGTGGATAGCGCTGGCTGATGTCCACCTTGAGCTTGCCGCTGATGATCATCTCGAACAGCTCGTCGGCCATGCGCTGCAGGTTCTCGGCGTTATTGGCGTAGGTCGCCAGGGTCGGGCGGGTCACGTACAGCGAGCCCTTGGCCGAAAGAATCCCCAGATTCACCCCGTCCACCGCACCGGAGGCGTTGCCGAAACTCACCACCAGCCCACGCGGCGACACACTGTCGAGCGAGGTCAGCCAGGTGTCTTTGCCGACGCCGTCGTACACCACCGGGACTTTATTGCCATCGGTCAGCTCCAGCACCCGCTGTGCCACGTTTTCGTGGCTGTAATCAATGGTTGCCCAGGCACCGTTGGCCTTGGCCAGTTCGGCTTTTTCCTTGGAGCTGACCGTACCGATCAGCTTCACGCCTAGGGCCTTGGCCCATTGGCAGGCTAGCGAACCGACGCCCCCGGCAGCGGCGTGGAACAGAATGGTTTCGCCACCCTTGAGTTCATAGGTCTGGCGCAGCAGGTACTGCACGGTGAGGCCCTTGAGCATGACCCCGGCTGCGGTCTCGAAGCTGATTTCGTCCGGCAGCTTCACCAGATTGGCTTCGGGCAGGGAGTGCAACTGGCTGTAGGCGCCCAACGGGCCGCTGCCATATGCCACGCGATCACCGACCTTGAACCGGGTGACGTCGCTGCCCACCGCATCGACGATGCCGGCGCCTTCAGCGCCGAGGCCGGACGGCAAGGCTGGCGGGGCATACAGACCGCTGCGGAAATAGGTGTCGATGAAGTTCAGGCCGATCGCCTTGTTCGCCACCCGCACCTGATTCGGGCCGGGCGCGGCGGGTTCGTAGTCAACAAACTCGAGCACTTCGGGACCGCCGTGGGCGCGGAACTGGATACGCTTTGCCATCTGCCTGCTCTCCTTGGGTCGTTTGTAAGCCCCCTATCCAACTCCCCTGCTTGATCTTCGTCAACTGCGGCGCGCAGGTTTGCGGTGTTATGCTACGCGCCCATTTGCGCCGCCCCCTGCCTGCGGGGCGCCCGCGTAGTTATGCCCGATTCAAGGTGAAGCCATGACGACCCGCACCGACGCCGTAAAGGCCTATCTGCTCGACCTGCAAGACCGCATCTGCGCCGCGCTGGAAACCGAGGACGGCGGCACGCGCTTCGTCGAAGACGCCTGGACCCGGCCTGCCGGTGGTGGCGGTCGTACCCGTGTGATCGAGAACGGTGCGGTGATCGAAAAGGGCGGCGTCAATTTTTCCCACGTGTTCGGCAGCGGGTTGCCGCCGTCGGCCAGCGCCCATCGTCCGGAGCTGGCCGGGCGCGGTTTCGAAGCCCTCGGCGTATCGCTGGTGATTCATCCGCACAACCCGCATGTGCCGACGTCCCACGCCAACGTGCGCTTTTTCATCGCCGAGAAGGAAGGTGAAGAGCCGGTCTGGTGGTTCGGCGGCGGCTTCGACCTGACCCCGTATTACGGCAACGAGGAAGACTGCATCCACTGGCACCGCGTCGCCGAACAGGCCTGCGCGCCGTTCGGGCCGGACGTCTATCCGCGTTACAAGGCCTGGTGCGACACCTATTTCCACATCAAGCATCGGCACGAACCGCGTGGCATCGGCGGCCTGTTTTTCGACGACCTGAACGAGTGGGATTTCGACACCAGTTTCGCCTTCATGCGCGCCATCGGTGATGCCTACATCGACGCTTACCTGCCCATCGTGCAGCGCCGCAAGAACGATGCGTTCACCGCACAGCAGCGTGAATTCCAGGAATTCCGCCGTGGCCGCTACGTCGAGTTCAACCTGGTCTACGACCGAGGCACCCTGTTCGGCCTGCAATCGGGCGGGCGTACCGAGTCGATCCTCATGTCGTTGCCGCCGCAAGTGCGCTGGGCCTATGACTTCAAGGCCGAACCCGGCAGCGAAGAAGCGCGCCTGACCGACTACTTCCTGCAAGACCGCGACTGGCTGGCCGAGGCCTGAGGACTGCTGATGGATCGTTACGTCGTTTTCGGTAACCCGATCGGCCACAGCAAGTCGCCGATGATTCACAAACTGTTCGCCGAGCAGACCGGTCAGCGCCTCGACTACAGCACCCTGCTGGCGCCGCTTGACGACTTCAGTGCCTGCGCCATGGCGTTCTTCCAGGACGGTCGCGGCGCCAACGTCACGGTGCCGTTCAAGGAAGAGGCCTATCGCCTGGCGAACAGCCTGACCGCTCGCGCGCAGCGCGCTGGTGCAGTGAACACCTTGAGCAAACTGGTCGACGGTTCGCTGCTCGGCGACAACACCGACGGCGCCGGTCTGGTGCGCGACCTGACGGTGAATGCCGGTTTCAGCCTGACCGGCAAACGCATCCTGCTGCTCGGCGCTGGCGGCGCGGTGCGTGGCGCGCTGGAGCCGTTGCTGGCCGAGAAGCCGGCGTCGGTGATTATCGCCAACCGCACGGTGGATAAAGCCGAGCTGCTGGCCGAGCTGTTCTGTGATCTGGGGCCGGTGTCGGCCAGTGGTTTCGACTGGTTGCAGGAGCCGGTGGACGTGATCATCAACGCCACTTCCGCCAGCCTCACCGGCGACGTGCCGCCGATTGCCGCGAGCCTGATCGAGCCGGGCCAGACCCTGTGCTACGACATGATGTACGGCAAAGAGCCGACTGCGTTCTGCCGTTGGGCCAGCGAGCATGGCGCGGCAGTGTCGATGGATGGTCTGGGGATGCTGGCTGAACAGGCGGCCGAGGCGTTTTTCCTGTGGCGCGGAGTGCGTCCGGATACGGCGCCGGTACTGGCCGAACTACGCCGCCAGTTGGCCCTTTAAAAGCTTCGCGAGCAAGCCCGCTCCCACATTGGAATGCGATCAAATGTGGGAGCGGGCTTGCTCGCGAATGGCCGCACCGCCGATCCTGGATCAATCCTCAAACCGGATCGGACATTTCTCCGCCCCTTCCAGCTTCCGCAACTCCTCGACCACCTGCGGCCGCGCTCGGCGCAGGGTCAGGCTGCGATCCTGACGCAGCAGGCGCCGCGCCTCCTGATGCAGCATCTCCACCCCCGAATAATCGATGAAGTTGATCTGCTGCGCCTCGATCACCACCCGCGTACCGTGCAGCCGTTGCAGGCGCACTTGCAGGTAATGGCTGGCGCCGAAGAAGATCGAGCCGCCGACTCGCAGTACGTCCTCCTCACCCTCGCGGGAATGCTGCACTCGCGGTTGCGAGGTGCGCTTGAGGTAGAAGAACAGCGACGCCAGCACCCCGGCATAGATCGCGGTCTGCAGTTCCAGTAGCAGCGTGGCGAGGCAGGTCAGCGCCATGACCACGAACTCGGCACGGCTGACCCGCAGCAACGAACGAATCCCGCGATGATCCACCAGGCCCCAGGCGATCAGCAGAATGCTTCCGGCCATCGCCGGAATCGGAATGTGTGAAATCAGCCCGGCGCCGAAAATCGCGAACAGCGCGACCCATATCGCCGAAAACACCCCGGCCAGCGGCGAACAGGCACCCGCCTCGTAACTCAGGCCTGAGCGGGTGAACGAACCGGCGGAGAGCGATCCGGAAAAGAACGCCCCGACAATATTCGACAAGCCCTGTGCGCGGACTTCCTGGTTGGCATCAAGCAACTGCTGCGAACGTGCAGCAATCGAACGGGCAATCGACAGGCTGGTGACCAGACCGAGCATGCCTACCGCCACCGCGCTCGGCAGCAAGCGCAGCACCAGATCGAGATCCAGCGGCAGCGCACTGAACGGTGGCAGGCGTCCGACAAAGGCGCTGACCAGATGCACGTGGCCGAACATCGCCGGCCATAACCACACCACTGCGCTGCCCAGCACCAGCGTTATCAACAGAGTCGGCCAGCGCGGCAGCAGTTGTCTGAGGACAAAACCGACCAGCACCGTGGTCACACCCAACACCAGTGATGGTTTATCCACAGCCCGCAGGTGTTGCAGCAGGTCCATCAGACTGGCCAGCGCTGTGGCTTTGGCCGGCAGATCCAGCCCCAGCAGATTCGGCAACTGGCCGATGGCGATCACCACCGCCGCGCCGAGGGTGAAACCGAGCACCACCGAATGCGAGACGAAATTCACCAGTGCACCGAAGCGCAGCAGGCCGAGCAGCCACTGGAAAATCCCCGCGAGGAAGGTGAGCAGCAGGATCAGCGTGATGTAGTCCTGTGACGCCGGCACGGCCAAGGGACTGACGCTGGCGTAGAGCACAATCGAAATTGCTGCAGTCGGGCCGCAGATCAGATGCCACGACGACCCCCACAGGCAGGCGATCAGCACCGGGATGATCGCCGCATAGAGGCCGTATTCCGGCGGCAGGCCGGCAATCAGTGCGTAGGCGATCGACTGCGGCAACGCGAGAATCGCACCGCTCAGGCCAACGACCAGATCCCGGCCGACGCTGGCGCGGGTTTGCCGGGGCAGCCAGGTCAGGAAGGGAAAGAGTGAACGGCGACTTGGCAGGGCCATGGGTCCTCGCGGGCGGGTTTTGTTCAAGGTTATCAGGGTGCCAGGGTAAAGGCCCTCACCCTAACCCTCTCCCGGAGGGAGAGGGGACTGATCGAGGTGAAAGAGGGAAGTTCGCCGACCTGAGATATCCAGTCGAACTCAGGTTCTGAACAACATAAAGATCGGCTCCCTTCCCCCTCGCCTTCTGGGGGAGAGGGCTGGGGTGAGGGGGAAAAAATCTCAAGCCGAGCAAAATTCAAAGCCACCCCACGGTCAAAGCTTTGCCTTTACAGCCGCCAAAGCATCCTTGCCATCCACGGTCTTCACCCCCTCCAGCCACTTGTCCAGCACCGCCGGATTGGCCTTGATCCATGCCTTCACCGCATCGGCATTGCTGACTTTCTTGTTCACCACCTCAGCCATGATGCTGTTCTCCATATCCTGGGTGAACGTCAGGTTGGTCAGCAACTTGCCCACATTCGGGCAGGCCTCGGCGTAGCCTTTGCGCGTCAGGGTGTAGACGCTGCCGGTGTCGCCGAAATACTTCTCGCCGCCCTTGAGGTAATGCATCTTCAGCTGCACGTTCATCGGGTGCGGGGTCCAGCCGAGGAAGGTGACGAATTTCTGCTTCTTCACTGCCCGCGACACTTCGGCGAGCATCGCCTGTTCGCTGGATTCGATCAGCTTCCACTGGCCGAGGTCGAAGTCGTTCTTCTTGATGATTTCCTGCAGCGAGATGTTCGCTGGCGCACCGGAGCCGATGCCGTAGATCTTCTTGTCGAACTTGTCGGCGTATTTGTTCAGGTCGGCAAAGTCATGCACACCGGCGTCCCACACATAATCCGGGACGGCCAGGGTGAACTCGGTGCCGTCGAGATTCTTCGCCAGTTGCGTGACGTCACCGGTGGCGACGAACTTGTCGTAGAAGCCCTGCTGCGCCGGCATCCAGTTGCCGAGGAACACATCCACCTGACCGTCCTTCAAACCGCCGAAGGTGATCGGCACCGCGAGGGTGTCGACCTTGGCCTTGTAGCCCATGCCGTCCAGCAGAAACCCGGTGATGGCGTTGGTCGCGGCGATGTCGCTCCAGCCCGGGTCGGCCATTTTCACCGTTTCGCAGCTTTGCTCGGCGAATGCCGAGGCACTGCCCAGAGCCAGCAGGCCAATCGTCAGTGCTGTGGATAACTTGCGCATGGACTTCCCCTTACATTATTGATTTTGGCAGGGTTGTGGATAACGGGCCTTGCGCTCCAGATCGTCGAGGTCGATGTGGTTGCGCATGTATTGCTGACTGGCGTCCACCAGCGGCTGGTGATCCCAGCTCTTCAGCTTGCCGATGGTCAGGGCGTCGGCGACAAAACGTCGGCGTCGCTGGCTGCCGAGCACCTCGCGGTGAATCGCCGGGATGTCCCACTTGGCCCGCGCTTCGGCGAGAAAATCGTCGAACAGCTGGCGATGTTGCGGCGATTTGCTGAGTTCTTCGAGTTCACGCGGATCGTTGTGCACATCGAAGAGTAGGCACGGGTCGCTTTCACTGTAGATAAATTTGTAGGCGCCGCGACGGATCATCATCAGTGGACTGATGGTGCCTTCGGCCATGTATTCGCCGAATACTTCGTCATGCCCGCCCTGCCCTTGCAGATGTGATAACAGCGAACGGCCATCCAGCGGCAGGCCTGGCTCCAAGGTGCCGCCGGCCAGTTCAACGAAGGTCGGCAACAGGTCGGCGGTGGACACTGCCGCGCTAACCCGGCCGGCAGCGAACTGCCCCGGCGCACTGATCAGCAGCGGCACCCGTGCAGCCATCTCGAACCAGTGCATTTTGTACCAGAGGCCTTTCTCGCCGAGCATGTCGCCGTGGTCGCCGGAGAACACGATGATGGTGTCATCGATCAGCCCGGTATCTTCGAGGGTTTGCAGAAGTTTGCCGACGTTGGCGTCGATATAACTGCAAGCGCCGAAGTACGCACGGCGCGCATCGCGAATCTTATCCACAGGCAGCGGCTTGTCCCACAGGTCATAGACCTTGAGCAGGCGCTGCGAGTGTGGATCGAGGGAATGTTGATCCGGGGTGCTCGGCAACGGGATGTCACCGTCGTCGTACAAATCCCAGAACGCCTTGGGAATCGTGTACGGGTCGTGTGGGTGAGTCATCGAAACGGTCAGGCAGAACGGCTGATCGCCGTCCTCGCGAATGTGATCGAACAGGTATTGCTGGGCCTTGAACACCACCTCTTCGTCGAAGTCGAGCTGGTTGGTGCGCACGCACGGTCCGGCCTGCAGCACCGACGACATGTTGTGATACCAGCTCGGGCGCACGTCCGGCTCGTCCCAGTTCACCGCCCAGCCGTAGTCGGCCGGGTAGATGTCGCTGGTCAGGCGCTCTTCGTAGCCGTGCAATTGATCCGGGCCGCAGAAATGCATCTTGCCCGACAGCGCGGTGCGGTAGCCGAGGCGGCGCAGGTAATGGGCGTAGGTCGGAATATCGGCGGGGAAATCGGCGGCGTTGTCGTAGGCGCCAATCTTGCTCGGTAACTGGCCGCTGACCAGAGTGAAACGCGACGGTGCGCACAGCGGGCTGTTGCAGTAAGCGGCATCGAACACCACGCCTTGGGCGGCGAGGCGCGAAAGATTCGGCAGTTTGATTGTCGCCGGGCCGTAGATTGGCAACATTGGCGCGGCCATTTGATCGGCCATGATGAAAAGAATGTTCTTGCGCTTCATGTGATCGCGGCATTCCATAGTGAATATTTATGCGACATTGCTGCGATCGAGCATGGAGTCCACGCCCCGTCCGGTAAAGCCTGCGCCGGACAATGACTAGGATAAGCACAGCTTATGTATGACGCCCTCGGCAATCTATCCCTCGACCTGTTGCGCGCATTCGAAGCGGCGGCGCGTCATCACAGTTTTACTGCGGCGGCGGTTGAGCTGGGCACCACGCAGCCAGCGATCAGCCAGCAGATCAAGCGTCTGGAAGAACAGCTGGGAGTACGACTGTTTGACCGGATCTATCGCGGTATTGAACTGACCGAGGGCGGCGCAATCCTGTTCGAGCAGGTTCAGCTCGGTTTGCAGAATATCGACGCAGGATTGAGCGCGATCAGTGCGCAGCAGCAACACGAGGTATTGCAGGTCGCCACCGATTTCGCCTTCGCCGCCTACTGGCTGATGCCACGCCTGTACCGCTTCCACGAAGCCAACCCGAACGTCGATGTCAGCCTGGTCACCAGCGAGCGCAGCCACAACATGCTGCGCACCGACATCGATGTCGCGATCCTGTTCGGCGACGGGCGTTTCAAGCAGGGCGAAAGCCATTGGCTGTTCAGCGAGGAAGTGTTTCCGGTGTGCAGTCCGCAATTGCTCAAGGAGCGCGCCCTGCCCTTGCCCGCCCAGGCTTTGCTGGAGTTGCCGCTGCTGCACCTGCGCGGTGAAAACAGCAGCAACTGGTTTGACTGGAGCGGGCTGTTTCGCGAACTGGGCATCAGTACCCCGCCAGCACCGGGCCAATTGCGTTTCGACAATTACACCTTGTTGATTCAAGCGGCGATTGGCGGTCAGGGTGTGGCCATCGGCTGGCGCCACCTTGTGGATAACTTGCTGAGCCAAGGCTTGCTGTGTCGGCCGATCGCCGAGACCACGTTGTCGCGCCTCGGTTATTACGTGGTGCTGCCGCAACGCAAACGCCGGGGCGCGTTGATTCAGCAGTTTGTCGACTGGTTAATGGCCGAGCAGGCCAGCAGCGCCGAATCGCTCGCCGGGGTAGCGTTACCGTCGATTGCGGTTTGAAGGCTCAGCCAGTTGCGGCGACAAAATTCACATGCTGCCCCACATGCAGATTCAACCGCAGCTCATCGGCAATCCCCACCGCGACCCGGTTCAGCCGTTCCAGCGGCTCCGCCAGCCCCGGCTCCAGATTGCCGCCTACCTGACTGAAATGCTCAATGGTCAGCCCCGCCACCCCGTGCGGCGCATTCACCAGCGTCCACTGCAATGGGCTGCTTTGCAGGGCCTCGCGGATTTCTTCGGCGGCGTGGCGTTGCAGCCCGTCGTCCAGCTCCGGCTCGTCGAGCACGGCAAAATTCCCCACCAGGAACAGCCTGGAAACGTTGGCCGCTTGCAGGCCGTCGACCAATGCATCGACCGCCAGCACCTGTTCCACCGGGCCGAGCACCACGGACCTTTCCACATGGTCGCTGCTGAACGGCAACCCCGGAGCATCCAGCAGACAGATCACCGCCGAGCTGCCCGCTACGCTTTGCTTGACCCGGTCGGCATCGAACAGATCGCCGCTTTTGGTGCGCAGTCCCGGACGTGGTGCGAGTACGTTCAAATCGTCGAGAATCGCGATGACTTCGTGCTGCCGTCGCAGCATTTCAGCCATCAACGCACCGCCCAGGCTGGCCATGGCACCATAGAGCACCACTTTCACCGTCGGGGTTTCGGCATTTTTCATGGCTGATTCCTTTTTGTTGTCCCTCGTATGGCCTGTGACACGCAGCCTGCGCCGAGGGTTCGAACCGATTCAGAGGCTTTCAGATGCACGCAATCAATGGCTATCACGCCCACGTCTATTTCGACGCCGACACCATCGATCAGGCGCGCGCCTTGTGTGAACAGGCGGCGCAGTTGTTTCCCCTGAAGATGGGGCGCGTCCATGAGCGCCCGGTCGGCCCACACCCGGACTGGAGCTGCCAGTTGGCTTTCGGCCCGGAGCTGATCGGTGAGGTGTTGCCGTGGTTGGCGCTCAATCGCAAGGGGCTGGTGGTGTTCCTGCACCCGGATACCGGCGATGACTTGCTCGATCACACCGAGCATGCGATCTGGATGGGCGCGATGCGGCCGCTGGATCTGTCTATTTTTTGATCAAAGGGTTTCTTCGGGCTCGCCCGGAAGATGCTCGTCGAGATGCAGCCAGGGCAATTGGCTGTCGGTCCAGATATGCCGCGAGGCTGGTGCCAACTCCGGGTGATCCAGCGTGGCGATGGTCACATCGATGCTTTCGAGGCTGAGCTGCGTCACCAGCGCCAGCTGCGCGCCACAACGCGGACAGAAATACCGCGCGCAACTGCTCGACGAGTCGTAGCGCGATGGCGTGCCGCTCAGCCACTGGAAGCTGGCCGCCGGAACCGTGATCCACGTAGTGACGATCCCGCCGCTGACCTTGCGGCAGATCGAGCAGTGGCAGTGGGCAATGTCGTGCAACGGCCCGCTGAACTGATAGCGAATCTGTCCGCAGTGGCGGCCACCACTATGCACTTCTTCCATGTCCCTGCCCTCCCGTCCCCGAAATGATTGACTCTAGCCGCATCCGACAGCCGGTTGGCCATTCGCCTGAAGCTTTCGTCAGCGAAAGGTAGCTGAAAGGTTGCCCGATTAGGATCGCCGCCACTACCGGCAACAGACCGGTTGGCCAACGCGTGTGATCGCTCGCATGTCAGGCCCAATTAACAACAACAATGGTGATTCTGATGTCCTCTGTAGCCCGCCTTCTCGCTGAAACTCCGCCCGTACGTCTCGTGCTTCCCGTTCTGCGCTGATCCCTTCCGATCCGCTCACTCAATTAGCCGCGCTACGCCTGGAGTAATCCCATGCTGACTTTCCTTGGCTTTGCCATGGTCATCACGTTCATGTTCCTGATCATGACCAAGCGCCTGTCTGCGCTGATCGCCCTGATTATCATCCCGATCCTGTTCGCCCTGTTCGGTGGTTTCGCGCCGAAGATCGGCCCGATGATGCTCGAAGGCATCACCAAGCTTGCGCCGACCGGCGTGATGCTGATGTTCGCCATTCTGTACTTCGCCCTGATGATCGACTCCGGCCTGTTCGACCCGGCCGTGCGCAAGATCCTCAAACTGGTCAAGGGCGACCCGTTGAAAGTTTCGGTCGGTACCGCCGTGCTGGCGCTCGTCGTTTCCCTCGATGGTGACGGCGCGACCACTTACATGATCTGCGTGGCCGCCATGCTGCCGCTGTACAGCCGCATCGGCATGAGCCCGCGGATCATGGCCGGTCTGATCATCCTCGCCGGTGGCGTGATGAACATGACCCCGTGGGGCGGCCCGACCGCTCGCGCCGCCAGTGCGCTGCATGTGGATCCGTCGGACATCTTCGTACCAATGATCCCGGCGATGGCCGCCGGTGTGGTGGCGATCCTGATCATTGCCTACTTCTACGGCAAACGTGAGCGTGCGCGTCTGGGCGAGCTGCACCTGATCGGCGACGAGATTGATCACAGTGAAATCAGCGTCTCGCAGTTCCCCGATGCCCGCCGTCCGAAGCTGATCTGGTTCAACGGCCTGCTGACCCTGGCGCTGATGTGCACCCTGATCGCCGGCCTGCTGCCGCTGCCGGTGCTGTTCATGGTGGCGTTCAGTATCGCGATGATCGTCAACTACCCATGCCTGCAAATGCAGAAGGACCGCGTTGCGGCCCATGCCGGCAGCGTGCTGTCGGTGGTCAGTCTGATTTTCGCTGCGGGTATCTTCACCGGTATCCTGTCCGGAACCGGCATGGTCGACGCCATGTCGAAAAGTCTGCTGGCAGTGATTCCGGACTTCCTCGGCCCGTACCTGGCGGTGATCACGGCGCTGGTGAGCATGCCGTTCACGTTCTTCATGTCGAACGACGCGTTCTACTACGGCGTGTTGCCGGTGCTCTCCGAAGCGGCCAGCCATTACGGCATCACCGCAGTGGAAATGGCCCGTGCCTCGATCGTCGGTCAGCCCGTCCACTTGCTCAGCCCGCTGGTACCGTCGACCTACCTGCTGGTGGCGCTGGCCGGCATCGAGTTCGGTGATCACCAACGTTTCACCCTGAAGTGGGCAGTGCTGGTCTGCCTGTGCATACTGGTGGCCGCCTTGCTGCTGGGGACGTTCCCGCTGTTCAGCACGTTGTAACGGCATTCACTCACCATGACGCCAGCTGCTTGCTGGCGTCATGGTTTAACACTCGCTCAAAGGAATACACATGGATTGGCTGACCAACCCCGAAATCTGGGTTGCCTTCTTTACCCTGACCGCCCTGGAAATCGTTCTGGGCATCGATAACATCATCATGATTTCGATCCTGGTCAGCCGCATGCCCAAGCACATGCAGCAGCGCACGCGGATCTTCGGCCTGGGCCTGGCGATGATCACGCGGATCCTGTTGCTGCTGTCGATCACCTGGGTCATGCGCCTCACCGCCGACCTGTTCGTGGTGTTCGGCCAGGGTATTTCCGGGCGCGACCTGATCCTGTTCTTCGGTGGCCTGTTCCTGCTGTGGAAGAGCTCGCAGGAGATGTACCACGCGCTGGAAGGCGAAGACGAAACAGGCGACGAGCCTTCGGGCAAGGGCGGCAACTTCCTCTACACCATCATCCAGATTGCGATCATCGACATCGTGTTCTCGCTGGACTCGGTAATCACCGCCGTCGGCATGGTCTCCCATGTGCCGGTGATGGTCGCGGCAATCGTCGTCGCCGTGCTGGTGATGATGGCGGCCTCGGGCAAGATCAGCGAATTCATCGACAAGCACCCGTCGCTGAAGATGCTGGCGCTGTCGTTCCTGCTGGTGGTCGGTACCGTACTGATCGCCGAGTCGTTCGATGTGCATGTGCCGAAAGGCTACGTCTACTTCGCCATGGCGTTCTCGCTGGCGGTGGAAGCGATCAACATCAAACTGCGCGGCGCGATGGCCCGGAAGAAACAGCAGCAGGATCCGGTGAAACTGCGCAAGGATGTTCCGGGGCAATAACCCGGTAGTCCTGAATCACGCAACACCCCTGTGGGAGCGAGCCTGCTCGCGAAGACGGAGTGTCAGTCGACAACAATGTTGGCTGATCCACCGCTTTCGCGGGCAGGCTCGCTCCCACAGTTGTTTAGGGGTACTGAAGAATCTGGGGCAGCCGTAATACCTGTAGGAGTGAGCCTGCTCGCGATAGCGGTCCGTCAGTCAGCAACGATGTTGAAGCTGGTCGCCCTATCGCGAGCAGGCTCACTCCTACAGGGGACCGCGGTGATTTCAGATGAGGTGGATGAACCTGTTTTCATGACACTTTTGTTTCAATCCGCACTTTAGCTGTGCAATGCTGGCGCCCAGTCCTTTAGCCAACTACAGCTTAAGTATCAAAAACGTAGAAACCGCGCGGTACCGTCAACTTGCCCCTTTGGGGCTCTGCAACTACAGGGGGTCTGCATGCTCACCCTGCTCAATTTGCTGTCTGCCGTGGCCCTGCTGATCTGGGGCACGCACATCGTCCGAACCGGCATCCTGCGGGTGTACGGCACCAATCTGCGCCATGTGATCGGCCAGAACATGTCCAAACGCTGGCTCGCGTTCGTCGCCGGCATCGTCGTGACTGCGATGGTGCAGAGCAGCAACGCCACGGCCATGCTCGTCACCTCCTTCGTTGGTCAGGGCTTGATGGCGCTGACCCCGGCGCTGGCGACCATGCTTGGCGCCGACGTCGGTACGGCGCTGATGGCGCGGGTGCTGACCTTTGACCTGTCGTGGCTGTCGCCGCTGCTGATTTTCCTCGGGGTGATTTTCTTTCTGTCGCGCAAACAGACGCGGCTCGGGCAGATGGGCCGGGTCAGCATCGGTCTGGGGCTGATCATTCTCGCGCTGCAACTGATCGTCGAGGCCGCCGCACCGATTACCCACGCCCAAGGGGTGAAGGTGATCTTTGCTTCGCTGACCGGCGACATCCTCCTCGACGCCCTGGTTGGTGCGTTGTTCGCGATGATTTCCTATTCCAGCCTCGCCGCTGTGCTACTGACCGCGACGCTGGCCGGTGCCAGCGTGATCAGCCTGCCGGTGGCGATCGGTCTGGTGATCGGCGCCAACATCGGCAGCGGCGTGCTGGCGTTCATGAGCACCAGCATGCAGAACGCGGCCGGGCGGCAAGTGGCGCTGGGCAGCCTGCTGTACAAACTGATCGGTCTGCTGCTGATCATCCCGGTGCTCGATCCGCTGGTGCACTGGATGGACGGCCTGGATTTCAGTCCGCAGGAAATGGTCATTGGTTTCCACTTGCTCTACAACACCGCGCGCTGCCTGATCCTGCTGCCCAGCGTCGCGCCGATGGCACGCCTGTGTGCCTGGCTGCTGCCGGAGCGCCCGGAGGTCAACGGCACCGCCAAGCCGCGGCATCTCGATGCGACGGCGCTGGTCACCCCGAGCCTGGCGCTGGCCAACGCGGCCCGCGAGACCCTGCGCATGGGCGACCTGATCGACAACATGCTCGACGCGATGCTCGATGTGCTGCGCGGCAAGCAGACCGCCATTACCCAGGAAATGCGCCGACTGACCGATGACGTCGAAGCGCTGTACAGCGCGATCAAGCTGTATCTGGCGCAAATGCCCCGCGAGGATCTCGGCGAACAGGACAGTCGGCGCTGGGCAGAGACCATCGAATTGGCGATCAACCTGAAACTGGCCAGCGACCTGATCGAACGCATGCTGCGCAAGGTGCAGCAGCAGAAGACCTCCCAGCGTCGGTCGTTTTCCGAAGAGGGCCTGGAGGATCTGGCCGGGCTGCATCAGCAACTGATCGCCAACCTGCGCCTCGGCCTGTCAGTGTTCCTCAGCGGCGACAAGGAAAGCGCCCGTCAGCTGTTGCGCGAGAAACGTCGCTTTCGCGCACAGGAACGGCGTCTGGCCCATGCCCATGTCAGCCGTTTGCAACGTAAGATCGTGCAGAGTCTGGAAACCAGTTCGCTGCATCTGGAGCTGATTGCGGATATGAAGCGCTTGAATTCGCTGTTTTGCAGCAGTGCTTACGTGGTGCTGGAAACGGCGGATACCGGGGCGCTGGAAGCGGATGATATTGCCGACATTACGCATTCGCCTTGAACGTCTGGGGCTGGGGTCAGTCAGTAACATTGATTCAGCCTTAAGACCTTCGCGAGCAAGCTCGCTCCCACATTTGAAATGCATTCCCCTGTGGGAGCGAGCTTGCTCGCGAATGCCGGCCTGAATAGCGACACGGATCTCCAAATCAGCCGTATGGAAGCCTGTTATGCGTTGCCTGTTGTTCGCCTGTCTGTTGCTCGGTTCCCTGCCCGCCTTCGCCGTTGATCGCTTTCAGGTCGAAGGCTACGCGCTGCCCAACGGTTTGCAGCTGTTGCTCAAACCCGGCACCGAGCGCGGGCATGTGGCGATTCGTCTGGTGGTGGGCGTCGGTCTCGACGATTTCGACTGCGATGAAAAAGAGCTGCCGCACCTGCTTGAGCACCTGCTGTTCAGCGGCGTCGATGCCACCGGTGAAGGCGGTCTCGAGGAGCGCATGCAGGCGCTGGGCGGTGAGTGGAACGCGTTCACCAGCAACGCCGACACCACGTTCGTCATCGAAGCCCCGGCAAAGAATCAGCGCAAGGTCCTCGACCTGTTGCTCGACCTTTTGACCCAGACCCGCATCGACGACAACGCGATCAACGCTGCCAAACGTGTGGTCGAGCGCGAGGACGGCGGCCATTACACGCGCCTGCAACGCTTTCTCGACCGCCAGGATCTGGGCCACACCGCGAGCAATCAACTGGCGGTGGAATTGGGCCTGAAATGCCCGCAGCGGGCCGAGGTCGGTCACCTGACCCAGAAGCAACTGGAGAAGGTGCGCAAGACCTGGTACGCGCCGAACAACATGACCCTGATCGTCGTCGGTGAACTCGACAAACTGCTGCCGGCCTATCTGGAACGCACCTGGGGCGCGCTTGAAGCGGTGGACCCGGCGGAGCACCGTGAGCTGCCGGACATCCGCACCAGCGCCGCCCATGAACGCAACCTCACCCGCGGCTTCATCGGCGACAGCGCCAAGTTGCACTGGCTGGTGCCGGAGCCGATGCTCGACGATCAGTACGACGAGACCTTCGACATCCTCAAGGACTACCTCGACTGGGCGCTGTACCGGCAGATTCGCCTGAATCACGGCCTGTCCTACGGGCCATGGGCCGAGCGTGAAGTGTTTGGCGGGGTCGGCTTCATGAGCCTCAACGCTGACGTGGATCGCGATGACCTCGCCGAAGCCCAACAGGTGCTGGAAGACCTCAAGGCCGACCTGCTGAAAAACGGCCTCGACCCGGACACCTTCGCCCGGATCAAACAAGCCGCCATCGCCCATCAGGCCTGGGCGGTACAGGGCAACAGTGCCATGGCGGATTACTACTGGAGCGCACTGGGCGATTACGAGGACGGGCGCTTTGCCAACCCGGCCCGCGAGCTGCAAGGCGTGACCCTGGAAACGGCAAACAAGGCCATGCGCGAGTTGCTGTTGCAACCGGGGTATCTGCGGATCGAGAAGCCGTTGCTTAGTGATGATCAAGTGTTGTGGCTGATTGCCGGTGGCCTGGGCGTGGTGTTGCTGGTGCTGATTGGCTGGCGGTTGCACCGTCGTAAGCCAGCCAAACACTGAACCTGTGGGAGCGGGCTTGCTCGCGAATGCGGTGTGTCATTCAGCAATGATGTCGACTGACACGGCCCCTTCGCGAGCAAGCCCGCTCCCACAGGGATCTGTGGTGATTTTACTGACCGGTAGCCTCGCCACGTCGCCTGGCGGACGGTACTCTGTCGAGGTTTTTTCCTACTCAGTCGTGAACCCCCAACATGCAGAAAATCCCCCTCCTGATCCAGCGCATTCTCGAGCTGATGAAGCGCTATCCCGGGGTGATTGCGCTTGGCGGTTTCATCTCCGGGGTCGGCAGTTTCATTCTGGTCGATCGCCAGCAAGGGCTGGCGAGCTGGATCACCATCATCATGCTGCTGAGCTGGATCTGGCTGATGCTGGAGAACACCCTGACCGGCCTGTTCACGCGCATCTTCAAGCGGGAGATCCCCCAGCCGCTGCTGCGTTACGCGACGCAGATGATTCATCAGGAAAGCCTGTTTTTCGTCCTGCCGTTCTTCTTCATCACCACCACCTGGAACAGCGGCCAACTGATCTTCACCGGCCTGCTGTGCATCGCCGCGCTGATCTCGATTGTCGATCCGCTCTATTACAAATGGCTGGCGCCACGGCGCTGGGCTTTTCTCGCGTTGCACACCCTGACCCTGTTCGCCGCCCTGCTCACCGCGCTGCCGGTGATCATGCACCTGACCACCGCGCAAAGTTTCAAATGGGCACTGGGCACGGCGGTGGTGTTGTCATTCCCGAGCCTGGCGTCGATCTTCCCGATCCGCACGGTGCGCAACGCGCTGGCCATTCTGTGCATTACCGTCGGCATAGGCGCGGTCGGCTGGACCCTGCGCTCGTGGGTGCCGCCGGCGACGCTGTGGATGACCGACGTGGCGATCAGCACTCAGTTGCAGGATCGCACCCCGGGCGACAGCCTCGAACAGGTCAGCGCCGAGCAGATCCGCAACGGCGGTCTCTACGCCTACACCGCAATCAACGCGCCGCGCGGGCTGGATGAGCGGATCTACCACGTGTGGCAGTTCGACGGCAAAGAGGTCGACCGCATCGCTCTCGATATCCACGGCGGGCGCAAGGAAGGTTACCGGGCGTGGACGCACAAGCAGAACTTCCCCGGCAACCCGGCGGGCAAGTGGCAGGTGCGGGTGCTGACTGAAGACGGTCAGGTGATCGGCGTACTGCGTTTCGAAGTGACCGACAGCACAGCGATCAAAGAAAAGTAATCCGGTTCGTGCTATTACGTTAGTTCGCTTAATAGCCGGACAAGCACGGAGCTTATGATCAGCAGCTCAATGAGCGGTAATGCCCAACTGGACACGTCAATCAGCCCTGCCCGCCTGCGGGTTTCCGGGGACTGGACGCTTGCCCATTACGCCGACCTCAAGCACCTGACCGAAAAACTGACCGGCCAGTACGACGCCAATACCGTGGTCGACCTCAACAGCCTCGGTGCGCTCGACACTGCGGGCGCTTCGTTGCTGGTGGAACTGCTCGGTTCCGAGCGTCTGGGCAAATCCGCCGAACACCCCGACTGCACGATTTCCCAGGCTGACCGCGCGCTGCTGCAGACTGTGTATCGCTCGCTGACTGATTTCTGTGTGCCGGTCAAAGAGCCGGAAGTCAGTGTCAGCGTGCAACTGCTGACCCGCATCGGGCGCGCGGTGGAAACGGTCTGGCAGGACACCCTGCAAGTGCTGGGCTTCATCGGCCTGATCCTCGAAACCATCGCCCGCAATCTGCTGCGCCCCAAGCGTTGGCGCATCACCCCCGTCGTCGCCCACATCGAACAGACCGGTCTCGACGCTGCGCCGATCGTGGCGCTGCTGACTTTTCTGGTCGGTGCGGTGGTGGCGTTTCTCGGCGCCACGGTGCTCGCCAGTTTCGGTGCGACGATATTCACCGTGGATCTGGTGGGTTTTTCCTTTCTGCGCGAGTTCGGTGTGCTGCTCACGGCGATCCTGATGGCCGGGCGCACCGCCAGCGCGTTCACCGCGCAGATCGGTTCGATGAAGGCCAACGAGGAGATCGACGCGATCCGCACCCTCGGCCTCGACCCGATGGAGCTGCTGGTGGTGCCGCGCGTGCTGGCGATGCTGGTGGCGCTACCGATGCTGACGTTTCTGGCGATGCTCTGCGGGATCATCGGCGGTGGCGTGGTGTGCGCGGTGTCGCTGGGGATTTCGCCGGCGATGTTTCTCTCGCTGCTGCAGAGCGACATCGGCATTCAGCACTTTCTGGTCGGCCTGGTGAAAGCGCCGATCTTTGCCTTCCTGATCGCCACGATCGGTTGCCTGGAAGGCTTCAAGGTCAGCGGCAGCGCCGAATCGGTCGGTGCGCACACCACGTCAGCCGTGGTGCAGTCGATTTTCGTGGTGATCGTGCTCGATGCGGTGGCTGCGCTGTTCTTCATGGAGATGGGCTGGTGAGTCGTCTACCCCGCGCGCCCTCGGAGGCGGTGATCGAAGTCCGTGGCCTGTGCAATCGCTTTGGCAGCCAGAGCGTGCACGAGAATCTCGATCTGGATTTGTACAAAGGTGAAATCCTCGCCGTGGTCGGCGGCTCCGGCAGCGGTAAATCGGTACTGTTGCGCAGCATTGTCGGTCTGCGCCGGCCCAGCGAAGGCAACGTGAAGGTGTTCGGGCAAAACCTGCCGAGCCTGTCCGAGCATGAGCGTTCGCTGGTCGAGCGGCGCTTTGGTGTGTTGTTCCAGAAAGGCGCGCTGTTCTCCTCGCTGACGGTGACCGAAAACGTCGCCCTGCCGCTGATCGAACACGCCGGCCTGAGCCGCAACGACGCCGAGCATCTGGCGGCGGTGAAGCTGGCGCTGGCCGGGCTGCCGTTGTCGGCGGCGGACAAATACCCGGCTTCGCTGTCCGGCGGGATGATCAAGCGCGCTGCGCTGGCGCGGGCCCTTGCGCTGGATCCGGACATCCTGTTTCTCGACGAACCCACCGCCGGCCTCGATCCGATTGGCGCGGCGCAGTTCGATCAACTGATCCTGACCCTGCGCGATGCGCTGGGCCTGAGCGTGTTTCTGGTGACCCACGACCTCGACACGCTCTACACCATCACCGACCGCGTGGCGGTGCTGGCGCAGAAGAAAGTGCTGGTGGCCGGCCCTATCGATGTGGTCTCGGAAACCGACGACGCGTGGATTCACGAATATTTCCACGGCCCGCGTGGCCGCTCGGCGCTGGACGCCGCCAAATTGCTCAACGAGGTCTGACATGGAAACCCGAGCCCATCATGTGTTGATCGGCCTGTTCTCAGTGATTGTCGTGGCAGGCGCCCTGCTCTTCGGCCTGTGGCTGGCCAAGTCCAGCGTCGACAGCGAGTTCAAGGATTATGAAGTGGTCTTCAACGAGGCGGTCAGCGGCCTGTCCAAGGGCAGCCCCGTGCAGTACAGCGGGATCAAGGTTGGTGACGTGGTCAGCCTGCGTCTCGACCCGAAAGACCCACGCCGAGTGCTGGCGCGGATTCGTCTGGGTGGGGACACCCCGGTCAAGGAAGACACCCAGGCCAAACTGGCACTGGCCGGGATCACCGGGACTTCGATCATCCAGCTCAGCGGCGGCACTCCAGAAAGTCCGAAGCTGCGTGGGCATGACGGCGAGCTGCCGACCATCGTCGCGGCGCCCTCGCCCATTTCCCGGCTGCTCAACGACAGCAACGACCTGATGACTGGCATCACCGCGCTGCTGAGCAACGCTAACCAGATGTTCTCCCCGGAGAACGTCGAGCGCGTCAGCAACACCTTGGCGCATCTGGAGCAGACCACCGGTTCGATCAACGATCAGCGCGGCGACCTACGTCAGGCCATGCAGCAACTGGCGAGCGTCGGCAAGCAGGCCGGCAGCATGCTCGAGCAAACTTCGGCGCTGATGCGCAGCGCCAACGGCCTGCTCAACGATCAGGGCAAGCAGGCGCTGGGCAGTGCCGAGCAGGCGATGAAGTCGCTGGAACAGAGCAGCGCCACCATCAACGGCCTGCTGAGCAAGAACCAGAACTCCCTCGACAACGGTATGCAGGGCCTCAATGGCTTGGCGCCGGCGATCCGCGAACTGCGCGAGACCCTGACCTCGCTGCGCGGCATCTCCCAACGGCTTGAGGCCAACCCCAGCGGCTACCTGCTGGGCAGTGACAAGAACAAGGAATTCACCCCATGAAGCTGATTCACTTTGCTCTCCTCGCCAGCCTCGCTTTGACCAGTGCCTGCTCGATCCTGCCCAAGGCCGAACCTTCGGACGTCTATCGCCTGCCCGCTGCGCAAGCGCCCGCCTCAGCCAGTTTGGCGGCGACCCAGCACTGGTCGCTGCGCCTGAACAAGTTGCAGGCCAGCGAAGCGCTGAACCGGCCGAACATCGCGGTGATTCCACAGGGTGACGTGATCAGCAGCTACAAAGCCTCGCGCTGGAGCGATCCGGCACCGGTGCTGGTGCGTAATCGGCTGCTGGATGGTTTTGCCCGGGATGGTCGGGTGACGCTGCTCAGCACCGATGACAGTAACTTCGCTGCGGATCTGGAACTGGGCGGCAGCTTGCAGGCATTTCAGACCGAGTATCAGGGCAATCAGGCCAGCGTCGTGGTGCGGGTCGATGCGCTGCTGGTGCGCGGCTATGACCAGAAGATTCTCGCCAGCCGCCGCTTCGAAGAGCGTCAGCCGTTGAACGATGTGCAGGTGCCAGCGGTGGTGGCGGGGTTTGGACAGGCCAGTGATCGGCTGACGGCCAAGGTTGTCGCTTGGGCTGTTCAGCAAGGCCAGCAATTCACCCAACAACCCAGACCTTAAACCTTGTGCATAACCCCTGTGGGAGCGGGCTTGCTCGCGAAGGCGGTGTGTCAGTCAATATACAGGTCGACTGACCCACCGCTTTCGCGAGCAAGCCCGCTCCCACAATGGGGATTCGTGGTTAACCGAAGAACCAGTAGCAGACGCCGATGGCGCCGAGTACGCCGGCCAATTCGGCCAGCAGCGCGCATCCAACGGCGTGCCTTGCGCGCTGAATCCCCACCGCACCGAAATACACCGCCAGCACATAGAAGGTGGTCTCGGTGCTGCCCTGAATCGTCGCCGCCACCAGTGACGGGAAGCTGTCGACGCCGGAGGTCTTCATGGTCTCGATCAGCATCGCCCGTGCGGCGCTGCCGGAAAACGGTTTGACCATCGCCGTCGGCAACGCATCGACAAAACGCGTATCCCACCCGGCCCACTGCACCAGATGCCGAATGCCATCCAGACCAAAGTCCAGCGCGCCCGAGGCACGCAGCACGCCAATCGCGCAGAGCATCGCCACCAGATACGGCAGCAGGTTCTTGGCGACGTCGAAGCCCTCCTTCGCGCCCTCGACGAACGCTTCGTAAACCTTGACCTTGCGTAACGCGCCGATCACCAGGAACAGCATGATCAGGCCGAACAGCGTCAGGTTGCCAAGGATCGACGACAGCCCGGCCAGCGCCGTGGCCGACATCGTCGCCAGCAGCGCCATGAAGCCGCCGAGGATCAGTGCGCCGGGAATCAGATAGGCCAGCACCACCGGGTCCCAGATACGCAGGCGCTGCATGAATGCCACCGAAAGGAAGCCGACGATGGTCGAGCAACTGGTCGCCAACAGGATCGGCAGAAACACCAGGGTCGGGTCCGGTGCGCCTTGCTGGGCGCGGTACATGAAGATTGTCACCGGCAACAGGGTCAGCGACGAGGCGTTGAGCACCAGGAACAGGATCTGCGCGTTGCTGGCGATGGTCGCGCTGGGGTTGAGCTCCTGCAGCGCCTTCATGGCCTTGAGGCCGATCGGCGTGGCGGCGTTGTCCAGGCCCAGGCCGTTGGCGGCGAAGTTCAGGGTAATCAGACCGAGCGCCGGGTGCCCGGCCGGAACTTCCGGCATCAGCCGCAGGAACAGCGGGCCGAGCACCTTGGCCAGCCACTCGACGATCCCGGCCTTCTCGGCGATGCGCAGAAAGCCCAGCCACAGGGTCAGCGTGCCGAACAGCAGCACCATGACCTCGACCGAGAGTTTGGCCATGGCGAAAATGCTTTCCACCATCGCCGCGAAAATCCCGGCGTTGCCACCGACCAGCCACTGCACCAGCGCAGATATTGCTGCCACGACGAAGAAGCCAAGCCACAGGCCATTAAGCATCAGTCAAATCCCCCGGAAGATGCGGCGAATGATAGCGGGGTCGCCAGAAACGACAAACCCCGGATTGCTCCGGGGTTTGTTGGTAAGGCTTGCATCAGTCACTGTGGGAGCGAGCTTGCTCGCGAAGGCGGTGTGTCAATCAACATAATTGTTGGATGTGCCGGCCTCTTCGCGAGCAAGCTCGCTCCCACAGGGGTTTGCATTACGGCTTGGAAATTTCGCCAGCCGGCAGTTTTTCCTTGCTGCGCCAGTGCGGCAGGGAGTTCCAGTAGCGCTCGCCCTTGGCGTCGTCGTACATGCCTTCCCAGCGCGCGATAACCAGCACTGCCAGGGCGTTGCCGATCACGTTCAGTGCGGTACGCGCCATGTCCATGATGCGGTCGACACCGGCGATGAACGCCAGGCCTTCCAGCGGGATACCCACACTGCCCAGCGTCGCCAGCAGCACTACGAAGGACACGCCCGGTACGCCGGCGATGCCTTTGGAGGTGACCATCAGGGTCAGCACCAGCAGCAATTGCTGGCTGATCGACAGATCGATGCCGTACAGCTGGGCAATGAAGATCGCGGCGATCGACTGGTACAGGGTCGAACCGTCGAGGTTGAACGAATAGCCGGTCGGTACCACGAAGCTGCAAATGGCTTTCGGTGCGCCGTAGGCTTCCATCTTCTCGATCACCCGTGGCAGAACGGTTTCCGAAGAGGCGGTGGAGTAAGCCAGAACCAGCTCATCCTTGAAGATGCGCATCAGCTTGATCACCGAGAAGCCGAACAGCTTGGCGATCAGGCCCAGCACCACGAAGGCGAAGAAGGCGATGGCGACGTAAACCAGGATCACCAGTTTGGCCAGCGGCAGCAGCGAGGCGAAACCGAAGTTGGCCACGGTCACCGCGATCAGGGCGAACACGCCGATCGGCGCGTAGTTCATGATCATGTGGGTGACTTTGAACATGCTTTCCGAGACGCCCTGGAACATCTTCACCAGCGGCTCGCGCAGGTCCGACTGCAGGCTCGACAGACCGAGACCGAACAGCACGGAGAAGAAGATGATCGGCAGCATTTCGCCACGGGCCATGGCCGCGAAGATGTTCGACGGGATCAGGTTGAGGATGGTCTCGATGAACGCGTGTTCATGCTGCACTTCGGCGGCGGTCGCCTGGTACTTGGAGATATCCACCGTGCCCAGGGTGCTCATGTCGATGCCGGCGCCCGGGTGGAACAGGTTGGCCAGCAGCAGGCCGACGATGATCGCGATGGTGGTGACGATTTCGAAGTAGATGATGGTCTTCAGACCGATACGCCCGAGTTTCTTGGCGTCGCCCACGCCGGCGATGCCGACGATCAGGGAGGAGATGACGATCGGGATCACGATCATCTTGATCAGACGGATAAAGATATCGCCTGCCGGTTGCAGGACGTTGCTGATCCACCAGGCTTTTTCGGCACTGAAGTGGTTGAGCAACGCACCAATTGCAATCCCTAAAACCAGACCGATGAGGATCTGCCAGGCGAGGCTGAGTTTTGCCTTCTTCATTATCTTTACCCTTACTTGCGTTTGACTCAGGCACATGCAGGAACTGGAACGCTCTGTCAGCGGAAAAGTCTGTGCATCTGCCTCCGTATAAGGTGCCCCGAAGCGCGTATTTACGGCTCTTCGGCAGGCGAAAAAAGGCGCAACTATTCCGATGCAAGGTTGCGCCGTCTAATGCCGTAAACGCCTACCCTATGCCGAATCGGCATGAGCTTTTTTAATTGAAACTGGCGTCCCAACCGGTTCGATTACGACATTTCAGCCGGCATAAGTGCCGTGAACCGGCCATTGCAGCGTAGATTGGTTATTTTTTAAACGAGAAATTTCGACGGAAATCTTAAGAAAAAGCCTACGTTTGCAGACTAGATGTCCCACTGTTTAAAGGGACTCTTTCTCGATATACGGTCGCCAGGAAACACCGCGTAATGTTTTCGCGCGCAGTGTGAGGCATAAAAAGATGAGCAGGACGCTCTGGATCAATGTTTTTGCATCGGATAAAGCTCAGCGCAAGTCCGTCGAACCACTGAGGGTCGGCGAACCTGCGTCGCAGCTTTTACCCTGACCCGGCCCTCGCGCAGGCACTCCCTGTACCCGTAGGTCACTCCGACCCTGCAACAGTCAGAACGTCCCGGCCCCTTGGTCATGCGCCAGCCTTCCTCGGGTAGGCGCAATAAAGGGCAGCGGGGCGCTGCCCTCATGTTCGAATCAATACCACTTCGGGTCTTTCTTCAGCGTTTCCATCAACAGGTTCTGCATACCCTCATCCGGTTTGCCGAGGAAGCGGTAGGTGGCATGTCGCGTTGGCGACTTGTCGGCCGGCAGTCCTTCGGGAACATCGACGAGCATGGCGTACGCGTCTTTCTTGTCGAAGCTGAAAGCCACGATCAAGCGATGGTTGAGGCACTTGTCTGCGGATTCACAGAGCGGGCCGACCAGGTACTTGTCGCCGTCTTCAGTCACGGCATTCATCTGCTGGTCTGGCGTGCCGGACAGGTTCATCACCCATTCCGGCAGGCGTTCTTCGTGCTTCACAACGCCTTGCCAGGTTTCGCGGTATTGCGGGTCGGAGCTGAGCAGCTCGTTGACCCGCGCCTGGCCATCATTGGCCGCCATCGCCATGGCACTACCGCCCATAAGCAGGGCGGCTGCCAGTGTCTTCAAAGCAATCATCGTTAACCTCGGCCGCGACGGCCAAAGAAGAAGGAAGCGATGAACATCACCAGGAACACGACAAAGAGAATCTTGGCGATACCCGTGGCGGTGCCCGCGATACCACCGAAGCCCAGTACGGCGGCGATGATGGCAATGATCAAGAATGTAATTGCCCAGCTCAACATGGTGATTCTCCTTACTTCTCTATTTAGGGATATTGCGTGTTCCGGCGCGATGCGCCTGAATTCTTCGGTTCGTCAGAAAACCCAGCGCTCTTCACGTGGCAGTTGATCCAGCGGCTGTGGCTGATCGACATCCATCATGCGCATCGAGGCGCTTTCGGCCTGACTGCTGCTGACGGCGCTGAAGTGCGTCTGCGTGCTGTGTTGAATAGAGATCAGCGGCTCAGGCTTCTGGCTGTTTTCCCAGCTCAGGTATTGCTGGCAGGCAATCAGGGTGATCAACAGTGCAAGTACGCCAAACAGGCCTTGCTGGATATGCAGTGGCGAGATACGCACTTGGGCGGCACGTTGGCGAGTCATCCTGGGTTCCTCACTCTTATTCGGTTGGGGCAGTGGAATCTGCCCGGGCTGAATGAGTTATTGCAGGCTGCATGCCAGTTCTTTATTTGAAAAATATTCAATAAAATCAATTGGTTGCGAGTGAGTTCAATTCAGCGACGGACGCATCCTGCACGATGGGTCATCTACGGTCGTGCGAAATGCATGATTATTTCGTAGGAGATTTCATTCTTATGGAATTGAGAGCACGTCCCGGATGTCAGAAAAGTACGCAGGGAACCCTCTGTAAATCGGTGATTGTTTAAAAACTCAACAAAATCAACGGATTGGCCGTCAAGGCAGGAGAGAGCTACCCTCCCATGGCTCGCATCGTTCAGAATCAACCATGCAACTTGCCCGATTTTTCCGGGACTAACCCAAGATCAATCACTATGGAGCGTAGGAAAAATGGAATCTGCCACTGAGCATCAAGGCCGCATTCTGCTGGTGGACGACGAGTCCGCCATCCTGCGAACCTTTCGTTACTGCCTCGAAGACGAAGGTTATACGGTGGCCACCGCCAACAGCGCGGCTCAGGCTGATGCACTGTTGCAACGCCAGGTATTCGACCTGTGCTTCCTTGATTTACGTCTGGGTGAAGACAACGGTCTCGATGTACTGGCGCAGATGCGCGTTCAGGCGCCATGGATGCGGGTGGTGATTGTCACCGCGCATTCGGCGGTCGATACCGCGGTGGACGCGATCCAGGCGGGTGCCGCCGACTATCTGGTCAAACCGTGCAGCCCTGACCAGTTGCGTCTGGCTACCGCCAAGCAGCTGGAAGTGCGCCAGCTCTCGGCGCGTCTGGAAGCCCTCGAAGGCGAGATCCGCAAACCCAAGGACGGCCTCGACTCCCACAGCCCGGCGATGAAAGTCGTGCTGGAAACTGCGCGGCAGGTTGCCGGTACCGACGCCAACATCCTTATCCTCGGCGAATCCGGCACGGGTAAAGGGGAACTGGCCCGGGCCATCCACGGCTGGAGCAAGCGCGAGAAGAAATCCTGCGTGACCATCAACTGCCCGTCCTTGACCGCAGAGTTGATGGAAAGCGAGCTGTTCGGTCACAGTCGCGGTGCGTTTACCGGCGCCAGCGAAAGTACGCTTGGTCGAGTCAATCAGGCGGACGGTGGCACGCTGTTTCTCGACGAGATCGGCGATTTTCCGCTGACTTTGCAACCCAAGTTGCTGCGTTTTATTCAGGACAAGGAATACGAGCGGGTAGGGGACCCAGTGACTCGCCGCGCCGATGTGCGGATTCTCGCCGCGACCAACCTCAACCTTGAAGACATGGTGCGCGACGGGCGCTTCCGTGAAGACCTGTTGTATCGCCTCAACGTGATCACCCTGCATCTGCCGCCATTGCGCGAACGTGCCGAGGACATCCTGACCCTGGCCGACCGCTTCCTCGCGCGCTTCGTCAAAGAGTACGCGCGTCCGGCCCGGGGCTTCAGTGACGAGGCGCGGGAGGCGCTGCTGGGTTATCGCTGGCCGGGCAATATCCGCGAGCTGCGCAACGTAGTGGAGCGGGCGAGCATCATCTGCCCGCAGGAACGCGTGGAAATCAGCCACCTCGGCATGGCCGAGCAGCCGGCGAACAACGCACCTCGAGTCGGCGCCGCGCTGAGCCTCGATGAACTGGAAAAAGCCCACATCGGCGCGGTGCTGGCGACGGCAGGCACGCTGGATCAGGCGGCGAAAACCCTGGGCATCGACGCGTCGACCCTGTATCGCAAGCGCAAGCAGTACAACCTGTGAGCGCCCGACGATGAAGCTGGCGATGAAGTTGCGCACTCGCTTGTTCCTGAGCATTTCTGCGCTGATCACGGTCGCCTTGCTCGGGCTGTTGCTCGGGCTGGTCAGCGTGATGCAGATGGCCGGTACTCAGGAAGCAACGATCCGCAGCAACTTCGTGACCCTCGACCTGGGGCTCAAGTTGCGTCAGACCCTCGGCGACCAGTTGGTGCTGATGCTGGCCGAAAAACCCGATCCCGCCGCGTTCGAAGCGTCAAAGCAGCATTACCTGCAATTGCTGGATGAAGGCATTTCGCAGGAGGCCGACGGCGATGGCCGCCAGTACGGGTTTACCCAGGCCAAGGCCGACTATCTGAGTTTTCTCCAGGCGTTCGAGCTGTCGCGTAATCCGGGCAATGTGCTCAGCGGCAACAGCGACCTCAGAGAACGCTTCAACATCTTGCGCAACGGTTTGATTGCCGAGCACAAGCATGCGCTGGACAACATCAACGCCGTGCAGCATGACGCCCGGGAAAGGGCGCTGCTGGTCTCCGGCCTGCTAGGGTTGGTGGGACTGGCGGTGCTGATCATCGGCTTTGTCACCGCGCATGCGATTGCCCGGCGTTTCGGCGCACCGATCGAGGCGCTGGCGCAAGCGGCGGACAACATCGGCCAAGGCAATTTCGAGGTGACGCTGCCGATTTCCTCGGCGATGGAAATGAACCAGCTGACCAAGCGCTTCGGGCTGATGGCCGAGGCGCTGCGCGAGCATCAGGCGACCAACGTCGACGAGCTGCTGGCCGGTCAGCAACGCTTGCAAGCGGTGCTCGACAGCATCGACGACGGCTTGCTGATGATTGATCGCGAAGGGCATCTGGAGCACCTCAATCCAGTGGCCCAGCGCCAGTTGGGCTGGGACAGTGATCGACTCGGTCAGGGTTTGGGCACAGCGCTGGAGCGCCCGGAACTCGACGCACAACTGCAACTGGTGTTGCGCGGCGGCACCCTTGAGCGTGCTCCGGAAGATTTGAGCATCGAGGTCGATGGCGAATCACGTCTGCTGACTTACAGCCTGACGCCGGTCAGCCACACCCAGGGGCATATTCTTGGCGCGGTGATGGTGCTGCATGACGTCACCGAGCAGCGCGCCTTCGAGCGCGTACGCAGCGAGTTTGTGCTGCGTGCCTCCCATGAGCTGCGCACGCCGGTCACCGGCATGCACATGGCGTTCGGGCTGTTTCGCGAGCGGGCGAAGTTTCCCCCGGAGTCACGCGAGGCGGACTTGCTCGACACGGTCAATGAAGAGATGCAGCGCCTGATGCAGTTGATCAATGACTTGCTCAACTTTTCGCGTTATCAGAACGGTTTACAGAAGCTCACCCTGGCGCCGTGCTCCATCGAAGACTTGCTGGCGCAGGCGCAATCGCGCTTTGCGGATGCGGCGGCGGCCAAAGGCATTGCCTTGAACGTCGAAGTGCAGGGGCCGTTGCCGCGCCTGCAGGCCGATCAGGCGCAACTGGACCGGGTACTGGATAACCTGATCGATAATGCTCTGCGCCACACTGCCCGCGACGGGCAGATCCGCCTGCAAGCGCGCCGACATGGCGAGCGGGTGATTATCAGCGTCGAAGACAACGGAGAAGGCATTGCCTACGGGCAGCAAGGGCGGATTTTCGAACCGTTCGTGCAGGTCGGGCGCAAGAAGGGCGGCGCCGGGCTCGGTTTGGCTTTGTGCAAGGAAATTGTGCAGTTGCATGGCGGGCGCATGGGCGTCTATTCGCGGCCGGGGCAGGGTACGCAGTTCTACATGGCGCTGGCGGTCTAGGCTTCGTCATCCAGTCGGCGCCCGGCGAGGCGTCGTCCACGGGTGATCAGTTCGATGAACTGCACCGCACTCAAGGCCTGGGCGAACAGCCAGCCCTGACCGAACTTGACTCCCTCACTGCTGAGAAACACGGCTTGCGCTTCATGCTCGATGCCCTCGGCAATCACTTTCAGATCAAGTGCCTGCGCCATGTGAATGATGTGCGGAGCAACGCCGCTGCTGGCCGCGTCATGACCGAGTGCGTCGATGAAGGCCTTGTCGATTTTCAGGCAATCCACCGGCAACGTTTGCAGGTAGGCGAGGCTGCAATAACCGGTGCCGAAATCGTCGATCAGCACCTGATGGCCGACATCGCGCAAGGCTTGCAGGTTCTCCCGCGCCACCACCACGTCGATCAGCCCGCGCTCGGTGACTTCGAAGGCAATCTGCCGCGCCGCAACCCGGTGCAGGGTCAACAGCCTGGCCATGACCTGGCCGATGCGCGGCACCATTACGTCGCATGCTGCGAGGTTGACCGAGATGTACAGCTGCGGATTGGCGCGCAGCACTGGTCCCAGTTGTTCCAGCAGCCGTTGCAGGACGAAATCGGTCATCTGCCGAATCTGCCCGGTGTTTTCCGCCAATGGAATGAACAGGTCGGGGCTGGTCAGGGTGCCGTCCGGGCGGCGCCAGCGCAGCAGGGCTTCGGCGCCCACGCAATTGCGGCTGTCGAGGTCGAATATCGGTTGATACAGCACTTGCAGCTCGCCACGCCGAATCGCACCCTGCAGCTCGGCGTCCAGTGACTGGCGCTGACGCACCAGTAGAAACACGAAGAAACCGGCAAACGCCCCCAGCAGCAGGCAGGCCGGCACCATCCACCACCAGACGGTCGGGATGTGCATGCCACTGCGCGGGGTGATCAGCACCAATTGGTATTCCGGATTGTTGGTTGGCATGCGATAGATCAGCCGTGACTGGGTGACTTGCAGGGCCTCGCGGCTCTTCGGTGGCCAGACTTCGCTCGGTGGCCAGGTCTGGGCTGTGCCGAGCACCGGAATCGCTCGCCTTCCATGATCGAGTACCACCAGCAGGCTGCTGTCCGGTGGCAGGTCGACCATGTCGGTCAAATGCCCGCGCGATGTCGCCACGCGGAAGTTGCCGCGCCCGAGCATCAGCGCCGCGCGGTTTTCATCGGGTTCGGTGGTGGTGTTGAGCCAGTAGCTGTAAGTCGGGCCCTTGATGTCCGGCGTGCGGATGACCGACAGTCCCTCCTGCCGGGGGCGGTTGGAGCAGATCCGCGAGCCGTCCATGTAGGCCGCTTCATAGACGAAGCGATAGTTGAACGTGACCTGTTGCAGGGTGGCGATCATTTCCTCATCGCAACTGCGCAACGGCTGTGCCTGGAGGTCGTCGAGACTTTCGCGCAATTGCCCGAACAGTTGCTCGAGGCGGGCCAGAAAACGCTCGCCCTGGGCGTTCATCTCCTGGCTTTCGTTCTGCTCGATCTGGCGCATGGCGACGAACATTCCGCCGGCGATCAGCAGGCTTGCACTGAGGACAGCCGCGATCATCGCCAAAAACCACGGGCGATAAAACCAGCTACGCAGCGTCGCTCGGGTAGCAACCATCATGGAATATCCGAAGAATTACCAATGAGTTATAGCTGCTGATTGCGATTTCGCCCTGACCGTCGGGCGGGCGTCATTATTTTGTCTGATTGAGTACCAGCAACAACGCGGCTGTTTGCGCGTCCGGCATACCGTCGAAACGGGAAGGGCGGAAATGCATCTGGAACGCTGCGAGCACATGGCGCGTCGCTACATCCAGCTCGCCGGTTTGCGGGGTGTCGTAACCGACGCGCGCCAGTTGTTCCTGGAACCAGCTGATGCTCGGCAATTCGGCGTTGAACAGCACCTGCTGCCGCGCCACCGCTTGTTCATTAGGCCATACGCCCAGGCCTTCGGCGGCCAGACGTTTCCATGGGAACAGTGGGCCGGGGTCGAGTTTGCGCAGGGGCGCGATGTCGCTGTGACCGATGATATGGCGCGGGCTGATGCCTTGGCGCTTGCTGATGTCCTTGAGCAGGACGATCAGCGACTGAATCTGCGCTTCGCTATAAGGGAACCACAGGCGCCCGGTCGGCGTGTCCTTGAAGCCCGGATTGACGATCTCGATACCGATCGAGCTGGAGTTGAGCCAGGTGCGGCCCTGCCACTGGCTTTCCCCGGCGTGCCAGGCGCGCTGGTTTTCATCCATCAGTTTGTAGATGGTGGCGCTCTTGTCGTCGCCGATCAGGTAGTGGCTGCTGACTTCGCCGTGGGTCAGCAGTTGCAGCGAACGCGCGAGCGACGCCGAGGTGTAATGCACGATCACGAACTGCACGCGGCTGTCGTGATTGGCCGAAGGATGGCTGGTGTCGTAACGCGGGCCGCTGGCACAACCGGCCAGAATGAGCAGCGACGCGAGAAGGGTAAAAAATTTCATGGCAAGAGGCAGTACACGCAAGACAGTAATGCAACAGTGTAACGTAATGCCTCGGGTCTCGACGGCCGGCGGGCTGAATTAAACAAAATGGAACAATTACTCAGCCCAGCTCGACCCGGTTGCGTCCGCCATTTTTCGCCCGGTAAAGCGCCTGATCGGCTCTTTTGAGCACCAGATCGCTGTGTTCTCCCGTTTTGAACGACGCCAGGCCCATGGAAATGGTGATCGTCACCCGTTCGCCCTTGAAGTGAAACGGGCAGGCTTCGATTGCCGCGCGCAGGCTTTCCAGCAGTTTGGCGCCCACCGCAGGCGTGGTCGCCGGCAGCAGCAGAACGAATTCCTCACCACCAAAACGGGCAATGAAATCCGCTGCGCGCAGGCGTTTGCGCAGCACTGTGGCGATGATCTTCAGCACCTTGTCGCCGGCCAGATGGCCGTAGTTGTCGTTGATGCGCTTGAAATGATCGAGGTCGAGCATCGCCAGACTCAAGGTGTTGCCGTGTTGCTGCCACTGCTTGATCTCGTGTTCCAGGCGTTCGCTCCAGGCGGCGCGGTTGGGCAGGCCGGTCAGCGGATCGATCAGGGCTTTCTGCCGCTGTTCTTCCAGGTGTTCGCGAAAGCCCAGGGCTTCCTGCTCCATGTGCGCCACACGCTCGGCCAGACCCTTGAGGCGTGCCGCCACTTCCTGCTCGCGGGCATCGCGCTGTTTCTGGTGTTGATCCATGGTGCCGAGCAGGCCTTCCAGATGGTTCTCCAGCACTTGCTTGAGGTCATCCAGATCGGCCGCTTCCTGCATGCTGGTCTGCAAACCATCGACCTGCTCGCGGATCTGCGTGTCCATCGCCCGCGCCGCCGAGCTGTTGTCGGCGTGGCCTTCGCTGGCGGCCTGCAGGTTGCTCTGGAACGCTTCGAGGCGCTCGTTGAGTTGCTGCAGATAGGCTTCGAATTCGTGCTGGCCGCTGTCGGTGATCGCCAGCATCAAGGTCGCTAGATCGTCGAGAATCGGCAGCAGTTCGTACCAGTTCAGGCCATTTTTCAACCGGTCGCGCATCGCCTCAGCCTGCGGGCGATGGCGCTCGGGCAGGGTCAGGTCGTCGAGCAGCCCGATCAGCGTGTCTTCGATGTGTTTGGCCACTGAACTGTAAGACGGCTCCGGGGAATCGGGCAGGGCGTACAGAATGTCCTGCTCGGGTTGCTCCGGATCGATGGCGGCCAAAGCCTGGGCAATCGGTTCGGGCAGGGGCAGACTATCGAGGAGCAACGGTGCCGGGATGTCGCCCGGGTGGATCAACTCGTCGGGGTTGAACGCGGCAGCAGGTGCTGGCGCCGTGATCGGGGTGGTCGGCCGTTCGGCTTCAGGTTCGGCCGCTGGTACTGCAGGTGCAGCAACGGGTTCGCTGATCGGCTCGGCAGCAATGACCGGAGGCACGAACGCGAACACAGGTGATTCGGACTCGGGCTGCACTGCTGGCGTTTGCTTAAGCTCGGCCTCTGGTGGTTGCGCGATGGCCGCTACGGTGACGGGTGCTGCCGGAATCGGCTCGACCGCTGCGGTTGGCGCGGGTACCGGCTCAGATGCAGGTTCAGCGTTGGCCGGTGTCGGCGTCGGCGCCTGAGGCTGATCCGAAGACTCTGGCACCCCTTCACTGTCACGGCTGCCAAACAGGCGCTGCAAAAAGCCCGGGCGGTCGGGCTCGGGCGGCGTTTCCAGCTGGCTCAACGCCTTGCCCTGCAAACCACTGAGTTCGCTCAGCAGCAGCGGCATTTCCCGCGCCTGACCGACCCGGCTGTCGAGTTGCTTGGCGAATTTCTTCAGCGGCTGGGCGACTTCCCGGGGCAGCGGCAGCGCTTGTAGCTGGGTGACCAGCGCGGTAAGCGCGGTGCTGACCTGATCGATTCGGGTTTCGCGACGTTGCTCGGAATCGAGCACGGCTTTTTCCAGGCGCGGCAGCAGGGCGGCGAGGCCGGCGTCCATGTCGTCGGTGCGCACCACGTCGCGCATCTCTTTCATGCACTGATCAACGACCTTGTCGGTGCCTTCAGCGGCCAGCGTGCTGCGCACCAGACCGCGGCGCAGCAAGTCGAGCCGGGCGGCCCAGCGACGTTCGAGCTTGTCCTGTTGTTCGATGCTTTTGAGGTACTTCTCTTTCCAGCGCTGGGCGTCGTCGCTCATTCAGGGGTTCCGCGAGGGGCAGGACTCAACGCGGGCAATGCATCGGCCGTGAGCGAACCCGGCAGACGAATCTCTACCGCGACCGGCAGGTGATCGGAAATGGGTTGGGCCAGCACTTCGACCTTTTCCAGGGTCAGGGTCGGGCTGAGCAAAATATGATCAAGGCATCGCTGTGGCCGCCAACTGGGAAAGGTGGCTTGCATCTGCGGGGCCAGCAGGCCGAGATCGCGTAACGGTGACTGTTGTAGCAGATCACTGGCATGGGTGTTCATGTCGCCCATCAATATCTGGTGCTTGTAGCCACTGATCAGGTCACGAATATAGGCCAGTTGCAGGCTGCGCACCCGTGCGCCGAGCGCCAGATGCATCATCACCACCACCAGCGCCTCCGGACCTTCACCGAAGCGCAGCAGGATCGCGCCGCGACCTTTCGGGCCGGGCAGCGGATGATCTTCGATCGCCCACGGCTTCAGGCGACTGAGCACGCCATTGCTGTGCTGGGCCAGTCGGCCGAGGTTGCGATTGAGTTGTTGATACCAGTAGGGGAAGGCGCCGAGGTGGGCCAGGTGTTCGACTTGATTGACGTAGCCTGAGCGCAGACTGCCGCCATCGGCTTCCTGCAGGGCGACCAGATCGAAGTCGCCAAGCAGGTCACCGATCTTCTGCAGATTGCCTGAGCGTCCGGTGTGCGGCAGCAGGTGCTGCCAGCTGCGGGTCAGATAATGCCGATAGCGCTCGGTGCTGATGCCGACCTGGATATTGAAACTGAGCAAGCGCAGACGATGGTCTGCGGGCAGGCCCGTGGACTCCAGGTGATGCTCGTTGACCTGCGGATCATGCAGGCCAACGCTGCGTTCGGTGCCCCAGCGGCGCATGGCGGTTACCGCGCTTAGTTGGCGGCTGCCTTGTTGGCCGCTCGCTCTTTGGCGACCAGTTGATCAGCCAGTTTCAGGGCTTGCTCGGCACCACCGGCAGAGCCGATGTCGAAGCGGTACTTGCCGTTGACGATCATGGTTGGCACGCCAGTGATTTCATACTTCTTGGCCAGCTCACGCGCTTTGACGATCTGACCTTTGATCGCGAACGAGTCAAAGGTGGCGAGGAACTTGTCCTTGTCCACGCCTTGTGTGGCGAGGAAGTCAGCCATGTCGTTCTTGTCGGTCAGCTTCTTGTGTTGTTTCTGAATTGCTTCGAAAACCGCAGCGTGAACCTTGTGCTCGACGCCCATTGCTTCCAGGGTCAGGAACATTTGGCCGTGAGCATCCCACGGGCCGCCGAACATGGCAGGAATGCGTACGAAGTTGACGTCGGACGGCAGTTTTTCAACCCAGGGATTGATCACCGGCTCGAACGCGTAGCAATGCGGGCAGCCGTACCAGAACAGCTCCACGACTTCGATCTTGCCAGGCTCTGCCACTGGCACCGGGTTGGCCAGTTCGACATAAGGGGCAGCGGGTGCTTCGGCGGCCTGGGCGGTCACGCCGAACAGGCTGGCAGCGACGAGAGCGGCGCTGATGATCAGATTACGCATGCTTTACTCCTGGACAATTTTGGTCGCCTCGCGCGACCTGTTTTCAGACAGGTCCTGGCGGGCATGAGTTCTGTAGTGTAACGGCAGCGGCCACAAAAAAGGGCGGCCAAAGCCACCCTTTTTATACTTGCTGCGACGGATTAATCGAGCGTTAACGTTGCAGGAGATGTCCATCACCGTTAACGCTCGATTCAGGGCGGTTAGTGCAGGCCCTGGATGTAGCTGGAGACTGCGGCAATGTCTTCGTCGCTCAAGCGCTTGGCGATGGTCTGCATCGTCATGGTGTCGCCGTCGTTGTTGCGGCCGCCTTCTTCCTTACGGAAATCGGTCAGTTGCTTGGCGATGTATTGAGCGTGTTGACCACCCAGATGCGGGAAGCCAGCGGCGGCGTTGCCGGCGCCATTCGGCGAGTGGCAACCGGTGCAGGCTGGCAGCCCCTTGGCCAGATTACCGCCGCGGAACAAAGCTTCACCGCGAGCGACGATCTTCGGATCGGCTGCGCCGACGCTGCCTTTCTGGCTGGCGAAGTAAGCAGCAATGTCAGCCAGATCCTGATCGCTCAGGTTGGTCAGCAGGCCGGTCATTTCCAGAACGACGCGCTTACCCGATTTGATGTCGTGCAACTGCTTGTCGAGGTAGCGTTCACCCTGACCTGCCAGTTTCGGGAAGTTTGGCGCCATGCTGTTCCCGTCCGGGCCATGGCAGGCTCCGCAGACGGCAGCTTTCGCCTGGCCGGCGGCGGCATCACCGGCAGCATGGGCGAAGCCTGAAATTCCCACGGTCAACAGCAGACTCACGATCAATTTGTTCATCAGCTAATCCAACTACGGCTAAGGGTTAAGAGTTATGGACCGGGTTTACTCTCGCTCATCCAAAGGATGATGGCCTGGTAATCCTCGGCACTGCAGTCCATGCACAAACCACGCGGCGGCATCGCCTTGAAACCCTGGGTCACGTGTTGCACCAGCGTCTCCATACCTTTCGCCAACCTCGGCGTCCAAGCTGCCTGATCGCCTCTTGCGGGCGCCATGGGTAGTTGGCCGGAATGACAGGCACCACAAACACGGTTGTACACGGCTTCCGGTTCCTGTGTAGCCTGTGCGCCGCAAAGCGGTATCAGGACTCCGGCAGCCAGCAGCCATTTCGTCATAAAACGACCTTTTCAGGGTTGAGAGCGTTCTGCGTTCTGATGCGCAATCAAGGTCTTTGGCTCTCGTGAACTTCATCCTTCGCTGGGACAAAGCACACACAAAATCTGCGGCATTATATACTGGCGTCACTGAAACGGAAGCGACACCGCGTTCCGCGCCCAATCCCGGCGCCGCCCACATCGGAAATCCCATGCAACTCAAGAATCCCATCCTCGGCCTGTGCCAACAGTCCACGTTCATGCTCAGTGCCGCCAAAGTCGATCAATGCCCTGACGACGAAGGCTTCGAAGTGGCGTTCGCCGGTCGTTCCAACGCCGGTAAATCCAGCGCACTGAACACCCTGACTCACGCCAGTCTGGCGCGCACCTCGAAAACCCCGGGTCGCACACAGCTGTTGAACTTCTTCAAGCTAGACGATGAACGGCGTCTGGTCGACCTGCCGGGCTACGGTTATGCAAAAGTACCGATCCCGCTCAAGCAACACTGGCAGCGTCACCTCGAGGCGTACCTCGGTGGCCGGGAGAGTTTGAAGGGTTTGATTCTGATGATGGACATCCGTCATCCAATGACCGACTTCGACCTGCTGATGCTCGACTGGGCCGTTGCGGCCGGCATGCCGATGCATATTCTGCTGACCAAGGCCGACAAACTGACCTACGGCGCCGCCAAGAACACCCTGCTCAAAGTGCAGTCGGAAATCCGCAAGGGCTGGGGCGATCTGGTGACGATCCAGCTGTTCTCGGCGCCAAAACGCATGGGCCTGGAAGAGGCCTACACTGTGTTGGCAGGCTGGATGGAACTGGCTGACAAGGGCGCCGAAGCGGCGACCGAGGCAGAATAAGGGAATATCAAAACTGTCTGTGGTGCTGCCAGGCAAGGCAAAAGTGCAACAAAAAAGCGGAGTTTAGGGGACCTAAATGAGCATTTTTTGTTGCGCTTTTAACGCAGCATGGCTGCGTCACAGGCAGTTTTGAGGCAAAAAAAGCCCCGGACTTCATATGGGGAGGGAGAAGTTCCGGGGTTCAAGTTCCGAACCGCTAGGGCGGGGTTCAGATATCTGCCAACACTTAACACAACATAGGAGCATCGAAGGGCTTCACCAGCCATTCAGTATCTCTGAGTAGTGAGTTGTCAGATTAGTTCAGATTTTTTTCAAAAAGCTTTGGAATAACCGCAAGCGCGTTTCGAAATAAGCGCTTTTCGGCCGTTTGCCGCGTCAGTGTGTCGCGGCAAACGCCCGACCTAGACGCCTCAGTGCGCCTCATCCCAGTTGTTGCCGACGCCGACTTCCACCAGCAACGGCACGTCCAGTTTCGCCGCTTCGCTCATGTGCAGGCGGATTTCCTGACTCACCTGATCGACCAGATCCTCGCGAACCTCCAGTACCAGTTCGTCGTGCACCTGCAGGATGACTCTGGCGTCCAGCCCGGACGATGCCAGCCAGTTATCCACCGCCACCATGGCTTTCTTGATGATGTCGGCGGCGGTGCCTTGCATCGGCGCGTTGATCGCCGTGCGTTCGGCGGCAGCGCGTTCCTGCGGCTTGTTCGAGTTGATTTCCGGCAGATATAGGCGACGACCGAAGAAGGTCTCTACATAGCCTTGGTCGGCGGCCTGCTTGCGGGTGCGCTCCATGTATTCGCGCACACCCGGGTAGCGGGCGAAGTAGGTGTCGATGTAGGCCTTGGCGGTCTTGGTGTCGACGCCGATGTCCTTGCCGAGTTTCTGCGCGCCCATGCCGTAGATCAGGCCGAAGTTGATCGCCTTGGCGCCACGGCGCTGGTCGGACGTCACGTCGCTCAGCTCGACCTTGAATACTTCAGCGGCGGTTGCGGTGTGCACGTCCAGATTGTTGCGGAAGGCATTCATCAGGCCTTCGTCCTTGGACAAGTGGGCCATGATCCGCAGTTCGATCTGCGAATAGTCCGCTGCCAGCAGTTTGTAGCCTTTGGGCGCGACGAACGCCTGACGGATGCGGCGGCCTTCAGCGGTACGCACCGGAATGTTCTGTAGATTCGGATCGCTGGAAGACAAGCGCCCGGTCGATGCCACGGCCTGGTGGTACGAGGTGTGGATACGCCCGGTGCGCGGGTTGATCTGCTCCGGCAGGCGATCGGTGTAGGTGCTTTTCAGTTTGCTCATGGAACGGTGTTCCATCAGCACTTTCGGCAAGCGGTGATCGTCCTCAGCCAGTTTTGCCAGCACTTCCTCGGCGGTCGATGGCTGGCCCTTGGCGGTTTTCTTCAGCACCGGCAGGCCGAGCTTTTCGTAGAGGATCACGCCCAGCTGCTTCGGCGAGCCGAGGTTGAATTCTTCCCCGGCGATCTCGAAGGCTTCTCGCTCCAGCGCGACCATCTTGTTGCCCAGCTCAATGCTCTGGATGCCGAGCAGTTCGGCGTCGACGAACGCGCCCTGACGCTCGATGCGCGCCAGCACCGGCACCAGCGGGATTTCGATGTCGGTCAGCACGCTGGCCAGGCTCGGGATTGCGCTGAGTTTTTCAAACAGGGTCTGATGCAGGCGCAGGGTGATGTCGGCATCTTCGGCTGCGTATGGGCCGGCCTGCTCCAGAGCGATCTGGTCGAAGGTCAGCTGCTTGGCGCCCTTGCCGGCGATGTCCTGAAAGCTCACGGTGGTGTGATCCAGGTACTTCTGCGCGAGGCTGTCCATGTCGTGGCGGGTCGCGGTGGAATTGAGCACGTAGGACTCAAGCATGGTGTCGAAAGCGATGCCGCGCACGGTGATGCCTTCGTTCTGATCACCGCCGATGGCGCAGTTGGCCAGAATGTTCATGTCGAACTTGGCGTGCTGGCCGACCTTGAGTTTGTTCGGGTCTTCCAGGATCGGCTTCAACGCACGCAGCACCGTGTCGCGATCCAGCTGCTCCGGCACGCCGATGTAGGAGTGGGTCAGCGGAATGTACGCGGCTTCGTTGGCTTGCACCGCGAACGAAAGGCCGACCAGTTGCGCCTGTTGCGCGTCGATGCCGGTGGTTTCGGTGTCGAAAGCGAACAGCTTGGCGTTGTTCAGTTTCTCCAGCCAGACGTCGAAACGCGCCTGATCAAGGATGGTTTCATACGCTGCTTCGGTCGGAGCGGCAGGGGCTTCTTCTGCGCGGGGGCTGAACAGATCGCCAGCCGGCGCAGGTTCGGCGGCAGCGCTCAGTTCCTGGCGCTTGGCGTCGCGATCCAGATCATTGATCCAGCTTTTGAATTCCAGCAGGGTGTACAACTCGTAGAGCTTGGCCGGGTCTTCCGCGCCCATCTGCAGGTCATCGAGGCCGATGTCCAGCGGCACGTCGACTTTGATGGTCGCCAGTTGATAGGAGAGGAAAGCCATCTCCTTGTGCTCTTCGAGCTTGGCCGGCAGGGTTTTCGCGCCGCGAATCGGCAGGGTCGGGACGATGTCGAGATTCGCGTACAACTCGGTCAGGCCGCCGTTGACGCCGACCAGCAGGCCGGAGGCGGTCTTTGGACCGATGCCGGGAACCCCCGGAATGTTGTCGGAAGAATCGCCCATCAGCGCCAGATAATCGATGATCTGCTCGGGTGCGACGCCGAATTTCTCCTTCACGCCCTCCACATCCATCGAGCTACCGGACATGGTGTTGACCAAGGTAATGTGGCCATCGACCAGTTGCGCCATGTCCTTGTCGCCGGTGGAGATGATCACCGGACGATCCGCCGCCGCGCTGCTGCGGGCGAGGGTGCCGATCACGTCGTCAGCCTCGACGCCTTCCACGCACAGCAGCGGGAAGCCGAGGGCGATCACGCTCTGGTGCAGCGGCTCGATCTGCACCCGCATGTCGTCGGGCATGCTTGGGCGGTTGGCCTTGTATTCGGCGTACATCTCATCGCGAAACGTCCCGCCCTTGGCATCGAAGACCACGGCGAACGGGCTGTCCGGGTACTGCTTGCGCAGACTCTTGAGCATGTTCAGCACACCTTTGACCGCGCCGGTCGGCAGGCCTTTGGAGGTGGTCAGCGGTGGCAGGGCGTGGAAAGCGCGGTACAGGTAAGACGAACCGTCCACCAGGACGAGGGGGGCTTGGCTCATGAGCAGAATCAACCTTTTCGGCGGGCCCGGCGCTAGAATAGCGGGACCGTTGACGACAAAGGGACAAGGTTATCATGCGTACGTTAAATCGCTTGCTGCTGGTCGGTTTGATTGCGGCCTCACCATTGGCCGCGATGGCGGCGGATGATGCGCCGTCAAAGGAGCCGGAAGTTACCATTAACACGCACACCGAAGGCGACAAGGTCATTCAGGAATACAGCCGCAGTGGCTTCGTGTATGCGATCAAGGTCACGCCGAAGGGCGGCAAACCGTATTTTCTGGTGCGCGCCGATGGTTCGGACGTGAACTACATCCGTTCCGACCAGCCGGATATGCTGATTCCGTCGTGGGAAATCTTTACCTGGAAGTAAGATTCCCGACTTTTAATCGGCGCCGCTTGATCGCGGCGCCCGAACTGAGCAGTTTTTAACCATGTCTGTGTTCACCCCCCTGGCTCGGCCCGAGCTGGAAACCTTTCTCGCCCCTTACGGGCTCGGCCGTCTGCTTGATTTCCAGGGGATCGCCGCCGGCAGCGAAAACACCAATTTCTTTATCAGCCTGGAACAGGGCGAGTTCGTCCTGACCCTGGTCGAGCGCGGCCCGGTGCAGGAAATGCCGTTCTTCATCGACCTGCTCGACGTGCTGCACGAGGCTAATCTGCCGGTGCCCTACGCGCTGCGTACCACTGACGGCGTGGCCCTGCGTGAACTGAAGGGTAAACCGGCATTGCTCCAGCCGCGCCTGTCCGGCAAGCACATCAAAGTTGCCAACGCCCAGCATTGCGTGCAGGTCGGCGAGTTGCAGGCGCATCTGCACCTGGCGACTCAGGGCGAGCGCATGATCAAGCGCAAGACCGATCGTGGCCTGGACTGGATGCTGGAGGAGGGCAACGAGTTTCTCTCGCACTTGAGCGACGAGCCGCGTGCGCTGCTGCACAAGGCGCTGGAGGAAATCACGGCGCAGAAAGACAGAATCCTCGCGCTGCCACGGGCGAACATTCACGCAGACCTGTTCCGCGATAACGCGATGTTCGAAGGCACGCACCTGACCGGGTTGATTGACTTCTACAACGCCTGCTCGGGACCGATGCTCTATGACGTGGCGATTGCTTTGAACGACTGGTGTTCGGATGAGGATGGCTTGATTGACGGGCCGCGTGCCCGCGCATTCCTCGGTGCCTATGCGGCGCTGCGTCCGTTCACGGCCGCTGAAGCGGAGCTGTGGCCGACCCTGCTGCGCGTGGCGTGTGTTCGGTTCTGGCTGTCGCGGTTGATCGCCGCCGAGCAGTTTGCCGGGCAGGACGTGCTGATTCACGATCCGCGGGAGTTCGAGCAGCGCTTGGCGCAGCGGCAGCAGGTCAACACCCCTCTACCGTTCGCGCTTTAAATTGTGGCGAGCGAGCTTGCTCGCGCTGGGTTGCGAAGCGGCCCCAAAATTCTGGCAGTCAGCCATATTTTGTGAGTGCTGCGCACTCAAGCGGGAGCAAGCTCCCTCGCCACGGGTCTTGTGGGGTTACAACGATTCCAGGCACCCGGCCAGATCGTTGCCCAACTTCTCCAGCACCTGCTCATACCCCTGAGCTGTCGCCGGCGTATAGCCGCCCAGCGCATCCAGCTCCGCCAGCTTCACCGGCAGGCCTTCCACCAGGGTTTCCGCCAGGCGCGGACGCAGCGGGGGTTCACTGAACACGCAGGTCTTGCCGACTTCCTGCAGGCGTTTGCGCATTGCCGCCACATGCTGCGCGCCGGGCTGCACTTCCGCTGCCACACTGAATACCCCGGTGTGCTTCAGGCCGTAAGCGTCTTCGAAGTAATCGAACGCTTCGTGGAACACGAAGTACGGTTTGCCCTCGACATCAGCCATGCGCTTCTTCAAGCGTGCATCCAGTGCGTCGAGGCGCTCATCGAAAGCCTTGGCGTTGCTCTGATAGCGTTCGGCGTTGGCCGGATCGGCTGCGCTGAGGTCGGCAGCCATTTTCTCGGCAATGACCCGAGCATTGACCGGCGATAGCCACAAATGCGCGTCCAGGGTGCCCGGGCGGTGATCGTGATCATGCTCGTCGGCGTCTTCGGCGTGGGAGTGGCTGTCTTCGGCAAAGCGGCGCAACTTCATGCCCGGCAGGTCCTGCACGGCGACGCTCGGCAGCGTACGACCGTTCAGCACGCGCGGCAGGAAACCTTCCATGTCCGGGCCGATCCAGTACAGCAGATCCACCGATTGCACCTTGCGCACGTCGGACGGACGCAGGGCGTAATTGTGCGGCGAGGCACCCGGTGGCAGCAGCACTTCCGGAATGGCGATCCCGTCCTGCACCGCCGCCGCAATCAACTGCAGCGGTTTGATGCTGGTGAGAACCCTGACCTCGGCCTGAGCCGAACCGATCAGCAGAAAACTGGCGATAAACGCCACAAAAACAGAAAAAAGTCGGGACACGATGACCACTCAAGGAGGCGAGAACGGGTAACATAATAACGTCTCTATCAAAACGCGTCGCCGCCCATGCCTATTACACCGATTGCCAGCCGTCCCCACGACCACTCTCATTGCGTGCACAGCGCACTGACCGAGGCCGATACCTTGTGCGCCCAGAAAGGCCTGCGCCTGACTGCGTTGCGCCGGCGGGTGCTGGAACTGGTGTGGCAGAGCCACAAGCCACTGGGCGCCTACGACATTCTGGCGGTGCTCAGCGAGCAGGACGGCCGCCGCGCCGCGCCGCCGACCGTGTACCGTGCGCTGGATTTCCTTCTGGAAAACGGCCTGGTGCACCGCATTTCTTCGCTCAACGCCTTTGTCGGTTGCGTGCATCCGGAACATGCGCATCAGGGCCAGTTCCTGATCTGCCGCGACTGCCACGCCGCCATTGAGCTGGAACAGAAAGCTATCAGCGACGCGATCATCAATAGCGCTAGGGATGTCGGTTTCATCGTCGAAGCGCAGACCGTCGAAGTGGTCGGCCTGTGCTCCGGTTGCCAGGGGGCTTGATGAGCAACCCGTTGATCCGTCTTGAGCAGGTTGCCGTCACGTTTGCCGGGCAGACCGTGCTGGACAACATCGAGCTGAGTGTCGAACCGGGGCAGATCGTCACCCTGATCGGCCCCAACGGCGCCGGCAAGACCACACTGGTGCGCGCCGTGCTTGGCCTGCTGAAGCCTGACAGCGGCAGTGTCTGGCGCAAGCCGAAACTGCGCGTCGGCTACATGCCGCAAAAACTTCACGTCGACCCGACCTTGCCGCTGTCGGTGCTGCGCTTCCTTCGTCTGGTGCCGGGTGTTGATCGCCCGCGTGCGCTGGCTGCGCTGAAGGAAGTCGGCGCCGAGCACGTTATCGACAGCCCGGTGCAGACCGTTTCCGGCGGCGAAATGCAGCGCGTGCTGCTGGCCCGGGCGCTGTTGCGCGAGCCGGAATTGTTGGTGCTCGACGAGCCGGTGCAGGGCGTGGATGTCGCCGGCCAGGCCGAGCTGTACAGCCTGATCACCCGCCTGCGCGACCGGCATGGTTGCGGGGTGCTGATGGTCTCGCACGATTTGCATCTGGTGATGAGCACCACCGATCAGGTGGTCTGCCTCAACCGACACGTCTGCTGTTCCGGGCACCCCGAGCAGGTCAGCGGCGATCCGGCGTTCGTCGAACTGTTCGGCAAGAATGCGCCGAGCCTGGCGATCTATCACCACCATCACGACCACGCCCACGACCTGCACGGTTCGGTGGTCAAGGCGCCCGGTGCGGGCCACACCCACGTTCACGGAGACCACTGCAAGCATGGCTGATTTTCTGTTGTATGCCCTGCTTGCAGGTCTGGCGCTGGCGCTGGTGGCCGGGCCATTGGGTTCGTTCGTGGTCTGGCGGCGCATGGCCTACTTCGGCGACACCCTGTCCCACGCTGCGCTGCTCGGCGTGGCCCTGGGCTTTCTGCTGGATGTCAGTCCGACGGTGGCGGTGACCGTCGGCTGCCTGCTGCTGGCGGTGCTGCTGGTGACCTTGCAACAGCGTCAGCCGCTGGCCTCCGACACGCTGTTGGGAATTCTCGCACCGAGCACGCTCTCTCTCGGGCTGGTGGTACTAAGCTTCATGCATGAAGTGCGGATCGACCTGATGGCCTATCTGTTCGGCGACCTGCTGGCGATCAGCCCGACTGACCTGGCGTGGATCCTCGGCGGCAGCGCGGCGGTACTGGTGTTGCTGGTGACGCTGTGGCGGCCGCTGCTGGCGATCACCGTGCATGAGGAATTGGCCAAGGTCGAAGGCCTGCCGGTGGCGGGCCTGCGCATGGCGCTGATGCTGTTGATTGCGGTGGTGATCGCGGTGGCGATGAAAATCGTCGGTGTGTTGCTTATTACTTCGCTGCTGATCATTCCGGCGGCTGCGGCACAACGTCACGCCCGCTCGCCGGAGCAGATGGCCGTGGGCGCGAGCCTGCTGGGCATGCTCGCCGTATGTGGCGGGCTGGCGTTGTCATGGTTCAAGGACACCCCGGCGGGGCCGTCGATCGTTGTGACGGCGGCCGCACTGTTTCTGCTGAGTTTTGTTCTGCCCCGTCGAGGGGTGTAGACTTGCTCGCTTTTTGCGCAATTAGAGAGTCGCAGGAATGAAGCCGTTCGCCTCCCGTTATCTGCTCCTTGTCGCATTTTCCGTGCTGCTGGGCGCCTGCCAAAGCACGCCGCCGGTGGCCGAAGCCCCCGACGCGCGGGCCACGGCCATCGCACAGCTGGAGCAAAGCCTGGCCAGCAGCGAACTGGCCACCGCCGAAGACCAACTGGCCGCCTTGCAGGCACAAACCCCCAACGATCAGTCCCTGGAGCAATACCAGCGCCAGTTGGCTGAGGTCTACCTGCGCCGCAGCCAGATCGTATTGCAAAAGGGTGATGTGAACGCCGCAGCCACTGCGCTGAGCCGTGCCCGTGCCCTGATGCCGAAAGCCCCGGCGCTGACCGGTGGCGTCAATGGTGCCATCACCGAAGCGCGCAAAGCCGAGCTGGAGAAAGCCGAAGCGGCGCTGCTGGCGGCCGAAGCCAAGCCGAAAGCCAAGGTCATCGATCCGACTGCCGAAAGCACCACGGTGGCACTGAACATAAACGATAGCCGCAAACTTCGCCGGCAACTCGACGCGATCGCCGCCGATGTGGTGAATTATGAGTGTGCCGTGAGCATTCAGGCGCCGCGCACCCAGGATTACCCTTGGCTGGCGACTCTGCTGAGCAAGCGGGTGAAGAAACTGAATCCGGATTTCGAGTTGCGCATCGAGAAGCAGATTCTGCGCACGGTGCCGGCGCAGATGGTCTTGAGCCCGCGTAAACCTTAAAAGCTTCGCGAGCAAGCCCGCTCCCACAGGTACAGCGTGAACCCTGTGGGAGCGGGCTTGCTCGCGAAAGCGTCCTCTCAGCCAGCCAAGAACTTAAGCTGGAATGGCTTTGGCCTTAGGCTCCCGCGCCCAGACCCGATGCTGCCCGATCGCCGCGAAGAACGGCTTGGTCAACCCCGGCACATCCTTGCCCTGCAGCAGTCCTGCATCCGCTTCCAGCTTCAGTAGATCCTGCAACTGCTTGGCCTCGCCGTGCAGCGCAATCGCCTTGAGGTGCTTGTAGGCTTCCAGCAGGTAATGCAGCGCCACGCCGTCGCCACTCAACGCCTTGATCGACGCCGCACCACCGGGCACGAACACCGCATCGAAGATCACTGAAGGCATACCTTCCATGGATGCGTCCACCGGCAGGGCTTTGCCGTCGGCAGTCTTCACCGGTGCCGAAGTCGGGCCGAGCAGCTTGGCGTGCGCACCTTCTGCTTCCAAGGCCTTTTTCATCGCATCAATCGCTGCACCATCGACGCCGTTAGCGGCAAGAATCGCCACTTTTCGGGTTTTGATGTCCTCTGGCAGCAGATTCGCCTGACTCAGCGCTGGCGAATGATCGAACGAGGTTTTACGCACCTCGACCGTGCCTTTGCTTGGCGCTGGCAATCCGAGGTTGGCCGCCACACGTTTGGCCAATTCCAGGTCGATGTTGGCGAGAATCTCGTTCACCTGCCGTGCACGGATGAACTCGCGTTCGACCTTGCCCAGCTCGAAGCTGTAGGCGGCAATAATGTGTTCCTTCTCGTGCTCACTCATGCTGTTGAAGAACAGCCGCGCCTGGGAGAAATGATCGCTGAACGACTCGCTACGCTGGCGGATTTTGTTCGCATCGATGCGTTCCGGGTAGCTCTCGAAGCCGCCGTCTTTAGCCGCCGGCGGGGTTTCCTTCGGCCAGCCGCCATCAATCGAGTTCGGCTCGTAGGACGCGCGCCCCTTGTCGATTACTGTGCGGTGCTGCGCGTCGCGCTGGCCGTTATGGAATGGCGCGACCGGGCGGTTGATCGGCAGCTCATGAAAGTTCGGCCCACCGAGTCGGCTGATTTGCGTGTCGGTGTAGGAAAACAGCCGGCCTTGCAGCAGAGGATCGTTGGAAAAGTCGATCCCCGGCACGATGTGGCCCGGGCAGAATGCGACCTGCTCGGTCTCGGCAAAGAAGTTGTCCGGGTTGCGGTTCAGGGTCATCTTGCCCAGCGGGGTGATCGGCACGATTTCTTCGGGGATCAGCTTGGTCGGGTCGAGGATGTCGAAATCGAAGTCGTGTTCGTTTTCCTCCTCGATGATCTGTACGCCCAGCTCCCATTCCGGGTAGTCGCCCATCTCGATGGCTTCCCAGAGGTCGCGACGGTGGTAGTCGGTGTCTTTACCGGCGAGCTTCTGCGCCTCGTCCCACACCAGCGAACAGGTGCCAGCGGTAGGGCGCCAGTGGAATTTGACGAAGCGCGATTTGCCCTCGGCGTTGACCAGGCGGAAGGTGTGTACGCCAAAGCCCTGCATGCTGCGCAGGCTTTTCGGGATCGCCCGGTCGGACATCGCCCAGATCACCATGTGCGCCGATTCCGGTACCAGCGAGACGAAGTCCCAGAACGTATCGTGGGCCGAGCCGCCGGTCGGGATCTCATTGTGCGGTTCGGGTTTTACCGCGTGGACAAAGTCGGGGAACTTGATCGCGTCCTGGATGAAGAACACTGGCATGTTGTTGCCGACCAGATCGAAGTTGCCCTCGTCGGTGAAGAACTTCACCGCGAAACCGCGCACGTCGCGCACGGTGTCACCGGAACCGCGCGGCCCCTGCACGGTGGAAAAACGTACGAACACCGGAGTCTTTTTCCCCGGATCCTGTAGGAAGCCGGCCTTGGTCAGTGTCGAATGGTTCTCGTAGGCCTGGAAGAAACCATGCGCGCCAGTGCCGCGCGCGTGAACGATGCGCTCTGGAATGCGTTCGTGGTCAAAGTGCGTGATTTTCTCACGCATGATGAAGTCTTCCAGCAACGACGGCCCGCGCGGGCCGGCCTTGAGGGTGTTCTGGTTATCGGCGACCTTCACCCCTTGGTTGGTACGCAGGGCCTGGCCGGTCGCGTCGGAGCGAAATTTCTCCAGGCTGTCGAGTTTGGCGTTGGTGTTGGCGCGATCCTTGGTATCGGTTCCGGCCAGCTGGCTTTTGTCGGTCGTAGGTTTCTTGCTGCTCATCAGACGTAAACTCCTCGGTTGACCCCTTTTCAACGGGGACTCTTGAGCGTTTCCGGGCACGGTTACCCAGGGTTTCAAGTCGCTTAACTAGTGACCAATGAGCGGGAACGGGCGTTCCTTTTTTATGACCTTTGATCTTGTTATTGCCAAATCGAAGGTTAATTGCGAAATAAATGCTAAGAACCTCTATACGGACAGGCTAAAATGCGCGCCCGGCTAACCGCTGATCCTTTTCTAACGCGCCCCACAAGGTTCGCTACGTGATCGAGTTTCAAAACGTCCACAAAACTTACCGCGTCGCCGGTAAGGACATCCCCGCCCTGCACCCGACCAGTCTTTCGATTGAAAACGGTCAGGTCTTCGGCCTGATCGGCCATTCCGGTGCGGGCAAAAGTACCCTGCTGCGTCTGATCAATCGCCTGGAAGATTCCAGCGGCGGCAAGATCATCGTCGACGGCGAAGAAGTCACCGCGCTGGACGCCAACGGCCTGCGCCGCTTCCGCCAGCAGGTCGGGATGATCTTCCAGCACTTCAACCTGCTCGCCTCCAAGACCGTGGCCGACAACGTTGCGCTGCCGCTGACCCTGGCCGGCGAACTGTCGAGCAGTGAAATCAATCAACGCGTCGCCGAGTTGCTGGCGCGGGTCGGTCTGTCCGATCACGCCAAAAAGTACCCGGCACAATTGTCCGGCGGCCAGAAACAGCGCGTCGGCATCGCCCGCGCCCTGGCGACCAAGCCGAAAATTCTGCTGTGCGACGAGGCCACCAGCGCCCTCGACCCGCAGACCACCGCGTCGGTTCTGCAACTGCTGGCCGAGATCAATCGTGAACTGAAGCTGACCATCGTCCTGATCACCCACGAGATGGACGTGATCCGTCGCGTTTGCGATCAGGTCGCGGTGATGGACGCAGGGGTGATCGTCGAGCAAGGTTCGGTGGCCGATGTGTTCCTGCATCCGCAGCACCCGACCACCAAGCGTTTCGTCCAGGAAAGCGAGCAGATCGACGAAAGCGAACAGCGCGACGACTTCGCTCACGTGCCGGGTCGCATCGTGCGTCTGACCTTCCAGGGCGAAGCGACCTACGCGCCGTTGCTCGGTACCGTTGCCCGGGAAACCGGGGTCGACTACAGCATCCTCGCCGGTCGCATCGACCGCATCAAAGACATTCCTTACGGGCAATTGACCCTCGCCGTCACCGGTGGCGACATGGAAGCGGCTTTCGCCCGCTTCACCGCCGCTGACGTTCATATGGAGGTGCTGCGTTAATGGAAATGCTCAAGGCTTTCTTCGAAAACATCGATTGGCTGGAAATCTGGCTGGCCACTGGCGACACCCTGCTGATGCTCGGTGGTTCGCTGCTGTTCACCGTATTGCTCGGCCTGCCGTTGGGTGTGCTGCTGTTTCTCTGCAGCCCGCGTCAGTTGCTGGAAAACCGTGGCCTCTACGCCTTCATGTCGTTGGCGGTGAACATCCTGCGTTCGTTGCCGTTCATCATTCTGTTGATCGTGATGATCCCGTTCACCGTGCTGATCACCGGCACTTCGCTGGGCGTGGCCGGTGCGATTCCGCCGTTGGTGGTGGGTGCGACGCCGTTCTTCGCGCGTCTGGTGGAAACCGCGCTGCGTGAAGTCGATCGCGGCATCATCGAAGCCACCCAGTCGATGGGCGCGACCACCCGGCAGATCATCATGAACGCCTTGCTGCCGGAGGCCCGTCCGGGCATCTTCGCAGCGATTACGGTGACCGCGATTACACTGGTGTCCTACACGGCGATGGCCGGTGTGGTCGGCGCCGGTGGTCTGGGTGATCTGGCGATCCGTTTCGGCTACCAGCGTTTCCAGACTGACGTGATGATCGTCACCGTGGTGTTGCTGCTGATTCTGGTACAAGTGCTGCAAATGGTCGGCGACCGTCTGGTCGTGCATTTCTCGCGCAAATAACCGGTTTTTGTAATCAAGAGATGAGCCGGCCATTCGCTGGCAGGCGCCAGACGGGCGCCTCATAAGGAGTTAGCTGAATGAAAAAACTGATCGCTGCTTTCGCTGCCGTAGCCGCTTTTTCGGCCCACGCTGAAACCCTGACCGTTGCCGCCACCCCGGTGCCGCACGCGGAAATCCTCGAATTCGTGAAGCCGGCCCTGGCCAAAGAAGGCGTGGATCTGAAGGTCAAGGTCTTCACCGACTACATTCAGCCGAACGTGCAGGTGGCTGAAAAGCGCCTGGACGCCAACTTCTTCCAGCACCAGCCATACCTTGATGAGTTCAACAAGGCCAAGGGCACCAACCTGGTGGCGGTGACCGGCGTGCATCTGGAGCCGCTGGGCGCCTACTCGAACAAGATCAAGGATCTGAAGGATCTGCCAAGCGGCGCCAACGTGGTGATCCCGAACGATGCCACCAACGGCGGCCGTGCGCTGTTGCTGCTGGCCAAGGCTGGCCTGATCACCCTGAAGGATCCGACCAACATTCTGTCGACCCCGAAAGACATCGCGCAGAACCCGAAAGACCTGAAAATCCGTGAGCTGGAAGCCGCGACCATCCCGCGCGTGCTGACCCAGGTCGATCTGGCGCTGATCAACACCAACTACGCGCTGGAAGCCAAACTCGATCCGTCCAAGGACGCGCTGGTGATCGAAGGCAACGACTCGCCGTACGTCAACATCCTGGTGTCCCGTGCGGACAACAAGGACAGCGACGCGATGCAGAAACTGGCGGCTGCGCTGCACAGCCCGGAAGTGAAGCAATTCATTACCGAGAAGTACAAAGGCGCGGTATTGCCGGCGTTCTGATACAGATAGCTGCAATGAAAAGGGGACGCCAATGGCGTCCCCTTTTTTTGTGGCCGAGTGTTCGGTTTTGGACCTGCTGTGTATTCGCCCCTCACCCCAGCCCTCCCGGAGGGAGAGGGCGCCGACCGAGGTGTCTTGCGTTGTACATCGACCTGAAAGATTGGGTCGATTATGGATTCGGCAAAGGACTTACAGGTCGGCGTATTGCGTCAGCATCCCTCGGTCAGTCCCCTCTCCCTACGGGAGAGGGTTAGGGTGAGGGGTGGCTTTTGATCTTGGCTATTTACGGTTGAGCATTACTGGCAGCTGCGCAACCAGTTTGGCGTTGTTCAACGGCGCACGAATAAACCCGCGCTGCGTCCCATCCGGCCCGATCACCGCCAGGTTGCCGCTATGGTCGACGGTGTAATTCGGTTTGCTGGTATCGGCCGGAATGAACGGAATACTCACCGCATTCGCGACCTTCTGCAGTTCTTCGATCGACTTCGGAGTCAGGCCCACGAACTGTGGATCGAAGTAGCCCAGGTACTGCTTCAACTGCTGCGGGTTGTCGCGGTTCGGGTCGACACTGACCAGCACGATCTGCAACTTATCCACAGCATCCTTGGGCAACTCGCTCTTGATCTGGCGCAGCTGGGCGAGGGTGGTCGGGCAGATGTCCGGGCAGAAGGTGTAGCCGAAGAACAGCAGGCTCCACTTGCCTTTCAACTCGTCGATGGCGACCGGTTGGCCGTCCTGATTGGTCATGGTCACGCCCGGCAACTTGCGGCTCTGCGGCAGCAGGATGATACCGGCGTCGATCAGCGCGGTGGGGTCGCCCTGGCCCTTGCCACTCAGCACTTTGTTGACGGTCAGTCCCAGGATCAGCGCGATCACGGCGACGAGGATGAAGACGGTTTTCTGGGTTCGAGTCATAGGTTCAACAGTAAGTAGTGGTCTACGAGCAGGGCGATGAACAACAGGAACAAGTAATAAATAGAGTACTTGAAGGTATTGATCGCCGCGTGCGGCCGAGTGCCACGGTACAGCACCACGGCCCATTGCAGAAACCTTGCGCCCAGCGCGAGGGCGCAGATGAGGTAGAGCACGCCGCTCATGTGGATCACGTACGGCAGCAGACTCACCGCGAGCAGGGCGAAGGTGTACAGCAGAATGTGCACTTTGGTGTAGTGCTCGCCGTGGGTCACCGGCAGCATCGGGATGTCGGCCTTGGCGTACTCCTCCTTGCGATGGATCGCCAGCGCCCAGAAATGCGGCGGGGTCCAGGCGAAGATGATCAGCACCAGCAGCAACGGTTCGGCGCTGACATGGCCGGTGGCGGCAGTCCAGCCGAGCAGCGGTGGGGCAGCGCCGGCCAGGCCGCCAATGACGATATTCTGTGGCGTCGCACGTTTGAGGAAGCCGGTATAGATCACCGCGTAGCCGAGTAACGAAGCGAGAGTCAGCCATGCGGTCAGCGCATTGGTGAACGTCAGCAGCATCGCCTGCCCGAGCAGCGCCAGCACCAGCGCAAAGGTCAGCGCCGCTGCCGGTGAAACCCGGCCCTCGGCCAACGGCCGTTTGTGCGTGCGCGCCATCACCGCATCGATGCGCCGGTCGACCACATGGTTGACCGCCGCCGCGCCGCCGGCACACAACGCAATCCCCAGATTGCCGAACACCAGCACCGTCCACGGCACCCCGGCGCGGGTCGCGAGGAACATGCCGACCAGCGAGGTGATCAGCATCAGCACCACCACTTTCGGCTTGGTCAGCTCCAGATAGTCACGCCACAGCGCTTGCGCGGGACGTTCGCCGATCAGAAGCGCCATGGCGTTTCTCCTTTTATCGTGATGGGCGCAGCCGAATGTTTACGCGGGCTCAGACGCCAGCGCGCCAACATCGGCTGTTTGACCCGGACCAGACTGGTGCGCGCGTGGTAATTGACCAGCACCATGCTCAGCAGCAGCGCGGCGCCACCGGCGTTGTGGGCCACGGCCACCGGCAGTGGCAGATGGAACAACACGTTGCTGATGCCAAGGGTGATCTGTGCGCCGAGGGCAATGACGACTAGCCCGGCCAAACGCGTCATGCCGACAGCCCTGAGTTGCCAGGCCAGACCGAGCAGGACGATCGTCACCAGCAGCGCGCCGATGCGGTGAGTCAGGTGAATCGCCGTGCGCGCGTCGCTGTCGAGCTGACCGCCGAGATAATTGGGGCCGATATGCTGGGTCAGGTGAAAGCCGTTGGCGAAGTCCGCCGGTGGCAGCCATTGACCGTGGCAGGTCGGGAAGTCGATGCAGGCCACCGCCGCGTAGTTGGAACTGACCCAACCACCCAGTGCGATCTGGCCGATCACCAGTAACAGTCCCGCCGTTGCCCAATACTGCAAGCGCTTGGGCACGGTCAGTGCCGGCAGCACCCCGGACAATCGCAACGTCAGCAAAAACAACAGACTCAAGGTCGCAAAACCGCCGAGCAAATGCCCGGTGACCACTTGCGGCCAGAGCTTGAGCGTCACCGTCCACATACCGAACGCCGCCTGGGCGAAGACCACCGCCAGCAGAAACAGCGGCAATTTCAACGGCTGGCCCGGATGACGCCGATTGACCCAGGCGCGCCCGGCCAGAATCGATATGAGCATGCCGAGGGTGCCGGCGAAGTAGCGGTGGATCATCTCGTTCCAGCCCTTGTGCGCCACCACCGGAGAGTCGGGGTAATGCAGTTCGGCATGGGCCAGTTGGGCTTCGCTTTTCGGCACGCTGATAAAGCCGTAGCAGCCCGGCCAGTCCGGACAGCCGAGGCCGGCATGGGTCAGGCGGGTGTAGGCGCCGAGCAGCACGACGATCAGTGCCAGCAGGGTGGCAAACAGCGCGAGGCGAAATCCAGGTTTGGCCATGACGATGCCCTTATCCGATGTTCGACAGTTTCAGCAGGTGGCGCAGGTCGTTGAGCAGATCCTTGCCTTTGACACTCGGGTCGTAGCGCAGCACCAGGTTGCCGTGGGGGTCGATGATCCACAGCTGCGGCGTGGCCTTGTCGCCGGTGGCCTTGCTCAACGCTGCGCTGTCCAGCGGGTAGCGTTGCAGCTGCGGGTATTCGCGGGTCAGCTTGGCTTCGTAGTCGGCGCTCAGCGGCTGTGCAGCGGCGAGGGCGTGGCTGGCGCGCCCGGCATCGCGGCCGAGGCCGATCTGGATCTGCCGGGCGAGGTACACCAGTTGCTGGCAGTCCACCGCGCAATCCTTCGGCGCGGTCACCAGCATCTGCCAGCGCTGTTCGTCGGCCTGCACGCCGAGGTCGGCGCGGGTCTGGCCGTTGCCGATCAGTTCGCCGTGATAGCTGCGACCTTCCGGCACCCAGAACTGCAATTTGTACATGCCGGTGGCGAGAATCATTGGGCCGACCACGCCGAGCACAATCAGCAACAGCTGGATCCGTCCACGGCGGCGGGTAGCCGGGGTTTTCGCCTCAGACATGCTGGGTGGATTCATGGCCGTTCCCATGGGTTTTCTCCTTTGCGTTGTGCAATCCAAGGTAGAGGTAGAGGCCGAGCAGGGCGGTGGCCATGGCGAACCACTGCACGGCGTATCCAAGGTGTTTTTCCGGGCCCATGGCGACGACCGGCCAGTCGGCCTCATAGCTGGCGGGGCCGGGTTCGGCACGAAGTTCGTAGGCGAAGCCGTCGCGTTCGAGGGTTTTCCACAGCTTCGACGGCTCGACGGCGGTGATCGTTTGCGGCCAGGTGCTGCTGGCCGGGTCGGCGTGCAACTGGAAGGTCGCGCCGGGGGCGACGTAGACCCAGGCATCCAGGTTGACCGCGTCGGTGGGGGTTGCGAATTGCGGCGTCACCCGGCGATCCGGCCATGGCAGCCAGCCGCGATTGACCAGCAGCCACTGGCCGGTGGCCCGATCCTGAAACGGCTGCAGCAGCTCGATACCGACCTTGCCGTTGCGCTGGCGGTTGTCGAGCAGCAGGCTGTGGGCGCCATCGAACTGGCCGTACAGATGCACACGGCGAAAGGCCGGGTCGGCGCTGTGCAGCAATTCGCTGCTGGCCATCGGCTCGGCGGCGCGGCGCTCGGCGTAAGTGGCGAGCAGGGCGGTTTTCTCCGCCCCCCGGCCCAGTTGCCAGAAACCCAGCGACACCAGCAGCGGCAGCAGCAGCGCCACCACCACGGTCGGTATCACGCCCGGACGGAAGCGCTTCATGGCCGCGCCATAAAGTCAGTCGTCGCGCTCGCTATACTCAACTGCATCGCCTGTCCCCCGGAGTCTTCCCATGCTCAAAGCAGCCATCGTCCTGCTGCTGATTGCCACGGTGATCAGCCTGTTCAGCGGCCTGTTTTTCCTGGTCAAGGACGACAGCAGCTCCAATCGCCTGGTGATCGCCTTGAGTGTTCGGGTGGCACTGGCCGCTGCCACCGTCGGCTTGATCGCCTGGGGCTTCTACAGCGGCCAACTGGTGTCGCACGCGCCTTGGTAATCAGTGCTCAGAGCACGTAAACGAAGACGAACAAACCGATCCACACCACATCGACGAAGTGCCAATACCAGCTCGCCGCCTCGAAGCCGAACTGATGCTCGGCATCGAAATGGCCCTTCATGATGCGCATCAGCATCACGAACAGAATGATCGTGCCGATGGTCACGTGGGCGCCGTGGAAACCGGTGAGCATGAAGAACGTCGCGCCGTAAATGCCCGAACCCAGCGTCAAACCCAGTTCGTGATAGGCGTGCATGTACTCCTCGGCCTGCAACGCGAGGAAGCCGCAGCCCAGCAGCACGGTGATCGCCAGCCAGATTTTCAGCGCACCGCGATGGCCTTTTTTCAAGGCGTGGTGGGCGATGGTGATGGTCACGCTGGAGCTGACCAGCAGGATCGTGTTGATCAGCGGCAGGCCCCACGGACTGATGACTTCCTTGGGTGGCGGGAACAGTTTCGGATCCGGCGTGTGCAGCAGCGGCCAGGTGAACTGGAAGTTCGGCCAGAGCATGTGCGCGATGCCTTTCGGGCCTTCGCCGCCCAGCGCCGGGCCGGAGATGTGCCGCACGTAAAACAGCGCACCGAAGAAGGCGACGAAGAACATCACCTCGGAGAAGATGAACCAACTCATGCCCCAGCGGAACGAGCGGTCGAGCTGCGGACTGTACAGCCCGGCACGACTTTCCTTGATCACCGCCCCGAACCAGCCGAACAGCATGTACGCCAGCAGCAGCCCGCCGACGAAGAAGATGTACGGGCCGTGGGATTCCGGGCGCGCTGCCTTCAGATCGTTGAACCAGGTCGCCAGGCCGTACACGGTGATGACCATGCCGAAGGTGGCGATGATCGGCCATTTGCTCTGGGCCGGGACGTAATAGTGCTCATGAGTTGCCATTTATTGTTCTCCTTATCGGGCACGCTTAACCGCCAGTGTTTGCAGCCACCGGAGGATGTCGGGCGGTGATATCGAACAGCGTGTAGGACAGCGTCAGGTGCTTCACGTCCTTGGGCATGTCGCGGTCAATGATGAAACGCATCGGCATCTCGATCTGCTGACCGGGCTGCAGCACCTGCTGGGTAAAGCAAAAGCATTCGGTCTTGTGGAAATACGCCGCCGCTTCGCTGGGTGCGATACTCGGCACGGCCTGGGCGCTCATCGGTTTGTCGGTGGGGTTGCGGGCGACGAAGATCATCTCGTTTACGCCGCCAGGATGGGTCACCAGTTCCTCACCCTTGGGGTAGAACTCCCACGGCATGTCGGCGTTGTTCATCGACAGAAACTGCACGCGCACTTGCCGCGAGTTATCCACCACCTGCTCACCCTCGTACTGCCCGGCGGTTTTGCCATTGATGCCGAAGGCCTTGCACATCACGTCGTAGATCGGCACCAAGGCAAAGCCGAAGACAAACATTGCCACCACCACGCCGAGCAGACGGGTGACCAGTTTTTTCAGCGAGATCGAGTCAGCCATGTTTGTCAGCCTCCACCGAGATCCCCTGTGGGAGCGGGCTTGCTCGCGAATGCAATTCATCATTCAACCCATGAGTGGAATGATCTGACGCATTCGGGAGCAAGCCCCCTCCCACAAAGGCAAGGCGTTTCATTTCACTTCCGGCGGCGTGGTAAAGGTGTGATACGGCGCCGGTGACGGCACGCTCCACTCCAGACCTTCGGCGCCGTCCCACGGTTTGGCCGGCGCTGGCGGGCCGCCGCGAATGGTCTTGATCACGATGAACAGGAAGAAGATCTGCGTAGCGCCGAACATGAATGCGCCGATCGAGGAAACCATGTTGAAGTCGGCGAACTGCAGGTTGTAGTCCGGAATCCGTCGCGGCATCCCCGCCAATCCCACGAAGTGCATCGGGAAGAAGGTCAGGTTCATGCCGACGAACGACAGCCAGAAGTGCAGCTTGCCGAGGGTTTCGTCGTACATGTGCCCGGTCCACTTCGGCAGCCAGTAATAAGCCGAAGCGAAGATCCCGAAGATCGCCCCCGGCACCAGCACGTAGTGAAAGTGCGCGACCACGAAGTAGGTGTCCTGGTACTGGAAGTCCGCCGGGGCGATGGCCAGCATCAATCCGGAGAAACCGCCGATCGAGAACAGGATCACGAACGCCACGGCAAACAGCATCGGCGTCTCGAAGGTCAGCGACCCCTGCCACATGGTGCTGGCCCAGTTGAACACCTTCACCCCGGTCGGCACGGCGATGAGCATGGTCGCGTACATGAAGAACAACTCGCCCACCAGTGGGATGCCGACCACGAACATGTGGTGCGCCCAGACGATGAACGACAGGAACGCGATGCTCGCCGTCGCATAGACCATCGAGGTGTAGCCGAACAGCGGCTTGCGCGAGAAGGTCGGGATGATCTGGCTGACGGCGCCGAAGGCCGGCAGGATCATGATGTACACCTCGGGGTGGCCGAAGAACCAGAATACGTGCTGGAACAGCACCGGGTCACCGCCACCGGCGGCACTGAAGAAACTCGTGCCGAAGTGGATGTCCATCAGCATCATCGTCACGCACCCGGCCAGTACCGGCATCACCGCGATCAGCAGGAACGCGGTGATCAGCCAGGTCCAGACGAACAGCGGCATTTTCATCAGGGTCATGCCGGGGGCGCGCAGGTTGAGGATGGTGGCGATCACGTTGATCGCGCCCATGATCGAACTGATCCCCATCAGGTGGATGGCGAAGATGAAGTAGGTGACGCTTTCCGGCGCATAAGTCGTGGACAGCGGCGCATAGAACGTCCAGCCGAAGTTCGGCCCGCCACCGGCGGTGAACAGGGTCGAGACCAGCAGCAGGAACGCCGCCGGCAGCAGCCAGAAGCTGAAGTTGTTCATCCGTGGCAGGGCCATGTCCGGCGCGCCGATCATCAACGGGATCATCCAGTTGGCGAGGCCGACGAACGCCGGCATCACCGCGCCGAAGACCATCACCAGGCCGTGCATGGTGGTCATCTGGTTGAAGAACGCCGGTTCGACGATCTGCAGCCCGGGCTGGAACAGCTCGGCGCGGATCACCATGGCGAACGTGCCGCCGAGCAGGAACATGCAGAACGCGAACCACAGGTACAGCGTGCCGATGTCCTTGTGGTTGGTGGTCAGCACCCAACGCATCAGGCCTTTGGCGGGGCCGTGGGCGTGGTCGGCATGACCGTGGTCATCGATTACAGCGCTCATGGCCGGTCTCCTTTACGTGAGTGGACGGGGCGGGCCGGGGCGCATTGCCCCGACCGATTCACGAAGTACGCGATAGACCGGCTCATTTGCTTTCCGCCTGTTTGAGCTCCAGCACTTCTTTTGGCGTGACCATGTCGCCCTTGTTGTTGCCCCAGGCGTTACGTTCGTAGGTCACCACCGCTGCGATATCGACTTCCGACAACTGCTTGCCGAACGCTGCCATGGCGGTGCCGGGTTTGCCGAAGTACACGCGGTGCAGGTGGTCGGCTTTCGGCCCGGTGGCAATCGGTGAGCCCTTGAGCGCCGGGAACATCGGCGGCAGGCCCTGGCCTTCGGCCTGGTGACAGGCCACGCAAGTGGTGTGATAAATCTTGTCGCCGCGTTCCTTGAGTTCGTCGAGGGTCCATTCCTTGCTGGTCAGCTCCTTGAGCTGCGCGGCTTCGGCTTTGCGGTCGGCAAGCCATTTGTCGTAGTCGGCCTTCTCTTTGACGTCGACCACGATCGGCATGAAGCCGTGATCCTTGCCGCACAACTCGGCGCACTGGCCACGGTAGAGCCCGGGCTTGTCGATGCGGGTCCAGGCTTCGTTGACGAACCCGGGGATCGCATCGCGCTTGACCGCGAAGGCCGGCACCCACCACGAGTGGATAACGTCGGCGGAGGTCACGAGGAAGCGCACCTTGGCGCCGACCGGCAGCACCAGCGGCTTGTCGACTTCGAGCAGGTAGTGCTCGCCCTTGGCTTCCTTGTTGTGGATCTGTTCGGCGGGGGTGGCCAGGTTGCTGAAGAACTCGACATCCTGACCGAGGTATTTGTAGTGCCACTTCCACTGATAGCCGGTGATCTGGATATCGATATCCGGCTCACTGGTGTCGTACATGCGGATCAGGGTAGCGGTCGCCGGAACCGCCATCGCCACCAGGATCAGCAGCGGCACGACAGTCCAGAGAATCTCGACGGTGGTACTTTCGTGGAATTTTGCGGCGACCTGCCCGGTCGAGCGGCGATGCACGATCATCGACCAGAACATGGCGCCGAAGACGATGATCCCGATCACCACACAGATCCAGAAAATGGTCATGTGCAGGTCGAATACTGCGTGACTGATTTCAGTCGCTCCAGGCGCCATATTCACAGTCCAGGCCGCATTGGCCGGGCTGAAAATCGACCACAACAGGAGGCCCATCCAGACGTGTGGATGTCGCATCATTGCGGGTTCCCCTTATCGTTCTTGTTATCCCGTAGGCGCAACGCCTTCGGCAAGGGAGCGGCTGCATCAGACTACGAACTTGAATCGCCGGGCCTTGCTGCGTGGGCAGTCGGGCGTCATCAGCTAACTCCATTCAATGGCGAGTATAGACAGCCACCGGGAATTGCAATGTCGACGCGTAAATGATCTGAAACAGCCGGGGCTTGCGCTCAAGGGTACGAATGGAGAAGGATGCAGACGAGTGGTGGCGAACCGATATAACGCTGCTGCATCAAGGATGAAATAATTATGACAAATGCGTCTTAGCATTTTTCGTAAGCCAGCTAAGTTATGTCTTCCCTATTTCATTGCCTTGTTCCCTGGAGTTTTCATGAACACCGCCGCATTGCGCGAGCAGATCCAAAAAGCCCAAAAACACGAGAAGGAAACCGGCCTGCTGACCCGTCAGCTGGAAAGCAAACTGCCTCATTTACACCCGGCGATCCAGTTGCCGGAAGCCGACGCCAACGGCGTGCTGACGCGTTTTGTCGCCGCCTACATCGATGAAGTGCCAGACCTGCTGGACGCAGCCAATGTAGTTGCCAGGGAAGCGGGGATCGAATCGCAGATCAAACCGGTGCTGAAAATCGCCGAGCAGTATTTCCTCCAGCCGCCGGCCATCATGTCCGGGCATGTCGGTCTGGACAGCCTGCTGGACGAAGCCTATCTGGCGCACCGCTTTGTCGAAGAGGTCAACGACCTGTACATCAAGCATTTCGGCCAGCCACTGATCCCCTTGGACATGACGGTCGCCAATCTGATTGCTCACCAACTGATCGGTGAGGAATTTGCCAATCAACTGGACGAAGCCGTGCATCACGCCATCGACGAGATGCTCAACGACGAGAGTTTTGCGCTGGAATCGGTAGAAGCCTACCGCGATAAACTGAGCAGCCCGGACACCGGCGCGGCCTGGAAGCGCTGGCCATGCATGGGCCGCCGCCTGGGCGTGGGCCTGGAACTCGACCAGCCTGCCGCCTGATTCAAAGCCCAGTACAAATGCCGATTGTGGGAGGGGGCTTGCTCCCGAAGGCGGTGGATCAGTCACTATCAATGTCGACTGACCCACCGCCTTCGGGAGCAAGCCCCCTCCCACAGGGGTATTTCAAGATCAGGTTTAACCAGCCGCACCGATCCCGGTATTGGTCCGAATCCGTCCTTCAAGCCGTCGCTTCAACCCGCGCGACTCGATCACCAGTTTCGACCCCTTGGCCGCATTCGCCCGGCCCCACTCTTCCAGCAATTCCAGACATGAATGGTCGATGTAGCTCAGGTTATTGAGCGGCACATGCACTGTCGTGCCCTGCGGAATACTGCCCAGCACCTGGGTCAGCGCCGGCACCTTGAGGAACGTCGCCGCGCCCACCAGACGCAATTCCATCTCGCCGTCCTGCGGCAGGTCGATCAGGCTGATCTTCAGGCGCGATGCCTTTAACGCCAGTTTCAACATCGTCAGACCGAAACCGATCAGCACACCGGTCAGCAGGTCGGTGAAGATGATCGCCAGTGCCGTGGCGGCGTAGGTGAACATCTCGGCATCCGTCCGTAACGGCCCAGGCCGCGAAAGGCTTTCAAGTCCACCAGTTTGAACCCGGTGTACACCAGCACCCCCGCCAGACTCGCCACCGGAATGCTTTGCAGCACGCTCGACAGCAACAACACGAACGCCAGCAGCCACAGACCATGGAAGATCGTCGAGTAACGGGTGGTTGCACCGGCCTGGACGTTGGCCGAGCTGCGCACGATCACCCCGGTCATCGGCAGCGCACCGACCAGACCGCAGAGCATGTTGCCGACACCTTGCGCCGACAGCTCACGGTCGAAATCCGAGCGCACGCCGTTGTGCATGCGATCCACCGCAGCAGCGGACAACAACGTTTCGGCGCTGGCGATGAACGCCACGGCAAAAGCCGCAATCAGCAGGGTTGGATCAGCGAGGCTGAGCAAGTCCGCCGGTTTCAGCCAGTCGATGGCTTCGGCGAGGTTCTCCGGTACCTCAACCCGTTTGACCTGCAACGCCAGCAACAGGCTGGCGCCGGTCGCCAGGCCAACACCGAGCAGCGCACCGGGAATGAAGCGCAGCGAATGCGGGCGAAACTTCTCCCACAGCCACATCACCGCAATGGTCGCCAACCCGAGCAAGCCGGCCTGCCAGCCGAACGACGGCAAGGCCTGCGCCACCGCTCCGGGGAACGCCGTCAGGTTATCCAGCCCGGACGGTTGCGGCTTGGCATCGAGCATCACATGCACTTGCGAGAGCACGATCAACACGCCGATCCCGGCGAGCATGCCGTAGACCACCGCTGGCGCCGTGACCCGAAACCAGCACCCGAGCTTCAGGCGCCCGGCCACCAGTTGCAGGAAACCCGCTAGCAACAGAATCGGCCCGAGCATCTCGATCCCGTGCTGGCGCACCAGCTCGAACACCAACACCGCCAGACCGGCCGCCGGCCCGCTGACCTGCAATGGCGAGCCTGCCAGCCAACCCACCACCAGACCGCCGATGATCCCGGTGATCAGACCTTTGGCCGGCGGCAACCCGGAAGCGATCGCAATGCCCATGCACAACGGCAGCGCGACCAGAAACACAACCACCGAAGCCAGCAGCTCCCGTGGCAACACCGCTTTCAATTGAGCAGCACGCATGGTGACTCTCCCGAAGTTTTCTTCAGGCATGGCTTCGCCGAACCGCTGAAACAGCGGCCGGCATCAAACCACACAGATTTTTAGGAGGATTTAGAAGCGCGCTTTGGGCGTCGCCACCGGAATCGGATGGCTGCCGTCGAGCGGCAGGAAGCGTCCCTGATCCGCGTCGTAAGCCTTGATTTCGCTGGTTTCGATGTTGTAGACCCAGCCATGGATGAACAGTTGACCGTTCGCCATGCGTGAGGCTACCGAAGGATGGGTACGCAAGTGCTGCAGTTGGGCGATGACGTTCTCCTCGGTGAGGATCGGCATGCTTTCTTTTTCGTCGGTGCAGTTACAGTTTTCGTGCACCATGGTTTTTGCCACTTCGGCGTGGCGCAACCAGGCTTTGACCGTCGGCATTTTTTCCAGGCTGTCCGGATTGAGCACTGCGCGCATGGCACCGCAATCGGAGTGGCCGCAGATGATGATGTGTTGCACGCCCAGCGCTAGTACCGCGTATTCGATGGCAGTGGAAACGCCACCGTTCATCTGGCCGTAAGGCGGCACGACGTTGCCGACGTTACGGGTCACGAACAGATCGCCTGGCGAACTCTGGGTGATCAGCTCGGGCACGATGCGCGAGTCGGCGCAGGTGATGAACATCGCCCGTGGCGATTGCGCCGTGGCGAGTTTCTTGAAGAGTTCTTCCTGCTGCGGGAAGATCTCATGATGAAAATGCAAAAAGCCGTCAACGATCGTTCGCAGCGCTGCATCGGCGGATTCCGCCCCAGGGACGGCTTGCGCCGACGCAGCCAACGGCTGTTTATCCTTGTCACTCATGATTCATCCTCTTTGGCGGATTCGGGGAGTCGTTCCCGTGTATTCCGGTATGAAGCCAGTGGCTGTTTAAAACATCCGGGCCATCCCGACCCGTCAGTCACTCGATGAACAAGGTAGCCGCCGAAACTTAACTCAAACTGAATCGAGCGCTCTAGAACGTGTGTTCCAGGTCACAAAAAACGTGACTGGCGTGTTTCGACGCAAGGCTTCCAACCCTCAACCATAAGCCAATTGTCGCTAAATCAACGACATGTGGCGACCCGGCGGACAGAAGGCTGCGCGATCATGCTGAAGAATTTTTTATCTATGTCATTTGATAATGAGGAGGAAGTTAGTATTAGTTGGCTTTAGTCTCATGTTAGTTGTTCTGTTTGTAGTCGACTTTATTATTTTGAAATGACTAAGTTGTTGTGGCTCAATCGTTTTATTCCTATAGTTTTTTTGGCGGGCATAATTGGTGTGTCCGTCTAATTAATTATTCAAGGATTGAAAAGATGACAACTCAAACTACTTTTGTTACTACCATGAATGCACTGCGCGAATTTCATAAGGCAAGTTGCGATCATACGCCTGGGGCGCGCCGCCAAGCTCTGGTCAAACCGGTTTATCCAACCGTTTCTGCGCTCACTTCGCTGACACCGGAAGAAACCGCGGCAGTTGAAGGCTTGAAAGAAGATTCGCAAAGAAACGGTGCCGTTAACACCAATGAAATTCAGAATCAGATCACCGCGGACACCGAGCGGTTCAAGGAAAGCGGTGGTGGTGACGCTGCCAGCGAGGAGTTCAGGAAGCGTATGGAGGAGAAGCGCGCAGCGCAGAAAGAATCTTCCAACAAGATGATCGATGATATGTTCGATAAGGCAATTGGCATTGGTGAAAAGTATCCAGCGACTCAGGGGGCAATCCTTTCTGTGTCGGACCAGATCATGGCGTTTTTCAGCAAGTTATACAACGAGATCTATTTCTGGGTCAGCAATATTGTTGAACAGTTTGTCGAATGGGTGAAAAACGCTTGGGAAAACATCAAGAATACCGCCCGCCGCATCGTCGACTGGATCAGTAACTGGTTCAAGTAACAGCTTCTCCGAAGCCAGTAGTTCTAAATAATCGCTTGATGGAGCCAGACTCCATCAAGCGATTTTTTATTGTTTTGCGCTCTGCCTACAGCAGAGCCATTTGTGCCCCTGGCGGACAGAAGGCCGTGCAGTCGAGGTTATAGCCCTCACGGTGGTTTAAACCGAGACGTTTAATGGCTTTGGCGAAACGTTGCGCGAGCAGGTCGGCGAACGGCCCCTCGCCGCGCATCCGCGCACCGAACCGGCTGTCGTAGAGCTCACCGCCACGGCTCTGGCGGATCAGGCTCAGGACATGGGCCGCACGCTGTGGATAGTGCGCCTGCAGCCATTCCTCGAACAGCGGCGCCACTTCCAGCGGCAGGCGCAGCATCATATAGGCGGCACTTTGTGCACCGGCGGCATGTGCCTCGGTCAGCAGGCTTTCGATTTCGCTGTCGTTGATCATAGGGATCATCGGCGAACACAGCACCCCCACCGGAATGCCTGCTTCGCGCATCACCCGGATCGCCCGCAGCCGTGCTTTCGGTGCAGCGGCACGGGGTTCGAGGATGCGTTTGAGTTCATCGTCCAGCGTGGTCAGGCTGATCATCACCGCCACCAGCCGTTGCTGCGCCAGCTCGGTGAGCAGGTCGAGGTCGCGCAAAATCAGCGAACCTTTGGTGACAATGGTTACCGGGTGCCGGTAGCGCAGCAGCACTTCAAGAGTCTGCCGGGTGATCCTGTGCTCGCGCTCGATGGGCTGATACGGATCGGTGTTGGAGCCAAGATTGATCGGCGCGCATTGGTAACCGCGTTTGCTCAACTGTTCCTCAAGCACCTGGGCGGCGTTGGTCTTGGCGATCAGCCGAGTTTCGAAATCCAGCCCCGGCGACATGTCCCAATAGGCGTGGCTGGGTCGCGCATAGCAATAGATGCAGCCGTGCTCGCAGCCGCGATAGGGGTTGATCGAGCGGTCGAACGGCAGGTCCGGCGAGGTGTTGCGGGTAATGATGGTTTTCGCGGTTTCGATCATTACCTCGGTGTTCTGCGTTTCGGGCACTTCCTGATACCAGCCGTCGTCCTCGGCCACCGAACGGTTCGGCGCAAAGCGGTTGTGCGGGTTGGTCGCGGTGCCGCGGCCGCGCGGTGGCAATGGAGTAGACATGAAAACGCCCCGATACTGTGTGCATATACAGTATCGGGGCGTTGCTCATCTGGCTAGTGCCGTCGGGCGACTGGTCAGTTGTGTTGCGTGACCTGACCGAGGTCATCGCCGGAGGTGTGCTTCATATCCTCCTTGCGTAGTTCGGCAACGTCAGTGGCTTTCACCGGCGCCCCTTTGTTGCCCCAGCTGCCACGGATGAAACTCACCACATCCGCCACTTCCTGATCCGACAACCGCCAGGCGAATCCCGGCATGGTGAAGGTCGACGGTGCAGTGTGTGTCGCCGGCAGGGTGCCGCCCTTGAGCACGATGTGGATCAGCGATGTCGGATCCTCCGATTGCAGCACCGGATTGCCCGCCAGCGCTGGGAACACCCGGGTGTAGCCGTGGCCGTCGGTACGGTGGCAGGCCGCGCAGTTGTCGATGTACACCGCTGCGCCACGCTGGCTGTCGTCGCCGTTCCACAGGGCTTTGGCCGCTTTCTCATCGTACTGGTGCGGCTGATCGTTCGGATCAGTTGCGGGCAGCGACTTGAGGTAGCGGGCGATCGCAGTGAGGTCGGCATCGGTCATGTATTGCATGCTGTGGGTGACCACATCGCTCATGCCGCCGAACACTGCACTGCGGTCGCTGCGACCGGTCTTGAGGAATTGCACCAGCTGCTCTTCGCTCCAGCTGCCCAGGCCATCCTTGTGATCACCGCGCAGACTTTTCGCGATCCAGCCTTCCAGCGGCGCACTGCCGGCGAGGAAGTTCTTGCCGTCCGCCGCGCTCAGGGATTTTTCCTGCATGGTCAGCGCCCGTGGCGTATGGCAGGCGCCGCAATGGCCGAGGCCTTCGACCAGGTAGGCGCCGCGATCGATCACCGGATCATCCGAGGTTGCCTTGTAGTCCTCGACCTTCGGCGCGAACAGCCAGCGCCAGCCCATCAGCGGCCAGCGCATGCTCAGCGGCCATGGGATGTCGCTGGCCTTGTTCTCCTGCGCCACCGGTTCGACGCCGTGCATGAAGTAGGCGTACAGCGCCTGCATGTCGGTTTCGCTGACACGGGCGTAGGACGGATACGGCATCGCCGGGTACAAGGTACTGCCGTTTTTCGCCACGCCATGGCGCACGGCTTTGTCGAAGTCCTCAAAGCTGTAATCGCCGACACCGGTTTTGTCCGGGGTGATGTTGGTCGAGTAGATCGTGCCGATCGGGGTTTCCATCGGCAGGCCGCCGGCGAACGGCTTGCCGCCCTTGGCGGTGTGGCAGGCCACGCAGTCACCCGCGCGGGCGAGGTATTCGCCTTGTTTGATCAACGCCTGATCATCGTCGGCGGCGTGTACAGCCGTGCTGCCGAGCAGCGCCAAGATGGCGATAACAAGATTTTTCATGGTCATCGCTCCTTATGCCTGAACCAGCGGGCCGGGGTTTTTCAGGTATTGCTCACGAATCGCCTTGGCCGACCAGTAGGTCAACGCCGCCACCAGCCCGGTCGGGTTGTAACCCAAGCCTTGCGGGAACGCCGACGCACCTGGCACGAATACGTTGTGCACGTCCCAGCTCTGCAGATAACGGTTCAGGGCACTCTTCTTCGGATCGGTGCCCATGATTGCGCCACCGTTGAGGTGGGTGGTCTGGTAGGCCGCGGTGTTGAAATGATCACCGACCTGCTTGCCGATCACCGCGATGGCTTTCGGGCCCATGGCTTGAGCGACCTTGCCCATTTTCTCGACCATGAAGCGGTTCATTTTGATGTCGTTTTCCTGCCAGTCGAAGGTCATGCGCAGCAGCGGCAAGCCGTAGGCATCGCGGTACACCGGATCCAGATCGAGGTAGTTGCCTCTGTAGGACTGATGCGCGCCGTGGGCGTCCATCGACACCTGGTGGGTGTAGTAATCGGCGGTCGCGCGTTTCCACTGGCTGCCCCAGGCCGGGGTGCCGGGCGGGTTTGAGGTGCCGGCAATCGGGCGGCTGCCCGCCTGGTTGACCCACATTGGCGAGCCGCCGACGAAGCCATGCGGGCCGTGGTCGAAGTTGTCGGCGTTGAAATCGTCCAGCGCCACGCCGTTGCCGCCGGCGCCGATGAAGTTGTTGGTGTGGGTGTCCTTGTCGAAGAACGCCTTGATGGTCGCCATGTTCTGGTAGGCGAAGTTGCGCCCGACCACGCCTTCGCCGCTGATCGGGTCGTACGGCTTGCCGATGCCCGAGAGCAGCATCAGGCGCACGTTGTGCAGCTGGAAGGCGCCGAGGATCACCAGGTCCGCCGGCTGCTCGATCTCGCGGCCCTGGCCGTCGATGTACGTCACGCCGGTGGCCTTGGACTTGGTGCTGTCGAGGTTGACCCGCAGCACATGCGAGTTGGGCCGCAGCTCGAAATTCGGCAGTGGCTTGAGCGCCGGCAGAATGTTCACGTTCGGAGAGGCCTTGGAGTACATGTAGCAAACGTAACCGCTGCAGAACCCGCAGAAGTTGCACGGGCCCATCTGTGCGCCGTAGGGATTGGTGTACGGGCCTGAGGTATTCGCGGAGGGCAGGTTGTAGGGTTTGTAACCGACCTCTGTCGCCGCTTTGCCGAACAGTTGTGCGGAAACGGTGTTCTTCTGCGCTTCCAGCGGGAACGGATTGGAGCGGTCCGGTGCGTAAGGGTTACCGCCCTTGCCCTGACCGACCAGTTGGCCCTTCACGGTCCAGGCCTGGCCGGAGGTGCCGAAGACCTTTTCGGCGAAATCGAAGAACGGCTCCAGCTCTTCATAGCTGACGCCGAAGTCCTGGATGGTCATGTCCTTGGGGATGAAACTTTTGCCGTAACGCTCTTCGTAGTGGCTGCGCATGCGTAGCTCGATCGGATCGACGCGAAAGTGCACGCCCGACCAGTGCAAACCGGCGCCGCCGACGCCATTGCCCGGCAGAAATGCACCCAACTGGCGATTCGGCAGGGCGATGTCGTTGACGCTGTGGCGGATGGTGACGGTTTCTTTCGAGATGTCCTGAAAGAGTTTTTTCCGCACGCTGTAGGTGAGTTCGTCGATCACCTGTGGATAGTTGCCGTCGGGGTAGGTGTCCTGCATCGGCCCGCGCTCCAGCGCCAGCACGTTGAGCCCGGCCTCGGTCAGCTCCTTGGCCATGATCGCGCCAGTCCAGCCGAAACCGACGATCACTGCGTCGACCTTCTTCATTACGGTTGCCATGCTCAAGCCCTCTCGCCGCGAATCGAAACTGCCGGGAAGGGGTATTGCTCGTTGCGTTCCACCCAATCCATGAAATCGGCGCGGGCGCCGGGGAAGCCGATCATGGTCCAGCCGACCATGCCTTTATTGCCGCCGTGGATCGGGTCGCAGAAGAACCCTTCCTTGGTGTTTTGCAGCAGCAGGCTGAAGAAAATCTTCGCTGGAACCGCATCGAACTGTGGTTTGCCGGCTTCGAGCTGCTTGAGCAAATCTTCTCGGGTAGCGCTGTCTTGCTCAGCAAATGTTTTACCGTTGAGGGATTTTGCCCACTGATCCGTGGCAGCGATGCCCAGGCGATAGATCTCTTTTGGCACCAGTTTGCTCTGCCAGCCCATCTCCGGCGCGGCGTCGGCGTTGAACGGGCCTTGCATGTACCACAGGGCACCGGCGGCATACGGGGTGTTCATCTGGCGGTCGATGTATTCCGGCACGCCGGCTTCCAGAGCCCCCGGGCCTTGCTCGTCATTGGGGATGAGGTGTGCCACGGCGGCGTTGATGAAGGCCCATTCCTCGGCGGTGAAATAGCTCGGCTGATAAGCGCTGGCGTCAGCTTTGGCCGGTGTGGCTGCGGGCGTCGACGGGGCCGCTTCAGGCGCCGCTTGCAACACGCTGCTGCCCAGACCGCTACCGGCGAGGGTGACCACGGGAATCAGGGTCAGGGATTTGCGCAAGAACTCACGCCGCGGGTTGTCTCGATCTGCGTCAGACATGGGGGTGCACCTCATCAGGCATTGATGGTTGTCCGCCGTTTCTGCGAACGGCGTGAGCATTTTTTCGTCGCGGCGTGGCCCGGTGGTTGACCGGGAAAAGGGGGACGCCTGCAACATCGTGTGACAAATGGTAGCAGGCTATGCATCGGGTTGAACCGATTCAGCGGAAAAAGCTGCGGTTTTTTACCTGAGTGCTCAATGAAATCGCACGGATTCACGATTCTTTGACAAGTGCCTCACAGGGCTTTGACCGTCAGACGTGGAAGCTGCGAGGCCTTTCATTGATGAATTCCGATACGGTCAGCCCAGCATGTCTCGAGTGCGCCTTTTCCCTGCTTTGTGTTTGTCGCTTGTTGCCTTGTTGCACTTGATGCCGGCCCAGGCTGACGCCGCTGCAACATCGCGTCCCCCTGAATGGGCGCAACCGGTTGAAGTGCAGTACAACCTGTTCCAGATGTCGCCAACCCTCTACCGCAGCGCCTTGCCGGATGGCGGCGCAGTGCCGTTGCTGAAGAACCTGAAAGTGGCGACGGTGATCAACTTCCTGCCGGAAGCTGACAGCAGCTGGCTGTCCGAGCCGGGCATCAATCAAGTGCAACTGCCTTATCGCACCAACCATGTCGATGACGCCGATGTGCTCAAGACGCTGCGCGCGATTCAGGCTGCCGAAGCCAATGGACCGGTGCTGATGCATTGCAAACATGGCTCCGACCGCACCGGCCTGATGGCGGCGATGTACCGGATTGTGGTGCAGGGCTGGAGCAAGGAAGACGCGCTGAATGAAATGACGCAGGGTGGTTTTGGTGAAAGCGGCCATTTCAAGGATGGCGTGCGTTATGTGATGCAAGCCGATGTCGACAAACTGCGCACCGCGCTGGCCAACGGCGACTGCAGCACCAGTGCCTTTGCCACCTGCTCGATGAAGAGCTGGTTCCAGTCGGTCAACCTCAAGTAAGCCGCACCCTCCACGGCATTGCACCGTGGAGGGTCATGCGTCGGCTCAGTCTTCGGACTTTTTCTTCAGCTTCGGATTCGGAAAGAACTGCACGGCCTGGACGGTCTTGTCCGGCGCCGGCTTGAGCGCGCTGGTATTGACCCGCGTGCCCAGTTCCTTGGGAACCGACAGCCCTTGCTCGTTCAGCGTATCCGAGTAACCGCAGGCCACGCACTCACGGTGCGGCACGCTGTCCTCGTTCCACATCATCAGTTTGTCCGGCTCGCTGCACGCCGGGCAGACAGCCCCGGCGATAAAGCGCTTCTTGGTAATCACAGGTGCCTCACTCATGCTGCTGCGTCCTCACTCAGGCCGCTATGGCGCAAGAGTGCGTCAATCGATGGCTCACGGCCACGGAAGTCGACGAACAGCACCATCGGTGCCTGCGAGCCGCCACGCGCCAGAATCGCTTCGCGGAAGGCGCGTCCGGTTTCGGCGTTGAGCACGCCGTCTTCTTCGAACCTGGAGAAGGCATCGGCTGACAGCACTTCCGCCCACTTGTAGCTGTAGTAACCCGCGGCGTAACCGCCGGCGAAGATGTGCGCGAAGCTGTTGGGGAAGCGGTTGTACGCCGGTGGACGCATGACCGACACCTCGTCGCGCACGCCTTCCAGCACTTGCGCCACGCTGCGGCCGTCACCGTGAGTGGCGTGCAGTTCGAAGTCGAACAGCGAGAATTCCAGCTGACGAACCATCATCAACCCGGACTGGAAGTTCTTCGCCGCGAGCATTTTCTCCAGCAGGTCCTGTGGCAGCGGCTCGCCGGTTTCGTAGTGACCGGAGATCAGCGCCAGGCCTTCCGGCTCCCAGCACCAGTTTTCCATGAACTGGCTTGGCAGCTCGACCGCATCCCACGCCACGCCGTTGATCCCCGAGACACCGGCGTGATCAACGCGGGTCAGCAGGTGATGCAGGCCGTGACCGAATTCGTGGAACAGGGTGGTCACTTCATCGTGGGTCAGCAGCGCAGGCTTGCCGCTGTCTGCCGGGGTGAAGTTGCACACCAGGTTGGCCACCGGGCTTTGCAGCACGCCGTCGACGGTGCGGCGACGGTCGCGGGCGCCGTCCATCCACGCACCGCCACGCTTGTTGGCGCGGGCGTAGAGATCGAAGAAGAAGCGCCCGACGTGCTGGCCGTTTTCCTTGATTTCGAACAGGCGCACGTCCGGGTGCCAGGTGTCGAAGCCTTTCAGTTCGGCGATTTCGATGCCGTACAGGCGCTGGACGATAGCGAACAGACCGCCGAGGACTTTATCGATCGGGAAGTACGCACGCAGGGTTTCCTGAGCGACGCTGTAGCGTTGCTCGCGGAGTTTTTCCCCGTAGAAACCGCTGTCCCAGCTTTGCAGATCGGCGCAGCCCTGTTCGGCGGCGTAGGCGCGCAGCTGCTGCAGATCCTGCGCAGCGAACGGCTTGCTGCGTTTGGCCAGGTCGCGCAGGAAGCTCAGCACCTGATCGCTGGACTCGGCCATTTTCGTGGCCAGGCTCAGCTCGGAGAAACTGGCGAAGCCCAAGAGTTTTGCCAGTTCCTGACGCAGGTCGAGGATCTCTTCCATGACCGGGCCGTTGTCGTTCTGACCGGCGTTCGGGCCTTGATCCGACGCACGGGTGCAGTAGGCGGCGTAGACTTCTTCACGCAGCGCGCGGTCCTGGACGTAGGTCATCACCGCGTAGTAGCTCGGGAATTCCAGGGTGATCAGCCAGCCGTCGAGGCCTTTGGCCTGCGCGGCGGCAGCCATTTGCGCCTTGGCCGAATCAGTCAGGCCGGCGAGGGCAGCCTCCTCAGTGACGTGCTTGGTCCAGGCTTGTGTGGCGTCGAGCAGTTGGTTGGAGAAGCGGCTGCCCAGCTCGGACAGTTTGCTCTGCACTTCGGCGTAGCGCTTCTGTTCGGCTTCCGGCAGGTCGATACCCGACAGACGGAAATCGCGCAGGGCGTGTTCCAGAATGGTTTTTTGCGCCACGTCGAAACCGGCGGCTTCCGGGCTGTTGGCCAGCGCTTCATAGGCCTGGAACAGCTCGCGGTTCTGGCCCATCTCGGTGGAGTAGGCGCTCAGGGCCGGCAGGCACGACTCGTAGGCTTCGCGCAGTTCGGCGCTGTTGCACACGGCATTGAGGTGGCTGACCGGGCTCCAGGCAGCGCCGAGGCGATCGTTGAGTTCGTCCATCGCCAGCACCAGGCCGGCCCACGTCGGATTCTGGCCTTGGGTCTTGAGGATTTCGGCGATGGCGGCGCGGTTGTCGGCCAGGATCGTTTCGATGGCTGGCAGCACGTGTTCGGCACGGATCGTGGAGAACGGCGGCAGGTCGTAGGACTGCAGAAGAGGGTTGTTCACGCTCACGGTTGGCACCTTGGCTGGAAGAAACATGCGCCCATCTTAATTACAATCGACACTCACCGCAGCTATCGGCGACAGAGAGAGAACTTATCGTGCCCGTTCGCAAGTACCAGAATCACACCCCGCAGCTCGGTCAAGGCGCGTTTGTCGACGCCTCCGCGGTGGTGATCGGCGACGTCGAAATCGGCGAAGACAGCTCCGTGTGGCCGCTGACCGTGATCCGTGGCGACATGCACCGCATCCGTATCGGCGCGCGCACCAGCGTGCAGGACGGCTGCGTGCTGCACATCACTCACGCCGGGCCGTTCAACCCGGACGGTTTTCCGTTGCTGATCGGCGATGACGTGACCATCGCCCACAAGGTCATGCTGCATGGCTGCAGCGTCGGCAGTCGCGTGCTGATCGGCATGGGCAGCATCGTCATGGACGGTGCGGTGGTCGAGGACGACGTGATCATCGGCGCCGGCAGCCTGGTACCGCCGGGCAAGCGCCTGGAAAGCGGTTTCCTGTACGTGGGCAGCCCGGTGAAGCAGATCCGCCCGCTGACCGACAAGGAACAAGCCTTCTTCACCTACAGCGCGGCGAACTACGTGAAGCTCAAGGATCTGCATCTGGCCGAAGGCTACGACCAGCTCTGAAACGACCTACACCTGCTCAGGATTTCTCATGCATTACCAGACCGTACTGTTCGACCTCGATGGCACCCTGACCGACCCGCGTGAAGGCATCACCCGTTCCATCCAGTTTGCCTTAAGCAAACTCGGCATCGACGAGCCGGACCTGAGCAAACTCGAACACTTCATCGGCCCGCCGCTGTTGCAGGCGTTCATGCAGTTCTATGGCTTCGACGAGGCCAAGGCCTGGGAGGCGGTAAATTTCTATCGTGAGCGCTTCAAGGTCACCGGCCTGTACGAAAACCGTGTGTTCGATGGCGTCACACCGTTGCTCGAGACCCTGAGCGGGCAAGGGCGACAGCTGTACATCGCGACCTCCAAACCTTGGGAGTTCGCCCGGGAAATCGCCCGGCACTTCGACTTCGCCAAATACTTCAAGGTGATCTACGGCAGTGAGCTGGATGGCACGCGGACCAACAAGGTCGAGCTGATTGCGCACCTGATTGCTGAAGAAGGGCTGGATCCGGCCAATACGCTGATGATCGGCGACCGCAAGCATGATCTGATCGGCGCGCGCAGCAACGGCGTGGACGCGGCGGCAGTGGGCTATGGGTTTGGCAGTTTTGAAGAGTTGAGTGCCGAAGCGCCGGCTTATCACTTTGAGACTTTGGCTGAGTTGCATCAGGCGTTTTTGCGGCGCTGATCAGTCAGTCTTCGCGAGCAAGCCCGCTCCCACAGGAGGCATGCATGTCACCTGTGGGAGCGGGCTTGCTCGCGAAGAGGCCAGTACAGACCGCGAAAAATCAGGCTTCTGCCAATGCTTTGAGTGCTGCCTTACGCTCGATAACCGGCAAATCTCCCAACTTCTCAACCTCGGCATAAAACCGCAGCCAATCCCCCCCAACCTGCCTGAACAACGCTGCAAACGCCGGCACCCACTGGTCATACAGCCCAAACGGCAGCAACCGCGCATTGTTCAGCGGCATGTTCACCCACGCGTCATAGCGCTTGTCCCCGGCCCACTGGCTGTCGCGCGTCACCCGGTAATCGCGCCGAAACCGCTCGAATTGCGCTGCTTTACGCTCGCGCATCTGCTCGGCCGGCAGCGGCTGGGCGTAAAGCGCTTCAAGCCGCGACCGCGTTTCGAGCACCAGTTCGATGAACTGATCGCGCTGCTTGAGCCTGGCATCGGTGTCCGGCGGCAGGCCACGAAACGCCCGCCACTGGCGGGTGCCTTCCTGCTCGACAAACGTGGCAAACGACTCATTGAACTCGGTGTCGTCTTTCACATAGAAACGCTGATGCGCCAGTTCATGAAAGATCAGCGTGGCCAGGCGTTCGTCACCCCAGCCCATCATCGAATTGAGGATCGGGTCATTGAACCAGCCGAGGGTTGAATAGGCCTCGACACCGCCAATCGCCACGTCCATGCCTTGCAGGCGCTGGATCGCCGCTTCGCCGCGCGCGGCGCTCTGGCTGTAGTAGCCGCGATAGGCCACGCAACCGGCGATCGGGAAGCAATGGTTCTGCGGGGTCAGGGAAAACTCCGGGGTGGCGAACACGTTCCACACCACATACGGCCGGCCGATGTCGGCGTACAGCCGATAGCTCTGGTTGTCCGGCAGGTGCAGCTGTTCGCTGGCGAAGTCCCGGGCCTTTTGCGACTGGGTCAGGTGCGTGCGCAGGGTTGCATCGCGGCTTGGGTCGGCAATCACCTTGGCCACCGGCTCACGCGCTCGCAACAACTGCAACTGACCGCTGGCCAACTGGCTGTAATAGCTGACGCTGGAACAACCGTTGAGCAACAAAAACATCACCCCCGGAAACAAAATCCGAAAAACGCGATCAAGTAACCCATGGCTTGGAAGCGGCCTGCTCAAAATAAAAATCCTTTGGAAAGTCTGCCCGCAAGACTATCCCGCCATTTGGAGCTTCGCTATGCGCATGTTGTTGCTGACAGGAGGCCTGCTGACGCTGGCCGGTTGTGCCGGATTCGGAATGCCCGATCCTGACCCCTCGCAAGCCTGGATTGATCTCGATGCCCGGCAACAGGACACGGCGTTGCAAGCGCTGAAAGTCGATGACAAGGCAACTGTCGACAAACGTTACTTCGAAGTGCAGCCCGGCAGCCATGAGTTGAAGGTGCGTTATCAGTTTCCGGTCGAAGCCACCAACATCGGCCCCGACGCCGAACCGCTGTGGCGCGATTGTCAGTTGAAGCTGACATTCAAGGACTTCAACGCCGGTCAGCGCTATCAGCTGCAGGCCGGCAGCATCGGTTTTCGGCCATGGGCCAGGCTTTATGATGAACAGCGCAAAGTCGTAGGGCAGGGCACACCCGCAGGCTGCCAGAAAACCTGATCGGGATTATGCTGGATGTCCAAATCACGGGACATTGATCATGCACAGGTTGACGTTGTTGCTCGCTGCAAGTCTGCTTGCTGGCTGCCAGAGCCCGATGCCGGCAGCCGATCCCGGCAAGGCCTGGGTCGATTTTTCGATGCCGACACCCGGCGGTAAGGTGCTGATGGCTGAACGGCTGGACAACGTGCGCCTGCGGGACGGGCGCTTTTTCCAGGTCGCGCCGGGCAGTCATGAGCTGACGGTGCGCTTCGATTTCGAGATCTTCGGTGGCAGCCAGGGCTTGGACACCGACCCGCAGGAACGCCTGTGTTACATGACCGTGCGCTACGATCATTTCGAAGCCGGGCAACGTTACCGACTTGAAGCCCGGTCGCTGGCGTTCACGCCGAGTGCTCGGTTGATCAATCGCCAAGGGCAGATAGTTGCCGAAGAGCGCCAGATCAACTGCGTGCCTTGAGCGGACTGTCAGATGTCGTTCTTCTGGTAGACGATCGCTTTTGTGCCGTTTTCGCAGGTGCCGACAACCATCGCCACGTCGTGCTTGTCGGCCTCTTCCTTGCTGACAATTTCCAGTGTGTAGGACGGCACTGCATTCGCCTGGATCTTTACTTCGATCTCTTTCTTCAATTCTTCGCAGTCTTTCGGTGCGGCGAGAACCGTTGTGGCCAGTGCACTGCAAAGAATCGCCAAGCCAATACGTTTCATAGATGAAGCTCCCTGATGCAGCGCGCACGGGCGTGCGCTGAAGCTGCTGTCACTTATTCGACCATATTTTTGCGGGGCGGGTTCTGACTTCGCTCACATCTTCAGGAATTGTGGTGATTGTTGGATTGCCATCGCGAGCAGGCTCACTCCTACAGGGGATCCCGATTGTTCACACTTGATGTGTCCGCTGGAGATCGAGTGTAGGAGTGAGCCTGCTCGCGATGGCGCCAGTGCAGTTAATGCCTGATCAGCTAACCAGCGAAGCCTCAAGGGTAATCTTCGCATTCAGTACCTTGGACACCGGGCACCCTTCCTTGGCCTTGTTGCTCAGTTCCTCGAACTGCGCCTGAGTAGCGCCCGGGATCTTCGCCTTGAGGATCAGCTTGATCGCGGTGATGGCAAAGCCACCCTCGACCTGATCCAAGGTGACTTCAGCCTGGGTGTCGATGCTCTCGGCCTTCAGGCCTGCATCACCGAGAATCATCGAAAACGCCATGGAAAAACAGCCGGCGTGTGCGGCGCCGATCAGTTCTTCCGGGTTGGTGCCCTTGCCGCCCTCGAAGCGGGCCTTGAAGCCGTACGGCGCTTCTCTGAGCACGCCAGTCTCGGTAGAGATCGAGCCGATGCCGGTTTTCAGATCGCCTGCCCAATGTGCGGATGCTTTCTTCACGATAGCCATGTCTGCCTCCTCAAGATCTGGCGCGGAACGCCGCGCCGTCGTGGTTTTTACTTGCAAGGCTTCTGAGGATAGACGTCGGGACAAAGTTCAGCCCGGTTGAATCGTTGACTTTTTTAGTAGGAAATTTCATCGCGGCTATTGAAACTCGGGTATATGCCCTCATTGCATAAAACACGCTTATGGATTGGGCAGGTTTTCGTTCGCAAGAAAAACCTGCCTCCTCATTCGGAGACGCAGGTTTATGAAGCAACTGTCCGACGTAAAGTTTTCCACCCTCGATCTGGTGCCGGTGCGCGAGAATGGCAGCCCGGCGCAATCGCTGCGCAACTCGCTGGACCTGGCGCAGCACGTCGAGAAATTCGGCTACACCCGCTTCTGGGTGGCCGAGCACCACAACATGGACGGTATCGCCAGTTCTGCCACCTCGGTGTTGCTGGGATACCTGGCCGGCGGTACCTCGACGATTCGTGTCGGCTCCGGCGGGGTGATGCTGCCGAACCACGCGCCGCTGGTGATCGCCGAGCAGTTCGGCACTCTTGAAAGCCTGTACCCGGGACGCATCGATCTGGGTCTGGGCCGCGCGCCCGGCTCCGACCAGATGACCGCCCGCGCCCTGCGTCGTGAGCGCTCCGGCAGTGCCGATGATTTCCCGGAAGACGTCGCCGAGCTGGCGCGCTTCCTCGGCCCGCGCACCCCGGATCAACGGGTGATCGCCATGCCCGGCACCGGCACCAACGTGCCGATCTGGTTGCTCGGTTCCAGCCTGTTCAGCGCGCAACTGGCCGGTGAGCGCGGGTTGCCCTACGCCTTCGCTTCGCACTTCGCCCCGCGCTTCATGCACGAGGCGATTCGCGTCTATCGCAATCACTTCAAACCGTCGGCGGTGCTCGACAAGCCGTACGTGATGCTCGGGGTGCCGTTGGTGGCAGCCGATACCGATGAGCAGGCCGACTACCTGGCGACCTCGGTGTACCAGCGAATTCTCGCGCTGATGCGTGGGCAGAGTCTGGTGCAGCGTCCGCCGGTGAAAACCATGGACGGCCTGTGGCTGCCCCATGAGCGCGAAGCGGTGGGGGATTTCCTCGGTCTGGCGATGGTTGGCAGCCCGCAGAAGATCCGTGCGAAGCTGGAGGTGCTGGTCGAGCAGACGCAGGCCGATGAGCTGATTTTCACCTGCGATCTGTATGAGCATGCCGATCGCCTGCATTCCTATGAATTGCTGGCCCAAGTCATGAAGGGCTGACTCTGGAATACGGCTTCTGTGGGAGCGGGCTTGCTCGCGAAGACGGAGTGTCAGACACCCTGGATGTCGGCTGACATAACGCTTTCGCGAGCAAGCCCGCTCCCACATTGGGAACCAGTGGCCCACAAAAAAGCCGACGCCTTCGCGTCGGCTTTTGCATTTCAATCGCGATCACCCGCGTTTGTAGACGATTTCCTTGGTGCCGCCTTCACAGGTGCCCACAACTTTTCCGCCATTGGCTCCCTTGTCGACAACCTCCAGCGAATACCCGGAAACGCCCTTGGCATCCAGCTTCGCCGCGATCTCGCTTTTCAACTCTTCACAAGGCTTGCCAGCAGCAAACGCGCCACCCGCAAGGCTCAACAAACCTACTGCCAATATGAACTTCTTCATCGGTCGCACTCCCTGGTCGGATTAAAAGAGGCGGGCACCGGCTGTGCCGATGCACTCACCTTGTAGCGCTTTGCCATTCCTATGGCACTCGGCCAGCGCGCAAGTTCAGAAGCGTAGCCCAAACTCAGCTGCTGGCAATCCGGAAGCCGACTTTGAGTGTGACCTGGAAATGCGCAGCCTTGCCATCCTTGATGTGGCCACGGGTCTCGACCACTTCAAACCATTCCAGATGTTTGATGCTCTTGTTCGCTTCAGCCAGCGCATTGTTGATGGCGTCTTCGATGCTGCTGGTGGACGAGCCGACCAGCTCGACTTTCTTGTACGTGTGATGGTCACTCATGGCGATCTCCTGGATGTGTGGATTTGAGACTAGCAGTGAATCTGCACTGATGATTTCGGCGGCTCAATGCAAGCGAAGTTCAGATTTTCTGCACTTTCTCAAACCGCTGAAGTCCCAACCAACACACGCCACTCATCACCAATGCAGGAGAGCCACCATGGCCAACACCTCTTTACGTAAAGCCTCGTTGCAAAGCATGGAAGCCGAGATCGAGAGTCTGCTCAAATCGTTGGAAAGCCTGAAGGACGACGCGTCCGACGAGTCGCGCAAGACCCTCAAGGCGCTCAAGAGCAACGCTGAAAGCGCGCTGAAACATTCGCGCAGCCTGCTCAGCGATGCCTATGAAGAAGTTAAAGTGAAAACCCGCGAGACCGGCATCGCCACCCGCGATTACGCTCAGGAACACCCTTGGACCACAGCCGGTGTGGCGGTCGGTGCAATCGGTCTGCTCGCTGCTTATTTGCTGTTCAAGCGCGGCGAGTGATCCGTCTGGCGCAGCTCATTCTTGAGCCATTGCGCCAGTTGCCGGGCGCGTCCGTCTGCGGCGCGCTTGGGTAGCCACAACGCCAGTTGCGCCGGGGTTTCGCAAAAGCCCCACGGCGCAACCAGGCGACCGGCCTTCAAGTCTTCGGCCACCAGCGGCTCTGGCGCGATTGCCACGCCGAGTCCGGCCACTGCGGCTTCCAGCAGATAATACAAATGCTCAAAACCTTGCCCCCACTTCAACGCCTTGGCGTCGAGGTGATTTTGCTGTGCCCAACTCGGCCAGGCTTGCGGGCGCGATGTGGTGTGCAGCAGCGGCTCGCTGAGCAAGGCTGACGCCGGCGCCGCTTGCAGGCGTTGGTAGCCGCTGAACAGCGGGCTCATCACCGGGCCGATGCGTTCTGCGGCCAGTTCGTAGACCTGCATGTCTGCCGGCCATGGCGGCTCGGCGAACAACAGCAAGGCATCGAGTCCAGGGCGCCGCGGGTCAAGATCACCTTCACCCGCTGACAAGTGCAGACGCAAGTCCGGCAGATCGGCGTTGAGCCGCCCCAAGCGTGGGATGAACCAGCGCGCCAACAGACTGCCGGAGCAGCCGAGCACGAACGGCGCGTCAGCGGTGCTTTGCGTCAGCTCGGCACACACACTGCGCAACCGATCAAAGGCCTCACCGCTGGCATCTCGCAGACGAACGCCGGCATCTGTGAGTTTCAAGCCGCGACCATCCTTGACGAACAGGCTCACGCCCAGATGCTCCTCGAGCACTTTGAGCTGACGGCTGACTGCACCATGAGTGACGTGCAGCTGTTCGGCCGCCTGACTAACGCTGTTAAGCCGGGCGGTGGCTTCGAACGCGCGCAAGGCGTTCAGCGGGGGAAGGTCGTGGCTCATGGTATCTGTGAGTTTTCCTGACAGGTTGTGGCGATCTTATCGGTTTTCAGCCTGGAAGGTCAGGGGTAGAGTGGACGCCATTGTCTTCTTACCCGAATTCACCTGGAGCACATCATGACCCAGACTTCGAACACCTCCAACCTGCGCAGCGGCCCTGACGATAACGGCCTGTTCGGTGCGTTCGGCGGCCGCTACGTGGCGGAAACCCTGATGCCGTTGATCCTCGATCTGTCCCGCGAATACGAGGCGGCCAAGGAAGATCCGGCGTTCAAGGAAGAGCTGGCCTACTTCCAGCGTGACTATGTCGGTCGTCCGAGCCCGCTGTACTTCGCCGAGCGTCTGACCGAGTTCTGCGGCGGCGCGAAGATCTACCTCAAACGCGAAGAGCTGAACCACACCGGCGCGCACAAGATCAACAACTGCATCGGCCAGATCCTGCTGGCGCGGCGCATGGGCAAGAAACGCATCATCGCCGAGACCGGTGCCGGCATGCACGGCGTGGCAACGGCCACCGTGGCCGCACGTTTCGGTCTGGACTGCGTGATCTACATGGGCACCACTGACATCGAGCGTCAGCAGGCCAACGTGTTCCGCATGAAGCTGCTGGGCGCCGAAGTGATTCCGGTGGTGGCCGGCACCGGCACCCTGAAAGACGCGATGAACGAAGCGCTGCGTGACTGGGTGACCAACGTCGACAGCACCTTCTACCTGATCGGCACCGTGGCCGGCCCGCACCCGTATCCCGCCATGGTGCGCGACTTCCAGGCAGTGATCGGCAAGGAAACCCGCGAGCAGTTGCAAGCTCAGGAAGGTCGTCTGCCGGACAGCCTGGTGGCGTGCATCGGCGGCGGTTCCAACGCCATGGGCCTGTTTCACCCGTTCCTCGATGATCAAAGCGTCGAAATCATCGGGGTTGAAGCGGCCGGTTACGGCATCGAAACCGGCAAGCACGCGGCCAGCCTCAACGGTGGCGTACCGGGTGTGCTGCACGGTAACCGCACCTTCCTGCTGCAGGACGACGATGGCCAGATCATTGACGCCCACTCGATTTCCGCCGGTCTCGACTATCCCGGCATCGGCCCTGAGCACGCCTGGTTGCATGACATCGGCCGCGTCCAGTACACCTCGGTGACTGACGACGAAGCCCTCGCCGCGTTCCACCAGTGCTGCCGCCTCGAAGGCATCATCCCGGCACTGGAAAGCGCGCATGCGCTGGCTGAAGTGTTCAAACGCGCACCGAAACTGCCGAAGGATCACCTGATGGTGGTCAACCTCTCCGGCCGTGGCGACAAAGACATGCAGACCGTCATGCATCACATGGAACAGTCGAAGCAGGAGAAACACTGATGAGCCGCCTGCAAACCCGTTTTGCCGACCTCAAGCAACAGAATCGCGCCGCGCTGGTGACCTTCGTCACCGCCGGTGATCCGGACTACGACACTTCGCTGGCGATCCTCAAAGGTCTGCCGGGCGCTGGCGCCGACGTGATCGAGCTGGGCATGCCGTTCACCGACCCGATGGCCGACGGCCCGGCGATTCAACTGGCGAATATCCGTGCCTTGGGCGCCAAGCAGAATCTGGCGAAAACCCTGCAAATGGTTCGCGAGTTTCGCGAAGGCAACAGCGACACGCCGCTGGTGCTGATGGGCTACTTCAACCCGATCCACATGTATGGCGTTGAACGTTTCATCGCTGACGCCAAAGACGCGGGCGTCGACGGCCTGATCGTGGTCGACATGCCGCCAGAGCACAACAATGAACTGTGCGACCCGGCACAGGCTGCGGGTCTGGACTTCATCCGCCTGACCACCCCGACCACTGATGATGCACGTCTGCCGAAAGTGCTCAATGGCAGCTCGGGCTTCGTTTACTACGTGTCGGTGGCCGGTGTGACCGGTGCCGGTGCGGCGACTCTGGAACACGTCGAAGAGGCGGTCACCCGTTTGCGTCGCCACACTGACCTGCCGATCAGCATCGGTTTCGGCATCCGTACTCCGGAGCAGGCGGCGTCCATCGCTCGTTTGGCGGACGGGGTGGTGGTGGGTTCGGCACTGATCGATCACATCGCCAATGCGACCACGCCGGCCCAGGCTGTCGATGGCGTGCTGGGTCTGTGCAAGGCGCTGTCCGAGGGCGTGCGTCAGGCCCGCGTCAGCTGAAGGTAAAGTTCCTGATACAGAGGAATTAGCGCCTCACATCACGGCCTAATTGAGCAAGACCGAGGGATTCAGAACCACGTTCTGAATCCCTTTTTGCTGTTGGTGCAGTGAGGAAGACTTGATGAAAATGCCGAAACGTCTGATTGCCGGACTGGGCGTGCTGATGCTCAGCGCGACGCCGCTGCTGGCCAGCGCCGATCCACGCGATGATCATGACCACGGCGGCCCGCAGCAGGGCCACTACGATAACCGTGGTGACGATCACCGTGGCCCGCAGAACGACCACCGAGGCGGCCCGCCACGCGACTTCGGCCCGGTACGGCAGACCATTCGCGACAATCACGGCTACTTCGTGCGCGGCGCACCGCCACCTCCGGGAATCCATTTGGAACGCGGCCGGCCGTTACCGCATGGTTACTACGGCGAGCGGCTGGACGGTCGGGCGCTGAGTCGTCTGCCAGTGTATCCGGGTTATGAGTGGCGCCGGGCCGGGGGTGACATTGTGCTGATCGCGGTGGGTACCGGGATCGTTTACGAAATTCTGGATGGTGTTTTGTACTGATTTGGCACGAGCATCTGTGGCGAGTGAGCTTGCTCCCGCTGGGGCGCGGAGCAGCCCTGAAAATTCGGCATTCAACCGATTTACGACTGCTGCGCAGCCGAGCGGGAGCAAGATTCAGTTCCAGTCTTCTGTCTCAGGGTAGCTCCAGTCCGCCGGACGCCTTGTGCAGTCTGCGCAGATGCTCGCCGATCTGCTTCACGTTGGCTTCGCTGGCGGCAATTTCGGCCGCTCGCTTGGGTTCCAGCAACTTGCGCACTTCCTTGTCCAGATCGCCGCTCAGCGCCAGCAGTTGTTTCTGGCGTTGGGCGCTTTCGTCCTGCAGGCGCTTGAACTCGCTTGGTTGCGGCAGCCCGTAACCACGGCTGTCGAGCAGTTCTGCCGGACGACTGAGGAAGCCGCTGTTGGCGAGAATTTCCTGCAGGGTGGCGTTGGCCTTGTCCATGCCGCCGTTTTCCAGCTCCCGGGCGCCGAGGTAGCGCTGCTTGACCTCGTCCTGGGCCAGCAGCAACTGGCGGCGATAGCTCGCCTGTTCCAGCAGGAGCAATGCAGCGCTGGTGCGCAGGTCTGCACGTTCGAACCACTGGCGACGTTCTTCGGCAGACAGCGATAGCCAATCTTCGACGCTGGTTTGCTTGATCGGCAGCTGCTTTTTCAACACATCGAACATCGCCTGATAGCGATCGCGGAACGAATCGAAGCGATAGCCCAGGCGCAGGGCTTCCTTGGGATTGTCGAGCACGCTGGTGTCGGCCAGCCCCCGGCCTTTGAGCACTTCGAGCAAGCCGTTGGGCATGATGCTGTCGAGGCCGACGAGTTGCTTGTTGTTGCTGCCGCTGCGCAGCAATTTCAGGCCTTCCACCGCGCAGTTGTTCGACAGGAAGAAGTAGTTGCCGTCATAACTCCAGTGCATTTCGGCAGCGTGTTCGACCACGCCTTCGATCTCGTCGCGTGACAGATTCAATGGCACCGAGGCGAGGCTGCGCAATTCAGTCTTGGTGTATTCGTCGATGACCTGCGCAAGCGGCAGGACGAACAGGCGTGACGGATATTTGCCGACCAGTCCGTCCCAGCTCGACAGCTGCACGTCGCCGACAAAGGCGCGGTAGGACAGCACCAGGTGCTGGTCGAGGTCGAGCCGGCAATCCGGGCCCCGTGGTCGACCCGGTGCGCAGATCACCAGGCGCAGCATGCTGTGGCCCCAGCGGCTGACCCAGTTCTGGTTGGCTTCGGCCAGCAGATAATCGACGGCATACACTCGCTCCGGGTCGACCTGGCCCAAGGGCTGTTTGGCGAAGTCGTTGCCGGCGTTGAGAAAGGCGAAAGTGTTGCTGCAAGTGTCCTTGGCCGGTGGTGCCCAGCCGAAGCGCGCCTTGTAGTAGCGATAGAGCGCCGGACGGCGGCAGGCGTAGCTCGGGTCGAGGAGGAAATACTCCATGTTGACCGCGACAAACTCTTTCGGGCTGGAGATCTCGTACAGGTCCGGGCTGCGGGCCACCTGACGATTGTGTTGTTCACGCTCGCCGCGGCGCCCGACGTACTGGTGCCAGCCGGCGAGATCGAGCAGACGTGGATCATCGCTGAGGGTGAAGCGGCGCTCGGTCTGGCCTCGGCACTCGTCGGGAATGCCGACCAGGCCGGCGCTGTTGCTGCGGCGAGTGCAGCGCTGAATCAGCGTGCGCTCGGCGGCGGGCCACAGGCGCGCGCGGTCATAAATGTGGGTGAGTTCATGCAGCACCGTTGCCAGCAGTTCCTGGCGCACAGTGCCATGGGGGCGATTGGTTTTCTCTGTGGCCGCGCTGCCGTCGGTGAGACCGGCGAGCAGTTTGCGGTTCAGGTCTAGCTCGGCAACCAGGGTCGCCTGGCCGTAGGCGTTACCGGGCATGTCGTCGGTCCAGCCGACATCGATGCGCCGGTCCAGTTGTTCGACGAAGCTGGGCGGCAACTTGTGCATGGCTTCATCGAGCAGCGCCTGGCTGGCCTGCTGCTGAGCGGGGCTCAGGCCGTCGGTCTTGAGCCGCAATTGCAGGCTGGCGTGGGCGCTGTTGCCAAGCAGCAACAGTGCCCCGGCCAGCAGCCAGGCGCCGAGTGACTTCACAGGGCGAGGATGGCTTCGGCGAGCACCTGATCACTGGCGTCGCGAGCTTCCGGCACGCGCGTGCGCAAGGTGTTGAGGGCGGCTTCCAGGTGCGCACCGCGGATATCGCCGTTGGTGGCAACGAAGCTGGCCGCATCGTCGTGGGCTTCGCGGATGATTTTCGAATCGCGAATCGACGTCGTGGTATCGGAGGTGAAATCGATGGTGCGCTGGGAGGCACGAACGATGATGTTACTGGTGGCTACCAGGGTGTGTGCCTGGGCCACATCGGCCAACAAAAACAGGCCAAGGGCGGCAGCAATCAGCGGGCTACGCATGGAACGACTCCGGAGGGCAATGTTAACGAGGGATCATGATAACTATTGGACGAGAATTGCCTGTGCCAGTTCAAGGTCGCTGACATGAAGTTTTGGTCGGGATTTGCGCAAGTAATGCAGGGCGGATTCGAGCTGCGCGCCGCGCAATTGACCGTCACTGGCAACAAACGCCGCCGCGTCATCGTGAGCGGCGATGATCAGTTTACGGTCGAACGGTGCGGAAGACACCATTCCGGTCGCCCAAACGCTGACCACGGTGTTTTGTGTGGAGACATCAAAGGCATCGACCGAGGTCGCCCAGAAGGCACTGACCAATACGCAAGGGAAAAACAGTCTGAATAAACGCATGAGACTCGGTAACGGTTAACGAGCTTCAAGGCTAGCGCAAATGCCCGGGCCAGAGCCAGCGGCGAAACATCGGGACACGACTGGCGTGCCCCGTGCGGCATCGTCGGATCAGATCGCGAGGATGGCTTGCGCCAGTTGGAAGTCGGTCGCATTCAGTTGCGGTGCCTGATGACGGATCAGGTCCAGAGCACTTTCCAGTTTCACGCCACGGATCTGGCCTTCACTGGCGACGAAGCTGGCAGCGTCGTCACGGGCGGCGATCACGACTTTGTTGTCACGCAGCGAAGAGCTGACATCGGAGGTGGCGTCCGAGGAGGATTTCAGCGCGCCAACCACGGCATCGGTGGTCACAATGAAGCTGGAGGCACTGGCGTTGGCAGCCACGGCCAGCAAGGCGGCAGCGCTGAGCAGGCGAAGACGGGACATGGTGGATCTCCTGATAGTAAACCGTATTGAGAGGTGGCTTGTGTCTGATGAGTCAGACGCGGGTTACAGAAGATTCGCCACGTTCTGGCGTGGATATTAGGCCTGCGCGCGAGGTTCGGACAGTGGGCAGAATGCTAGCGCCAGAAGGGTTTCTCCAGTTCTCTGAGCCGATCGGCATGGCTGAGGCCCAGATCCGCTAGGTCGCGCTGGTCCAGTTGAGCCAGCAGGCGCCGCGTCCTGGCGCGCTCCAGTCCTTGCCACAGGGGTCGAAACAGGCGCCGCAGCAGGTGCGAGTGAGCGCGGGGTAGAGTCGAAGCTGTCGAAACATCCTGTAAGCCTTTCATGGCGTTTTCCTTAAACCGAGGAGGGTTAAGGACATGCTGCGCCCGATGCAGTTTGGCGAGCAGATACACTCATGAAAAATTGTACTGGTTCAGATTTTGTTTATTGAGAACTGTACCTGTACTTTGAATATTCTGCTGTACGGGCATTTTCGAACCCTGAAACGACAAAACCCGTCGCGGTTTCCCGCGACGGGTCTTGTGTGTTCAATTCGGGTTGCTGGCGGTGGGTCTGACGACCAGAGCCAGCGACGCTACTTAGCGCCAGAACGGCTTGCTCAGCTCTTCGTAGCGTTGTGCTTCGCTTATACCGGCGTCAGCCAGCAGACGCGAATCCAGACGAGCCAGTTGGTGGCGGCTGGAGATGCGGCGCTGCCACAACATCAGGTTAGCGATAACGCGCAGAGGCAGGGAAGCCTGGTTTTTTGCAGCTTTGTCTTCGAAGAACAGTTCGGAACTGAGTGTACGTTCCATGGTTGACATCCTTCCGCTTGTGGCGGGATCAGGTAGTGGTTTAACTGGTGCCCATGATCCTCTCGTTTGCCTAGTCTCTCTAGATACAGTTCAACTGTATTGTGAGTGACCAGTTAACTGTTTATAGGGGGTGTACGGGTCGAAATTGAGCAAACTGTACCTGTCAGCACTAATGTGGTGCGTTTTTGCTCAATTCGAGGAAGGAGGTAGGCAAAATCTGTAGGAAACAACCGGTACAGCAGTACAGTTTTTGCCAGATGTGGCGGGTTAAAAAATCCGCTGACACAAACTGTGTTTGCATCAGCGGTTTGACTGTGTGATTACACCGCGAGCATGCGTCCGGTTTCTTCCAGGTTGATGTGCCAGCTCAGGGCTTCTCGCAGGATGTGTGGGGTATGGCCGCCGATGGCGCACGCTGCGGTGAAGTAGTCGTTCAGCGCCTGGCGATAGTCCGGGTGCACACAGTTGTCGATGATCACCCGAGCGCGTTCGCGTGGGGCCAGGCCGCGTAGGTCAGCCAGACCGACTTCGGTCACCAGAATGTCGACGTCATGCTCGGTGTGGTCAACGTGGCTGACCATCGGCACCACGCTGGAAATTGCGCCGCCCTTGGCGATCGATTTGGTCACGAACACCGCCAGGTGCGCGTTGCGCGCAAAGTCCCCCGAACCGCCGATACCGTTCATCATCCGCGTGCCGCAGACGTGGGTGGAGTTGACGTTGCCGTAGATATCGAACTCCAGCGCGGTGTTGATGCCAATGATACCCAGACGACGCACCACTTCCGGGTGGTTGGAGATCTCCTGCGGGCGCAGCACCAGTTTGTCCTTGTACTTCTCCAGGTTGCCGAATACGTCGCTGTTGCGCCGCTCCGACAAAGTGATCGAGCTGCCCGACGCAAAGCTCAGCTTGCCGGCGTCGATCAGGTCGAAGGTCGAGTCCTGCAGCACTTCGGAGTACATGGTCAGGTCTTCGAACGGCGAATCGATCAGGCCGCACATCACCGCGTTGGCGATGTTGCCGATCCCGGCCTGCAACGGGCCGAGCCTGTTGGTCATGCGCCCGGCGTCGACTTCCTGCTTGAAGAAGGTGATCAGGTGCTCGGCGATGGCATTGGTGTCGACATCCGGGGTCGACACCGTGGACGGCGAATCCGCCTGCTGAGTGATGACGATGGCGACAATCTTTTCCGGCGGGATCGGGATCGCGGTGCTGCCGATGCGATCGTCGACTTTCACCAGCGGGATCGGCGTGCGCGTCGGGCGATAGGTCGGGATATAGATGTCATGCAGGCCTTCGAGGTTGGCGTTGTGCGCCAGGTTGATCTCGACAATCACCTGCTTGGCGAAAATCGCGAAGCTCGCCGAGTTGCCCACCGAGGTGGTCGGCACGATGTGGCCTTGCTCGGTGATGGCCACGGCTTCGATCACCGCGATGTCCGGCAGCTTCAGTTGCTGGTTGCGCAGTTGCTCGACGGTTTCCGACAGGTGCTGGTCGATGAACATCACTTCGCCGGCGTTGATTGCCTTGCGCAAGGTGCTATCGACTTGGAACGGCATGCGCCGCGACAACACGCCGGCCTCGGTCAGTTGCTTGTCGAGGTCGTTGCCCAGGCTCGCGCCGGTCATCAGGCTGATCTTCAGCGGCGTGACCTTGGCTCGCTCGGCCAGTGCGTGAGGGACAGCTTTGGCTTCGCCCGCGCGGGTGAAGCCGCTCATGCCGACGGTCATGCCGTCTTCAATCAGCGCGGCGGCGTCGGCGGCGCTCATCACTTTATCCAACAACGAAGGCAGGCGAATACGGTCACGGTACATGGATTATTTTCTCGGGAAGCGAGTAGCAGGATGCGCAGTCTAGTGAATTTCGCGGGCGCCTGTCCCGCTACCAAGGTCGCAAACGAGGCGTCTATTTAGCGGGTTTCAAGTAAAACACCGTTACTGGATCTGCAACAACGTGGCAAATTGTCCGACGGTTTGCGCAAACAAAAACGCCCCGACAAGTCGGGGCGTCCGGTGCAACTGCGGAGGATTACTCGACCGCTTTGACCATGTCTTCGATGACTTTTTTCGCGTCGCCGAACACCATCATGGTCTTGTCCAGGTAGAACAGTTCGTTGTCCAGACCGGCATAACCGCTGGCCATCGAGCGCTTGTTGACGATGATGGTCTTGGCCTTGAACGCTTCGAGAATCGGCATGCCGGCAATCGGCGATTTCGGATCGTTCTTGGCGGCCGGGTTGACCACGTCGTTGGCGCCGAGTACCAGCACCACGTCGGCCTGGCCGAACTCGGAGTTGATGTCTTCCATCTCGAACACCTGGTCGTAAGGCACTTCGGCCTCGGCGAGCAGGACGTTCATGTGCCCTGGCATGCGACCGGCCACCGGGTGGATCGCGTACTTCACGGTCACGCCGCGATGGGTCAGTTTCTCGGTCAGCTCTTTCAATGCATGCTGCGCACGGGCCACCGCCAGGCCGTAACCCGGGACGATGATCACGGTGTCGGCGTTGGTCAGCAGGAACGTTGCGTCGTCGGCCGAACCGGATTTCACCGGACGGGCTTCTTTCGCACCGGCAGGTCCTGCGTCGGCCGTGTTGCCGAAACCGCCAAGCAGTACATTAAAGAAGGAACGGTTCATCGCCTTGCACATGATGTACGAGAGGATCGCACCGCTCGAACCCACCAGAGAGCCGGCAATGATCAGCATCGAGTTGTTCAGCGAGAAGCCGATACCTGCTGCCGCCCAACCCGAATAGCTGTTGAGCATCGACACCACCACCGGCATGTCGGCGCCGCCAATCGGGATGATGATCAGCACGCCCATCACGAACGCCAGAGCCAGCATCAGCGCGAACGCGGGGAGGTTGCCGGTGAGCATGAAGGTCACGCCCAGCACCAGTGTCGCCAGACCGAGTACCGCGTTCAGCTTGTGCTGACCGGCAAACTGTACCGGCGCGCCCTGGAACAGGCGGAACTTGTACTTGCCCGACAGCTTGCCGAAGGCGATCACCGAACCGGAGAAGGTGATTGCACCAATCGCCGCGCCGAGGAACAGCTCCAGACGGTTACCCGCCGGGATCGAGTCGCCCAGTTGCTTGACGATGCCCAGCGATTGCGGCTCGACCACCGCAGCAATGGCGATGAACACCGCCGCCAGACCGATCATGCTGTGCATGAACGCGACCAGCTCTGGCATCTTGGTCATTTCGACGCGCTTGGCCATGATCGAACCGGCGGTGCCGCCGATCAGCAGGCCGACGATCACGTAACCGATACCGGCAGTCGCCAGTTCCGCACCGAGCTTATAGATGAGGCCGATGGTGGTGAGGATGGCCAGCGCCATGCCGAGCATGCCGAACAGGTTGCCGCGCCGCGACGTGGTCGGGTGCGACAGGCCTTTAAGGGCCTGGATAAAGCAGATCGACGCGATCAGGTAGAGCGTCGTGACGAGATTCATGCTCATTACTTCGGCGCCTCTTCTTTTGCTTTCGGGGCTTTCTTCTTGAACATCTCAAGCATGCGGCGGGTGACCAGGAAGCCACCAAACACGTTGACCGCAGCCAGTGCCACGGCGAGGGTGCCCATGGTCTTGCCCAGCGGCGTGACGGTCAGCGCAGCAGCGAGCATGGCGCCGACGATCACGATCGCCGAAATGGCGTTGGTCACTGCCATCAGCGGCGTGTGCAGCGCAGGTGTAACGTTCCAGACCACGTGGTAACCGACATAAATCGCCAGCACGAAGATGATCAGGTTGTAGATACCGGGGGAGATAAGCTCTTCCATCGTCTGAATCCCTGCTTAGGCGTTTTTGCGGATGACTTGGCCGTCGCGGCACATCAGGCACGCGGCGACGATGTCGTCTTCGAGGTTGACGTCGAACTGGCCTTCTTTGGTGAACACAAGCTTGAGGAAGTCCAGCAGGTTGCGGGCGTACAGCGCCGAGGCGTCTGCAGCGACTTCACCGGCCAGGTTGGTCGGGCCGACGATGGTCACGCCGTTCTCGACCACGACCTGATCGGCGACGGTCAGCGGGCAGTTGCCGCCCTGCGCAGCCGCGAGGTCGATGACCACCGAGCCCGGCTTCATCTGCGCCACGGTGTCTGCGCTCAACAGTGTCGGCGCCTTGCGGCCCGGGATCAGTGCGGTGGTGATGACGATGTCGGCCTGCCTGGCGCGTTCGTGCACAGCCTGGGCCTGACGTTGCATCCAGCTCGCCGGCATCGGGCGAGCGTAACCGCCGACACCGACCGCGCATTCACGCTCTTCGTCAGTCTCGTAAGGCACATCGACGAACTTGGCGCCGAGGGATTCGATCTGTTCCTTCACCGCCGGACGCACGTCAGACGCTTCGATCACCGCACCCAGACGTTTCGCCGTGGCAATCGCCTGCAACCCGGCCACGCCCGCGCCGAGAATCAGTACGCGCGCCGCTTTCACGGTGCCCGCAGCGGTCATCAGCATTGGCATGAAGCGCGGATAGTAGTGCGCAGCCAGCAACACCGCCTTGTAGCCGGCGATGTTCGCCTGCGACGACAGCACATCGAGACTCTGCGCCCGAGAGGTACGCGGCGCCGCCTCAAGGGCGAACGCAGTGATCCCGCACTCGGCCATTTTGGCAATGGTGTCGTTATTGAAGGGGTTGAGCATGCCCACCAGCACCGTGCCGCGCTTGATCAGCGCCAGTTCGGCGTCGCTGGGGGCGACCACTTTGAGAATCAGCTCGGCGCCGAACGCATCGTTGGCACTGCCAATGGTCGCGCCCGCCGCTTCATAGGCACTGTCGACAACACTGGCTTTAACGCCGGCGCCGGTTTGCACAGTGACCTTATGGCCTTGGCTGATCAGCTTTTTAATGGTTTCCGGGGTTGCAGCAACCCGTGTTTCACCGGTCTGGGTTTCGAGAGGAACACCAATGTGCACGTCAAATCTCCTGCGTGATCTTATTGAGTAAACCCAGGCACTGCGGATGGTGCGACTGGGGCGGCCGATCAGCACGATCCCGCCAAATCAGGGCGGGGCGCGGCATTTTGCAGGCGAACTTTATGCCCTTCAAGGGATTATGACGGGTGACGGAAAATTAACTACAAGTCATCCCGTGACCGAATGTCGCAGATGACCAGTTGAATCCCTTGCAGGCCGTGCCTTGCAAGGATTCTGGCTGAATTTGAAAAAATTTCTCATCGGTGGCGTGAATAGGCCGTAATGAGTCGTGGATGAAGGCTCAAAGCCACGTCTTCAGGCGCTTGTGGGACGTCTGTACGACTTTCGGATACAGTCTGTGATTTTGCGACAAATACTTATATCTGTAGGGCTTTGATTTTCCTGACTACCGGGTTAGTAATCGCTGTAAGCCTTTATCCTTCTAGGCTGTAGCTGTTTGCCTGATTGACCAGCCAATCGCGAAAAGCCTTGAGTGATGCCGATTCGACCTTTCGTTCCGGAATCATCAGGTAATACGCCTTGATACTGGAGAGCGCATTCGGGTTGGCGACCACCAAGCGTTTCTCGGCCAGTTCGCGCTGAATCAGAAACGGTGGAATCAGCGCGATCCCCATGTCGTGCATGGCCGCCTGAGCCAGCATGGAGAATAGCTCGTAGCGCGGACCTGTCATGTCGCGTGGGATGTTCAAGTGCTGTGAATTGAACCATTGGCGCCAGGCGTAGGGGCGAGTGGTTTGCTGCAACAGAGGCAGCTCGGCAATCTCGTTGGGTGTCAGATGTTTCTTGCTGCCGAGGAGAGCGGGGCTGCATACCGGCATCGGATTTTCGCCCATCAGCCTGTGGGATTCGGTACCCGACCAATCGGCGTCGCCGAAGTAGATCGCTGCGTCGAAATCAGTGTCGGCAAACAGGAACGGGCGGGTGCGGTTGGTCAGGTTGACCGTTACTTCCGGGTGTTTGAGCTGGAAGTCCTTGAGCCGTGGCAGCAGCCATTGCGTGCCGAAGGTGGGCACCACCGCCAGTTCGATCACATTTGTGCCCTGCTGGCCCATCACCGAAAGCGTGTCGCGCTCGACGGCGTCGAGTTGCGTGGCCACCCGACGGCTGTAGGAAAGGCCTGCTTCCGTCAGCTTCACTCCGCGTCGCGAGCGTCGGAACAGTTCCACACTGAGGAACTCCTCAAGGCTGGCGATCTGTCGGCAAATGGCGCCCTGGGTGAGGGAAAGTTCTTCGGCAGCCTTGGTAAAGCTCTCGTGCCGGGCGGCGGCTTCGAAGCTGATCAGGGCGGTGGTGCTGGGGATCTTCCTGCGCATGTACGTCAACCTCACTAATGCGCCGCATAAAAGGCATTCAGCGACGTTTCGGAGTGAGAAATTAGCACAACAGGATGCGAAATCCTCGTTTGCCCCGTAGGCGAGCCGGGCCTAGGATCAATGCCACGTTAATTCACCGATTTGCGAGGACACACTCATGGGCGGTAAAGCTAGCTTCAACTGGATCGATCCCCTGCTGCTGGATCAACAGCTCACCGAAGAAGAGCGCATGATCCGCGACACCGCCGCCCAATTCGCTCAGCAGAGCCTGGCGCCACGCGTGCTTGAAGCTTTCCGCCATGAGAAAACCGACCCGGCGATCTTTCGCGAAATGGGCGAAGTCGGCCTGCTCGGCGCGACCATCCCTGAGCAGTACGGCGGCAGCGGCCTGAACTACGTCAGCTACGGCCTGATTGCTCGCGAAGTGGAACGTGTCGACTCCGGCTACCGCTCGATGATGAGTGTGCAATCGTCGCTGGTAATGGTGCCGATCAACGAATTCGGCACCGAAGCACAGAAACAGAAATACCTGCCGAAACTGGCGTCTGGCGAATGGATCGGCTGCTTCGGTCTGACCGAACCAAACCACGGTTCTGACCCGGGTGCGATGATCACCCGTGCGCGCAAAGTCGACGGCGGCTACAGCCTGACCGGCGCCAAGATGTGGATCACCAACAGCCCCATCGCCGATGTGTTCGTGGTCTGGGCCAAGGACGATGCCGGCGACATCCGTGGCTTCGTACTGGAAAAAGGCTGGAAGGGCCTGAGCGCTCCGGCGATTCACGGCAAGGTCGGCCTGCGCGCATCGATCACCGGCGAAATCGTCATGGACAACGTGTTTGTGCCGGAAGAAAACATCTTCCCGGACGTGCGCGGTCTGAAAGGCCCGTTCACCTGTCTTAACTCCGCGCGCTACGGCATCTCCTGGGGCGCATTGGGCGCTGCCGAGTTCTGCTGGCACACCGCTCGCCAGTACACCCTTGATCGTCAGCAGTTCGGGCGTCCATTGGCTGCCACCCAGCTTATTCAGAAGAAGCTGGCCGACATGCAGACCGAGATCACTCTGGCCCTGCAAGGCTGTCTGCGTCTGGGGCGCATGAAGGACGAAGGAACCGCTGCGGTCGAGATCACCTCGATCATGAAGCGCAACTCCTGTGGCAAGTCGCTGGATATCGCCCGCATGGCCCGTGACATGTTGGGCGGCAACGGCATCTCCGATGAGTTCGGCGTGGCCCGTCACCTGGTCAACCTGGAAGTGGTGAATACCTATGAAGGTACCCACGACGTTCACGCGCTGATCCTCGGTCGCGCGCAAACCGGTCTGCAGGCGTTCTATTAACAGGAGAGCGACCATGGGCGCGCTGTCGCATCTGCGGGTACTGGATTTATCGCGTGTGCTGGCCGGGCCGTGGGCCGGGCAGATTCTCGCCGACCTTGGCGCCGAGGTGATCAAGGTCGAGCGCCCGGGCAATGGTGATGACACACGTGCCTGGGGGCCGCCCTTCCTTAAAGACGCTTATGGGGAAAACACCAGCGAGGCGGCCTATTACCTGTCGGCCAACCGCAACAAGCAATCGGTAACGATCGACTTCACTCGGCCTGAAGGGCAGAACCTGGTACGGGAGCTGGCGGCGAAGTCGGACATTCTGATCGAGAACTTCAAGGTCGGTGGGCTGGCTGCTTATGGGCTGGACTATGAGTCGCTGAAGGCGATCAATCCGGATCTGATCTATTGCTCGATCACTGGCTTCGGTCAAACCGGGCCGTATGCCAAGCGTGCGGGTTATGACTTCATGATTCAGGGGCTGGGCGGGCTGATGAGCCTGACCGGTCGCCCTGAAGGTGATGAAGGCGCCGGGCCGGTGAAGGTGGGAGTGGCGCTGACGGACATTCTTACGGGGCTATATTCGACCGTGGCGATTTTGGCGGCGCTGGCTCATCGTGATCGCGACGGTGGCGGGCAGCACATCGATATGGCTTTGCTGGATGTACAGGTCGCATGCCTGGCGAACCAGGCAATGAACTACCTGACTACTGGCAATGCGCCGAAACGACTGGGTAATGCACACCCGAACATCGTGCCTTATCAGGACTTCCCGACGGCCGACGGTGATTTCATTCTTACCGTTGGCAATGACGGCCAGTTCCGCAAGTTTGCCGAGGTGGCGGGCCAGCCGCAGTGGGCGGACGATCCGCGATTCGCGACTAACAAGCTGCGGGTGGCTAACCGCGCGGTGTTGATTCCCCTGATCCGCCAGGCGACGGTATTCAAGACCACCGCCGAATGGGTGGCGCAGTTGGAGCAGGCGGGCGTGCCGTGTGGGCCGATCAATGATCTGTCCCAGGTGTTTGAGGATCCGCAGGTGAAGGCGCGGGGGTTGGCGATAGAGCTGCCGCATGCACTGGCGGGGATGGTCCCGCAGGTGGCGAGTCCGATCCGGCTGTCGCAGACGCCGGTCGAGTACCTTCGCGCGCCTCCTTTATTGGGCGAGCATACGTTGGAGGTTTTGCAGCGGGTGCTGGGTCTGGGCGCAGGTGCGGTAGAGGCACTCAAGGCTGATGGAGTGCTTTGAGTATCGCTTCTATATAGAAGAAGGCTGTTTTCTGTCTATATATAGATGGATTTGTGCGTTTTTTAACCGATCTGTAAGTTGTTGAAAGAAAACTGAAATTAACGGTTGACGGCAGATTCAGGAGGTCTATAATTCGCCCCACTTCCGGCGCAGTCGAAACGGAAAACTCCTTGAGATTCAATGAGTTACGCAGTTTTCGGCAGCGGCTTGCTTCAGTTCATCGAAGCCTGGAAGGAGTTGAAAGAGCGGTGATGTTTGGCTCTTTTGACGGTTCGATCTTCTCGGTCGAAAGCGGAGAAAAAGAGGTGTTGACAGCAGCGTGTAACGCTGTAGAATTCGCCTCCCGCTAACGAGAGATCGGAAGCGCAAGTGGTTGAAGTTGTTGAAGAAATCTTCGAAAACTTCTGAAAATAATCACTTGACAGCAAATGAGGCTGCTGTAGAATGCGCGCCTCGGTTGAGACGAAAGATCTTAACCAACCGCTCTTTAACAACTGAATCAAGCAATTCGTGTGGGTGCTTGTGGAGTCAGACTGATAGTCAACAAGATTATCAGCATCACAAGTTACTCCGCGAGAAATCAAAGATGTAACCAACGATTGCTGAGCCAAGTTTAGGGTTTCTTAAAAACCCAAAGATGTTTGAACTGAAGAGTTTGATCATGGCTCAGATTGAACGCTGGCGGCAGGCCTAACACATGCAAGTCGAGCGGATGAAAGGAGCTTGCTCCTGGATTCAGCGGCGGACGGGTGAGTAATGCCTAGGAATCTGCCTGGTAGTGGGGGACAACGTTTCGAAAGGAACGCTAATACCGCATACGTCCTACGGGAGAAAGCAGGGGACCTTCGGGCCTTGCGCTATCAGATGAGCCTAGGTCGGATTAGCTAGTTGGTGAGGTAATGGCTCACCAAGGCGACGATCCGTAACTGGTCTGAGAGGATGATCAGTCACACTGGAACTGAGACACGGTCCAGACTCCTACGGGAGGCAGCAGTGGGGAATATTGGACAATGGGCGAAAGCCTGATCCAGCCATGCCGCGTGTGTGAAGAAGGTCTTCGGATTGTAAAGCACTTTAAGTTGGGAGGAAGGGTTGTAGATTAATACTCTGCAATTTTGACGTTACCGACAGAATAAGCACCGGCTAACTCTGTGCCAGCAGCCGCGGTAATACAGAGGGTGCAAGCGTTAATCGGAATTACTGGGCGTAAAGCGCGCGTAGGTGGTTTGTTAAGTTGGATGTGAAATCCCCGGGCTCAACCTGGGAACTGCATCCAAAACTGGCAAGCTAGAGTATGGTAGAGGGTGGTGGAATTTCCTGTGTAGCGGTGAAATGCGTAGATATAGGAAGGAACACCAGTGGCGAAGGCGACCACCTGGACTGATACTGACACTGAGGTGCGAAAGCGTGGGGAGCAAACAGGATTAGATACCCTGGTAGTCCACGCCGTAAACGATGTCAACTAGCCGTTGGGAGCCTTGAGCTCTTAGTGGCGCAGCTAACGCATTAAGTTGACCGCCTGGGGAGTACGGCCGCAAGGTTAAAACTCAAATGAATTGACGGGGGCCCGCACAAGCGGTGGAGCATGTGGTTTAATTCGAAGCAACGCGAAGAACCTTACCAGGCCTTGACATCCAATGAACTTTCCAGAGATGGATTGGTGCCTTCGGGAGCATTGAGACAGGTGCTGCATGGCTGTCGTCAGCTCGTGTCGTGAGATGTTGGGTTAAGTCCCGTAACGAGCGCAACCCTTGTCCTTAGTTACCAGCACGTAATGGTGGGCACTCTAAGGAGACTGCCGGTGACAAACCGGAGGAAGGTGGGGATGACGTCAAGTCATCATGGCCCTTACGGCCTGGGCTACACACGTGCTACAATGGTCGGTACAGAGGGTTGCCAAGCCGCGAGGTGGAGCTAATCCCACAAAACCGATCGTAGTCCGGATCGCAGTCTGCAACTCGACTGCGTGAAGTCGGAATCGCTAGTAATCGCGAATCAGAATGTCGCGGTGAATACGTTCCCGGGCCTTGTACACACCGCCCGTCACACCATGGGAGTGGGTTGCACCAGAAGTAGCTAGTCTAACCTTCGGGAGGACGGTTACCACGGTGTGATTCATGACTGGGGTGAAGTCGTAACAAGGTAGCCGTAGGGGAACCTGCGGCTGGATCACCTCCTTAATCGACGACATCAGCTGCTCCATAAGTTCCCACACGAATTGCTTGATTCATTGAAGAAGACGATAGAAGCAGCCCGAAATTGGGTCTGTAGCTCAGTTGGTTAGAGCGCACCCCTGATAAGGGTGAGGTCGGCAGTTCGAATCTGCCCAGACCCACCAATTTTTGTGTGGGAAACCTGTAGAAATACGGGGCCATAGCTCAGCTGGGAGAGCGCCTGCCTTGCACGCAGGAGGTCAGCGGTTCGATCCCGCTTGGCTCCACCACCACTGCTTCTGAAGTTTGAAAGCTTAGAAATGAGCATTCCATCGCTGTGATGGTGAATGCTGATTTCTAGTCTTTTGATTAGATCGTTCTTTAAAAATTTGGGTATGTGATAGAAAGATAGACTGAACGTTACTTTCACTGGTAACGGATCAGGCTAAGGTAAAATTTGTGAGTGACTCTTAAGAGTTTTGCGAATTTTCGGCGAATGTCGTCTTCACAGTATAACCAGATTGCTTGGGGTTATATGGTCAAGTGAAGAAGCGCATACGGTGGATGCCTTGGCAGTCAGAGGCGATGAAAGACGTGGTAGCCTGCGAAAAGCTTCGGGGAGTCGGCAAACAGACTTTGATCCGGAGATGTCTGAATGGGGGAACCCAGCCATCATAAGATGGTTATCTTGTACTGAATACATAGGTGCAAGAGGCGAACCAGGGGAACTGAAACATCTAAGTACCCTGAGGAAAAGAAATCAACCGAGATTCCCTTAGTAGTGGCGAGCGAACGGGGACTAGCCCTTAAGTGGCTTTGAGATTAGCGGAACGCTCTGGAAAGTGCGGCCATAGTGGGTGATAGCCCTGTACGCGAAAGTCTCTTAGTCATGAAATCGAGTAGGACGGAGCACGAGAAACTTTGTCTGAATATGGGGGGACCATCCTCCAAGGCTAAATACTACTGACTGACCGATAGTGAACTAGTACCGTGAGGGAAAGGCGAAAAGAACCCCGGAGAGGGGAGTGAAATAGATCCTGAAACCGTATGCGTACAAGCAGTGGGAGCCCACTTTGTTGGGTGACTGCGTACCTTTTGTATAATGGGTCAGCGACTTATTTTCAGTGGCGAGCTTAACCGAATAGGGGAGGCGTAGCGAAAGCGAGTCTTAATAGGGCGTCTAGTCGCTGGGAATAGACCCGAAACCGGGCGATCTATCCATGGGCAGGTTGAAGGTTAGGTAACACTGACTGGAGGACCGAACCGACTACCGTTGAAAAGTTAGCGGATGACCTGTGGATCGGAGTGAAAGGCTAATCAAGCTCGGAGATAGCTGGTTCTCCTCGAAAGCTATTTAGGTAGCGCCTCATGTATCACTGTAGGGGGTAGAGCACTGTTTCGGCTAGGGGGTCATCCCGACTTACCAAACCGATGCAAACTCCGAATACCTACAAGTGCCGAGCATGGGAGACACACGGCGGGTGCTAACGTCCGTCGTGAAAAGGGAAACAACCCAGACCGTCAGCTAAGGTCCCAAAGTTATGGTTAAGTGGGAAACGATGTGGGAAGGCTTAGACAGCTAGGAGGTTGGCTTAGAAGCAGCCACCCTTTAAAGAAAGCGTAATAGCTCACTAGTCGAGTCGGCCTGCGCGGAAGATGTAACGGGGCTCAAACCATACACCGAAGCTACGGGTATCACGCAAGTGATGCGGTAGAGGAGCGTTCTGTAAGCCTGTGAAGGTGAGTTGAGAAGCTTGCTGGAGGTATCAGAAGTGCGAATGCTGACATGAGTAACGACAATGGGTGTGAAAAACACCCACGCCGAAAGACCAAGGTTTCCTGCGCAACGTTAATCGACGCAGGGTTAGTCGGTCCCTAAGGCGAGGCTGAAAAGCGTAGTCGATGGAAAACAGGTTAATATTCCTGTACTTCTGGTTATTGCGATGGAGGGACGGAGAAGGCTAGGCCAGCTTGGCGTTGGTTGTCCAAGTTTAAGGTGGTAGGCTGAGATCTTAGGTAAATCCGGGATCTTAAGGCCGAGAGCTGATGACGAGTTACCTTTTAGGTGACGAAGTGGTTGATGCCATGCTTCCAAGAAAAGCTTCTAAGCTTCAGATAACCAGGAACCGTACCCCAAACCGACACAGGTGGTTGGGTAGAGAATACCAAGGCGCTTGAGAGAACTCGGGTGAAGGAACTAGGCAAAATGGCACCGTAACTTCGGGAGAAGGTGCGCCGGTGAGGGTGAAGGACTTGCTCCGTAAGCTCATGCCGGTCGAAGATACCAGGCCGCTGCGACTGTTTATTAAAAACACAGCACTCTGCAAACACGAAAGTGGACGTATAGGGTGTGACGCCTGCCCGGTGCCGGAAGGTTAATTGATGGGGTTAGCTAACGCGAAGCTCTTGATCGAAGCCCCGGTAAACGGCGGCCGTAACTATAACGGTCCTAAGGTAGCGAAATTCCTTGTCGGGTAAGTTCCGACCTGCACGAATGGCGTAACGATGGCGGCGCTGTCTCCACCCGAGACTCAGTGAAATTGAAATCGCTGTGAAGATGCAGTGTATCCGCGGCTAGACGGAAAGACCCCGTGAACCTTTACTATAGCTTTGCACTGGACTTTGAATTTGCTTGTGTAGGATAGGTGGGAGGCTTTGAAGCGTGGACGCCAGTTCGCGTGGAGCCATCCTTGAAATACCACCCTGGCAACTTTGAGGTTCTAACTCAGGTCCGTTATCCGGATCGAGGACAGTGTATGGTGGGTAGTTTGACTGGGGCGGTCTCCTCCTAAAGAGTAACGGAGGAGTACGAAGGTGCGCTCAGACCGGTCGGAAATCGGTCGTAGAGTATAAAGGCAAAAGCGCGCTTGACTGCGAGACAGACACGTCGAGCAGGTACGAAAGTAGGTCTTAGTGATCCGGTGGTTCTGTATGGAAGGGCCATCGCTCAACGGATAAAAGGTACTCCGGGGATAACAGGCTGATACCGCCCAAGAGTTCATATCGACGGCGGTGTTTGGCACCTCGATGTCGGCTCATCACATCCTGGGGCTGAAGCCGGTCCCAAGGGTATGGCTGTTCGCCATTTAAAGTGGTACGCGAGCTGGGTTTAGAACGTCGTGAGACAGTTCGGTCCCTATCTGCCGTGGACGTTTGAGATTTGAGAGGGGCTGCTCCTAGTACGAGAGGACCGGAGTGGACGAACCTCTGGTGTTCCGGTTGTCACGCCAGTGGCATTGCCGGGTAGCTATGTTCGGGAAAGATAACCGCTGAAAGCATCTAAGCGGGAAACTTGCCTCAAGATGAGATCTCACTGGAACCTTGAGTTCCCTGAAGGGCCGTCGAAGACTACGACGTTGATAGGTTGGGTGTGTAAGCGCTGTGAGGCGTTGAGCTAACCAATACTAATTGCCCGTGAGGCTTGACCATATAACACCCAAGCAATCTGCATGCTCGAAAGAGACCAGATTGCGGTGTGTGAAGACGCAATGAACCGAAAGTTCGCGATGCTCACAAAACACCTGTATCACATACCCGATTTGCTGAAGCGAGGCCAACCGGTCACGAGTCAGTACCCGAATTTCTTGACGACCATAGAGCGTTGGAACCACCTGATCCCATCCCGAACTCAGAAGTGAAACGATGCATCGCCGATGGTAGTGTGGGGTTTCCCCATGTGAGAGTAGGTCATCGTCAAGATTAAATTCCGAAACCCCAATTGCGAAAGCAGTTGGGGTTTTGTTTTTTAGTAGAAGTCACCGATTTTGCTGGCACGTTACCGTGTTGACGGGCCAGATACAGAATTTCTTGACGACCATAGAGCGTTGGAACCACCTGATCCCATCCCGAACTCAGAAGTGAAACGATGCATCGCCGATGGTAGTGTGGGGTTTCCCCATGTGAGAGTAGGTCATCGTCAAGATTAAATTCCAGAACCCCTGTCTGCTAACGCAGACAGGGGTTTTGTCGTTTCAGGGCTCCCAAAACTCAGGCCGCTTTGCGAGCCTTGCTGATGCGCCGGGCCTGCCACTTGCGCCACCAGATGTAGACGCCAGTCCCTGACAGCCCCGCAATCACAACCCCCAATACCGCGATGATCACTTGCCCGGTGAAGCCGATGATCCGTCCGCCATGTATCGGTAGTTGCAAGCGGTAAAACCGTTCCCCCAGTGTCCCTTGTCCGGCAATTTCCTGACCTAATAATCGCCCGTCAGTACCGTGAAAAAACAACCAGGACTTGCCATGCGCTTCAGTGTCGTGATGCCCGAGTCCTGCGCCGTAGAAGTTGTACTCAAAGCTGTAATACAACTCCCCGATCGCCGCTGTCAGTCCTAGCCTCTTCCCCTCGACCAATGCCCTTTCGTACGCCTGTTGATAACTCAACTGTGTCACCCCCAACTCAGATGGAGGCATTCGCCCTCGAGCCTCATAAACGCTCGGCTCGATCGGTGAAAGCAGCGACACCGCCGGTTTGAAGACCTGACTGGGCAAGTTCATCGCGACACTGCTGACCGCAATCGGTAGCAACAACAACCACAGCCACAATCCACCGGCCCGATGCAGATCGAAGTTGAGTCGATAAACGTGGCCGCCCTTGATCTTCCAGGCCGCCGACCACTTTTTCCAGAACGGCTTGCCACGAGGAAACGTCAGCCACAGCGCGATGAAACAATCGATCACCCAGGCGCTGGCAACCAGCCCCATCAACCACAAGCCCCAGTTTCCGGGTAGCGTCAAGTTGTAATGAAACTCAAGAATGAACGGAATGAAGTTCTCCCGGGAAAAGCAGCACTCGCCCCAGTAACGTTGCCCTTTCTGCTCGGCACTCACCGGGTCCAGGTAGAACACCTGATTGCGCTCATCAAACGGTTTGCCCGTCGCCGGATCCTTACGTGGAACAGCTGCCAATAGCGCGGTATGCCCCAACTCGTCCGGATACTCCATGTACCAGACCTGCAGCTTCGGATGCGTGGTCTGCACAGCGTCGACCAACGCCCCGGGAGGCAATCTTTGCCCCTCAGATGAGGCCGCGTAGAACTGCGGATTCAGCCACTCATCCAACTCATGATTGAACGCAAGAATGCTTCCGGTGATCCCGGCCAGCAGCAAAAACACCGCTGTTGCCAGCCCGATATAGCGATGCAACAACACCAACAATGCGCGCATGAGAATTTCCCCACAGAAGCGACAAAGCCAGCCCCTGAAAACAGGGGCTGGCTTTTTTATGCACAAGGCAAAGGTTTAGAACTGGTAGCTGACCGTGGCGGCGACGTTGCGCTCTTCGCCCATGTAGCAGAAGTTCAGACTCGCGCAGGAGGCTACGTAGGATTCATTGGTCAGGTTGTTCGCGTTCAGGCGAACGTCGACGCCCTTCAAGCCGACCTTGCCCAGGTCATAACCGATGGATGCGTCGAACAAGGTGTAGGCAGGTACCTTCAGCGTGTTTTCCGCATCCGCCCAGCTGTAACCGACATAACGCACACCACCGCCCAGGCGCAGGCCGTCGAGTGCCGCACTGTCGAATTTGTAGTCGGCCCACAACGAGGCCATGTGCCGCGGTGCCTGAGTTGGCGAGTTGCCTTTGTTCTCGATCACATCGGTCGGCGTGCTCAAGGTGCTGACCATCGACTTCGAGTACTCGATATCGGTGAAGGTATAGCTGCCGAGCACTTTCAGGTTGTCGGTCAACTGCATGTGCGCTTCCAGCTCCAGGCCTTGCGAGCGGACAGCGCCTACCGCGCGGTAGAAGTTTTCCTGAGGCAGCTTGGTCGCCAGATTTTCCTGATCGATCCGGAACAGCGAGGCGGTGAACAGGTTGTCGGTGCCCGGCGGTTGATACTTCAGGCCGACTTCCCACTGTGTGCCATCGGTCGGAGGCAGAGGATTGCCAGCGCTGTCGGCATACGAGTTCGGGTTAAACGACTCGGAGTAGCTGATGTACGGCGCCAGGCCGTTATCGAACAGATACAACGCGCCAGCACGGCCGGTCAGTTTGGTGCGACGGTCATTGATTTCAGTACCGACCGGACGGCCCGCTTCGGCGATACGGTTCTCATCCGACGTCTCGACCCAGTCCTGACGCAGGCCCACCGAGAACCGCCACTGGTTCATCTCGATCAGGTCTTGCAGGTAGACCCCGGTCTGCTCCAGGCGCCGCAGGTAACTGGTGTCGCCGTACATATCGATCGCCGAGTTGCCATAGACCGGGTTGAACGCGTTGATCGGGGCCAGGCCGCCACTGGTCCAGTCGACCACGGTTTTGCGCCGTTGATAGTCGGCGCCCATCAACACGGTGTGCTTGGTGGCACCGGTGAAGAATTCGGCCTGCAGCATGTTGTCGACGATGAACGCATGCAGACGTTCATCGCCGCCGGTGTAGTAGCGGTTCAGTTCGTTGCTGGTTGGCGTCGTCCAGCCGTAGGCGTAGACCTGATCCATGTTGACCTTGGAGTCGAGGTAACGGAAATTCTGCCGCGCCGTGAAGACATCGTTGAAGCGATGTTCGAACTGATAGCCGAACGACTGCTGATCCCGCGAATACCCATCAATCCCCGGCTCGCCCTCGAAGAAGTGCGGCGAGATGCGGTTGCCGTTGCGCTGATGAATCGTCCCGTCCGCCGGCACGCCGCCGTGGTAGCCGCCATCCGGATCATGTTGCAGATACGCCTGCAGTGTCAGCGAGGTGTCTTCAGTGAAATCGATACTCAGGGTCGGGGCGAGGGCGAAGCGTTTTTCCTTGTTGTGGTCGAATTGTGTGTCGGACTGATCCGTCAAACCGGTCAGACGATAGGCAATGCGCTTGTCGTCATCGACTGGGCCGCTGAAGTCAAACCCGACCCCGCGCTGACCTTGGGTACCGACCGTGGCCTGAACCTGATGATAGGCCTCGTACAACGGCTTTTTGCTGGTCAGCGCCACCAGGCCACCGGGCGAACTGCGGCCATACAAGACCGACGACGGCCCTTTGAGAATATCCACGCGCTCGAGGAAATACGGATCGACCTGCATGGTGCTGTAGGTCCCGCTGTCGCCCATCGACTTGAGGCCGTCGAGGTAGATGTTATCCACCGAGCCATCGTTGAAGCCGCGCATCGCCACATAGTCGTAGCGATGGGTCGCCCCGTAAGGGTTGGTCAGCACGCCGGGGGTATAACGCATCGCCTGGGAGACGGTCTGCGAGCCTTGATCGTCCATTTGCTCGCGGGTGACCACGGACACGCTTTGCGAAGTTTCCAGCAACGCAGTACTGGTCTTGGTGGCGATCTGGCTGTGGGTGGCGTTATAGCCTTCCATGCTGCCGAGTGCGTTGCCGAGGGCGAAACCTTTGATATCGGTGGTTGGCAGTGCCAGCGCATCGGTTTCACTGACAGCACGCAGGACGTAGCTGCTGCCGTCCTGGCTGACTGCTTCCAGGCCCGAACCGCTGAGCAAATGGCTCAACGCCTGATCAGTTGAATATTCGCCCTGTACGCCCGGAGACTGTTGTCCCTGCGTTTGCTGCGGAGTCATCGCCAGGGTAATGCCGGCCTGACGGGCAAACTGGTTCAGCGCTTCGCCCAGCGGGCCGGCGCCGATGCTGTAGCGATGACTGCTCGCTTCACTGGCAGGGGCGGCGACGCTCAGGCCGGGCAGCGCACCGGCACCCAGAACGGTGGACAGCAGGGCGGCGCGAACGGCGTGGCGCAGCAGGCCCGATTCGGCAGTGAAATTCAGCGGTTTCTTACAGGTGAGGCGGACAGTCATTGTCGGTTTCCGTGGCAAGTCGCAAAGGCTGAGTTGAAGTGCTTACTGACCAAGCCGGACTTGTCGCGAAAACCCGCCAAAATAATTTCAGGCCACCGCCTCGAGTGTGACCCACCATCGGGTGCGATAACGCAATTGCACCGGCAGGGTCTGCGGCAGGATGGCCAGCAGCGTGTCGGTGTCCTCCAGGCGGAACACCCCGGACAGGCGCAAGTCCGCCACCTGCGGCGCGCACGTCACAAAGCCCTGACGATAACGCCCGACTTCATTGAGGAAATCGCCCAGGCGCATGTTGCGAGTGACGATCAAACCGTCGACCCACGCACCCGCCTCCATACTCAGTGGCAGTGCCGGGCGCACCTGATGGTGATCGATCAGATAGGTCTGCCCGGCGAGCGCCTCGACGGAGGTTGCGCCGCTGCGAATGGCGACGCTCCCTGAGCTGACAGTCAGCCGCGTGCAATCGCTGTCCTGACGCAGGATGAAGCGGGCTTTTATCGGCTCATAAATGCCATGACGACTTTGCACGCGAAGTGGCCGGTTGAACGTCGCGCCTTCATCGTTACCGCCGCATGTGACGATGATTTCGCCGCGAGTGAGTTTGATCAGCCGCTGCTGCGCGGTGTAGTCCAGATCCACTGCGCTGGCAGTGTTCAGCTCGATCCGCGTGCCGTCGGGCAACTGGAACCCGCGACGCTCGCCGGTCGCCGTAGCGTAATCAGCGCGCCACTGCTGCCACACGGAGGTGTCCTTGGCCAGCCATGCCGCGGAGCCCATCAGCACCGCGCCAGACAGCAGCTTCAAGGCTTGTCGCCGCCCCAGCCCTTGCGCACTGTTTTCCAGCGTATTGAACGCCACGTGCGCGCCGGGCACTGCGCGCAGGTTATGGCTCAATTCCGCCTGCAGCGACTGCACGCGCTGCCAGGCCAGTTCATGTTCATGATGTTCGGCGCGCCACGCGTCGCACTGATGACTCAGGCGCGCATTGCCATGGTTGTTACGCAGCCGCAGCAACCAGTGGATGGCTTGCTTGACCACCTGTTGCTGCGGCTCGGCGCGGCGCGCGACTGAGTTGTTATCCACAGGCATCAACTTGCGTACCGCAACACGTAGCAGTGATACATCGCATCGGCGACGTAACGTTCGACGGAGCGCAGTGACAAGCCCATCTGCGCGGCGATCTGCTTGTGGGTCAAACCTTCGCACTGCGCCAGCAGAAACGCCTGACGCACTTTCGGTCGCAAGCCTTCAAGCATGCGCGCGATGCTCTCGAGCAACTCGATTACCAGCGCGCGGGTTTCGGCGCTTGGGGTTTCGGCTTCGGGCAAATGGGCGATGGTTTCGAGATAGGCGCGTTCGATTTCTTCACGACGCCAATGATCGATCACCAGGCCACGGGCGATGGTGCGTAAAAATGCGCGAGGCGCCTTGAGTTCCAGGCGTTCGCTGCGCTGCAACAGGCGGACGAAGGTGTCCTGGGCCAGATCTGCGGCATCCGCGGCATTGCCCAGCCGCGCCCGCAGCCAGGCGTTGAGCCAGCCGTGATGACTCCTGTAAAGCGCCTGCACTGCAAACTCAGGTGAGGACATGAACGCGACAGCCCGAACGTCACAAATGATAATTAGTCGCATTTTTATCAGGGGCTGCGAATTTTGCAACCTCTGCTCGGAGATCCAGCAAAAAAACTTCGTGGCGAACGCTCTGGCACGCCGTTCGGCGGGAATCTGACAGAAATGCAGGCCATTTCCCACGCAGCCCTAAGATTTCCGTGAATGGTGCCGACAGACTGGTGAGACATGCGTGCACCAAAGTAGAGCGGCCGTCAGAACGCCGCCTGCGCTGTACATGGAATGTTGCATCCCGGAACGCATCCCCACTTTTGCATAAGAAGTCCCATGAAATGAATCTCAAGTTCAGCCATAAAATCCTGTTGGCCGCCTCGGGCGTCGTGGTCCTGGCTTTCGCTTTGTTCACCCTCTACAACGACTATCTGCAGCGCAACACCATTCGCCAGAACCTCCAGTCGTCCGTACAGCAGGCCGGCGATCTGACCGCCAGCAGCGTGCAGAACTGGATGAGCGGGCGAATTCTGGTGCTGGAAAACCTCGCGCAGAACGTTGCCCATCAGGGCAAGGACGCCGACTTCCCGGGGCTGGTCGATCAACCGGCCTTTACCTCGAACTTCCAGTTCACCTACGTCGGTCAGGCCAACGGAGTATTCACCCAGCGCCCTGACGCGAAGATGCCCGACGGCTACGACCCGCGTCAGCGCCCTTGGTACAAGCAGGCCGTGGTCGCCGACAAAACCATGTTGACCCCGCCATACATGGCGGCGGTCGGTGGTCTGGTCGTGACCATCGCCATGCCGGTGAAAAAGAATGGCGAACTGCTGGGTGTGGTCGGCGGTGACCTGAGCCTGGAAACCCTGGTGAAGATCATCAACTCGGTGGACTTCGGTGGCCTCGGCCACGCATTCCTGGTCAGCGGTGACGGCCAAGTGATCGTCAGCCCGGACAAAGACCAGGTGATGAAGAACCTCAAGGACATCTACCCGAACGCCGGCGTGCGCATCGAGAAGGGCAACCAGAACGTGGTGCTCAGCGGCCAGGAACGCATCCTGTCGTTCACTCCGGTCAGCGGTTTGCCGAATGCCGACTGGTACATCGGGCTGTCGATCGATCGTGACAAGGCCTACGCCGCCCTCAGCCAGTTCCGTACTTCGGCGCTGATCGCGATGTTCGTCGCGGTCGCGGCGATTGCGCTGCTGCTGAGCCTGCTGATCAACGTCCTGATGCGTCCGCTGACCACCATGGGCCGCGCGATGCAGGACATCGCTCAAGGCGAAGGCGACCTGACCCGGCGTCTGGTCGTGGCAGGCAAGGATGAGTTCGCCGAACTGGGCAGCGCGTTCAACCAGTTCGTCGAGCGCATTCACGCGTCGATTTCCGAAGTGTCCTCGGCTACCCGTCATGTGCACGACCTGTCGCAACGGGTAATGGCCTCGTCCAACGCCTCGATCATCGGTTCCGACGAACAAAGCGCGCGCACCAACAGTGTGGCCGCCGCGATCAACCAGTTGGGCGCCGCCACTCAGGAAATCGCCCGCAACGCCGCCGACGCTTCGCAGCACGCCAGCGGCGCGAGCGAGCAGGCCGATGACGGTCGTCAGGTGGTCGAGCAGACCATTCAGGCGATGACCGAGCTGTCGCAGAAGATCAGCCTGTCATGCACCCAGATCGAAACCCTGAATGCCAGCACCGACAACATCGGCCACATCCTCGATGTGATCAAAGGCATCTCGCAGCAGACCAACCTGCTGGCGCTCAACGCGGCGATTGAAGCGGCCCGTGCCGGTGAAGCCGGACGCGGTTTTGCGGTGGTCGCGGACGAAGTGCGTAACCTCGCCCATCGCACTCAGGAATCGGCGGAAGAGATCCACAAAATGATCACTTCGTTGCAGGTCGGTTCGCGTGAAGCGGTGACCACCATGAACGCCAGTCAGGCGTCCAGCGAAGAGAGCGTGGAAGTGGCCAATCAGGCCGGTCTGCGCCTGGTCAGCGTGACCCAGCGCATCGGCGAAATCGACGGCATGAACCAGTCGGTGGCCGCGGCGACCGAAGAGCAGACGGCGGTGGTGGAAACCCTCAACGTCGACGTCAATCAGATCAACCTGCTGAACCAGCAGAGCGTCGCCAACCTCAATGAAACGTTGAAGGATTGTGATGCGTTGTCGCAGCAGGCGAATCGGTTGAAGCAGTTGGTCGATAGCTTCAAGATCTGATTTTCAGATTCGAGACCGCGTTATCGTTGATCGCGAGCAGGCTCACTCCTACAGGGGAACGCATTCCAACTGTAGGAGTGAGCCTGCTCGCGATTGCGGCAGATCAGTCACTGCCAAACCGAAGCCTTAGACAAACAGCTTCAGCACATTCCCCATCGCATCATCGGCGAACCCCTGCACGAAATCCTTGAACCCCGGCAGCACCTCCTCCCCACCTGAAGCCGGCTCGGCAATGATCGTCCAGGTCGCCCGCGACTTGCCCGCCCCCAAAGATTCCACGTTCATCGCCGCCCACAAATTCGCCACGCCCAGCGTGTTGTAGATCGTGGTCCAGGTCATGGCCCGTGCCTGCTCATCGCGTGAGTTGAGTTGTTCGACCACCACGTTACCGTCCTTGAAGCATTTCTTGCGCAGCGAGGACACGCCTTCGCCGGTCATTTCGATGTGCGACAGCGCCGGGATGAAGCGGTCGAAGCCAGCGAAATTGCCGACCACCGCCCAGACCTGCGCCGCGTCCGCCGGCACTTCCACCGAAGAGATGACATGGCAGCCGTGAGGGTTTTTGATCAGGGTGTCCGGTTGCAGAGTGCTCATGGTGTTGCTCCTTTTTTGGATGAATCAGATGAAGTTGATTTCTTTCAGGTAATCGCAGCCGCGACGCAGCAGCGCCGGGGATTTTTCCGGGTAGTGCGCGCCCATCTGTTGCACGCCGGCTTCGGCGTTGGCGTGGCCGATAAGGGAGATGTCGCCAATGTCCTCCTCGAAGCCGTTGAGGTAGAAACCGAGCACGCCAAACAGCGCGTTGTCGGTGTCGACCCGGCCCAGTTGCTGCTGCCAGTCGGCGACGCTGACCAGCGAGAATTCGCTGCCGGTTTCGCGGAACGAGGCGACGTAGGCATCCCAACTCAGCGGTTCGGGGTTGTGCAGGTTGAACACCGCGTGCTCGGTCGAATAACGGCTGGCGTGGAAGGCGATGAAACGCGCTAGAAAGTCCACCGGCATCAGGTCGAAATTCAGCGCAAAGGCCGGCACCTGACCGAGCTGGATCGAGCCTTTGAGCATCAGCATCAAACGGTTTTTGTGCGGCTGGCAGACGCCGCTCAGGCTGTTGAAACTGATGTTGCCGGGGCGATACAGGTTGACCCACACCCCCCACTCGCGCGCCCGTTCGAGGACGCGTTCGCCGACCCACTTCGACAGGTTGTAGCCGTTGCGGATGTAAATCGGCGGAGTCGGCGCGGCGGGCAATTCGAGCACTCGGCCTTCGCTATCGACGGTGCTTGAAGCGGACAGCGTCGAGACAAAGTTGAAGACCTTTTTGCTGCGTCCTTCACACAGGCGCAGCAGCTCGAAAATCGGCTCGACGTTATCCGCTGCCAGCGACTCGTAATCGAGCACGTGGTTGACGTTGGCGGCGTTGTGCACCAGTGCGCCGAACTCGCGATCGAGGCGCTGATAATCGTCGTCGGTCAGGCCCAGTTGCGGGCGGGTGAGGTCTGCCGAATAGATCCGCACCCGACTCAGATCCAGGTGCTCGAGGCGGTTCTCACGCAGCGCCTGAGCAAACCGCTGCGCCGCGGTTTGCCCGCCGCCGTCACGCACCAGACACGCCACCTCGCTGGCGCCCCAACCGAGCAGCGCTTCGACGATGTGCACGCCGACAAAGCTGTTGGCGCCGGTGACAATCACCTTGTGCACATCGCCCAGGCGACTGATCGGCAGCGGCTCGATGTTCAGCGGGCGTTCGGCGTCGGCCATGGCCTGGGCGCTGAGCACCGCGCTGTCATCGGTACCGCGCACCAGCGTCGCGAGTTTGATGATGGTCGGTAATTCGATGAAGCGGTTGATCGAGATGCTGCGCCCGAACTCCTCACGCAAGCGCAGCAACATCCGCGACAGCAGAATCGAATGCCCACCGAGATTGAAGAAACTTTCGTCGGTGGAAATATCGCTGCTCGGCAACTCCAGCAGTTCCGCCCAGATCTCCAGCAGCAACGCTTCGTCAGCGTTTGCCGGCAGGCATTTCGGGCCGCTGTCCTGCACGCTCACCGGCAGCTCCAGCAACGCCTTGCGGTCGACCTTGCCGTTGCTGGCGAACGGCATCTGCGCCAGTTCAGTCCACGCCACCGGTTGCATGTAGTCCGGCAGAAACTGCTGGGCATGCGCCTTCAACAGATCGCGGGCAGCGTCCGACTGCGGCTGCGCAAGGAACGCCAGAATCCGCTGCTGATGGTCGATCACCACCGCCACCTGGCGGTACAACTGGCTCTCGCGCAGGCAGCGCTCGATCTCTTCCGGCTCGACCCGGAAACCGCGAATCTTCACCTGATTGTCGCGTCGTCCGCACAGCTCGATGCCATGTTCGCCCCACTTGGCCATGTCGCCGCTGCGGTAGGCGCGCAAGGTCTCACCGTGCGGCAGTTGCAGGGTCAGATAGCGCTCGGCGGTCTGCTGCGCATTGTTCAGATAGCCGAGGCAAACGCCGGGGCCGACGATGAACAATTCGCCGACGGTGTTATCCGGCACCGGTTGCAGATCGTCATCGAGAATCAGCACCTGACTGTTGGCAATCGGTGCGCCAAGAGTGCGGTTGCTGTCACCCGGTTTGAGCTGGCGAGCGGTAATCAGTACCGTCGCTTCGGTGGGGCCGTAGAGGTTGTGCAGCTTGCCCTGACGGGTCAGTTGCTCGATGACGAAGGGCTCGCAGACGTCGCCGCCGGTCATCACTTCGACGCCATGCAAATGCTCCAGCGGCAGGATGCTCAACAGCGCCGGCGGCAGGAACGCGTGGGTCAGTTGCCGGCGGCGGATCAACGCCACCAACTGCAGCGGATCGCGGCGTTGAGTGTCATCGGGCACCACCAGTTCGGCGCCTTCGAGCAGCGTCGGAAAGATATCGATCAGCGATGAGTCGAAGCTCAGCGAAGAGAACTGCAACACCCGGCTTTCGGCGCGCAATTGCACGTAATCGGCGTACCACGCGGTAAAGTGCGCGAGGTTCGCCTGGCTCAGCAGTACACCCTTCGGATGCCCGGTGGTGCCGGAGGTGTAGAGCGCCATGCACGGTGCTTCAAGCGTCGGCCGCTGACGCATCAATGGTAGGTCGAGATCGGCTTCGGCATTGTCGATACGACTGACATCCAGCCCGGGCATCGACTCACCGAGCGGATGCTCGCCGTCGTGCAGCAACAACACCGCGCCGGCGTTTTGCAGGATGTATTGCTGGCGCTGCAACGGATGGCTCGGCTCGAGCGGCAGATACACCGCGCCACTGCCGAGCACCGCCAGAATCGAGGCGAACAGCGCCGGGCTTTTCGGCTGGCAGATACCCACGATCCACGGCTGCGGATGCTGCTCTAGCAGTGGCTGCAGACGTTGCTGGATCGCACGGCTGTGCGCGTGCAACTGGCGGTAGCTGAGCGAGTGCTCGGCCAGGTGCAGCGCCGGTCGCTCGGCGTGTTCGATCAGGCTGCGTTGCAGGCGTTCGATCAACGGCGTCTGCGCCTGTTGCAACAATGCCGGATGCGTCGTGGCGTTGAGGCGATGGACGTAAGCCAGACTGTCGAGAAACGACAGGTCCTCCACCTGTTCGAAGTCCGGCGCGGTAACTGGCAATGCCTGCTGAAAATACTCGGCATCGCGGGAGAAACGGCTGACCAGCAGCGCGACTTCGTCGACCACCTGCGTCAGCACTCGCTGGCGCAGTGCTTGACCATTGCCGGACGGCTCATCGCCAATCGGCACACGGCTGATCAGTGACGAGCCGAGGAAGCACAACAGGTCGAGCGTCGGTAAACCGCTAAGGCGCTGCGCAGCGATACCGAGGCGCAGATGCAAGTGCGGGATGGCGCAGAAATCACCGGCGCCGATGAAGCCATCGTCGATGATCAGGTCTACCGGCGATTGCGCCGCGCCGCTGCGCCGCAAGGAGTGGCCGTGTTGTTCGAGTTCCTGCACCAGGTCGGTCATGGCCTGGCTGGCGCCAATCAATAAAATGTCGAGACGTCTCATGTCGGCCTCCTCATCAAACCAGATAGTCACGCAGGGCGTGCTGCACGCAGGGCGTGTCGAGCAGCGAGCTGTTGTGGAAAAACCGCACGATGTTGCCCACCAGCGGATGGTGGCGATTGATCGGGAAGGCCAACCCGGCCATTTCGTCCTTGAGCGAGCGGCGCACTGCCTCGCTGACCGGCAAGGCGTCGATCAGGCGCAGATCGAAGGACTTCTGGATGTCGTTGGTCAGGTAATGGCCGATGAACACCGGCAGGATCTGCGCGATGGTTTCCCGGTCCGCGTCATTGGCGGTGTGCCAATAGATGCGCACCATGCGCGCCCAGAAACTGGAGTGCCGGCCCTCGTCGAGCAGGTGATCGGCCATCAGCCCTTTGATCGACGGCTTGACCGTGTCGTCCCGGGCGAATGCGGCGACGTCACCAGTCACGGTGTTCTCGGCGATGGCCACGCAGATCAGTTCCACCGCGCTGCGCAGGTGTTCGGGCGCCAGTGCCACAGCGGCAGGAATTGCCCGGCTCAATTCGATTTCAGTGGGCAGTTCGATCGGCTCGATGCCGGTCATGGCTACGGTCTGCTGCATGAAGTCCATCGCCACCAGCGCGTGGTAATCCTCGTCCACCACCACGGTCATCGCGTCGTAGCGACAGGCGAACGGGAACGGCACGGCGAAGCGATTCTTGGCGATGGCGCGGGCGGTCTGGTCGACGATTTCGGTTTCGAAAATCACCACGTCGTTGATGAACTTGTACAGCGTCTGCACCAACGCAAAATCACGCTGCTGCGGGCACTCGCGCAGGAAGGTTTCGCTGAGCACCAGGGGCTGGCGGCTCAGCGGATAGATCAGGCGTTCATCGTCTTCCAGAACACGCCGTGGCCGGGTGCGGATGGTGGCGCGGGTTTCCCAGGCGTCGGCGAAGGATTGATAGTCGGCGGCGTTCATTGGGCCACCTCCGCCAAAGGTTCGCGCATGCTCAGACGCAGGCCGTCCCACAGGGCGATGCGGCTTTCCACGGCCGCGATGGCGCTGGCGTAGACCTCGGCTTCACGCTGCGGATCGCCATCGACCAGGCGCTCGAGCAGTTGCTCTGCCGCCGGGCCGTGATCTTCGGAGTCGACCTCGATGTGGCGCTCCAGGTAATAGCGAAAGGTGGGTGCCTGTTCGATGCCGATCCCCCAGTCATCGAGGATGCGCTGGAACATCGTCGGGATTACGCTTTCGCGGCCATGCAGGAACGCGGCGGCGACACTGTGGCCCGGTGCGTGCAGCGCGGTGTGCAGCGTCTCGCGCACAAATTTCGCCGCTGCCGGATCAACCTCAACGCTTTGCAGGGCGACGTCGTAACTCACGCCTTCCTGTTGCAGCGCGACAAACCGTTCGACCGCCGTGGTGCTCGCACCGACTTCGCGCATCGCGTCCAGGTACAGCTCGAAATGGCTGTAATGGCCGTGGGCGGGACGATCATCCGACTCTTCGCCGAGCACGATCTCGTTGATCAGCCGCGCAGCATGCGGATCGCGTGGCGGTAACCATGGCAGCCGCGTACAGGTCAGTTCCTGCTGCAGGCGCTTGGTCAACGACATGAAATCCCACACGGCGAAGACGTGGGATTCCATGAACCGGCGCAGTACCGATAACGAATCGATCTCGGTAAAGATCGGGTGAACGCTCAATTGCGCTTTTTTCAGGGCGAGTTGTTCTTTAGTTGGCATCATGGCGAACCTCGGTGTTATTGGAATAGAGGGAGTTGCTCGTTCAGTGCATCAACACGGACTTGATAAGTTTGAAATGTTTTCTATTGGCGAGCGCGGGCCTCATTCGGATTAATGAAAGTTTGCAAAGTGCATGAAAGGCTCTCGACCATGCGTTGGCGAATATTTGCCAAAGCTATTGGATGACTGCGGAGCCGTGCCGTGTTTGCAGGTAGAACCTGCTCGGCGAGGAAAAGCTAATACATCGTCAAATAACTTAACAAGTTTATTTTTAATTATTTTTAGTTGTGTGTTTTTCAAGTATGAGTCGGCCCGGTAAAACTTTTGGTTTAAGTTTTACTTGGGCGTAGTTGCTCCTTTCGGCAAATAATGGCCAAAATTGAAGACAAGAGTGAATGCCTCACTCAAAGCAACTTTAAGAAGCGGAAATTGAATGTGATGTATAGGAATGAAAGTGGGCCGGAAACGGCGCCGTAACTTCCTTTTATCCCGTGGCAAGGCTCCTTCCGTAGGTTCCTGGTGCGGGGACTGCGCCGGCGGTGCGGCGCGTCGCCCGTTCTTCATGGGGTGGCCGTTAAAGAGTGCGGGTAAATTGGCGGGACGGCTATGACCGATTCGTCCGCGCCGAGCCGCAATGGCGGGCTTGCGAGCGCTGGGAGGTTAGAGCGAACACGCGGATCCGCCACCAGGTTTGCGGAGGATCGGGGAGAGGATTTGTAAGCGGGTTATTCGCCGGTCAGGCGGGAAGGCCTGAGACCGGCGTGAAGGGTGTCAGCGCACGGCCTTGCGGTTTTGTCCGGCGGGACTGGCGAGGAAGCGGGTGATGACCTCGACGCCACGGTTGAGGTGATGTGTGAGCAACTTCACCGACAGCTCGACATCGCGCTCGATCACGGCCTGGAGCATGGCGCGGTGATCTTCCTGGGAGAGTTTGCCCAGGCCCATGGCTTCGAGGTTGAAACGCAGGAAGCGCTCCTCCTCGTTGAGGCCGTCTTCGACCAGCCGCAGCAGACGCTTATTCGGTGCCTTGCTGTACAGGGCCATGTGGAACAGACGGTTGAGCCGACCGATTTCGCTGTAGTCGTGCTGGGTTTCGAGTTCTTCGATATAGCCGGCGGCGTGCGCATGATCGGCGCTGGTCAGCAACGGGATCGACTGGCGCATGGCCTCGGATTCGAGGAGGATCCGCAACTCGTAGGTTTCGGTGGCGTCGCCCTGGATCAGCGGCGCTACAACGGCGCCCTTGTGGGTGGTGACGCTCAGCAGTTCCTGCGCTTCGAGCTGGCGCAGAGCCTCGCGCACCGGCATGCGGCTGACCCCGAACAGGTCGGCCAGATCCTGCTGGCGCAGGGCGGTGCCGCACGGCAAACGACCGTCAAGGATCGCCGAGCGCAGGGTTTCTTCGATGATCGAGCGGGCAAGGTGTGCGGGAATCGGCCCATCGACTTTGATGCTGTGCAGCGGTTTGGGCTTCTGTGTCACAACTACTCACCCTGAATGACGACGGAATTTGGATCCAAAGACACTAGTGATTGCTCTACAGGTTGTCAAACCATGTAAAGGATTGCTGTCCTCTGTGAAGTTTAGCGCGATGGCGATGATCTCATGGTGCCATTGTTTTTTGCCGGGCTAAGCTTCACCATCAAACGCTTTCCTTCCTGCCCCCTGGAAACCTGCTGTGGCGGTACGTTTCGCGATCCCCCGGACTCTGCGCTGGCTAGGCTGCGCACTGTTGCTGGCCGGCGTCATGCTGGGCGGCCTGCATGCCGATTGGGATTTTTCCGCGATCAGCCGCAAGGCTACGGCGCTCTACGGCCCGTTGGGTGCCGGGCAGCAGCGGATCGATGCCTGGCAAAACCTGCTGGCCACGCAGAAACAGGTCAGCGAGATGGAAAAGCTGAAAGTGGTGAACCTGTTTTTCAACAAACAGGTGCGTTATGTAGAAGATATCGATCTGTGGGGGCAGGTCGATTATTGGGAGACGCCCATCGAAGCGTTGTGGAAAGGCGCCGGCGACTGCGAAGACTACGCGATCGCCAAGTATTTCAGCCTGCGCCATCTCGGGGTCTCCAGTGACAAGCTGCGCATCACCTACGTCAAGGCACTGCGCCAGAATCGCGCACACATGGTGCTGACTTACTACGCCACCCCCGATGCCATGCCGCTGGTGCTCGACAGCCTGATCGATCCGATTCAGCCTGCGTCCCAGCGAACCGACTTGCTGCCGGTCTACTCTTTCAATGCTGAAGGTCTGTACCTGCCGGGAGCCAAGGGCAACAAAAAGGTCGGTGACACCAAACGCCTGTCGCGCTGGCAGGATGTGCTGAAGAAAATGCAGGCCGAAGGTTTCCCGGTCGAAACGACTAACTAGGAGCACGCGCTCAGATGTCTTTGTTCAAACAGCTGTTGATCGCTATCTGTCTGTTCCTGGTGGTCGCCTTCACCGGCAGCTTCATGGTCAGTCTGGAGAGCTCGCGCACCCAGTACGTCAACCAGCTGCGCTCACATGCCCAGGACGCCGCCACGGCGCTGGCGTTGTCGCTGACGCCGAATATCGACGACCCGGCGATGGTCGAGCTGCTGGTCAGCTCGATTTTCGACAGCGGCTATTACGCGAGCATCCGCGTGGTCGATCTCAAGACCGACCAGACCATTGTCGAGCGCAGCGGGATTCCGGCGGTGAGCAATGTGCCTGACTGGTTCGTCAAACTGATCGGCCTGGAACCGGCCGGTGGCGACGCGCTGGTCAGCCGTGGCTGGGAGCAGGCGGCGCGGGTCGAGGTGGTCAGTCACCCGATGTTTGCCGTGGCCAAGCTGTGGCAGAGCGCGTTGGGCAGCCTCGGCTGGCTGCTGCTGTGCGGCGCGGTCAGTGCAGTGCTCGGCGCGTTGCTGCTGCGCCGGCAATTGCGCCCGCTGGATTACATGGTCAAGCAGTCCCACGCCATCGCCCGCCGCGAATTCCTCAGCCTGCCGGAGTTGCCGCGTACCCCGGAACTGCGGCGCGTGGTGCAGGCGATGAACCAGATGGTCGAGAAGCTCAAGGCGTTGTTCCAGGAGCAGGCCGAGCGCAGCGAAAAACTGCGTGCCGAGTCTTATCAGGACAACCTCACGGGGCTGGCCAACCGGCGCTATTTCGAGATGCAGCTGCATAACCGCGTGAGCAACCCGGAGCAGGCCAGTTCCGGTTATCTGCTGCTGTTGCGGGTCAAGGATCTGGCCGGGCTCAATCAGCGTCTGGGCGGTCAGCGCACCGATGAATTGTTGAAAGCTGTCGGCGAGCAACTGTCCCGCGAGTGCGCCAAATATCCGGAAACCCAGAACCTCGTCACCCGTATTCGCGGTGGTGAATTCGCCGTGCTGGCGCCGGGACTGGTGCGCGAAGAAGCGCTGCAACTGGCGCAGAACCTCGACAGCGCGCTGAGCAGCCTGCACGCCACTGGCGCAACCGATGTGCCGGCCGTGGCTTCCATTGGCCTCGCCCCGTTTGCCCACGGCGATTCACCGCAAGCAGTACTGACCCTGGGCGATCAGGCGCTGGCGCAGGCCGAGGGGCAGGGCGAGCAGAACTGGGCGTGCATCGATCAGAGCCTGGTGGCGGACGTCGGTGACGATCACCACGCCTGGCATCGCTTGCTCGATCAGGCGCTGAATCAGCAGCGTTTCGAACTGTATTTCCAACCGGTGGTGGCCGCTCAGGACACGCAATTGGTGCTGCATTACAAAGTGCTTTCGCGCTTGCTGGATGAACAGGGCCAGACCATCCCGGCCGGGCGTTTCCTGCCGTGGCTCGAGCGTTTTGGCTGGACCGCGCGACTGGACCGTCTGATGCTCGAGCGCGTGCTGGAGCAGATGAAAGGGCATGAGGATTCGTTGGCGCTGAACCTCTCTTCGGCAACCCTGGCCGATCCACAAGCGCTGAACAAAGTGTTCGAGATTCTGCGCGCACACTCCGACCTCGGCGAGCGCCTGACGCTGGAGATCGGCGAGGAGCAATTGCCGGAGCAAGCGGTGCTGGAGCAGTTGACCCGGCGCCTGCGTGAACTCGGTTTCTCCCTGAGCCTGCAGCGCTTTGGTGGACGCTTCAGCATGATCGGCAACCTGGCGCGGCTGGGGCTGGCGTACCTGAAGATCGATGGCAGTTACATCCGCGCCATCGATCAGGAGAGCGACAAGCGCCTGTTCATCGAAGCGATCCAGCGTGCGGCGCACAGCATCGATCTACCGTTGATTGCCGAGCGGGTGGAGACCGAGGGCGAGTTGTCGGTGATTCGCGAGATGGGCTTGTATGGGGTGCAGGGGCAGTTGTTTGGTGAGCCCACGCCCTGGAAGTAACCTGTTCGTTATTCGTTGTCGGTAAATCAGCCTTCGCGAGCAAGCCCGCTCCCACATTGGAATGCATTTCAAATGTGGGAGCGGGCTTGCTCGCGAAGGGGTCAGTCCGGTCACTGAAGATCGCGGATCAGATCAGCCCGGTCTCTTCGTCGTCGATCAAGTGGCTCAACCCGCCCAGCGCTTCCCGCGCCTGGGTGCGGTCCATCAGCTTGGCCTGCGCCGCCGGCGGCAGATCGGTAACGCGGATCACGCCTTTCTGGGTCAGCACCTGAATCAGGTCGTCGAGTACCCGAATCATTTCCAGGTCGCTCTGCTTGAGCTGTTTCAGGCTGGTTTCCACCACTTCATTGGCGAACCAGGCCTGGATTTCATGGCTGTCGGCCGGCAGCGTTTCCGTGGCCTCGGCGTAGGCCGCGGCTTCCACGCGAATCAACAGACCTTGCGCATCGCGTTGCACGTAAAACATTGAGCATCCCTCAGAAAGATCCAGCGTCATGCTGTCAGCAGCATAGGCCAACTGCGCGCGAGTATGCGGGGTGGCGACGAAATCGTCACCGCCGAGTTAGCCGCAAACGTGACGGCCGCCCCAAGGGGCGGCCGTTTTGTTCACGCATCAGCTGTTGTTGTGGTCGACCTTGATGGTCGGATCGCTGCCGGCAATCAGGTTGTGAATGTTGGCGCTCGACCAGTTGTTGCCTTCCAGTTTGATCGTCACGTCCGGCGTGGCGGCTGCCGCGTCGCCGGAGTTGAACTTGCCCGCCGAGCTGACTTGCAGCGACGACGTGCCATCAACCGTGGTGATCTTCAGAAAGTTGTCGATGGTGCTGCCGGTTTCACCCTGCAACAGATCGCGCAGGTCGATGCGGTCACCTTCGTTGGCGTTGAAGTCCTTGATCACGTCATTGCCGGTGTCGCCTGCTTTCCAGACGAAGGTGTCGGCACCGGAACCACCGATCAGGATGTCGTTGCCCTGGCCGCCGATCAGCGTGTCATTGCCGGTGCCGCCGAGCAGGATGTCATTGCCCTTGCCGCCGTCGAGCAGGTCGTTGCCGCCCGAGCCGAACAGGATGTCATTGCCTGCGCCACCCAGCAGCGTGTCGTTGCCGTCATGCGCACCGGACACATCGAACGCCTGATAGTGCTCGGTGATGTACTGGTGCACGTTGCTGGTGGTGACTTTGCTGACATCCACACCGGTTTGCTGTGCGACGTACGCCTGCATCGCCTGATAACCCTCGCCGGCAATGCCGTTGAAGCTCACCAGGTCGCCGAACAGGATGTCGTTGCCGTCGCCACCGCTGACGGTGTCGTTGCCCGGCATCGTCGCTTCGGTGTGGCCGATGATCGAGTTGGCCAGATCCTTCGGATCGATGTTGGTCTGCGGCGAGTGATCCGAGTCATACGGTTTCAGGTCGTTGAGGCTGACACCGCTGTTGATACCGATCGCCTCGACGTTCGACAGACCGCTGAGCAGAGCGAAGCTGCTGTTGGAGTTGGAGGTTGTCGCCGAATCCGTACTGCTACCGCTACCGGCCAGGCTCGACAACTCGTAAGTGCCGTCACCCTGAGCGTGAACAGTGCCCAGGTTGGTGGTGCTCCAGCCATAACGGGCAGTGTAAGTCTGCAACTGGGCATAACCGCTGGCGGTGATGCTCAGGTAATGCGTGTTGTCGATGTACGTGCTGAAAGTGTCGCCCAGCTTGTAGTTGCTGGTTGTCACCACACTGTCGAACTTCACGCTGCCGTACAGCGTCGGGTTGGTCTGCTCGCCGCTCTGGTAGTAGGTCGGCTGGCCGTCGGTGATGAAGTACGTGAGGTTCTTCGCCCCGGTGTTCGCCACAGCTTCCGCGCTCTGGAAGAAGTTGGCCGTGGTCTTGAACACGTCCTCGTAGTTGGTGCCGCCGCCGGACGCCATCGAGTCGAGCACGGCTTTGAGCTTGGTCAGCGCGTTCGGGTCGTTGAGGTTCACCGACACCGACTTGTTGACCTGGGTATCGAAGTCCGCCAGGAAGATGTTCACCGTGCCCGAGTTGCTGCCGCCCATGCTCTGCTTGAGGGTGTTGAACACCGAGGTCAGCGAGTCCTTGGCCGCGTTGATCGACGAGGTGCTCATGCTGCCCGAGCTGTCGACCATGAACGCGATGTTGTAGTTGGTGCCCGGCACCACGGTCAGACCACCGATGTCGGCGACCATGATGTCGTTGCCATCGGTACCGTTGAAGGTGTCGTCTCCAGAGGTACCAACCACCGCGTTGTAAACCGCCGGCACCACGGTGACCGGAATCGTCGCGGTGCTGCTGGCCGAACCGCCGACCATTTCAGTGGAGGTCGAGGTCACGGTCAGGTTGAACTGGCCGTTGTAGTAGGTCGGCGGGGTTACGGTCAGGCTGCCCAGGTTCCAGCCGGTGACGTTGGCTTCGCCGTTGCTCGCGGTGACTGTGAAGGTGTGACCGTTGCCGTCGGAGAGAACCGAGCCGACCGGCGCGCCACTGATCTTCACGCTCAGGGTTTCCGAGCCGTCGGTGTCGGTCAGCGCGGTGTTGATCGCCGACAGTTTCACCGTGGTGCCTTCGGCGCCAGTGTTGAGCTTGTAGCCGTCGTAATAGCCTTCGCCGTTGGTGCCGTGCAGGTCGGAGACGGTCACACCGGAATTCACCAGATCCTGCACCCCGGTGTAGATCGGCACGCCGGCGCTGCTCAGGTCGATTGGCGTGCTGCCGTTGACCGACAGGTTCACGTCATAGCTGCCCGGGCCGCTCTGGTTGTGGTGGTAGATGTCCAGGGTGTAGTAGCCGCTGGTGGTCGGGGTGAACGAACCGCTGATCGCACCGCCCGCGCCCCAGGTACCCGACGCCACGCTCTTGCCGCCAATGGTGATCAGCAGGCTGTCGTCAGCCACACCGCTGAAACTGTAGGTCTTGCCGGCTTCCAGATAGATCAGGCCCGAGGTCTTCGACGCGGTACCGGCGGTCACGCTGCCGTCGGACTGCACGTTATTCACGTTGGTGCTGGAGTTCGGGGTGCCGGCGCCGTCGATCACGTTTTTCAACGTGGTCGAGTCAGCGCCGTTGCCGCTGGTGCCCAGGCCCGACAGGCCGGTCCAGACTTCCTTGACCAGTCCGGTGGACTTCACGCTGTTGTCGGCCACGCTCACGGTCGGTGCATCCGCCACCGGAGTGATGTCGATCTTCACGGTGCCGGTGTTGCCCAGCAGTTGGCCGTCGGTGGGCTGGAACTTGATCTGTGCATAGTCAGCCTGGTTGTTGCCCAGGCCGGTGCCGCCGTAACCGTTGACGCCCGACTCGTTGGCATCCGGCATGAAGCGCAGCTTGCCGGCGTCAATGTCGGCCTTGCTGAAGGTCTGGTTGTTGGCGACATCTTTCCAGGTCGAGCCGTCCAGATACTGCAGTTTGCCTTCGCCCGGCAGCTGGGTGATTTTGATGCCCAGGCTGCTGGCCGGACTGTCGACGTCAGTCACACCGAAGGTCGACCAGCCGAGGATCAGCGGGGTGTCTTCGGTGCCGGTGACGTTGACTGGCGCGGCGACTGGCGCATCGTTGACCGCCACCACGTTGACCGTGGTGGTCGCGGTGTTGGAGTAGTTGCCGCCATCGGTCACGGTCACGGTGATGATCCGCGGCACGGTGCTCGGGTCTTCACTGCTGTTGGTGAAGGTGATGTTTTTGATCGCCTGCATGTAGTCGGCGAGCGTCGCGTTACCCGACAGGGTCAGGGTCACGGTGCCGTTGGTGCTGTTGGCATTGATGGTGATGCCGTTGACGCTGTTGCCGAGGTTCAGTGCATCGCCGTCCTGACGGTTGGTCAGCACGATGGTCGCGCCGGTCAGCATGGTGCTGTCCGGGTCGGTGATCGTCAGGTCAGTGTCGGCAATCGACACGCCGGCGCCCGGGGTGTTTTCGGTGAACGTCACCTTGTAGTCGGCACCGGTGGCGCCGCTGGAGTTGTTGGCATCCAGGTCGATGACCGGTGGCGCATCGTTGTCGATGATCGAGGTGCTGACGCTACCGTTGGTGCTGCTGACGGCCAGGTTCTCGAAGTTGCCGCCGGTGGCCGAGTCGATCTTGACCACGAAGTTCTCGGTGCCTTCGGTGATCTTGTCATCGATGGTCGCGACGTTGAACTGCGCGCTGCTGGCGCCCGCCGGGATTTTCACGGTGTACACGCCAGTGAAGTCCGAACCGTCGGCAGCGGTGCCGCTGTAGACGATCTTCAGGGTCACGTCGGTTTGCGCCGGGTGCGTCAGGCTGACGGTGTAGCTGGCGGTCTGGCCTTCGGTCACCGAGGTGCTGCCGGTGATGCTGACGGTGGTGGTGTCGATGGTATCGGCGACGTTGGTCACGGCCGGTGTCGTGCTCGGTACCAGGTTCTCGAAGTTGCCACCGCTGGCGTTGGTGATGGTCGCCTGCACGCTGCCGGCGTCTTTGTAGACGTCGTCAGCCGGAGCCGGAACGGTCACGGTGCCAGTGGTTTTGCCGGCGTCGATGGTGATCACCGAGCCGTTGCTCAGGGTCACGGTTACCGGGGAACCGGCAGCGTTGCTCAGGGTTGCGGTGTAGGTGATCTGGCCGCCCTCGTTCACCGCCGGGGTCGCGCTCAGCGACAGGCTGGTGGTGTCGACGGTGTCGGTCACGGTGGTGCTGACCGGGGTTTTGTCGGCTACGAGGTTTTCGTAGTTGCCGCCGCTGACGTTGGTGATCGCATTGGTCAACGGTGCGTGGCCGGTCAACACGTCGTTCGGCGCAGTGGTGGTCACGGTGCCGGTGGTTTTGCCGATGTCGATGGTGATCGTCTGGCCGTTGGACAGGCTTACGGTCACTGGCGAACCGGTGACCGGAGCGCCGACAGTGGCGGTGTAGGTGACAGTGCCACCCTCGGCCACGGTGCCAGTGGCGGTGAGTTTCACGCCAGTGGTGTCGATGGTGTCGGTGACGCTGGTTACGGCTGGCGTGGTGCTTGGCACCAGGTTTTCGAAGCTGCCACCTGTCGCCGACTTGATGGTCGCCTGCACGGTGCCGGCGTCTTTGTAGACGTCATCGGCTGGTGCAGGAACAATCACGGTGCCGGTGGTTTTACCGGCGTCGATGGTGATCACTGCGCCGTTGCTCAGGGTCACGGTCACTGGCGAGCCAGCGGCGTTGGTCAGGGTTGCGGTGTAAACGATCGAGCCACCTTCGGCCACGGTGCCGGTCGCGGTCAGCGACAGGTTGGTGGTGTCGACGGTGTCGGTCACGGTGGTGCTGACCGGAGTCTTGTCGGCAACCAGATTCTCGTAGTTGCCGCCGCTCACGTTGGTGATTGCGTTGGTCAACGGCGCGTGACCGGTCAGCGCATCGTTCGGTGCGGTGGTGGTTACGGTGCCGGTGGTTTTTCCGATGTCGATGGTGATGGTCTGGCCGTTGGACAGAGTCACCACGACTGGCGAACCAGTGACTGGCGCACCGACGGTGGCGGTGTAGACGACGTTGCCGCCTTCAGCCGCTGTACCGGTGGCAGACAACTTCACGGTAGTGGTGTCGATGGTATCGGTGACGCTGGTCACGGCCGGTACGGTGCTTGGTACCAGGTTTTCGAAGTTGCCGCCGCTGGCATTGGTGATGGTTGCCTGCACGGTGCCGGCGTCTTTGTAGACGTCATCAGCCGGGGCAGGAACGGTCACGGTGCCAGTGGTTTTACCGGCGTCGATGGTGATCACTGCGCCGTTGCTCAGGGTCACGGTCACTGGCGAACCAGCGGCGTTGGTCAGGGTGGCGGTGTAAATGATCGAACCGCCCTCGGCGACCGTGTTGGTGGCGCTCAGGGTCAGGTTGGTAGTGTCGACAGTGTCGGTCACGGTGGTGCTGACCGGGGTTTTGTCGGCTACCAAATTTTCGTAGTTGCCGCCGGTCACGTTAGTGATCGAGTTGGTCAACGGCGCGTGACCGGTCAGCGCATCGTTCGGTGCGATGCTGGTCACGGTGCCGGTGGTTTTGCCGATGTCGATGGTGATGGTCTGACCGTTGGCCAGGGTCACGACGACAGGCGAGCCGGTAACTGGCGCACCAACGGTAGCGGTGTAGGTGACGGTGCCACCTTCGGCCACGGTGCCCGTGGCGGTGAGTTTCACGCCCGTGGTGTCGATGGTGTCGGTGACGCTGGTCACTGCTGGCGTGGTGCTTGGTACCAGGTTCTCGAAGCTGCCACCGGTCGCGGTTTTGATCGTTGCCTGAACAGTGCCGGCGTCTTTGTAGACGTCGTCGGCCGGGGCAGGGACGGTGACGGTACCGGTGGTTTTACCGGCGTCGATGGTGATGACTGCACCGTTGCTCAGCGTCACGGTCACTGGCGAACCCGCGGCGTTGGTCAGCGTTGCGGTGTAAACAATCGAGCCACCCTCTGCCACGGTGCCGGTCGCGCTCAGCGACAGGTTGGTGGTGTCAATGGTGTCGGTGACCGTGGTGCTGACCGGGGTCTTGTCGGCAACGAGGTTTTCGTAGTTGCCGCCGCTGACGTTGGTGATGGCGTTGGTCAGTGGCGCATGACCGGTCAACACGTCGTTCGGCGCAGTGGTGGTCACGGTGCCGGTGGTTTTGCCGACTTCGATGGTGATGTTCTGGCCGTTGGCCAGAGTCACGGTCACTGGCGAACCGGTTACCGGTGCACCAACGGTCGCGGTGTAGGTGACGGTACCACCTTCCGCAGCAGACTCGGTCGCGGTCAGTTTGACCGTGGTGGTGTCGATGGTGTCGGTGACGCTGGTCACGGCTGGCGTGGTGCTTGGCACCAGATTTTCGAAGTTGCCACCGGTGGCGGATTTGATCGTGGCCTGCACGGTGCCGGCGTCTTTGTAAACGTCATCAGCCGGTGCCGGGACGGTCACGGTGCCGGTGGTTTTGCCGGCGTCGATGGTGATCACGGCGCCGTTGCTCAACGTCACGGTAACCGGCGAACCGGCAGCGTTGGTCAGCGTCGCGGTGTAAACGATCGAGCCGCCTTCGGCCACGGTACCGGTCGCGGACAGCGACAGGTTGGTGGTGTCGACGGTATCGGTGACCGTGGTATTGACCGGGGTCTTGTCGGCAACGAGGTTTTCGTAGTTGCCACCGCTGACGTTGGTGATCGCGTTGGTCAGCGGCGCGTGGCCGGTCAGCGCATCATTCGGTGCGGTGGTAGTTACGGTGCCGGTGGTTTTGCCGACTTCGATGGTGATGTTCTGACCATTAGCCAGTGTCACAACGACAGGCGAACCGGTCACAGGCGCACCGACAGTGGCGGTGTAGGTGACGGTGCCACCTTCGGCAGCAGAATCGGTCGCGGTCAGCTTGACCGTGGTGGTATCGATGGTGTCGGTGACTTGAGTCACAGCCGGCACGGTGCTCGGTACCAGGTTTTCGAAGTTGCCACCGGTAGCGGTGGAGATGGTCGCTTCGACTTTACCCGCGTCTTTATAGACGTCATCCGCCGGAGCCGGCACGGTCACGGTGCCAGTGGTTTTCCCGGCTTCGATGGTGATCACAGCGCCGTTCGACAGGGTCACGGTGACTGGCGAGCCAGCCGCGTTGGTCAAGGTCGCGGTGTAGATGATCGAACCACCCTCGGCGACCGAGTTGGTTGCGCTCAGCGACAGGTTGGTGGTGTCGACAGTGTCGGTAACGGTTGTGCTGACCGGCGTTTTGTCGGCGACCAGGTTTTCGTAGTTACCGCCGCTCACATTGGTGATCGCGTTGGTCAAAGGCGCATGACCGGTCAGCGCATCGTTCGGTGCGATGGTGGTTACGGTGCCGGTGGTTTTGCCGACTTCGATGGTGATGTTCTGGCCGTTGGCCAGAGTTACCACGACTGGCGAGCCAGTCACTGGCGCACCAACGGTCGCGGTGTAGGTGACGGTGCCACCTTCGGCAGCAGACTCGGTCGCGGTGAGTTTGACCGTGGTGGTATCAATGGTGTCGGTGACGTTGGTGACTGCAGGAGCAGTGCTCGGTACCAGGTTCTCGAAGTTGCCACCGGTAGCAGTCGAAATGGTCGCTTCGACTTTGCCAGCGTCCTTGTACACGTCATCGGCTGGGGCCGGAACGGTAACGGTGCCAGTGGTTTTGCCTGCTTCGATGGTGATCACGGCGCCGTTGCTCAACGTCACGGTAACTGGCGAGCCAGCGGCGTTGGTCAGGGTCGCGGTGTAAACGATCGAGCCACCTTCGGCCACGGTACCGGTTGCGGACAGCGACAGGTTGGTGGTGTCGACGGTGTCGGTGACGTTAGTGCTGACCGGGGTTTTGTCAGCCACAAGGTTTTCGTAATTGCCGCCAGTCACACCTGTGATCGAGTTGGTCAGAGGCGCATGACCGGTCAGCGCGTCGTTAGGCGCGGTGCTGGTGACGGTGCCAGTGGTCTTGCCGACTTCGATGGTGATGTTCTGACCGTTGGCCAGGGTCACCACGACCGGCGAACCGGTGACTGGTGCGCCAACAGTGGCGGTATAGGTGACGGTGCCACCTTCGGCCACTGAGGTATCGGCAGTCAGTTTGACGGTCGAGGTGTCGATCGTGTCGGTGACTTCGGTGACAGCCGGCACGGTACTTGGCACCAGGTTTTCGAAGTTGCCACCGGTGGCGGTGGAAATGGTTGCTTCGACTTTACCGGCATCTTTGTAAACGTCGTCCGCCGGAGCTGGAACAGTCACGGTGCCGGTGGTTTTGCCGGCCTCGATGGTGATGACAGCGCCGTTGCTCAGCGTCACGGTAACTGGCGAGCCCGCGGCGTTGGTCAGGGTTGCTGTGTAAACGATCGAGCCGCCTTCAGCGACGGTGCCAGTGGCACTGAGCGACAGGTTGGTGGTGTCGATGGTATCGGTGACATTGGTCGAAACCGGCGTTTTATCCGCCACGAGGTTTTCGTAGTTACCGCCGCTCACGTCGGTGATGGCGTTGGTCAGTGGCGCATGACCGGTCAACGCATCGTTCGGCGCGGTGGTGGTCACGGTGCCGGTGGTCTTGCCGACTTCGATGGTGATGTTCTGACCGTTGGCCAGGGTCACGACCACAGGCGAGCCGGTTACCGGAGCACCGACGGTGGCGGTGTAGGTGACGGTGCCACCTTCAGCAGCGGATTCAGTCGCCGTCAGTTTGACCGTGGTGGTGTCGATGGTGTCGGTAACGTTGGTGACGGCCGGAACGGTGCTTGGCACCAGGTTCTCGAAGTTGCCACCGGTAGCGCTGGAAATGGTCGCTTCGACTTTACCGGCGTCCTTGTACACGTCATCGGCTGGCGCCGGAACGGTCACGGTGCCAGAGGTTTTACCGGCCTCGATGGTGATCACCGCGCCGTTGGACAGGGTCACGGTGACTGGCGAACCAGCGGCGTTGGTCAGGGTTGCGGTGTAGACGATCGAGCCACCCTCGGCCACGGTGCCGGTCGCACTGAGCGACAGATTGGTGGTGTCGACGGTGTCGGTGACATTGGTCGAAACCGGCGTTTTATCCGCCACGAGGTTTTCGTAGTTACCGCCGCTCACGTCGGTGATGGCGTTGGTCAGCGGCGCGTGGCCGGTCAACGCATCGTTCGGCGCAGTGGTAGTCACGGTGCCAGTGGTTTTACCCACTTCGATGGTGATGTTCTGACCGTTGGCCAAGGTCACCACGACCGGCGAGCCAGTCACTGGCGCGCCGACAGTCGCGGTGTAAGTGACGGTGCCACCTTCCGCAGCCGATTCGGTCGCGGTCAGTTTGACCGTGGTGGTATCGATGGTGTCGGTCACGTTGGTGACGGCCGGAACGGTGCTAGGCACCAGGTTCTCGAAGTTGCCACCGGTAGCGCTGGAAATGGTTGCTTCGACTTTACCCGCGTCTTTGTAAACGTCGTCAGCCGGAGCTGGAACGGTCACGGTGCCCGACGTTTTACCGGCTTCGATGGTGATCACCGCGCCGTTGGACAGGGTCACGGTCACCGGAGTGCCGGCAGGGTTGGTCAGGGTCGCGGTGTAAACGATCGAACCACCCTCGGCCACCGAGTCGCTGGCGGTCAGGTTCAGGTTGGTGGTGTCGACAGTGTCCGACACTGAGGTGTTCGCCGGTGTCTTGTCGGCCACCAGGTTTTCATAGTTACCGCCGGCAACCTTGTCGATGGCCACGCTCAACGAGCTGCCGCCCGCCAATGGGCTGTTCGGCGCGACGAAGTTCACGCTGCCGGTGGTCTCACCGACGGCGATGGTGATGGTCTGGCCGTTGGACAGGGTGACCACAACAGGCGAGCCTGTTACTGGTGCAGTCACGCTTGCGGTGTAAACCACGGTTTCGCCTTCGGCGACGTTGGCGGTGGCAGTCAGCGACACGGTGGAGGTGTCGATGGTGTCGTTGACGGTGGTCACCGCCGGGGTGTTGCTGGTCACCAGGTTCTCGAAGTCGCCACCGGTCGCGCCTTTGATGGTCGCTTCAACGGTGCCGGCGTCCTTGTAGACGTCATCCTTCGGCGCATCGACGGTCACGGTGCCGATAGTTTTGCCGGCGTCGATGGTGATCACCGCGCCATTGCTCAAGGTCACGGTCACCGGAGTGCCGGCGGCGTTGGTCAGGGTGGCGGTGTAGGTGATCTGCCCGCCTTCGTTCACCGCCGGCGTCGCGCTCAGCGACAGGTTGGTGGTGTCGACGGTATCGGTCACGGTGGTGCTGACTGGCGTCTTGTCGGCGACGAGGTTTTCGTAGTTGCCGCCGCTGACATTGGTGATCGAGTTGTTCAGCGGCTCGTGACCGTTCAACGCATCGTTCGGTGCGGTGGTCGTCACGGTGCCGGTGGTCTTGCCGATGTCGATGGTGATGGTCTGACCGTTGGCCAGGGTCACAACAACAGGCGCGCCAGTCACTGGAGCGCCAACAGTCGCGGTGTAAGTGACAGTGCCACCTTCAGCCACCGAAGTATCGGCGCTCAGCTTCACGGTCGAGGTATCGATGGTGTCGGTGACTTCGGTAACGGCTGGAACGGTGCTTGGCACCAGGTTCTCGAAGTTGCCGCCCGCAGCATCCTTGATCGTGACTTCGACCTTGCCGGCGTCTTTGTAGACGTCATCGGCAGGTGCTGGAACGGTCACGGTGCCGGTGGTTTTGCCCGCGTCGATGGTGATCACGGCGCCGTTGGACAAAGTCACGGTTACCGGCGTACCGGCCGGGTTGGTCAAGGTTGCGGTGTAGACGATCGAACCGCCTTCAGCGACGGTGCCGGTCGCGGCCAGCGACAGGTTGGTGGTGTCGACGGTATCGGTCACGGTGGTGCTGACCGGGGTTTTGTCGGCAACCAGATTCTCGTAATTGCCGCCGCTCACGTCGGTGATGGCGTTAGTCAGCGGCGCATGACCGTTCAACGCATCGTTCGGTGCGGTGGTGGTCACGGTGCCGGTGGTCTTGCCGACTTCGATGGTGATGTTCTGACCGTTGGCGAGGGTCACGACCACAGGCGAGCCGGTTACCGGAGCACCGACAGTGGCGGTGTAGGTGACGGTGCCACCTTCAGCAGCGGACTCGGTCGCGGTCAGTTTCACCGACGTGGTGTCGATGGTGTCAGTGACTTCAGTCACTGCCGGAACGGTGCTCGGAACGAGGTTCTCGAAGTTGCCGCCGGTTGCACCGTTGATGGTGACTTCAACCTTGCCGGCATCTTTGTAGACGTCATCGGCAGGCGCTGGAACGGTCACGGTGCCGGTGGTCTTGCCCGCTTCGATGGTAATCACCGAACCGTTGGACAGGGTCACGGTGACTGGCGAGCCGGCAGCGTTGGTCAGGGTCGCGGTGTAGGTGATCGAACCGCCCTCGGCGACCGAGTTGGTGGCGCTGAGCGACAGATTCGTCGTGTCCACGGTGTCAGTGACGGTGGTGCTGACCGGGGTTTTGTCAGCGACCAGATTTTCATAGTTGCCACCGGTGACGCCGGTAATCGAGTTGGTCAGCGGTTCGTGACCGTTCAGCGCATCGTTTGGCGCAGTGGTGGTCACGGTGCCGGTGGTTTTGCCGACTTCGATGGTAATGTTCTGACCATTGGCCAAGGTCACCACGACTGGCGAACCGGTGACTGGTGCGCCAACGGTCGCGGTGTAGGTGACGGTGCCGCCTTCAGCAGCGGATTCGGTCGCGGTCAGTTTCACCGACGTGGTGTCGATGGTATCGGTGACTTCGGTCACGGCTGGAACCGTGCTCGGCACCAGGTTCTCGAAGTTGCCGCCTGCGGCGTCTTTGATCGTAACTTCAACCTTGCCAGCGTCCTTGTAGACGTCATCGGCTGGCGCTGGAACGGTCACGGTGCCGGTAGTTTTACCCGCTTCAATGGTGATCACCGAGCCGTTCGACAGGGTCACGGTCACCGGAGTCCCGGCCGGATTGGTCAGGGTTGCGGTGTAGACGATCGAGCCACCTTCAGCCACGGTGCCGGTAGCGGTCAGCGACAGGTTGGTGGTGTCGACGGTGTCGGTAACGGTGGTCGAAACCGGAGTTTTGTCAGCGACCAGATTTTCGTAGTTGCCACCGGTGACGCCGGTAATCGAGTTGGTCAGCGGTTCGTGACCGTTCAGCGCATCGTTTGGCGCGGTGGTGGTCACGGTGCCGGTGGTTTTGCCGACTTCGATGGTAATGTTCTGACCATTGGCCAAGGTCACCACGACTGGCGAACCGGTGACTGGTGCGCCAACGGTAGCGGTGTAGGTGACAGTGCCGCCTTCAGCGACTGAAGTATCGGCGGTCAGTTTGACGGTCGAAGTATCGATGGTGTCAGTGACTTCGGTGACAGCCGGAACCGTGCTCGGCACCAGGTTCTCGAAATTGCCGCCTGCGGCGTCTTTGATCGTGACTTCAACCTTGCCAGCGTCTTTGTAAACGTCATCGGCTGGGGCGGGAACAGTCACGGTGCCGGTAGTTTTACCTGCTTCAATGGTGATCACCGAGCCGTTCGACAGGGTCACGGTCACCGGCGTACCGGCCGGATTGGTCAGGGTCGCGGTGTAAACGATCGAACCACCTTCAGCCACGGTGCCGGTAGCGGTCAGCGACAGGTTGGTGGTGTCGACGGTGTCGGTAACGGTGGTCGAAACCGGAGTTTTGTCAGCGACCAGATTTTCGTAGTTGCCACCGGTGACGCCGGTAATCGAGTTGGTCAGCGGTTCGTGACCGTTCAGCGCATCGTTTGGCGCGGTGGTGGTCACGGTGCCGGTGGTTTTGCCCACTTCGATGGTGATGTTCTGACCATTGGCCAAGGTCACAACAACCGGCGAGCCGGTTACCGGTGCGCCGACGGTGGCGGTGTAAGTGACAGTCCCGCCTTCAGCTACCGAAGTGTCGGCGGTGAGTTTGACCGTCGACGTATCGATGGTATCGGTAACTTCGGTAACAGCCGGAACGGTGCTCGGCACCAGGTTCTCGAAATTGCCGCCGGTTGTTCCGGTAATGCTGACCTCAACCTTGCCGGCATCTTTGTAGACGTCATCGGCTGGCGCCGGAACGGTCACGGTGCCGGTGGTTTTACCCGCTTCGATGGTGATGACGGAGCCATTGCTCAGGGTCACGGTTACCGGCGTGCCGGCCGGATTGGTCAGGGTCGCGGTGTAGATGATCGAGCCACCTTCAGCCACGGTGCCGGTCGCAGTCAGCGACAGGTTGGTGGTGTCGACGGTATCGGTGACGGTGGTGCTGACAGGGGTTTTGTCGGCCACGAGATTTTCGTAGTTGCCACCGCTCACGTCAGTGATCGCGTTGCTCAGTGGCTCATGACCATTCAACGCATCGTTCGGCGCGGTGGTGGTCACGGTGCCAGTGGTTTTGCCCACTTCGATGGTGATGGTCTGACCGTTGGCCAAGGTCACAACCACCGGCGAGCCAGTCACCGGCGCACCAACCGTAGCGGTGTAAGTGACAGTGCCGCCTTCAGCGACCGAAGTATCAGCGGTCAGTTTGACGGTCGAAGTATCGATGGTGTCAGTGACTTCGGTGACAGCCGGAACGGTGCTCGGAACAAGGTTCTCGAAATTGCCACCGCTGGTTCCGGTAATGCTGACTTCGACTTTGCCGGCATCTTTGTAGACGTCATCGGCAGGCGCCGGAACAGTCACGGTACCGGTGGTTTTACCGGCTTCGATGGTGATGACGGAGCCATTGCTCAGGGTCACGGTCACCGGGGTGCCGGCCGGGTTGGTCAGGGTCGCGGTGTAGACAATCGAACCGCCTTCAGCGACGGAGCCAGTGGCGCTCAACGTCAGGTTGGTGGTGTCGACGGTATCAGTCACGGTGGTGCTGACCGGCGTCTTGTCGGCGACCAGATTTTCGTAGTTGCCACCGCTCACGCCAGTGATCGAGTTGCTCAGCGGCGCCTGGCCGTTGAGCACGTCGTTCGGTGCGGTGGTGGTCACGGTGCCAGTGGTTTTACCCACTTCGATGGTGATGGACTGACCGTTGGCCAGAGTCACGACAACCGGCGAGCCAGTCACAGGCGCACCAACGGTCGCGGTGTAAGTGACGGTGCCACCCTCGGCGACCGAGGTGTCAGCGGACAGTTTGACCGTCGAAGTGTCGATGGTATCGGTCACTTCGGTGACCGCAGGGACAGTGCTTGGCACCAGATTTTCGAAGTTGCCGCCGGTTGCACCGTTGATGGTGACTTCGACTTTGCCGGCGTCTTTGTAGACGTCATCGGCAGGCGCCGGAACCGTCACGGTGCCGGTGGTTTTACCGGCTTCGATGGTGATCACGGCGCCGTTGCTCAGGGTCACGGTGACCGGCGAGCCGGCAGCATTGGTCAACGTCGCGGTGTAAACGATCGAACCGCCCTCAGCCACGGTACCGGTCGCGCTCAACGACAGGTTGGTGGTGTCGACGGTGTCGGTAACGGTGGTCGAAACCGGAGTTTTATCGGCGACGAGGTTCTCGTAGTTACCGCCACTGACATTGGTGATGGCGTTGGTCAGCGGTGGGTTGCCGGTCAACGCATCGTTCGGCACGGTGGTGGTCACGGTGCCGGTGGTTTTGCCGACTTCGATGGTGATGGTCTGACCGTTGGCCAGGGTCACGACAACCGGCGAACCGGTCACAGGTGCACCGACGGTGGCGGTGTAAGTGACGGTGCCGCCCTCAGCGACCGAAGTATCGGCAGTCAGTTTGACGGTCGAGGTATCGATGGTGTCGGTGACTTCGGTAACAGCCGGAACGGTGCTCGGCACCAGGTTCTCGAAATTGCCACCCGTGGTGCCGGTGATGCTGACTTCGACTTTGCCGGCGTCTTTGTAGACGTCATCCGCAGGCGCGGGAACGGTCACAGTGCCGGTGGTTTTGCCAGCCTCGATGGTGATGACGGAGCCATTGCTCAACGTCACGGTCACCGGGGTGCCAGCCGGGTTGGTCAGGGTGGCGGTGTAAACGATCGAGCCGCCTTCAGCGACGGTGCCGGTGGCACTCAGCGACAGGTTGGTGGTGTCGATGGAGTCGGTGACGGTGGTGGTCGCCGGGGTGGTGTTCGGCACCAGATTCTCGAAGTTGCCGCCGGTTGCGCCGGTAATCGTGGTGCTGACGGTGCCGCCGTTGTTGTAGACGTCGTTCGGCGCGGTCGGCACGTTGACGGTGCCAGTGGTCTGGCCGGCTTCGATGGTGATGGTCGAACCGTTGGACAGGGTGACGGTAACCGGCGTCTGTGCCGGATTGGTCAGGGTCGCGGTGTAGGTGATCTGGCCACCTTCGACCACGGTACCGGTGGCGGTGAGGGTCAGACCGGTGGTGTCGCGCGAATCGACGATGTTCGTCACGGCTGGCGTCGTGTTCGGCACCAGGTTCTCGAAGTTGCCGCCGGTGGCACCGGTGATGGTGGTGCTGACGGTGCTGCCGTTGTTGTAGACGTCATTCGGCGCGGTTGGCACGTTGACGGTGCCGGTGGTCTGGCCGGCTTCGATGGTGATGGTCGAACCGTTGGACAGGGTGACGGTGACCGGTGTCTGCGCCGGGTTGGTCAGTGTCGCGGTATAGGTGATCTGACCGCCTTCGGTGACGCTGTTGCCAGCAGTCAGGGTGACGGTGGTGGTGTCGATGGTGTCGGTGACCTGAGTCGTCGCCGGGGTGGTCGGCGGGGTCACGGTAATGCCGTTGCCGCCGGTGGTGCCGGTGACGGTCACGTTGATCTGGGTCGGGTCGTTATAAACGGTGTCGTTCGGTGCCAGCGGCACGTTGACGGTGCCGGTGGTGGAGCCGGCCGGAATAACGATCACCGAGCCGTTGGACAGGGTGATGGTCAGGTCGGTCAGCGGCGCCTGGGTCAGGGTCGCGGTGTACACCAGCACGCCGCCGGCTTCGGTGATGGTCGGCGTGGCGCTGAGGCTCAGGGTCGACTCACGCAGGGCGTTGGTGGTGGTGTCGGTGGTCTGGCCACCGGTGATGTTCTGTGCTGCTTGCGCACCGGAATTGATGCCTGCGGTCGGGAAGCCGATGGTCGGGTCGACGCGGCCAGCGGTGGCGTCGAGCATCACGAAACTGTGGCCGCCGCCTGCCGCGCCGCCAGTGCCTGCGGCGGTAGCGCCGGCAGCGGTGGCTTCAAGGGCGGTGGTCGGGTCGGCACCGGCGGCGATGGCCTGCTGCAGCTCGGCTACGGACGGTGCGGCCTGCGCGGTGGCCTCGGCCAGGTCAGTGCTGGAGTCGGGCGCGTTGGCGCTCCACTGGGTTTCACGGCCCAGGTCCAGGGTGCGGCCATCCGCCAGTTCCAGCGACACGGCGCCGGAGAGGCCGGTATCGATCTGGTCGCCGACGAACAGGCGATCGCCTTCAACGAGCACGCGGCGTACACCCTCGGGGGAGACCACGAATACCTGACCGACAATGCTTTTGACGATGGCAACAACACTGCTCATTGAAGACTCTCCGGGTGTCACGTTCAGTTGACTTCCATAGCCTGATGGCTTCGGCGCCGATTCAGTCTGGACGTACTTTAAAAATTTGCGAATCAAGATTGACGCTGTTCTTCGTCAATAATTTGGCTAGATTCTTTCGCTATTAACTTTATGCCAAACTATTGACCTTCTGGGTGCCATCCTAAACAATCGCCCCACTAATGTCACATTGATATTTCCGCGGCGACCTGTCCCTCAGCGTGTGATCCAGTTCCTATTTTGAACTTTCCGACATACGGTCATTCCGGTTGCCAATCATCCGACGCAGCAGCACGTTTTGCTGTGATTCAAGACAAGAAGTCCTGGGAAATCTTTACCATGCGTTTGCACTTGTTCAAGGCTCTACCGTTCGCCCTCGCCGCCTCTTTCGTCCAAGCACAATCCTTACCAGAAGCCATGCAACAGGCACTGGATGTCCATCCGGAAATCCAGGCGGGGGTCAACAGTCGTTTGGCCGCGGATTATCAGTTAAAGGCAGCCAAAGGTGGATACCTGCCCAAGGTCGATCTGCTGGGCGGTTATGGCCGTGAGGGCACTGACAGCGTGACCACGCGCGCCAACGGTGGCGGCAACCACTGGGAAACTTTGAACCGCAGCGAGTCAAGTTTACGTCTCTCGCAAATGGTTTTTGACGGTTTTGCCACGTCCAGCGAAGTCGGGCGTCAACAAGCCACCGTCAACTCCCGCGCCTACTCGCTGCTCGGCACTTCCGAGCGCACCGCGCTGACCGTCGCCCAGGTGTACCTGGACGTGCTGACCCGCCGCGAATTCGTGCGTCTGGCCGAAGAAAACCTCAAAAGCCACCAGCGCATCTATGATCAGATCCAGCTACGCACCCAGCGCGGCGTTGGTAGCGGCGCTGACCTTGATCAGGCTGAAGCGCGGATGGCTCAGGCCCGCAACAACCTGATCACCGAACAGACCAACCTCGCCGACTCCGAGACCAACTTCCTCAGTGCCGTCGGCCAGATGCCTGACCAGTTGGAGCGCCCGGCGCCGTTCATGGCGATGATGCCGGCCAACCTCAATGAAGCCCGTACGCAGATGCTGGAAAACAGCCCGATCCTGCGCTCGGCCGAGTCCGATATCGCCGCTGCCGAGAAGCAGTACGAAACCGCCAAGTCGACGTTCTACCCACGTTTCGACGCCGAGCTGGGACGCACCGCCGACAACGATCTCGATGGTCAGAACGGCCACAACAACGAGTGGCAGGCGATGCTGCGCATGCGCTTCAACCTGTATTCGGGCGGCAGCAACAAGGCCGATCTGGAATCCAAGTCGTACCTGTCGAACCAGGCGCTGGACATCCGCAACAACGCCCTGCGTCAGTTGAACGAAGAACTGGGCCTGGCCTGGAACGCCCTGAACAACGCCAATGCGCAGGTGCCGATCGCGCAGCAGTACGTTGATCACAGCACCGCCGTGCGTACCGCCTACCAGCGTCAGTTCAGCCTCGGCGAGCGCACCCTGCTCGATTTGCTCGACAGCGAAAACGAGTTGTTCACCGCTTCGCGCCGTCTGGCCGAGATCAAGAACATTCAGTTATTTACTCAGTATCGAATCAAGGCGACCATGGGCGAGTTGCTCAAGAGCCAGGGAGTGGTCGCACCATTGGCATCCGTCGTGCAGAACGATGTGAAGCCGAAGGTCCAACTGCCGGGTATGAATTGAGCAGAACCTTCATTGTTCAATTGTTAGCCAAGAGTGCCGAGCGTGGAATCAGAAGTCAGTCGAGTTCAACTCATTCATGATCCGCGCGCGATGCACGACGATCCGTTACTGGATGGTCTGCTCGCTCTATGCATGTTGCACCAGAAGCCGGCCAGTGCGGCGATGCTCACCACTGGCCTGCCGCTGCCCAAACAACGCCTGAGTGTCGAGTTGCTGCCCCGTGCAGCGGCTCGCGCCGGGCTGCAGGGTCGGGTGCTGCAACGCAAGCTGGAAGAGATTCCGGCGATTGCCATGCCGGCGTTGTTGCTGCTCAAGGATGGCCGCAGTGCTGTCCTGCTCGGCTGGCAAGGTGACAACGAAGCACGGGTGCTGCTCAGCGAAAGTGATGGCGGCGAATCGGTGGTCAGCCGCGAACTGCTGGCCGACGACTACACCGGCAAAGTGTTTTTCGCCCAGCCGCAGCACAAATTCGACGTTAATCACGGCACGCTGATCCCGCGTGCGCGCTCGTGGTTTCGCGACACCCTCAAGCGTTCGCGCTGGTTGTATGCGGATGCGATCGCCGCGAGTTTCCTGATTAACATCATCGCCATGGCCGCGCCGCTGTTCGTGATGAACGTCTACGACCGCGTGGTGCCGAACCAGGCCGAAGCGACCCTCTGGGTGCTGGCGCTGGGCATCACTGGTGCCTACATTTTCGACCTGATCCTCAAGAGCCTGCGTAGCCTGTGCCTGGATCTGGCCGGCAAGAAAACCGACCTGATCATCTCCGCGACGCTGTTCGAGCGTATCGTCGGCATGGCCATGAAGTACCGCCCGGCACGGGTCGGCAGCTTCGCGCAGAACATCCATGAGTTTCAGAGTCTGCGCGACTTCCTCGCCTCGCTGACCCTGACCAGTCTGATCGACCTGCCGTTCACCATCCTGATCTTCATCGTCATCGCGATTCTCGGCGGGCATCTGGTGTGGATTCCGGTGCTGGCGTTCCCGATTGCGCTGTTGATCGGCTATGCGTTGCAAAAGCCGCTGGTAGCGACCATGGAACGCACCATGGCCCTCGGCGCCGAGCGTCAGTCGAGCCTGATCGAAACCCTCGCCGGCCTCGATGCGGTCAAGGTCAACAACGCCGAAAGCGAACGCCAATACCAGTGGGAACAGACCATCGGCACCCTCAGCCGCCTCGAGCTGCGAGTGAAAATGCTCTCCGGTCTGGCGATGAACATCACCCTGCTGATCCAGCAACTGGCCGGGGTGATCATGATCGTCTTCGGCGTGTATCAGATCATCGCCGGCAACCTGAGCATGGGCGGTCTGATTGCCTGCTACATGCTCAGTGGCCGTGCGCTCAGCCCGCTGGCCTCGCTGTCCGGTCTGCTGACCCGCTACCAGCAGGCGCGGGTGACCATGACGTCGGTTGATCAGATGATGGAGCTGCCGCAGGAGCGCAATTTCGAAGAGCGTCCGCTGAGCCGCAAGGTGTTGCAGGGCGCGATCGAGTGCCGTCAGTTGAACTTCACCTACCCGGAACAGCAGAACCCGGCGCTGAAGAACATCAACCTGGTGATCCGTCCCGGCGAGAAGATCGGCATCATCGGCCGCAGCGGCTCGGGCAAGAGTTCGTTGGCGAAACTGCTGGTCGGCCTGTACCAACCGGACGACGGCGCATTGCTGGTGGACGGCGTGGACATCCGCCAGATCGACGTCAGCGAGCTGCGCTACAACATCGGCTACGTGCCGCAGGACATCCAGCTGCTGGCCGGCACCCTGCGTGACAACCTGGTCTCCGGCGCGCGCTATGTAGAAGACGAGCTGGTACTGCAAGCCGCCGAACTGGCCGGCGTGCACGAATTCGCCCGCCTGCATCCGCAAGGCTATGAGCTGCAAGTCGGCGAGCGCGGGCAGAACCTGTCCGGTGGCCAACGGCAGAACGTCGCACTGGCGCGGGCGCTGCTGCTCAACCCGCCGATCCTGCTGCTCGACGAACCGACCAGCGCCATGGACAACACCGGCGAAGAACGCCTCAAGCAGCGCTTGGCTGCCGTGGTTGAAAACAAGACCGTGGTGCTGGTGACGCACCGGGCCTCGCTGCTGTCGCTGGTCGACCGCCTGCTGGTGGTCGACCGTGGACAGATTCTCGCCGATGGCCCGAAAGCCGCCGTGATGGAAGCGTTGAAGAAGGGGCAGATCAGTGTTGCTTAAGTCGGGTGTCAGAGAGTCGATCCGTCGCTACTTCAAGGGTTCTGCCTCGCTGCAGGGCCAGCCGCTGCCGGAGGTCAACAAGGCGCTGATCGAGGACGCCCCGCGCGTCGTGCGCCTGACCATCTGGGCAATCATCGGCTTCTTCCTGTTCCTGCTGTTGTGGGCCAACTTCGCGGTCATCGACGAAGTGACCAAGGGCGACGGCAAGGCGATTCCGTCGTCGAAGATCCAGAAAATCCAGAACCTTGAGGGCGGGATCGTCTCGGAAATGTTCGTCAAGGAAGGTCAGATCGTCGAGGCCGGCGCACCGCTGATTCGCCTGGACGACACGCGGTTTGCTTCCAACGTCGGCGAAACCGAAGCTGATCGACTGTCGATGCTGTTGCGCGTCGAGCGTCTGAGCGCCGAGGTCGATGACCGTCCACTGAATTTCCCTGAAGACGTGCTCAAAGCCGTGCCGGGCCAGGCGAAAAGCGAAGAATCGTTGTACATCAGTCGTCGTCAGCAACTGCACGACGAGATCGGCGGTTTGCAGGAGCAGTTGATCCAGCGTCAGCAAGAGCTGCGCGAGTTCAGCTCCAAGCAGGCGCAGTATCGCCAGCAACTGGGATTGCAGCGCCAGGAAATCAACATGTCCGAGCCGCTGGTGGCGCAAGGCGCGGTGTCGCCGGTCGAGGTGCTGCGACTCAAGCGTGCCGAAGTCGAAACCCGTGGTCAGCTCGACGCCACCACGCTAGCGATCCCGCGCGCCGAATCGGCCATCAAGGAAGTCCAGCGCAAGATCGACGAGACTCGCGGCAAATTTCGCAGCGATGCGCTGACTCAGCTCAACGAAGCCCGCACCGACCTGAACAAGGCCCAGGCCACCGGCAAAGCGCTTGAAGACCGGGTCAGCCGGACGCTGGTCACCTCGCCGGTGCGCGGCATCGTCAACAAGTTGCTGGTCAACACCATCGGCGGTGTTATTCAGCCGGGCAGCGACATGGTGGAAATCGTGCCGCTGGATGACACCTTGCTGGTCGAAGCCAAGATCCGTCCGCAGGACATTGCGTTCCTGCATCCGGGGCAGGAAGCGATCGTCAAATTCACCGCGTACGACTACACCATTTATGGCGGGCTGAAAGCCAAACTGGAGCAGATCGGTGCCGACACCATCACCGACGAAGACAAGAAAACCACCTACTACATCATCAAGGTGCGCACCGAGCGCAGCCACCTGGGCACTGATGAAAAGCCGTTGCTGATCATCCCGGGGATGGTGGCGTCGGTGGATATCATCACCGGCAAGAAATCGGTGTTGAGCTATCTGCTCAAGCCGATCATTCGGGCGCGGGCCGAGGCGTTGCACGAGCGGTAGGTCTTCAGCGCGGCACATGGCCCCTTCGCGAGCAAGCCCGCTCCCACAGTGGATCCCGGTCGAACACAGAACTTGTGTCCACTGAAGATCAAATGTGGGAGCGGGCTTGCTCGCGAAGGGGCCAGCAAAATCACCACACCCCTGTCAGTAAGTGACACAAATCGTCACTCACCATCCAGTCCATTCCTCACCATCCGCCATATCGTTATTCATTAACAGTATTTAATTTCCCGTTCTTATAGCTTTAAAGTCATCCACCTGCGTACCTGCCGACCAATCGGCGCGCCGCACGACCTGAACCGACACGCAATCCAGCGTGAGTGTCTGATCGACGTGCGCGCCTGTGAGCGCGCCGTGCGTGGGAGATTGAAAGATGTCCGCAGCTACTGCCACCCCTAGCGCCGCGACTGCCGCGCCGCAAAGCTTTGAAATTCGTCCGTTCAGCGGTGCCGTCGGTGCCGAGATCATCGGCCTGGACCTGACCCGGCCGGTCAACGATCAGGACTTCGCGCGCATTCATCGTGCGCACCTGGATCACCACGTGGTGGTGTTCCGCGACCAGCGCATCACCCCGCAACAGCAGATCGATTTCAGCCGCCGCTTCGGCGTGTTGCAGATTCACGTGCTCAAGCAGTTCCTGCTGGCCAATCACCCGGAAATCCTCATCGTTTCCAACATCGTCGAGAACGGCCAGAGCATCGGCCTGGGCGACGCCGGCAAGTTCTGGCACTCCGACCTTTCCTATAAAGAGCTGCCGAGTCTCGGCTCGATGCTGCATGCGCAGGAATTACCGTCCGAGGGCGGCGACACCTTGTTTGCCGACATGCACAAAGCCTGGGACAGCCTGCCCGAGGCCCTGCGCAAAGCCGTGGAAGGCCGCTCTGCCGCGCATTCCTACACCGCGCGCTACAGCGAAACAAAATTCGAAGGCAACTGGCGTCCGACCCTGACCCCGGAGCAACTGGCGCAGGTCGCCGAAGTGGTGCACCCGATCGTTCGCACTCACCCGGAAAACGGCCGCAAGGCGTTGTTCGTCAGCGAGGGCTTCACCACCCGCATCGTCGGTCTGCCGGAGGACGAGAGCAAACAACTGCTCGCCGAGCTCTACGCCCACAGCGTGCTGCCGCAAAACATCTACCGCCATCAGTGGCAGCCCCACGACATGGTGTTCTGGGACAACCGTTCGCTGATCCACCTCGCCGCCGGCTGCCCAGCGCACCTGCGCCGCAAGCTGTATCGCACGACCATTCAGGGCGACGCGCCTTTCTGATTTGCCGGAGATTCGATCATGTCCAAACGTCTTCCATTCGCACCGCTGGCGGCGGCCATCGGCCTGGGTTTCAGCCTGCTTGCCGGCAGCCTGGTGGCGCCGACCGTGGCCCACGCCGAAGGTGAAATCCGCATCGCCGAACAGTTCGGGATTGTCTATTTATTGCTCAATGTGGTGCGCGATCAGGGCCTGATCGAAAAGTACGGCAAGCAGCAAGGCCTCGACATCAAGGTCGACTGGACGCAGCTCTCGGGCGGCGCGGCGGTCAACGATGCGCTGTTGTCCGGTTCCATCGACATTGCCGGCGCCGGCGTCGGCCCGCTGTTGACCATCTGGGATCGCACCCACGGCAAGCAGAACGTCAAGGCAGTCGCCTCGCTCGGCAACTTCCCGTACTACCTGGTCAGCAACAATCCCAAGGTCAAAACCATTGCCGACTTCACCGAGAAGGACCGCATTGCGGTACCGGCGGTGGGCGTGTCGGTGCAGTCGCGCTTCCTGCAATTCGCCGCGGCCAAACAGTGGGGTGACAAGGAATTCAATCGCCTCGACAAGTACACCATCGCCGTGCCGCACCCGGATGCGACCGCTGCGCTGATTGCCGGCGGCACCGAGCTGACCGGGCATTTCTCCAACCCACCGTTCCAGGATCAGGCGCTGCAGAACCCGAACGTGCACGTGGTGCTCAACTCCTACGACATCCTCGGCCCGAACTCGCCAACCGTGCTGTTCGCCACCGAGAAATTCCGCAACGACAACCCGAAAACCTACAAGGCCTTCGTCGAAGCGCTGACCGAAGCCGCGCAATTTGCGCAGAACGATAAGGGCGCGGCGGCGGACACCTACATCCGCGTGACCAAGGCCAGGATCGACCGCGCCGAGCTGCTGAAAATCATCGACAACCCGCAATTCGAATTCAGCGTCACGCCGAAAAATACCTATCCACTGGCCGAATTCCTCTACCGCGTCGGTGCGATCAAGAACAAACCGGAATCGTGGAAGGACTACTTCTTCCAGGATGCCAAACCGCTGCAGGGGAGCTGATCGAGATGAATGCCCCTTTGCAAGGCCACGCGGCCAGCAACCCGGTCGCCAGTAAACAAGCGCTGCTGGCGGTGGATAACGTCAGTCTCGAATACCGCACCCCGCAACGGGTGGTACGCGCCACTCATCAGGTCAGCTTCGAAGTCGATCCGGCGGACCGCTTTGTGCTGCTCGGCCCGTCCGGCTGCGGCAAGTCGACTTTGCTCAAGGCGGCCGCCGGTTTCATTGCGCCGAGCGAAGGCGAGATTCGCCTGCAAGGGCAGCGGGTCGATGAACCGGGTCCGGATCGGATCGTGGTGTTCCAGGAATTCGATCAACTGCCGCCGTGGAAAACCGTCAAACAGAACGTGATGTTTCCGCTGCTGGCCTCGCGCACGCTGAAGAAAAAGGAGACCGAAGAGCGCGCGCTGCACTATCTGGAAAAAGTCGGTCTGGCAGCATTCGCCGACGCCTATCCGCACACCCTGTCCGGCGGCATGAAGGCGCGGGTGGCGATTGCCCGGGCGTTGGCGATGCAGCCGAAAATCCTTCTGATGGACGAGCCATTCGCCGCACTGGATGCGCTGACCCGGCGCAAGATGCAGGAAGAATTGCTGCTGCTCTGGGAAGAAGTGCGCTTCACCTTGCTGTTCGTCACCCACTCGATTGAAGAGGCGCTGGTGGTTGGCAATCGCATCCTGCTGCTGTCGCCACATCCGGGGCGGGTGCGCGCTGAAGTGCACAGCCATCAATACGATCTGCAAAGCCTCGGCGGCGTGGCGTTTCAGGAATCGGCGCGGCGCATTCACCGTTTGCTGTTCGATGAGGGCCAGTCGCCGGAAACCGAGCGTGACCATGACTTCAACGACATTCGTATCGCTTATTGAGCGTTCTGGAGGATTGCCCGATGAGCCAGCCATCGTCTGTACGACAAGAGTTTGAAACCGTCCTTGAACCATTGACCAGCGTACCGCTCGAGCGCGAATTGCCTCTAGGCCAACGCCTGTGGCAACAGGGCTGGTTGCGTAAGAGTGTGATCCTGATTCTGCTGGCGATCCTCTGGGAAGTGATCGCCCGGGTGCAGAACAACGACCTGCTGCTGCCGAGTTTTCTGCAGACCAGTCATGCGCTGTATGACGGCCTGCTCAGCGGCGAGTTGCTGGGCAAGGTGTGGATATCGTTGGTGGTGCTGATCAAGGGTTACCTGATCGGCATCGTGCTGGCGTTCGCCCTGACCACGCTGGCGGTGTCGACCCAGTTCGGTCGCGATTTGCTGAGCACCCTGACCTCAATGTTCAATCCGCTGCCGGCAATTGCCTTGCTGCCGCTGGCCTTGCTCTGGTTCGGGCTGGGGCAGAACAGCCTGATTTTCGTGCTGGTGCATTCAGTGCTGTGGGCGCTGGCGTTGAACACCTACGCCGGTTTTCTCGGCGTTTCGGAAACCCTGCGCATGGCCGGGCGTAATTACGGGCTGAAGGGCATGCGTTTTGTGCTGTTCATTCTGATTCCGGCTGCGCTGCCGTCGATCCTCGCCGGGCTGAAAATCGGCTGGGCGTTTGCCTGGCGCACGCTGATCGCCGCCGAACTGGTGTTCGGCGCTACCAGTGGCAAGGGCGGGTTGGGTTGGTACATCTTCCAGAACCGCAATGAGCTGTACACCGACAAGGTGTTCGCCGGGTTGGCGGTGGTGATTCTGATCGGGTTGTTGGTGGAGAATCTGGTGTTCGATACGCTGGAGCGGGTGACGGTGAAGCGTTGGGGCATGCAGCGGTAATTTGTGTTGTTCCCCCGCCCCTTCGCGAGCAAGCCCGCTCCCACATTTTGGAATGCGTTTCTCCTGTGGGAGCGGGCTTGCTCGCGAAGGCGTCGGTTCATGCGCCACCGGTTTCAAGGATGTTTGCTAGCATTGCACCCAGATCAATCCAGATCAGCCAAGAGTGCTCAGCATGCAACTCCCGGACATGAACCTTCTGGTCGCCCTCGACGCCTTGCTCGACGAGGGCAGTGTGGTCGGCGCCGCGCGGCGGATGAACCTCAGCCCCGCCGCCATGAGCCGCACTCTGACGCGGATCCGCGAGGCGATCGGCGATCCGATCCTGGTACGCGCCGGTCGCGGCCTGGTGCCAACCCCCAAAGCCCTCGAATTGCGCGAGCAGGTGCGCGATGTCGTCGAGCAAGCGGCGCTGCTGTTTCGCTCCGCCGACAGCGTGGATCTGGGCACCCTGCGCCGGCGCTTCAGCATTCGCGCCAACGACTTTTTCATTGGCGTATATGGCGGCAAGCTGTTCGATACCCTCGACCAGCAGGCGCCACACTGCGAGTTGCGCTTCGTCCCCGAGGGCGATGGCGACGACGAAGCGCTGCGCGAAGGTCGGATTGATCTGAGTGTCAGCAACACCCGTCCGGTAACCCCGGAAGTCAAAGTGCAGAACCTGTTCTCCACGCATTTCGTCGGTCTGGTGCGTGAGGATCATCCGTTGCTCGACGGCGAAGTCACCGCCGAGCGCTATGCCGGCTACTCGCATATCAGCATGTCGCGCCGTGGCATTGCTCGCGGCCCCATCGACACCGCGTTGAACGCCCTGGGTCTGGAGCGGCGGGTGGCGGTGATCGCTCCGAGTTTCCACGCGGCGATGTTTGCCTTGCCCGATTCCGACCTGATCCTGCCGGTGCCCAAGGAAGCGTTGCTCAGCGTGCGCCGATTGTGCCTGAAGCTGCGCTCGTTCAACCTGCCGATCCCGTTGCCGACGCTGATGCTGACTCAGGCCTGGCACCCGCGCTTCGACAAAGACCCGGCGCACCGCTGGCTGCGCGAAACGCTCAAGGCGTGTTGCGACGAAACCTGGCTGGCCGCGCAACCCTGACACCGAATCAATGTGGGAGGGGGCTTGCTCCCGAAGGCGTCGTGTCAGGCAATGCATAGGGTGCATGACCCACCGCTTTCGCGAGCAAGCCCGCTCCCACATTGGATATTCATTGCTGCACTGAGCGCACTTATAACCTGCCAATAAGTCAATTTTCGTCAGCAGTAAGCCTTACTAAAATGCTCCGGTATTTTTCCTTCCGGAGTGTGTATCCATGACATCCCTGTCGGTTCCGGCGCCCATTGCTGCGGCCAGTCCGGCGACGGCGGCTGCGCCACCGGTGTTCGGGGCGCGAATCATCACCGGCCTGGTTGGTGTGCTGCTGGCGGTGCTGGTCTCGGGCCTCAACGAAATGGTGACCAAAGTCGCACTGGCCGACATTCGGGGCGCGCTGAACATCGGTTATGACGAAGGCACCTGGCTGGTGTCCTGCTACGCCGCGACCTCGGTGGCGGCGATGGCGTTCGCGCCGTGGTGCTCGGTGACCTTTTCGCTGCGCCGTTTCACCCTCTGCGCGATCAGCCTGTTCACGCTGCTCGGCGTGCTGTGCCCGTTCGCCCCCAACTACGAAAGCCTGCTGCTGATGCGCACCCTGCAAGGGCTGGCGGGCGGCGCGTTGCCGCCGATGCTGATGACGGTCGCCCTGCGTTTTCTACCGGCCAACTTCAAACTCTATGGTTTGGCCGGTTATGCGTTGACGGCGACTTTCGGCCCGGGTCTCGGCACGCCGCTGGCTGGCTTATGGAGTGAATACGTCGGCTGGCAGTGGACGTTCTGGCAAATCATCGTGCCGTGCCTGATTGCCATGGCAATGGTCGCTTGGGGGATTCCGCAGGATCCGTTGCGCCTGGAGCGCCTCAAGACCTTCAACTGGAAGGGCCTGCTGCTGGGCTTCCCGGCGATCTGCATGCTGGTGATCGGCTTGCTCCAGGGCAATCGGCTGGACTGGTTCGAGTCGAGCCTGATCTGCGGTTTGCTCGGCGCCGGTTCGCTGTTGCTGGTGGCGTTTCTGATCAATGAATGGTCGCAGCCGATTCCGTTTTTCAAGTTGCAGATGCTCGGCATCCGCAACTTGTCGTTCGCGCTGATGACCCTGGCCGGGGTGCTGGTGGTGTTGCAGGCGGTGGTGCTGATTCCGTCGAGCTACCTGGCGCAGGTCCAGGGTTATCGCCCGGTGCAGACCGCGCCGATCATGCTGATCGCCGCGTTGCCGCAGTTGATCGCGCTGCCGCTGGTGGCGGCGCTGTGCAACTTGCGTTGGGTCGATTGCCGCTGGGTGCTCGGCATCGGTTTGAGCATGTTGACCCTGTCCTGCCTGGGCGGCTCGCTGCTGACTTCGGAGTGGATCCGCGACAATTTCTACGTCCTGCAATGGCTGCAGATTTTCGGTCAGCCGATGTCGGTGCTGCCGCTGTTGATGCTCTCGACCGGCAGCATCCAGCCGCAGGACGGGCCGTTCGCTTCGGCGTGGTTCAACACGGTCAAAGGCCTGGCGGCAGTGATCGCCACCGGCGTCATCGAAGCACTGACCACCGCGCGCCTGCATTTCCACTCGACCATGTTGATCGACAACCTCGGCAACTCACCGCTGGCCGATCGCAGCGACCCGGGCCTCGCCCATCGCCTGCACGAACAGGCCGTGGTGCTGACTTCGTCCGATCTCTATGTGTGCATGGCCGGCGTCGCGGTGGCGCTGATCCTGCTGATTTTCTGGCTGCCGACGCGGATCTTTCCGCCCCGTGCGCCGACCTGATTGCTTCACTGATACCGAAGGTTTTTATGACGACTCAAGCAAAGCAAAAACTCGCGGTGGCCGTGGCGGCCGCACTGGCGGTCGGCGTGTTGCTGTACCTGGCGGTGCCGGGACTGTTCGGCAAGCGCACCCAGCAAAACACCAACGATGCGTTTGTTTCCGCCGACTTCACCCTGGTGGTGCCGCGCGTGGCCGGATTCATCAAGGAAGTGCTGGTGGAAGACAACCAGCAGGTCAAGGCCGGGCAGTTGCTGGCGCTGATCGATGATCGCGATTTGCGCGCCGCCGCTGAAGCGGCCGATGCGCAAACCCTGGTCGCCCGCGCTCAGTTGCAAAACGCCAAGGCGACGCTGGAGCGGCAGACCTCGGTGATTGCTCAGGCGCAGGCCTCGGTGGTCTCGGCCAAGGCAGAAATGGCCTTCGCCCAGCAGGAACTCAATCGCTACAACCACCTCGCCGGTGTAGGTGCCGGCACGGTGCAGAACGCGCAACAGGCCCGCACGCGTATTGATCAGGCAACCGCTCGGCTCGATACCGCCAGCGCGAAGCTCGCGGCTGAACGCAAGCAGGTCGAGATTCTCACCGCGCAGCGCGATGCTGCCGAAGGCAATCTGAAGCACGCGCAAGCGGCGCTGGAAATTGCCAGTTTCGAGCTGTCGTATACCCGGATCACCGCGCCGCAGGACGGCATGATCGGCGAGCGTGCTGTGCGCGTCGGCGCTTATGTCACGCCGGGCAGCAAGCTGCTGGCGGTGGTGCCGTTGCAGCAGGCGTATGTAGTCGCAAATTTTCAAGAAACCCAACTGACGGACGTGCAGCCGGGCCAGCACGTGCAGGTACGCGTCGACAGCCTTGGTGGCGAGGCCTTGAGCGGTCGCGTCGAAAGCATCGCCCCGGCGACTGGCGTGACATTCGCCGCGGTGAAACCGGACAACGCCACGGGTAACTTCACCAAGGTCGTGCAGCGGATTCCGGTGAAGATCGTGCTTGAACCGGGTCAGCCGTTGGCCGAGCGTTTGCGTGTGGGCATGTCGGTGGAGGCGAGTATTGACACTCGCAGCTCGGCGCCGGCGGAGCGCGAGGTGACTCAGCGATGAACAGCGTTGATAGAACTGACGCCTTCGCGAGCAAGCCCGCTCCCACAGGGATCTCCGTTTGGAACAAAGATCTCCAGCAACCTGCCAATCACCCGTGGGAGCGGGCTTGCTCGCGAAGAGGCCAGTGGCAGCAACTCACCCTCGGTGCATTGCTCGCTATTGGCCTCAGCGCCTGCACCGTCGGCCCGGACTTCCGCAAGCCCGAAGCCACAAAGATCGCCGACTGGGCCAAACCCGCCAAATCCGCCCCCAGCCAAGCCGTCAGCGAACCGCTGAACGAACGCTGGTGGGAGGTTTTCCACGACCCGCAACTCTCAGCCCTGACCCAGCGGGCGATGAACAGCAACCTCGATCTGCAACTGGCCAGCAGCCGCTTGCAACAAAGCCGTGCCGCGCGCCAAGTGATCACCGCGGATCGCTACCCGAACACCGCCGCTACCGGCAGCTACGCGCGTAAACGCAACAGTGGCGAAGGCCTGAATGACCCGTCCGGGCACAACGGCGATTCCGCCTTCAACCTGTGGGACGCCGGTTTCTCCGCGTCCTGGGAACTGGATTTCTGGGGCCGCGTGCGCCGTGAAACCGAAGCCGCCGATGCCAACCTCGAAGTCGCCGAAAACGACCGTCGCGGTGTGCTTCTGGCGGTGCTCGCCGACACCGCGCAGAACTACATCCAGCTGCGCGGCGTGCAAAACACCCGCGCGGTCACCGAGCAGAACCTCGACGTCGCCCGGCACAGCCTCAAGCTTTCGCAACTGCGCCTGAGCGATGGTGTGGCAACCGATCTCGACGTCGCCGAAGCCGCCGCGCAGGTCGCGGCCATCGAATCGCGCCTGCCGGCCCTCGAGCAGCGTCAGTCGCAATTGATCAACGCGATCAGCCTGCTGATGGGCGAACCGCCGCAGGCCCTGGCCAAGGAGTTATCCACAGACGGCGCGGTGCCGCAGTCACCGCTGCAAGTCGCCATCGGCCTGCCGTCGCAGCTGGCCGAACGCCGGCCGGACATCCGGCAGGCCGAGGCGCGTCTGCATGCCGCCACCGCCAACATCGGCGTGGCCAAGGGTGATTTCTATCCGCGCATCACCTTGTCCGGCAATCTCGGCTCGCAAGCGATGCAACTGAGCGATTTCGGTTCCTGGGGCTCGCGCGCGTTCGGTATCGGCCCGCAATTGAGCCTGCCGCTGTTCGACGGTGGCCGCCTGCGCGGCATGTTGCAACTGCGCGAGGCCCAGCAACAGGAAGCGGCCATCGCCTACCAGCAGACCGTGCTGCGCGCCTGGCATGAAATCGACGACCAACTGACGGCTTACAACGCCAGCCAACGCCGCCGCGACAGCCTCGCCGAAGCCGTACGCCAGAACCAGATCGCCCTGCGCACCGCACAGCAGCAGTACGTCGAAGGCGTGGTCGATTTCGTCAACGTCCTCACCGTTCAAGGCGCGTTGCTGGCGACTCAGGAGCAGTGGGTGGAGAGCTCGACCGGGGTGTCGCTGGCGATGGTCGGGTTGTACCGGGCGTTGGGCGGGGGCTGGGAGTCGGTGTATCCGGCGGGGGAGGTGGCGCGGCGCTGAGATTGCGCCTGAGGGAGCAAATCGGCGAATTCGATTGGCCACTATACGGCTATTGCACAGTGGAAGATTCACAGGTTGAAGCGGGTTATGGCTGTTCAGCCTGCGAAATTTTCGATTTTGATTTGCCCGTCGGGAAAGGTCGCGATGATTTCAAGTTCGCCACCCATTGCCCGGATATAGTTGCGCAGCGTGCTGATGTACATATCGGTACGGCGCTCCATTTTCGAGATGGCCGCTTGGTTGACGTGCAGCATTTCAGCCAGCGTGGCCTGGCTCAAGGCCTTGGCTTGTCGCAGTTCGTTAAGCGGCATTTCCTTGATGTGTTGTTCGTAGATCGAATCGGCAAGCGCCCGTGCTTCGGGTGTCATGCGTGCTTCGAGGTCGGCGAATTTCTTAGCCATTGTTGCAACCCTCTTTGCGCAATGTTTCGAGATGCTCATCGTACAGTCGATCGGCGAGCGGGACGTTGAGTTCATACCAGCGGTCCTGACCGGTTTTATCTCCACCGATCAAAAGCAGCGCGCAGCGTCTTGGATCAAACGCATAGAGCACGCGATACGGTCGCCCGCCATGCTGGACGCGCAATTCCCGTAAATGACCATGCCGCGCGCCATTGATTGCACTGCTATGCGGAAAACGCAGGCCTGGGCCGAATTGCCCAAGCAGTTTGACGCTTGCCGCCACAGAACTCTGCTCGCTCTCAGTCAGTTCTTCCCACCAGTTGCCGAACTCGTCGGTGTATTCGATATCCCAATTCATGGGCACTAATATGAGTGTTATGGAATATTCCATCAAAGTCATATTTTCGATGGGTTGACCATAGCGCTTCGGTCGGATTACAGCAAGCGTAACGGCACAGTGATGGCCTTTCGCTTGACGCTAATCCCCGCTGTCGTAGACTCCGCTCATCCGTCAGGGAGTAGCGGTTATGCAGCGTTTGCGCGGTTGGGTTATCGGATTGACCTTTGTTACGTGTGCAGTTCAGGCGCAAACGCCCGGGCCAGACGATCCGCTGCTGGATAACGCAGCGCCTGCGGCAACCACGGCGAGCAGTGAGGCGCGGGGTGTGTTGCGAGCTCGGGATCAGGCTACGCTGGCCAGTGAGTTGTCGGGGCGGATTGTCGAGTTGCCGTTCAGCGAGGGCGAGTCGTTCAAGAAGGGCGATGTGCTGGCGAAGTTCGATTGCTCGGCGTATCAGGCTCAGCTCAATGCAGCGCAGGCTGCCAATCGCGGTGCCGGTGAGGAGTTGGCGCACAACCGGCAGTTGGCCGCGCTCAATTCCGTCGGGCGTTTCGAAGTGGCGCGGGCCGAGGCCAAGGTCAGCGAAACCCAGGCGCAATCTCAGGTTTATCAGGTTCAGGTCAAACGCTGCAGCGTGGTCGCGCCATTCGACGGGCAAGTGGTCGAGCGCAAGGTCCAGCGTTTCGAAAGCGTGGCGGCCGGCGCGCCGCTGCTGGACGTGGTGGATAACCGCACCCTGGAGATCCACTTGTTGGTGCCGTCGCGCTGGATGGCCAGGCTTAAACCCGGCCAGACCTTCAGCTTTGTCCCCGACGAAACCGGCCAGCCGCTTGATGCCACGGTCAAACGCCTCGGTGCGCGCATCGACGAAGGCAGCCAGACACTGTTGCTGGTCGCCACACTTCCCGAAGCCAAGGGCTTGCTCGCCGGCATGAGCGGCACGGCGCACTTTGCGGAGCTTAAATGAACGCCCCGGTAGCCGGCGCTGCCGAGCAGGTGTTCGCGCGGTTCCTTGACCTCGAACGCCAGACCCGCGCCGCCCGCGATGCCTCGCAACTGGCCTACAGTCTGGTCAATGACGGCCAGTCGTTGTTCGGCTTTCGTCATGCAGCGCTGCTGATCGCCGGCAAGGTACAGGCGGTGACCGGCGTCAGCGCGGTGGAGCCGAATGCGCCGTTCGTGGCGTTTGTCGAGCAAGCCGTGACGCAGTTGTTCCAGCAGGATGTGCTGAAGCAGGCGCGGGTGATTACCCCGCAACTGCTTGCCGAGTCGATTCAGGCCGACTGGCGCTCGCTGTCGGCGGCGCAGGTGTTCTGGCTGCCGCTGATCGACCGCCAGGGCGAGGTGTTCGGCGGTCTGTGGCTGGCCCGCGATGTGCCGTGGAATCCTTCCGAACAAGTGCTGCTGTCGCAACTGGGCGACACCTACAGTCACGCCTGGCTGGCGCTGCAGCCGCGCAAACCGTGGCGCCTGCGCTGGACGCGCAAGCGTCAGGTGGCGTTGGTGGCGGTGCTGTTGCTCGGGTTGCTGATCCCGGTGCGCCAGTCGGTACTGGCCCCGGCGGAGGTGGTGCCGCAGGGCGGGCGCGTGGTCGCGGCGCCGCTGGACGGGGTGATCGCCGAGTTTTTGGTCAAGCCCAATCAACCGGTGAAAACCGGCGACCTGCTGCTGCGATTTGAAAGCACCACCCTCAAGGCCCAGGCCGATGTCGCCGAGCGTGCCTTGGGCGTGGCGGAAGCGGAACTGAAATCCAACTCGCAACGTTCGTTTGCCGATGCCGAATCCAGTGCCAGGGTCGATTTGCTCGCCGCCCGTGCCGAGCAAAAACGCGCCGAGCGCGATTACGCCCGCGAGTTGCTGGCGCGCAGCGAAGTGCGCGCGGAGCGTGACGGCATTGCAGTGTTCGCCGATGCCGAGCGCCTGACCGGCAGACCGGTGCAGACCGGCGAGCGGTTGATGGAAATCGCTGACCCGAATCAGGCCGAACTGCGCATCGAGCTGGCGGTGGGCGACGCGATTGCGCTGGCGCCGGGTGCCGAAGTTGCGCTGTTTCTCGACAGCGATCCGTTGCAGCGCCACCTCGCCACGCTGGAGCGCTCGGCTTACGAGGCGCAACCGACGGCGGGCGGGCAACTGGCTTATCGACTGGATGCCAATTTTGCTGATGCGCCACCGCGTATCGGCCTGCGCGGCACGGCAAAAATTTTCGGTGATCGCGCCCCGCTGGCCTTGTACCTGCTGCGCCGCCCTCTGGCCGGTCTGCGCCAGAGCGTGGGCCTGTAAATGTATCTGCCGAGCCTGCGTGCCGACCTGCAACTGTCGCCCGCGGCACCGGCACTGGACGGTTCACCGCGCTGGACCCTGGCCGATCCGGTGCGCGGTCGCTATTTCAAACTCGGCGCGGCGGCGATGCGTCTGTTGCGCCATTGGTCGCTGGGCGATGCCGAACAGGTGTTGCACGCCGCCAATCGCGAACCGGGCCTGCCGCTGGACGGCGTTGAGCTAGAGCATCTTTTGACGTTTCTGCGCGCGCATGACCTGATCAGCGCCCTCGACGATCAGCAGCGTGCCAGTTACTCGCTCAAGGCCCTCGCGCAACGCCAGAGTCTGTGGAAAATCCTGCTGCATCAATACCTGTTTTTCCGTATTCCACTGTGGCGCCCGGACGCCTTTCTCAACAGCGTCTGGCCCTGGCTTGAGCGCTTCGGCCCGCGGGTGTTGCGCTACGGTTTGCCGCTGACGCTGGGTCTGGGAGTGTTTCTGGTGTCGCGGGACTGGCAGCGCTTTGTCGGTACTTTCCCGCACCTGTTCAGCCTTGGCGGCGCATTGGCGTTCGGCGTTGCGTTGTTCTTTGCCAAGCTGTGCCACGAGTTCGGCCATGCATTCATGGCCAAGCGTGCCGGGTGTCGGGTGCAGAGCATGGGCGTGGCGTTCATGGTCTTGCTGCCGATGTTTTACACCGATGTCAGCGATGCCTGGCGGGTCAATGATCGGCGTGCGCGGCTGCTGATCGGTGCCGGTGGGGTACTCGCGGAACTGCTGCTGGCGTGCATCGCGCTGCTGGCCTGGTCGCTGTTGCCCGATGGCCCTGGGCGCACGGCAGCGTTCATGCTCGCCAGCGCCACGTGGATCACTACACTGGTGGTCAACCTCAACCCGTTCATGCGTTTTGATGGTTATTTTCTGCTCAGTGATCTGTGGGAGGTCGACAACCTTCAGGGGCGAGCCTTTGCCCTGTGTCGCTGGCGGTTACGCGAATTTTTGTTCGGCTATGGCGCTCCGGCGCCGGAGCCTTGGTCGCCGAAGATGCAACGGCGTTTGCTGATCTGGGGGTATGGCTCGTGGTTGTGGCGCGCGGCGTTGTTTTTCGGGATCGCGCTGGCGGTCTATCACCTGTTCTTCAAGGTGTTGGGGATTTTCCTCATGCTGGTGGAGCTGGTCTGGTTCATCTTCCTGCCGATCATGAATGAGTGGCGCCAGTGGTGGAGCCGCCGCGAACAGGCGCATGGCCCGCGTGTGCTGCTCAGCAGCCTGGCTGTGCTTGGTCTGCTGCTGGTGCTGATCGTGCCGTGGCGCAGCGCGGTGGAACTGCCGACGATGCTTGAGAGCGGCCGGGCCAGTGCGTTGCATGCGCCGGTGGCGGCGCGAGTCAAATCAGTCAAGGTCGCGGATGGCCAGAAAGTCGCTCAGGGCGATGTGCTGATCGAACTGGAGTCGCCGGACCTCGATTCGCAGCAGGCCATCGTCCGTCGGGAAATCCAGATCCAGCAATTGCTGATGCGCCGACAGGCCGGTCGCAGCGAAACCGCTGCCGACGCCAGTATCATCGAGCAACGCCTCGCCGAAGCCGTGGCGCAATATCGTGGTCTGAGCGCTCGACGCGAGCGCCTGCTGTTGCGCGCGCCCCATGCCGGCACTGTGCGTGATCTGCTGCCGAATCTGACGCCGGGGCGCTGGCTGTCGAGCAAGGATGCGCTGGCGCGGGTGGTCGAGGACGGTTTGCGCCTGCGCGGCTATATCGCCGAGGCCGAGTTGTGGCGGGTCAAACCGGGTGCAACCGGGCGGTTCATCGCCGATGATCCGATGCATCCGGCGATCAGCGTAAAACTGGATGAAGTCGATACCAATGGCGTGGCTTATGTCGATCAGGAGGCGCTGACCTCCGATCATCACGGGCCGATTGCCGTGCGCCGTGATCAACAGCAACGAGCCGAGCCTGTACAGGCGCAATATGGCGCGCGATTGACAGCGCTGGATCAGCCACCAGCCCCGGTTCAGCCGTTGCGCGGTGTGGTGGTGTTGCAGGGCAGGGGCGAGTCGGTACTCGGCGTGGCCTGGCGCCGGCTGGCGGCGCTGGGGGTCAGGGAAAGCGGTTTCTAGGGAGCGTGAACATGGCGAGCAACGCAGATGTGACGGCAGACGGATTGGTGGTGCGACCTGCGCGGGCCACCGACGAGCCGTTTTTGCACCACCTCTATCAGTCGGCGCGCCCGGATCTGCAATGGATCGACGGCGAGCAGGAAGTGGTGCAGCAAGTGATCGCCCAGCAATTCCAGGTGCAGGAACAGGGCGTGGGTGAAAACCATCCCAACGCCATGCACTACGTCGTGGAAAAACTCGGCACGGCCATCGGTGCACTGAGCACCGACTTCGGCCCCAATGAAATCCGCGTGTTATACATCGCCTTCATCCCCCAGGCGCGGGGCAAGGGTTACGGCCGCGCGGTATTGCAAGGCGTGCAAAAGGCCGCGCAGCAGGTTCGCTGCCCGGTGGCAACGGTGGTCTGGGCCAACAACCCCCACGCGCGGCAACACTATCTGGCGTTGGGTTTTGCGGTGGAGGAGCGTAATCCGGCGGCGGAGCGGCTGGTGTGGTATCCGCAATGAGGTGGGATTTCAGTTGAAGGAAATACAGAAATAACCCAGTTGCGGATCCCGCCCCATTGCTGGCACTCGTGACACGAAAATATCCTCCACTCGCCCCAGTTCCGGCAGTTCCAGTGCGCACAGGCCGTCGACGAACCCGGTCGGCACCAGACTGTTGAATTCGAGGCAGAACGGCATGCGCTCGCTGTAGCGCGTCTTCGCGGCGGGGACTTCGTCGAGGTACTCGATGTGGATCGGCAGCGCCGTGCCATCCGGCAGGTACAGCGTGTGTTGCTGGCCCAGCAATGCCTGGACGTGTTGGATCTGAACCGTTTGCAACATGGTCTGACTCCAGTGAAGAGAAAAACGGTCGGGGGCCCGAGGCCCCCGACAGTGGTTCAGTTGCGCGAAGGGAACAGCCCGTTCAGGGCAATGCTGAAGTTGACGACCAGAGAGGGGTTGACGATGGGCAACGGCTGACTGCCGCCCGTGGAGGAAATGTCCCCGGTGACAGTCGTGGTCAGGCCTTTGATGGGAACCGGCGTGGCACCTTGGGCATCGGAATAGATGTTCGCCGAGCCAGGGCCGCCGCCGGACGCGCCGATGTACGAGTTGGTGGCGGTCGGCACGGTCGCCGGATTGCTTGCAGGCACAGCCAGTTGCAGGGCGGTGTTGGCAGAAAGGCCGGTCATCGCGTGGGTGTGGTTAGGCATGTTGGCGATCGTGGCCGTGACGTTTTCCGTGCCATACACCTGACCGATGACACGCGGCGTAAGCCCCTGTCCGTTACCCTGTGCCACGGGTACGCGACCTTGCAGGTCAGGCAACTGAAAATTGGTCGTGCCGTTGCCGCCGTAGAAGGTGCCCAGCAAAGCGAACAATGCCTGGTATTGCGAGATGCTCAGGATTTGTCCGTTGCACAAGGCCCAGCCACTGGGGGCGAAGTTGAAGGCGAACGGTTGAATCGTACCCATAAAGACTTCCATGGTTCCTCATCCTTCTGTTATGTGGTCGGCGCGCCGCGCGTTAGCCTTGGTTGCAGGACAGGCACAGATGCTGTGCTGACGCCTTGCGTTTGCGCGGGCAGGTCACGCCAAGCGGTAGCGTAGACCCGGATCGGCGGACTTGCCGGACGTCGTCGTGGCCGCGCGTCGACTTCGACTCTGGCCTACAGTGTGCGCAATGAATGGCGCTGGTTTTTACTCGGTAAATCTGTAAGGGAAGGTTGATGGAAGCGCGTCGCGAGACTCCGCTGGGGGATACCCAGGACCCGTTTGCCGCACCGAATGCCGGTGTCCGGCGTTTATGGCGCTGGGCTCGCCGGCAGTGGCTGATACCGATTCTGTTGTTGGCGACGGTGGTGCGTTTTTATGACCTGAACGCCGCCGCGATCTGGGGCGACGAAGGCTCAAGCCTGTTGCTGGCGAACTATTCGCTGAGTGGTATCTGGGAGCACGCGGCGTTCGACGTGCATCCGCCGTTGTATTTCATGCTGCTGCACGGCTGGATCGGGTTGTTCGGCGACACGATTCTGTCGATCCGCAGCCTCAGCGCGCTGGCCGGCATCGCCACGGTCGGGCTGGGGGTGTGCCTGGTCGATCGCCTGGCCACCCGCCGCGCCGCGATCATTGCCGGGGTGCTGCTGGCGTTGCTGCCGACGGCGGTGCGCTACAGCCAGGAAGTGCGCATGTACTCGCTGCTCGGCCTGCTCCTGATCGGTACGACACTAGTGCTGATCTGCTGGGTCAGGCGCCCGCAGCGCCACCGGTATCTGCTGATCTATGCATTGCTGATGAGCGCCGCGTTGTATACCCACTACTTCGCCGTGCTGGCGGCGCTGAGCCATTGGCTGTACCTGGGACTGATTCGCCTGCTGCCTGGCTATCGCCTGCGGCATATCCAGCGCAAGGACTGGTGGCTGGCCAATCTGGCCATCGTTGTGCTCTACCTGCCGTGGTTGCCGAACCTGCTTGATCTGACGCAACACATGGAAGAACTCAAGGTCGGTGGCGATGTGGGCTGGGAAGATCCAGTGACCCTGTCCTCGCTGCCGTCGATGATCTGGCTCTGGTTGATCCAGGATGAAGGCGAGCATCTCCCGTTGCTGCTGTTCTGCGGCGTACCGCTGGCTCTGCTGGCGCTGGCGGGCGTGGCCGTGGCCCGCGACCGCAGCGTGAACCATGGCAGCGTTTTGCTGGCGCTTTACACCGGTGTGCCGTTGTTGCTGGTGTTCGCGGTGTCCTTCATCAGTCCGGTGTTCATCGAGCGTTACCTGACAGCCTATGCGCTGGGATTGCCGATGCTGGCGGCGCTGGCCATCGACCGGTTGTACCGCCGCGCTCGTGTGCTGGCAGTGGCGGTTCTGGTGTCATGGGTCGGGGTTGAGCTGGTGGGCGTAAACACCAACGCCACGGTCGACCCGCACGATCAGTTCAATGTCATGGTCGATTACATCAACCGGCATTTCGTCAGCGGTGACCGGATCGTCACCAGCGACATGCTCTGGTATCTCAGTTACGTCTACTACAACCGCACTGACGCTCAGGTGCGCCTGTTTACCCCGCCCGCCGCCGATGGTCGTTCGACGCGCCCGAATCACTACGGTTTCGGCACCCTGGTGTCTGAGGAGGTCTATCTGGATCGACTCGACGACCTGCCCAAGGGCAGTGCTCGCGTCTGGTTGATCGGTGATCTGGATGTGGACGTGCCCGATCCGTTCCGACCCTTGCCGAAGAACTGGCAGTTGCGTGATCAGACCCATGCCGGCGGCGCGAATGCGCGACTTTTTTCGTTGACCACCGATAACGGGACAGCGATGCAATGACTTAAACGGTTCACCTTTTCTTTGGCGATAAAAACAGATCTTCATAGTCCGTTTTGCTCTGTTTTGATATCAAAACACTACTAGTCGAAAGGGTATTGTTGGACTACGCTCGTCGGACAAAAGGACTTACAAAGTAGGGTGAAGGGATTGCAGCAGTTCCACTTTATCTCCGGCTTGCCGCGCTCAGGCTCTACCCTGCTTTCTGCGATTCTTCTGCAGAACCCGCGCTTTCATGCCGGCATGACCAGTCCGGTCGGCGCACTCTTCTCCGGTGTCCTTGAACAGTGCGGCGCCGGCAGCGAATTCGGCGCGGTGATCGACACCGAAATGCGCCGGCGCCTGCTGCGCGGGCTGTTCGATTCCTACTATGCCGACAAGGCTGACAAACCGGTGGTGTTCGACACCAACCGGCAGTGGAGTTCGCGCCTGCCGGCGATCAGCGATCTGTTCCCCAAAGCCAAAGTCATTGCCTGCGTGCGCAACGTCGCCTGGGTGATGGACAGCCTGGAACGGTTGTACCGCGCCAATCCTTATGAAAACACCAAGCTGTTCGGCGATGCTGTCGAACGCAACACGGTCTACAGCCGCTGCGAAACCCTGGCCCAGCGCAATCGTCTGGTTGGTTTTGCCTGGGCAGCGCTCAAAGAAGCCTATTACGGCGAGCAAGCCGATTCGCTGCTGATCGTCGATTACGACTTGTTGACCCAGGCCCCGGAGCGGGTGCTGCGGCTGGTCTACGACTTCATTGGCGAACCCTGGTTCGAGCACGATTTCGAACACCTGGCCTATGACGCGCCGGAGTTCGACCAGGCCCTGGGTGTGGCCGGCCTGCACAAGGTCAAACCCAAGGTCGCCCTGCAGTCCCGACGCACGATTCTGCCGCCGGACCTGTTCAAGCAATACGCCGATCTGTCCTTTTGGCTCGATGGCTCAGCCAGCGCTGCCAATGTGATTCGTATGAAGTCCGACGCCGCGATCAGTTGATCGCGGCGTTTTTCATTGATGCGTTTACAACTGTTCGAGTCCGGGTGAGCAACATGTGGTGGAGCAAGCAAAAGTTGCGGGTAACCGAAGGCCAACGGACGCTGGCTGCGCCGCTGATCATGTCGCTGGAACCGCGCATGCTGTTCGACGGCGCTGTCGCGGCCACCGTGGCCGATACCGCTGCGGCCCAGCCCGACAGCCACCCCACTGCCGATGCAGCGAAGGCGCCCACGGCCGATCATCCGTCGGTCAGCAAGGACACCCACGGCCAGGCCGATGCCACGCCGGCTGCCAGCCCTGTCGCCGTACCGGGCCAGAGCGTGGTGTTCGTCGATGCCCGGGTCAAGGATGCCGACAGCCTGCTCAAAGGCGTTGCTCCCGGCGCGCAGGTGGTCAAGCTCGATGCCAGCAAGGACGGCTTGCAGCAGATCGCTGATTACCTCGACCAGCATTCGGGTGTCAGCTCGGTGCAGATCATCGCTCACGGCAACGCCGGTGACCTGTGGCTCGGCAACAGCTATCTGTCGGCGGACAACGTCGCGCAACGCAGTGCGGTGCTGGCGGAAATCGGCAAGGACATGAACGTCGGCGGCGACATTCTCATTTACGGCTGCTACACCGCCGAAGGTGACCGCGGCCTGAGTTTCGTCGACTCGCTGGCACAATTGACCGGCCGCGATGTGGCCGCCTCGAACAACCGCACCGGGGTGGGCGGCGACTGGGATCTGGAAATCGCCACGGGCAGGATCGAGAGCGCCAACGTGCTGTCGACCCTGTCGATGAGCGAGTACCAGTGGGGCCTCGCCACCTGGACTGCCACCAACAATGCGAACACCGGGGTCGGCTCGCTGCGCGCAGCGCTGGCGTCGGCGCAGAACGGCGACATCGTGACCTTCAGCAGCGGCATGACGGTGCAGCTCACCTCGGAATTGCTGATCAACAAGAACATCACCGTTGATGGCGACCTGAACAACGACGGGGTGGCGGACGTCACCCTCGATGGCCAGTACCGGACGCGGGTGGTGGAAATCACCTCCAGCAGCACGGTGACACTCGATGGTCTGGTCATTACTCGCGGATTGGTCTCGGGCAATGGCGGAAATGGCGGCTATGGCGCAACCGGGGCCATGGGCGGGGGGATTTTCAACGCCGGCGTCCTGACCTTGAACAACGTTTCGGTCACCGGTAACGCGGCGGCCGGTGGTGGCGGTGGTGGGGGGGTCACGGGAGCCAACTACGGCGGCGGCGGTGGCGGTGGCGGCGGCCTCGGTGGTCAGGGCGGCGGCCATGGCGGTACGGCCGGGCCGGGCACCGGGACGTTGGGCGGCCAGGCCGGCAGTGGTGGCGTCGGTGGCTACGGCGGTGGCTACGACGCCACGCACATGGGCGGCCGCGGCGGCTCCACCGTCGGCGGTGCCGGCGGCGTGGGCGTGTCCTATTACAGCAACGGCGGCAATGGCGGCACCGCGAACAACGGCACCATTTCGATTGGCGGCGGCGGTGGCGGCTCCGGCTGGGACAAGGTGGGCGGCGTCGGCGGCAATGCGGCCGGCGGCATTTACAACGCCTCCACCGGCACCCTGAAAATTGTCGGCACCTCGGTCATCAGCAACAACCTCGGTGCGGGCGGCGGTGGCGGCGGTGGTAGCGGCCAGGGCAGCAACAACCTGAACGGCGGCGACGGCGGACGGGGTGTCGGTGCGATCTGGAACCAGGGCGGCACGGTACTGATCACCGCCGCCAACTTCAGCGCCATCAGCGGCAACGCGGCCGGCAGCGGCGCCGGCGGCGCAGAACTGGGCGGCGGCGTGACGGGCTCTGTACCGTTGGCCTTCGCGGCGATCTACAACAATGGCGGCACACTCAATACCGCTTATGTGGAACCACCCACCGCAACCATCGTGATGGCGGACACGGCGTTGAAAATCGGCGAAACCTCGCTGGTGACCATCACCTTCAGCCGCGCGGTCACCGGTTTCACCAACGCCGACCTGACCATTGCCAACGGTACGCTGACAGCGGTCAGCAGCAGCGACGGTGGCCTGACCTGGACCGCGACCTTCACTCCGACCAACAACATCACCGACGCCACCAACCTGATCACCCTCGATAACACCGGGGTCAATGCGATCAGCGACGGCGTGGCGGGCGTCGGCACGACCAGTTCCGTCAACTATGCGATCGACACCGTGCGGCCGACCGTGACCATCGTGATGGCCGACACGGCGTTGAAGATCGGCGACACGTCGCTGGTGACCTTTACCTTCAGCGAAGCGGTCACCGGTTTCACCAACGCCGACCTGACCATCGCGAATGGCACACTGTCAGCAGTCAGCAGCAGTGACGGTGGCATCACCTGGACCGGAACGTTCACCCCGACCGCCAGCATCACCGATACCACCAACCTGATCACTCTGGACAACACTGGTATCGCCGACCTCGCCGGCAACGCCGGCAGCGGCACGACTGATTCGGCCAACTACGTGATCGATACCGTGCGGCCAACCGCGACCATTGTCGTGGCCGACAGCAATCTGGCAGCGGGTGAAACCTCGCTGGTGACCATCACCTTCAGCGAAGCGGTCAGCGGCTTCACCACCGCCGACCTGACGGTGGCCAACGGCACCCTGAGCGGTCTGAGCAGCAGCGACGGCGGCATCACCTGGACCGCCACGCTCACCCCGACCACCAACATCACCGACACCACCAACCTGGTCACCCTGGACAACACCGGGGTCGTCGATCTGGCCGGCAATGCCGGCAGCGGCACCACCAATTCCAACAACTACGCCATCGACACTGCGCGGCCGACCGCGACCATCGTGGTGGCCGACAACAACCTGCGGATCGGCGAAACCTCGCTGGTGACCATCACCTTCAGCGAAGCCGTGACCGGCTTCACCAATGCCGACCTGACCATTGCCAATGGCACGTTGTCGGCGCTCAGCAGCAGCGATGGCGGCATCACCTGGACGGCGACCTTCACGCCGACTGCCAGCATCACTGATGCGACCAATCTGATCACGCTGAACAATACCGGCATCGCTGACCTGAACGGCAACGCCGGCAGCGGCACCACCGACTCCAACAATTACGCCATCGACACCGTGCGCCCGACCGCGACCATCGTGGTGGCTGACAACGCTCTGAAAATCGGCGAAACCTCGCTGGTGACCATTACTTTCAGCGAAGCGGTGTCCGGTTTCACCAACGCCGACCTGACCATTGCCAACGGCACGCTGAGCGCAGTCAGCAGCAGCGACGGCGGCATCACCTGGACCGCGACGTTCACTCCGAGCGCCAGCGTCACCGATACCACCAACCTGATTACCCTGGACAACACCGGCATTGCCGACCTGGCGGGCAACGCCGGTAGCGGCACCACCGACTCCAACAACTACGCCATTGACACCCAGCGCCCGACCGCAACCATCGTGGTCGCCGACAGCAACCTTACGGCCGGCGAAACCTCGTTGGTGACCATCACGTTCAGCGAAGCGGTGAGCGGTTTCACCAACGCCGACCTGACCATCGCCAATGGCACGTTGACGGCGGTGAGTAGCAGCGATGGCGGCATCACCTGGACGGCAACATTCACGCCGAACGTGGGCATCAACGACGCAAGCAACCTGATCACGCTGGCCAATACCGGTATCGCCGACCTGGCGGGCAACGCCGGCAGCGGCACGACCAACTCCAACAACTACACCATCGACACCGTGGTGCCGACCGCGACCATCATCGTGGCGGACTCCAGTCTGAAGATCGGCGAGTCCTCACTGGTGACCATCACCTTCAGCGAAGCGGTGACCGGTTTCAGCAATGCCGACCTGACGATAGCCAACGGCACATTGTCGGCAGTCAGCAGCAGCGACGGTGGCATCACCTGGACAGCGACCTTCACGCCGACCAGCAACATCACCGACGCCACCAACCTGATCACCCTGGACAACGCCGGCGTACAGAACCTGTCGGGCAATGCCGGCAGCGGCACCACCGATTCCAACAATTACTCGATCGACACTCAGCGCCCGACCGCCACCATCGTGGTGGCTGACACCGCGCTCGGCGTCGGCCAGAGCAGTCTGGTGACCATCACCTTCAGCGAAGCGGTGACCGGTTTCACCAACGCCGACCTGACCATCGCCAACGGCACGCTGAGTGCGGTGAGCAGCAGCGACGGCGGCCTCACCTGGACGGCGACGTTCACGCCGGCGGCGGGGATCACCGACACCACCAACCTGATCACCCTGGACAACACCGGCATCGCCGATCTGGCGGGCAACGTCGGCAGCGGTACCACCGATTCCAACAACTATGCGGTCGACAGTCAGCGTCCGACGGCGACCATTGTCATGACCGACAGCGATCTGCGTCCCGGTGAAACCGCGCAGGTGACCATCACCTTCAGTGAGGCCGTGACCGGATTCGACAACTCCGATTTGAGCGTCGCCAACGGCACCCTGAGCAATGTTTCGTCTAGCGACGGCGGCATTACCTGGACGGCCACGTTCACGCCGAACATCGGTATCACCGACCTCACCAACCTGATTGTCCTGAACAACACCGGCATCACCGACCTGGCCGGCAACACCGGCACCGGCACCACCAGTTCGGCCAACTATCAGATCCAGACTCAGGTGCCGACCGCCACCATCGTGGTTGCCGACACGTCGCTCAGGGCCGGGGAAACCTCGCTGGTGACCATCACCTTCAGCGAAGCGGTCAGCGGTTTTGACAACAGCGACCTGACCATCGCCAACGGCACGTTGAGCAATGTCAGCAGCAGCGACGGCGGTATCACCTGGACGGCCACCTTCACGCCGACAGCCAATGTCACCGACGCCACCAACCTGATCACCCTGAACAATGCCGGGGTGGCCAACCTGTCGGGCAACAGCGGCATCGGTACCACCGATTCCAACAACTTCGCCATCGACACCGCGCTGCCGACCGCCACCATCGTGGTTGCCGACAACCGCCTGGGCATTGGTGAAACCACCACAGTGACCATCACCTTCAGCGAGGCGGTGAGCGGGTTTGACCTGTCGGACATCAGCGTCGCCAACGGTGCGCTGTCGAACCTGACCAGCAGCGACGGTGGCGTGACCTGGACGGCGACTTTCACCCCGACAGCCGGCGTCAATGATGCGACCAACCTGATTCTGATCGACACCGCCGGTGTTCAGGATCTGGCCGGCAATGCTGGGGCGAGTATCGCCATCTCCAACAACTACATCCTCGATGCAACCCGGCCGACGGTGGACATCGTGGTCGCCAATCCGCATCTGGGCATCGGCCAGACCACCACGGTGACCTTCACCTTCAGCGAGGCGGTGAGCAATTTCGACCTGTCCGACCTGAGCGTGACCAACGGCGACCTGAGCAATCTGACCAGCAGCGATGGCGGCAAGACCTGGACCGCGACGTTCACGCCGACCGCGAATGTCACCGACCCGAGCAATTTCATTGCGCTGGACACCAGCAACGTCAGCGACCTGGCGGGCAACGCCGGCAGCACGGTGGCGGTGTCGAACAACTACGCCCTCGACAGCGAACGGCCGACCGCCACGGTGGTGGTTGCCAATCCGAATCTGGGTGTGGGCCAGACCTCGCAGGTGACCATCAGCTTCAATGAGGCGGTGACCGGGTTTGATCTCAGTGACATCAATGTCGGCAACGGCACCCTGTCGAACCTGAGCAGCAACGACGGCGGCAAGACCTGGACCGCGACGCTGACCCCGGGCGCCAACATCAACAGCGCCAGTAATGCGATCAGCGTCAACAGCGCCGGGGTCAGTGACCTGTCCGGCAACAGCGGCAGCGGTGTCAGCAGCTCCAATAACTACGCGATCAATACCGTGCCGCCGGTTATTCCGCCAACGGTGCCGACCACGCCGATCAATGGGGTGATTCCCGATCCGCTGTCCCGCAGCAGCGATCCGGTCGCACCGCCGCCGGCCCCGGACGTGCCGTTGCAACCGTTTGTGTTTACGCCACCGACCGGCAATCTCGGCTCGCCGCTGACCTTCCCGCCGCTGTTCGAGCAGCGTGTACTGGGCGACGGCATCCGGCCGCTGGGGGACATTTTCATCAATCACGGTGCTCTGAGCCCGAGCTTCATCGCCCAGGTATTCAGCAGCAGCGACGGAAGCGGTGACGGCAGCGGGCACGGCTTCCTCGGTTTCGGTGGCGGTGATGGCGGAGTCTTCGCCAGCAGTACGCTGTCGAGCCTGTTCCACCAGAACGACGGCGCCGAGCGGGAGGCGCTGAACGCCTTCGACAGTCACTCGCTCAAGGCCGGTGACATTTCCCAAGGGCTGCGCGGGGTATTTGGCGCGCCGACCCTCGGGCAGCAATTGCAACAACTCAAGGACAGCGAGCAGCACCGGGTCGACGACCTGGCAGCGGCATTGCGCCAGGTCGGCATCAGCGAAATGCAGGCCTGAACACACAACTACTCAACACGGTGCGGCACCTAGGGGCGATCCAGGGATGAAGAAAAGTCAGAAGTTGTTCGGCGCCAGCCTGCTGGCGCTGGCGATCAGCGGATGTGCAGTGACCAGTGAACCGATCGAACGCAGCGTCAGTGAGCAGCGGGCCAAAACCGACCTGCAGAGCATGTACAAGGATCAGGAGCCGCTGCGTGGCCCGCTGACCCTGCATCAGGCCATGGCCCGCGCGGTGAAATACAACCTCGAAGGCCGTTTGAAAATCATGGAAGAAGCGTTGGCCAAGCGGCAGCTCGACCTCGCCAGTTTCGACATGCTGCCGCGCATGGCGCTGGACGCCGGTTACGTCGGGCGCAACAACGTCAACGCCTCCAGCAGCCAGAGCGTGCGCACCGGCACTCAGTCTCTGGAACCCTCGACCTCGCAGGACCGCGACCGCGATGTCGCCGACCTGACCATGGTCTGGAACGTCCTCGACTTCGGCGTCAGCTACATCAGCGCCAAGCAGCAGGGCGACCAGCGCCTGATCGTGCAGGAACGCCGGCGCAAGGTGATCAACACCATCGTTCAGGACGTGCGCTCAGCCTATTGGCGCGCGATGGCTGCCGAACGGTTGCTCAAGCAGATCGACAGCCTGATGGCCCGCGTCGACACCGCCCGGCGTGACAGCCAGAGCCTGAGCGATCAGCGCATCGGCGACCCGGTGCAGGCACTCGGTTACCAGCGTTCGCTGATCGAAGCCACGCGGCAACTGGAAGAACAGCGCCGCGCCCTGTCGCTGGCGAAAACCGAATTGGCAACGCTGATCAACCTGCCGCTGGGCACCAACCTGACGCTGGCGACCGATGACGGTTATCAGATTCCCGAACTCAAGGTCGCCATGGCCAAACTCGAGCAGGAAGCCCTGACCAGCCGCCCGGAACTGCGCGAGCAGGATTATCAGAGCCGCATCAGCGCCGCCGAAACCCGCAAGGCGATGTTGCGCCTGCTGCCGGGTCTGGAGTTTTCCGCCGGCGGGCATTATGACAGCAACTCGTTCCTCGTCGAACAGGGTTGGGCCGACTACGGCGTGAAAGTCACCTGGAACCTGTTCAACGTGATTTCCGCTCCGGCGGCCATCGACGTCGCCAAGGCGGGTGAGGAAGTCGCCGCCGCCCGGCGGCAGGCGATGTCGATCGCGGTGCTGGCGCAGCTGTATGTGGCGAACGCCAACTATCAGGAGGCGCTGCGGCAGTTCAAGACCAATCAGCAACTGTCGGACATCGACGGGCAGATCGTCGGCCAATTGCGCAATCGGCATCAGGCCGCCGGTATCGGTGAACTTGAACTGATTCAGGGCGAGCTGAACAACCTGCAAGCCGACCTGCGCCGTGACTTGTCGTATGCCGATCTGCGCAACGCCTATGGACAGATCTTCGCCAGCGCTGGTCTCGACCCGCTGCCGGATCAGGTGCAGTCCACCGAAGTGCAGTCGATCGCCACGGCGTTGGCCAACCGCGAGTCCGCGTGGGCGTCGGGGGATATCTCGGTGCCTGTGGTGGCGCATGCCGCTGCCCGATAATCTGCTGGCGCCTGTCGCCAGCGTCAGCCGCTCGCAACGCGAAGCCCGCAACGGCCATCGCGGTGCGGCGATTTTGTTGACTGGCCTGCCGGCGGCGGGCAAATCGACGCTGGCTCAGGCGTTGCACGCCGAGCTATTCGCCCGTGGATTGCACAGCGTGGTGCTCGATGGCGACGGCTTGCGGGTCGGGCTCAACCGCGATCTGGGGTTCAGCGACGCCGATCGCCTGGAGAACATTCGCCGTGCCAGCGAGCTGGCAGCGCTGCTGGTGGAGAACGGGCAGATCGTGATTCTGGCGATGATCGCGCCGTTGCTGGAGCTGCGCGAAGTGTTCGCTCGGCGTTTGGCTGCGGACTATCGCGAGGTCTGGTGCAGCGCGTCGTTGGCGGTGTGCGAGCAGCGTGATCCGAAGGGGCATTACGCCCGCGCACGGCGTGGCGAAATGGCCGGTTTCACCGGGGTTTCGGCACCGTACGAGCCGCCCGCGCAGCCCTCGCTGGTGCTCGACACCGGCGTGCAGACTGTGGAGGCCTGTCTGGATCGGCTGCTGACCTGGCTTGGCGAATGCGCGGTGTTGCCCAAAGCATGAGCCGCCCGGTCTGTTCGCGTCTGCCGGTGGCGGTGGACTTGCCGCTGCTGTTGCAGGCGCTGCAGGCGATTGCCGAAGATGCATGGCATGGCCACTTCAACACGGATTACTTCACGGGCGACTGGAGCGGTGTGGCACTGATTTCGGCCGCCGATGCGCTGACCGAGTTATCGCCCGGGCGCGGAGAAACGCTGCAGCGCACGCCTTGGCTGTGCGATGAACGCTGGCGGTTGGGGCTGCGCGGTCTGACGCTGGATATCGTCTGTGCGCGCTTGTTGCGACTGGGGCCGGGCGGGCGAATTCACGAGCATCGTGATTACGACCTGGAAGGGCCGGATACCGATCTGCGCCTGCATATTCCGTTGCTCAGCCCACCTGCAGTGGATTTCTGGCTCGATGGTCAACGGGTGCCGATGGCGGCGGGGGAGTGCTGGTTTCTCGATCTTGCTCGTGCGCATCGGGTGGATAATTTCGATACCTGCGCGCGGATTCATCTGGTGCTCGACTGCCGGCCCGGGGCCTGGCTCACGCAGAAGATCGCCGAAGGTTTGCGCGACACTCCTGCAACGCAACCGGCTGATTCGGCGTTACAGCAATTCCAGCGACTGGTTGCAGGTGACGCAGCGTTGGCGGCGACTCTGCAGCACATGGCGGAGCCTGAGTCGTTCATCGAGCGCACTCTGGAGCTGGCCGCCAAACACGGCTTGCCATTCTCCCGCGAAGAACTGCGCGCCGCGATGCGCAGCGGTCGTCGGCAATGGAACGAACAATGGAGCGGCTGAATCTGCACGGTTGGTTGCCGATCCGGATCTGGCCGCTGGCGGGGCAGTGGCAAGTCGACTGGTGCTGGTTTGGTGAAACGCCACTGCATCAGCCTTTTTTTCGTGACGCCGTCGAAGAGGCGCTGCGGTTGCCGTTCAATCAGGCTTTTCGCCGGCAGACATCGCTGTCGGTGCTGACCGAGTGGCAAGCGCAAAGCCCGGGGTTGGCGCCGAGTGCCTTTATCCTGCACGCCTCGCGTTGCGGTTCGACGTTGATCAGCCAGATGCTCGCGCGGCTCGATGACCATATTGTGGTCTCGGAGCCACCGCCGCTTGATGCGCTTTTGCGAGGTGAGCTGCCCGAAGTCGAGCGGCGTGCAGCGATCCGTGGATTGCTCTCGGCCTACGGTCAACGTCGACGCGGTGTCGAGCAGCGACTGGTGATCAAGCTCGACGCCTGGAACATCGGCGAGTGGCCGCTGTTGCAGGCATGCTTTCCCGATACGCCATGGTTGTTCGTGTACCGCGATCCGCTGGAAATCGCCGTGTCGCACGTGCGCCGTCCGGGGATGCACATGGTGCCGGGGATGCTTGGGAACTGTGTGCTCGACGATGGTTTGCCGTTTACCGGCAGTGAAGACTTCATCGCACGACGGCTTGGTCGCTTGCTGGCGTCGGCTTATCTGCACTGCCGTGAGGGTGATGGACTGCTGGTGAACTACAGCGAATTGCCCGAGGCCATGGCCGGCCGATTGGCGAATTTTTTCCGCTTGAATGCCGAGCAGCGGCAGCAGGTGTTGGCGGCGACGGTGCAGCACGCCAAGCAGCCGTCCCAGCGTTTTGTCGCTGATGGCGAAGACAAGCGCCGCGAGGCTTCGCCGTGGTTGCGCGAACGGGTTCGGCAATGTGCCCAGGATGCCTTTGTGAATCTTGAGTTGCTGCGATCTTTTGCTGTCAGGTTTTTCCCGACAGATCCGCCATCCCCTTGAGCAACTCGATCGGCAACGGAAAGACAATCGTCGAGCTCTTGTCACCGGCAATCGAACTCAGCGTCTGCATGTAACGCAATTGCATGGCACCGGGCTGGCGGCCGAGCATTTCGGCGGCTTGCATGAGTTTTTCCGAGGCCTGCAGTTCGCCTTCGGCGTGGATCACCTTGGCCCGGCGTTCGCGTTCGGCTTCGGCCTGTTTGGCAATCGCACGCACCATCGATTCGTTGAGGTCGACGTGCTTGATCTCGACGTTGGCGACCTTGATGCCCCAGGCATCGGTCTGGGCGTCGAGCACCTGCTGGATGTCGATGTTCAACTGCTCGCGCTCGGCCAGCAGTTCATCCAGCTCATGTTTGCCGAGCACTGCGCGCAGGGTGGTCTGCGCCAGTTGGCTGGTGGCCGAAAGAAAATCTTCGACCTGAATGATCGCCTTCTGCGGATCGAGCACGCGGAAGTACAGCACCGCGTTGACCTTCACCGAGACGTTGTCGCGGGTGATCACATCCTGTGGCGGCACGTCGAGGACCACGGTGCGCAGGTCGACCCGGACCATTTGCTGCACCACCGGAATCAGCAGGATCAGCCCCGGGCCCTTGACCTGCCAGAAGCGTCCGAGCTGGAACACCACGCCGCGCTCGTACTCACGCAGGATGCGGAAGGTCGACCCGGCGAGGGCGATCACCAACAGCAGCAGTGCAACGAAACCGATTTGCAGACCCATGATCACTCTCCGTGTCGCACCGCATCAGTCGCGGCGACTTTCAGCAGTAAGCCTTTACGCCCGACCACGCGTACCGATTGTCCGGTGTGCAGCGGTGTCGTGCTGTGCACTTGCCAGTGTTCACCCTGCAATTGCACCCAACCGTTGTGGGCGTTTTGCGCTTGCACGGTGGTCACCGCCGTCACGCTGCCGACCAGCCCGGCATCGCCGCTGACGGCGTGGCGCGGGCGGGTTTTCAAGGCGCGGACGATCAATGCGATCAGCAGCAGGGCGCTGAGCAGGCCGAGGCCGATGATCATCGGCACCGGCAACTCGGCGTTGCCCAGAATCAGCGCGCCGATGACGAACATGATGATCCCGCCGAGGCCGATCACCCCGTAGTTGGGCAGCGCTGCTTCGGCGATCAGAAAGGCAATGCCAAGGGTGATCAGCCACAGGCCGAGCGGATTGACCGCCGTCGGCAGGACATCAGCCGCGAGGGCCGAGCCGCTGGCCAGCAGTATCAGGAAAAACGTGCAACATCGGCTGTTCACGTGACCCTCCGGGAGAGTCATGGGGGTGTTTCCTTAAGTCTAGTTGAGCCTGACGTCGTATGAATTTTGATCAATAAGCGGATGTGTCCAATGAGCGGATTTCCCTTCATCAGCAACTGGCCGAACTAGACTCAGCAGAACAGGCACAACGTTCAGCGGGACACCGAGGTGCAGCATGCGTATGGCAAAAAAAGTGCAGAGCAGCCTGAACCGGGCGCATTGCGAATATGACATCGTGGCCCACCGCCACTCGGCCAGCAGTCTGGAAACCGCACGGGTTTCCGGGGTGCCCGCCGAACGCGTGGCCAAGTCGGTCATTCTCGACGACCATCACGGGCATTACCTGATGGCCGTGCTGCCCGCCAGCCGGCACCTGGATTTGAGCAAAGTGCGCAGCAGCGGTGAATGGCAGATCACTCGCGAGAGCAATCTGGCGCATATCTTCGATGACTGCGAACGCGGCGCGGTGCCGCCACTGGGTGATTCCTATGGCCTGGACATGGTCATCGACCCGCTGCTGACTCGGCAGAAAGACATTTACCTGGAAGCCGGCAACCACAACTACCTGCTGCACATGAGCATGCCCGAGTTTCTGAAAATGGTGCCGCATGCGCAGGTGCAGGAGTTGAGTCATTAGGTTTTGTGGTGCGGCCACTGACGCCTTCGCGAGCAAGCCCGCTCCCACAGGTTGACCGCAATCCCCTGTGGGAGCGGGCTTGCTCGCGAATAATCGCCCATCCACCGCATTCCTTAAGGAGTCCTCCATGGAGCAGCCCACCCACAGCCTCCCATCCCTGTTCAAGCAACTGGGACTGGACAGCGACCCGACTGGCATCGAGCAATTCATCGCCACCCATTCACCACTCAAACCCGAATTGCACCTCGCAGACGCGTTTTTCTGGAGCAAAAGCCAGGCGGATTTTTTGCGCGGCGAGATTCTTGATGATGCGGATTGGGCGGAGGTGGTGGATCAGTTGAATGTGTTGTTGCGCAATGGGCGGGAGGGATAACCATTATTTTGCGAACGGCCACATCTGTTTACGGTGCGCACGACCAACGGGCAGATTTGTTTCAAAACTTGACTGAAATTCCCCGCCAATGCGATATTGATAGTTAGCAAACTAACAGTGTGCATTTTCCCGTGCCGAATTCCCTCGACGCTCTTCAGATGAACATCAGCAGTGCCATGGTGGTGGCCGCCAGGCATTGGCGGAAGATCTGCCAGACCACGCTGGTCAACTATGGAATCTCCGAAGCCTGCGCCGTGCCGTTGTTGATGATCGGACGGCTGGGCGAGGGTGTGCGTCAGGTGCAGGTGGCGCAGGCGGCCGGGATGGAGAGTCCGTCGCTGGTGCGCCTGCTCGATCAGTTGTGCCACGCCGGCTACGTCTGCCGCACCGAAGATGCGCAGGATCGTCGGGCCAAGTGCCTGAGCCTGACCGACACCGGCCGTGAACTGGTGCAAGCGGTGGAGATCGAACTGGTGCGTCTGCGTCATGAAGTGCTCGAAGGCATCGACCAGAGTGATCTGGAAGCTACGCTTCGGGTACTGCGAGCTTTTGAGGCGGCCAATCCGCCTGTGGTGATCAATTCTTGAACGGTTTTTTCTCTGGCATCCCGCCTGCCCGTGACTGGTTCTACGGGGTCCGTACCTTTGCAGCGTCGATGATTGCGCTGTACATCGCCTTGCTCATGCAAATGCCGCGTCCGTATTGGGCGATGGCCACGGTGTACATTGTCTCCAGCCCGTTTCTCGGGCCGACCAGCTCCAAGGCGCTGTACCGCGCCATCGGCACTTTTCTCGGAGCGGCGGCGGCAGTGCTGTTCGTGCCGATGTTCGTGCAGAGTCCGTATGTGCTGGTGGTGGTGATTGCCTTGTGGACGGGGATTTTGCTGTTCCTGTCGCTGCACCTGCGTACCGCCAATAACTACGCACTGATGCTGGCCGGCTACACCTTGCCGCTGATTGCCTTGCCGACCGTGGATAACCCGCTGGCGGTGTGGGACGTGGCGGAGGCGCGCACCGAAGAGATTTTTCTCGGCATCGCTGTGGCGGCGGTGGTCGGCGCGATGTTCTGGCCGCGTCGCTTGGCGCCGGTGTTCAACGACGCGGTGGGCAAGTGGTTCGCTGACGCCACCACCTACAGCCTGAAGTTTCTCAGCCGCGACGTGCAGCCTGAACAGATCGCCGCGCTGCGCATGGCCATGGTCGCCAATTTCAACAGCCTCGAATTGATGATCGGCCAGTTGCCCCACGAAGGCGCCCGGCCGCAAACCGTGCGCAACACCAAGGAACTGCGCGGGCGGATGATCCACCTGCTGCCGGTGATCGACGCTCTGGAAGATTCGCTCTACGCGCTTGAACGGCGCACACCGGAACTTGTGGAAAAGTTTGCCCCGCTGTTGACCGCGACCCAGCAATGGCTCGGCCATAACGACGCCGATCTCGAACGGTGGCAGGCGCTCAAGGATCAACTTCAGGCCTTGCAGCCAAGCTGCGAGGCGCTGGAAGATCGCAAGCAATTGCTGTTCTCCAACGCGATTTATCGCCTCGGCGAATTCATCGATCTGTGGCAGGACTGCCGCAGTTTGCAGGACGCGATTCTCTGCGAGCGCCAGGACAGCTGGCGTGCGGTGTACCGGCACTGGCGCCTCGGGCGGCTGACGCCATTTCTCGACCGCGGGATGATGCTGTATTCGGTGGCCTCGACCGTTCTGGCGATCATCGTCGCTTCGGTGCTGTGGATTCTGCTCGGCTGGCCGGACGGTGGCAGCGCGGTGATTCTGGCGGCGGTAGCGTGCAGTTTCTTCGCCTCGATGGACGACCCGGCACCGCAGATCTACCGGTTCTTTTTCTGGACCGGGATGTCGGTGCTGTTCGCCAGCCTTTACCTGTTTCTGATTCTGCCGAACCTGCACGATTTCCCGATGCTGGTACTGGCGTTTGCGGTTCCGTTCATCTGTGTCGGCACCCTGACGGTGCAGCCACGGTTCTTCCTCGGCATGCTCCTGACGCTGGTCAACACCTCGTCGTTCATCAGCATTCAGGGCGCTTACGACGCGGACTTCTTCGCCTTTGTGAACTCCAACCTGGCCGGCCCTCTGGGCCTGTTGTTCGCGTTCATCTGGACCCTGATCGCCCGCCCGTTCGGCGTCGAGCTGGCCGCCAAACGTCTGACCCGCTTCAGCTGGAAAGACATCGTGCGCATGACCGAGCCGGCCAACCTTGCCGAACACCGGCATCTGGGCGTGCAGTTGCTCGATCGTCTGATGCAGCACTTGCCGCGTCTGGCCATGACCGGCCAAGACACCGGGATTGCCATGCGTGAAGTGCGCGTCGGCCTGAACCTGCTCGATCTGCTGGCTTACACGCCACGTGTCAGCGGCGCGCCGAAGGCCCTGCTGCAGCAAGTGGTGGCTGAGGTCGGCGAGTATTTCCGCGCGTGTCTGAAGGCCGGCGAACGCTTGCCTGCGCCGAGTCCCTTATTGATGACCATGGACCGTGCGCGCCGCGCGCTCAAAGGCCACGGCGACGAAGAAACCCGGCTAAACCTGTTGCATGCCTTGAGCGGTTTGCGCCTGGCGCTGCTGCCCGGCGTGGAATTCGTCAGCACCAGCGATGCCGAAGAACCGCTGCCCGATGGAGCGCCCCTATGATTGGTGATCTGGATATCAGCGGGATTTTCCTGCCGACCCTGCTGGTGCTGATGGGCATCACCTATGTGTTGTTTTTGCTGGTGCATGGCGTGCTCACGCGCCTGCACTTTTACCGTCTGGTCTGGCACCGGGCATTGTTCAACGTGGCCCTCTACGCCGTGATGCTGTACGGCGTGGACTCACTCAGTCGATACCTGATGACATGAAAAAACCGTTTCTGACTATCGGTCGCGTGGTACTGACCCTGCTGATCGTGACTTTTGCCGTTGTCCTCGTCTGGCGCATGGTGATGTATTACATGTTCGCGCCGTGGACCCGTGACGGCCACATCCGTGCCGACATCATCCAGATCGCTCCGGACGTGTCCGGGCTGATCCAGCAGGTCGAGGTCAAGGACAACCAGTTGATCAAGCGCGGTCAAGTGCTGTTCAGCATCGATCAGGACCGCTTCAAACTGGCCCTGCGTCAGGCTAAAGCGGCGGTTGCCGATCGCGAGGAAACCCTGGCTCAAGCCCAGCGCGAAGCCAAGCGTAACCGTGGCCTGGGCAATCTGGTGCCGGCCGAACAGCTGGAAGAAAGCCAGTCGAAAGTCGCCCGGGCGCAATCGGCGCTGGCCGAAGCGCTGGTGACGGTGGACAGCGCGCAGCTCAACCTCGACCGTTCGGTGATCCGCAGCCCGGTGGACGGCTACGTCAACGACCGCGCGCCGCGTGTGCAGGAATTCGTCACCGCCGGGCGTCCGGTGTTGTCGGTGGTCGACAGCAACTCGTTCCACATCGACGGCTATTTCGAAGAAACCAAACTCGACGGCATTCATGTCGGTCAGTCGGTGGATATCCGCGTGATCGGCGATAAAGCCAAACTGCGCGGACATGTCGAAAGCATCGTCGCCGGTATCGAAGACCGCGACCGCACCAGCGGCAATAACCTGCTGCCCAACGTCAACCCGGCGTTCAGCTGGGTGCGCCTGGCGCAGCGGATTCCGGTGCGCATCGCCTTTGACGATGTGCCGGAAGATTTCCGCATGATCGCCGGACGTACCGCCACCGTGTCGATCATCGACGATAAAACGCAGGAGCCCGCGCAATGAACAAGGCCCTGATGATCGCCGGGTTGGGCGTGATGCTCTCGGCCTGTCAGATGGTCGGGCCGGACTATCACCTGCCCGCTGATGCGGCGGTGCAGCGCAAGGATTTTCAGGGCGAGCTGGCGGTGGACGGCAAACCAGTGGTGTCGGCGCCGGTGCCGGCGGACTGGTGGCGGCTGTATAAGGATCCGCGACTGGATCAACTGGTGCAGCAGGCCATGGCGTCGAATACCGACTTGCGCGTGGCGGCGGCGAACCTTCAACGGGCGCGCGCGCAAGTCGATGAGGCCGAAGCGGCGGGTGGCTGGAGCGCAGGCGTGAAGATGGGCGCGCAGCGTTTGCAGGAATCCGGGCAGGCGTTTTTGCTGCCGGAAAAAGTCCCGGTCGACAACGTCGGCGATATTGGCATCAGTGCGTCTTATCAGTTCGACCTGTGGGGCACGCTGCAACGCGGCATCGAAGCGGCAAAAGCCAACGCCGATGCAACGCAAGCGGCCGCCGACACCGCGCGCATCACCCTGGTGGCGGACGTGGTGCGCGCCTACACCCAGGTGTGTGCGGCGAACGAAGAACGGCAAATCGCCCAGCACTCCCTTGACCTGCAATCGCAAGGCACGACCCTGATCCAGCGCCTGCGCGATGCCGGGCGTGGCGATGAAACCCAGGTCACTCGTTCGCAAACCCAATTCAAGTCGTTGCGCGCCGACATGCCGCGCTACGAAGCGGCGCGTCAGGCGGGGTTGTTCCGCCTGTCGATGTTGCTGGCGAAACCGGTCGAGCAATTGCCGGCCGGTACCGCCACTTGTGCCGAACTGCCGAAAATTGCCCAACTGGTGCCGGTGGGCGACGGTGCGGCGCTGCTCAAGCGTCGTCCCGATATCCGTCAGGCGGAACGTCGCTTGGCGGCCTCGACAGCGGGCATCGGCGTCGCTACGGGCGAGCTGTACCCGGACATCAGCATCGGCGCGACCATCGGCACCGTCGGTCTTATTGACGACTTGGGCGATCCGTCGACCAACCGCTGGGGCTTCGGCCCGTCGTTGAGCTGGAAGGTGCCGACCAACGGCGCCCGTGCGCGGATCCGTGAAGCCGAGGCCAACACCCAGGCCGCACTGGCGCATTTCGACGGCGTGGTGCTCAACGCCATCCGCGAAACCCAGACCGGTCTGGCCCAATACAGCGCGCTGCTGCAACGCCGCGACGCCCTGGCCGATGCCGAGCAGTCGGCGAAACTGGCGGCGGACCAGACCCACCGCTTCTTCCAGGCCGGGCGCGAGTCGTTCCTCGCCGACCTGCAGGCGACCCGCACCTACACCGACGTCACCGCGCAACTGGCCGCCGCCAACACCCAGGTCGCCATGAGCCAGATCGATTTGTTCCTCGCCCTCGGTGGCGGTTGGGAAAGCGGACGAACGCAAGCCTCGAGCGCCAGCAAACCCTGAAGCCGTTGCTATGCTTTGAAGTGTTGAAGGGGTGCCACGTGCAACGCACCCTTTCAGCGCACATTGCTAGCGCTGGTCTAGGGGAAACCAATAATGAAAAACCCTTACGCTCTCGGCTTCTGGTGCGCCCTTGTAGCGCTGGTGCTGCTATCGGCCACCTATTTCTACGGCATCATGCTGGCCCATCAGATCGACAAGGCCATGGTCTTCCTCGACAGCGCCACCGCGTTGATCGCGGTGATGGCAATCGTGGTGGTGGCCTGGGCGTCGATCCAGGTGCAGCGGGTCAAGAAAAGACAACTTGAACAAGGCAAGACCCTGGTGCTGATCTGGGACACCAAAGTCGCCCTGCGTCGGGTCGAAACCGTGTTCGACCGCTACTTCTGGGGCAGCTACTGGCAACCGGGACGCACCTTCGCCGAAGTCATGGGCGAACTCACCGGCACCCCGCTGGAAAAAAGCCTCGAAGCCTTGAAAAAACAGTGCCTGGAACTCGACAAGCAGATTGCCGACGAAGGCTGGCACTGGCTCAACAATGCCCGCGAGCTGTCGGATGTCGCCACGGCCATGGCCCGTGAGCGCTATCAGCTGGATTTCTGTGACCCCCGGGCGGATGGGCCGGGCGGGGCGGTGATCGATCGCGACTTTGAAGTGCTGGTGTATACCTGGACGGCGCGGTTGAAGAGCTTCGATCATCAACTCGATGAGATCGAGGTTCAGTATTCCTGAGCTTCTGGGAATCCAGTGGCCCTATCGCGAGCAGGCTCACTCCTACAGGGGAACGCATTTCAATTGTAGGAGTGAGCCTGCTCGCGATAGCGTCCTCAAAAACACTGCAACTCTCCCCGCCTGTCAGCTGTCCACACTCCCCATAGACACTCTTTAACCTTTAAACATTGGGCCGCCTCGCGCTGCCAGTGCTAATCTCCACCGCTAATTTCAGCGGAGTCGAGCCGCGACCCGGTCACGGGTTCAGGGAAGACGACGACACTTACAGCCACGGACATTGATCAGGTCATTCATGAATAAATCAGCAGGCGTGCTTCTCGGGATTGTTGTTGCCATCGGTGCGATCAGCGCCGGCGGGGCCTGGTACACCGGGACCAAGATTGAAGGCGTACTGAACAACGCCGTCAGCAACGCCAACAAAGAGCTGCAGACCGCGATGGCCGGCTCCAATGGCACCGCGTCGCTGGAGCTGGTGTCGCTGGAGCGTCACACCTTCACCAGCACCGCGCACTACCGCCTCAAGGGCGAGGGCGAGATGTTCGGCGACCAGCCGGTCGAGTTGCTGTTCGTCGACCACATCGAGCACGGCCCGCTGCCGTTCTCGCGCCTGGTGTCGCTGAAGTGGCTGCCGGTCATGGCCACCAGCAATTACGAGCTGGAAAAGAGCCCGGCCACCGAAAAATGGTTCGCCGCCACCAAGGGCGCCGCGCCGCTCAAGGGCGTGACCAACATCGGCTACGACGAATCCACCACCAGCAGCCTCGAGTTGCTGCCGCTGGAAACCGCGCTGGACGAGCAGTCGAGCCTGAAATTCTCCGGCCTGACCATGAACATCTCCGCCAGTGCCCAGGCGCAGAAGGTCAAGGCTGACGGCTACATGGACAACCTGAAACTGGTCACCGTGTCGCAGGATCAGGCGCCGGTGCAGGTCGAACTCAACGGTCTGACCCTGGCCAGCAACCTTACCAAGAGCAGCTACGGCTACTACACCGGGGAAAACACCCTGGAGCTGACCAACAGCAAAACCACTTTCGGTCCCAAGCAGTCGGTACTCGGCGTGAAGAACTTCGAAATGAAGAACCTCACCGAAGAGAGCGGCAGCAATGCCTCGGGCCGCGCTGATTACAAGGTGGGTGAAGTCACCCTCAACGACAAGAAAATCGGTTCGGCCAACATGGCCATGAGCCTGAAGAACCTCGACATCCCGTCGACCATGTCGCTGATGCAGATCTACCAGACCAAATTGCAGCCGTACGAGAAGGAAGCGGCGGCCGCTGCCGAAGCCGGCCTGCCGGCACCGGAACTGAACCTGACCGAAGCCGAGTCGGCACAGGTCAAGGCTGACCTGCAGAAACTGCTGGCCGCCAGTCCACAGATCGCGCTGGAAAACCTGTCGCTGAAAACCGCCAACGGTGAAAGCCGCGCCAGCCTGGTGATTGATCTGACCAAGCCACAGTCGATGGATCTGCCGCCGGATCAACTGGGTAAACAGTTGGTCGCGCTGCTGGACCTGAACATTCAGGTGTCCAAGCCGATGCTGATCGATCTGCTCAGCGTGCAAGCGCAGCTCGACGGTCAGACTGACGCCAAAGCCATCGTCGACCAGGCCAGCGCCGGTGCCGACATGTTCTCCGGCATGGCCGTCGGTTCGCAGTTGGCGACCGTCGATGGCACCAATGTCGTGACCAAGCTGCATTACGCTGCCAATCAGGTGGAGTTCAACGGCCAGAAGATGACCGTTGAGCAGTTCGTCGGCTTCCTGATGAGCAAGTTCGCTGGCGTCACGCAAGTGCAGTAATCCTGCGTTCTAAATAACAACGCCCGGCCTCTGATCCACAGACGCCGGGCGTTTTGCTGTCTGGTGTGCGGGTTTTCGTCTGAGCCGGCGCCGCGATTCTGAACAATTATTGCGTTCTGGATATTCGACTACGCTTGCATGCAAGACTGCCTGACTAAGCTTGGCTGGGTCTCTTTTGACTCGGTCTCCGTTACGAATGGGCAAGGGGGGCATTGCGACCCGGCTGGCCATGTAAGGATGCTGACGAATGCCGCGTATAGATGTTCCTGTTTTACATCGTGGTTTACGCCCGTTGTTTCGCGTTGCGCTGTGCAGCCAGTTGCTCTGGCCGGCACTGGCGTTTGCCGATACGGCCTATGATCAGATGGTGCGTGATGCCCGTGCCGGGCAGACCACGCCTGCGCTGAACGTGCTGCGCCAGGTGCCACCGGGGCAATCGACCACCGGCCAGATCAGCGATCACCTGCAAATCGCCAGTTGGGCCGGCCTCGATGCCGAGGTGGTGCAGGTCTATGAGACCCAGGGCCGTGACCGGGTGCTGCCGGTGCAGGCACTGACCGCCACCGCACGCGCCTATCGCAACCTCAAGCGTTGGGAGCAGGCGACCCAGGTCTACAACAAGGCCCTGGCGCTGGAGCCGGACAACGCTGACCTGCAACTGGGGCTGGCGCTGACCCAGGCTGACGCGGGCAAACCCGACGAAGCCGTGACCCGCGCCAAGGCTCTGGTTGCCGCCAAACCCGACGATCCCTCACGCCGTCTCGCACTGGGCTATGCCCTGACCCGCGCCGGCAAGCAGTACGACGCATTGTTTGAATACGATCAGGCGTTCATGCGTGCCGGCACCAAGCCGGAAGTCGCCCGTGAATACGTGGTCGCCCTGCAAAAGGCGCGGCTGCCGGAACCGGCGCTGCGTCTGGCCAATCAACGTCCGGGGCTGATCGACCCGGTCACCCTGCGTCGCCTCGAAGGTGATCTGGCTGCCGAACGCGTGCGTCTGGCCGAACTCGCCACCCGCAGCGAAAAAGAACGCTATGTGATCGCCGACCGCGCGCTGGCCGATTACGACAAATTGCTCGCCAACTGGACCCCGGACGCCAGCGCCCACGATGACGTGATTCGCTGGCGCATCGACCGCATGGGCGCACTCAAGGCGCGGGCGCGCACCGCCGACGTGATCAATGAATATCAGAAGCTGCAAAGCGAAGGCGTGAAGATTCCGACCTACGCCATGCGCTGGGTGGCGGCGTCGTATCTGGATCAGCGCCAGCCGGAAGTCTCCACTGACCTGTATCGCCAGGTGCTGTCGGCGCCGGACGCCGATGTCGGTGATCGTCTCGAAGACACCACCGCGTTGTACTACTCGCTGCTGGAAAGTGACCGCGCCGATGAAGCGCGCAAAGTCGCCGAGGACCTGGCCAAGACCCAGAAGCCGCGCGTCGAACTCAAGGGCTTGCCGATCGGCAACCCCAACGACGAATGGATGGACGCCCAGCAGCTCGCGGCGCAGGCCGGTACCTACGGTTCCGATCTGCCACACGGGGAGGAACGTCTGCAAACCCTGGTCGATCAGGCCCCGGGCAACCTCGGTTTGCGTCTGGCCCAGGCCGATCTGTATCTGGCCCGACAATGGCCACGCCGCGCGGAAAACCAGCTCAAGGAAACCGAAAGCATGGCCCCGCGCGACATGGGCCTGGAACTGGCTCAGGCGCGCACCGCGATGACCCTGCAGGAATGGCGGCAAATGGATGCGCTGACCGATGACGTGGTCGCGCGTTTTCCCGACAACCGTCAGGTGCAGCGCGCGGCCCGTGAGCGTGAAGTGCACGACATGTCCGAACTGCGTGTCGAAGCCTACGGCGGCAAGGCCAACGGAGGCGGCGGCAGCGGTGGTGCGGGCGCGGTCAGTGGCAGCCGCGATTTCGGCATCCAGAGCACCCTGTACAGCCCGCCGATCGATGAAGACTGGCGGGTGTTCGTCGGAGCCGGGTATGCCACCGGCGACTTCGCCGAAGGCACCGGTACCGACCGTTTCCAGCGCGTGGGCCTGGAACGGCGCACCCGTGACATGAGCCTGGAAGCCGAAGTTTCCAATCACGATTACGGTTACGGCGCCAAACAGGGCGCACGCATCGCGATTGCCCGCGACATCAACGACCACTGGCAGTACGGCGGCAGCTTCGCCTACCTGTCGGCCGAGACGCCGTTGCGTGCGCTCAACAGCGACATCAAGGCCAACGGCGGCAACGCGTTCATCCGCTGGCGCGCCAACGAGAGCCGCGAGTGGCGCCTGTCGGTCAGCCCGTCGCACTTCAGTGATGGCAACAACCGCGTCGAGGCCTTGCTCACCGGGCGCGAGGGCGTCTACAGCGCGCCGAACGTACAGGTCGATGCCGGTCTGGAGGTCGGCACCAGCCACAACTCCAATTCCGAGGATGTGCCGTACTTCAACCCGAAGTCGGACTTCAGCGTCATGCCGACGGTCAACGTCAACCATGTGCTTTACCACCGCTACGAAACCTCCTGGAGCCAGCAATTCCAGGCCGGTGCGGGTACCTACAGCCAGCGTGACCACGGCACCGGCGGCATGGCGATGCTCGGCTACGGCCAGCGTTATGCCTGGAACGACGTGTTCGAGGTGGGCGGCTTGTTCAGTGTGATCAACCGGCCCTACGACGGTGATCGGGAGACCGATCTGCGTCTGCTCGTCGACCTCACTTTCCGCTTCTAGAAGAGTTTGAAGATGCCTTTGATGACGCGTTTCATCCTTCTGCTGGGAGTGCTGCTGATCAGCGCCTGCGCCCAGCAAGCCCCGGCCTTCGCGCCGCCGTCGCAACGTCCGGTGGCGGCCAGTGAAAAACCCTGGCCGAAAAACCATGTGCTGGGCATCGCCTATCACGACGTCGAAGATCGCGACCCCGATCAGGCCGTGGTGGCCGTGCGCACCGAGCGCATGATCGAACAGTTGGCCTGGCTGCGCGAGAACGGCTACCAGCCGGTCACCGTCGATCAGATCATGGCCGCGCGCAAGGGCGGCCCGGAATTGCCGGCAAAGGCGATCCTGCTCAGCTTCGACGACGGTTACTCAAGCTTCTATACCCGCGTGCTACCGGTGCTGCGCGCCTACAACTGGCACGCCTTGCTGGCGCCGGTCGGCACCTGGATCGACACGCCGCTCAATCAACCGGTGGATTTTGCCGGCGCACCCCGCGCACGCTCCGACTTCCTGGCCTGGGATCAGGTGCGGGAAATCTCGCAGTCGGGTCTGGTGGAAATCGCCGCGCACACCGACGCCAGCCACAAAGGCATCCTCGCCAACCCGCAAGGCAACATGCAGCCGGCGGCGGCAACCCGCCGTTACGATCCAGTCACCAAACGCTATGAGTCCGAAGAGGATTTCCGCGCCCGAATCCGCAATGACGTCGCGACCATTTCGGAAAAGATCCGCAAGGTCACCGGCAAGAAACCGCGCATCTGGGTCTGGCCGTACGGTACGGCTGACGGCACATCCCTGACCGTGGTCGGCGAGCAGGGCTACGAGATGGCCCTGACGCTGGATGACGGTCTGGACGCCCTCGACAACCTGATGAGCAGCCCGCGCTTTTTGGTCGCCTCCGATCCTGATGGCGAGCATTTCGCCAACAGCATCGTCGCGGCGCAGTCGGATTTCACCATGCGTGTGGTGCATGTCGATCTGGATAACGTCTACGATCCGGATCCGGCGCAACAGGAAATCAACCTCGGCAAGCTGATCCAGCGCATGGCCGACATGGGCGCTAACACCGTGTTCCTGCAGGCCTTCGCCGATCCGAAGGGCGACGGACTGGTGCACTCGCTGTACTTCCCCAACCGTCACCTGCCGGTGCGCGCCGACATCTTTGATCGCGTTGCCTGGCAACTGCGGACTCGGGCGCACGTGAAAGTGTTCGCGTGGATGCCGGTGCTGAGTTTCGGCCTCGATGCGAAGCTGCCGCGTGTCACGCGCTGGGATCCGAAGACCGGCAGCACCTCGGTCGATCCGGGCCAGTATCAACGCCTGTCGCCATTCGATCCGCAAGTACGGCGAATCATCGGTGAAATCTACGAAGACGTGGCGCGTCTGACCTCGGTCGACGGCATCCTTTATCACGACGACGCGGTGCTCTCTGACTTCGAAGACGCCAGCCCCGAGGCCCTGAAGGCTTATGCCGCGCATGGCTTGCCGGGGTCCATTGCGGCGCTTCGCGATGATCCGGCTGCGATGCAGCGCTGGACGCGGTTCAAGAGCCAATACCTGATCGACTTCACCAATGAGCTGACCGCCAAGGTGCGTGCGATCCGTGGCCCGCAAGTGCTGACCGCACGCAACATCTTCGCCGAGCCGGTACTCAATCCTGAGAGCGAAGCCTGGTTTGCGCAGAACCTCGACGACTTCCTCGTGACCTACGACTGGACGGCGCCGATGGCCATGCCACTGATGGAAAAACAGACCCAGGCGCAATCCGGCCCGTGGCTTGAAGAACTGGTGGCGAAGATCAAACAGCGCCCTGGTGCACTGGATCGCACCGTCTTCGAACTGCAGGCCCGCGACTGGACGAAAAAGGATCAGGCCGACATCGACGGCGCCCAACTGGCCGACTGGATGGGCCGGCTCAAGCGTCAGGGTGCGACCAGTTTCGGTTACTACCCGGACAACTTCCTCGACAACCTGCCGGACCTGAAAACCGTAAGGCCTGCGCTCTCCAACAAATGGAACCCATGACATGCTGGATAGACTGTTAGCCCTGCTTGTTCTGGCGCTCGTCCTCGGCGTGCCGCTGGGGTTGATCTTCCTGGTCACCGGGCAGTTCCTGATGGACTTCGTGTTCTTCTACCCGTTGTTCATGTCCGGGCTGTGGATTGCCGGCGGCCTGTATTTCTGGCTGCACTGGGAACGCCACTGGCCATGGAAGGACGACACTTTGCCGCCGCCACTGGAAGGCGAGCCGCTGATCTCGATCCTGATCCCTTGCTACAACGAAGGCGAAAACGCTGCCGACACCATTCACGCGGCGCTGGCCCAGCACTACCCGAACATCGAAGTCATCGCGATCAACGACGGCTCCAAGGACAACACCGCCGAAGTGCTCGACCGGCTCGCCCAGGAAGACCCACGCCTGCGCGTGCTGCATCTGGCAGAAAACCAGGGCAAGGCTGTGGCCCTGCGCATGGGTGCGATTGCTGCGCGCAGCGAATATCTGGTGTGCATCGACGGTGACGCGCTGCTGGCGCCGAACACGGCGGCCTATCTGGTGGCGCCGATGCTCGACAACGCGCGGCTTGGCGCAGTGACCGGCAACCCACGGATTCGCACACGTTCGACCCTGGTCGGGCGGGTGCAGGTCGGTGAGTTCTCGTCGATCATCGGTCTGATCAAGCGTACGCAACGGGTGTTCGGGCGGATCTTCACCGTGTCCGGGGTGATCGTCGCGTTCCGTCGTACCGCGTTGAACCGGGTCGGCTACTGGAGCCCGGACATGATCACCGAAGACATCGACATCAGCTGGAAGCTGCAACTCGATCACTGGAGCATCTTCTACGAGCCGCGCGCGCTGTGCTGGATCCTGATGCCGGAAACCCTGCGCGGTCTGTGGAAGCAGCGACTGCGCTGGGCCCAAGGCGGTGCCGAGGTGCTGTTCAAGAACATTCGCGGCATCTGGCAGTACCGCCATCGTTACTTGTGGCCGCTGCTGTTCGAATACTGCCTGTCGACCGGGTGGGCCTTCACCTTCCTGCTGTCGGTGATCTTTTGGGGCGTGGGCAAGTTCGTGGTCATGCCGGAATCGATTGCCGTGCATCACTTGATGCCCCCGGCGTTCACCGGTCTGTTGCTGGCCTTCGTCTGCCTGGTGCAATTCGCGGTCAGCATCATCATCGACCGGCGCTATGAACCGGGTCTGGGCCGAACCATGTTCTGGGTGGTCTGGTATCCGATCGCGTTCTGGCTGGTCAGCCTGCTCACCACCTTGGTCAGTTTCCCCAAAGTGCTGTTTGGTCAGCATCAGAAGCGTGCACGCTGGGTCAGCCCTGACCGCGGCATCAAGCCGGTTGGCGACGACGAAGAGGAGGTCATCAAATGAAAATCATCCGGACCCGGCAGCGGCCCTTCCTGGTGGTGGTCGATGTGGTCCTCACCGTGCTGGCCTGGGTCGGCCTGCTGTTTCTGCTGATTCGCGGACTGTGGCCGTTGATCGAGACCCACGCCGGTGGGCCGCGCATCGACAATTCGGCATTCGAGGCTCTGGGTACGTTGCAGATCTACCTGTGGGTGGCGCTGGTCAACGCAGTGATCCTGATTGGTTGGGCGCGTTATCAGCAGCGCAAAAGCAGAAGCTTCGCCCAGCGTCGCTTGCCGGCACCGGTGGTCGATGATGAAGGGCTGAGCAAGAGCTTCCGCCTGTGCGATGACCGCCTGGAGAAGCTGCGCACGCCCGGGGTGATGACCATTCATAACGATCAAGAGGGTGACATCAGCTATGTGGTGCTGAACTTCCGTCCGCTGCAGCCAGCGGAGTTGCCGCCACCACTGGCGCCGCCGGAACACCCACGGGTGATCTTTCTGCACGCCGAGGATGATGACAATCGCGACCCGGTGAATCGCCCCACCTGAACAACGACTCCCCTGTAGGAGCTGCCGAAGGCTGCGATCTTTTGATCTTGATTTTAAAGATCAAAAGATCGCAGCCTTCGGCAGCTCCTACATTGTTCAGCATTCAGCAGCGAATCAGTTCCCACGCGTCTTCCATCGTCAGCGGCTGTTTCATCCGCTCGGCCAGCATCGCCATGGCCCGCTCTTCCTCGCATGCCACAGCGCCAACAACCACGCCGTTGTGGCCGAACAGGCCAATAAAGGGCGGATGCTCGGGCTCGCCCTTGAACTCGATTTCATCCCACTGACTGGCGTGGCCCAGGTAGTCGTAGTTCCTGCCGAAGTGCCAGGTCCAGAAAAACGGCACATCCAGATAATGCTCATCGGCGCCCAACATGTTGGCGGCAGCGATGCGTGCGTGCTGCTGGGCCAGGCGCCAATGCTCAATGCGTTGCGGCTGGCCGCTCAGGGTGAACGTGGCGATATCGCCAATCGCCCATAGACCTTCGCAGACCCGCAGACCGGCATCGACGCGCAGTGACTGGTCTTTCTCCCTTGGCAGCGAAGCGAACGCTTCTGTGGCCGGATGCACACCAACCCCCGCCAGCACCAGATTCGCCGAAACGCGCAAACCGTTGTCCAGCAGCACCGCCTCGACTTTGCCATCACCGGTGATTTCCCGGGCTTCGTGATCGGTGATGAATTTCACCCCGTGTTGTTCGTGGAGCGCGCGGATCGCCCTGCCCACTGCTTCGCCAAATTGCGCGGCAAACGGAATGGCGTGGCGGGCGATGACCGTGACGTCGAGGCCGAACTGACGCAGGGCCGAGGCGCATTCGAGGGCGATAAAGCTGTCGCCGATGATCAGCGCCCGCTGTTCGGGGTTGGCGGTGCGCATGATCTGTTCGGCCTGGGCTTTCGAGCGCAGGACGAACACCTGCGGCAGGTCGGCGCCGGGTAGTTGCAGCGGATTCGGCTCGGCGCCGGTGGCGAGCACTGCGGCGTCGTAGCGCAGGGATTGGCCGTCGTGCAAATGCAGGGTTTTCGCTGAGGCGTCGATGGCAGTGATTGCGCCTTGCTGGCGTTCGATGCGCTGCTCTTGATAAAAATCTTCATCGCGCAGTGGCGGAGTTTCTTGCGCCGACATCTCGCCGGCGAGGACGAATTTGCTCAGTACCGTGCGGTCGTAACCGGCCTCCGCTTCGCGGTCGAGCATGATGATCCGGCCACCGAAACCTTTCTCCCGCAGAGCCGCCGCACATGCCGTGCCCGCTGCACCTGCGCCGACAATCACAAAGATGCGCGGATCATCGGCCGGAGGCGTGTGCGCATCCGGCAGCGGTTGATCATCGACCCAGACCTCATCACCGCGTAACTCCAGCGGATAACGCTTGAGGCTGTCGAGGGCCGGTGGCTCGCACAACGCGCCGTCTTCGACGCGAAATGCGGCTTTATGCCAAGGACAGATCAGGCGTCCGTTGCACAGCGCGCCGTCAGCCAGTGGCGCCCCGGCATGTGGGCATTCGCCCTGAAATGCGCGCAGTTGGCCATTGGCGTGGAGCAGGACAATCTTGCGCTCGCCGATTTCGACTTGCAGGCCACGGTCTTCGGGGACATCGGCGACACGGGCGACACGGTGCAGGCTCATGTTCGTGCTCCTGACAGGCATTTCTCTTACGAGTTTGCGCCGCCGTGCGAGGTTCAGCCAATTGCCACTGCCAAGGTACGAACGGTACAGCTATAGTTTGCAGGCCGACGAAGGCCCAACTGCACAAGGTACTCCCGGAATGACCCGATTGACCTCTCTCAACCCTTGGCTGGCGGCCGTCGCCGTCGCCCTTTGCGTGCAGTTTCCGGCGCAGGCGGCCGAGCGCTTTACCCTCGACATCCCCGGTGTCTCGGACAACCGTCTGTTCACCTCGGCCGCCGCGAGCGATGCGGCCGGTTGCGGTGGCAAGAACCAGTCCCCGGCGCTGGCCTGGAACGCCGGGCCTGCCGGCACCCTGAGCTACGCGATCGTCATGCACGACCCGGACGGTCAGAAAGGTGCTGGCGTCGATCACTGGATTCACTACGGCATCAAGGCCACCACCCGGCAGATCCCTGCTGGCGTCGGCGCCAAATCCAATCTCGAAGGCATGGGCGGTACCAACACCAAAGGCACCACCCATTACATCGGGCCGTGCCCACCGGTTGGCGACAGCGCCCACCACTACATCATTCAGATTTACGCCCTGGATCTGGCCCCGGACGCCTTGCCAGCCGGCCTGACCCGCGCCGAACTGATGGACAAAATCAAAGGCCACGTATTGCGTAACAGCAGCGTGGTACGGCGTTATCACCGCTGAAAAAATTTTCAGCGGCGTTTAACCCGATCTGAAAGGGCTGCCCGTCTCAGTGGATGAATGGATCACTTTCATCCCGAGGTCAGCCCCCATGTCCCGCTCCCTGCCTTTTCTGCGACCCGTTGCCGTCGGTGTGTTGTTGACCGTCGCCGGTTGCGGCGTGTCTTCCAATCCCGAATCGGCTGCCGTTCCGGCGCCGGCCCAGCCACAGGCGTCGTTTCAGCATGAGGCGCTCGTTACCGACAGTGCGCTGGCCAAGCGCAGTGCGCGTCCGGCGCCGATTGCCAGTTTCGCGGCGATGCCGGCTTCGGAAAGTTATCCACAAGGCTATCGCGACGAGCAGCGCGAGCAATATCAGGCGCTAGCCGACAACCCGATCCACAGCGTGGACGAGGCTCCGGTCTCGACCTTCAGCGCTGACGTCGATACGGGCGCCTACGCCAACGTCCGACGTTTGCTCAATCAGGGACGCCTGCCGCCGGAGGGCGCGGTGCGGCTGGAAGAGATGGTCAATTACTTTCCCTACAACTATGCGCTGCCGACCGATGGTTCGCCCTTCGGCGTAACCACCGAACTGGCCGCCACCCCGTGGAATCCGCACACCCGCCTGCTGCGCATCGGCATCAAGGCCTCTGACCGGGCTGTGGCGGAGCTGGCCCCGGCGAATCTGGTGTTTCTGGTGGATGTGTCCGGCTCGATGGATCGCCGCGAAGGGCTGCCACTGGTCAAAAGCACATTGAAACTGCTGGTCGATCAGTTGCGCGAACAGGATCGGGTGTCGCTGGTGGTGTATGCCGGCGAATCCCGTGTGGTGCTGGAGCCAACGTCCGGACACGAGAAAGCCAAAATTCGCACAGCCATCGAGCAATTGACCGCAAGCGGTTCAACCGCTGGCGCGTCGGGCATCGAACTGGCCTATCAAATGGCGCAGCAGGCGTTCATTCCCAAAGGCATCAACCGCATCCTGTTGGCCACCGACGGTGACTTCAACGTCGGCGTCAGCGACTTCGACAGCCTCAAACAAATGGCTGTGGATAAACGCAAAACCGGGATTTCCCTGACCACCCTGGGTTTCGGTGTGGATAACTACAATGAACACTTGATGGAGCAACTGGCTGACGCCGGCGACGGCAACTACGCCTACATCGACAACCTGCGCGAGGCGCGCAAAGTGCTGGTGGATCAACTCGGTTCGACCCTGGCGGTGGTGGCAAAAAACGTCAAATTGCAGGTGGAATTCAACCCGGCGCAGGTCAGTGAATATCGCCTGCTCGGCTACGAAAACCGCGCCTTGAAGCGTGAGGATTTCAGCAACGACAAAGTCGATGCCGGTGAAGTCGGCGCAGGACACACGGTGACCGCGCTGTATGAAATTGTTCCGACAGGTGAGAAGGGCTGGCTGGAACCGCTGCGCTACGGTAAATCGGAGAAGGTGGTTGCTGCGAAGGGTGGAGAATTGGCGATGCTGCGTGTGCGTTATCAACAGCCCGAAGGTGGGAAAAGTCTGCTGATCGAGCGGCCGATTGCCAATCAGGTCGCACCGGCCAGTGAGGACCTGCGTTTCGCGGCGGCAGTGGCGGCGTTTTCCCAGCAGCTCAAGGACGCTCGCTACACCGGCGACTTCAGCCTCAAGGACACCGAAACCCTGGCCCGTGGCGCTCGGGGCGACGACCGCTTCGGCTTGCGCAACGAGTTCGTGCAACTGGTGGAACTGGCGCAAAGCCTGCGCGCCTCAACCGCATCGAATGCGATGCCCACTGAGCGACGGATTGAATAGTGAGCCGATTGAAAGGCTTCATCAGTCAGCTGTTTGCTACGCCAGACAGCGCGGCCGCCAGCAGCGATGAAACGCTGCTGGCGCGTTATCGCGAGGGCGACGGCGCGGCGTTCGAGATTCTGTACGCGCGCCATCGTCAGGGTTTGTATCGGTTTCTGCTTGGATTGAGCGGCAAACCGGAACTGGCTGACGAAGTCTTTCAGGACACCTGGCTGAGCCTGATCCGCAGCACCAGTCAGCCACAGGGGCGGGCGACGTTTCGTACATGGCTGTTCCAGATTGCGCGCAATCGGCTGATCGATCACTGGCGCAAACACGGCGCACATCAGCCGCTGCACGACAGCTACGACGAACAGCTGCATGCGATTGGCGACGAGACCAATGATCCCGAACAATTACTGAACCTCAGCCGCGACAGCCAGCGCCTGGAAAGCGCTCTGCAAACCTTGCCTGCCGATCAGCGCGAAGTGTTCCTGCTGCGTGCCCACGGCGACCTCGACCTGGCACAAATCGCCAGCCTCACCGAAACACCGCTGGAAACCGTCAATAGCCGCTTGCGCTACGCCCAGCATAAACTGCGTCGGCTGCTGGCCGAGGAGGTACTGACATGACTGACGCCCGCCAGACACCCGAAGAATCTGTGATCAAACATGTACGCGAACAGCACAATGTTGAACCGCCGGCGCACCTTGATGCGTTCATCCTCAAGGCTGCTCTCCGCGAAACACCGGTGCCCAAGCCAGGCCTGTGGCAACGCTGGCTGCGGGCCTGTCAGAAACCGCGTTGGCAGGTCGCCTTCGCCAGCCTGGTCGGTGTGGCACTGATGCTGTCGCTGGTGCAACGTGCGCCTGAGCCACAAGCGCAATTCGACTTCGCCCCGGCGGCCAAACCGGCTGCACCACTGGCGCGCAAACAAGCCCCGGAAGCGCAATCACTGCCCGCTCCACCCGCTGCGGCCATGTCCGCGCCGGCGCCGATGATGGAAATGGCCGCGCCGATGCAAAGCGACTCGATCAGCGCCGATGAAGCCAGCCTCGGCAAACGCGCCGCCGCCCCGGCCAACGGCCTCGATACGCAACTGCGCGAAGTCCTGCGCCTGCGCGACTCCGGTCAGTCGCAAGCCGCAGACGCGCTGTACAACAACCTGCACAAACGCTACCCCGGCGTGGACCTCGACCTGCGCCTCGAAAAAATCCGCCAGAACTGACCGCTTGTTCACCCAGCCATTTGGCATTGCCCGGCAAAAACGCGCACTATCGGGCCATGGCTGAAGCGCTGGAGAACAAAGTGGCAGCAAAAATCGACCGCATCGCCCAACTCCTCAACTGCCCGCAGAAGGGCGAGGAGATGCGGCGCGCGATTACCGAGGCGCGCAAGGAATTTCTGCTGAACCAGTCGGAAGAAGACGTCGTGGAAGAAGACGAGGTTTTTGAGGAGGTTGGGGAAGAAGAGGAAGACGACGATTACGACGAGTTTGACTGGACGACGGAGTGACCGTCGTCGCATGAAACACCGCGCCCACAAAAAAGCCCCGGACCATCACAGTCCGGGGCTTTCTCGTTTCAATTCATGGCGCACCAGGCGGGATTCGAACCCACGACCCCTGCCTTCGGAGGGCAGTACTCTATCCAGCTGAGCTACTGGTGCAGCGGGCGACATCATACCTAGGTCGGCTCGGGGCGTCCATGCCGGGTTTTGGCGGGTTTTGTCAGTGCGCGTGTCGGTGTGAAACGCTGCATTCCTTAAAGCTGTAACGTCCTGCAAAACCCTCGCTTGGCGCTTTTTCCTGGCTGATCTATGGTTTGGCTGCGGCCGGGGCTTTTTGCGCGTTGATCTGAAAAAACCAGCAAACGCTGGGTTTTTGTTCTTTTTTTCGAACGACCTATTGTCCTTTACCCCCTTTGCTCCTACGATCCGTTTGAGATTTCAAACGCTCTTTGACGGGGTGTGGATGCGCAAATGCTGTGAATAACGCACGATCGCTGCGCCTCACCCGGTAGATGATTTCCCTGACGGCAGCCTTGCGAGGCGCCTTTCTACAATCATAATTTTGCTCCGCGCAGGCCGCGGTGCTGTTAAGGAAAGCCGACATGCAGCTTAAAGATACCCAGTTGTTCCGCCAGCAAGCCTTCATTGATGGCGCTTGGGTCGATGCGGACAACGGTCAGACGATCAAGGTCAACAACCCGGCCACCGGCGAAATCCTCGGCACCGTGCCGAAGATGGGCGCCGCCGAAACCCGCCGCGCCATCGAAGCCGCTGACAAAGCGCTGCCGGCCTGGCGTGCACTGACCGCCAAGGAGCGTGCAGGCAAGCTGCGTCGCTGGTTCGAACTGATGATCGAGAACCAGGACGACCTCGCGCGCCTGATGACCCTCGAGCAAGGCAAGCCGCTGGCTGAAGCCAAGGGCGAAATCGTTTACGCCGCTTCGTTCATCGAGTGGTTCGCCGAAGAAGCCAAGCGTATCTACGGCGACGTGATCCCGGGCCACCAGCCAGACAAGCGCCTGATCGTGATCAAGCAGCCGATCGGCGTGACCGCCGCGATCACCCCGTGGAACTTCCCGGCGGCGATGATCACCCGTAAAGCCGGTCCGGCGCTGGCCGCCGGTTGCACCATGGTGCTCAAGCCAGCGTCGCAAACCCCATTCTCCGCTTTCGCCCTGGCCGAGCTGGCGCAGCGGGCCGGCATCCCTAAAGGTGTGTTCAGCGTGGTCTCCGGCAGCGCCGGCGACATCGGCAGCGAGCTGACCAGCAACCCGATCGTGCGCAAGCTGTCCTTCACCGGCTCGACCGAAATCGGCCGTCAGCTGATGTCGGAATGCGCCAAGGACATCAAGAAAGTCTCGCTGGAACTGGGCGGCAACGCGCCGTTCATCGTGTTCGACGACGCGGACCTGGATAAGGCCGTCGAAGGCGCGATCATTTCCAAATACCGCAACAACGGCCAGACCTGCGTCTGCGCCAACCGTCTGTACATTCAGGATTCGGTCTACGACGCGTTCGCCGAGAAGCTGAAAGTGGCCGTCGCCAAGCTGAAGATCGGCAACGGTCTGGAAGAAGGCACCACCACTGGCCCGCTGATCGACGAGAAAGCCGTGGCCAAGGTGCAAGAGCACATCGCTGACGCCGTGGCCAAAGGCGCCACCGTGCTGGCCGGTGGCAAGCCGATGGAAGGCAACTTCTTCGAGCCGACCATCCTGACCAACGTGCCGAAAGATGCCGCTGTCGCCAAGGAAGAAACCTTCGGCCCGCTGGCACCGCTGTTCCGCTTCAAAGACGAAGCCGAAGTGATCGCGATGTCCAACGACACCGAGTTCGGTCTGGCTTCCTACTTCTACGCTCGCGACCTGGGCCGGGTGTTCCGTGTGGCTGAAGCCCTGGAATACGGCATGGTCGGCGTCAACACCGGGCTGATCTCCAACGAAGTCGCGCCGTTTGGCGGCATCAAGGCCTCGGGCCTGGGCCGTGAAGGCTCCAAGTACGGCATCGAAGATTACCTGGAAATCAAATACCTCTGCCTGGGCATCTAAGCCGGGAAAGGGATCGCTGCAAACGCAAAGGGCACGAGAGCGCTGTCCCTTTGCGTCGTTTCAAACCGGAATTTTCTCTGCGGCCGGGAACGCCGTGGCAGTCGATCATCGCATGCTGCCACCGCCGATTCCTCCCGCTTAATCCTTGAACCACGCCGCCCGATGAGCGGTGAATGAGGACTGTAATGAGCAAGACTAACGCTGAACTGATGGCCCGTCGTACCGCAGCTGTTCCACGTGGTGTTGGCCAGATTCACCCGATCTTCGCTGAATCGGCGAAGAACGCTACCGTGACTGACGTTGAAGGTCGTGAATTCATCGACTTCGCCGGCGGTATCGCTGTGCTGAACACCGGCCACGTGCACCCGAAAATCATCGCCGCCGTGACCGAACAGCTGAACAAGCTGACCCACACCTGCTTCCAGGTGCTGGCCTACGAGCCGTACGTTGAGCTGTGCGAAAAGATCAACGCCAAGGTGCCAGGTGATTTCGCCAAGAAAACCCTGCTGGTGACCACCGGTTCCGAAGCCGTGGAAAACGCCGTGAAAATCGCCCGTGCCGCCACTGGCCGTGCCGGCGTGATCGCCTTCACCGGTGCTTACCACGGTCGCACCATGATGACCCTGGGCCTGACCGGTAAGGTCGTGCCTTACTCGGCCGGCATGGGCTTGATGCCAGGCGGCATCTTCCGCGCGCTGTACCCGAACGAACTGCATGGTGTGAGCATCGACGACTCGATCGCGTCCATTGAGCGCATCTTCAAGAACGACGCCGAGCCGAAAGACATCGCCGCGATCATCATCGAGCCTGTGCAGGGTGAAGGTGGTTTCTACGTCGCGCCGAAAGAATTCATGAAGCGTCTGCGTGCCCTGTGCGACCAGCACGGCATCCTGCTGATCGCTGACGAAGTGCAGACCGGCGCTGGCCGTACCGGCACCTTCTTCGCCATGGAACAGATGGGCGTTGCCGCCGACCTGACCACCTTCGCCAAATCCATCGCTGGCGGCTTCCCGCTCGCCGGTGTCTGCGGCAAGGCCGAATACATGGACGCCATCGCTCCAGGCGGCCTGGGCGGCACCTACGCCGGTAGCCCGATCGCTTGCGCTGCGGCGCTGGCCGTGATGGAAGTGTTCGAAGAAGAGCAACTGCTGGACCGCTGCAAGGCTGTCGGCGAGCGTCTGGTAACCGGTTTGAAGGCCTTCCAGGCCAAGTACCCGGTGATCGGCGAAGTGCGTGCGCTGGGCGCGATGATCGCGGTCGAGCTGTTCGAAAACGGCGACAGCCACAAGCCAAACCCGACCGCCGTTGCGGCTGTCGTGGCCAAGGCGCGCGACAAGGGTCTGATCCTGCTGTCCTGCGGCACCTACGGCAACGTGCTGCGCGTTCTCGTACCGCTGACCTCGCCGGACGAGCAACTGGACAAAGGTCTGGCGATCATCGAAGAGTGCTTCTCGGAGCTGTAAGCCCCGGCGCTGTGTGATCCGTTCGACAAAAAACCCGCTTCGGCGGGTTTTTTTATGCCCCTGATACACATCCAACGCTTTTGCGCTGTATCGATAGGCCAGCATTGGCTAAGGTTCAGGCATTGCAAGGGAGAGCGCGCATGACCGCCGTTGATTTACCCGCCGTACCCCGAGTGCTGATTGCCGAGGCCGATCCATGGTCTCGTGACCTGCTTAAACAAGTGTTGCTCAACGTGCGCTGTGATGCGCGGCTGGACTTGTGTGCCGATGGCCAGCAAGCCATGTCGTTACTCAGCGAAGTGCCTTATGACCTGGCCATTGTCGATTGGGAGTTGCCGGGCATTGATGGTTTGAGCGTGCTGCGCAGCGTGCGCCAGCGCAAACGCAATCCGCCGCTGCCGTTCATTCTGATGAGCAGTCGCAACGACAGCGCCAGCGTGCGCGAAGCCATCCCGTTGGCCCCGACGGCCTATCTGACCAAACCGCTGAACATGGAAAGTCTGACCGAGCGGCTGCAGGGTTTGCTGCTGAATGCGGGTGAAGAGGTGTTCTGCGAAGTGCCGACGCTGGCGCCGGGCATGACCTTGTCGGTGTTCCTTGAGCGGCGTCGTGAGCAGGCCGATGGCGCGCCGTTGATGACCGATGTGCAAGTGGCGGTCAAACGCAGCCTCAACCCCAATGGCCTCGATCTGAAGCTGCTGGAAGAAGAGATCCGCACCGATCCGCAGATCACCGCCGTGCTGATCGCCGCCGCCAACAGTGCGGCGCAGCATCATGGTGTGGCGGTGCAGACCCTGGGGCAGGCGCTGCACCGCCTCGGCACCGGGCAGAGCATGAACCTGATCCTCGGCCTGGCGCTCAAACGCAGCGCCAGACTCAGTGACCCGTGCCTGGCGGATTACGCCGAGCGCTATTGGGGGCTGTCGCTGCACACGGCGGAATACGCCCGCACCCTGGCGCGCCTGCTCGATCTGGATCAGGAGCGCTGCTACTGCGCGGGCATGCTGCATCGTCTCGGTGACCTGGCGTTGCTGCGTTGTTTGCAGGAGTGGAAGCAGGCTGGCGGCGAGCTGGATGAGTGGGAAGAGGTCGGTGACGCGCTGGCGGAGTTTGGCGCGGCCTACGGTTCGGCGCTGCGTACACGCTGGCGCCTGCCGCTGGAGCTGCGTGAGTTGATTGCGTCGGTCTACCAGCTCGGTGGTGGGGTCTATTCCCGTGAGGCGCTGGTGATGAACATGGCGGCGCAGATGGCCCGTCTGACCGAGCATGAGGGCGTTGAGGAACTGGCGAGGAGTCGTACGGCGCGACTGCTGAAGATCGGGCTGCCGGAATTGATGCGGATGCGTAAGTAATCTGACTTTTCACAAAACCCTGTGGGAGCGGGCTTGCTCGCGAAGGCGGTGTATCAGCCAACATAAATGCTGAATGACCTACCGCCTTCGCGAGCAAGCCCGCTCCCACATTGGATATTTGGGTTGCTGAAATTCTGGATCAGGCAGAAATGATCCGGTTCTTGCCCTGCCGTTTTGCCTCGTACATGGCCGCATCCGCTCTGGCGAACAGGCTCTCGAGACTGTCGTCGCCATCCCTGAGGCTGGTCAGGCCCTGGCTGACGGTGATGCCGAATGTCTGCCCCTCGTGGTTGAAACTCAGGCGCTGAATCTCCTGCTGCAGCCGCTCGGCCACTTGCAGCGCCATGTCCGGTGCGCAACCGGGAAACACCGCAGCGAACTCCTCGCCGCCGATACGTCCGAACAAATCACCCCGGCGTAACGAAGCGCGCCCGCATTCGGCAATCCGTTGCAGCACGTTGTCACCCGCCGGGTGGCCGTAGCTGTCGTTGATCAGCTTGAAATCATCGATGTCCAGCAGCAGGAAGGCCAGTGGTGCACCTTGCAGGCGTGCCTCTTCGAACTCGCGGTTGGCGCATTCGAAGAAGTGTCGGCGGTTGCTGCTCTGGGTCAGTACGTCGGTGGTCGCCAGGCGATGCAGTTCGGTTTCCATGTGCTTCTTGTCGGTGATGTCTTCGGCGATGCCGACGATGATCACCGGTTGCCCGGGTTCGTCCTGACGGTTGATGAAGCATTTGTCGCTGAGCCAGCGCACCTGACCGTCGGCGGCGATGATCCGGTACTCGCGGTCTTCCACAGCACCTTTTTGCAGCACTTCGGCAAGGCTGCGTTCGGCATAGTCGAGGTCGTCGGGGTAGATGCTGTCGCGCCACTGGTTGTAGTCGGCCAGCAACAGGCCTGCGGAGCGACCGAAAATCCGCTCGTAGGCAGGGCTGACATACAGCACCTGACGGGTTTCCCAATTGAACGCCCAGAGCACCGCGTTGACGCTCACCAGCAATGAACTGAACAGTTGTTCGCGCTCGCTCAGCCGGGCGACTTCGCCTTGGGCGTGCATCAGCGCCATCAGGGTTTGCGCGGCCTCGGGCCACTGCGCAAGGGATGAGTCTTTTTGATTGTTGTTGACCATCGGCACATTTCTCAAAAGGTGTGCCGCAATTTCGACAACGGCCACAGTACAGCCCGCCGGGGTGGCGAAGTGTCTTTGAGATAGGGCTTTCGGTGCTAAGTTCCGCGCTTTTGTGGCGAGGGAGCTTGCTCCCGCCGGGCGGTAGATATGACGCGTTTCAGCAATGAGAACGCGTCGACAAATTTGCGGTAGCTGCGCTACCGATCGGGGATGAATCCCCTGTGGCGAGGGGATTCGTTCATGGCGGTCAGGCTGCGGCGGGGCGCAGCGAGTAGGTTTTCAGCTGGTCGGCAAATTCACGCAGGGACTGGATGCCGCTGGCTTCGGCCTCGTGCACCCATTCCTTGATGGCGGCGAGCATGTCGTGGCCATTGGCGCTGGTCTTGACCCAGATCTGCTGCAGGGCCAGACGTTTCTCGTAAATGACCTTCAGCGCCTGGCTGTGCTCGAGCATGTTCTGGATGCGCAAGTGATGACGGTCTTCCAGCAGGCTGGTTTCCCGCGACAGCAGGCGCTTGGCCCGATGGAATTGATGACGTACCGAATGATCGACCTTGTCCAGCTCCTGCTTGACCAGCGGGCCGATCACCAATTTGCGGTACTGGGCCATGATCTGGAAGCGGTTGTTGAGGATCGCCATGGCGGTGTCCATGTCCAGATGGCCCTTGCCTTCGACGCGGTGGGCAATCGGTGCCACACGCTGCACTTTGGCCAGACCGAAGAAGCTGAAGACCTTGATCCACGCCCAGCCGAGGTCGAACTCCCACTTCTTCACCGACAGCTTGGCCGAGTTGGGGTAGGTGTGATGATTGTTGTGCAGTTCTTCGCCGCCGATCAGGATGCCCCACGGCACCAGATTGGTCGCCGCGTCGCGGCATTCGAAGTTGCGGTAGCCGATGGCGTGACCCAGACCGTTGACCACGCCGGCCGCCCAGACCGGGATCCACATCATCTGGATCGCCCAGATGGTGATGCCGATGGTGCCGAACAGCAGCAGGTCGATGACGCCCATGATCGCCACGCCCAGCAACGGGTAGCGGCTGTAGAGGTTGCGCTCGATCCAGTCTTCGGGGCAGTTCTTGCCGTAGATGCGCAGGGTCTCCGGGTTCTCGGCTTCGGCGCGATACAGCTCGGCGCCTTTGCGCAGCACGGTGGACAGACCCTTGATGACCGGGCTGTGCGGGTCATCTTCGGTTTCGCATTTGGCGTGGTGTTTGCGGTGGATGGCAGTCCACTCGCGGGTGTTCTGCGCCGTGGTCAGCCACAGCCAGAAACGGAAAAAGTGTTTCAGGCCGGCATTCAGCTCCAGCGAGCGATGGGCCGAGTAACGGTGCAGATAGACCGTGACGGCGACAATTGTCACGTGGGTCATCAGCAGGGTGACCGCGACCAGAGACCAGGCCGACAAGCCAAGAAAACCTTCGTACCACATAGGCTATAGGGCCCTCGATAAAGATAAAAACAGCCGTTGCATTATCACCAAGCACACAGATAAAACCAGTCGCCCTTTCAGATAAGAGTCGCTGGATGTTTCTTGACCTATAATTCCAGCCTTTTTTGTAGGGACATGGACAGCCGAATGCCTGCCACTTACCGCGATGCCTTGCGTGCAGCGCTGCTCTACCTGTTGCTTGCTGTGGTCTGGCTGCAGGGAACTGGTTACTTATTGAACAGTTTCTTTGATGAGTCTGTCGATCTGCAGCGATGGCAACTGATCAACGGTTACGTCTGGGCTGCCGTCAGCGCTGGCCTGATTTTCCTGGCACGGGCCAGATTGTGCGAATTTCTCGGCATTGGTGCGCGGCTACGCGAGCGTCAGTCCGACCGTGAACGCCTGCGTCAGGCGGCAGCGGTGTTCGATTGCACCCGCGAAGGGGTGCTGGTCACCAATCATCAGGGCCTGATCGTGCACGTCAACCGTGCGTTCATGGAAATCACCGGCTACCAGTACGACGAAGTTCTCGGCCATCAGCCAAGCCTGTTCAAGTCCGGCCACCATCCGCCGGGCTTTTACCAGGCGATGTTCGCCACGCTGGAGAGCGAGGGCGAATGGAGCGGTGAGATCTGGAACCGACGCAAGAGCGGCGAGATTTATCCACAGTGGCAGACCATCCGCGTGATTCACGATGATCAGGGCCGGCTCAGTCACTACGTGGCGGTATTTTCCGACATCAGTGCGATCAAGGACTCCGAACACGAACTCAAGCACCTCGCCCATCACGACCCGCTGACCGACCTGCCCAATCGCCTGTTGTTCAGCGACCGCGCCGAGCAGGCGCTGGCCTCGGCGCAGATCCACAAGCGTGGCTGCGCCCTGCTGATGATCGATCTGGATCACTTCAAGATGATCAACGACAGCCTCGGGCACAACGTCGGCGATCGCCTGCTCAAAGCGGTGGCGGCGCGCCTGCAGGACCTGTTCGGCCCCGGGATTACCCTGGCACGGCTCGGCGGTGACGAATTCGCGGTGCTGGCGGAAAGTTGTCCACAACTGGTTCAGGCAGCGGCGCTGGCCCAGCGCATTCTCGATGCGCTGAAGGAACCGTTCAGCATCGAGCGGCATCAGCTGTTCATCAACGCCAGTATCGGTATCAGCCTGTTCCCCAGTGATGCATTGAGTGCCGATCAATTGCTGCGCAATGCCGACGCCGCGCTGTTCAAGGCCAAGAGCAGCGGCCGAAACGGCTACGCGCTGTACACCGAAGAGTTGACCGCCCATGCGCAGCAACGGGTCGAGATTGCCTTCGAGCTGCGTCGCGCGCTGGAGCAGCAGGAGCTGCGCGTCTATTACCAACCGGTTCACGATTTGCACAGCAGTCGCCTGATCGGCGTCGAAGCGCTGGTGCGCTGGGAGCATCCGCAGCGTGGTCTGGTGTCACCGGCGGAATTCATCCCGATTGCCGAGCGCACCGGGCTGATCGCCGAAATCGACGCCTGGGTGATGCGTCAGGCGTGTTCGCAGATGTGTCAATGGCAGCAGGCCGGGATTGTGTTGTCGTTTGTCGCGGTGAATGTGTCGTCGCGCCTGTTTGCCCGGCGTGAGCTGTATCAGCAGGTGGCGCAGGTGCTGCACGAGACCGGGCTGGATCCGGCGTATCTGGAGCTGGAAGTCACCGAAAGCGCGGTGATGGATGACCCGGAAGTGGCGCTGGAACAGATGCATCGCTTGCGTGAGTTGGGCATTCGCCTGGCCATCGATGACTTTGGCACGGGGTACTCGTCGTTGTTGCGGCTCAAGCGCTTGCCGGTGCAGAAGCTCAAGATCGATCAGGGTTTTGTCGCCGGTCTGCCGTGGGACGAGGATGACGCAGCCATCGTTCGGGTGATCGTCGCCCTGGCACGCAGCATGGGCATGCAGGTGCATGCCGAAGGGATCGAGCAGGCCGAGCAGGCGGCGTTTCTGCTGGAGCAGGAATGTGATCTGGGGCAGGGGTACTGGTTTGGGCGGCCGGTGCCGGCGGGGGAGATTGATTGGACCAGAGCTCCTGTTATCGGTTAGCAGTCCTGTTATGGCTGACACAAAACCTGTGGTGAGGGGATTTATCCCCGATGGGTCGCGCAGCGGCCCTAAAAAACAGGGACTGCTACGCAGTCCATCGGGGATGAATCCCCTCACCAAAAGGTTTCATACAGGCTTCAAACTCGGGGAACACCGCGCAAACCCTTGCCCCGTCAGATAATGTTTTCTAGTTATATAAACATTCTTAAATAGTCTTTTTAAGAATATCTGCGCCTCTCTTATATTGCTCCCACGCCGAACGCAGTGCCGCCCACTGCCAGGCACATCCCATTCAAAGGAGCAGCACCATGAGCGCATCCCTTCGCAGCGTTGACGGTCAGGACGAAACCACCATCTTGCGTGAAATCCAGAGCGCCCTGCGCGATCTGCGGTTTGGCGCGGTGGAGATCACTGTGCACAACGCCCAGGTCGTGCAGATCGAACGCAAAGAGAAATTCCGTTTGCAGCAGCCGGGTAACAAGCCGAGCTGAAAAAGATCGCAGCCTGCGCCAGCTTTTGCAGGGGGCTGTGCGCAAGCGCTGGCGCAGGCGGCGATCTTTGAATGAGCAACCCGATTCCAGCAACACATAAGAAAAAGCCACCACCAAGAATTCCAGGAGCTTTCACCATGTCGTCGATTCGCCGTTACGCTTTGGCCGCGCTGGCCAGTGCTGTGTTTGCCGGTTCCGCGGTTGCCAAGGATTACGAACTGCTCAATGTGTCGTACGACCCGACGCGCGAGCTGTATCAGGACTACAACGCCGAATTCATCAAGTTCTGGCAGAAGGATCATGCCGGCGACACCGTGAAAATCCAGCAATCCCACGGCGGTTCGGGCAAGCAGGGCCGGGCGGTGATCGACGGTCTGCGTGCCGACGTCGTGACCCTGGCCCTGGCCGGCGACATCGACGAAATCGCCAAGCTCGGCAAGACCCTGCCGGCCGACTGGCAGAAGCGTCTGCCGGACGCCAGCACCCCGTACACCTCAACCATCGTGTTCCTGGTGCGCAAGGGCAACCCGAAAGGCATCAAGGACTGGGGCGACCTGGTCAAGAACGACGTTTCGGTGATCACCCCGAACCCGAAAACCTCCGGTGGTGCACGCTGGAACTTCCTCGCCGCGTGGGCCTATGGCCTGAAAGCCAACGGCGGCAGCGAAGAAAAAGCCAAAGAATACGTACAGACCCTGTTCAAGCACGTTCCCGTGCTGGACACCGGCGCCCGTGGCTCGACCATCACCTTCGTCAACAATGGTCAGGGTGACGTGTTGCTGGCCTGGGAAAACGAAGCGTTCCTGGCACTGAAAGAAGATGGCGGCGCCGACAAGTTCGACATCGTCGTGCCGTCGCTGTCGATCCTTGCCGAGCCACCGGTGGCCGTGGTCGACAAGAACGCCGAGAAGAAGGGCAACGAGCAGATCGCCGAAGCCTACTTGAAGCACTTGTACAGCCCGGCCGGTCAGGAGATCGCCGCGAAGAACTTCTACCGTCCGCGTGACAAGGATGTGGCGGCGAAGTACGCCCAGCAGTTCCCGAAACTGGAACTGGTGACCATCGACAAGGACTTCGGCGGCTGGAAATCCGCACAACCGAAGTTCTTCAACGACGGTGGCGTGTTCGACCAGATCTATCAGGCGCAGTAATCTGCTCCACAATGAGCCTGAAGTTTAGGCACTTGAGATGTGGGAGTGAGCTTTTGTGGTGAGGGGATTCATCCCCGATGGGTTGCGCAGCAGCCCCAATGCCGACCTTTGCGGTGAATCAAATCTACCGCGAACTCTGGTTTTGCGACTGCTTCGCAGTCGGTCGGGGATAAATCCCCTCACCACAGGGCTTGCTCCCACATTGGTGCGTTCAGCGGAATGCTTTTTAACCAAGGACTTTTATGTCGCGTCGTATCTCCCCCGTCATACCCGGCTTCGGGCTGACGCTGGGCTACACCTTGGTGTACCTCAGCCTGATTGTGCTTATCCCGCTGGCGGCGATGTTCGTCCACGCCGCCCAACTCACCTGGGATCAGTTCTGGACGATCATCACCGCGCCACGCGTGCTGGCAGCGTTGAAGCTGAGCTTCGGCACCGCGCTGTGTGCGGCGATCATCAACGGCATCATCGGTACGCTGCTGGCCTGGGTGCTGGTGCGCTACACCTTCCCCGGGCGCAAGGTGATCGACGCGATGATCGACCTGCCGTTCGCCCTGCCGACGGCGGTGGCCGGTATCGCCCTGACCGCGCTGTACACCCCGACCGGTCTGGTCGGCCAGTTTGCCGCCGACCTCGGTTTCAAGATTGCCTACACGCCGCTGGGCATCACCCTGGCGCTGACTTTCGTCACCCTGCCGTTCGTGGTGCGCACGGTGCAGCCGGTACTGGCTGACATTCCCCGTGAAGTCGAAGAGGCCGCTGCCTGCCTTGGCGCGAAACCTTTGCAGGTGTTCCGCCATATCCTCTTGCCAGCGCTGTTGCCCGCCTGGTTGACCGGTTTTGCCCTGGCGTTCGCCCGCGGTGTCGGTGAGTACGGCTCGGTGATTTTCATCGCCGGCAACATGCCGATGAAAACCGAGATCCTGCCGCTGCTGATCATGGTCAAGCTCGATCAATACGATTACACCGGCGCCACTTCCATCGGCGTGCTGATGCTGGTGGTTTCCTTCGTCCTGTTGCTGCTGATCAACCTGTTGCAGCGGCGCATCGAAACCCCATAAGGAGGCGCGAACATGTCCCAATCGTCTATTGCGGCCGCGTCCTCGGCCAACGCTGCACGCCGTGGCAGTGCTACTTCACGGCGCGTGCTGATCGGTCTCGGCTGGCTGATCTTTTTCCTGTTTCTGGTGCTGCCGCTGTTCATCGTGGTGTCGCAGGGTTTGAAGAACGGCCTCGGCGCGTTCTTCACCGCGATCTTTGAACCGGACGCCTTGTCGGCGCTGAAACTCACGGTGATCGCGGTGCTGATTTCGGTGCCGCTGAACCTGGTGTTCGGGGTCAGTGCCGCGTGGTGCGTGAGCAAGTATTCGTTCCGTGGCAAGAGCATGCTGGTGACGCTGATCGACCTGCCGTTCTCGGTGTCGCCGGTGATCGCCGGTCTGGTCTACGTGCTGATGTTCGGCGCCCAAGGCCTGTTCGGGCCTTGGCTGCAGGATCATGACATCCAGATCGTCTTCGCCCTGCCGGGCATCGTCCTGGCGACGATCTTCGTCACCGTGCCATTCGTGGCCCGCGAGTTGATCCCGCTGATGCAGGAACAAGGCACGCAGGAAGAGGAAGCCGCGCGCCTGCTCGGCGCTAATGGCTGGCAGATGTTCTGGCATGTCACCGTCCCCAACATCAAGTGGGGTCTGATCTATGGCGTGGTGCTGTGTACCGCGCGGGCCATGGGTGAGTTCGGTGCGGTGTCGGTGGTCTCCGGGCACATTCGCGGGGTGACCAACACCTTGCCGCTGCACGTCGAGATCCTCTACAACGAATACAACCACGTGGCCGCGTTCGCCGTGGCGAGCCTGTTGCTGATCCTGGCGCTCTTCATCCTGCTGCTCAAGCAGTGGAGCGAAAACCGTATCAACCGCCTGCGCGCCAGCGCCGCGGAGGAATAATTCATGTCGATCGAAGTGCGTAACGTCAGCAAGAATTTCAATGCGTTCAAGGCGCTGGACAACATCAGCCTGGACATTCACAGCGGTGAACTGGTGGCGCTGCTTGGCCCGTCCGGCTGCGGCAAGACCACGCTGCTGCGGATCATCGCCGGCCTGGAGACCCCGGATCAGGGCAACATCGTGTTTCACGGCGAAGACGTCTCCGGCCACGACGTGCGTGATCGCAACGTCGGTTTCGTGTTCCAGCACTACGCCTTGTTCCGCCACATGACGGTATTCGACAACGTCGCGTTCGGCCTGCGCATGAAACCGAAAAACCAGCGCCCGAGTGAAAGCCAGATCGCGACCAAGGTCCACGAACTGCTGAACATGGTGCAACTGGACTGGTTGTCGGATCGCTACCCGGAACAACTGTCCGGTGGTCAGCGTCAGCGTATCGCCTTGGCCCGTGCCTTGGCGGTGGAACCGAAAGTGCTGCTGCTCGACGAGCCGTTCGGCGCTCTCGACGCCAAGGTGCGTAAAGAGCTGCGCCGCTGGCTCGCGCGCCTGCACGAAGACATCAACCTGACCTCGGTGTTCGTGACCCACGACCAGGAAGAAGCGATGGAAGTCGCCGACCGCATCGTGGTGATGAACAAGGGCGTGATCGAGCAGATCGGCTCACCGGGCGACGTCTACGAAAACCCGGCCAGCGATTTCGTTTATCACTTCCTCGGCGACTCGAACCGCTTGCTGCTCAGCGATGACAACCATGTGCTGTTCCGTCCGCACGAAGTGTCGTTGTCCAAGCATGAACTGGAAGATCACCACGCCGCTGAAGTGCGTGATATTCGCCCATTGGGCGCGACCACGCGGGTGACGTTGAAGGTGGAGGGGCAGACGGATCTGATCGAGGCTGAAGTGGTGAAGGATCACGACAGCCTGATCGGACTGGCCAAGGGTGAAACGCTGTTCTTCAAGCCGAAGGTCTGGCAGAAAGTCGCCGGCCTCTAAAGTCAAAAGCTTCGCGAGCAGGCTCGCTCCCACCTTTGGAACGTATTCCATTGTGGGAGCGGGCTTGCTCGCGAAAGCGGCCTATACAGCCGCGCGATTCGGATTGACCCGCACCACCCCCGCCCGCGCCTCGATCTGCTCTTTCAACTCATGGCGCATGCCGAGCAGGAACGCCACTTCCGCCACCACAAACAGCGGCCCGACGATCAGCCCGCTCACGTCATCGACAAACGCCGGTTTGCGCCCCTCGTAGTGGTGCCCGACAAACTGGATTACCCAGCCAATCACAAACATCGCCAGCCCGCTGCTCAGCCAGACCATGGTGCTCTGCTGCGCCAGCGCATGCCCGGCCCAGACCGACAGGCCCATCAACAGCGTCATCAGAACGCCCAGCTTCAGTTCCAGGCGCAGGTAGAACCACGCCGACGCCAGCGCCAGCAGCACCGCGGGAGAGATCCACAAGCCGCCCAGTGACCATTCTGGTCGCGACAGCAACACCGCCACCGCCACCACGATCAGCGGAATGCCGATAAAGTGGCTGGCGATGTTGCGCGGGTCGCGGTGGTAGGCGGCGTATTGACTGAGATGGTCGACGAGGCTTTTCATTGTTGTTCCTCCTGTAGGGTGCGTGCAGCATGCCTCGGGTTCGGCGTTCGCTCTGTCAGGCAGGCGACAATTGGGAGTGATCATGGATAAGCGTTCACGGCTGCTGACCGGGCAATGGTTCAGTCATCTGCCGGCATCCTTTCAGGATAGTCTGTTGGCGGCGGCCCGGGAGCGGCGGCTGACGGCGGGGCAGCGCCTGTTCCAGCGCGGTGATCCGCCCTGCGGCCTGTACGCGGTGCTCGACGGCGCGATCCGAATCGGCGCGGTGAGCGAGCAGGGCAAGGAGGCGTTGCTGAGCCTGGTGGAGGCGCCGCACTGGTTCGGCGAAATCTGCCTGTTCGACGGCCAGCCACGCACTCATGATGCGTATGCGGTCGGGCCGTGCACCCTGCTGAATATCCCGCAGGCCACGCTGCTGAAAATCCTCGACGAACAGCCGGTGTACTGGCGCCATCTGGCATTGCTGATGAGCCACAAACTGCGCCTGACCTTTATCAATCTCGAACAGTTGAGCCTGCTGCCGGCCCCGGCACGCCTGGCGCATCGTTTGCTGATGATCGCTGAGGGCTACGGTGAAATCGATGCGCCACGTCGGGTGCTGCAACTGCCGCAAGAGCAGTTGGCGTCGATGCTGTCGCTGTCACGGCAGACCACCAACCAGATCCTCAAGGATCTGCAGGGGCAGGGGATTATCGGGTTGGGGTATGGCGAGATCGAGATTCTCGATGCCGAGCGATTGCGCGCTCTCGCCACACTCTAAAATTTCACACCGATCCATTGCTGGAGTGGGCCTCTGTGGTGAGGGGATTTATCCCCGATGGGGGGCGCAGCCGCCCCCAACCTGTGATGAAGTCCGGCGACTGCTACGCAGTCGATCGGGGATAAATCCCCTCACCACAAGGCTCATTCCTACAGGGGAAACATGTGTGGCTTACGAGCCGCGATAGGTCGAGAACCCGTAAGGGCTGAGCAGCAGCGGGATGTGGTAGTGCTGGTCAGTCTGCTTCACTTGGAAAATCACCGGAATCTCCGGGAAAAACGTCTCGCGCTTGTTCTTCTCGAAATACTCGCCGGTCTTGAACACCACCCGGTATTCGCCCGCCTCGAAAGGCTGCTTGGCCGGGAACAGTTCGGCGATGCGCCCCTGTTCGTTGGTGGTGCCCTGAGCCAGTGGCTGCCAGTTCTGGCCGACGTGTTTTTCCAGGGTCACGTTGACGCCCGGGGAGGGCAGGCCGTTTTCCAGGTTGAGCACGTGCACGCTCAGCGGGTTGCCGGCGGCCAGCGCCAGGCTGGAGAAGGCACTCAGGCCGAGTGCGGCGAAGGTCATGCGCAGGGTGGTCATGGTCAGTCTCCTTATTGGGAACGGGTCAGGGTCAGGCCGGCCTTTTCGGCGGCCTTGATGGCACAGTTTTCGTCCTGCTCGCCGCCGCCGGAGCCGGCCACGCCCATGGCGCCGACCAGTTCATCCGCGGCGAACAACGGGATCCCGCCGCCGAGCAACAGCAGCTCATCGAGGGTGTTGAGGTTGGCGGTTTCCGGATTGCTGCGGGCGCGCTCGGCGAACAGCCGGGTCGGGGTTTTCGTCGACAGCGCGGTGTAGGCTTTGCGCTGGCTGGCAGCGGTGTTGTGCGGGCCGATGCCGTCGCCGCGCAGGGTTACCAGCAAGTTGCCGCCACGGTCGAGCACCGATACCGTGGCGGTGCAATTGCTCAGCGCGGTGTCGGCCAGCAGGCGTGCGGTTTTCAGATCGAGGTCAGCGTGGCGCGGCAGTTCAGGGGCGGCGAAAACACTGACGCTGAGGCCGAGGGCAAGGCTGGCTGCAAGGTATTTGACGGTCATGAACAGGCTCCGAAAGCGAAGGACATCACCTTAGCCGCCGCTCTTCGTCAGAACCCCGTCAGTCGGATTACAAGTTTGTAATGGGCAATCGGGCCGAAGGCGCCTAGCCTGTGTGCCTGATCAATCGAGGTGTGCCATGCGTTTGCTGGTCGTAGAAGATGAAGCCAAAACCGCGAATTTCCTGGCCAAGGGCCTGGGCGAGTCGGGTTTTGCCGTGGACGTGGCGCTCAATGGTCTCGATGGGCGCTATTTCATCGAGCAGCAGGAATATGACCTGATCATCCTCGACGTGATGCTGCCGGGCCTCAATGGCTGGCAGCTGCTGCAACTGATCCGCCAGCGCGGCGCCACGCCGGTGCTGTTCCTCACCGCCAAGGACGCCATCGAAGACCGCGTGCGCGGCCTCGAACTGGGCGCCGATGATTACCTGCTCAAACCCTTCGCCTTCGCCGAATTGCTCGCGCGGGTGCGCACGTTGCTGCGGCGCGGGCCGCTGCGCGAGGCCGAGTCCTACAGCATCGCCGACCTGGAAATCGACGTGCTACGGCGTCGGGTCAGTCGCGGCGGTCAGCGCATTGCCCTGACCAACAAGGAATTTGCCTTGCTGCAATTGCTCGCCAGCCGTCAGGGCGAAGTGCTGTCGCGCACGCTGATCGCCTCGCAGGTGTGGAACCTGAATTTCGACAGCGACACCAACATGGTCGAAGTTGCAGTGCGGCGTTTGCGGGCCAAGGTCGATGACCCGTACATGCCGAAACTGATCCATACCGTGCGCGGGGTCGGCTATCAGCTGGAGGCGCCCGACGATGCGGTCTAGGTCGATCGCCTGGCGTCTGGCGCTGGCGTTCGCTGTGGTTTGCGCGTTGGTGTTGAGTGCGATCGGTGTGTTTCTCTACCGCTCGCTCGACTCGGAAATCGCCTACCGCGACGACCTCGCGTTGCTCGGCCGTCTGGAGCAGGTGCGCGCCTTGCTCGCCGACAGTGACAGCCTCGGCGCCTTGCAGGCGCGGCCACGTCTCTATCAGAACATGCTCGGTAACCTCGACAGCCTGCTGTTGGTGCGGCGGGCCGATGGCTCGAACGTGATTGCGATCAACCCGCGCCAGCGCGAGCTGCCGCCATTGAACGCAATCGCACGCGAGCAAACGCCGCAGCGTCGCGATGTGCTGACCTGGCAAGCGCCGGACGGCGCCGAGCTGGCGCTGTTGTCCGGTGAAGCCCAAGGGCCGAACGGCGAACCGCTCACCGTGATCGCCGGCAAGGTGCTTACTGAGCGTGAACAGATGCTCGCCAGTTATCGCCTGCGCCTGTACCTGGCCGTCGGGCTTGGCGCGTTGCTGGCGTTCGCGCTGGGCCTGGTTTTGCTGCGCCGTGGTCTGCAACCGTTGCGCCAGTTAAGCGCGGCGGTGCGCGGCATTGATCTGCGCAGCCTCGACCAGCGTCTGCCCGCCAGTGGCACCCCCGCCGAACTGCTCGAACCGGTGCAGGCGCTCAACGGCATGCTCGCGCGACTGGACGACAGCGTGCAGCGGCTGTCGCAGTTTTCCGCCGATCTGGCCCACGAGATCCGCACCCCGTTGCACACCTTGCTTGCCAGCAACGGCCAGGCGTTGAATCACCCGCGCAGCACGGCGGAGTATCAGGAGCTGCTGGCGTCGAACATGGAAGAATTCGAACGCCTCAAACGCATGGCCGAGAACCTGATGTTCCTCGCCCGCGCCGAACAGGCGGAGCGTGCGCTCGACTTGCGCACGCTGGATCTGCACAGCGTCGGCAGCGAGCTGTGCGATTACTTCGAAGCCTTGGCCGATGATCGCCAGTTGCGCCTGGAAAACCGGCTGCACGGCGAACTGTTGGCCGATCAGCAACTGCTGCAACGTGCCCTGGGTAATCTGCTGGCCAACGCGGTGCGTCATGCCGATGAAGGCACACTGATCAGCCTGCGCCGCCACGATGAGCCGGGCGTGTGCTGGTTACAGGTACACAACCACGGCCCGGTGATTGCGCCAGAACATCTGGGCAAACTGTTCGACCGCTTCTATCGCGTCGACCCTTCACGGGCGCAGCCTGGGGATTCCGGTGGGCTGGGGCTGGCGATCGTGCAGTCGATCATGCTGTTGCATGGCGGGCAGGTCAGGGTGAGCAGTGATGCGAGTGGCACAGTGTTTGAGTTGGGTTTTGTCCTGAGCCAATGATGCGCCGTGCAAGTATTCTGAAACTCAGCTAGAGTTTGGTGACTAATGCATCACATGTGATGCATTTCATTGATTTATCTATAAATGCATCGTAAACAGTGCAGGTTTGCGCAATGGAACAGATCGGCGAAGTGATCAGAAGTTTGCGTAAGGCGCGCAAACTCTCCCAGCAGGCACTGGCTCAACAATATGGCATGAGCCGCGCCACCATCTCGGGGATCGAAAACAACACGGTCTCCGAAATCGGCCTGCGCAAGGTTGAGGCGATACTCAACGGCTTCGGTTACGAGCTGGTTGCCGTTCCCCGGAAGTCCAATCGCCCAACCCTCGACGCTCTGCAAAAAGTGAATTTCCATGACTGAAACGCCGGACAGGTTGCAAATCCGTGTAGGTGAGCAGGTGGTCGGGACGCTGGGGCGCGGGCAGATTCGCGACGACAGCGTGTTCAGTTACCGCGAAGACGCCAGCGCTGACAATGCGGTATCGCTGACGATGCCCACTCGCCTGGACAGCTATGGCTGGGAACATGGCATCCACCCTGTCTTCGAGATGAACTTGCCCGAAGGCGCGCTGCGTGAGGAGTTGATGCGGCGCTTCAGTAAAGCCGTGCGTGGCTTCGATGATTTTGCTTTGTTGGCTATCGTCGGCCCCCATCAGCTCGGCCGTCTGGCAATTGCCAGCGCACCGGCGACTGATCAGCCTCCGGCAACATCCCTCAGCGATCTGCTGGTGCACGATGGTGCTCAGGGACTGTTCGAAGACCTGTTACAGACCTATGGTCAGTATTCCGGAGTGTCAGGCGTGCAGCCCAAAGTGCTGGTGCGTGACAGCGCTGCCGCGATTGATCGCCTGACTCATCGGGGCGCGACTCATCTGGTCAAGGCCTTTCGCGCCGAAGAGTATCCGCAGCTGGCAACCAATGAATATTTCTGTATGCGGGCGGCACAGCACTGCGGCCTCGAAGTGCCAACATTCGAGCTCAGCGAGCGCGGCAAATTTCTGGTGGTCGAGCGTTTTGACCTGAGCGATTCGGGGTACCTCGGTTTCGAGGATTTCTGTGTACTGAACGGGTGGCCGTCGAAAGCCAAATACGACGGTTCCTATGAAGGTGCCGCGCGGCAGATCAAGGCATTTGTTTCGCCGCAGTTGCTGGGCTCTGCCCTGGAAGCGTTTTTCAAGATTGTCGCGTTGTCTGCAGGGCTGAAAAACGGTGATGCGCATCTGAAGAACTTCGGCGTGCTTTACGAAGATTGTGCAGAGCAGTCATCCGTCAGGCTCGCGCCGGCGTACGACATCATCACAACGTCGGTTTATATCAAGAGCGACAGCATGGCGCTGCTGCTGGGCGGTTCAAAAGCCTGGCCCAAGTACAAGATGCTGGTGCGGTTCGGTCGTACGGCATGCAACCTGACCGAGGCGCGTTGCAACGAATTACTGCAACAAGTGGCTCACGGCATGCAGATGGCGATCGAGGAAATGGCCAGACACTGCCGCAAGTACCCCGATTTTGCCGAAGTAGGCGAGGCGATGATCGAACAGTGGACTTCCGGCCTGCAACGCAGCTTGATCAAGGGCTGATGTTCAGCGCAACTGATCGCGAAACTGCCCCGGCGTCATCCCCGTCCAGCGCTTGAACGCGCGGCTGAAGCTGCTGGTGTCGGCAAACCCCAGCAGGTAACTGACTTCACTCAACGAACACTGCGGATCGCGCAGGTGCAGCAGCGCGAGGTTTTCGCGGCTCTCGTTGAGCAGCGTGTCGAAGCGACAGCCCTCATCCGCCAGATGCCGTTGCAGGCTGCGCAGGCTCAGGTGCAAGGCCTGGGCGATGCGTTCGGCGCTGGGTTCGCCTTCCGGCAGTTGCTCCTCGATGGCATCGCGCACCTTGCGCTCCCAGGTCAGCGGCTGGAGTTGGGCCATCGTGCGCTTGAGCACCGCTTCGTTGTGTTCGGCCAGTTCCGGGTTGGCGTCGTCGAGGTGGCTGTCGAAGTCGGCGAGGGCAAACTCCAGGCGATCTTCGGCGCAGGAGAAATGCACCGGAGCGCGGAACACTTTGTGCCACTGATGCGCATCGGACGGTTCCGGGCGGCGCAGGTACACCGCCAGCGGCGCGTAATCGCGACCCAGGCGATTGCGGCAGGTACGCACGTAGATCGCGGCAAAGGCATCGATGGCTTCGAAGGCCGGCGCCGGATTGCCTGACGGAATTTTCAGACGAAACAGATAGCGGTCATCGCTGCGGCTCAGCTCCAGTTCCAGTGCATCGCTGACCACCGGGTGATAACGCACGATGCGCTCGAATACCTCACGCAGGCTGCCGCTGGCCACCAGCGCGTAACCCAGCGCATGGAACGTGGTCGGGCTGACGAACCGCGACACTCGCAGGCCGATCGCCGGATCGCCGCTGAACTGTACTGCCAGTTGCCACAGACGCGTGGTGCCGGACAACGGATAACGCGCGTTCGGGTCGTCCATCAACTGCGGATCGAGCCCGGCCTGTTGGCACAGGCCGAGACTGTCCAGCCCCAGCGCATCGAGCTGCTTGCGCAAGGCACGGGTCCAGCTGGCGAGAGAGGTCGGTTCCTTCATGCTGATTGGCGCTTCCGGTCAACAGGTTGGCGTTCACGGCTACCATCAATAAAGCTTTCGCAAGGCAGGATGCGAACATCAATAACCAGAGGATGGAAGCATGGACCGTACTTCTGCAAGTCCCCCGCGACACAATGCTGCCCAGCGATCAGCGCATATTCGCGAAGTGGTGCTGGCCAAGGGCGTCGAGTTGCGTCAGCGCTACCCGATTTTGCAGCACCAGGACGCCCTCGGCGCGGGGATTCTGGCCTTTGCTCTGGCCGGGATGATCGGTTCGGCGACGCTGTACATCACTGGCCACATGGCGTGGTGGGTATGCCTGTTGCTCAACGCGTTTTTCGCCTCCCTGACCCATGAGCTGGAACACGACCTGATCCACAGCATGTATTTCCGCAAGCAGCGCGTGCCGCACAACCTGATGATGGGCCTGGTGTGGCTGGCGCGGCCGAGCACGATCAACCCGTGGATCCGCCGCCATCTGCACCTCAATCACCACAAGGTCTCCGGCACCGAAACCGATATGGAAGAACGCGCGATCACCAACGGCGAACCGTGGGGTTTTGCGCGGCTGCTGATGGTCGGCGACAACGTGATGTCGGCGTTCATCCGCATGCTGCGGGCCAAGACCTGGGCGCACAAAATCAACATCATCAAACGCACGCTGAAGGTCTATGCGCCACTGGCGCTGGTGCATTGGGGGGCGTGGTACGTGTTCCTCGGCTTTCATGCGGCGAATGGCATTGCCTACCTCATGGGTTCGCCGATTGAATGGTCGGCGACCACGCTGTCGGTGATGCAGATGATCGACATCGCGGCGGTGGTGATCATCGGCCCGAACGTGCTGCGCACCTTTTGCCTGCACTTCATCAGCTCGAACATGCATTACTACGGCGACATCGAGGCGGGCAATGTGCTGCAGCAGTGCCAGGTGTTGAACCCTTGGTGGCTGTGGCCGCTGCAGGCGTTCTGCTTCAACTTCGGCAGCAGCCACGGGATTCATCATTTTGTGGTGAAAGAACCGTTTTACATCCGGCAGCTGACCGTGCCGGTGGCGCATAAGGTGATGCGTGAGATGGGCGTGCGCTTCAATGATTTCGGTACGTTTGGGCGGGCGAACCGGTTTGTTCGTCGGGATGAAGTGGTAGCGGAGGAGGCGCGTACGGCTCAGGCTTGATGGTGAATTTGCGGGCCTCTTCGCGAGCAAGCCCGCTCCCACAGGGGAACGCATTTCAACTGTGGGAGCGGGCTTGCTCGCGAAGGCACCGGATCAGGCAACCTCAATCCGGCTGAAATGGCGAAGCACTGAGAATCACCCCGGTCTCCTCCACATACTGCTGCCAATGCCCGATCAGGGTGCTGAGCTTGTCCGGCTGACTCGACGCCAGATCATGAATCTCACCCGGATCGCTGCTCAGGTCGTAAAGCTGCCAGGTCGCCGGCCCCACCGGCCCGGGGATCCACACGGCTTTCCACGACCCTTGGCGAATTGCCCGCCGGCCAAACAACTCCCAACCAGTCACGGTGTGTTCGTCATGCACCTGCGCCGTCTCGCCAGACAAAAAGCCCAGCCATGATTTACCGCGCAGCGGCGCCACCGGTTTGCCGTGCCATTGCTTGCCCGGATGGCGCACGCCGGCCAGATCGAGAATGGTCGGGGTAATGTCCATCACCGTGCCAAAGCCGTGGCTGATCTGCCCTTTGATCGGCAGTTGCGGATAGTGCAGCAGCGCCGGTACGCGAATCCCGCCTTCGGTGGTGAACGCCTTGAACAACCGTGACGGTGCGGTCGCCACCTGCGCCCAGCTCGGCCCGTACCACACGTAGGAATTGGCGCGGCCGATGTTGTCGAGGCTGTTGTCGTAATGCTGATTGAGGTAGGTCAGCAGTTCCGGGCCGAACTTGGGAAACGCCTCCAGCAGTGCGCCCTCGGCACCGTTGTCGGACATGAACAGGATGAAGGTGTTATCGAGTTGGCCCTGCTGGCGCAGGTAATCGACCACCCGGCCGATGTTCCAGTCCATGCGCTCGACCATGGCCGCGTAGACCTCCATGGCCCGCGCGGAAATCTGCCGTTGCTCATCACTCAGCGAGTCCCATTGCGCATTCAGTTGAATCAGCGGATGCGGCTCGACATCCGGCTCGATCAGGCCCAGCGCCTTGAGTTTTTCCAGGCGCTCCAGACGCAAGACTTCGGGACCGGCGTCGTAGCGACCACGGTATTTTTCGACGATGTCGGCCGGTGCCTGCAACGGCCAGTGCGGTGCGGAGAAGGGCAGATAAGCGAAGAATGGCCGGCTCTGATCGCGCTCCTTGAGATACTGCAGCAGCTTGTCGCCGAAGGCGTCCGACGAGTAGAAATCCTTGGGCAGCTCATCGATAAAGGTGTCGTCTTCGATGTACAGCGCCGGAGTCGATTTCAGCAGGCCAGGGGTGTGTTCATCGTAGGTCGGCTCGAAACCATAGTGGTTGGCCGCACCCGGCAGCAACGAAAACGAACGCTCGAAACCGCGGGCCTGCGGCGCCAGTTCAGCAGTCAGGCCGAGGTGCCATTTGCCGCTCATCAAGGTTTGATAACCGGCCTCGCGCAGCAGCTCGGGCAGGGCCACAACGCGGTCGTTGAGGTAGCCTTCGTAACCCGGTTTGCCGATCAGCTCCGGGGTCAGCGCTTCGGCCATGGTGCCGATGCCGGCGATGTGGTGGTCGGTGCCGGTCAGCAGCATCGAGCGGGTTGGCGAGCAGGTCGGTGCGGTGTGGAAATCGGTCAGGCGCAGGCCGTTGTTGGCCAAGGCATCGAGGTTCGGCGTGGCGATTTCGCCACCGAACGCGCCGATGTCGGAAAAGCCGAGATCGTCGGCCAGAATCACCAGAAAGTTGGGGCGTTGCGGCATCGAAAAGCTCCTCTCAGCAGGCAATGAACGACAGCGGCAGATCGCGGATCTGGACCGGCAGGCTCGGTTGGTAATGGTCGTCACTGGTCAGTTCGTGCAGCAGCTCTTCACGCAACTGATGGAAGTCGAAACTGCTGCGCTGACGCGGGTGCGGCAGGGCGATATCGACCACTTGCTTGATCCGCCCCGGACGCGGCTCCATCACCACCACGCGGTCGGCCAGAAAGATCGCTTCTTCGACGTCGTGGGTGACGAGGATCGTGGTGATTTTTGCCCGGTCGCGGATCGCCAGTAGTTCGTCCTGCATCTGCTGACGGGTCAACGCATCAAGGGCGCCGAACGGTTCGTCGAGCAGCAGGATCCGTGGGCTGGCGACCAGTCCGCGAGCAATCGCCACGCGCTGGGCCATGCCGCCGGAGAGCTGGTGCGGATAGGCGCGGGTGAAATCGTGCAGGCCGACCAGATCGATGAAATCGTTGATGCGCTGCTGCTTTTCGGCGGTGCTCAGCGGCTCGTTGACCAGGCCCAGACCGATGTTGTCGGCCACCGTCAGCCACGGGAACAGCCGATGCTCCTGAAACACGATGCCGCGCTCGCCGCCGATGCCGCTGACCGCTTTGCCATCGACGCTGATCTGCCCGCGAAACTGCGTATCCAGACCCACCAGCAAACGCAGCAAGGTGGATTTGCCGCAACCGCTGGACCCGACGATGGCGACAAATTCGCCCTCGGCGATGTCGAGGTTGAATTCGCGAATCGCCTCCAGTTCGAAACCGTCGACGTCGAAGGATTTGCCTACGTGGGTGAAGCTGACAATCGGTGCGTTCATGCGTGTCTCCAGCGAGTAGCGCGAATTTCCAGGCGTTGGCCGATGAGGTTGAGCAGGGCGCCGGTGAGGCCGACCAAAAGCATCGCGGCCATGATCAGGTCCATGCGCAGCAGTTGTTGGGCGCCGATCATTTGGCTGCCGATGCCGCCGTTGGACGGCATGAAATATTCGGCGCCGATGGTGCCGAGCCAGGCGTAGATCAGACTCAGGCGCAGCCCGGCGAAAATCCCCGGCGCCGCACCCGGCAGCACCAGACGACGCAGGCGCTGGCCGAGGCTCAGGCGCAGCACCTGCGCGGCTTCGTTGAGTTGTGGCGAGAGGTTGGCGACGCTGCGCTGGGTGGCGATGAACAGCGGGAAAAACGCGGCGAGGGCGACGAACACCCACTTCGCCAATTCACCCAATCCGAACCACGCGGTGAGCAGCGGCACCCAGGCGAAAATCGCGATCTGGCGAATGGCGGCGAGAGTCGGGCCGAGCAGCCGTTCGCTGGTGCGCGACAGACCCAGCAACAGGCCGAGGGCGAAACCGAGTCCGCCGCCCAGCAGCAACCCGCCAAGGGTACGACCGAGGCTCAAGGCCATGCCGCTGATCAGCGTGCCGTCGAGCAGACCGTTCCTGGTCGTTTCCAGTACCGCCAGCGGGCTGACCAGGATGTTCGCATCGACCCACTGCTGATCGCTCGCCACTTGCCAGACGCCAATCAGGCCCAGTGGCAACAGCCACGGTTGCAGCCGCTGCCAGCCTTCATGGCGCGGGCCACGACGGATTTCCGCAGTCGCCGGGTGCGGCCAGTGCACCAGTTTGCGGTCGAGAAAACCGATGCCGCGATCCATCGCGACACCGAGCACACCGATGACGACGATGCACACGAACACGATGTCGAGCATGAACAGTTGCCGTGCCCAGACCATCAGGTAACCGATGCCTTCGCTGGACGCCAGCAGCTCCACCGCCAGCAATGAAGTCCAGCCGGCGGCCAGGGCCAGACGTACGCCGGCCATGAACGCCGGCAGCGCGGCAGGCAACACCAGACGCCGGATCAGCAAGTACGACGGCAGGCGCAGTACGGCGGCGGCTTCGCGCAGTTTCGGTTGCGCATCACGAACGCCGACCAGGGTGTGCAGGGTCACCGGCACCACGATGGCCTTGATCAGCACCACCAGTTTCAGCACTTCGCCGATGCCGAAAAACACCATGAACAGCGGAATCCACGCCAGCGTCGGTACCTGTGCCAGACCGGCGAACGTCGGGAAGACCAGGCGTTCGAGACGCCGGCTGAAGCCCAGCGCGGCACCCAGCAGCGCACCAGCTGAGATCCCTGCCAGCAAGCCCCAGAGCAGACGTTGCAGGCTGATCCACAAATGACTCCACAACTCGCCCTGGGACAGCTCGATGGCGCTGTTCCACACCAGCGATGGCGCCGGCAGGATCTGCTCGCTCATCCATTGATTGCGTGCGGCCAGCCACCACAGAGCGAACAGGCTGATCGGCAACAGCCATGGCAACAGACGTTGGTTGAGGCTCGGCCACGCGCGCCGGCTTTTCAGAGGTGGCGCGGGCAGCGGCAGGCTGAGCAGGGAATCACGGGCCATGGGTGACCTCCGTTGTCGGGTTGCATGGCGAACCGCTGTGCCTGTGTGGGAGTGGGCTTGCTCACGAAGACGGAGTGTCAGGCACCGATGATGGTGAATGACACGGCCTCTTCGCGAGCAAGCCCGCTCCCACAATTGGCTAGCGGTGTATGCAAAATCGATCTATAAAAATTCAAATCAATTCTATTGAGAGATAAGCCAGACCATTTAAGGCTCGCAGCGCGACGCGCATCCAATGCATTTGAAGAATATTTTCGATGCTGTTAATGCATACGCGCTGCAGCCCGCGTTGTTGCTTGCTTAGCGTTAATGGTTATAAAAATGTGCATTTATAGTATTTAAGCGAAGGTCTTGCTTCGGCCTACTTTCGGCTCCTCAACGCCTGTCGTGATCAAGGAGCCGTACCCATGAACTTTCCCTTCAAACGAGTCTTCAGTCTGTTTGCCATTCCGGCACTGGCGGGCCTGTTGGCGATTACCGCGCAGGCCGACGAGCTCAAGGAAATCAGGATCGCTGTGCCCGACCTGAGCGCCGGCACCCAGCACAGCGGCGGCGGTGTGGTGGATGTGCTGCGTGATCAGCAGATCTTCGAAAAAGCCTTCGCCGATCAGGGCATCAAGATTCAGTGGAGCTTTTTCAAGGGCGCCGGGCCGGTGATCAACGAGGCGTTTGCCAATGGTCAGGTCGATCTGGCGTATCTGGGCGACCTCGCGGCGATCATCGGCAAGTCCAATGGCCTCGACACGCGTTTGCTCAGCGCCAGTGCGCGCGGGGTGAAACAGTATCTGGGCGTGGTGCCGGGGTCGGGGATCAAGACCCTGCAGGATCTGAAAGGCAAGCGCGTGGCGATCTTCCGTGGCACCGCCACGCAGTTGTCGTTTGATGCGGCGTTGGCCAGTCAGGGCTTGAGCGAGAAGGATCTGAAAGTGATCAATCTCGACTTCAGCGGCGCGGTCGCGGCCTTGGCGGCGAAACAGATCGACGCGTCGTGGGGCAGCTCAGGGCTGACGGCACTGCAAGCCAAGGGGCTGGCTGAATTGCCGCTCAATACCAAGGATCTGGGTGGCGCCGGCAGTGTGCAGTCAGTGCTGGTCGGCACCGGCAAGTTCGTCGACGGGCACCCGGAGGTCGTGGCAAAACTGCTCAAGGCGCAGCAGCAGGCGGTTGAGTGGCTGACTCGGGACAGCAACAAGGACGCTTATGTGCAACTGGTGTCGGGGCTGGCGAGTTATCCACCGGTGATCCTGACCCAGGATCTGGCGGATCAGAAACTCAGCGAAGTGTTCCCGTCGACGCTGGACCCGGTGTTCCTCGGCAAGTTGCAGGATTCGGTGGACCTGGCGGCGCAGCAGAAGCTGATTCGCAAGCCGTTCAAGGTCAGTGATTGGGTAGCGCCTGAATTGGCGGCGGCCAAGCTCTGAATCTCCAGTGTCTGGACGGGCCTTTTCGCGAGCAAGCCCGCTCCCACAGTGGATCGGCGTGAATACAAAACTGTGTTCACCACAATCCCCTGTGGGAGCGGGCTTGCTCGCGAAGGCGTCCTCAAACCGCGACGCTGACTTCCTGCTTATCCACCGCCACCAACGTTTCGATCATCGCTCTTGCTGCCGGCGACAAGCGAAATCCTGTGCGACTGACAATCCCGCAGCGCGCGTTCATGCTCTCCAGATTCTGCGGCAGATTGCGCCAGTGCAGCAGCGCCAGTGAACCCTGGGCAATATCCTCGTAAAACGCCTCTTCCGTACCGATGCCGATGGCATTCGATTGCAGCACCACTTTCACCAGCGCCGGGAAATGCTCGGTCTCGATGGTCGGCGAAAAATCGATCCGGCCGCTGAGGTTCGCCAGCAGTTTGCGAATCCCCGGCGGGATCAATGTGGTCGCCAGCGGGTAGTCGAACATGTCGTTGGTCGACAGGCTTTCCTTGGCCAGCAGCGGGTGCCCGGGACGGCAGAAAAACACCCCGCGCTTGGGCGTCAGGGCCTGGGTCTGGAAGTTCGGGTCGGCTTCGAAGTGGCGGATGTCGGCGATGAAGAATTCGATCTCTTCACGGCTCAGCGCACGGCTGAGTTTTTCCCAGTTATCCACCTGAAAACAGGTGCGCACTTTCGGGTGCGCGTTGATGAATTGCGCCACCGCATCCGGCACCAGTTTCACCGCCGGGGCCGGGCCGCAGCCGAAGTGCAGTTCCCCGGCATCAAGCTTGGTCATCTGCGTCACTTCCGCGCTGAGCAGCGCCGCGCCTTGCACCAGGGTCAGGGCGTGTTGCAGCACCACCTGGCCTTCGGGCGTCGGGCGCAGATCCTTGTTGCCGCGATCCACCAGCACGCAGCCGAACTCTTGCTCCAGCCCTTGAATGCTGCGGCTGAACGCCGGTTGAGTGATGCCCATCGCGTCTGCCGCACGGACAAAACTGCGGTGTTCGTTGAGGGCGATGAAGTAGCGCAACTGGCGAAGATCCATATGCTTTTCCGGCATCCTAAAAATAGCTCGAAGGCATTTGCGACGAGGGTTGCTTGAGGTTTTAAATGCAAGCTCTTATTCCGTCAACGAAGCATGTGAATATCTATTAGATGTAAATGGAATATAGATAGAGCGATGTTTCGCTGCCGCCTAACCGCAAGCAGTCGATGAGGGTCTACCCATGAGCAATGCCGCACTCGCTGTAAAACCTGCTGTCCACGCGCTGGAAATCCATCCGGTGGCCGGCCGTATCGGCGCCGAGATCCGTGGTGTGCACCTGTCCGGAGAACTGGACGCCGCCACCGTCGAAGCCATTCAGCAGGCGCTGATCCAGTACAAGGTGGTGTTCTTCCGCGAGCAGACCCAGCTCGACGATCAGCGCCAGGAAGCCTTCGCCCATCTGCTCGGCGAGCCGGTGGCACATCCGACCGTACCGGTGCGCGAGGGCACACGCTATCTGCTGGAACTGGACGGGGCCGAGGGCCAGCGCGCCAACTCCTGGCACACCGACGTGACCTTCGTCGACGCCTACCCGAAAGCCTCGATCCTGCGCTCGGTGGTGGCGCCGGCCTTCGGTGGCGACACCCTGTGGGCCAACACCGCGACCGCGTACAACGAACTGCCGAGCGAACTGCGCGAGCTGGCGGACAAACTGGTCGCCGTACACAGCAACGAATACGACTACGCCGGGGCCAAGCCAGACGTGTCGGCGGAGAAGTTGGAGCGCTACCGCAAGGTCTTCACCTCGACCGTCTACGAGACCGAGCATCCGGTGGTGCGTGTGCATCCGATCAGCGGCGAGAAAAGCTTGCTGCTGGGGCACTTCGTCAAACGCATCAAGGGGTATTCGCAAGCCGATTCGGCGCACCTGTTCGGCCTGTTGCAGAGCCATGTGATTCGTCAGGAAAACACCGTGCGCTGGCGCTGGAAGGCCGGTGATGTGGCGATCTGGGATAACCGTTCGACTCAGCATTATGCGATTGATGATTACGGCACTCAGGATCGTATCGTGCGGCGGGTGACGCTCAAGGGTGAAGTGCCGGTTGGGGCTTCGGGGCAGCGTAGTCAAACCATCAAAGGTGCCGAGCTCGTCGGCGTCTGATCGGGCCTCTTCGCGAGCAAGCCCGCTCCCACAGTGGAAATGTGTTGAACACAGTGGATGTGAACGACACAGAACCCTGTGGGAGCGGGCTTGCTCGCGAAGCTCTTTCACCAAACTCCAATCTGCACGACTTTCTCGGTCTCCGGCTCGCCATAGCGAAACCGCTGCCCGCGCAGATCGATCTCCTGATGACTGATCGTGGTCCGCCGCTTCAAGCCGCGTACCCACTCGAACAGATATCCCGCATGCTCCTCGCGCACTGCAGCGTAATCAGGATCATCACCCAGATCGCGCAACTCCTGCGGATCATTCAGCAGATCAAACAACTGCGGCCGGAAGCCGTCGTACGCCAGGTATTTCCAGCGCTCGCTGCGCACCATGGTCATGCGGCAGCGGTCGATCGGCTGGCCAAGTCGCTCGCGTGCCGGGGCCTGAAAGGCGTAGTCGTATTCGCTGATGGCGTAGCGGCGCCAGTCGGGATTTTCTCCGTGTAAAAGCGGGATCAGCGAGCGTCCTTCCAGCCGATGCTCGGCTTTCGGCAAGCCCAGTGCCTGCAGAAATGTCGGCAATGCGTCGATGGTTTCTGCCAGCCGCTTATCCACCGTGCCCCGAGTGATGTCCGCCGCGGCGCGCGGGTCGCGCACGATCAGGGGCACGCCCACTGCCTGTTCCAGCAAAAACTCCTTCTCGCCCAGCCAGTGGTCGCCGAGAAAGTCGCCGTGATCGCTGGTGAACACGATCAAGGTGTCATCCCAACGACCGTTGCTCTGCAGAAAATCGAATAGCCGCCCGAGTTGGTCATCCACCTGCTTGATCAGGCCCATGTAAGTGGGGATTACATTCAATCGTACTGAGTCCCGGGAGAAGTTGAGGCTTTCCTCATGCTGGCGAAACGCCGTGTATACGGGGTGTTTGCTGGCTTCGGAGGGCGTCGCGCGGACCGCTTCGAGAATCGATTTCGTACTGTACAAGGCGTGGTATGGCGCCGGTACGATGTAGGGCCAATGCGGTTTGATGTAGGAGAGGTGTAAACACCAGGATTTCTCACCTTGCTCGGTGATGAAGTCGATGGCTCGATTTGTAGTGTAGACAGTCTCTGAGAACTGCTCGGGAATTCGCGCTGGCAAATGCGCATGACGCATGTGCCAGCCGCTGAGGATTTCGCCGTTCTCGCCTTCGGCGGCGTTGGCCCAGTCGTGCCAGGGATTGCGCCCGTCGAAGCCCTGCTCGCGCAGGTAATGGGTGTAGGGTGCGGATTCGCGTTTGTCGTCGAACAGCGGGTCGTTGGGGAAGATTCCGTCGTGGCGGAAGTACGGCTCGAAACCGACCTCGTTGAGCACTTCGGCCTGCGCGCTGTCCGGGTTGATCGCCAGACGCTGCAAGGCGTCGACATTGGCCGTGGCGTGGGTCTTGCCGACCAGCGCGGTGCGGATGCCGTGGGGGCGCAGGTAGTCGCCGATCGTCAGTTCTTCCAGCGGCAACGGCACAGCGTTCCATGCGACCTGATGGCTGCTGACGTAGCGTCCGGTATAGGCCGACATCCGCGACGGGCCGCAGATCGTGCCCTGGGTGTAGGCACGGCTGAAGCGCACGCCAGCGGCGGCCAGGCGATCGATGTTCGGCGTGTGCAGATGCGGATGACCGTAACAGGACAGGTAATCGCGGCGCAGCTGATCGCACATGATGTACAGGACGTTGCGCACAGGGTTTTGCGGGGTGGGCATGGGGTTCACCGGTCAGAAGGACAGGCGAGGGTTGTCGCTTTCGGCAGGGGTGTTCGGCAAGTGCATTTGGGGAATGGGTTTTATGCAGTGGATGCATCGGTGTGAGTGGCGACGCCTTCGCGAGCAAGCCCGCTCCCACAGGAGTACGCATTCCAAATGTGGGAGCGGGCTTGCTCGCGAAGGCAGTGGCTCAGACGGCAAAATTCTCCAGCGAACACACCTCATCATCCACCGCATCAATCGCCTTGATCTGCTCAATCATCGCCTCGGCCAGCGGCGACAACCGATACCCCGCCCGACTGACAATCCCGTAGCGGGTGTACAGCTCTTCCAGATCATCCGCCAGACCCTCGATCCGCAAACACACCAGCTCACCCTTGGCCTGATGCAGCGCATCTGAATACGCCCCGACAATCCCGATCGCCTCCGAACGTAGTACCACGCTGAGCAGGCTGGAACTGTTTTCGCATTCGACATTGGGGGTGAAATCCGGGCGACCGCTGAGGTCGACGATGACCTTGCGCAGGTTCGGCGGACGAATGCTCACCGCCAGTGGATAGCTCATCAATTGCTCGGCCGTGACTCGTTCAAGAGCGGCCAGCGGATGCCCGGCACGGCAACAGAAATGCCATTTGCGCGGCCGCAAGCGGTACGTCAGGTAATCCGGATCGGCTTCGAAGTGTCGGGTGTCGGCGACGAAGAATTCGAATTCCTCACTGAGCAGGCGTTTGCTCAGGCTCTGCCAGTCATCGACCTGAAATTGCACCCGCGCTTTCGGGTAGCGCCCGATGAACGCGCCGATCGCGCGCGGGATCAATCCGGCCGCCGGCGCCGGGCCGCAACCGAAGCGCAGCTCGCCCGCCTCCAGGCCATTGAACTGACTGATCTCGTTGGCCATCTGCTGCGCGCCGCTGACCAGTCGCCGTGCATGTTCGAGCAGCACTTGGCCCTGTTTGGTCGGCGGCAGGTCCTTGCGCCCGCGATCGACCAACTGACAGCCGACGCTGTGCTCCAGCGCCTGAATGCTGCGGCTGAACGCCGACTGCGACAGGTTCACCGCCTGCGCGCCGGCGACGAAGCTGCGTTGTTCGGCGAGGGCGATGAAGTGTCGAAGTTGGCGCAAGTCGATATGCATTTTTCACATAAAAAATATCCGGGAAATGCATTGGATATGCATTAGGTCGACTCCTTATAAAGGCAATCTCTTATGCAGTAAATATTTGTAAATCCATAAATAAATAACTGAAAAGAATATGCAGCGCTGAAGATGTCTGTGTGTTTTTTGACCAGGAGCCGCGCCATGAGTCCGTTGAACCTTGCGTCACCCTTAACGCCACGACGGCTCAAACGCCTGCCTCTGGCCCTGTTGCTGGCGGGGAGTGCCAGCTGGACTCACAGCTACGCCGCCGACGCCGAGACCCCGCCGCCAGCTCCCGCCGGTAAACCCGCGGCCCACAGCTCGCAGCTGGAAACCGTGACCGTTACCACCCGCCGTCGCGAGGAAAGTTCGCAAGATGTGCCGACGCCGATGAGCGTGGTCAGCGGCCAGACCCTGGAAACCCAGCGGGTCTACCGGATTCAGGATTTGCAGCAACTGGTGCCGAGCGTCAACGTCGCCTACATGCACGCGCGCCAGTCCAGCGTGTCGATTCGTGGCCTGGGCAACAACCCGGCCAGCGACGGCCTGGAAGGCAGCGTCGGTCTGTACATCGACAACGTGTATCTGGGCCGTCCGGGGATGGCGGTGTTTGACCTGATGGACATCGAACAGCTTGAAGTCCTGCGCGGGCCGCAGGGCACGCTGTTCGGCAAGAACACCACCGCCGGGGTGATCAACATCAGCACCCGCGCACCGACGTTCACTCCTGAACGCAGCATCGAAACCTCGTTCGGCGAGGACGGCTACTTCCAGACCAAGGGCACGATTTCCGGGCCGATCAACGATGAACTGGCCGGGCGCTTTTCGGCCTATCGCACCCGCAGCGACGGCGATATAAAGAACGAATACAACGGCCATGACCTGAACGGAGGCTCGCGCGATGGCTTCCGCGCGCAGTTGCTGTTCAAGCCCAACGAAGATTTCAATCTGCGCTGGATCGGCGATTACAACGAAGAGGACTCCAGCGCCGGCACCCGCGTGCTGTACAACACCGGGCCGACCATCAATGGCGTCAACCTCTATCAATCGCGGGCCAATGCGGCCGGTGCGACGCTGGTCAACGGCTCGCACCGCAAGGTCAATCTGGACAACGACCAGCACGTCACCGTGCATCAGGGTGGCACGTCGGTGGAGGCCAACTGGACGCTGCCGAGCGATTTCACCCTGACCTCGATCAGCTCGTATCGCTTCTGGAATTTCACCCCGGCCAACGACGACGGTCTCAACGTTGCGGCGACTTACAACGCCGGGGTTTCGGTCGAAGACAAACAGTACTCGCAGGAATTCCGCCTGGCCTCGCCCAAGGGCGAGTTCTTCGACTACGTGGTGGGCGCGTACTACTTCGGCTCGGATCTGGACAACAAATCCTTCGCCTATTACGGCCCGCAGGCCGACATCTGGAACGGCACGCCACGCGGTGCCCTGGCCAACGTCGGCAGCGTCGGCAACGGCCACATCAAGACCGACAGTTTCGCCCTGTTCGCCCAAGGCACCTGGCACCTCACTGAGCGCCTGGACTTCACCGCCGGGGTGCGTGGCACCTATGAAGAGAAGAACGCCTGGGTCACCCGCGATGCGCCGGTCGGTGGCGCCACTGTCACCGGTGCAGCGGCCACGGCACGCCGCGGACGCACTGGCGCCTACGATTCCGGCGATCTCAATCAGTACAGCTCAAGCCCCTCCGGGTTGCTTAACCTCAGCTATCGCATCACCGATGATCTGCTCGGTTACGCCACGCTGTCCCACGGCGAAAAATCCGGTGGGGTGAACCTTGCGGTGGGTTCGGCGCCAACCGCCGGCGCCGACTCGCTGCTGATTGGCACCGAGCGCGCCAACAACGCCGAACTCGGTTTCAAAAGCACCCTGTGGGATCGGCGTCTGCAACTCAACGCCAACGTTTTCTGGACTCAGGTCAACGCTTACCAGACCAACGCCTACGACGACGTCAACCGCGTGCAATACCTGACCAACGCCGGCTCGGTGCGCTCGCGCGGCGTCGAAATCGAAAGCACGGTGATCCCGTTGCGCGGCCTGACGCTGAACTTCAACGGCTCGTACAACGACGTCAGCTACCTCTCGTACAAAGATGCGCCATGCCCGCCGGAAGTCAGCCAGGCACCGGGCGCACCGGCGTCCTGCGACCTCAGCGGGCACCAGGTGGTCGGCGCGTCGAAATGGATCGGCAACGCCAACGGCAAATACGAATGGAATCTGGCCAACGGTCTGCAACCCTACGTCACCGGCAGCTACGCGTTCCGCTCCAAAGCGGTGGGCACGGTCGAAGATTCCGACTACGGGCAGATCCCGAGCTACGCGGTGGTCAACCTGTCCACCGGTCTGCGCGGCGATTTCAATCAGGGCCAGTGGGACGTTTCGCTGTGGCTGAAGAACGCCTTCGACAAGACCTACTACACGACCCTGTGGACCGGCGGCAACGGCGGTTATGAAGGCCTGCTCGGTACGCCGCGCACCCTCGGCGTTACCGGTCGCTACGACTTCTGATCTGTCATTCAAGGAGCTGCATCATGTTGCCAGGCAAAACCGCTTTAGCGCTGTTGTTATCCGGCGCAGCGTTGAGTACCTCGGTGTTCGCCGCACCCAGCGTGTACCCGACCGGCGTCACCCGCTACGACCCGAACAAGGCGTTCAACCAATACGTGATTTTCAGTGGTGCCGACAAGCAGACGCACCTGATCGACATGAACGGCAACGAGGTGAAAACCTGGCCGCAGGCGGGGTTTCCGTCGGCGATCATCGACCCGCAACTGGTCGGCGGCGAGCGCGGGCATGTGCTGTTGCAACTGAGTGACAAGGATCCGGGCAAGCTCGGCTCCGCCGGTAACGGCCTGGGCAATCAGAGCGTCGGCGAGCTGGACTGGAACGGCAAAGTGGTTTGGCAGTGGGGCGACAAGGCGCCCGGTGGCTCCGCGCAGCAACACCATGATCAGCGACGCCTGAGCAACGGCAATACCGTGGTGCTGGCGAACAAGGTGCACAAGGTCAAAGGCTTCAAAGTGCCCGAGGTGATCGACGATGCGATCTACGAAGTCAGCCCCGACGGGCAGGTGAAATGGCAGTGGCTGGCCTCGGAACACCTCAACGAATTCGGCTTCACCCAGGAGCAACTGAAGCTGGTGCGCGCCAGCGACAACCCGGATTACCTGCACATCAACAACCTCAGCGTGGTCGGGCCGAACAAGTGGTTCGATGCCGGGGACAAGCGCTTCAATCCAGATAACCTGTTGCTCGATTCACGCAACGCCAACTTCATCGCGATCATCGACAAACACAGCGGCAAAGTGGTCTGGCGCCTCGGCCCGAACCTGCCGCTGATCAACCCGAAAACCGCGCAGAAACTGCCGCGTCCGGTGGATCAATTTGTCGGCCAGCACGACGCGCACATCATCCCTGCCGGGCTGCCCGGCGCGGGTAACCTGCTGGTGTTCGACAACCAGGGTTCGGCGGGGTACCCGAACGTCACCCTCGGGCTTATTTCCGGCTCGCGAGTGCTGGAAATCGACCCGCAGAAAAATGAAATCGTCTGGCAGTACAGCGCGGCGAATTCGAAGCAGCCGGGGTGGGCGTTCTATAGCTCGTTCATCAGCAGCGCGCGACGTTTGCCCAACGGCAATACGCTGATCGACGAAGGCATGAACGGGCGCTTTTTCCAGGTCACGGCCGGCGGCGAAAACGTCTGGGAATACGTCAGTCCTTATCTGGGTAAAGCACCGGGCAGCGACGCGATCAGCAACTGGGTCTATCGGGCGTTGCCCGTGAGTTACGACTGGGTGCCGAAGGGTACGCCGCGCTCCGAGACCGCCGTGATTGCCCCGATATCGGCAGTGCAGCAGACCAGTGCCAGTCGTTAGTTGAAATGGAATTAATGCTCGAGTGAATCGCGATAATTTATGTGCGAGATGAATAGTGCTTATTGCAATTTCGTTGAAAAGTCGCGTGGACAATAAGTGAATGGCCAACCATCCTGAGTGTCGTGAGTTTCCAGGAGGGAACTTGCTCTCATCGGAAGACACTTATCCAACGATAAAGGAAATCACGTTATGTCGAGCATTAATGGAACTTATGTAAACGCTAACGCTGGCGCCAAACTGACGATTACCGATGGCAACGACTCCAACGGCACCTTCAGCGGCAAGTTGAACCAGAACGGCGTGAACTACGACATCGCTTACGGGCATTACCATTTCCAGAACAGCACCGGGCAGCCTACGATCATCACCTTCGCGGCTCTGAATGACGGCACAGGTTATCAATCCTGGGCGCTGTTCTCGCCGGATCACAACTATTCGAAAGTTCGTGCTGCGGGTTCGCGCACCAACTTTGATGGTGATGTTGTTAATCTGGCTGGAGAGTTTGTTAAGCAGTAATTTTGTGTCACAAAAAAGCCGTCATGCTATTTAGCCTGGCGGCTTTTTTCTTACATGAAATAAGTCATTTTCATGTTGGTTGTGCTTCCTGTGGATGACAGCGTTTGCTGGCGTCTGATTCTAAGCTCGCGGTGAACTCAATCATTCGAGCAGGACGCTTACATGCAAAACGCGCTTTATTCCAACACCCTCGATGGGCCCTCTCTGACCATTGTCGATTCCGATGACCGCACCGGGGTCTTCGGCGGCACGTTGCATCACCAAGGCATCAACTACGGCATTGTCAGTGGCCGTTATGCCAGCCTCAACGGCTACCAGCCGCCAACCGTGGTCACGCTGATTGCCAATAACCAGGATCACGGTTATTTCGCCCTGACCCTGTTCTCGCCAAGTCGCGGCACTCATGAACTGCAGGGGCACTGCGTGCGCGTTACCTATGACGGCGTGGTCAGCAGCCTGCCGGGCGACTTCGTTCGCCACGCATGAGGCGCAGCCAGCGCCAGATTTCTTCTCAAACACAAGCAAGGATGCTGCACATGTCCACGATCAATGGCGTTTATCGTCATGAACCTTCAGATACAACCTTGACCCTGACCGAGGGCGATGACCGCACCGGCAGTTTCACCGGCACGTTGTCCGTGTCCGGCACCGATTACCCGATCGCATTTGGCAATTTTCATTTCAGGCATGGCTTTTCAACAGGCCCGGTCGCTATCTCTTTCAATACGCTGACGGTCGATGGCACGGCGCAAGCCTGGGTGATGTTCTCGCCCGATCAGGCCTACACGCGCTTGCGGGCAATGGGCAGCGCGGCGGACATGATGGGCAACACCGGGTTGAATGGCCTGGAATTCATCCGGCAAAACCGCTGAAGAAGCGCGAAATGAGCGGGTTTCGCATGCCTTCGCCGAATATTTTTCATGCTTGAAAAGCATTGTAAATTCAGCCCTCGGCGCCAGGCCTTGCAGGCCGTGGCTTCGCGACAATCTGCGAAAACTGATATTCGTAAAAAATCTAAACACATCGATAAAAGTTACTTTCGGAGATAAGCGATTGCTCCAATGATTCACCCAACGACCGGCCGCCCGGGGGATGTTTGCGGCGACCGGTCGGGTACTTCGCAAAGAGACCGCAGGGAGTGAATCAATGGGCAATGTCCAGACCGCCGCCAGCGCACAGGAATTGCTGTGGCGTCAGACGCCGAGTGGCGAATTGGTCGATCTCGGCCGGCCGCATCGTGTGCCGCTGGGGCAGTTGCGTTTGCAGCGTGCACCCAAGGGCATTCTGAGCCGCCGTGAAACCATTCTGCTCGGCGTGCTGGCGCTGCTGGTGCACGGTGCGGTGATCTACTGGATCAACCAGCATCCGACGCCGGCGTTGCCGATCGTGCCGCCGGAAATTCCGCCGATGACCATCGAGTTTTCGCGGCCGGCGCCACCCGCGCCACCAGTGGTCGAACCGCCGCCACCGGCACCGGTGGTTGAGCCACCGCCGCCGGTTGAAGACGAGTTGGCGGTGAAGCCTCCGCCACCCAAACCGATTCCCAAACCCAAGCCGAAACCGGTGGCCAAACCGGTGCCGAAACCGGCGCCCAAAGCTGTTGAACAACCGCCCGCGCCGCCGCAACCGGCCGCTCCGGTTGCCGCCCCGGCACCGCCCGCCCCACCGGCTCCCGCGCCAGTGACACCGGCCTCGGCCAACGCCGCGTATTTGAAGAACCCGGCGCCGGAATATCCGTCGCTGGCCCAGCGTCGCGGCTGGGAAGGCACGGTGTTGTTAAGGGTGCACGTGTTGGCCAATGGCAAGCCGGGTGAAATTCAGATTCAGAAAAGCAGTGGTCGGCAACAGCTCGACGATGCGGCACTCAATGCCGTCAAACAGTGGAGCTTCGTGCCGGCCAAGCAGGGTGATGTCGCCCAGGACGGCTGGGTCAGCGTGCCCATCGATTTCAAGATTCATTAAACCGAAACCTATTCGCGCTAAATGTTTACACGAGGGAATACATCATGACGTTACTGGCCTCTCCACTGGAATCCATCGAAAGCGCGGTGATCTGGCTGCTGGTGGTTTTTTCCGTTGCCACCTGGGGACTGGCGCTGCTCAAGGCTGTGCAGTTCGGTCGTCTGAAGGCGCAGGATCGCAAGTTTCATAAACGTTTCTGGGCGGCGTCGAGTCTGGATTCCGCCGCTGAGTTGAGCGAAACCCAGCCTGGTGCTGCGGCACGAGTCGCTCAGGCCGGTTACGCGGCGATTCAGGTGGGTGAGGCGCCGCAGGCCAATGACCTGAGCCAGGCGATCAACCATCAGGATCGATTGGAGCGTGCCCTGCGTCAGCAGATCGTCCGTGAACGCCGTTCGCTGGAAACCGGTCTGGCAGTGGTCGCAAGTATTGGCAGCACCTCGCCGTTTATTGGCCTGTTCGGCACGGTGTGGGGAATCATGGAGGCGTTGAAAGGCATCAGCGCGGCAGGCTCGGCGAGCCTGGAAACGGTCGCCGGTCCAATCGGTGCGGCACTGGTCGCCACCGGTGTGGGGATCGCCGTCGCGGTACCGGCGGTGCTGGTTTACAACTACTTTTTGCGGCGTCTGAAACTGACGGCGGCGGACCTGGATGACTTCGCCCATGACTTCTACAGCCTGGCGCAGAAGAGTTCGTTTCGCGTGCTGATCCACCCGACTGCAAACAAGGTAGCGGCACCGGGCAACGCAACAAAAGTGAAGGAGGCGTCCTGATATGGCCTTCTCCACGCAAGACAGCGACGAGGTGCTGAGCGAGATCAACGTGACGCCGCTGGTGGACGTGATGCTGGTGCTGCTGGTGGTGTTTATCGTCACCGCGCCGCTGCTGACCAACGCAATCCCGATCAACCTGCCGAAGACCGAAGCGGTAGCACCGGTCGAGCAGAAAGATCCGCTGGTGGTGAGCATCGACGGCGCCGGCAAACTGTTTATCAACAAGGATGAAATCCAGCCGGACTTGCTGGAATTCAACCTCAAGTCGGCCAAGGCCAAGGACCCGGAAGTGCGCGTGCAATTGCAGGCCGACGACGGGGTGAACTACGGCGAAGTGGCGCGGGCCATGGCTTCGATCGAGCGGGCAGGGATTACCAAATTGTCGGTGATCACCGCGCGGTAACAGGATTTACGTTTTTCCGGGGCCGTCTCCTTGGCAGGGTGCGGCCCTTTTTTTATTTCTGGAATAGAAAACAAAGCCCTCACCCTAGCCCTCTCCCAGAGGGAGAGGGGACTGATCTAGGTGTTTGGTAGACGTACGCTGACGTGGGATATCTAGTCGAACTCAGGATTTGAAAAGCTCAAAAATTAGCTCCCTCTCCCTCGGGAGAGGGCTGGGGTGAGGGGTAAAGGATTTAAAGTCGTACACAAATCATATATTCAATTTAGGTCTTAATAAATAGCTTCTTATTCCTTAACGAATATAAATCCCGTCCCTATACTCGATCAGGAACAGACACGACGCAGGAGAGCTCCCCATGCGCAACGAATCAATCCGCTACCTGATTGTGCCGGGCTGGCAAGGATCGCCAGAAGATCATTGGCAAACCCACTGGCAGAACAGCCTGCCCAACAGCGCACGCGTGGAGCAGGCCGACTGGCTGACACCGCGTCGTGAAGACTGGGTTGCGGCGCTGGCCGAAGCGATTGCCGCCGACAGCACGCCGGTGATCCTGATTGCTCACAGCCTGGGTTGCATCACCGTTGCGCATTGGGCTGCCACCGCGCCCGTGCAATATCTGCGTCAGGTGCGCGGTGCGTTGCTGGTCGCACCTGCCGATGTCGAGCGTCCGGCCTGCGCGCCTGCGTTGCGCAATTTCGCGCCGATCCCGACCGATCTGTTGCCGTTCCCCAGCCAGGTGGTCAGTTCCGACAACGACGCCGCCGTCAGCGCCCCGCGTGCCCTGGAGCTGGCGCGCAACTGGGGCGCCGAAGCGGGGATTCTTGCCGGAGCCGGGCACATCAACGTCAAGTCCGGGCATCAGCGTTGGGAGCAGGGTTTCGCTTATCTGTATCGCCTGCAGAACCGTATGGAACACCACGCCCGGCGTCGCGCTTGAACCTTTTTCTTTTCTGAACGCCCCCGTCTGCCGGCGGTTCTGGGCGGGAGTCTGCCATGAGTTTCGAAACGTTCGGTCAGCCGTTGCTGACCTTTCCCGATGCGGAAAAAAGTCCCCTGAGCATTCGCGCCAAGGCGCTGGTGTTCGTCGATCCCCGTTCCCGCAAGTTGCGTGAGGAGCTGGAGCACCTGGCGCCGCGTGCCATCTCGGTATTGATCCGTGGCGAGACCGGTACCGGTAAAGAGTTGCTCGCCCGTCACATTCACCGAGCCAGTGATCGCAGCGGTCTGTTCGTCTCGGTCAACTGCGGTGCGATCAGCCCGACCTACGCCGATGCCGAGCTATTCGGCTATGCCGCCGGCAGCTATACAGGTTCGGCGAGCAGTCGGGCCGGCTGGTTCGGTTCGGCCAATGGCGGCACCTTGTATCTGGACGAAATCGGCGATCTGCCGTTGCCGATCCAGATCAAACTGCTCGCCGCCCTGGAAAACCACGAAGTCACCCGCGTCGGCGCGCATCAGCCAAGCCCGGTGGATGTGCGGTTGGTCGCAGCCACCAGCATCGATCTGGCACAAGCGGTGGACGCCGGAAAATTCCACGAACGGCTCTACCACTACCTCAGCGAAGGTCAGCTGGAATTGCCGGCGCTGCGCGAGCGGATTGGCGACATCCTGTCGCTGGCGGAGTATTTCCTCGGCATCTACAGCCAGCGCCTGGATCTGCCGGTGCCATTGATCAGCGAAGCGGCGCAGCACCTGCTGGAGCGACACAGCTGGCCGGGCAATACCCGCGAGCTGGAAAACGTCATTCACTTTGCGCTGCTGGTCAGCACCGGCGATGAAATCCTGCCAGAGCACCTGAACCTGCCCGAAGTGTCTGGGCCGCAGCTTCAGATCGAACGACTGGTAGCTCAAATCAATATCGGTGGTAGCGTCGACGAACGTAAGGCTTTGAAAGATCTGCTGATTGGTTTGAGCCAGCAGTTGTAGCCGTTCGGTTCTGTATGAACGAAATGGAATATCAAAGTGAATAAACGTTATTGTGCGGGAATAAAAAATCCCGGTATTGTCCGCTTCACGCCAGAGATAGCACTTCACTGGCACTCGTATTAATAGCCGTCGCCATTCGCGACCGTGATTCTCGATAAGGACACTGCATGAAAAAGGTTCTGTTGTTTACCGCATTGGCGGCTGCTCTGACTGCTTCCCTGGCCCAGGCTGGCGAGAAACTGGTGGTGGCGGCGACTCCGGTGCCGCACGCGGAAATTCTCGAGCTGATCAAACCGACCCTGGCCAAAGAAGGCGTGGATCTGGAAATCAAAGTCTTCACCGACTACGTGCAGCCGAACGTGCAGGTTGGCGAGAAGCGTCTGGATGCCAACTACTTCCAGACCAAGCCTTACCTGGACAGCTTCAACGCCGGCAAATACAAGGACGACAAGTCCAAGTACCTGGTGACCGTGCAAGGCGTCCACGTTGAACCGTTCGGTGGCTACTCGAGCAAGTACAAGAAACTGGCTGATCTGCCAGACGGCGCGACCATCGCCATCCCCAACGAAGGCAGCAACAGCGGCCGTGCGCTGATCCTGCTGCAGAAGGCGGGTCTGATCGAGCTGAAAGATCCGAAAAACGCTCTGGCGACCCCTAAGGACATCGCCAAGAACCCGCACAACTTCAAGTTCAAGGAACTGGAGTCGGCCCTGCTGCCACGCGTGCTGAAGGAAGTTGATCTGGACATGATCAACACCAACTACGCGCTGGAAGCCAAGCTGAACCCGACCAAGGATGCGCTGGTGATCGAAGGCGCTGACTCGCCTTACGTGAACTTCCTGGTGGCCCGTGAGGACAACAAGAACAGCGACGCCATCAAGAAACTCGCCGCTGCCCTGACCAGCCCGGAAGTCAAAGCGTTCATCGAGAAGAAGTACAACGGCGCGGTATTGCCGGCGTTCTGATCCGACGCGTGAACCACCCCTTCAAGGTATGAAAACGCCGATGGCCAGTGATGGTCATCGGCGTTTTTGTGCGTGCGTTGAAAAGCCCCTCACCCTAGCCCTCTCCCAAAGGGAGAGGGGACTGATTGGGGGATGCTGTAGAAGTACACCGACGTGAAAGTTTTCTGCCGAATCCATAATCGACTCTATCTTTCAGGTCGATGTTAATCGCCAGACACTGCGGTCGGCCCCCTCTCCCTCGGGGAGAGGGCTGGGGTGAGGGTGCTGTTGATCCTGACCTCAGGTTACCTGAGCCTTCAACGCCCGGCGCAACGCCACGAGCAATTTCACGATGTCCTGCGGATCCAGTCGCTGCGGCACTTTTACGTCCATGTTGTCTTCCTTGTAATGGTTTGGCCGGGGAAGTCTGGCCAAAAGCTGTTCGTCCTTGGAGGGCTTTCATGCAAAAAAGATCCTTCCTACAGCGCAAGGGAAAATAGCCTTCTTATTCCTTCCCGGCAAACCCACAGGATAGTTTTTTGCGTGATATCAATATGCTTTAACGGTATTTAAATTCTTGTTTTTATACCTATAAAGTCAGCGCCTGCCGGACAGTTACCCGCTGTCCATGGACTGCATGACCGTCGCTTACCGAGCGACGTCCAGGATGCTTCATGACTTTCGATTACGCCTTTATCCTCAGTACCCTGCCGGCCTTTCTCAAGGCTGTGGGCGTGACGCTGCAAGTCGGGTTCATCGCCATCGGCACGTCGCTGCTGGTGGCGCTGCTCAATGCAACGATCCTGGTGTTCCGCACGCCTTACCTGCAACGCGCCGTCGGCCTGTATGTGGAACTGGCGCGCAACACGCCGCTGCTGATTCAACTGTTCTTCGTCTACTTCGCCCTGCCGGCGCTGGGGATCAAGGTTTCCGGATTCACCGCGGCAATCATCACCATGACTTTCCTTGGCGGTGCCTACCTCACCGAAGTGCTGCGCGCCGGCGTCGATGCGGTACCGCAGGCGCAACTGGAATCGGGGCGTTCCATCGGCCTGTCCCACGGCCAGTTGCTGCGCTACGTGATCCTGCCGCAAGCGGGGATTCTCAGCCTGCCGTCGCTGTTCGCCAATTTCATTTTCCTGCTCAAGGAAACCACCGTGGTCTCGGCGGTGGCCGTGCCGGAAATCCTCTACACCACCAAGAGCTACATCGCGCTCTATTACAAAACCTACGAAATGCTCGCCGTGCTGACGCTGATCTGCGTGCTGTTGTTCTTGCCGCTGTCGCTGTTGCTCAGTCGTTTGGAAAGGAGGCTCCAGCATGGCCAGTTCGGGTCTTGAACTGCTTTGGGTGTCGTTGCCGCAACTGGCAAAAGGCGCCGGGCAAACCTTGTCGATCTCGTTCCTGAGCATTGCGATCAGCACCATTGGCGGCGTGCTCTACGGCGTATTGCGCACGCTCAACGTGAGGTGGCTGAACGCGATCCTGCGGGTCTATCTGGAACTGTTCCGGGCGATCCCGGTGCTGGTCTGGCTGTACCTGCTGTTTTTCGGCCTGCCGATTTTCTTCGGTTTGAGCCTGCCGAGCTTCTGGTGCGCGGTGCTGGTGCTGTCGCTGTGGGGCGCCAGTGAGGTCGGCGAAGTGGCGCGCGGTGCGCTGCATTCATTGCCGCGCGGGCAGCGTGAGGCGGGGCTGTCGATCGGCCTGAACGCGGCGCAACTGTACGGCTACGTGCTGCTGCCGCAGGCGCTGAAACGCATGACGCCGCCGACCATCAACGTCTACACGCGAATCATCAAGACCAGCTCGCTGGCGGTGCTGATTGGCGTGGTCGATGTGATCAAGGTCGGCCAGCAGATCATCGAGCGCACCTACGAATCGGTGCTGATCTACGGCGCGCTGTTTCTGTTTTTCTTTTTCATCTGCTACCCGCTGTCGGCCGCCTCGCGCGTGCTGGAGCGGCGCTGGACGCAAGCATGAGCGCATTGATCGAGTTTCAGGGTTTCAACAAATTCTACGGCGAACAGCAGGTGCTCAAAGGCATCGACCTGCAAGTGCGCAGCGGCGAAGTGATCGTCATCCTCGGCCCCAGCGGTTGCGGCAAAAGCACGTTGCTGCGCTGCCTCAACGGCCTGGAAAGCGCACACAGCGGCAGCCTGAAATTTGCCGGACGCGAGCTGCTGGACAAGGTCACCGACTGGCGCGAAGTGCGTCAGCAGATCGGTATGGTGTTCCAGAGTTATCACCTGTTTCCGCACATGAGCGTGCTCGACAATTTGCTGCTCGGCCCGCTCAAGGTGCAAAAGCGCCAGCGCCGTGAAGCGCAGCAGCAAGCCGAAGCCTTGCTTGAGCGCGTGGGCCTGGCGGACAAGCGCGATGCGTTCCCGCGCCAGCTCTCCGGCGGCCAGCAGCAACGCATCGCCATCGTCCGTTCGTTGTGCATGAACCCGCGGGTCATGCTCTTCGATGAAGTCACCGCCGCCCTCGACCCGGAGATGGTCAAGGAAGTGCTGCAAGTGATTCAGGGCCTGGCCCGCGAGGGCATGACCCTGCTGATCGTCACCCACGAAATGGCCTTCGCCCGCGCGGTGGCCGACCGCATCGTGTTCATGGATGCCGGACGCATCCTTGAACAGAACCCGCCCGAGATTTTCTTTACGAACCCGCAAACCGCACGCGCGCAGCAGTTTCTGGAGAAGTTCTCCTTCGTTGCAACACTGCCTGAAACGAATCCGACAAAGGAACTGGAACCGCTATGAAAACTGCCAAGTCATCCCTGTTTTTACTGCCGCTGCTGGGGCTCGCGCTGCTCGCCGGCTGCAACAAATCCGAAGAACCGGCCAAGCCGAAAGTCGCCAGCGAAAGCACCGCGCCAGCCGGTTACCTGGACAAGATCAAGGCCCGCGACAAACTGATCGTCGGCGTGTTCACCGACAAGCCACCGTTCGGTTTCGTCGATGAGGCCGGGCGCTACGTCGGCTTCGACACCGACATCGGCCGGCGCTTCGCCAAGGATCTGCTGGGTGATGAAAACAAGGTTGAATTCGTCGCCGTGGAGCCGGCGAGCCGCATTCCGTTCCTGCAGAGCGACAAGGTCGACCTGATCCTCGCCAACATGACCGTGACCCCGGAGCGCAAGGAAGCGGTGGAATTCACCAACCCGAACCTCAAGGTCGCGGTGCAGGCGCTGGTGCCGCAAAGCAGCGCGGTAAAAAATCTGGATGACCTGGCAACTCGCACCACCATCGTTACCACCGGCACGACCGCCGACATCTGGCTGACCAAGAATCATCCGGACTGGAAACTGCTGAAGTTCGAGAAAAACTCCGAGTCGCTGCAAGCACTGGCCAACGGTCGTGGTGATGCCTACGCGCAGGACAATCTGGTGCTGTTCAGCTGGGCCAAGCAGAACCCGGGCTACCGCGTGCTGGAGGAAAAACTCGGCGCCGAAGCACCGATTGCCCCGGCGGTGAAGAAGGGCAATGTCGAGCTGCGTGACTGGGTGAATACCGAGCTGGCCAAGTTGGGTGAAGAGAAATACCTGCTCAAGCTGTATGACCAATATGTGCGTAAAGAACTGAGCGATGACACCCAGCCTGAGAGTGTGATTGTCGAGGGTGGCAAGTGGCAGGGGTGATTGGCCGTTAAATCTGCGCTGACCTGAAGGCCCTCTTCGCGAGCAAGCCCGCTCCCACAGTTGGAATGCATGCCCCTGTGGGAGCGGGCTTGCTCGCGAAAGCGGTGGTTCAGGCGCCGCTCAATCCGGCCAGTTCCACGCCGGCTCATCCAGCACCCGTTGGCCGACAATCCCGGTCTGCCCCAGCGTCTTCTCCAGCACGATGCAGTTGCATTCGGGATCTTCCTGCAACGCCGATATCAATCGTCGCGCATGCGACACCACCCACACCTGACACGCCTGCGATGCGCGAATGGTCAAGCGCGCGAGCGCCGGCAACAGATCCGGATGCAGACTGGTTTCCGGTTCGTTGAGCACCATCAATGACGGCGGGCGTGGCGTCAGCAGCGCGGCGATCAGCAACAGATAACGCAGCGTGCCGTCCGACAACTCCGCCGCCGACAATGGCCGCAGCAACCCCTCCTGAAAGAACTCGATGGCAAAGCGTCCGCCGGCCAGCGGTGCGATGTTCAGTCTTGCGCCGGGAAACGCATCGCTGATCGCCGCCTGCAACGCCTCGGGGTCGCCGATTTCATTGATGGTCTGCAGGGCTGCGGCGAGGTCGCGGCCGTCGTGGTGCAGCACCGGCGTGCGCGTACCCAGTTGCGGTTGGCGCACCGGGGCGTCGGCGTCGCTACGAAAGTGATCGTAGAAGCGCCAGCGGCGGATGAACTCGCGCATCTGGAACACTTCCGGCGAACTGCGCAGACTGCCGATCTGATCGAACAGGCTGTCGAAATTCGGGGTGTGCTGCGCCAGCACGTCTCAGCTGCGCCCTTCGCGGGCGCGAATCATCGGGCCGTTGCGATCCACCAGCAGGCTGGCCGGGCGATAGAGCGGCCCGGCCCAGATGCATTCGCGCTTGATCTGCGGATCGAGACTGAAGCGCGAGGGGCTGGGATGAGTGTCCCCCGGCAGCATGAAGTGTCCGTTGGAGTCGGGCAATCCGAGGCTGATCGAATAGCTGAAATCCTCGCCGGCAAACCCCAGGCGCAGACGTTTGACGCCCTGACGCACCGTCGGCTCGACCGCCACTTCGCCGTTGCGCATGCGCCGACTGATGGTTTCTGGCCCGGCCCAGAACGTCGAATCCAGCCCGCCCTCGCGGGCCAGCGCATTGACCACGCCGCCCTGGGCGGTCTCCGCCAGCAGGCGCAGGGCGCGATAGAGATTGGACTTGCCGCTGCCGTTGGGGCCGGTGATCAGGTTCAGCCGGCCCAGCGGAATCACCAGTTTGTTGATCGAGCGGTAATTGGCCACCGCGAGGGTCTTGAGCATGAAAATCCTTCTCTTGAGGCGACCATTGTAGGAGCTGCCGAAGGCTGCGATCTTTTGATCTTGCTTTTTTAAAGTCAAAAGATCGCAGCCTGCGGCAGCTCCTACAGGGGAAATATAGAGATCACGCAGGCGAACGTTGAACCCTGTTCTAAGCTCACAGTCGTATCGTCACTTGCACGTTCGTACACAGGAAGGAGTCTGCATGGCGAGTCCCGGATTGAAAACAGTTGTCGTGCTGAGCCTGCTCACGTTGCTGACCGCTTGCGGCAAGAAAGAAGCCCCGGCGGAGTACCTGCCACGGGTCTTTGTGCAAGAGGTCAAACCGGCGGACTATGCCGCTGCCGTGACTCTCACCGGTGACGTGCAGGCCCGGGTGCAGACCGAACTGTCGTTCCGGGTCGGTGGCAAGATCATCCAGCGCATGGTGGATGTCGGCGACCGGGTCAGCGCCAAACAGGTACTGGCCAAGCTCGATCCCAAGGATTTGCAGACCAACGTCGATTCCGCGCAAGCCCAGGTCATCGCCGAACAGGCGCGGGTCAAGCAGAGTGCGGCGGCGTTCGTGCGTCAGCAGAAGCTGCTGCCCAAGGGCTACACCAGCCAGAGCGAATTCGATTCCGCACAAGCCGCCTTGCGCAGCAGCCAGAGCGCCCTGAGCGCGGCGCAGGCGCAACTGGCCAATGCCAAGGATCAACTCAGTTACACCTCGCTGGTCGCTGACGCCCCCGGCATCATTACCGAGCGCCAAGCCGAAGTCGGCCAGGTGGTCCAGGCCACCGCGCCGATTTTCAAACTGGCCCGCGATGGCGATCGTGACGCGGTGTTCAACGTTTATGAGTCGTTGCTGGCTGAGCGCCCGGCGGAGCGTTCGATTGTCGTCAGCCTGCTCGACAACCCCAACATCAAGACCACCGGCACCGTGCGTGAAATCACCCCGGCGGTTTCGGCGCAGTCTGGCACGGTGCAAGTCAAAGTCACCCTCGACAGCCTGCCGCAGGGTATGCAGCTCGGCTCGGTGGTCAGCGCCACGGCCAAGGGCAGCGGCAAGTCGGCGGTGGAATTGCCGTGGTCGGCGCTGACCAAAAACATCAGCGATCCGGCGGTGTGGATGGTTGACGACAAGGGCGAAGCGCAGCTGCACAACGTCACCGTCAGCCGCTACCTGATCGGCAAGGTCATCATCAGCGACGGCCTCAAGGGCGGTGAGAAAGTGATTGTCGCGGGTGGGCAACTGCTGCACCCGGGCATGAAAGTCGAAATCGCCGAAAACACCTACGAAGGTCTGCAACCGGGAGCGCAGCCATGAAGCGTCTGGGGCTGTTGTCCATCGGCGTGTTGCTGGCCGCCTGCTCGAAAAGCGAGCCGCCACCGGAGCCGGTGCGGCCGGTGCTGTCGATCAAGGTACAGGCGCTGAACGAGGAAACCCTTGGGCGTTTCGCCGGCAGCATTCAGGCGCGTTACGAGAGCAACACCGGGTTCCGTGTCGGCGGGCGCATTGCCAGTCGCAATGTCGATGTCGGCGCCGAGGTGCAAAAGGGTACGCTGCTGGCGACCCTCGATCCGAGCGATCAGCAGAACCAGTTGCGTTCGGCCCAGGGCGACCTGGCCAAGGTCCAGGCGCAACTGATTAACGCCCAGGCCAATGCTCGCCGGCAGCAGGCGCTGTTCGATCGCGGAGTTGGCGCGCAGGCGCAACTGGACATCGCCACCACCGACCTGAAAACCACTCAGGCCTCGCTCGATCAGGCGCGCGCGGCGGTCAACCAGAGCCAGGATCAACTCGCTTACACCGAACTGCGCGCCGACCACAAAGCCGTGGTCACCGCGTGGAATGCCGAGGCCGGGCAAGTGGTGACAGCAGGTCAGCAAGTGGTGACCCTGGCGCAACCGGACATCAAGGAAGCGGTGATCGATCTGCCGGACACGCTGGTCGATGAAATTCCTTCCGACGTGGTGTTTCTGGTGGCCGGGCAACTCGACCCGAGCATCAACACCACCGCAACCATTCGCGAAATCGAACCGCAGGCCCAAAGCGCCACGCGCACCCGCCGCGCACGGCTGACCCTGGCCAACACGCCGGACGGTTTCCGCCTCGGCACGGCGATCAGCGTGACCCTCAGTTCAGCGATCAAGCCGCGCATCGAATTACCTGCCACCGCCCTGCAGGAAGCCGACGGCAAGACCCGCATCTGGGTGATCGACACCCAAAGCAAAACCGTCGCTCCCCGTGACGTCAGCGTGATCAGCCGTACCGACGGCACGGTGGTGCTGGCCGGCGGGGTCAAGTCCGGCGAGCAGGTGGTCACCGCAGGCGTCAACAGTCTCAAACCCGGACAAGCCGTGAAACTCGACGAGGACAGTCAATGAAAGGCTCTTTCAATCTCTCCGAATGGGCCCTCAAGCATCAGTCGTTCGTCTGGTACCTGATGTTCGTCGCGCTGCTGATGGGGGTGTTTTCGTACTTTAATCTGGGCCGCGAAGAAGACCCCTCGTTCACCATCAAGACCATGGTCATCCAGACCAAATGGCCGGGTGCGACCCAGGAAGAAACCCTCAAGCAGGTTACCGACCGCATCGAGAAAAAACTCGAAGAGCTCGACTCCCTCGACTACGTGAAAAGTTACACGCGGCCTGGTGAATCAACGGTCTATGTGTACCTGCGCGACACCACCAGCGCCAAGGACATCCCGGAGATCTGGTACCAGGTGCGCAAGAAGATCGATGACATTCGCGGGCAGTTTCCCCAGGGCATTCAAGGCCCCGGGTTCAACGACGAGTTTGGCGATGTGTACGGTTCGGTCTACGCGTTTACCGCCGACGGCCTGACCATGCGCCAGTTGCGCGACTATGTGGAGCAGGCCCGCGCCGAGATTCGCAACGTCCCGGGGCTGGGCAAGATCGAAATGATCGGCCAGCAGGACGAAGTGATTTACCTGAACTTCTCCACCCGCAAGCTCGCCGCGCTGGGCATCGACCAGCGTCAGGTGGTGCAGAGCCTGCAATCGCAGAACGCCGTGACCCCGGCGGGGGTGATCGAGGCCGGCCCGGAGCGCATTTCGGTGCGCACCTCGGGGCAGTTCGCTTCGGAGAAGGATCTGGCCGAGGTCAATCTCAAACTCAATGACCGCTTCTATCGCCTGGCGGACGTTGCCGACATCAGTCGCGGTTACGTCGACCCGGCCACCCCGGAATTCCGTTTCGACGGCAAGCCGGCAATCGGTCTGGCGATTGCCATGCAGAAGGGCGGTAACGTCCAGGAATTCGGCAAGGCGCTGCACCAGCGGATCGACCAGATCACCGCTGATTTGCCGGTTGGCGTCGGCGTCCATACGGTGTCCGATCAGGCCGTGGTGGTGGAAGAGGCGGTCGGCGGTTTCACCAGTGCGCTGTTCGAAGCGGTGGTGATCGTGCTGGTGGTTAGCTTCATCAGCCTCGGCGTGCGCGCCGGGCTGGTGGTGGCGTGCTCGATTCCGCTGGTGCTGGCGATGGTCTTCGTGTTCATGGAATACAGCGGCATCACCATGCAGCGGATTTCCCTCGGGGCGCTGATCATCGCCCTTGGCCTGCTGGTGGACGACGCGATGATCACCGTGGAGATGATGGTCACGCGCCTGGAAATGGGTGAGACCAAGGAGCAGGCGGCGACATTCGCCTACACCTCGACGGCATTCCCGATGCTCACCGGTACGCTGGTGACCGTCGCCGGTTTCGTGCCCATCGGCCTCAACGCCAGCTCCGCCGGCGAGTACACCTTCACCCTGTTTGCGGTGATCGCGGTGGCGATGCTGGTGTCGTGGGTGGTGGCGGTGTTCTTTGCGCCGGTGATCGGCGTGCACATCCTCAGCACCAACGTGAAGCCCCATGAAGCCGAGCCGGGCCGCATCGGTCGGGCGTTCAACGGTGGTTTGCTGTGGTGCATGCGCAATCGTTGGTGGGCGATCGGCATCACCGTGCTGCTGTTTGTGCTGGCGGTGTTCTGCATGCGCTTTGTGCAGAACCAGTTCTTCCCGTCGTCGGATCGCCCGGAAATTCTCGTCGACCTGAACCTGCCGCAAAACGCCTCGATCGACGAAACCCGCAAGGCCGTGGACAAGCTCGAAGCCACGCTCAAGGGCGATCCGGACATCGTGCGCTGGAGCACCTACATCGGTCAGGGTGCGATCCGTTTCTACCTGCCGCTCGACCAGCAATTGCAGAACCCGTACTACGCGCAACTGGTGATCGTCAGCAAGGATTTCGAGGCCCGTGAGGCGCTGAGCCAACGCCTGCGCGAGCGTTTGCACAAAGACTTCGTCGGCATCGGCAGTTACGTGCAGGCGCTGGAAATGGGCCCGCCGGTGGGACGTCCGATTCAGTATCGGGTCAGCGGCAAGGACATCGATCAGGTGCGCAAGCACGCCATTGATCTGGCGACCGAGCTGGACAAGAACGAACACATCGGCGAGATCATTTACGACTGGAACGAGCCGGGCAAAGTCCTGCGCATCGACATCGCCCAGGACAAGGCGCGTCAGCTCGGGCTGTCCTCGGAAGATGTGGCGAAGTTGATGAACAGCATCGTCAGCGGCTCGCCGTTGACCCAGGTCAACGACGACATTTACCTGATCAACGTGGTCGGCCGGGCGGTGAACTCGGAACGCGGCACGCCGGAAACCCTGCAGAACCTGCAGATCGTCACACCCAACGGCACGTCGATTCCGCTGCTGGCCTTCGCCACCGTGCGGTATGAGCTGGAGCAGCCGCTGGTGTGGCGTCGCGACCGCTTGCCGACCATCACCATCAAGGCTTCGGTGCGTGACGAGATCCAGCCGACCGACCTGGTGAAACTGCTCAAACCGTCGATCGATGCCTTCGCTGAAAAACTGCCGGTCGGCTACAAGGTCGCCACCGGGGGTACGGTCGAGGAAAGCGGCAAGGCCCAAGGGCCGATCGCCAAGGTCTTGCCGTTGATGCTGTTCCTGATGGCGACCTTCCTGATGATCCAGCTGCACAGCGTGCAGAAGATGTTCCTGGTGGCGAGTGTCGCGCCGCTGGGGCTGATCGGCGTGGTGCTGGCGCTGGTGCCGACCGGGACGCCGATGGGCTTCGTGGCGATCCTCGGGATTCTGGCGCTGATCGGCATCATCATCCGCAACTCGGTGATCCTCGTGACGCAGATCGATGAATTCGAGCGCAACGGCTCTGCGCCATGGGATGCGGTGGTGGAAGCGACCGAGCACCGCCGCCGACCAATCCTGCTGACCGCGGCGGCGGCGAGCATGGGCATGATTCCGATTGCCCGGGAAGTGTTCTGGGGGCCGATGGCCTACGCGATGATTGGCGGGATCGTGGTGGCGACGTTGCTGACCCTGCTGTTTCTGCCGGCGCTGTATGTGGCCTGGTACAAGATTCGCGAGCCGCAGAAAGAGACCCGCTAAAAGCGAGTGCTGCGCACTCTATTCGCGAGCAAGCCCGCTCCCACAGGGGGTATGCATTCCAACTGTGGGAGCGGGCTTGCTCGCGAAGGCGTCAGAACTGACTACGCAGATTTACGCCAGACGCTGGCCAGCCAAGGCTGTTGCTCGCGCGGCAATCCCGCCGGCCGGTAGTAATGCTCAAGCTCGACAAACCCAGCTGCCGTGAGCAACCCGCGCCACGCTTCCAGATCGTGGTACGAACCATAGCGCGGCCCATTCCAGCCCTCACGGTTATCCCCGCGCGGATTGGAACTGAACAACACCCCGCCCGGTTTCAACGTGCCATGCAACTGCTTGAGCACTCGCGGCAACTCCTGCAACGGCACATGAAACAGCACCGCATTGGCGAAGATTCCGTCGAAGCGCTCGGCCGGCAGATCAAGTTTCAGAAAGTCCTGACACCACACTTCACAGCCACTGTCTTCGCGGGCCATCTGCGCAAATTTTTCCGCGCCATCGAGACCGACCGCGACATGGCCCAGGCGGGTGAACGCCTGCAAGTCGCGCCCCGGGCCGCAACCGAAATCGAGAATCGTGAACGGCGCAGTGCCGTGGATATGCCGTAGCAGCGCGTCGATGTTCTGGCTGACATCGTGGTCGCGGGTGCCTTCGCGGAAGTCTTCGGCCACCGAGTTGTAGTGGCCGAGGGTGGTGGCGGTGATCTGTTCCAGATCGGTGGGGGTTTGCTTCATGGTCGAGGGCTGCGCGGCAGTTGGGATTCGCCGAATATACGCCAACCAGCGGGGCCGCTGCGCAGCCCATCGCGAGCAGGCTCACTCCTACATTTGAAATGCGTCCCCTGTAGGAGTGAGCCTGCTCGCGATAGCGGTTTCAGAGGTGCGGCATGACTTAGCGCTTGTTCAGGCCCCGTGCCAGACGATCTCCACCCAACTGAATCACCGCCACCAACGCCACCAGCAACACAATCACCGTCAGCATGATCTGGCTGTCAAAACGCTGATAACCGTAGCGGTAAGCGATATCGCCCAAACCACCGGCACCAATCGCCCCGGCCATGGCTGACGAGTTGATCATTGTCACCAGCGTAATCGTGAACCCGCCAACAATCCCCGGCAGCGCTTCAGGCAACAGCACGTGCCAGACGATGTGCCAGCGCCGGCAGCCCATGGCCTGCGCCGCCTCGATCAAGCCGTGATCGACCTCACGCAGACTCACTTCGGCAATCCGCGCAAAGAACGGCGTCGCGGCGATGGTCAGCGGCACCACCGCCGCCCACACACCGTACGTGGTGCCGACAATCAGTCGGGTAAATGGAATCAGCGCGACCATCAGAATCAGAAACGGGATCGAGCGGAACAGATTCACGAACGCGCCCAGCGCCCGGTTGAGCAGCGGCGCCTGGTAGATCCCGCCCTTGTCGCTGGTGACCAGAATCACCGCCATCGGGATCCCCACCAGCAACGCGATCAGCGACGACACGCCGACCATCAGGAAGGTGTCGATGAATCCCTGGAGCAAACGATCAAACCACATAACCCGATACCTCCACTCGTTGCGCCCACTGCCCGGCGCGCTCACGCAATTGTTCGGCGCTCAGGGCCGAGCCGCTGACCGCCAGTAACAGTTGTCCCAGCGCATGCCCCTGAATCCGTTCGACGCCGCCCTGCAGCAACTTCACGCGTCCGCCGAGAGCGGCGAACAGCGCCGCCAGATCCGGCTCGTCGGCGGCGCCACCGGTGAACTGCAAACGCAATACCACCGCCGCGCCCGGGGAGGGCGGCTGGGCATGCAGACGGCTTTGCAGTTCTGCCGGCAAGGCGTGTTGCAGCGGCGCGAGCAAGGTCTGGCTGACCTCGTGCTGCGGATTGCCGAACACCTCCCAGACCGGGCCTTGCTCGACGATCCGCCCGTGTTCCAGGACTACCACGCGGTCGCAGATTTCGCGGATCACCGCCATTTCATGGGTGATCAACACGATGGTCAGGCCGAGGCGCCGGTTGATCTCGCGCAGCAGGCCGAGGATCGACTGCGTAGTCTCGGGATCGAGCGCCGAAGTGGCTTCGTCGCACAGCAGAATGTCCGGGTCATGCACCAATGCGCGGGCGATGCCGACACGCTGTTTCTGCCCACCGGAGAGCTGCGCCGGATAGGCCTTGTGCTTGGCTTGCAGGCCGACCAGTTCGAGCAGTTCACGCACCTTCTGCTCGCGTTGCGCCTTCGGTACACCCGCGACTTTCAGCGGCAGTTCGACGTTCTGCCACACGGTCTTGGCCGACATCAGGTTGAAGTGCTGGAAGATCATGCCGATGCGACGCCGCAGCGTGACCAGACGGTCTTCGTCGAACTCGCCGATGTCGACCTGATCGATCAGCACCCGCCCCGAAGTCGGTTGCTCCAGACGATTGATCGTGCGGATCAGCGACGACTTGCCGGCGCCGCTGCGCCCGATGATGCCGAACACCTCGCCGCGCTGGATCGCCAGATCGATGCCTTGCAGGGCCGCGACCGGGCCTTGCCGACCCGCGTAGGTTTTACCCAGGCCGATGAAGCGCACATGGGCGCGATTCAGCTCGGGATGCAGTTCGGTTTTTTCAGCATTTTCTGGCTCTGGAATCTCCAGTCGCCGTTGGATCGCGGCCGTCATGTTCAGCTTTCCCAACCGGCCTGATACAGCTTGCCGTGAGCCTTATCCAGCGCGGCGCGAACGGCCGGCGAGTGCTGGTAGATGTCGACGAATTTGATCAGGCGCGGGTCGTCCTTGCTCTTGGGCTGGATGACGAACTGGATCACGTATTCCTTGTGGTCGAGACCGTCGAACAGCAGCGCCGAGCCGGCATCGAAGGTTTTCGCCAGACGGATGTAGGCCGGGTAGCCCTGGACCAGATCGGCGTCATCGTAGGCGCGCACCAGTTGCACGGCTTCGACTTGCAGGATCTTGATCTTCTTCGGGTTGGCGACGATGTCGTCTTCGGTGGCCTTGTAGCCGACCCCCGGTTTCAGGGTGATCAGACCAGCCTTGGCCAGCAGTTGCAGACCGCGACCGCTGTTGATCGGGTCGTTGGCGATGGCGACGCTGGCGCCTTCAGGCAATTCGTCGAAGCTTTTGTATTTTTTCGAATAGAGGCCGACGTTGTTGATGATCCCCGGGGCGAACGGCACCAGGTCAAAGCCGGAGGCGGCCTTGGCATTTTCGAGGAACGGGATGTGCTGGAAGTAGTTCACGTCGATGTCGCCGGCGGCGAGGCTGACGTTCGGTGCGATCCAGTCGGTGAACTCCACCAGCTCGACTTTCAGGCCTTGTTTGGAGGCCTCTTCGACGGCGGCTTCCAGTGGAATGGCGAAGGCGGCGGTGGTGCCGATTTTAAGGGGGGCATCGGCGGCGAACACCGCCGAGCTGAACAGGCCGAAGGCCAGGGCCAGTGCTTTGACTGGGTGGGACAGAAGTTTCTTGGTCATGGTGTGGTTTCCAGTCAGTGCATGAATTTTGTGGTGTCTGGTCGGGCCTCTTCGCGAGCAAGCCCGCTCCCACATTTTGGAATGCGTTCCCCCTGTGGGAGCGGGCTTGCTCGCGAAGCTTTTAGCGGCGAAATGAAGACCCGATGTGTTGCTCAGGGAGTTGCGCCGCCCCGTGAAACAGCTTTTCGCGCAAGCTGCCACTTTCATACGCGGTCTTGTACGACCCACGCCGTTGCAGCTCCGGAATCACCAGCTCAATGAAATCGACATAGCTTTCCGGGGTCACGATGCGCGTCAGGTTGAAGCCGTCCAGCCCGGTTTCGGCGATCCACGCTTCCAGTTCATCCGCCACTTGCTCAGGCGAGCCGACCACGGTGATGTAGCGGCCACCGAGGGCGTGCTGCTCGAGCAACTTGCGCCGGGTCCAGTCGTTGTTCTGCAGGTTCTTGGTCGCGGACTGGATGGCATTGCTCTTGACGTACTGGATCGGTTCGTCGATTTCGTACTGGGAAAAGTCGATGCCGGTGGAGGCCGAGAAATGCGCGACGCCGGCCTCGGCGCTGGCATAACTCAGGTACTCGGCGTGCTTGGCCCAGGCGGCTGCTTCGGTCGCGCCGACGATCACGTTGAGGCCCATGAACACCTTGATGTCCTCGGGATTGCGTCCGGCTGCGACGGCGCTGGCGCGGACCTTGTCCACCTGCACTTTGGTCGACGGTTTGTTCTGGCCGCTGATGAACACGCATTCGGCGTGACGCCCGGCGAACAGCAAACCGCGGTCCGAACTGCCGGCCTGGAACAGCACCGGTGTGCGCTGCGGCGACGGCTCGCAGAGGTGATAACCCTCGACCTGATAGAACTCGCCATGGTGTTCGACCTTGTGCACCTTCTCCGGCTGCGCGTAGATGCGCTGCTCGCGGTCATTGAGCACCGCGCCGTTTTCCCAACTGCCTTCCCAGAGTTTGTAGAGCACTTCGAGGTACTCGTCGGCCTGATCGTAGCGACGGTCATGCTCGACCTGTTCGCGCAGGCCCATGGCCTTGGCGGCGCTGTCGAGGTAACCGGTGACGATGTTCCAGCCGACCCGACCACGACTCAGATGATCGAGCGACGACATGCGCCGGGCGAACAGATAGGGCGGCTCGTAAGTGAGGTTGGCGGTGAGGCCGAAGCCGAGGTTTTTCGTCACCGCAGCCATCGCCGACACCAGCAGCAGCGGGTCGTTGACCGGCAACTGGATCGACTCTTTGAGCGTGACGTCCACCGAGTTCTGGTAGACGTCGTACACGCCGACGATGTCGGCGATGAACAGTCCGTCAAACAGCCCGCGCTCCAGCAACTGCGCCAGCTCGGTCCAGTACTCGATGGTGTTGTAGCGCGTCGACGTGTCGCGTGGATGCGTCCACAGGCCATGGTTGATGTGGCCGATGCAGTTCATGTTGAACGCGTTGAGCAGGATCTTCTTTTTCGCGGCGCTCATCAGATGGTCCCTCGCAGCGGAGGCTTTTCATCGTTGAGGTAGTAATTGCCGACCGCGTGATACTTCCAGCGCACCGGGTCGTGCAGGGTGTGCACCCGAGCGTTGCGCCAGTGGCGGTCGAGGCCGTGCTCGATCAGGGTCGCCTGACTGCCGGCCAGTTCGAACAGCGTGCTGCCTGCGGCGAGCGAGATTTCGGTGCTGATCGCCCGTGCTTCGGCGACGGCAATCGAGGCGGCAGCGACGGTTTCGGTGTTGGTCTCGGCCTGGGCCTTGTCGAGGAATTCGCCGGAGCGCTCCAGCAGTGCTTCGGTGGCGTGCAGACGAATGCTCAAGTGGCCGAAGCTCTTCAGGGTCAGAGGGTCTTCGGTGGCCTTGTCGTTACCGGAGTCGATCCATGGCCGGGTCTTGCTGCGCACGAAGTGCAGCGCATCTTCATAAGCGGCGCGAGCGATGCCAGTGTCGATGGCGGCGTGAAGGATCTGCGCCAGCGGGCCGACCGTGGTCGGACGCTCGAAAGCGCTCTGAAACGGTATTACGTCCTCGGCGGCAACGTAGACGTCTTCGAACACCACGGATCCGCTGCCGGTGGTGCGCTGACCGAAACCACTCCAGTCGTCGATCACCGTCAGGCCCTTGCTGTCACGCGGGACGAAGGCCAGTTGCTGCACGCCATTTTCATCGACCACGGAAGTCGGGATGCGCTGCGCGTAGATCGCGCCGGTCGCATAAAACTTGCGACCGTTGATGCGATAGCCGTCGCCGTCACGCTTGAGGCTGGTGACGCGGTCGTGGGCGGTTTTGGTACCCAGTTCCGCCAAGGCGTTGCCGAAGCGCTGGCCGGCCAGCACCTCGGCGTACAGGCGTTGTTTCTGCTCGTGGCTGCCGTTAACGCGCAGCACTTCAAGGGCGTAAAAGTGGTTTTGTGGAATCTGCCCGAGGGAGCCGTCAGCCTGAGCGATCAGGGCAATGACTTTGGCCAGGGTCACGTTGGACACGCCGGCGCCGCCATACTCCTTGGGGACGCTGATGCCCCACAGGCCGGAGCGGGAAAATACGTCGAGCTCCGGCAGTGGCAGGCGGCGTTCACGGTCGCGCACGGCACTGTCGCGTTTGAAATCTTCGGCCAGGTCGCTGGCGACAATCAGGGCTTGCTCATCGCTGGTGATGACCGCGACGGGGTGAGAATAAGTCATATGCTTCTCCAGATGTCTGGTCGTTAAATCCAGGAATGGCGAGCCGGCAAAGTGCCGTTGAGGCGATAGGCGCCGACCGCGTGATACTTCCAGCGCACCGGGTCGTGCAGGGTGTGCACCCGGGCGTTGCGCCAGTGGCGATCAAGGTTGAATTCGGCGAGGGTCGCGCGGCTGCCGGCCAGTTCGAAGAGCTTTTCGCTGGCCTGCAGCGAGATCTCGGTGGTCAGCACTTTGGCCTCGGCCACCGCAATCGAAGCGCGGGCGGCGGACTCGGCGGTCAGCGGCGCGGCATGGACTTGGTCGAGCACTTTGCCGGCCTTGCGCAACAGTGCTTCAGCCGCGTGCAGTTCGATTTTCAGTTTGCCGATGTCGGCGATCACGTAGAGGTCATCGCTGGCGCGCTCAACCTTGGCGTCCATCCAGGGCCGCGCGCGAGTTTTGACGAACTCGATGGCATCGTCGATGGCGCCACGGGCGATGCCGGCGTCGATGGCTGCCTGAATCAGCTGCGACACCGCGCCTTGAGTGTTGGGCTTCTCGTTGATCTTCCAGTTATCGACGACCAGGCTCGACTCGACGCGCACGTTGTTCAGCAGAATCGTGCCGCTGGCAGTGGTGCGCTGACCGAAGCCCGACCAGTCATCAACGATGCGCAGGCCCGGGGTGCCACGGCGGACGAAGGCCAGCACTTGTTTGCCGTCGTCATTGAGCGCCTTGACCGCCACCCAGTGCGCGAACAGCGCGCCGGTGGAGTAGAACTTCTGGCCGTTGATCACGTAATCGTCGCCGTCGGCGGTGATGCGCGCTTTCAATTCCAGGGTGTTTTTGGTGCCGCGCTCAGGACCCGCATTGCCGATGCGCCAACCTTCCAGAACACTCTGGAACAGCTGTTTTTTCTGCGCTTCGGTGGCGCTGCCGAGTACCAGATTGATGATGCCGAACTGGTTCTGCGGGATCTGTCCCAGCGCCGGATCGGCCGCGGAAATGATCGCGAACACTTCGGCCAATGTGACGAATGAAACCTGTGGGCCGCCGTACTCACGCGGGATGGCAATGCTGCCGAGGCCGCTGCGGGTGAACTGTTCGATTTCCGACCACGGCAGCTTGCGCTGGCGGTCGCGTTTGGCGGCCTGCACACGGGCAACCTGCGCCAGTTCGTGGGCAGCCTTGATGGCTTGGGCGTCGTTGCGCAAAACCTGCGAGGGCAACAACAGTGGGGCGATGTCCAGATCAGACTGGAGATTTGCGTCTGCCAGACTGGACATCAGTGCCGCTCCTTGGCTGCACGCAATGCCCTGGCGATCTGCACTGGGGTGATTGTGTTCCGGACCATACTACCTACCTCACATCTCATGAAAAACGCCGCAAAAGTGCGGCGAACGAAAGAATGTCCGGTGGTCCGGTTCATATACCCTAAGCGTGTATAAATATTAAATAAACTAACTTTTAGGAATATGTATAGAAGGGGCGGTGGTCGGGTTGGTTAACAGTCTCTCAGCCGTGGCAATACAACCTGTGGTAAGGGGATTCATCCCCGACAGGCCGCGCAGCGGCCTTTTCTGAGTCATAAAAAACGGGATTGCTTCGCAGTCCATCGGGGAGGTGCGACGTTTCGCTAAATCACCTCACTACAAAGCCCCATGAGCACAGGAATGCGGCGTCAATCCTTGGTCGATTCAGCGGCCTTCAGCGTTTGGCGCAGCGGCACCTTCAGATAAGGATTCACGCAACCGATCTTCAGCGTCCGGGGCGGTGCCCAGCGTGAGTTGTTGCCTACCCAGTCGATGACGCAGTAGGTCACGTCCAGACGCAGATCCTCGCCCCCCTCGACAATCACTGCCGGTGGCACCCAGACCTGAATCGGCAGGCCAACATCGGCAGCGGTGATCCGGGCCAGGTCCATACGCACGTCGCCCCAGCGCAAGGTGATGGCGTCGTCCTCGGCCATGTTCAGGTAGGGTTCGATGGTCAGTGGCACACCGCGTTTGATCTGATTGGGGTTCACGCCCTGGCGGCGAATGGTGTCGGGCAGCGTGACGGGCGCCAGTTGCTGATTCTCGTCACCGCAGAGCGGCGAAGGCTGGCCGCCAGGGCAGTCGAGCTTGACCTGCACCCGCGTTGCCGCCGACAACGCCGGTCCCTGACCGATCTGCATCACTCGATAGTGAATCCGTGCGGTGCCACTGGCGATAAAGCTCTCCGGCACCCGCAGGCTGATCGAGGCGCCGACGTCTTCGCTGGTCAAGACTCGCGAGGCGACGTAGCAGTTGTTCCAGAACAGTTCGATCAGATCACCGGCGTCCATGCCGGAGTAGGGCAGGACATCGATCAGCAAATGCGCGGCAGCGGCCAGATTGATGGCGTTTTTGGATGCGGACGCCAGATTCGGCGCTGCCAGTTCGGGGGCGTGCGAAGTGCGGGTCATCGGGTTCTCTCCTTGAAGTCTTGCAGCGAATTCCGTTTCTTGAAACAACAAAAGGCGTGATGAATCGGTAATACAACCGTGAACTTTGTTCGGGCTGAGTAAGCGTAGATTCAACTAATGGGTGCCGGTTGGCGACTAGATAAGAGCGTGCCGGAAAGAGTGTCAATAGAGTGCCTTAGTTAATCTGTGAATTACCGATTAATCAGAAGCGTCCTACGCTGATGAGGCATCCTGCCTAGCGGTGATGGCGAATGGAACTACGGTTTTTCGCGAGTTTTGCGATTTTTGTGCCGGTCGATTTAGATCATTTCACAGACACGAAAGCGCGCCGCAGATTACTTGTATCTGTTGCAGAACATATATGTATTGTTTTGACAGGTTAAGATGGAGGGATTTAGAAGTTTTCAGGCGCGGTAAGTAAAACTTCCGTCCATGGAAGTTAATGACTCAAGACAATAAGTATCTCAGGCGTGATTCAGGAACTTGCTGAGGAACTGTCTGGTGCGTTCTTCTTTCGGGTTGGCAAACAACGCCTTGGCTTCGCCTTGCTCGACGATCACGCCCTTGTCGAAAAACACCACACGGTTGGCCACGTCGCGGGCGAAACCCATTTCGTGGGTGACGATGACCATGGTGCGTTTTTCTTCAGCGAGACCGCGAATGGTCGCCAGTACTTCGCCCACCAGTTCCGGGTCGAGGGCCGAGGTCGGCTCGTCGAACAGGATCACTTCCGGCTCCATCGCCAGCGCCCGGGCAATCGCCACGCGCTGTTGCTGACCGCCGGACAGACGACGCGGATACGCATCTTCCTTGCCGGCCAGACCGACCTTGGCCAGCAGCTTCATGCCCAGGGCAACGGCTTGCTCGCGCGGCATCTTCTTGACCACGATCGGCCCCTCGATGACGTTTTCCAGTGCGGTGCGGTGGGGGAACAGGTTGAAGTTCTGGAATACGAAACCCACGTGCTGGCGCAGGTTGCGCACCAGACTCTGCTGCTGGCTCAGCGGGCGGCTGGTATCGATCTCGATATCGCCGACCTTGATCCGGCCGCTGGTGGGCTCCTCAAGGAAATTCAGGCAGCGCAGGAACGTGGTCTTGCCCGAACCGCTGGGGCCGATGATGGCCACGACCTCGCCTTCCTTCACCTCAAGATCGATGCCCTTGAGCACCTCTTGACCCTTGAACTGCTTTGTCAGTTTTTCCACGACAATCATGGGTCAGGACTCCTGGTCGTGCCGATTGGCCCGCTCTTCCAACTTGTTCTGCAGGTGCGACAGCACCGTGGCCAGAATCCAGTAGATCAGCGCGGCGGCAAGATACATGGTGAAGACTTCGAAAGTCCGGGCGGTAATCAGTTGCGCCTGGCGGAACAGTTCCGGCACCTGAATGGTGGCGGCCAGTGCCGTGTCCTTGACCAGCGAAATGAAGCTGTTACCCAGTGGCGGCAGTGCCGTGCGCATGGCCTGCGGCAGAATGGCCCGGCGCAAGGTTTGCGCGCGGGTCATGCCGATGCTTGCGGCGGCTTCCCACTGGCCGCGCTCGATCGAACCGATTGCCGCACGGAGGATTTCACAGGCGTAGGCAGCCATGTTCAGCGAGAAGCCGATCAGCGCCGCTGGCAGTGGATCCAGTTCCAGACCCAATTGCGGCAAGCCGTAATAGATCACGAACAGTTGCACCAGCAACGGCGTGCCGCGAAAGAACGACACGTAGATGCGGGCAATCCAGCTCACCAGTTTGAAGCGCGACAGGCGCATCAAGGCCAAGCCGAAGCCCAGCAGCAAGCCGAAGAACATGCCGCCCAGACTGAGGATGACCGTGTAATACGCGCCCTTGAGCAGAAAGGGCGCGGAGTCCAGTGCGAGTTGGAAAGCTTCTTCCATTATTTGGTGACGTCAGCGTTGAAGTATTTCTTCGACAGCTTCTCAAGGGTACCGTCGGCACGCAGTTCGTCGAGAGCCTTGTTCACCGCAGCCAGCAGCTCAGGCTCGCCTTTGCGCAGGGCGATACCGGATTCCTGACGGGAGAACGCTTCACCGGCAGCCACGGTTTTCGGGGCTTTCTTGGCGTATTCAAGTGCAGCCAGACGGTCGATCAGGATGGCGTCGGTGCGGCCGTTGTTCAGGTCGGCGAACTTGGTCGGATCATCGTCGTAGGTACGCACGTCAGCGCCCGGCACGTTGGCGCGGACCCACTGTTCGTAGTTGGTGCCCAGGCCGACACCGACTTTCTTGCCGGACAGATCGGCGGCAGTCTTGATGTTCAACTTGGCTTCCTTGTCCTTCAGCACCAGCGCCTGAATCCCGGAAACGGTGTACGGCTCGGAGAAGTCATACTTCTTCTTGCGCTCGTCGGAGATGGTCACTTGATTGACCACGACGTCCAGACGTTTGGATTCCAGCGCAGCGAGGATACCGTCCCACTTGGTTGGCTGAATCTTGGCTTTGACGCCGAGTTTCTGCGCCAGGGCTTCGGAGAGTTCGACTTCGAAACCGGACAGTTTGCCGTTCTCGTCAACGAAGCTGAACGGTGGATAAGTGCCTTCCAGGCCGACGTTGATAACGCCTTTGTCCTTGATCTGTTGCAGCTGCTCACCGGCGGATGCCTGGCCGATCAGGCCGGCGCTCAGTGCAAGGCCCAGCGAACCTACCAGCAGATTGCGACGTAGTGCGGAAAAATTCATGACAAGCCCCTGTGTTTTCTTATGGAAGACGCTTAAGGAAGGTTGGCGAATCCGGGAATTGAACGACTGCGTTATCGTGCCCTAAAGCAGCTTATGCGTCTTGCCCGAAATTCGCCTGCGGCGAGACTATAAGATGTCTGCTTTAGACTTGAAAATACTTAATGATCTTTCTGTTATTCCAATTTCGAATATAGATGATCAATTGTGGCGAGGGGATTTATCCCCGATGGGGCGCGAAGCGGCCCTCTCTTCTGACTTGAAGAGCAGGGGACTGCTGCGCAGTCCAACGGGGATAAATCCCCTTACCACAGAAATTCTTGCAGCAGGGAGGATCAGCTTGTCAGCGAATCCTTATAGGCAAACAACGCCGGCGCCCCACCGGTATGCAGGAAGATGATCGGGCCCTCGTCGAAACGCTGGCGGCCGATCCCGTCGAGCAACCCGGCCATGGCCTTGCCGGTGTATACCGGGTCGAGCAGCACCGCGTCCTGACTGGCCAACAGTTTCACCGCCGCCAGTGTCCCGGCATTCGGTTCGCCGTAACGCGGGCCGAAGTATTCGTCCCACAACTCGACCTTGAAGTTCACTGGTAATTTCACACCCAGCAGCTCCGCCGTGCGTTCGGCCAGACCCTGCACTTTCGGGCGCTGATCTTCTTCGCTGCGCGAGACGGTCACGCCGATCACCGGCAACTGCGGCAGCGCTTCGCTCAAGGCCAGCGCCAGACCGCTGTGGGTCCCGGCGCTGCCCGAGGCCAGCACCACGGCGGCGAAATCGAGGCCGGTGTCCTTGATCTGTTCCGCCAGTTCCAGACCGGCACGTACGTAGCCCAATGCACCGAGGGCATTCGAGCCACCGATCGGCACCAGATACGGTTTTTTGCCATTGCTGCGCAGGCGCACAGCGAGTGCGGCGAGTTGTTCGTCGGCGTTATCGAGGTTGTCCACCAGCTCGACCTTGGTGTCGAACAGATCGAGCAGCAGGCGGTTGCCGTTGCCGGTGTAGTTGCTGTCGTCGGTGCCCAGCGGATTCTCCAGCAACGCCACGCAACCCAAGCCGAGTTTGGCCGCCAATGCGGCGGTCTGGCGTACGTGATTCGATTGCAAGGCGCCGGCGGTGATCAGCGTGTCGGCGCCCTGAGCGAGGGCATCGGCGGCGAGGTATTCGAGTTTGCGCAGCTTGTTGCCGCCCATGGCCAGCGGCGTCAGGTCATCGCGTTTGATGTACACATCGCGACCCAGCCAGGCGGATAGACGTTCAAGTTTTTCCAGCGGCGTGGGTTGGCCGAGCAGGTCGAGACGGTTAAAGCGATCCAGCTGTTGTTTGATCATGAGTCCGTACTGGCGGAGAAAGATGACAGGACTATAGGCACGCCGTTTTACCGGGGCAACCGTGAATCGCTTATAGCCAAATGTGCTTAGTCCAGCACTATCGGTTCTTAATTCGCCCTCACGGGCATGCCGTAAAGTAGTCGCCGTTGACGCGGCCAGACCGTCCGGCCGCCCGTGAGGAGTCTTTACCGTGAGCGAGCGTTCCAGCCATTGGCAATTGCAGACCATCGTCAGCCAACTGCGTACCGCGCGGGATCAGTGGCGTACCCGAGAATGGCCGGGCCAGCGGCGAGCAGGGTGGCCGTGAGTTACCGTCTCGCGCCGCGATGGCCGAGATTCTCGAGGCGCTGTGTGGCGCGTTGTTCCCGATGCGTCTGGGGCCGGTGGATCTGCGTGAGGAAAGTGAGGACTTCTATGTCGGCCACACTCTCGATACCTCATTGAATGCCTTGCTGGCGCAGGCGCGGCTGGAGTTGCGTTATGTCGCGCGGCACAGCGCTCAAGGCGATGCTGACGTCGAAGCTCAGGCGATCCGTATCATTCAGGATTTCGCCCTGGCCTTGCCGGGCCTGCGCAGCCTGCTCGACACCGACGTGCTGGCCGCCTATCACGGCGATCCGGCGGCACGCAGCGTCGATGAAGTGTTGCTGTGCTATCCGGGAATTCTGGCGGTGATTCACCATCGTCTGGCGCACCATTTGTATCGCGCCGGGTTGCCGTTGCTGGCGCGGATCAGTGCGGAGATTGCGCACTCGGCCACCGGCATCGATATTCATCCGGGCGCGCAGATCGGCCGCAGCTTTTTCATTGATCACGGTACCGGTGTGGTGATCGGCGAGACCGCGATCATCGGCGAGCGGGTGCGGATCTATCAGGCCGTGACTTTGGGCGCCAAGCGCTTCCCGGCGGATGAAGACGGGCAGTTGCAGAAGGGCCATCCACGCCATCCGATTGTCGAGGACGACGTGGTGATTTATGCCGGCGCGACAATTCTGGGACGGATCACCATCGGCCAGGGTTCGACCATCGGCGGTAATGTGTGGCTGACGCGCAGCGTGCCGGCAGGGAGCAACCTGACTCAGGCCAATCTGCAGCATGATGACGGGACGCAGAAGTAAAACATCAAAAGCCACCCTCACCCCAGCCCTCTCCCCGGGGGAGAGGGAGCCGACGGAGGTGTCTGGCGCTATACATCGACCTGAAAAAAACAGTCGATTATGGATTCGGTACAGCAAGATCAGGTCAGCGAAATTTTCAAGCATCCCCCAATCAGTCCCCTCTCCCCCCAGGAGAGGGTTAGGGTGAGGGCGCTTTTGACTTTGATTTTTCCACTGAACGAATCGCCCAAACCCCCGTCATACCCAACCTTGAGCTAGCGTACGAAGACTACCGCCTGGCCCTGCGATTAGTCCTTACCACCCTATCCATGTTTAACTTGAACGTTCATTCAAGTTAAACCGGTGGTTCGCTGCCCGCTCACAACAGGAGGCTTGCCTTTGCTGAGTCCGATCATTTCAGCCACGTTTCAACCCCTCGAGGTGCACGTTTCATGAGTGCATCGTCTACCCCCGCCAGCGGTCTGGTGCGCATGAATCCGCCGGTGTTCTACTTCGCCGCGACGGTGATTCTGCTGTTTGGTCTGGTTGTCATCGCCATGCCGGAACAGGCCGGCGCCTGGTTGCTGGCTGCGCAAAACTGGGCGGCCAACACGGTCGGCTGGTACTACATGCTCGCGATGACGCTGTATCTGGTCTTCGTGGTGGTCACCGCGTTATCGGGCTACGGCAAGATAAAACTCGGTGCCGACCACGACGAACCCGAGTTCAGTTACCTGTCCTGGGCCGGCATGCTGTTCGCCGCCGGGATCAGCATCACGCTGTTTTTCTTTTGCGTGTCGGAGCCGCTGACGCACCTGGCCCAACCGCCGCAAGGCGAGGCCGGCACCGCCGATGCAGCGCGCCAGGCGATGCAGATTCTGTTTCTGCACTGGGGCCTGCACGGCTGGGGCGTGTTCGCCTTCGTCGGCATGGCGCTGGCCTATTTCGCCTACCGGCATAACCTGCCGCTGGCCTTGCGTTCGGCGCTGTACCCGCTGATCGGCAAGCGCATCAACGGCCCCATCGGCTACGCGGTGGACGGCTTCGGCATCATCGCCACGGTGTTCGGTCTGGGCGCCGACATGGGCTTCGGCGTATTGCACCTCAACTCCGGTCTCGACTACCTGTTCGGCATCGCACACACCCAGTGGATTCAGGTCGGCCTGATCACGCTGATGATGGGTGCGGCGATCATCGTCGCCGTGTCGGGTGTGGACAAGGGTGTGCGGGTGATGTCCGACATCAACATGCTGCTGGCCTGTGCGCTGCTGCTGTTCGTGTTGTTCGCAGGGCCTACCCAGCACCTGCTCAACACGCTGATCCAGAACCTCGGCGATTACCTCGGCGCGTTGCCGATGAAGAGTTTCGACCTCTATGCCTACGACAAACCGAGCGACTGGCTCGGCGGCTGGACGGTGTTCTACTGGGCCTGGTGGATTGCATGGTCGCCGTTCGTGGGACTGTTCATCGCGCGGATTTCCCGTGGCCGGACCATCCGCGAATTCGTCTTCGGCGTGCTGCTGATTCCGCTCGGTTTCACCCTGGCGTGGATGTCGATCTTCGGCAACAGCGCCATCGATCAGGTGCTCAATCACGGCATGTCGGCACTGGGCATGTCGGCCCTCGACAATCCGTCGATGAGCCTTTACCTGCTGCTGGAAACCTACCCGTGGAGCAAGACTGTCATCGCGGTGACGGTGTTCATCAGCTTCGTGTTTTTCGTCACTTCCGCCGACTCCGGCACCGTGGTGCTGTCGACCCTGTCGGCCAAGGGCGGCAACCCGGACGAAGACGGGCCGAAATGGCTGCGAGTGTTCTGGGGCGCGATGACGGCGCTGGTGACCAGTGCGCTGCTGTTCTCCGGCAGTATCGATGCGCTGAAATCGGCGGTGGTGCTGACCTCGCTGCCGTTCTCGATGATTTTGCTGCTGATGATGTGGGGCCTGCACAAGGCGTTCTATCTGGAGTCGCAGAAGCAGATCGCGCAGTTGCATTCGCTGGCACCTGTCTCCGGTTCGCGGCGTGGCACGGGCGGCTGGCGCCAGCGTCTGAGTCAGGCGGTGCACTTCCCGTCGCGCGACGAGGTGTACCGCTTCATGGACACCACGGTGCGCCCGGCGATTGAAGAAGTGACGGCGGTATTTGTCGAGAAGGGTCTGAACGTGGTCACCCAGCCGGACCCGGCGCACGACAACATCAGCCTGGAAATCGGCCACGGTGAGCAGCATCCGTTCATCTACCAGGTGCAGATGCGCGGCTACTTCACGCCGTCGTTTGCTCGGGGTGGCATGGGGTCCAAGCAACTCAACAACCGCCGCTATTACCGCGCTGAAGTGCACTTGAGCGAGGGCAGTCAGGACTACGATCTGGTCGGCTACACCAAGGAACAGATCATCAACGACATCCTCGACCAGTACGAACGTCACATGCAGTTCCTGCATCTGGTGCGTTGATCGGCAACTGAGCGCCGGGACGTTTCACGACTCGGCGCTCAGCACCATGAACAACACCATCGCCGCCATCGGCACCCCGAACACCGCACTGCCCACCGCGATCTCCGAACCCAGCGGCTGCCCGGCATGCACCACCCCCACCGCACCATTGATCACCGTCAACGCCAGCCACAGCGCGGCGAAACTGTAGGCCAAGGTCTGCCGACTGAAGCCAACGCGCTCGCCGAGGTAGAGCATCAGGGCGAGCAGGACCAGGCCGAAGAAGATGATGATTGCGGTGTGCATAGGCGTGCCTGCGGGTCATGCGGTGCTTGATCGGACGCTTTCGCGGGCAAGCCCGCTCCCACAGTGATCTCGGTCATTCACAGATTCTTTGTACAACCAAAATCCTGTGGGAGCGGGCTTGCCCGCGAAGGGGCCACCTCGGTGTTACTTGGAGCATAGCCAATCCAGCCTAGGCCATTTTGGTCAGGTGCTCTCGCGCTCGATCACATTGCACTGCAACAGATTCAGGCGCTGCACATCATCGCTCGGCAACACACCAAGGCTTTCCAATACCCGCGTTGCCGCCAGTACGCCGATCTCCAGTGCCGGTGGCTTGATCGTGCTCAGGCTGGGCAACAGCATCTCGGCGAACGGGTAATCGCCGAAGCCGAGCACGGCGCAGTCTTCGGGGATCTTGATGCCTGCGCGTTGCCCGGCGAGCAAGCCGCCGGCGGCGAGGTTGTCGTTGGCGAAGATGATCGCGTCGGGGCGCGGGGAGGCGTTCATCAGCGCTTCCATCGCTTGCTTGCCGGCTTCGAACGGCGCGCGGTCGGCGTCCGGGGCGAATACCCACGGCGGCAGTCCGAACTCGCGCACGGTGGCGGCGTAACCGTCGCGACGTTCGAGGGCACTGAGGTCACCAGGGGCGCTGTTCTGCACGAAGGCGATGCGGCGATAGCCTTTGTCATGCAGATAACGCGCAGCGGTCACGCCGACTTCATAGTGCGAAAAGCCGATCTGCATCGGCTCGCGATCCGGCTGGTAATCCCAGGTTTCGATTACCGAAACGTCCGCTTCGGCGATCATCTTTTCCGTGCCCGCACTGTGGAAATGGCTGGTCAGCACCAACGCTGCCGGCGACCAGCCGAGAAACGCGCGCACGGCGTTTTCTTCCTGTTCGGTACTGAAGTAACTCGACGCCAGCAGCAGTTGATAGCCGTGGCGGCTGAGGGTGTCGCTGAAGCCCTGAATGGTGTTGGCAAAGATCGGCCCGGAGATATTCGGAATTACCATGCCGACGATTTTTCCTCGCGCCGAGGCCAGGCCACCGGCCACCAGATTCGGCACATAACCCATCTCGGCCACTACCGCTGCAATGCGCTCGCGACGCTCGGGCGAGACGGTTTCCGGCTGATTGAAATAGCGCGACACGGTGATTGCCGAAACTCCCGCTTCGCGCGCCACCGCATTCAGAGTCACGCGTCCAGCGCCACGGCGTTTGCGGGGCTTTTCCTGGCTCAAGGCTTGATCCTTCTTAAAAACCAAAACGCATATAAAAGTAATTTTTCAGTATTGGACGCTCTATGCCGAGCTTGTCGATACTGGCGATGTTAGCGCTAACAAAGCGCATTGTCTGCTACTCGCTCGAGCGAATGCCCAAGACACCGATTCAGGCGCTGTCGTCGCAGAACGGCAGCGGTTCAGGGCCAATTTCGAGCGGGCAAACATGCACAACATTCCTGGGGCGACACACACATTGGCGCAGTCGATTCGCGCCGCTGGCTGGATCTTTACCGGGCTGGCGGCGTTGCCACTGCCCACGGCTTTCGCCGCCGACAGCAGCGAACAAGAGCCGACACTCAAGTCCGTCACGGTCACCGCTACCCGCCGCGAAGAGTCGCTGCAAAAGGTCCCGGTGGCGGTTTCGGTGATCGACGGCGAACAACTGGAGCGCGACAACCGCAATGGCGTGGCGAGCATCGTCCAGCAAGTGCCGTCGCTGAATTTCCGTACCGGTGCGTCGAACAAGGACACCTCGTTGTTTGTGCGAGGCGTCGGCACGATTTCCACCTCGCCCGGCGTCGAGCCAACAGTGGCGACGGTGATCGATGGCGTGGTCTATGCGCGTCCCGGTCAATCGACCCTAGACCTGCTGGATCTGGAGCGCGTCGAAGTGCTGCGCGGCCCGCAGGGCACGCTGTTCGGCAAGAATGCCTCGGCCGGTGTGCTCAACATCACCAGCAAGGCGCCGACCAACGAGACCCACGGTTACATCGACCAGTCGTACTACAGCGGCAATGAAAGCCGCACCCGCTTCGGCATTGGCGGTAGCCTGATTCCGGATACGTTGAAGGGCTCGATCAGCACCCTGGTCAGCAGCTACGACGGCAACGTCGACAACAAATACAACGGCCAGGAGGTCAACGGCTACAACCATCGCGGCGTGCGCGGCAAGCTTGAATTCACCCCGAATGACGACGTCACCTTCACCCTGATCGCCGACTACATGCAGTCCCACGACGACGGTCCCAACGGCGTCGTCAGCAAGTCGTTGACCCCGGCCTTCGCCAACGCGCTGAGCCCGGTCTATGCGAGCAACCACAACCGCGACATCAACACCGATACCCGCAGCCATGTCGAGGACACCAACAAGGGCCTGTCCGGCCAGCTCGACTGGCAACTGGGCGATTACACACTGACCTCGATCACCGCGTGGCGCGGCTGGGACAACACCCAATATCAGGATGGCGATCGGCTGAGCACGATCACTGCAGCGTTCCCCGGCACCGCCGACAAGGGCGAGCTGGCCTTCGACCAGTACTCGCAAGAGCTGCGCCTGGCCTCGCCGAAAGGTGAGTTCCTTGAATATGTTGGCGGCCTGTTCTACATGCACGGCAAGGATGACGAGACCTATCAGCGCACCTTGACCACCACCACACGCACCGACCGTGGCGTCGCCGATTACAGCACCACCAGCGACAGCTACGCCGCGTTCGGCGAAGCCACGCTGAACTTCACCTCGGACTTGCGTGGCATCGCCGGCCTGCGCTACACCCACGATGATCTGGAATACGATCACCGCCGCATCTCGACCTCGGCGACCCCGGTCAGCGGCATTCAACCGGCCACCAGCAGTTCCGGTTCGGTGGACGAGGACGGCTGGTCCGGCCGGCTCGGCGTGCAGTACGACCTCAGCGATGCGGTCACCACGTATCTGACCTATTCGCGCGGCTACAAAGGCCCGGCCTACAACGTGTTCTTCAACATGCAGCCGCGTGACACCGAAGCGCTGAAGCCGGAGACCTCGAATACTTGGGAGGCGGGGATCAAGGCCACCAGCTGGAACAACCGGCTGACCACCAACCTCGCGGTGTTCCACAGCGATTACGACAACTATCAGGCGAACTTTTTCGACACCGTTGCCGGGCAAGTGGTGACGCGCCTGATCAACGCCGGCAGCGTCAGCACCGAAGGCGTCGAACTCGATTACGCCTTGCAGGTGACCCAGCAACTGAAGTTCTCCGGGGCGCTGGCCTACACCCGCGCGCGCATCGACCAATTCAGCTGCCCGGCGGGCGCTGCAGCCTCGTGCAACGTCAATGGCAAGCCATTGCCGTTCAGCCCGGACTGGAAAAGCTACGTGCGTGCCGACTACACCATCCCACTGGAAAACGGTCTGGATATCGAGCTCGGCACCGACTACAGCTGGCAGAGCGAAGTGCAGTACGACATCAGTCAGAACACTGATACCAAGCAAGGCGCCTACGGCATCTGGAATGCCAGTGTGGCGCTGGCCGATTACAGCAACGGCTGGCGCGTGGCGCTGCTGGGCAAGAACCTCGCCGACAAATCCTACTCACCGCTGCTGGCCAGCGGCGGCAACTACATCTACCGCGCCGTGCCACGGGATGACGAGCGCTACTTCGGCGTGCAACTGCGCAAGGATTTCTGAGATGAGCAGACAGCTGAAACTCGGCGCCTTTCTCATGGCCACCGGGCACCACGTCGCCGCGTGGCGGCACCCGCAGGTACCGGCGAATGCCGGGCTGGATTTCGCCCACTACAAGCGTCTGGCGCAGATTGCCGAGGCGGCGAAGTTCGACACGCTGTTCGTCGCCGACAGTGTGGCCGCGCCGACGCAGGACATCGCCAGCCGCATGGCGCGCTCCGATCACTTCGAACCGCTGACCTTGCTCTCGGCCCTGAGCGCGGTGACCGAGCACATCGGCCTGATCGCCACGGCGACCACCAGCTACAACGAGCCGTACCACGTGGCGCGCAAATTCGCCTCGCTCGATCATCTGTCGGGCGGGCGTGCGGGGTGGAATCTGGTGACCTCGGACAACGCCGCCGAAGCGCTGAATTTCGGTCGCGACGAGCACATCGGTCACGCCGAACGCTACAGCCGCGCCCGCGAGTTTCATCAGGTGGTCGCCGGGCTGTGGGACAGTTGGGAGGACGATGCCTTTGTCCGCGACAAGGCCAGTGGCGCGTATTACGACCCGGCGAAGCTGCATGTGCTGGATCACGTCGGCGAGCATTTTCGGGTGAAAGGCCCGCTGAACGTGGCGCGCTCGCCGCAGGGACAACCGGTGATCGTGCAGGCCGGTTCATCGGAGACCGGGCGTGAACTGGCGGCACAGACCGCTGAGGTGGTGTTCACCGCGCAGACTTCGCTATCGGGCGCGCAGGCGTTCTACGCCGACCTCAAGGGGCGTCTGGCCAAGTACGGGCGCAGTGCCGACTCGCTGAAAATCATGCCCGGGGTGTTTGTCGTCGTCGGGCAGACAGAAACCGAAGCGCAGGAAAAATGTGAAACGTTTCAGCAATTGGTCGAACCGGAGGTTGGCGTGGCGTTGCTTGGGCGTATGCTGGGCAACTTCGACTTGTCGAAGTACCCGCTGGACGGCCCGCTGCCAGAGTTGCCATTGACCGACAGCGGTCAGCAGAGCCGGCAGAAATTGCTGACTGAACTGGCGGGGCGGGAGAATCTGACCCTCGCCGAATTGGGCCGCAGGATTGCCGGTGGGCGCGGGCATTACAGCCTGGTCGGCACACCGGCGCAGATCGCCGATCGCTTGCAGGAGTGGTTCGAACAGGGCGCGGCGGATGGCTTCAACGTGCTGGTGCCGCACCTGCCGGGCGGGCTCGAAGACTTCGCCCATGGCGTGGTTCCGGAACTGCAGCGGCGCGGGCTGTTCAGAACCGAGTATGAGGGCCGGACCTTGCGCGAAAACCTGGGCCTGGCCCGACCGCAAAACAGATTTGTGTAAACACCCTGTGGTGAGGGGATTTATCCCCGATGGGTGGCGAAAGCCACCCCTAAATCTGCATTCAAATTCGCGATTTTTTTTGGGACGGCTACGCCGTCCATCGGGGATAAATCCCCTCACCACAAAGTTGAAATTCACCCTCAATTTGCTGTTAATCAAACAAGAGAGGATTCGATGACTTACACCGCTGCCGAAAACCGCTACGACTCCATTCCTTACCGCCGCGTCGGCCGCAGCGGTCTGGTGCTGCCGGCGCTGTCGCTGGGCCTGTGGCACAACTTCGGCGACAGCACGCCGATCGACACCCAGCGCGCCCTGCTGCGCACCGCGTTCGATCTGGGGATCAACCACTTCGACCTGGCCAACAATTACGGCCCGCCGTACGGCAGCGCCGAGATCAATTTCGGTCGCCTGCTGCGCGAAGACTTCAAGCAGTACCGCGATGAGCTGATCATTTCGAGCAAGGCCGGTTGGGATATGTGGCCCGGCCCGTACGGCCAGGGCGGCGGCTCGCGCAAATACGTGCTGGCCAGCCTCGACCAGAGCCTGCAGCGCCTCGGTCTGGACTATGTGGATATCTTCTATTCGCACCGCTTCGACCCGGACACCCCGCTGGAAGAAACCGCCAGCGCCCTCGCCACCGCCGTGCAACAGGGCAAGGCGCTGTACATCGGCATCTCGTCGTACTCCGGGGTGAAAACCCGCGAGATCGCTGCGCTGCTCAAGGAATGGAAAGTGCCGCTGCTGATTCATCAGCCGGCGTACAACCTGCTCAATCGCTGGGTGGAAAAAGACCTGCTCGACACCACCGATGAGCTCGGTACTGGCGTCATCGCCTTCACCCCGTTGGCGCAAGGTCTGCTGACCGACAAGTACCTCAACGGCGTGCCGGCGGATGCGCGGGTCAATCGCCCGGGTGGCGGTTCGCTGCAGGCTTCGCACTTGTCCGAGGCCAACATTGCCCACGTGCGCGCGTTGAACGAGATCGCCAAACGTCGCGGCCAGAGCCTGGCGCAACTGGCACTGGCCTGGACCCTGCGTGATCCGCGAGTGACCTCGGCGCTGATCGGCTCGAGCCGGCCGGAGCAGATCGTCGAGAACGTCGGGGCGTTGAAGAATCTGAGTTTCAGTGCTGAGGAACTGGCGGAGATCGACCGGTTTGCCCAGGAGGGCGGGATCAATCTTTGGGAGAAGCCTTCGACGGCGGAGTGAGTCACCCTCACCCCAACCCTCTCCCGGAGGGAGAGGGAGCCGACCGAGGTGTCTTGCGTCGTAAATCGACCTGAGAAACCGGGTCGATTATGGATTCAGCACAGATTGATCAGGTTGGCGTACTTCTGATGCATCCCCCAATCAGTCCCCTCTCCCTCCGGGAGAGGGTTAGGGTGAGGGGCTTTTGGCCTTCAACGCTCAGCGAAAAAACGGCACATCCCCCAACACCGTAGCCCGCTGCATCACCCGCCGTGCCGGACGGTAATCATCCACCGCGTAATGTTGGGTCACGCGGTTGTCCCAGAATGCGATGTCGTCCCGCTGCCAGCGCCAGCGAATGGTGAATTCCGGTCGGGTCGCATGAGCGAACAGGAATTTCAGAATCGCTTCGCTCTCGGTGTCCGACAGTTCGTTGATCTTCGAGGTGAAGCCTTCGTTGACGAACAACGAGCGCCGTCCGCTGACCGGATGGGAGCGGATTACCGGGTGTGACAACGGTGGGTTCTTGCGTCTTGCCTCTTCCCACTGTGCCAGTGCTTGCGGCGTGTTGCCGTAGCGCTCCAGCGGAAACGAGCGAGTGAAATCGTGAGTTGCAGTCAACCCTTCGAGCAAGGTTTTCATCGGCGCCGACAGTGCTTCGTAGGCGGCAATCCCGCTGGCCCACAACGTATCGCCGCCGAACTCTGGCAGCAGTTTGGCGCTGAGCACTGCGCCCATCGCCGGCGTTGGCAGGAAGGTCACGTCGGTGTGCCAGATCGCGTTGTCGCGCACGTCGGTGACGGCGGTGTCGAGGATCAGCACTTCGGGCTGCTCCGGCACGTTCGGGTAAATCGGATGGATGTGCAGGTCGCCGAAGTACGCGGCGAAACGTGCCTGTTGCGAAGGCTCGATCGGCTGGTTGCGGAAGAACAGCACCTGATACTTGAGCAACGCCTGCTCGATGGCATTGCGCTGTTCCAGGTTCAACGGCTGGCTGACGTCGACGCCGCTGATCTGCGCGCCGAGGGCCGAGCTTAATGGGGTGATGGTCAGGCTGCTCATGGTGGGTCTCTGGAATTCGGGTTTTGAGCTTTTGGTGGAGCGGGCTTGCTCGCGAATGCGGTGTGTCAGAAGACATTTCTGTGACTGATACACCGCATTCGCGAGCAAGCCCGCTCCCACAGGTTTTGGATGGCAAGTATTCAATGCGCCTGGCCGTGCCACGGCACCAGTTTGCGCTGCAGGGCACGCAGGCCCATTTCCATGGCGAAGGCGATCAGGGCGATCACCAGAATCCCCAGCACCACCACATCGGTGACCAGAAATTGCGCAGCCGACTGCACCATGAACCCCAAACCGCTGGTGGCGGCGATCAGTTCGGCGGCGACCAGGGTCGACCAGCCAACACCCAGACCAATGCGCACACCAGTGAGAATGTCCGGCAGGGCGCTGGGCAAAATCACATGGCGGATCAGTTGTGCGCGAGTGGCACCGAGCGACTGCGCAGCGCGCAATTTCGCCGGGTCAACGGTGCGCACGCCGGTCGCGGTAGCGATGGCGATCGGCGCGAAAATCGCCAAGTAGATCAGCAGCACTTTCGACAACTCGCCGATGCCACACCAGATCACGATCAGCGGCAGATAAGCCAATGGCGGAATCGGCCGGTAGAACTCGATCAACGGATCAAGCACACCACGGGCAATACGGTTGGCGCCGATGGCGATGCCCACCGGCACCGCGGTCAAAATCGCGAAACCGAGGCCCAGACCGATGCGGCTCAGGCTCGCGCCCAGGTGCTGCCACAGAGTTGAATCCATGTAACCGGTGGTCGCCAGCAACCAGCCTTTTTGCAGCACGGCGGACGGTGGCGGCAGGAACAGCGGTTCGATCAAACCGGTGGCAGTCACGGCCCACCAGATCACCAGCAAGGCGAACAGGGTCAGCAGGCTGATCCACCGCGTACTGAGGTTGCGGCGCTGCGGTATCGCCACCGATGGGGTTTTCACTACCGGGGCGGAAACGTCGTAACTGCTCATGCGCGCTCCTGCCGTTGTACGGCGCTGCGTTGCGAGAACACTTTGCTCAGCACGTGCTCGCGGGTTTCGATAAAACGCGGGTCGGATTTGATCGCCCGCGCCGACTCACCGGCAGCGTAGCGTTGACCGAAATCCAGATGCAGACGCTCGACAATCTGCCCCGGATTCGGTGCCAACAGAATCAGGTCAGTGGCGAGGAACACCGCTTCTTCGATGTCGTGGGTAATCAGGAACACCGGTTTGGCGGTGCGCTGCCAGACTTGCAGCAACAGTTCCTGCATCTGCTCGCGGGTGAATGCGTCGAGGGCGCCGAAAGGTTCGTCCATCAGCAGCACGCGCGGGTCGGCGGCGAGGGCGCGGGCCAGGCCGACGCGCTGTTTCTGGCCTCCGGAGAGTTGCCAGATGCGGCGGCTTTCGAACCCCGAGAGATCAACCAGTGCGAGCATTTCCCGGGCGATCTTTTCACGTTTGTCTTTGGCGACACCCGCCAGCTCCAGACCGAAAGCCACGTTAGCCAACACATCCTGCCAGGGCAGCAGGGCGTCATCCTGAAACACCACGCCACGTTCGGCGCTCGGGCCTTTGACCGGCACGCCGTCGAGGGTGATGCGCCCGGCGCTGGGTTCGACGAAGCCGGCAATCAGGTTCAACAGCGAAGTCTTGCCACTGCCGGACGGGCCGAGGGCGACCAGCAATTGCTGAGGCCCGAGGGTCAGGGAAATGTCCGCCAGCACCGGTTCCGGGCTGCCCGGGTACTGTGCGCTGATGCGCTCCAGCTGTAGCAAGGCCATCGCAATTAACTCCCGATCAGTTAGTGATGTATTTGGCGCTGACGTACGGCGCGTAGTCCGGCAGTACGGCTTCGACCTTGCCTTGCTCCTTGAGGAACGCGGCGGTGTCGGTGATGGCTTTGGTGGTCGGCGCGCCGAGTGTGATCACCTGATCAGCCGCCAGCGGGTAGACGTTGCCTTGCAGCAGCAATGGAATGTCGCTGGCCTTGGCTCCGGAGAGCTTCACCAGCTTGTCGACGTGGGACTGATCGGCGAGCCAGGCTTGTGGATCCTTGCGGTAGTCGGCGTAGGCGTCGAGGGTGACCTTGGCGAACGCGGTGACGATTTCCGGGTGCTTCTCGGCGAAGTCCTTGCGCACGATCCAGGCATCGAAGGTCGGCGCGCCGAACTTGGCCAGTTCCCCGGAGGTGATCAACACTTTGCCGTTTTCCTTGGCCACACCGAGGGCCGGATCCCACACGTAAGTCGCGTCGATGTCACCGCGTTTCCAGGCGGCGATGATTGCTGGCGGGGCGAGGTTGAGCACGGTGACTTTCGACGGATCGATGTTCCAGTGCTTCAACGCCGCGAGCAGGCTGTAGTGACCGGTGGACACGAACGGCACGGCGATTTTCTTGCCGACCAGATCCTGCGGGGTCTTGATCCCGGAACCGTCGCGAGCGACCAGTGCTTCGGCGGCGCCGATCTGGGTGGCGATGAGAAAGGTTTCCACCGGAACCTTGCGGGTGATCGCAGCGGTCAGCGGGCTGGAACCGAGGTAGCCGATCTGCACGTCACCGGACGCGATGGCGGCGATGATGTCGGCGCCGTTGTCGAACTTGCGCCAGCTGATGTCGGCCTTGGTGGCTTTTTCGTAAGCGCCGTCGGCCTGGGCGACTTTCGCCGGGTCAACGGTGGTCTGGTAGGCGACGGTAAGGTCGGCGGCCTGCGCCAGAAAGCTCGCAGCAGCCAACGAGGCCACGGCCAGCAGGCGAAGCGGGAAATTCAGTTTCATGGGGGAGTGCTCCAAATCAGGCGACCGACGATCGGCGTGAAGGGAGACTAAATGATCTAAGAATCTAAAAATAAATAACTTTTTAGACTTAGCTTATGAGCGGAAAAATCTAAGGCGTGAGGGATTGTGGATACTTCGGATCTTGTGTCAGACGTTAGGTCTTTGCCCCCTCACCCCAACCCTCTCTCCCAAGGGGGCGAGGGGGAAAGGGAGCCGATCTTTATGCTTTTCAAGGCCTGAGTTCGGCTGGATATTTCAGGTCGGCGTCAATCTCAAGAGCACCTGAATCAGTCCCCTCTCCCTCCGGGAGAGGGTTAGGGTGAGGGGCTTTTAATTACTGATCGCCAGAATGCTCGCCTGATACGACCCGACAAACACGTCGAAATCACCGACCTCGTTCTGCTCCAGCTCCGCCTGTTGCGCCAGCGAAGAACGCGCCAGCTCCTCAAACTTCGCCTGTTCATCCGCCGCCAATGGCTCGCTGCGGAAGAACTCGGCATGCGCCTGACTCTGGCGCAGGGAGAATTGCGCGAAGCTTTCCTTGTGCTCGGCCATGGTCGCCAGCACTTGAGCCGAAGGGGTCAGGGACGAATCCTTGACCTTGGCCAGTTGCGCGTCCAGCGCCTTGCTGTGTGCGTCGCCGCCATGGCTCTGATCGAGCAATGCCGCCAGCGGTGCGATTTTTTCCAGCAGCTCGGCTGCCCAAACCTTCAATTCGACCGCTTCACCGTCGCGCTGCAATTGCAGGCCCGGACGGCGACCTTCCTTGACCACGCTGAGGAAGTTCGAAGTGGCATTGCCGCACGAAGTGTTGGTCAGCAGCGGACTGTCGTTCAGCGCGCAATACAGCAGGAACGCGTCGAGGAAGCGCGATTCGGTGACGTCGATGCCCATCGGCAGGAACGGGTTGATGTCCAGGCAGCGCACTTCGACGTACTGAATGCCACGGGCCATCAGGGCCTGGATCGGCCGTTCGCCGGTGTAGGTCACGCGTTTCGGACGGATGTTGGAGTAGTACTCGTTTTCGATCTGCAGGATGTTGGTGTTGAGCTGTACCCACTCGCCATCCTTGTGCGTGCCGACCTCAACGTACGGCGCGTACGGCGTGGCCACGGCCTTGCGCAGGCTGTCGGTGTAGCTCGCCAGATCGTTGTAGCAAGGCGTCAGGCCGGCCTGGGCGTTGCTTTGGTAACCAAGGTCGCTCATGCGCAGGCTGGTGGCGTACGGCAGATACAAAGTATCCGGATCGAGCTGTTCCAGTTGATGCGAGCGCCCACGGAGGAAACCGGCATCCAGCGCCGGCGAAGCCCCGAACAGGTACATCAGCAGCCAGCTGTAGCGGCGGAAGTTGCGGATCAGCGCGATGTACGACGACGACTGGAAATCGCGGTCGGTGCCGACGTAACCCTCGGCTTCGCGCAGCAGCGGCCAGAGCTTTTCCGGCAGGGAAAAGTTGTAGTGAATCCCGGCGATGCACTGCATGGTCTTGCCGTAACGCAGGGCCAGGCCCTTGCGGTAGACGTACTTGAGCTGACCGATGTTGGAGGTGCCGTAATAGGCGATCGGGATGTCTTCCTCGGCCGGCAACGGGCACGGCATCGATGGACTCCACAGGTACTCGTTGCCGAGCTTGCTGTAGGCAAAGCGATGAATCTTGTCCAGGCTCGCCAGCGTATCGGCCGGATCGGGCAGGGCGGGGGTGATGAATTCCAGCAGCGACTCGGAATAGTCGGTGGTGATCTGTTCATTGGTCAGCGCGGAACCCAAGGCTTCCGGGTGCGGCGTTTGCGCCAGACGACCTTCACTGGTCACGCGCAGGCATTCACGTTCGATACCGTGGAGGCACTGTTCGAGCAGAGAGAGGTTGGCGCGCTCGCCGAGCAGAGCCAGGCGGCGGTTGAGAAGTTCGCTCAATTTGGATTCCTTCACGCGTCAGTCGCCCCAATATGGGGGTGGGCAGGACGGTCTACAAGGGTGAAGTTGAAACTGGCGTTTTCGCCTGGTTTTTTGGGCTCACGAAGCCCCTTTCGAACCGCCGACTTCAATCCCTGAATCTGGCAGATGCACGCGAAGATTATGCGGTCCCTGTGGGAGCGGGCTTGCTCGCGAATGCGGTGTATCAGTCACTGCCATGCACACTGACACGCCCCCTTCGCGAGCAAGCCCGCTCTCACAGAAAAGCTCGACGCTGCGATCACAGCGCCGAAATTAACTCAAAATGATGAACAACATCTACAGGACAGCGAACGTGCCTTGCGCTTTTGCGACCAGTTTGTCGCCCTGCATCACGTCGGCCTCGACCACCAGCGTGCGGCGGCCCGGGTGGATGACCCGCGCCGTGCACAGCACCTCACCGTCGGATACGGCGCGGATGTAGTTGATCTTGCACTCGATGGTCGCGCTCTGCTGATCGAAGCCGTGGGTGCTGGAACAGGCCAGCCCCATGGCGATATCGACCAGACTGAACAGCGCGCCACCGTGCAACTTGCCGCCGCGATTGCGCAGTTGTGGTTCCAGCACCAGGACGACTTGCGCCACCCCGGTTTCCAGGCTGTGCAGGCGGCAGCCCAACAGCTTGAAAAACGCGCTCTCGACGAGCCCGGCCGGAACTTCCATCAGCGTTTCTTCAACTGCTTGGCGTTGGCGAACAGCGAAGCCATGGCGTTGTTCACCGGTGCGGCTGTGGCCGTTTCCTTGCGTGGCGCGTTGTTGGACGACTGGCGCGGTGCCGAGCCCGGACGCGAACCACGGGCACCGTCGATTTTCTCGCCCGGGGTGTCGCTCATGCGCATCGACAGGCCGACGCGTTTGCGCGGGATGTCGACTTCCATGACCTTCACTTTCACCACGTCACCGGCCTTCACCGCTTCGCGTGGGTCTTTGATGAACTTCTCCGACAACGCCGAGATGTGCACCAGGCCGTCCTGATGCACGCCGATGTCGACGAACGCGCCGAACGCGGTCACGTTGGTGACGACGCCTTCGAGGATCATCCCCAGTTGCAGGTCTTTCAGGTCTTCGACGCCTTCCTGGAACTCGGCGGTCTTGAACTCCGGACGCGGGTCGCGACCCGGTTTTTCCAGTTCTTGCAGAATGTCGGTGACGGTGGGCAGACCGAAGGTCTCGTCGGTGAACTTCTTCGGGTCCAGACGCTTGAGGAACGCGGCGTCGCCGATCAGCGAGCGAATGTCGCGGTCGGTTTCAGCGGCGATGCGCTGTACCAGCGGATAGGCTTCAGGGTGAACAGCGGAAGAATCCAGCGGGTTGTCGCCATTCATCACGCGCAGGAAGCCTGCGGCCTGTTCGAAAGTTTTCTCGCCCAGACGCGCGACTTTCTTCAGCGCCGCACGGGTCTTGAACGCACCGTGCTCGTCACGGTGAGCGACGATGTTCTGCGCCAAAGTCGCGTTGAGGCCGGAGATCCGCGCCAGCAAGGCCACCGAGGCGGTGTTTACATCGACGCCGACGGCGTTTACGCAGTCCTCGACCACCGCATCCAGACCACGCGCCAGTTTCAGCTGCGACACGTCGTGCTGGTACTGGCCGACACCGATGGATTTCGGATCGATCTTCACCAGTTCGGCCAGTGGATCCTGCAAGCGGCGAGCAATCGACACCGCGCCTCGGATCGACACGTCCAGGTCCGGGAATTCCTTGGCTGCCAGTTCCGACGCCGAGTACACCGAGGCGCCGGCCTCGGAGACCATGACCTTGGTCATCTTCATCGCTGGATACTTTTTGATCAGCTCGATTGCCAGTTTGTCGGTTTCGCGGCTGGCGGTGCCGTTGCCGATGGCGATCAGGTCAACCGAGTGCTTGGCGCACAGAGCGGCCAGAATGGCGATGGTCTGGTCCCACTTGTTGTGCGGCACGTGCGGGTAAACCGTGGCGTGATCGAGCAGCTTGCCGGTGGAGTCGACTACCGCGACTTTGCAGCCGGTACGCAGGCCCGGGTCGAGGCCCAGGGTGGCGCGCGGGCCGGCCGGCGCGGCCAGCAGCAGGTCGTGCAGGTTGTGGGCGAAGACGTTGATCGCCTCGGTTTCGGCACCGTCGCGCAGCTCGCCGAGCAGGTCGGTTTCGAGGTGGGTGTAGAGCTTGACCTTCCAGGTCCAGCGCACCACTTCACCGAGCCATTTGTCGGCGGGGCGGTTCTGGTTCTGGATGCCGAATTGCTGGCCGATCATGCCTTCGCACGGGTGCATGGTGCCCGGCAGTTCGTCGCCGACTTTCAGCGCGGAGCTGAGGATGCCTTCGTTGCGGCCACGGAAAATCGCGAGTGCGCGGTGCGACGGCATGCTTTTCAGCGGCTCGTCGTGTTCAAAGTAATCGCGGAACTTCGCGCCTTCTTCTTCCTTGCCGGCGATCACGCGGGCGCTGATGGTCGCTTCCTGCTTGAGGAAGTTGCGCAGCTTTTCCAGCAGGCTGGCGTCTTCGGCGAAACGCTCCATCAGGATGTACTTGGCGCCTTCCAGCGCAGCTTTCACATCGGCTACGCCTTTCTCGGCGTCGACGAAGCGTGCGGCTTCGGTTTCTGGCGTCAGGCTCGGGTCGTTGAACAGGCCATCGGCCAACTCGCCGAGGCCGGCTTCCAGGGCAATCTGGCCCTTGGTGCGGCGCTTCTGCTTGTACGGCAGGTACAAGTCTTCGAGGCGGGTCTTGGTGTCGGCGAGCTTGATGTCGCGTTCGAGGGCAGGGGTGAGTTTGCCCTGCTCCTGGATGCTGGCGAGGATACTGATGCGCCGTTCGTCGAGTTCTCGCAGGTAGCGCAGACGCTCTTCCAGATGACGCAACTGGGTGTCATCGAGGCTGCCGGTGACTTCTTTCCGGTAACGGGCGATGAAGGGAACGGTAGAGCCTTCATCGAGTAGCGCGACGGCCGCTTCGACCTGTTGCGGGCGTACGCCGAGTTCCTCGGCGATGCGGCTGTTGATGCTGTCCATAAAACCACCTGACATATTGTGAAAGCAGGCTCGCAGGCACGGAAATAAAGGCCCGGAGTCTGGTTGAGCGGCTAGAAAATTGCCGCTGCCTGGGTCAAAAGGCACCCCATTGACCCGTGAAATCGAATAATTACTGCGCAGGCCCGGAAAATATCGCGGCCACCTGCGGTAACGATTCAGACGTTGCCTGGCACAAAACGCCGCGCATTATAACCAGCGTTCTGTCATTCGGGGGTGTAGCAGTCTGTAGGTAGAAACCCCGGTTTTCTGGCAGTGAAGGAAAAATCTGCTAACAATGCACACGGTGCGTATAACGGCAGCTACGCCATAATGCGCGCCGAGCTAAAAGGAGCATCCAATGAGCAGCACTGCAAACAATGCTGAAGGCGAAAAAATTCTAATTGTTGACGACGATCCGGGGCTGAGCAGCCTGCTGGAACGTTTCTTCGTCAGCAAGGGCTACCGTGCCCGTGCCGTACCGAACACCGAGCAAATGGACCGTCTGCTGTCGCGTGAAGTGTTCAATCTGGTCGTCCTCGACCTGATGCTGCCGGGCGAAGACGGCCTGACCGCATGCCGTCGCCTGCGGGCGGCGAATAATCAGATTCCGATCATCATGCTCACCGCCAAGGGCGATGAGATGAGCCGCATCAAGGGCCTGGAACTGGGCGCCGATGACTATCTGGCCAAGCCGTTCAACCCGGACGAGCTGATGGCGCGGGTCAAAGCGGTTCTGCGTCGTCAGGCCGCACCGGTGCCGGGCGCGCCGGGCAGCGAAGACGAAAACGTCACCTTCGGTGATTACGTGCTGTCGCTGGCGACCCGCGAGCTGAAACGTGGCGAAGAAGTGCACATGCTCACCACCGGTGAGTTTGCGGTACTCAAGGCGCTGGTAATGAACGCGCGTCAGCCGCTGACCCGCGACAAACTGATGAACCTGGCCCGTGGTCGCGAGTGGGATGCCCTGGAGCGTTCCATCGACGTGCAGATTTCCCGTCTGCGCCGGATGATCGAACCGGATCCGTCGAAACCGCGCTACATCCAGACGGTCTGGGGCGTGGGCTACGTGTTCGTACCGGATGGCGCCGCCACCAAGTGATCGGCGATTTGTAGGAGCGGGTCTGCGCAGATCGGGTTGATCGACCCTCTACGCAGACTCGCAATCCGCAATATGCGAGCATGGCTCGCTCCTGCAAGTGTGTAACGGTTATCGATGAAAACCCCCGTCTGGTTCCCCCAAAGTTTTTTCTCCCGCACCCTGTGGCTGGTGCTCATCGTCGTGCTGTTTTCCAAGGCGCTGACCCTGGTTTATCTGTTGATGAACGAGGACGTGCTGGTAGATCGCCAATACAGCCACGGCGTCGCCCTGACTCTGCGCGCCTATTGGGCGGCTGATGAAGAAAACCGCGCGAAGATCGCCGATGCCGCGACCCTGATCCGGGTGGTCGGCGCTGGTGTGCCGGAGGGCGAACAGCACTGGCCGTACAGTGAAATCTATCAGCGGCAGATGCAGGCGGAGCTGGGTGCCGACACCGAAGTGCGCTTGCGCATGCACTCGCCGCCGGCGCTGTGGGTGCGTGCGCCGAGCCTCGGCGATGGTTGGCTGAAAGTCCCGCTGTACCCGCATCCATTGCGCGGCCAGAAAATCTGGAACGTGCTCGGCTGGTTCCTCGCCATCGGCTTGCTGTCCACCGCCTCGGCGTGGATTTTCGTCAGCCAGCTCAACCAGCCATTGAAACGTCTGGTATATGCCGCGCGGCAACTCGGTCAGGGTCGCAGCGTGCGCCTGCCGATCAGCGATACGCCCAGCGAGATGACCGAGGTGTATCGCGCCTTCAACCAGATGGCCGAAGACGTCGAGCAGGCCGGCCGTGAACGTGAGCTGATGCTGGCGGGGGTCTCCCATGATTTGCGCACGCCGCTGACCCGCTTGCGTCTGTCGCTGGAGCTGATGGGTGATCGCAACGATCTGACCGATGACATGGTGCGCGACATCGAAGACATGGACGCGATTCTCGATCAGTTCCTCGCGTTCATTCGCGACGGTCGTGACGAGTCGGTGGAGGAAGTGGACCTGAGCGATCTGGTGCGTGAGGTGGCCGCGCCGTACAACCAGAGCGAAGAGAAGGTGCGCTTGCGCCTGGAGCCGATCCAGCCGTTTCCGCTGCGTCGAGTGTCGATGAAACGCCTGCTGAACAACCTGATCGGCAACGCCCTGAACCATGCCGGTAGCGGCGTCGAGGTCGCGGCTTATGTGTCCGGTGACACCAGCGCGCCGTACGTGGTGTTGAGCGTGATGGACCGGGGGGCGGGGATCGATCCGTCGGAGCTTGAGGCGATCTTCAACCCGTTCACCCGTGGCGACCGTGCCCGGGGCGGGAAGGGTACCGGGCTGGGGTTGGCGATCGTGAAGCGGATTGCTTCGATGCATGGCGGCAATGTCGAGCTGCGCAACCGCTCCGGAGGCGGACTGGAAGCGCGGGTGCGGTTGCCATTGGGGTTGATGTTGCCGCGCGATGCGGTCTGACGATCGGGATATTCAGCGGGGCTGATGGCCCCTTCGCGAGCAAGCCCGCTCCCACAGGGGGAACGCATTCCAAAATGTGGGAGCGGGCTTGCTCGCGAAGGCGGCCTGTCAGCCGCCATATTTCCAACGGATCAACCTTTGCCTTTGGTCCGGGTCATGTTCGGCCCGCCATTCTTCTCAAGGTGTTCGATGATGATCCCCGCCACGTTCTTGCCGGTGGTGGTCTCGATCCCTTCCAGGCCCGGCGACGAGTTCACTTCCATCACCAGCGGCCCGTGGTTCGAACGCAGGATATCCACACCCGCCACGGCCAGCCCCATGACCTTGGCCGCGCGCAACGCGGTCATGCGTTCTTCCGGGGTGATCTTGATCAGGCTGGCGCTGCCGCCTCGGTGCAGGTTGGAGCGGAATTCCCCAGGCTTGGCCTGACGCTTCATCGCTGCGATCACCTTGTCGCCGACCACGAAGCAGCGGATGTCGGCACCGCCGGCTTCCTTGATGTATTCCTGGACCATGATGTTCTGCTTCAGGCCCATGAACGCCTCGATCACCGATTCGGCAGCCGTGGCGGTTTCGCACAGCACCACGCCGATGCCTTGGGTGCCTTCCAGCACCTTGATTACCAGCGGCGCGCCGTTGACCATGTCGATCAGGTCGGGAATGTCATCCGGCGAGTGAGCGAAACCGGTGACCGGCAGGCCGATGCCACGACGCGACAGCAGTTGCAGCGAACGCAATTTGTCCCGCGAGCGGGCGATGGCCACCGATTCGTTGAGCGGAAACACCCCCATCATTTCGAACTGGCGCAACACGGCGCAACCGTAGAACGTCACCGACGCACCGATCCGCGGGATTACCGCATCGAACCCTTCCAGCGGCTTGCCGCGATAGTGGATCTGCGGCTTGTGGCTGGCGATGTTCATGTAGGCGCGCAGGGTGTCGATCACCACCATTTCATGCCCGCGCTCGGTGCCGGCCTCGACCAGACGACGGGTGGAATACAGACGCGGATTCCGCGACAGCACAGCGATCTTCATGCAACACCTGTGGAGGAGGTAGATACCGGGAACACCGGCTTGTCTTGTACATATTTGATGCCCGGATTGACCACCAGTTGGCCATCGATCAGGGCTTTGGAACCGAGCAACAGGCGATAGCGCATGGACTTGCGGCAGGCGAGGGTGAACTCGACTGCCCAGACCCGATCACCGAGGGCCAGGGTGGTGCTGATCACATAGCGCACCTGCGCCTGGCCGTTGGAGCTTTTGATGGTTTTGCGCGTCACCAGCGGTGCTTCGCAGCGCCGGTGACGCAACTGCACCACCGTGCCCAGGTGCGCCGTGAAACGCACCCACTTCTGGCCGTCGCGTTCGAATGGCTCGATGTCGGTGGCATGCAGGCTGGAGGTGCTTGCGCCGGTGTCGATTTTCGCCCGCAGGCCGGCGACTCCCAGATCAGGGAGCGCCACCCACTCGCGCAGACCGACAACGGTCAAATGGTCAAATGTCTTCAAAGGTACTCAACCGGCAGAAACCGCTCGGGCCGCGTACGGCCGAATTCGCGGTATTCACGCAGAATAAGGGTTAAAAGGCGACAGATATCTACGGCCCGGATCGCCGACCCCTCAAGCAGGTGTCGGCTGGTGTGCATTGTAATCCGGGACGGGGTCATTCATGGCACGACAGAAACGGTAGTACAGTTCATCAATATTTCAGAATGAGGAAATTCCATGGCACAAAAAAGCGAAGAGGACGACAAGGTCCGTCTCGACAAGTGGTTGTGGGCGGCGCGCTTTTATAAAACCCGGGCCCTGGCCAAAGCGGCCATCGAGAGTGGCAAGGTGCATTGCCGAGGCGACCGCTGCAAGCCTGGCAAAGAGCCACGCATTGGCGATGAGTTCGAGATTCGTACCGGTTTTGAAGAGCGCACAGTGAGGGTCGAAGCCTTGTCGATCGTGCGTCGCGGCGCGCCCGAAGCGCAGACGCTGTATACCGAGACCGAGGCGAGTATTGCCAAACGTGAAGCGGCAGCGGCGATGCGCAAGGCCGGGGCGTTAGGTGTGAGTACCGACGGCAAACCGAGCAAGAAGCAGCGGCGGGATCTGTTTAAATTTCGTGGGAACAGTAATAGCGATTGACCGGCACGGCGCACCATTGTGGCGAGGAAGCTTGCTCCCGCTGGAGGCCGAAGGACTCCCAATCCAGTCGATCATGTATTTCAAAGTACAACCGAGTCGACTGGTTCAGTGACTGCTACGCAGCCAAGCGGGAGCAAGCTCCCTCACCACAGGTGTGTGCAAACTGTCAGTTCGCGGCAGACACCACACTCATCCGCGAAACCAGCGGCAGTTTGCCCAGCAAAGCGAAAATCGGCGCAGTCACCTTCAGCCAGAAGTTGGCGGCGTGATAGGCAAACGGCGTGTAGTAACCCCAGCCCAACGCCCACACCGCCAGCAGCATGCCGCCGATGTAATCGTCTTGGCCCCAATGCGCGCCGGCCACCAGACGTGGCAGCATGAACAGTAACGCCAGGCCCCAGACTGTCAGGAACTGGCCGACTGAGCGGCTAAACACGCCCATGTACAGCGCCCAGATCAGCAACACCGAAGCGTGGTCACCAGGGAAGCTCTGGCTCGAGCGATCCTTCAGCTCCCAGGCTTTTTCCAGATGCGGGAAATAGTCGCTCAGGTGCACCGCGCCTTCCAGCACCATCGATGGGCTGCTGTGCTGCCAGTCCATGTAGTCGGCGAATTTGGAAAACAGCGCGCGAATCACCACCATCAGCAGCAGAATCGAGAAAAAACCGAAGAAGGCGCGACGTACATCAATCGCCTTGAACACCCAGTCGCCCTTGATCAGCAGCGTCAGCAGGATCAGACCGACGACGATGTCGAACGGACGCAGACTTGCAATTGCCCAGATGTGGAGCCATATGGGGTTGCTGGCCAGTGGTGCATTGAGTGAGCGGAACAGCCACTCGTCGAAAATCACACACAGCATCTGGCCCGTAGGCCATAACCAGAAAGCCAGTAGCGCTAATGGCACGACGTTGCACAGAACCAGCCGGCCGAGGTTCCACCTTGATTGGAACAAACCCGGATTGTTCATAAAATGCCTCCCGTGGCTGAACGTTTTGCACCAAACAGGTGCGAAGAAAGCGCGGGATTTTCATCTTTTGTAACCTTTTTGTCATCAATTCAGATACCCAGACCTATGACCGACCTACCGGATACCGACTACACCCAACGCTTCATCTTCGATGACAGCGACACTCGCGGCGAACTGGTGGCGCTGGAACGCAGCTACGCCGAAGTCCTCGCCAAGCACCCGTACCCGGAGCCGGTCGCGCAGTTGCTGGGCGAACTGATGGCGGCCGCTTCGTTGCTGGTGGGCACCCTGAAGTTCGACGGCTTGCTGATTTTGCAGGCGCGCTCTGAAGGGCCGATTCCGCTGCTGATGATCGAATGCTCCAGCGAGCGCGAGATCCGTGGTCTGGCGCGATACAACGCCGAGCAGATCGCTGCGGATGCCACGCTTGCCGACCTGATGCCGGGCGGTGACCTGACCCTGACCGTCGACCCGACGATCGGCCAGCGTTACCAGGGTATCGTCGACCTCGATGGTGAAACCCTGTCGGAATGCTTCACCAATTATTTCGTCATGTCGCAACAGGTCGGCACCCGCTTCAAGCTGTTCGCCGACGGCCGCCGTGCTCGCGGAATGCTACTGCAGCAACTGCCGGCCGACCGCCTGAAAGACGAAGAAGAGCGCGCCGAAAGCTGGCAGCACATCACCGCCCTGGCCAGCACCCTGACCGCCGATGAATTGCTCAGCCTGGACAACGAAACCGTGCTGCATCGCCTCTACCACGAAGAGCAGGTGCGCCTGTTCGATGTGCAGAACCTGCGCTTCCGTTGCAGCTGCTCGCGGGAACGCTCGGGCAATGCGCTGGTCAGTCTGGGTCTGGAAGATGCGCAGGCACTGGTGGCTGAACGCGGCGGCGAAGTCGAGATCGATTGCCAGTTCTGCAACCAGCGTTACCTGTTCGATGCGGCCGATATTGCTCAATTGTTCGCTGGCGCAGGCGTTGACACGCCGTCAGATACCCGGCACTAAAACGGTTCAGCGCAGGTAAATTCACTGCGTAACGACGGAATTTCGCCGTTACGACGGGAGGACCCTACTCTTTTTGGGCTTTTCTGGCATAATCCGGCCCACTTTTTTCGCGGTAGTAGTGCACGACTTTCTACTACAAAACGTTTGGAGCACACTCGGCCACTGGCCGACGGGGAACCTCATGACGCAAGCCAATAACGCCGTGTACACCGATCTGAGTGTTGATGATCTGGTTAAAGAAGCCCTGCAACGCGGTGAGGGCGAGCTTGCCGATACCGGCGCTCTGGTAGTCCGCACCGGTCATCGCACCGGCCGTTCGCCAGTCGATCGTTTCATCGTTGAAGAGCCTTCCACCCAGGCCGCTATCGCCTGGGGCCCGATCAACCGCAAGTTCCCGGCCGACAAGTTCGACGCGCTGTGGGCTCGTGTCGAGGCGTTCAACAACGCGCAAGAGCACTTTGTTTCCCACGTGCATGTAGGTGCGGCTGAAGATCACTACCTGGCCGTGAAAATGACCACCCAGACTGCCTGGCAGAACCTGTTCGGTCGTTGCCTGTTCATCAACCCGGCCCAGTACAACCCGGCCGGTCGTGACGAGTGGCAAGTGCTCAACGTGGCCAACTTCGAGTGCGTGCCTGAGCGTGACGGCACCAACTCCGACGGTTGCGTGATCATCAACTTCGCGCAGAAGAAAGTGCTGATCGCCGGCATGCGTTACGCCGGTGAGATGAAGAAAGCCATGTTCTCCGTGCAGAACTTCCTGCTGCCGGCCGCTGACGTGCTGCCAATGCACTGCGCTGCCAACATCGGCGAAGAAGGCGACGTGACCCTGTTCTTCGGTCTGTCGGGCACCGGTAAAACCACCCTGTCCGCCGACGAGAGCCGTTACCTGATCGGTGACGACGAACACGGCTGGGGCGAAGGCGTTGTCTTCAACATCGAAGGCGGCTGCTATGCCAAGTGCATCGACCTGTCCGAGAAGAACGAGCCGGTCATCTGGAAAGCCATCAAGCACGGCGCAGTCCTGGAAAACGTGGTCATCGACGACGCCAAGCATGCCGACTACGCCGATGTCAGCCTGACCCAGAACAGCCGCGCGGCCTACCCGCTGGAGCACGTTGCCAAGCGTTCCGAGAAGAACCTGGGCGGCGAGCCAAACGCGGTGATCTTCCTGACCTGCGACCTGACCGGCGTGCTGCCGCCAGTGTCGATCCTCAATGAAGAACAAGCGGCCTATCACTTCCTGTCCGGCTACACCGCGCTGGTGGGCTCGACTGAAATGGGTTCGGGCAGCGGCATCAAGTCGACCTTCTCCACCTGCTTCGGCGCACCGTTCTTCCCGCGTCCGGCTGGCGAATACGCAGAACTGCTGATCAAGCGCATCCGCGGCTTCGGCTCCAAGGTCTACCTGGTCAACACCGGCTGGACCGGCGGTGGCTACGGCGTCGGCAAACGCTTCAACATCCCGACCACCCGTGCGGTGATCGCAGCGATCCAGAGCGGCGCGCTGATCGGTGCTGCCACCGAGCACTTGGACACCATCAACCTCGACGTGCCACTGGCCGTACCGGGCGTTGAAACCAACCTGCTCAACCCACGCAACACCTGGGCTGACAAGGCTGCGTACGACGAAGCTGCCAAGGCGCTGGCCGGTCTGTTCATCGAGAACTTCAAGAAGTTCGAAGTGAGCGACGCGATCAAGGCTGCGGGTCCCAAGTTGTAAGGCTTAGTTCTGGTGAATAAAAAAGCCGCCTCTTAGGGGCGGCTTTTTTGTGGGTGTTCATTTTCTCAATGAGCCAATGCATTCAAAACATGAACCGGGTCGTTATGAATGGCCTTGAGCAAAGCTTTTGCCGGCCCGGTTGGCTCGCGACGGCCCTGTTCCCAATTTCGTAGAGTGCCGAGTTGGACGTCGATCAGTGCCGCAAATTTGGTCTGGGTCAAACCGGTAGCTTTACGAATTTCTTTGACCTGCAATGCATCAACGTGGAATTCGCGAGAAGGTGTGCGCTCGCCTCGTACGATCTCGTCCATCTCTTGCACACTTTCCATCAGCTCATCAAAAAATTTGCTCATGGTCATCTCCATTTTTCGATCAAGACCTTGAGTGCTTTACGCTCATCGCTGGACAGATCGTGTTGTTCATTTTTAGGGTAGATCATCAATAACCCGATTTGTGACGCCGAAACGAAGTGGTAGTAAATAACACGTGCTCCGCCTCGCTTGCCGTGTCCTTTCGCTGCAATTCGGGTTTTGCGAATCCCGCCTGTGCCTTCAATTACATCGCCAATCGAAGGGCTTACAACCAGTTGCTTCTGAAAAGCGGCGTACGTGTCATCATCCAGCAGCTCTTTTACTCGACGGGTAAAGATCCGAGTCTCAATAAAAATCATCGTAAATGTACGCCATTGGCTTACTTTTCAGCAATGCTGAAGTGATTTGAGTAGATGACTGGTAAGTGATCGTTCTCATGTCGAACATGGGAACGATCTGATCACTCAACCCTAGACTGGAGCTTTCCAGCCGAGCATCTGCTGCTGCGCGACCTGCAGCAGGTCACAGCCATCCTGCGTCAGCAGATAGAGGGCGTGGGTGATGTGTGGGATGTCTTCGACGTCGGCTTGTTTGAAGCTGAGGCAGTAGAGGGTTTTCAGCAGGTCGCTGGAGGCGCGCAGGCGTTGGACGGCGCATTCGAGGATGTCTTGCGGGTTGGCCGTTGTGTCGATGATCAGGGGCTTGGTGTCGGTGAGGTTGGATTCGAGTGAGCGGTAGCGATCGAGGGGAAGCGGGGTCCATGCTTTCATAGTGTGTATTCCAAATGTCGTGAGGATTCATCCCACCGTGACCAAGCGATGGGAGGCGAACTGTGTTCGGGTTGGTCAACCGAAGGAACACACAAGTCCGGCACGCTCAAAGGCGTCCCAAACACAGCCACCATTAAGCGTGCAGACATTTGAATTGCCGGCAGCATACAACGGACGCATTTATGTGTCCCACCGGGTGACCAAGCCCGAGCCGCTGATTTGCCAGCGACAGTCACGACTATAGATTTGTGATCTCAAGCCGCGATAGGCGACAAAGAGTCTTGGCGTGTAGGAACGGGATGAAGATCTCATCGGACGTTCCTACCGGTCTTTCTGCGTTTTTCAACGTAAATGCTGATACGCCGAAATATCCAGCAAGCTGGTTGCCAGGCCGGTTGCCGGCTTGTAGATCTCGCCCTTCACGCTGGTGAACGGTACACCTTTGCTGCCCAGCGAAACGTAGCGCTCGCCTTGGTCCAGCTCGGTGAAGTAGGTGTAGGAATGTTTGTGCATCAGTGTGTATTTGGCTTCATCGCGTGCGATGCCGTTGGTGAGGTTTTCCAGATCGGCCTGGGTCAGATTCAACGTTTTTTGCAGTTGCACGCCCCAGCGTTTGAGGCAGGTTTCGGCGAGGTGGCGCACGATGCGTCCGGGCTCGGACAGCGCTTTCAGATCACTGGCGCCGGTCGGGACGCCGCCGCTGCTGGTGGCATTGCCGGCCATGGTGGCGTGGCGGCCAGCCATAGGATAGATGTAGGTTTTAGTGCCGGTAGCGGTCTGTGGGATGACGCAGCTGAAACCTTTTGAGCGTTCGTCACGAGCATAGAACGCTACATACTCTTTGACATTGCCCGCGAGTTTGACGCGCTCTTCCTGAAAGTTACCAATGCCTGGCACGGGATCAAGCGCAAAGATATTGACCGGGATGTTTTTCAGCAGACTGTCCTTGAACATTGCATTGGCCAACATGTGGCAACTGATGCCGCCCCGGCTCCAACCGACGAGATTGACTTGAGTAGGAATAACACCATCCTTGCGGTGGGTTTTGATGATTCCTTCCTGTAATTGCTGCTGGGTAATGCTGCGATTACCGTAATTATATTTGCGCCAGAACCAGGAGCCCTCGACTTTTACATCTTCGATCGGAATGCCGGCAGCTTTCAGGCGATTGTATTCGGCTTCAGTCAGTTGCTCGCGTTGCCAGTCGCACTTGCCCTTGATGATATTGAGCGCGTGCAACACGTTTTCTTCCCAGCCCTTGCCGAACAAGGTGCCGCTCATGCCGTATTCCTTGGTCTTGGTGAATAGATCGTCGGCCTGCATGTTGCCGCTGCCGGGGCCATCGACCACGATCCACTCGGCAAACTCGTAACCCGTATGATTGGCAGCCAAGGTGGAAATCAGTTCGCCGTTCCAGAAGTTTTCGTGGGTGACGTCGAATTTATTGGAACCAGTTCCGCAAAAAAAAATAGTTAAAACAGTCATTGTGTTGCTCTCGGTTAAAGTAAGAGTCAACAACTTAGGTCTTTTTTGGCTGTTTATTAAAGCATTCTGTTGTTTCTGGATTTTAGTTGTTTTCAGTGTCGGTCTGGTTGTTGGGGTTTATGTTTTGCTACTTCGAGCAAGTCACAGCCATCCTGCACTAATAAATAAAGAGCATTGACGATGTTAGGTATATCTTTCACGTCGGCCTGTTTGAAACATAAACAGTAAAGGGTTTCCAGCAGATCGCTGGCGGCACGCAGTCGCTGGTCAGCGGCATCAAGCAGATCGCGATGGCTGGAGTGAGTATCGATGACCAATACGGGGTTTTCGTTGTAGCAAGTCTTCAAAGGGCGATAGCGGGTAATCATGGTGAGGCTTGTCCTTTACAAAGGCACTCGGGCGGGGCTGATTCAGTGGTCAGTCGCGCCGGCCACTATAGAAGTGCGTGGCGAGCACTCACAAGAGCGCCGCAATGGACGCCGTTCGTAGGGGATTTTCCGAGGGCCGGGCATATGCCCTACAAGGTTTTGCGGTTTTTTCGGGGTGAAACCCCTAGCGCAGAAATTTCCCACAGGATTCACAGGCGTTTCTTGGCAGATCTATGTATGGTGCGCGCCAGAATCTGTAGGACGTTTCCAAACGTCCGATACGCGCTTAAAGGGAATTGAGTATGCAGTGGCTACGTATGGCCTCGATTTTATTGCTGTGGGCCAGTGGTTGCCGTTTGGCCATGGCGTCTGATGCCGGCAACGGCTGGATGTTTGCCGACCTCGAACGCACCGGTTGGCCCGATGCGCTCTCCAGCCAGACTGGCATCGATACCGCCTCGCGCGCCGAGGTGTTGATGTTCGGCAGGGCCTTGCTCGCCAGTGAAGCGCTGGACGAGGCAGGGCTGGAGCAGCGACTGGGTGTGCCGCATGTGCAGCTCAAGTCGATCAGGCAGGTGCGTGACGGTCTGTGGGATCGTTTGCTGAGCACCTATCGCAACGCCAGCGTTGACTGTGACGGGCAGCCGTTCTGCCCGCGCGTGCGCAGTGTTGCGGAACTGCGGCAATTGGCGGCGGCCTTCACCGGTGACATCAGCCCGGCTCATGCGTTGTGGGCGAGCAAGAGCCAGGGCGTGCATGAGCAGGTGTTGAACGAGCAACTGCGAGTGGCGGTTTTGCGGCCCTGAACAGGTAAATTTGTATCGCTGTTTTGTGCCCCTTCGCGAGCAGGCTCGCTCCTGCAGTGGACCGAGTTGTCTGCGCTATTGGCTGTATCATCCCGTATTGAATTGACCCCGGCCTTTTCTCGACTCGCTGCGATCGCCCGCTAGGCTGTTGGCATCACAGCGGTCAACGGAGTGACAGCGCATGCACAACACCCTGGAACAGGTTTTCGGTTATCCACAGTTTCGACCCGGGCAGGAAGCCGCGATCAGCGCGGTACTGGCCGGGCGCTCGGCGGCAGCGATTTTCCCCACCGGGTCTGGCAAGTCGCTGTGCTATCAAATACCGGCACTGTTGCTGCCACATCTGACCCTGGTGGTCTCGCCACTGTTGGCGTTGATGCAGGATCAACTGGCATTCCTCAAGCGTCACGGCATCAGTGCCGGCAGCATCGATTCGGCACAAAGCCGCGATGACGCCAATGATGTGATGGCCCGCGCCCGTTCGGGTAAATTGAAGATCCTGATGATCTCGGTGGAGCGCCTGAAGAACGAGCGTTTTCGCAATTTTTTGCAGCAGGTGCCGATCTCGCTGCTGGTGATTGACGAGGCGCACTGCATCTCGGAGTGGGGCCACAACTTCCGCCCCGACTACCTGAAACTGCCGGACTATCAACGCCAGTTCAACATCCCGCAAACCCTGCTGCTGACGGCCACGGCGACGCCGAAAGTCATCGCCGACATGCAAGCCAAATTCGCCATCGCCGCCGAAGATGTGGTGACCACCGGTTTCTATCGCCCCAACCTCAATCTGCTGGTGGAACCGGTGCGTGGCCAGGACAAGCGCCGGCGGCTGGTGGAGTGGATGAGCGAGCGCGCGAGCCAGCCGAGCATCGTCTACGTCACGCTGCAGAAAACCGCCGAGCACATCGCCGAACATCTGGGGCGCAACGGCATACAGGCCGAGGCTTATCACGCCGGTTTACCCAACGATCAGCGCGAGGCGATCCAGAAGCGCTTCATGGCCGGACAGTCCAATTGCATTGTCGCGACCATTGCCTTTGGTATGGGCATCGATAAAAGCGACATCCGCAACGTGGTGCATTTCGACCTGCCGAAATCCATCGAGAACTACAGTCAGGAAATCGGTCGCGCCGGACGGGACGGACAGCCTTCGGATTGCCTGGTGCTGGCCAACCGCGACAGCCTCAACGTACTGGAAAACTTCGTCTACGGCGATACCCCGGAGCGCGAGGGGATTCGTTGTGTGCTGGAGGAAATGCAGGCTGCCGCAGATGAAGGGCAGTGGGAGTTTCTGCTCGGGCCGTTGGCGGATCAGAGCAACATTCGCACGCTGCCGCTGAAGACGTTGTTGGTGCAAATGGAGCTTCGCGGCCTGATTGCTCCGCGCTATGCCTATTACGCCGAGTACCGTTTCAAATACCTGCTGGAGCCGGAAGCGTTGCTTGAGCGTTTCGAGGGAGAGCGCAGGGAGTTTGTCGCGGCCATCATTCACACCTCTAGCCGCGCACGTACCTGGGCCACGGTGAATTTCGAGGCGATGTACACGCAGTATTCGGCTGAACGCAATCGGGTGGTGACGGCGCTGGATTATTTTCAGGAGAAGGGCTGGGTCGAGCTTGAGAGCAAGCAGATGACCGAGGTCTACAACGTGCTGCACAGCGATTTCGACAGCGCTGTGCTGAGCGCCGAGTTGCACGAGTACTTCACCCGGCATGAACAGACTGAAGTCGCGCGGATTCACGCCATGCTCGAACTGTTCGCCACTGAGCGCTGCCTGGGTTATCGCCTGGCCGAGTACTTCGGCGACCACAATGCGCCCGAGCACTGCGGGCACTGTTCGGTGTGCCACGGTGATGTCGCGCGGCTTCCGGCACCTCCCGAGTTGCCAGCGCTTGTGGATAAGAACTTCGCGGCGTTGTGCGGTGATTTTATCCACAGGCACGAACAGCACACCGGCCATGTGCCGACGGCGGAGCGCCTGACGCGTTTTCTGTGCGGGATCAGCGTGCCGCTGTTTACCAAGTTGAAGGCGCGGACGATCTCGGGGTATGCGGCGCTGGAGCAGTATCCGTACGCGGAAGTCCGCAGTTGGGCTGACAATTATCTGCTCGAGTAAATACAAACCCTGTGGGATCGTGTGATGCCATGGCGGCCTGTATCCATGCGCTGAATGTCGCTCATCACGGTAATAAACTTCAAAAACGCCCGGTGCCTGACTATGGTGAAGGCTGTCTTCGGATCGCCAACAAGAGAACAACATGAGCCAGACATCCATCGATATTCAGCAAGCTGCCGTGATCGGCGCGGGCACCATGGGCCGCGGTATTGTCATGTGCCTGGCCAATGCCGGCATCGCCGTGCAGTGGGTCGATAACAATCCACAGATGCTCGAGCAGGCGCTGTCCACCGTGGCCGATACCTATGCGCACAACGTGCGACAGGGACGGATCGACCAGGCCGAGGCCGATGCGCGGATTGCCCGTGTCAGTGCGGCGGCAGACTATGTGGCGATCCGCAACGTCGACCTGGTGATCGAAGCGGTGTACGAAAACCTCGCGCTCAAGCAGAAGATCTTTCGCGAACTGGATGGCCTGCTCAAGCCTGAGGCGTTGTTGGCGAGCAACACCTCGGCACTGGATATTGATGCGATTGCCGCTGCAACAAACCGTCCATCGCAAGTGCTCGGCCTGCATTTCTTCAGCCCCGCGCACATCATGAAACTGCTGGAAATTGTACGTGGCGCGCAGACGTCGCCAGCCGCACTGGAAGCGGCGCTGGTGCTGGGCAAACGCATGGGCAAGGTCAGTGTGGTGTCGGGCAACTGCCACGGTTTTATCGGCAATCGCATGTTGCATCCGTATGTACTGGAGGCGCGCAAGATGCTGCTCGAGGGCGCTTATCCACAGCAGGTCGATACGGTTTTGCAGGGCTTCGGTTTCGCCATGGGACCGTTCCGCATGTATGACGTCGTGGGCATCGATCTGGAATGGCGCGCGCGCGAATTGGCCGGCAAGGGGCAGGATGCGCCAGAGGTTCAGGTCGACAACCGTTTATGCGAACTGGGGCGTTTCGGGCAGAAGTCCGGCAACGGTTATTACCACTATGAGCCGGGCAGTCGTCAGGCAGAGCATGATCCCGAGGTCGATGCGCTGATATTGAGCGTCAGCGAAGGCCTCGGCTTTCAGCGCCGGGAGATTGGGTCCGAGGAAATCCTCGAACGCTGCCTTCTGGCGCTGGTCAACGAGGGCGCGAAAATTCTGCAGGAAGGCATTGCCGAATCGGCGCATGACATCGATCAGGTGTACCTCAATGGCTACGGCTTCCCGGCGGACAGAGGCGGCCCGATGGCCTGGGCGGACGATCAGGGGCTGGCGGACATTCACAAGCGCTTGCTGGCGCTGGAGACGCGACAGGGCGATCAATGGCGGCCGGCGCCACTGATTGGCGAGCTGGCGGCGCGAGGCAAAGGTTTTTACCTTTAGACTGGACAGATAACTCAAGGAGTCGATACCGATGTCCAGCACCATGGCGCAACGCGCCGATTACCCGCATTTCCAGCCGATCACCACCCGCTGGCACGACAACGATGCTTATGGCCACATCAACAACGTCACCTACTACAGCTTTTTCGATACTGCCGTGAACACTTACCTGATTCAGGTCGGTGGCCTGGATATCCACGACGGCGAGGTAGTGGGTTTTGTCGTGAGTTCATCTTGCGATTATTTCGCCTCGATCGCTTTCCCGGATCTGATCGAGATCGGTCTGCGGGTCGGCAAGCTGGGTAACAGTTCGGTGCAATATGAACTGGCGGTGTTCAAGGTCGGTGAAAGCGAGGCGTGTGCGGCGGGGCGTTTTGTCCATGTATTCGTGGACCGGACGAGCAATCAGCCGGTGCCGATTCCAGGCAGATTGCGTGACGCGCTGGAGCGTCTGGTGGTTTGAACCAGAGCAAAAAAAATCGCAGCCCTTGGGCTGCGATTTTTGCTTTCGCGCTTAACGCAACGGATTAGTCGCGATAGTAGCGGTGATGCTTGCGGTGGCCATAAGCGTGGCCACGGCCAGGGTGACGGTCGCGATAGTAGCGACGGTCGTCACGGCCGCGATCGTAATGACGACCCTCGTCATTGCTCTGGTTACCCATGTAGTTGCCCAGCGCGCCACCGGCTCCGCCACCTGCTGCGGCACCGATCAGGCTGCCGGTGGTGCCGCCCATGCTGCGGCCGACCACGTTACCGCCAGCTGCGCCCAACGCACCGCCAATGGCCGCTTCGCCACGGCTGTGTTTGTTGGCGCCGACCGCGCTACCACCCGCGCCGCCCAGGGCTGCGCCAATGGTTGAACCTGTGCTGCCGCCTAAAGACTGACCGACGACCGAGCCAAGAACCCCGCCCAATGCGCCGCCCACACCTGCTTCGGTGGTGCCTCCGGCAGAAGCGAAGCCACTGACCAGGCCAAGGGACAACAAGAGAATCGAGGAGAACTTCATAGAGGAGCCTCAAAGGGATGACGGCGCCGATCCTGAGGCTGTGTAACAAGGCTGACAATCGAAATCCGACGAATAACACGACTTGTATACAATTATGCAAGTTGCTGTTTTGTATGCGGAACTTAAGCGATTTTCGCCGGTCTTTAGCTACTTCGGACAGGCCGCTTTTGAGAAAAAGCGGCCTTTTTTGTGGGCGTTGGAAGGGTGCAGGGTACAAAGATTTTTGTTGAATGTGCCACCGCTTTCGCGAGCAAGCCCGCTCCCACATTTGAAATGCATTCCAATGTGGGAGCGGGCTTGCTCGCGAAGGGGTCAGTCCAGGCAACGCTTTACGCAGATTTGGCCATGATCAACCCAGTCTCGCTTGCTGCCTCCAGGCGGATCGCAATGAACTTCGACGTCGGCGTATGACTGCCATCCCCGGTGCTTTCCAGCGGCACCAGCGGATTCACTTCCGGGTAATAAGCCGCCGCTTGCCCCGCAGGAATATCAAACGCCAGCAAGGTAAAGCCCTTCACCCGACGCTCACGGCCATCGTCCCAGATCGACACGATGTCGGCCTTCTGTCCCGGGCGGAAGCCCAGACGAATGATGTCGGCCTCGTTGGCGAACAACACATCACGCTGGCCCTTGACCCCACGGTAACGGTCGTCGAGGCCATAGATCGTGGTGTTGTACTGATCGTGGGAGCGCATCGATTGCAGGATCAGATCCGGCAGTTGCCCGGTGGCGCGGGTACGCTCGTGCACCAGATCCTTGGGCAGCATGTTTGCGCGGAAATTGGCCCGGCCCGACGGGGTGTTCCACTTGCGTGCACCGGCACTGTTGCCGAGGTAGAAACCGCCCGGGTTCTTGACCTTTTCGTTGAAGTCCTTGAAGCCCGGAATGGTATCGGCGATCAGGTCGCGGATGCGCCGGTAATCGGCCACCAGCCAGTTCCAGTCCACCGGTTTGCTGCCCAGCGTGGCGGCGGCGATGCCGGCGATGATCGCCGGTTCCGAGCGCATCTGGTTCGACAGCGGCTGCAGCTGGCCATTTGAGGCATGGACCATACTGAACGAGTCCTCCACGGTGACCGCTTGCGGGCCTTCGGCCTGGATATCGATGTCGGTTCGACCCAGGCACGGCAGGATCAGTGCGTCTTTACCGTGGGCCAGGTGGCTGCGGTTGAGCTTGGTGCTGATCTGCACCGTGAGGTCGCAGTTGCTCAGCGCCGCGAAGGTACGCGGGCTGTCCGGCGTGGCCTGGGCGAAGTTGCCGCCCAGACCGATGAAGACCTTGGCGCGGCCCTCGGCCATGGCGTGAATCGCCTCGACCACGTTGTGCCCGTTGTCACGCGGCACCTTAAACTGGAAACGCCGCTCAAGGGAATCGAGGAACGCCACCGGCGGACGCTCGTTGATGCCCATGGTGCGGTCGCCCTGCACGTTACTGTGACCGCGCACCGGACACAGGCCGGCGCCCGGCTTGCCGACGTTGCCGCGCAGCAACATCAGGTTGGCGATTTCCTGGATGGTCGGCACCGAATGGCGATGCTGAGTGATACCCATCGCCCAGCACATGATGACGTTCTTGCCTTTGGCGTACATGCGCGCCGCTTGCTCGATCTCCACCAGAGTCAGGCCGGACTGCGCGACGATCTGCTCCCACGGCGTGTCATCGACCACGCCGAGATACTCCAGCACGTTGGCGCTGTGCGCATTGAGGAAGTCATGATCGAACACTGCCGGCGTGCCGGCCTTCTGCGCATCGCGCTCCCACTGCAAGAGGAACTTGGCCATGCCGCGCAGCACCGCCATGTCGCCGCCCAGTGCCGGACGGAAGTACGCGGTGTTGGTCGGCTTGTCGCCGTTGGTGAGCATTTCGATCGGGTGCTGCGGGTGCTGGAAACGTTCCAGGCCACGTTCTTTCAGCGGGTTGATGCACACTACTTGCGCGCCGCGCTTCACCGCTTCACGCAGGGGTTCGAGCATCCGCGGATGGTTGGTGCCGGGGTTCTGGCCCCAGACGAAAATCGCGTCGGCGTGTTCGAAGTCGTCGAAAGTCACGGTGCCTTTGCCGACGCCAACGCTCTGCGCCAACGCCACACCGCTGGCCTCGTGGCACATGTTTGAGCAGTCGGGGAAGTTGTTGGTGCCGTAGGCGCGCACGAACAGCTGATACAGGTACGCCGCTTCGTTGCTGGCACGGCCCGAGGTGTAGAACTCGGCTTGATCCGGACTCGACAGCGCTTGCAGGTGTTTGCCGATCATTGCAAAGGCATCGTCCCAGGCGATGGGTTTGTAGCGGTCGGTCTCGGCGTCGTAGACCATCGGCTCGGTCAGGCGGCCCTGGTATTCAAGCCAGTAGTCGCTCTGCTCCAGCAACGAAGTGACGCTGTGTTTGGCGAAGAACTTGCCGTCCACCCGGCGTTTCGTCGCTTCCCAGTTCACCGCTTTGGCGCCGTTCTCGCAGAACTTGACCATGCCGCTCTCCGGCGAATCGCCCCAGGCGCAGCCCGGGCAGTCGAAGCCGCCGTTCTGGTTGGTCTTGAGCATCATGCGCAGGTTTTTCAACGCGTTGTCGCTGGTCAACCAGGCTTGGGCCACGCTGATCAGCGCACCCCAGCCGCCGGCTGCACCTTTGTAAGGTTTGTAGCGCGGGACAGGTTTCTGGTCGGCTTGATGATGTTGGCTCACGCTTGATTCTCCATCGCTGGGCTGTAGACCCGCGGCGCATTCTTCTGCGGCAGGTGGATGAGATTGAGGTTGTGGCGACGGGCCCATTGCACGGCAAGGCCCGTGGGCGCGGACAGGCTGACCAGAGTCTGGATGCCGGCGCGTAAAACTTTCTGGATCAATTCGAGACTGCAACGGCTGGTGACAATCGCCAGACCGCCTTCTGTGGAAATCTTCTGGCGGATCAGCCCGCCGATCAGTTTGTCGAGGGCGTTGTGCCGGCCGATGTCTTCACGGCCCAGCAACAGTTCACCGCTGGCGTTCATGAACACCGCCGCGTGGACCGCGCCGCAGTGCTGACCGAGCGGCTGGAACGCGCCGATGCGCTGGCGCAGACCGTCGAGCCAGGCAGCGGGCGGCAACGGTGCGCCGGGCAACACCTTGAGGTCAGGCAAGGCCTGTTCCACCGCCTCGACGCCGCACAGCCCGCAACCGCTGGTGCCGGCCAGTTGTCGGCGCTGTTGCTTGAGGTTCCAGAACGCGCGGTTGGCGATGGTCACCTGCGCGTATTGCGCCGAGCCCGCGCCGGTCAGTTGCAGGTCATAAATGTCGCTGGCGTCTTCGATGATGCCGCTGCCAAGGCTGAAACCGACGATGAAATCTTCCAGATCCGTCGGCGTCACCAGCATCACCGCCTGACTGATGCCGTTGTAGGCGATCGCCAACGCGACTTCCTCGGCGAGCGCGGTGCTGGCCGATTCCACGAGGGGCAGATCGCTGTAGCTGTAGGTCTGGCTGGCGGCGGGCGCGGGCGTTTCGAGTGCAGGCGCCGCGCAAGTTGGGCGCTTGGCGTTCATGGCATCACCGACGGATTGATCAACGCTAAGACTAGGCGCGGCAACTTGTCGCGTCTAATCGGTACTGTCGATCTATTGATAGATGGCGTCGATCAAGCGGCTGCCGGGTCATTGGTCGGCCCGGAACCGGGTTGGTCTGGTGTGGTCTAGGCTTGGACGTCTGGAATCCCAATCAAGGAGTGTGCGCTATGAGTCTGTTGAGCTTTGTGAAAGAAGCCGGTGAAAAGCTGATCGACCTGCTGACCCCGGGTAATGCCAATGCCAGCGAGCAGTTGAAGGAACATATCGACAAGGTCGGTCTGGGCAACCCAAATGTTCAGGCGACTGTGGACGGCGACAAAGTCACGGTTAAGGGTGAAGTCGCGAGTCAGGAGGAGAAAGAAAAAATTCTTCTGACTTTGGGCAACATTGCCGGGATTGGCAGTGTTGACGACCAGATTACGGTGACAGGGCCAGTAGTGGTGGCTGCGGAATTTGTCGAGGTGAAGGCAGGTGACACGCTCAGTGCGATCTCTCTGCGGGTTTATGGCAATGCCAACCAGTACCAGAAAATCTTCGACGCCAACAAACCGATGCTCAAGGATGTGAACAAGATCTATCCGGGCCAGAAGCTTCGTATTCCGAAGTAATAACCACGCTGTGGCGAGGGAGCTTGCTCCCGTTCGGCTGCGCAGCAGTCGTGAACATTTGGGACAGCTTCACGGCCCATCGGGAGCAAGCTCCCTCGCCACAGTGATGTTGCTAGAGTCCCCGAATCAAATCGCGGTAGTCTTCAACCGCCGCAAACTCGGCGGTGTCCTTCGGCCCCTTGCGACTGTCCGGCTCTTTCACCGCCAACAAATGCGTCACGCCAAACTCCCGCGCACTACGCAGAATCGGCAACGTATCGTCGATGAAAAGACTGCGTGCCGGATCAAAATCGATATCCGCCTGCAAGGCATCCCAGAACTGCGGGTTCTCCTTGGGATAACCGTAATCGTGGGAGCTGATCAGCCGCTCGAAGTACGGCGCCAGTTCGATCCGTTCCAGTTTCAGTGAGAGGGAATCGCGGTGGGCGTTGGTGATCATGATCACCCGTTTGCCGGCTTTTTTGATCGCCTGCAGAAAGGTGTCTGCATCCGGACGCAGCGCGATCAGGTGCGCGGTTTCCAGTTTGAGTTCACGCACCGAGAGCTTCAGTTCGGCACTCCAGAAATCCAGGCAGTACCACTGCAGTTGCCCGGCATGGCGCTCGAACAGCGGCTGCAACTCCATGTCGGCCATGGCCCGGCTCACCCCGTGCAGTTCGGCGTAGCGTTGCGGCAGGTGTTCCAGCCAGAAATGGTTGTCGAAGTGCAGATCCAGCAACGTACCGTCCATGTCCAGCAGGACGGTATCGATGTCAGACCACGGTAAAGAAGGCATGGCAACGTCTCGAGCGGTAGAAAGATATCCGACACAAACAATCGGGAAAGCCGCGTTATAGTAGCGCGTTCACGCCAAGGAGCTTTGCATGCGCCAGAAACCCACTGTACTCGCCCGCGAGATTGTCGCCACCAGTCGTCTGTTTTGCGTCGAAGAACTGAAGCTGCGTTTTTCCAATGGCGTGGAACGCACTTACGAGCGTCTGGTCGGCAAAGGCGCGGGTTATGGCGCGGTGATGATTGTGGCGATGCTCGACAGCGAACACGCGGTGCTGGTCGAGGAATACTGCGGCGGCACTGACGAGTACGAACTGTCCCTGCCCAAAGGCTTGATCGAGCCGGGTGAAGATGTGCTGGCAGCGGCCGAGCGCGAACTCAAGGAGGAGGCCGGTTTCGGCGCGCGCCAGCTGGAACATCTGACCGAGTTGTCGCTGTCGCCCGGTTACATGAGCCAGAAGATCCAGGTGGTGTTGGCCACCGATTTGTACGAGGAGCGTCTGGAGGGCGACGAGCCGGAGCCGATGCGCGTCGACAAGGTCAACCTGCGTGAACTGGCGGCGCTGGCGCAAAACCCGCAGTTTACCGAAGGCCGTGCCCTGGCGGCGCTGTATCTGGCGCGTGATCTGCTGACGCAGCGCGGGTTCTTTCAGTCATGAGTGAGATGTCGATGAAGTTTTCCCATCCGTTGATGGCGCCGGTGGTTGAGCTGGCGTTGCAGGCTGGCGAGGCGATTCTGCCGTTCTGGCGCTCTGGCGTGGAGGTCACCGCCAAGTCCGATGATTCACCGGTGACCGCAGCGGACATGGCCGCGCACCATGTCATCGTCGCCGGGCTGACCGCGCTGGACTCCAGTATTCCGATTCTGTCCGAGGAAGACGCCAACATTGCGCAGAGCGTGCGCGCCGGGTGGCAGCGCTGGTGGCTGGTGGATCCGCTGGATGGCACCAAGGAGTTCATCAGCGGCAGTGAAGAATTTACCGTGAACATCGCCCTGATCGAAAACGGGCGGGTGGTGTTTGGCGTGGTCACGATGCCGACCAATGGCCGCTTCTATGTCGGCGGTGCCGCTCTCGGCGCGTGGCGTGGGGACAAAGGTGGTTCGCCGGTGGCGATTCAGGTGCGTGACGTGCTCGCGCCCGGTGAAGCGTTCACCGTGGTGGCGAGCCGTCGGCACTCGAGTCCGGAGCAAGAGCGGCTGCTTGCCGGTCTGAGCGCCAGTTTGGGCGAGTTGCAACTGGCAAACATCGGCAGTTCGTTGAAGTTTTGTCTGTTGGCCGAAGGGGCGGCGGATTGCTACCCAAGACTGGCGCCGACGTCGCAATGGGATACCGCTGCGGCGCAGGGCGTGCTCGAAGGTGCTGGCGGCGAAGTGTTGGATCTGCGGGGCGAAGCGTTCTGTTATCCGGCGCGGGAATCGCTGCTCAATGAGTTCTTTCTGGCGTTGCCGGCGAAGGCGGCGTGGCGTTCAAGATTGCTGGAACTGGCTCGGGGGTAAGTGGGCGGATTCTCGATTCCCCTCACCCCAGCCCTTTCCCGGAGGGAGAGGGGGCCGATTGGGGGATGCTGGTGAGGTTCACCGACTTGAGCCAGTTCTACTGAATCCATAATCGCTGCCGATCTTTCAGGTCGATGCCTGACGCAAGACGCCTCGGTCAGTCCCTTCTCCCTCCGGGAGAGGGTTAGGGTGAGGGGCTGTTGACGTTCAGCGGTGCAGAACGTATTGCCCGCTGAACGTCACTGCATTCTCATCACTGCCGGCGTTGACGATTCGCGTATTGAGCGTCAACCGTGCGCGCCCATAACGCTGATACATCGCCAGAAACTTCTTCCAGACCGCCGCTTCCGGTGGCGGACAAATCGCTGTGGCATCATCGGTCACGGGCAGCGGATAACTGATCTGGCCTTCCTGAATCACGATGTGCCCGTCGTCGATGCCTTCTTCCTTCAGGCGCAAATGCAGCCAGCCCCAGCCCGCCAGCACCGCGCCACAATAGAGGCTGCCGCCGAACATGGTGCTTTTGTGATTGACGTTCGGCTCCAGCGGCAGGTGCAGGCTCAACTGCTGCTCGTGCCAGGCGAGGACCTTGAGGCCCATCTCGCGGGTCAGGGGAATGTCGTGATGCAGCACCGACTCCAGATAGCGACTGTCGCGGCTCATTCGGCTTCGTCTCCATGGGCGTTACTGTCGGCGAAATTCAAGCCGTGCTTGCGCAGTTTGTCGTGCAGGGTCTTGCGCGGAATACCCAGGGCTTCGGCGAGGCTGCGCACCGAACTGTGCGAGCGCGCCAGCTCGGCGGCAATCAACGACTTCTCGAAGTTTTCCACTTGCTCGCTCAGGCCACCACTGATGACTTCCACGCTGGTGCCGCCGCCTTCGTTTCCACTGTTATCCAGCGCCAGTTCCAGACCGAGGGCGAAGCGCTCGGCAGCGTTCTGCAGTTCGCGCACATTGCCCGGCCAGGTGTGGCGCAGCAGCAATGCGCGTTGCGCCGGTTGCAGTTCGTGAGGCGGCAAACCGTGGCGGGCGCTGGCTTCATCGGCGTAATGCTGGAACAACACCAGCGCGTCCTCGCCGCGTTCGCGCAGTGGCGGAATGCGCAGCGGTGCAACGTTCAGGCGGTAATACAAGTCGGCGCGGAATCGTCCCTGATCAGCGGCTTGACGCAGGTCTTCCTTGGTCGCGGCGATGACGCGGATGTCCAGCGGGATCAGCTGATTACCACCCAGACGTTCGACCACGCGCTCTTGCAGCATGCGCAGCAGTTTCACCTGCACGTCCATGCTCATGCTTTCGATTTCATCGAGGAACAGCGTGCCGCCGTTGGCGAATTCGAACTTGCCGATCCGGCGTTTCTGCGCGCCGGTAAACGCGCCTGGCTCATGCCCGAACAGCTCACTTTCGACCACCGATTCGGCCAGCGCCCCGGCGTTGATCGCCACGAACGGGCCGTTGCGCCGGCTCGACAAATCGTGCAGCGCACGGGCCACGACCTCTTTGCCAGCGCCGGTTTCACCGAGGATCAACACATCCGCCTTGGTCGCCGCCAGCGCGCCGATCTGCTCGCGCAGGCGCAGCATCGGCGCCGAGTGGCCGACCAGTCGTGCGCTCAGTTCGTTGCGATCGCTCAGGGCCAGGCGCAGGCTGCGGTTGTCCAGCACCAGCCGGCGCAGAGCCAGGGCGCGGCGCACGCTGTCGAGCAGCGCGTCGCTGGCGAACGGCTTTTCCAGAAAGTCATAGGCGCCGGCACGCATCGCCTGCACCGCCAACGGCACGTCGCCGTGGCCGGTGATCAGCAGCACCGGCAGCTCCGGATCCTGAGCGTGCAATTCGCTTAACAGTTCCAGGCCGTCCATGCCCGGCATGCGGATGTCGCTGACCACCACGCCGGGCCAGTCACGCTCCAGTTGCCCGGCCAGACCTTTGGCTTCGGACAGCGGAAGGATTTTCAGCCCGGCCAGGTCCAGGGTCTGGCCGAGGGCCTGACGCAGGTGCGGATCGTCGTCGATCAACACCACCTGAATGCGATTGTCGATGGTCATGCACTTCGATCCTCGGACGGTTGCAGGCTGACCCCAGGCGCGCCGGCGCGCAGCCGCAGGGTGATCAAGGCGCCGCCTTGCTTGTGGTTGGCGAACGACAGTTCACCGCCGAAGGCGCGCATCAGGGTTTCACAGATGGCCAGCCCCAGGCCAAGGCCCTGAGTGCGGGTCTTGGTGGTGTAGAAGGGCTCGCTGGCGCGGCCGAGGGCTTCCATGCAAAAGCCCGGGCCGTTGTCGCGAATGTACAGATTGACGCCCTCGGCCGTGGATTCGGCACTCAGCCACAGTTTGCGCGGCGGGCCTTTTTCGGTCAGCGCATCGAGGGCGTTGGCCAGCAGATTGCCGAGCACTTGGCGCAGACGGGTTTCCCCGGCCTCGACCCACAGCGTGGCGGCGGGCAGATCGCGGATCAGTTCGACTTCCATACTGCGGCGCCGTTTGGCCAGCAACGCCAGCGCATCGTCCAGCGCCGGTTGCAGGGCCACGCTTTCCGGGGCATGGCGGTCGCGGCGGGCGAAGGCACGCAGGTGGGCGATGATCGAGGCCATGCGCCCGGTCAGTTCGCTGATCAGTTTGAGGTTGCCGCGAGCATCGTCGGTGCGTTGATGATCGAGCAGTACTTCGGCGTTTTCCGCATAGCTGCGAATCGCCGCCAGCGGCTGATTGAGTTCGTGGCTGATACTCGCCGACATCGTGCCCAGCGCCGAGAGTTTGCCAGCCTGCACCAGATCGTCCTGAGCGCGCACCAGTTCCTGCTGGGCCTGTTCGCGCTCCAGCACTTCCTGCTTGAGTCGGCGGTTGAGGCCTTCCAGATCGCTGGTCCGCTCGGCCACCCGACCTTCCAGTTCACGACGGGCCTTGGCTTCAAAGGCGATGCGTTCCAGATAATGCCGACGGCGCTGCATCATCAGCCCCAGCAACAGCATCACCACCAACAGCGTGGCGCCGCCGATTGCGACCACGGTGCGCACCGGACGATCGATCAGCGTGCGCGGGGCAAGAATACTGACGCTCCAGCCGGTTTCGGCGATATCGACGGTTTGGGTCAGCCAGGCGCTGTCGCTGAGGTTCAGCGGACGTGGCTCGCGGGTCGGATAGGGCAGGATGGCGGTGATCGCCGAGCGCTCGGTGTCGCTCAAAATGCGGGTTGAACGAAAGCGCCATTCCGGGCGCGAGGTGAGAATCACCACGCCGTTGTGGTCGGTCACCAACAGTTGTTCCGGGGTTTTGCCCCACAGGCTTTCGGTGTGATCGAGGTCGACTTTGATCACCAGCACGCCGATGATTTTTTCGCCGTTGCGCACTGCGGCGGCGAAGAAATAACCGCGTTTGGCCGAAGTGGTGCCGAGGCCGAAGAAACGCCCCAGACGTCCGGCCATCGCTTCGCTGAAATACGGACGGAAAGCGAAATTGCGCCCGACGAAGCTGTCGTGTTTGTCCCAGTTCGACGCCGCGAGAGTCTGGCCGCTGGTGTCCATCAGGTACATGACCTCGGCGCCGGTCTGTGCGGCGATGTTTTTCAGCAGGCGATTGGCGTTGCCCTGGGTGACACCGTCGTCCGGTGCACCGAGCACGGCGCGCAGGGCCGGCAGGTCGCCGAGGATCTGCGGCAACACTTCATAGCGGTGCAGGGTGCCCAGCAGGTTGGCGACGTAGAGGTCGAGGGTCTGGCGGTTTTGTCCGGCCAGTTCACTGCGGTAATAGCGCTCGGCCAGATGCTCCAGCGGCCACAGTAGCGGCGCCAGGCACAGCGCCAGCAGGGCGAGGCTGCGCCAGCGGGGTCTGCGGGGAAGGGTAGGTTTCATGAGCCGGATGCGCCTGAGTGAACAGGCGCATTATGCCTAGGCTCAGGCGAAGACGTCAGCGTCCTTGAGCAGTGCGCCGACCTGATCCTTGGCCGACAGCTTCGGCGCTTCGTCCAGTTGCCAGTCGATGCCCAGAGCCGGGTCGTCCCAGCGAATGCTGCGTTCGGACGATGGATCGTAGTAGTTGGTAGTCTTGTAGAGGAATTCGGCGAACTCGCTCAGCACCACGAAACCATGGGCAAAGCCTTCCGGAACCCACAGTTGACGGTGGTTCTCGGCCGACAGGCGTACAGCAACCCACTTGCCGAAGTGCGGCGAGCTGCGACGGATGTCCACGGCTACATCGAGCACTTCGCCGGCGGTCACCCGAACCAGTTTGCCCTGGGTATTTTGCAGCTGGTAATGCAGGCCGCGCAGCACGCCTTTCTGCGAGCGCGAATGGTTGTCCTGAACGAATTGAGTGTCCAGACCGGTTGCATCCTGGAACGCCTTGGCATTGAAACTCTCGTAGAAGAAGCCGCGCTCGTCACCAAATACCTTGGGTTCGATGATCAGAACACCGGGCAGATCGGTGGTGATTACATTCATGAGGTTTTTCCAGATAGGGGTGAATGGCCGACATTCTTGCGCAAAGTGCCGGCGGATGCGAGCGCTTGAATATCTCCGGTCGGGGGTTGCGCATCCACTGCAGCAATGGCGATATAGGCACCTGATAAAATCTCAGGGGTCGTCCCATGCCGCTCGCCACGTTGATTCATCGCGCCAGTTTGCCCAGCCCGCAGGTTTCTGAAGCGCAGGCCCGGCAGTGGTTGGCCGAGCATTACGGGCTCAGCGGCACGCTACAGGCGCTGGGCAGTCAGCAGGACCTGAATTATCGGGTCGACAGTGAGCGTGGGCGCTTTGTCCTGAAAATCTGCCGCGGCGATTATGCACTTGTGGAGTTGCAGGCTCAGCATGCAGGCCTCAAGTACCTTGCCGAGCATTCGTCGGTGCACGTGCCCAAAGTGGTCCCGGCCAGTAACGGCGAGGATCTGTTGTCGCTGGAAGCCGACGGCGAGCCGGTGCACGTGCGGTTGCTGGATTACATCGAAGGCCAGCCGCTGACCCATCTTGAGCATTTGGGCCATGACGTGGTGGCCGGATTCGGTCGGTTGTGTGGCGAGATGGACCTGGCCCTGGCCGGCTTCGATCACCCGGGCCTTCAGCGCACGCTGCAATGGGACGCCCGCCACGCCAGTGCGCTGATCAGCCATCTGCTGCCGGTGATTCAGGATGAGCGCCAGCGCACCTTGATCGCGCATGCCGCCGAACAGGCCGAACGTCGCTTGCAGCCGTTGCAGGACAAGCTGCCGGTGCAGGCGATCCACATGGACATCACCGACGATAACGCTGTCTGGCAACGCGATGCCAAGCGTCATTGGCAATTGCAGGGCGTGATCGACTTCGGTGATCTGGTGCGCACCTGGCGTATCACCGATCTGTCGGTGACGTGCGCGGCGCTGCTGCACCATGCCGGCGGTGATCCGTTTGTGATTCTGCCGGCGGTGCAGGCCTATCACGCGGTCAATCCGCTGCAACACGAAGAGTTGCAGGCGCTGTGGCCATTGATTGTGGCGCGGGCGGCGGTGCTGGTGCTCAGTGGCGAGCAACAGGTCAGCATCGACCCGGGCAATACCTATAGCCGCGACAACCTTGGCCACGAATGGGAAATTTTCCACGTGGCCACTTCTGTACCCCTGGCGCTGATGGAAGCGGCGATCCTCACGTCAGTCGGCCAGCGTCTGCCGACGGTCGGCAGCGAGGGTTTTGCGCCACTGTTGCCAGAGCTGGTCGGGCGCGAATTTGCGCTGATCGACCTTGGTGTCCTAAGTCCGCATTTCGAGGCGGGCAACTGGGAGCAGGAGGGTATCGATCAACGACTGCTCACTGAAGCCGCGGCCGCGCATGGCCTGGCGGCCAGTCGTTACGGGCAATATCGCTTGTCGCAGACGCGAGTAGACAGTGCCGTCGAACCGGAGACTTTCCCGCTGCACGTTGAGTTGCGCGTGCCGCAGGGCTCGGCGGTGGAAGCGCCGTTTGCCGGTGTGCTGCATCACGCGGCGGATGGTGTGTTGCAACTCGACGGACCGCAGCTCAGCGTGCGGCTGAGGGGCGTGAACGCCTCGCTGCACAGCGGCGCGGCGCTGGTCAAAGGTCAGGTGCTGGGTGCGGTCAGCGGCCCGTTGATTGTGCAGGTGAGCCGCGTTGCATCGCTGGATGCGCCGTTGTTCTGCAGCCCTTCGCGCGCTGCGGCGTGGCAGGCGTTGTGCCCGTCGCCGGCAGCACTGCTGGGGCTGTCCTGCGATGCCGAGCCGGAGCTGGATGCGAAAACCTTGCTCGAACGACGCGATGCCAGTTTCGCCCGCACGCAAAAACATTATTACGTCGACCCGCCGCGCATCGAGCGTGGCTGGCGCAATCACCTGATCGACATGCAGGGCCGTTCCTACCTCGACATGCTCAACAACGTCGCGGTGCTCGGCCATGGTCATCCGCGCATGGCCCAGGTGGCGGCGCGGCAGTGGTCGCTGCTCAACACCAACTCGCGCTTCAACTATGCGGCGGTGGCGCAGTTCTCCGAACGCTTGCTGAAGCTGGCGCCGGAAGGCATGGATCGGGTGTTTCTGGTCAACAGTGGCAGCGAGGCCAACGACCTGGCGATCCGTCTGGCGTGGGCCTACAGCGGCGGGCGCGACATGCTCAGCGTGCTGGAGGCTTATCACGGCTGGACGGTCGGCGCTGATGCGGTGTCGACCTCGGTTGCCGACAACCCGCGCGCGCTGGAAAGCCGCCCGGACTGGGTGCACCCGGTGACCGCGCCGAATACCTACCGTGGCGAGTTTCGCGGCCTCGATTCGGCGCCGGACTATGTGCGCAGCGTCGAAGCGCAACTGGCGCATATCGCCGCGCAGGAGCGCCAATTGGCCGGTTTCATCTGTGAACCGGTGTACGGCAACGCCGGCGGAATTTCCCTGCCGCCCGGTTATCTGAAGCAGGTTTACGCATTGGTGCGGGCCCAGGGCGGGGTGTGCATCGCCGACGAAGTCCAGGTCGGTTACGGGCGCATGGGTCACTTTTTCTGGGGCTTCGAAGAGCAGGGCGTGGTGCCGGACATCATCACCATGGCCAAGGGCATGGGCAACGGCCAGCCGCTCGGCGCCGTTATTACGCGTCGGGAAATCGCCGAGGCGCTGGAAGCTGAAGGCTATTTCTTCTCGTCGGCCGGCGGCAGTCCGGTGAGCTGCCAGGTCGGTATGGCGGTGCTGGATGTCATGGAAGAAGAAAAGCTCTGGGAAAACGCCCAGGTGGTTGGCGGGCATTTCAAGACGCGGCTCGAGGCGTTGATCGATAAACATCCGCTGGTCGGCGCGGTGCATGGTTCCGGGTTCTATCTGGGGGTAGAGCTGATCCGCAACCGCGAGACGCTGGAGCCGGCCACCGAGGAGACCACGTTGTTGTGCGATCGCCTGCGCGAGCTGGGGATCTTCATGCAACCGACCGGGGATGACCTGAACATTCTCAAGATCAAACCGCCGATGGTCACCTCGCGGCGCAGCGTCGACTTCTTTGTCGACATGCTGGATCGGGTACTCGAAGAAGGTTTGTAAACGCTGCTTTTGTGGGAGCGGGCTTGCTCGCGAATACGGTTCTTCATTCAAAGGTGATATCGACGGATGTGCCGCCTTCGCGAGCAAGCCCGCTCCCACATGGGGGGCAGTGCTAATTCGATTTGTATCGGTATTTAACTGTTTTTTTTAGACGAGCGTCATTTTAAAGCATTTAAAATACGATATTTATCGGTTATAAAGTCGCCATCGCTTTGTAACCCTTCGACGGTTCCCTGGAGTCCTGATCCGATGACCACTTTGAAAAGTACCCCGCGTGACGATGGCTTCTACATGCCGGCCGAGTGGGCGCCGCAGACCCAGACCTGGATGATCTGGCCTGAGCGTCCGGACAACTGGCGCCTGGGTGGCAAGCCGGCGCAGGCCGCGCACGTTGCAGTGGCCAAGGCCATCGCCCGTTTTGAACCGGTGACGGTTGCCGTGTCGGCCGGTCAGTACGAGAACGCACGCGCACGTCTCGACGTGCCGAATATCCGCGTGGTCGAGATGTCCAGCGATGATGCCTGGGTACGTGATACCGGCCCGACGTTCGTCATCAACAACAGCGGCGAAGTGCGCGGTGTGAACTGGGACTTCAACTCATGGGGTGGTTTTGAAGGCGGTCTGTATTCGCCGTGGAACCGTGATTCGCAGGTCGGTGGCAAGATTCTCGAAATCGAGCGCAGCCCGCGTTATCGCACCGAAGGTTTTGTGCTTGAAGGCGGTTCGATTCACGTCGACGGCGAAGGCACGCTGATCACTACTGAAGAGTGCCTGCTCAATCACAACCGCAACCCGCACCTGGGCCGCGAAGAGATCGAAGCGGTGCTTCGCGACAATCTGTCTGTGGATAAGATCATCTGGCTGCCGGATGGCCTGTTCAACGACGAAACCGACGGTCATGTGGATAACTTCTGCTGCTACGTGCGCCCGGGCGAAGTGCTGCTGGCGTGGACCGACGATCCGCAGGATCCGAACTACCCGCGCTGCCAGGCCGCAATGAACGTGCTGCAAAGCAGCACCGACGCCAAGGGGCGCCCGTTCACGGTGCACAAGATGCCGATTCCGGGGCCGCTGTACGCGACCGAAGAGGAGTGCGCCGGTGTCGATCCGGTCGACGGTACGCAGGAGCGCAACCCTTCCGTGCGTCTGGCCGGTTCCTACGTGAACTTCCTGATCGTCAACGGCGGCATCATCGCGCCGAGCTTCGACGATCCGATGGACGCGCCTGCGCGGGAAATCCTGCAGAAGCTGTTCCCGCAACACGAAGTGGTGATGGTGCCGGGCCGTGAACTGTTACTGGGCGGCGGCAATATCCACTGCCTTACCCAACAACAGCCAGCCCCGCACAAAGAGTGAGTTGAGACGTAACAGCTTGAGTTGATTCATAAATCGGCCAGGCAAAGATTAGCTTGCTACACATTCAAACAAGCCCGCGGCCCTGTTGGACCGCGGGCTTGTTTGTATCCGCCTGTCGACAAATCGGAAACCTTGGCATAGCTCTTGTATCGGACAAAGTGCACTAGGGAGAGGGGGGAACTTCAACAGTTCTGTCATATACCTTGGATAACGTAGCCGCTCACGAACGGGGAGAGAGCGCTGAAATGAACGCCGAAGTGAACGTAGTCAGCGAGCGGACTTTGCATCCCATGGCCGTCAACGGCGAATCGCTCCAGATTGTCGCGCACTTTTTGAAGTCCAATGGAACGCGTCAGATCAGGGAACCTGATCCGCGCCGGATGATGATCGAGCGCTACCCCGCTGGCCTGTTCAGCGAGGCCGAACTGGAAGCGTTATGGGCTGTAATGGAAGGATAAGAAGAACAACAAGGATTGGTAAAAGCGCTGCCGGGATGGCGGCGCTTTTTTATGCACGATGGAAACCATTGCGAACATTGAACCTGTGGGAGGGGGCTTGCTCCCGAATGCGGTAAGTCAGTGACGATGATGTTGCCTGATTCGACGCCTTCGGGAGCAAGCCCCCTCCCACAGGATTTGTGTGAAATCAGAAGCTGTAAGTACCGGTCATCACCACACTGCGCGGTGCGCCTGGCTGGATCTGAAATTGGCTGGTGGCCGAGGCGTAATACTCGCGGTCGGTGATGTTGTTCAGTGCCGCGCGCAAGTCCCAGTCCTTGAAACGGTAGCCGACCAGCGCATCCCAGCGGCCGTAACCCGGCAGCACGGTGGTGTTGGCGTTGTCGGCATAACGCTGGCCGACCAGGGTCAGACCGGTTTCGCCGTACCAGCCCATCTCCGGTTTCCAGGTCAGAAACAGGCTGCCGTTGTGTTTGGCCACGTTGTTGACGCGTTTACCTTCCAGGCCGTTGTTATCCTTTTCGATGGTGGTGTCCTGCACGCCGACGCCACCGCGCATGTACCAGTTGCCGACCAGTTTGCCGGTGGCGGTCAGCTCCACACCCCGTGAGCGCTGAAGACCGGTCATGACGGTCAGGGTCGGATCGTTCGGGTCGCTGGTGCGGCGGTTGTAGAGTTCCAGGTCGTAGACCGCCAGCGTGGTGCTCAAGCGATCATCCAGCCAGTCGCTTTTCACGCCGATTTCTTTCTGTTTGGTCAGCTCCGGACTCAAGTCGTTGCTATTGCCGGCAGCCCCCGGGGTGATGCCGATCAGGCCGCCGCCAACGGGCGAGAAGGTCTTCGACCACGAGGCATAGAACGAATGATTCTGCAGTGGCGTCCAGACAATCCCGAAGCGTGGACTGGTGCTGTGGCTGTCGCGATCCTCAGTGAGGTTCTTGAGCTGGTTGGTCGACTCGATATCGAACGTGTCGTAGCGCAAGCCGGCCAGAAGTTGCCATTGATCGTTCAGACGCAACTGATCCTGCACGTACACCGCGCGGCTTTCGACTTCGGTGTGGCTGTCGCTGAACACCTGCATGCTGCCGGTGTGACGGAGCTCGCGGTTGGGGTTGAACAGGTCGAGCGATGGCACCGGTTGTGCGCCTGGGGTCTTGCCAGTCGCGGCGTTGTACAACTTCGGATCACGGCGCTGGCTGCCGATCTCGACGCCGGTCAGCAGGCGATGCTCAAGACCAAAGGTATCGAAACCGCCTTCCAGCTCAAGGTTGTTGTAGACGTTGCGGGTGGTCAGATTCTGCTGCCAGTGCTGGCGCGCGACCTTGTTGGTTTTCGGATCGAAGCTGGTCAGGTAGGTGTTGTCGAAATCGCTGTCGAGCTTGAACACGCCGAGGGTCTGGCGCAGCTGCCAGTTGTCGTTGATCTCGTAGGTGAGTTTCGAGCGCAGGGACTGCGCCTTGTCGTCGATGAAATCGTGATCGTTGCCGTAGGTGGTGTCGCGACCGACATCCGCCGGGCGGCCATTCACACCGGGAATGCCGCGATCCGGTGTGCGGTTGTAGCGGCTGTATTCGTATTGCACCAGCCAGTTCAAGTCTGGGGTCAGTTGCCAGCTCATCGACGGCGCGAACAGCTGGCGGTTGCCACTGACGCCGTCGCGGAAGCTGTTTTCATCCATGTTGCCCATGTTCAGGCGCAGGCTGAGGTTTTCGCTGGGGTCGGTGCTTAGGTCGGCGTACAGGCTGCGCAGGTCGTCGCTGCCGCCTTGGGCCTCGATGGTCGAACGACGACCGAACTCGGGCAGCTTGCTCACGCGGTTGACGATCCCGCCCTGGCTGCCACGGCCGTAAAGTACCGCCGCCGGACCTTTGAGCACTTCGACCCGCTCGATGTTGTGCAGGTCGCGCTTGTACTGGCTGTCGTCGCGAATGCCGTCCAGATAGAAGTCGTTGCTGGCGTCGAAGCCGCGGATACGCAGACTGTCGAAGCGCGTGTCGGCGCTGCTGCTGACGTTGGGAATCCCGCTCAGGGCGTCACCGATGTCATTGGTGCCGTAGTCGGCGACGTTCGTGGTCTTGATCGAGTCGATGGCCTGCGGCACGTAACGCACCGGGGTCGAGGTGCGAGTCGCGGTGTTGCTGATCTTGACGCGCGGGTCCTCGGCTTGTTCTTCGGCGCTGATCGCGGTGGCGGGCAGTTCGGTGGCGGAGTAAGCAAAACCGCTGGACAGAAAGGCAGACAATCCAAGGGTGACAGGCGTGAGGCGGAACGGGGCAGGCATGGAAAAGCGCATCCGAAAGGGTAAGGAAATTCAAACGCGCGAATGGTAATGCTTTGCATTTGCTTCCGTAATTTATTCCTGAGAAGTTCCCCTGTCAGATTGTTTCAATTTATGTCGATTTCGATACATCCTGACCGGTCGATCCATTCGACCGATTCTCGAAACAGTCTGAGAGCCATTCCGGCGTTTTTCCCCAACACGCGTAGGAATAGTCTGCCGGCATCGAATTTTTCTACTTTGCTGCCGGAGTTCTCCCATGATCCTTCATTACATCTACGACCCATTGTGCGGCTGGTGCTATGGCGCCAAACCGTTGGTGCAAGCGGCGCAGCAAGTACTGCCGGTCGTCGCCCATGCGGGCGGAATGATGAGCGGCGCGAATCGCCAGCGCGTTTCGCCGCAACTGCGTGATTACGTCATGCCCCACGACCGGCGCATTGCCGAATACACCGGACAACCCTTTGGCGAAGCGTATTTCGAAGGTCTGCTGCGTGATCAATCGGCGGTTTTCGATTCGACGCCGCCGATTGCGGCGGTGATGGCGGCAGAGTCCATCGACGGTCGCGGTTTGCAGATGCTCGGACGTTTGCAGACGGCGCATTACGTGGAAGGACGGCGGATTGCCGATGAATCCGTACTGTTCGAACTCGCCCGTGAGTTGGGCTACACCCGTGACATCTTCGCGGCTGCGTTTAAATCCGTTGATACGACAGCGCATGTAAAAGCCAGCCGAGAACTCTTGGCACAACTGGGTGGCCAGGGATTTCCGACATTGGCGCTGGAGCGGGACGGGCAATTCACCTTGATCGACATCAGCCCCTGGCTTGGCAAACCGCAGGCCTTCGCCGACTGGTTGGGGCAAGCGGTTGTCACTGTTGAGTCGGGGCAATCCCCCGCGCAATGCGGTCTCGACGGTTGCGCGTAATCGCACTGGATTCACTGGCTGAGCGCATTTCCGAGCAATACGCTATCGCAAAATTTATGATTCTTAGACGATTTTTACCTATTTAAAGACGATTCTTGAAATTGACACATTATTGAGGGCGCGGCTACGATTCGGCCCAACGCCTGTGGCCAACCGCCATGACTCAAAAATAATAAAAGGGCCCGACACGGTTTTGCCGTGGGCGGGTCTTTTTGTTTCGGGGTGAAAAAAGAGTGCAATAGCGCCGTTTCAGCCGTTCGACACAGCGCGTTTCAACCCGTAATAAGGAAAACAAAATGTTGAACAAGCGAATCAGTCTGATCGCACTGGGGATGTTGAGTGCCACTTCGGCAATGGCTGACGGCCAAGCCGAATCCAAGGGTTTTGTAGAAGACAGCAGCCTCAAAGTGCTGCTGCGCAATGCCTATATCAATCGTGATTACAAAGATGGTAACCCGGACAAAGCCGAGTGGGGCCAGGCGGCCATCGGTACGTTCTCTTCCGGCTTCACCCAAGGCACCGTGGGTGTGGGTGTCGATGCTTTCGGTCTTTACGCACTGCGTCTGGATGGCGGCAAGGGCCGCAGCGGCGCCGGTGGTATCGACTTCTTCAAACAGGGTGACAGCGGCAATGCGGCTGACGACCTGTCCAAGGGTGGCGCTGCGGTCAAATTCCGCGTGTCCAACACCGTGCTGACCTACGGCGACCAGATGCCGGCCCTGCCGGTGCTGAACTACGACAACTCGCGTCTGCTGCCGGAAAGCTACACCGGTACCTTGATCACCTCCAAAGAGATCAAAGGCCTGCAACTGGACGCCGGTCGTTTCACCGCCGAATCGCGTAAAAGCGCTGAAGGCCGTGACAGCGGTGGTCTGAAGTCGATCAACGTGTTGGGCGGTAGCTACCAGTTCACCGAACAGTTCAAGGCGGCGTTGTACGCTTCCGACGTTGAAGACGTCATGAAGAAGCAGTACGTGAACGCCAACTACGTGTTCCCGATCGACAAGGATCAGTCCCTGACCCTGGACTTCAACGGCTATCGCACCAAGCTCGACAAGTCCTATGCCGACATCAAGAACACCGGCGGCCAGGACAACAAGATCTGGAGCCTGGCGGCCACATTCGCCACCGGCCCGCACTCGTTCACCGTGGCGCACCAGCGCAGTACCGGTGACAGCAATCTGGGTTATCCGTACGGCGGTTATCAGAACGATGGTCGTCGTCAGGGCGACGGTGGCAACACCATTTACCTGGCCAACTCGTACTGGTCGGACTTCAACGCTGAAGACGAGCGCAGCTGGCAACTGGGCTACGGCCTGGACTTCGGTGCCTTTGGCGTACCTGGCCTGAGCTACAACTTTGCTTACGTGCGTGGCGACAACATCACCACCGACACCAGCAGTGGCGGCACCGAGCGTGAGATCTTCAACCAGGTCAAATACGTCGTGCAAAGCGGTCCGGCGAAAGACCTTAGCGTGAAACTGCGCAGCTCGATTCTGCGCGTGTCGCAGAAATCCGCCGACTACAACAGCAGCGGCAACGAAGTGCGTGTGTTCGTGGACTACCCGATCAACATCTTCTGATGAACGATCCGGTGTAAGAAACATGAGAAAACCCCGACTGGCTCGGGGTTTTTTTTCGACGTCTTTTTCGCAAAAACCGTAAAAAACCCGTGTTTTTGTCACGTAAAAGTTGTTTTGAAGCGTCTTCAAGTACCGTTTCAAGCAGGGCTTTAAATGCCTGAAATTCTTTCTCATGGACGCAAATTCTCCACCTAATAGATTAGGCCGCTCAACGCAGCGGAGAATTTGGTAATGATCGTTTTGAACAGAGAAGTGGGCGAATCGCTACGGCGCGACAAATATGTCAACGTCCAGGGTGGTGACTTCAATCTCTACGGTCATTTTGCCGACTTCGTCAGACTGACCAAAAGTTGGGAAAACATGGAGCCAGACAGTTATTACGGTCAGGCCGAAGCCGGCATGCGTTACCGTCGTTACAGCGACTTCGAGTACAACCCGAAAACACGTGAATTGAAGCAACTCGAGCATCGCGCGTACGTGCAGTCGAAAGAGAACAACGCCTACGTGGGCGGTGTTGTGCGGCACTTTCAGGACTTCTCTGATGAAGTGATCACTTCGCCGGTAATGCGCAGCCTGATCGACACCGATTTTGAAGTGTACAAAAGCGTGTTGCCGGAAGAATTGCACGATGAGATTTGGCAGTGCCAGATTCATCAGATCCGCATCGAGATCAAACCCGGCAAGCAACTGGAAATCACCCCGGAAGGGATTCACTGCGACGGCTATCCGTTCAGTGGTGTGCACTTCTGGGGGCGCAACAACGTCGAGGGCGCGGAAAGCCGTTTGTACGATGTTCACGAGCATCAACTGGCGTCGACCACCTACAAGGAAATCCTCGACACCACGTACTTCCTTGATCGCGACATGCGCCATTACGTGACTCCGGCGCGCAACACCCACACGCATGCCATGGCGTACCGGCAGATTCTGGCGATTTCCTTCTCGCGGCCCGGGACCGCTTTCGACATTGTTCGCTAATCAGATCACCCCAATCGATGGCGTCGAGTGCTCGACGCCGGTGGTGCTGCGACGCGCCACCGCCAAGGACGCGCAGCGCATGGAGCGCTTCTTCCGGCAGTTCGACGAAGTGTCGTTCTGCGAATGGCAGGACGCCAAATGCCTGCGCGGTGTATTGATCCAGAAGACCACCACGGCCTATCTGGCCTTCGACGTCGAAGGCGAAATCGTCGGTGCGGTGCTCGGCGGCATGCTCGGTAGTCGCGGCACCATCAACCACTTGGCGGTCAGCCCACGCTATCGCAGTCAGGGCGTCGGCCAGCGGTTGGTGGAAGCGGCGTCATCCGACATGAAACGGGTCGGTGTATTACGGATGTTTCTGTTCGTCGACGATGCTAACCTCGCGGGCAAGCGATTCTGGACTGCCCAGGGTTTTTGCGAACCCCACGGCGAGCGGACATTTGAGAGGGATCTATGAATGAAACGTCCGGCAGTGCGCCGCTGATGGCTGCTCATCAGCCATCGCGCACGTTTGCCGAAGCCAGCCCGGTGGTGGCCGGTTACTTCACGGTGTCGTTCGTGTTCGGGCTGATGGCGGTCAACGCCGGGCTGCCGATGTGGCTGCCGGTGGCGATGTGCTTGTTCGTCTACGCCGGCGCTTCGCAATTCGCCGCACTGGCGCTGATCTCCAGCGGCGCTTCGCTGACCACCATCGTGCTGACCACCTTCCTGATCAATGCGCGGCACATGCTGATGTCGGTGTACATGGCCAAGGCCTTGCGCGCATTGGGGCTCAGCCGCATGGAGCGCTGGGCTTACGCCGGTGGCCTGACCGACGAGTCCTTCGCGTTCCACAGCGTCAAACTGGGCACCGGCGCGCCGGTCAACATTCGTTACCTGATCGGCTTCAACCTGTTCTGCCACACCTCTTGGGTGCTGGGCGGATTGTTGGGCGCTGTCTGCGCGCAATATGCATCGCACCTGATCAAATATCAGCTCGACTACGCACTGACCGCGATGATGCTCTACGTGCTGGTGTCGCTGTGCAACACCCGCAACAAACTCATCGCCGCAGCAGCTGCCGTCGCCTGCATGGGCGCGCTGAGCCTGGTCGGTACTTCGCCGTTCAACGTTTTCATCGCCACGTTCGTGGGCTGCGGAGTGGGTGTATGCCTGACCAAACGTTCCTGATTCTGGTGGTCGCGCTGATGATGGCCGTGACCTTCCTGCCACGCGCGCTGCCGCTGCAAGTCAACACCGAGCACTGGCCGCCGTTCGTTGCGCGGGCGCTGGAATACCTGCCGGTGGCGATCGTCGCTGCGATCAGCCTGACACCCTTGTTGATCAAGGATCAGCACCTACAGCTCGATCGCCCGGAATTTTATGCAGCCATTCCGACGTTGTTATGTGCGTATTTCAGCAAAAACCTCTTTCTCAGTGTGGCGGTTGGGACGGCTGCGTACATTGCGCTCGGCTCGTTCATGTAGCGGCAGATCGACCACGTCATTCAGGGCCTGCCCCGACAGGTTCGGGTTGTTCACCGCCAGACGCACTTCGAGGAAATCCTCGAATCCGGGGAAAATCGTCAGGCCGTTCTTTTGCGCGGCCTCACGAGACACCATGCCCACCGCGTCCATCTGCGTGATCAGCGACAGGGTCAGGGTTTCGCTGCAGGAATAGACCATGCGTTGACCGTTCTCGTGATTGCCCAGTCCGGCGTCGAGAAAACGCAGGAAACTGTGGGAATACGGACAATCTTCCGCAGGACGCACCTGAAACTTGTTGCCCAGCAACGTCAGTGGATCGTTTTCCTGCCCGCAATGGGCACCGACCACCTGCACCTGCACATCCGGCAAAACAATGCTCGGCAAACCCGGCCGCTGCGGGCCGATCAGCACCGCGAGGTCAAAGTCCTCATTCTTCAGCTTGCTGAGGTTTTCCATCGACTCGGCGTAGCTGAATTCCATCTGGTAATCGGGAAACACCTCAATCAGGCGTCCGATCATTCGCCGGTTGAAGTCAGACGACAACGTGTTGTTCAACGCAACCTTCAATGTGCGCTGGCCGGGTACCTTGAGCGCCTCGACCTTTTCTTCCATCTGTCGCGTGGCAATCAGCACTTTGTCCATGTAGGGCGTCAGCTCCGTGCCTTGCGGCGTCAGCGTCAGCCCTTTGTTGGAACGTCGAAACAAGCGGAAACCGAACTGCTCTTCGACCTTGTTCAACTGCGCGGCCAAGGCCTGCACAGTCAGGCACGAATGCTCGGCTGCGGCCGACAACGAGCCGGTCTGCACGATGCGCATGAGGTTGCGTAAGGTTCTGCTATCCATGGGTAATGCCCTCTGAAGTGGGCTGGGTATTGTTGTTTACGAGACTGCCGATCCGGCGTCATATGCTGGCTATATTCCAGCACCTGAGCATAGTTGTCGCGGGTTTAGTAGCGAATTGATGTCCCCGCCGATGGCTGGAAGCTGACACAGGATCGGGATTTTTGATGACGTGGGGGTGATTGGGGTCAAGAAAAGTGCGTGGTTTTGGTGCGCAGGGCGGGTTTTTCGAGGAAAAACGGCTTATGGCTCCTGTAATCTCCCCGGCGACATATGCGGATATTTTTCAGCTATGAGCGCGAGTGCCCTTAGCATCAGGGAGGCTTTCCAATTTCTTCGCCACCGGGTTGTTGCGACTCTGGAGCTGCCATTTACGGGGCGCTGAAGAGCGTCCGCATGTGAATGCACATAGGGAAAGTTCGCCAGCACTCCGACCAGGCAAGCGAAATGCTCAAGTAAAACAGGCAAAAAAAACCGACATTGTTGTCGGCTTTTTGCTCCCTTGAATGGGGGAAGAGGTCTCACCCGAGCGCTGATTTTCAGGTCATCAACGGGGTTCCTAACGCCGACTATCGCCACCTGATGGCAGTCGGTTTCGCGCTCTTGAGGCAGATCCTCTGCCACGGGACATTAACGTGTCAACTTGGGATTCTCAGGCGTTTATTCGTATATGAATATTTTCATAGAAAATATTCATTTTTGTACTACGCTCAGTTGCGCGACAGTTAAAAAGGACGACCATGCCTACCTCATCCCCAGCCCTCACCCCGCGTGAACAACTCGACGTCCCCGAAGCCGGGCGCGTCGCGCTGAAGTTTTTCTTCAATCTCATGGAGCGCTGGGGTTGCAACGCCGAACAGCAGCGCACTTTGCTGGGCGGCGTCGGCAACACCACGTTCTACAAATACAAACACCTGCCGCCGAACATTCGCCTGCCGCACGACACGCTGGAGCGCATCTCGTATCTGATGGGCATTCACAAGGCCTTGAGCATCATCTTCAGCAACAGTCGCGAGCGTGCTTATACGTGGGTCAGCAGCCCCAACACGGCTGCGCCATTCAATGGTCGAACGGCGCTGGATTACATGCTCGCGGGGAGGGTGGTCGATATCGCCGACGTGCGCCGCTACCTTGATGGGGTGCGCGGTTGAAGGCCCCGCCGCTGGCTGAGCCGCAATGGCCGAAGGCCTACCGGATCGTCAACAGCAGCTTCCCGCCGATTGCGTTGTTCGAAGACGTGCTCGACCCCGAAGACCTGGAAATCGCCTACGCGCTGGAAGCGCTGACTAACGATCGCCTGATCGAGCAGGCCGGCGTCCTCGCCCGCGTGCGTCCCGAAGACCGACTCTCCGGCCCCGGTTCAACTCCGGTGATGGCGGCGTTTACCCACATCGGCAAAAGCAGCCGCTTCACCGATGGCACCTTCGGCGTCTACTACGCCGCCAGCAGCCAGGCCGCGGCCATCGCCGAAACCTGCTATCACCAGGAACGTTTCCTCGCGGCCACCAACGAGGCGGATCTTGAGTTGACCATGCGTACTTACGTCAATCGTGTGATTAAGCCGGTGCATGATGTTCGTGATGGTTTTGCACATTTGCATCAACCCGATCCGGAAGCCTACGGCCCATCCCAGGCATTTGCCCGACAACTGCGCGAGTCTGCATCCTGGGGACTGCTCTACAACAGTGTTCGCCTAACGGGGCACGAATGTGTTGCTGCGTTCCGCCCGCCAGCGGTATCGATTCCGAAACAGGGCAAGCATTTGCGTTATGTGTGGAGTGCGAGTCAGCGCAGGATTTCGTATGTGTTTGAGATCAGTCAGGTTTGAAACACAAGAAGCCCTCGCATCAACGAGGGCTTCATGTGGGTGATTTACATCAACGGCTTGTCCGGCGGCGCATCCAGCACTTTCACCACATCGTCAATCAGCGCCTTGCTCAACTCCTGCAGATACTGCGAGGCGTAAGCGTGAAGGTAAGGATCGCGAGAAACTGTGGAATCTGCAGTCAGTAACTTGGAAATGTGAAGCAAGTGTGAGGCGTGCGAGAGGGCGGACATCACTGGAACACCACGATTGGTGCGGAACAGCGCTTGATTGTCCTGGAAGGAAAAGTGCGTGAGGCCTGGGGTTTTCAAATCGAGGTGGTCGGTCATTTCGCTTCACCTGCCGTACGTAAGGCGTGGTGTGAGGTGACCGGTGTGGTAGCGCGGCGGATTAGGGATGGATCGATGGCATTCATTTGTGAACTCCCTGTATCAAATGAGAGCCGCCATTTTTCGTTCTCAGGCGAAAGGGTGGCAGCTATGCGCAGGCTGAGAAACCGGAGATACAGGAACCCGGCAGACCCGAAGGTCTCCCACGCACAGCCGCCATTACACATGAGTGCGGACACAAAAAAGCGCCGGCAATCGTGATTTTGGGCGCTGGTGCGCCTGTATCTTACGCGGGTTCTCAGGCCCGGTCGCTGAATTGGCAGCGACGGGTTTGACGGTAGCTTGCGGAGGACGGGTGCGCAATCGTGGCCAGGTGGTGGCCGTTGCCATCTCTGTGTAGTGCAACACTTATGTTGCGCTCGCAGCAAATATGTTGCACATTCGCTTCACCGAAACGGCGAGTGATGCACATGAAGTACAGCGAGTTTCGGCGATGGTTGAAAGCCCATGGCGTTGAGTTTCAAACCGGCAAGGGCAGTCACTTCAAGGTTTCCTTGAATGGCAAACAACTGTGTTTCCCGACCATGGAGCCAAGGAAATGGGTGAAGGGCTGAGAAAATCGATAATCAAACAGCTGGGCCTCAAGGATTGAGGCTCAGCTGTACCCCATGAGAGGAATCGTGATGTTCGAATATGCGTTGGTAGTTCACGAAGAGCCGGGCAGTGTCTGGCTGACCTGCGCAGAAATTCCTGAGATGCACGCCGTTGGCGACACCCTCGAGCAAGCGTTGGACACCGCCATTGATGCAATCGAGACGGCGCTCTCGATATACGTTGATGATCGCCGGTTGATTCCGACCGGGCAGGCAGGAGAACAGGCAAGTGGCGTCGTATTGCGTCTGCCTGCGCTGACTGCAGCAAAGGTTGCTCTGTGGAATACGCTTTTGGAGTCAGGTTTAAGCAAGGCCGAGTTGGCACGTCGTCTCGGCGTACAACGGCCCCAGGTCGATCGCTTGGTAGATTTTCTGCATCACTCCAAAATCGAGAATGTTGAGCGTGCGTTGCAGCAACTTGGAAGGCGGATTTCGCTTTCGGTTCAAGCTGCATAAGTTCAGCAAGCGAGCGTTGGAGAAAATAGCTGAAGGCGAAGAAAAGGCATGGCAAATGAGCTAGAGCGATTTCAGACGGACTTGATGGAATCTGTACGACAGATGAAGGCTGGAAAGGCCTCGCGCGTAACGCTGCTGCCGCTCTCGGCGGCCACTGAAGAGCAAAGGAAGGCCGGGGTTTCTCAAAGCGTTTTCGCCAACCTAAGCTCCGTGGTGACACGAGCAAAATAAGGTGGGGAAAAATAGAGTCAGACCACAGTCTCAGCTCGAAACGTGGTCTGGCCCTTATTTCACCTTACTCACGGCCACTTAAACCGTCCCTCCTTGCTAGATGTCGTATTCCATTGAGAGTGCAGTCGATCCCAACGCAGAGCTAAATAAGTAGAGAAAGCCATGCCTAGAAGTACTGCCGTTATCAAGATCGTCGTTAGCAGTACCCAGCGATTCTGCATCTCGAGTCCATCAATCATTAACGCCACCAGCTGCGTCCCGCTGATGTAAGAGGTAAAAAAGACAAAAGCAGATATCGCTCTCGGTATCCCAAAAACCTTAGGGCTTAGCCAAGCAGCTACGAACAGGATGCTCAAACAGAACAGTCCCCATGCGCATAAACCTTGAACTCCAGGTTTGAGATATCGAACGTATGGCGATTTAGGCAGGGTGAGATCTGTGTAGGTAAGGTGTGGGATCCCTGCTATCCGCGCACGTACGCTATAAACGGGCTTTTTACCCGAAGTGATTATATTTAGTGAGATCGAGTCACCGGAGTTTGAGAGGTGCGGTGCGATGCGCACGGCGTTCTCCGTCGTAGATATCTCCACTGGTATATCGCTGGGGGCGGTGCGAGTGATTCGTGCTGTGATGACTTTCGCACCATCCTCGAGATTGATTTCGATGGGTTTGTCGAAATCTTTGGTCAGCACTGCTTTGGAGCCGGTATTAATCAGCTCAACAGTCGAGGAATAGGGGGACTCAATCCTCTTCCCATCAAGTACCAACTGAAGATCATGGATTTGGGATGCTGGCTCGAGGGAGGTAATGGAATTAACCCGAAGCTCCATCCCCTTCGAAGAAGGATCAGACTGCCAGACCACTGGCACCACGACGCCGAGAATGGATACAGAAAAAGTAACCAGAAACTTCCAGTCTAGGAATCGCCAGTTCAAAGCAAACACTCCTTCATCCTGAAGCGCAATTGGGTCTTTCGTCAGCTTGTTACGTGGCTTGTTACGTATTCCAGATAAACAAAAGGCCCGCATTGCTGCGAGCCTTTGTTTTGTATGGTGCCGGCACCAGGAGTCGAACCCGGGACCTACTGATTACAAGTCAGTTGCTCTACCAACTGAGCTATACCGGCGTGTGGGCGACGATTATAGCGATTGGGTTGGTTCTGTAAACCCCTGAATTCAGACTATTTTTACGCAGGCGCTGGATCAGGCTTGGCGTGAGCGGTGTCGCCGAGTTTTTAGCCGCAAAACCGAGGTGCTACGCGATCAAGCCAGAATGAGCGTGAGGGCAGGATTTCTGCACCGTTCAAGCACCCATTTCACCCGTTTATGTCCTTTTGATTGGAAGCTTATGCACAACGGATGGGCGCTACGGCTGCATTGCAGGGGATTTTGTGGACACGTTCTCATTTTGTGCGCAAAGCCCTGTTTTACCGGTTTTTTATCTATATGAACAAAAAATGACCAATGCTGTTTTTGTCATGCAATGGCCGTGGATATTGGATCCACGGGAAAACCATCAACAGAGTTATCCACAGGCTGTAAAGATTTCAAGCGCGCTCGGCCAACAGCAGGAAATTACGCGGAGTCAGCGGTGCGTCGCAGAAGGTGCCGAGTCGTACGACGTATCCCTGTTCGGCGAGGAAAATGGCTCGATCAAGATTCAGCCAAAGCTCCAGTGGTCGTCGGAACAATCCGCGAAGTAATTCCAGGTTGCGAACTTCGGCCAATCGCTGCCAACCGGCAGCTTCCAGTGCCTGCCAGTTCGGCGTGCCGATTGTGGACAACTCCTTCAATGCAGCCAGATCGCGGCAGTAATCGGCGAAGGTTTTTTCCAGCCAGGCGCTGGGCAGGGACGGGGTGGGCAGGTATTCGTCTACTCCGCGCACTTGTCGTTGCAGCAGATCAAAGGCCAAACGTCGGGCCATGGAGGTGTCGCGCTGACGTCGGACTCTTGCACCGGCGGTGACGGTTTCGCTCATGGGCAGTGCCAGATCTTCAAGCGAGAGTTGTAGGGCGGATCGCATGCCGGCGCAGGACAAGGCCTGATACTCGCTGCGATCAATCCGGTTGTAACAGCACGGGGCGATGGCCATCTGCTGACATCCGGCCGCGCTCGCCAGTTGCATCAAGCGCACATGCAGATCGCCGCAGGCATGCAGGGCGACCGGGGTGTGCTGAGCACTTATAACGCTTGCTGCGTCTGCCGCCAGCACATCCTGCTCGACATGCAGGGCGTGCAAATGATGGCGCTGACTTAATGCCTGACCGCTGGCGACCAACGCCGGATCGTATTCAACACAGGTCAGCTGTTGCCCGGCACCCAGCAGGCGTCGGCCCAAATGCCCCTTGCCGGAACACCAGTCCAGCCAGTGCGTCGGCTGCGAGGCAAAAGACAAGCGACTGGCGAACGCCTCGATCTGCTGCCACTTGCGCCCCGGCACATCGACATTCAATCGGTGACCTGGGGTTTCCAGCGCATGCTCCGGCAACTCACCGACCGCGCTCAGCTCAGCCGACAATGCCGCCAATGAGGCAAACGGCTCCGGGGCATCGGCGAGATCGGCAGGATGGTTATGCGCACGCTCTGCATCTTCCAGCGATCGCCCACGCAGCCACAAAGCCAACTCGGGGTAGGCGGTTTCCCATGGAAGCGAACGATGAGTGAATGGACGAGGTTTCCACAGCGCCTGATGCTCAAGCAAAAAGGCATCCAGCGCGGTGAAGCGGGCGAGTAGGGTCTCGCCCGTCAACACGTGGGAAGTTTCAACGCCCTTGGCAGGCATCGACGCGCAGCCAGCGCTCCAGCAGCTTGAAGCCGCGCACCAGCACGTAGGACATCAGCAGATAGAACACGCCGGCGGCGAAGAAGATTTCCACCGGCAGGTAGGTGCGGGCAATGATCGTGCGGGCCATGCCGGTCAGTTCCAGCAGGGTCACGGTACTCGCCAGCGCGCTGGCCTTGAGCATCAGGATCACTTCATTGCTGTAGGCCGGCAGGCCGATGCGCGCCGCTCGCGGCAGCATGATGTAGAACATTGCCTTGGGTTTGGACATGCCCAATGCCCGCGCCGCCTCGATTTCGCCGGGCGGAATCGCCTGGATCGCGCCGCGCAGAATTTCGGCGATGTACGCCGCCGTGTGCAGGGTCATGGTCGCGGTAGTACACCAGAACGGATCGCGCAGGTAAGGCCACAGCGCGCTGTTACGCACTGCATCGAACTGCGCCAGGCCGTAATAGACGAGGAACAGTTGCACCAGCAGCGGCGTGCCACGGAAAAAGAAGATGTAGGCGTAGGGCAAAGCGCGCACGTACCACAGCTTCGAGGAGCGGGCGATGCCCAGCGGAATGGCCAGCAACAGGCCGGCAATCACGGCAATCGCCACCAGCTCCAAGGTCAGGGTCGCGCCCTGCGCCAGTTTTGGCAGCCATTTGATGATCACTTCCCAGTTCATGAAGCGCTCCTCGCAAAGCCGCGAGCGGCGCGTTTTTCCAGGAAGTGCATGCCGGTCATCGCCAGCACGGTGAGGCCCAGATACATGACTGCCGCCACCAGATAGAAGGTGAACGGTTGTTTCGACACGGTCACGCCGATCTGTGCGTGACGCATGATTTCTTCCAGGCCGATCACCGACACCAGCGCGGTGTCCTTCATCAGGATCATGAACAGGTTGCCCAGGCCGGGCAGGGCGATGCGCCACATCTGCGGCATGATCAGCTTGGTGAAGATCCGCCATTTCGACAGGCCCAGCGCCACACCCGCTTCACGATGGCCCTTGGGAATGGCGAGGATCGCGCCGCGGAACACTTCCGTGGCGTAGGCGCCGAAGCACAGGCCCAGCGCGATCACGCCGGCGGCGAAGGCGCTGAGTTGCAGATCGGGATTGCCGAAAAACTCACCGAGGCTGCGCATCAGGTTGACCGTACCGAAGTAGATCAACAGCACCCAGAGCAATTCCGGGACGCCACGCACCAGCGTCGAATAAGTGCCGCCAAGCCATTGCAGCGGCTTGTACGGGGAAGTCTTGGCCAAGGCGCCGAGCAGACCGAGCACCAGTCCCAGGCACAGGGCCGTCAGCGCCAGTTTGACGGTCATCAGCGCACCGGCGGCGAGGGCCGGGCCGAATCCGTAGAGGTCGATAATCATGGATTTCTTTTCAAATCGCGGCAGGCAAGGCCGGGAGCCGGCGCCGTCGGATCACGGCGCCGGTCCCGCAGGTCAGATCAATAGATGCTGAACGGAAAGTACTTGTCGTTGATCTTCTTGTAGGTACCGTCGGCGACGATTTCCTTCAGCGCGGCGTTCAGCTTCTCACGCAGCGGATCGCCTTTACGCACGGCGATGCCGATCTTGTCGCTTTCCACGACAGGGTCGCCCTTGAACTCGTAGTTCTTGCCGGCGTCGGTTTTCAGCCAGTCATAGTTGGCGTACTTGTCGGCGAGGATCGCGTCGACACGACCGGAGGTCAGGTCCAGGTAGGCGTTTTCCTGGGTGTCGTAGAGTTTTACTTCGATATCGCTACCGTAAGTGTCCTCGAGCCAGGTGCCGGCGAGGGTGGCGCGCTGCGTGCCGATGATCTTGCCTTTGAGTGAATCCTTGTCGGTTTTGAACTCTTTATCTTTCTGCGCGATGAACTGCAGCTTGTTCGAGTAGTACGGGTCAGTGAAGTCCACCGCGCCCTTGCGCTCTTCGGTTATCGACAGCGAGGAGACCAGGAAGTCGAACTTCTTGGCGTTCAGCGCGGGGATGATGCCGTCCCAGTCGGAGGTAACCACGCTGCACTCGACTTTCATCTTGGCGCACAGGGCGTCGCCGATGTCTTTGTCGAAGCCGACCACGTTGCCGCTGGCGTCTTTGTTGTTGAACGGCGGGTACGCCGCTTCGATGCCCATCTTCAGGGTCTCGGCCATGGCTCCGGCGCTGAACGCGAGGGTGACGGCGGCGGCCAGGAAGACCTTTTTAAAATTCTGCATGCATGTTGCTCCGTTAGCGGTTGCTGGACATGAATTGTTTGCAGCGCGCCGAAAGCGGGTTTTCGAACACCTGCTGAGGCGATCCTTGCTCTTCCACCAGCCCCTGGTGGAGGAACACCACTTCGCTGGAGACCTGACGGGCAAAGCCCATTTCGTGGGTCACCAACAGCATGGTGCGGCCTTCTTCGGCCAGTGCGCGGATGACACTAAGTACTTCCTGAACCATTTCCGGGTCAAGGGCGGAGGTGGGCTCGTCGAACAGAATCACCTTCGGCTGCATCGCCAGCGTGCGGGCGATCGCCGCGCGTTGTTGCTGACCGCCGGACAGTTGCGCCGGGTAGGCGTGACGCTTGTCGGCGATACCGACCTTGGCCAGCAGCGCTTCGGCGACTTCGATCGCCTCGGCCTTGCTCTGGCCGAGCACGCGGCGCGGGGACTCGATGATGTTGTCGAGCACACTCATGTGCGGCCACAGATTAAAGTTTTGAAATACAAAACCTATCTCGGAACGCAGGCGATTGATCTGTTTGCCATCAGCGGCAACCAGTTCGCCATTCTTGGCGGGCTTGAGCTTGAGTTCTTCCCCGGCCACCAGAATCTGACCCTGGTGCGGGTTTTCCAACAGGTTGATGCAACGCAGGAACGTGGACTTGCCGGAACCGGAGGAACCGAGGATCGAGATCACATCGCCGTCGCGGGCGGTCAGCGAGATGCCTTTGAGCACCTCAAGCTGTCCGTAGCGTTTGTGCAAGTTGCGGATTTCAAGCGCGGGCGTGGCCTCAGCCATGTGCGTTCCTCATATATGTTGCGCTCCTGCTGTTGGCGGGCCTTCCTGGCGAGGCGGCCAAGCTAGCATAGCGTTTCAATGGCAGCCAACAGCGCTACGGGCGGTAAGCGGATGGCGTGTGGCAGGTTGTCGCATCGGCACAGCAGACTGTCGCCCCATCAACAACCGAACGGGTGTTTGATCGTGCAAACCCGTGGGCGTCGCGTAAAAAAAGGCGCGATGTTGCCAGCTTTGGCGGGGTGTTGGAAGCGCTATCCGGCCGAACGTTCCTGAATCGCCCTTTTATTGTGCATCCCACACTTTTTCAGTGTGTTTCTGGTGCGCTGAATCGTCTGAAAAGTGAGTCGCAGGGTAACGCTCTGGCGAATTGCCATTCATTCCAATGACTTGCGATGACTGTCCGGTCTCGCTGAAAACCGCGGCCCAGAAGAGTTTGAAACATTTTGGCGCATTTATTGCGTGCAGAATCTGGAACGCCCTGTTGGTTTCTTTTTACGAGAAGGAAAACCAGACAGGACGGACGCAATCGCTTTCCTCGCAAAGGTAGTTCCGATGAGCAGTACCCCAAGCTCCAATGGCCTCGAACAGGGGCTCAAACCGCGTCATGTGACCATGTTGTCGATCGCCGGTGTTATCGGCGCAGGTCTGTTCGTTGGCTCCGGCCACGCGATCGCTGCCGCCGGCCCCGCCGTGCTGCTGGCCTACGCCGCCGCCGGTACCCTGGTGGTGCTGGTGATGCGCATGCTCGGTGAGATGGCTGTCGCCTCGCCCGACACCGGCTCGTTCTCGACATACGCCGACCGTGCCATCGGGCACTGGGCCGGTTTCACCATCGGCTGGTTGTACTGGTGGTTCTGGGTGTTGGTGATTCCACTGGAAGCCAACGCCGCCGCGACCATTCTCCATGCCTGGTTCCCGGGGATCGAGATCTGGGCGTTTGCACTGATCATCACCATGCTGCTGACGGTCACCAACCTGTTCAGCGTGAAAAACTACGGTGAATTCGAATTCTGGTTTGCCTTGATCAAAGTCCTGGCGATCATCGGCTTCATCGCGCTGGGTCTTGCGGCCGTTTTCGGCTTCCTGCCGAACAGCCAGGTCAGCGGTGTTTCGCACCTGTTTGATTCCGGCGGCTTCCTGCCAAACGGCATGGGCGCGGTGCTGGGTGCAATCCTGACCACCATGTTCTCGTTCATGGGTACCGAAATCGTGACCATCGCGGCTGCGGAATCGAAGAACCCGGGCAAGCAGATTTCCAAGGCCACCAACTCGGTGATCTGGCGGATCGGCCTGTTCTACCTCGTATCGATCTTCATCGTTGTGGCCCTGGTGCCATGGAACGATCCTACGCTGGCCAACCTCGGTTCCTACCAGACCGTGCTTGAGCGCATGGGCATTCCGAACGCGAAAATGATCGTCGACATCGTAGTGCTGGTCGCGGTCACCAGTTGCCTGAACTCGGCGCTGTACACCTCGTCGCGCATGCTGTTCTCCCTCGGCAAGCGCGGTGACGCACCGGCGATGTCGACTCGGGTCAACAAAAGCGGTACGCCTTACTGGGCTGTCATGCTGTCGACCGGCGCGGCGTTCCTCTGCACCTTCGCCAACTATGTGGCCCCGGCTGCCGTGTTCGAATTCCTGCTGGCCAGCTCTGGCGCCATCGCGCTGCTGGTGTACCTGGTGATCGCGTTCTCGCAACTGCGCATGCGTAAACAACGCATGGCCCGCGGCGAGAACATCGTCTTCAGCATGTGGCTGTTCCCGGGCCTGACCTACGCGGTGATCATCTTCATCGTCGCGGCCCTGACCATCATGCTGTTCCAGGAAGCCCACCGCGTGGAAATCCTCGCAACCGGCCTGCTGAGCCTCATGGTAGTCGCCGCCGGCCTGCTGGTCGCGCGCCGCCGCAAGCTGGAAAACCGTGGCGCGGTGGTGTTGAACTGATCCGTAACGCGTAATGCAAAACGGCCGCTGTCAGTGATGACGAGCGGCCGTTTTTGTTTGTGCGCGGGGTTTATTCGCCCTTGTCTTCCTGGGTGTCCAGCGACTTGCCGTAAGTATCCAGCGCAATCCCGAAATCGGTGATGAACTGTGGCTCGGTCAGCCAGGCCTGGGCGGTTTCGATGTCCATGCCGTCGGCCCACATGCGGTAGTCGATCAGCATGTCGGCGGCCAGGTGAGTGGCGGCCATGCCTTCGTTCTCGGCATTTTCCATGTCCAGCAGCTCTGGATGGTCAACGATGATGAACGCCAGTTCGCGCAGCAGGGTCAGCAGCATTTCGTTGCGGCTGACGGCTTCGGCGTCGCGCATTTTGCTGAACATTGCGAGGGTGTATTCCGGGATCGGCTCGTCCAGATGCCCGAGGTTGTCGTCCTGGTCCAGCGGCTTACGGCCGACCATGCGGATGTGCTTGGCTTTGGCCTTGGCGCGTTTGGCGCGTTTCTGTTGCTTGTTCAGGGATGCCATGGGAACTCAGTTCTTCTGTTGGGTTTGTGCGGCAATCGCGTCGGACGCCGCCACATAGTCGGCCTGGAAGGCCGGGGATTCGATCCACGCCAGGGCGCCGGCTTCGTCGGTTTCCTGGGACCACTGGCGATACTCGATCAGCGCGGCGAGGATGAAGTCCATCGCGCCTTCTTCGCCTTCCTGCTCGTAAACCAGCTCCAGCAGCGGATCTTCCAGGAATGCGGTGCACATGGCTTGCTGGCTGATCTTCTCGGCGTCGATCATTCTCTTAAACAGCTCGGTCAGGTCCACCGACTCGAAGTCGATACGGTCATCGTTCGGGTCCAGTTCGACCGGCGCCTCGGCGCGTTTGCTGCGGTTTTGCTTGGCCTTGGTCTTGGCCCGGGCGGCGCGTTTTTGCTGCTTGTTGGCGGAGGCCATGGTGTGTTCCGTCGTGCGTTGGAAGGGCTCAGCTGCGCGGCACTGGCCGCCCGGGTGTGTCGGGGGCCAGCTCGCCGGTTTGCAGCCAGGTCAGAGCGATGGGCCATAGTGTGGCTTGGTATGCGCTACGAAAAAAGGCGAAATGTCCGACTTGTTGTTCGCCGATGTCCTGCGGCTCGATGCGCAAGTGGGTTTTGTGCGCATGACTGAAGTAGCCGAGCAGGCGTTCGATGGCCGGGATCGTGCCGTATGGGTCGTCGCTGATGCTGACCGCCAGGGTGTGTGCGCGGACGTTGGCGAAGGGCAGGCGACCGCTTGCCTTCAGCAGTCGGCGGCCGCTCGGACGCTGCTCGTAGCGCGCGGCAGGCGTGCTCCAGTCGCGTACGACGCCTGTTGGCGTGTCCTCCAGCCAGTCGAGGCGTTTGCCCGGGAAATAGCCACAGAGCCGCGTCAGCAGCGGCATCAGCAAATGCCATTTACCAAACATGCGCCAGCGCTGTGCCGGCGCATAGTCGCGCCAGTAAGCGAACTGCGCGCCGACCGTCACCAGTCGACGAATGACCTGCCCGGACTCGCCGAGCCCAGCCGCGCAACCGCCGAAGCTATGGCCGACCACATCGATTGGCTGGCCGGGAAACTCCCGTTGCGCGCGTTTGAGCATCGCCTCGAAATCCAGCGCGCCCCAGTCGGTCCATGAAGCCTCAAGGCCTTTCAGGGTTGCCGGACGCGATTCGCCGATGCCTCGGTAGTCGTAGGTGATCACGTCGAAGCCATTGGCGAACAGGTAATCGGCGAAGCGTGAATAGTGTCGGCAGCGTACCGAGGTGGCGGCGTTGATGATGACTACCGGGCGCTGGATGTCGGGCAGGGCATGGCGCCAGGTGAAGCCGCCAAGGGCAAAGTCATCCTCGGCGGCTTCCGTGAAGGGTTCACCTTGCGCCGCGGTCAAAATTGGCAACCTTGACTGCATATCCTGCATCGCGGGCGTGTCCTGACAGGTCATGGCTTTCCACCTTTGCGGGTAAGTTGCCAACGATAGTCTCGGCGCCGCCCGGCAACAATCCAGAAGGTTTATTCAGTCGATTGAATGAGCAGGCGTTCTTCGATCAAGGCCTGTTCCCGATTGAGTTCTGCGCGTAATTCTTCCTCACTCGGCAGAATCGTCTTGTAACTGCTGGCGAACAGTTGCTCATTGCCCTTGAGCATCGAGTAACGCGCGACCGAATCATTGCTTTCTGCACACAGAATGATCCCGACTGTCGGCTTGTCGCCCTCGTTGCGCTTGAGTTCGTCGTACATGCGTACATACATGTCCATCTGTCCGACATCTCCGGCGCTGAGCTTGCCGCGCTTGAGGTCAATGATCACGAAGCATTTGAGCAGGTAGTTGTAGAACACCAGATCGATGTACAGATCGTCACCATCGGTACTGATGCGTTGTTGCCGAGCGACAAAGGAAAAGCCTTTACCCAGCTCCAGGAGAAACCCCTGCAGATGGTCGATGAGGGCCTGTTCAAGACGGCTCTCCCTGACCTTGCCGGCCGACGGCAGCCCAAGAAACTCGAGTATGACGGGGTCGCGAATGAATTCCCGAGGATGGGGTTTCATGGCTTCAATGTGGGTGGTGGCCTCTTCGATCACATCGGCTTTGTCTCGACTCATCAGCAGTCGCTCGTAGTAAAGCGTATTGATCTGTCGATCAAGGGCGCGACTGGACCAGTTCAGATTGGCAGATTCTTCCATGTACCAATGGCGAGCCTTTTCACTGGTGACGCCCAAAAGCCGCCGATAGTGGGTCCAGCTCAATTCGTGACGCAGTGCGTCACGAATTGGAAATGCCTGATAAAAGAGGCGCATATAGCGCAGGTTGGAAGCATCAAACCCCTTCCCGAACTGCGCCGTCAGATCCTTCGCCAACAAGGCCAGCAACTGCTTGCCATACCCCGCCCGCTGCGCCCCTTGCTGTTCAAACTCGACAATATGCCGGCCGATCTGCCAACAGGTCTGGACTTGAATCGTATCAACCGCACGCAGCACTTTTTGCCGCGCCTGGCGAATCAGTTCGCCCAAATCCCCCAGCAATGAATCGATTTTCGGGTCTTGCGCATCAGTAGGTTTTACTTGGCTCATCGAGTCTTCCGCATCAGTGGAAACAGACGCAAAGCATGCCGGGATTCGCCGCTCGGCGATGTCGGGCGAGCCCTGTATAGGCGGCAGGAAGAAGGGATGGGTATTGCAGGACGTTGCCGGCAAAAGGTGTTTCAGTGAGTGATGGTCTGTAGTCCATTTCGTACACAGGCCAAGTTCCAATCAATCTAAAACGCGTGCTTCCCTGGCTGGATCAAATAAGGAGTCACGGTTGGGCTCTAAAAGAGTCCGGGAGTAGAGATTATGAAGCGCATTCTTTCATTCATGCTGCCAGTCGCTGCGGTCGCTGTATTGGCTTTTCCGGCGATGCTGCAGGCGGCCAGCCTTGAGCCCGTCGACAGCGCAGGCGTACAGGCTCAACAACAGCAGCAAAACGGCATCAACTACTTGTCCGGCGGGATTGGCGTTGATGAGGCAAAAGCCATTCAACAATCCACCGGTTACAACCTGCACATGACGTTCGCGGTGGGGGCGCAAGACCAGTACACCGCTGATGTCGATGTGATGATTCAAAAGTCACCGGGGCAAACCGTACTGACTCTCACCCAAACGGGTCCGCTGGTTTACGTGCAACTACCACCCGGTGAGTACACGGTGGTCGCCACGCGCAATGGCGAAACACGGCGCGATAAGACAGACATTGGCAGCGGCGCTGCCCGCAATCTGGTGTTCCACTGGAATGACGCTGGATAGTGTTGGGTTCAATTGAAAGTCGAGGCGCGGGTACAATCCCGCGCCTTATGTTTCTGTGATGCAAGGAAGTGCTGGTTTGAAAGGGATTGTGCGTATTGGCTCAGCGGTGAGCCTGGTTTTGCTGTTGGCTGGTTGTGGAACGATGATGGGGCGCCTGAACGGTGATTCTGCAGAGCCGTACTACAAAGGTGTCGATGGCAACCTGCACTTGCTTGGCGTGAGAGGGGGAGACGGCATGCCCTCCGCGGTCATCTGCTACATGATGATCGTTTGCCCGGTGATTACCGTGGTATCGCTGCCGGTAGACGCTGCGCTCGACACGGTTTTGTTGCCGGTCGACTACGTCAACACCCTCTGAGGGCCAACCGTCATTTACCCCCGCGTACGCTTGCCCTTCTGCTTGTCAGTGGGTTCTTGCGCCATTCGGTGAATCCATAGTCCGATCCAGCCGACGGCTATCAGGAATACGGTGCCGATGCATTGCGACACGATCTCGAACCAGAACATTCGCGGTTGCAGCGCAAGGGTGTAGGTGTGGCGTGGACCGGAGCGGTTCCATGTGGTGATGGAGCCGCTGATCAAGCTGTGGATGATCAGATAAGTCGACGCGGCGATGAGGAAGGCGATCAATACGCCGACCAGTACCGTCAGCCAGAATGCAATGCGACTCTGGCGATAGGGTGGCGGATGGGGCAGGGGGATGCGGGTTCTTTTCTGGTTCATCGGGCGGATGACCCTCTTCCATAAGGTGCGGCCAAAGTAGCGCGGATCGCCTTTGTTCGAAACCCGTAGCGCATTTGCGCAGCCTAGAAAAAAGACTGGATTGAGCCGCCATCAAATCGCAGGCATAAAAAAACCCTGAATCTTGCGATTCAGGGTTTTCGGTATTTGGTGCCCAGAGACGGAATCGAACCGCCGACACGGGGATTTTCAATCCCCTGCTCTACCGACTGAGCTATCTGGGCAACGGGGCGCATTAAAAGGGTTTTTCGGATTTACGTCAACGACTTTTTTAAAATTTCTTAAATTAATTCCGTCGCTTACGATCCGCCCCCCGATTTGGCGGGTTTACTCCGCAGGCGGAACGTAGCCTTCCGCCTTGGCGTAATCCTCGCCGGAGAAGTACTTGTCCATTTCGCCCTGCAGATATTTGCGGTCTTCGGCGTTCATCATGTTCAGGCGCTTTTCGTTGATCAGCAGGGTCTGGTGTTTCTGCCAGTCAGCCCAGGCTTTGGCCGAGACGTGGTCAAAAATATCCTGACCTTTGGCGCCCGGGAAAGGAGCGCGTTCCAGCGCGGGCAGTTCTTCTTTGTACTTGCGGCACATGATGGTGCGGGTCATGACGACTCTCCTGCGTTCAATACGGCGGCCGCGCGTTCGAGCAAGGTTTTGACCGGGGCGGCAAGGCCCAGGCGCGGCGGGGTGGCGAGGTTATACCAGAGCCAGTCGGCCTCGGCCACGTGATGGCTGGCTTCCTGTACCTGAACCAGCCAGGGTTCGATGGACAGCTGGAAATGGCTGAAGGTGTGAACGAGGCTTGGCAGCGCCTGCTGCTCGCCCATGGTCAGCGAGTGCTGATCGGCCAGATGTTGCAGGTCGTCGAGGTCGTCGAGTTCCGGCAGGCTCCATAAGCCGCCCCACAATCCCGAGGACGGGCGGCGATAAAGCAGAATCGCGCCTTCTTCGTTGGCGAGCATCGGCATCAGCGTGCGTTTCTGCGGGATGGCCTTGCGCGGTTTGGGGATCGGGTAGCGTGTCTCCAGCCCGAGCATGTGCGCCTCGCAGCCCTTTTCCAGCGGACACAGCAGGCAGCTCGGTTTGCTGCGCGTACACAACGTGGCGCCGAGATCCATCATCGCCTGGGTGTAGGCGTTGACCCGATCGTGCGGCGTAAAACGCTCTGCATTGGCCCACAGCTGTTTGGCGACCTTCGGTTCCCCCGGGTAACCCTCCTGCGCGGTAAAACGCGCCAGAACGCGTTTGACGTTGCCATCGAGGATCGGCGCGCGCAGGCCCATGCTGATGCTGGCGATAGCCCCGGCGGTGGACAGGCCGATCCCCGGCAGATCCGTCAGCTTTTCGACGTCCCGCGGAAATTCGCCGCCGTACTGGCTGACGACGATCTTCGCGGTTTTTTGCAGATTGCGCGCGCGGGTGTAGTAACCGAGCCCGGTCCACAGGTGCAGCACTTCGTCCTCCGGCGCTTCGGCCAGCGCTTGCACCGTTGGCAGCGCGGCCATGAAGCGGTCGAAGTAATTGAGCACGGTGCTGACCTGGGTCTGCTGCAACATGATCTCCGACACCCACACCCGATACGGATTGATGTCTTGCTGCCAAGGCAAATCGTGGCGGCCGTGGCGGTCGAACCATTCCAGCACCGCCGTGGAAAACTGCTCCGCTGTCATCGCTTGAACAGCCCCTTCAATGCGTTTTTCAATTCCGGGCTGACCTTGTCGCCAAGTTTTTCATCGATCTTCTCGCTGAGTTTGTCACCGGCCATTTTGGTCGCGACCTGGCCGAGGCGTTCGTTGTCCACACGGCAGGCCTTGGCGCCCAGTTCCAATGGGCCGCGGCAGCGCAGCGGCCACTCGATGCCGACGAATTTCTCGCCGACCTGACAGGCCGGATCCGGCATGGCGCTGGTGTCGCCTTCGACGATGATGCCGACGCGGTAATCCATGCCCAGCACCCGCAGGTCGATGTCGCCATCGCCGTTGACGGTCATGCCGGGGATGCGCACTTTCAGGTCCGGGTTGCTGGCGATACCGTTGCGGAAGGTCAGGTTGCCCTTGAGTTCCTGGAACGGCGTGTCCTTGCCCCGTGGCTCGCCGCTGAGGGTTTTGCGGTTGAGGGTGGCGATGCCTTTGCACAGTTGCTGTTCAAGGTTGGCGTTGAGCAGCACACCGTTGTTGATCACGAAACTGGCGTTGCCGTTGAGGGTTTCGATCAGCGCCTGCTGGCTGTTGCCGCTGCCGGTGAGGCTGCTGGTCAGTGTGACCAGGCCTTTGACCGGCGGATTCTTGCCTTGGCTTTCGAGGATTTTCTCGGCCGGTACGCGGTTGATCCTGGTTTGCAGGTTCAGCACCGGCGCACTCGGGCGTACGTCGAGGGTGCCCTTGGCTTCGAAATCGCCGTTGTACAGGCCGCCGCGCAGGTTTTCCAGAGTCAGCAGGCCGCCCTGGCCAGTGGCTTTGAGCGCGGCGTTCTGGATCGGCAGTTTGTCGAGGGTCAGCTGGCCGAAGGTCAGGTCGGCATCGACGTCGAGTTTGGCCAGACGCTCGACCGGCGGCAGACGCTCGGTGCTCCAGGCGCTTTTGCTTGGTTTGTCCGGCAACGGTGTGCTGCCGGCGCCGGCCATGGCATCGGCTTCGGTGCTGGCGACTTCAGCCTGACGCACTTGCGTGGCGTTTTTGGCTTTTTCCGATTTCGGCGGCAGGTAGCGGTCGACGTCGAACGTGTCAGCCTTGAGGATCGCGCGCAGCGACTGCTTGGCGAAATCTTCCACGGCAATGCGCCCGCTGAAGCTGCTGTCGTCGAGTTTCAGGTTGATGTTGTCGAAGGCCACGCTGGTTGGCGTGGCGGCCACGCGGCTGACCAGTTCGACCTTGCTCAGGCTGCCGGGCGCCATGGCTGGCAACGTCTGGCCGATGCTGTCGACAAATTTCGCCAGATCGAACTGGGCGATCGAGATTCCGCCAGTGATCTGCGGGGTCTTGTCGAGGTCGTTGGCTTTCAGCTCACCGAGGGCACGCAACTGGTTGGCGGAGATCTTGATCCCGGTCCATTCGGCGACGTTCGCTGCCTTGTCCAGGGAAATCTGGCCTTGGGCGGAGAAGGTCATGGCCTTGCCCTGTAGTGGGTCGCCGGTCAGTTCGCCGGACAGTTTCATGTCTTCGAACTTGTAACGTTGCAGGGCGCGTTCGATGCGCAGCTCGCCGTTGAGCTCGGTGCGCACCCGCAGCACAGGCTGATTGGTGCTGAGGAACGCCGTGGCTTTCAGCGGAATGTTGGTCGAGTCGTGTACTGCACCGGTGCTCAGCTGGATGCTTTCGGCGCTGTACTGCTTGCCGGTCTGCTCGTCGTTGTATTCAACGCGGGCGTTGTTGACTGTCAGGCTGTCGATGTCGAGGCGGATCGGCTGCGGCGGTTTTTCCGGCTGGGCGGCCTCTGCAACAGGCGGGCTGGCAGGCGTCGGGCTGCCGGCAGGCGTGGCGGGAGGTGGCAGCTTGCCGATGTCTTCCCAGTTGCCGTGGCCGTTTTTGTCGCGTTTCAGGCGCAGGTTCAGGCCTTCGACGCGCACATCGCTCATCTGCACTTCGCGGCGCAACAGCGGCAGCACGCGCACGGACAGGCCGAGCATCTGCAGGTCGGCATACGGTTCGGTCGGGTTGATCAGGGTGGCGATGCTGGCCTCATGCAGTTCCAGGCCGAGCCACGGGAACAGGCTCCAGCCGATATCGCCATTGAGCGTCAGCTCGATGTGGGCCTTGTCGCGGGCTATCTGGCGGATCTCGTCTTTGTAGTCGTTGGGATCAAACAGGTGGGTCAGGGCGAAGCCCGCCGCCACAATGATCAGCAACAGCCCGAGAAGTACCAGACCCAGGATTTTGCCGAACGCTTTCATGGGCGAGTCCTTGTAGTTAGTCGAATTCGTAAATTAGCCGGGGAGTATAGCGCTGCATCCGCCCGGTTCGGGGCGCTGTCATGTCGCGATCACGTCCAGCGGCAATTGCAATTTGGCGGCCAGCGCCTGGATTTCAAGGTGTCCGGCCGGTGCCAGCAGGCGCAGTTGGGCACCCGCTTGCGACGCCATTTTCTGTGCTTGGTTCACCAGTCTCTCGGCTACCCCACGGCGCCGGGTGACTTTTCGTACACACAAATGTGACAAGTACCAAACCTTGTCGTGCCTTGTCAGGCGTGCTGCACCGAGCAGTCGGTCGTTGAAACGTCCTGTAATCAAAGACCCGTCCGCCAGGCTGCTTTCGATCAACTGGGCGTCCCCGGAATACGGCGCGAACAGCCACTGCGGAGCGTCACGATAGATCTTCTGCAAATCCTGTTGATCCTGGTAACTGGCATCGTTCAGCGCTTGGACAGCGATCGGCATGGCTTTTTCCTGTGGGGACGAGATCAGATGACACGAAAAAGGTGATATCAGTTTGGTTTTTCTGTCACGTGCAAATGGTAACCTTCGCCGGTTCGTCCGTCCTTCTGCGACTTAACGTCGCGCCTTCAAGGAGCTTCACCTGAAAAAACGGTCATGCCTGCGTGCATAAAGGCCGAGGGTGAGCAGTGGCTGGCGAACCATACTAATAATTGGGGGATACACAATGAGCACGAGCATCACGGCGGACGGCCTTCGCGCCGACCAGCCTGCGTTCCTGTCCAAGGAACGCATCATCGCCAAGCCCGGTTTCAACCGCTGGCTGGTGCCACCGGCCGCTCTGGCCATCCACCTGTGCATCGGCATGGCCTACGGTTTCTCGGTGTTCTGGCTGCCGCTGTCCAAGGCATTGGGCGTCACGGCTCCGGTGGCTTGCGCACCGGACATGAGCTTCATCGCTCAGGTCTTCTCTTCGCAATGCGACTGGCCGATCTCCATGCTCGGCTGGATCTACACCCTGTTCTTCATCTTCCTCGGTTGCTCGGCAGCGATCTGGGGTGGCTGGCTGGAACACGCCGGGCCACGCAAGGCCGGTGTGGTATCGGCACTGTGCTGGTGCGGCGGTCTGCTGATCTCGGCACTGGGGATTTATACCCACCAGATCTGGCTGATGTGGATCGGCTCCGGGGTGATCGGCGGTATCGGTCTGGGCCTGGGCTACATTTCGCCGGTCTCGACCCTGATCAAGTGGTTCCCGGACAAACGCGGCATGGCGACCGGCATGGCGATCATGGGCTTCGGTGGCGGCGCGATGGTCGGTGCACCGTTGGCGACTGCGCTGATGAGCCACTTCGCTTCGCCTGCCGGTGTCGGCGTCTGGCAAAGCTTCGTGGCCATGGCTGCGATCTACTTCGTGTTCATGATCGGTGGCGCCCTGGCTTACCGCGTGCCGCCAACCGGCTGGAAGCCTGAAGGCTGGACCGCTCCCGCAAAGAAAGCTTCGAACGCGATGATCACCCACCGTCACGTGCACGTGAATGTGGCGTGGAAAACCCCGCAGTTCCGTCTGGTGTGGCTGGTGCTGTGCCTGAACGTATCCGCCGGTATCGGCATTCTCGGCATGGCTTCGCCACTGCTGCAGGAAGTGTTCGGCGGCAAGTTGCTGGGCGTTGACGTGCCGTTCGGTCAACTGGATGCCGGGCAACTGGCTTCGATCGCCGCGATCGCTGCCGGCTTCACCGGTCTGCTGAGTCTGTTCAACATCGGTGGCCGCTTCTTCTGGGCTTCGTTCTCGGACTACCTGGGTCGCAAAAACACCTACTTCGTGTTCTTCGCCCTCGGTTTTGCCCTGTACGCGCTGATCCCGAACATGGGCCATCTGGGCAACGTTGCGCTGTTCGTGGCGGCGTTCTGCATCATCCTGTCGATGTACGGCGGTGGTTTTGCGACCGTTCCGGCGTATCTGGCCGACCTGTTCGGCACGCAAATGGTCGGTGCGATCCACGGTCGTCTGCTGACTGCCTGGGCCGCCGCCGGCGTGCTCGGCCCGGTGCTGGTGAACTACCTGCGCGAGTATCAGTTGAGCATCGGCGTTGAACGCGCTGCCGCTTACGACATCACTCTGTACATCCTCGCCGGCCTGCTGGTGCTGGGTTTCCTGTGCAACCTGATGGTGCGTCCGGTGGCCGACAAGTACTTCATGACCGACGCTGAACTGGCCGCCGAACAGGCGCTGGGCCACGACAAAGGGGCTGATGCGAGCACCGTGCTGGAGTGGAAAGCCGCACCGGGCAGCAAGCCGCTGGCAATCGCCGCGTGGCTGGTGGTGGGTATTCCGTTGGCGTGGGGTGTGTGGGTGACCCTGCAGAAGACGGCGGTACTGTTTCACTAAGTAAAAACGTAATACCCCTGTAGGAGTGAGCCCTGCTCGCGATAGCGGTCTGACAGTCGACAGAAATGTTGACTGTGAGGCCCTCATCGCGAGCAGGCTCACTCCTACAGTTGTTTTGGGGTGCCTGTAATGGCTTGTATGGACATGTCTACCCGCGACAGCCGGGCGTTCTATCCGTCAGCCATCTCACGTCGCGTGTTTCTGTTTCGGCCCCGCGTGCCTATAATGGCTGCCTTTTTCGCCCAATGATTTTGCGGAGCTGGTGATGGCCGAACGTAAGGCGTCTGTCGAGCGCGACACTCTGGAAACCCAGATCAAAGCCTCGATCAACCTTGATGGCACCGGAAAGGCCCGATTTGATATCGGTGTTCCTTTTCTTGAGCACATGCTGGATCAGATCGCCCGTCACGGGTTGATCGACCTGGATATTGAATGCAAGGGCGATCTGCATATCGACGACCACCATACCGTGGAAGACGTCGGTATCACCCTCGGCCAGGCCTTCGCCAAAGCCATCGGCGACAAGAAAGGCATCCGTCGCTACGGTCATGCTTACGTGCCGCTCGATGAAGCGCTGTCGCGCGTGGTGATCGACTTCTCCGGCCGTCCAGGCCTGCAGATGCACGTGCCCTACACCCGCGCCACCGTGGGCGGCTTCGACGTCGACCTGTTCCAGGAATTCTTCCAGGGCTTCGTCAACCACGCACTGGTCAGCCTGCACATCGACAACCTGCGTGGCACCAACACCCACCACCAGATCGAAACCGTGTTCAAGGCTTTCGGCCGCGCGCTGCGCATGGCCGTCGAGCTGGATGAGCGCATGGCCGGGCAAATGCCATCGACCAAAGGCGTTCTGTAATGCAGACGGTTGCAGTTATCGACTACGGCATGGGCAACCTGCACTCGGTGGCCAAGGCCCTCGAGCACGTCGGCGCCGGCAAGGTGCTGATCACCAGCGATGCGGACGTGATCCGCGAAGCCGACCGCGTGGTGTTCCCCGGCGTTGGTGCGATTCGCGATTGCATGGCGGAGATCCGTCGTCTCGGTTTCGACGCACTGGTGCGTGAAGTCAGCCAGGATCGTCCGTTCCTCGGCATCTGCGTCGGCATGCAAGCCCTGCTCGACAGCAGCGAAGAGAACGACGGTGTCGACTGTATCGGCCTGTTCCCGGGCGCGGTGAAGTTCTTCGGCAAAGACCTGCATGAAGACGGCGAGCACCTGAAAGTCCCGCACATGGGCTGGAACGAAGTGCAGCAGAAGGTCAGTCACCCGCTGTGGCACGACATTCCGGACATGGCGCGCTTCTACTTCGTGCACAGCTACTACATCGCTGCCGCCAATGCGCGGCAGGTAGTCGGTAGCGGTCATTACGGGGTCGATTTCGCTGCCGCGCTGGCCGAAGGCTCGCGTTTCGCCGTGCAATTCCACCCGGAGAAGAGCCATACCCATGGCCTGCAATTGCTGCAGAACTTCGCCGCGTGGGACGGTCGCTGGTAAATGGCTGCCAAGAAGTCCAAACCGCCGATCCTGACCCTCACTCCCGAACAGGAGAACGAGGCCAACCGCAAGATCCAGCGGTTCATGGAGGATCGGTTCGAACTTGACCTGGGTTCGTTCGAGGCGGCGGAAATTCTTGAGTTGTTTACCCGCGAAATTGCTCCGCACTATTACAACAGGGCGATTTTCGATGTGCAGACCCACCTCAAAGAGCGGTTTGAAAGCATCGAAAGCGACCTGTGGGCGCTCGAGAAGAACTGATTTCCGAGCCAAGCTGAACATTCAAATTTGAAGGTTTGCCAGATGCTGATTATTCCCGCTATCGATCTTAAAGACGGTGCCTGCGTACGTCTGCGCCAGGGCCGCATGGAAGATTCCACAGTGTTCTCCGAGGACCCGGTGAGCATGGCTGCCAAGTGGGTGGAGGGCGGTTGTCGTCGTCTGCATCTGGTCGATCTGAACGGCGCATTCGAAGGTCAGCCGGTCAATGGCGAAGTGGTCACCGCAATCGCCAAGCGCTATCCGAACCTGCCGATCCAGATCGGTGGCGGTATCCGCTCGCTGGAAACCATCGAGCACTACGTCAAGGCGGGCGTCAGCTACGTGATCATCGGCACCAAAGCCGTTAAAGATCCGGCGTTCGTCGCTGAAGCCTGCCGCGCGTTCCCGGGCAAGATCATCGTTGGTCTGGATGCCAAAGACGGTTTCGTCGCCACCGACGGCTGGGCGGAAATCAGCACCGTGCAGGTCATCGACCTGGCCAAGCAGTTTGAAGCCGACGGCGTCTCGTCGATTGTTTATACCGACATCGCCAAAGACGGCATGATGCAGGGCTGCAACGTACCGTTCACCGCTGCGCTGGCTGCAGCGACGAAGATCCCGGTGATCGCGTCCGGCGGTATCCACAATCTGGGTGACATCAAGTCGCTGCTCGACGCCAAGGCGCCGGGCATCATCGGTGCAATCACTGGCCGGGCGATCTACGAAGGCACCCTCGACGTCGCCGAAGCGCAAGCTTTCTGCGATTCGTACCAAGGCTGAGGACTGACCATGGCGCTGGCCAAACGCATCATCCCTTGCCTGGACGTGGACAACGGCCGGGTCGTCAAAGGCGTGAAGTTCGAGAACATCCGCGATGCCGGCGACCCGGTGGAAATCGCCCGTCGTTATGACGAGCAGGGTGCCGACGAGATTACCTTTCTCGATATCACCGCCAGCGTCGATGGTCGCGACACCACGCTGCATACCGTCGAGCGCATGGCCAGCCAGGTGTTCATTCCGCTGACCGTCGGCGGTGGCGTGCGCACCGTGCAGGACATCCGCAACCTGCTCAATGCCGGTGCGGACAAGGTCTCGATCAACACCGCAGCGGTGTTCAATCCGGAATTCGTTGGCGAAGCGGCGCAGCATTTCGGCTCGCAATGCATCGTCGTCGCCATCGACGCGAAGAAAGTCTCCGGCCCGGGCGAAACCCCGCGCTGGGAAATCTTCACCCACGGCGGGCGCAAGCCAACCGGCCTCGACGCGGTCGAGTGGGCGAAGAAAATGGAAGGCCTCGGTGCCGGCGAAATCCTGCTGACCAGCATGGATCAGGACGGCATGAAAAACGGCTTCGACCTCGGCGTGACCCGCGCGATCAGCGATGCGCTGGGCATTCCGGTGATCGCTTCCGGCGGCGTCGGCAACCTGCAGCATCTGGCCGACGGCATCCTTGAAGGCCACGCCAGCGCGGTACTGGCGGCGAGTATTTTCCACTTCGGCGAATACACTGTGCAGGAAGCGAAAGCGTATATGGCCAAACGCGGCATCGTGATGCGCTAAACCGTACAGGCCAGTGGACAGCATGGCGTACCCAAGGCACTCTTGGGCACGCCATGGATTCCGGTAGCCCGACATGATCAAACGCCTGCTTCTTGTTCTCGCCAGTGCCTCTGTGTTGTTGCTCAACACGGCGCGGGCCGAAAACAGTCCCGACACCGATCTGGTGCTCCTCACCGAAAACTTTCCGCCCTACAACATGGCGAAAGACGGCAAGAATTTCGCCAAGGGCGAGAACATCAACGGCATTGCCGCCGACATCGTGCGCGAAATGTTCAAGCGCGCCGGGCTCACCTATAGCCTGACGCTGCGCTTCCCATGGGAGCGCGTCTACAAACTGGCGCTGGAAAACCCCGGTTACGGCGCCTTCGTGATGGCCCGCCTGCCGGACCGCGAAAACCTGTTCAAATGGGTCGGCCCGATCGGTCCGGACGACTGGATCATGTTGGCCAGGGCCGACAGCAAAATCACCCTCGACACCCTCAACGATGCGCGCAAATACAGGATCGGTGCCTACAAAGGCGATGCGATTGCCGAGACGCTGGCCAAGCAGGGCTTGAAGCCTACGGTCGTTCTGCGCGATCAGGACAACGCGAAAAAACTGGTCAATGGCCAGATCGACCTGTGGGCCACGGGTGATCCTGCCGGGCGTTATCTGGCGCGGCAGGACGGGGTCACTGGACTCAAGACCGTGTTGCGCTTCAACAGCGCCGAGTTATATCTGGCGCTGAACAAGGATGTGTCGGACGCAACGGTCGCCAGGCTGCAGGCGGCGCTGGATCAGATGCGCAAGGACGGGGTTGTCGACGAGATCATGGGGCGCTATCTGTAGCCGTCGGCAACGACTTGTCTGTTGCCTGGTGGGTGCATTCTTGCGGCGGATACTGCAGCAGACTCAGGTTATCGTTCTGGGTGTAAGCCAGATTGATCCCCGCTTGCGAGCCGTCAGCACGACGCAGCTCGTAGAAACTCTCCAGTTGATAAACCGCGACGAATTTGCCTTTGCCGGCCATCGCGATCACATGGGTAACAAATGGAGTCTGCCAACCACTGGTTGACGTCTCGCTGTGAGTGAACTGGCTGTCCAGTCTTGCCGAGAATGGGAGTGACACAGGAGCGTCTGCCTTCGTTGCCCACGGGCTCACAAAACTGATCGCGGTAAGTTGAGTGAACAGACGCAGCGTCTTCGGATTCTGCAGCCGCTGCGCAGTCCACTTGAAAGCCCGTGCCTCCTCGCCTGTGTTGTGTCCGCTCCCAACCAAATAGTACTGGTCGGTTCTTTCCAGGCGATAAAAAGGCGTGGTGCGTAATTGATCAATTGGCGACAAGTCATCCTTGACCACGAACCATGGCAGCTTGATGACTTGGGCGAGGGTGGCCGCTCCCTTGGTTTCAGGGGCATCCGCTGCCAAGAGCATCGGCAGCTGTGGCGATGACTGGATCAGTGGCGCGATCTGCATCCGTAGTGAATAGGCACCGACATTGCTCTCTGGCCGGTTGAAACTGCTTGCCCCAACAAAGGTGCCTGGTGCGAAATGAATCTCTCCCGGCGGCGCATTCGTCGGTGTGACGCTCCAGGCGCTGAAACTCTGTCTGGCACCGCTGCCCCTGTCATTCCAGATCAGTTCGCCAACGTCCGAGGCGATCACCAGATCGGCGCGTACACAGCGAACCGCATTGAGTGAAGGTTTTTCGTGATCATTGGAGCAGACCGCGCCCATGGCCACATAGCCTTGCGGGGCGATCGGTCGCCATACGGCCCCGTCTTTCTTCGAGCCTGAGCCGGAATCTTTCCAGATCAGTTCGAAATCCTCCGGGCGCCTTAATGCCGGGCCTCTGGCCGGATCTGCACTGGGTGCATCGGCTTCACAAACCACAGCTACCACGGTGCTGCCGTTAATGTTGTCGTGCCCGGCGACGAACACGTCGCCGAGCGGGAAATAGCCCGGCAATACATCCGGCGCCGGAGTCGGGCGCCAGAAGGCCGCGGGTTTAGCCCGTGAGCCGGTGCTGTCCCAGATCCGGTGAAATTCCGTGGTGAAATGGATCAGCAGATTGTCGTGTCGGATCGGCTCGATTTGCCTGGATGGCGCTGCGGCCTGGTCATGAATGGTCATGGTCACTCCTGATAGTTGAACGGCGACTCAAGGGAGTCGCGACCCGTTGCAGGTCTCACTATCGGTAATCGCAACCGGTCTCTGGCGGTAACTATGTATGACGTCGTGACCAGTTATTTCCAAAAAAACCGTTCCTTGCCATGGGCAGCCTTGCGCTCCTGTTTTGCCTATTGATGCAGAAGCACAAGGCCGACGTCACTGATCAGCTCAGGGGGCGCTGTTTTTGAGCGCTTCCCATTCCAGGATGTATTCCTTCAATTCTGAGCGCTGATTGTTGGGGTCGACAGCGTAAACGCAGAGTTTGAGGGGGAAGTTGCTTTGCGGGCGTAGCCAATTGGAGGTCACATGCCTATAACCCTGTGGGTCTTCGCAACTGACTTTTTCAGCAAGGCCGCCTTTTACCTCGTATCGATCAAGACCCTCGTTCTTGCGTTCCGGCCACAGAATCAGTGCCCTGTTTATCTCTTTGTTAAACGAAGTCTCTATGGTCGGAACAGGCGTCGGGCCCGCATCAACCAGATAAGTGGGAACAGTGACGGCATTGCGATAAGTGCCTGCGGGTAATATGTCCTCAGTACTGTTTGTGGCGATGATGCAAAGGTTGCTAGGCCCGGTTTCAGGTCCCATCGGAACATTTAATCGAGTCGGCGCAGTGCCGCTGGTGATTGGCTGGCTGTAGTCTTGCGGAACTTCGCATTCGACCGGGTCAGACGTGCGTTTGGTCCGGATAAACCGGGTGCTGGCGGTTATTTCAAAGTTCCATTCTGGATAAACGTAGTTGCCCTGAGCGTTTACGCTGATCTTTGCATGCGTTGGCAGTTGGGCAGGCAGTCTGATAGAGGCTGCCGGAAATAATTCGCACACCTGCGGATCCGTATTGAGTTTGCCATCGATAAAGCAGTTGTTGAAAACCGAGGTGGGACTGCCGTAACTGCCGCTCGGCATCTGACCGTATCCAGGCAGCGGCGTCAGATGGTGAGCCAAGGTCCCAAGGACGCCATAGACCTCGTTGGTCGCTCGAACGATGACCGGACTCCCCGAGCTTCCGGAAGCAATATCTTTGCATTGGTTGCTGACGGTATGCCGCCAAACCCAGGGCTTTTCGAAAATCGCCGGGGAGGGCATGTGGGTGCAGGCTGACATTTGTAATGGAGCACCAACGGGTTTGTGCACAATCAGAATGTCGCTATCTTCTGCCGGCGCCTGCCGGGTCAGTTTCATGGGCGTGATGCCCTGTGCCAGAAGTTCGCCCTGTGATACTCCAAGCTCCAACAGAGCCAGGTCGACACCCTGAATACTGCTCCAGGCTACTTTCTTCACAGGCACAGTCCTGGAGGCAGCAGTCGTATCGATGAAGTTGTTGAATGTAATGCTGGCTTCGATAGGGTCATCCATTCGCATGACCCCGTTTTCCTTGCCCACGCAGTGCGCACTGGTCAATGCATAGGCGGAATCAGAGGGGCGAGAGCTGTTTGTGTCGATCAGGAAGGCGGTGCAGGAACCGTGCTCGCGGCTTTTGTACTCGCCGATTCCCATCCAGTGGTTATTTTCGCCATCTTTGTTAGTCAGGTGTTGCGACGGTGAGAAGTTTTCAGCGCCCTTGCCGTAATCGACAGGGTTGGAACAGGCAGGAAGTGAGAAGGCAGTCAGTAATAAAAAGCTTGGGTGGATATATTTAAAGTTCATGGCCAGTCCTTGGCTAATATATGGGTGCAAGACTGGCGCAGAATAAGACAGTTAGGTTTGAGTCGGTTCTATAAGTTATTGCTGCTTATTTTGGACGTAGAGGCTTATGAGAATTTAATCAGTTGATAGCTTAACGATAAATTCCATTCTTCCCGTGTGCAGCTGTCGCTTTGTTACTCCGCACGCTGATCATCTGCTTGATATCGATCCACTCGATGCCTTGCGCCTTGAGCTTCGGCAATTCACGTTCCAGCACCGCCAGCGTCTGCGGGTAAGGGTGGCCGATCATCACTGCCGAGCCCTGCTTGCGGGCCAGACTGATCGCCGTCTGCAGCTGGTTGAAAATGGCGGCTTCGGTGCGTTCGTCATCGAGAAACACATCGCGCGAAACACTCGCCAGATCGATCTTCTGTGCTTGCTGCGCCGCCACGGTCTGCGCGCTGGTGCGGCTGTCGACGAAGAACTTGTGCCGACGCTGCAACTCACCCATCAGCCACGCCATCGCCACCGGCTGGGCGGTCATGCGACTGCCCATGTGGTTGTTGATGCCCGCGGTGTAAGGGACCATTTTGAACGCGGCGTCGAGGCGCTTTTGCAGCTCTTCGAGCGGCAGTTCGGGGTGCCAGGCGTACGGACCGGTGGCCGGATCCATCGGCATGTGCAGGATCACGATCTTGCCGGCGCGATGGGCTTCGCGGGCGAATTCGGTGGCGTGCGGGGTGTCGGGCATGATCGCCGTGGTCACCGGGCCGGGCAGGGCCAGCACACGGCGATCCCGGGGCAGGTTCTGCCCCAGGTCGTCGATGATCAGCGTCAGGTAGGCTTTTGGCGGTGGCGTCCTGGCGGGTTCTGCGTGAGCAGCACCCGCCAGACAGCACAGCAGGACGAAGAGCAAACGCAAAGACATCCTCAACGGCCGGACGTGATGCTCAAGCCCTTAAGCAGGCTCAGGGCCTGGGCCAACTGGTAATCGTCATCCTGCGGCATGGCCTTGGCCTTGGCGCCGGAACCGGTCGGCTTGTCTGCGCCGCCGTTGCCGTTGCCCAAGTGACCTTGCAGGTCGGCTTCCTTGAAGTAATCGCCGTCCGCTTCGTTGGTGATCTTGGCCTTGCGCACTTCGATGTCCGGGACGATGCCCTGGGCCTGGATCGAGCGGCCGTTCGGCGTGAAGTACAGTGCCGTGGTGATCTTCAGCGCGCGGTCGTTGTTCAGCGGCAGCACGGTTTGCACCGAGCCTTTGCCGAAACTGGTGGTGCCCATGACTACCGCGCGTTTCTGATCCTGCAGGGCGCCGGCGACGATTTCCGAAGCCGAGGCGCTGCCACCGTTGATCAGCACGACCATCGGCACCGCTTCGCTTTCGTCTTTGCCGGTGGCGGAGAAGCGCAGTTCGGAGTTGGCGATCCGGCCTTTGGTGTAGACGATCAGGCCTTTCTTGATGAAGTGGTCGACCACTTCCACTGCCGCCTGCAACACGCCGCCCGGGTTGTTGCGCAGGTCGAGGATGATGCCGTTGAGCTTTTTGCCGTTGTCCTTGCGCAGCTTGGCCAGGGCCTTGGAGACCTCTTCGCCGGTCTTGACCTGGAACTGGGTGATGCGGATGTAGCCGTAGCCCGATTCCAGCAGCTGCGCCTTGACGCTCTTCACCTGAATCACGGCGCGGGCCAGGGTCACGTCGAACGGCGTGCCACCGTCGCGCACCAGGGTCAGGGTGATTTTCTGACCGATCTTGCCGCGCATCTTGTCCACGGCTTCGGTCATGGTCTGGCCGCGAGTTGGCGCACCGTTGATCTTGACGATGAAGTCACCGGCCTGGATGCCAGCCTTCGACGCCGGGGTGTCGTCGATCGGCGAGACGACCTTGATGAAACCGTCTTCGGAGCCGACTTCGATGCCCAGGCCGCCGAATTCGCCGCTGGTGCTTTCCTGCAGTTCGGTGAAGTCTTCAGGGCCGAGATACGCGGAGTGCGGATCGAGGTTGCTGAGCATGCCCTTGATCGCGTTTTCCAGCAGGGTCTTGTCATCCACCGGCTCGACATACGCCGCCTTGATCCGGTCCATGACCTCGGCAAAGGTGCGCAACTCTTCCAGCGGCAACGGGGCCTTGGCGGTCGCGGCAGTGCCTGCCGGAGCGACGGCCGGGGCCGGTTGAGCGGCGAACGCCAGAGGCGCGCCGATCACCAGGGCGATCGTCAGGGCCAGCGAGGTAAGGCGGGACAAATGCAGCATGTCGAACGAACTCCTGAATTAGGCGACGCGCTTATCCTTGCGCGTGGCACCATTGCGCCGGATCACTCGGGTGACCCTGCTGACGAATTGCGAAATACAGCGCTGGTGTGTCCTGACCGCCACTGTTACCCACAGTGGAGATCGACTCACCGGCTTTTACCACGTCACCGGCCGACTTGAGCAGTGTCTGGTTGTGACCGTAAAGACTCAGATAACCATTGCCGTGATCAAGGATCACCAGCAGCCCGGCGCCACGCAACCAGTCGGCGAACACCACACGCCCGCCATGCACGGCATGCACTTGGCTGCCGGCAGCGGCGCTGATCATCACGCCATCCCACTTGGTGCGGGCATCGTCGCCACGGCTTTCGCCGAAGCGTGCCAGCAATCGACCATCAACCGGCCACGGAAGTTTTCCCCGGGTTGCAGCAAAAGGGCCACCGAAGGTCTCACCGCTGCTGGACACCAGCGCGCCGGGGGTTGATTTGACGGTTTTTCGTGGGGCGTCGCTGTTTTCAGCCTGCGCCTCACGCAAACGCTTTTTTTCCGCTTCCTGCTGGGCGATCAGCGCTTTCTGCCGCGCTTCTTCTGCCTCACGGGCCTGACGGGCCAGGGTTTCTTCAATGGTTTTAAGGACTTTAGACAGGTCTGCCTGATCCTGCTCGCGGGCGGCCAGTTTCTGGTCGCGGGCTTTCACGTCATCGTTGAGCTTGGCGAGGACTTGCTGGCGCTCCTTGCGGACTTTTTCCAGCTCGTCGCGCTGGCTGTCGAGGCTGCTTTTCTGCACCAGCAATTGCGCCTGCTGCATGGCGATGTCTTTTTCGACATTGGCCAGTTGGCGCAGGGTTTCGTTGAAGTTCTTCAACTGCTCCAGGCGGGCCTGGCTCAGGTAATCGTAATAGGTGAGGGTGCGGGCGAATTTCTCGGGATTCTGCTGATTGAGCAGCAGCTTGAGGTATTCCTGACGGCCGTTCTGGTAGGCCGCTCGGGCCTGGATGGCGATCAGTCGCTGTTGTTCAGTGCGCGCGCTCTGGAGTTTTTTTTTCTCCGCATCGAGTCGCTGCAGCTCGGATTCGCTTTTCTTCAGCTCTTTTTGCAGGGCATCGACCTGCTTCTCGAGCTTGCCCATCTCGGTCTCGGTGCCCTTGAGCTCTTTCTGCACACCGGACTTTTCTTCCTGCAGCTTGCCCAGCAGCTTTTTCAGCTCGGCAATGTCCTGACGCGTGGCATCCAGCTGCTGTTGGGTTTGCGCGCGCTCGTCAGCGAAGGCCGGTTGGAGCAGGCAGGTCAGAGCGAGGGCGATCAGGACGCGGAGCATAGAGGCGGGCGGCACCAGGGTAATGGACGGCCTAGTATGCCCGCCCGAGGCTGCAAAAAAAACGCCCAATTGGGCTTGTGTGATAACTGGCTGGAGATACAGCTGAAAATAATCTTTGAAGCCACCATAAACAAATGTAGGAGTGAGCCTGCTCGCGATGGTGTTCTCACATTCAACAGAGTAGTCGACTGTCAGATTGCTATCGCGAGCAGGCTCACTCCTACAGGGTTTTGCGGCGTTTTATGGATTCGTTCAGACCAGAATCGAGGTACCAGTCATTTCCGCCGGTTTCTCCAGACCCAACAGCATCAGCATGGTCGGTGCCACGTCCGCCAGTACGCCGCCTTCACGGACCGTGAGGTCACGCTTGCCGACATAAATGAACGGCACCGGCTCGGTGGTGTGCGCGGTGTGCGCCTGGTGGGTTTCTTCATCGGCCATTTTTTCGACGTTGCCGTGGTCGGCGGTGATCAACGCTTCGCCGCCAACCTTTTCCAGCGCCTCGACGATGCGTCCGACGCAGGTGTCCAGGCATTCCACGGCTTTTACCGCAGCGTCGAACACGCCGCTGTGGCCGACCATGTCGCCGTTGGCGTAGTTGACCACGATCACGTCGTAACGCTGATGCTCGATGGCGTCGACGATGCGGTCGGTGACCTCGGGTGCACTCATTTCCGGTTGCAGGTCGTAGGTGGCGACTTTCGGCGACGGGATCAGGATGCGCTCTTCACCCGGGAACGGCTCTTCGCGGCCGCCAGAGAAGAAGAAGGTCACGTGCGCGTATTTTTCGGTTTCGGCGATGCGCAGCTGAGTCTTGCCGTTTTTTGCCAGGTAGTCGCCAAGCACGTTTTCCAGGCTGCCCGGAGCAAAGGCTGCAGGGGCTGGAATGCTGGCGGCGTATTGGGTCAAGCCCACGTACTGCACTTTTGGCTGGCGCGCGCGCTCGAATTCCTTGAAATCGTCTTCGACAAATACTCGGCTCAGCTCGCGGGCACGATCGGCGCGGAAGTTCATGAACACCACGGCGTCGCCGTCTTCGACCTTGACCGGCTCGCCGATGGTGGTGGCTTTGACGAATTCGTCGCTCTCGCCACGGGCGTAGGCGGCGTCGAGGCCTTCCTGAGCGGTGGCGGCGTTGAATTCGGCGTTGCCGTCGACGATCAGGTTGTAGGCCTGAGATACGCGGTCCCAACGGTTGTCACGGTCCATCGCGAAGTAGCGACCGATGAGGCTGGCGATGCGGCCCTTGCCGAGCGCCTGGAAGGTCGCGTCGAGCAGTTCGATTGACGACGCGGCGCTTTTCGGTGGCGTGTCGCGACCGTCGAGGAAGGCGTGCAGGTAGATTTTCTCGGCGCCGCGCTTGAAGGCCAGTTCGGCCATGGCGATCAGGTGATCCTGGTGGCTGTGCACGCCGCCATCGGACAGCAGACCCATGAAATGCACGGCTTTGCCGGCGGCCACGGCTTTATCCACGGCAGCGCAGATGGTCGGGTTGTCGAAGAACTCACCGTCGCGGATCGCTTTGGTCACGCGAGTGAAGTCCTGATACACCACGCGCCCGGCGCCGAGGTTCATGTGGCCGACTTCGGAGTTGCCCATCTGGCCGTCCGGCAGGCCGACGTCCATGCCGCTGCCCGAGATCAGGCCGTTCGGCACCGTGGCCCACAGACGATCGAGCACAGGCTTCTTCGCCGCATACACGGCATTGGATTCGTGGCTGTCACTGTGACCGAAGCCGTCGAGAATCATCAGGACCAAAGGTTTAGGCGTGGTAGTCATGGAATCCACTCGTGGCTAATAAAGAAGAGGGCGATGGAAAAGGGAGTGGCGAGTTTAATGCTTAGTTCCGACCACGTCACCGCCGGACGGGGTTTGGCCCACCATAGTGGCTGTGTATACTGGCCGACATTTTAACGCCCTGGAACCTCCTTCGATGGTTGCTCACCTGATTGAATTTGCCACTAACCACTACATTCTTGTCGGTATCTTCGTCGTACTGCTGGCTCTGCTGCTGGCGCACACGATGCAGGGCGGCGGTAAAAGCCTGAGCACCGGCGAACTGACCGCACTGGTCAACAAGGACGCAGGCGTGGTGGTGGACATCCGTCCGGCGAAAGATTACGCCGCCGGCCATATCGTTGGCGCGATCAACATTCCTCAAGACAAGCTGGCTGCGCGTACCGGCGAGCTGGAAAAGCACAAGGCCAAGACCATCATTCTGGTCGACGCCCTGGGCCAGACCGCTGGCACCCACGCTCGCGAGCTGATGAAGTCCGGCTTCACTGCCGCCAAGCTGTCCGGCGGGATTTCCAGCTGGAAAGGCGACAACCTGCCGCTGGTGAAGTGATATGAGCGAAGTCATCGTCTACTCCAGCGATTACTGCCCTTATTGCGTGCGAGCCAAGCAATTGCTCGTGAACAAAGGTGTGGCCTTCGAAGAGATCAAGGTCGATGGCAAGCCGCAGATTCGTGCTGCCATGAGCCAGAAGGCCGGACGCACGTCCGTGCCGCAGATCTGGATCGGCGAAAAGCACATCGGCGGTTGTGATGATTTGTATGCCCTGGAGCGCGCCGGCAAGCTCGACGCGCTGCTCAAGGCCTGAACGGCTGCACCCACGTACAGCAATCCCTAAAAGACCCAAGATCAGAAAGGATCTGAGATGACTGACCAACAGAACACTGCAGCCAGCGAAGAAGAAACCGCACCGCAATTCTCCTTGCAGCGCATCTACGTACGCGATCTGTCCTTCGAAGCCCCGAAAAGCCCGGCGATCTTCCGCCAGCAGTGGGACCCGACCGTCGGCCTGGACCTGAACACTCGTCAGAAAGAGCTGGAAGGCGATTTCTACGAAGTCGTGTTGACCCTGTCCGTGACCGTGAAAAACGGCGACGAAGTGGCCTTCATCGCTGAAGTGCAACAGGCCGGTATCTTCCTGATCAAGAACCTCGATGCGGCTTCGATGAGCCATACTCTGGGTGCGTTCTGCCCGAACATCCTGTTCCCGTACGCTCGCGAAACCCTGGACAGCCTGGTGACCCGTGGTTCGTTCCCGGCCCTGATGCTGGCGCCGGTGAACTTCGACGCTCTGTACGCACAAGAACTGCAGCGCATGCAGGAAGCTGGCGAGACGCCGACCGTTCAGTAAGTATCTGAGCGACGACGCAAGTCCAATGTGGGAGCGGGCTTGCTCGCGAAAGCGCAGTGTCAGGCGACATCAATGTCATCTGATCCGACGCCTTCGCGAGCAAGCCCGCTCCCACATTTGTTATGTGCACTTATTTGAAGTCGTTCTGCCGCCACGCTTCGTACACGGCCACCGCCACGGTGTTGGACAGGTTCAGGCTGCGGCAGCCTTCACGCATCGGCAGACGCAGGCGCTGTTCGGCGGGCAGGGCGTCGAGCACTTCCGGCGGCAGGCCACGGCTTTCCGGGCCGAAGATGAACGCATCGCCCGGGACGAACGCGGCGTCGTGAAACGGCCGCGAGCCCTTGGTGGTGAACGCGAACAGCCGTGGGTTGCCGAGGCTTTCCAGGCAACTGGCGAGGTCGGCGTGGCGCTGCAACGTGGCATATTCGTGGTAGTCGAGACCGGCCCGGCGCAAGCGCTTGTCGTCCATCTCGAAACCCAGCGGTTCGATCAAATGCAGGTGGCAGCCGCTGTTGGCGCACAGCCTGATAACGTTGCCGGTGTTCGGCGGAATTTCTGGTTGAAAAAGGATGACGTGAAACATGCACGGCTCCGAAGGTAAAGATGACGCGCATTCTACGCCGCAAGCCGACCCGCGTTCGAAACTATTCCCGCGGGTGATCGGTTCGCTGGCGATTGTCGGCGTGATGGTCGGTTTGATGATCGGTCGCCTGACCACGCCGGACCCCAGCGTGCTGCAGCAGGTCGACGTGACCGGTGACGGCCTGGTGGTGTGGTTCAACAACGAACCGAAGCTGCACGGTGAAATCATCGATGGCACCGTGGCCCTGTTGTTTCAGGCAGAGGGCAAGGCGCAAAAGGGTCAGCTCAAGCTCAACGGCAAGGACGTGAACTGGCGAACGCGCGTGAGTGACGGTGGGTTGTTGCTGACGGTGCTGGCGGCGCGGCCGCTGCAAGGGGAGTGGGCCGGGAGCAAGGTCGATGACCGCTGGCGGCTGGAGATCCATCTCCGGGAGCAATAAAAGCGGGAATCCCCGGCCTGCCTGTACCAGGGCTCCCAAAACGGGGTGGACTTCGCTGAGAGCGTCGGTCCGGTGTAAAGAGGGAACCCCCGGCCTGCCTGTACCAAGGATCCCAAAAGGATGGGTTCGCCGCGTTGCGGTTTGAACCCGGTGTAAAGAGGGGAATCCCCGGCCTGCCTGTACCAAGGTCCCCGAAACGGGTGGTGAATCGAATCACCTGTGAGGGTTATTGCAGGGCGCGTGCCAGTTTTAGTATTTCGAAACAGAAAAAAGATTCAGATGCGCGAAAGCCCCATAAATCGGGGCTTTCGAGTTTTTACTGGTCGGTTTTTTCAGTCTTGCCTGGATGGTTTTTGCACCGGCTGCGATGCCCGATCACGGGTCAAAGTGCATTAGGTTGGTGCACGGCGGGGCCACTGTGGGAGCGGGCTTGCTCGCGAAGGCGTCGCGTCAGTCACTGATACGTTTCATGAACAGCGCTTTCGTGAGCAACCCACTCTCAGAGGGGGCGTGGTTGATCAGCCCTCATCCCCCTCATCATCATCCCCACCGTCCACCTTCATCCCCAATTCCTTGATCTTGCGCGTCAGGGTATTACGCCCCCAGCCGAGCAATACCGCCGCATCACGCCGGCGACCGGCCGTATGCTTCAGTGCGGTCTCGATCATGATCCGCTCGAACGCCGGCACCGCGCTGTCGAGCAGGCTCGACTGGCCACGGGCCAACGCTTGATCGGCCCACTGGCGCAGCGCCTGCTCCCAGTTGGTCACTGGCGCCGAGTCCTGCGGCAGGCTCAGCAGTTCCGGTGGCAGGTCACTGATGTGCACTTCGCGTCCGGAGGCCATCACGGTGATCCAGCGGCAGGTGTTCTCCAGCTGCCGCACGTTGCCCGGCCATGGCAGGTTCTTCAGGTATTCCTCGGTCTCGCTCTTGAGCAGCTTCGGCTCCACCGCCAGTTCTTGTGCGGCGCGGCTGAGGAAGTGCTTGGCCAGGGTCGGGATGTCTTCGCGACGGTCCGACAGACGCGGGATGTGGATGCGGATCACGTTGAGGCGGTGGAACAAGTCCTCACGGAATTTCCCGGCATGCACCAGGGTTTCCAGATTCTGGTGAGTTGCAGCAATGATCCGCACGTCGACCTTGACCGGCACATGCCCGCCAACGCGATAGAACTCGCCGTCGGCCAGCACCCGCAGCAAACGGGTCTGGGTATCGGCCGGCATGTCGCCGATTTCGTCGAGGAACAGCGTGCCGCCGTCAGCCTGTTCGAAGCGTCCGCGACGCAGGTTGGCCGCGCCAGTGAATGCGCCTTTCTCGTGGCCGAACAGCTCGGATTCCATCAGGTCCTTGGGGATCGCCGCCATGTTCAGCGCGATGAACGGCGAGGCCGCGCGCGGGCTGTGGCGGTGCAGGGCGTGGGCCACCAGTTCTTTACCGGTGCCGGATTCGCCGTTGATCAGCACGGTGATGTTGGAGTGGCTCAAGCGGCCGATGGCGCGAAACACCTCCTGCATCGCCGGCGCTTCGCCGATGATTTCCGGAGTGCGGGTCAGCGCCGGCACCACTTCCAGGCCTTGCTGCTCTTGCGCATGCTGATTGGCGCGCTTGACCAGCGATACCGCCTCGTCGACGTCGAACGGCTTCGGCAGGTATTCGAAAGCGCCGCCCTGATAAGACGCAACGGCGCTGTCGAGGTCGGAGTGCGCGGTCATGATGATCACTGGCAGCCGTGGGTGCTGTTCGCGGATACGTGCCAGCAGGTCGAGGCCACTGGCGCCCGGCATGCGGATGTCGGAAATGATCACATCAGGCTGCTGACGGGCCAGACGACTCATCACGCCATCGGCGCTGTCGAAGCTCTGCGTGGTCATGCCTTCCTGCTGCAAGGCCTTTTCCAGAACCCAACGGATAGAACGGTCGTCATCGACGATCCACACGGTTTCACTACGGCTCATGTCGATGTGGCTCCTTGTTCCAGTGGCAGAAAGATCGAGAACGTGGTGTGGCCGGGGTGGCTGTCACACTCGATCAGGCCCTGGTGCTGGCTGATGATGTTCTGGGTGATGGCCAGGCCCAGCCCGGTACCGTCCGGGCGGCCGCTGACCATGGGAAAGAAGATGGTTTCCTGAAGTTCTGCAGGGATCCCCGGGCCGTTGTCGATGATCTCGATTTTGGTCACCAGGCGATGGCGGACGTGGCCGATGGTGAACTGGCGCATGGTCCGGGTGCGCAGGCTGATGCGGCCCAGACGCAGCTCGTTCTGGCTGCTGATCGCCTGCATGGCGTTGCGCACGATGTTCAGTACGGCCTGAATCATTTGTTCGCGGTCGATCAATACGTCGGGAATGCTCGGGTCGTAGTCGCGCACCAAGGTGATGCAGCCCTGGCTTTCCGCTTCGACCAGTTGGCAGACGCGTTCGAGCACTTCGTGAACGTTGCACAACGCCAGCGACGGCAGCTTGTTCGAGCCGAGCATGCGGTCGACCAGATTGCGCAGACGGTCGGCCTCTTCAATGATCACGTTGGTGTAGTCGCGCAGGCTGTCTTCCGGCAATTCGCGGGCCAGCAACTGCGCGGCGCCACGGATGCCGCCGAGCGGGTTCTTGATCTCGTGGGCGAGACCACGCACCAGCATTTTGCTGGTTTCCTGCTTGGACAGTTGCGCCTCTTCCTTGGTGATCCGCAGCAGGCGATCACGTGGGTGCACCTCAAGCAAAAGCATGGTCGCGCCGTTGCTGAGGATCGGCGTCACTGCGTAGTCCACGGTCAGGGTCTGGCCGGTGAGGGCAGTGAGCATCGCTTCGCGCTTGGTGAAAGGGTGTGCCTGTTCGACCGCCTGACGCAGCGAGTTGAGCGCCTCGGTGGACTCGGTGAACAACTCGCTGATGAACTGCCCATGGCTGCGCTGACCGCTGATGGCCAGCAGCATCTCGGCCGCCGGGTTCATGTATTCGAGGCGCAGTTCGGCGTCGAGCAGGATGGTGGCGGTGGTCAGGTTGTCGAGCAGCAAACGGTGGATTGCGTCGCTAATAGTCATCGGAGCCTCTTTTGGGGGCGGAGCGTGCGCAAGAAGCAGGCGTCGTTAAACGGAAAATGCAAAAACCAAACCAAGGCTCCGAAAAGAAGCGTTCAACCCGTGAAACAGGCGTTTGACGCTCGTTTGCGTGGCAGGATGCCAGCTCGAACGGGAAGTTTCGAACCAAAATGGGTTGGAATCTGGGTACGGTGCAGCCTATTGCACCAATATAGTGCGTAAAGCTGAATGGCGTTAGAAGAAGCGCAGGAAGGGATTTTTTTCTTCGGCGGGTTTGTCTTTCAGCGGACATTCCGGGCGCACGCCGTAGTCCTCGCTGACGCAGGGTTTGACCTGGCGTTTCTGCGCCAGCGAGATGCGCAGCATGTGGAACGGCTGGTTGGCGGTGCGCTCGACAGTGCGACCCTGCTCATCAAGGATTTCCACCGACAGGTTGTGACTGCCGCGGTCGATGTTGCTCAGCGGGAATACCGGACTCAGTCCCGGCTCGCCAGTGGCCTGGCCGTCCAGCAGCAGGCGATAGCGATGGCCCTGCTGTAAGCCAGGTTCGCTGGTGACACTGACGATCACCTCGCCCGCGCTGCTGCGAAGGGTCGCATCCGGCTCGGGGATCAGGATGCGCAGCATGTCGTAGTGAAACGGTGGTTGTTCCGCGACCTTTTTCGCAGTGCTGATTGGTACAGCAGCCGTAGGGTTGGCTGACATGCGATTGCTGGTGGCGATAGGTACGCGCTTGGCGTTGCCGCGCGGCTGGTCGGTGTAGACGCGATTGCCCTGCGCGTCGACATAGGTGAAGACCTCTGCCGAAACGGGCAGGGCGAACAGGCACAGGATCAGCCAGAAAATTCTCACGGCTTGTGCACCCGCTGTACGGTGAACACCACCGCCGGGCTCTGCTGGATGATCGCTTCGCCGTCGATCACCTGCACCGCGAGACGATGCTCGCCACGATCGACATTCACCAGTTGCAGGATCGGTACGTTGCTCGGCTGGCCGTAAGGCGCGTCGTCCAGGATCAGCCTTAATTGGTGCGGTGCCTGCAGGCGCGGCTTGATCAGCACATTGACAGTGAAGGTGCCGTTGTTGGCGCGCAGCGCTTCTTCGCTGGGCAGGCCGGTCAGCTCCAGCACCTCGTAGGCACTGCGTGCCGCGGGGCGTGTGTCGGTGCTTGAAGGCGCTGGCGCGCTCGGTGCCTGTGGCTCGACGCGGTTGAGTGGCGGCAACTCGACCGGCTGCGCCTGAACACCGTCCGGCGAGTGATCGCTGTAAACCGTGTTGCCATTGGCATCGGTGTACTTGTAGATCTGCGCGGCGGCGGGCAGGGCGATCAGCAGCAGGATGTAGAGAAAGGTGCGACCCATGAAATCGACCGGGAAAGAAAGCGATGGGGTGCAGCATAGGCCAGGTGCGGCGGTTGGCCCAACCCGGGACATATCCGGAGATCATTCAGACGCCAGAAATTCCCTGTGGGAGCGGGCTTGCTCGCGAATGCGGTCGGTCATTGAAGGTGATGGTGGCTGACACGACGCCTTCGCGAGCAAGCCCGCTCCCACAGGGGTTTTGCGTAGTTTCATAAATCGTGGGCAATAAAAAGGCCTCCCGAAGGAGGCCTCTTTTTGTCACGCCGCGTAGCGCGGCGCTACTGGATCAGCAGCTGTAGTACAGCTCATATTCCAGTGGGTGTACGAAGGTGCGGACCTTGATTTCTTCTTCGGATTTCAGCGCGATGTAAGCGTCGATGAAGTCGTCGGAGAACACGCCGCCCTTGGTCAGGAACGCACGGCCCTTGTCCAGCTCTTCCAGGGCTTCTTTCAGGCTGCCGCAAACTTGTGGGATCTCTTTCGCCTCTTCAGGCGGCAGGTCGTACAGGTTTTTGTCAGCGGCATCGCCTGGGTGGATCTTGTTCTGGATACCGTCCAGACCGGCCATCAGCAGTGCTGCGAAAGCCAGGTACGGGTTGGCAGCCGGATCCGGGAAGCGTGCTTCGATACGACGGCCGCGTGGGCTGTTGACGTAAGGAATACGGATCGAGGCGGAACGGTTGCGGGCCGAGTAGGCCAGCATTACCGGCGCTTCGAAACCTGGCACCAGACGCTTGTAGGAGTTGGTAGCCGGGTTGGTGAAGCCGTTCAGGGCCTTACCGTGCTTGATGATACCGCCGATGAAGTACAGGGCGGTTTCGGACAGGCCGGCATAGCCTTCGCCAGCGAAGGTGTTCTTGCCGTCTTTGGCGATGGACATGTGTACGTGCATGCCCGAGCCGTTGTCGCCGTACAGTGGCTTCGGCATGAAGGTCGCAGTGCGGCCGTAAGCGTCGGCAACGTTGTGGACAACGTATTTCAGAGTCTGAACTTCGTCAGCTTTCTTCACCAGGGTGTTGAACTTGACACCGATTTCGTTCTGACCGGCAGTCGCCACTTCGTGGTGGTGAACTTCAACGGTCTGGCCCATCTCTTCCAGTGCGTTGCACATGGCAGTACGGATTTCGTGGTCGTGGTCGAACGGCGGAACCGGGAAGTAGCCGCCTTTGATGCCAGGACGGTGGCCTTTGTTGCCGCCTTCGATGTCCTGGTCGGACATCCACGAGCCTTGTTCGGAGTAGATCTTGAACATCGAGCCGGAGATGTCGGACTTGAACTTCACTTCGTCGAAGATGAAGAATTCTGGCTCGGGACCGGCGAAGACGGTGTCACCGATACCGGTGGTCTTCAGGTATTCCTCGGCGCGGTGAGCGATGGCGCGCGGGTCGCGATCGTAACCTTGCATGGTCGACGGTTCGATGATGTCGCAAACCAGGATCAGGGTTGCGTCTTCGGTGAACGGATCGAGAACGGCAGTATCGTCGTCCGGCAGCAGGATCATGTCGGAGGCTTCGATGCCTTTCCAGCCAGCGATGGAGGAACCGTCGAACATCTTGCCGACTTCGAAGAAGTCGTCTTCCAGCGCATCGCGAGCCGGCATGGTCACGTGGTGCTGAGTGCCTTTGGTGTCCGTGAAGCGCAGATCAATCCACTTGACGTCATGATCTTTGATGAGTTGAACCGACTTCGACATAGTGTCCTCCGGGTGGCTTAGGGCTTGGTAGTGGATGCCCTTAATATGGGTGATGCCGGCGCAGATACTCTGCCAAGGCAACCTGCCTCACAAGGGAGCAAATTGCATGCCAGTGCCCCAGCATGGGTTTTTTGCCCCAATTTCACGCTTTGAGCGCTGCAAAGCGCCATAAAGGTGAAAATCTCGCCCCTTAATGTAGCGCCTCAAATCAGAAATGACCTGTTTTGGTGCAAGTGAAACCTTCTGCATATTAACTGGTTAAACCTTGAGCAATTTCCGCTATAATCCGCGCCCCCCTTTTTCGGCTGGCCCTGCGCGCGCTGTTTTCATGAAACTAATCGTAAAAGTCTTCCCCGAGATCACCATCAAAAGCCGCCCTGTCCGGATGCGTTTCATCCGCCAGCTGGCCAAGAACATCCGCGCCGTGCTCCGCGATCTGGACCCGGCCGTGGTGGTGAACGGTGTGTGGGACAATCTCGAGCTGGAAACCCGCGTTACCGACCCCAAAGCCTTGAAAGAGATGGGCGAGCGCCTCACTTGTACTCCCGGCGTCGCGCACTTTCTGCAGATCGACGAATACCCGCTGGGCGACTTCGATGACATCACCGAGAAGTGCAAACAGCACTACGGCGATGTACTGGCCGGGAAGATTTTCTCGGTGCGCTGCAAGCGTGCCGGCAAGCATCCGTTCAGCTCGATGGACGTCGAAAAATACGTTGGCAGCAAGCTGCGTCGTGAGTGCGGTGCGGCCGGAATCGACCTCAAAGACCCGGAAATCGAAGTTCGCATCGAAGTTCGCGACCAACGGTTGTTTGTCATCCACAGCCAGCACAACGGCATCGGCGGTTACCCGCTCGGCGCCCTGGAGCAGACGCTGGTACTGATGTCCGGCGGCTTTGACTCGACGGTTGCCGCTTACCAGATCATGCGTCGCGGCCTGATGGCGCATTTCTGCTTCTTCAATCTCGGCGGGCGTGCCCACGAATTGGGCGTGATGGAAGTCGCGCATTTCATCTGGAAGAAGTACGGCAGCTCGCAACGCGTGCTATTTGTCAGTGTTCCGTTCGAAGAAGTGTTGGGCGAAATTCTCGGCAAAGTCGATAACAGTCATATGGGCGTCGTATTGAAGCGTATGATGTTGCGCGCATCGTCGGCCATCGCCGACCGGCTGCACATCGACGCGCTGGTCACCGGCGAAGCGATCTCCCAGGTATCGAGCCAGACGCTGCCGAACCTGTCGGTGATCGACTGCGTGACCGACAAACTGGTCCTGCGCCCACTGATCGTTGCGCACAAGCAGGACATCATCGACACGGCCAACGAGATCGGCACCGCCGATTTCGCCCGGCACATGCCGGAGTACTGCGGGGTCATCTCGGTCAATCCGAAGACTGCCGCCAAGCGCCACCGTGTTGAGCACGAAGAGAAAGAATTCGACATGGCGGTTCTCGAGCGTGCGCTCGAAAACGCCAAACTGGTGCCGATCGATCGAGTGATCGACGAATTGGGCCAGGACTTGCAGATCGAAGAAGTCGGCGAAGCGCTGGCCGGTCAGATCGTTATCGACATCCGTCACCCGGATGCGGCCGAGGATGACCCGCTGGAACTTGCCGGCATAGAAGTACAGACGATGCCGTTCTACGCAGTGAACGCTCGTTTCAAGGAGCTGGATCCGACTCGCCAGTACCTGCTGTATTGCGACAAAGGCGTGATGAGTCGCCTGCATGCTCACCATTTGCTCAGTGAGGGGCATGCCAATGTGCGCGTTTATCGACCGAGCTAAGTGCCCGGGGCTGTTTGCCTGTGGCCTGCGTCACCGGCCCCCCGACACCGCCGTCAAGCTGTAACGGCCATGCCGGACACTACTGTTAATCGCTGCCAAGACTTGTCAGCAAACCGAATCCTCTGATCGAGATACACAAGTGATCGAAAATCTACGTAACATCGCCATCATTGCCCACGTTGACCATGGTAAGACCACCCTGGTAGACAAACTCCTGCGTCAATCCGGCACTCTGGAGCGCAACGAGCTCAACGACGAGCGCGTGATGGACTCCAACGACCAGGAAAAAGAGCGCGGTATTACCATTCTGGCGAAAAACACCGCCATCAACTGGAACGGCTACCACATCAACATCGTGGACACCCCGGGCCACGCCGACTTCGGCGGCGAAGTAGAACGCGTAATGTCGATGGTTGACTCCGTTCTGCTGCTGGTTGACGCTCAAGACGGCCCTATGCCGCAAACCCGTTTCGTGACCAAGAAGGCGTTCGAAGCCGGCCTGCGTCCAATCGTGGTCATCAACAAGGTTGACCGTCCAGGCGCGCGTCCGGACTGGGTTCTGGACCAGATCTTCGACCTGTTCGACAACCTCGGTGCTACCGAAGAACAACTGGACTTCCAGGTTGTTTACGCTTCGGCCCTGAACGGCATCGCCGGTCTGGATCACACCGCCATGGGCGAAGACATGACTGCGCTGTACCAGGCAGTTGTCGACCACGTTCCGCCTCCGGCCGTTGACCGTGACGGTCCGTTCCAGATGCAGATCTCCGCTCTGGACTACAACAGCTTCCTGGGTGTTATCGGTGTTGGCCGTATCGCTCGTGGTCGCGTCAAGCCGAACACCCCGGTTGTCGCGATCAGCGCCGACGGCAAGCGCCGCAACGGTCGTATCCTGAAGCTGATGGGTCACCACGGTCTGCACCGTATTGACGTTGAAGAAGCAGCAGCCGGCGACATCGTCTGCATCAGCGGCTTCGACGAGCTGTTCATCTCCGACACCCTGTGCGACATCAACACCGTCGAGGCGATGAAGCCGCTGACCGTTGACGAGCCAACCGTTTCCATGACCTTCCAGGTAAACGATTCGCCATTCTGCGGTAAAGAAGGCAAGTTCGTGACCTCCCGTAACATCAAGGATCGTCTGGACAAAGAGCTGCTGTACAACGTTGCACTGCGCGTTGAAGAAGGCGACTCGGCTGACAAGTTCAAGGTTTCCGGCCGTGGTGAGCTGCACCTCTCGGTACTGATCGAAACCATGCGTCGCGAAGGCTTCGAGCTGGCCCTGGGCCGTCCTGAAGTGATCATCCGTGAAGTTGACGGCGTGAAGCAGGAACCGTTCGAAAACGTCACCATCGACATCCCTGAAGAATCGCAGGGCAAGGTCATGGAAGAGATGGGTCTGCGTAAGGGCGACCTGAGCAACATGGTGCCGGATGGCAAGGGCCGTGTTCGTCTGGAATACAACATCCCTGCTCGCGGTCTGATCGGTTTCCGTAACCAGTTCCTGACCCTGACCAACGGTGCTGGCATCCTGACCTCGATCTTCGATCGTTACGCTCCAGTGAAGTCGGGCCACATGTCCGGCCGTCAGAACGGCGTTCTGGTTTCGGTTGAAACCGGCAAGGCCCTGACCTACTCGCTGGAAACCCTGCAGGCTCGTGGCAAGCTGTTCGTAGAACACGGCCAGGAGATCTACAACGGTCAGATCGTTGGTCAGAACAGCCGCGACAACGACCTGGGTGTGAACCCTACCAAAGGCAAGAAGCTCGACAACATGCGTGCTTCGGGTAAAGACGAAACCATCGCTCTGGTACCACCTGTTCGCTTCACTCTGGAACAGGCTCTGGAATACATCCAGGAAGACGAGCTGTGCGAAGTCACGCCTAAGTCCATCCGTCTTCGCAAGAAGATCCTGGACGAAAGCGAGCGTACCCGCGCTGCCAAGAAAGCCAAGGCATAAGATTTAGCCCAGGCTGAAAAAAAAACGCCCCCGGTCGCGAGACCGGGGGCGTTTTTGTTTGTCTGGGGGAAATGTCGATTGAGCCTTGAAGATCAAAAGCCCCTCACCCTAGCCCTCTCCCGGAGGGAGAGGGGACTGAATGGGGGATATTCGTGAGATGCACCGACTTGCAAGAATTCTGCTGAATCCATAATCGATTTGGTGGGGCTTTATCGAATCCATAATCGACTGGGTGTTTCAGGTCGATGTATGGCGCCAGACACCTCGGTCGGCCCCCTCTCCCTCCGGGAGAGGGCTGGGGAGAGGGTAAGCTTTTAGAACTTCTCAATCGCGCGGAAATTCTGCACCCGCTCGACTTCTTTCGGCTTGTACGCGCAATACCCCGGCCGCGGGCCGATTTTCGGGTGGTTGCGGCAAGTGTCCGGGCGTTTGTCATAAATGGTGCACAGGCGGCTCTTACGATCCAGGTAGTAGCAATCGTTGTTGCTCATACGCTGCAGGGTGAAGATCCCCGACTTCTGGTTGAAGCGCTCGACCAGCCCTTCCTTTTGCAGGCGCTTGGCGATGTTCTTCGGCGGATCACCCAGTTCGAACTCGTCAACCACGCCGATGCGTACCAGGTCCTTGATCTTGACCTCGACCGGCAGGGTGCAGCAGCTGGAGACACAAGAGCCGCACATCGGGGCCGAATATTTGGCCCACGTATCGAGACGGTCGATCTCGGCGGCGGCAATCAGGTTGGGCTTCATCATCGGGAATTACCAGGCGTGTGCATCAGGGCGCGCGATCATACCGGGACTGGTGGATTTTTGAACAACCTTTCGCCAGATTTTTGCAAATGCCGCGCAAATGTCATTCAGTCCGGCACGGCCCCTGCATTCATTAGCCCACTCGCCAAGGTAATGCCGGGCTATCTCACCGACTTCGGAAAAACTGCCGAACCAGCGCCTCTACCGTCGGTCAGACCGTCTAGGCTCAGACAATTCCCCGCTCGCTCGAGGTCCTATCGATGACTCAAGAACCACTAGTTCGCGAAGCAGAGGTGGCCGCATTCCGCGATGCCGTCCTGACCAAGCTCACCTATGCAGTGGGTAAAGACCCGGATCACGCCTTCGACCATGACTGGTTCGAAGCCATTGCCCTGGCGGCGCGCGACCACATGGTCGAACACTGGATGGACCACACCCGGCAGATCTATCGCAAAGGCCAGAAACGGGTGTATTACCTCTCGCTGGAATTTCTCATCGGTCGTTTGCTCTACGACAGCCTGAGCAATCTCGGCCTGCTCGACGTCGCGCGTGAAGCGCTGACCGAACTGGGCGTCGATCTCGAACGCATCCGCCTGCTGGAACCTGACGCGGCACTCGGCAACGGCGGCCTCGGACGTCTGGCGGCGTGCTTCATGGAAAGCATGTCGACCCTCGGCATCGCCGGGCACGGCTACGGCATTCGCTACGAGCATGGACTGTTCCGGCAGGCCATCGTCGATGGTTGGCAGCAGGAGCAGACCGAGCACTGGCTGGATTTCGGCAACCCGTGGGAGTTCGAACGTCCGGAAGTGGTGTACTCGATCGGCTTCGGCGGCAGCGTCGAAACCGTCACCGATGCCAGCGGCAAGACCAAACAGGTCTGGTCGCCTGCGGAAACCGTGCGCGCGATTGCCTATGACACGCCAGTGGTCGGCTGGCGCGGGGCGAGCGTCAACACCCTGCGGCTGTGGCGTGCGCGAGCCATGGAAGATCTGCACCTGGAGCGCTTCAACGCCGGTGACCACCTGGGTGCCGTCGCCGAAGTCGCCCGCGCTGAAAGTATTTCTCGCGTGCTTTACCCGGCAGACAGCACTGAGGCCGGGCAGGAACTGCGCCTGCGCCAGGAATACTTCTTCGTCGCCGCTTCCTTGCAGGATTTGCTGCGTCGCCATCGCAACATGCACACCTCGGTGCTGACCCTGGGCGATCACGCGGCGATCCAGCTCAACGACACCCACCCTTCGATTGCCGTTGCTGAATTGATGCGGCAACTGGTCGACGTCTACGACGTGGCCTGGGATGCGGCGTGGCAAGTCACCGTCGATACCTTGTCGTACACCAACCACACGCTGTTGCCCGAAGCGCTGGAAACCTGGCCGGTCGGCCTGATGGAGCGCATGCTGCCGCGGCACATGCAGATCATTTATCTGATCAACGCCCAGCACATCGACTCGCTGCGGGCCAAAGGGATTCACGATTTCGACGTGCTGCGCGCGGTGTCGCTGATCGAAGAGGACAACGGTCGCCGGGTGCGCATGGGCAACCTCGCGTTCCTCGGTTCGCACAGCGTCAACGGCGTGTCCGGGCTGCACACGCAGTTGATGCGCAAGACAGTATTCGCCGAACTGCACAAGCTCTACCCGGAACGGATCAACAACAAAACCAACGGCATCACCTTCCGCCGTTGGCTGTTCCAGGCCAACTCCGAGCTGACCTCGATGCTGGTCGACTCCCTCGGCCCGGAGGTGCTGGATAACCCGGAAGAACGCTTGCTCGATCTCGAACCGTTCGCCGAGCAACCCGCCTTCCGCAAAGCCTTCGCCGAACAGCGCCTGCACAGCAAAAAGGCCTTGGCCTATCTGATTCACGAGCGGCTGGGGATCGCGGTCAATCCGGCGGCGATGTTCGACGTGCAGGTCAAGCGGATCCACGAATACAAGCGCCAGTTGCTCAACCTGATGCACACCGTGGCGCTGTATCAGGCAATCCGCGCCGAGCCTGAAGTCGACTGGGTACCTCGGGTGAAAATCTTCGCCGGTAAAGCGGCGGCCAGTTATCACCAGGCCAAACTGATCATCAAACTGACCAACGACATCGCCCGGGTGGTGAACAACGACCCGACCGTACGCGGCTTGCTGAAAGTGGTGTTCCTGCCCAACTACAACGTCAGCCTGGCGGAGAGCATCATTCCGGCGGCGGACTTGTCCGAGCAGATTTCCACGGCCGGGTTCGAAGCCTCGGGCACCAGTAACATGAAGTTCGGCCTCAACGGTGCGCTGACCATCGGCACCCTCGATGGCGCCAACGTGGAAATGTGCGAGCGTATCGGTGCCGAGCACATGTTCATCTTCGGCCTCAGCGCTCAGCAGGTTGAAGCGCGCAAGCAGAACCACGAGTTCAGCGCCGCGCCGGACATCGCCGCGTCGCATCGTTTGAGCGACGTGCTGCAAGCGATCCGCAGTGGCGTGTTCTCGCCAGATGACACGTCGCGTTACACCGGATTGATCGATTCGCTGGTGGACTACGACCGCTTCCTGGTCTGCGCCGACTTCGATTCCTATTGGGAAGCGCAAAAACGCGTCGATGCGCACTGGCACGATTCCAACAACTGGTGGCGTTCGGCGGTGCTCAACACGGCGCGGATGGGCTGGTTCTCGTCCGACCGGACGATTCGCGAGTACGCCACGGATATCTGGAAGGCACTGGAGTGATTTTCTGCAACAAATGTGCGTAAGGCCCAACGTTTGTTGGGCCGGATCGATATACTGAGCGCCGGTTTACCGAATGTGTCAGTCAGCATAAGACCCCTTGTGGGAGCGGGCTTGCTCGCGAAGGCGTTGTATCAGTCAACCGGATATCGACTGACACAACGCCTTCGCGAGCAAGCCCGCTCCCACATTGGATTTTGCCTAGACTGAAGCAACTGTCGGGATTGCCCCGCCTCGGGGCTGCTTAGGGATATCGACCATGCAATGGATGTTCATGTTGATCGGGCTGCTGCTCGGCTGGCTGCTCGATGAGTCGTTCAGTGCCGCGCTGCTCGGTGCACTGCTCGGGCTGGCGATCGGGCAAACGCTGCGTATCGCCCGTCTTGGCTCGCAGGCCACCGACCAACAGCGTCAACTGGAACAGGCCAAGGTCGCCCTGCAAGCCGTCGAGCAGCGTCTGTTTCTGCTTGAAGGTGCCAGCGTGCGCACCACACCGCCGAGCGTGGCGCCGATGCCGGACGCCATCGTTGAGCCGATCATCGTCGCCGAACAATCATCCTCCCCCACGCCGGAGCTGGTCTGGGAACTGCCACCCGAACTCGAACCGATGTCTACCGTTGCCAGCGAAACCAGCCAGCCGCTGCCGGCGGATGTCTGGCGTCTGGATGCTGTTACCGACGAGCCAGCAGCGCCGGCACAGCCTGCCGAACCTCGTGGCCCGAACCTGATCGAGCGTGGCATCAATGCTGCTCGCAACTGGCTGTTCGGCGGCAACACCGTGCTGCGGGTCGGTGTGGTGCTGCTGTTTTTCGGTCTGGCCTTCCTGTTGCGCTACGCCACCGAAGGCATGGTGGTGCCGATCGAATTGCGTTACGCCGGTGTTGCGGCGGCGGCGTTGGCCCTGCTGGCGCTGGGCTGGTGGCTGCGCACACGCAACAACAGCTATGCACTGATCTTGCAGGGCACCGGGATCGCGGTGCTGTACCTGACGGTGTTTGCGGCGATGCGTCTGCATCCGTTGCTCGATCCGTCCGCCGCGCTGGGTTTGCTGGTGGCGGTCACGGTGTTCTCGGCGATTCTCGCCATCACTCAGGATGCGCTGGGGCTGGCGGCGGCTGCAGCATTGGGCGGTTTCGCCGCGCCGATCCTGACCTCGACCGGGGAGGGCAACCATGTCGCGCTGTTCAGCTATTTCGCGTTGCTCAATGCCGGCATTCTCGCCATTGCCTGGTTCAAGGCCTGGCGCCTGCTTAACCTGATCGGGTTCGTCGGCACGTTCGGTATCGGCTTCGCCTGGGGCCTGCGCTCCTATGCGCCCGAGCTGCTGTGGAGCACCGAGCCGTTCCTGATTCTGTTCTTCCTGATGTACCTGGGCATCGGCCTGTTGTTCGCCCGACGTAAGTTGCTCGACATGCCCGATGCGCCGGCGGACGGCGATCGCGAGGCGCTGCTGCACTGGTCGGCGCGCAAAGGCGACTACGTCGACGGCACGATGCTGTTCGGCCCGCCGATCGTGGGCTTCGGCTTGCAGTTTGCGCTGGTGCAGCACCTGGAGTTCGCCGCCGCGTTCAGCGCACTCGCACTGGGCGTGATCTACATGGGCCTGGCCCGGGTGTTGATGGGCGGCCGCGCCTTGTTGCTGGGTGAAACCTGTCTGGCGCTGGGGGTGATTTTCGCCAGTCTGGCGATCCCGCTGGGCCTCGATGCGCGCTGGACTTCGGCGGCGTGGGCAGTGGAGGGCGCGGGGATTTTCTGGCTCGGCCTGCGTCAGCATCGGCCGTTCGCCCGAGCGTTTGCCCTGCTGCTGCAACTGGGGTCGGCGCTGGCCTTTCTCAGTCAGTTGCGAGTTGGTGAAAGCAGCCTGCTCGACGGCGCACCGTTGGGCGCATTGATGCTCGGCATCGCGCTGCTGTTCAGTTTCTATCAATTGCGCAAAGCCTCGGCGGAACAGGCTTCGCCGTGGGAGCGCCAGGGCTTGCCGGTGCTGGCGGCGCTGGGTCTGACCTTCCTGTACCTGTTGGCGCCGCTGTTTTTCCTGGTTCAGGCGACAGCGATCAGTTGGGCCTTGGCCGGACTGGTGACCCTGTTTGTCGGCCTGCGCCTGCAATCGCGCACGTTCCTGTTCACCGCGTTCGCCGTGCAGTTGCTCGGTGGTGCGTTGTTCCTGTTGCGCCTGCAAGGTGCAGGTGAGGATTCGGCGGCCGTGTTCAGCGCCGGGTGGAGCGGTTTGCTCAGCGCATCGGTGATCGGTGTGGCGTTGATCGGCGGGATGCTGCTGGCGGCGCGCGACGAGATGGTGCGCGGCGATGTGCGGCTGCTGCGCGGGTTGTCGGTGGTGTTGCTGGCGGGGTTGGTGGTGATCAATCTGGCGGTGCTGTTCGTGCTGCCGTGGCAAACCGCGAGTGCGGTGTGGGCGGCGAGCGGTCTGTTGATCATCTGGCTCAGCCTCTACCTCAAACAGCGCGTGAGTTTTGTCTTTGGGCTGTTGTTGCAGTTGATCGGTGGCGCGGCGTTCTTGTTGGCCGGCCCCGAGTTGCTCGGGCCGCTGTCCAGCGAAGGACTGCGGCCGTTGGCCCATGGCGGTTTCTGGACGCCGCTGGTATTGGGGCTGGCCGCGCTGGTCGGTGCCTGGCGTCTGCAACTGGGCAATCATGCCTCGGCCTTCGATGCGCTGAGTTTGCAACGCCTGTCCGAAGTGCTGCTGGTGTGGAGCGCCGGTTGGTGGGCGTTGGCGTGGGTCAGTGAGGTGCTGCGTTTTGCGCCGCTGAATCTGCAGGCGACGCTGTTGCTGCTGATTGCCGCGCTGAGTGTGGCGCTGTGGACATTGTTGGCGCTGCGCCTGAAATGGCCGGCGCTGGGCCTGCTCTGCACCTTGCTGATCCCGGCGGCGGGGCTGGTGTTGCTGGCGGCGTGGCATGCGCGTTATCACCCAGCGGCGAATTTCGGTTGGCTGGCGTGGGTATTGGTGTTCGCCGTGCATTTCTTCAGCCTGCGGCGTCTGGCGCCGATGCTACCGGCACGCGCCTTGAGCACGGCGCACGTGCTGGGTTGCTGGCTGCTGATCGGCGTACTGGCGCTGGAGCTGCGCTACGGTCTGCTGCTGTTGTCCGAGCAATACAACGCGTGGCGCTGGCTGGGCTGGGCGATCCTGCCGAGCCTGTATCTGCTGTTGGCGGCGGCTCCGCGCAGCTGGCCATGGCCGATGGCGGCATTCCCGCGGGAATATCGTTTGTACGCCGCCGCGCCGCTGGCAGTGCTGATGCTGGCGTGGTTCTGGCTGGCCAACGGCGTCAGCGACGGTAACGCCGAACCGCTGCCGTACGTGCCGCTGATCAACCCGTTGGAATTGGGCCTGCTGTTCGCCTTGTTCGGGGTGTACGTGTGGTCGCGTCATGCGGTGACGCAGTTTGCCCTGCGCAAGGATTACGCCGAGTACGCCACGCAACTGGTCGCCGGGGTCTCCCTATTCGCCTTCTGTACCGCGTTGGTGACCCGCGCCGCGCACCATTGGGCGGGCATTCCGTTCGAGCTGGATCTGCTGCTCGAATCGATGCTGGTGCAGGCCGGGTTGTCCATCGTCTGGACCTTGATGGCGTTGGGGCTGATGATCGGCGGACACCTGCGTCACCGGCGCGAAGTGTGGCTGATCGGCGCGGCGTTGATTGCGCTGGTGGTGGCCAAACTGATTTTTGTCGAATTGAGCAACCGTGGCGGACTGGCCCGGATCGTCTCGTTTATCGGCGTCGGCGTGTTGCTGCTGGTGGTGGGCTATTTCGCACCGCTGCCACCGAAACGTGTCGAAGCCGAACCGGTGGCGGACAAACCCGTGCCGGATACCGAAGGAGTTTCATCTTGAGTCGCATGCTGAGTCTGGGGTGGTTGGCGTTGGGCGTGGTGATGGCTGCTGGCGCGCAGGAAAAACCGGCGGACTTCGCCACGCAGGTGCCGCTGGCGGTGAGTGGCAACGGCCCGTGGTATCGCCTCGACCTGCCACTGAGCGCGCAATTGCAGGCACGCCAAACCGATCTCAGTGATCTGCGCGTGTTCAACGCCGCCGGCGAACCGCAGGCCTATGCCCTGGCTCGGGAATCGGCGCAGACTCGCGACGACGGTCAGTTGCATGAGGTGAAGTGGTTCCCGCTGTACAACGCCGCCGATGCCAGTGAGCGTGCGCCGAACGTGCGCGTGCAATCGACCACCACCGGCACATTGGTTGAAGTGCAGCCGTCGACTCAGCTGGAGGCCGGCGAAGAAGTGCTGCGTGGCTGGTTGCTCGATGCCAGTGCGATCAAGGCGCCGCTGCAGCAGTTGATTCTTGACTGGACCAGCGAGCGTGACGGCTTCCAGCGCTTCAGCATCGAGGCCAGTGATGACTTGCAGCATTGGCAGGCGTGGGGTGAGGGGCAGGTGGCGCGCCTGACCTTTTCCGACGAACGCATCGAACAGCACGAAGTGACGCTGCCGGGGCAATCGGCGCGCTATCTGCGTCTGCTGTGGGATGCGCCAACCTCGGCGCCCATCCTCACGTCCGCTCAACTGAAAAGCAGCGATCCACGCAACGTGCCGCTGCCGTTGGTCTGGTCGCAAGCGCTGGCGGGCAGTAGCACCAAGCCCGGCGAGTACACCTGGCAATTGCCGATGGGCCTGAATGTCGAGCGGGTGCAAGTCGAGCTGAAACAGCCGAACAGTCTGGCTCCGGTCACACTCGCGGGCCGCCGCGAAAGCAGCCTGCCGTGGCAGACGTTGAGCAACGGTTTGCTGTATCGCCTGACCCAGAACGGTCAGGACGTGGTGCAGAACGAATTGCAGTTGTACGGGCAGACTGTGCAGCAGCTGAAATTGAGCGTGGATGAGCGTGGCGGCGGTCTGGGTGAGCAGGCACCGAGCCTGAAGTACGCGGTGCGGGCGACCCAGGTGATTTTCCTCGCACGGGGTGACGGGCCTTACAGCCTGGCGCTGGGCAATCCGACGGTGAAAACCGCGAACCTGCCGCTGAGCACGCTGATTCCGGATTTCAAACCGGAAAAACTCGCGGCGCTGGGCAAGGCAACGGTGCAGGGTGAAGTGATTGCCACACAGGCTACGCCGGCAACCACGACGGCGGTAGCCGAGACCAACTGGAAGAAGATCGGCCTGTGGGCGGTGTTGCTGGTGAGTGTGGTGTTCCTCGGGGCGATGGCGGCGAGCCTGTTGCGCAAGCCGCCGACCAATTCCTGAGCATGGCTGGCGCTGCGCGCCATTCGCGAGCAAGCCCGCTCCCACATTGATCGCGTCCAGCAGGGCTACTCGGTCAACTGTGGGAGCGGGCTTGCTCGCGAAGGCGGCCGATCGACCACCAATAGTTTCAGATCGGTCGCGGATCCGCACGCACCACCCGTCCCGTTTCGAACTACGCTCAATCCGGTACCTGAACTCTCTCGACCCGATCACGTCTGATACAAGCAATTGCGCCCCAATGCACGTTACCGGGCGTCATCGCTCGCTACGTTTTCAGACTCCCTGTAAACTGCGCGGGTTTTTAGCCCCCCATTCCACCGGAGCCGTCCATGTCCCGCGTTACCCTGAGTCGCTATTTGATTGAGCAGACCCGCAGCAATAACACTCCTGCCGATCTGCGCTTCCTGATCGAAGTGGTGGCGCGTGCTTGCAAAGAGATCAGCCACGCCGTGTCCAAAGGCGCCCTGGGTGGTGTTCTGGGCAGCATGGGCACTGAAAACGTCCAAGGCGAAGTGCAGAAGAAGCTCGACGTGCTGTCGAACGAGATCCTGCTCGAAGCCAACGAATGGGGCGGTCACCTGGCCGGCATGGCGTCCGAAGAAATGGACAATGCCTACCAGATCCCGGGCAAATACCCGAAAGGCGCCTACCTGCTGGTGTTCGACCCACTGGACGGCTCGTCGAACATCGACATCAACGCTCCGGTCGGCACCATCTTCTCGGTACTGCGTTGCCCGAACGAATACCTGAGCCAGAACGAGCCGCTGAACGAAAAAGCCTTCCTGCAGCCAGGCACCCAGCAGGTTGCCGCCGGTTACGCGATCTACGGCCCGCAGACCATGCTGGTGCTGACTCTGGGCGACGGCGTCAAAGGCTTCACCCTGGACCGCGAAATGGGCAGCTTCGTACTGACCCACGAAGACATCACCATTCCTGAAACCACCCAGGAATTCGCGATCAACATGTCCAACCAGCGCCACTGGGAAGCCCCGGTACAACGCTACGTCAGCGAACTGCTGGCCGGCGAAGAAGGTCCGCTGAAGAAGAACTACAACATGCGCTGGGTCGCGGCGATGGTGGCCGACGTGCACCGCATCCTGACCCGTGGTGGTCTGTTCATGTACCCACGCGACAGCCGTGAGCCATCCAAGCCCGGCAAACTGCGTCTGATGTACGAAGCCAACCCGATGTCGTTCCTGGTGGAACAGGCCGGCGGCGCGTCCACCGACGGTCACCAACGCATCCTCGACATTCAGCCCGAAGGCCTGCACCAGCGCGTAGCGGTGTTCCTCGGCTCGAAAGAAGAAGTCGCCCGCGCCACGGCTTACCACAAGGAATAAGCCATGACCGCGCCCTGGCAGCCGTTGCTCGATTGGTGGTTCGGACAAAGCGAATCACCGGACGAGATTGCGGCTGACAAGGGCAAGTTGTGGTTCGGCAAGAAAGACAGCCAGGACATCGAAGCGCGTGAGCGTTTCGGGGTCTTTGTCGATCAGGCCCTCGCTGGCGAATTGACCGAGTGGACGCAACGTCCCGAAGGTTGGCTGGCGCTGGTGCTGCTGCTTGATCAACTGCCGCGCATGATTTTTCGCGACACTCCCAAAGCATTCTCGGGTGATCTGCGTGCGCAGAAACTTGTCGCGCAGGGCATTGCAGCGGACTTCGACCGGCAACTGAAGCCGATTCAGCGGGTATTCATTTATCTGGTGTTCGAACACTGCGAAAACCTCGCGGTGCAGAACGAAGCCGTTTCGCGCTTTATCGATCTGGTGGCTGAGCAGCCGGAAAGCGAACGGGCGGTGTTTGCCGACAATCTGGACTATGCCGAGCGGCATCGGAAAGTGATTGCGCGGTTTGGAAGGTTTCCGCATCGCAATGCGGTGTTGGGACGGGAGTCTACGGCGGAGGAGTTGGCGTTTTTGAAAGAGCCAGGTTCGCGTTTTTAGAACGATTCTCGGCAACCTCAACAACCAGCCCTCACCCTAACCCTCTCCCGGAGGGAGAGGGGACTGACCGAGGTGTTTTGTCGCTATACGTCGACCTGAAGCATCCAGTCGAACTCAGGTTTGAAAAGCTTGAAGATCTACTCCCTTCCCCCCCCTCGCCCCCTTGGGGGAGAGGGCTGGGGTGAGGGGGTGGCTCTTGATCTTAGATCCGGAAGCTACCCACCAGTTGCTTCAATCGCGCCGCCTGCTGCTCCAGATCCGAGCACGCACGCAAGGTTGCCTGCAGGTTCTCCACACCTTCCTGGTTCAGCGTGTTGATCTCGTTGATGTCGACGTTGATCGATTCGACCACAGCCGTCTGCTCCTCAGTCGCGGTAGCCACCGACTGGTTCATCCCGTCGATCTCGCCGATGCGCTGGGTCACGCTGCCCAGGCGTTCGCCGGCCTGGTTGGCGATGCCGACGCTGCTTTCGCTCTCGCGCTGGCTCTCGGTCATGATGCTTACGGCCTGACGCGCGCCGACTTGCAGTTCTTCGATCATCTTCTGCACTTGCTGCGCCGAATCCTGAGTGCGGTGGGCGAGGTTGCGCACCTCGTCAGCGACCACGGCGAAACCACGGCCAGCCTCTCCGGCGCGGGCCGCTTCGATGGCAGCGTTTAGCGCCAGCAGGTTGGTCTGTTGCGAGATGCTGGTGATCACTTCCAGAATCTGCCCGATGTTCACCGTGTTGCTGTTGAGGGTTTCGATGTTGCCGCAGGAGTCGCTGATTTTTGCCGACAACTGCTGCATCGCGTGGATGGTTTTATCCACAACCTGCTGACCGTCGACCGCCAGACTGCGCGCATCACTGGAGTGCTGCGAGGCGAGGGCGGCGTTCTGGGCGATTTCCTGAGCGGCGGCGCCGAGCTGGTTGATCGCCGCGGCCACGCTGTTGGTGCGGCTGGCCTGCTGATCAGAGTTGTACATCGACGAATTCGATGCGGCGACCACTCGCAGGGCGACTTCGTTGACCTGGCCGGTGGCCGAGGACACTTCACGGATCGAGGTGTGAATACGTTCGACGAAGCGGTTGAACGACAGACCCAGCGCGCCGAATTCATCATGGCCGTGGATCACCAGACGCTTGGTCAGGTCGCCTTCACCTTCAGCGATGTCGTGCATGGCGCGGCCCATGGTCAGCAGCGGTTGCATCAGCACGCGGATCAGCATGCCGAGCAGGGCGATGATGATCACCACGGCGATCACCATGGCGATCAGCGCCGAGGTGCGGAATTCGCTGAGCATCGAGAATGCGGTGTCCTTGTCCAGCACCAGCGCCACGTACCAGTCGGCCGATGGCACGCCGTTGACGCGGGTGAAGGAGATCAGTTGTGTCTTACCGTTGAACTCGACTTCTTTCAGGCCCGGGCTGACTTTCGGTGCGCCGTTTGGATAAGCCTCGGCGAGGGTTTTGAGCACCAGTTTGCTGTCCGGGTGAATCAGAATCTTGCCATCGGCGCTGACGATGAACGCATGGCCGTGGCCACCAAAGTTGAGCGAGTTGATGATTGCGCTGACGCTGGTCAGATCGATGTCGGCGCCGGCCACACCGATCATCTGGCCCTGACGCTGCACCGGGGTGGCGACAGTGATCACCAGTTTGCCCGACGACGCGGCGATGTAGGGTTCGGTGACGATGGTCTGTTGGGCGCTGTTGGCTGCCTTGTACCAGCCACGGGCGCGCGGGTCGTAGTCCGGCGCGCGGTTGCCGGCGGGCACCGAGAACATCACGCCGTCAGCGCCGCCGAAGTAGCTGAGCTGGAAATTGCCGGTGTAGGCGGGCAGGTCGATGATGCGCTTGAGGCTGGCCGGGGCGCTGCCGTCGGCGGCGACCTGCTGCGACAGCGATTGCAGCAACTGGATGCGGCTTTCCAGCCAGGTCTGGATGTTGCTGGTAGTCAGGCTGCCCAGTTCCTGCATCGAGGCTTCGGTACTGCTGTTCAGGGCTTCGCGTTGTCGATAGTCGTTGAACAAAATGAAACAGGCGAACGCAACGGCCACCACGAGGGCGGCAGCCAACAAGATCTTGTGGCTGAATTTCATGTTTCTGGTCATCGAATGAACTACCGCGAAGGGGCTGGTCGAGAAAGGGCGGCAATTTGCCACACTCGGGGGCTTTGCGCTGCTCTTATTTCGACCGCCGCGCGCCAAAGATTAGGCGTCTTTGATGAAATGCGACGAAATGCTCAATAGCCGCACAAAGTGTCTGATTTACCGGTAAATGCCAGACGAGCGGAGCGATAAATAGCCATTTCTGAAGGGAACCAGATGAGGGTTTTCTCTTCTAAGCTTCTGGTTGGCACCATGCCATCCCCCTTCCGCTCCAGGAGTTACTTCATGTCGCTGCGATCTATCGCCCTTCTGACTTTTTGCGTGCTGTTGGCCGCGTGCAGCAAGGTCAATCAGGAAAACTATTCCAAGCTTTCGGCCGGCATGGCCAAGGCCGAGGTTGAGACGCTGCTCGGCAAACCCACCGACTGTTCGGGTGCGCTCGGCATGTCCAGTTGCACCTGGGGCGACAAAAACAGCTTTATCAGCGTGCAGTACGCCGGTGACAAAGTGCTGATGTTTTCCGGCCAAGGCCTGAAGTAAACCGGGGCTATGCGCCCACGGGAGAAAAATAATGAAGCGGTTATTGTTCGTCCTTTTTGCCGGCCTGGTACTGGCCGGCTGCGCCACCCACGGTGAAGATCCGCTGGCGCCCAAGACGGCTCACAGTGTCAATCTCAAGCGTTATCAGGGCACCTGGTATGAACTGGCGCGCCTGCCGATGTACTTCCAGCGCAACTGCGCGCAGTCCGAAGCCCATTACTCGCTCAGACCCGACGGCAATGTCGATGTGCTCAATCGCTGCCTGACCTCCGACTGGCAGTGGGAAGAAGCCAAAGGCAAGGCTTATCCACAGGTGCCGGGCAAGACCGACAAGTTGTGGGTCGAGTTCGATACCTGGTTCTCGCGCTTGATTCCGGGTGTGGCGAAAGGCGAATACTGGGTGTTGTACGTCAGCGACGACTACAAGACCGCCATCGTCGGCGACCCGAGTCGCAAGTACATGTGGTTGCTGTCGCGCACGCCAACGGTCAATGGCGTAGTGCGTGAGGAGTTGCTGAGCAAGGCGCGGCAGCAGGGTTACGACACTACGCGACTGATCTGGCGGGCGTCGGATCGGCAGATGGCGAAGACTTCGAACTAAAGGTCACCACAAATCAAATGTGGGAGCGGGCTTGCTCGCGAAGAGGGCGTGTCAGTCGACTGAAATATCGACTGATACACCGCTTTCGCGAGCAAGCCCGCTCCCACATTTTTGTTTTGTGTCAGCCTAAAAGTTCGCGCAGAACCTGGGTGAAGGCACGTGCGCTTTCCTCTTCGCCCGCGTGCCGTCCATCGCGCACCACCCACTGACCATTGACCAGCACATCGCGCACCTGGCGATCGCCACCTGCGAACAGCCAGCGATTCAGAATCCCGTCACCACTGGCGGTGGCCAGATACGGATCATTGCCATCGAGCACGATCCAGTCCGCACGTTTGCCGACTTGCAGCGCACCAATCGGCTGTCCCAAAGCCTGGGCGCCGCCGTCCAGCGCCGCGTCATACAGCGTGCGCCCAACCATCGGCTGATCCGCGCCATACAACCGGTTACGCCGCTGATCGCGCAGACGCTGGCCGTATTCCAGCCAGCGCAATTCCTCGACCACGCTGAGCGACACATGGCTGTCGGAACCGATGCCCATGCGTCCGCCCTGAGCGAGGAAATCCACCGCCTGGAAAATCCCGTCGCCCAGATTCGCTTCGGTGGTCAGGCACAGGCCGGCGATGGCGCGACTCTTGGCCATCAGCGTGACTTCTTCCGGGTTGGCGTGGGTCGCGTGAACCAGGCACCAGCGCTGATCGACCTCGGTGTTTTCGTAGAGCCATTGCAGCGGACGACGACCGCTCCAGCTCAGGCAGTCATCGACTTCCTTCTGCTGTTCGGCGATGTGAATGTGCACCGGGCACTGCTTGTCGCTGGCGGCCAGCACTTCGCTGATCTGCTGCGGGGTAACCGCGCGCAACGAGTGGAAGCACAGACCCAGCGACTGCGCTTTTTGCTGAGCCAGTAATGGCTGCAAGCGCGATTGCAGATTCAGGTAATTTTCGGTGCTGTTGATGAAGCGGCGCTGCCCATCATTGGGCGTTTGGCCGCCGAATCCGGAATGGCTGTAAAGCACCGGCAGCAGGGTCAGACCGATGCCGCTTTCGCTCGCTGCCTGACTGATGCGCAGTGCCAGTTCGGCCGGATCGGCATACGGCTGACCGTTGTTGTCGTGGTGCACGTAGTGGAATTCAGCAACCGAGGTGTAACCGGCCTTGAGCATTTCGATGTACAGCTGACGGGCGATCACGCCGAGCTGCTCCGGGCTGATTTTTCCGACGAGGCGATACATCAGGTCACGCCAGGTCCAGAAACTGTCGTTGGGATTACCGGCCACTTCCGCCAGCCCGGCCATCGCGCGCTGGAAGGCGTGGGAGTGCAGATTGGGCATGCCCGACAGCAGCGGACCGCTCAGCCGTTCGGCGCCGTCTGCGGTGGAATCGGCCTGAATCTGGGTCAGCACGCCATCGGCGCTGACCTCAAGACGTACATTGTTGGCCCATCCGTTAGGCAGCAGCGCGCGTTCGGCAAAGAAAGCGGACATGGTTCAGCACCCCATCGTGTGTTATTTGTATATACATATACAGACGTTTGCCTGCCCGGTAAACTCCGGCAAGCTAGCAACCTTCATCCAATGAACAGGGATCAACCGTGCCGACTCCGCCTCCAGTCTCTCCGTTGGCCGCGAACCTGGGCGACAGTCCGGCGCCCTTGTACGCCCGCGTCAAACAGATGATCACCCAGCAGATCGACAGTGGTAACTGGCCACCGCACTACCGCGTGCCATCGGAAAGCGAACTGGTCAGCCAGCTCGGTTTCAGCCGCATGACCATCAACCGCGCGCTGCGTGAAATGACCGCCGACGGCCTGCTCGTGCGCATGCAAGGTGTAGGCACGTTTGTCGCTGAACCGAAGAGCCAGTCTGCGTTGTTCGAAGTGCACAACATCGCTGATGAAATTGCCTCCCGTGGCCATCGCCACACCTGTCAGGTGATCACCCTCGAAGAAGAGGCCGCCGGCTCCGAGCGCGCGCTGGCGCTGGACATGCGCGAAGGGCAGAAGGTCTTCCACTCGCTGATCGTGCATTACGAAAACGACATTCCTGTGCAAATCGAAGACCGCTTCGTCAACGCGCTGGTCGCCCCGGAATACCTCAAGCAGGACTTCACCTTGCAGACGCCTTACGCCTATCTCAATCAGGTCGCGCCACTGACCGAAGGCGAGCACGTCGTCGAGGCGATCCTCGCCGAGCCGTCCGAGTGCAAGTTGCTGCAGATCGAAAAAGGCGAGCCTTGCCTGCTGATCCGTCGCCGCACGTGGTCGGGGCGTCAACCGGTGACCGCCGCGCGTTTGATTCACCCAGGTTCCCGTCATCGTCTGGAAGGACGCTTTCATAAATGAATGGTTTGAAGGTTTTACGCGCCGAGGGTTACCCGCGCATGCCGTGGAAAAACGGCGGCGGCAGCACCGAAGAGATTACCCGTGATGCGGGTGCCGGCCTCGATGGTTTTGGCTGGCGCCTGTCGATTGCCGACATTGCCGAGTCCGGTGGATTCTCGACTTTTGCTGGTTACCAGCGAGTGATTACGGTGCTGCAGGGCGATGGCATGACCCTGTGTGTCGACGGCGATGACACTCGCCCATTGTTACCGCTGGATCCGTTTGCGTTCAGCGGCGAAAGCCAGGTGTCCTGCACTTTGCTCGGTGGTGCGATCCGCGACTTCAACCTGATCTACGCGCCGCTGCGTTACAGCGCGCGGTTGCAGTGGCTGGAAGGCGAGCAGCGGTTTTTCAGCTCGGCGACGACGGTGCTGGTGTTCAGTGTCAGTGAGCTGCTGCAAGTGCAGGTTGCTGACAACACTGCGCAACTCGGCCGCCATGGTTGCCTGCAACTGGACGGTAACACCGGGCTGGTTGAAGTGGCCGTCAATGCCGGGTGCTGCGTGATTGAGCTGACCGCGCGCTGATCCAACTCTGGTAACACTCCTGTGGTGAGGGGATTTATCCCCGATGGCGGCGCAGCAGACCTTTTGGGACCGCTACGCGCTCCATCGGGGATAAATCCCCTCACCACAATTGCATTTCAATTCCTGTTTCCCTCGGCGCACCAACTTGTTACCGAACGCCCCAGCGTGGCGCAAAACCACGCTTTCGTAACAGCTGCACACTTCCCTCATACACCTCCGCAAAAATTTTCATTCACGCCGCAACCCTTGTCTCAGGCGCTCTGCAGCCCTGTCCGCAATTTTTCTTGAACGCCCCTCCAGCAAGTTGGCCGTTTGATTGCATATGCTTGTATGTACAAGTAAAGACGTATGCGTATGAGTCCGCAGCGTCCACTGATTCGCTTGTCGCGCATTGAGGCGCGCAGGCTGCTTGCCCACTGCCAGGGTTGGTTTGAATTGATCGCTGAGGAGTCTTTTTTCGTGACTGACACAAAACCTACTAAATACCGTGACGTCGAGATCCGCGCTGCACGCGGCAACAAGCTGACCGCCAAGAGCTGGCTGACCGAAGCGCCGCTGCGCATGCTGATGAACAACCTCGATCCGGAAGTGGCCGAGAATCCGAAAGAGCTGGTGGTCTACGGTGGCATCGGTCGCGCGGCGCGTAATTGGGAGTGCTACGACAAAATCGTCGAAAGCCTGACCAATCTGAACGACGACGAGACCCTGCTGGTGCAATCGGGCAAACCGGTCGGCGTGTTCAAGACCCACAGCAACGCCCCGCGCGTATTGATCGCCAACTCCAACCTGGTGCCGCACTGGGCGAGCTGGGAACACTTCAACGAACTCGACGCCAAAGGCCTGGCCATGTACGGCCAGATGACCGCCGGCAGCTGGATCTACATCGGCAGCCAGGGCATCGTTCAGGGCACCTACGAAACCTTCGTCGAAGCCGGTCGTCAGCACTACAACGACAACCTCAAGGGCAAGTGGGTGCTGACCGCAGGCCTCGGCGGCATGGGCGGTGCTCAGCCACTGGCCGCTACCCTGGCCGGTGCCTGCTCGCTGAACATCGAATGCCAGCAGGTGAGCATCGATTTCCGCCTGAAAAGCCGTTATGTCGACGAGCAGGCCAAAGATCTCGATGACGCCCTGGCGCGCATCGCCAAATACACCGCCGAAGGCAAGGCGATCTCCATCGCCCTGCTGGGCAACGCGGCAGAAATTCTGCCGGAACTGGTCAAGCGTGGCGTGCGCCCGGACATGGTCACCGACCAGACCAGCGCCCACGACCCACTCAACGGCTACCTGCCGGCGGGCTGGACCTGGGACGAATACCGCGCCCGCGCCAAGACCGAGCCGGCCGCTGTGATCAAGGCCGCCAAGCAGTCGATGGCCGTCCACGTCAAAGCGATGCTGGACTTCCAGAAACAAGGCATTCCGACCTTCGACTACGGCAACAACATCCGTCAGATGGCGCAGGAAGAAGGCGTGGAGAACGCGTTCGACTTCCCAGGCTTTGTACCGGCCTACATCCGCCCACTGTTCTGCCGTGGCATCGGCCCGTTCCGCTGGGCGGCGCTGTCGGGTGACCCGCAGGACATCTACAAGACCGACGCCAAAGTCAAAGAACTGATCCCGGACGACGCGCACCTGCACAACTGGCTGGACATGGCCCGCGAGCGCATCAGCTTCCAGGGTCTGCCGGCACGTATCTGCTGGGTCGGTCTGGGCCTGCGCGCCAAGCTCGGTCTGGCGTTCAACGAAATGGTGCGCAGCGGCGAGCTGTCGGCACCGATCGTGATCGGTCGCGACCACCTCGACTCCGGCTCCGTTGCCAGCCCGAACCGCGAAACCGAATCGATGCAGGACGGTTCCGACGCCGTGTCCGACTGGCCACTGCTCAACGCTCTGCTGAACACCGCGAGCGGCGCGACCTGGGTTTCCCTGCACCACGGCGGTGGCGTCGGCATGGGCTTCTCGCAGCACTCGGGCATGGTGATTGTCTGCGACGGTACTGACGAAGCGGCCGAGCGTATTGCGCGCGTGCTGCACAACGACCCGGCGACCGGTGTCATGCGTCACGCCGATGCCGGTTACCAGATCGCTATCGATTGTGCGAAGGAGCAGGGGCTGAACCTGCCGATGATTACCGGTAAATAAACGCAATTCTGTGGGAAATGCTTTTGGTGGGAGTGGGCTTGCTCACGAATGCGCTGGATCAATCAGCACATGTTTCGAATGTGCCGGCCCCTTCGCGAGCAAGCCCGCTCCCACCAAAAGCACCCCGCGCAAGACGCTCAGTGAACTCGAATAACAATCCACAGAGGTTGAATCATGGCTGTAACCCCCGATCGTGCAGGCAACAAACCGTTGATCGAAAGGCGTTCGATCGACTACATCCCGGAAGCGGAAAGACACGGTCGTCTGTTGAGCCAGTTCACCCTGTGGATGGGTGCGAATCTGCAAATCACTGCGATTGTCACCGGGGCCCTGGCCGTGGTGCTGGGCGGTGATGTGTTCTGGTCGTTGATTGGTCTATTGCTCGGTCAATTGCTGGGCGGTGGCGTGATGGCGCTGCACGCGGCGCAAGGGCCGAAACTGGGCCTGCCGCAGATGATTTCCAGCCGCGTGCAATTTGGCGTTTACGGTGCAGCGATCCCGATCGTGCTGGTGTGCCTGATGTACCTGGGTTTCACCGCCACCGGTACGGTGCTTTCCGGTCAGGCGCTGGGCCAGTTGTTTGGCGTCAGCGACACCGTCGGCATCCTGCTGTTCGCCAGTGTCATCGTAGTGGTCACCGTGCTCGGTTATCGGGTGATCCACTGGATCGGCCGGGTTGCCAGTGTCATCGGCGTGATCGCCTTCGTGTATCTGTTCAGCCGTCTGCTGAGCCAGGTGGATGTGGGCGCACTGTTGCAGATCCGTCACTTCAGCTGGAGCAGCTTCCTGCTGGCGGTGTCGCTCGCGGCCTCCTGGCAGATCGCGTTCGGCCCTTATGTGGCTGACTATTCGCGTTACCTGCCGAGCAAGGTTTCCTCGGTGAAAACCTTCTTTGCCGCTGGCGCAGGTTCGGTCATCGGCGCGCAGGTGGCGATGGTCCTCGGCGTGTTCGCGGCAGCTTCGGCCAACGGCCAGTTTGCCGGTCACGAAGTGGCCTACATCGTCGGACTGGGCGGCACTGGTGCCACGGCGGCGCTGCTGTACTTCAGCATCGCGTTCGGCAAGGTGACCATTTCGACGCTGAACTCCTACGGCAGCTTCATGTGCATCGCCACCATCATCAGCGGCTTCCGTGGACACCTGACGGTCTCGCGCCTGCAGCGTCTGGTGTTCGTGCTGGTGATCGTCGGCGCGGCCACCCTGATCGCCTTGCTCGGTCAGCACTCGTTCCTCGGTGCGTTCAAGTCGTTCATCCTGTTCCTGCTGGCGTTCTTCACGCCATGGAGCGCGATCAACCTGGTCGACTACTACTGCATCACCCGCGAGCGCTACGACGTGCCGGCGCTGGCCGATCCGAACGGTCGCTACGGGCGCTGGAACCTGCTTGGGATCAGCGTCTATGTGTTCGGCGTGCTGGTGCAACTGCCGTTCATCTCCACCAAGTTCTACACCGGCCCGCTGGTGGCTGCCCTCGGTGATGTGGATATCTCCTGGATCATCGGTCTGGTGCTGCCTGCTGCCCTCTATTACGTGTGCGCAAAAAAATGGCACGGCTCGGTGCCTGATCAACTGATTCTGCCGGTCGAGCAGAACAGCGTTGTACCACCTGAAAAAAGTGGGGCCGGGCGCGCTGCGGCGCAGGCCTGATTGGACGTGGACAGGGCTGGATGCCTCTTGACTGCCGTAAGCCAATTCATGATTAGGAGCGTCGCAACAATGAAATCGAACAAGACCCTGCTCACCACACTGTTGTCCATGGGCCTGCTGGCCAGTGCCGGTGCCACTCAGGCAGCCGGTTGGTGCGAGTCCGGTAAACCGGTGAAATTCGCCGGTCTGAACTGGGAAAGCGGCATGCTGCTGACCGACGTGCTGCAAGTGGTGCTGGAGAAAGGTTACGACTGCAAGACCGACAGCCTGCCGGGCAACTCCATCACCATGGAGAACGCCCTGAGCAGCAACGACATTCAAGTGTTCGCCGAAGAATGGGTCGGCCGCAGCGAAGTCTGGAACAAGGCCGAGAAGGCCGGCAAGGTCGTCGGTGTCGGCGCCCCGATCGTCGGCGCTATCGAAGGCTGGTACGTGCCGCGCTACGTGATCGAAGGCGACGCCAAACGCAAGATCGAGGCAAAAGCCCCGGACCTGAAAAACATCGCCGACCTGGGCAAGTACGCGGCTGTTTTCAAAGACGCCGAAGAGCCGTCCAAGGGCCGTTTCTATAACTGCCCGGCGGGCTGGACCTGCGAGCTGGACAACAGCGAAATGCTCAAGAGCTATGGTCTGGAAAACAGCTACACCAACTTCCGCCCGGGCACAGGACCTGCGCTGGATGCGGCGGTGCTGTCGAGCTACAAGCGTGGCGAGCCGATCCTGTTTTATTACTGGTCGCCAACCCCGCTGATGGGCCAGATCGACGCGGTCAAACTCGAAGAAAAACCGGGCGTCGACAAAAGCGTGAGCATCAAGGTCGGCCTGTCGAAAACCTTCCACGAGCAGGCGCCAGAACTGGTGGCCGTGCTGGAAAAGGTCAACCTGCCGATCGACCTGCTGAACCAGAACCTGGGCCGCATGGCGAAGGAACGTATCGAGTCGCCAAAACTGGCGAAAATCTTCCTCAAGGAACATCCTGAGGTCTGGCACGCGTGGGTCAGTGACGACGCAGCCAAGAAAATCGACGCGGCGCTGTAGGTCGATACCTCCCGGTCAACCGTGAGGCTGGCCGGGAGATATGCCGTAAATCGCTTGATTGAGATTTCTGATTGAGAGCCGCTTATGTTTCCCGAAAGCTTTACCTTTTCCATCGCCGACTGGGTCAACGGTTGGGTCGATTCGCTGGTCACCAACTACGGTGATGTGTTCCGCCACATCTCGGACACCCTGCTGTGGGCCATCGTCAACCTTGAAGGCCTGCTGCGTGCGGCACCGTGGTGGTTGATGCTGGCGATCGTCGGCGTGGTCGCCTGGCACGCCACGCGTAAAGTCGTGACCACCGCCGTTATCGTTGGTCTGCTGTTCCTGGTGGGCGCTGTCGGCCTGTGGGACAAACTCATGCAGACCCTGGCGCTGATGATGGTCGCGACGATCATTTCGGTGCTGATCGGCATTCCGCTGGGGATTCTCTCGGCGCGCAGCAATCGCTTGCGTTCGGTGCTGATGCCGCTGCTCGACATCATGCAGACCATGCCCAGCTTCGTGTACCTGATTCCGGTGCTGATGCTGTTCGGTCTGGGCAAGGTCCCGGCGATTTTCGCCACGGTGATCTACGCCGCGCCGCCGCTGATCCGCCTGACCGATCTGGGCATTCGCCAGGTTGACGGCGAAGTGATGGAAGCCATCAACGCCTTTGGTGCCAACCGCTGGCAGCAACTGTTCGGCGTACAACTGCCGCTAGCCCTGCCGAGCATCATGGCCGGGATCAACCAGACCACCATGATGGCCCTGTCGATGGTGGTGATCGCCTCGATGATCGGCGCCCGGGGTCTGGGTGAAGACGTGCTGGTGGGGATTCAGACCCTCAACGTCGGACGCGGCCTCGAAGCCGGTCTGGCGATCGTGATTCTCGCAGTGGTCATCGACCGCATTACTCAGGCGTACGGTCGGCCACGGCATGAGGTGAGCAAATGAACAACGCAACCGTGAGCAAGATCGAAGTCAAAAACGTCTTCAAGATTTTCGGCAACCGCGCCAAGGACGCACTGGCGATGGTCGGCCAGGGCAAGACCAAGGATCAGGTGCTGAACGAAACCGGTTGCGTGGTCGGGGTCAACGACCTGTCGCTGAGCATCGGCACTGGCGAGATCTTCGTGATCATGGGCCTGTCCGGCTCGGGCAAGTCGACCCTGGTGCGCCACTTCAATCGCCTGATCGACCCCACCAGTGGCGCGATCCTGGTCGATGGCGTGGACATCCTGCAATACGACATGGAAGCGCTGCGCGAATTTCGCCGGCACAAGATCAGCATGGTGTTCCAGAGCTTCGGTCTGCTGCCGCACAAGACCGTGATCGAGAACGTCGCCTACGGCCTGAAAGTGCGCGGCGAGAGCAAGCAACTGTGCGCTGAGCGCGCGTTGCACTGGATCAACACCGTGGGCCTCAAAGGCTACGAAAACAAATATCCGCACCAACTTTCTGGTGGCATGCGCCAGCGCGTGGGCCTGGCCCGGGCACTGGCGGCCGACACCGATATCATCCTGATGGACGAAGCGTTCAGTGCGCTGGATCCGCTGATCCGCGCCGAGATGCAGGACCAGTTGCTGGAGCTGCAAAAGACCCTGCACAAAACCATCGTGTTCATCACCCACGACCTCGACGAGGCCGTGCGCATCGGCAACCGCATCGCGATCCTCAAGGATGGCCGCCTGATTCAGGTCGGCACGCCAAGAGAGATCCTGCATTCGCCGGCAGACGAGTATGTTGACCGGTTCGTGCAGCGGCGGGCGGCAGTGGTTTGACAGATTTTTTGGTGAGACAGCTTGTGGTGAGGGGATTTATCCCCGATGGGTGGCGAAGCCGCCCCAAAAATCTGCAGCCTGGCTGCTTCAGGTACACCGCATGCAATCCTGAGGGCTGCTGCGCAGCCCATCGGGGATAAATCCCCTCACCACAGGTTTTGTATCAAAGAATTGGTATGAGGTTTTAGATGTCCCAGGCTGAAAAAATCATCATCACCGGCAGCCCCCTGCGTTGGCAGGACGTGGTCGCCGTCGCCCGTCACGGCGCGCAACTGGAGTTATCGAGCGAGACCTGGGCGCGCATCGAAAACGCTCAGGGCATCGTCCAGCGCATCGTCGAAAGCGGCGAGCGTGCCTATGGCGTCAACACCGGTCTGGGTGGTCTGTCCAACGTTTCGCTGAAGGACGAACAACTCAGCCAGCTCTCACGCAACACCTTGCTCAGCCACGCCTGCGGCGTCGGCCCGGTGCTGCCTGATGAGCAGACCCGCGCGATCATCTGCGCCGCAATCCACAACTACAGCCACGGCAAATCCGGCATTCATCGCCGTGTGGTCGAAGCGCTGCTGGCGCTGCTCAATCGCGGGATCACCCCGCAGGTTCCGTCGCAAGGTTCGGTGGGTTACCTGACGCACATGGCGCACATCGGCATCGCGCTGCTGGGCGTGGGCAATGTCAGCTATCGCGGGCAGATTATCTCGGCGCAACAGGCGCTGGCCGAAGAAGGCCTGCAACCGGTGCAACTCGGCGCGAAAGACGGTTTGTGCCTGGTCAACGGTACGCCGTGCATGACCGGCCTCAGTTGCCTGGCGATTGCCGACGCGACGCGTCTGGTGCAATGGGCCGATGTGATCGGCGCCATGAGCTTCGAAGCGCAGCGTGGGCAGATCGCCGCGTTTGACGCCGAGATCATCGCGCTCAAGCCGCACCCCGGCATGCAGCAGGTCGGTAGCAACCTGCGCGCCTTGCTCGATGGCAGTGAAGTGATCGCGACGAGCAAAGGCGTTCGCACTCAGGATGCGCTGAGCATCCGTTCGATCCCGCAGGTGCACGGCGCGGCGCGTGATCAACTGGAACACGCGATCAAACAAGTCGAAGCCGAACTCAACGGCTGCACCGACAACCCGTTGCTGCTGGGCACGCCGGAGAATTTCCGGGTGATGTCGCAGGCCAACCCGCACGGTCAGTCGGTGGCGATGGCGGCGGATCTGCTGGCGATTGCCATGGCTGAAATCGGCTCGATTGCCGAGCGCCGCCTCGATCGTCTGGTCAACCCGCACGTCAGCGGTCTGCCGGCGTTTCTGGTGGCCAACCCGGGGGTGAACTCCGGGATGATGATCGTGCAATACGTCGCCGCTTCGCTATGTGCCGAGAATCGCCAACTGGCGCAACCGGCGGTGCTCGACAACTACGTCACCTCGGGCCTGCAGGAAGACCACCTGAGCATGGGCACCAGCGCTGCACTGAAGCTGCACCGCGCCCTGGAAAACTGCACGCAGATTCTCGCCATCGAGTACCTGCTAGCGGCGCAGGCCTTTGAATTCCTCAAGGAACAGCGCTTTGGCGCGGGCACTGACCGGGCGTGGCGCCTGCTGCGGGAAACCGTCCCTGCCTACGATCAGGATCGCTGGCTGGCGCCGGATATCGCCGCCGCCGCCAGCGTGCTGAAAAACCCGAATGCGCTGCACAACGTATTACCGAATCTGCACTGACAACTACCCATACCAGCGTGCCAAGGCGCGGATCGTCCACAAGACGGGAAGCGACGGATAACGGAATGCTCCGGAGCGACTGGTAGTTAATAACAATGTTCAAAAGGAGCATTTTAATGACTGCGCTGAACCTGATTCCCGGCCAACTGAGCCTGGCCCAATTGCGTGACGTCTATCAGCAACCGGTCAAGTTGACCCTCGACAACAGCGCTGCGGCGCAGATCGAGGCCAGCGTCGCTTGCGTCGAGCAGATCCTCGCCGAGAACCGCACTGCATACGGCATCAACACCGGCTTCGGCCTGCTAGCGTCGACCCGCATCGCCAGCGAAGATCTGGAAAACCTCCAGCGTTCACTGGTGCTGTCGCACGCCGCCGGTGTCGGCCAGCCGATCAGCGATGAGCTGGTGCGCCTGATCATGGTGCTCAAGGTCAACAGCCTAAGCCGTGGTTTCTCCGGCATCCGTCGCGTGGTGATCGACGCGCTGATCGCGCTGATCAACGCCGAGGTTTATCCGCACATTCCGCTCAAGGGTTCGGTGGGTGCATCCGGTGACCTCGCACCATTGGCGCACATGTCGCTGGTGCTGCTGGGCGAAGGCAAGGCGCGCTATAAGGGCGAGTGGATGGAAGCCCCCGAAGCGCTGAAAGTCGCTGGTCTGACCCCGCTGACCCTGGCGGCGAAAGAAGGTCTGGCACTGCTCAACGGCACTCAAGTGTCCACCGCATTTGCCCTGCGCGGTCTGTTTGAAGGTGAAGACCTGTTTGCCGGTGCGCTGGCAATCGGCGGTCTGACGGTTGAAGCGGTGCTCGGTTCGCGCTCGCCGTTTGACGCGCGCATCCACGCGGCCCGTGGGCAGAAAGGCCAGATCGACGCCGCCATGGCTTACTGCGATCTGCTCGGTGAGCGCAGCGAAGTCTCTGATTCGCACCAGAACTGCGAGAAGGTTCAGGACCCGTACTCGCTGCGTTGCCAGCCACAAGTCATGGGCGCCTGCCTGACCCAGTTCCGTCAGGCCGCTGACGTGCTGGTGGTCGAAGCCAACGCCGTGTCCGACAACCCGTTGGTGTTCGCCGCTGAAGGCGACGTGATTTCCGGTGGCAACTTCCACGCCGAACCGGTGGCCATGGCCGCCGACAACATGGCCTTGGCCATCGCTGAAATCGGCTCGCTGAGCGAACGCCGTATCTCGCTGATGATGGACAAGCACATGTCGCAACTGCCGCCGTTCCTGGTGGCCAATGGCGGGGTCAACTCCGGTTTCATGATCGCTCAGGTCACCGCCGCAGCACTGGCCAGCGAGAACAAGGCGCTGTCCCATCCGCATTCGGTCGACAGCCTGCCGACCTCGGCCAACCAGGAAGACCACGTGTCGATGGCGCCGGCCGCTGGCAAGCGCCTGTGGGAAATGGCCGAGAACACCCGCGGCATTCTCGCGGTGGAATGGCTGGCGGCGGTGCAGGGGCTGGATCTGCGTAACGGTCTGAAGACTTCGGCCAAACTGGAACAGGCGCGGGCGATTCTGCGCAAGGAAGTGCCGTTCTATGAGAAGGACCGCTTCTTTGCGCCGGACATCAATGCGGCGACCGAGTTGTTGGCTTCGCGCTGCTTGAGCGAATTGGTTCCGGCGAAATTGCTGCCTAGTTTGTAAGTGTTTTTCAGGGGGAGTTTTGTTGTTGCTGAAATCGATCCCCCTCACCCCAGCCCTCTCCCCCAAGGGGGAGAAGGGGAAGGGAGCCAATCTTCATTGTTTTCAGAGCCGGAGTTCGGCTCAAGATTCTCAGGTCGATGTATCTCGACAGAACAACCCGGTCAGTCCCCTCTCCCTCCGGGAGAGGGCTAGGGTGAGGGGCTTTTGAAGGCTCCCCACCAAACCAATTCCAACGGAGGCCAACAGTGAAAACCCTCTGGCAACACTGCCACGTCGCAACCATGGCGCAGGGCGTCTACTCGATCATCGAGGATGCGGCCATCGTGACGTCCGGTGCGCACATCGAGTGGATCGGTCCGCGCAATCTGCTGCCGTCCGGCGAATACCCGGCGGTCAACGATCTGCAAGGCGCGTGGGTGACCCCGGGCCTGATCGACTGCCACACCCACACAGTGTTCGGCGGCAACCGCAGCGGCGAATTCGAGAAGCGCCTGCAAGGCGTCAGCTACGCCGAGATCGCCGCGCAGGGCGGCGGCATCGCCAGCACCGTGCGCGCCACCCGTGAAGCGACTGAAGACGAGCTGTTTGCCAGCGCCGCCAAGCGCCTGAAAAGCCTGATGCGCGACGGCGTGACCACGGTCGAGATGAAGTCCGGCTACGGTCTGGACCTGGCCAGCGAACGCAAGATCCTGCGGGTCATCCGTCGCTTGGCCAAGGAGCTGCCGATCAGCGTGCGCAGTACCTGTCTGGCCGCCCACGCGCTACCGCCGGAGTACAAGGATCGCGCTGACGACTACATCGAGCACATCTGCGCCGAGATGCTCCCGGCATTGGCCGCCGAAGGGCTGGTCGACGCCGTGGATGCGTTCTGCGAATACTTGGCGTTCTCGCCGGAGCAGGTCGAGCGGGTGTTCATCACCGCACAAAAACTCGGTCTGCCGGTGAAGCTGCACGCCGAGCAGTTGTCATCGCTGCACGGCTCCAGTCTGGCGGCGCGGTATCACGCGTTGTCCGCCGATCATCTGGAGTTCATGGACGAAGACGACGCCATCGCCATGGCCAAATCCGACACCGTCGCCGTGCTGCTGCCGGGGGCGTTCTACTTCCTGCGCGAAACCCGGCTGCCGCCGATGGACGCCCTGCGCAAACACAAGGTCAAGATCGCCATCGCCAGTGACCTCAACCCCGGCACCTCGCCGGCGCTGTCGTTGCGCCTGATGCTGAACATGGCTTGCACCTGCTTCCGCATGACCCCGGAAGAAGCCCTGGCCGGCGCGACCATTCATGCCGCACAAGCGTTGGGGATGGCTGACACCCACGGTTCGCTGGAAGTCGGCAAGGTCGCGGATTTCGTCGCCTGGCACATCGATCGTCCGGCGGATCTGGCCTATTGGCTCGGTGGTGATCTGGACAAACGCGTCGTGCGTAACGGCGTCGAATCAAGTCTGTAGGAGAGCGGTTGTGGATAAGGTTCTGAGTTTCAAACAAGGTCGCGTACCGCTGCTGATCAGCATGCCGCATGCCGGTGTGCGCCTGACGCCTGCGGTCGAAGCCGGGCTGATCGCGGACGCGAAAAGCCTGCCGGACACCGACTGGCACATTCCGCAGCTCTATGACTTTGCCGAGGAACTGGGCGCCAGCACGTTGGCCGCCGAATACTCGCGGTTCGTCATCGACCTTAACCGTCCGTCCGATGACAAACCGTTGTATGCCGGCGCCACCACCGGGCTGTACCCGGCGACGCTGTTCGATGGCATTCCGTTGTTCAAGGAAGGCCTGGAGCCTTCGAAAGAGGAGCGCGCGACTTATCTGGAGCAGATCTGGACGCCATACCACCGCACCTTGCAGGAAGAGCTTGCGCGGTTGAAGGCCGAGTTCGGCTACGCGTTGCTGTTCGACGCGCACTCGATCCGCTCGATCATTCCGCACCTGTTCGACGGCAAACTGCCGGATTTCAACCTTGGCACCTTCAATGGCGCCAGTTGCGATCCACAATTGGCGACGCAACTGGAAGCCATCTGCGCCCGTCACGATCATTACAGCCACGTGCTCAACGGCCGCTTCAAGGGCGGCCACATCACCCGCCATTACGGCAACCCCGCCGAGAACATCCATGCCGTGCAACTGGAGCTGTGCCAGAGCACCTACATGGAAGAGTTCGAACCGTTCCGCTACCGCGCCGATCTGGCGGAGCCGACGCGGGTGGTGCTCCAGGAGTTGCTGCAGGGCCTGCTGGCCTGGGCAAAGTCGCACTACATCGCATAACCCACTGTGGGAGCGGGCTTGCTCGCGAAGGCGGCGCATCAGGCAACATATGCGTTGAATGACACAGCGCTTTCGCGAGCAAGCCCGCTCCCACAGGTTTTGTATGCAGCAGAAAAATTGTGACTGCTCTGGAGCATGCTCATTGACGTAAATCGGGTTTATGATGCCGGACGGCAGAATAATAGAAGTCCCCCCAGGGATGACCTCGACCCCTTACGGAGCGCGCAATGCAGACATTGTTTCCGCAGATCAAACCCCACGCCCGGCACGATCTGGCTGTCGATGACACCCACACGCTGTACGTCGATGAAAGCGGCTCGCCAGAAGGCTTGCCGGTGGTGTTCATCCATGGCGGCCCGGGTGCCGGTTGCGACGCGCAGAGCCGTCGCTATTTCGATCCGAACCTGTATCGCATTGTCACCTTCGACCAGCGCGGCTGCGGACGCTCCACCCCGCATGCGAGCCTGGAAAACAACACCACCTGGGATCTGGTCGCTGACCTTGAGCGTATCCGCAAGCACTTGGGCATCGATAAATGGGTGCTGTTCGGCGGTTCGTGGGGTTCGACTCTGGCGCTGGCCTACGCGCAAACCCACCCGGAGCGCGTACACGGTCTGATCCTGCGTGGGATCTTTCTCTGCCGTCCGCAGGAAATCGAGTGGTTCTATCAGGCCGGTGCCAGCCGTCTGTTTCCCGATTACTGGCAGGACTACATCGCGCCAATCCCGCTGGACGAGCGCGACGATCTGCTCAGCGCCTTCCACAAGCGCCTGGTCGGTAACGATCAGATCGCGCAGATGCACGCGGCCAAGGCCTGGTCGACGTGGGAAGGACGCACCGCGACCCTGCGGCCGAACCCGCTGGTGGTCGACCGTTTCTCCGAACCGCAGCGCGCCCTGTCGATCGCGCGGATCGAGTGTCACTACTTCACCAACAATGCGTTCCTCGAGCCGAATCAACTGATCCGCGACATGGGCAAGATCGCCCATCTGCCGGGGGTGATCATTCACGGTCGTTACGACGTGATCTGTCCGCTGGACAACGCCTGGGAGCTGCATCAGGCCTGGCCGAACAGCGAACTGCAGGTGATTCGTGACGCCGGTCACGCCGCCTCCGAACCGGGCATCACCGATGCGCTGGTGCGTGCCGCGAGCAACATGGCCCGTCGCTTGCTCGACCTGCCGCCCGAAGAAGCATGAAGGGGCTCTTACAACGCGTGCGCGGTGCGCGGGTAGAGGTTGCGGGAGAGACAGTCGGCGCGGTGGATCAGGGTTTGCTGGTGCTGGTGGCGGTCGAACCCGACGACACGCGTACCAGTGCCGACAAACTTTTGCATAAGCTGCTTAACTATCGGGTATTCAGTGACGCCGAGGGCAAGATGAATCTGTCCCTGGCGGATGTGGGCGGCGGGTTGCTGCTGGTCTCTCAGTTCACCCTCGCTGCCGACACCAGGAGCGGGTTGCGCCCGAGTTTCTCGACCGCAGCCCCTCCGGCATTGGGCGAGGAATTGTTCGACTATCTATTCAGCAAAGCGAAACAGATGCATGGCACTGTGGCATCAGGTAGATTCGGCGCGGATATGCAGGTGCACCTGGTCAACGATGGCCCGGTAACCTTCCTGTTACAGACATGAAAGCCCTTGAAACACCTTTTCAAGGGCTTTTCGACTGAAAACAGGCGTTTTTCGCGATAAATACTTTGTTACCCCTGATGCGTTGTCACGCGGGCTACTAGATAATCGCGCGCTATGGGGATCAGCGTTCGCTGTTCCATTTTTGACTTAGGTAGAGACTTGTCTGGATCCGATTGGGGAATCATTTTGCCCCAGCGGAGTCGGAACAATGCTCGCCAACTTGGCAAGGGTGCGCTGGGAGGTCGGCTTTTCAAAGTCGAAAACCCCACAGGCACTTAATCTGGCCGTTGGTTTTTTGATCTGTTTTCGGCGAGGGTTGCTCGTGATTGTTAGTCCCTGTAATGCAGCAAAAATGTCTGCCAAACGCATGCGAAGTGCCCTGGTAGCCGGCTCGGCGCTCCTGTGCCTGCTCAGCGCCGGCCAGCTTTGGGCGTTCAATCTTGACGATGTATCAGCCAAGGCTAAAGAGCTGGCCGGGCAGAAGTTCGAAGCCCCGCGCAGCAACCTGCCGAACGAATTCCGTGACATGAAGTTCGCGGATTATCAGAAAATCCGCTTCCTCACCGAAAAGGCTGAGTGGGCCGATCAGAAGACACCGTTCAAGCTGTCCTTCTATCACCAGGGCATGCACTTCGATACGCCGGTGAAAATCAACGAAATCACGGCGAACACCGTCGAAGAGATCAAATACGATCCGACCCGCTTCGATTTCGGCGACCTCAAGTTCGATCCGAAAGCCACTGAGCAACTGGGCTACGCCGGTTTCCGTGTGCTGTACCCGATCAACAAGGCCGACAAGCAAGACGAAATCATGACCATGCTCGGCGCGAGCTACTTCCGCGTCGTCGGCAAGGGTCACACTTACGGTCTGTCGGCCCGTGGTCTGGCGATCGACACCGCACTGCCGTCGGGCGAAGAATTCCCGCGTTTCCGCGAGTTCTGGATTCAGCAGCCGAAGCCGGGCGACAAGCACCTGGTGATCTTCGCCCTGCTGGATTCGCCGCGCGCCACCGGTGCCTATCGCCTGATCCTGCGTCCGGGCAGCGACACCATTGTCGACGTCAAGGCGCAGATGTTCCTGCGTGACAAGGTCGGCAAACTGGGCATCGCACCGTTGACCAGCATGTTCCTGTTCGGCGCCAACCAGCCGTCGAAAGTCCTCAACTACCGTCGTGAACTGCACGACTCCAGCGGTCTGTCGATCCATGCCGGCAACGGCGAGTGGATCTGGCGTCCGCTGAACAACCCGAAACACCTGGCCGTGAGCAACTTCAGCGTCGAGAACCCGCGTGGTTTCGGTCTGCTGCAGCGTGGTCGCGACTTCAGCCACTACGAAGACCTCGACGATCGATACGACAAGCGCCCAAGCGCCTGGATCGAGCCGAAGGGCGAGTGGGGCAAGGGCACCGTTGATCTGGTAGAGATTCCGACTGCCGACGAAACCAACGACAACATCGTTGCGTTCTGGAGCCCGGAAACCATGCCGGAGCCAGGCAAGCCGCTGGACTTCGCCTACCGCCTGCACTGGACCATGGACGAAGCGGCGATTCACGCCCCCGACAGCGCCTGGGTCAAGCAGACGCTGCGTTCGACCGGTGACGTCAAGCAGTCGAACCTGATCCGTCAACCGGATGGCAGCGTTGCCTACCTGGTCGACTTCGAAGGTCCATCGCTGGCGGCTCTGGCCCCGGATGCCGACGTGCGCAGTCAGGTCAGCGTTGGCGATAACGCCGAACTGGTCGAGAACAGCGTGCGTTACAACCCGGAAACCAAGGGCTGGCGCCTGACCCTGCGCATGAAGATCAAGGACGCGAGCAAGTCCACCGAGATGCGGGCCGCCCTGGTACAGCCAGTGGTCACCGCTGATCTGGCCAAGTCTTCGGTACCGGCGTCGAACTCGTCGGTGGCCAAGGCGGACAAGGTCGCGGCCAAGCAACAAGAGAAAGACGAGAAGGAAGCCAAGGCAGCCGAGGCCAAACAGGCCGACGCCAAGCCAGCCGCAGATGCCAAGGACAAGGCCAACAAAGACGCCAAGCAGCCAGCGGCTGCGAACGCGGCCCCAGCCACACCGGAATCGGCACCGACTGAAGAAGTCCTGACCGAGACCTGGAGCTATCAGTTGCCTGCCGATGAGTAACTCTCAAGTACAGCCAGAGACTCTTTCCGAGTATCTGGCGCATCTGCCGATGACCGACGAGCAGCGCGCGGAACTCGCGGGCTGCCAGTCCTTCAGCGAACTGCACCAGCGTCTGTCGTCGCCGACGTTCGACGCGCCTGCCGAAGCCGCCCAGGCTTCGGTGGGCAAGCGCCTGACCCTGAGCACCGCCGAGGAGCTGGAAGAGGCGGAAATGCTGGTGCTCGACGCCAGCGGTCGGGTCAGCATGAAGGCGACTCCGCCGATCCGTCGGACCAAAGTCGTGCCGGAGCCTTGGCGCACCAATATTCTGGTGCGTGGCTGGCGCCGCCTGACCGGGCGCACCAACCCGCCGCAGCCGCCGAAGGACGAAAACGTGTTGCCGGCAGCGCGCTGGCGCACGGTCGGTTCGATCCGTCGCTACATTCTGTTGCTGCTGATGCTCGGTCAGACCATCGTTGCCGGCTGGTACATGAAAGGCATCATGCCGTACCAGGGCTGGTCGTTCGTCGATCTGGACGAAGTGCTGCACCAGCCGCTGCTGCAAACCGCCACGCAAGTGCTGCCGTATGCGCTGCAGACCAGCATCCTGATCCTGTTCGGGATTCTGTTCTGCTGGGTCTCGGCCGGTTTCTGGACGGCACTGATGGGCTTCCTCGAGTTGCTCACCGGTCACGATAAATACCGTATCTCCGGCAAAAGCGCCGGCAACGAGCCGATTCCGAAAGACGCCCGTACTGCGCTGGTAATGCCGATCTGCAACGAAGACGTGCCTCGGGTATTCGCCGGTCTGCGCGCCACCTTCGAGTCGGTCGCCGCTACCGGTGATCTGGATCGCTTCGACTTCTTCGTCCTCAGCGACAGTAACGACACCGATATCTGCGTCGCCGAGCAGCAAGCCTGGCTGGATGTCTGCCGTGAAGCCAAGGGCTTCGGCAAGATCTTCTATCGCCGCCGTCGCCGCCGTGTGAAACGCAAGAGCGGCAACCTCGACGACTTCTGCCGTCGCTGGGGTGGTGACTACAAGTACATGGTCGTGCTCGACGCCGACTCGGTGATGAGCGGCGAGTGCCTGACCAGTCTGGTGCGCCTGATGGAAGCCACGCCGGACGCCGGGATCATCCAGACCGCGCCGCGAGCGTCGGGCATGGACACCCTGTATGCACGCATGCAGCAGTTCGCTACCCGTGTTTACGGTCCACTGTTCACCGCCGGTCTGCACTTCTGGCAGTTGGGTGAATCCCACTACTGGGGTCACAACGCGATCATCCGCATGAAGCCGTTCATCGACCACTGCGCCCTGGCGCCGTTGCCGGGCAAAGGTGCGTTCTCCGGGGCGATCCTGTCTCACGACTTCGTCGAAGCTGCGCTGATGCGCCGTGCCGGCTGGGGCGTGTGGATTGCCTACGACTTGCCGGGCAGCTATGAAGAACTGCCGCCGAACCTGCTCGACGAGCTCAAGCGTGACCGTCGCTGGTGCCACGGCAACCTGATGAACTTCCGCCTGTTCCTGGTCAAAGGTATGCACCCGGTGCACCGCGCAGTGTTCCTCACCGGCGTGATGTCGTACCTGTCGGCGCCGTTGTGGTTCTTCTTCCTGGTGCTGTCGACCGCGCTGCTGGCGGTGAACACACTGATGGAGCCGCAGTACTTCCTGGAACCGCGTCAGCTCTATCCGCTGTGGCCACAATGGCACCCGGACAAGGCGATCGCGCTGTTCTCGACCACCATCGTGCTGCTGTTCCTGCCGAAACTGCTGAGCATCATCCTGATCTGGGCCAAGGGCGCGAAAGAGTTCGGTGGCAAGTTCAAGGTGACCCTGTCGATGCTGCTGGAGATGTTGTTCTCCATGCTGCTGGCGCCGGTGCGGATGATTTTCCACACCCGTTTCGTGCTCGCCGCGTTCCTCGGCTGGGCCGCGACCTGGAACTCGCCGCAGCGTGACGATGACTCCACACCTTGGAGCGAGGCGGTCAAGCGCCACGGTCCGCAGACCCTGCTGGGCTTCTGCTGGGCGCTGCTGGTGATCTGGCTGAACCCGAGCTTCCTGTGGTGGCTGGTGCCGATCGTCGGTTCGCTGATGCTGTCGATCCCGGTGTCGGTGATTTCCAGCCGTGTCGGTCTGGGCCTCAAATCCCGTGACGAGAGCCTGTTCCTCATCCCAGAGGAATACAATCCGCCACAGGCGCTGCTGGCGACCGACCAGTACACCCACGAGAACCGTTGGCATGCACTGAACGACGGCTTCGTCCGCGCCGTGGTCGATCCGCAGCAAAACGCCCTGGCGTGCTCGCTGGCGACGGCCCGTCACGGTCAGGCCGAGCCGATCGAATGGCTGCGTCAGGAACGTGTACGTCACGCCCTGAAGGCTGGCCCGGCGGCACTGAGCAACCATGATCGCCTGCAACTGCTGAGCGATCCGGTGGCCCTGGCGCGTCTGCACGAGCTGGTCTGGTCCGAAGATCACAAGGAATGGCTGGATGCCTGGCGCGCTTCGGTGAAAGCCGATCCGCATGCGCCGCTGTTGCCGTTGCGACCGCTGAGCATGCACGCTCAACCGGCCTGATGAAGAAACCCCGCTAACTAGCGGGGTTTTTTTATGGCGCTGAAAAGCCCCCTCATCGGAACGCCGCCCGCCTAACCCTCTCCCGGAGGGAGAGGGGACTGACCGGATTGGATATTCGAGTTGCATCGACCTGAGAAATCGAGTCGAACTTAGCTTTCGAATATTTCCCCTATCGGCTCCCTTTCCCCCTCTCCTCTCTGGGGAGAGGGCTGGGGTGAGGGGTGTCCCTTGATTGTTAAACAAATCGTCCATAAAACCTTGTGCAAAAAATCGAGTGCGTTAGCATCCGTCCCCGAATTGGCGCGCCCGGACGATCTTGTCCATTTCAGGCGGTTTTCGCGCCGCAATTGCAATGGTTTTGGGGACTTGAAGATGAAGAAGTATCTGTCGATGCTGCTGGTCGGCGTCACGGCACTGGTTGCAGTCAATGCGGCGCACGCCGGTGCAATCGATGACGCGGTCAAGCGCGGCACGTTGAAAGTCGGTATGGATCCGACCTACATGCCGTTCGAAATGACCAACAAGCGCGGCGAGATCATCGGCTTCGAAGTCGACATCCTCAAAGCCATGTCCAAGGCCATGGGCGTCAAGCTGGAGCTGGTGTCCACCGGTTACGACGGGATCATCCCGGCCCTGATGACCGACAAGTTCGACATGATCGGCAGCGGCATGACCCTGACTCAGGAGCGCAACCTGCGCCTGAACTTCAGCGAACCGTTCATCGTGGTCGGCCAGACCCTGCTGATCCGCAAGGAGCTGGAAGGCACCATCAAGTCCTATAAAGACCTGAACACCGCCGACTACCGCATCACCTCCAAGCTCGGTACCACCGGCGAGATGGTCGCCAAGAAGCTGATCGCCAAGGCCAAGTACCACGGCTACGACAACGAGCAGGAAGCCGTGCTCGACGTGGTCAATGGCAAGGCCGACGCGTTCATCTACGACGCGCCGTACAACGTGGTCGCGGTGAACAAGGTCGGCGCCGGCAAACTGGTGTTCCTCGACAAGCCGTTCACCTACGAGCCGCTGGCCTTCGGTCTGAAGAAGGGTGATTACGACAGCATCAACTTCATCAACAACTTCCTGCACCAGATCCACGAAGACGGCACGTACGATCGCATCCATGACAAGTGGTTCAAGAGCACCGAGTGGCTCAAGGACATGGAATAACACTGGGTCAGTCAGACCGAGTCGCCCCATTCGCGAGCAAGCCCGCTCCCACATTTGAAATGCAGTCCAAATGTGGGAGCGGGCTTGCTCGCGAAGAGGGCCTGCCAGGCAACACAAAATCCGGAACCTGCAATGAAACAGAAAAAAGCCCAATGGCCCTGGCACGTCCTGACCGTGCTGGTGCTGGTCGGCCTGGCGGGCGCGTTGTATTACGCCACGTCGCTGATGTCCTACGAATGGCGCTGGAACCGCGTGCCGCAGTACTTCGCCTATCAGGCCGAAGAATCCCAGCGTGCCACCGATATCTCCACCGTCACCGAGCTGGTGCGCAAGGGCGGTAGCGCGCAGGTCACCCTGCGCAACGACGCCGGTGACGAGCAGCACCTGACCGTCGACGAAAACAGCCTGCAATTCGCTCAGGGCGACGATGTGGCGGAAGGCGACGTCGTGGGCGTGACCCGGCATTGGGCGGCAGGGCCGCTGCTGTGGGGCCTTTGGACCACGCTGTGGCTGTCGGTGGTGTCTGGGGTACTCGGTCTGCTGATCGGTCTGGTCACCGGACTGTGCCGCCTGTCGAGCAACCCGACCCTGCGCGACCTGTCGAGCATCTACGTCGAGCTGGTGCGCGGTACGCCGCTGCTGGTGCAGATCTTTATCTTCTACTTCTTCATCGGCACGGTGATGAACCTGTCCCGCGAGTTCGCCGGGATCGCCGCGCTGTCGCTGTTTACCGGCGCCTACGTGGCCGAGATCATCCGTTCCGGGGTGCAGTCGATTGCCCGTGGCCAGAACGAAGCGGCGCGTTCGCTCGGTCTGAGCGCCGGTCAGTCGATGCGCCACGTGGTATTGCCGCAAGCATTCAAACGCGTACTGCCACCGCTGGCCGGGCAGTTCATCAGCCTGGTCAAGGACACCTCGCTGGTGTCTGTGATTGCGATCACCGAGCTGCTGAAAAGTGGCCGTGAAGTCATCACCACCTCGTTCTCGCCGTTCGAAATCCTGTTCTGCGTCGCCGGCCTGTACCTGTTGATCAACCTGCCGCTGTCGAAAATCGCCAGCCGGCTTGAGCGGAGGCTCGCGCAAAGTGATTGAAGTCCGCGATCTGGTAAAAGTCTTCGACACCCGTGGCCAGGTAGTTCGGGCTGTGGATAACGTCACCACTTCCGTTGCCAAAGGCGAAGTGCTGGTGGTGATCGGCCCGTCCGGCTCGGGCAAGTCGACCTTCCTGCGCTGCCTCAATGGCCTGGAAGAATTCGACTCGGGTTCGGTGAGCATCGACGGCCTGCAACTGGCCGACCCGAAAACCGACGTCAACGCCTACCGCCGCGAAGTCGGCATGGTCTTTCAGCACTTCAACCTGTTCCCGCACATGACCGTGCTGGAAAACCTCTGTCTGGCGCAGAAAGTCGTGCGCAAGCGTGGGCAGAAGGAAAGTGAGGCCAAGGCCTTGGCGTTGCTGGAAAAGGTCGGTATTGCGCAGAAGGCTCGGGAATATCCATCACGCCTGTCCGGCGGCCAGCAACAGCGCGTGGCGATTGCCCGGGCGCTGGCGATGGACCCGAAAGTGATGCTGTTCGACGAACCGACTTCGGCCCTCGACCCCGAAATGGTCGGCGAAGTGCTGGATGTGATGAAGAACCTGGCCGTGGAAGGCATGACCATGGTCTGCGTCACCCACGAAATGGGTTTCGCCCGGGAAGTGGCGGATCGGGTGCTGTTCTTCGATCACGGCAAACTGCTGGAAGATGCTTCCCCGGCGGAGTTTTTTGATGCGCCGAAGGATCCGCGGGCGCAGGCCTTTCTGCGTCAGGTCCTTTAATTTCAGCGTCTGACCTACCGCTTTCGCGAGCAAGCCCGCTCCCACATTAGACCGCGTCCGCATGGACAACCAGGTCAACTGTGGGAGCGGGCTTGCTCGCGAATGCATCACCTCGGTTCAGAGCGAACCGAGGTTTTCGGATCACCTCAAACCTTGAAGCGCCCCACCAGCATCTGCAGATGCGTCCCCAGCCGCGCCAGCTCAACACTCGACGCCGCGGTCTCTTCACTCGCCGCCGACGTCTGATCCGACACATCCCGCACATTCAGCACGCTACGGTTGATCTCCTCGGCCACGGCACTCTGCTGCTCGGCCGCCGCTGCAATCTGCTGGTTCATCGCCTGAATCGCCGAGACGGTGCGGGTGATGCTTTCCAGTGAGCCACCGGCACGGCGGGTCAGTTCGACGCTGCTGTCGGTCAGGCTGCGGCTGTTGTCCATGATCGTCGCCACTTGCTGGGTGCCGTTCTGCAGGCCGACGATCAGTTCCTCGATCTCTTCGGTGGACTTCTGCGTGCGCTGGGCGAGGCTGCGCACTTCATCGGCAACCACCGCAAAACCACGCCCGGCCTCACCGGCACGCGCTGCTTCGATCGCGGCGTTGAGCGCCAGCAGGTTGGTTTGCTGGGCCACGGACTTGATCACGTCGAGCACGCTGCCGATCTTGTCGCTCTCGCGCTTGAGTTCGCCCATGGCTTCGGTGGAGTGGCCGACTTCAACTGCCAAGCGCTCGATCTGCGCAATGGCTTCACCGACCACCTTGTCGCCTTCACGGGCTTGCTGGTCGGCGGCCACGGCGGCTTCGGAAGCCTCCTCGGCGTTACGCGCGACTTCCTGCACAGTGGCGGCCATTTCGTTCATGGCGGTGGCGACCTGATCGGTCTCGATCTTCTGATTGTTGACCCCGGCGCTGGTCTGCTCGGTCACCGCTGACAATTCCTCGGCAGCGCTGGCGATTTGCGTAACGCCGTCGCTGATGCCACCGATCAACTCGCGCAGGCCTTGGGTCATGCTCTGCATCGAACGTTGCAACTGGCCGAGTTCGTCGCGACGCTGCGACACCAGGTTGTGGGTCAAGTCGCCGGCAGCCACGCGCTCGGCGACCTTCAGGGTTTGATTCAGCGGAATGATGATCTGCCGGGTGATCGCCCACGCGGCCAGCAAACCGAAGGCCACGGCCAGCAGGGTGGCGATGATCAGCAGGTTCTTGGCGTGCGCGGCATCGGTATCGCGCACCACGGTTTGTGATTCGGTGAGCTTCTTGCTGAGGTCGAGGAGGATGTCGCCCTGCTCCGTCATGGTTGCCCCGGCCTTGGCATTGTTCACCTGCGAGTCGCGGAACTGAGCGACCGCCGCGCGATAAGCCTTGATCGAGTCGGTGGCCTGTTGCAGGTTGGCGATGTGCTGTTCGGGCAGTTTCGCCGGCAGGCTGTCGAGGTTTTTCAGTGCATTGTCGATGGCGTCCAGCGCGGGCTGCTCCGCCTCGGCCTTGCCGCTGTAGGTGTAGCCGCGCACCTGATAGCGCGCTTGCTGCAACAGTTTGCTCAGTTCGATCACGCTGTTGAATTGCGCGACGCTGTCACCCTGCAGCATGGATTTCTCGACTTCCGAGACTTTGGCCACGGCATTGTCGGCACTGGCGCCGAGCTTGCTGCGTGCGTCCTCACGCTGCACGGTGGCCTGCGTCATGTCGGCGAAGGCACGTTTGTACTCGGCGACAGCGGCCAGTTGCTGATCGACCATGGCCGCATCTGAGGGCTGCTCGATCAGGTCACGCGCGGTTTGCAAGCCGCTGGCGAGTTTGGCCAGCAACTCGTTGACCGCGCCCGGGCCTTGTTCGCCGCGACGCGCTTCATAGTCCAGACGCGCCAGGCGCAGGTCCTTGGTCAGTTCATTGAGGCTGGAGATGAAGCCGAGCTTGTCGCCACGGCTGATAATGCCGCCCATGCCGGTCCAGCCGGTAAAGGTAATCAGCAGGGTGAGCAACAGCACCAGGCCGAAACCGATGCCCAGTTTGCGTTTGACGCTGACGTTCCCAAGATTCTCGGCTAACCAACGGTACATGCGACGACTCCCCTCGGACCACTAATTGGACTTATGGGGACTGTATCGGCGGGGTGATGGCAATCTGTAACCCGATTTGAATGCCAACCCCGGATTCCTGTAGGAGCTGACGAGTGCAACGAGGCTGCGATCTTTTGATCTTGCTGTTAAAAAACAAAATCAAAAGATCGCAGCCTGCGGCAGCTCCTACAGGGGGAGCGGTGTGTCAGAACAGGCGGGCGAGCAGGGCGGTGACGGCGGTTTCGACGCGCAGGATACGTTCGCCCAGTTGCACCGGTTGCAGGCCGGATTTGCCCAGCAGGTCGATTTCGTAGGGAATCCAGCCACCTTCGGGGCCGATCGCCAGCGTTACCGGTTCGCTCAACGCACGTGGGCACGGCGGGTAATTGCCGGGATGGCCGACCAGGCCGAGGGTGCCTTCGCTGATCGCTGGCAGACGATCTTCGACGAACGGTTTGAAGCGTTTCTCGATGATGATCTCCGGCAGCACGGTATCGCGGGCCTGTTCGAGGCCGAGGATCAGGTTCTCGCGAATCGCTTCCGGCTCGAGAAACGGCGTCTGCCAGAAGCTCTTCTCGACCCGGTAGCTGTTGACCAGAATCACCTTCGACACGCCCATGGTCGCTACGGTCTGGAACACCCGTCGCAGCATTTTCGGGCGGGGCAGGGCCAGCACCAGGGTCAGCGGCAGCTTGGCCGGCGGTGGTTGATCGAGGATGACGCGCAACTCGGCCTCGCCAGCCTCGAGGCGCAGCAGTTCAGCCGAACCCATCAGTCCGTTGATGCGCCCCACGCGCAGGCTGTCCCCGACTTCCGAGCGATGAACTTCCTGCATGTGGGTCAGGCGCCGGTCACGCAGCACGACGCGGTCGGCCGCGATGAAGTCGGCCTCTTCGAGCAACAGCAGGTTCATGCCTGGGTCGCTGGCGGCTGGTCGTTGTGATCATCGGCCGGGTTTTCGTCCGGGCGTTCGCGCTTGCTGATCAGGCCGCCGAACAGAATGCCGATTTCAAACAGCATCCACATCGGTACCGCCAGCAGGGTCTGCGAGAAGATGTCCGGCGGGGTGAGGATCATGCCGACCACGAAGCAGCCGATGATCACGTACGGGCGGATCTTCTTCAGGTATTTGACGTCGACCACGCCGATCCACACCAGCAGCACCACGGCCACCGGGATTTCGAACGCGACACCAAAGGCAAAGAACAGCGTCATCACGAAGTCGAGGTAACTGGTGATGTCGGTCATCATTTCCACGCCGGCCGGGGTGGCGGCGGCGAAGAACTTGAAGATCAGCGGGAACACGAAGTAATAGGCGAACGCCATACCGGTGTAGAACAGCAGGATGCTGGACACCAGCAGCGGCACGGCGATGCGCTTCTCATGCTTGTACAGGCCCGGCGCGATGAAGCCCCAGATCTGATGCAGGATCACCGGAATCGCGAGGAACAGCGAGACCATCATCGTCAGCTTCAGCGGCGTCAGGAACGGCGACGACACATCCGTGGCGATCATCGTCGCGCCGACCGGCAGGTACTGGCGCAGCGGCGTCGAGACGAAGGTGTAGATCTGCTGGGTGAAGGCGAACAACCCGGCGAAGATGATGAACACCGCCGCCACACAACGCAGCAGGCGGGTGCGCAACTCGGTGAGGTGCGATACCAGCGGCATGTGCTGGTCGTTTTCAGGGAGATCGCTCATGGGGCTCGCGGCGGCAGTGTTGGGTCGTGAGGCGCGGGTGTAATCGGCGCGGCGTTTGGCGCAACGTGTTCAACAGATGGTTCCACGGCGGCTGGCGCCGTTTCTGTCGGAGCTACAACGGCAGCAGGTGCTGGTGGCGCCGTCGCGGCAGCAGGGCTGTGAATCGTCTGCTCACCCACATGCTCAACCGGCGTCGGCTCCTGCTGAACCGGCGTGAAAATCTTCCGCGCCTCCTGCTCCAGCGACAGAATGTGCTCGTTGTGCAGTTGCCGACGGATCTCGTCGGCACCGATTTCACGTTCAACTTCCTGTTTGATCGCGTTGAAGCTGCGCTTCAGCCGGCCGACCCACAGGCCGGCGGTGCGCGCAGCGCCCGGCAGACGCTCGGGGCCCAGCACCAGCAGGGCGACGAGGCCGACGAGCAGCAGTTCAGAGAAGCTGATACCAAACATTTGTCAGTCTCACACGTCTTTGCGGATCGGCTCTTCGACTTTCTGCGCCTGCACGTCGATGGTGTGCGGCGGGTTGGCCTGAGCGGTGGCCTGCGGCTGCACCGGTGGAACGGGCTGCGCAGGCGTTACGGTCGGATCGGCGGCCGGTTTTTCGTCATCGTTCATGGCTTTACGGAAGCCCTTGATCGACTCGCCGACGTCGGTGCCGAGGTTTTTCAGTTTCTTGGTGCCGAACACCAGCACCACGACTACCAGAATGACGATCCAGTGTTTCCAGTCAAAAATGCCCATGTTGCTGTTCCTCTCTAAAAATTGTTCAGGCGGACGGACGCGAGGCTTTCTCGACGTGTCCGGATAGACCGAAGCGACGATCCAGTTCATCCAGCACGGCCTGCGGATGCTGCCCCAGTTGGGCGAGCATGACCATGCTGTGGAACCACAGGTCGGCAGTCTCGTAGATCACATCGCTGCAGTCACCGCTGATGGCAGCGTCCTTGGCGGCAATAATGGTTTCGACCGACTCTTCGCCGACTTTCTCCAGAATCTTGTTCAGGCCTTTGTGATACAGACTAGCTACATATGAGCTGTCGGCCGCTGCGCCTTTTCGCTCTTCGAGCACTTCGGCCAGGCGAGTCAGGGTGTCACTCATGTTTGTGTCCTGCGGAATAGATAGCGTGCGGGTCTTTCAGAACCGGGTCGACTGTCTTCCAGTCGCCGTTTTCGTAGACGCGGTAAAAGCAGCTTTGACGGCCGGTATGGCAAGCGATGTCGCCGATCTGTTCGACCATCAGGATGATCACGTCGGCATCACAGTCCAGGCGCATTTCATGCAGGGTCTGTACGTGGCCGGACTCTTCGCCCTTGCGCCACAGCTTGCCACGGGAACGTGACCAGTAGATTGCACGGTTTTCCGCAGCGGTCAGTTCCAGCGCTTCGCGGTTCATCCAGGCCATCATCAGCACGCGTCCGGTCTTGTGATCCTGGGCAATCGCCGGCACCAGGCCATCGGCGTCCCACTTGATCTCGTCCAGCCAGTTTTTCATCTTCGACTCCGACAGCGAACCCGCACTTCAATAGTCGGGTTCAGGCGTTGAAACAGTGTGCCAGCCGATCAGCGAACTGGCTATCGGCGAACGACCAGATACAAGCCGACTGCCACCATGATGCCCGCCGGCCAATGCCCCAGTTCGTGCAACGGGCCGCCGGCTGCGAGGATCGTCCCGCCCGCCAGATGCGCGCAACCGAGCAGGCGCAGGAACCAGTCGTCCTTGCGTTTGTGCCACGGTGGTGGCGGGTCGTAGGCGTGCGGTTGCGACATGCGCTCGAGCAGGTCACGGGCCATGTTGGCCAGGTGCGGCAGCTGTTCGAACTGGCTCTGCACGTTGCCGAGCAAGGCTTTGGGGCTGACGCGCTCGCGCATCCAGCGCTCGAGGAACGGCTGCGCGGTGTTCCACAGATCCAGATCCGGGTACAGCTGACGGCCAAGGCCCTCGATGTTCAACAGAGTCTTCTGCAGCAGAACCAGTTGCGGCTGCACTTCCATGTTGAAGCGCCGCGCAGTCTGGAACAGGCGCATCAGCACCTGGCCAAATGAAATATCTTTTAACGGTTTTTCGAAGATCGGTTCGCATACGGTGCGGATCGCCGCTTCGAATTCGTTGAGTTTGGTTTCCGCCGGCACCCAGCCCGAATCGATGTGCAACTGCGCCACGCGGCGGTAGTCACGCTTGAAGAAGGCGAACAGGTTGCGCGCCAGATAATCCTGGTCTTCCGGGGTCAGGCTGCCGACGATGCCGCAGTCGATCGCGATGTACTGCGGGCTCCACGGGTTGACGGTGCTGACGAAGATGTTGCCCGGGTGCATGTCGGCGTGGAAGAAACTGTCGCGGAACACCTGGGTGAAAAAGATCTCCACGCCGCGCTCGGCGAGCATTTTCATGTCGGTGCGCTGGTCGGCGAGGGTCGCCAGATCCGTCACCTGAATCCCGTAGATACGCTCCATCACCAGCACTTTCGGCCGGCACCAGTCCCAATAGACTTGCGGCACATAGAGCAGCGGCGAGCCTTCGAAGTTGCGCTTCAACTGGCTGGCGTTGGCCGCCTCGCGCAGCAGGTCGAGCTCGTCGTAGATGGTTTTTTCGTAGTCCTGCACCACGTCCACCGGGTGCAGCAGGCGAGCGTCGGCGGAGACCTTTTCGGCGGCGCGGGCGAGGATGAACAGCCATGCCAGATCCTGGGCGATCACCGGTTTCAGGCCCGGGCGGATCACCTTGACCACCACTTCTTCGCCGGTCTTCAGTTGCGCGGCGTGCACCTGCGCCACCGAGGCCGAGGCCAGCGGCTCGACGTCGAAACGGCTGAACACTTCGCTGATCTTCTTGCCCAGCTGTTCTTCGATCAGCTTGATCGACAGCTGCGAATCGAACGGCGGCACGCGGTCCTGCAGCAGCATCAACTCATCGGCGATGTCTTCCGGCAGCAGGTCGCGGCGGGTCGAAAGAATCTGCCCGAACTTGATGAAAATCGGCCCCAGATCCTGCAGTGCCAGACGCAGACGCGCACCACGGCTCAGCTCCAACGGCTTGCGCGGCAACCAGCGCCACGGCAGCACATAGCGCAGCGCCAGGAGAAACCAGGGCAGCGGCAGCTCGAACAGCAGGTCATCGAGGCGGTAGCGGATCACGACGCGCTGGATGCGCAACAGACGGCGGACGGCAAGCAGCTTCATGCGTTATCGCTTGGGTCGAGGGATCGGGAAAGGCGCTCGAAACGCGCCTCGAGACGTTCCAGATCAAGTTTGATCCGGTCCAGTTCGCTGAATCGCGCTTCGGCTTCGCGCTGGCCGACGAGGGTGCGCGATTCTTCGGCGAGGTATTCGGCGAGGTTCTGGTTGAGGCTGGCAAATCCTTGTTGATACCAGCGTGCGCGGCTGCGCAGGTGACCGCCAATCAGTTGCGTGGCGACCGGTCCGAGCCAGCGCGAGAGTTCGTACTCCCAGTCCAGCTCGAGGTCCTGCAGCACCCCGGCCAGTTCCAGCAGCACGCCGCTGTCACCGTCGAGCTCGACTTCCGGGGCGTGCAGCACCGCGGTCTTGTCTTTGCTCAGGGCCAGTTTCACCAGGCTCGAGGCCGGGGCGCGCAGGGTGCAGTCGACGCCGGTTTCCCAGTGCGAGGCGAGCATCAGGCCCTCATCGCTGGGCAGGATGAACAGTTGCAGCGCCGGGCTGCGGCAATCGACGGCAATCACCTTGCCGGTCAGATGCGCCAGCCGCGGCAGCGCCGTGCTGTCGAGACGCAGCACCCGGTTCAGACCGAGTTCGACGCTGGCAAGCAGCCCGGTGAGCAACATCAGGGCTTGATGCCGCGGTGCAGGGCGACGATGCCTGCGGTCATGTTGTGATAGGTCACGCGGTCGAAACCGGCGTCGACCATCATCGACTTCAGGGTTTCCTGATTCGGGTGCATGCGGATCGATTCGGCCAGGTAGCGATAGCTTTCCGAATCGTTGGTGATCAGCTTGCCCATCAGCGGCATGAAGGCGAACGAGTAGGCGTCGTAGGCTTTCGACATCAGCGCGTTGGTCGGCTTGGAGAACTCCAGCACCAGCAAGCGGCCGCCGGGCTTGAGCACGCGCAGCATCGAGCGCAGGGCGTCTTCTTTGTGCGTCACGTTGCGCAGGCCGAAGGCGATGGTCACGCAGTCGAAATGGTTGTCCGGGAACGGCAGTTTTTCCGCGTCCGCCTGAACGAATTCGACGTTGCCCGACACACCCAGATCCAGCAGACGGTCACGGCCGACCTTGAGCATCGATTCGTTGATGTCGGCCAATACCACCTGACCGGTCGGGCCAACCAGGTGCGAGAATTTTTTGGTCAGATCACCGGTGCCGCCGGCGATGTCGAGCACGCGGTTGCCTGCACGCACGCCAGACAGTTCGATCGCGAAACGCTTCCACAGGCGGTGCATGCCGCCCGACAGAAGGTCGTTCATCAGGTCGTACTTCGCGGCTACGGAGTGGAACACCTCAGCGACTTTTTCCGCTTTCTGGCTTTCCGGAACGTTTTTGAAGCCGAAGTGAGTGGTGGGTTCGGCATCGCTGCCTTTGCGCTGATCAGTCATATCGCTGTCACCAAAAGAGAATGCGCGACATTCTAATCCCCAAGCCATGCTTTGTCTTGGAATGGCTAAAGGTAAGATGGGCAACCTTCGGGACGATTTGCCGCAGACGCGGTCAAGATTTACCGTCACCCATTCATCAAGCAGGAGTCATTCGATGGCCAAAATCAGTGTTGAGCGTGCCCACAGCCTGGGCAAGGAAGCCGCCCGCGAGAAGGCCGACAAGCTGGCGCAGAAACTCTCCGATCAATATGGCCTGGAGCCGCAGTGGTCGGGCGACACCCTGAACCTCAAGCGCTCGGGCGTGAAAGGCGCGGTGCATGTGGCCGACGACTTGATCCGTGTCGACGTGGAGTTGGGCATCATGATGTCGGCCATGAGCGGCATGATCAAAGCCGAGATCGAGAAGGCGCTGGACAAAGCGCTGGTCTGATTTCTGCCTGAAATGAAATTCTCCTGTGGGAGCGGGCTTGCTCGCGAATGCGGTGCAACAGTCGACATTTCTCGTGACTGGTACACCGCATTCGCGAGCAAGCCCGCTCCCACATTTGTTTTGTGGTGCTCCCGGATTTTATGTCAGTTGTTAGGGTGCCGTTTCTAATTTTTCTCCCTACTTTGTGCCTGAGCCCGACACATCTGCGGGCAGTTCCTCAAACCTTCTGCGCGTGAGGTGCACCATGGCCAAAGTCATTCTGAAGAAAAAAATCGACGCTTCGACTTCTGCTCTGAGCGACGTCAAATCCTATGCCCGCAAGATCTGGCTGGCAGGCCTGGGTGCCTACACCAAGGTCGGCCAAGAGGGCAGCGACTACTTTCAAGAGCTGATCAAGGCTGGTCAAACTGTTGAAAAGAAAGGCAAAAGAGTCGTCACCGAAAAACTCGAAGCCGCCAATGCCGAGATCGACGAAGCCAAGGATGAGGTCAGCTCGTTTAAAGGTCGCGTCGAAGTTCAGCTCGACAAGGTCGAGAAGGCGTTCGACTCCCGTGTAGCAAGCGCCTTGAATCGTATCGGCATTCCGTCTAAACATGACGTTGAGACACTCTCTGCTAAGCTCGATGAGCTGACGGCATTGCTCGAACGCGTCGCGCGTAAATCTTAAGGAGAACGGGATGGCTGGTAAAAAGAACACCGATAAAGAAGGCAGCTCGTGGATTGGGAAAGTCGAAGACTACTCCCGCAAAATCTGGCTGGCTGGTTTAGGCGTGTACTCGAAGATCGACACTGACGGCAGCAAGCTCTTCGAGTCACTGGTCAAAGACGGCGAGAAAGCCGAGAAGCTCACCAAGTCGGCAGTCGGCAAGAAAGTCGATGCCGCCAAGGATTCCGCTTCTTCGGCCAAGTCGCGCATCAGCGGCGTGAAAGATCGCGCACTGGGCAAGTGGGACGAGCTGGAAGGGGCTTTCGACAAGCGCCTGAACAGCGCGATTTCGCGCCTGGGTGTGCCTAGCCGCAATGAAGTCAAAGCGCTGCACAGCAAGGTCGAGACCCTGACCAAGCAGATCGAGAAACTCACCGGTCTGAAAACCCAACCGGTCGCGGCGAAAACCGCAGCGGCCAAACCGGCAGCCAAAACCGCCGCCAAGCCATTGGCTAAAGCGGCTGCGAAACCAGCTGCCAAAGCTGCGGCCAAGCCCGCGGCAAAAACCGCTGCCGCCAAGCCTGCTGCTAAAACGGCCGCTGCCAAACCAGCCGCCAAGGCTGCCGCGAAACCGGTTGCTGCCAAAGCGGCTGCGAAACCTGCGGCCAAGTCCGCGGCCAAACCAGCCGCCAAGCCAGCAGCGAAAACCGCTGCCGCGAAACCGGCTGCCAAACCTTCGGCCAAACCGGCTGCGGCGAAAAAACCGGCAGTGAAAAAACCGGCCGCGCCGAAGGCCGCTGCTCCGAAGCCAGCTGCACCCGCAGCAGCCAAGCCAGCCACCCCGGCAACCCCGGCCAGCGCGTCGAACTCCGCCGCTGCACCGACTCCGGCAGCCACCCCGACTGCTGCATCGACCCCGTCGACGCCAACCAGTCAGTCCTGATTTTTCAGGGCAAAACAAAACGCCCGGCCTGTGAAGGTCGGGCGTTTTTGTTTGTGCTTTTAAAAGCTTACCCTCACCCCAGCCCTCTCCCCGAGGGAGAGGGGGCCGATTCGGGGATGCTTCAGCCTTACACCGACCTGAAAGTGTCGTATTGAATCCATAATCGACTGGATTTTTCAGGTCGCCGTATCGCGTAAGACAATAAGGTCAGTCCCCTCTCCCTCTGGGAGAGGGTTAGGGTGAGGGGCTCTTGATTTCATTCGTGATCTTCGAGGTATTGCAGGGCCATCCGCTCCGTCGCCACTTTCACCGGCGGCAGCAGATGCGGCGCCACCAGCATCATGATCTGGTACACCACCAGTTTGACCTCACCCTCGCGATCGAGAATCCGCTGATAGTCCAGCGAGAACAGCAAGGTCATGGTGATCTGCTCCACCAGTTGCCCCAACGCCTGGGTATCACTGACCAGTTGCCCCGAAGCCTTCAACCGCGCCAGCAATGACGCCAGCGTACGCTTGAGCGCGTTGAGCAGGTTGCGAATACCCTTGGCCAGTTTCGGCAGGCGCCCGGCGAGGTTCGACAGGTCCTGGAACAGAAACCGGTACTGCGCCAGGCGCTCGACGATCAGGTGCAGAAACAGCCAGTAATCCTCCGGCGCCAGCTCGGCATCCGATGGCGGATCGAGCAGCGGCGCCAGTTCGTTCTGGAAGCGTTCGAACAGGCCCAGAATCAACGGCTCCTTGCCGTGAAAGTGGTAGTAGAGATTGCCGGGGCTGATCCCCATTTCATTGGCAACTTCCATGGTGGAGACGTTGGGCTCACCCTTTTCGTTGAACAGTTGCAGAGCACATTCGAGAATCCGGTCGCGGGTTTTCATCCAGTCTTCTTAGAAAAGTTCGGTTAAGCGTCAGCGCACATGCACGTAGGTGCCGGGTGCTGCCTCCATCGGTGGATAATTCGGGTTGCCGAGGGTAAACGTGGTTTCGTGCTGCGTGCCGGAGCGCTGCTGTATCCACTCCAGCCACTGCGGCCACCAACTGCCGTCGACGCGCTTGGCGTCGTAGTACCAGGCGCGCGGATCGCTGCTCAGCTTGCCGTTCTCGACGTAATTGGCTTTCGGGTTGCTCGGCGGGTTGAGGATGCTCTGCACGTGCCCACTGTTGGACAGTACGAAACGTCGCTCGCCACCGAGCAGCAGGGTCGAGCGGTACACCGCGTCCCACGGCGTGATGTGGTCGTTCATGCCGGCCACGCTGAAGCTGTCGACGGTGACTTTCTGCAGGTCGATTGGCGTACCGCAGACTTCCAGGCCACCCGGGTGGGTCAGCGGGTTGTGCTTGAAGAAGTCCAGCAGGTCGCCGTGGAACGCGGCGGGCAGGCGGGTGTTGTCGTTGTTCCAGTAGAGAATGTCGAAGGCCGGCGGCTCCTTGCCGAGCAGGTAGTTATTGACGAAGTAGCTCCAGATCAAATCGTTGGGCCGCATCCAGGCAAACACCTTGGCCATGTCGCGACCGTCGAGCACGCCTCGCTGGTAGGAGCGGCGTTTGGCCGCTTCGATGGTCTGTTCGTCGGCGAACAGGGTGGTCGGGGTCTCGATCTCACTGTCGAGCAGGCTGACCAGATAGGTCGCACTGGAGATCCGTCGCAGTTGCCGTTTCGCCTGCAGATGACCCTGCAGCGCGGCGATGGTCAGGCCACCGGCGCAGGCACCCATCAGATTCACCTCGCGCGCGCCGGTGATCGCCCGGCAGATGTTCATCGCTTCTTCCACCGCTTCGACGTAGGTCGAGAGGCCCCATTCCCGGTGGCGTACGTCCGGGTTGCGCCAACTGATCATGAAGGTCTGCAGGCCGTTTTTCAGCGCGTACTGGACGAAGCTGTTCTGCGGGCTGAGGTCGAAAATGTAGTACTTGTTGATTTGCGGCGGCACCACCAGCAGCGGCTTGGCGTACTGCTTTTCGCTCATCGGCTTGTACTGGATCAGCTCGAGCATCTCGTTGCGAAACACCACGGCGCCGGTGGTGGTGGCGACGGTCTTGCCGACCTCGAACGCCTGCTTGGTAACCTGGCGTGGCAGGCCATCGTTGTGCAGCAGATCATCAAACAGATGGCTCAGGCCGCGCACCAGACTCTGGCCGCCGGAATTGAACAGCTCCTTGACCGCCAGCGGATTGAGCAAGGTATTGGAGGGCGCGACGGCATCGTTGAGCAAGGTGAACGCGAAGTGCGCGCGAGCGCGATCGTCCTCGCTCATGCTGCTTTCATCGATCCAGCTCTTGACCTGTTTCTGCCAGGCCAGATACGCCTGCAGGCTGCGCCGGTAGAACGGATTGAGGCTCCACGCCGGATCGGCGAACCGCGCGTCCTGCGGGTTGGTCGGGTGCAGGGTTTCACCGAGCAGCACGCGACCGAGCTGGCCGCCGAGTTTCAAGGCGTGTTTGGCACTGTGGAGCGGGTTGCGCAGACCGTGGGCGGCGACGCTGCGCAAGGTCGAGAGCAAGTCCCGCCCACGCAGGCCGGTCATTGCACTTTGTGCATTGATGAACACGGCGGGACTGGGCACTACGCCCGTCGCAGGTTTGTCGCGCATGACTCAACACTCCTTCGTCTTCAGGTCAAAAACAAACTCACCGAACCAGAACACCATAGTCGCTGTTACGGGTTGCTGCCTGCGCGGCGTCCTGCCGCGCACTTTGTTCAAAACCCTGCATAAAGCCTGCCGCCGTGATTTATCCGCCCAGTGGGGTCGGGTGCGGGTGCATCACGGCGCGCTGCCGTTCCTCCTCAAGGAATTTCATGATGATCGGCGCCACGGCTTCGGCACGGGTGATCAGGAACAGATGACCGTCGTCGATGATGTGCAACTGGGCGTTGGGGATGCGCCAGGCGAGCATGCGCATGTTGATCAGCGGGATCAGCGGATCGTCGTCGCCGGCCAGCACCAGGGTCGGCTGATGGATCTTGTGCAGCCAGTGAATGCTGGTCCAGCCGAGGCCGGCGAACAGCTGCCAGTAGTAACCGAGCTTGCCCGCCGAACGCACTTTCGCCGCATGGCTGGCGGCCAGGGTCGGGTCGCGGCGGAACGAGCCGCCGTAAATCAACGGCGCAATGCGGATCACGTGGGACGGCTGGATGTAGCGCCGGGGGCTGGCCATCATCCACAGCACTTTCGGCTTGCCCGGCACCATGAAGGCGCCGGCCGCAGTCGCTGCCAGCACCAGTTTCTTGCAGCGTTCGGGGTAGTCGTGGGCGAATTGCTGCGCCAGCGCGCCGCCCCACGACACGCCGATCACGTTGACCTGACCGTAGTCGAGGTAGTCGAGCATCCGCGCCGTCAGCTTCGCCAGCCCGGGAAAGCGATAAGGCCGGTTGGGCGTCGACGAGCCGCCGACACCGGGTACGTCGAAGGCGATCACTTCCAGATCCGGGTCCAGCGCCGCGACGAACGGAAACACCAGCTCCAGGTTGGCACCGATGCCGTTGAAAATCAGCAAGGGCGTCAAATGAGGCTTGCCGGGGCGTACCGCGGTGCGGAGGGTCTGCCCATCCAGATCGACGGTACGGAAAATGAACGGTTGCGGCATGCTTCAGGCCCTGTGGGTCAATCTCAATATCACCTCCAATCCCCTGTGGGAGCGGGCATTGTGGCGAGGGGATTTATCCCCGATCGACTGCGAAGCAGTCGCACACCCTCAAACGCGGAGAATCATAGTTGCCGCGATTGCAGGTTTTGGGGCCGCTGCGCGACCCATCGGGGATGAATCCCCTCACCACAAGCCCGCTCCCACAGGGGGATGAGGTGTGTCAGTTACCGCTCATGAACGTAAGTGCCCGGCGATGCTTCACCTGGCGCGTACGCCTTGTTGCCGAGTTTGGTTGGTGCTTTTTTCAGATTACCCGAGCGTTCAGCCTGCCACGCCTGCCAGTACAGCCACCAGGAATCGGTGTGCTTGGTCGAGTTCTCTTGCCATTCGTCGGCATTGGCGGCCATGCCTTCGCTGGTCATATAGCGCGATTTCGGGTTGCCCGGCGGGTTCAGGATGCTCTGGATGTGCCCGCTGCTCGACAGCACGAACTCGACCTTGCCGCCAAACAGCTGCGCCGACTTGTAGCAGGACTTCCACGGGGTGATGTGGTCGTTGGTACCGGCCAGCGAGAAAATGTCGGCGGTGACCTGCTTGAGGTCGATCGGCGTGCCGCACACTTCCAGTGCATTGGGGCGGATCAGTGGGTTGTTTTTGAACATCTCGATCAGGTCGCCGTGGAACGCGGCCGGCAGTCGAGTCGTATCGTTGTTCCAGAACAGGATGTCGAACACCGGTGGCTCGTTGCCCAGCAGGTAGTTGTTGACCCAGTAGTTCCAGATCAGGTCGTTGGGGCGCATCCACGCGAAGACCTTGGCCATGTCTTTGCCTTCGAGCACGCCGGCCTGATATGAGTGACGTTTGGCGGTCTCGAGGGTCTGCTCGTCGACGAACAGGGCGACGTCGCTGTCCAGGGTGGTATCGAGCACGCTGACCAGCAGGGTCAGGGCGTTGACCTTCTTTTCGCCGAGGGCGGCGTAGTGGCCGAGCAGGGCGGTGCAGGTGATGCCACCGGAGCAGGCGCCGAGCATGTTCACGTCTTTGCTGCCGGTGATTGCGGTGACCACGTCGACTGCTTCTTTCAGCGCATCGATGTAGGTCGACAGGCCCCACTCGCGCTGGGCCTTGGTCGGGTTGCGCCAACTGACGATGAAAGTCTGCACGTTATTACGCAGGCAGAAGCGCGCCAGACTCTTGTCCGGGCTCAAATCGAAAACGTAGAACTTGTTGATCTGTGGCGGCACCACGAGCAGTGGCCGCTCATGGACCTGTTCGGTGATCGGCTTGTACTGGATCAGCTCCAGCACGTCGTTGCGAAACACCACCGCGCCTTCGGTCACGCCAAGGCTCTTGCCGACCTCGAACGCGCCCATGTTGACCTGGCTCGGCATGCCGCCGTTGTGCACCAGATCCTTGGCCAGATGCGAGAGGCCATCGAGCAGGCTTTTGCCGCCGGTCTCGAAGAAGCGTTTGACCGCCGCCGGGTTGGCGGCGGTGTTGGTCGGGGCCATGGCTTCGGTCATCAGGTTGATCACGAAGTGGCCGCGCGCGATGTCTTTGGGTGACAGGCTGCTGTCGTCGATCCAGGAATGGAGCTCCTTGCGCCACGCCAGGTAAGTTTGCAGATAACGTTTGTAGAGCGGGTTCTGACTCCACGCCGGATCAGCGAAGCGACGGTCATCGCTGGCCGGTTGCAGTTCCGATTTGCCGAACAGCACGTTCTTCAGTTCGAGACCGAAATGGGTCACGTGCTTGACGCTATGGATCGGTTGTTTGATGGCCTGGGTCAGCACCATTCGAGCAGAGGCCAGCAGATCCTTTCCGCGCAGCCCAACGACGGGATTAAGCCCCAGGGTATTTTCCGAGGCTTGGTACTTCAGGTCATCGTTATTCTTGTTACTCATCTACGACGCTCCATTGTCCTGAGACGAGTACCCGGTTTCTGCTGTGCAGTTCCACAGCTAATGCCAGGTACTACTGCTCGGGTGACCGTTAATTCTGCATAGCTGCTTTACAGTCGTAGAGCACTGCAGGGAACTTGCCAGCTCCATTGGTTACCCGAGTTTAATTTTTTTCGCAAGCAGGCCGATCCTCGGCCACACAGCAGAGCATTCAAACAGATGAATTTAGAAAATGCCCTCTAAAGAGCAAGAGTCTCGGACTAGAGCATCAGCTTGACGATTGACTCGTCCGGATCGCGGGTTTTCCCGGCCGCTTTGAGCTCGGCCAGATAATCGGCCCAGAGTGCGTCATGGCGTCGCCCCAGCTCGTAGAGATATTCCCAGGTGAACAAGCCGCTGTCGTGACCGTCGTCGAAGGTCAGTTTCAGTGCGTACTGACCGGCCGGTTCCAGGCCGCTGAGGCCGACATTGAGCTTGCCGAATTGCAGGATCGGTTTGCCGTGGCCCTGGACCTCGGCGGAAGGGGAATGCACGCGCAGGAATTCGGCGGGCAGGGTGTACTCCTCGCCGGACGCGTATTTGAGCGTCAGGGTTTTCGAGGCTTTGTGCAGTTTGATGTCGGTGGGGATTGAGGTCATGGTCTGGCGTCCGTTGTGTGGGCGACCCTGATTCAAATGTGGGAGCGGGCTTGCTCGCGAATGCGGTATGTCAGCCAACATTGCTGTCGACTGGCACGGCCTCTTCGCGAGCAAGCCCGCTCCCACAGGGTCCGCTACCGCTGTAAGTATGGCTTACAGGATATAACGGGACAGGTCTTCGTTCTGCGCCAATTCGCCCAGATGGCTGTTGACGTACGCAGCGTCGATCAGGATCGGCTTGTCGTCATGCGCGCTGGCCAGGTCGCCGGCACTGAACGACACCTCTTCCAGCAGACGCTCAAGCAGCGTGTGCAGACGACGGGCACCGATGTTCTCGGTTTTCTCGTTGACCTGCCAGGCGATCTCCGCCAGACGCTTGATGCCTTCCGGCTGGAACTGGATGTTCAGGCCTTCGGTTTTCAGCAGCGCGCAATATTGCTCGGTGAGCGATGCGTGCGGCTCGCTGAGGATGCGCTCGAAGTCTTCCGGGCTCAGCGCCTTGAGCTCGACACGGATCGGCAGACGGCCCTGCAGCTCCGGCACCAGATCGCTCGGCTTGCTCAGGTGGAACGCACCGGAGGCGATGAACAGGATGTGATCGGTCTTGACCATGCCCAGCTTGGTGTTGACGGTGCAGCCCTCGATCAGCGGCAGCAAATCGCGCTGTACGCCTTCACGGGACACATCGGCGCCGCCGACATTGCCGCGTTTGGCGACCTTGTCGATTTCGTCGATGAACACGATGCCGTGCTGCTCGACCGCTTCCAGCGCCTTGGCCTTCAACTCTTCTTCGTTGACCAGACGCCCGGCCTCTTCGTCGCGCACCAGTTTCAGCGCTTCTTTGACCTTGAGCTTGCGAGCTTTCTTCTTGCCCTTGCCCATGTTGGCGAACAGGTTCTGCAGCTGGCTGGTCATCTCTTCCATGCCAGGCGGCGTGGCGATTTCGATGCCGGCCACTTCGGCGACTTCGATCTCGATTTCCTTGTCGTCCAACTGGCCTTCGCGCAGGCGCTTGCGGAACAGCTGACGGGTGTTGGAATCGCTGCTCGGTGCTTCTTCATTGCTGAAGCCCATGCGCGCCGGTGGCAGCAGCGCGTCGAGGATGCGGTCCTCGGCAGCGTCTTCGGCACGGTGACGCACGCGGGTCATTTCCTGCTCGCGGAGCATCTTGATCGCGGCGTCGGCCAGATCACGGATGATCGATTCGACGTCACGGCCGACGTAGCCGACTTCGGTGAATTTGGTCGCTTCGACCTTGATGAACGGCGCGTTGGCCAGTTTCGCCAGACGACGGGCGATCTCGGTTTTACCGACACCGGTCGGGCCGATCATCAGAATGTTTTTCGGGGTCACTTCAACGCGCAGCTCTTCAGGCAGCTGCATGCGGCGCCAGCGGTTGCGCAGGGCAATCGCGACGGCGCGCTTGGCATCGTCCTGGCCGATGATATGGCGGTTGAGTTCGTGGACGATTTCGCGGGGAGTCATGGACATAGTAATTGACGGTCCTCAAGCAGAAACAAGCCGTGGCACTTTGGCCGCGTCAGGCTTATTCAGCGAGATCCTGCTCCTCAATGGTCTGGGTGTGGTTGGTGAATACACAGATGTCGCCGGCGATACCGAGGGCAGTTTCGACGATCTCCCGGGCCGACAGGTCGGTCTTTTTCAACAGCGCGCTGGCTGCGGCTTGCGCGTAGGCGCCGCCGGAACCCATGGCGATCAGGCCGTCTTCGGGTTCGACCACGTCACCGTTGCCGGTGATGATCAGCGAGGCGTCCTTGTTGGCGACCGCGAGCATGGCTTCGAGGCGGCTCAGGGAGCGGTCGGTGCGCCATTCTTTGGCGAGTTCGACAGCGGCGCGGATCAGGTGGCCCTGATGTTTCTCGAGCTGGCCTTCAAAACGTTCGAACAGGGTGAAGGCGTCGGCGGTGGCACCGGCGAAACCGGCGATGACCTGGCCGTGGTACAGGCGACGAACTTTCTTCGCGTTGCCTTTCATCACGGTGTTGCCGAGAGAAACCTGGCCGTCGCCGCCCATGACGACTTTGCCGTGGCGGCGGACTGAAACGATGGTGGTCAAGGGAAGAGTCTCCACGCAGCGGGGCGAAAATGCCTTATGCCCATTCATATGGGGGTGCTGGAGAGGATTTCAACCGGGGAGGGTAATGGGAGACGAATGGTGTTTGATGACTGTGGCGAGGGGATTTATCCCCGATGGGGCGCGAAGCGGCCCTGAGACCTGCGATTGCAGCCGGTCTGGCACACCGCGCATGCTGGATTTACGACTGCTGCGCAGCCGGTCGGGGATGAATCCCCTCACCACAGGGATTGTGGGCAGCCTCGGAATGAGGCTGCCCACGGGGGGGCAATCAGCGGCTCTGGCGTTGTTGTAACAACAGGTTGCTGAAGCCGCTGCCGGCCAGTTGTTTCTGCGCAGTGGTCAGTTGCTCGCGATTGCTGAACGGGCCGACCAATACGCGGTACCAGGTTTCATCCTTCACCGTGCCCGACTCAACCGAAACAGCCTGGCCCAGCAGAATGATCTGCGCCCGCACCTTGTCCGCGTCCGCCTCTTTGCGGAACGAGCCGGCCTGGAGGAAGAACTTGGTCACCGGCGCCGCTTTCGCCACCGGTGGCGCTGGCGGCGGGGTAATACCTGACAGCGCAGCCTGCGCCCGTGCGGTGTCGATCTTCGCCGCTTCCGCCGGGGTGACCGGCGTGGTCGGCACTTGTGGCGTCGGCAGGGTTTTCTCCGGCACGGCATCCGGCGGCACGATCACTTCCGATTCCGGCAGCAAGGTGTAGAAGTCGTACTTCGGCTTCACCGGTTGCGTCGGGCTCGGCGGGGTCTTGTTGGCCTCGGCGATCTTCGACGCTTTCTGCTGCTGCGCCTGCTCGACTTTCTCGCGCTTGACCGTGTCGCTGCCCTTGCCCGGTTCCAGTTTCATCAGGAACACGATGAACGCACCGACCGTCAGGCCGATGGCCATCCACAGCCAGCCCGGGATCGGTTGCTTTGCAGGAGCTTGGTAACGGCTGGCGCCACGCTTGGGTGCAGGTTTTTTCTTGGCAGCCAACTTACATGCGCTCCAGAGTTTCCAGGCCCAACAGTTCCAGGCCTTGCTTGAGAGTACGACCGGTCAGCGCGGCCAGACGCAGACGGCTCTGCATCTGGACCGGCGTCTCGGCGGCGAGGATCGGGCAGTTCTCGTAGAAGCTGGAGAACAGACCGGCGACGTCATACAGATAGGTGCAGAGGATGTGCGGTGTGCCTTTTTCCGCGACGTTGTTCAGCACTTCGCCGAACTGCGCCAGTTTCGCCGCCAGCTCTTGCTCGTGCGCCGCTTCGAGGACGATCTGGCCATCGACTTCGCTGAAGTCCTTGCCCAGTTTGCGGAACACACCGGCCACACGGGTATAGGCGTACAACAGGTACGGCGCGGTGTTGCCTTCGAAATTCAGCATCAGGTCGAAGTTGAAGCTGTAGTCGCTGGTGCGGTGCTTGGACAGGTCGGCGTATTTCACCGCACCGATGCCGACAACCTTGGCGATGTTGCGCAGTTCGTCTTCGGCCAGTGTCGGGTTTTTCTCTTTGACCAGGTTGTAGGCACGTTCCTGCGCTTCGGTCAGCAAATCGATCAGCTTCACGGTGCCGCCATCACGGGTCTTGAACGGACGGCCGTCGGCGCCGTTCATGGTGCCGAAGCCCATGTGCTCCATCTCCATCGGATGGGTCACGAAACCGGCCTTGCGCGCCACGGCGAACACTTGCTGGAAGTGCAGGGCCTGACGCTGGTCGACGAAGTACAGCGCGCGGTCGGCTTTCAGCTTGCCACTGCGGTAGCGCACGGCTGCCAGGTCAGTGGTGGCGTACAGGTAACCGCCGTCAGCCTTGACGATGATCACTGGCAGCGGATCGCCGTCGGCGTTCTTGAACTCGTCGAGGAACACGCACTGGGCGCCGTTGCTCTCGACCAGCATGCCGGCGGCTTTGAGGTCGTTGACCACGTTGATCAGGTCGTCGTTGTAGGCGCTTTCGCCCATCACGTCGGCCATGGTCAGTTTGACGTTGAGCAGTTCGTAGATCTTCTGGCAGTGCGACAGCGAGATGTCCTTGAACTTGGTCCACAGCGCCAGGCACTCGGCATCGCCGGCCTGCAGCTTGACCACCAGACCACGGGCGCGGTCGGCGAATTCTTCGGATTCGTCGAAACGCTGCTTGGCGGCGCGGTAGAAGTTTTCCAGATCGGACAGCTCGTCGCTGGTGATCGGGTTTTCCTGCAGATACGCCATCAGCATGCCGAACTGGGTGCCCCAGTCGCCCACGTGGTTCTGGCGGATCACTTCGTCGCCGAGGAACTCGAGAACACGGGCCACGCCGTCGCCGATGATCGTCGAGCGCAAGTGGCCGACGTGCATCTCTTTGGCCAGGTTCGGTGCCGACAGGTCGACCACGGTGCGCTGCGCCGGGCCGGCCTTGCGCACACCAACGTTAGCGTCGGCCAGAGCGGCGTCGAGGCGCGAGGCGAGGGCCTGGGTGTTCTGGAAGAAATTGATGAAGCCCGGACCGGCGATTTCGGCCTTGGTGACGTTCTCGTCGGCCGGCAGCGCAGCGATGATTTTCTCCGCCAGATCGCGCGGCTTCATGCCCGCAGGCTTGGCCAGCATCATGGCGATGTTGCTGGCGAAGTCGCCGTGGGTTTTGTCGCGGGCGTTCTCCACCTGAATCGCCGGCGACAGGCCTTCAGGCAACCCACCTTCGTTGACGAGTTGGGTGAGGGCTTGTTGGATCAGCTGGCGAATGGTGTCTTTCATGGTCTTCTCTTTCGACCGCAAGCGCGGCGGCGCATCGATGCGCGGGTGGAAAAACTGGGCATTATCCGTTGCGAAGACGGGCTTGCCAACCTTAGCAGGCAGCTTATGGATATGTGGTGACAATTCGGGCCTCTTCGCGAGCAAGCCCGCTCCCACAGGGGATCGGTGTCAGACACATAATCTGTGAACGCCGCAGATCCAATGTGGGAGCGGGCTTGCTCGCGAAGGTGATTTTCAGATCAATACAGATCTACAGGATCGACATCCAGCGACCAGCGCACCGCGCGCCCGCTCGGCATCTGCTCCAGTTCCAGCAACCAGCTGGCGAGCAACCGATGCAGCGGCGCCCGCGCTGTCGCCTGCACCAACAACTGTGCACGATAGCGACCGGCTCGGCGCTCCATCGGCGCCGGCACCGGCCCGAGCAATTCGATGCCGCTCAGATTCTGCTCGACCAGCAAGCGTTCGGCCGCGCTGCATGCCTCATCGAGAAAACCTTCGGCCTGCCCCGGTTTGTGCGCTTCGGCACGCAACAGGGCCAAGTGTGAAAACGGTGGCAGTCCGGCAGCCCGGCGCTCGCTCAACGCCTGCTCGGCGAAAGCGAAGTAACCCTGCTCGGTCAGTTGCACCAATAAAGGATGGTCGGCCAGGTGGGTCTGGATGATCACCTTGCCCGGCTCCTCCGCCCGCCCGGCGCGCCCGGCGACCTGCACGATCAATTGCGCCATGCGCTCGCTGGCACGGAAGTCGCCGGAGAACAGTCCGCCGTCAGCATCCAGAATCGACACCAGCGTAACCCGGGGGAAGTGGTGCCCCTTGGCCAGCATTTGCGTGCCGACCAGAATGCACGGCTGGCCTTTCTGAATCGTCGCGAACAGTTGATTCATCGCGTCCTTGCGCGAAGTGCTGTCGCGGTCGACGCGCAGCACCGGGTAGTCCGGGAACAGAATCGCCAGGCGTTCTTCGGCGCGTTCGGTGCCGGCGCCCACCGGCCGCAGATCGACTTTGTTGCACTTGGGGCATTGGCGCGGCGTGCGCTCGACGTTGCCACAGTGGTGGCAGCGCAGTTCGCCGTAGCGCTGGTGCACGGTCATTCGCGCATCGCAGCGCGAGCACTCGGACATCCAGCCGCAATCGTGGCACAGCAACGTCGGCGCAAAGCCGCGCCGGTTGAGAAACACCAGCACCTGCTGGCCGGCCGCGAGGGTCTGGCCAATGGCTTGTTGCATCGGCCCGGAAATGCCGCTGTCCAGCGGACGGCTTTTCACGTCCAGCCGCAGGAAACGTGGTTGCTTGGCGCCGCCGGCCCGCTCGTTGAGGCGCAGCAGGCCATAACGACCGGTGTAGGCGTTGTGCAGGCTTTCCAGTGAAGGCGTGGCGGACCCGAGGACGATCGGGATGTTTTCCTGTCGCGCGCGCACCAGTGCCAGATCCCGGGCGTGGTAGCGCAGGCCTTCCTGCTGTTTATAGGAGCCGTCGTGCTCTTCGTCGATGATGATCAGCCCCGGGTTCTTCATCGGGGTGAACAGCGCCGAGCGAGTGCCGATAATAATGTCGGCCTCGCCGTCGCGGGCAGCGAGCCAGGCGTCGAGGCGCTCACGGTCGTTGACCGCCGAGTGCAGCAGGGCGATGCGTGCGTTGAAGCGCTGCTCGAAACGCGCCAGAGTCTGCGGGCCGAGGTTGATCTCGGGGATCAGCACCAGTGCCTGCTTGCCGGCTTCGAGGGTTTCGCGGATCAGTTGCAAATAGACTTCGGTCTTGCCGCTGCCCGTGACCCCGGCCAGCAGAAAGGCGTGATAACTGTCGAACCCGGCGCGGATCGCTTCGTAAGCGGCGCGTTGTTCGGTGTTCAGCGGCAACTCTGGCTGGGCCAGCCAGTGTTCATGGCGCACCCCGGGGGCGTGGCGCCGGATCTCCACTTGCACCAGACCCTTGGCCAGCAGCAGGTCGAGGCTGTCCTTGCTCAGCATCAGCTTGCTCAACAACTGATGGGCCACGCCGTGCGGGTGCTGCGCCAGTGTTGCCAGTGCTTCACGCTGGCGCGGGGCGCGGGCGACGCGCGGATCATCGAGGCTGGCGCCGGGGGCAACTGACCAGAAGCGCTCCTGTCGCGCTTCGGCCAGTTCGCCCTGACGCAGCAGCACCGGCAGCGCCCAGCTCAAGGTATCGCCGAGGCTGTGCTGGTAATACTGCGACGTCCACAGACACAGCTTGAACAGTGCGGGCGGCAGCGGCGGCTCTGCATCGAGCAGGGCCAACGCCGGCTTGAGTTTCTCCAGCGGCACGTCGCTGGTATCGGTGATCTCGACCAGAATCCCGATCATCTCCCGCCGCCCGAACGGCACCCGCAGGCGCATGCCCGGCTGCAGCTGGGCGCGCAGAACCCCGGCCGGGGCCCGATAGTCGAACAGGCGGCGCAGGGGCGAAGGCAGGGCGAGGCGCAGAATGGCGTCGGGCACGCGGGGGGATCTCGATCAACACAAAAGGAGGCTTGGCGCAGATCAACTGTGGGAGCGAGCTTGCTCGCGAACGCGGTGTGTCAGGCACGAAGTCATCAACTGGCACAACGCATTCGCGAGCAAGCTCGCTCCCACAGGGGAGTGCGTTCAAGCCCGGGAGCCTAGCAGACGGTCGGTCTCAGGGACAGCTTGCGCGATTGACATTGTCTGGTAGAATCCGCGGCCTAATTACGTGCGGTATTCAACAATAGTGTTGGGTGGCGGCACGCTAGCTGAGGAAGACATCATGAAAGCTGATATCCACCCGAATTACCCAGAAGTTGCAGTAACCTGCAGCTGCGGCAACAAGTTCGAAACCCGTTCGACCTTCGGCAAAGCCCTGGCGATCGACGTTTGCAACGAGTGCCACCCGTTCTACACCGGTAAGCAGAAGACTCTGGACACCGGTGGCCGCGTTCAGAAGTTCGCCGACCGTTTCGGTGCCTTCGGCGCCAAGAAGTAAGATTGGTCATTCTGGAAAACTTCGACGGTTTCTCCAGGCTGATGAAAAAGGCGTCCCTTGTGGGCGCCTTTTTTGTGTCCGCGATTTGGCTGTCCGCTGCCCAGGCATTTTGCCCCACGCCTGCCGGCCTCAGCAGCGTCAGCGTCCAGCGCGTGGTCGATGGCGACACGCTACGCCTGAGCGATGGGCGCAGTGTGCGGATGATCGGTCTCAACACGCCGGAGCTGGGCAAGCAGGGCCGCAGTGACGAACCCTTCGCCGTGGCGGCGCGCAAACGCCTTGAAGTACTGGTGGCGGACAGCGGCGGTCGGGTCGGTCTGCTCCCCGGCAAGCAGGCCAAAGACCATTACGGTCGCACCCTCGCGCATGTCTACAGCACCAACGGCACCAATCTTGAAGCGCAAATGCTCGCCGACGGCCTCGGTTTTCAGGTGGCGGTGGCACCGAATGTCGATCTTGTGGCCTGTCAGCAGGCGGCCGAACGCAGCGCCCGGCAGGCCGGTCGGGGCCTGTGGCGCCAGTCACCTGTACTGAAAGCGGAGCAGATCCGCACTTCGGGTTTCGCCGTGGTCAGTGGGCGTGTGAGCAAGGTTCAACGCAATCGCGGCGGAATCTGGATCGAGTTGCAGGACTCGGTTGTACTGCGCGTTGCACCCAATCTGGTCGGACAATTCGACAACGCCCGGTTGCAGGCGCTGCAGGGCAGACAGATCGAGGCTCGCGGCTGGGTCGTCGACCGTTCGCGGCGTGGCGGGTTGAAACCGGGTCAGCCGCGTTGGCTGCTGCCGTTGACCGATCCGTCGATGCTGCAAAGCGCGCGCTGAAAAAAATTGTAGACATTTTTTCTGTCGATTGTGAACAGTCCAGCCCTTGTGCGCCGTGGCTCTTGGCCCAAAGTCGTAGGACAGGGCGCTTGACAGGGGTGACCGCTCAGTCTTGTGGGGACTTTGCGAGGCGCGTATCCTCGCTGACCAGTCTGTCCAACAGTAAAAAGCGGAATGCCAAAATGTCTGATCTGAAAACTGCCGCTCTCGAATATCATGCCAATCCTCGTCCAGGGAAGCTGAGTGTCGAGCTCACCAAGGCCACTGCTACCGCCCGCGACCTGTCGCTGGCCTACAGCCCCGGCGTAGCTGAACCAGTGCGTGAGATCGCCCGCGATCCTGAACTGGCCTACAAATACACCGGCAAGGGCAACCTGGTTGCAGTCATTTCCGATGGCACCGCGATTCTGGGCCTGGGTAACCTCGGCCCACTGGCCTCCAAGCCAGTGATGGAAGGTAAAGGTGTACTGTTCAAACGCTTCGCCGGCATCGACGTATTCGACATCGAAGTCGACTCCGAAAGCCCGCAAGCCTTCATCGACACCGTAAAACGCATCTCCATCACCTTCGGTGGCATCAACCTGGAAGACATCAAGGCGCCTGAGTGCTTTGAGATCGAACGTGCTCTGATCGAGCAGTGCGACATTCCGGTATTCCACGATGACCAGCACGGCACCGCGATCGTGACCGCTGCGGGCATGATCAACGCCCTGGAAATCGCCGGCAAAACCCTGCCGGAAGCCAAAATCGTCTGCCTCGGCGCCGGCGCTGCGGCCATCTCCTGCATGAAGTTGCTGGTGAGCATGGGCGCAAAAATCGAAAACATCTTCATGGTTGACCGTACCGGCGTGATCCACTCCGGCCGTGATGACCTGAACCAGTACAAAGCCGTGTTCGCTCACGCCACCGACAAGCGCAGCCTGGCTGATGCTCTGAAAGGCGCTGACGTGTTCGTCGGTCTGTCCGGCCCGAACCTGCTGAGCGCTGAAGGTCTGCTGTCGATGGCGGCCAACCCGATCGTCTTCGCCTGCTCGAACCCGGATCCGGAAATCTCCCCGGAACTGGCGCACGCCACTCGCAGCGACGTGATCATGGCCACCGGTCGTTCCGACTACCCGAACCAGGTCAACAACGTTCTGGGCTTCCCGTTCATCTTCCGTGGTGCCCTGGACGTTCGCGCCAAGCGCATCAACGAAGAAATGAAAGTGGCTGCGGCCAACGCTCTGCGCGAACTGGCCAAACTGCCAGTGCCACAGGACGTGTGCGACGCCTACGGCGGTGCGCCGCTGGAATTCGGCCGTGAGTACATCATTCCGAAGCCAATGGACAAGCGCCTGATCACCCTGATCTCCGACGCTGTGGCCAAAGCCGCGATCGAGACCGGTGTGGCGACCCTGCCGTATCCGAAGAACTACCCGCTGAAAAGCGTGGATGACGTGTTCAACGGCTAAGCCGTTGTAGCGCTTCAACGAAAGCCCCGGCTTGTGAGAGTCGGGGCTTTTTTGTGCCTGTGTGATTTGTGGTGTTCTTCGGTGCCTCTTCGCGAGCAAGCCCGCTCCCACAGGTTTTGTGGTGTGCGCAAATGCTGGCTACAACCCGGTCACTGTGGGAGCGGGCTTGCTCGCGAAGAGGCCGGCCCAGACAACATAAAAATCACAGGCATAAAAAAGCCCCGCACTTCTTTCGAAGGCGGGGCTTTTTGGGGCGCATTGATCAGAACAGATCGATCGGTGCCTGCTCATCCGCCGGCAGCGGACTGCCCGGTACGGCGCCGTTGCCCAGCTCATTCACCGAGGGCGGCGTGTCTTCGGACTTGAACAGCTCGAAGTAGGCGCCCGGCGTGCTCGGCGTTGCCGCACGACCGCTGACCGGATCCACCCGCAGGCTGAGGATGCCTTCCGGCTCAGGCTGTACGTGCGGCGGCTTGTCCTTGAGCGCGGCAGACATGTAGTTCATCCAGATCGGCAACGCCACGGTGCCGCCGAACTCGCGGCGACCGAGACTTTCCGGCTGGTCGAAACCGGTCCACACGGTGGTCACGTAATCGGCGTTGTAACCGGAGAACCACGCATCCTTCGATTCGTTGGTGGTACCGGTCTTGCCGGCGATGTCGCTGCGGCCCATGGCCAGTGCGCGGCGACCTGTGCCGAGCTTGATCACGTCCTGCAGCATGCTGTTGAGGATGTATGTGGTGCGGCCATCGACGATCCGCTCGGCCACGGCCGGCGCTTGTGGTGCTGCGGCAACGCCCGGGGCTTCACCCGGAACCGGTGCGGCGTTGACGGTGATCGGCTGAGACTCCGGCGCGGCAAGGCCATCGGTCGCCGAGCCACCCTGTGGCACGGTCGGCGGGTTGGCGACGAACAGCGTGTCACCGTTGCGGCTTTCGATCTTGTCGATGATGTACGGGGTGATCTTGTAACCGCCGTTGGCGAAGGTGCTCCAGCCGGTAGCGATCTCCATCGGCGTCAGGGTCGCGGTGCCCAGCGCCAGCGACAGGTTCGGCGGCAGGTCCTGCTTGTTGAAGCCGAAACGGGTGATGTAGTCGATGGTCTTGCCGACGCCCATCGCCTGCAACAAGCGGATCGACACCAGGTTACGTGACTTGTACAGCGCCTCGCGCAGACGGATCGGGCCGAGGAAGGTGTTGGTGTCGTTCTTCGGCCGCCAGACCTTGTCCAGGTACTCGTCGACGAACACGATCGGCGCATCGTTGACCAGCGTCGCGGCGGTATAACCGCTGTCCAGTGCAGCACTGTAGACGAACGGCTTGAAGCTCGAACCCGGCTGACGCTTGGCCTGCAGGGCGCGGTTGTAGTTGCTCTGCTCGAACGCAAAGCCGCCGACCAGCGAGCGGATCGCGCCGTTCTGCGGATCCAGCGATACCAGCGCGCCTTGCGCCTGCGGGATCTGGCTGAATTTCAGCGAATTGTTCGGCTGACGCTGCACGCGAATCAGATCGCCGACCTGCGCCACATCCGACGGTTGGCGCGGTGCGGCGCCCATGCTGTTGGTGTTGAGGAACGGCCGCGCCCATTTCATGGTGTCCCAGGCGACGTGTTCTTCGCCGGTACGGGTCAGCACCTGCAAGCCATTCTTGTCGACCTGGGTAACGATGGCCGGCTCCAGGCTGCTGATGGTGCGCTGCTTGGTCAGCTCGGTCGCCCAGGCTTCGTGAGTCTTGCCCGGCAGGCGCGACTCGGGTCCGCGGTAGCCATGGCGCTGATCGTAGGTCATCAAGCCTTCGTGCAGCGCGGTGTTGGCCATTTCCTGCAGGTTGCTCGGCACCGTGGTGGTGACGCGGAAACCTTCGGTGTAAGCGTCGCTGCCATAGCGACCGACCATTTCGGCACGGGCCATTTCGGCGATGTACGGTGCGTTCACTTCCGGGGTCGGCACGTGATAGCTGGCGTTCAGCGGCTCGTTGATCGCGGCGGTGTAGTCAGCCTCGGAAATCTTTCCGAGCTTGTACATGCGTCCGAGAATCCAGTCGCGGCGCTCCTTGCTGCGCGCCGGGTTGGCCAGCGGGTTGAAGCGCGACGGGGCTTTCGGCAGGCCGGCGATCATCGCCATCTGCGCCAGGCTGACGTCGCGGATCGACTTGCCGTAATACACCTGCGCCGCCGCCTCGATGCCGTAGGCGCGGTTACCCAGATAAATCTTGTTCACGTACAGCTCGAGGATCTCGTCCTTGGTCAACTGCCGTTCGATCTGCAGGGCCAGAAGAATCTCGGTGGTTTTGCGCGAGAAGCTGCGTTCGCTGGTCAGGAAGAAGTTCTTCGCCACCTGCATGGTGATGGTGCTGCCGCCGGACTGAATGTGCCCGCTTTTGACCAGTTGGGTCGCGGCGCGCATCAGGCTGCTCGGATCGACGCCATAGTGGTTGGCGAAATTGTCGTCTTCAGCACTTAGTAACGCATTAATGAAATTGGGTGGAATGTCGGCGAAACGGATCGGAGTACGGCGCATTTCGCCAAATTCTGCGATCAACTTGTTGTCGCTGCTGTAGACCCGGAGCGGAATCTGCAACTGAATGCTTCTCAGCGCCTCCACAGACGGCAAACCCGGACTAAGGTAAAGAAACGCGCCGCTGAGACCTAAAAGCAGTCCGCAGAAAACGGCGACGATGGACCAACCGAAAAATTTCAGCAGACGAATCAAGGCTTTTGAACATCCAGGGCAAAGAATGAATTGGGCGGCAGGGTTCCGGTAACACACAGAACAGCCTGGGCCGGCAGTAAAAAGCGGAAAAAAACGCTGGGCATTATAAGCACTTTTCTGCTGGGGGCGTCATTTGCGCTTCTGTCAAGACGGGGTGAAGGAACGCAATGCGTATTACAGAGTCCGTAACTCACGGAAAGTCATAGGGAATTGGTAGTGCTGGGACTCTTCAAGAAAAAGACCAATACGTTACTGGGGATCGACATCAGCTCCACTTCGGTGAAGCTGCTGGAGTTGAGCCGTCAGGGCGATCGCTACCGGGTCGAGGCCTACGCGGTAGAGCCGCTGCCGCCCAACGCCGTGGTCGAAAAGAACATCGCCGAGCTCGAAGGCGTGGGCCATGCCTTGTCCCGGGTGCTGGTCAAGGCACGCACCGGGCTCAAGAGCGTGGCGGTGGCGGTGGCCGGTTCTGCGGTGATCACCAAGATCATCGAGATGGACGCCGGGCTGACCGATGACGAGCTGGAAAACCAGCTGAAGATCGAAGCCGACCAATACATTCCCTATCCACTGGACGAAGTCGCCATCGATTTCGAAGTCCAGGGCGTGTCGCCGCGCAACCCGGAGCGGGTCAGCGTGCTGCTGGCCGCCTGTCGCAAGGAAAACGTCGAAGTCCGCGAAGCGGCGCTGGCGCTGGCCGGGCTGACCGCGCGCGTGGTCGATGTCGAGGCCTATGCGCTGGAGCGCTCGTTCGGCCTGCTCGCCACTCAACTGGCAGCCTCGCAGGAACGCCTGACCGTGGCGGTGGTGGACATCGGCGCGACCATGACCACCCTCAGCGTCCTGCACAACGGCCGCATCATCTATACCCGTGAGCAGCTGTTCGGTGGCAGGCAGCTGACTGAGGAGATCCAGCGCCGCTACGGCCTGACCGTCGAGCAGGCCGGGCTGGCGAAAAAGCAGGGCGGTCTGCCGGACGACTATGTCAGCGAGGTATTGCAACCGTTCCGTGATGCTCTGGTGCAGCAGGTCTCGCGCTCGTTGCAGTTCTTCTTTGCCTCCGGGCAGTACAACGCGGTCGATCACATTCTGCTGGCCGGCGGCACCGCCTCGGTGCCGGGGCTGGATCGGCTGATCGAACAGCGTCTGGGCACCCCGACCCAGGTCGCCAACCCGTTTTCCGACATGGCCTTGAGCAGCAAGGTCAACGCCGGGGCCCTGGCCAGTGACGCGCCGGCCCTGATGATTGCCTGCGGGCTCGCGCTCAGGAGTTTCGACTGATGGCGCGGATCAACCTTCTCCCCTGGCGTGAGGAACGTCGCGAAGAGCGGCGCAAACGCTTTCTGCTGATCCTGATCGGGGTGTTCGTCGGTTCGGTGGGCGCAGTGTTCATCGCCGATCAGATCTTCAGTACCGCCATCGAGCGGCAGGCAGCACGCAATGACTACATTGGCAAACAGATCGCCGTGGTCGACGAACGGATCAAGCAGATCAGCGAACTCAAGGCACGGCGCCAGCAACTGGTCGAGCGCATGCGCATCATCCAGGACTTGCAGGGCAACCGGCAGATCAGCGGACGGATCTTCGACCAACTGGCGCGCACGCTGCCGGACGGGGTGTATTTCACCAGCGTGAAATTGCTCGGCAAGACGCTGTCGATCAGTGGCGCGGCGGAGTCGAACAATCGCGTCTCGGAGCTGATGCGCAATCTGGACGCTTCCGACTGGTTCGATGCGCCCAGCTTGAACGAGGTGAAAGCGACGACCGCCGGTCAGGTGGATCAGGCCAACGTCTTTCAGCTGACTGTGCGTCAGACCCAGCCAGCCGTGACGGAGGGCGAAAAATGAAGCCGTCCGAATGGCTGCAAAGTCTGCGCAACATCGACTTCAACGATCTGGACACCAGCAATATCGGCTCCTGGCCGGCCGCGGTGAAAACTATCGCGGGAGCATTGCTGGCGGTGCTGGTGTTGGCGCTTGGCTATAACTTTTTTATCAGCGACATGGAAAACCAGCTGGAAGCCAAGCGTCAGGAAGAGGACACCTTGAAGGAGCAGTTCGCCAGCAAGGCGCACATGGCTGCCAACCTGGAGCTCTACACCCAGCAGATGAAGGAGATGGAGACCTCCTTCGGCGTGCTCTTGCGGCAGTTGCCCAGCGACACCGAGGTCCCGGGATTGCTCGAGGACATTACCCGTACCGGGCTGGGCAGCGGTCTTGAATTCGAAGAGATCAAGCTGCTGCCGGAGGTGACCCAGCCGTTCTACATCGAGCTGCCGATCCAGATCACTGTCACCGGGGCTTACCACGACCTCGCGACCTTCGTCAGTGGCGTCGCCGGGTTGCCACGGATCGTCACCTTGCACGATTTCGAACTGGCACCGGCCAATCCCGACGGCGGGACGAAGCTGCGCATGAGCATTCTCGCCAAGACCTACCGCTATAACGACAAGGGGTTGGACAAATGACCCCGATCCGTTATTTCGCTTTGTCAGTGCTGGTGCTCGGCCTCAGTGGTTGCGGCAGCAGTGACGAATTCAGCGACCTCGACGCCTACATGAACGAAGTGCGTCTGCGCCCGGCCGGCAAGATCGAGCCGACGCCGACCTTTCATTCCTATCCTACCTTTACCTACAGCGCGGCCAACCTGCGTAGCCCGTTCTCGCGCCAGGTGCGCGTCGATCTGGCCGGGCAGCAGCGTGGCTCGCGCAACGTCAAACCCGACCCCAACCGGGTCAAGCAATACCTCGAAGGTTTCAACATCGAGCAGTTTGAAATGGTTGGCACGATCTCCAATGCCAGCGGCTCCTTTGCCTTGCTGCGCGGGGCGGGTGCAGTGCATCGGTTGAAAGTCGGCGACTACCTGGGGCGCAACGACGGGCGCATTGTCGCCATCAGCGCCACTCAGGTCGATGTGGTCGAGATCGTGCCCGACGGCGAAGGCGCCTGGCTGGAACGTCCGCGCACCATTCCTTTGAAAGAGCACTCATAGTGGAAGTCGAACAATGAACAGGATTTTCTCCACCCTCGGTTTTTCGCTATGGATAGCGCTGCTTTCACCGATGGTTCAGGCGGCCAGCCTCAAGACGCTGGATGTCGCGGCGTTACCGGGTGATCGCATCGAGTTGAAGCTGTCGTTCGACAGCCCGCCACCGCAACCCAAGGGCTACACCACCGAATCGCCGGCGCGAATCGCCCTGGATCTGCCGGGTGTCGCCAGCCAACTGACGAGCAAGACCCGCGATCTGGGCAGCGGTAACGCGCGAACCGCCACAGTGGTGGAAGCCAACGACCGCACGCGCCTGATCATCAGCCTGACGCAACTGACGTCCTACACCTCGCGGGTCGAGGGCAACAATCTGTTCGTGGTGGTCGGGCAGGGCGCCAAGCCTGCTGCGCCACGGCCAGCCGCTGTTGCGCCGCGACCGGTCGCGGCTCCAGCGCCGGCGAAGGCTTATACCCCCGTCGCCAAAACCATTCGTGGCGTCGACTTCCAGCGCGGCACGGCGGGTGAGGGCAACGTCGTCATCGACCTGTCGGATCCGACCATCGCCCCGGACATCCAGGAGCATGACGGAAAGATCATCCTCAGCTTCGCCCGCACGCAGTTGCCCGACAGGCTGCGGGTGCGCCTCGACGTCAAGGACTTCGCCACGCCGGTGCAGTTCGTCAACGCTGCCGCCACCGGTGATCGTGCGGTCATCACCGTCGAACCCAGCGGCACGTTCGACTATTCCACCTACCAGACCGACAACAAACTGACCGTCAGCATTCGCCCGATGACGGTCGATGATCTGCAAAAACGTAACGCCGATCGCAACAGCTACAGCGGCGAAAAGCTTTCGCTGAATTTCCAGGACATCGACGTGCGCTCGGTGCTGCAACTGATCGCCGATTTCACCAACCTCAATCTGGTGGCCAGCGATACCGTGCAGGGCGGGATCACCTTGCGTCTGCAAAACGTGCCGTGGGATCAGGCGCTGGACCTGGTGCTGAAAACCAAGGGGCTGGATAAACGCAAGATCGGCAACGTGTTGCTGGTGGCGCCGGCCGACGAAATCGCCGCCCGCGAACGCCAGGAACTGGAGTCACAGAAACAGATCGCCGAACTGGCGCCGCTGCGCCGCGAGCTGCTGCAAGTGAATTACGCCAAGGCCGCGGACATCGCCAAGCTGTTCCAGTCGGTGACCAGCGCCGAGGCGAAAATCGACGAGCGTGGCTCGATCACTGTCGATGAGCGCACCAACAACATCATTGCCTACCAGACCCAGGATCGCCTCGACGAACTGCGGCGGATCGTGGCGCAACTGGATATTCCGGTGCGTCAGGTGATGATCGAGGCGCGGATTGTCGAAGCCAACGTCGATTACGACAAGAGTCTGGGCGTTCGCTGGGGCGGTTCGATCCAGAACAAGGGCAACTGGAACACCTCGGGGGTCAGCAATGGCTCGTCGACCACCATCGGCACACCGGGCAGTACCAGTACCAACTCGCCGTTCGTCGACATGGGCACGGTGGGTAATACCTCGGGGATCGGCATCGCCTTCATTACCGACAATGTGCTGCTCGATCTTGAGCTGACCGCCATGGAGAAGACCGGCAACGGTGAGATCGTCTCGCAGCCCAAAGTGGTCACCTCCGACAAAGAGACGGCGAAGATCCTCAAGGGCACCGAGATTCCGTATCAGGAGGCGAGCTCCAGCGGTGCGACGTCGGTGTCGTTCAAGGAGGCTTCGCTGTCGCTGGAAGTGACGCCGCAGATCACCCCCGACAACCGCATCATCATGGAGGTCAAGGTCACCAAGGACGAACCGGACTACCTGAACAAAGTGCAGGATGTACCGCCGATCAAGAAGAACGAGGTCAACGCCAAGGTGCTGGTGAACGACGGCGAGACCATCGTGATTGGGGGCGTTTTCTCAAATACTCAAAGCAAGGTCGTAGATAAGGTGCCATTTCTTGGCGATGTGCCGTATCTTGGCCGCCTTTTCCGGCGTGATGTGGTTTCGGAGAAAAAATCCGAGCTGCTGGTATTTCTCACTCCGCGTATCATGAATAACCAGGCGATTGCTGTGAGTCGTTGATTCTGTGCGAAATTTGATTCTTGTAGGACCGATGGGCGCTGGAAAAAGCACCATCGGCCGGTTGCTGGCCAAAGAGCTGCGCCTGCCGTTCAAAGATTCCGACAAGGAAATTGAACTGCGCACGGGCGCCAATATCCCGTGGATCTTCGACAAGGAAGGCGAGCCCGGCTTTCGTGACCGTGAGCAGGCGATGATCGCCGAGCTGTGCGCGTTCGACGGCGTGGTACTGGCGACCGGCGGCGGTGCGGTAATGCGCGATGCCAACCGCAAGGCCCTGCACGCGGGCGGGCGGGTGGTGTATCTGCATGCCTCCGTCGAGCAGCAGGTCGGGCGTACGTCGCGCGATCGCAATCGTCCTTTGCTGCGCACCGCCGATCCGGCGAAAACCCTGCGAGACCTGCTCGAGATCCGCGATCCGCTCTATCGAGAGATCGCCGATCTGGTGGTTGAAACCGACGAACGGCCACCGCGCATGGTGGTGCTCGACATTCTCGACCGTCTGGCGCAGCTGCCACCCCGTTAAAGCGCCGCCGGAAATGCGCTATCCTCGGCGTCCTGTCACAGCCGCCGAGGTTGTGGCGGATGGCGTGCGAGCGGCGTCAGATTCGCTATAGGCCGCAGACAACCAATAATTCAGGGCAGGACGCCTGCTTCCATCTTCACTGTGGGGACACATGCAGACACTCAAGGTCGATCTAGGCGAGCGCAGCTACCCGATTCATATTGGCGAAGGTTTGTTGGATCAGCCCGAGTTGCTGGCGCCGCATATCCATGGGCGGCAAGTGGCAATCATCTCCAACGAGACCGTTGCGCCGCTCTATCTCGAACGTCTGACCCGCAGTCTTGCGCAGTTCTCGGTGATCTCGGTGGTGCTGCCGGACGGCGAAGCCTTCAAGAACTGGGAAACCCTGCAACTGATCTTCGACGGCCTGCTGACTGCCCGTCACGACCGCCGCACCACAATCATCGCCCTCGGTGGTGGTGTCATCGGTGACATGGCCGGTTTTGCCGCCGCCTGCTACCAGCGCGGTGTCGATTTCATCCAGATTCCTACCACGCTGCTGTCCCAGGTCGATTCGTCGGTGGGCGGCAAGACCGGTATCAACCATCCGCTGGGCAAGAACATGGTCGGCGCGTTCTATCAGCCGAACGTGGTGCTGATCGATACCGCGTCCCTGAAAACCCTGCCAGAGCGTGAGCTGTCCGCCGGTCTGGCCGAAGTCATCAAGTACGGTCTGATCTGCGACGAGCCGTTCCTGACCTGGCTCGAAGACAACGTCGACGCCTTGCGCGCGCTGGACCAGAAGGCCCTGACCTATGCCATCGAGCGCTCCTGCGCGGCCAAGGCTGCAGTGGTCGGTGCCGATGAGAAGGAAACCGGCGTGCGCGCCACGCTCAATCTCGGCCACACCTTCGGCCACGCCATCGAGACCCACATGGGCTATGGTGTCTGGTTGCATGGTGAGGCGGTGGCCGCTGGCACCGTGATGGCGCTGGAAATGTCCGCGCGTCTGGGCTGGATCAGCGAGCAGGAACGTGATCGCGGCATTCGTCTGTTCCAGCGTGCCGGTCTGCCGGTGATTCCGCCGGAAGAAATGACCGAAGCCGATTTTCTCGAACATATGGCAATTGATAAAAAAGTGATCGACGGTCGTCTGCGCCTGGTGCTGCTGCGCCGGATGGGCGAAGCGGTGGTGACCGCCGATTATCCGAAAGAGGTTCTACAGGCCACGCTGGAAGCGGATTACCGCGCTCTGGCTCAGCTTAAAGGTTAATAAGATTCCGATGACTAGTTTGCATGCCGACGAGGCGTTCCTCGGCCATTTCCAGTTAAGTCACGACCCTTTCGCGCCGCGGGTGCCGGGCTTCAAATTCTTCCCGGCCCAGCGCAAACCGGTGCTGGGGCAATTGCACCACCTGGCGCGTTACAGCCAGTTGCTGCTGGTGGTCACCGGCCCGCAGGGCAGCGGCAAGACCTTGCTGCGTCAGGCGCTGGTGGCCAGCACCAACAAGCAATCGGTGCAAAGCGTTGTCGTGTCGGCCCGTGGAGCTGGCGATGCCGCCGGCGTGCTGCGTCAGGTGGCTCAGGCACTGAACGTGGCTCAGGCCGAAGTTGGCGCGATTCTGGATCAGGTGGTGCAGCTCGCGCTTACCGGCCAGGAGGTCTATCTGCTGGTGGATGACGCCGAGCAGCTCGACGAATCCGCGCTCGAAGCGCTGATGGCGCTAGGGGCCGGTGCACCGGAAGGTCGCCCGCATGTGTTCCTGTTCGGTGAGTCGTCGCTGATCGCGCAACTGGAGGCCTTGCACCTCGAGGAAGAGCGCTTCCACGTCATCGAACTGCAGCCGTATACCGAAGAAGAGACCCGCGAATATCTCGACCAACGGCTGGAAGGTGCGGGCCGGGGTGTCGAACTTTTCACCGCGGATCAGATCTCTGAGATTCACGAAAGCGCCGAGGGTTGGCCTGGCAACATCAACCAGGTCGCTCGCGATGCACTGATCGAAGTCATGATTGCCAGCCGCTCTGCGGTCAAGCGTCCAAGTATGGGGTTCAACATGCCGAAGAAACACGTATTGGCGATATCCGCCGTCGTTGTGGTCGCGGTCGCCGCCGCCTGGCTGATGCCGGGTCGCAACAAGGCGCCAACCACCGGCGCACCCGCCAACGAACAGGCACAACTGCCATTGGGTCAGGGCGCCAAGGGTGGCGCACCGAATGTCGAGTTCGCCGGCAATACCCAGCCGATGCCGTTGCCGCTGGTCGGCAACTCGCAACCGGTGATGCGCGGCCCGTTGGCTGAGGCTGCTGGCGGTATCACCGAAGGTGACGACGGCGTGCCTGTCGAAGGCTCCAGCGCAACGCCGCCGACCGTCACGACTTCCGCACCACCGGCAGGTGTTCCGGCCGGCCCGGCTCCGACGCCAGTACCTGTTCCGGCGGCCAAGCCGACCCCGGCACCGACTCAGGTCGCCACCGCCAAGCCTGCTCCGGCAGCGCCAGCGGCCAAACCGGCTCCGGCTCCGGCCAAGCCTGTTGCGGCTGCCAAACCGGCCGAGAAGCCGGTTACCGTGGCCAAGGCTGCCGGTGGTAGCTGGTACGCCGTTCAACCGACCAGCAACTACGTGGTGCAGATCCTCGGCACCAGCTCCGAAGCGACCGCGCAAAACTTCGTCAAGGAGCAGGGCGGCGAGTACCGTTATTTCAAGAAAGTCCTCAACGGCAAGCCTCTCTACGTGATCACCTACGGCAACTTCGCCAATCGTGATGCAGCCGTTTCTGCCATCAAGGCCTTGCCAGCGAAGGTTCAGGCTGGTAAACCTTGGCCTCGCACTGTCGCCAGCGTCCAACAGGAACTGGCAACAACTCGCTGAAGATTCGGCGGCCTTACCCAGGCCGCCTCTCCAAGCACCTCAAAATTTCTACGAGTGCGCGCCGTCTCTACAGACCGCGTGCCTTGTGGTGTCTGCGTCACAGTAGTCTTTGAGTCGTTGCGGTCAAAATTAAAAAAGTTTTGACTAGCACAGCAGATCGCTTTAAACCTTTCACAAATGCGACATGAATTTGCGACATTTCGTCGTCAAATTTGTGAGCCTCTGTGTCGCTGTGTACAATGACCACCCTTTTGCCCCCGCAAAGCCGGCGTACGTTCGGCGCGGCAAGCAAGTGGTTGAATTGAAAAGAAATTTGCCTCGAAAAGAGGCAGCCTGGTGAGAAAGTGTCTATGAAAGCAGGTCTGTACCAACCAGATGAATTCAAGGATAACTGCGGTTTCGGCCTGATAGCCCATATGCAGGGCGAGCCCAGTCATACCCTTTTGCAAACGGCCATCGAGGCCCTGACCTGCATGACCCACCGCGGTGGGATTAATGCCGACGGCAAGACCGGTGACGGTTGCGGTCTGCTGATTCAAAAGCCTGACGCGTTCCTGCGGGCGATTGCCCAGGAAAACTTCAGCGTCGAGCTGCCCAAGCAATATGCCGTGGGCATGGTCTTCTTCAACCAGGATCCGGCCAAGGCCGAAGCCGCTCGCGAGAACATGAACCGCGAGATCCTCGCTGAAGGCCTGCAACTGATCGGCTGGCGCAAAGTGCCGATCGACACCAGCGTCCTCGGTCGACTGGCCCTCGAGCGCCTGCCGCAGATCGAGCAGGTGTACATCGGCGGTGAAGGCCTGAGCGATCAGGACATGGCGGTCAAGCTGTTCAGCGCCCGTCGTCGCTCGTCGGTGGCCAACGCCGCCGACACCGACCACTACATCTGCAGCTTTTCGCACAAGACCATCATCTATAAAGGCCTGATGATGCCGGCCGACCTGGCCGCGTTCTATCCGGACCTGGGTGACCAGCGCCTGCAAACCGCGATCTGCGTGTTCCACCAGCGCTTCTCCACCAACACCTTGCCGAAATGGCCGCTGGCCCAGCCATTCCGCTTCCTCGCCCACAACGGCGAGATCAACACCATCACTGGTAACCGTAACTGGGCACAGGCCCGTCAGACCAAGTTCACCAACGATCTGATGGATCTGGAAGAGCTCGGCCCGCTGGTCAACCGTGTCGGTTCCGACTCCTCGAGCATGGACAACATGCTCGAACTGATGGTCACCGGTGGCATCGACCTGTTCCGTGGCGTGCGGATGATCATTCCGCCAGCGTGGCAGAACGTTGAAACCATGGACCCGGATCTGCGTGCGTTCTACGAGTACAACTCGATGCACATGGAACCGTGGGACGGCCCGGCCGGCGTGGTGATGACCGATGGTCGTTACGCGGTGTGCCTGCTCGACCGTAACGGTCTGCGCCCGGCGCGCTGGGTCACCACCACCAACGGTTTCATCACCGTTGCGTCGGAAATCGGCGTCTGGAACTACCAGCCGCAAGACGTGATCGCCAAGGGCCGTGTCGGCCCGGGCCAGATCCTCGCCGTGGACACCGAGACCGGGCAGATCCTCGACACCGACGCGATCGACAACCGTCTGAAGTCCCGTCATCCGTACAAGCAATGGCTGCGCAAGAACGCCCTGCGCATCCAGGCGACCATGGAAGACAACGACCACGGTTCGGCGTTCTACGACGTCGATCAGCTCAAGCAGTACATGAAGATGTATCAGGTCACGTTCGAAGAGCGCGACCAAGTGCTGCGTCCGCTTGGCGAACAGGGCTACGAAGCCGTGGGTTCGATGGGCGACGACACGCCGATGGCCGTGCTGTCGCAGCGCGTGCGCACGCCGTACGACTATTTCCGCCAGCAGTTCGCGCAGGTCACCAACCCGCCGATCGACCCGCTGCGTGAAGCGATCGTGATGTCGCTGGAAATCTGCCTCGGGGCCGAGCGCAACATCTTCCAGGAATCGCCGGAGCACGCCTCGCGCGTGATCCTCAGCTCGCCAGTGATCTCGCCGGCCAAGTGGCGCTCGCTGATGAACCTCGACCGCCCGGGTTTCGAGCGGCAGATCATCGACCTCAACTACGACGAAAGCGTCGGCCTCGAAGCGGCGATCCGCAACGTCGCCGATCAGGCTGAAGAAGCCGTGCGCGCCGGGCGTACCCAGATCGTCCTGAGCGACCGCCATATCGCCCCGGGCAAGCTGCCGATCCACGCTTCGCTGGCCACCGGCGCGGTGCACCACCGCCTGACCGAAAAAGGCCTGCGCTGCGATTCCAACATCCTCGTGGAAACCGCGACCGCGCGCGATCCGCATCACTTTGCGGTGCTGATCGGTTTCGGCGCCTCGGCGGTCTATCCGTTCCTGGCCTACGAAGTGCTGGGCGACCTGATCCGTACCGGTGAAGTGCTGGGCGACCTCTATGAGGTGTTCAAGAACTACCGCAAGGGCATCACCAAAGGTCTGCTGAAGATCCTGTCGAAGATGGGCATCTCGACCATCGCCTCGTACCGTGGTGCGCAACTGTTCGAAGCCATCGGCCTGTCCGAAGAAGTTTGCGAACTGAGCTTCCGTGGCGTGCCGAGCCGCATCAAGGGTGCGCGTTTCGTCGACATCGAAGCCGAGCAGAAAGCCCTCGCTACCGAAGCCTGGAGTCCGCGCAAGCCGATCCAGCAGGGCGGTCTGCTGAAGTTCGTCCACGGCGGCGAATATCACGCTTACAACCCGGACGTGGTCAACACCCTGCAAGCCGCCGTGCAGCAGGGCGACTATGCCAAGTTCAAGGAATACACCTCGCTGGTGGATAACCGCCCGGTGTCGATGATCCGCGACCTGTTCAAGGTCAAGACCCTCGACAAGCCGCTGGACATCAGCGAAGTCGAACCGCTGGAATCGGTGCTCAAGCGCTTCGACTCCGCCGGTATCTCGCTGGGCGCACTGTCGCCGGAAGCCCACGAAGCCTTGGCCGAAGCCATGAACCGCCTCGGTGCGCGTTCCAACTCCGGCGAAGGCGGCGAAGACCCGGCGCGCTACGGCACCATCAAGAGCTCGAAAATCAAGCAGGTCGCGACCGGCCGTTTCGGTGTCACCCCGGAATACCTGGTCAACGCCGAAGTGCTGCAGATCAAGGTCGCTCAGGGCGCCAAACCGGGCGAGGGCGGGCAACTGCCGGGCGGCAAGGTCAACGGGCTGATCGCCAAGCTGCGTTACGCAGTGCCGGGCGTGACCCTGATTTCGCCACCGCCGCACCACGACATCTACTCGATCGAAGACTTGTCGCAACTGATCTTCGACCTGAAACAGGTCAACCCGAAGGCACTGGTTTCGGTGAAACTGGTAGCGGAAGCGGGCGTCGGCACCATCGCCGCCGGTGTGGCCAAGGCCTATGCGGACTTGATCACCATCTCCGGCTACGACGGTGGCACCGGTGCTTCGCCGCTGACCTCGATCAAATACGCGGGCGCTCCGTGGGAACTCGGCCTCGCTGAAACCCACCAGACCCTGCGCGGCAACGACCTGCGCGGCAAAGTCCGGGTGCAGACCGACGGTGGCCTGAAAACCGGCCTCGACGTGATCAAGGCAGCGATCCTCGGTGCCGAAAGCTTCGGCTTCGGTACAGCGCCAATGATTGCCCTGGGTTGCAAATACCTGCGCATCTGCCACCTGAACAACTGCGCCACCGGCGTTGCGACGCAGAACGAGAAGCTGCGCAAGGATCACTACATCGGTACCGTCGACATGGTGGTGAACTTCTTCACCTACGTCGCCGAAGAAACCCGTGAGTGGCTGGCCAAGCTCGGCGTGCGTTCCCTCGAAGAGCTGATCGGCCGTACCGATCTGCTGGAAATCCTCGAAGGCCAGACCGCCAAGCAACACCATCTGGATCTGACCCCGCTGCTGGGCAGCGATCACATCCCGGCGGACAAACCGCAATTCTGCGGCGTTGAGCGCAACCCGCCGTTCGACCAGGGCCTGCTGGCCGAGAAAATGGTCGACATGGCGACCTCGGCGATCAACGACCTCAGCGGTGCCGAGTTCGAACTGGACATCTGCAACTGCGACCGTTCGATCGGCGCGCGGATCTCCGGCGAAATCGCGCGCAAGCACGGCAATCAGGGCATGTCCAACGCGCCGATCACCTTCCGCTTCAAAGGCACGGCCGGTCAGAGCTTCGGCGTGTGGAACGCTGGTGGTCTGCACATGTACCTGGAAGGCGACGCCAACGACTACGTCGGCAAAGGCATGACCGGCGGCAAGCTGGTCATCGTGCCGCCGAAGGGCAGCGTCTATCAGACTCAGAACAGCGCCATCATCGGCAACACCTGCCTGTACGGCGCCACCGGCGGCAAGTTGTTCGCCGCCGGCACCGCAGGCGAGCGTTTTGCCGTGCGTAACTCCGGTGCCCACACGGTCGTGGAAGGCACTGGCGATCACTGCTGCGAGTACATGACCGGTGGTTTCGTCTGCGTCCTGGGCAAGACCGGTTACAACTTCGGCTCTGGCATGACCGGCGGTTTCGCCTACGTGCTCGATCAGGACAACACCTTCGTTGACCGGGTCAACCACGAACTGGTGGAAATCCAGCGGATCAGCGGCGAGGCGATGGAAGCCTACCGCAGCCACCTGCAGAACGTGCTGAACGAGTACGTCAAGGAAACCGAGAGCGAGTGGGGTCGTGAACTCGCCGAGAACCTTGATGACTACCTGCGTCGTTTCTGGCTGGTCAAGCCTAAGGCTGCCAACCTGAAGTCGTTGCTTTCCAGCACTCGTGCCAACCCGCAGTGATATGCGCCTGAAGAGTTTGATGAGGTTTTAACAATGGCTGAACGTCTGAATAACGACTTCCAGTTCATCGATGTCGGGCGCAAGGATCCGAAGAAGAAACTGTTGCGTCAACGCAAGAAAGAGTTCGTCGAGATCTACGAACCGTTCAAACCCCAGCAGTCGGCCGACCAGGCCCACCGCTGCCTGGGTTGCGGCAACCCGTATTGCGAGTGGAAGTGCCCGGTGCACAACTTCATTCCCAACTGGCTGAAGCTGGTGGCCGAGGGCAACATCCTCCAGGCCGCCGAGCTGTCGCACCAGACCAACACCCTGCCGGAAGTCTGCGGCCGGGTGTGCCCGCAGGATCGGCTGTGCGAGGGTGCCTGCACCCTCAACGACGGTTTCGGTGCGGTGACCATCGGTTCGGTCGAGAAGTACATCACCGACACCGCATTCGCCATGGGCTGGCGCCCGGACATGTCCAAGGTCAAACCGACCGGCAAACGTGTCGCGATCATCGGTGCGGGCCCGGCGGGTCTGGGCTGTGCCGACGTGCTGGTACGTGGCGGCGTGACCCCGGTGGTGTTCGACAAGAACCCGGAAATCGGCGGTCTGCTGACCTTCGGCATTCCCGAGTTCAAGCTTGAGAAGACCGTGCTGAGCAATCGTCGCGAAGTCTTCACCGGCATGGGCATTGAGTTCCGCCTCAACACTGAGGTCGGCAAGGACGTGACCATGGAGCAACTGCTCGCCGAATACGATGCGGTATTCATGGGCATGGGCACCTACACCTACATGAAGGGCGGTTTTGCCGGTGAGGACCTGCCGGGCGTCTACGACGCGCTGGACTTCCTGATTGCCAACGTCAACCGCAACCTGGGCTTTGAAAAGTCGCCGGAAGATTTCGTCGACATGAAAGGCAAGAAGGTCGTGGTACTCGGTGGTGGCGACACGGCGATGGACTGCAACCGCACCTCGATCCGTCAGGGCGCCAAGTCGGTGACCTGTGCTTATCGTCGTGACGAAGCGAACATGCCCGGCTCGCGCAAAGAGGTGAAGAACGCCAAGGAAGAAGGCGTGAAATTCCTCTACAACCGCCAGCCGATCGCCATCGTTGGCGAAGACAAGGTTGAAGGCGTGAAAGTGGTCGAGACCCGTCTCGGCGAACCGGACGCCCGTGGCCGCCGCAGCCCCGAGCCGATCCCGGGCTCCGAAGAGATCATCCCGGCCGACGCCGTGGTCATCGCGTTCGGTTTCCGCCCGAGCCCGGCACCGTGGTTCGAACAGTTCGAAATCCAGACCGACAGCCAGGGCCGCGTCGTCGCGCCTGAGCACGGTCAGTACAAGCACCAGACCAGCAACCCGAAAATCTTCGCCGGTGGCGACATGGTGCGCGGTTCCGACCTGGTGGTAACGGCAATCTTCGAAGGCCGCAATGCCGCCGAAGGGATCCTCGATTACTTGGGCGTCTGATTACATTTCAGCCTGAAATGCGATCAGAAATGTGGGAGCGGGCTTGCTCGCGAAGGCTTTGTATCAGTCACCCGATGTATTGACTGACGCACCGCTTTCGCGAGCAAGCCCGCTCCCACACTGGTTTCTGTGCGCTCAATACAGCGCAATAAATTGACCCGATAGACAAAAGGCTGACCTGCATCCGTGCCTTTTGCGTCGCGCTCTGAGAAAATGCCCGCACTTTTTTTCCGGATGCCGACATGACTGCCCTGAAGAACGACCGTTTCCTCCGCGCCCTGCTCAAGCAACCCGTTGACGTCACCCCGGTGTGGATGATGCGCCAGGCCGGCCGCTACCTGCCTGAATACCGCGCCAGCCGTGCCCAGGCCGGTGATTTCATGAGCCTGTGCATGAATCCGGAATTCGCTTGCGAAGTCACAATGCAACCGCTCGACCGCTACCCGCAACTGGACGCGGCGATCCTGTTTTCCGACATCCTCACCATTCCCGATGCCATGGGCCAGGGCCTGTACTTCGAGACCGGTGAAGGCCCGCGCTTCAAGAAAGTCGTCAGCACCCTGGCCGACATCGAAGCGTTGCCGATCCCTGATCCGCACAAAGACCTCGGCTACGTGATGGACGCGGTCAGCACCATCCGCCGCGAGCTGAATGGTCGTGTGCCGCTGATCGGCTTCTCCGGCAGCCCGTGGACCCTCGCCACCTACATGGTTGAAGGCGGTTCGTCGAAGGACTTCCGCAAGACCAAGGCGATGCTATACGACAACCCGCAAGCCATGCACTTGCTGCTGGACAAGCTGGCACAGTCGGTGACCTCGTACCTCAACGGCCAGATCCAGGCCGGCGCGCAAGCGGTGCAGATCTTCGATACCTGGGGCGGCAACCTGTCGGCGGCGGCGTACCAGGAGTTCTCCCTGGCCTACATGAAGAAAATCGTCAGCGGCCTGATCCGCGAGCACGACGGTCGCAAGGTGCCGGTGATCCTCTTCACCAAGAACGGCGGCCTGTGGCTGGAAAGCATCGCCGACGCTGGCGCCGACGCACTGGGCCTGGACTGGACCTGCGACATCGGCAACGCCCGCGCCCGTGTCGGCGACAAGGTCGCGCTGCAAGGCAACATGGACCCGACCGTGCTCTACGCCAAACCGGAAGCGATCCGCACTGAAGTCGGTCGTATTCTGGCCAGCTATGGCAAAGGCAGTGGCCACGTGTTCAACCTCGGCCACGGCATCACCCCTGAGGTCGATCCGGAGCATGCCGGTGCGTTCCTGCGTGCGGTGCACGAGTTGTCGGCGCAGTATCACGAGTAAGACGTTGACACGACCGCCCGAATGCAATGTTCGGGCGGTAATTGATTTTTTTATGTTTAAGTTGAAAGTGCAATAAACCTTGCTCGTAAAGATTGTTTACTTTGTGCAGTTTCTGTTAATGGTTTTCTCGTTGACGCTGATAATTCAGAGCCTTGTAATGGCGCCACTTGTTTATCAGGATGGTTGCAATGAAAAGGGTTGGATATTCGCGTCTCCAGATTGCTTTGCACTGGATATCTGCGGCAGTAATTTTATGGGCTCTATTGTCTGGCTTCTATGTGTCAGTCATTAAAGTTGCACCGGAAACAAAATTGATAGTCGGATTTATAAATGTTTCGGTGACGGCTTTATTTATTCCGGTATTTATACTGAGATTGTATATTTCTGTCAGAGGCTCTCATACCTCTCGCGAGGTGGCCAGGCCCTTTATGGAGTGCCTGGCGAGCTGGATGCATAAGTCTATTTATCTGATGACGGCGGTTGTCTTGCTCACAGGAATATTAATGATGGATCGACCGATCAATATATTTGATCTGGTTCTTATTCCGGCGCCGCTGAACGATCTACAGTGGATTGATCGGTTCTTCGTCATCCATGTTTGGGCGTGCGTGATGTTACTGGTTCAAGTAGCGCTACACATCGCAGCCGTTATCAAACACGAAATGTGTGGGCGCCGAATCCTGAAAAAAATGGTGTTCTGACTCAAGCGGGAGCGCTGCCACCGAGGGGCGGCAACTTCGCCAGTTTCAACGCCACCAACAGCGCGATCATCAACAGGGCGCCAATAAACAGGCCGATGCCATTCCACCCGCCGAGATGCCAGAACACCCCGCCAGCCGTGCCGGCAATACTCGACCCGGCGTAATAACTGAATAGGTACAACGACGACGCCTGGCCCTTGGCCTTGGTCGCACGCCGGCCGATCCAGCTGCTCGCCACCGAGTGCGCGCCGAAGAAGCCGAAGGTGAAGATCAGCATGCCGACGATCACCAGCAACAGCGGCGTGAACATAGTCAGTGCAAGGCCGGCGAACATCAGTGCGATGGTTGCCCACAGCACTTTGCGCCGCCCCAGTTTGTCCGCCAGCGAACCGATTTTCGCCGAACTGTAGATGCCCGACAGGTACACCACCGACAGCAAACCGACGAACACCTGATCGAGGTTGTACGGCGCGGCCAGCAGGCGATAACCGATGTAGTTGAACAGGGTGACGAAGGCGCCCATCAGCACGAACGCTTCAAGAAACAGCAGCGGCAGGCCGGCGTCGCGAAAGTGCATGGTGAAGCCATCAAGCAGGCTGCGTGGATGCAGTGAGCGTGAGCGGAAGTTGCGCGATTCGGGAAGGATCTTCCAGAACACCGCCGCTGCGACCAGCGCCAGACCGCCAATCACCAGCATCGCCGTGTGCCAGCTGACGAAGTCGATCAACACTCCGGTGATCAAGCGTCCGCTCATCCCGCCAATCGCGTTACCGCCGATGTACAGGCCCATCGCCAGACCGATGTGCTGCGGGTGGATTTCCTCACTCAGGTAAGTCATCGCCACGGCCGCCAGGCCGCTCAGTGACAGGCCGATCAGCGCACGCATGATCAGCACGCCGTGCCAGCTCGGCATCATCGAGCTGGCGATGGTGCACAACGCGGCGGCGAACAGTGCCGCGACCATCACCGGTTTGCGTCCGACCCGGTCGGAGATCGGCCCGGTGATCAGCAGACCGAAGGCCAGCATGCCGGTCGCCACCGACAGAATCAGGCTGCTCTGCGCGGCGTTGATCGAATATTCGTGGGACAGCAGCGGCATCATCGGCTGCACGCAGTACAGCAGGGCGAAGGTCGCGAAGCCGCCGCTGAACAGCGCCAGCACCGTGCGCATGAACATCGGTGTACCTTTTTCGATGTAGATCTCCTGCAGCTCGGCGATGACATCGTCCGTCGCGGCAGGCGGAACTTCATGGGCAAGAGGGGCGGCGGCGGTTTTCACATCAGACCTCGGAGGGCACGGCCAGGCAGGCAATGAAAAAATCATATAGCTGGCTAATGTTTCTATCCAATATATTGTTCGACCTGTTTGATAGCTTTAACGACCTAATGGGGTTTCCATGGAATTGCGTCATCTGCGCTACTTCATCGCCGTCGCCGAAGAACTGCATTTCGGCCGCGCCGCACAGGTGCTGGGGATCTCTCAGCCACCACTGAGTCAGCAGATTCAGGCGTTGGAGCAAGAGGTCGGCGCGCGGTTGTTCGAGCGCACCAATCGTCGGGTCGAGCTGAGCGAGGCCGGCCGATTGTTTCTGCAGGAGGCGCGACTGGTGCTGGCGCAGGTCGACAAAGCGGCGGACGTTGCCCGGCGTGCGCAACTCGGCGAACTGGGCGAATTGAAGATTGGCTTCACCTCGTCGGCGCCGTTCAACTCGACCATTCCCCAGGCGATTTTTGCTTTTCGCCAGCGTTTCCCGGCAGTGCATCTGAACCTGCGGGAGATGAGCAGCACCATGGTCGCGGACGCGCTGGTGGATGAGTCGATCGAAGTCGGCATCATGCGTCCGCTGGGTCTACCGGATTCGCTGAGTGTGGTGGAGCTGATGCGTGAGCCGCTGGTGGCGGTGCTCGGCTCCAAACATCCGTTGGCGCAAGGCAGCGAGGAAGGGCTGTTCCTCTCGGCGCTGGCGCTGGAGCCGTTCGTGTTCTTTCCGCGCAGCTACGGCAGCGGGCTGTATGCGCAACTGCTCAGTCTGGCCCGCGATGCCGGATTCAGTCCGCACTTCGCCCAGGAGGCCGGTGAGGCGATGACCATCATCGGACTGGTCGCAGCGGGGCTGGGGGTTTCGGTGTTGCCGGCGTCGTATCAGCGGATGCGCATTGACGGTGTGGTCTATCGACCACTGCTCGATCCGGAGGCGGTGTCGGCGGTGTGGCTGGTGCAGCGCAAGGATCAGAAATCGCCGATGGCCAAGGCGTTCGTCGAGCTGCTGACGCGCAAGGTTGAGCCTTCAAGTGGGTGATGGCTACCGGCCTCTTCGCGAGCAAGCCCGCTCCCACAACTGGAATGCAGTCCCCTGTGGGAGCGGGCTTGCTCGCGAAGACGCCCGCCCAAACACCACATTTCTCAGGGCAACCGCACCAGATCCCCCTTCAACGCCACCCGCGTCACAAACACCCCGGCCCGGCACTCATAAGTATTCAAATCCTTGCGCACATGCTGGTCGTAATAACTGACGATATTGACCACCGCATTCGCCCCGACCCGTTTGGCGTCGGCCTGCAACTTGATCAGGTTCGACTGCAGCACCCACTCGCAGGAATCGTGATCACTCTTGTTGAAGCCGTTGGTGCGCAAATCACTGACCACATCCCGGCGTAACAACTGCTGCGTGCCCTGCGGCCCATTGCCGATCAGATAGAACTTCACACTGCCATCCAGCCGCCCGGCGCGAATCGCATCCGAGAGCACGGTTTCGAACGGCATGTACATCAGGTTGGTGGCGTGGCTGGCGCTGGGCAATAACCCGAGGAGCGTGGCGGCGATCAGGGCTTTCACTTGCATGGTCATCTCCTTGACGGTGAAAGAGAACCGCGAGTGCTCGAACAATGGGCTCGCCGTTCTGGCTGGCGATGGTTGAGACCCGCAGGACGAGTGTAGTTGTCGTTCAGGTGATGAGAGGAGTCAGCCCTTTACATTTCTGGTAACGGAACTGCTTTAGGGAAAGTTGCGGTAAATGCGCAAAATCAGTTCTTTTTAGTGAGTGCCATGGATGCCACTTCTCTATCAGCCCAAGGAGGGCAGTGTTCTGATCTGTGATTTCAGAGGTTTTTAAGTACCGGAGATGGTCAAAATCAGGCCCGTGGTGGTGATACGCAAGCACCGATCCAACAGTTTGTTGGTGACTGTGGTGCCATTGAGTACAACTGCGCCGGATTGTGTGCTGGAGCATCATCTGGAGCTCGCCAGCCATCTTCAAGGTGCCAGTTCAACCTGCTGGGCAAAATGCGACATGGTAGCGACGGTCAGTCTTGCGCGACTGGACAGGATCAGAAGTAAAGACCGTCACGGAAAGCGTGTTTACTTGATTTCACATCTTGCAACAGACGAGTTTTACGCCATCAAGACTGCGGTTAGAAAGGCCTTGGGCGTGTAGTAGCCGTTGAGAGGGTGCATCGAAGCCAATTGCCATCCATTGCTGGTAATGACATTTCAGGCAATACTGCCGGCGTTCCCGAAAGGGGCTTGTGAGACTCTGAGGATCCTGGGCAACCAGCCATCACAGAGCCAGACAGGTGGAAGGGCGATGACAAGCCAACCTGTTTGTGAAAGGGCGCCGCAAGGCGCCCTTTGTCGTTTCTACTGTCAATCAATCGACGTGGGCCAAATCCCCACGCAACGCCACGCTCGACACCACCAGGCCGGCGCGGCACTGGAATTTCTCGGTGTCTTTGTACAGGTCGCGCTGGTCGACGCTGGCGATGTTGATCACGGCGTTGGCGTCGGCTTTTTTCGCGGCGTTCTGCAGGGTGGCGAGGGCCGACTGCAGGGCCCAGAAGCAGGCGTCGGTGTCGGATTTGTTCGAACCATTGGTTTTGCGGCTGCTGCTCACGGTGTCGAGTTTGCGCACCTGTTTAGGCAGGGTTTCGCCGGCCAGGTAGAACTTCACACTGCCGTCGAGCAGGCCGGCGTCGGTGGCGCGTTTGACGCCCTCGCGAAAGCTCAGGTAGGTCGGTTCGTCGGCGCCTTGCTTGACGATGCCCAGGTCGTTGACGAACTCGATGTCCGGGTTGATCGACAGTTCCTTGAGCACATTGTCGCGCAGGCGGTTGACCCAGCGGTTGTAGTTGCCGTGGATCTTGCCGTCCTTGGCGTCGAGGCCGTAGCTGCTGCGGTAGTCGATTTCAAACGAGGTCGGGCTGAACGGGATGTCGACTTCGGCGTGGTGACGGCCGCGTACGGTAATCGCCGCTTTGATCATGCCCGGGCGCACCGACTGCACCACCCACTGGCGATCATTGAGCGCGGTGACGATGGCGCGGCTCATCTGTTGCTGGGTGAAGCCGAGGTTGGGCGAGAACTCTTCCTTGGCGTTGTAAACCGGTTTGCTGGTGCAACCGCCGAGCACAAAGGCCAGGGCCAGCAGGGCGGCGATGCGGTGAAACTGAGTCATTCCCTTCACTCCAAACGTGTTGCGGTCAGTGCCAGCGGCGGAAAATCAACGAGGTGTTGACGCCACCAAAAGCGAAATTGTTGTTCATCACGTACTCGTGATGCATCTGGCGGAATTCGCCGCGCAGGTAATCGAGCTTGCCGCAGTGCGGGTCGACCTCGTCGAGGTTGAGCGTGTGCACATACAGGTCGCGATTCATCATCTCGATGCTGAACCATGACTCCAGCGCCCCGCAGGCCCCCAGCGTGTGGCCGAGGAAACTCTTCTGCGAGCTGATCGGCATGTGTTCGCCGAACAGACTGCTGGTCGCCAGTGTTTCGGCAATGTCGCCCTGTTCTGTAGCGGTGCCGTGACCATTGACGTAACCGATGGCATCCGGCGACAGCCCGGCGTCTTCCAGCGCCAGTTCCATGGCGCGGCGCATGGTGATCTGCTCGGGGCGAGTGGTGTGCTGACCATCGGCGTTGCTGCCGAAACCGACGATCTCGGCGTGGATCCGCGCCCCGCGCGCCAGCGCATGCTCCAGCTCTTCAAGCACCAGCATGCCGCCACCTTCGCCGATCACCAGACCGTCGCGGCCCTTGTCGTACGGACGTGGGCTGGTCTGTGGCGCGTCGTTTTTCAGGCTGGTGGCGTACAGCGCGTCGAAGACCATGGCTTCGGTCGGGCACAGCTCTTCGGCACCGCCGGCGAGCATCAGTGGCAGCCGTCCGAACTTGATCGCTTCATACGCGTAGCCGATGCCCTGACTGCCGCTGGTGCAGGCGCTGGACGTCGGGATCAGGCGCCCGGTGAGGCCGAAGAAGATGCTGATGTTGGCCGCGGTGGTGTGCGGCATCATCCGCACGTAGGAGTTGGCGTTGAGGCCTTCGGCCACCGAGTTGAGCAGCATGTTGCCGAACGCCTTGATCTCGTCGGTGCTGCCGGTGGATGAGCCGCAGGCCACACCCATGCGTCCGTCCTTGATCGATTCGTCACCGAGCAGGCCGGCGTCAGCCAGCGCCTGTTCCGCCGCACCCACCGCCAGCCGTGACACCCGGCCCATGCTGCGCAGTTGCTTGCGGGTCCAGTGCGGCGGTACGACAAAATCATCGATCGGCCCGGCCAGGCGGGTGTTGAGTTCGCTGAAGCGGTCCCACTCGTCCATGCGGCGGATGCCGCTGCGGTTGGCCGCGAAGTTGCCGGCGATGGTCTGCCAGTCGCTGCCCAGCGAGGTGATGCCGGCCATGCCGGTGACGACAACGCGCTTCATCAGCACAAGCCTCCGTTGACCGCCAAGACCTGGCGGGTGATGTACGAGGCTTCCGCCGACATCAGGAAATTCACCGCAGCAGCGACCTCTTCCGGGGTGCCCATGCGTTGTGCGGGGATCATTTTCATCAGCTCTTCCACCGGCACGTTTTCGTCGAGCATCGCCGTGTCGATCAGGCCCGGCGCGACGCAGTTAACCGTGATTTTGCGCTTGCCCAGTTCAATCGCCAACGCTTTCGCCGCACCGATCACCCCGGCCTTGGAGGCGCTGTAGTTGACCTGGCCACGGTTGCCGATCAAACCCGACACCGAAGTGATGCAGACGATCCGACCGGCGGCGCGGCGGCGGATCATCGGCATCATCACCGGGTGCAGGACGTTGTAGAAACCGTCGAGATTGGTGCGCAGCACCACGTCCCAATCGTCATCGCTCAGCGCCGGAAACGCGCCATCGCGGGTCAGGCCGGCGTTGAGCACCACGCCGTAATAGGCACCGTGGGTTTCGACGTCGGCTTCGAGAATGGTTTTGCAGGTTTCGCGGTCGGCGACGTCGAATTGCAGGATGCGCGCGTTGCGGCCCAGCGCTTCGACTTCGGCCTTCACCGCTTGGGCTTCAGCCACGCCGCTGCGGCAATGCAGGACGATGTCGTGCCCGGCCTGCGCCAGACGCAAGGCAATGGCGCGGCCGATGCCACGGCTGGAGCCGGTGACCAGTACGGATTCAGTCATCGTTCGACTCTCTGTTTTGTTCAAGGTATTGGCTGGGCTGCGGCGGGCGGAACACGTTCAAGCGGGCGCTGGCCTCGATGCCGGGGGCGTTGATGTGGCATTCGAAAACACCCATGCCGTTGTCGTCTTCCAGCGAACGGATGCCGTGGATGGTCAGTTCGCTGCCGGCCGGAAACGCCTCGACGTTGCACTCGAATTTGCGCGTGCCGAGGAGGAAGCCCAGCTCCACCGGGTTGCCCTTCTGCCGTGCATGGCAACCGGCGAACGCGGCGACGCTCTGCGCCATCAACTCGATGCCGACCCACGCCGGCAGGCTGCCGTCGGGCAGGTTGAACAAGCCATCGGGCTTGACCGTGAGGCGGGTGCGGATCTGCTCCTCGTCGAAGCTGAGGATGCGGTCGAGCAGAATCATGTCGCCAGCGTGGGGCAGCAGTTCGGCGAGCGGCCAGTCGTTCATGGGGCGTCTCCGATAATCAGGCTGACGTTGTTGCCGCCGAAGGCAAACGAGTTGCTCATCAGGTAGCGGGGTGCAATGGACGACAGGCGTTCGCTCGCGGTCACCCACTTCAGCGCCGGCAAGTCGAGGTCGGGCTGGGCGTCCCAGACGTGTGGCGGCAGGGCGTGCTGCGGGTTGTCGGCGCTCAGGCTCAGCCAGCAGAACGCCGCTTCGAGGGCGCCGGCAGCGCCGAGGGTGTGGCCGGTCATCGGCTTGGTCGACGAGCAGGCCACGCCGTCGGGGAACAGCGTGGCGACCGCCAGACTTTCCATCGCATCGTTGTGCTGGGTCGCGGTGCCGTGCAGGTTCAGGTAGCTGATTTGCGCCGCTTTCAGCTGTGCGCGGCTCAAGGCTTTCTGCATCGCTTGCAGGGCGCCGCGGCCGCTCGGTTCCGGCGCGGAAATATGGTGCGCGTCGGAGCTGGCGCCGCTGCCGAGCAGGGCAATGGCCGGGCCGTCGCTGCGCTGCTTGCTCATAAGGAACAGCACCGCCGCTTCGCCGATGTTGATGCCGTTGCGGTTGGCCGAGAACGGATTGCAGCGCTCGTCGGACACCGCTTCCAGCGCGCTGAAACCGTTGAGCGTGAGTTTGCACAGGCTGTCGACCCCGCCGCAGAGCACCGCGTCGCACAGGCCCAGATCGAGCAGGCGCTGCGCGCTCATCAACGCCCGCGCACTGGACGTACAGGCGGTGGAAATCACGTAGGTCGGGCCGCTGAGTTGCAGCCAGTCGGCGAGAAAATTCGCCGGGGCGCCGAGTTCCTGTTGCCGATAGTCGTACTCGGCCGGGAACTGCCGCTCACGAAGGTAGTGCGCCAACCCGCGACTGGCTTCGTCGATCCCCGAGGTGCTGGTGCCGAGCACCACGCCGATGCGCGCGCGACCATAGGTCTGGATCGCCCGGTCGATGTCCTCGCGAATCTGCAGCGCGGCTTCCAGCAGCAGTTGATTGTTGCGGCTGCTCTGATCGGCCAGTTCGGCCGGAATCGCCGCCAGCTCAGCGTGCACCGCCGCCACCGGCAACTCACGCCCGGCCACCCAGCCGGACTCGCGGCGCATGCCCGAGCAGTCACCGGCAAACAGGTTGTGCGCGACCTGGTGCTTGTCGTGGCCCAGCGCGCAGATCACGCCGAGGGCATTGAGGTAGGCAGTCATGGCGTCGGTTCACCGAGGGGAGAAACCCGATAGTGCGGGCCTTGGGGCAGATTCAATTCGAAGCTCAACGGTTGTGCATAACGGATCGCCCAGCGCGGCGCCAGCGTGCGTTGCTCGCCCTGCTGCTGCGCGGCGGGGTAATTGCGCGCCAGTTCGCCGGAGGGGGTCAGGGCGAACAGCAACGCGGCAAACAGCTCCCGGGCCTCCGGATTGGGCGGCAGCAGCCCGTCGGCCTGCCAGCGACCGTCGATCAGTTGCTGACGCGCCTGGGGGATGCCTAGCGGATCCATCATCGACCAGCGGATGCCGGAGTCTTCGCGCTGGATCACCAGCAGCCAGTCCTGACGTTGATTGGCCTGATTACGTTCGATGTGCAATTGCAGCGGTAACGGCAGCGTCGGGTTGCTCGCGGGCAGCGGCGCCTGGTTGGCGCATCCACTTAGCAGGGCCGTTAGCAACAATACCAGCCACACCACAACCCCTGTGGGAGCGGGCTTGCTCGCGAAGGCGTCGGCACATCCGACATCAATGCCAACTGACCCACCGCTTTCGCGAGCAAGCCCGCTCCCACAGGTTAAGTGTTGCATCAGCAAGCCCCTGCCAATGGTTTTCGGGCAACGACATTCACCAACGTTTCCTCACGCTCGCCAAACGGCTTCGGCCGGCGCAACCCGAACCGCTCCAGCAAGCCGAAATCCTTCGAACGACTCCACCACAAATACGGGTACGAGACATTGCGTTCGCCAAACTCGAAACCCTGCTGGCGAATCATCTCCAGGTACTGCGCCGCGCTCTTCTGCACATGCATCGGATGGCGGAACAGCCAGCGAATCACCCAGGTATCAATGTAAGCCTCGGTGGACTCGGCGAACAGCAGATAACCGCCCGGCTTCAGTACGCGGTAGAACTCGGCGAGGGCTTTTTCCTGTTCGACCAGATGATGAAAGGTCTGGTGGCAGAACAGCAGATCGACACTGGCGTCCGCCACGTTGAGCGTCGCGCAGTCACTGCCGATCAGCTCCACGTCGAAGCCCTGACGCGCCGCTTCTTCGGCGCTCAATTCAAGGCTGTGCGGATCGGCATCGACACCGATCAAGCGCTGCGGGGCGAAGGTCTGGCGCAAATGCCGGAACGACTTGCCCTGACCACAACCGGCATCCAGCAACACCGGACTGGCCGGCAGCGACTCGCTGAACAGCCCGCGCAAATCGTTGATCGCCACGCGCAACACGTGGTGCTGCCAGGTGTGACTGCGCAGGAACCAGAAACCGAAGCGGGTTTCCTCGACGTAGCTGTCGCTCAAGTAATTCATGGGGCGTCCTTTGCACAGAGTTCGGAAATCATCTTCAACCGGCGGCGCGCTTCGCTGACGAACGGGTTGCGTTCATCCCAGGCGTAGCCGGCGAGGATCGAGCAGATCATTCGGCGAATGTCCGCCTGACTGTCTTGATAAAAAATCACGTCCTGAAAGGTGCCGGCATACCAGCCTTCGACGTAGCAGCGGAAGGTGTCGACCCCACGTTTGAGCGGTTCGGCGAACTCGCGCTGCCAATCGACGGTTTCGCCCTGCAACTGCCGGTGCAGGACGGCGGCGGCCATGCTCGCCGAACGCATGGCGATGGTCACGCCGGAGGAGAACACCGGGTCGAGAAACTCCGCGGCGTTGCCGAGCAGGGCGAAGCCGGGGCCATGCAGGGTTTTCACATTCGCCGCATAACCACCGAGGGTGCGCGCCGGGGTGTCCCACACCGCGTTGTTCAGCACGCCGGCGAGGCTTGGGGTTTCGGCGATGAAGCCGCGCAGGCAGGCGTCCAGATCGCTGTCGCGACCCTTGAAGTGTTCGGCGGCAGCCACCACGCCCACCGAGCAGCGCCCGTTGCTGAACGGGATCGTCCAGAACCAGATGTCGCGGTGCTCCGGGTGGGTGGTGACGAGGATCTTCTCGCGGTCGAAGGCCGGGTTGTCGATGTGATCTTCAACGTGGGTGAACACCGCCTGGCGCACCGGGAAATTCGATGGCGCTTCCAGCTCGAGCAAACGCGACAGCACGCGCCCGTAGCCGCTGGCGTCGAGTACGAAATCCGCTTCGACGCGGTACTCGCTGCCGTCCTCGCGCAGCACGTCGAGCTGCGGTCTGGCGCGGTCGAAATCAACGCGGACGATGGCGTCGCCGTAGCGGATTTCGGCACCCTGCAATTCAGCCTGATCGGCCAGCAGCTTGTCGAAATCGGCGCGCTGCACCTGGAATGTGGTCGGCTTGCCTGCGCTGAAGGTGTCGCCGAAATCGAAGGCGCTGTAGCGCTCGCCCCAGGCGAACGCAGCACCGGTCTTGCGCTGGAAGCCGGCGGCGTTGACGGCGTCGAGCATGCCGGCTTCTTCGACGAAGTCCAGGCAATGGCTGAGCAGGCTTTCACCAATGGAAAACCTCGGGAAGTGCTGGCGCTCGAGCACCAGCACATCGTGGCCCTTGCGCGTGAGTAGCGCAGCGGCGATGGCGCCGGACGGGCCGGCACCAATGATCACTACCTGACGACGTTGCATTTCAACGGTTGGCACGTGAACTCCCGGGCGCAGTGGCGGTGGTTTTCAGGGGCGCGCGGTGCAGGCCGATCAGGGCCGGCAACAGCGTCGCGATCAGGCCCATCAGCATCAGCGCGAAGTACAGCGCCGGGCTTATGAGCTGTTGTTGCAGCAGCAGGTTGAGAAAGACGATTTCACTCAGCCCGCGAATGTTCAGCAGCACGCTTTCACGCCAGCGGCTGGCGACTTCGAACGACGCACCGGCCCAGCCCAGCCCGAGCCAATTGCCGAGCAGTTTACTGGCAATCGGCAACAGCAGCAGCGCCGCCCATTGCACCGCGCCGAGGCTGGCAAGGGCGCTGTGCACGTCAATCTGCACGATACCGAAGGTGAGGATCAGCGGGATCGCGATCCATGTCTGCAAACGGCTCATCCACCGCGCCGGCAATGGCAGCACCAGCGGCACTTTCAGCAAGGCCATGCACAGCAGATAACCGATGCCGAAAATCAGCGCGTTGAGTTTGTAGTGCTCGGCCAGCACCAGCAGCGCAAAGAAGCCGAGGCTGTAGGTCAGCGGCCGACGCACGCGCAACAGATGCAACAGCAGCGGCACGCAGGCCAGTCCCAGCGGCAGCAACAGACTGCTCAGATGCAGACTGCCCTGAGCGACACCGAACAGCGTCCAGCAGGTCAGGTCGATGAGGATGGCGGTCTGCACCAGACGCCGGGTGGCGGCGGGCGGGTAGTCGATGTGACGCAAATACAGATACAGCACCGGGATCGCCGTGATCGCGAACACCAGACCGATCGCCAGCGAGTTCAGCCACGGTTGCGCTGGCAGCAACCAAGCGGCGGCCGCCAGACCGGAGGCAAATGGCACGGCAAAACTCGGCACGGCGATTTTCACGCTCTGGCGGTCCAGTCGCAGGTCGATCACATCACTGAGAATGTGCCCGAGCAACAGCGCGAAACTCAGGCTGTAGAGGTCTTTCAGCCACACCGGCGCAATCAGTTCGGCACCGCTGAGCTGCCAGCCCGGTTCGATCCAGAAATACATCAGCAGCGGCAAACCGAAGCTGGCCAGCAGCAACTGGCTGACGATCGGGATCAGGCCGAAATGCCGACCGATACGGGTCGCCACAGCGAACAGCGCCAGGGCCATCAGCCAGAAACCGACGACCATCACGCTGCCGGCTCCACGACGGCGGCGCGGTGGACGTGACGTCCGGCCCACGGCGCCAGAATGAAACTGAACGCCAGCCCCAGGCTTACCGCCAGGCCGAAGTTGCTCACCGCCGGCGTGCTCGACACCGCCAGCAGACCGAACGACAACCAGGTCGTCAGCGCCGCCAGCAAGGTGCCCAGCAAGCTGACAGCCGCACCGCCGACCTGCTCACGCATGAGGATCGCGTAATCGACGCTGATCGCCGTTACCAACAGCAGGCCGAACAGGCTGAACAGGGTCAGCGGCTGACCGAGCCAACCGAGGCTGGCCAGGCTGCACAGCGCCGCCAGCAGCGGCAGGGCGACGATGCGCAAGGCGCCGCCGAAGCCGAACGGCACGATCAGCACCAGCACGATCAACACGCAGGAGGCGAGTTTCAGTTCGGCGGCGCTGATCTGGGTCGCGGCGAATACGTTGTTCAATTCGCCGAGACGATCCACCAGCATCACCCCCGGCAAGTCCAGCGCCTGCACCCGCAGCAGTGACGGATTGTTCAGGCCTTGCAGGCTGGTCATCGCCGCCACGCCGTCAGCGGTCGGGCCGAGCCACAGCGTACGGTAAGGCTCGCCTAACGGCCCGGCCAGTGCCGCGTCGATGTCTTCGGCAGGCAGGTTCTGCAACTGCTGCAACTCGGTTTGCAACGCCGCGAGCGGTACGCCGAGCTCGAGCAGTGGCTGCCAGTATTGCGGCAGTTTGCTCAGCGCTTCGCGAACCTGCTGTTGCTGGCTCGGCGGACTGAGCAGTTGATCGAGGGCCAGATAGCCTTGCAGTTTGTCGAGGTTGACCAGTTGCTGCAGACGCTCGCTCAACGCGGCCTGACGCTCCAGCAGTTGCTGCTGATTGGCGCCGCGCACGAGGAAGAACTGGCTGGTCGGCTGATAGCCGGTGATGCGTGCGATGGTCTGCGCTTCATCGGTCAGGCGTTGTGGCGCACCGACCCACTGGCGGATGTCATTCTTGCTTTGCAGCTGCACCAGACCGCCAGCGCAGAACGCGATCAACAGCGCCAGCAGCACCGGGGTGCGCACGTGTTCGAGCAGGGTTTCGCGCAGTTGCACCAAGCGCTCGGCCAGGCGCAGCGGCCATTGCGCCGGTTGCAGCTCAACGTTGTTCAGCAGGGCCGGCAGCAGGCACACCGCCGACAGATAGGCACCGAGCAATCCTGCGGCAGAGAACACCGCGATTTGTGTCAGCGCCGGGAAGGGCGTCCAGGCCAGCGCCAGATAACCGATGGCGCTGGTGATCAGGCTCAGCGTCAGCCCGGAGAGTGTCAGGCGCAGCGCCGGCCAGCTGCGCCACGGCTTGAGGCTCCAGCTTTTCGACAGATAGTGCAGCGGGTAATCCACCGCCACGCCGATCAGGCTGGAGCCGAGTACCAGGGTCATCACGTGCATGTGGCCGAACAGCGCGACGCAGGCCACCGCACCGAACAGCATGCCCACCAGCACCGGCACGAACGCCAGCAGCACCCGCCAGCGGCGAAACGCCAACAGCAGCAACAGCAGAATGCCGAGAGTGGCGCCGCCGCCGACCCAGGTCATTTCGCGGGTGGCTTGCTGCTGACCGTTGGCGGCGTACAGCAGACCGCTGGCAGCCAACAGTTGTACGTCAGATTTCGCCGCCTGCTCGCGACTGTGCTGCAGCAGATCAGCGACTTTCAGCGGCAGGTTCATGTCGAAGGCATTGCCGGTGGTGCGCGCGCGCAGCAGCACCCAGCGCTTGCCGTCGGCATCGGCGACCAGTGCGCCGCTGCCGATGTCCAGTTGCACCGCGCCGTGTTTCGGCTGGCTGTTCTGAATGCGTCCGGTCAGGCCCAGCCAGTCGTCCTGGCTCGGCACCAGGGTGAAACCGTTGAACGGGTCGAACAGCGCCTGCACCCGTTGCTGAATGAACGCGTCAGGGTGCTCGCTCAGCAGTTGCCGGTCATCCGCTGAGAGCATCGCCAGTCGCCCTTGCAGCAGTTGCGTGCGCAGCGCCGGCAGATCCGCCTGCAGGTTCCACTGGACCTTTTCGAACAGACCGCTGGCCTGCCATTGCTCGCCCAGAGTCTGAGCCATGGCCACCGCTTGCTGGCGATCGGCGTGGCCGACCAACACCAGCATTTCCCGATTGAGCGGCTCCTGCATGCGCTGTTCGGCGCGCAGTTCGAGGGCGTCAGGGTTGGTCCCGGGCACCAGCTCCATGAGGTTGGCCGACAGCGGCGCACCGTCGCGCCACTGCCACCCGGCCAGCGCGACGACCGCCAGCAGCAGGATCAGAAACAGCCACGGCAGCCTGCGTTCACTCGGCAAAGTCATGTTGCTCCGCTTCGCTCAACGGTTGACCGGAGGTACTGTCCTGCATGCGCAACACGGTGCTGTCGCCCTGGGTTTCCAGCAGTTCGATGGTCTGCACCAGTTCACCGCCGTCGATTTTGATCTGATTGAACACTTGCTTGAGCAGCACCGAGCGCGGGGTCAGGGTGAGTTTCCACTGCTGTGCGTCGCCGCTCAGGGCCAGCTCGAAATCCCGTTGCAAGCCGCTGCTGTCACCTTGCAGCACGGCGAGGAACAAACGGTTCTGTTCGGCCCCGGCGCTCTTGTTCGGCAGCAACTGCCAAGCGTTGCCGTCACGACGGGCGATGCCGTTGGCGGTGATGCGGTAATCCTGTTGCAACGGGGTCTTGAGCAGCCAGAGCAGGCCGTGATTTTTCGCCAGGACAAAGTTGCCTTTGCTGATCAACGGCTGGGGCAGCGCGCGCAGGTGTTTTTCCTGAATGAACTGGCCGTGGATCACTTCCGGTTTCGCCAGTTGTTCGCTGAGCTGTTGCAGGTCGAAGGCGTTGGCCAGCGTCGACACGGCGAGCAGCGCCATCGCGCCAAGGCATTTGCAGAACAGGTTCATCGCAGCATCCTTTCCACCGCTTCGGTGAACACTTTGGGTGAGGCCAGTTGCATCTCGCGGCTGCTGATCTCGACCGCCACCTGCACCGAGCTGGCACGGGTCAGGCGTTCGCCGGTCTGCAGGTCGGTGATCAGATAATTGATCTTCAAGCGGTTCTCCCACTCCACCAGACTGGCGCGCACGTTCAAGCGCTGGCCGAACACCGCGCCGCGCACATAACGCAGTTGCAGGTCGATGATCGGCCACGCGTAACCGGACTCGGACATCTGCGTGTAGTTGTGGCCGATCTGGTCGAGCAGCGCGCAGCGCGCCACTTCCAGGTATTTGACGTAATGCCCGTGCCAGACCACGTGCATGGTGTCGACGTCGAAAAACGGTACGAGGATTTCCGTGTCGGCGTGCAGCACTCCGGCGCTACGCATGCAGCCTCCAGTGTTGCTCGGCGATACGTTGCAGACACAGGCGCAATTCGCCTTCGAGTGCACGGTCTTCGATGACCGGCGGGAAGTCCTTGGCCAGCTCTTCGTGCATGGCGGCCAGCGAAGGTGGCAGCGCGCGTGCGTCTTCATCGCGACCACGCAGCCAGACGCCCTGATTGGCCGCGAGCAACGTGGCGGCGGCGACTTGTTCGGTCAGCTCCAGCACGCGGATCGCGTCACGGGCGGCGATGGTGCCCATGCTCACCTTGTCCTGGTTGTGACACTCGGTGGAGCGTGAGAACACGCTGGCCGGCATGGTGTTTTTCAGCGCTTCGGCGGTCCAGGCGCTGGTGCCGATCTGCACGGCCTTGAAGCCGTGATTGATCATGGCGCGATCCGCCGGGGCGCCGGACAGGTTGCTCGGCAAACCGTGGTTGTAGCGCTCGTCGACCAGCAGCGCGAGCTGCCGGTCGAGCAGGTCGGCGACGTTGGCCACCAGATTTTTCAGGCTGTCCATGGCGAACGCGATGTGCCCGCCGTAGAAGTGCCCGCCGTGCAGCACGCGCTCGGCTTCGGCGTCGATGATCGGGTTGTCGTTGGCGCTGTTGAGTTCGGTCTCGATGAACGCACGCAGCCAGTTCAGGCTGTCGGCCAGCACCCCGAGCACGTGCGGGGCGCAGCGCAGCGAGTAGCGATCCTGCAGGCGATGCAGCGGCGCGGTCGGCGCGTCGATCGCCAGATCCTTGCGCAGCCATGCGGCGACTTGCATCTGCCCCGGATGCGGCTTGGCGGCGAACAGACGCTCGTCGAAGTGTTCCGGATTGCCTTGCAGCGCGACCACGTTGAGCGCGGTGATGCGCGTGGCCAGTTGCAGCAGATAGTCGGCGCGGGCGTAGGCGAGGCAGGCGAGGCCGGTCATCACCGCCGTACCGTTCATCAAGGCCAGCGCTTCTTTCGGGCGCAGCACCAATGGCGTCCAGCCGAGTTCGCGATGCACGTCGGCAGCCTGGCGACGCTCGCCACGGAACAGCACTTCGCGCTCGCCGGACAGAGTGGCGGCAACGTAGGACAGCGGCGTCAGATCGCCGCTGGCGCCTACCGAACCCTCTTCGGGGATCAGCGGCAGGATGTCGTGTTCAAGGAAGGCGTGCAGGCGCTCCAACAGTTCGATGCGAACCCCGGACACGCCGTGGCACAGCGACTGCAAACGCGCCGCCAGCACGGCGCGGGTGGCTTGCGCGTCGAGCAGTTTGCCGAGTCCGCAACCGTGGAAGGTGTAGAGATGACGCGGCAGTGCCTCGACGTGATGCAGCGGCACCGCGACCACGCAGGAATCGCCGTACCCGGTGGTCACGCCGTAGATCACGCCTTCCTTGTCCAGCAGCGAATCGAGGAACCGTGCGCCTTTGGCGATGCGCTCGCGGTAAGCGGCGTCGCTCTGCAACTGCACGGGCGCCTGACGGTTGGCCAGGGCCAGCACGTCTTCGATGCGCAAAGGGCGTTCGCCGAAGGTTACCGGCTCATGGGTTGGCGTCGTCATCGGTCTTCCAGAAAGGGTAAAAGTTGAACCATTGGTGCGGGGCTTCGAGGCAATAGTGACTCAGGCGCTGCGCATAGCGGGTGGCCCACTGATGAATGACCTGCTCGCGCTCGCGGCGTGTCCACGTCACGCTGTCGGCGAACGGCTCGAGGGTCAGGCGATAATGGCCGTCCGGTTGTTTCAGGCACATCAGCAGATTGACCGGACACTTGAGCAAACCGGCCAGCAGCCACGGACCTTGCGGAAACGCTGCCGGGTGGCCGAGAAAATCCACGCTGACGCTGCGCCCGCCGTGCAACGGCACGCGGTCGCCAGCAATCGCCAGCCACTCGCCGCGCTCCAGGCGTTCGTGCAGTTGCAGCATGATCACCGGGTCCAGTTCGCTGACCTGAATCAGGCGCAGATTGGTCGCTCCGGCCTCGCCCAGCAAACGGTTGAATTGCTCGGCGTGCTTGGTGTGCACCAACACGTTCATGGTGACCTTTTCGCCGATCTCGGCCAGCGCCCGGCATACCTCAAGGTTGCCCAAGTGCGCGCCGACCAGCAGTTGCCCGCGACTGCCGCGCAACTGATTGCGCAGCAATGCCGGGTCGATGATTTCGATCTGCTCGATGCGCAGCTTGCCGTTCCACACGTCGAGCTTGTCGAGCAGTGAATCGGCGAACGCCATGAACTGGCGGAACACCCGCCAGTAACTCGGTCGCAATTCGCCGCGGTTGCTCCAGTCGGCCAACCGTTGCTGGTATTGCCAGGCACTGTTGCGCGCGGTACGGCCGAACAGGAAGAAGTACAGGACGATGCCGTACAGCAGCGGACTGAGCAGACGCCGGCCAAGCACCTTGGCGGCGAACGCGGTGAATTTCATCAGCAGGAAGCTGCCGCGTTCTTCGCGGTCGGCCCAGTGCTTCTTGTCGGTCTCGACGCTCATGTGCGCCACCGGCGCCAGAGGATGACGGGCAGGCGCAGCAGCATGCCGAAGAACAACCGGGTATGCATGCTGGAAATCAGCGCGTTGTCATGGAACAGACGGAAGTGCGAGACGCCGTCCAGCGGGTAATGCACGCTGGTCTGCAGCCAGCGCATCGGCTGGTTGCGCCACGCCAGACGCACGAGGATGTCGGAGTCGAAATCCATACGCTTGCCGACCCGCGCCGAGTCGATCACCGCCAGCGTCGGGGCCAGCGGATAGACGCGAAAGCCGCACATCGAATCGCGGATCTGCAACGACAGCGTGTTGATCCAGACCATCACGTGGGTCAGATAACGTGCGTACAAACGGCCCTTGGGCACGCTCTCGTCAAACAGCGGATAACCGCAGATCATCGCGTCCGGGTGGGCGCGGGATTCCTCGACGAAACGGGCGACGTCGTGCAGGTCGTGCTGGCCGTCGGCGTCAACTTGCAGGGCATGGGTGAAGCCCAGACGAGCAGCCTCGCGCAGGCCGGTCATCACCGCGCCGCCCTTGCCCTGATTGAGGGTCAGGCGCACCAGATGCACGCTTTCGCGTTCGGCCAGCGCATCCAGCACTCGCGCGCAGGACGGGGTGCTGGCATCGTCCACCAGAATGCACGGCAGGCCTTGGGCGAGCAGCGCGTCGACCACGGTGCCGATCGCGGTTTCATGGTTGTAGACCGGAATCACGGCGCAAGGGTTATGCATTGACCACATCCCCACTGTGGCGAGGGAGCTTGCTCCCGCTCGAGTGCGCAGCACTCGCTCGCAGTTTTGCGTGAACCGAGTTTGGGGCCGCTTCGCAGCCCAGCGGGAGCAAGCTCCCTCGCCACAGGTTATGCATCGGCGGCTCCTAGCAGGATTCGTCCGCTGGAGCAGGTCGCGGTGTCATTGCGGTAGGCGAAATACAGCTTGCCGCGCTCGGGATCGAAACGCAGGTGCAGCTGGATTTCATCGCCCGGGCGCACCAGTTGCTGGAATTTCAGCACTTCCATGCCGGCAAATTTGCCAGACAGGTTCAGCAGTTGTCGGCCAAGGTTCAGCGCCCATTCGACTTGCACCACGCCGGGCAGCACCGGGGCCTTGGGGAAGTGGCCGCTGAAGTAGGCCAGGTCCGGCGGAACACTCAATTGCAGGCTCCACTCGCCGTCGGTTTCGACCTGCTCCAGCACTTCCGGAGCTTTCGGCCGTGGCGCCAGCAGCAGGGCTTCGATGTCGGCCTGCGGCAGCTTGCCCTGGCTGTTCAGCGGCAGTTGCCGCACCAGACGCCAGCGCCGGGGCAAGGCCAGCGCCTCGCAATGCTGGCTCAGGTGTTTGCGCAGGGCTTCGGTCAGGCTGCGACGACCGTGTTCGCGCAAGGCAAACAGGCCGGCGTCGCTGAGCACCAGCAAGGCGCCAAGTACCGCGCGGTTTTCCTGAACCACGCCCAGCCGTGCTTCGGCGACCCACTCGTGGGCGACCAGTGCCTGTTCGAGCATCGGCAGGGAGATACGCTTCTCTTCGAGTTTGACGATACGGTCCAGCCGCCCGAGCAGTTCGAAACGTCCGTCGGCGGCGATGCGCACGGCATCGGCGGTATGTTCGACATGCCCGGCCGGCAGATAGGGAGAAGCGATCAGCAGGGCGCCGTCGCTGTCCTGGCTTAGCTCAACCCCGACGAAGGGCTGCCACAGGCTGGCGCCCTGACGCCAGGCGATGCCGCCGGTTTCCGAGCTGCCGAGGATTTCGGTCGGCCACTGTTGCAGGCGTTGCTGCAGGCCCTGTGCCGCGTCTGCGGGTAAAGCGCCGCCGGAGGAAAACACCCGGCGCACGGCGCTCAGGGCCGGCCAGTCGAGGTTATCGCCCATGCGCTTGAGCAATGCCGGGCTGCCGACCCAGGCGAAGGCCGGGTGTTCGCGGCTGGCACGCTGCAGGTCTTCCGGAAACGCCAGTTGCCTGCGCACGAACGGGCGTCCGGCGCACAGCGGCCACAGCACCCGGAACAACAAACCGTAGATGTGCTGGGTGGCGACGCTGCCGATGATCCAGGCTTCACCGAGATCCGCGCCCCACAGTTGCTCCAGTGCCTCGACCTCGTTGGCCAGTTGGCGCAGGGTCTTGTCGATACGCTTGGGCTCGCCGCTGGAGCCGGAGGTGCACAGGCTCAGGCGGCACTGCTCGAGGTCGAGTTCAGCACCGGGCAGGGCCGGCTGCAGCAGATCGCTCAAGTGAGCATCATCGGGGTGATCGCTCAACCACAGATCGACCTCACTCGACCAGCGTTGGCGGGTCTGCGCTTGCAGGTCGGAGGGCAGCAGGACGGCGACGCCCGCGCGCCAGGCGCCGAGCAGGGCGATGGCGAGGTCGGCGGCATCTTCCAGATGCACCGCCACGCGCTGCACACCGCGTGCCTGCAGGCCGGCGGCAACGCTCAGCGCCTGCTCGCGCAGTTGCGTGTGGTCGAGCGCCGGGGCGGCGCTGATCGCGCGCTCCGGCAGGGCCTTGAGCAACAGTTGCTCAAGTTTTATCCAGTTCATTTACGGCCTCTTACCCGTTGTCGTATCAGCCATTCAATGGCAAACATCAGGCCGATCAATCCGTAGGAGATCAGGCCGGTGTACAACATCCACCAATGCAGCGGCGCCCACAGGGTCAGGAGCGCGGCGCACAAACCGTTGCAGAAGAAAAACACGCTCCAGGCCACGGTGACCTGGCGGGTGTAGCGGATCGCCTCGGGCGGCAGGTGCGGCTCGCGCAGTCGCGCCAGGCGCTCGACCATCGGCGGCCCGTATTTCAGGCTCAGGCTGAACAGCACCAGCATGAAACCGCTGATCAGCACCGGATACCAGCGCAGCAACAGCGGACTGTCGAACAGCGCCAGCAGCAGGCAGAACCCGATCGCCACGCAGGCCATCCAGCGGCTGCCGGGCTTGCGTTCGCCGGTCAGCGCGCGCGCCAGCCACAGCCCGCCCAGCAGCAGTCCGAACTGCCACGGGGCGAAGTGCTCCATGCCGAAATACACCGCAAAGGGGTACAGCAGCCCCGCCAGCAGCAGGCCGAGGCCGATCAATCGGCTCATGCGGCCGGTTGAACCAGACGGTAGACCGCCTCGACCACGTCACCGACGGTGCGCACCGATTTGAATTCTTCGGCGGCGATTTTCTTGCCGGTCTGGCGTTTGATGTGATCGATCAGGTCGACCGCGTCGATGCTGTCGATCTCCAGATCCTGATACAGGTTGGACTCCAGGCTGATCCGCGCCGGATCCAGTTCGAACAGCTCGACCAAGGCATCGCGCAGGGTGTTGAAAATGTCGTCACGAGTTTGCATGGTCCGGTCTCAAGCTGCCTGTTTTGCCGTGACGAACGCCGCAAGGCTCGCCACATTGGTGAAGTGGTTACGGGTGTCTTTGGCGTCGGCGTCGATCTTGATACCGTACTTTTTCTGGATCGCCAGACCCAGTTCCAGTGCGTCGACCGAATCCAGGCCCAGGCCTTCGCCGAACAGCGTCTGCTCGTCGCCGATGTCGTCGACGCTGATGTCTTCGAGGCCCAGGGCGTCGATGATCAGCAGTTTTATTTCACGGTGCAGATCGCTCATCTTCGGCGAGCTCCTTAATGTAGTAAGAGTGCAAATAATCATTGAGCTTGCGCGAGGCCTGCGGTGCCGGGCCTTGCGTGGCGAAAGTCTGTGGATCTATATCGGCCCCGACACGAAAACTGAAGTGCACGCGGCGGTGGGGGATGCGATACCAGGGTTCGGCCTTGGTCAGGGTGGTCGGATTGACCTTGATGACCACTGGCGTAAGGATTTTCGCACCGCGCAGGGCAATCGCTGCAGCCCCCCGATGAAAGGCTGGCGCCTGACCAGGTTGAGTGCGCGTGCCCTCGGGGAAAATGATCAGGGTCTGGCCGTTTTGCAGGGACTCGGCGGCACCGTCGAGCATGTCCATGCTGCCGTCGTTGCTGATGTATTCGGTACTGCGCAGCGGGCCGCGGGTGAAGGGGTTTTCCCACAGGCTTTTCTTCACCACGCAATTGGCCTGGCGCACCAGGCCGATCAGGAACACCACGTCGATCAGCGACGGGTGGTTGGCGATGATCATCTGCCCTGGACGCCCGAGGCGTTCGGCCCCTTGAATGTCATAAGTCAGCACACCGGTGCGGGCCATGAACCGCACGAAAAACCAGAACAGCCGACTGACGGTTTGCCGTGCGCGTTGACGATGCCTGAGCGCGTCACCCGGCAGACAGCCGAGCAGCGGAAATACCAGCAAGCGCAGGCACAACCCGCCGAGCCCGAACAGGGTGAAACTGGCGGCGGTGGCCAGCAAGCGCCAGTAATAGGCGTCGCGGTTCTTCTCGGTCACGGGTTGCGTTGCCAGGTCCATACACGATTTTTCCAGGCATGTTGGCAATGGGTTTGCTGACCGAGCAGGGCGCGCAACAGATTCAGCGCGTGTGGCCAGTGCGCTTTGGACACTGTTTCCTGGCCGCTGTTCAGGGTCAGCCGCCAGTCGGTACCGGGGGTGAGCAGCAGACCCAGCGCATAAGGGAACGGCACGTCGTCGACCCACTGCAAATAGGCCTCGGGCGGCTGTTCTTCGGTGATGATCAGCAGAACCGCGGGAGCGCCTTCAGCGAGCAGGGCGGAGGCTTCGATGATGCCGTGTTCCAGGCCATCGCCTGCGGCCGCCAGTGCAGTCATTTCGCTGTTTTCACCGCGCATGATCGACCACAGACCAATGATCGCGTTGTGCACCGACAGGCTGAACTGGGTCGGCGACAACGGCTCGTCCTTGGCCAGATCACTGAGGATCTCGAAGGTGCGCGGGGTTTCGCCGTGTCGTGAAACAAACACCAGCGGCAGGTTTTCCCGTCCATCGGCCAGCGGCCAGCCGACACTGAACGCCATCCGCGCCAGACGGCTGAGGCGTCGGCGCTGCATGGCTGGCAGAAACGACACATCGGGCGCGGCATCGCTGCTCGGGAGTACGACCGGTTGTCGGCTCCAGGCCTGCCACGCGTCCACGCTGTCGAGCCCCGGGGCCCACGCGCGCCATTGGGCGATGTTGAAGTTGATCACGGATGTTCATCCCGCCCCTGCGGGCTTTTATGACGCTTTGAGTCGCCAGGGCCGCGGCTGACCTGAGGTGGCGCATGGCGCCGGGTGGCGCGCATTATCCCGGTGCGACGAGTGTGTAGCAAATGTTGGTTACGTTTTACGCAACGAAATGTACCGAGTGGTTCGTGGAAAAAATGTCATTTGGCCATTATCCGGATCGTGCGGGATTTGTCTGTCGGGCATATCAGCGCGCTCGGGAGGTTTTTACCCGTCGTGCCCGCTGATTTTTGCGCCTGACTCTGTAGTCCGCGTCGTTGAAGGTAGCGAAGCGCACGCACAGGCAACTACACTCGGTCATTCTTTGATACACGGAGGTTTTGTCATGCGGCGCGTGGTGTTCAATCAGAAAGGTGGCGTGGGCAAATCCAGCATTGCCTGCAATCTGGCAGCGGTGAGTGCCAGCGAGGGCTATCGCACGCTGTTGGTCGACCTCGATGCCCAGGCCAACTCCACTCAGTACCTGACGGGGCTCACCGGCGATGACATACCGATGGGCATTGCAGACTTCTTCAAGCAGACCCTGTCTTCCGGGCCGTTCTCGAAGAAAAACCAGGCCGACATCTACGAAACCCCGTTCGACAACCTGCACATCATCACCGCAACCGCTGAGCTGGCCGACCTGCAGCCCAAGCTTGAGGCCAAGCACAAGATCAACAAGCTGCGTAAGTTGCTGGATGAACTGGATGGCGAATACGACCGGATTTATCTCGACACCCCTCCCGCGCTGAACTTTTACGCGGTATCGGCACTGATTGCCGCTGATCGTGTGCTGATTCCCTTCGATTGCGACAGCTTCTCGCGGCAGGCGCTGTACGGCCTGCTGGCGGAGATCGGAGAGTTGAAGGAGGACCACAACGAAGGTCTGGAAGTCGAAGGCATCGTGGTCAACCAGTTCCAGGCCCGGGCCAGCCTGCCGCAGCAGATGCTTGATGAGTTGATCGCTGAAGGTTTGCCGGTGCTGCCGGTGTACTTGAGCAGCTCGGTGCGCATGCGCGAGTCGCACCAGGCCAGCACCCCGCTGATCCACCTCGACCCGCGGCACAAGCTGACGCAGCAGTTCGTCGAACTGCACAACCTGCTCGAAGACCATTGATCCCTGAGCTACTCAGATCACCTGTAGGAGTGAGCCTGCTCGCGATGGCGTCCTGTCTGCGAGCATCTGAGTTGCCTGAAAAGACGCCATCGCGAGCAGGCTCACTCCTACAATTGAATTTGTGTTGGGTCAGATCCCTTGGCTGCGCAGCCACGCCATCAACTGTGGCAACGGAAACGCCCCGCTCTGGCGCGCCACCTCCCGCCCGTTCTTGAACAGAATCAGGCTCGGAATCGAACGGATCCCCAACTGCGCCGACAACTGCTGATTGGCCTCGCTGTCGAGCTTGGCCAAGCGGCACTTGCCCGCCAACTGCGCGGCCGCCTGCTCGAATACCGGCGCAAAGGACTTGCACGGCCCACACCAGTCCGCCCACACATCCACCAACAACGGCAGATCCCCTTTGATCTGGCTGGCGTAATCGCCTTGCTTGAGTTCGAACGGCTTGCTCAGCAGCACCGCGGATTTGCAGCGCCCGCATTTTGGCTGGTCGCCCAGGCGTTCGGCGGGGATGCGGTTGAGGCCGTTGCAGGCGGGGCAGGGGATGAGGAGTGGAGTGGTCATGACGGGCTCGGTTTAAGTTGATATCTCGTACGACTGATCTGGAGTCGTACGAGGCGTTTATCAAGGTTGAATCCGGAGCCTCAAGACGAACAACTGATCTCCAGATGCTTGCCCCACTCCGGCGGCCGCTCGGCATAACCTTCCATCCCCGGCTGCTCGTCGAACGGCGTGCTCAGCACCGCATGCAGCCGGCGCACTTCTGAGTAGTCGCCTTGCTCGGCGGCATCGATAGCCTTCTGCGCCAAGTAGTTGCGCAGGATGTACAGCGGATTGACCGCGTGCATCCGCGCCCGGCGTTGCTGCTGATCGCTGTCACCATCACGGGCAACCCGTGCCACGTAGCGTTCGCCCCAGGCATCGAAGCCGTTGATGTCGACGAAGTCATCGCGCAAGCGGGCGACAGCCTGCTCTGCGGACTCTTCGCCGAGATGGCGGAAGAACAGCGTGTAATCGACGCCGCTGTTCTGCATCAGTTGCAACAGGTCTTCGAGCAGTTTCTGGTCGTCATCCTCGGCGCTGGTGAAACCGAGTCGGCGGCGCATCAGGTCGAGGTAGTGCGCCTGGAACAACGGCAGGTACAAACCGAGGGTTTCGCGCAGGGCTTCGACGCTGATGAACGGCGTCAGGGCCTGGGCCAGAGCGCTGAGGTTCCACTGGCCGATCGGCACCTGGTTGCTGAACGAGTAGCGGCCCTGATCATCCGAGTGGTTGCAGATGAAGTTGGCGTCAAAGTCGTCGAGGAAGGCGAACGGGCCGAAGTCGAAGGTGATGCCGAGGATCGACATGTTGTCGGTGTTCATCACCCCGTGACAGAAGCCGTAGGCCTGCCACTTGGCGATCAGTTCGGCATTGCGCTCGACGATCTCGCGGAACATCGCCAGATACGGTTCCGGTTGCTCCAGGCACTCGGGATAGTGCATCGCCAGTACGTGTTCTCCGAGCTGTTTCTGCTGCTCGGGACGCTTGGTGTAGTAGAAGTATTCGAAGTGGCCGAAGCGCACATGGCTCGGCGCCAGACGCAACACCATCGCCGCGCGCTCCTGCTTCTCGCGCCACACCGGAGTGTCGGAGCCAATCACGCAGGCCACGCGCGAAGACGGGATGTTCAGCGCGTGCAGCGCTTCGGAGGCTAGGAATTCGCGGATCGACGAACGCAACACCGCGCGGCCATCGCCCATGCGCGAAAACGGCGTCTGCCCGGCGCCCTTCAGATGCAGGTCCCAGTGTTCGCCGGCCTGGTTACACACCTCGCCGAGCAACAGCCCGCGACCATCACCCAGTTGTGGCGTGTAGCCGCCGAACTGATGCCCGGAATAGACCATCGCCCGTGGTTCGGCATCGGCCCACAACTTGTGGCCGCCGAACAGTTCAGCGAATTCCTGAGTCTCAGCGGTTGCCGGATCAAGATCGAGCAAGGCCAGGGCCGCCGGGCTGGCGACGACCAGACGCGGGTTGTCGATCGGCTCGGGCAGCACATGGGCGGAGAACGAATCGCCGAGGCGGGCGAAGCGATTGTCGAAGGTCAGTTCGTCGAGGGCTTTCAAGGGCCGGCTCCAGCAGAATGTCCGAGCATTCTGCTGGGATCAGACCGGTTAGTCGAGTTTGGCCGGCGGCGGCTCTTGCAGCGGCTTTTGCTCGCCGCTGATCGGCACGATGGTTTTGTTCTCGTCCTCGATGGGCACCAACTTGTATTCCTGACCGTGGAGGTTCTTCAGGTACACCTCCATCTGGCGGAACGAGATGTTGATGTGCTGCTTCTTGAACTCGCGGTTGATGAAGCGGTTCACTTCGTCGATCACCGGGTTGCGGTCACCGAGGTCGCGCACATGCATGCGCAATTCGTGGTCGAGGGTGCTTTCGCCGAAGTTGAGGAAGTACACGTGCGGCTCGGGTTCCTTGAGGACGCGCGGGTTTTCCCGGGCGGCCTTGAGCAGCAGTTCCTTGACCAGATCCAGGTCGGAGCCGTAATCCACGCCCAGCTTCAAGGTGACGCGGGTGATGGTATCGGTCAGCGACCAGTTGATCAGTTGCCCGGTGATGAACGTCTTGTTCGGGACAATGATGTCCTTGCGGTCGAAATCGGTGATGGTCGTGGCGCGGATGCGGATCTTGCTCACCGTGCCTGACAGGTTGCCGATGGTGATGGTGTCGCCGATCCGCACCGGACGCTCGAACAGGATCATGATGCCGGATATGAAGTTGGCGAAGATCTCCTGCATACCGAAACCGAGGCCGACCGACAGCGCCGCCACCAGCCATTGCAACTTGTCCCAGCTGACGCCGAGGGTCGACAGGGTCGAGACAAAACCGACACCGGCGATCACGTAAGACAGCAGCGTCGTGGTCGCATAGGCGCTGCCCTGCGCCAGATTGAGTTTCGACAGCACGAACACTTCGAGCAGACCCGGCAGGTTGCGGGCGAGGGCGAAGGTGATGCCGATGATGATCAGCGCGCCGAGCATGTCGCCGATGCTGATCGGCACCATGCTCATGTTCGCGCCAGTGCCGCTGGTGTATTCGTAGAGGGTGATGTTGTCGAGGTACGAGAACACCGAGATCAGGTCGGCCCAGACCCAGTACAGCGCGGCGATGAAACCGCCGAGCAGTGCCAGACGGATCAGGCGCAGCGACTGTTCGTTGACCTTTTCGATGTCCAGGGTCGGCTCTTCGATCACCGCTTCGCCGTCGCCGGCCTCTTTCGCGGCCTGGCGCTTGGCCAGGGCGCGCTGGTAGGCCAGGCGGCGTGCGGCGACCGCCAGACCACGGACGAAGGTAGCCTCGATCACCAGCCAGAACATCAGCAGGTACAGGGTGTTGATCAACCGGTCGCTGAGTTTCAGCGCGGTGTAGTAGTAGCCGAAGCACACCGCGACGAACAGGGCGATTGGCAGCAGGGTGAACATCACGCCCACGGCCCTGCGGAACAATGAGGTGTTTTCGTGGGCCGGACTGCTGATCAGCAGACGGCTGAGCAGCCATGCCATCAGGGCGTAGCAGGTCAATACCACCGGCATGCCGAGCACGTCGTCAGCCAGCGCTGCCGGTTGCAATTCGGCCACCGCCACCACGGTCACCAGCGCCATCACCACCAGCCCGAGACGACGGATCCAGCCCTGAAGGAATTCGACCTGCGGTTTGTCCCAGCGGAAGTGCAACTCCGCCACACCGCCCGGCGAGAGAATCCGGTAAGCGGTGTAGAACACCAGCCACGCCTGGCCCATTTGTAGCAACGCCGCGCCCATGTTGGCGTTTTGCCCGCGGGCATCGATCTGCAAGGCCAGACCGCACAGGCCCAGGCCCAGCGCTACCGGCATCGCCAGCAAAATGTTGATCAGAATCGCCTGGGGCGTATGCCACTGGCTGTCACGCTTGAAGTGCCCGATGTCCTGGTGAACCTTGTTCAGGCGTGCGTACAGCGCCTTGCGCCGCCACAGTAGAGCGCCGATCAGCAAGGCCAGCGGCAGGAATAGCAACGGGCGCTGGGTCAGGCCGTCGGTCAGCTCGCTCAGGCTCGATGCCAGCGGCAGGGTGTCGATCTGGCGCTTGAGCCGCTCTGGCACGCCGCGAATCCATTCCGCGTCCAGAGGCTTGTTGCTGGGGATCCAGAACATCTGCTCGTCGAGAGTCGCACGCAGGCTTTGAGCAGTGCTCAGCAGTTGTTTCTGGTTGAGTTGCAGAGTGATCGATTCGTTGAGCACCGCGCTCAATTCGCGGTTCAGACGCTCCAGCAGGTCGGCGCGGGTGTTGGCCAGTTCCATCAGGCTCTTGCGCAATTGCGGGGTGACTTGTTCCGGCGGCTGGGTGGAAAGCAGGTTGTCGACGTAGGTCGCCGGATTGCTCAGCAGTTCGCGCTGCTGGCTGACTTCGAATTGATACAGGCGAATGTCGGCGATCTGATCCGCCAGATCGCGGTCGACCTTGAGTCGCGGCAGCGCCTGTTTCTGCTTATAGAGAATCTTCGACAGCAGCAGGCTGCCCTTGAGCACGTTGATCTGCTCGTCGAGAGCCGAGTCGCTCTGGGTCAGGCTGTCGAGTTGCTGTTTGGTCTGCAGGTTCTGTTGAGTGACTTCGTTGAGGCGGTCGGTGCTTTTGAGCAGGTAATCGGAGAGCTTGAGGTTGGCCGCACTTTCGGTGGCGAGCAGGCTGCTGCCGCCGGCCTTCTGCGCCTCGATCGACTGCTGGGTCACGGTTTCCTGAGATTGCGCCAGACGCTTCTGGTTGATCAGGGTCTGCAGTTCCTGGATCTCGCGATCGAGACGGTCGGATTTCTCCGAGAGCAGGTCGTGCTGACTGTTGCCCAGATCCTGCAGCTGGCTGTTGCCCGCCAGTTCCTGGCGGCGCAGCGGAATCAGTGAGTTCAACGCGGCGAGCTCGGCGTTCAACTGGTCGCGCTGCTCGGCGCTGACGGTCTTGCCCGCATCCTTGCCGGACTTGAGGATGTTGTTGATCTGCTGGATGCGCGTCTGGCTGGCAGAGATTTCCGCCTGCGCACGCTCGGGACGGGTCTGGGCAGTGATGATCAGGCTGTTGGCATCGGCCAGGGCCTTTTGCAGGTCGCTTTGCTGGGTCGAGCGATCGGTGAGGATCTGCTCCAGCTGCTGGATCGACTCTTTGGTGAAGCGCTGCGCCACCGGCACCACTGGCGTGGCCTTGAGGCGCGTCAGTTCGCGAGTGTTCTCGATGGTCTGCCGAGGGGCGGAGGCCAGTTGCTGCTTGAGGTCGATCAGCTTCTGGTCGTAATCACGCCGGCTGTTGAGTTGATTGAGCGTAGTTTGCAGGACCGTCTGCAGGCTCTTTTTGTCGGCATCCGGCAGTTTGCTGTCGGCCAGTTTGTCGAGGCTGGCCTGCACGGCTTCGCTGGACGGCGGTTCGGCGGCGTAGAGCGGGCCGACGGAAAGACTCAGGCCCAGCAGGGCCGCGAAAAAGAAAGAGCGCAGGGTAGGCATAGAGACCGGTCAAGCAAGTGAGAGTGGACGCAGTTTAGAGGAAGAGACCGGGGCCCGGGCGACTTCCTTCGGGGAATCTGACGCCCACTTTGCCGATCTTGTTCCCGTCCATGACCGCGACCGTCCAGTGAGTGTTGTTCCACTCCACCTGGTCGCCAACGATCGGTGCACCCCCGACCTTATGGGCAATGAACGCACCCAGGGTCATGTCCGGATCGATGCCTTCGGCCGGTAGGCCATACAGCGCGGCAACCGCTTTAAGCTGGGCGTCTCCTTCGAGCACGAAGTCGCCGAAGAAGCGCAGATCGAGGCCGCGTTGCGGCGCCTGGCTGAACAGTTTTCCGAGCGCTGGCAAGTTGTGTTCATGGCCGATAACACACAGCAAATCATCGACTTCCAGCACCGTACTACCCGACGGATGGAGCAGTTGCTGGCCACGAAACAGGGCGGCGATACGTGTGCCTTCGGGCATTTTCAGCTCGCGCAGGGGCGAACCGATGCACCATTTCTCGGCGCCGAGCTTGTAAACGAACAGCTCCCACTCGCTGGTGATGTGCACTTCCAGTGCCGAACGGGAAATCGGCGCCGGCTCCGGCGGGACCGTCACCTTCAACAGTTTGGCCACCCACGGCAGGCTCGTGCCCTGCACCAGCAGCGACACCAGCACAATGAAGAACGCGAGGTTGAAGTACAGCTGCGCATTCGGCAACCCGGCCATCAGCGGGAACACCGCGAGAATGATCGGTACCGCGCCGCGCAACCCGACCCAGGAAATAAACGCTTTCTCGCGGCCGTGGAACGCCTTGAACGGCAGCAGGCCGACCAGTACCGACAGCGGCCGGGCGAACAGAATCATCCATAGCGCCAGACCCAGCGCCGGCAAGGCGATCGGCAGCAAGTCATGCGGAGTGACCAGCAGCCCCAGCACCAGGAACATGCCGATCTGCGCCAGCCACGCCATGCCGTCGAGCATGTGCAGAATGCCGTGACGGCTGCGCACCGGGCGGTTGCCGATCACCAGACCGCACTGGTACACCGCGAGGAAGCCGCTGCCGTGCAGGGCGTTGGTCAGGGCGAACACCACCAGGCCGCCGGCGATCACCAGAATCGGGTACAGGCCGGTAGCGAGGTTGATCCGGTTGACCAGTTGCAGCATCAGCCAGCCACCGCCCAGACCGATCACGCCACCGATACCGAATTCGCGGATCAGGTGGGTCAACAGGCTCCAGTGCAGGCCGGTCTGGCCGCTGGCGAGCATGTCGATCAGGGTCACGGTGAGAAACACCGCCATCGGGTCGTTGCTGCCGGATTCGATTTCCAGGCTGGCGGTCACCCGTTCGTTGAGGCCCTTGCCGCCGAGCAGCGAGAACACTGCGGCGGCGTCCGTGGAGCCGACGATGGCGCCGATCAGCAGGCCCTGGATCAGGTTCAGGTCGAACAGCCATGCCGCGGCCATACCGGTCAGCCCGGTGGTGATCAACACCCCGACCGTCGCCAGCGACAGCGCCGGCCACAGGGCCACGCGGAAACTCGAGACCCGCGTGCGCAAGCCGCCGTCGAGGAGGATCACCGCCAGTGCGAGGTTGCCGACCAGATAGGCCGTCGGGTAGTTATCGAAAATGATCCCGCCGCCATCGACCCCGGCGGCCATGCCGACCGCAAGAATAATGACCAGAATCGGGATGCCGAGACGGGAGGAAAGTGAGCTGACAAGAATGCTCGCACCTACCAGCAACGCGCCGATCAAGAACAGGCTGTTGATGGTCGTCGCATTCAAAGGCAGTACTCCAGAAGCGTAAAGACGGGCACAAACTGACCATGCAGTCTGCGTGCCAGCGATTCTAACCTGTTGAAATGTGATGCTGTCAAAAAGCTTTTTACGCTATGGGATTTGAGGTATGGGTTCGGCTGGGGATCGCTACCCTCACCCTAGCCCTCTCCCGGAGGGAGAGGGGACCGACCGCGGGGTTTGTTCAAGTTACACCGACCTGCAATATCGAGCCGAACTCAAAATCTGCAAAGCCCCCAATGTGCTCCCTTTCCCCCTCTCCCTCTGGGAGAGGGCTGGGGTGAGGGGCTTTTGACCTTGATCTGAAAATTTACAGGCTGAACCGCCCAACCATATTGTTCAGATCCAGCGCCAGGCGCGACAGCTCGTTGCTCGCCGCACTGGTCTGATTCGCGCCGGTAGCCGATTGCACCGACAGGTCGCGGATGTTCACCAGGTTGCGATCCACTTCGCGGGCCACTTGTGCCTGTTCTTCAGCGGCGCTGGCGATCACCAGATTGCGCTCGTTGATCTCGACGATCGCGGTATTGATGGTGTCCAGCGACATCCCGGCACCCCGCGCGATGTTCAGCGTCGATTCGGCGCGCTCGGTGCTGTTGCGCATCGAATCCACGGCGTGTTCGGTGCCGCTCTGGATGCTGCCGATCATGCGTTCGATTTCGCTGGTCGACTGCTGGGTGCGATGGGCCAAGGCACGAACCTCGTCCGCCACCACAGCAAAACCGCGACCGGCTTCACCGGCACGGGCCGCTTCAATCGCCGCGTTCAGGGCCAACAGGTTGGTCTGATCCGCCAGGCCACGAATCACGTCCAGCACCTTGCCGATGTCACGGGATTCATTCGCCAGATCGCCGATCAGGGTCGCGGTGCTCTGTACGTCGGCGCTCATGCGTTCGATGGCGCTGACGGTTTCCTGTACCAGGTCACGGCCGTCGCCGGCCGAAGTGGTGGCGTTCTTCGAGGCTTCCGAAGTGCTCACCGCATTGCGCGCGACTTCTTCCACGGCGCTGGTCATCTCGTTGACCGCGGTGGCGGCCTGTTCGATTTCGTTGTTCTGCTGGGTCAGGCCGCGGGCGCTTTCGTCGGTGACGCTGTTCAGTTCTTCAGCGGCGGAAGCCAGTTGGGTGGCCGAGCCGGAAATGCGCTGCAAGGTGTCGCGCAACCTCGATTGCATCTTGGCCATGGCAGCCAGCAGACGCCCGGCTTCGTCGGTGCCGTCGACGTGGATCGGTTGGGTCAAGTTACCTTCGGCGATGGTTTCCGCCGCGTCCAGCGCTTTGGAAATCGGCTTGGTGATGCTGATGGTCAGCAGCCAGGCGAACAGGAAGGTCAGGCCGGTCGCCACGACCAGCAGGGTGACCACCAGATTGAACGCCGAGGAATACTGGTCGACCGCCTCTTGATTGGTCTGGCTGATCTGCTCGCCGTTGATCTGCATCAGGCGGTTGAGCACGGTGTTCATCGCTTCGGAGTTGTTCAGCAACTCGGTGTTGAGCAGGTTGCGCAACTCGTCCACCTGATTGTTGCGCGACAGGCTCTTCATCCGGTCTTCGATCTGACGGTACTGGCCGAGCAACTGCACATATTGATCGTAGGCCGCGCGTTCCTGCGGGCCGCTGATCAACGGCTCATAGGCCGATTGGGCAGCGCGGATCTGCTGGTTGCGGGTGTCCAGCAGTTCCATGGTCTTCTGCTGTACGTCCGGCTCGCGATTGACCAGCAAGCGGTAGGACAGCACCCGCAGGCGCAAGGTCAACTGCGTGAACTCGTCGAGGTTCTTGATGCTCGGCACACTGCTGTTGGTGATGTCCTCGGCAGCGCCGCGGATTTTGCTCATCTGGTTCAGGGCGAACACGCCTAGAATCAGCATCAGGCCGCCGATCAGGGCGAAGCCGGTGAACGCCCGGGGGGCGATATTCATATTGCGAAGGGACATGGCGCGGATACCAAAAAGGGCCGCATCCATGCGGGCTGAGACTGCTGTATGGATGACTTATCGGTCATACGACTAAAGTCTTGAGGCACTGTGCGTATTTGTCGCATACGGGGCTGAGCGACGAAGTGCAGGAACCAGATCGGCAGATCACAGTCTTTTAAACTCGCGAGAACGGTCGGCCACCAGGAAAATCAAGGCCTTGCGCCGGTATAACCCTGGCATCCGCAGTGACTTTTCTTTATCGTACGCGCCCTTTGAAAAACGCCTGGAAGATCAAAATGTTGGAAGCATCCCTCAGCCAATTGGAACAGCTCGTCAGCGACCTGGTGCAACAGAACCAGACCCTCACGCAAACCAACCAGACCCTGTCCACGGAACTGGCCCAGGCCAAGGATGAAAACGAAAGCCTGCAACTGAGCCTGATGGAACAGGAAGAGAAGCACGGCGCCACCGCTGCACGCATCCAGGCTCTGGTTGATCGCGTCAACGCAGGTCCTGTCAGCGCATGAACCACCATACAGCAGGGGTAAAAGTCATCTCCATTCTCGGGGAGGACTATTCGATCAAGGCACCGGCCGGGGAAGAACAGACCCTGCTGGACGCCGCACTGATGCTCAAGGCCGCACTGGCCGACACCAAACGCAAATACCCGACGCTGATCGGTGACCGCTTGCTGGTGCTGGCAGCGATGAACCTGTGTTCGCAGCAGATCGAAATGAAGAAGCAGCACCAGGAAGAACTCGACCGTTACCAAGAGCAAGTCAGCGCCACGGTCGACACCATCGCCAAGACCATCAGTCAGGGCTGATAGGGTTGCGCACAACCAAAGAATAGATTGTCGATCGGGTTGTATACAATCGGCACGGCTGTTGCATTGTTTCGGCCACTTATTCTTTGGGGGTGCTCCATGCAGTTGTGGCGACGCAGTATTCAATGGCAGCTGATTCTCAGCATGGGCACCGCCCTGCTGGTCAGCATCCTGATCGTGGTTGGCATATATACCCTGGTGGTCAACCGCCTCGCCCAGAGCTATCTGGTCGAACAAGCGCTGCCGTCGAGCATCGAAGCGACGCGCAACGACATCGAACGCATCCTCGTCCAACCCCTGACTGCCGCCAAAGACATCGCCAGCAACAGCATGGTGCGCGATTGGCTGGCCTCGGGTGAAGACAGCAGCAAAACGGCGGCCTTCGCGCAGTATCTGGAAGGCATCCGCGCCGAACATAAAGCTTTCACCGCGTTGATCATCGGCACCGACTCCAACCACTACATCACCGAAAAAGGCCTGGATCGCACCCTCAGCCGGGCCAAACCGGCCGATGCCTGGTTCTATGCCTTTCTCGACAGCAACCAGCCGCGCACCCTGAACATCGACAACGATGGCGCCACCGGAGAATTGGCACTGTTCATTGACTTGAAGGTCGAGCAGGCCGGCAAAGTGGTCGGCGTCGCGGGACTCGGCCTAAGCATGAAAGAGCTGTCGGAGTTGATCCACAACTTCAGCTTTGGCGAGCGCGGAAAGGTCTATCTCGTGCGTTCCGACGGTTTGATCCAGGTCCATCCCGAGGCGCAGTTCAGCGGCAAGCGCACCCTCACGGAGCAGATTGGCGCGTCGGCTGCACAATCGGTCATGGGTCAAAAAGTCGCCACCAACAGCTCCTTCCAGCGCGATGGCGAAGACTTCCTCGCCTTCAGCCTGCCGCTGCGCGATCTGGGCTGGACGCTGGTGGCCGAAGTGCCGCAGGCGCAGATCTACGCCGAAGCCCGCAAGGCGATGTGGATGAGCGGCGGCATCGGTCTGGCGGTGGCACTGGTGTGCCTGGCGCTGGTGGTGTGGCTGGCCCAAGGGCTGGTGCGACCGATTCGTCAGGTAACAGCCGCGCTGGTAGCGATCGGTAGCGGCGGTGGAGATTTGACCCATCGGTTAGATTCCAGCCGCGCCGATGAGCTGGGCGATCTCGCGCGCGGCTTCAACCGCTTTCTCGACAGCCAGCGCGGGCTGATCGGCGAAGTGCTGACCACCAGCGAGCGTCTGCGCACAGCAGTCGGCCAAGTGGCGAAAGTGGTGGAAAACACCGCCGAACGCTCCGGGCGCCAGCAGGAAATGACCGACATGGTCGCCACGGCGGTGCATGAGATGGGCCTGACCGTGCAGGAAATCGCGCAGAACGCCGGCAACGCCGCGCTGGCCTCACAAACTGCTCGCGATGAAGCGCTGCAGGCGCGGGAAGTGGTCGGTGGCTCGATCCGTCATATCGAAAGCATGTCCGATGAGATTGGTGTGGCGGCGGGCGCGGTGGGTGAGCTGGCGCATCAGGTGGCGTCGATCGATTCGGTACTGGCGGTGATTCGCGGCGTGTCCGAGCAGACCAACCTGCTGGCGCTCAACGCGGCGATTGAAGCGGCGCGCGCCGGAGATATGGGGCGCGGGTTTGCCGTGGTGGCGGATGAAGTGCGCACCTTGGCGCGCAGGACTCAGGCGTCTACCGACGAAATCCAGCAAATGATCGGCAGCCTCAAACAAGGCGCCGAGAATGCCGTGTCTTCGATGCGCACCGGGCAGGCGGCGACCGGCACCGGGGTTGAGTCGAGCCAGCGTACTGGCGCGTCGTTGACCGCGATTACCGGGCAGGTCGAGCGCATCAGCGACATGAACCATCAGGTTGCGACGGCGACCGAAGAGCAATCGGCGGTGACTGAAGAGATCAACCGCAACGTGCAGGGAATTTCCGATCTGGCCCGGGCCACGGCCGGAGAGGTGAGGGCGTGTCGCGAGGATTGTCAGATGTTGCAGCGGTTGGCGGATGATCTGGCAAGGCAGATGGGTGGGTTCAAGTTGAGCTGAATGCTGAGTCTGAAAGCCCCTCACCCTAGCCCTCTCCCGGAGGGAGAGGGGACTGACCGAGCCGTCTCTCGCTATACATCGACCTGAAAACGCCAGTCGATTATGGATTCGGTAGACCTCTTTCAGGTCGATGGAGTATTCAAGCATACCCTGTTCGGCCCCCTCTCCCTCCGGGAGAGGGCTGGGGTGAGGGTTGGCTCTCAGAACCACCCATCCTGCATCGCCAGGCACGCATCATCCCGCGCCTCCAGCAACGCCAGCTCATGGTGACAGCCCGGCACTTCCCACGTCAGGAAATACCGCGCCGCCTGTAGCTTGCCCTTATAGAAGTCAGCATCCGCCGCATTGCCTTTGGCCAAGCCTTCCTCAGCCCGAATCGCCTGCTCCAGCCAGCGCCAGCCAATCACCGTGTGCCCGAACACCTTCAGGTACAGCGCCGAATTCGCCAGGCTGCTGTTGACCTTGCCCTGCGCCAGATCGGTCAGCAGGCCGATGGTGACTGTTTGCAGGCGAGCCACCAATTGCTCCAGTGGCTCACGCAGTGCGGTCAACGATTCGTACGCGGTCGCGCGCTCGGCAGTGTTGGCGATCAGGCGGATCAGTTGCTTGAGCCCAGCGCCGCCGTTCTGCGCCAGTTTGCGCCCGAGCAAGTCCAGCGACTGAATGCCGTGGGTGCCTTCGTGGATCGGGTTCAGGCGGTTGTCGCGGTAGTACTGTTCCACCGGGTATTCGCGGGTGTAACCGTGACCGCCGAGAATCTGGATCGCCAGTTCGTTGGCCTTCAGGCAGAACTCCGACGGCCAGGATTTGACGATCGGCGTCAGCAAGTCCAGCAGCTCGTGGGCCTGTTTGCGCTCTGCTTCGGTTTCCAGCGTGGTGGTGTCATCGAACAGCCGCGCCGCGTACAGACCGAGGTCAAAGGCCCCTTCGACGTAGGATTTTTGCGTCAGCAGCATGCGTCTGACGTCCGCGTGCTGAATGATCGCCACTGGCGCAGTGCTCGGATCCTTGCTGTCCGGCACTCGGCCTTGCGGGCGTTCGCGGGCGTATTCCAGCGAGTACAGGTAACCGGCGTAGCCGAGCATCACCGCGCCCATGCCGACGCCAATCCGCGCCTCGTTCATCATCTGGAACATGTAGCTCAAACCATGGTGCGGCTTGCCCACCAGATAGCCGACGCACTCGCCGTTATCGCCGAAGTTCAGCGCGGTGGAAGTGGTGCCGCGCCAGCCCATCTTGTGGAACAGCCCGGCCAGCAGCACATCATTGCGCTGGCCGAGGCTGCCGTCATCATTGACCAGAAACTTCGGCACGATGAACAGCGAAATGCCCTTCACCCCCAGCGGCGCGTCCGGCAGCTTGGCCAGGACCATGTGTACGATGTTTTCCGACAGCGGATGATCGCCGCCGGAAATGAAGATCTTGTTGCCCTTGAGCCGATAAGTGCCGTCAGACGCCGGCTCGGCGCGGGTACGAATATCCGACAGCGACGAACCGGCGTGCGGTTCGGTCAGGGCCATGGTGCCGAAGAAAAGGCCGTCGATCATCGGTTGCAGGAAGCGCTGTTTCTGCTCGTCGGTGCCAAAGCTTTCGATCAGATTGGCCGCGCCCATGGTCAGGAACGGGTAGGAAGTGGTCGCCGCGTTCGCCGCTTGAAAGTGCGCAAAGCACGCTTGCGACAGCAGCGTCGGCAGTTGCATGCCGCCGGCTTCGAAGCTGCGCGCGGCATTGAGGAAGCCGGCCTCGAGGAACGCGTCCACCGCCGGTTTCACTTCGGGAATCAGCATCGCCTGACCGTTCTCATAACGCGGCTCGTTCTCGTCGCCCTTGCGGTTGTGCGGTGCGAAGTATTTCTCGGCGATGCTGCGCGCGGTGCCGATGGCCGCGTCGAAGGTCTCGCGGTTGTGTTCGGCGAAGCGCTCACGCCGGGTCAGGCCCTCGGCATCGAGGACTTCGTACAGCTCGAAAGCCAGATTACGGGAACTGAGCAGCGTCTCGGACATGGCGGCCTACCTGAACATTGGGATTGGGCCGAGTCTAGGCTTGCTGATAAAGGCTGAATACGATGATTGATGGCGGTGATGTCAGGGCCGAGCACCGACTTAACAAACACCCCAAAACAACTGTGGGAGCGGGCTTGCTCGCGAATGCGGTGGATCAGTCACTGGAGATGTCGACTGACACAACGCCTTCGCGAGCAAGCCCGCTCCCACATTGGGATTTGATTGTCAGGCAACCATCGCGGTTGCCTGACTTATCGGGTTTAACCGATGGTCATCAAGCTCGCATTACCCCCCGCCGCCGCGGTGTTGACGCTCAACGCCCGCTCGATCACCAGACGCTCCAGCGCGATGTTGGTCTCGCCCTGGGACAAGCCCTGAACGCCAACGATCGCACCGGCACGCTTGGCAATCTGCTGGCAGACACCACGCAACTGGTCGGAATGGCCGTGATGCAGCACGGCATCAAACACCACTTCATCCTTGTGCCAGTCGGCAACCCGTTTGATCCGCGCCTGAACGTCCTTCGGCAGGCGTACGAACAAGGCCTTGCTGATGTCGGATTCCGGCCATACCGCCGAACCGCCGACCGCCAAGACCGCCGCCAGTTGGGTCAGCAGATCGCCTTCTACGTCGGCCAGGCACAGCACGTGTTCACGCGGCAGGATCGCGTAGCTGTTCTTCTCGCCGGTCGGGCCGGCCAGCACGCGGGTGATGCCGCTTTGCGATTGCGCGGCGTACTGCACGCACAGGGTGCTCAGTTCGGCGTACTGGTTGCTCTCGGCCCAGGCCTTGAAGGCGTTCAGCGGTTTGCTCATGGCATCACGCAGACGCACGTCCGGGGCGACGGCTGCATCACCGCGAGCGAAGGATTGTTCGATCGCGTCAGTAGGACGGGTCGACAGCAGGCGGTACAGGTACAGCGGACCACCGGCTTTCGGGCCAGTACCCGACAGGCCTTCGCCGCCGAATGGCTGCACGCCGACCACGGCACCGACGATGTTGCGGTTGACGTAGACGTTACCGGCGTTGACGTTGTCGATCACCTTGGCGATGGTCTCGTCGATGCGGGTGTGTACGCCGAGGGTCAGGCCATAACCGGAGGCATTGATCTGGCCGATCAACTGGTCGATGTCCTTGCGCTTGTAGCGCACCACGTGCAGCACCGGGCCGAAGATCTCGCGTTGCAGTTCATCGAAGCTTTCCAATTCGATCAGGGTCGGCATGACGAAGGTGCCGCGTTTGACTTCTTCGCTGTCGGCGATAGCCACCTGGTACACGCTGCGACCTTTATCGCGCATGCCCTGGATGTGCTTGTCGATGCCGGCCTTGGCTTCGGCGTCGATCACCGGGCCAATGTCCACGGACAGACGCTCAGGGTTGCCGAGGCGGCTTTCAGCCATCGCGCCTTTGAGCATTTCGATGACACGGTCGGCGGAGTCTTCCTGCAGGCACAGCACGCGCAGGGCCGAGCAACGCTGACCGGCACTGTCGAAGGCCGAGGACACCACGTCGATCACCACTTGTTCGGTCAGCGCCGAGGAGTCAACGATCATCGCGTTCTGCCCGCCGGTTTCGGCGATCAGCGGAATCGGACGGCCCTGGCTGTCGAGACGACCTGCGATGTTGCGTTGCAGCAGGCGCGCCACTTCGGTGGAACCGGTGAACATCACGCCTTTGACGCGCTCATCACCGACCAGACCGGCGCCGACGGTTTCACCGCGACCCGGCAGCAGTTGCAGCACGCCTTCGGGAATCCCGGCTTCCAGCAGCAGGCGCACGGCTTGCGCGGCGACTAGCGGAGTCTGCTCTGCCGGTTTGGCCAGGACCGGGTTACCGGCGGCCAGTGCGGCAGCGACCTGACCACTGAAGATGGCCAGCGGGAAGTTCCACGGGCTGATGCACACCACCGGGCCCAGTGGGCGGTGGGCGTCATTGCTGAAATCGTTGCGTGCCTGCACCGCGTAGTAGCGCAGGAAGTCGACCGCTTCACGCACCTCAGCAATGGCGTTGGCGAAGGTCTTGCCGGCTTCACGGGCCAGCAGGCCCATCAGCGGCTGGATCTCGCCTTCCATCAGGTCGGCGGCACGCTCCAGAATCGCCGCGCGCTCGGCTGGCGGAGTAGCCTGCCAGATTGGCGCAGCATTCAGGGCGCACTGGATCGCGTTGTCGACGTCTTCGACGGTAGCTTCCTGCACGTGACCGACCACATCGCGGTGATCCGCCGGGTTCAGCACTGGCGCCGGGGCTTCGTTGCTGGAAGCGCAACCGAGCATCGGTGCGGCTTTCCAGTTGTTGTGCGCAGTGGCGAGCAGGGCGCAGGACAGCGAGGCCAGACGATGTTCGTTGGCCATGTCGATGCCGGCGGAGTTGGCGCGATCGGCGCCGTAGAGGTCACGCGGCAGCGGAATGCGTGGGTGCGGCAGGCCGAAACCACCTTCCACGGTCGCCATCTGCTCGATCTGCGCCACCGGATCGGCCACCAGTTCCTGAATCGAAATCGACTGGTCGGCGATGCGGTTGACGAACGAAGTGTTGGCGCCGTTTTCCAGCAGACGACGCACGAGGTACGCCAGCAGGGTTTCGTGGGTACCGACCGGTGCGTACACGCGGCACGGACGGTTCAGCTTGCCTTCGGACACTTTGCCTACAACTTGCTCGTAGAGCGGTTCGCCCATGCCGTGCAGGCACTGGAATTCGTACTGGCCCGGGTAATAGTTCTGACCGGCAATGTGGTAAATCGCCGACAGGGTGTGGGCGTTGTGCGTGGCGAACTGCGGATAGATGACTTCCGGCACCGACAGCAGTTTGCGTGCGCAGGCAATGTAGGACACGTCGGTGTACACCTTGCGGGTGTACACCGGATAGCCTTCCAGGCCTTCGACCTGGGCGCGCTTGATCTCGCTGTCCCAGTACGCGCCTTTCACCAGACGGATCATCAGGCGATGACGGCTGCGGCGAGCCAGGTCGATCACGTAGTCGATCACGTACGGGCAACGCTTCTGATATGCCTGAATCACGAAGCCGATGCCGTTCCAGCCGGTCAGTTGCGGTTCGAAGCACAGGCGCTCGAGCAGATCCAGCGACAGCTCCAGACGGTCGGCTTCTTCGGCGTCGATGTTCAAGCCGATGTCGTATTGCTTGGCCAGCAGGGTCAGCGACAGCAGACGCGGGTACAGCTCGTCCATCACGCGCTCGTACTGCGCACGGCTGTAACGCGGGTGCAGGGCCGAGAGCTTGATGGAAATGCCCGGGCCTTCATAAATCCCACGGCCGTGGGAGGCTTTGCCGATCGAGTGAATGGCTTGTTCGTACGACGCCAGGTACTTCTGCGCGTCGTGTTCGGTGAGTGCCGCTTCACCGAGCATGTCGTAGGAATAGCGGAAGCCCTTGGCTTCGAACTTGCTCGCGTTGGCCAGCGCTTCGGCGATGGTTTCGCCGGTGACGAACTGCTCGCCCATCAGACGCATGGCCATGTCGACGCCCTTGCGGATCATCGGCTCGCCGCTCTTGCCGATGATTCGGCTCAGCGACGAGGTCAGGCCGGCTTCGTTGTGCGTGGAAACAAGCTTGCCGGTCAGCAGCAGACCCCAGGTCGCGGCGTTGACGAACAGCGATGGGCTGTTGCCCAGGTGCGGCTGCCAGTTGCCGGTGCTGATCTTGTCGCGGATCAGCGCATCGCGAGTGCCTTTGTCCGGGATACGCAGCAGTGCTTCGGCCAGGCACATCAGGGCCACGCCTTCCTGGGACGACAGGGAAAATTCCTGCAGCAGGCCCTGAACAATGCCTGCACGACCGCCGGCACTTTTCTGGTTACGCAGTTTTTCCGCGATGGTCGCAGCGAGTTTGTTGGTGGCTTCGGCCATCGGTGCCGGCAGGCGCGCCTGCTCGATCAGCATCGGCACCACTTCCGGCTCAGGGCGACGGTAAGCAGCGGTGATCGATGCGCGCAGTACCGATTGCGGCAGGATGCTTTCAGCGAATTCGAGGAAGCACTGGTGGGCGTGATCGGTCTGCACTTCGCCAGCGTCATCGCTGTCCTTGGCGGTCAAACCGTTCAGCTCGGTCAGGGTTGCACCACCCTCGAGTTTTTCCAGGTAATTGAAAATTGCCTGCTTGATCAGCCAGTGCGGTGTGCGATCAATCGAGGTCGCGGCAGCCTTCAGGCGCTCGCGGGTCGGGTCATCGAGTTTGACCCCAAGGGTGGTGGTAGCCATATTTTTATCCTCATGGTTGCCACAGTTGCGTGGCATCAGCTGGCGGCAAGATTAGCCGTGCGCCGGAAGAGGTGCAACCGGGTGCAACCCTTTTTTTGTCGGAAAAATAAACGCTTCGTCAGGAATTATTTTCTGGTACTGAAGTGCCGCTCCTGCTTGGTGCTTTTACTTCTAGCGGAGCCCCGTGACTGCGCTAAAAAGGAGCAAAAACGGCATATTTATCGGTATATCCGACTAGGTGCAACTTAATCGCCAGAAACTGGTTGCACCTTTTTTACTTTGTTGCATAGCATTCGCGCCCAAGGTGCAACCGGGATAACCCGGTGCATCGGCTGGTGGCTTTCCTGGGGAAACATCAGTCCTAAATGCGCGGGATCCCGTTTCGTCTGCCAAACGTGGTCGTTTGTGGACGATCAATCACCGCTGCAACATAAAAACAAAGCCAGGGCGTAACTTAATGAGCGTAAGCAATCCAACACTGATCACGTTCGTGATCTACATCGCAGCAATGGTGCTGATCGGCTTCATGGCCTATCGCTCCACCAATAACCTCTCTGACTACATTCTTGGCGGCCGCAGCCTGGGCAGCGTCGTGACGGCTCTGTCTGCCGGTGCTTCCGACATGAGCGGCTGGTTGTTGATGGGCCTGCCGGGCGCCATCTACATGTCCGGTCTGTCGGAAAGCTGGATCGCCATCGGCTTGATCGTCGGCGCCTACCTGAACTGGCTGTTCGTCGCCGGCCGTCTGCGTGTGCAGACCGAGCATAACGGTGATGCCCTGACCCTGCCGGACTACTTCTCCAGCCGTTTCGAAGACAAAAGCGGCCTGCTGCGCATCATCTCGGCGGTGGTGATTCTGGTGTTCTTCACCATTTACTGCGCTTCCGGCATCGTGGCTGGCGCCCGTCTGTTCGAAAGCACCTTCGGCATGTCCTACGAGACGGCGCTGTGGGCCGGTGCTGCGGCGACGATTGCCTACACCTTCGTCGGCGGTTTCCTCGCGGTGAGCTGGACTGACACCGTACAAGCCACGCTCATGATCTTCGCCCTGCTGCTGACGCCGATCATCGTGCTGCTGGCCACCGGTGGTGTCGATACCACGTTCCTCGCCATCGAAGCTCAGGACCCAAGCAACTTCGACATGCTCAAGGGCACCACCTTCATCGGCATCATCTCGCTGATGGGCTGGGGTCTGGGTTACTTCGGTCAGCCGCACATCCTCGCGCGTTTCATGGCCGCTGACTCGGTGAAGTCGATTGCCAACGCCCGTCGCATCTCCATGACCTGGATGATCCTGTGCCTGGGCGGCACCGTCGCCGTGGGTTTCTTCGGTATCGCCTACTTCTCGGCGCACCCGGAAGTGGCCGGTCCAGTCACCGAGAACCACGAGCGGGTGTTCATCGAGCTGGCAAAAATTCTTTTCAACCCGTGGGTTGCCGGTGTCCTGCTGTCGGCGATTCTCGCCGCTGTGATGAGCACCCTGAGCTGCCAGCTGCTGGTTTGCTCGAGCGCTCTGACCGAGGACTTCTACAAAACCTTCCTGCGCAAATCCGCTTCCCAGGTGGAACTGGTGTGGGTCGGTCGCGCGATGGTGTTGCTGGTGGCGCTGATCGCTATCGCCATGGCCGCCAACCCGGAAAACCGCGTACTGGGCCTGGTGTCCTACGCCTGGGCCGGTTTCGGTGCCGCGTTCGGTCCGGTGGTGCTGATCTCGGTGATCTGGAAGGACATGACCCGCAACGGCGCACTGGCCGGCATCCTGGTCGGCGCGATCACGGTAGTGGTCTGGAAGCATTTCGAACTGCTGGGTCTGTACGAAATCATCCCGGGCTTCATCTTCGCCAGTCTGGCCATCTACATCGTCAGCAAAATGGGTGAGCCAACCAAAGGCATGGTGCAGCGCTTTGAAGCGGCGGAAAAAGATTTCCACCTGAACAAGTGATGCATTGAGCTTCGGCTCACCAGAAAACGGCCCGCTTCCTACAGGAGGCGGGCCGTTTTTTTATGCCTGCAATATCCCTGAGTCAGCATAGATCCCCTGTGGGAGCGGGCTTGCTCGCGAAAGGGTCGTGCCAGTCGACATTGATTTCATTTGACCCACCGCATTCGCGAGCAAGCCCGCTCCCACAGGAGATCGGTGGTGAGTTTGAGAGGGTTGTCTGTAGTCGCATGCGCCGATTTTCGAAGGCTTTTTCGACAGGAAAAGTAGGGCAAATCTGATTTTCCCGTCACCCACCCAACACCTCTTGCCCCTCATGCAGAATCGCCCGCCCTCAATCTGCAGAGAGACATCGGATGTTCGCGCCTGCCAATCAACCGCGTTTCACGTTGACCCTCGAAGGCGCCCAAGTTGATCTCAAAGTCCTTGAGTTCACGGGCAAGGAAGCCATCAGCCAACCGTTTCGTTTCGAGCTGGAACTGGTCAGTGAGCGTCCGGATCTGGACCTCGAAAGCCTGCTGCACCGTCAGGCGTTTCTTAGCTTCGATGCAGATGGCAGCGGCATTCATGGTCAGATTTATCAGGTCGGGCAGGGCGATTCCGGGAAACGTCTGACGCGCTACCACCTGAGCCTGGTGTCGCGTCTGACCTACCTCGGTCACCGCATCAACCAGCGGATTTTTCAGCATCAGACGGTTCCGCAGATCGTCGCGCAGATCCTCAAGGATCACGCAATCCTGCGCGATGCCTTCGAGTTCCGCCTCGGCAGCGATTACCCGGTGCGGGAATATTGCGTGCAATACGCCGAGAGCGATCTGGCGTTCATCCAGCGCCTGTGTGCCGAGGTCGGCATTCATTACCACTTTCAGCACAGTCCCGAAGGCCATCTGTTGGTGTTCGGCGACGATCAAACGGTGTTTCCGCGCCTGGCCGAGCCGACGCTGTATCTGCCGGGCAGCGGCATGGCGTCGACAGCGCCGGCCATCAAGCGCTTCAACGTCCGGGTGGAGACTCGCACCAGCGTGGTCACCCGGCGCGACTACAACTTCGAAAAGCCGCGACTGCAACTGCACAGCCGCAGCGACAGTGAGCAGCGCCCTGTGCTCGAGGACTATCACTTTCCCGGCCAATTCAACGATCGAGAAACCGGCAGGCAACTGGCGCAACGTACGCTGGAAAGGCATGTCGCCGACTACCGTCAGGCTGAGGGTATCAGCGACGTATCCGCACTGGTTTGCGGACATTTCCTGCAACTGAGCGAGCATCCGCGCCAGGACTGGAATGACCTGTGGCTGCTCACCGCCATCGAGCATCATGGCCGACAGCCGCAAGTGCTGGAGGAATCGGTGACCAGCGATGGGGAAACATTCCAGGGTTACCGTAATACCTTTCTTGCCACGCCGTGGGAGGTGTTCTTTCGTCCGGCGTTGGGGCCGGAAAAACCGCGCATGCCCGGTTATCAACCGGCCGTGGTCACCGGGCCGCAAGACACGGAAATCCATTGCGACGAGTACGGCCGGGTCAAGGTGCAACTGGCCTGGGATCGTGACGGCGAGCTCAACGAGCATTCCAGTTGCTGGCTGCGCGTTGCCACGGGTTGGGCGCATGATCATTACGGCAGCGTGCTGATCCCGCGGGTCGGCATGGAAGTGCTGGTCGGTTTCATCGACGCTGATGCCGACAAACCGTTGGTGATGGGTTGCCTGCCAAACGCCGCAACTCCGCTGCCGCTGGACCTGCCCGCCGACCAGACCCGCAGCATCTTCCGCAGCCAGAGCAGCCCCGGTGGTGGCGGTTACAACGAGCTGCGCATCGAGGACAAAAAGGGCGCCGAAGAAATCTACCTGCGCGCCCAGCGCAACTGGACGCAGCATGTCCTGCACGACCAGCAGGTGCAGGTCGACAACCAGCGCAGCATTGTCGTCACTGGCCTTGCCAGCCATGAACTCAAGGCTGACGAGCAGCGCATCACCCACGGCCAGCGCCAGACCGAAGTGAAACAGGACGATCACCTCACGGTTATTGGTGATCGGCATATTCGGGTGAGTAGTCAGGCAACCAGTGCGAGCGCACAAATTCACGTCAGTGCCGGGCAACAAGTGGTGATCGACGGTGGCGCGAGCGCGACGATTCAGGCCGGCGGGCAATGGATCAACATCGGCCCCGGCGGGATTTTCAGTAGCGTGCCGATTGTCGTGGGTGGGGCGCCAATGGCGGCGATGAGCGCGGCGCCGAGTGTGCCGGGGTTGCCGGTAAAACTCGCAGCAGCACCAGCGGCCATGCTCACTGCTGCGCAAATCATGAGCTTTAAAGGTGATGCACCATTCTGCGAAGAGTGCGAGCGTTGCAAGGACGGTGTCTGTGCAGCTTGAGTGCCTCACACCTGCAGAGTGGTTGGCGCGTGAACCGCTGAAACCTGCGGAGCAACTGTTCGCGATCTTCAGTAGCGCCAGCGACGCCAGGCCTCCGCTGGTTGCACCGAGCCCGATCTGGGCAGAGACGATCTACGCCGAGTGGGATGCGGTGATGCCCTTCGTGGGAATTGTCGCGGCGGACAGTGAGTTTCTCGACTGGGTGGCGAGTACCGAGTCTCGCGACTGGGGGTGGTTGGCGGTGTCCTCGGCGAGCCTGGAGGTGGTAGTTGAGCACTTTCGCAGCCTGACTCAAGTGCTGATGCCGGACGGCGCAGCGGTGTTTTTTCGCTTCTGGGATGGGCGGTTTTTGTTGCCGATCCTGCAGTCCGATGAAGTGCAATCTGCGCAGTTGATGCCGGTGATCTCGCGCGGCTTGATCAATGGACAGGCCGTGGATATCGGGGGCAGGGCGCAGGTTTCAGGGCGGGTGTTTCCCTGGTGGAAAGTGCCTGAGTCAGTGCTGGCTTCAGCAGGGAATTCAGTCCGGATCGGGAATGCGCTGCAGTGGCTGAGCGAGGAGCATCCGGCGCTGTACGAGGCGTTTCCGCAGGCTGTGTTGCGCTGCAAGGTTCGGCAGTTTTTTCAGGTTTCGGCGTCGGAAGAATCGTCGCAATCGGTGCTGTTGGCGTATTTGCAGGACGAAGCAGAATGAAATTTCCGGGCGAAGGCTTCGGAAATTTCCCGCGAGTTGCGGCGGATTTCATGAACTGGTGGGCGGTGGGTTGCGGGGATAGTCTTTTCGTTGTCACCGCGAGAGTGGTGACAGGGTGTAGGAACCCGTTACCTATGGTGCATCAGCGCTGTTGATTTAATTGCGACATGTAACTTGTGCCAGCAATATCTTTAGCGGCGGCTGTGTGCGGGGCACGCTTTGGCGTGGCCGAATTCCATGGGTCGGTTCCTACTCCCGTGCACAGCTGCCACCCGATCCCGTAGGAAGGAGCGAGGCAGTTCATTTTCACATCCATGGTAGAAAATATGACGATGCTTAAACCCGACCCACCCTACGAAAAAATCATCCCCCATCCCGACAACCGCTTCATGGCCCTGACCGGCAACTGCAGCGACATGCCCACCCTGTTCATCGACACCCAAGTCCCCCTCGACATCCTAATGGACGCCGCCAACCACCGCATCCGCGCCGTGATTCAAGTGCTGGAAAACATGTGCATGCGCGGCTCGGTCGAGTGCGACTCCATCATCCTCAGCGACTTCGCCATGCTCTGCGCCATTCCGCTGCGTGACGGCTGCGATGTGCTGGATGTCATCGGCAAACGCTTGAGCGCGATGCCGGCCTGAAAAAAGAGCAAAAGATCGCAGCCTTCGGCAGCTCCTACAGGGGGGAACGCCAATCCTGTGTAGGAGCTGCCGAAGGCTGCGATCTTTGGACTTTGGCTCAATCAGCGATATACGCATCCTGAGTTTTGATAAAGCGGTCGAACGCCTCGGAGTTGTAGACCTTCATGCACCCAAAAAACACTACTTTTTCATTCGAGTATTTACTGTTTGAAGGTTTCTGCTCGTAAGCCGCCAACACGTAGTTTCGGGTTTCTTTGTAGGGATCGTGCAGCACCTGGAGCGTGTCTTCATTTTGCAAAATGGTATGCATGCCTTTGCCCATGAACGAATAGGCATTGGCGGACAGTGCGATGTCTTTTTCCAGCGCGGAGCGTTCGTTGAATGGCTTCAGAATGCAGTGGCTCAGTCCGTAGTTTTTTAGTGACTGGCGTGCCTGTTCAATGTGAGTTTCGTCGGCAAGGGCGAGGTATGGGCTAAGCAGGCTGAATAAGTAGATGATCAGATATTGCATGAGTTTTTGACTTCCTGTCGTTCATGGTTCGCCAGTTTAACGCCATAAAAGCAAAGCCCCTTACCCTAGCCCTCTCCCAGAGGGAGAGGGGACTGACCGAGTTGTCTGGGTGATGTACGCCGACCTGCGCCTTCGGTGGTGAGCGTCAGTTGGCCAAGCCTGAGATCACGCTGATCATTCACGTCGATGTAACTCGCAAGATCTCCACCGTCAGTCCCCTCTGCCTCCGGGAGAGGGTTAGGGTGAGGGCCGGCTTTTGTCCGCTCGGCCGCCAACCCCTGACTTGCCGCCCGGTAAAAGGTAAACTTTGCGCCCTTCGCAGGAGCAGCCATGAATTATCGTCACGCCTTCCATGCCGGCAATCACGCCGATGTGTTCAAACACCTGACCTTGACCCGCCTCATCGCGCTGATGTCGCGCAAGGAGCAGCCGTTTGCCTATCTCGACACGCACGCCGGTATCGGTTTGTATGACTTGCAGGGTGATCAGGCCAACCGTACCGGCGAGTACCTGGAAGGCATTGCGCGTTTGTGGGATCAGCCGGATCTGCCGGCGCTGACCGCCGACTACATGAAGGTGCTGCACGAGATGAACCCGGATGGCCAGTTGCGCTACTACCCGGGTTCGCCGGAGTTGGCGCGGCGTCTGACCCGGCCGCAGGATCGGGTGATGCTCAACGAGAAACACCCGGAAGACGGCGTGCAGCTCAAAGAGAACATGGCCGGTGACCGTCGGGTGAAAGTGCATCTGGGCGAGGGCTGGCATGTGGCGCGGGCGATGCTGCCGGTGCAGGAGAAGCGTGCGGTGATGTTGATCGATCCGCCGTTCGAGCAGCTCGACGAGATGCAAAAGTGTGCGGCGTCGCTGAAAGAAGCGATTGGCCGGATGCGCCAAACCGTGGCGGCGATCTGGTACCCGGTAAAGGACCAGCGTGCGCTGCGACGTTTCTATCAGGATCTGGCTGGTACCGGTGCGCCGAAGTTGCTGCGCGTGGAACTGCTGGTGCATCCGCTGGATACGCCGAACAGCCTCAACGGCTCGGGGATGGCGATTGCCAATCCGCCGTGGGGGCTGGAGGAAGAATTGCGTGAGCTGCTGCCGTGGTTGTCGAAGAAGCTTGGGCAGACTCAGGGTGGGTGGCAGATGGATTGGTTGATTGCTGAAAGCTGATCAACTGTTTTAGCGGTGTCTGAACGGACGCCTTCGCGGGCAAGCCCGCTCCCACAAAGTACTGCGCCATTTTGAAGTCGGCGCTAAACCTGTGGGAGCGGGCTTGCCCGCGATGCTTTGGGGTTTAGTTACCCGCCAGGCTCGGTGGCATGCACACGCCGGTGCCGCCAATCCCGCAATAGCCCTCAGGGTTCTTCGCCAGATATTGCTGGTGATACGCCTCGGCGAAGTACACGGTCGGCGCCTGCTCGATCTCGGTGCTGATGTCGCCCAGACCCGCCTTCGACAGTTCAGCCTGATACACCGCTTTGCTCTTCAGCGCAGCGTCCAGTTGCTCTGGCGAGGTGGCGTAGATCACCGAACGGTACTGGGTGCCGATGTCGTTGCCCTGTCGCATGCCCTGCGTCGGGTTGTGCAGCTCCCAGAACATCGCCAGCAGCTCTTCGTAGCTGACCTTGGCTTTGTCATACACCACCAGCACTACTTCGGCGTGGCCGGTCAGGCCCGAGCAGACTTCTTCGTAGGTCGGGTTCGGCGTGTAGCCGCCGGCGTAGCCGACCACGGTGCTGACCACGCCTTCGCGCTGCCAGAAGCGGCGCTCCGCCCCCCAGAAGCAACCCAGACCGAAGATCGCAAAGTCGACGTCCTGGAAAAACGGGCCGAGCAGCGGAGTTTCTTCGAAGACGAAATGCTTTTCAGGCAGGGTCATCGCGGTTTCGCGGCCGGGCAGAGCTTGATCTTTGGTCGGTAGCACGTTTTTGTTCACCAGAATTTCCGAGCGCAGAACCATGATCGTTCCTCTCAGTCAGGATGGGATGTAAAAAGTCAGACCGTCAGTGTGCCGAATGATGCCGGATTTCGCACTATTCAAATGTGGGAGCGGGCTTGCTCGCGAATGCGGTGTGTCAGTCGACATCAACATTGCCTGACAAACCGCATTCGCGAGCAAGCCCGCTCCCACAAGGGGAGTTCATCGACAGGGACATCGGTGGGGGCTAGAGGCAGAGCGGGCCGCGCGGGTAGCGCTTGAGCGCCTGGATCAGCTCGGCGCCGGGGATCGGCCGGTCGAACAGGTAGCCCTGGCCGACGTCGCAGCGGTGGCGACGCAGGAACGCCAGTTGTTCGGCGGTCTCGATGCCTTCGGCCACGACTTTGAGTTTCAGGTTGTGCGCCATGGCGATTACCGCGGAGGTGATTTCCATGTCGTCCTGGTTGTCGGGGATTTCGTGGATGAAGCTGCGATCGATCTTGATGATGTCGATCGGGAATTTCTTCAGGTAGCTGAGCGACGAGTAACCGGTGCCGAAATCGTCCATGGCCAGGGTCAAGCCCAGGCGCTTGAGCTGGTCGAGTTGCAAGTGGGTGTCTTCGGTGGCTTCCAGCAGCAGGCCTTCGGTCAGCTCCAGTTCGAGCAGATTGGCCGGCAGGGCTTCTTCCTTGAGGATATTGGCGATTGAGGCAACCAGATCCGGGTCGGAGAACTGCTTCGGCGAAAGGTTGATCGCCACTTGCAGGTTACCCAGGCCGGCGGCGGTCAGCGCCTTGCTCATGCGGCAGGCCTGACGCGCAATCCACTTGCCGATCGGGATGATCAGGCCGGTCTCTTCGGCAACGCTGATGAACTGGTCCGGGCGGATCATGCCGCGTTCCGGGTGATTCCAGCGCAGCAGCGCTTCCATGCCCAGCAGGCGACCGCTGCGCAGGCACAGCTTGGGCTGGTAGAACACGTCCAGCTCGTTCTGGGTCAGGGCGCGGCGCAGGTTGTTCTCGACGAACAGCTTGTAACTGGCCTCGGCATTCAACGCTTCGGTGAACACCTGGACCTGATGTTTGCCGTTGGCCTTGGCCTTGTGCAGCGCGAGGCCGGCGTTGCGCATCAGGGTCTGTGGATCGCGGCCGTGCAACGGGGCGCAGGCCAGGCCCACGGAGCCGGTGACACTGATCAACTGGTTGTCGACGAACATCGGTTTGTCGAGGGTCGCCAGTAATTGGTTGGCGATCTGCTGGCCGGTGGCGAGGTCGGTGTCGTCGAGCAGCACGGCAAATTCGTTACTGGCGAAACGCGCGAGGCTGCCGCTCGGGCTCAGGCTGTTGCGCAGGCGCCGGGCGAGGCTGATCAGCAGTTTGTCACCGGTCTGGTGACCGAGGCTGTCGTTGATCCGCTTGAAGTTGTCGATGTCCACCAGCAGCAGGCTGATCGGTGTGTCGCTATCGCGGGCGAAGCGTTCGTCCAGATTGCGGATAAACGCCGGGCGGTTGCCGAGGTTGGTCAAGTTGTCGGTGTAGGCCAGACGCTCGATGCGCTGCTGCGCCAGTTTAGTCTGGGTGATGTCTTCGTAGATGCCGATGTAGTGCGTCAGCTCACGGTTGTCGCCGTACACCTTGGAGATCGACAACTGGCCCCAGTACGGTTCGAGGTTTTTGCGCCGGCTCTTGAATTCGCCCTGCCAGCTGTTGCTCTTGGCCAGCGCCGAAGGCGCGTCGAACAGCAGCTCGCTGAGGTTTTCCAGCGCCGGCAGCTCCGACAGGCGCTGGCCGTGGACTTCCTCGGTGGAATACTGGGTGATCGCGGTGAAGCTCGGGTTGACGTACTCGACCACGCCGTCGCAATTGACCAGCAGAAAGGCGTTGGCACTTTGCTCGACCGCACGCTGGAACAGGTGCAGGGCGCTGGTGGCGGTGCGGCGGTTGTGGTTGTTGATGACCTGGGCGAACTGGTCGGCCAGCTCACCGGCAAAAGCGATTTCGTCGGACTGCCAGGCGCGGGTCACGCCGGTCTGCTCCAGACAGAGCACGCCGACCACCTGGCCGTCGACGCGGATGCTGGCGTCGAGCATGGCGTTGACGTCACGCGGGCGCAGGGCTTCGGCCATCTCACGGGTGCGCGGGTCGCGCATCGCATTATGCGCGTCGATGGCGCGGCTGCCGTGCAGCGCTTCCATGTAGTCGGGGAAACCGCTGATGTCGATCACCTCCGGCAGGATGTATTCCTGCGTCGCGCGGTGATACGCCGAAATCGGCACCAGCAGATTGCCTTCGAGGTTCCACAGGCTGGCGCAGTCGATTTCATAGATATCGCAGGCGCAGCGGGTGATCAGTTCGGCGGCTTCCTGCAGCGAGTTGTGGCTGCTGTAGCGCTGGCGGGCGAGCAGCAGAATCAGATCCTGCTGGGCGCGCACCCGATCAAGGTGCTGCAGTTGCTCCTGCTGGGCACGTTGGTTGAGTTCGAGGGCGATCTGCAGGCGCGAGTTCTGGGTTTCGAGGTCAACGGACGGCAGCGTTGGCGCTTCGTCGAACACGTCATCGACTGCCAGCAGGTAGCCACGCAACAGATGCCGGTTGTGCTGTTTATAGGCTTCGCCCAGTTCGAGAATGCTCAGCACGCCCGCAGCGGTGTGCAGGGTGTAGCGCACCAGATAATGCGGGCTGTCGCGCAGTTGCTGCTGGATCGCATCGTGCAACTGATAGCGCGCTTCAGGCTCCATCAGGCTGGCATACGGTGAACCGACCAGTGCACAGAGCTCGACGGCCGGCTGGCCGAACTGGCGTTCGCAATTGGGATCGAGAAACAGCATCGCCCAACTGGCTTCATTCAAGCGCTCGAAACGCAGCATGCCGAGCCGCGAGGGCACAGGCAACTGCGTCACTACCTCGGCCGCCATACGGCTGGCGGCATCGGGTTGGCTCTTCATGAAGGAACTCGCTTGGAAATATGCTGAACGCGCCGGGCTCGCGCCCTCTTTACTGTTGCCTGCGGCAAGGTTGCATCATTGCGGCACCGACTGACAAGAGAGATGAAGGCCAAGTGCTATAAGAATGTGTCGGCCGCTCGGGGCATTTCTCCAGTGGGTGGTTGAAAAGAGCAAAAGATCGCAGCTTGCGGCAACTCCTACAGGAAATACGAAGTCCTGCAGGAGCTGCCGCAGGCTGCGATCTTTTCAGAATTCAACGCAATTTAATGCTGATCGATTGCAGCTTCTTGCCATCCCGATCATGGTAATTGACCAGAATCTGATCAGCCTCGACCACCACATGGGCGAAGTTGTCCTCACTGACCACCGCGCTGGTCAATTCATGCCGATAATCGCCCGCGGCCGTGCGCGCCAGCGGTTGATCGAGGATGAACGTCGACGCCTTGGCGTAGGGCAACAGCTTGCTGTTGCACAGCGGCGAGGAAACGATGGTGTGGACTTCGAATTCCGGGTCTTCGCTGTGGGTCAGGCGCGAGGTCAGCGAGCCGTGCACATCGCCTGAGACGAATACGACATTCCTGATCTGTCGGGTGCGGATGGTTTCCAGCAGGCGCAGGCGCTGCTCCGGGAAGGCTTTCCAGGCATCGTCGCCGTGCAGTTTGCGATCCGGATAGAACATCACGCTGGTGACCACGAATTTGACCCGTGCCTTGCTGTTGCTCAGCCAGGCGACCAGGGCCTGTTCCTGCTCGCTGTCCAGGATGCGTCGATCATCAGCAGCCAGGTTGCGCCGAGTGCGGCTATCAGTGACAAACCATTCAATATCGCCATCGCTGAACTGATACCAGTAATGCGCCAGTTTTGAATGATCAATCTCGCCATCAACTGTTAGTTCATGCGCCGGACTATGACTGGCTTGATACAACTCATACGCCGCCATTGCATTGCGATATAACTCATGATCGGACTTGCTGGCGTTCGCCGGCCAGTTGTCTTCAATTTCGTGATCGTCGAGGATCATGTAAGTCGAAGTGCCGGACATCAGCCGCTGAATATTCGGTTGCGAGAACGCCGCGCGATATTTATCGAGGATGTCCTTGTATTCGCGATCCGGGGCAATCAGGTTGAGGTCGTCGACATAGATCTGGTCTCCGGTCATCAGGGTGGCGCTGATCGGCGGCTCGGCGCCTTCGATCAACTGATTGATCGAGGCGAATATACGGTCGCCAATTTGGGGCAGGGAAGCAATGCCGGCGGTCATGCGCAAGTAGCGACAGGAGCCGATGATATAAGCGCGTGGCTGCGCGGCGTCGCTGGCACGGGTGCTAAAGCGGTAGATCTCGCGCGGCCATTGCAAAGGCAATTCGGCGATGCTTTCGACGGTATGCACCGGGCTCATGGGGCTGAACCAGCCCGTCTGGTATTCGTATTCGCAATGGCTCTCCAGGTCATTCAATGAAAAGACCTGGCAAAAATCGCGCAAAGCACTTAAACGGGAAAAAGGCTATTTGACCATTGATTGCTGTCGCGCTTTCGATAACGCAGGCCGGCAAATGTGGTGGCGTTGTTTTGCAAGTCGCCGCGCATGAAGATGCGTGCGTGATTAGTTGTTGTATGGCCAATAATCGGGCCGACAGTTGGTTTTAACATGTTCGAATCCGTTCGAATTGATACTTGAATAACGGTCAGTGTTTAGCAAGTTATTCGTTTAACTTGTGCCGCCAAGGTTAGTTGTCGGCGGATAAAAAATATCGGCGCGAAGTGGACTGGACTCGGTCACTTAGTAGACCGAAGTTGTAGGAATAAAAGCGTTGTGACTTTTCTTCGGGCAAAAAAAGCCCCGTCAAACTGACGGGGTTGAGGTACGAGCGTGTGGCGCTCGAAAACGTGGGACGCAATCGGCCCTCCGTTGCCGGAGGGCCGAACGCTTTACAGCAGGATGGTGCGGATGTCGCCCAGCAGGCTGCCCAGACGCTGGGTGAAGCGTGCAGCGGCGGCGCCGTTGATCACACGGTGATCGTAGGACAGCGACAGTGGCAGCATCAGTTTCGGCTGGAAGGCTTTGCCGTCCCAGACTGGCTGGATGGTTGCCTTGGAAACACCGAGGATCGCCACTTCCGGCGCGTTGACGATCGGCGTGAAGCCGGTGCCGCCAATGTGGCCGAGGCTGGAAATGGTGAAGCAGGCGCCTTGCATCTCGTCCGAAGAGAGCTTCTTGGTGCGGGCTTTTTCAGCCAGCGAAGCAGCTTCTGCAGCCAGTTGCAGCAGGCTCTTCTGGTCGACGTTCTTGATGACCGGTACCAGCAGGCCATCTGGAGTGTCGACCGCGAAACCGATGTTGACGTACTTCTTGCGAATGATCGCCTTGCCGCTTGGCGCCAGCGAACTGTTGAAGTCCGGCAGCTCCTTGAGCAGGTGCGCGCAGGTCTTGAGCAGCAGCGGCAGGATGGTCAGCTTGACGCCGGCCTTCTCGGCGACGGCTTTTTGCGCAACGCGGAAGGCTTCCAGCTCGGTGATATCCGCCGAGTCGAATTGCGTCACGTGCGGCACGTTCAGCCAGCTGCGGTGCAGGTTGGCAGCGCCGACCTGCATCAGGCGGGTCATCGGCACTTCTTCGATTTCACCGAAGCGGCTGAAGTCCACGACCGGGATCGGCGGGATGCCCGCGCCACCGGTTGCGCCGCCAGCAGCGGCCGGTGCTTCCTTGGCCTTCTGCATCATCGCCTTGACGTAAACCTGCACGTCTTCCTTGAGGATGCGACCGTGCGGACCGCTGGCGCCAACGGCGCTCAGCTCGACGCCGAACTCGCGGGCCAGTTGACGCACGGCCGGGCCGGCGTGAACTTTGGCACCAGGCTTGGCCGGAGCAGCAACCGGAGCGGCAGCAGCAGGTGCAGCGGCAGCCGGAGCAGCAGCGGCCGGTGCCGGAGCGCTTGGCGCAGCGGCGGCAGCTGGAGCCGGGGCAGCAGCAGGGGCTGCGCCTTTGACTTTCAGCTTGAGGATCAGGTCGCCGGTGCCGACTTCGTCGTCCAGCTTGATGGAAATGCTTTCCACCACGCCAGCGGCAGGCGATGGGATTTCCATGCTTGCCTTGTCGGATTCGAGGGTGATCAGCGACTGGTCGGCTTCAACGCTGTCACCAGCCTTGACCAGGACTTCGATGATCTTGGCCTTGCCGGCCGAACCAATGTCCGGAACGTGGATGTCCTGAACGCTGTCGGCAACCGGAGCAGCCGGGGCGGCAGCCGGAGCAGGCGCAGCAGCAGCGGCTGGCGCAGCGGCCTGAGCCGGAGCGGCCGCAGCAGGGGCCGCAGCACCCGCCACTTCCAGATCCAGAATCAGGTCGCCCGTGCCGACTTCGTCGTTGAGTTTGACGCTGATGGCCTTGACCACGCCCGCGGCAGGCGACGGGATTTCCATGCTGGCCTTGTCGGATTCCAGGGTGATCAAAGATTGATCAGCCTCGACGGTGTCGCCGACCTTGACCTGGATCTCGATGATCTGCGCCTTGCCCGACGAACCGATGTCCGGCACGTGCACTTGCTGCACCGAAGCGGCAGCAGGGGCAGCGGCTGGCGCCGCAGCAGCAGGAGCGGCAGCCGGTTTGGCTTCAGCTTTTGCAGCCGGTGCAGCAGCAGGTGCAGGGGCCGCTTGCGCGGCGCCCTCGACTTCCAGCTCAAGCAGCTCGTCGCCTTCTTTCAGACGGTCGCCCAGCTTGACTTTCAGGCTCTTGATGACGCCGGCTTTCGGGGCCGGCACTTCCATGCTGGCCTTGTCCGATTCCAGGGTCAGGATGCTCTGGTCGGCTTCGATACGGTCGCCGACCTTCACAAACAGTTCAATTACTTCACCTTCACCGCTGCCGATGTCAGGTACGCGAATGAGTTCGCTCACAAAATGTCTCCTCAGCAGTCCAGTGGGTTGCGTTTTTCCGGGTCGATGCCGAACTTGACGATGGCCTCGGCCACCACTTTAGGTTCGATATCACCACGGTCAGCCAGTGCTTCCAGGGCTGCCAACACCACGAAATGACGGTCGACTTCGAAGAAATGACGCAGTTTCTTGCGGCTGTCGCTGCGGCCGAAACCGTCGGTGCCCAGGACTTTGAATTCCTTGGACGGTACCCACTGACGGATCTGCTCGGCGAACAGCTTCATGTAGTCGGTAGCAGCGATGACCGGACCTTTACGGCCGCTCAGGCACTCTTCAACGTAGCTCTGCTTAGGCTTCTGGCCAGGCTTCAGACGGTTGCTGCGCTCTACGGCCAGGCCGTCGCGACGCAGTTCGTTGAAGCTGGTGACGCTCCATACGTCGGCGCCGATGTTGAACTCTTCACGCAGGATCTTCGCCGCTTCACGCACTTCACGCAGGATGGTGCCGGAGCCCATCAGTTGTACGTGATGCGCCGCATCGCGGGTGTCTTCTTCGAGCAGGTACATGCCTTTCTTGATGCCTTCTTCGGCACCGGCCGGCATGGCTGGCTGCTGGTACGACTCGTTCATCACGGTGATGTAGTAGAAGATGTCCTGTTGATCTTCGGTCATCTTCTTCATGCCGTCCTGAATGATCACCGCCAGCTCGTAGCCGTAGGTCGGATCGTAGGTGCGGCAGTTCGGGATGGTCGCGGCCAGCAGGTGGCTGTGACCGTCTTCGTGCTGCAGACCTTCACCGTTCAGGGTGGTACGGCCGGCGGTGCCGCCGATCAGGAAGCCACGGGTACGGCTGTCGCCAGCGGCCCAGGCCAGGTCACCGATACGCTGGAAGCCGAACATCGAGTAGAAGATGTAGAACGGCAGCATCGGCTGGTTGTGGCTGGAGTACGAAGTACCGGCAGCGATGAAGGAACTCATGGCGCCTGCTTCGTTGATGCCTTCTTCAAGGATCTGACCTTTCTGGTCTTCCTTGTAGAACATCACCTGGTCTTTATCGACTGGCTCGTAGAGCTGGCCGACGGAGGAGTAGATGCCCAGCTGACGGAACATGCCTTCCATACCGAAGGTACGGGCTTCGTCCGGGATGATCGGCACGATGCGCGGGCCGATTTCCTTGTCCTTGACCAGTTGCGCGAGGATCCGCACGAAGGCCATGGTGGTGGAAATTTCACGGTCGCCCGAACCATCGAGGATGGCTTTCAGGGTGTCCAGGTCCGGGGTCGGTACGCTGAAGCTCTGCGCGCGGCGCTGCGGTACGAAACCGCCCAGTGCGGCACGGCGCTCGCTCAGGTAGCGGGCTTCGGCGCTGTTTGGCTCTGGCTTGAAGAACGGCAGGTTCTCCAGCTCTTCGTCCTTGACCGGGATGTCGAAGCGGTCGCGGAACAACTTCAGGCTGTCGACGTCGACTTTCTTGGTGTTGTGCGCAGTGTTTTTCGCTTCGCCGGCACCGGTGCCATAACCCTTGATGGTCTTGGCGAGGATGACGGTTGGTTGTTCTTTGTGGTTGACCGCTTCGTGGTACGCCGCATAGACCTTGTACGGGTCGTGGCCGCCACGGTTGAGTTTCCAGATCTCGTCGTCGGACAGGTCGGCAACCATCGCCTTGAGTTCAGGCGTGTTGAAGAAGTGCTCGCGAACGAACGCGCCGTCTTTGGCTTTGTAGTTCTGGTACTCGCCGTCGATGACTTCGTCCATGCGACGTTGCAGGATGCCGTCGACGTCCTTGGCCAGCAGTGGGTCCCAGAAACGGCCCCAGATGACTTTGGTCACGTTCCACTGAGCACCGCGGAACACGCCTTCGAGTTCCTGGATGATCTTGCCGTTGCCGCGAACCGGGCCGTCGAGGCGCTGCAGGTTGCAGTTGATGACGAAGATCAGGTTGTCCAGCTTCTCGCGGCCGGCCAGGGAGATCGCACCGAGGGATTCCGGCTCGTCGCACTCGCCGTCGCCCAGGAAGCACCAGACTTTCTGTTTGCCCGGCTGGATGAAGCCGCGGTGTTCCAGGTACTTCATGAAGCGTGCCTGGTAGATCGCCTGGATCGGACCCAGACCCATGGATACGGTCGGGAACTGCCAGAAGTCAGGCATCAGCCAAGGGTGCGGGTAGGACGACAGGCCCTGACCGTCGACTTCCTGGCGGAAGTTGTTCATCTGGTCTTCGGTGATGCGACCTTCCATGAACGCACGGGCGTAAACGCCTGGCGAGGTGTGGCCCTGGAAGTAGATCAGGTCGCCGCCGTGTTCGTCGGTCGGGGCCTGGAAGAAATAGTTGAAGCCGATGTCATACAGGGTCGCACTGGAAGCGAAGCTGGAGATGTGACCACCCAGGTCAGAATCTTTCAGGTTCGTACGCATTACCATGGCCATTGCGTTCCAGCGCACCAGCGAGCGAATGCGGCGTTCCATGAACAGGTCGCCAGGCATGCGTGCTTCGTGGGTTACCGGGATGGTGTTGCGGTAAGGCGTGGTGATGGCGTAAGGGAGCTGCGAACCGCTGCGGGTCGCCAGTTCACCCATACGGGTCATCAGATAGTGAGCACGGTCTTCGCCTTCTTTGTCGAGAACCGATTCCAGGGCGTCCAGCCATTCCTGGGTTTCGACGGGATCGAGGTCTTGCATGGCTTGCTCCAGGGCGGAAAGGCTTCCAGAATCGGTTGCCTGAGTTTGCGACTGGCCTTGTGGGCAGACGATTTAAAATTCTTGGATTGCCGACAGGTTGTTCCGGCGGCGTGTAGTTTTACTACAAATCTTTGAGCATTTCAGCCTTTCGCCTGTATAGACGAGTAGTAAAACTACAGAGGAAAGGCTTGTGGCCTCCGACTGCGTTGTGAGAATAATCGTTAAGGTTGGTCGATTACCATCCGAAAAAGGTGAAAGTTTGATGCTGGATGCCAAAGAAGAAGAAATTTCAGCTATTTCTAACTTTTGTTCGACAGTCCTTCGCGTAGCGGGTTTTCATCAAACACTACAAGCGGCCATTTACACGCCGATCAAGGATAGACCATGACCCTGCCCGTGCTCGCTGAACTCCCCGCCATTCTCCTGCCGTTGGTCACTCGATCCGAGCAGTCGTTCCGTACGGCCGTCGCCGCCCTGGAAGACGATCACGGCTTCTCCAACTGGACCCCGGAGCGCTGGGCGCAATTCGCCCGCGTCAGTGCCGCCAGCGATTTCGTTATTGAACAGAGCGTTCGTGACCCTTTGATGTTGTTGTCACTGGTGCAGTCCGGTGAACTCGACCGGCCGTTCGCGCCGGGTGAACTCTGCGCGCAGATTGCCGCAGCGGTGGCTGCCGCGCAAAGCGAAGACGAACTCGGTCGCGTCCTGCGTCGCCAGCGTGCCCGCCATCAAGTGCGGATCATCTGGCGTGACCTGAACCGCCAGGCTGATCTGGTACAGACCTGTCGCGACCTGTCGGACATGGCCGACGCCACCATCGACCAAGCCTACCAATGGCTGTACAGCCGCCATTGCCAGCAGTTCGGTACGCCGACCGGCCGGCGCAGCGGCTTGCCGCAGCAGATGGTCATCCTCGGCATGGGCAAGCTCGGCGCGGTCGAGCTGAACCTGTCGTCGGACATCGACCTGATCTTCGCCTACCCCGAGGGCGGCGAAACCGTCGGCGTGAAACGCGCGCTGGATAATCAGGAATTCTTCATTCGTCTCGGTCAGCGCCTGATCAAGGCCCTCGATCCGATGACCGTCGACGGCTTCGTGTTCCGCGTCGACATGCGCCTGCGTCCGTACGGTTCATCCGGCGCGCTGGTGCTGAGCTTCAATGCGCTGGAACAGTATTACCAGGATCAGGGCCGCGACTGGGAACGCTACGCGATGATCAAGGCGCGGGTGGTGGCCGGTGATCAAGCGGCGGGCGCACAGTTGCTCGACATGCTGCGCCCGTTCGTTTACCGCCGTTACCTGGACTTCTCGGCGATCGAAGCGCTGCGCACCATGAAGCAGCTGATCCAGCAGGAAGTGCGGCGCAAGGGCATGGCCGACAACATAAAACTCGGCTCCGGCGGTATCCGCGAGGTCGAGTTCATTGCCCAGGCTTTTCAGTTGATTCACGGCGGGCGCGACCTCAGCCTGCAACAGCGTCCTCTATTAAAGGTGCTGAGCACGCTGGAAGGGCAGGGTTACTTGCCGCCGGCGGTGATCAATGAGCTGCGCGAAGGCTATGAATTCCTGCGCTACACCGAACACGCGATCCAGGCGATTGCCGATCGCCAGACCCAGATGTTGCCGGACGGCGCTCAGGATCAGGCGCGCATCGCGTTCATGCTCGGTTTTGCCGATTGGCAGGCCTTCCATGAAAAGCTGATGTTCTGGCGTGGTCGGGTGGCCTGGCACTTTGCGCAGGTGATCGCCGATCCCGATGAGGAAGAGGGCGCCGACTGCGAGGTGGTGGTGGGCGGTGAGTGGTTGCCGCTGTGGGAAGAGGAGCAGGATGAAGAGGCTGCTTGTCGGCAACTGGAAGAGGGCGGCTTCAAGGACGCGAGCAAAGCGCTGAAAGCTCTGGCCAGTTTGCGTGGCAGTCCGCAATTGCGCGCCATGCAGCGGCTGGGTCGCGAGCGTCTCGATGCGTTTATTCCGCGTCTGCTGGCGCAGGCGGTGGAGCATGACAACCCGGATCTGGTGCTGGAACGAGTGTTGCCACTGGTCGAAGCCGTGGCCCGACGCTCGGCTTATTTAGTGTTGCTGACGGAAAACCCCGGCGCCCTGCGGCGCTTGCTGACGCTGTGTGCGGCCAGTCCGTGGATTGCCGAACAGATCACCCGCTTCCCGCTGCTGCTCGACGAATTGCTCAACGAAGGCCGGCTGTTCAAGCCGCCACTGGCGCCGGAACTGGCCGCCGAATTGCGCGAGCGCCTGACGCGGATCCCCGAAGACGACCTCGAACAGCAGATGGAAGCGCTGCGCCACTTCAAACTGGCTCACCGTTTGCGCGTCGCTGCCTCGGAAATCGCCGGCAGCCTGCCGCTGATGAAAGTCAGTGATTACCTGACCTGGCTCGCCGAAGCGATTCTCGAGCAAGTGCTGGCGCTGGCCTGGCGTCAGACGGTGGCCAAATACGGCACGCCGCTGCGCACTGACGGCAGTTTGTGCGATCCCGGCTTCATCATTGTCGGTTATGGCAAAGTCGGCGGGCTGGAACTGGGGCATGGTTCGGACCTGGACTTGGTGTTCATCCATGACGGCGATCCGCAGGCGGAAACCGACGGGCCGAAGCCCATCGATGGCGCGCAGTTCTTCACCCGGCTGGGGCAGCGGATCATTCACTTGCTGACGGCGCAGACCAACTCCGGCCAGCTGTATGAAGTGGACATGCGTTTGCGCCCGTCCGGCGCGTCGGGGCTGTTGGTCAGCTCGCTCGGGGCGTTTGAGCGCTATCAGGAAAATGAAGCCTGGACCTGGGAGCATCAGGCCCTGGTGCGGGCGCGGGTGCTGGTCGGCAGTCAGGATGTCGGCCAGGCCTTCGAGAAAGTCCGCGCGCAGGTTTTGGGCAAGGCGCGGGATCTGGCGAAGCTGCAACAGGAAGTCAGCGAGATGCGCGCCAAGATGCGCGATAACCTCGGCAGCAAGAGCACGGCGGCCGGTACCGCGGCAAATGCCTTCGAGGCCACGGCGCCGTTCGACCTCAAGCAGGACGCCGGAGGTATCGTCGATATTGAATTTATGGTGCAATACGCGGCCCTGGCGTGGTCGCACAGCCACCCGCCATTGCTGCGCTGGACCGATAACATCCGCATTCTGGAAGAGCTGGAACACGAAGGGCTGATGCCTGCCGAAGATGCCAGCCTGTTGCGCGAGGCCTATAAAGCCTACCGCTCCGCCGCCCACCGACAGGCCTTGCAGAAGGACGCCGGGGTGATTGCAGGCGACCAGTTTGTCGAGGAGCGCCGGCAGGTATTGCGGATCTGGAAAGAGTTGGGGCTAAGCTGAAACCGGATATTTGAAGCACCGATTACCTTGTGGGAGCGAGCTTGCTCGCGAATGCGCAGTGTCAGTCACCTTCGATGCAGGATGTGACGGCCCCTTCGCGAGCAAGCCCGCTCCCACATTGGATTTGCGTTGATTGCAGATTAAGGGCCGGATGCAAAACCCTGTGGGAGCGAGCCTGCTCGCGATAGCGGAGTATCAGACGACAATAATGTTGGATGTGAAGACCCTTTCGCGAGCAAGCGCGCTTCCACAGCAGATCTACAGTGTTTGTAGAATTCTCGAGGCGGGGAGGCGTAAATGCCTCCCCGGTTCGTTTATGGAAACCACATGAATATTCTGATCGTTGGGCCCAGTTGGGTCGGTGACATGGTGATGGCGCAGACACTGTTTCAGTGTCTCAAGCAGCGCCACCCGCAATGCGAAATCGACGTGCTGGCCCCCGAGTGGAGCCGGCCGATCCTTGAGCGCATGCCTGAAGTGCGCAAGGCCTTGAGCTTTCCGCTCGGCCATGGCGCGCTGGAACTGGCGACGCGTCGGCGGATCGGCAAATCCCTGGCCGGCCAGTACGATCAGGCCATCCTGCTGCCGAACTCGCTGAAATCGGCGCTGGTGCCGTTTTTCGCCGGCATCAAGCAACGCACCGGCTGGCGTGGCGAATTCCGCTACGGCCTGCTCAATGACGTGCGCACGCTGGATAAAGAACGTTATCCGCTGATGATCGAGCGCTTCATGGCGCTGGCTTACGAGCCGAACGCCGAGCTGCCAAAGCCTTATCCGCGTCCGAGCCTGCAAATCGATCCGGTGACCCGCGAAGCGGCGCTGGCCAAGTTCGGCCTGACTCTGGACCGTCCGGTGTTGGCCCTGTGCCCCGGCGCCGAGTTCGGCGAATCCAAGCGCTGGCCGTCCGAGCACTACGCCAAGGTTGCCGAAGCGCGGATTCGCGAAGGCTGGCAGGTGTGGCTGTTCGGCTCGAAAAACGACCACGCGGTAGGCGAAGACATTCGCGCACGGCTGATTCCCGGCCTGCGTGAAGAATCGGTCAACCTCAGCGGCGGCACCTCGCTGGCCGAAGCCATCGACCTGCTGTCGTGCGCCGATTCGGTGGTGTCCAACGACTCTGGTCTGATGCACGTCGCCGCTGCGCTGAATCGCCCGTTGGTGGCGGTGTATGGCTCGACCTCGCCGGGCTTCACGCCGCCGTTGGCCGAACACGTCGAAGTCGTGCGTCTGGGCCTCGATTGCAGCCCGTGCTTCGACCGTACCTGCCGGTTCGGCCATTACAACTGCCTGCGCCAGCTGATGCCGGACGCGGTCAACGATGCCTTGCAGAAACTGCAGGGCTCCGTGGTCGAGGTTCATTAAGTTGCGGGTATTGCTGATCAAGACTTCATCGCTGGGCGACGTGATTCACGCGTTGCCGGCGCTGACCGACGCGGCCCGGGCCATCCCCGGGATCAAGTTCGACTGGGTGGTGGAAGAAGGCTTCGCCGAGATCCCGACCTGGCACCCGGCCGTCGGCAAGGTGATTCCCGTGGCGATCCGTCGCTGGCGCAAGAACCTCTGGCAGACCATCAAGAGTGGCGAGTGGAAGCGCTTCAAGCAAAGCGTGCGTGCCAGCAAATACGATCTGGTGATCGACGCTCAGGGCCTGCTGAAAAGCGCCTGGCTGACGCGCTACGTCAAAGCCCCGGTGGCCGGCCTCGACAAAGGCTCGGCGCGCGAGCCGATCGCTGCACGTTTCTACGACCGCAAACTGGCGGTGGCCCGTGGGCAGCATGCGGTCGAACGGGTGCGTCAGCTGTTCGCCATCGCCCTCGGTTATGACCTGCCCAAAGGGTTGGGCGACTACGGCCTCAACGTCGAGCGTCTGGTGGAATTGCCGCGCAAGAGCGCGTTCGTGGTGTTCCTGCACGGCACCACGTGGGACACCAAACACTGGCCGGAAGCCTACTGGCGCGAGCTGACCGAGCGGGTCGGCTATCTGGGCGTCGGGGTCAAACTGCCGTGGGGCAACCCGCTGGAGAAGGCCCGCGCCGAGCGCATCGCCGCTGGCTTCAAGCACGCCGAAGTGTTGCCGAAGCTGAATCTGGCCGGGGTCGGCAAAGTGCTGGCCGGCGCCCAGGCCTGCGTGGCGGTGGACACCGGTCTGGGTCACCTCGCAGCTGCGCTGGATGTGCCGACGATTTCCCTGTTCGGCCCGACCAACCCGGGCCTGACCGGCGCCTACGGCAAGGTGCAGATTCACATGGCCAGTGATTTCCCCTGCGCCCCTTGCCTGCAAAAGAAATGCACTTACCAACCGACCGTGCAGGATGCCCGTCAGTTTGACCTGAAACGCGAGCAGCCCCTGTGCTTCACGCGTGTGAATCCCGAGCGTGTCGCCAGCCGACTGAGCACGTTGTTAATGGCTGAGGAGCTGCGCTGATGCAATTGGCTTTTGTTCTGTACAAATATTTCCCGTTCGGTGGCTTGCAGCGCGACTTCATGCGCATCGCCCTCGAATGCCAGAAGCGCGGCCATCAGATCCGTGTCTATACGCTGATCTGGGAAGGCGACGTGCCGCCCGGTTTCGAAGTGCTGGTGGCGCCGGTCAAGGCGTTCTTCAATCATCGGCGCAACGAGAAACTCACGGCGTGGATGGAAGCGGATCTGGCCAAGCGTCCGGTGGACCGCTTGATCGGCTTCAACAAGATGCCGGGGCTGGACGTCTACTACGCCGCCGACGGCTGCTTCGAAGACAAGGCGCAGAACCTGCGCCATTCGTTGTACCGCCGCTGGGGCCGCTATCGCCACTTCGCCGAGTACGAGCGCGCGGTGTTCGCCAAAGACGCGAAAACCGAAGTGCTGATGATTTCCGAAGTGCAGCAGCCGCTGTTCATCAAGCACTACGACACGCCGCTGGAGCGCTTCCACCTGCTGCCGCCGGGTATCGCCCAGGACCGTCGCCGGCCGGCGGATGCCGACGAGATTCGCGCCGGTTTCCGCGCCGAATTCAACCTCAAGGACGACGAACTGCTGCTGGTGCAGATCGGTTCCGGGTTCAAGACCAAGGGCGTCGATCGCAGCCTCAAGGCGCTGGCTGCACTGCCCGCCGAGCTGAAGAAGCGCACCCGGCTGTTTGTAATCGGCCAGGATGACCCCAAATTGTTCCAGATGCAGAGTACGACTTTGGGCCTGGGCGACAACGTGACCTTCCTCAAGGGTCGCAGCGATATCCCGCGCTTCCTGCTTGGCGCCGACCTGTTGATCCACCCGGCGTACAACGAAAACACCGGCACCGTATTGCTCGAAGCGCTGGTCGCCGGGTTGCCGGTGCTGGTCAGCGCGGTCTGCGGTTACGCCCATTACATTGCCGAGGCGGACGCCGGGCGAGTGCTGGACGAGCCGTTCGATCAGGCGCAACTGACGCAGTACCTGACTGACATGTTGAATGACGACGCTGCACGCGCGGCCTGGAGCCGCAATGGTCTGGCTTTCGCCGAGACGGCCGACCTCTACAGCATGCCGCAGCACGCGGCCGATGTGATTCTGGCGGAGCACGCTTAAATGAAGTTGATGCTGGCTGAACCGTTCAAGAGCCTTTGGGCCGGGCGCGACCCGTTCGCCGAAGTCGAAGGCTTGCAGGGCGAGGTCTACCGCGAGCTGGAAGCTCGACGGACTCTGCGCACGGAAGTCGACGGCAACGGATTTTTCGTCAAGATCCACCGGGGCATCGGCTGGGGCGAGATTTTCAAGAACCTGCTGACCGCCAAGCTGCCGGTGCTTGGCGCAGGTCAGGAGTGGAAGGCAATCCAGCGTCTGCAGGAAGTCGGTGTGCCGACCATGACCGCCGTGGCTTATGGCGAGAAGGGCAGCAACCCGGCGGATCAGCATTCGTTCATCGTCACCGAAGAGCTGGCGCCGACCATCAGCCTCGAAGACTTCAGCATCGATTGGGTCAAGAACCCGCCGCAGCCGAAACTCAAGCGCGCGCTGATCGCTGAAGTGGCGCGCATGACCGGCATGATGCACCGCGCCGGGGTCAACCACCGCGACTGCTACATCTGCCACTTTCTGCTGCACACCGACAAGCCGATCACCCCGGACGATTTCAAACTCTCGGTGATCGACCTGCACCGCGCCCAGACCCGTCCTCGGATCACTCAACGCTGGCGCAACAAGGATCTGGCCGCGCTGTATTTCTCGGCACTGGACATCGGCCTGACCCGACGCGACAAGCTGCGTTTCCTCAAAGGCTACTTCCAGCAGCCGCTACGGCAGATCCTCGCCGAAGAAGCGCCGTTGCTGAGCTGGCTCGAGGGCAAGGCCAACAAGCTCTATGCGCGCAAACAGCGTTACGGGGATGCGCTCTGATGGCGGGTTGGACGCTTGAACCGCAATACAGCGAACTGGCCGAAGATTTCGGCAGCCTCGAAGCGGTGTTTGCCCTGCAGGGCGAACGTCTGACCCGTGATCCGCTGTCCGAAGTCATTCGCGTGCAGCGCAACGGCGTGAATTACTACGTCAAACGCTACGTCGGCGCCGGTAAAGGCTTGCGCCGTTACCTGGGTAAGCCACGGGTGAAGATGGAGTGGCAGAACCTCAAACGCTTCGCCAAATGGGGCATTCCCACCGCCGAAGTGGTGGCCTGGGGTCTGGAGCGACGTGGCGCGGCCTATGCCCGTGGCGCCATGATCACCCGCGAGCTGCCGCGCACCGAAGACCTGTCGGCGCTGGCCGAACGCAACGATCCGAAACTCAAGGATCGTCTGTGGGTCGATGGCATCAGCCGGCAACTGGCCGGCTACACCCGAACCATGCACGACCACCGCTTTACCCATAACGATCTGAAATGGCGCAACCTGCTGATCGACGATCAGGCGCAGCTGTTTCTGATCGACTGCCCGAACGGCGATTTCTGGCGCGGCTTCTGGCTCAAATACCGGATCACCAAGGATCTGGCCTGTCTCGACAAGGTGGCCAAGTATCACCTGTCGAACACCCAGCGCCTGCGCTTCTACCTGCAATACCGCGGACGTGATCGGCTGAATGCCGCCGACAAGAAACGGATTCGCCACGTGGTGAGATTTTTCGAGGGACGCGAATGACTGATTTCCTGGCCGCTGAAGACCGGGCGCTACTTGAGCGTCATGGCCTCGGCACTTTCGACGCGCTCTGGGCCAAACAGCTCGAAGCCGTGGACGAACCGAACACCGATGGCGGTGGCTGGAGCAGCGTGTTTCGCCTGGAGTTGGAAGGGCAGGCCTACTACCTCAAGCGCCAGAGCAACTACCTGACCCGCACCCTGCATGCGCCGTTCGGCGAGCCGAGTTTCGCCCGCGAGTTTCGCAACATCAGCCGCTACAACAAGTTGGGGATCCCGGCGCTGCAAGCGGCGTTCTTCGGTGAGCGCAAGGTCAAGGGCGATGTCCGGGCGATCCTGCTGACTCGTGCCCTCGACGGCTGGGATGATCTCGACTCGTTGCTGCAACGCTGGTCCGAGCTGAGCACCGCGCAGCAATCAGCCATTCTCCAGGCCTGTGGACAACTGGCGCGCCAGCTGCACGGCGTGCGTCAGGTACACGGCTGCTTTTATCCGAAACACATCTTTTTGCAGGCTGATGGCGGCGCGTATAAGGCGCAGTTGATCGACCTGGAAAAGACCCGACCCCTGCTGTTCGGCATGCGCGACCGGGTCAAGGATCTGGAGCCGCTGCTGCGTCGTGCGCCGGAATGGAGCGAGGCGCAATTACGCGAATTGCTCGCGGCCTATCTCGATCAGCCAGTCGACAGTTCGCTGGTCGACAGCTGGGTGACGCGCCTGACTGCACGGCGCAGTCGCAAGGAGACCCGTTGATGCGCTTGTCCGAACTGAAAAACGCCGGACGTGCGCCGAGTCTGCCGCTGACGATTTCGCTTGCCGATGCGGCAGGCCCAGCGGATCTGCAACTGCTGAGTCTGCTGCGGGTGCTGCCGGGGCAGCGCTATGTCGGTGCCGGGGTCTGGCGCGGGCGGCCGGTGCTGGCCAAATTGTTGGTGGGCAGCAAGGCGGCGCGGCATTTTCAGCGCGAACTGGCGGGCGTCAAACTGCTCGCTGAACAAGGTCTGACCACGCCGCTGTTGTTGGCTGATGGCCTGAAGGATGGCGAAGGCGGCTGGCTGCTGTTCGAGTTCCTTGAAGGTGCTGAAAGCCTCGGTGATGCCTGGCAGAAAGTCGAATCACTGCCGGTGCTGGCGGACGAGCAATCGGCGGTACTCGCCGAGGCGCTGGGCGCGATCGGCCAACTGCATGGCAAAGGACTGTGGCAGGAAGATCTGCACCTGGACAACCTGCTGCGCCAGGGCGGTCAGCTGTACCTGATCGACGGTGCCGGGATTTGTGCCGAGACCGCTGGCCAGCCGTTGTCACGGCAGAAAGTGCTGGAAAACCTCGGGGTGTTTTTCGCCCAGTTGCCCAAGTCTCTTGAGCCGTTCACCGAAGAATTGCTGGTGTATTACCTGCTGAGCAACAGTGAGCACGCGTTGCCGCTGGAAGCGTTGCAGAAGCAGATCGCCAAGGTACGCGCCTGGCGCCTGAAGGATTACCTGATCAAGGTGGGCCGCGAGTGCACATTGTTCAGTGTGCAGCGCGGTGCGTTCGCCTTGCGGGCGATCCGTCGCGAGGAAGAAGCGGCGATGCTCCCGGTGCTGGATCAGGCCGATGCGCTGCTCGATCAGGGCCATCTGTACAAGACCGGCGGCGCGGCGAGCGTCGGCAAGGTCGAAGTGGCCGGGCGTACGCTGGTGATCAAGCGCTACAACATCAAAGGCTTTGCGCACTGGCTCAAGCGCTTCTGGCGCCCGAGCCGCGCGTGGCATTCGTGGCGTGAAGGCAATCGCCTGGCGTTCCTCGGCATCGCCACGCCGAAACCGCTGGCGGTGCTGGAAAAGCGTTTTTTATGGTTGCGCAGCCGTGCTTATCTGGTGACCGAGTTCCTGCCGGGGCCGGACATCATCGAGCGCTTTGCGCCGTATGTGGAAAGCGGTGCGGCGCCGGAATCCGAGTTGCAGGCGCTGGATCGACTGTTCGCACGGTTGATTGCCGAGCGCATCAGCCATGGCGACTTCAAGGGTCATAACCTGTTCTGGCAGGAAGATCGCTGGGCACTGATCGATCTGGATTCGATGTGTCAGCACAGTTCTGTCGGAAGTTTCGCGCCGGCCTACGCGCGAGATCGGGCACGGTTCATGCGCAACTGGCCCGAGAGCAGCGCGCTGTATCAGGTGATCGATCAGCGATTGCCCAAGGACATCTCCAGCGCGGCCTGAGCCGCCTTCGCCAGCAAGCTCACTCCCACATGGGATAGCATTCCCCTGTAGGAGTGAGCCTGCTCGCAACAGGGCTTTAAAGCCCCAGAAAACTCCCGTTGAGCAATAGCGGACAAACACCACTGACTTGTCCTACAGCTTCTCCAGAAGCCATGAACTGTGCCCGCTCCAGCCCCGATGCTAGCTTGCCCTGACCACTTCGGAGGGCAAGACTTGACCATCAAAAACGCTTTAACACTCAGCACCTGCGCATGGCTTTTATCCGGCTGCGGCACCGCCGCCTCGGTCCTGCAAATGGACGCTGACGTCGCCCGCGACATGCGCAAACAGAAAACCTACTGCCAATCGATTCCACGGATCTACAGCGGGCTGGCGTTCGATTTCTGCGTACTGAATGCCCCGCCTGACCCTACCGGTGTGCTGCTGCCATTTGTGCTGCTGGACCTGCCGTTGTCCGGGGTGCTGGATACGGTGGTGTTGCCGTATACGATTTATCAACAGGTCGTGGATGGCAATATCGGCATCTATTGGCGAACAGATCGCGGGTAACTTTTTTTGCAATTTTCTCTGTTTGAAAACCAGAGCGAGTCGCAAGCAATTGTTGAAGCGGCAGCGCTCTTGTATCCGTCCGGGAGATACAGCGACTACATCGTCTATGTTGATGAAAGCGGTGATCAAGGGATGCAGAAGCTGGATCCCTATTACCCGATATTCGTGCTTGCTTTTTGCGTCTTTCACAAAAGGCATTACTGCGAAAAGGTCATTCCGACTGTCCAGAAATTCAAGTTCAACCATATGGGGCACGATCTGATCGTGCTGCATGAGCTGGAGATTCGAAAAGAAAAAGGAGCGTTCTCCAGCCTGTTCACTTCGAGAGTGCACAAGCATGCCTTTCTCGACGAATTGACCGGCATTATCGAGGCCATCAATTTTGTCCTGATCAGTTGCGTTATCGACAAGGCCTTGCTGCGCGCAAAGCAGGCATCTGCGGACAACCCCTACCACTTGGCTCTCGGCTTCTGTCTGGAAACGCTGCATGAGTTTTTGCAGGAAAAGCTTCAACATAAGGCGTTGACACATGTGATTTTCGAGCGGCGAGGCAAGCGGGAGGATAACGAGCTTGAGCTGGAGTTTCGCAGGGTTTGTGGCGGGTCTAACCGATTGGGGGTTCAACTGCCGTTTGACATCGTCTTCGCCACAAAACAAGTCAATTCCACCGGATTGCAGCTGGCTGATCTTGTTGCAAGGCCCATCGGCATGAGTGTTTTGAGGGTGGGTCAGGAAAATCGCGCGTTTGATGTGCTCAGGCGCAAGTTCTATTGCAGCGGTGGGCGGAATAAAGTTGGGAAAGGTTTCGAGAATTGGGGGTTGAAGGTTTTCCCTCCCCCAGAAAGCGAAAAGCCCCGGTGATCTCACCGAGGCATTAGCGCCGACCGGGATCCCCCAGCCCATTTGCACGGAAGTCTATGTTGAGAGGCTCGGAAGTGTCAACGCAAAGGCCGGCCAGTTCCGCTAGAGGCTTGTCGGCGCTTTTACGCTATAATCCCGCCCTTTAGCTGTCTCTCGCCCGGTGCGAGGGCACATCAATTTTCAAGGCGCATCGCGCCTGAATGCAGACTAAAGAGGCTAGACCCTGTGGCATTGACGATTCTTGGCCTGTCCGGCGCCCTTAGCCATGACCCTTCAGCCGCCTTGTACATCGACGGCAAGCTGGTGGCGGCGGCTGAAGAAGAGCGCTTCGTCCGCGATAAGCATGCAAAGAACCGCATGCCCTACGAATCGGCGAAGTTCTGCCTGGAACAGGCCGGTATCAAGCCGTCCGACGTTGACGTGGTGGCGATTCCGTTCGCCCCGATCAGCCTGTTCGGCAAGGCCCGCTGGCACTATGCCAAGCGTTACTGGTACGCACCGGATCGCGCCCTCGATGCGATCCTGATGGGCAACCGTCGCTACAAGCGCTATCGCAACAAGATCGTCTGGTGCCTGGAGCAGCTGGGTTTTGATCCGAAGAAGATCAAGATCGAGCCGGTCGAGCACCACCTCGCTCACGCCTCCAGCGCCTACCACTGCTCGGGTTTCAAAGAGAAAACCGCGATCCTCGGCATCGACGGCAAGGGCGAGTACGCCACGACCTTCTTCGGTTATGGCGAAAACGGCAAGATCCACAAGATCAAGGAATTCTTCGATCCGGACTCCCTCGGCGGCTTGTACGGCGCGATCACCGAGTTCCTCGGTTTCGAGATGCTCGACGGTGAGTTCAAGGTCATGGGCATGGCGCCGTACGGCGACGCCAGCAAATATGACTTCTCGCGTCTGGCCTCGTTCGAGAACGGCGAACTGGTGATCAACACCGACTACGCCAACGTGATCGGCCTGCGTCGCTACAAAGAGAAGGGCAAGGGCTTCTACTTCTCGCCGAAGCTGATCGAGTGGCTGGGTCCGAAGCGTGAGGGCGACATCGCCGACGAGCCGTACATCCACTACGCCGCGAGCATGCAAGCGCTGTTCGAGAAACTGGCGTTGCAGATGATCGACTACTACCTGGGCGACGTGCTCAAGGAAACCGGCAAGCTGGCCTTCGCCGGTGGCTGTGCGTTGAACGTCAAGCTGAACCAGAAAATCATCGCCCGCGATGACATCAAGGAACTGTTCGTCCAGCCTGCGTCCGGCGATGCCGGCACCGCGGTCGGCGCAGCAGCCTATGTGTCCCACGCCCGTGGCGTACCGGTCGAGAAGATGGAACACGTCTACCTCGGCCCGTCGTACAGCAACGAAGACGTGATCGCCGCGTGCGCCCGTCACGAGAACAAGCCGACCTGGCGCAAGCTCGACAACATGCCGGAGCAGATCGCCAAAATCATGGTCGATGGCAACCCGGTGGCCTGGTTCCAGGGCCGCATGGAATTCGGTCCGCGTGCGCTCGGTGGTCGTTCGATCATCGGTTGCCCGAGCGTGGCCGGTGTGGCTGACCGGATCAACCACCAGATCAAGTTCCGCGAGCGCTGGAGGCCTTTCTGCCCGTCGATGCTCGACACCGTTGCACCGCAGATGATCAAGATCGATCACCCGGCGCCGTTCATGACCTTCACTTTCGAAGTGGCGGAAGAGTGGAAGACCCGCGTGCCGGAAGTCGTCCACGAAGACGGCACTTCCCGTGCCCAGGTCCTCAAGCGCGAATACAACCCGCGCTACTACGACATGATGAAGGCGCTGGAAAACCTCACCGGCAACGGCGTGTCGCTGAACACTTCGCTGAACCGTCGTGGTGAACCGATGATCTGCTCGCCGACCGACGCCCTGAACATGTTCTTCGGCTCCGATCTGCAGTACCTGATCATGGAAGACATTCTGGTGGTCAAAGAGGGCGCAAACGCTTATGACTCGCTCGGCTGAACGCCATGTGCTGCAGTTCTGTCACGGCTATGACGGGCCGTTCCTCGACTGCGCACGGCAGTACGCCAGCCTGTTCGCGGGCACCGGTTATCGGGTGACCACGGTCTTTCTGACCGGGGCCGCCGATAGCGAGGTGGCCGCAGCGTGTGCTTCCGATGAAGTGTTGTTCATGGAATACAGCTCCAAGGCCATTCGTGGCCTGAAGCTGGGCGCCATCGGCGATCTGCGCAAGATCGCCGCTTCACGCAATTTCAGTTTCTGCATCGCCCATCGCTTCAAGCCGATCTACATCGCCTTGCTCGGCACGTCGCTGCCGGTGATTGGCGTGCACCACGCGTTTGACGATTACAAACGTGGCACGCGCAAGCTGTTCGCGCACATTTTCCGCAAGCGTCTGAGTCTGCTCGGCGTCTCCGATGCCGTGCGCGACGACATGCGGCGCTGCCTGCCGAAATGGCCGTCCACTCGCATCCAGACCTTGTACAACCGCATCGATGTGCCGGCCTTGCAGGCCAGTCAGGTGTCAGCCCGCGAAGCGCGCGAGACCCTGGGGCTGGCGGCGGATGCGTTCATCGTCGGCAACGTCGGTCGGCTGCACCCGGACAAGGATCAGGCGACGTTGCTGCACGGTTTTGCCGCGGCATTGCCCGGTCTGCCGGGCAACAGTCAGCTGGTGATTCTCGGCAAGGGCCGTCTGGAACAGGACCTCAAGGAGCTGGCGCGCGAACTGGGCATCGGTGACCGGGTGCTGTTTCTCGGCCAGGTGCCGGACGCGCGCAATTACTTCCGCGCCTTCGATGTGTTTGCCCTGAGCTCCGATCACGAACCGTTCGGCATGGTGCTGCTGGAGGCCATGGCGGCCGGCGTGCCGTTGCTCGCCACGGCCTGTGGCGGGGCCAAGGAAGTGGTCGAAGGTGTAGGGATTCTGTTCCCGCTGGGCGATGCCGAACACCTTGCACAAGGCCTGCAACATTTGGCCGGTATGGATGATCAGCAACGCCGGCAGTGCGCCGAGCTGATGCTCGATCGCCTGCGTGAGCGTTTCTCCGACCGTGCGGTGCGCGACACCTTCTGGCGTCTGCCGCAAGTTACCGATCTGGCACCGAGGGGCTGATGCTCAACCGATTTCAAGGCTGGCGCGAACGTGGCTGGTCGCCCGTTGACGCCTCCACCTATGCCAGCGCCTGGCAACGTTTTGGCGGCAGCGTCGCGACGCATCCTTTGGTAGTCGAACGTCTGGCTGATCTGGCCGGCATCCCGGTGCGCTATCTGGCCTGGGAGCAGGACGGTGAAGTCAAAGCGGCAATCCCGACCTGGGGCCGCGATCTGGCATTGTCCAAAGACGTGCTCAAGCGCAATGGCAAGAAAGGCCTGTTCGACCTCGGCAATGCCGAGCTGATCCTGCCGGCCGCCGCCGATGTCCAGGCACCCCTGCGCCATCGCGCACGCTATCTGTCGGCGCTCAACGAAAACCGCTTCAGCGGCCTCAAGTTGCAGACCGAACAATTGGCCATGGCCCGCACCCCTGAAGAGCTGTCGAAGAAGTTTCGTTACAACCAGCGCCGCGAATTGCGTTTACTGGAAGAGGCGGGTGGCGTGGTACGTCCGGTCGCAGAGTTTTCCAGTGCAGAACTGGCGGCGATCTACTGCGATCTGTTCCAGCGCCGCTGGGGCTTCCCGGCCACCGGCGCGGCACGCATGGCCGAGGTCATCGAGCTGCTGCGCGAGCTGCTGATCGGCTCGGTGATCTTCCTCAATGATGCGCCGATCGCCATTCAACTGGTGTACCGCGTCGAAGCCCCGGAGTGGATCAGCGTCGAGTACATCAACGGCGGCGTCGATCCCGAAACCCGCGAATTCAGCCCCGGCAGCGTGTTGAGCTTCCTCAATACGCAAAGCGCCTGGGAACACGCGCGCGCCCTGAACAAGCCGCTGCGGTTTTCCTTCGGTCGCGCCGACCGTGAATACAAGGATCGCTGGTGCAATCCTGTGCCGGTGTTCACCGTATGAGTCAGCCCATGAGCCGCAAACAGCAACTGCTCAAGCGTCATCGTCGCAATAAACGCATTACCTTGCTGATCGCCCTGAGCGTGTTGATCGCGCTCGGTGTGCTGGTCGCGTGGTGGTTGCCGCTGGTGCTCGCGGTGGTTGGCTGGGTCGCCCATGAAGCGTGGTTTGCCGATCACCTGTTCTATTCGCCGAAAGACGATTACCAGTACAGCTTTCCGCCGTTTACACCGCAGCCGAAGGTGCATTTGAGCGGCGAGCAATTGCGCCTGGACGAGGGTGTGATGCTGGTCGACGAAGCGACGTTGATCCTCGCGGTAAAGGTCAAAAGCACTTGGCTGGGACGTTTTCTCGATCCGCGCGTGGAACTGCTCGGCGGGACGCATCCTGATGCACAAACCTTCGAGCGCGGGGTCAATGGCCTGCGTTACCTGAACCTCAGCGGTCAGGCGCAAGCCTTGGCGCAAGGTCAGTTGCGCTTGCGCGGGCGCTTTTGCCGGGTCTTTGGCGAGCCGGTGCTGTGGGCGCTGGAGCAACCAGACTACCGCCGTCAGCGGGTGATGGTGATCGCCCCGCACGCCGACGATGCCGAGTTGGCTGCCTATGGCTTGTACAGTCAGGCCGATGAAGCTTGGATCGTCACCCTGACCGCAGGTGAGATCGAAGCCGAACACTATCAACAGATGGGCATGAACAAGGTCGAGGCCGCGCGGCTCAAGGGCCGTCTGCGTGCCTGGGACAGCCTCGCCGTGCCGCGTTGGGCCGGTGTCCCGCAGGAACACTGCGTGCAACTCGGTTACTTCTGCCTGCAACTGGCGGCAATGCAGGCCGCGCCGAATCAGGCGGTGGGCTCGCGTGAAGCCGACCTGAACGACACGCGCCTGTTTCGCCAGTTGAATCCGTTCACTCTGCCGGGCGATGTCGATGGTGCGCCGAGCTGGAACAACCTGCTGGCCGACCTGCGTGAAGTGCTGCTGCGCGCCCGTCCAGAGGTGATCGTGCTGCCGCACCCGACCCTCGATCCGCACCCTGACCATATCTGCGCCCAGCAAGCGGTTTTGCAGGCGCTCCAAGACCTCGACTGGCAGCCGACGCTGCTCGGTTACGCCAACCACTTGCACGACAACGACCGCTGGCCGATGGGCAACACCGGGCAGGGCATTGCCTTGCCGCCGGCCTTCGATTCGGCGGTGCCGATGCAGCCGCTGTGCCTGCCGCTGTCCATCGAGTTGCAACGGGACAAGGCCATGGCGCTGGGCATGATGCATGACCTGCAGCCGCCGGCACCGGTCAAGCGTCGCCTGCGCCGGGTTATCCAGCGTGTGCTCGCCGGGCGGGCTGGGTCGGTGTACGGCGAAAACGAATTTTTTCGAAAAGCAGTCAGGCGCCAGGAGTTGTTCTGGCTACTGAAGCACGGTGAGACAGGCGTCCAGCGGGGAGAGTCATGAGTCAACGGTTCAAGGTGTTGCAGCTGCAACCCGACTACAACGTCAAAGCCCATGACTTTGCCGACCTCGCCGAGCAGATCGTCAAGGCGCTGCCGAGCGATCGCTATGAGATCACCGCGGCTTTCCTGCGCGGCAAACCGGGGCCGGGCGAGCCGGTGAGCCGGGCCGACCATTCGGTGTACTTCGAGTTTTCCGACAAGTCGCTCAAGGGCATGCGCCTGCGGGCGATGTGGCAGTTGTACAAGTTCTGCCGCCGGGAAAAGTTCGACGTGGTGATCTGCAACCGCTTCAAACCGGTGAACATGATGCTCGCGCTCAACCGCTGGTTGAAGGTGCCGCTGTGCATTGGCATCTCCCATGGTTTCGGTGAGTACGATCGCTTTTACCGACGACGCCAGACCCAGCGTCTGATCGATCGGCACTGGCGCTTCGTCGGCGTGTCGCCGGCGGTCAAACAGTACCTGCTCGATTGCGATTGCGGCTTTACCGACCAGAACACCTACGCCATTACCAATGCCATCGACATCGAGCAGGCCGAGGGCTTGCAGCACAGCCGCGAAAAAGCTCGCGAGTTGTTGGGCCTCGATCCGAATGTGCGTTTGATCGGTGCGTTGGGGCGGCTGGTGTCGGTCAAGGGCCACACCTATCTGCTGCAAGCCTTTGCCGCATTGAAGGACAAATACCCGAACACCCAGTTGGCGATCATCGGTGCCGGGCGCCTGCAAGCGCCGCTGGCGGCCGAGATCGAGCAACTGGGCCTGAGCGGTCGCGCGCACCTGCTGGGCTTCAAGGAAAACGCTCTGCAATACGTGCGTGCGTTCGACATCTGGACCATGCCGTCGCTGGCCGAAGGCCTGGGCCTGGCCTTGCTCGAAGGCATGAGCGGCCATTTGCCGGTGATCGCTTCGAACGTGCCGGCGATGTTGCCGCTGATCGAAGGTGCCGGTGGTCTGGCGATCACGCCCAAGGACGTGCCGAGTCTGGTCGCCGCGCTGGATCACTATCTGGCGCTGTCGGACGACGAGCTCAAGGCCAAGGGCGAGCAGGCTTACCGCTATCTGCAAGAACAGCACGACATCGAGGTGTTCCGTCAGGAATATCTGGACCTGATCGACTCCGGCCTGGAGCAGGCCCGCAAGGAACAGCCGTGAGCGAAGAGAAAACCGTGAGCGAAGAAAGAGTCATGAGCGAAGCCAACGCCCTCGTCACCGTGATCATCGCCTCGTACAACCACGGCCCGTACATCGAGGAGAGCATCCTCAGTGTCCTCAACCAGAGCTACAAGAACATCGAGTTGCTGGTGGTCGACGACGGTTCGAAGGACGACAGCGTCGAGCGCATCAGCGCGTTGCAGGCGCAGTACGGCTTCGATTTCCGTGTGCAGCAGAATCAGGGCCTGACCAATACCCTCAACGGCGCGATCGCCCGCTCGAAGGGCAGCCTGATTGTGCCGTTCGGCTCCGATGACATCATGTACCCCGAACGTATTGCCACCCAGGTGGCGTACATGGACGGCAAGCCTGAAGTCGGGATCTGTGCCGGCAATATCGAGCTGATGCACGCCGACGGCAGCCTGTATCCAGAGAAGCGTCAGCGCCGCGACGTGCCGTTTCGCCGCCTCGATTTCGACGACATGTTTCTTGAACGCAAGCCGTATCCGCCAGCACCGACGTTGATGATCCGTCGTGAGGCGCTGGAAAAGGTGGGAGGGTTCGATCCGACGATTCGTCTTGAAGACCTGTACATCGAGCTCAAGGTGACCCGTGCTGGCTACTTCATCGACGGTTTGAACGTGGTGATGGCGCGCTACCGCAAGCACGCCACCAACTCGTACAAGAATCATCGCTTCATGATCGAGAACATCCTGCGCACCTATGCGCTGTTCAGCGATCATCCGCTGTACGACGAAGTGCGCTTCAAGGCGCTGAACTCGATGTTCCTCAAGACCGCCAACCGCAATCGCAAACTGGCAAGGGAGCTGCTGGCGCAGATCCCGTTCAAGGCCTGGAACAAGAAGACCTGGCGCGGACTGGGGCGTTTACTCTTTTCCCCGCTGGAAAAGGACTGAGGCAGCGGTCGCTCGCGCTCAGCGGGCGACCTTCTCCGGCAGGCGCTTTTCGCCCTTCTGACGCTGGCGCAGCCAATGCACAACCTTCTTGCCGGCAGCCATGCCCGGCTGCTCGATATAGAGGAACGTCGCGCTGCTGATCAGAATCAGCAAGCAGGTGCAGACGGCCACCAGGGGCAGGTACACCGCCGTTTCCCGCGCATCGATATTCAGCAATAGCGGCAGCCGTTGCACCATCAGCCACAGCACGAACCCGTGCAGCAGATAGGTGCTGTAGCTAATTTCGCCGAGCCAGCGAATGCTGCGTGGTTTCAGCGCGCCGAACAGATTATTGCCGGACGCCACGATCACGAAAAACAACCCCAGCAAAAACAGCGGTGCAGTCTTGAACGCCCGACTGAACGCGGTGAACGCGATCAACAGCGCGAGCACGGCGATGATGCTCGCCAGACGCGACTGGCTCCACGCCACGAGCGCCGGCCGGCGAATCCAGTAGGCGGCGGCGATGCCACCGAGGAAGCTCGCCAGAAAGTGTTTCTTCAGCGAATGTTCCCAGCCGATGACCTGGTACAGCGTGTAGATGCCGATCAGGCACAGCACCACCTGCAACCAGCTGCCGCGGTAGATGAACACCAGCCCGGCCAATGGCAGCGCCATGTAGAAAAACACCTCATAGGCCAGCGTCCAGGTGACGTTGGATATCAGCATGCCGGAGTGGCGGTACTGGTTGATGTCCGGGCGGTCGAACGTCAGCCAGGCAAGGATCCGTTTGAACAGCTCCAGGCCAGGCTCCTTCATTTGCCAGTCCTGCAAGTGGAAGACCGAGACGAACACCAGCAGCATCAGTGGCAGATAAAGCGGATACAGGCGAAATACCCGCGAGACGCCGAACGCCAGCCAGTCGTGGTTGCGTCCCTGCGCGAGCAGGCGGCTCCAGAACAGAAAACCGGTGATCATGAAGAACAGCGCGACGCTGCCCTGACCGAGCATCGAATAGAAGTTGCTCGGCGGAAAGTCGATCACCCCGGTGCGCAAGAAGATCCAGGTAATGACCGAGTGGTGCACGAACACACCAAACGCCAGATAGCCACGCAGGCCGTCGATGCTGGCATATCGACTTTCGCCGGAATGCTGCAGGTGCCGAGCGATTTTCGGCACCGCACGCAACAGCAGGGCGGAAGTGATGATGGCCAGCAGATAGGCTGCCAGCGCGATAAGCGGATTGGTTTCGATCATCAATGAACCCGGACCGGGGTGTTGCCGGCCAGCACTTGCCTGTGCAGATTTTCAACCGCGGATTTGGACGCCGTCATGGCGTACCCCTGGAGCAACGCATCGAGGTGATCCTCGAACAGCCAGCGTTTGTCGACAGTGTAACGTTGCATATGACGCAAATTGCGTTGGCGCAGGGAAAGACTGAGCGGGGTAGGGTAGATGCGCAGGTCGGCCAGATCGATCAAGCCGAACTCGCCGTCTTCCAGTACCAGTACGTTGCCCAGGTGCAGCGAGCGGAAATAAACGCCTTTCTCGTGCAGTTGCGCCATGAATTTGCCAAAGCGCTCCACCAGCGCCTGGCGCACCGCCGGAGCCGTAATGCTCTGCAGCACCTGACGCAGCGTGTGCCCCGGCAACGGCGCGTAATGCACAGCGCTGCTGCCATCGTCGAGACGGTACAGATTCAATATTTGCGGGGTCGGGATGCCCATCTGACGCAGTTGTTCGCTGTTGACCGCGAAACGTTCGGAGTAGGGATTGAAACTGCCGGAGGTGTACCAGCGGCGACGGCGGAACAGCTTGAGGAAACTGCCGTCGGTCAGGCGCAGGACTTTCGGTCCGAGGCCATCTTCTTCAATGATCTGGGCCGTGCTGCTCATGTGCTCCAGGTCAGCGGTCGCAAGCTTTTGCACCGGCTGGGTCAACAGGCGCCGCGCGCGTTGATTGATGCTCAACGCTGCGATCAGTGCCAGCGGGATCCACAACAGGAACCAGTGCTCCTTGGGCCGCGAGATTATTCCGCCGCCTTCGGTCAGCCCGGCGCCGATACCGAATACCAGCCAGGTCGAGGCAATGATCAGCAGTGGCTGCACACGCTGGCGCCAACTGCTCAGCAGGCCCCACAGCAGGAAGAACAGCCAGGGCAGCAAGCCGATGATGCCGACGTAATACAGCACACCCAGGATAAAGCTGTGCGGCTCCTGAAAGCTGATGCCGTTACCGGGGTCTACGGCAAGGCTGGCGCTGTAGCCATGACCGATCCATGGATGATCGGCAATCATGTGCAGTACCTTCTGCCAGATTTCCAGACGATAGGAGTCGCCACGTTCGGTGATCATCTGCGAAAACTGCGTAATGACTGCTACGCCGCTCAGGACCAGCGCGATCAGTAACCCCACCGAGCGCTTGTTCCAGCAGATGAAACACAGCCACAGCGCCGCCATGGTCAGTGCCACCAACGGCGTCCGGGAACCGGTGCCGATCACGGCCATGAACATGATTGCCATCGCCGGCAAGCTGAGCCACATCATCTGGCGACGTTTGCAGGTCATGGTCACGCTCAGCCAGTAGGCACTGAAGAAGCCGAACAGGTGCGAGCTGAGCAACGGGTTATCGAAGGCACCACCGCCGATCAGGCGCATGCCCGGCTCATAAACCCGGGCGAACATGAACAGGAAAATGGTCGTGGCAATCAGCGCGACCAACGCGGCGCCGAACAGCAAGGGTTGCAGGATGTCGCTGCGGTAGCGCACCAGCAGGTAGCAGCCGGCAAACAGCAGCAAGGTATGCAGTGGCGGCTTGAACATTCCGCCGAGCGGCTCCCCGCCCGGCCCCCAGGCGAGGCTGAGCAATGCCCAGGCGGCGAACAGCAGAACCGCGATGAAAATCGGCTCGCGCAGCAGCTCCTTGAGTTCGCGCGGGCGCAGGCACAGCGCGATCAGTGTCGGAATGCTGAACAGGCCATAGAACAACTTGTGATGCAGACTTCGACCCGGCAAGAAGAACAGCGCGCACAGGAGCAGGAAAAAACCGGTGGGAAGAATCCACAGGCTAATGAAATCGAAAATCCGATTGGACGTACTGCTGAAGCCGCGAAGTTGCATGCTGTGAGATTCATTCCTGAGGTTGATCGACCATTCGAGTGATGGCTATTTGATGCAGAAGAGGTGCATAACAATAACAGCCTTTCGCCGATTGCCAGAACCCTGAAGAAGCTGTGCTAAAGTCAGCGTCCTTTTTATCGACTTTCGCGTGATATGACCGATTCCAGTCCCGCCGCAAGCCCATCGAGCTTGAAAATCTACTTCCGCCTGCTCGGCTATGTCCGGCCGTACATCAGTCTGTTCCTGATCAGCATCGTCGGCTTTCTGATTTTCGCCTCGACGCAACCGATGCTTGGCTACATCCTCAAGTACTTTGTCGATGGCCTGTCCAACCCTGAAGCGGTGCTGTTTCCTTCCGTGCCCTACCTGCGTGACCTGCAGCTGCTGCAGGCCGTGCCGCTGTTGATCATCCTGATCGCCGCGTGGCAGGGGCTGGGCTCCTATCTGGGCAACTATTTCCTGGCCAAGGTTTCCCTCGGGCTGGTGCATGACTTGCGTGTGCAGTTGTTCAACAACCTGTTGGTGCTGCCTAACCGCTATTTCGACAAGCATAACTCCGGTCATCTGATTTCGCGTATCACCTTCAACGTGACGATGGTCACGGGGGCGGCAACAGATGCGATCAAGGTCGTAATCCGTGAAGGCATGACGGTGATCTTCCTGTTTGCCTCGCTGTTATTCATGAACTGGAAGCTGACCCTGGTGATGGTGGCGATCCTGCCGCTGATCGCCGTAATGGTGCGCACCGCCAGCAAAAAATTCCGCAAGCAGAGCAAGAAGATCCAGCTGGCGATGGGCGATGTCACGCATGTGGCCTCGGAAACCATCCAGGGTTATCGCGTGGTTCGCAGCTTCGGCGGCGAGGCCTATGAAGAAAAGCGCTTCCTCGATGCCAGCCAGGGCAACACCGACAAGCAACTGCGCATGACTCGCACGGGTGCGATCTATACGCCGATGCTGCAACTGGTGATCTACACCGCCATGGCCGTGCTGATGTTCCTGGTGCTGTACCTGCGCGGTGACGCCTCGGCCGGTGACATGGTCGCCTACATCACGCTGGCGGGCCTGCTGCCCAAGCCGATCCGTCAATTGTCCGAAGTCAGCTCGACCATTCAGAAAGGCGTGGCCGGTGCCGAGAGCATTTTCGAGCAGCTGGATGTCGAGCCGGAAGTCGATACCGGCACCGTCGAGCGCGATGCGGTGAGTGGCCGTCTGGACGTGCGCAACCTCAGCTTCACCTACCCTGGCACCGAACGCCAGGTGCTGGACGACATCAGTTTCTCGGTCCAGCCGGGGCAGATGGTCGCACTGGTCGGGCGTTCGGGCAGCGGCAAGTCGACGCTGGCCAACCTGATTCCGCGTTTCTATCACCACGACAAGGGCGAAATCCTCATCGACGATGTGGAAGTCGAACAGTACAAACTGCTCAACCTGCGTCGTCACATCGCTCAGGTGACTCAGCACGTCACTCTGTTCAGCGACACCGTGGCCAACAACATCGCTTATGGCGATCTGGCCGGTGCGCCGCGTGAAGACATTGAAAAAGCCGCGCGTGATGCCTACGCGATGGACTTCATTTCGCAGTTGCCGCAAGGCCTGGACACTCAGGTCGGCGAGAACGGCGTCTTGCTTTCCGGTGGCCAGCGCCAGCGTCTGGCGATTGCCCGTGCGTTGCTGAAGAATGCACCGCTGCTGATTCTCGACGAGGCCACCTCGGCACTCGACACCGAGTCCGAACGGCACATTCAGGCGGCACTGGATCAGGTGATGAAGGGGCGTACCACGCTGGTGATCGCTCACCGTCTGTCGACCATCGAGAAGGCCGACCTGATTCTGGTCATGGATCAGGGGCGCATCGTCGAGCGCGGCACCCACGACCAGTTGCTGGCGCAAAATGGTTACTATGCGCGCCTCAACGCCATGGGCCTCGATGCCCCGGCCGAAGATATCGCCTGACTCCAGGCCCTGCCCTGTGGGAGCGAGCCTGCTCGCTCCCACAGTCGTTTGTATCCAGACCTTTACCCTTCTTGACCAAACCGGAATAAAACCGGGCACCGCGCTTGTTAAGGTTCCTCAACGAACTCTGACTTCCATCGAGGGGGCCATCCCCGTCGCGCGGGTGCTTTCATGCTGCAACGCTATCTCTGGAAACTGCTGCCCAAGCCACAGCGGGCTTTTCTGCTCGGGCGCCTGTCGGTGGTCGATCGGCAGGTGGTGAACAAGTCGATGTCGGCCAACCTGACGTTTCCTCAGGCCTTCCAGCAGCGCTCCTGCCTGTTTATCCATGTTCCGAAATGCGCCGGCAGCAGCGTTTGCACGGCACTGTTCGACGGCTGGCGACCCGGGCACTTGCCGCTGTATTGGTATGAAGAGCAGTTTCCCGAGCAGTTCGCCAACGCCTTCAAGTTCGCTTTTGTTCGCGACCCGCTGGAACGTGCCTATTCGGCCTACGCCTTTTTGCGTGGCAACGAGTTGAGCGCGCGTGACCATATGGCGCAACGGCTGGTGCGGCAGTACCGGGATTTCGACGCTTTTGTCGCGCGCTGGCTGCATCCGGAAACGATTGCCCGGCAATTGCACTTTGCCGCCCAGACCGACTTTCTGACGGACTCGCTGGGGCATCTGGCGCTGGACTTCATCGGTTATCAGGAACACCTGACGCGGGATTTTCGTCTGGTTTGCGAACAGTTGGGGCTGACTGGCGAGTTGCCTCACGTCAACGGCTCGCGGGAACGGCAATCGATGCCGGCGCGCGAGTTCTGTTCGGTGCGCACCCGGCGTCTGGTACGTCGGGTTTATCAGCGTGATTACGAGTTGCTCGGGTATGAATGAGTCCCTGTCACTGCCGCTACAGAAGCTCGCCATTCGGACTTACGGTCTGGCGCTCTCGCACCAGGCCCGGGCAGCGCTCAAGGCACAACACCCACGCTGCCTGTGGTTGACCGGATTTTCCGGCGCCGGCAAGTCAACCCTGGCCAATGCCCTCGAACTGCACCTGCATGCGTCGGGTCTGCACACGTTTTTGCTCGATGGCGACAATGTGCGCAATGGCCTGTGCCGCGACCTGGGCATGAGCGACCTCTGCCGCCGGGAAAACATCCGGCGTATGGCCGAGGTGGCGCGGTTGATGGTCGACGCCGGGCTGATTGTGATCGTTGCGGCCATTTCGCCGTTCCGCGCCGAACGCGACGCCGCGCGCAGGCTGTTTGCCCAGGATGAATTCATTGAAGTGCACGTCAGCACTTCGTTGGAAGTCTGCGCCCGTCGCGATCCGAAAGGTTTGTATCAGGCCGTACGGGAAGGTCGGATCACGCACTTTACGGGCGTGGACAGTCCTTACGAAGCGCCATTGGCAGCCGAGTGGCAAATCGACACCGAGGCGCTGGAATTGTCCGAAGCCTGTGGACAACTGGCGGCACTGGTGCTCAAAAAATGAGCAAAGTAACGGACTGTTTCATCCTGTTGCAGGCTGCACGCAAGCCTGCGCCAACCCTGTGTTAATATCGCGCCCCTGTTCATTTTGTATGTGGGTTGCTCCATGAAGTTGTCCATGCCGCGATTCGATCAAGCCCCAGTCTTGGTGGTCGGCGATGTCATGCTCGACCGTTACTGGCATGGTGGAACCTCACGGATTTCCCCTGAGGCACCGGTACCGGTCGTAAAAGTCGAGCAAATCGAAGACCGCCCGGGCGGTGCTGCCAACGTTGCCTTGAACATTGCCGCGCTGGGTGCGCCGGCGTCGCTGGTCGGTGTGACCGGCGACGACGAAGCCGCCGACAGCCTGAGCAACAGTCTCAAGGGCGCGGGCGTGCGTGCCCTGTTCCAGCGCATCGCGCACCAGCCGACCATCGTCAAACTGCGGGTCATGAGCCGGCACCAGCAGTTGCTGCGTATCGACTTTGAAGAACCGTTTGCCACCGATGCGCTGGCCCTGGCCTCGCAGGTCGATGATCTGCTCGAAGGCATCAAGGTGCTGGTGCTGTCGGACTACGGCAAAGGCGCGCTGAAAAACCATCAGGCCCTGATTCAGGCAGCCCGTGCCAAAGGCATTCCGGTGCTGGCCGATCCCAAGGGCAAGGATTTTTCGATCTACCGTGGTGCGAGCCTGATCACGCCGAACCTCAGCGAATTCGAAGCCATCGTCGGCGGTTGCGCCGATGAGCACGAACTGGTGAGCAAGGGCGCGACCCTGATGCACGATCTCGAGCTCGGCGCGCTGCTGGTCACCCGTGGTGAACACGGCATGACCCTGTTGCGTCCGGAGCATCCGGCGCTGCATTTGCCGGCCCGTGCCCGTGAAGTGTTCGACGTGACCGGTGCCGGCGACACGGTGATTTCCACCCTGGCGGCGGCGATCGCTGCCGGTGAAGAACTGCCGCACGCGGTGGCGCTGGCCAATCTGGCGGCGGGCATCGTGGTCGGCAAACTCGGTACTGCGGCGATCAGCGCCCCGGAACTGCGCCGCGCGATTCAGCGTGAAGAAGGTTCGGAGCGTGGGGTGCTAGGTCTGGAACAGCTGGTGCTGGCAGTGGCCGATGCCCGTGCGCATAACGAGCGCATCGTCTTCACCAACGGCTGCTTCGACATTCTGCATGCCGGGCACGTGACCTACCTCGAGCAGGCGCGCGCGCAGGGCGACCGGCTGATCGTGGCGATCAATGATGACGCCTCCGTCAGCCGTCTGAAGGGGCCGGGACGTCCGATCAACAGTGTCGACCGACGCATGGCGGTACTCGCCGGCCTCGGTGCGGTGGACTGGGTGATCAGCTTCCCCGAAGGCACCCCGGAAAACCTGCTGCGCGAGGTCAAGCCGGATGTGCTGGTCAAGGGCGGTGATTACGGTATCGACCAGGTTGTTGGTGCCGATATCGTCAAGGCTTACGGCGGCACGGTGAAAGTGCTGGGTCTGGTGGAAAACAGCTCGACCACGGCGATCGTGGAAAAAATCCGCGGTCAATAAAGCCAAAAGATCGCAGCCTGCGGCAGCTCCTACAGGGAAATGCATTCCATTGTAGAGCTGCCGCAGGCGGCGATCTTTTGCTTTTCAGGAACTGACTTTCTTGCGCGGTACGATCTTCTTCAGCAATTGCCTGGCCTTGCCGCGCAACCGCGCCAGTCCCGTGGGTTTCTCCGGCGGGGTCAGGCCTTGTTGGCGTAACCAGTCCTTCCAGCGAATCCGCTCGTCACGCACCAGCCAGCCATCCTGTCTGGCAAAGCTTTCGGCCAGATACAGACCGCGCGTGCCCGCCGGAGACAGCTGACCTTTCTTCAAGGTATACAGCTCGGCCAGCGGTTCGCCGTCCTGCAACGGCATCAGGTACAAATCCGGGCGCTTGCGGTCCAGTCGCGCCACCAGTTGATCACCTTCCAGGCGTTCATCGACGTGAAACAGACTCAGGGATTTGGCTTCCTTGGGCACGTCCAGGCGCAAGTCGTAGATCAGTTGCAGCGATGCTGTCGGCAGATGCACGTAGGCCCGTGGTCGTTCGAGCAATTGCAGATTGGCGCAGCGCACCGGTCGCGCCGAACCGGACTGCGGCGTCAGGCGAAACGGCAGGGCCTCGCGATAATGCAGGGCGGAGGCGTAGGGCGCCGGTAGCCAGGTGTCGTTGAAGCGCCCGCCGAGCCAGCCTTCCGGGGTTTCCAGCAGGCACTCTTCGGCAATTTCCTGAATCGCCGTGTGCAGCGGGATGTTCAGTTCTTGAGCAGGCACGTAACCGGAAATCAGCTTGAGCACGACGTCCCCACGATCCTGCCGACGCTGGCGCACCAGCACCCAGTAATCGCGATTCTGCCAGTGCAGGGTCAGGCGCACAGAGACCCCGAGGTTGGCCAGTTCCACCGCAAAGCGCTCGGCATCCGCCACGCTCACCGGTTTGCGCCGCTGCAGGGTCTGGGCGAAATTCAGCGGCATGCCGACGCTCTGATACGTCAGGCCTTCGGGCGTGGCCTCGACGAACAGCGGCAGCGTCTTGAAGTTGCTCGGGTTCTTTCTGATGAGCGTGCGCGGCATGTCGGCTCCTGCTTAAGGCCGCGGGGCGGCGTCAGTGACTACGGAGGACCTGGGCAACGGTCGCAACGTTATGGGCGAGGTGCAGCGGATTGATCGTCCCGACAATAGCACTGGCCACGCCTGGCTGCTGGAACAACAACTCGAAGCTGGCGCGCACCGGATCCACGCCCGGACTCAGGCATACATGGCCGCTGGCCAAGGCTTTTTTCACCAGAATGGCTTTGCCGTGGGCAGCAGCATAGTCAATGACTGCCTTCTCGTTCTGTTCGTTCAGATTGTAGGTGACCATCGCGCAGTCCCCTTGCTCCAGCGCCTTGAGTCCGCCCTCGACCGTTTTGCCGGAGAAGCCGAAACCGCGAATCTTGCCCTCGGCCTTGAGTGCGGCGAGGGTGGCGTAGACCTCTTCGTGCTCAAGGATGGCCATGTCGTTGCCGTCGGAGTGCACCAGCACCAGGTCGATAAAATCGGTTTCAAGACGTTGCAGGCTGCGCTCGACCGACATCCGTGTGTGTGCGGCGCTGAAGTCATGGCGCGACAGGCCGTCGGCAAACTCTTCACCGACCTTGCTGACGATTACCCAGTCCTGCCGCTGGCCGCGCAACAACGGGCCGAGGCGTTCTTCGCTGCGACCGTAGGCCGGGGCGGTGTCGATCAGGTTGATGCCCAGCCCTTTGGCCTGCTTGAGCAGCATGCGTGCCGCGTCATCGTCGGGGATCTGGAAACCGTTGGGGTATTTCACGCCTTGGTCGCGGCCCAGTTTGACCGTGCCCAGGCCCAGCGGTGAAACCATCAGGCCGGTGCTGCCCAGTGGGCGGTGGAGGTCGTGCAGGTTCGCGATAGTCATGGCAGCAGTTGCTCCCAGGCTGGAACGCCCATCGGTGGTTTTGGCAGTGCCGGTAATGGCTCGGCCGGTTGCGGCTGGATGCCGTCGCGCTCCAGCGCAGCGATGACCCGGTCGGCGAAGTCCGGCGCCAGTGCGAGTTTGGTCGGCCAGCCCACCAGCAGGCGACCCTGCTCGGCGAGGAAGGCGTTGTCCGGCCGGCTCAGGCCGGTTTGCAGCGGCTCGGCACGATCCACGCGCAAGGTCGCCCATTGCACCTGGCTCAGATCGATCCATGGCAGCAACTGGCCGAGCTCTTTCTGCGCGGTGGCGATCTGCTCGGCAGGTTCGCGGGCCACGCCATCGCTTTCGGCAATGTCGCCGCCCAGGTACCAGACCCAGTTGCCGTCAGCGGCCGGGTGGGTGGTGACGGTGATGCGCGGCTTGGTGCCGCCGCCCAGGCAGTGAGCGTACAGCGGCTTCAGGCTTGGGCCTTTGGCGATGATCATGTGCAGCGGCCGGCGTTGCATTGCCGGTTGAGTCAGGCCCAGGTCTTCCAGCAATCGGGCAGTGCCGGCGCCGGCACTGAGGACGATGCGTTGGGCGTGGATTTCGCGACCGTCGACCTTCAGGCCGACCAGCACACCGGCTTCCAGCAGCGGCGCGATGGTTTGCCCGGCGAGCAGGCCGTCACCGGCCAGATCGGCCAGGCGCTGGATCAGGCTCGGCACGTCAACCACCAGTTCGGCGAGGCGATAGACCTTGCCCTTGAAGCGCTTGTCTTGCAGGGCCGGCGGCAGTTGATCGCCCTTGACCTGATCGACCCGGCCACGCACGGCTTTGCTGGCGAAGAAACTGGTGAGGTTGCCGGCGAGGGTGCCGGGCGACCACAGGTAATGCGCTTCGGACAACAGGCGCACGCCGGACAGGTCCAGCTCGCCGTTGCCGGCCAGCGCTTCACGCCAGCGGCGCGGCATGTCGGCGATGGCTTCCGAGGCGCCGGTCAGCGCACCGTGCAGCGCATACTTGGCGCCGCCGTGGATGATGCCCTGGGACTTCACGCTCTGCCCGCCGCCGAGACTGGCGCTTTCCACCAGCACGGTCGAAAAACCCTGACGGCGCAGACGCGCGTTCAGCCAGAGGCCGGCGACACCAGCGCCGACAATCAGAACGTCGGTGGAAATAACGGATGGCATGCAACGACCTCAGTGTTCAAGACGAGGGCGCAGTATACAGACTCGGGAAAGAGCGGGATTTGTCGATGATCAACAGGGCAGATGCAAAACCAAATGTGGGAGCGGGCTTGCTCGCGAATGCGGTGTGTCAGTTAACAGAAATGTTGTTGCCACACCGCCTTCGCGAGCAAGCCCGCTTCCACAGGGGATTTGCGTTACTGCAAATCAGTGCCCGGCAGTCTTGGAGAACAGCTGGATGACCACCACGCCGAGCACGATCAGCGCCATTCCGAGCATCGCCGGCACGTCCAGCTTCTGCCCATAAATGAACAGCGCTGCGACGCTGACCATGACGATGCCCATGCCCGCCCACACGGCGTAGGCGACTCCCACTGGTACAGTGCGCACCACCAGCGTCAGCATCCAGAAGGCGATCCCGTAGCCGACGATCACCAGAATCAACGGCAGCGGGGTGCTCAAGCCTTTGACCGCTTTCATCGAAACGGTGGCGATCACTTCGGCGCAGATGGCGATGGCCAGAAAGGCGTAGGCGTTCATGTGTAGATCCTCATGTAAAACGTTGCTTGCTGAGGCGGCATTCTAGTCGCTCGCCAGATGGGGTAAAGTCATTACCTATCTGTTTTGAAGATGGGTTGCTGCATGAATACCCTGTGGAATCTGGAACAACTGCGCGCCTTCGTCAGCGTCGCCGAACAGCGCTCGTTTTCTGCCGTGGCGCGCCAGCAGCGCAAGGCGCAGTCGGCGATCAGCAGTGCGATTGCCATGCTGGAGGACGATTTGGGCGTCAGCCTGTTCGAGCGTAGCAGTGGTCGCTCACCCAGGCTCACCGAAGCGGGCGAAGCCCTGCTCGAAGAAGCCCGGGAAGTGTTGCGCCAATGTGCGCGGCTGAACGGTCGGGCGATGGCAATGATGCGCGGTCAGGAAGCGCAGTTGCGCGTGGCGCAGGATGAAGCGATGCCGTATCAGGCACTGGTGGAAAGCTTCGATGCGCTGGCCGAGCAATTTCCCAGCCTCGAAGTGCAACTGACCAGCGCCGCTCAAGGTGAAGTCGCACGCAAACTGGTCGAGCGTCGCGCTGATCTGGGCCTGCTGTTCTATCACGACGAAATTCCCGAAGCGCTGGAGCGTCGGGTATTGGGCCGGGTAGAAATGGTCACCGTCTGCGGCATCAATCATCCGCTGGCGACGCAGTCCTACGTCACCTGCCAGCAACTGGCGCAGCATCGGCAACTGCTGATGTCGACGCAGACCAGCGTCTACCCCGGCAACGAACCGGCTAGCCCGCAAGTCTGGCGCGCTGACAGTTTCTACGTGATGGCCGAATGGTTGGTGCGGGATCTGGGCTGGGCCTGGCTACCCCGGCATGTGGTGCAGTATTCGGCCTATCACGGCCTGATGGTCGAACTGGACAGCGAATGGACCCCGCCGGCGTTGGTGGTGGAGCTGGTCTGGCGCCGGGATGAACCCCTCGGCCCGGCTGCGCGCTGGCTGGCCGAACGTTTTGCCGTGCACTTGCGGGCGATTGGCGACAAAAGTCGATAAACTCCGCCGCCATGAATAGAACTCTCTACACCGCGCTGTTTTACCTGGGGCTGCCATTGGTGGCGATTCGGCTGTGGCTGCGCTCGCGCAAGGCCCCGGCGTATGCCAAGCGGATTGGCGAGCGCTTCTCTTACGGGATGCCACCACTGCAACCCGGCGGGATCTGGGTGCACGCGGTGTCGGTGGGCGAAAGCATTGCCGCCGCGCCGATGATTCGCGCCTTGCAGCAGCGTTATCCACAGCTGCCGATCACCGTGACCTGCATGACGCCGACCGGATCGGAACGGATTCAGGCGTTGTTCGCCGGCGAACCGCGCATCCAGCATTGTTATCTGCCCTACGACTTGCCGTGCGCAGCGGCGCGTTTTCTTGATCACGCCAAACCGAAACTGGCGGTGATCATGGAAACCGAACTGTGGCCCAACCACATCCACCAGTGCGCCAAGCGCGGGATTCCGGTCGCGCTGGCCAACGGGCGATTGTCCGAGCGCTCGGCCCGAGGCTATGGCCGCTTCAGCAAGCTGACCGCGCCGATGCTCGCTGAAATGAGTTTTTTTGCGGTGCAGACCGAAGCCGAAGCCCAACGGTTCCGCGATCTCGGCGCCCGCCCGCAGACGGTTGAAGTCACCGGTTCGATCAAGTTCGACCTGACCATCGACCCGCAACTGCTGCAACGTGCCGCTGAGCTGCGCGGGCAGTGGCAAGCGCTGGAGCGCCCGGTATGGATCGCCGCCAGCACCCACGAAGGCGAAGACGAGGTCGTGCTCGACGCCCATCGTCGGCTGCTGGCGAACTACCCGAATGCGCTGCTGATTCTGGTGCCGCGCCATCCCGAACGCTTCAACTCGGTGTTCGAATTGTGCCAGCGTGAAGGCTTTGCCACGGTGCGCCGTTCCACCGGTGCCAACGTCGAAGCGGACACTTCAGTGCTGCTTGGCGACACCATGGGCGAACTGCTGTTTCTCTATGCACTGGCTGACAGTGCTTTCGTCGGCGGCAGCCTGGTGCCCAACGGCGGGCATAACCTGCTGGAGCCGGCGGCACTGGCAAAACCGGTGCTCAGCGGCCCGCATCTGTTCAACTTCCTCGACATCGCCGCGCAATTGCGTGAAGCCGGCGCGCTGGCCGAAGTGGATGATGCCGAAGGGCTGGCGGTGGAAGTGCAGCGCTTGTTCGAATTGCCGCGCGATGCCCAGCGCATGGCCGAGGCGGGGCTGGCGGTGATGCGGCGTAATCAGGGGGCGTTGCAGCGGTTGTTGGATGGGCTGGGCCGGTTGATCAAATAGTCGCCCGGAACATTTATTGTGGTGAGGGGATTTATCCCCGATCGGCTGCGCAGCAGTCGTTAACCCTGCTTGCCATATCTGACTGAATCACCGCGGTGAATGGTTTTGGGGCTGCTACGCACCCCATCGGGGATAAATCCCCTCGCCACAGGGGATTTTCCAGATTGTTTACGGCCGGGCCTTGAGCTGTGCTTCGGCTGCCTTGGCCAGATCCGGCGGCAGGAAGTCCTTGTCCGGGTTGTAGTCGGCCTTCAGATAGCGCGCCAGGTCTTGCAAGTCACCCGGATTCAAGGTCCCTGCCGCCTGCTTCAAGCGCAGGTTGTCGAGGATGTAGTCGTAGCGGGTGTTGTTGTAGTTGCGCACCGAGGTGTACAGCTGGCGCTGGGCGTCGAGCACGTCGACGATGTTGCGCGTACCCACCTGATAACCGATTTCCGTGGCTTCCACCGCACTCTGGTTGGAGATGATCGACTGGCGGCGCGCCTGCACCTGCTCGACATCGGTGTTCACCGCGCGATGCAGGTTGCGGGTGTTTTCCACCACTTGCCGGCGCAGGGATTCGCGCTGTTGCTCACTCTGATCCAGTTGCGCATAGGACTGTCGCACTTGCGAACTGGTCAGCCCGCCGCTGTAGATCGGAATGTTCAGTTGCAGGCCCAGGGTGCTTTGCTCGACGTTGCCACTGTACGGCGTACCGAAGGCGTTCGGGTTGGCGAAACCGAGGGCGTCGTTGTCACCCTTTTCGTATTTGGCCACGGCATCGAGGGTCGGCAGGTGACCGGCCTTGCGCTGTTTGAGGGTCTGTTCGGCGGAGCTGACCGCAAAGTTGCTCGCCAGCAGATTGAGGTTCTGTTTGCCCGCCGTGTCGACCCAGGCCTTGGCGTCGTTTGGCG